>NZ_CP191988.1:5039594-10079188 GCF_050943795.1 Streptosporangium sp. CA-115845 | reverse complement strand
GAGTCGGCTCCCCTCCTCCCGACGCGGCCCCCGCTGGCCTACCGCGATCTGTTTATCCACATCGATGGCCGCCGGAAGCACCGGATCTCGCCGTTGTCCACACGCCGGGCGTCCCGTGGCACCTTCGTGGGCATCGTTCGATATCCACACCGAATCCACAGGCTGTGCACAGTCTGTTACCCGCGGTCCGACGCGTCCTCGCAGTGGAGAGAGGGTTTGGAAGGGCCGTGGGTAGCCCTGTCCACAGCTGTGTACAAGACGTTGTCCACAGCCTAGTGGCAGTACGGGGGGGACAGAGTGCACATCCTGTGGACGGCGGGGCGCCGGTGGAAAACGTGCCTGTGGAAAGGTGGATAACCTGTGTTCGCGTGCTCCAGGATGTTCTCCGGTTTGACCTGGGACGCGCCTGCCCCGTAACGTACGACGGTCGGCTTGCCACGCGGCGGCTATTTCGCATGCCCCGCATCCGGCAGGCCAGCCATTGTCGAGCGTCCCCATGTGCTGGGGATGCGTCTTGAGCCTGGAGCCCACTCGTGAGCAAGCGTACTTTCCAGCCGAACAACCGCCGTCGTGCGAAGACCCACGGCTTCCGGCTCCGCATGCGCACCCGCGCCGGCCGCGCCATCCTTGCCGCTCGCCGTCGCAAGGGCCGCGCCGAGCTCTCCGCCTGACGCATCCGTTGCGCCCGGTCCGCCGGGCCAAGGCAGCAGCGCCCATCGCCCGTCGGCAGCGATGCCGACGGGCGACAGGCGTACCTGCCCAGGGTCACGAAGATCTCTCGTGTTGCCGTCCGGGTCCCGCATGCGCCGGGGCGACGATTTCGCCGGCGCGATCAGAAGGGGAAGCCGAGCAGGCCGCCCCACCCTGGTCGCGCACTTTGGCATGCGCCCTGACGCTGACGATCCCCCCCTGGTCGGATTCGTGGTGAGTCGCGCCGTGGGAGGCGCGGTCATCAGAAATCGGGTCAAACGTCAGTTGCGACACCTCATGCGAGACCGTCTCGACCGGCTTCCGCGAGGTAGCCTGCTTGTTGTACGCGCCAATCCATCGGCCGCGTCCGCGCGAAGCGAGCGCATTGCCGCCGAACTCGACGTCGCGCTGGATCGTTTACTCAGGCGGCTAGAGCCCCCGGGGGCTCGCATGGATGGGCGATGATGACGGCGCAGCAGATCGCCGGGATTTCTCCGGCTGCCAGGATCCTGATGGCTCCGATCCGGTTCTACCGGGCCTTCGTGAGCCCTTTGCTGGGTCCCCGTTGCCGTTTCCACCCCTCGTGCAGTGCCTATGGCCTCGAAGCCGTGGCCGTTCACGGCGCGCTACGCGGCACATGGTTGACGATCCGGAGAATCGGGCGTTGCCACCCATTCCATCCCGGAGGCTTTGACCCGGTTCCCCCGGGCCGGTCCGACGAAACGCAAGGGAGCTAGCTCGGTGGAGCTGTCCTGGCTGAACTGGCTTTACACGGCCGTCGCCCAAGTGATCACCTGGATTCACGAGGGCTACAGCACCTTCATCCCGAGGAACAGCGGGCTCAACTGGGCGCTGACCATCATCACGCTCACCGTGCTGATGCGGCTGCTGATCTTCCCGCTCTTCCTCAAGCAGATGCGCTCCTCGAAGAAGATGCAGGAACTGGCGCCAAAGGTCCAGGAGATCCGCAAGCGCTACAAGAACGACAAGCAGCGGATGAACCAGGAGGTCATGGCGCTGTACCAGGGGCAGGGCGCCAACCCGCTGGGTGGCTGCCTGCCGATTCTGGCGCAGTTCCCGATCTTCATCTCGATGTTCACCGTGCTCCAGGCCATGGCCAACAGCCCGGTTCCCAAGTTCGGCATGACCCAGCAGCTGATGGACAGCGCCAGGGCGGCCCACATCTTCGGCGCGCCGATCCCGGCGACCTTCTTCACCAGTTCGAACGACATCATCGCGCTGAACGCCGACCCCATCGTCACCAAGGTCGTTCTCGCCGTCTTCGTGGCGATCAGCTCGCTGACCACCTTCCTTACCGTCCGGCAGAGCGTGACCCGCTCGATGGCCCAGATGCCGGACAACCCGATGGCGCAGCAGCAGAAGATCCTGATGTACGTCTCGCCGCTGTTCGCCATCTTCTCGCTGAACTTCCCCCTGGGCCTGATCCTCTACTGGGTCACCACGAACCTCTGGACCCTCGGCCAGCAGCACTGGTTCTACAGCCGCAACCCCTCCCCGGTGGTCGACGCGAAGGGCAACGTCACGACCCCCGAGCCCAAGCCGAGCCTGCTGAGCAAGGTCAAGAAGACCGCCCCCGAGCCCGAGGTGCCGTCCGCGCCGGAGCCCAAGGTGGTCCGCCAGCAGCCCACCCGCCAGCCCCGCAGCAAGCGGACCGGTAGCAAGAAGTCCTGACGTCTCATCCCGACAGCACGAAGGAGTGGCCGGACGTGACCGAGGCCGAGGCCGAGAGGGAGCCCGTGAAGGCGGCTCCCGATCTCGCCGCCCTGGAGCAGGAAGGCGAGATCGCGGCGGATTACGTCGAGGGTCTGCTCGACATCGCCGACATCGACGGTGACATCGACATGGATGTCGAAGGTGATCGCGCCGTGGTGTCGGTGGTCGATATCAAGGGCGGTGATCTGGTCGGCCCCAACGGCGAGGTGCTGGAGGCCATCCAGGAATTGACGCGTCTCGCGGTCCATCGCCAGACGGGTGAGCGGTCGCGCCTGATGCTCGACATCGGCGGCTACCGCGACCGCCGCCGGAGCGAGCTGAGCGAGCTCGGCACCAAGGTCGCTGCGGACGTCAAGCGGGACGGCGAGCCCAAGTCGCTGCAGCCGATGACCCCGTTCGAGCGGAAGATCGTGCATGATGCCGTCGCGGCGGCGGGCCTGCGGAGCGAGTCCGAGGGCGAGGAGCCCCGCCGTTTCGTGGTGGTCCTCCCCGTCTAGCGACGGCGCGGACGGGCAGCGGCCGCCGCCCCTGGTTCTTCCAGGGGCGGCGGCCTTTTTTTGCGGCCTGTTCCGTACGATGTCGGCGGGGGCATACGAGTTCGGGGCCCGCGCCGTGCGGTGCCGTCGAGGCGGGCCGTTAGCCTTAAGACCGGCCTGACCCCGACATTTCCGAGGGAAGAGTGAGCGTCGAGTGAGTGACCAGATCCCTGAGCCGCCCGAGGTCGCGCGCGAGGTGTTCGCCGGTGACGCCTGGGCCAGGGCGGAGGCGTTCGCGGAACTGCTGGCCGGCCCCGGGGTGGTGCGCGGGCTGCTCGGCCCGCGGGAGGTGCCGCGCATCTGGGACCGCCATCTGCTCAACTGCGCGGTGGTCGCCGAGGCGGTGCCCGCGGGCGCACGCCTGGTCGACATCGGTTCCGGCGCCGGACTGCCGGGCCTGGTCCTGGCGATCGTACGGCCGGACATCACCGTCACCCTCCTGGAGCCGCTCCTTCGCCGGACGGTCTTCCTGGAGGAGTGCGTGGAGTCGCTGAAGCTCGGCAACGTCGAGGTGTTGCGCGGCCGGGCGGAGGAGTTCGCGGGCAGGCGGGAGTTCGACGTCGCCTCCGCCCGTGCGGTGGCACCGCTCGACCGCCTGCTGAAGTGGGCGCTTCCCCTTCTGCGTGAGGGGGGCGAGCTGCTGGCCATGAAGGGCGAGCGTGCCGCGGAGGAATTGGCGGACGCCGAACGGCAATTGCGGTCGAGTGGGGTTCAAACCGCTGAGCTCACATCGGTCGGGCACGGTAAGGTCGAGCCGCCCACAACTCTCATCCGGGTGGTCGCCGGTCGAGCTCCAGAAGGAGCGCGGAAGACCGCTCGCCGGAAGGATCGCGCCTCGCGAGACAGGTAGCGCGAGGCCAGTAGACAAACCGAGCAAAGCGAGTACGAGGCCAGTGGACGACCGTACAGGTGCGATTGCCAGCGCGACGAGCGGTCTCGGCTGGCCCGAGGATCCGGCCGCTTTGCCACATGGACGCCTTTCCGGTCTGGGTTGGCCGGCACCGGCTCCCGGTGCCGTAGTCAGGCCGGTTGAAAGGACGACGACCGTGACCCAGACCCCCCTTAATCCCGGCGACTCGCCGCTGGTACGAGAGGCACTCAGCTCAGTGGTTTCACGTGAAACACCGACCCGGAAGACCACCGCTCCCGGAGGTTCCACCGGGGTCCGAGATGGAGATTGGCCCCGCCCTCCCAAAACCCGGATCTTCACCGTCGCCAACCAGAAGGGCGGCGTCGGTAAGACCACCACGTCGGTCAACCTGGCGGCAGCGCTGTCCATGCACGGCCAGCGGGTGCTCGTGGTCGACCTCGACCCCCAGGGCAACGCCTCGACGGCCCTGGCCGTCGAGCACCGTGGCGACGTACCGGACATGTACAAGGTGCTCGTGGAGGACATGCCGCTCGCGGAGGTGGTGAAGGAGGTCCCGGACATGCCGGGTCTCTACTGTGCTCCCGCCACGATCGACCTGGCCGGTGCCGAGATCGAGTTGGTCTCCATGGTCGCCCGTGAGGCTCGCCTGCAGCGCGCGCTGACCGCGTACGACGCCGTTGAGTTCGACTACATCCTCATTGACTGCCCTCCCTCGCTCGGCCTGCTCACCGTCAACGCGCTGATGGCCGCCAACGAGTTGCTGATCCCCATCCAGTGCGAGTACTACGCGCTGGAGGGCCTTGGGCAGCTGTTGAGAAACGTGGATCTGGTCCGCGCCCATCTGAACCCCACGCTTGATCTCTCCACCATCCTCATGACGATGTACGACGGACGCACCCGCCTGGCCTCCCAGGTGGCCGACGAGGTCCGCTCCCATTTCGGCGCGACGGTGTTGAGCACGTTGATTCCCCGGAGCGTGCGCGTCTCCGAGGCCCCGAGCTACGGTCAGTCGGTCATGACGTACGACCCGGGCTCCAGCGGCGCGATGGCCTATATGGACGCCGCTCGTGAGATCGCTTATCGCGGTGTGGCCGTATGAGTACCGCGAATGCGGGCGACATCTTGAGCCTCGGGAGGGGCAGTGAGTAAGCAGCCGAGAGGGCTGGGCAGGGGACTGGGGGCCCTCATCCCGACGGGCCCGGCCGTCGTCGCCGAGACACCCGTGTCGATGACCGTGACGATGGTCGCTCCGGAGCCGGCGGTGCCGGAGCAGCCCGGCCCGAAGCCGGTCGCGGGCGCCTACTTCCTTGAGATCCCCGTCGACGACATCGCGCCCAACCCGCGCCAGCCCCGCGACGTCTTCGACGAGGAGGCTCTGAAGGAGTTGGCCGCCTCGATCGGTGAGGTCGGCCTGCTCCAGCCGGTCGTGGTGCGCGCGACAGGCGAGGGGCGCTACGAGCTGGTCATGGGCGAGCGCCGCTGGCGTGCTTCCAGGCTCGCCGGCCTCTCCGAGATCCCCGCGATCGTGCGGAGCACTCAGGAGGACAAGCTCCTGCTTGACGCGCTCATCGAGAACCTCCAGCGCGAGCAGCTCAACGCTCTGGAGGAGGCGGCGGCCTACCGGCAGTTGCTCGACGACTTCGGTGCGACCCACGAGCAGCTCGCCACCCGCGTCGGCCGTTCCCGTTCGCACGTGACCAACACACTGCGTCTGCTGAACCTGCCGGCCGGAGTACAGCTCAAGGTCGCGGCGGGAACGATCAGTGCGGGCCACGCGCGAGCCCTACTCGGCCTGGACAACCCCGCCGCCCAGGAGCATCTCGCCCACCGGATCACGGCCGAGCTGCTGTCGGTCCGCGCGGTCGAGGAGATCGTCGCCGTGGGCGACGCCAAGGCCGCTCCGGCTCCGACTCAGAGAGCTCCCCGGACCAAGCCCGCCGAGGAGCCCGCCCTCCGGCACCTGGCAGACCGTCTCTCCGACCGCTTCGAGACCCGGGTGAAGGTCGACTTCGGCCGCCGTAAGGGGCGCATCGTGGTGGAGTTCGCGACCATCGACGACCTGGAGCGCATCATCAGCACGATGGCTCCGGGATCGCTGCAGGTGCAGGAAGGATGATTTCCGGCAGGGCTTGTCGGCGCGGGGTCGATGGGGCCCCCGTTGTGAGCCGGTGAATCCCGCCCCCCGCTCCCCTCTCCCGGAGGGTTCTCCGCTCGAACGGCCTCCCTGTTTCACGTGAAACAGGGAGGCCGTTCTCATGTTCCCGGCGCCGCCCTCGCGTGACGCCCCTCCTTGGCCGTCGTACGCCACCGCGACGGTCGAGCGAAGCCCTCCCGTTCGATACGCCTCGCCGCACGCGCACGCGAGGCCTCAGGGCCGTACGGCTGCCAAGCATTCCGCCCCTGACGCCGGCGCGCCGGGGTTGGCCGGTGCGGCCCCCGTCGTCGTGACGGAGGCGGCGCCGTTTCACGTGAAACATCGAGCGCCGATCGACGCGGACGGGCAGGGGTGCCGTACCGGAACGCCGAGGTTCGCATTCGGGGACGGCGGGCTCGCACGGACGGCTGTTTCACGTGAAACAGCCGTCACTCAGGAGCCGGCCGCCTCCTGGACGGCGAGCCGGATGTCGGCGACGAAGGCGTCGACATGTTCGGAGGTGGTGTCAAAGGAGGTCACCCAGCGGACCACGTTCTCGGCCGCGTCCCAGACATGGAAGAGGTAGCGCTGCTGCAACTCCGCGATGACCTTCTCCGGAAGGGCGGGAAAGACCGCGTTGGACTGCACCGGGTAACGCAGGGAGACGCCGGGGAGGTCGGCGACGCCCTCGGCCAGGCGGTGGGCCATGGCGTTCGCGTGGGCGGCGTTCTCGCGCCAGAGATCATCGGTGAGGAGCGCGGTCAGCTGGGCGGAGACGAAGCGCATCTTGGAAGCGAGCTGCATTCCCTGCTTGCGGAGGAACGGCGTCGGGGCGTCCAGTTCGGGGCGGAGGACCACGAGCGCCTCGGCGCCCATGGCGCCGTTCTTGGTGCCGCCGAAGCTGAGCAGGTCCACGCCCGCGTCCGTGGTGAGGGAGCGGAGCGAGCAGCCGAGTTCGGCCGCCGCGTTGGCCAGCCGGGCGCCGTCCATGTGCAGGAAGAGACCGTGCGCGTGCGCGAACTCCGCGAGCTCGGCGACCTCGTCGGCGGTGTAGCAGGTGCCGCACTCGGTCACCTGGGAGATGGAGACGACCCTGGGCTGGGAGTGGTGCGCATCCCCCAGCACGGACAGCCTGCCCCGGATGTCGTCCACGGAGATTTTGCCGTCATCGGTGGGGATGGTGACCAGCTTGACACCGAGCACGCGTTCGGCCGCGCCGCACTCGTTGGTGTTGATGTGGGCGGTGACCGGGCAGAGCACCGCGTCGTACGGCCGCAGCGCGAGTCCTAGTCCCACGACGTTGGCTCCGGTGCCGTTGAACATCGGGTAGACGGTCGCCTGGGGGCCGAACTCGGCGCCGAAGGCGTCTTCCATCGCGGCGGTCCAGACGTCCTCGCCGTAAGCGGGGGCGTCTCCGGTGTTCGCTTCGAGGACGGCGGTGAGGACCGCGGGGTGCACGCCCGCGTGGTTGTCACTGGCGAAGCTCTTGGGAAATGGGGTGGAGGTCAGCACACGGCCAGCGTAGGGGGACACCGGTACGCCCGGCCCGCTTCCCTCCACCGAACCGCCGTCGGGCCCTTACCGGCCCTCGATCGGCTGATGATCGGACCGCCGGTGTTCCCGACAGGGGCCGCGCTCCAGGCTCCCCGCCCGGCCCCTGTCGCGCGCTTCGACCATTCCCAGCGGAGCGAGCGGAGGTCAGGCGCCGCGGGCGGCGGCCTGTTCGAGGAGGATCCGGCAGAGGGTGCCGAGGTCGTCGCCGGCGGCCTCCACGGCCATGGGGAGGAGGGACGTCTCGGTCATACCGGGGGCGACGTTGACTTCGAGGAAGTGCGGCAGGCCGTCCGCGTCGACGATCAGGTCGGTGCGGGAGATGTCCCGGAGGCCGAGGGCGGTGTGCGCGGTCACGGCCATCTCGGCGCAGGCCGCGGAGACCTCGGGCGAGAGGCGGGCAGGGGCGAAGAACTCGGTGTGCCCGGCGGTGTAGCGGGCCGCGTAGTCGTACACGCCCTCGTCGGGGACGATCTCCACGGGAGGCAGGGCCACCGGCCCGTCCCCGAGGTCGACCACGGAGACGGCGACCTCGACGCCGTCGATGCAGCGTTCGATCAGCGCGGTGTCGCCGTAGGCGAAGCAGCCGACCATGGCGGCGGGAAGTTCCTCCGCGCTGCGGACTATCGACGCACCGAGCGCGGAGCCGCCGCGGGACGGCTTGACGAACAGGGGCAGGCCGAGGCACTCCACGATGCGGGCCAGCACCGCGGAGGCGCCGAGGTCGTGAAAGGTCTCCTTGGGCAGCGTCACCGATTCGGGGGTGCGCAGACCGAAGGAGCGGACGACGGTCTTGGCGGTGGGTTTGTCGTAGGCGACCCGGCAGGCGTCGGGGCCGGCACCGACGTACGGGACGGAGAGGAGTTCGAGCACCGTGCGGATGGCGCCGTCCTCGCCCGCCCCGCCGTGCAGGGTGACGAAGACCGCGTCCGGCGGGTCCGCGAGTACGGAGGGAACCAGCGACGCGTCGGTGTCGCGGGTCTCCACGGAGATGCCCGCCCCTCGCAGCACCTCACTCACCCGTCGCCCCGAACGCAGTGAGACCTCCCGCTCGTAGGAGAGTCCGCCCGCCAGGACGAGCACATGGCCCAGGTCACTCATCCGACATACCTCTCGTCAAGGCCCGCTCCGAGCCTGTCCTGTCGCTCTCGTCGCGCATGGCCCGGCCTTCCCGGCGGACCGGATCTATCGCCGCGCACCGGCACAGGAAGTCACCGTACGGTACCGGGTGGGAGGAGATCATGCCGGTAGGTGTCCCGTGACGACGGGACACCTACCGTGCGGCATGGTTACGCGAGATCGGGGCCCGGGGTGTCGACCCCGGCGCGGTCCGGAGACGAGCCGGTTCCGAACGTGTCGCGGACACGGAGCTCCTGTTCGATCACCCCGGCCAGGCGGCGGACGCCTTCGCGGATGCGGTCGGGCTCCGGATAGCAGTAGGAGAGCCGCATGTTCCGCGCGCCGCCGCCGTCGGCGAAGAAACCGGTGCCCGGTACGAAGGCCACTCGTTCGGCGACCGCGCGGGGCAGCAGGGCCTTGGAGTCGAGCCCCTCGGGGAGGGTGGCCCAGACGAAGAACCCGCCCGCGGGGCGGGTCCAGGTGACGCCGGCGGGCATCAGAGCCTCCAGCGAGGCGAGCATGGTGTCGCGGCGCTCGCGGTAGAGCTCTCTGAACGACTTGATCTGCTCGAGCCAGGGCTGGGTGGCGAGATACTGGCCGACGGCCAGCTGGGTGAAGGAGGAGTGCGAAAGGACCGCGGACTCCATCGCCAGCACCAGCTTCTCGCGGACGGCGTGCGGGGCGAGCGCCCAGCCGACCCGGAAGCCGGGGGCCAGGGTCTTGGAGAACGAGCCGAGATAGACCACGCCTTCGGCGTTGTCGGCGCGGAGCGTCCGCATGGGCTCGCCGTCGAAGCCGAGCATGCCGTACGGGTTGTCCTCGACGATCAACACGTCGGCCCGCTGGCAGATCTCCAGGACCTGCTGCCTGCGCACGGCGTTGAGCGTCACCCCGGCGGGGTTCTGGAACGTGGGGATCGTGTAGAGGAACTTGATTCGTTTGCCCGCGCTCTTCAGGGCGTAGATGGTCTGGGCCAGCGACTCGGGGACGATTCCCTCGCTGTCCATCGCGACGTGGATGACATTGGCCTGGTAGGCGGCGAACGTGCCCAGGGCTCCGACGTAGGAAGGCCCCTCGGCGAGCACGACGTCACCCGGGTCGATGAAGATCCGGGTGATCAGGTCGAGGGCCTGCTGGGAGCCGACGGTCACGACGACGTCGTCGGCGTTCGCCTCGATGCCCTCCGGCCGCATGACGTCGCAGATCTGCTCGCGCAGGTGCGGGTCGCCCTGACCGGAGCCGTACTGGAGCGCGACGGGACCGCGCCTGGCGACCAGGTCGGCGACCAGTTCCCCCACCACGTCCAGGGGCAGGGCGGTGACGTACGGCATTCCGCCGGCGAGCGAGACCACCTCGGGCCTCGACGCGACGGAGAAAAGAGCTCGAATCTCGGAGGCGACCATCCCGGTTGCTCGTGCCGCGTACCGGTCGACGTAGGCGTCGATGCGCGATCCCTGGGTCGGAGCGATGGCCTGACCATGATCTTTATCCTGGGGCACGGTCCACCTCCTAAATTGTGTGGCGCATAAAGCGCTCATATTAGAGAAACCAGGTTACGTCAGAGGTCGTAGTCATCTGCGTGTGGGGATGGGACCTCCTGAAACCAAGACCCGCACTGAGCTACGATGCCAGCTGGAGACGCCGTTTTCGCGCGTTTTTCGCCATGGCTTGCACTCGTCTCGCCAGGATTGGGGCCAACAGGTGTCGCGTCGGCTGGCAAACGTCACCCTCGACAATCTCGACGACCTGCCGCGCCGCTGCCGCCGGTGCGTCTTCTGGGAGCTCGATCCCGTCAACGCGGATCGGGCGGTGAAGGCCGGTGATCCGGGGCTGGAGAAGGAGGCCTGGATCTCCTCCACGCTGCTGGAGTGGGGAAGCTGCGGCAAGATCGTCTACGTGGACGGGGTGGCGGCCGGTTTCGTGCTCTACGCGCCGCCGCACTACGTGCCGCGCTCGGTGGCCTTCCCGACCTCGCCGGTCAGCGCGGACGCGGTGCTGCTGATGACCGCGCACATCATCCCCGAGTTCTCCGGGGGCGGCCTGGGCCGGATGCTGGTCCAGGGCGTGGCCAAGGACCTGACCCGGCGCGGGGTGCGGGCGATCGAGGCGTTCGGCGACCTGAAGTGGGAGCAGCCGGGCGCGTGCCTGATGCCCGCCGACTACCTGCTCTCCGTGGGTTTCAAGACGGTCCGTCCGCACCTGCGCTTCCCCCGCCTCCGCCTGGAGCTCAAGAACGCCGTCTCGTGGCGTGAGGACGTCGAGGTGGCACTGGAGAGGCTCCTTGGGAGCATGAGTCCGGAGAGGGCCCTGCGGCCCGTCTGAGACCCCCTGGAGCCCGTACGGCGCCCCCGCCTCCGCCTGGAGCTCAAGAACGCCGTCTCGTGGCGTGAGGACGTCGAGGTGGCACTGGAGAGGCTCCTGGGGACATGAAAGTCCGGAGAGGGCCCTGCGGCCCGTCTGAGACCCCCTGGAGCCCGTACGGCGCCCCCGCCTCCGCCTGGAGCTCAAGAACGCCGTCTCGTGGCGTGAGGACGTCGAGGTGGCACTGGAGAGGCTCCTGGGGACATGAAAGTCCGGAGAGGGCTCTGCGGCCCGTCTGAGACCCCCTGGAGCCCGTACGGCGCCCCCGCCTCCGCCTGGAGCTCAAGAACGCCGTCTCGTGGCGTGAGGACGTCGAGGTGGCACTGGAGAGGCTCCTGGGGACATGAAAGTCCGGAGAGGGCTCTGCGGCCCGTCTGAGACCCCCTGGAGCCCGTACGGCGCCCCCGCCTCCGCCTGGAGCTCAAGAACGCCGTCTCGTGGCGTGAGGACGTCGAGGTGGCACTGGAGAGGCTCCTGGGGACATGAAAGTCCGGAGAGGGCTCTGCGGCCCGTCTGAGACCCCCTGGAGCCCGTACGGCGCCACCTTGGAGTCCGCGCGTTCCTGCATGCCCGCGATCTGGGAGCCGAGGCCCGGTAACGCCCGGCGCATGTGAAAGCCCCCCGCGGTGGGGCGGGGGGCTTTCTGTGGGTGGGTGTGCCGCTCGGAAGCGGGTGATACGGCGGGCGCCGTGGGGGGCGGCCGGCCGCAGGGGGCCTAGATGATGCCCTCGAGCTCGCGAAGCAGCATGGCCTTCGGCTTGGCACCGATGATCTGCTTCACAACCTCTCCGTTCTTATAGACGTTCAGGGTGGGAATCTGGAGTACGCCGTAATTTGTGGCCGTTGCCGGATTCTCATCGACATTCAGCTTGACGATGGTGAGCTTCTCGGCCTGCTCGCCGGCGATCTCCTCCAGGATCGGCGCCACCTGCCGGCACGGGCCGCACCACTCGGCCCAGAAGTCGACGATCACGGGCTTGTCGCTCCTGAGGACGTCGGCCTCGAAGCTGGCGTCGGTCACGTGCTTGATGGTCCCCAATGTCCTGCTCTCCCTCTGTGCCTGATGGGTGGCTGATACCTGATGTGTCTCGCGGGCCGGCGTCACTCGCCGGCGTGCTCGGCCAGCCAGCGCTCGGAGTCGAGCGAGGCGGCGCAGCCGGTGCCCGCGGCGGTGATCGCCTGCCGGTAGGTGTGGTCGACGACGTCGCCGGCGGCGAAGACGCCGTCGAGGTTGGTGCGGGTCGAGGGGGCGTCGACCTTGATGTAGCCCTCGTCGTCGAGCTCCACCTGGCCCTTGACGAGCTCGGTGCGGGGGTCGTGCCCGATCGCGATGAACAGGCCGGTGGCCGCCAGCTCGGACTCCTCGCCGGTCTTGAGGTTGCGAAGGCGCACCCCGCTCACCTTGTTCTCGCCCAGCACGTCGACGACCTCGCTGTCCCAGACGAAGCGGATCTTCTCGTTCGCGAACGCGCGGTCCTGCATGATCTTGCTGGCGCGCAGCTCGTCGCGGCGGTGCACGACGGTCACCGAGGAGGCGAACCGGGTGAGGAAGGTGGCCTCCTCCATGGCGGTGTCGCCGCCGCCCACGACCACGATGTCCTGGCCGCGGAAGAAGAAGCCGTCACAGGTGGCGCACCAGGACACGCCGTGGCCGGACAGGCGCTTCTCGTTGGGCACGCCCAGCTCGCGGTAGCCGGAACCGGTGGCCAGGATGACGGACCTGGCGTAGAAGGTGTCGGTGGCGGTCTTGACGACCTTGGGGCTGGCGGTCAGGTCGACCTCCACGACGTCGTCGGCGACCAGCTCGGCACCGAACCGCTCGGCCTGCTTGCGCAGCCCGTCCATCAGGTCGGGGCCCATGATGCCGTCGGGAAAGCCCGGGAAGTTCTCAACCTCGGTGGTGTTCATCAGAGCGCCACCGGCGGTGACGGATCCCTCGAAGACCAGTGGGTTGAGGTCGGCACGCGCGGAGTACACAGCGGATGTGTAACCGGCGGGACCCGATCCGATGATGATCACATTCCGGACGTCCATCAGTGCTCGTGCCTCTCCCTCTGTTGATGCCACCGGCGTCAACAGATCCTAGGCGCAGCTGATTCCCGCCCGGTGCACCGACGGATCCGCAGGTGGAACGGGAAGGCCCGGCACGGACGAATCCGTGCCGGGCCTTCCCGGGAAGGGCGAGGGCGCTACCCGATCACTTCCAGCGTGCGAGGCCGGGCTTGCGCACGTTGTCGCACTGCGGGCCCACGACGTGGACACGCACGGTGTTCTTGGCCTGGTTCTGCCAGAAGAGCAGGATGTTGGCCTCCTGCCCGTTGTAGAACCCCTGGTCCACGGCGAAGGGCGATTTGCCGATCTCCGCCGAGATCTGCCGGACACACTTGTCGATCCCGGACTTGTCGGTCGTGCCGACGATGGTCGCGGGGCCGATGTAGTTGAGCAGCGAGCCGCGGAGCTCGGCGTCGGTGTAGTTCCAGTTGCTGTCGGTCAGCGCGTACTGGACCGTGTCACTCGGCGCGGGCTGGGCGATGACAGGCGCTGGGGCCGGACCGGACGCGGTGAGCGTCCCGGTCGCCAGCACGGTCGCGCCGATCACCGCCGCCGCCGCACCCGCCGCCGCCGCGGGCATCGCCCACCGGCGCCGCCGGGTCGCCCGCCGGGGCGCGCCATGACGTCTGGCCGGGCCCGCGGGGTTCACCGGGGTCACGGTGCCGTCGTCGCCGACGACCCCCAGCCGTACGGCCGGCTCGGGCTGCTGCTCGGGAAGAGGTGCCCTCTCCCACGGCGCCGGTTCGGCGGGAGATCCCGTCTCCCACGGCGCGTCACGCATTATGTCGTCCCAGGCCGGTGCTTCCACCAGCCCCACTCCACCTCCACGGAAGCTCTCGGCCTCGGCGGCCAGCGCACGGTCGATTCTCAGCGCGACTCCCATCGGCATCGCCGGTGTGGGCGTCGCCGCGAGCATCTCACGGACCGCTGCGAGGTCGGCGAGACTTTCGCCACAGGGATCGCAGATCGCGAGATGTTCGCGTACCTGCACGGCCGTGGCGGCGTCGAGGAGTCCCTCGGCCAGTTCGGCCAAGATCTCCAGGTCGTAGTGCGTATCACCCGTCACGAAGTTGTGCTCCCTTCGCGGATGAGACGCGAGACAGGTCTGATCGGTTCCGCAAATGGGAAAGAATCGGGGCGAGTTTCGCCCGGCCGCGCGCGCACCGGCTCTTCACCGTGCCGCTCGGCACCTCCAGCACCTGGGCCGCGTCCTCGATCGAGTAGCCCATCATGTCCACGAGCACCAGCGCGGCGCGCTGGTCGGAGGGCAGCAGCTTCAGCGCCGCGGAGACCTCCATGGAGACCTCGCGCTCGGCCGTCTGGTCGAGCATCGGGGTGTCACGCTCCGCGGCCTCGACGAGCTCGTCGTCGGCCACCGGGCGTACCGATTTCCTGCGCATGCGGTCGAGGCAGGCGTTGACCACGATGCGGTGGAGCCACGTGGTCAACGCCGCCTCGCCGCGGAAACTCCCGGCCTTGCGGTAGGCCGAGACGAAGGCATCCTGAACGGCGTCGGCCGCCTCGTCGGGGTCGCCCAGCGTGCGCAGGGCGACCGCCCACATGCGGTCTCGATGTCGCTTGACTATCTCACTGAAGGCGTGCGGATCCCCGGCGATGTGCCGGGTGAGCAGGTCGGCGTCGGACACGGAGGTCTTCGCCGTCTGCTGGTCCGCCGCTGGCGGGGTCTCGGGTGGGGAATTCACAAGGAGAGTCCTGCTATACCGGTCCGGGGAGAACACCACTACGGGATAGATGGTGCCACGGATTCTCCGATGATCTGTAAGAAGCCACGTAAAACAGATCAAATCGCGCTGATGTCACTTGGTCGTGAGGACCTTTATCTCCTGCACCTGGCCGCGGAACTTCCCCTGGTAGGTGGGCAGTTTGGTGAACCAGACGAGCACGTAGCGGCCCTTCCCCGGGCTCTCCGCGGTGTACGTCTTCTTGCCGGAGAGCCCGCTGAACTTCTCGACCGAGGTCAGGGCGTCGAGGGCGGGCGAGTCACCGATCCTGAGCTCCGCGGCGCCGCCCGAGGTGCCGCCGAAGTCGATCGAGACCTGCTTGACCGGAATGCTCTCGCCCATGTCCAGCAGCAGGCCGACACCGTTCTTGAGCCGCCCGAAGTCGGCGGAGTCGTACGTCTCGGAGTGCCAGTCGGTGGAATCCTTGCCGTCGACCGCGGCCGAGGCCCACCTGCTGCCCTCCTCCTGGTCGCCCAGCGGGTCGAAGCCGATGACCGAGGAGGGCTTCACCTCGCGGGTGGCGACGGCCACGGTCGGCGTGGGAGTGGCGCTCTGCTCGCCGGTGACCGGGGTGCCGGCGTTGCCGATACTGCGGCCGAGCGTCCAGGCGCCCAGGCCGACGGCCGCCATCACCAGCAGCACGACGACGGTCATGGCGACCTTGTTGAGCATCCCGCCACCCGCCTGGCGGGGCATCGGACGGGGCTGGTGCTGGGGTGGGGGCGTGTGCTGCTGGGGCGCCGCGGTGTCGATGCCCTCGGAGCGGGAGGAGGCCACCGGGAGCACCGTCATCGGCATCGGCGTCGGCATCGGCAGCGGGCTGGGCCGCGACACCGAGGCCAGCGCCTCGGCGAGTTCGGCGGGCGTGGTCAGCGGGTCGGCCCCGCGCCTGGTCTCCGGCAGCATCGCCCGGCAGACGATGGTGTCGAGGTAGCCGGGAACACCCGCGGTGACCTGGCGCGGCGTGCAGAAGTGCCCGTCGTCCATGGGGGCGACGGGCAGGCCGCCGCTGTCGTGCTCCTCGCCCGGCCAGTGGCCGGTCAGCCCGGCGTACAGCAGGCGGCCGAGGCCCTCGGCGTCCTCGCGGGCCCCGTCGTCGCTCGTCACGTCGTTCAGGACGGCGTCGACACCCAGGCCGAGCAGCTTGACGGTACTGCCCGCCGTCCAGACCAGGTGCTCGGGGGTCAGGCAGAGGTGGGAGAGGTTCGCCTCGTGCGCGTGGGCCAGCGCCTCGGCGGCCTCGGCGACCATCGCGGCGGCCCGCTCGGGGTCGAGCGGGCCGCCCGCGATCATGTCGCCGAAGGTCTCACCGCTCACCCACTCGCTGACCACGTAGGAGTGGCCGTCGTCCTCGGTCGCGTCGAAGACCTGGGTGAGACGGGGGTCGGTCAGCCGGCTGGCCACCCGGGCCGCCGTGACGACCTCGTTCAGGCGCGGGAAGTCGGGGTCGAAGGTGTGGACGGCGACGGGTCGGGCGAGCACCTCGTCGATGGCCTTCCACAGCGTGGCACCACCGGACTCGTGGACGCGGTCTTCGAGCCGGAAGCGCTCGGCCAGCTTGGTGCCGGGCTCGACGGTGGGAGAACTCATGAGGACTCCGAAACTGAGAACACGACAGCACCACGCCAGGTCGGCACATCAAGACACATCACATGATGCCGGGTGGATCCGCCCACGCCCTCCTGCTTCCATTAGCCGCATGTCACCACACGTGTCGCACCATGGTAGTCCCGCGCCGGTTCCGCCCGTGTTCGCCTTGTCAGACGTTTGAGACAAGTCTTTGGGTTACCGGCCTACCCGTCCTGCCACCATTCCAACGATCGAGCTCACTTCGGGGATGCGCATCCGGTGGGCGATCGCCAAGTAAAGAACCATACCGAGTCCGCCGCCCGCCGCCAGCATGACGGCGGCGCTCAGCGCGTCCAGCCCGGTGAGTTCCTGCGTGACCCAGAGCACGCCGAGCGCGAGCGCCGCCGCCGGGAGCGAGGCCAGGTACATCCGGGACAGCCCGGCGGCCACCCCGCGCCCTCCCAGGCCCCCGACCCGGCGTGCGGCCAGCGTCCAGGCGACCGCGCTGCCCACCACGTAGGCGACGGTGAACGCCAGAGCCAGGCCCATCACGATGTACTCCGCCGGCAGGGTGACGTAGGCCACCATGCTGAGCAGGGCGTTCACCGCCACGTTGCCGAGGGCCAGAAAGGCCGGGGTGCGGGTGTCGCCGAAGGAATAGAAGACGCGCAGTAGTAGCTGGAAGATCGAGAAGGGGACCAGCGCCAGTCCGAAGATCTGCAGCACGTTGCCGATGTAGATCGCCGAGTCGACGGTCATGTTGCCCCAGGAGAAGATCAGCACGGTCACCGCGGGGCCGAGCACCATCAGCAGCAGCCCGGCGGGTACGAGGAGCACCGAGATCAGCCGTACCCCCGAGGAGAACTCATCCCTGACCGTATCCAGGCTTCCCTCGGCCACGCCCCTGCTCATCCGGGGCAGCATCGCGGTGATCACCGAGACCGCGATGATCCCGTAGGGGAGCTGGAAGAGCTGGTAGGCATAGGCGTAGGCGGCGTTTCCCGCACCGGGCGCCCGCTGGCCCGCGCCGGTCGCCAGCTTGGTGGTGACCAGGAAGCCCAGCTGGCTGATCCCCACGTACGCGAAGGTCCAGACCGCGGTCCTGCCCATCTCGCCGAGCCCTGCGTTGCGCAGGTCGAACCTGGGCCGGAAGCGGAAGCCGACCCGGTGCAGCGCGACGACCAGCACCGCGCACTGCGCCACGATGCCGGCGGTGGTGCCGAGCCCGATCAGCGCCAGGTCGGCGTCGCTGATCGTGTTGACGTCGGTGCCCGCCCCGCCCAGTTTCACGTAGTAGACGACCGCGACGCCGATCATCACGATGTTGTTCAGCACCGGCGCCCACATCGGCGCGGCGAACCTGTCCCGGGTGTTGAGAATCGCGCCGGCGATCGCGCCGACCCCGAAGAAGGCGATCTGCGGGAGGATGAACTGCGCCAGCCGCACCGCCACCTCGGTCTGCCGAGGACTCCAGCCGGTGCTGTAGAGGCTGATCAGCGGCCTGGCCAGCAGCACCGCGACCACCGCAAGCAGCGTCAGCGTGACGAACCCGATCGTCATCAGCCGCTGCTCGTAGGCCCGGCCGCCGTCGGGGTCGGCCTGCTGCCGCCGGATGATCATCGGGACCACGACGCTGCTCAGGATCCCGCCGATGAGCAGGTCGAACAGGGTGAACGGGATCGTGTAGGCCACGTTGTAGGCGTCGCCCAGGGCGAAGGTCCCGAGGGCCGCGGCGAGCACCGCCGTCCGGACGAAGCCGGTGACGCGGGAGACCATCGTCCCCGCCGCCATGATCGCGCTCGCACGCAGGACCCTGCTCATGCGCCATTCCTCCGCTGGGTGTCAGGACTCGGTGCCGGTCGGCTCGCGATCGCGCTCCGGCGGGGGAGCGGCCGCGGGGCGGCGGCCTCCCCGCCGGCGCAGCACGCGCATGACGACGGCGGCCAGCATCACCACGAGGGCCGCCCCCACGATCACCAGAGCGACCCCGGTGTACCCGGTGGTCCGCACGGTCAGCTCGACCGGCTTGCCGTACTTGCGGCCGTCGTCGGTGGTCAGCTGCACCGTCACCGTGGTCTGGCCGCTGG
The DNA here is from genome assembly GCF_050943795.1 of Streptosporangium sp. CA-115845. Taxonomy (NCBI): domain Bacteria; kingdom Bacillati; phylum Actinomycetota; class Actinomycetes; order Streptosporangiales; family Streptosporangiaceae; genus Streptosporangium; species Streptosporangium sp. CA-115845. Next base: position 10,060,742 of record NZ_CP191988.1, on the reverse strand, counting down.
CGGTCGAGGTCATCGGGATCCGGATGGTCTGGCTCTGGCCGCCGAGGATCATCAACTGGTCCACGTACGGCTCGATCTTCAACAGCTTGGGCTGGTCGGAGGTGACCCTGAGGCGGACCGCGATCCGGCTGGCCTCACCGCTCAGCTCGTTGCGCACGCTGATCGGCACATCGCCGTTGCTGCCGGCCAGGGTGCGCAGGCGCGACTGCTCGCTGCCGGTGATGGAGACCATGGCGATCCGGCCGTCGATCGCCTCCGCGACCTGCTGGACGTACGGCGCCGCGGCGGCGGTCCTGCCGCGCCAGGCCGAAGAGGCCAGGCGGAGCAGCGCCAGGTCGAAGACGTCGAGATCCTGGGCGGTGGTGATCGCGGCGGTCAGATCGGCGCGGGCGCCGACCTTCTTGACGCCCGTCAGGTACTGCTTGGGGAGCTCCGCCCGCCGGTTCTGGTCGGTGTAGGTCAGGTCGGCCCGCGGTGTCGGGGCACCCTTGCCGCGCTTGACCGCGTCGAGCCCGACGGGCAGCAGCCAGGGCAGGCCGGCGGCGGTCTCGACCAGGTTGGTCACGTACCTGGGGTCGGGGTCCCAGCGGCGGTGCGGAACGGCGATCACGGTCCTGGCCGTGCTGACGGGCTCCGCGCTGATCATCGCCGTCTCCGCGATGAACCGCTGGCGGTTCATCAGCGCCGAGCCGGGGGCGGAGGTGTCCGCGCCGACGGTCTCGCTCAGCTTCGCGTCGGCGACCAGGGCGGTGACCGGGCCGTTCACGCTCTCCAGGGTCGCCGAGGCGTCGGGGGTGGTGACCGGGGGCGCCGCCGGCGGCAGGTTGAGCACGTTCAGCAGCACGGTGTCGACGCCGCCGGTGGCCAGCAGGTCCAGCCCGTCGTAGTCGATCAGACCGCCCAGCGGCCAGTTCACGTTGGTGATCACATCGCGGCCGAGGGTCTCCTTGCCGATGATCCTGGCCGCGTTGATACCGGTCGCGGTGGCGTTGTCGACGCCGTTGTGGGCGAGGGCCGCCACGTCGGGGTCGCCGTACGGGGTGGCCATCACCGGGTGGTCCGCGACGGCCTCGCGGAAGTCGCTCAGCCACTGGGCGGTCTCGGGGGTCGCGGGACGCGGCTGGGTGCGGTTCTTGGACCTGGTCGCGTGCGGCCTGCCCATGGCCCGCGCGTCGTCGAGCAGGGCGGGGTCGACCACCCAGGTGAGGCCCTTGGCCGAGGAGGTGTCCTGGGCGATCTTGAGCAGGTCGCCGAGGCGCTTGCCGGGGGCCATGGCCGCGGGCAGTCCCTCGTCCGCGAAGACGCCGTCACCGCTCCGGCGCGGCTGGTCGACGATGGGCAGCACCATGGCGAGCCGGGTGCGGGCCACCCTGGTCTCCCTGGGCATGTAGGTCACCGGGACGCGGAGGGCGGCGAGCGGCTGCCCGTAGGCGTCACGCACCTCGACCATGATCGGATAGACGCCGAAACGGGAGAACTTCCAACTCTGCGGTGTGAAGGTGAACTGCCACGGAAGCTTCCCGGCCGGCGCGATCGGCGCCTGGACGAAACTCTCGCAGCACCACGAACCCGGCTGGGGGCCCTGCCCGGTCAGGTAGGCGTCCAGTTCGCCGCGCCGGGTGAACGGCTGGGGCGAGGAGTACATCCGGATGCGCAACCCGGTCAGGGGCTCGGTGCCGGAGTTGACCAGCGATCCGGAGATCTTGATCTCGGTGGTCGGCTCACGGGGAACGTCGGGGCTGATGGCCTCCAGCACGATCTGGAGCCCCAGCCTGCCCGTCGCGGTCGCCTGGGCGTTCGCCGTACCGGAAACGACCACGGCCGCGGGTAGGAGCAGCGTGGTGGCGAGCAGGGCGAGCAGCATGACCTTGCGGATCACGTGCCGGCCAGGGGTCGAGTACGGCGCACGCCCGTAATGGTATGGCCTAACCGGCGAGGGGAAAGGTCGCCGCCTCCCCCCGGGAACCCTGGCGGGTCAGATCGACGACCCTGCCCGAAACCAGTGTGAGCAGGTGGTCCGCACGGATCAGGAGTGCCGTGTGACGCTCCCCGGTGGGCACGTAGACGGACGTGGCGATGTCGGTGAGTCGCTCGTCCACCAGCACGGTCAGCGTGGCCGGCAGCAGCAGCGGGCAGACCAGACCCGAGGCGTAGTCGGTGGCGGAGTTGACGGTGAAGGCCGAGGCCGGCCGGACCCGCCGCGCACCCAGGATGCCGCCGATCAGGCCGGGGCGCGGAGGGGAGCCGACGGAGGTGACGATCGCCACGGGCTCGCGGGCGATTCGTGTCGTGACCTCGTAGACCGTGACCGCCAGGCAGATGGCGGGGCTCGCGGAAAGCACCTCGGGCAGTTCGTCCGAGCATGTCATCGCGCGCGGAAGGCGTACGATCTCATGATGGACCTGGTGTGCGAGGAGCCGGCGGTGGATCGCGAGCGCATCCTTCATGTGTGTGCTCCTTGCCTCGACGCACGGCCCCCGAGGTTCTCCTGACTGACCGTAACCTGGTGATCGCTTCAGGTGTATCCCCACAGGGGAACATGTTCCGTAACCGAAGGACCTACCCGGCTTGTCCCTTTCAAATCTGACCCAGAGCCAGCGCCACGGCATGAGCGAGCTGTTCCGGAAGATCGCTCCTGTGGCGGACGAGCTTGGCGAGCTGTTCGCCGCCAAGGGTTACCAGATAGCCCTTGTCGGCGGCTCCGTACGCGATGTCTTCCTGGGCAGGATCGGCAACGATCTCGACCTGACCACGGACGCGAGGCCCGAGACGGTCCTGGAACTCGTCCGTGACTGGGCCGACTCCGTCTGGACGATCGGCATCGACTTCGGCACCGTCGGCGTCCGTAAGGGCGGGTGGCTGCTGGAGATCACCACCTACCGCAGCGAGTCGTACGACCCCAAGTCGCGCAAGCCCGAGGTCGCCTACGGCGAGACGCTGGAGGGCGACCTGGCCCGGCGTGACTTCGCGATCAACGCGATGGCGCTGCGCCTGCCGTCCCGCGAGTTCGTCGACCCGTACGGCGGCCTCGACGACCTGCACGCCAGGCTGCTGCGCACCCCCGGCCCCCCCGAGCGCTCCTTCGGCGACGACCCGCTGCGGATGCTGCGCGCGGCCAGGTTCGCCAGCCAGCTCGGTTTCACCGTCGACGAGGCGGCGCTCGCCGCGATGGACGCGATGGCCGACCGGATCGACATCGTCTCCGCCGAGCGCATCCGCGACGAGCTGGACAAGCTCATCGGCGGCGATCACCCCCGCGAGGGGCTGAAGATCCTCGTCGAGTCGGGGCTCGCCGCCCACGTGCTGCCCGAGGTGCCCAGGCTCCGCCTGGAGATCGACGAGCACCACCGGCACAAGGACGTCTACGAGCACTCGCTGATCGTGCTTGAGCAGGCGATCGACCTGGAGGAGAACGGTCCCGACCGGATCCTGCGCTGGGCCGCGATCCTGCACGACGTGGGCAAGCCGAAGACCCGCCGCCACGAGTCCGGCGGCCGGGTCTCCTTCCACCACCACGAGGTGGTCGGCGCACAGCTCGCCAGGAAGCGGATGACGGAGCTGAAGTTCCCCAAGGACGTGGTGGCCGACGTCTCCCGCCTGGTGGAGCTGCATCTGCGCTTTCACGGGTACGGCACGGGCGAGTGGACCGACTCGGCGGTGCGCCGCTACGTCCGTGACGCCGGGCACCTGCTTGAGCGCCTGCACAAGCTGACCCGCGCCGACTGCACCACCCGCAACCGGCGCAAGGCCCAGGTCCTGTCGCGGACCTACGACCAGCTGGAGGAGCGGATCGCCAGGCTGGCCGATGAGGAGGAACTCGGCAAGATCCGCCCCGAGCTCGACGGCAACGAGATCCAGGAGATTCTCGGCGTCCCGCCGGGCCCGGTCGTGGGCCGCGCCTACAAATTCCTCCTGGACATGCGCCTGGATCAGGGGGTTCTCGGCAAGGAGGCCGCCGCGGACGCCCTCCGCGAGTGGGCGCGGGCGAACGAGGTGACCCCTGAGCGGCACTCCTGACCGGACCGCGGGCCCCGGGGTCTCCGGGGTATCCGGCCATGTCGCCGCACTCGACCGGGAGCACGTGTGGCACCCCTACGCGGCCGTGCCCCAGCCGGTGGCGCCGCACGTGGTCTCCCGCGCGGAGGGGGTGCGGCTGACGCTCGCCGACGGGCGCGAGCTCGTCGACGGTATGTCGTCGTGGTGGGCGGCCATCCACGGCTACAACCACCCCGAGCTCAACCGGGCGCTGCGGGATCAGCTGGAGGACATGGCGCACGTCATGTTCGGCGGGCTCACCCACGAGCCCGCCGTGCGGCTGGCCCACAGGCTCGCCGCCATGACCGGTCTGCCGAAGGTGTTCCTCGCCGACTCGGGGTCGGTCGCCGTCGAGGTGGCGATCAAAATGGCGTTCCAGCTCACCGGCAGGGGCAGGCTGCTCACGGTCAGGGGCGGCTACCACGGCGACACCTTCGGGGCGATGTCGGTCTGCGACCCGGTCAACGGCATGCACCACCTGTTCTCCGGTGTGCTGCCCGAACACGTGTTCGCCGACCGGCCGCCGCGCGAGTACGACGAGGCCTACGCGGCCCGGCTGGCGGACCTTCTCGCCAGGCACGCCCATGAACTGGCCGCGATCATCGTGGAGCCGGTGGTCCAGGGGGCGGGCGGCATGCACTTCTACCACCCGGCCTACCTGCGCCTGCTCCGCGAGCTGGCCGACGAGCACGGCGTCCTGCTGATCGCCGACGAGATCGCCACCGGATTCGGCAGGACCGGAGAGTTGTTCGGCTGCGACCACGCCGGGATCAGGCCCGACATCATGTGCCTGGGCAAGGCACTGACCGGCGGTTACCTGTCGCTGGCCGCGACGCTGTGCACCGAGCGGGTGGCCCGGGGTGTCGGGGTGCTGATGCACGGGCCGACCTTCATGGGCAACCCGCTGGCCGCGGCGGCCGCGAACGCCTCCCTGGATCTCCTGGAGGAACGCCCGTGGCGTGAGGAGGTCCGCCGGATCGAGGCCGGTCTCCTCGCGGGCCTGGCGGGGGCCGCGGAGGCGCCGGGCGTGCGCCAGGTGCGGGTCCTCGGTGCGATCGGGGTGATCGAGACCCGTGAACCCGTCGACGTCCCCGCCGTCCAGGACGTCGTCATGCGGCACGGCGTCTGGCTCCGCCCGTTCGGCCGCCTGCTCTATGCGATGCCGCCCTACTCGATCGGCGACGACGACCTGGAGACGGTCACGACGGCGATGACGGCAGCGGCTCGATCACTCGGGCAGGCGTGATGGCCCGGTATGCCACCGCGCCCGCGAGATATCCGGCGGCGATGACCACCAGCACGAGCGTCGATCTGCCGTTCGCCGGGAGCAGCGCCGCGGCCAGGGCGGCGGCCAGCACATAGCTGCCGTTGAAGAGCATGTCGTAGATGGAGAAGGCCCGGCCCAGATAGGCGTCCTCGACGTCCCGCTGGACCGTGGTGTCCGCGCAGATCTTGATGCTCTGCCCGGCGATGCCGAGCACGAGGCCCGCGGCTGCGAACCCCCACTGCTGGAAAGGCACGCAGAGTGCGAACGTCAGCACCCCGGCGGTGACCAGCATGGCCGGGACCCACCGCTCGATGCCGAAGCGCTCGGTGGCCCAGGGGGTGATCAGGATGGCCAGGAAGTAGCCGAGTCCGGAGGTGGCGACCACGACGGAGACCGCGTTCAGCGCGTCCTCGGCGTTCTCGGCGAAGTAGTAGCGCGACAGCATCACGAGCATCGCCGTGCACATGCCGTAGACGAACCGGTGGGTGGTCATCGCGCCCATCGCCGCGGCGGCGGCCCGGTGGCGTACCAGGTGCCGTGCGCCGTCGATCAGGCCGCTCAGCACGTGGCGCACCGCCTCGCGGGCCTGCGGGCGGTTGGGATCGTAGGCGGGGCCGAGCAGCCGCCTGTCCATGGTCCTGGAGATGAGCGCGCTGAGCCCGAAGATGAGACCGGAGACGACCAGCAGCACCGCCGTCCCCCGGTGGTCGGAGCCGAAGATCGCCCGGAGGAGGTAGCCGGCGCCCACGCCCACGAAGGTGAGCACGGTTCCCGAGGTCGGGGTGACCGCGTTGGCGACCATCAGCCGGTCGGCCGGCACGACGTGCGGGAGTGAGGCTCCCAGTGCGGTCAGGAAGAACCGGTTCACCCCGAGCACGCCGAGCGCGGCGGCGTAGAAGATCGCGTCAGGGGCGTCCGCGGCGACCAGCGCCGCGGCCGCGAGCAGCAGTGTCCCGCGGATCAGCGGCGCGACGACCAGGATCTGCCGCCGTGACCAGCGGTCGATGAACACCCCGGCGAAGGGGCCCAGGATCGAGTACGGCAGCAGCAGCACGGCCAGGCCGGCGGCGATCCCCACCGCGCTCGTGCTCTTCTCCGGGCTGAAGAACGCGAATCCGGCCACGGCGAACTGGAAGATCCCGTCGGAGAACTGCGAGACGAGGCGGGTCCCGTACAGTCTCCGGAAGTCCCGACCCTCCAGGACCACACGTAGGTCGGATATGAATGACACGCGCTCAGCCTATGGGGGACCGACCTCGATGGACATCGGGAACGTCCCTGAATGTATGGGTGAGCATTACCGACCTTTACCTACGTATCGTCAAGTGGGGCGCGGTAAGCCAACATGATCACGTACCCTCGGTCGAGTGACACCTGATGAACACGTTGTGCTCGTCGACAGGGCGGGGAACGCGATCGGCACGGCGGCCAAGGCCACGGTGCACGGTCCCGACACTCCTCTCCACCTGGCCTTCTCCAGTTACGTGTTCGACGAGCAGGGGCAGGTTCTGCTGTCCCGACGCGCACTGCACAAGATCACTTGGCCGGGGGTGTGGACCAACAGCTGTTGCGGCCACCCCCTGCCGGGCGAGCCGCTCTCCGCGGCGGTGACCCGCAGGCTCTCCCACGAGCTGGGCCTCGTGGCCGGCCAGGTCGACCTGCTTCTGCCGCGCTTCTCCTATTGCGCGGTCATGGACAGCGGCATCGTCGAGCGGGAGTTGTGCCCGGTCTACCGGGTGATCGCCGCCTCCGAGGCCGTGCCCAACCCCGACGAGGTCGAGGACGTGCGCTGGATGCCGTGGAAGGAGTTCACCGACGGGGTGCTCGGCGACCGCCTGGCGATCTCCCCGTGGTGCCGCGAGCAGGTCCCCCAGCTGATCGAGCTTGGTGCGGACCCGCTCGCCTGGCGGGCCGCCGACCCCGCCGACCTCCCACCCGCCGCCCGCTGAGGCGGGAGCCCCGCGCAGACCCACCGGCGATCCTCATATGGCGAGAGCCCCCGACCCGTCCACCCGGGTCGGGGGCTCTCGCCGTGAGCGGGCGCCGATCGGTCAGCGCTCGACCTCGCCGCGGATGAACTTCTCCACGTACTCGCGCGCCTCGTCGTCGGAGTACTGCTCCGGCGGGGACTTCATGAAGTACGAGGAGGCCGACAGGATCGGCCCCGAGACGCCCCGGTCAAGGGCGATCTTGGCGGCGCGTACCGCGTCGATGATGATGCCGGCGGAGTTGGGGGAGTCCCAGACCTCCAGCTTGTACTCCAGGTTGAGGGGTGTGTCGCCGAAGGACCTGCCCTCCAGGCGCACGTACGCCCACTTGCGGTCGTCGAGCCACGGCACGTGGTCGGAAGGACCGATGTGCACATCGGCCTTCCGCATCTCGTGCGGGATCTGCGAGGTGACCGACTGGGTCTTGGAGATCTTCTTGGACTGCAGGCGCTTGCGCTCCAGCATGTTCATGAAGTCCATGTTGCCGCCGAAGTTCAGCTGGTACGTGCGGAGCAGTTCGACGCCGCGGTCCTCGAACAGCTTGGCCATCACGCGGTGCGTGATCGTCGCCCCGACCTGTGACTTGATGTCGTCACCGATGATCGGGACACCGGCGTCGACGAACTTCTGGGCCCAGGTGGGGTCGGAGGCGATGAACACCGGCAGCGCGTTGACGAACGCGACCTTCGCGTCGAGGGCGCACTGGGCGTAGAAGCGGTCGGCTTCCTCCGAGCCCACCGGCAGGTAGGAGACGAGCACGTCGACCTTGTTGTCCTTGAGGACCTCGACGACGTCGACCGGAGTCTCGTCCGACTCCTCGACCATCTCCCGGTAGTACTCGCCCAGACCGTCGAAGGTGTGACCGCGCTGCACCGTGACGCCCAGCGGCGGTACGTCGCAGATCTTGATCGTGTTGTTCTCCGAGGCCACGATCGCCTCGGACAGGTCGCGGCCGACCTTCTTGGCATCGACGTCGAACGCCGCGACGAACTCGACGTCGCCGACGTGGTAGTCGCCGAACTTGACGTGCATCAGGCCCGGCACCCGGGCACCGGGGTCGGCGTCCCGGTAGTAGTGCACGCCCTGTACGAGCGACGTGGCGCAGTTGCCTACACCGACAATGGCTACGCGCACCGAACCCATGGCACTCGCTCCCCTTTTGTTCTTTGGTGGTCAGTTGTCTTCCGGGGTGGCAGGCCGCCCCGTCGTGCCCGTTCCGGGCTCGGGCGCCCGGGACGTTTCCTCCCGCGCGGATCGCTGCTCCTCGTCCGGCGGCGACGCTCGCCGTTCGGTGGCGATCAGCTCATTCAACCAGCGCACTTCGCGTTCGACCGACTCCAGACCGTGACGCTGGAGCTCAAGGGTGTAGCTGTCCAGCCGCTCACGCGTGCGGGCCAGTGCCGTGCGCACGCCGTCCAGGCGTTCCTCGAGCCGGCTGCGCCGGCCTTCGAGGATGCGCAGGCGCACCTCCGCCTCGGTGTGTCTGAAGAAGGCGAAGTGCACACCGAAGCTCTCGTCCTCCCAGGCCGAAGGGCCGGCCTGGGTGAGCAGCTCGTGCAGGCGTTCTTTGCCCTCCGCGGTCAGTCGGTAGACGATCTTCGAACGGCGGCCGGGGAGTGTGATGGGGCTGTCGGCGTTGGCCGCGGCGGCATCGCCGTCTTCGATGATCAGTCCGTCGGTGAGCAACTGGCGGAGGCACGGATAGAGCGAGCCGTAGGAGAAGGCCCGGAACATGCCGAGCAGGGCGTTGAGCCGTTTGCGCAGCTCGTAGCCGTGGAGCGGGGTCTCGTGCAACGACCCGAGCACGGCCAGCTCCAGCACCCCGCCACGTCCGCCGGCCACCGGAAACCACCACCTCTCGCGTCGATGTATCGAGTCGATACATCCGCAGGATACGTCCATTCAACATAACCCTGCAATCAGCGACTTTCCCAAGAGGTTGGGAGCAAACAACAAAAAGCCGTAGTCTGGCGCCTATGTGGTCACAACAGGCGGCAATGGGGCACAGTCCCCGCGCGGCGTGGACCGCTTTCCAATACGGGGAATCCCGCGTCAACGTGGGAGAGGTCTGCCAAGGTTGTTGTCGAAACCAGCTGACGATCTCGTTTGTCCTCGGGAATGGAGATCCACCCGAATGGGCCGGCTACCAGTGAGCCAAGGCGGCGAGATCTCCGGTGATCAGGAGGTAGTCTCGCCCGCCAGCACGCCGTCGTAGACCCCGATGACCGAACGAGGACGCGTGAGTTACAGCCACAGCAATGACCCGGAGCCGAACGGGCGCCAGGAGGGCGCCGACGGGTCGGCTCGTCAGGGGCGGCGCCGTCGCTCAGGCCCGGGAGCCGCTCCCCGTGCGGTTCCCCCTTCACGAAACTCTCAAACCGGCGGCGCGAGCTGGGAACAGCAGCAAGGTCGGCCGCCACAGGGCGCGGGGGCCGACAACCGGACCATGATGATGCCCCAGCCCGGCGGGATGCCCGGCGGGATGCCCTACGCCGGCGGCGCGCCCCAGCACCCGGGTGCCCAGCCCCGGCGGGACGCGGGCGCTCCGGGCGGGATGCCCCCGCGCGAGCCCGAGCAGCGGGGCGGTGAGCTCCGTCGCCGTGACACCGACCCGACAGGCCGCCGGGCCGAGGCCGCGTTCGAGGACACCCAGGCGATGCTCGCCGCCCAGGCGGGAGCCGGTTCGAGGTCCGGTGAGGGCGGCGTGCGCAGACGCCGCGCCGGGCGTGGCGCGGGCGGTCCCGGAGGCCAGGGGGGTCCAGAGGGTCCGGGCGGCCCCGGGGGGTACGGTCCCGGCGACGGCGAGGACGAGCCCAAGGCCAGGCGGTGGACGCGCTTCCTGCCCAACTGGAAGATCGTGATGGCCAGCTTCGTGGTCCTCAGCGCCGGCGTCTTCGGCATGATCGCGGTTGCCTACGCCAACACGCCGGTCCCGGAGACCACGCAGGCCGGTGTGGACGACCGGGGCAGCGTGGTCTATTACCGGGACAAGAAGACCCCGATCGCGCGTCTCGGCGTCAAGCGCACCCCGGTGAAGATCAGTCAGATTCCCAAGCACGTCCAGGACGCGGTGATCGCCCTGGAGAACCAGAGTTTCCGCACCGACAGCGGTATCGACCTGGCCGGTATGGCCCGTTCCCTTTGGAGCACGGTCAGCGGCGCACAGCTCCAGGGCGCCTCGACCATCACCCAGCAGATGGCCCGCGGCTACTACGACGGCCTCAGCCAGGAGGTCTCGGTACAGCGCAAGATCAAGGAGATCTTCGTCGCCGTCAAGATCAGCAAGACGCTGGAGAAGGACGAGATCCTTGAGCGCTACCTCAACATCATCTACTTCGGCCGCGGCGCGTACGGCATCCAGGCCGCCTCGAAGGCGTTCTTCGGCAAGAACATCGGTCAGCTGACCCCGCAGGAGGGCGCCTACCTGGCCGGCCGGATCCAGAACCCGGACGCCTTCGACATCCAGGAGAAGGCCGGCAACTACGCCGCGACCAAGGAGCGCTTCACCGCCGCGCTCAGGAACATGGCCGAGATCGACCCCGCCGCGTACGGCAAGTACGCGGGAAGCTCCTTCGAGGACCTGAAGTTCGCCGAGGTCAAGGTCTCGCAGACCTTCAAGGGGATCAAGGGCTACATGCTCAACATCGTCTTCCGGGAGCTCAAGGGGCGGGGCATCACCCAGGAGGATCTGGAGACCAAGGGGTACAAGGTCTACACCACCTTCGACGAGAAGATGATGAAGGAGGCGCAGAAGGCGGTGAAGGCCCGCACCGCCGGCCTGGAGTCGACCATCCACGCCAGTGTCGCCTCGGTGGATCCGAAGAACGGCCGGGTGCTCGCCTTCTACAGCGGCGACGACTTCGTCAACGACTTCAACAACCGCGCCTTCGACTCCACCAAGCAGGCGGCCTCGGCGTTCAAGCCCTACGTGCTCGCGGCCTGGCTGGAGAGCGGCAGGTCGCTCGACAGCTACGTCGACGGCATGGCCACGATCAAGATGCCCGGCACCACCCCGATCAGCAACTCGGGGAACACCGCGTACGGGGTGATCAACATGATCAAGGCCATGGCCAGCTCGGTCAACACGGTCTTCGTGCAGATGGGTGAGGTCGTCACGCTTGCCGAGGTGGCGAGGATCGCCAAGGAGGCGGGGGTCGGCGAGACCGCCAAGTACAACCCCTCCTACGGCGGTAAGAACGCGGTCGACTACGCGGTCGACGAGCAGAAGTTCCAGGTCACCATCGGCAGCGCCTCGGTCACCGCGGTCGAGCAGGCCGCCGGCTACTCGATCTTCGCCAACGAGGGCAAGCACGCCGACTGGCACACCGTCGTCAAGGTGACCAAGATCGACGGCTCCCCGGTGCTCGCGGAGCAGGCCGCCGTAGAGCAGGTCATCAGCCCCGAGTCCGCGGCCGACGCGACGGTCGCGCTCCAGGCTGTGGTCAAGGGCGGCACCGGCGCCACCGCGAACATCGGCTCGCGGCCGGTGGCCGGCAAGACCGGCACGAACAACGGTTACAAGGACGCCTGGTTCGTCGGTTTCACCCCGCAGCTTGTCACCGCAGTCGGCATGTCCAAGGACGTGCCCTACAACAAGGCGGGGACGCGCAAGCTCAAGGTCGACAAGTACGGCCTGCCGAACCGCAAGATCGATGATTCGAAAATCCTCTGGAAGGAGGAGCCCATGCCCTCCTTCATCGGCGGTGGTGGCACCCCGACCCAGATCTGGCATGACTACATGCAGGCCGTGACCGCCAAGGACGAGGTCCAGCAGTTCCCGCCGAGGGCCAACACCGGTTCGCAGAGCAACCTGGCCACGCCCAAGCCGACGCCCAGCGCGACGCCGACCATGGACGACAACCCGTTCCCCGACAGCGGCGACGGCGGCTGGCCCGACGACGGTGGCGGCGGCGAGCCGGACAACCCCGACGGCCGCGAGTGCGTGCCCTGGGACGGCTCCTGCGACGTCGGCAACGACGGCTCGGGCGACGGTCCGCCGAACGGCGAGATCACCGAGAATGGCGCCCCCGGCGCGGTCGGGGCTCCTGGGGCACCCGGCGCGGCGATCATGCCGACACCCACCGCGAACGGACGTCGCCCCTGATGAAGGACCTCCTGACGTCGCGGCGCTCGCTACCCGAGTTCGGCACCCGGGCCATCCCGTACGTGCCCCTGGCCCTGTTCGCGGGGCTGGGGGCCATCCTGGCCTGGTTCTGGAAGTGGCCGTGCCGCGTCGGCGGGGCGTGGAACGACGGAACCCTGCAGTTCACGAACTTCTGTTACACCGACATCTATCCCCTGTGGTGGAACGAGAAGCTCAACGAGGGCAAGATCCCTTATTTCGACTACCCGGTCGAGTACCCCGTCGGGATCGGCGGGATCATGGAGTTCTTCCGCCGGATCGTCGCCTCCATGAGCGACCAGGGGACGGCATTCTACGACCTCACGGTCATCCTCATGGCGATCTGCCTGGTCGTCGGCGTGTTGCTGATGGCCGCGCTGGCCGGTCCGGCCAGGCGCTGGGACGCGCTCTGGTACGCCCTGGCTCCCGGGCTGATCCTCACCGCGTACATCAACTGGGACCTGGCGGCCAACGCCCTCGCGCTGGGCGCGCTGCTGGCCTGGTCGAAGCGGAGGCAGTGGCTCGCGGGCATCCTGCTCGGCCTGGCGATCGCCACCAAGTTCTACCCGCTGATGTTCCTCGGCCCGCTGTTCCTGCTGACGCTGCGCACCGGCAGGTGGGTGCCGTTCCTCAAGACGCTCGGCGGCGTCGTGGGATCCTGGCTGGTCGTCAATGTGCCGATCATGGTGTTCGCCTTCGACGGCTGGAAGAGGTTCTACGTCTTCAGCCAGGAGCGGGGGGCCGACTGGGGTTCGCTCTGGTACTTCTTCAACCAGAAGCAGTGGCCGATCCTCGGTGACGCCGAACTCGTCGACAAGCTGGGCATCGTCTCCCTCGCCGCGTTCTGCCTGGCGATCGCCGTGCTCACCGTGACGGCCAGGACCCGCCCGCGGCTGATGCAGCTCTGCTTCCTCACCCTGGCCGCGTTCATGCTGACCAACAAGGTGTGGTCGCCGCAGTACGTGCTCTGGCTGATCCCCTTCGCGGTGCTGGCCAGGCCGAACTGGAAGCCGATCGCGCTCTGGCAGCTCGCCGAGTGCTGGTACTTCTTCGCGATCTGGCTCTATCTGGTCGGTATCCAGCCGGGCAACGAGGCGTTGGGCATCGCCGGCGACACCTACTTCACCGCGGTGTGGGCCCGCGCGATCACCATTCTGATCATGATGGCGTTCGTGGTGAGGGACATCCTCGTCCCCGACAAGGACGTGATCCGACAGAACGGGGCCGACGACCAGGCGGGCGGTGTCTTCGACGGCGCACCCGACCGTTTCCGGCTCGCGCTCTCCTAGCACCGGGGAACGACGTGAGTCTGGCGGCCGGTCGGGATGATCCGCGACAATCCCAATTTGTGATCGATCCTGTTGAGCCCCCGCGGGATACCGCGCAGGAAGGGCTGCTGCTCTGGCTGGCCTCCAGGCTGGGAATCGTCGCCCTGGTCGTCGTCGGTACCCAGGCGATGATGGAAGGGGACGCGGTCCCGCCGCCGTTCCTGGAGCGCTGGAAGCACTGGGATGCCAGCCTCCTGGTCACCATCGCCGAGCACGGTTACGGTGGCGCCCCCGGCAGCGAGCCTGACGAGGGGCTGCCCGCCTTCTTCCCCGGGATGCCCCTGGCGCTCCGCGCGGTGCACCTCGTGGTCGGCGACTGGACGGTCGCCGGGCTGCTGATCTCCTTCGTGGCCGGTGCCGTCGCGATGATGGCGCTCGCCAGGCTGGCCGAGTTCGAGGGGCCGCCGGGGACCGGCCGGCGCGCGGTGCTGGCGCTGCTGCTCTGGCCGATGGCGGTGTTCCTGTTCGCGGGCTACAGCGAGTCGCTCTTCCTGGCCTTCGCCGTCCCCGCCTGGCTCGCGGCGCGCAGGGGGCGCTGGCCGCTCGCCGCGGCCCTGGCGGCGGGCGCCTCCTGCGTGCGGATCACCGGCCTGTTCCTGGCCCTGGCGCTGATCGTGGAGTTCTTCGCCCGGCGGCAGCCCGTACGGCAGGCCGGCTGGCTGGTGCTCCCGTTCGTGCCGCTGGTGCTCTACTCCGCCTACCAGCACTCCCGCACCGGCGACTGGCTGGCCTGGAAGAGTGCCCAGGAGGCCGGCTGGGGTCGGCACATGGTGTGGCCCTGGGAGTCGCTGATCACGACCTGGAACTCGGCCATGGGCGAGGGCCGGTTCGCCTGGGCGTTCCGGCTTGAGATCGCGGGGGCGATCGTCGGGGTCGTGCTCGTACTGGTCCTGCTCTACCTGCGGAGGTGGAGCGAGTTCGTCTACGTGGGACTTCAGGTGGGTGCCCTGCTCTGCTCCGCCTACTACCTGTCGGTTCCGCGCTCGGCGCTGCTGTGGTGGCCGCTCTTCATCCTGATCGCGAAGGCGAGCGGCGGGCAGGCACCGTGGCAGCGGTGGATCATCGTCGTCTACGCCCTGGTGGTGGGCCCGCTGATGGCCCTCAACACGCTGATCTTCGCCGACGGTGCCTGGGTGGGCTGAGCGCCGGGAGCAGCCCCTTACCCGTTTCCGGGGAAAAGTAATCCCACCAAGTTATCCACAGGCTGTGGACGAACTCTCCCGTCCGAGGTCTCGCGCTAGAGCTTCGATCTGAGGAAGGCGATGTCGGCGGCCTGGCCGTCGAAGGGCGTCTCCACCACGATCGGCGCGTTCGCGCTCCGGCACACGCTCAGGATGAGCTCGGGATCGATCTGGCCCGCTCCGAGGCTCGCGTGCCGGTCGGCACCGGAGTCGAAGGCGTCGCGAGAGTCGTTGCAGTGGATCAGGTCGATCCTGCCGGTGATCGCCATGACCCGCTCGACCACGTCCGCCAGGTCCTCGCCACCCGCGTGGGCGTGGCAGGTGTCGAGACAGAAGCCCACGTCGAAGCCGTCGAGCGCGTCCCAGAGCCGGGCGATGCGCTCAAGCTTGCGTGCCATCGCGTTGCCACCGCCTGCGGTGTTCTCGATGAGCACGGGGATCCGGTGCTCCTCCAGGCGCTCGAACACCTTGCGCCAGTTGTCGAAACCCTTCTGCGGGTCGTCTCCGGCCCCCACGTGCCCGCCGTGGACGATCAGCCCCCTGGCGCCGAGCTCGGCCGCCGCGGCGAGATGCGAGCCGAGCAGCTTGCGGCTGGGGATGCGGACCCGGTTGTTGGCGGTCGCCACATTGATCACATAGGGGGCGTGGACGTAGACCTCCACGTCCGAGTCCTTGATCTCCCGGGTCTTCTCGCCGATGACCGGGCCCTTCCAGCCCTGTGGGTCACCGAGGAAGAACTGCACGACCTCGGCGCCGCGCGCCCTGGCGTGCGCCAGCGGGTCGTCCTGGTCGACATGAGCTCCGATAAGCGGCATGTGTCCGAGCCTAGCTGTTTCAACGGCGAGGCCCTGGGCAGTCGCAGGGCGCGCCCTACCACTCACCCCCACGGGCCGAACACAAGGAGTCCACGTGGCCTACTATCGAAGAGGGATCAGTCTCATCGGCCTCATCTACATCCTGGTCGGTCTCTACGTCGCCTGGGTGTACGACTACATCACTCCCGCGCTCCTGAAGGACGTCGCCGAGGCTCTGCTGGCGGTCTTCCTGTGGTTCCTCGTCCTGCTCGGCGTGGACCTGCGCCTGAATGGTTAGCCGCCCCCGCGCCGGTGTGGCCCTCGTCTGATTCGGGGCCTCACGGGAGGAAACCCCCGTGATAGATGCCGAAGGCCACACCGACGAACGAGGCCACGATGCCCACGATGTTCAGCGCGCGCTCCGGTGTCGTCGCGGAGACGTACTGCGAGTAGAGGCCCCCGAAGAATCCCAGCACCCCCGCCCACGAGGCGACGATGTGCGCGGCGGGGATCAGTCCGGTGGCGAAGGCGAGCAGTCCGCAGCCGATCGTGACGACGCTCAGCACGTTCTCGATCCTGTGACGACGCCCGTCGGTGTTCAACGTGAACCGCAAGGGTCTCTTCCGGGCATGTCCATCCGCACGAGGCATCTTCACCGCCTCCTCTTTCTCCTGCGACAGGACGTGCCCGGCGAGGCGACGGCCCAACCCTTGACGGGCTGGTAGGCTGGCACGGCTACGTCGAATGGGTGTGTTATCGCCCACCCTCCACCCCGAGCGCCGAAATGGGCGCCCGAGGTGAAGCACGTCAGCGTCCTCCTGTCACGGCACGGTGTCGTGACCGCAAGAGTCCAGAGGAGGTTGAAGTCAGCATGCGCCGTTACGAAGTGATGGTCATTCTTGACCCCTCGCTCGATGAGCGTACGGTCGCCCCTTCCCTCGACCAGTTCCTCACGGTCGTCCGCAACGACGGCGGCACCGTGGAGAAGGTCGACGTGTGGGGTCGCCGCAGGCTGTCCTACGACATCGCGAAGAAGCCCGAGGGCATCTACGCCGTCATCGACCTGAGCGCCGAGCCCGCCACGGTCAAGGAGCTCGACCGGCAGATGAACCTCAACGAGGGAATCCTGCGTACCAAGGTTCTCCGCCCGGACGTGCACTAACTCCCGGCATTTTGTCGGGCGGCAGCCGTACTCTGAGCCGATAACCAGCGAAGGCCGCAGGAAGGGCAGCGCTAGCCATGGCAGCAGGCGACACCACGATCACCATCGTCGGCAACCTCGTCGACGACCCGGAGCTGCGCTTCACCCCCACGGGGCAAGCGGTGGCCCGGTTCCGCATCGCATCCACTCCGAGGTTCCTCGACAAGACGACCAACGAGTGGAAGGACGGCGAAGGCCTGTTCCTGACCTGCAACGTGTGGCGGCAGGCGGCGGAGAACGCCGCCGAGAGCCTCCAGCGCGGCATGCGGGTCATAGTTCAGGGACGGCTGCGCCAGAGGTCTTACGAGACCAAGGAAGGCGAGAAGCGCACGGTCTACGAGGTTGAGGTCGACGAGGTCGGCCCCTCCCTGAGAAACGCGACCGCCAAGGTCAACAAGACCGCCCGTCAGGGCGGTGGCGGTGGCTTCGGCGGCGGCCCGGCCAACGACCCGTGGGCCTCCGCGGCGCCCGCCGCACCGCAAGGTGGCGGCTTCGGCGGCGGCGGCAACAACTACGGGGGCGGCGGCCAGCAGCAGGGTGGCGGCGGCTTCGGCGGCGGCGACTTCAGCGACGAACCGCCTTTCTAGGGACGGCGGTCCTCCCGCAATCCCAGTCCATATCCGCAGCGACCATTCCCGCCTGACGGCGGGGCTCTGAAAGGAGCACCACGATGGCCAAGCCGGCACTGCGCAAGCCCAAGAAGAAGGTTTGCCTGTTCTGCCACGACAAGATCTCCTACGTCGACTACAAGGACACGGCGCTGCTTCGGAAGTTCATCTCCGACCGCGGCAAGATCCGTGCCCGCCGGGTGACTGGCAACTGCACCCAGCACCAGCGTGACGTGGCGACCGCTATCAAGAACGCTCGTGAGATGGCGCTCCTGCCGTACATGAGCACCGCGCGCTAAGGAGGTCCGGACAGATGAAGCTCATTCTCACCAGTGAGGTCACCGGCCTCGGCGCCCCCGGCGACATCGTCGAGGTCAAGGACGGCTACGGCCGCAACTACCTGCTTCCCCGCGGCTTCGCGATCCTCTGGACGCGCGGCGGCGAGAAGCAGATCTCCTCGATCAAGAAGGCTCGCGACGCTCGCGAGATCCGTGACCTTGGCACCGCCAAGGAGGTCGCCGGTCAGCTGCAGGCCCTGAAGGTGGTCCTGAAGACGAAGGCCGGCGAGTCCGGTCGCCTCTTCGGCTCCATCACCACGGGTGACGTCGCCGAGGCCGTCAAGGCCGCCGGTGGCCCCGTGCTCGACCGCCGTCGCATCGAGATCGCCTCCGCGATCAAGAGCCTCGGCTCCCACCGGGTCAGCGTCAAGCTGCACTCGGAGGTCTCCGCGTCCCTCGATGTCGAGGTCGTCGCGGCCTGAGAGGCCCAGTGAGACAAGGGCTCCTCCCCGTTCGCAGGGGAGGAGCCCTTGTTCTTTCGCAACCGGCGGTGTCGGTTCTCCACGGCCTGACCGCCCGTCGGGATATCAGCGGGGCGTGCGGAAAGCTCTTTGTCCGCGAGCGGATGCTCACATGCCGAGACCGTGTTACTCCAGGTCATCGCTGATACATACAATTCGGGAATCGTTGCTTCCCCCTGGAGGTCTTGTCATGGTCCGTCCCTCGATGCTGCTCGCGTTCGGTGCCCTCGCGGCGACCGCGGTGGCCTGTGCGCCGGCCTCGGAAACGACGACCCAGACGAGCTCCGCGGCCCCGAGCGCCTCCGGAGCCGTCTCCAGCGCCTGTGCCAAGGAGAGCCTCGCGCTGAAGACCCCCGGCAAGCTCACCATCGGCACCGACAAGCCCGCCTACGAGCCGTGGTTCAACGACGACGACCCGGCCAACGGAAAGGGCTTCGAGAGCGCCGTCGCCTACGCCGTCGCGGGCCAGATGGGCTTCGCCGAAGGTGACGTCACCTGGGCCACCGTGAAGTTCGACTCCGCGTTCGCACCGGGTGCCAAGCAGTTCGACTTCGACGTCAACCAGGTCTCGGTGACCCCCGACCGGGCCAAGGTCGTCGACTTCAGCAAGGGCTACTACACGGTCAAGCAGGCGGTGGTCGCGCTGGACGGCTCGAAGGTCGCCGCCGCCACGGACCTGGCGGCCCTGAAGGACGCCAAGATCGGCGTGCAGGTCGGCACCACCTCGCTGCAGGCGGTCAAGGACGTCATCCAGCCCTCGGCCGAGCTCAACGTCTACAACGAGCAGATCGACGCCGTCAACGCGCTGAAGAACAAGCAGGTCGACGCGGTGGTGGTGGACCTGCCCACCGCGTTCTACGTGACCGCCGCCCAGGTCGAGAACTCCAAGATCGTTGGCCAGTTCGGCACCGCCTCCGGCGTTCCCGAGGTCTTCGGCGCGGTGTTCGAGAAGGGCAGCCCGCTGGTGAGCTGCGTCAACGAGGCGATCGACAAGCTGACCGCCTCCGGTGAGCTGGCGAAGATCGAAACCGAGTGGCTCGGTTCCGCCGCGGGTGCGCCGGAGCTGAAGTGATCCCGGAACTCATGTCACCGCCGTGGGCGCGGAGCGCGTACGGTCCGCGCCGCGGCGCTCGATGAGGAACGACGAGAGCCTGCGGCTCTCCGACGACTGGACGAAGAGCGAGCGGCAGCTTGAGCGGGAGCGGCTCCGCAGGAGGTCGTCTCTCCGCTCGGGCTCCGTCGCGACGGTCTCGACGATCATCGTGATCGTCCTGCTGTTCTGGCTCTTCACCGCCTCCCCCGGCTGGCCTCGGGTGCGGGACACGTTCTTCGATCCCGAGCAGTTCGTCAAGGCACTGCCGGACGTGCTGAGCGGGTTCCTGCTGAACATCAAGATCTTCCTGATCGCCGAACCGCTGATCCTTCTCGTGGGCCTGCTGGTCGCGCTGGCCCGCAACCTCACAGCGCCGGTCTTCTTCCCGCTGCGCGCCCTGGCGGTGATCTACACCGACGTCTTCCGCGGTGTGCCCACGATCCTCATCATCTATCTCGTCGGCTTCGGGCTGCCCGCGCTCGGCCTGCAGGGCACCCCGACGGACCTCGCGACGCTGGGCATCATCGCACTCACGCTCTCGTACGGAGCGTACGTGGCGGAGGTCTTCCGGGCGGGTATCGAGTCGGTGCACCCCAGCCAGCGGGCCGCCGCCCGGTCCCTCGGCCTGAGCCACGGCCAGACCATGCGCCACGTGGTGGTGCCGCAGGCCGTGCGCCGGGTGGTGCCACCGCTGCTCAACGACTTCGTCTCGCTGCAGAAGGACACCGCGCTCGTCGCCACGATCGGCCCGCTGGAGGCGCTGAGGCAGGCGCAGATCCACGTGGCCGGCAACTTCAACTACACCCCCTACCTGGTGGCGGCGCTGCTGTTCATCCTGCTCACCATTCCGATGGCCCGCTTCACCGACTATCTGGCGGCCCGCTCGCAACGGCGGCGGAGCCAGTGAGCGGGCAGCGGGAAACCGGCGGAAAGGAGGGGACATGAGCCTGCTGAGCATCGAGGGCCTGTGGAAGAACTACCGGGGCCACAGCGTGCTGCGTGGCATCGACCTGGAGGTCGACCCGCACGAGGTGGTCTGTCTGATCGGTGCCTCGGGATCAGGGAAGTCCACGCTGCTGCGCTGCGTGAACCTGCTGGAGACCGCCGACGACGGCACGATCCGCCTGGACGGCGAGGAGATCACCGACGCCCGTGCCGATCTCAACGACGTGCGCAAGCGCATGGGCATCGTGTTCCAGGCCTTCAACCTGTTCCCGCACATGACCGTGCTGGACAACATCACGCTGGCCCCGCGGAAGGCGCACGGCGTGGGCAGAAGGCAGGCCGAGCAACAGGCCCGTGACCTGCTGGACAGGTTCGGCCTGGCGGACAGGGCGGGCGCCTACCCGGATCAGCTCTCCGGCGGCCAGCAGCAGCGCGTCGCCATCATCAGGGCCCTGGCCACCCAGCCCCGCCTGATGCTGCTGGACGAGGTCACCTCGGCGCTGGACCCGGCGCTGGTCAAGGAGGTGCTCGGGATCATCCGGGAGCTCAAAGAGGGCGGTATGACCATGGTCCTGACCACACATGAGATGGGTTTCTGCCGCGAGATCGCCGACACCGTCTGTTTCCTCGACGGTGGCGTGCTCCTGGAGCGCGGCACCCCCGAGCAGATCTTCACCGATCCCCGCGAGGCCCGTACCAGGGAGTTCGTGCAGAGCGTGATCGACGCCCGGCGCCTTTGACGTTCTCCGGCCCGGGGAGACCGGATTTTCGAAGGACGGGACCCCGCGCCCCAGACGCTCGCAGAGACCTCAGCGCCGGTGCCTGCCGCGGGACCCGGTGCCGGGGCCGCCGGGACCTTCCGGCGGGCCGGGAGGCCCAGCGAAGGGGACGGGAGCCTCGGGGACGGACTGCGCCATCCTGGCGAGCACGCTGTTGCGCCTGCCGTACACCAGGTAGACCAGCACGCCGAAGGCCATCCAGATGATGAAGTACAGCCAGGTGATGAGCTGGAGGTTCACCATGAGCCACAGGCAGGCGGCGATCGAGGCGATCGGCACGCCGGGAGAGAGCGGGGTGCGAAAGCCCCTCGGCAGGTCCGGCATCGTCTGCCGCATCCTGATCACTCCGCAGGCCACGGAGATGAACACGAACAGGGTACCGATCACGACCAGCGGTTCGAGCGTGAGCACGTCCACGAACTCGGCCAGCAGGATCGCCAGGAATCCGATGACCAGAGTGGCCCTCGTCGGGCTGTGGTAGCTACGGTTGATCTTGGAGAGCGAGCGGGGCATCAACCCGTCGCGTGCCATGGAGAACAGCACACGGGTCAGGCCGACGAGCAGCACCAGGACGACCGTGGTGAGGCCGAGCACCGCCCCGATGTTGATGACGTGCACCATGAAGCCCTCGCCGGCGTCGCGGAAGGCGTTGGCGAGTGGCGCGCTGGTGTCGATCTTGTCGTACGAGGTCATCCCGACCATCACCAGGGCGACCGCGATGTAGATGACCGTGGTGATCACCAGCGCGCGGATGATGCCCTGCGGGATCGAGCGCGGGGCGTCCTCGGCCTCCTCGGCGGCGGTGGCCACGACGTCGAAGCCGATGTACGCGAAGGTGATGACCGCAGAGGCCGCGAAGATGCCGAACCAGCCGAAGGCGCCCGTCTGGCCGAAGACGATGCCGAGCAGCGGGGAGTGCAGGGCCTCCTCGGCCTGCTCCGCGGGCACCGGCGGCACCGGGATGGCCGCCAGGTTGCGCCGGTCGAAGTGGAGGGCGCCGACCACGATGACCGCGCCGACGGCCAGCAGCTTGGCGATGACGATGATCCACAGGGCGCGCAGTCCGACGCGGGCGCCCAGGGCCACCACGGCCGTCAGGATCACCAGGATGAACAGTGTGAAGAGGTCGAAACCCGTGTGCCGGCCGACCATTCCCGCGACCACGTCGGGAAGGCGTACCCCGAAGTCGGTGAGCATCTGGGCGGCGTAGAGCGACCACGCGCGGGCCACCGTCGCTGTGGCCAGCAGGAGTTCCATGACCAGCGCCCAGCCCACCACCCAGGCCCAGACCTCGCCGAAGATGACGTAGCTGAAGGTGTAGGCGCTTCCCGAGGCCGGCATGGCGGAGGACAGTTCGGCGAGGCAGAAGGCCACCAGCAGGCTGGTGATTCCCGCGATCATGAAGGAGAGGATCACGCCGGGTCCGGCCATGGTCGCCGCCTGGCGGCCGGCGAGGCTGAAGATGCCCGCACCGATCATGACGCCGATACCGAGAACGACGAGGTCGGCCCTGCGGTAGGCCATGGGCAGGCCGTGGCGCGCACCGGTCCACCGGTCCGTGGCAAGGCTCGGAGGCATGCGGCGCACGATCGACGGGGGAGAACCTTCGGTCACGACCTGGCCAATCGTGGTGGGCTAAATACCCTTATTGTCGGACTTGCTTCACAGTGCCGCAGGGAGTCACTTGGGACAAGTGCTATCCGGTCACGTCGTGGACACCACAGTGTCACGCCCGGATTACCCGCCCGGTCGGCTGCCGACCACCAGCCACGCCGTGCCGTACGCACGCGTCGAAAGGGTGATCAGCCGGGCGGTCATCCACAGCCCGAACGCCAGCCAGAGCGTCACCAGGCCACCGCCCCACAGGTCCACCAGCAACGCGGCGGGCAGGTAGGCGATCGTCGTCCACACCCCCGCCCAGGCGAGGTAGCGCTGGTCCCCGGCACCGATCAACACGCCGTCCAGCACGAACACCACCCCGGCGAGCGGCTGCAGGACGGCCACCACCCAGAGCAGGTCGAGCAGCTCCGCGGCGACGACCGGGCTCGCGTCGAACAGACCGGGGATGAACGGCCTGGCCACCAGCACGGCGAGGCCGAGCAGCACGCCGGAGCCGACTCCCCAGATCACCATCCTCCAGGTCGCCGCGCGAGTTCCCGCCACGTCGCCGGCACCCAGGGCGCGACCGGTGATCGCCTGTCCGGCGATCGCGATCGCGTCCAGGGCGAACGCCATCAGGATCCAGATCCTGATGGCGACGGTGTATGCCTCGATCTGGTCCGTTCCCATCCGGGTGGCCACCGTGGCGGAGACGGCCAGCACCGTCTGCAGGCACGCCGTACGGATGATCAGGGCGATCCCGGCCGAGCCCGCCGCCCGCACGCCCGCCGGGTCCGGGCGGAACGGCGCACGGTAACGGACGAAGATCAGGACCAGGTAGACGGCGGCGGCGAGTGCCTGGGCCAGCACCGTACCCCAGGCCGAGCCGGCGATCCCCCAGCCCAGTCCCAGGACGAACGTGACGTTGAGCACCGCGTTCAACGCGAAGGATCCCACCGACACCAGCAGCGGAGTCGAGGCGTCCTGCATGCCGCGCAGCACGCCCGTGCCCGCGAGTACCACCAGCATGGCGGGAACGCCGAGCAGGCTGATCCGCAGGTAGGTGACCGCCTGCCGGGCGAGCTCTCCCTCGGCGCCGATCAGGTGGACCAGCCAGGGGGCCAGGGGCCAGACGACCACGATGATCGCCAATCCCACCCCGGCGGCCAGCCAGAGGCCGTCCACCGCCTGCCGCAGTGCCCGCCCGGTCTCGCCCGCCCCGATCTGCCTGGCCACCGCCGCTGTCGTGCCGTAGGCCAGGAACACGCACATCCCCACCAGGAAGCTCAGCACCGTGCTCGCCACCCCCAGGGCGCCGAGCGCGGGGGCGGGCAGGCGGCTGACGATGACGGTGTCCGTCAGCAGGAAGAGCGGCTCGGCCACCAGGGCGCCGAACGAGGGCAGGGCCAGCCGCAGGATCTGCCTGTCATGGTCGCGACCGGAGCGAGGCGTAAGAGTCACAGGTTCATTGTGCCTCTTACCTATCGATGGATCTCCAGCAGGATGAACCGGTCGGCTCATGCCATCTAAGGCGACTCCCGGCGTGTCGCCCCAACTTTCTTTTCTCCACAGGCGGTGGATTATATTTCCCCTGGTCAGAAGGGTATCCATAGCTGTGGACAACAGTTATCCACAGGACTGTCCCCAGGCTGCCCACACCTCTGGGGAAGAAGTGCACAGCTTATCCACACCCCTGTCGACAGCCCGCGTTGCCAGTCGGGGCGCCGAGCCGCGAAACTGTCACACCGGTCGGCTAAAAATAGAGATAACGTAACTGTGTTCGAAAGAGGGGGTGTTCGGTGAGCATCGCAGAGCCACCGGTCTTCGAGCCAGGTTTCGAGCGCACCCCGCCGAACAACATCGAGGCCGAGCAGTCCGTCCTGGGTGGCATGCTGCTCTCCAAGGACGCCATCGCCGACGTGGTCGAGATCCTGCGATCCGATGACTTCTACCGGCCCGCCCACCAGATCATCTACGACATCATCACCGACCTCTACGGCCGGGGTGACCCCGCAGACGCCGTCACCATCTTCGATGAGCTGCAGAAGCGAGGTGAGGTCGCCCGGGTCGGCGGCGGAGCCTACCTGCACACGCTGACCGCCGTCGTGCCGACCGCGGCCAACGCCGGTTACTACGCGAGGATCGTCCGGGAGCAGGCCATCCTCCGCCGCCTGATCGAGGCGGGCACCCGCATCGTCTCCTACGGCTACGGTGGCCAGGACGAGGAGGTCGACGACCTCGTCGACCGCGCCCAGGCGGAGATCTACAAGGTCACCGAGCGCCGCACCTCCGAGGACTACATCCCCCTGGCCGACATCATGCCGGGCGCCCTCGACGAACTGGAGGCCATCGGGGGCCGGGGTGGCCAGATGGTCGGTGTCCCCACCGGGTTCCAGGACCTCGACTCGCTCACCAACGGCCTGCACCCCGGCCAGATGATCGTCGTGGCCGCCCGTCCGGCCATCGGCAAGTCGACTTTGGGGCTAGATTTCGCCAGATCTGCCGCTATCAAGCACGGCATGACGACTGTGGTGTTCTCGTTGGAAATGTCCCGTAACGAGATCACGATGCGCCTGCTGTCGGCCGAGGCGCGGGTGGCACTGCACGCCATGCGCTCGGGCACGATGACCGACGACGACTGGGCCAAGCTGGCCCGGCGGATGGGCGAGGTGGCCGAGGCGCCGCTGTTCATCGACGACTCGCCCAACATGTCGATGATGGAGATCAGGGCCAAGTGCCGCCGTCTCAAGCAACGCAACGACCTGCGGTTCGTCATCATCGACTACCTGCAGCTGATGTCCTCGCCGAAGAAGACCGAGAGCCGCCAGAACGAGGTCTCGGAGATCTCCCGGGCCATCAAGCTGCTCGCCAAGGAGCTGGAGGTCCCGGTGATCGCGATCTCCCAGCTCAACCGTGGCCCCGAGCAGCGAACCGACAAAAGGCCCATGGTCAGCGACCTTCGCGAGTCCGGAAGCATCGAGCAGGACGCCGACATGGTCATCCTGCTCCACCGGGAGGACGCCTACGAGCGAGAGTCGCCCAGGGCCGGTGAGGCAGACCTGATCGTGGCCAAGCACCGTAACGGCCCCACCGCCACGGTCACCGTGGCCTTTCAGGGTCACTACAGCCGCTTCGTCGACATGGCCCCCCACTAGGCGGACCTGTAGGATCTCACCGCTCTTGGCCAATTCTCATGGGCCAAGGCCACTGTCCGGCCGGTTGGCCACCATGCCGAGACGGTATGGAGTCCGTTGTCTCGTCTCAGGGAAGCAGACACCATCCGCTCCCGGGCCCGCTGCGGGGATGGCCGACTGTCACATCGGACTGGCCGCAACTCAGCCATGAACTCCCTCACAGGACGGACACCTCAGCTCGCGAGCATCTGTCGTTGGACACGGGAGTGTCAGTGGAGCTGTGGTTCGCCTCGAACACGGCGCCGTCGGCGCTGCGCTCACCTCGGACGCCGCTGGTCTCCAGCATGACCGGTACCACCCGGGCACTGGTCAACTTGGAGCCAGGGTGTGTCGAAAACCGTACTGTCCCGCCCCAGGAGACCAGGGGCAGGACAGTCAAGTTCGGGAGTCTCACGGCGCTGCTACGGGGTGCCGTCAAGACCGGTGTCACCAGGGACATCAGAGTCTCCACCGAAGCCGGGGCACTCGGAACGGCGGCACGGTCAGGGCCGGGAGCCGCAGCCGGATGGCGTTCGGGATGCTGCTGCCCCGACGGGGGATTCCTACTCGATCGGGTGATGTGGCATGGTCTCGGGATCGCTAAGGATGGGGACCACGCGGCCTACGGGCTTTGAGCGGGAGGGAGCCATCACATGAACCAGCAGCGGTTGGAGCTCGTGCGTGAGGAGTGGCGTGAGTTCTTCGACACCATGACGCGCAACTACGAGGGCGCCGAGGTGACGGTCGAAGTGATGAGCAAGGACTTCGGGGACCTGCTGGGGGCCGAGAAGCTACCGCTGGCCTACCTGGAGTACGACCCCAAGGACGATCAGTTCTCGATCGGAGTGGGAGGCCGTGACAGGCGCTATCCGGTGGTGCTGCGCCATGCCGTCGACCACCCGCAGAGGATCCTGACCGACACCCTGCAGCAGGGCACGATGCGAGCGTTCGACGTCTTCGACGCCGAGGGGGGTCAGACGATCGTGACCCTCTACCTGGCCTCGATCTCCTCAGCGTAGCCACGCACTCCCCGCGTTCGGGAGACAATCTTTTCACCCCTTTCTCCCGAGAAGAGGGAGATATGCCATCTCGGTGACCTCGGTCCGGCGCCATGACCGGACCGGGCCGTCACGGAGAAACACTGGAATGAAGCCCGCGGGTGGGTATCAGGGAATCAGGACGATCTTTCCGGTGGTGCGGCGGGTCGACAGGAGCTCATGCGCCTTGGCCACCTCGGTCAGTGGCGGCGCCTGGTCCACGTGGACCCTGAGCCGGCCCGACTCCGCCAGGGCCACCAGCCGAGACAGGTCGGCCGCCGAGGGACGCACGTTCACCACCTGCCCGTGATCCGGCTCAGGCCGGTCGACCTGGACGGTGCCGAGTACGGACGGGTCACCGAAGGCGGACTGGGTGATGGCACGCATCGTGATCCCCGGGTTCTGCCTTACCAGCCGCTGCCGGACCTGTAGAGCCGGCCGCGTACCGCGCCGCCGCCGGTCATCCTCCCGGCACTCGGGCCGAGACGAGGTCAGAGGACCGGGCGGGCGTGGGTGACGAGGCGGCCGCCGTCGAAGACGTGGATGGCGATCTGTGGCGGCAGGTCATAGTCGATCGGGACCGGGATGTCGAGTTCCTGGTTGAGCAGCAGCGTCGAGACGACGCCGGGAGCGACCGAGAGCGGCAGGCCGGCGAAGGTGGTGCTCGCCGCGGTGTGGGCGTGGCCGACGATGACGGCCGCCACCTGCGGGTACTGCCGCACGATCTCCTCCAGCCGCTCCGGGTTCCGTAGCCGGATCGTGTCCACGTACGGGATGCCCAGCGACACCGGCGGGTGGTGCATACCGATGATGGCTGGGGTGTCCGGGCTCTCGGCGAGCACGTCCCGCAGCCAGGCGGTCGTCTCGTCCTCCAGGAAACCCTCATGTCGGCCGGGGACGCTGGAGTCGCACAGCGCGACGGTGAGCCCGTCGAGCCGGAGAACCTGGTTGACCGGCCCGTCGCCGTCCTCGTCGAGCATGACCTTGCGGAACGCCGAACGGACATCGTGGTTGCCCGGACAGATGATCGTCGGATAGCGCGTGGTCAGCAGTTCGCGCGCGATCTCGTACTCCTGGATCAGGCCGTTGTCGGCGATGTCGCCGGTCACCACGACCGCGTCCAGCGGGCCGGAAAGGTTCTCCAGGTGCCGCATGACGGACCTGGTCCTGTCGATGCTGCGGGGGGAACCGTCGATGTGAACGTCACTTATGTGCGCCAGGGTCAGCATCACTCAAGGGTGACATATCAGCTTCCCGACGCCCAGTACGTCGAACTCTTCCCGGGAAAGAAGCCGTGGCCCGTCCCTGCCCCACGCGAGGGACGGACCACGGCGGATCGCGATCACACCCTGTTCGCTACTCCCATCGGAACAGTCGCGTGGCCAGTCCACCCGTGACCAGCAGGGTCACCGCCACCACCACCAGGTGCAGCGGCTGTGGCGCGTGCCCCGCCCACGTGTCGCGGAGCGCCGTGGCGAACGGGGCCATCGGTAGGAAGTCGCCGATCCGCCGCACCAGGTCCGGCATCAGTTCGCGGGGAAACCACATCCCGGACATGAACAGCAGCGGGAACATCAGCAGCGAGCCGATGCCCGGCGCGGACTTCGCGCTGGGCGCCAATGCGGAGATCAGCAGCCCCAGGCCGAACATCGAGGCCGTGCCGAGCACGAACACCCCGGCGAAGGCCAGGAGGTTCCTGGGCGGGGTCAGGCCGAGGACGAGGCCGCCGAGGCCGATCAGCAGGACGGTGGCGATGATCGCCACCGCGAGGTTGTTCACGACCTGGGCGACCAGCAACCGGACCGGGCTGACCGGGGTGGTGGACATCCGGCGCAGCACGCCGCTCTCCCGGTAGCCCACCAGCGCCGCCGGCAGGGTGGTCAGTGCCATCGTCACCACGGCCAGGATCACCATCATGGTGGGAAAGTGAGTGTCGATGACCCGCTCCCCGCCCATCTCGGGAGGGGCCTCCTGAAGTCCGGCGGTGCTGCCCAGCCCGAGCAGGAGCGCGAGGGGGAGCAGGATCGCGAAGATCGGGCCGGCGGGGTCCCGCAGGAAGAGCTTGAGCTCGGTCAGGATCATCTTGTTCATCGGGAAAGCTTCTTTCCGGTGAGACCCAGGAAGGCGTCGTCGAGATTGGCCTGCTCCACGCGCAGGTCGGTGGGTACGACATGGGCGGCGGACAGGGCGGTCGTGATCGCGAGCAGCAGGTCACCGGTACCGGTGACCGTGATCTGCCCGCCGCTCCGCCTTATCTCGGTGACCTCGGGCAGTGCCTTGAGCACCGAGTCGTCGAACGGTTGGGAGGGCCGGAACCTGACGGTCTGCTGCCCGCCGACCTTGGCGATCAGACCCGCCGGGCTGTCCAGCGCGACCAGCCGACCGGAGTCGATCAGCGCGAGCCGGTCGCAGAGCCGCTCGGCCTCCTCCATGAAGTGGGTGACCAGCAGGATCGTCACGTCGTCCTCGCGTACCTGTTCGATGAGATCCCAGGTGTCCCGGCGGGCCTGGGGGTCCAGGCCCGTGGTCAGCTCGTCCAGGATCGCCACGCGGGGATTGCCGACCAGGGCCAGCGCGATCGAGAGCCGCTGTTGCTGGCCGCCGGAGAGTTTCCCGTAGGGGGTGTCACGCTTGTCGGCGAGCCCGACCCGCTCCATCAGCGTGACCCAGTTCGCGGGGGTTCGGTAGAAGGACGCGTAGAGGTCGAGCGCCTCCCACACCTTGAGTTTCCCCGGCAGCGTGGAACTCTGCAGCTGGATGCCCAGCCGCTCCCTGAGCCCGGTGCCGGTGAGGCCGCCGAGCACGCTGACGGTCCCGGAGTCGGGGACGCGCAGGCCGGCGACGCACTCCACGGTGGTCGTCTTGCCGGCTCCGTTGGGGCCGAGAACGCCGAAGATCTCGCCCTCTTCGACGGTGAACGAGACATCGTCCACCACCAGTTGGCCTCGGTACTGCTTGCGGAGGTTGCTGACCTCGATGACCTTCATGCCAACCGACGCTAGGAGCCGCGCCGCGCGGAGAGAATCCACCTGGACCCCCGGTGGGGGCGGGCCAGGCACCCGGCAGGGGTGTGGCTACCTCCACCCCCGGTCGGCGTCCGCCACCACTGGGCACATCCGGAGACATCATCGAGACTTGACACATGAAGACGTACGCGGTGGCGGTCGGCAAGGCACTGGCCCTGGGGGCGATGGCACTGGTGGACATCGCCCTGGTGGCACTGACCCTGTTCGCGTTCCTGCTGACGTTCGGGTTGGGGATGATCTTTGTGTTCCCTCCGACGGCCTGGCTGATCAGGTACCGTACGGCGTTCGCCAGGAGGTTGACCGGCAGCTGGCTCGGGACCGCGGTGCCGGTTCCCTACCTGCCGCCGCCGCTGCCGACGCGACCCCAGCCCGACGGGTGGTACCGCCACGAGCGCCAGCTCTACAAGACGCCACGCTGGCCCGACTGGAACAACCGCTGGAAGTGGATGTTCGGCGACCCGGCCACCTGGCGGGACGGGCTCTGGCTGTTCCTCAACCCGGTGGTCGCGGCCGCTCTGTTGCTGCTCCCCCTCACCCTGGCCACAGGCACCG
Organism: Streptosporangium sp. CA-115845; assembly: GCF_050943795.1. Taxonomy (NCBI): domain Bacteria; kingdom Bacillati; phylum Actinomycetota; class Actinomycetes; order Streptosporangiales; family Streptosporangiaceae; genus Streptosporangium; species Streptosporangium sp. CA-115845. Next base: position 10,030,215 of record NZ_CP191988.1, on the reverse strand, counting down.
TCCTGGCGTCGCGGTCCGCGGTGCCGGCGGTCGTGCCCCCGCTCCTGGGGTGCGCCGCCGTGGTCGCGCTGATCGCGCTGCCCCACCTGCTGCGGGGGTACGCCTGGTGGAACCACCTGTTGCTATCCCCCACGGCCAAGTCCGTGCTCACGGGGCGGATTCAGCGGCTCGACCAGGCGCGCCTGGCGACGGTCGACTCCCAGGCGTCCGAGCTGCGGCGGATCGAGCGCGACCTGCATGACGGTGCGCAGGCGAGGCTTGTCGCGATGGGCATGACGCTGGGCGCGGTCGAGGAACTGATGGACAAGGACCCGGCGGCCGCCAAGGCCCTGCTCGGCAAGGTCAGGGAGGCCTCCTCCACGGCGCTCGTCGAGTTGCGTGACCTGGTCAGGGGCATCCATCCACCGGTCCTGGCCGAGCGCGGCCTCGGCGACGCGGTGCGCGCCCTGGCACTGGACAGTCCACTGAAGGTCACGGTCACCGTGGACCTGGACGCCCGCCCGGACTCGCCCGTCGAGTCGGCCGCCTACTTCTCGATCAGCGAGCTCCTCACCAACGCGGCCCGCCACGGTGGCGCCGAGCGGGTGTCGATCGACATCAGCAGCCATGACCACGCGCTGCGCGTCGTGGTCACCGACGACGGCGCGGGAGGCGCCGACCCGTCGCTGGGCAGTGGCCTGCGAGGCATCGAGCGCAGGCTGGCGGCCTTCGACGGGGTGCTCGCGGTCAGCAGTCCGTGCGGTGGCCCGACGACCGCCACGTTCGACCTGCCCAACGCGCTCGCCGAGAAGCGCCGGGACAGCACGCCGCTACCTCGGGGGAAGGCCGTCATCGTCGGGATCTGCTGGGGGCTCGGCTGGCTACCGCTCTTCCCGCAGGGGCTGGTGACGATGGTCATGAAGCTCATCGACACCGAGCACCTCAGCTGGTTCCTCGCGCTCTACCTGCCCGAGCCTCTGCAGTGGCCGCTGATCGTCTTCAACATCTCCCTGGGCCTCTCCATGTACGCCGCAGGCATGATCATCCCCGCCATGCACTCCAGCCGGCGCCGGCTGGCGGAGGTCGTGCCGACCCGTCTATGGTTGGGCCGATGAGCCGTAGAGTCGTCATCGCCGAGGACCTCTACCTCCTGCGGGACGGTCTGGTCCACCTGCTCCAGGCACACGACTTCGAGGTCGTGGCGGCGGTGGAATCCGGGCCCGAGCTGCTGAAGGCGCTGATCGAGTTACGGCCCGACGTGGCGGTGGTCGACGTGCGCCTCCCGCCCACGTTCACCGACGAGGGGCTCCAGGCGGCGCTGGCAGCGCGCAGGGCCGTCCCCGGCCTGCCGGTGCTCGTCCTGTCCCAGCACGTCGAGCAGCTGTACGCGCGCGAACTGCTGGCCGACGGCTCGGGGGCGGTGGGTTACCTCCTCAAGGACCGGGTCTTCAACGCCGAACAGTTCGTCGACGCGGTCCGCCGGGTCGCCGCGGGAGGCACCGCGATGGACCCGGAGGTGATCGCCAAGCTGCTGGCCAGCACCGTCCGTCACCAGCCGCTCGGCGCGCTGACCCCGCGCGAGCGCGAGGTACTGGAGCTGATGGCCGAGGGCCGCTCCAACGCGGCCATCTCCCAGCGCCTGTTCCTCAGCGAGAGCGCGGTGGGAAAGCACACGGCCAGTATCTTCGCCAAGCTCGACCTTGTCCCCTCCGATGACGACAACCGTCGCGTGCTCGCCGTCCTGACCTATCTCAACGCGGCCCGAGGCTGACTTTCCCAGACCCGGACCCTGTTCTGTCGGTCCTAGCGGATAACGTGCTGAAGGACGGTTTCCGCACGTGGCGGTGCTGTTCAGGACGAAGGGATGATCAGGTGAAGTTCCGGGTTAACCGTGATGTCCTGGCCGACGCGGTGGCCTGGGTGGCCCGGGTGCTGCCGAACCGACCGGCCATTCCCGTGCTCTCCGGGCTGCTTCTGGAGGCCGACGGGGACGATCTCGTGCTGTCGGTCTTCGACTACGACGTCTCCGCCCGCGTCTCGATCGAGGCCGTTGTGGCGGAGCCCGGCAGGGCACTGATTCCGGGTCGGATTCTCGCGGAGATCACCCGCAGCCTGCCCGGCGACGCGGTGGAGGTCGCAACCAGCGGTTCCGAGGCGGTTCTGACCTGCGGCAGCGCGGAGTTCGGCCTGTTGACCATGCCGGTTGAGGATTTCCCCTCCCTCCCCGAGATGCCCCCCAAGATCGGCGCCGTCGGCGGCGGGATCTTCGCGACCGCGGTCGGCCAGGTGGCTCCGGCGGCCAGCCGCGACGAGGCCCTCCCCATGCTGACCGGCATCCGGGTCGACATCTCCGGCGACGACGTGACCCTGGCCGCCACCGATCGCTACCGCATCGCGGCCAGGGGGTTCGGCTGGCGCCCCGAGCGGCCGGGCACCGCGGCCGCCGCCATGGTGCCCGCGCGGGTGCTCGTCGAGGTGGCCAGATCGTTGCGCGGCGGCGAGGTCTCCGTGGCGCTGGGTGAGGGCATCGCCGGTTTCGAGAGCGTGGGCAGGGCCACCACCGTCCGCCTGCTCGACGAGCAGTTCATCGACTACCGCGCGCGGTTGACCGACGACTGGTCGATCCGGGCCGACCTGCGGGTGGCCCCGTTCGTCGACGCGATCAAGCGGGTCGCGCTGGTCGCCGAGCGCAACACCCCGATCCGGCTCTCCTTCGGCCAGGGGCAGGTTCTCATCCAGGCGGGTGGCGGCGACATCGGCCGCGGCACCGAGGTCGTCGACGCCGAGTTGTCCGGTGACGACATCCAGATCGCCTTCCAGTCCCACTTCCTGCTCGACGGCCTGAGCGGTGTCGAGACCGAGTTCGTCCGGCTCAACATGGAGTCGCCGAGCCGCCCGGCCCTCATCACCGAGGTTCCCGGCGATGCCGACCCCGCCTTCCGCTACCTGGTGATGTCCCTGCGCCTGACCTGAACGCCTCCATGCCCGGCGCACCGGGTGCTCTGGGCAGCTGAGCCGTGGCCCGGGACGTTTCCCACGCCGGCCGTCTCGCTGCCCAGGGGGCCTCTCACGGTGCGGGCTCCGCACCGTGAGAGGACCCGGGAAGGAGGGGTCAGGCGGAGAGTTCCTGTTCCTCGGTCAGGGCGATCAGGATGTGCTCCATGCACGCGTGTCCCGCGTGTTCGGCGGCGGCGGCGTCACCGGCCGCAATGGCACGGGCGATGGCGTCGTGCGGGATGTAGGTGGTGTTCAGGGTGCTGCTCAGCGAGGTGCCCGCGGCGGTGATGCTGGCGCGCAGCGCCGCTGAGAAGTCCTCGTAGAGCTCGATCAGCACCAGGTTGTGGGTGGCACGGACCACCGCGATGTGGAAGGCCAGGTCGGCCTCGACGAACGCGTTGGGTTCGCCCAGTTCCCAGGCGTTGTCCCGCTCGGTCAGCGCCGCCCCGATCGCGGCGATGTCGGCGTCGGTGCGCCTAGTGGCGGCGAGCCTCGCGGCCTCCACCTCCAGCGCACGCCGCACCTCCAGGATCTCAAGCTGTTCGGCGGAGCGTAGCCGCCGCAGCATGGCCCCGGAGAGCTCGCTCGTGGCGCGAACGTACGTTCCGTCACCCTGGCGACACTCCAGCAGGCCGGCGTGTGTGAGCGCCCGCACCGCCTCGCGCACGGTGTTGCGACCGACCCCGAGTTGTTCGGCGAGTACGGTCTCGGTAGGAATCTTCGCGTGCATCTGCCAGGAGTTAGAAGTGATCTGCTCCTTGAGTTGGTCGATCACTTGGTCGACGAGGGATGCTCGCTGCGCCGTACGCAGACTCACCGTCCGCCTCCTCCGGAGAAACCAATCATCCTATGAATCAATGACTGGTAGACCCTAGTTATTCCAGAGGTGCGAAAACAAATCTGGAACTCTCTTAGCGAAACCGGTCTTACCGGACCAGAGCCGAGCCGACGGTCACGCCCACCAGCGCGTCGCGCACCCCAGCAGTTTCGAGAGCCCTACGATACGCGCTGGCCTGGTCGTCACGCGCACCGACCTGGCCGTACAGATCTCCGAGGTCACGCCAGACCCGCGCGGCCCCCCGGTCAGGGCCGGAGAGCTCGTACCGGACGCCGTTCAGCAGCCGCTTGGCGGCGTCCAGGGCGGTCGTGACGTCGCTCCGGCCGTGGGCCAGCGCGGCCCGGGCGAGAACCAGCTGCGCGGTCGCCCCGATGGCGCCGGCCTGGCCGCCCGGTATGTCGAGGGCGGTTCCGGCCAGATCCGCCGCGCCCTGGGCGTCGCCGGTCGCCAGCCGGACCTGGGCGAGCACGACGATGCTCCTGATGTACTCGTGGATGCGCTCGGGGAACGCCGCGAAGACCTTGCCGGCGTTGGTCGCGAGCCTGTGGGCCTCGTCGAGTGGCTCGTCGCCCGTGGAAGCGGCGAGACGTGCCCAGTCCATCGCGATGAGGGCGAGCTGCGACGCCATCCGCGCCGGGCGCCCGGTCGCGATCGCGTCGTCGGCGAGGCGGACGGCCAGTGCCGAGTCCTCTCTGTCGGAGGCTGCGACGCTCGCTCGCCAGAGGGCCTGGATCTCCGCGGTGCGGTTGACCGCGGTGGGGACGCCATTGATCGACAGGACGTGCCGGACATAGGACATGCCCTGCGAGCCGGGCCCGCGGGGGGTTTCGGTCTCCATCAGGGAGGCGGCCAGTTCGATGGCGATCTCGCCCTGCGACAGGGGGAGCCGGTTGACCTCGCTGAGCGCGTGGGCGGCCAGGTCGCGCGAACGAGAGGTGTCTCCGGCACGCTGGTAGCAGCGGCTCAGCGCCACCGTCAGCGGCAGGTCGGCCAGGCGCTCGGGGTGGGCGGCCGCCTCACGGCGGAGTCGCTCGAACGCCTCCAACGCCGGACCGACCCTGCCCTGGGCCTCCAGTGCGCGTGCGCGGCCGAGTCGCGCGTGCGCGGCCAGCATCGCGTTCTCCTCGCCGGCGACCTTGACGATCTCACCGAAACGGTCCGCCGCGACGGACGGGTCGCCGTGGAGAAGCTCCAACTCCGCGTGGCGCAGGCCAAGCTCGGTGTCGATGCGCTGGCGCGGCTCGATCCCGTGCAGCAGGAACTCGGTGGTGCACCCCAGTCGCTCGGCCAGCAGACGGGCGACCACGGGGGTCGGCGTCCGCTTGCCGGACTCGATGAGGGAGACGTAGCTGTCGGAAAGGTCGGGCCCTGCCAGCTGGGCCTGGGACATGCGCCTACTCAGCCGCAGTCCGCGGACGCGGTCACCGATGGTTCCCTGACTCGGCATCTGATCTCTCAGGGCGGGGGATGGTCAATGTTCCCGCCATGATTGCATGAAGCAGTCGAATCGGGTAACCCCGCGTGAAAAATCCTCACCGGGGAGTGTGGGCAGCCACTATGTCATTGCTATCAATATGGACATAAGGCGCTAATCATCTGAATCATTGCCCCCTGGGAAGAGCATCTGGCAGACCTCCAGGTAGAGGGTCTCCGGGTATGGAATGTAATTGACCCTCGACAGAGCCTGGTCCTGACCGGCCGACTCCAGAACGAACTCGCCGTAGCCCAGCATGCGGCCGAGGATCGAGCGCTGGAAGCTCATGTCGGTCACCTTGCCGAGCGGCATCATGTCGACCTTGCGGGTGATCAAGCCGGTGGTGAGCAGCATGCGCTTGGAGGTGACGACGAAGTAGTCGACCGACCACTCCGCGACCTTCCAGACGAAGCGGATCAACAGCAGCAGCCAGGCCCACCAGACGATGACGAGCACGCCGCCGCCGCCCTGGTCGCCGAACCACTTGCTCAGCAGTCCGGCGAGGATCAGGCCGCCGAAAACCTCGGCGACCGCGCGAAGCAGCACGGCCGGGTGGCGCCGCACCATGATGACCTGGTGTTCGTGGGGGAGCAGGTAGCGGTTGACCGACGAGGGGGCGGAGTCCCCGTGGGTCACGAGCCTCATGACAGATGTGAGACGAATTGGGCCAGAGAATCGGCCGCCGTGTAAACCGTGTCCATGGCACCCCTTACGGCGTTGGCTGCGTCACCTGGTCGGGTGAACAGGAAAAACGCCACAAAACCGACAGCGCTATACGATAGGACTTTCTTGACCTGCACGTTGGCCTCCCGCTACCACTCACCCACTGCACCCGCCATATACATTACCCAGGGCCATGCCACGGTAAAGCGCATCGGCTCATTCGGTCTCGTACGCGTCGCGAGATCCTGCGTGAGGGCCCCGTGGGGCACCTCCCGGACATCCGCGCCCCTCGTGACCAGTCACCCGCGTTCGCTCGCGACCAGTGCGAGGACCTCGAGGTGCTTGCGGGCGATCCGCTCGACCAGCGTCGGATGGGCGTGGCCGACGACCTCCAGCGCTCCGTAGTGAGCCGCCTCTATGCAACGGGTCACCGTGGTCGCCGGATGGACCTCGGAGAACTCGTCCCTAAGCGCGGCGCTGAAGTCCGCGTAAGGGTCGGGTTCGGTGTCCGGAATGATTCGCTCGCTCATGGTTCTCCCTGGTGTGCGCCCGCGGCCTCGGCGGACCGGGGACACAGAAGAGATGTCTTCGCGACTCTTCGTACCCGCTCGACCGCGTTATGTAACGATCGGCGGGTAGAAGAACCATCCTTCAAGGGAAAAGGATGGCTCTGAAATCCCGGAACCTTCGGGCCGGCGGCGCTGCCGGGGAGTGCTCAGACGACGCCGTAGAGGCGGTCTCCGGCGTCGCCCAGCCCGGGGACGATGTAGCCGTGCTCGTTCAGGCGCTCGTCCAGGGCCGCGGTCACCAGGCGGATCGGCTTGCCGCTGCCGTTGAAGACCTTGTCCATGTGGGCGATGCCCTCGGGGGCGGCCAGCAGGCAGAGCGCGGTCACGTCGTCGGCGCCCCGGTCGAAGAGGAACTGGATCGCGGCGGCGAGGGTGCCTCCGGTGGCCAGCATCGGGTCCACCACGTAGACCTGACGGCCGGAGAGGTCGTCGGGCAGCCGGGTGGCGTAGGTCTCCGCCTGGAGCGTGGACTCGTTGCGGATCATTCCGAGGAAGCCGACCTCGGCCGTGGGCAGTAGCCGGGTCATGCCCTCCAGCATCCCCAGCCCCGCGCGCAGGATCGGGACCACCAGCGGGCAGGGCTGTGCCAGCCGCACGCCCTTGGCGGGAGCCACGGGTGTCTGCACGGACCACTCGGTGACGCGGACGTGCCTGGTCGCCTCGTAGGCCAGCAGGGTCACCAACTCGTCGGCGAGACGCCGGAAAGTGGGGGAGTCCGTGCCGGCGTCCCGCAGCACGGTCAGCTTGTGGGCCACCAGGGGATGGTCGACGACCAGGGTTTCCATGGTGGCCAAAGATATCCTGCACACTCGGCAGGCGATAAGCCGGGGGAGGGCGGGCGGTACCTGTTCGACATCACCCGCTCACTCGGATTTGATCACAATTTGGTCGGAGAGGCCCACGTCCGTGTCCCGCTTCTGAAAGCATTGACCTCCGTAGAGAAAGCATTCGGTGGGGATGGCCATGTCAGACGAAGACTCGCTGGACTTTGCCATCGTGATCTACCGTGAGGATGAGGGCTGGGAGGCGGAGATGCTCCCCGTGGCCCTCACATCCGACCTCGACGGCCTCATCCACGCCCTGCGTCAGCAGCCGAGCATGAACGGCACGATTGGCCTGGTCGCCGTTGGGGATGAGTTCTTCGTGGCGCTACGGGTGTTCGGCGAGAGGGTCGAGGTCTTCCTGTCCGACATCGCCGCGTCCTGGGATTTCCCGCTCGCCCGACAGGCGCTGGAATACCTGGACGTGCCGGTTCCCGACGAGGACGAACTCGACGCGATTCTTCAGGACGAGGAGACGGCGCTCCCCGCGGGGGACTTGTCGATCTTCGCGGACCTGGGGCTCGACGAGATGGAGCTCGGCATCCTTTCTGGCGACATCGACCTCCTGCCGGAGGACGTCCTGTCCAGCATCGCCGCGCGGCTGGGGTTCTCCGAGCCGTTCGAACGCGCCATCGACTCTGTGTTCGGCTGACCTCGGGAGATCGGCCATGCCCTCCAGACCACCCCGTAACAGTGTTTTCTCCGCGGCCTTCGTCCGTACGCCGGACGGTTGGAAAGGGGCGGAGGTCGACCTCAGTGAGGCCGAGATCGTCGACGATCTCGGCGACGCCGTTCAGGAGCATCTGGGGCTCAACGGCGACGAGCTTGCTCTTCTGTGTGTGGAGGTGGAGGACGAATGGTTTGCGCTCGTCCGATACCAGGGCGACCTGGAGCCACGCACCTTCCTGTCCGACGCCCACGCGGGGCTCTCCGACGGCCTCGGTGAGCTCTTCACCGAGCTTGCCGGGGTGGCGGTCGACAAGGACACACCCGACCTGGGCGTGCGGCCGGCGGGCGACTTCGAGTTGCTGGACGACCTCGGGCTGAGTTCCGACGAGCTCATCGAGCTCAGCATGGAGGAGGGCGCGCTCCCCGGGGACACGCTCTCGGTGATCGCCGAGCGGCTGGCCTTCGCCGACGAGCTCGACCGGTTGCGTTGACGGACTACGTCGGGGAGATGAGGCTCGCCCTGGCACAGGCCGCCGAAGCCGGAGCCCGCGGCGAGGTGCCCGTCGGTGCGGTGGTCATCGGCCCGGACGGCTCCGTGCTGGGGCGTGCGGGAAACGACAGGGAGGCCTCGGCCGACCCCACCGCACACGCCGAGGTGCTCGCCCTGAGGCAGGCCGCGAAGGCGTGTGGGCGGTGGCGGCTGACCGGCTGCACGTTGGTGGTCACCCTGGAGCCCTGCACCATGTGCGCGGGAGCCGCGGTGCTCGCCCGGGTCGATCGCGTCGTCTACGGCGCCGTCGATCCCAAAGGCGGAGCGGCGGGGTCGCTCTGGGACGTGCTCAGGGACCGCCGCCTCAACCATCGGCCCGAGGTGCTGCGGGGTGTCCTGGCCGATGACTGCGCGGCGGTTCTCACCGAGTTCTTCACCGCTCGCCGGATGCGCGAGCAATAGCGGTTATCCGGTAGGCTGCTCCGCGGTGGAGTCGCCTAGTGGCCGAGGGCGCACGCCTCGAAAGCGTGTGATGGGGCAACCTATCCGTGGGTTCAAATCCCACCTCCACCGCCACACAAAAGGGGCTCCCGCGGTCGCGGGAGCCCCTTTTGGCGTTCTGTCGTCTTTCCCCGCCGCTTCGCCCTTTCACGAGCCCGGCAAATCCCGTCCGGGGCCTCAGTTCTCCGCGGGCAGTTCCAGGACCCGGGCGTGCAGCACCGAGCGCTGGTGCAGGGCCGAGCGCAGGGCCCGGTGCAGGCCGTCCTCCAGATAGAGGTCGCCGCGCCACTGGACCACGTGCGGGAACAGGTCGCCGTAGAACGTGGAGTCCTTGGCAAGCAGGGAGTGCAGGTCCAGCACCGCTTTCGTGGTGATCAGCGTGTCGAGCCGGACCTGTCGCGGCGGTATCTGCGCCCACTCGCGATGCGAGAGACCGTGCTCGGGGTAGGGCCGTCCATCGCCGACCAGCTTGAAGATCACAGTACGTAGTTTAGGAGAGAATCCGGCCTCTCGCCTGTCCGATCTTCATCGCCGCAGTTCGGAGGCCGTCTTTCGGATGCGTCCCGGGCAGGCGCCGCCGGAGTTCTCAGATGCCGCCGGAGAAGGTGTCGCACCTGCCGGGATCGCCGCTCTGGTAGCCGGTGGTGAACCACTTGACGCGCTGCGCGGACGTGCCGTGGGTGAAGCCCTCGGGGGTGATCCGGCCCTGGGTCCGCTCCTGGATGCTGTCGTCGCCCACGGCGGACGCGGCGCTCAGCGCCTCCTCGATGTCCGTCCTGCTGAACGGTTTCTCGAACAGGCCGGTCTCGTAGGCGTTCTTGGCCCAGGCGCCCGAGTAGCAGTCGGCCTGCAGCTCCAGCCTCACCGAGCCGCTCTTGGGGCCCTGCCGGTCACCCCGGCCCCTGGCGTCGGTACCGAGCAGGTGTTGGACGTGGTGACCGTACTCGTGCCCGATGACGTACGCCTGGGCGAAGGGGCCGCCCTTGGCGCCGAACCTGCTCTGGAGTTCCTTGAAGAAGCTGAGGTCCAGGTAGACCTGGCGGTCGGCCGGGCAGTAGAACGGGCCGACGGAGGCGTCGGCGGCGCCGCAGGCGGTGCTGACCTGGCCGGAGAACATGACGGTCTTGGCGGGCTCGTATCCGTCGACCGCCTTCGGCCAGTACTCCTGGATGCTGTTGACCACGCCGACCACCCGGCACTCCTCGTTCTGGTCGGCGTCCCGCCCGGTCTTGCACTGCGCCGAGAGGTCGGCGCCCGGGCCGACAGGGGCCGGTTCGGACCCGCCGGTGATGTCTCCGGGGTTGATCCCGAACACCAGCGCGAGGATGAGCGCGATGATTCCGGCCGCACCGCCGCCGATCGCGAGACCTCCACCGGGAACCCTCCCCCGGCCGCGGCTTTCGACCTGCGAGCTGTCCAGCTGGACATCGTCCTTGAAATCCATCGCCCGACGTCCCTTCGATCCGCTTGGGGCGCTTCCCCTGCCCTGGGAAGGGCTTGACATGCCCGCACATGAACAAAGGCGTGAGATGTGAGGCTCACCCTGTTACATGGTTAAGTGCCCGTTTTATCCGAACGAATTCTCACCCTCGTGAAGATCGGCGGCATGCCCGGCTCACCGAGGCGTGTTCCCGAGCCGAGGGTGGGAATCGCCGCGATCTCCTTGAGTCACCCCAGGTCTCCCGCTCGACGCCCTGAGGCTCGGCGGACGTTCTCGCGGTGTCGACGACGGGAGAGCCGGCTCTGCCCCATGCACCACGCGGTGGCCGCTCCACGTCGAGGATTCCCCGTCACCGGGTCAGCGGCGGTTGCCAACGCATTGAGCCGTGTCTAACCGCAGTGCATCCACGTGCCTTCTGGTGTGCCTCCGTGGACGACCTTTAACGGCGCTTCGCGCGTTCGGCACGGGCGACCGGGAGGTCGCCAGGCGGCTCTTCATCACCGAGGCGACGGTCAAGACCCACCTGGTGCGCGTCTACGGTGAGTTGGGCGTGGACCCGCGCACCGCCGCCGTCACCGCCGACGGGCCGCCGTGGCGGCGCCGGCTCTGGTCTCAGCCGGCATGCACCTTCGGCACGGCCGGATCGACGGCCTACCCGGCCGGTTCCGCGCCGTCGTGGAGCGCCGGCCGCGTCCCGGTCCTGGGCGGTCCCGGCAGCCGATGACCTCCCCGGGCGGGGAGAGAGGTTCCGGAAAAGGCCAACCGAGACCCGAACGTCGGAAGGGGCGGCCCGCTGACGCGGGCCGCCCCTTCCGATAAGGCGGAGGATAGGAGATTCGAACTCCTGAGGGGTTGCCCCCAACACGCTTTCCAAGCGTGCGCCCTAGGCCAACTAGGCGAATCCTCCGTGGAGAAGCTTACCCAACTTTCGAGGTGCGCGGACCATGGATTTCCGACCCCGAGCACTCGGATCTGAGGCTAGACTGAGGGTCGACCCCTCGCGCGGCGTCATCCTGTGAACCTCCCCAGGGCCGGAAGGCAGCAAGGATAAGCGGGCTCTGGCGGGTGTGCGAGGGGTCTTTCGTTTCAGGACCCCTCGCAGGTGGGATCGTCGCATGAGTCTTGCGCTGTACCGCAAGTACCGGCCCGGAACCTTCGCCGAGGTCAAGGGTCAGGAGCACGTCACCGATCCGCTCCGCCAGGCGCTGCGCAGCGGGCGCATCAACCACGCCTACCTGTTCAGCGGGCCCAGGGGATGTGGCAAGACGTCCAGCGCGCGCATTCTCGCCCGCTCCCTGAACTGCGAGAAGGGCCCGACCCCCGACCCGTGCGGGGAGTGTGAGTCCTGCGTGGCGCTGGCGCCCACCGGCCCCGGCCACCTCGATGTCATCGAGATCGACGCCGCCTCGCACGGTGGTGTGGACGACGCTCGCGACCTGCGCGAGCGGGCCTTCTTCGCGCCGGTGTCGTCGCGCTTCAAGATCTACATCATCGACGAGGCGCACATGGTGACCCGCGAGGGTTTCAACGCGCTGCTCAAGCTCGTCGAGGAGCCCCCCCCTCACCTGAAGTTCGTCTTCGCGACCACCGAGCCGGAGAAGGTCATCGGGACGATCAAGTCCAGGACCCACCACTACCCGTTCCGGCTGATCCCGCCGGCCGCGCTGCGCACGCTCATGGAGGAGATCCTCACCTCCGAGAACGTCCCGTTCGAGCCCGCCGCGCTCCCGCTGGTGGTCCGGGCGGGCGCGGGTTCGGCCCGCGACTCGCTCTCCATCCTCGACCAGCTGTTCGCCGGGTCGGACGAGGCGGGCATCACGTACGCGCGCGCTGTCTCCCTGCTCGGCTACACCGACGGTGATCTGCTCGACGACGTGGTCGCGGCCTTCGCCGGCCGCGACGGTGCGCTGGTGTTCCAGGTGGTGAACCGGGTGATCGAGGGCGGCCACGACCCCCGGCGGTTCGCGATGGACCTGCTGGAGCGCTTCCGTGACCTGGTGATCCTGGCCAACGTGCCGGAGGCGGCCACCAGCGGGCTGCTCGACCGGCCGGCCGACGAGCTGGAACGGCTCCAGGTCCAGGCGGCCTCGATGGGCCCGGCCGAGCTGACCCGCGCCGCGGAGATCCTCAACGCGGGCCTGATCGAGATGCGCGGTGCGGCCTCGCCCCGGCTGCTCCTTGAGCTGATGTGCGCCAGGATCCTGCTTCCCGGCGCGGCGCAGGGCGAGGCGGCGCTGCTGGCACGGCTGGAGCGGCTGGAGCGGGGCGGAGTCGTCGTGCACGCCGCTCCGCAGGCCGCGGCTCCGGTACCGGTACCGGTACCGGAGCCGGCACCGGTGGTCCACGCGGCGCCCCCGCCGCAGGCGGAGCGGCCCGCACCGCCCGCCGTCAAGACACCCGTCGAGCAGCCCGGTGCCCAGGGTGACGACTGGCCGGTGGCGGTCAGACCCGGCGCACCGGCTACGGGGCAGCAGGTCCAGGCACCCGTTCAGCAGGCCCCCGGCGCGCCCGCGCCGGTCGACATGGCGGCCGCGCCCGGTTCCGGGGGCGGGGCCGTGCAGCAGGCGTGGCCCCAGGTGCTCGCCGCGCTCAAGCGGCGCAGCATCGTCGTGTGGGCCAACGTCAACACCAACGCCCAGGTCGTCGGGGTCGAGGGCAAGATCGTAACCTTGGGGTTCGCGCAGGTCGGCGCGATGAAGAACTTCACCGGGGGCGGCAAGGACGCGGTCGTCGCGGCGGTGCTGCAGGAGGTTCTGGGCGGGACCTGGAAGGTCGAGGCCGTCGTCGGCAACGGGCCCGCTCCGTCGGGCGGGGGCCGTGCGCCGGCACCGAGACAGCCCCCGGCTCCCCAGCAGCCCACCCCCCAGCCGTCGCAGCCGCAGGCGCAGGCACCTGTCCGTCAGGCGCAGGCCCCCGTCGCTCCGCCCGCGCCGCAGGCGGAGCGGGAAGCCCCGGCGAGTCAGACCCCGCCCGCGACGGACGAGTCCTGGCCGGACGCCCCCATGCCGGAGGACCCGGGCTCGCCTCCCCCGCCGATCTCCGGCCCCGGTCCCGGTCTGGCCGCCGCACGCTCGGCCGCCAAGGCCGCGGCCCAGGCCGGTCCAAGGGCCGTGGCCAAGACCGGCGCCAAGGCGGCCTGGCCCGACGCGGTGCCCGCCCGGGGTAACCGCGGCGCCGCCCCCGACGCCGACGAGGTCGACCCGCTGAACGACGCGGACGCCGACGTCGACGCGCTCACCGGGATGGCCCTCATCCAGCGCGAGCTGGGTGGTCAGATCATCGGCGAGATCGACCACACCTGACGGGCTCCACACCGCGCTCCCGTCCGCGTCCCGGAGGTCTCAAACCGGTCGACGGCGCGCGTCCGCCTCCTCGTATTCGCCGGGAAGCGGTCGCGGGGAAGTGGTCGCCGGGAAACCCGCCGCACACGTGGCGGCATGGGAATCCCCGCCTTCGGGATGGCGAGGACCTCAGGGCAGGTCGACGCCGCTGAGGCGGATCCGGGCCGTCACCGCGCGGTGGTCGTGGCGGGGCAGCGTGGCGGCGAGACGTTCGAGGATCTGGATGTCGTTCCTGCCGTGCTCGGTCTCGATGTAGGCCCAGAGGTCGTCGGGGTCGCCCCGCCGCAGGAGGCGGGCCCGTACCTGGCCCTCCAGTTCCTCCCGCTCGCGGCGCAGGGCGGGCGCCTCGGAGCGGGGCAGCAGGGGGCCGCGGTAGGCACGGGCGACCGGCGCGGTCTCGCCGGCCGCGAGCAGCCGCTTGAGTTCCAGGAAGTCGGCCTCGATCGTGCAGGTAAGGCGGTACGGCCTGGCGGCGATGGTGTGGCCGAGGTGGATGCGGAGCCGGTGGATCTCGGCACGGATGGTCACCGGATTTCCCGCGTCGCCGTACAGGTGGAAGGAGAGTTGGGCGGCCGTCATTCCCCGGGGGTTGAGGGCGAGCATCGCGAGGATCTCGGCATGGCGCAGGGAGAGCGGCAGGCGGACCCCCTCCAGGTACGCCGAGGGGTGCTCGGTGCCGAGGAGGGACAGGGTCAGCACGGGGCCGCGCGCCGGACCCGCGAGGCGGAGCAGGAAGCCCTCGTCGCCGAGCGCTTCAAGGAAGGCGCTCCGCCCGTCGGGCAGGACCAGACGGTGGCCCACCTCGGGCAGGCGGATGCGGTGACCCCACTGCGGCGCGTCGTCACCGGCGATGATCCGCCCGGTCGCGGTGACCAGGGCGCCAGGCTCGCCGCGCAGCGCGCTCACCTGTCTCTCGTGGCGGCGCCTGAGCCGCTCGTCACGTTCGAGCATGCGCAGCGTGAGGTGGCTCTCGGCCAGCCGCGCGGCGGCCTCGACGAGGGCGACGCTCGCCGGGTGCATGGCGCGCGTCGTGCCGCTGACGTCGACGCAGCCCAGCAGGCCGCCGCTGTCGGGATCGATGACCGGCGCGGCGGAACAGGACCAGATGTGGAGTGCCCTGACCAGGTGTTCGGAGGAGAAGACGTGGAGGGGGCGCCGGGTCGCGAGCGCGGTGCCCAGGCCGTTGGTCCCGATCGCCTGCTCGCTCCAGTCGAAGCCGGCGGCCAGTCCCACCTCGTCGGCGCGTTCCATCGTCCGGTGGTCGCCGTCCCGCCAGAGCACCCTGCCCTCGGCGTCGGCGATGAGCAGGATCTGGCCGTCCTCGGCGGCGGCTCCCAGAAGGGTGCCTGTGATGATCGGCAGCAACCCGCTCATCGGGTGGGCCGAACGGACCTCCCGGACGTCCTCGCCCTCGAAGGCCGGCGGGGCCGACCTGGTCTCGAGGTCGATCCCGGCGTCCAGCGACCGCTGCCACGACGAGGAGATCACGCTTCTGGGTCCCTCGGCCACCGGCTGCTCACCGTTGCTCAGGGCCTCGTGCAGGCGCCGCAGCCGTGACGCGTAGGAGTCGAGATCGGCTGTCTGGACGGCTCTCATCTGGCTGTCGGACACATATCCCCCCGGAATAGAGCCGATGGCGGAAGCATCGGGGCTCAGAACCCCGCACGCAACCCGTTCGATCAAAGAGGGCGCGCGAAGCGTGACCGGACGATCGCAACGTGTGTGCAACCTTCGGACGGTTACCCTTCGATCACACGTCGCCGTGTGCGGCCGCTCCGGGGCGTGTCCTGTCGGGTCTCGGACGTCTGGAGGGGGCCCGAGGCCCGACGAAGGTTTAATCCCCGTCAGCAGGGAACCCGTGCTCGCTTCAGTACAACACCCGGCTCAGAACCCGTAGGCTCGTGACGACCGATATCACGAATGAGGAGCACAACGACGGTGAACCCAGGGGATGTCAACCTGCAGCAGCTGCTGGAGCAGGCTCAGCTCATGCAGCAGCAGCTTGTGAGCGCCCAGCAGGAGTTGAACGACGCGGAGGTTCAGGGCTCCGCGGGCGGCGGCCTGGTCGTGGCCACCGTCAACGGCGGGGGCGAGCTGCTCGAACTAGAGATCAGAGCCGAGGCCATCGACCCCGGTGACCCCCAGGAGACGGCGGACACCGTCGCCGACCTGGTCATCGCGGCCATCCGCGACGCCGTGCGTGCCGCGGCCGACCTGCAGCAGGAGAAGCTCGGTCCCCTCGCGCAGGGGCTGGGGGGCGGGGGCGGGCTCGGCCAGCTTCCCGGGTTCTAGGTCATGTACGAAGGGGTCGTCCAGAACCTGATCGACGAGTTGGGGATGCTCCCCGGCGTCGGTCCCAAGAGTGCGCAACGCATCGCGTTCCACCTGCTGGCCGCGGAGCCGGCCGACGTGAAACGGCTCGCGCACGCTCTGCTGGAGGTCAAGGAGAAGGTCCGCTTCTGCCGGGTCTGTGGCAACGTCGCCGCGGAGGAGGAGTGCCGGATCTGCCGTGACGCCAGGCGCGATCCCCACGTGATCTGCGTCGTCGAGGAGTCGAAGGACGTCGTGGCCATCGAGAAGACCCGCGAGTTCCGAGGCCGCTACCACGTGCTGGGCGGGGCGATCAGCCCGATCGACGGTGTCGGCCCCGACGACCTGCGCATCAGAGAACTCATGACCCGCCTGGCGGACGGCCAGGTCACCGAGCTGATCCTCGCCACCGACCCCAACCTTGAGGGGGAGGCGACGGCGACCTATCTCGCCCGTCTGGTCAAGCCGATGGGACTGAAAGTGACACGACTGGCCAGCGGTCTGCCGGTAGGCGGTGACCTTGAGTACGCGGACGAGGTCACCTTGGGCCGCGCGTTCGAGGGAAGGAGGCTCCTTGATGTCTGATGACGCGTGGAGTGCTCTCGCGGAGCGGATCGCGGAGCACGCGAAGAACTACATCGACGGCCTGACCCGCCTGGCGGGCGGCGAGGGCGGCGACGCCATCCTGCCCCTGCTGCTGGTGGAGGTCGCGCAGGTCAGCTCAGCCGGCGCGCAGCTCGGCGCGAGCCAGGACGTGATCCTGTCGGGCAACTGGGAACCGCATCTGGGCGAGGACCCGGACGTCGACGCCGTCCGAACGGCTCTGGCCGAGCGGCTGGGGCCGGTCGACGACTACGCCGAGGTCTTCGACCCCTACAAGGACACCGGGGTCACTCCGTACCGTCTCTCCGACGACCTGACGGCGGTGGCCGCCGACCTCCTGCACGGTCTGCGGCACCACAGTGCGGGTCGCCCGCTGGAGGCTCTCTGGTGGTGGCAGTACTCCTATTTCAACACCTGGGGAAACCACGCCGGAGCGGCGATGCGGGCACTTCAGGCCCTTGTCGCCCATACCCGGCTTGATGTCGCCGAGGAGCGCACAACCGTGTGATCGTCCACATACTGAGCCACATCAGAAGATCCCAGCTAGGGCGCCAGTAGACTGTGAACTCCACAGCCCTAGATTGCTTCGGAGACATCTCGTGGCGCTCGTTGTTCAGAAGTATGGTGGTTCGTCCGTCGCCGACGCGTCCTGCATCAAGCGGGTCGCTCAGCGGATCGTCGCGACGAAAAAAGCCGGCAACGACGTCGTAGTGATCGTTTCCGCCATGGGTGACACGACGGACGAACTACTCGACCTCGCCCAGCAGGTCTCGCCGCTCCCGCCTGGCCGGGAGCTTGACATGCTGCTCACCTCGGGTGAGCGCATCTCGATGGCGCTGCTGGCGATGGCGATCGCCAACAGCGGCCAGGAGGCGCGTTCGTTCACCGGCTCCCAGGCCGGCGTGATCACTGACTCCTCGCACGGCCGCGCGCGCATCATCGACGTGACGCCCGGCCGGATACGTGGGGCGCTCGACAGCGGCCAGGTCGCGATCGTGGCCGGGTTCCAGGGCGTCTCCCAGGACACCAAGGACATCACCACGCTTGGCAGGGGAGGCTCGGACACCACGGCGGTCGCGCTCGCCGCCGCCCTGAACGCCGACGTGTGTGAGATCTACACCGACGTGGACGGCGTCTTCACCGCCGACCCCCGCATCGTCCCGACCGCCCAGAAGATTCCCAGGATCTCGTACGACGAGATGATGGAGATGGCGGCCTGTGGTGCGAAGATCCTGCACCTGCGCTGCGTTGAGTACGCTCGCCGTTTCGGCCTGCCGATCCACGTCAGAAGCTCGTTCAGCACCAAGGAAGGCACGTGGGTCGTCTCCGACCCCGACAGCGAAGGAACAGAGATGGAGCAGCCGATCATCTCCGGCGTCGCGCACGACCGGAGCGAGGCCAAGATCACCGTTGTCGGGGTTCCCGACAAGGTCGGCGAGGCTGCGACGATCTTCAAAACACTCGCCGACGCCGAGGTCAACATCGACATGATCGTGCAGAACGTGTCGGCGGCGACGACCGGGCGGACTGACATCTCCTTCACGCTGCCCACGAGTGACGCCTCCGTGGCGCTCACCGCGCTGAAGAAGATCCAGGAGCGCATCGGCTTCGAGTCGCTGCTCTTCGACGACCAGATCGGCAAGGTCTCGCTGATCGGAGCGGGCATGCGCTCGCACCCCGGCGTCACCGCGACGTTCTTCGCCGCTCTCGCCGACGCGGGGGTGAACATCGAGATGATCTCCACCTCGGAGATCCGCATCTCGGTGATCGTCGGACAGGACGAGGTGGACACGGCGGTCAGCGCCGCGCACCGCGCGTTCGACCTCGACGCCGACCAGGTTGAAGCCGTGATCTATGGAGGTACCGGGCGATGAGCCGCAAGCCCACCCTTGCCCTGATCGGCGCGACCGGCGCCGTCGGCACCGTGATGCGGGACATCATCTCCGGCCGCGAGAACGTCTACGGGGACATCAAGCTCGTCGCGTCCGCCCGTTCGGCGGGCAAGGTCCTGAGGGTCCGCGGTGAGGACCTCGTCGTCCAGGAGCTGACTCCCGAGGTCTTCGACGGCGTCGACATCGCGATCTTCGACGTGCCGGACGAGGTCTCCGCGACGTGGGTGCCGATCGCCGCCGAGCGCGGTGCCGTCGTCATCGACAAGTCGGGCACCTTCCGGATGAACCCCGAGGTTCCGCTGGTCGTGCCGGAGGTCAACCCCGAGGCCGCGCGCGAGCGGCCGCTGGGAATCATCTCCACCCCCAACTGCACGACCCTGTCGATGATGGCCGCGATGGGTGCCCTCCACGAGGAGTACGGCCTGCGTGAGCTGGTGGTCGCCTCCTACCAGGCGGTCTCCGGCGCGGGTGTGGCGGGCTCGGCCCGCCTCTACGACGAGGTCGAGGCCCTGGCGGGCGACCGTACGGTCGGGCAGACCGCCGGTGACGTGCGCAAGGTCCTGCAGAACAGGCTCGGGGACGCCGAGTCGCCCTTCCCGGCACCGGTGGCGTTCAACGTGGTGCCGTGGGCGGGCTCGCTCAAGGACGGCGGCTGGGCCTCCGAGGAGATCAAGCTCCGCAACGAGTCGCGGAAGATCCTTGGGATCCACGACCTGAAGGTCTCGGCGACCTGCGTCCGCGTCCCAGTGATCACCACCCACTCGCTGGCCGTGCACGCGACCTTCGAGCGTGAGATCACCGTCGCCGACGCCCATCGGATCCTGGAGGCCGCTCCGACCGTGGTCGTCATGGACGACCCGGCCAACGGCATCTTCCCGACCCCGGCGGACGTCGTCGGAACCGACCCCACCTACGTGGGCCGAATTCGCCAGGCGCTCGACTTCCCCAACACCCTCGACCTGTTCGTCTGTGGCGACAACCTTCGCAAGGGCGCCGCCCTGAACGCGGCGGAGATCGCCGAGTTGGTCGCGGCCGAGTACGCGTAACCTCCCCGGTCGTGCGGCGGCATCGGGTGTCGCCGCACGACCCTCGCGGCACTCGTGTGAGCGGCGGACACCGGAGGCGGTGGAACCCGGCGCTTGGGAGGTGGGATCTCGCGAGTCAGCGGAAGAGGATGTCCCAATGGTCCGCCTCGCGGGCGTAGAGGGTGCCCGAGGTCGCCGATTCGCCGTACAGGGGGGCTCCGTCGCCTCGTATGCCTTGTGACGGATAGTTCTTCGTGATGTAGCGGTTGATACATGCGTTGGGCTTGATGTCCAGCTTGTAGCCCATGTAGTGGCTGAAGGGGCCCGGGGCATGGCCCACCTCGGTGCCGCCGGTGACGACCAGGGGACAACCGCTGCGGCGCTTCAGCTCGATCACGTCGGAGACGGTGGCGGCCCGGACCGCCTGCAGCGAGGTGCAGTGCCGTCCGCGACGGTTCGCGCATTTGCCTGAGGAGCTCCAGGTCAGGCCCGCCGCCCGCAGGCGCTGCTTGGCATCCGCCTGCGCCAGCCGCACCGGCTGGCGCTGTTTGGCCCGCTGCGCCTGAGGGGGGTGGGCCTCGGTCGGGTTCTCGGGGGCGGAGGGTGCCTGCTCCGCGAAGGTTTCGGGGAGGGACCGCGGCTGGAAGGCCCGGGTCTCCCGGGGGCTCTGGGGGATCAGGAGGGCCGCCTGTTCCGATGGCGCGTCCGCGGTGGCGGTGTCCCGCGTTCGCGCCGCGGCTTCGAGGATCGGGGGAGTCGCCTGTTCCGGTGGGGTGCCCGCCGGGGCGGCGGCCCGCGTCCGTCCCGTGGTCTCGAGGATCAGGGGGGCCGTCTGTTCCGGTGGGGTGCCCGCGGTGGCGATGTCCCTCCCCCGGGGGGAGGGCTCCTGGTGGACGGTCCGGCGGTAGAGCCCGGCGGTTTCCAGGGCACCGGTGTCGTACGTCCCGATGATCGTGGACCGGTGTGCCTCCACCGGGCCGGTCGTGATCGGCCGGCTCACGATCGTGACGGTGGCCGACGCGTGTCCGCTCTCCGCGGTCGCACTGTCGTCCCGGGCCGATGCGATGAAAGATATCTGCAGAGCGAGCAGTGCTCCGGCGGTGAACCGGGCAGCCCGCTGTCTACAGGGACGTGTCCCCATTGTGTATCCCTTGTCGCGGGAGCCCTTCCGCCAAATGGATCAATCCCACCCCCGAACCCGGATGATCCCTCCCGAAGAGTGAATTTTGCCCGGTAATGGGGATCATCGTGCGGCTCGATGACCTGCTGAGACAGGGGTCGCACGGTGCTCGGCATGATCGGGTCGCTACCGCCAGAGGCACGCGGAGACGAGAGCCGTGTGGCAATAGTTGATATGAGTGGCGGGGGCAATGTGGCGCGCCTAGGGTCGTTGACTGGGGCTTCTCCCTGGTGACGCGGGACGGATGATCTAGGGTTCGTCCAGTGGAGAGAGACCAGATGAGCCCGTTCTCCCAGCTCCAAGCGATAGGTGACAGGTGCTCTATGGCCGAGCCGCCCCCGAGAAGCCGTGGATCAGACAGGACCCGTGAGGTCATCGTGGAGACGGCCCTGCGGCTTTTTCGCGAGCGAGGGTACGAGGCGACCACGATGCGGGCCATCGCCGCCGAGGCCGGGGTGTCGGTGGGCAACGCCTACTACTACTTCGCCTCGAAGGAGATCCTGGTCCAGGCCTATTACGACCGGGCCCAGGCCGAGCACGAGGCCGCGTGCGAGAAGCTGCTGGCCGCCGAGCACCGATTCGCCGCACGGTTGGAAGGCGTGCTGCGGGAGTGGGTGCGGGTCTCCGAGCCGTACCACGAGTTCGCGGTGAAGTTCTTCAAGCACGCGGCCGAGCCGAGCAACCCGCTCAACCCGTTCAGCGCCGAGTCCTCGCCCTCCAGGGACGCGTCGATCGAGATCTACCGGCGGGTCGTGGAGGGATCCTCCGACCGGATGGACGCCGAGTTGCGGGCCGAGTTGCCCGAACTGCTCTGGCTGATGTCGATGGGCGTCGTGCTGTTCTGGGTGCACGACGACTCGGCGGGATGCCGACGGACATATCGGTTCATCGAGCTCACCGTGCCGCTGGTGGACCGGTTGGTGGGGCTCTCGCACCTGCCTGGCCTGCGCGGGGTCGCCCGTGACTTCATCGCGGGAGTTCACGAACTTCGCGAGTGAATACCGGCGGAACTCCAGGAATCACCGTGTCGATCTGATTACCCTGAGTGATTGATTTGATGACGGATTCAAGGGAGTCCCATGGGTTGGGTAGCCGTGCTGGTGGTGCTGTCCGTCGCGATCCTGCTGATCGCGTTCCGTGTGCTGAGGAGAAAGGGGCGGGATGACGACGGGCACGGCTCGTCGTCCGTCGACTTCTCCGCCAATCTCGCCCTCGCCGTCTACCTGCTGGTGCTGGCCTACGCCGCGGTTCTGTGCCGGGACGGGCTCTGGACGACGGAGACCGACGTCCAGGCCGAGGCCGAGAGCCTCACCGAGATGTACTGGTCGGTGGCGCCCATCCCCGAGGCGGTGCCGGTCAGGACCCAGATCCGCCAGTACACCGCGCAGAGCATCGACCTCGACTGGCCGCTCATGGCCGGCAGCGAGATGTCCCCGCTTCCCGGGCAGACCCTCGCCGACATGCGGGCCTCGGTGCTCCGGCTCCAGCCGATCGGCGACGCGAGCAAGAACCTCCAGCAGGACGCGCTCGACCGGATCTCCGAGATCTCCCACGCCCGAACGGTAAGGGGGGACGACGCGAGTACCGGCCTGGAGAGCATCTTCGTGATCTTGATGATCCTCTCCGGGCTGCTGGTGATCGCGCTGCCCTGGACGCTCAGGGTGCGGCCCACGTTCCCGTCGATCGTCGCCGATCTGGTCCGGGTGGGCGTGGTCGTCATCGGGGTGTGTTTCATCATCCTGATCAGTCACCCGTTCAGCGGGCCGGGTGCCGTCGGGCCTGACGCGTTCAAGGCCGCACAGCGGCAGTACGACCAGATCGACGGTCAGTTTCCCGCCCAGCCGTAGTTCGGCGCGTCCGGGATCGGAAAAGCCCGCCGGTGGCTCCCGGCGGGCTTCGTTGTCCGATCGTGTGCCGTCCGCGCTATCTGCGGCCCCGGTGATTGAGGGCGGCGACCGCGGTGACCGAGATCACGCCGGTGAACATCACCAGAAGGACGAGTCTGCGGTCGGTGCCCTCGCGCCGCTCGGCGTAGCGGTCCAGCACCAGTCGCTGCCGCAGGAGGGGAGGAGCGCTGGGACGCGTCACCGGTGCGGGCCGCGGGGGGCGGGTCCGGGGTGGTGCCGGCGTGACAGCGGCCTTGGGAACGTAGGCGGGCGGAAAGGGGCGGGGCGGTGAGGGTGGGGCGGGCGTCGGCGACTCCGGTTCGGGTGTCGGTTCGGGTTCGGGTTCGGGCTTGGGTTCGGGCTTGGGTTTGGGTTTGGGTTTGGGATCCGACTCCGGTTCCGGCTTGATCGGAATGTCTGCCGGGTAGCCCGGTTTCTCCGGCGGTTCCTTCGGATGATCCGGTTCGGGTTTCACCTCGGCGGGAAACACGACCGGATCCCCGGGCTCCCAGCCCACCCGGGGAGGTGCTGTCGGGTAGTCGGGCTCGGCCTTCATCTCGGGTGACGGCATGGCCGGATATCCGGGCTTCCAACTCGCCTGGGGGCCTGCCGTCGAGTGGTCCGTCCCGGGTTCCGGGCGCGCTGAGCGACTGGAGGCCGAGATCGGCTTTCCGACGTGCCGGACGACCTGCGGGGCGGGCGGGCCGGCACCGCCCGTCGTCGAGAGCGCCGAGAGCGCCGAGAGCGAGGGCAGCACAGCCGGCGTGGCCGGTGCGGGGGCCGCGATACAGGTCGCGAGGACCGCCGCGCCGAGCAGGCCCCGTCGTTTTTTCCTCCACCGATGCGTCGTCACGCAAGGTTTCTAACATCATACGGAAAGTGATGAGAGGGTAAGCGGAGAGCCGACATAGATCATTACATCCGGGGCGTACCGTCTGGTTGGTACAGTCACCCTATTGACGACCCCCCAGCCGGGTGCGGCAAGCTACATCAGAATGTCGTTCTAGGGGGAAGGTCCCGGGGCGGCGACCACTGATATGGAGGCGGCACGATGGTTACGGGCCCACGCTGGGGTATGACGGTTCCCTTCAACGACCGCTCACTGGCCAGTTCCAAGGATCTGATCGCCGAACTCCCCGGGCTCGGCTACACCGACGCCTGGTCCGCCGAGGTCAGCGGCGTCGACGGCTTCGTGCCCCTGGCGATGGCCGCGGAATGGGCGCCGGGGATGCGGCTCGGCAGCGCGATCGTCCCGGTCTCCACCCGGGGGCCCGGCCTGCTCGCCATGTCCGCCGCGACGCTCGCCGACCTCGCCCCCGATCGCTTCGTCCTGGGCATCGGGGCCTCCTCCCCGGCCATCGTGGAGCGCTGGAACGCCGGAGCGTTCGTCAAACCGTTCGCCAGGACCAGAGACACCCTGCGCTTCCTGCGCAAGGCCCTCGCGGGAGAGAAGGTCACCGAGCGGTACGAGACGTTCGAGGTCAAGGGTTTCAAGCTGGAGCGCGCCCCCAAGATCCCGCCGAAGATCGTGCTCGCCGCGCTCCGCCCCCGCATGCTGCATCTGGCCGCCGACGAGGCCGACGGCGCGATCACCAACTGGCTCTCGCCGCAGGACGTGCTGAAGGTCAGGGCCGAGGTCGGGCAGGAGACCGAGCTGATCGCCCGGCTGTTCGTATGTGTCAGCGAGGACGCGGAGAAGGTGCGCGAGCTCGGGCGCTGGATGCTCGCGAGCTATCTG
Source organism: Streptosporangium sp. CA-115845 (assembly GCF_050943795.1). NCBI lineage: Bacteria > Bacillati > Actinomycetota > Actinomycetes > Streptosporangiales > Streptosporangiaceae > Streptosporangium > Streptosporangium sp. CA-115845. The sequence continues at coordinate 10,005,798 of NZ_CP191988.1, read as the reverse complement.
ACGGTCCCGGTCTACGCGGCCTTCCACGACTGGCTGGGGCGCGGGGAGGTGCTGCGGCCGATGCACGAGGCATGGGCGGCCGGCGACCGGCAGGCGGCGCTCAAGGCCATCCCCGACGAGGTGGTGGACGAGCTCATCGTGCACGGCGACGCCGCCACGTGCAGGGCCAGGATCAGGGAGTATGTGCGCAACGGTCTGAGCACCCCGGTTCTCGCCCCCATCCCCGGTGGCGAGGTTCCGATCACGCAGGCCGTACGAGATCTGGCCCCCGCCGAGGAGTGACTCTTGCACGACCTGTTGAAGTTGGACGCGCTCGCACAGGCGCAGGCCGTATGGAAGGGAGAGGTCTCTCCGAGAGAGCTCGCCGAGGCGGCGATCGCGCGGATCGAGGCGTGTGACGGCGCGATCAACGCGGTGGTCCACCGCAGGTTCGAGCGGGCACTGGAGGAGGCGGACAAGGTCGAGCTCGACGCCCCCTTCGCGGGGGTGCCGACACTGCTGAAGGATCTGGGCTGGGGCATGGCCGGTGAGCCGTACCGTGCGGGATCGCGCACCCTCGACGGGATCTCGGCGGAGCGCGACGGTTACGCGGTGGCCAAGCTGCGCCGGGCGGGGTTCACGATCCTGGGCCGGACCAACACTCCGGAGTTCGGCACCGCGATCAGCACCGAGCCGGTGGCGTTCGGCCCGACCCGCAACCCGTACGACCTCCGCTACAGCAGTGGCGGGTCGAGCGGGGGATCCGCGGCGGCGGTGGCGGCGGGCATGGTCGCGGTGGCCACGGCCAGCGACGGCGGCGGATCGATCCGGATCCCGGCGAGCATGTGCGGGCTGGTCGGGCTGAAGCCCAGCAGGGGCAGGGTCAGCTCAGGGCCGTCGGCGGGCGAGCCCTGGGCGGGCTTCTCGGCCGCGGGCCTGCTCTGCCGTACGGTCAGGGACAGCGCGGCGACCCTCGACGTGGTCGCGGGGACGATGCCGGGCGATCCGTACGGCGCGTCCGCCTGGCGGCGCCCGCTCGCCGAGGAGGTCGGAGCCGACCCCGGGCGGCTGCGGATCGGTTTCCTCACCGAACATCCGGACGGGACCGTCCCGCCCGAGGCGGACCTGGTGGCCGCGGTCACCGGGGCCGCCGGGCTGCTGGCGGCGCTGGGGCACGAGGTCGAGCCGGGGGGACCGCCCGCGCTCGCCGAGGACGGCTTCGCCGCGCACTTCGGTACTGTCGTCGCCGCTCACGTGGCCGCCGACCTGGAGGACATCGGGCGCTGGCGCGGCAGACCCGTGGAGCTGGACGAGTTGGAGACGCGCAACCGGATCCTGGGCGCGGCGGGTCGCGAGCTCGGTGCGGTCGGCTACCTGGCCGCGCGCGACTGGATCGACGGGTTCCGGCGGCGGATGGCCGTCTGGTGGGAATCCCACGACCTGCTGCTCATGCCGTCCCTGGGGGTGGCGCCCTTCCGCCTCGGCCGGCTGCCCGCGGACGACGTCAGCCTCTCGCGGGGCCTGACCAACCAGGCGGTGGCGTTCACCTCGCCGATCAACGCCACCGGGCAGCCCGCGATCTCCCTGCCGCTGCACCGCACCACGGACGGTCTGCCGGTAGGCGTGCAACTGGTCGCCGCGGCGGGACGGGAGGATCTGCTCATCCGGGTGGCCGCCCAGATCGAGGAGGGGCGGCCCTTCCAGCACCCGGCGATGCGCTGACGCGATTTTTTCGGGATATTTGGTGATACCGGGGAACGGATGGACGGGAGCGGCGGCGGGGGTGTGATCGTCCCGGTCGCGGCGGGCGTTCGGGAACCGTATCGGAAAACCACGCGTTATATCGTGAGGTGGTGGGGTAATACGCCACCAGGCGAACGTGCTTCCGAGAGGAATCCCCATGGCGAAGGCGGCGCGCGCGGCACAGGCGTGGAAGACGTACAGGAACGTGTCGAAGCCGGGCTCACCCGGTCTCGGCGCTCGCCTGCGCGCTCTCCCCAGGATGATCGGCGCGGTCATGCGCGGGCAGTACCCCGGTATGAGCAAGGGCAAGCTGGCCATGATGGGCCTTGGCGTGCTCTACATCATCTCGCCGGTCGACGTCATCCCCGACTTCCTGGTTCTCATCGGGGTGGCCGACGACTTCGGCGTCTTCCTGTGGCTGATGAGTTCCCTGCTCGGCGAGGGCGGACGCTACGTCGACTGGGAGCGTGACCGGGTCAGAGCTGTTCCATCCTGAGCCAGGCGCGAGAGGGCAGCGGGTGGCCGAACAGGCGGGCGGCGTTGCCGTAGGCCACCCGGGCGATGTCGGCGGGCGGCAGGCTGCCCAGGTTCGTCGCGATGGCCTGCTGGGTGTCGGGCCAGGTGGAGTCGGAGTGGGGATAGCCGCTCTCCAGCAGCACGTGCTCCAGCCCGACGGCGAGCCGCACCCCGGACAGGGCGTGGTCGTTGAGCGTGCCGAAGAAGAAGTTTCTGCGCAGCACCTCGCTGGGCTTCAGGCCACCCTCCCAGGAGGCCTCACCGGCCACCGGGTGGTCGAGCGCGTAGTCGGCCCGCTCGGCGAGCATCGGCAGCCAGCCCACGCCCCCCTCCACGATGAGGATCCGCAGCGCGGGGAAGCGCAGCGGGATGCCCGACCAGAGCCAGTCGGCACAGGCGAACATGGCGCTCGCCGGCATCAGTGTGGTGATCGCCTCGATCGGGGTGTCCGGTGAGGGAACGGGTGCCCAGGAGCCGGCGCCGGCGTTCAGGCAGACGACCGTTCCCGTCTCCTCACAGGCCTGGAAGAACGGGTCCCAGTGGTCGCTGTGGATGGACGGCAGACGTAGCCGGGTGGGGAACTCGGGGAAGAGCACCGCCTTGAAACCACGCGCCGCGTTGTCGCGGATCTCCTTGGCGGCGATCTCGGGGTCGGTCAGCCAGGGCAGCTGCAGGGCGATGATCCGCTCCGGATAGGTGCCCGCCCAGACGTCCACGTGCCAGTCGTTCCACGCGCGCAGGATCGCCAGGCCGAGTTCCTGGTCGCGGGTCTTGGCGAAGACCATGCCCGACTGCCCGGCCAGCATGCCGGGGAAGCAGAGCGCGGCCCAGACGCCGGCGCGGTCCATGTCCTCGATTCGGGCCTCGATGTCGTGGCAGCCGGGACGCATGTGCTCGAACCGCACCGGGTCGAGCGTCCACTGCTCGCGGGGCAGACCGGCGCCCACGTCGAGCCCGGCGCAGGGATAGGTGGCACCGCCGTAGCGCCAGACCTGATGACCCGAGTCGGTCTCGACCACCTTGGGAGCCAGTTCGGCGTACTTCTCCGGCAGCCGGTCGTCGAACATGTCGGGCGGCTCGATCAGGTGGTCGTCGGCCGAAATGATCACATAGTCCCGCCGCCTGGGCTCGGGGTCGGGGAGCAGCGGCGTAGTCACACGGTCAACCGTATGACGCTGGAATAACACTGTTCAAGCCGCAAGGTCTCCGGTTGGTATCTCTGTCTCCCAAGACGTCTCTTACCGGCGCCCTACAGGACCACCGGCTAGCCTGTCTGGCGGTGGATCTCGCGTGACGGGGGCAGAGATGCGAGTGGTGGTTCCGGCACGGGGCGACATACCGTATGTCGTGCGTCTGGCACTGCTGTTCGTGCTCGCGATCTCCACGGTGGTCGTCCACCTCAACCAGGCGCCACCCCTGCGGCCCGCCTCGGAGCTCATCTCGGACCTGCGGGCGGGCGGGGTGACCAAGGTCGTCTACGACCGCAACTGGCCCGCCTACGGCACGCTGACGTGGTCGCACGGGCCGCTCTCCTGGAGCCAGGCCCGCTTCGACCAGCCCGACGACGTCTGGGACCCCGAGACCACCCGGCTGGTCCCCGAGGCCCTTGAGCGCCGCCAGGGGGCCTTCCTGGCCCAGGTGCGCGCCGCGGCCGACCCCGGCGTGGAGATCGTGCGCACCGAGGGCTTCGGCGGTCTGACGGGCTCGCCCGCCTATGGGCGCTGGTGGGAACCCTTCGGCCCGGTGGCGGTGGCGGCGGAGGTGCTGGCCTGGCTGCTCATGCTGACCCGGCCGAACCCCCGCTACGCCAGCCGCTGGGCGTGGTTCTGGATGTTCCTCACCGGCGGCTCGCTGCTCTACGTCCTGCTGGAGCCCCATCCCCTGTGGCGCGGGCCGTACGAGGTGCTGCCCGCACCGGCCAGAATCGACGGCACGCGGGGGTTCGCGATCGCGGTGGCGCTTCTTTTCGGTATGGCGATGGTTAATGCATGACCATGAAGTAGTAAATAAGGCATGGCTCCTGAAGCGGTCGAAGTCCGGCGCGGTTGGCGGATCCTCGGGCTGACCGTCCGGACGGTGCTCCTGCTCGTCCTGCTCTTCGGCGTCCTGGTCACCGTGCTGAGCCTCACGCCCCTGACGGCGACGCGGGCCGAACTCCGCGCCGCGGGGGCGGTCGACCGCCTCTCCCTCATCGAGTACGACGAGCAGGCCGGGGCGATCCACCGGATCCGATGGGCCCAGGGCCCGCTGATCTGGTGCGAGATCGGCCCGGAGACGCTCCTGGCGGGCCCGGCCGCCTATACGAGGGCAGACCTCAGAGGCGACCTGGGCCGGAGCCAGGTCAGGATGACCGAGCTGGATGACTCCGATGAATGGAAGTTCATACCCTTCTGGGCCCGCGAGGTGCCGACGTCCGTCGGCGGCGTGTGGGTCGTCGGAGCCTGGCTGCTTACCTTTCTGATCATGCTTGGCTCGACGCCCAGGCTGGGCAACCGGTGGGCCTGGCTCTGGATCTTCACCGTCGGGCAGGCCGGAGCGATGCTGTTCCTGCTGCTCGAACCCCGCCCGCTCTGGTTCGAGGCCGGGCGGCGCCCCGCGCCGCGCGAGCGGCTCGGCGGGGTGCGGGGTTTCCTGCTGGCGATCGGGGTGGGCCTGCTCTCCACGGGTCTGGCGTTGGGCGCCGGCACGCTGCTGAACCTCGTCGGCGGCTAGGCTCCGCGGCTTTCCGCCGGGTCCGCACCTGGGTGCCGGTGTTCAGGCGGGTTCTTCGTCAGGTGCCGGCCCGCTCAGCCGGTGCGGCCTGTTCCGCCGGTGCGGTCCGCTCGGGGGCGTCCGGGAGTTCGGCGGGGTCGCCGGGCTCCGGACCGCCGGTCGTGGCCGGCGCGACGGTGGCCGCGGCCCTGAGGTCGGCGGCCTCCCTGCGGATCAGCAGCGCCCAGCCGCCGATCGCGATCCCGATGAACAGCCACCACTGCACGCCGTACGCCAGGTTGAGCCCGCCTCCCCCGCCGACGTCCGGCGCCGGGACGGGTTCCGGCGCGGTGGTGGCCGCGGGCGACTGCCCGGTCAACTCGACATACCCGCCGAGAAGCCGGTACGGCAGGCGGCTGCCGATCGCCTCGGTGTTGATCAGTAGGACCTGGCCCGTGGGCAGGCCCGCTCGGTCCCGGATGCCCGAGGTCTCCTCGGTCTCGGTGGGCCGTAGCCTGCCGGTGACAGTTACCTCACCCGAGGATGGGGCGGGGACCTCGGGGAGGGCGTCGGCCGTGGCACCCGCCTTGACCCAGCCCCGGTTCACCAGCACACCGGTGCCGTTCGGGGAGATCAGCGGGGTCAGCACGTAGAAGCCGACCACCTTGTTCTGGGTGCGGCGCCTGACCAGGAGCTGGGCGTCCGCGTCGTACCTGCCGCCGACCGTGACGGGGCGGTACTTGTCCTGCACGGAGACGGTGCCGCCGGGCGAGGTCAGCTCTTCCACGGCGACGGGGGCGGTGGCGAGGTTGCGAGTGATCTGGTCGCTGCTGGTGGATCTTTCCGTGAAACGCCCGAACTGCCACTGGCCCAGCAGCACGAAAGCGGGGATGACCAGCAACACCACCACGTGCAGAGCCAGCCATCGGGGAGTCAGCAGAAACCGGTACACGCTCTCAAGAGTAGGCATCGGGAGTGCCGCCCCGTTCTCCGAGTGCGCTTTTGGGAGTGGCGGGGGGTGCCTGCGGGCGTAGTAAGGTGCCCGGAACCGCGCGATCGTCGGATGTCATGGAAAAATCCGTGGACACTTCGGACATCGCATATGGTCGGCTGAAATATCCCCCGGGACGTTCCACCACCCTCGGAGCCTGCTCCTGATGACTGTGCTCATGCCCGCTCCCACGGCTCCGATCGCACTCCCCCGTCTCGGCGCCCTGTTGCGGCATGCCGCCCCCAGGGTGTTCGAGAGCATGATGCTTCCCGTTCTCGTCTTCTACGTCGCACTGATCTTCACCAACTCGCACGTCGCGCTCGCGGTGGCGGCGCTCTGGGTCTACGGCGGGGTCGCCTGGCGACTGGTCAGGCGGAGCGAGGCGCCCGGCACGCTCATGCTGGCGGCGGGCACGATCACCGTCAGGGTGGTGCTGACCGTGGCGACGGGCAACCCCATCGTGTTCTTCCTCCAGCCCTGCCTCGGGGTGTTCTGCGTGAGCATGGGTTTCCTGCTCACCGCGCCGTTGCGGCGGCCGCTGATCCGGCGGGTGGTGGCCGATCTCGTGCCGCTGCCCGACCAGGTGACGGAGCACCCGCGGATGCGCCGTTTCTTCGTGTCGCAGTCGGTGCTGTGGGGTTGCGCGCAACTGCTGAACGCGGTGCTGAGCCTGTGGCTGCTGCTCAGCCAGACTCTGGAGACCTACCTTCTGGTGCGCACCTCGGCGGTCGCGGTGCTGCTCGGTGGTGCGGCACTGATCTCGGTGCTCAGCCTCCGGCACTGCCTGCGGGGGCTGGAGACGCGGGGGTTGGAGGGCTGAGGCGCATGCCGGGTCCGGGAAGCGGGGTGACCTCTCTCGGGCCGGACACCTCGTGCCCCTCGGCGCAGCGGAAGTGCTGCTCGATCGGCGCGCCGCAGCCACGGTGGGCGAGGAGTATCGGCGGCCCCTCGTGGTCGCTGAGATACCTGTCGCCCCACCGCATCAGGGCCACCAGGGTCGGGTAGAGGTCGAGACCCATCTGGGTCAGCCGGTATTCGTCGCGCTGCCGTTGCCCGGGTTCGCGGTAGGGCACCTTGCGCAGCAGCCCCTCCTCCACGAGCCGGGCCAGCCTGGCGCTGAGTACCTGCCTGGGCGCTCCCGTGGCGGCCTGCATGTCGGCGAAGCGCCGTACCCCGCTGAACGCCTCGCGCAGCACCAGGAACGTCCACTTCTCGCCGACAATGCCAAGGGCGCGCTCGATGGAACAGTTCTCCAGTCGCAGGGGCAGGTTGCCGGGAGCCGCCTCACTCATGTGCGAATCGTAAGTCGCCATGGCGCCACCTCCAACGCTCATCTAAGTCTACTTGACATACTCAGCTCTCCTGCGAGAATCTGAGTCCATGATGCGAACTCAGCTGGCGTCGCCGTGCCAGGCCTCGGCACCGCCCGTGCCCGTGGACGTCGTGGCCGGGTCCTGGAAGGCTGTCGAGATCCGGCCCGCGCGGCCGGATGACGAGGAACGGGTCCGTCGCTTCCTCGGGGGGCTGTCGTCCTGGACGCAGGCACGGCGATTCTTCACCGGGGTGAGCCGTCCCGGCGCGGGCTTTGTCAGGGCGCTTCTGGCCGTGGACGAACGGTGCGACGCGCTGCTCGCGGTACGCGGGGACCTCGTCGTCGGGCACGCGATGAGCCACCGGAGCCAGGGAGAGGCGACCGACATCGAGATCGCCGTGGTGGTGGGCGACGAGTGGCAGGGGGTGGGGCTCGGCTCCCGGCTCGTCCGTGCGCTGATGCGCCGCGCGGCGGCCCGGGGGGCCGGGACGGTGGGGATGGACGTGCTCGGAGACAACCGCACGGTGCTGGCGATGATCCGCAAGATGTGGCCTGAGGCGACCATGCGCGCCTCCTGTGGCACGGTGGAGGTGACCGCGAGAATCCTGCGCTGAGGAGTCCCCGTGCCGGGACGCGAGCATGTGGCAGGGCTTCCGGGGCGGTGGCGCGGTGTCGCGATCAAGGCGGTATGATCGGCGTGGTCCAAGCCGTTTCCCGCCCAGTTTGCGGAATAAGGTTCTGGTGCCTCACCATTGGAGTCGTGAAGACTGCCAAGAACGGACGCGACGGCCGCACCAGGATCGTCGAGGGCGCCCTACGACGATTCAGCCAAGATGGTGTCTCGGCCACCACGCTGGCCAGCCTCCGGGAGGAGAGCGGCGTCAGCGTCGGCAGCTTCTATCACCACTTCGCCAGCAAGGAACATGTCTTCGGCGTCCTGTACGCCGAGACCCTGCGCATGTACCAGGACGCGTTCCTCGCCGAGCTCCATCGCCACGAGGGGGCGAGGGAGGGCATCGAGGCCATCGTCGCGCTGCACATGTCCTGGTGCGGCGAGCATCGCGAGCGCGCCCACCTGCTGATCAGTGAGCGGCCGCCCAGGCGCGAGGAGCCGGGCGGCACCGAGGTGTCGGAGTCGCGCAGGGCGTTCTTCAGAACGGTCTCCGACTGGTGGCGCCCGCACATGAAGAACGGGCTGCTCCAGCCCGTCCATCCGACGATGTGCTACGTGCTCTGGCTTGGACCGGCCAACGAGATGTGCCGCCTGTGGTTCGCCGGGGCGCACCAGCCCACCTCCGAGGAGATCGGCGGCCTCTGTGAGGCGGCCTGGCAGAGCCTGCGGCAGCAGGGCTCCTGACCGTCGTCACCGTTCCTGCCCGGCCGGAGCGGGTTCAGCGCGTGCCCGCCAGCTGGCGCATCCGCGTCGACACCCGCCAGACGTCCTTGTCGAGCGAGATGTCCAGTCGCAGGTCCTGACGCCGGCGCCGCAGGCCGGGCACGCGCACCCGGTCGGAGACGTCGAACCTGCCGCGCCTGGCGTAGCCGAACCCCAGCTCTCCGGGGAAGACTCGTAACTCATCCTGATTGCCACATCGCGGACAGGTCCAGGCGACCAGGTCCTTGCCTCGGCAGTAGTCGTGGCAGGCGCGAAAATACTCATCAGGGCGAAAACGGGACTCACAGGCGAAGCAAGGGATCAGCATCACGGATCCTTTGGAACGGATGGTGCAGCTACCAAGAAGTACCGCCTCCCGGTTGAAGTCCGCTTGCAGAATGCTTACCCCGGTGTGTAACAGTCTCATCACTCGGAGCAGCCGGACGTGCCCGGTGCGAGGATTGCCCGGTGAACGATCTGCTGGACCGGCTCAGAGAGCTCCTGCTCGACACCGGCTACACCATCGACGGCGTCCGCGAGCGACTCGGTGACGTCGCCGCCACCGCGCTCTCTCGTGAGGAGACGGTGCCCGCCCTGCGCGTCACCGGCCAGGGTGACCCGCTCGGCACCCTGATCCGGCTGTGGTGGCTCGGCGCCCCCATGGAGGCGCGAGGGGCACCGGCGGGCCTCCCACTGGAGGAACTGGCCGCCGCGGGACTGGTGACCGTCGAGGGCGGGTGGGTCACCTCCACGGTTCACCTGCAGCCCTGGGAGACCGGTGGTTACGTGGTCTCCGACCGCAAGGTCAGGCCGGGCGACCCCGCCCTGCGCCCGGACCACGTCGTCGGCGCGGGGGGAGCCTCGGCGAACCTCGCCCAGCTGGCCTCACATCGCCCGGTCGGGCGTGCTCTGGATCTCGGTACCGGATGCGGGGTCCAGGTGCTCCATCTGAACGGCCGCGCCGAGGAGATAACGGCCACCGACGTCAACCCGCGCGCGCTGGAGCTGGCCCGGTTGAGCTGGGCGCTGTCCGGGATCACCGGGGTCGAGGCGCGGCAGGGTTCCATGTTCGATCCCGTCCAGGGCGAACGCTTCGACCTGGTCGTCTCCAACCCGCCGTTCGTGATCTCCCCGGCCGGCCGGTTCACCTACCGGGAGTCGGGCCTGCCCGCCGACGACTTCTGCCGCGACCTCGTACGGCGGGCGCCGGGCCACCTCGCACCCGGCGGCACCTGCCACCTGCTGGCCAACTGGCTGCACGTCGACGGCGAGGACTGGCGTGACCGGGTGGGCGGCTGGCTCGCCGGGACCGGCTGTGACGGCTGGGCGGTCCAGCGCGACGTGCAGGATCCCGCCGAGTACGTCGAGCTGTGGCTGAGGGACGCCGCCGAGCAGGGCACCCCGCGCTACCGCGAGCTCTACGACGACTGGCTCGGCTGGTTCGACTCCGAGAACGTCACCGGGATCGGCTTCGGCTGGATCACGCTGCACGACTCCGGGAGCCTTGACCCGGTCGTGCGGGTGGAGGAGTACGGCCTGCCGGTGGAGTTGCCGGTCGGCGGATACGTGGACGAGGTGCTCGGCGCGATCACCACGGCGCACCGGCTGACCGACGCCCAGTTGCTGGGCGCCAGGCTGGCGGTCGCCGAGGGAGTGCTGGAGGAGCGGAGCGGACCGCCCGGAGCCGAGGACCCGGCACGGATCGTGCTGAGGCAGACCGGGAGGCTGCGCCGCAGCACGCGGGTCGGGACCGTGGAAGCCGCCCTCGCGGGGGTCTGTGACGGTGACTATCCACTGGCCCCGCTGCTCGACGCGATCGCGGAACTCACCGGTGAGGACCCCGATGACCTGCGGGCCAAGGCCCCTGCCGTGCTCCGTCCGCTGATTGCCGAGGGGTTTTTCCACATATCCACAGGGTGATTATCCACAGACTGTGGATAACGCCGCTATTGCCTGTCAATCGGATGTCAAACCCGGCGGGGGAAGCTCTGGGCGTGGGGCACGGACTCGGGGGGTGAAGGGTCCGTGCAAAGTCCGGCCGGCTGCCACTGTGAGGCGGCCGGCCCGCGGGCGACGTACCGGATGACCGGGCCCCCTACACGTCGCCCGGGGCCAGGCGGCCGGCCGGGCTTCCATGTTCATCCCGGACCGCGGACCGACTTCGAGGGGTATGCCAGTGATCAACCATGTTTGGATGACGCGACTTGATGATGATCTTTATGATGATCTTGGATTAGCTGTCGACCTGGTCGCGCTCCAGCAGAAGGCGCAGATCCTCGGCCTCGGGTGCGCCGAGCCTGCTGAACAGGTCGTGGGCACGTTCGAGGCAGTCGCGCCCGCGGCCGGTGCTGCCGAGACCGTTGAGCGCCTTGCCTAGCACCCACAGAGCCTGCGCCTCACCGTACGGGTGGCTGATCTCCCGGCTCACGGTAAGCGCCTGCTCCGCGTGACGGGTCGCGTCCGTGAAGCGGCCCGCGTGGATGAAGGTCTCGGCCAGCCGGGAACAGACCCGCTGCTCCCAGACCCGCTGCCTGCTGGCCCGGAAGAAGGCGAGGCACTCGGCATGGTGATGGACCGCCTCGTTCAACCGGCCGACCCGCGACAGGATCATCCCCAGGTGGTAGCGGGCCCTGGCGGTGCCGGCGCTGGAGCCCATCTCGATGAACAGGGCCAGCCCCTGCTCGGCGGCGGCGATCGCCTCCTGCGGCTGCTCCAGGAACAGGTGGTCGCGGGCGGAGTAGCTGAGTGTCAGCGCCTCCCCGCCCCGCGCTCCGACCTCCCTGAACGCCTCGCGCGCCGAGCTGAACCAGGCCAGGGCCTCCACGTGGCGGCGTCGGCGCCCGGCCACGACGGCCAACGCGTTCAGTACCTCACCGACAACGATGCGATCGCCCCCGGCCGACAGCTCCAGGGAGGCACGGAACTCCTCCTCGGCCTCGGCCAGCCGGTTGGTGCCGAACAGCACCCGGCCCAGCACGTAGCGGCAGCGCAGCTCGCTGGAGACGGCACCGAGCCGTCGCGCCACGGCCAGCATCTCCCGCGTCCGGCTCTCGAATTCGCGGCCGTGGCTCCCCGACTCCAGCAGCGGCTCCATGGCGAGCAGCAGGTCGGCCCCCGGCAGCAGTGCCTCGGCCTGGTTCGCGCGGGTCACCTGGACGATCGACGCGAACAGCGACTCCGCCTCCACCGACAGCCAGGCCACAGCCTCGTCGGCGGAGGCGAAGGCGTGGCCGGTACCGGTGACCCCCAGCTGGTCGGCGATCGTGCTGCCCTCGTAGGCGAGGCGGTGCGCCGAGCGCGCGGACGCCAGGTAGAAGTCGAGCAGCCGGGCCAGCGCCGCCGCGCCCTCCCCGCCGATGGCCACGCTCACCCCGGACCCGCGCCGCTCCCCGCCATCCTGACCGCCATCCCCCTCCACCGTGCCCTCGGCCCGTTCCGCGACCCGGCGGGCGAAGAGCTTGAGCAGGTCGTGGAAGCGGTAACGGCCAGGGGCCGGGGCCTCAAGCAGGCTGGCGTCCACCAGGGACTCCAGGACGTCCTCGGTGTCCATCGCCTCCAGCGCGAGCAGCCCGGAGGCGGCCCCGATCGAGATGTCCGGGCCCCCGGGCAGGGAGAGCAGCCGGAACGCGCGGGCCTGAGCCGGACTGAGCTGGCCGTACCCGAGGGCGAAGGTCGCCTCCACCGCGAGGTCTCCCACGCGCATCTCGTCCAGACGACGGCGTTCGTCGGCCAGCCGGGGAACCAGGGAGGCGACGGTCCAGGACGGCCGGGCGGCCAGACGCGCCGCCACGATTCGCACCGCGAGCGGCAGGAAACCGCAGGCGGCGACCACGTCCATGGCGGCGGCGCGTTCCGCTTCCACCCTCTCGGTGCCGGCGACGGTGCCGAACAGCGCGAGAGCCTCCTCAGGCTCCATGACGTCCAGGTCGATCAGCCGGGCCGAGGCCAGGTCGGCGAGTTTGCCGCGACTGGTCACGATCGCCGCGCACCCGGCCGAACCGGGGAGCAGCTGGCCCACCTGCGCGGCGTCGCGGGCGTTGTCCAGCAGCACGAGCATCCGCCGATCGGCCAGGAGCGAGCGGAACAGCGCGGAACGCTCGGCCAGGCCGTCGGGGATGGCGTCGGCGGGCAGGCCGAGCCCACGCAGGAACGCGGCCAGCACGGACTCGGGCGCGGTCGGCTCCACGCCGTACCCGCGCAGGTCGGCGTAGAGCTGGCCATCGGGAAACAGGTCGTGCATGGCATGGGCGACATGCACCGCCAGAGCCGTCTTGCCCACGCCGCCGATGCCGGAGATGGCCGCCACGGGCACGCCCTCGGAGCCCTCCTGGGCCGACAGCAGCGTGCGCAGCCGCGCGATGATCTGACGGCGCCCGGTGAAGTCGTTCACGGCGGCGGGAAGCTGTGCGGGGCGCGGCAGTTCCGGGACCACCGGCGTTCCCCGCGTTCTCGTCGGCTCCGGCTTCGGGCTCCGATCCGGGGCGGCCGGTGCGGTCTCGGCGGGCGTGAGCCGTGCGGGTCGGTCGGCAGGGGCGAGCGCGAGGGTCGGGGCGTCGGTGAGAATGCGCTGGTGCATGCTCATCAGGTCGGGGCCGGGCTCGATGCCCAGTTCCTCGATCAGCGTGGCGCGGGTCTCGGCGAAGGCGGCCAGTGCCTCCGCCCTGCGCCCGCAGCGGTAGTAGGCCAGCATCAGCTGGGCGCGGAGTCGCTCGCGCAGCGGATGGTCGGCGGTCAGCGCGATCAGCTCGGACAGCACGTCGGCGTGCCTGCCCAGCTCCAGGTCCAGGTCCATCAGGACTTCCAGCACGCTCATCCGGCGCTCGGTGAGCCGGTCGCGCTGGTGTTCGGCATAGGGGCCGACGGCTCCGGCCAGCGGCTCGCCGGTGCACAGCGCCAGGCTCGCACGCAGGCTCTCCGCGGCTTTCGCCAGGTCGCCCGCGCGGCGCGCGACCTCGGCCTCGGCGATGCCGCGCTCGAAGAGAACCAGGTCAAGGACGATCCCGTTCAGCCGCAGCGCGTACCCCCTGCCGACGGAGGTGAGCAGCTCGGGGCGGGTGCGCGGGGACCTGTCCGGCTCCAGCACCGCGCGCAGCCGGGAGACGTAGGTGCGCAGGGCGCCGAGCGCGCGGGGCGGGGCGTCGTCCCCCCAGATCGCGTCGATCATCTCGGTCGGCGTCACCGCCCGGTTCTCCCTCAGCAGGAGCATCGCCAGGATGGAACGTTGCAGTGGAGTGCCCAGGTCGAGTTCGGATCCGTCACGCCAGGCCTGGACAGGACCGAGTACGGCGAACCGTAATCCGTCTCCGCTGCCCTGAACAGCCATTTCTTGAATCTCCGCCCGATGGGAAGTTTTATGGCCAAATGATAGATCCTACTCTGCTGACTCAGTAAGTAGAGGGTTGTCCGTTCGCCGAGCCGTTGATCGCACGTTAATCGGCTGTTGAGTCATGTCCACAATGCTGTGGCTGTCGGGCATGGCCCCATACGGGGGCGGCCATGCCCGACATGTCGGTGGATTGCAGGTATGGATAAAGGCGCTGTAAGCGTGATGAAGGCGGGCGAGTCTATCAATGAGCCATGGCTCCTAGAGGAAGTCGGGAGCCGCCCCCTCAAGGAGAGAACCATCATGCGCCGCTCGATCAGCAAACTCCTCGGTCTCGCCGCCGCCACCGCCGTCATCGCGATCGGTGTTCCGGCCCTCGCCTCTCCGGCCTCGGCCGCCACTACCACCGCCGGCCCGGCCGCCTCCAGCGACTACGACGAGTTCTGGGGCTCCTACTACTCCAAGTACTACGACGACTCCCGCGCCAGCGCCAAGGGGCGCGTCTGGACCGAGGACGACGACAGCGTCCACGTCCAGGGCAGGGTCTACGACAGGTACTCGCCGGGCTGGCTCTGCGGCTACGTCCAGTTCAAGGTCGAGGACCACGAGGGCGAGGAGAGCTACTACTGGGCGCGCAAGTGCGGCTCCCAGGGTTACACCCCCTTCCACTTCGTTCGGGAAGAGGTCGAAAACCTGCAGGTCAGGGTCTGCTACTGGGACAAGCACGACGCCAAGAGGACGCTGTGCGGCAAGTGGCGCTACATCTACGAGGTCGACGGCGAGGAGTAATCCCACCTCGTGACCCGCTCGGTGGCGCGGCGTACGAACGCCTCCCATGACCCGCGTACGACATCAGGCGAATACCAGGCCCGCCCGGAACCCCGGGCGGGCCTTTTGTTCCATTAAGTAGTTAAAGTGAGCTTTGACCGTTATATGGCTTTTGTCGGTTTATTTGGTTCTCCTTGCGTTACCCCTTGTTCAGGGGCGTCTCACGCGGCCTCGAACAGGCCCATCCGCGCGCGCAGCCGTTCTCGGACGATCGGCCATTCGTCGCTCAGGATCGAGTAGTACGCGGTATCTCGGACCGTGTCGTCGGCGCCTCGGCTCTCCGCCCGCCGCACACCGTCGAGGTGCGCGCCGAGGGCTTCGATGGCGGCCCGGGATTGTACGTTCCGTATGTCGGCCTTGAGGGTTATGCGGTGGACCTGCCAGGTCTCGAAGGCGAGGGAGAGCATCAGGTACTTGCTCTCGCGGTTGGCACCGGTTCCCTGCGCGGAGGCGGAGAGCCAGGTGTAACCGATGTCCGCCACGGACGGGACATCGCCCACCGCCCCACGAGTGCCCGGAGGCCAGGGCATGGGGCCCTGCCAGTACTCCAGGTTCATGAGACGGGTGGCACCGACCACACGGTCGGTGTGAAGCCACCGGATGGCGAAGGGCATCGTGCGGCCCTCCGCCTGCTCAGCCAGAGTGGCCTCCACGTAGGAGACCATCTCGTCCCGGCCATTGGGGACGCGAGTGAAGCCGTAGGTAGAGCGGTCTTCACTCGCCGCGGCGACGAGGTCGTCGACGACCGCGAGGCTGAGCGGTTCCAGGCGCACGAGGCGCCCGGACAGGGTGACAGAAGCGGGCATGAGCACATAATGAGGGCTCTTTCCCCTGCCTGATGCCAAACGACACGAGACATCTTGGCGAGCATCGTGGGAAGCGCCGCCCTCAGGGCTCTCCGCGGTAAGAAAGACCAGGCCAGAGCCGCTAAATCCGCCCTTGGAACGCGCGTCGCCGACGCGGGGCCGCGATGCGATCTCACCCCGTCGCGGGGGCCGCGACGAGCGGGGCGGGTACCTGCGGGCGGGGTGGCCGCCGGGTGGCGCGCAGGTCGGCCAACGCCTCGCTCAACTGGTCCAGCGAGGCCGAGATCCAGGGCAGTTCCAGGGGGTCGGGAGCACCGAGCGCGGCCAGCCGGCGCCGCGTCGTCTCGCCGTACAGGAGGCTGGTCGCCACCCGCGCCCGCAGGGCCGCCGGGTCGTCGCCGAAGACGTGGCCGGGAAGCACCCCGACGCCGTGCCGGTCGAGCAGATACGCCGACAGGTCGGCGGAGGACGCGAAGTCCAGCCCGGTGAAGTCGGGATAGAGGTAGAAGCCGCCCTGCGGCGCGTCCACCCTTACGCCCGCGCGGACGAGGCGCTCGTGCACCGCCCGCACCACCGCGCCGTGCAGCCTGCGGCTCTCGCCGATCCGCTCGACGAGCTCCGGCGGTTCGGTGTACGCGTACGCCGCCGCCTGCTGGACGGGTGCGGCCGGGCTGGACCAGATCTCGCTCGCGATCGCCAGCAGCCGGTCACGCAGCCCCGCGGACGGGAGCCGGGCCACCCCGATCCGCCAGCCGCCCAGGGCCAGGCTCTTGCTGAGCCCGCTGGTGATCACGGTCCGCTCGGGGGCCACGTCGGCGGGGCTGAGAAAGCCGGTGGCCGGGGAGTGGACCAGGTCGCGGTAGATCTCGTCGGAAATGATGGTGAGGTCGAGCTCGCGGGCGACCTCGGCGATCCGCCGGATCGTGGCCGCCCCGGCCAGCGTGCCGCTGGGGTTGTCGGGCAGTGTGACCAGCAGCGAACGCACGTCGCGCCCCTGGGCGCGGGCGTGCGTGACCGCCGCCGCCACGCGCTCGGGGTCGGGCACCCCACCCTCGCCGTCGGGCGTGGGAACGAGCAGGGAACGCGCCCCGACCAGGTCGGCCTGGGCGGTGTAGCTGACCCAGCTCGGCATCGGCAGCACGATGTCGCCGCCGATCGCCAGCAGCAGGCCGTACAGCAGAGGTTTGCTCCCGGGGCCGCAGACCACCAGTTCCGGGTCGGTGGGCAGACCCCGCCGCGACCAGTAACCGGAGGCCGCCTCGCGCAGCACCGGCGCGCCGGCGACGGGCCCGTACCCGTTGTGCTCGGACGCCGCGGCCAGCCGCTCGCGCAGAGCCGGATGAACGGGCAGCCCCGCCTCTCCGAAGGCCAGATGCAGCACGCGCTCCCCGGCGAGCCGTCTTCGCTCGATGTCCTCGTTGGCCGCCAGGGTGGCGGAAAGGGTGACGTTCATCGTGGGGTTCCCTTCCTCGTTGCGGAACGTTCCCAACCCTGATGAGGTAGGGGCGTAAGGACAAGCTTCGGTTCTCGCGGGTGGGCATAAGGAAAGCTGATGCTTGATTTGCGGAGACTCGCGCTGATCTGCGAATTCGCCCGCCGGGGTAGCATCGCCGCCACCGCGGCATCCCTGGGTTACAGCCCCTCGGCGGTCTCCCAGCAACTGGCCGCGCTGGAGCGCCAGGCCGGGACCGCACTGATCGACAGAACCGCCAGGAGCGCGGAGCTGACCGACGCGGGGCGCCGCCTGGTCGAGCACGCCGAGCGCATCCTGGCCCTGGTGGAGAGCGCCGAGTCCGACCTGTCGGCCCAGGCCGTCACCCCGGCGGGACGGGTCACCGTGACCGCCTTCCCCACCGCCGCGGTGGCCTTCGCGCCCGCACTGACCAGGACGCTCCGCCGGCACGGCGAGATCACCCTGCGGATGGGGCAGGGGCGCTCGGGGCGCGGGATGCGCGAGGTGCAGTCGGGTGAGGTGGACATCGCCCTGATCGACGACTGGTACGGCGGCATACGCGAACCGGACACCATGCGGATCTTCCCGCTGCTGCGCGATCCGCTGGTGCTCGTGGTGCCGCGCACGCACCGGCTCGCCTCCCCCGACATCCCCGTCGACCTGCGCGAGCTGAGGGAGGAGCCCTGGATGGCCACCCCGGACGGCGAGCCCTCCCGGCTGGCGGTGGACCGGCTGATGGCCGACGTCGGCGGCCATCGGCCGGTGCCCTGGGAGTTCGAGGGACTGAGCACGATCATCGGTCTGGTCGCCAAGGGCATCGGCATCGCGGCCGTTCCCGCCCTGGCGCTGGCCGCGGGGGTCCGGGGCATCGTCGTCCGCCGGCTGCCCGGCCCGCCGGTCGGCCGGACCGTCCACGCCGTCGCCCGATCCTCCAGCGTTCACCGCCCTGCCGTCTCCGTCACCCTCAGGGCCGTCCACGTCGCCGCCAGGCTCCTCGCCGCCGACCTGGAGGCGGTCGAGCCCGTGCCCAGATGACGGTGGACCGGGAGGCGGTCGTGCTCCCCTGCCGGTAACGTCGGCGCATGCCTCCCTCCTACGCGCTAGAGCGATTGCTGAACGACGGCGGTGCCAAGCTGGTCGCCGGGGTGGACGAGGTCGGGCGCGGGGCCTGGGCGGGCCCGGTGGCGGTCTGCGCCGTGGTCACCGACCTGTCGGAACCGCCCGCCGGCCTCACCGACTCCAAACTGCTCACCCCCGCCCGCCGCGCCGCCATGGTCTCCGAGATCACCGCCTGGGCGGCCGGTATCGGGTACGGCGAGGCGTCCCACGAGGAGATCGACGCGCTCGGGATGACCGAGGCCCTGCGCAGGGCGGCCAGGAGGGCGCTGGCCGGGCTTCCCGTCCGGCCCGACGTGGTCGTGCTGGACGGCAAGCACGACTATCTGGGCGCGCCCTGGCCGGTCCGGTGCGAGGTCAAGGGCGACCTGTCCTGTGTCTCCGTGGCCGCGGCCTCCGTGATCGCAAAGGTTCGCAGGGACACCTACATGACCTCGCTGGGCTTCTCCGAGTACGGGTTCGCCGAGAACGCGGGCTACCCCTCGCCGGTTCACCAGGCGGCCCTGGCCGAGCTCGGCCCGACGGAGCACCACCGCCTGTCCTGGTCGTACCTGGACGATCTGCCCCGCTGGCGCCACCTCAAGAGGCACCGCAACCCACTGGCCGGTGAGGGCCAGCTCGACCTCTTCGGCTAGCGGCGGACATCGGACATCATCGAAGAGTGCGAATCGGAGTCTTCCTGGTCGCGGCGGGATTTCCCGGCCGGCAACCGGGAGAGGTGCTGCGCGACACTGTGGACGCGGTCGTGGCCGCGGAGGAGGCGGGATTCGATGACGCGTGGATCGCCGAGCACCACTTCATGTCGTACGGCGTCTGCCCGTCGGCGGCGACGCTGGCCGGTGTGGCGCTGGGGCGCACCGCCAGGATCAGGGTCGGGACGGCGGTGAGCGTCCTGTCCACCCGGCATCCGGTGGATCTGGCCGAGCAGGCGGCGATCCTCGACCAGGTCTCCGGGGGCCGGTTCGCCCTGGGGGTGGGCAGGGGCGGACCGTGGGTGGACCTGGAGGTGTTCGGCACGGGCCTGGCAAGGTTCGAGCGCGGCTTCCGCGAGTCGCTCGACCTGCTGTGCGAGGCGCTCTCGCGTGACACGCTCTCCGCGAGCGGGGAGTTCTTCACCTTCAGGCAGGTGCCGATGGTGCCGACGGCCCGGATCAGGCCGATCGTCGCGTGCACCTCTCCCGCGACCGTGCTGATCGCAGCCGAGCGCGGGCTGCCGATGCTGCTGGGCATGCACGTCGGGGATCGGGAGAAGGCTGCCATGATCCGCGACTACGGTGCGCTGGCGGCCGGCCCGCTGTCACCGCCCGGTCATGTCGCGGCGGCCGTGGGCTATGTGGCCGACACGACGGATCAGGCCGTGCGGGAGATGCGGAAGGCCATGCCGCGCTGGCTGGAGCCGGGTCTCGCGGGATACGTACCGGTGGACGGGCGGGCGCGGCCGGCGCGCGACATCGGGGAGTACGTGGACTTCCTCTGCGGGACGCATCCGGTCGGCTCGCCCGATCTCTGCGTGGCGCGGATCGAGCGGACCGCCGAGGTCACCGGCCTGCGGCACCTGATCCTCATGGTGGAGGGTACGGGCGAGAGCGCCCGCACCCTTGAGAACATCAGGCGGTTGGGAGCCGAGGTGCTGCCCAGGCTCTCCGGCCGTGCCCGCCGGGTGCGGCGGGCACGGGGCAGGAAGGCCTCGGGATGAGGCCGCCCGTCAGCAGTCGACGAGCTCGGGCGTCTGGTTGAGGATCTGAGACCTGGCGGTGATGAAGTCCGCGTGGGCCCCGGTGGCGGCCGGGTCGAAGACCGCGACCCGGTGGCAGTTCTGGAAGGCCAGCCGCACCCCGAAGTGCCGCTCCAGGGCGCCACGCATGGCGTCGCTGGCGAGCGCGCGCAGGAGCTGGCCGCGGGCGGCCTCGTCCGGCGGCGGCACGGTGTTGTCGGCGAATTCGGCACCGGTATGTTCACGCTGTTTGACCAGGTCGCTGATCAGCGACCAGGCGTAGGGCAGTGAGTCTCTGACGCAGGTGACAAAAACCGCGTCGTCCACCTCACCGGTCCTGGCCTGGTCGAGAAGATCGTTCGAAACGGTCAGCGACATACTGCGTTCTCCTCTCGGAAGGGGATCAATCAGACACTAGGTCGGGCGTGGTGATCGCTCCATCTAGCCGGAGAGCGACACTCGCGTGGGCCCGAAGACGAAGTCGGGGTCGATCTGGGCCGCCAGATCCTCACCCGTGGCCCTGTTCGCCCAGGCCTCGGCATTGCGGAGGTGGAACCGCACGGCCTGGCGGCCGAAGCGGTCCCAGTCCTTCTCCTGGGCGTCGAGATGGTCGAGGAGCGTGCCCAAGGCCCGGGAGTTGGCCACCTCGAGGTCGGAGAGGGTGAAGGGGCGGCCCTGCTCCATCGCGCGGATCGCCGCGGAGTGCTCCAGGCAGACGAGCAGGTCGTCGCCGACCTGCTCGCGCAGGAACGACACGTCCCCAGGGCCATGGACCTTGTTGCCCACCACCGCGATCGGCACGCCGTAGTCGGCGGCGTAGTCACGGTACTGCCGGTAGACGCTCACGCCCTGACGGGTCGGCTCGGCCACCAGGAAGGTCATGTCGAAGCGGGTGAACAGCCCCGAGGCGAATGAGTCGGCCCCGGCCGTCATGTCGACCACGACGTACTCACCCGCGCCGTCGAGCAGATGGTTGAGATACAGCTCCACGGCGCCGACCTTGGAGTGGTAGCACGCCACTCCCAGGTCATCCTCGCTGAACGGCCCGGTGACCATCAGCAGGGGCCCCTCGGGTGCGGCGGCGGCGAATCCGCCGTGGACCGGGTCGTTCCGCTCGTCGAGGCGGAGCAGTCGTGAGCCGCGCCCCGGCGGGGTGGTCTTGACCATCGCCGAGGCCGAGGAGATGCGGGGGTTGTCACCTCGCAGGTACTCCTTGATCTCGGTCAGGTGCGAGCCCATCGGTCTTGGCAACGCGCCATCGACCACTCCCAGCGCCATGCCCAGGTGCTGGTTGATGTCGGCGTCGACGGCCACGACGGGACCGCCCCGGCTCGCTGTGTATCTCGAGAACAGCGCCGACAGAGTCGTCTTGCCGCTGCCGCCCTTGCCGACGAATGCCACCCTCACGACGACGATCCAATCTGATTATGAAAATCATTACAACTCCTGTGGGGGGACCATCATGCCACGGAAGGCGAGGGCGTGTGACGTGTATCACCGAGCGGTCTGGGAGGGTGTCCGCGCTGCGAACACGGATGAAAGTGGTCTCTCATGACAAGTACGGATGTGGGGTCTGAGGGAAAACACCTGCCATGTCATGACCGGTGCTGAAGATCCGCGGTTACCGCTTCGCTCCCTCCTGTACTGACTCGGCGACGGCCTTGGGTGCGGGTAGGACAGATGTTTGCCATCGACTCCGGTGAGACCCCGGCCGCCCGGGTATCCCACCCCGAGTCGGTTGATCTTGAGCCCCCCGGCGGGATCGTGGACAAGGGGTCAGCAAGGGGCTTTGGTGATAGGTACCGATACCCGGTCACGTCGCGTTTCCGAGCGGCGAGCCGACGGATTCGCCGCGTGGGGGGTCGCGCTCGCGATGCTCGCGACGCCGTTGGTCGTCTCCGCCCCGCCCCAGACCGGGACGGAGACGCCGCCGTCCCCGCCGGCCACGGTGAGATCGGAGGCCGGCGAGAGAGCCCTGTCCGCTCCGGTGGAGGCGGCGGAGGCGGTGGCCGGGGCCGGCAAGACGGTCTCGACTGTTCTCGCCAAGTCCGGTGGGAGGTCCTTGCCCGCTCCAGTGGAGGCGGGGGTCGAGATCACCAAGACGACCTCGCCCGTCCTCGCCAGGCCCGGGCAGAAGATCACCTACACCGTCGAACTGCGCAACACCGGTGACGACGACCGGCCGGACTTCACCTTCACCGACGACCTGTCGGGCGTGCTCGACGACGCGGACTTCGACCACGACGAGTCGGCCACCTCGGGCACGGTCTCCTTCGCCGAGTCCAGGGTGACCTGGTCGGGGGACGTGGCCGCCGGTCGGACGGTGACGGTCAGCTACGGAGTCACGGTGAACGATCCTCCGGCGGGGGACCTGCGGCTCTCCGGCGAACTGGTCGGTGGCGAGGGTTCCAACTGCGAGGCCGGTTCCACCGATCCCGCCTGCGGCAACCTCGACGCGCCCGGCCTGCCGCTGCTGTACGTCCTGATGACCGCGGACCGGGAGACGGTCGATCCCGGCGAGGTGGTCGCGTACACGGTCACCGTGGGCAATGTCGGCACCGCCGCCTATCAGGGGGCCGCGCTCACCGGGGAACTCTCCCGGGTGCTCGACGACGCGATCTACAACGGCGACGCGCGGGCCACGGATGGAACCGTCTCGTACGGCGCGTCGAAGCTGGCCTGGACCGGTGACATCCCGGCGGGCGAGACGGTCACGATCACCTACAGCGTGACCGTGAACACCCCCGACACCGGGGACCGGGTGCTGGACGGCGCCGTCCAGGCTCGCGGGGGCGGGACGAACTGCCCCGGACCGGCGCCGGGACCGGCCAGGCTCGGTGAGCCCGTTCCCGGGGCGAGCCTCGGCTGTGCGCAGCGGGTCGCGGTGGAGGGTGTGACGATCAGCAGGACGCTCGCGCCGGAGGAGCCCGAGGCGGGTGACACCGTGACCTACACGATCACGGTCACCAACCCGGGGCGGATCGCGTACCCCGGAGCCCGTCTCACGGACGATCTGTCGGGGGTGCTCGACGACGCGGTGTTCGGCGATGTGGAGGCATCCTCGGGCACCGTCAGCTACGCCGAGCCGGTGCTCGACTGGCGGGGTGACATTCCGGCGGAGTCCGCGGTGACGATCACCTACCGCGTCACGGTGGCCGACCCTCCCCCGGGCGACTCCGTGCTGCGCGACGAGGTGGTGGGCGTGAGGCCCGAGTCCAACTGCTCCGCGGGGTCGACCGATCCCGACTGCGGAACGGAGCCGGTGAGGGTGGCACCGGCACCGGCACCGGCACCGGCATTGGAGGCCGGCCCCGGCCCGGAACCGGGGGCCGTCACCGATCATGTACCGGAGTCGACACCGGTCCCCGGCCGGGAACCGGTGTCGCCGCCCGGTTCCGATCTGGTGCCGATCCCCTCGCCCGTCCGGACCTCGTCGCCCGTCCGGACCCCTTCGTCCGCCCGGGTGCCCGAGTCGTCTCCCGCGCCGTCGCACCGGCCGGGCTGGGAACGGCCCCTGCCGATCCCCTGTCCCGTCGGCGGGCCCTGCGCGGGACCGGGCAGGCCCGCGCTGCCGTTCACGGGCCTGCCGCTCGGACCGGTCCTGGCGGGGCTCCTGCTCCTCGGCCTCGGCCTGGCCCCACGGCTGTGTCGCCGACGCGGGACGCGGTGATGCTCCGTTCCTCAACGGAGGTCGCGAACGCGCGCCCGGGAGGCTGAGGCCGTCAGGACGGTTCCCTGAGGAACGCCGCACCAGGACTCTCGCGCGGGTCAGGCCGGCTGGGCCCGGCGGCGACGGCGACGGAGTAGGAACGCGGTAGTGGCCAGCCCGGCCGCGGCGGCGGAGGCCAGTGAGATCGGCAGGACCCAGTCGGTCGTCTCCGGCGAAGCCACGGTGTTGACGTCCGTGGCGCAGACCAGCACGGGGCCGGCCGCGCTCCTGCGGGCGCAGGCAGTCGTCGCCAGGTCCCGCACCTGCGCCCCCGCGACCGCGCCGACCCGGGCGCTCAGGTGGACGACGGTCTCCTTCCTGGGCAGGACGTTCACGGTCCACGCCACCTTGCCCTGCTCCACGCGGCCTCCGGCGTCGGCCTTCACGAAGGTCATCGACGGCGGCAGGGACTGCACCAGGAGGATCTGCCTCAACCGGGTGGTTCCCTGGTTGCTGATACGGAGCGTGTACGTGCTCTCCGCGCCGGGAGTGGTGTCCCTCGTCCCGTCGTCGAGGGAGATGGAGAGTGAGGGGACCGGATCACCCCAGGCGGGCTGCCATCCGACAGCGGGTACGGCGACCGCGGTGAGCAGGCTCAGACTGGCCAGGCGGCGTTTCATCCTCTTACCTCCATTGTGACTCTAAGTAATCACTCCATAACAGCATTCCGGCCCTCGTGGGCGCTCTCAACGCGCCGGGTGTGTCGCTCATCAGCCGTTACCCGCTGGTCTGCCGCCCGTCAGTCGCAGGCGGAGTCGAGGACGACGGCGCCCGCCCCCGCGCGCTCCCCGGCGTTCCTGCCACGGTTCCCCGTCGGTACGGCGGGCACCGCGGCGTCGGCCCCGGCGGGCGGGGCCGCAAGGGTGGCGGTGACCTCACGCCTGATCAGGTGGTAGTCGGGCGCACCCGTATAGATCAGCGGGGGCACGAACTGGAGGCTCCTGATCCTGGAGTTCTTCACCTTCTCCGAAAGCTCGACCAGGTCGGGCAGCAGCTGCCGTGGTATGTCGGTGGAGATCGCGTCGACGGTGGCGGCGGCCAGCCTCTCGAAGCTCTTGAACACCGTCACCGGGTCGGCCTGCTTGGCGACGGCGTTCAGCAGGCATTTCTGGCGGCTCATCCGTACGTAGTCGTCGCTGAAGGTACGGGACCTGCCGTACCAGAGCGCCTCCTCGCCCGAGAGTCTGCGCCGGCCCGCCTCGATCCGGCCCTCGTTCTGCCTGCCGTACACGATGGGGTCCTTGATGCGGACCCGCACGCCGCCCATCGCATCGACGATTTCCACGAACCCCCTCATGTCAACCATCGCGTAATAGGAGATGTCGAGTCCGAGGATGCCGCCGATCGTCCTTTTCAGCAGCGAGGGGCCGCGGTGTCTCTTGCCCAGCTTCGGGGCCATTTCTGGGTAGTCCTCGGCGTACTGGTAGACCTCGTTGAGCAGGCCCGGTGTGTAGGGCGGCTCGCCTTCGAAGCCGAAGGGAAATCGCTCGTGGGCCGGGCCCGGCGGCATCGGGACTTTCTCCAGATTCCTCGGCAGGCCGAAAAGCACGGTTTCGCCGGTCCGGGTGTCGACGCTGGCCACGGTCATGCTGTCGGTGCGCACGCCGACCCGGTTGGCCGCCGCGTCCGCGCCGACGAGCAGGATGTTGATCCGCTCCATGCCCTTCCACGGGTCCGTCGGTATCGGCGTGACGCTCTCCGCGAACACCGAGGTCACCACGCCCTGGGAGACGTAGGCCAGCCGAGCCACATAGATCATCGGAGCGGTCACCAGCACGCACAGCAGGCCGACGGCGGCGGTTGAGAGGTACTGGGCCGCGGGCGATGACGAGTCCGGCCGCACCAGCAGGTAGGAGTGTATGACCACGGCCACCGCCACGGCGGCCAGCAACATCGCGGCGAGCGCGAAGGCCCAGAGCCAGACGGGCTGTACGGCGAGGGCGAGCAGGGCGGGTCCCGCGGTCAGCACGGCGATCGCGGCGGCTCCGGCGAGGGTCAGCTCGATGCCCATCAGAAAGGCGCCCGTCAGGCGGCGGCCCGCCCAGACATGGGCCAGGCCCCACAGAACGGCCGAGCTCAGTGTCAGCGCCAGACTCGATCCGACGCCTGTCCGTCCCGTGTTATCGGCCATAGCCCTACATCTCCTGTCCGTCACCCCAATACGTCGCAGGTTAGTAACGGTTTCCAGTTGAATGGGCTATGTGGTTGTTCGACGCGCTGAGGGTGGTCGGTCAAGGTTTGTAAACCAGATCGCGCCGTCAGGATGACGCTGACCTCCAAGTTATGGTCAAAAAGGACACGTAATCGATTTTGGCTGGCAAACGCGGGGATTTCCAGGTAAAGCGGTTAGGAGGTCCCGTGCGTAAAATGATCAGCTCGATTTTGATCGCGCTCGGCTGCCTTCTCGCGCCCCTTACCCTCGTCGCGTTCTGGACGGCGAACGAGGTGGCGGACCCCGGCGGCTACCTCAGGAACATGGCACCGCTGGCCCGCCACCCGGACGTACGGGACGCGGTCACCGGTCGCGTCGCCGACGAGATCACCCCGAGGTTGCGCGAGCTGGGTGTCACCGCCGAGGAGGGGCTTGTCCGCAACGCGGTGGGGGATCAGGTCGGCGACGACTTCGTCATCGCCTGGGTGGAGGTCAACAGGCTGGCGCACCGCCGGTTCGTCGCGGTTCTGAGCGCGGATTCCGGCATACCAAGCAGCATCGGCTACGACCTCGCCCCGATGTACGAACTGGTCAAACACCGGCTGCGGAGCGGCGGTCTGGAAGCCGCCTCCCGCCTGCCCAGGACACATCCCGTCGCCGAGGTGCTCCCCGCCTCCGCCGTGGCCAAGATCGACCACATCCATGACAGGCTGATCTCACTGAGGTGGGTCCTGGCGGGTACGTCATCGGCCCTGATCGCCGCCGGAGTCTTCCTGGCCCGCGACCGGTGCACCGCACTGATCGGTGCCGGTATCGGCATGGCCGGGAGCATGTTCACGCTGGCGATCGCCATGTCCGCGCTACGTAACGTCTACCTGCCGAACTCCACCGGCCCCGGCGGCCTGCCGGTCGCCGCCGTGCTCGTGATATTCGACGCGCTGACCGCCTTCCTGAGAAACGGCCTGCGCGTGCTCTTCACACTCGGCCTGCTCATGGCGGGGGTGGTCTTCGTCGCCAGGAACGGGCTCATCCGTTACCTGGCCACCGCCGCCATGTCCGGATCCCGCGCTCACCAGTCGGAGGAGCCGACGAACGACGTCGCCGACGGCCGGTAGCCGAGGCGGGCGCGCGCCGCGGTGATGTCGAGGGTCCGCTCGACGGCCAGGTGGCCCGCGGCGTAGCGCGTCAGCCGGGGCGGGTGTGGGCGTCGGAGCAGCCGGAAGGCGACCTCGGCGACGGCCGCGACGGGGTCGGCCAGCTTCAGCGGCAGATAGTACGGTTCGGCGTCGATGCCGCGCTCCGCGAGGATCGAGCGCAGGGCGTCGTCGAGCATGACGGGTTCGGCGTCGGTCACGTTGAAGACACCGTGGTCGACGGGTCCCGCGGCGGCGAGCAGACAGGCCAGGACCAGGTTGTCCACCGAGGTCAGGCTGATCCGCTGGCGTCCGTCGCCCACCGCGAGAAGCCTGCCACCCCTGACCGCGCCGAGGACCCGGGGAAGCAGCGTGGTGTCCCCCCTGCCGTAGACCGCGTGCGGTCGTAGGATGACCGCCCGCTCCAGACACCTCTCCGCGGCGGCCTTCGAGGCGCCGTAGGCGTTCGCGTACCGCCCGACCGGGGCGGCCTCCTCGGTGGCCATCACGGTCGGCAGGAACGGGTCGTAGACGCTCGCCGTGCTGACGTGCACGAACCTGGCGCCGGGAAAGGCCGCGGCCGCGTTGCGGGTGCCGTCGACATTGGCCGCCCAGATGTCGCGCGCCGGCCCCCAGTCCGTGACGCTCCCGGCACAGTGGATCACCGCGTCCACCTCCCGCGGCTCCGGTCGCTCGCCGAGGAGATCCCACGGTGTGTACGGCGCGTGGCCGACGTGCCCGCCGTTCACTCCGGACCGCCTGCCGAAGGCGAACACCGTCCAGCCCTCCGCCACGGCCGCCCGGCAGACCGCGCCTCCCACGAACCCCGAGGCCCCCGTCACCGCGACCCGCAACGCCCTGCCGCCCGGCCCGGGAGCGGTGCCGGCCCGATGCGGGCGGTTCCGATGCTCAGTCACGGCGGGTGACCAGATCGCGCAGGGCGGCCCGGTCGAGCTTGTCGGCCCGCCCCGAGCGGGGAAAGGCGTCGAGCGGCTCGATCCGGTCGGGCAGGGCAGCCGAGTCCATGATTTCGGGGAGTGCCCCGCGCAGCAGGCCCTCGTCGTAGCCGCCGGTGGGCACGACGGCCAGCACGACCTCCTCGTCCCCGGTTTCGGGGTCGGCGAGTCCGACGATCGCGGCCTCGGCCACCCCGGGCAGCGCCGCGATGCCGGACTCGTACAGGCCCGGATAGATGTTGACGCCGTCGCGGAGGATCATGTCCTTCTTCCGGCCGAGCAGTACCAGCCGGCCGGCGTCGAGCCGGACCAGGTCGCCGGTGGCGATCTCACGCAACGGCTCCTCACCGAGGTAGCACCGCGCGAGGTGGGGCCCCGAGACGAACAGCTCACCGTCCTCGGCGATCCGGACGCCGACACCGGGCAGCGGTGCCCCGAGCAGGTCCCCCTCGGCCTGGGCCAGTTTCTCCCGCGCCGACGCGATGGCGATGGGGAGCGCCTCGGTCATCGCGTAGACGGACAGCACCTCGGGGCCGGCCTCGATCGCGCGCCGGAGCACGCCCGGCGGGGCGGGGGCGGCGCCGAGCAGGAGGTAGCGGAGGGTTCCGGGAAGCCTGGGGGTCTGGCGCAGCAGCCTGTCCAGGTGCACCGGCACGGCGAAGGTGTGGGTGGCCCGCCTCGCGGCCAGCTCGGCGGCGAGGTCCCCGCCTCCGGGCAGTGACCAGGTCGCCCCGGCCAGCAGGGCGGGGAGGCCGAGCATCAGCTGGTCGGTGTGCACGATGTCGCCGGGGCCGAGCGGGAACACGCTTCTGAACATCTCCAGCCCGGTCGCGAGCGACCTTCGGGTGTGCACCACACCTCGCGGGCGCGCCGTGGTCCCGGAGGTGAAGATCACCGCCGCCGGCTGGTCCGGGTCGGATCCGTACGCCCGCCGCCCGGACGGGCCGGACGGGCCGGACGGCGATCGGAGAATCCCCGGCAGTCGCAGCGCACCTCGGGGAACCCCCGGCAGCCACGGGCCGGTGTACAGGTGGCGGACGGGCCGGCCGGGAAGCGGATCGGCGAGGTTCGGCAGGAGCAGGCCGCGGCGGCGGGCCAGGCTCCTGAGCGGGCCGCTCAGCGTGTAGAGCAGGGACTCGCTGATCACCCACGCGGGCCGGGTCGCGGCCATCCGGGCCGCGAGCACGCCGGGCGCCAGCCCGGGGTCCGCGAGGACGAGCGTCCCGCCCGCCGCGACCGCCCCCAGCGCCAGCGTCACCGCGTCCACTCCGGGCCGCACCGCGAACAGCACCCCGTCCCCAGGCCGCATCCCGTCCTCAGGTGACGGTCCGCCCATCGCGTCGCGGACCGCCGACACCCGGCGGGCGAGCTCACCGTAGGTGATCTCGCGGCCTCGGCCGTCGACGATGGCGGTCCGTCCCGGCTCCCGCCCGGCGATGGTCATGATCCCGTTGATGATGTCGTTCACGTGGCACTGACCCACAGGTGCTCGTAGGTGGGAATGAGGACCCCTCTGGCCGCGCGCCGTCGCAGCACGCGTACCCGGTGGGAGAGCAGGACGGAGGCCACCGCCCGGATCTCCGCCAGGGCCAGCGGGTAGCCGATGCAGAAGTGCGGGCCCGCGCCGAACCAGAGCCTGCGCAGCTCGGGCGGGTGGGGGCGGGAGGGATCGAACGGGCCGTACGCCCTGGCGCAGTTGTGGGTGACGATCAGCACCCTGTCACCGGGGCGCACCGCGGCCTTGCCGACGTGCGCGGCGGTGGACACCGAGCGGAGCATCAGCGGGGTCGGCGTGGTGACCCGCATGGCCTCCTCGATGACCTGGTCCAGGTCGTTCACCGGGGTCCGGTGGTCGTGCAGGAGGGCGAAGAGCCGGGGGACGAACGTGGCGACCGTCTCGGTACCGGTCAGGAAGAACGCCCCGGCCGCTCCCCTGGCCTCGGCGGGCGAGAGCCCCTGTGCCCGCATCCGGCCCATCACCGTGGACTCGTCGGCGGCCTCATAGGCGGCCTGCGCGATGTCCCCGATCCGGTCCAGCACCTGCCGGGCGGCCGCCACCTGCCGATCCGACAGCCGCCGCGAGCGGAGCGAGACCATCGAGACGACCCGCTCCCCGTCCGCGAACAGCTCCCTGGCCCGAGTCTCGGAGACCTCGCCCAGCCCGATCACCCGGCAGATCACCGCTCCGGCCATCAGCCGCATGGCGTCCACCAGGTCGACCGCCTCGCCGCGTCCCAGCCGCGCCGAGAGGTCGTCGAGCGGCCCGCGGAGCACGTCGTCCACCAGTGCCGAGACGTACCCGGGGGTGAACAGCGGCATCAGCTTCCTGCGCAGCGCGAGGTGGCCCGCTCCCTCCATGTTGAGCAGCACGGAGGGACCGAGCACGGGCGTCCACAGGTCGCCGGGCGATCCGGGACCGTCCTTGCGGAACCGCTCGTCCATCAGCACGGCCCGCGCGACGGTGGCGTCGTTGACCACCACGCCCAGCCCGGGAACCCGCACCACGGGCCCGAGCCTGGCCAGCAGCCGCAGGAGCGGGTAGGCGAAGGGATGCGCGGCCAGGTAGAGCCGCGTCTCGTGGTTCACCGGACGTCGATCACTTCGGGGCGGTAGTGGTGGTCGGCATACCAGGCGAGGGTGCCCACGAGGCCGTACGCCCTGAGCCTGCGCACGGAGCCGAAGACCACCACGTCGCGGCGCGAGCCGTACCCGGCGGTGAGCATGCGCACCCGGTTGACCAGGGCGCGGTCCTCGTGGACCTCCTCGATCGCGGTCCTGGGGAAGCCGCCCGCGCGGTCGTAGAGCTCCGCGGTGATGGCCAGGGTGGCGCCGGGCATCATCACGTACGGCCCCAGGTAGCGCGGGTCCCTGTTGCCGGGCCGAAAGCGCCCGAAGGCGGCCGCCACCTCCACCACGAACGGGATGAGGTGCCGTTCCCAGAACTTCAGCCGGAACTCGTCGGTCCGGGGGCGCAGCCGGCCGCCGACCATCTCCAGCCCGTCGCCGAAGGCCCGCCGGATGTTGCGCACCCAGTCGGGGCGGGGCAGGCAGTCGGCGTCGGTCCTGGCCAGATGGGTCGCCCCGTGCGCGATGGCGTGGCGCATGCCGGTGTCGGAGGCGGCGCCCGTGCCCTTCCGGGTCTCGACGATCACCTGGACACCGTGCCGCCGGACGATCTCGGCGGTGCCGTCGGTGCTCGCGTTGTCCACCACGAGCAGCGTGAAGTCCCGGTCGTCCTGCTCGGCCAGCGCCCTCAGCGTCGCCTCGACGCCGTGCGCCTCGTTGTAGGCGGGGACGATCACCCAGAGGTCCATCACATCTCCGCCAGGATCACGCCGGTGCTGATCCCGCCGCCCAGCCCGAGCAGCGCCACCCGGTCGCCGGATCGCCAGCCGCCCAGCGCGAGCTGGAGCGGCAGCGTGGTCGAGGCGCAGTTGCCGTGCTCGGGCAGGCTGACCACGAGCCTGTCGGTGGGGATGTCGAGCACCTGGGCCAGAAAGCGCAGGTAGGGCAGCGCCACCTGATGCACCGCCACGATGGCGAAGTCGTCCCAGGTCAGGCCGGTGCGCTTGAGCGCGTTGAGGAAGATGTCCGGGCCGACCGTCTCGAACGCCTCCTTCAACCTGCGCCCGTCGCCGCGGAAGTAGGAGTATTCGGGGTCGCGAGGATGCGCCGAACCGCCTCCCGGCAGGGTGCCGATCGCCCACGCCGTGGAGTCGGCCGCGAAGTCGCGGTAGAAAATGCCACGTTCCATGTCGGCGGCGACCATGACCGCGGCTCCGGTGTCCGACATCGTGTAGCCCGCGAAGGAGTCGACGAACTGCGCGCGGTCCCTGACCCGCCAGCGGATCGCCCGTGAGGGGATCTCGCCCGAGCAGACCAGTACCTTGCGGTGCGCCCCGGACAGGATCAGCGCCTCGGCGATCTGGATCCCGTTGAGCATGCTGTTGCAGGCGTTCTTGATGTCGAACACCGGGCAGGAGAGTCCCAGCTTGGCCGCCACGATGTGCGCGGTGGCGGGCTCGACCATGTCCTGCGAGGCCGATGCGAAGACGAGCAGGTCGACACCTGAGTGGTCGAGGCCGCGGGCCGCCTCGGCGGCCAGGTCCGAGGCCTGCTGGTCATCGCGGGCCACATGGCGCCGTCGGATTCCCGTCAGCCTCTCGACGACGCCTCCGTAGGGCACGTAGCCCTCGATCCGCCGCTCCACATCCGCGCTGGACATGGTCCGTTCCGGCAGATACGTCGCGACGCCCGTGATCCGGGCTTTCATTGATCTCCCTAAACAGGATTAAGTCTCCCCATATCCCCATACTCGCGCAATGTATCGAAAAGATGGAGATTTATCCTGATCGTGCAGCTGAGGACCGGTGAAACGGCGCGCCTCCCACCGGCATAAGCCGGTTATGCGGGGGTAACCGCTCCTGTCGTGAGCGACGTTCAGACGGGGACCGTGACCACGAAGGTCCCCGCGAGGTTGGACCGGCTGCCGTGGTCACGATGGCACTGGATGATCGTCGTCGGCCTCGGCACCGTCTGGATCCTCGACGGCCTCGAAGTGACGATCGTCGGAAACCTCTCCGCCCAGCTGGCCAAGGAGGGCAGCGGCCTGGCGATCACCCAGGCCCAGGTCGCGGGGCAGGCCGCGGCCCTCTACGTGGCCGGGGCGTGTCTCGGGGCGCTGTTCTTCGGCTGGCTCACCGACAGGTTCGGCCGGAAGAAGATGTTCATCATCACGATGGCCGTCTACCTGGTCGCCACCGCCGCGACGGCGTTCTCCTTCTCCGTCTGGTGGTTCTTCCTGTTCCGGTTCCTGACCGGTTTCGGCATCGGCGGCGAGTACGCGGCCGTCAACTCGGCCATCGACGAGCTCATCCCGAGCCGCCATCGCGGCAGGATCGACATCATCATCAACGGCAGCTACTGGCTCGGCGCCGCCGGAGGCGCGCTGCTGACCGTGCCGCTGCTCGACAACCTCCCGCTGAACATCGGCTGGCGTGTCGCCTTCGGGATGGGGGTGGTGCTCGGCCTGGCCATCCTGCTGGTCCGCAGACACGTGCCGGAGAGCCCTCGCTGGCTGTTCATCCACGGCCGCGACCGGGAGGCCGAGAGGCTGGTCGACGAGGTGGAGAAGCGGATCGAGCGCGAGGAGGGCATCCCGCTCGACGAGCCCTCGCGGTCGATGACCATCCACCAGCGCACGTCGATCGGCTTCGGGCGGATCGCGCACACCATGGTCGCCCTCTACCCCAAGCGCACGGTCCTCGGCCTGGCGCTCTTCATCGGTCAGGCGTTCCTCTACAACGCCATCACCTTCGGGTACGCACAGATCCTGTCGACCTTCTTCGGCATCGTCACCCACACCGGCTACTACTTCGCGATCATCGCGGTCGGCAACTTCCTCGGCCCGCTCCTGCTCGGGCGGTTGTTCGACACGGTCGGCCGCATCCCCATGATCTCCGGCACCTACATCGGGTCCGGGGTGCTCCTTTTCGGCACGGCCTGGCTGTTCGACCAGGGGGTGCTGACCGCGATCACGCTCACCGCCTGCTGGTGCGTCGTGCTCTTCTTCGCCTCCGCCGGGGCGAGCGCGGCCTACCTGACGGTCAGCGAGATCTTCCCGATGGAGACCCGGGCCATGGCGATCGCGTTCTTCTACGCGATCGGCACCTTCGCCGGTGGCGTGTCCGGGCCGCTGGTCTTCGCCAACCTGGTCAAGAGCGGCAGGCCCGGTGACACGGCGCTGGCCTTCTGTATCGGCGCGACCCTCATGATCATCGCAGGGCTGGTGGAGCTCTTCCTCGGGGTCAAGGCCGAGGGCAGGGGACTGGAGGACATCGCCCAGCCGCTGAGCGCCAAGCAGGGCTGACCGCCCCACCGGGCTCGCGGGACCCGTCGCCGTCCGGGCGACTTGGTACGATAGTCATTATCATCTGAGTATCTGTTCAGGAGTTCGCCCATGGAAGTCGTCGCCGGCCTGGACGCGTGCGTGACCGTGGAGCCCGACGAGGCCAGGGTCGCGGCGACACGGGATCGCCTTGTCACCCCGGGCGAGGCGGCCCGGCTCGCCGACCTGTTCAGACTGCTGGGCGACCAGACCCGTGCGCAGCTGCTGTACGCGCTGCTCGAGGCCGGTGAGCTGTGCGTCTGTGATCTCGCCGAGACCGTCGAGGTCAGCGACACCGCCGTGTCGCACGCCCTGAGGCTGCTGCGGACGGCGGGCATCGTGGCCAATCGCCGGTCCGGCCGGATGATCTACTACCGTCTCGCCGACGCCCACGTCAGGATGCTCCTCGACCTCAGTCGCGAGCACCTCCGTCACGAGATCGTCGAGGGCTGAGAACCGCCCGTCCGGTTGTCGCCGGGGTTCGCCGCGCGGTTCACGGCAGGATTGAGGGGCGCAGCGGGGTTTTGGCGGCCGTCGTCGCGGCAGAGGAGCACATAAGATCTTTTTTCACGATCTACACCGTGATTGAAGTCGCCGGGCTGAACACCGTCACCCGCACCGTGATCCTTTTGAAGGTATGCATGCGTGGTACAGCTCGCGTGTTCGCCATGACCGCCGCCCTCGCCCTGGGGCTGACCGCCTGCGGCGCCGGCGGGGCGGCCGAAGGCGGGAAACCGGTCGAGCAGTCCGTTTCCAAGCCCACGGAGAAGCCGACCGAGAAGCCGACTGAGAAGCCCGCGGGGCCCGTCACCCTGAAGTACTGGACCTTCTCCCCGCCCGAGGCCGGGCTGAAGGCGGCGCTCGCCGCCTTCGAGGAGGCGAATCCCGGCATCAAGGTCGACCTGCGCACCTTCGGTGAGGCCGACTACCGCAAGCGGCTGCCCAAGGCACTCGACGGCGACGGGGCGCCCGACGTCGTCGGCATCCACATCCCGACCATGACCGGCGCGGTCAAGAACCGGCTCCGTCCGGTCGCCGACTGGAAGGACGAGGTCTCCGGCGACCTGCTCGGGGAACTCGACCCGGTCGCGGTCAAGCAGACGGAGCAGGTCGCCAAGGACGGCACGCTCTACTCGGTCCCGATGGGATCCACCGCCGGCGCGGTCATGTACTACGACGCGGCTCTCCTGTCCGAGCTCGGGGAGTCCTTTCCCAAGACGGTCGCCGATCTCGAATCCATCGTCATGCGGGTCAGGAAGGAGATCCCCGACCTCCAGCCGATCGTTTTCTCCGGCGAGCCGCGCCGGCAGGAGGAACTGCTGTTCACCATCGCCGGCCAGACCCACCCGACCCTCTCCGACGACCTGCTGGCCGGCGGAAAGTCATGGAAGAGCGCCGAGATGGTCTCGGCCCTGACCGCCTATGGGGCGATGTTCGACAGGGGCATGCTGGCGAGGTCCGCGCTGGCCCTCAGGGGCGACGGCCCGGCCGAGCTCTTCCGCTCCGGCAAGGCGCTGTTCCTGGTGGACGGCTCAGGCCAGAGCTCGATGCTGTCCACGTCCTACCGCAGGACCGGCAGGTTCTCCGTCAAGAAGATCGGTGCCGGCCCCTTCCCCACCGTCCTGCCGAACGCCAGGCCGGCCGTCCGTAGCACGGCCGAGGTGGGCCTGGCCGTCCCAAGGAATTCCGGGCACGTGGCCGAGGCGGCCACGCTGATCGAATTCCTGACCGTGGGCGACGGCGTCTCCAGCTGGGCCGGAGACCTGACGATGACCCCCGCGGCCGCGAACTTCAAGGTGGAATCGTCGGTCTTCGCCACCCCGGAGGGTAAGGACGGCTACGCCGCGCTCCAGGAACTCATCCGGGGCGGCGGCTCGCTGAACGTCCCCGACGAGGTGTTCCTGGAGCGCGCGGAGGGCGATGTGATCCTCGATGTCGCCCACGGCAGGATCACCCCGGAGAAGGCGGCGGCCCGCCTGCAGGAGGAGTGGTCACGCAGCCGGTGACGGCTCCGGACCCGGTGCGGTCTCCACGGGCCGGAACGTGCGGCGGTAGGCCAACGGCGAGACGCCGACGACCACCTGCAGGTGCTGGCGGAGCGAGGCCGCGGTGCCGAACCCGGCCCGCAGGGCGATGCCGTCCACCGGCAGGTCGCTGCTCTCCAGGAGCTGCCGGGCCAGCTCCACCCGCTGCAGGGTGAGCCACTGCCCGGGGCTGAGGCCCACCTCGTCGCGGAAGCGCCGGGTGAAGGTACGGCGGCTCATCCGGGCGTGGGCGGCCAGCTCGCTGAGGGGGAGCGGCTTGTGCAGCCGTTCCAGCGCCCAGGCCCTGGTCGCCGCGGTGGTCGTGGCGGTCGGCGCGGGAAGCGGGCGCTCGATGAACTGGGCCTGGCCGCCGTCGCGCCACGGCGGCACGACGCATCGCCTGGCCACCTGGTTGGCCACCTCGGTGCCGTGGTCGCGCCGGACGATGTGCAGGCAGAGGTCGATCCCCGCGGCCGCTCCGGCGGAGGTGAGCACGTCCCCGTCGTCCACGAACAGTACGTCCGGGTTGACCCTGACCCGAGGAAACAGCTTCTGGAAGTGCTCGGTGTGGCTCCAGTGGGTGGTCGCCGGGCGGCCGTCGAGCAGTCCGGCCGCCGCGAGCACGTAGGCGGCGGTGCAGATCGAGACCAGGCGGGTGCCCGGCCGGATGAGCGCGATCGCATCGGCCATGGACCTGGTGAGCCGTCCCTCGGTGGAGACGGGGCCGAGCGCGCGGGTGGCGGGGATCACCACGGTGTCCGCGCCGGCCAGGGCCTCGGCTCCGTGGTCCACCGCGATCGAGAAGTCGGCGTCGGTGCGTACCGGGACGCCGCCGACGGTGCAGGTGAGCACCTCGTAGAGCCGCTCGCCCTCGGGGCTCCTGGCGATACCGAAGATGCGCGGCGGGATGCCCAGCTCGAAGGGGATCACACCGTCCATGGCGAACACGACGACCCTGTGCATGGCCTGATTCTCACATACGGCGGATGCGGGCCATCTTCATCGGAGGGTCACGCCCGGCCCGTGGTCGCCCAGGGTACGGGCCTGGCGGTGGAGACGATCACTCCGCTGCTCAGGCGACTTCCGGGGAAGGGGGCACGGCACGCGTCCGTGACCGAGGAGCCGTGTTCCGGCCGTCGCCGAGTGTACTGATCTTCCGGCGCGGTGAGATTCTTTATGCGGCATATCCCGTATAGGGGTGCATGTCCTGTTACGATCCGCCGATGATTATCCGTGACGGGCACCTCGGCGACGTACCGGCCGTCCTGGCGATGTTCGACAGCGCGGTGGCGTGGCTGACCTCCCAGGGGCGCACCGGCCAGTGGGGCAGCGAACCGTTCTCGACTGACGCGGCCCGTGTGCAGAGTGTCACCTCATGGGCGACGTCCGGCGGGATGCGCGTCGCCGAACTCGACGGCCGGCCCGCGGGATGCCTGGTCGTGGGGTCCGCGATGCCCTACGTCACCCCCGCCTCCGAGCCCGAGCTGTACGTTCAGGGGCTGGTCATCGACCAGCGGTTCCATGGTCGTGGGGTCGGCTCGGCCCTGCTGGAGCGTGCCAGGGCCGAGGCCGTCGAGCGGGAGGTCGCGCTGCTGCGGGTCGACTGCTACGGCGGCGACGACGGCCGGCTGGTGGCGTACTACGAGAGCCAGGGCTTCACCAGGACCGAGAGTTTCAAGGTCGGCGACTGGCCCGGCCAGCTCCTGGAGATGAGGCTTCCCGCAGCGGGGGGCTGAACGGCTCGCGACGGGCGGGGTGGTCCGGCGGCGGCACGCGCGGCATGTCACGCGGGCGAAATTTCGATACGAGAGGATTGATCGTAGATCTACCATTATTTGGGGGATTTGTGGTTGGCGCTCTCGATCACCGCTATCGCGGTGAGCATCCAATGCGTACGCTCGCCTATCTCTTCCGGGAGGACCGCCTCAGGCTGCTCGTGGCGGTCTTCGCCTTCCTCTTCAAGCACAGCCCCACCTGGCTGCTGCCGCTGATCACGGCCAATGTCGTCGACATCGTGGTCGGTCACGGCCCGATCGCGTACCTGTGGGTCAACGCGGGCGTGCTGCTCGTCCTGCTGCTCCTCAACTATCCCCTCCACCTGCTCTACGTCCGCTGCCTGCACGGAGCCATCCGCCGGATGGGGACGGACCTGCGCTCCGCGCTCTGCCGCCGCATGCAGCAGCTCTCCATCGGCTACCACTCGCGGGTCAGCGCCGCCGTACTCCAGACCAAGGTCATCCGGGACGTCGAGAGCGTGGAGCAGACCAGTCAGCAGGCGGCGGACATGGGCCTGTCCGCGCTCACCATGCTGGCCGGGGGCCTGGTGGTGATCGCCGTGCGGGTGCCCGCCGCGATACCGGTCTTCCTGGTGGTCGTACCCGCCGCCGCGCTGCTCGTGATGCGGATGCGCACCCGGCTGCGCGACGACAACGAGAGCTTCCGCCGCGAGGTCGAGCAGCTGTCCACCCGGGTCAACGAGATGACCACGCTCATCCCGATCACCCGCGCGCACGGCCTGGAACAGGACGCCCTGCACCGCGTCGACGGCACGCTGACCAAGGTGCTGCGCAAGGGGCTCCGGCTTGACCTGCTCAACGGCAGTTTCGGCGCGCTGGCCTGGATCCTGCTCAACACGCTCGGTGTCGCCTTCCTCGCCGGCTCCGCGCTCGTCGCCTACTACCAGGTCATCCCCATCACCGCGGGCGACGTGGTCATGCTCACCACCTTCTTCGCCACCCTCACCTCCGCCGTCACCTCCCTGCTCAGCCTCACCCCGGTGGTCAGCAAGGGGCTGGCCTCCGTACGGTCCATCGGCGAGGTGCTCCAGGCGCCCGACCTGGAGCACAACGCGGGCAAGGAACAGGCCGCCTCCGTCGGCGGCGAGATCGAGTTCCGCGACGTCGAGTTCTCCTACGGCGAGGGCACCGCGGTCACCGGGTTCAACCTCACGGTGGCTCCCGGAGAGACGATCGCGCTGGTCGGCCCCTCGGGAGCGGGCAAGTCGACGGTGCTCAACCTCGTCATCGGCTTCGTGCGTCCCACCTCCGGCCGGATCCTGCTGGACGGGCGTGACATGGAGACGCTGGACCTGCGGACCTACCGCAGGTTCCTGTCCGTCGTACCGCAGGAGTCGATCCTGTTCGAGGGCAGCATCAGGGAGAACGTCACCTACGGCATGGCCGACGTTCCCTCCGACAGGGTGCGGCAGGCGCTCCAGGACGCCAACGCGCTGGAGTTCGTCGACCGGCTCCCCGCCGGCCTCGACACGGTCGTCGGAGAGCGGGGCGCCCGTCTGTCGGGCGGCCAGCGTCAGCGGCTGGCCATCGCCCGCGCCCTGATCCGCGACCCGCGGGTGCTGATCCTGGACGAGGCCACCTCCGCCCTGGACACCCGCTCGGAGGCGCTCATCCAGGAGGCGTTGACCCGCCTGGTCGCCGGGCGCACGGTCCTTGTCGTCGCTCACCGGCTGTCGACCATCCGCGGTGCCGACCGCATCGTGGTCATGCGCGAAGGCGGGATCCAGGAGATGGGCACCCACGACGAGCTGATCCGGTTGCGTGGAGCCTACGCCGGGCTGCAGGGCGCCCAGCTCGCCTGAGCGTCTTCCGCACGTTCCCGGAGCAGCCTGTCCGGGAACGTGCGGAGGGTGCGGGACTCATGTCCCGCACCCTCCTGCCCTACCGAGATGGGGTCAGCCCGCGACGCCCGCCC
Source organism: Streptosporangium sp. CA-115845 (assembly GCF_050943795.1). NCBI lineage: Bacteria > Bacillati > Actinomycetota > Actinomycetes > Streptosporangiales > Streptosporangiaceae > Streptosporangium > Streptosporangium sp. CA-115845. The sequence goes on along the minus strand of NZ_CP191988.1, from coordinate 9,966,379 downwards.
CGGACGGGTAGATGCGGAGCCAGTCCACCTCCATCCACGCCTCTCCCGAGCTGCCCTGGCCCGGGAACCAGTCCAGCTGCAGGCAGACCGACATCGAACTGCGGGTGGCGTTGCCGGAGCGGAACCACTCCTGCCCGTCGATGTAGCCGACGACGCTGTTGGGGGTGATCTCCACCGCGTAGGTGTGCCAGGTGGTCATGTCGATGTTGGCGTGGGCCTGCTCCTGTCCCTGCGGGGTGTGCAGGAAGAAGTTCGGCCGCTGCCTGTTCGGGTCGTCGATGACCTCCAGGAAGTCCACCTCCTCGCCGGTGGAGCTCTGCACGTTGCCGCCGCCGTCCTTCGGCCACAGCAGGGCGACGGGATGGTACGACCCGGCGCCCGGGTACAGGCGGATGCGGGTCTCCCAGCGCCCGTAGGCCTGGTCGTGACGGGCGGCCAGCCCGGCCGTGGTCCCGTCCTCACGGCCGTACAGGTAGAGCGCCCCGTTGCCGAGGTAGAGCTGCTGCGGAGAGCGGCGGCCGTTACCCGCGTGCCCGGCCGAGTCGTAGAACACCCAGTCGGACTCGTTGAGGTAGTCGTCGAACTCCGCGCACCAGGACGGCGTGCCCCAGTTGAGGGCTTGCGCGGCGCTGGCCTCGCCGGTCGTGGCGGGGGCGCAGGGCGCCGCCGTGACCACCTCTCCCTGGGCCGCGCTGAGAGTGCTCACCGCCAGCGCGGCCACCATGCTGAGTACGGCCACCCGCACGTGGGATCTGGTGATCATGATTACTCCTCCCAGGACCTGGCGCAGAGTTTGGAGGGGCTGAAGCTCCAGCAGCCGACGGTCGTCGGGCTGGGGGCCGCCGTCCTCATCGGGCTTGACAGCGGCTGGGCGGACTGGGGCGGCGGTGCGAACACCCAGCGGGGCGCGTTCGACGACGACGATCCCTGGTTCGAGACCGGCAGGGCGTCAGGAGACTCCGCGGTACGGCTCCGCCAGGGCGCGAGGCTCCAGCACGAGGCGATGTCGGCGGGGTCGCACACCTCCGAGGAGGAGCGCTTGAACGAGGGCGGCGGCGCGACGGCCCGCGGGGAGGAGTCCACCGCCTGGGGCTGGTTGTCACGGACCCCCTCGCTCAGCAGGGTGGGCTCGTAGACGCCGGTCTGCGCGGGGGCGGGCTGTGGCGTGTGCGACGTCTGGCTCGGCGCGCCGGTGCGCGGTGGCGTGGTGGGGATGGTGGGGGTGGTGGGCTGACTCGCCGAGGGCTTCGGCGTCGCCTTCGGCGGGATCGACGTCGGCTTCGGGAGTGTCGGCTTCGGGAGTGTCGGCTTCGGGAGTGTCGGGAGTGTCGGCTTCGGGAGCGTCGGCCTCGTGGGACTGGGGGTGCTGGCCGGTGCCGTGGTGGCCGGCGGGGTCGCGGCCGGGCTGGTGGCCGTCTCACTCGGCTTCGGCGCGGAGGTGCCGGAGGGTGCCGGTGTCGCGGACGGCGGCTTGGTGTCCTCGGGAGGATTGGTGGGCTTCGGGGCCGTCGTCGGCTCGGTGGTGCGCCTGGTGGTGGTGTTCGCGGGTGGTTCCTCGGTCGGACGCGTCCTGGCGGGCGTCGGGGCCGCCGATGAGGTGGTCCCGGTCCGTGCGGGTTGCCGGGCCGCCGTGGTCTCCTCGGCGGGCACCTCCTCCTGTGGGGTGGGCGCGGCGTTCCTCGTACCGGGGCTGCTACGGGTGACCGGCGCGGTCTCCTCGGTGGTGCGGGACTGTCTCGTCGGGGTGGGCGGAGGGCTCTCCCGCTGGGCCACGGGGGCCTCGGTGGTGCGGGATTGTCTCGTCGGGGTGGGCGGGGAGCTCTCCTTCTGGACGGAGGGGATCACGATCTCGGAGACGGCCTCCTGCTGGGGGAGCGCCTCCTGGATCGGGCCTGAGGTGGTGCTCACGCCGGGATCCGCCATGGCGGCCCACGGCTGGGCGATGACCGCGCCTGTCGTCGCGGATACCGCGGCCAGCAGGAGGCCGGAGAGTAAGCTGACTCGCCGGGACGAGCTACGTGGGGGCATTGATGGCTCTTCCTGGATCTATGGGGTGGGCTTTGGGCCGGAGACGGGTCTCCAGCCGGAGGTGGTGAATTCGGGGGTGCCCGGCAGGGCGACCGGCGGTATGGAGGCTGCCAGGGGGTCGGGGATGTTGACCCAGTCCCCCTGGTTCGCGCCGCGCATGCCGGGCTGCCAGCGCATGAGCAGGCTGATGGCGTACGAGTTGGAGAAGGTCGGCTCGGTGTCCCCGACGCCCCTGGTGGCGGTCACCTGGACCAGGACCGAGACCTGCGTCTGATCCTGGCCGCGGGGTTTCCACTGGACGCCGACCGTCCGTGTCCGCATGGCGGCGCCGTCGGGTAGCGCCCCGTCCTTGGGAAGGCCGAGGATCTCGCGCCATCCGGCGACGGCCTCGCGGGCGCCGGCCCGTGCCGCGTCGTGCTGCTCGGGTGCCGCGTACAGCAGCGCCGCCTGCTCGGCCTGTGCGGAGTCCAGGGTCCACGCTGCCTCCAGCGCGGCGGCGGCGGCCGAGATCGCGCCCACCTCGCTGCGGGGGAATCCGACGGGGTAGCCGGCCGCGCCCTCGTAACCGGAGGGCGGGGCGAGCACGACGGTGTCCCCGGCGTTCCCGACGGGTACGGAGGCGCTCACGGTTTCGGATTCGGGTCGCAGGAACTGCCAGGCCGCGGCCGCCAGCAGGATCGCCCCCACGATCGAGACGACCACGATGATCATCCGGCGCCGAGGGTTCGGCGGTGGGCCCAGATCCCAGTTCAGCTCGGGATCGTCGGCGACATGGCGCACTAGTGGCTCCGATCGGTGCGCTGGTTGAACGTCTGCCCGGCCGCCGCCGCCAGGCGGAGGTAGGCGCCCCGGGTCGTGGGCCGCAGGCGGACCAGGTCAACCTCGGCACCCTCCTTGAGGTGCGGGTCGTAGGGGATGCGGATCACCGCGCGGCAGCGGGAGGTGAAGTGGCGCTCCAGCAGGTCCAGATCCACGTCGGACTTGGCCTCCACGGCGTTCAGCACGACGATGGCGTTTCTGACCAGGTCGGCGTGGCCGTGGGCGGTCAGCCAGTCCAGCGTCGCGGCGGCAGAGCTCGCCCCGTCCACAGCGACCAGGCTGACCAGCACGATCTGGTCGGCCAGCTCCAGCGTCGCGCCCATGGCCCCGTGCAGCAGGCCGGTACCGCAGTCGGTGATGCAGATGGAGTAGTAACGCTCGATGAGACCGGCGACGGTGCGGTAGTCCTCGGCGTTGAAGGCCTCGCTCACGGCCGGATCGGTGTCGGAGGCGAGGACCTCAAGCCGGGCGGGGGACTGCGAGGTGAAGGCGCGCGCGTCGGCGTAGCGCAGGATGTGGGGGGCCTCGGCCAACATGGTGCGGATGGTCGCGGCCGTCTCGGACTTGACCTTGAGGCCCAGGGTCCCGCGGTCGGGGTTGGCGTCGATCGCGATCACCCGGTCGCCGCGCAGGGAGGCCAGGGTGTTGCCGAGGGCGACGGTCGTCGTGGTCTTGCCCACCCCGCCCTTGAGGCTCATGACCGCGATCCGGTGGTGCCCGCTCGCGACGGGGGTCTGTGCCTGCGCCATCAGCGTGCGCCGTTCCAGCTCCGCCGCCGACTCCGCGGGGATGATGCGCCTGCCGGAGAGTTGCCAGACGAGGCGGCGCCATCCTCCGGCGGGCTCAGGGCGGCGGTTGGTGAGCAGGTGTTCCGCGGTGAGCGGGACCGTTTCATGGAACTGCTCGGCTGGAGTGGGCGGCGATGCCTGGATATAGGGGGAGGTATCCGTCATTGCCAAGGTCCTTTCGCAGAGAGCGATCGTGGGGAAGGGGTACGGGGCTGTCAGCAGGTCCGCCAGCGCACCGTCGTAGTGATCGAGTCGTCGAGGCCGTGAACGGTCAGCGGGGCGGTGACGGAGGCGGGGGCACCACACCAGTTGCGGATCCGGTGGGCCCGCAGGTTGATCACCTGCGTGACCCCTTCCCGCAACGTGCCGTCGGAAGGGCTCACGGCCAGGCCGGGAGCCGATATCCGCCACTTCAACGGCTCTCCCGAGACGGTGAGGACCATGCTCCCCTGGCCGAACTCGTCCAGCGTCACCACGGGCGGGACCCGCATGCGAGAGGCGAGTCCGTCTCGTCGCGCCGGCGCGTCCGCGGTGGGGCCGGAGTCGAGGGGAGCCTGGGTGGTCTGGCTGGTGGACGCCTGCAGCGACCTGGCCGGCTCCTTTGACTCGATCGCGGGGCCGAGAAGGTTCATTCCGGTGAGGGTGCCGGCCGCGCCCGCCACGACGATGATGACGATCTTGATCGTCATGTTCCTGATCCGGGCACCGGCCCAGCTGAGCGCCTCCAGCACGCGGATCCCCATCTCGATCCGCTCCTCGTCGGGGCGGTCGTCGGGTTCGGTGTGGAAGCGCAGCGCGGGAACCTGGGTGTCGTCGCGCATCTCGACGGACGCCTGCCCCGCGATGACGACGGGCTCGGCCCTGGCGACAGGTTGAGAGGCGGGCGGCGCCTGCCTGGGGATGGTGCCGGTGATCTCCTCGCTCTGGGCGAGGACCTCGCGCGCCCATGCCTGGGTGAGCAGGGCGTCGTACAGCGGGGTGTCGTGCCCGGGTACGGGGGGTGCGGACGGTGGGCGGACCGGCCGAGTCCTGCGGGGTGGCAGGGCGGGCAGCGGGGGCAGGCCGGAGGGATCGGAGGCGCCCGCCGCCGGCCCGCCGGCCGGTGGCGTGACCGTACTCGCCGCCCCTGTGCCCGTTGACGTCGTGGCCGGTGGTTTCGCCGGTGGCCTCGAGGCCACCGGCGGATAGGGAGGCGTGCCGACCCTGGGCGCGGGTAGTGCCACGGCCGGCGGTACCGGAGCGGCGGGGACACCGCTCCCGGCCGGAGAAGCGGGGAGGACGGAGGACCGGCCCTCGGCGGGAGGTGCGGGCAGGAGCGCGGGCCCGCCGCGGGCCGGGTGTGCGGGCGGGACCGCCTCCGGGGGCAGCGAGTCCGTGAGCCGCTGCCGCTCCTCGGCGGAGAGCGGCGCGACCGGCGGGTGGGAGATCATCTGTGGGACCGTGTAGCGGATGTTGATCGGCCGCGTGCACGCGGAACACCTGATCATGTGGGAAAGCAGGGTGGTCCGGGCGTCGTCGGGATCGATGGCGGAGGATGCCTGCCCACCGGGCCTACCGGTGGGGAAGACGCCGGGAAAGACCGCCTCCACCAGCGGGGCGAGCTCCGGACAGGTACGCCGCCCGTTGGCGAGCGCGTCCAGCCCGCTCACCAGGGTCTCGATCAGATCCTGGGTACGGGTGGCGAGCCTGCCGATCTCGTCGGCGGGCATCCCCAGCACGTGGGGGAGATCCTCCATGCCGAGCGCGTGGCGGTACATCAACCTGAGCGTCTCCGTGCCCAGGGGGTCGACGATCGTCCACACCCGTTCGATCAGCAGGGCATCGGGCATGCCGGGCCCCGAACCCGGCACGTACCGCTCCCGGTGACCGGTGGAGGTGCGGCAGTCACGTCGCAGCGTGGCCAGCAACCGTCCCCGGACCGTGACGCCCTCGGGGGCGGCCTCGGCCCGGCCGGCCGCCAGCGCGGCGACGACCGCCGCGCGTGCCCGGCCGGATTCGAGGCGGGAGGCGGCGTAGTCCATCAGGTGCGCGCCATGCTCGCGCACCCAGGCCGCCCCCTGGCCGGGGCCGGGCGCGAAACGCCCGGATCCGGTGGGTGTGCTCATTGGCCGTCGTATTCGACCGGGTCCGGCTCGACCTGGCCTTGGTCGGGCTGGAGGGGGGAGGTCCGGTTTCGGTCGTTCTCGCCGCGCCCCCACTGTGCGGGGGCACCGTCTCCGGTGCCCGGCTGAGCCGGGCTCAACCGGCCGGGATCGGGCTGTGCGGGAACCTGCCGGCCCTGGTCGGGCTGATCGGGAAGATTCTGGCTGGGAAAGGACTGGCCGGGATCGGGCTGGCCGGGATCGGGCTGGACCTGGTCGGGCACCGGCTGGGGAAGCGGCGCGGGAGCGGGGTCGGTCACCACGAGTTCCAGGTTCCGCTGGGGCAGGCCGGTGAACTTGGTCCAGTTGCTGACCTCACCGGATGCTGGCTCCGCGTAGAGCCAGCGGATGAACGCGGGCCACAGGCACGAGTCGCGGGGGATCGTCTGGCCGCTCTGGGCCGGGCTCGGACCCTGGGACGTGCTCAGCGCCTGGAGCTCCTCGGCGGTGTAGTTGCGGCATGGTGGCGTGCCCGGCGGGGCGATGTTGAGATCCCACACGCCGTTCTCGTCCGTGTAGCGCATGCCCCTGTCCAGCCCGAGGGCCTCGTAGGCTCGCCGCAGGAGCTCAGGGTCCTCGAAGACCGGCAGCGAGACGCCGTTCTGGCCGCCGGGGAGTTGCGGCGTGGCCGGCATGAGCACGGTTCCGTCGGGCCCCTGCGACGCGTTCTCGCCGGGCACGGCGGACGGCTGCGGCTGGACGGGCTTCAGGCTGCCACCGGGCGCTGTCGGTGTCACCGTTCTCGGCGGGGCCGACGGCCGTGTGCTCAGCGAAGGCGCGCCCGCGTCGTCCGTCGGCCTGGTCGCGGGGGGCACGACGACAGGCGCCGTGGGTGGCCTGACATCGCCGGAGGGCACGATCGGCTGGCCCGTACCCGACCGGATCGCCGGCCGCAGGGTGCCCGTCGGCCGGGTGTGCGGTGCCGTCTCCCCTGGCTGGGAGGTTCGGCTGCCGCCGGTGGGCTGTGGCTGGGAGGGCTTGTTGCCGCCGGTGGGCTGTGGCTGGGAGGGCTTGTTGCCGCCGGTGGGTTGCGGTTGTGAGGTTCGGTTGCCGCCGGGGGGCTGGGAGGGCTTGTTCCCGCCGGGGGGCTGGGGCTGCGACGACAGTGAGGGGCCCGAGGGCTTCGTCCTGCCGGCCTCAGGAGCAGGCTTGGGTGGCGAGACCACCTCGACCTTCTTCTCCTCGGGGTGCTCGATGACGCTGCCGCTCTCGCTCTCGCTCTGCGAGATGTTCCCGCTGACCCTCTCCGTCGGCGTCGGCGCAGGAGGGGCCGGGGGCTTGACGGGCTGGGGATTCGCCACCGGTGGTGGAGCCGGGGGTTGCACCGGCCCCGGGTTGGGGGCGGGCTGCACCGGCGCCGAGGTGGCCTTGGGGTCCGGGGCATTCGTCGGAGTCGAGGGTTTCGCCTTCGTGGTCGTCTTGGGCGGTGGTGGGGTCGGCGTGCTCTTGGGGTTTCCGGGCCGCTGTGCGAGAGGGGCTGCGGCGGCGGCCAGGGCCAGGACCGGGAGGGCGACACAGCCTTCCCCCGATGCCTCGACCGCGTGCCCGTCGGTGGTGGTGGTCAGGCAGACCCGCGGGTCGGTGGAGCCGCCGCTGCCGGCACCGCCCGCGATGGTGCTGCCCGCGTCGGCGCCGGAGAGCGGGACCGGTTGATCACCGCCGGAAGACGCGCTCGACGACCAGGCCCTGGCCTGGTCGTCGAGGAGATACGTGCCCGCGGCCAGCCGCATCACCTGCCCCCCGCCGGGGTCGGAGCGGACGGCGATGACGGTTCCCAGCCCGGCACCGGCGCTGAAGACGCCGATCGCGACACTCGCAGTGAGCACCGTCGCGCGCGATGGCTTACGTGAGGGTGTCATTATGAATGTTCCTTTTCTTCCGGTGAAACGTCAGTCGCCGTGGCTCTCCAGGACGTCGCTCCACTCGCCCAGCACGCGAGCGGGCTCGTTCGAGCCGGCAGGGGGGACATATGTCACATACATGCGTCCGTATGTGGCGCTCACCGAGTGGGCGAAGGCCTTACCACGGGTGCGGACGGCGGCCGAGCCCTTCAGCTTGACCGTCGCGCCCTCCCGCTCCGCTTCGCGGACCTCGGTGGAGCGGGCTCCATACCAGACCAGGGCGCCCCCGTCACTGGTCCTGAGCGCGCGTACCGGTCCCTCAAGCCGGTACGACAGCGTGAGCTTCCAGTCGGCCTGTCCCAGCTGCGCCCGCTCCTGCTGCCAGAACAGTGCGGCCTCGCTGGTCCACGGCCCCTCGTCGAATCGTGCGTCGATCTCGGCGTTCTGCAGGCTCGCCAGGTGTGCGCGGGCGATCTGGCGAGGGGTCGCGCTCAGCCCGGTGGTGTTCTCCGGCAGGCTCGTCGCGTAGCCTTCGGCGTCGGTCGCTATCTTGGGGAACCGCGCCGGGGTGGCACGCGCGTCGGCGGCCGAGGCGACGAGCCGCCAGCCACCGGGGGCCGAGCTCATCACGTCGACGATCCGGGCGACACCGGGTTCGTACGAGACCGCCACGAACCAGTCGGCGCTGCCGTTCACGTGGCGCGGGATCCACATCTGCGGGTTGGGCCATATCCCCGAGGCCAGCGACTTCTTCTCCATCTCGGCGGTCTTGAAGCCGGCCCGCGTCATCTCCAGCGCGAGTCCGTGCTCCAGCTTCGCCATGGCGGCCTGGTCCTTCCTGCTCTGGGCGGCCGACAGCCCTCGCTGGTAGCGGCCGTGGATGCCGTACGCCTCCTTGACGGTGAGCTGAGGCGGGCGGGACGCGGCCGGCGAGCCGGTGTCGGGCGGGGGGGTTTCTGTCTCGCTCCGGGGTTTCTCCGTACGGGGCTTCTCGGTGGGAGGTTTCTCCGTACCGGTCGCCTCGGGGCGAGGAGAGGACCTACCGCTCTTTGCGGGTTTCGGGGTTGATCCGGGGGTGGGGGGTGAGGAGGACGGCGTCGGTGAGGGCGAGGAAACGGCCTTCTCCCAGCCGGCGTCCGAGGAGTCGGGGGTGGGGTTCGCCGCGAGGGACGGACCGGAGGGCTCTCTGGTCGCGAGCCAGAGCGCGGAGGCGGCGATGATCGCTAAAACCGCCGTGAACAGAATGACCTTCCGCCAATCGAATGACAGGAGGCGCTCGGGATGCCAGTCGGATCCTTGTTCGGAATCATGCCTGGAGGAAGCACTGCCACGGCCAGAGGACCCAGCCTGTCCATCTGGGAAATCTGATGCACGCCATGACATAGGTCCAAATATTAGACTGACCGTGATCTATTGGGAAGGTAAAGGGCTTAGTAATTAGTACTTATGGCTATTTGATTATAAATAACACTTAAGTCGACATATGGGCTGTCCGAAATACGAACTGCCCCCACCTGCTGGCATCCTGTCGATGGACCGTACCAGTAGTTCTCTAGAGATGTGCCGTCATCTCTGGGTTTCGGGTGACCTTCCGTGCTCCTTGGTGAACTGCCCTTTTTCCAGAGCAAGCCTGTCGTTCACCTTCCGTTGGGCTTTCCGGTCCCCGGCCGGGCGTCCCGCAGGGGGCAAGTGATCGCGAAAACCTTTCACACTCCGGATTGGTACAAGCTCCATAACAACTTGATATGAATGCGTTTCCCGGGTTCGGCTGTTCGGCCTCGGATCCCGTTCCGGGAATTGGAGCTCCGTCTTTTCCGTACCCGCCGGGGGACGACGGTCTCCCGCCTCGGCAGGGGTGCTCCGAACGGCCCGCCGGGCACGCGATCGGCCCGCGACGGGCGCGGGTGGGGAGGCCCGGTGCCGACGCGAAACGCCCCATCCGGGCAGGGGTGCCGTCTACTCCAACTCGATGAGCTCCACCAGAACCGCGTCCACCCCGGGGTACTCCCGTTCCGGGATCATCAGCAGCGAGTCGACCACCACCTGGTGAGCTCCCCGGGTCCTGGCCTCCGCGACCAGGTGCTCGCGCCGGGCCGGGTAGGAGACCCCCTCCAGATAACGCCGGGCGACCTCGCCGAACGCCTTGTTGACCTCGGTCGGCGAGTGATAGTCCCGGTCGGGGAGCTGTCGCAGGATGCCGTTGACCCGCTCGCATTCGTCGCGTACGTGGGCGACCAGGTCGTCACGGCGCTTCGGGTAGTTGACGCCGCGCAGATGGCGCTGGAGCAGAGCAGGATTGATGAGCTTGCCGTCGGCCATCATGACCAACCCCCCGGTGGATGTTCTCGTGCGGGTGCCGCCCGGAGCACGCACGCCCGTGTCGCACCCGGGTGACGAAGATCGCGCGGGTGTCGTTCGAACTCGATGATCCCCCGCGAGAGCCGCCCTCCGGCCTCCCGGACCTTCCTGCACGGAGTCCGGGGAGCCGAGGCGTCTGATGCGATCCCTGCCCGGTCCTGCCGGGTTGACACCTTTGGCCAGGTCAGCCGGAGGTGGTCCGGCCGCCCGCGCCGAAGCCCGTCTCGTGGTTCCACAGGTGGGTGCATCCCGGGCACTGCAGGTGCAGCAGACTTCCGGTGTTGCCGATGAGGTAGCGCCAGTGCTCCCCGCAGTTGCGGCCGCCGAGGCAGTCGTCGCAGTCGCGGTGGTCCTGGCAGCCGGGGCAGGGCACCCACGCCCTGCGTCCGAAGTCGGCGTGTGGGTCAAGCGGCACGGCCGGACCCCCTGGGGGGAAGCACGCCGGCGGCCACGAGCATGTCGTAGGTCTCCTGCTGCCGGCTGTCGAGGCCGGAGTAGAGGAGGTCGTACGCCTCCTCCTCGGCCCGCAGCACCCCCGGCGGATCCCAGTCCGGCTCCAGCGCCGCCATGACGGCGGCGCGGCGGCGAGTCTCCTCAAGGGTGAGGTCGATCTCGAAGTCGACATACGGGCTGGCGCTGTCCTGACTCATGACATGGCTTCCGGGTCTGCTGGTGAGCGTGGCGGAGGAGTGATCGGGGAGGGCGGCGCCCGGTTCGGCCCGGGCTGGGCCGCTCTTTGAGATCAACCACATGTGCTGCGGGGAGGGACTCCTCCTGGAGGAAAATTCCTGTCCATTATATACCCATATGTACTTTATATTGCCTTTAGTGGTACTTCGGGTGATATGTGGCAGCCGGGCCGCGGGCGCCGCCTGATGTCCGGCGTCCGGGACGGGGAAACCGGGAGCCGAGGGCAGAACCCGGGTGACCGGGTATAGAGCACCCCGAGGACAACTACGGCTCGGGGGCCTGCCATGACCACCTACACCCTGTCGATCGTCGAAGGCGACACCGGCGGTATCTCGTCGGGCAAGGATCTCTTTTCGCCCGACTCTCCGATCGATTTCAGCGACCTCGGCCCGTATGCCCTGATGTGGCTGACCGAGCACGGTTACCAGGAGCAGGGCAGGCGGGTCCTGGTCACTCCCGTGGGCCGGCATCCCGAGGGGGTCCACGTGATCGCCTCCCACGACGTGGACCTCTGACTCCCGTCGGCTCACGGCTCCCCGGACGCCGTATCCGATCCCCTGGCGCCACCGGGCGTCATACCCGATCATGGTTGGGCGCCCCGGCGGAACCGGGCAGCGCACGGCAGGCGCTTCACCGGGCGGTACCGGTGTCCCGCGCCCGGCAGGGGAACAGGGGAACTCGGAGAGGAACCGCGATGCCCAGGTGTGACGGGCGGGTAGTCCAGCTGCGCGCGGGGGGCACGGGTCTGGTCGTCGACCTGACCGGAGCGGTGCCCGCGGTCCTGCACTGGGGAAGGGATCTCGGCGAGTTGTCCGAGGCGGCGCTCGCCGCGCTCGTCCTGACCGGCGAGCCCGCCGTGTTGAACAACGCCATCGACACGCCTCGGACGTTCTCGATCTGGCCGACGGAGGCCGAGGGCTGGTCGGGAACCCCGGCGCACCAGGGGCATCGGGGTGGCACCGCGACGACGCCCCGCCCCCACCTGGCGCGCGCCGAGCGGCACGACCGACCGGACGGCGGCATCGAACTCGCCGTCCACCTCCGGGACGACGTCTCGGAGGTGGACATCGCGGTCACCTACCGGCTCGGCGCCTCGGGGATCCTCGCGGTTCAGGCGACCATGACCTCCATCCAGGAAACGGTCACGCCGCCGTACGACGTGGCCGACGTGTCGCTGCTGCTGCCGCTGCCGAGGCGTGCCACCGAGGTACTCGACTTCACCGGAAAGTGGTGCAGGGAACGGGCGCCGCAGCGGACCCGGCTCGGTTTCGCCGGTCATGTCCGGGAGGTCCGGCGCGGCAAGCCGGGGCAGGACTCCCCCTACCTGCTCACCGTCGGCACCCCGGCCTTCGGGTTCCGCTCCGGTGAGGTGTGGGGCCTGCACGTGGGCTGGAGCGGGAACCAGCGCTACCTCGTCGAGCGGTCCCCCGAGGGCGCGGGTGTGCACGCCTCGGTGCTCGGCGGTGGCGAACTGCTGCGAGCGGGCGAGATCCGGCTCGCCCCCGGGGAGTCGTACCAGACGCCCATCTGCTACTTCGCCTGGTCCGACGAGGGGCTGGACGGCCTCGCGAGTCGTTTTCACGACATGCTGCGGGCCCGTCCCACCCACCCGCGGACACCCCGGCCGCTGGTCCTCAACACCTGGGAGGCGGTGTACTTCGACCACGACCTCACCCGCCTGCTCACGTTGACCGACCTTGCCGCGCGGGTGGGCGTGGAACGGGTCGTGCTGGACGACGGCTGGTTCCGCGGGCGCCGCGACGACACGGCGGGACTGGGCGACTGGAGTGTGGACGAGACGGTCTGGCCGGAGGGTCTCGCCCCGCTGGCCGACCACGTCCACCGGCTCGGTATGGAGTTCGGGCTCTGGTTCGAGCCGGAGATGGTCAACCTGGACTCCGACCTGGCACGCGAGCACCCGGAGTGGATCCTCGGCCCGGCGTCCGGGCTCGGCCCCTCCGCGAGAAACCAGTACGTGGTGAACCTGGCCGACGAGCACGCCTGGGCCTACCTGCTGAACTCGATCGACGACCTCGTCCGCCGGTACTCCGTCGACTTCCTCAAGTGGGACCACAACCGGGACCTGCACGAGGCGGTCAGCCGCGAGCCCGGCGGCCTGGAACGGCCGGGCGTGCACGCCCAGACGCTCGCGCTGTACCGCCTCGTCGACACCCTCAAGGAGCGCCACCCCGGCCTGGAGATCGAGAGCTGCGCGAGCGGCGGGGGTCGCGTCGATCTGGGCATCCTGCACCGCACGGACCGGGTGTGGGCCTCCGACTGCAACGACCCCGTCGAGCGCCAGGCGATCCAGCGCTGGACGGCCCAGCTGATTCCCCCCGAACTCATCGGCTCGCACGTCGGCGCGGAATGGAGCCACACCACGCACCGGGTCACCACGGACTCGTTCCGTCTCGCCACCACCCTGTTCGGGCACGCCGGCATCGAGTGGGACCTGACCCGGTGCTCACCGGCCGAGCTCGACCGGCTGACCACCTGGGCGGCGCTCTACCGGGAGTTCCGGCCGCTGCTGCACGGTGGCCGGGTGGTGCGGGCCGACCTCGACGACGACGCGACACTCCTGCACGGCGTGGTCTCGGCGGACTCCGCCTCAGCCCTGTTCTGCTGGGCGCGCACCGTCACGTCGGCCGAGGGTCAGTCGGGCCGGGTCCCGTTCCCCGGCCTGACGGCGGAGTACGACTACCAGATCCGGATCCGGATCGAGGCGGGACTGACGGCCATGCACCAGACGCAGGCCCCCGCCTGGGTCACCGAGGCGTTCACCGGCTGGGTGACCCTGCCGGGTCCCATCCTGGTCACGGCGGGTCTGCCCATGCCGACGCTCAGCTCCCAGCAGGCCATCCTCATCGAGGTACGGAAGTCGGGCTGACCTGCGGCAACAGGCCGATCCCGGAGCCAAGGGTTGACCTCAACTCTCATTGAGGTTTCATGATTGGCCGGGTGACGAGAACTCAGGCGGGCACCGCGCCGCGACCAGGCCACAGGGCCACCCGGCGGGAGTGGATCGGGCTCGCCGTGCTCGCCCTTCCCGCCCTGCTCGCTTCGCTGGAACTCACCGTGACGCATCTGGCGCTGCCGGCCATCGGCAGGGATCTGAGAGCCACCGGCGCCCAGTTGCTGTGGATCGTTGACGTCTACGCGTTCCTGCTCGCCGGATCGCTGATCACTATGGGTACCCTGGGCGACCGGATCGGCCGCCGCCGGTTGCTGATGATCGGTGCCGCCGCGTACGGCGTCGCCTCGGTGCTCGCCGCCTACTCGCCCAGTGCCGAGACGCTCATCGTGATCCGCGCGCTGCTCGGCGTCGCCGGCTCGACCCTGATGCCGTCCGTTCTGTCGCTGACCGCCGCCATGTTCCTCGACCCCAGAGAACGTACGATCGCCGTCGGAATGGTCATCGCCGGCGTCTCGGGGGGCACCGCGATCGGCCCGCTGGTCGGCGGGTGGCTGCTCGACCGCTTCTGGTGGGGCTCGGTGTTCCTGCTGGGCGTGCCGGTGATGGTACTGCTGCTGGTGGTGGGACCGAGGCTGCTGCCCGAGCACCGCGCCCCGGCGGCGCGTCGGCTGGACCTGATCAGCGCGGCCCTGTCACTGGCCGCGGTGCTACCGGTGGTCTACGGCCTCAAGCAGATCGCCACCGGCACCTCCGGCCGGCTGCCCGTGCTGTCCATCGTGGCCGGCCTGGCGTTCGCCGCCGTGTTCGTGCGCAGGCAGCAGGTACAGGCCGACCCGCTGATCGACCTGCGGCTCTTCGCCAACCGGGCTTTCAGCACCTCCGCGGGTGCGCTGGCGCTCGGCATCTTCGTCCTGTGGGGAGCCAATTACGCCATCGCCCAGTACCTGCAACTGGTGTATGGGCTCTCACCGCTACGGGCGGGGCTGTGGACGGCTCCCTCGGCGGCAGGGGTCATCGCAGGGTCGATCCTGGCCTCCAGGATCGTGCGCCTGGTCAGCCCCGGAGTGGTCATCGGGGTCGGGCTGGCACTCGCCGCCGCCGGTTTCTGGACGCTCACCCAGGTCGGCGGGGCCGGTGGGCTCACCGTTCTGGTGACCGGATCCGTCGTCGTCTCCGCCGGCCTCGGGCCGATGATGGCCCTGGCCACCGCCATGATCGTCGCTGCCGCCCCGTCCGAGCGGGCCGGCGCGGCGTCGGCGATCTGCTCGACGGCGCCGCAGTTGGGCGGGGCGCTCGGCATCGCGATTCTCGGCAGTGCCATCACCGCCGTGTACCGGGACGAGATGGCGGGGGCTCTGCCGTCCGGAGTCCCCACCGAGGCGGCGTCCGTCGCGCGGGACAGTCTCGGCGGTGCGGTGGCGGTGGCCGGGCGGCTTTCCGAGCCGCTCGGTTCCGAACTGCTCGGCGTGGCCCGTGCGGCGTTCATTCAGGGGTTCCACCTGTCCGCGGCCATCAGCGGTGTCGTGATGGCGGGCATGGCCGTCGTGGTCGTCGTCCTGCTCCGGCACATCCGGGCGGGCTCGTGACCCGAGCATCCTTCGCCTCGCGTTCGGTGATCGGAGAGCGGTCGCTGAGAGCGGCTGAGCAGCGGCGTGGCATCCGGGACAGAGGGTGATTTCCGGCTGACAATCCATATATGACTGGACATTCCAGGAGATTATTTCTCCGGCTCGGCGGGGTCGTCGTGGCCGGAGCGATGGTCCCGGCGCACGCCGAGCGTACGGTGAATCCGGTGAACGACCACTTCGCCCCGCTACGCCGCCGCTGGCGGGAGACGTCGGCGGGGTCGGGGTTCGATCCGGCGGCCGAGCCGTACCGAACCCGGCTGGCGGGGCTGGGGACGACGGCCGCCGGATACCGCGACACCATGGCGCCCACCGGCACCTCGCTCTGGCCAGGGCTGGCGTTCCCCTCCTTCACCGACACTCCGGCGCGGCTGCGGACCATGGCCCGCGCCTACGCGCTGCCGGGCACCGGGCTGACCGGCGACGCGAACCTGGCCGTCGCCGTCGCGGAAGGCATCGACCACTACCGGCGGCGGGTGTACGCCGCGGGCGCCGACCCGGCGGGCAACTGGTGGAACTGGCAGATCGGTGTTCCCAGGAAGCTCCTCGACGCGGCTGTGCTGATCGGTCCGCACCTGACAGACCCGCGAAGCGGGGCGCTTCAGGACGCGGTGGACCACTTTCTCCCCGAGTGCCGCCTGAACGACTACGAGGGCACCAGCACCGGGGCCAACCGGGTGGACCTGTGCACGGTGATGCTGCTCCGCGCCATCCTCGGCTCCGACCCCGGAAAGGCCGCGCTGGCCGCCTCCGCGCTCTCCCCGGTCTTCCGCCACGTCTTCGAGGGCGACGGGCTCTACCGGGACGGCTCGTTCATCCAGCACACGTCCGTTCCCTACCAGGGCGGGTACGGGGTGGTGCTGCTGTCCGGGCTCGCCACACTGTTCGCGGTGCTGCGCGGCTCGCCATGGGAGATCACCGATCCGAACAGGCAGGTCGTCTTCGACGGCGTCGAGAGGTCGTTCGCGCCGTTCGTCCACGACGGCTTCTGCATGGACCTGGTCAGCGGCCGGGGGATCGGCAGGGAACCGTACGGCGACCACCGCAGGGGGCGCGACATCGCCGCGGCGATCCTGCTGCTGGGAGAGACGGCCTCCGCCGCCGAGCGGGTCCGCTGGCAGGGCATGGTCAAGGGATGGACGCTGCGCGATACCTCCAGACCCATGCTCGACGCGGCGGAGAGGAGCGACCTGGGGTTCCACGCCCGCCTCGCCGCGGTTCTGGACGACGACGCGATCCCGGCGGCCGAGGAACCACTCGGGCACCGGCTGACGGCGATGAGCGCCCGCGCCGTCCACCGCAGGCCGGCCTGGTGCGCGGGGCTCAGCATGGCCTCGTACCGGATCGGCCACTACGAGCACGGCAACGGCGAGAACCGGCGCGGCTGGCACACCGGCTCGGGGATGCTCTACTGGTGGGGCGAGGGCCACGGTGACCAGTACTCGGACTCCTTCTGGCCCACCGTCGACCCCTACCGCCTGCCGGGCACGACCGTCTCCACCAGGCGGCTGGCCGACGGCGCCGGTAACGCCTGGGGCGACACCTGCCCGCCCGCCCGCTGGGTGGGTGGCGCCACCGACGGCACCTACGCGGCGGTCGGCCAGCACCTGAACGGCTTCGAGAGCACGATGGAGGCTTTCAAGTCGTGGTTCTTCCTCGACGACGCGGTGCTCTGCCTGGGAGCCGGGATCACAAGCGAGGACGGCGCGGTGGTCGAGACCGTCGTGGACAACCGCAGGACCGGCGCACCCCTCACCGTGGACGACCGGGAGGGCTGGGCACACCTGGCCGGGCACGGCGGCTACGTCCTGCCCTGTCCCACCCGGCTGCGCACACTACGTGAGGAACGCACCGCAGGCCAGGTGACCCGGAGCTACGTGACGCTCTGGCTGGACCACGGCGTCGACCCGGACTCGGCCGGTTACGTCTACCTTCTCCTGCCGGGGGCGAGCCGGGCGGAGACCCGGGCCCGCGCCGCCGACCCCAGCTGGGCGCGGGTGCTCGCCAACACCGCCCGGCAGCAGGGCGTCCGGGTCCCGTCTCTCGGAATCACCGCGGTCAACTTCTGGAACGACGGAGCCGTCGGCGGCCTGGCAGCCTCCGCCCCGTGCGCGGTCCTGGTCAGGGAGCGCGGCGACGGTACGGCCACGCTGACCGTGTCGGACCCCCGGCGCGAGGAGGACGAGCTGATCGTGACCTGGGACCGGCCGGTGGCCGAGGTGCTCGGTGAACACCCGCTTCTGACGAGCGCCACGACCGGCGCGAGCCTCACCTTCGTCTTCGGACGACTGGCGGACCGGGGCGGCGGCTCGCAGACGGTCACCGTACGGCTCGACCGGCGCGCGGGGCTGGAACGTTCGCCGGGTTGACCGGCTTCGGATTTTCATTACCCAGAGTGATTGACACATCACTTTCCATTACCTGATGATGGCCGATGTCGGTGGTTCCGTATGGACGACGCCGGGGCGCCGAGATCTTTCGGGGCATGCTTCAAGACCATCCAGGAGGAGCGAATGAAGCTGTTCGGTGCTGTTCTGGGGGTGATCGCGGTGTCGGCCACGGCCGTTCTCGCCTGGGCGGGGCCGGGTGCGGCCGCCGAGGGCGAGGTCATCGTCTTCACCACCGAGTTGGAGGAGCTCGGCAGGTACCGGGACCTGCCCGCCGGTGGATGCAGACGGCTCCCGCCGACCGCGCATCTGCTGATCAACCTGACCGATTCCAAGGTCTTCATCCACGCGGGTCCGCTCTGCCTTGGCCCCGGTGTTCCGGTCGAGCCGAATCATGGCTGGCACGCCCCGCCCGGCGGACAGTCCAGCTTCTCCACAGCCTGATCGCGACAGGTGAACGGTATGACGTGGGCCGGGTTCGCCCGGTAGGCGCGTCCGGCTCGCTGCCGACCCGACCGTCAAAATCATGACCACCGGTGATCAGAGGCGGAGGTCACCCGGAAAATTCCCGCCCGCACAGGCCGGCGTCCCGATCGCGCGAAATTCCAGGTTTTCGGGTTCAGGGGTGCCGGTCGGCTCTTTATTCATGTCCCCATCACGGCGGTCCGGTCCCACGCACACGTTTCTTCACCTGGCGCCCGACACCCGCTATTCGATATCTGACGCTCGATGGCATTCAGCCCGACGCGGTGAGTGGAACAGCACGGGTTTCGGGATGCTCGCGGTGGCGTCGAACCATGCGAATGAAGATTCCGCCGAACGCCTGACATGTACCCGGGAAAACATGTGTTTTGGGGTTATGTGACAGGCAACTCGGAAAGGCGCTGATGCATCATGTTGCATACCTTCATCCTTGGAATGGGCAGGGCCGGAGAAGGGCTGCATCTACCGGCGTTGTCCAGGGTGCGCGCCGCGATCCCGGACCTGCTCGCACCCGGGCGGGTCATCGTCCACGACCCGTTCCGGCCTCCCCCCGATGTCGCCGGCGTGGTCGCGGTCGGCACTCTGGAGGAGGCCGCCGGGCGCACTCCACCCCACCGCACCGTGGTCCACCTGTGCACCCCGCCGCATATTCGTTCGGGCATGCTGGAGCGGCTGGCCGAGCTCGGCTACCGAAAGATCATCATCGAGAAGCCCCTGGCCCTGGACCTGACGGGCCTGGCGGCCATCGCACGCACGAGGCGACGCTGGGGCCTGGACATCACCGTCGCCACCCACTGGCTGCACAGTTCCCTGACCCACCGCCTGCGTGCGGCGGTGGACTCGGAGGAGTTCGGCAGGCTGCGCGGCATCCGTGTGGTGCAGAACAAGCCCCGGTTCACCCGCAGCGCGGCGGTCCCCGGTCACCCCACCGCCTTCGACGTCGAGATGCCGCACGCACTCGCCGTGGTGCTCACCCTGGCCGGCGGTGCCCGGATCGCCGATGCCTCCTGGACGGACATGGTGACCGACCAACTTCGGTTGCCACGCCTGGGCCGCGCCAGACTCCGGTTGGACCACCGTTCCGGTGTGCGCACCGAGATCGACTCGGACCTGACCTCGCCCGTGCGAGAGCGCCGTATCACCCTGGACTTCGAGGGGGCGACGCTCATCGGTCACTATCCGTGCAGCGACGCGGACCACACCGCCCAGCTCCGGGTGGTGATCGAGGGCCGAGATCAGACCTGCTCGGCGTTCGCCGACGACGCCCTGTCCGCCTTCGTCCGCAGCACCTACACGCGCTACGCCCGGTTTCCCTCCACACCGGGGACGCTGCCGGTGCAGATCGACGCCGTCCGGCTACTCAACGAGGCCAAGGATCTGTGTGCCGCGCACGAGCCGGACACCGCTCGGCACAAGGAGGTCCGGCGTGTCCACGGCGTCCGCTGAGCACCCGCCCGCCCCGCCGGGCGGAGTCGTGCCGGCCGGGATCGGAGACGAGGCGGCCCCCGACCTGCCCGGCCAACTCGCCGCTCTGGGCGAGTTGGGCTGGAAGCACCTGGAGTTGCGCACGATCGGCGGCCTTCCCATCGCGAGGCTGGACGAGGCCACCTTCGCCCACTCGGCGGAGCGCATCCGGGCGGCCGGCGTCACCGTGGTCTGCGTCGCCTCCAAGATCGGCGACTGGTCCCGTCCGGTGACCGGTGACTTCGCCCTCGACCTGGCCGAACTGGACGTCCTTGCCCGACGCTGCGCCGCTCTGGGAACCCGCCTGGTGCGCGTCATGTCCTACCCCTCGGGTGGTCTGCCCGAGGCCGAATGGGGCCGTCGCGCCCATCGGCGGCTGCGCGAGCTGGCGCGGCGCGCCGAGGACGCCGGGCTGCTGCTGGCGCACGAGAACTGCACGGGCTGGGCGGGCGATCGCGCCGAACGAATGCTGGACCTGGTGACCGACATCGGCAGTCCGGCGCTGCGGCTGCTGTTCGATGTCGGCAACGGCGTCGCGTATGGATACCCGTCAGCGCCGATGCTGGCCGCCGTCGTCCAGCACGTGGTGCACGTGCACGTCAAGGACGCGGTGACCGGCCCGGAGGGCAGAGTCGGCTTCGTCCCGCCGGGCACCGGTGAGGCCCAGGTCGCGAAGTGCCTTCGCCTGCTGTTCGCCCATGGCTACACCGGGGCGCTCTCCATCGAACCGCACCTGCACCTGCGCCCGCACCTCGCCGCGGCGAGCACCGACGCGGCGCCCGGTGATCCAGGCCGTGGCGACCACGCCGCATTCGTGGCGTACGGACGTGCGCTGGAACGACTTGTGGCCCAGGCCGCCGCACCGGCCGGAGAGCTCCGATGACCGCTCCGCCCGCCCGCGCCGTGCCCCCGATCCCGCTCACTCCGGCCGACCACGACCTGCTGCTGCGACTGCTGCGGCTGCCCACCGCCGGTCCGCTGGAGACCGGCCCGGAGGCGCCCGCGCCCAGGCTGCGCGAGGCGCAGGCCGACTATCTCCGCGCCGCCGCCGAGATCGGCTTTCGCGACGTACACCATGCGCCCGCCGAGAGGGCCGAGCTTGACCGCCCCGATGTCCCGGCACCCGTGCGCGCGGCGCTGGACATCCCCGGTTTCCTCGAACACCAGCCCAGCCTGGTGCTGCTGCTGGGTCCCGCCCTGCCGGTCGCCCGCACCGTGATGTTCAACGTGCACCTGGACACCGTCGCCGGATGGCAGCCCGTCCGTTTCGACGGCGAGTGCTTCTACGGTCGCGGCGCGATCGATGCCAAGGGGCCCGCGGTGGCGCTGCTCGCCGGGGTGCGCGCGGCACGGGCGCTGCGCCCTGCCATCGGCCGTGACATCGGGATTCTGATCCAGGCCGTGGCGGGTGAGGAGGGCGGTGCCATGGGCGTCTTCGGCACCAGGCCGTTGGTGGAGCGCGGCTACACCGGGCGACTGAACGTCTTCTGCGAGCCCACCCGGCTGCGGTTCCTGCCGCGCGGCACGGCGGCGATGACCGCACGGGTGGTCGTCGACGGGATGGACGCCATCGACGACCACCCCGCCCACGGGCACAACGCCAGCGTCCTGCTGGGCTTTCTCGCCCAGCACCTGGGCCGGGCACTCGACCGGCACGCCACCGAGGGCGCGGTGTGCGTGGCGGGCCTGCACACGGGCACCCTGCACAACAAGGTCTACGGCGGCGGATCGCTACTGCTCAACCTCGCCTACGCCTCGGCCGCCGCCGGGCGGCGGCTGGAGCGGGACCTGCGAACCGCCCTGGACGACGGTCTCGACGCGTTCGTCACGGCCTTCGCCGGCACGACGCTGTTCGCCAGAACCGCCGCCGAGGCGCACGTCATCACTCGGCTGGAGTGGCTCAAGCGCGGCCTGCCCGTCCTGGACGACCGTGACCCCCGGATGCACGCGCTCCTGCGTGACGCGGCCGGGATCGTGCCGTGGCCGTCCGACGAGCCCGCCTTCAGCTGCGACGCCATCTGGATGTCGGAGGTCGCCGGGGCCTGCACCGTGGTGCTGGGACCCGGTGACCTCGCCGCCAACAACGCCCACGCCGACGGCGAGTTCGCGCGAGCCGACGAGCTCGCGGAGTTCGCCGCCGCGGTGGCCCGACTGCTGCTGGCCTTCACCGACGACACGAACGGACGACCGTGAACCAGACCCTGTCAGCCGCGCGACCGTACCCCGAGCCCGCGTCGTCGGTGCCGAAGACCGTACGGGTGCGCCACGCCGACCTGCTCGGCTTCACCTCGGCGGTGTTCGCCGCCCGGGGCCTGGCACCCGAGCGGGCGCACGAGGCCGCGCGGGCGCTCTGCTACGGCGACCTCACCGGCCTGAACTCGCACGGCCTGGTCAACCTGACCCGGCTCTATCTGCCGTTGTTCGACGAGGGGCGGGTCAACCCCCATGCCGAGCCCCGTACGGTCGCCGACCGCGGCGCGGCCGTGCTCATCGACGCCGACCGGGCGCTTGGCCTGTGGGTCGCCGGAGTCGCGATGGACGTGGCGGCCGAACGCGCCGCCGAGTACGGGATCGGTGTGGCGGCCGTGCGTGGGGCCACCCATCTGGGCTGTGCCGGGCACCACGCGCTGCGCGCGGTCACCCGCGGCATGATCGGCCTGGTCGCCAGCAACTGTGGCGGCCAGCGCATCGCCAGGCCACCCGGCGGTGCGGTGACGATGCTGGGTACCAACCCGCTCAGCGTCGCCGCCCCGGCGGGCGACCATCCCCCGTTCGTGCTCGACATGAGCACCACCGCGGCCCCCACCGGCCGCATCCGCCAGGCCGCCCGCGCCGGGCGACCCGTCCCCGAAGGATTGCTCCGCGACGACGGGGGCGCCTCCGTCACCGACCCCGCCGCCTTCGACGCCGGGCGGGCACACCTGATGTGGCTGGGGGGCGAGGCCGGGCAGTACAAGGGGTTCGGGCTGGGCATCGCGGTGGAGGTGCTGGCCGCGCTGGTGCCCGGCGCGGGGCTGGGCGCGCATCCCGACGCGCTCGCGGGCGACGGCGGGCCGGGCGGGCGCGACGACGACATCGGCTTCTTCGTGGCGGCCGTCGCGCCGGGGGCGTTGCGGGAGGGGGCCGAGGCCGACGCGAACGCCCTGTTCGGCGCGTTGCTGGCCTGCCCGCCCGTCGACCGGGCGAAGCCGGTGCGCTACCCCGGGTGGCACGAACACCGGCGTGCAGAGGAACACCTGAGTACGGGAGTCCCGCTGGACGCGACGGTATACGCCGAGCTGGCGGAGGTCGCAGCACATGCCGGTCTTGTCGTACCGGACGTCCTGGCGGAGCGATGACGGTCCCGCTGCGGATCGGGGTCGTCGGCCTCGGTGTGATCTCCCGCTTCTACCTCGCGGCGCTGCGCGGCTCGGCGACGCTGCGGCTGAGCGCGGTGTGCGACCGCGATCCGGCGGTGCTGGCCGCGCGGACCGGCTCGGTGCCCGTCTACACCGATCATCTGCGGCTGCTGGACGAGGCACGTCCGGACGCGGTGGTGGTCACCGTGCCGAACGACGCGCACGCGCGGGTGTGCGCGGACGCGCTGGAGCGCGGAGTGGCCGTGTGCGTGGAGAAACCGCTCGCGTTGGACACGGAGCAGGGCGTCTCGCTGGCGCGGCTGGCCGAGCGCGGGGACGTTCCGTTGTTCACCGCCTTCCACCGCAGGTACAACCACGCGGTCAGGCGGTTGCGAGCCGGGCTCGCCGGGGCACGGGTCGAGAGACTGACGGTGCGCTACCTGGAACGCATCGAGGAGCACGCGGGTGCGGACACCTGGTACCTGGACGCGCGGCGGTGCGGCGGCGGATGTGTCGCCGACAACGGCCCCAACGCGTTCGATCTGGTCGAGTTGCTGCTGGGGCCGGCCGAGGTGGTGTCCGCGCGGATCACCCGTGACGCGGCGGACACCGATCGGCGGGCCGACATCGGGCTGCGCGCCGGGGCGGCGTCGGTGCGGGTGTTGCTCGATTGGTCCTATCCGGGCGAACGCAAGGACATCGAGGTCCTGCTGGCCGACGGCCGAACGCTCTACGCCGACATGCTGACGGGCCATCCGGGGTTCAAGAACTCCCTGTGGCACGAGTACGTGGGGGTGCTGCGCGCGTTCGAAGGGCGGATCCGGAACGGCGGGGGGGACGGTGACGGCGGGCTGTCCGCCCTACGTCTCGTCGAGGACGTCTATCGGCTGGCGGTGGCCACCGGAAAGGAGACGGTGTGAACCCGGACGAGGACGGTCCCAAGCGTGAGGTCACCGCGACCCTGGTGAAGCTGCTGGTCCACCGCCGGACGGACCGGGGCATGCGACTCGAACCGTACGCAAGCCGGTGCGTGCGAGCCGGGGAGGTGCACGAGTTGATCGTCACCGACCAGACCGAGACCGCAGCCGGAGCCAGGATCGACCGTGTCGGTTTTCTCGGCTTCGTCGAGATCGCCACGGCGGGTGTGCTCGACCGGGGTGACGAGGTCTGGATCGGCCGGCGTCGAATCGGCGTGCTGCTCGGGTTCGACGGCTGCCACTTCCCCAATCACTACAACGTGCTCATCCATGCCGATCCGATGGTCACCGGCCGGGATCTGAAGCTGGCACCTGAGATGTCGCTGGTGTTCCGGCAGGGCGAGCCCGGGGGCACGGATGAGTCCGGTGCAGGCGTGCGTGATTTCACGGTGATCGGGCTATGAGAATTGGCCGATCCTCGATATTCACATATCAGCGGACAACAGATTTATGTCCAGCTACTTCCTTTTTGATTCCCTGGCCAGGTAAAGCCATGGGACTTTCTTGATCCTGTGTTTACGAGTCGTCACGCATGGCTATATCTCCGTTGCAGAGAGTAGTGAATTCCAAAGGATGGAATTCTGCTGCCGAATCTGCTCACCCCGGGCGCTCATCCATTGGGCTGCCCAAAATTCTCGGGAAAGGACTGGAATGGCCGCAGGTACCAAGGAGAGCAGCCGTCTGGAAGAGCGCTTCCGTCTCTGGGATTCGGACGGCGACGGTGTGATCGAGCGTTCGGACTTCGAAACCGAGGCCGACGACATCATCA
Organism: Streptosporangium sp. CA-115845; assembly: GCF_050943795.1. Lineage (NCBI taxonomy): Bacteria > Bacillati > Actinomycetota > Actinomycetes > Streptosporangiales > Streptosporangiaceae > Streptosporangium > Streptosporangium sp. CA-115845. The sequence continues at coordinate 9,941,757 of NZ_CP191988.1, read as the reverse complement.
CCGGCCTGGGCGCTCAGGGCACCCCGAAGGGCGCCGAGCTCAGGCAGGTCTACCTGGCCATGTTCGACCGCCTGTCCAGGGCCGCGGGCACCCCTCAGATGGACAAGGGCCAGTTCATCCAGGCCGCCAACCAGGAGATCATCAGCAAGGGCGACGCCGGATTCGCCAGCGTGGTCGGTCCCACCATCCAGGCCATCGTCAACGTCCTGGACGGCGACGGCGACGGCGAGGTCAGTCAGACGGAGATGACCAAGTGGTTCGAGGCCATCGGCCTTGAGCCGGACGTGGCCGACCAGGCGTTCCGGGAGCTGGACACCGACGGCACCGGCCGACTCTCCGTGACGGAGCTGATCGACGCGGTTCGCGACTACCACCTCGGCAAGAACGACATCCCCCTGCTGGGCCGCTGACCCAGACGCGTCCGCCGTACGCCCGCCGTGCGGCTGCCCGGAGGCGCCCCGGGCAGCCCACGGCTGGTGCGACCGGACGCGCGAGACCGACACACAGCCTCCCGAGCCATGCCGCCGTGCTCTCTGGACCTGATCTCCCCGACCATGCCGCACAGGAAGAGAGCCATGGAGAGATCCCTCCCTCCTCCCGTGACATCCCCGGCGCGAACCGAGTCCGCGCCCATCCCCTTCTTCACCCAGGCCGCATCGTTCGATGAGCTGTGGCCCGAGATTCGCGCTCACTGCGTCGACATCCTGGACCGGGGCAAGTTCTCGCACGGCGCCAAGGTCGCGGAGTTCGAGGGGGCGCTCGCCCGGTGGACCGGCGCGAGGCACGTCGTCGGTGTCAACTCCGGCACCGACGCGCTGGTGTTGCTGCTGCGCGCCGCCGGACTACGCCCCGGAGACGAGGTCATCGTCCCCGCCTACACCTTCATCGCCACGGCCGGCTCGGTGGTGCTCGCCGGAGGTGTGCCCGTCTTCGCGGACATCGAGGAGCACGGGTACGGGATCGATCCGCGGTCCGTGGACGCCGTGGTGACCCCCCGCAGCCGGATGGTGATGCCGGTGCACCTGTTCGACCGCCTCGCGGACATGCGGGGCGTGCACGAGGTGGCGCGAAGGCACGGGCTGACCGTCCTGGAGGACAGCGCCGAAGCCATCGGCATGCGTCTGGACGGCACGCACGCCGGGCTGCTCGGCGTCGGCGGGGTGCTGTCGTTCTTCCCGACCAAGACCCTCGGCGCCATCGGCGACGCCGGGGCGCTGCTCACCGACGACGACGCCGTCGCCGAGACCGCGCGGGCGCTACGCCACCACGGTCGCGGCGGACACACCCTGGACCACTTCCCCGGTATCGCCAACCCCACGGTGCTCTCCGGCCTCAACAGCAAGATGGACGATATCCAGGCCGCCGTCCTGCTCGCCAAACTCGCTCGCCTCGACGCCGACATCGTCCGCCGAGACGAGCTCTCGGCGCGCTACGACGACCGGCTCCGCGGTGTCCCGGGGGTGCACGCGGTTCCCGGCGCCGTCCCGCCGCATCCCGGCGGCAACCGGGTCTGTTACGTCCATCTCATCGAGGCAGGGGATCGCGACGCCCTCGTCGCGCATCTGGCCGCCAAGGGGATCGAGTCCGAAACCTACTACCCGGTTCCGATGCATCTTCAGCCGTGCTTCGCGCACCTGGGACACGCACCCGGCGACTTCCCGCGTGCCGAGGCGGCCTGCGCGAGAGCCCTCGCGCTACCGCTCTATCCCGACCTGGCCGAGTGGCAGGTGGACCGGGTGTGCGACGAGATCGAGAACTTCTACGCGGGAGGACGACGGTGACCGCCCCGACCACCACGACCATCCCCTTCTTCCCACCCGACCTGTTCGAGGAGGACCGCGACGCGCTGCTGGAGACGGTGCACACCATCGGCACCGCCGCCCCCCAAAGATTCATCCTGGGCGAGCACACGGCCCGGTTCGAGCGGGAACTGCGCGATCGGCTGGGCGCCGGCGACGTCGTCGCCTGCTCCAGCGGCACGGCCGCCCTCACCCTGGTGCTGAACGCCATGGGGGTCGGCCCCGGCGACGAGGTGGTGGTGCCCGCCTTCGGCTGCGCGCCACTGGCCGCGACCGTCGTCAACATCGGTGCTCGGCCGGTCTTCGCCGACGTCGACCCGGTGCGGCTGACCATGGACCCCGCCGCCGCCGAGGCACTCATCACCCCGCGTACCAAGGCGCTGATGCCGGCGCACATGTTCTCGACGATGGCGGACATGCCCCGCTTCCGTGAGCTGGCCGACCGGTACGACCTACGCCTGCTGGAGGACTCGGCGGTCGCGCAGGGTGGCACGCTGCTGGGGCGTCCCGCGGGTCGCTGGGGTGACGCGGGCGTCTACTCGTTCGTACAGGTCAAGACGTTCGGGATGCCGGGTGAGGGCGGCGTGGTGGTCACCGACGACGCCGTCCTGGCCACGCGCGTGCGGATGCTGCGCAATCACGGCCAGGACGGCACGCGCCGATTCGTCCACCACCGCATCGGGCACAACAGCCGCTTCGACGAGGTGATGGCCGCCTTCCAGACGCATCGGCTGGCCGGTCTGGGCCGACGGCTGGCGCGCCGGGCGGACATCGCCGACTACTACTCCACCCGGTTCGCCTCCCTGGCCGCCCTCGGGGTGTCGGCACCTCCCGTCGGCGGTGACGGCCGCTGCCACTACGTCTACGCGGTGCTGGCCACCCGCCGCGAAGAACTCAGAACCCACCTGGCCGCACGTGGCGTCGACTCGCACGTCTACTACCCGCGCACCCTTCCCGCCCAGCCCGCGTTCGCGCCGCACGCGCCCCGCGACACACATTGGCCCAACGCGGCCTCGGCCGCCCGGCGCAACCTCGCCCTGCCGCTGTATCCGCACCTCAGTGACATCCAGTTGGAACACATCGCCGACACCGTCTGCGCCTTCGCCCACGAAACCCGGGGAGCACGATGACCGATCAGTTCACCGGCAGGGAAGCGGAGTCCGCTCCGGCCGCGACCGCACGCGGCACCCTCGGGGCCTACGCGCGCCTGGCCAAGCTCGACGTCTACGACTACTACATCGGCCTGCCACTGGTGTGGACGCTGCTCGTCCCCGCCGGCCGATGGGAGCCGGGCGTCATCGGCCTGCTGGTGCTGATCTGTCTCGCCGAGGTCACCGTGGTGGCCGCCATGGTCGGCTTCGACGACATCACCGGCTACCGCGACGGCAGCGACGCGGCCAACTACGGCGCCGATGCCGCCAAGCGACGCCTGGCCAGGAAACCGCTGGTCGCCGGCACCCTCACCGAGGCGCAGGCGCTCCGTTTCGCCTGGGCGGCGACCGCGCTCGGCGTGCTGTTGTGGGCGCTGGCGGTGGCCGCCGCGCCACACCGCCCGCCGTGGGTGGTCGTTCTGGCGGCGGTGTGCGTCGTGGCGTCGGTGCAGTACTCCTGGGGGCTGAAGATCAGTTATCGAGGATTTCAGGAGATCTTCCTGATCGGTCTGGGCGTCGGCTGGGTGCTGGTGCCGTACGGCCTGCTCACCGGCGAGGTGACCGATCTGGTTCTCGTGCAGGCCCTGCTGTTCGGATTCGGGCCGATGCTGTTCGGGCTCTACTCCAACACCCACGACATCGACGGCGACCGTCGCGCCGGGCGCGTCACCGTCGCGGCCCTGGTGCCCGCCGGGGTCAACACGGCGTTCATCACCGTGATGACCGCCGCCGCGGGCCTGCTCATCGTCGTCGGCCCCCTTGTCGGCGCCGTGCCCTGGTGGTTACCGATCGTCTTGGTGCCGGTTCTCGCCATGCGCGTGACCCACCTGGTAATCGGCTCCGTGCGAGGTGACATCCTGCGCGCCCGGCGGGTCGCCATTCGCGCCCATCGGGTCACGGTGGTCCTGCTGGTCATCGCGAACCTGGCCGCCCCCCTGCTCGCCGGCACCGCCACATGACCTCCGCACTGGACGTCGCGGTGGTCGGCGCGGGTCCCGCCGGACTGGCCGCCGCCTACGCGCTCGCCGAGGCGGGGTGCTCGGTAAGAGTCTTCGAGGCCGCCGACGCGGTCGGCGGGCGGATGCGCACCCTGCGCGCCCACGGCTGTCTGATCGACACCGGGGCCGAGATGCTCCCCTCGGCCGCGGGCTACCCGGCCACCTGGAGGCTCATCGCCGCCCTCGGCCTCGACGCCGACCCCGAGGCCGTGCCCCGGGTGCGCGACGCGCTCGCCGTGTGGCGTGGCGGCCGATCCAGGCCACACGCCGGCCGCCCGCTGGGACTGCTCACCGGGGCGGGGCTGCCGCCTCGTGCGCGGGTGGACCTGTTCCGCCTCCAGACGCGCCTGGCCCGGCTCGGCGACCTCGACCCTGACCGCCCAGAGCGCGGCCCACTGGGCTCCGCCACCGTCGCCGACCTCGTCAGGCGCTACCATCCCGACCTTCGCGACTACCTCATCCAACCGCTGGTCGCCGGATTCTTCGGGTGGGATCCCGAGCGCGCCGCGGCGGCTCCGTTCGCCGCGCATCTGACGGCTTCGGGCAGCACGAACGGCTGGCACACCTACCGCGACGGCATGGACACTCTCGCTCGCGCGCTGGCCGCGCGGCTCGACGTGGTCACCGGGCACACCGTGACCCGGGTGGTCGCGGACTCCGGCGAGGTCCGGCTGGAGTCACCCGGCGGCACCGTCACCGCGCGCTCGGCGGTACTGGCCGTGCCCGCCCCCGTCGCGGCACGCCTGCACACGGACGCCCCGCCGGTCGAACGCGCCTACCGGGATGCGTGCGGCTACGCGCCCATGCTCCGTCTCACCCTGGTCCTGGACCGGCCGATGGCCCCCACGGGCGTACGGCGCGGCTTCGCCACCCTCGTCCCCGCTGCCGAGGACCCCCTGGTCAACGTGATCACCGTGGATCATCACAAGCATCCCGGACGGGTGCCCGCGGGGCGTGGCCTGGTGTCGCTCGTCGCCTCACCCCGGGGCACCGCCGAGCTGATCGACGCTCCCGACGAGGAGGTGAAGGACCGCCTCACCGCCCGTGCCGAACACTTCGTGCCCGGGATGGCCGCGTGCGTCACCTCCGCCCACGTGCATCGGTTCCGGTACGGCCTGCCCGAGGCGACACCGCGTGCCCTCGAACTGCGCGCCGCGTTCGAGGCCCGTCCGGCCTCGGCGGTGGAGTACGCGGGCGACTGGACGGCGCTGCGCCCGTGCAGCGAGGGTGCGGTCGCCTCAGCCGCGCGGGCCGCCGCGCGGGTGCTCGCCCACCTGTCGCCCGGCGGCTGACCAGGGTCGCCCGCCGTGGCCGCGCCGTGGCCGCGCCGCGGCTTCCCGCCCCCATCCCCGAACCGGAAGGCGAGCAGATGGCACTCCTCACCAAGCCCATCGAGTTGGGCACCCTGTTCGACGATCTGGCCGACCGAGGCCACGCCACGGCCGTGCATCTGAGCCGGCCGCTGGACATCGCGCCCGCGCTGGGTTCCGCCCTGAACATTCCCGGCCTGGCCGGGCTCGTTCGCGATGTCGCCGGGTGGCTCGCAGCCGCCGGGGTGCGGCGCGGTGACCGGGTCGCCATCGCCAAGCGCAACCACTGGGACTACGTGCTGCTGAACTGCGCGGCGGCGCGCATCGGCGCGGTGCCCGCGTCGCTCTCCGCGAACCTGGCCCCCGACGTGCTGGAGACGCTGCTGAAGCGACTGGAGCCGGCCCTCCTGGTCACCGATTCCGCGCTGCTGGCGTCGAGCCGCGAGGCCGGCACCGACCTGACCTGTTTCGCCACCAGGACCCTGCTGGTCGACGGTGCGGCCGAGGGCACCCTGTCCATCGACGATGTACGCGGCCATGCCGCACCGCCCGCGTACCGCCCGCCCGCCGACGACCCGCTGGCCATCATGCACACCTCCGGCACCACCGGCGTGCCCAAACTCGTCATCCACTCCACCCGTACGATCATGCGTCGCCTGGCCGGGTTCGAGGCGCACCGCTGGCCGGTGCTCGGCAGCCGTCCCGGCGACACCGTGGCCAGTGCGATCTCCTTCGCGCACGGCCGCGCGCTGGCCCAGGCCGCGAGCGTGCTGTGGCTGGCCCCCGCCAAACTCCTGGCGGTCTGCGCCCCCGACTGGGCCGAGGCCGGCCCGTTCCTGCACCGGCATCGGCCCACCACCCTCGAAGCGCTGCCCGCGACCTACGTGCGCTGGCAGCGCCACACCGAGGAGCAGGGCGGTCCGTTCGAGCGCGTCCGCCTCTACATCAGCACCTTCGACGCCATGCACCCGCCCACCGTGCGGGCCTTCCTGCACACCACGCGGCACCGTCGCCCGGTGTGGTTGCAGGGCTGGGGTCAGAGCGAGACCGGTCCGCTGACCTTCCGGTTCCTCACCCGGCGTGCCATGGCCACCGCGCACGACCGGCACCCCACCACCCGCGACCTCGGTCGTCCGATCCCCACCCGCACCCGGCTGCGCGTCGTGGATCCCGAGACGCTGCGACCGGTGCCGCGAGGCACCACCGGCCTGGTGTACTGCCGGACCAGGGCACTGTGCCTCGGATACGTCGGCGAACAGAGCCGCTGGCAGGACAAGCGGGCGGGCGAGTGGTGGAACACCGGCGACGTCGGCGCCCTCGCCCGCACCGGCGGCATGCGTTTCGTGGATCGGGAGGTGGACGCCATACCCGAGGGAAGCTGCGTCGAGTTGGAGGACGTCATCGACGACCGTATCCCCGAGGTGCTGGAGTGCGTCATCCTGAGCGTTCCCGAGCGCCCCTCCCTGCCCGTCGTGGTCACCGAGAACGGCGCACTCGATCTCGGATCGTGGCGGCGCGCCACCGCCGATCTGCCGCGACTGGCCGACCCCGTGGTGCTGACCTGGGATGAGATACCGCGCACCGGCACCGGCAAGGTCCGCCGGATGGCTCTGCGCGACCGGCTCGGCGAGATGCGGGAGACCCACGGGACGGGCCGGTGGACGTAATCCGGTCCGGGGTGGCGGCGGGCCGGCCGCTGGCGGGGACGGCCGTGCGCGCGCTCGGCGACTCACCCGCGCTGCGGGTCGCCGTACGGCGGCTGCGCGCGCTGGGCTGCGCCGTCGAGACGGGGAACGAGTCGCCGCCGGACGGGGCACCCGCGGGGTGGCTGGGCGTCACCCGCCTTCCGTTCGCGGCGATGGGCGGTGCGCTGCCCGAGTGCCGGATCGGCTGGTCAGGGCCCGTGGCCGTGCCCATGGCCGGCGAACGCGACGTGCAGGCCGCCTGCGGGATCATGCAGGTCCACGGCCGGGCTGCCGGCGGGCCGCGACCGCTGCGCGTGGACTACGTCTCCGTGTGCGCCGGGGTGCTCGCGGTCCAGGCGGTCAGCGCGGGTGTGCTGGCCCTGCTGCGCGGCGGGCCTGCCCTGGCGGCGGCCACCTCGGCCGCCCAGGCGGCGCTGCTGGCCCTCACCCAGTACGTCGCGGCGGCCACCGCCGAGCCCGGTCTCGGCTCACCCGGCTCACCCGGCTCACCCGGCCCGGCCGGCCCGGCCGGGTCGGCCGGCCCGGCCGGGTCGGCCGGGTCGGCCGGGTCGGCGGGGTACGGTGCCCCGCCCTTCCGCTCGGCGGACGGCGTGCGTTTCGAGATCGAGACGCTCGACGCCGAGGACTGGAGGCGCTTCTGGACGGAACTGGGTGCCGGCCCCGCCGCGGTCGCGGCGGGCTGGCCACCGTTCCAGCAACGCTTCGCCACCGCGACGTGCCCACTGCCCGCCGCGCTCGGGACGGCGGCGGCCGCGCTGGACTACCGGGCCGTGCGAGCCGTGGCCGAGCGCAGCGGCGTCAGCGTGCTGCCGGTGCGGGCCGCCGACGCCCCCGGTCTTCTTCCCCCCGCCCCGGCGTCGCCGTGGCGGCTGCGCGGGCAGGCCGTCACCGATCCGGCGTCCGCCCTTCCGCCGCTCGGTCCGCATGACCACGCCCCGCTGGCCGGGCTGCGGGTCGTGGAGGTCACCAGCAGGGTGCAGGGCCCGCTCTCGGGGCACCTGCTCGGCCTGCTCGGCGCCGAGGTCGTCCGGCTCGAACCGCCAGGAGGTGACCCCATGCGGGGAGTTCCGCCCATGGCGGGAGAGTGCTCGGCCAGGTTCCAGGCGCTGAACCGGGGAAAGCGGGTGGTCGAGGCCGATCTGAAGTCCGCGCCTGGCCGTCGTGCCGCCCTGCGGCTCATCGCCGCCGCGGACGTGTTCCTGCACAACTGGCCGCCGGGTCGTGCGGCCCGGCTCGGCCTGGACCATGAGGCCCTCGCCGTCGTGCGGCCCTGTCTGGTTCACGCGCACGCGGGGGGTTGGGCGGACCTCCTGCCCGACCCCCAGCCGTTGGGCACCGACTACCTGGTGCAGGCGTACTGCGGAGTGGCGGCCCTGGTCGGCGGCCCCGGCGAGCCGCCCGCGCCGTCCCTGCTGACCCTCACCGATGTGCTGGGCGGGCTCATCAGCGCGGAGGGGATCGTCGCCGCACTACTGGCCCGCTCCCGTACCGGCGCGGGGGTGCGCGCCGAGACGGCCCTGGTCGACGCGGCCCGCCTCATCCGCGACGCCACCGTCCCGCACGGTGGGGGGGATGCCACGCGCACCGGCACCGAGATCGGCGCCGCGCCCGCCTGCTCACCCGCCCGGTGGCCGGGCGGGACCGGTGCCGTCACCGTGGTGACCGAACTGGCCGAGATGGCCGCCGACCCCGCGTTCTCGACCGCGCTCGACATCGGCGGCGAGGCCGTCTACAGCCGCGCGCCGTGGACGTTCGTCCCGGCTATCGCGCCCCTTTAGTTGGAGAACGCCCGATGAGACCCGTCAATGCGCCGCCCTGGACCTCCGCCAACGGCATCGTCCTGACCGATCGTGTTCCCGGACGGCTGCGCGCGGAGTGGACCGCGCGTGGACTGTGCCCCGGCCGGGATCTGTACACCCTGTTCGGTGAGCATGTCCGGACGGCGCCCGGCCGCCCCGCGGTCATCGACGAGGCGGGCACCCTCGACTACGCCACGCTGGACGTCCGGGTCCGCCGCGCCGCCGCCGCCCTGTCCGGGGCGGGCTGGGGCTCGGCTGACATCATCGGCGTCCTGCTGCCCAACGGACGCGACGCGGTGGTGGCCGAGCTCGCGGTCGCGGCGATCGGCGCCGTGGCCTTGCCCATTCCCGCCGCCCGGGGGCTTCGCGATGTCGTCGCCCTGCTCGCCAGATCCCGGGCCGGAGCCCTCATCACCGTCCCGGCCACGGTCGAGGCGACCCGCGACCGGCGGTGCGAGATGCCGCACCTTCGCGAACTGTGGACGTTCGGCCGGCCCGTGACAGGGGCGCGCGGCCTGGACCGTCCCGCGGGGAACGAGGTCCGGCGCTGGCATCCCACCCGCCCCGACCCGGAGGCGCCCGCACGCATCCTGGTCTCCTCGGGCTCGGAGGCCGAGCCCAAGATGGTCGCCTACTCGCACAACGCGATGGCGGGCGGGCGGGGCAACTACCTGGCGGCGCTGCGGTTCGGCCCGGAGCCGATGCGCAATCTGCTACTGGTCTCCCTGGCGTCCTCGTTCGGGTCCTGCGGGACCTCGGTGACCCTGGCCAGGCACGGCGGCACCCTCGTGCTGCTGTCCCGCTACGATCCCGCCGCCGCGCTGCGCGCGATCGAGCGGCACCGCCCCAGCCACGTGCTCGGCGTACCCACGATGCTGCGTCGCATGGCCGATCTCGACGGTCACGCCGACGCGGACCTGTCGTCCCTGCGGGCCGTGATCGCCAGCGGGGCGCCGCTGCATCAGGAGGCGTGGGACGCCTGTGTACGGCGGTTCGACCGGCCCGTCGTCAACGTCTACGGGTCCACCGACGGTGTCAACTGCCATACCGGAGGCGACCCCGGCCGGTGGTGTCCCGGGCTGGCCGGTCGCCCCGACCCCGACGTGACCGAGGTGACCGTCCGGGACCGCGAAGGGCGACCGGTGCCCGCCGGGGAGATCGGGGAGATCTGGGCGCTGGGACCGATGAGCCCGCTGTGCCACGTGGCGGCACCCGAACTGGACGACCGCTACCGGGCCGCGGGCGGGTGGGTGCGCACCGGCGATCTGGGCCGGTCGGAAGCCGACGGCACGCTGTGGGTCGTCGGCCGGATCCGGCGCGTGGTGGTCAGGGGCGGGCTCAACATCTCTCCGCTCGAAGTGGAGCGCGAGCTCGGCACCCACCCCGATGTCGCGGACGTGTGCTGTGTGCCGGTCCCCGACCCGGACCTGGGCGAGCGCCTGTGCGCGTGTGTGGCCCCGAAGAAGGGCGTCCCGTCGCCGTCCCCGGCCGTACTGACCGCCTACCTGCGCGACGAGCGCGGCCTGGAGCCACGCAAACTGCCCGAACGGTTCGTGGTGCTGCCCGAACTGCCGCTCGGTCCGACCGGCAAGGTCTGCGCCGCCACCCTCGCCCGCATCGCGGCCGAGTCCGCCGTCTCCGGCTCTCTCACACCGACCGAGGAGTAGGACCCATGCACCCAACCGTCACCGCCGCCGGGACGAGCGCGTCGCGCTACGTCTTCGACAATCACGGTGAGCACGCCCTCGACCAGCATCGCTGCCTGGCCCGCGCCTACGACCCGATGACCACGGAGCGCCTAGCCCAGGCCGGGGTCGCCCCGGGGTGGCGGTGTCTGGAGGTGGGGGCGGGCGGCGGCAGCGTGGCGGTGTGGCTGGCTCGGCGGGTGAGTCCCACCGGGAGCGTGGTGGCCACCGACATCAAGCCCGAGCGCATTCCCACCGTCCCCGGCCTTGAGATCCTGCGCCACGACATCGTGCGCGACCCGCTGCCCGAAGCCGAGTTCGACCTTGTACACGCCAGGCTGGTCCTGCTGCACCTGCCCGAACGCCTCGCCGTGCTGGACCGCCTGGTACGCGCGCTCAAACCCGGCGGCGTGCTCCAACTCGACGAGTTCGACATCACCTACGGTCCCGCGCTGCTGATGCCCGACCCCGCCGCGCGGCAGCTCTACGAGACGTTCATGGAGGCCAAGATTCGCCTGATGACCCGCGCGGGCGCCGATGTGGCGTGGGGGCGCCACGCCGCCGCCGCGATGTGCCGTGCCGGCCTGGTCGACATCGATCCGCTGCCCAGGCTGGAGCTGTGGCACTCGGATTCCCCGGGGGTGCATCTTGTCGCCCACCACACCCGGCACCTGCGTGATCAGTTCGTCCAGGAGGGGATGACCGACCGGCAACTCGCCGACGTGCGCGTCCTGCTGGCCGACCCAGGCTTCCGGGCCGGCTCGTGCGTGATCTACTCGGTGCAGGGCCGCCGCCCGGTGGAGGCCCGATGAAGCCGCGCGTCAACATGCACGCCACGGCACCGTATGTCCACTCCGTCATGACGGTCTTCGACGCGGCCGCGTGCGAGGGACTGGAGCCGGCCCTCGTCGAGCTCGTGCGGGTGCGCGCATCACAGCTCAACGGCTGCGCGTTCTGCCGTGGCCTGCACACCCGGGCCGCCCTGGCCGCGGGAGAGGACCCGCGCCGTCTGGACGCCCTGTCGGCCTGGCGTGAGAGCCCACTGTTCACCGAAGCCGAACGCGCGGCCTTGGCACTGACCGAGTCCGTGACCCTGATCGCGGAGAAGGGCGTTCCCGACGAGGTCCTCGACGCGGCCGCCGAGCACTTCGACGACACCGAACTGGTCCACCTGCTGTGGACGATCGCCGCGATCAACGCCTGGAACCGGATAGGCGTCGCCACCGCCGCGGGCGGGGTGGCGCTCCGCTGAGCCCGGTCCCGACCGGCGGCGTGGCCTTTCAGCCGGTGATGTTTCCGGCCGCCACCGCACCCGGGGGGCGTCTTTACCAGGGTGGACTTTCGGCCGATACGGGACATGGGCGATCAGCCGGTCGGCCGATCCGGGAGAGCGGGCGGGCAGGCCAGGGTCGGAGGCATGAGTGAATTCGTGCTTTCCGGCCACCGCCTGGTCAAGCGGTTCGGGCCGGCCGTCGCCCTGGCGGGGGTGGATGTCGGGATCGGCCGCGCGGAGGCTTTGGCGATCATGGGGCCGAGCGGGTCGGGGAAGTCCACTCTGCTCCACTGTCTCGCGGGCATCATGAAGCCGGATTCCGGAGAGGTGTGTCTGCTGGGAGAACGGATCGACACGATGGGGGAGCGGGCTCGCAGCGCGCTGCGCCGTACCCGGTTCGGATTCGTGTTCCAGTTCGGGCAGCTCCTGCCCGAACTGCCGGCGGACGAGAACGTCGCGCTGCCGCTGATGCTCGGCGGGACGGCGCGAGGGCGGGCCGTATCGGAGGCGCGGGCGTGGTTCGGGCCGCTCGGACTGGGCGGGATGGAGGGGCGGCGGCCGGGCGAGCTGTCCGGAGGGCAGGCACAGCGGGTCGCGATCGCCCGCGCGCTCGTCACCCGCCCCGCCGTGATCTTCGCGGACGAGCCCACCGGCGCCCTCGACCAGGCCACCGGCCATGAGATCATGCGCATCCTGGTCGAGGCCACCAAGCACAACGGCGCGTCCCTGGCCGTCGTCACCCATGACCCGGAGGTGGCCCGGTGGTGCGACCGGGTCGTCGAGGTCCGCGACGGCATGATCCTCCCCCCTGGCCAGAGGCAGGGCCACCCCCAGGCGCTGTCCGGGGGGAACGCGTGAGGAACCTGCTGGAGCTGAGCTGGCGGCTGCTCCGCGGCGGCGGACGCCGGTCGATGCTGGGGACGGGGCTGACGGCCGCGGCCGTGGCGATCTCGTCGGCGCTGCTGATGTTCGCGCTGGCCGCCAACGTCGCCTTCGCGGCGCGCGCCGACCGGGAGGCGTGGCGCAACCCGGTGGAGGCCAAGGGGACGCCCGTCGCGATCGAGGCCACGGCCAAGGACTACGTCCGGGACCTGAGCATCACGGTCGTGGACGTCGCGCCGCTGTGGGACGCTCCCTGGGTGAGGCCGCCGGGGATGAGCCGGATGCCCAGGCCGGGTGAGGTGTGGGTGTCGCCGGGGCTCGCGGAGCTGATGAGGGAACTGCCGGCCGGGCAGCTCGCCGCGCGCTTCCCCGGCAAGGTGGCGGGCACGATCGGGGACGACGGGCTGCTGTACCCGGACGAGCTCGTCGCCGTTGTGGGACGCACGGCCGCCGACCCCGCGATGGCGGCCTCCCGGACGGACCACCCGCTGACGTCCACGCCGCCGACGAAGATCAGTGATTTCGCGGGAAGGGCCGGCGACGAGAGCGTCGTCTACCAGATCATGGCGCTCATCGCGAGCGTGCTGATGGTCGTGCCGCTGCTCGTGTTCGGGGGCGCGGCGGCCCGGCTGACCGTGGCGCGGCGGGACCAGCGGCTGGCCGCGCTGCGGCTGGTGGGGGCGACGCCGTGGCAGGTCGTCATGATGACGGTCGCCGAGGCGGTGATCACGGCGTTCGGCGGGGCCGTGCTCGGCCTGGTGCTGTACGGCGCGGCCGTTCCGCTGCTGAGCCGGATCGAGATGGCCGGCGGGTCGTGGTTCGCCGCCGACCTGTGGCCCGGAATCCTCCCCGTGCTCGGCGTACTGCTGGCCGTACCGCTGCTGGTCGGCCTGTCGGCGGTGGTCGGGCTGCGGCGGGTGGTGGTCAGCCCGCTCGGGGTGGCGAAACGGGAGACGCCGCCCGCGATGCGGTTCGTCCGGGTAGTCGTGCTGTTCGTGATCCTGATCGCCGTCCCGCTGTCGTTCCGGAACACGTCGACAACGGTCGTCGCGGGCGTGCTCGGGCTGGCCTTCCTCGGCGTCAACCTCGTCGGGCCCTGGGTGGTGGGCGTCATCGGCCGAATCACCATCCGTACGGCGCGGCGGCCCGCCAGGCTGCTGGCCGGCCGCCGCCTGGTCGACGACCCGAAGTCGGCCTGGCGGACCGTCAGCGGGGTGGCACTGACCGGCTTCATCGCCGGGTTCGTCGGGCTGCTGAGCCCGTCGTCCGACCTGCTGGGCGCTCCCCCCGCCACGGCCGGTCTGCGCCTTGTGGTCCCCGACGCCCAGGCGGCCGCCCTCGCGGAGCAGGCGAGGGAACGGCTCTCCGGAGCCGGGATCGACGCTCACGTCACGACCTCCGGCAGGTCGGGGTCCGGGCGGGCGAAGGAGAGGACGCTCACGATCAGCCTGCCCTCGGGTGACGGACACACCATGCGGATCGACACCGCCCGTACGGCGCTCGCCGGACTGGTGCCGGGGCGCATCGCCACCTCGCCGGTGGACGACCAGTGGCAGGGCATCCGTCTGCTCGGCGATGTCCGCACCGGGACGTTGGTCGTGCTCGGGGTCTCCTTCCTGGTGGCGATCGCGAGCGCGGGGATCACGGCCGCCTCGTCGGTGCTCGACCGGCGGCAGGCGTACGCCCTGCTCCGCCTGGCCGGGACCCCGCTCGAAGTGCTGGATCGGGCGCGGCGTACCGAGACTCTCGTCCCCCTCGCGGTGATGGGCGGCGGTTCCATCCTGATCGGCATGTTCTGCGCGTTGCCGTTCGTGTACGCGGCGATGAGCGTGAGCGGGGCGGTCACGCTGCTGACCTCTGTCGCCGTGGGGTTCGCCGGGGTGCTGGGGGCGGGCGCGCTGTCACGGCCCCTGCTCCGCTCGGTCACCGCCAACCCGGTCCCACGACCGGACTGACATCGCCGAAACCGTGGCGTCGGGATCACCGGGTGTTCGGACTGTCCGCTCCTCCGTCGATGGCGTCTCCACGGATCACACCCTCGACGAGGGCTGTCGTCGGTGGGCGGCCGAGGCATCGGCGCAGGGCCAACGCCGGTTCTTTCCAGGGTGCGGTGACCCGTCCCATGCCGCCTCAGGCGGCATGGGACGGGAGTGATGCTCGGAACTCAGGAGGTCGGCGCGGGTGAAGAGGTCGATGGCCGGCCGGGCTGGTGGTCGTGGTGCGAGCGGTCTCCCTTGCCGTGCCACTGGCCTCCCTTGCCGTGCCGGCCCTGCCCGTCGCGCATGGTCGCGTCATGGATCGCGACGGCGGTGGCCGTGCTGCCGTCCACCTTCGCCATGACCATGACCTTCTGCCCGGTCTTCACCGCGTCGCCACCCTCGCCGCGGCGGTTGATCCGGGTGTCGCCGTTGATCGCGTACTCCTTGGTGTAGCCGTCCTCGCTCCTGACCGTGATCGAGTCCTGGTCGACGGCCGTGACGTCGCCGTACTGGGTGGCGACGGTCACGTACCTGCCCTCACCGTCGGGAACGACGAACTCGCCGTGGATGGAAGGTCCGCCGAAGCCCATCCTGTGGCCCCGGCCATGTCCCGGCGCCTTGTCGGAAGACGTCTCGGACGGGACCGCCGACGGTGTCGGGGACGGCGAGGGCGAGAACGCGGCCGCGGTGGCGACGCCGGCACCCGTGACCACGACGAGTGCGGTGGTGGCGATGAGCAGTGCGGAGCGGGGGATGCGGCGCCGGGGTGGCTCGTTCGCCAGTATTTCCGCGGTGCTGAATTCGTCCGCCCCAGAGGTCATCTTTCTTCCTCCCACGAGCATGTGATAGGAGAACAATGCAGCAGGCCGTCTAAGACTGCCGTAAACGCCGTTCGTGCTCCGATGATCACCCTCCGTGTGGAGCGGCCTTCGCGCCGTCGGCTCCGGTGTGCGAGGGCGCCCATGTCGATCGGCACGCGATCACGGTGGTGGAGCACCTGGATGACTGGATCGAGGCGCACGCCATGCAGGTCAGGCCACGGCCCCTCAAATGATCATTCGGCTGTACGTCAGGCCGAACACCGGCCGGATGAGGTTGCAGGCGTACGTTCCGGTATGGCCTGGGACGCCGGTGGACCACGATCCGTTCTGCTGAACCGTGGCCCGCCGGGACGGTGCTGGGCGGGGAGCCCGCTCGATCAGGTCGTGGTACCGGTGACCGTGCTTCCCGATTTGGTGACGAAGTAGGTTACGGTCGTGCCGCTCCAGAAGTGGAGGGTGAGTGTGACCTTTGAGGCGTCGTTGACCTCGGCGAAGAATTCCGGCTTCAGCGTGATTGTGTTGGTGCTGTAGTTGGGCGCGAAGGCGACGTCGAACTCCTTGAACGACGTCCAGTTGTGGGGGCCGGCGTTGGTGCCGTTGGCGTACTTGGCCTCCATGGTGGCGAGCTGGTCACCCTTGAACGTGGTGGGGATGGCGAAGGAGCCCGTCGTTCCGCTCGCGTTCTGCACGGTCGGCGTGTCGTAGGTGACTACGTTGATCCGCCACGGGACGCCCTGGGAGAACCGAGCCGACAGCGTCGCGTTGACGCCGTAGGCCCGGGAGCCCGTCAGCCGGGTGAGCGCGGATGCGGTGAACGTGAGCTGGTCGCCCGAGACGGTGTAGTCGGTGCCGCGTACCAGATCCGTGCTGCCCTGGCGGATCCCCACGAACGAGGTGCCGTTCAGGTTCAGCGTGAGCGTCTTGCTCGTGATGGCGGACGCCTTCGCGTTGAACACCTGATCCGACGAGGCCGTACCCGAGCGCGTTGTCCAACTGGACTTGATCTGTGCGAACAGCTCGGGGTCGGCCCACTGGAACGAGGTCCGGTTGAAGTGCTGGCCGTTGTCCCACAGCATGGTGGTGATCTGCCTGGTACGCGCGTAGTGGCCGAGGAACTCGAAGAACTTCAGTTTCTCGCCCTGCTGGATCGTGCCGGTGTGCCGGTCGAAGCCCAGCAGGCCGTACTCACCGATGATCACGGGGATGCCGCGGGTCACGAAGGCGTTGTACACCCGGTCGAAGGCGCCGGTCAGGTCCTGCTGAACGGTGGCGTCGAAGCGCGTGCCGCCGGCGACGTTGACGCTGAACGGCCAGTATCCGTAGAAGTGGACCGTCGCGATGAGGTTGGGGTCGTTCATCGCGTTGAACGTGCTGACCAGCTCGTCGACTCTGGCCTGGTCGGCCGAGGTGTGCAGGGTAGGCAGGACGAGCAACCGGGTCGCGTTGTTGCCGCCCGACTGGCGCACGATGTTTCGGAAGGATGTGTTGAGTTCGTTCAGCAACGTCGCGTTCTGGGCGTCTCCGGAACTGCCGGTGAAGGTCGGCTCATTGACGCTCTCGAACACCAGCTTGGCGGAGGAGTTCCGGAACGTGCCGGCGATCTGGGTCCAGATCGCGTTGTACCGAGCGAGTACGTTCGTGCGGTCGCCCGGCATGTTCTGGATCCACTGCCACGAATCGTGATGGATATTGATCATCACGTAGAAACCATCGGCGAGGGCCCAGTCGACGACCTCTTTCACCCGGTTCATGTGCGTCGCGTTGATGGTGTAGTTGGGCGCCCAACCCTGGTACTGACCCCAGGTCACCGGGATTCGGATGCTGTTGAAGCCCTGCGCCCTGATGTTGTCGAGCAGTGCCGCCGTGATCCGCGGGTTGCCCCATGAGGTCTCATCCGCGCCGGTGGCATCGAGGGAGTTGCCCAGGTTCCAGCCGGGCTGCATCGCGGCCACGACAGCCTGTGCGTTGCCGGGCGTGGGCGTCGGTGTGGGCGTGGGCGTGGGGGTGGGCGTCGATGTCGGGGTGCCGCCGCAGGCCACGCCGTTGACGGCGAAAGCGGTGGGGTTGGTGTTGGTGCCGCTGTAGCTGCCGTTGAAGCCGACGGTGACGCCGGCTCCCGTTCCGAGGCCCTGGGCGTACGAAGGGGCGGTCACGGTCACGCTCTGGCCCGACTGAGTCCAGGTTCCGCCCCAGCCCTGGGTGACCTGCTGGTTGCCGGGCCAGGTGTAGCGCAGCGTCCATGGGCTGACCGGGTCGCCGAGATTGTTGATCGTGATGTTGGCGCCGAACCCGCTGCCGTTGTCCCAGGCCTTGGTGTAGGTCACGGAACAGGCGACCGCCGCCTGGGCGGCGGGCGAGGTGACGGCCACCCCGATCGCCGCCAGGAGCGCGACCGCTGTGGACAGAGCCCACAAACGCAGTGTCTTCATCTTCAAGCCTCCATGGAAGGGGCGCCCGTATGGGAGCGCTCCCATATTTGGCTTGTTTCGCATGCGTGTACAGGACGTTTCCCCAGGCCGTACCGCTGACCTGCTCCTGGGCACGAAGAATTCAGCGGATGTATGAAAATTTCAGTGGCGCAGGTGGGGTGGGCAGGTCGCCCTCATGCGTAGGGGCGCCGGACCATCACCGTGTAACGACCGAACCGTGCGCACATCTTCTGGGAGCTTCCCTTGGAGAAGGCCGGTGCCGACCCGCTCACAGTGGCCGCCGCACTCGCTACCAACGGCCCGGTGATGACTGTCGCGTACGAGTGGAGATCGCGATGGGCAGTCTTGCGCCGAGTGTTTTCGATCGAGGTTCAACCTCGGCACCGCAGGAGCGACACGGTCCAGACGGGCGGGGGCGTGGTCTTGGACATTGTGGTCGTTCTGGCCGCCGTCCATGACGTGATCACCGATGGGAAGGGGCGTACGGCGTGGTGCCCCTGGACCGGCCTGCCCGCGACACCACGGTCCGGGCAAAAGAAAATCCTGATCACTTGGTCGGTGATCAGGACCTCACATCGATGTGTCCGAGGGGGGACTTGAACCGTTCGCCCATCTCCTGAGCAGCACCGACGCTCCGTGGCTGGACCTCTCATGCCCGGAATAGGCGCGCGGAGAGGGGGCGGTGCCCACACCCATCTCAACGAGATCGGGTCCTACCTCGCGGCACACGCCCATGCCGGGGAAGCTCGGCAACCGCCAGTTCAGGATCCTCAGCAGACGATCTCAACTGCGCTCAGGGCAGCGGTGGTAAGGGGACAGGAGCTCGGTGATCGCAGCACCGAACCCCTTCCTGCATCCCAGCAACCTGATCAACCCGGAAGCCAGGCCGTGCGCCGCCCCTCGACACCAAAAATTGCCGGGGAGGTGGTTCCGGTTGAAGGGGCTTGGGGCGAACGTACTCAACGCGATCAGCACGGGGACCGGATCATCCTGGGCTTTGCGGTGGCTGTCCTGCTGGCGGTCGCCGGCGCGGCCGCCTACGTCTCGTACCACCATTTCTACGGTCTGGCGATCGCTCTGGGTGAGCGGCACGACATGGCCATTCTGTATCCGGCGATGTCTGACGGTGTGATCGTCATGGCGTCGCTGGTGATGGTCTACTGCTCGCGTCGTCGGCTACGTGTGCCGGTGCTGGCATGGGTGGCGCTCGCATTGGGCGGGGCGGTGACGCTGGCGGCGAACGTGGCGCACGGCTGGTCCGGCGGACTCGGATCGCGGCTGATCAGTGCCCTGGCACCGCTGGCCTTCGCGGGCGCGTACGAATTGCTCATGTGGATCGTCCGGAACACCCGGCAGCCGTCCACCGAGACGCTGGCCAAGGACCACGTGTGCCAGCCCGTTGAGGCTCTCGTTGAGGTGGAACGCGTAGTGCCGCTGCTGCCCACCGACCGGTACGAGGCGGCGCGGCTCACCTATATCGAGAGCCTCAGCGAGGGCAATCAGCGGGTTGGCCGACGCCCGCTGATGAGCCGGTGGGGACTGGAACAGCGTGAGGCTGAGGAGATCATCGCCGAAGTGGAGAAGGAGCGGGCCCACGCCATCGTCGAGGTGGCCGATTCGGAGAGTGTCGTGCCGCCGCCGGGAGGCTTCCGTTCGATCGGCACGAGCGAGGCCTGAGGCGGCGTAATGAAGGACATCGGTAACGAAGTGGTCAGGCCGTCCTACAGTCGTCCAGCTCGGTCATCGGGCGGCCTCCCATCTTGAAATGATCAAGGTTCTGGGTCGCGATAAGGCATTTATCGCGACCCAGGATTGACACCAAGATCAGTTTGGGTTCCGCGGAGCATGGGCGCGTGCAGCTGAACTCCGCTTGCGACTAGAGGATTCGTACGTCCGAAGCAACGGCAATCATTCATGTGGATACGTCACCGACAAGCTAGAGATCCTCCTCCTCAATGGAGGAGGTGACGCCAGGTGGCAGTTCCGATTTGGATAAAAGCGATCTGGTATGTGAGGTGGTGAGGTGTCAGGGATTCGAATCCTGAACCTACGGATTAAAAGTATGTGGACTTAGTGTCCGCCAATGCCGCAGGCTATCCGTTTCTATTAGACCGCCCGGATTTGCCGCTGTCAAAGTCCCCGCTGGTAGTGCGCAATGTCGCCCCGTATCACGCACCAATGAGCAACCGCCGAGCAACCATCAGCCACCCCGTCGGGTTTTACCCAAACGCGATTGCATATTCTTGACGTGCGTCCTAAGCCAAAGTGCCCGAGCTGCTGGGGGCGAGTAACCAGGGCGCATCAATGGCCGGTGGACACCGAGAGCTGAATTCCTTTTGCGTGCTTGGTCACGGATCGGCTTCTGAACAGGTCGAGGTCGACTGTGGGGGTTGATCAAGAAAGTTGGCCCGCTCTACACTTTCCGCAGCTGATGCATTGTCGATCGCCCGGCCACTTCAGAGGAGCGTTCTTTCCTTGTCCTTCCCTCCTGGTGACATGGTCGCCGCCGTCGGCACGCACCTGCACTTCCAGAGACTGGAGCGGTTGCTGCACGAACGCCACCTCGAGCTGGGCGACCAAGTCCACGTCAACTCCACCGGATCCCAGCTGTACCTGATGGTCAAACTGCCAGGAGACCAAGGGGTCGTGCTGAGCCAGTCAAGGCTCGGCCATTCATTCGTATGGCTGATCGTCGATCCGGTGCTGGGGAGTGAGCCCTCCGTCTGGCCGCTGAACACATCCGGCGAGGTACTCGTCGACGCCGTCCACGCCCACGCGACTGCCCACCTCGCCGGAGCGCCGGTCGCGTCACCTTGGCGCTGGCACGAGAGCGAACCGTCGGACATGACCGAGCTCGCCGATCTCCTGGCCGAACGAGGAGTACACGTCCAACGTGTGGCGGCCAGCAACCGATACTTCGCCTACGGACCGCGCTACGAGCCCAAGCTCCACATCGCAGACGGGCGCGAAGGAGCCTACGTCGAGGCCAGTTTCTCCGACATCTTCGTCCGGGTCTCCATCAAGGCCAGCGTCGGCTGGCTGGTCGACATGCACCACCCGGAACGTGGTGCCTGGACACGTGTCGATCTCGGCGTTTCGCTGGGGCGCAGGAAACTCCCGACGCCGGGCGTGCCGCGCGCCGACGTCCCCGTGAGCCGGATCGCCGACCTGATCTGCGACGGGCCGAGCACGTGGGTCGAGAGCGGCGCTCCCTGGGAGACGTCCAGGCCCCCGCGAGCATCGGCCGAGACGTGGTCCGACGTAGAGGAATCTCTGTTCCTCACCCTGCCGGCCCTACGGTCGGCAGGCGCAAGGGAACACGTCGACGCCGTTCTGGAGCAGCTCACTACCTTCGGCTTCGGAGACATCCGCGAAGGCGACCTGGCCAGCCCGATTCACTCCGACACCTATCACGTCGATTGGAGCGGCCGGACCAAGGACCTGTCGACGTCCGAGATCCAGCGGCTGAACGGCCTGGCCGCAGCGGCCGGCGAAGACCTGCCGAAGAGGCTGATCGTGATCACCAACGGTGGGCTCAGCCGACCAGCAGCGGAGTTTGCGGACAAGGCCAAAGCATTCGTCTACGGCCTCAACCCTGCGACGGGCAGGCTCAATCCTTTGAACTCACGCGCCCACGACCTGCTGCCGCCCCGCACGGAACCGAGCAGATACAGCCTGGAATAGGTTGCGCCCTTCGGATGGAGACGTCGCGACGAGCTATGACCGTTGGTGTCAGCGCCGCAAACTGTCGAGAGCGGTCGGCAGACTGCCGTCGCTCCAGTGTCCTCACGCCAGATGAACGTGATCAGACAGACGGCTTCGGCCACCGTGGGGTCCTTGGGCCTTTGCTCGTCTTGGAGCGGATTCGAGTAGTCGCACCTCACGATCAGCGGAACCCGGGGAACAACCAGAGCCTCCATCAGACCCGGTGCGCTTCACCCGACGGTCCCGACAAAGCCGGACAGGTCACCCCGCCGGTGCTTCGGGTGACAGCGGCGGGGCGTTCGTGAAAATCTTGGGGTATGTCGCCGATCCCCCATGAGCGCGCTCACCGCCCCCAGTTAGAGAAGATCACCGAGCTCGCGTCGCGGGTCAGAGCGGGGGAGATCAGGCTTCCGAAGTTCCAGCGGCAGTTCGTGTGGAAGGGCCTCCAGGTCCTCGATCTCCTCGACTCGATCTCACGGAACTATCCGATCGGGAGCCTGTTGCTGTGGGACAGCGAGTTGCGGCTGGCGAGCGACCACGACATCGCGGGCATCGAGATCGACCAGGCGCCGAACCGTGAACGCACTGCCTACCTGCTCGACGGCTGCCAGCGTCTGTCGACCATTTGTGGGGCGCTGTACTGGGAGCCGAAGGGCGATCCGAAGAGCCTCTGGAACCTGGTCTACGACTTCGAGGAAGAGCGTTTCGCACACCGGAAGGACTTCGACGAGCCGCCCGCGCACCAGATTCCGCTGAGGCTGCTCGCCCAGCCCTACCAGTACGCCAAGTGGGCTTCGAAACGGCTTCCTGAGGAGTTCGAGGAGGCGGCGGGGCAGTTGTTCGACAACTTCGCGAACTACGAGACCTCGGTCGTGACGCTGAAGACGGCCTCGATTACTGAGGTCGGCCGGATTTTCGAACGGGTCAACACGCGCGGCACACCACTGACGGCGGTCCAGGTCATCCGCGCGGTGACCTGGCGCAGCGACTTCGATCTCCTCGACGCCATCGACGGCGTCCGCGACGTGCTCGCGGCCAAGAACTACGGCTTGATCGACCAGATGCTGCTACTCCGCGCGATCTCGGCGGCGGCCGGGCTCGGGTTCGCCAAGTCCGACATGGAGCAGCTGCCGTCCGTAGGCCATGAGCGTCTCCTGGCCGCCATCGAGGAGACCGAGGAGGCCGCGAAGAAGGCCGTGGACTTCCTCACCACCGAGATCGGCACTCCGACGGCCGCCGCGCTTCCCCACGCCAACCAGCTCGCCGTCGTCATCGAGATCTTCCGGCAGATCCCGAGGCCGAACGGCAAGCAGTTCGCCCAGCTCCGCAGTTGGTTCTGGCGGACGATCCTCGGCGGCTACTACGACGGCTGGAATCCCCGGAAGATGGCGGCGGACCTCGCAGCGGTGACGGCATTCGCGAAGGGCGAGACCAAGGGCATCGAGGTGGACGTCCCGCCACCCAGCACGCGGCTGTGGGCGGGCAAGTACGATCGGGGCACCGCGCCGCAGAAGACGTTCGCGCTCATGCTCGCGGCACGGGGCCCCGTCGACCTGATCACCGGGGCGGCCATCGACGTGGGGAAGACCTTGGCCGGGGACAACTACCTGCAGTTCCACCACTTCTTTCCCAAAGCGGCCCTCCTGCGCAGCGCCCTCAGCTTCGAGCAAGCCAACGTCCTCGCGAACATCGTCATGCTGACCGCGATCAGCAACCAGAAGTTCTCCGACCTGCCGCCGTCCGCCTATCTGAAGGCCGAAATCGACTTCAGTGACGAACGGACGATCCGCGAGCGGCTCGACACGTGCCTTGTCTCCGCACCCGCTTTCGACGCGGCCATGCGCGGCGACTACAAGGCGTTCATCGCCGCCCGGTCGGAGACCCTGCTGGAGTGGGCGAGGGACCTCATCCAGCGCGGCCTGGCGACGGAGGCCGCGCCAGCGGAGCTCGACGAGGAGAGCCTGCGGCTCGCGAACGAGGTCGAGGTCGTGGACGAGGACACCGACGACTGAGGTCCGGGCGGCGGTGTTCGGGACGGCCGCGTTCTGTCGGTGCCGGATGGTCTCCTGGTGGCGGGAGGTTCGTCCGATGCGCGTCACTGATCTACCCCAGGCCGACCGGCCCAGGGAACGGCTGCTCGAGCACGGCCCGCGTGCGCTCGCCGACCGGGAGCTGCTGGCGCTGGTGCTGGGTGAGGGCCGTCCCGGCGTGGACGTCATCGAGCTGGCGTCCCGGCTGCTCGCCGACCATGGCGGGCTTGCCGCGGTGGCGGCGGCCGATCCGGGCGCGCTCCAGCGGTCGGCGGGGATCGGTCCGGCCAGGGCGGCCCGGCTGACAGCGGTGTTCGAGCTGGCGCGGCGCGCGGCTCGGCCGCCGCGACTCTGCCGGATCACGGCCACCGAGGACATAGCGGTCGCCGCCGCACCGCTGCTGCGGGGTCTCCGGCACGAGAGGGCGGTCGTGGTCGTCTGCGACGCCAGCGGCCGGATCCTGAAGACGGCCACGCTCACCGACGGTGCGGCGGATCGCACCCCGATCCCGGTCCGTGACGTCCTAAGCCTGGTCCTCGCGCTGGGCGGCACCTGTTTTGCGGTGGCGCACAACCATCCGAGCGGCCGGACGGAACCGAGCGAGGCAGACGTCCGGGTGACCGCCCGCCTCCGCGACGCCGCTACCACGGTCGGGCTCCGCCTGCTCGACCACGTCATCGTCACCGAGACTTCGTGGGCCAGGATCCCGTGACATCGCACCGGTGCCGGTCCAACCGGCGGGGACGGCTCGCACGAGCCCATCCGGTCGCCAGCCTCGACGAGCCCGTCGGGCGACCCCGACAGATAGACCCACCAGGTGCCCGTCGCGCGCCCATACCAAGCCCACACGGCGCGAGCCCATCGGCGAAGCTCCGCCGACGGACTCACGCGCACTCTCGTTCGGCGAGTGCCGCCTGCAGCGCGAGTCCGTCACTTGGATGAAGCTCAAACAGAAGGAATACGAGTGACTCGCGAGGTTGCAGACCTGGAGTAGCACAAGAGCAGCCACAGCGGTTCAGCCGCCGAATGCGTCGAACTCGCCTCTCTACCGAGCCGTGTCTTGATCCGCAAGTCTATGAACCCCGGCAAGCGATTTCTGAACGTCGCGGGCGTCAACGCCCACCCAATCTTCGCCACGCTCCGCGCCGATCGGCTCTGACCAACGGGACGGGCGAGGCCTGAGGCCCTGCCCTCACTCACAACCGTCCGTTGAACGCATAGTTCAGGAGAGCGGATCCAAGGGCCTTTAGCTCTCGATCTTGCGTCGCGGACGCCGCATGGCAAGTGGCCAGTGAGTCAAGCGCATCGGCGAGCCGTCGTTGTTCTGGCATCGGTGGAAGCGGTACCTCAGTAGCCAGGAGTCGTTCTGGACTGACTCGCTGCCGTCTGGAACCCATGCCCGTGGTTTTGTCGCGGAGCGCGGCATGAAGGGCAGGCCACGTAACCAGGTGCTTAACATATCGGGGATCGGCTACATCGGCGTCGATGGCGAACGTGGGGAATTCGTGGGAGACATACAACCGGTCGAACTCGTCAGGAACGATAGCGAGGGCGCCTTCCCAGCCGAAGAGCTTGCTGTAGACGAACTGCCCCGCCCGTAGGCGGTTGTATCTTGCGTACTTTGTCTCAGAACCTTTGATTGGTGGCCGAGTGAACATCCCGCGACCGTGGCTATAGATGCCAGCCGTTCGATAGAGGGTGTCCGCCTCGACGGGTACGGAGTCGTTGACAGGTATCAGGAAATCGCGTACCTGCGCAGGATCCCCTGCTCGTGTGATCAGCGAGCTGAAGAGGGCGCGACGAGTGGCCTCGGCAGTTTCCTTAAGCTGCCTGATCTTCCCTATCTTGGCTGTGGCGGCGTCGAGGTGGGCGGCGATGCGGCGTTGCTCGTCCAGTTTTGGCAGGGGGACGGTTGTGGAGAGAAGGCGGTCGATATTGACTCGTTGACGGCGTGAGCCCATGCCGGTGCCCTGGTCTCGGAGCTTGTCATGGAGACCCGGCCAGGTGGTTAGGTGGGCAACGTAGTCGGGGTCGGCGACGGCGTCGTCGATGTGGAAGGTCGGGAATTCGTGAGAGACATGCAGGCCGTCGAATTCTTCCGGCACGGTAGCAAGCGCGCCTTCCCAGCCGAAGAGCTTGCTATAGATGAACTGCCCCTTCCGGATTCTGTTGTATTTGAGATAGTTGGTCTCGGAGCCGGTAATGGGCGGGCGCTTGAAGAGCCCGCGCCCGTAGCTGTAGATGCCTGCCGTCGTGTAGGTGGCGTCCGGGTCGATGGACACGATATCTGATTCTTGCCACAGGAACGTGCCGAGAGTGACTTCCGGGTAGGCGTTCACACTGATCCCTCCACGTCCTTCGCGAGCGAGGAGAGGAGTGCGAGGATTTCGTGTTCGGCGGAGACCAGATTGCCGAGGAGTTCGGCGGGCGGGCGATGGGCCAGATCGTCTTTCTCGGTCGGATTGGCGAGGTCGAGATTGTAGTTCTGACTGATGATGTCGGCGGCGGGAACCCGCCATGCGCGATCCGTTTGTGCCCGGTTAGCACGCTCGGGACCACCCCACCACGCGGCGCAAGCCTCGAATTCTTCATAGCGCATGGGCTTGGTTTTGGCGTAGCCCTTGCGACCTTCCGGCGGGATGATCTCGTAATACCAGATTTCCTTGGTTGCGCCGGTTTTCTCGAAGAAGAGGAGGTTAGCGGGGATCGGTGTATAGGGAGCAAAAACGCCTTGGGGGAGGCGGATGATGGTATGGAGGTCGCACTCCTCCAAGAGCTGCTTGCGCACCTTCGCGCCGGGCCCCTCGCCGAAAAGCGCGTTATGAGGGAGAACGATGGCGCAGCGTCCGCCATGCCCTAGCTTTTTGATAACTGAGTGAAGGAAGAGCCAGGCCGTCTCACGGGACCGGTAGGCGGTTGGGAAACCTTGGACGATGGAGTCCTCCTCCTCGCCGCCGAAGGGCGGGTTGGTGAGGATGACATTGACCTGGGAGGCGGGGCCCTTCTCGTCGATCATCACGCGGAGGGAGTTGGCGTGGAGAACCTTCGGGGAGGGGATGCCGTGCAGGGTCAGGTTCATCATGCAGAGCAGGAACGGCAGGGGCTTCTTCTCGATGCCGCGGATGTTGTTGAACAGCTCTTGCTGGAGGACCTTGTTGGTGGCCTGCGGGAATAGTTCGGTGTAGGCCTCGACGAGGAAGCCCCCGGTGCCGCACGCCGGGTCCATGATCGATTCGCCGAGCTTGAGGAAGGTCTGCTCGACCATGAAGCGGATGACGGGGCGCGGGGTGTAGAACTCGCCAGAGTCGCCCGCGGCGTCGCGCATCTGCTTCAGCAGGTCCTCGTACAGGAACGCCATCGTGTGGATGTCGTCGCTGCTGTTGAAGTCGATGCCGCGGATCTGGTTGACCAGGTCGCGGAACAGGTAGCCCGACAGCATCCGGTTCTGGACGCCGGCGAACACCTGGCCGAGGACGTTGCGCGGGTCGCCAGGCACGTCGCTGCGCATGCTCGCGAGTTCCGGCAGAAGCTTGACGTTGACGAACGCCAGCAGGTCCGCGCCGGTGAACGTCTCGTCGTCGGCCCAGGCCCGCCACTGGTACTCCGGTTTGATGATCGGGTCTTCGCCGAATACCTCGCGTTCGGCCTCCAGCGCGTCGAAGGAACGCAGGAACAGCAGCCAGGACAGTAGGGGCAGGCGGTCCAGGTCGCCGTTGAGGCCCGCGTCCTTGCGCATGATGTCGCGGGCCGACTTGATGACGGCCGACAGACGGGCGCGGGAGGTCGTGTCCTGCTTCTTCGCGGGTGGGGCCATGGTCGTCAGAGATCCTTGTTCGTCGGCTGGATGTTCAGATCGATGAGGGTGCGGGCGAGAGTCGTCGCGCGGAAGCCGTCGCGCTGCTCGACGTCGGCGGGGGACAGGTCAGCGCGGTGGGTGAGCACGGCGGGGTCCCGCTGGCGGAATCCGGGCGGAACCGTCATGTGCACGACGGCTGGGTCGACCGGCGCGAGGCCGTGGACGCTCAGGGCTGTCTCGTGGGAGAAGACCGCGCGGTCCAGGCTCCACAGGGACCAGCGGACCAGATGGTCCAGGTCGCTCGACGGGAGGTCGGCGTACTCGCGGAAGCGGTACAGGCCCCGGTCGATGCGCGTCCAGTTGCCCCGGCGGACGTGGAAGTACTGCGACTGGTAGGAGTAGCCGTCGAGCAGCGCCTGGGCCGCCGTGAAGAAGCCGCGCTGACGGGCGGCCCGGCGCCAGAGCCGGGTCCGGGGTTCCTTCTCCCGCTGCCTCATACATGGAAGGTTAGCGCAGGTGAAACTTATAGTCGCTTTTAGTTTTGTGCACGATAGGGGATTGCTTCTTCCGTTCCGAAAGAAATCAGGAGGCCTCGTACAAACGGGTTCTTAGCTGGTCGACGGCGACACGGAGCCCGGCCCCGGCGCGGTCTCCGAAACGCTCGGCGATCTCGACGACGGTGCCGAAGCCACGATAGGGGGATGTCTTCATGGAGTCGGAGTCCAGCTCGAGTTCCTTCTCGTTGTGGGAGGAGTACTGCTCCAGCAGGCGTTCGAGGATCGTGCGGGCTTCGGGGGCGAACGACTCCAGGAACTCGCGGTGC
Organism: Streptosporangium sp. CA-115845; assembly: GCF_050943795.1. Taxonomy (NCBI): domain Bacteria; kingdom Bacillati; phylum Actinomycetota; class Actinomycetes; order Streptosporangiales; family Streptosporangiaceae; genus Streptosporangium; species Streptosporangium sp. CA-115845. Next base: position 9,913,571 of record NZ_CP191988.1, on the reverse strand, counting down.
TGGAGTTTGAAGCGGAGTGCTCGTTCCGAGCGCGAGAGCACGGGGAGGCCCCAGCCGAGATAGATCAGGAGGTCGATGGCGTCGGCGTCGGGGCGACCCGTCAGCTCGCCGAGGTCGGCGGAGCTGATTCCTGAGGACTCCAGCCGCTTGCGCAGCTCCGCGCGGCTCCGGCTGTGTGCCCACTGGGCGAGCAGTTGGTTCGGGGACAGGTCGAGCTCGTGGAGTCTGTCCTTGATGAACTGCTCCAGCCGAACCAGCCGTAGTCGCAGGCCGGTGCCATCGGTCTCGGTGACGAAGACGGCCGTGCCGACGATGCTGACCTCGACGTCGTCGATGTAGTAGGTGCGGCCCTCGGCGCGGATGTCATCGATCTCGTCGGGGTCGGTGATCATCCGAGGCAGCTCGCCGCCTTCCGCACCGAGGTACTCGGCCTCGGGTTCGGCGACCTCGTCCGGGTCCGGTTCAGGTTCGGTGTCGTCGAGGTCCTCGGGGAAGGTGATGAAGCTGCCGTCAGGGTCTGCCTCGTCGCGGAGCCGCCGGAGCGGCGGGCCATCGAACTTGGGGTCGTAGAACAGGCGGGTCGCGTCCACGAAGTCGATGATGTCGAACGCGAACTTTCCGGTCTCGGGCGACAGGCGGGTGCCGCGGCCGATCGTCTGCTTGAACTCCGGCATCGAGCGGATCACTCGGAATAACACGATGTTGCGGACGGTCGGGATGTCGACGCCCGTCGACAGCATCCGCGACGTCACCGCGATGACCGGGACCTCGGAGCTGGCGTCGCGGAATTCGTCCAGACGCTCCCGGCCGGCCTCGTGGTCGTCTCCGGTGATCCGGCAGACCCACTTGTGGCCGTGCCGCTGCGACAGGTCGGCGTTGGCGCGGGTCAGCGCCTCGACCATGCGCATCGCGTGGTCGTTGGTCTGGCAGAACACGATGGTCTTGTGCATTCGGCCGGTCTTATGCAGATACTCCGTCAGGTAGCGGGCTACCTCGTCGGTGCGGTCGAGGATCGCCACGATGCGCTCGAAGTCCTTCGGCCCGTAGAGCTCATCGGGGATTTCTCTGCCGTACATGTCGAGCTGACCTGCGTCCGGCCGCCAGCCGTACAGGTCGATATCGATCCGGACGTTGCGGACCCGGTAAGGGGCGAGGAAACCGTCGCGAATGCCCTGGGCGAGGGAGTACTCGTAGATCGCGTCGCCAAAGTAGTGGTAAGTGTCGACGTCCTTACGGCTGATCGGCGTGGCCGTCAGACCCAGCTGGACGGCGGGCTCGAAGTACTCCAGGATCTCGCGCCACTGCGAGCCCTCCGAGGCGCTGCCCCGATGGCACTCGTCGACGATGATGAGGTCGAAGAAGTCCCGGTCGAACCTCGTGTAGAAGTCCTGCGCCCCGCCGGGCTGCGACAGCGACTGGTACAGCGCGAAGTAGATGTTGCGGCTCTTCTGCACTCGGCCCTGGCCGAGCCGGTGGACGGCCTCGCCGAACATCTCGGTGAAGTAGTCGTCCTTGGGCTGGTCGATGAGGATGTTCCGGTCGGCGAGATACAGGACACGGGGCCGCCGCCCCTTTTTTGGCCAGTTCGCGTTCCACAGCTTCGCAACGATCTGCGCCGAGACCAGGGTCTTGCCCGTGCCGGTGGCCAGCACTAGGAGTAACCGTCGTTGGCCCTTGGCGATGGTCTGGACGGCTCGGTTGATCGCGTTGCGCTGGTAGTAGCGGGGGTCCTTCGGAGTGCCGTCCCAGTTGCGGGTCAGTTTGAACGGCGCGGAGGCCAAGTCGGCATGAGCGTCGTCGGCGAGGGATCGGTCATCGCGGTACCGGGCCCAGAGCTGCTCCGGCGTGGGGAACTCCGAGATCTCCGAGATCAGGCCAGTCCGGTAGTCGACCTCGATGGTGCGGGTGCCGTTCGTCGAGTAGGCGAACGGGACGTCTAGCAGCTCGGCGTAGCGTTTGGCCTGCTCGAAACCCTCAGCGGGATCAATGCGGGAGCGTTTGGCCTCGACGACGGCGAGCGGCAGGCCGTCGGAGTACTCCAGCACGTAATCGGCGATCAGCGGGCGCTGCTGATGGTGGCGGCGGGCGGTCGGCTGGATCCGGCCGCGATTGATCCGGTATCGGCTCTTGACCTGCACTTCTACATTCCAACCGGCCCGGACGAGAGCGGGCAGGACGAACCGCTCACAGGTCTCGTCCTCGGTGGGGTTGCCGCTACTGGAAGTCACCCTTCATTTCTACCCGGAGGGTGTGACAATTTCCGGACTATCGATCCCAAACCCCCTTTGAACGCGGATTGGATCTTCGACAGGATGACGGCTCAGTCGGTTGCCTCGCCTTTCGTGACTACGGAACGATACGAAGTACCGGGCGTTGGTCAGCCATCCCAAAAAGCTCACGGACCCGTGAGGGGGGCCAGGCGAGCTGGTCGGCTAGGTCCTGCATGCAGGCTCCACCGACTCCCGTGTTCTGGGCTTGGCACCGGCAACGCGGAGCGACGCCCGAGCACGCTGCCGGACGCCTAGTTCGCCGATGTGAGGGGTGCGGTCAGATCGTCCTCAACGGAGACCAGCTCGGCGATCTTGTTGGCAATGTCTGCCATCGAATCATCCGCCGTGTTCAACCCATTTCGGGAGGCAAGCAAGGGGCTAACCTTCCGGAGTTCGTCGTAAGTCGTCTCGTGCACGACAGGGAGCAGTAGGTCACGTGCAAGGAGCTCCGAGAGCTCCTTGTCAGAGACGCCCCGGCGGTCGACGCGTTTCAGTAGCGCTGGGGTGACTAGGACGAGACCTGTACGCGACCTCGCCAGGCCTCTGTCGATCTCCCGCATGAACGGTTGGCCGAGCACGATGTCCTTCTCGCTGAACCAGACCGACACGCCCTCTGCATCCAGCAGGTCGTGCAACTCCTTAGCAGCACCGCGCCGGTCATCCCACGCGTGGCAAAGGAAGACATCGCGAAGGTCTGGCTCTAGACGCGCACGCAACTCGACAGTGCGGCGAACGGGAGTCAGCGCCCGCACCTCGGCAGGCGTGTAAGTTATGGAGGAGGTGCTCGGTGACCAAGGCGGCCGCGTTCTGCCGCTAGTGGAGCCGCCTCTACTGCTCGCGCCGCCCCCGCTACTGCTCCGCGACATGTAATCCGGCTGCGGATAGTAAGGCCGGGGCGATGAGTACCCGGAGCGTCGGCCACTGCACGCAGGGCAAGCCGCAGCTGCGCTGGCGGTTCGATGGCCCCGGACCGGGGCTGTACAAGAACTCATAACCACACGGTAGTCCACGCGGCTCCTGGAGCCATCTCGTTGACGCGTAGCCCGGGGTCGTCTAGCGATCATAGGTCGGCTCAGGCCGCTCCGTGTAGCTCGGCAAGCAGGGCACGCAGGTTGCCCTCGCCGTGACGGACTGCGGCAGTGAGGGCATCCAGGTGGGCTGCTGGGAGGTACCTGGCGCCGAACCCCGAGGCGGTGAGCACGCCGGCGACTTCCTGTTCCTGCTGCGGGGTCATGCGGGAGCGCATCCCGTGGTGCCCCATGACCTCTCGGGCAGCGTAGGCGTCCGTGCAGGCCACGCCGACGACAGTGGACCGCAGGTCGGAGTCATATGCCGTGGGTCGGTCGGCGGTCAGGTCGAGCATGGTCAGGGTGAGCCGAGTCCGGAACGCTGCGGTCATCGGGTCGGGGTCGGTGATCAGCGCGAGAGTCTCCCGCCCCGCATGGTCCAGTTCGTCCTGTGGTGTCGGCGTGGTCGGAGGACGGCAGTAGACGCGCAGGATGGCGGCGACGGCGTTCTCCCAGGGCTCTGTAGGAACGCTGGAGTCGATCATGGTGACGGCCTGCTGCGGGAGGCCCTGTTCCATCAGCGACATGATCGTGAGCTGGCGGCCGTCGAGAAGCCGCTGACCGACGCCGCGGTGCGCGGCCATGGATTCGGCCGCCTCGGTCCAACGGCCAACGCACGCGAGGGCTCTGGCGCCGTCGATCAGCAGGGCGACCCACAGCTCCGTACAGATCGTGCGGTGGTCTGCGCCGGTCCGGATCAACGGCGACAGGTCGACGGCGTGATCGCGGATGACGGTGGCGCCGCGCTGCTCGGCGGCCCGGTACAACTGCTGCAGCACCGCGAAGGCAGCGCTACCTTCACCTTCGCGGACCAGGAGTCGGGCGATGTTCACCAGCGGCATCAGCGACATCACGGCGATGTCCTGGTCGAGGCTCCCGGCTTCGGCGAAGACCTTGTGCTGCCGCCAACACAGTTCGGCTGCCAGGTCGGGCATGCCGCTGTCGGAGGCGATGAGCGCGGAGAAGTTGAGGACACCACAGGCGCGGGCCACCCGCTTGGAGTGGTCCGCGCCGGGTGTTTCGGCGGTCAGCGCGGTGAGCTCTGCAATGCGCTTGTCCAGTGGAAGCCCGGGGGGTTTGGGTCGGCAGACCAGCGGGATACGGGCGGCGATCGCAGGGTTCATCACGCTGCTCCCCTTCCTACGGCCAGTCGATGACGAGTCGGCTGTTGGTCTTGTCGATGACGAAGCGTGAGTCAGCGGCCTTCAGCAGGTCGCGGTTGACGGCCGTGGCCATGCGGAAGCCGGGGGCCGGGGCGTCGTTGCCGTAGTCGCGGTCCCATTCCTGGATCGCGGCGGCGACCTGCTCGGCGAGGTCGGCGGCGCGCGGGCCGTGACCGATGACGCCGATCTCCCAGAACCGGCCCACGGTGTCTTCACCCTCACGGACGGTCAGATAGGCCAGGCTGTCGCCGTCGAGCGCCGCCATCGAACCCCACCCGAAATGCGGGGTGAACCCGGGCCGCTGGCCAGGTACCCGAGACAGGCCGTTGGGCAGGACGCACGCCAACCACAGATAGACCCACTCCCAAGCTGAGCCCTGCCGGAACTTCACTCCCGTGTAGACCTGGTGGGAGGGCTCGTCCAGGACGGTCCGCATCGCCTCCCGGTCCACGAGCTGCTCACTGTAGGTTTCCAGCCGGACGTTGCCCTCCCCGGCCATGGGGACCACGGTACGGACGTCGTCACATACGCCTTTGCGCAGCGGGACGAACGTGGCCATCTCGCAGGAGACGGTCTTCCAGGTCTCGCCGTCGCCGTCGCGCTCGAAGGCGAAGGATCGGGAGATACTGCCGCGGATCCGCATCGGGATGACGAGACGGCCGTCCGGGGCCAGTTGATTCAGGACGGGGAGGGGGATGTCACCGGCGCCCACGGTGAACTGGATCCGGTCGAACGGGGCATGCTCGGGCAGACCGGTCGCGCCATCGGCCAGCAGCGCGGTCACGTTCGACGCGCCAGCTGCGGCCAAGTGCTTTGCGGCGGTGTTGACGAGGTCAGTGTCGACGTCCACCGTCCACACGTGGCCGCCGGGGGCGACGAGTCGTCCGAGGAGGGCGGCGTTGTAGCCAGTAGCTGCCCCGGCCTCCAGGACCTTGTGGCCGGGCTCTGCGCCCAGTTGCTCCAGTTGGGTGGCGACGATAGACGGCGCGGATATGCAAGAGATCATCTCGCCGTCTCGGTCGTTCTTCACCGACACGGCGTCATCGACGTAGGCGGCGACGACCTCGACGTCGGGGATGAACCGGTGGCGCTCGACGTCCCGGAAGGCATCGATGATGGCGGGAGTGCGCAGGTGGCCGGAGCCGGTGAACTTGTCCACCATGGCGTTGCGCAGCTCGGCGGGGTCGGTCGTAGTGATGGTGCTCTCCATCCTCTTGAAAACGGGTGCGGACTGACTGCTAGACACGGTGGCTGGGTTGCCGTCTCCGAAGGCGACGTTCCAGCCAAGCCAGGCCGCGGCAGCCTGCTCGGCCACGGGTGTGGCCGCGCGGTTGAAAGCGAAGATCGCATGGTGGGCGAGGACCGCGCGCAGCCCCCGCCGGAGTTGCCCACTGGTCGCGAGCCGGGCCAGGCGGCGGCCAGCGTCCTCGAACGCGGCGACGCGGTCAGGCCAGCCGGGTTCGGTGGTGTCCCGCTTGGCGGCGTCGGCGTGCACGAGGCGCCGCATGGCAGTGATCGCAGACGCCTGGTAGGCCGCCTGCGGTGGGTCGATTGCCGGGCGGAGGTTGCCGAATGTCGCCCACACGTCGCTGATCTCGAACGGGTCGAGGCCTGCCGCGCGGTTCATGGTGGAGAGCAGCAGGATGCACCGCTCGCGGGCGTACGGGCTGCCGGTCTCGGCCAAGGCCGCGGGGCTGTCGGCGCACCACACCTCGTGGGCGATGGCCATACCCTGCTCGCCGCCGAAGGTTTCGATCTCCGGTTCGTAGATGCCGCCAACCCAACCGGCCGCGACCTCGTCGGCGACGAGTTGATCGAGCAGGTCGGCAGCGGGCCTCTCGGTGCGCAGCCGGAGATTGCCTTCCTTGCGCAGGAAGTGGAAACGCCAGCCGGACAGCGCGGCCGCGAGTGCGATCGCAGCCTTCGGGGTCGCTCCGGCATCGCCGGGAAAGCGGATGGTGGCGTGCCACCACTTCGGTTCGTCGGGCAGCGGTAGGTTCTCGTCGTTCCAGTCCATGTCCTCGGTTCGCTCCTGCTCGGTTGTGGTGGCGGGTCAGTTGATCAACAGGGCGCGGGTCCAGCCGGTCACGTTGGAGCCCTTCAGCGCCATGACCGCCCCGGCTCGGCCTTCCATGAACCCGGGCTTGGACAGTGCGGGGATCCCCGCTTCTAACCTCTGGCGGGTCTGCCGGATGGGCTCGGCGAACCGGTCGGGGGTACGGCTGTCGGCGGCGAGGGCGGTCGTGACGGTCAGCAGCCCGGCCCAGCCGTGGCAGAGGGACGCATCGGTGACCCGGCTCAGGCGGGCCGGGTCGGTGAGGGCGGCGATGGCGAGTTCCTCGGCCTTCTGCCTGCGGGCGTCGTCGCCGAGCGCGCAGGCTGCCAGTTGCAGCGTGCGGGCGATACCAAGGTCCCCGTAACACCAGGAGGGGCGCAGGGGCGGCGCCTGCAACGCCTCAGCGGCGAGTGGGTCCAGGGTGATCCAGTAGAAGGAGCCGAACTTCTCCAGCCAGGCCGTGAACGTCTTGATGGCGCCTATCTGGCCTTCTACCAGGACGCCGCGGCGGGCGGCGAGAGACAGCAGCGCCAACGGGCCGGCGATGCCGTGGGCTACCCCATTGTTCGCGTGGCCACCGGTGATCTCCTCATGCGTGGGGCTGTTCGGCGACCACCACCCGGGCAGGACCTGGGCATCGGCTTCGGCCGGGACTGCCAGCGTCACCAGGTAGGCCAGCACCTCCTGCAGCAGCGGCGGCGAGCCTGCTCGGGCAAGCAGCACCACCCCCAGCCCGGTGAGCCCCCGGATGAGATCGAACTCTGCCAGTGCCGGGAGCCGGGTCGCCTTTCGTCGGCAGCGGGCCGCGGCGAGCCGGGCGGCCACGACCCGGTCGACGGCCGTCTGAACGGTCTGGTCGACGCGCCCGGCACGGCCAAGCACGAACTCCAGGGCCGGGGCGCCGTGGAACAGAGAAGCGTTGGAGCCGGTGCTGACGCCGCCAGCGACCGCCTCGGCCAGCAGAGGCCGGGCTGCGGCAAGGTTACCGCGCTCGATGTGCAGCAACGCTATCCCCAGCGCGCCCTCGGCCAGGGCCTGCGTCGTGGGCGGGCTCATCGGCCCGCCCTGACTGCGACGACGATGCTGTGGGCCCGCCCGCCGATCCATCCATCCATGTCCGGCGGCGGCGCCTCATAGAGCACCGCGATAGGGGAGCCGCACAGGTGCGTACGGAGCACGTCCAGGTCCATCTCCCTGGTGAGGTCCAGGAGCAGGCGCTGATCGTCCATGGCCAGGAGCACACGCTCCGGCACACCCGCCCGGCCGCGCCAGGCGTGCAACTGCGCGGCCCACTCGTCCAGGGGGGCCGCACGGCCGGGCAGGGCGCGGGCCCGAAGCTGCCAGCGGGCGGCAACGACGATGCTGCGCCGATAGTGCAGCCCCGGCGTGAACGGCAGCGTCCACGCCGCACCCCAGTCGAACCAGGTCACCTGCGGAGTCGCGGCACGGCTGATCTCGGCCAGGAAGCGGGCCAGCGGCGGGGTGAAGTTGTTCCACATGAAGTTGAGCGCGGTCGGCGCGAGCAGCTCCAGGCGCTCCCCGGTGGCGGCCACCGCGAGGTAGAGGTGGCTACCGCGCAGACCTACGACCAGATCAGAGGGGACGAACACCGTGGCGTCGCTGCCCCGGTGCTCTCCGACGCTGACCAGCTTCGGCAGGACTTGCGGGGTGCGCGTGAGCAGGTCGGCCTCGACGCGGGAGGGATGGAACGACAACTGAGCCAGTTCCGCCACAGGATCAACCGTGGGAAGGGCCACTTGCCCGGCGGCCTGCGGGAACAGGTGCCCGAATCGCCCCGTCATCGTGCCTGCCGCCCTGGAGACGGTGTGAACGTGGACGCGGAAGTCGCCTCGGTCGAGCGCTGGGAGGGAACGGGCTTGGACCTGTGCGCACACCTCGAAGTGCGGTGCCAGGGCGGTGGGTTCGCCTGCGGCCGCCTCCAACTCCTCGATGAGCGGCTCGGACAGGATCACCGTCCGGTGGCGTTCGACGGCGGCGGTCCCTGCGAGATCCAACAGCAGCCGGTCGCGCCGCGACATCGGTCGTGGCGGCTCGGACACCGAGCCGAACCCGTCAGGCAGGCCCAACCCGTTGTCCGGGTCAACGAGCTGCTCCAGGCCGACCTCGGCGTCTTCACCCCATCGGGCGGCGAACTGCTCGGTGTAGCGCCGCCACGCCCGGGTGCCGGTTGGGTTGGCCGCGAGCCTGGCCAGCACGGTTGCCACGGTTTCCATCTCGACCGCGACGGCCTCCGGCAGCCGAACCGTGGCGTTTAGCCGTAGATCCACGTACGCCTCCCGATCGCGGGCGTCCAAGGCGACGGCAGGCAGGACGGCTGCCGGGTCAACGACCGTGGCGGGAGCACGCAGTGCCGACAGCAGCAGCCGAAGCCGCAGCAGCTCCGCGAGGAACGCCGCCTGGCGGTGTCCTTCCACCTGTGGGAATTCTGCGGCGAGTTTGCCCGCGAGCGCCGCATACCGGATGGGTGACGTGGCCGCCTGGAGAACGAACGTCAGCGCAGGCGTCAGCGCGAGGGAGAACTCCGACGCGCCCTCGGACGGCACGAAGACGCAGCCGCCGCGCACGTACACCAGGTTGTTGACGCACACCTCGATGGCCGCCATCGACACGCCGCTGCCTTCCTGGGCGCTGATCACCTTGTCCAGCGCCCGGGGGTCGGCTCGGGTGACGATCTCGTGCTCATCCCCGACAAGCACGGCGGATGTCTCGCCGAAGTCGACCAGGCAGACGCCGGCGAACAGGCCGAACGGCGTGGACCGGTGCTCATACCTGATGGCGTACCGGGCGACCGCGAGCGCGGCGCGACGCGCCCGGCGAGCGTTCAACAACCGCCCGTCAAGAACTGCCTCCACCTGGCGGGCCAGGTCCAGGCTGGCACTGGAGACCGCGCGCCGGAACGTGTCATCGGCCCAGATCGGGCCGAGCCAGGAACGCCACTGCTCGGGGGACGCGGCGGGCCCCGGCCACTGTGGCAGGGCGGGGGCGGAAAGGTTCACCGCCGCGCGCAGCATCCCGGCGCCCGTACACCGGTACAGGGTCCGCCGCGACCGCGTCATCACTCACGCTCCGTTCTGGGGAAGAAGGGGGCGCGGGCCCGTACGGACCCGCGCCCCGCGGACTACGAGGTCGTGCAGGCGCTCGGGCAGGAGGTTCCGCAGTTGTCGCCGGTGCTGCACATCAGCACCGTGTCGGCCGCCGGGGTGTTCTCGATGAATTCGATGTTGAGGGCGAACGGGTCGAACGTCTCTCCCGTGTCGACCGTGGCGGTCTCCTCCGGCGTCAGAGTGCTCATGTCTCTACTCCTTGTCCTGTTTCGGGTTCCTGACGTGGGGTGTCCACGCCAGCCGGGCAGGGGCATAGTCAGCCCGCTTCCGCCTGGTTCACGTACGGGTCGGCCTCGTACCATTCGCCGCGGCTGGTGTGGTCAAGGTGGTGCTTGCGCACCAGGGCGGCGTACATCCGGATGACGTCGCGGTAGGCCCGGCCTCGGCTGGTTTGCTCGTGCCCGCGCCTGTCGGCGGGACGGAGCACGAAGAACTCGCCGCCCTCCGACGCCAGTTCGTACCGGCCGCAGCACGAGGTGTGTCTGACCCGGAGGATGGCGCCGTGTGACGTGTACGGCTCCCACTCGGGGGTGGGGCCCTCCTGCTTGACCGCCTGCGGCTGGCGGGTTCTCGTCATCCTCGTCTGCTCTCTCCACGGGGCGTGCGGCCCGCTGGGGGAGGAAGGCGGACAACCTGCACTCCTCGACAGGGTGCCCGCCTTCCCCCGCCTGGCCGACCCGCTGGCGAGCCTGCGCGCTCGCCACGTGGGAAGGGCCCGGCCAGGGTCTGGAGCCCGCCGCCCACGACGGCCTTCCGGGGCACATCGTGGGCGGCGGGTTGTAGGCGGCGCGGGGCAGCATGGGTGCTAGGTAGGGGCATGGGCCCGCGCCGGAGTACGTGGACGGCCGCACGTTGTGAGCCTGCTCGGCTGTCCACGCCAAGACGAGGAGAAGCAACACGGCCACCCGGCGGCGACCGCCAGGAACGCGTCACCGTACGTGAACACGATGCGCTCCCTTCCGGTGTGGTCTGGGGCCCCGAGGTCTTCCGGACCGGCGGGGTGCTGCCGGGTCCGGTGATCGTCTCGGGGCCGCTTCTGGCAGATCCTCACGGCCACCCGGGACGGATGTGGTGGGTGGCCGGTCCGCGGTCATGGCACGCGGGGAGGCCCGCCAGAGATCAAGTTCAGCTTCCTGCATGCGCTGCCACAGCTCGGCGGCGCTGCGCCCCATGACGGTGCGACACAGTCGCGGGTCGGAGCACTCCCACGCCTGCAGGACCCGCCAGTACGGGCGCCACAGGACAACCCAGCGGGGCGCCCGCGCCTGTACCAGTTGGGCGACCTCGACGGCGCCGGGGTCATACCGGGGCCGCATCGAGCACTTCACGAAGGTGTACGGGGAGGCGACAGCCCTCGCGACAGCCGCTGCGTTCTCTTGGACGACCTCGGTTACCCCAGGAATCGCCCCCTTCAGCTTGCCGGCGGCTGCACGGTCGGCCTCGAAGCCGTTCTTGTCGGCACCTGCGAGCGCGGCGTACGTGCGCTCTACCGCTGGCACGTTCGGGTTGAATTCGCAGCCGGGCGGTGGTGCGACGAAGGTGTCAATCATCATGGGGTCCTTGGCGAGTTGGTTCGAGTTGGCCATGGGGAACGGCGCGGGCCAGAGTCACGACCGGTCGGCCGGCGGAAGAGCCAGTGGTACGGAGGGCTCCCCGCACGACCAGCAGCCGCGCCCCAATCGCGTTCAGCTGTTCCCGCCGCCGAGTCGCGACGGGCTTCTCGCCCAGGTGGTGCGTAGTGGGCAGAACCACCCCGTAGGCGCCGGACATGAGAAGGACGTCCAGCAGGCCGGCGAAGGCCGGGTCGTCCGGCGATGCGGTCCCTCGATCGGTGAAGATGCCGCAGAGCTGCAGTTCGTGCTGCTCGCAGTATTGGGCGAGGGCTACCGTCAGGGCGGCGTGCCGCTCAGGCGTCGAACGATGCAGCCGCAGGTACCCGTAGACGATCGGGCCGTCCACATCGTGTTGTTCGGTGAGTGTCCACAAGGTAGCCGTCCTTACCGTGGTCGGGGCTTACGGCCCGCTCTTCGAGCATGGCCAGCCCCGACCCCGCTGGATACGACCCGCTGTCGCACTTGCGTCGCACTTCCGTAGGCCCTCGGTACCTCTGCGTGCTTCCATGGCCGTGGAAGGGAGCAGCGACGTGACGACCGTGCATGAGTGGACCGGTCTCGAAGCGCGTGCACTTCGCCGAGCCCTGCGGATGAGCGTGCGGGTGTTCGCGCAGCACCTCGGCGTGGCTCCCCGCACCGTGGCGAAGTGGGACCAGCTCGGTACCACCACTCGGCCACGTCCGGACACCCAAGCTATCCTGGACACCGCACTCGCCCGCGCGAATTCGGCGACTCACCTGCGGTTCGAGACGCTGCTCCTGGAACTCGGCCAGGACGTGGACCAAGGGCTGAGAGTCACTCGGATGGGACCACGGGCCTGGGACTACGAGACCTGGACAGACGATCTTGACCGGGCTGTGGTCGCTCTCAGCCGCCAGAGCTTCAGCTACGCCACCGACCTGCTGAACCGATGGCTCACCCGCTACGACCCGCACGCCTTGGACGACAAGGGTCTTTACCTGTTCGCACGATCGACGACGCTGTTCGGCGACCTCCAGCGCGACCAAGGAGCAGTCGCCGGCCCATTGTCCGCTCGCCGCTCCTACCTCAACGCCCGATCGATCTACGGACAGCTCGACATCCCCCGTCGTATCGCGCAGCTCGACCTTTCGTTGGCGGTGGTCGCCGAGATGGGGGGCCGGTTGGACGAGGCCGCCAAGGACTATGAGGCGCTGGCGGTGGACGACCGGCTCTCACCACGCGATAGGGCGCGAGCCCGGCTGTGGGTGGGGACCGCCCTGAGCAAGAACGACAAGAATGACTACGCCGCCCGCCTGATGACGACCGCCATCCGCGAGTTCGAGAACCTCGGTGAACCCGAGGACTGGTCCGTCGCGCACCAGAAACTCGCTCTGGCCCACCGTGGCGCAGGGAACCTCTCGGAGGCGCTACGCCTGATCGACCTCGCCCGCGCTACCGCAGTCACCGATGCGCCCATGCAGCGGGTCCGGCTGGAGACGGCTTACGGGCACGTCCTGCTTTCGGATCGGGCCACCGTGGATGATGGGGTGGTGATCCTCGACCGTGCCGCACGCGAGGCCGCGCAGCACGGGCTCGCGCACCAACTGCGCAGCATCGAGGGCATCCAGCGGACCATCCAGGGGGAGAGCCGCCTCCCTCTGCCACGGCGACCAGGGAGCAATCGAGTGAGCGTCAAGCAGCAGGTCATCACCGACGAGCAGTGGCAGCACGCCTACACCATCTGGGACTACCACCAGATGCACCACGACCTGAGCCGGTGTGACGTGGCCATCGGTCTGGGCAGCCACGATCTGGGGGTGGCACGCGCGGCGGTCGACCTGCACCGCGCCGGTTGGTTCCCGCTGCTCGTCTTCTCCGGCGCCACCAGCCCCACCACCGCGGCGCGCTTCCCCCGAGGCGAGGCCGTCCACTACCGCGAGCACGCGCTCGACCTCGGCATGTCCGACGAGGCGATTCTGCTGGAGCCGAACGCCACCAACACCGGCCAGAACATCGCACTGTCCCGCCAGGTGCTGGCCGATGCGGGTATTCAGCCCGGTTCGGTGCTCCTGATCTCCAAGCCGTACATGGAGCGTCGGGCCTACGCCACGGCACGAAAGGTATGGCCCGAGGTCGAGGTGGTGTGCGCTTCCGAGCCGCTTGAGCTGGATGACTACGTCAGCTCGATCGGTGATCCAAAGTTGGTCATCGACATGCTCGTCGGCGACCTCCAGCGCGTGATCGAGTACCCCAAGCTCGGCTACGCCATCGAGCAGCCCGTCCCAGGAGAGGTCCATGACGCCTACCAGGCTCTTCTCCGCGCCGGATTCGACAGCAGGCTCCTTACGCCCTGACCTGCCGTACGGCGAGGTGTGCGCCATCCACCAGCCCAACCTCTTTCCCCGACTGGTGACGCTGGCCAAGCTGTTCGCCGCTGACTACTGGATCGTCCTGGATGACGTGCAGTTTGCACGCAGGGACTACCAGCACCGCGCGCGCCTCGCCTCGCTCGACGGCTCGTGGCAGCCGCAGTGGCTCTCCATTTCCACCCATCTGCCATACGGCCGCTCCACCTCCATCCGCGGAGCGCGCCTGGCCGATCCCACCCGCTGCCGGCGCCGTGTCGCCCAGCTCCTCGCCGACCATTACCGGCACAGTATCTACTGGCCGCCGTTCAAGAGGCGGCTCGAACCTGTATTCGCCGCGTTCGAGAGCACGGATCGACTGGCGGACGTGACGGAGCTGTCCACACGTCTGCTGCTGGAGGAGGTCGGGTGGCGGGGGCAGATCCTGCACAGCAGCGATCTGCTCGCACCCGGTGAACGCTCGCAGCGCCTGGCCGACCTGGCCTGGCTGACAGGCGCCACGACCTACCTGTGCGGGACCGGGGGTATGCGATACCTGGACCCGGCCGCTTTCCGGGTCCACTCGATCGAGGTCCTCCCGTTCCAAGCCCGCGGATCGGGCATATGGGCATCCGCCCGGGAGGTGAGCGCGGTACACGCCCTGATGCTCGTCGGGTCGGGCGCTCTGGGGCGGGAACTGGAGGCCCTGCGCGAACGAGTTCTTGAGGACGATCCCCGATCTGGTGCCTAGCCCTGCTGGGCTTTGGAGATCGGTTCGCCTCCTCGCCATGCCGGGCTCATGGCACCCCGGTTCCTCGGCAAGGATCCCGACAGCCCCGACGGCGACTCGCCAACCGTCTGGGAGGACGGCGACGACTACATCCTGCAGGGCTTCACCATCACCGACACCGCCACTCTCCAGCATGTGGTCGACATGCTCGAGGGCGAAACGTTGATCCGCTTCCCCAAGCGCATGATGCAGTTCTTCCCGGAGGTAACCGGTGGCGGCAACAGCAACGCTTAAGCAACTCCTGAACGCCTGTCAGCGCTCTGCCTGGCACCTGGAGATGCGCGACGGCTACACCCTGAACGATCCCGGCCTCAGCGCCTGGCAATCCGGGCACAGGATTGGCCTGGATAACTAGACGGTCCCGGTTTCGGCATAGGCCGAGGGGCGAAGATCAGGGGCTTCGACTGCTCGGCCCTGGCCCAGTACGCCTGGGCCAAGGCCGGTGTTTCCATCCCCCGCGTGACCTACGACCAGTGGAACCACGGCATCCGCGTCCGTGGTCCCATCAAGCCTGGCGACCTTGTCTTCTACGAGACGGACTCCAAGATTCCCGGCCCTGACCGGGTCGGTCTGGCGATCTCCGACACCAAGATGGTCAACGCCCCGTTCACAGGATCAGTGGTCCGCGTCGAACCCATCAACTGTCGTGGGTTCGTCGGTGCGGTGCGGCTCAGCGGGTAAGGCTCGCACGACCGGTGGTGATGAAGCGCCAGCCGTATCCGGCAATACGGCTGACGTTCCGGCATGTAAAGGCCCCTCCTTTACACCTTTCGTTCTCTGCCGGTCCTGCTCTAACCGAACAAGATCGGGGAGAAGCCACCCAAAGCGGCGGTCCCGACGGTCAGCCCTACCAACAGGGAAGCCGACGGCGACTTTCCTGAACGCAGCGCGAGCAGGGCGGCGCCCCCTCCCACAGCAACAGAGAGGGCGATAGCGATGATCGCCTTGATCACCACGCCGGACAGGATCATCAAACCTCCGGATCGAAAAAGCTTCCGGACCATTGATTGACCGGGAGCTCCCTTTTGCTTGCTTACCTGTCTATCGCCTTCTCAATGCGGACATATCTATACAGACCATCGCGGGAGAGGTCAGATCGATGCGAAACGAAGCGGAACGAACAAAGGTTCTGTTAAACCATCCATTCCAAAGCCTCGTCGCGCCACACCGGATCGTTCCGAGTCGTTCTAGCTGCTCAGAGTGATCCGGAACGATTCGGAATGATCATATTGAAACGTTGATCATTGGTCTTATTCGTTCCGAGAGGGTTCGAGATGATCGAATCGGACGCGTAGATGCTCTTGACGCCTTGGATATGCGGGACAATTCGGAGATTGCATCAATGATGATGAACGGCGGTGTCCATGGTCGTGAATGGCCATCCCCCGAGCCAGGGGCGCGAACAGCTCGTCGCAGCGCTCAGGGAAGCACGGGATATAGCAGGAAACCCGTCGTACGGCGTGCTGTCTCGCCACACGCCCAGACGTCATCCGCTGAGCAAAACTGCCGTCCACGACATACTGAACGGGATTCGGGTGACTCCCCTTCGGTGGGAGATAGTTTCCAGCCTCGTGCATGCCTGCCGTGAGGTCTTGGAACAGACCGGCATCGATCCTGATGAAGCACTGGGAACGATGGCGGACTGGCACCAGCGGTATTGCAGCTACCTTCACAACGGCGCCCCGCGGCAGGTCGACGACGAAGCTGTTGTCGACCGTGCTACCGGCAGGATGCTCTCTTCCGCCTCCGCACCCAACGCCTCTGCTGAAGGCATCGGTCAATCCGCCGGCAACACCACAGGTAGCACTGTCTCCGCCGGGACCGGCCTTGGCTCCTCAAAATCGGATTCACCTGAGTGGAAGCGAATGCTGACGTGGTTCGGACCGCGGGGTGTCGACCTCCTCGACTGGGCTGACAAGCAGCAAGCCCTGGCGGCCTTCGAACTGGGTGTCCTCCTGCTGAACGCTGGGTCTCTGGCCGAAGGCGGAGAATTCCTGCGCCAAGCGGCCCAGCGGGACCCTCGCTTGGCCTTGAAGGTGAGCCTCCGGCAGGGAGCGTATCTCTACGGCAAGATCCCGAAGGATATCTGTCGCAGGGTTGCCGT
Source organism: Streptosporangium sp. CA-115845 (assembly GCF_050943795.1). Classification (NCBI taxonomy): domain Bacteria; kingdom Bacillati; phylum Actinomycetota; class Actinomycetes; order Streptosporangiales; family Streptosporangiaceae; genus Streptosporangium; species Streptosporangium sp. CA-115845. Next base: position 9,897,077 of record NZ_CP191988.1, on the reverse strand, counting down.
CGGCTACTCGTGGTGTGGACTTGATGAGACGTCACGTCAGTGGCAACACTATGCCCAGAGCCTGGACGGTATCCCGGTGATCGGAGTCCTCTCCCCACTTGGGCGGCACGCTGTCATGGACGATGTCTTGGAGCTGAACCCGACCCGTCACGCCCCATTGGAGCCGAACCAAGTTCAACAGATCGACATCGCATACTGCGAGGTCTACACCTCACTGCCGGAGCCGGTTCTCACCAAGCATGAAGTCGATCTTCTAAAGAGCATACTTGCGCAGGATCAGCAGGACACTTCTGTCGTTGAGCGCGAGCATCTAACGATTCCGCCACCTGTGGAGATCGCGGAGTTCTCCGCAGATTTCGTCTCTTGACAGAGACTCCGCGGTCCGATCACCCGGCGCCTAAGCTGGAAGAGACCGCTCTTACCGTTTTCTTGGTCGATTGCGATGGAGCAGGTCAGAGGGCCGGTTCGCTCGCAAGCCGGCCTTCGTTGCGTCGGTGCCGACTCAGGTGTTCGGTTCGTCCGCGAGGTAGGCCTGCAGCATCGTGAAGCCCGGCATGCTCTGGTTTGGCTGAACCCCGACACCGAACACCTCCGGGTCCTCGAAGACCGGCTCACCACTGGGCCGGTGAGGGGCCACGGTGATTCCGGACAGCCGTGTTATGGGCGTAGTCTATGCGGCCGTTTGGGCTGAGAGGGACTCGTTGAGTACCTCCAGGGGGGCCGGTAGCCGAGCGCCGAGTGCAGGCGCCGGCGGTTGTAGAACCCTTCGATATAGCGGATGACCTGCCGTCTGGCCTTGGCTCGCGTGGTGAAGACGAAGCGGTGCAGCCACTCGTTCTTGAGCACGGCAAAGAACGACTCCGCCATCGCATTGTCGTAGCAGATCCCGGTGCGGCCGACCGAGCGGCGGATGCCCAAGCAGGTCAGGAAGCGGCCGAACTCATCCGAGGTGTAGTTCGAGCCGCGGTCGGTGTGGAACACGGCGCCGGGCTGGAGCAGGCCGGTGCCGGCGGCCATCCGGATCGCGTCCTTGATCAGCTCGGTGCGGTAGTGGTCGGCCATCGCCCAGCCCAGCACCGCCTTGCTGTGGCAGTCGATCACGGTGGCCAGATAGAGGAAGCCTTCCCAGGTGCGGATGTAGGTGATGTCGCCGACCAGCTTGACGCCCGGCCGCTCAGCGGTGAAGTCTCGGCCGATCAGGTCGGGGATGCCACGGTAGTCGCCCTGGACGGTGGTGGCCGGCCGGAACGCCCGGACCTGGGCCGGGACCAGGCCCTGCTCGCGCATCAGGGCGCGCACCAACTCGGCCGAGCAGTGCTCGCCGCGACGGGCCAGGGCGGCGTGCACGCGCCGGTAGCCGTAGGTCTCGTGCGAGGCGGCGAAGATCTCGGCAACCGACGCGGCCGGCAGGGTCCGGCGTTGCGCGGTGGCCGAGGCCAGCCGCTCGCGCCATTCGTAGTAGCCCGAGCGGGACACGCCCAGCCGGCTCGCAACGCAAGCTCGCAGTCATCGCCACCGGCGAGCTGATCGAGGGCAACGGGCGCCTGCTGGCCTACACTGGCCCCTGGTTCACCGGCGGTGTAGGCGACCCGCTACCGCCGCGCACCGATCCCCAGCGGCGCACCTTCAACCTCGACATGGTCGCCTCCGGCTGGGCCGCCACCTTCCTCATTTACCCCTCCCTCCCAACTGCGGCCGACCTGACCCTGCTGGTGGCCGATGCTGAGACCGCGTGGGTCGAGAAGCGCGGGGCATGGGCGCAGTTCGGCGAGGATCTCCTGCTGGGGTACGAGTACCGGGCCTGCATCAAACTCGGCGCCCGCACCCTGGATGACGGCCCAGCCGCCGCGATCGGCCAAGCGTTTCAGCGGGTGTGTGTGGACCTGCGCACCCTGGCTGAGGTCGGCCCCTACGGCTACCACCACATACCCCCCGGCCAGAGGTTGTGGATCTGGAACAGCGACTTGGACCAAGCCTGCCGTGACCTGCCCATCACCCCCTGAACCCCACCCCCCGGCCAGCACACCCACTTCTAGGAATCCCCGAGGTCGTCAGTGCTCCCCGCCTTTTGGGCGCCGCGTCGCGGTTTCGGGCGGTGTGTGTTTCGGCGTGGGCCTGGATGGCGGACTTCCGGCCAGTCCTCGGCGGCACCGGAGCCTGGGGTGTTGTCCAGGGCGTCGGCGCTCATGCTGCGATAGGCCTGCAGCAGGGCGGCGACGTGTTCGGGAGAGACCTCGGCGTTGACCACGAGGGCGGCGAGGAGTTGGGAGCGGTTCACGTTCTCGTGGGCGGCGAGTCCGGCGGCGACGAGTCGCTCAAGGCGGTCATCGACGGCTTGGGGCCAGGTAACCAGGGTGTTGCGGCGTCGAGCGCGCCACAGCAGTTTCATCGCCGCTCCCGCTGCCCATGATCTATATTCAATATATATTCCGTGCATGGTGAGCATGCTGCAAGCCCCGTCCCGGCCACAGACACAAGACTGTGAGCCGCCCGCTGTGGTGAGCATTGCCGGGCGGACACTGCGACCTACGCCGGTGTTCGACACCTATTGGCGTTTCGCCGCAGCCAGGCAGCAGGTCTACCTCGCACGGCTGGGGGAGGTGCCGCCGCCCGCATGCCAGGATCCGGTGCTGGCGCAGCACCGCTTCACGAACTGCTTTCGCGCCGCGGACCGGGTCAGCCAGTACCTGATCGGCCAGGTGTCCTACCGCGGGGATCAACAGTGGCGCGAGGTGTTCTTCCGCACCGTGCTGTTCAAGGTCTTCAACAAGATCCAAACCTGGCAGCTCCTGGAGACACACCTGGGCGAGGTGACCTGGAGCGGATATGACTTCCATGTCCTGGACGGCGTGCTGTCAAAGGCGTTCGCGGCGGGAGAGCGACTGTATTCCGCGGCCTACATCACTCCTCCGCCGGCGCTGGGGGAGCAGCGCAAGCACAGTAACCACCTGCGGCTCGTCGCGTTGATGATGGACCAGGAGGCGCCGGAGCGGGTGCGGCAGTCCGCATCGATGCGCGAGGCGTATGAGGTGCTGCTGGGCTTTCCGGCGATCGGCCCGTTCCTGGCCTACCAGTACCTGATCGACCTGAACTACGCGGCGCAGATGCCCTTCTCGGAGATGGACTTCGTCGTCCCCGGCCCAGGAGCTCGCGATGGGATCCGCAAATGCTTCGGCCCCGCGGCCAGCGGTCTGGAGGCTGAGGTGATCCACTACATGGCCGACACCCAGCAGGAGCACTTTGGCCGTCTTGGGCTGTCGTTTGAGGGGCTGCGGGGTCGTCCCTTGCAGTTGATCGACTGCCAGAATCTGTTCTGCGAGGTCGACAAGTACGCGCGGGTGGTGCATCCGGAGGTCGCCGGTATCAGCGGGCGCAGCCGCATCAAGCAGCTGTATCGGGCCGATGCCGCTCCCTTGAGCGCGTGGTTCCCGCCCAAGTGGGAGATCAACGCTTAAGCGCTCCAGCAGGTGAGAGCCCGGTGGTCGGCGCGCTGATCAGACGGACAGCTGCGTCTGGGTCTGAATCACCGGGCGGATGGCGCTGACGCGCTCTTCGATCTGGGCGTGACCGGCGATCACCGTCAAGCTGCCCGGACGTACTTCCGCCTGCTGGGCCAGGTAGGCCAGCAGGCGCCCTAGCCCCAGGTAGTTGCCATAAGCGCGGTCCACCATGTAGTGGCTGCGATACAGGGCTACCGCGTGCAGGGTGTCTTCGCGATCCAGCTGGAACGAGCAATGGCTCAAGCACGGGAAACCGCGGTACTTGTTGTCGGTGCCGGCGACGTGGACTGAGGTCGACCAGGTGCCCTCCTCTGGTTCGGTGTCGTGGGGGTGGGCGACGTCCATCTCGTAGGCGGCGCTCATCGGCCCCTTGATGGAGGTCTGTAAGCGAATGCGGGCGATCAAGGTGGTCAGCTGGTCGACCGGGCCCTTCTTGCCGGGGTAGGCGACGATGCGGCCGAAGTAGGTTCCGCTCCTGTTGTGCCGGTCGATGCGCATGAGCGACTTGTACATCTGCTGGTAGCGGTGCACCAGTTCCTCGGGGGAGGAGCAGGTGGCTGCCAGCCCGGCGGGGAAGAGGGTGTTGGCGACCGTTTCGATGGGCGCGTACCCGTGCTTGTCGCGGATCTGGTCGAATTGGGCCCGCACCTGCGGGTCCTCGGCGGCGGCGTCAGCGATGCGGACCACGGTGTGAAAACCTTTCTGTCCCGGATTGGTCTTCACATCCAGGGCCCGGCAGGCGGCGGCCCAGGCCAGGGAGGTGTTCTTCTCGGCGACGCTGAAGGTGTGCATCAGTGCTCCTGAGATCGTGACGGCGAGCGCGGCATGGCAAGAGCTGAAGCTGGAGCTGGTGCGGTCAGGTCGGCCAAAGCTCCAGGACGCCGACGCGCGGTGACTGCCGCGCGACGGTGACCTCGAGCAGATCGGCAGCGCCCGGCACCCGAACCGTCACCGTGGCCGTGCCGGTGAGGGCGTCGGTGACTTCCGCGACAGTTGCGGGGGCATCCTCGTCCCAAAACAGCTGCCCTTCGGGGTTGCCGGTGGGGACCAGGCAGGCGGGCAGCGCATCGAAGTGCGCGCCGGGGGGGCGCAGTACAATCAGGTCGCCTATGTCCACCCGCACCGTCGCCTGGTGGGCGGTCGTGTCGATCACGTGGACATGTGCCTTGCTGGGCACCATGCCACCGGCCAACACCGTCTTGATCGCGGCGGGTTTGACCTTCAGCCAGGCGGTCTTTTGTGCTCGCGTCAGGAGCCGCAGCCGGTGCAGGTGGTTCACGGTCCCGGTGTAGGAGGTGCCCAGCCAGCGGGCTACTTGGTAGGCGTGTTCGGGCACCCGGGGGCGCTCGACACCAAGTCGCCGAAGCGCCGATTCCACCGCGGGCAGGGGCATGAGGAACCACGCCGCGAAGGCCTCTGCGGTCTTCTCATCATCGGGCCAACTGCCATCTCCCCAGCCGACGGTGCGGTCCAGTTCCTTGTCGAGGGCGGTGCCGTGCCCCAGGCAGTGGTGACCCAGCTCATGTGCTGCTGTATGCCTTTGGGTGATTATGTCCAATTTTTCGTTCAGGAGCACCGCAGGTCCGTCGTCATGCGGGGAAAAGTAGATGCCGAACAGGCGCGGCATGGGCCGCGCCATCCCGACCAGCCCGGCTTCTCGTAGCGCGCCGTGCACGTCAACGTAGTCGTCGCGGTCGATTCCCAGGTCGCGGTGGGCCTGCACGGCCGCCATCGCGGCGACCGTGTAGGCGACGTCCCAGTTCACTCAGCCGGCCTGGACGGCGTCACGTGTCCGCCGTCTTGCTCTGTGTCTGGTGTCTCCTCCTGGGCGCGTCGGTATTTCAAGAACTCGGCGAAGCTGATGACCTCCTCCCAGTCTCCATCGGTCAGGCCGACCAGGGCGCGGGGCATCCCGGCCAGGGCGTGCTCACCCGGATCGGCGTCTTCTTCCTTGGCCAGGAAGTAAGACACCGGTCGGGTGTAGAGGCGGGCGAGCTTTTTGAGTTCCAGGCTGTCGACGCGTCGGGCGCCGCGTTCGATGTCGCTGACCGCGGAGCGCGGGATGCCGGTCATGTCGCACACGTACTGTTGTGACATGCCTAGGTAGTCGCGGGTGTGACGCAGTCGTTCGGCGAGCAGGTCCAGTTCGGGGTCGCGGTTACGCGCGTCGGCCGAAGCAGGGGTCATGAGTGGTGCCTTTCCTTGATCACCTTCAAGGCGGTGGCGGCGAAGGTGTACACAGACCGCGTGGAGCGGGCGGTTTCTTCGTTGGTGGGAACGGTGATGCCGTAGCGTGCCTCGACCTGGGTCAAGATCTCGACGACCAGGATCGAGTTGACCGGCAGCTCCTGGCCGCCTTGTTCCAGTTCCATGCGTAGTTCGCCGGGGTCGCGGTCTTGTCGCTGCGCCAGGAGTTCCAGGACGAGGGCGACGATGTCCTCCAGGGACGGCTCAAGCGTTTTCAGGAGTCTCTCCCGTTCGTCGGATTCTCCGGCATCACTGTTCTACTATACGACAACGTCGGCGATGCCGACGATGATGCCGGGTTATCCAACAGGAGGCGTGATGCACTTCAACCGCTACCAGCAAGCAGCGATCAAGACCCTTCAGCCCGCCGCTCCCGGCGCCGACCCCGTGATGGTCCCCCTGCTCGGCCTGACCGGCGAGGTCGGATCCCTGGCCACCGCCTACAAAAAGCACCTGCGCGATGGGCCCGGCATGGCCTCCGGTAAGCACCTCTTACGCGAGGAACTCGGCGACGTCCTGTGGTACGTCGCGGCCCTGGCGCACCGCTTCGACCTCGACCTGGAAGACGTCGCCGCCGCGAGCCTCGTAAAGATCAACGACTGGTGGCTCCCCACCCCCACGGCCGACCGCATCTTCTTCGACGCCACCTTCCCCCAGGCCGAACAACTCCCGCGACAAGCCACCCTCACCTTCACCCTGCAACAACGCGACCGCGACGGCCGCAGCGTCGCGGTACTGACCCACGACGGCAGGGCGTGCGGGGACCCCCTCACCGACTCCTCCCACATCGACGACGACTACCGCTTTCACGACGTCTTCCACCTGGCTCACGCCGCCGTCCTGGGCTGGTCCCCCGTCACACGCTTCCTGCTGCGCTGCAAACGCAAAAGCGACCCCAGAATCGACGAAGCCGAAGACGGCGGCCGCGCCATCGCCATCGAAGAAGGCATCTCCGCGCTCGTGTTCGCCTACGCCGCCCGCCACGGCTACTTCGAGAACGTGCGCCACATCGACCACGAGTTCCTCAAGACCATCGCCACCATGACCTCCCACCTCGAAGTGAGCGTCCTACGTGCCGCCGACTGGGAACAAGCGATCATGACCGGATACGCCGCCTGGCGACAGCTTCGCGCGAACGCGGGAGGCATCCTCCACCTCGACCTGGACCGGCAGACGCTAACCGTCGAGTAACCCGCCCACGACGACACCAAACAGCCACCCGAGGAGTGTCCTGGCCTCCGCTTCAAGTGCGGAGGCCAGGACCGAGACGGACGGACGGGATGCGGTGAGCGGGTTAGCGGTGAGTGATCCACCAAATGGTCAGCGCGACGGGGGCCGAGGCGGCGGCCGCAGCCGCGCTACGTACCGCGGCAGCCAAGGCGGCGCGAGTCAGACGGCGCAGGAACAGGCGGTCGATCATGAGCGGTTCTCCTTACCGCGGGCTCCGGTGCTCTGATTGCTCGGGGCGGTATCTGTGATTGAGCCGCTCCGGGTGGTTTTCCGGCTTTACGGCAGACAATTTCAAGCACAGTTAGAGGAGAGGCATGGGACGGCATGCGAGAGAGAAGGCCACCCCGGCATGACCGCAACTCCAGACGGAACGTGAAATTCAATTTTGGATTCTGGAATCAGAATCTTAGAGTGAGCTTTAATTGGTTCATCGTCAAGCATGAGCCATTTGGCCCCACTGGGGCCCTCAGCGAACACCGCACAGATTTCTCTGACAATTCCTAACGCGGTTGCCTCTGAGGTTGAAGGGCTGAAGTTACCTGCTTCGGGAGCGTGTTGATCGGTCCAGAGCGGTCATGCCGGAAGCATGAGGTATCCCGAAGGCGGCGGGCTGACCGCCGCCGCACGCGCCAAACGAGAACGCCTACGCTTCGAGGCCGCCGACCTGTTCGCCCAGGGCGTGCCGCCCCCGGAGGTGGCCCGCCGGTTCAGGGTGACCCGGATGTCGGCCAACCGCTGGTACCGGGCCTGGCAGGCAGGCGGCACCGCGGCCCTGGCCTCCAAAGGCCCCGGCGGAGAGAGGTGTCGCCTGGACGAGGCCCGTCTGGACCGGTTGAAGGCCGAACTGGAGCGGGGACCGGCCTGGCACGGCTACACCGAGGACCAGCGCTGGACCCTGGCTCGCGTCGCGGACCTGATCGCCTCGCTGTTTCGCGTCCGCTACACCCCGCGCGGGGTGTCGTACCTGCTGCACCGGATCGGCTGGACTCCGCAGGTGCCCGTCCATCGCGCCGCCGAGCGCGACGAGGAGGTGATTGAGTCATGGGCCGCCGAGCAGTGGCCGGTCATAAAAGGGCGGCGCTCGACCTGGGCGCCTGGCTGTGCTGGGCCGACGAGGCCGGGCAGAACCTGAGGCCGCCCAAGGCCCGCACCTGGGCATCGCGCGGCCGTACTCCGGTGGTGCGGGTGACCGGCAAGGGATATGGCCGCGTGTGCCTGGCCGGGCTGGTGTGCGCCAAGCCCGGGATGCGGACCCGGTTGATGTACCGGGCGCTGATCCGGCGCGGTCGTCCCGGGGAGGTCAGGGGTTTCGGTCCGGGGTGGTTCGCGATGCTGCTGGATGCCGCGCACGCCCAACTCGGTGGGCCGATCGTGCTGGTGTGGGACAAGTGCGCCGTGCGGCGTTTCGTTGTATCCCCAACGCAGTTGGGAGGAATTTGGAGGAACATTCCTGGGTCGCCGGACTTACCTGGAGGCGAAAGCCGAAGGGGACCACAGCATGTCCGGGAAGCGGTGACCGTCTGATGGCGTATCAAAGACGGTGCGCCGCGAGACCCGCGCGATATGGCCAAGGCTGGATTGCTTGAAGCCCAATCTCCAGTGGTGTCCAGACCCACCCGTCGGAAAAAGACGCCTGACACCGACGTCACGCTGTGCTCGGCCCTGGTTGTCCGGGCTGGGCAGCCTCCACAGCGGTGGACTTCGCCCAGCGAGGGCGGACAAGGAGATGAGTGGGCGGCCTACGTCGTGCTCGATACGTACAACGAAGACGTACCACGGGATCGCCTACCGGGCGCGAGCCCCATGGTGACGGAGTGCCCGTAGTAGTCGCAGGAGTCACGACCTGCCGCAGGAGGCCGGGAAAGCCGGGCCGCAGGGCGAAGGGGCACAGGCTGATCGAGATGGTCATGCTGGGAGGTCTGCGAAATGCAGGACGCTGAAACAGTTTTGGGCATCATCCGGGAACGCGGCAGGCGCGGCCTGCCGCTGGAGAGGTTGTATCGGCAGTTGTTCAACCCGCAGCTGTTCCTGCTGGCCTACGGTCGCATCTACGCCAACAAGGGGTCGATGACGCCGGGGGTCACAGCGGAGACCGTGGACGGCATGTCCCTGGCCAAGATCAGTTCGATCATCGGCGCACTGCGCACCGAGTCGTATCGGTGGTCTGCGGCCAGGCGGGTCTACATCCCGAAGAAGAACGGGAAAAGGCGCCCGCTGGGAGTGCCGACCTGGTCGGACAAATTGGTCGCCGAAGTGGTGCGCCTGCTGCTGGAGGCGTACTACGACGTCCAGTTCTCCGACCGCTCTCACGGGTTCCGTCCGGGACGGGGCTGCCACACCGCGCTGAGTGAGGTGGCTGTGGCCTGGACAGGAACACACTGGTTCATCGAAGGTGACATCTCTGACTGCTTCGGATCTCTTGATCACCCGATCATGGTCGGAATACTGGCGGAGAAGATCTACGATGGCCGGTTTCTGCGGCTGATCGAGCGGATGCTCCACGCCGGGTACATGGAGGACTGGAGATGGAACGCCACGCTCAGCGGTGCTCCGCAGGGCGGTACGGCGTCCCCGATCTTGTCGAACATCTACCTGGACCGGCTCGACCGGTTCATCGAGGAACATCTGCTGCCTGAGTACAACCGGGGCGGTCCCCGTCGCAAGAACCCCACCTACCTGGCCAATAAGTCTCAGATCGAAAAAGCTCAGCGGCGCGGCGACCTGGAGGCGGTGCGACTGCTCAAGCAGCAGCGCCGCCAACTGCCGAGCGGCGACCCGAACGATCCGGGATTTCGGCGGCTGAAGTATGTGCGCTATTGCGATGACTGGCTACTCGGGTTCGCCGGGCCCAAGCACGAGGCCAGGCAGATCACGTCACGGATCCGACAGTTCCTGCGCGAGGAACTCAAGCTGGAGCTGTCCGAATCCAAGACATTGATCACTCACGCCACCAGCCAGGCGGCGCGATTCCTCGGCTATGAGATACGGGTCCAGCATAACGACACAAAGATCACCTGCGGTCGTCGGGCGATCAACGGTGTCGTGGGCCTGTTCGTGCCCTCCTCGGCGATCCGAGAACGATGCGCCCGCTACACCAAGGGTGGGAAACCCGCGCCGCGCGGCCCGTTACTGCACGATGAGGACTTCAGCATCGTCAGCGCTTACGGGACCGAATATCGCGGGTTCGTCCAGTACTACCTGCTGGCTCAGGACGTGCACCGCCTGAATAAGCTGCACTGGGTTATGGAGACTTCGATGCTCAAGACCCTGGCCACCAAGCACAAGTCCACCGTCACCAAGATGGCCCGCAGCTACAAGGCGATCATCGACACCCCCGACGGTCCCCGGACCTGCTTTGAGGTCACCGTGCGGCGCAAGCAGGGAAAACCGCTGGTTGCCCGCTTCGGCGGGATCCCCCTCAAGCGGCGGCCCACCGCCGTCTTGACCGACCGGCAATCGATCGCGCCTGTCCGGCGCAACGAGCTGATTCATCGGCTCCGGGCCGGAAAGTGTGAGCTTTGCGAGGCCAGGGACGGGCTTGAAGTCCATCACCTTCGCAAACTCGCCGACCTCAACAGGCCAGGTCGACCCGATCGGCCTTCGTGGGTGGCCCTGATGGCGCAACGCCGACGCAAGACCCTGGTGGTCTGCCAAGGCTGCCATCACGACATCCATGCTGGGCGAGCCACAGCCCACCACCGGAAATGATCACTGGAGAGCCGGGTGCGGGGAAACTCGCCCGCCCGGTTCGGGAGGGGGCCGACGGAAAAGGACCCGAACCACGGGCACCTCGCCGGCGGCCTACCTCACCGACCGCCGTCACCTGTCGGTGGCGATGCGCGTGTTGATCGAGGCCCGCCCGTGGCTGACGGTCTTCCGTCTGCCCGCTTATGCGCCGGAGCTGAACCCGGCTGAGATGGGATGGTCTCAGCGCGACCTGCGTAGGGCTGTTCATTCATGAGCCTTGTGCTCCTTGGTGTTCGTCGGTTCGGCGGTCCGCAGGATCGTTGTCGGTCCAGCGGCGCCGGTTGTGATAGCCGGCCGGACGTTGATGCAGGACGCGGAGGCGTTCAACCTCGGCGCGGTCGGCGGTGATGATCCAGCGGTAGGGCGGGCGGCTGTCACGCCATCCGGTGATCCAGCCGCGGCGCAGCCAGCCGGACAAGGTCGCCGTCGGCATCCCGAGCTCGCGGGCCAAGGTGGCCAGCCACCATTGGTCGGGACCGAGGCCGCCCTGATCGGTGCTGCGGTCATGGTCCAGGCCAGGACGCAGGCCCAACCGGCGGATCAGGTGCTGGATCTCACCGACATGGAAACGTTCGTGCAGGTGGGGAGTGCGGAACCCCTCGGCTGCGAGCCGATCGGCGATCGCCGCGTTGCCCAGACCCTCAGCCACCAGCACCTCGATCCGCGCGGTCAGCGCCGGATAGTAGGACAACTGGTCGATCCGGGCCACGGGGCGGATCAGGTCGGCGTGGGTCTGATGCCCACCGGCCCAGGTGACGACAGCATGGACGTTCTCGCCGGCGCCATCGGCGGTGACCTGCACCCGTTCGACCACGGCGCGCACCAGCTTCTTGCGCTCAGCGGTGGTCGTCGTTGGAGCCGACCACAGGGCCGGGATGTCGTCGGCCAGGGCGCGGATCGCGGCCAGCTCGGCCGCCGACAGCCGCCTGGGGCGCTCGTGGCTGAACCGCTCGTAGTCCTCGATCAGCTGCCGCTGGGCGGCCAGCGCCTGTTCCCACTCGTGCTCAAGCTGCCGCACCACCAGGCGGTTTTCCGGCTCGGCGAGCTGGTACTGGCGTCGTGCCCGATCGCAGGCGAACTCAGCGCGCTCCAGGCGCTGCCGCCAGATCCGCTCCACCTGCCGGCGGTGCGCCTCGATCTGCTCGGCCGCGTGCACCGACACCTCCAGCGCGGCCGGGGCCAGCGCGCCGAGTACCTGGGCGACGACGTGGTCGTCGAGGAAGCGTCCGGCCATCTGCTGGCAGCGCGGTTGCCCGTAGGTGTGATGCCGTCGCTGACAGCTGTAGCGGTGGATCAGGCCGTGCCGGTTGCTCTCGTAGGTGATCTGCATGCGCTGGCCGCAGATCCCGCAGACCACCAGACCGGCCAGCAGGCCCGAGCCCTGGCGCGGTGCCCCGGCGCTCTCGGCCCGCGCCCGGTTGGCGGCCATCCGCGCCAGATTGCGCTCATAGTGCTCCACCGTGATGTACGCCGGCAGCGCTCCCTCGATGCGCACCAGCCACTGCTCGGCATCCAGGCCGCGCACCCGGCCGCAGTGCCCGCGCCCGGGCAGGTGCCGGGCCGCCTCGGTACGGCTGCGCCCATAGGCGTAGATCCCGGCGTAGGCCGGGTTGCGCAGCATGTTGCTCAGACCCTGCTGGTGCGGCGCCCGCCACACCAGCTCGCCTTTGCCCGGCCCCGAGCGTTCCCGCATCCCGATCTGCACCCGGTGCTCCACCAAAAAGCGCAACACCGCATGCACCGTCCCGAGCTGTTCGAACAGAACGAACACCAGGCGGACAACCGCCTGAACCTGCTCGTCCGGGTCGAGGCCGACCTCGCCGGAAGGGCGGCGCACGTACCCGGCAGGCAGCGGCACCGCCAGCTCCCCGCGGGCGGCCTTGGCCAACCGCCCGGACGCCATCCGCTGCTTGATCAAATGCAGCTCGACCTCGGTCATGGTGCCCTTCAATCCGAGCAATAACCGATCGTTGTACCAGTTCGGATCGTAGACCCCGTCCGCGTCGGCCAGCAGCGCCCCCGATAGCGAGCACAGCTCGACCAACTGGTGCCAATCGTGGCCGGCCCGGGCCAGCCGAGACATCTCCAAACCCAGCACCAACCCCACATGCCCCATGGTGATCTCGGTGACCAGGCGCGCGAACCCCGGTCGTTCGGCCGCGTTCGCCGCTGAGCGCCCCAGATCCTCATCGATCACCATCACCCGCGAGGCCGGCCAGCCCAGCGCGACCGCCCGCTCGACCAGCCCGTACTGCAGACGCGTGGACTCACTATGATCAAGCACCTGCTGCCGGGAGGACTGGCGCACATACACCACCGCCAGGTGGTCACGGTGACGCCCCTGGACCTTCCCGTCCTCATGCTCACGCAGCAGCATCGACATCACCCCCGCCCCGCCCATCCAGGCCGGCCGCCTGACCCGCCGCCCGATCCACCAGCATGATCAGGGTCTGAACCACCTCCCGCCGGTTCGGCTCCGGCAGTACCGCCCACAGCGTGCTCACCGGAATCTGGGGGGCTCGTCCTTGCCTGCGCTGTCCATGACGCGCCGCCTTCACCTTGGTCACGGGCCCGCAGCCGCTCGACCAGCTTGACCAGCCGAAGCAGGCCCTCACTGCCAATAATCGGCGCGTTCACATCCCGCTGTCCATCTTTCCCTGCACTGTGACAAACCAACTGAGGGCGTGTGGTCGGCGCTCAAGCGGGGTTTGGCCAACCTTGCCCCTCGCGACGTCGACGAACTCGCCGCGATGGTCGCCACCAAGCTCAAACGGATGCAGTACCGGCACGGCCTGCTGGACGGCTTCATCGCCCAGACCGGCTTCATCCTCGAACCGTCGTAACTCCCGCCTTTCAAACTCAGAGGCCCAGATGAGCCCAGACGGCTCTTCAATAGTGAGCAGCACAAAAGCAAGAATTAGCTACTGACCTCGACGTAGCCTGTTGGTTTGCCGCGTCTGATCCTGTTCGGCAAGGTCATGATGCGATTTTCCTCACGTCGGCGAGCCCAGCCATGGGAATCCGAATCAGTTGCCTCTGCCCGGGGGTGGCCAGGTGGCGGCCGCGCTGGTTTGCCATGCCCGACCTCGCGCCCGGCGCCATTCGCGACCTGCACGACCCGAATACCGCCGAGGACGACGAGATCTGACCAGCGTGGCGGAACAAAGGGTGGCAACGTGGGAGCCATGAAGGAGACACCGGACTCGGCCACAGCGACCTACGAGGACCTGCTGCGCCAGACCCGCCGGATCCACCAAGAGCTGGAGCGGTACGACGGGATAACCCGGCGGCAACTCCAGGAGGAGTGGAAGACCATCGAAGCCGCGATCTACGTCGCGCTGGGCACCACCGATGACGAGTCCGGCCAGGTGGCAGGACGGGCCGCTCTGGATGCCGCCCGACAGATCCGGGCGCGGTGGATCCCGGACGCAGACGACCTTCCGTAGCCGTATCCGGTGCGTTGATCCTTTGAGGGTGCCACCGTTAGATGAGCGCCCTGTTGGTGCGGCGGGAGCGCCAGCGAGCAGGACGTCGAGCCTGTACTGCGGCAATGATCGACTAGGTCACAAAAATGACTATTACCTCCGGCTTTGTCGTCAGTAGCGTTGATCAAGTGACTTATGAGTTTGGGTATAACCCCAAGACCACCCGGCGTGCCCTGCCGATCGCCCGCAAGCTGATCGCCGACGGTGACATGCTGCTGGCCCAGGGACTGGAGCTCCCGGTCGAGAACCGGGAGATCGTCCGTGCCCTGGCGGGCTGGTGGCGGCACGTCAACGTCCTGGCTGAAGACTTCATCAACCGCGTCGAGGCTGGCCGGACCATCACGACGACGCCGATCTACCGCTCCATCGTCGAGCACGTCTACAAGATGCTCTGGCTCGCCTCCGAGGGCGCCAACGGCCTGGCCGTCCTGGACTTCTCCACCTGGAACAACAAGAAGATCCTCTTGGAGGAACTGACCGACCCGAACACCGGCAAGCGCCGCTGGCCCGCCCTGGACCACATCGAGATCGGGGCCCCTCCGGGCGTCGACCTCTCCCATGCCTCCGCAGACCCGGAGATCGCCCGATTGAAGGTGCTACTGACGGAGTTCAAGAGATTCAACAAACTCACGGCCCGGTTTGGCGAGGAGGACATGTATACCGTCTACCGGCACCTGTGCGACTACACCCATGCCAGCGCTTACACCGCCGACGCCTACACCGAGGACCTCGGCGACGGCATGTGGGCGATCCGCACGGACGCCAAGCCGAGCGATGGGGAACGCGCCGACGTCATCTGGCTGCCGATCCTGCTCATGCAAGCCGGCCTAGTGTTGTCGTCCCGGCTGAAGGGCGATCCGTTCCGCAAACAGATCAAGCGCGCCGCTTTCGAGTACGACGTTCCGGTGACACGGCTCCTGCCCGTGGCGCTCCCGGCAACGGACTGACAGTGAATTCCCCAAGGTCGTCGACCGCGTCTTCACGTAAAACCCGACCGTCTACTCCGTCACCGCACGTCATGCTGAGGGAATAGACGGTCAGGTTTTCGTCCGCGTGTATGGGCAACACTTATCCGGCACGGTGGGCGCGCCGCGCTAGAGCAGGTCAGGCTCCGGAGGGACATCTAGGTCTAGAAGGTGACCCCTCTAGACCTAGAGGCAGTGAGGCGAGCTACGGGGAGTCCGCCCGAGATCGGCGCGCCCGGTAAGCCGCTTGACGGCATTTAGGGGAACAGTACTTTCGCGGTCGCCCACCCGCGCCACTGCGGGAGGCGAAGTCGGGTTTACCGCAGTGAGCGCACGCGATGGTGTTGGAGAGCCACTCTTCGTAGGCGTCGTCCACGCTGACGGCCTGCCGACCGCCTCGGCGAGCTGGGCCCAGGTCACACCCGTGGCGACCTTGGCCTGCCGGACGGCTTCGGCCGCTTCCTTCTTGGTGAGCACGAGGCTCCTTTCGTCTCGATCGTGGCCTGACGCGCGGGGAAGTTCGGGGAGCGGTGGCGAGGGCCGTGCCCTGGACGCTCACATCCGGGGCACGGCTCGCTTGCCGGCCGCCTCGCCCCTATAGAGGCTGGCAAGGGCCCTTGCGGCTAGCGCGTGCGGGTGCTGTAGGAGTGGACGCCGGTTCCGGCCAGTGCGCCGCCCTCGACGATCAGGTACTCGTCGCGGATCGGGGTGCCGTCCAGCCAGGCTTCGAGGATCTCGCGGGTGCCGGCGGTGTAGCGGGCCTGGGCCGACAGCGAGGAGCCGGAGATGTGCGGGGTCATGCCGTGGCGGGGGCGGTAATTCGCTGGCCTGACCGCCGAAGGGGAGCGGGTGCTGCCCTGGGCGCACCGCATCCTGGTCGACTGTCAGGCGTTGCGCCACGACCTGGAGACGATACGCCGGAGCCTGTCGGGCGTCCTGCGCCTGGGCGCCATCCCCACCGCGCTGGCCGCGGCGTCCCTGCTGACCGGACCCTTCTGCGAGCGCCACCCGCACGTGCGCGTCAGCCTCACCTCGCTGTCCTCGCGCGAGATCGACCGGCAACTGGCGGAGTTCGAGATCGACGTGGCGCTGACCTACCTCGACGAGGCGGATCTGGGCGGCGCGCACACCAGGCCGCTGTACGAGGAGCGCTACCTGCTGCTCACCCCCGACGACGGCGAACTCGCCGGCCGGGACGTGGCGCGCTGGTCGGAGGTCGCCGCGCTCCCGCTGTGCCTGCTCAGCCCGCAGATGCGCAACCGGCGGATCCTGGACGCCGCCTTCGCCGCCGCGGGCGCCGTCGCGGCCCCCCGCTGTCGAGACCGACACCGTCTCGGCCCTGTTCGCCCAAGTCGCCACGCACCGCTGGTCCAGCGTCATCGCCCATGCCTGGCTGCACATGTTCGGCGTCCCGGACGGCATGCGGGTGGTGGGCATGGAACGCCCCGCCCGGGCGCCGCGCGTCGGGCTGGTGATGGCCGACCGCACCCCCGAACCGGTACTGGCCCGCGCCCTGCTGGAGGTCACTCGCGACCTCGACCTGCGCGACACCTTCGACCGGATGCTCCACGACCACCTGAGCCGATAGCGAGCGCCCCTGGCCGCTCGGCTGCCCAAGGTGATCGGCAGCCAGTCACTGACATCGAATCCACGCGCAACAACCTTTAAGCAAGATCTTTAAGAAACCACTATTTCAACGCTGCTATCACCATCTCTGATTACGATGATCTATCTAATATCAACACAATCTGTCATAATTCCTTACAAGATCAATTCAAGACTTAGACCGAAGGTATCTGCGATACACCTTGGGCTGCTCCCGCCATCAGCGGCCCTGCCATCGTCGCTACCGCCACCGTCTGGACGGGGGTCACATGGCCTGGGTGAATGTGCTCGGTCCTTGCATGGAGCAGGTGGATTATCGATTACGGGAGGGCGCCGGTTGTGGCGTGCCATATGCGGGCGAGCGCGGTCACGACCCCAGCGAGGAACTGGATGGGCAGCTGAGCTACCGGCTGGGCGGTGGGCGCGGGCTGGTGTGGATCGGTGAGGGTCTGCATGAGGTGGGCATCGTCCCGGGCACTGCGCTGACGGCCGACCAGCACGGCATGGCGCGGGCGTTGATGAACGGTGAGGACCCGATTACCGGCGAGCTGCTGATGAAGGCCAAGCATGTTGTCGATCCACGCGGCAAGCTGCCTGCGGCGCCGCTTGGGGAGGCGCTGGAGGCTACCGCAGCCAAGCGCGGTACCACTGTGGAGGGCCTGTTGGCCGCCCGCCCGGCGATGGTCAAGCGGGCGGCTCAGATGGCACGCGGTATCGCTCGGCAGGGCGAGGTGCACCTGGTGCGCATCGATGATCTGGACCAGTTGGCCTTCGCCGCCGGTGTCGACCTGGCCGAGGTGTACGAGTGGGAGGAATTGGCGTACGCGCGTAAGTGGCGCGACGCACGGGTTCGTATCGGCAATCGTGGCTATGACCTGACTCTTGACGTGACCAAGAGCGTGTCGGTGCTGATCGGGCTGGCCGACCCCAGCTTCGCGGCGGGACTGGAAGGCGTCGCCGCTGAAGCGGTGTTCGAGACGGTCTCGGCGGTTGAGCAGTGGGTGGGCTACGGTCAGCGAGGTCACCAGGGCGACGGCCGGCTGGCTGAGCAGATGGGCACGAGCGGGTTACTCGGCTGGGTGATGACGCACCGAACCGCGCGTCCGGTGGGGTCGTCGGCGCCGGATCCGCACTGGCATGCGCACGTGGTGATCGTAAACGCAGCGCGCGGGTTGGATGGGAAATGGTCGGCGGTCGCGTCTGGAGGACGGGACTTATACCGACACGCGCACGCCGCCGACGCCTTCTTCAAGGCGCGAGTGCGCCGAGTAGCGATTGAGCGCTACGGCATCGCCTGGATCCGGAATCCGGAGACCGGAGAGTGGGAGATCGCAGCCATCCCAGCCGCGGTGCGGACGTTGTTCTCCAAGCGTGACGGCCAGGTGAAGCAGGTACTGACCAAACTCGGCTTCGCCGCTGGAGAGGCCTCTCGACGGGCTAAGAAGGTGGCTTCGGCTGAAAGCCGCCAGCACAGAACCGACCCCGGGCAAGCCGAGTTACGTGCCGATTGGCACAACCAGCTCGAAGCGGTCGGCGTGGACCCGGTCGCGCTGGTCGCAGCCTGCCGTAGTGGCGCGCCGTTGCCCGTGCGGCCTTCTCCGGCGGAGATCGCGGCGTGGATCTGGCGGCCGGAGGGCGGGTTGACCGCGCATCGCAAGGAGGTGTCCCGGGCCGCTGTGCTGGCTGCGGTCCTGGACGCGCTCCCCGACGGGGTGGCGGATCTGGCCGAGGCCGAGACGCTGGCCGATGAGGTGCTGGCACTGGCTCCAGCGGTGCGGCTGAGTGATGCCGGGGCGCGTCATATGGCCAACTCCGCTCGCTACACCAGCACCGACATCCTTGCCGCCGAACAGGCCCTGCTGGTCATCGTGCGCCGCCGCTATAACGGCGGTGTGGCCGTGTTGGACGCTGATGCCGTCCGCTTGGCTCTGGACACCTTCCAGGTCGGCCACCAGATGGTCTTCACCGGCGAGCAACGAGCTGTGCTGGAACGCGTTCTGCGTGCCGGGCACGGGGTGGAGGCGATCATCGGCGTGCCCGGCGCGGGCAAGACCACGTTGATGGCCGCCGCCCGCGCCGCCTACGAGAGCCGTGGCCTGGTGGTCCGGGGCGCGGCCACTGCGGCGGTCGCCGCCGCCACCCTGCGCGCCGAATCCGGCATCGGCACTGACACGATCGCCACCTGGCTGCTGCGCATCCAGCGCGGGCGGGGGTTGGCCGGGGTGGACGCGCTGGTGGTCGACGAAGCCGCCATGGTCGACGACCGCCAGTTGGCCACTCTCCTGGACGACGCTGAACGGCACGGCACCAAGGTGGTGCTCCTGGGGGACCCCAAGCAACTGCGCGCGATCGGCGTGGGCGGTGGATTCGCCGCCATCCACCGCCAGGTCGACGGGCTGGTGCTGCGGCAGAACCGCCGCCAGCGCGACCCGCTCGAACGCCAAGCCCTGGAGTTGTTTCGAGCCGGCCAACGCCGCCAAGCCCTGCATACCTGGGCCTCAGGCGGCCATGTACACGCTGAGGCAGGCGCCGATGACACGATGGCCCGGCTGATCGCCGACTGGGCCGGCGCCCGGCAACCGTACCGGGGCGTCGAAGGGCCGGGTGTGCATGACGAACTGGCCGACCTGCTGGTGCTGGCAGGAACGAACGAGGCTGCCAACCGGCTCAATCTGGCTGCCCGAGCGATCCGCCGCGAACTGGGCGAGCTGTCTGGCCCTGAACGCGTTTACCACTTGGCCGGCGGCGCCAGCATTGCCCTGGCCGTTGGGGACCATGTACGGGTACGCAAGAACGACTACCGCGCCCGCCGCGGCGAAGGCCCGGTGGATGTTCTTAACGGCTATCGCGGCCGTGTCACCGCCATCGACAGCAGGCGGGGCGTACAGGTCGAATGGCGTCAGGCTGGGCTGGATGGAGCCGCACTGGTACGTGAATGGGTCAGCCCTGCCTACATCGCGGCTGGTGGTCTGTCGTACGGCACCGTGATGACCGTGGCTTCCGCCCAAGGCCTGACCGGTCGAAACACGTTCGTCTACGGTTTGGGCCTGGACCCGAACAGCGCGTACACGGCCCTGAGCCGCGATCGGCACAGTGCCCACCTGTACCTACCTCTTGAGCTCCTGGAAAGCGACGCCGACCGGCTCCGCCACGGCCCAACCCGTGGCCCGGCCGACGAACTGCAGCGCGCCCTGGCCGCCTACGCCACGGCCCTCTATGGCGACCGCGCCGACCAACTCTTGACTCCCGAACCCGAACCCATCGCCCACCAGACACGCCTCATCCCGCCTGTCCAAGCAGACGCGTCTCCATACGTCGAGTTCGAGCGCGCCCAAGCCGAGGTGCAGGCCGCCGATCGCGCGGCTCGCATCACCGTGCAGCGCGCCCGCGTTCTGCAGTCCCTCACCAACTCCCCCTACGGCGTCGGGTTGGCCGCCGACGCCGAGCTGAGTCACCGCATGAGCCGACTCGGGAGACAACTCGACACGACGCTCGCCAAGGCCGGAGCCGCCGAACAGATCGCTCAGCGCCTGGCCGCTGAGGGCGGAGGCCTAAACGAACGCGGCCTGCTGGCCGAGCGCGCCGACATCGAGGAGCAGACCAGCCGGATTGAGACGGCCGAGGCTGCCGCCCTCCAGCTCCAGCAGGCACGCCAGGCGGTCACCGAGGGCCGCCGGCGCCTGAATGAGCTGCGCCGGCACGAGCATGCCGTCAAGGACGAACTGGCCAGCCTGCGCCCGTGGCAGCGAGGCCGCCGCCGAGACCTGACGGCCGAGCTTATCGACCTGCACGAAAGCAAGGAGCGCGTAACCCAGCGCCTCGCGCCGATCCGTGCCCACGGCCCGGTCTTGGAAGAGTCCGCTCGCCAGACCGCCGCGCAGGCCCCGCCGGTTGGCACCTGGCCGCACCTGCGCCGCCGCCACGCCGAACTGTCGAACTCCTTCGACATCAGCCTGCAGGCTGCCCGGGACAGCGACGTCGACATTGTCAAGATGCGCGCCCAAGGACTTCGCCAAGCTCATGAGGCCGCTCGGCACGAACTCACCACGATCCAACGCGAGATCATGCGCCGCGCCGACCTGCCACCTGACCAGCGCGACCTCGAACGAGCCGTCCGAGCCGAACAGGCCACAGCAAAGCGACCGGACGCTCAACCGCCCCACAGCCGCATCAACCAGCGTGGCCCCTCCCAGGCATACCAGCCACCGACCAATCGCATTCGCAACGATCTTCGTCGTGGGTCTGGCTTCAGTATGTGAGCACGGAAGCGTAGGCGCCGCCCGGCGCGGGAGAGCGTCACTGCCTTTCGCGAGCTCTGGAAGAAGACGCTGGCAGGCGGAACCGTCAGAAACGATCTTCTTCAATGGCGGGCGAGAATCGCGGCCGCCCGAGTCTTCCTCGCAGGCCGATGATGGCCGTCGCGAAGCCGCACCTCCAGGTAGTCGTCTCTCGCTTCGCTCGGGCCGCTCCACCTGGACCTGCGGCTTCGCGACGGCTGATTCGGCTGCTGCCGAGGAAGAGCCCGGAGCCCCGAGAGGTAGGAACCTCGAAGGTGCGTGGCGTTGCACGCGCGACGTTCTGAAGGGATGGAGCTCGAAGGGACGCGTGGAGGAGGTCAGCGGCCTTCGAGGTCTTTCACGCGAGACTCCAGACCTTCTACGCGTTCGGCCAGCCGGCGCACCTCGGTCATCGCCTGCTGAAGTTCGGAGGACGGCTCATTCTGGTCAGGAGTCTTGACCACGTATGTGCCGCGCGTCGATTGCGTGCTGATCAGGCCATCGTGCGCGAGTTCGTCCAAGGCTCGACGGACTGTCTCGACGGCCACGCCGTAGCGCTGGGCCAACTGCCGCCGCGCCGGAAGCCGCTCGCCGAGTTTGAGTCGACCTGCCGCCACCTCTTGACGCAGGTCGTCTGCGATCTGCAGGTAGGCAGGCTGAGGATCGCTGAAATCAGGCACGGACACAACACCAAGGCTAAGCCCTTCAGCTGTACTAGGAAAGCACAGTTGAGCTATACCTAAATTGAACTAGTACAGTACTGTCTACCTAGACCAAGCTGATCGCCAAGCAAGGAGGAAAGGTGAGAGCGATCGCCATGGGCTGATGGCTCCGACCTGGTGTGATGTCGGCCGTGCTTTGGATCACTAGCCGGATGGATGCGCGCACGGCAAACCAGCAGTGCGGTGTGAAGGTGATGAGAACAGCAGGGGGATCACGAGGCGCTAAAGCGCGAGGCGAATCTTCTGACTCTTTCGAGTCAAGACTAGCAAAGTGATTTGTGTCATCATGGCAGATACGTCTGATACGTACGTGATTCCTGGAACACAAGGGGGTGAGGCGTCTGGGGGATCACCAGCAGTTGGGAAGCGGACAACTGCGCATGTCGGCGTAGCTGAACAGCTCCCGCCGAATCATGAAGTTGGTCCTCTGCAAGTTCACTACAGGAGGACCCGGCGCCCGCATTGCTTGCAGGCTAAGTGGCGCCGGGCCTCCCGCCAGACCCACTCGAAGGGAGTAGGTCATGTTCAGCATCCCATCCATCGCAAGCACAGACACCTTAGGGGTGCCTCACTGGCTCATGCGTCGGCTGCTGACTCTCGTCACCACTCTGACGGGACGCGGGCATCTTGACAAGATCTCAGCGATCGGAGTCAATGCCGATGGCTGACACCGTCTGGCTGTCGTCAGATGGCCCCCATGGTGACGACTACACCAGCGAGGTCGCCGCAGCCGTATCCGAGGCTGTCCGCGTCCTCAACCACGCCACGCTCTCCCAGGTCGGCGTCACCTATCCGTCCACCGTGTACGACGTCCTCGGCCGTATCAGCATTTCGACAGCTGGGCTTGACCAACTGCTGGGGCAACTCGGCGAGGCGTTGCGGCGCATGCAGGAATCCGGACAACTGGGTGACGACCATGGCGACCCCGGCGAGCGTCTTGACAAGGCTCTGTCAGAACTTACGGCAGCCCGGAAGACAGCCCGTGACCTCGCGCTCCGAATCGACCGTGCCTTCAACACCACGGCCGGCCTGCATCTGACGTACAGAGGCAGGCACTAGATGAAACGAGAAGGGCTGTATTTCGACGACCGATTCCCGACTCGGAGGCAGGTAGCAGGCCTGTCGGACGCCGCATTTCGTATACATTTCACAGCGATCTTCTGGTGTGCCCACAACCTGACCGACGGTGCGGTACTCCAGGAAGACCTGATCGACGTGTGTCCGCGAGTGCGAAAGCCGCTGCGCTTCATCGCCGAACTCGTGTCCCGGGGTACCTGGCATCTGCCTGGTGAAGAGTGTCCCTCCGATCTCTGCCCGGCGCCTGTGGCGAAGGGGTGGGTGATCCATGACTTCTTCGCATTCGTGCCCGCTAAGGAGCGGGCGGAGAAAGAACGGAAGGCCAACGCCGAGCGGCAGAAGGGGTGGCGAGACAGGCGACGCAACCGAACCGAGCCACACGCAGTCGACGGTGGCGTTAGTAACGCCAAACGTAACGCGTTACTAACGCCACGCAGCTCCGTCCAGTCCCCGAAGGGGACTAGGACGGAAGAAGATGCAGACAATCAGTCGTCTTCTCGTCGTAACGCGCGTGCCTGGGCGAACGACGACGATGCCATCGATCGCGGTATCGTCCAGCTCCTGGCTGAGTTGACCGGCCGCGAGATCCGCCCCCTCGACGCGGCCGCGATCCGCCACGCGATCCTCGATGGCCGGTCCGTCAAGTACCGCAGTCGCTACGTGGCCAAGGCAATCGAGGAAGACCCCGACAAGTTCCTGCCTGCGGTCGAGGGCGTCGAGCCCAGTCCGTCGCTGAGGATCGCCCCAAATTGGTGCGGTCACTGCGACGAGCGCACCCGGCAGATGGAACTTCACGACAACACTGTGGCGCGCTGCCCGGCGTGCCACCCACTCGTGGCTAAGAGACCTGCGTCATGACCAGACGCAAAGCACTGTCCTGCTTGAGAAAGCACCGCAGGCAGCCTGCGCTTTCGACGTCACGGAAACATCCGACCCGCCGCCCTGCCGAGGTGCCGGCCGCAACGTGCGGATCTACGCCAAGGTACGGCGGCAAAGCGGCCCCGACTCCAGTACCGCCAAGCACGTCGCCGGGGCCGTACCCCTACCCGCCAGCAACGAACGCATAGGAGCGCCTCTCATCATGACCGCATCCACCACTCGTAAACAGCCGACTCCGCACATCGTCTTACCAAGTGGACCGCCCTGCCTGACGCCCAGCGCCGCCACGGAACTGCTCGCCATCCTGCTGGAGGCTCACCAAGCCATGCTGGTCAACCACCCCAACGCCGCATAGGACCCATGAACACCATCCGCTTCGCCTTCTACGGCCGGGTCTCCACCGAGGACAAGCAGGATCCCCAGTCCTCGCGAGGCTGGCAGATCACCCGCTCCCGCGCGCTCATCGAGTCGCGCGGGGGCGTGATCGTCACCGAGTTCTTCGACGTCGACAAGTCCCGCTCGATCCCCTGGCAGCGCCGCCCGCACGCGGCGGCGCTGCTCGCCGAATTACGCAACCCCGACCGCGGCTTCGACGCGGTGGTGATCGGTGAGCCGCAACGAGCCTTCTACGGCAACCAGTACGGCCTGACCTTTCCCGTCTTCGAGCACTTCAGGGTTCCGCTCTGGGTGCCCGAGGTGGGTGGCCCGATCGACCCGAACAACGAGGCCCATGACCTCGTCATGAGCGTGTTCGCCGGGATGAGCAAGGGCGAGCGCAATCGCATCAAGATCCGCGTGCGCAGCGCCATGAAGGCCCAAGCCCAGGTGGAAGGCCGCTTCCTTGGGGGCAGGCCGCCGTACGGCTATCGCTTGGCTGATGCCGGCCCCCATCCCAATCCCGCCAAGGCGGCCGAAGGCAAGCGGCAGCACCGATTGGAACTCGACGAGTTCGCCGCTGCCGTCGTGGCCCGGATCTTCGGTGAGTTCCTGGAGGGCCGTGGTCTCTACGCCATCGCCGAACGTCTGAGCGCCGACGGTGTTCCCTGCCCTTCGGCCCATGATCCGGGCCGCAACCGCCACAGATCCGGGATCGCATGGTCCAAGAGCGCAATACGGGCCATAATCACCAATCCTCGCTACACCGGCCGCCAGGTCTGGAATCGGCAGCGAAAGGACGAGGTCCTCATCGACGTTGACGACGTCGGCCTCGGCCACGCCACCAAGCTCCGCTGGAACACGCGCGAGGAATGGGTGTGGTCCGACGAGATCGCGCAACCGCCGATTGTGACCGCAGAGGACTTCGAGGTCGTCCAAGAGTTGCTCGCCGGGCGCGGTGGGCGGCAGACCGGCCGCCGCCTCAAGGCCGCGAGCCACACGTACATCCTCCGAGGGCTGCTCTTCTGCGGGGTATGTGATCGACGGATGCAGGGCAACTGGTCCAACGAGGCGCCGTACTACCGGTGCCGCTTTCCCGAGGAGTACGCCCTGGCGAATCGGGTCATGCACCCTCGCAATGTCTACATCCGAGAGGACGCGATCGTTCCGAAGCTTGATCGCTGGCTGGGGAGGTTGTTCGTTCCTCACCGAGTCGATGAGACGCTCGACCTTCTGGTCGAAGCCCAGCGGATCGAGCCGTCGGAGCATGAAAATCTCGCCGTGGCGCGGCGTCAACTGGCTGAATGCGATCGAAAGCTCGCCCAGCATCGCGCCGCGCTGGAGGCGGGTGCGGACCCTGCCGTAGTCGCTGGCTGGATCCGAGAGGAACAAGCCAAGAAGATCCGAGCCGAAGCACAGCTACGCCGTGAACCGAACCGCAGGCGGCAGCTCACCCGAGACGACCTTGCGAAGGTGATGAACACCATGGGTGACGCAGTACGGCTTCTGGGAAAGGCTGAGCCGGTCAGGAAGGCCCGGCTGTACGCCGGGCTCGGCGTTCGGCTGACCTATCACCCCAGCAAACGAAGAATCCTGGTCAGCTCTACGTCTGACCAGGACCTCATGGGCGAATCGAACGTGTCCGAGGGGGGACTTGAACCCCCATGCCCCGCAAAGGGCACTAGCACCTCAAGCTAGCGCGTCTGCCTATTCCGCCACCCGGACGTGGTGCCTGCACGTGGGACCGTCATCCCGCGTCGGCGGACTTAGGTTAGCAAACTCTTGAGCTTGCGTCATATCGGCAGGAGGGCGAGTGCGGACGGGGTGCCGGGAAGGAGGGTACGGCGGGAGGATGGGGGTGGAAACCGTACCGAACTCAAGGAGTCCACATGGCCACGCTCAACGGTGAGGATGAGGTCGTCGGGCTGTGCCGCGACCTGATCAGGATCGACTCGACCAACGCGGGTGACAATTCGGGGCCAGGGGAGCGGGCCGCCGCCGAGTACGTGGCCGAGAAGCTGGCCGAGGTCGGGCTGGAGCCGCAGATCCTGGAGTCGGACAGGGGGCGGGCCAACGTGATCGCCCGCATAGCGGGGGAGGACTCCTCGCGGGACGCGCTGCTGCTGCACGGACATCTGGACGTCGTGCCCTTCAACGCCGCCGACTGGACCCACCACCCGCTCAGCGGTGAGATCGCGGACGGCTGCGTCTGGGGGCGCGGCGCGGTCGACATGAAGGACATGGACGCGATGATCCTCGCGGTCGTACGACAGCGGCTCAGCGAGGGGCGTCGCCCGCCGAGGGACGTGGTGCTGGCCTTCACCGCCGACGAGGAGGCCGGGGGCCACTACGGCGCGCAGTGGCTGGTCTCAGAGCACAAGGACCTGTTCGACGGGTGCTCCGAGGCGATCGGTGAGGTGGGTGGGTTCAGCGTCTCCATCGACGAGGCGCGCAGGCTCTATCTGATCGAGGCGGCCGAGAAGGGCATCGCCTGGATGCGCCTGACCGCCACCGGCCGGGCCGGGCACGGCTCGATGCTCAACGCGGAGAACGCGGTCACCGAGCTGGCCGAGGCGGTGGGCCGCATCGGCCGGTACGAGTGGCCGGTACGGATGACACAGACGGTGAGGACGTTCCTGGAGGAGACCTCCAGGGCGCTGGAGCTGGAGCTTGACCTGGACGACGCGGAGAAGACCGTCGCCAAGCTGGGGCCGCTGGCGCGGATGATCGGCGCCACGCTGCGCAACACCACCAACCCCACGATGCTGGAGGCCGGCTACAAGGCCAATGTGATCCCCCAGGCCGCTACCGCGCACGTGGACGGCCGCTTCCTGCCGGGATATGAGGACGAGTTCCTCCAGACCGTCGACGAACTGCTCGGCCCCAATGTGACCAGGGAGTTCATCTACCACGACATCGCCATCGAGACCGGTTTCGACGGGCCGCTGGTGCGCGCGATGGCCGACGCCCTCCTCGCCGAGGACCCGGGCGCGCTGGCCGTGCCGTACACGCTGTCGGGGGGGACGGACCTGAAGGCGTTCAGCCGGATGGGGATCCGGGGGTTCGGGTTCGCGCCGCTGAAGCTCCCCGCCGACCTGGACTTTTCCGGGATGTTCCATGGGGTGGACGAGAGGGTGCCGGTGGATTCGTTGCGGTTCGGGGTCCGGGTTCTTGACCGATTCCTGGACGGCTGCTGATCTGTTCTCGGGAAATCCGTTGCACTGACTCCATGTAGTGCTAACGTGACTCTCCGTTGAAGGGTGGCCCGTGTCCAAGCGGGCCTGTCCAGGAGCTTTGGGAGGCCATGTGGCGCACGTGCCGCACGAGCAGTGGAGGGCGTCCTCGCCCGCTGCTCGACGCGTGCCCGTGGCCTTCTCCGTCGACGACACGATCCCCGACCGGGCTGACCGGATGGCGCGGTTCGCGGCCGGCACCCGGTGGGGCATCAGGCAAGCCCTCGCCATCGGCGGCCTCCTGGCCGCCGCATGGCTGCTCGCGATCGTCTTCGGCTTTCTCAGTGCCACTCCCGCGGTCGCGGACGCCACCGCGGCGACAGGAGTGGCCCGTTCCCAGACCCTCGACGCTGTCGCTTCCGGATCGGCTTCAAAGGTCGATGACTTCCCCACGGGCAGCGGCAAACCGTCGGCGACGGACAACGCCGAAGCCATGGCGGGGCGAGGTGTGGACGGGCTCACCAGCCAGTCCAAGCCGGGGGCCCCGGCACCCGCCACCGTCGACCACGGCTCTGGCAGCAATGGATTCGTGCCTCAGAGCGGTGGTGGATCCAGCCTCTTCGGCTCGGGTCCGGGGGATGTCGCATGGTTCGCCTACGACCCGCGACTGGCGACACAGCGTGTTCCGCTGGCGTTCGTGCTCCCCCCGGTCGTCCGCACAGCGGCGGACGACCCTTCTTTCTCTCCTGACTGACATCGTCTTGTAGACCGGCCTGATCTCCTTTCGAGTGATCCGCCGGTCGCGGAGCCTGTCTCGATCCTCCGTCCCCAGGAGAGTCGCTCCACCGGTGAGCGACGAGCAGGCCGACGAGCCAGCCAGTTCCCAACTCCCTCGTGACGGCCCGCCTGGGCCTCCACTGTGCGGACCTGTCCGGTCCTCGCATGGCTCTCGCATGCCCTCACGAGGGTTCAAGGTCCCCCCGAGACTGCTAGGAGCTTCAATCATGCGTACGTGGGTTAGGGGCACGGCCCCTGCGGCACTGCTCGCACTGGGCGTCATGGCCATGGGCGGCGGTACGGCCTTCGCCGACACCGACGGTGACCACTCGATCGCCGGAGGCAACCAGGTCAACCTTCCGATCACCCTGCCGATCGACATCAGCGGAAACGCCGCCGCTGTGGCCGGACAGTCGGCTGCCTCCTCCGAGGGCGGCGCGTCCGTCGAGAACGGCGGTGGCGGTGGCGCGGGGGGCAACGAGACCTCCGGGCGGGGCAGCGTCCTGGGCGGCAATCAGGTGGTCGCGCCGATCACCGCGCCCGTCAACGCCTGCGGCAACGCGGTGTCGGTGATCGGCCGTTCCGAGGCGGGCTGCCGAGGCGGTGCCTCGGTGCGGAATCAGGGCGGGAACGGCGGCGGTGCTGGTGGCAACCGCACGAACGGTGATCACAGCATCGGCGGCGGCAACCAGGTGGTCGCGCCGATCACCGCGCCGATCAACGCCTGCGGCAATTCTTTCGCGATCTTCGGTGGGGCGACCGCCGGTTGCCGGGGTGGTGCCTCGGTGAGCAATCAGGGCGGTGGTGGCGGTGGGGCCGGTGGCAACCGCACCTCCGGGCGGGGCAGCGTCCTGGGTGGCAACCAGGTGGTGGCGCCGATCACCGCGCCGATCAACATCTGCGGCAACTCGGTCGCCGTCGTCGGCGAGGCGTTCTCTGGCTGCGAGGGCGGTGCCGAGGTCGTCGGCGGCAGGCCCGGCGGGCCGGGGCAGCCCGGTGGCCCGGGGCAGCCCGGCGGGCCCGGGCAGCCCGGTGGCCCCGGGCAGCCCGGTGGTCCGGGACGGCCGGGTGGCCCCGGAGAGCACGGCGGCCCTGGCAAGCCCGACTGGCCGGGTAAGCCGGGTTACGGAGGTCACGGAGACCACGAGGGGCGTGGAGACCACGGCGGCCACGGCGGCGGCTGGGAGCGCGGCCCGCGTCCCGGCGGCCCCGGCTCGGGTTACGGTCGGCCAGGAAACGACACCGACGGGCGCTTCGGAGCCGGTAGCGGCAATCAGGTGGTCGCGCCGATCACCGCGCCCGCCAACGTCTGCGGCAGCGCCGTCGGCAACGGCCAGGCGGGCTGCCCGGGCGGTTCGTCCGCGGGGACGGGCCAGGGCGGCGGCGGTGCGGGCGGCAACCGCACCTCCGGGCGGGGCAGCGTCCTGGGTGGCAACCAGGTGGTGGCGCCGATCACCGCGCCGATCAACGTCTGCGGTAACGCGGTGGCCGTCCTGGGCGGGGCCTTCGCCGGCTGCCAGGGGGGTGCGTCCGTCGGGACCGGTGGTCCCGGTGGCGGCGGTGCCGGTGGCAACCGCACGAACGGTGATCACAGCATCGGCGGCGGCAACCAGGTGGTGGCGCCGATCACCGCGCCGATCAACGTCTGCGGTAACGCGGTGGGCGTGCTCGGCCGGGCCGCGGCCGGGTGCAGGGGCGGCGCCTCGGTCTCCGGCGGCGCGGGTGCGGGGGCCGGTGGCAACCGCACCTCCGGGCGGGGCAGCGTCCTGGGTGGCAACCAGGTGGTCGCGCCGATCACCGCGCCGATCAACATCTGCGGCAACGCGGTCGCCGTCCTGGGCGACGCCGCCGCGGGCTGCCTCGGCGGCTCCCGTGCCGGAGGGCCGGGCGGTGGCCACAATGGTGGCCAGTGGGGTGGCCACGAGGGTGGTCACCGGGGCGGATCCAAGGGCGACTACAACGGCAGCCGGGGTGACTGGGACGGCAAGCCCAGCAGGCACAGGACCAGTAGCCTGCTGTCCGTCCTCCCCGCGGTTCCGGGGGTCGGCGGCGAGGCCGGTCAGGCGTCGCTGTCCGACGCCCGCGTTGCCCAGGAGGCAGGCCAGTCCCAGCTTCCGGCCGCCGCCGGTCTGCCCGAGCTCCCCGTCATGCCCGCCACCCCGGTGAGCAAGCGGGCCGCGGCGGCCGACAGTAGCTCGCCGCTGGCTCCCGTCACGGGCCTGACGTCCTCCACTCCGGCCGGTAACCTGCCGATCCGTGACCTGGGTCTGATGAGTGCCGCTCAGCCCGTCGGCGTGACCGGAATGAACGTCGGTTCCCTGGTCACCCTGCTGATCGGCGCGTTGGCCGCGGCCTCCGCGACCGTCTTCGGCACCACCCGCCGGATCCGTTTTGGTAAAAAGTAAGGCATTAGTCACCCATTAGGCATGCCTTCCTCAGAGCCACTGAGGAAGGCGCGCAGACGCCTCGACGGCGGCGAGACAGGATGACCGCGCCTGCGTGGTGCGGTGCTCGCTCGCGTGGCGAGGCACGGAAGCTTTGCCCGTTCCGGGGGCGCGGCCCGGGGCGGGCAAAGCCATGTCTGGAATCACATCGTCCTGGTCACACGTATGATCTTCCGGCGCAGCCGGACGTCTCGGCGGCCATCGGGATACAGTCGCAGGCGGTCGAGCTCCCAGTCGCCGTATTCTGCGTGTTCGGTCAGTATCCGGCGGGCTGCGTCCCGTGAGGTGCCACGCGGGAGGTGGAGAACCAAGTAGGAGTAGTCCAGCACAGCGATTAGTCTCCGAGGGTGAGCCGAGGGACGTCGACACTCATAGGGCTTTATTCTGCGTCCTTGCGGCTTTCCTTGGGAGTGTTCCCGACTCAGATCGGGTAACCCGAGGGGAAGTAAACGGGGAACGAATGCGAACAGCGAGGTAGGAAGCAGCGTGCCAGCCAAGAACGGCAACGCCGGCGGAAACCGCCTGGTGATCGTCGAGTCGCCTTCCAAGGCGAAGACCATCGCCGGGTACCTCGGCCGCGGCTACGTCGTGGAGTCCAGTATCGGGCATATTCGTGATCTCCCTGAGAAGGCCGACGACATCCCTGAGAAGTACAAAGGGGAGTCCTGGGCACGCCTCGGCGTCAATGTGGATCACGAGTTTGAGCCGCTCTATGTCGTCAACCACGACAAGAAGGCACAGGTGAGCAAGCTCAAGCAGCTGCTCAAGGACGCCGACGAGCTCTATCTCGCCACTGACGAGGACCGCGAGGGCGAGGCGATCGCCTGGCACCTCCGCGAGGTGCTCAATCCCAAGGTCCCGGTGCACCGCATGGTGTTCCACGAGATCACCCCGCGGGCGATCCAGGAGGCGGTGGCCAATCCCCGCGCCCTGAACCTGCGGCTGGTCGACGCCCAGGAGACCCGGCGCATTCTCGACCGTCTCTACGGTTACGAGGTCAGCCCGGTCCTGTGGAAGAAGGTCAAGCCCCGGCTTTCGGCCGGGCGCGTGCAGTCCGTGGCGACCCGGCTGGTCGTGGAGCGCGAGCGCGAGCGCCTGGCGTTCACCAGCGCGAGTTACTGGGACCTGCAGGCGCTGCTCGACACCGGTGGTGACGAGGTTCCGCACGAGTTCACCGCGATGCTGACCGGCGTGAACGGCAAGCGCGTCGCCCAGGGCCGGGACTTCGCGAGCAACGGCACCCTCAAGAGCGCCGATGTGCTCCACCTGGACGAGCAGGCCGCCCAGGCCCTGGCCGGGCGCCTGGCCGGTGTGCCGTACAAGGTCAGGTCGGTCGAGCGCAAGCCGTACACCCGCAAGCCGTACGCGCCGTTCAGGACGACCACGCTGCAGCAGGAGGCCAGCCGCAAGCTGGGCTTCTCCGCGAAGTCGACCATGCAGGTCGCCCAGCGTCTCTACGAGAACGGCTTCATCACCTACATGCGGACCGACAGCATCACGCTGTCGGAGACCGCTGTCGCCGCCGCCCGCAGCCAGGCCATCAAGCTTTACGGCTCGGCCTATGTGCCCGACAAGCCGCGTGTCTACGCCAGCAAGGTGAAGAACGCGCAGGAGGCGCACGAGGCGATCCGTCCCTCGGGTGAGGAGTTCCGCACGCCGGGCGAGACCGGGCTGACCGGTGACATGTTCCGCCTGTACGAGCTGATCTGGCAGCGGACCGTGGCCTCCCAGATGAAGGACGCGGTCGGCGAGTCGGTCATCGTCAAGGTGGACGGCACGTCCAGTTCGGGGGAGCAGGTCGAGTTCAGTGCCTCCGGGCGGACCATCACCTTCCATGGCTTCCTGAAGGCCTATGTCGAGGGCGCGGACGACCCGTCCACCGACCGCGACGACTCCGAGAAGCGCCTGCCGAACCTGAGCGAGAACGACCCGCTCACCGCGTCCGCGCTGAACGTGCTGTCGCACGCCACCAAGCCGCCGGCCCGGTACACGGAGGCGTCGCTGATCAAAGAGCTGGAAGACCGGGAGATCGGCCGTCCCTCGACGTATGCGTCGATCATCGGAACGATTCTGGACCGCGGCTACGTCTTCAAGAAGGGCACCGCCCTGGTGCCGTCCTTCCTGGCGTTCGCGGTGGTCAACCTGCTGGAGCAGCACTTCGGCCACCTCGTCGACTACGACTTCACCGCCGACATGGAGAAGGTCCTCGACGACATCGCCAACGACCGGGCGGAGCGGGTGCCCGAGCTGCGCCGGTTCTACTTCGGTGTGGACGGCGGCGAGGGGCTGAAGGAACTGGTCACCGACCTCGGCGAGATCGACGCCAAGGAGATCAGCTCGTTCTCGATCAGGGGCACCGACATCATGATCCGGGTGGGCCGCTACGGTCCGTACCTGGACCGGGAGGGTGTCCGGGTGAACGTGCCGGAGGACCTGGCCCCCGACGAGCTCACCGCAGAGAGGGCCGAGGAACTGTTCTCCCGCCCGACGGGTGACCGGGAGCTGGGCAAGGACCCGGTGACCGGGCACGTGATCGTGGCCAAGGACGGCCGCTTCGGTCCGTACGTCACCGAGATCCTGCCGGTGGAGACGCCTCCGGCCGAGGGCAAGAAGAAGACCAAGAAGGCCGACGCCCCCAAGCCGCGCACCGGGTCGCTGCTCAAGTCGATGTCCCTGGACACCGTCACCCTTGAGGACGCCCTGCTGCTGCTCTCGCTGCCGAGAGTGCTCGGGGTGATCGACGACCAGGAGGTCACGGCGCAGAACGGCAAGTTCGGACCGTACATCAAGAAGGGCACCGACTCTCGTTCCCTGGGGTCGGAGGAGGAACTGTTCACGGTCACCCTCGATCAGGCCAAGGAACTGTTCGCCCAGCCCAAGACCAGGGGTAGGCGGGCCACGGCCGCGCCGCCGCTGCGTGAGCTGGGTGAGGACTCGGTCTCCAAGAAGCCGATCGTGGTGAAGGAGGGGCGGTTCGGGCCCTACGTCACCGACGGGGAGACCAACGCCTCACTGCGCAAAGGCGACGAGGTCGAGCAGATCACCACCGAACGCGCCGCCGAGCTGCTCGCCGACCGCCGCGCCCGAGGCCCGGCGCCCAAGCGTCCCCGCACCACCCGGGCCAAGGCCAAGGCCTGACGCCGCCGGGCCAGGGCCCCTCGTACGGGGCTCTGGCCCGCGGGGTTTCCGCACCCGCTGGGAACGCATTCGCCGCTTCGGGCGTTCTTCGGAACGCGCCGGGACGGCCGGTGGGCGCGAGAGGGAAGGCAAGTGACGATCGTGGGCTTCGTGTCGCTGGTCATCTGTGCGATCACGGTGGTCCACTACTACCTGTGGCGCCGCCTGGTCCGTTCGACCACCCGGCCGGGGCGGACCCGCCGGGTGCTGACCTGGATCCTCGTCGGCCTGGCGGTGCTCGCCCCCGTGACGCTGGTCGTCTCCCGCAGTGAGTGGGGGCACTTCCTGGCGTGGCCGGGATTCTTCTGGATCGCGACGATGTTCTACCTCGTCGTGTTCCTGGTGGTCCTGGAGATCCCCAGGGCCGTGGCCCTGCTGCTGGTGCGCGGGATGGAGCACCGGGCCGAGCGGCGCCGGGTACCGCCGGGGGTGGTCGCCCGCCGTGCGAAACGAGCCGCGCAGCCGGAGCTCGCCGTTCGATCCGAAACCGCCGTCCCACCGGCGTCCGTGGCCGCCGTTCACCCCCAGCACTCCCTCCGGTCCGTCCCCACGGCCCAGACGGACCGTGGGGAGTCCGCGGTCGGTGGGCTGGTCGTCGTACCGGGCCCTGGAGGCACACCGCGCGGCGGAGGGGCGAAGGACACGGCAGGCGGGCTGAGCAGGAGGCTGTTCATCGCCCGTACGGCGGCGGTCGCCGCCGGGGCGGGGGCGCTCGGCACGATCGGGTTCGGGATCAGGACCGCCCTCGGCGACCCGGTGATCGAGTCGGCCGGGGTGGTGCTGCCCAGGCTGGATCCGCGCCTGAACGGCCTGCGGTTCGCGGTTGTCAGCGACATCCACCTGGGCCCGCTCACCGGTACGGAGCACACCCGGCGCATCGTCCGCATGATCAACTCGCTGGAGGCCGACGTGGTCGCCGTCGTCGGCGACCTGGTCGACGGCACGGTGGCCGAGCTCGGCCCGCTGGCCAGGCCGCTGAAGGATCTCGAATCCCGCTACGGTGCCTACTTCGTCACCGGCAACCACGAGTACTACACCGCAGGCGGCCCGCAGGAGTGGATCGAGGAGCTCCGCGAGCTCGGCATCCGCCCGCTGGGCAACGAGCGGGTGGAGATCGCTCACGGGGGAGCCGTGCTCGATCTCGCCGGGGTCAACGACGTCGGTGGTGTCGCGTCGGGTGACGGTCCGGACTTCGAGCGGGCGCTGGGTGGCCGTGACCGCTCCCGGTCCACGGTCCTGCTCGCCCACCAGCCGGTCCAGGCGGTCCAGGCGGCCACCTACGGGGTGGACCTCCAGCTGTCCGGCCACACGCACGGTGGGCAGATGGTGCCCTTCAACCTGATCATCCCGATGCAGCAGCCGGTCGTCTCCGGTCTCGGCGAGGTGGACGGCACCCAGGTCTACGTGACGCGGGGCGCGGGTTTCTGGGGGCCGCCGGTGCGAGTGGGCGCCCCACCCGAGATAACCCTGCTGGAAGTCAGGAACGAGAAGCTCCGGTAGCCCGGCACCGATCGGGAGGTAGGCATATCACTGGAAACACGAGCATCTGACGCTTCTTTTCGGGTGTGGCACCTGCGGGGCACAGGGCGGAGGCATTACCCTCATGCGACGGGCAGCCGGGCATTTCCGCCTGGCTCATGTTCTCCCCAGCCCAGCGAGCACCTGGATACGCTGACACTATGACCACCCTTGGCCGGAGCACCGCGCGACGCAAGCCCCCCCACGTGCTGGCCAACACCCCGTTCCGCAAGCTGTGGACGGCGATGTCGGTGTGCAGCCTCGGAGACTGGCTCAACCTGCTGGCACTGACCGCCCTGGCGGGCAACCTCACGGCGGGGTCCGGCTACAAGGTCCAGAGCCTGGCCATCGGAGGCGTCTTCGTGGCGAAGATGCTCCCCGCCATCCTGCTGGGCCCGCTCGCCGGCGCGTTCGCCGACCGGTTCGACCGGCGGATGACGATGTTCTTCTGCGACTTCCTGCGCTTCGCGCTGGTGTTGTCGATCCCGCTGATCGGCAACTACCAATGGGTGATCATCGCCACCTTCCTGGTCGAGTGCGTCAACCTCTTCTGGGTTCCGGCCAAGGACGCCACGGTGCCCAACCTGGTGCCCAAGGAGCGACTGGAGGAGGCCAACCAGCTCAACCTCCTGGTCACCTACGGGACCGCGCCGATCGCCGCGCTGCTGTTCGCGGTGCTGTCGGTCGCCGACGACGTCCTGGGCAACCTGGTGCCGTTCTTCGCCCAGCGGGAGACCTACCTGGCGCTGTTCATCAACGCGCTCGCCTACCTGGTCTCGGCCTTCATCATCCTCTCGCTCAAGGACATCCCGAAGGCCGGCGCGCGGGCCGCGACCTCCACGCCGTCGGTGCTGCGGCAGATCTTCGAGGGCTGGCGGTTCGTCGGCGGCAACCGGCTGATCCGCGGTCTGATCATCGGCATGCTGGGCGCGTTCGCCGCCGGCGGCGCGGTGGTCGGGGTGGCCAAGATCTACGTGGACGCGCTGGGTGGCGGCGACGCGGCGTACGGCGTGGTCTTCGGGGCGGTCTTCGTCGGCATGGCGTCCGGCATGTTCTTCGGGCCGAGGCTGCTGCGGGAGCTGTCGCGGCGGCGGTTGTTCGGCCTGTCGATCGTGGTGGCCGGGGTGGTCCTCGTCGCGATCGCGCTCGTCCACAACCTGGTGATCGTCGTCCTGCTGACCGTGCTGCTCGGCGCGTGCGCGGGAATCGCCTGGATCATCGGCTACACGATGATCGGGCTGGAGGTGGACGACAACCTGCGGGGCCGCACGTTCTCCTTCCTGCAGTCGCTCGCCCGGGTGACCCTGCTGCTGGTGGTCGCGGTCGCGCCGACCCTGGCGGGTCTGTTCGGCGAGCGGGAGATCAGGGTCGGGCAGGAGCCGGTCTACCAGTTCGACGGCTCCAACCTGGTGCTGCTGGTCGGCGGGTTGCTCGCGGTGGTCGTCGGGACCGTCGCGCTACGGCAGATGGACGACCGCAGGGGCGTCTCGATCGCCGCAGACCTGATCGCCGCGGTGCGCGGGGAGCGGTTCACCCCCGAGAGCGTCGAGCAGGCACGCGGGATGTTCATCGCCTTCGAGGGCGGTGAGGGGTCGGGTAAGACCACCCAGTCCAGGCTGCTGGCGATCTGGCTGCGCGACCAGGGGTTCGACGTCGTACAGACCCGTGAGCCGGGCTCGACCAAGGTGGGCATGCGGCTGCGCGCGATCCTGCTCGACGCGGTGCACCAGGGACTGTCCGCGAGGTCGGAGGCCCTGCTGTACGCGGCCGACCGGGCCGAGCATGTGGAGAAGGTCATCCGCCCGGCCCTCCAGCGGGGCTCCATGGTGATCTCCGACCGGTACGTCGACTCGTCGCTGGCCTACCAGGGCGCGGGCCGGGCGCTGGACATCGAGGACGTCAAAAGGATCAACGGCTGGGCCACCGGTGGG
The DNA here is from genome assembly GCF_050943795.1 of Streptosporangium sp. CA-115845. Taxonomy (NCBI): domain Bacteria; kingdom Bacillati; phylum Actinomycetota; class Actinomycetes; order Streptosporangiales; family Streptosporangiaceae; genus Streptosporangium; species Streptosporangium sp. CA-115845. Next base: position 9,859,948 of record NZ_CP191988.1, on the reverse strand, counting down.
CTCGTTCCCGATCTCACCGTGCTCATCGACACCCCGCCGTCGGTGGGGCTGACCCGGCTGGGCGGGGCCGCCGACCGCATCGAGTCGGAGCCGCTGGAGTTCCACGAGCGCGTCCGCCGCGAGTTCCGGGCGCTGGCCGCCGCAGAGCCGGATCGCTACCTGGTCGTCGACGGGACCCTGACCCAGGAACGGATCTCCTCGCTCATCTACGACCGGGTCCGCGAGATCATGCCCGACCCAGTGCCACAGGAGTCGGAGGACGTCACCGGGACCATCCCGGCGATCCGTGACTGACCCGGTGCCTCCGCGAGCCGTGAGCGGAGCCGAGGTCGCGGGGAGTCCTCTCCGTGAGCTCCTGACCCGGCGATCGGCACCGGCGGTAGGTTGGGTCCGTGGGAGTCTTTGATGATCTTGTAGGGCAGGAGCGGGCCGCGGTAACGCTCCGCCGGGCCGCGGCGGCCGGGGCCGACCTGCTGGCCGGGGGGCGCGGCGCCGGGATGACCCACGCGTGGCTGTTCACCGGGCCGCCCGGGTCCGGGCGTGAGGAGGCCGCGCGGGCGTTCGCCGCCGCGCTGTTCTGCCACGAGCAGGGGTGCGGCCACTGCGACATGTGCCATCAGGTGTCGGTCGGCTCCCACCCGGACCTGGAGATCGTCCGCCCGCAGGGACTCTCGTACGGCATCAAGGACACCCGCAGGCTCATCCTGCGCGCGGCCGGGGCGCCGACGCTGGGCCGCTGGAGGGTCGTGCTGTTCGAGGACGCCGACCGGGCGACCGAGGGGGCGTCCAACGCGCTGCTCAAGGCCATCGAGGAGCCGCCGCCGAAGACCGTCTGGCTGCTCTGCGCGCCTGCTCCGGACGACATGATGATCACCATCAGGTCCCGTTGCCGGATCGTCACGCTCGTCACCCCGCCCACCTCGGCGGTCGCCCACGTGCTGGCCACGCGCGAGAACGTGCCGCCGGCGATGGCGGAGTTCGCGGCCAGGGCCGCCCAGGGGCACATCGACCGCGCCCGCAGGCTGGCCCTGGACGAGGAGGCGCGCTCGCGTCGCGAGGCGGTGCTGTCCATCCCCAGGTCGCTCACCGGCGTCGGCGAGTGCGTGATGGCCGCCGAACGCCTGGTGAAGACCGCCGAGGACGAGGCCGCCGCGGTCACGGCGGTGCTGAACGAGGCGGAGATCACCGAGCTGCGCCAGGTCTACGGCGAGGGCTCCACCGGAAAGGGGCTCAACAGGGGGCTGATCCGCGGCGGTGCCGGGGCGCTCAAGGACCTTGAGGACCGGCAGAAGTCCCGGGCGACCCGCACCAAGCGCGACGTCATCGACGCGGCACTGCTCGACCTGGTGGCGTTCTACCGCGACGTGCTGGCCGTGCAGTTCGGTGCGCACGTGGAACTGGCCGGCGAGGACCGCCGTGCCGATCTGGAAGACCTGGCCCGTGCCTCCACCCCGGAGGACACCCTGCGCAGGATCGACGCCATCATGCGCTGTCGGAGGCGACTGGCGGCCAACGTCAGCCCGCAGATGGCCGTCGAGTCGATGACCCTCTCACTGCACCGGCCAGGCGTCTGATCCGCCTCGCGACGGGAGGCAACCCGGGGACGGTTTTCGCGTCTCTTGGTCATGCAGGCCGAAATGTTGGAACTGGGCAGAGCGGAGCCCGTTGAGACGATCAGCGGGCTCTACGCCGAGCACGCGCTCGGGCTGACCCGGCTCGCCCTGGTCATGATCGGGGATCGCGAGTCCGCCGAAGACGTGGTGCAGGAGGCGTTCCTCGGCCTTCATCGCAGATTCGGCCGGTTGAGGGACCCGGAGAAAGCGCTCGTCTATCTGCGCAGCGCCGTGCTGAACAACGCGCGCACCGTGCTGCGCCGCAGGCGGCTGCCCTCGTGGTTCGCCGGTACCTACACACCGCCCGTCTGGTCGGCCGAGTCCGAGGCGATGCTCGGCGCCGAGCGCCGGGCCGTCATCGAGGCACTCCACAGGCTGCCGAGGCGGCAACGCGAGGTGCTGTTGCTGCGCTTCTACGCCGACCTGTCCGAGGAGGAGACCGCCAATGCCATGGGGATCAGCCGCGGCACGGTCAAGTCCACCACGCACCGGGCGCTGAACGCGCTCGGTCGTCTCCTGGGAGAGAACCAGTGAACGAGATCGTCAACCGGCTGCGGGACGCGGCGGGGGCCCTCGGGGAGACCGTTCAGGACGTCCCCGACTTCAGGCGGTACCCGTCCCATACGAGAAGACCCTGGGCTATGCCGCTGGTGGCCGCGGCGGCGGTGACCACGGTGGTCGCCGCCGGGGTCACGGTGGTCCAGGGCGACGGGCGAGGGGACGGCGGCGTCGTATCGGCGGTGGGCACCGCTCCGGAGCGCTTCGCCGTGGTCGGTGACAGCTCGGTCACCTTCCACCGGTCGGACACGGGTCACCTGGCCGCCAGGCTCTCACTGGGCCCCGAGCAGCGCTTCTCACTGGTGGACGCCGCCAGAGGTGCCTTCTACGTCACGGTGAGGTCGGGTTCCTGCGAGACGTTGTTCCTGCGCGTGACGTTCCAGCCGGACGGGGCGTTGCGCAGGGAGACGCTGCCGATCACCCCGCCGAAGGGTAGCGTGCCCACGTCGCTCGCGGTCAGCGCGGACGGCACCAGGCTCGCCTACGGCCTGGTGCCGTGCCAGGGCGGCACCCTTCCCGCGCGGCTCGGTGTGACCGATCTGACCACGGGGAAGAGCCGGGTGTTCGGCTCGCCGCGCGGGGGCGACGTCAGAAACGTGTCGATCACCGCGGACGGCGGCTCCGTCGCCTTCCAACGCGGTCCGGGTACGAACCCCACGAGTCCACCCACCCGGCTTCCCGCTCCGGCGAAACCTCCCTCTTCGAGGCCGGTTCTCGAGGCGACGCCCATGCCAACGGTGACGGTCACGCCGGCGCCTCGCCGGTTGGAGGTTTCGCCGTCCGCGGTGCCGAGGCCGACTCTGACCGTGACGGTCACGCCGGTGCCCGCCGGCCGCCGGGTGTCTGGCGGGGACGGGCCCGAGGTGACCTTCCTCGGCCCCGATCCCTCGGAGGTGTGGGTGCTCGACACCGCGGCGGAGGGCGACGATCTGGACGGGGCAAGGAAGGTGCTGCTCAGGACCGCTTCCGGTACGCCCGCCGGTGTGCAGGGGGTGCGGATCGGCGCCGACGGCCGCTCGTTCGTCGCGGCGCTCGGCCGGATCGTCGAGAGGGCCGCAGGTGGGGGCTCCCAGGTTGTGGCCGAGATCGCGCGTTTTGGCGCCGGGGACGGCAGAAAGACGGGGGCGCTCTACCACGACGATCGGGGTGGTCTCCAGCTGGTCGACACGGATGGTTCGGGCGAACACCTCCTGGTCCGGCGGGGGCCGGAGTTCGGGGTGGTCAACTCTGGCCGATATCGGACACTTCGGAGTTTCCGGCAACCTGCTATGGCGGATATCGGCTGGTGAGGGGATGGGGCCGTCGCGACTGCGCGGCCCCATCCCGTCTTTTTTCGATTAGATGGAACCATTCCTCGCTAAATCACCTCAAAGCATGAGTGTGGGTCGTTAGGATTCACGGGCAAAAATCAATGCTTTTGTTATAAAACAACGGGAAGTGTCCTGCTCTACGGGGATGAGCAGCGAAGGCCGGGGGAATTTTGGTGAGCACCGAGGCGCGCCACGGGGGGGTTCCGTCCGTGAGCGGGCGGGCCGTCACAAGCCGGGTAGGCGATGACGACACGCTGAGGATCGAATGGTCGGTGCCGACGGACGCGGAGATCGTCCTGCGGCACGTGGAGACCGGTGAGGAGTGCGGGGCGGCGGACCTGACGGTGCTGGCCCCAGGTCTCTGGATGGCCTCGTACCGGGGCGAGCCCGTCGCCACCGACGACCCGGGGTTCTCGCTCGACGGGCTCTGGTCCTACGCCGAGACCCGCCGCAACCGGGAGATCAGGGCGTTCCGCACCTCCCTCGGCACGCTGGGCCTGCGGGTCCGCGAGGTCGAGCCGTACGTCGAGGTGATCCGGGTGACCGCGGACGACGGGGTGATCGCCGTCGAGGGCGCCGTCGCGTACGGCGACCCGATCCGGGGGGAGGCCAGGCTGGTGGCGGTGGCCCGCCGGGGACCGGAGCCGGTGAGCGGGCCGGCGACCTTCCAGGGGCGGTGGTTCGAGGGAGCGATCGAGATCGCGCCGATGGCCGAGGCACAGGTGCGGCGCCGGGTCTTCTGGGACCTGTACGCGGAGATCTCCGGGGTCCGGCTGCCGCTGGCGACCCGTCTTGATGACATAACAGACAAGAAGATCAAAGTTCGTTTTCCTGCCCAGCATGTCGGGCAGGTGAGGGTCCGCCCGTACTACACCGAGACCGACAGCCTCGCCGTCGCGCTCAGCATCGAAGAGGAGAAGTCATGAAGATCTCCTTTCTCATTCTCAACGCCTACGGCATGGGCGGCACCATCCGCGCCACCTTCGACCTCGCCACCGCCATGTCCGAGCGGCACGAGGTCGAGATCGTCAGCGTCTTCCAGCACACCGACACCCCCTTCCTGCCGCTGGGCTCCCGGGTCAGGCTCCGTTCGCTGGTGGACCTGCGGGAGAGGGCCAGGGTCCGCTGGCCGTACACGAAGAGGGCCGAGCGGCTGGGCGCGCGGGAGAGCGCGCTGATCCACCCCGAGGAGCGCGCCTACGCGTCCTTCAGCGCCTGGAGCGACGAGGTCCTCGTCCGCGAGCTGCGCAGGCTCCGCAGCGACGTCCTGATCACCACCCGCGCGGGGCTCAACATCATGGCCGCGAGGTACACCCGCAGGAAGGTCGTCACGATCGCCCAGGAGCACCTGCACTTCGAGGCACACCAGCCCGGGATCTTCGAGGAGATCCGGACCTGGTACCCGAAACTGGACGCGGTCGTCACCCTCACCGAGGCCGACGAGCACGACTACCGGAACATGCTCAACGGGTCGCCCACCCGGGTGTTCACCATCGGCAACGGGCTGCCCGGCGGGCCGCGTCCGCGCTCCAGGCAGGAGAACCGGATCGTGCTGGCCGCGGGCAGGCTGGTGCCGGTCAAGGGGTACGACCGGCTGCTGAAGGCGTTCGTCCGGGTGGCCAGGGAACGTCCCGACTGGAAACTGCGGATCTACGGCGAGGGCCGGGTCGGCGACAAGCTGGTCAGGCAGGCGGTCAAGCTGCGGCTGCACAACAACGTCACGTTCATGGGCCCCACCGGTGACATCGAGGGCGAGCTCGCCAAGGCGTCGATCCACGCGGTCAGTTCCCGCTTCGAGGGCTTCGGCATGACCATCATCGAGGCGTTCGCCTCCGGGGTGCCGGTGGTCAGCTTCGACTGTCCCCGTGGACCTCGCGAGATCATCACACCCGGGATCGACGGACTGCTGGTTCCCGCCGACGACGTGGACGCCCTGGCCGACGGGTTGATCCAGATGATCGACGACGAGGAGGGCCGCCGCAGGATGGCCAAGAACGCCATCCAGACGGCCCGGAGCTACGACATCTCCATGATCGCCCAACGCTGGGAGAAGTCCTTCGCCGAACTCGGCCGCTGAGCGGGGGGCGGGCGCGGTCGTACACCGACCCGGACCGGTCGCCGCCGTTGAGCCGAGCCGGTGCGCCGGGTGGAACTCACCGGATGGGACACGTGGGCCGGACGGGGTTTACGAGCCCGCCCGCTCGCAGCCCCCGCCCGCCACCGCTCCAGCGCTTCCTTCCGGATCGCCGCTGTGGCCCTGGCCGTCGCCGTGACGGTCTTCGGAGTCGTACGGCTCACCGCGCCCTCCCCGCTTCTCCAGGAGAACATCGTTGCCGTGGCGATGAGCGTTCCTGAGCAGTCCGGAGACGCCGACGTGTCGGTCTTCCTCTGCAAGCGGTCGATGTCCCCTGCATGCTGAGAAGGGCGTCGCTGTGGTCGCTCGTCGAGCGCGTCCTTCCGTGGTCGAACGAGCCGGAGCAGTGCTCGTTCCCGGGGGTCAAGCCCCCGGAGTCCTGAGAGGGGTCAGAGCGAGCGGCTGACGCTGGTACGGGCGGTTCGCGAGCGCGGCCGGGCGATGCCGAGGTCGGATGGCTTGTCCGTGATCGTCCCCGGGTGGCACCGCACATCCGGGGGCATGACACATAGGGTGAGCACGAGCCGTACCCCCAGGTTTGGAGCCATATGGGCATGATCATGGCGGTGAGTTTCACCCGCTACGGCAGGCTGTACTACCTCGACCCCGGTGAGCACAGCCCCAAGGTCGGCGACAAGGTGCTGGTGCCCACCGAGGCCGGGCCCGAGGTCGCCGAGTGCGTCTGGGCGCCGCAGTGGACGAGCGAGGAGATCGACGGGCTGCCGATGTGCGCGGGCATCGCGACCGAGGAGCACCTCACCCGCGACGAGGGCAACAAACGGCGTCGCGCCGAGGCCCGGAGCGTCTCCAAGCGCCTGATCAAGCGGCACACGCTGCCGATGAAGGTCGTCGGCGTCGACTACCTGGACGCGGAGAACGTCTACACGGTCTACTTCTCCGCCCCGCACCGGGTCGACTTCCGCGCCCTGGTCCGTGACCTGGCCCGCAACCTGCGCGCCAGGGTGGAGCTGCGCCAGATAGGCCCGCGCGACGAGGCCCGCCTCCAGGGCGGCATCGGCCCCTGCGGCCGTGACCTGTGCTGCGCCACCTTCCTCAAGGACTTCGAGCCGGTCTCCGTCCGGATGGCCAAGGACCAGGACCTGCCGGTCAACCCGCTGCGCATCGCGGGGGCATGCGGGCGGCTGATGTGCTGCCTGAAGTACGAGCACCCCCTCTACCTCGACGCCCAGAGCAGGATGCCCCGGATCGGGCTGAAGGTCGACACCCCCGAGGGCGCCGGAACCGTCGTGGGCCGCAACGTACCCTCGGACTCCGTCGTGGTCCGCCTGGATGACGGCGGCCGCCGCTGCGCCTGCCCGTCGGCCTCGGTCTGCTCCCCGCGCAAGCAGCACGACGAGGCGTACGGTGGCGCGGTGCGGGTCGCCGAGAGCGGACCGGAGGGGTGACCACCCGCCCGCGGGGCCCTGCGGGCGGGTGGAGGTATGAGAGCCCTTCATCCCGAAGGGTTCCCGGTTCTGTCGGAAGGACTCGGTCCTGTTCGAGGGCTCGCCCGGACGGGATTCCGTCCGGGGGCGGTCAGTTCTGAGAACCCGTCAGATCGGTGTGCGGGTGGGAGCCGTTGCGCCGCTCTTCCTTGACGACGTTCTTGATGTCCTGGAAGCGCAACTCCTCGGCCCGCTTTTTGATCATTTTTTCCACTGTGGCCCGTGCGTCGGCGTCGGCGGCCTTGCTGTCGATGTCTATCAGCCGGCGTCGCCGGCAGCGGTCCTCGGCATCGCGGTGAGCCTGGAGCTCTAGCTCGCCGATGCGCGTGTCCGCGTCGAACTGCAGACGCTTCTCGTGGGTCCTCTCCTGGACGCGGTTCGTGTGCTCCACCATCCGGTCATAGGGGGTGGTGCCGCCCATGAGCTTGACCAGGACGGGCAGGCAGTCGATCAGGATCAGGAAGAGCCGGAGCAGCCAGCTCGCCCCGAACAGGTAGACGTTCTCCGCCGTCAACTCGTGCAGCGCCCGCATGCGTTCCAGGAGCCCGACGGGGTCGTCCTTCCCCGGTAGCGCGTCCACCCGCTCCCGTATGCCGGCCTCGACCTGTTGCCCGAAGTCGGCCTGCTTGTCGGCGAGAGGCCCGCGCAGCGCGGATATCCGATCATCCAGGGAGCGGAGCCTTTCCTGGTTCTCGGCCAGCTTGCTTCGGGTGTCGAAGGCCTTCACCGCCGCGTCCAGGCGTTCGCAGAGCGGCCCTATGCCTCTTCTGCCACTCGTTCCGTCCACCTTGACGCCTTGGCACTCGTTCGTCGCCTGGGTGGAGAGCCTGTCGCGCCGCGCGTTGTCGGCCTTGACCCGGGTGCGGAGTTTCTCGGCGTCACCCTCCAGGGCACGCAGTTCGGCCTCGTCCGACGCGGCGGTCGGGGCCAGGAGTCCGGCGTTCCGGCAGTCCTGGGACTCCCGGACATCGGCGGGCTCCTGCGGGTTGCACTTCAGGAGCAGGGCCCGTTCCGCGCTCCGGTTCGCCTGACGTTCGTCCAGAACGTGCTGGACCACCGCGGTCTCGAAAACCCGCAGGACCAGCGGCTCGGCGATGATGAAGCCCAGCACCATGGCGACGAGCAGGCGGGGAATCAGCATCAGGAGCTTGCGCTGCCACATGCCGGTCACGGTCGAGACGAGCCATCGGTCGAGGTTGAGCACGATGAGCATCCAGATCACCGTGGGGACGATCAGTCCGATGTGGGAGCCGCCCAGAACCTGGCTCAGGGCGAACCACATCGAGATCGCGGCGACGACCGCGGTGCCCAGCACCACGCCGCCGAGACCCACGTACCGGGTCCGTTCCAGCGGCACCTGGTCCAGGATGCCCTCGTCGACCCCGGAGAGGACCCGAAGCCGCCGCCCCAGGTCGAGCCGCCTGCCCGGCCTGGCGTGCGGGGACTTCGAATGTCTGCCGAGCAGCCCGTCGTCAGTCATCGAGCTCCTCCAGCCCGATTCTGCGCGGGCCGTCGTTCCCGTTCTGGAACGACCTGCCGCCGCCCAGCACGGGCGGCTCCGAGGTCTTCGGTGTCTCGACGAACGGGTCGTCTCCGGCGACCGATGTGATCATCCTGTTGATGAGCTTGTGCGTGTCGATGGGCAGGAAGTCCAGCGCCCCTTCGGGCATGCGGTTGATCAGTTCGGACAGCGCCCTCAGCCGGGTCTCCTGGGCCTCGCGGGTGATGCCGACGGCGTCGGCCACCAGCAACTGCTCGCGGCTGACGCCGAACGCCGCGGTGGCCTCGACGCCGCGCTTGAAGATCTCCTCGATCCTGGAGACGTCCCGGTTCTCGATCGCCCATCGCAGTTCCCTGCTCTCCCCGTCCCACTTGAGCTGTTTGATCCGCTGACCGTGGGTGAGGATGTCGTTGGGCGCCAGGAGGGCCACGTTGACCAGGACCACCTCCAGCCCGTCGACCTGGGGCGGGTAGAACTCCAGATAGGCCCGGATTCTGTTGGTGACCTCCACCGACAGCAGGTGCACCTCCTCGATCGGCCGCGTCGTGCCGAGCTGCATCAGCTGCGCGTCGTTCCGGAGGTGGTTGGCCAGGACGTCCGTGGCGTTCTCGACCCCGGCGGAGACGACCGCCTCCGCGTCGGTCACCTTGCACCTGAAGGCGACCTTCAGCAGGAAGGCATAGCCCATGTCCTGCGACGGCATCTCGATCGCCACCGTGACCTGCCGGTTGCGCATGTAGACGACGCTCACGGACCTCGCCTCCACGACGGCGTCCTCGGACCCCCTCAGGTGCTGACCCTCCGTGTACGCCTTGTAGCCCCCGTTCAGGGCGAAGACGAGGACGGTTCCCACCGGGGTCTCGGGAAGCTCGCCGGGGTCGCGGCGAGGGAAGAGTCCCAGCCGTCGCCGGGGAGGCCGGAGGGCGCGTTCCTCAACGATCGGGTACTCGCTGTGCGCGGGCATCACTGTTCTCCTTGATGTCATGGGTGGTTTCGCCGTGTGCCCGCGTTGAGCAGGGCGAGGACGATCTCCTTGGCGGGAGGGGAGTCCCGCCGCACGTGGCTCCCACTGCAGGCGCGATCGATCGCGCGCTTGACCAGCACCGTCACGGCACTGGGAAGGGTCGACCAGATCGCCTGGCCGAGCGCCTCCGCGGCGGCCACGGCGCCGTCCTGGTCCTCTAGGGCGAGGAGGGTACGGCAGAGCGCCCGGACCGCCTCCGCGCGGTGGTGGGCGTTGTGGAGGGTCCACGCCCACAGGACGCCGATCGGTCCGGCACTCGACGGCTGGGCCAGGAGCAGCCATGCCATGAGCGGCCTCTCGCTCTCCAGCCGGTCGGAGCTCAGCACACCGAGCACGGCTTCGAGGGCCCTTCTGACCAGCCGGTGATCCATGCCCTCGCCCAGGTCGCGCTCCAGGTGCCTGGCGAGCAGTTGCAATCCGGTGAGCGCCTCGCCGTCCCGCTCCGCGGCGGTCTGGAACATGAGCGTCAGGGCTCTCTGGGCGACGTTGCTCACCCGGATGCCGCGCAGTGACAGGTACCAGAGCCAGTCGACGGCCTCGGCCGGATACCGGATGGAGAGGCCGCCCGCGAAGGCGAGCGCCGCGGTCATGGCCTGTGGTTGCCCGGCGTTCTCCACCCATTCCAGAGCTGTGCCGAAGGCGACGGCCGCGGTGGTGTCGTCGACGCACATCATGGAGAGCGTGTTGGCCGCGGTGAGCCGCTCCTGGACCAGGCCCCCGGCCCAGGGGCGCAGGAACGACTCCCGGACCTCCTCCGGCCGGGTCCTGGCGAGCAGGGCGAGCCCCGCCGCGACCTGCACCTGGATCTCGGGAAGTTCCATGGCCAGCTCGCGGATCCATTCGCGCAACGGCTCCCACACCCTGTACCCGTACTGCAGGCAGAGCTGGGTGATCACATGCTCGCGGTGGCGGGGGCCACAGAAGACCACCCTGGGTTCGCCCTCCCCGGTGGATATCCCGATCAGCGGGTGCCGGCTGTTCCACAGCTTCCGGCTCCGCGGGAGCTCCTCATCGATCGGGCGTGTCTCGGGTTCGGCTCCCTGGCGCTCGACCTCGTCCGCGATGCTCGTCAGCCGTACCACCAGGCGCTCGAAAACCCGCTCGGGCAGGCCGTACGCGAAGGCGAGAGCCGCCACGACCAGCACGTCGGAGCGCTTAGGCCCGCCGTCGAACCACTGGGCGACGGCACTGCCGTCCAGGTCGGCCAGGATCTCCCACGCGGGCTGGGTGCTGCCGAGCATCTGCCCGGCGAGCTCGACGACCTGCCGCGGTGAGCGCAGCCCCGCGACGTGTTCACAGAACTCGGGCTCCAAGAGGGCGGAGTGGTCCGAGCCGAGGTGGGCGTCGAGCAGTTTCAGGGAGTCGGGAGGTTCCCAACCGATCTCGAAGGCCTCGAGTTCGCGGCGCACCTCCGCGCGGTTGAGGGTGATCACCAGATGCGCCTCCGCCTGGGTCAGCCTGGCGCTCAGGGTGTCGAAGGTGAAGCGCCGCAGGCTCTTCTCGGCCCTCCCTCCGCTCCAGTCATGGATGAAATAGACGCGGTCCTTCTTGAACGAGGTCGCCAGCAACTCCTCCGGGTCGCGGCTGGGAGAGAAGACGACGACCTTGTCTGCGGGCAGCTTGACCTGGGCCAGGAGCGCGGTCCCGCTCGTCCACTTGCCGATGCCCTCGCTGCCGACGAGAACCACCACGCGCCGTTCGCGCAAGGTTCGTGCGGCAGCGTCGAACCCCGGAGGCCTGACGAAGTGCCTGAGAGCACGCTCGATCTCCTTCTCATCGAGCCGTCTCGATGTGGAGCGGGCGGTTTTGGTGCCGGGCATCCCGAATGTCGCCTTCTGTGCCTGGACCTCGGCGAAGAAGTTGTTGATCACGGTGGCCGTCTGGCCGAGGGCGCCCTCGTCGAAGTCCTCGTCCACGTGCTCGGCGGCCGGTTCGCCTGGGCCGGGCTGTTGTGCTTCCCCCTGTTCCTGCTCCGGCTTGGCGGGAGGGTCGGCCGGTGAATCGTCGATCGGAGGATTTTCCGGTGTCGTCATTTACGGTTGATCCCGAAGATCGCGCGGCGCGCGTCGACGGAGCCGCTCAGGTTGTTGATCACTTCCGCCTGCTGGGAGGTGTCGGCCCTGATCTTTTCAGCCTGACCTTCCTCCGTGAAATCGGACAGTAGGCACAGATCTCCGGAATTAAATTCCGGACTCCATACCCATGCCGGGCCGGAGAACTCCTTCTCCTGGACCGTCACCCTGTGGAAATCGCCGGTTTTGTAGGAGGTGTGCCCCTGCTGCACAACGTCCTCGAAAACCCGCTGGGAGAGAATGAGAGCGATGTTCATGTCCGCTCTCTTTTTGAAGATCCTTTTGAGTGGCTGCCAGTCAACCAGCCGGCTCGCCTCGACGACCGCCTGGCCGGCATACCCGTTGACCGAGGGGTAGGCGGTGCCGAAGGCGAGGGCCACCCTGAGCCGGAGCCGTTCCTTCTCCGCGCGCCCTTCGTTGTGGCCGGTGAGCTCCTGGTGAAGTGCGCGTATGTACTGGTCGACGACGAGGGGGTCGGGTTCGCTTGACGGCAGCACCGCGAGTTCGCCGTCGCCTCCCGGTTGGATCGCCCACCGATCCCGATTGAGCCCCGCTCGGGCGGCCGCGTGCTCATGGATATCAACGAAGCCGTGCTGCATGGCCTCGTGGCGTTTGTCGGTCCCCTGCCCGTAACCTCTTAGATCGCTCGTCATGATGAGGGCGCGTCCGAAATCGCCGCTTTCCATGGATTCTTCCGATTCCTTACGGTCTGGTAGTAACTCCAGCTTGAAGCCATCAGTATGGGGGAATGTCGAGTGCCACATCCCCTATCAGTAGGGGATGTGGCCCTAGCAAATATGGATAATAGGTCTCAAGGTGGATTAATCCATACTCGCACCCTGGTTCGCATCCTTTCCTGGAGTCCGATCTCAAGAGACGAGGGCGAAAAATGATGCGCTGGGTGCGGCAAAAGCCCCATAAGTTCACTAAACAGGATCTAGATGACGCGCTGGCGGTGACAATCTCATTCCAGAACTACGTTCAGCACGCAGACGGGAAGGTGGGTGTCCTTGTCGTGTCGCACGCGGGGGCCGCGGCGATGGTCACAGCCCAGATCGAAGCGGCTACCAAGCTCGGCCACGTGGGGCTCGTCCTGGGCTTGGTGCTGCTCGGTCTTTTCCTACTGGGTTTCCTTGTGTCCGGGTATCACATGCTCCAGACCATCAGGCCGGTTCTTCGGGCGCCGGACGCACGGAGCCGATACGGCATCACCGGGGTCGGCGCTCACGTTTCCACGATGGCTGTCGAAGACGTCGAAACCAGGATCGGCGAGGCGCAGGCGATGACCCGCCTACTGGCTCGGATCGCCGAGCGCAAGTACCGTCACGTGTCCAGGGCCCTGCCCTGGACCGGATTGATGCTCGTCTCGGCGATGTCGTGGACGGTACTCGTCGCGGCGTGGCGGTGACGGCGGTGACACCGTCACCGGGCTCAGCTCGCGAAGCCGAAAGCGCGGAGTGCCGCGAGATCCGTGATAACGATCTTCCTGTAGTCGGTCAGCAGCAGCCCGTTCTGCTTGAGAAGCCGGACCGCGTTGTTCACCGCGGCCTCTTTCGCCCCGATCAGCCGTCCCAGTTCGGGCTGCGACAGCCTGATGCCGAGATCCGTACCGCCATCGACGGCGAATCCGTGGCGTGCCGCCAGGTCACCGAGGACTCGTGCCAGCCGGACCGGGACCTCGAAGGCACCGAACTCAAGCCTGCGCTGGTTGGCCCATTCCAGCCGTTCCGCGATCATGGAGGCCAGCGCGTGCCAGAGGTGTGGGCGCTCGTTGAGATAGGCGAAAAACGTGGCCGTGGGGATCCTGAAAGCCACCAGCGGGGTGCATGCCATGACCGTCGCAGAGCGGTCCATCCCCCTGAGCGTGGCCATCTCGCCTACCAGGTCACCGCTCAGCCTTATACCGAGCAGTGCCTCCGCACCGTTGTCGAGAATCGCCGTGATCTTCGCACAGGCGGGCGACGTGGACCGGATGGAACGCAGTAGCAGAACATGATCGCGCCGAGGGTCGCCCTGCCGGATCAGGATCGCCCCCGCTTCGTGGCGCTGTGGTTCGCCCAGGTTGAAGAGCTCGTTGCGCTCCAAGCCGTCAACGGCGGACATCAGGGTCCCCGCGGGCCAGTGAGGGCTGAGGTCCCGGCGGGATGTTCTGTCAGACATGGGGCCTCCTCGACGGTGAGGGTGCACGCTCCGTCCGGTCGTCGGTTGTCATGCTCGCCCAGAGGAACGCGAAGGACAACCTCTGGTATGAGGCTGATTGGCTAGGATGCAACCGGTACGCATTCAGCCAGTGGTCACTGGAAGGACATACTGCTCTTCTGAGGGACGCATGGCGACCGTCTTCCACAACCGGAATACTGCATCTTCGGGAAGGCGAAGGGGCTGGGTGCGTCTCAGAGGTACGGAGGCACACAGTGCCGGGAGTCCTGTGATCAAACACCCTGTGCCGGATGGGCATGCGACTCGACCTACGGAGCGGACAAGGCGTGAGATCCCGTGTGACCGCCGTACTGGCGGCGGTGGCCCTGCTCGCGAGCGCGTGCACCGGCACCGACGTCCCCGCCGACGCCAGTGGCGGCACCGGAGCCGGCCGTGGTGTGGCGGGAGCGGCTCTCGGCTGGAACGAGTGCGAGGACGGTTTCGAGTGCGCCAAGCTCGCCGTACCGCTCGATCACAGCAAGCCGGACGGTGAGAAGATCGAACTCAGCGTGATCCGGCTCCCGGCCTCGGGGGAGCGGATCGGTTCGATGCTCCTCAATCCCGGCGGGCCGGGTGCCTCCGGAGTGCAGTACGCGCGAAGCGCCCGTACCGCGGTGAGCGAGGCGGTTCGCGAGCGCTTCGACGTCGTGGGCTTCGACCCGCGCGGGGTCGGCGAGTCCGCGCCCGTCCGGTGCCTGTCGCCGAGCGAACTGGACACCTTCGTCGGCCTCGACAACTCGCCCGACTCGCCGGGGGAGGCCACCGTGCTCCAGGAGGGGGCGCAACGGTTCGCCGCCGGATGCGAGACCCGATCGGGCAGGCTCCTGCCGTACGTCGGCACCGCCGACGCCGCCAGGGACATGGACCTGCTGCGTGCCGCCGTCGGTGACTCCCACCTCACCTACCTCGGCAAGTCGTACGGCACGCAGCTGGGCGCCGTCTACGCCGATCTCTTCCCCGACCGGGTCCGCGCCCTCGTCCTGGACGGCGCGGTGGACCCATCGCTCGGCCCGCTGGAGCTGAACACCGCGCAGGCGCGCGGTTTCGAGGTCGCCCTCGACGCGTTCCTGGAAAACTGCCTCGCGGCCACCGACTGCCCCTTCCAGGGCTCCGTCGCCTCCGCCCGTGCGGAGATCACCGCGCTGCTCCGCAGGGCGGACACCGCTTCCCTGGCCAACAGGACCGGCGACGACCGTACGGTGACCGAGGCCTGGGCCATGCTCGGTGTGATCACCCCGCTCTACGACCGGCAGGCATGGCCGGTCCTTCGCCAGGCGCTGGCCCAGGCGCTGAAGGGTGACGGCACCGTCCTGCTCCGCATGGCCGACCTGCTGGTCGACCGTGGGGAGGACGGTGAGTACACCAACCAGACCGAGTCCAACCTGGCGGTCAACTGCGTCGACAGCATCTACCCCCGCGACCCCGCCGCCTACGCCAAGGCCGCCGAACAGGCGGCCAAGGTCGCCCCTCTGTTCGGCGCGTACGTCATGTGGAGCTCACTGCCCTGCGCGTACTGGCCGGTCAAGGCGGGGGCCCGGGAGAAGATCGACGCTCCCGGCGCCCCGCCCATCATGGTCGTCGGCACCAGACGTGACCCCGCCACGCCCTACCAGTGGTCAGAGGCACTCGCCTCCCAGCTCTCCTCCGGCGTTCTCGTCGGTTTTGACGGAGACGGCCACACCGCCTACCTGACCGGCTCGGCGTGCGTGGATCGCCTGGTGGACGACTACCTGATCGATCTGACCGTCCCCGCCGACGGAACCCAGTGTCCCAAGATCGGCTGATTCGGGGGCGCGGGGGCCCTGGGAGCCTGTAGACTGCCGTAGGTCGTGGTGAAACACGGCACGCCGCCTTAGCTCAGTCGGCCAGAGCACTTCACTCGTAATGAAGGGGTCTGGGGTTCGATTCCCCAAGGCGGCTCCAGGTCGAAAGGCCCTCACCGGGTTCCGGTGGGGGCCTTTTGCTAACACCCTTGCTGACAGTGCTGTGGACCCGGTGGTTTCTCCCTCGGCAGGGTGAGTTTTTGGGAATCGATCAGTCTTCAACACCTGAGACTTCAGCGTTCATAAACACGGTCTGCCCGAGGTGGTGTGCCGCCCGCACAGTGAGCACCAAACCTCCCTCAGCTGCAGCAGTTCGGTCACCTCGTTGAGCAACGCTTCCCTGATCTGGTTCAGGGCTGTGGTGTCTCGGCTGAAGCAACGGGCCACCCAGATGTCATGATCCTTTGTCCACCAGTTGCTGAGGTGAAGGTGCACGGCGGATGCTCCGTCGAACCACCACAGGTCCGTCGGCCCCGAGGCCTCATCGACCCATGGCAGAAGGTCCGTACCTACCAGGACCGGTGTTGTTCCCTGTGGGAGGGCCAACTCCAGCGTCAGGTGTGGCCGGCGGTGGACAGCCAGGAGCAGCGCGTGTGCCTCAAGCCGCTGGTCAATGCTCCGGTTGAGGATCCTGAGCGGCTTGTCGGCGAGGGTCATCCCTGCACGACCGTCCAGTAGAACCTCCACGCCCCACGTCCAGTCGCCGTCCACGATTCCGTAAAACACCCATCCCTGGGCCGTCCAGTAGACCCTCGCATCGCCATCCAGTCCGTACTCCATTCCATTGGGTCCCAAAGCCGGGCACCACAGTCCGCCGTATCTCTGCTCGAAAGCGATCATCGCCTCAACGGCTTCAGCGGGAGCCTCGGCCTCGACCCCGTCATGATCAACGGCACGGGCAGTCCGTTCGATCCAGTCCACAGGCGTCGGTTTATGCCAGCGTGCGTTTTCGTGAAGGAAGGTGTGGAGACGAGGCGATATCGAGCGGTCAGTTCGTATGTGCACACCTCAACGTAAAGTCCCCGAGCCTGCACAGGGCAGGATCAGGGACCTTTGTAAGAGCCCGAACCATCTCTTATTCGAGAGCTTTGGCGAAGACGTTGGCGGCGGCGGTCTCCGCTGAGCGGATCACGTGGGCATAGACGCGCAGGGTGATCGCCGGATCAGCGTGGCCGAGCCGGGATGCGACCACGTGGACGGGGACGCCCGCCAGGAGAAGCGTGGTCGCATGGATGTGCCGTAGGTCATGAAGTCGGACGTAGGGCAGAGGTTCAGTGGGGGCCTGGTCCATGCCCTCGGGCTCTTTGTGCGCCTTGATGAGCTTGCCGGGTAGTGCCGTCACGGTGGTCGGGTAGATGGGGCCGCCCCAGGCGGTCGTGAAGACCCGTCCATTCTCGTCTTTCCAGGAGTTACCGACACGGAGCTTCTCGGCTTCCTGAGCCTTCTGGTGCTCTCGGAGAACGGTCACCGTGCCGTCGTCGATCGTCACCACCCGAGTCCGACCGCTCTTCGTGGTGCCCTCGGTGTGCTCGCCGTCGACAACGCCCGTCGAACCCTTGATAGTGATCTGTCTGCCGTCGAGGTCGACATCAGACCATCGCAAGTTCAGCAGCTCACCGCGACGCGCGCCCGTGTAGGCGGCCAGGTGGAAGAAGGCGAACGGCCGATGTGAGCGAGCCGGCCCGAGGAACGTCCGGAGCTGGGCCGGGGTCCAGATCATGCCTGGCTCTCGCCAGTCCTCACGCGGACGCTTGGCCTTGTCGACAGGCGAACTGCTGAGGTACTCGTGGACTTCGACGGCGTCACGGAAAGCCCGCCGCAGAATCGCGTGAGTGTGGACGACGGTGGACACCGCCAGTGGCTTCCCACCGCGCCCACCCTGGCCAGCAGATCCCGGTAGAGCTTGGTGATCGTGGAGGGTCGAACCGCCTGAAGCTTCGTTTTCCCGATGTGGGGCTTGATGTAGAGGCGAATGGTGATCCGGTAGTCCTCAAGCGTCTCCGGCTTGATCTCCAGGGCGTGATCCTCGATCCAGTCATCGAGGTATTCGCTCACTGTGATCTCGTTCCGGTCGACGTACTCGCCGCGCCGAGCGTTCACACGTGCCTCGTCACGAGCGGCCTTATGGCGAAGCCACCCACCCACTTCGGCTTGCTCTCGCTCGTCTCCGGATCCTTGACGCGGATCACGTAGGACCAGGTGTTCCCGCGCTTCATGACTTCGAAGATCAGTACAGGTGCTGATCGAGTGTCCAGTTCCATCAGATGCCGATGTAACCAGGCGACCATGGGCCCGGTAAAGTAGCGATCTTCGGCTGGCGCAGGCTCCCGGAGTCCTTGAAGGCGAACACACATGACGAACCTTGACCGGACGCCCGCACGCCTTCGTCTCGACGCCGCGCTGGACCGAGTGGCCGTCACTTTCCGCGGCATGACCGCTCATCCCGACGAGCAGAACTGCGAGTGCCACTGGGGCAGCGCAGAAGACCTCGCCCGGTTGAAGGTGCCGGATGTGGAGTTGAGTCCTGACCTTCTGCGTGCCGCCTGGCAGGCCAAGGACTGGGATGACCACGCATCCGTGCTGCGCCGCATTCTGCCCCAGCTCTCCACAGCCCTCGTCAGCGGCCTCGTCGAGTCCTTGTTCGGTATAGAGGAGGTCGGGTATTCACTTGCTTTGGGCCAATGGCAGCAGTGGCCTGCCGAGCAGGCCGCAGCGGTACGGGAATTCCTGCACGCCTGGTGGGCCCACACTCTCACCGACCCTGATCCCGCTGTGCCCGCGCACGAGGTCCTCGCCCTGTGCGCCGAAGCCTCCACCACGCTCAGCCCATGGCTGCACACCTGGGAAGCACAGACGCACGCCGTGGCCGACCGGCACCTAGCCGAAGCGGTGGCGCACTGGGAGTACGACCTACTGGGAGACCGGCTCCCTTGGGAAGCCTGGAACTGGAAGGACGAGGAAGCGACGCGTACCGAGTTGACGGCCTGGCTGATCCGTCACGCCCCTGCCCGGCTCCGCGCCCGGAACGCTCCCGAAGAACTGCTCCACCGGGTACGACTGCTCGGCCTCGCTGACCCCGCCCGCTGGGAGGACCCTCACTGGCCCAACCACACCTACTGAGTCACCGTCTACCGCTGATTTCCGTACTCAGCCTCCCCGAAAGACCACTGTGCTGATCGAGTCTAAAACTGACGAACATCGCAAGGTCGAAGACACCATTGGCTCCCGCCCGCTGCTTGGCATCGTGCGGCAACAGCTCGGCGTGGTGGTCGAGCTCGCCCAGGGCGCCCGCGGATCGCTGGCCGACACGGTGGTTGACCTGGCCTCGCAGTACGCCCAGTTCGTCGCGTGGATGTCCCTGGACATCGACGACCAGGCCGCCGCGCTCGCCTAGTACGACCGTGCCCACGACTGGGCGTTGGAGATCGGTGACGTGAACATGGCCACCACCACGCTCAGCATGAAGGCCCACCAGGCATGGAGTGCGGGCAACGCCCGCAGGTGTGTCCGGCTCGCCGACGCGGCCCGCTGGCACGATGGCCGGGTGACACCGGGCGTGCGGGGGATGGCACGGAAGGACTGCCCGGCCTGACGGGGAGCTACAAGCGGGATCGTGCCTGGTACGCCTCATGTCTGGCCAAGGCCCACGCCGAGGCCGGAGACGCGGCGGCGGCCGTACAGGTGAGCCTCCCCGTTGTGGCTGACGCCGTCGAGCTGAACCGCCACGCGAGTAAGGAACTGGTCGATGTCGCGGCCTTGCTCACCGAGCGTAAGTCGTCCCAGGCCGCTGTCTTGAAGGAGGCGCTCACGGCTGCTGGTCGTACGGACGGAAGCGCGCTCTGACCTGCCCGAGGCAGTGGATATCTGCGTGACAACGATCCTGGACAAGCACGGACGATGGTGGATTACCGTGGACCGTATGCGCAGGTGGGGGCGGGTATAAACCAAGGTCCCGCCCCCTCCTGGTTTCCCTCGTAATGAAGGGGGCTGGGGTTCGATTCCCCAAGGCGGCTCCAGGTCAGAGGCCCTCCGAGATCCTCTCGGAGGGCCTTTTGCATGCCGTATAACAGCGAAATACAGTAACGGCGTCAGCCAGCCATGAATGAGGCCAGACACCGGCCGTCCCGGGCAACTCATCTAAAGTCCGCACAGCGCACCTGCCCCTTGTCCGGTACGGTCACCCGCACGTCATCCACGTCCACGCCGCGCTTGGCGGCGGTGGCGGCGGCGATCGTGCAGACGAGCTGCCCGGTCGCCATCCGCGACAGGCGGGAGACCGGCGGCAGCCATCGGCCGCCCACCAGCATCGGCACGCTCTTGTCCAGCGCGAACCCGTCATCGTTCACCCGGACGGCCATGTTCTTGGGCAGGCGGGTGACGAAGGAGCGCTCGTGTTCCTTCGAGGTGGGCCCGCCGGCCAGCAACTCGACGGCTTCGGTGGCCTCCAGCGGGCCCTCGGGGCGGCTGACAGAGACGAGGCGGTCGTCCTGCACGAAGTACAGAGGAGTGCCCTGGATGAAGCCGCGGGCGGGCTCTCCGGCGCCGATCACGCTGGTGGGGCCGACTCCGCAGGCCGTACAGGCTGCCAGGAGCAGGGTGAGGGGCCAGGTTCTCACGGGTAGTTCCCTGATGGGCTGGTTCTGACGGGCGGTTCCCCGGCAGGGTGGTTCCTCGGCAGGGTGAGGGTGAAGACGGCTCCGGGGCCGGGGGCGACGGTCAGGTCGCCCTTGTGCAGGAGGGCGTTCTCGCGGGCGATGGCCAGGCCCAGGCCGCTGCCTTCGGAGCGGGCGCGGGCGGCGTCGGCCTTGTAGAAGCGCTCGAAGACGTGCGGGAGGACGTCGGCGGGCAGGCCCGGCCCATGGTCGGCGACCTCGATGGCGACGGCCTGACCGGTGGCGCGCACCCGGACCGTGACGGGCGGCGCGCCGTGCCGAAGCGCGTTGCCGACGAGGTTGGCGACGATGACGTCCAGACGGCGTGGGTCGAGGGGAACACGGATGTCCGGCGGTAGGTCCGTGGTGACACCGGAACTCCAGCCGCGTGAGCGCAGGCAGGCGGCGACCGCGGCGCCGACGTCCACGTCGTTGAGGTTGAGCACGGCGGCTCCGGCGTCGAAGCGGGAGATCTCCATCAGGTCGTCGACGAGCTTGGTGAGCCGGGCGACCTCGGCGGTGATCAGCCGGGCGGCGGTCCCGGCGTCGGCGTCCAGCCGGTCGGCGCCGGCTTCGAGGACGTCGGTGACGGCGGTGGCGGCGGCCAGCGGGGTGCGCAGCTCGTGGGAGACATCGGCGACGAACCGCCGCGACCTGGCCTCCATCTCACGCAGCTCGCCGACCGAGCGTTCCAGCGCGGCGGCGGTCTCGTTGAACCGTCCCGCCAGCCGTGCCAGCTCGTCGCCGCCGCGCACGGGCAGGCGGGTCTCCAGCCGCCCTTCGCCCAGCCGCCGGGCCGCGCGGTCCAGGTCGGCGACCGGGCGCAGCACGCCGCGCGCGGCCAGCAGCCCGGCCAGCACCGCCAGCAGCACGACGGGTAGGGCCGCCGCCTGCGCGGCGCGCAGCACGGCCGCCTCGTCGGCGGCGGCCTGCGCGAGCGACTCGACGAGATAGACGGTGATCCCTGACGGCGTGCCGCCCGCGCGGAGCATGACCCTGCTGCCGCCCACGAGGTACGGCACGCCGTCGCGCACCACCCGCTGCCAGGCCAGCTCAGGGCGCCGCAGAACGCTCGCGCGCAGTTCGGCGGTGATACGGGCGTCGCTGGGGATGGCGCCGTCCCTGACCACGTACACCTCGCGGTCGCCCACCTCCAGGTCCTCGGCCAGCAGGGCGAGCTCCTCGTCACCGGCGGGCAGCGCGACGTCGCGCGACAGCAGCAGCACCCGGTTCCTGAAGTCCTTCAGCAGCCGGTCCTGCACCCCGCCCAGCAGATTGTTCTGCGCCTTGTAGTAGGTAAGCCCGGCGGCCCCCACCGCGCTCAGCCCGCCCACCAGCACGAACGTGATCACCAGCCGGGCCCGCAACCCTCGCAGCCAGGTCATATCGGCCCGAAGCGGTAACCGAATCCGCGTACGGTCTGCACGTATCTCGGTTCGGCCGGCACGTCCTCGATCTTGGCGCGCAGCCGCTGCACGCACGCGTCCACCAGCCGCGAGTCGCCCAGGTAGTCGTGCTCCCACACCGACTCCAGCAACTGCTGCCTGCTGAAGACCTGCCCGGGCGCGGCCGACAGATACAGCAGCAGCCGCAACTCCATCGGCGGCAGCGCGACCTGCCGCCCGCCCCTGCTCACGGTCAGGGAGGCGCGGTCCACGCACAGCGCGCCGTAGGTCTCCACGGGCGAGGGCACACCGTCGGTACGGCGCAGCACCGCCCTGATCCGGGCCTCCAGCACCTGCGGCCGCACCGGCTTGACCACGTAGTCGTCCGCGCCGGCCTCCAGCCCGCCGACCACGTCGAAGTCGTCGCCCCGCGCGCTCAGCATCACGATCGAGGTGGAGGAGGCCGCGCGGATGCGCCGGCAGACCTCGAACCCGTCGATGCCGGGCAACATGAGGTCGAGCACGACCACGTCGGCGGCGAAGCGTGCCAGCCGCTCCAGCCCTTCCTCCCCGGATGCCGCCGATTCGACCTCGTGCCCCCTGCCCTTGAGGGCGAGCGTCAGAGCGTCCCTGACGTTCGGGTCGTCCTCGATCAGCAACACGCGAGCCATGCGTTCCAGTATCGGCGGCTCCGACTCGCGATTTGTCCGGTCTTGGATGCTATTACACGTTCATGACATGGCGCGGACGGGCCGCTCACAGAGGAGGGCCAGGGTGTTGGGCAGTCGTTCGACCCATCGGAGGAAACCGTGTTGATCACCAAGCGGCGCCTCGCCGTTCTGGCCGTCCTACCCACCCTGGCGCTGAGCACGGCGTGCGGAGCCCAGAGCTTCGCCAGTGCCTCGAGCCCTTCCGCGAGCTCTGCCTCAGCCAAGCCCAGCTGGCACGAGGCCGCGGTGAAGTTCGCAGGGTGCATGCGGGAGAACAAGATCGACATCCCGGACCCGGTCAGGGGACAAGACCTCGACACCAATGCCGTCACCAAGAGCACCCAGGCCCAGCTCGACGCCGCCATGAAGGCCTGCAAGGAGTGGGACTGGGTGATCCTCGGTGGCTCCGAACCGTCCTCATCCGAGGACGACGTCAAGTTCGCCGCGTGGGCCCAGTGCCTGCGTAAGGGCGGCGTCTGGCAGTCCATCGACAAGGATGAGGAGAAGCCTGCCGACTTCAAGGAGGTCAAACCCAAGTCGGCCGCCTGGGAACGGGTCCACGAGGGGTGCGCCTCTCTGCAGCCGCCCGCGCCGTACGAGGAGAACTAGCCACCCGCGCATTCTCGCCAGGCCATGCTCTTTCCTTCCTCGGGGGTGAGGGAAGAGTTGGCGAGAACACGGGCCGGTCCCGGCTCCTCGCGTCAGGAGCCGGGGCCGGCCGAGGTGACCGGTAGTGCGACGGGGTGGTAGGTCAGGCCGTCGCTCCACTCGACGTTCTCGGCCGGAACGGCCGGCCGCGGCCCCGGCCGTTTGACCACCAGCGCCCTGACGGTCTCGGTGAGCTCCACCCTGGCCGGCGCGGCGGCCAGGCAGCGGTGCGGTATGGCTCTTGCCGATGGGGGATGGATGGTCGGTGATCATCTGGTGGCCGGCATCGGCAGGGGACGGGCGGCCGGCCTCCGTACGGTCTGGGCCGACCGGGGGACGAGGCGGACCACGTCGTCACGGACGTGCTACCGGCGATGGAGATCCCGCACGGCGAGCGCTGACCGCGTCGTAGTCCGTGGGAAACCGGCTCTGTGGTGTGGTGCCAGGCCCGGCCGTCGGGTCTGTGCTGCGTGCCGGGGCATCGTAGGGTGTCGCTCCCAGGGCGAAAGGAGCATTGTGCCGCAGTTCTCCCGGTTATCGCGATCAGCGCTGTCGGTATGGGTGGCGGCTGCGGCCGTCGCCGCCTTGCCGACCTGGGAGTCGTGGCGCGAGCGCCTCGCTGCTGAGGAGTTCACCCGGACCCATGCGGGGGCCGACCCGATCTACGGGGTCGTGGGCCTGTACGACAGCGGAACGACGCTGTCGCCGTTTGCCCCGCTGGGCCGTGATCTCGAAACGGTCATGACGATCACGGAGGACTGGGCGGTTCCGGCTCTCGTGGTCCTGCTCGGCCTCCTTGCGTGTCTCGGCCGCAGGGATCCCCGGGCGACAGGCCAACGGGTGGCGGGACTCCTCGTCCTGATCGCGGGCATCGAACTTCTCGCCTGGTTGTACAGCGGGCGGGGAATCTACGGCGGGACGATCCCGCTGTTCAGCACCGGCGGGTGGGGGATCACCCAGCTGTGTCTCCTGGCGGCCGCGGCGCTGGTGTTCGCCGCGTCGCGCGAGATGCGGCCTGTCACCGAGGACGAGCCGACTGCGTTACGGGCCGGGATGGTGTGGCGGCGGCCGGCGGCGGCCCTGGTCGACTATCTGATCGCCGTTGCCGTCCTGGGTGTTGTCGTGGGACCGGTCTGGCCCTTGATCGGCTTCGGCTCCGGGTTCCGGATGGGGTTCGGGCTTTTGGTGCAGGTCGACCTGTTTCAGGTCGGTACGGACCTCGAGGAGCTGGTCATCTTGTCCGGGCTGTTCCTTTACTTCGGGGTACAGCACGCTCTGTGGGGGCGGACACTTGGCAAGCGGCTGCTGGGTGTTCGGGTCATCGCCGCGCGGACGGGCGGACGGCTGGGCGCGGGCAGAACCGCGCTCCGCACGCTGACCTTCCCCCTCCTCGCCTTCGTCCCCGACGTCGGGCTGTTGTGTCTCCTCCTGGGTGGGCTGTGGATGCTCCTTGATCCCGAAGGCCGGGTTCTTCATGACCGCTGGTTGGGTGCCGCAGTGGTACGCGACCGGGTACGGGGCGCTCAGCCTCAGATGTAACCGGCGACCATCGGCATGATCTTGCTAACGCGGGTGCTGGCCACAGGTCCTGGACGACCATGGACTGAGGAACCCCAAAGGCCCACCCCACCAGGTCTGGAAGACAGCGATGGACGGTTCTGGACGATCGTGTTTTAACTCGTAATGAAGGGGGCTGGGGTTCGATTCACCCCATTAGAGGCCACTCCCGGTTGGTCTGGGCTACGCGTGCCTTGGTACGGCATGTGACGCGGCCAAGGCGTCCTCCAGTAGCCGCCGGAGCTCGGCGGGCGACTGGACACCCGAGACGGGGGGTCTTCCGTCGATCACTATCGAAGGAACACCGATGACGCCCTGCTCGGCGGCGCGGCGTTCATCGGCCCTGACGTCCTGGGCGTAGGCGTCACCGGCCAGGGTGGTGCGCACCTCGGTGGTATCCAACCCGGCCTCGACCCCCAGGCGCTCCAGTGTCTGCGGGTCGGCGATGTTGAGCCCCTCGGTGTGGTAGGCGCGAAGCAGACGCTCCATCACCTCGTCGGCCAGACCGTTGGGCCGGGTCGAGGCCGGCGCCCTTGATGATCAGCCGGAAGGCCCGTCGCACGTTGGCCGCGTCCAACGGAGTGTCCACCGCCGACGCGAACACGAGGTCGTGCTCCTGCCATCGTTCACCCGCCGAGGCGCGGTCCTTGTCCTGCTGCTCCCGATGGGGCATGAGCGCCTTCACACAGTGGTCGGGCAGCGCCGGCTCTGGGTCTTCGTGTGCCCACCGGTCCGCATGGAGCGCCACACGGTCACATGTGGCGGCACCCGTGGGTTGGCCTTTGTCCTGCTCTTCAGATCCACATGTGACCACGTCAGCGCCCGAAGCTCCTCGGTTCGCGCTCCGGTGAGCAGAGCGACCACGATGAGGCGTGCATCCGGCTGCCCCCGGACGCCTTGAGCACGGCTTCCGCCTGAGCCAGGGTGAGCGCCTTGGAGGGGCGGCCCTCCTTAACAAACAGCATGGCGCGAGTCGTTCCAGGACTCGGGCGACATGGGGGCGGACTCGCAGCAGGCAAGCGGGAGCCTCCTGGTCATGATGTCGTGGCTGTCCTGGCGCGGCGCCGTACGAACCGGGTCTTCTTCCTGGTGGAAGGTATCAACACGAAGCCGGATGCTTGCCACTCGCGTCACGGTCCGGGTAGTTGTCACCGCGGTTGTTCCCTGGAAGGAACGTGCCCCGCGGCGATCACGATCGAGATACACCGTTAACTGGGCTCTGCCTCCGGCGAGCTTCGAGCGCATCCAGAATGAGGGCCAGGCCGTAGCCGAACTCGCTCGTGTGGTCGTAGCCCGGTTGCAGGGCATGGTCGACGATCATCTCTGTGAGGTACGGAAATTCGTCCGCCGGCAGGTGCTCGAGGATACTGCCGGCCACTTCCTCGACATCGTCCGGCGTCGTCACCGGCAGGTTCGCCTCCTGAAGGACAAACCCGCCGATGTAGCTGTCGATGAGCGAGACGGCGTGCGCGGCCATCGGCAGCGTGAACCCCGCCTTCCGGAAGACACCGAGGACGGCGTCGTGGTGGCGTAGCGTCGCCGGCCCCGGGGCGCGACGGGAGTCCATCAGGCCGAGAGCCCAGCTGTGCTGCGACAGGACCGCACGCGCGGAGGAAGCGCGCGCACGGATCGCGTCGCGCCAATCGTCGCACTCGGCACCGGGTAGCTCGATCGCCGCGAACACCATGTCGACCACGCCATCGAGGATCGCGTCCTTGTCCGGTACGTGGTGGTAGAGCGACATCGCCTGCACGCCCAGTTCCTGCGCCACCCGTCGCATCGTGATCGCCTCCACGCCGCCACGATCCGCGACCCGGATCGCGGCTTCCAGCACGCGACCTCTGCTGAGCGGTTGCCGTGGCAGTAGCGGTGGTGAGGGTGACATGACGGCTCCAGGGTACGGGTGGATTGACAACCTTACATTTGTAAGCCAACCTTACGCCCGTAAGCTACCTTACGGGCCTAAGTCCTCCCGGTTGGGGTCAGCTGGGAGCTCGGCGAACGCCTGACCCGCGACGCGCCCCGCTGGGGTGAGACAAGGAGATCCCGATGCCGATGCCGCTGTGGTGGGGGCACGTGAACAAGCGGGTGTTCAACCCTCGCGTGATCGCGAGGGGGACGTGGCCGGTGCTGACTCACGTCGGTCGCATCTCTGGCACGACGTACCGCACGCCGCTCGATGCGCACCCTGTCGACGGCGGCTACCTGTTCGTTCTGGTGTATGGATCGCGCTCGGACTGGGTGCGGAACGTCCTGGCGGCCGACGGGGCGCGGCTCCGGGTCGACGGGAGGGAGGTGGAACTCGCCGTCCCACGCCTCGTCGGGAAAGACGAGGCGTTCCAGGCTCTCTCCGATGAGGTGCCACGCCCACCGAGGCTGCTCCGCATCACCGAGTTCCTCCGCATGGACCTGGCCGCAGGCTGACGATCGACGTCCAGCGCGGAGCCAGGTGGCGAGCGAGCACGTCGATCAGGGATGAGGGCACGCGGACACGGCCCCTGTTCTTGATCGACCGACCTGGACGACCGACGAACAGACCGTCGCGTTCTCCTTGTATGAGCAGCCGAGCCAGGAGATGCCGCTGACCGCCGACCGGGGCTTCTGCGGCTTCTCCACGCCTGAGGCCAGGACCGCCGCAGCGGCGCCGAGTTGCTGTGGGGGCGGACGCTCGGCAAGCGACTGCTGGGCATTCGCGTCATCGCCGCGCGGACGGGTGGACGGCTGGGCGCGGGCAGGACCGCGCTCCGCGCGCTGGTCTTCCCCCTGCTCGCCTTCGTCCCCGACGTCGGGCTGTGGATGCTCCTCGATTCTGAAGGCCGGGTTCTTCATGACCGCTGGCTGGGTGCCGCGGTGGTGCGCGACCAGGTGAAGAACGCTCAGCCGACATCATCTGCGTGATCTTGCTAACACGGCTGCCACCACAGGTCTGGACGACCATGGACTGAGAGACCTCACGGAGCCTGTCCGACCAGTCCCGGAAGACGGCAGGATCGTCCCCTAACTCGTCATGAAGGGGGCTGGGGTTCGATTCCCCAAGGCGGCTCCAGATCAGAGGCCCTCTCGGTTTGTTCGGGAGGGCCTTTGTCGTATCCGTGCAGCAACGTGCTGTCGGCGCAGTGGAACTCCGGTGCGGCTTCCTGGCGTTGATCGAAGAAAGTCCCGTTTCTTACAGGAACGCCCCAATAGGGGATGTGACCTAGGCCGTACACTTAGGTGGGATTGCCGGTGATCTCCTACCCCTCAAGAGGTTCCCGTGGTTGAGACGGGCAAGACCCAGCGCATGCCGCGCGTGATGAAGATCGCCGAGTTCATTGTGTCGCTCCAGGCAGTGCAAGCGCTGGCGGGTGGTGCACTGCTCCTCTTTGTCTTCGTGAGCTCAGCTGACGACATGAACTCCGGGCTTGTGCTGTTGTTCGTTGGCTTCTGCGTCGTTATCGCAGTCCTGGCCGGTTGGTTGGCAAGTAAGTGGGTCTATCGTGAAAGGCGAGACCGAATCGCCGTGCTCGCGCTCGAAACCCTCATGGCGCTCGGCTTCGTCTCCATGCTTGCTCTGGATTCCGATCTCAGCATGCGTAGCTTGCTGAATATCAACGTGGTTCTGCCGGTCATAGTGGTCGTTCTACTGCTTCTCCCCTCCGCGAGAGCGTGGTTTAACCGTGTCGACGCCGCCTGAAAACCGGTTCAGGCACACATTCCGGGAAACCGGCAGGGCTGGACGATCGACGGGGCCGTCGACGCGGATCAGGGCGGTTCGCTCGCAGGACGGGCAGAGCCCTCCACGAAATGTGTGCCAGAAAGGGTGTCACGGCGTGATCAGGCTGGTGTGAACTACGAGGGCGTCAGGAGGCCTGGGCGGTCATCCGCCTGAGCCGGGTGCGGATCGGACCGCCGAGTTGGGCAAGGGGGCAGGCGGCCCGATCGCTCAGCACGCCGTGCCGACCGACCGGCCTCACTGCGTCGCCATGACGATGCAGCGCCGCAGTTCCTCGACCGCCTCAGGGGCGCCCTCGACCGTCACGCCGCTCGGCTCGCCGGTACTCTCCCGGTTCCACATCCAGCGGAGCACGACCGTCGGCGGGCCGCTCACGGTCACGTCGGCCGCGTCGTCGCCGGCGCCGTCTTCGACGGCGAACAGCCCTGGGCCGGTCCGCACCCGCCACGCCGCGCCGTCGGTCCGCACCGTGTACGTCCGGCCCGGCGAGCCGGCCAGGATGTCGGTGAAGTAGTCGCCCCACTCGGCGACGCTGTATGCCACGAAGACCTTGAGCAGCTCGTCGATGCCGTCGACGGCGAGGTCTGCCGGGACCGGCGTGACCGGCTGCCCGGTGCCGAGCTCGGCGTCGATGCGGTGGATGACCGTCTCCTGCGCCATCCGCCGGATCCAGAAGCCGACGGTCTGATCCGGGGTGTACCAGGAGCCGGCCGGATCCCCCGGCTTGCGGGCGCCGAACTCGTCGAGCAGCCCGGCGTACGCCCGGTCGAGCAGCGCGAGCGGCTCCTCGTCCGCGAGCTCCTTCGGCGGCCACGGGTCGGGCTCGGCGCCCTCGCGCATGGCCAGAGTCTTATGCAGGTACACCTCGCCGATGTGACGGGTCAGGTCGGCGACGGTCCAGTCGGGACAGCTCGGCACCACCGCGGTTGGGTCGGTCGGCACGACGGCCCGCAGGCGGCCGAAGTCGGCCGCGAGGCAGTCAAGGAGTCGGGGATATTCCATGCCGAACAGTTCAGCACACGCTCACGACTCGTTCGGCCCGCCCGGCGACGGGCCACCAGCCGCCGAGTATGCCCGCAGACGCGTCCCGGCGGCCATCGCCGACCACCCACGCGCGAGAGTGCGGATCAGCCTGCGTGGACAGCCTCCACTACGACTAACCAAGCGCGTTGGCCCGAAAAGTCGCTTTTTAGGTTCCGGTACACATTTCGCAGAGGGCTCTGCCCACCCTGGGGACATGTCGTTCACTCGTCATGAAGGGGGCTTGGGTTCGATTCCCCCAGGCGGCTCCAGGCCACTCGATGGCTCCCATGGCCTGATCTCCCTGCCGTTCCGGTTCCCTGGCCATCGCCCCGATGGAGGACCATGGTGGGCCGGGGCTCGCATCGCTAGTGTGTGGAGACGACCGTGCATGGAGGAGCCGATGCCCGCTGGCCCGCTGGAGCCGGGAGACCCGCGAGTGCTGGGGGAGTTCGAGGTCGTCGGGCGTCTGGGCGAGGGCGGGCAGGGGATCGTCTACGAAGGGTGGGGCCGGTCCGGCGAGCGGGTGGCGATCAAGGTGCTACGCAGCGGCGCGGACCCGGCCTCGCGCCGCCGGTTGGCCAGGGAGTTGCAGTCGGCACTGCGGGTGGCCCCTTTCTGCACGGCCCGGGTGTTGAAGGCGGAGACCGACCGGCCGGACCCCTACGTCGTGAGCGAGTTCATCGCGGGGCCCTCACTGCAGGATCGGGTGCGTGACGAGGGTCCCCTGCGTGGGGGCGACCTCGATCGGCTGGCGGTCGCCATGGCTACCGCGCTCGCCGCCATCCACAGTGCGGGAGTCATCCATCGGGATTTCAAACCGGCCAACGTGCTGCTCGGCCCGGACGGCCCACGGGTGGTCGACTTCGGCATCGCCCAGTTGCTCGACGCGAGCACGATGCCCTCGGCCATGTCCGGCACCCCGCCGTACATGGCTCCCGAGCAGCTCAACGGCGTGCACGGATCGCCCGCGGCCGACGTGTTCTCCTGGGCCGCGACCATGGTCTACGCCGCTACCGGCAGGGCGCCGTTCGGCAGCGACACCGTTGCCGCGGTCTTCAGCCGGATCCTCAACGCCGAGCCCGACCTCACGGACATTTCATCGCCCCTGCGGGAGACGCTGGCGGTCTGCCTGGCCAAGGACCCCGGGGTACGCCCCTCCGCCCGGGCGCTCATGATCCGCCTGGTCGACACCGGAGCCCCCACCGTCACGGTCCCCGACGTCGGCCCGGTGCCCACCGCCTACCTTCCCGCTGACTGGAGCGGGCGGGGGGATCAGGTTCCGGTCGCGGCCGGTCTGGGGCCGACCAGGTTGCTTCCAGCCGATTCGTCCGGAGCGCAGGGTCCGGCCGGACCAGCGGACGGCCTGGCCCCCACCCGCCATCTCGGCGGTTCCGACACGGCGGTGCGGGAAACGGCACCGCGGCATGATGCGCCGGTGCCCCGACGGGTGCGGAGGCCTGCCGTCCTGATCGCGATCGCCGGTGCCGCCGCGGTGCTCGTGACGGCAGCGGCGCTGTACGCGACAGGGACGTTCGGTGGCTCCTCCAGCGACGGCGCGGCGAGGCCGGAGGCCGTTACCAGTAGCGGCAGGGACTCCGGATCACGCACGGCCGCAGGCGGGCAACCGGCTTCCCCGCCACCGTCGACACCGCCATCGACGCCGCCCTCGGTCCAACCGGGAGGCGGAGTCCCGGAGGCGTTCGCCGGAACGTGGACGGGCCAGGTCGTCTCGCAGGACGATCGGAAGAAGACCGTCGACGTCACGCTCACCCTGCTGAGTGACCAGTCGGCCGGCACATGGCGGGCCGATGCGTGCGAGCAGCAGGTCATGCTGACCCGGGTCAGGCCCGAGAACGTGCTCGACCTGACCCGCATGCAGCGGAATCAGTGTGTGGGGGGAGACATGACCCTCACTCTGAAGGACCCGGCGACGCTGGACTTCGTGGGCCAGGAGGGCGCCGGCGCGCTGGAGTATCGCGGGAGCCTGAGCCGGTCCTGACCCGGGACCGGCACGTGACGTCCTCCCCGGCCTGTAGGACTCCGTTGCCTGCTTATCTCTGGTCGATGTCTGGCGGCCCCGCACCGAACGCTGACCGGGAAACCCGTGGGAGAAGCCCGGTCAAGGTTCGGAGACGCCTCATCCGGTGCCGGACATACAGGTCACGGAGAGCGAAAACGAGTTGGGGTCCTGAAGGCCGAGGCATCCCCAGGCGTCCGGTCGACGTTCAACCCGCTCGCGCGATCTGGAACGAGTATGCCCCGGTCTTCGCCGTACCTGATCTGACCACGAGCGCATACCTGCCGTCTCCATTGGAGAGCGGGATGTCGAACTCGTATCCGCAGAGTGGGATGGGCTGCCGTGGGCCGGCGACGTTCTTCTCCGCGGCATCTGTGAGCTCCAGCTCGATAGCCGTGCACGCCCCGGCCCCACCGAGGATCTTGATGGCCGACGCGCCGTCCGCGTCGAACTCGAAGCGGTCGATGCGTCCTGGGACATCCAGCCGTCCCGCGCCGTCCGGGTTGCCCCCGCCGATCTGCAGGCCGATCGTCGCCGGGAACGTGCGGACCTTCACCGTCGCGATCCTGAGACCGTACGACCCGATGACGTTGGTGTTCCCGAAGACCTCCAGCCGGTGCCTGCCCGCCTTGGTCAGCTTGACGACCGAAGTGCCCCAGCTGAGAGCGATGCTGGACGGGTTGACCGGCAGGCCGTCGACCTCGGAGAACACCAGGAGCTGGATATCGTCACCGGTCATGTCGGTGATGTAGAACTCCCTGGTGTCGCCCAGGTCCAGGGTGAACTTGTCCCGCTGCCCGGCGCGGGTGAGCTCGGCCGCGACGGTGCTGCCGTCGACGAGGGTCCCACCCGGCTGCACAGCCGCCTGGGCCTGGGCCGGGTCGCCCGTCTCGGCCTCGGCCTCGGTCGGCTCGCTTTTCTCCGCGGGTGGGGTGGTCTCGGTGGCCGCCGTGCTGGTCACGCGTGCCGGAACGGGTTGATCGTTCTGGGGCGTGTCAACGCCGGCACCGCATCCGGTGATGGTCAGGAGTACGAGGGTCGCGCCGGCGGCGAGCCGGAGAGGCATGCTGAGGCGTCCGGTGGGGGAGGCTTTCATACCAGCCATTGTGTGAAGCCCGCTTGCAGCCCGCTTGCCGTCGTGCTCGTTAAGGACATTAGTGCGACGTTCCTTACCGGAAGTACAGATCCACCTTGGGCCCGGCATCAGGAAGGCAGACCCGACAATCCCAGGTTCCCTGCAGCGCGTTCGCAACCTCCGTTGAGGAACGGAGCATTAGCGGGGGAAGGGCCGTATCGGTCATGACCGAGTTGTCGGCCTGGTGGTTTGTGGTCAGGGACATTGTGTGCCGCGTGTTCTCAGATGAGCAGCAGCGACTTGCCGACCGTGCTGCGTTCCGCGAGTGAGGTGTGGGCGTCCCTCGCCTGGTCCAACGGGTAGGTCGCGCCGATGGCCGGCCGGATCCGTCCCTCCGCAGCCAACGCGAGTGCCCGCGTGAGCAGTTCCCGTACGATGGCCTGAGCGGGTGGTCCGGCCTCCAGCGCGTTGGTCACCCGGACCTGTCGCTCCTCGGCAGCCCGGGGGTCGATGTCGGCGAACCCGCCGCCTGCGGTGCCGTAGGTGACGAACCGGCCGGCTCTGGCCGCCGCCTCGAACGCCGCCCTGCCGAGATCTCCGCCCGCGCCGTCGAAGACCAGGTCGACTCCCGCGCCGCCGGCCGCCTCGCGTACCCGGCGCTCCCACCCCTGTTGCGAGTAGTCGACCGTGACCTCCGCACCCAGCTCGCGGGCCAGCGCCAGCTTGCGCTCGCCCCGGGCCGCCGCGACGACCCGGGCGCCCGCCTCGCGTGCCAGTTGCACCAGCAGCGAACCCGCCCCGCCGGCGGCGGCGGTCACCAGCACCCACTCGCCCTTCTCGATCCCCGCCACACGGGCGAGGTTCAGCGCGGTGACGCCGTCGTGCAGTACGGCCGCCGCCTCCCGAGCCCCCAACCCCTCAGGCACCTCCACCGTCTCCTCCACGGTGGCGACGATCTGCTCGGCGTAGCCGGTGGACGTCCTGGCGACGACGCGGCGCCCGACCCAGCCCGGATCCACCCCCTCCCCGACGGACAGCACCCGCCCCGCTCCGCCGCCGCCGGGTACGTACGGAAGTCGGCGGGGGAAGAAGTCCTGCCCCCAGCCTCCGCGCAGCAGCGTGTCGAGGTAGATGACGTCGGCGACGGTCAGTCCCACCACGACCTGTCCCGGACCGGCCACCGGATCGGGAACCTCCTCGTACACCAGCACCTCAGGACCACCGAACTCCCGCACCTGGATCGCGCGCATCATGACCTCTCCGTCTCGATCAGCCTCGTATGCGCAGCCTCGACCCTGAAGTTAAGTTGAGGTCAAGATGGAAATGGCGATCTCCTACACCAGGATGGCCGTTCAGCGGTGATCTGTCCGGAATGATCTCAGCCCCTCAACCTCCGACCCGGGATCGCATCGCGACCATCCTCGTTCACGGCCTCGGCGGGGTCCCCTAAGCTGTCTGTTCACGGGTGATCCAGAACTCTCCGGAGATAACCGGCACTGTGCACTATGTGAAAGAAAGCGCTTTATGTGCACAGAACAGAGTTAAAGCCTAGAATCTCCGCTTATGTCAGAACGGGGTAAGGGGAAGCCGGGGGCCGCGTCGAAGATCATGCGTCTTGCCGCCGTGGGGACGGCGGCGGGTGTGCTGGTCGCGGGGATCGCACTACCGGCCGTGGGGGGTGCGGGGCTCGGCATCGTGTCGGCGACCAACGGGTTGAACCTCAACCCCGAGGAACTCGTCGAACCTCCGCCGGCGGAGGTCACCGTCGTGCAGGACGCCAGGGGCAGGGAGATCGCACGGTTCTACGAGGAGTACCGCGAGGTCGTCAAGCTCGACAAGGTGGCCGAGGTCATGAAGACCGCGATCGTCTCGATCGAGGACTACCGGTTCTACGAGCACGGTGCGATCGACATCGAGGGCACCCTCCGCGCGTTCGCCAAGAACCTCCAGGCGGACGGGGTGAGCCAGGGCGGCTCCAGCATCACCCAGCAGTACGTCAAGCAGGTGCTGCTCAACTCCGCCGAGACCGACGCGGAGAAGGACAAGGCGCTGGAGGCCAGCTACGCGCGCAAGCTCAACGAGCTGCGCCACGCGATGGCGGTGGAGCAGAAGTACTCCAAGGACGAGATCCTGGAGAAGTACCTGAACATCGCCTACTTCGGCGCGGGTGCCTATGGCGTCGAGGCGGCGGCCAAGCGGTTCTTCGGCGTGACGGCGGCCAAGCTCACCCTGCCGCAGGCGGCGACGCTGGCCGGCGCCGTGCAGGACCCCAACGCCACCGACCCCAACCTGGGGGCGAAGCAGCGTGAGCGGCTGCTGAACCGGCGCAACGTGGTGCTGAACCGGATGGCCGAGCTGGGCAAGATCACCACGGCCGAGGCGGCCGAGGCGAAGGCCACCAAGCTCGGCTACAAGGGTACGAAGCTGCCCGGTGGCTGCGAGGCCGGCGACTATCCGTACTTCTGCGTCTACGTCCGCAACGAGATCCTGAAAAATCCTGACTTCGGGAAGACGGGCAAGGAGCGTCTGGCGTTCCTCAACCGCGGCGGTCTGACGATCAGGACCACCATCGACCCGACTATGCAGGCGGCGGCGGACCGGGCGATCAGGAAGTGGGTCAATCCCGCCGACAACCCGGTGGCGGCCGAGGCCCTGGTCCAGCCGGGCACCGGGGCGATCAAGGCCATGGCGGCCAGCCGGGCGTACGGTCAGCGCAAGGCCAGGAACGAGATCTCCTACAACGTCGTCGCGGACGCCGCGCACGGCGGTGGCGTCGGTTTCCAGGCCGGCTCGACCTTCAAGACGTTCACGCTGCTCAACGCGCTGAACAAGGGCATAAAGGTCGACGACGGCTTCAACGTCGGCGCCGGTTACCTCGCCCCGGGTTATTCGGCGTTCAAGAACTGCAAGGGTGAGAACATCGGTGACCCGACCCACACCGTGACCAACGACGAGGGCTCACCCGGCTGGCGGACCCTGCAGACCGGTACCTGGAGTTCGGTGAACACCTTCTTCATGACCCTGGAGCAGCACGTCGGGCTCTGTGACACGGTCAAGATCGCCAAGTCGCTGGGTATCCACCGCTCCGACGGGCTCGCGCTCCAGGAGTACGAGACGTTCACGCTCGGCATCAACGAGATGGACCCGGTGACCGTGGCGAACGCGTACGCCGCGATCGGCGCGCGCGGTAAGTACTGCGCGCCGATGGCGATCACCCGGATCACCGACCGCGACGGCAAGGTCACCGACTACGAGCCCAAGTGCCGTCAGGCGCTCGACCCCGAGGTCGCCGACGCGGCGGCGGACGTGCTGTCCGGGGTGTTCACCAAGGGCACGATGCGGGCGGTCGGCGGCATCGGCCGCGACGCGGCGGGCAAGACCGGCACCACCGACGGCTACGCCACCGCCTGGTTCGCCGGGTTCACCCCGGACCTGGCCGGCGCGGTCAGCATCGGCGACCCGCGAGGCTCGCAGAAGTACAAGCTGACCGGCGTCACGATCGGCGGCCGCTACTACGGCTCGGTCTTCGGTGGCAGCATCCCGGGCCCGATCTGGAAGGACACGATGCTGGCGGCGCTGAGGAACGTCGAGCCGACGTCGTTCACCCCGATCAACTCGGCACGGTTCGGCGGCTGCGGCCAGAGCTGCCGGCCCGCGCAGCCCCCGTCGAACGACGACGGCCCCGACAACAGCGAGGACGTGAACATCCCCCCTGGCCAGGACTACTGACGCGGCACAGGGATGCGGCGCCCCGAGCCCGGTTCCTGGTCACCGCATCTTCGACCGGGGGGCCTCGATGAACACCTCCAGGCCGTCCAGCAGGCGCCGCAGGCCGAACTCGAAGAGCGTGTCCAGGTCGAGAGAGTCGGGCGGGATGCTCGACAGCAGCGGGAATTCCGCCATGCGCGGGAGCACCGCCGAGTCGAGCCACTCCTGGTCGGTCATGCCGGTCTGCTGCGCGGCCTCGGTCTCGGCCTCCAGGTTGATCGCGGTTCCGCGTACGTAGTTGGCCACGGTGACGTACACGTGGACCATCGTGGCCGGGTCGAGGCCGAGGCCGTCCACCGCGCGCATCGCCCACTCGGCCTGGGCCATCGCGTTGGGCGTGGGCAGTGGGCGGGTGAACGAGGTGAGCTGGGCCAGCCAGGGGTGGCGGTGGTAGAGGGCCCACTGCGTCCTGGCGGTCAGCTCCAGCCGGGCCCGCCAGCCCGGTGGCGGCTCATCGAGCGCGCACTCGGCCAGCACGGTGTCGGTCATGAGCATGATCAGCTCCTCCTTGCCCGACACGTGCCGGTAGAGCGACATCGCCGAGACCTCCAGGCCGGTCGCGATCCGGCGCATGGACAGGGCCGCCTGCCCCTCGACGTCGGCGATCCCGATCGCGGCGCGCACGATCCGTTCCCTGGTGAGCTCGGGCACGGGCCTGCGGGAGGGGCCGGTGTCCGCGACGGCACCGTCCGCGACGAGGGTCCCGACGCCGGGTGCGACCCGCACGAGCCCCTCCCGGCGCAGGGTCGCCAGCACCTTGCCGGCGGTCGCCATCGCCACGCCCCACTCCTGGATGATCTGCCGGGTCGAGGGCACCCGGTCGCCCGGGCGTAGCCGCCCCGTCGCGATGCGCCGCCGCAACTCGGCGACGATCCGCAGGTACGGAGGCTCTGTCTCGTCCACTGTCCGCCCTCCCGGTGCCCTAGTGCACCATTTCCTCAACGACCTGGTCACATGCTGCTGTAATTTTGGTGCACTAGGGCATAATTTACAAGGTAAGCGCACTATGCGTACGGTATACGCATCGCCAAGCAGGGAGCGCTTATGAAGAGCATTCTGATCTCCGGTGCCGGTATCGCGGGGCACGCCCTGGCCTACTGGCTACATCGCCACGGCTTCACCCCGACTGTGATCGAGCGAGCCCCGGCTCCGCGCGCCCAGGGCCACACGGTCGACCTGCGCGGCGTCTCCGTCGACGTGGTCAGGCGGATGGGGCTCCTTGACGAGGTCCGACGCGCGGCCGTCGACTCCGGCGGGATGTCCTACGTGGACGCCACCGGCAGGCGCGTGGCCGACATGCCCGCCTCCTTCCTCGGTGGAAACGGCCTGGTCGGTGAGGTGGAGATCCTCCGCGGCGACCTGGTCGACATCCTCCACCGGGCGACCGGGGACGAGGCGGAGTACGTCTTCGACGACACGATCACCTCGCTGACCCAGACCCACGACGGTGTACGGGTCACCTTCGAGCGGTCCGCGTCGCGCGTCTTCGACCTGGTGGTGGGCGCGGACGGCGCGCACTCGGTGACCCGGTCCCTG
Source organism: Streptosporangium sp. CA-115845 (assembly GCF_050943795.1). NCBI lineage: Bacteria > Bacillati > Actinomycetota > Actinomycetes > Streptosporangiales > Streptosporangiaceae > Streptosporangium > Streptosporangium sp. CA-115845. The sequence goes on along the minus strand of NZ_CP191988.1, from coordinate 9,822,186 downwards.
GCCTTCGGCGAGGAGGCGCGCTTCGGCCGCGAGCTCGGCTGCTACCTGGCGTACTTCACCGCGCCCAACGTCTTCGGCATCCAGGACTGGGAGCTGTTCCACAACATGCCGGGCAGGAGGGTGGCGGCGCTGCGCCCGTCCCGGCGGGCCGAGGAGGTCAAGGTCCTGTTCGGCTTCGCCTCGAAGCCGCTCGACCACGGTGATGTGCGGAGGCAGAAGCAGATTGTGGCCGAGGTCTTCGCCGGAGCGGGCTGGCAGGTGCCCGCCATGCTCAGGGAGATGGCGGCGGCCACCGACTTCTATTTCGACGCGGCCACCCAGGTCGTCATGGACACCTGGTCCCGCGGCAGGGTCGTGCTGCTCGGCGACGCCGGATACAGCCCGTCGCCGCTGGGCGGCGGCGGCACCGGGCTGGCGGTGGTCGGCGCCTACGTGCTGGCCGGAGAGCTGGCCGAGGCGGGCGGGGACCATCCGGCCGCCTTTGCCGCGTACGAGCGGGAGATGCGCGGCTTCGTCCAGCAGAGCCAGAAGCTCCCGCCGGGCGGCGTCAAGGGCTTCGTGCCCAAGACGCGGTCGGTCATCCGGCTGCGCAACCTGTCGATCAGACTGCTACCCCACATGCCATGGGCCGGTCTGGTCGAGAGAATGGCCGACAGGTCCGACGCCATCACCCTCAAGAACTACGGCTTCGCCGCCACCCCGCGACCCTGAGCGTTCCGTACGGCCCCTGGGCCGCCTCTGGCTACATACCAGGCCCGGCCGCCCAAACCCTAGTGGTCCAGGCTCGCCGGGAGGCCGAACGCGCTGAACAGGCCGGGTGCTTCGAACACGTCCATCGCGGCGAGGAGGCCCGCCTCCGAGCGCAGCACGATCAGCACGAAGGGGCGGAACACGGTGTCACCGGCGCCGCGGACGTAGGCGGCGGCCGCCGGCTGGCGGTTCGCGGCCGTCGGCAGCATCCGCCACCGGCCGAGGGAGTGCATGTCCCGGCGCAGCGCCCGGGCGACCGCGGCCTTGCCGGTCCACTCGCCGATGCCGGGCTCGATGGTCAGCCGGACGTCCTCACGCAACAGGTCGACCAGGGCCTGCGGGTCGGCCCGTTCGTGCGCGGCGATGTACCGCTCCAGCAACTCGCGCTGCGCCGGGTCCGGTTCGCCAGCGGGTGACCACTCCAGACGACCGCCCGGCCACCGCTCGCGCAGCGTCGCCCGGGCCCGCTGCAGGGCGCTGTTGACCGCCGGCGTGGTCGTGTCGAGCAGCGCCGAGGCCTCGCTCGCCGGCCAGGACAGCACGTCGCGCAGGATGAGCACGGCCCGCTGGCGGGGCGGCAGCAGCTGGATTGCGGCGAGGAACGCCAGGGAGATCGTCTCGCGGCCGACGGCCATCGTGTCGGGGCCGGGGCGCTCGTCGAGCAACTGGTCCGGGTACGGCTGCGGCGGCGGGGTCGTGCGCCGCAGGGTGTCCAGGCACGCGTTCGTGGCGATGCGGTACAGCCAGGTCCGGGCGCTGGACCGCTCCTCGAACGTGTCCCTGGACCGCCACGCCCGCAGGAACACCTCCTGCACGTGGTCCTCGGCCGCGTCGAACGATCCGAGCATCCGGTAACAATGGACCTGCAGTTCATGGTGGTAGCGGCGGGTCAGGTCCGCGAACCTCGTGGCGTCCACAGCAATGTTCATACCTGTACCGACGAAAAAAGTCGGCCGAATCATCGGTGACATTCCGGCCGGAGTGCGTCTACCCGGGCATGACAATCGTTGAGGCGGACATCTCGATGTCGGTGGACGGCTTCGTCACCGGTCCCGACCTGGACACATGGCCCGGTTTCGGCAAGGGCGGCGAGCGGCTGCACGCGTGGCTTGAGCACGACGAGGGGCGGCGGCAGGACCCCCGCGAAACACGCCTCAGCGGCGGCCGGAGGCGAGTCCCGGAGGCGCCGCGGCCAGGGCCTTCTGGATGGCGTCGATCAGTGCCAGCGCCGACTCCTCGGTGAGCTCGACCGCGACCCGCGCCGAGGGGCCCTCGGCCGGGTTGGTGAAGTCGATGTTCACCGTGTGCTCGTGACAGGCATGGTAGGGGTGGTCGACGTAGACCGCGCCCTGGCTGAGCGTGAACCAGCCGGTGCCGCCCTTGCCGGCGCCGTCGAGTTCGATCTTCTCGGTGAGATAGGTGCACATGCTGGTCGCTCCGGTCAGGCGCTGAGGTGACGGCCGTAGAAATTGAAGATCTTCTTCCAGCCCTCCACCGCGGCGGCGGGCCGGTACGCGGGCCGGTCGGTGGCGAAGAAGGAGTGTCCCGCGCCCTCGAAGGAGTGGAACTCGTGCTCCTTGCCCAGCCTCTCCAACTCGGCCTCCAACACCGCGACCTCCTCCGGCCCGGGGAACCTGTCCTCGGCGCCGAACAACCCCAGCAGCGGGCAGGACAGGTCGGCGGCCATGGAGATCAGCGGCTTGTGCTGGAGCGGGAACTCCGCGGGCGGGGTGTTCACCACGAAGGCGCCGTAACAGTCCACCGCCGCGTCGATCCGGAGCGAGCAGGCCACCAGGAACGTCTGCCGCCCGCCCGAGCAGAATCCGATCACACCGATCCTGCCGTTGGCGTGGTCGAGGGAGTTGAGGTACGCCGCAGCCCTGGCGACATCCCCGACGAGCTGCTCGTCCGGGACCCCGCCCTTGGCCCGCACGGCGGCGGCCTGGTCGTCGGGGCTGACCCCGGCCCCCTCGCGGGAGTACAGGTTCGGGCAGATCGCCGCGTACCCGCGCGCCGCGAACCTGCGGACGATCTCCTTGGTCGCGTCGTCGTACCCGGGCAGGTGGTGGATCACCACCACACCGCCGCGCGGCTCTTCGCCCAGCGGCCGGGCCAGGTACGCCTCCAACTCGGCCTGCTCGTGCCCGGTGATCGTGACCGTCCCGGCCCATATCGCGTCGTTCATCTAATAACTCCCGTGGATACCCCGGCCTTCAGGCCGGGGAGGAAACGGGAGCGGGAAGGCGCTCTAGCGCCTGAGCGTGCCTGGACCCGCACGACCCACCCCACCCAACACTTAACTGATCTTGCAGTAGGGTGTGAAACATGGCGCAGATCGTGAAGCGGGCATTCAAGTTCCGCTTCTACCCGACGGACGAGCAGGCAGCGGAGCTGTCTCGCACGTTCGGCTGCGCCCGCCTCGTCTACAACAAAGCCCTCGAACACCGCACCCGCGCCTACACCCAGGAAGGCCGCCGCGTCTCCTACGTGGAGTCCTCGGCCGCGCTCACCGCGTGGAAGAAGACCGAGGACCTCGCGTTCCTGTCCGAGGTGTCCTCGGTCCCGCTCCAGCAGGCGCTTCGCCACCTGCAGGCCGCGTTCTCCAACTTCTTCGCCAAACGCGCGAAGTACCCCACGTTCAAGTCCCGTAAGAAGTCCCGGGCGAGCGCCGAGTACACCCGTAGCGCCTTCCGATGGAAGGACGGCCGGATCACCCTCGCGAAGATGAACGGGCCACTGGACATCGTGTGGTCGCGTCCGCTGCCCGAGGGGGCCGAGCCGTCCACGGTGACCGTGTCGAGGGACGCGGCCGGGCGCTGGTTCGTGTCCCTGCTGGTCGAGGAGCGCATCACCCCGCTCCCCCGGCCGCGAGTACGGTTGGGGTGGACGCGGGCCTCACCGCCCTGGTCACCCTCTCCACCGGGGAGAAGATCGTCAACCCCGGGCACGAGCGGGCCGACCGCAAGCGCCTGGCCAAGGCTCAGCGCAGCCTCGCCCGCACGGAGAAGGGGTCGAACAACCGGCGGAAGGCGAAACTCAAGGTCGCCCGCGTCCATGCCCGGATCGGTGATCGGCGCCGTGATCACCTGCACAAGGTCACCACTCGTCTCGTCCGTGAGAACCAAACGGTCGTGATCGAGGACCTCACCGTGCGCAACATGGTGAGGAACCACAGCCTGGCCCGCGCGATCTCGGATGCGAGCTGGCGTCGGATGCGGTCCATGCTGGAGTACAAGGCCGCCTGGTACGGGCGGGAACTCCTCGTCGTGGACCGCTGGTTCCCCTCCTCCAGGCTGTGCTCGGCGTGCGGGGCGATCCAGCGGTCCATGCCGTTGGGCGTCCGGGACTGGGTGTGTGCCTGCGGCGCCGCCCATGACCGGGACGTCAACGCCGCGAAGAACATCCTCGCCGCCGGGCTGGCGGAGAGGTAAAACGCCTGTGGAGCCGGTGTAAGACCTCAAAGGGGATTTCTCCTGGCGGGCGACTGGCGGTGAAGCAGGAACCCTCACGGGCGACCGTGGGAATCCCCCTCGTTTACGAGGGGGAGGATGTCAAGTCGCTGTCTCCTCGTGCTCCGCCGGAACGGGCGCGGAGTCCGGATCCGTCAGGTGCCTGGAGCCGATCTTATTCAGCGGCCTCGCCGCGCCGTGTAACCGGGAGACCTCCTCAGCAGCGGCGGAGTCCGGCCACAGGTCCACCAGACGCGATCGTCGACGACGACCGCTTACCCAACTCTGCTGCCACATCGGTGCCTGGAGAATCGTCTTTCTGTTTCGTCGAGGCCGGAGGTGCCGAAGCTTCAGGCCGCCCGGCGAACGGCCTCGGAGTAAGAGCGGCCGATTCACCCGGCCGAAGCCTGGCCTGGAGCGGGCCGGTGGACGATTTTCCTGGTGGAGCGGCCGGGGAAGAGCACGAACAGGTGCTCCTCGGCTTCCCCCTCAAGGGAGACGCCTTCGGCTCACTGGCCGAGCGAGCCAAAGGCATCGTGCGCACTTCGGGGTTAGCCTCTCCGGCCGCCACCGGACGGCTAGTTGTTGTCGCCCTTCCACGCCGAGCAGGTGTTGTAGCCGGCGTCGTCCACGCACACGCGGTAGGAGATGGCGAACCGGCCGGTCTGCAGGTTGAATCCCTTGGTGGTCCCGCAGCCGCCGGAGTTGTACTTCTGGTCCGGGTCGGGGTCACCGTTGATCGCGTACTCGACGTACACGTCGTTGGCGTCGCACTTGGCGTCGTACACGTCGAACCACGCTTTGTTGGCGTGGGTGCCGTTCGAACGGTTGAACCAGGCCTCGGCCGCGCGGGTGCCGTTGGTGTTGACGATCGCGCTGGAGGAGGCCGCCGCCTGTGCCGGTCCGGTGACGGTGACCATGGCGAGCCCTAGCACGGACAGGATCGTCATGGCTCTTCTGGGTAGGTTGCTCATCGAGCTCGGCTCTCCTTGATTCTGTTCATGGGACGTCCGGCATGACTAATTGCGATCTGTCTTCCAGCCTGAGCAGGTGTCATTGAGGATGGTCGAGTTGTCCACGCAGACGCGGTACTCGATGTTGAAGGCGCCGGTCTGGAGATTGATGCCCGCCGTCGTGCCGCAGCCGCCGTCGTTGGTATCGGTCCGGGCTCTAAACTCACCGTTGATCTTGTATTGGACGTAGACCGGGGACGCGTCGCACTTCGCGTCGTACAGGTCGATCCACGCCTTGTTGCTGTGCGTGCCATTGGAACGGTTGAAGAACGCCTCGCCGGCCCTCGTCCCGCTCGTATTGACGATGGCGCTGGACGAGGCCGCCGCCTGAGCCGGGATCGCCAGGCTCACCGTGCCGACCGTGACCAGCGAGAACACCCCAAGGGCCGTTCCTGCGCGTTTCCAGATCCTTTTCATCGTCACCTTTCTTAGCTCCCCCGAAAGGGAGGTGCGGTTGGTCCGAAAAGATGCCAGGGAGCCGACGATCGTGGGCGCGCGAGATATCCCCTCGGCGCACACCAGCCAGATCAATGCGCGCAGCCAGGGGCGAACGATGATAGAACACCGACTCCTTCCGGCCGCGATAGCCGGCCGACGAGTTACCCCCACTGAACGACACCGCAGACGCCATCGTGTGACGTCTGGGTTAAACACCACCCGTCATCCTGTCTTCGGCTGACCATAACCGACGGATCGGTTTGATTCAATAAATTCCAGCCTCACGCAACCGCCCCTCAGGGTGAGCTTTCCAACCCCCGTATCTCCCCAAAAAGAAGATGCCTTTGGCCCGCTGGTTAAGCGGGACAAAGGCATGGGCACCTCAGCGGCGAGCCTCTCCGGCGCTGGTTACTCGACTGTACGCTCCTTCACTACATATATCGACCTGGCGGCACCCTATAACCTTATAGGTTCCCAAGATCCCGGCTAATCGGTGATCATTGTCCAGGTTCCGTGCGGTCCAGATGCGGACCGGGATCGGCGTCGTAAACGTCAAAAGACCCGTTGGTCGCCAGTCGGGCATCGCGACATTGTCGCTGTTCGCTGTTGGACGGTAGACCCCTCTACAAGGGAAAGGAAAGAAATGCGTCCATGAATCGCATGTCTCTCACCGTCCTGCGTGACGGGGATCGCGGAAACCGCATTCACGGTCGCTCCTGCCCATGCTTATCCGACCGACTGTTCTGCGGAGCCGCCTCGCGGACTGCCTACATCGCGGCCTGCCAGAAGGGGACACGTTCCTATCGGGCGGTCGCTTTCTGTGATTGTCCCGGCGGCACCTACGGATCGGTGTAAGGCAGCTGGGTGTACATGCCGTCCCGTTCGTATTCGACGGCATACTGCCCCAATAAATCCGTGTATGGCGGACAGGGCGTTTCAAGCGGGGCGTGCGGGGCTCTCGTTACGCGTCCGCCGGGTTCGGTTCGGGGATGTACGCGGGCGTGAGCACTTCACACAGGGTCCATCCCAGGGTGCGGTAGAGCGCGAGGCCGTCCGGTGAGGCGCCCAGGACGCCGGTCGTGGCGCCCTGCTCGGCGGCGGCGTCGCCGAGCGCGGTCATCACGACGCTGCCCAGGCCCCGGCGGCGGTGTGCCGGATCGGTCAGGATCTGGTCGGCCACGGCTGCCGGGCCGGCCACTCCCATCCGGCCGCTCGCGGCCGTCGTTCCGTCGGCGTCGTGTATCCGTACGGTCGTGATCCCGCCGGCCGTCGCGGTGTGCAGCGTGTAGCCGTCCGGAGCGAGCGCGGTGGCCCGGCGCAGCGGCACGGTCATCAGGTACTCCGGCTCGCCGACGGTCCAGGCCGGGGTGAGCAGGGGCACCACCCGCTCGGCGGGCGCGGAGGTCTTGATCCAGGTGCCGGGGGCAGTCCTGGTCAGGGCCAGTTCGGCCACCTGGTCGACGTCGAAGAGGATGTAGCGGACGCGATGTCCGGGCAGTCCGACATCCAGCCGGAATCCCCCGGTCACCTTGATCGGGGGCCGTACCGAGCGGGAAACGGCCCAGCCACCGACCCAGGCCCGGACCACGTCGGGCACAGCGGTGGGCTGCTCCTGATCGATCACGCTCATGTACGTCCTCCTGAGGGATGGCTTCCTGCCCTCGACAGCTTATTGCAAGTAAGTTGCATTAAGGATGGACGCTCCGCCGATTTCCCGGATGACCGCCCCCGTCAGAGCGGGTTCGTATTCCGGACGGACACCGGACCGTCCGTCACGGGCGCACGACGGTCAGCGGCCGAGCAGGGTCAGGGCGGCGTCGACGATGGAGGCGGTGTCGATGCCGTGGATGCGGTAGGCGTCGTGCAGGTCGCTGGACTGGCCGAAGCCGGAGACCCCGAGGTTGCGAATCCGGTCGCCGCGTACGCCGGCCAGGAAGGACAACGTGTGCGGGTGTCCGTCGAGCACCGTGACGAGGGGCGCGGGGTGGTCGGCGGGGAACAGGACGTCGACGATGCCGCTGCCGGACGCGCCGAGGGAGCCCCGGGCCTGGAAGGAGCGGTACACCAGGTCGGCGCTGGTCAGGCAGACCACGCCGGTGACGATCGAGCGCTCGGCCAGGTGCTCGGCGGCGGCGATCACCTCGGGCATGACGGCTCCGGCGCCGACGAGGGTGACCTGCTCGGTCGCCGGGTCGTGGTCGGTGATGCGGTAGCCGCCCGCGACGGCGTGCCGCCGGCGCCGTTCGAGGAGCAGCTCGTCCTCGGGCACCCGCGCCAGGGCGGGGTCCAGCGGGCGGGTCGACAACCGGAAGTACGAGGAGGTGCCGCCCTCGACGCCGACCCGTTCCATGGCGGCCAGCATCGTCCACTCCAGGTCCCTGGCGAACGCGGGCTCCCAGGCGATGCAGCCCGGCTGCTCAAGACCGATGGACGGGGTCGTGATCGACTGGTGCGCGCCGCCCTCGGACGACAGCGTCACGCCGGACGGCGTACCGATGATGATCGACTGCCCGCCGGCGTAGATGCCGTACGACCAGGGTTCGAGCGCGCGTGAGATGAACGGGTCGTAGAGCGTGGCGATCGGGATGAGACGCTCGGCCCAGCGACTCCAGGTGGCGCCGAGCTCGCCGAGCAGACCCACCAGGTTGACCTCGGCGATGCCGAGTTCGATGTGCTGGCCGCCGGTCCCCTCCGACCAGCGCAGCAGGCGTTCGGTGTCGTCGGCGAACCAGTCGTGCCGGTCCTCGATCGACCACACTCCGGTCTTGTTGATCCACCCGCCGAGGTTGGTCGAGGAGGCGACGTCCGGGCTGCAGGTCACCACCCGCGCGCCGGCCTCGGGGGCGGCGCGCAGGAAGTCGACGAGGAAGCGGCCGAGGGCGGCCTGGGTCGAGATCGGCGAGCGGTACGAGCGGCCGAGCGTCTTCGGCAGCGGGCCGAGGGCCTTGCCGGTGACCTGGGGACGGCGCAGCGCCACGCCTCGGGTGGCGCACAGGTCGGACGCGGCGGTGTCCGGCTCGAAGGCGTGCCAGGGGTCGGCGAGGTCGGTGCCGCAGGAGGTGGCCAGCGCGAGCATCTGCGCCTCGGTCAGCAGCGCCGAGTGGTTGTTCGGGTGTCCCTCGGTCGGCAGGCCGCGTCCCTTGACCGTGTAGGCGAACACCACCGTGGGCCGGGTGTCGTCCACCTCCCGGTAGGTGTCGAGCAGCAGGTCGAGGTCGTGGCCGCCGAGGTCGCGGATCGCCCGCGCCAGCTCGGCGTCCGGCAGGGACGCGACCAGGGCACGCAGCGCGGTGCCGCCGTGCTCCCCGACGAGTCGTGGTCCCACCTCGGTGGCGTCGACCCGCAGCAGGCGCTGGTACTCCTCGTTCGGCATCCGCTCAAGCCGCTGCCGCAGCTCGTCGCCGCCCGGCCGCCCGAACAGGTCGGTGATCGCGCGTCCCCACTTCAGGGTGATGACCTGCCAGCCGGCCGCCTCGAACATCGCTTGCAACCGGTGGATCTGCACGTCCGGCACCACCCGGTCGAGCGACTGGCGGTTGAGGTCGACGATCCAGAGCAGCTCGCCCATCCGGGCGACGGACGGGTCGGCGACGGCCTCCCAGATCGCACCCTCGTCGAGCTCGGCGTCCCCGAGCAGGCTGACGAAGCGTCCCGCCGCCGGAGCCGACGCGAAGCGCGAGCGCAGGTAGCGGTGCGAGATGGCGGCCCACAACGGCGCGGTCGCGCCGATGCCGACGGAACCGGTCGAGAAGTCGACGGTGCCGGGGTCCTTGAGCCGGCTCGGATAGCTCTGCAGCCCGCCCAGCTCGCGCAACCGCGGCAGGTAGGAGGCGTCGAGGTCGCCCAGCAGGTAGTTGATCGCGTGCAGTACCGGCGAGGCGTGCGGTTTGACGGAGACCCGGTCGAGGTGGGTCAGCTCGGAGAAGTACAGCGAGACCATGATGTCGACCATCGATGCGCTGGAGGCCTGGTGACCGCCGACCTTCACGCCGGTGTCGTTGGGCCGTCCGCGGTTGGCGGCGTCGACGACGGCCGCGGAGAGCCAGAGCACCCGCTGCGAGACTTGCCGCAGCACCTCGGTCTGCGCGGACGCCCCCGCGCGCTCGTCGGCGGGCGGGGTCAGGTGGATCGCCATCATCTGTCTCTTTCCTGCGGAGACGTTCATTGCACCCGGAGGTGCCCCACAGGGCAAGAAAGACGCAGGAACCCACCCGCTGGCGCCTGTTCAAGCGGTCAGGCAGCCTGTAGTGCGCATCTTTCCACCCTCTCGGCGCTACCATCCACCCATGCCTCCGAACGCCGAACTGGACTCGATCGACCGCCGGATTCTGGACCTGCTCGTCGAGAACGGGCGTCGGAGCGTGCGCGACATCGCCACCCGGGTGCAGCTCTCGCCGAGCCCGGTCAAGCGGCGGATCGAACGGCTGGAAAGGCTCGGCGTCATCGTCGGCTACACCACACTGGTCGACGAGGGCCTGCTCGGTGACACCATCGAGGCCTTCGCGGAGGTCCGCTTCAGCGGCAACACGGACGTCGAGTCGATCACCGCCTCGGCCGGCCGTATCCCTGGGGTCACCGAGGTGTTCACGGTGGCCGGCGATCCCGACGCCCTGGTGCACTTCCGGGTCGACAGCCTCCAGCACCTGCACCGGCTGATCGACCAGATCCGCCGCGACGAGAACGTCATCGGCACCAAGACCCTCATGGTGCTGGACTCCTGGCGCCGGGTCGAGCGACCGTCCTGAAGCGGATCAGGCGATGCCCGGCTCCGCACGGCGCCACAGACGCAGTCGCAGGTCCATCACCACCCTGTCGTCGGGGTCGTCGAGGCGGTAGCCGCTCACCTGCTCCAGTCGCGCCAGGCGGTAGCGGAGCGGCGAGCGGCAGGCCGGACGGCGCCTCGGTCTACTGGTTGCCGACCCGAACCCGGCACGCCCGCCCCGCACGGTTCCCCCGCGCTCCCAGCGTGCCGGCGTCGCCGGACAACCGGCACGTCTCCGTGCCATGAGCCCGTTCGACGGCTCGGTCCAGGCGACCTGGACGAGGCGCGGCGGGTAAGACCGGCGGCCCCGGCGGCAGCGAGTATCCCTCTCGGCCAGGACCGGGACGCGGCGCCCCGAACCCGGCGCCCGTATCTCTGGGGCGCCGGTAGGGGATCGCGCGAAGGGTGAAGGAATGATCTTCCCGCGTACCCGGAATAATGCTGAAATGCCGCCTTGTGGGTTACGTGCCCTGATCATTTCGTTTGTTGCCGCAGCGGTTTCCGCGTGTTCGGTCATACCCGCTCCGTTGATCTCCAAGATGACCGGAACGGAGACCTATCGCGAACCGAGCGAGGCGATGATGCCCACGCTCAAGATGGACGATCTGGTCACCGGCACGGTGACCGACGGGACATACGTCCCCAAGGCGGGTGACGTCATCGCCTTTCTGCCGCCGGAGGCGTGGGGTGGCAGCGGTGGCTACATGATCAAGAGAGTCATCGGCGTTCCGGGGAGCACAGTCGGTTGCTGTGACTCGCGGCATCGGATGGTCGTTGACGGCGAGCCACTGAACGAGCCGTACGTGCTCAATGAGCGGGCTTCGCGGAAGAGCTTCGGGCCGGTGGCCATTCCGGAGGGGCACGTCTGGGTTCAGGGCGACAACCGCGATATCTCTATTGACTCAAGTAGCCACCACAGCGTGGGAGTTGACGGCGCCGTCCCGGTGTCCAGGGTCATCGGAGTCCTTGACGTCAGCACGCGAAGGGGAGCGTAAGAAGAACTCCCTTCCCGCCCGCCCATGTGGGACCCCACCCTGGTGGACGGGGTCGTTCCGATCCCCACCGCCGACGCGGAGGAGATGGCCGGGCGCCTGGCCCGGGAGGAGGGCCTGTGCACCGGAACGTCCTCGCCGCGATCCAGCCGGTCACCCGCTCAGACGACCGCACAGTCATGAGCAGAACATGCTGGTACCTTCGCGCCCCCACTGGATTTCCGGAGCCACGTGGTTCCGAGATCAGGTGTCTCCAGCGGCCTTCCTGGACTCCTCTGCCGCCCAGGTGAAGACGCCCTTCGACATCAGGGACGCCTCCGACTCCGCTCTGGTCGCGTACACCTCGGCCCGGACCCGGTGCAGCGCCGCGTCGTCGGGCGCGGCCTGTACGGCCATCTCCGCCAGGTGTCCCGCCAGCCGCTGCTCTCCGGAGGCCAGTGCCCGGAGCGCGGCGTCGGCCAGCTTTTCCGCGCCGCCGGCCAACTCCGCGATCGCCGAGGCCAGCTCGGCGTCGGGGGCGGGCTTGAGGCGGGCGGGGTTGCCGTCGTACCAGCCGCCGTACAGCCGCCAGATGTTGCGGACCACGAACTCCGGCTCGTCGTAGTGCGGGCGCAGGTAGGGCCGCTCCGCCGGCTGAGCGGGCGGTTGTACGGCGCGCACGATGTCGTCCAGCCGGGCGCCCTCGTTGAGCATCTCCAGGGTGCGCTCGACCGTGGACTCCAGCCACTCGGCGGTCTCGGTCAGCGCCTGCTCGACCCGGTCGGCGCCGAAGATCGGGGCGCCGTGGCCGGGCAGCATGATCTCCGGCCGCAGCGTGGCCATCCGGCGCAGCGCGATCGCCCACTCGTGCGGGTAGCGCTGTGCCTTCTGCGGGTTGCCGCAGTTGGGGGTCACCCAGATGAACAGGTCGCCGGGGAGCAGGATGCGCCGGGAGGGGATCCAGCCCACGCTCGCGTCGTCGGTCTCGCCCTTGGCGTGGAAGAGCTCGACGTGGCCGGCCGTCAGCTCGTCGCGGTAGGTCACGTCGGGGTAGCGGTACTCGGTGGGCCAGGTCAGGTCGGGCGCCTGGAACTGCCGCCGGTTGATGACGGCGTTGTAGCCCGCTGTCAGCACGTAGCGCTCGAACCGGGCGGCGATCGCCTCGTGCCCCACCACCATCGGCCGGGGCCGCCCCGCCGCCTCGGCCTCCGCGTCGAGCGGCCCGACCCCCGAGACATGGTCGATGTGCCCGTGGGAGTAGATCGCCGTGCTCACCGGCTCGTCGGTCCAGGCCCGCAGGTCGGCGTGGAGCCGGTCGGCGTCGAACGGGTTGCCGGTGTCGAACAGCGTCACCTCCCCGTCCTGCCGGAGCGCGATCACGTTGCCGAAACCGCTGCGGAAGCCGACTCCGTCGACGACCTCCACGAAGCCCTGCCCGGCGAGCCCCACGTGCACGATGCTGTCGGGGGCCTCACCCCGCCACACGGTGTCGGCGTACTCGACGATGTTCATGAGGAAGCCGGCCTTTCCTTGTCCCGCTCGGGGTACGACGACCCCTACCACCATCATGAGCGCGCCCGCTTCGCCTCCCGCCGGTCGAGGTGCGGGTCGAGGGTCAGGGCCGCGACGAGGACGGCGGCGGGTGGTCGATGATCGCCCTCAGAACGCCGCTTCGCCCGGCGCTTCAGCGGGTTTTCGCACCGCTGGGCCGGATGGCTCTGACCAACTACCTGTCCGCCACGGTCCTCGCCCTGGTGGCCGCCCGCCTCGTCGGCGGCTCGCTGGACGGCTGGTCCTCGGCGACGGTGTTCCTGATCGCCGGAGCCATCCTCGTCCCAGTGGCTGGTGTCCACGCTCTGGCTGCGCCGTTATCGCCAGGGCCCCTACGATGGCTCTGGCGCTGGTCCACCTGGACCCACCGTTCACCCCTTTCGTGCTGAGACCGGTTATCCCCAGCTCGTCGAAGTACTCCCGAGCGTTCCGCACCCAGAATCCGGGAATACAGGGAAAGACCTTGCCCATTCTTGATCTCCGACACGCCGCGATCAGCGTCCGGCTCACCGTCCCGACCAGAACGGGTCCCGGCCGATGAAACCCAGCAGTTTGGTCTGGGTATCCGCACCGCCGGGTACCTCGACCCGGGCGCCGTACTGGCCGGAAGAGCGGAGAACCTGCTCCATCTGCTCCATCGGACCGAGGAGTTGGGCACAGAAGTCGGGGTCCAGCCGGTCGTCCTGGCCGGTGGCCCTGGAGAGATCCCAGGTGTGCATGAACACGTCGGCGGTGTAGAACCGGTCGATCGCGGTCTCCACAGGCAGGCTGCCGACGTGTGGATTGACGAGTTCCCGGTGCGCCGTCTCCGCATCGTCCAACACCGCCTGCACACCGTCGCAGTGAACCTGCCACGCGGCGACCGGGTCCTCGTCCACCGACGGTCCGCTGGGCAGTTCGATGCCGGCACCGGAGGCAAGAAACCCGGGAAACCATTCGGTCAGGTGACGCACGACGTCGCGAGCGGCCCAGCCGGCGACCGGGGACGGCGCGTCCCAGAACCTGGTACCGCGAACCCGGTCCGTGAACAGCCCGGCAACCTGCAGGTGTCGCTCGGCTGGGCGCTCAGACAGTGCCATCGATGAGCATCCTCTCCAGCTTCGCGTAACCCTCGTTGACACCGACCTCCATACCGCTGCGCAACCACGCATCGCGGCCTTCGAAGCTGTCGGCCAGCGACTGTGTCCGCAGCCGCGTACGGCCGTCGCCCAGGTCCTCGAACCACAACGTCTCCAGCGTGACTCCGTCGGGATCGCCGTCGAACGTGAAGGTCTGCACGATACGGTCCGGCCGCACCTCGTGGAAGCAGCCGTGGAACCCGTACTCCGTGCCGTCGTGCACCGAGACGTACCGCCAACTGCCGCCGGTACGCGCGTCCCAGTGCTCGATCCGGGTGGCTGTGGTGTTGGGGCCCACCCACCGGGCGAACAACGCGGGATCGGTGTGTGCGCGGAACAGTTGCTCGGGCGTGGCCGCGAAGTCACGAGTCGTCCGGATGACCGGCAGCCTCGGGTCGGCCTCGATGGCTGTCTCCGTGATCCTGTTCATCAGATACCTCCGAGGAGACCCCCGCCTTCAGACGGGGGAGGAATCGGGCTCCTGCGGAGCAGGACAGGGGCAGGCGATTCGCCGCCAGGCGGACCGCCGTACCGAACACACGCACGATCCTCAGCTGATCGCACGGTATGGTGCGAGGCGTGGCGCAGATCGTGAAGCGGGCCTACAAGTACCGCTTCCACCCGACCCCCGAGCAGGCCGGCGAGCTGGCCCGGACGTTCGGCTGTGTGCGCCTGGTCTACAACAAGGCCCTGGAAGAACGCACCCGCGCCTACACCCTCCAAGGGCGTCGCGTCTCCTACGTGGAGTCCTCGGCCACGCTGACCGAGTGGAAACGCAGCGGTGCCTACGACTTCCTGTCCGAGGTGTCGTCGGTCCCGCTCCAGCAGGCGCTGCGCCACCTGCAGGCGGCGTTCTCCAACTTCTTCGCCAAACGCGCTAAGTACCCCACGTTCAAGAGCAGGAAGAAGTCGCGGGCGTCGGCCGAGTACACCCGCTCGGCGTTTCGCCGGCGTGAGGGCGCACTGACGCTGGCGAAGATGGACGCGCCGCTGGCCATCGTGTGGTCGCGTCCCCTTCCCGAGGGCGCACAGCCGTCCACGGTCACCGTGAGCAGGGACGCGGCGGGCCGCTGGTTCGTGTCCCTGCTGGTCGAGGAGAAGATCAGCCCTCTGCCGCCGGTCGAGCAGAGCGTGGGGGTGGACGCGGGCATCACCGCACTGGCGACGCTGTCGACCGGGGAGAAGATCGTCAACCCGCGTCACGAACGAGCCGACCGGCGCAAGCTGGCCAAGGCCCAGCGGGCGCTGGCCCGCAAGGAGAAGGGGTCGAACAACCGGGCCAAGGCGAGGCTGAAGGCCGCCGGGGTGTACGCCCGGATCACCGACCGCAGAAGGGATCACCTGCACCAGGTCACGACACGGCTTGTTCGCGAGAACCAAGTGATCGCCGTGGAAGACCTGACCGTCCGCAACCTGGTCAAGAACCGCTCGCTGGCCCGCGCCGTCTCGGATGCGTTCTGGCGGGAGTTGCGCTCCATGCTGGAGTACAAGGCCCGGTGGTACGGGCGGACCGTTGTGGCGGTGGACCGCTGGTTTCCCAGTTCGAAGCTGTGCTCGGCGTGCGGCGCGATCCAGCGGTCCATGCCGTTGGGGGTTCGCGAGTGGGTGTGTGCCTGCGGTGCCGCCCATGACCGGGATGTCAACGCCGCGAAGAACATCCTCGCCGCCGGGCTGGCGGAGAGGTAAAACGCCTGTGGAGCTGGTGTAAGACCTCAACGAGAGTCCTCTCGGGCGGGCAACCGGCGGTGAAGCAGGAACCCTCACGGGCGACCGTGGGAATCCCCATCGTTTACGAGGGGGAGGATGTCAAGTTCGTCTCCGTTCATCTCCGCCAGGACGGCGTCAAGGCGGCGGTTGCGCTGCTCGACGCGGTCCCGGTGGCGCTCGATCCAGGTGTCCATCAGGTCGAGGGCCTGGATCTCCAGGCGCACCGGCCGGGGCTGCGGCCCTCGCGGTCGGCTGACGAGCCCGGCGTCCTCAAGCACCCGCAAGTGCTTGTAGACGGCCTGCAGCGTCATTCGGTACGGCTCGGCCAACTGGCTCACGGTCGCGTCGCCCTCGGCGAGCCGGGCCACCATGTCGCACCGGGTCGGGTCCGCGAGGGCAGCGAAGACTCGGGGCAGCGTGTCCGTGGTCATCCCCCTAGTTTCAACTCAATGGTTGAAAGGACGGTAGGCCGTAGATCACCCATCGGTCAACCCGGTGGTTGAAAGTGCGCGTCCCTCGTAGCGTGGAGACCGAACCGGGAGAGGTTTGGGCGTGGCAGTAGTCACGCGGCGGTGCTTTGATCCGAGGTTTCGGGCGGGCGCGGTGCGTAGCGTCGCCGATCAGTTCTCCCACCTGGGAAGCGTGCCGTTTACCCCCCTCACCGGACAATTTCGCGGACTGGTCTAACGAGACAAAGTTTCCGCAGGTCGCCATGCCAGGCGACGGATGATCTCGGTGTCTCGTTGAGGAATTCGGCTATCGGACGTCGTAGGTGATCTGCACCATGCCGTTGCCGAATCGGCGTTCTCGCTTCAGGGAGAGAGCGGTTCGAAGCCCGTCTGGCAGGACCGGTGTCCCCGCGCCGACGATGATGGGACAGAGCAACAGCTCGATCACGTCGACGAGCCCAAGCCGAAGCGCGCTGTGGGCCAAGGTCGGACCCTCTACTGTCAAGTCCCCGGGTGCCTCGGCCCGGGCCCTCTCGATCGCCTCGGCCGTCAGTTTTCGCTCCAGCCGAGTGCGCTTGGTCCAGACCTCGGGCAGGCCGGCCGAGAAGACGACCTTCTGTGCGGCCTGCCACGTGGTCGCGAACGCTGAGGACTCAGGCGACTGGGCGGCAACCGCCGGATCGGTCTCCCACCCTGCCATCGCCTCATACATCCGTCGCCCGTAAAGGTAGGTGCTCACCTCGCCGGCGTCAGCGTTGAGCGCCGAGATGACCTCTTCGTCAGGGACCGCCCAGGAGTAGTCGCCCTGGGCGTCAGTGTGGTAGCCATCGAGAGACGATGCGACCGAGTAGATGATGCGATGCACGAACTCGCCCTTCCTGCCGGGTTCGTAAATGAGACCACAATCGTGAGACTCAAACGACACGTGAGACTCATCGGCCGGACGCTCGTTCGTTCGGAAGGTCGCCGGGGCCGGGCGTGCGGGCGGCGCTCCGCCACCGTCAGACCGGCCGGGTTTCGCCCCCCAGGGGCGATGCCGTGGTCAGCCAGGCGTCGACTTCGGGCAGAAGCGCCGCCTTGAGCTCCCGAGGGGCGAACGAGGCCTCGATCGAAGCACGAGCCAACTCGGCCATGACGTCGTCACCGTATCCGTGGACCTCACGCAACCGCGCGTACTCGTCGGCCAGCGTCGTCTCGCCATCGGTGTTGACCGTGACCGCCAGCCCGGCCGCGCGTAGCCGAGGCAGCGGGTGTTCGGCCAGCGAGGCAACGAGCCCGAGCAGGACGTTGGAGGTGGGGCAGACCTCCAGCGGGATTCCGCTCTCGCGTACCCGTGCCACCAGCGCGTCGTCGTCGAGCACCCGGATGCCGTGCCCGAGCCGCTCGGCGTGCCCGACGTCCAGCGCCTCGCGGATGCTGGCCGGGCCGGCCGTCTCCCCCGCGTGGTGCACCAGGTGCAGCCCGGCCTCCCTGGCCGCGTCGAGCACCTCGGCGAAAGGCGTCAGCGGATGGCTCTCGTCGCCCGCCAGCCCTATGCCGATAACCTCGTCGTAGCGGACGGCCAGCTCGTACGTCCGCCACAACCGCTCCACCGGACGCCGCCTGGAGTGGTCGAGCAGTACCCGGCTCCGGATCCCGAACCTGGCGCAGCCTTCGGCCAGCCCGTCGAGCACCGCCTCCAGCGGCATCTCGGGCGCTCCGACCCGCTCTCCGTGTGAGGCGGCGGTGAAGGTCACCTCGGCGTAACGAGTGCCCTGAGCGGCCTCGTCCTCGCAGAACTCCACCGCGATCCGGCGGAAGTGCTCGGGCGTGCGCAGCGACTCGCGAACTTTGGCCCGCTGGTCGGCGAACGCGCGGAAGCTCGCGAACGGGCCCTCGGGCTCCGGCGGGCCGCCCAGCTCCCGCACGGTCCCGGGACGTACGGTGCTCTCCAGGTGCACGTGCAGGTGGGCCTTGGGCAGCAGTCGGAGATCTCTCACGGCAGATCATGCTAACGACTCTTGATGATCTTCGGGCATCCACGGCAACCCGGCTGAAGATTCGAACTCCGTGCGGGCCACTCCAGCCGTTTGTCGCTCACCGCAGCTGAGCGCGTTTCAGCTTGCGGCGTTCGAGGGCGTTGGGATGGCGGACGACCACGCCTGCCGGGCCGCCGGTGCCGGTGAGGCGGATCAGTGGTGTGCCCGGCAGTCGGTCGGGAGTGGCCTTGTCCCTCAGACCGCCGAGGCCGGGATCCATCCCGCCGGTCTCCACGGCCCAGCCGTCAGGGAGGATGATCGTGACCCCGGCCATCTGGCCGTGTGCCTCCACCTCGACCTCGGGCAGCCGGCAGTCGGTCTGGGTGAAATCGATCTTGGCGCCGCCCATGCCGCCGTACGCGATTACTTTCGCGGGTACCTGCCAGCGCCCGACGCGCGCCGCGCCGTGCAGGCCTCCCTTGAGGACCAGCGGCTGTCCCGAGTCCGGCGAAACCACGGGCGGCAGGTCGGCGGTGAGGGGCGTCAGATCGGCGTAGGTTCTGGCGGTCAGCGCCTGTTCCAGCCTCTCGTCGAGCTCGGCCAGGTCGATACGGCCCTCGGTCGCCGCCTCGTTCAGCCGTGCCACCACCGCTTCGCGCTCGGCATGGGAGACGCGCAGTTCACCACGACGGAGGGATTCCGGGTACTCAGCGGTCATGTAGTCGATGATACGGAAATGCGGGTACAAACGCGGCTACTGCCGATCACTGGTCAGTGGGCGGCCGGGACGCGGGATGAACCCCCACGGGAGAATGATCCAGTCATGGCTGGAATCGGCGATCCTCAGGCCGGAGCAGTCGTTGACGGCTCCAGTTGGACCTGTGTCTCGGCGTCGGTGAATCCGACCGAGCGGTACACGCGGATCGCGACGTAGCTCGGATCGGCCACCATGACGAGCGTGTGCGCGTTCAGATGTTCCAGGGCGTGCCGGCCGGCCGTGTACACGAGGGTTCCGGAAAGGCCCTGGTTCCGATGTGCCGGGTGGGTGTCGACGGCCTGGTAGCGCGCGAGCCCCGAACCATCGGTGAACAGGCCGAGCCCGGAGACCATGCGGTCGTTCACGAAGGCCCCGAACCACGCGCCGCACCCGCGTTCCTGCAGCCGGCGCATCGCCGCCAGATTGCGCTGGGCGAACACCCGGTATCCCTCGATGTCCGGGCCGGGGTTGGTGGCCTCCTGCAGTGCCAGCGCGGCGGACCAGTCCTCGTCGCCGTTCAGGACGCGGAAGTGGGCGTCACGGTTGGGGCGCGGCGGCGGATGCACCGCACCGGCCGTCATCACGGTGCTCCGCTCGACATCGAGGCTCGCCGCCGCCAGCTCCTCCGGCTCGCCGGCGTCGCCGGTGACACCGTCGACACCGAGGGCGACGTGGCCGGCGTCCGGGAACTCGCGGTGGAAGGTGCTCACCCATGAGGCCACCGTTCCGGGGGCCGGCGGGGTGTCCAGCAGGATGAAGTTGCCCCAGTGATAGGTCGGATTGGCGGGTGTCCGGACAACCAGGTAACCGTCGCGCCGGTCGACGAGGCTGCCTCGCAGCCCGAGCAACATCAGATCACTTTGGTATCCCAACGACCGCACAGTCATGGTCAAACCGTACCTGCGCTCTCATCGCCTCACCAGAACCCAGGTTTTCCAGATACTCCGCGCGCGGTCCCAAGGTCAGGTGTCTCCCACGGCCTTCCTGGACTCCTCGGCCACCCCCTCCCTGTCAAACTAGACAGAGGCAGCTTTCATCAGGGAATCGAGCACTGAGCCGATCGGCGGAGCGCGGTGGCCCGGTCCGGTGCGGAGGTCATGTCCTGCCGGGGGTGATCCCGCACCGTCGGGGTCGTTCGGCCTCGTCGGTGTGGCCGAGTCGTCTCAGCAGGCCGATCGCCTGGGCCAGGGCGTTGGGGAGGCCCGACTCGATGGCGCGCAGGTAGGCGAGGATCGCCCTATCCGCATGACCGGTCTCGCACAGCAGGAGGGCCGCCCATATCAGGGCGTGCACATCACCGGCCTCGGTACGGGCCCGCAGCCAGGTGATCGCCTCCTGGGCACGGCCTGTCTCGTACATCAGGTCGACCGCGTGCGCCAGGGCGTGGGTGTCGCCGGTCTCGGCGCGGGTCCGCAGCCAGGTGATCGCCTCCTCGGCCCGATCCAGCTGGTACAGCAGGACGGTGAGCCGCCTGAGGGCGTGGGTGTCGCCGGTCTCGGCGCGGGTCCGCAGCCAGGTGATCGCCTCCTCGGCCCGCTCGGACTCCTGGAGCAACTCGACCGCCTTCCACAGCGCGTCGATGTCGCCGGTCTCCGCCCGGGTCCGCAGCCAGGTGATCGCCTCCTCGGTCCGGCCCACCCGCTGGAACAACTCGACCAGCCGCCAGCAGGCGTCGGTGTTCCCGGCTTCCGCGGCGTGCCGGTAGGCGGCGATTGCCGCTTCGGTCCTGCCCGTCTCCTGCGGCCTGACCGGCCGTCGGCCGTCGCGGACGCGTCCGGCGCCGGCGGCGCGGTTGTGGTCTCCGGGCCGTCCCGCCCCATCGGGGAGAGCAGCGGTCCGGTTGGAGATGTCGGGCGGCCGCCGGAGCTGACCGCCGCTCTCATCGCGGCTCATCACTCATTGCCACTCGTCGCAACATCATCACTCCGTATGGAGCCTGCGGACGGCGAAAATAGACGATATTAAGGTGACATAAGTAATTCTGTCATCTCGCGAAGATCGGTTTTCTGCCCCCCTTCGGCGGGGCAATAATAGATATTAGAGTGTTATCTAATATATTTTAGGTGATATTTCCAGGATTGGTGGGCGATTTTGCGGGTTCCGTCGGGCACGTCAGGTTGGCCGACATCCGGGTCAGGACGTCGATCGTGGCCAGGTACTCCTCGGCGCTGATCCCCTCGGTGAGGCGGGCGCGGTCGGCGTTCACCTGCCGTCGTAACTCCTCGTGCGCCCGGATCCCGGCGGCGGTGAGGGTCGGCCGCTCCGCCCCCTCCAGCCAGCCCCGCTCGCGCAGGTCGTCCGCCACCGGGCGCAGGGAGGGCCGCCGGTCGTCAAGGAAGGGGGCGAGGGCGATGTCGAGGTCGGCGAGGGTGGGGGAGTCGGTGGCGATGACGTTCAGCACCTGCCAGTGGCGGCGGGTCAGGCCCTGGCCGGCGAGGAGGCCGTCGAGGGAGCTCTCGACGAGGCCGTGCAGGTGCTTGATCCAGTAGCCGATGGGACGTCTCTGGCCGGTGATCTCGGAGATGTTCACGGTGCCGCCTTCCTTGATCGATACATATACTTTGACAATAACATGTATTAGTACATGTATCATCGAGGCATGGAAGATCCTCAGGTGGCCGCCGTCGAGCGGGCGATGGTGGCGATCCGGCGCAGCCAGAGCCGCCGCGCCCTCCAGCGCCTCACGGGTGACGTCGAGTTCGACCCCGCGCTCTTCGGGGTGATCGACGCTGTGGAGGAAGGGCCGGAGGCCGCGACGGTGACCTCCGTCGCCGACCGGATGGGCGTCGACCAGCCCCGCGCCAGCCGCCTGGTGGCCAGGGCCGTCGAGGCGGGGCTGCTTCGCAGGGTGGCCGACCAGGCTGACGGCCGCCGTAGCACGCTGGAGCTCACCGAACTGGGCGCCGGGCACGCCGAGCGGGTCCACCGCTTCCGCCGTGAGGTCTTCGACGCGGCGATGCGCGGCTGGTCCGAGCACGAAAGGCGGGAGTTCGCCCGCCTGCTCACGGCCTTCGTCGCGGAACTGGGCCGACGCCACCAGGAAGGCCAACGGTCCCGCGTCCCGGTTGAACATCCCGTTCCGCCGGGATGCCCCGGCGAGCTGCTCAAATCGGGGCCCGATTCAAGCAGCCTCGATCACGTGGAGCCGGTGACGGAGACGAACCCGGAACCGGGACGGTAGTCGGGGGACTGGTGCCTGAAATAGGTGTTGTAGACCTGGCAGTAGTGACCACCGCGAGCCAGCAGCGTGCTGTGGTCGCCCTCCTCGACGATCCGGCCGTGATCCAGCACGATGATGCGATCGACGTGCTCGATCGTGGACAACCGGTGTGCGATGACGATGGAAGTGCGGTCGGCCAGCACCCGGTCCAGGCCCTCCTGGATCTGGGCCTCGGTCAGCGGATCGACACTGGCGGTGGCCTCGTCCAGGACCACGATCGCCGGATCCTGGATGAGCAGGCGGGCCAGCGCGACGAGCTGGCGCTGGCCCATGGACAGGGCGCGGCCGTGTTCGCCGACGTCGGTCCGCAGGCCGTCGGGCAGGGCGTCGATCCAGTCGCCGCCGCCGACAGCCGCGGCGGAGGCGAGCACCTCCTCGTCGCTCGCCTCCGGCCTCGGGTATCTGATGTTGTCGGCGACAGTGCCGCTGAACAGGAACGGAACCTGTGGAACCGCGCCGATCTGCCGCCGGTACCCGGCCAGATCCAGCGTGCGGATGTCACGATCGTCGATGCTCAACCGGCCGTCCTGGAACTCGTAGAACCGGGTGATCAGCTTGCTGAGCGTCGACTTGCCCGCACCGGTGTGACCGACCAGCGCGACGCTCTCGCCCGCCTCGATGGTGAGGTTGAAATCCCGCAGGACGGTGCTGTCGGCTTCGTAACCGAACCGGACGTCGCGGAACTCGATGCGGCCCGCCAGCCTGCCGACCGGCTGAGGGTCGGTCTGCACGACCCGGGGTGGCGCGTCGATCAGGGCGAAGACCCGCTCTGACGCGGACAGGCCCTGCTGGAACTGGGACCAGAACGCGGCGATGGAGGTCAGCGGGAACCAGAAGAGCGCGACCCCCTGGAGGAAGAGGTACCAGTCGCCGGCGGTCAGACCGCCGCCGAGCACCGTGGTACCGCCCAGTTGGACGAGCGCGACCGTGGCCAGCCCGGCGACGAGAAAGAGCACCGGGAAGATGCCGGAGAAGACGAAACCCTGCTTGAGCGTCACCTGGTAGCTCTGCTCGTTGATGGGCCGGAACTCGTCGTAGACTCGCTGCTCCTGGCGGAAGTTCTTGGCGACGGTGATTCCGCCCATGGTCTCCTGCAGGGTGGCGTTCACCCGGCTCAGCGAGCGTTGCGCCCTGCGGGTGCTGCTGCGGGCGACCCGCCGGAACAGCAGCGCGATGCCCACCACGACCGGCGCCACGAGAAGGGTCAGCAGGGCGAGCTCGACGCTGCGCAGGAAGAGCAGGATCGTGACGAAGCCCACCATCAACACCTGGCTGATCAGGTCCATCGTCAGGGTGGAGACGGTCGCGAAGTCATCGGTGTCGGAGGTGACCCGGCTGACGATCTTGCCCGACGGGTTCTCGTCGTAGAACGACAGGTCACGCTTGAGCACGGCGTCGAACGCGTCCTCGCGGAGACGCAGGACGACGTCTCCGGTGACCTTCGCGCTGTACCACTGGCGGACGAAGTTGAACAGCCAGCCGAGCACCCCGGCGAGCAGCAGGCCGACGATGAGCTGCCGGCCCACATCGGCGATCGTGTCGTTCTCGATCCCGTCCACGCCCCAGCTGACCAGCAACGGCATGGCCGCCTGGGTCAGTGAGAAAAGCACGATCATGATTGCGACCAGGACCATCGCGCCCAGCTTCGGCCGGAAGTAGGACAGGATCCGGCGGAGTAGATCACGATCGTTGTAGGTGCGGTCGTAGTCCTCGGCGTCGAGGCCGTCCATGATGAAGCCCATCAGCCCTGCCCTCCCTGCTCGCCCGCGAGGACCACGCCCGGGTCGGTGGTGCCTGTCAGGTCGATCTCGTCGTAGTGGGCGAAGATCCGCCGGTAGAGGCGACTGCGGGCGAGCAGTTCGTCGTGTGTGCCGTAGTCGACCAGCTCGCCTCGGCGGAGCAGCAGAACCTTGTCGGCCCAGCGGATCTGGGATAGCCGGTGGGTGATCAGGAGCGTGGTGCGCCCGTTGAGAACGCGGTCGACGGCCTGCTGGATCCTGTCCTCGGTGGCGGAGTCGATCGCACTCGTCGAGTCGTCGAGCACGAGGATCGCCGGATCCGTCAGCAGCGCCCGTGCGATGGCCAGGCGTTGGCGCTGGCCGCCGGAGAGGGTGATGCCGCGCTCACCGATGACCGTGTCGTAGCCGTCGTCGAGTTCGCCGATGAACTCGGCGGCCTGGGCCTCCTCCGCCGCCTTCACGACGGCGCTCCGCTCCACCTGCTGGCCCAGCCCGAAGGCGATGTTCTCGGCCACCGACCTGGAGAACAGCACGATGTCCTGCTCGATGGTGGAGATCTGGGAGCGCAGCGAGTCGAGGTCCCACTCGCGCACGTCCACGCCGTCCACCAGGATCCGGCCGGCGGTGACGTCGTAGATCCGGGGGACCAGCTTCGTCAGGGTGCTCTTGCCCGAGCCGGTCTCGCCGACGATCGCCACGGTCTCGCCCGGCTGCACGGTGAACGTCACCCCGCGCAACACC
Organism: Streptosporangium sp. CA-115845; assembly: GCF_050943795.1. NCBI lineage: Bacteria > Bacillati > Actinomycetota > Actinomycetes > Streptosporangiales > Streptosporangiaceae > Streptosporangium > Streptosporangium sp. CA-115845. The sequence continues at coordinate 9,797,563 of NZ_CP191988.1, read as the reverse complement.
GGATCGTCCTCCCCGTAGCCGAACGTCACGTTCTCGAAGTGGATCGCCCCGCTGATCGGTGCGGCGTGGCCGGCGGCGCGCCGCCCGAATTCGGTCTCGGTGTTCATGATGCTCAGGATCCGGCGGGCGGACACGATGCCGAGTTGGACCAGTGAGAAGGTGAAGATCGACATGTTGGTCGGGAAGCCGATCATGTTCATCAGGCTCATGAAGGCGACCAGCTCACCGATCGTGATGGCGCCCGCGGCCTGGAGGTAGAGGCCGTGCCAGAGCGCCCCGGCCATCGCGAAGGCGAAGAGCAGGGTCGGCAGGTAACGGGCCTGGACCAGGCCGTTGTGGACGAAGGAGTCGCGATAACGTCGCGCGCGCGCCCGGAACCGTCGCCGCTCCTGGTCCTCCTGCGCGGACACCTTGATGACCTCGATGCCGCGGACCGCCTCGTTCAGCCCGGCGTTGAGGTCGCCGAACTGCTCGCGCATGCGGGTTGCCACCGGGTTGAGCTGCCCCATGTAGTGCCGGAGTGCGAGAACGAAGACGATCGCGAAGACGCCGGGCACCAGCAGCAGCCGCGGGTCGATCGCGGCGATGAAGACCAGGGGCACGAGGCCGGTCAAGCTGGAGTCGACGATCAGGTCGATGCCCGGGGAGATCATGATGGAGAGCTGCCGGATGTCGTTGGCCGCCCGCGCCATCAGGTCGCCGACCCGCTGTCTGTTGTGGAAGGTCTGGCTCTTGCCGAGCAGGCTGACGTAGAGCTCGTCCCTGGTGTCCCGCTCCAGCCGCTTGGCCAGAACCTCGCCGGCCAGGCGTGCGATGAGGTCGAAGGCGCCGCGGGCCAGCACGATCGCCAGCAGCCCCAGCGAGATCAGGCCCAGTTCCCGCGCCCCGCCGCCGTTCTCGCCCAGCACGGTGTCGAAGGCCGCGCCGGTGAGCCCGGGGACCGTGGCGTTGAGCACGACCATGATCAGCGATGCGCCGAGGAATCCGGTCAGCTGGAGCGGATGGCGGCGAACATGGGACCAGAACCAGCGCACCGGACCTCGCCTGTCATGCGGGCGACCGGAGACGGAGAACTCCGAACTGCTGGTGGTCACAGGTTCGCTCCCAAGCAGGTCGAGGGTGAAAGTCGAACTTGCTTTCTATCACCGGGCGCCGACACTTTCCCACGCATTTTCTCGGCCCCGCCCTGCCCGTCAGGGGCGGACACGCGGGCCGGCCCGAATATCGGGATGCCGTCAGGTGAAATCGGCGGGTACCCCGCGCGAGGACCTTTGGAGGGGAATTGTCGTGGGGCACGGTGAGGTTGGCCGGAGAAGGGGCTTCTGGCGGGCCGCTTGACGGCGGAGGAGTTCGCGACGGCAGTACGCGTCATCGACGATCGCGGGGTGGCGGTTCACCCGATCAGTGCCGACCATCTGGAGCGGGCTGCCGGTCTGGCCGTACGGCGACACTTGCTCGCGCGGGCCGCAGCAGTCCAGGAGAGAGGGCGGGTGTGGGCCGGCAGGGGTGTCTGCTCAGACGTCGGTCGCGGGTCCGTGATCTGCCGGTTTTTCATCCCGTCAAATGTCAGTTACTCCTCATCGGTCTGTCGGTTTTAAGCACCGTCAAATGTCGGTTGGGCTTATTCTGGGCTCGACCGCCGCAGAGGGGAGCCGCAGTGTCCGAGCTGGTCTCACGTCGGGTAACCGGTCACGCCGAGGAGTTCCTCGACGCCTTCAGAGTGGTGATCGTCAACGGGCCGAGGCAGTCGGGCAAGACCACTCTGTCTCCTTGGGGTGCACCACGATGGGCACGCTGGACCGGACGACACCCGGCCCTTTGATGGCCTGACCGTCGTGCACCTTCCACGTTTCGATCTGGTAGGTACCGGGCGGGACGTCGGCCCACTTGTGGTACTGCCAGGCATCGCAGGCGAACTGCACGGCCTCCTGGCTGGGCCGTACCGCCACCCAGTAAGCAGTCGTCCCCCGAGGACAACTCTTGTACGACCAGAACTCGACATCCCCCTTGCTCGTCTGTGTCCACCACCGAGAAAAGATCCGAAACGCCATCCGATCGATCCGAACCGGGAACCCGTACCCCTCGACCACCTGCGGCGCCCCGGAAACCGGCACGGCCATCAGCACGGCCGCGGGTCTTGTCCCACTGGGAGTGGGGGTGCTCACCGGCGCGCCCGCCAGAGCCACAGGCACGTTTTCGCCCTCGTTCCGCGAGGAGAGGACCAACGGGGGCACGAGGAGTAGCGCGGAGATCGCGATGGCGGCGGGTACCACGTAGAGGGGCGTCTTCCACCACGGACGGGCAGCGTTGGACGGGTGGGTGACCGAGGCCGGGAGGGCAGGACCGGGAGGAGCAGCCTTCTCGCGCAGCGGTGCGGAGCCGTCCGGAAAGGGACCGCACGAGAGCAATTCCCGGAGGCCGAGGCGGTCACGGACATCGGCGGTCGACAGGCCGGGGTTGTCGTGGAGGAACCGGGACAGCAGGGCAGCGGCCGTGGGACGGGCGGCAGGGTCCTTGGCGAGGCAGTCGCGAAGGAGCGGCAACAGGCCGGAGGGGACGCCCGTCAGGTCGGGTTCGGTGGTCAGGATGGCGTACATGAGCGCCGGCATGGCCTCGCCGGGGAACGCCCGCCGTCCCGTCGCCGCGAAGATCATAGTGAGGGCCCAGCTGAACAGGTCGGTGGCCGGGGTCGGCTCGTGTTGCTCGAACTGTTCGGGGGACATGTATGCCGGGGTGCCCATGGCGTTGTGGGTGAGGAGGTGGTCGGCGGCTCTGGCGATCCCGAAGTCGATCACGACGGGACCTTCGGGACCCATGATGATGTTGGACGGCTTGAAGTCGCGATGGATGACGCCGGCGCGGTGGATGGCCACGAGAGCCGCCAGCGTGGCGACGGCCAGGCGGTCGAGGCCACTACCGGTGCGCGGGCCGTCGGTCCTGACAAGCGAGTGCAAGGAGGGGCCGGGGACGTACTCGCTGACGAGGTAGGGCCGGCCGCCGTTCACGCCGGTGTGCAGCACTCTGGCGGTGCAGAACGGTGCCACCCGGCGGGCGGCGGCGGCTTCGCGTTCGAAGCGCCGCAGCGCATCGGGATCGCGGGCTATCGAGTCGAGCAGCACCTTGATGGCCACCCGCTCGCCATCCGGTCCCACGCCCAGGTGGACGGTGGCCTGGCCGCCGGAGCCGAGCGTGCCGGCCACCACGTACTCGCCGTAGTTCTCAATCACTGTCACTGTCACTGCCCCTGTCCCTGTCCCTGTCCTTAGCCGCGCGGCGACGGGGAGGGCGGGGTCCGTGGCCTCGCCGGCTGAGCGCCGCACATCAGCACGCCAAGATGATCAAGATGAGCGGTGCGGCGGCAGATTCGCCGCCGCGGGAAGTGCTCCTTCGCCCTGCTCGGGTGGCTCAGCGCGGGCAGTGGATCGCGCTGTTCTCCTCCCCGACGAACTGCCAGTTGCGTGAGTCGGTGAACACCACGCGCCCCCAGGCCCGGACGCACTGGCTCCCGGCGACGAGGGTGGCGCCGTTGGTCCGGTAGAAGCCCCGCGTCACGTGGCTCTCGGTGTTCGCGCGGTAGTGGTAGCCGCCGCCGTCGAGGTGGTCCTGGTAGCCACGGCACTCGGCGACGGTGCGCCCGCAGACCCAGATCGAGACCGCCATGAACTTGGAATACCGCTCGGCCGCGAGGCTGGTGTTGGTGAAGGCGCACACTCGGCTGCCGTTGCGATAGATGTGCAGGAACGCGCCCTTCATCGCGGCGCTCCCGCTCCTGGCCGTGATCTGGATGCGGCCGATGCGCTCGCCGCTGCAAGGGAGGCCCTGGGACGTGGCCTGGGCGGCCGGGGCCTGGACGACGGACCCGGCCAGGGCGAGCCCCGCGGCGAGAGCCGCCGTCGAAGCCAGGCGTGCAAGAGCGAAAATCGTGGACATGGGGGTCTCCTATGGAGATCGGATGAGATGATGACGATCACGGATGTCGATCGTCCTGGACCGATGCTGCCCTGGGCGTCACGACCGCGATACCCCTTGCAAGCTGCGGAAACAAGGCAGCAACAACCGCAACAAAGCGGAGGATCCCATGGCGCGAGGTGGACGCAAGGATCGCCCCATCGACCGGGAGCAGGGCCCGGTCGCGGAGTTCGTGGACGACCTGCGCCGGCTACGCGGCACGCTGACTCTGGAGGAGCTGGGGCGCCGGATGCGGTACCACCCCAGCACGCTCTCGCGGCGGCTCATGCCGAGGGAGTTGCCCCCACGGGAGTTCGTGGACTCCTACGTGCGGGCCTGCGGGCACGAGCCGGAGCCGTGGCTCGAACGCTGGCAGGAGCTCAGCGGGCAGCCCGCCGGGGAGCAGTTGGAGGAGCCCGCAGGGGCACCGCCGGCGGTGGCCGCCCCCTGGTGGAGAAGGCCCCGTTACCTGGCTCCGGCCGCCATGATCGTCGTGCTGCTGCTCGCTTTCTCGCTGTTCTCGCCGTTCGGAGGCGGGACGGGTGGCCCAGCGGCCGTGCTGATGGCCGTGCCGGTTTCCGGGGCGCCGCAGGTGGTCGAGGGGTACGGGTTCCCGGTTCGGATCGATCGGATGGCGTTTCGGATCTTTTCTCGGTGGTGGACACAGACGAGCAAGGGGGATGTCGAGTTCTGGTCGTACAAGAGTTGTCCTCGGGGGACGACTGCTTACTGGGTGGCGGTACGGCCCAGCCAGGAGGCCGTGCAGTTCGCCTGCGATGCCTGGCAGTACCACAAGTGGGCCGACGTCCCGCCCGGTACCTACCAGATCGAAACGTGGAAGGTGCACGACGGTCAGGCCATCAAAGGGCCGGGTGTCGTCCGGTCCAGCGTGCCCATCGTGGTGCACCCCAAGGAGACGCCGAGCCCCACTCCCAGCGCGACGTGACAGGACCGGCTATTAGTGAGGTGATTTATTTCAGGTAGCCGCGTTCGAAATGGGGGAGAACGAGTGCGGCTTTGACGATGTCGCCGATTCTGCTGGGGTCGGCGGTGATGCGCTGGAGGGTGCGCCGGCGTTGGGTGAGCAGGGCGAAGCCTCGTTCTCCCAGGCAGTGCAGGGCGCGCAGGAGCGCGTTGCGGGTGCGGGTGTCGAGGTAGCGGTAGGCGGTGGCGCGGGAGACGCCGTGGGCGCGGCCGAGGGAGGCCCGGTCGGTGCGGTCGCGAAACCGGCGCAGTCCCATCACCGCCTGCTCAAAACAGGTCGGCGCCCGAGAACCCGAGCGGGTGCCCAGTCGGCGGCGCTCGGCCGGCAGCAGCGGGGAGAGGTGGCAAACCCGAGCCCTCGACCGTCAGGCCACGCCCGGACACTTCCCCCTCAACATCGAAGAGCCGGTTAACCCGCTTTCCCCTGATCCGCTGTGCGTTTCAATTCCACGTTCGTGACCGCCTGCCCGGGCCCGTTTCCGATCAGCTGACAGATGTCGTGGGCCTGCTCGTAGGCGACGACGAGTTTACGAACAGAAAGATCGGCTACTCACGCAACTCCACCGCCCTGTTCTGCTGGGCGCACGAAAGCCCGAGGCTAGGGGATGGAGAGACTGGACAGGGCGCAGCGGACGCACGATGCTTGTTCAAAAAGTTTTCCCGCGGAGGTGCGATCACAGTGACCGGGTTCGGCCGCCCCCGGCCCTCCAGAGTTCATGACTCTTCTCCGCGGAGCTGGCCGACCCGATTGCGCGGGTACCGGAAGTGGGCTTTCGGAGTGATCGCCGCGGCTTTGACGGCTGCCCTCGCCGGTATCCTCACGACGGTATTCAGTCAGGGGGTGTCAACTGTGGCGCAGGGGTCACCTTTCACGTGGGTGACCGAGATAAACAAGGATCCCTGCACTGGTTCCAGTGGTTACTTCGTTGCTCCGAAACTCCCGGTAAAGCCGGTGAACGGTTTCTCTGGAATCGATGATAAAGATTATTTGGCATCGTTGGACGGCTTTGAAAGTGATGTCGCGGTAACGTTTCAGGGGAAGACCGATGCCGTCGTCGTCCTCCAGAAGGTCCAGGTCCGGGTGTCGGAACGGAAAAAACCGAACGGGGTCGCGGTCTCGACGAACGGTGGGTGCGGCGGAGTGACTCCGAGGAACTTCTCTATTGACCTGGACCGGCCGAACCCTCGGGCTTCCGCCGTCCCGGGAGATGATTTGGGAATGCCGGTTCCCGCAGTGGACTTCCCCTTCCGGATCTCGAAGTCAGAGCCGGAGGTCTTACACTTCTTCGGCACTACTCGCGAGTGCGACTGTAGTTGGCGTATCGAGATAAGCTGGACTGGTGAAGGAAAAAGTGGCACCGAAATCATCGACAATCACGGTAGGCCGTTTCGTACCGTAGGCATCAAACATCTTCCGCTCTACCAGTCGGTCTCCTCGCAAGAAGACAGCTCCACGTTCGAATGGGCAGACGCCGGGTTCCGCAATCCAGATTATCCGTAGTGGCGGTCGCCGGGCTTCTTGGCAGGGCACTCGTCCTGGCACTTCTGACTGACCAGGCAGAACGCTCTCGATTCACCTCCATTAGAGGTGTGATCGCGTGTACGTGAAGCCATATCGGCTTTGGCGAGACGCCGCACATTGATCCGCAGACCTTCGATGAAGGAACTCGCCACGGCTTCGGCCCGAAGGAGAAGCCGGGCCAATGCTTCAAGGCTGACCAAGGCGCGCGGGGAGGCGTTCACCTCCAGGAGTCGGCGCTCGACGTCGCTTACATCAGCCGCGCGTTGGGCGGTCAGGGTCAAAGGGCGGCCCAGCAGAGGGTCGGGAACGTACGCTCTGTGATGACACGGTTGGCGTTCGGCCCGGGTGGCGCCGCCAGGAGTGCCCGCCCCGGCTCGTGGCACGCAAGCCTTGATTTTCCAGGATCGACGCGAGAGCTTTCCGCGAGGCGTCGTAGACGAGTTGGTAGGCCCCTGTGGGGTCCGTCCCAACACCGCTGCGGGCGAGAGCGATGTGCCGCTTGGCCTGGGTGAGCATGGTATCGGCGTGCTCTCGGCTCGGCGGCACCCGCTCCAACTGGCCGGCAGTCAGCATCGCGTCGATCCGGTCGCGCCCTTGCCTCCATCTCACGATGTTCTCCGGTTCTGAATCAGGGGGTGGAGGGGCTTGCTCCGCAGGGACATCACGAACGGGTCGCCCTGGTCGGCATGCCACGACGTCGGCGAGATCCGGCTGATGTTCACCTCGCGGCCGAGGAGGCGTTCCGCCGCTCGTGCCGCGTCGTACAGTTCGTCCTCGTCCGGGGAGCCCACCACGAGGACGTCGATGTCACGCGGGGGCGGCCCGGTCTGGTGCGCGTGCCGGGCGGCCCAGGAGCCGTAGATGTACGCCTCGTCGATGCCCGGGATCGGCTGGAGGAGGGGCGGCAGGATGGCTGCCGGGCCGAAGGTCACCGCCAGCAGGTCGGTGAGCGGCTTGGCGACGATCGTGTCGGTGTCGGCACGGATGAGGCGGAGGTTGCCGTGCCGTCTCTCCTTGGTCAGTCCGGCGGCGGCGAACCGGTCCATCTCACGGCTCACGGTCGGCTGGGATACGCCTGTCTGCCTGGCGAGATCGGTCGTCGAGTACTCCTTTTCCGGGTGGAGGTACAGCCAGGCGAGCAGTTCGCCGACGGCATTGGACCGGAACAGGGGAAGCAGCAACGGCGGAATTTCCCTCATAGATGAATAGTACTATGCATCTATAGCATACTTGCTGACCCTGGGTAGTTAATCGACTTCGAACCGCTCCTGTTTTCGGTCGCGTCCGCAGGAGTGGTGTACAAGTCGGCCCTGGGCGTGCCGTATAAGGCCGTTGCGCGAGCCGAGGTTACACCTCATGGCTTTTACCCGTGTCTCCCGTCTCTCTCCCCGCAGTCCGAGGTTCCCGACGAACTCGTGGAGACCATGGAGCAGCTCGATCGCGACTGCGGGAGCACAAGTGGGAGCTCTACCAGGGGCCAGGGCTCATCCTGATCGAGCGCCTTACCGGAATCAAGCTCACCCCCCAGATCCTGGAGGGGGGCAGCCTACCTATCCGGAGTCATCTCCGAGCCGCCGACCACCACGTAAGCGTTCCAATTGGGGCTGCGAAAAGTCCTGGGAATGAATGCGGTGAGGGCCCACGCGGGATCCCGTCCGGCTTGGCGGCGATGTGTCTCAGGGAGAGTTCACCAGCTCACGAGCATCGGGGAGATCTGCCCGCCGTGGGCGTGACGACCGGATCGCCAGGCCGTACCGGCTGGAAACCGGGATGCTGGACCTGAAACCGGCATGTAGCCTGCGCGGGGACTTGGAAAGAGGGAAGCGCAGTGGCACATGTCGAGGTTGGCCAGCCCACCTGCAAGCCATGATCCCTTGACGGTGAACCTGGCCCCCGTTGGGGAGGGGATGCGCCCGGGCTGTCAGGTGCATGTCAGCCACGGGGCGGTGTCGCAGGTGCGGTTGGAAGTGAGGGACCTTGGCTGCTCATGAGGGGTAGCGCTCCGTCCCGCTTCGCCGGGAAGGATGTCAATCCGCCGTCTTGAGGCAACCTGGTCGGTGGGATACGCATGGAATAGGCATGCAGTCTGAGATCAGAAGTGTGATGGAGGAACCGCCACCGGAGCTCCATGCGGTGGCCGATCCGGCCGACGCCATCGTCACCGATTTGTTCATGACCCACCGTCTCGGCCTCGTCCGCTTCGCTTTTCTGCTGGTGGGGGACCAGGAAACAGCCGAGGACATCGTGCAGGACGCTTTCGCGGCGGTTCACCGCCGGTGGAGCCGATTGACCGACCACGGTCAGGTGCTGCCCTATCTGCGAACGGCCGTGCTCAACGGTTGCCGCATGGTCCACCGGCGCCGGGCGATCACCCGGCGTTTCGGTGGTGATCGGAAAGTACCGTTCTGGTCCGCGGAGGCCGAGGCTTTGCTGGGGGAGACCCGTCGCGAGGTGTTTCTGGCCGTGCGCGCTCTGCCGCGCCGTCAGCGTGAGGCGGTGGTGCTGCGCTACTACCTCGACCTGTCGGAGGGGGACATCGCCGAGGTCATGGGTGTCAGCCGTGGAACGGTGAAGTCGACCACATCTCGCGCTCTCAAGACGCTCGCTGTGAAACTGGAGGAGGAGCGATGACTTCGCAGACCGAAGATCGGCTCCGCGACGCCTTTACCGCCGGCGCCGAACTGGTGGGGGCCGAGACCCTGCGCCCCGCCGACCAGGCGGTACGGCCGAAGGTCCTTCGTGGATCTCTTCGCATGGCTCCGCTGCTGGCCGCTCTGGCCGTCGTGGTGGTGAGTGTCGCCGTCGCGGCTGGGTTGCGTGGTTCAGTTCCTGTACGGCCCGCGCTGGAAGGTTCGCCCGGCCCTCGTTTCCTGCTGACCGCCGGAAATGACGGGTTGATGGTCCGCGACGCCCACAACGGTAAGATCACCGACCGGGTTGTGATGCCTCGATCCCCGGAGGGAAGCACCCGGGGCGTGCCCGGCGGATATCTGCTCGCCGGAACCGGAGAGGGCAAAACGTTCTACGTCGCCCAGAGCGTGCGGTCCCGTCAGACGACGGTGAGCACCACGTGGTTCTACCGACTACGGATCGACGAGCGGGGGAAGGTCGCCGAATTGGCGCGCGATGTGATCCCCCCTGTGACCGGTACGACCGCGTCCTCCCTCGCTGTCACGGACGACGGCACCCGACTGGCTTACAGCGTCGACGGCAAGGTGTGCGGTAAGGACAAGACGCTGCGCTTCTGTCCCGGCGCCCGGCTCACGGTCGTCGATCTGCCCGCCGGGACGACGCGCACCTGGACGACGAACGCCGCCGGAAACCTCTGGAGCCTGTCGTGGGCGGCCGACCGCCGCACGTTGGGCTTCGTGATCATGTCGCAGGCCCAAGTCCTTGACACGACCGCCGCCGGTGACACGCTCGGAACCAGCCGGACGGTGGCTCAGGGGGTGGATGCCCCGGAGGCCGCGGCGATCAGCCCGGACGGTCGCAGGATGCTGGTCGGCCGCAGGTACCTGTCCGGCGGCCTGGGACCGTACCGCTACACGATCGAGGAGTACTCCGTCGTGGACGGTCGGAAGATCCGCACGCTGTTCAGCGCGGAATACCCCGGCAGGACCATCCCCTGGTGGAACCTGATTCGCTACGACGCCACCGGGCGCCACCTGCTCTTCAAGGGAAACCTCTACCCGCTGAGCAGGCTGGACGACGGTCAGGTGACCGTCCTCGTCCGTCCACAGCCCTCGGACCCGGGTTTCCCGGATGCCGCACCGCAGGAGATCTCGGCGGCCTGGTAACGCTGGTCCGCCCCGAGTCATGATCACAAACCGCGTGGACGCCTAGCTGCTCCGTGGTAGCGGGACCGCCTGATCTCAGGCGGTCCCGCTACCGCCGTACCGGGAAAACGAGGATGCCCGTGGGCGAAAACGACGGGTACCCTGCGCGAGGGCCTAGGGAAGGGAATTGTCGTGGGGCACGTTGAGGTTGGGCATCTGACGTACGTTCTGCCGGACGGGCGGCCGTTGCTGGACGATGTGTCCTTCCGGGTCGGCGAGGGGGTCAAGGCGGCGCTCGTCGGGCCCAACGGGGCGGGCAAGACGACGCTGATGCGGCTGATCGCGGGTGACCTGCAGGCGGTCGACGGGAGCGTCGCCAGTTCCGGCGGTCTGGGGATCATGCGGCAGTTCATCGGCAGCATCCGGGACGGCCGGTCCGTGCACGACCTGCTGGTCAGCGTCGCCCCGCAGCGGGTGCGGGAGGCGGCGGCGAACCTCGAGGCCGCCGAGCTCGTGATGATGGAGCGCGAGGACGAGAAGGCCCAGATGCGCTACGCGCAGGCCATCACCGACTACAGCGACGCCGGCGGCTACGACATCGAGGTGCTCTGGGACACCTGCACGATGGCCGCCCTCGGCATGCCGTACGACGACTGCAAGTACCGCGAGGTCAACACGTTGTCGGGCGGTGAGCAGAAGCGGCTGGTGCTTGAGGCGCTGCTGCGCGGCCCCGACCAGACGCTGCTGCTCGACGAGCCGGACAACTACCTCGACGTGCCGGGCAAGCTCTGGCTGGAGCGGGCGCTCCGCGAGACCCCCAAGACGGTGGTGCTGGTCAGCCACGACCGCCAGCTGCTGGCCAACGCGGCCGACCGGATCATCACCGTCGAGTCCGGCAACATCTGGGTCCACGGCGGCGGCTTCCGCTCGTACGCCGAGGCGCGCAGGGAGCGCAACGAGCGTCTCGACGAGCTGAAGAAGCGCTGGGACGAGGAGCACGCCAAGATCAAGCGGCTGGTCCTGATGCTCAAGCAGAAGGCCAAGTACATGGACACCATGGCCGCCGCCTACCACTCGGCCCAGACCCGGCTGCGCAGGTTCGAGGAGGCCGGGCCGCCGGAGGCGGCGCCCAAGGAGCAGTTCATCAGCATGCGGCTCAAGGGCGGCCGGACCGCCAAGCGGGCGGTGATCTGCGAGCGGCTTGAGCTCACCGGCCTGATGAAGCCGTTCGACCTGGAGATCTGGTACGGCGAGCGGGTCGCGGTGCTGGGTTCCAACGGCTCGGGCAAGTCGCACTTCCTGCGCCTGATCGCCGGGGAGGAGGTCAGGCACACCGGGGTGGCCAGGCTCGGCGCCCGGGTCGTCCCCGGCCATTTCGCCCAGACGCACGCCCGTCCCGAGCTCATCGGCCGGACGCCCTGCGAGATCGTCATGACTGAGCACGCCCGGCTCAAGAACGAGGCGATGAAGGCGCTGTCCCGATACGAACTGGCCGGAACCATCGCCGAGCAGCGCTTCGAGACCCTCTCCGGCGGCCAGCAGGCCCGGTTGCAGATCCTGCTGCTCGAACTGTCCGGCACCACCTTGCTGCTGCTGGACGAGCCGACGGACAACCTCGACCTGGCCAGCGCCGAAGCTCTCCAGGAAGGGCTGGACGCCTTCGACGGGACCGTGGTCGCCGTCACCCACGACCGTTGGTTCGCCGATGACTTCGACCGCTATCTGGTCTTCGGTGCCGATGGAAAGGTCTACGAATCATCCGAACCGGTATGGGATGAGACCAGGGTGGTCCGCCAGAGGTAAAGACTCGGGTCGTTCCCGGCGCGTCGGAGTGGGAGGGGTACCGCCACCGGTTATCACGGCTAGGTGACGCACAGCACCCGAATCGTCGGCGCCCTCGCCCTCCTCCTCCTCATCGGAAGTGCCGGATGCACCGATGAGGTGGAGAAGAAGCGGGCCGCCGCGCTCCAGCCGATCGCGGTCAGGGAACAGGCATCGTCCATCATCAAGGGTGACGATGGGTATGTGGTGAACTGGGCAGGAGTGCTGGCCAACACCAACCCGTGGCACTTCGGCGAGCACATCGTGGCCACCGTGGTGGCCAAGAACGCCGAGGGCAAGGAGGTGGTCCGGCTGGAACAGCCGCTGGACGCGGTGCCTCCCGCCGGAACCCTGCCCTTCACGGGCCAGGTGGTGACCCAGGACAGGCCCGCCAACGTGAGCATCGCGTACCGCCCGGCACGCTGGCACCTGGCCGGCCGGATCGTCTCGGCCTTCCAGCCCTTCCCGGTCCGCGGCGTGCTGACCGACCGCACCGCCGACGGCAACTATCTCGTCACCGGCTACGTCGGCACCCCGTACGTGATGCCGACCCGCAGCCTGGCCGTCACCGCACTCCTGCGCGACAAGCGGGGCAAGCTGCTCGGCGGTGGGAGCACGTTCGTGGACAACCTCCAGGCGGGTGAGAACCGCCGGTTCATCCTGCAGATCAAGAGTGTCCAGAACACCCGCGACATCGCCTCCGCCGAGGTGACCGCGCGCACCTGGGGGTCGAGCAGCCGCCCCTTCGAACAGCTCGCCCTCGGCGGCGCGCTGCCCCTGCACACGGTCAAGCCGAAGATGCCCCCGTTCGCCAAGGACCGGGGCAGGCAGGCCCCGCTCGCGAGCGCCTCCCAGCCGTGATCGGGAATCCTCTCCGTGACATACCGATAAGCGCGATTAATTCGGCTAAATGGCCATTCTTCAACATTTATAATTACGGGTCGCGAGAGGTGGTTTACTGGATTCGTTGACTCCATGGAGACAGTTGGAGTCACCGTGGAGAAACGGCTGGAACTTATAGTTGCCAATCGTTTACCTTCGGTTGCATGACTGACGGTGTCCTGGTCGAAGCACTGCGCGCGAGGGAACCTTCGGCCCTTTCCGGCCTGTACGACTCGTACGCGGAAGGCGTCTACCGATACTGCCATTCAATGCTCGGCGTCTCGGCGGGTGCGGAACCGGCGTTCCTCGACACCTTCGTCGCGGCCGAGGCCCATATTCACGCGCTCGCCGACTCCCGTCGGCTGGAGGCGTGGCTGTACGCACTCGCTCGGGGGGAGTGCGTACGGCGCAATCTTGCCGGGGAGCCTGACCCGCAGGTCCCCGTCCCGGCAGGCGCCGGCGAGGCGGACCTGCGGGTGATGGCGTGGAACGCCACCCGGAGCCTGTCGCCCGAGGACCGGGAGGTCCTCGACCTGAGCTGCCGGCACGGATTCGGGCCCGTCGACCTCGCCGCGGTCCTGGGCGTCACCGCCAAGGTCGCGGCCGCGCGGTACGAATCGGCGAGGGAGCGGCTGCGCGACGCCGTCACCGCGGAGGTCCTCGTCCGCAAGGGGCCCCACGACTGCGCGAGCCGAGCCCGCATGCTGACCGGCTTCACCGGCGAGCTCACCGCGCGGACGCGCGAGCGGGTGATCCGCCACCTGACCCGGTGCGACACCTGCGCTCCGCACCGGGTCAGGCAGGTCTCCGCGGCCAAGGTCTTCGACCTGCTCCCGGTGGTCGCGCCGCCGCCGACGCTGCGCGCGCGGGTGATGGACTGCTTCACCGACCCCGCGCGGATCCCCTACCGGCACGACGTCGCCCACCGGGTCGGCCCCCTCGACGGTGCCGGGTTTCCCGCCGGTACGGCGCGCGGAGGTCGTCGTCGGCCCTACGTGATGGCCGGTACGGCCGCCGCGGCCGCCGTGTCGGTGGCGCTCGCTCTGCTCCTCACCCAGACCACCCTTCTGTCCGAAGACGCGAGCTCCGGTGTCGCCTCGGAGGTGTTCCCGGCGTCGGCGGAGCCTCCGGCCGCCCAGCCGCCGGAGGAGCACCAGAGGCCGGCGGAGCACCGCGGGCCCGAGGAGCCCGGCCGGTCAGGGGAGCGCCGACGGGTGGACGCGCCGCAGGCACCGGCGCCCGTCCGCGCGGAAACGGCCGTCGGGCGGACCGGCTCGCCCGGAGTGACGGAGCCGGTCGGCGTCACCGGGCCCGGCCCCGGGATCGACCGGCGGGTGCCGGTGCCGGGCCCGACCGGCCACCCGGCGGAGACCCCGCCCCCACCACCGGGCAACGGGTCGTCGGGTGGCGGGCCGGTGCTGCCGGGGGCTCCCCGGGCCGGTGCACCGGACAGCCGCCTCCCGCACCGTGACCACCACGGACACCGGTCCTTCCGCCCCTGCCGCGACACACGGCGATCGACGGACCCGGGCGGCCCGCAGGCGGGCCCGGCGCCTTGGCGGGGCAGCCCGAGGCCCCCGCGAGGAGAGCACAGGCCATCCCGGGTGACCCCCCGGCCCCCGCAGGGTGCCCCGAGACCCCCGCAGGCGGACCCCCGGCCGCCGCGGGCGAATCCTCGGCCGCCCTATGCCGGCCCCATGCCGCCGATCGCCGATCCGCAGGCTCCGTCCGTCGGCCCTGGGCCGTCGCGGGGAGACCTGGGACCTCCGCGTTCCGGGCCGCGGGGAGACCTCGACCATCCGAGGGCCGCTCAGCGGCGGTCCCCGGACGCCTCCCGGCCGGCATTCACCGGATCGAATCCCGCTCCACCCCCGCCGCCCGGCTCTCCCGCGTTCTCCGAGCCTTCCACCTCACCGGAAGGGCCGGTCACGCCCCTCGCCGAGCGGCGGCCTCCGGGCGGCAGGACGCCGCTCGGCTGAGCGTCGAGACGCTTTCGGCATCCCTTCGGCGGTACGGGCCGAGCCCCTCACGAGCGGCGGTATTGTGGCGGGCGATGACTACGTGGCGTGAGTGTCATGTGTGCGTAGAGTGACGAATGGGAATGTTGAGGTAGGCCGCCTGGCACGCGGCGACGCGCCGCGTTCTGCGGTGAGACCGCGGCAAGCGGTGTTTCAGGGGGACTCCGGGGGGAGACGCATGCATTCAGTCAGACGGCGCCGCCATGCCGCCGCGGTGGCGGGCCTGGCCTGCTGCCTGATCGCCGGGCAGGGGCTCCCCGCCGGCGCCGTGCCCGGCCGGTCGGGACCGGCGGACGACGCCGTGCCCGGCGGCGTGACGGGCCCGTCGGCCGACGAGGTCGCCGAGGCACGGGCCATGGCCCGCGAGCGTGGTGAGAGGCTCGGCGAGACCACGGTCCTGGTCGCCGAGGCACGGGCCAGGCTGGAGGAGCTCGTCGCCGACGCGGAGAGGCTCGTCGAGTCGTACAACGGGGAGCTCGTCAAGACGGCTCGTGCCAAGGAGCTCTCCGCCCAGGCGGCCGAGCGGGCGAAGACCGCCGGCTCCCAGGTCGCCAAGGCCCGCGAGGCGGTGGCCGCGATCACCGCCCAGAGCTACGGCGGGCTGGACATCGCCCAGCCCATGATGGCCATGATGACCGGCAACGGCGGCCCCACCGACGACGGCTACCTGCGCAGGGCCAGCATTCTGGCCCACATGGGTGGGGGGCAGGCCGAGACGCTGAAGCAACTGCGGGAGTCCCAGGAGGTCTTCGCCATCCTCCAGGCCCAGGCGGAGGACGCGTACGCCGAGCAGCGGGAGGCGCAGGCGGAGGCCGAGGAGGCGAAGCAGGCCGCGGAGGAGGCCGTCGCCAGACAGGTCGACGAGACCCGGCGGATCGAGGAGGAGCAGGCGCGGCTGGAGAGGCTGGCCGACGAGGCACGGAGTACGGCCGAGAAGCTCGCCAGGGAACGCGAGGTGGCCCTGGAGCAGGCCAGGATCGCCAGGGAGAACGCCGAGCGTGCCCGATACCAGGCGGCCGCGATGCGCCGCGAGGCGGCTCGGATGGGAGTGGCCTCGGGGGAGCCCGTGTCGCGCTGGGCGCTCAACGTGACCGCCGAGTCGGCCAGGGGCGACATCGCCGCCGACTGGGCGCTCACCCAGCTCGACAAGCCGTACGTGTGGGCGGCCGACGGGCCGGCCGCCTACGACTGCTCGGGGCTGACCATGCGGGCCTGGGAGCGGGTCGGGATCGTCATGGACCACTGGACCGGCACCCAGTGGACCTCGGGCCCGCACGTGCGGCTCAGCGAGCTCCGCCGGGGCGACCTGCTCTTCTACGGGCAGGTCACGGGGAATCCCGGAGACATCCACCATGTGGGGATCTACGTCGGCCGGGGGCTGATGGTGCACGCCCCGCAGACGGGGGACGTGGTCCGGGTCGCGCCGATGTGGCGCAGCGACCTCATCGGCGCGACCCGCCCCGCGTGAGACCTGTCCGGTGTGACGGCTCAGCAGCGGTTCAGCGGCACTGAGCCGTCACCCGTGGCGGCTCAGTGCGTGCTGGAGGCCTCGTCCTGGGCGCGCTTGATGGAACGGACGATCTCCTCCTCGGCCTCCACCCTGCCGACCCAGTTGGCGCCCTCGACCGACTTGCCGGGCTCCAGGTCCTTGTAGACCTCGAAGAAGTGCTGGATCTCCAGGCGGTCGAACTCCGGCACGTGGTGGATGTCGCGGATGTGCTCCATCCGGGGGTCGGTGGCGGGGACGCAGAGGACCTTGTCGTCGCCGCCCTTCTCGTCGGTCATGCGGAACATGCCGACCGCACGGCACTTGATCAGGCAGCCGGGGAAGGTCGGCTCCTGGAGCAGCACCAGGGCGTCGAGGGGATCACCGTCCTCGCCCAGCGTGTTTTCGATGAAGCCGTAGTCGGCGGGGTACTGCGTGGAGGTGAAGAGCATGCGGTCGAGCCTGATGCGGCCTGACTCGTGGTCCACCTCGTACTTGTTCCGTTGCCCCTTGGGAATCTCAACGAGAACGTCGAACTCCACCGCGTTTCCTCCACTCAGACCCCCGGGCACCCCCGGTTGGGCGTTAATGTCTCGTAGGCGTTTTATGCCTTTTGGCTACTGATGATGAGAGGTCGGCGACGTAATGCGGCGTGAGCGGTGGGTGGCTTTGGTCACTCTCGTCCTGCTGCAGATTTTCGTCGTCGCGGCCGGGGCACACCTGATCACCAGCGGTGTGCTGGTCAAAGGTGAGTCCGAGCGTGTCGCGCCGGCGGCGCCGCCCCCCGTCCCGGTCATCACCTCGGGTCCGGTGCTGGCCGCGGGGGGGAACGGACCTCTCCCCGCCAAGGGTACTTTGGCAGGGCGGTTGACCGAGGCGTTGGGGGACCCCGCTCTGGGAGGAAACGTCGGGGCCGCGGTTATCGACGCGGAGACGGGCACCATGCTGTTCGGCGGCCACGAGAGCAAGGGCATCACTCCCGCCTCCACCACCAAGGTCGTCACCGCTGTCGCCTCGCTGGCCTCGCTGGGGCCCGACACCAAGCTGAGCACCCGGGTGGTGCGGGGCTCCTCGCCGGGTTCGATCATCCTCGTCGGCGGCGGCGACCCCACCCTGGCGAGCCCGAGAACGGCGGCGAGCCAGGTCTATCCCCGGCCCGCCTCGCTCGCCACCCTCGCCTCGCGTACCGCCAGGGCGCTGGCGGCGGCGGGGACGTCCAAGGTGACGGTGGCCTACGACGACTCCCTCTACGTGGGGCCGCGCACCGCCGCGTCGTGGAAGCCCGGCTACGTGCCCGAGGGCAGCGTGGCCCCCGTCACCGCGCTCATGGTCGACGAGGGCAGGATCTCCAGCGGCGGCCAGAGAACCTCCGATCCCTCCCGCGCGGCGCACAGCGCGTTCGTGTCGCTGCTGTCGAAGTACGGCATCACGGTTTCCAAGTCCGCCAGGCGGTCCACGGCGCCGGCCGGTGCCCAGGAGATCGCCAGGGTCGAATCCGCGCCGGTCTACGCCCTGGTCGAGCGGGCACTCACGCTCAGCGACAACGACCTCTCCGAGGCACTGGCCAGGCACGTGGCGATCAAGGAGGGCGAGCCCGCCTCCTTCGACGGCGGTGCCCGGGCCGTCGGCAAGGTGCTGGCCAGGCTCGGCGCCGGCAAGGGCGTGCGGGTCTTCGACGGCAGCGGGTTGTCCCCCAGGAACCGCATCACCCCCGAGGCCCTGGCCCGCCTGGTCGCGGTGGCGATCTCCCCGGCCAACCCCGGCCTGAACCCGATCGCCGCCGGCATGCCGGTCGCCGGCTTCAGCGGCACCCTCGGGCACAGGTTCGGCAAGACGCGCTCCGCCTACGGGCTCGTCCGCGCCAAGACGGGCACCCTGGACGGGGTCAACACGCTGGCGGGTTTGGCCACCACGCGTGCCGGACGCCTGGTGACCTTCGCCTTCATGGCGGACGACGTCCCACCCGGCTGGGGCAAGGCGGAGGCGGCCCTCGACAGGCTCGCGGCGGCGGTGGCCGCCAGTTGATCAAGGGTTCCGGGTGCGCGGCCCGGGAAGGGAGCACGTACGGTGGACGGTATGCAGGTGATCGACTGGGATCTTGCCGTAGCGACCGGAACGCGCCTGGTGCGCCCCGGGCCGCAAGTGAGCCGAGAGGAGGCCCGGCAGGCCGTCGCTGATTTGCGGCGGCTCTCGCGCGAGGCCGAAGGGCACGTCCGAGAGTTCACCCGAATCGACACCGAGACCGCGCCGCAGCCCGCGACCGTCGTCGACAGACCCGGCTGGATCAAGGCCAACATCGACGGGTTCCGGGTGGTGCTGGAGCCGCTCACCGAGCGGATGGCCGCCCGCGCCGGCCAGACGCCGGCGATCGTGGGCGCGGTGGGCTCACGCGTCACCGGGGTCGAGGTGGGCGCGGTGCTGGCCTTCCTCGCCTCCCGTGTCCTCGGGCAGTACGAGTTGTTCCTGCCGCCGGATCCGACCGGCCAGGCGGCCACGGGGCGCCTCACCCTGGTGGCACCCAACATCGTCCACGCCGAGCACGAGCTCAACGTCAACCCGAGTGACTTCCGCCTCTGGGTCTGCCTGCACGAGGAGACCCACCGGGTGCAGTTCACCGGTGTCCACTGGCTGCGCGAGTACGTCAGGACGCAGACGACGGACTTCCTGCTGGCCTCCGACATCGACCTGCCCGCCCTGATGGAGCGGCTCCGCTCGGCCGCCGGCACGTTCACGGACGTCATCAGGGGCGGTGAGGGCAATCTGATCGACGCGATCCAGACGCCCGAGCAGAAAGTGATCCTCGACCGGCTCACCGCGGTGATGACCCTGGTCGAGGGGCACGGCGACTACGTCATGGACGCGGTCGGCCCCTCGGTGGTCCCCTCGGTCGCCGACATCCGGGCCAAGTTCCACCACCGCCGCGAGGGCGGTTCCCGATTCGACCGCACGATCCGCAAGCTGCTCGGCCTCGACCTCAAGATGAAGCAGTACGCCGAGGGGTCGGCCTTCGTCCGCACCGTCGTGGGCCAGGTGGGCATCGACGGCTTCAACAAGGTCTGGACCTCGCCCGAGACCCTTCCCACCCAGGGAGAGATCTCCAAGCCCGAGCGGTGGATCGCCAGGGTGATCGACGCCCCGGCCATCTCCGAGGCCGGCGGCACTCCAGGCTGAGGCATCCGTAGAGGACCCAGGAGGATCCGGGAGAGCCCAGGGGGACACGTGGGGGACGGCGCCGCCTCGCGCGCGGTGCCGCACCCCCGTCCGAGGCCGGACAATGGCGAGCATGGGTCCGCATCCCGCCGTCGCCGACGTCCGCCGTGCCGTACGGCACGCGCTGGGCGACCTGGAACCGGGCGAGCTGGTGCTGGCCGCGTGCAGCGGTGGCGCCGACTCCCTGGCCCTGGCCGCCGCGCTGGGTTTCACCGCGCCCAGGGCCGGGCTCCGCGCCGGTCTGCTGACCGTCGACCACGGCCTGCAGGCGGGCTCCGGGGAGCGCGCGGCCGACGTGGTACGGCTCGCGCCCGGTCTGGGGCTCGACCTCGCCGAGGCGCTCGCGGTCTCCGTCGGCACCTCGGGAGGCCCTGAGGCGGCGGCCAGAGCGGCCAGGTACGCGGCCCTGTCACAGGCCGCCGAGCGGCTCGGGGCGGCGGCCGTACTGCTCGGGCACACCAGGGACGACCAGGCGGAGACCGTGCTGCTCAGGCTGGCCAGGGGGAGCGGCACCCGGTCGCTGGCCGGGATGCCCGCGCGGACCGGTGTCTACCGGCGGCCGCTGCTGGGGCTCGGCCGCGCGACGACGGTGGCGGCCTGCGCGGCGCTCGGCCTGTCCCCGTGGGACGACCCGCACAACCTCGACGCCCGCTACGCCCGGGTCCGGGTCCGCGAGCAGCTGCTCCCCGCCCTGGAGGACGAGCTCGGCCCCGGCGTCGCCGAGGCGCTCGCCAGGACCGCCGACCTCTGCCGTGACGACGCCGACGCGCTCGACGCCTGGGCCGCCGAGGTCTACGCCCGTGTCGCGGTACGAGATTGCGCTCTTAGCGATATTGGAGTGGTGACGATGGCCGTACGGGACCTGGAACGCCTTCCCGCGGCCGTGCGCCGCAGGGTACTGCGGAGAGCGGCGATCGACGCGGGGTCACCACCTGGCACTCTCGCGGCCTCGCACGTCCTGCAGCTGGACCGTCTGATCACACAGTGGCGGGGACAGCGGCGGATAGAGGTGCCCGGGGGGGTGGGGGCGATCCGCCGGTATGACACCCTGATACTCGCCAGACAGTCAGTCAGCCCCGTTTCGTAAGGAAAATCCCAGGTGGACGCAGCCGACATGGGCAAGGACCTCTCGAAGGTCCTCATCCCCGAGGAAGAGCTCCAGGCCAAGATCAAGGAGCTCGCGAGCCGGATAGACGAGGACTACGCGGGCCGGGATCTGCTGATCGTGGGCGTGCTCAAGGGCGCGGTCATGGTGATGGCGGACCTGGCGAGGGCCCTGCACGTGCCGGTCCAGATGGACTGGATGGCGGTGTCGTCCTACGGAGCGGGCACCAGGTCGTCGGGCGTCGTGCGGGTGCTCAAGGATCTCGACACCGACATCGCCGGCCGTCACGTGCTGGTCGTCGAGGACATCATCGACTCGGGCCTGACCCTGTCGTGGCTGGTGCACAACCTGAAGTCGCGCAACCCCGCCTCGGTGGAGATCTGCGCGGCGCTGCGCAAGCCGGACGCGGTCAAGGTGCCGATCGACGTCAAGTACGTCGGTTTTGACATTCCCAACGAGTTCGTCATCGGTTATGGCCTCGACTACGCCGAGCGCTACCGCAACCTCCCCTTCATCGGAACTCTCGCGCCGCACGTGTATGGAGCAGAGTGAAAAGTACGCCCTGCGCGAAGTGTGTCATTCACAAACGCGACATTGCCCATAGCGGCGGGGAACACGGACCTACCTGACGTACGTTGGTAGGGAAAGCCGGTGCTGTCCGCGCGGTGACCCCGCACGCCACGCCGGTGTACCTTCGGACAACCGAAGAGGCGGCCTCCGCCGCTTTCGGACAGTCAGTTGGAGCGGTTAGGGATACCGCGAACCCCGGGTCCGCCCGGGGTTGCCAGGCTCTGGTCAGGAAGGGACGGGCCCGCCGGGGTTCCGCATCGGATGGATCTCAAGCGATTTACACGTGGGCCACTGCTGTGGATCCTGGGCATCGTCGTTCTGCTGCTTCTCGTCACCACCATGTGGGGCGGCGACGGCAACTTCGAGAAGAGAGACACCTCTCAGATCATCAGCTGGATCGACGAGGGCAAGATCTCCAACGCGAAGATCATCGACAAGGAACAGCGCATCGAGGTCACGCTGACCGACGGCAAGCGCTACTACTCCTCGTGGGTGACCGGCCAGGGCGTTCAGCTCGCCGACCAGCTCCAGACCGCCGTCGGGGCGAAGAAGCTGGACAAGGGCTACACCGTCGACGTGCCCAAGGAGAACTTCCTCCTCAGCCTCCTGGTGAGCTTCCTGCCGATCGTCTTCATCGTGCTGATCTTCCTGTTCATCATGAACCAGATGCAGGGCGGCGGCTCCCGGGTGATGAACTTCGGCAAGTCGAAGGCCAAACTCATCACCAAGGACACTCCGAAGACCACCTTCGCCGACGTCGCGGGTGCCGACGAGGCCATCGAGGAACTCCAGGAGATCAAGGAGTTCCTGCAGGCCCCGGCCAAGTTCCAGGCGATCGGCGCCAAGATCCCCAAGGGTGTGCTGCTCTACGGCCCGCCGGGAACCGGCAAGACCCTGCTCGCCAGGGCCGTCGCCGGTGAGGCCGGGGTGCCGTTCTACTCCATCTCCGGTTCCGACTTCGTGGAGATGTTCGTCGGCGTCGGCGCCTCGCGAGTCCGTGACCTGTTCGAGCAGGCCAAGGCGAACGCCCCGGCGATCATCTTCATCGACGAGATCGACGCGGTGGGCCGTCACCGCGGCGCCGGTCTCGGTGGTGGTCACGACGAGCGCGAGCAGACGCTGAACCAGCTCCTCGTCGAGATGGACGGCTTCGACGTCAAGGGCGGCGTGATCCTGATCGCCGCGACCAACCGGCCCGACATCCTCGACCCGGCGCTGCTGCGCCCCGGCCGTTTCGACCGCCAGGTCACCGTCGACCGCCCCGACCTGGAGGGCCGCAAGGGCATCCTCAAGGTGCACGGTCGCGGCAAGCCGTTCGCCGAGGGCGTCGACCTCGACATCATCGCCCGCAGGACGCCCGGTTTCACCGGTGCCGACCTGGCCAATGTGATCAACGAGGCCGCGCTGCTCACCGCGCGGGCCGACCAGAAGTTGATCACGATGGAGCTCCTTGAGGAGTCCATCGACCGCGTGATGGCCGGTCCCGAGCGCAAGTCCCGCGTCATGTCGGACCAGGAAAAGAAGATCATCGCGTACCACGAGGGCGGTCACGCCCTGGTCGCGCACGCGCTGCCCAACTCCGACCCGGTCCACAAGATCACGATCCTGTCCCGCGGACGCGCCCTCGGCTACACGATGACGCTGCCGATGGAGGACAAGTTCCTCGCGACCCGCTCGGAGATGCTGGACCAGCTCGCGATGCTGCTCGGTGGCCGCACGGCTGAGGAGCTCGTCTTCCACGAGCCCACCACCGGTGCCTCCAACGACATCGAGAAGGCCACCTCCATCGCCCGCCGTATGGTCACCGAGTACGGCATGAGCGAGCAGCTCGGCGCCCGCAAGTTCGGCAGCGGCAACGCCGAGGTCTTCCTCGGACGTGAGATGGGTCACGAGCGCGACTACTCCGAGAAGATCGCCTCCACGATCGACGAGGAGGTCCGCCGCCTCATCGAGTCGGGCCACGACCAGGCCTGGGAGATCCTCGTCGAATACCGTGACGTGCTCGACAACCTGGTGCTGGAGCTGATGGAGAAGGAGACCCTCTCCCGCGAGCAGGTCCTGCAGATCTTCGCCCCGGTCGTCGTCAAGGAGAAGAGGCCCTCCTACTCGGGTTACGGCAAGCGGCTGCCCTCCAACCGCCCGCCGATCCTGTCCCGCAAGGAGCAGTCGGGCAACGGCTCGCTCCCCCCTGGTGAGCAGGTGACCGAGGGTAACGGCGTCCTCCCCAACGGATCGGGCCAGCCCGACTCCGTGCAGAGGGACGGGAACTGAGTGTGAGTGTCAAGCCACTTCAGGTCGACACGGCCCGGCTGGAGAGTGCGGTCCGCGAGATCCTCATCGCCATCGGTGAGGATCCCGACCGCGACGGTCTCCGGGACACCCCGGCCCGGGTCGCCCGTGCCTACGCGGAGCAGTTCGCCGGGCTGGGGCAGACCCCCGAGGACGTCCTGACCACGGTCTTCGACGTCGACCACGACGAGATGGTGCTGGTTCGCGACATCGAGGTCTACTCGACCTGCGAGCACCACCTCGTGCCGTTCCACGGTGTGGCCCACGTCGGCTACATCCCCAACGAGAAGGGGCAGGTCACCGGCCTGTCCAAGCTCGCCCGCCTGGTCGACGTCTATGCCAGGCGTCCTCAGGTGCAGGAGCGGATGACCTCACAGATCGCCGACGCGCTCATGGATGTGCTGGAGCCGCGCGGGGTCATCGTCGTGATCGAGTGTGAGCACCTCTGCATGACCATGCGGGGCGTCCGCAAGCCCGGTGCCAAGACGATCACCTCGGCGGTGCGCGGAAGCTTCCGCGACAGCGACAGGACCCGCGCCGAGGCGATGGCCCTGATCATTCGCTGATCTCCCAGAGCATCCATGGAACCCCGTCCGGACCGCCCTTCGGCGGCCCGGGCGGGGTTCCGCGTTGTCGCCTAGAGAAATCCCCCAAGCCAACCTTGATCCGGCTAATATCGCCATACCCGGCAGGACCGGGTGCTCTGTGATCTTCGGATCGCGGCGGACACGCCCCAGGGTCCCCCCGGAGGAGGACGCATGCAGGCCGGACACCCCGACCGAAGGCCGTCCGCTCCGTGACGGGTGTACGAATTCGTGGTGGCACAAGCCGGACCCGCGAGACGGACGGACGGTACGCAACGCCTAGGCTTGTCCGCATGACTACGTGGAGTGTGCCCGGGCTGCCGGACATGGGCCGGTGTCTCGTGATGGGCGTGGTCAACGTGACTCCCGACTCCTTCTCCGACGGCGGCCGATGGTTTGACCCCGCGGAGGCCGTGCGTCACGGCCTGGAGCTGGTCGAGCAGGGAGCCGACATCGTCGATGTGGGGGGCGAGTCCACCAGGCCGGGCGCCGCGAGGGTGCCGCTGGAGGAGGAGGTGGCCAGGGTCGAGCCGGTCATCAGGGAGCTGAGCCGCGCGGGGGTCGCGGTCAGCGTCGACACCATGCGGGCCGAGGTCGCCCAGGTGGCGGTGGAGGCCGGGGCGAAACTGGTCAACGACGTCAGCGGAGGGCTGGCCGACCCGGCGATGCCCAGGGTCGTGGCCGCCTCCGGCGTGCCGTACGTGGTGATGCACTGGCGGGGGCACAGCCACGCCATGCAGGAGCGGGCCGTGTACGGCGACGTGGTGACCGAGGTCTGCCAGGAGCTCACCAAGCGGGTCGAGTCCGTGCTGGCCGAGGGGGTGGCGGAGGAACAGATCGTGCTCGACCCGGGGTTGGGTTTCTCCAAGAACCCCGACCACAACTGGGCTCTGATCGCGGGCCTCGACAGGCTCGCCGAGCTGGGTTATCCGCTGCTCGTCGGGGCCTCGCGGAAACGGTTCCTGGGTCGCCTGCTGGCCGCTCCGGACGGCACGCCACGTCCTTTCAGCCGCAGTGACGACGCCACGCTCGCCGTGACCGCCCTCGTCGCCCAGGCGGGGGCCTGGTGCGTGCGCGTGCACGATGTCCGCCCGAACGCGGACGCCGTCCGTGTGGCTGCCGCAGTTCAGAGAGCGAGACCATGAGCGTCGACACCACCGCCGTCGAGACGGTCAACCAGGCCTTCTACACCGCCATCGAGGACGCCGACCTCGACAAGATGACCGAGATCTGGGCCGAGGACATCGATGGCGAGCAGGTGAGCTGCGTGCATCCCGGGTGGCCGATCGTGAACGGCCGGCAGGAGGTGCTGCGCTCATGGGCGCTCATCATGGCCAACACGCCCTACATCCAGTTCGTGCTGACCGACGTCCGGGTCATGGTCCTGGGCGACGTCGCCATCCTCACCTGTGAGGAGAACATCCTCACCGCGGGAGACGAGGGTGATTCCAGCTTCGCCGCGGGCAAGGTGGTGGCGAGCAACACCTTCGTGCGTACGTCCGCGGGGTGGCGGCTCTGGCTGCACCACGGCTCGCCCGTGCTGCAGGGTGACGACGACGAAGAGGAAGAGGAGGTGGCGTGAGCGAGCGCACCGGCGAATGGCCCGACCGGAATGGTTCCCGGGCGGCCGAGGTACGGGCCGGTGACGGGTCCCACGGCCGAGAGCCTCTGCGGATCAACGACGGTGTCGCCGACCTGATCGGCGATTCACCCCAGGACTCACCGAGGGATCCGGCAGGTGCGGTGTACGGCCTGCCGTCGGGTCGGGTGGCGGACCGGATCAGCCTGAAGGGGCTGCGGGTGCGCGGGCGGCACGGCGTGCTGGCGGCGGAGCGGGAGCTCGGCCAGGAGTTCGTCGTTGACGTCACGCTCTTCCTCGACACGGCGCCCGCGGCGGCCGGCGACGACCTCGGCAGGACGGTTCACTACGGCGAGCTCGCCGAGGATCTGGCGAGGGTCGTGGCGGGCGAGCCGGTCGACCTGATCGAGACCCTGGCTCAGCGCCTGGCCGATGTCTGCCTGGCCCGCGAGCTCGTCCGGTCGGCGGAGGTGAGCGTGCACAAGCCCGCCGCGCCGATCCCGCTGCCGTTCGACGACGTGATCGTGACGATCACCCGGAGCCGGGTATGAGGGTGGTCCTGGCGCTCGGCAGCAACCTGGGCGACCGTTTCGGCACCCTGCGGGGTGGGGTCGACGCCCTCCTCGCCGAGCCGGGGCTCACGCTCGTCGCGGTGTCGCCGGTCTACGAGACCGACCCGGTCGGCGGCCCGGAGCAGGGCGCCTACCTCAACGCGGTGGTGATCGCCGAGAGCGCGCTGGAACCCCTGGCCCTCCTCGATCGTGCTCACGATGTGGAGAACGCCTTCGGCCGGGTCCGGGTGGAGCGCTGGGGAGCGCGCACCCTGGACGTCGATCTGATCACCGTGGGAGACGTCGTCATGGACGACCCAGACCTGACCCTGCCGCATCCCAGGGCGCACGAGCGGGCGTTCGTGCTGGTCCCGTGGGTGCGGGCCGATCCGGACGCCGTCCTGTCCGGGCGGCGGGTGGCCGATCTGCTGGCCGGTCTCGACCAGGACCACGTACGGCCCCGCCCCGAGCTGGTCCTCCAGGGGCCCGGGTGAAGCCCAGCCGTCCCGGCGTCCTCGTCGGGCTCTTCATCGTGGTCACCATCCTCACCTGGGCGCTGCTCAAGCCGCTCTACGTGTCCCTGCCGACCGTGCCGTGGACGGCGATCCCGACGGTGCTCGCGCTGGCGATCGGCGAGGCCTACAGCGGGTGGATGACGAAGGCCAGGATCGAGCGCAGGCCCGACACCAAACCCGTCGATCCCCTGGCGGTGGCCCGGCTGGCGGCCCTGGCCAAGGCCTCCGCGTACGCCGGGGCGGTCTTCGCGGGACTCTTCGCCGGATTCACCCTCTACACCGCCGAACTGCTCGACCAGAGGGTGCCCCGTCAGGACTTCTTCATCACCGGCGGGTCGATGCTGGTGTGCGTGCTGCTGGTCTGCGCGGCCCTGTACCTGGAGTACTGCTGCAAGGTGCCCAAGGACTCCGCGGACGACGACCGCTGAGGGGACGCGTCAGCGCTCCCTGGCCCACTTCCGGCCGAAGAGCATGATGACCGGGAGGGTGCACACCAGTGCTCCGGCGACGGCCAGGGGGCGTTCCAGCCACCAGAGCAGGTCGGGCCGGACCCGGCTGCCCGGCCCGCTGCCCGCCAGCCACCAGGTCAGCGCCACCCAGATGGCCATGCCGGTCGTGTGGAAGAGGAAGAGCGGGAGCGCGAACCGGTTGACCGTCTCGTTCACGCGCTGCCACCTGGGGCGGTCGAGCAGGCGCTCCATGGCCGGCCTCAGCACCTCCACCAGGCCGATCTGGAAGATCAACAACGCCACGATGACGAAGGTGGGCGGCGCCATGTTGGACAGCTTGTCGCCGGGCACGCCGACCATCGAGCCCGGGTAGATACCCGAGTAGACCAGGCCGAAGAGCGCGAACAGCCCGGTCCACAGGATGGCGACGTCGAAGCGGCGGGGAAGCGCCACCACCCTCGCGTAGAAGAACCCGGCCTGGTGGGCCAGCCCCCAGACAATGATCATGTTGAGCCAGCCCACGGCCTCGTACCCGTAGCGCAGTCGCAGCACGTCGACGACGAGCGCGGCCCCGGCCAGCCAGATCAGGATCAGCACGTCGAAGCGCCGGTGCAGCCAGAGCGCGACCGGGAGCAGGGCGATCAGCATGAGGTAGACGCCGATGAACCAGAGCGGGCTGATGACGAGCAGGACCACCCGGTCCATCCACTTGATCCCGAACGCCCACGTCACGACCGCGCCCAGCACGATCCAGGTTCCGGTCAGCGCCAGCGTCGGGATCGCGAGGCCGCGGATGCGCCGCCACACGAAGGTGCCGATACCCATCCCGCGCTCGCGGGCGCGGTTCCAGGACAGTAGGTGGACGTACCCGCCCACGTAGAAGAAGAGCGGCAACACCTGCAGCAGCCAGGTCAGGATCCACAGCCCCGAGGTGAAGCCCAGCGGGCTCGTCGGCGAGGGGCCGTCCGGCCCCCACTGGAGGATCGTGAAAGCCCAGTGCCAGAGCACCACGACGAGCAGGCTGAACGCGCGCAACCAGTCGACGTATCGGTCCCGCGGTGGCCCGCCGGCGGTCGGAGAGCCGCCGGGATCGGCGGGGGACGCGGGTGTCATCGGGGGAGTCGCCTTCTCCTGGTCCCCGCCGGGTTCGATCATGGGCTCCTGACCGTGCCTCACTTGTCGATGTCGCCGACGACGAAGAACATCGAGCCCAGGATGGCGACCATGTCGGAGACCAGGTTGCCGGGGAGCATCTCGCGCAGCACCTGGACGTTGTTGAAGGAGGCGGACCGGAGCTTCATCCGCCACGGGGTCTTCTCCCCGCGCGAGACCAGGTAGTAGCCGTTGAGGCCGAGCGGGTTCTCCGTCCAGGCGTAGGTGTGGCCCTCGGGGACCTTCAGCACCTTGGGCAGGCGCTGGTTGATCGGCCCCTGGGGCAGTTCGCGGAGCCGCCGCACGCAGGCGTCCGCCAGGTCCAGGGAGACCTTCGCCTGCTCCAGCAGCACCTCGAACCTGGCATGGCAGTCTCCGGCGGAGCGGGTGACCACCTTCACCGGAAGCTCGCCGTAGGCGAGGTAGGGCTCGTCCCTGCGCAGGTCGAGGTCGACGCCGGAGGCGCGGGCGATCGGGCCGCTCACGCCGTACTGCATGACCGTCTCGCGGTCCAGCACGCCCACCCCGCGGGTACGGGCGAGGAAGATCTCGTTTCCGGCGATCAGGTTCTCGATGTCGGGCAGCCGTCGCCGCACGTCGGCCACGGCCGTCGCGACCCGGCCCAGCCACCCCTCGGGCAGTTCCTCCTTCAGGCCGCCGACCCGGTTGAACATGTAGTGCATCCGCCCGCCGGCGATCTCCTCCATCACGGCCTGGAGGGTCTCGCGCTCCCGGAACGCGTAGAACACCGGGGTGATCGCGCCGAGTTCCAGCGGGTAGGAGCCGAGGAACATCAGGTGGCTGAGCACCCGGTTGAGCTCGGCCATCAGCGTGCGTGTCCAGACCGCCCTGACCGGCACCTCCATGCCGAGCATCCGCTCCACCGCGAGGACGACGCCCAGCTCGTTGGCGAACGCCGACAGCCAGTCGTGCCGGTTGGCCAGCACGATGATCTGCCGGTAGTCACGCACCTCGAACAGCTTCTCCGCGCCTCGGTGCATGTAGCCCACGATCGGCTCGGCCGAGCTGATCCGCTCCCCGTCCAGGGTGAGCCGCAGCCGCAGCACACCGTGCGTGGACGGATGCTGCGGCCCGATGTTGAGGATCATGTCCTCGGTCGCGAGCTCCTTGCCGTGCGCTTCCCGCACGGCGGCGGCGCCCGCTCCCATCCCCACGTTCAGCTCACGGCGAGGCTCGTTCATATGTCCATGCTGTCACGTTAGCCGCGCGAGGCAAGATCCCGCAGTGCGGTGATCAGCCGGTCGACGTGCTCGGAGGTGGTGCCGATGCCGATGGAGGCGCGCACCGCGGAGGCGGTGGGGTCGTCGCAGCCGCCGTCCTTGGCGTCCAGCAGGTGCCGTACGAAGGGGTGGGCGCAGAACTTGCCGTCCCGGACGCCGATGCCGTAGTCGCCGGACAGGGCCTCGGCGACCTCGCGGGCGGTGCGGCCGTCCACCACGAAGGAGACGATGCCGACGCGCGGGTGGTCGGGCCCCCACAGGGACAGCTCCTGCACGCCGGGGACGGAGGCGAGGCCCGCGCGCAGCCGGTCGAGGAGGCGCTCCTCCTCGCGGACCAGCAGGGTCCAGCCGGTGGCGGTCAGCGCGTCGCAGGCCGCGGCCAGCGCGATGGCGCCCAGGACGTTCGGGGTTCCGGCCTCGTGGCGGGCCTCGGGGTCGTCGTGCCACTCGGTCTCGTCGTCGTTCACCGCCTTCACCGCCCCGCCGCCCCGCAGGTACGGCTCGGCGTCGGCCAGCCAGTCGGAACGGCCGATCAGCGCGCCGGTGCCGAACGGGGCGTAGAGCTTGTGGCCGGAGAAGACCACGTAGTCCAGGTCGAGCGCGGTCAGGTTGAGGCGGCGGTGCGGGACGAGCTGCGCGGCGTCGACGAGGATGCGGGCGCCGTGGCGGTGGGCGATGTGGGCCAGCGCGGCGATCGGCCAGAGCTCCCCGGTGACGTTGGAGGCGGCGGTCACGACCAGCAGCTTGGGACCTTCGACCGAGGCCAGGGCCTCGTCGGCGGCGCGGACCGCCTCGCCGGGGAAGGCGGGGGCCGGCAGCCGCAGGGCACGCTCCCAGGGCAGCAGCGAGGCGTGGTGCTCGGTGTCGAAGACCACGGCGGTGGTGCCCTCAGGCAGGCTGCGGGCCAGCAGGTTGGTCGCGTCCGTGGTGTTCCTGGTGAAGATCACCGAGTCGCCGGGACGGGCACCGACGAAGGCGCGCACCGTCTGCCTGGCCTGCTCGTAGCGGGCCGTGGTCAGCTGGGACGCGTACCCGGCGCCTCGGTGGACGCTGGAGTAGGCCGGGAGCGCGGCGGCGACGGCGGCGCTCACCGGCTCCAGACAGGGGGCGCTCGCGGCGTAGTCGAGGTTGGCGTAGCGGACGAGCCTGCCGCCCCTGACCGGAACCTCCAGGTCGGAGCCGAGCACAGCGGGAATCGGCCGATCGCCGGACGTACGGGTCGCGGGGACGGTCACCGGGGTGGCCGCGTCGGCCGCGTCGGCTGCGTCGGCGGCTGTGGTGGTGGTGAAGATCGTCAGTGCGGACACGCCAGGGCTCCTTCGAGGTCATCGGACCCCAACCCATGGCATGGATGCCTGGAGCCCGCGCTTGCCCGGCACACCTCGTGCCGGACCAGGTCCTCACCCGGGGCACCCCGCCGCGGACGCGAGGGTTGCCGGCCAGCGAGCCGGGGCTTGTCACTGGCACTCATGACCTACGGGGGAACTATAACCGACGCCTGTCCGAAATTCGCAAGCGATGTTTGGCACATTCGGGAACTCCCGGTGAATCCCGTTCGTCTGGGCAGTGGACCGCAGGAGCCGGACGGCGGGGGACGTTTGTCCTGGTAGAAGAAGAAAAGAGTCGAACGACGGGTCTCGTCGTGCCGGCGGCGATCAAGCAGGACGTCTGGAGGAATCGATGCTGGATTGGGTGAGCAACCCGGAGATATGGATAGGGTTCATTACCCTTGTCGCCCTGGAAATCGTGCTGGGTATCGACAACATCATCTTCATCTCGATTCTGGCGGGGAAGCTCCCGCCCGAGCAGCGCGACAAGGCGCGCAAGCTGGGCCTCCTCGCGGCCCTGGTCAGCCGGTTGTTGCTGCTGCTGGCGCTGTCGTGGGTGGTGAGGCTCACGGCGCCGCTCTTCGAGGTCCTGGGTCAGCCGATCTCGGGACGAGATCTCATCCTGCTCGGCGGCGGGCTCTTCCTGCTCGGTAAGAGCGTCCTTGAGATCCACGACAGCATGGAGGGCAAGTCCGAACACGGCGGCACCAAGGCGGTCGCCACCTTCGGCTCGGTGATCATTCAGATCATGCTGCTGGACATCATCTTCTCTCTCGACTCGGTCATCACCGCGGTCGGCATGGTCGACCAGCTGGGCGTCATGATCGCGGCCGTGATCGTCTCGATGCTCGTGATGCTTTTCGCCTCCGGCCCGATCAGCGGCTTCGTGGACAAGCACCCGAGCATCAAGATGCTCGCCCTGTCGTTCCTGGTGCTCATCGGCGTCCTGCTGATCGCCGAGGGCCTCGGACAGCACATCTCCAAGGGCTACATCTACTTCGCGATGGCGTTCTCGCTCATCGTGGAGCTGCTGAACATCCGCGTGCGCAGTAAGAGGGCCCGCTCCCAGGAGCCGGAGGAGCCTGCGGAGGTCTGAGATGACGGCGTTCTCGCTTGTCGCGGGGGCGGTCCCGGGGTTTGGGCGGGTCGGTCTGGTCCCGGGAATCGGCCGTGCTCTGGGGTGACGGCGTTCTCGCTTGTCGTGGGGTCGGTCCCGGGGTTTGGGCGGGTCGGTCTGGTCCCGGGAATCGGCCGTGCTCTGGGGTGACGGCGCACTCGCCCGTGGTGGAGAGGGGCGCGCCCGACCTCGGGGACCAAAGGGGCGAACCGAGGCGGCCGTGGAGCCAGTCGGCATCCGTCTTCCCAGGTCCGGGCATATCAGGGCGTACAGCGACATTACGATGTCGTTGTGCTCTTTGATCCCTGGAATCCGGAATTCGTCGCCCATCCGTACGACGTCTACGACGAGCTGAGGCGGCAGCGGCCGGTCAGCTTCTTTGAACCGACCGGCCAGTGGCTGGTCGCCCGGCACGCCGACGTCAACGCGCTGCTGCGCGACCGTCGGCTCGGCCGCTCCTACCTGCACGTGGCGACCCACGCCGAGTTCGGCAGGCCCGACGACCCCGAGTTCCAGGACCCGTTCTGGCGGGTGGTCAGGGCCGGGATGCTCGACGTCGAGCCGCCGGTGCACACCCGGCTCCGGCGCCTGGTCTCCAAGGCGTTCACCCCGCGCATGGTCGAGGCGCTCCGCCCCAAGGTCGCCGAGATCGCCGGGGGACTGGTGGACCGTTTCATCGAGCGCGGTGGTGGAGACCTGATCTCCGAGGTCGCCGAGCCGCTCCCGGTGACCGTGATCGCGGAGATGCTCGGCGTGCCCGAGGCCGACCGGCACCTGCTCCGCCCCTGGTCCGCCGACATCTGCGGGATGTACGAGCTGAACCCCTCCGTCGAGGCCCAGCACACCGCGGTACGCGCGGCCGAGGAGTTCTACGCCTACCTCGTCGAGCTGGCCCGCGCCCGCCGGGCGAACCCCGGTGACGACCTGATCAGCGCGCTCGCCCTGGTGGCCGAGGAGGGCGACAAGCTCACCGAGGAGGAGCTGGTCGGCACCTGCGTGCTGCTGCTCAACGCCGGGCACGAGGCCACCGTCAACGTCACGGGCAACGGCTGGTGGTCGCTCTTCCGCAACCCGGGCGAGCTGGAGCGGCTCCGTGCCGACCACGGCCTGCTGCCCACCGCGATCGAGGAGATGATGCGCTGGGACACCCCGCTGCAGATGTTCGAGCGCTGGGTCCTGGAGGACATCACCGTCGGCGGGGTGGACATCCCGCGCGGCACCGAGGTGGCGCTGCTGTTCGGCTCGGCCAACCGGGACCCCGAGGTCTTCGCCGACCACGACCGCTTCGACGTCGGCCGGGTGGACAACCCGCACATCTCCTTCGGCGCGGGCATCCACTTCTGCCTGGGCGCCCCCCTGGCCAGGATCGAGCTGATCGAGTCCTTCGGCGCCCTGCTCCGCAAGGCGCCGAAGCTGGAACTCACCACCGAGCCCAGCTGGGGCCCTGGCTACGTCATCCGCGGCCTCACCGCCCTCGACGTACGGGTCTGAACCGGCCCGTACGGAGCACACCGGCGTACGACGCGGGCCGGGTGACGACCCCGCCCGCGTCCGTACCGTCGACGGCAGGTTTCGCGCCGTTCCGACAGGACTTCTGGCCGATACGGCGGCATCCGGCACGGCCGGGTGCGGGGGTCGTCCACGCCCGTGTGTTCACATCCACCAGGTCGCATCGGTGATGGTGTCGAAGCCGAGGGAGTCGTAGAGCGGCTTGCCGGCCTTGGCCGCGCTCAGGACGGCGGGCAGGTCCCCCAGGTGTGCCAGGACCGCGTGCATGAGCGCCCGTCCGACTCCGTGGGAGCGGTGGTCGGGCAGGGTGGTCACCCAGTAGGTCCCGCCGACCGTACCGTCGACGACGGTCATGCAGGCCCCGGCGGGCACCCCGTCCCGCGCGGCGAGGAACAGATCGACTCCAGGGCGGTCCAGCAGGTCCTTGGCGAAGGCGTCACCCGGGCGGTAGGGCTGGAAGTTGGTCAGCGGGAATCCGTGGACCACGATGCTTTCCGCGGTCCGCAACTGTTCCACCGTCTCCACATGGATGATCTCCACGGCCGGTGGCGTGGCGACCGGACCGGGGCGGCGGACCATGATGGGGAGCCGCCGCGGGGTCAGGCCCAGAGCGCTCATGTCGACCGAGCCGAACGGATCCTCGACGACGACCCCGCCGGAAAGCCGGCGCCGGGCCAGGTCCGTCAGTTCGGCGAGATCGTCCGGACCGGGGTCCGGGGAGAGCAGCAGGATCCGCAGCCCGCCGCGCTCGCGGCCATCCGAGCCGAGGAAGCCGGGGCGGCGGATCAGCTCGGTTCCCCGGGTCCGGGCGAGAGCCGTCCAGAAGGCGGCGAAGTTCTGGACGGCCAGCTGGAGAGAGGCCATGCGTTCGGCGGGAACGGCGTGTGTCGGGGAAGTGCTCATGACATAGACCCTACGAGGCGAAAGGATCTTTGCTCGGCTTCCCCCGGCCGGTGGATCGGGCCACTTCCGAAGGAGACCGGGGCAGGGCGCGACTTTTTCAGAGGCGGGTCTGGGAGAGCCAGCCGAAGCCGCCGAGGCCGCCGTGGGCGATCAGCTCCGCCTCCTCGGAGGCCCGCGCGAGGGCATGCAGGTAGCCGCGCGGGTCGATCCTGGCCTGCTCGACCGGCGGGCGGTTCCCGGTGACGCCGAGGGCGCGCAGCGCCTCCCGCTGCGTGGTCAGCGCCGTCGTGACGGCCCCGGCGCTCTCGCCGGCGGCCGCGCAGGCGTCGAGTGCCACGTGGGCGGTGATGTCGCACGAGCCGTCGGGCACCGGCGCGACCATCGCCCCGTCGCGGTATCCGGCCAGCGTGCCGTACGGCGGCCGGTCGGTCAGGGAGTGGGCGTAGTCGATCGCGATCGCCCGGCCGCGTGCCAACCGTACGATCACCGACGCCCAGGCCCGGTCGCGTGGCCTGCCGATCTCGGCCCGCTCACCGGTGGCGCGCATCGACCACCAGCGGGCCAGCCACGCGAGATCCGCCTCGGCCGGTCTGCCACCGAGCCGCTCCTCACCGTCGGTGACGTTGACCAGGACCAGCCGGGGTCCGTCGGCGGTCTGCTCCACGATGTCGACGGGAACATTGTCCAGCCACTCGTTGGCGATCACCAGGCCGCAGATCCCGTCCGGCGCGGCCTTTACCCAGACGATCTCCTCGGGCAGCGCCGGCGGCCTGGCCGCCAGATCCACCGCGGTCACTCGGAGCCTCGACCGCAGCGCGGGCGGTGCGGCGGCGAGTACCCCGGCCGCCAGCAAGCCCTCACCGGCGCCGATGTCGACCAGGTCGAGCACCTCGGGGCCGCCGAGCACCTCGTCAACCGAGGTCAACTCGCGCAGCACGGCCTCGGCGAAGACGGGGGAGGCGCCGACCGAGGTCCGGAAGTGACTGGAGGGTCGTTCGCGGAGGTAGAAACCGCTCTCGCCGTAGAGCGCGTGCTCCATCGCGGCGCGCCAGGTGAGCCACACACTCTCAGACGCTACCCGCCGAGGCGGAGGAACGAGATCAACCCGCGCTGACGCTTCGACTGAGTGCATGACTGCATTCTGTCACCGGCTCGCATGATCGTTGTTGATGCCAGGTCGGCGCGTCGCCACCTGGATCGCCGTGTGGGCCGGGTTTTCCGGCTCTGCGCGGCCCCGTACGGGTCTGTGTCGCCCGGTTCGGGGATCTCGGCGGAGTTGACGCGCTGTCACCTGGATCGCCGGGTGAGCCGGACTCTCCGGCCCTCTGGCGGGCCCTCATGCGCTCTCGGGTGCCCGGTTCCGGGCTTCCGGGGTGGAACAGGGCCGTCGCGACGGAACCCGCGTCTTGACGCGGTTGCGGCGGCGCGGCCCGTTACGCTGGTCAATCAGGCACGAAGCCCCACATGGTCGAAGGACGTGACGTCATGGACGCAGTCGATCGCCCGGCACGGCTGGCCGTCGGAGTGGTCGGAGCGGGCAGGGTCGGTTCGGCGCTCGGCGCGGCGCTCGTCAGGGCGGGACACCGGATCGTCGCGACGAGCGGTGTCTCCGACGCCTCCAGGGAGCGTGCGGTCGAGCGCCTCGGGCTCGTCCCCGTACGGCCCGAGGACGTGGTGGCCGGAGCGGACCTCGTCTTGCTGACGGTCCCCGACGACGTGCTGCCCGAGTTGGTCTCCGGCCTGGTGGAGACGGGGGCGAGCCTGCGGGGCAAGCTGGTGGCGCACACCAGCGGCGCGTACGGCCTGGCCGTGCTCAATCCGGCGATCAGGGCCGGAGCGCTGCCGCTGGCGCTGCATCCCGTGATGACCTTCACGGGCCGTGACGACGACCTGCGCCGCCTCGCCGGCATCTCCTACGGGGTGACCGCGCCCGAAGGGCTCCGCCCGGTGGCCGAGGCCCTCGTCATCGAGATGGAGGGCGAGCCGGTCTGGATCGCCGACGAGGACAGGCCGCTCTACCACGCGGCCCTCGCGGGAGCGGCCAACCACATGGTGACGCTCATCGCGGAGTCCTCCGAACTGCTGGAGAAGATCGGCGTGGAGCAGCCGGGACGGATGCTCGGCCCGCTGCTCGGCGCGGCGCTGGAGAACGTGCTGAGGCTCGGCATCTCGGGGCTGACCGGCCCGGTGGTGCGCGGTGACGCGGGTACCGTCCGCAGGCACGTGGACGCGCTGATCCTCGCGGCCCCGGAGGCCGCGGACGCCTACGTGGCGCTCGCCAGGCTCACGGCCGACCGGGCGCTGGCGGCCGGGTTGCTCAAGCCCGAGGCCGCCGAACGCCTTCTGGACGCCCTGGGGGGCAACGTATGGACCTGAGACCTCCCGCGGCCACCGGCCTGACGGAGGAAACCGATCCGGTGACTCCCCGCTCCCCGAAGGGAGCGGCTTCTCGCCTCCCTCGGTCGAGGTGGGCGACGGCCGGGCCCTGACCGTTTCAAACGCCGGAACCGTGACAGGGAGGCGATTCACCTGCCGGGTGAACCCGGCGGTCTCCTCACTGAGCATGGTGGAGGGGGTCGG
The DNA here is from genome assembly GCF_050943795.1 of Streptosporangium sp. CA-115845. Taxonomy (NCBI): domain Bacteria; kingdom Bacillati; phylum Actinomycetota; class Actinomycetes; order Streptosporangiales; family Streptosporangiaceae; genus Streptosporangium; species Streptosporangium sp. CA-115845. The sequence continues at coordinate 9,760,444 of NZ_CP191988.1, read as the reverse complement.
CCTGATGAGGGTGCCGGTCCGGCGAGGGGCCGGTCGACGCGGTGGGTTTCCCCGGCCGCCGGCCTGTGGAGGGGATCGGTCCGCAGGGGGAGCCGGTCGGTGCCGTTCCCTCCCTCCGTACGCTTGAGGTCGGGGGCTCCACTCTCCAGGAATTTCGATGAACGTCGCCCCTCTCCGGCCGGTCGGCCGGAGCACCCCCGGGAGGTTCCATTGATCGTGGCGGATGACCGCACAGGGCTGCTCAAGGCCCGGGAGGCCCTGGGGATCGGGGTGGGTGCCTCCGGGGGCGGGAGCGCGCTGGCGCTCGTGCCGACCATGGGCGCGCTGCACGAGGGACACCGCTCGCTCATCCGGCTGGCCCGGCGGAGGGCGGCCCACGTGGCGGTGAGCATCTTCGTGAACCCGCTCCAGTTCGGCCCAAACGAGGATTTTTCCCGCTATCCCCGTACTTTTGATGCCGACCTGGAGGTCTGCGAGGCCGAGGGGGTGGACGTGGTGTTCGCCCCGTCGGTCGAGGACATGTACCTGCCGGACAGGCAGGTCGGCGTCTCCGCGGGGGAGATGGGCTCGATCGTCGAGGGAGAGTTCCGGCCGGGGCATCTCGACGGCATGCTGACCGTGGTGCTGAAGCTGTTCAACCTGGTTCAGCCGGACGTGGCGGTGTTCGGGCAGAAGGACGCCCAGCAGCTCGCGATGATCCGCCGGATGGTCGCCGATTTGAATCTGCCGGTCTCCGTCGTCGGGGCGCCCACGGTCCGCGAGCCGGACGGACTGGCGCTGTCCAGCCGCAACCGCTACCTGTCGCCGGAGGACCGGGTGGCCGGTCTGGCCCTGTCCCGCGCTCTGAACGCGGGGGCCGGGCAGCGCACGCCGGCGGAGATCCGCCGGACCGCGCTCGCCGTTCTGGCGGCCGAGCCGTCGCTGGCCGTCGACTATCTGGTCCTGGTCGACCCCGCGACCTTCGCCGAGGTCGGCGACGACCACGCGGGCGAGGCGATCCTCGCGGTGGCCGCGCGGGTGGGGTCCACCCGGCTGATCGACAATGTCACGCTCACCCTTCGCTGAGTTCCGGAGGTTCTCCCGCGACGCGGTGGCGCCCGGTTCCTCGCGTGGGGGTTCGCCGTGCGCCCGGCAGGCGGGTGCACCTCTCATCCGCGTGTCATCCGCGTGCGGACCGGTCGTGGAGCCGGGTCCGATGGGCGAATCCCCCGCCGGTGGGTTCCCGCTCCGGCCGCCCACGGCCCAGAGGCACTGTGGTTCCGGAGGTAAGCGAAATGTCCTACCCCGGGGAACAGCCGCGCCGGGGATGGCGTTATCGTCACGCTGACGAAATGAACGGCCTCTATGACTCCGCGAGGAGGCGGCAATGAGCATCCCGGCCATACCCCAGAGGTTGACCGCTCCCGCTCCGGGATGGACGGCCTGCGCGGACGTGGTCGTGGTGGGCTCCGGCATCGCGGGTCTCACCCTGGCACTGCGGTACGCCGACCTGGACTCCGAGGCGAAGGTCCTGGTCGTCACCAAGGACGTCCTGTCGTCCGGGTCCACCCGCTGGGCCCAGGGCGGCATCGCCGCGGTGCTCGATCCGCGGGACACCCCCGCCGAGCATCTGTCCGACACGCTCCTCGCGGGGGTGGGCCTCTGCGACGAGGAGGCCGTCCGGGTCCTGGTGACCGAGGGGCCCGACGCGCTGCGCGGCCTGATCGCGATGGGTGCCAGGTTCGACACCGACGAGGCCGGGGAGCTCCAGCTCACCAGGGAGGGTGGCCACCGGCGCGATCGCATCGTGCACGCGGGCGGCGACGCCACCGGGGCCGAGGTGCAGAGGGCACTCGTGGCGGCGGTCAGGAAGTCGGGGATCGAGGTGATCGAGCACGCCCTCGTGCTCGACCTCCTCAAGGACGCCGAGGGGCGCGCCGCCGGGGTGACCCTGCACGTCATGGGCGTGGGCGAGCGCGACGGGGTGGGCGCGGTCACGGCCAGGGCCGTGGTGCTGGCCACCGGCGGCATGGGCCAGGTCTACGCCGCCACCACCAACCCCGCCGTCTCCACCGGAGACGGGGTGGCGCTCGCGCTGCGGGCGGGGGCCGTCGTCAGGGACCTGGAGTTCGTCCAGTTCCACCCGACGGTGTTCTGGCTCGGCGAGGACGCGAGCGGCCAGCAGCCGCTGATCTCCGAGGCGGTCAGGGGCGAGGGCGCGGTACTGGTCGACGCGGACGGCACCCGGTTCATGCGGGACGTCCACGAGCTGGCCGACCTCGCCCCCCGTGACGTCGTGGCCAAGGCGATCATGCGGCGGATCCGCGCCACCGGCGCCGACCACGTGTATCTCGACGCCCGCCACTTCGGCGAGGAGAAGTGGCGCACCCGCTTCCCGACGATCCACGCGGTCTGCCTGGAGCACGGCATCGATCCGGTCACCCAGCTCATCCCCGTCGCCCCCGCCGCCCACTACGCCAGCGGCGGCGTCCGCACCGACCTGCGCGGCCGTACCAGCGTGCCCGGTCTGTACGCCTGCGGCGAGGTCGCGTGCACCGGCGTGCACGGTGCCAACCGGCTGGCCTCCAACTCCCTGCTTGAGGGCCTGGTCTTCGCCGGGCGCATCGCCGCCGACATCCACGCCGATGTCCGCGAAGGGCGGGCCGTGGCCGGCGAACCGGTGCCCGACGACCGCCCCACCGGCCTGATCGACCCCAGGGCCCGGGGCAGGATTCAGGGACACATGAGCCGGGGGGCGAGCGTGCTGCGCAGCCGGGAGTCGCTGGGCGAGGCCGCCAGGACCCTGCTGAACCTCAGGTGGACCCCGGTGGCGGTCGAGTCGTGTACCGAGTCGTGGGAGACCACCAACCTGCTGACGGTCGCCTCCGCGCTCGTGGCGGCCGCCCGCGCTCGCCAGGAGACCAGGGGGTCGCACTGGCGCGAGGATTTTTCCGAGAGAGACGACGCCTTGTGGCTGGGTCACCTCGACGTGACCCTGACAGCGGAGGGACCGACCATGACATACGTACCGCACGGGCGGCGAGCGACCGTGCTGCCGCCGCAGGTGGAGAACAATCTCACCGAGGCGGGTCTTGACCCGGTCGGGGTGGTCGCGGTCCTTGAGGCCGCGGCGGCCGAGGACGTGGCGGGGGGTGACGTCACCAGCATCGCCACCATCCCGGCGGACCGACGCGACACCGCCGACGTGGTCGCCCGCGCGGACGGCGTGGTCGCGGGGCTGGCCGTGGCCGAGGGCGCGTTCTGCTACCTCAGCGGAGGCCGTCTGACGGCCGAGCGCAGGGTCAAGGACGGCGAGCGCGTCGCCGGCGGCGACGTGCTGATGACCGTCACCGGTCCCACCAGGGACCTGCTGACCGCCGAGCGCACCGCGCTCAACCTGCTCACCCACCTGTCCGGTATCGCGACCCTGACCGGTAGGTGGGTCCAGGCTGTCGAGGGGACCGGGGCCCGGATCAGGGACAGCCGCAAGACGCTGCCGGGACTGCGCGCCCTGGAGAAGTACGCGGTCCGGTGCGGCGGTGGTATCAATCACCGCATGTCACTTTCGGACGCCGCGTTGATCAAGGACAATCACGTGGTGGCCTCCGGTGGGGTCGCCGAGGCGTTCCGGGCGGTCCGTGACGCCTACCCAGGCCTGCCGATCGAGGTCGAGGTCGACAGGATCGACCAGATCGAGCCGGTGCTGGCTGAGGGAGCGGAGGAGATCCTGTTGGACAATTTCACGGTCGAGGAGCTGGTACGGGCCGTACGGCTGGTGGACGGCAGGGCGCGGCTGGAGTCCAGCGGAGGGCTGACCCTCCAACTCGCTCGTGATGTGGCCGAAACAGGTGTTGACTACCTTGCCGTGGGCGCGCTCACGCACTCGGCGCCGTCACTGGACATCGCCTTGGACCTTCGGGGGAACTGATGCTGCTTGCCATTGACGTCGGTAACACTCACACCGTTCTCGGCCTCTTCGAGGGCGAGGACGTCATCGAGCACTGGCGGATCGCCACGGACGCCCGGCGTACGGCGGATGAGATCGCCGTCGTGCTCCAGGGGTTGCTCGGGCAGTCACCGCTGCTCAAGGGCACAGACGTCAACGGCATCGTGATCTGCTCCACCGTTCCGTCGGTGCTCAACGAGATGCGCGAGATGTGCCGCCGCTACTACGGCGACGTGACGGCGGTGATCGTCGAGCCGGGCGTCCGCACCGGGGTGCCGGTCCGGATGGACAATCCGAAGGAGGTCGGCAGCGACCGTATCGTCAACGCGCTGGCGGCCATCCAGCTGTACGGCGGGCCGTGCGTCATCGTCGACTTCGGGACCGCGACCTCCTTCGACGCCGTCTCCGCCAAGGGGGAGTACGTCGGCGCGGTGACCGCCCCCGGCATCCAGATCTCGGTGGACGCGCTCGCCGCGGCGGGAGCGCAGCTGCACAAGGTGGAGCTGGTCCGCCCCCGCTCCGTGATCGCCAAGAACACCGTCGAGGCGCTTCAGGCCGGCATCATCTACGGCTTCGCCGGCCAGGTGGACGGGATCGTCGAGCGGATGGCGGCCGAGCTCGCCGCCGACCCCGACGATGTCACGGTGGTCGCCACCGGCAGCGCGGCGCCGCTGGTGGCCGGCGAGGCGCGCTCGATCGACATGCACGAGCCCTGGCTCACGCTGATCGGGCTGCGCCTGATCTACCACCGCAACGCCATCTGAGAGCGTGGTGACACCGGTGCCGTGACACCGCCCAGAGCGCGGTGCCGCGGCCGGAGGGCGCCGCGGTGTTCCCGGAGAGCACCGCGGCGCCCTGGAGTCCTCTCCGGCCCCCGGCGGTCGGCGACCTCACGAGGTTCGCCACATCGGTACCCTTTGGAACTGTGACCGATGAAGTGACCAACCCCGCCGAGGATCTGCCCGAGCAGATGCGCGTGCGCCGGGAGAAGCTCGACCGCCTCCGCTCCGAGGGCGTCGACCCCTACCCGGTGAACTTCCCGCGCACCGCGACCAACGCCGAGATCCGCCAGAAATACGCCGATCTCTCCGCTGACACCGCGACGGGCGACAAGGTGGGCGTCACCGGCCGGGTGATGCTGTCCAGGACCGGTGGCAAACTCTGCTTCGCCACCATCCGCGACGGCTCCGGTGATCTCCAGGTCATGATCTCCCTGGACAAGGTGGGCGAGGAGGCACTGGCCTCGTGGAAGCGCGACGTCGACCTCGGCGACCACGTGGGCATCGAGGGTGAGGTCATCACCTCCCGCAGGGGGGAGCTGTCCATCCTCGCCGACCGCTGGGCGATCACTTCGAAGTGCCTGCGCCCGCTGCCGGAGAAGCACGCCGGGCTCACCGACCCCGAGGCGCGGGTCCGCCAGCGCTACGTCGACCTCATCGTCAACGACGAGGCCAGGAAGCTGGCCTACACCCGCAGCGCCGTGGTGCGGTCCGTCCGTGACTTCTGGCACGAGGAGGGCTACCTGGAGGTCGAGACGCCGATGCTCCAGCCGATCCACGGTGGAGCCACGGCCCGGCCTTTCAAGACCCACATCAACGCCTACGACATGGAGCTCTACCTTCGCATCGCGATCGAGCTCTACCTCAAGCGGCTCGTGGTCGGCGGTATCGAGAAGGTCTTCGAGATCAACCGCAACTTCCGCAACGAGGGCGCGGACTCCACGCACAACCCCGAGTTCACGATGCTCGAGGCCTACGGCACGTATCTCGACTACAACGACATGGCCGACCTGACCCAGCGGATGATCCAGAAGGCGGTCGTGGCGGCCCTCGGCCACTCCGTGGTCGTCCACCAGGGGCAGGAGATCGACCTCGGCCTGGCGAAGTGGCCGCGGATCACCCTCTACGGGTCGGTCTCGGAGGCACTGGGCGAGGAGATCACCACCGCGACGCCCCTGGAGTACGTACGCAAGCTCGCGGACGCTCGGGAGATCCACTGGGATGCCAAGTGGGGCCAGGGCAAGCTCGTCCAGGAGATCTTCGAGGCGCTCGTCGAGCACACGCTCATCCAGCCCACGTTCGTCATGGACTATCCGGTGGAGACCTCCCCGCTGACCCGCCAGCACCGTGACAACCCGCTCCTCACCGAGAAGTGGGACCTGATCGGGTTCGGCACCGAGCTCGGCACCGCCTACTCGGAGCTGGTCGACCCGGTCGAGCAGCGCCGCCGCCTCACCGAGCAGTCCCTGCTCGCCGCGGGCGGGGACGCCGAGGCCATGCAGCTTGACGAGGACTTCCTCACCGCACTGGAATATGCGATGCCGCCCACCGGTGGCATGGGGCTCGGCATCGACCGCCTCATCATGGCCTTCACCGGTAAGAACATCCGCGAGACCATCCTGTTCCCGCTGGTCAAGCCGACCGGCTGAGTCTGAGGGCAGCGCCGCCGGACCGCATGGGACGAGGTCCCCGCGGTCCGGCGGCGATCGTTTCCGCCAGGCGGTGTCCGCCGGGATCGAAGCCCGGATGACGGCCCCGGGCGGCATCCCCGGGGCGGGCCGGTCGGGCTCGGCGCGCACCTTCGAATCCCGGTCGGCGGTACCGGGTGGCGCCCTCACCACCTCGCGAGCACCTCTTCACCGTCCCGCACGGCTCCGTGCCGGCGCGCGTGGGCGCGAGCACGGCACGTGGACGATGCCTGGGCGGACGGGGCGAATCCCCCATGGGCCGGAAACCGCGGGGTCCGTGCTCACGCTCCCCCGTGCAATTTCGGACGGCTTTCTGCATAGCGCAGAAACTCCCTTTTAAGCATGTCCAATATCGCCTGACGTCTGTGGTCGGCACCCGATACTTCGCTAATGCCGCAAAGGCGCTCTTGCGGGCTTCCCATTTCAGAGTTTTCCGCGAGGCGCCGTCAAGGCGCCAGACGGCGTGGCCGTCGAAGAGCGCCAGGAAGAGATCGATTTTCCCGGGGAAAAGTGGGCGGCTCGCTTCCGTCGAGGATGCGGCCCCGCGGGTGCGTGCCGCCGCGGCGGTTCCGGCAAAACCTTGTTCTGCCAGGACTTCTGTTGTCGCAGCCAGGGGGGCACCTGCGGGCTCGTGCGGGGGCACGGTCGTGACTTAACCCCAAAGGCACTGACATATCATGAGTACTTCACGTAGCACCTAGTATGTCAATAGTGGGCGCGCGCTATGAAGAGTAGAACTTGACGACCTTTGAACAAGGCGTTTACCGTTCCTGGCGGACGGTATTCATTTCCGGCGTCTCGCGCCCGGTTTCCAGAGTGGGGGGAGTGACTCTTGATGGCATATCCAGAAGTGGATTCTCGCCATGGCGACAGCCCCCTGGGCATGAGTGATATCGGTCTCAGCGACGACGACCTCGTGCTGCTGGCTGAACTCGCCAAGGGCGTCACCGTCGACAGGGTGGGCCGCCGCCTCGATATCAGCGGCCGGACCGTCAGGCGCAGGCTCAGAGGCATCTGTGACCGCATCGGTGTCGCCACGGCGATCGAGGCCGTGGCCTGGGCGGCCCGCCGCCGCCTGATCTAGGCCCTGCCCCTTGGCTGTTCTGCCCACCGCGGTCAGACGGCGCCTCACCGCGTTGCCGTCGGTCACCGCACCTGCGGGGCACCGTCGGGGCACAAGTCCGAGGGGCGCAAGTCCGAGGGGCGCCGTCTGACCGGCCCTCGGCACGGCAGGATTCGCCGCCCGGCCAAGGGCCGGGCGGCTCGCGCCGTGACCGGTCCGGCTCAGCCGCTCAGGCGGCGATCCGCACCCCGCCGGCGAAGGGCCGGTTGTCGATCGTGGCGATGTGGACGACGTCACCCGTCCGGGGTGCGTGGACCATCAGGCCCGCGCCGATGTAGATCCCGACGTGGTGCAGGTCGCTGTAGAAGAAGACCAGGTCGCCTGGGCGCAGGTCGTTTCTGGAGATGTGGGTGCCCGCGGTCCACTGGTTGCCGGTGTAGTGCGGCAGGCTGATGCCGACCTTCTGGTAGGCCCACATGACCAGCCCGGAGCAGTCGAAGGAGTTGGGGCCCTCGGCGCCCCAGACGTACGGCTTGAGCTGCTGGGTGAGCGCCCAGCGGGCCGCCTCCGCCGCCCTGCCGCTGCCCACGATGGGCACGTCGGTCTTCACCCGGGCGCCCCTGTTGCTGACGGCCCTGGTGCGCACCTCGCTGAACAGGTCGCTCTCGACCCGCGTGACCAGTCGCTCGATCTTGCTGCGCCTGCCCTCGAGCTCCCCCAGGAGCGCCTTGACCTCTGAGGTCCTCGCCTTGGCGCCGGCCTGCGCTCGCTCGGCGGCCTCGATCGCCCGGCCGACCTGGGCGACCTCCTCGCTCTGCTGCTGCTGGAGGGCGTAGTTGGTGGTGGCCTGGTCGAGGAAGGTGTCGGGGTCGGTCGCCTGGGTGAAGGCGAGCCCGGAGTTCAGGCCGCCGGACATGTAGTTGCTCTGCGCGAGGAGGGTGGCCTTGGTGCGCCGGATCGCGAGCTCCGACTCGCTCGTCGCGAGGATCTTCTTGGCGCTTTCCGCGGCTCGCTGGGCCTGCTTGAGCCTGACCCGCTCGCCGTTGTACTGCTCGGCGAGCGTGCCGATCTCCTCGTGCAGCTTCTCGGCCTGCTTGGCCAGCTGCTGGAGGCTGGGCTCGGGATCCGCCGTGGCCGAGCCCAGGGGGACGCCGAGGGTCATGATGGCGAACGCCAGGCCGATGACCGCCATCCGGCGACTCCGCCTCCGCGGCGCGCGTTCTCGACAGCGGGCGTCGCCGCCCGCGTGCTCTCCTGCGCGGTCGCGCATGCGCTTCACCAACGGGCTCCTCTCCTCGGCCGCCTACCGGGTTAGCTGACGGGTTCGGGCCGGAGGCAGCCCTACCGGGTGCGCCGGTGGCACTCGGATTCACCCCGAAGGACGTGGTGGGTCCCCGGTTCCCCTGGTCGGGAGATTCGGCGGGTCAGGCTTTTACGTCTCTGACATCGAGCACGGAGATTAGTGCACTCGTGGTTCCTGCTCAACCAGAACTGCGAACTCGGTAGAGGTTTCGCAACTGAAATGTCACGGAAAGATCACATGCCAATATGATCAACATGGCCATTACGCTGCCTTTGCCTTCCTCGCGGCGGGCGCGGCGCGGGTCTTCCCAGGTCCGGGACCGTGCCAAAGATGAGCTGCGACACATTAGAGGCGCCGTGCGCCCAGCGTGGTAATGCAACTACCAAGGGTCATGTGATGCCCTCGGGGTGAGAGTTAAGGATGAGCCGTAATTGAAGGCCGGAGAGGACGTACGCTGATCGGTCATGGAGCAGCTTGCGGAGCATTCTCCCGTGCCGTTCGCGAACCCCGGGAAAGAGGGGGAGCGGCGAACCGGATCCGAGGAAGAGGAGCGGGGGTCACCCGCTCCCGGCGCCACCCCGGCGGTCACGGTCCGCCGTGCCCGCACCCCGGACGTCCGCGTCATCAGGCGGCTCGTCGACACCTACGGTGGAGCCGGCCCGCGCCTGCTGGAGAAGGCCACCGTCACCCTGTACGAGGACATTCAGGAGTTCTGGGTCGCGACTGACGCGGAGGGGATAATCCTCGGCTGCGGGGCGCTTCATGTTCTCTGGGAGGACCTTGCCGAAATTCGGACCGTTGCCGTCGATCCGACCCGCAGGGGAATGGGAATCGGCCATCGGATCGTCTCGGTGCTCATCCGCACGGCTGCCGAACTGGGCCTGCGCAGGGTCTTCTGCCTGACCTTCGAGGTCGACTTCTTCGCCCGGCACGGATTTCAGGAGATCCAGGGCACACCCGTCGCCCCGGAGGTCTACGCCGAACTTCTCGCCTCCTACGACGAGGGCGTCGCGGAGTTCCTCGATCTGGAGCACGTCAAGCCCAATACCTTGGGAAACACCCGGATGCTGCTGCACCTGACACACGAGCCCGACTCTGATGACTTTAGAGATGACTGACTGGAAAGGTGACTGTTGATTCCTATGTCGATACCTTGTGCAGCAGCAAGCATGTGCGTCTGACATTTGCCACATGCGCAGTCTAAGTGAGGTGACGCGGTGAGCAACGGACAGCCGCCGTATCCGCAGGATGATCCCGAGCGCAGTCGCACACCTTCGGGACAGCCGGATTACGGACAGCACAACCAGGGCCGAGCCCCTGGCGAACTCGACCCCGATGTGACGATCATGGGATATCGGTCGGAGGGATCGCAGTCGAACACCGGCCCGGGGGTGGCCCAGCCCGGCTATGGTCAGCAGGGCTACGGGCAGCAGCAGTACGGGCAGCAGGGGTACGGGCAGCAGCAGTCGTACGGTCAGCAGGGCGGGACGGACGCGTACGGCCAGCAGCAGGGCTATGGCCAGCAGGGTGGGACCGGCGCGTACGGTCAGCAGCCCGGCTACGGGCAGCAGCAGTCGTCCCACGAGCAGTCGGGCTACGGCCAGCAGCCCGGCTACGGGCAGCAGCAGCCGGCCCAGCCGGGTTACGGCCAGCAGCAGTACGGTCAGCAGCAGCCGGGCTACGGCCAGCAGCCGGGGTACGGTCAGCAGCAGCCGGCCCAGCCGGGTTACGGCCAGCAGCAGTACGGGCAGCAGCCCGACTACGGCCAGCAGCCGGGGTACGGCCAGCAGCCCGACTACGGCCAGCAGCCGGGGTACGGCCAGCAGCCCGGCTATGGGCAGCAGCAGTACGGGCAGCAGGGGTACAGCCAGCCTTACGGCGGTCCCCCCGGCGCTCCCGCCCCGCTCGCCGAGTGGTGGCAGCGCCTGGTGGCGCGGATCGTCGACGCGATCATCCTGGCGATCCCGGCGGTGATCATCAGCGCGGTGCTGACCGGTCTCCTGGTGACGGCTCCCAGTTTCAACCTCGCGACGGGCGCCGGCACCGATGGGAGCGGTGTCTTCCTCGCGAGCCTTCTCATCGCACTGGTCAGTGCGGCGATCTACTTCGCCTACGAGTTCTTCATGATCAGTAGGGGTGGGCAGACCGTCGGCAAGATGGTCATGGGCATCAAGATCGTGCCCATCGGCAGTACCCTGCCGCCGGGCGGGCTCAGCTCCGACGTCGCGCTCAAGCGCGGCGGTGTGTTCTTCGGCCCGCAGTTCCTGAGCTGGATCCCCCTCCTCGGCTGGATCGTCAACATCTTCAGCCTCGTGAACGTGCTGTGGCTGCTGTGGGACAAGCCCCTGCAGCAGGCGCTGCACGACAAGGTGGCCGGGACGGTCGTCGTCAAGATCAAGTAGTTCCGGGTAAATCGGGGCCGGCGGTTGAACCGCCGGCCCCGATTTCGCGTCCGGACCAGAAAAACGGGGACCGTTAGGGGTGGGTAACCGTCTCGGCCGCGGAAGCCACGGAAGCGTAAAAATCATTTGCCGCGCCATGGGCGACGCGGGGGGACTTATGCTCGAGCCCCGGCGTGCCCGGCGGAATATTCGCGTTTGAGACCGGACAAGGGGCTCAGGAGAGCCCGCAAGCCGCTATGAGCCGCCAATGCCGGATCTGCCCTCGTCGAAGGTTCGCACACCAGTCGTCGAATGGCGGGACCGGCCCGCCTCCCGCATCCCCGGTGACGGCCCGCGGGTTTCTCTCCTTCACCTTCCGTCGCGCGTTCAGGGGTCTTCTCGCGGAGTTGGATCATGGGTGTGTGGTGTTGCCTGGGTTGTCCCGTGAGCCCATCGTCTTTGGTGGTTATACGGTCTACGACTATGTACTCCACGCCGGAGTGGGTCGTACTCTTGGCAAGAAAGCGTTGAAGATCCGTCTTGTTCCGTAGGCTTGCGTCGCATCGGCTGCCGCCCGGGTGATGAAGCGAGCCGCTCTCCGCCCGGGTGTTCTGCCGACGGTGGACATTCTCGCGATGAACCGCCCGCGGTGATCTCCGGTTCCGTGACAAGGCGTTGTTCATCCCGGCGGGAAGGCTCTCCCACCAGGAGCTTCGCCCCTCCAAGGTCGGTGGCGCAGCGGCCGGAGAGCGGGCGGGCATTGGTATTTTCGAAGGCGACGATGATCACCTGATCGTCCTGTCGGTTTTTCCCTGCGGCTTTACGACTGCAACCGGTAAGGCGGCTGGAGAGAAGCATTAGGCTGGAGAGTGACGGGCACGGTCGCCCCTGCTGACACGCGTCGCCGTCCGGTGGCGCTATGGTCATCTGTGGGCGGTTCCAGACTGATCGGGCGGACACCCGCATGGCTCGGGAGTCGTCGCCAAATTTTCATGGTCTCCAGAAAGCCACCTAGCGGTACGGAGCGAGGACGAATGTACGACGTATTGTCCGCGTTGATACCTCCGGCGGTCGTCGGCGGAGCCTTCATCTTCGGAGTCGTCAAGCTACTTCGGAGTGAAGCCGCCGGTCGCCGGCCAAAACAGTCCGACCCGGCCGAGTCGCAGAACAGCTGATCCGCCGGAGCACCGACAGAGAGTGTCTCGGTCGGCTGTGAGAATCGCCGGGCTCCTGGAATTGCCGCTCTTCGATCGCGGGTATATGTTTAGCTTGCGAATGAAACAATACTCCGCGAAAGGATTGTGTAGATGGCCAAGCAGATCCAGGAGATTCTCATCGACGACCTCGATGGGGGCGAGGCCAATGAGACTGTCGCCTTCGCGATTGACGGCACCAGCTATGAGATTGACCTGAGTGACGTTAACGCGAAGAAGCTCCGCGACTCCCTGTCGCCTTTCGTGCAGAGCGCCCGTCGTTCCGGCGCGCTGGCACCCCGCCGCCGCCGCGCGGGTGGCGCGCGGGCACTCACGCGAGAGAAGAGCGCCGACATCCGGGCATGGGCGAAGTCCCACGGCCTTAATGTCAGCGAGCGCGGTCGAATCGCCTCCAAGATCGTCGAGCAGTACGAAGCGGCTCACTAGATCGGCTCAGTGGATCGAGTGAATCATGCGGTTATGGCGGTCACGGTGGGGTCCGGTGGCGGCCATGACCGCATGATGTGTTTGTCCGGTGGACAAACGTCGTTCGCTTGCGGCGTAGCGGGAACATCCCACCCCCCGTAAGTAGTTGGATGGAGGGTGAACGCCCTGCTCTCGGGGAACGTCTTCTGCATAGAGCGGTCGCCGGGTCGGGGCTACCATGCGGGATGACAGGGCCCGGATATCCCGGACCTGCCTGACCGCTCTGTGAGGAGCGACGAGATGTTCGAGAGGTTCACCGACCGCGCACGGCGGGTTGTCGTCCTGGCCCAAGAAGAGGCCCGGATGCTCAACCACAACTACATCGGTACGGAGCACATTCTTCTTGGCTTGATCCATGAAGGTGAAGGCGTTGCCGCCAAGGCTCTGGAGAGCCTCGGCATCAGTCTTGAAGGTGTGCGTCAGCAGGTCGAGGAGATCATCGGCCAGGGCCAGTCCGCGCCGTCGGGGCACATTCCGTTCACCCCGCGTGCCAAGAAGGTCCTTGAGCTGTCCCTGCGCGAGGCGCTGCAACTGGGTCACAACTACATCGGCACCGAGCACATCCTGCTCGGCCTCATCCGTGAGGGCGAGGGCGTGGCCGCCCAGGTGCTGGTGAAGCTGGGCGCCGATCTCAATCGGGTCCGCCAGCAGGTCATCCAGTTGCTCCACGGCTACCAGGGCAAGGAACCGACCGCCGCCGGCGGTCCGGCCGAGGCCGCTCCTTCGACCTCCCTTGTGCTTGACCAGTTCGGCCGCAACCTGACCCAGGCCGCTCGCGAGGGCAAGCTCGATCCGGTCATCGGCCGGGAGAAGGAGATCGAGCGGGTCATGCAGGTCCTGTCCCGCAGGACCAAGAACAACCCGGTCCTGGTGGGTGAGCCCGGCGTCGGCAAGACCGCCGTCGTGGAGGGCCTGTCCCAGAAGATCGTCAAAGGCGAGGTGCCCGAGACGCTCAAGGACAAGCAGCTCTACACCCTGGACCTGGGTGCCCTGGTGGCGGGTTCGCGCTACCGCGGTGACTTCGAGGAGCGCCTGAAGAAGGTCCTCAAGGAGATCCGCACCCGTGGCGACATCATCCTGTTCATCGACGAGCTGCACACGCTCGTCGGTGCGGGCGCCGCCGAGGGAGCGATCGACGCCGCCAGCATCCTGAAGCCGATGCTGGCCCGAGGCGAGCTGCAGACCATCGGTGCCACCACCCTGGACGAGTACCGCAAGCACCTGGAGAAGGACGCGGCGCTTGAGCGGCGTTTCCAGCCGATCCAGGTGGCCGAGCCCAGCCTCAGCCACACGATCGAGATCCTCAAGGGCCTGCGGGACCGCTACGAGGCCCACCACCGCGTCTCCATCACCGACGGTGCCCTGGTGGCCGCCGCGCAGCTGGCCGACCGCTACATCAGCGACCGGTTCCTGCCGGACAAGGCGATCGACCTCATCGACGAGGCCGGCTCGCGCATGCGCATCCGCCGTATGACCGCGCCGCCGGACCTCCGTGAGTACGACGAGAAGATCGCCAACGTGCGGCGCGACAAGGAGTCCGCGATCGACGCGCAGGACTTCGAGAAGGCCGCCGCTCTCCGGGACCAGGAGAAGCAGCTCCAGCTCAAGCGCGAGCGCCGCGAGAAGGAGTGGAAGGCCGGCGACATGGACGTCGTCGCCGAGGTCACCGAGGAGCTCATCGCCGAGGTCCTGGCGACCGCCACCGGCATCCCGGTCTTCAAGCTCACCGAGGAGGAGTCCCAGCGACTGCTCCGCATGGAGGACGAGCTGCACAAGCGGATCATCGGCCAGGACGACGCCATCAAGGGTCTGTCCCGCTCGATCCGCCGCACGCGCGCCGGTCTGAAGGACCCGCGCCGCCCCGGTGGCTCGTTCATCTTCGCCGGTCCTTCCGGTGTCGGTAAGACCGAGCTGTCCAAGGCGCTGGCCGAGTTCCTGTTCGGGGACGAGGACGCGCTGATCATGCTGGACATGTCGGAGTTCATGGAGAAGCACACCGTCTCCAGGCTGTTCGGCTCGCCTCCCGGCTACGTCGGATACGAGGAGGGCGGCCAGCTCACCGAGAAGGTGCGGCGCAAGCCGTTCTCGGTCGTCCTGTTCGACGAGATCGAGAAGGCCCACCCCGACATCTTCAACTCGCTGCTGCAGATCCTGGAGGACGGTCGTCTGACCGACGCCCAGGGCCGGGTGGTGGACTTCAAGAACACCGTCATCATCATGACGACGAACCTGGGCACTCGGGACATCTCCAAGGGTCAGGGGGTCGGCTTCGCGAAGAGCAACGACGCCGAGTCCAACTACGACCGGATGAAGTCCAAGGTGCAGGAGGAGCTCAAGCAGCACTTCCGGCCGGAGTTCCTCAACCGTGTCGATGACATCGTGGTCTTCCACCAGCTCACGCCGAAGGAGATCATCCGCATCGTCGACCTGATGCTGGCCCAGGTGGGCCTGCGTCTGAAGGACCGCGACATGGGGATGGAGCTCACGCAGGAGGCCAAGCAGCTGCTGGCCGACCGTGGCTACGACCCGGTGATGGGCGCCCGCCCGCTCCGTCGTACGATCCAGCGCGAGCTGGAGGACACCCTGTCGGAGAAGATCCTGTACGGCGAGCTCCGTCCCGGCCAGATCGTGAAGATCGGGATCGAGGGCGAGGGCGAGAACGCGAAGTTCACCTTCGTCGGTGAGGACGCGCCGGTCGACCGGGTTCCCGACTCGGCCGCCGCCATCGCGGAGCCGATCCAGAACTAGGCCCAGAACCGGGCATCGTCCCGCGGGCCCCGGCCGTTGAGGATCGGTCAGGTGGTGCCTCGCAAGGTTGGCGGAGGTCACCGCAGCACGCTGCGGTGACCGTCGACAACCCGGCAAGGTGTCGTCCGTCCGGCCGCGGTAGGCGGAAGATCCAAGGCGCAGGACCCCGGGCATGGCCCGATCAGGCAGGAAGGACAGACCCCGCCGTGAGGATACTCACGGCGGGGTCTGTCTATTTGTTATCTAAGAAGGTGTCTCGCCACGATAGGTAGTACTACACTGTGTAGAGCGAGTTCGATAAGTCTTGCCCGAGTGATCCGTGGGTTGCAGTGATCATGGTGAGATCGGCGTCGAGGTCAGCCTGGCGGCGTACCTGGAAATCAGCTCCGTGAGTGACGCGGAGCCCGGTGGCCGCACGGGATGCTTCGGACGGCCGGGTCGAGCTCCCGGCAGGGAGAGCCTCCGGCTCACGGCGCTGGAACACCGGCGCGGGGCGATCGGAGAGGCTGACACGGAAGTATGTCTTGGAGGCACACATGCGTTTGCGGCACGAGGACGGGACGCTCGTTCACCTGGCGTACAACGCGGGCGTGCACCCCGCCGAGGACCTCGAGAACCTCATCGCGCACCTGACGAGATACGCGGTGCCGGTGCGCAAGCGCCTCGGAGTGGAGCGGATGGGCGTCGGCCTCTGGCTCTCCCCGAGCGTCGCCGACCATCTCACCGCGGACAGGATAGAGCTGGTGCGCCTGCGCCGCTCCCTTGAGGAGCGCGGCCTGGAGGTCGTCAGCCTCAACGGAACCGGCGGCAGGAACCAGGAGTCCCCCGGTCCCGACTGGGCCAAGCCCGAGCGTTACCGCTACACGATGGCACTCGCCAAGATCCTGGCCTTCCTGCTCCCGCAGGACGTCCGCTTCGGAAGCATCTCCACCATCCCCATCGGCTGGCGCCGCGACTGGCCGGCCGACCTGCACGCGATAGCCTCGCGCCGTCTGGAGCGCCTCGCCCGCGAGCTGCGCGGGCTGTACAGCGTCACCGGAAAGACGATCAGGGTCGGCTTCGAGCCGTGGCCCGGCTGTGTCCTGGAGACCACCAAGCAGGCGCTCGACAAGGTCTCCGGCATCGACTCCGAGCACCTGGGGGTCTGCCTGGACGCCTGTCACCTCTCCGGCGGCGCTGAGGAGCCCGGAGTCGCCCTGCGCGGCCTGGCGGACGCCGGAGCTCCTGTCGTCAAGCTCGGCCGCGTACACAACCACATGGCCGCCGCCTGCCAGGAACTGCCCAGCACCCGCTCGGTCCTGGAGGACACCCTCACCGCGATGCTCTCCGGCGCGGTGAGCGGCACCGCTCACATCGAGGTGGAGACGCACGACCTGGCCGTGCCGCTTCGGGCCAAGGGGCCCGGCGCACTGGTCAACGTGATCGCCGAGGAGCTCGACTGGGCCCGCACCAGCCTCACGGCTCTCGGCCTGCGCCTCGCCGCCTGACCGACCGCCTCCGCCCCGTCGTGTCAATGGTCGAGTGTGTGCCGCCGCTGAGGCTGGACTTACCGAACTCGGCGCCAGACAGATCTGAGAGGGGCGCCACGATCTCTCTGTGTCACAGCGCTCATCGCCGAGGAATCATCGAAGCCCTCGGCTCCAACAAGAGCCAAGGGCTTCTGTGTCACCGAGATGGCACACCTCAGATGTACGAGAACTCCGGATGCGGGTGCATCAGGAAGTCGTGGTGGGAGATGTTCCAGGCGTAGGCGCCGGCCATGAGGAACTGCACGATGTCGCCGGTTGCCAAGGCCGCCGGGACTCGGCGGGTGAGGGTGTCCTTGGGAGTGCAGAGCTGGCCAACGATCGTAACCGGCTCGCCCTCCTTGGCAATGACCATCGGCTGGTCGTGGCCCTTGGTCGCGGGCGTGCGGATGTGGTGGGTCCCGCCTGCCACGATGGCGAACAGCTCGCCGTGGACCCGCTTGACGTCCAGCACACGGGTCACGTACCGCCCGCAGTAGACCGACACCGACCGGCCGGGCTCGATCCGCAGCGTCTCGCCGGGACGGCGCAGCCCCGCCAGGCCCTTGCCGTAGGTCTCCCAGTCGAAGACGGCGCCGGGGTCGGCGTAGTCGACGGCCATGCCGCCGCCAAGGTTGATCTCGGTCAGGCTGAGGCCGCGGGTGTAGTCGAGCACGCCGTCGGCGACCTCCAGCATGCGCGGGGCGTCCAGGCCGCTGGCCAAGTGGGCGTGAACGCCGCGCAGGCGTACCGCGTCCTGGCGCTCCAGAAGCGCGAGACATTCGTCGACGCCGGCCGGGTCCATGCCGAAGGGGGTCGCGCCGCCGCCCATCGCCAGGGCCACGTCCCCCAGCGAGAGGGCGAGGTTGGCGCGGAGCAGCACGTCGGCCTCCCGCCCGGTGGCGATCAGGCGGCGCAGCTCGTTTGGGCTCTCCACGTGCAGCCGTTCGACGCCGCGATCGAGGGCGAGCCGGAGTTCGCCGTCGGTCTTGCCGGGGCCGCCGAACGCGACCCTGGCCGAGGGGAGCACGCCCAGCACGTGCTCCAGCTCGCCGCCGGAGGCGACCTCGACCCCGTCCACGTGCCGGGCCAGCACCCGCAGCAGCTCCGGGTCCGGGTTGGCCTTGGCCGCGTAGTACAGCTCGATCCCCGGCAGCGCGGCCCGCACCGCCGCCGCGTGCGCGTCCAGGGCGGCCAGGTCGTACACGTAGGCGGGCAGCCTTCCAGTCGCCGCCAGCTCACGGGCTCTTACGGTGAGAGCGTCCACAAAAATCTCCGATCGATGTGGGATGCCGAGGATCAGGTGAGAGGGAACGTGGATTCGATGATCAGGTAGCTGGTGGGCGTGACGGTCGTGGTCACTTCCACGGTCCGGCCGTCAGCCATGCGCCCCGTGTGAAGAATGTCGAAGACCGGCCTTTCGGCACTGATCTCCAGCTTCTCCGCCTCTTCGTCGGTTGGGAGGCGAACCAAGATCCGCTCGTCTGCCTCCACCTGAGGATGACCGAGACTGGCGTACAGGGACTTGATGCCTCCGACGATCACCGGCTCAGGCTCTTCGAGCGTGGTGCCGACCGCGATGTCAGCAGGCATGTAGGAAATGACGAGGCTGATGGGTATACCGGAGGCAAGCAGGCGACGTGACCGGCGCACCACGGTGATCTCCGAGAGGCCAAAGAGGGCGGAGATGTCGTTCGGAGCGGTCATCCGGGTAACCGAGATCTCATGCTGCGGTTCCAGGCCGATGGCACGGATCTCAGCGTCGAACGCCCCTTTCGCTCCTTCGTGCTCACGCGTGTCGCGCCGATAGCGGGCGCCGGACCGAGACAGGGGCGGAAGCCAAGTCACTCGGGTCCCGTCTCCCTGCCGGGGACGTACCAGGCCTTCGGCGGCCAGGAGCTGCAACGCCTTGTTCACCAGACTACGAGAGACGCCGTAGTCCGAGGCGAGGGCTGTCTCGGACGGCAGAGTCTTACCGGGAGCGTAGGTTCCACTCCGGATCAACTTACGTAGGTCTTCGGCTATGTCCCTGTATGTGAATTTCATGATCCAGTCTTCCTTTCTCGCAGCCACCTCAGCATAAGGGTCAAACGTTTGTCATCTCTTGACGTGAGGTCTCGGTCACGCCAAGCTGGAGATGTTAAACGTTTGTCTTTTAGAGTACCGCCTTGAGCTGTCAGAGAAAAGATCGGGCCTGCTAGGTGCTGAGAACACCGAACAGGCCCTTGATCAGGAAGGCGCTCCTGACCCGTGAACAACCCTAATACCCCGGTTCTCGACCGGACTGCGGCAATCGGCTGCGGCTGCTTCGCCGATGCTTCGCCGATGCCAATGGGCTGCGCCCTCTGCGGGCACGCCCCCTACGCGCACGGCTGCCCCGGCCAGGGCGCCGACCACGACTACGCCCAGCCGTCCCGGGAGCTGATGGCCGTCCGCTTGGAGGCCCGCCGCCTCGGCGTCCTGCTGCCCGCCTCCGAGGCGTTCGCCGACGCCGAGATCGTCCCCCTCGTGCCCGCGCAGCGCCGTCCTGAGCAGCCCGCCCCGGCCGCGCCGGCCGCGCCGACGCTGCTGCCCAAGCGCACACCCCGGCCTTTCCCTCGCCCGGACATCCGCCCCGCCGTCGTCGCACCGCCGGGGCGCGACGACGGCCGACGCCCCACGCCCCGCCCCATCGAGACCCGGCAGGACCGCGCGGCCCGCCTGGCACTCGCCCGCGACCCGTGGGCCCACCGCCGAGCCTGCGTCGCGGCCCGCGCGCACAAGCACACGCCCCCGCACCACACCACCGTGCTCCAGCAGCCCGTGCACCTCCCCGACGCGGGTGAGCGGCGTCAGCCGCACCAGATCCTCCGGCAGGGGCCGACCGTCGCCCTCGGTCAGGGCCACCCACCGACCTCCCTGCCTCCTCCCCTGCTCGCCTCGTATCGTCAGGAGGTCGCGGCATGAACGCGACCCCGGAACGGGGCGACGCCCCCACCAGTTGGCGCGGCGGCAGTCCCGCCGCTCGGACGATCGCCGCCGCGTTGTCGACCACCGCCGAGCGGCCGTCCCCCGTGCGGCACGCCGAGGACCTGGCCGCTCTCCTGGCCGACGTCCACGGCATCGTGGCCGACGTCCACGAGTTCACCTCCGGCAACGCCATCGTGTCCGTCCATTACGGGCTGCTGGCCTACACCGACGGCGAAAGCTTCTGGTGGACCAGCCCCGAACTCAACCACGCCGGAGCACCGATCCTCAGCTCCGCGCTCACCCTGACCGAAGCCGCCACCCAGCTCGCCGAACACCACGCCATCCTGAGCGCGCGGGAGGCTACCGACGTGGTGCGCGGCGGGCTGCCCCTGCTGGCCGATGTGATCGGGGCCGAGCATGTTGACCCTCGCTGACCTCGACGCGGCCCGAGCCGCCCAACAGGTCCAACAGCACGCGCCCGCCTGGTTCGTTATCTGGAGCCTGCGCCACCGCCGCTTCGAGGCATGGAACTGCACCGATCCTCAGGGGTGCCGCATCGTCTACGCGCAAAGCGCCACCGCCCTGTGGAACCTCATGCAGCGGACCGAAGTCGACCTGTGGCGGACCTCACCACACAGCGCCATGCCGCCCTCCGGCGCGGCCACCCCGAACCCGCCACTCCCGATGACCTCGGGGCTCATTCCCCGTCCCCGCGCCCTGCCCTCGGCGCGCGCCGAGCAAGTCCCGAGGCCACGTTTCTCGTCGTGGAAAAGGAGGCGCCCGTGATCCCGCACTCTGACCCCCTGGCAGGCGACCAGTTGAGCGCGGCCACCTGGTGCCCCGGTGCCATCAGCGCCCTCAAGCACCTGCGCACCGAACTGCACACCCACCGCATCTACCCAGAGATCGCCTACGACCAGGGCAGGCCTCGCCTTGTGATCAGCTCTGAGCTGACCGTATGGGCTGACCAGGCGGGCACGGCCTTCTGCTGGGGAGCCTGCTTCCTCGAAGAGCCAGCCGACCAGGCGCCGACAGACGGCGTGCCGCAGGTCGCGCGCCGTATCGCCGGACGACTCGGCAAGCACTACGCCGAACCGATAGATCCGCCCTGAGCCGCGTGACAGCACGGCGATACCTGATCTCCAGTGCTATCACGCCCCAACTCCCCGCGGGCGGTGGTGCGCCACCAGGGGCCGCCCGCAGGGACGGACACAACCAACCGCGTACATCCAGCGGCCAGAGGGCCGCACGTGTAAGGGGAGGTTTCACCATGACAACCTTGCTCACCCAGCAGGTCGCCTGCACCAGCGGCGCCCTCGACGCCGCGCTCCTGGAGCGCGTCCGCCACGAGACGCTCACGGTTCCGGACGGGTGGGTCACCGAGTACGGCGATTACCAGTCCGGCGGCTGGGGGACGCTGTCGCTGCTGAACGCCAGCGGCGTGGCCACCGACGTAACCATCACCGACTGCGAGCCGGTCGAGACCAGCGTGCTCGCCTCGATGCCCGCCACGAAACAGCTCCTGTCCGGGCTCGGCTTCCACTACATGTGGGCACGGATCGCCAGGCTCACTCCCGGCTCCTTCCTGTGGGAACACCGCGACTACGGAGAGCTGCAATCGGTCGAGCGCTACCGCCTGCACATTCCCATCGTCACCAGCCCCTCGGCCTTCCTGGTTCTGGCCGGGTCTGCTGTGCATCTGGCGGCCGGTGCTCTGTGGAGGCTCACTCCGACCTTCGTCCACGGCGCCTGCAACCTGTACGGGCCTACCCGTATCCACCTGATTCTCGACTGCTACGCCAGCGCTGAACTCGACGACCTCATCGCCGGCCAGCAGCTTCCTGGTAACTACGTTCGTCACCTGCCACCCCTGCACGGCGAATCGCTTCAGCAACAGCTCGACAAGGCGACGTCCCTCGCCCGGCTCGGCTACCCCCAGGCCGCCGAGCAGCACCTGCTGCGATTGTTTTTCAAGCACTCCCTGCCCGAGGGCAGAGCATACGACCTGATCAGCGACATGTACGACGCCGTCGGCACCCCCGACATCGCCCAGGAATGGCGGAGTCGGAAATCCATCCTGCTCGGCCTCACCGCGTGAGAAGGGACACCCCCATGCCCGCTATCTGCCTGGACGCCATCGATCGGCTCGCGGCAGCGAACCGGCCTCGCCAGTTCACCATCATGGAGAACGTCACCGACCTCCTGGCCGCCAGTCCCTTCGTCACCCACCTGCTCGTGCGTGGCTCTTTCGCCCGGGGCACCTCCGATCGGCTGTCCGACGTGGACCTCGTCATCGGCATCACCCCCTCG
Organism: Streptosporangium sp. CA-115845; assembly: GCF_050943795.1. Taxonomy (NCBI): domain Bacteria; kingdom Bacillati; phylum Actinomycetota; class Actinomycetes; order Streptosporangiales; family Streptosporangiaceae; genus Streptosporangium; species Streptosporangium sp. CA-115845. Next base: position 9,738,114 of record NZ_CP191988.1, on the reverse strand, counting down.
GCGTTCATAGAGTTCGTCACCGTGCACGACGCCCTCGCCGCCACGCAGCTCGGCGCGATCATGCCCGGCTGGTTCGACACAATCGTTCCCCGAATGGGCGGGCTCGGCTACGTCCACCTGGTCGAGTACGACGGCAAGCTCTATCAACTTGACCTGTACCTGGCCCCGTCCGAACAGATCGAGAGCATCGCCGCCTTCACCCGAGGGCAGATCATCTACACCGCGCAGGCCAACGACACCGCCCCCGAGCCCGCCGTGACTCAATTCATCGCCGACCGCATGGCGGCACCGCCCACCTGCGAGCAGCTCATCATCGAAATGCTGGCGCTGAGCTGGATGATCCACAAGCGGATCATCCGGGGGCAGCGGTTCATGGCCTACGCCGAAACGCACATGCTCCACACCGCCGCGCGCACCCTGGTCCGGACTGCGCTTTCCCCGCAGACGGCGTTCTACGGCTGGTACCACCTAGACACCGATATCGGCACCACACCCATCGGCAGGGCCTGTCTGCGGGAGCTGGAGGTGCTGATCGCTTCCCCGCCGCTGCCCACCCACGAATCCCTGACCGAAATGTTGGAGCGCATCCTCGCACTCGCCCACCGCGCCGCCCCGCATGCTGTCGAGGGACTGCGCCTGTCCATCGACGCCTACCGTTACCATCTCGACCTCGACTGAGCGCACGGCGATCAGCCGTCGCCACGCGATACGGTGGATGACATGCCCCTTCACATGGGACGGCGAGCTATCGGCGCCGGACAGGGATAACGAGGAACCTCCTCGTCCTGTCCGGTGCGTGCCTTTGCGCTTTGCCCGACCAACACGAAGGGGTTTTCCCTTGTCGTCTGCCTCGTACGATCATCCGCCGCTCGGCGCCACCGCGATACGTCCGTCCTGGGACGAGCTTCCCAGGAGCCTGCGGAACTCCATCACCGCTCATCTCGGTTCCGCCGTCGTCACCGCCGATGTTCAAGGGGGAGGCTTCACACCCGGAGTCGCCGCGCGCCTCGGTCTGGCCAATGGCGATCGAGTGTTCATCAAGGCCATCCCGGACGATCACGTTCTGTCCGGCAAGTACCTGATCGAGGCTGCGACCTCCTCCGGCCTTCCCGCCACCGCGCCAGCTCCACGTCTACGGTGGTACGGCGCATCGGCGGAGTGGATCGTTCTGATCTTCGATGACCTCGACGGCCGCCACCCCGATCTGTCGCAGGGTTCGGCCGATGTCCCCGCTGTCGTCACGGCCGTATCCAGCATGGTCGAACTACTGACGCCCTCCCCGCTGTCCGACCTCCCATCGGTCTCCACCACTCGCGTTTCCCTCCTGCACGGCTGGCGTGAACTGGTCGTCTGCCCGCCTGCCGACCTCGGCGGCTGGGAACGACGCCACCTGCGCGATCTCTCGGAGCTGGAAACCCACTGGGCACAGCACGCTGACGGTTCCACCCTGGTTCACGGCGACATTCGCCCCGACAACATGATCATTGCTACGGGCGAGGTCGTGTTCGTCGTGGACTGGGCACAACCTAGCTTGGGAGCCGCCTGGCAGGACATCGCCGACCTCGTTCCTCACATGATCATGGCGGGCCACTCTCCGGTGTCGGCGGAGAAAACGCTGATCGGCGTCCCGGCATGGGATTTCGCCCCACCAGAAGTGATCACCAGCTACGCCGCATCGTTCGCCGGGTACTGGACCGGGATGAGTCGGCAGCCCGCACCGCCGGGCGTCCCGAACCTTCGCGCCTACCAACGCCGAGCGGCTGCCGCTGCCATCGCATGGACGATGTACCGCACCGGCTGGTGACTCAGCCGGGTAGGCGGTAGGTGCCGTCGTCGAGGACCTCGGCCAGGCCGTCGGAGATCAGGCCGTCGAGGGCGCGCTCTCGCTGCGGGGCGTCGTCCCAGACCACGTCGAGGGCGTCCTTGGGTACCGGACCGTGGGCCTGGCGCAGAACCGCGAGAAGGCGGCCGCGGCACTGACGGTCCGTGCCCGCGTACGTCTGCCCCCTGCGCGCGGGGCCCTCGTAGGCGGGCTTGCCCGCCAGGCGCCAGGCGCACAGGTCGCTGACCGGGCAGTCGGCGCAGCGGGCGGCACGAGCGGTGCAGACCAGTGCGCCGAGCTCCATGACGGCGACCGCCCAGAGGGGGGCGCGGTCGGCGTCGGGGAGCAGCGAGGTGGCGAGCCTGCGCTCGGGGGGCGTGGTGGCCTTCGGCGGATATTCCTCGCCGCTGACGGCCCGCGCCAGGACCCGCCGCACGTTGGTGTCGAGAACCGCGTGCCGGCCCCCGAAGGCGAAGCTGGCGACCGCGGCCGCGGTGTACTCGCCGACGCCGGGCAGCGCCAGCAGGGCGTCGTGCTCCGAGGGGACCTCGCCGCCGTGCCGGTCGATGATCGCGCGGGCGCACGCGTGCAGGTTCAGTGCCCGGCGGGGGTAGCCGAGGCGGCCCCAGTGGCGTACGGCCTCACCGGGGGGCTCGGCGGCGAGGGAGGCGGGCGTGGGCCAGCGTTCCATCCACTCGGTCCAGACGGGCAGCACCCTGACCACCGGTGTCTGCTGCAGCATGATCTCGCTGACCAGGATCGACCAGGGTGAGGCGCCGGGCGTCCGCCAGGGAAGGTCGCGGGCGTTGCCGGCGTACCAGTCGAGGACGGGTTCGAGGAAGCGGTTCGACTCGGGCACCTTTTGACGATAGTGCGGGATCAGGCCCCCTTGCCCCTCCTTCACCTGCCTTCATCCGTCTTCTACCGATGATCGGTGGCCGAAACGGGGACGGTAGCGGCGGGTCTCCCCCTGTGGCCCGCGAGCACTAACCATACTGTCGGTATGGATCCCGACACGTTCCGTAGCGATATCGGAGCTGACATCTACTGGCGGCGCCGGATGGCCGCGCTCGTCGGTGTGCTCGTGGTGGTCGCCGTCGTGGCGTGGGCCTGCTCGTCGACGAGCGGGCCGCAGGACGCCCGGGAGAAGGGCACCTCGGCCGCCAAGAAGGACGTGCCGGACCCACTGCTGGCCATCCTGCCGACCGTGACGGTCATCCCCTCACCGCCCGCGAGCCCGTCCGCGAGCCCGAACCCGGAGCCGAGGGAGAGCAAGGCGGCCCCCAGGCCCCGGCGACCTGGTGAGGCCTGCGCCTCCCCGCAGCTCGTACTGAGCATGGAGGGCCAGGGGACGGTCTACCCGCCGGGCATCCGGCCCCGGTTCATCCTCACCCTCGTCAACGTCGGCAAGGTGATGTGCACCACGGACGTGGGGCCGCGCACCATGGAGGTGCGCATCACCTCCGGTGACGACCGCGTGTGGTCCTCCTCCGACTGCGTCAGCGGTGAGACCGAGAACATCCGCAAGCTCGACCGGGGCATCCCCTATGTCCGGGAGCTGGTGTGGGACCGCCGCAGGTCCGGGAACGACTGCACCGCCGACCGCGTCGCCGCGCGTCCCGGTACCTACGTCGCGGTGGTCCGCGCCCCCGGTCTGCGGAGCCACAAGGCCGTCTTCCACCTTCGCTAGCGATGTCCGTCCGCGTGCCCCGGGGCACCGAAAGGCCGCTTCCGCGAGACGACGGCCGGAAAACCGGCCGAAGTTCGCGGTCAGCGCACCGGCGCCGTGGAGACCTTCGCCGGGTCGGCGGCCGTCGACCGTCCAGGCCGCCGGGCGAGGCATGCCGGAAGGACCCGGTGAGCCTCCGCGCTCGGCCGGGGGATCTCTTACACGTAGCGTTCCAGGATGGACGACTCGGCCAGCCGGGACAGGCCCTCGCGGATGTGGCGGGCCCTGGCCTCGCCCACCCCGCCCACCTCCTGGAGGTCGCCGATGCTGGCGGCCAGGAGCTTCTGCAGGCTGGTGAACTGGTCGACGAGGCGGTCGACCACCGTGCCCGGCAGCCGCGGGACCTTGGCCAGCAGGCGGTAGCCCCTGGGGCTCACCGATGTCTCCAGGGCGTCGTTGCCCGAGTGGCCGAGGATCTGGGCGACGACCGAGAGGTCGAGCAGGTCGGCGGAGGAGAGCTGGTCGAGCTCGTGCAACGCCTCGGCGAACCTGCGCGGGCGGCGGCCCGTCACGGGCAGGTAGTCGCGCACGATCAGTTCGAGGTCGCTCTCCGTGCCGGCCACGAGCTCATCCAGCTGCAGGGAGAGCAGGCGGCCGTCGGTGCCGAGCTCCACCACGTAGCCCGCGATCTCCTCGGAGATGCGCCTGACCATCTCCAGCCGCTGGGCGACCACCGCGATGTCGCGGACCGTCACCAGATCCTCGATCTCCAGCGCCGAGAGCGTGCCGGAGACCTCGTCCAGGCGGAGTTTGTAGCGCTCCAGCGTGGCCAGGGCCTGGTTGGACTTGGACAGGATGACCGACGACTCCTCCACCACGTAACGGATGCCGTCGAGATAGAGGGCGATGATCCGCATGGACTTGCTGAGGGAGATGACCGGAAAGGAGGTCTGAAGGGCCACCCGCTGGGCGGTGCGGTGCCGGGTGCCCGACTCGTCGGTGGGCAGGGACGGATCAGGCATCAGGTGCACGGCCGCGCGCACGATCCGCAGGTCGCCGGAGTTGAGGACGATGGCGCCGTCCATCTTGGCCAGCTCACGCAGCCGTGTCGCGGAGAACTCGACGTCCAGCTCGAACCCGCCGCTGCAGATCTCCTCGACGGTGCTGTCGTATCCCAGCACGATCAGGCCGCCGGTGTGTCCTCGCAGGATGCGCTCCAGGCCGTCGCGCAGGGCGGTGCCCGGTGCGACGGCGGCGAGGACGTCCCTGCGGCGTTCGTCGAGCCCTTTGTACGTTGCTGCCACATGACCCCCGTGGTCTGCGTATAACGCTCAGCTTACCGGCGAAGGCCCCGCACGGCCCGGAATCATCTGATGACCATGGGCCGCGCGAGGTCCGTGGGGCGTGGCGCCTCAGGTGACGTGGGTGAGGGCGTCCCAGACGTTCTCCGCCTCGACGACGTCGAAACCGGGGGCGAAGGACGCGCCGCGCCCGGCCACCCGGACCAGGGAGTTGTCGCCGTTGCGTCTCTTGCCCACCTCCAGGGAGCCCGCCGGGACCAGTGCCCGGGTGAAGCCCAGCCGCGCGGCCTCCGACAGGCGCCGCCGCACGTCACGCACCGGGCGCAGCTCCCCTGCCAGGCCCACCTCGCCGAGCACCACCAGGCCGGCGGGGAGCGCCTTGTCACCGGCCGCGCTGGCGACCGCCAGCATCACGGACAGGTCGACCGCGGGATCGCTGAGCTTGATCCCGCCGACGGTCGCGGTGAAGACGTCGCATCCGCCCAGCTTGGCGTTGAGCCGCCGTTCCAGCACGGCCAGCACCATCGTCACCCGGTAGGTGTCGAGCCCCGAGGAGGAGCGGCGTGGCTGCTGGGCCTCGGTCCTGGCGACCAGTGCCTGGACCTCGGCCGGTAGCGGCCGGGTGCCCTCCAGGGTGACCGTGACGCACGTGCCGGGCACCGGGTCGGTGCGGTGCGAGACGAACAGGCCGCTGGCGTCGGTGATGCCCTCGATGCCGCTCTCGTGCAGGTCGAAGCAGCCGACCTCGTCGACCGGGCCGTACCGGTTTTTGATCGCGCGGACCAGGCGGAGCCGGGAGTGCCGATCGCCCTCGAAGTGGAGCACCACGTCGACGAGGTGCTCCAGCGTGCGGGGGCCGGCGATCGAGCCCTCCTTGGTGACGTGGCCGACCAGCACGGTGGCCATGCCACGCTCCTTGGCCAGCCGCACCAGGTTTCCCGCGACCTCCCTGACCTGGGTCACCCCACCGGGCACGCCGGTCGCCTGGGCCGAGCCGATCGTCTGCACCGAGTCGACGATGAGCAGGTCGGGCTGGACCTTCTCGACGTGCGAGACCAGCGCGCCCAGCTCGGTCTCCGCGGCCAGGTAGAGGCGGTCCTGGATCGCGCCGATCCGGTCGGCCCTGATCCGCACCTGGGCGGCCGACTCCTCGCCCGTGATGTAGAGGACGGTCTGCTGCCGGGCGATCTTGGCCGCCGCCTCCAGCAGGAGAGTGGACTTGCCGATGCCGGGCTCACCGGCCAGCAGCACGACGGCTCCGGGCACCAGACCGCCGCCGAGGACCCGGTCGAGTTCGGGCACCCCGGTGCCGCGCGCGTGCGCCACCTCGGCCTTGACCTGGCCGATCGGAACCGCCGGTGCCGACACCGCTCCGGCGGAGGCCACCCGCGCACCCGCGGGCGCCGTCTCCTCCTCGACCGTGCCCCAGGCCTGGCACTCGCCGCAGCGCCCCACCCACTTGGCCGTCTGCCACCCGCACTCGGCACAGCGGTAGCCACCAGCCTTCTTCGCCATGGCCGCACGTTACCCGTAGGACCCGACAACTTTCACCCGGCGGGGGCGCCGTACCGGATGAAAGCCATCGGGAGCGGCGTCAGATGTGGCCTTCGAGGTCGGCCAGCAGCAGGCGCTTGGGCTTGGCGCCCTTGATCTGCCGGACCACCTCGCCGTTCTTGTAGAGGTTGAGCGTCGGCAGGCCGAGGACGCCGTACCTCGCGGAGATCTCGGGGTGGTCGTCGGCGTTGAGCTTGGCGATCGTGAGGCGGTCGCCGTACTCGGCCTCGATCTCCGCCAGGACCGGCGCGATCATCTTGCACGGCGGGCACCACTCGGCCCAGAAGTCGACCAGGACCGGCTTGTCGCTCCGTAGCACCTGCTCGTCGAAGTTGTCACTGGTCAGTGTGATCATGGTTTTTCCGCTTTCCTCAGTACGCATCCTGGGCAGGCGATGGTCAGCTGCGCCGCCACCTCCGCCCTCCGGGTGAGAAGCGTGCGGATCTCGTCGTCGATCTCCGCCAGCTTGCGCTGGTAGACGGCCACGGACTCCGGGCACGATCCCCCCAGGGCATGCCCGGCCCGCAGGCAGGCCACGAACGGGCGGGCGTCCTCCAGGGTGAAGCCGACGGCGAGCAGCGACCGGATCTCGGAGACGAGCCGCAGATCGGTCTCCTCGTACTCCCGGTAGCCGCCTGCCGAGCGCCGGGCCGTGATCAGTCCCTGCTGCTCGTAGTAGCGCAGTGCCCGGGCACTGACACCCGCCCGCCGTGCCAGTTCGCCGATCCGCATCCGGCCCTCCTCACGACCCGACGATAAACCTTGACATCAACGTCAAGGTCAAGCCGGTGTCCCGGTGTTCCCCCTCCGCGTCCGACAGGCCGGCGGGCAACCACGGGACAGGCTCAGAACCGCCTCCAGCGCAGCAGGTTGGGGTAGGCGATCTCCAGGCCGGGGGTCTCGGCGATGGCGAGGTCGGCGACCGCGGGGGTGAACTCGATGCGGAGCACCGCCTCCAGATCGGCGCGGCGTTCGAAGCACATGCGCAGGTCGAGTTTCTCCACCTGCCAGCCCTGGCGGTTCCAGAAGCTCTCGACGGCCCTGGCCGAGTACGCGGGGATGGACTGGCTGAACCAGCGGCCGAAGGCGCCGCGGGTGGTGTCGATGTCGATCACGAAGGCCGCGCCGCCGCGCCGCATCACCCGGGAGAGTTCGGCCAGGCCGGGCTCGCAGCCGGGGCCGAAGAAGTAGGCCCAGCGGGCGACGGCCACGTCCACGGAGGCGTCGGGCATCGGGAGGGCCTGGGCGGTGGCGGCGTGGATCTCGACGTTCCGCAGGGCATGGCAGCGGCGCCTGGCCAGCCGTACGAGGTCCTCATGGGGTTCGACGCCGATCACGCGGGCGGCGGTGGCGGCCATGGCCGGCAGGTGATAGCCGGTGCCGCAGCCGATGTCGAGGACCGTCGCCCCGGTCCACGACCTGACGGCCGCCATCGCGGCCTCGGCACGCCCTTCGGGATCCACCGCCCGGTTCTCCAACTCGTAGGTCTGGGGGGTGTTCCAGATGTTGGGGCTGGGGATGGCACCCCTGGCGAACCTCGGCATGCCCTTACCGTAATGACTCCGCCGCCTCGGCGAGGAGAGCGGCTTCGCATCCCACCGGCAGAGGCGGGCCCTGACCGTTTCGAACGCCCGGGGTCTCCTCGCCGAACCCGATGATGTGATCTCGGTCGCGTCGGTGGTGGCGGACAGCACTGCTCGCCGGACCCGCTTAGGCTGGCAAAGGTGAGCGACATGAGCGAGCGGGCCGGTATGCCCAGCGGTGTTCGCCAGGGTGTGCTCCGAGCCGGAGACGAGGAAGCGGTATGAGCGTCCGTGTATCCAGCGTGAAGATCGCGCTGTCCACCGCGTCGGTGTATCCCGAACGCACCCCCGACGCCTTCGAGTTGGCAGCGCGTCTGGGATACGACGGTGTGGAGATCATGGTGGGCGCCGACCCCGTGAGCCAGGACATCGACGTCCTGGAGCGCCTGTCGGACCACTACCAGCTGCCGATCCTGGCCATTCACGCGCCGTGTCTGCTGGTGACGCAGCGGGTGTGGGGCAAGGACCCGTGGGCCAAGCTTCAGCGCGCGCAGCGCGCCGCCGAGCGGGTCGGTGCCAGGACCGTCGTGGTGCACCCGCCGTTCCGCTGGCAGCGCGACTACGCGCGCGACTTCGAGCTCGGCCTCGCCAGGATGCGTGAGGAGACCGACGTGGTCTTCGCGGTGGAGAACATGTTCCCGCTGCGGGCCAGGGGCAACGAGGTGGTCCCCTACTCGCCCGACTGGAATCCGGTCGACTACGACTTCCCGCAGGTCACGCTGGATCTGTCGCACACGGCGGTGTCCGGGTCCGACGCCATGGAGATGTTCACCAAGCTCGGCGACAGGCTGGCCCACCTGCACCTGGCCGATGGCGTGGGGGTGTCGAACAAGGACGAGCACCTGGTTCCCGGGCGGGGCGGCCAGCCGTGTGCGCCGATCCTGGAGCGGATGGCGGGCAGCGGCTACTCGGGGCTGGTCGTGCTGGAGATCAATACGCGCAAGGCCGTCAGCCGTACCGAGCGGATCGACGATCTCGCCGAGGCGCTGGCCTTCGCCCGGCTGCATCTCGCCGCGTCCACCAACGTATGAGCGAGCCCGTCGTGAGCACGTCGTCCGCGAACGGCTCCGCCCAGGACGGGGCCGGAGCGGTCAGAAGGCGCCCGGGGCGCAGGCCGGGGTCGGCTGACACCCGCGGGCAGATTCTCGCGGCGGCGCGTGAGACCTTCGCGGAAAAGGGGTTCGACAGGGCGACCATCCGGGGCATCGCCCGGCAGGCGGGGGTGGATCCGGCGCTGGTCCACCACTACTTCGCCGGCAAGGAGGGGATGTTCGTCGAGGCCATGGAGCTGCCGATCACCCCCGAGAGCGTCGTCTCGGCGATCCTGGCGGGGCCGCGCGAGGAGGTCGGCGAGCGGCTGGCCCGGTTCATCCTGACCGTCACCTCGGATGCCGGGGCCCGCCAGCCGCTGCTGGCGCTGGTCCGCACCGCGATGACCAACGACCAGATGGTCGTCATGATCCGCGAGTTCATGACGCAGGCGCTCCTGATCCGGGTCGCGGAGATACTGGGAGTCCCGCCGATCCGGATGGAGGCGGCCTTCGCACAGCTGTTCGGCGTGGTCCTGGTGCGCTACGTGCTCAAGCTGGAGCCGCTGGCCTCGCTGGACATCGAGGAGCTGGTCGAGCTGCTCGCCCCCACGATCCAGCGCTATCTCGACGTGCCTTCCTAGCCTCGGCGGCCATTTCGGCGGCATGTAGAGCATTGTTCTGTGAATGGCGTTGACCGTAAGGTGACCACGACCGCCGTCGGCCTCGCTTTGACGTTAAGTTACCGATCAGTACTATTTATGGAGACCCGTCGTCAGCGTGGATGACAGTCAGTCGTACGCTGTCAGCCAACGTCGTCTGTGGGAGGACCCGTGCTCTGGGTAGCGATTATCGGGCTGGTCATGACAATCGTGGCGCTCGCGCTTGCCGCGCGCCGCGTGTTGTTCCTGTACAAGCTTGCCACCATCGGGCCGGGCGCGCCCGAGCGCGTCGAATATGCGAAGAACAACCTCGGTGAGGAGCTCAAGGCTCAACTGGTCGAGGTTTTCGGGCAGCGGAAGCTGCTGAAGTGGACGGCGTCCGGCGTCGCGCACTTCTTTGTCATGTGGGCGTTCCTCATCCTGGCGACCGTCTACCTTGAGGCGTACGGCGCGCTGATCCAGGGGGCCGTCACCGGAACCCCCGACTTCCACATTCCCCTTGTCGGGACATGGCCGATCCTGGGTTTCCTGCAGGACTTCATCGCGGTCGCGGCCCTGCTGGGACTCATCGCCTTCGCGGTCATCAGGATCAAGAACGCTCCGAAGAAGCTGGGCCGCAAGTCCCGCTTCTCCGGGTCACATCTCGGCGGTGCCTGGCTCGTCCTCTTCATGATCTTCAATGTGATCTGGACGATGTTCCTCTTCCGCGGCGCCGCGGCCAACACCGGCAACCTGCCCTACGCCTCGGGGGCGTTCGCCTCCGACGCGACGGCCGCGCTGCTGCGGCCGCTGGGCGAGGCGGGCAACGAGATGCTGGAGCACGTCGGCCTGCTCCTGCACATCGGCGTCATGCTGGTGTTCCTGGTGATCGTGGTGAACTCCAAGCACCTGCACATCTTCACCGCGCCGGTGAACGTGGCCTTCTCCCGCCGCCCGGACGGCAACGGCGCGGCCCAGCCGATGCGGATCGACGGCAAGATCGTCGACTTCGAGGACGAGGACCTCGACGGTGACCGGCTCGGCCGGGGCAAGATCGAGGACACCACCTGGAAGGGCTTCCTCGACTTCTACACCTGTACCGAGTGTGGCCGCTGCCAGTCGCAGTGTCCGGCTTGGAACACCGACAAGCCGCTGTCGCCGAAGATGCTGATCCTGGACCAGCGCGACCACGCCTTCAAGGTGGCGCCGTACCTGATGGCCACCCAGGAGCAGCGCGCCGACCTGCACGAGGACGTGCTGGCCCTGCTGGAGAAGCCGCTGGTCGGCGAGGACGGCGTCATCCACCCCGACGTGCTGTGGTCCTGCACCAACTGTGGTGCCTGCGTCGAGCAGTGCCCGGTGGACATCGAGCACATCGACCACATCCTCGACATGCGCCGCTACCAGGTGATGGTGGAGTCCAACTTCCCCTCCGAGGCCGGCGTCATGGTCAAGAACCTGGAGAACAAGGGCAACCCGTGGGGGATGTCCGAGATGAAGCGGGCCGACTGGATCGAGGAGCTCGCCGGCCGCGAGGTCGACCCGATCGAGGTCCAGCTCGTCGATGACAAAATGGGCGAAGATGTCGAATATTTGTTCTGGGTCGGCTGCGCCGGGGCGCTGGAGGACCGGGCCAAGAAGACCACCAAGGCGGTCGCGGAGCTGCTGCACGTCGCGGGGGTGAAGTTCGCGGTGCTCGGCCCGATGGAGGCGTGCACCGGTGACCCGGCCCGCCGCCTGGGCATGGAGTTCCTCTTCGACATGCTGGCCAAGCAGAACATCGAGACGCTGAACGAGGCCGGGGTCAAGAAGATCGTCGCGACCTGCCCGCACTGCTTCAACACCCTCGCCAACGAGTATCCGCAGCTGGGCGGTACCTACGAGGTGGTGCACCACACCCAGCTGCTGGCCAAGCTGGTGGACGAGGGCAGGCTGATCCCGGTCACGCCGATCGAGGAGAAGATCACCTACCACGACCCGTGCTTCCTCGGGCGCCACAACAAGGTCTACTCCCAGCCCCGCGACATCATGGCCAAGGTCCCCGGTGTGCAGACCCAGGAGATGCACCGCCACAAGGACCGCGGCTTCTGCTGCGGCGCGGGCGGCGCGCGGATGTGGATGGAGGAGCGGCTCGGAAAGCGCATCAACACCGAGCGGGTGGACGAGGCGCTGACCACGGACCCGGACACCATCTCCACGGCCTGCCCGTTCTGCCTGGTCATGCTCGGTGACTCGATCAACGAGAAGAAGAACGCGGGCGAGGCCAGGGAGACGCTGGAAGTCGTCGACGTCTCCCAGCTGCTGATCAAGTCGATCAAGGGCCAGCCCGTCGAGGCGTCCTGACGCCCGATGACCAAACGTCAGGTGCGGCATTTTTTCGCATGCCGCATCTGACCTGCGGTCAAGTTCCCATGAAAAGGACGTAAGGTCCGAAAACCTTCCTTTCACATAACGGTCAAATCACGGTAACCTCAACGTCGCGTAGCTCATTCAACGGGGAGGGGGCTTGACGATGCCTGTCGTCGTCAGCGATGCCGAGGTTACCCTGGCCGATGTTCTCTCACTTCGGCTGGCCGTCGACGAACCGCTGGCCGACGGCACCGAACTGGTCCTGCGCAACCGGGCCACCGCGGTCGAGAGCCGGGTGCCGCTGGGGGCGCCGGGCGTCCAGACGCGCGAGGCGGCGCTGGCGGTCTCGCTCGCGCCGCTGGAACTGGGGCCCGGCCGCTGGGACACCTACCTGCAGCAGGGCACGTCGCGCACCCGGCTGCGCAGCGTCGACCCCGGGTTCTCCCTCGACCACCTGGACGCGTACGCGCTGAGCCGCCGCACGCTGGCCTACCGCGCCTACCGGACCCGTAACGGCTTCCTGGCCCTGAAGATCGACGACGCCCGGCCGGCGGCCGAGGTCCGCTCCGTCTGGTTCAGGGAGGGGCGCTTCGAGGTCACCGGGCTGCTGGCCTTCACCGGCCTCGACGACGACGAGGCCCGGCACGAGGCGCGACTCGCCCTGCGCCGCAGCCGGCCCGACGCCGAGCTGACCTCTGTTGCAACGGTCCAGGGCGTGCGCTTCCACGCCGCGCTCTCACTCTGCGACGTGCTCGCCGCGGCTCCCGACCAGACCGGTACCTGGGAACCCTCACTGCGGGTGCGTGGCGTGGACACACCGCTCCGGCTGGGCTCCCGGCTGGACGACGTCGACGGCAAGCGCCGCCGCCTGCACTATCCCGCCGCCCAGATCGACGGGGTGCCGATCCGTCCCTGCTACACGGCGGACGACGAGCTCAGGATCGAGGTCGGCGGGTGAGGATCTGCCTGCTCGTCCCATCCGTCTACGGCATGCGTGGTGATACCCGCTCGGTGGTCAACCTCGCGGGAGAGCTGGCAGAACGTCACGACGTCGAGATCATCAGCGTCCGCCGCCAGCGGGAGAGGCCGTTCTTCCCCGTGGCGTCCGGTGTGAAGCTGTCCTGGGTGGTCGACGCCCAGCCGGGGGTGCGGCACCTGCTCCCGCGCGGCCAGATGCGCACCGAGGTCGCCCTCTGGCGGCGGTTGCGTGGCCTGAAGGCCGACGTGCTCATCAGCACCCGCCCCGGCCTGAGCGTCCAGGCGGCCAGGCACGCGCCGCGTGACGTCGTGCGGGTCGCCCGCGAGTGGGGCCGCCCGCCGGTGCCGGGGCCGATCAGGAAGTTCTACCCGCGCCTGGACGCGGTCGCCGTCGCCACCGAGTCGAGCAGGCAGGAGTGGGAGCGTCTGCTGGACGGGAACGTCACGGTCGGCACGATCCCGGACGCGCTGCCCGCCGGGCCGTGGCCACGCTCGCGGATGGACAACCGCATCGTCGCCGCGGGCGGGCGCCTGGTGCCGGCGAAGGCCCACGACCGGTTGATCCGCGCGTTCGCCGCCGTCGCGGGCAAGCGCCCCGACTGGCGGCTGCGCCTGTACGGCGGGGGTCCCGAGGAGAAGCGCCTGCGGGCCCTCGTCGGCGCCCTCGACCTGCACAACCACGTCTACTTCATGGGTACCACCTCCGACCTGACCGGCGAGTTCGCCAAGGCCTCGATCGTGGCGACCACCTCCAGGACGGAGGTGCTCGGGATGACCGTGATCGAGGCGATGGCCAGCGGGGTGCCGGTGATCGCGTTCGACAGCCCGCGGGGAGCGGGCGAGTTCGTGGCCGACGGGCGGAGCGGGGTCCTGGTCGCCGAGGGGGAGGGTGAGATCGAGGCGTACGCGTCCGCGCTGCTCGCGCTCATCGGCGACGAGCGGCGGCGGCGGGAGCTCGCGGCGGGGGCACTGGAGGCCGCGGCGGTTTACGGCGCGGGCGCGGTGGCGGACCGCTGGGAGAAACTGATCGCGGCTACATCCCGCTGCGCCTGACGCGGGTACCGTTGGGGCATGCATGGGTACAGCGATGACAAGCAGGCTTATCTGACCCGGTTACGGCGGATCGAGGGGCAGATCAGAGGTCTGCAACGGATGGTCGAAGAGGATGCCTACTGCATCGACGTGCTGACCCAGGTGTCCGCCGCCACGCGGGCGCTCCAGGCGGTGGCGCTCGGTCTGCTTGAGGATCACATCGGTCACTGTGTCGCCGACGCCATCAACACCGGAGGCCCGGAGGCGCAGGAGAAGGTCAAGGAGGCGTCGGCCGCGATTGCCCGTCTCGTCCGTTCGTGACTAGTCACATGACTATTTTTTCCGACCACGTCCCGGACCCCGTTACAGGGTCCGGGACCGGGTCTTGAAAACGGTTCTTCCGGTGGCTTCAGCAGACCGCCGAAGCACTCAACCCGAGCGCGTTGTCGAGCTCCACCAAGGTGAGGGGCCGTTCGCTGATGGCGACGGCGGACAGCACCTCGGCATAGAGCGCGATCTCGTCCAACGCGACACGGTCGTGGACTCTAGAGTCCAGGTCGTCGTGCCCCACCGCGTCGTCCTTCCTTCCGCAGCCCACACCCACTTCGAGGTTACGGCGGGCGGTCATCGGTGCCCATGGCCCATCGGGACCATTCCTCGCCCCGCCCGGCACGTCCTCAAGGAGGATCATTTCCCGATTACGAGATCACAATTCAGCTAATTGTCTGATGCGTATGGGCCTAGAAGGATATAGGGAGAGTAAGGATGAAATAACTCCATTTGTGGTTTAAGCATACCGGCGTGTGTCAGAAGTGACGCGGATAGGTTCCCGATACTCCTGGGACGGGGTCGTCCCGCTCGTGTGTCAGCCGGTGCACGACAGCCGAGGCCGTCGCGAAACCGCGCTCGGGTACCTCGGTCCCGGTGAGACGGCACCACGCGAGCCCGGTGGCGTAGGCGGCGCCGAGCAGGGCCGCGGCCGAGGCCCGGTCCGGCGGGTGGAGCGCGGAGGGCAGCTCGCCCGAGCGCGGCCAGCAGCCCCGCAGCGGGTGCGCGGCGTCGGTGAGCACCACGTGGAGGATGTGCCGTAGCTCGGGATCCAGCCACGGGTAGAGCCCGTCGGCCACCCTCGGCGCGAAGGCCGCCAGGTCGGCGGCGAGCAGCGAGGCGGCCACCGCCCGTGGATCGGCACCCATCGGGACGAGGAAGCCCAGTGCCTGGACCAGGTCGTAGACCATGTGCTGGAAGTGGTCGCCGGGTGAGGAGTCGGGCAGCGTCATGTGGGCCGGGCAGCGCGAGAGCCACGCGTGACGCACCACCTCGTCGCCCTGGTGGGCGATGACGGGATCCTGGCAGGCCCGGCGGAGCAGCGGTTCGATCATGGCCAGCAGGGCGTCGGCGCGCGGCCCGAATCTCGGGTCGCCGCGTACCACGGCGGCGGTGTCGGCCATCAGCGCGACCAACCGCAGGCCCGCCTCGGGGTGCCCCGCCCTGACCCGCTCGCCGTACAGCGCGACCAGCTCGCCCAGCGAGGTGGGCGGCAGCCAGCGGACCCACTCGTCGCCGGGCAGCGGGCGGGCGAGGAACTCCCCGAACATCGACAGCAGCACCTCGTTGCCGTCGAAGGCGGGGGCGTAGGCGCACCACATGAGCGTGCCCCAGATCGCGGCGACCGGGCTGGCCACCTCCCCGGCGAAGAGCCGGCTGAACGGCCCGGTGAGCGGGAAGTCCGCCCTGCGCCTGCCCCGCTGGGCGATGACCAGCTCGCGGACCCGCTCGGTGATCTCGTAGGGCACGTCGGGGCCGACGAACCCCTGGACCGACCCGCGGTCGACGGCGAAGTCGGGGCCGGTCGGGATCAGCTGCGGCAGCACCATCGAGGTGACCTGGATGACCTGCGCCGCGGCGCGGAAACCCCGGTCGGCGGGAGGCGCGGTCAGGTACCAGCGGCCGTCGGCGGGATCCTGGCGGTACCACCGGGCGTGGGCACCGAACAGCCAGCGCCCGCCGTCCGGGGTGGCCAGCGTGCGCTGGGCGATGGCCTGGGCCCGCGCGAGCGGCGGGAGACCCGTCCACCGGTGGTCGGCGACCATGGTCCGCACGTCGCGCTCGATGGCGTCGAACCCATCCCACTGCCACACGCCGGTCATCGGCATTCCGGGGCGAGGGCCCCTGGCCTTCGCCACGGGCGGGATGCCCCTGCCTCCCTTCGGTCAAGGTGGTGTCCGGCACCGCGATCGCCAAGCGGGCCTCGCACGATCGTAAGGCTCCCCCGGCCGCTCCGGCGGGTGGGCGTCCAGGCCGGCGGGCGTGCCGTTCAGACCGGTGGCAGAACGGTCGCGGCCCGATGGCGGGCGGCCCTGGCGACGTAGCCGGCCGAGGTACGGGCGAAGGAGTCGCGGTCGTCGTCCGTGAGCTCTCGGACGATCTTCCCGGGGACGCCCGCGACGAGCACCCCGGCCGGGATCCGCTTCCCCGGTGCCACCAGGGCGCCGGCCGCGATCAGCGACCCCGCGCCGATCCTGGCGCCGCCCAGCACGATCGCGCCGATGCCGATGAGCGCGCCGGTCTCCACATGGGCCCCGTGCACCATGGCCTTGTGCCCGAGGCTCACCCGGGGCTCCAGCACGGCCGGTTCGCCCGGGTCGGAGTGCAGGCAGCACAGGTCCTGGATGTTGCACTCCTCGGCGACCTCGATGTCCTCGTCGTCCCCGCGGAGGACCGAGCCGTACCAGACGTTCGCGGCGCGGCCCAGCCGAACTCTTCCGACGACCACCGCTCCCGGGGCGATGTAGGCGTCCGGATGAATCCGCGGAATCGCGTCGCCGTCGAGGGCGGCGATGTAGGGCATGGCGTTCATGGAGACGATGGTAGAGGGGGGCGTTCTGTCCGGTATTTCGGCAAGCAGGTGGCGTGTTCAGGTTGCGGACTTGGGCAGTAAGCAGGAAAGTCGTCTCCTGACGTCACCTTTCCCGCCACACAACCTCCACGGGCAGTGCCATGACAAACCAGCACGAGAGCTTTCCCGACCTGATGCATGAGGACTCGTTCGAGGTCGTCATGCGCGGTTACAGCCGCCGACAGGTTCACGACTACATGGACCGTCACCGCCACCAGATCCGCGACCTGGAGGAGCGGCTCGCGCGCGCGATCGGCCAGGCCGAGCAGGGCCGGATCGAGCTGTCCGAGGCACGCAGGAGGCTCTCGGACGCCCCGCAGGACTACGACGAGCTCGGCGAGCGGCTCAGCCAGATACTGAAACTGGGCGAGGAGGAGGCCACCTCCAAGAGGCAGGTCGCGGAGGCGGAGGCACTCAAGCTCCGCGACGACGCGGCCGCCGAGTCCGAGCGGCTGATCACCTCCGCGCAGGACCGGGCGGAGAGCATCCTGAACGCCGCGCAGCAGGAGGCCGAGCGCCGGGTGGCCGAGGCCACCGCCACCGCCGAGCAGCGGCTCGCCCACGCCGGAAACGAGGCGGAGGAGACGGTCAACGCGGCCCGTGCCGAGTCCGAGGAGACCCTGCGCAGCGCCCGTGCCGAGGCCGACCGGATGGTCACCTCGGCGAGGAGGGAGGCGGAGCAGACCGTCGAGCACGCCCGTGCCGAGGCCGAGTCCACGCTGAACGCGGCCCACTCGGAGGCACAGGCGACGGTCGTCGCCGCCAACACCGAGGCGCACTCCACGCTGTCGGCGGCCCAGCAGCGGGCCAACGCGCTGGACGAGACCACCGGCCGCCGGGTCGTCTACCTCACCGACACCCACCACGAGGTCATGCGCCGCCTGCACGAGATGGGTGCCGTCCTGGGCGACCTGCTGCACCGGGAGAGCAGTGCGGGTCCCCTGGTCGACGAGGACGCGGTGCTGCCCCCGGCCCGCGTTCAACCCGCGCTGACGGCTCCTGTCCCCGCCGAGGCCACCGACGACGTCTCCGAGGTCTCGGGGGTCTCGGGGATTTCCGGGGTCTCCGGCATTTCTGGAGTCTCGGGGATTTCCGGGGTCTCCGGCATTTCTGGAGTCTCCGGGATCTCCGGGGTCTCGGGGATCTCCGGGGTCTCCGGGATCTCCGGGATCTCCGACGAGACGCCGGGGGCCGCGTCCGGCGGCACCGAGGTGCCGGCGGGGTACGCGGAGCACACCGGATCCGAGGGTGCGCGAGGCGCCGAGCCCGACGACGCCGCGCCCGACCTGGAGTCCGTACGGGTGATCGTGGAAGACGACACCCCCCGCGAGGACGCCGGTGACCGTTCTGCCGGGGAGCTTGAGGTGTACGACGACACCGACGTCGACCTCACTCCGGCCACGGGAAAGAACGGGGGGAGGTACGCCGCTCCCCACACATGAGATCCCCTTCGCCCCGAAGCGCGTGAACGGGTATCGGCGCGGGTGACCGTGGATCTCAGCGGCGCCGCGGAGATCATGAGCAGGTTCTGGAGATCGGCGCGGGTGACCGTGGGGTTCCGCGGTGCGGCCGGAGCCCGGAGCCGTCCGGAGGTCAAGCGGAAGCCCCCGCCCCCGATAGGGTCGGGGGCTTCCGCGATTGGGGGCCCGGCGCCGGGACCGCATCGGATCCGCTCATCCCGGCACCGGGCGGTCTTCAAGTGTCCGTTTCCGGCTCCGCCTCGCCGGAACGTTCCCGCTGGGTGCGTAGTTGCTCACGCAGGTCCTCCGAGTCGTCCGCGTCGATGGTCATCGCGCAGCCGACATCACGCTGGGCGGAGGTCAGCGGGTGGTGGCGGGTTGCCCACCACCTGCCCGCGTCGCTCCGCCAGATCGTCCAGTCGGGAAACTCCCGGGCGATTTCCGCTAGATGCCGGTCGAAAGACATCCGTGCACCTTCCCCGCGCCCAGGCCCGTCTTTGCGACGTTCCACCTCTGACGGTGAGGCACTTCTCTAGAGAAATCAATGATCGTGAAGGACAGGTCAACCTATCGGTTGACGGATGGCCTTGAACTATGAGTCGAAGTCGTACTGAAGTACGTAAGAGGCGGCGTCCAGCACCATCTCGTTGACCTCGACGGCGACGCCGTCGGCGGTGCGGGCGACCCGGGCGATCACGATGACCGGGGTACCGGCGGGCAGGTCGAGCTGGACGGTCTCGTGGGGATGGGGCATGCGAGCGCGGATCTCCTCGGTGAAGTGCGCCGGGGCGTGGCCGAGCTCGCCGAGGCGCGCGTAGACGCCCCCCGGTCCGGTGTCCTCCCTTGTGATCGCGGTCCCCTCCACCAGTTCGGCGGGGAAGTGGGAGACCGACAGTTGCACCGGCCGCCCGTTCACCGAGTAGCGCCGCCTGCGGACCCACACCTCGGGGCTGTCCAGCACCCGTGCCACGGGGTCCTCGGCCCGCTCCCGGTCGATGTCCACCTCGTCCACGCTGTAGGGGCGGCCCTCGGTGTCGGAGTCCCAGATGGCCGCGCCGCGCCCCCATCTGTCACGAGAGAGCCGCCGGGAGCCGTGTCGCCTGATCGGGCGGAACTGCCTGACATACACCCCCGAGCCGCGTTTGGGGATGGCCAGTCCTTCGTTGATTAACACGGAAAGGGCCTGTCTGGCGGTGGCGCGGGCTATGCCGTGCCGTGCCATCAGGGCGTTCTCGCCCGGAAGCCGATCCCCGTCTCGGAGATCGCCGGACAGGATCGCTTCGCGAAGCCCGTCGGCGATGCGCCGATAGATCGGGGGCTCGGGAGGT
Organism: Streptosporangium sp. CA-115845; assembly: GCF_050943795.1. NCBI lineage: Bacteria > Bacillati > Actinomycetota > Actinomycetes > Streptosporangiales > Streptosporangiaceae > Streptosporangium > Streptosporangium sp. CA-115845. The sequence continues at coordinate 9,718,470 of NZ_CP191988.1, read as the reverse complement.
ACCGGGGACTGCTGCACGTTCGATCACCCTCTGTCACCAACCGGGTTTGGCGTCTCCAGAGAACTTGCCCCGTCTTGTCCACGATCGCACAGATACAGGGGTTGGTAACCTGTTTCTTTTGGGAGCTATCGTGCCCGTGTGGCGAGCTTAAGGAGTTTCTCCGGCCCGTTACCGTGGAACGATCCCAGCCGCTATTCGGTCGGCCCACCACCGGCGCGTCACGGTCGCGGCCAGCACGGCACCCGCTGTGTTGACGATCACGTCGTCGACGGAGCTCACCCGCCCCAGGCGCAGGACGTACTGGAGGATCTCCACGGTGAGTGAGGCGCCCGCCGCCACGGCCGTGATCCGGGCGAGCGAGGCGAGGCGGGGCGAGCGCACCGGGAGCATGGCGCCGAGCGCGGCGAAGACCAGCAGGTTCCCGCCGACCTGTACGAACGCCGCCTGCGCCGGCCCGTGGAGGGTCGCCCACAGGTCCACGAGGGGGAGAGGACTGACGTCGGAGTCGCCCGCCCGAGGAGTGAGGATCATCCAGATCCAGGGGGCGGTCCCGGTCACCGCGACCACGTCGGCCAGGGCGGTGCGGACGGGGCAGGGGTGACCCTTACGGGCGCGGTGACGGGCCAGCACCTGGATGGCGACCACGGCCGCCGGGACCGCGATGAAAGTCGCTATAACGATATTTCCCCATAGCTGCCATGCCTGGTGCATGAGGCAATGATGCCGGTGCGCGAAGCCCGGCCGGCGGTGCTGTGAGGTTACGAGAAGGTGGCCCTCCGGCAAGGGGCGTTCGGGGGCGTCGGACCCGAGCGGATCGGCACGGCGCGGGAGTCGGCGCATCAGGCCCGGCGTGGGCCGGGGAATTCCGGGAACCGGAACCCCGGGCCGAGCGGTGACCGGGGGCGAGGCGGGCGGTCGCGGCCGGCCCGGGATCAGATGGTTCTGGTCAGGGCGCGGGAGATGCCCAGGGCGGCGGCCTTGACGGCAGGGGCCAGCCGGGTGGGCTGGAAGCGGGCCAGCGGGACCGAGATGGACAGCGCGGCCACGGCCACCCCGTCGCCGAACACCGGGGCCGCGATGCAGGCGCCGCCCAGCTGGGCCTCCTCCCGCTCGTAGGCCAGCCCCGCGGCCTGGATCTGGCCGAGCGCCTCCTCCAGGCGCCGGGGGTCGACTATCGAGTGCGGGGTCAGCCGGCGGAGCGGTCGGCCGAGAACCTCGTCGATCAGGTCGGGTCCCGAGTAGGCCAGCAGGGCCTTGCCGATCCCGGTGCAGGTCAGCGGGAGGCGCCCGCCGACGCGCGAGGGCAGCGCGAAGGCCGTCTGGCCACGGATCTTCTCGACGTAGACGACGTCGAGGCCGTCGCGCACGCCCAGGTGGACGGTCTCGTGGGTGGCCTCGTAGAGGTCGTGCATGAAGGGCAGTGCCGCGTGTCTCAGGTCGCGCTCTCCGGGCACGATGCTGCCGAGCTCGAAGAGGCGGCGGCCGAGATAGTAGCCGTCGGGGTGGCGGGTGACCGCGCCGATCGAGGTCAGCTCGGTGAGCAGCCGGAAGGCCGTGGTCTTGGGCAGATGGCAGCGCTCGGCGACGTCGATCAGGCGCAACGGCCCGCCCGTGGGGCGGAACGCGTCAAGCACGAGCCAGGATTTCTCCAGCACGGACAACCGATCGGGGTTCCGTTTCACGGAACTCATTCTTGCTTATGAACCACCTGGGCCCTATACCCGTATGGAGTGACCCAGCGAAGTACATCCCCGAGGAGAAGTCTTGTCTGACCAGGTGAACCACTTCATCGGTGGGGTGCCGGTCGCCGAGGGCGCGACGTTCGCCACGTACGACCCGGTGACCGGGCTTGTGGTGCGTGAGGTCCGCGAGGCGGACCGGGCCGTCGTCGACAGAGCGGTGGCCGCCGCCCGCTCGGCCCTGCCCGGGTGGGCGGCGCTGCCGGTGGCCGAGCGGGCCGCCTGGATGCGCCGCCTCGCCGACGCGATCGAGGAGCGGTTCGAGGATCTGGTGGCCGCGGAGATCGCCGACACCGGCAAGTCGGTCACCCAGACCCGGACCCTGGACATCCCGCGCGGCGCCGCCAACTTCAGGTCGTTCGCCGAGATCGCGGCCCAGCACCCGGAGAACGCGTTCCACCTGACGGACGTGCTGAGCTACACGGTGCGCAAGCCCCTCGGGGTGGTCGCGGTGATCGTGCCGTGGAACCTGCCCTTCCTGCTGGCGACCTGGAAGCTCGGTCCCGCGCTCGTCGCGGGCAACACGGTGGTGGTCAAGCCCTCGGAGCACACCCCGGGCTCGGTCGCGGTGCTCGCGGAGATCGCCGCCTCGATCGGCCTTCCCGCCGGCGTCCTCAACGTCGTGCACGGCTTCGGCGGCGGCTCCACCGGCCAGTTCCTGGTGGAGCACCCGGGCGTGGACGCGGTCACCTTCACCGGTGAGAGCCGCACCGGTTCGACGATCATGAAAGCGGTGGCGGACCGGGTCAAGCCCGTCTCGTTCGAGTTGGGCGGCAAGAACGCGGGGCTGGTCTTCGCCGACGCGGACCTCGACGCGGCGGTCGAGGGGAGCGTGCGGTCGGTCTTCACCAACGGCGGCCAGGTCTGCCTGTGCACCGAGCGGCTGTACGTGGAACGGCCCGTCTTCGAGGAGTTCACCGCGCGGCTGGCCAGGCGCGCGGGGGAGTTGCGGTTCGGCCGCCCCGCCGACCAGGACACCACGATGATGCCGATGATCTCCGCCGAGCACCGGGACAAGGTGCTCTCCTACTACGAGCTGGCCAAGAGCGAGGGCGCCGAGATCCGGGCCGGTGGTGGCGTGCCGAGTTTCGGCGACGACCGCGACGGCGGCTACTACGTCGAGCCGACGGTGCTGACCGGCCTGCCGCACGACTCCAGGGTGAACCGGGAGGAGATCTTCGGCCCGGTCTGCCACATCGCCCCGTTCGACACCGAGACCGAGGCGGTCGGACTGGCCAACGACAGCGAGTACGGCCTGGCGGCGACGGTCTGGACCGCCAACCTGAGCAGGGCCCACCGGGTGGCGCAGTCGTTGGAGGCCGGGCTGGTCTGGGTCAACACCTGGTACCTGCGCGACCTGCGAACCCCCTTCGGAGGGGTGAAGCTGTCCGGCATCGGACGCGAGGGCGGCACGCGCTCGCTGGACTTCTACTCCGAACCCACCACTATCACCATCAGGCTGGAGCCGGGAAATGACTGAGTGGAGCGAGGCCGTCGACGCGCACCGGGATGCGGCCGACCGGTTGCTGGAGGCGGCGCGGAGCGGCAAGCCGTGCGCCCCGGTGCGTGAGATGTTGCCCGGCCGGAGCGCCGAGACCGGCTACGCGGTACAGGAGATCAACACCAGGCGGGCGCTGGCGGAGGGGCGGCGGCTGGTCGGCAGGAAGATCGGACTGACCTCCCCCGCGGTCCAGCGCCAGCTCGGCGTGGACCGGCCGGACTTCGGGATGCTCTTCGCCGACATGGCCTACCTCGACGGCCTGCCCGTCCCGACCGACCGCTTCCTGCAGCCCAAGGCCGAGGCGGAGGTGGCACTGGTCCTCGGCGCCGACCTGGAGGGCGGCCCCTTCACGGTCGCCGACGTGATCCGGGCGGTCGACTTCGTGCTGCCCGCGATCGAGATCGTGGACAGCCGTGTCGCGGAATGGGACATCACGCTCGTCGACACGGTCGCCGACAACGCCTCCAGCGGCGCGTTCGTCCTCGGTAACACCCCGGTCGAGCTGCGCGGCCTGGACCTGCGCCTGGCCGGGATGACCATGAGCAGGAACGGCCTGGAGGTCTCCACCGGCGCGGGCGCGGCCTGCCTCGGACACCCGCTCAACGCCGCGGTCTGGCTGGCCGACGCGCTGGGCCGCACGGACTTCCCGCTGCGCGCCGGGGACGTCGTGCTCACCGGCGCGCTCGGCCCGATGGTCGGCGTCGAGTCCGGCGATGTCTTCGAAGCACACATCGAGGGCCTCGGCTCGGTCAGGGCGGTGTTCTCATGAAGATAGCGATCATCGGTTCGGGGAACATCGGCACCGACCTGATGTTCAAGGCGCTGCTGTCGAAGAAGGTCGAGGTCTTCGCGATGGCGGGCATCGACCCCGACTCCGACGGCCTGGCCCGTGCCCGCCGTCGCGGGGTCGCCACCACCCACGAGGGCGTCGAGGGCCTGGTCGCGCTGCCCGGGTTCGCCGACGTGGACGTCGTCCTCGACGCGACCTCGGCCGGCGCGCACCGGCACAACGACAAGGTGCTGCGGGCGCACGGCAAGCGGGTCATCGACCTGACCCCCGCCGCCCTCGGCCCCTACGTGGTGCCCCCGGTCAACCTGGAGGCGCACCTCACCGAGCCGAACCTCAACATGGTCACCTGCGGCGGGCAGGCCACGATCCCGATCGTCGCGGCGGTCGCCTCGCAGGTGCCCGTCCGGTACGCGGAGATCGTCGCCTCGATCGCCTCCCGGTCGGCGGGACCCGGTACCCGGGCCAACATCGACGAGTTCACCGAGACGACCGCCCGGGCGATCGAGCAGGTCGGCGGGGCGGCCAAGGGCAAGGCGATCATCGTCCTCAACCCGGCGGAGCCGCCGCTGATCATGCGTGACACGGTCTACTGCCTGGTGGACGAGTGTGACGAGCCGGCGGTGGTGGAGGCGGTGCGGGCCATGGTGGAGCGGGTCCGCGACTACGTGCCCGGCTACCGGCTCAAGCAGGACGTGCAGTTCGAGAAGATCCCGGCCGGGGAGCCGCTCCCCGACGGCACCCGCGACGGCGGCGTCAAGGTGACCGTCTTCCTGGAGGTGGAGGGCGCCGCCCACTACCTGCCCGCCTACGCGGGCAACCTCGACATCATGACCTCCGCCGCGCTGCGCACGGCCGAACGTCTGGCCGAGACGGACCGTACGGAGGTGAACGCGTGAAACTGTACGTTCAGGACGTGACGCTGCGGGACGGCATGCACGCCATCCGGCACCGCTACACCGTCGCCCAGGCCGCCGAGATCGCCGCGGCCCTCGACGCCGCCGGGGTGGCGGCGATCGAGATCGCGCACGGCGACGGCCTCTCCGGGGGCAGCTTCAACTACGGCGTGGGCGCGCACACCGACGACGAGTGGATCGAGGCGGTCGCCGGGGCGGTGAGCCGGGCGAGGCTGACCACCCTGCTGCTGCCCGGCATCGGCACCATCGACGACCTCAAGCGCGCGCACGCGCTCGGCGTCACCTCGGTCAGGATCGCCACCCACTGCACCGAGGCCGACATCTCCGCCCAGCACATCGCCACCGCGCGCGAGCTCGGCATGGACGTGGCCGGATTCCTGATGATGTCGCACATGGCGGAGACCGAGGAGCTGGCCAGGCAGGCCAAGCTCATGGAGTCCTATGGCGCGCACTGCGTCTACGTGACCGACTCCGGCGGCCGGTTGACCATGGACGGGGTCAGGGAGCGGATCCGGGCCTACCGCTCGGTGCTCGACGAGGGCACCGAGATCGGCATCCACGCCCACCACAACCTGGGGTTGGGCGTGGCCAACTCGGTGGTCGCGGTGGAGAACGGCACCTACCGGGTGGACGCCTCCCTCGCCGGGATGGGCGCGGGCGCGGGCAACTGCCCGATCGAGGTGTTCGTCGCGGTGGCCGACCTGATGGGCTGGGACCACGGCTGTGACCTGAACGCCCTGATGGACGCGGCGGACAACCTGGTCAGGCCGCTGCAGGACCGGCCGGTCCGGGTGGATCGGGAGACGTTGACGCTTGGCTACGCCGGTGTCTACTCCAGCTTCCTGCGGCACGCCGAGGCGGCCTCGGCGCGGTACGGGGTCGACACCCGGACCATCCTGACCGAGGTGGGCCGCCGCCGGATGGTGGGCGGCCAGGAGGACATGATCGTGGACATCGCGCTGGACCTCGCACGTTCGGGAGAGCAGTCATGACCGACATCCACAAGCTCGCCGCTGTCCTGGACGAGGCCATCCGTACCGGTCGCGCGGTGCCCAGGCCCGAGCAGGACTACGGCGTGGCCGACGCCTACCGGGTGCAGGAGGAGCTGATCCGGCTCCGTCTTTCGCGGGGGGACCGGCTGGCCGGGGTGAAGCTGGGCTTCACCAGCGAGGGCAAGCGCCGCCAGATGGGCGTGCACGACATCATCTTCGGCCGGGTGCCGGAGTCGTCGGTCATCGGTGACGGCTCGCACGCGGATCTGTCCGGCTACATCCACCCGAGGGTGGAGCCGGAGGTCGTCTACCTCATCGGGCGGCGCATCGCGTCGCCGGCCGACGCGTTCGCACCGGACGCCGTCGCGGCCGTCGCCCCCGGTATCGAGGTCATCGACTCGCGCTACGAGGACTTCAGGTTCTCGCTGCCCGACGTGATCGCCGACAACACCTCGGCCGCCGGGTACGCCGTCGGCCAGTGGCAGCCCTACGACCCGTCCCGGTGGAACCTGGGCGTCGTGCTGGAGATCGACGGGCGCGTGGTCCAGGTCGGGTCGACCGGCGCCATCCTGGGCGACCCGCGCCGGGCCCTCGCCGAGGCCGCACGCCTGGCCGGACAGATCGGAATGGTCCTGGAGCCGGGGTGGATCCTGCTCGCCGGTGCCGCCACCCCCGCCGAGCCGCTCGCGCCCGGCGCGCGGGTGCGGGCCGAGATCCAGCACCTGGGGTCGGTGTCGTTCACCGCGTCCACGCCCGAGGAGAGAGCATGAGCGACGGGCTCGTCGTCACCGGGAAGGCCACTCCCCGGGGAAGGTTTCCGCACGTCAAGCGGGCGGGTGACTTCCTGTACGTGTCGGGGACCTCCTCGCGCAGGCCGGACAACACGATCGTCGGCGCCGAGGCCGACGAGTTCGGCACGGTCACGCTCGACATCGCCGAGCAGACCCGGGCGGTGATAGAGAACATCGGAGACATCCTCCGGGCGGCCGGAGCCGAGCTGCGCGATCTCGTGCAGGTCACCACCTATCTGGTGAACATCAATGACTTCGGCGGGTACAACGCGGTCTACGCGGAGTACTTCGACGAGACCGGCCCGACCCGCACTACAGTGGCCGTTCACCAGTTGCCGCACCCGCATCTGCTCATCGAAATTCAGGCCGTGGCCTACCGACCGGAGGGGCGCCCGTGATCCCACCCATCGACTTCACCACATGGATCGACGAGAACGCCCACCTGCTCAAGCCGCCGGTGGGCAACAAGATGGTCTTCGAGGGCTCCAGTGACTTCATCGTCATGGTCGTCGGCGGGCCGAACGCGCGGACCGATTTCCACATCGACCCGTACGAGGAGCTCTTCTACCAGATCCGCGGCAACATGCACGTCAACATCATGACCCCCGACGGTCCGCAGACCGTGCACGTGCGCGAGGGGCAGATGTGGCTGCTCCCGCCGAACACGCCGCACTCGCCGCAGCGCCCCGAGGAGGGGTCCGTCGGCCTGGTGGTGGAGCGGATCAGGCCGGAGGGCGTGCTGGAGAGGTTCCTCTGGTACTGCCCGGAGTGCAGCGCCGTGGTCCACGAGGTGGAGCTTCAGGTCCGCGACATCGTGACCGACCTGCCGCCGATCTTCCAGGCGTTCTACGACGACGAGAAGGCACGCACCTGCGGGAACTGCGGCGCCGTCCACCCCGGCAAGGGATAGCCGTTGATCATCGATGTGCACACCCACCACGTCCCCAGGGGCTGGCCGGACCTCGGCTGGCCGGGGGCGCCACGGCTCCGGGTCGACTCCGAGCGGGAGGCCGTGATCCTGCTCGGGGACCGGGAGTTCCGCCGGATCGCCGACGACTGCTGGAACCCCTCGGTCCGCCTGGAGCGGATGGACGCCGACGGGGTGGACGTCCAGGTCGTCTCGCCGACGCCGGTCTTCTTCTGCTACGAGCGCCCGGCGGCGGAGGCGGTACGGGTCGCGAAGATCTTCAACGACCTGGCGCTGGAGATCTGCGCCTCCGAACGGCTGGTGCCGTTCTGCCAGGTGCCGCTCCAGGACCCCGACCTGGCCTGTGCCGAGTTGGACCGGTGCATGGCCGCCGGGCACGCGGGCGTCGAGATCGGCAACCACGTCGGCGACCGTGACCTCGACGACGAGGGAGTCGTCCAGTTCCTCCAGCACTGCGCCGCCGTGGGCGCGCCCGTCTTCGTGCACCCCTGGGACATGGCGGGTGGGCCCCGGCTGGAGCGCTGGATGGCGCAGTGGCTGGTCGGCATGCCCGCGGAGACGCACCTGTCGGTGCTCGCCCTGATCCTGGGCGGGGTCCTCGATCGGGTACCGGACACGCTGCGCCTCTGCTTCGCGCACGGTGGCGGCTCGTTCGCCTTCTGGCTCGGCCGGTTCGAGAACGCCTGGCACCGCCGGGGTGACCTCGTCGGGGTCTCCGAGTTCCCGCCGTCGCACTACCTCGACCGGTTCAGTGTGGACTCGGTGGTCTTCGACGAGCGGGCGTTGCGGCTGCTGGTCGACACGATGGGAGAGGACCGGGTCATGCTCGGCTCCGACTTCCCCTACCCGCTGGGCGAGTCGCCGGTGGGCTCGCTGATCCGAGGGGCGGGGTTCCTCTCCGAGGACGCCCGCGCCAAGCTGCTCGGCGGCAACGCCACCCGCTTCCTGGGCCGCTGAACCGGCGGCGAGCAGGGGAGCCCGGGTGCGGCGGACCGGTCTCGGTTCCGCCGCACCCGGGATGCCACCTGATCCGCTGTGACGGCATGATGGAAAGGTTGCCAGCAGCTACCCCGGAGATGACTCGTGGCCATCAGCCGTGCGGAGTGCGTCGCGCTCGACGACGCCGATCCCCTCAAGCGGATCAGGGAGGAGTTCGTCCTGCCCGACGGGACGATCTACCTGGTCGGCAACTCGCTCGGCGCTCCGCCGAAGGCCGCCGCGGCCGCGGTCACCCGGACCGTGGAGCAGGAGTGGGGCGGCCGGCTGGTCGGCGCCTGGAACGTCTCAGGCTGGTACGACCTGCCGCTGACCACCGGTGACCGGATCGCCCCGCTGATCGGCGCGGGCCCCGGCCAGGTGGTGGTGGGCGAGAGCACCTCGATCGCCATCGTCAAGGCCGTGTCCGCGGCCCTGAGCCTGCGGCCGGAGCGCCGGGTCGTCGTCTCGGACCTGGCCAACTTCCCCACCGACCGCTACGTGGTCCAGGGGCTGGCGGAGGCGCTGGGCGGCTACGAGATCCGCGACGTCACCGGCCTTGACGACCTCTCCGGCGCTCTCTCCGAGGACGTCGCGTGCGTGCTGCTGTCGGAGGTGGACTACCGGACCGGTGCCCGTCACGACACGGCGGCGGTCACCGCGACGGTCCAGGCGGCGGGCGCGCTGATGATCTGGGACCTGTGCCACAGCGCCGGCGCGTACCAGGTGGACGTCTCGACGGCCGACTTCGCGGTCGGCTGCACCTACAAGTACCTGAACGGCGGTCCGGGGTCCCCGGCCTTCGTCTACGTCCACCCGGACCACCAGGCAGCGGGGCGGCACCTGCTGACCGGCTGGCACGGTCACGCGGAGCCGTTCGCGTTCGAGCCGGACTTCCGTCCCGCCGACGGCATCCGGCGCTTCACCGTGAGCACCCCGCACGTGGTGTCCTTCGCCCCGCTCAACGCCTCGCTCGACATCTGGGAGCGCGTCGACCTGGCCGCCGTGCGGGCCAAGAGCGTGGCACTGACCTCGCTCTTCGTGGAGCTCGTCGAGGAGTTCTGCGCGCCGTACGGGCTGGGGCTCCTCTCGCCCAGGGACCCGGAGCGGCGGGGCAGCCAGGTCAGCTTCAGCCACCCGGACGGCTATCCGGTCATGCGCGCCCTGATCGACCGTGGCGTCCACGGTGACTTCCGCGCCCCCGACGTCCTCAGGTTCGGCTTCGCGCCGCTCTACATCCGTTTCGTGGACGTCTACGACGCGGCCGTGACCCTGGCCGAGGTGCTGGAGAAGGAGAGCTGGCGCGACGACCGCTACAGCCGGCGCCTCGCCGTCACCTGAGCATCCGCCCCTCGGCGGGGGGTGCTCAGCGGTCGCTCAGCTTGCGGCCCCTGAACATCGGGCGCCTGGTCTCCCAGTATCTCCAGCCCTCCACCCGCGCGGGGATGTTGGCTATGCCGGCGGTGACCTTGCGGACCCGGCAGTCGTAGACCTGGCGCCACGCCGTGAAACTCACCCGGTACCCGAAGACGCGGTACCACAGGTTTCCGTACATGCCGTCGCTGATTTCCCGCGTGTATTCGTGTCCGGTCTCGACGATGTGCTCGTCCGCGAGCAGCGGATTCACGTTGTTTCGCAGCTGGCGGATTAGTTTACCCGTTTCGATCTCGCTGACCTTTTCTCTTTCTATTTCCATCTCGGCGTACACGCGGTGTTGCCGGGTGACCGACGCCGCCATTGTGCCGCCGGGACCGTCGATGAATCGGGTACGGGGGATGAAGAAATTCTTTGGCCGGAAGGAACGGAATCTGAAGAAGGACCTCGGCCTGCACTTCCTGCGTGCCTGTTCCGCGAGCGAAGGGTGGGAGTTGCCGGAACCGGTGGTGGTGAGGGGTTCGGTGCTGACCGAGGCGATGGGTGAGGTCGGGTTGGGCGGCGGCTCGACGAGCGCGGACGAGGTGGTGGACGAGGTGGTGATCGAAGAGGGCTCGGCGCTGGTCGAGGTGCTGGTCGAGGTAATGGTCGAGGTGGCGGGCGGGGCGGTGGGCGAGGTCGGGGCGGGTGGTGGGACGTTGGGCGCGGACGCGGCTGCGGCTGCGGGTGTGGAAACGGTGACGGCGAGGGCCACGGAGATGGCCACGGAGAGGGATCCGGCCAAGGACGATACGGCCGCCCCTTTCGTCGACTGACGTCCCTTGCGTCGGTTGCGTGGAACCATCGGGTCCGTTTGAGGCTCGGGGGTGGGCATGGAGACCTCTTTCCACACGCGATCCGCCGGTCGGAACGTGGCCTCTGCCGTTATATGGAACCACTCAGCGCGACAGTGATGATGCTTACAGCCGGGATTCGCCGCCACGTGGTGCCACGCCGACCCCCACCCCACCGAACAGGGAAAGAGCGGGTGAAAAGGCGTCCATGCCGCCCGCCCGAGTGCCGCCCCGTTTTCCGCGCCCCCGTTTTCCGCGCCCCCGTTTCCCGGCGCCTTGCCGCCGGGCAGTACGGTCCCGGAAAGGCGTGGCCCCTCGAACGACCTGCCGACAATGTTGATCACCCGGCGCCTGCCCCACTGGGAGTCGCCGAGGTCGAGGATCGGGTCGAGTTCCACCTGAAACACGGCGAGCGGTTCGAGGTTCGCCGCGTCACGCTCCAGGACGGGCGCTCGTTCAGCGACACCGGGTCGAAGCCCGCGTCGCCCAGCAGGGTCACGTTGCCAGACGTCCGGTACGGCAGCGGATCGCGGTCGACCATCGGGTACTCGTACGCAGCCTCGGTCCTCCTCGGCCGGGTCCTCGCCGCCCGGCCAGGGGACGCCCCCTGATCAGGGCCGGCTGATCAGAGTCGACGCGGGCCGGCTCGGGTGCCAGGGGCAGGGCAGGGGCCGCCGGGCGCCGTCCGGCTCAGGGGCGCGGGATGCTCCGCAGATTCGCCTTCGCCATGTCGACCATGCGCCCGACCCCGCCGGTGAGCACGATCTTGCCTGCGGCCAGGGCGAACCCCTTCACCTGCTCGGGGGTGATGCGCGGTGGCATGGCCAGCACGTCGGGGTCGGTGACCACGTCCAGCAGGAAGGGCCCGGGGGTCGCGAAGGCGCGGGCCAGGGCCTCCCGTACGTCCGCGGGGTCCTCCACCCGCAACGACCCGATGCCGGCCGCGGCGGCGATCGCCGCGTAGTCGACGGGAGCGTGGTCGGTGCCGAAGTCGGGCAACCCGTCCACCATCATCTCCAGCTTCACCATGCCGAGCGAGGAGTTGTTGAACACCACCGTCTTCACCGGCAGGTCGTGCAGCCGGACCGTGAGCAGTTCCCCGAGGAGCATGCCGAGCCCGCCGTCCCCCGACAGCGAGACGACCTGCCGCCGGCGGTCGGTGAACTGGGCGCCGATGGCGTGCGGGAGCGCGTTGGCCATGCTCCCGTGCACGAACGAGCCGATGATGCGGCGGCGGCCGTTGGGACTGAGATAGCGGGCGGCCCAGACGTTGCACATCCCGGTGTCCACGGTGAACACCGCGTCGTCGTCGGCGAGCTCGTCCATCAGGTTCGCGACGTACTCGGGGTGGATCGGGCGGTGGTGCTCGATGTCGCGGGTGTACGCCGCCACGACGTTCTCCAGCGCCTTCAGATGCCTGGCCAGCATCCTGTCGAGCTGGCGGCGGTCCGTCTTCTGCGTGACGTGCGGCAGCACCGCGCGGATCGTCGCGCCGACATCGCCGTGTACGGCCAGCTCCAGCGGGGTCCTGCGGCCCAGCCGTGCCGGGTCGTGGTCGATCTGGACCGTGCGCGCCCCCGGCAGGAAGTCGTCGTAGGGGAAGTCGGTCCCCGCCAGTACCACCAGGTCCGCCTCGCGCATCGCGTCGTAGCAGGCGCCGTAGCCGAGCAGCCCGCTCATCCCCACGTCGTAGGGGTTGTCGTACTGGATCCACTCCTTGCCGCGCAGCGCGTGCCCGACCGGGGCCAGGGTGCGCCCGGCCAGCCCCATGACCTCCGCGCGGGCGTGGCGCGTTCCGGCGCCGCAGAACAGCATCACCTTCTCGGCGTGGTTCAGCGCCTCGGCCAGCTCGGCCACCTGGTCGGCGGGCGGCACGACCGTGCCGGTCCGGGTCAGGAAGTCGTGCTCACCGGTGGCGCGGGCGGTGGGCATGCTCGCCACGTCACCGGGGAGCACCAGCACCGAGACGCCGCCGAGGCCGATCGCCTGCTGTACCGCGGTGCGCAGCACCCGGGGCATCTGCCCGGGCGTGCCGACCATGTCGCAGAAGTGGCTGCACTCCACGAAGAGACGCCCCGGATGGGTCTCCTGGAAGAAGCCGGTGCCGATCTGAGTGGAGGGGATGTGCGAGGCCAACGCGAGCACGGGGGCGCCGCTGCGGTGGGCGTCGTAGAGCCCCTGGATCAGGTGGGTGTTGCCGGGGCCGCAGCTCCCCGCGCAGGCCGCCAGGCGCCCGGTGACCTGTGCCTCGGCCGCGGCGGCGAACGCCCCCGCCTCCTCGTTGCGTACGTGCACCCACTCGATGCGGCCGGACTTCCTGACCGCGTCGACCACCGGGTTCAGGCTGTCGCCCACCACCCCGTAGATCCTTTCCACCCCGGCCTGGCGGAGAACCTCGATGAACTGCTCGGCGACGGTCACCATGGTGCCCCCTCGTGTATGGCGTCACCGGTGTACCTCACCGCATTTCGCCGCGTCACTCCCCGGGGGCGGCGTTCGACCGGCCTCGCGGTGTGTAGCTCGGCGGCGGGACCGCTGTTTGCTTACCGAGCAAAAGGCTCATGTTCGGACATGATGTGGCGCGGGGGATACGTTCTTTAGGGGGCGAGGGTACGTCCTGCCGAAAGCCTGTCACTTTCCGTGGTGTGCCGCTTACCATGCGACGGAGGTCACCCACTCTCGGAAGGTTCCAGATGACCGGGCAGAACTCCGCGACCGTGTCTGACTACGTGTTCGACAATGACGGGGATCACTCGTCCGACCAGCACCGCTACCTCGCCCAGCTCCTTGACCCGCTGACCTTCGAGCGCCTCGCCCTGACCGGCGTCGGAGCCGGCTGGAACTGCCTGGAGGTCGGGGCCGGCGGGGGCAGCGTGGCGCTCTGGCTGGCCGAGCGGGTGGCGCCCGACGGGCGCGTGCTGGCGACCGACATCAAACCCGGCCTGATCCCGTCCAGGCCGGGGCTGACCGTCGTCCGCCACGACGTCGTCGCCGACCCGCTGCCGGTGGACGCGTTCGACCTGATCCACGCCCGGCTCGTGCTCAGTCACCTGCCCCAGCGCCGCCAGGTGCTGCGGCGCCTGCGCGCCGCGCTGCGGCCCGGCGGCTGGCTGCAGATCGACGAGATCGACATCACCCGCTGGGTGGCGCCGCCCACCCCCGGCGGGCGGGAGGGAGAGCTGTACGGGGCCTACATCGCCGCGATGACCCGGGTGCTGGGCGCCGCGGGCAGCGATCCGACCTGGGGCGGTTTCGCCGCGCGGGAGATGGCCGGGGCGGGCCTGGTCGATGTCGACCCGGTGCGCTGGACCGAGGTGTGGGAGCGCGGCTCCGCCGGGCTCGGTCTCCTGATCAGCAACAGTCACCACCTGGAGGAGCGCCTGGTGGAGGCGGGGATGACCGCACGGCAACTCCGGGAGGTCCGCGAGGTCATGTCGGCCCCGGGGTTCAGCGCGCCCTCCTTCGAGATCCATTCGATCCTCGCCCGCAGGGCCTGCGACGGCTGAGGGTGAGCCGGGAGGTTTGACACACGGGATTCGGCCACCTGACTTTCGGCCGTTTACCGACACCCGTGCCCGGTGGCCGGACAGCACGTTCCGTGATCGAATATCGGGCCCGGTGTCCGGCCACCGGGTGCTCGGGCGTCGGCGGACGGTAACGGAATGCTCTCGACCCGTGGCGGCGGAGGCGGCGGTTTCGCGCGCCCACACCCATGCTGAGCTGCATGATCGTCTGGAGGCCCGGCCCGCGCAGCCGAGTAGTCCTGTGACCTGTCGCGAACATTGAGATTCAATCTTCGCTCTGCGGCTTGAAGCTACATATGTCCCATGGGCATAGTGTTTCGAATCACACACGCACCAGTCGCGGCGTGCGACCGCGGGGCTCTTCGAGCCCGGCGGCTGTCGACCACGCGCAGGAACCGCGGATTGGACACGACGAATGAGTTCCCCCCCTCCGATCCGCTCGAAGATTCTTAAGATCCTCGTCATTCCTGTGCTCTCGCTGATCGCCCTCTGGGTGGTCATCGCCTACACGGCGGTCTCACAGATCGCCGGCATCTCCCAGACGCAGACCCGCTGGCAGGTGATCGGGGCGCCGATCCAGGAGATGATCCTCGAGATCCAGCGCGAGCGCCAGCTCTCCGCCGACGCGGCCGGGGCCACCGCACAGAACAAGCCGCTCTCCGAACAGCGGCGAGCCACCAACCGCACGGTGGATCTGGTGCGCCAGGCGATCTCGTCCGCCGAGGGCTACGAGCCGGAGAACGCCCCGGCCGACATGCGGATCCTGAAGTCGGCCATGGACGGGCTCGTTCTGGTGCGAGCCTCCGCCGACAACGGCTCGATGAGCGCGATCCAGGTGACCGACGCCTACAACGCCTTCATCGCCGCCGCCAACAAGCAGTTCGGCGACTCGGCGGTGCTCGCCGACGTGTCGTCCTTCCGGGTCATCCGCGGCATGACCGCCTACAGCACCACCGCCGAGTACCTGGGCAGGGAGCAGGCCGTACTCGCCCCGGTGCTGAAGCGCGGCATAATGACGCACGCCGAGCAGGCGGCCTTCGTCGCGGCGGTGACCAGCCGGAGGCACTTCCTGGCCAACGCGGAGTTGGACATGAGCCCCGAACTGCAGGCGCGCCACCAGCAGGTCGCCGGGGACGCCGTCCACCAGCGGCTGCTGGTCGCCGAGAACAAGATCTTCGCGTGGGACCTCAAGGGGGAGCCGCCGCTGGACGCCGCCGAGTGGAAGCGGGACTCCGGGACGGTGATGAGCACGGTCAGCCAGCACACCGAGGAGGAACTGGCCCGCGCCACGATCAAGGGCGACGAGCTCAGGAGTTCGGCGTTCCTGCGCATCGGGCTGGTCCTGGGCCTGGGTCTGCTCGCGATCATCGTCTCGATCGTGTTCTCCTACCGGTTCGGCCGCTCCCTGGTCGATGAGCTGAAGCGACTCCAGGCCTCGGCCGTGGAGCTGGCGGAAGAGCGGTTGCCGCGACTGGTCGAGCGGCTGCGCAGGGGCGAGGACGTGGACCCGGCGACCGAGGCTCCCGAATTGGATCGCGCCAACACCGCCGAGGTCGACCGGGTCGTGCACGCGTTCTCCGCGGTGCAGCGCACCGCGGTGG
Source organism: Streptosporangium sp. CA-115845 (assembly GCF_050943795.1). Taxonomy (NCBI): domain Bacteria; kingdom Bacillati; phylum Actinomycetota; class Actinomycetes; order Streptosporangiales; family Streptosporangiaceae; genus Streptosporangium; species Streptosporangium sp. CA-115845. The sequence goes on along the minus strand of NZ_CP191988.1, from coordinate 9,702,508 downwards.
AGGCCGCGGTCGGCCAGGCCACGCTCCGCAAGGGCGTCAGCCAGGTCTTCCTGAACCTGGCCTGGCGCAACCAGGCGCTGCTCCACCGCCAGCTCACGCTCCTGGACACGATGGAGCGCCGCGTCGAAGAGCCGGAGACCCTGGAGGATCTCTTCACGCTCGACCACCTGACCACTCGCATGCGGCGGCACGCGGAGAACCTGATCATCCTGTCCGAGGCGGCCCCGGCCCGCAGATGGCGCGACCCGGTGCCGATCTTCGACGTGGTGCGCAGCGCCGTGCTCGAGGTCGAGGACTACACCCGCGTCACGGTCCTGCCCATGCCGCAGGCACCGCTGCTGGTGGGCGCCGCGGTCACCGACGTGATCCACCTGATCGCCGAGCTGGTGGAGAACGCCACGGTCTTCTCGCCGCCGAACACGGTGGTCCACGTACGGAGCATGGTGGCGGCCAACGGCTTCGCGCTGGAGGTCGAGGACCGGGGGCTGGGGCTGAACCAGGCCACCCTCGACGAGCTCAACGCCAAGCTCGCCGACCCGCCGGAGTTCGACCTGGCCGACAGCGACAGGCTCGGCCTGTTCGTCGTGGCCAGGCTCGCGGCCCGGCACGGGATCAAGGTCGTGCTGCGGCCCTCGCCGTACGACGGCACCACCGCGATCGTGCTGCTGCCGCAGAGCCTCCTCGCCACCTGCGAGGCACTGACCGCCGAGGCCGTCCCCCAGGCACGCCAGGTGGGCTCCCACCCGGGCGGGCCGGTGCGGGCGCTGACCGCGGCACCGGAGGTGCTGCCCGGGGCGTTCTACAGTTCGCAGGACCTGCCGGTGGCGCGCACTCCCGAACCCTCGCCGGGATGGTTCCCCGCGCCACAGCAGCGGCAGGAGACCCCGGCCCCCTCGATGCCCGTGCGGCGGGCGGTGTCCGTACCGGACATCGACGAGGACCTGGACGGGTTGCCGGTGCGGGTGCGGCAGGCCAGCCTGGCCCCCCAGCTCCGCCAGACGCGCTCACCGGAGCGGCGCGACGTTCCCGCGCGTACTCCCGAGGAGCTCTCAAACCTCATGTCGTCCATGCAGCGAGGCTGGCAGCAGGGTCGCAGCCAGACCGAGCAGGACCAGGACGTGTGGAAGCGAAAGGAAGGCCACTCCGATGCCTGACCCCAGATCTGAACTGAGCTGGCTTCTCGACGACCTGACCCAGCGGGTCCCCGGTATCCGGCACGCGATCGTGCTGTCCGCCGACGGCCTGGCGATGGGCGGCTCCCGGGAGCTGACCCGGGAGGACGCCGAGCACCTGTCCGCCATCTCCGCCGGGAGTCACAGCCTCGCGCTGGGCACCGGGCGGCACTTCGGCCTCGGCGGTGTGCGGCAGACCATCATCGAGATGGAGGGGGGCTTCCTGTTCGTCACCGCGGCGGGGCAGGGAGCCCGGTTGGCTGTGCTGGCCGCGGGCGATGCCGAGCTTGGCATGGTGACCTACGAGATGGCGCTGTTGGTCAAGCGCGTCGGCGAACACCTGTCCTCACAGCCGAGGGGAGCTGCCCCGGCGCCCGCCTGGAACGGTGCGAGATCGTGACGGGAGAGGATCCCGGGCCCTTGGTCAGGCTCTTCGGGGTGACCGGCGGTCGGGCGCGCCCGGTCGGGGAGAGCATCGACCTGGTGGCCATCGTCACGACCGTCGACATACCCTTCGAGCCGGTCGGGTTGATGCCCGAGCATCTCGACGTGCTGTCGGCGTGCCGCCGGCCCACCCCCGTGGCGGACGTGGCGGCGCACCTCAAGCTGCCGCTCAACATCACCCGCGTACTCCTCAGCGAACTGCGCCGCGAGGGCCTGGTCACCATCGACAAGCCCCGGCCGATGGGGAAGACGATCGACGAACGCATCTACAGGGAAGTGCTGCATGGAATACGCGGCCTCTGAGCCGGGCATGAGCCCGGTCGACAGCCCGGCGATGGCCATCAAGATCCTTGTCGCCGGCGGTTTCGGGGTCGGCAAGACGACCATGGTCGGTACGATCAGCGAGATCAGGCCCCTGCACACCGAGGAACTGCTGAGCGAGCGCGGTGTCGGCGTGGACGACGTCGAGGGCGTCGAGTCGAAGATCACCACGACCGTGGCACTGGACTTCGGCCGGATCACCATCCGCGACGGGCTCTGGCTCTACCTGTTCGGCACTCCGGGGCAGGACAGGTTCTGGTTCATGTGGGACGAGCTCTCCGTCGGCGCGCTCGGCGCGGTCGTGCTCGCCGACACCCGTCGACTGCAGGACTGCTTCCCCGCCGTGGACTACTTCGAGCAGCGCGGGCTCCCGTTCGTGGTGGCGGTCAACTGCTTCGACGGCGCGCGGCGGCATGACCCGATCAAGATACGGAGGGCGCTGGGGCTGGACGGGGTGGCCCCGATCGTCCTCTGTGACGTGCGCAGGCGCGAGTCGGTCAAGGAGGTGCTGACCACGCTGGTCACCTACTCGGCGGGAGGTGCCTTCCAGGCGGCTCACGCGGGCGCCTGACGGTCACCGTTCGCCTTCGAGGCCGCCGGGGTCCGGTTCACGGCGTTCTCCGCCCCGCAGCCTGTCGCGCTCTCCCAGCAGGCGAGCGGTCTCCGCGGAGACCTCGGTGGCCAGCACGGCCGACACGACGTCGATCAGATGGCTGGTGAAGAGCCGGTCGTCCTTGCCCTCGGGTCCCGCGGCGCGGCGGGCGAGCTCCACGTAGGTCACCCGGATGGCCATGAAACGCTGGTGCAGCCGGCGCAGCGCGACCTCGGAGAGCAGCGGGGCCACCAGCTCGCGCCACCGGTTGATGCTCTGCTGAGGATCGGCCCGCATGCTCCGCAGGGCGGGGAGGTCGCCGCGCTGGACGAGCTGCTCCATGATCCGTAGATATGACCGGCCGCCGTCGGGGTCGGCCAGCTTGGCGGCCATCGGCCGCACCAGCGCGGCGGCGAGGGTGCGGCGGGCCTCGGCCTCCGGAAGGCTCCCCCTGGACTCGTACTCGTCGAGCAGCTGGTGGCGGCGGGCCTCGATCTCGGGATGGTGCTTGGCGAGCACCGCGTTCAGCAGTCCCGCCCGATCCCTGAAGTGGTACTGGAGCGCCGTCGAGTTGCGTTGCCCGGCGGCATTGTTGATCTCGCGGAGTGACACGCCGTCGATTCCCCGCTCGGCGAACAGCCGCTCGGCCGCCGCCACCAGGCGCCTGCCGGTCGCTTCCGGGTTAGGGGGCATGCGCGCTCCTGCCTTGCCGGTGGATCTGTCGATCGTTAGGGTAATAATGCATCTGTCTGAAATCATCAAGCAGTCGCCTCAGAGGCGGCGGCACACGGCAAGGATAGAAGGCGTTCCCTTCTGACCTGCCGGCCAGAAGGTAAGGGGAGGACCCCGTGGCCATTGATTTCACCCTCGCCCCCGAGCACGAGGAGATCCGTCGCCGGGTGCGGGCCTTCGTCCAGGAGACCATCATCCCGGCCGTCGGCGGCTTCGACGACGAGGAGAAGGTGACCACCCGCGACGAGTACATCCGGGTCATCTTCGAGCTGCGCGAGAAGGCGCGGGCCGAGGGACTGTGGCTGCCGCACATGCCCAAGGAGTGGGGCGGCATGGGCCTCGGCCACGTCGAACTCGCCATGGTGCAGTCCGAGGCGGCCAAGACCCGGCTCGGGCCCTGGGTCCTCAACTGCGCGGCGCCCGACGAGGGCAACATGCACACGCTGCTGCACTGGGCGACCGACGAGCAAAAGGAGAAGTACCTCAAACCACTGCTCAACGGCCACCAGATGTCATGCTTCGCGATGACCGAGCCGGAGGTGGCCGGCTCCGACCCCACGCTCATCCGCACCCACGCCGTCAGGTACGGCGACGAGTGGGTCATCAACGGCCACAAGTGGTTCATCTCCAACGCCCGCAGGTCGAGCTTCGCCATCCTCATCGCCAAGACCGAGCTCGACGTGCCCGAGGGCTCGCGCGGCGGCAACACGGCCTTCCTCATCGACCTCCCGCAGCAGGGGTGGAACGACGTCCGCGAGGTCGAGACGATGCACGGCTCCACCGGCCACAGCGAGATCGTCATCACCGACCTGCGGGTGCACGACGGCCAGATCCTCGGCGGGCGCGGCAACGGCCACCGGCTCGGCCAGTACCGCCTGGGCCCGGCGCGACTGGCGCACTGCATGCGCTGGATCTCCCAGGCCGAGACGGCGCTGGACATGATGGTCGACCGCGCGCTCAACCGCTACAGCCACGGATCGCTGCTGGCCGAGAAGCAGGGCATCCAGTGGCTGATCGCCGACTCGGCGATGGAGCTGTACCAGTGCAAGCTGATGGTCCTGCACGCCGCCTCGAAGATCGACAAGGGCGAGGACTTCCGCACCGAGGTCTCGATGGCGAAGCACTTCGTGGCCAACAGCCTCAACCGGATCGTCGACCGGGCGATCCAGGTGCACGGCGCGCTCGGCTACTCGACCGACACCCCGCTGGCCGGCATGCTCCAGCACGCCCGCTGGGCCCGCTTCGCGGACGGCGCCGACGAGATCCACCAGATGCGCATCGCCGAGCGTACGATCGCGGCGTACCAGAGCACGGGTTCGACCAACGCCGCGACCGGAGGGCTGCCACTTTGACCACGGAGAAGACGAGTACCGGCGGCTGGTTCGCCGGAGGCGGTGGCGGGCTGTTCGGCGGGCTGGAAACCGAGAGTCCGGCGGAGGCGTGCAACGTGGTCCGCAGTGACCGGCTGGAGGGCAGGGTCGCCCTGGTCACCGGCGGCGGCAACGGCATCGGCGCGGGCGTGGCCCGGCGGCTGGCCGAGGGCGGGGCCCGCCTCGTCCTCGCCGACGTCGACGACGCCGCAGGCGAGAAGCTCGCCGACGAGCTGGACGCGACCTATGTCCACTGCGACGTGTCCCGGCTGGAGGACAACGAGGCGGCGGTGGCGACCGCGGTCGAGCGGTACGGCAGGCTCGACCTCGCCTTCCTCAACGCGGGCATCACCTCGGGCTGCGGGCTGGGCGAGGACTTCGACATCCGGCGCTACCGCCTGGCGATGGGGGTCAACCTCGACGGCGTCGTCTTCGGGGCGCACGCCGCGATCCCGGCGCTGCTGGCGGCGGGCGGCGGCACGATCGTGGCGACCGCCAGCATGGCGGGCATCGTCGGCATCCCCTCGGATCCCATCTACGCCGCCAACAAGCACGCCGTCGTCGGGCTGGTCCGCTCGCTGGGCCAGGATCTCCGGCCGCGGGGGATCAGGGTGCAGGGGCTCTGCCCCTCGTTCGCCGACACCGCGATCCTCGGCCAGGGCAGGGAGATGCTCCAGCAGCTCGGCTTCCCGATCCTGGAGGTCTCGGCGGTCGTCGAGACGTTCGTCCAGCTGCTCGACAGCGAGGACACCGGCGAGTGCTGGTTCGTGATCCCCGGCCGCGAGAGCCGGCCCTTCTCCTTCCGCCGAGCTCCGGGACCGCGCGTCTGAGCGGGTGTGGTTTGTCCGAATTTTGGTGGTTCATAGGCTCCGGCGGTCCGCCAGAGGGTAGAGCACGAAAGGGGTTGGACCCGCGGGGGCCGCGACCCTCTTCCGCGTCGCGGGGAGGAACACATGACAGCTCGACCGCATCGGCCCACACGGCCGACCCGGGTGCCCGCCGGCGCCTCCACGGCGGGAGACGGTATCGCCGTGGGCTCGGGCCCGGTCATCGTGGACACCTACATCGACTTTCTCTGCCCGTTCTGCAGGGCGTTCGAGGAGGCGGCGGCACCGGCGCTGGTAAGGCTGGTGGCGGACGGGGCGGTCAGCCTCGTCTACCATCCCATGGGCTTCCTGGACGAGCTCTCCACCGACCACTACTCCTCCCGCGCGTCCGCCTCCGCTGGTTGCGCCTCGGACCGGGGGAGGTTCGTCGAGTATGTCCACGCGCTCTTCGCCGGCCAGCCCCCGGAGGGAGGCCCGGGGCTCACCGACGACGAGCTGGCCGAGGTCGGCCGCCTGGCGGGGATCACCGATCCGGGGTTCGGCGGATGTGTGCGCGAGGGCGTCTACCTCGACTGGGCCGCCCACGTGACGGAGACGGCCATCGAGCGCGGAGTGAGCGCCACGCCGACGGTCCTCGTCCAGAACGTCCCGGTACCCGCCAACGCGCAGGCCATCCTCACCGCCGTGCTGGCCGTCGCCCGCGCGCGCCGGTGACCGGCGGGGGCCGGAGCCTCGGCCCGCGGGCGCCCGCCGTACATCGGGAAGTGCCGGAATCCCGCGTTCTCTGACCTGCGGGATCCCGGCGCCTCCGGCACGTCAGGCGGTGCCGGGATCCTCCCGCACCGAGATGGCGCCCGAGGGACAGAGCCGCTCGGCCCGGCGGACGTCGGCGTGCGACTCGGGTGGCGGTGACTCGTCGAGGAGCACGACGGTGCCGTCATCCTCGCTCTGGTCGAACACCTCCGGCGCGGTGAGCACGCACATGCCCGCTCCGATGCACCGCGACGCGTCCGTGGTCACCTTCAGTGCGTTCTCTACCATCTGACCGGCAGCTCCCGTACGCCGTAGATGGACATGGTGTCGCGCATGCGGACCTCCTGCGCCGGTATGGCGAGTCGTAGATCGGGGAACCGATCGAACAGCATGGGAAACGCGGTGCGCATCTCCACGCGGGCGAGCTGCTGGCCGAGACACTGGTGCAACCCGTGCCCGAATGTCAGATGCCCACTCGCGGGGTGGGTGATGTCCAGACGGTCGGGGTCGGTGAAGCGCGCGGGATCGCGGTTGGCGGCCTGGACCGAGAGGGTCACCACCTCACCCGCCCTGATGAGCTCCCCGTCCACCTCGACGTCCTCCAGGGCGGCGCGGATCGGGCCGATGTGGATGATGCTGAGATAGCGCAGCAACTCCTCGACCGTGTTGTCGATCAGCGAGGGGTCGGCGCGCAGCGCGGCGAGCTGGTCGGGGTGCTGTAGCAGGGCGAACGTGCCGAGCCCGAGCATGTTGGCGGTGGTCTCGTGCCCGGCGACGAGCAGCAGGAACCCGATGTTGCCCAGCTCCTCGTCGGTCAGCTCGCCGCCGGTGACGAGCCCGCTGAGCAGGTCGTCGGCCGGCTCGGCCCGCTTGAGCTCGATGAGCCGGGCGAAGAACGCGGCGACGCGGGCGACCGCCGCGCGGATGTCCTCGACGGCGGACTCCAGGTTCAGCAGCACCGCGGTGGTCTGCTGGAACTCCTCACGGTCGGAGTACGGGACACCGAGCAGCTCGCAGATCACCAGCGAGGGAATGGGCAGCGCGAACTCCCTGACCAGGTCCTGGGGAGGCCCGGCCTTCTCCATCGCGTCCAGCCGCTCCTCGGTGATCTCGTGGATCCTGGGCTCCAGCTGCTTCATCCGCCGCACGGTGAACTGCGCGGTGAGCAGCCTCCGGTAGCGGGTGTGGTCGGGCGGATCCATCCGGATGAACATGCCGGGGTCGGCCGGGCGGCGCATCTCCTGCATCAGCGGGAAGGGCACCGGGATGTTCAGCAGCTCGCGCCGGGAGCTGAACCGGGGGTCGGCCAGGATCGACCGCACCGCGGGATAGGAGGTCACCAGCCAGCCCACCCGGCCGTCGGGGTAGGTCATCCGGGTGACGGGCCGCTCCTCGCGCAGCGAGGCCAGGCGCTCGGGTGGGGTGAAGGGGTCGGGACGTCCGAAGGGAAAGGTGATCGCCTCCGCGTGGGACTCTGTCATCGGTCGCTCCTATGCAGAGATGCAGCTGGTCTCCATTCAGAAAACTACATCAAATGCAAAATTACAATAGGTGCAGAGTATGGTGCTGTGCATTAAGATGTCCGCATGAGTGAGGTTCTGGGGCTGCGTGAGCGCAAGAAGCTGCGCACCCGGCACGCTCTCATCGCCGCGGCGATAGAGCTCTTCGTCGAGAAGGGCTACGAGCAGACGACCGTCTCGGAGATCGCCACGGCAGCCGACGTCTCGACCCGCACCTTCTTCAGCTACTTCGCGAGCAAGGAGGACGTGGTCTTCCACAACTCGCGAGACGGCGTCGACCGCGCCCTGCGGGTGATCGCCGAGCGCGGCCCCGGGGACCGGGCGGTCGACCTGCTGAGCCGCGCCATCACCTCGGGGGTCGCCGCGCTCGCCGTCGACAGCCGGCTCACCCGTGAGATAGCGCCCATCAACCACCTCATCATGACCGTCCCCTCGCTCAGGGCGCGCGGCCTGCTGCTTCTCTTCGACAGCCAGCAGGAGCTCGCCGAGGCCCTGCACCGGGCCTGTCCCGACGAGCTGAACCTGGCCGAGGCGTCGGCGGCCGTGGGCGCGGTGATCGGCGGGGCCAAGCTCGCCGCCTTCGTCAGCATGCGGCACGGCGCCTCCCCCGAGGAGATGCTGGAAGCCGGCCGCCAGGCCACCGAGTTCACCCTGAACGGCCTCCGCGCCGCCTCCCCACCCGTCTCCTGACGGCTCCCGCGGGCGGGGCCGGAGCGCGTTCAGTCCTGGCCGAGCCAGAGGTCGGGGCCGAAGACCTCGTAGTGCACGTCACGGGCGGGGACCCCGTGGCGGAGCAGGTCCGCGCGCACGCCGCGCATGAACGGCAGCGGGCCGCACAGGTAGGCCACCAGGCCGTCGGGCAGGTCGATCGCGCCGAGGTCGGCGTACCCGACGCGGGGCGCGGGGTCGCAGGAGCACGCGCCCGCCTCCTCGTACCAGCGGTGCAGGGTCGCGCCGGGCAGCTCCGCGACCAGCCGGACGAGCTCCTCGCGGTGCACGTGGTCGGCGGGGCTCCGGTCGGCGTGGACGACGATCACCTGGCGGGTGGAGCCGGTGGCCGCGAGGTGATCGAGCATCGACAGCATGGGGGTGATCCCGATCCCGGCGGAGGCGAGCAGCAGCGGGGCGTCGCCCGGGGCCAGGGTCAGGTCGCCGTACGGCGCCGAGATGGTGAGCTCGTCCCCGGCCTGGACGTTGGCGTGCAGCCACCCGGAGACCTCGCCGTCGGGTCCTGAGCCGCGGACCCACCTGACGGTGATCCGCCAGTCGCCGCGCTCGGGGGCGCACGACAGGCTGTACTGCCGGATCTGCCGTGCCCCGTCGGGCAGGGTGACCCCGACGCTGACGTACTGCCCGGGGGTGAAGGCGAGCGGGATCGACGGGGCGAGGGTGAAGGAGACGGTGTCCGGTGTCTGGCGTCGCCGCTCCAGGACCGTGGCGCGCAGCCAGGGATCGCCGGGCTCGCGCAGCAGTCGCGCCTCCAGTGCGATCAGCGCGTTGGCCATCAGCCAGTAGACCTCGTCCCAGGCCGCCGCGACCTCGGCGGTGACGGCGTCGCCGAGCACGTCGGCGATGGCGGCGAGGAGGTACTTGTGCACGATCTGGTACTGGTCGGGGGTGACCCCGAGCGAGGCGTGCTTGTGCGCGATGCGGGAGAGCATGCGGGCGAGCATCGCGTCGGGCCGCTCGTCCGGCCGGTCGAGCAGCAGGGTGGCGAAGGCGGCGATCGACCCGGCCAGTGCCTGGCGCTGTGCTCCGCTGGCCTGGTTGCCCCGGTTGAAGAGGTTCCTCAGCAGGTCCGGGTTGTCGGCGAACATCGTCGCGTAGAACCGCCCGGTGATCTCCTCCAGGGCCTGCTGGACGGTGGGCAGGGTGGCCCGGACCGTCGCCGCCGATTCAACAGAGAGCATGTCTTCTCCTTTAATTGGTAAGTGATCTTCATATTAAAATGCGTGACGAAAGGAGCGGGGCGGGTCTCAGGAGAGAGTGATCAGCATCGGGCCGCTCGGCGAGGTGACCAGATCGTCCACGGTGAGCGGGTCGAGTGCCGCGTAGAAGGCCCGCTGGGCCTCGCGCAGCGCGCCGCGCAGGCGGCAGGCCGCCCGCAGCGGACACGGCGTGTCGCCCTCACAGGTGACCACCTCCTCCTCGCCCTCCAGCTCGCGGACCAGCCATCCCAGCGAGGCCTTCCGGCCGAAGCCGGTCACCTCCAGCCCGCCGCCGCGCCCCCGGCGGGCGTCCACCACGCCCAGATACCGCAGGCGCGTGATGGCCTTGGCCGTGTGCGTGTAGGGGATGGCCATGGCGTCGGCCACCTGCCTGGTGGTGAGGACCGTGCCGGGTTCGGCGACCGCCAGCCGCATGGTCACCCGCAGTGCCAGATCCGTGAACTTCGTCAATCGCACGCCAGAACCGTAACAAATATGAATCTCGGTTACCGATTCAGGGGGCGTCTTGGAGGAAGAGGCGGGCACGGCCCGCGCTGGGGAAGGCGGGGGCCGGGTGGGAGGGAGAGGTCAGGGATCTCAGGAGTTGGGGACGGTGTCCGCCCAGGAGGTGGAGGCGGTCCGGTAGCCGTGCGGTCCGTGCCCTGCCGGTCGGCATTCCCCTCGTGGCCAGGTGTTCCCGCCGGCTTCCAAGTGAGACACAAGTGGGCCCTGTGATCCTGAACTTTTGGCGCTGAGCCCGTACGAGGTCTCACGTGGGTGCTCATGACGTGAAGGAGGATGTCGTCATGCCGGACCTTGCGCCTCTGCGGCCCGGGGACCCCGAGAAGGTGCGGGAGTACCGGCTCACCGCGCGCCTGGGCGAGGGCGGTCAGGGAACCGTGTATCTGGGCGTCGCCCCCACCGGGGCTCAGGTCGCGGTCAAGCTGCTGCGTGGTGATCTGGCCCAGGACAGGGAGGCACTGGAGCGTTTCGTGCGTGAGGTCGACACGGCCCGGCGGGTGGCGACGTTCTGTACCGCCGCGGTGATCGAGACCGGGATGGACGCGCGGCGGCCGTACATCGTCAGTGAGTACATCGAGGGGCCGACGCTCGGCCATATCGTCGGTGCCGAGGGTCCCCGCGAGGGTGCGGCCTTGCACCGGCTGGCGATCGGTACGGTGACCGCGCTGGTGGCGATCCATCAGGCCGAGATCGTGCATCGTGACTTCAAGCCGGCCAACGTGCTGCTGGCCGCCGACGGCCCCCGGGTGATCGACTTCGGCATCGCCAAGGCTCTGGATCGCACCTCGTCCCTGACCTCGACGGCGATCGGCACACCCGCCTACATGACTCCCGAGCAGCTCGCGGGGCAGGCCGCGGGTCCGGCCGCCGACATGTTCGCCTGGGCGGGCACGATGGTCTTCGCGGCCACCGGGCAGCCGCCGTTCGGTGCCGACAGCCTGCCCGCGATCTTCAACCGGATTCTCAACGCCGAGCCGGATCTGTCGGGGATCGCCGATCCGGCGCTGCGTGACCTGGTGGCGCGGTGTCTGGCCAAGGACGAGAGCCTGCGTCCGACGGCGGGTGAGGCGCTGATGCGCCTGCTGGGCCACGCCGGTCCGGGCGCGCAGGACGGTCCGGCCGCGCAGGACGGTCTGGGTGGTCAGGGCGCGTCGCCTTTCGCCTCGGCCCGGGGCATGCTCGCCGAGGGGGTGGCCGCCGCGGCCCAGCGGATCGATCCCGAGTATCACCCCTACCCGGGTGATCCACAGACCGGGGCGCCGTACCGGACAGGCCCCGAAGGACACCCGCCCCACCAGGCCGGACCGGGCGGGTACGCGCCGCACTGGACCAGTCCGGGTGGGTATCCGCATCAGGCCGGACCGGGCGGCTATCCGCCGCACCAGGCCGGGCCGGGCGGATACCCGCATCAGGCCGATCCGGGCGGCTATCCGCCGCACCAAACCGGGCCAGGAAGGTATGCGGCTCACCAAACCGGGCCGGGCGGATACCCGCCGCCGTACGGGGGCATGCCTCAGGGCGCGGTCTTTCCGGCCACGCCGGGGGCGCAGCCGCCCCCCGGCCGGAAAAGGCGCGTGCGCCGGGCCTGGGCCGTGGCCGGCGCCGGGCTCGCGCTCACGCTCGTCGCGGTGACGATCACAGTGGTGGTCCAGAACGGAACCATCCCCGGATCGGGCACCGGCTCGCGGGCGGCCACCACTCCCACCACCACTCCCAGCGCCACTCCCACCCAGGCCGTCTCCTCGATCCCGCCCGCGGACCAGGAAATCAAACTGCCGGCCACCTCCATCACGATCCACGAGAGCGACAAGGACCCGATCAAGCTCACCTCCTACAACGTGTGGAAGGGAGACGTCCGCCACTCCTACATCCGCAAGGCCGGTACCAACGGGTTCGTCAAGGACGAATCGCACGCCTACTACCGGCTGAACCCCGCCGGCACCCAGGCTCTCGCCGTGAACCGCTACTACGACTCGGACAACTACGAGGTCGTCTCGATCGTCGACCACAAGACGGGGACGAAGAGCGAAATAAAGATCGCCAAGAAGCCGACCGTCTCGCTCTACCCGCGTTGGTCGCCGGACGGCACCAAGGGGCTGGTCACCCTGTACGAGACGATCAAGGAGGACACCCGCGTCTACGGTTACGCGATCATCGACATCGCCACGGAGAAGGCCTCGGTCGTCCGGGTGAAGGAGAAGGACATCGGGGACTGGAGCTACTTCTGGCGGAATGACAGCCGGGCGGTCGGCGCCTGGGCGGTCACCAAGGACACCAAGCACATCCGCTTCTACGACCTTCGGGGCACCGTACTGCAGACCCTGCTGGACGTGGGCGATCCGATCTGGGTCGAGGGCGACCATGTCAGCCCGTCCGGCACGCTGATGGTCACGTACTGCGAGGAGACCGCGGAGATCTGCCTCCGGTCCACCGACGCCGACGCGAAGCTGAAGGTCCGGATCCCGTTCGCGACCGATCGGGTCCTCGGCTGGTACGACGACCGGCACATCGTGGCCTGGCGGAGGAAGAGCATCGGCCACGAGGCGTTGGTGGTCGACTTCAAGGGCAAGGTGAAGCGGGTGCTCGCCGCCAGTACCGACGACAAGGAGTATGAGGGCCAGATACTGAGCTACACCAGGGTCGGCTGAGCGGACGGACGCCGCGCCTCGACGCTCGCCGGGCGCGGCCGGTCGCCCGGTCCGAAGGTCCATGGAAGCGTCGGCATCTGGGAAAGAGAAAGGGGCACCACCCGCGACGTCGGCGGCCGGATCGTCGAGTTCACCCGCTCGATCTACCGGGGCGACCGCTACCGGGTGACCTCCGAACTCTCCTTCAACGCCGACTCCGGCTGACCTCGGCCTCCCCGAGGCGTGGCAGGAGCAGGTCCCGGGGCCGCCCCCGCGCGCCCCGGGACCGCTACTTGATCGCGGCCAGGTCCACGACGTACATCCTGTCCCCGATCCGGTAGGTGATCAGCCGGTCGGGGCCGCCGTCTGGAATTCCATCCTTGTCCGGTCGCATGCCCAGGTCGGCGGACCTGCCGGTGGCCATGTCGTACAGGACGACACTCTTCGGGCTGACCAGCTTGAAAAACCTTTCCAGTCCGGGAGCATCGCCTAGCTGGACGTTCCTGGGCAGTGCGCGCTCCCGTGAACCGTCGCGGTCGCGGACGAAGTTGCGCGGGAGCTCCCCCTCCGGCGGCATCGTGCCGGAGCACAGGTTGACGCCGCACCTGACGAGACTCTCGCCGGGCCTGACCACGGCGTCACGCCGTTTCCGCGTCTCGACGTTGAACAGCTCGCTGAAGGCGACCTGCTTGCTGAGATCGGCGTGTTTGGTGTGCCGGCCCACCCACGGCCACCGCAGGAGGTGTTGCCCCTCGGTACCCGGTACCGCTCTCGGCTCGCCGCCGCGCAGCGGCACCCGGTAGATCCCGCCGCTCTCCCGGGAGAAGATCACGTCGGAGCCGACCAACTCCAGCGCGCGGATGTGCCCCTTCTTCATGACGTTATCCAGCGGGACGTCGGTCACCTGCCGGGGCCGGCCGCCGCCGGCGGGCACCGTCCAGATCCGGGCGACCCGCTGTTTGCCCGGATCCTTGTACGACGCCCACCAGACGATGTTCCCGCCGCCCGCGGCGACGCCATCGGCGAAGATCGCGGACCCTCGGGTGGGGGGGATCTCGGCGATCCGTGTGGGTCTGCCGCTTGCGAGGTCGTAGGTCCACAGGAACTGCCTCATCCCGTCGGACCTCCCCGTCATGACCAGCAGCGTGCGATCGTCGAGGAGCAGCTGCGGGTGGTACTCCCGGCCGTCGGGCAGCTCGGCGGGGATCTTGTGCAGGGCCCGCGGCCATACCCGCTCGATACGCGGGGGCAGCTTCTCCGCCGGTTCGGGCTCCGGCCGCGCCGTCGGTCCCGGTGTGCCCGTGGCGCTCACCGCGGGTTCCGGCACGGCCCGCGCGCTCAGGGCTCTCACCGCCGCACCCGCCCCGCCGGCCACCGCGAGCACGGCCACGGCGGCGAGCAGTGCGGTGGGCCGTGCCCGCCTGCGGCGATATCGCGCGCCGACCACCTCGGACAGCTCGTACGGGGCCTGCCGGGGCACCTGGTCCGCCGCCGTGGCCAGGACCCGGGTCAGTTTCTCTTCGAGGTCGGTCATCGCTTGCTCCCGTAGGCCGCCGGTGAGTGGGAGAGGGAGGAACGCAGCGTGGCCAGCGCCCGGGAGGCCTGGCTGCGCACGGTACCCGTGGAGATGCCGAGCACCTCGGCGATCTCCGCGTCGGTCAGCTGCTCGTAGTAGCGCAGCACCAGCACCGCGCGCTGTCTGCGGGGCAGCGCGGCCAGTTCCTGCCAGAGCCCCTGCTCCTCGTCGGAGGGGAAGACCACCTGCCAGCTCCGCTCGGGCGGCTCCCCGGTGAGGTGTTCACGTCTGTGCCGCCGCCAGATGCTGATGTGCAACCGCGCCATCGTGGTCCGCGCGTAACTGTGCGCATCGGACTTGCGCCGCACCCGAGACCACGCGTCGCGCAGCCGGGTCAGCGCCTCCTGGGTGAGGTCGGCGGCATCGTGGGAGTTGCCGGTCAGGACGTACGCGTAGCGGAGCAGCGCTTCCCTGTGCTCGGCCACGAAGTCGTCAAAGCCGGGCTCGTCTTCCAAATCTCGTCCCTTCCCGATCGTCACGACCTAGACGGCGAAGGGGGTGAAAGTGTTGCATCGTGGTCCGGCAGGCGTACGACCCGCGCTGGAGATCGGGGGCCGGCTCGGCTACGTTCGGGGAGATGACCTCCCTCGACGACCTCGCCGCTCGGGCCCGCTCTCTCGTACGGGAGGGGCACCGCGCGCTGCTGGGCATCACCGGCGGTCCGGGGGCCGGCAAGACCACCCTCGCCGAGCACCTGGTCGAGACGCTGCGCCCGGCGCCTCCCGAGGGGCTGCCGGCGCGGGAGTGGGTGGCGTACGTGCCGATGGACGGCTTCCACCTCGCCGACGTCGAGCTCGACAGGCTCGGGCGCCGCGACCGCAAGGGGGCGCCCGACACCTTCGACGCGGCCGGCTACGCGGCACTCCTCCGCCGGCTGCGCGAGGACGAGGACGACGTGGTCTACGCGCCGGCCTTCGAGCGTGACCTGGAGCAGCCGGTCGCCGGCAGCATCCCGGTCTTCCGGGCTGCCAGGCTCGTCGTCACCGAGGGGAACTACCTGCTGCTCGACCAGGGCGACTGGTCACGCGTACGGCCGCGGCTCCACGAGGTCTGGTACTGCGACCTCGGCTCCGACGAGCGGGTGCGCCGCCTCGTCTCCCGCCACGAGCACTTCGGCAAGGACCGCGACGACGCGGTCGCCTGGGTGCTGGGCACCGACCAGCGCAACGCGGACCTCGTCGCCACCACCCGCTCCCGCGCCGACCTCGTCGTCCCCGACGCCGTCCTCCGCTCGATCGGCTCCCCCGAGAGGACGGCCGGCTGACCGTACGCCCTTCCGCGGGCGTCCCGGCTCCGGAACGCCCGCGGGCCGGTGCGGGGATCCCCAGCCCGGCGAACTCCAGGACGTCCTTGAACTCGCCGGTTCTCGCCGGGATGAGCGGTCTCGCACCGGAGCGGGCGGCCGTGCCGAAGGTGAATCAGTCAGAGTATTGATCATCGGCATGGTTCTCTTTGCCTTTTATGAGGAAATATCCCCGCCGTACCGTTTATGCCTTCTGGGGGAACAAATGTTCATTGTCCGTTATCTCGTCACCGCCGTTCTCGCCGTCTCGGCGGTGGCGCTCGCCGCGCCGGTCGCGTACGCCGACCCTGAACCCCTGCCGCCCTGGTCCCCCCTGTCGCCGGACTACGAGCCCTCGGGCACGCTGACGATCAGGAAGGGTGACCGCACGGAGACCTGGACCTGGGTGCCCGGTCACCAGAGCTACCAGAGCACCGAGAGCAACTCCAGTTCGGTGCAGCAGGAAGAGTAGACCCCGGGACTCCGGAGCGCGCGGGGGCTGCGCTCGCCCCGGCATGTGGTCGCACATGATGTGTCGGCAAAGATCCATGATCTTGTGGATTTCCCATATCCTCTCCGAAGTCGGAGAAGGGTGAGGGCATGTCCGAGCAAGAGGTTGTTCCAGCGGGTATAGACCCGAATATCCCAAGCGTCGCTCGAATGTATGACTACTACCTCGGAGGCAAGGACAACTTCGCCTCCGACCGGGCGGCCGCGGAACAGTTCATGCAGGTGGTGCCCGGTATCCGCGAGATGACTCGGGCGAACCGGGCGTTCCTCTCGCGAGTCGTCGAGTTGCTCGTGCGCCAGGGCGTGCGGCAGTTCCTCGACATCGGGTCGGGGCTGCCGACGCAGGACAACGTGCACCAGGTCGCCCATCGCATCGCGCCCGACACCCGGGTGGTCTATGTCGACAACGACCCCATCGTCCTGGCGCACGGCCGTGCGCTCCTGGCGGACAACCACCTCACCTCTGTCGTCCACGGCGACATGCGGGAACCCGAGAAGCTCCTGACGGACCCGCAGATCGAGGGTGCCATCGACTTCACCCAGCCCGTCGCGGTGCTGCTGATCTCGATGCTGCACTTCATCCCCGACGACGCCCTGGTCGCCCACATCATCGCCGCGATCCGCGAACGGCTGACCCCGGGTAGCCATCTGATCGTCACGCACGCCTTCGAGGCCAACGTCAGCGCCGAGGTGCACGAGGCAGGGCAGCAGGTCTACCGCTCGACCAGCGCGGGGGCGCTCACCTCGCGCGGCCCGGAACAGCTGGCCGAGCTGCTGAGCGGAATGGAGCTGCTGGAGCCGGGGATCGTCCCGGTCGAGGCGTGGCGCTCCGAGTACAACGAGTACGGAGAGAAGATCACCGCCGACTTCACCAGGCCGGGCATCCTCGGCGCCGTCGGACGCAGCTGACCGCTCCCGGGTGCTTGAAGCCCTTGCCGGTGCGACGCCCCTCGACGACGGTGTGGCCCATCGCTCCCCCCGGGATTCTCGTACGGCGCGAGCTCACCGCGCGCGGCGGGCTCCGGCCGGCAGCAGGGCGCAGTCACCGCACATGTCGCCGCCTGGCAGGCGGTAGTACAGGCAGCAGCTGCGACGGACGAAGGAGGGACGGCCGGGTGCGGGCTCGGTCAGTTCGCCGGTGCCGCGCAGGAGATCCCGGTTCAGCAGTTCGTGGCCCAGCCTCATGGCCTTCGCGGTGAGGTCGGGCCGCCGGTGGGTGAAGGCGCCGATGGTTCCGGCCAGCGCGGAGGCCGCATTGCCCCGCAACAGCCCCGGCGCGATCTTCACGATCCGCCGGACCGCCTCCGCGAGCGGTTCCAGCATCCCGGCCATGATGTCGCGGTAGACCGGTTCGGCGATCCGCGCGGGGTCGCGGACGTCCCAGCCGGACAGCCGGGTGGCTCGCAGCGGCAGCGGGTCGGGGGCCGGCCGCCAGTACAGGTGCTCGGGGGCCAGGTCGATGAGCAGATCGTGCGCGACCACGGCGCCGATGGACGGTGACCACAGGCGGGCGGCCAGGCCCTGGAACAGGATCGAGGCGGCCACCCGGTGCTCGGTGGTGCCCAGCCGTCCGGCCATGTCGTCGATCCTGGCCTCCAGGACGTCCGGATCCGTCCACAGGTCGGTGAGCGGTCGCCAGCCGGCCTCGGCCTCGCCTGTCTCGATCCCGAAGTAGCCGCCGATGGTGCGGACGTCGGAGACCGCGCCGGAGACCGCGGCCGGGGTGGCGGGCAGCAGTCCGGGCGGAGCACCGGCGGGTGAGTCGCACGGCATGGCGACCGCCTTCCTCTTCAATGATCCACAACCGGATCGCAAGCCCTCGTCGCTACCGTGATCGCCGATCACATCTTGGTGACGGCAAGGAGAAAATCAGGGTGACAGCGGTGGATTCCGTGCTTCGGACCGCTCGGCGGCGGATGAACACGTACCTGCGCGAGGGATCTGACACGTTGGACCTGTCGAGTCTCGGCCTGGTCCAGGTGCCCGAGGAGGTGGCCGAGCTGCCCGGTCTGCGAGTGCTGCACCTGAGATCCAACTGGTTGACCGAGCTTCCCCGGTTTCTGACCGACCTGCCCGCGCTGACCGAACTCGACCTCGGGGGCAACCGTACGCTGACCGCCCTGCCCGAGTGGATCGGCGAGCTGACCGGACTGACCTGCCTCAATGTCACGGCGACCGGACTGCACCGCCTCCCCGACTCGATGCGCGAGCTCACCGGCCTCACGGAACTCCGCCTGAGCAACCTCCATGACCTGGAGGAGGTGCCCGAGTGGATCGGCGACTTCACCCGGCTCGCCAGGCTCCACATGTGGTACGCCAGGCCGGCCTGCTTCCCGGCGTCGATGGCCCGTCTCGCCGCCCTCACCTGGTTGGAACTGAAATACAGCCGGCCCGCCGACCTCTCTCCGTGGCTGGGCGAGCTGACCGCTCTGGAGCATCTCGATCTCGATATGGGATCCGTCCCACCGACCGGCCTGCCGGAGTCGATCGGGAACCTCACCGCCCTCACCTCTCTCAGCCTGTGGAACACCGGGCTGACCGAGCTGCCGGAGTCGATCGGCAGGCTCACCGCCCTCAGGTCCCTCAGCCTGGGCAAGAACAAGCTGACCGCCCTTCCCGAGTCGATGCGGACCCTCACCTCCCTGACCAAGCTCAATCTGCAGGAAAACCGGCTGGCCGAGCTGCCGGAGTGGCTGGGCGAGCTGACCGCGCTCACCGACCTGCGCCTGGACCGCAACGACCCCAGGCCCCGGGTCCCGGCCTCGCTGCGAGCACTCGCGCGAACCCGTCCGGAATGGCGCCGCTTTCTGGCCGGCCGCACCCGCTGAGCCTCTTCGAATCGGAGACGTCTTGGAGGTGGCCGCAACCGGCTTGGGACCAGCGTCTGCTGTACCGGGACGCGGTCCGCACCGCGACAATGCCGCCGGGGCAGGCATCGGCGAACCTGGTTCCACGAGGGCACGGCAGCCCGCTCTCCTCGCACCGGCGGGGATTTCCAGCGTCGGAAGGTCAGGAGAGGCAGCCGACGTAGGCGAGGGCCTGCTTCAGCAGGACGCCCTGGCCGCCGAGCATCTCCTGCTGCACCAGCGGTGACGCGGCCTCCTCGGGAGTGAACCAGACGAGGTCGAGGGCGTCCTGCCGGGGGCGGCAGTCACCCGCGACCGGGACGACGTAGGCGAGGGAGACCGCGTGCTGCCGGGGGTCGTGGTAGGGCGTGACGCCCTGCGTCGGGAAGTACTCGGCGATGGTGAACGGCTGCGGAGAGGCAGGGACGTTGGGCAGCGCGGTCGGGCCGAGGTCCTTCTCCAGATGGCGGATGAGCGCGTCGCGGACCCGCTCGTGGTGCAGCACCCGGCCGGAGACGAGGGCGCGGCTGACCGTCCCGTCCGCGCCGATGCGCAGCAGCAGGCCGACACGCGTGACCACGCCGGCCTCGTCGACGCGCACCGGCACGGCGTCGACGTAGAGGATCGGCATTCGTGCGCGGGTCGACTCCAGCTCTTCGGGAGAGAGCCAGCCGGGCGTGGTTTCGGTCATTTCGGTCATTGATCGATCGTACTTCGCGGTGGGCTCGGAAACACGTTTTCCCCCGGCGACCTGCCAGAAGTCAGTGCCGGTGGACGTCGATCAGCAGGTGTGTGCCCGGGGCCGGTGAACAGCTTGCCGCCGGACGATGAGGACGTGCCGGGGAGGCTTCATGATCACGCTTGAGGCGTGTCGTCAGTGCCGCGCCCGCCACTAGACTTGATCTGTGGACGACGAGCCCGAGGTAGAGATCGGTGCACCGCTCCCCGCCACCGCCTACACGGTTCTGGGCGTTCTGTCGGTCCTCGACGAGGAGCTGTCCGCCGCCGAGATCAAGGTCCGGTGCGACTACACGCTGCGCTGGTTCTACTGGTCCCCCGCCATCAGCCACATCCGCCGGGAACTGCGCAGACTGGGGGACCTGGGGCTGGTGACCGAGCGCGAGGTGACGATCGGCAGGGTCAGGCGGAGCACCCTGTACCAGACCACGGAGCGTGGTGAGGAGGTGCTCCGGCAGTGGGTCGCCAGCCCGCCGGTCGACGAGCCGGTGATGCTGAAGAACCCCGCGCTGCTCCGGGTCTACCTCGGCAGGTTCACCGAGCCCTACGAGCTCGTCAAGATCCTCGATGACCGGCTGGAGCAGCTGGAGGAGCAGATCAAGGACATCGTCTGGGGCAAGCGGCGCAGCCACGAGCTCGGCCTCGACGAGGAGGAGCGGGTCCAGTACGGGACCGCGATCGGCGACTACCTGCTGCGCGCCGCCCACTTCGAGTACGGCAACGTGCGCCAGCTGCGCGACCGCATCGCCGACTACGACCCCGACCATCCGGAGCTGAAGGTCACCCGCCCGAAGGGCCTGCTCCGGCGCCGCCTGCGCCAGCACGACGCGCCACCGGAGGACCTGCCCGACGAGTGACGCGGCGGATATGACGGCGGGCACACCGAAGACCGATGCTCCGGTCGCCCGCACGGGTATGACGCGCGACCGGAGGAGACGCCGGTGGGCATGCCATGGCCACCGATCTCGCCGAGGCGGTCGGTGGCCCGGTGCGGCGGACGGTCAGTTCTCCTCCGAGACCACCCCCAGGTACGTCCCGTAGACACCGAGCCGCTCGCCGTCACGCTCGATCTCCCCGAGCAGCCGGCTGCGCGGGGAGACCGCGGCGTCCAGCGGGAGCACGCTGAATCGGACGTGGACGGGCCGGGAGGTCTCGGGGTCGGTGATGTCGACCCAGACCGCGACGGCGCCCTTCACCTCGTCCTGCTCGACCTTCGTCACGCGGTGCCGCGAGGTCAGTTCGAGGAAGGTGTGCTCGCCGGTCAGGTCGAACCGGACGGGCGCGCACAGCTCCCCCTGCCGCGGCGGAATGCAGAGACTGATCGCCATCACTCGGCTCCTTCATCATCTTGATCGCGCAGGAAACGGGTCACCGCGTCGGCGAGGCCGCGGGGGTTGCTGGTCTGGATGGTGTGCCCGGCGTTGGGAATCCGTTCCCAGCGGGCTCCGGGGATGAGCGCGGCGAGTTCCGCCGCCCCTTCGTCGCCGAACACCCGGCTGCGCTCGCCGCGCAGCACCAGGGTGGGGCAGGTGATCCGCGCGGCGGCCTGTCGCAGTTCGTCCGGAGCGGCGATCCTGCCCATCTCCGGCTGGAACTGTGCCGTGTCGTGCTTCCAGGTGAGCAGGCCGTCGTCGGTCCAGGTCAGGTTCTGGGCCACCCCTGAGGTGGCCGCCTCCCGGGTACGCGGCAGCACGCCGGAGAGGAAGGCGTCGGCCTCGTCGAGGTCGGCGAAGAGCGGGCGCCGGGAGATCAGCTCGTTGACGGACCGGCCCGCCGCGGCGTCGATGTCGGGGCCGACGTCGACCACGACCAGCCCGGTCAGCACCGCCGGGCGCCGGGCGGCCCAGACCAGGGCTGCCATGCCGCCCATCGAGTGCCCGACCAGGACGACCCGCCGGGCGCCGAAGCTCGCGATCACCGTGTCGAGGTCCGCGGCGATGGCGTCGGTGCCGTAGCCGCCCGGCCCCGCCCAGTCACTCTCCCCGTGCCCGCGCAGGTCGAGCGCGACGCAGCGGCCGAGCCGCCGCAGCAGCAGCCCGACAGCGTCGAAGGAGTGCGCGTGCAACCCGCCCCCGTGCAGGAACAGCAGCAACGGTTCGGTGACCGGGCCGGGCCACTCCAGGTAGTGCAGTCGCACCCCGTCATCGGCCCGTACGATGCCCTCGGCGGGGAGCACCACGTCGGCGGGGTCGATCCCGGCGGCCGAGGCGAGCGCGGTGAGCCGTCTGAACTCGCTGGTGAAGGAGTGCATCCGCAGCGTGCGCACCGAGGGCCGCCCTTGTGGGACGGCTGTCGTGTCGGGCGTCCCGCTCACAGGCCCGCCGGCCGGGTACCGATCACCTTCTCCTCGGCCAGGACCCGGATCTCGTCCTCGCTCATCCCGAGGATGCCGGTGAGGATCTCCTCGTTGTGCTGGCCCAGCAGGGGCGCCGGGGTGTGGAACCACGGCTCGGTGACACTGGCGAGGCGGAACGGCAGCCCGGCGGTCAGGAACTCCCCGGTCGTCGGATGTGCCGACGGCTCCCAGAACCCGCGGGCGGTGAGCTGCGCGTCGGTCAGCAGGTCGGCGGCGGGGCTCACCCGCGCGGCGGCGACCCCGGCCGCCCGGAGCCGGTCCACCGCGTCGCCCACGTCGACGCGCGCGCTCCACGAGCCGATCGCCTCGTCCAGTTCGTCGCCCGCCGCCTGACGGCCCGGCTCGTGGGCGAGGTCGGCGCGGTCGGCCAGGTCGTCCCGGCCCAGCAGCCGCGCGAGCGCGGGCCAGGCGTCGTCGTCGAGCAGGGCCAGGGCCACCCACTCGTCGTCCCCGGCGCAGCGGTAGACCCCCTGCGGGCCGGCGCCCGGACCGCGGTTGCCGTCGCGCCGCAGCTCCCGGCCGTTGACGCTCGCCTCCAGGAGTGCCTCGGCCGCGACGTTGAGCGCGGCCTCGACCATCGTCGACTCGACCTGCATGCCGGCCCCCGTGGCATCGCGGACCTCGAAGGCGGCGATCGAGGCGAACGCGGCGTGCAGCCCGGCGAGGGGGTCGCACACGCCGCGGGGGATCAGCGGCGGACCATCGGCCGGACCGGTCATCCACGCCATGCCGCCGGCCTGCTCCATCGTCTGGGCGAAGCCCACCCGGTCGCGCCACGGCCCGTCGAGGCCGAAGGCCGGCATCCGGATCATCGTGGCGCGCGGGTTGGCCGCCCTGATCGCGTCCCACTCCAGGCCGAGATTGCTCATCACCCGGGGGGAGAAGTTCTCGATGACCATGTCGGCGGTGGCGATCAGGCGCAGCGCCACCTCGCGGGCCCGGGGCAGGCTCAGCTCCAGGGTGAGGTCGAGCTTGTCGCTGTTGTTGCAGAGGAAGAACAGGCCCCACTCCCACCACTGGTCGACGGTCGGGGGCCGGCCGCCGGAGAAACGCATCCCGTCGGGGCGGCGCAGACCCTCCACCTTGATGACCTCGGCGCCCAGCGCGGCGAGGGTCTGGGTGGCCGAAGGACCGGCCCAGAAGGCGGTGAAGTCCACGATCCGCAGCCCCGCGAGCGGACGGGCCGCCGGGTCGGCCGCGTCCCCGGCCGCCGGGACCCGGTCTCGTACCGGCCAGCTCACCAGGCCGTCGTGCGTACCGAGGTCCGGCACCTCGCCGGGGTCGACGGTGCCGAACGCCTCGCTGCGGTAGGGAACCCGTGGCTGCGGGTGACCGCTCGCGTTCTTGACGAAGACGCCGCGCTCGCGGAAGTGGTCGATCTCGGTGACCGTGGTCGGGGTGCCGATGGGCGCGACGGGGATGCGCAGCGCGGCGGCGAACTCCACGATCTCGGCCGTGGTACGGGTGGCCGCCCAGTTCTCCACCATCTCGGCGAACTCCTCCCGCCGCCGCAGGCGGCCGGCGAAGGAGGCCAGGTCGGCGTCCTCGACCAGGTCGGGCCGGTCGATCAGCACCAGGAAGTCGGCGAACTGCTGGGCGGTGATGGTGCAGAACCCGACCAGGCCGTCGGCGGTGGGGACGATCGAGGGCAGTTCGAGGTTCCTCGGCGGCAGGCCCTGCCCCCCGTCGGGGAGGCCGGCCGCGACCGCGGACAGGCCGCCCATCGTGATGACCATGGCTTCGAACGTCGACACGTCGACGACGTCACCCTGCCCGGTACGCCTGCCTCGGCGCAGCGCCGCGGCGGCGGCGACGGCGCCGTAGGAGCCGGCCACCCACTCGCCGATCCGTCCTCCGGCCTGCAGCGGCATCTCGCCGGGCCAGCCGCGGCCGCCGATGGACCCGCACATCGCCTGCAGGACGAACTCGTTGACCGGCAGGTCGGTCTCGGCATAGGGCCCGTCGAGGCCGAAGGGGGTGATCGAGACGACCACCGTCGCGGAGCCGGGTGGCAGCAGCCGGCGTACGGCGTCGACGTCCCAGCCCGCCGAGCCGTCGGTGACGACGAGATCGACGTCGGAGCACAGTTCCGCGGTGCCGGACAGCACGGACTTCTTGCCCGCGTTGAGATAGCCGAACAGCGCGCCGCTCCGGCCGGCGGCGGGCTGGAAGCCCGACGCGCTCCACCGGCGCATCGGATCACCTTCCGGTGGCTCGATCTTGACCACTTCGGCGCCGGCGTCGGCGAACATCTTGCCGCAGTAGGAGGCGGCGATGCCCGCCGAGATCTCCAGGACTCTGAGTCCGGCGTAGGGGGTGCGCTGCGTCATCTCTACCTCGCGTGGTGAAGTGGGGGGATACGGCGCCCGCCCGAGGAGGGACGGGCGGGCGGCCGATCACTGGGGGTCAGGCGTCCTGGCGGGTACGGGCCTGGCCGAACTGGGTCATCCGGGCCCAGGCGTCGCGGTCGCGCTGGCTGGCCTCGCGGCCGACATGGGTGACCACGTCGACGTCGGTGGCCAGCGACCGGAGGTATCCGGCGGTCGCCTGCTCCCTGGGGATGTGCTTGAACGGGTCGAAGGAGTAGGCCTTCATCGCGTTCTCATGGGTGATCTTGTTGATCACCGAGTCGGGCAGGTGGCCCATCGTCTCGATGACGTCCTCGGGCGCGAAGGGCCAGTTGCTGTCCGAGTGCGGGTAGTCCGACTCCCAGAACACGTGGTTCTCGTTGAAGTGGTCGATCAGTTGGGGGCCGACCTTGTCGGTGATGAAGCAGGTGTAGAGGTGCTTCTTGAACACGTCGGTCGGCCCGGTGTAGCCCTCGGGGAAGGTGGCGTTGGTCCAGCCGGAGTGACGGTTGAGCACGTGCTCGGAGCGCCAGAGGAAGTAGGGGATCCAGCCGATGTCACCCTCGGTGAGGGAGAACTTCAGGTTGGGGAACTTGCCCCAGAACTCCGCCCAGATCAGCTCAAGCAGGGTGTACGTGCTCATCATCGAGGAGATGGACATCGCCACGCTCGGCGGCGCGTCGGAGGAGATCATCGGCATCCGCGAGGACGAGCCGACGTGGCAGCAGAGCACCGTGTTGTTGTCCGAGGCGGCCTTGAACAGCGGGTACCAGTAGTCGGTGTGGATGCTGGGCATGTTCAGCGCCTCGGGGTTCTCCGAGAACGTGACGGCGTGGCAGCCCTTGTCGGCCAGCCGCCTGATCTCCTTGGCGGCCTCCTCCACGTCGAACAGCGGCAGGATGCCGCACGGGATGAACCGGCCGGGGTGGGCGCCGCACCACTCGTCGACGTGCCAGTCGTTGTACGCCTTGATCATGATCAGGTTGAGGTCGCGGTCCGGCCCCTGGTTGAGCACCTGCCCGGAGAATCCGGTCCAGTTCGGGAAGTTCAGGCCCGCGAGCTGGCCGCCCGCGTTCATGTCCCGGACCCGCTCGTCGACGTTGAAGCAGCCCGGCCGCATCTCGTCGTAGCTGCTGGCGTCGATGTTGTACATCTCGCGCGGCTTGCCGGCCACCGCGTTGAGGCCCATGTTCCGGCCGCGCAGGTCGCCGTAGTACCACTGCTGGACCCCGTTGTCCTCAAGAATCACCCGAGGGGCCTGGTCCTTGTACCGCTCGGGGACGTGGGCGTGGAACATGTCCGCGGGTTCGGCGATGTGGTCATCGACGCTGATCAGGATCAGGTCGTCCTTGTTCATGTCAACCTCCGTTGGCTGGTCTTGCCTGGCGTGATGGATGGGGGATGCGGCTCAGCGGCGCGAGCGGACGGGGACGTATCGGCGGGGGTCAAGCCCGGTCCGGTACCGGTCGCCAGGTGGCGAGGAGCAGGGCGGCCGAGCCACCCACGCCGACGAGCAGGGCGACCGCCAGCCGGATCCACCCGTCGGCGAGGGCGTCGATTCCCAGCGCCGCGTCGAGCGAGGCTCCGCCCGGACCGGCGAGGGCGATTGCGAGACAGGTCACCGCGAGCAGCAGTACGTACTCGTAGCCGTCCTTGAACACGAAGA
Organism: Streptosporangium sp. CA-115845; assembly: GCF_050943795.1. NCBI lineage: Bacteria > Bacillati > Actinomycetota > Actinomycetes > Streptosporangiales > Streptosporangiaceae > Streptosporangium > Streptosporangium sp. CA-115845. The sequence goes on along the minus strand of NZ_CP191988.1, from coordinate 9,676,378 downwards.
AGCCGTTGCGGGCGTGGGCGGTGAGTCCGGCGACGACCGAGACACCGACCAGCGCGCCCGCCGCCACCGGGGTCAGCAGTCCCAGCGCGAGTGCCGTGCCCGCCGCCACCTCCACCACGACCGACATGACGGCCTGCAGCCTGGGATGGCGCATGCCCAGGCCCGCGAACCAGCGGGCCGTCCCGGTGAGCTTTCCGCCGCCGAAGGCGTGGTTGAGACCGTGCACGATGAAGATCACTCCGACCGCGGCACGGACGAGGAGGACGGCGCCGTCCGTCGGCCCCATCAGTCGCTGGCCGGGAGCGGCTTGGCCTCTTTGAGGACGAGGTCGGTCTCGCCGTCCGACAGCGAGCCCTCGCCGCCCACGGTCACCAGCACCTCGACGGCGTCGTCGTCGGGGTGGGTGTAGCGCTTGCCGAGCAGTGACCCGCGCATCCGTTCCGCGGCGGGTGTCACCTCCGCCGAGCCGGACGCGTCACGTCCGAGCATCGGAGCGCCGCCGCAGCGGAGCGACAGCGGGCGCGTTCCCGGCCGGATGACGATGACCTCGGTGGCGCACACCTGACTCTTCAGGCGTAGCCCGGCGCGGAGGCCGACGGCCTCGGTACTCATGATCGACTCCTTCGTTGAACGGGTACCCGCGCGGCTCTTCGCGGGTTCGGGGACCGGTACGCGGCACACGTCCGCGGCATCGGCCCTCGTTGGATGGGCACTGGCTCAGCTCTCCGCGGGTGGGCCGAGCTGGGCGACGAGATGGCGGCGGATGATCTTTCCGGTCGGCGTGTAGGGAAGCTCGGCGCGGAAGACGACCTCGTCGGGTGTCCGGGAGCCGCGCAGCAGGCCGCGGACGTGCGCGCGCAGCTCCGCGACATCGGCCTCTGCGTTCTCGCGCCGGACGACGACCGCGACGAGCCGCTGGCCCCACTCGTCGTCGGGCACCCCGACGACCGCGACCTCCGCCACCGCGGGGTGGGTCAGCAGCGCGTCCTCCACCTCCGCGGGCGCGATGTTCTCCCCGCCGCGGATGATGGTGTCGTCGTTGCGGCCGCCCAGGAACAGGTAGCCGTCCTCGTCGAGACAGGCGAGGTCGCGGGTGGGGAACCAGCCGTCGGCGTCCAGCACCGAGCCCGCTCCCTGGTACTCCCCGGACACCTGCTCGCCGCGGACCCACAGCTCGCCGGTCAGTCCCGGGCCGAGGACCGATCCGTCGTCCGCCCGGATCTGTGCCTCGATGCCGGGTACGACCTGACCGGCCGAACCGAGCCGGGCCCGCATGACCGGATCGTCGGACTCGACCGCCTTGCGGTGATCCTCGGGCCCGAGCACGGCGATGGTGGAGCTGGTCTCGGTCAGGCCGTAGGCGTTGGCGAATCCGGTCTCCGGAAAGGCGCGCAGGGCCTGCTCCAGCACCGGCAGCGGCATGCGCGCGCCACCGTAGGCGAGCGAGGCGAGCGCCGGGCAGTCCGCGTCCGCTCCGCCGAGATGCTCGACGACGCGCGCCAGCATGGTGGGCACGACCATCGCGCCGGTCACCCCCTCCGAACGCACCAGCTCCAGCCAGCGGGCGGGGTCGAAGTCCGGCAGGTAGACCATCCTGCGGCCCGCGTACACGTTGGTCAGGGCTGAGCCGATCCCGGCCACGTGGTACGGCGGGACACTGACCAGGGCGCAGTCGCGCTCGTCCGCCGTGGCGAACTCCACCGTGCCCAGGACGTAGGAGAGCAGGTGGGAGTGGCGCAGCACGACGCACTTGGGGTCGGCGGTGGTACCGCTGGTGAACAGCAGGACCGCGGCGGAGCCGGGATCGGCCTCGGGGCCGGGCACCGGCTCGGTCGCTCTGGCGGCCGACAGCCACTCCTCGGCCGCGATGACGCGGTGACCGGTGCTCCTGGCGATCTCGACGTACCGGGAGTCCGCGATGACCACCGGTGCGTCCAGCCGATCGAGCAGGCCGCGCAGCACATCGCGAGGCAGCCGATAGTTCAGCGGGGCCAGCGGGAGTCCGGCGGCGGCGCCGGCGAACAGCAGGGTGGGCAGCAGCGGTGAGTTCTGGCCGATGAACGCGACCGAACCCGCGGCGCCCTCCCGAAGCAGGGTGGCCCCGGCGTTCGCGTCCCGCTCAAGGTCGGCGAAGGTGATGCCGTCCGCTCTGCGCCCGAGGGCGACGCGGTCCGCGAACGCGGCCGCCGCCATGGAGAGAAGCATGGAGATGCTCACAGGGCCTCCGTGGTCCGTGGCGAATTGCGACCAGTAGAACTCGGACCTTTAGTCCTGTCAACCCTCAAGATTGGAACCGTTTGTCGGGAGAAAATTAGGGCTGCCTAACTTGATCTTCTTTGCAATATGACCGGTTCTGTCGGGTTTTTGGGCGGAGGTATCGGACTATCGGTGCAACATCACTTGGATTTCGCACAGTCGCACCCCTTGACGTAGTGAGGAACGCTGAATCTAATAGGTCCATAGTTCTGTGATGGGAATCACTTCCTGGGGTGGTTGTACATGCATGTGAGACAACGAGTCGGAACCCTGGCGCGAAGGATGAGCCGGTGACCGCCGGCCGCGCGGCGATCGCCGGGGTGTTCAACACCCCGCAGGCGCGACGCCTGGAGGGCTGGACGACCCGGAAGCTGATCGCGTCGGCCGCCCTGGGTGCCCTGCGCGACGCCGGGCTCACGCTCGCCGCCGTCGACGGGGTGATCACGGAGGGGGACTCCTCCGCGCTCATCTACGACCTGCGACTCGGACCCGCCTGGCAGGGACGGGGCTTCGGCCTCGACGCCGTCGTCGAGGCGGCCAACGCGATCGAGGGAGGTCAGGCCGACGTCGTCCTCATCGTCGCGGCCGCGGCCGGGGTGTACGTCGACCGGGACGCGACCGCGCCGTGGACCCGGCCGGAGAACGAGTTCGTGGCGCCCTGGGGCCTCTTCACCGCCGCGGAGTTCGCCCTGATCGCCCGGCGGCACATGACGACCTACGGGACGACCCCCGAGCAACTGGCCATGGTCGCCGCGACCATCCGCAACAACGGTCACCACAATCCCGAGGCGGTGTACTCCGGGCGCGGCCCGTTCAAGCCCGAGGACATCCTCGCCTCCCGGATGATCGCCGACCCGTTCCACCTGCTGGACTGCTCGATGACCTCCGAGGGCGGGTGCGCGCTGGTCCTGGTCGCCGCCGACCGGCTGGCCGACCTCCCGGCCAAGCCCGTCCACGTGCTGGGCGGCGGCGCGGACTACTACGGCCCCGCCTACCAGTTCCCGCCCAGCTGGGATCTGGCCGGCCGTCGCGGCGGCCCGGTCAACGGCCGGATCGGCGGGCGGGCGGCGGACCGGGCGTTCCGGCACGCCGGCCTGGAACGCTCCGACGTCGACGTCCTCGAACTGTACGACCCGTTCTCATTCGAGATCATCCGCCAGCTGGAGGCGTTCGGCTTCTGCGAGCCGGGCGAGGGCGGCCCGTTCGTCGAGGACGGGCACATCGCCATCACCGGCAGCCACCCGGTCACCACGGACGGAGGAACGATGTCGTTCAGCCACGCGGGCGGGTCACCGCAGATGTTCCAGCGGGTCATCCGCGGCGTCCAGCAACTCCGCGGCGAGGCGGGACCGCTGCAGGTACCCGGAGCCGAGGTGGCGCTGTGCAGCGGCGCCGGAGCCGGAGCCCTGTTCAACTCGGTCGTTCTGCTCGGTACGGAGGCGTCATGAGCACACCCCTCGCCCCCCAGCACGGTGAGCTGCCGCACGCCGAGCCCACCGAGCTGAGCGCCCCGTTCTGGGCCCGCTGTGCGGAGGGAACGCTGACCTTTCAGCGCTGCGCGGCCTGCCGGTCGATCAACTTCCCGCCGGTCGAGGTCTGCCGCGAGTGCCTGGGAACCGACCTCGGCTGGGAGGAGAGCTCGGGCCGCGGCACCCTCTACAGCTGGACGGTCGTGCACCGGCCGGTCACCGCCGCCTTCACCCCGCCCTACGCGCCCGCCATCGTCGACCTGGACGAGGGCTACCAGATGGTCACGGATCTGATCGGAATCGCACCCGAGGAGATCATCGCCGGGATGCCGGTCGAGGTCGACTTCCACGAGGTGAGCCCCGGACTGCACCTGCCCTACTTCCGGCCGAGCCCGAGCTAGGAGGCTGGTGTTTTTCGCGCGAAGTAATCTTGGTCCCTCCACCAAGCCGTCAAAAACGGTGAGGATCGGGAGCACACACTCCACTTGGAGGCCGAATCTGCCTCCGGAACGGACGCTCTGTGGGTGTGACGCTCCACCATGATCGCTAAGCGGCCGTTTAACACCAGCCTCCTAGCCCCTGTCTCGTGAGCCTCGCCGTGGCGAGGACACCGGTCGGCCGGTGTCTCGCTCGGCACCCCGCGAGCCTTCCTCCCTATGGCATCGCGTACCGGCACGCATGGAACGGCCGTACGCGACGTGAGCCGGAACGCCCCGCTCCGCCGGGCGCCGGTGTTCCCGTTCACCTTCGTCTCCGCACTCCCACCCCCCGACGCAGTGCTCCCGGATGCGAGGAGAAACACGAATGTCATCACCCTCCGGTACGTCAGCCGCCAACCTGCCACCTCGGTCGATTCCGGTTGTCATCACGGTGCTGCTCATCGCCGAGATCGTCAGCGCCTTCGAGACGACCATGGTCTACAACGCCCTGCCCCGGTTCATCACGGCCTTTCAGAGCAATGCCGCGGACGTCAGCTGGAGCGTGACGGCGTTCCTCCTCGTCGCGGCCGCGTCCGCCGCGCTGTGCGGCCGTCTCGGTGACGTCTACGGGCGGCGGAAGCTCCTGATCATCGTGCTGCTGCTCTCGGCGGTGGGGTCGCTGATCAGCCTCTCCACCGGCACGCTGACCGGCGTGATCATCGGTCGGGCGATCCAGGGAGCCGCCGGGGCGATCCTGCCGCTCTGCTTCGGCCTCGCCCGCGAGATGCTGCCGGCCAAGCGGGTACCGGTCGCGGTCGCGGTCATCGCGGGTGCGGCGCTCATCGCCGGAGCGTCGGGCAACCTCGTCTCCGGCCTGCTGCTCGACCTGGCGGACTGGCATCTCATCTTCGTCTTCGCCGCCGCCCTGGCGCTCGTCGCCGCCGCGGCCTGTCTGGCCCTGCGACCCTCGACCGTCGTCGCACGAGTACAGAAGATCGACTATGTGGGTGGTGTGCTCTTCGCCCCCGCCATCGCGCTGGTGCTGTTCGGGGTCACCCAGTCCCGTAGCTGGAGCTGGGGAGACGCCAGGACGCTCGGTTTCATCCTGGTCGGGCTGGCGATGCTCGCGGTCTGGGCGTGGTGGGAGCTCAGGGTCGACGACCCCATGATCAATATCCGGCTGTTCTTCCAGCACAAGCTCGCCCTGACGATGCTCGCCACCGCGGTCCTCGCGCTCGGTCCGCTCGGTATCAGCGGATTCCTCTTCCCGCTGATGATGCAGACGCCGGAGGCGGCACCGGTGGGTCTCGGGCTGAGCCCGAGCGTCGCGGGAATGCTGGCCTTCTCCACCTCCATCATCGGCTTCGTGCTCACCCCGGTCAGCGGGCGCGTCTCGGCGGCCGCGGGGGCCCGGCTCTCACTGATGATCGGCGCGGCCGTCGGTGTGGCGGGTGTCGTGATGCTCGCGGTGCTGCACAAGAGCGTCGTCGGCCTGGTCGCGAGCACCCTCGTCATCGGCATCTCGACGGCGTTCGTCTACACCGCGCTGCCCAACCTGGTGGTCGAGGCGGTTCCCGCGGAGAACACCAGCGAGGCGACCGGCGTCAACGTCGTCACCCGCACCGCGTTCCAGGGCGTCGCCACCTCGGTCGGGGCCGTGCTGCTCGCCTCCGCCACCGTGCCGGGGACGACGTTCGGCACCGAGGCGGCCTACTTCAAGGTGTTCGCCCTGATGGGGGTCTGCTGCCTGATCACGTTCGTGATCGGCATGGCCATCAAGCCCGGACGGGAAACGGCGCAACCCGCGGCGCCCGGGGTCGTGACCCCCGTGGCGGCGCAGGCCGACTGACGGCCAACACCGGTTCGGAGGCCCCGGGACGACGACGTCCCGGGGCCCCTGCCCGATCCGTCTTGGCCTCGGGGTTTTCGGCGGTACGGTCCCCGGTGCGCCGGAATTGTCGCCCCTCGGTGCCAGACTCGCTCGGCATGAGCGACGATGTGCGGCTGAGGGATGTCGAAGAGGCCGATCTGGAGCTGTTCTTCGAGCACGAGCACGACCCCGAGACGGTCCGGCGGTCGAAGTTCGTCCCCCGGGAGCGGGAACGCTTCATGACCCACTGGACCACCAGGGTCCTGGGAGACCCCACGAACCTGGTGCGGACGGTCACCGTGGACGGCGAGGTGGCCGGCAATGTCGTGTCCTGGTGGGAGGGGGACATGCGCTTCATCGGATACGTGTTCGGCCGGCGGTACTGGGGCCGGGGCATCGGCACCCGGGCACTGAGGCTCCACCTGCGGCAGGAGCGGACCCGCCCGCTCTACGCCGACCCCTTCGGCGGGAACATCGGCTCGGTGCGAGTGCTGGAGAAATGTGGCTTCCGGCACGTCGAGGCGGTCCAGTACGGCGAACACGAGCACCTCATGTTCGTACTGGACGGGCATCCCTTCCCCGCCTGATCCGAGAATCCGGAGCACTCCGGGGGCTGCGGTCAGATCGCGGCCCAGCGCAGAGGTCGGCTGGCCCCGGATTCGACCCTGGCTTGCAGAATCATATTTCCATATGGAAATATGAGCGCGTGAGCGCCTACGCAGCCCTGGCCGAGCCGCATCGCAGGCAGATTCTCGACCTGCTCCGTGAGGGCGAGCGGCCCGCCGGAGAGCTGGTGAAACACTTTGACCTCAGCCAGCCCGGCGTGTCCAAACACCTCAAGGTATTGCGCGAGGCCGGACTCGTCGTGGTTCGCATCGAGGGCAAGCAGCGTGTGTACGCGCTGTGCCCAGAACCCCTTGCCGAGGTCGACCAGTGGCTGGAGCCCTATCGCGTGTTCTGGTCGAGGCGCCTCGACGCCCTGGAACAACACCTGGAGGAGAACCCGTGATTCACGGAACCCTGGAGACGATCGCCCAGCGCTGCGCTTCGAGCGCACGCTCGCCCACCCGATCGAGCGCGTGTGGCGAGCTGTCAGCGTGCCCGCGGAGCTGGAGCGCTGGTTCCCCGCAGCCGTCGACTGGACGCCGGCGAAGGGTGAGACCTTCGAGGCCGCCGGCCAGACCCTGGAGGTGACCGAGGTCGACGCACCCCGCCGCCTGGCGTGGACCTACGCCGGCCAGCTGCACAGCTTCGAGCTGGTGGCCGAGGGAGACGGCTGCCGTTTGATCTTTACCCACGTCATCGGCGACCTCGACTCCGCGGCGCAGACCGCCACCGGCTGGGAGACCTACTTCTGGCGGCTCGGGCCGCATCTCGCCGGCCAGTTCATCTCAGAAGAGGTGGCGCACGAGCCGTGGGAGGAGCTCCACGAACACTACGCCCAGCGCTTCGGGGTGGACCCGGGCCCAGGCCGGCGCTTCGCGGCGGCTCTGCGTGGAAACAACGGCGACGCCTGAGTTACCGCACTACGGCATCGAGAAGGCGCAGGAACAGGTCGGCGTTCATCTTGCTTTCCTCGACGCTGTGATGATCGCCTGCTGCTCGTCCCGGGTCAAGATCGTTCGTCCTCGGCTTCGCCTGCGGGCGCTGCATCTTGACCCGGCTCCTCCCGCCGACGGCAGCGGCCGGGTATCGGGCGGCAGCTGAGGCGGAGCACGTCTTCACCGGAACCGTCCTGGAAAAGCTGCCCACTCCCTGGTGGTACGGCTTGCATCTCCTGACGGCGCTGGCCGTGATCACCGTACTGGTGCTCTCCTCTCGCCGCGAGGCCGCCCGAAGCCCGAGAACGCTCCGCTTGATCTCCCGCAGCCGCGCGAGCGCGCTGCCGGAGAAGGACTTCGCCGCCGTGTCACCGGGGGACAGCAAGGTGTACGGCTTGCGGCCGCTGATGTAGGCATCCAGGTCGGCCACGACCTCGGCCTGCTTGGCGCGCGTCGCATCGGCCGCGTGCGGCAGGCCGAGACCCAGCAGGCCGAGCAGGTACGGCTCAGCCACCGCGCCGCTCGCACCGGCCCCGCCGACTGCTGGATCACTGGTGCGGCGATTGCGGGACGCGTCGAAGAGCTCCGGCCGCCGGACCACGTGGTTTACGCGACCAGCAGAAGTGCGCCGATCGTCAGCATCACCGCAGCGGTGGCGCCGTGGATGCCGTAGGCGGCCGCCTTGGGCCCGTTGCTGCGCAGCACGATCACCGCGTCGCCGACGGGTATGGCGCCGGCGGCCAGCATGAACCAGCCCAGCAGCTGGGTTGTCCCGCCGACCAGCACGATGAGAATGAAAAGCCCTGAGGCGATGTCGCGCACGCCCTTGACGGACAGCCAGGCATGGAAGCTCCGGTCCTCGGTCGGCGTGTCGGGGATGCCGAAACCGGCCGCCCCCTGCGGCGCCCAGAAGGCGCGGGCGCCCATGAAGATGACGCCCGCGCCGATCAGTCCGGCAAGCACAGTGGCGATGGTGCTGAGCATGAGATGTCCCCCTTGATAGCAGCGCCGTCTCTAGCGGCGCTAGATATAGTAGCGACGATATTCCTATCGTAGACATCTTGTCTAGCGTTGCTATGATGCTGCTATGTCCGCCACCACCAAACGCCGCGAACGTGAACGCGCCCAACGCCATCAGCTGATCATCACAACCGCCCGCGAACTGGCCGAGGCCGAAGGGTGGGAGGCAGTGACAACGCGAAGGCTGGCGGAGCGCGTCGAGTACAGCCAGCCCGTGCTCTACAGCCACTTCAACGGGAAGGACGCCATCCTGCGCGCCGTTGCCATCGAAGGCTTCGCTGAACTCGCGGCCCGACTGCGCCATGCCCGGCTGGCCACCCCCGAGCCGCCTCAGGCACTGCACGCCGTCTGCCGCGCCTACCTGGAGTTCGCGACCGAGCAGCCCGCCCTCTACCAGGCCATGTTCGTTCTGCCGACCGATGTGAAGTTCGCGCACGCCGAGACGCCGCCCCCACTGCGCGCCGCCTTCGACGAGTTCGTGAGCTGCTTCCGCTCGGACAACCTGCGACGCGAACTGTTCGCCGAAGTCACCTGGAGCGCGTTGCACGGCATAGCCGCCCTGTCGGACAGCGGCCGCATCCCCCCGAACGGCCAAACGGAGCGGCTCGACTTCCTCGTCACCCAGATCGCCGGCACGCCAAGTGGACCGGCCACGCCGTGAGGGGCACAGGACCCGCTCGCCGTACCGCGCCAGACCTTCCCCGGCTGGTACATCGACCACGACACCCCCACCCCCACGAGCAGTGGTCAGGTTCGTTCGGGGACGCCTGGTCCATCTCGCGTCCCCGATGAGATCGCCGCCACGCGCCTGACACGCAGGTGCGCGTGTTCGCGCACGGTCCGCACGCAGGGCGGCCGACCGGTTACCGCCACGGGCGGTGGACGACCTTCTTCGCGGAACGGCCGGGGTAGACGACGATCAGATGCTCCTCGACGGGCGCGTTGTAGTCGTCCTCGTCCAACTCAAGCGCGCGGGCGTAGACACGCATCCGGTAGCGGCCGGGGCCGTCGACGGCCAGGTTGGGCAGCGGCTTGATCGCCCCGCTGTCGCCGCCCTCGGGGTACGGCGGTACGACCAGGCGGCCGCTGCGGCTGAGGAGGCCCACCTCGACCACCCGCTCCCAGCCCTTGAGCCGGAGCGGCGGGGCGGCGCCGAACGCCTTGACCGTCAGGCACATCGGCGCGTTCTCGCCGTCGGTCGTGATGGCGGCGCTGCTGCCGGCGGCGTCGATGAACCCGTCGTCGATGGCCTTGAAGATGTCACCGCCCGCGCCCTCGGTGCTGTCCCGATCGTCGAAGACGGCATAGCCGCCCCCGTCGAAGAGCAGGTACGCGGCCGTGCCCTGCCGCCTGGCCCGCAGCTTCGGCCAGGGGTCGGCGCATCGGGCGTTCATCTCACTCTCCCAAGCGGCCAGCTCCCGCTCCCGCTCGGCCTGTTCACGCGCCTCGTCCGCCCGCTGCCGGGCGACGACGTCGGGGCACAGGAACTCCAGGGCGTCGCCGAGGTCGCCCGCGCCCGCCGACCCGCCCGCCCGCCGGAGCAGCGCCTGCCGCTGCTCGACGCCGGGCACCGCACACAGTTTCTCGCCGCGGGCCAGGATGCGCTGGTCCGGCAGGTCCTCGGGGAACATCGGCGTCCCCGTGTGGGTGCCGTTCCTGGCCAGGCACAGAAATGCCCGCCGCCGGTCCTGCGGCAGGGTGTCGGCGTAGGACCGGATCCGCTCGCGGCAACCCTCGTCCGCGCCGGTGAAGCTGAACCGGGCGCCTTCCTCGGCGCCGACCACGACGAGCGGCAGCACGAGCGCCACGGCGACGATCGGCCGCGGCCCGCGGCCGGTGGCGGGCCGCGTGCTGGTTTCAGCGGTGGGCATGCCGACGGGCCCGGCGAGCTCATGCGCGGTGCGCGCCAGCCACACCGTGTGGAACACGCCGAGCGCGCTCACCACGAGCCCCAGGCCGTCGAACAGCAGCCACTGGAAGGCGAGGTTGAGCACGGGGAAGGCCAGCAGGACGACGAGCGCGATCCGCCCGATGTCGATCGTGGCGCTGCTCCACCGCCCGTCGCGGCGCTGCCCGACGAGGATCATCACCGTCCAGCCGAAGCTCGCCAGTCCCAGCAGGCTGATCACCTGGAGGCCGGGGCCGTCGAGGAAGCGCAGCAGCGCCGGGGTCAGCACGCCGATCAGGCCGAGCGCGAGGGCGATCGCCCGGAACCGGGCCGAGACTCCGGAGACGACCCGCACCAGCAGGATCACCGTGGCGGCCCACACGACCAGGCTCGCGACGTACTCCACGGTGTCGGACAGCGCGTCAACGAGTTCCCAGAGCACCAGGTCGCCGGCGACGTTCGCATAGAGCAGGCGCCGCAGCCAGACCACGCTGCGCGGCAACCCCTCGGCGCGCGGCAGTGCGGGACCGCGCAGCACCTGCCACAGCATCCACGCGTTGAGCCCGCAGATCCCGGCGAGCAGGGGACCCAGCCAGTCTTCCTCCGCGGAGATGCCCCACATCGAGGCCATCGCGGCCACCGACAACGCCGACAGGCCGCCGGACACGGCGGTTACCGCCGCGGCGGCCAGGTAGAGCGCGACGACGACGACGGCCACGCGCCCGAAGCGGTATCGCCCGATGGCGGCCCAGATTCGAGTGACGATGCGGATGATCTTAGCGGCACATCCGAGATGCCCGTTCCGTCACGCTTTCCAGGAACGCCGCGTGCGGCGCGGGGCCGCCGCCCTTGATCCCCGCGAAGGTGATCACTCGTTCACAAATGGGTTGCAAGCGCTCTGGTCCAGGCTGCGGTCATGAGCCGTTCGCGTCGTACCAGGACGACCCGCAGTAAACGCCGCCCCACCTCTCCACCGGTCAACCGAGTGGCGGCTCGCCGCGGCCATAGGAGTTCCGGGCCCTCTCGCTGGAGTCGCACGTCCGTTCGGTCACTCCTGGAGAAGATCTTCGTTGTGGTCGCCTTGCTCATCCCGGGCGGGGGATGGGCCACGGCGGCCACCGTCCAGGCGATGCCCGACGTCCGGCTGGCGATCAGCGAGAGCGCCGCGCCTGGAACCGTGACCGTGCGGGGGTGTGAGTACAGGAACTACTCCAACAGTTCCAGGCGAACGCGGTTCTGCTATGGAACCTTCGTCTACGACGCCACCGGCGAGGCGGTCCAGGTCAGCGCCCACAGGAAAGCGGATCCGGGCGATGTCTACGCCGCCCGGATCACCCCCGAAGGAGACAAGGCCGGACTGCGGGACGTGCGGGGCGTGCTGGCCCACCTCGTCACGGCGTTCGGGGGCCTGATCATGCTGGGATTGGCGCTGATGGTCTTGGTGTTCTTCGCACGGGTGAACACGCTGTGGCCGTTCATGTCCGCCGCCGGCGCGGTAGCCGTGGTGGGGGTGGTAGGGATGGTCGTCGGCTCCATCGCGTCCAATACCTGACCGGTCGACCGCACCGAGACGGTCCGGTACGGCGAACACGAGCACCTCATGTTCGTACTGGACGGGCATCCCTTCCCTGCCTGATCTGAGAAACCGGAACACTTCAGCGGGGCATAGGGCACGACCAACCGGCCTCGGTCCCGGCATGATGGCTCCGCAGCCCCGACCGATCAGACGGAACTCACCTGCCCATTGCCCCCGGCGAGCCGGCTGTCGTCCACGTCGTGGATGCCTTCAAACCGGTCGCCAGGGGCCGGGGCCACGGCGATGCTGGAAAAGCCGCCTACCGGATCCTGAACTTCTCCCAGGGGCCGACCCCTGCGCCGCGGGCACGCAGCATCCCGTACTTGTCACCCTTGTTGCCGAGTTCCGCAGAAACATAGCGGTTGGATGAGACGGCGAGGTTCTGGATCGACACGCAGCCCGTTCCGCAGGAGGCGATATGGAACCTTTCCCAGGTACCGGGCTTGGACGTGCGGGCGCGCAGCATCCCACGGTTGGCGCCTGACCAGCCGAACTCCGCGGACACGTACTTACCGTTGGCCAGGGACTGGATTGTGTGGTTTCGACCGTTGTAGCAGATCGAGAACTTCTCCCAGGGGCCGACCTTTGTGCCGCGGGCGCGCAGCATCCCGTAATTGTCGCCCGACCAGCCGAACTCCGCGGACACGTACTTGTCGTTGGCCAGGGACTGGATGCTGCGGGTCTGACAACCTATGACGGACGCCTCCCGTCCCGCGGCTTCCGAGGTCACCGATTGGGCCAGCACGGGCGAGGCCGTGACCATCGTGCCGGCACTGGTCAGGATGAGACATGCAGCGACTACGAGCTTCTTCATGGAATCCCCCGTTGATTCAAAATGCCGCTGAACATTCTGCGGCATCGCCAACGGCACCAAACGATCTTGCCGTGTCTGTTTTCCAACCGTTATCCAGGCTGCCGGCGGGACCTCGGCTTGCGTCCCGGCCGTCGCTCGCGCCCGCCACCGGGGACCATCGACGGCGCGGTCCGTGCCGGCGTTCCCGAATATCTGCCCGCCAATCGGGCCACTTCATCGGTCTGGCTATGCCGGGGGCAGGAGCGAGATCACATTGGCATCGGCATGCACACGTTCTGCGTACTCCGTGGCCAGCGCCACGCTTGATGCGTAGTTGAGTCGTTCCTGAGTTTTACGCACGCGCTCTTCGCACATGTCGAGGATCTGTCCCCAGCGGAAGACCCACAGGCCAACTCGTCCATCGTCCTGGACGCAGTTGGATGGAAGTCCGGAGCCCTTGATCTGCCATTCCAAGGCATCGTCGATTGTGTTGCCGATCAACCAGAAGTCCCACCGGGTCTTCTCGTCGTGCTTGTATCGGTCATCGGATACCACCGCAAACGCATAACTGCGCAGCTGGGCAAGCTCTTTTTCGGTGAGGGTAAGGCTTGGTCGCTTCAATTCCACAATGAGATGGCGTTTGTTTTTGTCCGCACCGGTGACTCCGGACAGCATGAGGTCCAACCGTCCCGATCTTCCATCGGCACGACGAACCGGTCGCCTGGAGTTTCGGCGAGGGGCTATCCCTTCGAGAATCGCCAGATGCCGCTCCAGGGCTTCGGTGAGTCCCGTTTCCGAAACAGCGCTGGAGAACTCATCGCCAAAAACCCACAGCTCTTTTTCCAGCATTCGATGGAGTTGGTCCCGCTCGCGTAGCTCCCACTTCGCCTCCGGCCCGTAGATCAGGTTGCGCAGCAACATCAGGAAATCGACTCGATCGACGGTCTGCGCGTTTGCTGCGACTATGTTCCCCAGACTGGCCCGACTTACCAGGCTTTCGATCTGCTCCTTCTGTGCCACCGAAAGACTGAACAGATCTTCGAGCACCTTGGATATGGAAGCGGGCTGCCTGCGAAGCGCCTCACTGAGCAAGACCAACTGGGTGCGTCAAGCTTGCTTCCCACCCTTAAAATGACGGCTCAAAAACACTGCGACATCATCGAACGTGGCTCGCTCGGCAACTTCGACATCCGACCTAGGTAGGCCACTGTAGGGATACACTCCCTCTTCTATCCAGTGTTCGACCTGCTCTTTCGTCTGCTCGCTTTCTCGCGTACTAAAGTGCACTCGTATTTGAGCGCGAGCTGTCTTTTCGGCACCCCTTGTCGGATCATCTTGCCGGGCTGCATGCTCAATGAAGTCTGGCTTGACTTCGACTGGGGTGTGCATGTGGTCATCATTGCCAATCACTGTGCGTAGCGCAACAGTGATCCGGGTAATGGGCTACGAAGTTGGGCTGGCTATTGAGGTTGAAGTCCGGAAATTATGCCGTCGACGATGATATGCGATTGTTTGGAAACTTCGTATTTGATATTCCGGAATTATGGGGTATCCGGAAGGCGGTGGATTGACCGCCCAAGACCGGGTGCGACGTGAGGACGAGGTCCTGCGCTTGCCGCACGGCTGGGCGCACCCGAGGCAACCTCGGCCGTGCGGCACTCGCGTCCGGTTAGATTTCTCCGTTGCGGATGCCGGTCAGGAAGTTGTTCCAGGCTGCGGGGGAGAAGGTCAGCGCGGGTCCGGATGGGTCCTTGCTGTCGCGGACGGCGACGATGCCTGGCAGGTTGATGGCTACCTCCACGCAGTCGTCTCCGTTGGGGCCGCTGTAGCTACTTTTGATCCAGATGAGGTCGGGATGGATGGATTCCATGATGCTCGCCTCTACTTAAGATGATCAATGACTTTGGTCAGGTACGCGGCGGAAACCTCCGCGCTGAGTGCCGACGCACGCGCATGGTCGAATATGAGCGTATAACCACGTAACTCTTCTTTGGTCTCCAAGTACAGGTCGCTCATGGCCGTCTCTACGTAGACGATCGAGCCGTCTCCCTCTTTGAAGTCGAGAATCATGAACGAGCCCTCCATGGCGGCGTGTGCGCCGGCGGCATCAGGGAGAACTTGGACGGTGATGTGATCTCGCGCTGATAGCTCGATCACATGCTCCAACTGCTGCACCATGATCTCTGGGCTGCCGACCACCTTGCGCAACGCCGCCTCGTCGAGGATGACCCACAGGTTGGGCGGATTGTCCTGTCGGAGGATCTCTTGCCGGGCAAGGCGTGCCTCAACGCGCCGGGCAATGAGGGTTTCGTCCATGACCCGACCTCTCCGAAAGATGGCGGTCATGTAGTCCGGCACCTGCAACAGTCCAGGGATGGACAATGCGTGGTAGGCGCGGATGTCGATGGCCGCTGCCTCGAACCCCGCGAGTGAACCTCTGAACACATCGCTGTACTTCGACCACCAGCCCTATCGGCCGATCGCGCTCAAACTCGATCATGCGAAGAAGATAGACGGCCATGCTCATAGGCACTCATACGGATACGAGCATGAACGAGCACATGCAGAGAAGAGCTGTAGAGGCTCGAAATCCGCCCCAAGACTCATAAAGCGGACCCGCCCGGTGCTGGAACACCGTGACGGGCCCTTGATCAGGAAGTAGGTCCTGACCCGTGAGCAACCCTAGGGCTCCAGTTCTCGACAGACAGGCGATCGGCGGCTGTGGCTGTTTCGTCGAGGTGCCGCCGATGCCGATGGGGTGTGCCGTCTGTGGGCATGCCCCGTACGCGCACGGTTGTCCCGATCGGCCCGCCGATCACGAGTACGCCCAGCCCTCCGGCGACCTGTTGGACATCCGGCTGCGGGTCCGTCGTACCGGAGACCGTTCCCTGCCGTGCTTCGAGCCCGCTCCCGTGGCCCCGGCCGAGACGATTCCGTCGATTCCCGCTCAGCGGTCCGCCGAGGTGGTCGCGCCGGTATCCGTTCAGCGGCGTGCCGGGTCGGCCCCGGCCGAGGGGATTTCGCCGATCCTCGCTCAGCGTCGTGCCGAGCGGAGCCCGGCCGTCGAGCCGTCCGTACCGGCGTCGCCTCGGCGGGTGCTCTGTCGTTCGCGTCCGGCGTCGCCGTCCAGGTCCGCTCGCACCGGGCCGCTCCGGCTCGGATGTGGGCGCCGCCTGGTGCCCCGCTCCGGGCGAAGAACCACCTGCGCACCGAACCGCTCGGCGGTCATTTCGGCTTCGTATCGGCCGCCCGGCCGGTACGGCGAACCCCTCCAGATCCTGCCCCGCTTCATGAAGCGGGCCCGTCCCACGCTGGAAACGACCGGACGGGCCCTTGATCGGATCGAGGTCCAATCAGTGAGAGATGGTAGTTCCCCCCACCCAGAGCCCACCAGTCCCGAGAAGGCGATTCCCGAGACGGCGATTCCCGAGACGGCGATTCCCGAGACGGCGATTCCCGAGACGGCGATTCCCGAGACGGCGATTCCCGAGACGGCGATTCCCGAGACGGCGGCTCCCCAGAGCACGATCCCCGGCTGGCGGTTGATCCTCAGCGATGCCGGACGGTTGTGGGCCAGCAGGGAGCGGCCCTTCTCCACGGTCGCGCTCTACGCCGGGGCCGAGCGGACCGTCGACGGCGACAGTCTGGAGGCGTTGCGGGCCGAGACCGACCGGCAGGAGACCTTCGCCCGCGAGGCGGAGGAACAGGCGGCGGCGCGGGCGGCACGCGAACAGCGGACGCAGGCGATCCCTGCCTCGGAGGAGCGGGAGACGCGAGAGCGGGAAACTTCGGAGCGGGAGCGGGAGACGCGAGAGCGGGAAACTCCGGAGCAGGAGCAGGAGCAGGAGATACGAGAGCGGGAAACTCCGGAGCAGGAGCAGGAGCGGGAGATACGAGAGCGGGAAACTCCGGAGCGGGAGCGGGCCGGGCGGGTGGTCTCATGATTCGCCGTTGTCTGGCCCGTGCCCGAGGTCGCCACCGCGACGGCCACGCCGACACCGCCTCCGTACCCCAGTACACCTGGGACCACGAGGCCCGCGCCGAGGCCGCGATGCTGGAGATCACCTGGCCCGGCTGGTCCGTCCTCTACGGCACCGGCAGCCGCCTCTTCCACGCCATCGCCACCTGGCCCACCCCCGAACCGCTGATCATCTGTGACCGGACCATCGACGGGCTCAAGGCCCAGATGCGCGAGGCCGAGACGACCGCGCTCCTGCACCGCTGGGCACTCACCTCCGGCTCGGCCACCATCGGCCACTTCTGATGAGCGGGCACGGCGGCCCCCTCCCTTCCCCGGTCCCGGGGCCGCCGTGCCGTCCACGACGTACCGCGCGAAAGCGAAACGCGGTGCGTGACCCGGGCGGGCCGCCCACCCGGCCCGCCCTCGTACCACCCCCTGAACCGGCACGACGGGTATGGTCCGCCCCCGTGACGTACCCGCCGCGCCACCTCATCCCCGTGGGCGGCGGTCAGGTTTATCGGGGAAATTTTGGTCCTGGGCCGTAGCGGACTCCGGTTCCTCCCTGGGCGTCTCCGATCTTTTCAAGAAGTTCTCGTTCGCGGAGACTGGTCAGGATGTCCCGTGCGGCGAAGACATGGATGTCGAACAGTCGTTGAAGCGTCCGGTTGGTGACGAACCCGTACTCCCGGATGTGGTCGATGATCTTCTGGTCTGTCTCGTCGAGTTTTCGGCGGCGGTAAGTGATCGCACGGCCCATCATGGCCACGGCCTCCGACCGCAGGCGATAGGCCGGAAACGCCTTGGCGGCCGTCCGGCGTGTCGGCTCCAGTAGGTGGTATTCGTCCGCCATCACCTGAAGCACACCCTGGGCCTCGCCAGGAGAGCGTTGGATCATGACGGCGAGCTGAAGTGCGTCTATGGTCACGCTATGCCGCAGGTGGGACAGGGCCAGGAGTACGTTGACATCACGTGCCGCCCTGGCGGGGAGGCCGCCGACGAGGCGGGCGAAGGAGTCGTTGCCGATCCCGCCGGTCAGGGTTGCCCGTACGAGGGTGCCGCTGTCCTCGAACAAGGGGGGTTCCTTGCCGACCCGCAGCATCTCGCGATAGGCCCGGTCCACCCCCTGTCCGGTTCGTTCGGCGAGTTGCAGGCTGGAGACCGTCTCGGTGAGTAGGCGATTGCGGGGCGTCGACGGGTGGGTGAGGATGTTCTGCGCGGTCACCCCACTTACCAGGCCGCCAGGACTGATGATCGCCAGCCGTTCCGGCGAGTGCTCGACGTCCACGGTCCCACCGGTCTCGTACGACCTGTGGATGAAGGCGTTGACGACCAGTTCTCGTACGGCCTGATCGGGATAGTCGGTGAGCTGGAGTTGAACTCCGCCGCTCAGGTTCAGCGGGTGTATCTCGCGCCGGGCGTCGATGGTGTCCACCAGGGCCTGGATCGCGGCGAGCAGCGGCCGAGCGGAGCGCGTCCGGCCGGTGGCCTCTGATCCCAGAGTTGGCCGGAACTGGTACGAGTATCCGTAACTTGGCACGATCTGCTGAAGTACCTGTTCCTCAGCGAGGATGAGCACTCCCGCGTTGGTAACGCCCCCGTCGGGGGTGACCAACCGCAGGGCCTCCAGCAGGGGGCGGTCGTCGAGGGCGGCAAGGTGGTCTTGGCCGCTGGACGTCAACAGCTGACGGAGCCTGTCGAGCTCCACCGCACTGAGGTCGGCCAGGCCGGCGCTGGAGATGTCCGCGGACCAGTCGACCTGGCCGCGGGCGATCATGACCTCGCGCTGCTGGTCAGGTGGGAACGGTAGGCACTCCTTAGCCAGACGGCGAGTGGCGAGGCCGGCCGCGTTGCTGTGCGGAAGCACCCCCGGCGGAACGGTCACCAGGATCAACCGGGCGTTGTCCACCATGAGTTCATTGACAAAAGGTGTGATGTGCGGTCTTGTTCGGTCAAATACTCCTTTGCGGATCTGGTCAACGGTGTATGTCGATGGCACCCCACGCAGGGCATCGGCACGCTCACGGGCCCTGTCGTCGACCCCCAGCACCACGGTGCCGCCCTGAGCGTTGACGAAGCAGACCAGGGCGTCGGCCAGCAGCCCCAGCGTCGCCTTGGGGGAATCCGCCACGAGCTTGAAATCGAGGGTGTCCGTCTCCAGGTCATCGGCGGTGACGCCACGGCCGAGTGCCTGGAGCGCTGCTTCCACCTCGTCGTGCTTCATACCACTGAGGTTAACTGAGAAGTGGTATCCAGACCACGTTTCTCAGTTATGGAGCCGCTCCCGGAGCCCTCTTGGCCTCGTCAGGAGAGGCCGTGCCGTCAACGACGGTTGCAGCCACTCGTCGCACGCATCGAGCGACTGGAGCAACACCTCGATCCCAGCTCTGGGAACAGCACAACGGCGGCCACCCCGTGAGGGGTGGCCGCCGTTCGCGTACCACTGGCCCTACGCCGTCTTCATGGACTCGGGGCTCAGGGGAGGGCGTTCAGTTCTTCGCCGGGGAAGACTGTCAGCTGCGAGGACGACAGAATCTCACCGGCACCTCGGTCACCGCCCTGGAACTGGTCTCGCAGAAGCGCCCTGACGTCCTCCTGCTCGATGTCGAGATCCCCGGTGACGGGGTCGCGCACACCGTCTCCCGAGCACGTACGATCTCGCCGGCCACCCAGATCATCATCCTGAGCATGTATGACGGGCCGCACCTTCTGCGGCAGCTGCTGTCCGCCGGCATCCGGGGCTACCTGCTCAAGACCGTACACCGCTACGAACTCGTGGCGGCGATCAGGAGCGTGCACTACGAACCCGATCGCCTCATCCTGGTCGTCTCCCCGGAGAGCCTCGCCCATATGGAGAGAGCGCGCACCGAGGTCCTGACGAGCAAGGAGCGAGAGGTGCTCGAACTGGTCGCCCAGGCGTTCAGCAACAGGCAGATCGCTTCCCGGCTGAACACCACGGAAGCCACGGTCAAGCGCCACCTACGCAACATCTTCGTGAAACTCGGGGCGGCTTCGCGCATCGACGCCGTCAACCGGGCGATCGACGCCTCGCTGATCACACCGACGAGGTGACCCCGCCTGCCCCCTGATTGAGCTCTGCGCGACCCCAGAAGGGCGTCGTGACGATTTTCCCGCGTTCAGGGCCTGCCTACAGTGAAATCGTGAACTCTGAGGCTTTGATCGCGAATATCCTGCCGCCATGGGCAATGGCCGTCGATACCTTCGAAGACCACGCCGACGCCATGCTCTTTCCCGCGGAAGCAGAGGTGGTCAGCCGGTCCGTTGAGCAGAAGCGCGCGGAGTTCGCGACGGCGCGGATGTGCGCCAGGAAGGCCATGGGCGCGCTCGGCCTGCCCCCGCAGCAGGTGCTGCCCGGCGTGTGCGGCGAGCCCCAGTGGGCCAAGGGCGTGGTCGGCAGCATCACCCACTGCACGGGCTATCGCGCGGCCGTGGTCGGCGCGAGCAGCGAGGGGCTCACGATCGGCATCGACGCCGAACCTGACAAGGCCATCTCCAGCGGAGTTCTGGAGGCCATCTCCAAGCCCGAGGAGCGCGAGGCCATCCGGGTCCTGGCCCGGGAGCACCCAGGCCCGTCCTGGGACCGCCTGCTCTTCAGCGCCAAGGAGTCCGTCTACAAGGCGTGGTTCCCGCTGACCAAACGCTGGCTGGACTTCGAGAGCGCGACGGTGACGTTCGATCCGGTGCGCGGCATCTTCTTCGCCCGCCTGCTGGTGACCGGGCCCAGCGTGCTCGGCCGGCCGCTGACCGGGTTCCGCGGACGCTGGATGGCCAGAGAAGGGCTGGTCCTCACCGCTATCGCCATATCGGCGCGCTCCGACCGAGCGCTGCACAGGGTTTGAGCCACTCCCGGGTTGTCGGTCACCACGTTCACGGAGGAACGCGTGATGAGAAAGGTCCTGATCGCCAATCGCGGTGAGATCGCCGTTCGGGTGGCGCGTGCGTGCAAGGATGCCGGGCTGCGCAGCGTGGTGGTTTACGCCGAACAGGATCTGGACGCGCTGCACGTCAGAATGGCGGACGAGGCACACGCGCTGGCCGGCCAGTCGCCGGCGGAGACGTACCTGAACATCGCCAAGCTGCTGCGGATCGCCGAGCACTCCGGCGCCGACGCGGTGCATCCCGGTTACGGCTTCCTGGCGGAGAACGCCGACTTCGCCCGCGCCGTCATCGACGCGGGGCTCACCTGGATCGGGCCGTCCCCCGAGGCGATCGCGGCGCTGGGCGACAAGGTCCAGGCCAGGCACATCGCAGCCAGGGTGGGCGCGCCGCTGGTGGCGGGCACCAAGGAGCCCGTACGGGGCGCTGCGGAGGTCGTCGCCTTCGCGCGCGAGCACGGGCTGCCCATCGCGATCAAGGCCGCGTACGGCGGTGGCGGGCGCGGGCTGAAGGTCGCCAGGACGCTCGAAGAGATCCTGGACCTGTACGACAGTGCCGTCCGGGAGGCGACGACGGCGTTCGGACGGGGCGAATGCTTCGTTGAGCGCTACCTGGACCGGCCGCGGCATGTGGAGACCCAGTGCCTGGCCGACAGGTACGGCGACGTGGTCGTGGTCAGCACCCGTGACTGCTCGCTGCAGCGCCGCCACCAGAAGGTGGTGGAGGAGGCGCCCGCGCCGTTCCTCAGCGCCGAGCAGACCGAGATCCTCTACCGCAGCTCCAAGGCGATCCTGAAGGAGGCGGGCTACGTCGGGGCGGGCACGTGCGAGTTCCTGGTCGCCAGGGACGGCACGATCTCCTTCCTGGAGGTCAACACCCGCCTGCAGGTCGAGCACCCGGTCTCCGAGGAGGTGACGGGCCTCGACCTGGTGCGAGAGATGTTCCGCATCGCCGACGGGCAGCCGCTGGGCTACACCGACCCGGTGGTGCGCGGCCACTCGATCGAGTTCCGTATCAACGCGGAGGACGCCGGCCGTGACTTCCTGCCCATGCCCGGCACGCTCACCGCCATGCGCATCCCGTCGGGGCCTGGAGTCCGACTCGACTCGGGCTACGAGGCGGGGGAGACGGTGCCGCAGGCCTTCGACTCACTCGTGGCCAAGCTCATCGTGACCGGGCAGAGCCGTACGGAGGCCTTGGAAAGGTCGCGGCGGGCGCTGGCAGAGCTGGAGATCGAGGGGGTGCCGACCGTGCTGCCCTTTCATCGCGCGATCGTGGCGGATCCGGCGTTCACCTCCACGCCCTTCACCGTCCACACGCGCTGGATCGAGACCGAGTTCGACAACACCATCCCGCCCTACGCCGGACCCGGCGACATCGATGTGCCGCGACTTCGGGAAAGGGTGATCGTCGAGGTCGGCGGCAGGCGGCTGGAGGTGGTGCTGCCCGCGGGCTTCGGCCCTGCCGTACCGGCTCCGGCGCCCAGGACGCCGCGACGCGGCGTCGACATGGCCAAGCAGCTGCCGGTTGGGGGAAACGCACTGGTCAACTCCATGCAGGCCACCGTCGTGATGGTCGCCAGGACCGACGGGGACCTGGTCGACACCGGCGACCTCGTGGTGGTCATCGAGGCCATGAAAATGGAGCAGGCCATCACCGCCCACAAACCAGGCATGATCACCAGCCTCAGCGTCGCCGGAGGCCAGACCATCGCGACCGGCGCCGTCATCTGCGAAATCATCGACATCTGAGCCCGGCGCCGAGATCGAGGGCTCACCCACGGAGTGGGGCGCTGGTCGAGACCAGGTGTACGGGAACCTGGAAGCTTCCAGGGGCGACGAAAACGACTGGGGCGGATGCCGGATTCGTCGCGACGGCGGAGCGCGAGCGGCCGAATCGATTTCAGCGCGGCCGGGCTGTGATCACCACTGCAGCCGTCACGCACCGTCGCGGCGGACCCGATGGGCCCATTCGAGCAGGCGCGTAACAGGCCCCAAGGGACCCCGGCTGTGCTGGAATGGTGCCCGGCCCGGTAGTACGTGCCGCCTGCGGTCCCATCCAGACGGAAAGGTGCGTCTCGCTCATGAGAATCCTCGTCACCGGCGGTGCCGGATTCATCGGTTCGCACTTCGTCCGCACCACCCGGGACGCCCGGATCACCGTGCTCGACCGGCTCACGTACGCCGCGGACCCGGCCAATCTGGAGGGGGTGCCGCACGAGCTCGTGCAGGGCGACATCTGCGACGCCGAACTGCTCGGCCGGGTGGTCCCCGGCCATGACATCGTGATCAACTTCGCGGCCGAGTCACACGTCGACCGGTCGATCGAGGGGGCCGGCGAGTTCGTCCGCACCAACGTGCTCGGCACCCAGACGCTGATGCAGGCCTGCCTGGACGCGGGCACGCCGAGGGTGGTCCAGGTCTCGACGGACGAGGTGTACGGGTCGATCGAGACGGGCTCCTGGGACGAGGACGCCCCGCTTTGCCCGCGCTCGCCGTACGCGGCGGCCAAGGCGGGCGGCGACATGATCGCCCGCGCCTATGCGATCACGCACGGGCTGCCGGTGTCGATCACCCGGTGCGGCAACAACTACGGGCCGTACCAGTTCCCGGAGAAGGTCATCCCGCTCTTCGTCACCAACCTG
Organism: Streptosporangium sp. CA-115845; assembly: GCF_050943795.1. NCBI lineage: Bacteria > Bacillati > Actinomycetota > Actinomycetes > Streptosporangiales > Streptosporangiaceae > Streptosporangium > Streptosporangium sp. CA-115845. The sequence continues at coordinate 9,653,047 of NZ_CP191988.1, read as the reverse complement.
CTGGAGGGCAGGAAGGTTCCGCTGTACGGCGACGGCGGCAACATCCGCGACTGGATCCACGTCGACGACCACTGCCGGGGCATCCGGCTGGTCGCCGAACAGGGCGAGCCCGGCGAGGTCTACCACATCGCGGGCACCGCCGAGCTGACCAACCTGGAACTCACCCAGCGGCTGCTGGACGCGCTGGAGGCCGACTGGACCATGGTCGAGCGGGTGACCGACCGCAAGGGTCACGACCGCCGCTACTCGCTCGACGACACGAAGCTGCGCGCTCTCGGCTACCGGCCGCTGACCGCGTTCGAGGACGGCCTGGCGGAGACCGTCCGCTGGTACGCCGACAACCCCTCCTGGTGGAAGTCCAAGCGCGCCGCCGGCTGAGTCAGCGCGGGTCGTCGAGCAGGCCCGCGTCGTGGACGAGCAGCGCGATCTGGACCCGGTTGTTGAGGCCGAACTTGGTGAGGACGCTGGACACGTGCGTCTTCACCGTGGCCAGGCTGAGGTGGAGCATGGCGCCGATCTCGGCGTTGGACCTGCCCTGCCCGACCGCGATGGCCACCTCGCGTTCCCGGCCGGCCAGCCGGGCCAGCCGCTCCCGCGCCCGGGTGCGGCGCTCGTTCTCGCCGTCGTCGGCGACCCGGGCGATGAGGCGCCGCGTCACGGCGGGGGAGAGCACCGGGTTGCCCAGGGTGACCTGGCGCACCGCGGCCACGATCTCCGCGGGCGGGGTGTCCTTGAGCAGGTAGCCGGCCGCTCCCGCGCGCAGCGCGCGCAGGACGTGGTCGTCGGCGTCGAAGGTGGTCATCACGATGACCTCCGGGGCACCGGGGCGGGCGCGGAGCTCCCTGGTCGCGGTCAGCCCGTCCATGACGGGCATCCGGATGTCCATCAGGACGACGTCGGGACGATGCCGGGCGGCCAGCGAGAGCGCCTCGCTCCCGTCGCCCGCCTCCGCGACGATGCTGAGATCGGGCGTGCCGCCCAGCATCATCACCAGCCCGGCGCGTACCAGGGGGTCGTCGTCGACGATGAGCACGCCGACCTGCCGTGGCTGCTGGGAGGTCATACCGGCCAGGGTAGCCAGGCCGACAGGCGCCAGCCACCTTCGGCGGTGGGCCCGTGCTCCAGCCGCCCGCCGATCAGGGTGACACGTTCGGCCAGCCCGACCAGCCCCTGCCCGGAGCCCTCGCCGGGTGCGGGTGCGGGGGCGGCCGAGGGAGGGGCGGCGGGCGCGGAGTTGCGCACCTCGATCGAGAGCCACTGGCCGGGCGTCCCCGTCGTGTGCACCCACACCTGTGCCCCGTGGGCGTGCTTGCGGGCGTTGGTGAGGGCCTCCTGCACGATCCGGTAGGCGGTGCCGGCGCTCCGGCCGGGAACGCTCCCGGGAACCTCCTGGGTGAGGTTCACCCGCATCCCGGCCCGCCGGGACTCGGCGGCGAGCTCCTCGATGTCGGTCAGGGACGGCTGCGACAGCTCGCCGACCGGGGCCCGCAGCACGCCGATGGCCTCCCGCAGATCCTGCAGCGCCTGATGGGCGCTCTGCCTGATCACCTTGGCCGCGCGGGCGATGTCCTCGGCGGGGGCGTCCGGCCGGAATTCCAGCGCGCCCGCGTGCACGCTCAGCAGGGACAGCCGGTGCCCGAGGACGTCGTGGATCTCCCTGGCGATCGCCTCGCGGGCGCGCTGCTGGGCCTCGGCCTCGGCCCTGGCGGCGCTCTCCCGCAGCGACAGCAGGAGCCGGCGCCGGTGGTGCACGAAGAGGCCCCAGCCGATGGCGGAGCCCTGGGTCGCGACCCCCAGCAGGAACAGCAGCTCGCGCGGCGCGCCGACCTCCTGCCTGACCACGGCGTAGACCAGCGCGGCGAGCAGGCTCAGCGTGAAGACGACGAACGTGGTCCGCGCCGCCCGGTGCACCGCCACCGTGAACAGCGCCACCAGCATGGCGCCCCCGACCAGCTCGGAGAAGGCCGACAGGACGACGAGGGCCAGGGCCAGCTCGACCGGATGGCGCCGCCGCAGCCACAGCGCGGCACAGCCCAGCACGCCGATCACCTGGTCGAGCTGGAACACCCAGGGCAACACGTCCTGGGTGGGCATCTGGATGCGCTCGGCGGCCGTCATGATTCCGAAGGCCGCCGCGAAGAGGAACAGGCCGATGTCCACGAGCCAGTCGCGTACGCTGCGCCGGGACGCGGGTGGCGCGGCGAATTCATCCATCCCGGGTAAGTCTAGGACGCGGCACGGGGGCCCTGGCTAGAGCTTCATCCGGCGCAGCAGCGACCGTTTGGCCGAGCTGAACTCCTCGTCGGTGAGCACACCGGAGCGGTGCAGATCGCCGAGTTCGGCCAGGCGGCGCACTAGGGCGTCGTGATCCTCCAGTTCGGCCAGGCGCTGCCGCCGATCGTCCGGCCGGCTCGGCGGCAGCGCGGGCGGCTCCTCGGCACGGGGCGACAGCCGGGCCAGCACGGCGGCGGCGACCAGGACGGTCGAGCCGCCGTACCGCTGAATGCTCCAGGCCAGGCAGTGCAGGTCCTTCTCCGGTGCCGCGGCGGGGGCGGCGCCCCTGAGACGGAAGCGGAGGCGGCCGTAGCCGACACCGGTCTGCGGGGCCCACTCCACGCCCTCCACATCCCGCAGCGGGAACGTCTGCGGACCCGCCGCCTCCTTGACCGATTTGGCGAACAGGCTCCACTCCAGGCGAATCAGCTCACCGTCGAAGTTCACCGTGCCGTCACCCGCCGAGGCCGAGACCGGTACGGCGGGGCCGGGCAGCAGGAACGACTCGCAGGGACCGCTCGGCACCTGCTCCAGCATCAGGTGGGTGCGCATCTCGTCGGCGAAGTACTCGGCGGCTCCGGTGCGCCCCTTGGGGATGGCCAGCCGGTACGGGTCGGCGGACCCCGACAGCCGCCCGGTGACCACGTCGGTCAGCGGATCGGCTCCGGGCCGCAGGCGGAGCTGCAGGTTGCCGCCCTTGCGCGAGGGTTCGAACGACGCTCCGGCGATCGCCGCGAGGGGAATCTCCAGCTCGCCGAGCGTCTTGCGTAGTTCGTGGACGTCACTGTCCCCGCCTGGCACGATCCTGAGGATTTCGCTGTCGAACATCCATGATCCGTCCGGAACGGAGATCTCGGCCATGTCGTCACCCTAGGACATTCGGGGGCGCCGGAGCGCGCCCCCGGCGGACGTCGGTCGTGTCACACATCGACGGCTCACCGGTGCTGGACGGCCCGCAGGATGTTCATCCGCGAGGCCCGCCGGGGCGGCCGGCTCGCCGCCACGACACCGATCAGGACGGTGCCGAGCAGGCAGAGCCCAAGCCGGCCGTACGGGATGTCGGACAGGTGGGTAATGGTCGTGACAGTTCGTTCACGGCCTCCGCTGATATCCCGGCATTGAATAGGTGGGGCGGAGAACGCGGGAGGCTAAGACGCCGGAGCCCTTTCCGCGGAGATGATCACGACAATCCCGAGGATCGCCAGGATCAGGTTCGCGTAGATCTCGTAACCTTCGAGGAAGGCCACGTTATTGACGACGACACGGTTGAAGAAGTTGAGCACCACGCCGAGGATGGGCTGGACGGCTATCTGGTCGATGGTCCCGCTTACGCCTTCGAGGATCATGATGAACCCGATGAGCTGTAAGGATTTACGCACGATTCAACATTAGGGCCGATCGGGGCGGCGGGAATCGGTCGTCGGCATCTCCCGTCTCAACCGAAGTCGCCGATACGGAGCCTGCTTTCCGACTAAAGTATGAGCCGCGTCGACTTTGGTATCACGACCGTCGGCGGGACACCCGAATCGGACCATCTGCGGTCAGCATTGGATCGTGGCGGGAAAGGCCACAGTACGTTCTACACGATCCGGTAAACGGCCGGGATCAGGAGCAGTCGAGATGCAGCCACTGAAAATCGAAGGCGCATGGATTGACGACCCGAAAATCCACGTCGACGATCGGGGAGGTCTCCACGAATGGTTCCGCGAGGAGGAGTTCCACGCGGTCACCGGACGGCGGCTGCGGCTCTCCCAGGCCAACTGCTCCGTTTCGCGCCGGGGCACCCTGCGCGGGATTCACGTCGCCGATGTGCCACCGGGCCAGGCGAAGTACGTCAAGTGCGTGCGAGGAGCGATGCTGGACGTGATCGTGGACATCCGGGTCGGCTCACCGAGGTTCGGCCAGTGGGAGATGGTGCGCCTGGACGACGAGGACCACCGGGGAGTGTTCCTGTCCGAGGGACTGGGGCACGGCCTGCTCGCGCTGACGGACGACGCGACCGTGATCTACCTGTGTTCGGAGGGCTACAACCCGACCAGGGAGCGCGGCATCCACCCACTCGATCCCGAACTGGGCATCACCTGGCCGGCGGACATCGAACCGCTCCTGTCGCCCAAGGACGCCGCGGCGCCCACCCTCGCCGAGACGCGCGCGGGCGGTCTCCTGCCCTCCTATGAGGAGTGCCTGGCCTTCTACGCCTCGCACGCCCGCGGGTAGGAACTCGCCGGCCCGCCGGTGACGGTTCGCGGTCATCGCGTCGCGCGCCGACCGCGAACCGTCACCGGCGGGCGTACGCCCTCTCAGCGGAAGGGCTTCGCCAGCTCGGGGTGGGCCGCGCACAGCGCGTCCCGCCAGGGGCGGAGCGGCTCCAGGCCCAGCTCCCGCCACCGCGCGTGGTCCAGGATGCTGAAAGCCGGTCGCTTCGCCGGGCGGACGAAGGCCTCGGAGGTCGTCCGGCGCACCCGCTCGGGATCGGTGCCGGACAGCCGGAAAACCTCCTGGGCGAGCTCGAACCAGGAGGCCTTCCCGGAGTTGACGGTGTGGAACACTCCCGCCGCGGAGCCGAGCCCGCCGAGCGTGACCAGCCGGTCCGCGAGGTCCGCGGCCCAGGTCGGCTGCCCGAACTGGTCGTCGACCACCTCGACGGTCTCCCGTTCCGTCATGAGACGGAGCATGGTGCTCACGAAGTTCGGTCCGTGGGCGCCGTACAGCCAGGCCGTCCGGACGACGGCGGCGGAAGGCAGCGTATCGAGGACCGCCTTCTCCCCGGCCAGCTTGGTCCGCCCGTACGCGGTCCGCGGCTCGGCCGGGTCGTCCTCGCGGTATGGGACGCCTGCGTCACCGGAGAAGACGTAGTCGGTGGAGACATGGACCAGCCGGGCGCCGTGCCGCGCGCAGGCCTCGGCGAGCAGCCGGGGGCCGTCGGCGTTGACCCGGTAGGCCTCTCGCTCCCGTTCCTCGGCGTCGTCCACCGCCGTCCAGGCGGCGCAGTTGACCACCACCCGCGGGGCGAGCGTCCGGAAGGCCGACTCGACCTGGTCCCGGTGGCAGATGTCCAGGTCCCGACGGGTTCGCGCGGCGACGTCGTACCCTCGCCCGCGCGCCAGCGCGACCACCTCGTGCCCGAGCATGCCTGCCGCCCCGGTGACGAGCCACGTCATGGCGTCCTCTCCCTGAGCGATCGACCGCGCACGTGTCCTCCGCTATCGCGGCTCTGGTCACTCCGAATGTTGATGTGATCAATGATGTTCACTGTCGCGACGTGCCGTCTTCCGCCGTTGTAATCGCCGCGATGCCGGGGGATGACGGTGCGCCGCACGAGCAAACATAGAGCCCCTGACCATTATTCACCATCGCCTGGCACGGGTTCCTGATCCGGCGAATCACTGGATCAGGCCTCGTGAGAGGGGTTCCGAAGTGGCACAGGCGGGAGAGCCACCTGAAGGGGGGCGAGATCACCTACCGGACGTCGCGCACCTGTGGCGGCGAGACCCGCGGGGTGACCGTCACCCTCTGACGCTCACCACAGGAGCGACCGCATCGGACGCTCGCGGCGAATGCCGGTGAGGACAGGACGCCTGTGGCGAGGTGGTCACCCTCGCCGAGCACGTGTCAGGGGCATGGGCGCTGCTTGCTCGATTGTCGCGACTTTTTGCCCAATACCGCCTTTTGTGGAGAAGAGGGGAAAGCATCCTTTGAGGTCGATCGTGTGATGGCTATGCTCGCAGCAGCTTGTAGCCGGGCGGCACGCCGGGTGGCTGGTGGGCACTAACCGACGCCGTGAGGTACCTGTGGCCAGCATTGAACTTTTCGGCCGCCACGCTGAGCTCGAACAGCTGTCGGGCTTTCTCGACAGCGCCCGGCGGCATGGCGACGCGCGGCTGATGCGGGGCGAACCCGGTGTGGGCAAGTCCGCTCTCATGGCCGCCGCGGCCGAACTCGCCATCACTGCGGACATGCGGGTGCTGCGCGCGTCCGGGTCCGAGTTCGAGGCCGACGTCGGCTACTCCTGCCTCAATCAGCTGCTCCTGCCGGTGAGCGCGGACATCGAGCGGCTGCCACCAGGTCTGAGGGAGGCGCTGTCGGTGGCGCTCGGGTTCGGTGTCGGCGCGCCCACGGACGCCCTCCTGGTCTGCAACGCGGCCCTCCTGCTCGTCAAGACGGTCGCCGCCGAGGTTCCGCTCGTCCTACTGGTGGATGACGTCCAATGGATCGACCGGGCCAGCGCCGTGGTGCTCGGATTCGTCGCGCGCCGTCTGGAGGGGGTCCGGGCCGGTCTGCTGGTCTCCGCGCGGACCGGGTCGGTGAGCTTCCTGGACCCGCGGGGATTGGCGGAGATCGTGGTTCAGCCGCTGGATCACGAGGCGGCCGGGCGGCTGGTCGATGCCAACCATCCGGAGATGCCCGCGCGGATCCGGCAACGGCTGCTCGATCTCGCGCAGGGCAACCCGCTGGCGTTGACGGAGCTGCCGTCCACGTTGCTCGGCGCGGCGCATCAGGCGGTGGCGCAACCCGAGATGGTGCCGCTCAGCGACCGGCTCCAGGCGATGTTCGCCGTGCGGATCGCTGATCTGCCGGAATCGACCCGCAGGATGCTCCTGCTGGCCACGTTCGAGGGCACCGGCGACGTTCGCGTGCTCAGGGCCGCCCTTGAGGATGGGGCCGGGCTGGCCGACCTCGCCCCGGCTGAGCGGGCGCAGCTGGTGCGCGTGGACGACGCCACGGCGCGGATCGCCTTCCGCCACCCGCTGATCCGGTCGGCGATCGTGGCAGGCTCCACGCACGAGGAGCGCCGGAGCGCGCACCTCGCCCTCGCCGGTGCCCTGATGGGTGACCGGGAACGCCGTGCGTGGCACCTTGCCGCGGCCGCCGTCGGCCCGGACGAAACGGTCGCCGCGCTGCTTGAGGATTCGGCGCATCGCGTCATGCTCCGCGGGGACGCGTTCGCCGCGATCGCGGCGCTGATCCGCGCCGCCGAGCTGAGCGCGACGAGCGCCGACCGGGGCCGCCGGCTCTCCGAGGCCGCCTACATCGGCGCCGAGGCCGGCGGGGCCATCGACGACGCGAGGACGCTCCTGACCGATGCGCGGCGGGCGGCCCCGGATTCCTCCGGCTCGCTCCACGCGGCGAACGCGGCCGCCTTCCTGATGCTCAACGGGGACGGCGACGTGGCCACCGCCCACCGGCTCCTGGTCGGCGCCATCGAGACCGCGGACCACGGCTACCAGGCCGGAGATCCCGCGCTCATCGAGGCCATGCACACGTTGATGCTGCTCTGCTGGTACGGCGGCGCCCCGGAGTACTGGGAACCCTTCGATCGAGCGCTGCGGCGGCTGGAGCCGCGACCGCCGGACGTCCTGGCACTGGCGAGCAGGACCTTTCCCGATCCGGTCCGCACGGGGGCGTCGGCGCTGGCGAGAAGCCAGACCATCCTCGACACGCTCGCCGACGAAACCGATCCCACCAGGATCGTGCGGATCGGCACGGCGTCGGTCTACCTGGACCGCCTGGGTGACTGCCGCGAGTCCTCGCGGCGGCTGGTCCAGCAGGGACGCGCCGGGGGAGCGCCGCGCCGGCACCTCGGCGCCCTGATGCACCTGTGCCTGGACGGCTACCTCGTCGGACGGTGGGACGAGGCCGAGCGACTCGCCCTTGAGGGACAGCGGGTCTGCGACACCAGCGGCTTCTCCTTCTTCGCGTGGTACTTCCGGTACAACAGGGCGATCCTCGCCGCCGGACGAGGGCGCTTCGAGGAGGCGTACGCGCTCGCCGGCGAGATCACCCACTGGGCGCTCCCGCGCGGTGTGACGGCCGCGGTTCTGTTCGCCCAGCATCCGCGCGCTCTCGCGGCGATGGGCCGGGGAGACTTCGACGCAGCCTTCCACCACGCTGCCGCGATGAGCCCGCCCGGAGTCCTCGCCTCGCATGTGCCCCACTGCACCTGGGTCATGTTCGACCTGACCGAGGCGGCGATGCGGACCGGGCGCACCGTCGAAGCCAGGGCGCACGTCGAGGCGATGCGAGCCGCCGACGTATCCGCGCTGTCGCCCAGGATGACGCTGATTCAGGCGGCGGCGGAGTTCCTCGTGTTCGAGGACGACGTGACGACGACACGGCTGGAGTCGTTGGTGTCGGGTCTCGCGGCGGAACGCTGGCTGTGGGATGTGTGCCGAATCCGGCTCGTCCTCGGCGAGCGGCTGCGGCGGTCCGGATCCGCCGCGGAGGGCCGCCGCCACCTCCTCGCCGCGCGTGACGGCTTCGCCGCGATGGCTGCCGGACCCTGGCTTGAGCGCACGCGGAGGGAGATCCGCGCCACCGGATACCGGCAGGCCGACGGGTCGGCAGGTGGCCCGGCCTCCCTGACGGCGCAGGAGCTGCAGATCGCGCGGCTGGCGGCGAGCGGACTGACCAACAAACAGATCGCGGAGCGGCTGTACCTGTCTCATCGCACGGTCGGCGCACACCTTTACCGCATCTTCCCCAAGCTGGGCGTCACGACGCGGGCCGGGCTCAGGGATGCGCTGTCGGACCGGTAGCGGCTCTCGCCTGTGACTGCGCGCTGAGTTCGTCGGCCTGCGCCTCCTTGTCCTCCAGCAGCCGCTCCAGCAGGCGCCGGGTGGTGGGATCGTCGGTCCCGACCCAGCGCACCGCCTCCTGCAGCGTCTGAACGAGGATTCGCACCCCGACGAGGTCCTGCGTCACGATGCCGGCGAGGTCTCCATCCGGGAATGTCTGGAAGGTGATACGTGACCAGGCGGGCAGATGCCGCGGGTCGTACTCGGCGACGAATCCGAGCTGCCCGATGCGGGTCGCGAGCAGCCGTGCGCCGGCGCGGTCGAGGTCGGCGCAGGTGTGGAGGAACTCCGCGACCGGCCGATATGACGGCGCGCGGACGAGCGACGCATGCTGCTCGTACTGCAACGAGGACACGACCATGCTGGCCAGCAGCGCGTTCAGCAGGTGTGCGAGCGCGGTCAGCTCGGCGCGGTTCGACGGTGTGACCGGCCCGTCGTCCACATCGAACAGGGCCCGGTCCCGGACCTCGCGCATGCGCAGGACGGCTGGCGGCACTGGAGGACTCGTCACGTGTCGATGGTCGGACAGGCGCGGGAACCACGCATCTGTCAAATGACCTAACGTTCCCGACCTGGCCCGGTGGGTCGTCGCACTGCCCGCCGTACCGGGTCGTTACGTCATGAGCGGTTAGGTCATCGGGTGCCGCCGACGATCAACCGCGGAGTCGGATGACTGATGTGGTGCGGCCGAGCCGCGCCGACAGTGGGCTGCGATGAGCTCCACGAGTCTCCGCGAGTGAGGACAAGTCCCATGACCATCCGCCACGGCTTCCACGCCACGATGACCGCGCAGCCCGGAAAGGGCGACGAGCTGGTCGAAGCCCTGCTCAACGCGCCGTCCCTGCCGAACGATGACTGCGTCGTCTTCCTGGTCGGCCGCTCGGCCGGCAACCCGGACATCGTCCACGTCACCGAGGGCTGGGTCAGCCAGGAGGCCCACACCAGGTTCTTCGCGACCGAGCCGGCCCAGGCGATGGTCGCGGCACTGCGGCCGCTGCTGGCCGACGAGTCGCGGTACACCGACGAGGTCCCGGTCGGCGGCAAGGCCGCCCTGTGAGCTCCGCCGACCTCAGCGAAAAGGAATCCGCCATGGCACGACCTCGCCTCGACCCGTTCGGCCTCTGCCGGAGGCCTCGGGTCCCGGCCTTGGTCTCCGACTAGAGGTCGATCATGACTGTGCGACATGGCAAGGCACTGCCGGCCGTACGCTCGACCGGCGAGGACCATCGGGCGACGCCCTTCGAGCTGTTCTTCGACTCCCGCCGCTTGCCGGGCTGGCCTGCATGGTGGTCATCCTTACGGCGCTGATCGTCGTCGAGACCACCCGGTTCGCGCAGGCCCGGCGCAGCCTCCGGGGCACGTGAAGCCACGGCGGAGCAGGAATGGGCAAGGACGCGCGAGTATTGAGGCTCGTTCTCGCCCTTACGCGGCTGGTCACATGAATCCATGCCTGCCGAGAAAGGAAGGACGATGACGAACGACCATCGCAGCGAGATCTCGCTGCGAGTCAACGACGTGACGTACCGGTCGACCGTCGACAACCGCACGACGCTGCTGGACGCGTTGCGCGAGGACATCGGCCACACCGGGCCGAAGAAGGGCTGCGACCACGGGCAGTGTGGCGCCTGCACCGTGCTGATGGACGGCAGGAGAGTGGTGTCCTGCCTGACGCTGGCGGTCGCCGCCGAGGGTGCCGAGGTCACGACCGTCGAGGGGCTCGCCGGTGACGGCGAACTGCTGCCGATGCAGCAGGCGTTCATCCGGCTCGACGGTTTCCAGTGCGGATACTGCACGTCCGGGCAACTCTGCTCGGCCGTCGGCATGCTGGCCGAACACGCGGCGGGCTGGCCCAGTGCGGTCACCGCCGACGTGTCACCGGATTGCCCGGCGCCGACGTTGGACGCGGCGGAGGTGCGTGAGCGGATGAGCGGCAACCTGTGCCGCTGCGGCGCGTATCCGTCGATCGTGCGTGCCGTCCTTGAGACAGCCGCCCGCGAGGAGGTGGCGGGATGAAGGAGTTCGCCTACCAGCGCGCGGTGGACGTCCCGGACGCGTTGATCGCAGCCGACGGCGGCGCCCGCTACCTGGGCGGTGGCACGAACCTCGTCGACCTGATGAAGCACGGGGTCGAGGCGCCCGCCAGACTGGTCGATGTACGGCACCTGCCGCTCGCCGGGGTGCGCGAGGCGCCGGACGGCGGGCTGATCATCGGCGCCACGACGACCAACAGCGACCTCGCGGCCCATCCCGGGGTACGGCGGAGGTACCCGGCGCTGAGCCAGGCGGTGCTGGCCGGCGCGTCGGGCCAGCTCCGCAACATGGCCACGGTGGCCGGCAACCTGCTGCAGCGGACAAGGTGCGCGTACTTCGCCTCGCAGGTGTGCAACAAGCGGGTTCCCGGCACCGGGTGTCCCGCTGTCGCCGGTGAACACCACAACCACGCCATCCTCGACTGGACTCGAAGCTGCGTGGCCACCCATCCCTCGGACATGGCGGTGGCGATGCTGGCGTTCGACGCGGTCGTACGCTACGAGACACTCGACGGCGCCGGTGAGATCCCGCTGGCGGAGTTCTATCCGCCCGTCGGTGACACGCCGCACCGGGAGACGGCGCTGCCGCCGGGAGCCCTGGTCACGGCGGTCACCCTCCCGGGGGCCGCGGCCTCTCCACGGTCGCGCTACCGGAAGGTCCGCGAGCGTGCGTCGTACGCCTTCGCCACCGTCTCCATCGCGGCGGCTCTGGACCTCGACGGCGGCTCGGTGCGGATCGCCCTCGGCGGTGTCGCCTCTCGGCCATGGCGCGCCCGGACCGCCGAGGCCCTTCTGCTGGGCGCCCCGCTCGCGGCCGAGAGCTTCCGGGCCGCCGCCGATGCCGAACTGTCCGCCGCCGAACCGCTGCCCGGCAACGGCTACAAGGTGACGCTCGCCCGCAACCTCATCGTGGCCGTCCTGACCGAACTGGCCGACCGGGCCAAGGGGGTCCACACATGACAACGGGTGCCATCGGGGTCGCGCGGCCCCGGATCGAGGGGCCGGCCAAGGTCACCGGGACCGCACGCTACGCGGCCGACGTGCCGATCGAGGGACTGGCCTTCGGCGCGGTCGTCCTGTCCACCGTGACCCGGGGACGCATCCGCGACATCGACACGTCGGCTGTCCAGGACATGCCCGGTGTGCTGGGCGTGATTGACCACCGGAACGCGCTCCGCCTCAACCCGAAGGCGGGGGGCTTCTTCGGCCCGGACGGCGGGCTCCAGCTGTTGCAGGACGAGGTGATCCCCTTCGCCGGCCGGCCGGTCGCGCTGGTGGTGGCCGAGACGCTGGAGCAGGCCCAGGCGGCAGCCGAGGCGCTGCCGGTGACCTATGACGAGGAGCCGCACGACACGGAGTTCACCGCCGATCACCCGTCGGGCCGTCCGGCGATGACGCTCTTTGACGAGCCCGTGAACGCCGGTGACGTGGAGGCCGAACTGGCCGCGTCGGCGGTGGTGGTCGAGGAGCGGTATCGCACGCCGGAAGAGCACCACAGCGCCATGGAACCGCACTCGGCGACCGCGTGGTGGGATGGCGAGCGGCTGGAGGCCGTCGACTCCAACCAGGGGCCGTTCGTCGTCGCCGCCGCCCTGGCCACGCTGTTCTCCCTGGGCCTGGATCAGGTGCACATCCGCACCGAGCATGTCGGCGGCGGGTTCGGATCGAAGGGGCTGTGCGGCCCGCAACTGATCCTGGCCGCGATGGCCGCCTTGCGCCTCCAACGGCCGGTGCGGGTCACGCTGACCCGCGCCCAGGTGTTCCTGGCGACCGCGATGCGACCGGCCACCGATCAGCCGATCCGGATCGGCGCCGATGCCGACGGCCGTCTGCGGGCCATCTGGCACGAGCCGGCCTTCGAGATCTCTCCGCTGGCGGAGTACATCGAGGGCTGCACCGAGCTGACCAAGACCCTCTACGCGGCACCCGCGATCCGCACCCGGCTCACCGCGGTTCCGCTCGACATCCTGCCGCCGTACTCGATGCGCGGACCCGGTGCCGCACCTGGGTCGTTCGCCCTCGAATCCGCCATGGACGAGCTGGCGGAGCGGCTGGGCATGGATCCGCTCGAACTCCGGCTGCGCAACGAGCCGGTGGTCGGGCCCGTGTCCGGCCTGCCGTTCAGCAACCGGAATCTCGTCGCATGCCTGCGGGAAGGCGCGCGCCGGTTCGGCTGGGGGACACGTGATCATCGGCCGCGGCTGCGGCGGGAAGGATCGCTGCTGGTCGGCACCGGGCTGGCCGCCACGTCCTTCAGCGCCGGGGCGTTCCCCTCGTCGGCGTCGATCACCGCCGAGCCGGACGGGACCTTCACGGTGGCCATCGGCGCCACCGACCTCGGCACGGGCGCCCGCACCGCGCTGACCGCGGTCGCCGCCGACGCCCTGGCGGTCGGCACCGAGCGGATCCGGCTGCGGATCTCCGACAGCGACCTCGGCCCCGCCTGGAGCGCGGGCGGATCCCGGGGGACCACGTCCTGGGTCTGGGCGATCTCCGAGGCCGGGGCGCAGATGCGCCGCCAGGGATGCCGCGGGACGGTCACGGTCGACACCACCCAGCTGCTCGGCGACCTCCCGTCCAGGGAGCGGCATTCCTACAGTGCGGTCTTCGCCGAAGTGACGGTCGATCCGGCGACCGGCGAGGTGCGGGTGCGCCGGTTGCTCGGGATGTTCGCCGTGGGTCGCGTGGTCAACCCGCTCATGGCCCGCAGCCAGGTCATCGGCGGGATGATCGGCGGGCTGTCCATGGCGCTGCACGAGGAGGGCATCCGCGATCCGGTCTCGGGCCGGCACGTCAACGCGGACTTCGCCGGCTACCACATCGCCGCGCACGCCGACGTGCCCGACATCGAGGCCGATTTCGTGCCCGACTACGAACCCGGCATTCCCCTGGGTGTCAAGGGCGCCGGTGAGATCGGCAACGTCGGTACGGCTGCCGCGATCGCGAACGCCGTCTGGCACGCCACCGGGGTTCGGCAACGATCCCTGCCGATCCGCCTCGACCGCGTACTGGAGGGGTGAGCCCGCCACGGGGACCGCGGTCAGCGGGTGGTCCCCGTGGCGGAGGCGCGCAGGCGCGTGGCGTCCCGGCTGGGAGGGGCGCCGAACCGGCGGCGGTACTCGCGGCTGAACTGTGAGGGGCTGTCGTAACCCACCCGGCGGCTGACGGTCGCGATGTCGCCGGGGGCCGCGGAGAGCAGGAGCCGCGCCTGCTGGAGCCGGATCTGCTTCTGGAACTGGATCGGGCTCATCCCGGTGACGGCCTGGAAGTTGCGGTAGAAGGTCGAGACGCTCATTCCCGCCAGTTTGGCCACGTCCTCGACGCGGAACGGCTGGGCGTAGTGGTCGCGGATCCACTGAACGGCACGGGCGATGTGGCTGAGGCTGCTGTCGGGCAGGCCGAACTGGCGCACGATCGCGCCCTGATCGCTGGTGATCAGCCGCCAGAGGATCTCCCGTTTGATGAGAGGCGCGAGGACGGTGATGTCACGGGGGCGGTCGAGCAGGCGCAGCAGGCGGATGACGGCGTCGAGGAGCTCGGCGGAGGCGGTGCTGACGGCCAGCCCGGGCGGCGCGCCCTCGCCGAGGTCCGGCAGATCGCCCGGAGCCGCCTGCAGCAGCACTTCGGCGACGCTCGCCTGATGCAGGGTCAGCCCGACCCCGAGCCCTGGCAGATCGGGGCTGGCCTTGGCGAAATGGCTGGTCACGGGCAGGTCGACCGAGGCGACGAGGTACTGGCCCTCGCGGTACTCGTACAGATGGTCGCCCAGCGCGAACCGTTTCGTGCCTTGGGCGACCACGGCCAGCACCTTGCCGTAGGTCGTCGGCATCGGTGGTTGAGGCTGCTCGGCCTTGAAGATCAGGACATCCTCGATGGGAGTCCTGAGATCGGGTCGAGCGTGGCGTTTCAGCAGGTCGCGCAGCTCGTCGAGGGCCATGATCCCAATCCAAACACCAGTGAGGCACAGCGACAACCAAGACGGCTCTGCCGGTGTCGGCTGACGCGCTCACCCTCGGACGGTCGCGATGAGAGGCCCGGTTGATCGCGGGTTCCTACGGCTCGCTACGGTTGATCGTTCCCATGCGTTCCCAAAGGACCAGGGCCGGGCGGCCTGTCCGGTGCCGGCATCCTGGCGGGCGACTTCTTGCAGGTCGATACGGTGTGGCTCAAGCGCCTGCACGTGCTGTTCGTCATGGAGATCCAGACGCGGCGGGTGCCCTAAGGACCGAAGAGTGTGGTCGGGCGGGTCAACAGGATGCGCTCGACGGCGGAGAGCGCGAAGCGAACCGCGCCGGTGAGGATGGCGTCGTCGCCGAGAGCTGACATGCGCCATTCGGGCGGGTCGACAAGCAGTCTCGGGGAATGGCGTTCGGCGGCCTTCAAGACATGGTCGAAGGCGATGGCCAGGTGCGGCCGGGCGAAGAGGCTGGTTCCCAGCACGACAAGCGCCGGGTCCAATGTGAGTAAGACCGGTGCCATGGCTTCGGCGAGCCGACGTCCCACGGATTCCAGAGCGCTGATCGCCCCGGGGTCGCCGTCCGCGGCGCCGTGGACGACATCGGCATCGCTGTAGATGCTGCTGGGATCAATGCCAGGCCGCTGCGCCCCAGGCACGCCTATGGCACGCGCCGCCAAGGGGTTGCCGTCGGGAAAGACCATGAAGCCGATCTCGCCGGCCGCGCCGTGGTGGCCGCGTAGTGGCCGGCCACCGGTGATGATTCCGGCGCCGAGCCGTTCGCCCAGCAGGATGAAGATCATCTCGCTGGTCGTCGCTCCGACCCCTCGCCACTGTTCGCCCAGCGCGGCCAGGTTCGCATCGTTGTCGACCGCCACGGGACAGCCGAGTAGCTCGCTCAAGGTGGCTGCGATGTCCACCTCGGCCCAGTCCTTGAGGTTGTCGACGTATCGGACGCGGGTGTTGTCCTCAACCCAGCCGGGTGTTCCCACGGTGGCCGCGCAGATCTGCGAGGGAGTGACACCCACCTGCTCCATCGCGTCCCGCACCACCGTGATCATCGCTTTGGCCCGTGCCTGTCCGGTCAGATCACGCCGCACGGTGCGGTGCCGTACCGCCACCGGCTCGCCGTCGAGGTCGGCCAGGCACACGCCCACAGAGTAGGCGCGGATGTCGACACCGACGACGAACCCGGCCCGTGGCCGGAAACGGAATCGCCGCGCGGGGCGGCCAGGTGACCGTACGCCTCGGGACGACGTCGCAGGAGCGTCTTCGATGAGACCGCAGCGCAGGAGGTCTTCAACGATCACCTCGACCGTCGGGCGGGAGAGCCTGGTGGTCTCCACGAGGTTGGCCAGCCGCGGAGGGCGTGTCACGGCTCGGACCGCGGCGAGGACCGCTGCGGCGTTCGCGGTGCGCAGGTCGGCGACTCCCACCACTGCTGCCGCTGAGGCGGCCAGGCCGGAACAGCCGTCGGCCGGGTTGTTGCCGAGCGGCCACACCATCGCGCTACCGCCGCCCGAGGGTGTAGGTCCGGTGGGGCTGGCCACGGCCTGCGTCTCCTTCCAGCCTGGTGCGCCGACACCCGACGGTAACGATTGGGTGACGGCTCCTTGTCGTGTCTGCGGGCGCAAGCCTATCGTACGGTTGTTTTTGAAACGCAATTGCATTATTAAAACGCAGAGGAGGCCATATGCAGGCAGTTCAGGCCGCGGTCGAGGGTGAGGTACTGGTCCGACCACCACGCGTACTCCTCGTCGGCGCCGGGAACCGTGGCGAGACGTACGGGCACTGGATCGCGCGGCATCCGGAGCGGGCCAGTGTGGTCGCGGTGGCCGAGCCGCATCCGGAACGGCGCGCTGCGATCGCGGCGACCCACGGGCTGTCGGCCTCGGCGGTCTTCGCCGACTGGCGTGATGCCGCCGCCGGGCCCCGGACGGCCGACACCGTGATCATCACCACCCAGGACGCGGACCACGTCGAACCTGCGATCGCCTTCGCCGAAGCGGGGTATTCCGTACTGCTGGAGAAGCCGATCGCGCCGACGCAGGAGGAATGCCGCCGCGTTATCGAGGCCGTGCGGCGCAGCGGGATCGTCTTCGGCGTCTGCCACGTCCTGCGATACACGCTTTACACGAGGATGCTGCGGGACCTGCTGGCCCAGGGCCGGATCGGCGACATCGTCAACGTGGACCATGTCGAGCCGGTGGGCTTCGACCACTACGCCCATTCGTACGTACGCGGCAACTGGCGCCGCGAGGACGCCGGCGCGCCGATGCTGTTGGCCAAGTCATGCCACGATCTGGACTGGCTGCGGTACATCGTCGGCCGGCCGGTACGTGCGGTCTCCTCCTTCGGCGGCCTGAGCTTCTTCGTGCCCGCCAACCGCCCGGCGGAGGCCGCCGACCGGTGCCTGGACTGCGTCCTGCAGCGAACCTGCGCCTACTCCGCGGTCCGAAACTACGGCGAGTACCTGGCCGCCGGCCACACCGCCTGGCCGCTGAGCGTGCTCACGCCGAACCCGACGGCCGAGTCGGTGACCGAGGCGCTGCGCACGGGCCCGTACGGGCGCTGCGTGTGGGCCTGCGACAACGACGTGGTGGACCACCAGGTCGTCGCCATGGAGTTCGACGGCGGGGCGACGGCGACCTTCACCATGACGGCGTTCTCCACCAGCCGTCCGCGAGAGACCCGAATCTTCGGAACGCTGGGGGAGATCTACTGCGACGCCTCAGTCGTCAGGGTCACCGACTTCAGGACCCGGCAGACGCAGATCATCGATGTCCCGGCGCAGGACCACGCGGACGATCCGGTGCTCTCCCGGCACAGCGGCGGGGACGCCGAGCTCATGGATGCCTTCGTGACGGCCGTCGCGACACGCGACAGCCGCTGGATCGACGCCACCGCCGACGAGGCCCTGGCCGCGCACGAACTCGTCTTCGCCGCGGAGCTCGCCCGCCGCGAAGGCCGGGTCGTGACGCTCGGTTGACCCGTGACCACCAACAGAAATCTCACCTGGAGGAACTCGTGATACGACAGGGCAGAACGGCGCTGATGACGGGTGTGATCGCACTCGGCCTAGGGCTCACCGCGTGTGGCGGTGGAACCGGCACGGGAAACGCCGGTGGCGCCACGGACGACGGCCCGGTCAAGGAGATCAAGGTCGTGATCGCCGAAATGAGCAAGGACCACACGGCGGCGTTCTGGAACGCCTTCGCGGCCAAATACCAGCAGCAGACCGGAGTGAAGCTGAACCTGCAGATCGTGAGCTGGAACGACATCGATCAGCAGACCAGCACGATGGTGCAGAACGGCAACCCGCCGGACATCCTCAACCTCAACGCCTACGCCAGCTACGCCAAGGACGGGCTGCTCTACAACTCCGACGAGATCGCACTCTCGGCCGGCACGAAGACCGACATCATCGACGCCTTCGTCAACAGCGGCACCTACAACGGCAAGCTGTACGGCTTCCCCGACCTGTCGTCGGTCCGCGCCCTGTTCTACAACAAGGAACTGTTCGCCAAGGCAGGCATCGCCGGACCGCCGAAGACCTGGGACGAGTTCGTCACCACCGCGCGGAAGATCGCCGCGTTGGGCGACGGCACCGTCGGCTACGCACAGCCGCTGGGTCCTGAGGAGGCGCAGGCGGAGTTCTCGATCTGGACGTTCAACAACGGCGGCGGGTGGAAGACCGACGACAGGTGGACGATCGACTCTCCGCGGAATGTCGAAACCCTGCGGTTCCTCAAGGACCTGTCCGTCAAGCACAAGGTCACCCAGAACAACCCCGGCAAGACCAACCGCACTGACGGGGTCTTTCCCCTGTTCCAGTCCGGCAAGGCAGGCATGGTCGTGGGCTTCGGGCTGTTGTCGACAAAACTCGACGCCGAGTACCCCGACATCGACTACGGCATCGCACCCATGCCGACCAGGGATGGCGGGCCGCCGCAGACCTACGGCGTCACCGACTACCTGATGGCCTTCAAAAAGCCCGGCAATCAGGACGCGGTCAAGAAGTTCTACGAGCTGTACTACTCTCCGGACCAGATCAACACCTGGATCAAGTCCGAAGGCTTCCTGCCGGTCACCAAGTCGGGTCTGAAGGTGTTCTCCTCGGACCCGGGCCTGAAGGTGTACCTCGACACCCTGCCCAGCGTTCATCTCACCCCGACGAACGATCCCACCTGGGACAAGGTGAAGATCGCCGTGCAGCAGAACCTCGGGGCGGCCGTCGCGCCGGACGGGGACCCACAGCAGGTTCTGGACCGGTTGCAGCAGATGGCGGAGTCCAGTGGCTGAGCGAACCACAACGGTGGCCTCGGTGCCCGACCTGGCAGAGGTCGCGGCATCGAGGCGCCCGGCCGGATCGGCGACGCGTCGCAGGGCCGGCCGGCCACGCGGCCCGCGCCGGCGAGAGCGGGCCACGGTCTGGACCGCGCTGCTATGGCTGGGGCCGGCGCTGCTGCTCATCGGCGGTGTGGTGATCTACCCGGCGATCGAGCTGGTCCGCGCCTCCCTCGGCCGTTACTCGATCACCGGCCTGCGGCTGGGCGACGCCGGGGGGGAGAACTACACCAAGGTCCTCGCCCATCCCATGACCTCCACCGTCCTGATGAACACCCTCATCTGGGTCGTGGCGGTGGTCGTGCCGACGCTCGTGCTCAGTCTGGCGCTGGCGCAATTCCTGTCGAAGGAGTTCCCCGGCCGTCGCGTGGTGCGTTGGGCGGTCCTGGTGCCCTGGGCCGCGTCAGTGGTGATCACCAGCCGGTTGTTCACGCTGATCCTCGACTACTACCACGGCATCCTCAACCAGTCGCTGGTCTCGCTGGGCATCATCGACAAGCCGGTGGACTGGCTCGGCGACGACCGCTTCGCCATGGCCTCGATCATCACGGTCGGTGTGTTCGTCACCGTGCCCTTCACCACCTACGTCCTGCTCGCCGGCCTGAATTCGATCCCGCACGATGTCTATGAGGCCGCGCGTATCGACGGGGCCGGCCCATGGCAGGTGTACCGGAGGGTGACGCTGCCACTGCTGCGACCGGCGCTCATGATCGCCGCGGTGCTGGACGCCATCTACGTGTTCAACTCCTTCCCCGTCGTCTACACCCTCAACGACCGCAACCCCGGCTTCAGCAACGACACCTCCATCACCTTCATGTACAAACTGGCCTTCAAAAGCGCGGAACACGACGTCGGCATGGCCGCCGCTGCCGGTGTCATGAATGTCGCCCTCATCCTCGTCGCGGTGGTCATCTACCTGCGCCTGATCGACTGGCGTAAGGAGCGCTCATGACAGCGATGACCCCGGCACCCACCATGCACTCCCGGGCGCGACTCTGGCGACGGATCCGGCCCCGCGTGCTGCTCGTCTCCGGACTGGCCGTCGCCGTGATCTTCCTGGCCCCGTACGCGGTGATGCTGCTCGACGCGCTTCGGCCCAGCGCGGACGTGCTGGACTCCCCACCCACGTTCTGGCCACGGCGCTGGCAGTTCTCCACCTTCGGTGACGTCCTGGGCGACGAACGGTTCCGCAACTGGCTGACCACGTCAGTGATCGTCGCGGTCGCATCGACGGCGATCGTGATCGTGGTCGCCATCCCCGCGGCTTACTTCACCGCCAGGAACAGGTTTCCCGGACGTGGCGCGTTCCTCCTCCTCGTCCTGGTCACCCAGCTCTTCTCACCGACCTCGCTGGTCGTCGGCCTGTACCGCGAGTTCTTCCAGCTCAACCTGGTCAACACCCACCTCGCGATCATCCTCACCAATGCCGCGTTCAACCTCGCCTTCGCGGTGTGGATCCTGCACGGTTTCTTCGCCTCGATACCCAAAGAAGTCGAAGAGGCAGCCGAGATCGACGGCTGCAACCGGTCACGCACCCTGCTACGGGTCCT
Organism: Streptosporangium sp. CA-115845; assembly: GCF_050943795.1. Taxonomy (NCBI): domain Bacteria; kingdom Bacillati; phylum Actinomycetota; class Actinomycetes; order Streptosporangiales; family Streptosporangiaceae; genus Streptosporangium; species Streptosporangium sp. CA-115845. The sequence continues at coordinate 9,632,316 of NZ_CP191988.1, read as the reverse complement.
GCTCCCGCTCACCACGCCGGGAATCGTCACCGCGGTCATCTTCAGCTTCATCACGGCGTGGAACGAGTACGTGGTCGCCCTGACTCTGATGCAGGACGACGGCAAGAAGCCGCTCAACGTCGGCCTCAACTCCTACGTCACCGGCTACGAACAGCACTGGGACCAACTGTTCGCCGCCTCACTCATCGCCATAGTTCCGGTGGTCATGCTGTTCGCTCTGATAGAGAAACACCTCGTCGGCGGCCTGACCGCCGGCTCGATCAAGTAGCGGTGGCATCGTCCTCGATCGCCGGCTCACGCGCCTTGATGGATGGGGCACAGGACCCCTGGTACAGCTGATCCAGGTGGGCTCTGGTTTTCCACCAGAGCCCACGCCCGACGACGCGAGCGCGCCGAAACGGACTCCCGGCCAACTCGGCTCGGCAGGCACGCCTCCAGAGGGTCTCCCGCTGGCTGAACGCCGGAGTCCATTGGGCTGACTTGGGAAGACAGCGGTGGTCCCATTCCGCCGACGTCGCCGCCGAGCCGGCGATGGCGGCCCAGGGATGATCTGGATACACGCGGATGCACGGGCGGCGGTATCACGCTGGGTATCAGGGCACGGTACGAAAATCGCCGGGCCGAACAGGCGCAATGCCGATACCCGCCCAGGCGGGCACAGGATGAGGGCGGCACTCCGCCTCCCCCATGTGACCTCCATGCCTCTGACCTGCAGCGCCTCTGGTCGATTGGTGTGCTGGGGGTTCCCGAGGCGTCTGGCCGTTCTGGCTTGCTATAACGGTCCCAGACCCCATACCCGCAGGTCATGGTCGGCGCTGGCGGACACGGCCATGGTTTCGCCGTTGAGGGTGCCGACCGTCACTTCTTCGATCCAGTTGGTGTGGCCGGCGAGAGGTTGACGGATCGGTATGCCAACGGCTAGGTCCCACACTCGCAGCGAGTTGTCGTATGTGCTGGACACGGCGATGGTCTTGTCGCCGACGGTACCGACCGCCAGGGCGGAAACGATGCTCCCGACCTCCAAGGGCCAATTGATCGGCTGGAGGGTTGCCAGGTCCCACACCCGCAACGTTTCGTCGTCGCTGGCCGATACGGCGATGGTCCTATCGCCTAGGGTGCCGACCGCCACCTCATTCACGGTGCCCTCATGGCCGGTGAGAGGCTTACCGATCGTCTTGCCTGCGGCCAGGTCCCATACCCGTACCGTGTCGTCGAGGCCACCGGACACGGCGATGGTCTTGCCACCCAGGATGCCGACCGCCACAGCGAAGACGGTGCCTTTGTGACCGGTGAGGGGCAGTCCGATCGGCTGAAGGGTAGCCAGGTCCCACACTCGCAACGTGTCATCTGCGGCGGCCGACACGGCGATGGTCCTGCCGTTCAGAATGCCGATCGCCACCGCATAGATGTGGCCGTCATGGCCGGTGAGAGGATCGCCGATAGGTTCGCCAAGTGCCAGATCCCACACTCGCAGGGACGAACCGCTGTTGAACACGGCGACGGTCGTGCCGTTCAGAGTGGCGATCGCCACCGCGTTGATAGAGGAACTGTCGGTGGCGAAAGGCTGTCCCATCTGCTGGCCGGTGGCCAGGTCCCACATCCGCAAGGTGTCGTCGGTACCGCCGGACACGGCGATGGTCTTGCCATCCAGGGTGCCGATCGCCACTGCGTTGACGTGGCCGTCATGGCCGGTGAGCGGCTCACCGATTTGGGTGAAGTGATAGTTGAGAGACGCATCGGGCGACGGGGGCTCACTGCGGTTGGGGGGCGTCCCGGTTTCATCCGGAGTGGTCGGCAATGTGGGAGTTCCAGATGAAGACAGGGGTGGCTGGGTGGGTCCTGGACTTTTTCCGCCGCCTGGCCCGAGGCCGCCCAGCGATGAGAATGAGATGATCAAGCTGGCGACTATTGCGGCGACCACAGTGGCCCCCGCGATGAAGATCAACATATGGGGCCAGGTCGGACGGAAGAGGGGGCTACCCGGTATCGGCCAGAGGGTGTACCCGGGTTCAGGGGTGGCTGGCGCGGTGTTTTCAGCGTCGGTGGAAGCTCGCAGTAGATAAACTGCCAACGCCACGCTGCTCAAGGTGCCAAGCGCGCCGATCACACTCGCCAGGTGATCAGTCTTCTCCAGCCCAAAGACCGCCAAAAATACAAGTAGGCCAAGCCCAATGAGCACTAGGGAACCTATGACGACCCGGCGGCCCCTCCTGCTCATGAAGTGATTCTGGCTGTTTTGCCGGCGATGCGCCAGCAAGGGTTGACTAAGCAAGATTGCGATACTTGGCTCCGCCAATACGAGAATGGCCGCGTGAGAGATCAGGCCCGTTTCAGATTCAGCGGCGAGAATGAGCGAACGCCCCAATTTGCTGGCAATGCCCTCAGGTTCATCGACACTTCGGCAGGGCGGTTTTCGGAGGCATTCGGGAATGGTGTTGACCTGCGGGAATGGTGGAATCGGCAGGATTGACCCGGCTGTATGGGGAGGAGAGGCCGCGGGTGTCGCCGAACCCGGGAGTAGCCGTGGAGTGGGTGCGAGTCGATGTCCCCGAGGGAAAGACGTGCCGGGTCTGCGGCAGGCCCGCCGTGTGTGGTGCAAGGCGTTCCGGGCGGTTCCGCAGGGCCCGAGCGCTGTGTGAATTGCACGCCAGGGCGATGTTCGGGCCCGAGGACCCGGTCTGGGAGCGGTGGGATCGCCTTTCCCAACGGGAGTTGTATCCAGAGTGGCTGCGCGGGTTAACGCTCATGATGGAGGGACTGACCCAAGGGCGGCCGGAAGAGGAGACGCTAGAACCCGGCGGGGCTTACGGATGTCGGAGTTGATCGTTACCGTGGCGGCACGCTAAGGGGAAGACGGATGGGGAGTGTCGCGGGTGAAGATCACATACGCCGATGTCGCCTGGCTGGCCAAGGATCACGGGCTGGGTGAGGTGTGGTGCCTGACCTTGGTGCGGGGGCTGGGCGAGGCCGAGGTCCTTCGGCGGATGAGTGCCAGGGAGGAGAGCATCCGGCCGCTTACCTACCGGAAGCTGATGGATGAGGAGTTGTTCCCCGGCACGGTTCTGGTCGGGCGCCTGGACGGGTGGAGCGCGCTCATTGAGGTGAGCGGTTGGCAGGGGACAGAACCCGATGTCTTGCGGGTGCTGTCGGCTGGGACAGAGGTCGTGTCGGTCTTGCGGCACGACTATGCGGCCCATGAGTTCGTGTACGCCGTTGATGGGGAGCGGGTGACGTTCTTCGATCCCGTGATTCCCGCGTGGCGGTATGGGAGTGATCCTGATCGCCTGGTGGACGCGATGAGTGGCGCGGGCTTCGATCTCGGATACGAACCGGTAGAAGAGGGGGGAGCTGGGAACCTCGATCATCCGGTGGTGGATGGGGCTCTGTTGCTCATGGCCCGGCTGACCGGTGTCATGTTGACCCAGGACGTCTTGAGCGGGTCGCTGCTGAGCGGCGTCATCGCGACTCATAGGCCTTAGGGCTTATGCGGCGGCGTGCCGATGGTCGGTGTGTTGGTCGGGTACAGCGGGCGTGCGGGTCGGTGGACGGCCCGGGGCGCCGCCGTCCGGGACCGGCGTCCACGCCGCACGCCCGGACGGCGGGCGGCGGAGGGCCGGGTACGGCGGCGCGGTGCGCCGCCGCTTGAACAGGGGGTGGACATCCGGGTGATTCAGCCGGTCCTCGGCCATTCCCGGCTCACCACGACCAAGCGGTACACCCACATCACGGAGACGCTCGCGATCGAGGCGGCGGGCCGGATGGGACGGGCGCTGTGGGACGGCTGACGGCAACCTGACGGCGACCGTTGCAACCCTGATTGCAACCCTGGGCAGACTTCCCGAGTAGGAAATGGGAAGTCTGCCCAGCTCATTGGGGTAGGGCGCCTGGGACTCGAACCCAAAAGATCGCCCTCGGGCCGTTCCGGACGGTTCAATGCAGATCAGCGGGCATGCGTGGTCCCTCCTGAACGGCCTTGAACCCCTCTGCATTGCAACGGAGGATGCAACGGAGAGGACTTTCGTTACCCGGTGGGCTGGGGCTGAGGCACGAAGACCCAGACCGTCGATCGCCCCCGACCACGTGTGACGATCAGCCACCGCAAGGCGATCGTGAGGGATTCACGGGACAGAGACCAGGGTTGCATCTTGTACCCAGGTACAGGCTTACCGTCGGGGTGTAGGAGCCGCTCGCATGAGAGACGGGCGGTTGGCACTGGGAGGGCTCATGGAGTGGGCACCGGCCGAATGCACGCTTCCGACCGAGGAGCGGCCGTTGCGAGTCGCGGAATTCGACGAGTTGTTCGCCTCGGCCTTGCTGGGGCTGGAACGAGTGGGGCCGACTCACCTGCGGCTCACGCTGGAAGGGGGCGAGCAGGTGGAGAAGACGGCGCGGGATCTGACAGCCAGGGAGAGCGGGTGCTGCTCGTTCTTCGCCTTCACCTTCACCTCTGGTGATGCGAGCCTGGCGCTGGATGTCAAGGTGCCCGCGGTTCACGCCAAGGTGCTCGACGGACTGGCGGCCAGGGCGGCTACGCAGGTCGCGCGATGAGTGAGAAGTGGCTGCGCACCGGGGAGGTCGCCGAAGCGGCGGGGGTCAACGCTCAGACGCTGCGCTACTACCACCGTCGAGGGTTGTTGCAGGAGCCGCAGCGCAGTAACGGCGGCCATCGGCTGTACTCGCCGGAAACCGTGGTCCTGCTTCGGGTGATCAAAGCGGCACAACGGCTGGGCTTCACCCTGGAAGAGGTGGCCGACCTGGTCGAGACGGGCAGGCACCGTCACGGCAGGTCCGACGGCGGGTTGCAAGCCCGTGCACTGGTCAAACTGGCCGAGGTGGAGCAGAAGATCGAAGATCTGCAGACGATTCGCGAGATGCTGGTCCAGGCGCTCGATGCCGGATGTGATGACCTGGTGGCGTGCGCGGCGAGTTCGTGTTGCCCGCTGCCGTTCTCGGACCTGACAGAGGGGCAGGAACATGTCGAGGTCAACTGATTCCAGGTCACGGGAGCGCCTGATCCCGTCCGGTCTGGCGGGACTGGCCGGGGTGGCCTGCGCCGCCTGTTGTGTGCTTCCCGTACTGCTGGCCGCCGGGGTGATCGGAGGGGCCGGGGCCGTGACGCTGATCGGGATCATGCCAACGTTGGCTGTGGTGTTGGCGGTTCTAACTGTGGCGGCCTGGGGGCTGGGCTGGTTGCTGCGACGTCGGAAGCAGATCGGCGGATGCACGGGCGGGGCTGAGTGTGGCTGCCAGGGGGAAAGTGCTCACCGGCATGCCGAGAGCGCTCCTCTACAGTCACAGCCGTGACTGTTGCGCGTTCCCTTCTGCTGTTCGTTGTGGCCGCTCTTGCTGAGATCGGCGGGGCTTGGCTGGTCTGGCAGGGAGTCAGAGAGCAACGCGGGCTGCTATGGGTTGGAGCCGGGTTCATCGCTTTGGGCTTGTACGGGCTCGTGGCCACCTTCCAGCCAGACGCCCACTTCGGCCGGATTCTTGCCGCCTACGGGGGCGTGTTCGTCGCCGGTTCGCTGATCTGGGGCATGGTGGTCGACAAGTTCCGGCCTGACCGGTGGGACGTCATCGGGGCTGCCATCTGCCTGCTCGGTGTGCTGGTCATCATGTACGTCCCGCGTGGATGACCAGAGCTGAGCGAAGCGGCCGGCGCCAATGCGAAGCATCCCAAAGGAACCGCGAAGCGGTTGGGGCCGCTGGTCGAAGCGACCTTATGGCGGCGGTGTGGCCCACGTGCGGCGGCCGATGGTCGAGTACGGCGCGTGGGCGGTGTGGCGGGCGGCTCGCAGTCCCGCCGCCGTCCGAGACCGGCGCCCACGCCGCACGCTCGGGCGGCGGTGCGCCGCGCCGCCGCCTTGATACCTATGAGATTAATTCGGCAACTGTTGGCCGTGCTCCAAATACAACGGGCGGCCGATGGTGCGGGCGGTGACGGCGGCTGTGACGCGGTTGGCCAGTCGTTTGATCAGGAGGCTGGGTAGTTCCTCGACGGGGTGGAAGTCGTAGCCGGTCAGCTCATCGGCACCGAGGCGGATGCTGTCGCGCATGCTTGGGGTGAGGGTTCCGCCGTCGAAGAGGAACAGGACCTTGTCGCCTTCCTGCGGGTGCGGTGCCCAGTCGACCACGAGCAGGTCACCGATCGGCGGTTGGATGCCGAGTTCCTCGTGGACTTCGCGAACGCATGCCTGGAACGGGGTCTCGCCGGGTTCGATGTAGCCGCCGGGAATCTCCAGGTAGTCCTTGTAGTGGGGGCGGACCAGGAGCAGGCGGCCGTGTTCGTCGAAGAAGAGTGCCCCGGCTGCGGCGCGGAGGGTGGCCATTGGCGGGGTCTCTTGTCCGGTCATGATCCCTACGCTAGGGGAAGTCCGTCCCGTGTGAAGGTTCCTCAGGTGACGCGCAGCCAGCGGGTCAGATCGGTGAGTCGATGGCTGGGTTTGCCTTTCTGGCGGCGAATCCGGCTCAGGACGAGTTGGCGGCTGAGGTAGTGGTGGCGGATCTGCTCGGGGGCCAGGTGCTCGGCCTGAGGGAGGGCGTCCAATGCCTCGTCCGTGCGGCTCCACTGGCTGAAGGACTCCGGGTAGCCCTCGGGGTCCTTCGTCGTGTCGGCTACCGTGGCCCCGGAATCGCTCCGCGAGCTTCCAGAACCTCTGAGCTGACCTGGGGAAACGTCATCGATCCCATTCCGCGTATATTCCGGGACCGGTGGCAGACGGCTGCGTCTGGCTGCATCCGGCTGCATGGGCGGAGAAAGGTCGCCAGGAACGTAGGCCCAGGTCAGAGCCTACGTTCCTGCTCGCGAGTGGTAGGGCGCCTGGGACTCGAACCCAGAACCTACGGATTAAAAGATCGGCCTTGGACTGTTCCAGGTAGTTTAATGCAGGTCATGGGGTGTATGCGGTCCATTCTGAACGGCTTTGAACGCCCCTGTATTGCAACCCGAAGTGCAACCCTGGTACCCGGCGACCCCCAGCGGTGAGAACCACCCCCAGCGTTTGGGAACCTCGACTGTGTAGCCGCCCGGAGGCATGACCTTCTGGAGTTCGTCGGCAAGCTCTGGGCCTTGATCGCCGACCTCGCTCCAATAAGAGTGAAAGTGCTTCTTGTCCATCGTAGTAATCTCGATTCTCCGCTCGGCGTCGATGAGCCTGGCGGTCGAGACATTGCCCGAACGGATCTGATGGAGCACGGTGGACATGTCTGTCTGCTGAGAATCGTCACGATTAAGCAAGAACAGGCCGCCGATGAGTACCAAGCCTGCAGTGACGGAGCACACGATGAACGTCCTGAACCGCGATGCTTTTTTCTGGTACTGGTGAGGGGCCTCGGGCTGCTTCTCGATCATGCCTACAGCATGCCAGTCCACTCGTTGCGTTTGAAGGCCGTGGGTTCACTCCCGTAAATGGATATGGCCGACATACATGGCGGTCATGAGAGCAATCTCGATTGCAGTAGCACATCACCAGTTTGGAAGATCTCGGTACGCGACCCTGTGAGCTGCTGCGTTCCAGGTCAGAGGCGGTCTTGCCTTGCCCGCGAGTCCCCGTGACTCCCCTTTGGTGACCCTCCTGACGGGCACGCAACGGGCACGGTCTGGCCTCCTTGTCCGTAGGTCCCCAAACGATGTGCGGGGGGCGTTCGAGGCAGATTTTCCCCGCTGGGATGTGAACCAGAACCGTATAGTTGACGTTCGATGAACATGACGCGTAAGCGCTGGGTCGTTCTCATTGCCTCCGTCGCTGTGCTGGGCCTGGTGGTGCTGTGGTGGATCGCAACTGAGAACGGCCGGCGGCTCGATAGGCACGTACAGCGGGCTCTTGAGCGTTATGAGCAAGCCTTCGCGAGAGACGGTGCCCGTGCTACTCCGACACCTCTTCGTCGGGACGGGTTCAGTCCCGCTCTTGGCGTTCCTTCCGCGGAGAAGGTCACTGTCAACCAAGACGGCAGGACGCTCACCGTCGAGTTCATCGGGCGAAAGACCACGGGTCCCTGCGGCTCGGACTACACCGCGCGAGCCGTCGAGTCCGAGCACGCGGCCCTGATCGTGGTGGAGGAGCACCCACACGAGTGGGTACGGGCGTGCACGGATGAGGGATACCGCAGGCAGGCGACCGTACAGCTCAGCCGTCCCCTGGACGGGCGCACGGTGCTGGAGGCTATGAGAGGGATGCCCGTTCCCGTCGATCTTCCGAGATGACAAGCCCCAGGAGCCGACGCAAGGGCGATCGTCCACCACGTTGCCCAGTGAGCCAGGGTGAGGAACGAACCCTGGATCTTCGATCGCCCCCGACCACGGCAGACATCGGCCACCCCGTGGCGATCGTCGGGCTGCATGGGGGCGGCGGCGCGACCAAGGGCTGGCGGACGGCGTGGGTGCGGCGCGGCGTGTGTACGGCGACGGCCCGGAGTCCTGCTCGCGCGCCGGGACCGGCCCCCAGGCCGCATGCCCGGTGCGCGCTGGCAGGCGCAGGGCCGGGCGACGGCGCGCAGCGCCGCCGCCGCTTGATACCCATAAGAACAATTCGGCAGTTACTCGTGAAGCTGTGACGGTCCGAGTAGACGAGTGCCGTCGTGGTGGCGGATGGCCGGCGCTTGGTCGTGGTGCATGGCGTCGAGGACGCGGATCGCGAACGCTTCGGATGCGAGTGATGAGACCTCGTCCGCGGTGACCCAGCGGAAGGCGCGGGCTTCGTCGGTTTCGGTGATGTGGCCGCCGATGACTTTGCAGCGGAAGACGAGGGCGATGATGCCGCGTGTCATGTTCTTGTAGACGCCGGTGAGGGTGACGGGCTCGACGTGCAGGCCGGTCTCTTCGTGGATCTCTCGGAGTAGGCCGGTGGTGATGTCCTCGTCGCGTTCGAGGACTCCGCCGGGTGCTTCCCAGTGGTTGTTGTCTCGTCGTTGGGTGAGGAGTGCGCGGCCTTGGTCGTCGATGATCACGCCTGCCACGCTGACGGAGTGCTGCGTGTTGTGGTGATCCATCGGATGTCCTCCGGGGCTGCTGATCGCTATTCTCGGACTGCGGTACACGTATGTACGAGTTGAGGAGTTGTTGGTCGTGGCCGAGCTGCCGTTTCCGGATCTGGACCCGACCAGCGATCGGGCCGTCTTCCGGCAGATCGCCGATCACATCAGGCATACGATCGAGCGGGGCACTCTGGCCGAAGGTGACAAGGTGCCCTCGGAAGCTCGGCTCATGCAACACTACGGCGTCGCGCGGATGACCATTCGCAACGCGCTCCAGGTCCTCCAGGGTGAGGGGCTGACGGTGGCTGAGCATGGGCGTGGTGTCTTTGTCCGGTCTCATCCTCCGGTGCGGCGGCTGGCCTCCGACCGGTTCGCCCGTCGCCATCGTGAGCAGGGCAAGGCCGCGTTCATCGCGGAGACAGAGGGTGCGGGCGGGAAGCCGACCGTCGACTCCATCGAGATCACCGAGGAGCGGCCCTCTGCGGAGGTCGCCGGACTGCTCGGGATCAGCTTGGAAGATCATGTGATCGTCCGATCGCGCCGGTATCTGATCAATGGTCAGCCGGTGGAGACGGCCGTGTCGTATATCCCGGCGGAGATCGCGCGGGATACGCGGATCGCGCAGCCGGACAGCGGTCCGGGCGGGATCTACGCTCGGCTGGAGGAGTTGGGGTTCCGGCTGGATCGTTTCGTGGAAGAGATCCGGTCTCGGATGCCGCTGCGTGATGAGGTGCGGGCGCTGAAGCTGGCGCCGGGTGTTCCGGTGTTTCACCTGGTCCGTACGGCTTATGCCACCGATGGTCGTGCGGTGGAGGTGTGCGACACGGTGATGTCCAGCGATGCCTATGTGCTCTCGTACGAACTGCCTGCGCGATAGGACTTGACGTACTCCTCTAGAGGAGTCATAAATGACTTGCGTCCAAACTCCTATAGACGAGCAGACGTCTGGAGTAGCTGAATCCACGGCGTGAAGATCAGCACACCGAAGGGCTACGTCTTATGACCGATCAGTGCGTGTCCTGCGAAGGACGGGGGTGGAAGTACGTCAGCCCCCGGCGTGGACTCCTCGCCGGACCTGTTGGGGGCGCGCCCTCCATGCGGGTCCGCGACGACTGCTCGATGTGCCAGGGATTGACCACATCGCAGGCTCCGCGAGGACGGCAGTCGTGAGCAGGGCGCTGACGATGGGAGGTGTCTCCCCGGCGGAGACGGCCGAGTCGCTACAGACCGAACTCGATCACCTCAAGATCTCTTCTGATGTTCATGACGGTTACGGCCTGGCGCTGGTGTCGGTCTGGGTGGGCCTGGTCGTCTGGTGCGACGGTGACCGGTTCTGGTGGCGCACCGGGTTGGATGTGCGACGCGATCGGTTCGTCTACGCGTGGCACTGCTCGACCGAACCGGACCGTGCGGCTCGGCGGATCGCGTTCCAGTACGCGCTTTTGAGAAAGCAGCACTCTCCGGCCTGGCTGACTCCGGACATCGAAGGAATCGATCATGGGCCGCGTTGAGCCGCGAGCTTTGGCCGATGCCGGGCCTGTCGAAGAGCGGCAGGTCGATGACCTGGGCGTCGGTGATTACCTCGCCTTCGAATACAGTCCGGACGCTGCTCCGGCAGGGCTCAGGATGTCGCCGGTCCGGGTCGAGCACCGCACGCAAGCTCTTTCCTCGGAGGGCTGCGTGTGGGGGAGAGTCGCGGAGATCAGCCGGCGGCTCTGGCGCAGCTTTCCCGTGGTCGCCGAGATCCGAATGGTGTGGGTGCTGTGCGAGTTCGGCGACCAGTCATCGATCATCACGGGCGTCCCCCACAAGGGCGTGATCATGATGCGGCGTTCGCCCCTCTAGACGGGTGCGGCGGTGTGGTTCGCGAGGTCCGGGAGGGAAACCTCAACGTCCCGCACCGCCGCACTCCTTGTTCGTCCACGAAGAACAGCTGTACACGCTGAGTACCTGCTCTATGCTGACGATAAGTCGAGTAGTTGGGTTATTGAGATGTCTGTTTCCGGCGAGGAGTACGCGCCTCCGAAGTACGCCCAGATCGTTGCGGCGATCCGGCACAAGATCGCGGACGGCACCTATCCGCCGGGCTCTCTGCTGCCCTCGGAGACGCAGCTGATCCGGGAGTTCGCGGTCAGCCGTCCCACCGTCGTGCGGGCGCTTCAGGTGTTGCAGCTGCGGGGCTTCATCGACCGTGAGCACGGCAAGGGCTCGTATGTGAAGGCGGCTCCTCCGCTGGCCGAGGAGGACTTCTCCCGGCCTGGCCGTGCCGTCCTGGATCGGCCCGAAGCCAATCAGGGCGCATCGGTGCTGGAGGCGGGGCCGCGCCCGGCTCCCGCGAACATCGCGGCGGCGATGGCTCTGCCCCCGGAGGCGCCCATCATGATGCGCCGGGTCCTGCTGAGCGATGGCAGCGAACCGTGTGAGCTGATCACCTTGTGGTGCCCGATCGAGCTGGCCGAGGGGACCGACCTAGGTAAGGCGTTGCCGTTGATGGCGGGCATTCGCCAGCATGTCCAGGCGGTCAAGGGCCTGCGGCTGGATCACGTCATCGAGCGGTTGGCGGCTCGTCATCCGACAGCCGATGAGATCAAGCTGTTGAGGCTGGGGGAGACGGCGGCGGTGCTGGGGGTGGTGTCTCGGGTCTTCGCCGGGACTCGGCCCGTCATGGTCATCGAGGTGGCGCTCCCGGGGGTGCTTCATGAGCTGGAAGACACCTACACCTTGTGATGTGATGCAGGTCACATAGCAGAACGGAAACTCGTCTTGTCGAGTATCCGTTTACCGTTTACCTTCAACTCGACAGTACGAGTTACCGACAGTGCGACTACACAACAGGAGAAACATCATGGCCCTTCAAGGCCCGATCCCCGTCAGCTTCGCCCAGGTCTTCCCGCACGGCTGCTACGTCGTCGGTGAGGTCGAGCAGGTCAAGGACTTCACCGCCTCGACCGGCGGGCGCACGGTCTACGCCAAGGACAAGACCACCGGCGAACTCGTCTGGCAGGTCGCCGTCATGGACGCAGACCCCACCCTCAAGGCCGCACAGAAGACGGTGGCGGTCAAGATCCTGTCCCCGGTCCAGCCCGTTCCCCCGCCCCCGTTGCCCAACATGCCGTTCGTCCCGGTCGAGTTCGACGGCATGACCGCTACCGCCTACGTCGCCGAGAAGACCGGCCGCCTGGCCTGGTCTCTTCGGGCAACGGCGATGCGTGCTCCCCGTTCCGGCGCGGCTTCGGCCAAGGCTTCGGCCGGTAAGGACGTGGCGGCGTGAGTGAGCACAAGCCCTACACCTACGTCACTGCGTCGATTCGTGAGGGCGTCACCCGGTTCGATGTCTCCTTCTGTACCTCGGAGGTGTCGGCCAAGGCGTTCGGGGGCGACGGTGAGCGGCCGTTCCTGACCCTGTCCAGCGCTGAGGCACAGATGACGGTCACCACCACGGGCGGCGGGCCGGTCACCGAGCGGGACGTGACCCTCGCTCGGGAGATCTTCGCCGCTGCCGCGCGCTACCTGGCCGACTGCGAGCGCCTCCACGCCGACCAGGCGGCTACCCCGGTGCTGCCGGGCCTGGATGAGGTCGCGGCCTGACACGCAAGCGGGGCCGCTGGAACTGGCATTCCGGCGGCCCCTCGGTTCTCCCCAGACAGCGAATCAAGGAAGAGGGCTCAAGCCTAATGTTCAAAAAGCTGCCCGGTGACGAGGCTCGTACCCTCGTCTCCACGACCCCCGACACCGCCGTAGTGTTCCGCCCGGCCGTGGTCCACACCCCGGCCATCTTCACCATCACGATCTTTCTGTGGCGGCTGCTGGCTGGAGTGGTCCGGCTCGTCTGGCGTCACCCGGTCGCGGTGACCGTACTCGCCGTTCCCACTGTGCTCGGTGTCCTGTACGGCTGGCGCGTTGCCCTGGTCGTCGTCACCGTTCCCCTCTCGTTTCTGGCCCCGTGGCCGTTCTTCGATCGGGCCTCGTTCGATCGCTGGGTGGGCTGGCGGCTGCTGGCCTTCTGGCGCCTGGTGTGGGTCTACCGGCGGCACTGGCAACCGGTGATGATCGTTTCCGGGCTCGGCCGTCATCTCCAAGGCCGTGACTACCTGCCCCACCTCGTCGGCGTCTCCTGTACCTCCTGGGCTGACGTGATCACGGTGAAGATGATCAGCGGCCAGTCGGTCAAGGACTGGGCCGACCGCATCGACCATCTCGCCCACGGGTTCGGCGCCTCCTCCTGCCGGGTCGCCATCGTCCGAGCCGGTCGTCTCCAGCTGACCTTTCCCCGCCGTGACCCACTGGCCGTCCCGCTGTCGGCGGTTCCCCTCCCCGTCGTGGCGTCGGTGGGGCCGGTCGAGATCGGCAAGTGCGAGGACGGCCACCCCTACCGGCTCAAGGTACACGGGACGCACGTGCTGATCGCGGGCGCGACGGGTGCGGGCAAGGGGTCGTTCCTGTGGTCGGCCATCCGTGGTCTGCTCCCGGCGGTCCGGGCGGGCCTGGCTGAGGTGTGGGCGCTGGACCCCAAGCGGATGGAACTGTCCTACGGACGCGAGATCTTCGGCGACCGCTACGCCGCCGATCCGGCTGCCTGCGCCGATCTGCTGGAAGCAGCCGTGAAGATCATGCAGGAGCGGGCCGATCGCTACGCCGGACTCCAGCGCTCTCACACTCCCACCGTCGATGACCCGTTCGTCTTGGTGGTGGTCGACGAGGTGGCGTTTCTGACCGCCTACCAGTCCGACAAGGGCCTGAAACTGCGCATCTCCGCTGCCCTGGCCACCCTCACCACGCAGGGCCGCGCGGTCGGGTTCGGCGTCATGGCCGCGTTGCAGGACCCGCGCAAAGAGGTCATGAACATCCGCAACCTGTTCCCCGACAAGATCGCACTCCGGCTGGATGAGTCGGAACAGGTGGACATGGTCCTCGGTGACGGTGCACGCGATCGGGGCGCACTGGCCGATCACATCTCCCCGATCCCTGAGCAGGGCGCGGGCGTCGCCTACGTGCGGTTGGAGACCTCACCCGACCCCATCCGGGTCCGCGCGGCCTACGTCTCCGATGCTGACATCCGCGCCATGGCGGCCCTGATCACGAGCGACACCCTGCCGATCGAGATGGAGGGGGCGGCCTGATGCGGATCATCCTGCACGGCACCCCAGCCGAGATCGAGGGCTTGCCCTTGCGGCGGCTGCGGACCTTCGACGGCTCCGAGCTGGCCGAAGTGACGGTGATCGTTGACCTCGACTCCGCGCGGCTGCGCAAGCACCCCTACCGCGACTCCTACCGGATCTGCGCCGACCTCATCGACCCGAAGGGGGCCATGTGACCGACACCCCCGTCCACCTATCCACCCCCGCGACCGACACCCCGCCGAACGGCTCTGATCGCACCCTTCCCCGCTTGGTCCGGGACACCCTGCCCGTCGCCCTGGACGTGGCCATCGAGGTCGCCAAGCTCAACGGCGTGTGCATCCGCCCGATCGAGATGCGGCGCCTGGACACCCACACCGGCACCGTTGAGCCGTTCGACATCCCCTGCGGCACCACCCAAGAGGCCAAGTGCCCGCCGTGCGCCAAGCGCAACCAGCAGCTGCGCCGGGCGCAATGCCGGGAAGGCTGGCACCTGGACCACGAACCGATCGCCGAACCTCACCCCTCCACCGATGACCAGCGGTGGCTGATCGAGTTCCGGGCCGACGTACAGGCCAAGCGCGACGAGGCCGAACGCGACGGGGAAGACACCCTCGACTGGGACGAGGCCATCGCGGGCATCGATGCCGAGATCAACGCCGCAGGGATGCGCGGCAACGTCCTGGGCGGCCGAGCGACCCCGAAACGCTCACGCTCGACCAGGCGTCGCCAGGATGCGCCGGACCTGCCCAAGCGGGCCAAGCAGGACACCACCCTTGGACGAACGTTCATCGCGCCGGATGGCAGGGTGTACCGGCCGTCGCTGTTCGTCACGCTCACCCTGCCCTCGTACGGCAAGATCCGTTCCGGCCTGGGCGTGCCGGTCGATCCGAGCACCTATGACTACGCGGCGGCGGCTCGCGACGCCCTGCACTTCTCCAAGCTGGTGGACCGGTTCGTGCAGAACCTGCGCCGGGTGGCGGGCTATGACGTGCAGTATTTCGCCACGGTGGAACCTCAGAAGCGGTTCGCGCCGCATCTGCACATGGCCATCCGCGGGACGCTGCCCCGCGCGGAGATCAAGGCGATTGCCGCCGCGACCTATCACCAGGTGTGGTGGCCTTCGGTCGATGAGGTGAAGTTCGATGGCGATCACCTGCCGGTCTGGGCAGAGCGGGCCGACCTGGGCGACGGTGCCACCTACCCGGACGGCCAGAGCGGCGACTACCTCGACCCCGCAACCGGGGAACTGCTGCCCACCTGGGATGAGGCGCTTGACCAGCTCGACGCCGACGAGGCGGCCGAACCGCTGCACGTGGTCCGCTTCGGTCCTCAAGTCGATGTTCAGGGCATCGTCGCCGGATCGCCGGACGCGCACAAGCGCATCGGCTACCTCACCAAGTACCTGACCAAGAGCCTCGGCGACCCCCTCGACCCTGACGACCCCAGCACCGACGACCCCGCCCGCCGTGACCACGCCACCCGCATGGTCGAAGCGCTCCGGTACGAACCGTGCTCGCCGACGTGCCCGAACTGGCTGCGGTATGGCATTCAGCCCAAGGGGGCTAAGGCGGGCATGCTGCCGGGCCGGTGCAAGGGTAAGGCGCACAAGGCCGAACACCTCGGCTACGCGGGCCGTCGCGTCCTGGTCTCGCGCAAGTGGTCGAACAAGACCCTCCGCGAACACAAGGCCGACCGCCGGGCCTGGGTCCTCGACATGCTCGGCCTGCCCGATGACACCGTGACCGACTCGCACCGCTACGTCTGGCGGCCGGTCTCGACCAACGACCCCACCCGGACCCCGCTGGCCAAACGACTGCTGCGCGGAGTCGCCGACCGCCACCGCACCAAAGCACGCCTAGCCGAACTTCAAGCCAGAGCGGACGGCATCCCTGTTTCAGATCTTTCGGCAATCGGAGAGGCGGCCTGACATGGAACCACTGTTCTACCGGCCCAAGGATGCCGCCGTGGTTCTCGGCATCAGCCGTACGAGAGTGTTCCGGCTGATCAAGACCGGTGAACTCAAGTCGATCAAGGACGAGGGGTACCGGCTCGTTCCCCGGTGGGCGCTTCATGAGTTCGCCCGTGCTCTGGAATCCAAGGCGGGGCTTCCGGAGAGGGAGGCGGCGTGATGGCCGGCAGGAAGCCCAACAGCCGATCCTCGATCTATCTCGGCAAAGACGGCAAGTGGCACGGCTGGGTGACCATGGGCGTCAAGGATGACGGCACTCCCGACCGTCGCCACCGCAAGGGCAAGACGGAAGCGATCGTCACGGCCAGGGTGCAACAGCTGGAGAAACAGCGCGACTCGGGGAAGATCGACAAGGCCGGAACGAAGGTCCCCACGGTCGCCCAGTGGATACGGACCTACCTCGACGAGATCGCGCCCATGCGGGTTAGTTAGCTCACGCTGGACAGCACTTACCGGCCCAAGGCGGAATGGTGGATCATTCCCCGGCTCGGCGCGCATCGGCTGGATCGGCTTCGCCCCGATCACCTTGATGCCTTCTATGCCGGGCTGGTTAAGGAAGGGCTGTCGCCGAATACGATCTTGCAGATTCACCGGATCTTGTCACGCGCTCTCAAGCTGGCGGTACGGCGTGAACTGATCGCGCGCAACGTCTGCGGCATGATCGACGCGCCGACCGGTGAGGACAACGAGATTGAGCCGCTGCTCAGGGAAGAGGCGCAAGACATCCTGACCGTGGTGAAGGATCGCCGGAACGGTACGCGCTGGTCGGTGGCGCTCGCGCTGGGACTTCGGCAATCGGAGTCGCTGGGCCTGCGGTGGAAGTATGTGGACCTGGACAAGGGCGCGATCCGGGTGTTCTGGCAGATCAAGCGGCTTCGCTACCGGCACGGCTGTAAGGACCCGCACACCTGCGCCGCACGCCTCCATCGCTACCCCTGCCCGAAGGACTGTGCCAAGGCCAAGCGCACCTCTGGACGTCGGCACGTCTGCCTCACCGCGTGCCGCAAGAACTGCACCAAGCACGGGGGCGCGTGCCCGAAGTTCTGCGCCGTCGACTGTGCCAAGCACGCTCTTGCCTGCCCGGATCGTGTCGGGGGCTGGACGTTCACCAAGCCGAAGGGCAAGGGCAAACGGTCCATTGCCCTACCTCCTCCCCTGATCGCCCTTCTCAAGCTCCACAAGGAGTCTCAGAGGTTCGAACGGGAAGCGGCGGGGGACAGATGGCAAGACTGGGATCTCGTGTGGTGCACGCCGGACGGAAACCCGATCGATGCCGGGGACGACTGGGACGATTGGAAGGAACTCCTGCGACTCGCCGAGATCGACAAGGACGCCCGCGTTCACGACGCGCGCCACACGGCCGCGACGCTCCTGCTCGAACAGGGGGTGGACATCCGAGTGATTCAGGCGGTCCTCGGCCATTCCCAGCTCACCACGACCAAGCGGTACACCCACATCACGGAGACGCTCGCGATCGAGGCGGCGGGCCGGATGGGACGGGCGCTGTGGGACGGCTGACGGCAACGGGCTGGTCATAACTGCAACTGGAAATGCAACTGGGCAGGCTTCCCGATCATGGAAAATGGGAAGTCTGCCCAGCTCATTGGGGTAGGGCGCCTGGGACTCGAACCCAGAACCTACGGATTAAAAGTCCGCAGCTCTAACCATTGAGCTAACGCCCCGCAGGTGACAGCGTACCGAGGATAGTGTCCACTAACGTCCGTCGCCAGGCCCATTCGAGGGTACCTGTTCGCGGAGCGGCAGGTGGAGGGCGGAAACGGCTCCTGTTGGTCGGTTACGTCGCGTTGATGATCACCTCACCGTCACAGGGTCGGCAGCGGCACCCGCTCGGCGTAGTGGTGGGCGATCATCGCCCTGATCGGGGAGAGCAGCCGATATCTGCGACCCGACGCGGTCTCGAAGGGCAGCACCAGACCGCTGTCCACCAGCGCGGCCAGCGAGTTGAGCATCGGATGCCTACCGGCCGGTGGGTCGGTGTCCCGGCAGCCGGTCCCTGCCCCGTCGACGTCCCGGGCGCCGGCCCCTCCCGTGCCGTCCGGGGTGACGTCCTCCATGCCGAAGTCGCGGTGCAGGGTGGTCAGCCTGAGCAGCAGAGCCCGCTGGGGACCGGTGAGCTCGCGCCAGACCCGGTCCAGGCCGGCCGTGAAGCGTACGGCCGCGGGATTGGCGTCGTCGATGAGCGAACCCAGATCCGCGGCGGCCTGCCGGGCCAGCTCCCGTAGCGGAAAGGTCCGCAGCAGGGCGGCGAGGCTCTCGACGACGACGGGCAGCCCGTCCGCCTGCCGGCACAGCTCGCGCACGTAGGGCTGCTCCCGCACCGTCAGGACCAGCCCCGGTACGGCCTCGCCGGCCCGCCGGCGGAACAGCAGCTCCGCCGCGCCGAGGTCGAGCGGTCGCATCGCCCAGATGACCTCACCCGAGATGCCGAGCGGTCGGGAGGCGACCACCAGGACCGCCAGCGGGGTACGCCTCTCGATCAGCCGCTCCACGACGTCGCGTACCAGGTCAGGGGGGCAGCTGCCGCTGTCGATGACCAGCAGGGCGGTCTCCGTCTCGGGGAGCCCGTCTCTCGTCGGCCGGTCCGAGGCTGGCCGGTCCGAGGCTGGCCGGTCCGAGGTCGGCCGGTCCATCGCCGGTCCGTCCACTCTCCGGCCGCGTGCCGCCGTCTCGGTCAGCTCCAGACGGCGGACGTCGGTGTAGCGCCGCCCGGCGCCGTCGGCCGCGATCCGCGCGGCGAAACCGGTCTTGCCGACCCCCGGCGGCCCGATGACCGTGACGACGCGGTGCTCGGCGACCAGACCGGCCACCCGTGCGAGCTCGTCCTCCCTGTCCGGCGGGCGGTCGAAGCCGGGGCGGCGGGTGGCCGGACCTGTGCCGCCCAGGCCGTCGTCGTCCATCGGGTCGCTCAGGCAGGCCAGATGCGCCTGCCGCAGGAGCGTCCCAGGGCTGATCCCCAGCTCCGTGGCCAGCCGCCGCCGGATGCCGTCGTACACCAGGGCCGCCGCGCCCTGCCTGCCGACGGCCACCAGCGCCTCGATCAGGACCGCGTGCGCCGCCTCGTCCAGCGACTCGGGGTGACACAGCGGCTCGGCCAGTGCCACCGCGACCGCGGGGCGCCCCTGTCTGGTCGCCGCCCGTGCCGCGCGAATGGTCACCGCGTCGCGCTCGGTGAGGAGCGTGTCCGCCAGGCGGCTGTCGAACCGCTTGCCCGGTACGTTGGCGAACGGAAGGCCGCGCCACAGCCCCAGAGCCCTGGACAGTGACTCGAAGGACGCCTCGGACCCGGCCGTCCACTCGCGGAACAGCGCCAGGTCGGTGCGACCCGCGTCGAGGTGGTAGCCGGTGGCCGCCGTGACGATCCGCACCTCCGCCCCGTTCGCGCGCAGCCAGTTGCGCAGCCGAAACACGGCCAGGTGCAGGGCGCTTCTCGGGTCACGCGGCGGATCGTGCCGCCACAGCATGCCGATCAGCGACTCGGGGGAGAGCGGGGCTTCGGCCACCGCCAGCAGGCCCAGCAGGGCCCGCGGCAGCGGAGCCTGCGGACTGTCCAGGACCCCGTCCCTGACCAGGCCGACCGGGCCTAGCACGCCGACGTACTCTTTGCTCATCTGTACCCGTTCCCCCGGGCCGACAACGATTACAGCAGACAGAAAACGATCAAAGCGTTCTGGAAGGACGCCTCCCCAGGCACCCGGATTGACCATGATCGTAGGAAAAGGGGTAAATGTGAACCCTTACTACCTCCGGGACAGTGGAGTCGGCTGCCGGTAGCGCCGCAGCACCATCGCCCGTATCGGGATGAGCATGCGGTAGCGGCGGCCCGTGGCGCTCTCGAACGGCAGCACACAGCAGCGGTCGACGAGCGCGGCGAGCACACCCGGCACGCTGCCGGAGTTCAGCGGCGACTCGCCACACTCGGACATCGCGCGCCGCAGCCCGAAGTCGCCGGGGAAGGTGGCGACTCTGAGCAGCAGGGTCCGCTGCGGCCCGGACAGCTCCTGCCACACCTGGTCGAGGCCGGCGGCGAACCGGACGGCAGCCGGGTTGACGTCGTCGATGAGCGCTCCCAGGTCGCGTTCGGACTGCTCGGCCAGGACCGTCAGCGGGAAGGCCCGCATCAGCGAGGCCAGGCTCTCCACCACGGCCGGCACGCCGTCGGTCTGTGCGCACAGCCGTCGCAGGCCGGGCAGGTCGCCCGCGTCGAAGGTCAGGCCGGGCACGGCCTCGGCGGCTCTGGTCCGCAGCAACTGCTCGGCCGCGCCGGGATCCAACGGCGGCACGCTCCAGACGACCTCGCCCGACAACCCGAGCGGCCGTCGCGCCGTGACCAGCACCGTGAGGTCGGGTCTGGTCGCCGTCAGCCGCTCGGCCGCGGCCCGTGTCTCGCCCAGCCGTCCGTCGCAGTCATCGACGACCAGCAGCGCGGGCCCGGAGCCTTCGGGGGCCTCCAGCGGCTCGTGCGGCCGCACCACCCGCACCCCGCAGGGAAAGCGCCCGGCCTCCTGCGTGGCGAGCTCCTCGCAGAGGCGGGACTTGCCGATGCCCGGTGGGCCGATCGCGGTGACCAGCCTGTGCTCGCTCACCAGGGAGGCCAGCCCGGCGTGGTCCCGGTCCCGGCCGACGAGCCGCGCGCGCGACCTCGGCCTGCTCGCGCCGGCCATCTCGCCTCGGCCGCCGAGGCAGCGCCGATGCGCCTGCCGCAGCACCGTCCCCGGTTCGATGCCGAGCTCGACGGCCAGCCGTCGTCTGATCCGGGCGAACATCATGGCCGCGGCGCCCGGCCGGCCGGTGGCCACCAGACCTTCGATGAGGATCGCGTGCGCTTCCTCGTCCAGCGAGTCGCCCTGGCACAGCCGCTCGACCAGCCCGGTCGCCAGATGCGGCTGCCCCTCGTCGAGGGCCGCCCTGGCCGCCCGCCTGGTCACCGCGTCACGTTCGGCCAGCAGGGCGTCGATCAGACGGTTGTCGGAGCGCCGCTCGGGCACGTTGGTGAAGGGCCGCCCGCGCCACAGCCCGAGTGCCAGTGTGAGCGTCTCGTAGGTCGCGTCGGCGCGGCCCGCCTCGTACCGGAACGCCGCGAGATCGGTCAGGTCGTCGGTGAGGTCGAGGTGGTAGCCGTCGGAACCGGTGACGATGCGATGCCGCGCGCCCCCGGCCTCGCGCAGCCAGGTGCGCAACCTGCAGGCCGCGAGGTGGAGGGCGCCCTTGGGGTCGCGCGGCACCTGATCCTGCCATATGACGCGGATCAGCTCCTCGGAGGGCAGCGGCGCCCCCGCCGACATGGCCAGCAGGCCCAGGAGCGCCCGCAGCAGCGGTGCGGGCGGGCTGAGCACCATGCCGTCGCGGATCAGTCCGACGGGTCCCAGGAGGCCGACCGACACCCGGTTCATTCCCATCCGCCTCCGCAGCCGTCGACATCACTCATGCCGCCGATCGTGGGACAGATGGCTTTCCGCACGCTTTCCGCGACCTTTCGCCGCTACCCGGCCACCTTGACCGGCCATCGCGTCAACGGTGATCGTCAGACGAGTACGGGAGGACTGCGCGGCGCCGCCGGGCGAACATCACGACGAGAAACGTCACGACCACCACGAGCACCGCGACCCACGCCATGTTCCACCACGACACTCCCGGCGCGGGGGCGTTTTCCGGAAGCCCGAACGTGATCAGCGTGTCCTTGAGGAAGGAGTGTGCTTGCGACCACCCATGGCGTACGACGAGCGGCTGCGCGGGCGTGTGCACCCACGGCTCCGGTTCGGCGTACGGATAGACCTCCTGCACCACCTCGGTTCTCTCCTCACCCGGTATATGCCACACCAGCCGGTAGGCGGGACCCAGTTCGCCGACCGGCCGATCGGCCTGCGGGGCGCCCGGCAGCTCCGCCACCAAGACGGCGCCGATGCCGGACGCCTGGCGCAGCAGGTCCAGCCCCGCCGAGTTCGCCTCGCTGTCCGGTCTGATCTTCACGCCGCCGCCGAGCCCGGGACCGGTGAGGACCGCGCTGTCCGGTTCCTTCGCCCAGGCGACGCCACCGGCCGAGAACAGCAGGGCCGCCAGCACACCAAGCACGATCATTGTTCGCCGCATGTCCTTCATTACACGCGGCGCCCCCACGAGGTTCCAGGGAAAGAGGCATGATGGCCACCACCGTCGCCCAAGTCGTCAGGGTCGCACCTGACGGCGGACGGGCACAGATCACCCTTCCCGATGAGGCGGGGGTGCTGAACTGGCACGCTCGTACCCGGATGGCCGGCCCGCGCCTGATGCGCGACTTCGATCTGGCCCAGGCGGGCCAGCACCTCGTCGTCCCGCGCAAGATCTTCCCCGGCGGCCGGACCGAGGTGTCCCGCCGCAAGGGCTTCGATCTGGTGTTGTACGAGGCGGCCGACCGCTCCGACAGCTGCCTGGTGTGGGCCGGGCCCTACAACGAGGCCACCACCTGGTTCGGCGCGCCCGCTCCGCGCACCGCGGTGCTCAACCGCCTGGTGTCGAGCGTCGTCTTCACCGACACCCCCGAGGGCGCGCTGCTGTCCCCGGCGAAGGGAACGGCGATCGAGCAGTTCTCCACCAACGTCTACGGCGAGAACGACCACCTGCTGATCGCGGTCCAGGACGCGCGGATCGCCCGGGAGTCGGTACCGGAGTGGCGCGGAGCCCAGCAGGGCGACACCGAGGTGTGGAAGGAGGCCCTCGACCTCGACCCCGAGCAGAAGGCCGCCCTGGCGGGCACCCCCTACGAGTGGCGCTACCTCTACGCCAACGCCACCGCCGTCTTCGAGGTCATCCTGCGGATGCGGGCCGGCGGCGCCGGGCTGCGCTCCACCGGCAACGAGGAGCGCGCCACCGCCGTCCTGTCCGGCCTGCGGGTGGCGTGGGCCACATGAGCCTGCCCCTCGCGCTCTCCCTGCTCGCGCTGCTGCTGTCGCTGTTCGCGGTGGTCGCCGTAGGCGGACTGTACTTCCGGCTACGGCTGCTGGAGCGTACCGCGCTCGATCCGGGAGGTGCCCTGTTCGCCGACGAGGTCCGGCAGGCGCCCGCGGCGCTGTGGCCGCGCGGCGAGCACATCGGAACCCTGGCCCTGCTGCTGGACGTCGGCTGTACCACCTGCCACACGCTGTGGGACGCGGCCGGTCCACTCGGCACGTCCGGCGTGCGGGTGGTCGGCCTGGCCGCCGGCGCGCAGGCCGCCGCCGCCTTCGAGGGGCCCGGTGAGCTGCTGGTCGACCCCGACCTCTGGGCCGAGCTCTACGAGGGGTACAGCCCCGCCGCCTACGCCATCGACCGCCAGGGCGCGGTCACCGGACGCCGCTTCGTGTACGCCGAATCCGACGTGCCAGCCCTCCTGGCCGAACTCCTGCCCGTCCCCGCGTCCTCAGGGAGCAACAATGCGCATTGACCACATCCCCGTCAAGGGCGGCGAGCCGCCGACCGGAGCCGAGCCCAGCCGGGTCCGACCGCTGATCAGGGAGTTGCGCCCCTCGCGCCGCACCGCGCTGAAAAGCCTGGCCGTCGGCGCCGTGACAGCCGCCCTCGTCCCCCTGGAGTGGGTCTTCACCAAGGGCATGGCCCTGGCGGGGCCGACGTCGGAGTGGACGGGCGCCGGCTGTGCCGACTCCTACCCCAACGGGTATACCCAGCAGGCCAACAACTGGTGGAGCAGCGGCGCCGCCACCTGTTTCGGCGGCTGGCGGCGCGGCTCCTATCCGTGCGCCAGCGGCTGGCACTTCGAGGGCTGGCGCGGCTACTCCGACGAGGGCTACACCTCCAACCGCATCGCCACCGCCTGCGGCAGTGGCGGTACCAAGAAGAACGCGTGGCGCTGGACCACCAGCGGCCTCGTCTACCGCTGCTCCGACGCGACCACCACGTGTGTCTGGAACAGTGGTGAGCGCTACACCGCCCTCACCATCGCCATGTGTCGGGTATGACGGGTCTGCGCGCGTTCCTTCTTCACCCCGTCGCCGTCGCGCTGCCGATCGTGCTCGGCGCGATCGGCCCCGCGGCGGCATGGGGTCCGGCGGTCCTGCTCTTTCTGTGGGCCGGGCTGAACGCCGGGTACGCCAACTCCGGCAGCACTTGAAGCCACAACTCGGCGTTCCTGCTGAGCGCGTCGGTCTGGCGCGGTTCCGGTGCGGTGTTCTACTTCGGGCTCGGCCTGCTCCTGGGCGCGAGCACCGTCGCGTTTGTCGCGGGCGTGTTCGGTGGCGTGGTCCAGGCGCTCGTACCCGCCCCCGTACGGCTCGGGGCGCTCGCCCTGCTGGCGGCCGTCGTGTTCGCCAGGGAGACGGGGCTGGCCTCCTTCCGGGTGCCGGAGAACCGGCGGCTGGTGCCCGAGCACGTCCTCCACAAGGGACGGGTCATCGGGGGAGTGCAGTTCGGGTTCGAGATGGGCACGGGCATGCGCACCTACTCCCCGTCCGCGCAGCCTCACCTGGTGCTGGCCGCCATGGTGCTGGCGCTGCCGTTCGGCGGCGCGCTCGCGGCCGGCGTCGGCTTTGCCCTGGCCCGCTGGGTCATGGCCGCGGCCAGCATGGCGCACAGCGACGACGGGTCGTGGACGGCGGCCTGGAAACGCAACCAGCGGCGGCTGGCGGTGGCGACGGCCGTGACCACGATCGGCTCGCTGGTGGCCGGCCTGGCGATCTCTGGGTGACCCGGCCGCGGCGTCAGGTGACAGCGTGCCGAGGCCGGTGTCACCTGGCGTCTGGCGCCGGGCCCGTTCACGGTCACCTGTTCGCGGAATGGACAGGTGGCGGGCGGGAACGGCTCCTAGAGTGGCAGGCATGACGAGCTCGGGGCTTGAGCCCGCCCGCAACGCCCGTGTCTCCACTACCTCCGCCACCTCCGTGCGGCAGGGGTATGTCGTGGTCGACGTGGAGACCACGGGTTTCTCACCGTCCAGGGGCGACCGGATCTGCGAGATAGCGCTCATCTCGCTGAACGCCCAGGGCGAGACCGTCGACGAGTGGCACTCGCTGGTCAATCCGAGGCGCGGCACCGGGGCCGTGCACGTCCACGGCATCACCGGTGCGATGGTCGCGGGCGCGCCGGTGATCGAGGAGTTGCTGGACGAGGTCTGGCAGCGGATCGCCGGCCGGGTTCTGGTGGCCCACAACGCCTCCTTCGACCTGCGCTTCCTGCGGTACCTGCCGGGCAGCGAGTGGGTGACCGAGACCCTGTGCACGCAGCGGCTGGCACCGGGCTTCATCCCCGACGGCAGGTGGACGCTCGCCGCCTGCTGCGAGCGCGCGGGTATCCCGCTCCTCGGGGCCCACGCCGCGCTGGCCGACGCCCGTGCCACCGCCGAGCTGCTCCGGTTCTACCTGCGCACGGGAGTCTCCTGGGCGGAGGAGCTGGAGCGGGCGGCCCAGGCCCCCGAGTGGCGCCCCTGCGGCCTGCCCCAGCGCCACCCCCGCCGGAGGTAGCGCCGGACCTTCAGCGGTAGGCGGGGATGCCGGTCAGCGCCTCACCGAGCACGAGCGTGTGGATCTCCTGGGTGCCCTCGTAGGTCAGCACGCTCTCCAGGTTGTTCATGTGCCGGATCACCGGATACTCCAGCGTGATGCCGTTGCCGCCCAGGATGGAGCGTGCCTGGCGGGCGATGTCCAGGGCGGCGCGGACGTTGGCGAGCTTGCCGAAGCTGACCTGGCGGGGGGTGAGGGTCCCCGCGTCCTTGAGGCGGCCCAGATGGAGCGCGGTGAGCTGTGACTGTCCCACCCCGACGTACATCCAGGCGAGCTTCTCCTGGGTCAGCTGGAAGCCGCCGATGGGCCTGCCGAACTGGATACGGGAGGTGGAGTAGTCGACCGCGGACTCCAGGCAGGCGCGGGCGGCCCCCACCACGCCCCACAGGATGCCGAAGCGCGCCTCGGACAGGCAGGACAGCGGGCCCTTCAGGCCGCGCACCCCGGGCAGTACGGCGGAGGCGGGCAGGCGGACGTCGTCGAAGTAGAGCGACGAGGTCACCGAGGCCCGCAGGGACATCTTCCGGTGGATCTCCGGGGCGGTGAAGCCAGGGGTGTCGGTGGGCACCACGAAGCCGCGGACGCCGTCCTCGGTCTGCGCCCAGACCACCGCGACGTCGGCGATCGAGCCGTTGGTGATCCACATCTTGGCGCCGTTGAGTATCCAGTCGCCCGAGGGGTCCAGCTTGGCGTGGGTGCGCATGCCGGCCGGGTCGGAGCCGTGGTCGGGCTCGGTCAGGCCGAAGCAGCCGATCGCCTCGCCCGCGGCCATCCGGGGCAGCCACTCGTCCCGCTGCTCGGCGGAGCCGTACTTCCAGATCGGGAACATCGCGAGCGAGCCCTGCACGGAGACGAACGACCGCAGTCCGGAGTCTCCCGCCTCCAGCTCGCGGCAGGCCACCCCGTACGAGACGGCGTCGAGGCCCGCGCAGCCGTACCCTTCCAGGTGCATGCCCAGCACGCCGAGCGAGCCGAGCGCCGGGGCGAGCTCGCGGGCGGGGAAGGTGGCCTCCTCGAACCAGTCGCCGATATGAGGAAGCACCCGGTCCGCGACGAAGTCCCGCACGGTGTCGCGGATGAGTCGCTGCTCCTCGGAGAGCGTGTCGTCAATACGCAGGAGGTCGTCCATGGGTTTTCCTCTCTGTTCTGCCCTGTCAGGGTATTGCCGGGACGAACAGGGGGGACGTCAGGGTTGCGCCAGGGGAAGTCCCGATGTGATGAGGACCCGCCACGGGGCAGTCTTAATACATGAACGAAAACGACTTTTCCGGCGTCAAGCAGCTCCGCAGGACCAGGGACGGGCGCATCATCGCCGGTGTGGCCTCCGGCCTCGGACGCTACATCGGGGTGGACCCCAACATCATCCGCGCGGCCCTCGCCGTCGCCACCTTCTTCGGTGGCCTCGGAGTGGCGATCTACGCGATCGGCTGGGTGCTCCTGCCCGAGGAGAACAAGGACAGGTCGGTCCTTCAGGACCTGATCGACAAGAACAAGGACAACCCGATCTGGGTGGACGCCAAGACCAAGGCCGAGCAGGGCTGGGCCAAGGCGACCAGCCAGCACCGCGCCCCGCACCAGGCACCGCACCAGCAGGCCCCCGAGTATCCCCCCTACCAGGCTCCCCAGCCCCCTTCGGCCCCGTACGGCACGGTGCCGCCGCGTAGCGACGACCCCCGCACCCAGGGGTGAGTCAGGAGTTCGCCTCGGCGCGAACCCTCTCGATGATCTCCCTGCGGGATCCCCTCCAGAGCACGGCCAGCGCGGCCGCCACGGTGAGTCCGGTCGCGCCGGCCAGTGCCACCACCATCTCGGGGCCGAGGTGGTCGGCCGCGGCCCCGCCTACCAGGATCCCGACGCCCTGGGAGGCCAGCAGGCCCGACTGGACCAGCCCGAATGCCTGTCCCCGCCGCTCGGCGGGGACGCACTGCACGAACGCGGCGTTGGCCGCGAGTTGGTAGGCCCCGCCCAGCCCCGAGACGAACCAGAGCAGCAGCACCACGGGCAGCGGCGGCCGCGCCGCGCACAGGATCAACGGTGCGCAGGTCAGCATCGCCATCCAGCCCATCGACCGCAGCCGGTTCGACGGGCTGACGTAGCGGCTGAACAGGAACGCGCCGACGACGGTACCGGTGGGCATGGCCCCCATCAGCAGACCGGTGACCAGGGAGAGCTGCTGGGGATTTCCGGTCAGCTCACCGGCGTACGGGGCCGCGATCCCCTCGGGGAGCACGTAGAAGCCGCAGAGCCAGGCGAAGAGCACCAGCGTCCGTAGCCGGGGGTCGCCGAAGACCAGCCTGGCGCCGGCGCGGGTCATCGTCCACATCGAGGGCCGGCTCTCGTCGGCGGAGATGGGGGCGGGGCGCCGTCGTACGCCCGAGACGATGATGAGCGCGGAGGCCAGGTAGGTCGCCGCGTCCAGGGCCAGCGCGCGGTACGGCCCCATTCCCATGATCAGGAAGCCGCCGACGGCGAAGCCGAGCATCTGCGCACCCTGATTGGTCATGTTCTGCAGGGCGGAGCCCGCGACGTAGCGGTCGCCGGTGAGCAACTCCGGCAGGAGCGCCGCCCGCGCCGCCGAGAACGGCGCGCTGAGCAGCACCACGCAGAAGACCAGCGCGCACAGCATGGCGAACGAGGTGCCGGGGATCGCCATGAGCGCGACCAGGAGGGCCCTGAGCACGTCACAGACGAGCATGATGCGCCGGCGGGCGTGGCGATCGGCGAGCCCCGCGAGGAGCGGCCCGCCGATGATCGGTGGCAGGTAGGTCAGGGCATAGACCGACGCCGTGGCCAGGGGCGAGTCCGTCCGCTCGAAGACCAGGACGGACAGCGCCACCCGGGAGAGCTGGTCGCCGAGCAGGGAGAGCCCCTGGCCGATCCAGAGCGCGCGGAACTCGCCGATGGCGATGACCTCGCCGTAGGTCGCTTGGCGTTCCGCCGGACGGCGGTGCCGCCCGGGTAGTCGGCCGGACTTGGTCGCCGCCATAGGACTCCGCTGAGCTCGCAGGCACACTGACTGTGGGTGTTCACTGTGTAACCTACGGTGCCTGCTGTGAGGCCGACGCGCAACCGAAAGCAATCAAGCGCATGCAAACCGTGATGATAAGCTGTGATATTTCAGGAACGGTGGTTTTGATGTGTTGTACGGGGCTAGTTACCAGCCCAGCTCGTGCAGCCGGTCATCGTCGATGCCGAAATGGTGGGCGATTTCGTGGACGACCGTTATCTGCACTTCTTCGATGACCTGCTCCTCGGTCTCGCAGATCGAGCAGATCGGCCTGCGGTAGATCTCGATCCGGTCGGGTAGCACTCCTGCGTACCAGTCGCCACGTTCGGTCAGGGGAATGCCGGTGTAAAGACCTAGAAGATCTGGTTCGGGCGGGTCGTCGACGACGACGAGCACCACGTTGTCCATAACTTTCGTCAACTCGGGGGGAATGGTGTCCAGAGCCTCGGCCACAAGCTCCTCAAACTTCTCCCGCGAGATCTCGATCACACCTGTCATTCTGCCCCGGTGTTCCCGGGGCAGAGGTGGAGGCCCATGAAATTCGCTGATTGGACCCAGAGGACCCGCCGGCTCGCCACCGGTCGCGCGGGCAGGCGGATCGCCCGCACCACGGCCGTCGCCGCCGTCGCACTGGCGGGTGCGTGGCTCGGCATCATGCTCGGCGGGGCGGTGCGGTCCAATGTCGGTCCGGTGGAGCTCGGCATGTCCGCAGAGCCCTCGTGGTCCGGGGAGACCGTGTTGGACGCTCACCCTTTCGGCACACTTCTGTTCGACACGCACGACGCCCCGGTCGGCCTCCGGGTGACCCTGGAGAACATCAACCCCGACCGGGCACGCGGGTTCCTGGACGACCCGAGGCTCTCGGCCGACCGGCTCCCCGCGCTCCTGGAGGAGGAGCTGGGCAACGGAGTCAGGACGCTGATCGTGCGCGCCGCCTTCTGCGGCCTGGCGGGTGCCCTGGTCACGTCCCTGATCGTCTTCCGCCGCCCAGGACCTGCCCTCGCGGGCGCGCTGGGCGTCGCCGTCGCGATCGCCGGCACGGGCGCCGCCGTCGCCCTGACCTTCCGGCCGGACTCCGTGGTGGAACCCAAGTACACCGGCCTGCTGGCAGGCGCTCCGACGCTGGTCGGCGACGCCGAGTCGATCGTGACCAGGTTCGAGTCCTACCGGGTCCAGCTCGCCAAGCTCGTCAACAACGTCTCCCAGCTCTACGACGTCGTCTCCGCGCTGCCGGTCTATGACGCCGACCCCACCTCGATCCGGATACTGCACGTCTCCGACATCCACCTCAGCCCCATCGCCTGGAACCTCATCCGCTCGGTCACCACCCAGTTCAAGATCGACGCGATCATCGACACCGGCGACCTGACCGACCACGGCACCGGCCCCGAGGACAAGTTCGTCGAGGAGATCGGCACCTTCGGCGTCCCGTACGTCTTCGTCAGGGGCAACCACGACTCCATGACCACCCAGCGGGCCGTAGGCAGGCAGAAGGGCGCGGTCGTCCTCGACGACTCGGCCAAGACCGTGGCGGGGCTGCGCGTCTACGGCCTGGGAGACCCCCGGTTCACCCCCGACAAGTCCGTCTCCGTCGACTCCAACCTCGAATCCCTCGACGCGCTGGGCCGCTCCCACGCCGCCAGGCTGGCCCGGCTCCCCAAGCAGGTCGACCTGATCGCCGTGCACGACCCGACGATCGCCAAGGGGTTCTCCGGCGCGGCCCCGATGATCCTCACCGGCCACTCGCACGAGCGATCCACCGAACTGCTGCCCTCCGGCAGCCGCCTCCTGGTCCAGGGGTCCACCGGCGGCGCCGGGCTGCGAGCCCTCGAACACGACGAACCCACCCCTGTCGCGGCCTCGGTCCTGTACTTCGACGCCGACACGCATCGCCTGAGGGCCTGGGACGACATCACCCTGGGAGGGCTCGGCGAGCAGTCGGTTCAGATCCAACGTCACGTTGAGACCGAGCCTGGCCGTACAATTTCTTCTGTGCCGACGATTACCCCGTCTCCAACGGGGTCCATCATCGTCACACCGACGCCGTAGGCCGGAAAGCCGCTTTGGCAACGGGGCAAAAGTCCCCTATGCTTCAGAGGTCTCCAGCGGAGCACGGCGACGGAACGGGACGCAAGTCCCGAGCCCCCATCGTCTAGTGGCCTAGGACACCGCCCTTTCAAGGCGGCGACACGGGTTCGAATCCCGTTGGGGGCACGGCAGAGCCAAGGCTCGCCAGGGAAACGGCAGGTCGAAGACCTCCGAAGAACTGGTAGGCTGGCAAAGCCAGAAAGGCGGGGGACAAAAGCCCCAGCCAAGCAAGGTCCTGTAGAGCAGTTTGGAGTGCTCGCCACCCTGTCAAGGTGGAGGTCGCGGGTTCAAGTCCCGTCAGGACCGCTTAGGTCAGGTAGCTCAGTCGGTACGAGCGTCCGCCTGAAAAGCGGAAGGTCGGCGGTTCGACCCCGCCCCTGACCACAACAACTGAGCAGCACAAACGCCCCGAGCCAATAACGGCCCGGGGCTTTTTGATGTCCAGTGACAGCAACACTGACAGCAACGGCCACTAAGTTGCGGCTGCTTCTACGCCGCTGACTGTCGCTCTCGATGCTCGTAGCCGTGCCAGTCACAGCTGGGGCATCGCTTCAGGCCTGCTGCATCCTGTCTACCAGCTCAAGCCGCCTGATCCGGCGGCATCGGAGGCCAGCTACCGGAACGTGGTATTCCGAGCGTCCATAGCCCCCGGGTGTCCCTCGCACTATCACTGAGAGTCCGGCGCGAAACTCTTCCTCCTGTAAGCGCAAAAGTAGTTCTGGCATAAGACCGAGCAACTTTTCCACTACAGCAATTAAGTCTTTCCGGGCAGTCGACATTATTAGATCCTCTCTAACGATATATCTAGAGTGTATCGCGATATATCGCATTCTAGCTTGGCGCTGGACGGTTAGGCAAGTGTCGAGGAGCGCGGGTAAGGCAAACGCCCCGAGACGGTAAGGTCCCGGGGCGATACAAGATCGAAATGGAGTTACCGGAGAGCATCCCCGAGCTTGCCGAGGGCGTTGCGCTTGTCGTCGAGGGAGACATGGGCGTAGATGGTCATGGTGACCTCGATGTCGCTGTGGCCGACGATGTCGCGGACGACCTGGGGCGGGACGCCGAGGTTGATCGGCACGCCAGCATTGCCGTTCACCGGCAACGAGGTGATCGGTGGCGAATGTCGAAATTAGTAAATATCGAGGTAGCCGCCGGTGAGCTGAGCAATTCGTATGGCAGCGTCAAGATGTGCAGCCCGATGGAGAAGGTCCACAAGGAGGGGCACCCTGAACGTTCGAGAACCGATCTGGTACATGATGATCTCGTCGTCAGGCACCATCTCCACCCAGCGGATTGAGAGTGACCTCAGCTCCTTTGAGAACGCCGCCAGCTCCTCATGTTTGACCAGCAGTTCCTCATGGCGCAGACGAGCGAGGATGGGAAGTTTGATGAGCTGCGCCTGTTTCAGCCAGTAGTGAGTGATCGTGCCGTTGCTGCCGAGAGCCGCCTCGTAGAGTTCTCGCGGCTCGTCAGACCCATCATCGGGCCCGTAGGCGGAGACGGAGTATGACACCCTGCCGAGGGTACCGACCCCTGGTTCTCTGCCGATCTTGCTAACACAAACGCTAACAACGGTCCTGAACGACTATGGACAACGCTGGATCGCAGGACCGCGTCGGACCCGCTCAACCAGGGCCGCAAGACGGCTGTGGACGACTCGTAATGAAGTGGTCGCAAGTGGAGCTACGACCGCGGTGTATCCAGGGCCGTCTATGGCGTACCTGTCGAGCGAATGTGCAGGCGAACTAAGCTTCTGACCATGAAGCGCTCGGCGATTGCAGTGCTTGTGGCTGCCGGTGTGTGGGGCGGTGCTCTGCTCGTTCCCGTCGCTTTCTTCGTGCTGAACTACGGGTGTGATGCCGACGATGACCGGCTCGTCGCCTCCCTCGGCATCCTCGATGTTCGTCCGGCAAGCGCGACACCGCAGGAGGGACGCGACAGCTCTTGCGAGAAGGACGATCGGATCACGACCGTCCGGCAGACCTACCGTCCCTTGGGCCCGCGAGCCGACGTGCTGCCCTTCTACCGAGACGTCGCGCTCAAGAACGGGTGGACACCCCCTCCGGAGGATGACGGTGAAGGGGTGTACTGCTTCACCAAGTCCGTCGAAGGAAGGAATGTCGAGCTCTTTGTGCAGTTTGTGGATGCGACGGGAGAGGAGTACGGCGATGACTACGAAGTACTCGTGAGCACTTCCGCGGCCGGCCTGAGCTGGTGGTGTTGACACCGCGGAGTTTTTGAACGCTTCGAGCCTCCACCGCCGGCTACGGGAGGTGGGGCTGACGACAACGGTGACGACAACATCGGCCACCGCGAGCATACGTCGGCAGCCGTCCACAGCCCTCCGACCTCGTGTCCGTAGAGAGAAGCAGGGTGATCGTTCCGCCTGAAAAGCGGAAGGTCGGCGGTTCGACCTCGCCCAGCCAGCCGGACACACCCGCTGTCTCCTGTCGAGGTCTCGCTCAGATCCGGTAGGCGGCGAGGAACACGCGGACTCCTTCGTCGGCGAAGCGTTGCAGGTCTGCTGGGGTGTACTGCTGTTCGTCTCCGAAGAACATGGCCTTGTCCATCGGCTGAGACAAGATCATCCAGGCGAACTGGCTGGCGGCCAGGTGCGGGTCGTCGATCCGTAGCAGGCCCCGGCCGGCCAGCTTCTGGAAGGTGTCGGCGAGCGCGTCCATCGTGCGTCCCGGTGCCCGCAGGTAGTAGTCGCGCGCAACCGCGGGGAAGCGGCCGGCCTCGGCGATGAGGAGTCTGCGCAACTGCAGTGTTCGCGGCTGGATGACCACGGTGATGTAGCGGCGGGCGATCTCGCTCAGGTCCTCCTCCAGGTTCTCGGTGCCGGCGAACTCGGTGACGGCGTCGGTGAAGTCGCCGACCCGATCGGTGGCGCCGAGGACGATCGCGCTGAACAGCTGTTCCTTGTCGGTGAAGTGCTTGTAGACGGTCTGCTTGGACACCGAGGCCAGGGCGGCGACCTCGTCCATGCTGGTGCCCTGATAGCCGTTGCGCAGGAACAGCTCGGTGGCCGCCTCCATGATCACCCTGCGTTTGCGGGCCGAGCGGCCCTCCTCTTGGGGCGGGGTCGTCTGTGTCAGGTCTGTCATATCCGCTCCTCTTCTCGCCTCCACTTTAGTACTAGACGGACCAGTACTCAAATGAGTACTATACGGTCCAGTACTAGAGCTAACCGAGAGGAAACCTCATGAACAAGGTCATCTCCGCCGACGGCACCCCCATCGCCTACGACCGGACCGGTGAGGGGCCGGCGGTCGTCCTGATCGGTGGCGGGCCCACCGACCGGTCGACGAACACGCCGGTGGCCGACCTGCTGGCCGATGGCTTCACCGTGTACAACTACGACCGGCGTGGCCGGGGCGAGAGCGGCGACACGCACCCGTACACGGTGGAGCGCGAACTGGAGGACCTGCAGGCTTTGATCACCGAGGCGGGCGGGTCGGCGATGGTGTACGGCACCTCCGGCGGCGGGTTGCTCGCCATCCGGGCCGCGGCGCACGGCCTGCCCATCACCAAGCTGGCGCTGTGGGAGGTGCCCTACATCCTCCCCGGCACCCGCCCGGCCGTCCCCGCCGACTATCGCGACCAGCAGTTCGCGCTGCGCGAGCAGGGCCGTTACGGCGACATGCTGGAGCTGTTCTTCCTGGAGGCGGTGCTCATGCCGGCCGAATTCGTCGCCGGGATGAAGGCCAGCCCGTTCTGGGAGGGGATGGGCGCCACAGCGCCCGCCCTGGCCTACGACGCCGAGCTCGCCGGCGACTTCACCCTGCCCGCCGAACACCTGGCCGCCCTCACCGTCCCCGCGATCGTGATCGACGGCGCGACCATTCCGTGGATCAGCGCTGCCGCCGAGGCGATCGCCACCGCCCTGCCCAACCCCCGCCGCCGCACCCTGACCGGTCAGCCCCACAACGTCGACCCGGCGGCCATCACCCCCGTCCTGGCCGAGTTCTTCGCTGCCTGAAACCGCTCTGTGCCGGTCACTCCGGCGCGAAGCGGCTCACCACCCCATAGGAGACGGCATGAGGAAAATCATCGCGCAGCTGTTCGTGTCCGTGGACGGCGTCATGGAGGCCCCCGAGGATTGGCACTTCCCCTACTACGACGAACAGATGGGCGACGTGGTCGCCGAGCAGTTTCACCAGGCCGACACCCTGCTGCTCGGGCGGGCCACCTATGAGGTGTTCGCCGCCTCCTGGCCACAGCGCGGTAGCGAGGTGCCGCTGGCGGAGCGGATCAACGCCATGCCCAAGCTGGTCGCTTCCACAACCTTGGACACGGTGCGGTGGCACAACTCCACCCTGATCGGCGGCGACGTCGCCACCGAGCTCACCAAGCTCAAGAAGGAACCAGGAAACAACATCACCATCAGCGGCAGCCCCACCCTGGTCCAGTCACTGCTGCGTGAGAACGTCCTGGACGAACTCCAGTTGCTGGTCCATCCCATCGTCCTGGGCCACGGCCGGCGCCTTTTCGCAGACGGTCGGCGGACGCCGTTGCGGTTGATCGACTCCGCGAGATTCAACACCGGAGTCCTTCATCTGACCTATCAGCCCGTGCTTGATTCGTAGAAGGGCAGTACCGATGAAGTTCCGAGCCGTACTCGAGTTGGCCGGCAAGACCGCCACGGGGTTTCAGGTGCCCGACGAGGTCGTCGCCGACCTTGGGGCGGGTAGGCGGCCACCTGTCCGCGTCACGATCAACGACCATACCTACCGCTCGACCGTGGCATCCATGGGCGGCAGATACATGATCGGGATCAGCGCGGAGAATCGAACGAGCGCGAGGGTCACCGCAGGAGACGAGGTCGTGGTGGAGCTCGAACTCGACACCGAATCCCGTGAGGTCACCGTACCGGCCGATCTCGCCGAGGCCCTCGACCGTGACACCGACGCCAGGAGGTTCTTCGACGGGCTCTCCTACAGCAAGAAGCGGTGGTTCGTTCTCTCGATCGAGGGAGCCAAGAAGCCCGAAACCAGGCAGCGACGCCTTTCCGAGACGATCGCTCTGCTCCGGGACGGGCTCACCCGCTGACGGAGCGGGGGCCCATGTCAGTCAGCCCGCGGCCTGACGAAGTCCGGCTCATCGATGATCATCCGCCAGGTTCCGTCGGCCTGGCAACGCGCGACCTCGGCCGTCTGCCCGGTCGCGTGGAAGGGCCGGCCATCAGGCCCGGGGATCTCCATGGTCCAGGCCCCCGAGGTCAGCGCCAGGTCACCCGCGAGGACCACGCTGACAGGCTCGGCCGTCATGAGGGGCTCGGCGCCCAGGAATTCCCGCAACACCAGCCGGATCTCCTCGATCCCCTGTGCGACGTTCCCGGCCGGATAGTGCAACACCGCGTCGGGCTCGTAGAGCTCTTCGAGACCTTCCAGATCGCGGGCGTTGACCCGCTCGATGAAGAGCGGCTGGAGATCCTGCGGCCGCAGGGCCTTCCGCCGCGGCAGTGAGGCGACGGTGAACGAGGATTGAGCGTGCTCAGCCATAAGGACACGCTAGTTCCCACACCCGGGTCCGCGACAGGCCACAGGCACCGGCGGGCCGGCCTCACCCAGGAAGGGATCCTCGCCGTTCGCCCGAACGAGCACTCCGGACAGGTACCCGGGTCGGACCGCGGAACCAGCGCGGCACCATGCGCTGGGCGACTCCGAGCGCGACGTGGAATCGTCGCACAGGTGACCAGCAGATCCGCCGCAGCGCAGCACCTGCGCGACCTCGCGCGGCTGCGCCGCGTCCGCGAGGGCTGGGCTACCGCTCGCTCGCGCGGCCGGCGGGCACGCTGTCGGGCGGCGAGGCGCAGCGCGTCAAGATGATCCGCCACCTGGTGACGTGGACGGCGTGCACGCTCCAGGAGTGCGCGAGCCGTTCGCCACGTCGGCGGAGTCGCCGGACGCCACTTCGCTGGACGTGGCCTTTCTTGACGTGCTGCTCGCAAGGTATATCTGGCCGACGGGGCACGGATTCTGGTCAGACTTACCTTGCGAATTTACTGGATCACGGCGCCTTCAGGTGATGCTCATCGTCGGCATAACCGGCGCAGCGCCCCGCATGCTGCCGGCCATAACCGAGGCGACGCACCGCTTGTGGTGTTCGTCCCTCATCAGACCGGATCCGCCAGCCACGAGGAGACCACGCCCGTGACCACACGCGACAAGGCGAGCGAAATGCGACCCATTCGGTTTTCCATCAACGTCACATTGGACGGATGCTGCGATCATCGTGCAATTCCCGCGGACGAAGACATGCATCGTCACCACACCGAGAACCTCGCCCAGGCCGATGCACTTCTCTTTGGCCGGGTGATGTACGAGCAGCGTGGCGGCCGTCGGCGCCGACGGAGTCGAGACCTGATTGGACGGAACCCTTCGCCCAGACGATCAACGCGGCAAGGAAGTACGTCGTGTCGAGCACCCTGGAGCGGGTCGACTGGAACGCGGAGCTCGTGCGCGGGGACCTGGGCAAGGCCGTTCAGCAGCTCAAGCAGGAGTCGGGTAAGGGACTACTCGTGGCAGGCGTGACGCTCCCGCTGGCGTTGGCGGAGCTGGACTTGATCGATGAGTACGAGTTCGTGGTGCATCCCAGGATTGCGGGCCACGGGCCGACATTGTTCGCGGGGCTATCGAAGTACGTCGACTTGAAGCTCGTGAGCCGGCTGGAGCTCGCCTCGGGGGCGGTGGCGATGCGGTACGCGCCGAGAAGGTAACCATCGGGCTCGTTAGCCCGAGCCGGCCACATCGTGGAGCCCAGGTTCGCGGCTCTCGAGTACTTTGTTCCCCAGCACTCCTCGCCACCGGCCTCGTCCGCGTTCTTGAGAAGGTCGGCCAGCTTCTTCCTGGGAACGGACCGCCCCCTGGATCCGCATCCATCCGTTGAACGAATGCGCAGGGGCGCTAGATTTTGATGATGAAGCGTTCAACAATCGCGGTGCTCGTGGCCGTCTGTATGGGGGTCGGCGCTGCTTTAGTGGCTTTTGTTGCTTTTTCGGCGTCAACCGATGGGTGTACCGCTGAAGATGACCGGCTCATCGCCTCCCTGGTCACACTCAGCATCCTCGATGCTCATCCAGCGCACGCGAAGCCCCGGGGGGGACGCGGATCCGGTTGCGACAGTGTCCACCGGACAGTGACTGTCAGGCAGGCTTATCGCCCTTCGGGCCAGGTGGCCGAGATGCTGTCCTTCTATCAAGACGCCGCGATCATGGACGGTTGGAAACCCTCTCCGAAGGAGAACGGCGGAGTGGTGAACTGCTTTGCCAAGTCCGTCGGCGGTAGAGATGTTCACCTCTCGGTATTGTTTCTGGAGACGGAGGACGATGACTACGAGGTGAGCGTGAGCTCCTCCGTGAGCGACCGGAGTCGGTGTTGAGCCGCGAACTCTCTTTAACCTCCTGGAACACGACGGAGGCCTGCGGACGGGTTGAGGACGGCCCGGACGACGGGCCAGGTGGCGGCTTCCTCACCTCGGGAGGAGGTTGGCGGGCATGCCGCACATGCTCGTGTTGTCGCCGGTGACGGGTGTCCAGGTCTCTGGAGTTGCCCCGGTTCGGTAGACGCATCAGGGCTTTCGGCTACGCGGCAGCATAGTCGTCTTCGTGAATGGGTTTGAGGGCTTGGCGTCGCTCGTATTCGGCGGGGCTGAGTTGTCCGTTGGCGGAGTGGCGACGGCGTGGGTTGTAGAGCCCCTCGATGTAGGCGAAGATCGCTCGTTCGGCTTCTGACCTGGTATGGAAGGTACGCCGGTCGATCAGTTCGCACTCCAGCGAGGCGAAGAAGCTCTCGGTGATCGCGTTATCGAAGCAGGTGCCGGTGCGGCCGGTCGAGGGACGCACTCCGGCCTGCTCACAGCGCCGGCCGAAGGCGAGCGAGGTATATTGACCGCCCTTGTCGCTGTGATGAATCACCCCGGCGTCAGGGCGGCGCTGACCGATCGCCATCGCCAGGGCGTCGGTGACCAACTCGGTGCGCATGTGCTCGGCCATCGCCCAGCCGACGATCCGCCGGGAGAACACGTCCAACACCACGGCGAGGTAGAGGAAGCCCTGCCAGGTCGGCACATACGTGATGCCGGCGGTCCAGATCCGGTTCGGCTCGGCCGCGGTGAACTTCCGCTTCACCAAGTCCGAGGCGGCGGCCGCCTTCCGATCCATGATCGTCGTGCGAATACCCTTGCGGCGGCTCACCCCGGCCAGCCCGGCCGCGCGCATCAGCCGGGCCACCCGCTTGCGGCCGATGCCGATGCCGTCAACCTCGCGCAGGTCGGCGTGGATGCGCGGCGCCCCATAGATCTCATCGGAGGCCTGATGGTGAGCGCGGATCTTCTCGGTCAACTCCGCATCACGCCGGGCGCGAGCCGAGGGGCCGCGCCCGACCCAGGCGTAGTAACCCTGGCGCGACACACCCAGCACCCGGGCCGGCAGGGAGACGCCGTGGTGGTCTTTCTCCGCATCGATCAGCCGGAACCTCATCTCGGCCGATCCGTCTCCCGCGCGAAGAAAACCGCGGCCTTACGCAGGATCTCTTTCTCCTCACGGAGAATTTTGACCTCGCGGCGCAGCCGGGCCAGCTCGTCCTTCTCGGCGCTGGTCAGACCGTCTTGGCGGCGGCCGTCATCGAGGTCGGCCTGGCGCACCCAGACACGGATCGATTGGGCGGAGGGCTCGAATTCCTTGGCGAGCTCCTCCGGTGACCGTCCCGCGCGCACCAGCTCCACCATCTGCCGGCGAAACTCCGGCAGATAGTTGTTCGGCACAGTGAACTCCTTCTTCCAGGAACCAGGGTTCCTCAGAGATCAGGTGTCCACCAAACCGGGTCAACTCCATCAAGCACTTGAGTCACCAGGTCGAAGAAGCAGATGCCTCGGGTGCACAGCCACAGAAAAGCTTGTTCGGTGAGTAAGCAGGGATCTAGGCTCCCGACCATGAAGCGCTCGACGATTGCGGTGCTTGTCGTCTGCGTGGTGGGCGCTGCTGCTTTGGTGGCTCTTGTCGCTTTCCTGAAGCTTCCCGATGGGTGTACCGCTGAGGATGACCGGCTCGCCGCTTCCTTGGCCACGCTCAGCATTCTCGATGCTCATCCGGTGACCGCGACGCCCCAGGGGGGACGCAGGTCCGGTTGCTACGGTGATGGCCGGCTGGTGAACGTCTTGCAGTCCTATCGCTCTTCAGGCCCGGTAGCCGATGTGCTGTCCTTCTATCGAGACGCCGCGATCATGGATGGCTGGAAACCCCCTCCGGGGGAGGATGGTGAAGGGGTGAGCTGCTTCGTCAAGTCCGTTGGTGGTAGGGATGTTGGCTTCTCCGTGTGGGTCGTGGAGGAGGAAGGCGAGGAGTACGACGTAGACGTGACCTCTTCCATGACCGGCGGCGGGGGCTGGTGTTGACATCGAGGATTCTCGGAACGCCTCAAGTCTCGACCGCCGGCTACGGGATGTAGGGCTGACGACAACGTCGACCAACACAGGCACGGGCTGGCAACCGTCCACAGCCTTGAGGGCCCGGGGTCGACCGCGGCCGGGTTCCTCCGGGCGACGTACTCGCCGCGTGATCCCTGGCTCAGGAGCGGTCGTGGCGCAGGACTGTCCGTCGGCTGTCGTCGCCCGGGGTGGTCACGATGAGGCGGCGCACCATCGTGACAGCTGTCTGAAAGTCATTGAGCTGCAAAAATGCCTACTCCAAGGTTCTGAGACAGGATGTGCAGGTTGACTCGGCGGTCGGATACGGCACGGGCGGTCAGCGGTTCAGTCGAAGCCGGCGTGCGGTGCGCTGGTGCCCTGTGGCACGCGGAGCGGGCCGGACGCGCTGGGACGGACGTCGAAGTCGAAGATCGCGGTTGGCAGGTAGACGGTGGCGCAGGAGTTGGGAATGTCCACCACCCCCGACAGCCGGCCCTCGATCGGCGCGGCGCCGAGCAGCAGATATGCCTGCTCGGGGCTGTAGCCGAACGCCGTCAGGTAGTCGATCGCGTGCAGGCAGGCCCGCTGGTAGGCCAGCTGCGAGTCGAGATAGCGCTGCTCGCCGTCCAGGGTGACGGACACCCCGGAGAAGGCGAGCCACTCGCTGTACTGAGGGTCGGTGCGGCCCGGCATGAAGATAGCGTTCTCGCCGACGCGGTACGTCTGCATGCCCTCCTTGATGACATCGACCCGCAGGTCGATGAAGCCGCCCATCTCGATGGCACCGCAAAAGGTGATCTCGCCGTCGCCCTGCGAGAAGTGCAGGTCGCCGACCGACAGGTTCGCACCGGATACGTACACCGGGTAGAACACCCGGGAGCCCCGGGTGAGGTTCTTGATGTCCTGGTTGCCGCCGTTCTCCCGTGGCGGTGCGGTGCGGGCCGCCTCGGCCGCGATCCGGTCGAAGTCGGACGGGGGGACAGAGCCGAGGACGGCGTCCCGGGGCTCGGGAGGCAGCGACAGCGGCGGCACCCTCTGCGGGTCTGTGGCCCTCAGCGCCGACTCCCGCGCGTTCCATTTCGACAGCAGCGCCGCTGACGGCGCGGTGCCCATGAGTCCGGGGTGGGTGATGCCGGTGAACGACACCGCCGGGATATGGCGTGATGTGGCAGTCTGGCCGGAGAAATCCCAGACCGCCTTGTAGGCGTCGGGGAACTGCTCGGTGAGGAACCCGCCGCCGTTCTTGGTGGGGAAGATCCCGGTGTAACCCCAGCCTTGACCGGCCAGCGGGCCGCTGTCTTCCTGGGGGATGGGCCCCAGGTCAAGGATGTCCACGACCAGCAGGTCGCCCGGCTCGGCCCCCTCGACCGCGAACGGGCCGCTGAGCGCGTGCACCTTCGTCAACGGGGCGTCACGGATGTCCTCGGCGGAGTCGTCGTTGTGGATCGCACCGTCGAACCACTCCCGGCAGTGGACCCGGAAGCTGTCGCCGGGCTTGACCCATGCCACAGGCGGGAGCTCGGGGTGCCAGCGGTTGTGGCCGATCTTGGCCTGGTCGGTGAACTTCCTCTTCGAGTCGAGCGGGAAAATCAACTCTGGCACGGCTGGATTCCTTTCGGCGCTGCGAGACTCGGCGCTGCGAGACGGAGACGGTCACGGCCGCGGCAGGCGGCTGGCAGCGGGATGGGCGGCCACCGCGCCTCCGGCACGGCGCCGCGGCAGGGACGTGACGACTTCGGGCTCGGAGGCGCTGCGCTCCGCGCGCTGCAACTGAGCGGACAGGGCAGCCGGAGTGCGCGCCAGCATCGGTGCCGAGAACGCCCGAACCGAGGCCACGCCGCAGTCCGGGCACGGCACCGCGGCGGGTGCGGTGCCGATCGGAAAAGTGACCTCGATTTCCGAGCAGTACGGACACCGATAGGCATATACCGTCATAGCGCACCCTTCGAACGACTCCGAACCGTTCCTTCCCGGTCGTGATCCCTCTCTACCGTCGTGACCTGGGGAAACAGTCTCAGAGTCGGATGTATCCGCGATTTAACGTGTGAATGGAATGCGATCCATCTCATTTCCGCCAATTTGCTCGCACGGTAAGGTAGATCGCTTAGCTCATAGGCGAAAATACGAGGAGATGTTCCTTCGCGCTCAATGCATAAACCAAGTGCCTTTTTTGTCGGCCGCGCTCTCCTGAAACGGGTGCCTCAGACCCAGGCGCTCCTCACAAGGTGGATGGTCATGGAGCCCCTCGCGCTCGGCTGTCTCCTACCTCGTCGAGTGCCGCCGCGAGGTCCTGGACGGACTGTCACAGGCCGCGGTGGCCTGGGCGAGGGCGACTCCCCGCGCCGCTGCCCGACGACCGGTGGATCGTGGGACTGATCGGGGGGATTTTTGCCGAATACTCCTCTATGTCTTACCTGCATGGTCCAGCGGGGTGGCAGGGTCGCGGCGGACGACGGTCTCCAGGTGGCCGTGCTCGCGTACCCACCGCTGCTCACCTGTGCTGTTGTCGCCCTGGGAAATCACGGCTTTACGGGATGTCGAAAATGGTTCACAATCACCGCGGGAGGGCGCACGCCGACGTAATTCGATAGGGGAATCATGCAACTCGGCAGGCGAGCCTTGGGGGCGGTCCTCCTCACCCTCGGACTTTTCACCCTGGCGTTACTCACCGCCGCACTGGCGATCGGCCCGGCCGGAGAGATGGCCCTGGCCGCCGTCCCGGCGAGGGACGCCGGGTACGCGGCCGTTCAGGCGGGGGCGGCCAACGACACCAGCCCACCGACACGTCCCTCCGGACAGCGGCCCTGCCCG
This sequence comes from Streptosporangium sp. CA-115845, assembly GCF_050943795.1. Taxonomy (NCBI): domain Bacteria; kingdom Bacillati; phylum Actinomycetota; class Actinomycetes; order Streptosporangiales; family Streptosporangiaceae; genus Streptosporangium; species Streptosporangium sp. CA-115845. The sequence goes on along the minus strand of NZ_CP191988.1, from coordinate 9,589,458 downwards.
GTGCCGCTCGCCCCCAACAGCCCGACCGGCTACGCCTCCATCTGCTGGAACGCCTCGACGGACGACACCGGGGTCGTCGGCTATGACCTGTACCGCCTGGATGTCGGCGGCTTCGTCTTCGCCAACACCACGACCGGCACGGTCGGCGGCTTCTCGGGCGAACTGAACCGCCTGTACACGATGTACGTCGTGGCCAGGGACGCGGCGGGGAACGTCAGCCCGCCCTCCGCCCTGATCACGGTCTCTGCGACGGTTGGGATGACCCCGACCGCCTCGCCGACTCCTCTGCCGGGCGACCGCGTGCCTCCGTCCAAGCCGACCGGCCTGCAGGACGCCTGCCTGCAGGACTACCGGGGCGTCACGTTCTGCTGGCAGCCGTCGAGCGACAACGTGGCGGTGACGGCGTACGACGTCTACCGCGAGACCGCGACGACCTACACCAAGGTCGGCACGATCCCCTCTTCCGGGATCCTGAACTTCACCGAATCCGGCCTGGTCACCGGGCAGCGCTACACCTACGTCGTGGTCGCCAGGGACGCGGCCGACAATCTCAGCGTGCCGTCCGACCCGCTGTCCGCCCTCGCCAGGGAAGGTCTCCCCTCCCCGAGCCCGTCGCCGACGTCCGGCCCGTCGTGCACGGTGTCGTACCGCGCGACGACGTGGAGTTCGCGGCTGAACGCGGAGATCACCGTGCGCAACACCGGTACGACCGCGATCGACGGCTGGACGCTGACGGTCGACTACCCGGCGTCGACCGCGCACCTCACCTCGGGCTGGTCCGCGGACTGGACCCAGACCGGCGCACGGATCGCCGGCACGAACAGGCAGTGGAACAAGGTCATCCTCCCCGGCTCGGCGACCCAGGTCGGGTTCACCGCCTCGTACAGCGGCCCCCTGCCCGCCCCCGTGAGCTTCGGCCTCAACGGAGGGACCTGCGCCACCGGCTGACCCTGTCCGAACGGTACCGCCGCGGTGGCGCGTCCCCGTGGCGGTACCGTTCGGACCAGCACCGCCGCGCACGACATGTTCATCCATGAGGTCGGCCGTGACCGCCTGGCCTCTTGCTCGATCGATTCGTCAGCCGGTCATGATGGCGATTCCCGGGAAGGCGGCGGTCGCATTGCTCCACGGTGAGTAGTACAGCCGCCAGGAGCAGATGCGGCCGTTGCCGACCTGTCGCGCGGGTGCCAAGAAAGGCGCCCGCGTGGTGATGACGTCATATAAAGCGTGCGCTCTCCCCGGAGCGGTCCGTCTCGGCTGGAACGGGACGTGCCCGAGAACCCCTGAAGATTGTCAACTGATCCAGCGCGACGGCTGCCCGGTCAGGCGGGAGATGGTGTCGAAGTCGGCGTCGGCATGCAGCACGGTGAGCTTGTGATGCCGAGCCGTCACCGCCATGAGGAGATCGACCGGGGAGGCGCTCTGGTGCCACCCCTTGTCAGCGAGATCGCGTTGCAACTCGCTCGTCTCGTCCCAGGCCGATTTCGCGGCCTCGGCCAGGGCCTCTGTGGACGCGGTGATCGGGGATGCCGACGATGTGGTGATCGCCGCGATCACCGTGGCCGAGTTGCTCGTAGGGGTGGAGATGGCGGGCGCGGCACGTCGCCCCGGCCGGCAGGCCTTTGTGGATGGGGTACCGTCGGCATTCCGTTACTTCCAGGTTGCGGCCCGGGAGCCGGGCGACTGGAGCTTGCGGCGCAGGTCACCGGCCTGAGGGTGGCCGAGATCGCGGAAGATCTCGTACGCCTCCAGCCAGCGCTCGCGGGCCGTCTGCGGGTCCCCGGTGGCCTCGCTCGCGTCACCGAGGTGCCCGAGCAACTGGGCCCGTAATTCGGGGCTGTCCATCGTGCCGGCCAGCCGGAGGCCACGCCCGTAGTGCCGGATCGCGGTCTCCGGGTCGCCCAGCCGCTGGTAGAGCAGGCCCAGCGTGTCCAGGGTGACCACCTCGTTGGCCCGGTTACCCGCCCGTTGCTGTAGCTCCAGCGCTCGCAGCTGGAACTGCAGCGCCTCTTGGTAGGCGCCGAGCTCGGAGTGGTACCAGCCCACCGCGAGGCTGGCCTTGCCCGCCCAGAGCGGGTCGTCGAACTCGGTGAAGAGCGACAACGCCTGCTCGGCCTGGTCGAGCGCACGTTCGCTGTCGCCTTGCAGCCAGTACACGTAGGACAGCACGAAGCGGTTTTCCGCCTCGCCCGCCCGGTCTCCGGCGGTGAGGCTCAGCTCGAGCGCCTGCCGCATGTGGGCGTGCGCGTCGTCGAACCGGTCGAGCCGGCCGTTCACCGCGCTCAGGAAGCGGTGCGCGTGCGCCGCCGCCGGACGGTCGGTCATGGCGGTCGCCGCGCGCAGCGCCACCGCCCACGCCGCCCCTTCGTCGTTCCAGCACCGCTGGTCGTTCAGGAATGTGTCCAGCGCCCAGCTCAGCTGCCACGCGTGCCGGTGCATGCCCTCCTCCTCGGCCTGCCGCAGCGCGGTCAGCAGCACCGCGTGCTCGGTCTTCAGCCATGCCAGGGCGGCCGGGAGGTCGAACACGCGTTTCGGCTCGGCTCCGTCCGCGGGCGCGCCGAGGGTCATCGGGATGGGCGCGCGCACCGGATTCAGCACCAGCTCCGCGTGGTACGCGGTGTGCGTGTAGTGGTCGAGCAGCCGGGTCAGCACCGCCTGCCGCACGGCCTCGGACTCCTCGGTCCGGGCGCGCTCACCGGCGTAGGTGTGCAGCAGGTCGTGCATCCGGTAGCGGCCGGGCGCATGCTCGGTGATCAGGCTGGCGTGGGTCAGCTCGGCCAGCGTCCGCCGGACATCGGGCAGCGCCCGGCCGGCCAGCGCGGCCGCGGCGGCCACCGAGATGTCGGCACCCGCGGCGAGCCCGAGCAGCCGGAACAGCCGTGCGGCGTCCTGGCTCAGCGCATCGTAGGACCAGGAGAACACGGCGTCGATCTCGAGGGCCGCGAGCCGGCCTCCTGGGTGGCGTAGCTCCGCGGCGATCTCCTCGGGCTGGAAGCCGGTCAGCCGCGCCCGCGCACCGACCAGCGCCAACGCCAACGGGAGCCGTCCGCACGCGGCCGCGATCGCGGCCACGGCGTGACCGTCCGCGACCTCAGGCCACGGGAGCCGGCCGGTGTTCGCCGCGGATCGGGAACGGTGCGGCCCGGCCTCGGCCGCGGGTGACCGGGTGTTCGAGTCGGTCTTCTGCGGGGCGCCGATGCCGAGCCGGCGGTTGAGCAGCTCGACCGCCTCCTCGATGTCCGGGATGTCCAGCGTCAGCGCGGCGGCGCCGGTCTCGGCGATCAGGGCGGTGAGCTGCCGGCGGCTGGTGACGACCGCGCGGGCGGCCGGTCCGGCCGGCAGCAGCGGCCGGACCTGGTCGGCGTCGCGGGCGTTGTCGAGCACGACCAGCAGGCGGCGGTCGGCGGACCGGCTGCGGTAGAGCGCCACCTGCGCCGCGAAGCCGGGCGGGATGCGGTCGGGCGGCACCCCGAGGGCGTCCAGAAATCCGCGGACCACCTCGGCCGGATCGACCGTGGTGTGCTGGGAAAAGCCGCGCAGGTCCACGTACAGCTGGCCGTCCGGGAAGCTCGGCGCGACCAGGTGGGACCAATGCACGGCGAGTGAGGTCTTGCCCACTCCGGCGGGCCCGGAGACGGTGACCACCGCGGCTGTGGCCGCGTCGAGCGCGCGCAGTGCCTCGGCGCGACCGGTGAATCCGTCGACGTCGGCGGGTAACTGCGCGGGCGCCGGTGGGTGTCCGGCGTCCGGCTGCGCGGCGAGCTGGAAGGCGGCCCGGTCCGCCGGGGACAGCTTCAACGTGTCGGCGAGCACCCGGACGGTGCTGGACCGGGGCACCGCGACGCGGCCGGACTCGATCTCGCGGATCTGCCGCTCGCTGATGCCGGACAGGGCGGCCAGCTCCTCCTGCGTGAGCAGTGCCCGAATCCGGAAGTCACGCAGCACGCTGCCGAACATGGATCCCCTTTTCTCCGGTCCACGGCATTCGATCACGTTCGCGGCGTTCGCAGCCTAACCGCCGGTTAACCGCCGGTCGAGCGCCTGCCGCCGGACCGTCGCGGTTGGTTCGCTGGAGGGACCTCACCGGGTCCTATCACTGGAGGAAAGTTGACGTTCCGCACGCGAAGACGGCGCTCGCCGCGGGGGCAGTGCCGACGATCGCCATGACGGGCCTGGCCGTCGTGATCGGCCGGCGGTGAGGCGTGCGGGGTGACCGTCCGATACGGCCCCTGGCGCGGCGACGTGCGCTACGGCAGGACGACATGTGGCGGCAGGTTCATCGGGCCGGGGACAGCCGGACCGAGACCGACTCGCCGGCCGGGCACTACGGCCGGTACGGGCGAACGGTGAGCCGCTGATCGCAAGCGGTCGGTGATCGGCCGGAGCGGGTGGCCTGGCCCGCTCCGGCCGCCGGGTTCCGCGGACGGGTTCGCCAAGCCCAGCCGCCTTGATGTCACGGAATGGCGCCGGGCTCTCTCCCCAGAGCTCCGACCACGCCGAAGAGCTGTGCCGGGGGCAGGCGTCCGGCTTCTTCCGCCGCCTGGGCCGGGTATCACCTCGACGCCCTGGTCGGTTCCGGGGAGGGCTGCCGTACCCCGGCACGGCCCAGCTGGCTGGGCCACCAAGCCCGCGTGTCCAGATTCCGTACCAGCGCCGGGACCAGTAGGGAGCGCACCACCAGGGTGTCGAGCAGGACGCCGAAGGCGACGATGAAGGCTGTCTGGACGAGGAAGGCCAGGGGGATCACCACCAGCGCGGCGAAGGTGGCGGCGAGCACGACGCCCGCCGAGGTGATCACCCCGCCGGTGGTGACCAGCCCGCGCAGCACACCCTCTCGCGCCCCGTGGTGCGCGGTTTCCTCGCGCACCCTGGACATCAGGAAGATGTTGTAGTCCACCCCCAGCGCGACCAGGAAGACGAAGCCGTACAGCGGTACGGACGCGTCACTGCCGGTGAATCCGAACACGTGGGTGAAGACCAGCGCGGAGACGCCGAGGGTGGCCAGGAAGTTCAGTGCCACGGTGAGCACCAGGAGCACGGGCGCCACCAGCGAGCGCAGCAGGACGATCAGGATGAGCAGGATGATCGCCAGGACGACCGGGACGATGAGCAGCGTGTCGTTCTTCGCGGTCTCCGTCGTGTCGTATCGCTGGGCGCTGTACCCGCCGACCATGACACCGTTCTCGGCGGCGAGCGCGGCACGCAGGCGCTTGACCGTGTCCTGGGCGGCGTCGCCGTCCGGCGCGTCGTTCAACGTCGCCTCCACCAGCACGAGTCCATCGACGATCCTGGGGGTGTCACCCGGCCGTCCGCTCCGGGTCACCGCCGCGGTGTCGGACACGCCCTCGACGCCACGGGCCGTCTTCTCCACGGCCGCGGCACGCCCGGCGGGGACGACGATGACCGCGGGCTGCCCCGAGCCTCCGGGGAAGTGCTCGCTCAGCGTCGCCTGTGCCGCCACCGACGGCGCGTCGTTCACGAAGGTCTCGTCCAGCGGCACACCTCTGGCGTTCAGTTGCGGCGCGAAGAGGGCGAGGCCGATGAGCGGAAGGACGGTGGCGATCCAGAGGCGGCGTGGATGGCGGTCGACCAGGGTGGCCACCCGGCCCCAGATCCCGCGGGCCTCGGCGCCTGCCGGACGCGGCTTCGCCGGCCACAGGGCGGCGCGGCCCAGCAGGACGAGAGCCGCGGGCAGGAAGGTGAGTGCGCTGAGGGCGGCGCACACGATGCCGATGGCGCCCACCGGGCCGAGCGCGCGGTTGTTGGTCAGGCTGCTGAGCAGCAGCGCGAGCAGAGCCAGGGCCACCGTGGCGGCACTGGCGACGATCGGCTCGAACGAACGCCGCAGCGCGACGCGGCCTGCGGCGAAGCGGTCGCCGGTCGCGGCCAGCTCCTCCTGGAAACGGGCGGTCAGCAGCAACGCGTAGTCGGTGGCCGCGCCGATGACCAGGATGAACAGGATGCCCTGCACCTGGCCGTCGACCCGGACGATGCCGCGGTCGGCCAGGAGGTAGACCACGGCGCATGCCAGGCCCAGTGCGAAGACCGAGCCCATGACGATGACGAGAGGCAGCAGCACGCTTCGGTACACCACCAGCAGGATGATCAACACGGTGATCAGCGCCACCCCGAGAAGCAGGCCGTCGATCCCGGCGAAAGCGCCGGACAGGTCGGCTCGGGTGGCCGCCGGTCCCGCGAGCTGAGCCCGCAGGCCGTCGACCGCCACCGCCGAGCCGATCCGGTCCAGGAACTCCCCGAGCGAGCCTTCAAGGTCGGGGCTGAGCTGGACCACGCCCTGCAGCGCCTGGCCGTCGTCCGATCCGATGGCGGGCGTGGGTGTCCCGACGATGCCCTCGGTGCCGCGTAGCGAGGCGAGCGCCCGGGTCGCCGCGGCGCTCTGCTCGGGAGTGATGTCCTTCCCGTCCGCGGTCCACACCACGATGAGTGGCTGTGTCTCACCCTGGCGGAACCCCTCCCGCACTTCCAGTACGCGCGTCGACTCCGCACTCTGCGGCAGGAACGCGGCCTGGTCGTTGGTGGACACCTCGGTGAGCTTGCCGGCGAACGGCCCCAGCCCTCCGCCGACGGCCAGCCAGACCAGCACCAGCAGTGCCGGAACAAGCCAGCGGATCGGTCGCCGCGCCATGAGATCACCTTTCCGTGATATCATGTAACTCTAGCATTGAGATACTTGACTGTTGAGTTAATGTAGCATGACGGCATGAACGGCGATAGCGAGGCAGGCGTCGACCTGCAGTCCTTCGCGGTACGACTGCGCCGGATGACCGCCGAGTTCAACCGCTTCGCCCATGAGTTCGCCCACGAGCAGGGGCTGCACCCCACGGATGTCCAGGCCCTCATCAAGATCTTCGACGCTCCGTCGCCGATCACTCCAGGTCGGTTGCGGGAGGAGTTGAACCTCACCTCGGGTGCCGTCACCGCGTGTCTCGACCGGCTGGAGCGGGCCGGGCACATCCGCCGGGTTCGCGACGCGCACGACCGGCGCGTGGTCCACCTGCACTACCTCGACGCGGCGAAGGAACTCGCCGCGGCCTTCTTCGGTCCGCTCGGGCGTGGCACGGACAACGCCCTGCGGCGTTTCGGCCCGGAGGAGTTGCGCACCGTGGCGGCCTTTCTCGACGCTATGAACGGGGAACTTGGCGTGTTGCGAGCCGAGTCGGGTTCTTCCTGACCTTGTCTTCGAGTGCGCGGGCCGAACGGTTGCGTTGAGGTGCCGGGGGCTACCGGGGATCGACCGAGCGGAAAACGGAAACGCCTCGGAGACCATGCCCCGAGGCGTGCCGATTGAGATCTTTGTCAGCCGAAGGCGTCCCTGATTCGCGCGATCGGTCTGCGGCGGTCCGCCTCAGCGGAACCGCGGGTCGTTTCCGGTCAGGCTCGCATGGCGAGCAACGCCTTCCGGGCTGCGACGAGTGCTTCCTCTTCGGAGGCTCCGGTGTGCAGAGCGACCCTGGCGAACTCCTCGGCCGCCGCGGCGAGTCGGAGGCGGAACCGGTCGGCCGTGTCGGTGATGACAGCCGCTCGGCCACGACGTAGTTCCACCAGTCCCTCGTCGCGCAACTGCTGGTAGCCCCGTAGCACGGTGTGCAGGTTGATGCCGAGGGTGGTGGCCACGTTGCGCGCCGAAGGGAGCCGGTCTCCGGGGGCCGCCGTGCCATTGGCCAGCGCGGCGCGTACGGAGGCCGCCACCTGGTCGGCGAGCGACTGTGCCGATGAGGGGTCAACTGTGATCAGCACTACGCCGTCTCCGCCCGTCGTTGCCTGCTCAGCCATCCGTTGACCAGCGCGGCCGCCGTCTCCGCTTCGCGCGTGGAGTAGACGAACCGCCGGTCGTCACTCAACGACAGGACGAGCACCGGCCCCTTCCCGCCGACGACACCCCAGCCCGCATCACTGTCGTCCAGCTTGTACCGCCCGTCGGGAGCTTCGCTCCTGGCCTCGGCGAATCGTATCCTCGGGTACGGCACCGTCCGGCGTAGGGCGGGTAGCCAGGGGGCCTTCACCGTGACCCCCGAGCCGTCGATCTGCAGACGGGTACGCGCCTGTGCCATTTCAAAGACCGTCCACAGCGCCAGCACCGTCGTGCCCTGCCATGCACCGGAGCCCTCGGACACGGTCCATGCGGTGACCGCGGCCAGCACCGCGGCGACCAGCAGCCTCCGGGCCGACCAGGCGGAGGTCACGAACATGGCACGCTGCCACGGGCCGAGCGTCATGGTGGGCGCATGCGGCGGCGGTGCGGCGGTGGTCTCGGGCTCCGGCGGCAGCGGACCCGCCGCCGCCCAGCCCAGGGCGAGCGCCCCCGCGGCGGCGGCGATCTCCACCATCAGGAGCCAGGCGGGCCGGGCCACGGGACCCGGGGCGTCGACCAGCATCAGCAGCCACAGCGCGCCGGACACCGGAGTGGCCACGCCGATGAGGAAGCTTCCGGCCACCAGGGCCCGCTGGACCTGAGGCAGGCGCCAGTGGTACAGGAACGAGACGATGAGCAGCGCTTCGAGCCACACCATCGCCCCCCAGAGGGGTTGTGAGACCCAACCCTGCCAGGTGGGTTCGTGGCCGGTGTCGATGGCCCAGTTCTGGAGGTAGACGCGGTCGGGAAGGCGCTCCCCGTACAGGGTGACCAGGGCCATGGGCACGATCAGCAGGAGTAGCGGGCCGGCGGCCGTCAGGATCAGGCGGCGGACCCTGCCTGGCGCGGCGTGATCGGGGTGGTAAAGGGACGCGGAGGGGATGGGGATGAACATGGCTCAACCTCCAACTGTTTGCTATTGAATATAACAGTGCAAACAGTTCCTGAACGGTGACAGGAGGCTTCCCGCTCCTACCTGGCGAAGGCCGGACGAGGTTCGAGGGCCGGCGGCCGACCTGCTCCTGCTGGCGACCGGACGAGCCGCCGGACTCGCGGGCCTGTCCGGGCCGGGCGTCGAGCGGATCGCGGCCAGGCTGTAGGCATTCATGTCGAGGGATGCCCAACTCGCATCTTCGCCAAGCTGGGGGCCGGCAACCGTGTCCAGGTCGCGATGAAGGTGCGCGACGCCGGTCTCCGCTGAACGCGAGTGAGCGACCCCGTTCGGTGCCTTCAGTAGGGGAGGAAGATCTGGCGTTCCGTCGCGCTGTCGTCGAAGGACTCCAGCCGGGTCTGTCCTTCGGCGGCCAGGGTGTCCAGCATGGTGTGGAGCAGCGCGGTGCACAGAACCGTGGGACCGGCGTGGGAGTCGAAGGCGAAATCAGAGCTCACCGGTGCGAGCAGGACCTCGTCCGCGAGCTCGGTGAGCCGGCCCACCGGCTGGTCGGTGATGAGGGCGACCTTCAGCCCGACCCGACGTGCCCAGGTGAGCCCCTGTTCCAGCTCGCGCGGGTAGCGCGGCAACCCGATGGCGAGCACCCATTCGGCTCCGGAGTCCGCCGCCCGGCTCAGCCGGTCCTCCGCGATCGAGCCCGCGATGTCCAGCACCCGTACGTCGGGGAGCACCTTCTCCGCGAGATGGCCGAACAGGTGCGCCAGCGGTGCGGAGATCCGAAGTCCCATCACGAGGAGAGGACGCGACCTGGCCAGCTGACCCGCCACCTCCCGGAGCTGACTCAGGTCCCGGAGGCTGTCCCGCAGTCGTTCAAGGTCGCGGATCTCGGAGGTGACCAGTTCCTGGATCTCGTTGAGGTCCTCCGCGGGCGGCGCCGGCTGTGCGCCGCCGAACACCGATGAGCGGAGCGCGTCCCGGAACTCGGGGAACCCTCTGAAGCCGAGCGCGGCGGCGAAGCGGGTGACCGACGGCTGGCTGACGCCCACCCGCTCGGCGATGTCGGCACTGGTGAAGAAGACGGCTTCCTGCGCGTGCTCAAGCAGGTAGCGCGCGATCCGGCGCTGTGAGGGGGAGAGCCGGTGGTCGTCGAAGAGCCCGCGCAGGTTCGCGGCGATCCGCGACGCGTCCGGCACGGCGAGCGGCTGGCCGGTCTCTCTGGCGTGCCCCATTCTTGAACTTCCCTTCCCCGTGAAGTGACGGACCCAGCGATGATTCTCACCGCCCGGCGGGCAAGGTGATCGGGTTTTGGCCGCATGACGTCAAGAATGTGGGGCGAAAGCGGCGCCGGGCGGCCCCCCACAGGGGACCGCCCGGCTTATCGGGGCGCGCTCAGTGCTTCGGGCCGTTGCCGTTGAAGCGGGTCTTGCACTCCTGCAGCCGCACATCGACCTGCTCGCCCCTGTCGACGGTGACCTTCACCGTCTCAAGGACCTCGCCGTTCGGACGGGCACAGGTGAGCGTCCAGCTCTCCTGGAGGAAGTTGCCCGGGCCGGTGGCGACGACACCGTTCTCGGTGTAGGCCGGGACCGGCCGCACCGACGGGTTGACGTGCCAGGTGAACTTGCCGTTGGTCGGGGCGACCAGGCTGGACTCCAGGTGGGTGGGGACGGCCTGGGGCGGGTCGAGGACGGTGCTCGTCTGCCGGATCGGCGCGGTCCACAGGTCGAAGTCCTTCGTGATCGTCAGCACCGCGCCCTTCGGCGCCTTGCCGGTGATCACGGAGTGCCCCGCGGGGTCCGCCGCGTACTCCAGGGCCACCATGAACGCCTCACGGTTCGACTTGCCCTCGTAGCGACCGGTGCCGAGGTAGTCCTCGATCACCTCGGGGTAGGTGTTGTTGGTCGACTGGGTCTTCATGATCTCGTACGTGAAACCGAGGCCGCGGGTGGCGTAGTACGACCAGTCCGGGGTCTCGCCGGTCGTCTCGTAGTCGAAGCCCGACTTCATGCCCACGTAGCCGTTCTTGGCGGCCATCGCGTCGGTCAGGGCGGCGTAGACGGCCTCGTCCGGGGTGTCGCCCGCGCGCTTCTCCAGCGGCGGACGGAGCAGGGTGTGACCGGAGGTGTGGTTCGTGATCAGGACGGTGACCTGGTTGTTCGTGGTCAGGTCCATGATGTTCCGCACCTCGGGCTCGGAGGCCGGCGCCGGGCCGCGGTTCGTCACGTTGGAACCCGCGTTGCTGCCCCAGCCGAAGGGGTAGTTGCGGTTGATGTCGACTCCGCCGCTGCTGGCGCACGTCGGGGAGAGGCCGCAGCTGGTACGCCGGTTGATGACGAACCCGTCCACGTTGACGACCGGGACGAAGATGACCCGTGCCCGGTCGAGCAGGCTCTTGACCTTCGGGTCCGTGGTGGAGTTGTTCACCAGGTCGTAGGCGAACTCCAGGGTGTGCTCACCCGAGGGCCACTCGTTCCCGTGGTGCATCCCCATCATGAACAGGACGGGCTTGCCGTCGGAGGCGTTGACGTCGCGGGTCACCTCGATGCCGTACACCTCGCGGCCCTGGCGGGTCTTGTGCGGCAAGGTGATGTGCTTGACGAGGTCGGGGTGCTGACTGCTCAGCGCGAGCATCTCGGCGTTGTAGTCGGTGATCGTCCGGTAGGTGGTCCGGCCGCTGGGCAGCGTCGCTGACTGCGCCGCCAGCAGCTGGGCGGTCGCTGCGATGTCGGTGGACTCGGCGAAGGTGGTGGTGGCCGCCGGAATGCTGAGACTTCCCAGAAGTCCGACGCTCAACGCAAGCGTCAAAACGCGTTTCTTGGCGCTCCAGGTCGCGGGGGACTGCGAGTCTCTTGAAGACATGCTGAAAGGACCTTTCTAGCCACGGACGAATTGGCATCAGAAACGCGCGTTTCTTCCCGCTCTGTTCTTTCGGGAGCGCCCTTGGATAACCGACTATCGACCGTTGATTGCAAACTTTCAGTTAGTCTTAGCTATGAATGTATGGTTGTCAACCAGCTGTGCCGATGGTATTTCCGCACATGTGTGGAATGTCGGAGGTGAGGGATGTCTTCGAAACGCGGCCGGAGCGGGCGGGGCGTCGCCGGGCGGGTGAGCCTCGCCTCGGATCGGGTGGGGGGCGTGCGGGTGCTCAGGTGCGGTGGTGGGTCGTTGGGTGCCACGTTAATCGGGACATGGGCCATATGGTGGTTAAGGGTCTGTTACAAAATGGGGCCGACTGGTTCCCGGGGACGTCGCGGGCAGCGGCTCGATCGGTACGACGGTCAGGGAGAACACCTGGTCATGACGTCGTACGGGCGAGCACTTCCAGGGGGCTGGCCAGTATTTCGGAGAAGGCGAGTTCGGCCGCGCCGATCAGGGTGACGTCGTTCCCGAGAGCCGAGGTGCGGAGCTGTACCTTCTCCCGGGAGATCACCAGCCCATTGGCCGCCACCCGGCGATGGACCTGGGCCGCCGAGCCCCGGTAGATGTCACGCAGCATCCCGCCGAAGATCACTAATCCGGGGTTGAAGAGGTTGATCAGGTTCGCCACCCCGATGCCGAGCCAGTCGCCGATCCGGTCCAGCGCGTTCTGGGCCGCGAGGTCGCCGCGGTCGGCGGCGTCCACCACGGCCCGGATGCCGTCGTGGCCGACCAGTTCGGAGGCCCGGCCGGCGGCGTCGAGCAGGGCCTGCTCGCCGACCTCCGCCTCAAGGCAGCCTCGCGAGCCGCATCCGCAGGGCCGCCCGTTGTACGGGTTCACTATCATGTGCCCGAGCTCGCAGCCGTACCCGCCGTCGCCGTCCAGCAGCTTGCCGCCGACGATGATCCCGCCCCCCACGCCGACATCCCCGTGCAGGTAGACCAGGTTCGCGAAGCCGATGCCCACCCCGCGTTCGTGCTCGGCCAGCGCGCCCAGGTGGGCCTCGTTGCCCACCGAGACCGGCAGCCCGAGCCCCAGCCTGAGACCGAGTTCGGCACCGAAGGCCTGGTCCACCCAGCCCATGTTCGGCCCGAAACGCACCATCCCGTCACCGGGCCGGATCATGCCGCAGTAGGCCGCGCCGACTCCGACGCAGACCGAGTCCGGAGCCGCCTCGCGGTGTATCCGGCGGGCCAACCCGGCGAGCACCTCGACCACGTCGTCGAGGTCGGCCCCGGCGCGCGCCCGGACTGCCTCCCTGCGGTCCAGGATCTTCCCGCCCAGCCCGACCCTGGCGGCGACCAGCCGGTCCACGGCGACGTCAAACGCCAGCACGTACACCCGGTCGGACTCCGGCCGGACCACCAGCGACGGCCGGCCCGCCCTGCCGGTCTCCTTGGGGAGTTCCTCGCGGACCAGGCCCGCCGAGGTGAGCTCCGAGGTCAACGCCATGATCGTGCTGCGGTTCAGCCCCATCCGATCGGCCAGCACCGTGCGGGAGACCGGGCCGCCGAGGTGAACATGCCGGAGCAGGGTGCCCAGATTGTGCTGGCGGATCTCCTCCTGGGACGGACCGGCTTTCAGCATCGTGGGGATCCTGACGACTCGGGGCTGTCGCCGTTGTGCTTGACGACAATGGTGATTCTAGATTCTTAGCGCACTCCGCGGAATCGTCAGGTCGTTCATGGGCGCGGATCCGGTCGACAGGGCGTCGGCCGCCTGCTCGCACCGCACCGACGAGCCGGCGGAAAAGACCGCGGACGTGCCCCGTCATCTGGACGGGGCACGTCCGCGACACTCAGGTCAGGAGAGCGTCCACTTCTGGTTCGCGCCGCCGCCGCAGTCCCACAGCTGGAGGCGGGTGCCGTCGGCGCTGGTGTTACCGGTGACGTCCACGCACCTGTTCGTCGCGGGGTTCACCAGGTCCCTGGTCGTCGGGTTGTAGGCCCACTGCTGGTTGGGACCGCCGAAACAGGTCCACAACTGGAGCCGGCTGCCGTTGGCCGTGCCGTTGTCGACGACGTCCAGGCACTTGCCGAGCGCGCGGAGCGTGCCGTCGCCGGGGCGGGTCCACTGCTGGGCGGCGGTGCCGTTGCAGGTGTAGAGCTGGACGGCGGCGCCGTCGGCGCTGCTGCCGCCCGCGACGTCCACGCATTTGCCGCCCAGGCCGGTGATGGTGCCGCCGGTGCCCGCCGAGGTACCGGCCCAGCTGAAGGTGGCGGTGGTACGGGCGGGCAGAGAGTAGACGAAGGACTGGTTGCCCCAGTTGACCCGGACGGACTGGGCGGAGGTGCCGCCGTTGTGCGCGATCAGGGCCTTGGAGCCGTCGGGGTTGCGCCAGGCGACGTTCTGGATCGTGCCGTTGGCGGTGGAGTCGATCCGGTGGGCCCCGGGCCTGACGAACTTGGTGAGGTGGCCGGTCGTGTAGTACTCGATGGTGTAGTCGACCTGGCCGGCGCGGGAGCCGCCCTCCTGGACGGTGATCAGGCCGGTGCAGGTGCCGCAGCCGCCGTTGTGCGGTCCCATGCTCTGGTTGAGCGCGAGGCTCCACTTGACCAGGCTGCCGCTCCAGTTGCGGGCGTAGCTGACGATGTCGGAGAGATCCTCGTTGTGCTGGTTGCCGATCCAGGTGCCGCCCGAGTGCTCGGTGCTGAACTGGCGTGACGCCTTGCGGGGATACCGGGTCACCTAGTCTGATGCGCGAAGGGCGAAGAGGAGGGTTGGCTCTCTGTCGTGGAGGCGTCTGTCGAGCAGTTGGTGTACGTCCGGGAGGACGAGTACACGATCGCGCGGATGAGCGCCGAGGGCATGCCCGGCTTCGTCGCCTCCGGCCGGGCTCTGGGCGGGGTCCAGCCGGGGGAGACGCTCCGGCTCGTCGGCGCGTGGGGCGAGCATCCGCGGCACGGCAGGCGTTTCGAGGTCACGGCGTGCGAGCGGCTGGTCCCGGCCACGGTCAGGGCCATCCGGATCTATCTGGGCTCCGGTCTGATCCGGGGTATCGGGCCGAGGCTCGCCCACGCCATCGTCAGCCACTTCGGTGACACGACGCTGACCGTCATCGACACCGAACCCGAACGGCTCACCGAGGTCGTCAACATCGGCCCCGCGCGGCAGGCCCAGATCGCCGACGCGTGGCAGGAACAGAAGGCGATCGCCGAGCTGATGGTGACCCTGCAGGGGTTCGGGATCAGCCCGCTGCTCGCGGCCAAGATCTACCAGGTGTTCGGAGCCGAGTCGGGAGACATCCTCACCTCCGATCCGTACCGGCTCATCGGCAAGGTCAGGGGCATCGCGTTCACCACGGCCGACAGGATCGCCCTGCGCTCCGGGGTCTCCGAGAGCAGCCCGCAGCGGATCAAGGCGGCGATCCTGGACAGGCTGGAGACGGCGGCCAGCCGCGACGGGCACTGCTACGTACGGCTGATCGCCCTGGTCACCCGGTCCGCGGAACTGGTCGAGCAGGACCACGACCTCGTCCGCCGGATGCTCGACGCCCTCGTCGCCGACCGCAGGGTGGTCGTCGAGGTGTCGCCCGACGAGGCGGGGCAGGCCGTGGTGTACCTGAAGGAGACCCACAGCCGCGAACTCACCCTGACCGCCCAGCTGACCAGGCTCGTCCAGGCCACTTCGACGCTGCCGATGCGCGCCTTCCAGGAGGATCCCGGGCTGGACGAGGATCAGCGGGCGGCGGTGAACATGGCGCTGACCAGCACCGTGTCCATCATCACCGGCGGTCCAGGCTGCGGGAAGAGCCATACCGTCAGGACCATCGCGGCGACCGCGAAGGCGATGGGCGGCTCGGTGACCCTTACCGCGCCGACCGGCAAGGCGGCCAAGCGCCTGTCGGAGCTCACCGGCATGCCCGCGATGACCGTGCACCGGATGCTGGCCCACCAGCCGGACCTCGACAGCGGTGCGCTGTTCGAGCAGACACCCGCGCAGGCCGACCTGATCGTGGTCGACGAGGCCTCCATGCTGGACCTGCACCTGGCCACCCGGCTCACCGCGGTCATCCCGGTGGGCAGTCACCTGCTGATCGTGGGCGACAGTGACCAGCTGCCCAGCATCGCCCCCGGCAGCGTGCTGGCCGACCTGCTGCGGGTCGAGGAGATCGCGCGGATCCGGCTGACCCGCGTCTTCCGCCAGGCCGAGGGGAGCGGGATCATCAGGGCCGCCCACCGGGTCCGGACCGGAGAGGTGCCTCCGATCCCCGGTGGCGGGGGCTTCTGGTTCGAGGAGGTCGACGACCCCGAGCAGGTCGCCGAGCGGGTGACGCACCTGGCGACGGTGGCGATCCCGCGCAAGCAGGGGGTGAGTCCGGACCAGGTCCAGGTGCTGTGCCCGATGCGCAGGGGCCTGACCGGGACCGCCGAGATCGGCCGGATGATCCAGGAGCGGCTCAACCCGGCTCGCGAGGGAGTCGCGGAGCACTGGTCGGGCGCCTCGGTCTTCCGGGTCGGCGACCGGGTCATGCCGATCCGCAACAACTACGACAAGGGTGTCTTCAACGGAGACACCGGCACGGTCACCGCCATCACCCCTGAGGAGAGGCTCGTCGAGATCCGCACCGACGACGGGCAGATCGTGAAGTACGGCTTCGGCGAGCTCGACGAGCTGACCCACACGTACGCCATCAGCATCCACCGCTCCCAGGGCAGTGAGTATCCCTTCGTGGTCGCGCCGCTGGTCACCGAGTCCGGCGGCGTCATGCTCCGCCGCAAGCTGCTCTACACCCTGATCACCCGGGCACGGTCCTGGGTGGTCGTCGTCGGCGAGCGCAAGGCTCTGGAGTCGGCCGTCCAGCGGCTCGGCCACCGCCGCAACACCGGGCTCGCCCGCCGGCTCGCGCTGAGCCTCGGCACCGTTCTGACCGATGACTGACGAGGACCTCCGGCCGGGGCAGGCGCCGGCCAGGCCCTGGCCGTTTCGAACACCGGAACCATGCCGGGTGAGCCCGGCAGGGAATCGCCGAACATGACGACGGGTGAGCGGGAGGGCTCAACCGGGTCGTCCGGCTCCCTCGGAGGGCGAAGATGAGGTGCCAGATCATGGTGCGCCCGTCCTGGAGTGCGCGTCTGCCATGAGATACGGGGATAAAGACCTGCATATGCAAAGGTATGGTGATTGTTGTGACGACGTTTCGGATCAGTGAGGCCGCCGCGCTGCTGGGGGTGAGTCCCGACACCGTCCGCCGTTGGGTGGACGCCGGGCGGCTCGCGGCCCGGCGGGACGAGCACGGTCACCGGATGGTGGCGGGTGCGGATCTGGCGGCGTTCGCGCGTGCCCAGATCGAGTCCGAGAACGGCTCGGGGCTCTCCTCGGCGCGGAACCGTTTCCGCGGGATCGTGACCGAGGTGATCAAGGATGCGGTGATGGCCCAGGTGGAGATCGCCGCAGGTCCTTACCGGGTGGTGTCGCTGATGAGCCGCCAGGCCGCCGACGAGCTGGGCCTGGAGGTGGGGGTGATGGCGGTCGCCGTGATCAAGTCCACCAACGTCGTCGTGGAGATTCCCGACCACGCCCGTACGGCGAGCTGACAGCCAAGGTGAGCGGCGGGGCACGTGGCGGGGCGGGCGGTCCGCCCAGCGGTACGGCGGGTGCCCCTTCCGGTGGGGTGGCGGGTCGCCTGCCCTGGGTGCTGGTGCTGCCCGCGGTGGCCGGCATGGTCTTCCTGACGCTGCCGCCGGCCGGGCTGCTGGTGCGCGCCCCCTGGTCCACCCTGGTCGAGAGGCTGGGCGAGCCCCATGTGCTGGAGGCGCTGCGCCTGTCGCTGGTGACCGCGACCCTGGCCACGCTGGTATGCCTGCTCCTCGGCGTGCCGCTGGCCTGGCTGCTGGCCCGGGTCGCCTTCCCCGGCCGCCGCCTGGTGCGGGCGCTGATCACGGTTCCCCTCGTGCTGCCCCCGGTGGTCGGCGGGGTCGCCCTGCTGCTCGTGCTGGGGCGGCGCGGCCTGATCGGCCAGTGGCTGGACGCCACCTTCGGCATCACCCTGCCGTTCACCACGGCGGGAGTCGTCGTCGCCGAGGCGTTCGTCGCCATGCCGTTCCTGGTCATCAGCGTCGAGGGCGCGCTGCGCGCGGCCGACCTGCGCTTCGAGGAGGCCGCCGCGACGCTGGGAGCGTCCCGCTGGATCATCTTCCGCCGGGTCACCCTGCCCCTGATCGCCCCCGGCATCGTCGCCGGAGCCGTGCTGTGCTGGGCCCGCGCGCTCGGCGAGTTCGGCGCCACCATCACCTTCGCCGGCAACTTCCCCGGCCGGACCCAGACCATGCCGCTGGCCGTCTACCTCGCCCTGGAGACCGAACCCGAGGCCGCGATCGTGCTCAGCCTCGTCCTGCTCGCCGTCTCGGTGATCATCCTGGCCGGCCTGCGCGAGCGGTGGGTGAGTGTTCCGTGACCCTGAGTGCCCGTCTTGTCGTCACCAGACCCCGCTTCCACCTGGACATCGAGCTGGAGGTCGCCGCGGGACAGGTCGTCGCCCTGCTCGGCCCCAACGGCGCGGGCAAGACCACGGCGCTGCGCGCGCTGGCCGGGCTCACCGCCCTGTCCGGCGGGCAGATCAGCCTGGACGGCGAGGCGCTGCACACCCTGGCGGCCGAACGACGCCCGATCGGTGTGGTCTTCCAGGACTACCTGCTCTTCCCGCACCTGTCCGCGCTGGACAACGTCGCCTTCGGGCCCCGCTGCCGTGGCGCCTCCAGGGCGGAGGCGCGGCGCGGTGCCGCGGTCTGGCTGGAGCGCGTCGGCCTGGCCGGGCACGCCACGATGAGGCCCCGGCAGCTCTCCGGCGGTCAGGCCCAGCGCGTCGCGCTGGCCCGCGCCCTCGCGGTGGAGCCTCGCCTGCTGCTGATGGATGAGCCGCTGGCGGCCCTGGACGCCCACACCCGCCTGGAGATCCGCTCCCAGCTCCGCCGCCACCTGGCCGACTTCGGCGGCGCGACGGTCCTGGTCACCCACGATCCGCTGGACGCCATGGTGCTCGCCGACCGCCTGGTCGTCATCGAGAACGGCGCCGTCGTGCAGCAGGGCACCCCCGCCGAGATCGCCCGGCGCCCGCGTACCGACTACGTCGCCCGCCTGGTCGGCCTCAACCTCTACCGGGGCACCGCCGCCGGACAGCAGGTCTCCGTCGGAGAGGTGCTCTTCAGCGTCGCCGAGCAGCTGGAGGGCCCCGCGTTCGTCGCCTTCCCGCCCAGCGCGGTCGCGCTGTACCGGACCCGCCCCGACGGCAGCCCGCGCAACCTCTGGCAGGCCACGATCGAGGGGATCGAACGGCACGGCGACAGCGTCCGCATCCACCTGGCCGGGCCGATCGCCGCCGCGGCCGACGTCACCCCCGCCGCCGTCGCCGACCTCGACCTCACCCCCGGACAGCGGATCTGGGCGTCGGTCAAGGCCACCGAGACCCACGTCTACCCGTTCTGACGCCGTGGTCGGCGGGACGGACGGCGATCCGCGTGGCGGCACGGCCGCCGGAACCCCGGTGCGCATAATGACGTGGAGGGGGGATGACCTATGCGCGTTGCCGTGCTCGGGATGGGCATGATGGGGCGGGCACTGGCCCGGCGGCTGCTGGGGCTCGGTTTCCAGGTCACGGTGTGGAACCGCACGCCGGGCCGGGCGGACGAGCCGGTCAGCCTCGGCGCCGTCGAGGTGGCCTCGCTTGGAGAGGCGGCGCGGGCGGCCGATGCGGTGCTGCTGTCGCTCGCCGACGGCCGGGCGGTCCGCGAGGTGATGGCCCAGCTCGTCCAGGCCGGCCCGATCGAGTCGACCAGGCCGGTCGTGGCCGACCTGAGCACCGTCGCCCCGGCCACGGCCCGCGAGATGCGGGACCTGGTGCCGGGAGGCCGATTCGTGGCGGCCCCTGTGCTCGGCGGTCCCTCGGCCGTCGCCGAGGGGAAGGCCACGGTCCTGGTGGGTGGCGAGCGCGACCTCGTCGACGAGCTGAAGCCGGTGTGGACGAAGGCCTTCGCCTCCTACTCCTACTGCGGTGCCGATCCCGGCGCCGCACTCGCCTTCAAGCTGCTGAACAACTACCTGCTCATGTCCGGAATCGCGGCGCTCGCCGAGGTGACGGTCACGAGCCGGGCCGCCGGCCTCGACAACGTGCTGCTGCGCGACTTCCTCTTCCAGTGGCCCACCGTCGCGCCCGCCCTGCACAACCGGATCGACGACGTGCTGGCCGGCGACCACCAGGGGTGGTTCACGACGCGGCTCGCCGCCAAGGACGTGCGGCTCGCCGCAGAGCTGGCCGAGTCGAGCGGTCTTGAGCTGCCCATCGCCCGGCTGGTCGAGCGGCGCTACGAGGAGGCGGCCGAGCGCGGCTGGGGCGACGCCGACATCGGCGCGATCGTCGAGCTGCTGCGCGGCGGATCACGCTAGGGCATGTCCTCTCGCGGCCGGCCCGGCGTCAGCGGGTTCTCGCCACCTCGGCGGCCACGGCGCGGAACGCGGCCAGCGTCTCCTCCTGGTTCTGGGCCGAGTTGGAGCGGGCCGACTTGACGACGACCACCCCGTGCCTGGGTGAGACGTAGATGTACTGCCCGCCGAATCCGGCGGCCATGAAGTCGCCCTGGCCACCACCGCCGAGCCACCAGTGCAGCCCGTAGCCGGGGTTGGAGGAGGAAGAGGGCGTGGTCGACTTCCTGATCCAGGAGCGCGGCACCACCTGGCGCCCTCCGGCCTTCCCCTCGTAGAGGTAGAGCAGGCCGAACCGGGCGAAGTCGCGGTCGGTGGCGTGGTAGCAGCAGTAGCCGAGGCTGTCGCCGGCTGAGTCGCTGTCGACGCGTGCCGTGGACGCCATGCCGGCGGGCTTCCAGATCTTCTTCTCCACGTACCGGTGGTACGGCGTGCCCGTGGCGCGGCTGACGAGCTTGGCGAGCACGAAGGAGTTCATGCTCGTGTACTCGAACCTGCTGCCGGGCTCCCAGCCGCGTACCTGCCGCGCCGCCAGTTTCGTGACCGACCGGCCCCGGATGACATTCTTGTGCAGGTCCGGTACGTCGGAGCGCTCGTCCCAGTCGATTCCCGACGACATCCGCAGCAGGTCGCGGATGGACACCCCGTTGTAGCCCGAGCCGCGTAGTTCGGGCAGGTAGCCGGTCACCGGTTCGTCGATCGAGCGGATGTGCCCCTCGTGCAGGGCGATGCCGACCGCGGCCGACGTGAAGGACTTCGCCATGGACCAGGACTGGAACCGGGTATCGGGATCGGCCTGGACGTAGCGCTCGTTCACGATCTTCTGGCCGTCCAGGACGACGAAGCCGTTGGTCTTCGTCCGGGCGAGAAAGCTGTCAAGGGTGTGCACGCGTCCCTTGTAGGTGTAGGTCACGGAGAGCCGTCTGGGGGCGC
The DNA here is from genome assembly GCF_050943795.1 of Streptosporangium sp. CA-115845. Taxonomy (NCBI): domain Bacteria; kingdom Bacillati; phylum Actinomycetota; class Actinomycetes; order Streptosporangiales; family Streptosporangiaceae; genus Streptosporangium; species Streptosporangium sp. CA-115845. Next base: position 9,568,422 of record NZ_CP191988.1, on the reverse strand, counting down.
TCCGCAGTTCGACCGGATGTGCCGACGGCCACATGAGGTCGAAGGAGTTCGCCGCGGTGCCGGCCGGTGTGGAGGAGACCGGTGCCGTCTGGGAGAGGGCGGGAGTCGCCCCGGCGGTCAGGGTGAGCGCGGCGATCGTCGCGACGGCCGGTCCTCGCAGGCGGCGGCTGATGTCGGCCCTTCTCATGTTCCCTCCGGTGAGTTCGGCGGCGGGGGAGCCGCTCGGGTACGGCGGGGATCGTGGCACGTTTTTCTGGCAGATCTCTGGCAGGAACCGGGTGGTTCCCCATACGGTAACCGCTCGGAGTCCTCCGGGGGAGGTCTCCCCGGCGAGGGCTCCCGGTGGCAGGCGCGGGCGGGCGGGCAGCCCGCCCGGGTCACGAGCCGCCCGATGGCCCGATGCGCCCGTACAGCACGAGGGCCCAGGCAAGGCAGCCGAAGGCGGCGACGCACGCCACGGTGCGGGCGAGGTTCCAGCGAACCCACATCGCCTCGAACCGCTCGCGCACCGCCGCGAGGTCGGCGACGGCGCCGGGCTCCCCGGCCGCGTCGAGCGCGTTGTTGAGCGGCACGTTGACCCGCATGGTGATGACGAGCACCACCACGTACAGGACGAGCGCGGCCACGATCCAGGGCAGCACGGGCCGTCCCTCCCGGTGGAGGTGGAGCACCGCGGCCAGGACGGTCAGCACCAGCGCGCCGCCGAAGCAGACGGCGAACCAGCCGTTGAGGATCGCCACGTTGATCCGCCGCATCGCGCCGACGAAGGTCCGGTCGTCCGTCTGGCCCAGGCCGGGCATGACGGAGCAGGTGTAGGCGTAGAAGAGGCCCGCCATGAGCCCCACGGTGATCGTCGCCGCGACCAGCGCGACGCCTCGGAACAGCATCAACATCACGTCCTCCATGACTGTCGTCGAAACTCCGACCGCGGATCGGACACGCTCGCCGCCGTCCCGCCCCGGATGCCGGTGGCGGCGTCTCGTGCGTGTTTTCCGGCACACCGCCAGTGAACCGGGAAACGGTGAGACGATCCATGGTTGAGAAGCGCAATTCCATGTTCCAGCGTCTAGAGTGAGTCCGTGGACGCACTCACCGACCTCCTGGACGGGCCGAGAGCCCGGGGAGCGTTCCTGCTCCGCTCGATCCTGAGCCCGCCCTGGTCCCTCCGCATTCAGGATCGGGCGCCGCTCGCCCTGGCGGCCATGGTGCGGGGCGAGGCGTGGGTGGTCCCCGACGGCGGTGACGCGGTGCGCCTGGGCCCCGGGGACGTCGCGATCATCCGCGGTCCCGATCCCTACACCGTCGCCGACGACCCGGCCACGCCTCCTCAGGTGGTGATCCACCCCGGGCAGCACTGCACCACCCTCGACGGGCGGGACCTGGCCCAGGCGATGGATCTGGGCGTCCGCACCTGGGGCAACAGCCCGGACGGGTCGACGGTGATCCTCACCGGCGCCTACCAGATGCGCGGGGAGATCAGCCGGCGTCTACTGGAGGCGCTGCCCACGCTGCTGGTCCTGCCGGAAGGTGCCTGGAGTTGCCCCATCATCCCGCTGCTCGCCAACGAGATCGTCAAGGACGAGCCGGGGCAGGAGGCCGTTCTCGACCGGCTGCTCGACCTGCTGCTCATCGCCGTCCTGCGGGCCTGGTTCTCCCGTCCCGAGGCCGGGGCCCCCGCCTGGTACCGGGCCCACAGCGATCCCGTGGTGGGCAAGGCCCTGCGCATGCTGCACAACAACCCCGCCCACCCCTGGACCGTGGCCGCCCTGGCCGCCGGGGCCGGCGTCTCCCGCGCGGCCCTGGCCCGCCGTTTCACCGAGCTGGTCGGCGAGTCCCCGATGGCCTTCCTCACCGGCTGGCGGCTGGCCATGGCCGCCGACCTGCTGCGTGAGACCGACGCCACGGTCGGCGCGGTGGCCGCTCAGGTCGGGTACGGCAGCTCGTTCGCGCTCAGCACGGCCTTCAAGCGGGTACGCGGGATCAGCCCGCAGGAGCACCGTGCCGGGGCGAGGTAGACAGCTCCCCGAGCAGGAAGTCCTCGACACAGGTCGTGACCTGGGTGTTCATTCTCGTACCGACCGGGAAGGCTAGCCGGTCGAGGGGGACGACATGGAATACAAGGACTTCATTCGCGCCGTGGCGGAGCGCGCGGCCCTGTCGCGCCAGGAGGCGGAGGACCTCGCTCGCGCGACCGTGGAGATGCTGGGAGATCGGCTGAGCGCGGGGGAGGCCAAGCGTCTCGCGACATCACTGCCGGAACCCCTGCGGGGTTCGCTTCACGTACGGGACAGGATCGAGGACTTCGGGCTGTCCGACTTCGTCACCCGGGTCAGCGAGCGCACCGGCCTGACCGAGAAGGAGGCCACCGCCGGGGTGCGGGCCGTTCTGGTCACGGTGCGCGAGATGGTCGACGACGAAGTTTTCGATCATGTTCTGGCACAGCTTCCCGGGGAATTCCAGGAGATGGTGGAGACCACCACCTGACCCGGGGGGCCGGCGGGCGGGGGGCCTGGCGAAGCGGACAGCCTGGTTCCCCGCCGCGGGCCGGAAATCCCGGACCGGTGGGCGTGACGACAGGTGTTCCCGAGCAGGGCGACCCGGGGGAGGAAAGGGCTCATGACAACGGATCCACCCGTGAGCGTGCTGCACGGTTCCTCGCCTTTCCCGCCCATCGCCGACTACGCGTTCCTGTCCGACTGCGAGGTCACCGCGCTGGTCGCGCCGAGTGGGAACGTCGAGTGGCTCTGCCTGCCCAGGATGGACTCCCCCAGCGTCTTCGCCGCCATCCTCGATCGGGGCGCGGGGGGCTTCAGGTTCGGTCCCGCGGACCTGAGGGTGCCCGCCGCGCGCCGCTACCTGCCCGGCACCATGATCCTGGAGACGAGCTGGGGCACGCCCACCGGCTGGATCATCGTGCGCGACCTGCTCCTGGTGGGGCCCTGGCACCACCACGAGGAGCTCTCCCACACGCACCGGAGGGCACCGACCGACTACGACGCCTCCCACGTGCTGCTCCGCACGGCGCGCTGTGTCAGCGGGGAGGCGCAGGTAATGATCGGCTGCGAGCCGATGTTCGACTACGGTCGCATCCCCGCCTGCTGGTCGTACACCGACAGGGGTTACCACCAGGGGGTCGCGCGGGCGCCGGGGCAGAGCCTGGAACTCAAGCTCACCACGGACCTGCGGCTGGGGTTCGAGGCCGGGCGAGCGACGGCGCGCACTCTTCTCAAGGAGGGGGACACGCGCTTCTGCGCGCTGTCGTGGACCGTGCACGAGCCGCCGTACACCTTCGAGGAGGCCTACGAGCGGCTGGTGTGGACCGCCCACCACTGGCAGCACTGGCTCGCCAGGGGAAACTTTCCCGACCACCACTGGCGGAGCTACCTGGAGCGCAGCGCCCTCACCCTGAAGGGCCTGACCTTCGCCCCGACGGGCGCGCTCATCGCGGCGGCGACCACCTCGCTGCCCGAGAGCCCGGGCGGCAGCCGCAACTGGGACTACCGCTACTCCTGGATCAGGGACTCGACCCTCGCTCTCTGGGGCCTCTACACGCTGGGCTTCGACTGGGAGGCCGACGACTTCTTCTGGTTCATCGCCGACGTCGCGGAGCGGGACGAGGAGCTCCAGGTCATGTACGGCATCGACGGCGAGCGCGAGCTGGAAGAGCGCATCCTCGATCATCTTCACGGGTACGAGGGCGCCAGGCCCGTCCGGATCGGCAACGACGCCTACCAGCACCGCCAGAACGACGTCTGGGGCGCCGTCCTCGACTCCTTCTACATCCACACCCGGTCGCGGGACCGCCTGGACGAGCGGATCTGGCCCATCCTGAAGCGACAGGTCGAGTCGGCCATCAGACACTGGCAGGAGCCCGACCGGGGCATATGGGAGGTGCGCGGAGAGCCACGGCACTTCACCTCCTCGAAGGTCATGTGCTGGGTGGCGATCGACAGGGGCACCCGGCTCGCCCTGCTCAGGGAGGAGTTCGAGCTGGCCGCGCGCTGGCAGGCGATCGCCGACGAGATCCACGCCGACGTGTGCGCCAACGGCGTCAGCGAGCGAGGCGTGTTCAAGCAGCACTACGACACCGACGCGCTCGACGCGTCACTCCTGCTCATCCCGCTGGTGCACTTCCTGCCGGCCAGTGATCCCCGGGTCCGTGCCACCGTTCTGGCCATCGCCGACGAACTGACGGCCGACGACCTGGTCCTGCGCTACAGGACGGAGTACACGGACGACGGCATGTCGGGCGAGGAGGGCACCTTCACGATCTGCTCGTTCTGGCTCGTCTCGGCGTTGATCGATGTCGGGGAGTACACCCGGGCCCGCAGGCTCTGCGAGAGGGTCCTCTCCTTCGCCAGCGCCCTCGGACTCTACGCCGAGGAGATCGACCCGGTGACCGGGCGTCATCTCGGCAACTTTCCCCAGGCGTTCACCCACCTGGCACTCATCAACGCGGTGATCCACATCATCCGCGCGGAGCGGGAGCAGTTCATCCCGACCGCCTGGCCGATGTAGACGTAGGAGTGGTCATGACCGCACGCGGACGTGCGGGAGCACCCGAACGGCCTGGCTAGGCTTTCGGGTATGAACCGTCGGGTGATTGCGATAGTGGTGCTCGTCGGCCTGCTCGCGACGAGCGGTCTGTCGGTGGTGCTGGCCTGGGGACTCAGCGGCTGAGCAGATGGGGCCGCTGAGTGGCCGAGCCGTCGCGCACGCCCCCCGACGCCGCGACCGCTCCCTTCGCGGATGTCGCTAGGCGACCACCATCGAGTTCTGGCCTGCGGGCTGCGCGTTCTGCTGAGGGGTGTGCGCGGGCTGGGGCTGCTGCTCGGTGACCGGCTCGGCAGGGGCCTGCGCGGCAGGGCAGCTGCAGTAGCCGTTGGTCAGGATCAGGCGACCTCGCTGTGCCGTGTAGGTGCGGGAGTCGGTGGCGAGGAGAACGCCCGTACATTTGACGCAGACGACGGACTGATGATCCATGGCCGGCTTCCTTCCTTGAGGGTGGCCGTCGAACGTCTCTCTGTCCGGCCGGCTGGCTGCTCGTGCCCCGCCGGAGAGAGGTGAATCTCCCTATTGGGGTTTCTATCTTACTTCGTAGCGCAGGGCGATCATTGAGCGACCCCAAGTGACAGATGTGAGACTTGGTGACGCTGCTTCATAACGGTCTCATGTGAAGCGATCCCGCGGGTGGGGAATGTCGCTCTCACCCCTCGGCTGATTCTCGGTACGACCGGGCGGCTCCCCACGGTCTCGGGGCCTTCTCCCGCTCCCGCACCACCGGCCGGAACAGCAGTGCGTTGGCCGCCACCGCGACGCAGACCAGGCCGAGCAGGAAGCCCCAGCTCACGTCGCTCAGGTGGTGCATGCCGCGATACATGCGCGAGTAGCCGATGCCGAGGGGGACGCCCAGGCCGACCAGCCACCACAGCACGTTCAGGATCTTGTAACGGTGGGTGTGGACGGTCAGCACCAGGGTGACGCCGCAGTAGAAGGCGGCAGCGGCACTGGTGTGGCCCGAAGGGAAGCTGGAGGTGGGCGGGGCGGGGTCGAGATGCTCGACGGCGGGTCGTTCGCGCTGGGCGAAGACGGTGGCCAGCAGGAAGATCGCCGACTGGGAGAACACCGCCAGCGCGAGGAAGATCGATTCGTTCCAGCGCCTGAAGACCAGCCGGAAGCCGATGACGAGCAACGCGGTCGCAGTGATGATCACCGGGGTGTCGGACAGGCCCGACACCACGTCGGTGATCGAACTCCAGTAGGCGGTGCGGCCCTGGGCCAGTTGCTCGTTGACCCCCTGGTCGTTCGCCACGAGGGTCGTCGTCTGCAGGACCTTGGTGATGAGGAGTCCGACACCGATCGTCAGGGCGGCCATGATGGCCAGCGGCACCAGGATGAGGCGCGTCACGCCTTTGAAATCCACCGACATTTTTGACATGGCGTGCCGGCTACCCCGAATGGCCTCACCGGAACGCCTCGGGTTCGACGCCCTCCATGGGCGGCCCGACGGGTTTGCGGCCCTCTCCCCGGCGCCAGGCCTCGAAGCCCACGGCCGTCCCCACCACGACCACCACGCCCAGCGCGACCCCGGCGACGACGTCACTGGTCCAGTGGACGCCGAGCGCCACCCGGCTGTAGGCGGCGAACACCACGACGACCGCCGCGACGATCCAGGCGGCGATCCGGGAGGCCGGAGTCCGCAGGAAGGGCAGCAGGATGAGCACGAGGATGCACGCGCCCAGCGCGGCGCCCATCGCGTGGCCGGAGGGGAAGGAGGCGCCGGGCGCCGAGGCCACCGGATCGGGCAGGTCGGGCCGGGCGCGGTCGACGATCCCCTTGACCGCGAGGTTCAGCAGGCCGCCGAAGGTGATCGTGGCGACCGCCCAGACGGCCAGGCGCGGCGCGCCCCGGTACCAGAGCCAGGCGGCGGTCAGCAGCACCAGCCCACGCCATGTCCAGGGGCCGAACACCTCGGTCGCCACATTGAGGAAGGCCGTGTAGCCGGGGTGCTCCAGTGCCTGGGCGTGCAACTGGAGGGTGATGCTCTCGTCGAAGCTCCTGAGCGGTGAGGAGGAGGTCTTCACGAGCACGAGCAGGACCACGAACGGCACCGTGAAGATCGCCACCGCCACCACCGCAAGCGTCAGGCGTATGCCCAGGCGCAGGTCGGCGGAGTTGTCATCGGGATTCCCTGGCGGTGGTGGCTCACCTTGGACAGTTCGGACCATCGTTCATGGCTACCCGATTTCCGGTGAATATTCTTTCCACTCCAGGTAAAGCCTCAGGCCGCGGGCCGGGATTCGCGCCGGGTGGTCCAGCGCAGGACGTCGCAGTGCCGCCGCTCGGCCTCGGCGAGTGCCACCTCGTCCGTGTAGGCGTCGAGGACGGCCCGTAGCTGCGGCATCTGCGCCGCGACGTCGTCCCACGCCTGGGACGGGTCGTCGACGCCGAGCTCGATCAGCGCGTCCAGATGTGCGGCGTAGGCGGTCCACCACTGCCGGCTCAGCTCGGCCAGAAACCCGCCGAGTCCGTCGAACTCCCGCTGGATCTCCTCCTCCCACCAGACAGGGACTGTGACATCACCGGTTTCCGCGAGGTCGCGAAGCACGATGTGCGCCAGGGTGCGCCGCCGCCGGGCGATGGCCGAACGTGACAGGGTGTTCATGTATCCACCCTGCCGATCTCTGTTTGCCGAACGCTTAACGATGTGTTGACGGCGATATGTGGCCAGGGAGAGGAACCGCTCGGCAAGTCACAGGGCCGGGTGTCACAGCGACTCGTACTGCTCAAGCTCATCCCGGAACCGCGGCAGGCGATCACCAACGGAACCCTGAGGATCGAGGACGCACGGGAGATCGGGAAACCACCCCCACAAGAACAGGCTTTGACCGTTGTACCGGCACCTGCTCCGGAACTCGACCTCGCACAGCGTGTGTGGCCGGCGTGGGTCGGGATCGTGTCAGCAGAGGTGGGCGGCGGCTCCTGCGGTGAGGTTGCCGTCGGTCATGGTCAGCACGCTGTCCACCATGGCGAGCGTGGCCAGGTCGTGGGTGACCATGATGGTGGCCACGCCGTTCTGCTTGGTCAGGCCGGCCAGCAGAGAGACGATCTGCTCGCCGCGCTGATGGTCGAGGGCACTGGTGGGCTCGTCGACCAGTAGTACCTCGGGTTCGTTCATCAGCGCGCGGGCGATGTTCACCCGCTGCCGCTCGCCGCCGGAGAGTTGGTGCGGCCTCTTGTCCTGCTTGCCCGCCATGTCTACGGCTGTCAGCAGTTCGCGCGCCCGCTTAACGGCCTGCCGTGTCGAGCGGCCGGCCAGGTCGGCCATGACCAGGAGCTGGTCCAGGACGGTGAGCGAGGCCAGCAGGTTGGACTGCTGGAACACGATGCCGATGTGGTCGCGCCGGATGCGGGTCCGGTCGGCCGGGCTCGCGCCGGACACGTCGTACCCGGCCACGGTCACGGTGCCGGACTCGGGGGTGAGGAGGGTGGCGGCGACGGCGAGCAGGCTGGACTTGCCGGATCCGGACGGGCCGACGACGGCGGTGAACTCGCCGGGGGCCACCGAGAGGCTGACGTGGTCGAGCGCGGTGAGCGTGCGGTCGCCGTCGGGGTAGGTCAGGACGATGTCGGTGAGTTTGAGGGTCATCGGGAGGCTCCCAGCGCGGTCAGCGGGTCGACAGAGGTGATCTTGCGGATGGCCAGTGCCGCGCCCAGCGCGCCGAGCAGGATCATCACGGCGACGGGAACGACGGTGGTGGCCGCCGACAGGACGAACGGGACGGTGCCCTCGGCCAGCGAGCCGAGCCCGGCACTGAGAACGCCGCCGAGCCCCGCGCCGAGCAGCAGTACGATCACGGCCTGGGCGAGGGCGTCGCGTAGCAGGTAGCCGGTGCTCGCGCCGAGCGCCTTGAGCACGGCGACGTCACCGGCCCGCTGGATCGTCCACACCGTGAAGAACGCGCCGATGACCAGTGCCGAGATGGCGAACAGGAAACCGCGCATGAGCTGCAGCGAGCCGTTCTCGGAGGAGAAGGAACCGATCGCGGCCGGCGCGTCGGCCAGCGAAACGGTGGTGGTGTTCAGGCGCTCGTCGGTCGTGGAGAAGTCCGGCTCTCCGGTGGTGCGCAGGGCCAGGACGGTGGCGACCGTGTCGGCGCCGCCCTGGCGGCCCATCCACTCCCAGTCGCTGATGCTGATCCACGCGACCGGCACGTGGCTGTAGGCGGCCGCGGCCGCGGTGCCGGCGACGGTGAAGTCGCGGCCGAAGATCTGCACCTTGTCCCCGGCGGCCAGCCCGCTGTCGTCGGCCAGGCCAGAGGAGAGCACGACCTTGCCTGCGTCGAGGGCGCCACCCAACGGCCCGGCCAGGTCGCCGCCGGGCTCGACACCGAACACTGCGGCGCCTGTGCTGTCCTGCCCGGAGGTGATCCTCCCCATCGTGATCCCGAGCCGCTCGGCGGTGGCGACGCCGTCCGCCTTGCGCCACTCCTGCCAGGTCTTCTCCGTGATCCGGCTGTCAGAGAAGGACGGCTTCTCGGCGCGGGAGAAGACGATCCGGTCGGCGCGAAGTCCGCTGACGGCCGAGATATTGTCTTGGGCCAGCCCGGCGGTCAGGCCGGACAGCATGGTCACCAAGAGCGTGATGAGCAGGACGACGGTACCCATCAGGGCGAACCGTCCTTTGGCGAAACGCAGGTCTCTGAGCGCCACGAACACGGCGCATCCCCCCGTTGGATGTGGGTCGATCTGGATGCCTTCCAGGCTCCGGGAACGGGCGTTTCCGGCACATCGTGAAAACGGGCGGCGCGGACCCCTTCTTTTGGTCGGCCAAAAATCAACCTTTTGAAGGATGCGTCCCATCGGACCTCCTCACCTACCCTGGGGGAGAAATGATGGATTTTCCGTTCCCGCCGACGCTCAAGCTGCTCAGGTGGGCCATTCACGGCACCTTCGCGGTCCTACTGGTGATCGCTGTCGCCGGGGCCGCACACGAGGGCCGCGCCGCCGTCGCGACCTGCGGTGTCCTGCTCGGCGTGCTGTACGCGGCAGGAATCGTCATCGAGGGACGGCTCCCGCGCTTCGGCGGCCCCGCGCATCTGCTGCTGGGACGCATCTGGCTGCTGATCGTCACGCTCAGCTGGGTCGCGCTGGCCCTGAACTCACAGCTTTTCGTATGGCTGGCCTTCCCGCTCTTCTTCGCGTACCTGCACGTGCTGCCCCTGATGGTCGCGCTGCCCGGCGTTGCGGTGCTCAGCGTCGCGGCGATCGCCACAGCCAGCTGGCATGCGGGCGGGGTGAGCGCGCCCCAGGTGATCGGGCCGTCCATCGGCGCGGCGGTGGCCACGCTCATGGGACTGGTCTACAAGGCGCTCTACAGCGAGAGCGAGCAGCGCCGCCTGCTGATCGACGACCTGGTCCGCACCAGAGGCATGCTCATGCAGGCGGAGGCCGACACGGCCCGCCTGGCCGAGCGGGAACGCCTTGCCAGGGAGATCCACGACACCCTTGCCCAGGGCATGTCCAGCATCATCCTGCTGCTGCGCGCAGCCCGCCGCGACCTTGCCATCCGGCCCGGGGACGCCGAGCAGCGGATCGCCGAGGCCGAGCACGCTGCCCAGGACAACCTGGAGGAGGCGCGCAACTTCGTCCGTGCCCTGGCACCCCCCGCGCTGCAGCACTCCTCGCTGACCGCCGCCCTGCGCAGGATCAGCGCCTCAGCCGCCGCGGGCACCCCCACCCGGGTCGGATTCGAGATGTCGGGCACGCCGGTGCCGCTATCCGCCGACTACGACCTGGCGCTGCTGCGCATCGCCCAGGGGGCGCTGGGCAACGTCAGCCGCCACGCGCAGGCCGCGCATGCCACAGTGACGCTCACCTACCTGGACGACATGATCGTGCTGGACATCGTCGACGACGGCTGCGGCTTCGTCCCGGCGCAGGCCCCCGCCGAGATCGCGAGCACCGGCTACGGTCTGCGTGCCATGCACGACCGGGCAAGGGCGTTGGGCGGCAGCCTCACCGTCGAGTCCGCCCCGGGAGAGGGCACCGCGGTCGCCGCCACACTGCCGCTGCCCGAAGGGGCGGGCCGGTGACAGCGCCGATCAGGATCCTGCTGGTGGACGATCACCCCGTAGTGCGCTCGGGCATCCGTGCCATGCTCGCCGACCAGCCCGACTTCGAGCTGGTCGGGGAGGCGGCCACGGGCGAGGACGGCGTGGAGGCGGCACGTGTCCTCGCACCCGACGTCGTCTTGATGGACCTCCAGTTCGGGACAGGCATCCACGGCAGCGAAGCGACCCGGCGAATCGTCGCGCTCGGTGGTCCCCGCGTCCTGGTGCTCACCACCTTCGACACCGACGCCGACATCGTGGCGGCCGTCGAGGCGGGCGCCACCGGCTATCTGCTCAAGGACGCCCCCTCCGACGACCTGCACGCCGCGATCCGCTCGTCCGCCACAGGTACCAGCGCGCTGGCCCCCAGCGTCGCCTCGCGGCTGCTGGGCCGGGTCCGCACCCCGGCCACCACGCTCAGCCCAAGAGAACTGGAGGTGCTCGGCTACGTCGCGGTCGGCCTGTCAAACCGGCAGATCGGCAAGCAGATGTTCCTGAGCGAGACCACTGTCAAGACCCACCTCGTGCACATCTACGCCAAGCTCGGCGTCGACTCCCGCACTTCGGCGGTGGCCGCCGCCACCAGAAAGGGGCTCATCCGCCCAGCGTGATCTCACCGTCCCACGCCGCTTGGCCGTCGGCGCAAGCGCCCCGGCGCCCGGCCGGGAACGGGTCCGCCGCTCCCGTAGGCGGCGGACCGAGCAGGCGCGGCCGGGCACTGCGGATGGCGCCGATTCGACCTCCAGCGGCCCCGGAATCGACACGCGCACATGACCATGCCGCCACCGGATTCACCCTGTCCGGTTCCAGAACCGACGCAGAGGCACCGACCTGGTCTCCAGGCTCGGCTACAGCCCGTCTCCTGCCAGGTCCGCGACGCGAGCCAGGGTCCGGCGCTGGTCCTCGGTGTAGCCGTGCCAGGCCGGTCCCCGCTCCAGTTCGGCTTTCAACCGGTCCAGGCGATACCTCTCTCCGCCGGGACCTTTGGAGGCCAGGCCCGGTACCAGCGGTTGGCCGATATCCGGGTCACCCTGAACCGGCGGGCCACCTCCGGGGGCGCAACCGGCTTCGGGGTCGGCCCGGTTGACGGATAAGCGCGATCAATAGATCGGACTGGAGCGGGATACCTCCGGCGGCTGGGCCCACAGCGGGGGCGGCTCCCCGTGTTCGGCGCGTTGACCGGCCTGCCGGCGGGCTGTACCCGGCCCGGCTGGAGCCGACCGATGTCCTGCGCGGTATCGGCTGAGCCGCCGGGCACCCATTACTGAAATCTTTCGAGGTGTGCAGGACATGTGTGAAGTGTCAGATCAGACCGCATGTCCCGCCGAGGGGTTTTGAGAGAGGGTGGGTTCTTGCGACCTCCCGATGAGAGACGTCGTCGTTTCGATGAGTTGTACGCGGCCAACAACGACCCAGTCCTCGCGTACGTGGTGCGGCGTACGACGAACGGCCACGATGCGGCGGATGTCTTCGCCGAGATCTTCCTGATCGTGTGGCGGAGACTGGAGGACGTGCCACCGGGCGACCGGGCACGGCCGTGGTTGTTCGGTATTGCGCGGCGGGTGCTCGCAAATCACCATCGGGGCGAACGACGGCGCACGGCGTTGACCGCCCGGTTGAGCACCGAACTGAGCGATGTCCACCACGACCGGGACGACACGACGGACATGAGCGCGATAGCCGAGGCGTTCGAGAAGCTGCCCGAGCGCTACCGGGAGGTGTTGTCGCTGTCCGATTGGGAGGGCTTGAACGCCGGTGAGATCGCCGGCGTACTGGGCTGCTCGCTCAACGCGGTACGGATCCGCCTGTACCGGGCCCGCCGCCACCTCGCCCGTGCGCTGGAGAGCCGGTCGGCTCCGGTGGAGCAACGCGCGACCCGTGTGCGAGTCGAGGAAGGAGACCCCGCGTGAACAAAATCTCGATCAGTCAACTCAACCCCATTACCGACGATGAGGTGGCCGCGACGGTGAGCCGGCAGACCAAGAACGAACTTGCCGAGTACATCACCATGACCTCGCCGGAGAGCGCTCCGGAGGCCGGCCGGTCTCCGTGGCGGCGGCGCCTGCTCGTGGGCCTTCCCCTCGCGGCTGCCGTGACGGCCACGGCGGTGGTCGTGTTGTCGTCTGGCGGCGTCGGTCCGCAGCGGGCCGAGGCCGCCGCGCTCTCCTTCCAGCATGAGGGCGACTACCTCGTCGTCAAGGTAAAGGACCCGGTCGCCGACCCGGCGCGTTACCGGAAGGAGTTCGCCGACCGCGGGTTGGACATCGACCTCCAACTGCAGGCCGCCAATCCGAACAAGGCGGGCGCGGTGCTCTTTTTGGAGGACGGGGACGACCCGGCCGGACGGATCGAGACGGTCGAGGGCCCGTGCGGCACCGTCGTGTGCGGTATCGCCGTCAAGGTACCGGTGAACTACAAACTGCACGCCAGGATTGTCTTCGGCCGTACCGCCAAGCCAGGGGAGATGTACGAGACCGGAGAAGGCGACAAGCCGGGCGAGGGCATCGGCCTGCCGAACATCCATGGCCGTCAGGTGTCGGAGGTGGTCGCCATTCTGAAGGCCCGGAACGTCAAGATCGAGTATCGGTACGAGTACCGGGGTACCGACAAGCCGTACCCCAACGGCATCCCGGCCGACAGGGTGCAGCCCAACTGGTACGTCCACAACGGAGTGCCCGGTACGGAGGGGCAGATCATCCTGTTCGTCGGCCCGGAGCCCAGGGGCTGACAGAACTCGTGGCAAGTGGACGGGCCCTTTCCGGCGAAAGCCGGGCGAGATCCGTCTGGATCGTTGACCCACGCAGGCCGGGAGTCAGGGGGCTTATGCGGAGGGGGTATGTGCGATTTCTGATCTCATCTCACCCTGACAGCTCTGCACGCCAAGGAGTACGCCGACCTGGCGGAGCGATCATGGTGACAACAAGGCTGGGAAGTCCTCGCAGGTGACAGTTACCGCTGGGAACGAGTCTCCGAGCGCCGGCACAGGCCCTCCGGCCAGTGACGGTTATCGCTGAAAGTCACAGCTTGGCCGGAGTCATCGGGCAGCACTAGGCTCTGATCCGCAGATCATTCCGCCCTGTGTCCGCGGAGCTACCTCGACGTGGAGGAAGCCCGCCCATGACACAGGTTCTCGAACTCTCCCGGCTCATCGATCGCACCCTCGGTGCTCTCGCCGACGTTCTCGGCGCCGACGGCGCGGCGCTCATGCTGATAGACGACCACGACCGGTTGCGAGCGATCGGCGGTTCCGACGACCACGGCCGGCGCCTGGAGTTGATCCAGGAGCAGATCGGTTCCGGGCCGGCCATCGAGAGCCTGGCCCGAGGGGCAGACGTCACGGTCGACGACCTGCGGGCGGCCAGCCCCCTCGGGTTCCCCGGTGTGGCCGCGCGGGTCTCGGAGGTCCGTGCGGTGCTCTCGGTGCCGTTGCGAACCGAGGAACGGCTGATCGGCACCCTGAATTTCTAAGGCTACGCGGACGTGATCGAGCAACTGCTCGCCGCCGCGATGGCCGCCGAGGAGAAGAGCGCGCTGGCCGAGCAGCTCCAGTACGCCCTCGACTACCGCGTGGTCATCGAGCGGGCGATCGGCTACCTGATGGGAAAACACGACCTGACCGCCACCCAGGCCTTCACCGGCCTGCGCAAGCAGGCCAGGGACAGTCGCCGTCGCGTCGCCGACCTCGCAGCCGAGCTGCTCGGTGAGGGAGCCGGAGAAATGCGGTGATCCTGCTCACGTCACGGGGCTGAGCCCGATGGATGCCCGCTGATCAGGAACTCCGGCGACCTGGCCGGCGCGAGCCTTACCCCGTCGGGGCACTAACCTGATCGGTGATGTACAGATTCGTCTTCTCGCAGGTCCTCAGCCGCCTCGACGCGGAGGACGCGCACCATCTGACGGTGCGCGCGCTCCGTGCCCTCTCGGTCATGCCCGTGGTCAAGAGGCTGCTCCACCGCAGCCTCGCGCCGCGCGATCCCGCACTGCGCGTGCAGGCCTTCGGCGTGCACTTCCCCGGCCCGTTCGGGCTGGCGGCCGGCTTCGACAAGGACGCCGGCTGCGTGGAGGCCATGTCCGCGCTCGGCTTCAGCCATGTCGAGGTCGGCACGATCACCGCCCATGCGCAGCCGGGCAACGCCCGGCCCCGGCTGTTCCGCCTCGTGGGAAACCGGGCGATCATCAACAGGATGGGTTTCAACAACGCCGGAGCCTCCGCGGCGGCCCGGCTGCTGAGCAGGCCCAGGGGCGTTCCGGCGATCGTCGGCGTCAACATCGGCAAGACCAAGGTGGTGCCCGAGTCGGGAGCCGTCGACGACTACGTGACCAGCGCCAGAAAGCTTGCTCCACTGGCCGACTACCTGGTCGTCAACGTCAGCTCGCCCAACACCCCCGGGCTGCGCGACCTCCAGGCCGTGGAGCTGCTCGGCCCGCTGCTGCGGGCGGTGAAGGAGATCGCCGACGCCACCCCCAAGCGCACCCCGCTGCTGGTCAAGATAGCGCCCGACCTGGCGGACGACGATGTGGACGCGGTCGCCGACCTGGCCCTGGAGCTCGGTCTCGACGGCATCATCGCCACCAACACCACGATCAGCAGGCAGGCGCTGACCGGCGCGGAGCGTGACCGGGCTCAGCAGAGCGGCGGCCTGTCCGGCAGGCCGTTGAAGGCAAGGTCCCTGGAAGTGCTGCGCAGACTGCGCGCGAGGGTGGGCGACCGCCTGGTGCTTGTCTCCGTAGGCGGCGTCGAGGACGTGGACGACGTCTGGGAGCGCCTGCTCGCCGGGGCCACGCTCGTTCAGGGCTACAGTGCGCTGATCTACGAGGGGCCCTTCTGGGCGCATCGCGTCAACCGCGAGCTCGCCCGCAGGCTCCGCCGTCACGGCGTGGTGGACCTCCGCCAGATAATCGGCCGCACCGCGGCCTGATCCGCCTCACCCAGGGAGGCGATCAGAATCGTCCGTAGTGCTCCGGCGTTTACGCCGGGGGTGAAGCGGACTCTCCCGCGTGGCGGGGCGGGAAAAGCTGTTTCGCCGCCACGGCGGAACAGCGGGTAGTACGGTGGTCGCCGTCAGGTACCGCCGGGCGGGTGGGAAGGCGGGCCGGAAGGCTCGAAAGCCGGTGGAGACCCGGTAAGACCACTTCGGTGGCACAGGTCGGTGAAGCAGGAAGCCGCAGAAGTGCCGCATCGGCGGCACAGGCTGAATCTTCGGCGTTCATGCCGAAGAGCGCGTCAACAGGTGGCGGGCTGATCCGCCGCCGGTCCTTTCCGGCCGACCGGAGCGGTCAGGGGTCTTCCGCCCCGGTCGGCCGGGGTCAGAGGCTGGGCCGGGTCGAGTCGGCGTCGTGGGTCTTCTCCTCCAGATGCCTCATGGCCTCGTCCACCCTGACGACCCCCGGCCGGTGCCGCCGGTGGCCGGTACCGCCCAGCTGCCAGGGGCGCGGGCCGGCCGGTGGCCGGTACTCGACGCCGAGCGCGTCGAGGCGGCCCAGATGCGTCTCCAGCCGGGCGTCGAACCCGGCCCCGGCCGAGCCCGACCAGGTGACCTCGGCCAGCGCGCACCCCCGGGGCCAGGCTCGGTAGTCCACCGCGCGCCCGTCGGGCAGCCGCTCGCTCCACAGCTGGAACTGCGCCCCGAGCACGCGCTCCCGCTCCCCGGCCGTCCACTCCTGTGGCGCCGGGGCGAAGGCCGCGACGTCCGAGACGGTGGTCGTGTCGCCGATCGCCACCGGCTCCAGCTCGGACGCGGCCTCGGCGTAGTCGAAGTACAGCGGGAAGACCGGAGTCTGCACCACGTCGTGCCCGGCCGCGGCGGCGCGCCTGGCCACCCCGGGGCCGCGCCAGGGCATCACGATCGTGTCGGGCCTGAGCATGCCACTGACGAACGCCTCGTCCCACACCACGGCCCGGCTGCCACGTGTCGCCAGCGCGTCCGCCAGCCGGCGCAGGAACCAGGCGTGCAGGTCGGCGAGGCTTCCCAGCCCCAGCTCCGCCTGGAAGGCGACGATCTCGGGGGAGGCGGCCCAGTCGTCGAGCACGCATTCGTCCCCGCCGATATGGACGTACGGGGTCTCGCCCAGCGCCGCTAGGATCTCGTCGAACACGTCGGTCAGGAAGTCGACGGTGCCGGGCAGCGGGGACAGGATCGCGGGGGAGATGCCCCAGCGCTCCAGCACCCGGAAGGGCTCGGGCCGCCGGCCGCCGGTGGCGCGGGCGTCCAGCTCGGGATAGGCGGCGAGGATCGCCGAGGCGTGTCCCGGCACGTCGATCTCGGGAACGACGGTCACGGCGCGGGCCCGCGCGTAGGCGCCGATCTCGGCGAGGTCGTCCAGCGTGTAGTAGCCGCCGTGCGGCACGTCGTCGAAGGTGAGGTCCTCCCGGTAGTAGCTGGTGACCGTGCGCGGGCGGTGCGAGCCCACCTCGTGCAGCCGCGGGTGCCTGCGGCTCTCGACCCGCCAGCCCTGGTCGTCCACCAGGTGCAGGTGGAGGCGGTTCAGCTTGTGCGCCGCCATGAGGTCGACCATCCTGAGCACCTCGCGCTTGGGCATGAAGTGCCGCGCCACGTCCAGGTGCACCCCGCGCCAGGAGAACCGGGGCGCGTCCCGCACCCGGCCGAGGGGGACGCTCCAGCCCGTCCCCGCCACCGTGCGGAACGCCGCGGCGGGGAGCAGCTGCCGGAGCGTCTGGCCGGCGTAGAAGGCCCCGGCGCGGTCTCCGGCCGCGATCCGCACGCCCTGGGCCGTCACGTCCAGGGTGTACGACTCGGCGCCGAGCGACGCGTCGGCTTCCACCCTGATCACACCTGCCTCGTCGGGACGCGGGTCGAGTACGGCGAGTGCGAGCCGTACCGCGTCGACCAGCCCGGCGGGGCCCAGGATGCCGACTCCGGGAGAGAGCCCAAGGGAGCCGTCCACAGATGTGTACGCGGCAGGAAGCGGAAGGAGGTCAGTCATGGTTCGCATCATGCCAAACCCATCGGCGGATAAGCCTTTTACTTTGCCGATCCGGATCATGAGGCCAAGAACCACCCAAGACCGGCGAGGGAGGGCCGCGGAGGATCTTCCAGGTGGACATGCTGCTGCTCATGTTCCAAACGTCCTGGCATTCGGCCCGTACACCGCTGCTGACCCTGATGGCGATACTGCTGGTCGCCGGATGTAGCGCCACCGTCGAGCGGCCCGCGGAGCCGCCCTCGCCCACTCCCTCGACGTCGGCGTCCGCGGTGCGGAGCGCCGGGGCGGCGGACGCCACCGCGATCGAGAACGCCAGGCCGGGTACTCCTGACTGGCGAGTGCGCCACCGCGGTGCCGAGCACGAGATCGAGGGCTTCGCCGACCGGGTGAGCGTGCCGCCGGGAGAGAGCTTCCGGCTGTACGTCTCGACCACCGCCGACCGCTACACCGCCAGGGCCTTCCGGATGGGCTGGTACGGCGGAGCCGGGGCCAGGCAGGTCTGGCGGACGAGCGGGCTGCCCGGCATGAGGCAGGCTCCGGCCAGGACGATCGCCGCCACCCGCACGGTGACCGCCGCCCACTGGAGGCCGGGCCCCGAGGTGGACACCTCCGGCTGGCCGGAGGGCTCCTACCTGATCAGGCTGGACGCCGCCAGCGGAGGCGGTCGCTACGTGCCGCTCACCGTCAGGTCCACCTCCACCAGGGGACGCCTGGTCGTGGTCAACGCGGTCACCACCTGGCAGGCGTACAACGACTGGGGTGGCCGCAGCCTCTACAAAGGGCCCGGCGGTTTCACCGACAGGTCCCGCGCGGTCAGCTTCGACCGCCCCTACGACACATCGGGAGCGCGGCTCTTCCTGGACATGGAACGCGACGCCATAGAGGTCGCCGAGCGCGGCGGTGTCCCGCTCGCCTATGTCACGAGCGCGGATCTCGACCGCGACCCGCACCTTCTCGACGGGGCAAGGGGCCTGGTCTCCCTGGGCCATGACGAGTACTGGTCGGCGCGGATGCGCCGCACCGTCGAGGCGGCCCGTGACCACGGCACCAACCTCGCCTTCCTCGGAGCCAACGCCGTCTACTGGCGGATCCGCTTCGCCGCGACGCCTCTGGGCCGCCGCCGCCTGGTCGTCTGCCACAAGGACGCCGCCGAGGACGCCCACACGGTCCTGTGGCGCGCGACCGGCAGGCCGGAGAGTTCGCTGACCGGCCCGATGTACGACTGCTTCCCCTCCGAGTCCGCCTACGTGGTCTGGCGTCCCGACAACTGGATCTTCAAGGGCACCGGGGTGCGGCGCGGCACCACCTTCCCCGGTATGGCAGGGGTGGAGACCGACCGGGTCGGTGCGGGCGTGCCCCGCCCGATGGAGGTCCTGTCCGTCTCCCCGGTCGACTGCGGCGGACGCTCCACGGTCGCGCACAGTGCCTACTACACGGTGCCGAGCGGCGCCGCCGTGTTCTCCTCGGGCACGATGCGCTGGGTGTGCGCGATGCGGGGAGCCCGCTGCGGCCACGGCGTCACGGAACGGGCCGCCTCCTTCGTCCGCAGGGCCACCGGGAACATCCTGCGGGCCTTCGCGGCCGGTCCGGCCGCGCGCCGCCACCCTGCCGAGGACAACCTCAGCTCTCTGGGCCTGGCCGGTCCGGCGAGAGGCTGAGCGGGCCTCAGTGGGTCAGGTACTGCTGCAGCCCGTTGGCCAGGGAGAGCGCGATCTTCTGCCGGAACGCCGCCTGCTGGAACTTGGCCGCCTCGGCCGGGTTCTTCATGTTGCCGCACTCGACGAGGATCTTGGGAACCGTGGAGAGGTTCAGTCCGCCGAGGTCGTTCCGGTAGTCCAGGCCCGACTCGCCGATGTAGGTGGAGTACGGCAGGCCGGTGCCCTTCCTCAGGGCGTCGCGCACGTCGATGCCGAGCCTCTCGGAGTCCCTGACCACCGGGTCGACCGGGCCCTTGATCTTCTTCGGGATGATCACGTGGAAGCCGTGGTTGGCGGGGCTCGCCCCGTCGGCGTGGATCGAGATCGCCGCGTTCGCCCTGGCCCTGTTACCGATCTTGGCCCGGTCGGTGATGCACGGCCCCCAGCCATCGTTGTCCTGGCGGGTCAGCACCACCTTCGCGCCCCGGCTCTTGAGGATCTTGTCCAGGCGCTGGGAGACGTCCCAGGTGAAGGCGGCCTCGCTGTAGCCGTTCGCGGTGGCGGTGCCGGTGGTGTCGCAGGGCTTCCACTGGGTCAGCACGTTGACCTTCTTGTTGATCTCCGCGGGGTGGCGGTAGTTCTGCCCGTTGTGGCCGGGGTCGATGGCCACGACCTTGCCGCTCAGCGGTTTCCCGGCCGCGGTGGGACCGGCGGTGGGACTCGCCGCGGGAGCGGTCGGGGGGGTGGCCGTGTCGCCGGTCACGGGGCGGCCGGTCGTGGCGGCCGCCGGTGGGACTCCCACACGATCTCGCGCGAGGTCCGCGGTGCCGCCGCCGCAGGCGGCGGCGCTCAGGCCGCACATGACAAGGGCCGTCGCGAGTGCTCTGCCGGTCACGCTCATCGCCCCCAAGTAGGTCGCCGGCCACCCAACTTACGCGGCGCGACGACATGGCTAGGCTGTTGTCGCGATATGTACCCGGCTGTCACCTGCTGTTACCAGGCGTGCTCGCCGACCTCCTGCTTCTGCAGGAGCGAGGCGAGTTCCCTGGCGTCCTCGGCGTCCAGCCCGAGGACCACGCGCGGACGCCCCCACGGGTGGTCGATCGAATGGGCCACGTAACTGGCGACGGACTCGGCTCCGGCGTCTCCGCTGCGGCCCCGGGCGGCCCGCCAGTGCGCCCACGCCCGCTCAAGCTCGGCGGCGGCCCGCTGGGCGCATGACACCAGTTCTGGATCACGCATTGTTACCCCCCTCGTCTCGGCCAGAGTCAACACCGGCGGCACACCGGCGTTCGCGATGTTGACCTGATTTTGGGGAGTTGATGAAGCCTGCCTGGGCGTCCTGTAACGCTCCAGGCAGGCGCTTCAGCGCTCGGTGGAACTCGTGCTGTTCCGTACGACCAGCTGCGGCGCGACCTGGCGCAGGCGTGAGGCCTTGCCGGGGTCGCCGATCCGGTCGTTCAGCAGCGCGGCGGCGGAACGGCCCATGGCACGGCGGGGCTGGTCCACGGTGGTCAGCGAGATCGGCTGGGTCCCGGCACGGTGGATGTTGTCGTACCCGACCACCGACAGGTCCTCGGGAACCCGCAGGCCCAGCTCGGCGGCCGCGGAGAGCACGCCCATGGCCACCAGGTCGTTGGCGGCGAAGATCGCTGTGGGCCGGGGGTCGCGGGTGAGCAGGCTGTGCGCGGCCCGCGCGCCGCCCTCCTCGCTGGAGGCCCCCTCCTCGACCATGATGTACGGGGCCAGGGAGTGCCTGCGCATCGCGACCAGGTAACCCTCGCATCGGAAGCGCCCGGAGGAGATGCCCGAGGCCTCTATGTGGGCGATTCGGCGGTGGCCGAGCTCCACGAGGTGGTCGACGGCCAGGCGGGCGCCGAGTTGGTCGTCGTCGACGACGATGTCCACGCCGCCGAGGTCGATGTCGCGCTCGCCCACCACGACCGTGGGCGTGTAGCCGGTGGCCTCGATGAGCGTCCCGCTGGTGGGCGCGATGCCGAGCAGGACGAGCCCGTCGACGCGCAGTTCGAGGAACGCCTCGACCGCCTCGTCCTCGAAGGCGGGGTCCCACTGGCTGTTGCCGATGAGGAGCCTCAGCCCGTCGCCGTGCAGGCTCTCCTGCAGGCCGTCCAGGAACTCGGCGTAGAACGGGTTGTGCAGGTCGGCGACGAGCGCCCCGACCAGGTGGGTACGGCCCTCGACCAGGCTGCGCGCGACCGCGTTGGGCCGGTAGCCGAGGTCTCTGGCCGCCTGGAGCACGGCCTGCCTGCGATGCTCGCTGACGTGTGGCGATCCGCGCAGGACGAGCGAGACCAGTGATTTGGAGACACCGGCCCGTTCGGCCACATTGCGGATCGTGGGTCTCGGGCGTGGTCCGCACCCGTCGGATAAGACGGGCTCGGCGAACCCGCGGGCTCGGGTGACGGTGGTGTTGACCGGCGGTCCTGACATGGCTCTCCCCCGCGATGGTGGATGGGCACCTGTCACTCAAAACGATCGAGTTCCGAATGGGGTACGGCCTCCGGGGTAGGGAACTCCGATCTTGACCTCAACGCCGTGCGTACCGACTCCGATAGTCTTCACGGTGTGGGTTCGACATCCGGAGCCGCCGAACAGGCGAAACCTGCGGCGGGTGACGCGCGACCGGCGCGGCGCAGGCTCAGCGTGGACCGGCGCCGTGAGGAGCTCATGGCGGCGGCCCTGGAGTTGTTCAGCAGGCGGGACGCGGAAGACGTGTCGATCGATGACGTGGCCTCCGCGGCCGGCGCGTCGCGGGCTCTGGTCTACCACTACTTCGGTGGCAAGCAGGAGCTCTACGTCGCCGCGCTGAAAAGCGCCGCGGCCCAGTTGGAGGCGAGGCTCAAGCCCCACGAGGACGGCCGCCCGCTGGACGAGCTGGCCGGAGGGCTCACCCGGTACTTCGACTTCGTGGAGGAGCACGCGGCCGGTTTCGCCGCGCTGCTCAGGGGTGGTCCCGCCAACCGCAGCGGCGACATCGGGGAGATCGTCGACTCGGTCAGGAACCGGCTGTTCATACTGATCATGAAGCAGATGCGGGTCGAGCATCCCGGCCCCGCGCTCCGCATCACGCTGCGTTCCTGGATCGCCTCCGTCGAGACCGCGGGCCTCGACTGGCTGGAGCACCGTGACATCGAGCGGCCGGCTCTGGAACGCATGCTGGTCGACCACATGGTGGCGCTGCTCGGCGTGGCGGCCAGGCACGACTCACAGGTCGGCGAGTTGCTGGACAACCTGCTCCGGGACCAGACGAGCTGATCCACGGTCTGATCCACGCTCTGATCCACGGTCCGGGAAAGACCCCGGGCAGGTGGCTGGGGCGGCGCCGGGCGGGCGACGCCGCTCCCCATAAACCTGTGTGGCCTACGCGCTCACAGGGTGAGCGCGCACCAATCCCCCTAGGTCAGTGACGGCCCCCGTCTTACTCTGAGCGCTGCTGCGGAATCCCCGCGAGCAGCGCGCGAACCTCGGTCTCCCGGTACCGGCGGTGTCCACCCAGGGTGCGGATGGACGTCAACTTGCCCGCCTTCGCCCACCGGGTCACGGTCTTGGGATCGACGCGGAACATGGTTGCGACCTCCGCCGGGGTGAGCAGCGGCTCTGCCTCGGGTGTACGAGCTGACATTTGTGCGGCCTCTCCTCCATGTGGACCGGCGACAGCGATCCTGCGACTTGACGCTTGTCACGGATGTCCGCCTATGGCCATTGCGTGCGGCAGTTTGGGCCATATACGGCATCACCCGATGTGACCATACAGCCACGTAGAGCGATTGGCGAGTCTTTGAGTGACTCATCTCTCTTGTGCACGTGTTGTTGTCACGCTCGGTGATTCTAGCGACACGTTTCGTGGTATCGCAGTGAAAACGGCAAACTACTCAGTTCGTAGGTGCATCCCCGGTCATCGACGGACCTACTTACGCAGGTCGAAGGGATGATTTGCGAGTCAGTTTGCTGATTCGAGAAGTTGTATTGATCGCCAGCGGAGGATGACGCGCTGGTACATGGCGAACGCCAGTTCTTCCTCGCCTTTTTCCAGACCCGTCAGCGCCGCCGCGAGCTCCGCCACGGACTCGTCGGCCTGGAGCGTCTCGTCGTCCATGAGGTTGACGATGCCGCCGTAGTCGAGCTCGACCAGCGAATGCGGGTGGAACTCCTCCAGCCAGCGCGCCACGTCCTCGACCTCGGCGGTGATCGAGACCTCGCCGACCTGCCTCCTGATGATCTGCAGGGCACGGGCGCTGCGGCGCCTGGCATGGGCCATGGAGGTGACGTAGATCAGATTGCGCGTGGTGGTCGTGCCCCCCTGGCTCCCGTCGCCGTCGATGACCAGCCAGCGCTCGTTGCCGTCGAAGGGGACGAACCACGAGGTCGGAACGTGCCAGGTGGAGCCGCGGATGTGCGTGCGCAGCGCGGCCGAGTCGGTACGACGCTTGAACCGGTCGAAGTCGTCGGCGGTCTGCTCCGCGACGGCGGGTGGCACGAACCGCTCCATCAGCTTGGGCGGGGTCGCCCCACGGAAGCGTGAGAAGGCCAGCCACGACCTCAGCCTGCTCTGCCATGGGCAGACGTACAGGACCTCCTCCACGCGCCTCAGATAGGCGTTGGGGCTCTCCTGGGCGGGTGCCGGGGTCGGTGGGATCCCCAGGAGGCGCCGCACCGCCTCGCCGTGTTCGGCGTGCAGGGCGCCGGCTCGGCGCGGTCGGTCGGCCGCCTCGGCGTAGGCGGCCCACGAGACGCGCTCCGCGGGGGTGAACGCGACCAGTGGCTCGTAGACGCGGAGGTACGCGGCGTAGGGCAGCACGTCCGCATCGTGTCACGAACGACGGGCCGCTGTCCGTACCGGACCGGCTTTCGTGGCCGCCCTCCGGGCGACTCCTCCGTTCCTTCGAGGGCCTGACCGTTTCGAACGCGGGAAGCACGGCACGGACCCGCAGGCCCCCTCATCGAACGTGATGAGACCTTCGCGTGAGTCGTCCCACCGCGGGCTTGTGGTTACGCTGAAGGCGATCTCCGCCGCGACGGAGCGGCGGGAACGGACGACTGGGAGTCACCACAGTGACCGACGTCTTCGGGCTGTCCCACAAGGACGCGGGCCCGGTAACCGGCCAGAACAGGCATGAGCAGGTCGTTTTCTGCTCCGACGAGCGCAGTGGCCTGCGAGCCATCATCGCCATCCACAACACGGCCCTGGGCCCAGGCCTGGGCGGCACCAGGTTCTATCCCTACGAGAGCGAGCAGGCCGCGCTGGCGGACGTGCTCAATCTCTCACGGGCGATGGCCTACAAGAACGCCCTGGCGGGACTCGACCTCGGTGGCGGCAAGGCCGTCATCATCGGCGACCCGGCGAAGGACAAGAGCGAGGCGCTGCTGCGCGCCTACGGCCGGTTCGTCCAGTCGCTCGGGGGCCGCTACTACACCGCGTGTGACGTCGGCACCTACAGCGAGGACATGGACGTCGTGGCCCGCGAGAGCTCCTACGTGACCGGCCGCACGCTGGCCAACGGCGGAGCCGGGGACTCGTCGATCCTGACCGCCCACGGCGTTTTCCAGGGCATGCGCGCCGCCGCCGAGTACGCCTACGGCACGCCGGCGCTGCGCGGCAGGCGCGTCGGTGTCGAGGGCGTGGGCAAGGTCGGCCACCGCCTGGTCGACCACCTGGTCGAGGACGGCGCCGAGGTCGTGATCTGTGACGTGAGCGAGGCGGCCGTGGAGCGGCTGCTGCGGCGCCACCCGCGGGTGGAGGTGGTCGCCGACCGGCTGGAGCTCACCGGATCCGACATCGACGTCTACGCGCCGTGCTCCCTCGGCGGGGCGCTGGACGACGAGACGGTGGCCCGCCTGCGCGCCACGGTCGTCTGCGGCGGGGCCAACAACCAGCTGGCCCATCCCGGCGTGGAGAAGCAGCTCGCCGACCGGGGAATCCTCTACGCGCCCGACTACGTGGTCAACTCCGGCGGGGTGATCCAGGTCGCGGACGAGATCGCCGGGTTCAACATGGACCGGGCGCGGGCAAAGGCCACCCAGATCTACGACACGACTCTTAAGATCTTCTCCACTGCGGCGGAGGACGGCGTCCCTCCGGCTGTCGCAGCCGATAGGCTGGCTGAGCGAAGAATGTCGGAAGTCGGGCGAATTAGGGGCATTTGGCTGGGCCACTAGTCCCACACGCCCATACGACGTACCGAGCCGGGCGTAAAACGGGTACGGTTGTAGGCGAACGAGAGCTGGCGCCTCAAGTCAGGTGGCGTCAGTGCGTGGTGCGTTAGCGACGAGGGGTCGGGCACGACCCCACACGAGGGGGTCGAGCCAATGGGGCGCGGCCGAGCAAAGGCCAAGCAGGTCAAGGTTGCTCGCCAGCTGAAGTACAACAGCGGTGGCACTGATCTTGAGCGTCTTCGCGACGAGCTCGGAGTCAGAGACGACTCCAACCACAACGACGACTCCAACGACGCCTACGACGAGCTGGCGGATCGGTACGCCGATTACGCCGATGACTTCGGCTCCAAGGATGACCGCGACGACGGGACATCCGGGCGCCGCTAGGCGGGTTTCGGTTTGACGGTGAGCGGGGCACCCGGCGGTGAGCACATAGCGGCCGGGTGTCCTTCTCGCTGGGAGTCGACAATATGCGGCGCTCCGGTGGTCCGGGGCGCTTTTCGTGGTACTCGACTCACCCGGGATCTTCCCCGCCCCGGCCCGGGGCGGGGAAGATCCATCGGGTCATCGGAAACGTGCCTGGCCAGAGCCCTCGACGATCTCGCCGAGCACCCAGGCCGGAAGGTCACGCTCGCCGAGCAGCGCCAGGGCGGGCTGCACGGCCTCCGCGGCGACGATCGCGGTCATGCCCACGCCCAGGTTGAACGTGCGGTCCATGTCGGCCTGGGCCACCTGGCCGTGTCCGGCGAGCACCTCGAAGACGGCGGGCGGGGTCCATGACGAGCGGTCGAGCAGCGCGTCCAGCCCGTCGGGCAGCGAACGGGCCAGGTTGCTCGCCAGGCCGCCGCCCGTGATGTGCGCGTACGCGTGGACGTCGACCGTGCGGGCCAGTTCCAGGCAGTCGAGTGAGTAGATCCTGGTCGGCTCCAGCAGCTCCTCGCCCAGCGTCCGGCCCAGCTCGGGCAGTTCGGCCTCCAGCGACAGCCCGGCCCGGTCGATGATGTGCCGGACCAGCGAGTAGCCGTTGGAGTGCACGCCGGAGGAGGCCAGCGCGAGGACCACGTCGCCCTCGCGGACCCTGTCCCGGCCGAGCATCCGGTCGGCCTCCACCACACCGGTGGCGGCACCCGCGAGGTCGTACTCGTCGGCGCCCATGGCTCCGGGGTGCTCGGCGGTCTCCCCGCCGATGAGGGCGCAGCCCGCCAGGCGGCAGCCCTCGGCGACGCCGCCCACGATCTCGGCGATCCGCTCGGGAACGACCTTGCCGCAGGCGATGTAGTCGGTCATGAACAGCGGCTCGGCACCGCAGACCACCAGGTCGTCCACGACCATGCCGACCAGGTCGAGGCCGATCGTGTCGTGCTTGCCCAGCCGCTGGGCCAGCATGACCTTGGTGCCGACGCCGTCGGTCGACGTGGTGAGCAGCGGCCGCCGGTACGACAGCAGGGCCGAGGCGTCGAAGAGGCCGGCGAAGCCGCTGGCGTCGTCCACGACCTCGGGCCGCCGGGCCCGCGCGACCTTCGACCTCATCAGCTCGACGGCGCGCTCACCCGCGTCGATGTCCACTCCTGCGGCCGCGTAGCTGGTCATGGGGCCTCTCTCGTCGGCCGGGCGGTCTGACCACCTGACCTGCTCAATGCTTGGCCTCCAGCACGTATTTGCCCACGTTGTCCTGGTCGATCGGGATCGGGTAGTTACCGTCGAAGCAGGCGCGGCAGAGCCGGTCGGCGGGGATCGTGGTGGCCTTGGTCAGGCCCTCCAGTGAGATGTATCCGAGCGAGTCGGCGCCGAGCGAGGCGCGGATCTCCTCCACGCTGAGCGAACCGGCGATCAACTCGGCCCGGGTGGCGAAGTCGATGCCGTAGAAGCACGGCCAGCTGACCGGCGGGGAGGAGATCCGGACGTGCACCTCCCTGGCGCCCGCCTCGCGCAGCATCTTGACGATCGCCCGCTGGGTGTTGCCCCGGACGATCGAGTCGTCCACGACGACCAGGCGCTTGCCGGCGACGACCTCCTTCAGCGGGTTGAGCTTCAGGCGGATGCCCAGCTGGCGGATCGTCTGGGACGGCTGGATGAAGGTCCGGCCCACGTAGGAGTTCTTGACCAGGCCCTGGCCGTACGGGATCCCGCTCTCCTCGGCGTAGCCGACGGCGGCGGGGGTGCCCGACTCGGGCGTGGGGATGACCAGGTCGGCATCGACCGGGTGCTCGCGGGCCAGCATGCGGCCGACCTCGACGCGCGTGGTCTGCACACCGCGCCCGGCGATCGTGGTGTCCGGACGGGCCAGGTAGACGTACTCGAACAGGCAGCCCTTGGGTTCGGCGAGCGCGAACCTCCGCGAGCGCACGCCGCGCTCGTCGATGGTGATCAGCTCACCCGGTTCGATCTCGCGGACGAACGTGGCGCCCACGATGTCCAGGGCCGCGGTCTCGGAGGCGACCACCCAGCCGCGCTCCAGGCGCCCCAGGACCAGCGGGCGGACGCCCTGGGGGTCACGGGCCGCGTAAAGTGTCCGCTCGTCCATGAAGACGAGCGAGTAGGCGCCCCTGACCTGCGGAAGAAGCTCGGCGGCCGCGTCGTCGATGGACTGGCTGCGATCCTGGGCCAGCAGCGACGTCAGCACCTCGGTGTCGGTGGTCGCCCGGGTGGAACCCGGGGCCAGACGCCTGGCCAGCACCGGGGTGTTGATCAGGTTTCCGTTGTGGGCGAGTGCGAGCCCGCCGCCCTCGGTCGAGCTCAGCGTCGGCTGCGCGTTCTCCCAGACACTCGACCCGGTCGTCGAGTAGCGGCAGTGACCGATCGCCAGGTGACCGCGGAGGGTGCCGAGCACGGACTCGTCGAAGACCTGGGAGACCAGTCCCATGTCCTTGTAGACGAGGATCCTGCTGCCCTCGCTGACCGCGATGCCCGCGGACTCCTGACCGCGGTGCTGTAACGCGTACAGTCCGTAGTAGGTGAGTTTGGAGACTTCCTCCCCAGGAGCCCAGACCCCGAAGACGCCACATGCGTCCTTCGGAGGCCGGTCGTGGGGGTCAAGGTCATGGCTCAGATGGCCGTCGCCCTTCAACACATGCTTCATTCTAGGTCGGCTTCTTCCCTGCTCGCACCTAGGGTCCGTTCCGTGGCATGTCGCACCCTGACCGAACGATCATCAGTGTTTTGCCGTGTCAGCCTGTTTCGTCGGCAGGTGACAGGGGAGTGTGAGATATCCGGCATGCCCAAGCGTCGGGAGAATAGACGTGACAACACCTATGGACCCGAACCAGCCCGATCCGCGGCGGGAGCCGCGGAAGGAGCCGGATCCCGAGTCGCCCGTACCCGACCCCGGCGAGACGCCGAACCGGCCACCGCCCCCCGTTCCCGAAGAGCCGAGGGTGCCGCCGCATCCGGACACGCCGGCCGCGCCGGAGGTCCCCCAGCCTGACCAGGCCGGTGATCCGGACGCCCCGCAGGGGGACGAGACACCGGAGTCCGGTGGGCGGGAGCGGGGAGTCCCCTCGCCGGAGGAACGGCCGCCGCACCCCGTGCCCGGTGCCACGCCCGCCGCGTATCCCGGCTGGGAGAGCGCCTCGGAGGCTCCAGGCGGTCCTGACCACCCCGGCCCCACCCAGCCCTCGCGCTACGAACCGCCTGAGCCCTCCGAGGAACCCGCGGCCCAGCCTCGGCCCGCCGAGCCCACCGAGCCCGCTCCCGGCACTCCCCAGCCGGGCTATTCGGGCCGGCACGGTTACGGGGAGCAGCCGAGATACGGGGAGGCCCAGCAGGCCGGGCAGCCCTACGGAGGTCCCGGCCAGCCGCCGTCCGCGCCAGGCCCCTACCAGCCGCCGCAGGGCGCGCCAGGCCCCTACCAGCCGCCGCCGTACCCGCCGCCTGGCGCGCCCGCCTATCCGGGCGCCGCGCCCTACCCGGCGTATCCGGGTGAGGCGCGCAGGCAGAGCGACGGACTCGGCACCGCCGCGCTCGTGCTCGGGATCGTGGCCATCGTGTCGCTCATCGTCTGCGGCCTCGGTGTGCTGGTGGCGATCATCGGCCTGATCGTCGGCATCGTCGCGCTCGTCAAGAAGTCCGCCCCGGGCAGGGCCTGGGTGGGCATAGCGCTGAGCATCCTCACCCTGATCATCGCCGCGGCGTTCCTGAGCTGGCTCTACAGCAAGATCGGCGACTGCGCCAACCTGCCACCGGAGCTACAGCAGCGTTGCATCGAGGACAGGTTCGGCGTTCGGCTCCAACCCACCCTCTGAGGGGCGACGGGACGGCGAGCCTCCGGGGAGGCTCGCCGTCCCGCCATACGCCGGGGAACGGCGAGAGCTATCGCAGCGGCAGATGTTCCGACAGGTCGGCGCGGGCTCCGCTCGCCGCGACCTTACCGGCGGCCATCGCCGCAGACCAGGTCAGACGGCCGGTGGCCAGGTCCAGCCAGGTGCGCGCGTCGGTCTCCACCACGTTGGGCGGGGTGCCACGGGTGTGCCGGGGACCTGCCACGCACTGCACCGCCGCGTAGGGCGGGACCCGGACCTCGACGGTCCGGCCGGGAGCGGCCGTCGCCAGCCTGTCCAGCAGGTGCCGTACGGCGAAGCGGGTGATCTCCCGTTCCGGGTGGATCTCGCGCTCGAAGGCTCGCAGCACCACGCTCACGCAGGCGTCCAGCAGCGCCGTGATCCCGGTAGGACCGTCGTAGGGCGGCTCGTCGAGGGAGCTCAGCTGGGTGTCGAGAGCGGCGTGAACCTTGGCGGGGTCGGGCTTGTAAGGCGGCACGCCCTCCATGATGCCCGCCGGAGCGGGCCGTCCCGACGACAGGACGCCGCCGAGCCGCTCGATCCCGATGATCGCCGGGCCCGGTCCACCGAACGGTTCACCGTCCGGGCAAATGTCGTTCACCTCAGGTTCGGCCGGTGCACGTAGCGTCCGGGCGGTACGACTCCACCCCTTTTTGGAGGATCCTGTGGCGAACATGTCGCCGCGTCGCCTGCTGCCCCTGCTCATGAGCCCTCACAAGGGTGGCCGCAGCGCGCTCACCTGCCGGTTCCGTTGCGGTGACCAGTGCGCCCACGATGTGATGAACACCAGTGACAACACCTACTTCGGTGACGTGGTCGCCGAGGCGATGACCCGGCGCGGGGTGCTGCGCGCGGGCGCCCTGGGCGCCGTCGTCGCCGGGGTGGGGGTCGGCACGGCGCTCCCGGCCGTCGCCGACCCGGACCGGGGGGCGAAGGCCCCCGGCCGGAAGAGCGACCTGAGCTTCACCGCCATCGCGCCGAACACCGACGACAAGGTGACGGTCCCCGCGGGCTATCTGTCGGCGGTCGTGGTGGGCTGGGGCGACCCGGTGCTGCCCGGTGCTCCGGCGTTCGACTTCGAGAACCAGACGGCCGCCGCGCAGGCCGGGCAGTTCGGCTACAACTGCGACTACGTGACGCTCTTCCAGCTGGGGCAGCACCGCGGCCTGCTCTGGGTCAACCACGAGTACACCGACGAGAACCTGATGTTCCGCGGTTACACGGACGGCACCGCCGCGACGGAGGAGCAGATCAGGATCGCGATGGCCGCGCACGGCGGCTCGGTGGTCGAGGTCGAGCGGGTGCGTGCCTCCGGCCAGTGGCGGCTGGTGACCAAGGGCTCCCGCCGCTACAACCGTCGCATCACCGTGCAGACCCGGATGAGGTTCACCGGCCCGGCGGCCGGCAGCGACCTGCTGAAGACCGCGGCCGACCCGGGGGGCAGCACGCCGGTCGGCATGCTGAACAACTGCGCGGGCGGCACCACGCCGTGGGGCACGGTGCTCAGCGGCGAGGAGAACTTCAACCAGTACTTCGTCAACGGCAACGGCGTGCCCGAGGCGCAGAAGCCCTACCTCACCCGGTACGGGGTGAGCGTCACGACGGGCATCCCGAGCGGAAACCGCAGGTTCGACCGGGTCGAGGACCGGTTCGACCTGGCGAAACACCCGAACGAGATCAACCGTACCGGCTGGATCGTGGAGATCGACCCGTTCGATCCGGACTCCACCCCGATCAAGCGCACCGCCCTGGGCAGGCTGGCCCACGAGGGCGCCACCACCTCCCTGGCCGCCGACGGCCGGGTGGTGGCCTACATGGGGGACGACTCCCGGCTCGAGTACGTCTACAAGTTCGTCTCCAGGAAGCGCTACATTCCCGGCTTCGACCGGAACAACCGGGACCTGCTCGACGACGGCACGCTGTACGTGGCCAGATTCACCGGAGACAGTCCCGCCACCGAGATCGACGGCACCGGCAGGCTCCCGGCCGACGGGCAGTTCGACGGCTCGGGCGAGTGGATTCCGCTGGTCACCGGTGACGTCTCGCACGTGCCGGGGATGACGGCCGCGGAGGTGCTCGTCTACACCCGGGTGGCGGCCGACAAGGTCGGGGCGACCAAGATGGACCGCCCCGAGGACGTGGAGCGCAACCCCGTCACCGGCGGCGTCTACGTGGCGCTGACCAACAACACCAACCGGACTCCGGCCCAGGTGGACGAGGCCAATCCGCGCCCGGCCAACAAGCACGGCCACATCCTGGAGATCGTCGAGCGGCGGAACGACGCCGGGGCCACGACCTTCGCCTGGTCCCTGCCGCTGGTCTGCGGGGATCCGAACGACCCCGCGACCTACTTCGCCGGGTTCGACAAGACCAAGGTCTCGGCGATCTCCTGCCCGGACAACGTGGCCTTCGACGCCGACGGCAACCTGTGGATCGCCACGGACGGCAGTCAGCTCGGTGCCAACGACGGCCTGTTCGTCATGCCGGTCCGTGGTGCCGAGCGCGGCCACCTCAAGCAGTTCCTGAGCGTGCCGGTCGGTGCGGAGACCTGCGGCCCGCTGGTCAGCGCGGACCAGCGCAGCGTCTTCGTGGCCGTGCAACACCCCGGCGAGACCAACGGTGCCAACCCCGAGGCTCCCAGCAGCCACTGGCCGGACGGCGGCGCCTCCCAGCCCCGCCCGTCCGTCGTGGTCACCTGGCACGCGAGGGGCGGCAAGATCGGCTCCTGACCGCCGTCTCCGTTTCCGAAAAGCACGGGTCCTTGTCCTCGTGGCTCTCAGCTGAGCCACGAGGACAAGGACCTGTCGGCGACACCCGGTCGCCAGCAGGACAGTCGAGACGTCAGTCAGTCGGTGGGTCAGACCCGCCGCAGCGTCACCATGAACATCATCACTGTCAGTCGAAGAACTGCCAGATGCTGAACCTTCGGACGAAGAGCGGGGCAAAGGCCCGGCCGGTCACCCGGATCCGCCTGATGCGGGTCTGCTTGTTCATCGTGACCTTCACGCACCTCAGGCAGGCGCCGTGGGGTCCGGGCAGGGCGTAGTAGGAGATGGACGCGCTGCGGTGCATCAGCCCCCTGTCGGAGAGTCCTACCCCGATCTCCCGGTAGAGACGGTTCGACCCTTTCAGGTTGAACGCGGTGGAGCCGACGATCGCGTGGTTCGACGAGGGAGGGCAGTGCACGAATATCCGGACGTGGCTGGCCTGGCGGGGCCAGGGGGGAAGGATACGGAGCGACGGAACGTTCTTCAGCGCCTTGGGGATGGTGTTTCTGCCTCCTATGGGAGGAATTGACACCGTCTGATTGGTTTTGCTGGTGACGCTGGTTGTGGCGCCGGACGTGGATGTGGCGCTGGTCGTGACGGTGGGTGTGGCGGTGGGTGTGGGTGTGGTGCTGGTCGTGACGGTGGGTGTGGCGGTGGGTGTGGGTGTGGCGGTGGGGGTTGGCGTGGGGGCGGAACCCGGTTCGGTCAGGACACCCGAACCCATCATGAGCGCGGCGGCCACTCCCATCAGCGTGACGGAACGCATGTGCTCCTCCTGTCGGACGCCCAGGTGGCGACGTGCTCGCCGAGCGGCGTGACGTGGGTTTCGAGGGGGGAGCGGGACGACCCGGGGCAGGACACCAGGTGTCCGATCTGACCGGGCCGACCATCTCAATTATGTCGGCCACGCCGCATAAAGGAGGGAGCCGCGCTGTGACGAACGCGATCCGTACCGGCTCGGGCCCTCCCAGGAAGGGCGCGAGCCGGTCCCGGTTCTAGCCGATCGGTACCGCCGGGCGCTCGGCGGGTGTGACGGGCCGCTCCGGGGAGCGGGAAGTCCGCAGTGACAGCAGGCTGACCGGAACTCCCACCAGCACGATGAGCGCGGCGACGACCAGCGTGTACCGGTACGCGTCCAGGAAGGCGGTCAGCTGCCCGGCCCCCTCGGCCAGGAACGCGGCCTGGCGCGCGTTGAGGATCGCCCCCAGAATCGTGATCCCGAGCAGACCGAAGATCTCGCGTGAGACGTTCAGCACGCCCGAGGCGACCCCCGACCTGCCCGCGGGGAGCGTGCCCAGGATCGCCGTGGTGAGCGGCACCAGCATGCCGCCGCCCAGTCCGTAGACGAGAAACCAGGGCAGCAGGTCGCCGAACGACCCGTCCTGCCCGACGAAGGAGATTCCGAAGATCGCCACGGCCATCAGCAGGAGCCCGGCCGCCACGGTCCGCGCGGTTCCCAGGGTCCGGTCCAGTCTTGGGGCCACGGCGGCGGTGACGGCCATCAACAGTGCCATCGGCACGAACGCCGCCCCGGCCTCGATGGGCGAGAAGCCCAGGGCGTTCTGCAGGTACAGCGCGGTAAAGAAGTAGATCCCGAACACTCCGAACGACCACAGGCCCACTGACAGCGTGCCTCCGCTGAACACCCGCGACCGGAACAGCGACAGGTCGATCATCGGCTCCCGGCTCCTCAGTTCGATCGTCACGAAGGCAAGCGCGGACAGGGCCGCGATCCCGAACGCGCCCAGGATCTCCGGCGAGGTCCACCCGGCCCCCGCACCCTCGATGAGCGCGTAGGTCAGCGCGAACAGGGCCACGCTCGACGCCACCAGGCCCGGGACGTCGAGGCCGCGCCGTACCGGCTCGTCGGAGGGCATCCTGATCGCCCAGAGCCCGAGCCCGAGCGTCACGGCGCCGATCGGCACGTTGATGAGATAGATCCAGCCCCAGTGCCAGTGCTCGCTGATGAACCCGCCGGTCAGCGGCCCCAGGGCGAGGGCCAGCGCACCGACCGCGCTCCACAGGCCGACCGCCGTCGCGCGCTCCCTGGTGTCCGGGAAGACCGAGGTGAGCAGTGCCAGCGCCGTGGGAGTGAGGAAGGCCGCCCCCACGCCCTGCACCGCCCTGGTGGCGATCAGCGTGCCGCCGCCGGTGGCCATCCCGGCGGCGAACGACGCCGCGGTGAACACGACCAGGCCGATCAGGAAGATCCGCCGCCGCCCGAAGACATCGGCCAGGCGCCCGCCGACGAGCATCAACCCGGCGAACACCAGGATGTAGCCGCTCACGATCCATTCCAGCCCCGAGATGCTCAGCCCGAGGTCGCGCTGGATCGTCGGCAGTGCCACGTTCACCACGTTGTTGTCGAGATAGGTCATGAAGGTGGCCAGCGAGATCGCTCCCAGAGCCCACCACCTGCGACTGTCTGTCATTCCCCGCCCTCTACGTTGTACTTATACGTCGTACATGTACGGCGCACAGTTGAACCCGTACGGCGTATAGTTGTCAAGCGTGATGGGAAAACTGACCCGCGAGGCGGTCGTCGAGCAGGCGCTGGAGATCGGCGACGCCGAAGGGCTGCAGGCGGTGACCATCCGGCGGCTCGCCCAGGAGCTGGGCGTCACCCCGATGGCGCTCTACTGGCACTTCAAGAACAAGGAGCAGTTGACCGTCGGCATGGCCGACCACCTGGTCGAGGGCTTCGTGATCCGGGACGACGGGGGGGACTACGCGGGCCCGTGGCAGGAGCGGCTCCGCGGGCTCGTCGCCGGTCTGGTCAGGGTGCTCCGGCGCCACCCGTGCGCGGCGGGCGTGCTGAGCGAGGTCGACCACATGGAGGTGCCCGCCTTCCTGCGGGTGTGGGACATGGCCCTCGGCCTGGCCAAGCGCGGCGGATTCTCCTACGAGGAGAGCTGCCTGATCTCCCAGTTCCTGCTCCAGGGCGCGATCTCGCTGGCAGCCGGTCCGACGAAGCACTGTGTCCCCGGGCTCACCGAGCGGGAGGCGGCCGAGCGGACGAGGCTCAAGCGGGTCAGGCTCCAGTCACTACCACCGGACGTCTACCCGCACATCGTGGAGATGGCCGTCCCCCTCTCCGAGGACGGCCGTCCCGACCTCTATGACACCTTCGGCGTCGACCTCCTCATGGCGGGCATCGAAACGCTGTCCGCCCGCTCCGGCGAGCGCTGACCCTCAGGCCCGGCGGCGGGGACGGGCCAGCGAGGCCATCAGGGCGCCCGTCAGGGCAACGGCGAACAGCACGGTGTAGGTCCGCTGGAAGCCGGCCATCAGGTGGTCCACGGCGACGGGGGAGAGGCGCGACAGCGTGCCCGCGTACACCTGCCCGCGTAGCTCGGCGCTGACCGAGCCGGTCAGCACGCTGAGCGTGAGGGCGACACCCAGCACGACCCCGACATTCATGATCATAAGCCGGAAGCCGTTCACCACTCCCAGGCTCCCCGCCGGCAGAGCCGCCATGACCTGGGTGGTGTTGCCGGTCAGGAAGGTGCCGCTGCCGCAGCCACACAGGAACAGGCCAACCCCGATGATCCAGTACGGCGTGGTGGGAGCGGTGTTCAGGAGCAGGATGCCCAGCCCGGCCGCGCTCATCAGGGTGCCCCCCACCGACAGCGCGTACGGCCTGATCCGGCGGCCGAGGGCGCCGGTGACCGGGGAGGCCAGGGCCATGCCGATCGGGACGGGGAGCACGCCCAGGGCCGCGGTGACGGCGTCGACGCCCCTGGCGGCCTGGAAGTAGAGGGCGACCAGCAGGATCAGCGCCGAGCGCGCCAGCGCGTTGCAGAAGGAGGCGAGGTTGGCGAAGGCCAGCATGCGCTCGCCGAACAGGCGCACGTTGAGTACGGGATGTGACGCCCGGCGCTCCACCAGGACCAGCACCGGGACCAGCGCCACCGCGATCGCCATGCCGACGGTCACCACGGGGCTGGACAGGCCCCGGGACCCCGCCTCGGAGAGCGCGATCAGGGCCGCGGAGAGGGCGGCGAACACGATCAGGTTGCCGAGCGCGTCCACCGGCCTGCGCGCCCCCCGGGGCACCCGGCGCAGCGTGAGTGCTCCCCAGACCAGGGCGGCCAGCCCGGCCGGTACGTTCATCCAGAAGATCCACTGCCAGCCGGCGGTCTCGGCGATGAGGCCGCCCAGGGTGGGGCCGGCGAGCTGGGCGACCGAGAGGGTGCCGATGTAGACGCCCATGCCCTGGCTGAGCCTGTCCGGCGGGAAGGCGTCGGTGATGATCACGGTTCCGTTGGCGAGGACCATCGCGGCTCCGATCGCCTGCACGGCGCGCATCGCGATCAGGAACCAGACGCCGGGTGAGAGCCCGGCGAGCAGCGATCCGACGGTGAACAGGAGAAACCCCGTCAGATAGATCTCCCGCCGGCCGAGCAGGTCGGCCACCCGGCCGAAGAACACCAGCGTCGCGGTGTTGACGAGGAGGAAGGCCAGCAGGACCCAGCCGGCCGCGAACGCGTCCGCGTGAAAGTGCCTGACTACGGTGGGAAGTGCGACGTTCAGTGTGCTGCCGGAGATGCCGATCATGACCATGCCGAGGCTGGTGACCGAGCAGACCCGCCACGCGTAACGGAGTCTGGATAGGTATTCAGGGGATCCGGGCAGGTCTTGGGGGATTGCGACCATGAGTCACAGTCTGACGTACGTTGTACGTCGATCTTGATCCAGACCCGCCACAGAGCACGTCCAGCCCGCTCGCGCCTCGTGTCAGACCACACCCGGCGCGGCCGGCGGCCGGGTGGCGGGGCACGGCGCGCCCGTCCGGATCGCGTCCCGGGTCAGGCCGGAGGCGGTGATCGTGGTGCTCGTCACCGCCGGGGCGGCGCCTGCCCTCTCGCGGGTAGGCGCGCCCCCGCGCCGGTCGTCCGGCGCGCCCTCAGCGTGCCCGTCTACGCAGGCCCTCCAAATCGTGGATGATCACGCGGCGGCGGCCCGTCTCGATCAGCCCGCGGTCGCGCAGGGAGCGCAACGCCTTGCTGACCGCCTCGCGGGAGGCCCCGGTCCAACCGGCCAGCTCGTCCTGGGAGAGCGGCAACGTCACCCGGACCCCGCCGTTGGTGGGCTCGCCGTACCGCTCGGCCAGCTCGACCAGCCGGGTGGCCACCCGGCCTGTGGTGTCGAACGCGCCGTACTCGATCCGCTTGCGGTCGGAGTCGCGCATCTTGCCGATCACCATCCGCATGAGCAGCACCGCGACTCTCCCGTGGTCCCGCAGGTAGGCGGGAAAGTCGCGGACCGTGACTCCTTCGACGGGTTCGAGGGCGGTGATCGTGGCGGACCTGGGCAGCCCGTCGATCGCCGCGAACTCGCCGAGCAGCGCCCCGGGTCCCCGGATCGCCAGGACCACCTCGCTGCCGATCGCGGTGTGCGAGGACACCTTGACCCGACCGGATGTCAGGATGACCACCCAGTCGTTCACGTCGCCTTCGGTGAACATCGTCGCGCCCCTGTCCCAGCGCCGGGGACGCCCGGCGGAGTACAGAGCCGCTACCTCATCGTTCGTGAGCAATGTGATGAACTCACCCGGTTCGGGGGAAGAAGTCATAACCACCTCATGGTGATCTCGATCGTGTCCGTACGACTCCCGGGGCGAGAGGCGCTGTTACGAGAGCCCGGACAGCACGTGGGCATGGACGGGTTGTTCCCTGCCCTTGAGGCTGAGCGGGCCCAGGGAACGAGTCTGGGCCCGGGGGCCGATCAGGTCGAGGGTGCTCTGGCCGATCACGACGCTGCCGGGGTCGGCGATTCCCTCAAGTCTGGCGGCCACGTTGACGCAGTCGCCCATCGCGTTGAAACCGCGAAGCTCGGGGCTGCCGATGTTTCCGACAAGCGCCTCACCGGTATTGATCCCAATCCTGAAGCGGGGATAGCCGGGCATCCCCGCCGCGATCTCCTCGGCGGCCTCCTGCATCGCCAGGCCCGCCCGCACCGCGGCGAGGGCGTGGTCGGACTGCCGGGCGGGGGCGTTGAACAGCGCGAGCAGCGCGTCACCCACGAACTGCACGATCGTGCCGCCGTTGCCGAGCACGATGGGCACGGCCGCGGTGTGGTAGCGGTTCAGCATCTCGACGATCTCGCCGGGCGCCACCCGCTCGGAGAAGCTCGTGAAGCCCTTCAGATCGGCGAAGAGCGCGGTCAGTTCCACCAGCTCGCCGCCGAGCGCCGCGGTCTGCGGGTCGGCCAGCAGTGACTGGGCCACGTCCGGCGACATGTACTGCCGAAAGAGGGTCTCCAGCTCGCTGTAGAGGCGGACGTTCTCCAGGGAGATGGACAGCTGACCGGACAGCATGGCGGCGAGCGCCTCGTCCTGCGGGGTTCTGCCGGTCGGCACCTCCAACGCCCCGGCGAGCCTGCCCTGCACGGTCAGGGGGTGGACGACCTTCCCCGCCAGCCGGATCGGCTGGTCGCCGGGGAAGTCCTTCGGGCCGTACTCCCTGGAGTTCACGGTGACCCGGCCGTTGTCGACCAGTTTGATCCGGACGTCTCCGTACGCCTGCCGCACGCGGTCGAGGCTCTGCGCCAGCAGTTCGCGCTCCGGCAGGCCCACGCGGACCTGCCTGCCCACCTCGACCAGCGCGGCGAGCCTGTCGGTCAGCTCCCGCTCGTTGGCCAGTGCCGCACCCGCCCGATCGAGCACCGCCACCTGGGACTCGGTGAGCCCGAACTTGCCCGCCAGCCTGTTCGCGATCGGAACCCTGCTCTCCTCCCCGCGCCGCAGGTGGCCGACGAGTTCCTCCAGGGCGGCCTCGTAGTCGGCTCTGATCCTGCGGACCGTCGCCGACAGCGCCACCGAGTCGAACAGCCCGGCGCTCGTGCCCTCCCGCCGGAACTGCAGGTAGGCGCTGTAGGCGACGAAGAGGAACGCCGTGGTCAGCAGTACGTGCCAGAGCCACCACGACAGGTGCCAGTTGTGGTGGGACAATCCCGCGACCAGGGACTCGGCGAGCAGCGCGTACGCGGTGACCAGGCTGATCAGCACGACCGCGGGGCGGCCACGGTGCAGCTGGAACATCATCGCGGCCGCCACCACGTACAGGGCCACCCCGATCCACTCCAGGCCGCCCAGGCCGGTGCCCCCTGGGGGCGAGTCGCTCAGCGGGGTCAGGCCCGGCACCAGGCAGGCGATCCCCCACCCGGTGATCAGGGCGGCCAGACCGCCGCGCAGCCACATCTGGTGCCTCAGGACGGTCTCGGCCGCTCGGCCCCCCAGAGGCAGCGCCGATGTGAACGCGAACACCGAGGCGATGAGGAGGCCCACCGGGTGGGACAGGTCGAACCCGTAGCTCGGGGTGCCCAGGATGATCCCCGGGGTGCCCAGCCCGTGCACCAGGAAGGATCCGGCGCAGCTCAGGAAGACCAGCGAGACCAGGAGCAGGCGCGCGTCCGCCCGCCTGGCCGATGCCTCGCTGATCATGAGGCCCAGGACCAGGTTGATCCCGGCGACGGTGATGATCAACCAGAAATGGCTGGGGTTGTCCTGCAGGACGATGTTCAGGTCGGGCCGGGCCAGCAGCAGCCAGAGTCCGAGCATTGGCAGTGCCAGATGCAACGCCCACACCAGGGTGCGGACCGGCTGGGTCGCGGGCGGCAGGTACGGTTCCCGTTCGGAACGGTCTTGTCGGGCCGTGTCCGTCGGGTTGATGGTCGGCACGGTGGCCTCCGTGTCTGGAGAACCCGGTTGGTTCCCCGTGTTGTTCGTCCACGCCCAGCGGGCGGGTTCCCCCGAACGGTCTGATTATCCCGCACAAGGCCGATAGCGGCAGGCTTCCCGACATTCAGACATCAGGGCTTCCGAGCTCGAAATGTGATGTTTCATCTGTCAACCGTTGGACCGGTCGAAGCGTGTACTACGCGTATCTCTCCCATCACACCAGACTCTGGTGTCGCAGAAAGGAAGCCCAGTGGCTATCAAGTTGCCGGGCGGACGCGCGCTCGCCGTCGTGACCGTTGGTGTCCTCGCTGGAACGTTGTTCACCGCGGGCGGCAGTGCCGTAGCCTCGTCGGCCGGCGCGGAGATTCACGCGTGTGTCCACAAGCAGACGCGTTACGCCCGCATCGTCAACGCGACGGCCAAGTGCAAGCCGACCGAGGTCCGGGTCAGGTGGGGGCAGCAGGGCGAGAGCCAGCAGCAGGGCATCGCCACCGCCGGCCCGCAGGGTGAGCGTGGCCCGCAGGGTCAGCAGGGT
Source organism: Streptosporangium sp. CA-115845 (assembly GCF_050943795.1). Lineage (NCBI taxonomy): Bacteria > Bacillati > Actinomycetota > Actinomycetes > Streptosporangiales > Streptosporangiaceae > Streptosporangium > Streptosporangium sp. CA-115845. The sequence continues at coordinate 9,527,792 of NZ_CP191988.1, read as the reverse complement.
GTCAAGGGCGACCCCGGTTCGGCAGGCCCGCAGGGTCTGCGCGGCCCCATCGGCAGGACCGGCGCCACCGGCCCGCAGGGCGCCAAGGGCGAGACCGGTGCCCAGGGTCCGAAGGGTGAGGACGGCAAGGACGGCGCCCCCGGTGCGAAGGGCCTCGACGGCAAGGACGGCGCCGACGGCAAGCCCGGTGCTCAGGGTCCTGCGGGCAAGGACGGCAAGGACGGCGCCGGTAGCACCCTCACCATCGTCACCGTCACAAAGTCCTACAACTTCGGCAGTCACGGCGGAAGCGAGACCGTGGGCTGCGGTACGGGCAAGGTCGTCACGGGTGGCGGCTTCAGCGGTAGCGGCAGCGCTTCCGGCCAGATCTACACGAGCGCGCCCTCCGGCACCGGCTGGACCGTGGGCGGCAAGAACTCCAGCGGTACCGTTTACGCGATCTGCATGAGCTGATACCCGGCCGAGCATGACAGCACGACAGAGGGCCCTCCGGATGGTTACCGGGGGCCTTCTCCCATGTCGGGAGCCTTCTTGCAGGGGTGGCGGTATCAAGGCCCCCTTCCAGATGGGAGACGGACCCTGCCGGTGCCGTGCGAAGCACGGAAAAGAGAAGCGCGGAAAACGCGGAGGGGGTACGGCTCATGCGAGCCGTACCCCCTCCGTGGTGGTGCGTGAGGATCAGCCGAAGATGCCCGGCAGGGTGGAGGTGTGGGTCTGGCGGAGTTCGGTGACCGGGATGTCCAGCACACCCTTGACGGTCAGCGAGTCACCGCCGGTGGTGCCCAGGCCGTGGCAGGGCACCTCGTGGGCCGCGCACAGCTTCGCGAAGGTGTCGAACGACTCGGGCCTGACGGTCACCAGCGCGCGGGCCGACGACTCGCTGAACAGTTCGACGAACGCGTCGTCGCCGGTCAGGGAGACCGCGCAGCCGATGCCCTGGGCGAGGCAGGCCTCGGCGAGGGCGATGGCCAGCCCGCCGTCGGACAGGTCGTGGGAGCCGGTCAGCAGCCCCTGCGAGGCGGCCGTGGTCAGGACGAGAGCCAGGTCACGCTCCGAGGCCAGCCGTGCCTTGGGCGGCAGGCCGCCCAGGTGGCCGTGGGCCACGTGCGCCCACTCCGAGCCGCCGAACTCCGCCTCGGTCTCGCCGAGCAGCACGATCCGGTCGCCGTCATCGGTGAAACCGGACCGTACCCGGGTGGCCACGTCGTCGATGACGCCGAGCACGCCGACGACCGGCGTCGGGTGGATCGGGACGGATCCCGTCTGGTTGTAGAACGAGACGTTTCCACCGGTCACCGGGATGCCGAGGGTCTTGCAGGCGTCGGCCAGGCCGCGCACGGCCTCGGCGAACTGCCACATGACCTCGGGGTCCTCGGGGGAGCCGAAGTTGAGGCAGTTGGTCACCGCCAGCGGCGTCGCGCCGGTGGTGGCCACGTTCCGGTACGCCTCGGCGAGGGCGAGCTGGGCCCCCGCGTACGGGTCGAGGCGGGCGTAGCGGCCGTTGCCGTCGGTGGCCAGCGCGATTCCGCGCGTCGTCTCCTCGGCGCCGGGCATGGCCTCGCTGATCCGCAGCACGCCCGCGTCGGCGGGCTGGGCCAGCACGGTGTTGCCGCGGACGTAGCGGTCGTACTGGGAGGTGACCCACTCCTTGGACGCCAGGTTCGGTGAGCCGAGGAGCTCCAGCAGCGCCGCGCGCAGGTCGGTGGGCCGGGCGAGGCGCTTGGGAGTGTCGCTGTTCAGCGCGATCTGGCCGGCCGGCTCCTGAAACGGCCGCTCGTAGACCGGGCCCTCGTCGGCCGCGGTGCCCGGCGGGATGTCGACGATGGTCTCGCCGTGCCAGGTCATCACGAGGCGGCCGCCGTCGGTGACCTCGCCGATCACGGTCGCGGGGATGTCCCACTTCGCGCAGATCGCCATGAAGGCATCGATGTCGTCAGGCGTGACGACCGCCATCATGCGCTCCTGCGACTCGCTCATCAGGATCTCCTCGGGCCGCAGCGAGGGGTCGCGCAGCGGCACCAGGTCGAGCCTGACGTTCATGCCACCGGTGCCCTTGGCGGCGAGCTCGGTGGTCGCGCAGGAGACACCGGCGGCGCCGAGGTCCTGGATGCCGACGACCACGTCCGCCTGGTAGAGCTCCAGGCAGCACTCGATCAGCAGCTTCTCCATGAAGGGGTCGCCGACCTGGACGCTGGGGCGCTTGGCGTGCGATTCGTCCTCGAAGGTGGCCGAGGCCAGCACGGACGCGCCGCCGATGCCGTCGGGGCCGGTCAGCGCGCCGAACAGGACCACCTTGTTGCCCGGTCCGGGGGCCACCGCGAGCTTGATCTGGTCCTTGCGGAGCAGGCCCACGCAGAGGGCGTTGACCAGCGGGTTGCCGATGTAGCAGGGGTCGAAGACGACCTCGCCGCCGATGTTGGGCAGGCCCAGGCAGTTGCCGTAGTGGCTGATGCCCTCGACCACGCCGGGCAGCACCCGCCGGGTGTCGTGGGCGTCCGCGGCGCCGAAGCGGAGCGCGTCCATCACCGCGACCGGCCGGGCGCCCATCGACATGATGTCGCGGACGATGCCGCCGACACCGGTCGCCGCGCCCTGGTGGGGCTCGACGTAGGACGGGTGGTTGTGCGACTCGATCTTGAAGGTGGCCGCCCAGCCGTCGCCGACGTCCACGACCCCGGCGTTCTCCCCCATGCCGACGAGCAGCGCCGCCGACTTGGGGGCCTTGGTACCGAACTGGCGCAGGTGCACCTTGGACGACTTGTAGGAGCAGTGCTCGCTCCACATGACGCTGTAGATGGCCAGCTCGGAACCGGTGGGCCGGCGGCCGAGGATCTCGCGGACCCGCTCGTACTCCTCGACCTTCATCCCCAGCTCGGCGTACGGCTGGCGCTCGCCGGGGGTCTCCTCGGCCCGCTTGACGGTGTCGAGACTCATGCGTTCACCAGCTTCTTCAGGATCGAGGAGAAGAAGGCGCGCCCATCGGTGCTCGGGGCACCGGTGAGGTCCTCGATGGCGTGCTCGGGGTGCGGCATGAGACCGACGATGTTGCCGGCCTCGTTGCGGATGCCCGCGATGTCGTTCAGGGAGCCGTTGGGGTTGCCACCCGTGTAGCGGAAGACGACCTGGCCGCCCGCCTCCAGCGCGCCCAGGGTCGCCTCGTCGGCGACGTAGCGGCCCTCCCCGTGCTTGATCGGCAGCACGATCTCCTGGCCCTCGGTGAAGTCGGAGGTCCAGGGGGTGGTGTTGCTCTCGACCCGGATGCCCTGGTCGCGGCAGATGTAGTGCAGCCCGGCGTTGCGCATCAGCGCCCCGGGCAGCAGGTGGGCCTCGCAGAGGATCTGGAAGCCGTTGCAGGTGCCAAGGACGGGTAGCCCGGCCCTGGCGGCGGGGATCAGCTCCTCCATCAGCGGGGCGAACCTGGAGATGGCCCCGCAGCGCAGGTAGTCCCCGTAGGAGAACCCGCCGGGCAGGAAGACCGCGTCCACCCCCTTGAGATCGGGATCCGCGTGCCACAGCGGCACGGCTTCGCCACCCGCGTGGCGCACGGCGCGGGCCGCGTCCTGATCGTCAAGAGTTCCTGGAAAAGTGACGACGCCCACGCGGGCAGCACTCATGGCAACGTTCCCCTCCGCAAACGGGCGCCGCGCCGGCGTCTCTCACATCGGACGTCGGTCTGCGGCGGTGCATCCAGGCTATCCGCTCCGGACAAGCGGTCATACGCGGAGTGCCGGATCACCCAACCGGGCAGCCGGCATGGGCGTCTTCCAGTCCGTACGGGGCCGGGGGGAGCCGGATTCCCGGTGGGCGGCGGGGCTATACGGCGGCGAGCACCCGGTCGCGGGAGAAGGCGGCGGCGTCGTCGTCCCAGTCCAGGTGCTTGCGCAGGTGCACGACGGTGCCCCTGCCCGGGGTGATGTCGAAGGAGATCTCGTCCACCACCGCCTGCATGATGAGCAGGCCCCTGCCGTTCTCGACGTCGGCCGACGGGTAGTGCTCCGGCACTCCGACGAGACCCTGGCCCCGGTCGATGATGCGGACGTCGCAGCGGCCGTGGCCGATGGCGGTCTCGACCTCGTAGCGGTTGGCCGGACCTCCGTGCCGCACGGCGTTGGCGCATGCCTCGGTCACCGCGAGCAGGATGTCGGAGGCGCAGTCCTCGGTGACGCCGAGTGAGCGCAGGGAGTCGCCGAGCGCCCTGCGGACCATCGGAATGCCGATGGCCTGTCGTGGCAGAGCCAGCGAGAACTCCATGTCCACCGGTTCCCTCCCGGGGTCAGACGTCACCTCGTGAAGGCTTCCCTACAGAATCCGGGCTAACCGCAAAATAACCGTAATGTTATTGACTAGTGGTCAAGCCGTGGGATTGCTCCGCCCATATTGCCGGATATAGCTGGATCTGGGCGGTTGATCTGCGTGGAGTGACGGCCTAGGACTCGACGGTGACGGTGTAGTCCTCGATCACCGTGTTGGCGAGCAGGGTCTCGGCCATTTTCCGGACGTCCGAAAGTGCCGCCTCGTCGGCGGGCCCGTCGACCTCCACCTCGAACCGCTTGCCCTGCCGTACCGCTGAGACACCTACGAGGCCGAGTCGCGGCAGCGCGCGGGCGATCGCCTGCCCCTGCGCGTCGAGAATCTCGGGCTTCAGCATGACGTCGACGATGACGCGCGCCACGATGTTCCTCCTGGTTGCGACGGGGACGGTTCGGCGCCTCAAGAGTAACCGGCTCCGGCCGTGCTCAGGCGCGGGGGCCGGACCCGCGCCACGCGGACGAAACGGGCGGGTGAAAGGGAGCGCGCGGGGAACGGGGAGCATATGGACGCCGAGGTAGGGCTTGCGCACACGTATGTGGCCTCTGCCACGATGGCCACAAGCGCGTACGAACCACCATCAGACGGGTCGAACGCGTCGCGAATCGGCCGGACAGCGGTGGCGAACCCATCCAGACGGCCCCTAGCACACAGGAGTGGCACGTGACAGCCGACGCCTCTCGTGGTGCGGAAGCACCCCCGGAGCTCATTCAACTGCTGACCCCGGAAGGAGAACGGGTCGAGCATCCCGACTACGACATCGATCTGACCCCCGAGGAGATCCGAGGTCTCTACCGGGACCTGACCCTGGTCCGCCGCGTCGACCTGGAGGCCGTGGCCCTGCAACGCCAGGGTGAACTGGGTCTGTGGGCATCGCTGCTCGGGCAGGAGGCCGCGCAGATCGGCTCCGGCCGGGCGCTGACCGAGGCCGACATGGCATTCCCGACCTACCGCGAGCACGGGGTGGCCTGGTGCAGGGGCGTCGACCCGGTGAACCTGCTCGGCCTGTTCCGCGGAGTCAACCACGGAGGGTGGGACCCCGCGGAGCACAACTTCCACCTCTACACCATCGTGATCGGCAGCCAGACCCTGCACGCGGTCGGCTACGCCATGGGCATCCAGCGCGACGGTGCCGAGGCCGCCTCGATCGTCTACTTCGGCGACGGCGCCACCTCCCAGGGTGATGTGAACGAGGCCTTCATCTGGGCCTCCGTGTTCAACGCGCCGGTGGTGTTCTTCTGCCAGAACAACCAGTGGGCCATCTCCGAGCCGCTGGAGAAGCAGACCCGCATCCCCCTGTACCGCAGGGCCAGCGGGTTCGGGTTCCCCGGTGTCCGGGTCGACGGCAACGACGTCTTCGCCTGCCTGGCCGTCACCCGAAAGGCACTGGCCGAGGCCAGGTCGGGGCAGGGGCCCGTGCTGATCGAGGCGTTCACCTACCGGATGGGCGCCCACACCACCTCCGACGACCCGACCCGCTACCGGGTGGCCGCCGAGTTGGAGGGATGGAAGCTCAAGGACCCGATCGAGCGGGTCAGGGCCTACATGTTCAAGAACCAGATCGCCGACCAGGACTTCTTCGACACGGTCGACGCGGAGGCCGACGAGCTCGGACGGGACGTCCGCAAGCGCTGCCTCGCACTGCCCGACCCCGAACCGCTGGCCATCTTCGACCATGTCTACGCCGAGCCGCACTCCCTGATGGACACCGAGCGCGCGGAGTTCGCCACCTACCTTGAGGGGTTCGAGGCATGACCATTCTCACGCTGGCCAAGGCGCTCAACGAGGGCATGCGCAAGGCCATGGAGGACGACCCCAAGGTCCTCGTCATGGGTGAGGACGTGGGCAAGCTCGGCGGTGTGTTCCGGGTGACAGACGGCCTGCAGAAGGACTTCGGCGAGCAGCGGGTCATCGACACCCCGCTGGCCGAGTCGGGCATCATCGGGACGGCCATCGGGCTCGCACTCCGGGGCTACCGCCCGGTCTGCGAGATCCAGTTCGACGGATTCGTCTTTCCCGCGGCCGACCAGATCATCACGCAGCTCGCCAAGATGCCGCTGCGCTCGCTGGGCAAGCTGAGGCTGCCGGTGGTGGTCCGGATCCCCTGCGGCGGCGGCATCGGCGCGGTGGAGCACCACAGCGAGTCGCCCGAGGCGTACTTCACGCACACCGCGGGCCTGCGCGTCGTGGCCTGCTCCAACCCGGCCGACGGCTACGCCATGATCCAGCAGGCGATCCGCTGCGAGGACCCCGTCGTCTTCTTCGAGCCCAAGCGGCGCTACTGGGAGAAGGCCGAGGTGGATGTCGACTCCTCGGACTGGACCCCCTTCGACGAGGCCAAGGTGGTACGGCAGGGCACGGACGCCACCCTGCTCGGGTACGGGCCGATGGTGAAGACCTGCCTGGAGGCCGCGAAGGCGGCCGAGGACGACGGCCGGTCCCTGGAGGTCGTGGACCTGCGCTCGCTCAATCCGCTCGACGTCTCGAAGGTCACGGAGTCGGTGCGCAGGACCGGGCGCTGCATCGTGGTGCACGAGGCGCCCGTCTACAACGGCTTCGGCGCGGAGGTCGCCGCCCGCGTCACCGAGGAGTGCTTCTACAACCTGCAGTCCCCGGTCCTGAGGGTCGGAGGGCCCTCCACTCCCTATCCGCCCTCGCGGCTTGAGGACCACTACCTGCCCGATCTGGACAGGGTCCTGCACGCCGTCGACCGCGCGTTCGCGTTCTAGGGGAGGGCTGGGATGAAGGAGTTCAGGCTCCCCGACGTGGGAGAGGGACTGACCGAGGCGGAGATCGTCCGCTGGCACGTGAAGGTCGGAGACCCGGTCAAGATCAACCAGACCATCGTGGAGATCGAGACCGCCAAGGCGGTCGTCGAGTTGCCCTGCCCGTTCGAAGGCGTCGTGGCGGCGCTGATGGTGGACGAGGGCGAGACCGTGGATGTCGGCAAGCCGATCATCTCGGTGGACGACGGTGCCGGTCCCGGGGCTCCCGTCGCGGAGCGGCCGGCGGCCCTGGCCGACGCCGCCGCCGACATGGTGCCCGCGCCACCCGCCGAGGTGCGGCAGCCGGTGCTGGTGGGCTACGGCGTCAAGCCGGGCGCGGCCAAGCGCCGCCCCCGCAAACCGTCTGTGTCCTTCGCCGGTACGGCCACCGGGTTGCGGTCGCCCGAGGTAGTGCCGCCCGGTGTGCCGTCCGCTGTGCGGGAGGGCGGCGGCGGCACGGCCGCACCGCCTACGAGCGCCGCGGTGCTGGCGAAGCCCCCGGTGCGGAAGCTGGCCAGGGACCTGGGCGTCGACCTGACCGCGCTCACCGGGACCGGCCCGCACGGCTCGATCACCAGGGACGACGTCCAGGCCGCGGTCGGCGCCGCGCCGGTCGTGACGCGGGAGGCGGAGGACGAGGAGCGGATCCCGATCAGGGGGGTGCGCAAGGCGACCGCGCAGGCCATGGTGGCCTCCGCGTTCACGGCGCCGCACGTGACGGAGTTCCTCCAGGTGGACATGACGGAGACCATGGACGCGGTCCGGCGCCTCCGGGAGCTGCCCGACTTCGCCGAGGTCAGGGTCTCGCCGCTGCTCCTGGTCGCCAAGGCCGTGCTCGTCGCCGCCCGCCGCCACCCGATGATCAACTCTGTCTGGGACGAGGCGCGTCAGGAGATCGTGGTCAAGCACCGCGTCAACCTGGGCATCGCCGCGGCCACCCCGCGCGGCCTGCTCGTCCCCAACGTCAAGGACGCCCACCTGCTGTCGCTACCCGCTCTGGCCGGCGCTCTCGGCGCTCTCGCCGAGACCGCCAGAGCGGGCCGCACCCAGCCCGCCGACATGGCCGGGGGCACGATCACGATCACCAACGTGGGCGTCTTCGGGGTGGACACGGGCACCCCGATCCTCAACCCCGGCGAATCGGCGATCCTGGCCTTCGGCCAGGTCAGGGATATGCCGTGGGTGGTGGACGGGCAGGTCGTGCCGCGTAAGGTCTGCACGCTCGCGGTCTCGTTCGACCACCGGGTGGTGGACGGGGAGATCGGCTCGCTGTTCCTGCGCGACGTCGGCGCCATGCTTGAGGACCCTCTCCGGATGCTCGCCTGGGGGTGACCCGGTGATTCCGGGGCCGGTTTCATGACAGAGCGGTGATTCGCCTGCCGGGTAAATCCGGCAGGCGAATCGCTAAACATGACGGCCGGGCCTGTCAATTGGTGTGACGGGAAATGGGTGAGGGCTCCGGGGTCGCCCTCCCGGTCGCCGCGACGCCGTGCGGGCCGCCGCCCCGGCGATAATCGGGAAACCTCTTTTTGTCCCCTGTTGATCAGGGTTTATGGTGCGTATCCCCAGCTCGGACAGGGGGTCGGGTTGGCGTGTGAAACTTTTGTCAGGCTTTGCTCTCGATACGTTTTACGGCCTTTCTGAATTGGTTGTTAAAACATCTTTAATGCGCGTCGATATGGGGTGTTTGTCTGGGTATAGGTGCTAGTGTCGTGGTTGATAAGCGCGACAGGCTCAGTACGAAAGGGGAAGCCATGACTTTCAAGCAGCTCTTCCCGTCCAGCCGGTACGTGACCTGGGGTGGATGCTGCTGCCGGCGCCGCCGCTGCGGATGTGGGTGTGGCGGCGGGTGGTGGTAATCCAGATCCGGTGCTAGCAGAAACAAATGAGAGCCGGCGGGTCGACCGCCGGCTCTCATTCTCAGAGTCGCTCTCGCCCAACGGGGCGAGGGCAGCGGTGCGTCGCCCTCCCACGGCGCCGACGGTCTCCATCCGCAGGACCTTCCGGGAGTTCTGGCCGTACACCCGCGGCCTCCGCCGGCTGCTCGTGGCCGGTGGCGTGCTCGCCATCGTCGCGGCCGTCTGCGAGGTCGCCGCGATCGGCCTGTTCGGCTTCATCACCGACGAGGTGCTCAGCAAGCAGAACCTGGGAGCCTTCTGGCTCCCCGCGGCAGCCTGGCTGGGCCTCGCGGCCGTCGCGGGGCTGGTCTCCTTCGCGGGGTCCTACCTCACGGCCCTGGGCGGTGAGCGCTTCCTGCTGCGGCTGCGAGACAGGGTCTTCGAGCACATCCAGACGCTCACGCCCGACTTCTTCGACAATCGCCGCCTGGGTGACCTGATGGCCAGGCTCACCGACGACATCGAGGCCATCGAGGAACTCGTCGGTTCCGGCCTGGTCAAGCTCTTCACCACGCTCGCCAGTGTCGTCTTCTTCGCCGGTGCGGCCCTCTACATCCGGTGGGACCTGGCACTGCTGACGTTCCTGCTTGCCCCGGCCTTCCTGCTGGTCTCCAAGGTCTTCGCGGGCAGGTTCAGGACCGTGTCGGCGCGCGAGCGGCTCAGCAACGGGACCATGAACAGCGTCATCGAGGAGAGCCTGTCCAACCAGGCGCTCGTCCAGTCCTACAACCGCCAGGGCACCGAGGCCGAGCGACTGCACGCGGAGGGGAGCACCTGGCTGCGGGCCAACGTGGCACAGGCGTGGCTGTCCTCCCTGTACGGGCCCGTCGTGCAGGTGATCGAGACCATCTGCCTGATCGCCATCCTCGGGTTCGGCGCGTGGGAGATCTCCTCGGGGCGCCTCACCATCGGCGGACTGCTCGCCTTCGCCGCCTACCTCGCCTACCTCTACCCGGCGGTGCAGAGCCTGGGGCAGATCGCCCTCACCGTCTCCGAGGCGGCGGCGGGCTCCGACCGGGTCATCGAGATCCTGCGGGCCCGGCCGGCCGTCACCGACCGCGACGCCCCTGTCCATCTGGGGCGTGGCCGTGGCCGCATCGAGTTCCAGGGCGTCGGCTTCACCTATCCGAACAGGAGGAGGCCGACGCTGCGCGACATGTCCTTCGCCGTCGAGCCGGGGGAACTGGTCGTGTGCACCGGGCCGAGCGGGGTGGGCAAGTCCACGCTCGCGAAGCTCCTGCTCCGCTTCTACGATCCCACCGCCGGGCGCATCCTGCTCGACGGAACCGACATCCGGGATCTGTCGCGCGAGTCGCTCCGTGACAACATCACCATCCTGCAGCAGGAGAACCTGCTCTTCTCCGGGACCGTACGCGACAACATCGCCTACGGCCGCCCCGGCGCGGACCTGGACGACATCGTCCGCGCCGCCGTCATGGCGGACGTCCACGACTTCGTCAACACGCTTCCCCACCGGTACGACACGCCGATCGGGCAGCGTGGGCGACTGATGTCGGGCGGGCAGCGCCAGCGGATCGCCATCGCCAGGGCCATCCTGCGTGACGCCCCGGTGCTCGTCCTCGACGAGCCGATGACGGGGCTCGACGCGCTCACCGCGGAACGGATCATGGAACCGCTCAAGAGGCTCATGGCCGGCCGCACGACCATCCTGATCACCCACGACCTCCGCTTCATTCCCGAGGCGGCCCAGAAGATCGTGCTCGAAGCCGTGCCGCGGCGTGCCGGCCGGATAAGGATCAGCCGTCGTTCCGCACCGCGCCCGGGGTGAGCGCGGATCACCTCTCGACGGCGATTCAGGCCCCGGACGGGCCGCGACACCCGTCCGGGGCTCGCCGTCGTCCGCCCCCGCCCCCTGCGCGGTCGCGGGGCCGTTGCCGGTTCCGGTGACGCCTGGCCTTACGCTGGCCGGGCACCCAACCGAAGGGAAGATCATGTTCCGGCATGTCGTGCTGTTCACCTGGACACAAGAGGCCACCGACGAGCAGAGGGCCAGGGTCGCGACGGAGCTCGGCAGGCTGCCCGGGGCCATCACGGAGATCCGCTCCTACACCCTTGGCACGGACGCGGGCGTGAACCCGGGCAACCACCAGTTCGCGGTCGTCGCGGACTTCGACAGCGTCGACGACTACCTGGTCTACCGGGACCACCCGCTGCACCAGGCCGTGATCGCCGAGCACATCAAGCCGATCGTGGCCTCGCGGGCGGCGATCCAGTTCGAGCTCTAGGGCTGCCCCGCGGATCTTGCCGTGGCGAGGATCGGCCAGGTGGTGCCTCGCACGGCGGAGGAGGGAGCCGCGGCGTGCTGCGGTGACCGACGACAACGCGGCGAGGCGCCGCCGCCTGGCCGTAGTGGGCAAAGATCCAAGGGACGCCTAGACCTCCGGCGGGTGGTTCTCACGGTGCATCAGGCGGTCCTCGGACGTGTTCCCGCGCTTGGGGGCCATCACGATGCTCAGCACGACCCCGACGGCACCGACGATCATGAAGATCAGGCCGATCACGTCGATGTGGACGGCCTCGCCGAGGACGGTGGGGTCGATGGCGAAGCGGAGGATGGCACCAAGCGTGAGAAAGAAGATGCTGACCCCGACACCCATTGGTTCCTCCGGGTAAGGCTGCCTGCCAGGTAAAGGGAGAGTACGAGAAGGGTCATACCCTTTCGGGCGCGGTCACACCACTGAAAAGGACCTTGTCGGCGGAGGTGGGTCCCCAAGAGCCCAGCCACACCGGAACCCCCAGGGCCCCGGCCACCGCCGCGGGCCAGTCGTCGACACCGTCGGCGTAGTGCGGCCGGGCCGCCGACAGCCGCCCGGTCAGCCTGGCCTGCTCTTCGAGGTCACCCGCCGTGCCCACCGGCAGCTCGCCGATGTCGTACGACACGCACATCCGCGAGACCGGCGCGTCCAGGTGGGTGAGCGCGAGGGCGTCGGCCCCGCCCGCGACCGCCAGCGCGTAGCGGTGGGCCACCGCGTCGAAGTGACCGGTGCGGAAGGGGCCTTGCCAGGGACCGGTCCCGTTGTGCGCCTCGGGCAGCACCGGCACCGCGTCCTCGGTGACCAGCGGTCCCGGGCCGTGCCTGGGCGTGTAGGTCCGCAGCACGCCCAGCCGTACGGCCGGCACCCCGTCGAGCAACTCCAGCGCGTTGGCGAAGGTCGTCGTGCTCCAGGTGGTGTACGGATGGAAGCCGTGCCACTCGTCGAGCAGCACGCCCTGCGCCCCCTCGAAGATCACGGGCCGCCTGCGCAGCAGCGCGGTCATGAAGGAGGGGCCGACCAGGATCACCCGCTCGGCGAACGCCCGGTAGGCGGCGACGCAGTCCTCGACGGGCGGCCCGGTGACCCCGAGCGCCTCGCGGAGCGCGTACAGCTTGCGGGTGAGCCGGGCCGGGGCCTCGCAGTCGCCGACGGTCGGCGCGAGCTCCGGGTGCTCCAGGGCGTAGGTCATGGTCTCGCCGACGCCCATCCCGCACGACCCGTGCCGGTCCTCGCCGCGTGCCAGCTCCCTGGCCTGCCCCGCCGCCACGTGGTACGGCGTGGCGAGCAGGGCGTCCCGGTCCACGGTGAGCAGACGGAACGGGTCACCGACGCCCAGCTCGCTCAGGTGAGCGGCCTCCCGGGCCAGCGAGAGCGGGTCTGTGACCATGAACCTGGACAGGTGGGTGGGCACGCCTCTGAGCGTGCCCGACCCGAACTGCGCGAACGTGTGGTGCCGTCCGTCGGGCAGCACGACGTTGTGGGCGGCCTGTCCACCCCCGTTGAACCTGACGACCGCCCCGATGGGTTCGCGGGTGCAGAGCCAGTCGATGATCGTGCCTTTGCCCGCGTCGCCGTAGCCGAGATCTGTCACGATCATGTGTTCACGCATGTGGTCCTCTGTTCGTGGTGGTCCCTGCCCGGCGGTGAGTTCTCACCGCCGGGCAGGGACCGTTTCCCTTCGTGGTGGCACTCCCCGCCGCTTTCGCGGTGGCCGCCGCACGGCGGGGAGGTCTTCAGAGCCGCGTCACGCCGCTGTCGCCGCCCAGGTCGAGACCGTCGGCGACCACGAGCGTGCCGCGGTCGAGTGTGGCGCGGTCGAGTGTGGCGAGGGCCCTGCCCACGGCGGTCCCGGCGGTCGAGCCGAGCTCGTCGAGGTCGTCCAGCCCCTCCCGCAGATCGATGGCGTCCTCGCCGAGACCGACGGTGAGCGCGATGGTCTCGCAGACGGCGTCGAGGTCGTCCAGCTCCAGCACGTTCTGGCCGAGCAGCTCGCGCCAGGCGGCCAGCACCCGGCCGTCCCCGGCGTAGCTCGACCCCGCCGGGAGGATGTAGTAGACGTCGTAGACCCTGGTCAGCTCGGCGACGATCTCCCTGGTCGGGATGTCCCGCCGGAGCCGATCGCCGATGACCTTCTCGACCTCGCGCCGCTTGACCTGCGGGTAGGGAAGTTCGTCGCCGATGATGAACAGGTAGCCCCTGCGGCCCCGCCTCTCGAAGCAGTCGATCGAGGTGTGCCTGGCCATGAAGTACATCGCCAGCTCGTACGACTCGCTCATCTGGCCGCCGCCCCCGCCCTCCAGCAGGACCTTGCCCAGGTGCTCGTCCATCCGGTTGTCGGATTCGAACTGGCCGATCTGCAGCGGGGCCCGGTCGCAGGTGGCGTCGCCGATCGCACCGAAGAGGATCTGCGGGTCGGTGGCGTAGCCCTTGCGGAGCAGCAGCCCGAGCAGGTCGGGCAGCTTGGTCTGGAGGGTGCGGGGCACCCCGCCCATCGAGCCGGTCACGTCGAACAGCACGGCCACGGCGAGGGAGTCGGGGTGCTCGGCGGAGTCGCGGCTCTCGCGGTCCGCCACCCCGCGCGGGTCGAGGTCGGGGTGCGTGGAGCGGGCACCGCCGTCGCTGTAGGCGAAGGCGCTTGAGCCCTTGGCCGCGCGGTAGCTCGCGGCGGCGGAGTAGACGTCGGTGGACCAGATTCCGCTTCCCACGGGGGATCTCCTCGGATCAGGGATGGCACGTTCTCAAAGGCGCAGTGGCCGGTATCTCCTCGGCCCGTACAGGTCGTCGAGCAGATCGTCGAGTTCCCCCAGGAGCCGCCACGCGTCGCCGGGCGGGCTCAGCAGGCTGCCCCGGACGAAGCGCCTGATCGGAGTGGGGGCCTGGTCGCCCATCAGGGCGGCCACGGAGCGGGTGGCGAGGTGGATGTCGGTGGCGGGGGTGGCGGGCTTCCTGGCCAGGACCTCCGGCGGGTAGTCGTCGCGGTGCCTGGTCACCAGGGCGGTGAGCGGGGTGCCGAGCGGTACCGACTGGCTCCAGTCGACGAGCACCAGGCCGTGGTCGACCGGGTGGACGAGGACGTGGTGCCCGAACACCGCGCCGTGCACGACCCCCGCCCGATGGGCCGCGCCGACGGCCACCAGCAGCCGCCGCCAGATCCAGGCCACGTCCCTCGCGTCGAGCACCGGCCGCCGCCGCCTGACCTCGTCCAGGCTCACGAACCCGTCGGGTACCCGGCTGATCACGTTGGCCCGCCGCTCGACCCCGTCGCGGCGGTGCCGGAACGAATCCACCAGGCGCGGCACGTACGGCAGGAGCAGCGGGTCGCCGTCTCGCGCGATCGTCTCCAGGGCGTCCGCCTCGCGGCGCATGAGGTCGTTGTCCGCGTGGCTGCGCGGGAGTTTGAGCAGCGTGTCCGGACCACTCTCGTAGAGCACGGCCGAGGCGCCCCGCCGGAAGACGCCCCCGATCCGGTAGGTCCCCCGCCCGGTGGTGATCACCGTCTCCGCGGCCGGCCCCGAGGTCCCGCCGCGGGCCGCCCACAGCTCGGCCAGCCTGGCGAACGCCTCGGCGGCCTCGGCTCCCGGCGCGAGGTCGGGGTGGAGCAGCCTCGCCAGCCTCCGGTACGACCGGTGCGGAGAGTCCCCGCCGAACAGGTCGTCGGGGGTACGGGCAGCGGTCACCAGCGCGATCGCCTCGGCCCTGGTCATCTGATCTGTTCCTCCCTGGCGGGTCGTAGCAGGGCGGGGTGCAGCAGCCGGGCGTCGCCGGCCCGGTAGAGCTTGGCCCGGGGGCCGCCCCTGGCCCCGCCGCTCTCGGTGGTCTCGCCGGTGCTCTCCACGAAACCGGGCACCGAAAGGATCTTGCGGTGGAAGTTGCCCGCGTGCAGTGGCACGCCCCAGACCGTCTCGTAGACACCGCGCAGCTCGGAGATCGTGAACGTCTCACCGGCGAACGAGGTGGCCAGCGGGGTGTACTCCAGCCTGCCGCGTGCCCGCTCCAGCCCGTGCGCCAGGATGCGATCGTGGTCGAAGGCGAGCTCCGGCAGCTTGTCGACCGGCTGCCAGGCGGCGTCCGCCGCGTCCGTGCCCGCCCGGGGATCGGGCAGGTCGGGGGCGAACGCCAGGTAGGAGATCGACACGACCCTCATCCGCGGATCACGGTCGGGCGTCCCGTAGCTGGCGAGCTGCTCGATGTGGACCCGGTCCCCGAGGCCCGAGAGCCCCGTCTCCTCGGCCAGTTCCCGCGCCGCGGCCTGTGGCAGGTCCTCTCCCGGCCGGATGAACCCCCCTGGCAGCGCCCACCGCCCCGCATGGGGTTGCTCGCCCCGCCTGATGAGCAGAACGCGCAACCCGCCCCCGCGAATGGTGAGCGCCACCACGTCGACGGTCACCGCGACCGCCGGGTACACCCGCGGGTCGTAACCCGCCAGAAACTCGGACTCATCCATCACATGTCCTTCTCAAAGTGAGACAATCTCAGTATGAGAATAACAAAGGCCGGTGTCAACCCGCTCGCAACGGCGCGCTGCCGGGCCGGCCCCAGGCCCCGGGAAAGGCGAAGGGCGGTCCCGTCAAGACGGGACCGCCCCCATGCCTGCCGCAGGAGCAGGTGGCTTGCTCAGAAGGCCTCTTCCGGCAGCTCCATCAGGTCCTGGCCGGTGGCCTCCAGCGTGCGGCGCTCGGCGGTGACGCGGGGCAGGACGGTCTGGGCGAAGAACGAGGCCGCGGCGACCTTGCCGGTGTAGAAGGCCTGGTCGTCCTGCGCGGCCTCGGCGGAGCCCAGCGCGGCCAGGGCCACCTCGGCCTGGCGCAGCAGCAGCCAGCCGATCACCACGTCGCCCAGCGCGAGCAGGAACCGGGTGGTGTTGAGTCCGACCTTGTAGACCTCCTTCGGCGCCTCCAGCGAGCCGATGGCCCAGCCCGCCATGGTGTCGGCCATGCTCTTGACCTCGTCGGCGGCCTCGGCGAGAAGCTTGCGCTCCTCCTTCAGCCGCCCGTTGCCGGCCTCGGAGGCGGCGAAGGTCTGCACGTCGTCGTACAGCGAGCCGAGGGTCACGCCCTGGTTGCGCAGGATCTTGCGGAAGAACAGGTCCTGCCCCTGGATCGCGGTGGTGCCCTCGTACAGGGAGTCGATCTTGGCGTCCCTGATGTACTGCTCGATCGGGTAATCCTGCAGGTAGCCCGAGCCGCCCAGGGTCTGCAGGGAGCGGGCGAGCAGCTCGTAGGAGCGCTCGGAGCCGACGCCCTTGACCAGCGGGAGCAGCAGGTCGTTCATCGCCTCGGCGTGGCCGTTCCTGCGGCCCTCGTGCTCGGCGATCAGCACATCGTCCTGGTAGGTGGCGGTGAGCAGGACCAGCGCCCGCATGCCCTCGGCGTACGACTTCTGCAGCATCAGCTCCCGGCGTACGTCCGGGTGGTGGGTGATGGTCACCCGCGGGGCCGACTTGTCGGCCATCTGGGTCAGGTCGGCGCCCTGCACCCGGGCCTTGGCGTACTCCAGGGCGTTCAGGTAGCCGGTGGAGAGCGTGGCGATCGCCTTGGTACCGACCATCATCCGGGCGTGCTCGATGATCATGAACATCTGCTTGATGCCCTCGTGGACCCCGCCGATCAGCGTGCCCACGGCCGGGTGCTTGTCGCCGAAGGTGAGCTCGCAGGTCGTGGAGACCTTCAGGCCCATCTTCTTCTCGACGTTGGTGACGTAGACGCCGTTGCGCTCGCCGAGCTCGCCGGTCTCCAGGTCCACGTGGTACTTCGAGACCAGGAACATCGACAGGCCCTTGGTGCCGGGGCCGTGCCCCTCGGGGCGGGCCAGCACCAGGTGGAAGATGTTGTCACTCAGGTCGTGCTCGGCGCTGGTGATGAAGCGCTTGACGCCCTCGATGTGCCAGGTGCCGTCGTCCTGCCGTACCGCCTTCGCGCGGCCCGCGCCCACGTCGGAACCGGCGTCCGGCTCGGTGAGCACCATGGTGGCGCCCCACTGGTTCTCGATGGCCAGCTCGGCGTAGCGCTTCTGCTCCTCGGTGCCGATCACGTGGAGCACGTGGGCGAAGGCCGGGCCGCTGGAGTACATCCAGATGGCCGGGTTCGAGCCGAGGACCATCTCGGCCAGCGCCCAGCTCACGCTGCTGGGCAGGCCGGGGCCGCCAAGCTCGGCGGGGAGGCTGAGGTTGGTCCAGCCGGCGTCGCGGTAGGCGGCGAAGGACTTCTTGAAGCCCTCCGGCATCGTCACCGAGCCGGTGGCGGGGTCGAACACCGGCGGGTTGCGGTCGCCCTCCTCGAAGGAGTCGGCGAGCACGCCGGTGGCCAAGCGGTTGACCTCGTCCAGGAGGCTTCGCACCACGTCCTCGTCCAGTTCGGCGTAGCGGCCGGTGCCCAGAATGTCCCGGCGCCCGAACACCTCGAAGAGGTTGAACTCCAGGTCACGGACGTTGCTCTTGTAGTGGCCCATGGGGTCTGCTCCTTGAAACCGGGGGAACCGGAACTTTCCATACTCGCCAGTAACGTTACCGGTAATGCTACCCGCCAGTAACCCTCAGAAAACCGCACCGACTGGGACGTTCGTCACGACATGCGAAGACACCCGCGCCGGCGTCGATCGACCGGCCCCCGAAGCTCTTCTAGGCTCGCCACATGGACGAACAGTGGCGGGCCGACCTCGAACTGTGGGGCATTCCCGAGGAGATCGCGGCCAGGGCGCCGGCCGACCCCTGGGGGCACTCGTCGGCGCGGTTCGCCGAGCGCACCGACCTCGCGCTCGCGACCCCCGAGGGGCCGACGCTGGCGCGGATGGCCGAGGCGCTCCCGCCCGGCGGGAGCGTGCTGGACGTCGGTGCCGGAACGGGGGCGGCCTCCCTGCCGCTCGCTCCCGGCCTGGGAGAGCTGATCGCGGTCGACGTCTCCGACGCCATGCTCGCCGAGCTGGCCTCCCGGGCTCACGCGCTGGGCGTCCCCACCCGGTTCTTCCGGGGCCGCTGGCCCGACATCGCGGCCGAAACGCCGATCGCGGACGTCGCGGTCGCCGCCCACGTCGTCTACAACGTGCCACCGCTGGCCGGATTCCTCGCCGAGCTCACCGGCCATGCCCGGGGCCGGGTCGTCCTGGAGCTCACCGGGCACCACCCGATGAGCTGGCTCAACCCCCTCTGGCAGCACTTCCACGGCATCACCCGCCCCGCCCGCCCCACGGCCCACGACGTGATCGCCATCGCCGAGGGGCTCGGGTACGAGGTCCACCACGAGTGGCGCCTGGCCCCGCTGCCGCGCTTCACCCGGCTCGAAGACCTCGCCGAGAGCGCCTGCCGGAGGCTCTGCCTCGGCCGGGAGCGGGCCGACGAGGTCGTCGCGGCCGTGATCGAGCTGGACATGTGGCCGGTCCCCCGGGACCGGTGGTTCACACTCTGGTGGGAATCAAAGTGAGACCCTGCCGCGTTCCATCGATCGAACCCTCAAAAGGGGTGTTCCCGGACGAGACGCGCCGTACCCGGTAGGCAAAGACGACGCTCCTGATCAAAGGAGGAGCTGTCATGGCCTGGGTCGTCATCCTCGTCGCCGGTCTGTTCGAGGTCGCGATGGCGTACTCGCTCAAACTGAGCAATGGATTCTCCGTGCTGCTGCCGACCGTCGGCTTCGCCGTCTTCGGCCTGCTCAGTTTCGGCCTGCTCGCGGTGGGCCTGAAGACCCTGGAGGTCGGCACCGCCTACGCCGTCTGGACGGGCATCGGAGCCGTCGGCACCGCCGCGCTGGGCATCGTCGCCCTCGGCGAGAACGCGTCGCCCCTCAAGATCGCCTCGATCCTGCTCATCGTCGCGGGCGTCGTCGGGCTCAACCTCGCCGCCGGCGGCCACTGACCGTACGCCTGCCCGAGCACGGGCGATCCCGCTCGGAGCGGGGTCGCCCGAAACCGGCTTGACGGTTTTGATGGTGCCGGGTTGGGTGGGCGCATGATTGTTGTTCAAAGCGTGACCTTCGACTGCGCCCAGCCGTACGAACTGGCGACCTTCTGGCGCGACGCCACCGGCGGGGAGCTCCATCCGGAGACGGAGAAGGAGGACGACGAGATCCTCCTGCTGGGCGGTGGGGTGAATCTGCTGTTCATCAAGGTTCCCGAGGGCAGGTCCGTCAAGAACCGCCTTCACCTGGATCTCACCGGCTCGGCGGGCACCACCCGCGACGAGGAGGTCGAGCGCCTGCTCGGGCTCGGCGCCACGACCTTCGAGGACCTGCGCAACCCCGACGGCACCGGCTGGGTGACGATGCTCGATCCCGAGGGCAACGAGTTCTGCGTCTGCCGCGCCGAATACGAGCGCGTCTAGCGGAGCGGCTCTGGGCCCGGTCACTCCAGAGAGGCTCGGCCGGGCCGTGAGCCTCGGCGACCGAAGGCGGCCGGCGGCGGCCGACACGAGGACCGGCCGCCCGTGGGACTCGGCGATCACCCGCGGGTTCAGCGACCGCCGGGAAGCGAGGTCTGGCCGCGACCCTTGAGGGTCAGCGCCAGGACAGCCGTGATCAGGTAGACCACGACCCCGCCCTGCAGGGCGTCCAGCGCCGCGCTGAACACGCCCTCGCCGTCGACGATGAGCTGCACCGGATACATGAGCATCGCGGCGCCGAGCGAGGGGTAGAGGGCGAACCTCCAGGGGTGGCGCAGCGCCCAGAGCCGGGCCTGCCGGGTCACCCGGTCCCCGCTGTTGGGCTTGCCGATCGAGCCGATGGCCGCGATAAGCGAGAACAGGCCGATGCCGACCGTCATCGCCCAGGTCAGATCCCCGCCATGGGTGAGGGTGAGCACGCCCAGCCCGAAGCTGGTGGCGGCCACCGCACCGCCGGTCACCGCGGCGGCCTTCCAGGGAGCGCCGCGCAGCGCCGCTCCGGCGAGGGACATCTCGTCACGTCGAGTCAGTTCGTCGTTCATGGCACCAAGACTGCCTCCCAAGCCCCCCTGCTCACATCGGGGAGCAACCCTGATTGTTCCCCTACCTGCTGTATCGGGTGCCGTTCGGGTCGCTTATTGACCGCCCGCGTTACGCGACCTAAGGTTCTTTTAGGAAAGTTTCCTAAAAGAAAAGTTCCCACCCCCCACCCCCAGGAGATTCGTCATGAGCCTTCGTCGTCGTGTGGCAACCCTCTCGGGCGTCGCCGCCCTCTGCCTGAGCGCCGTGGCGCTCACCCCCAGCCCGGCCATGGCAGCCCCCTCCGGCTGCACCTACCAGTATGGCTCGCACCAGGTATCCAGCCTCTGCACCTCCTCCGGCACGGGCAGGCACCTGCTGGTCGTGCGTGCGCAGCATTACACCGGTCCCATCCTGATCACCGGTCTCTGCGTGCCCGTCGGCCAGACCTCGACGGCGACGGTCAACTGGCCGATTACGTACGTCGGCTCGGCCGACTGCTGATAGCCGGTCCGGCCGCACAGCCGGTGCCGCGACGCCGCCCGAATGTCGCGGCACCGAGGCCTGCCCTGTTCTCTGGCAGCAGAGGGAAGCTCCCTGATTGTTCCCCTCCGGCTGCACCGTCCAGTACAACCTGGCCCAGCGGTGGGCCACCAGCCACTGCACCTCCGGTACGGGTAGGCACCTGGTGGTCGCGGGGCGCCCGGGGCCATGGGAGCGGACGGTGCGGCGGTGTTCCGGGATAGATTGGCCGCCATGCCGGTGAACTTCCGTATCGCCCGTGCCGAGGACGTTCCGCTCATCGTGGCCATGCTCGCCGACGACACCGTCGCGGCCGCCCGCCAGGGAGCCTACGGCGAGGAGCATCGCGCCGCCTTCGAGGTCATCGACGCCGACCCCGCCAACGAGCTGATCGTCGCGGAGCTGGACGGCGAGGTCGTGGGCACCATGCAGCTCACCTACATTCCCGGCATCTCCCGCCGGGGTGCCCTCCGGATGCAGATCGAGGCGGTCAGGATCGCCTCGGAGCTGCGCGGGCGGGGGCTGGGCCGCACGATGATGGAATGGGCCGTCGAGCGCGGGCGGGCCCGGGGCTGCGCCCTGGTCCAGCTCACCACGGACAAGACCCGCGCGGACGCCCACCGCTTCTACGACTCCCTCGGCTTCGTCGCGTCCCACGAGGGTTACAAGCTCGCGCTGACCTGATCGGCCAGGGGCCGGCGTCGAGGTGATCCGTCCGGTCACTCGGCGGCGCTCGGGCCGAGCTCGACCAGGTTGTCGTGGTAGACGGCGCCGCGGCCCAGGTCGGCGTCGCGGGCCTCCACCACGGCGTTCACGGTCGTGCCCCCCGAGCTCAGCTTTCGCCAGTGCCCCTTGGTGGACGCGATCACGCCTGGCCGGACCCGCTCGCTGATCTCGACCACGGCCTCGAACTCACCGCCGGCGTTGAACACCCGGGCCCGCTGCCCGTCGCTCAGCCCCCTCGGCGCGGCGTCCGCGGGGTTCACCAGGACCCGCGGGCCCTTCGAGCGCCGCAGCAACTCGGGGTTGTTGCCGAAGATGGTGTTGAGGAAGGTGTGGGAGGCGGGGGTGATGAGCGCCAGCGGGTACGGTCCCGGCGCGGCCGAGGCGGTGCGCGGCGGGACGTAGGCGGGTCCCGCGCCGAACTCCATCCGGCCCGAGGGCGTCGGGAAGCCCTCGGTGAACGGCACGAACGGCCGCGGCACGTTGAGGCGGACCCAGCCCTCCTTGCGCAGCCGGTCGAGCGTGATGCCGTCAAGCGACGGATGGCCCGAGGAGAGCAGTTGCTCGGCCAGCTCCAGGTCGGAGTCGTACAGGGACGGCTCGGTGAGCCCCATGTGCCGTGCCAGGCGGCGGAAGGTCTCGGTGGTGGACAGGCACTCGCCCGGCGGCTCGACCGCGGGTGAGTTCCACATCAGGTACATGTGCCCGTAGCCCGCGTGCAGGTCGGCGTGCTCGATCTGCATGGTGGCGGGGAGCACGATGTCGGCGTAGTCGACGGTGTCGGTCGGGAACTGCTCCATCACGACGGTGAACAGGTCCTCGCGCGTCAGTTTCTCGCGGATCCGGTTCTGGTCGGAGGTGGAACTCATCGGGTTGGCCGCGTACACCCACAGGCACTTCACCGACTCGTCCAGCTGATCGGCCAGCCGGGTCATGGTGAGCGTGCGAACCGGCCGGGCGAGCAGGTCCTCGCGGGTGTCGATGTTCAGGTGGATGTGCCCGCTGGTGGAGTACGCGATCCCGCCGCCGGGGTGGCGCCAGTCGCCGGTCACGCCGGGGATGGCGGCGATCGTGCGCATCGCGGTGCCGCCGCCGGCGTGCCGCTGCACGCCCATGGTGGCCCGGATGCCGGTGGGCCGGGTGCGCGCCAGCCGCAGGCCCAGGGCCCGGATGCCGGACTCGGGCAGCCCGGTGATCTCCGCCACGCGTGCCGGAGGGTGGCGCAGGATCTCCTCGTGGAGGTTCTCCCAGCCGGTCGTGTGGTTCTCCAGGTAGTCGCGGTCCTCGGCTCCCTCGGCGAGCACGACGTTCAGCAGCCCCAGGGCGAGGGCCGCGTCGGTGCCGGGCCTGATCGGCAGGTGCTCGTCGGCCTGCTCGGCGGTGCGGGTCCGGATCGGGTCGATCGCCACCACGTGCGCCCCCGCCGCGCGGGCGTCCTGGATGAACTTCCACAGGTGGTGCCCGCTGGTCAGCGTGTTCGTGCCCCACAGCAGGATGAGCCGGGACAGGGCGAACGTCTCAGGATCCATCCCGCCCGGCGTGCCGTAGACCTGTCGCAGCCCGGAGTTGCCGGCCGACGAGCAGATGTTCAGAAAGTGCCTCGACGCGCCGAGCGCGTTCCAGAACCGCCGCCCGGCCACTCCCTCGGCCCCCTGGAGGTATCCCAGCGTGCCGGTGCCCAGGTAGGGCCAGATCGCCTCGCCGCCGTGCTCGTCGACGATGCCGCGCAGCCGTACGGAGATCTCCTCCAGGGCCTCGTCCCAGCTGATCCGCTCGAACCTGCCGGACCCCTTGGGGCCGGTCCGCCGCATCGGGTGCAGGATGCGGTCGGACGCCCGGGTGTGCTCCAGGTAGCGGTTGACCTTCACGCAGAGCGCGCCGCGGGTGTAGGGGTGGTCAGGGTTGCCGCGCATCTTGACGGCCTCGCCGCCTTGGACGGTCACCACCCAGGAGCACGTGTCGGGGCAGTCAAGCGGGCACGCCCCCAGCACTCGAAGTTCGCCTGACGACATGCCCCCGACTGTAGCCGCGCCCAGGGAGCGCGGGTGTCACCGGAGCAGCCCGGGGGGCTCGTGCCGGTGGTCGTGTCCCAGCCCGCCCCCTCCGGTGCTCGGCCCTCTGCTCGGCCCTCCGACTCTCGGCCCTCCGGCGGGGCCGGGGGTGATGGGATCGCCGGGGAGGTCGCGAGCGTACGCGTAGGTGTATGCCGCCGCGCCGATCGCGGAGGCGTTCACCGCCAGCGCACCGTCGTCGATGTTGGCGAGGGTGTCGCAGGCCTGGTGGTAGCACCTGTCGTAGGGGGCCCAGGCTTTGCCGCCGAACTTCGCGGCCTCCTCGGCGGACTTGATGCCCTCGGCGCCGGTGAACAGCCCGCCCGCGGCGATGCCCGCCTTGATGAAGGGGCCGTAGTCGGAGCGGCCGGTGAAGTCGGCGTCCTGGTGCGGTTTGCCCACGGCGTCGAAGTACGCCTGGAAGAGCCTCTCGATCCGGTCGGAACCGGCAGGCGGATGCGTGTCCAGGCCCGTGTCGGAGTTGTCGCCGTCGTAGATCCCCAGGACGTGGTTCGGCGAGGCGATCATGTCGAAGTTCAGGTACAGCTTGATCTTCGTCCTCTCCGCCGCCGAGAGATGGGCCACGTAGTGGGTGGAACCGAGCAGGCCCAGTTCCTCCGCGCCCCAGAAGGCGAAGCGCAGCCTGTTCCTCGTCCGCAGGTCCTTCGCCGCCAACGCCGTCTCCAGGACGCCCGCGGTCCCGGAGCCGTTGTCGTTGATGCCGGGTCCCGCCATGACACTGTCCAGGTGGGCGCCGAGCATGACCACCCGGTCCGGGTCGCCCCGGCGGCTTTCGGCGATGACGTTGCGTGTCCTGCGGTCGGGGTCGCTCTCGGCGTCCACCGCGAGCGTCGCGGTCGTTCCCGGCGCCGACAGCTCCTTGCCGGCCGCGAAGGTGGCTCCGACGATCGGGATCTTGATGCTGGAGGTGTTGACCGAGCCTCGCAGCAGGATCCTGCGGTCGGCGAGAGCCTCACCCGGCTGCCCCTCGTTGAAGATGACCACCCCGGACGCACCGGCCGCCTGGGCCCGCTCCGCCTTGGCCTGGAAGCTGCAGGAGCCACGCTGGATCAGGGCGATGTTCCCCCGGACGAACCCCTTGAAGTCACTCACCTCGCATCCGGAGGAGGAGGTCGCGTTCGGGGCCGGCGGCAGCACCAGGTCCACGCCCTGCACCGGAGCCGTGATCTTCCCCGAGCCGGAGTACGTCATCGTCTGGAAGTCGACGCCGGGCAGGTAAGCCCTGGCCGCGGGGGACGATCGCGCCAGCACCGGAGCCTTCCGCTCATGGAAGAAGGGGATCCCGAACTCCTGCAGGGTGACCTGGTATCCGGCGGCGCGAAGCCTGTCCGCGACGTAGGCGACCGAGGCCTCGTGGCCAGGGGTGGCCGCGGCCCGGATACCGCCGTTGGCCTTGGCGATCTCCTGGAGCCTTTCCAGGTGCCGCCTGACGGACGCGAGCTTGATCGACTGCCCGAACGCCTTCGCGTCCGGCGGCAGGGGACTCTCCGGAGGCGGTTCCGAGGACAGGCCCGGTTCCGCCGCGGAGGTGGCGAGCCCGCGCACCGTTCCGGGCGGGGTCGCGGCCCAGGCCGTGTTGGCGACGGGCGGGATCGTGACCGAGGCGATGGTGACGGCGGCCAGCACTCTCCCGAAGGCACGTGCACTCAAGTCAGGCTCCTCTGACGTCGGAGACGGCGTTACTTGAAAACATGGGTGGCGACGAGGTGGCCGCCGGGTACCGGCCCGGTGGCACCACCCGGGACGGAGCCGCCGGGCAGGTCGATGGATGTCGCAAGAGCGGGCTTTCCCGAAGCCGGTGCCGCGCCGGCCGTCACGGTGGAGACGGTGGGCAGGGCCAGGGCGGAGACCGCGGTGATCACGACCGCCGTTCCCCCGGAGGCGCGAGTGCTCATGCGGAACCCCTCAACGTGCATGGAGCGCCCGCGCTCCCGGGAAGGCGGTGAGAGGTGACCACGACGAGGCGTTCCCGCTCCCCGGACACGGCCCTGCAGGCTGCGGGCGGGCGAAGGAACATGA
Organism: Streptosporangium sp. CA-115845; assembly: GCF_050943795.1. NCBI lineage: Bacteria > Bacillati > Actinomycetota > Actinomycetes > Streptosporangiales > Streptosporangiaceae > Streptosporangium > Streptosporangium sp. CA-115845. Next base: position 9,502,322 of record NZ_CP191988.1, on the reverse strand, counting down.
CGGTCAGCCTTCCAGTCCCGTACCCGCTAAATCCAGTGTTCCCGCAGCTGGAAGGGTCAATTCTCGATCTCGGACAGGTACGCTGTGCTCGCTCGCCGCCCTCGTCGAGGCGGGCATCCATGATCTCTTCGGGGCCACGTCCGCCCGGCCCGCTCGCCGGCCGGGGCGCCATACGGTGTCACCGTGTGGCGCCGTTTTCTGATTTCAGCCACCAAGATGGAAGCCGGACTGTCAAGACTGTCGGAAGCCGTCGACATGCGTATGGCTCCGATTGTGGACACTGGGGGAGAAGGTCGGTGACGCAGCTGTAATGCGGAACATGCAGAATCGCTGGCGGTGACGGAAATCAAGGAGCTGGACGGAACGCCGTCCGACGACGGCACACGGCCGGCGGCGGCCGGCGATCTAGCCGTGCGCGTCATCGAGCCGCTGCTTCCCCAGCGGATCCGTCGCCCTTCGGACCTGCTGCGGTTCCTGGCGACCCTGCTCGGGCTGGTGGCCGTCATCCTGCTCGCCCTCGTCGCGCAGAAGACTCTGAACGGCCTGGAGGGCGACGTCGCCGACGGCACCAGCCGGGCGCCGTTCCTGCTCAGCGGCCTGGCCGGGGTGCTGAGCGCCTCGGCCATGCTCGGCGTGCCCATCGCCTTCGCCATCGAGCGGGTGCTGCACCGTGACGGCCTCCGGGTGGCCGAGGGGCTCTTCGCGGCCATCGCCGCGATGGTGCTCTCCTTCGTGCTCGGCGAGTGGATCGTGTACGCCGGGCCCGAGGACCTGAGGCTCCTGATGACCGGGGGCAGAGCCGGAGTCGAGCCGGTCAACACGCTGCTCACCCCGATCATCGCCTACGTCACCGCGGTGCGCATATCCCGCCGCCCCACCTGGCGGGCGGCCCTGTGGAGCGCGGTCGCGCTCAACGCCGTCGCCCTGTTCGCCGGGCTCGCCGCCACCCTCCTCGGCATCGTCGTCTCCATCCTGGTCGGCCTGGCCGTCGGCTACGCCACCCTGTACGGCGTGGGCAGCCCCAACACCCGCCCTCCGGGCAGTGCGGTCGTCAGCGTGCTTCGCAAGCTGGGCTTCGCCCCGGTCAAGGCACATCGGCTCGACGACGACTACCAGGGCAGCCGTCGCTACGCCGTCGAGCTCAAGAACGGCAACCGCCTCGACGTCACGGTCCTCGACCGGGACCGCCAGGTGGCCGGGGTGCTCTACCGCATCTGGCGGCGCATCCGGCTCAACTCCGAGACCCGCCGCAAGGCCATCCGCTCACTCCGCGCCGAGCTGGAGCGCGAGGCCCTGATGGCGTACGCCGCGCAGGCGGCGGGAGTGAGCACCCCCCGGCTCGTCGGTACCAGCGAGATCGGTACGGAGGCCGCGCTGCTCGCCTACGAGCACATCCCCACCCGCGCGCTCGACGACATCCCCGACGAGGAGATCGACGACAACCTGCTCGCCCAGATCTGGGAGCAGGTCCTGCTGCTGCAGGTCCAGCGGCTCGCCCACCGGCGGCTGACCGGCGACAGCATCCATGTCGACCGCGAGGGACGGGTCATCCTCACGGACGCCCGCAGTGGCGAGATCGCCGCCGGTGACCTGCTGCTTCGCCTGGACATCGCCCAGCTGCTCACCTACCTCAGCCTCCGCGTCGGAGCCCGGCGGGCGGTCAACGCCGCCGCGGCCGGAGCCGGGCCCGGCTTGCTCGCCGACGCGCTCCCGCTGCTCCAGCGGATCGCGCTGACCCGCGAGACCAGGGCGGCACTCAGCAAGAACAAGGGGCTGCTCACCGAGATCCGCGAGCGGATCGTCGAGCTCACGCCCAAGGCCGAGGCCGAGGAGGTGCGCCTGGAGCGCTTCCGCCCCAGGACCCTGATCACCATCATCGGCACCGCGTTCGCCGCGTACTTCCTGGTCTACTACCTGACCCAGATCAACCTCAACATGATCACGTCGGCCAAGTGGAGCTGGACCGGCGTGGCACTGGTCGCCGCGATGATGAGCTACGTCGCCGCCGCCCTGATGCTGAGGGGCTTCGTACCGGAGAAACTGCCCCTCGGCCGTACCGTGCTCGTCCAGTTCGCCGGGTCGTTCGTCAAGCTCGTCGCGCCCGCCGCGGTGAGCGGGGTCGCGATCAACACCCGCTACCTGCAGAAACGCGGCATCCCTCTGGGACAGGCGGTGGCCAGCGTGGGCGCCTCCCAGCTCATCGGGCTGGCATTCCACATCGTGCTGCTCCTGCTGTTCGCCTACATCACCGGTTCCAGCACCGCCTCGTCGTTCACCCCGTCGCGCACGCTCGTGCTGACGCTGCTGGCCGTGGCCGTGGTGGTACTGGTCATCGTGGGCGTACCACGGCTGCGCCGCATGATCACCACGCGGCTCCGCTCGCTGTTCTCCGGTGTCATCCCGCGCCTGCTCGACGTCCTCCAGTCGCCTCGGAAGATCATCGAGGGCTTCAGCGGCACCCTGATGCTCACCCTGTTCTTCGTGCTCTGCCTGGACGCCTGCGTCCGTGCCTTCGGCGGCTCCCTCGGCTTCGCCGCCGTCGCCATCGTCTTCCTCGCGGGCAACGCCATCGGCTCGGCAGCCCCCACCCCCGGCGGCCTCGGCGCCGTCGAGCTGTCCCTGTCGGTCGGCCTGACCCTCTCCGGCCTGCCCGGTGAGGTGGCGACCTCGGCCGTGCTGCTGTTCCGGCTGCTGACCTTCTGGCTGCCGGTCCTGCCTGGCTGGGCCTCGTTCGCGCACCTGCAGCGACAGGAGGCGCTCTAGGCCCTGTCCCGCCCCGCGACACGGAAAGACCGCCGGCAGGGGTCCGGCGGTCTTTCTCATGGACGGAAGGTCAGGCCTCGCTGGACCTGGCCCAGAGGTTGATGCCCGCGTCGACCGCGTCCTTGTCGATCGCCTCAAGCTCCGCGGCGTCGAACGACGTGTGCTGCACGGCCGCGAGGCTGTTCTCCAGCTGCTCCACGCTGCTCGCGCCGATCAGCACCGACGTGACGCGCCTGTCGCGCAGAGCCCAGGCCAGCGCCATCTGTGCCAGCGACTGGCCGCGCCCGCCCGCGATCTCGTTCAGGGTGCGGATGTGCCGCATCGTCTCCTCGGCGAGCATCTCCGGGGTGAGGAAGCGTCCCAGCGAGGCCCGCGACCCCTTGGGGATCCCGTTCAGGTAGCGGTCGGTCAGCATGCCCTGCGCCAGCGGGGAGAACGCGATGCAGCCCACGCCCTCCTCCTCCAGGACGTCGAGCAGCCCGCCCTCGATCCACCGGTTCAGCATCGAGTACGAGGGCTGGTGGATCAGTAGCGGCGTGCCCATCTCCCGCAGCAGCCGCGCGGCCTCCGCGGTGTGCTCGGGCGAGTAGGACGAGATGCCCGCGTACAGCGCCTTGCCGGACCGGACCGCGTGGTCCAGCGCGCCCATCGTCTCCTCCAGCGGGGTGTCCGGGTCGAACCGGTGGCTGTAGAAGATGTCGACGTGGTCGAGCCCCATCCGCTCCAGCGACCGGTCCAGACTGGACAGCAGATACTTGCGCGACCCCCACTCGCCGTACGGGCCGGGCCACATGTCGTAGCCCGCCTTGGTGGAGATGACCAGCTCGTCCCGGTACGGTGCGAAGTCCTCGCGGAAGTGCCGCCCGAAGTTGGTCTCCGCGGACCCGGGCGGCGGACCGTAGTTGTTGGCCAGGTCGAAGTGGGTCACCCCCAGATCGAAGGCCCTGCGCAGGATGGCCCGCTGGGTCTCGAAGGGCTTGTCGTCACCGAAGTTGTGCCAGAGCCCCAGCGAGACGGCGGGCAGCTTGAGCCCGCTCTTGCCGACCCTGTTGTACGGCTGGCGTCCGTCGTACCTGTCATCTGCCGCGATATATGTCACTGGGTCACCTTGGTCGTGTCGAGAATCCAGGAGAGGGTGAAGGCCTCCTCGCGCCAGGCGTCGTACCTGCCGCTGCGGCCGCCGTGCCCGGCGCCCATCTCCGTCTTGAGCAGGAACGGCCCGCCGTCCGCGACGTCGCGGAGCTTCGCGACCCACTTGGCGGGCTCGTGGTAGAAGACCCGGGTGTCGTTGAGGCTGGTGATCGCCAGAATCGGCGGGTAGACCCGGCCGTCCACGTTCTCGTACGGCGTGTACGACTTCATGTACGCGTACACCTCGGGATTGTGCAGCGGGTCGCCCCACTCGTCCCACTCGATCACGGTCAGCGGCAGCGAGGGGTCGAGGGTCGTGTTCAGCGCGTCCACGAACGGCACCTCCGCCACCACGCCCGCGAAGGTCTCGGGCGCGAGGTTGGCGACCGCGCCCATCAGCAGCCCGCCCGCCGATCCGCCCCTGGCGACGATCGCGCTCGACCAGCCGGTGGCGGAGAGGTGCTCGGCGGCGGCGACGAAGTCGGTGAAGGTGTTCTTCTTCTTCTGGAACTTGCCATCCTCGTACCAGTGACGGCCCATCTCGCCGCCGCCCCTGACATGTGCCACGGCGAAGACGAAGCCCCGGTCGAGCAGGCTGAGCCTGGCGATGGAGAACGAGGGGTCGATCGAGATCTCGTAGCTGCCGTAGCCGTAGAGCACCGTGGGGGCCGGCCGCGGGGTGCCCTTTCGCATCACGATCGAGATCGGGATGCGGGTGCCGTCGGACGCGGTCGCCCACTCGCGGAACTGCTCGTAGTCGGTGGGGTCGTAGCCGCCGAGCACGACCTTCTGCTTCAGCAGGACCAGCTCGCGCGCCGCCAGGTCGTAGTCGTAGACCGACGGCGGGGTGACCATGCTGGTGTAGCCGAGCCGCAGCCGCCCCGTGACGAACTCCGGGTTGCCCGACGGGGCCACGTCGTAGATCGGCTCGGGGAAGGAGATCTCGTACGCCTCCCCGGCGCGGGGCAGGATGCGGATGCCGGTGAGCCCGTCCCGGCGGAAGTGCACGACGGTGTGGCCCTCGAAGGCGTCGACGTCGAGCAGCCGGGTGTCGGCGCGGTGCTCGATCAGCGGAGTCCAGTCGCCGGGGGCGTCGAGCGGCGCGGTGGCCAGCTCGAAGTTCTCCGCGTTCCGGTTGTGCAGGACCAGGAAGTGGTCGCCCGCGTGGTCGACGCCGTACTCGACGCCGGTCTCCCGGGGCCGGACGACGCGGAACTCGCCGGTGGGGTCGTCGGCCTCAAGGACGCGGACCTCGCTGGTGATCTTGCTGCCGGAGGAGAGCACCAGGTAACGCTCGCTCCGGCTGAGCCCGATGCCGACCCAGAACCGCTCGTCGGCCTCCTCGTGGACGAGCATGTCGTCCTTGGCGGGGCTGCCGATCGTGTGCCGGTGCACCTGGTTGGGCCGCCAGGCCTCGTCAACGGTCGTGTAGAAGAACGTCGTGCCGTCGGCCGACCAGGCGCCGCCGTAGAAGATGCCGGGGATCTCGTCGGGGAGGGTCTCGTCGGTGGTGAGGTTCTTCACCTTCAGGGTGAAGCGCTCGTCGCCGGTGAAGTTGGTGGAGTAGGCCAGCAGGGTGCCGTCGGGACTGACCGAGCTGGTGCCGATCGAGAAGAAGTCGGAGTCTCCGGCGAGCTCGTTGCCGTCGAGCAGGATCTCCTCACCGGGAAGCGACTCGCCGGCTTTCAACTCGGGCGGGGTCTCGCCGTCCGCCGCCACCCGGCACTGGATGCCGTACTGCTTGCCCTCCTCGGTCCGCGAGTAGTACCACCAGCCGCCCTTGCGGGTGGGGACCGAGAGGTCGGTCTCCAGGGTGCGTCCCTTGATCTCCTGGAAGAGCGTCTCCTGCAGGGGCTTGAGGTGGGCGGTCGCCTCCTGCGTGTAGGCGTTCTCCGCCTCCAGGTGGGCGACCACCTCCGGGTCGTCCTTTACCATCAGCCACGCGTAGTCATCGACCACGGTGTCCCCGTGGTGCACGCGCTCGCTGGGAACCTTCTTCGCCGTCGGCGGCGTCTGGCTGCTCACTCAGACGAGTCTATGTTTCCGCCGGTCCCTGTTCGGATCACTCGCCCGGTCGGGTCGATCGGCCTTGATCCACCTTGGCCCGCCTCGACATGCCGCGGCCCGCGCTGCTCGCGGGCCAGGCTCGGCTCCTCCGGTCGGCCCGAGGTTTCCTGGTGCGGGGTTCGCCGTTACGTTCCGAGCGCTCTTGGAGGACTGCTAATCTTTTGGAGTCGGCAGGGTCCGACGCAAACCACTCTAATCACTCCGGTGACTTCCGTATGGCTTGTGTCGTGTCCGCTGACAATCCCTTTGAAACCCAAGGTTCCAGAGCCCGGTTCGCAGAGCCGCTCAGGTGCTGGTAAGTTTGAGGGGTTGCTCTGGAAACGGAGCCGCCGAATTCCAGCAAGACCCGCAAGATCAAGTCAATCGTTTCAAAACGAGCCGGTTTGACACGAAAAAGCGGGCCTGAAAGAATAACGGCACAACGAAAGAACAGAACAAAACGAACCGCCCCTGGTTCTCCGGCCGAAACTGGTCGGGACGACGGTGTACGCGTCCGTTTCTTGAGAACTCAACAGTGTGTTAAAAGCCAGTGCATGAAGCACAACCCTGTCCAACCCGCCCTTTCATCGGGGTGGGGGACGGATTCCTTTGGTTGAACATCCATCATGTGAGATGGGTGCTTTCAGCCGGGAGCAACTGTTCAGACATTGTTTGGAGAGTTTGATCCTGGCTCAGGACGAACGCTGGCGGCGTGCTTAACACATGCAAGTCGAGCGGAAAGGCCCTTCGGGGTACTCGAGCGGCGAACGGGTGAGTAACACGTGAGTAACCTGCCCCTGACTCTGGGATAAGCCCGGGAAACTGGGTCTAATACCGGATACGACACCTCCCGGCATCGGGTGGGTGTGGAAAGTCTTTTCGGTTGGGGATGGACTCGCGGCCTATCAGCTTGTTGGTGGGGTAACGGCCTACCAAGGCGACGACGGGTAGCCGGCCTGAGAGGGCGACCGGCCACACTGGGACTGAGACACGGCCCAGACTCCTACGGGAGGCAGCAGTGGGGAATATTGCGCAATGGGCGAAAGCCTGACGCAGCGACGCCGCGTGGGGGATGACGGCCTTCGGGTTGTAAACCTCTTTCAGCAGGGACGAAGTTGACGTGTACCTGCAGAAGAAGCGCCGGCTAACTACGTGCCAGCAGCCGCGGTAATACGTAGGGCGCAAGCGTTGTCCGGAATTATTGGGCGTAAAGAGCTCGTAGGTGGCTTGTCACGTCGGGTGTGAAAGCTTGGGGCTTAACTCCAGGTCTGCATTCGATACGGGCTGGCTAGAGGTAGGTAGGGGAGAACGGAATTCCTGGTGTAGCGGTGAAATGCGCAGATATCAGGAGGAACACCGGTGGCGAAGGCGGTTCTCTGGGCCTTACCTGACGCTGAGGAGCGAAAGCGTGGGGAGCGAACAGGATTAGATACCCTGGTAGTCCACGCTGTAAACGTTGGGCGCTAGGTGTGGGGACCTTCCACGGTTTCCGCGCCGTAGCTAACGCATTAAGCGCCCCGCCTGGGGAGTACGGCCGCAAGGCTAAAACTCAAAGGAATTGACGGGGGCCCGCACAAGCGGCGGAGCATGTTGCTTAATTCGACGCAACGCGAAGAACCTTACCAAGGCTTGACATCGCCCGGAAACACTCAGAGATGGGTGCCTCTTCGGACTGGGTGACAGGTGGTGCATGGCTGTCGTCAGCTCGTGTCGTGAGATGTTGGGTTAAGTCCCGCAACGAGCGCAACCCTTGTTCAATGTTGCCAGCACGCTCCTTCGGGGGTGGTGGGGACTCATTGGAGACTGCCGGGGTCAACTCGGAGGAAGGTGGGGATGACGTCAAGTCATCATGCCCCTTATGTCTTGGGCTGCAAACATGCTACAATGGCCGGTACAGAGGGTTGCGATACCGTGAGGTGGAGCGAATCCCTAAAAGCCGGTCTCAGTTCGGATTGGGGTCTGCAACTCGACCCCATGAAGTCGGAGTCGCTAGTAATCGCAGATCAGCAACGCTGCGGTGAATACGTTCCCGGGCCTTGTACACACCGCCCGTCACGTCACGAAAGTCGGCAACACCCGAAGCCCGTGGCCCAACCAGCTTGTCTGGGGGGAGCGGTCGAAGGTGGGGCTGGCGATTGGGACGAAGTCGTAACAAGGTAGCCGTACCGGAAGGTGCGGCTGGATCACCTCCTTTCTAAGGAGCATCGGCTGCGGTCATCTTCGGGTGGTCGTGGTTCATGTCGTGTCTGCAGGCGTACGTTCTGCACACGGCGCGCTCATTAGTGGAGCACTGGCTAATCGGATGATTCGGGTCTGCCCGGGTCGGCTGGTACCGCCCTGGTTCTTCGGAGCCGGGGAGTGGGAACGTCGGCTGGGAGACGCGGATGGGTCTGGACACACTGTTGGGTCCTGAGGAAACGGACATCATGGCGGGCCCGCCTGTGGCGGGCTTGCTGTCTGTTGGAGCCTCATGCGGGACCATCCTCCTGTCATACCGGTCTGGTTCTTCGGAGCCGGGTGTTGGTGGCAGGGCGGGTTTGGTCGCTGTTTGTTGTTTGAGATTTGCATAGTGGACGCGAGCATCTTTGTGGCCAAGTTTTTTAGGGCACACGGTGGATGCCTTGGCATCAGGAGCCGATGAAGGACGTGGGAGGCTGCGTTAAGCCCCGGGGAGTCGCCAACCAGACTTTGATCCGGGGATGTCCGAATGGGGAAACCTAGCACCAGTCATGTGGTGTTGCCTCCGCCTGAATGTATAGGGCGGTTGGTGGTAACGCGGGGAAGTGAAACATCTCAGTACCCGTAGGAAGAGAAAACAAATTAGTGATTCCGTGAGTAGTGGTGAGCGAAAGCGGATCAGGCTAAACCGTAGGCGTGTGATAGCCGGCAGGCGTTGCGTTTACGGGGTTGTGGGACCCTCTGACGGTTTCTGCCGAGACCGTAGACAGTAAGAAATCCTTCCGATAGCCGAAGCTTCTGGGAAGTGGCGCCGTAGACCGTGAGAGTCGGGTAGGCGAAATTGGTTGGACTGTTGGAGGGGATCCCAAGTAGCACGGGGCCCGAGAAATCCTGTGTGAATCTGCCAGGACCACCTGGTAAGCCTAAATACTCCCTGATGACCGATAGTGAACAAGTACCGTGAGGGAAAGGTGAAAAGCGCCCCGGTGAGGGGTCGTGAAATAGTACCTGAAACCGTGTGCCTACAAGCCGTAGGAGCGTAAACGAGGCTTGCCTTGTTTGTGATGTGACTGCGTGCCTTTTGAAGAATGAGCCTGCGAGTTATGGTGTGTGGCGAGGTTAACCCGTGTGGGGGAGCCGTAGCGAAAGCGAGTCTGAATAGGGCGTTTGAGTCGCATGCTGTAGACCCGAAGCGGAGTGATCTAGGCATGGGCAGGTTGAAGCGCGGGTAAGACCGCGTGGAGGACCGAACCCACCAGGGTTGAAAACCTGGGGGATGACCTGTGTTTAGGGGTGAAAGGCCAATCAAACTCCGTGATAGCTGGTTCTCCCCGAAATGCATTTAGGTGCAGCGTTGCGTGTTTCTTGCCGGAGGTAGAGCACTGGATGGCTAATGGGCCCGACAAGGTTACTGACGTCAGCCAAACTCCGAATGCCGGTAAGTGAGAGCGCAGCAGTGAGACTGCGGGGGATAAGCTCCGTAGTCGAGAGGGAAACAGCCCAGACCACCGACTAAGGCCCCTAAGCGTGTGCTAAGTGGGAAAGGATGTGGAGTCGCAGTGACAACCAGGAGGTTGGCTTAGAAGCAGCCACCCTTGAAAGAGTGCGTAATAGCTCACTGGTCAAGTGATTCTGCGCCGACAATGTAGCGGGGCTCAAGTACACCGCCGAAGTCGTGGCATTCACACGTATAACTGAGCCTTTGTGGTTTAGGTGTGTGGATGGGTAGGGGAGCGTCGTGCGGCCGGTGAAGCAGCGGAGTGATCCAGCTGTGGAGGCTGTGCGAGTGAGAATGCAGGCATGAGTAGCGAATCAGAAGTGAGAAACTTCTGCGCCGGATGACCAAGGGTTCCTGGGGCAGGCTAATCCGCCCAGGGTAAGTCGGGACCTAAGGCGAGGCCGACAGGCGTAGTCGATGGACAACGGGTTGATATTCCCGTACCCGCTACGATGCGCCAATACTGAATCCAGTGATACTAAGGGTCCTTAAGCCCCTAACGCCCTTCGGGGTGTGGGTGAGGCTGAACGCCTGGCCTGAACTGGTAGTAGGTAAGCGATGGGGTGACGCAGGAAGGTAGCCCAGCCCAGGCGATGGTAGTCCTGGGGTAAGCATGTAGGGAGAGAGGTAGGCAAATCCGCCTCTTATGTATCCTGAGATGTGATGCCGAGCCGATTGTGGCGAAGTGGGTGATCCTATGCTGCCGAGAAAAGCCTCTAGTGAGTGTCGTGGCGGCCCGTACCCTAAACCGACTCAGGTGGTCAGGTAGAGAATACTAAGGCGATCGGGTGAACTGTGGTTAAGGAACTCGGCAAATTGCCCCCGTAACTTCGGGAGAAGGGGGGCCTTCGCTGGTGACGAACCTTTGCGTTCTGAGCTGGTGGGGGTCGCAGAGGCCAGGGGGAAGCGACTGTTTACTAAAAACACAGGTCCGTGCGAAGTCGTAAGACGATGTATACGGACTGACGCCTGCCCGGTGCTGGAACGTTAAGGGGACCGGTTAGTGGGGTTTACTCCGCGAAGCTGAGAACTTAAGCGCCAGTAAACGGCGGTGGTAACTATAACCATCCTAAGGTAGCGAAATTCCTTGTCGGGTAAGTTCCGACCTGCACGAATGGCGTAACGACTTCCCCGCTGTCTCAACCGCAGACCCGGCGAAATTGCACTACGAGTAAAGATGCTCGTTACGCGCAGCAGGACGGAAAGACCCCGGGACCTTCACTATAGCTTGACATTGGCGTTTGGAACGTCTTGTGTAGGATAGGTGGGAGACGGTGAAGCTATCACGCTAGTGGTGGTGGAGTCATTGGTGAAATACCACTCTGGTCGTTTTGAACGTCTAACTTCGGTCCGTGATCCGGATCAGGGACAGTGTCTGGTGGGTAGTTTAACTGGGGCGGTTGCCTCCTAAAGAGTAACGGAGGCGCCCAAAGGTTCCCTCAGCCTGGTTGGCAATCAGGTGTCGAGTGTAAGTGCACAAGGGAGCTTGACTGTGAGACCGACGGGTCGAGCAGGAGCGAAAGCTGGGACTAGTGATCCGGCGGTGGCATGTGGAAGCGCCGTCGCTCAACGGCTAAAAGGTACCCCGGGGATAACAGGCTGATCTTCCCCAAGAGTCCATATCGACGGGATGGTTTGGCACCTCGATGTCGGCTCGTCGCATCCTGGGGCTGGAGTAGGTCCCAAGGGTTGGGCTGTTCGCCCATTAAAGCGGCACGCGAGCTGGGTTTAGAACGTCGCGAGACAGTTCGGTCCCTATCCGCTGCGCGCGCAGGAGACTTGAAAGGAGCTGTCCCTAGTACGAGAGGACCGGGACGGACGAACCTCTGGTGTGCCAGTTGTTCCGCCAGGAGCACGGCTGGTTGGCTACGTTCGGAAGGGATAACCGCTGAAAGCATCTAAGCGGGAAGCTCGCCTTGAGATGAGGTCTCCCACCACGAGAGTGGGTAAGGCTCCCGGTAGACGACCGGGTTGATAGGCTGGAGGTGGAAGCGCAGTAATGTGTGGAGCTGACCAGTACTAATAGGCCGAGGACTTGACCACAAAGCAATTCTTGCTCGCGTCCACTAGGCAATTCTGAGACAGCAAACAGTGGTTTGTGTGTTTCATAGTGTTACGGCGGTTATGGCGAAGGGGAAACACCCGGTTACATTCCGAACCCGGAAGTTAAGCTCTTCAGCGCCGATGGTACTGCACCGGGGACGGTGTGGGAGAGTAGGTCGCCGCCGGACAATCTTTATTGAGGGCCCTCACCTTTTGGTGGGGGCCTTCGTGTTTTCCGAGGGGGTTCCGGAAGGGGCTTACCGGGGCTCCCGTCGGCCGGTGGGAGCCTTTCTGTTTTGACGACTTCACGGACCGGGAGAGGTCACGGACCCCTGGTCTCTCTCCCTCGGATCCTGCCGTGGCGAGGAGCGGCAGGCAAAGGATCCAGGGGACAGGACCTAGGCGTGGAGCTCGCCGGAGAGCATGGTCACCGCGCGTCCCGCCAGCTCTACCCGGTCGCCCCGTACGGTCGTGCGGACCACGCCTCCGCGCTGCGACAACTGGGCGCCCACCAGGCTGTCGGAACCGAGCCTGGCCGACCAGTAGGGAGCGAGCGCGCAGTGGGCGGAGCCCGTCACCGGGTCCTCGGGAACTCCGACGCGGGGGGCGAAGAATCGGGAGACGTAGTCGGCGCCCTGTCTGGATGCCCGAGCCGTCACGATGACTCCCCGCGCGTCGACGGCCTCCAGGGCGCGAAAGTCAGGGGCCGTGTCGAGCACGGCGTCCTCGGACTCGACCTCCACGAAATAATCCCAAACATTTTTTCCTCCCCAAACAGGTTTAACTCCGAGCGCATCGATCAGTCCCATGGGAAGGGGCGTCTCTTGGAGTACTTTTGCCGGGAAATCCATGCTGATTAAACCTGATTTATCCCTGGTCACGGACAGGATTCCACTCTTCGTTGAGAATTCGAGGGTTTCTGGGACCGTTCCCGTGGAATACAGCACATGCGCCGTGGCCAGGGTCGCATGCCCGCAGAGGGCCACCTCGGTCACCGGCGTGAACCAACGGAGCGAGTACGGCCCGCCGTCCTCCGCTTCGAGCAGGAAGGCTGTCTCGGAGTGCCGCATCTCCGCCGCCACGGACTGCATCCAGGTGTCAGGGACTGGATTGCCGAGTACGCAGACCCCGGCAGGGTTACCCTTGAAAAATTCATCGGTAAACGAATCGACCGTGTAGACGAGCATGACGCGATGCTAGCGGCGCCGGAGATATCAGTTGAAGTCAAGTCAGGGGATCGGGCAAAGTCAGGGATCGGGCAGACCAGTGCGGTAGCCGTACAAAGTGGAAATAAGCGCTGGGCGTGTCGCATGGCGAACTTCGGGTCGTCGGTTACCGTCCAAGATGTAGGGACAGGCCGGGTACGGCGTGGTCCTGGCGAAAGGACGAGCCGATGGGGGCAGTGCGCAAGGTGGCAAGCTACCTTGGTCTGGGCGGGGCCGAGCAGTATGACGAGTCCTACGACTACGAGGATGAGGTCGAGGGCGAGGACTGGCAGTCTGCCTCGGAGCGCGCGGCCAAGCGCTGGCACGCGATGAACGAGCCCTCACGAATCGTGATGCTCACGCCGATGAAGTACAACGACGCCCCGGTCATCGGACAACACTTCCGCGAGGGTCAGACGGTCATCATGGACGTCAGCGGGATGAGCACCGCCGAGGCCACGAGGATGGTCGACTTCGTCGCCGGGCTGGCGTACGGCTGCGAAGGGCGTATCGAGCGGATCGCGGAGAAGGTCTTCCTGCTGGCCCCTGCCGAGGTGGAGATCACCAACGGGTGATTCACGGCGGCCTGGACGTGCGGGGGTCAGAGAGATCGGCCCCCGCCACAGTCGTGCGGCCGAGCGGGCAGCACGTTGTCGGTGCCCCGGTCAGGGGCTCAGCCGACCCCGGGGCCGGCGAGAACGCCCGGTGAACGGAGCCGGTCAGCCCGCCCGGGGACCCCGGCGGAGCAGCCGGGTGAGTTCGGCCAGATCGGAGGCCGCTGTCTTGACCCGGCTCTCCGACTCGCGAGCGTAGTCATGCAGGGCCCATACCGCGCCCTGGGCAAGCTCCCTGAGCTCGGAGAGTTGCGTGACGACGTATTCGGCGTCCGCCCGTTCACGCCTGCGCCTGCGCCACAGCAGGTAGCCACCCTCCGCGGCCGGTAGCGGCGCGAGCAGTGCGAGCGGGAGGACGGGAAGGACCAGCGCGACCACCAGGATCACCGGGGCGAGGGCGAGCAGCAGATAGGCCGCCCAGGGCCGGCCGCGGACCGGCGTGCCCTCGGTGACGATGCGCTCCTCGGCGGCGCCCAGCGAATCGGGGTCCGGCCCCTCGGGACGGAGCGTCACGCGGTGGCCGAGGATCGGCATGGTGACCGACTCAGGGGCCTCGGCCCGGGTGGCCTCGGCGAGCTTCTCCGCCGCGGACCGCACGATGGGCGCGGCCACATGCAGTGCGATCGCGGCCAGGTAAGGATGGGAGCCCGGGTGCAGATCGCTGAGCAGGTGGCTGGTGAGCGGTCTCACCGGCCGCTCGGGGGTGCCGGAACCCATCAGCTGGCGGAGCACGGTCAGCGGCTCGTCCTCGCTCCACACGACCGTGGCCTCGCCGGAGCGGTCCGTCTGCGCGGCCTCAAGGAACGCGAGGTCACCCAGGCCGGTCCCGGTCTCGTCGCCCGCTCCGGGGGCGCTCTCGCGGGCCGAGGTGATCTCGGCGCAGCGGTCGCGCAGGTGGGTCAGCCTGGCGGCGGCCTGTACGGGAACGGCGAGCTCGGGGAGCTCCGCGAGCTCCGCGAAACCGGCCAGAGCCGGTGACACGACGGTCGAGGGCTCGTCGGGGATCAGAGCGCGCAACCACAGGTCGGGCTCCGATGCCGGGGAGGCGGCCACCGCGTCGAGCCTGCGGAGAACGAAGATCTTTCCCGCCGGGCCGTACGCCCCGCGGGCTGCGGCGAGCCAGAGAGCCCGCTGGCCGTGGGTCACCGGGCGGTCCAGGGACAGGTCCCCGAAGGCGCTGCCGAGCCAGGAGGCGTGGATACGGTCGCCCTGGCCGGCGACGGCGAGTGCGAGGCAGAGGAAGAGCGCGGTCCGTCGTTCGTTGCGCTGGGCGGCGCGGGCCAGGGGTTCGAGTGCCTCCTCGCCGCGCGTGAGCAGCACGAGGGCCTCGACGGCCGGAGCCAGCCAGTGGCCGGACATGTCCGCGAAACCGGTCGGCAGCTCGGTGGGGACGGTGCCGGTGGCCAGGTCGGTGAGGAGCGCATCGGCACAGCGGTGCAGCTCTGTCCCGGCCTGCGGATTCGCGGTCAGGTCCGTGCTCAAGGCAGAGAACTCCCCGAAGTTGTGACCGATGACCGCGCCAGCGTATTGCGCTTCGGACATCCCCGCGGGGAGGCGCGCCGAACATGACTTTGCCAGACGATCGCCTTGATTTTCCCAATAAAGACGATCATCTGGTGGACAGGTTACATCCGCTCGGGCACGGGGACGCCGAGAAGGCCCAGGCCGGTCTCCATGACCTTCAGGGTGAGCGCGCACAGGGCGAGCCGCGAGGCACGGGTGGCGGCCTCGACGTCGTCCTTCAGCACCGGGCAGTTCTCGAAGAACGTGGTGAAGGCGCTCGCCGTGTCGAAGAGGTAGGAGGCCAGCTTGTGCGGCGTCGAGTTCTCCGCCATCTCCTCGACCACCGAGCCGAAGCGGAGAAGCTGGAGTGCCAGCGCGCGCTCGGCCGGATGACCCAGCATGATGGGTCCGGTCGTCTCGGCCGGGGTCACCCCGCCCCTGCGGAAGATGGAGCGGATGCGGGCCTGGGCGTACTGCAGGTAAGGGCCGGTGTTGCCGGTCAGGGCGAGCATGCGGTCGAAGTCGAAGACGTACTCGCTGTCGTGGCTGACCGACAGGTCGGCGTACTTGACCGCGCCCATACCGACGGCGTGCGCGATCTTCTCGCGCTCCGCGTCGTCGTACTCGCGATCCTGGATCACTCCGGCGGCCCTGGTCTCGGCCTCGTCGAGCAGCTCCAGGAGCTTGACCGACTTCCCGCTCCTGGTCTTGAACATCTTGCCGTCGGAGCCCAGCACGCTGCCGATCTGGATGTGCTCCGCCCTGACGTGGTCGGGTAGCCAGCCCGCCAGCCGGGCCGAGTCGAACACCATCGACATGTGCAGCGACTGGGTCACGCCGATCACGTAGAGGATGCGGTCGGCCTTGAGGTCCTGGACCCGGTAGCGGATCGTGGCCATGTCGGTGGTGCCGTAGCCGTACCCGCCGTCGCTCTTGCGGATCATCAGGGGGAGCGGCTGGCCCTCGCGGCCGGTGTAGCCGGGCGGGAAGACACAGAGCGCGCCGTCGCTGAGCACGGCGATGCCGCGCTCCTGCAGCTCGTCGCAGACCTGGGCGAGCACGTGGTTGTACATGCTCTCGCCGGCGATGTCCTCGTCGGTCAGCGTCACGCCGAGCTGGACGTAGACCTTGTTGAAGTAGCGGACCGTGGCGTTCATGAAGATGTGCCACAGGCGCATCGTCTCGGGCTCTTCGGCCTGCAGGGTGACGACCCGGGCGCGGGCCCGCCTGTTGAACTCGGGGTCGGTGTCGAACTTGACCCGGGCCGCCTGGTAGTAGGCGTTGCCCTCGCCGGCCTCCAGCTGGGCGACGGCGGCCTCCTCGCCGATGTCCAGCAGGTGCTCGATGAGCATGCCGAACGGCGTGCCCCAGTCGCCGAGGTGGTTCTGCCGGATGACCCTGTTGCCCAGGTGCTCATGGACCCGGGCGAGCGCGTCGCCCACGATCGTCGTGCGCAGGTGGCCGACGTGCATCTCCTTGGCCGCGTTGGGCGCGGAGTAGTCGATCACGACGGTCTGCGGCGAGGCGGACACGCCCACGCCGATGCGCGGGTCGGCGTGGATCTCCGAGATCTGTGCCGTGATCCAGTCGTCGGAGAGGGTCAGGTTGAGGAAACCGGGGCCGCTGACCTCGACGGTGCCGGGGAACGGGTCGTCGGCCCGCCCGGTGAGGTGCTCGGCGATCTCCTGGGCGACCTCCCGCGGGGCCCGTCGCAGCCGCTTGCTCAGACTCATCGCCACGTTCGCCTGGTAGTCGGCGAACTGCGAGGGACGGATCAGCGGGTCTGCGTCGGAGTATTCGGCACCAAAGGCCGCGGCCAGCGCCTGCTGGACGCGCTCGGTGAGGGCGAATTGCGGGTCGGTCATGTTCCAAGGGTAGCGGTTGACCGATCCTGAACCGATTGGATATCACCCTGGCCGGGCCCGGTATGGCGGGACCGCATGACCGCGAAGACGCCGGTCAGCACGGCTCCCGCGGCGATGCCGAGCCCGGCCGCGACGCCACCTGCGGCGGGGTCGCGGAGGGTGAGCGCGAAGAACTCGCGGGTGAACGGGATGGCGAGGGTGAGGGCGAACAACCCGGCCATGGAGGCCACGAGCGCGATCCGCCACCAGACGTACGGGCGGGCGACGAGGGCCAGCACCCACCAGGCGGCGACGAACAGCGTGATCACCGCCGAGGTGCGGCTCTCCGCCAGGGTGGCGGCTCCGCTCTGGGCGATCCAGTACGACAGGTAGACGGCGGTGGCGCAGATGATCCCGGCGGGGACCGCCAGCCGGAGCACGCGTGGCACGAAGCCGCTCCTGGCGCGCTCGTTGCTCGGTGCGAGCGCGAGGAAGAACGCGGGGATGCCGATCGTCAGCGCGTTGATCAGCGTGGAGTGCCGGGGGGCGAACGGGAAGGCGAGCCCGATGACCCCGGTGAGCAGGGAGAGCACGATCGCGTAGAAGGTCTTGGTGAGGAAGAGGCCGGCGACCCGTTCGATGTTGGCCAGCACCCGCCGGCCCTCGCCCACCACGGAGGGCAGGCCGGCGAAGCTGTCGTTCATCAGCACGATCTGGGCGACCGCCCGGGTGGCGCCGCTGCCGGAGCCCATCGCCACGCCGAGGTCGGCGTCCTTGAGCGCGAGCACGTCGTTGACGCCGTCGCCGGTCATCGCGACCGTGTGCCCGCGCGACTGGAGCGCGCCGACGAACAGCCGTTTCTGGTGCGGACTGACCCGGCCGAAGACGGTGTTGGCCTCCATGATCTCGGCGAGCTTCTCGGGGTTGTCGTCCGGCAGGGTACGGGCGTCCACCGCGCGCTCCCCGCCGGGGATGCCGAGAGAGGTGGCGATGGCCGACACCGACTCGGGGTTGTCGCCGGAGATGACCTTGACGGTGACGCCCTGTTCGGCGAAGTAGGTGAGGGTCTCGGCCGCCTCGGGACGGATCCGCTGCCTGAGCACGACGATGGCCGCGGCCTCGATGGTGCCGAGGTCGTCGGGGTCGTGCAGCGAGGCGACCTTCCCCAGGGCGAGCACCCGCAGACCGGTGGCGGCGAGGGCCCCTGCCTCGGTGTATGCCGGGGTGCCGGGCGGCAGGAGGACGTCGGGGGCGCCCAGGACCCAGCAGCCGTGCCCGTCGAACTCGGCGCCGCTCCACTTGCGGGCCGAGGAGAAGGGGACCTTGGCGGCGACGGTCCAGCCGGGGGAGTCGGGGTAGCGGGTCTGGATGGCTCGGGCCGTGGGGTTGGGGTCGGGGTCGAGGTTGGCCAGCGCGCCCAGCGCCTCGGGCACGGGCAGGTCGTCGCGGAGCCTGCGGACCTCACCGAGTTCCATGCCGCCCGAGGTGAGCGTGCCGGTCTTGTCGAGGCAGAGCGTGTCGACCCGGGCCAGGATCTCGATCGCGGGGAGCTCCTGGACCAGGCAGCGGCGCCTGCCCAGCCGGATCACGCCGACGGCGAAGGCGATGCTGGTCATCAGCACCAGGCCCTCGGGGATCATGGTGACGATGCCCGCGACCGTGCTGGTGACCGCCTCGCCGATGCCGGTCCGCCTGCTGACCTGGCTCCAGGTGAGCAGGGCACCGATCGGGATGACCAGCCAGGTCACGTACTTGATGAACCGGGTGATGCCGTCGCGCAGCTCCGAGTGGGACAGGCTGAACGCGCTGGCCTCCTCGGCGAGTCTGGCCGCGTAGGCGTCGCCGCCCACCCTGGTCGCGACGTAGGAGCCTCGGCCGGCGACCACGAAGCTGCCGGACAGGACCTCGTCGCCCGGCCGCTTGTGCACCGGGTCGGCCTCGCCGGTGAGCAGGGACTCGTCCGCCTCCAGCCCGTCGGAGTCAACGGTCTCGCCGTCGACCAGCAGCTGGTCGCCGGGCGCGAGCAGGATGAGGTCGCCGAGCACCACCTGCCGGGGTGGGATCTCGGACTCCGAGCCGTCCCTGCGAACCTTGACCGGAGCCTCGTTGACGATGGCGAGCCGGTCGAGGGTGCGCTTGGCACGGAGCTCCTGGACGATGCCGATGCCCGCGTTGGCCACGATCACCAGGCCGAAGAGGCCGTCCTGCCACTCCCCGAAGATCATGATCAGCACCCAGAGCACGCCGATCACCCCGTTGAAGAGGGTGAGGATGTTGGCCCTGAAGATCGCCGAGACCGATCTGCTCGATCGGCGCCTGACGTTGTTGACCTGTCCGAGGGCCACGCGCTCGGCGACCTCCGCCGAGGTCAGTCCGCGCTGTGCCACCTGCTCCACACGGCCCCCTGCCGATCGACTGGGACTCAAGGGTACGCGGGGTCGGAGAATTCGGTGGAATACGTCACCTGGTGCGCCGCAAATATCACCGCAGGTTGGCGGCATGTTCGCGCAGTGTCACCGGAGGAGGTACGGGTGCTGATTTAGGGACATGTCACCAGAGGCGGTGCGGGCGGGGTACCGCGGCGAGGCGCTCGCCGATGCGGTTCACCACGCCCTCGTGGGCCAGCTTGGCCGCGAGCACGCAGGCGGCGCTCACCCCCCTGGCGTGTGAGGCGCCGTGCGCGATGACCACGGTGCCGTTCAGGCCGAGCAGCACGGCCCCGCCGTGGACCTCGGGGTCGAGCCGGCGGTAGAGCTCCCTGATGCGCCTCTTCTGCAGCAGGCCGCCCACCCTGGCCGTCCGGCTCTCCCTGACCGTCTCGCGGAGCTCGGCGAAGGCGTAGCGGACGCTGCCCTCCATGGTCTTGAGCGCCACGTTACCGGTGAATCCGTCGGCGACGATGACGTCCACGGTGCGGGTGAGCAGGTCGTGGCCCTCGACGTTGCCCGAGAAGTCGAGGCCGGGGGCGGCCGACAGCAGTTCGTGGGCACGCTTGACGAGCTTGTTGCCCTTCTCCGGCTCGCTGCCGATGGTCAGCAGGCCGATCCTGGGGTTCTCGATGCCCAGGGCCGTCTCGGCGTAGGCGGCGCCGAGGTGCGCGAACTGCACCAGCATCTCGGGTTTGACCTCGGAGTTCGCCCCGGCGTCCAGCAGGACGGTCGGGGTGGGTCTGGTCGGCAGGGCGACGGCGATGGCGGGCCTGAGCACGCCGGGCTGGCCGCGGAGCCGGAGCTTTCCGGTGGCCACGATCCCGGCGGTGGACCCGGCGGAGACCACGGCGCAGGCGTCACCCCGCCGGACGAGGTGGCAGGCGACGGCGATGCTGGAACGCGGGCGGCGCAGGCTGGCGAGGGCACCCTCGTCCATGGCCAGAGCCTCCTCGGTCCTGACGATCGGGATCTCGGTGGTCGCGTCATGCCGGGCGAGTGCCTCGTACAGGGGGCGGGGGGCGCCGACGAGCACGACGGAGATCCCGTGTTCTCGCACCGCCCGCACGGCTCCCGCCACGATCTCGTCGGGGGCGTGGTCACCGCCCATCGCGTCAAGGGCGATCGGCATGGTGCCGGGAGCATTGGTCTCAGGCAAGCGGTCACCTCGTGCGGGATGGTTTGTCCGCATCGTAGGCGGCCCCGGGATCGGAATGTTCCGCTGGGGTGATCAGGGAGTGCCGGGGAGATTCCAGTCGGTTCTCTCCCGGGAGACGATGATCTTCCCGAAGGTGGCCCGGCCGACGACCCGGATGACGGGGGAGCCCTCGCCGCCCCGGCCGCCCGAGACGTGTCTCTTGGCGAACATGCCGCTGACCTCGTCGATGACGTGGGCGTTCTCCGGAACCCTGACGATCAGCTTGCCACAGAGCGAGTTGACCTCCAGGGTGATCTCCCTGCCGGGGAGCACGGCCTCGGACAGGTCGACGATCAACGCGCCGAAGGTGGCGCGCAGCGTGGTGTGCCGCCCGGCGAGCCAGCGCCCGCCACGCACGACCTTGCTGAAGACGGCTCCGACCTGCTGCCGCTCGGTGGCGGATTCGCGGCCGGGGGCCACGACGTCGGGCAGGTCGGCGGTGAGGGGGGCGAGGTCGTCCACGGTGACGGCGCGGTAGGCGATGTCCAGGCGGTCGGCGTGCTCGACGCTGGTCAGGCGGCCGGTGGCGAGCGCCTCGCCCAGCACCGCGGCCACGCGGTCGCGATCGGCGTCGGAGGCGCGCAGAACGGGGGAACGAGACGTCATGACGCGAGTGTACGACTACTTAAGATATATCGCGAGACCTGTTCGTCGCCTGTGGCGGCGGGAAGACCGGTTGGCCTCCCCGCCGTCTCAGCGACCCGGGCGTCGCACGGAGGTGCGGCGGGCGATCTCAGCTTGGAGCCTGGCCATCTGCCAGTGCAGCTCGATGAGCTGCTCGGTGAGCTGGAGACGTGGAATCTCTGATGGGTCCTCGACGGACAGGTGGTCGATCGCGGTGGACAGCTCTCGCATCGCGCGCCCCCACTCCATGACGGCTTCCTTGGATCGAAACAACGTTCGAATCATACCGGAACACCGAACACGCTGTCAGTCCATTGCCCCCTGTGTCACGCCCTGTTGGCTAGCTCTCGTACTCGGGGACGACGTATCCGCGGGCCAGGGTGTGGGCGGTGATGTTGAAACCCAGCACGGCGGCCGAGGTGTCGGCGCCGAGGCCGAGTTTCTCCACGTCGAGGGCGTGCACCGCGAAGATGTAGCGGTGCGGATATCCGGGGGGCGGCGCGGCGCCGCCGTAGGCGTTGACGCCGTAGTCGTTGCGGCCGTGCACACCCACACCGCCGTCACCGGCCCCCGCGCCGGCGTCCAGTTCGGTCACGTTCGCGGGGATGTCGAACAGCAGCCAGTGCCAGAACCCGCTGCCGGTGGGCGCGTCGGGGTCGAAGCACGTCACGGCGTAGCCGAGGGTGCCCTCGGGGGCGCCGGACCAGCGCAGCTGGGGCGAGACGTTCTGGCCGTTGAATCCCCAGTCGTTGAACACCTGGGCCGCGGCCAGGCGCTCTCCGTCGCGCACGTCGTCGCTTTCGACGGTCAGCGCGGGAACCTGGGGCAGGAAGTCGTACGGAATCGGTGGCCGGGTGGACACGATTCACCTCCGATGGGAGCGTCTTTTCGGTCGCTCCTCATCTTGCCCGGCGATCAGACCTTGTTGTAGGCGGCGAGGACCGTCTGCGGGTCGCCGTCCATCTTGATTTTGCCTTTGTGCAACCAGATGACCCGGTTGCAGGTCTCCTCGATCACGTCGAGGTTGTGGGCGACCAGGAAGACGGTGCCGGCCTCGTCGCGCATCTTCTTGATCCGGTCCTGGCTCTTGCGCCGGAACTCGCGGTCGCCGGTGGCCAGCGCCTCGTCGATGAGCAGCACGTCGTGGGACCTGGCCGAGGCGATGGCGAAGCGGAGCCTGGCGCCCATGCCCGAGGAGTAGGTGGACATGGGGAACTGTACGAACTCCCCGATGCCGGAGAAGTCGACGATGTCGTCGTACTTCTCCTTGACCTGCGAGGGGTTCATGCCCATCGCGTAGCAGCCGAGCACGATGTTGCGCTCGCCGGTGAGCTCGCGCATCAGCGCGGCGTTGACGCCGAGCAGGGAGGGCTGGCCGTTGGTGTAGACGGCGCCGGAGTGCGGGGGCAACAGCCCGGCGATGGCGCGCAGCATGGTGGA
Source organism: Streptosporangium sp. CA-115845 (assembly GCF_050943795.1). Classification (NCBI taxonomy): domain Bacteria; kingdom Bacillati; phylum Actinomycetota; class Actinomycetes; order Streptosporangiales; family Streptosporangiaceae; genus Streptosporangium; species Streptosporangium sp. CA-115845. The sequence goes on along the minus strand of NZ_CP191988.1, from coordinate 9,479,809 downwards.
CTTGCCGGAGCCGTTGCGGCCGATGATGCCGATGGCGTCGCCGTGACGGGCCACGAAGGAGACGCCGCGTACGGCGTGCACCTCCTTCATCTGCGGCCGTCCCTGGCGCTTGACGAGGCGCATCAGGGCGTTGACGGCGTTGCCCTTCTCCACATCGCTGGCCGCGCCGTAGACCCGGTAGATGATGTGCAGGTCGTCCACGATGACCGTGGGGGTGCCCTCCTGGGCGTCCTTGGCGGGTTCGGGGTTGGGATGCACCCTGACGTCCGTGCTGGGCACGGCGGGCTCCTCGGCCTTCACTCGGGACAGCTCCTCGGTCAACTCAGCCACGGCCGTACTTCTCCTCGGCTCGCCAGAAGTACCAGAAGCCGCCGAGCAGAGCGAACACTGCCCAGAATACGCAGACCGCCCAGATGTAGGGTCGGGCCGGGTGGGTCTGCATGAGCAGGTCCCGCATGAGCTCGATGTACGCGGCGGCCGGGTTGAAGTACATGATGTCGGCGACCCACTGGGGGAGGCCGGCGCCGTTGGGGCCCACGACCCTGTCCTCGATGGAGAAGAAGACGCCGGAGGCGTAGAGCCAGGTGCGCATGATGAAGGGCAGCAGCTGGTTCAGGTCGCGGGCGGTGGAGCCGAACCGGGCCAGCACCAGGCTGGCGCCGATGTTGAACATCGTCTGCAGCGCCAGGGCGACCGGGATCAGCAGCCACAGGAGGGTGACGGGCTCCTGGGTGAGCAGCACCAGGCCGAGCAGCACGCCCATGGAGATCAGGAGTTGCTGGAACTCCTGGATCGTGTAGGCCAGCGGGAGCGCGGCGCGCGGGAAGTGCAGGGCCCGGATCAGCGACAGGTTGCCGGAGATCGCTTTGGCGCCGCCGCTCACCGAGCGCTGTGTGTAGGTGAAGACGAACATCCCGGTGATGAGGAAGGCCGGGTAGTTGTCGATGCCCTTGCTCGCGCCCAGGATCACGCCGAACATCAGGAAGTAGATCGCGGCGTTCAACAGCGGGGTGAGGACCTGCCAGAGCTGGCCCAGGGCTGAGTTGCTGTACTTCGAGACGTTGCGCGAGGTCGCGTACGTCATGACGAAATGCCGTCGTTCCCACAACTGGCGTAGGTAGACGAGCAGACTCGGGCGTGCGATGGCACGCCGAAGTCCGTAACGCGCGGCGAGCTTGGCCAGCGGCTCTGGGGTGCCGTTACTCGGGCCGCCCGCCTGGGCGTCCGCGATCGCGGATTCCGGCTGGCTCATGGCAAGGACTCTATTGGATGTGGGTGGATGAAGCGCCTGCGGCGGCGTCCTGCCGCACACATTGGACGGGATCTCCGGGAAAGAGGTTCCAGGGTAATTGTGCGCTCCGCATGCGAGCGACCGGCTCTTTCGCGCCCCGGCCAGAGTGGGCCCAGCTCGGGGGCAGGGAAAGGCAATGGATGCGAGCACTGTCGGCATGGGGGTAGTTTGGCCTGACCGTTATTGATATGTGTATCCCTGCATGTCCCCTTTAGGGGCATCTGGGATCTTGGCTTCGTCGAGTTGGCGGACGTACAACGCGGAACCGGTTCATGCGTGACCGAACTGCAACATCACAGATGCGAATCGGTGTGCAGCGGTACGGAACAGCCGCGACCGGTCGGTGTGACGTCAGTGCCCGGACCTGGGTGGCGGGAGGCAGGGACCAGAAGATCCTCCTTCGTGCTGCTCGGGCTGCGGATCTCCCTGTCGACGCGAGCCTGAAAAAGGAGGATCTACCTCAATGCGCGTTACCAAGGGTGCGCGGCTCACCGCCGGCGCCGCGCTACTCGCCCTCGCGCTGGCCGCGTGCGGCAACTCGGCGTCCTCGGGCGGTACGGCCTCGGGCGACCTGCCGGTTCGGATGGAGCTCGGCGAGCCGCAGAAGCTCTTCTACCCCGGTGACACCACCGAGTCCGAGGGGGCGGAGGTCCTGGCCGCCGTCTTCGCGCCGCTGGTCAGCTACGACGGGAACAAGCAGGTCGTGGACGAGGTCGCCGAGTCGATCGAGTCGAAGGACAACAGGGTGTGGACGGTCAGCCTCAAGCCCGGCTACACCTGGCACGACGGCGAGAAGCTGACCGCGCAGAACTACGTCGACGCGTGGAACTACGCGGCCAACCAGGACAACGCGCAGAGCGCCAACGGCTTCTTCAGCCGGATCGACGGCTGGGCCGACCTGAACCCGGGTGAGGGCAGGACCGTCTCCACCAAGGAGATGAAGGGCCTGAAGGTCGTCGACGAGAGCACCTTCAGGGTCACCCTCAGCAAGCCGTTCTCCCAGTTCAAGACCATGCTGGGCTACACGGCGTTCTACCCGCTGCCCAAGGCGGCCTTCGGCGCCGACGGCAGGATCACCGAGGAGTACGCCAAGAAGCCGATCGGCCAGGGCTACTTCCAGTTCGACAAGCCGTTCAACAAGGGCACCGACCAGTCGATCGACCTCACCCGGTACGACAGGTTCCCCGGGACGAAGCCGAAGTTCACCAAGCTCCAGTTCAAGCTCTACACGAGCTCGGAGACCGCGTTCAACGACCTGGCCGCGGGCAACCTCGACATCCACGACTCGCTGCCCCCGTCCGCGATCGCCAGGGCCAAGTCGGAGTTCGGCGAGCGCTACCTGGACCAGGCGGACGCCGGCGTCGCCTACATCGGCTTCCCCATGCAGTACAACAAGACGTACGCGAACGTGAAGGTCCGCGAGGCCATCTCCATGGCCATCGACCGCGAGACCATCGCCGACAAGGTCTTCTCCGGCACGCGGGCCCCGGCGGACGACTTCATCAACCCGCTGCTCGACGGGTACCGCGCCGGCGCCTGCGCGGTCTGCGTCTACGACCCGGCCAAGGCCAACGAGCAGTACACCGCCAACAACGGCCCCAAGACCCTGGAGCTGGGTTACAACTCCGACGGCCCGCACAAGGAGTGGATCGAGGCCGTCGCCAACAGCCTCCGCGCCAACCTGGGCGTCGAGGTGAAGGTCAAGCCGTTCGAGAAGTTCGCCGGGATCCTCGACGAGCTCGACCAGAAGACCTACGGCGGTATGTTCCGCATGGGCTGGGCGATCGACTACCCCTCGGCGGAGAACTACCTGACCCCGATCTTCTCCACCATCGCGATCAAGACCGGTTCCAACTACGCCGGCTGGTCGAACCAGGAGTTCGACACGCTCCTCGCCAAGGGCGACTCCGCCCGGACGCAGGAGGAGGGCCTGAAGTTCTACCAGCAGGCCGACGACATCCTGATCAGGGAGATGCCCTACATCCCGGTGTACTTCTACCGGACCAACGGCGCGTTCTCCCAGAACGTCAAGGGCGTGAAGATCGACCTGCTCAACCAGATCAAGTGGACCGAGGTCGAGAAGGCCGGCTGACGACCGGCTGAGGGCCGGGCAGGAGCCCGGCCCCGCCGACAGCCCGGGGGTGATCTCGCCGCACCGCGCGACCCGCCGGTCCGCGAATCACCCCCGGGCACGTACGGGAGGCTTGAATGGGCCGTTACGTTCTCAGGCGCCTGATCCAGGCGATACCAGTCCTGCTGGGCGCCACCCTGCTCATCTACGCCATCGTCTTCGCGCTGCCCGGTGACCCCATCGCGGCGCTGGCGGGCGAGAAGCGCATGGACCCCGACATCGTCGGCATCCTGCGCGAGCAGTACCACCTGAACGATCCGTTCCTGGTGCAGTACTGGTACTACATCGTCGGCCTGCTGGGCGGCGACTTCGGCACCACCTTCGCCGGCGTCGGGGTCGGCGACATCATGGCGGGCAAGTTCCAGGTGACCATCAACCTGGCGGTGACCGCCCTGGTGATGGAGGCGGTCATCGGCGTGGGCCTCGGCCTGTACGCCGCGCTGCGCCACGGCCACGCCGGCGACTCGCTGATCCTGGCCGCCACGCTGGTGCTGATCTCGGTGCCCGTCCTGGTCACCGGCTTCGTGCTCCAGTTGCTGCTGGGCGTGCGGCTCAAGCAGGCCGGGATCGACCTCTTCCCCGTCGCGGGCGTGTCGGAGGGCTGGCGTAGCTACCTGCTGCCCGGCTTCGTGCTCGCCGGGACGTCGATCGCCTACCTCACCCGGCTCACCAGGAACAGCCTGGTGGAGATCATGCGTGCCGACTACATCCGCACCGCGGTGGCCAAGGGCCTGCCCCGGAGCCGGGTCGTCGGCCGGCACGCGCTGCGCAACGCGCTGATCCCGCTGATCACCTATCTCGGTGCCGATCTCGGCGCGTTGATGGGCGGTGCGGTGATCACCGAGACGATCTTCAACCTGCCGGGAATCGGCCAGCAGCTGTTCAGCTCCGTCTACCTGCGCGAGCAGCCGGTGGTCGTCGGCATCGTGACGGTGCTGGTGCTGATCTACATCCTGGCCAACCTGGTCGTCGACCTGCTCTACGCCGTGCTCGACCCGAGGATCCGCTATGAGTGACGCCCTTGCCCCGGCGAAGAAGCCCCGGGACGGTGGACCGGGAAGGCACGTGAGAACGTCCAGGCGGTCCAGACCGCCCAGGGCCGCGAGCCTGTGGACCGACGCCTGGTACGACCTGCGCCGCCGGCCGCTCTTCGTCGGCTCGGCGGTCCTCATCGGTGTCCTGGTGACCATGGCTGTGTTCCCCTCGCTGTTCACCTCGGTGAACCCGTTCGACGCCGCGACCTGCGATCTGGCCCAGGCCAGGCAGGGCATGAGCGCCGTGCACTGGTTCGGCACCGACAACCTCGGCTGCGACGTCTACTCCCGCGTCGTGCACGGCGCCCGTAACTCGATGGTCGTCGGCCTGAGCACCACGGTCGTCACCGCGCTGGTGGGCGGTCTGCTCGGCCTCCTCGCCGGGTTCAGGGGCGGTGCGCTGGACACGCTGCTCTCCCGGATCACGGAGATCTTCTTCGCGATCCCGTCGATCCTCGGTGCGCTGCTCATCCTGGCGATCTTCCGCACGGGCAACGTGTGGACGGTCATGCTCGCGCTGGCGGTGCTGGCCTGGCCGATGACGTACCGGATCATGCGGGCGGCGGTGATCACCGCCAAGGGCCAGGACTACGTGCTCGCGGCGCGGGCGCTCGGCGCCTCCGCGCCGAGGATCATGTTCCGGCACATCCTGCCGAACGCGGTCGCCTCGGTGATCGTGGTCGCCACGATCAACCTGGGCACCTTCATCGCCGCCGAGGCCGGCCTGTCGTTCCTCGGGGTGGGCCTGCGCTCGCCCGACATCTCGTGGGGGCTCATGATCTCCGACGCCAGGGAGCGTTTCCTGGAGGCTCCGTGGCCGCTGCTGTTCCCGGCACTGTTCCTGAGCCTGACGGTGCTGGCCTTCATCATGCTGGGCGACGCCGTCCGCGACGCCCTCGACCCGAAGCTGCGGTAGGGGGACCCGTGAAGAAGACCTCGACACCGGTGGTGCCGGCCGGCCGGGCTCCCGGCGGTGAGCCGCTGCTCGCCGTCGACGACCTGCACGTGGAGTTCATGACCAGGCAGGGTGTGGTCAGGGCGGTCAACGGGGTCAGCTACTCGCTGAACCCCGGGGAGACGCTCGCCGTGCTCGGCGAGTCGGGCTCGGGCAAGTCGGTGACCGCACAGGCCATCATGGGCATCCTCGACACGCCACCGGCCCGCGTTTCCAGAGGGGAGATCCGCTTCCGGGGCACGGATCTGCTCGGGCTGCCCGAGCAGGCCCGCTCCCAGATTCGCGGCCGGCGGATCGCGATGATCTTCCAGGACGCGCTCTCCGCGCTGAACCCGGTGTTCACCGTCGGTTTCCAGATCGGCGAGATGTTCCGGGTGCACCGGGGTGCCTCCAGGCGTGACGCGCAGAGGAAGGCGATCGAGCTGATGGACCGGGTCCGCATCCCCGGTGCCGGGCAGCGGGTGCACGACTACCCGCACCAGTTCTCCGGGGGGATGCGCCAGCGCATCATGATCGCGATGGCGATCGCGCTCGATCCGGAGGTGCTGATCGCCGACGAGCCGACCACGGCCCTCGACGTGACGGTGCAGGCCCAGATCATGGAGCTGCTGGCCGAACTGCGGCGCGAGAGCGACATGGGCCTGATCCTGATCACCCACGACCTCGGCGTGGTGGCGGACGTCGCCGACAGGATCGCGGTCATGTACGGCGGGCGGATCGTGGAGAAGGCCCCCGTGCACGACATCTACCGGGAGCCCGCCCACCCGTACGCCAAGGGCCTGCTCGACTCGGTTCCCAGGGTCGACCAGAAGGGGCAGCGGCTTTTCGCCATCAAGGGCATGCCGCCGAACCTCCTCGACATGCCCTCGGGCTGTTCCTTCCACCCCCGGTGTCCCTACCGCCAGAACGACTGCGTCACCGACGCGCCCCCGCTGTACGAGATCGGCCCCATGCGCGCCAGCGCGTGTCACTACTGGAGGGAGGTCCTCGATGGCAGCCACGAGTGAGCCGATTCTTGAGGTTCGTGACCTGGTCAAGCACTTCCCGCTGACCCGGGGCGTCGTGGTGCGCAAGCAGATCGGCGCGATCAGGGCGGTCGACGGGGTCTCCTTCGACCTGCGCCGGGGCGAGACGCTCGGCATCGTGGGGGAGTCAGGCTGTGGCAAGTCCACGCTGGCCAAACTCCTGATGGCGCTGGAGCGGCCCACCTCGGGATCGGTGAGGATCAACGGCAGGGAGGTCGCCCAGGCCAGGGGCGGCGAGCTCAAGCGGGTCCGCCGCAACATCCAGATGGTCATGCAGGACCCCTACACCTCGCTGAACCCCCGGATGACCGTGGGCGACATCGTCGGCGAGCCGTTCGAGATCCACCGGGACGCGGCCCCCAAGGGCGACCGGCGCCGCCGGGTGCAGGAACTCCTGGAGGTCGTGGGGCTGGACCCCGACCATGTCAACCGCTACCCGCACCAGTTCTCCGGTGGCCAGCGCCAGCGCATCGGCATCGCCCGAGGGCTCGCGCTCCAGCCTGAGATCATCGTGTGCGATGAGCCGGTCTCCGCGCTGGACGTGTCGATCCAGGCGCAGGTCGTCAACCTGCTGGAACGGCTGCAGGACGAGTTCGGCCTCGCCTACGTCTTCATCGCCCACGACCTGTCGGTGGTCCGGCACATCTCCGACCGGGTCGGAGTGATGTATCTGGGGAAGATGGTCGAGCTCGGCAAGGAGACCGAGATCTACGACCGGCCCGCCCATCCCTACACCCAGGCACTGCTGTCGGCCGTGCCGGTGCCCAACCCGGAGGGGCGGGAGCGGCGCGAACGGATCATCCTCCACGGTGACCCGCCGTCCCCGGCCAACCCGCCGTCGGGCTGCCGATTCCGTACGCGGTGCTGGAAGGCGGCGGAGATCTGCGCCGTCGAGGAGCCGCCGCTGCGGATCCGGCCGGGCACCGCGCTCGCGAGCGCCTGCCACTTCGCCGAGACCCACCACGTGACGCACGCGTAGCAGGGTCAGGAGAAGCGGAAGGCGCGGCCCCCACAACGAGATGTGGGGGCCGCGCCCTTCTGCGCTACGGCAGGATGCCGCCCTGACTAGAGGATGTCGACGCCGACGCCGCCGATGCCGACGAGGCCGCCGATGCCGACGCCGTGGCCGACGCCGCTACCGCTGCTGATCACGTTGCCGCCGCCGACGATGTTGTTGCCCCGGCCGATGCCGCCGCCGAGGATGCCACCGCCGATGCCGCCGCCGTAGATCCCGCCGCCGTAGACGCCGCCGCCGTAGACGCCGCCGCCGTAGATCCCGCCCCCGTAGATCCCGCCGCCGTAGACGCCGCCGCAGCCGGCCCCGTAGACGCCGCCGCCGTAGATGCCGCCCCCGTACACGGGAGCCGCGACCACGGTGGGAGCCGCGACCACGGCGGTCGGGCAGGCGACGGCGAGCGGCGCGCTGACGACGCCGACGCCGCAGCAGTCGGCCTTGGCGGCCTTGGCCTTGGCCACGGCCTTGGTCGCGGCCTTGGTGGTGGAGGTGGTGGAGGACGTGGACGCGGAAGCGGCCACGGCCGGTGCGAGGACGGCGATGCCGACGCACGCGGAAGTGATGAGAAGACGACGAATCATGTGTGGTTCCCCCTGGAAGGAAATCGCGGCAGTGTCTGGGGCCTCTGGAACGGACCGTCTGCGCGCGGCTACTCAAAGTAACGGGAGTGAGACTATCCAGCGACATGCTTTGGGGAGGGTCAAGAATGGTCAGCTTGTGGCAATGATCGAAGAGCCGTGGCCGAACAGACCCTGATTGATCGCCAGCCCGATCCGGGCGCCTTCCACCTGCCGGGCTCCCGCCACGCCCCTCAACTGCCAGGTCAGCTCGCAGACCTGGGCGATGGCCTGGGCGGGGACCGCCTCGCCGAAGGAGGCCAGCCCGCCGGAGGGATTCACCGGGATCCGGCCGCCGAGCGCGGTGTCTCCGGCGCGCAGCAGCTTCGCGGCCTCGCCCCGCGCGCAGAGGCCGAGGTCCTCGACCCAGTCGAGCTCCAGCGCGGTGGACAGGTCGTACACCTCGGCGAACGACAGGTCGTCGGGGCCCAGGGCCGCCTCCTCGTAGGCGGCGTGGGCGATGGCGGCGCGGAACGGGCGCTCGGGGGGCGGCACCGCCGCGGTGGAGTCGGTGGCGAAGTCCGGTAGTTCGAGCACGGTGCTGGGGAAGGACGGTGTCACCGTGGAGACGGCCGCGAGCCGCACCGGGCGGCTCACGCCGTGGCGGCGGGCGAACTCCGCGGAGGCCAGGACCAGCGCGGCGCCGCCGTCGGAGGTGGCGCAGATGTCCATCAACCGCAGCGGGTCGGCCACCAGGGGGGAGGCGAGTACCTGCGCGACGGTGACGGTCCTGCGGTAACGGGCGTTCTCGTTGGTCGAGCCGGCGAGGGCGTTCTTCACCTTGACGGCGGCGAAGTCCTCGGCGGTGTCGCCGTACAGGGCCATCCGCCTGCGCGCGTAGAGCGCGAAGTACGCCGGGTTGGTGGCGCCGAGCAGCCGGAACCTGAGCCAGTCGGGATCGTCGGGGCGGTCGCCGCCCACCGGCGCGAAGAACCCCTTCGGTGTGGAGTCGGCGCCGACGACCAGTGCCACGTCGCAGAGGCCGGCCAGGATGCGGGTCCTGGCGATGTCCAGCGCCTGCGCGCCCGAGGCGCACGCCGCGTAGCAGGAGGCGATGCGCGCCCCGTTCCAGCCCATGGCCTGGGCAAAGGTGGCGCCGGCGACGAAGCCCGGGTAGCCGTTCCTGATGGTGTCGGCACCCACCACGAACCGCACGTCCGTCCATTCCAGACCCGCGTCGCGCAGCGCGGCCCTGGCCGCCGCCACCCCGTACTCGACGAAGGGCCGCCCCCACTTGCCCCAGGGGTGCATTCCCGCGCCGAGGATGACGACGTCGCTCATGAACTCTCCCCGTTCCGTCGCTCCGCTGTGGTGCCGGTGGTGCCGAGGGCGCCCCACATCCAGACCGGCGGGCCGTCGGCGAGCGGGCCCGTGGTCAGTTCGAGTTCCATGCCCACCCGCAGGTCGTCCACCGTGAGGTCCTTGACCTGGCCGAGCACGACGATCCCCGTCCCCGTCAGCTCCACCGCCGCGAGGGTGACGGGAACATAGGGATCGGCGGTCACGAACGGGGCGGGCGGCGGGTAGCAGGAGTTGGTGTAGGACCACACGGTGCCCCGGCGCGGCATGCGCGTCTCCACCAGGTCCTCGCCGTCGCAGTACGGGTTGCGGCAGAAGCCCGTCCGGGGCGGAAAGTAGACGGTCCGGCAGTCCGCGCAGCGGGTGCCGAGCAGGTGCGCGGTGCCGCCGTCCACGGTGAACCAGCCGTTGATCACGGGTGCGGTCATAGGGCCAATATGACACAAGCGCTTGCTAGGTAACATCCCCCCTTCGGGGAGCGGGCCCGGCGGAAATCCGTGGGCCGGCCGCCGACCCGCATGTCACGGCGCGGGCGAGAGACGCACGCGGGCTCCCGGCGGCAGGCCCAGCCGTTGGGAGGCGTCGCCGGAGTTGATCGCCAGCGCGACCAGTCCGACCGAGTCGACGAAGGCCACGACCTCCCCGGGAGGGACCGCGGTGAAGGACTCCTTGAACGGCACCGCGAGCCGCCATCCGCCCAGCCAGACCACCAGTGTGTCCCCCGGTGAGACACCCAGCGTCACCAGGTCGGCGGCGCCGATCGACAGCTGGACGTTGCCGTGCCGGTTGACCGACAGCACCTCCCCCTCGGCATAGTCGTCCTGGACCGTCGAGGTGGGCGCGGGCAGCGAGATCAATCGGTTTATCGGGATCTCCGGCCCCAGTTCGGCCGGATGCCGCCCGATCGCCAGATGCGCCGCGACGGGCGCGAAGAGGTCGCGCCCGTGGAAGGTCGGCGAGAGAGGAGGCAGGAAGAACTCCTCGTTGGACAGCTCGTAGGCGGCCCGTGCCCCTCCGCTGGCGTGGATCGCCCACGACAGCAGCCCGTTGTCCGGGCCCAGGAACACGTGGTCGCCGGCCTCGACCGCCACGGCCCTGCGCGAGCCGCTGGGATCCACCGCGGCGACGTGCACGCCGGGAGGCAGGTAGGTGATCGTCTGGGCCAGGATCGCCGCACCGCGCCGCACGTCTCCCAGAGGCACCAGATGGCAAACGTCAATGATCCGCGACTCCGGAGAGATCCCGACGATCACGCCGTGACAGGCGGCGATGTAGCCGTCTTCCAGTCCGTAGTCGGTGAGAAGGCTGATGACAGAGGTCACACTTGGTGACTGTACGGCTCCGCATCCGTCATGAACAGCGCGAAATTCCGGACTATTCTGACTTCGGGCCGCGTGTGCGCGGTGTCATCGCCATGTGCCCCGACCGAGGAGGAAGCCATGGACACCGAGCCGAGCTCCGGCGACAGTGCCGGCGACAGTGCCGACGGCGGGGCTGCCCGAGAGCCCGCATCGCGTGCTCTCACCGACAGGGAGCAGGAGTTGCTCGCCTTCGAGCGCCGGTGGTGGCGCCACGCGGGGGCCAAGGAGCAGGCGGTCCGCGAGGCCTTCGACATCTCCGCGACGCGCTACTACCAGCTGCTCAGTGAGCTCATCGAGCTACCCGCGGCACTTGCCCACGATCCGATGCTGGTCAAGCGCCTGCGCCGGCTCCGTGAGACGCGCCGGAGCGACCGAGCCGCCCGGAAGACGGGCTTTCGCCCCTGATGCCGGGTAACCGATCGCGGAGGGTGGGACCGATGCGGCGTGCCCGGGTTGGCCGAGAAGCCAGAAAGATGGCTTGCGTCGCCGATCTCCGGGTACGACCGGTCGGGCGGACGATCGCCGGAGGGCGGGGCCGATGAGACCGATGAGACGGTGAAGACGGAGAGGAGCCGGACATGACGGCGAACCCGCCCGACGGGCTGAAGGCGATCGTGGCCGACCCCGGGGGAGCGGTGATCGGGCTCGACTTCGACGGCACGCTGTCCCCGATCGTCTCCGACCCCGCGGAGGCCAGAATTCACCCTGATGGGCCCGGGGTGCTGGCCAGGCTCGGCGGCCTGGTCGGCGCCGTGGTGATCGTGACCGGCCGCCCGGCCGCCACGGCCGTCGAGTACGGCTCTCTGGCCGGCGTGCCCGGCGTGGTGGTGCTCGGCCACTACGGCCTCGAACGCTGGGAGGCGGGTGTGCTGGCCGCGCCGCCCGTCCACCCGGGCCTCGACCTGGTCCGGGCGGGGCTCCCCGCGCTGGCCGAGGGGTGGGATGGGGTCAGGGTCGAGGACAAGGAGCGGGCGATGGCCGTGCACACCCGGCAGGCCGCCGACCCGTGGGCGACGCTTGAGGCGCTGCGCGAGCCGGTCGCCGTGCTGGCCGCCAAGGCCGGGCTGGTGGTGGAGCCGGGCAAGTTCGTGCTGGAGCTGCGCCCGCCGGGGATGGACAAGGGGGTGGCGCTGAGCGCCTTCCTGCGCGAGCGGACCGCCAGGTCCGTGCTATTCGCCGGGGACGACCTGGGAGATCTCGCGGCGTTCGCGGCGGTGCGAGCCTCCGGGCTGCCGGGGGTGACGGTGTTCAGCGGGTCGCCCGAGATCGAGGTGGAGGCCGACATCGTGGTGGACGGGCCCCCGGGGGTCCTGGAGCTTCTCAGCTCGATCGCCGACGCCATCGAGGGAGAGGCGCCCCGCTGAGCGGTACCGCCGGCCTGCCCGCTCAGGCGCGCCTGGCGGAGCCGAACAGTAGCCCGCCGACGGCCAGCCCGATCAGGACCGGGACCATGAGGAACGCCTGCTGGGTGCCGAACCCGTCGGCCAGCGCGCCGAGCAGGAACGGCCCGCTCCCCACCGCCAGGCCGGCGAAGATCGAGGCCAGGGCCGACGCCTGGTCCCGCCGCCCGCCGGAGGCGGCCAGCACCCGCGACAGCGCCATCGGGAAGTGCAGCGCGACCCCCAGTCCGGATACGGCCAGGCCCGCGTAGGAGAACACCGGGTCCTCGCTCAGCCAGAAGATCGCCCATCCGGCGGCGGTGACCAGGAGCGCCCCGATGAACAGCGCGGTCGGCGGCACCCGCAGGGCCAGCTGACCCCCGGCCAGCCGCCCCACCGCCAACCCGGCGGTGAACGCCGCGACCGCGGTCGCCGCCACCGCCGCGGGCAGTCCGGTCTGGTCGGAGAACAGCTTGGCCGCCCACAGGTTGAAGCAGAACTCCATCGCGACGCAGCAGAACAGCACGGCCCCGGCCAGGTAGAAGCGCCAGCCGAAGCGGGACCCGGCCTCCGGGGCGGTTCCGGCCGCCGTGTCCCCCCGTTCCGGAATCCAGACGCGCCCCATGAGCAGCGCGAGTAGCACGGTCAGCACGGCGGGTACCAGTAGCGCCGCCCGCCAGCCGAAGACGCTCTGCGCGGTGGCGCTGACCACGAAGGGGACCCCGATGCCGACGATCACACAGACCGCGTTGGCCTCGCTGATCGCCGCCGGGCTCGCGGGACCGTGGTGGTCGTCGAGCGCGGCCATGCCCGAGTACAGGGTGATGGAGGACATCCCGCTGGCGACGCCGTAGCCGAGGAGGGTGATCGACAGCGTGGTGGGGGCCGCCGCGACCAGGAGCGTGCCGACGCTCATCCCGGCCAGTCCGGTCCAGGTGACGGCCCGGCGGCCGATTCTCCTCGTCAACCAGGGGAGGGCGAGGCCGGTGATGATGCCGCCCAGGGCCATCGAGGTCCCGTGCAGCCCGGCGACCGCCTGGGAGATGCCCTGGTCGATGCGGAGCAGCGGGAGCGCGGCGCTGAGGCCGTACAGATAGGTGGCGAAGACACCGAGCTGCAGGTAGATCAGCCAGGTCGCGCGGTCGCGGATCAGCCTGACGGGGGCGATCGCGGTCAATTCAGGCTCCCCGTAGGTAAAAAGGTAGACAGCCGTGAAAACTATCTCACGAGGGTCCGAAGCTTCCTGTCCTTATCCGAGAGCGTCGAGCTGCTCGGCGAACCACCGGTGCGGCGGAAGCGCGGTCGCCGCCGTGGCCAGCAGGGCGCCCCTCCTGGCACGCTCGGCCTCGGGCATCGTCAGCCCCTCGTGTAGCGCGGCGGCCGTGGCCGAGACGTCGTAGGGATTGACGGTCACCGCGTGCTCGCCCAGCTCGGCGGCGGCGCCCGCCTCTCGCGACAGCACCAGCGCGCTGCCCGGCGACAGGATCGGCCCCTCCTTGGCCACCAGGTTCATGCCGTCGCGGATCGGGTTGACCAGCAGCACGTCGGCCAGCCGGTAGGCGGCGAGCGAGCGCGGGTAGTCGTCGTCGACGTTGAGGATCAGCGGGTCCCAGTCCTCGGTGGCGTACTCGTCCTCGATCTCCTTGGCACAGCGCTGCACCGCCGCGGTGTACTCGCGGTACTCGGGCAGGTCGTGCCGGGACGGGTAGGCGAAGGCGAGGTGGGTGACCCGGCCGTGCCACTCCGGGTGGGCCGAGAGGAACTCCCGGTAGGCGACCAGACCCCTGACGATGTTCTTCGACAGCTCCGTCCTGTCGATCCGCACGATCAGCCTGCGGTCGCCCACCTGGGCGCGGAGCGCGGCCATGTGCGACTCCACGTCGGGCTCGGAGGCCCGTGCCCAGAGTGCCTTGCCGTCCACGCCCAGGCTGTGCGTGCCGACCCGGGTGGTCCTGCCCTCGTGCGTGACCGTACGGCTCGCGCGCTCGACCCGGGCGCCGAGCACGGTCTCGCAGCAGTCCATGAACGCCTCGCCCCAGCGGGCGGTCAGGAAACCCGCGTGGTCGGCGCCCAGGATGCCCTCCAGGACCTCGGTCGCGACGTCGTCGGGGAGCAGGCTGAAGTATTCGGGCGGGGCCCACGGGGTGTGCGAGAAGTGGGCTACCCGCAGGTCGGGCCGTTCCCCCCGGAGCATGGCCGGAACCAGGCTCAGGTGGTAGTCCTGCACCATCACCCGCGCCCCGTGCGGGGCATCCTCGGCCAGCGCCGTCGCGAACGTCTCGTTGTACGCCCGGTAGGACTCCCACTCCCTGCGGAACCTGGCGTCGAAATGCGGTCTGTTGGGGGTGTCGTACAGCAGATGGTGGACGAACCAGAGCGTGGAGTTGGCGACCGCGTTGTACGCGCGGTGGAAGGTCGCCGGGGGGATGTCAAGCATGCGCAGCGCCCCGGTCTCGTAGCCCGCCCGGTCGAGGCGGCCGCCGGGCGCCAGCCGCACCGCTCCGCGGTCGCCGTCGGACAGCGCAGCGCAGACCCAGAGGACGTCGAGGTCCTTCGCGACCTCCGACAGGCCCGACACCAGGCCGCCCCCTCCCCTGCGCATGGACAGGGAGCCGTCCTCGGAGAGGGTGAAGGAGACGGGACCGCGGTTGGAGGCCACGAGGATCGCGTTCATCAAATCCTCCAGTGTGGAGACCCCTGCCTTCAGGCGGGGGAGGAAACGCGGCACGGGGCCGCACGGATGTGAATCGAACTCGCGTTCGCACTTAACTGATCTGGTGGTAGAACGTGAGACATGGCGCAGATCGTGAAGCGGGCCTTCAAGTTCCGCTGCCACCCGACCCCCGAGCAGGCCGAAGAGCTCGCCCGGACGTTCGGCTGCGTGCGCCTCGTCTACAACAAAGCCCTCGAAGAACGCACCCGCGCCTACACGCTGGAAGGCCGCAAGGTCTCCTACGTGCAGTCCTCGGCGGCGCTCACCGAGTGGAAGCGCACCGATGATCTCGGCTTCCTGAACGAGGTGTCGTCGGTGCCGCTCCAGCAGGCACTGCGCCACCTGCAGGCGGCGTTCACGAACTTCTTCGCCAAACGCGCCAAGTACCCGACGTTCAAGTCCAAGAAGAAGTCCCGGCTCAGCGCCGAATACACCCGCTCGGCGTTCACCTACCGAAACGGGCGGATCACCCTGGCGAAGATGACCGCGCCACTGAACATCGTGTGGTCGCGTCCGCTGCCCGAGGGCGCGGAGCCGTCCACGGTGACGGTGTCGAAGGACGCGGCGGGGCGCTGGTTCGTGTCGATCCTGTGTGAGGACCGCATCCGCCCGCTGACCCCGACCGGTGACATGGTCGGGGTGGATGCCGGGATCACCTCCTTGGTCACCCTGTCGCGGCCGATCCCGGGCGTGACCGACGCCGACGGCAAGGTCACCAACCCGCGTCATGAGCGGGCCGACCGGCGTAGGCTCGCCAAGGCTCAGCGAAGCCTGGCCCGCAAGGAGAAAGGTTCGGCGAACCGGGTCAAGGCCAAGCTCACGGTGGCGCGGGCGCACGCCCGGATCGCCGACCGCCGCCGCGACTTCCTGCACAAGGTCACCACCTCGATCGTCCGCGAGAACCAAGTGATCGCGATCGAAGACCTCACGGTGCGCAACATGGTGAAAAACCACAGTCTGGCCCGCGCGATCTCGGACGCCTCCTGGCGGGAACTGCGGTCCATGCTGGGGTACAAAGCGCAGTGGTACGGGCGGGAACTCCTGGTCGTGGACCGGTGGTTTCCCTCCTCGAAGTTGTGCTCGGCCTGTGGCGCCCTCCAGCGGTCCATGCCGTTGGGTGTTCGCGAGTGGGTGTGTGCCTGCGGCGCCGTCCACGACCGGGACGTCAACGCCGCCAAGAACATCCTCGCCGCCGGGCTGGCGGAGAGGTGAAACGCCTGTGGAGCCGGTGTAAGACCTCAAGGGAGATTCCTCCTGGCGGGCAGCCGGCGGTGAAGCAGGAACCCTCACGGGCGACCGTGGGAATCCCCTCCCTTCAGGGAGGGGAGGAAGTCAACAGATCCCTTCACTGGCTAGGGACACGCTTGTCCAGAAGATTAACCGGCGCCCGGCCGGGATGCCCTGCTCTTCAGGCCAAGGAAGAATGGCGTTCATTTGAGTGTGTCAGCTCTTGTCGGTAGCTCAGTTAGTGCGTCCCGGTTTCATGACTTTTCGGTGATGGATCGGAAGCGCGGCCCCCCTGATGGCGCCGGTTGGGAAGACGGGGAACCCGGCCCGGGGCGTTCCAAGGGGCGCCCGCGTGGCGTGTGGCTTTTGGGGGCTTAGGGGCAACGGCTGGATTAGGGTGGCGTTGCCCGCGGGGCGCTCTCCCCCTCTTGCTGTGAAAGCCGAGGTCGAGGAGGGAATCATGTCCCGCAGACATGCCGTCGTCACGGGCTGCGTGCTGGTGATCACCGCGCTCACCCTGACGGGCGTGCCGGCCGCCGCCAGACCCCGGACGAAGAGTGTTCCGGTCATCACATCCGTCCGGAAGCCGCCGTCGGGCATGCTGGAGGCGTTCCAACGCGATCTGGGACTGACCAGGCGGCAGGCCCAGGCGCGGCTGCTCAACGAGGCTCGCATGGTTCCGGTCGCGACGCAGCTCCGCAGGAGGCTCGCCGACCGTTTTGGCGGCTCATGGCTGGTGGGAGCCACTTCGCAGACCCTCGTGGTGGCCACCACCGACGAGGCCGACATCCCCCACATCATCGCGGCGGGCGCCCGGGCCGAGATCGTCCCCCGGTCGATGGTGGAACTCCTCCTGATCAAGGAGAAGGTCGATGCCCTGTTGCCCGCCAAGCCACGTGTGGCGGGCGTGCGCTACGTCGATGCGAAGAGGAACAAGGTGGTCGTCCTGTCCGCGCAACCCACGGTGGCCGATAACCTCATCAAGAACGCGAATGTGGACACGGACGCGGTGAGCGTGGTGTCGTCCACCGAGCAACCCCAGCCGCTCCACGACGTACAGGGCGGCGATGCCTACTACGTCGGTGTCGCGAGCCGCTGCTCGATCGGTTTCTCGGTGACCCACGAAGCCCAGGCGGGGTTCGTCAGTGCCGGTCACTGCGGTAGGACGGGTGATG
Source organism: Streptosporangium sp. CA-115845 (assembly GCF_050943795.1). Lineage (NCBI taxonomy): Bacteria > Bacillati > Actinomycetota > Actinomycetes > Streptosporangiales > Streptosporangiaceae > Streptosporangium > Streptosporangium sp. CA-115845. The sequence goes on along the minus strand of NZ_CP191988.1, from coordinate 9,462,587 downwards.
CCACCACCGGTTTCAACCGGGTGCCCCAGGGGACCTTCCAGGCATCTGTCTTCCCGGGCAGCGACTACGCCTGGGTCGCGGTGAACCACAACTGGATGCCCAAGCCGGCGGTCAGCAACGGCATCGGCGGCACCGTGTCCGTCATCGGCTCCAAGGTGGCCGTCGAGGGGGCCTCGGTCTGCCGGTCCGGTTCCACCACCGACTGGCACTGCGGGGTCATCCTGCAGCGCGACACCAGCATCACCTACCCCCAGGGTGTGGTCTCCGGGCTGACCCGCACGAACGTCTGCGCCGAGCCGGGCGACTCGGGTGGCTCGTTCATCTCCGTGGACCAGGCCCAGGGAGTCGCCTCCGGTGGCTCCGGCGACTGCACCACGGGGGGTGTCACCTACTTCCAGCCGATCAACGAGATCCTCACCGCCTACGACCTGACCCTGGTGACCGACGCGATCACCTCGCCGAGCACGGGCACCTGCACCGGCTACCCGAAGATCTACGTCGGTAGTCTGGAGAGCGGTCAGGTCGCCTACCGGCCGAGCACCGGCTACTACCGGGCGACCGTCACCGGCCAGCACCATGGCTGCCTGGACGGGGACGACGGCGTCGATCTCGACCTCTACCTCGAGAAGTGGAAGGGGACCAGCTGGGGCACCGTCGCCGCCTCGGACAGCTCGGGTCCCGACGAGCAGATCAGCTACACCGGCACGGCCGGTGCCTACCGCTACCGGGTGGTCTCGGTGAGCGGCTCCAGCCCCTACACCCTGGGGTTCACGACGCCTTGACGACCGGTCCGGTGTTCCCGGAGGACTCCTCCCGAGGGCACATATAAGGCTGAAGATCAGCATATTTCGGGTTTGTCGACTTTTGTAACGAAGCCGAAGGTCGGCAACGGGGATCCCCGACCGTAGGATGTCCAGCGACCGTGACCGCTGATGGGGGCTCGTGATGGCGCTGGACGAGACGACCGAGGAGCTGGCCCGGGCGGCCGCCCAAGGTGACCACCGCGCGCTCGGCGAGTTGCTGAAGCGTATCGAGCCCGCGGTGCTCCGGCACTGCGGGCGCATCCTGCCCTTCCGGCAGGACGCGGAGGAGGCCTGCCAGGACACCCTGCTGGCGGTGGCACGCAACATCGGTCGCTTCGAGGGGCGCGCCAAGTTCAGCACCTGGCTGCACATCGTGACCGCCAACTGCGCCAGGACCACCTACCGTTCGCTGAAGCGTCGCGCCGCGGAGCAGAGTTCGGACGAGTTGCCGCTGCAGAAGCCGGACGTCGCCAGGGTGAGCGTGATCGCCGGGTCCCGGCTGGACCTGCTCGACGTGATGGAGGCTTTGGAAGCGGAGAAGCCCGACCTCGCCCAGGCACTGGTGCTGCGCGACATCTGCCAGCTCGACTACAACGAGGTGGCCGAGCAGCTCCGCATCCCGCTGGGCACCGCCAAGTCCCGCATTCACCAGGCGCGCAAGTACGTCCAGGGCGCTCTGGGCGACGCCTACGGCTTCTGATCTCGGCGGGTCCGGGGGTTCGCCCCTCGCGAGGGTGAGGCGAGATCCGCTCGAAATCGTCTGCCGCGTGGCGTGTGGCGTTTGAGGCCTTGGAGGCAACGGCTGGATTAGGGTGGCGTTGCCCGTATCGCATGATCGATCTGTGGTGTGCGGCGTTCTCCCCCTCTTGCTGTGAGAGCCGAGGTCGAGGAGAGATCCATGTCCCGCAGACATGTCGTCGCCATGGGCTGCGTGCTGGCGGTCACCGTGCTCCCCCTGACGGGCGTGCCGGCCGCGGCCGGACCGAGGGGGACGGGTGTTCCGGTCACCGCGTCCGCCTGGAAACCGCCGTCGGGCATGCTGGAGGCGCTCCAACGCGACCTGGGCCTGACCAGGGAACAGGCCCAGGCACGCCTGCTCAACGAGGCACGCCTGACGGGAGTGGCGGCGGAGCTCCGTGCGAGACTCGGTGACCGTTTCGGCGGCTCATGGCTGATGGGAACCATCGCGCAGACCCTCGTGGTGGCCACCACCGACGAGGCCGACATCCCCCACATCATCGCGGCGGGCGCCCGGGCCGAGGTCGTCAAGCGGTCGCTGGCGGAACTCGACAGGCACATAAACGGCCTCGACCAGTCGGTACCCGGCGCCAAGAACGAGGGAAGTGTCCGCTATGTCGACGCGAGGAACAACAGGGTCGTCGTGCTGTCGTCGGAGCCGTTGGTCGCGGAGGATCTCATCGAGGCCGCCGGCCTCGACACGGAGGCGGTGAAGGTGGTGCCATCCACCGAGCGGCCCCGGCTCCTCACTGACGTGCAGGGCGGCGACGCCTACTACGTCGGTGTCGCGAGTCGTTGCTCCGTCGGTTTCTCGGTGATGCGCGGGGCCCAGGCGGGTTTCGTCAGTGCCGGTCACTGCGGTAAGACGGGTGATGCCACCACCGGTTTCAACCGGGTGCCCCAGGGGGTCTTCCGGGCGTCGTCCTTTCCCGAGAACGACTATGCCTGGGTCGCGGTGAACGCCGGCTGGACGCCCAAGCCGGTGGTGAGCAACGGCGTCGGCGGCACCGTGCCCGTCGCGGGCTCCAGGCCGGCCCTGGAGGGGGCCTCGATCTGCCGGTCCGGCTCCACCACCGACTGGCACTGTGGCCTCGTCCGGCAGCTCAGCGCCAGTGTCACCTACCCCCAGGGCACCATCCACGGCCTGGGCCGTACCAGTGTCTGCGCCGAGCCGGGTGACTCGGGTGGCTCGTTCATCTCGGTGGACCAGGCCCAGGGGGTCACCTCCGGCGGCTCCGGGGACTGCACCACGGGTGGTGTCACCTACTTCCAGCCGCTCGACGAGATCCTCACCGCCTACGACCTGACCCTGCTGACCGACAGCACCGCCACCTCGTCGGGTGACATCTCCCCGGGCGCCGCTCCATCGGGCAAGCAGGACTGCAACGGCTACCCGAAGACCTACACCGGCACGCTGAACAACGGCCAGTCCGTCTCCCAGCCGAGCCGGTACTACCGGGCCGCCGTCGCCGGTACGCACTCCGCCTGCCTGGACGGCGGTGACGGCGTCGACTTCGACCTCTACCTCCAAAGATGGCAACGGTCGAGCTGGGCCACCGTCGCCACCTCCGACGGCGCGGGTTCCGACGAGCAGATCAGCTACACCGGCCCGCCCGGCTTCTACCGCTACTGGGTGGTCTCGGTGAGCGGCTCCAGCCCCTACACGCTGAGAGCCAAGGCACCCTGACCTGCCTGCCACGGTCCTCGCTCCGGCTCCGGCCGGCGTGCCGCCGAACGGCCTCAAATCGTCTGCCGCGTGGCGTGTGGCGTTTGAGGCCTTGGAGGCAACGGCTGGATTAGGGTGGCGTTGCCCGTATCGCATGATCGATCTGTGGTGTGCGGCGTTCTCCCCCTCCTGCTGTGAGAGCCGAGGTCGAGGAGAGATCCATGTCCCGCAGACATGTCGTCGCCATGGGCTGCGTGCTGGCGGTCACCGCGCTCACCCTGACGGGCGTGCCGGCCGTCGCCGCCGACTCCCGGGCGCAGGACGTTCCGGTCACCGCGTCCGCCTGGAAACCGCCGTCGGGCATGCTGGAGGCGCTCCAACGCGACCTGGGCCTGACCAGGGAACAGGTGCAGGCACGTCTGGCCAACGAGATCCGTATGTCGGGGATCGAGGCAGACCTCCGCGAGGCGCTCGGCGACCGTTTCGGCGGCTCGTGGCTGATGGGAACCATTTCGCAGACTCTCGTGGTGGCCACCACCGACCCCGCCGACCTCCCCACGATCGTCGCGGCGGGCGCCAGAGCCGAACTCGTCAAACGGTCGCTGACCGAACTCGCCGGGCTGATCAGTGACCTTAACGTGGACCTGCCGGGAAAAGGCGGAGGGGGCGATGTGCGCTTCGTCGACGCCAGGAACAACAGGATCGTCATCCTGTCGAAGAGCCCTCTGGCAACCGAGGATCTCGTGGAGGCCGTGGGGGCCGACTCAAGTGTGGTGAAGGTGGTGCCGTCCACCGAGCGGCCCCGGCTCCTCACTGACGTGCAGGGCGGCGACGCCTACTACATCGGCACTTCGAATCGTTGCTCCGTCGGTTTCTCGGTGATGCGCGGGGCCCAGGCGGGTTTCGTCAGTGCCGGTCACTGCGGTAAGACGGGTGATGCCACCACCGGTTTCAACCGGGTGCCCCAGGGGGTCTTCCGGGCGTCGTCCTTTCCCGAGAACGACTATGCCTGGGTCGCGGTGAACGCCGGCTGGACGCCCAAGCCGGTGGTGGGCGACGGCAGTGGCGGTACCGTGCCCGTCGCGGGCTCCAGGCCGGCCCTGGAGGGGGCCTCGATCTGCCGGTCTGGCTCCACCACCGACTGGCACTGCGGCCTCGTCCGGCAGCTCAGCGCCAGTGTCACCTACCCCCAGGGCACCATCCACGGCCTGACTCGTACCAGTGTCTGCGCCGAGCCGGGTGACTCGGGTGGCTCGTTCATCTCGGTGGACCAGGCCCAGGGGGTCACCTCCGGCGGCTCCGGCAACTGCACCTCGGGGGGTGTCACCTACTTCCAGCCGCTCGACGAGATCCTCACCGCCTACGACCTGACCCTGCTGACCGGCGGCGTCGCCACCCCACCAGGCGGCGTCCCGTCCGCTCCGGCGGTCTGCACCGGCTATCCGAAGGTCTACACCGGCATGCTGAACAACGGCCAGTCCGTCTCCCAGCCGAGCCGGTACTACCGGGCCGCCGTCGCCGGTACGCACTCCGCCTGCCTGGACGGCGGTGACGGCGTCGACTTCGACCTCTACCTCCAAAGATGGCAACGGTCGAGCTGGGCCACCGTCGCCACCTCCGACGGCGCGGGTTCCGACGAGCAGATCAGCTACACCGGCCCGCCCGGCTTCTACCGCTACCGGGTGGTCTCGGTGAGCGGCTCCAGCCCCTACACGCTGAGAGCCAAGGCACCCTGACCTGCCTGCCACGGTCTGGCGCGGGAGGTTTCACGGGACGTCCACCGCGACGCGGTGCCTGCCGGCAGCGGCGGCGCGCCTCCCGGGGCCGGGGCGCTCTGTCCGGCAGGTAACACGTCATGTCTCGCAGAGTGAGACAAGTGGCCGGGGCGGCGGTACGGCGATGTAGAGTGCTTAAGACCTGCGTGTCAGGTTTCCAACTGAATATTTGCTCATCCAGAGGGGTGGAGGGATCGGCCCTGCGAAGCCCCGGCAACCATCCCGGTTCAAGACTCGTGATCGACACGAGGTCGGCCGGGACAGGTGCCAATTCCGGTCTGTGACCAGGGTGGTCCGCAGACGAAGATGAGGGAAAGGCCTCGCTTCATGGCGCTCGCAACCACTGAGAACACCACCGCCTCGCTTGGTCGTGTCGAAGACACGCAAAACCAGCCCTTCGGCCCCGCCGTGGCCCTGTCCTGTCGCGAGTGCGGTACCCGCTACGACCTTGGCCCGAGCTTCGCCTGTGCCGAATGTTTCGGGCCCCTTGAGATCGCCTACGACTTCGGGCGGGTGACCCGGGAGCAGATCGCCGAGGGGCCGGCCAACATCTGGCGTTACCGCTCGTTGCTGCCCGTCCCCGCCGACGTGGCCGCCAAGCCCAACATGGAGCCCGGCTGGACCAGGCTCGTCAACGCCGGCAACCTCGCCCGTGAGCTGGGCATGCGCTCGCTGCACGTGAAGGACGACTCCGGCAACCCCACGCACTCTTTCAAGGACCGTGTGGTGGCCATCGCCGTCGAGGCGGCCCGTAACTTCGGCTTCCACACCCTCTCCTGCTCCTCCACCGGCAACCTGGCCGGTGCCGCTGCCGCCGCCGCCGCGCGGGCCGGGCTGGACGCCTGCGTGTTCATCCCCGCGGACCTGGAGCAGGCCAAGGTCGTCATGGCCTCCGTGTACGGGGGCAGGCTCATCGGCATCGAGGGCACCTACGACGATGTGAACCGCTTCTGCTCGGAGCTCATCGGCGACGAGCTGGGCGAGAAGTGGGGCTTCGTCAACGTCAACCTCCGGCCGTACTACGCCGAGGGCTCCAAGACGCTGGCGTACGAGATCGCCGAGCAGCTCGGCTGGCGCGTTCCCGACCAGATCGTCGTGCCGGTCGCGTCGGGCTCCCAGCTCACGAAGATCGACAAGGGTTTCAAGGAGCTGATCGAGCTCGGTCTCGTCGAGGACAGGCCGTACAAGATCTTTGCGGCCCAGGCCGAGGGGTGCTCCCCGGTCTCCGCCGCCTACAAGGCGGGCCACGACGTGATCCGCCCGGTGAAGCCGGACACGATCGCCAAGTCGCTGGCGATCGGCAACCCCGCCGACGGCCCGTACGTGCTGGACATCGCCCGACGCACCGGCGGCGCGGTCGAGGACGTCACCGACCCCGAGATCGTCGACGCGATCCGGTTGCTGGCCAGGACCGAGGGCATCTTCGCCGAGACCGCCGGAGGTGTCACCGTCGGCGTGCTCCGCAAGCTGGTCGCGGCGGGGAGGCTCGACCCGGAGGCGGAGACCGTGGTTCTCAACACCGGCGACGGTCTCAAGACCCTCGACGCGGTGGCCGCCGAGGCGCGCCCCACCGCTGTGATCCGCCCCTCTCTTGACGCATTCCGTGCGGCAATCGCCTAGAAATCATGAAAGGTACTGAACTATGAGCGTTTCTGTGCGGATTCCGACGATTCTCCGGACTTACACCGATGGTGCTGCCGAGGTGAGCGGAGAGGGTGAGACCCTGCGCGACGTCCTCCAGAAGCTTGACGCGGACTTCCCGGGGATCGGCGCCCGAATTCTTGATGAAACGGGTAAGATTCGCCGTTTTGTCAACGTCTATGTCGGAGATGAGGATGTCCGCTTCGCCGACAACCTCGACACGGCCACGCCCTCCGGCGTCCAGATCTCCGTCATCCCGGCGGTCGCCGGGGGCTGAGTCCCGCCCCGCCCGCGCTGCGCCGGTCGCGCCCGCCTCACCTTCCGGAGCGCTCGCGACACCTTCTCCATGACACCCGCCCGGCTTCGGCCGCGTGCGGGTGTCCTGCTTTGTGGCGTAAACCGGTATTCGCGGTGGGGAAAGATAATGTAATCTTTAACTAACTAATAGTGATAGTCAAACTATGTTCTCGTACTAAATGCTCTTGTAAAGAGCCGGTTTGGTGCTTGACTCTGTTGCCCTACCGGTTCCCACAGGTATGGTCGAGGGCGATCGATGTGGCGAAGTCCGCCCCGGAGATTGAGGACCTCGCGCGAGGAATGGGCGTCGTCCTTAAGTCCAGTAAGAGGAGTCGCAAGTGGCGCAGGGCACCGTCAAATGGTTCAACGCGGACAAGGGCTACGGCTTCATCGCGGTAGACGGTGGTAAGGATGTGTTCGTCCATTACTCCGCGATCATGATGGATGGCTACCGTGCACTCGAGCAGGGCCAGCGAGTCGAGTTCGAGATCACCCAGGGTCAGAAGGGTCCCCAGGCGGAGTCCGTCCGGGCGGTCTGACATGGCCGTCCCGTGAACCCGCGGGGAGGGGTCGGCGGACCCCGCGGCAGCGCAGTCCGCTGGATCCGCACCACCTAGGTCCGGCTCGCCTGCCCAATCGGCGAGCCGGGCCTTCGCTTTGCGCGGAACACACACCCGCATGACGCGGAGCATGCGCTGACGTGGCACGGAGCGGATGTCCGCGCCGGGCACGGCGCAGGTCAAGGGATCGTGGCTTGCACTCGACAAGGTAGAGTGCTAAACACATTGTTGGCACTCACGCATAGAGAGTGCCAACCCTGGATCGAGGCGATGGGGCCCACCGAACGGAGTCGTGGGCCCGCATGCCGTCGCGGGCGTCGGCTCGGTCCGGTGCAAGCCACCCTGTCTCTGGGAGGTCTAGCCGTATGGCAGCCAAGATGATCGCGTTTAACGAGGACGCCCGGCGCGGTCTCGAGCGTGGCATGAACCAGCTCGCGGACGCCGTTAAGGTGACCCTCGGCCCCAAGGGCCGCAATGTCGTGCTGGAGAAGAAGTGGGGCGCCCCCACCATCACCAACGATGGTGTCTCCATTGCGAAGGAGATCGAGCTCGAGGACCCGTGGGAGAAGATCGGGGCCGAGCTCGTCAAGGAGGTCGCCAAGAAGACCGATGACGTCGCGGGTGACGGCACCACCACCGCCACCGTGCTCGCTCAGGCTCTCGTACGCGAGGGTCTCCGCAACGTCGCCGCCGGCGCCAACCCGATGTCCCTGAAGAAGGGCATCGAGGCCGCCGTCGAGCGCGTGTCGGAGGAGCTGTCCAAGCTGGCCAAGGACGTGGAGACGAAGGCGCAGATCGCCTCCACCGCTTCCATCTCCGCGGGTGACCCGCAGATCGGCGAGATGATCGCCGAGGCGATGGACAAGGTCGGCAAGGAAGGCGTCATCACCGTCGAGGAGAGCAACACCTTCGGCCTTGAGCTTGAGCTCACCGAGGGCATGCGCTTCGACAAGGGCCTCACCTCGATGTACTTCGTGACCGACCCGGAGCGTATGGAGGCCGTCCTCGACGACCCGTACATCCTGGTCGTCAACTCCAAGGTGTCCGCCAACAAGGACCTGCTCCCGGTTCTCGACAAGGTCGTGCAGGCCGGCAAGCCGCTGCTGATCATCGCCGAGGACGTCGAGGGCGAGGCCCTGGCCACCCTGGTCGTCAACAAGATCCGCGGTCTGTTCCGCTCGGTCGCCGTCAAGGCGCCCGGCTTCGGTGACCGCCGCAAGGCCATGCTGGGCGACATCGGCATCCTGACCGGTGCCCAGGTCATCAGCGAGGACCTCGGCCTCAAGCTGGAGTCCACCACCCTGGACCAGCTCGGCCGTGCCCGTCAGGTCATCGTCACCAAGGACGAGACCACCATCGTCGACGGTGCCGGCGACGCCGAGCAGATCGCCGGTCGGGTCAACCAGATCCGCGCCGAGATCGACAACACCGACTCCGACTACGACCGCGAGAAGCTCCAGGAGCGTCTCGCCAAGCTGGCCGGCGGCGTGGCCGTCATCAAGGCCGGCGCGGCGACCGAGGTCGAGCTCAAGGAGCGCAAGCACCGCATCGAGGACGCCGTTCGCAACGCGAAGGCGGCCGTCGAGGAGGGCATCGTCCCCGGCGGTGGCGTGGCGCTGCTGCAGGCCGGCGCCAAGGCGTTCGACAAGCTGGAGCTCTCCGGCGACGAGGCCACCGGTGCCGCGATCGTCAAGAAGGCCCTTGAGGAGCCGCTGAAGCAGATCGCCGTCAACGCCGGCCTTGAGGGTGGCGTCGTGGTGGAGAAGGTGCGCAACCTTCCCGCGGGTGAGGGCCTCAACGCCGCCACCGGCGAGTACGTCAACCTGTTCGAGACGGGCATCATCGACCCGGCCAAGGTGACGCGTTCCGCCCTGCAGAACGCGGCGTCCATCGCGGCGCTGTTCCTCACCACCGAGGCCGTCATCGCCGAGAAGCCCGAGAAGGCCGCGGCCGCCCCCGCCATGCCCGGCGGCGGCGACATGGACTTCTAAGTCCAACCGCTTTCAGGTAAAAGAGGCGACCCCGGGATCTCGGGGTCGCCTCTTTTGCGTGTCTCCCCGAGGCGTTGTCTGTCGTCGTACGTCTTTGACGGGGGCGGCGCCGCCGGAGAGGCTACGAGCTGTGGCGTTCGATCCGGCGGCCGGCCCGTGCGGAGTCGCGGGCGGGAAGGGGGCCTCGAAAAGCCGGGACCGAGCAGGGCCGGGGGTCCGCGATCACATCCATGCCGTCCGGCCGGCTTCGGTGCTATCAAGCAATAAATGGACAAGGCGGGCGGAACAAGAGTTCAAGCCGGTGTGTCGTTTCCGGGACACGCTGCCGTGCGGCCATAGAACGAAGTCCTTGCTGTAGCGACGGGTTCTTGGTGGTACGGCGGTATGCGAGGGGAACGATGGAGCATAACCACTGGAAATCGCCCGGTCGGTTACAGAGAGGTGGGTGGCGGTCGCGCGTCCGTTCAGCCGTGGTGGCGCTGGTCATCGTGGCCGGACCGGCGGTGCCGACGGCCACGGTTGTGGCGACCACGCCGCCGGAGAACGTCGTTTACGTGGCCAACTCACAGTCGAACACCGTGTCGGTGATCGACACGACGACCAACAAGGTCACCGCCACCATCACCGTCGGTGAGAACCCCATCGGGGTGGCGGTCGCCCCCGACAACGCACATGTCTACGTGACCAACGCGCAGTCGGACAACGTGTCGGTGATCGACACGAGGAGCAACAAGGTCAGTGCCACCATCCCCATCGACGGCCACCCCGTCGGGGTCGACGTCTCCTACGGAGGCACCCGCGTCTACGTGACCGATGTGCAGGCGAACGTCGTGTCGGTGATCGACACGAGGAGCAACAGGGTCATCGCCATCATCCCGGTCGGCCACAGCCCCTTCAGACTCGCCGCCGCTCCCTATCGCCGTGTCTATGTGGCCAATCAGGACTCCGACACCGTGTCGGTGATCGACATGGTGACCAACAGGGTCATCGCCACCATCCCGGTCGGCCACAGTCCGTTCGGGATCAGGTTCTCTCCCACTCGTCCCCGTGTCTATGTGGCCAATCAGGACTCCGACACCGTGTCGGTGATCAACACGAGAACCAACAAGGTCATCGCCGAGATTCCCGCAGGTAACCATCCTTTCAGGATCGCGGTCTCCGATGACGGTGCCTACGTCTACGTGACCAACCTGATCCCGAACGTCGTGACGGTGATCGAGGCCAAGACCAACAAGGTCACCACCACCATCTCGGTCGAGGGCTCTCCTTTCGGAATCACGATCTCCCCCGACGGTGCCCAGATCTATGTGGCCAACCTGGACACGGACAGCGTGACGGTGATCGACCCCAAGACCAACGGGGTCATCAGGGTCATCCCGGTCGGGACAAATCCTTTCGGGATCAGAGCGGCGCATCACATTCGCCGGAGTACCACTCCGATCAGAGCGCGCGGGCCGGGGAGCGGGCCGTAGCGCCCGGCATCGGCGCCCCGGAGTCGCCGATCAGGCGGTCACCCGGCGAGCTGGGCGGGAAGCTCCCGGGCGTGCAGGACGGTCAGTGAGGTGACGGCCCTGGTCAGGACCACATACAGACGGGCCAGGCCGCGGGGTTCGGCGTCGACGATGTCCGCGGGTTCGGCCACGATCACGTGGTCGTACTCCAGGCCCTTGGCCAGGGTCGCCGGGATGACCAGGAGGCGGTGGTCCTCGACGGTGTCGGGGCTCAGCACCCGGTGGTCCAGGTCGGCCAGGGCCTCGGACGCGGCGCCCACCAGGGCGTCGGGGACGATGACGCCGATCGAGCCCTCGCGGGCGAGTGCCTCCCGCGCGGCATGGGCCAGCGCCGCGGCCAGGTCGGGTGCCGGCCGCACCGACAGGGAGCCCGCGCCGGGGCGCAGTGACCGGGGGGCGGCCAGGTCCGGGGCGACGGAGGGCAGCAGCCTGGCCGCGTAGTCGAGGACCTCGCGGGGCACCCGGAAGCCGAGGGTCAACTCGGTGACGGCGCCGTCCTCGAAGCCCAGATGACTCAGGACCTCGGTCCAGGACCGGGCGGACCAGGGCGTGGTGCCCTGGGCGAGGTCGCCCAGGACGGTGGCGGAGCCGGTGCGGCAGCGCCGGCCGAGGGCGCGCAACTGCATCGCCGACAGGTCCTGGGCCTCGTCCACGACCAGGTGGCCCAGCGGGACGGTCCGCTCGATCATGTCGCCCAACTCGTCCATCAGCGCGCCGTCGGCCGCCGACCACTTCGCCGAGCGGAAGGACTTGGGAGGCTTGGGCCAGAGCAGCAGCGACCGCTCGGCGGCGGTGAGATCGTCCTTGGCGGCGGCGGCGAGGAAGGCGGGGTCGCCGAACAGCCGATGGAGCACCTGCTGCGGGGTCAGCTTGGGCCAGACCGCGTCCACGAGCTGCCTGACCGGCTTGGACCTGGCGACCGCGTCCTGCACCCGGTCGTCGGGAGACTCACCGCGCTGCTCCATCCGGACGAGCACCAGGTGGGCGAGCCGCTGGGCGAGCGTCGCGCGCCCCGGACCGTAGCGGGTGGTGCCGCGGAGCGAGGCGACGATCTCGCGGACCTCGTGGTCCGCCACCCGGTAGCGGTTGATCCCCTTGGTGAACAGCACACCCTCGGTGGGCTTGACCACGTGCGCCCACAGGGCGCGTCGTAGCACCCCGACGATCCTCGCGTCGCCCTTGAGCGTGCCGACCGCGGGGTCCTCGGGCGCGGAGTGGTCGCCGAGGATCCCGGCGACCGTGGTCTGGTCGACCTTGACCTCGCCCAGCGCGGGCAGGACCGAGGAGATGTAGGAGAGGAACGCCCGGTTCGGGCCGACGATCATCACGCCCGACCTGGCGAGCCGCTCACGGTGGGTGAAGAGCAGGTAGGCGGCCCGGTGCAGGCCGACGGCGGTCTTCCCGGTGCCGGGGGCACCCTGGACGCACACCGTCCGGCCGAGTTCGGAGCGGACGATCTCGTCCTGGTCGGGCTGGATCGTCGCGACGATGTCGCGCATCGGTCCCGAACGGGGACGCTCGATCTCCTCGGTGAGGATCCTGCTCTGGGCGAGGGCGGCGCCGCCGGAGTCGAGGCGCTCGTCCTCGTAGGCGGTCAGGTCGCCGCCCTGGTAGCCGAATCGGCGACGCAACACGACGCGCATCGGGTCGGACGGGCTGGCCTGGTAGAAGGCCCGCGAGACCGGGGCGCGCCAGTCGATCACCAGGGGGCGGCTGCGCTCGTCGTGGACGTGCCTGCGCCCGACGTAGACCGTGCCGGGAAGGTCGTCGTCCGCCTGGCGGTCGAGGCGGCCGAAGAACAGGGGGGTGCCCGAGTGGTCGGCGAGCGCCGCCACCCGCTGGTCCAGCAGCGCCTGCAGGATCTGCTGGGAGACCCAGTCTCCGGCGGCGTCGGAGGAGAGGGACTGGGCGTGCTCGCGCATCGCGCGCAGCGCCGTTCTGGAGATGGCCAGGTGCTCGCGCTCGGCGGCGAGGATCCGGGCGGGATCGTCGGTTATGTCAGGGGCCAATTGATGTGTGGGCACGCTGAAGCGCCTCCCATTCGATAAACGGAGGTGGTGGCCATCGGGTAGCGAATGGGCCAGCTTAGCGGTGGCGCCGGTGTGTCTCAAAAGGATTGACGCCGGACTGGGGCGCGGCGGGCGCGGGTATTCCGATGGGCATGTGGATCTCCCCTGTCATACCGACGGTCGCCAATCTTCTCCTGGCCGCGCTCTGGGGGCTTTTGGTGTTCGCGGGCTGGGGGGCGGAGGCATTCTGCTCCGACCCGGGCTGCGTGGCTCGGCTGGACGGGGTGGCCGGGGCATCGGCCCTGTTCGCGGTGATCGCGGCCGGTTGCACGGCGGGTGCCTGGCTGGTACCCAGGATTCGCGGTGACGAAAATCGTTTTATCACTCTGATGATCGCTGCGATGATCATGTGGATGATCGCGGAAAGCGTTTTCTTTGTCGGCGGACTGATCGTTCGGTAATCATCCTAACACCCTCCGTCATTCTCCTGTGAAATGGCGAAAAAGCCAGGCGAACATGGTGACTCCCGCAGATCATGGGGGTATGTCGCCAGTGGCCGCAAGGCCTAGCGAGGGGGTGGTTTGTTTGTCGAAAGCCCGCGGGATTTCGTGGACCTGACACAAATTGACGACGTGTTCGCCATGTGGGGCTATTCTCCGGCGAGCACGTCGTCCGCGTCGATGATCTGATATGCGTACCCCTGCTCGGCCAGGAACCGCTGCCGGTGGGCGGCGAAATCCTGATCGACCGTGTCGCGGCTGACCACCGAGTAGAACCGGGCCCCGCCTCCGTTCGCCTTCGGCCGGAGCACCCGGCCGAGCCGCTGCGCCTCCTCCTGCCGCGACCCGAAGGTGCCCGAGACCTGGATGGCCACCGCCGCCTCCGGCAGGTCGATCGAGAAATTGGCGACCTTGGAGACGACCAGGACCTGGATCTCCCTGTCGCGGAACGCCTGGAAGAGCCGCTCCCGCTCCTTGACCTTCGTCTCGCCCTTGATCACCGGCGCGTTCAGGTGCTCGCCCAGCTCGTCGAGCTGGTCGATGTACTGCCCGATGACCAGCACCTGCTCGCCCGGGTGCTGCCGGACCAGCGCCTCGGTCACCCGCGTCTTGGACGGTGTGGTCGCGCAGAACCGGTAGCGCTCCTCGGACTCGGCCATCGCGTAGGCCAGCCGCTCGGCGTCGGTCAGCGTCACCCGCACCTCGACGCAGTCGGCCGGGGCGATCCAGCCCTGGTTCTCCATCTCCCTCCACGGCGCGTCGTACCGCTTGGGGCCGATCAGGGAGAACACGTCGCCCTCGCGGCCGTCCTCGCGTACGAGTGTCGCGGTCAGGCCCACCCGCCGCCTGGCCTGCAGGTCGGCGGTCATCCGGAAGATCGGCGCGGGCAGCAGGTGCACCTCGTCGTAGACGACCAGGCCCCAGTCGCGGGCGTCGAACAGTTCCAGGTGCCGGTAGACGCCCTGCCTGCGGGTCGTCATCACCTGGTACGTGGCGATGGTGACGGGCCGGATCTCCTTCTTCGTACCGGTGTACTCGCCGATCTCGTCCTCGGTCAGCGAGGTCCGCTTGAGCAGCTCCTGCTTCCACTGGTGCGCCGAGACCGTGTTGGTCACCAGGATCAGCGTCGTCGCCTTGGCCTGCGCCATCGCCGCCGCGCCCACGATCGTCTTGCCCGCGCCGCAGGGGAGCACGACGACGCCGGAGCCGCCGTGCCAGAACGCCTCGGCGGCCTCCCGCTGGTAGGCGCGCAGCTCCCAGCCGTCCTCGGTGAGCGCGATCGGGTGGTGCTCGCCGTCGACGTACCCGGCCATGTCCTCGGCGGGCCAGCCCAGCTTGAGCAGATGCTGCTTGATGTTGCCGCGCTCGCTCGGGTGCACGGCCACGCCGTCGTCGCCCAGCCGCTCGCCCAGCAGCGGCTGGATCTTCTTGGAGCGCAGCACCTCCTCCAGCACTGCCCTGTCGGTGCTGGTCAGGACGAGCCCGTGGGCGGGGTGCTTCTCCAGGCGGAGCCTGCCGTACCGCGACATCGTCTCGGCGACGTCGACCAGCAGTGCGTGCGGTACGGGGTAGCGGCTGTGGGCGATCAGCGCGTCGATCACCTGCTCGGCGTCGTGCCCGGCGGCCCGCGCGTTCCACAGCGCCAGGGGGGTGACGCGGTAGGTGTGCACGTGCTCGGGCGCGCGCTCCAGCTCCGCGAACGGGGCGATCGCCTTGCGGCACTCCCCGGCCTTCTCGTGATCGACCTCAAGGAGCAGGGTCTTGTCCGATTGGACGATCAGTGGTCCGTCAGTCACAGACTTCTCCCTATGGTCGCTGCGGGCTACGGCGGATCAGCTCATGGTCGCACTCACGGGTGCGCCCCGCTCCATGTCTCCTGTGTGCAACGGGCGGGAACGCCCAGGCAGTCCCGCCTCCCGCCCG
Source organism: Streptosporangium sp. CA-115845 (assembly GCF_050943795.1). NCBI lineage: Bacteria > Bacillati > Actinomycetota > Actinomycetes > Streptosporangiales > Streptosporangiaceae > Streptosporangium > Streptosporangium sp. CA-115845. Next base: position 9,447,173 of record NZ_CP191988.1, on the reverse strand, counting down.
GCGTGACAGATCTCACCACCCGGCGATTCCGCGCCTGCCCGGTCTACGGCACCCCGCGGGTGGCGGTCCCCGGGGATGTTCAGTCGAAGGCGCCGTTGATGCCGGCGATGATGAAGGCGGCCACACCCAGGATGATCAGCCCGATGTTGATGCCGATGCTGATCCAGGTCCACTTGAGCAGGTTCCTGGCACCCGGGGGGTCGGTGTCCACCCTCCCCAGGGCGACACTCGACAGGACGACGCCGACCAGACCGCCGAGGGTCACGTAGCAGCTCAGCGTGAGCACGATGCTGATGACCATGGCGACGATCGCGTGGGTCCTGACACCCTCGGTGTTGCGGTGCGGGGGTGCGCCGTAGCCCTGTCCGTAGCCGGGCTGTCCGTAGCCGGGCTCGCCGTAACCCTGCCCGTAACCCTGCCCGTAGGGCTGCTCGCCGTAGCCCTGAGCGTAGCCGGGCTCGCCGTAACCGGGCTGTCCGTAGCCGGGGGCCTGTCCGTAGCCGGACGGCTGGAAGTGCTCGGAGTGGGGACCCTGCTGGGGCTGACCGTAGCCGGAGGTCTGGCCGGGCCCGGTGTTGTAGGGGCTTTTCCAGTCGTCCGGGTTGGTGCTGGGGCCTTCGGAGTGACCGCTGCTCACTGTGGATCTCTCGCTTCTGTGGAGCTCGGAACATCAACAGATATCACGATATGGGTCGTGAGCCGTGCGCCTTGGCGAATGGACTCGGTCGCATTCCGGCAGCTAGCCCCTACCCCCTGGAACTTTTGCCCATCGCGGCCGCTCAGGCGACGCCCTGCCGCGTCGTCGGCCACCGCGCTACGCCGCGGCTCCCTCCCTCCGCCTCGCGAGGCGCCACCCGACCGATCCTCGCGGTGGCGAGATCCGCGGGACAGAGCCCAAGGCCGGGACGAGACCGAAAAGGGGCCCGCGCGTCCCGGCGAGTGACGCGGTCCCGCAGGACCGGTGACCGAGCTCGCGGCGGCCCCATCCCGAGATCGAGACTACCTCGTGGCCCTTCCCCGGCACGCCGGGGCCGTTCCCGGTCTCGGCCGGATCCGCCGAGAACATCTCAGGCGATGTCGGCGATGTCGGCGATGCCGGTGATGCGGTGCAGGGCGAAGCGGTGCACCGCCGCCCGCGTCTCGTCGTAGGCGGTGAGATAGCCGCCCTCCATCCGGGCCGGTTCGAGGATCCGGCTGGTGGCGTTGCCCTGGGAGTCGAGGTAACCGATCCAGACCTGCGATCCCTGCCGGATGGCCTCGCGCAGGGCGACGATCGTGGAGGTGGCGGGGGAGCGCGGCACCTGGCCGCCGGGGGCGGCCACCGGGGCCCTGCGGGCCTGGTGGGCGGCGTCACCCGCGCGCACGGCGCGGACGGCGGCCGCCACCACGTCGGCCTCGGGGCCGCCGAACGTGACCGGGGCGCGGACCGCCAGGGTGCTCTCGGCCCTGCGGACGTCGAGCTGGTTGATGATCACGTCGCCGTCGAGGGACTCCGCGGCCGGGGCGTAACCCATCGCGCGCAGCGAGTCGACCAGCGTCGGCCGGGAGGACTTGGAAGCGATCACCGTGGGGGCGAGCCGCCGCAGCCGTAGCGGGATCGCCCGCTTGTCGGCCATCACCTCGTCCAGCAGCGAGGAGTCGTCGCACCGCACGTACGCGCTCGCCGTGCCGACGCGCATCCGGCCGTGGCGCCGGGCCACGTCGGTGACCAGGTAGCTGAGCGGTTGCGGCACCGGCGTGGTCGAGTGGCGCTCCAGCATGGCCAGCATCTCCTCGGCGCCCTGCCCGGAGTCCAGCGCCCGCCGGATCGACCGCTCGTCGAAGCGGTAGACCGTCGCACCGCCGGTCGACTCCACCTCGGCCGCCAGTGCCAGCCACCGTCTCAGGTCGCCGGTGAGCGGCCCGGGGGCGACGGCGGTCAGGTCGGCCTGGAGGAGCACGTGGTCGAGCGGCTCGGGCAGCAACGGGAGCAGCAGGCGGGCGGCGGAGGCGGCACGGCCACCGCCTGGGATGCCGGGGTCACCGGAGAGGCCGGGGCCGTCGAGGACCTCGGGAAGCAGGGCGCGGCCGTGGCCGGAGAGCAGTCCGAGGCCGGTGACACCGATCTGCTCGGCCTCGCGCAGCGTGAACTCCACCAGCTGGTCGCGCTGGCCGCCGCGACGGCGGGGCTGCTCCCAGGCCAGACGCATCCGTACCGTGTCGAGAGTGGGGGCCACCCCCGGTGTCGAGGCGAGCATGGCCAGGGTGGTGGCGCGCACCTCGGCGGCGGCGGCGCGGCGCAGGTCGGGATGGAGGGCGTTGAGCAGCCGGTCACGCTCGTCGCGCTCGCCGATGACCCCCGGCACCCGGTCCATGGTGAGCCAGGCGCCTGCCAGCACGGCCCAGCGGTCCTCGGTGGCCTTCACCCGCCAGCCGTCGTAGCCGGGGGTGGGCATCCACTCCCCGTCGACCGCGCCGCTCGCCGCGACCAGCCCCGCCGCGTAGCACACCTCGATGATCAGCCCCGCCACCCACTCGGACAGGTCGAGCAGGGTCGCGACCCGTCTGAGATCGCGCACGGCCAGGCCGCCGCTGCGGAGCACGCCGGGCGGGTCGACGCTCCAGCGTTCGCACAGCTCCTCCACCGCGCGGGTGAAGGTGAACGCCTGTCCGGCCGCCGTACGGTCGGCGAGCCTCTGGTCGCGCTCGGTGCCCCCGGACGTGGGAGGGAGGGGGGACAGGTCCCGGTGAATCCGGCCGTCGCGCAGGAACAGCGCGACCTCGCGGGGCAGCACCACGGTCTCCTCACCGGTGGCGGCCAGCAGCGCGCGGGAGAGGAGCTGCTCGATCGGCGACTGCGCGGTGGCGGCCCGAACCTCGCGGCGGGCGTTGGGCACCCGGCCGCTGGCCGGCCCCCAGGCCAGCTCGTTGAGCGCCGACCGGGCCTGTGGCGAGACCTCCTCGACCAGCCGTCCGATGATCTCCGGATCGCCGAGCAGCGTGGCGAGGGCCTCCCTGGTGTCGCCGCCCTCACCTCCGGCGTCCTGGATCAGCTCGGCCAGCCGCTCGGCGGAATGGTGCCGGAACGCCTCCTCGGCGGGCGGGCCGAGCCCGGCGGGACCGTCCAGCACCCCCCGCACACCGGGGGCCGGAGTCAGGGCCCGGTCGGGCCCGTAGACCAGCGCCATGGTGCGCAGCCGCTCGACCGCCTCCTTGAGGGCGCTCTGGAAGGCCGGGCCTGCCGCCCCCGGCAGGGCGCGGGCCATCTGGGCGCGTAGTGACCGGTAGGAGACAGGGGCGGGGAGCACGACCAGCGTCTCCATGACCGCGAGTGTGAAGCGGTTGAGCCGGTCGAGCGCCCTGCCCACCGCCGACGGGCTGCCGGCTCGCCCGGCCAGCCCCTCCAGATGCGCGGGCACGGGGGTGATGAGCTCGGGGCGTACGGAGACGAGTGCCCGCAATCGGTCGTCGCTCTGACTGCGCAGCCACTCGGTGAACTCCGTGCTCATTCCGTCAATGGTAAGAGGCTTGACCGACATCATGCGGCCTGAGCGAATTCCGTGATCACACGAAGGGGGTGAATCGATCACGTGATGGGTGGTGAATGGGGGAAGAGGCTCACGAGCGAGGCGATGTCGAGAGAGGATGGCCAGCGTGATCGAGCGTGCCGACCAGCTCGTCCTGGACTACGTCAGCAAGGCGGCCGACGCCGCCCAGGGCGTGCTGCAGCCGAGGCAACGGATCGACTTCGTCGCGGTGCTGCGCAGGCGGATCGACGCCGAGCGGGCGGGAACGGACGATCCGGCCGCCGTGGAGAGGGTGCTGGCCCGGTTCGGTGACCCCGCCGCGCTGGTCCGCCGCGAGCTGCGCCGCCTGGGCGTCCAGCCGCGTTCCCGGGCCTCGGGCGTCGTCGCTCCGGCCATGCCTCTTGCCGCGCCCACAGCGGACGATTCCGCCCCCGGCTCCGATCCGGCGGATTCCGGTGCGGCCGGCCGCGAGGCGCGGGACCCCGGTGGGACCGCACCGGGCGATCTCGGTGTCCCCGCTCCCCGTCGGCCCGTGCGGGGGCATCCGTACGCCTCGACGGGAGTCCCCGCGGATGCCGCCGAGCCGGCACCGGGCGATCCCGGCCCCTCGGCCGCTCGCGGGTCGGGGCGAAAGGACCAGGGGGCGTCACCGGTCATTCCCGACGACGGCCCGGGTGGCGGAGAGGACTCCGTGGACGAGTGGGAGGACATCGTGGAGGGCGATCCGCCGACCGAGGAGATACCACCCATCCGGGATTCCTCGCCGCAGGAAACACAGGGCGTGCAGGGAGCACAGGGATCCCCGCCTGAGGCGCGGGAGGCCTCACCGGCGGCACCCGCGGCATCGGGAGCGGTTCGTCCGGAGGACACGGGGCCACGGCCCGAGCTGCCGCCCGGTGTGGCCAGGGGCATGCGAGAGGCGGAGGAGCTACTGGCCAGGCGGCGGGTACGCGGTCAGCGGGGGTGGCCGCGCCGGCGGAGCCCGGCTCGGTCGGGAGAGGACGTCGCCCCCGCCGCGCGTGACACCCGGGCGATCCTGCTGGGCCACCGGCGTGAGACGGTCGGCATGGGCCTGCTCGCCCTGGCCGGGCTGCTGATCCCCATCCCTCTCGCCCCGATCGCGATCTTCCGGATCCCGGTGCTGGTCTGGGCCGTCGCGGTGCTCGTCGTGATCGCCTGCCAGAGCTGGCACACCTCGGACAAGGTGCTCGGGTTGGCCGCTCCGATCGTGAGCTACACCCTCGGTGGCGGCCTGGTCGCCCTCGTCCGGGCCAGGAACGACCTCGGCACCGTGGTGGATGAGTTCTTCGGCATCAGCGGGCTCATGTTCCTGCTGGGCGCGGCATGGGGGGTCTTCTGGCTGGCCTGCCGCCTGCTCGACCCCGAGATCGCCGCGGGGCGGGGAGGCAGGTGACGCTCCGCGGGCCGTGCCGGGGGCTCTCAGCCGATGGCCTGGACCGCCGACCGGGGCAGCAGGCCGAGCGCGAGGCACACCCAGGCGGCGACGAAACGGTCGCGCTCCGCGCGGCCGGGGGGTTCGCCCACGGTCTCCTCGAACAGCCGGTAATGGACCACCGCCCCGCCGAGCACGGCACCGATGGCGGGCCAGTCGGCATCGGCCCCGGCGTACTCGGGCTGGGCGCGAAACCAGGTGGTGATCGCGTCGAACATGGGCTGCAGGAGGCCGCCGCGTACGGTCGCGACCAGCTCGGGGAACTGGCTCAGGTCGCGGAAGAACACGCGCGTGAGGTCTCTCTCCTCGCGGACCTTGGCCAGCCCGGACCTGCACAGGTGGGCCAGCCGCTCCTCGATCTCGGTCGAGGTGTCGACGACGCTGAGTTCGGCCAGGGTCTCGGCGATCTGCGCCCGGGTTCTGGCCGCGTGCTCGTTCACCGCCGCGGCCAGCACCTCGTACTTGGACTTGAAGTGCCGGTAGAGACCCCCGGCGCCCGGTGACAGCCCGGAGGCGGCCTCGATCTCGGCCACCGAGGTTGCCGAGTAGCCCCGCTCGGCGAACAGTCGCAGGGCCTCGTCGATGATCCGCTCGCGCGTTGATCTGGTCATCTCTCTGCCGATACCTCCACCATGACCCTATCCAGTGCCGACCATGCCGGGTCGCACCGCGCCGGTCCAAGCCCGTTGCGAGGGCACGCCGGCCGACTCGCCGAGAGGGCGTGCCGGCCGTCGGGTGCTCAGGGGGAACCGTCCGGGGAGGGACCGTTTGCCGGCGGATAAGTAAATCCTTCCGGTGCAGGGTTCCACAGTGGACGGCGTCATGTACAACACTTGGGATTGGCCATATTTAGGGGGATTTGGCATTCTTTGAGGTCTTCTCGAAGAAACCTCTTCGAGTAGCCGACAAGGAGCGGTGAGTGACCCGATGAACTCGGTGGGATTCGACCTCGATCTGACGCTTGCCGACACCCGCGCGGGCATCGCCGCCGTTTACGACGAGGTGGCGTCGCACACCGGCTTCTTCATCGACAGCGGCGCCGTGCTGGCCAGGCTGGGGCCGCCGCTGGAGTGGGAACTGGCCAACTGGATGCCCGCCGCCGAGGTCCCCGCGGCGGCCGACGTCTACCGGCGGCTTTACCCGTCGATCGCGGTCCCGATCACCACCCTCATGCCCGGTGCGCGCGAGGCGGTCGACGCGGTACGGCGGGCCGGGGGCAGGGTCACCGTGGTGACGGGGAAGAACGCCCGCGACGCGGCGCACACCGTCGAGTTCCTCGGCCTGGAAGTGGACGAGCTCGTCGGATCGGTCTTCGGGGCGGCCAAGGGGCCCGCGCTCGCGACTTTCGGCGCCGCCGCCTATGTTGGAGATCATGTCGCGGACATCGAGGCGGCGCGAGCGGGAGGAGCCGTCAGTGTGGCGGTGGCAACGGGCGTCTATCCGGCGGTGGAACTGCGTGATCACGGAGCAGATGTGATCCTGGGTGATCTGACCGAGTTCACCGAATGGTTCGACAGCTGGCGAACTCCCACGGCTCTTGTGTAATTCGGGCCCCAATACACGGTCGCTCTCGGCGTCCGCTGGGCATAACCTACATCCATTCCTTTTCACGACAGTCTGAACGAGGTCACCCCTGTGCCGAGTGGCAAGGTCAAGTGGTACGACGCCGACAAGGGTTTCGGTTTCCTCACCCGCGACGACGGCGGTGAGGTCTTCGTGCATTCTTCCGCGCTGCCCTCCGGCGTGGACTCCCTCAAGCCGGGCCAGAAGGTCGAGTTCGGTGTGGCCGAGGGGCGCCGCGGCCAGCAGGCGCTCTCGGTTCGAGTGATCGACCAGCCCCCCACGCTCGCCAAGACCGCCAAGCCCAAGGGCAAGCGCAAGAAGCCCGACGAGATGGTCGTCATCGTGGAAGACCTGATCAAGCTTCTGGACACGGTCTCCACGTCGTACCAGAAGGGCAAACACCCCGAGGCCACGCACGCGAAGAAGATCGCTGCCGTGCTCCGGGCGGTGGCCGACGACCTGGACGACTGAGAGCCCGCCGACCGTCCGCCCCCCGCGTGCCCGGCTCAGCCGTGGGGGGTGGTCAGCGGTCTGGTCCGCTTCTCCGTGGGGGCGTTCTCCGGCCGCACGACCACGGTGGCCGTCCCCGCGGCCCGCGGCCTGACCCACTCGGCGGACACCCCGTCCCGGGCGAACCGCTCGGTACCTTCGGCGGGACGAGGCGTGCCCGGACCCCGGGCGGCCTCGACCCTGGCGTCCACCTCCCGGACCCGCCTGCGGCGACGGACCAGCAGCCAGCCGAGCGAGCCCGCCAGCACCACGGTCATCAGGGCCAGCCCGGCCGATCCGCCGGCGAACAGCGAGAGCAGCAGCCCGATCAGGCCGCCCAGCACCCAGGAGATCTGCAGAAAGGCCTCCACCACGCCGAACGTGGACGAGCGCACCTCCTCGCCGATCTCCCGTTGCACGATCGCGTCCAGCGCGAGCTTTCCCAGGCCCTGGGCGAAGGCGGCCACCAGCGCGACCGCCACCGCGCTCCACAGCTGGAAGACGACCGCGGCCAGCACCGTGATCGCGGTCGTCACCGCGAGCGTGGCCAGCACGATGACCTGCGGGGAGTGGTTGCGCACCCAGGAGGCCACGGCCGTGCCCGCCAGCCCGCCGGCGCCGGCGGCCACGGCCAGCACACCGATGGCGACCGTCGGCGGAAGGCCGGGCAGGTTCCTGTCCTGCACGAGGAAGAGCAGGTAGAAGAGGAGAAACCCGGAGTAGAGGCGGATGGCCACGTTGGCCCACATCGCCTCGGCCACCACCGGGCCCACGTTCAGCATCGTGCGCCAGCGGTGCGGCCGCTCCTCGCCGCTCTCGTCCAGCTCCTCCAGGTCGGGGGAGTCGACGTGGCGCGGGAGCCGTACGGCCAGCACGCCCTGGAGCAGGAAGAGCACCGTCGCCCCGCGCAGCACCCACTCGGCGCCGAGCCAGGCGCTGACGCCCGCGCCGACCGGCACCGCGACGCCGGCCGTGACCAGTGCGAACAGGGCGACCCTCGCGTTGGCCGTGACCAGCGCGATGTCGGCGGGCAGCACGCTCGGCATGATCGCCGCACGGGAGACGTTGTACGCCTTCGACAGCACCAGCACGGCCAGCGCCGCCGGGAAGATCGTGAACACGTCGCCGGGGACGATCGCCGCCGCCATCGCGAAGCAGAGCAGCCCGCGGCCGAAGAGGGTGCCGGCCATCACGAAGCGCCGCCCCGAGCGGAACCGGTCGAGGACCGGGCCGACGAAGGGCGCGACCACCACGAACGGGATCATCGTGATCAGCAGGTAGAGGGCGACCTGGCCGCGCGCCTCGTTCACCGGGAGCTTGAAGAGCGTTCCGGCCAGGGCCGCGGTGACCAGGGCGTCACCCGCGCTGTGCGCGGCGGTCAGCTCGATCAACTGGCCCAGCCCGGTGCGGCCCGCGCCCTGGGCGTGGGTCAGCCGTCGCGCGGCCCTGCCCACTCGCTGGGTGCCGTTGACCGCGCCCAGGGCCGCCCGCGTGGTCGCCCGGCCCGTGCCCCGGCCGGCGCGCGCGCCGGCCCGGCCCGCGGCGACGGCCGACCTGCCGACCCGCCGAGAGGCGTCACTCACCGTCTTGCGAACCCGTTCCCACCCAGCTGCCACGTATCAGTCATACCCGAAGGGCGGGGGAGTTGTCCGGTGCGCCTGGTCACTCCCCGGGCTGAAGGGAGTCCGCGGTGCCGTTCGCTCCGGTCATGGGTGAGAATTGAACTGTGAGCGCAGTGAGCGAGCGAGCCAGTAGGGACAGCAGCCGTCGTGCTGCGGGGCTGACGGGAGAAGACTCGTGAGCCGGACTCGATCCCGCGCCGCGGTTCTTGACCAGGCGTGTGTCGCGGCCGTCGACCTGGCCCGTGCCGCCGTCGAGGAGACCGTCAGGCCGGGCGATGTGGGCGAGCACCTCGGGGTCGAGGGCGAGGGCGACCGTGTCGTCACCCACTACTTCGCATGTCTCGACCGCGCCTACCGCGGCTGGCGCTGGGCCGTCACCGTCGCCCGCGCCTCGCGGGCGCGCAACGTGACGGTCAGCGAGGTCGTGCTCCTACCGGGGGCGGGTGCGCTGATGCCGCCGCAGTGGGTGCCCTGGAGCGATCGGCTCCGCCCGGGCGACCTCGGCGTGGGCGACCTGCTGCCCACCTCGGAGGACGACGACCGGCTCGCTCCTGGCTTCACCGAGACCGGTGACGACTCCGACCAGCAGATGATCTTCGAGTACGGCCTCGGCCGGGCCCGGGTGCTCTCCCCGATCGGCCGTGACCGAGCCGTGCGGCGCTGGCACTCCGGCGAGTCGGGACCGCACACCCCGCTCGCGCACGCCGCCCCCGCCCAGTGCTCCACCTGCGGTTTCTACTGGCCGCTCGCGGGTGCGCTGCGTACCGGCTTCGGCGTCTGCGCGAACGAGTACGCCCCCGACGACGGGCGGGTGGTCGCCGCCGACCACGGCTGCGGCGCGCACTCCGAGGCCGCGGTGCTGCCGCACCAGGTCGAGCCGACCGCGCCGATCCTCGACGATCTCTCGCTCTCGTACGACACCGCCGAGGACGTCCCGGAACCCGACCTGATCGGGTCGGTGGACGATACGGCCTCCGAGCCGCTCGGTCACTCCTGACCCGGCGCCGCCGGGTCTGTTCCGCCCCGCAGCCGCCCCCGCCGCCCATCCCAGCGGTCCGCCCGGCCGTCGCCGTTCGGGCGCCGCTCCCGTGGTGTCCCGGCCGGGGCGCCTGGCCGGGTGGGCCCCGACCTTTGGAAGATCGCCTTGACTGACATCTTCGGCACCGAACGACTGCGCTCCACCGTCCTGGCCGCCTGGAAGGCGTCGCCCGCGCGTTTCCGCGAGGACGCCAACGCGGAGGAGGACTTCGCGCTCGGCGGCTACCGTGACCGGCTGATCGTCGAGCTCGCACAGAACGCCGCGGACGCCGCGCTCCGCGCCGGGGTGCCGGGAAGGCTACGGCTCTCGCTGCGCGAGGGTGTGCTGTCGGCGGCCAACATCGGCGCTCCCATCGACACCCACGGGATCGAGGCGCTGTCCACGCTGCGCGTCTCCGCCAAGCGCGGCGACGCCCACGCGGCCGGCCGGTTCGGCGTCGGGTTCGCGGCCGTGGTGTCGGTCTGCGACGAACCGGTGATCGGCTCGCTCGGCTCAGGGGTCGTCCGCTGGTCCCGTGACCAGACCGCCGCCCTGGTGGCCGCCGAGCCCGAGCTGGCCAAGGAGCTCGCCGAGCGCGGAGGGCACGTCCCGCTGCTGCGCCTGCCCTTCCCCGCCGGCCCGGTCGAGATCCCCGCCGGGTTCGACACGCTCGTGCGGCTGCCGCTCCGGGACGGGGCGGCCGAGAGCGCCGTCAGAGCGATGTTGAGGGAGACCAGCCCGGCTCTGCTGCTGGGCCTGCCCGCTCTGGAGGTGATCGAGGTCGACCTGGACGGGGAGACGAGGATCGTCACCGCGGAGGGCTGGAAGGTCGTCTCGGCCTCCGGGCGGTTCACCCCCGAGCAGATGGCCGAGCTCTTCGCCGACCGCCCGACCGAGGAGCGCTCCCGGCCGCACTGGCTGGTCCGCTGGGCCGTACCCGTGAGCGAGGCGACCGGGGAGCCCCGGCCGCTGCCCGCGCCGGTGCCGCCCGTGGTGCACGCGCCCACGCCGAGCGACGAGCCGCTTGACCTGCCCGTGCTGTTGATCGCCTCGTTCCCGATGGCCACCGACCGGAGGCACGTCGCACCGGGCCCGCTGGCCGACTTCCTGGTCGAGCGCGCCGCGGACACCTACCTGGAACTGCTCACCGGTCTGCCGCGGACGCCCCGGCTCCTCGACCTCGTCCCCGGCCTGATGGGCAAGGGCGAGCTTGACGCGAGCATCCGCCGGGCGATCCTGCGCAGGCTCCCGGACGCCCCGCTGCTCCCCGCGCTCTCCCTGCCGGCCGACCAGGGGTCCGAGGCCGGCCCCGGCGAGTCCGGAGCCTCGCCCCTGCTTCCCGACGACCTCGCGGAGAGCGTCGGCGCGGCCTGGGCTCCGCCCGCGGTCGGCGCGGACCTGGTCATCTCGGGGCGGCAGGCGTCCGTGGTCACGGCCACGGCCGAACTGCTGGAGATGGTCGCTCCCCTGATCGGTGGGCTGCTGCCCGCGGGGTGGCCGTCACGGCATCCGGCGATCAACGCGCTCGGCGTCAGGCGGGTGCAGCTCTCCGACATCGTGGACATGCTCTCCGGCGACGCCGTCAAGGACAGGGATCCGGCCTGGTGGCGGTCGCTGTACGAGGTGCTGCCCGCCGACGACCCGGAGGCACTCGGCGCGCTGCCGGTGCCGCTCGCCGACGGCCGCCTGGTCAGGGGGCCGCGCGGCACGCTGCTGCTGACCGACGGCTCCGCGCTGGATCCGGCCGTCCTCGCCCCGCTCGGGCTGCGCGTGGTGCACCCGGACGCGGCCCACCCCCTCCTGCTCAGGCTCGGCGCGGGTGAGGCGACGCCCCGCACGGTCCTGGAGGATCCGCTGACCCGCTCCGCCGTCTCGGAGTCGCTGGAGAGCCCCGACTCGGAACCGGTGGCCCAGGCGGTGCTCGCGCTGGTCGACGCCGCGGGGCTGACCGCGGGCGACGCGCCCTGGCTGGCCGAGCTGGCGCTGCGCGGCGCCGACGGTGAGCTGTACCCGGCGGGTGAACTGCTCCTCGCGGACGGGGCGCTGGCCGGGCTGCTCGACACGGAGACGCACTTCGGCACCGCCGCGCCCGAGCTGGTCGAGCGGTACGGCCGGAGGGTACTCGCCGCGGTCGGGGTGCTCGACGGCTTCGCCGTGGTCAACGACCACGACGTCATGATCGACCCGGACGAGTGCGACCACGACCTCGACCGCGAGGACGAGTGGCTGGAGACGGTTCTCGACCTGCTGCCCGAGATGAACGTGCCGCCGGTCGCCCGGGAGTTCTCCGCGGTCCGGGACCTGGAGTACGTCGCCGACTGGCCCGCCGCCCTCACCCTGCTGTCCCGCCCGCCGCTCCGCTCGGTACTGCACCCGCTGCGGGTCCTGGTGTCGGGGGAGGTCGTGGAGGTTCCGTCCTACACCGCGTGGTGGCTCTCCACGCACCCGGTGCTCGGTGGCAGGCGCCCCACGCAGCTGCGGCTCCCGGCGGGTGACCCGCTGCTGTTCGGCCTGTACGGGGACGCCCCGGCGGATGTCGACGAGGCCGCGCTGGCGATGATCGGCGTCCGGAGCACGCTGGCCGACCTGCTCGCCTCCCACGGAGGTCCGGACGAGCTGCTCGATCTGCTGGGCGACCCCTCCGTGGAGGTCGACCGGGCGCAGCTCCGCTCCCTGTGGGTGGCCCTCGCCGCCGTCGACCCCGCCCGCGTCGCGCCCCCGCGCGCCGTCCGCGCGGTCCTGGGCGACGAGATCGTCGTCGTCGACGCCGCTGACGGCCGGCCGGTGTCCGCCGACGCCGAAACGGGGGCCGGTTCGGGGAACGAGGGCGCGGGCGAGCCGGTCGTGGTCGAGGCGCCCGACCTGCTGCCGCTCGTCGCGGGACGGCCGTTGATCCTGGCCCCGTTCGACCTGGCGGAGGCGCTCTCCGAGCTGCTCGACCTGCCGTTGGCCGGTGAGGAGGCGGCCGGGGAGGTGACGTCCTCGGGTGAGGTCCGCGACGTCCCGCCCGCCGTACGGTCGCTGCTGCCGACCGCGCCCGTGAGCTACGTGGCGCACGAGCGGCTGCTGGTGGACGGTGTCCCCGCGGCCTGGCGGTTCTTCGAGGGCACGGTGCACGCCTCGGATGTGGAGGGGCTGGCGCGCGGGCTCGCCTGGGCGTCCGGCCAGTGGGGCGACCGGCTCGCGGTGGCGGCGCTGCTGCGCGATCCCGCGGCGGTGCCGCTGCTGCTCGCCGAGGCCGACCTGGACAGCTGGACCGCCTCGACCTAGGGGCTCGACCTAGGGGCTCGACCTGGACGATCGTCTCGGGCACGCGTCTTTCGTCAGGTCACGCTCGCACCGGTTCCGGGCACGCTGCCGGAATCGGCGCGGGCGCGGCCGGTACGGGGGGTGGTCGAGCGGCTCAGAAGATCGCCGTGGTGGGCTCGATCGGACCCTCGGACGGGGGCGGGGGACGGCGGTCGCGGCGGCGTACGAACCAGAGGCCGAAAAGGCCGCCGCAGATGCCCGACACGCACATCCAGATCCACCAGCGGTGCTCGGGGTCCGGCTGCACGACCAGGAGGACGACCAGGGCGACGGCCCACAGACCCGTACCCGTGAGGATCGTGAGCGTGTCGTTGGTCTTCAACGGCTGCAGATCCGGACGGCGTGGCTGGTTCACGCGCTCCAGACTAGGCGACGGAGCCGCAGTGTTCGCAAAACGGATTACGTCAAGACGCGAATCCATCTCGAAACCATCACCATCGGCTATCAGGTCTTCCCGGAAGGGGGACTCGCTGTCACCCTGCGTGAGTGAAAGATAGTAAAACCTCCCAAATAAGTGGACTTGACCGTTTCTTCCACATCTCCGACCGGGGCTCCACTGTGGGCCGGGAGGTGCGCGGCGGTCTCGCCACGTTCTTCACGATGGCCTACATCGTCGTGCTCAACCCTCTGATCATCGCTACCGTCCCTGACGTCGAGGGCCAGTTCATCGGCGACGGAAGCGTGCCCAACGTCCCGCTCGTCGCGGCCGGTACCGCTTTTGTGGCGGGAGTGCTCAGCATCCTGATGGGGGTCGTCGGCAAGGTCCCCTTCGCGATGGCCGCGGGCCTCGGCCTGAACGCCTTCGTCACCTTCGGCATCGCCTCGCAGATGTCCTGGGAGTCGGCGATGGGCCTGGTGTTCCTGGAGGGCTTGATCATCGGGCTCCTGGTGCTGACCGGGTTCCGCACCGCGGTGTTCAACGCGATCCCGCCCCAGCTCAAGACCGCGATCAGCGTCGGTATCGGCCTGTTCATCGCTCTGATCGGTTTCGTGGACTCGGGCTTCGTCCGCCGGGTGGCCGCGGGACCGCCTCTGGAACTCGGCATCGCGGGTTCGCTGGCCAGCTGGCCGATCTTCGTCTTCGTGGTCGGTCTGCTGCTGATGGTGGTGCTGGTGGCGCGCAAGACGAAGGGCGCCATCCTGATCGGCATCATCGCCACGACGGTTCTCGCGATCATCGTCCAGGCTGTCACCAGGGTCGGCGCCGCGACGGTACCGGGCCAGGACCCCAACCCGGCGGGCTGGCAGCTCGTCGTTCCGGAAATGCCCAAGGAGATCTTCGGGTTCCACAACCCGCTGGTGCTGTTCGCGGAGTTCGACCCGATCGGCGCCTTCGGCTCGGTCTCGGTCATCGTGGCCCTGCTGCTCATCTTCACCCTGCTGATCACCGACTTCTTCGACACCATGGGCACGATCGTGGGCGTCGGCGGACAGGCCGGGCTGGTCAAGGAGGACGGCAGCCTGCCCAGGACCCGGGAGATCCTCCTCGTCGACTCGATTGGCGCGGCGGCCGGAGGCGCGGCCTCCGTCTCCTCCAACACGACCTACATCGAGTCGGCCGCGGGTGTCGGCGAGGGCGCGCGCACCGGTCTGGCCAGCGTCGTCACCGGTGTTCTGTTCCTGCTGGCGATCTTCTTCTCGCCGCTCGTCGCCGTCGTCCCCTACGAGGCCGCCGCCCCCGCCCTGGTCGTGGTCGGCTTCCTGATGATGACCTCGATCCGGGAGATCGACTTCACCGACTACGAGATCGCCATCCCGGCCTTCCTCACGATCGTGCTGATGCCGTTCACGTACTCGATCGCCACCGGTATTGGTGCGGGTTTCGTTACCTTCGTGCTGATCAAGCTGATCAAGGGCAAGGCCCGCGAGCTCCACTCGCTGATGTGGATCGTCGCGGCGCTGTTCGCCGTCTACTTCGCCCTCGGCCCGATCAAGGCCCTGCTCAACCTGGGCTGAGAAGTGGTGCGGAAGCCGCCTTGGTGCTCGATTTCGTCGGCCACCAAGGCGGCTTTCGCGTGTCAAGGGCGGCTGCTTCACGCCAAGATTGGCGAGCCCTGGCCGTCCGGTGCGCCGTACGGCCCGTGTCGAGAAGTAAACCCCTTGGAGGGAATCACGTGCAGTCGTATATAGTTAGCAAAGGTAATGACTTATGCTAACGAATCACCCCAAGAAGGACCGCGTCGCGATCCTGCGAAGCGACGCCGGTCTGGCTTCGGCCCTGCGCGTGTCTCTGGCACGACTGAACAGGCGCCTGCGCAGGCAGGCCGCGGTGCACTCGCTGACGCCCACCCAGCTCGCGACCCTCGCCGCCGTGGAACGGCATTCCGGGATAACCCTCGGAGAATTGGCCGATCTAGAGAAGGTGCAACCGCCCTCGATGACCCGCGTGATCGCCGTGCTGGTCGAGCGGGGGCTGGTGTCGCGTACACCGCACCCGACCGACCGGCGCCAGGTGACCGTGAGCGTGACCGACCAGGGTTCGGCACTGCTGAAGGAGGAGCGCCGTCTCAAGGACGCGTGGCTGACGCGGCAGCTGAAGGAGCTGACGCCCGAGGAGAGGGCGACGCTCAGGCAGGCGGCCCCGATACTGGAGAAGCTCAGCCGGATCTAGCCGACCCCGAGGAACCCGGGGCCCCGGCGGTCCCGCGTGACGCCGGGGCGTCCGCCGTGCCAGGCGGAAAGTCCAGGAGAAGGCCCAGAAGAAGGCTCGGGCTGAGGGCGCGGATGCGGCGGCGGGCCGCGAGGACCGCCACCGTGAACGAGCTCCAGGCCACCGAGAGCGGATCGGCCCAGGCCGTGCCCGAGACGCGGGACGGGATGTTCCGGTCGCTCCGCGTCTACAACTACCGGCTGTTCGCGGCCGGCGGTGTGGTCTCCAACGTCGGCACCTGGATGCAGCGCACCGCGCAGGACTGGCTGGTGCTCGACCTGACGAAGGGCAGCGCCGCCGCGCTGGGCCTGACCGTCGCGCTGCAGTTCCTGCCGCTGCTGCTGTTCGGCCTCTGGGGCGGCATGCTCGCCGACCGCTACCCCAAGCGGCGGCTGCTGATCGCCTGCCAGTCGTTGATGGGCCTGCTCGCGCTCACCATGGGTGTGCTCACGGTGACCGGCTCGGCCCAGGTCTGGCAGGTCTACGTGATGGCCTTCACGCTCGGCCTCATCGCCTGTGTCGAGGTGCCGACCCGGCAGGCGTTCGTCGTCGAGATGGTCGGCCGCAAGGACCTGTCCAACGCGATCGCGCTGAACGCGTCGAGCTTCAACCTGGCCCGCGTGGTCGGCCCGGCCGTCGCCGGTGTCCTGATCCACGCACTGGGCGGTACCGGTCCGATCTTCCTGATCAACGCGGTGTCGTTCGCCGCGGTGCTCAGCGGCCTGCTGCTGATGCGCACCTCCCAGCTGACCACCCCGGAACCGGTGCCCAGGGGGAAGGGCCAGCTCCGTGAGGGCCTGCGCTACGTGATGGCGCGGCCCGAGCTGCTCATGCCGATACTGCTGATCGCCTTCGTCTCGATGTTCACGCAGTCGTTCTCGATGTCGATAGCGCTGATGGCGCGCGAGACCTTCGGGGCCGGCGCCTCCTCGTTCGGGCTCGCCTCCAGCATGTTCGCGGTCGGAGCGCTGGCGGGTGCCCTCGTGGCGGCACGGCGGATCAAGCCGAGCAGGCACCTGCTGGTCGCCGGCGCCGTCGCGTTCGGCCTGTTCCAGATCGCCAGCGGCCTGGCGCCCTGGTATCCGCTCTACCTGATCATGCTCGTGCCCGCCGGCATCGCGCTGATCTCGGTGAACACCGCGGCCAACGCCGGCGTGCAGCTGGCCACCTCGCCGGAGATGCGCGGCCGGGTGATGGGGATCTACGTGCTCGTGTTCACCGGGGGAGCCCCCCTCGGCGCGCCGCTGCTCGGCTGGATCTCCGAGCTGGGCGGGGTACGTACCGGAGTCGTGATCGGCGGGGTGCTCACCCTGATCGGCACCGCTGCGGCGACAATGCTGACAAGGCTGATCAGCAGGAGGTCGCATGCGGCTGTTCGTGGGATTACCGCCGCCGGCGCCGGCGCGCGATGAGCTCGTCCGCGCCCTCGAACCTCACCTGGCGCGATGGCCGGGGCTGCGCTGGCTGGACGCGGAGAACTGGCACGTGACGCTGTCGTTCCTGGGGGAGGTGCCCGACCGGGTGCTGCCCGAGCTGCGGACGCGCCTCGCCAGGGCGGCCGCGCGGCACGCTCCGATGACGCTGTCCTTCGCCGGCGCCGGCGCGTTTCCCTCGGCGGGCAGGGCACGGGTCTTCTGGACCGGGCTGTGCGGTGACCTCCTCCGGCTGGGCCGCCTGGCCGACTCCGTGGCGGCCGGGGCGCGCCGCGCCGGAGCCGGACAGGCGGAGCACCGGAGGTTCACACCGCATCTGAGTCTGGCCAGATGCCGCCCCGAGACGGACATCGGTCCCCTGGTCGAGGCGTTCGGGCCGTTCTCCGGCACCGAGTGGGAACTGGAGACGGTGCACCTGATACGGAGCGACCTCGGAGCCAAGGTCCGCTACGAAACGGTTGGGGAATGGGACCTGGCGGCGCGGGCACCTCGTGGGCAGGGCTAGGCTCCAGATCGTGGATCGTCCCCGTCGCTGGCTGCTGCCCACGGTGCTCGTGCTGCTCGTGCTCCTCGTGGTGATCGGCGCCCTCGTGTCCTAGGCCCTGTTTCCAGGCGCCCTCGCGGGTACCGCCTACCAGGCGTACTCCTCCGGCGCCGTCTTGAAGCCGGGGAAGATCTCGTCCAGGCGGGCCAGGGCCTTCTCGTCCAGCGTGATCTCCAGCGCCTTGACGGTGCCGTCGAGCTGGTCGAGCGTGCGCGGCCCGATGATCGGCGCGGTGACGACCTTCTGGTGGAGCAGCCAGGCCAGCGCGAGATTGGCCGGGTCCACCCCGAGTTCGTCCGCGAACGCCTCGTAGCGCTCGATCTTGTCGCGGTGCTTCTCCAGCTCGGCGGTGATCTCCTCCGAGGCCGACCGGCCCTTGTCGATCTTCTTGAGGATGCCGCCGAGCAGGCCGCCCGCGAGCGGGCTCCACGGGATCAGACCCAGGCCGTAGTCCTCGGCCGCCGGGATGACCTCAAGCTCGGGGGCGCGGACGATCAGGTTGTAGTGGGACTGCTCGGAGACCAGGCCGAGAGTGTTGCGCCGCCGCGCGCTCTCCTGGGCCTTGGCGATGTGCCAGCCCGCGAAGTTGGACGACCCCACGTACAGGATCTTGCCCTGCTGCTTGAGGATGTCCATGGCCTCCCAGAACTCCTCGAACGGGGTGTTCCGGTCGATGTGGTGTGCCTGGTAGAGATCGATGTAGTCGGTCTGCATCCGCTTCAGCGACGCGTCGGCGGCACGCCGGATGTTGAGCGCGGACAGGCGACCCTCATTGGGCCAGTCGCCCATGTCACCGTAGAGCTTTGTGGCGATCACCGTCTTCTCGCGGCGCTCGCCTCCCTTGGCGAACCATCGACCGATGATCTTCTCGGTGATGCCCTCGCCCTTCTTCCAGCCGTACACGTTGGCCGTGTCGAAGAAGTTGATCCCCAGCTCATGGGCGTGGTCCATGATCGCGAAGGAGTCTTCCTCCGAGGTCAGGGGTCCGAAGTTCATCGTGCCCAGACAGAGGCGGCTGACCTTCAGGCCGGTACGGCCAAGCTGCGTGTATTCCATGCGCCCCACACTAAATACCTGGAGTGCACTCCAGGCGAGCGGATCAGCGGGGAAATCCGTGCCGGCCGGCCCCGTCGCGTCTGTGCCGCCCGCCGGTCCCGCCGGGGCATGATGGCTGGATGCTGAGTAAGCCGGGGGAAGTCTTGGTTCGCGCGTTCGCGGTGGTCGGCCTGACCGCGGCCATGGCCTTCACGGGGCAGAGCGCATCGGTGGGCGATGGGCGGGCGGCATGGGCCGATGCGGGTCATGGCACGGGTCATGGCACGGGGCGGGGGGAGCGGGCGGACGGTGAGGAGCGGATCCTCTTTCGCTTCAAGGACAGCCGGATCAGCGAGTCGAGCGGGCTGGCGGTCTCGCCGACCCACGAGGACGTCTACTACACGCACAACGACAGCGGCGCCGGGCCGGTCTTCTACGCGGTCGGTGCCAAAGGTCAGACCCGCGCGACCTTCACCCTGCGGGGGGCGGAGGCCCGCGACTGGGAGGGCATGGCCGCCTCCATCGACCAGAAGACCGGCCGGGGGGTGCTCTGGTTCGCGGACATCGGCGATAACCTCGACGGGGCCTGGCCTGACATCTCGGTGTACAAGGTCGCGGAGCCCACGGTGCTGAGCGACGCCGTCGTCCCCGCCGTGCGCTATCGCTTCCGCTACGAGGACGGCGGGCACAACGCGGAGGGCATCATGGTGAACCCCCGCACCGGGCGCCTCTACATCGTGACCAAGCAGTTCGCCGGCGCCGTCTACGAGGCACCGAAACGGCTGCGCACCGACCGGGTCAACGTGCTCCGCAAGGTCGGCTCGGCGCCCATCATGGCCACCGACGCCGCCTACGCCCCCGACGGGTCGAGCTTCGTGATCCGGACCTACTTCTCCGCCACGGTCTACCGCGCTCCCGGCGAACAGATCACCCGGGTGACGATGCCGCAGTTGGAGCAGGCCGAGTCGATCGCCTACACGCGTGACGGCAGGTACCTGCTGACCGGTAGCGAGGGGAGGCGCAGCCCGGTCTACCAGGTGCCGCTGCCCGAGGAGGTTCTCCGTGAGGCGGCTCCGGAACCCACGACCGCCCTGCGGCGGGCGGCTCCCACACCGGTTCCCACGCCGGATCCCAAACTGGCCCCCACGCCGGTCGCCGGGGCGAAGGCCGAACAGGACGACACCGGCGAGGACGCTGGGGTGCCGACCTCGGCCGTGCTGCTCTGGCTGGCCATCGCCGCGGGCGCCACGGGCACCATCACCCTGATCGCCCGTAACACCCGCTGAGAGACGGCCGGGCCTTTCCGGAACGCTCGCCGCCCGGCCTCGTGTGCGCTCCGCTCCGTGCGAGCCCGGCCGCGATGGCCGCCGGAAGATACTCAGGCCCGGTTGAGTAGCACAGCACAAGCGGAGCGCAAGTCGTGTCCGCCATCCTTCGGTCATGCGTGACGAGATCCCGGTACCCACCTCCCACCGCTCCCCGCCGCAGGTGAGCTGCCCGGAGTGCGCCGCACCTCTCGCCGGGACGTATGAGCGCTGCCCGAGCTGCGCGCTGCCCCTGCGGGGGCCGGTGGCGGCCGAGCTGTGGCGGCTCGACGGCGCCCTCGCCGGGCTGCGCACCCGCGAGGCGGAGCTTCTTCTACGCCGGGACCACCTCCTCGGCCTGCTGGGCGAGGAGCGGACCCGTCTGGTCGGTGGTGGCCCGCCGATACGGCAGACGTCCCCGGCGACCGGGGAACCGGCCCCGGTCCCCGGGGCGGCACCCCCGCTCGCGTCCCCCTCCGGGCCGCCGGGGGGTGGGGGTGGGGTCGGTCTCCCCGAGCGGCCGGGAGTGGCACCCGGGCCGGGGAGGGACCTCTCGCCCCGGGCGGTGCAGAGCCTGCTGCTCGGCGTTGGCGGGCTGCTGCTGGTCGTCGCCGCAGTCGTGTTCACGGTGGTCAGCTGGGGAAACATGGGCCTCGGCGGACGGGCCGCAGTCCTCGCCGCGGTCACCGGGCTGACCTTCGCCGCGCCGGTGCTCCTGGTGAGGCGCGGGCTCGTCAGCACCGCCGAGACCATCGCGTTGTTCGGCGTCGCGTTGCTCTTCCTTGACGGCTACGCGGCCTGGCGGACAGGGCTGGCCGGTGCCGACGGCCTCGAGGGACCCCACTACGCCGCTCTCCTGTTCGCCCTGGTCGCGCTCGCCGTGGCGGGGTACTCGCGGCTCCTCCCGCTGAGAACGCCGCTGCCCGTCGCGGTCGTCCTCGCCCAGTTCCCGCTCGTGTTGCCGGCCTTCTATGAGACGGCGTCGTGGATCGCCCACGTCGCCCTCGCGGTGACGGCCGCCGCCGACGCCGCCTTCCTGGTCCGTCGCGCCGCCCGCGGCGGGGAGCGGGAGACGTCCGGCGATCTCGCACGGAAGGTGCCTGGGCGTGTTCCGGCCGGTAGGCGCGGGGTGCGGACGACGGTCGCGGCCTGCTTCGGCGTGGTGTGGGGCCTGGGGGTCTGCCACGGGCTCCTGGGCTCCTTCCTGCAACTGCTGAGCCCCTTGCCCGCCGGCGCGGCCGCGGCCTCCTCGGTCAGGGGAGTCCTGCTGGTCGTGCTGGCCGTGATGGGGCTGGCGGTCGCGCGGGGAGTGCGAGACACGGGCTGTCTCGCGGTCGTCACCGCGGTCTCGGCGTTCGCGCTGGCGGCGGGCCTGGCGGCGCCCGTCTGGCCGATGCTGCCGCACACCTGGTGGGTCGTCCCGTACACCGTGGCGGCGCTGGTCACCGTGGCGGTCATGCGGTACGCGCCCGGCCTGGACGAGCCGAGAGTCCGCTCGGTCGGTGCGGTCTCCGCCGGGGTGCTGGCGACGCTCACCGCCCTCCCCTCCGCGGCCGCGGTGGGCTTCACCCTTTTCGCGCCGTTTGATCGACTTGGCGATATTTGGTCGGGATCTCCCGCTTTTGCGGAGGCCCGGTTGATCGCGCCGTTCCCGCAGTTCCCGGTGGTGTCCGGACTACTGGCCGTCGCCTCCATCGCGGCGGCCCTTCGGGGACGGGCGGCCATGGGGTTCGCCGCGCTCGCCACCGGGGCGCTCGCGGTGGCCGTCGCCCCCGTCGCCTTCGGCTGGGGGCACGCGGTGGACCTCACGGTCCTGCTGGCGCTGGCCGTCGCGCTCGTGGTCGGTACGGCCCTGGCAGGGCGACCGCGGTGGGCGGGGGCCCTCGCGGTCGCGGCCGGGACGGTGTCCGCAGTGGCGCTGGCCACCGCGCTCGCCGATCGGACCTCCACGTACGCGGCGCTCGCGGTCCTGCTCGCGGCCTGGGGGGCGGCGGCGTTCACGGCCAGGCTGCGGGAGGCCAGGGCGCTCTCGCTGGTCGTGGGCGCGCTGGCGGCGCCCGGCCTGGTCTGGGCGGTCTGCGCGGGGACCAGGTGGCTCCCCGCCGGTGACGCCCTGTCCCTGTCCCTGGCGGTCGGCGCGGTGCTCGCGGCCCTGCTCGTCTTCCGCCGCCCGGTGGTGGGGGAGGGCCGAACGGTCTCTAGCGCGCCGGAGGCGGAGAAGGGTCGGGCGATCTCCGATCCGGAGGGAGGGGAGGCGTTCGGTCCGAAGGCGGGGCAGAGCAGGGAGGCCCTCGGTTCGGAGACGGGAGAGAGCAAGGTGGGCTTCGGCCTGGAGGCGGAGGAGGGCAGGCGGGGCGGTGATCTCCGCTGGGCCACCGGGCTGGTGTTGAGCGCCGTGCTGGCCGTGTTCGCGGTTCTCTCCGCACATACCGCCGTCGCCGCGACGCTCGCCTTCCACCGCCCCCTCGTACGCCCGTGGACGGCCGTGGACGGTCCGGCGGGCCGCTACCCGTTGCTCGCGGTGGTGATCGTCCTCGTCGCCGTGGCGGCGGTGCTGATCTCCTGGCAGGTCGCGCGGTGGCGGGGCGCGCTCAGGGCGGTGCTGCTCGCCTGGCCCGCGGTGCTGGTGGCCCTTCCGGTGTCGGTCGCTCTGCCGTACAGCGTGGAGGTGGGGTTGTTCGTCGCGGGTGTCGTCCCGACGGCGTGGGTTGTGGCGCGCGGCCGTGCGGGTCGGCTGTTCGGCGGGGTGGCAGCGCTGTGGGCCGCCTTCGTCGCGATCTCCTGGGCTCTGATGAGCGAGCCCGCCACCCTGATCGTCCTGCCGGTCGTGGCGGCGGTCGCCGTGGCGGTCGCGCTCGGAGAGCGGGCGACGCCGGTCACGACCGGACCGGGTGGTCAGGGGACGCCGGTCGCGGCCGGGTCCGGAGACAGGGCGACGCCGGTGGCTCCTGTCGCGGCCGGGATGGCGACGCTGCTGGCGGGAGGGGAGGCGCTGGCGGGAGGACTCGCGCTGGACCGGCCGGTCGCGCACGCGGTGTTCGGCCTGCTCGCCGTGGCCTGCGTGGCGGCGGCCCTGGCCGCCTGGTTCAGGAGGGCGAGGTTCGCGGCGGGGGTGGAGGCGGCGGGGTACGCTCTCGCGGCGGCGGGCCTGTCGCTCGCCTCGGACGGCCTGCCGTCGGCGAGCCTGGCCTTCGCCGTGGTGGGTGTGCTGCTGACCGGGACGGCATTGCGGCCCGACCGGCGGTGGGCCGGATACGCGGGGACGGGGTTTCTGCTGCTGGCCTCCTGGCTGCGGCTGCTCGCCTCCGACGTCAGCGTGGTCGAGGCGTACACGGTGCCGTTCTCGCTGGTGCTGCTGGCGTTCGGCTGGTGGCGGGCGCGGGGCGGGAAGGTGTCGTCCTGGATCGCCTACGGTTCCGGGCTCGCCTCCAGCCTGGTGCCGAGCGTGCTCGCGCTGCTCGCCGGTTCTGGCTGGCTCCGGCCGCTGCTGCTCGGGACGGTCTCGCTGGCCATGCTGCTGGCCGGTGCCCGGTTCCGGCTCCAGGCCCCGGCGGTGCTCGGCGGGCTGGCCCTGGCCGTCGTCGCCCTGCACGAGCTGGCGCCGTGGCTCGTGGAGGTGGCCGTGCTGGTGCCCCGGTGGGTGCCGATGGCGCTGGGCGGGCTGCTGCTCGTCTCCGTCGGCGCGACCTACGAGGCGCGCCTGCGGGACGTGCGGCGCCTGCGGGCCGCGGTCGGCCGGATGCGCTGACCGTTCCGGGCCCGCGAATCCCGGCCGCGCCGGTCGTCGGCGGCCTTCCCGGAGCCCAGCCGCGGTGATCCCGAGGTACGGTCCGCCGGTCTTCCCGGAGCCGGGACACGGCGCTTCTTTCCGGGCTCAGCCGGGAGAGCGCGGGGTGCGTCCGGTCGCGTGGATGGAGGTACGGTCCGCCGGTCTTCCCGGAGCCGGGACACGGCGCTTCTTTCCGGGCTCAGCCGGGAGAGCGCGGGGTGCGTCCGGTCGCGTGGATGGAGGTACGGTCCGCCGGTCTTCCCGGAGCCGGGACACGGCGCTTCTTTCCGGGCTCAGCCGGGAGAGCGCGGGGTGCGTCCGGTGGCGTGGACGAGGGAGGCCGCCACGTCGGCGTCGATGGGAAACCAGGCGTACAGCCCGGTTATCTGCAGGAGACGTTCCAGGACGTCCGACACCTCCGCCAGCCGAAACCAGCCGCCCGCCTCCGAGGTCATGCGCGCGCCGCTGAGAAGCACCCGCAGCCCGGTGGAGTCGCAGAAACTGATCTTCTGGGCGTCGATGACGATCCGGGGGCGGTATTCGGAGACCAGCCGCTCGATGGTCTCCCTGAGTAGTTCGCTGGAGTTGCGGTCGATATCGCCCGCGACGCTGATCACGGTGCAGCCGGCACGCTCGTGGTGGTCGACGCCGATGGAGAGTTCTCTGCTCATCGCCTCGCATTTCCACCCGGTGAAGCTGTCGGTTTCGGCTGTCGTCCGACCTGATCAAGGTATACCCCGCCGGACCACCGGGGTGGGCGACGGGCGGGAGACATGTGCGTAACGGCTACGAGGACCATCGTTCGTCTCCCGTGCCGGCCGGCCGGTCCGGAACGTGACCCCATACCGAAGATGAATGACCGCATCCAGATTTATTGCCCCGACATATTCGGGTATTCCTCAAGCGTCCCGGATGGATTTCCGGCAATAGGCAATGATAGTTAAGAACCAGAGGGGTTATCCCTTCTCTTCCGGTGAGGATTGCCGCTAACTTTCGAAGATGCGCGTTCTGGTAACCGGGGCATCAGGTTTCGTCGGCTCGCATGCGGTCGCCGCGCTTCTCGCCGACGGGCACGAGCCGCTTCTTCTCATACGCAATCCAGAGAGAACGCGCGAAGTGCTGGCCGGTGTCGGGGTGACGGAGCCGATTCCCCTGCACAGGGCCGATATCCGCGACACGGCGGCCGTGCGGGACGGGCTCGAACAGTGTGACGCGGTCATTCACGCCGCCGCGGAAATCGGGGTCATCGGTCGTGTCGGCGACCTGGCCGGTACGAATGTGACCGGAGCGAAGAACGTCCTCGGGCAGGCCGTCGAACTCGGTCTCGACCCGGTCGTGCACATCTCGAGCATCGGCGTCTTCGTGCCCCCGACCGGCCCGGTGATCACGACCGAGAGTCCGCTTTCCACACCGAGGAACGAGTACGGCAGGAGCAAGATCTCCGCCGAGCACTACGCCAGGCGGCTCCAGGAACAGGGGATGCCGGTCACGATCGTCTACCCGGCGGCGGTCGCCGGACCGTGCCAGCCCTCGCTGGACGCGCTGATGGACGGGCTGCGCGCGGGGCTGGAACAGGGATGGCCGATCACCGCCGGCGGCGTCGGCGTCGTCGACGTACGGGATTTGGCTCTCGTGCTCGCCCGCTGCCTCGAACCGGGGCGGGGACCTCGCCGGTTCATGCTGGGCGGGCACTACCTCACCTGGGCGCAGCTCGCCGACGTCTGCGACGAGGTGACCGGGAACCGCTGCCGGAGGTTCCGGGTTCACCGCTCGGTGCTGCGCGGCGCGGCGGCCGTGGTCGACGCGATGAAACTGATCAAGGAGATCGACTACCCGCTGACCAGGGACGCCGTCGAGATGATGGTCACGATGGTCCGCGCGTACGACACCCCGACCCTTGAGGCGCTCGGCGTGGGGCTGCGGCCGGTCCAGGAGACCGTCACCGACTCGCTGCGCTGGCTGGCGCAGGAAGGGCACCTCGGTCTGGACAAGGTCGGCAGGCTGGCGGGTAGTGTCACGCGGTAACGCGATCCCTCCAGCGTGACGGGGGTGGCGGCGGTGACCACCTCACAGTCAGGAGTCGACGATGGACGTCGGGTTGGCCGAGGCCGGTTCGTGGGTGGGCGTCGGCGATGGGTGCCGGGGTCGAGGTGTGGGCGGGGAGCGGCGATGAACGTCGGGGTCGTCGGTGCGGGGATCGTCGGTCTGGCCGTGGCCAGGGAGGTGGCGCTGACCCGGGGGGCCAGGGTGACGGTGCTGGACAAGGAGGACCGCGTCGGAGCCCACCAGACCGGGCACAACAGCGGCGTCGTCCACGCTGGGATCTACTACCGGCCCGGCTCGCTCAAGGCCACGCTCTGCCGTGAGGGCGTGGCACTGCTGCGGCAGTACTGCGCCGAGCACCGCATCCCCTACGACGAGGTCGGCAAGCTCGTCGTCGCCTCGACCTCGGCCGAGCGGCCCGAGCTGCGGCGGATCGCCGAGCGGGCCCGCGCGAACGGGGTTCCCGGCATCGCCGAGCTGGACGCGCTGGCCCTGCGGGAGGTCGAGCCGCACACCGTCGGCACGGGTGCCGTGCACTCCCCGCGCACCGCGATCGCCGACTTCCCCGCCGTCGCCAGGCGTCTGGCCGCGGATGTGGAGGAGAGTGGCGGATCGGTGCTGCTCTCGCATCCGGTGCGCGCGGTACGGGAGACCGCGAGCGGGGTGAAGGTCCTGGCGGGGGAGCGGACGCTGAGCTTCGACCGGCTGATCGTCTGTGCCGGGCTCGGTACCGACACCGTCGCACGGATGGTCAAGGCCGCCGGGGACGTGCGGATCGTCCCTTTCCGCGGTGAGTACTACGCGCTGGCCGGCGCGGCGAAGGACCTGGTCCGAGGGCTCGTCTACCCGGTTCCCGACCCCCGCTACCCGTTCCTCGGCGTGCACCTGACCCGCAGGATCGACGGCGAGGTGCTGGTCGGCCCCAACGCGGTCATGGCGTTGGCGCTGGAGGGCTACTCCTGGCGGGACGTCGACCTGGCGGAGCTGGGCCGGATTCTGGCCTGGCGTGGCACCCGGCGGCTGGCCGCCCGGCACTGGCGGACCGGGATCAGGGAGGTGACCGGTTCGATGGGCAGGAGGTCGTTTCTGAAGGCCGCGCGCCGCTACGTGCCGGCCCTGACCGCCGCCGACCTCGTCAGGACCACCGGCGGTGTTCGCGCACAGGCCGTGGACGCCTCCGGCGGCATGCTGGACGACTTCGCGATCGACGTGCACGGCCGCGTCACCCTCGTGCGCAACGCCCCCTCCCCGGCGGCAACCTCCAGTCTGGCCATTGCCAGACATATTGTGGGGTTAGCCTCTGTGTTGACCAGTTAACTGCTTTCTCATGTGGGCCGGTGAAAATAGACCAGTGACCGACTCACCCGAGGCACGTCTGCTGATCGTCGAGGACGAGCCGAACATCCTTGAGCTTCTGGCCGCGAGCCTGAGGTTCGCCGGGTTCGGCGTCAACACGGCGGGCAACGGCACGGACGCCGTCGCCGCCGTCCAGCGGCACCGGCCCGATCTCATCGTGCTTGACGTGATGCTCCCGGACATGGACGGCTTCGACGTCGTACGGCGTCTGCGCGGCGGCGGCAGCGACACCCCCGTGCTCTTCCTCACCGCGCGCGACGCCACCGAGGACAAGATCCGGGGGCTGACCCTGGGCGGGGACGACTACGTGACCAAGCCGTTCAGCCTGGAAGAGGTCGTGGCCCGGATCAGGGCGGTGTTGCGCCGTACCGGCTCCGGCGACCTCGCCCCCCGCCAGCCCCGGCTCAACTTCGCGGACATCGAGCTCGACGAGGAGAGCCACGAGGTGTGGCGCAAGGGCAAGGCGGTGGCACTGTCACCCACGGAGTTCAAACTGCTCCGCTACTTCATGGCGAACGCGGGGCGGGTGCTGTCCAAGGCCCAGATTCTCGACCACGTGTGGGACTACGACTTCCGGGGCGATGTCGGGATCGTGGAGTCCTACGTCTCCGTGCTCCGTCGCAAGATCGACAACACGGATCCGCGGCTGATCCACACGCTGCGCGGCGTCGGATACGTGTTGCGCCTGCCGCCGACACCGTGATGCTCAACGCGACCCCGCTGCGGGTGAAGCTGATCGCCGTCATCCTGGCCCTGCTGATGATCGCGCTCACCCTCATCGGGTTCGGCAGTGTCTCGATCATGCGTGGTTACCTGATCGACCGCGTCGACACCCAGATCGACATGATGGTCGACACCGCGCTGCGCCGGATGAACCGGGGAGTCATACCGATCGGCAGGCCGCTGTCGCCCGATGCGAAGTTGGAGCTCCGCGACTCCGGTGGCAGGACCTTCGACGCCTACATCGGTGCCGACGTGGAGGGCAAGTCGGGGCCGTCGGTGCCTCAGGGCCAGGACAACCGGCCGTTCGACAGCGGCGGCTGGCGAGCTCGCGCGGTCCCGCTGACCGGCGGTGGAAATCTCGTCGTCGCCGTTGACATGGCCGAGGTCCGGCAGATCGTCGGCCAGCTGGCGCTGGTGGAACTCCTCGGTGGTGGCGGTCTGATGCTGATGCTCGCCGGGGCCGGGATTTTGATCATCCGTAGGAGCCTGCGTCCGCTGGAGGAGATCGAGCGCACCGCCGAGGCCATCGCCGCCGGAGACCTGAGCCGCCGGGTCCCCGATGCCGACCCGCGCACCGAGGTGGGCCGCCTCGGCCGGTCGCTCAACGGCATGCTCGCCCAGATCGAGGCCGCCTTCCGGGCCCGTTCGGAGTCGGAGTCCTCGGCTCGCAGGTCGGAGGAACGCATGCGAAGGTTCGTGGCGGACGCCTCGCACGAGCTCCGCACGCCGCTGACCTCGATCCGGGGGTTCGCCGAGTTCTACCGGCAGGGGCCGGGAATCGACGCCGCGCCGCTGATGCGCCGGGTCGAGTCCGAGGCGGTCAGGATGGGCCTGCTCGTCGACGACCTGCTGATGCTCGCCCGGATGGACCAGCAACGGCCGCTGGTCATGCGCCCGGTCGACCTGCTCGCCATCGCCGCCGACGCCGTCCACGACGCCCGCATCCTCGTCCCTGAGCGCGAGGTCACGCTCTCGGTGGACGGTTCCGCGCTCATCGTCTCCGGTGACGAGGTACGGCTCCGCCAGGTCGTGGGCAACCTCATGACCAACGCGCTCACCCACACTCCCGAGCGGACCCCCGTGCGGGTGGCGCTCTCCGCCGATGACGGGATGGCCGTCATCGAGGTCGCGGACGAGGGGCCCGGCCTCACCTCCGAGCAGTGCGAACGCGTTTTCGAGCGGTTCTACCGCGTCGACTCCGCCCGGGGCCGCCGCGCCCCCGAGGACGGTGGGAGCGGGCTCGGCCTGGCCATCGTGGCCGCGATGGTCGAGGCCCACGGCGGCAGCGTCGCCGTGGACTCGGAACTCGGCAAGGGCGCGACGTTCCGGGTGCTTCTTCCCCTCGCCCCCGAGTCCGGCTGACCTCCCGTCCGGTACGACGCCGTCTGTTCGGGGTGGGGCCGGGGTGTGGCGGCCCCACCCCGGCTCTCGTGCCGACGGTCGTCCGGGCTCAGCGGGCGCCGGTGCCGGACTCCGGCCAGCTGCTGTCGGGGAACTCCCCGCCGGCCGCGCCGCCGGGCAGTACCACCCGGTCGTTCTCGGCCAGCCCTGAGGTGATCTCGACGTACTGGTCGCTCCGGACGCCCGTCTCCACGACCCGCTCGACGCCGCCCCGCACGGTGACCCGGGAGACCCCCGCACTGGTCCTTACCGCCTGGGCCGGGACGTAGAGAGCCTCCGCCGACTTGGCGACGGTCACGGTGACCGAGGCGGTCTGGCCCACCATGAGGTCCGCCGGGGGCTCGTCGAACGCGATCGTGACGCCGTACCTCACCAGGCGGTCCGTGGTGGTCGCGGTGGGGGCGATGCCGGTCACGGTGCCCGTGTACCGCTTCCCCTGCCGGGTGGCCAGGGTGATCGCCGCCTGCTGGCCCAGCTCCAGGCTGCCGATGTCCGACTCGGTGAACAGCGCCTCCACCTGAAGATCGTCCAGGTCTCCCAGGGTGAGGAACGTCCCGGTGCCCGCGCTGTCGCCGACCGCGCCGGCCACGGACATGACGGTGCCGTCGGCGGGAGCGACGATCCGCACGCCCGCCAGTTCCTCCTTGGCGTCGGTCAGCTCCGCCTGGGCCTGCTTCACGCGGGCCTCGGCCTGCTCCACGCTGAGCGTCCCCCGCCCGGCCCCGCCGGCGGAGGCGCCGGCGCCCTGCCCGGTGTTCGGGGCGGTGCCCTGCTTGGCGGCCTGCCCGGAGTTCCGGCC
Source organism: Streptosporangium sp. CA-115845 (assembly GCF_050943795.1). Lineage (NCBI taxonomy): Bacteria > Bacillati > Actinomycetota > Actinomycetes > Streptosporangiales > Streptosporangiaceae > Streptosporangium > Streptosporangium sp. CA-115845. The sequence continues at coordinate 9,417,156 of NZ_CP191988.1, read as the reverse complement.
CGCACCCGCACCCGCGTTCGCGCCGGCACCGGCACCTGTGCCCGCGCCGGTGTTCGCGCCCGGCTTCGGGGTGGAGCATCCGGTGGGCCCGGGGGTCGGCGTCCTGGCGGTGGTGGGCCTGGCGGTCGCCGTCGGCCTGGCTGCGCCGGTGGGGGCGGCTGTCGGGCCGGGGTGGGCCGTCGGTCCTGCGGGCCCACCCGGGCCGGTCGTCGGACCGGAGGGCTGGGCCGTGGGCGTCGGCTCCGAGGTCGCGGGCGGCCCGCCACTGTCCGGCCTCGCGGTGACGGTGACCGTCGCGGTGGCCGTCACCGTCACCGTCGGAGCGGCCGTCACGGTGACGGTGACCGTCGGGGCGGGCTGGGGAGAGTCGCCCCCCGGCTGTCCCGCCGCTGACGGGGTGGCCGTGAGCGCGGCGGCCGTCGTGGAGGAGCGCACCGGGTCGGGTACGGGCGTCGGGGTGACCGGTGCCGTCATGAGGCGGTACCCGGCGGGTGCGATACCAGCGGCCGGGACGACCCGTACCTCCCGCTCCGCTCCGGTCGCCTCGGGTGCCGGGGCAGGGGTGCTCGTCCCGGTCGGTGCGGGGGTGGTGCCCGCCCCCGGAGGCCGCGTCGCGGTGGGCTCGCATCCGGTCTGCCCGGCGGGATTGGACCGGTCGGTCCCGGTCCGGCCCGGTGTCGACTGCTGCCGGGGAGCTCCGCCTGTCGCATCCCCTGCTGTGCTTCCGGTCGTGCTTCCTGCCTCCTCCAGCGCCTCCTCGGCCGCCGCGAGCTGTGCCTTCGCGGCGGTGTAGCGCTCGCGTGCGGGTGCGGAGCCGATCCTGGCGAGCACATCCCCCTTGCTGACCTTGTCCCCGGCCCTGACATGGACCTTCGTGACCGTGCCCGATCCGCCGAAGGCCAGGTCCCGGGTGCCGTCGTCCACGGTGTTGCCCGCGGCCGACACCGCGGCGGTCACCGTCCCGCGCCTGGCGGAGGCCAACTCCACCCGGGGAGCCTGGCCGGAGCCGCCGTCGAGCACGACGATCGCGCCCGCGCCCACCAGGACGAGGGCGGCGAGGGCAAGCCCTCCCACGCGCAGGTTCTTCGACAGATGGGTCGGTCTCATGGCGGACAATCCTGGACCGTCTGATTCACAGCATGCTCACAGGCGCCTGAAGGTTTGCTGTGCATCCTGAGCGGTACGACACGGTCTACAGGAAATCTTCAGCCTTTGTCGGGGTAGGTTCAAGCCTGGTACGCCAGGGTCGAGCGCTGTGAAGCTGTCGACCAAGCGCGGAGCGCTGATCGTGAACGGGACCCTCGGGGTCCTGTTGCTGGGCGGAGTGGTGATCGCCTACTCCTCCCTCGGCGGCGAGGCCTCGTCCGCCGACGCCGCGGTGCGGACCGTGCAGGTGGCCCGGGCCTCCGTCTCCGCCTCCGTCTCCGCCTCGGGGACCGTGGCCAGCGCCCGCGCGCGGGCGCTGGATTTCGCATCGAGCGGCACCGTCGAGAAGATCTACGTCAAGGTGGGGGACAAGGTCACCAAGGGCCAGATCCTCGCCAGGCTGGACGACGACTCGGCACAGGAGAGCCTGGACGCGGCCGCCGCCGCCCTCGACACCGCGGACGACGACACCTCGACCGCCGCGGCCTACGCCCAGTACATCACGGCCAGGAACACCTACCGGGCCGCGAAGCGCGCTGTGGACGGCACGGTCATCAAGGCGCCGTTCTCCGGTACGGTCACCGCGGTCAACGGCACGGTCGGGGGCTCCTCGGGCGCCTCCGCCAAGGCCACCGGAAACACGGGCAACTCGGGCAAGGCCGGTTCAGGTTCCTCCGGCGGTGCGGAGAGCGGCTCGGGCGGTTTCATCGACATCGCGGACACCGGCAGGCTCCAACTCGTCGGCACCTTCACGGAGTCCGACGTCACCCGGCTCAAGGTCGGCCAGGTGGCCTCCATCGGGTTCGACGCGCTCAACGGCGTCACCGCGGCCGGGAAGGTCACCCAGATCCAGCCGATCGCCACCACCAGCAACAACGTGGTCCAGTACCCGGTGACGATCTCCTTCACCGAGGTGCCGGACGAGGTCAGGCTGGGCCAGACCGCCACGGTCGGGGTCGTCGTCGAGAGCGTGCGGAACGTGCTCGCGCTCTCCTCCACGGTGATCTCCACCACGGGCTCCCGCAGCACGGTGACGGTCCTGCGCGACGGGCGGCAGGTGCCCGTCCAGGTGGAGGTCGGGGTCAAGGGCGACACGCTCACCGAGATCAGATCCGGGCTGAACGAGGGCGACCAGGTGGTCCGCCCGGCGGCCACCGGGACCACCCAGCAGGGCGGCGGCTTCCCCGGCCTCGGGGGCGGGGGCGGCGGTCGCGGTCGCGGTGGCGGTGGCGGTGGCGGCTTCGGTGGCGGGGGAGGGGCCGGCAGATGACCGTCCCCGTCCTCTCCCTGAAGGACATCACCAAGGTGTACGGCCGGGGAGACGCCGAGGTCCGGGCGTTGCGCGGTGTCTCGCTCAGCGTCGAACGGGGCGACTACGTCGCCATCATGGGCGCCTCCGGATCCGGCAAGTCCACGCTCATGAACATCCTGGGCTGCCTGGACGTGCCCACTTCGGGCGATTACCACATCGATGGCACCGACGTCGGCTCGCTGGACGAGCGCCGGCTCGCCGTGCTCCGCAACCGGAAGATCGGCTTCGTCTTCCAGTCGTTCAACCTCATCCCCCGGATGAGCGCGCTCGCCAACGTCGAGCTGCCCATGGCGTACGGCGGGGTCGGCGCCGCGGACCGGCGGGCCCGCGCCCTGGCGGCCCTGGAGCAGGTCGGTCTCTCCGACCGGGTCCGCCACGAACCGAACGAGCTCTCCGGTGGCCAGCAGCAGCGGGTGGCCGTGGCCAGGGCGCTGGTCACCGCGCCCGCCCTCCTCCTCGCCGACGAGCCGACCGGCAACCTCGACACCGCCTCCACCGAGGACGTGCTGGGCATCCTCGACGGGCTCAGCGTCTCAGGCAGGACGATCGTGATCATCACCCATGAGGACGATGTGGCCGCTCACGCCAAGCGGGTCATCCGCCTGGTGGACGGCCGGATCATCGAGGACCGCCGTCAGGCCCCCGTCGACGGGCTCCCGCCCCGCATGCCGGAGGTCATCGCGTGAGCCAACTGGAGATCCTGCGGTTCGCGCTCCGCGGGCTGGCCGCGAACAAGCTGCGCAGCTTCCTGACCACGCTCGGCATCCTGATCGGGGTGGCGGCCGTGATCCTGCTGGTCGCCTTCGGCGAGGGAGCCTCACAGAGCATCCAGCAGTCCATCCAGCGGCTCGGCGCCAACACCCTCACCATCTCGGCGTCCTTCGCCGGGGGCGGTGGCGGAGGCGGTGCCGGTTTCGGCGGCGCCGGGGGAGGCCGGGTGAGCGCGGGACAGAACACCGGCCCGCGTACCCAGGCCAGGCCGCTCACCCTGGAGGACGCCAGAGCGCTGACCGACCGCGAGCAGGTGCCCTCGGTACGGAGCGTGTCGCCCGTGGTGACCACGAACTCGGCCGCCGCGGTCCACGAGGGCGCCGGCCATACGATCGCGCAGCTCGTGGGCACCTACCCCAGCTACTTCGAGGCGACGAACAAGCCCGTGGAGAGCGGCACCTACTTCGTCAACGACGACGTGATCGCCGCCAGGAAGGTCATGGTGATCGGGCGGACCGTGGCCGAGGGGCTGTTCGGCACCGCCGATCCGGTCGGCAGGCCGGTCAGCGTCTCAGGCGTGCCGTTCACCGTGATCGGGGTGCTCAAGGAGTCGGGCTCCACGGGCATGCAGGACGCCGATGACGTGGCCATCGTGCCGTTGCCCGCCGTGCAGCAGAGCCTGACCGGGTTCGGCGCGCTCGGTTCCATCATCGTGCAGGCGACCGGCGCGGACGCCACCGACTCGGCGCAGGCCGAGGTCACCGCCGTACTCAACCAGCGGCACGGCATCACTCCGACGGGCACCGCGGACTACCGGATCCTGAACCAGGCCACCCTGCAGGAGACGGTCAGCTCGACCATCGGGATCTTCACCGCCCTGCTCGGCGCGGTCGCCGCCATCTCCCTGCTGGTCGGCGGCATCGGCATCACCAACATCATGCTGGTCACCGTCACCGAGCGGACCAGGGAGATCGGCATCAGAAAGGCCATCGGCGCGCCCAGGAGCGCCATTCTCGGCCAGTTCCTGCTGGAGGCGACGGTGCTGAGCCTGGTGGGCGGCCTGTTGGGCGTCGCGATCGCGTTCGCCGGCACCCGCTTCACGATCGCCGGGATCTCACCGGTGCTCGTACCGTCCTCGATCGCACTGGCCCTCGGCGTCTCGGTGGGCATCGGGCTGTTCTTCGGCGGCTACCCGGCCAACCGGGCGGCCAAGCTCCGGCCCATCGAGGCCCTGCGCCACGAGTGACCCGTACGGCTTAGGCAAGGAGAGAGACATGGGCGGCAACGCCGACGAGACGGTCCCGGCGGGGAGATCCCTGGAGGGCTCCCCGTTCCGGGGGGACCTGGACAGCGAGCTGGCGGCCCGGCCGCCGCGCCGGCTGTCCACGCTCACCCTCGTGCTGGGCGCCGGGGTGATGCTCGTGGCAGGGGTGATCGTGGGTATCCAGGTGCAGAAGGCGACGGGTGTCACGTCCGGTCCCACCGGTGTCCCGGGAGCCGCGATGCGGCAGGGCGCGGGTCCCGGCGGTTTCAGTGGATACGGCGGTCTTGGAAACGGGCAGCAGGGTGGCCAGGGCGCGGGCCGGGGCCAAGGGCCGGGGCGGGGCGGTGGTGGCCGGGGCGGCATGACCGTCGGCACCGTGCAGCGGGTGGAGGGCGAGAAGGTCTACCTCCAGACGACCGACGGATCCGTCGTGACGGTGAACACCACGGACGAGACGTCCGTGCGCCTCACCAAGGAGGGCAAGGTCGCGGACCTCAAGCCCGGTGGCACGGTGGTCGTACAGGGAGCCAGGGCCGAGGACGGCTCGGTCAGCGCGACCGCGATCAACGAGGGGGGCGGCCGACGGTGAGCCGGTTCCCAGGAAACGTTCAGCTTCGGCTGAGCTTCGTTCCAGAGAGGTGAGCGAGCCTCGGGGGGTGCTGGACAGAGTGGAAGCCCGATTGCTGGTCGTGGACGACGAACCGAACATCAGGGAGTTGCTCTCGGCCAGCCTGCGACTGTCCGGGTTCGAGGTGGTGACCGCGGTGGACGGTCGGGAGGCCGTGCAGTTCGCCGAGCGCATCCGCCCCGACCTCGTCGTGCTGGACGTGATGCTGCCCGACATGGATGGCTTCGCCGTGGCCGGGCGGCTGCGGGAGATGAGCGGGCAGATGCCGGTGCTCTTCCTCACCGCGCGGGACGGTACCGACGACAAGGTCGCCGGGCTGCGCGTGGCCGACGACTACGTGACCAAGCCGTTCAGCCTGGAGGAGGTGCTCGCCCGTATCCGGGCCGTGCTCCGGCGTACCAGGGGAGACCTCGACCTGCCGGCCCGCCTGCAGGTCGGTGACCTGGAGTTGGACGAGGAGGCGCACCAGGTCTGGCGTTCCGGCGTTCCGGTGCGGCTGTCGCCCACCGAGTTCAAGCTCCTGCACTACTTCATGGTCAACAGCGGCAGGGTGCTGTCCAAGGCACAGATCCTCGACCACGTCTGGAACTACGACTTCGGCGGCGACGCCGGGGTGGTCGAGTCCTACGTCTCCTACCTGCGCCGGAAGGTCGACACGGCCGAGCCGAGGCTCATCCACACCCTCCGCGGGGTGGGGTACGTGCTGCGCCCCCCGCACAGTGATTGAATTTTCAGCCGACATTCAGCTCTACCTGACCTGATTTTGAGTTTTGTGTGTTCAAATAGACACTGCACGACCCCCGATCGCCTCGGAGCCATCCGATGGACTCGGGCTCGCCTCCAGCTGCGGGGGAGACGAGTCCGGCATGGTCCGCGGCTGGGATCCGAGGGCTGGGCCCCACCGCTTTACCGAGTTCGCCCCCGTAACCCGGTCAGGCGGTGGGGCCAATTTCGTCTGGAGGGGGTCCCGCCGGGAGGATCGACGGTCTGCTGGAGGCGACGCGTCGGCCGTGTTCGCCGCCACGACCCGGGCGAGCGGTGGCGCCGATCGCGTCTAGAGAGGCATCCTGTCGGGCAGGATCGACCGTATGGGCGACAACGACGGTCTGCTGGAGACGTTGCGAGAGTTGCGGCGACATCTCGACCGTGACCTGTTCCCTCTCGCGATCGGCGACGTGGCGGCTGACCGCCGGGCACTGCGCGAGCTGACCGGCCAGCTCGACGACTACCTCATCCCCAGGCTGAGCGCCATAGACGCCCCGCTGCTCGCCGTCGTCGGCGGCTCCACCGGGGCCGGCAAGTCCACGCTGGTGAACTCCCTGGTCGGTGCGGACGCCTCCGAGCCCGGCGTGCTGCGGCCCACGACGATGGCCCCCACCCTGGTCACCGGTCCCGCCGACCGCGACTGGTTCACCGCCCAGAACATCCTGCCCGGCCTGCCCCGCGTCACCGGGAACGGCAGGGGCGAGCCCGGCACGCTCAGGGTCGTCAGCACCGAGGCGCTCCCGCCGGGACTGGCCCTGCTGGACGCCCCCGACATCGACTCGGTCGTCACCGCCAACCGCGAGCTGGCCGCCCAACTGCTCGCCGCCGCCGACCTGTGGCTGTTCACCACCACCGCCGCCCGGTACGCCGACGAGGTCCCCTGGAGTTTCCTGCGCTCGGCCAGGGAGCGGAGCACGGCCTTGGCCGTCATCCTCTCCCGGGTGCCGCCGGAGGCACTGGGGGTGGTGCGTAAGGACCTGGCCCGGCTGCTGGAGGCCAACGGTCTGGGCGGAACTCAGCTTTTCGAGGTGCCCGAGCTGGTGCTGCCCGAGGAGAACGCCCGGCTGCCACGCCAGGCGGTCCAGCCGATCGCCGACTGGCTCACCGCCATCGCCGCCGACTCCCGTTCCCGCGCCGACGTGGTGCGCCACACCCTGTCCGGTGCGCTGGAGAGCCTCTCCACCCGCGTTCCCGCGCTCGCCGGAGCGGTCGAGCGCCAGCAGGCCGGGGGCGCCGAACTGCGCTCGATGGCGGACGCCGCCTACGCCGTGGGCCTCTCCTCCTTCGACGAGGGCATGCGAGACGGGTCGCTGCTGAGGGGGGAGGTCCTGGCCCGCTGGCAGGACTTCATCGGGACCGGTGACCTGATGCGCTCCCTGGAGAGCCGGGTCGGCCGGCTCAGGGACCGGGTCGTGGCGTTCGTCACCGGGCGGCCCGCGCCGGAGAGCGAGCTGCGGGTCGCGCTGGAGAGTGGGGTGGAGGCACTGATCAAGTCCTCGGCCGACGGTGCCGCCGAGCGCCTGATGGAGTCGTGGTCGTCGCACCCGGCAGGGCGCGCCCTGCTGGAGCGCGAAGGGGTCGCCACCGCGGGGCGTCTCGGCCGGGCCTCCGCGGACCTGCCCGCCAGGGCGCAGGAGGCGGTCAGGGGCTGGCAGTCGTACGTGCTCGACCTGGTCAGAAAGGAGGGGGCGGACAAGCGGACCACCGCCCGCGTCACCTCGTTCGGACTCAACGGCGCCGGGCTGCTGCTGATGCTCGCGGTGTTCGCCTCGACCGGTGGCCTGACCGGCATCGAGGTCGGCATCGCCGGAGGCACCAGCGTGCTCAGCCAGAAGGTCCTGGAGGCCGTCTTCGGCGACCAGGCCGTCCGCACCCTCACCGTCAAGGCCCGCTCCGACCTGCGTGCCCGGGTGGCGATCCTGCTCGGTGCGGACGCCGACCGCTTCATCGCCCTCCTGGACGCCGTCCAGCCCCCGGAGAGCACCGCCCCCGCCCTCCGCGCCACCGCGGACGCGGTACGCGAGCACCTGCGCGAACTGCCCGTCGCGAACCGCCGGACCGCCCTTTCGCCGGGCGCGGCCCCTGAAGGCTCAGCCCCCGAAGGCGCGGGTTCCGCCGCTTCCGCCACGACGGCGCCTGAAGAAGGCTCGGAGACCGTACGCGATTCCCGGCGACGGCCCGACGGCGTCCAGCATCCGGCCGAAAGGCCGGATTTCCCGCACGCGACCGGTGGACCCGGTCATTCACGCTCGCCGGGCGGATCCGACGGTGCTCCACGGGCGGACGGTGAACCTGATTCTCCGCGTCCGCCGGGCGGACCTGATGACGGGGGCCGGCGGGCTCCCGGCGCGGGAGAGGCGGGCGAGGAGTGAAGCTGCTGCGACGGGAGAAGGCGGTCTCGCTGGACGACCGGCTGGCGGCGCTGGCGCGGGCCGCCGACCTGGCCGACGGGCGGCTGGACGCCGAGGCGGTCGCCGCGGCGCGTTCGGTGGTCTCCCGTGCCGGAGTACGGGCAAGCCTGTCGGTCGACCACACCGCGGTCGCGCTGGCCGGAGCCACCGGCAGCGGTAAGTCCTCGCTGTTCAACCTGCTGTCCGGCACCTCGCTCGCCACGGTCGGGGTCACCCGGCCGACCACCTCGACCGCCCAGGCCGCCCTCTGGGAGGGCGGTGGCGCGGGACCGCTGCTCGACTGGCTGGGTGTCCCCCGCCGCCACGAGCTTCTCGACACCTCAGGCTCGGCCGGTGCCACCCCCGAGAGGGATCGCGAGATCCGCTCCGCTGACGTCGCCCAGGAGGAGTTCGCCTCTGGGGAGCACGAGCTTCTCGACGTTCCCGGCTCCGGCGTTTCCGAGGGTGGTCGCGAGATTCGTTCCGCCGGCCCCGTCCCCGCCGCTCCCGTACCCGTCGGTCAGCCGTCCGGGATGGACGGGGAGGCCGCGGGACTGATCCTGCTCGACCTGCCCGACCACGACTCGATCGAGCCTTCGCACCGGCTGGAGGTCGACCGGCTCGTCGAGCTGGTCGACCTGCTGGTCTGGGTGCTCGATCCGCAGAAGTACGCCGACGCGGCGGTCCATGACCGCTACCTCAGGCCGCTGGCCCGGCACCGGGAGGTCATGGTCGTCGTCCTCAACCAGATCGACCGGCTCTCCCCGGCCGCCGCCGAGCGGTGCCTGAAAGACCTCCGGCGGCTCCTCGACGCCGACGGGCTGGCCGGGGTGCCGGTGATCGGGGTCTCCGCCCGCACCGGCGCGGGCATCCCCGAGCTGCGCTCCCTGCTCGCCTCCCGGGTCGCCGGCCGGCGGTCCTGGGCCGCACGCCTCGCCGCCGACACCGGCATGGCCGCCGACGCGCTCGGAGAGGCGTCCAGCGCCACCACTCCGGGAGAGAACCCCTCGATGGACAATCTGGTGAAGCCGCTGAGGGACGCGCTGTCGGAGGCCGCCGGGGTGCCGGCCGTCGTCGAGGCCGTGGCCAGGTCCTACCGGCACCGCTCGGTCGCCGCCACCGGATGGCCGCCCACCCGGTGGATCCGCCGTCTGCGGCCCGACCCGCTCCGTCGCCTCCGCCTGGACGCCACCAGCCGCGTCTCCGGGGAGCCTGGGGAGCAGGGAGACATCGTCGGGAGGACCTCGATCCCGGTGGCGACGGTCGTCCAGCGCTCCCGGATGGACAACGCGATCAGGGAGGCCGCGAGAAGCGCCTCGGCCGGGCTGCCCGCGCCGTGGACGGCGGCCGTGCGGCAGGCGGCGAGGTCACACGGGGACGAGCTGGAGGACGGCCTGGACCGAGCGGTCGCCACCACCTCTCTCGGTGCCGCCCGGCGGCCCCTGTGGTGGCGGCTGGCCGGGCTGGCGCAGTGGCTGGCGCTGGCGACGGTGCTCGCCGGAGGGGCCTGGCTGCTCGCCCTGCTCGCCATCGACTACCTACGACTTCCGCAGCTCTACCTGCCGACCGCGGGAGAGCTGCCCTGGCCGACCACGCTGCTGATCGGGGGTGTCCTGCTCGGCCTGCTGATCGCGCTGCTCTCCCGGGTGGCCTCCTGGCTCGGCGGCCGGCGCCGCGCCCGCAGGGCGGCGAGGGCGCTGCGGGCGAGTGTCGGCCGGGTCGCCCGCGAGCTGGTGCTCGACCCCATGGAGGAGGAGCTGTCCCGATATCACCGCTTTGCCGAAGCGGTCACGCTGGCCCGGAACGGGACTCGCAGGTGAGGTGATCTCTCAGGAGAGAAGGTGCGCTCTGGGGGCGAGCGCCTCCCGGTAGAAGGGGACGGACCCGGAGAAGGGAGATCGGTGTCCGTCACGCAGGAGGCGCTCAGTTGGGTCCTCACCGCAAGGCCGGGCCGGTCGGTGCCGGTCGGGGCGTCAGGTGAGGGACGGATCAGGCGACGAGGTTGACGTAGTACGTGGAGTAGCCGTTCATGTCGATCAGACGGGTGCCCACGCGCCTGGCCGCGGTGCTGCCGATGTTGATGCAGGAGTCGAAGGCGTTCTGATAGACGTACATCGGGCCGTAGGCGCCGGTCCAGACGGCCCCGTTGGCGGCCTCGGCGTAGTAGGCGGCGTAGCGGTTGTTGGTGTTGAGGACGAACGCCTCGCCGCCCGGGTCGATGGCCCACCAGCCCCGGGTGCCCCACTGGCCGTAGTCGCGGCAGCCGTCGGGGCTGTAGAACATGATCGCGACCCACACCTTGGAGCCGTAGCGGTTACGGAAACGCAGCTGCATGTCTACTCCTCCGCTTCCGTGAACCGCAGGGCGAGGGGCCTGTCGTCAAGCGTCTCGCCGGCCACCGGGGGAAGGTGGTCGTCGCTCTTCGCGACGACCGCGACGCGGTCGGCCGCTCCCGGCCGCTCGCTCGTCTCTCCCGTGCTGGCCGCCGTGGCGTCCGCGAACGCCACCCGGGGGTCCGGGGGATGTTCGGTGCCGTTGTCCGGCATGGTTGCTCACCTACATTCGTTTGAGTGCGTAGGGTGATCGAGCAACAACATACAGTCACATTCAAGGTCATGTAAAGAATCGTTTTCATTTCCACGGCGGGGAGGGTGCGGGAACGTCTTCGTGGGGATCTCGGCCTTACCTCGGCGCCCGGCCTGCCGGTGGAGATCGTGGCAGGCGAGGGGGAGGGGGCGGACGGCTACGTCATCGCCTGTTTCGGCGACCCCGGTCTCGACGCCGCCCGCGAGCTCGCCGCAGGGCCGGTGGTCGGGATCGCCGAGTCTGAAGGAGTCGATCCCCAAGCGCCTTTCGGTAAACCTGTCCTTCGACCCGGAAGCGAAGGGCAGGGCGTCGGATGCTCAGGCACCCTCGTAGAGACGAGCCAGGTCAACGAGTTGTACATCCATGCGGGTCTGCGTGACTTCCCGCAGTTGGGGCATGAAGCCGGCGGCGCTGAACAGTAGAAGCCGGGTGCCGGGGGTGGTGCGGTCGTCGCGACGGATGAGCAGCTCCCGGAGACGCTCAAGGCGCTCAAGGTGAGCGCGGCCGATGACGTCGCCGTACTTCGCCTCACCGATCGCGAGGATGACCTCTTTGCCCTCGCTGTCACGGCCGAAGACGACGACGTCGATTTCGTGGCTGTTCCTGGCCGCCGGGTCGGGCAGAACACCGGAGGCGACTCGGGTACGCAGACCGCCGAGGGTTTCGGGGTGGGCATACCAGCGTGTCCAGGTGCGGGCGAGGTGTTCGAAGTGCGGACCGAGGACCTTGCTGCGGAACGCCGTCTGCGAACGGTCCCAGACCTGCTCGGCATAACCGGGACGCTCCAGGTCGGTCCACTCCGGCCTCATGATCGCGTGATAGAAGCTGAGAATGGGTTCGGTGATGCGGTAGGTGGAACGCTTTCCGTGGAAGGCGTCCGGATCCCGGGCGATCATTCCGACGTCTTCCAGAAGCGTCAGGGAATGACTCAGGTCGGTGGACTTGCGGCCAAGGTATCCGGCAATGCCGCCGCGGGTGTGGTTGCCGTTCGCAATCGCTGACAGAACGCCGTGGTACAAGGCGACGTCCCGTAGCTCGGGTTCTTCGGCGAGGAGGAACCGGGCTTCACGGAACAGAGGGCGCCCCGGGTTGAGCACGTTGCGAATCACCCACGGTCCGAAGTCCTCGATGCCGTCAGGGATGTCGCCAAGGGTGAACTCGCGCCGGTAGGCGGGGGTGCCGCCAACGACGGCGTTGACGAGCAGCGCCAGGGCGGGGTCGGAGATGTCCCAGAAATCCCGGGCCAGCCGGTAGTCAAGGGTGGGGACCACCAACTCCAGGCTCGCACGGCCACGAAGCGGCGCGGTTCCCGCGAGCAGCGACCCCATGAAGGACAGTGCCGACCCACACAGCAGGAGCCGTACGGCGCTGCCCTGACGCTGCCCCTGAGGGCCGAGAGCCCGTTGGATCAGGGAGGGAAGCTGCGGCGAGGCCTTGACCAGATAGGGGAACTCGTCAATGACCGCGGGAGTCGGTCCGGCGACGGCGATGGTCATGAGGAACTCGACGGCCTCGTCCCAGTGTGCGAACCTGCGAGGGACCGGCTCGTCGAGATGGCGGGCGAGTGCCGTGCCGAACTGCTGGAGAGACTCGGTCTCGGTCGCCTCGGTCGCGGCGAAGTAGAACCCCCCTGTCGCACGGCAGACCGCGTCCAGCAGGAAGGTTTTGCCTTGACGACGACGTCCGGACACCACGCCCAGCGTCGCCTCAGGCCCCGGGTAGCGGACGAACCGTGACAACTCCGACCACTCGTAGTCACGATCGAACATCCCTGCCGGCTTGTCCATGATCACCTCCATCAATGATGAGGACGTTTATTATAGGTCAACTCATCATCGGTTCTCAGGGATGGGGCAGAGATGAGAGAGCGAGCGGGGCGCCAGGCCGGGGAGGTCTCGCCGCCGCGCACGCCGTCGGTGTCGAAGGCCCTGCCGGGGAACCGTCACCTTCGGCGGGCCCTCGGAGATCTACGCTCGGGGTGCCCCGTACCAGCGCCAGGTGGTCAGACGCGGGCGCCCGGGGAGTTCGGCGCGTCCGGTGGCCCACAGCAGGGTGGGCCAGGGCTCCGTGCTCGTCGGGGCGTCCGGGAAGAGCCGGGCGAGCACCCGCGAGCACAGGCCGGCGGGCGGGGTCCAGGCGAGCCCCAGCCCCTCGGCCAGATCGTGGGTGTGCACCAGGGTCTCCACGATCCCCATCGCGGCGAAGCCCTCCGGGTCCGACGTCCCGTGCACGTGGTGGGCGCGGACCTCCGGCGGTGTCGTACGCACCATGGCGACCAGCAGCGCGCCGCTCGCCTCCAGCACCTGCAACAGCCCGGCCGGCCCCGCCGCCCGGTCCGCGTGGATGGCGTTCGCGGGGCCTTGGGGTCTTCTGCGCTCCCACGCGAAGGGCACGACGCCGTCCAGGGGCGGTGTCCTGGGGCCCAGTTGGGCGGCGTACGAGAAGAGGTCGTCGCTGAGATGCTCGACGGTCTCCCAGCAGTCCCACTCCAGCGAGCCGGCCTTGTCATCCCAGGCCGACGGGGGCGCCTCCCGGAGGACGCCGACAGCGAGCTGAACGGCCAGGTCAAGGTCGTCCGCCGGCACGGGGGAAGATCCGGCTTCGGTTGATCGGTGCATGGCGGGAACGATATCGCCGGCGTCGGGAGTCGGGCTCCGCCGGAGAGCCTTCGGTGAAAGGAGTGGAACCTTCCCCTGGGGGAGGTTCCACACTGAATCTCATGATGAGCATCGGCGAATTCGCGGAGTTGACCGGACTGAGCCTGAAGGCGCTACGTCTCTACGACGAGCAGGGCCTGCTGAAGCCGACCTCGGTAGACCCGTGGTCGCGGCACCGGCGCTACCGCGCCTCCCAGTTCGCGGTGGCGACCCGGCTGAAGGTGTTGCGCGCGGCCGGTGTCCCACTGGCCGACGTCCCGCGGCTTCTGGCCGATCCTGATACGGCCGCTGCGACGCTCGCCGAGCATCGCAGCAGGGTGGTCGCGGAGCGGGAACACCAGGATGAGGCGTTCGAAGTCCTCGGACGGTTGCTGGGCGGTGAGGATCGCCACGATTGGCAGGTGGCGGAACGCCAGGCGCAGCGGCAGCACTGGGCGGGCGTCGTGCTGCGGATGCCGAGGGGTGACGATCTCACAGCAGACGAGGTGGAACGCGCGAACGAGGAGGCCAACGAGGGGTTCGCCGCGCTGTGGCGGGCCCTGGCGGAGATCGGCAACGCGCCGACCGGCCCGTTCTGGTCGACGTTCCGGGCCACACCCGGCAGTGACACGGCGATCGAGATGATGTGTTGCTGGCCTGTTGCCCAGCCGCTGCCCGCCGGATTCTCGGTGCCGGAACGGACAGTCGAGACCGGCACCGTCGAGGCGGCGCTCGAACTGGTGGTGCGCTGGCGATTCGAGGAGCCGGTGATGATGATCGACGGCGCCGCGCACCCGGCCGTGCTCGCACTGCTCGCCGCGGTGGAGGAGCGCGGACTGGACGTGGACCTGTCCCGCCTACGTCAGATCGGGCTGATGGAGCAGGGGGAGAGCGTGGGGATCGAGGTTGTGATCACGGTGGACCCGGAAGTCAGGTGAGTGGTCCCGTGCCGCCGCCACCGCCCGGTCGGCGGGGCGCACATCGGTCCGCAGGGGCAGGCCGCCGATGGTGAAAGGTCCGTCCACCCCGCGATTATGTCGGCCCCGTCATGGTCTGACCGTGCCGGTACGCGGGACCATGCCATCGCTCACCCGGCTTTCGCGCAAGATCGGTGACGAAGAAATACGACACAAGGTGTCGGGTTTTTGGTCGAGCATGGTTTCACCGGTCGGTATCGATGGCGGGCGTGGACCGGGCCCTACGGATAGACAAGGACTTCAATGCGCGAAACGCCAGAAGAGCTCAAAGAGCTTCAGGCCCTCCTCGACGCCTCCCTCTCCCGCTCCACCTCGCACCTCCGCTCGATCATCAGCAGCGAGCGCACCCTGACCGCGGAGCAGCTCACCGGGGTCCTCACCGGCATGTGCACCCTCGCCCTGTCCACCGTGACGGCGAAGGGCGAGCCGCGGATCAGCGGTGTGGACGGGCACTTCCTGCACGGAAAGTGGCACTTCGGCACGGCGCGCAACGCCGCCAAGGCCCGCCACCTCGCCGCCCGCCCCGCCGTCAGCGCCGCGCACATGCGCGGTGAGGAGCTGGGTGTGTTCACGCACGGCACGGTGGAGATCCTCAACCCCCAGGACGGCGAGCCGGCCGCGGACTGGCCGGACCTGCTCGCGTACTTCAAGGACTTCTACGGTGACGACGCCTTCGACTGGGACAAGGACGTGGTCTACTACCGGCTGCATCCGCACTGGACGGCCGTCTACGCGTCCGACGTCGCGAAACTCACCGCGGCGTCCCACCCCTGATCAGCGGCACAGCCCCTAGCGGGACCATGTCCCCTATGTCCGAGCCGGCTGGGTTGCTGTCAGCTTCTCGGTCGTAAACGACCGAGCGTGCAGCTCCTCGCCGTCGATGGGTTCGACGGTTCAGGCCGCGTCGTCGGCAGCGTGACTCACTGCCCAGCCCGCCACACCGCGCGAGGCGATGTTGCGGGCCGCGTTGACGTCGGCGTGCTCAGCGAAACCGCACGACGTGCAGGAGAAGGTGGCCTGATCGGGCCGGTTCCTCTTGTCCAGAATGTGGGTCTAGATCCTCAGCATCGTTCAAGGCGTTGGCGTCATCGCTCAGGCGCACCGCCTGCAGTCCGAGAGCGGCTTCGGCCCCTCGATGCCCAGCACTCTCAACGTCAACACCTTCATCGGCTGTTGACTCCCGGAGGGGGGTGTCATAAGTTTCACACGGCGATACTTCATAGTATCCCACGAAATTTCGTGACTCACGACCCTAGTGATGCCTGCTGAATCACGGCATCACGGTGGGGTGGACAGCCCGCCCAACGTTTCGGCAACGAGCGGGCGCCATGGCCGCGAGTTTAGGAGACAGGAACATGGAGACGGCGATGTCCAACGCGGCACAGCTACCGACCTTCGATCTCAACGAGCCGGGGGCGCAGGACGAGCTCTACGAGCGCTACGCGGACCTGCGCTCCAAGAGCAGGGTGGTCCACAGCGATCGCTTCGGCGGCTACTACATGCTGACGCGATACGAGGACATCAAGGCCGCGCTCACCCAGCCTGACCTGTTCGCATCCGGCCAGGGTGTCACTATTCCCCATTTCGGACTGCCGATCCCGGCCCTTCCCCTGGAGGCGGACCCGCCCGAGCACAAGGCCTTCCGCGCCTTGCTGCTGCCGCTGTTTCGGCCCAGGCAGGTCGCGAAGTTCGGGGAGTACGTCGAGGAGGTCACCGCCGAGCTCATCGACGCCTTCATCGAGCGGGGCGAGGCCGACCTCAAGGCGGAGCTGTGCGAGGTCGTCCCCTCGCGCCTGACCGAACTTTTCCTCGGCCTGCAAGACGGTGAGTGGCAGCGGCTGCGCAGCTTCGGTCCGAGGCTGCTGCAGACCTCCCGGGAGCAACTGCTCGCCGAGAACGAGGAGGTCGCCCGTGAATTGATGTCGTTCTTCCGGGAGGTGCTCGACCGCAAGCGGGCCGACCCCAAGGACGACCTGCTCAGCCTCCTCGTCACCGCGGAGGTGGACGGCGCGCCGCTGGCCCCGGACCAGGTGCTGGGAATGGCGATCCTGGTCGGGGAGGCCGGGCACGCCACCACGATCAGGTCGCTGACGAGCACGTTCTTGATGTTGGGCCTCGACATGGAGCTGCGGCAGCGGCTGATCGACGACCCGGCGCTGATCCCCGCCACGATCAACGAGATTCTCCGGCTCGAAGCGCCGTCGCAGATGTTCGCCCGGACCGTCACCCGGGACTGCGAGTTCGCCGGGCACCGGTTCAAGGCCGGCGACAAGGTCGGAATCCTCTTCGGCAGCGGCAATCGTGACGACAAGGTCTTCGATCGACCGGACGAGGTCGACCTCGAACGCAAGCCCAACCCGCATCTGTCGTTCGGCGTCGGTATCCACCGCTGCGTCGGAGAACCCCTCGCCCGGCTCGAAATGCAGGTCGTCATCGAGCAGGTGTTGCGCCGTCTGCCGGACTACCGGCTGAAGGATCCGGACAATGTCGAGTGGCTCCCCGGGTTCCGCCGGGAGCTGGCCACCCTGCCCGTCACCTTCTCCGCAGGCGCCAGGATGACCGGATGAGAGCGTTCCGTCTGATCAAGCCAGGCGAGCCGCCGGCAGTTGTCGAGGTGCCCACTCCCCGACCGGGACCGGGCGAGGTGCTGGTCAAGGTCGCGGGGGTCGGCGCCTGCCACACTGACATCACCCTGATGGACGCCGAAGCCGGTTTCACGCCCCCGTTGCCCTTCACGCTGGGGCACGAGGTGTCGGGGTGGGTTGCCGAGCTGGGCGAGGGCGTGACCGGGCTCCACGTTGGGCAGCCCGTGCTGGTCTACATCTCGTGGGGGTGCGGACGCTGCATCCGCTGCGCGAGCGGACTGGATCACTGGTGCTTCAACGGGGCGAACCTGGCCGGGATCGGCCGCGACGGGGGGCTGGCCGACTATCAGCTCGTCCCCGACGCGCGCTACGTCGTCCCGCTGCCAGAGAACCTTGACGTGTTCGAGGCCGCTCCGTTGGCGGACGCCGGTCTGACGCCGTACCACGCGATTCGCCGCTCCGCACACAAGCTGGTGTCGCCGATGTCGACGCTCGTGGTCGTCGGCGTCGGAGGGCTCGGGCACCTGGCGGTCCAGATCGCGCGGGCGACCTCGGCCGCCACCGTTGTCGCCGTCGACATCAGCCAGGACAAGCTCGAGTTCGCGCGCAAGCTCGGTGCCCACCACGCGATCCTGGCAGGGCCCCACGCCGCGGCGGCGGTGAAGGAGATGACTGCGGGCCGTGGTGCCGACCTCGTCGTGGACTTCGTCGGGAGCGACGCCAGCGGCGCGTTCTGCGCCGCCGCGGCGGGAAGTATGGCCGAGATCACGCTCATCGGTGGTGCAGGCGGATCGATAACCGTCGATCATCGCTCGCTGCAGCGCGACACCTCGGTCACCCGCTCCGGGATGGGGTCCATTCCCGACCTGCACGAGGTCGTCGCGCTGGCAGCGTCAGGAGCGATTGGAGTCGAGGTCGATAAGTACCCCTTCGCCGAAGTGGACGCCGTCTACGATCGACTCAGGAACGGCCAGGTCAAGGGGCGCGCGGTCATCACACTGGACTGACACGGGACGGAGCCGGGTCCACCGCTCCGGCGAGTGTTCGCGGGGGCGGCGATCGCAGCAGCCCACTACACGACGCGCGGACACCTCCATCCTGGGACCGGGACGAGCCGTGACGTGGTCGCAAACTCCTATCGACACAGCAGCCACTCCCCGGAGCACGGCCTCGCGAAAGGACCGGCTTGTGACCTCGACCACGAGTCCGGCCCGGGACCTTCGCACCCTGGACTTGTACGACCCGGAGGTGGAGTGCTACCAGGTGCGCGCACCAGGACCGGGTCACCAAGAGCGACCGCTTCGGCGGCTACTACATACTCAACCGCAATGAGGACAGGCTCGAGAAAGGGCGCGGGATGTCGGACGCGAAGTTGACGATGACGATCGGGGGCCGGGCCGTACGGACACCGCGCTCGCTTCCGGTCGTGGACCCGTCGACGGGGGAGGTGGCCGCACACGCCCCCGCCGCGGAGGCGGAGCACGTCGAAGACGTCATGTCGGCGATGGCGGCGGCGCAGCCCGGGTGGGCTGCCGAGTCAGTGGACGCCCGGGCACAGATGATGCGTCAGGGCGCTGACGCGGTCGCCGCCTCGATTGACGAGATCGCCCGGCTTTCGACCCTTGAGCTCGGCGCTCCGCTGGCCTTCTCCAAGGGGCTGGTGATGGGCGTGATCTCCGCCCTGCGGTACTTCGCCGACCTCAAAGTAGCCGGCGAAGTCCTCAGCGACGGTGAGACCGAGCGAGTGGAGGTGTTGCGGCGTCCGGTGGGGCCGGTCGTTGCGATCACCCCGTGGAACGTTCCCGCGTACATGATGGGCCTCAAAATCGGCCCAGCGCTAGCGGCCGGCAACTGCGTGGTGGTCAAGCCGTCGCCCTACACCCCACTCGCCACGCTCCGTGTCGGGGAGATATTGCGCGAGGTGTTCCCGGCAGGGGTGCTGAACGTCGTGTCGGGCACCGACGAACTCGGGCCCATGCTGGTCGGCCACCCCGTCCCGCGGAAGATCACCTTTACCGGTTCGATTCCCACCGGGAAGGCGATCGCCGCGGCCGCCGCCAAGGACCTCAAGCGGGTGACCCTCGAACTGGGCGGCAACGACCCGGCGATCCTGCTCGACGATGTCGATGTCGAGGCGATTGCACCGAAGCTCTTCTGGGCCGCATTCACCAACTCCGGGCAGGTCTGCATCGCGATCAAGCGCATCTACGTCCCTGCGCACCTGCACGACGCCCTCGTCGACGCCCTCGTCGAACTCGTCCCATCGGTGAAGCTCGGGTCAGGGCTGGACGAGAGCACCAACATGGGGCCACTGCAGAACCGCGCGCAGCTCGACTTCGTGTCCGCGCTCGTCGAGGACGCGAACACCAAAGGTGCCACGGTGGCCGCCGGCGGCCGGCCCGAGAACCGGCCAGGCTACTTCTACCCGCCCACCATCATCGCCAACGCCGCCGCAGGGATGCGCGTCGTCGACGAAGAGCAGTTCGGGCCGGTCCTTCCGTTGGTCCCCTACGCCGACCTTGACGAGGCCGTCACCCAGGCCGACCACGGCTACTTCGGCCTCGGCGCCTCGGTGTGGAGTGCGGACCTCGACCGTGCCAACGCAGTCGCCGACCGGTTGGAGGCCGGGCAGGTGTGGGTCAACACCCACCAGTCCACGCTCGGCTTCTCCCAGCCGCTTACCGGCGTCAAGCACAGTGGCCTCGGGGTGGAAAAGGGCCGCTGGGGTCTCGAGACCTTCACCGAGGTGCAGACTCGCTACGTATCGCGGGCCTGACGTTCTGGAACAGGTTCTCATCTTGATCATTAACCTGCACCCTCGGTCGGCTCTGTGAGCCGGCCGGGGGTGTTGCCGATGTTCTGCACTGTGAAGCTCTCAATCGATTCCCGGTCTGTGCAACGCGCCTGCACCATGCTCGGGACATGAGCAACGAGCTTCCCGCCGACCTGCTCGCCGAGGCCGGGCAGTGGATTGCCGAGACCGGTCAGGGCATCACGCCTGCCGAGTACATCGCTCAGGCTGTTCACCGGCAGATGCAGCAGGATTACCGGGCTGCCAAGGAGCGAGAGGCGCGTCGGGTCGAGGCTATCCGCACTTCCAATCCCGAGGGGTTCGCGGCTGGTGAGCGTCGAGCCGAGGAACTGGTCGCCAAGTACTCCAGCCAGAACACGGTGTGAGTGACAGGTTCATCCTGAACCCTCTGCTGTGGGCGATGCGGATACCGCTCCGCACCCAGCCGTACGGCGGTGAAGACACGCCGTTCTGAACCTGCGACCGGGCGGGTCGCACTCTGACGGGCCGGGCGTGTGACGCGAGAATATCACCTACGTCCTATTCATACCCGACAGTCCCCCTTACGGCTTAAATGACGAATTTGCTAGTTAGCGCAGGTATGGCGTCTCTTGTTAAGGCCGCTTAACGGATTCTCTTTGACCCACTCTTTGCCTTAGGTAAGGTTTGTCCGGAAAGCGTGAGGCTGCTGTTTCCTCAGTGGTCGAGAACTACCCGCGAGACCGGGAGCAGGGCGATATGCGAGCCCTCGCTGGAAAAAGCTTGCCCCGGGTCGCATGCAGAGCAGTGGCGATACCCGGGGCGTACGTGAGCCAGCATAACTCACTCCCGGTCACGGCGGGAGATGCACGATGAATCGTGATGAAGCAAAGCGGATCGCGGACCTGCTTTCCCCGGCTCGCCTGGGGCCTTACCTGGCCGCATCAGGTGGGGATCTGGAGGTCGGGCTCCGGCTCTACGCGTGGAACCTGGAGGCGGGGTGCGCCTTCTCGGGTGCGCTGCAGTTCCTTGAGGTCGTGCTGCGTAACGCCATGGACAGTCGGCTTGCCGCACACTACAGGCGCCGTGATTGGTGGAACGAGCCCAGCCTTGTCCTGGCTGACTATGCGCGTCGTGCCGTCGACAAAGCAGAGAGTGCAGTGCGGCAGCGTGGGCAGTTCGTAGCGGACGACATCGTGACGGAGCTTTCGTTCGGTGTCTGGGTGTCGCTCCTGTCTCGCCGGAGCAACTACTACACGCAGCTGTGGTGGCCGGCGCTGAGGCACGAGTTCTCCGGCTACTCCGCTCAGGCACCCGCTGCTCTGCACAACGATCTTTCTCACCTGTGTCAGCTGCGTAATCGGGTGGCGCACTGTGAGCCGATCCATCACCGGCACCTGACGAAGGACTTCGAGAGCCTGCTGGGAGTGCTGGAGGCGATCTCGCCGGAGGCCGCCATGTGCCTGAAGAGGTTCAGTCGGATTCCGGAGGTCCTGGACCGCAAAGCGGGTGTTCTGGACGGCAGCCTGCTCCCTCGGATCTGAGGAGGCCGCTGCATGGGCGTGAAGCTCACGATGGGGGACATCGCAGAGCTTGCCGGGGTCACGCGGCCGGCGGTGAGTAACTGGCGGCGCCGCTATGAGGATTTCCCCCCGCCGGTGGAAGAAAACGTTCCACAGCCGCTGTTCGACTCCACACGAGTGAACACATGGCTCGACTCCCTGCCTCTCCGCGCGACGGAGAAACTGGACGGACACGAGACCTACGGGGAACGGTTCCGGGAGCGATTACGGCTCCGCACGATTTCGGAACTACGGGGAACCCTTCCCGGTGATGACTTGGTGGCGAGAGGGATCGCTCTGGCGGCGGTCACCGCGATCTTGAGGGAGCCGTTCGGAGCGATCCCCTATCACCAGATCAGCCAGAAAAGGCCGGATTTGGTGAACCTGTTTAAGGACCCGCTTGGTGGGTTGGACACCGAGAAGGATCGGTTGTCCGAGATCGTGGCAGAGATGCTCCAGGAGGCTTCGCCGGTCGATGTAGCGGACCGGCTGCTTGAGCAAGCCGACCGGGTCGGCTCCACGATTCGTGCCAGGACTACTCCGCAGCAGGTCAGTGAGTTGATCGCGGCCATCTCAGCGGAGAAACCGTGGCGATCGATATACGACCCGGCGGCTGGTTTCGGGACTCTGCTACGACGACTATTGCGGGGGTCCTCACTGAAGGCTTCAGAGATATTTGCGGCCGACGAGGACATGTTCGCATTGCGGTTGTTAAGGCTGAGTCTTCTCGCGGAGAATCGCGAGGTCACCGCACACTGTCAAAACTCGTTCACAGCCAACGGCATCAAGGCCGACCTCGTTATCTTGGATTCTCCGGTTGTGGCCGGAGATGACAACAGGCAGGAGCTGCCGGATCCGTTCCGCTGGGTGCGACTAGCCCACCGGCATCTCAACCCCGGGGGGCGAGCCCTGGTTGTAGTGCCTGCCTGGGCGCTGAAGAAAACCAGAGCACGCGACAGAAAAGCCAAGTTGCGCGCGGAGCTCACACAGAAAGGCTTGATTCGTGCGGTAGTACGTTTTCCGCCTCGGGTGCACTCGTTCCATGTGGCCGCGGAGCTGGCGCTGGTTGTGGTCGACCAGCAGCCGGATCCGGAACGGCGGGTGTTGCTGGTGGAAGCCGGCACTCTGGCCCGCTCATACGGTGTCGGTTGGATTGCCGAGGTCGCGTCCTTGCTGCGGGATCCGCCGACGGAGCCTGGAAAAGGGATCGCCTGGGTACGGGCCGCCGACTGCGACGATCGGAGATCGCTTCTTCCTGAGCCGAGTATGGCAGAGCCGCCGACAGAGAATACTGCGGCCGATCTGCTCGATGCGCAGCACCGCCTGGCCCGGCTGTTCCCCGACGATCAGGAGTTCCAAAGGATGCCGGTCGTCACCAACCGGGCGGAGAGGGTGTTCCGTGAACTTGGGACGTACAAGAGGTCGAAGCAACTCGTCCTGATCCCCGGTCATCGGATTGCCTCTCGCTACGTGGGCCAGGGCAGCACACCACTTGTGGGAGTTGAGGAACTTCGTAACCTGCGGCGGATCGGTGACCGGACCGTTGACGAACTGGCCCTGGGGATTGATCTCGGAGGGTACGAGGCGGTCAGGTTGACACTGCCGGGTGACGTGATCGTGCTGTCGATCGACCAGATCCACGCCTATGTCGATGTCGAGGGGGACAAGGTCGTGGAGGCTCCCGCGCAGGTGCTTCGGATCAGCAGAAGGAAACGAGAGGACAGGACGACCGAGGAACCCCGGTGGATGACGCCCAGGGTGCTCGCGGCGTTGCTGATGGCGATCGGGGTTCCGGAACACGCCACAGGGCCACTGGTCAGACGCGTTAACCTGGCAGAACTGAGATTGCCCGAACTGACCCCCGACGAAGTGGCGACGCTGGACAGCGTGCTCAGGCAGGTCGAGGAACGTGAAACCGGACTTCGATTCAGGCTCGCGGCACTGCGAAGCTTCGAGACCGCGCTCATGACCGGGGTCGCGGACGGCTCCCTGCGGGTGATCGGGGAGTCGGTCGATGACAGTTGAAAGGGACCACGTGGCACCACCACGCAGGAGCGACTCGGCCGCGCCCGCCGATATCAAGGACGTCCTGTGGAAGGCTGCGGACAAGCTGCGCGGCAGCATGGACGCCGCCGAGTACAAGCACTTCGTGCTCGGGTTGGTCTTCCTGAAGTACGTCTCGGACGCGTTCGCCGAGCGCCGCGACGCGATAGCGGAGGAACTGGCCGCTGACGGTATCGAGGGGGATGCGGCGGAGCGGCTGCTCGACGATCCCGACAGCTATATGAGCGAAGGTGTCTTCTACGTTCCCGAGCCCGCCCGTTATGACCAGGTGGCGGCCAGGGCTAAGACGCCACCGGGTGGGATGACGGTCGGTGAGGTCATCGACAGCGCCATGGCCGCGATCGAGAAGAGGAACCTGGAGCTTGAGGGCGTCCTTCCGAAGATCTTCAACCGGACCGAGGTGGATCAGCGGCGCCTGGGCGAGCTGATCGATCTCATCGGCCGGATCGGTTTCCGCGACGAGGCTAAGAAAGCCCGCGACCTGCTCGGCGAGACCTACGAATACTTCCTGGAGAGGTTCGCCAAGGCCGAGGGTAAACGGGGCGGTGAGTTCTACACTCCGGCCAGCGTGGTGAAGCTCCTGGTGGAGGTCCTGGAACCGCAGCCCGGTGAGCGGGTGTACGACCCAGCCTGCGGCTCCGGCGGCATGTTCGTCCAGGCCGAGAAGTTCATCGAGTCCCATGGCGGCCGTGCCTTCGACATCTCGGTTTTCGGCCAGGAGCTCAACCAGAACACCTGGCGGCTGGCCAAGATGAACCTCGCTATCCACGGCATCGGCGCCAATCTCGGCTCCGAGTGGGGCGACACCTTCCACAACGACCGTCACCCCGACCTACGGGCCGATGTGGTCATGGCCAACCCGCCTTTCAACGTTTCCGACTGGGGTGGCGAACTTCTTGGTATGGATCCTCGGTGGAAGTACGGCGTACCGCCGATCGGCAACGCCAACTTCGCCTGGCTTCAGCACATGGCGGCCAAACTCTCCCCACGTGGCCGAGCCGGGATCGTTCTGGCCAACGGGTCGATGTCGTCCAAACAGTCGGGCGAGGGCGATATTCGCCGTGCCATGATCGAGGCTGATCTAGTCTCCTGCATGATCGCCCTGCCTCCACAGTTGTTTCGCAGTACGCAGATCCCGGCTTGCCTGTGGTTCCTCGCGCGAGATAAGGGACCGACGCGCGGTCTGGCGGACCGGCGCGGTGAGGTGCTCTTCATCGATGCTCGCGACATGGGTGTGATGGAGAACCGGACCGAGCGGGTGCTGACCGAGGAGGAACTCGCCGAGATCGCCGGGGCTTATCGCGCTTGGCGGGGAACGTCCAAGGATCTCTACGTCGACGACGCGGGCTTCTGCTACTCGGCGAATCTCGATGAGATCAAGCAGAACGACTATATTCTCAACCCCGGTCGTTATGTGGGCGCGACCGTTGTCGCAGAGGACATTGAACCTATCGCAGATAAAATCTTCCGATTGACCAAAAAGCTCTTCTCTGACTTTGAGGAATCGGCTCATCTTGAATCTGAGGTTCGCGCTCAGCTCGGGAGGGTTGATGTCTGACTGGCCGACGCGAACTCTTCGAGACCTGATTGCCATCAAGCATGGTTATGCTTTTAAAGGCGAATATTTTTCTGACACTGGTCCTGGGCCGTTACTTGTGACGCCTGGAAATTTCTCCATCGGAGGCGGATTTAAGAATTCCAAGCAAAAATTCTACACAGGTCCGATTCCAGAAGGATTTTTGCTGTCATCTGGTGATCTCATGGTGACGATGACCGACTTGAGTAAGTTTGGAGACACTCTAGGATATCCAGCCCTGGTTCCTGCCGATGCAGACTATCTACATAATCAGCGAATCGGTTTGGTTTCAATTTCCAATCCAAATTTAATCAAAAAGGAGTTCTTGTACTATTTGCTATGTGCCTCGAACTATCGTCAGCATGTAATCGCTGGTGCATCGGGTAGCACTGTAAGGCATACAAGTCCTGATCGTATTCGCGACTTCTCCTTTTCCTGTCCTGGAATCCAAGAGCAGGTAGCCATCGCTCGGGTCTTGAGGGTTTTGGACGATAAGATCGTGGTCAATGAGCGCATCACGGTAGCTGCACTTGAGTTGGCTGAAGCGTACTTCCTTGAAGTTTCGATCTCTTCCGAGCGTAAATCCTCTTCGATTGGTGACCTTGTCGCAGCAGGTTCGGTCGATTTTGGTGATGGGTATCGAACTAAGAGATCTGAGCATGGAAGGCCTGGTATTCCTATTCTTCGGGTCGCCGAAGTTCTTGATGGGCGTATAGAGGCTAAGTTTGAAGACTTCGTTCATGAGGACTATCGGAAATCCATGCAGAAAAAGACCTCCCGGCCAGGCGATATCGTCTTGACGACGAAGGGTACGGTTGGCAGGGTAGCTGTGGTCGGAGCTGATGATCCTGAGTTCGTGTATAGTCCACAGCTTTGCTACTTCCGCGTATATCCCTCTGCGCCGTTCTCTCCCAGCTACTTTCATCTTTGGCTCCGGAGCGACGAGTTTCGTCGTCAAGCTGCGCAAATGAAGGGGCAGACGGATATGGCTGACTATCTCAGTATTGGAGATATCAAACGTCTACGGATTTCTTTTCCAGATCACGCGCGGGGCTCTCAGGTGACAGCCGTTCTTCATCAGCTGGAAGGGCTCATGGACAGTCGTCTTCGCGAGAACCGTACATTGGCTGAGCTCAGAGACACCCTGTTGCCGAAGCTGATCTCGGGCGAGATCAAGATTAAGGACGCGGAGAAGGATGTAGAGAACGTCATCTGACGGCGGGAACCGTGCGGGAAAGTGTCGGTTTCGGGATATATGTTGATTAAACGAGGTATCGGGGGCCAGTAGCGTAGGGAATGAGGGCGCGATGGGGAAGCCGGGCTGGGCTCCGATGGAGGAGGACTGGGAAGCGTACGCTCTCGAATGGCTGGGAGAGTGGGGGTGGGAGCCACTCAGGGGAACTCAGATCGCGCCGGAGAAAGGGCAGCGGCCGAGCTGGGACGAGCTGGTCATCGTGCCCCGGCTCCGGGACGCCATCGAGCGCATCAACCCCGATCTCCCTCAGAAGGCCGTGAACGACGCGGTCAATCAGGTGCTCCGCAGGGAGACGCAACGCGCGTTCAGCGCGAACAAGGCCATACACGAGAAGTTGACCCGTGGAGTGACCGTCTCCTACCGCGACGAGCGCGGCCAGGAGCAGAACCGGACCGCCTGGCTGCTGGACTTCGAAAACGTCAACGTCAACGAGTTCGTCGCGGTCAACCAGGTCACACTCAAGCACGACCGGCGAGAACGACGTTTTGACATTGTCTGCTACGTCAACGGCCTGCCACTCGCGATCTTCGAGTTGAAGCGAGCCGACGACCCCTACGGCACCACCGAAACCGCCTACAACCAGCTCCAGACCTATGTGCGCGAGTTCGGCCCGGTGGGCTTCGCCGTACCGGCGATCGTGGTGGCGAGTGACGGGGTCTCCGCCCGGTACGGTACGCCGTTCACGCCGTGGGAACACATGGCGCCCTGGGATGTGGACGAGCAAGGGGAACCGGTCCGGATCGCTCATGGGACCGCGCTGGAGGTGCTGATCTCGGGGTTGTTCGACCCGCCGCGCTTCATCGACATCCTGGCGAACTTCGTGTCGTTTTCCAGGAAGGGCAACGGACTCAAGCGGCTGGCGAAGGCTCACCAGTTCTACGCGGTCAACACGGCGGTGGCCAAGACGCTGGTCGCCGCAGCCAAGGATGGGCGCGCCGGGGTGGTCTGGCACACCCAGGGGTCGGGCAAGAGCCTGGCGATGGAGTTCTACACCGCGAAGATGCTCCGGCAGCCGGCGCTTGGCAATCCCACGATCGTCCTTCTCACCGACCGGACGGATCTGGACAACCAACTGTTCGAGGAGTTCGCCGCGAGCGAGCTGTTGGGCGAGGCCCCGATCCGGGTGAGTTCGCGTGAGGCACTTCGAGAGCAGCTAAGGACTCGGCCCACCGGGGGGATCGTCTTCTCCACGTTGCAGAAGTTCAGTCTGACCAAGGACGAACGGAACGCGAAAGTCGAGAATCATCCGATGCTCTCGGACCGGCGTAACGTCGTGGTGATCGTCGATGAGGCCCACCGGAGCCACTACGAGTTGGTAGGCGTCAACGGCCTCGCCAGGAACTTACGACAGGCGCTGCCGCACGCCACCTTCATCGCGTTCACCGGAACCCCGATCGCCACCGCAGACGCCAACACCTATGCGGTTTTCGGACCCGTCATCGATGTCTACGACCTGTCCAGGGCCGTTGACGATGGCGCCACGGTGAAAGTGTTCTACGAGAACCGTCACATCCCGGTTCGCTGGCGAGCTGACGTAGACCCCGATGACCTTGATGAGCGGGTGGACGATCTCACCTCCGACCTGGACGATGAAGAACGCCTCAAGGCACGTCATGCCTTCAGCGTCTACGAGGAGATGATCCAGGCCGACGGGCGCCTCGCCAAGGTCGCCTTCGACATCGTCACTCACTGGAAGCATCGCCGCGCGGAGATGCTCAAGACGACGGGGTTCGCGGGCAAGGGATTGATCGTCGGCTTTTCCCGGGCGGTCTGCGCGGCACTCTACGAAGAGATCATCAAACTGGAGGAGAGCTGGCATCACGATAACGACCTTGAGGGAAAGATCAAGGTCGCTTATACCTCTCGCCCTTCGGACAAATGGCCGGTGTCACGCCATGTTCGTAACGCGGGGCAGCTCAAGGAGATCCAGCGTCGGCTGGTGGATGAGACAGACGAGCTTGAATTGGTCATCGTCCGGGACATGTGGCTGACCGGTTTCGACTCGCCGCCGCTGCACACGCTCTATGTGGACAAGCCGATGCGGGGTGCGGCGCTCATGCAGGCCGTCGCCCGGGTGAACCGCCGCTTCAAGGAGAAGGACGCCGGGCTGGTCGTCGACTATCTCGGCATCGCCGAGAGCCTGACCGAGGCACTGGCCGAATACACATCCGCGGACAGGGAGAATCGCACGATCGGTGACCCGACCTCCACAGCGGTCGATCTGGTCGTGGAGCGACATGGGGTGATCTGCGGGATCCTCTCCGGTTATGACTGGCGAGTGGTCAGGGATTCCGGTGCCCCCCGTGCTCATGTGAACGCGGCGCTCGGAACGGTGGACTACCTCCGTGACCCCGTTCGGGAGGCTCAGGACCTGGAGGCACGACGGGAAACCTTGCCCAAACGGTTCACCCAGGCGTACCGGACGATGTCGCAGGCGCTCACTCTCTGCCCCACCCACGAGCGTGTCGCGCCGCTCATGGCCGACATCCGATTCTTTGATTCGGTCCGCCTCTACATGGCCAAGTTCGACGCGGACTCGCGTAGCTCCCGAGGGCTGGCAACCCCGCAGGACATCGAGATCGCGCTACGGGAACTCGCCGCGCAGGCGCTGGACTTCGGTGAGGTGGTGGACATCTACCAGGCCGCCGGGATCGAGAAACCCGACCTGACGAGGCTGGATGAGGTGTTCGTGGAACGCTTCCGCCAGAGCATGCGCCCAAACCTCGCCATCGAGGCTCTACGACGCCGGATCGAAGAGGAGAATCGGGCAGCCAACCGGCTCAACCTTCTCCGCCAGGGCGAGGTGACATCAAAGATCGAAGAGTTGTTCTCCGCTCGCATCAACGCCGCGATGAAGCGCTACGAGAACCAGGCGCTCGGCTCGGCGGAGATCATTGCCCGGTTGATCGATGTCGCCCGCGAACTCGCCGCCGATCGGGGACGAGCAGATGCAATGGGCCTTAACGAAGCCGAGCTGGCCTTCTACGACGCCGTGGCGGCCAATCAGTCAGCCAAGGAGATTCTTGGGGACGCCAAACTGGTGCTGATCGCCCGCGAACTCGTCAAGGCGATCCGGAGCGACGCCGTCATCGACTGGGAGGAACGGGCTCAGGTCCAGGCCCGGTTACGTAGCAAGGTCAAGCGTCTCCTCGCGAAGTACGGATACCCGCCGGACGACGAGCCCGAGGCCGTCAAACTCGTCCTGCGACAGACGAAGGCCGTGGCGCGGGAGTGGGCCACCACCACTCGTTGAACTTTCACGAGCTCTCCGTCCGGGTGGCCAGAGAGCTCGTTGGGGGCGTGAGCCTGAACGGCGGGAAGTCAGTCGCAGTCGCCGTTTTTGATGGTGGCGATGAAGGCGGTCCATTGGTGGGGGGTGAGGGTGAGGGTGGGGCCGGTGGGGTTTTTGCTGTCGCGGATGGCTCGGTGGTTGTTGGAGAGGTTGGCGATTTCGACGCAGTTGCTCGCGTCATCGCCGGAGAGGGTGGATTTGCGCCAGTGGGTGGTGTGAAGTTCCTGGGTCAGGTCGTCCATCGCTGGATTGCCTCCTTGATCATGTCGCGTGAATCGCTCCGGGATAGGGCGTCCGCACGGATCAGGTCGTATCTGAATTCTAGTCTTTTTACCTCTTCGGCCCGCTCGCTTACCCGGTCCCCGGTGCTCTGGGAATCGATGTAGGCCACGGGAGGTGCGCTTCCCGGCATGTCGGCGATGGTGAAGCCGCCCAGCAGGCCGAGCACGTTGCGCGCGGTGTAGGGGAGCACCTGAAGAGAGAGCCATGGGCTCTCCGACATCTCCAGAAGGTAGTGGAACTGGCCCCTCATCACCTCGGGATCGGCGATGGGACGGTGCAGGATGCCCTCGTCCAGGATGGCCCAGAGCATCGAGGGGTCGGGTCGGCGAAGAATGTTCTTCCGGTCCATCCGGGCCACGATGTTCTCCTTCACCTGCTCGGACGTGACGCCGGGGCTGCGGCTGAGGATGGCTTCCGCGTACTGCTCGGTCTGGAGGAGGCCAGGCACTATCAGGGGTTCCCAGATGCGCTGGGAGACCGACAGGGGTTCGAACTCCAGCCAGGGGCGGAACCAGCGGGGGACCTGGGTGGCGACGCGGTCCAGGCGGTCCAGGAGGTCGACGAGCGTTGTGCCCAGGTCGAATGCCTCGTCCAGCTGATGGGCCAGTTTCCTGGTGGGCGCCCGGTGACCGTTCTCCAGCATGCTCAGATGGCTTACCGCGATGGGGACCACGGTGCAGAGTCGCCTCTGGGTAAATCCAGACAAAATCCGGTATTTCCGTAGCTCTCTGCCGAATTGAACGCGTGTGGATTCGTATGAATACGTATCGAACTCCAGCTCCGAGTCCGGCTCGGGCTCCGGATCCACGGCGATGCTCATCTCGGTCTCCTCTCGTTGCCTCTTTAACAGTCTCCTTCATTTTCATTTCCGGGGGAATGGATATTAAGTTCTCGCGGGTTCACAGTGTTGTGAACTTACTTCGCGAACTGTGAACCTGTGATAAGTGCGGATCGGCTTCCGCTGTGCCTCGGCGTTTGGGACCGTGTACCTGTCGAGCTGTAGCTGTCACGGGATGTCAGTTAATGGCTCCGGTGACGGCAGGTCGGCTTAATTCGGTCGGAAGGGGCAATTCCATGGAACCGGAGACGTTCAGCGAAATACTTCTGCCCAGTAATGTCGAAGCCGCTTCGCGGGCGCGGGAGGAGGTCCGTAAATGGCTGGGGGAGAGTCATCCGGCCTATGAGAACGCGCGGCTGGCCGTGTCCGAACTGGTGACCAACGCCGTCCAGCACGCCCGGCACGGGGTCGCAGGCCGAGGGGTTACCGGGCACGTCGCCGGGCGCGGGGTCACTGGGGACGGGATCGCCGGGCAGGCCCAGATCTCCGCTGCAGGGGCTTCCAACAGCGGAGCCGCCAATGTCAGAGCCGCCAATGACAGGGTCGCCAACAACGATCCGCTGATCCTGCGGCTGATGTCGTACGGCGGGTTGCTGCGCGTCGAGGTCGCGGACACGGGCTTGAGCACCGAGGAGCCGCACGCTCGGGCGGACCCGGCATGCCTGCTGATGGAGAACGGCCGGGGACTGGCGATCGTCGGCATGCTCTCCGGCGGGAACTGGGGCTACCGCTCGCACGGCCGGCACCCCGGCCGGACCGTCTGGTGCGAGCTTCCCGCCGATCCGCCCTCTGACGAGGGTCTCACCGAGACGTCAGCCCCGCCGCCTCCGGATGACCTACTCCCCGGAACGCCCGCCTTCGCCCAGATGCCGCTGCCTCAATAGGATGACGCGCCGCTCCCGGCACTCGCTGGGAGCCATTTGAGCCACCCCCGGCGGATGGCGGCACGCGGGTCGTCCCCCACGAAGAACCTGCGACATATGCCGCTCCAGCTCCGCTTCCCCCAGTGGAGTACCCCGCCGGGGGTCTTACCCTGGTGCCGGAACCTGGCTCACGGGCGCCGCCACGGGAGAACGACGGGTGCCACGACGCTTCGGGTAGGCCGGACACATCTTCGGTTGCCCCGAAGTGAGGACGAGCCCGGCACGCTGTCGTCGCGCTGTCGTCGCGACGTGCTGGAGCGCGTTCAGCACTCAAGCGAATCGGAAATCACTCCGGGGAGTCGGCGAAGATCACTATTTCGTCGATGTCGCCGTCGACGGTGACGTGCACCACGTCCATCCCGGTCAGCAGGCTCCGGCCGGAGGCGTCCTCATAGCGCCACCCGAAGCGCGCCCACTCTCCCGGTGCGTCCACCCGGGTGGTGCGGACCATCAGGCAGGGGCCCGACGGATGTCCCTGCACCACCTCGGTGATGAAGTCCTCGACCGCCTTGCGCCCGACACCTCGGCCCAGCGGCCCCCAGAAGACGACGTCGCCGGTAAGGGCACGGCTCAGCAGCGTGGCCCGCCGCGCCGGGTCATCGGCATTGGTCGCCGCGATGAAGGCGTCAACGGCATGGTCGTGGAGGGCGTCATCCGTCACGTCGCGATACTAGCCAGCGGATCCGCATCGCGAAGATGCGAAGTCACCGTTGCCGACTTCGTTTGACTGCTGATGCCTTCGGACAGGTGTGGATTTCGGCGGTCAGGTCGATCACGGGGGCTGACTTGATCTGCCTGATGAGGGCGTCGGCCTCCGCGTTCCAGCGGTGGGTGGAGGCGAGGACGGGATTGACCGGCATGCCGATGCGCTCCTGAGCACGGTCGGCGGCGGCATAGAGGGCAGCCCGATCGACCTCACCGACGACGAGTATGTCAATGTCGTGGGGGACGGGTCCTGGATTTCCAGCATGACGGGCGGCCCACGAGCCGAAGATGAGCAGGCGCTCGGTGCCGGGGATACCGGCGAACTCCTCGCTGATGATCGTGTGAGGGCCGTACATGTAGTTCAGGATCTCGGTCACGGGCCGGAACAGCGGGTGGTCGGGATTGGCATGCAGGACGTGAGATCGCCCGATCTCGGTAGTAGTGATCAGCTCCGCGTCGATGAGGCGATGAACTTCGGCGTGCAAGGTGGAGGGGCTCACGCCCAGATCTCGGCCGAGAGAGGCGAGAGTCCAGTTCTGCCGAGGCCGTAGATAGATGGCGGCCAGGATCTCCGCCTGGGTCTGAGTCTTGAAGATAGGAACGATGGGCGCTGCGACGCTTCGCATAAACCGAATATATCTTCGGTTATACCGAACATCAATCATCACGGTGGCGAGGTTCGGTCCAGGGCCGTCGCGGTGTGCCGTAGGACGTCCAGTAGGGGGATGAGCAGGGGGTGTCGTTCCGCGCCCCGGCGTACGGCGGTGAAGACCCGGCGTTCGGGGCCGGGGACCGGGCGGATCTCGACGCCGGACAGGTCGGTGCCGCGCAGGGCCAGGCGGGGCACCATCGCCACCCCGGCCCCGGCGGCGGCCAGCGCGACCACCGCGCTGAAGTCGTCGGAGGAGTGGGCGAACTCGGGGATGAAGCCCGCGTGCTCGCAGGCCAGCGCGATCACGTCGTGGCAGGGGTTGCCCGGGTAGGGGCCGATCCAGGTCTCCCCGGCCAGGTCCGCGACCGTCACCTCGCGCTCCGAGAGGGCGTGGTCCCGGGGGAGCACCACGTCGAACGGTTCGGAGTAGAGCGGGATGCGCGACAGGCGCCGGTCGTCCTCGGCGGGGGCCCCGCGATACTCCACGGCCACGGCCGCGTCCACCGCGCCGTCCAGGACCATGGTGAGGCTCTGGTCGCCCTCGGCGTCCAGGACCCGCACCCGGATGCCGGGTTCGGCGTCCCGCAGGACGCCGACGGCCGGGGCCACCAGGAGTCCGATCGCGGTGGCGAACGAGGCCACCTTCACCTCGCCCGCGGTACCGGCCGTGTAGGCGGCGATATCGGCCTCGGCCCGCTCAAGCTGGGCGAGGACCTCGTTGGTATGGCCCAGCAGGATACGGCCGACGGCGGTCAGCCGTACGCCCCGGCCGTCGCGGTCGAGCAGCCGGTGGCCCACCTCGTGTTCCAGGGCGGCGAGCTGCTGGGAGACCGCCGAGGGGGTCAGGTACAGCGCGGCGGCGGCCGCGGTGACCGTGCGGTGGTCGGCCACCGCCCGCAGGGTCCTGAGCCGCCGTGTCTCTATCACCTCCGTATTCTCCCCGAGGTCGTTCGTACGCGATGCCTTCGGGAACGCGCTCCCATCGGCACGACCTCGGCCGAACCGTCCGGCGCGGGCTTCCCCGGACCCGCCGTCCCCCTGACCGCGTCCGTTTCCTACAAGACCGCGGCGGGGAGGCATGGTTGGGTTGAGCCGTACCAGGGTCCGGTGTTCCGGCTGGTCACGCGTGTCTTGGCGGGCTGAGGGCGGCCCGCGATCCAGGACACCTCACGACATCCCACCGCGAACCTGTGATCGGAGGACTTGATATGAAAGCCCAACTGGACGTCATCGGCATGGTCGTCGAGGACATGGGCCGCTCGCTGGCCTTCTACCGGCTGCTCGGCCTGGAGGTGCCGCCGGAGGCCGACGGGCAGCCGCACGTCGAGGCGGTCCTGCCCGGCGGCCTGCGCCTCGCCTGGGACACGGTCGAGACGATCCAATCGTTCTACCCCGACTGGCGGCCCGGGAACGGGCAGGGGATGTCGCTGGCGTTCCGGTTCGACACTCCGGCCGAGGTGGACGAGGCGTACGAGCAGCTGGTCCTTCTCGGATATGAGGGGGACAAGGAGCCATGGGACGCGTTCTGGGGGCAGCGGTACGCGGTGATCCACGACCCGGACGGCAACGGCGTCGACCTGTTCGCTCCGAACGCGGAGAGCTGACCGGAGGGCGGACGGCGCGCGGATCGGTTCCGCGCGTCGTGGGCGAGCACGGCCGAGCCTCGGTGATCCCGTCGCGGCGATCTCGTCACGGCGACGGGGGCCGTGACGAGTGCCCATCCGCGGGGCCGGGAGCCGAACTCAGCCGCGGGCGGTGGCGAACGCCGCCAGGGCCCGGTCGACGTCTTCGGTGGAGTGGGCCGCCGAGAGCTGGACCCGGATGCGGGCCTGGCCGTGCGGGACGACGGGGTAGGAGAAGCCGATCACGTAGACGCCCAGCTCCAGCAGGCGTTCGGCCATCGCGGCGGCCTCGGCGGCGTCGCCGATCATCACCGGGACGATGGGGTGGTCGCCGGGCAGGATGTCGAACCCGGCCTCGGTCATACCGGTGCGGAACCGCTCGGTGTTGGCGCGCAGCCGGGTGCGGGCCTCGTCCGAGCCGCTGATCAGGTCGAGGACGCGCAGTGAGGCGGCGGCGATCACCGGGGCCAGGGAGTTGGAGAACAGGTAGGGGCGCGAGCGCTGGCGGAGCAGCTCGCAGATCTCCCTGCGGGCCGCGACGTAGCCGCCGCTGGCCCCGCCGAGCGCCTTGCCGAGCGTGCCGGTGAGGATGTCGACCCGGTCACGTACGCCGTGCAGCTCGGGGGTGCCGCCGCCGTGCTCACCGACGAAGCCGACGGCGTGCGAGTCGTCGACCATCACCATGGCCCCGTACCGCTCCGCCAGGTCGCAGATCTCCGCCAGCGGCGCGACGTAGCCGTCCATGGAGAAGACGCCGTCGGTGACGATCAGCCTGCGCCGGGCGTCGGCGGACTCCTTGAGCCGTGCCTCCAGCTCGGCCAGGTCGCGGTTGGCGTAGCGCAGGCGCCGGGCCTTGGACAGCCGGATGCCGTCGATGACGCTCGCGTGGTTGAGCGCGTCGGAGATCACCGCGTCCCGGTCGTCGAGCAGGGTCTCGAAGACGCCGCCGTTGGCGTCGAAGCACGAGCTGTAGAGGACGGTGTCCTCCTGGCCGAGGAAGGCCGACAGCCGCGCCTCCAGCTCCTTGTGCACCTCCTGGGTGCCGCAGATGAAGCGGACCGAGGCCATGCCGAAGCCCCAGCGGTCCAGGGCCTCCTTGGCGGCGGCGATCACCTCGGGGTGGTCGGCCAGGCCGAGGTAGTTGTTGGCGCAGAAGTTCAGCACCTCACCGCCGCCGGCCACGGCGATGTCGGCGCGCTGCGGGGTGGTGATGACCCGCTCCGGCTTGAGCAGCCCGGCGGATGCGATCTCGTTCAGGGTGGTACGGAAGTCGTCGCGGACGTTGTCGAACATCAGGCGGTCCAATCCAAGGTGATCTTGCCGATTCCGCCGCCGGCGGCGGTGTCGAGGTCGCGGTGGGAGCCGGACATCAGGCTGTCCAGTCCAGGATGACCTTGCCGGTCCTGCCGCCGGCGGCGGTGTCGAAGGCCACGTCGAAGTCGCGGTAGGAGAAGCGGTCGGTGATCACGGGGGAGAGGTCGAGGCCCTTCTCCAGGAGTACGGACATGGCGTACCAGGTCTCGTACATCTCCCGGCCGTAGATGCCCTTGATGGTGATCATCGAGGTCACGATGGTCGCGAAGTCGACGGCGAACTCCTCGGCGGGCAGCCCGAGCATGGCGATCTTCCCGCCGTGCGACATGTTGGCGATCATGTCGCGGAGCGCCTGTGGGTTCCCGGACATCTCCAGCCCCACGTCGAAGCCCTCCCGCATACCGAGTTCCCGCAGGCCGTCGGCGACGGACTTCTCGGCGACGTTCAGCGCCAGGGTGACGCCCAGCTTGTTCGCGATGGCCAGCCGTTCGTGGCTGACGTCGGTGATGACCACGTTGCGGGCGCCCACGTGGGTGGCCACCGCGGCGGCCATCAGCCCGATCGGCCCGGCCCCGGAGATCAGCACGTCCTCGCCGACCATCGGGAACGTCAGGGCGGTGTGCACCGCGTTGCCGAACGGGTCGAAGATCGCCGCCACGTCGAGGTCCACCGGGGTCCGGTGCACCCAGACGTTGGAGGCCGGGAGCGTCACGTACTCGGCGAAGGCGCCGTCCCGGTTGACCCCCAGCCCGACCGTGCTGCGGCACAGGTGCCGCCGTCCGGCCATGCAGTTGCGGCACTTGCCGCAGACCAGGTGCCCCTCGCCGCTGACCAGATCACCGGGGGCGATGTCCTCCACGCCCGGCGCCACCTCGACGACCTCGCCGCAGAACTCGTGCCCGACGACGAGCGGCGTCCGCAGGGTCTGCCGGGCCCAGGCGTCGAAACTCCGGATGTGCAGATCCGTCCCGCAGATCCCGGTCCGCAGAACCCTGATCAGCACCTCTCCGGCGCCGACCGACGGCTCCGGTACGTCAACCAGCCACAGGCCGGGTTCGGCCCTCTCCTTGACCAGCGCTTTCATGCGGATCCCCCCTCAACTCCGAACCCTACGCACTGTGCCCGGCCGCCTTCGGGGGTGTCCATCGCGGTTTTCTTAACCCCGCCCACAGCATTGCTTCACGCCCGATACCCGTTTTCCAGCGGGGTACCCGGACGCTAAACCGCAAATCGGTCAGATGGCCGGTTCTCACACCGAGATCGACCCCCTCGACGGAACCAGCCGCCTCAACGAGGACGACCCCTGTCACGACGACGATCGTCGTGACAGGGGCCTCGAAGCCGGGAGCGGGCGGGTCAGGGAGTGGTGCGGTGGTGCTCCTCCTGGGGGACCGAGAGGCCGTCGGCGGGCAGGGGGGACGGGGCCGCGTTGAGCTGGCGGGGACCCAGATCGGCCTCGGCGGCCTCGGCGACCGCCTCGGCGGCGGCCTGCTCGGCCTGGGCCGTCTCCCTGGCGGTGTCC
This sequence comes from Streptosporangium sp. CA-115845, assembly GCF_050943795.1. NCBI lineage: Bacteria > Bacillati > Actinomycetota > Actinomycetes > Streptosporangiales > Streptosporangiaceae > Streptosporangium > Streptosporangium sp. CA-115845. Next base: position 9,379,779 of record NZ_CP191988.1, on the reverse strand, counting down.
TCGCTGATCGCGGGGGCCTCGCGGGTGGCGGCCGACTGCGGCAGCGCCTCGGTGAACGCCTTGGAGACGCCCTGGATGGCCGAGGTGACCTCGCTGGGGATCACCCAGAAGGTGTTGTTCGGGCCCTTGGCCAGCTCCGGCAGCACCTGGAGATACTGGTACGCCAGCAGCTTGGGGTCGGGGTCGTTGCGGTGTACGGCCTGGAAGACCTCGTCGATGGCCTGGGACTGGCCCTGGGCCTTGAGGATCGCGGCGCTCCGGTCACCCTCGGCCCGCAGGATCGCGCTCTGCTTGTCACCCTCGGCGGTGAGGATCTGCGACTGCCGCTGGCCCTCGGCGTTGAGGATCGCCGCGCGCTTGTCGCGCTCGGCGCGCATCTGCTTCTCCATCGCCTCCTTGATGCTCTTCGGCGGGTCGATGGCCTTGATCTCCACCCGGTTGACCCGGATGCCCCACTTGCCGGTCGCCTCGTCGAGCACACCGCGGAGCTGGCTGTTGATCGTGTCGCGAGAGGTCAGCGTCATCTCCAGGTCCAGCGAGCCGACGACGTTGCGCAGCGTGGTGACCGTGAGCTGCTCGACGGCCTGGATGTAGTTGGCGATCTCGTACGCCGCCGCCCGGGGGTCGGTGACCTGGAAGTACAGGACCGTGTCGATCTCGACGACCAGGTTGTCCTCGGTGATCACCGGCTGGGGCTGGAAGGAGACGACCTGCTCGCGCAGGTCGATCATCGGATAGACCCGGTCGATGTACGGGATCACGAAGTTGAGGCCGGGCTTGAGCGTGCTGTGGTAGCGGCCGAGCCGCTCCACGTTGCGGGCCCGTGCCTGCGGGACGATGCGCACCGAGCGAATTACGGTGAACACCGCCAGCAGGACGATGAGAAGCCCGGCTATGAGCAGAGCGTCCATGCATTCACTCCCGGGGGTACACGAGAGCGGTCGCGCCCTCGATCTCGATGACGTCGACGGTCGCCCCGGCGGGTATCACCAGGGTCTCGTCGTAGGCTCTGGCGGACCACTCCTCGCCGCCGATCCGCACCCGGCCGTCCTGGCCGGTCACCTCGCGCAGCACGTACGCGGATCTGCCGACGATCGCCTGGATCCCGAACCGCTGGCTCCGGGGCTGCAACCCCTTGAGGTGGCGCCTGGCGACGGGCCGGATCGCGACCACCCCCGCGCCCAGGGAGGCGACGAAGACCAGGAGCTGGAGCGGGATCGGCAGTCCGAGACCGGCGGCGACGGAGGCGACGAGGGCGGCCCCCCCGAGCAGGCCGAGAGCGGTGGTCAGGGTGAAGATCTCGGCGATTCCCAACACGAGCGCCAGGATCAGCCAAACGACCCAGTAGTCCATGCTCCGGCCCTCCTACCTTGTTCAACGGGTCGGACGTCGGGGAGGTTCCTTTCCCTACCGTATGTCTTCTGCTCGACGCCTGTCAGGGGTGGTCACCACCCGCTTACCTCGCGGGTGAGATCCTGCCCGACACCTCGCCCAGGGTGATCACGGTTCCGCCGGGTCCCGGGGCCGTCGCGGTGATCGTAACGGTGTCCCCGTCCTCCAGGAACGACCTGGTGGAGCCGTCGGGCAGCTTGAGCGGCTCGGTCCCGTTCCAGGTCAGCTCGATCAGCGAGCCGCGCTCGCCCGGCCCGGTGCCGGAGATCGTGCCGCTGGCGTAGAGATCGCCGGTGCGCAGCGCGGCGCCGTTGACGGTCATGTGGGCGAGCATCTGGTCGGGCGTCCAGTACATGTCCCGGTACGGAGGCCGGGAGACGACCTCGCCGTTCACCGCGACCTCCAGCCGCAGGTCGAGCCCCCAGGGCTCCTCGCGGCGCAGGTAGCCGAGCGGCTCGGGATCCTGTGCCCGGCCCTCGACGCGCGCCTCGGACAGGGCGGCGAGCGGGGTGATCCACGGTGAGATCGAGGTGGCGAAGGACTTGCCGAGGAACGGGCCGAGCGGGACGTACTCCCAGGCCTGGATGTCGCGGGCGCTCCAGTCGTTCACCAGGGTCACGCCGAACACGTGGTCCTCGAAGCGTCCGGCCCGGTCGCCGAGGGCGGTCGGCGCGCCGACGACGAACCCCAGCTCCGCCTCGATGTCCAGCCTGACGGACGGGCCGAAGACCCCCGCGCCGCGCTGCCCGGACGGCCGGGTGATCGGGGTGCCCGACGCGACCACGGTCCCGGCCCTGCCGTGGTAGCCGACCGGCAGGTGCCGCCAGTTCGGCTTGAGCGGCTCCTCGTCGGGGCGGAAGATCCGGCCCAGGTTGGAGGCGTGCTCCAGCGAGCAGTAGAAGTCGACGTAGTCGGCCACCTCGATCGGCAGGTGCAGCGTCACCTCCGCCAGCGGGACGAGGTGCGGCTCGACTACCGACCGGTCGGTGCGGAGCTTGTTCTGGATCAGGGCGCGGGTGTCCCGCCAGGCGACCGGGCCCCTGGCCATGAAGGCGTTGAGCGAGCCGGTGGCGAACACCTCGTCGTGCAGGGCCCCGGCCAGGTCGACGATCTGGTCGCCGTACCGGACGCCGACGCGAGGGGTCTCCCCCTCGTGGCGGGAGAAGACTCCGTAGGGCAGGTTCTCCAGGCCCCAAGCCATCACGTGCTCTCCTTCGTTGTGCGGGTGGTCGTGCTCGGGCGCCGGGCGACGAGGCCCAGCGCCGTCAGGTCCTCGATCGGGGTGCTCGTGCTGCATGATCCGTACGACACCAGCAGCTTCCTGGCGCGCGTCGCGGTCTCCTGGGGCACGGCCCGCGCGAGCCGCACCAGCTCGCCGACGTCCGTCAGCTTCAGCACCGGCACCGGATCGCGGCCTTCGGTGGCCGCGCAGACCGCGAGGACCAGGTTGAGGAAGCCGTGCCGGTCCACGCCCAGCGCGGAGTCGAAGTGGCGGACCGCGTTGTGCAGGCCCGCGGTCGCCTTGAACGGCACGCCGTACTCCGCGCAGTGCGCGATGAGGGCGCCCAGGTCGACGGCGCTGGGAAAGGCGTCGGCGGTCAGTCCGCCGCAGCGGAACTTCAGGCCGGGCCCCGAGCCGTCGCGCGGCAGGGGCCCACGGACGTCGAGGGGCACCTCGACGAAGAGCCTGGCCCCGGCGGGCAGCTCGTCGGCCAGCCGCTCCGACACGGCCTGAGGTGTCTCGTCCGGCGTCCGCCGCACCTCGACCAGCTCGACGGCGAGGCCGTCGAGTGGCGGGAGGACGGGGGTGTCCATGATCAGGCCGAGCCGGATCGGGAAGGTCAGGTGGTCGCGGAGCTCCGCCAGGCGGCCGGCCGGGCAGAGGAACCGGTGGGTGAGCACCGGATCGTTGCCGGCCAGGTCGTTCCGGTGCCGCTCCAGGGCCTCGGCCATCGGCAGCCCGGTCGGCGGGAACAGTCCGGCGTCGTCGACGAGCCCGCGGAAGAGCGCGGCCGTTCCCGTTCCCAGGTCCGTGTTCAACTCTGTGCCCATGGCCCTGCCCATACCCGGTGGCGACCCGGTGACCGGGTCCGCCCCGCACCTGTACCCGGGCCGGCCGAGGAAGCGGGGCCGGTGCTCGGGCCGGCCGTGGCAGCCGAACCCGCCGCCGGGCACCCGCCCGTCAACGGGCCCACGTCCACGCGTAGCCGGGGTCCTCCACCGACAGGCCGGCGGGGCCGAGGTCGAGGGGACGGAAGGTGTCGACCATCACGGCCAGCTCGCTCGTCTGGGTGTGGCCCTGCCCGACCGCCTCGATGACCGCCTCGACGGCGCCCGGCTGCGGGCCGTGGGTGAACCCGGCCGGATGCAGCGAGACCGAGCCGACGTCGATGCCCGAGCCCCTGCGCGCGGTGTAGTCGCCGCCCGCGTAGAACATCAGCTCGTCGGAGTCGACGTTGTGGTGGTTGTACGGGATCGGGACCGCGTCGGGGTGGAAGTCGAGCGGCCGGGGGCAGAACGAGCAGATCACGAAGTTCGGGCCCTCGAAGGTCTGGTGCACCGGCGGCGGGGCGTGGGTGCGCTTCACGATGGGCTCGAAGTCGTTGATGTTGAACGCGTACGGGTAGAGGCAGCCGTCCCAGCCGACCACGTCGAACGGGTGGTTGCGGTAGACCAGCCAGGTCAGCCCGCCGCGGGTGCGGACCAGCACCGGCACCTCCTCGCCCTCGACGATGAGGGGCTCGCCGGGGGAGCGCAGGTCGCGCTCGCAGTAGGGGGCGTGCTCCAGGAACTGGCCGTGGGTGGACAGGTAGCGCTTGGGGGGGCGGATATGGCCCGCGGCCTCGACGGTGAACGCCGTGACGCGGCCCTGCGGCACCCAGCGGTGGATGGTCCCGGTGGGGATGACGACGTAGTCGCCCTCGCCGGCCTCGATCACCCCGTACGTCGACTCGAACCTGACCCGTCCGCTCGCGATGTAGACGCACTCGTCGCCCATGGAGTTGCGGTAGAGCTCGCTGGGCGTCTCGCTCGCGGCGTACGACATGCGGACGTCGGCGTTGCCGGCGAGCAGACCGCGCCCGGTGACCAGGTCGCCTCCGACCGGCAGGTCCTGGGTGCGCAGGTGACGGGGGGAGAGAGGCAGGTTGGGGACGAGCCGGCCGGCCTCGGTGGGCTCGACGGCCTCGGCCTTGAGGATCGCGGTGGGGAGATGGCGGTGGTAGAGCAGCGACGAGTCGCTGGAGAACCCCTCCTCACCCATCAGCTCCTCGGCGTACAGCCCGCCGTCGGGCCGCCGGAACTGCACGTGCCGCTTGCGAGGTATCTCCCCCACGACCCGGTAGTACGGCATCCGCTTCTCCCGCCCTGTCCGCTTATCGGACACTCATGTCCTTTATACGAACAACCATCGGTCAGGGCGGGATGGATGTCAAACGTCATCCACCGGTTCCCGGTGTGCCGGACGGCCTGACAGCCGGGCGTAACGGTGGTGGAGAAAGAGATGCCGGGGCCGCTGCGCGAGGGATCGGTGTTCCGCCGGCCGGTGCGGGGCCTGGAGAGCCGCACCTCGACCGTCAAGCACGCGGCCCCTGAGGGAGGCCGAACATGAAAGAGGGGCCCGCTGAGGAAGCGGGCCCCGGTTGCTCCGGCGACAGAGCGCCGCTTAGCGCATCAGGGCTTGCGGCCGACGGCGCAGAACTCGTCCACCTCGCGGAGGCCGCCGACGATCGACGGTCCGGGACGCCAGAGCGGGCACGAGACCACGCCGGGCTCCACCAGCTCCAGGCCCTCGAAGTAGCTCGCGATCTGCTCGGGGCTGCGCAGGATGTACGGGACCGAGCCGGCCTCGTTCCAGATGGCGATGGCCTTCTCGAACTCCTCGCCGTTGACGACGTTGGTGCCGTCGGCGACCGCCAGGTAGCTGCCGGAGGGCAGCGCCTCCAGCAGGCGGCGCGTGATCGCCCGCCCCTCGTCGATGTCGGGGATGTGGCCCAGGATGTTCATCAAAATGAGCCCGACGGGCCTGTCGAAGTCCAGGGTGGTCTGGGCCGCCTCCAGGATCCTGCCGGGGTCGCGCAGGTCGGAGTCGATGTACTCGGTCGCGCCCTCGGCGGTGCCGGTCAGCAGGGCGCGGGCGTGCGTCAGCACCATGGGGTCGTTGTCGACGTAGACGATGCGCGCGTCCGGGGCCACCCGCTGGGCAACCTGGTGGGTGTTGTCGGCGGTGGGCAGCCCGGTGCCGATGTCGAGGAACTGGCGGATCCCGCCCTCGCCGGCCATGTACTCGACAGCGCGGGAGAGGAAGGTCCTGGAAGAGCGGGCGATATCCACGATCTCAGGAAATATCCCGACGAACTGGTCGCCGATCTCGCGGTCGATGGCGTAGTTGTCCTTGCCACCGAGCCAGTAGTTCCAGATCCGGGCGGAGTGGGCCACGCCGGAGTCGATCGGAGTCGCCGACCGCCGGTCGGAGGCGTGTGGGGAGGTCTCGTCGGGCACGGGGGCTCTTTCTCTGGCGTCAGGGGGAAGATCTCTATTTTGCCACCTTGCCGGTCCTATGCCGTTCTCGTCATTTTTTGTCGTTTATCGCCGTATTCGGTGCGCGGGGCCGTCCGGCGAATGAGGCCGGACGGCCCGGGGGCGTTGGAATCCGGGGGAGGGGGCCCGGCCGGCCGAGCCGGAAGGGCCGCGGCGAGAGGGCGACCGCGACATGGGGTGATGTCCAGTTTTGTAGCTGCTGGGAGCTTTTGAGGGGACTCTTGCCCATGTATGCGAGGTGTCGTAATGTATGACGAAATATCGAAGCTGCTGGTATGTCTGGAAGGCCGCCGTGGACTCCGTGGGGCAGAGAAGCCGCTCCGAGGCTCTTGGGAGAGCCGTCGATGCGTGAGTTGACGCGCGGTCTCCGACCGTCGGTGCGCCAGCGGGAAGTCGGTCGCCCAGTGAACGAATGGGGGAGCCCGGCGTGAGCCGAGTCGTACGACGCCCCGGTTCGATCACGCGACTACGTGTGCTGGAAGCCGGGAGCGGACTCCCGACGGCCATCGTGGCGCGATTGCTGCATGACTCCGGAGCGACCGTCCTGCGGACCGCGCGGACGGGACCCGACCCGTTCGCCGAGAGATACCCCGCGCTGCGTTCATGGTCCCGTGACTGGATGGAGGTCGATGCCGGAAACGGCATGGACGATGCCCTGGCCTCGGCCGATGTCCTCCTCGTCGGCGCTGAGGATCACCCGGATGCGGGGCCGCCGACGCGTCTTGAGCTCGCTGAGCTGGTCTCCCGGCATCCCCGGCTCGTCGTGCTGGAGATCGACGGTTACGTCCGGGGCACGAACGACGTCACGCCCGCCGTCGACCTGCTGGTGCAGGCCCGGACGGGATTCGTGTTCGAGCAGTTCAGCGACCGGCCGACGCAGATCGCGTTCGCCCCGTCGCTGTACGGTGCCGCCCTGCTCGGCACGATAGGCGTGTGGGCGGCGCTGCACGCACGTCGGCGCACCGGGCGCGGTGGCCGGGTGCGGGTTTCCATGCAGCAGGGGCTGGCACTGTTCTGGCCGCATCTGTGGCTCTCCGCCGAACACCCCGACCAGGCGTTCGACACGGTGCCGCCACGGGATGTGAAGCACCTCGTGCTGCGCTGCGCGGACGGCGGATATCTGCAGATCGTGCTCGGCGTGCCCGGGGCGGTGGCCCGGGTGCATCGGGTGCTGGGCATCCCCGGCCCCGTTGATCCCGCCGACCGGGGTGTTCCCAGCCTGGCCCGCGGCGCGGAGAACTACTTCGCCGACCGTGACCTGTTCAGCCGGTACGCGGCACGCTTCCCGCGCGACGAACTGGTCGAGGCCTTCGCAGCGGCCGGTGTTCCGGTGGAGCCGGTGCTGGCACCGGGGGAGTTCTTCGACGACCCGCAGGTACGCGCGGCAGGGCTGGTCTGCGCCGCCCCGGATGGGCGTGAGTATCCGGCTGGGCCGGTGGACCTTTCGATGGCGGGAGATCCGCCCGCGGTGCGGCCCGTCCCACGGCGGGTGCGGTGCGGTGAGAGCGCGCCCCTGGCCGGTCTGAGGATCGTCGACCTGGGTAACTGGGTGGCCGGACCGTTCGCCTCCAAGCTGCTCGCCGACCTCGGCGCCGATGTGATCAAGGTCGAGCCGCCGGCCGGGCTGTCCAATCTGACCGGTATCCGCAATACCCTGACCTCCAACCGCGGCAAGCGCAGCGCCGTCGTCGACATGAAGACCCCCGAGGGGTACGAGATCGTGCGGCGGCTGGCCGCCACGGCCGACGCGGTGCACCACAACTTCCGGCCCGGCGTCGCCGAGCGCCTTGGCGTGGACGCCGCCTCACTACGGGAGCGCCGGCCCGGCCTGGTGTACCTGCACACCACCGCCTACGGGCGAACCGGGCCGCGTGCGCTGCGCGGTGGGTTCGACATGGTGATGCAGGCGCTGTGCGGGCACGAGGTGCGTGCGGGCGGAGTGGGGAACGAGCCGCTGTGGTACCGCGCCCCGTTCGTGGACTACTGCGCCGGCGCGCTCGGCGCGATCGCTCTGCTCGCGGCCCTGTACGAACGGGACGAGACCGGCGCCCCGGTGGACGCGCACACCAGTCTGCTCGGCGCGGCGATGTTCTTGCGGGGGGAACTGGTTCGGGAACCGAACGGCTCGATCGCGGGTGCCGCGGTGTTGTCCGCCGACCGCACCGGCTTCCATCCGGCCGAGGCGCTGTACCGGGCCGCGGACGGCTGGCTTGCCGTCGCCGCGTACGGCGAGTCGATGGCCACCGCGCTCTCGAACGCGCTGAAGCTGACCGGGCTCGGCCCGCCGTCGACATGGAACGAGCAGGCCGCCCATGCCATCGGCACCGCTATAGGCCGTATGACCTGCGACGACGCTCTGAGTTTGCTGGGCGCCGCAGGAGTGTGGGCGACGCGGTGCACCGGCGACGCCTTCGCGGCGATGCTCGCCGACGACGCGGCGCGCCGGTCCGGTCTGGTGATCAGCGCGCCGGACCCCCGATACGGCCGGGTCACCGGCTGTTTCGGCCCGCTGATCGGCTTCTCCGGCTGGACCCCGGACCCGGACGGCTTCCGCTCGGCGCCGCTTTCCGGCGAGCACACCGCCGCCCTGCTGGCCGAGGTCGGCTACTCCGCCGACGAGCGCGCCCGCCTGGAACGCGACGGCATCGTCCGGGCCGCCCCCGGCGGCCGGATGCTCACAGACCAGATACCCACCACCTGAACGGCATCTGCAGCAGCACGATTTCAAGGACGGTATGACCGCATGACCGCGTACAAGACCATCGAGTTCACCGCCGACGGGCGTCTGGCCTACCTGAAGCTGAACCGCCCCGAGCGGCTCAACGCGCTCAGCGACGAGCTGGAGTCCGAGATCCGCACCGCACTCCTGGAGTTCGACCTGGACGACGACCTCTGGGTACTGATCATCCACGGTGAGGGCCGGGCGTTCTGCGCCGGGCTCGACGTCAAGGAGCACAGCTCGTTCTCGTTCGGCGCCGACGACGCCACCCGTAAGGCCAAGGCGCTGGAGGCGGTGCGCAGCGGCCATGTCGGCGGCGCCCAGCACCTTCGCGGCACCGGCGGCGAGGGCTGGCTGGGCCGGACGGCCAACTACAAGCCGGTCATCGCGGCGGTGCACGGTTACGTGCTGGGCGGCGGCGCGCACCTGGCCGCCGAGTGCGACATGATCGTGGCCGCGGAGGACGCCCGGTTCGCCATCAGCGAGACCACGACCGGCATGTCCGGCTCGCGCACCTGGGCCAAGATCAAGACCTTCATGCCGTCGAAGCTCGCCTCGGAGATGCTCATCACCGGCCGCCGGATCAAGGCCGAGGAACTGCACCGGCTCGGCCTGGTCAACCGGCTGGTCCCGGCGGGCGAGCACCTGAAGGCCGCCGAGGAACTGGCCCGCGAGGTGCTCAAGGCGCCGCCGCTGGCCACCCGGGACGCGGTGCGGGTGACCAGAAAGCAGTGGGTGCCGATCGCGACCGCGCTGGACGAGCAGATGCAGCTGTCCCGACTCGACCTCACCGAGGACTTCCGCGAGGCCGGCCGGGCCTTCGCCGAGAAGCGCCTGCCGAAGTTCCAGGCCAGGTGAGCGGGCAGGACCGGATGAGCACCGGACACCCTTCCGGCGGCAACGCCCCCGGAGGGCACGGAGGGCGACCGCTCGCCGCCGACGGGAATCCCGAAGGCGACACGGGCCCGGCGGCGTCCGGCGGCGGGTTGCCGGGGCACGGGCTGCGCGTCGTCGACCTGGGCACCGGGATGGCCGCGGCACTGGTGAGCACGCTGCTCGCTGACGCCGGAGCGGTCGTGCACCGGGTCGCCCCGCCCAGCGACGAGGTCTTCGACGAGATCTATCCGGCACACCGTGGCTGGCGGTCGGTGACCGTCCCGGCGGACCCGGCCGACCTGGACGCCCTGCTGGCACAGGCCGATGTGTGCCTGGTCGGCGGCGAGGATCATCCGGTGGTCACTCCGCGACACGACGCCGCGGACCTCGCCGACCGGTACCCGCGGCTCGTCGTGGCGCACCTGACCGGCTACGCCGCCGGGCACGCGCCGGGCGCACCCGCGGTGGACCTGCTGGTGCAGGCCCGCACCGGGATGGCCGCCGAGCACTTCAGCGACCGGCCGCTGTACTTCGCCGTGCCGTTCCCCACCTACGGGCAGGCCATGCTGGCCACGCTCGGGGTGTGGGCGGCGCTGCTGGAGCGGGCCGGCAGCGGGCGCGGCCAGGTGGTGGGCGCCTCCCTCCAGCAGGGGGCGGCGCTGTTCATGATGCCGTTCTGGATGCGGGCCGAGCGGCCGGACGCCGAGTTCGGCAAGGTCACCCCGAAGGACGTCAAGCACCTGATCTTCCAGTGCGCCGACGGCGGCTACGTGCAGTTCGTGATGGGTGTGCCGTCGGCGGTGGCCAAGCTGTACCGGATCCTCGGCATCGACGTGCCGGTCGACCCGGCCGACAGGGGCATCCCTCGGGTGGGTGCCTCACCGGACACCTACTTCGGCGATCGACCGCTGATCGCGGCGCATGTGGCGAAGCTGGACCGGGCCGACATCCTGGTCGCGGCCGAGGCCGAAGGACTGCCCGCGGCGCCCGTGCTCGACCTGGGCGAGTTCCTGGACGACGAGCAGCTCGCCGCCAACGGGGTGCTGGTCGACCGGGACGGAAGCACCGGGTCCGGAAACGTGATCGGCTGCCTCGGTTCGACGCCGGCTCCCGCGGAGACGGACGGTCCGGTGGCGACCGGCCCCACCGGAGGCGGGCCGCCGCTGGCCGGTGTGACCGTCCTCGACTTCGGCTCCTACGTGGCCGGTCCGTTCGCCAGCCGGCTGCTCGCCGACCTCGGCGCCTCCGTGCTCAAGGTCGAGTCGCTCGGCGGCGACCCCAACCGCGGCCTGCAAAGGCACTTCCTGGCCGCGCACGTGGGTAAACAAGCCGTGGCGGTTGACGTGAAGACCCCCGAGGGGGCCGAGGTGCTGCGCCGCCTGCTGGCCCGCGCCGACGTGGTCATGCACAACCTGCGGCCCAAAGCGGCCGAGCGGATGGGCGTCTCGCGCGAGGCGGTGCGTGCGGTCAGGCCGGACGCGGTGACCCTTCAGGCGTTCGCGTTCGGGCCAACCGGTCCTCGGGCCGACGCGCCCGGCTTCGACATGGTCATTCAGGCGCTGCTCGGGCTGGAGCGCCGCGCCGGCGGCCCGGACGGCCCGCCGCTGTGGATCAGGACGCCCTACCTGGACTACGTGTCCGGCGCACTCGGCGCGGTCGCCGTGCTGATGGCGCTGCACAGGCGCCGGACCGCGGGCCGGGCCGGAGACATGTGGGTCAGCCTGCTCAACGCCGGCATGTTCCTGCTTTCCGACCTGCTGCGGGAGGCCGACGGCACGCTGCGCGGGGCGCCGCCGCTGGACGGGGCGCTGCAGGGCGTGCACCCCGGAGAGCGGCTGTACCGGGCCGCGGACGGCTGGATCGCGATCGCCGCGCGCACCGAGGAGGCCGCGCTGGCCTTGTGGCGGATCATGCTGCCCGGGGAGCCGCCGCTGCCGCGCGCCGCCTGGGACGGTGCGGTCGCGGCCCGCTTCGACGAGGCCTGCGCCGGGCGCACCGCCACGGACCTGCTCGCCGCGCTGGCGGAGGCGGGCGTCTGGGCCGAGGAGTGCCGCACCGACGGCCTGGCAGAGCTGGAGCGGGTGGAACGGGCCGGGCCGGAGCGCGACCCAGCCGTCGCGCGCCTGCTCGCCGACCGCGCCGACGACCGGTACGGCCGGCTGACCGGCTGCCTCGGCCCGCTGGTCTCCTTCTCCCGCACCGAGACCCCTGCCGACGGCCTGCCCGGCGGTCCCGGCTATGGCGCGCACACCCGGCAAGTCCTCGCCGAACTCGGCTACACCGGCGCCGAGACCGAGGAACTGCTGCGAGCCGGTGCCGTCCGATGACATCCCCAACCGAGGAGTTTCACCATGACCGCTGACTTCGGAGCGTTCGACGGTCCGTCGGTCGCGCCCGAGCTGGCCTACCACACACCGTTCGACGAGGAGGAGGAGCTGTACCGGCAGACTGTCCGGACCTTCCTCGACAAGGAGATCGAGCCCACCTTCCACCAGCTGGGCACTGACAGCGCGTCCCGGCACGCGGCGTGGCGGGCGGCCGGCCGCGCCGGCATCCTGGGCGCGGTGATCCCCGAGGAGTACGGCGGCCCCGGCGCGAGCCCCATCGCCAACGTCATCCTCTCCTACGAGATCGCCCGCTCGCAGTGCTACGGCACCGTGGGCAGCCTGTACTGCACCGACCTCGCCACCAGCGCCTTCCTGGACGGCGCGTCGCCGGAGCTGGCCCGCCAGTGGGCGCCGCGGATCCTGGCGGGGGAGGCCATCCAGTCGATGGCCATCACCGAGCCGGACGCGGGCAGTGACGTGCTGGCCATGCGCAGCTTCGCGGAGCGAGACGGCGACGACTACGTGCTGTCCGGTGACAAGACGTACATCACCAACGGCGACATCGCGGACATGCTGTACGTGGTGGCCAAGACGTCGAAGGAGCGGCGCGGGCGCAGCCTGACCATGTTCCTGGTCACGCCCGAGATGGCCGGGGTGACCCGTCGGAAGCTGGCCACCACCGGCTTCCCGGCCGGCAACACCGCCGAGCTGCACTTCGACCAGGTACGCATCCCGGCCTCGCACGTGCTGGGCGGTGAGGGCGGCGCGATGCGGATCATGATGGGCTCGCTGGCGCTGGACCGGCTGCAGATCGGCTTCCGTGCCCTGGGCCAGGCCGAGCTGGCGTTCCAGCAGACGGTGGAATACGTCAAGCAGCGCGTCGTGTTCGGCAGCCCGCTGTTTGAGTTCCAGAACACGAAGTTCGCGCTGGCCGACATGAAGAGCGAGATCGAGGTCGGCCGGGCGTACCTGCACGAGATGGTGCGCAAGGTGCGCAGCGGCGTCGCCACCGCCACCGAGGGGTCCGTCGGGAAGCTGTGGCTGTGCGAGATGTCCAACCGGGTCATCGACGGGTGCGTACAGCTGTTCGGCGCCATGGGCTTCATGGACGAGACGCCCATCTCACGGATCTACACCTCCAACCGGGTGCTGCGGATCTACGCCGGGACCTCGGAGATCATGAAGCAGTCCATCGCCCGCGACCTCTGACCTGGCCGCGCACGGAGAAGGCCGCCGTCCCCTCCAGGGAACGGCGGCCTTCTCCGTGCGCGGGGCGCTAACGGCGCGGGGCCCAGGGGGCGATGCGGCGGCCGATCCAGGTGACTGAGGACTGCAGTGCGACGCCGATCAGCGACACCGTCACGATGCCCGCGTACATCCGGTCCGCCAGGAACACCTGCCAGGAATTCCAGATGAGGAAGCCCAGGCCGTCCCGGCCCTGCACGAACTCGATGCCGATGACCAGCAGCACCGCGGTCCCGATGGCGATGCGCAGCGAGGTGAACACCTCGGGCACCATCGCCGGCAGGGTCACGTGCCGGAACGTCTGCAGACGGCTCGCTCCGAAGGACCGGGCCGGTTCCAGGTAGCCCTCGGGGATGCCGGCCACCGCGGACATGGTGGAGATCACCACGATGAAGAAGACACCGAACGCCACCAGCAGCACCTTCGGGGTCATGCCCAGCCCGAAGACCATCAGCAGCAGCGGGAGCACCGCGAGCTTGGGCACGGTGTACAGAGCGCTGATGATCGGCTCGATGGCGGTGCGCAGCTTGCGGATGCTGCCGAGCAGCACGCCGAGCAGGATGCCGGCCAGCGATCCGCCCAGGTAGCCCAGCATGAGCACCTGGATCGTACTGGCCGCCGCCTCGATCACCAGGCCGGAGGAGACCAGCTCGACGAAGGAGACCACGATCTCGCTCGGCGGGGGCCAGAACCGCTGGTCGACCAGCCCGCTGCTGGAGATCGCCTGCCATACGGCGAGGATGAGGACGGGCGTACCGAACCGCAGCAGGTTGTCGACCAGGACCCGGCGCCGCTGGAACCGGACGGGGTCGCGCTCAGCGAGGTCCGGCCGGCGCAGGACGATGTCACCGCCCTCCTGGCCGGTCCGTGCCCGCTTCTCCGCCTGTACCAGGTCGGTCATCGTTCCCACCTCTCACTCCCCAAGGTTTCCGGCCGCCCGCTCACGCGGACGCCCGGGAGCGCGGCTCCATCGCGGACCGCAACTGGTCCCAGATCTCGCCTTCCAGCTCCGCGAACGTGGAGCTGCGGCGGATGTCGGCAGAGCGGGGCCGCTCGAACGGCACCTCGAACTCGGCCACCACGCACCCCGGCCGGGAGCCCATCACCATCACCCGGTCGCCGAGCAGGATCGCCTCGTCCAGGTTGTGGGTGATGAAGATGACGGTCCTGCGGTCCTCCTGCCAGAGTTCGAGCAGCTCGGCCTGCATGATCTGGCGTAGCTGCGCGTCCAGCGCGGCGAACGGCTCGTCCATGAGCAGGATCTGCGGCTCCACCGCGAAGGCGCGGGCGATGGAGACCCGCTGCTTCATGCCGCCCGACAGTGCGGACGGGTAGGCGGACGCGAAGTCCGCGAGGCCCAGCCGGGTCAGCCACCGGGAGACCCGCTCCCCGGACACGGCCGCCGGGATCTTGGCGATGTCCAGGCCGAAGCGGACGTTGGCCTCGACGGTCTTCCACGGGAAGATGCTGTAGTCCTGGAACACCACCGAGGTCAGCGGGGCCTCCCCGTTGGTGCTGCGCAGTGACACCTCGCCGGCACTGGGGCTCAGCAGCCCGGCGATGATGCGCAGCAGGGTGGACTTCCCGCACCCCGACGGGCCGACGATGCAGAGGAACTCCCCGTCCCTGACGTCTAGGTCGATGGGGCCCAGAGCCTGGATGCTGGAACCACCGGATGCGAACACCCGTTCCACGCCGCGTACCGCGACTCTATTGTCGTTCACGACTTCTCCGCTCTTCCGGTTCTCGGCTCTCCCGGCCGGCGGCGGTCGCTCCCTGCCGTCGTCATCCGGTGCCCGATAGGTGAAAAGGGGCCCCGCCGCAGCGGGGCCCCGCCGCCAGGCTCAGCCGGCGTTCTTCAGTTCCTCGGTGAAGGAGGTGTTGAAGAGGTTCTGCTCACCGAGATCGTCCTTGTACTGGAGCAGCCCGCTGTCGATGCTGCGGTAGTAGCTCTGGTAGATCGAGGCGTTCTCGGTGTGCACGTTGTAGTCCGCCTCGAAGGCCGAGGGCTCGGTGGTGCGGATGGAGTCCTCGGGGATCTTCTGCGCCGCGGCGAGGGCGGTGACCACCTCCTTGGCCTGCCGGTAGTCCTTGAGCAGGTACTTCTGGGTCGTCCTGGCCAGCGCCCGGGTGAAGGCCAGCCCGGTCTCCCGGTCCTCCTTGATCAGGCGGTCGTCGAACATGTAGAAGACGCCGGTGGTCGGGGCGATCGCGCCCTTGACGAACTCGCAGCACGCGTCATCGGCCACCACCTTCTGGTACGGGGTCGAGGCGTAGGCGGCGCCGACCGCGCCGTTGCGCAGCGCGTTGATCGAGTCGGCTGAGGTCAGGTCCTGCCACTCGACGTCCTTGGGACCGATGGCGACGTTGTTGCTCTTCAGGTGCTCGAACAGCGAGGCCCACAGCGCGGGGCGGTTGCCGCCGGGGCCGGCGAGCTTGACGCCCTTCAGGTCGGTCAGGTCGAACTTCCCGTTGTCGCCGAAGATGCTCTTGTTGACGTACAGGCCCTGGTCGGTGCTCTCGGGCCGGCCGCCGCCGGGGAACACGATCCGGATGTCCTCGCCGGACGCGATGAGGTTGAGCAGGCCGGGGGAGACCTGGGTGGCCAGCACGTCCACGTTGCCCTGCGTCATCATGACCAGCGCATCCTGCGTCTGCAGGAACTCGAACCGGATCTGGATGTTCTCCTTCTCGAACTCCCCGAGGCTGTCGGCGAGCGCGACTGCGGCGTAGGAGCCGACGATCGACGAGATGCCGATCCTGATGGTCTTGCGCTCGGCGAGCGGCTTGGGCTTCAGCTGCGTGGCCAAGGCGTCGTCGCCCGTGGCGGAGAAGGCGCTGACCTCTCGCTTCTCTGTGGCGCCGGAGTCGCCGCCGCAGGCGGTGGTGGCCAGGGTGAGGGCCAGCGGCATCGCCACTGCCATCAGCCTCAAGCTGGGACGCATCGTTCAGTCTCCTCATGGGCTGCGAATCAACCCCGCAGGCCGTTCATCGCTGGGGAGGAGATGACGGCCGGGTGACGGCGGGATTTCGGTAACGGGGGGGATCAGGGGTCGCCTGACACCGGCGCGGCACTGCTGGCCCGCCGGTACGGCGCTCATGGTCGGCTGGTGGCTTGTCGTTGTGGGTGGCGCGGTCGCGGGCGGCGCGGGTGGCCGTGTCGGTGACACGGCCGGGCGTTCTCGCGGTGCCGGAGCCGACCGGGCCGGGAGGTCCGGCTACCGGTCAGTCAGATACTTCATCGAGCATCTCGATATCTCACAATGCATGCCGATATCTCGTGTAAAAATATGGTCTGGGACATGCTGCGTCAAGGATGCGGTGGCCTCGTCTCTGCGGAGGACCGTATCCGGTGTCCCGCTTGGCCATCCGGTCCGTCCTGCGGTGATGGGCCGAGGTCCGGGGTGGGCCGGTGGACTGGTCTGCCCACTCCGGGACGGGGTGGCGGCGGGCGGACGGTCGTACGCCGCGGTACCGACACTCTTGTCTTGGGTAACGACGTACCGTAGCGTATCCCGAAATAGCGACGAAATACTACGTATCTTGACGAAATGGTAATGAAACGCCTGCAAGGGACGTAGTCGGGCGTGCCGGTTGCAGATACAGGCGGCCTGGCGGGCCGGGCGCGCTCGCCGGCCCTGCGCCGTCCGGGCCACGCCGGTTCCGGTGCCTGGGCCGCGGCGGCCGGTCCCGTGCTCCACGGCGGGTGGTCCCGTCCTGTCGACGCCGGATCCCTGCGGGGCCGGATCCCGCCGCCCCGCCGGGCGGCGCCTTCGGACCTTATAGATAGGTCCCGTAATCCCGGTGTAGGTCGCGGCACTCCGTACTCGCGGGTGCCATCCGACAGGAGAACAGGCTTCCGGTGGAATCGGCCGACCGGTCTGGAAGCGGTTCTCCACATGTCAAAGCGGGTTTCGCCGTCCACGGTCATCGCGGTTGGTCTCCGATGTCAAGGCCCCTGGCAGGCAACGGAATTTCGTGTAATATCACGAAAGGTCGCAGCAGAAGCAGATCCTTGGGGGGTCACCGTGCCAGTAGACGCAGCAGTCACCGGGGTGGGGTCGCGATGAGCGCCCGCTCTCTCCTCGGGGACCCCGCCGCCGGTCCGGTCCCCCCGCTGGTGGCCAGCTGCGAGCACTGCCTCACCGTCACGTGGGCGGGCGTGCCCGCCTGCTCGTGCGAGTTCGGCCGCTCCGCCGCGACCGAGGAGTCCGCCCTGGGCATGCGCCTGGGTGCGCCCGGCGGGGCCGCCCGGTGGCCGGATGGGTCCGACTCATTGCCTCCAAGTCGCGATATCTCGTAAGATGCAACGAAATAACATGGAACTGGAAGCGGGGTGGCGCATGGGAGCGGCCGGTATCGAGGCGGCCACGGGCTTGGTCGGACGGGTGGACCTGTCCCGGCTGGTGAACCCTTCATCCGTGGCGATCATTGGAGCATCGGACCGTCCGGGCAGTCTGGGTTCACGAACAGTCGCAAATCTTCTCGACCATTCGGACTTCACTGGCACGGCGTACCTGATCAGCCGGACCAAGAAGACCATCCACGGCCTGCCCTGCCATCAGAGCGTGCTGGACCTGCCGGAGTCCCCCGACGTCGCCCTGCTGGTCGTCCCCGCCGCGCAGACGCTCTCCGTGCTGCGCGAGTGCGCCCAGAAGGGGACCCGGTTCGCCATCGTCTTCACCTCCGGGTTCGGCGAGATGGGTGAGGAGGGCAAGCGGGCCGAGGCGGAGATGGCGCAGATCGGCCGCGAGTCCGGGATGCGCATCTACGGGCCCAATTCACCGGGCCTGTGCAACCTGAACCGGCGGCTCGGCCTGATGTTCTCCCCGTCGTTCCACCTGGACCAGTTCGCCGGCCCGATCGGCCTGGCCACCCAGGGCGGCGGCATCGGCCGCTGCTTCCTGCAGGCCATGGAGCGCGGCGTCGGCGTCGGGTTGTGGGCGTCCACCGGCAACGAGGTCGACCTGACCGTCGCGGACTTCATCCGCCACTACGCCGACGACGACGCCATCACCGTCATCGCCAGCACCATGGAGGGCGTCAAGAACGGCCCCGCCTTCGTGGACGCCGCACTGTACGCCGCCGAGCGCGGCAAGCCGGTCATCGCGCTGAAGGTCGGCCGCTCCGACTACGGCGCCCGGGCCGTCGCCTCGCACACCGGCTCGCTGTCCGGCGCCGCCGAGGTCAACAGCGCGGTGTTCCGGCAGGCCGGGGTCGTCGAGGTCGACGACATGGACGAGCTGATCGACACCGCCGCGCTGTTCGCCCGCAAGCGGCCCACCGGGCGCGAGCGGGTCGCCGTGTACGGGTTCTCCGGCGGCGGCTGCGCGCTCGGCGCCGACGCCGTCGGCAACGCCGGGCTGGAGCTGGCCGAGTTCTCCGACAAGACGCTGGCCCGGGTGCGCGAGGTGCTGCCGGACTACGCCGCGGTGACCAACCCGGTCGACGCCACCTCCGACATCCTCAACCGCACCGAGATCGGCTACGAGAGCCTGCGCGCCGTCGCCGACGACCCCGACGTGGGCCTGGTGCTCTACCCGTTCCCCTGCGACTACGAGGAGCTGACCGAGGCGATCGGCGCGTCCATCGCCCAGGTCCAGCGGGAGACCGAGACGCCGATCCTGCCGGTGTGGATGAGCGACCGGCTCGGTCCCGGCTACGACGAGCTGGTCAAGGGCGGGCTGGTCCCGGTGCGCAGCGTTCGCAACGGCACCGCGGCGTTGCGCCGCTGGGTCGAGCGGGGCCGCTGGACCCACCAGGAGGGGTGGCGCCCGCTCGGTGTCGCGCCGTCCGGCGGCGAGCGGATCGTGCACACCGAGCCGATGGCCAAGAAACTGCTGGACCGGCACGGCGTGCCCGTCCCGGCCTCCGGAGTCGCCGCGACCGCGGACGAGGCGGTCGCCGTCGCCGAGCGCGTCGGGTACCCGGTGGTCCTCAAGGTGGTCAGCGCGCAGATCACCCACAAGAGCGACATCGGCGGCGTCGCCGTCGGCCTCGCCGACGCCGGGCAGGTCCGCGCGGCCTACCACCGGATCCGGGAGGCCGTGCCGGCCGCCCGGCCGGATGCGGAGGTTGGCGGCGTGCTGGTGGAGGCCATGGCCCCGGCCGGTCTGGACGTCCTGGTCGGCGTCTCCCGCGACCCGGTGTTCGGCCAGGTCGTCACCTTCGGCCTGGGCGGCGTCCTGGTCGAACTGTTCGGTGACGTGTCCCGGCGGCTGCTGCCGCTCACCCCGGACCAGGCCCGCGCCCTCGTCGACGAGCCGCGCTGCGCCGCCCTGCTGCACGGTGTGCGCGGCGGCGAGCCCGGCGACGTGGACGCCCTGGTCGACCTGCTGGTCAACGTGTCCCGTTTCGTCGAGGCCAATGCCGCGGCCGTGGACGAACTCGAACTCAACCCGGTGCGGGTGCTGCCCGCGGGACAGGGCGTCGTCGCCCTGGACGCGGTGCTGGTCACCACCGGGCCCGTGGAGGCAACCCAGTGATCAAGACCGAAATCGGCCAGACCACCCCGGACCGCATCACCGTCCGCGGCCACGACCTGGCGAACGAGCTGATCGGGCAGATCGACTTCGTCGACATGATCCTGCTCGTCACCATCGGGCGCCGGTGTGAGGGCAACGAGAAGGACATGCTCAACGCCATCATGGTGACCGTCACCGACCACGGGCTCACCCCGAGCGCGCTGGCCGCCCGGCTCACCTACCTCGGCGCCCCCGAGGCGCCGCAGGCGGCGGTGGCGGCGGGCCTGCTCGGGGCCGGCAGCGTGTTCCTCGGCGCCATGCAGGACGCGGCGGTCATGCTCCGCGAGGCCGGCCGGGACCTCACCGAGGACAGCTCGGACGAGGAGATCGCCAAGACCGCCCGCGAGTTCGCCGCCGCGCGCCGGGCCGCCCGGGCGCCGCTGTACGGGCTCGGCCACAACATCCACGTCGACGGCGACCCGCGGATCCCGGTGCTGCGCGCCGTGTCCGAGCGTAACGGCTACTTCGGCCGGTACTGGCGGCTGCTGCTGGCCCTGGACGAGGCCAGTTCCACGGTGTACTCGCGGCGGCTGCCCGCCAACACCGCCGGAGCGGTCGGCGCCATGGTGCTCAGCATGGACCTGCCGTTGCACCTGGCCCGGGGCCTGGCCCTGGTCGGCCGGTGCGCCGGCCTGCTCGGCCACCTCATCGAGGACGAGCAGGCCCCGATCGGTCAGGAGCTGTGGGACCTGGTGCTGCGCCAGGACGAGCGGAACAAGCTGCCCGGGGATCCCCGATGAGGAGCCCGGACCTGACGAGGAACATGGACCGAGCGGAGAGCCCGGGCCGCCGAGCCGCCGAGGAGTGCCGCCATGCTGCGCGCTGACATGAACGAGACCCTGTCCCGAGTGGGGCGGGGCACGCCGATGGGTGAGTTGTTCCGCCGGTTCTGGCTGCCCGCGGTGCTGACCTCCGAAGTCGCCGAGCCGGACTGTCCCCCGGTGCGGCTGCGCATTCTCGGCGAGGACCTGGTCGCGTTCCGGGACTCCTCCGGAAAGATCGGCATTGTCGCCGCGTACTGCTCACACCGGTTGGCGCCGCTGTTCTTCGGGCGCAACGAGGAGGGCGGGCTGCGCTGCGTCTACCACGGCTGGAAGTTCGACACCGGCGGCCGGTGCATGGAGACGCCCAACGTGCCGCCCGGCGCCCCGGACATCCGCAGGAACGTGGGCATCACCGCCTACCCGGTGCACGAGAGCGCCGGGGTCGCCTGGATCTACATGGGGCCGAAGGAGGTGCAGCCGCCGTTCCCCGCACTGGAGTACGCCAACGTCCCGGCCGAGCACGCGTTCGCCGCCCGCTGGCTGCAGCGCACCAACTGGTCGCAGGGCATGGAGGGCGAGATCGACAGCTCGCACATCAGCTGGCTGCACCGCGACTTCGACAAGAACACCACCAAGCAGAAATCGACCGGCGCGCAGATGTCCAGCGACGCCGCCCCGCACATCGAGCTGCGGCAGACCGAGTACGGCCTGGTCTACGGCGCCCGCCGCGAGCACGAGGGTCAGTACCTGTGGCGGGTCACCCAGTTCATCCTCCCCATGTTCAGCCTCATCCCGCGGGCACCGGGTGACTTCGTCTCGGGCGGCGGCCGGGCCTGGGTGCCGGTCGACGACAACCACACCACCGTCTTCACCTTCGGCTACCGGGTCGACCAGCCCATCGGCCAGGAGGAACTGGACACCTACTACAACAGCGGCGCCCTGTTCCCGCCGCGGATGGAACCTGGCCGGTACGAACTGCCCGACGGGTACGCGATCGACACCTGGCTCCCGCTCGCCAGCAAGGAGAACGACTACCTGCTGGACCGGGAGATGCAGCGCACCGTCAACTTCACCGGCATCTGGGGCGTGCACGACCAGGACCGGGCGCTCGCCGAGAACTCGCGCAGCATCGGCGGTGCCGACCCCGGCATCATCGACCGGTCCGCCGAGCACCTGGTCAGCTCCGACCGGGCGGTGGTCGCCGCCCGGCGGATCCTGATCAACCTCACCGACGCGCTGAAGAAGGGCGTGGAACCGGCCGTCGTCGCCGACCCGGACGCGTTCGGCGTCCGCGCGATCAGCAAGCTCACCCCCATCGCGAGCTTCGACGAGTTCATGGCGGCCTATGGCGAGGAGACCCGGGCGACCGGCGTGTGCCGGCCGGTCCCGGTCGAGTAGGGCCGGCGGATGAGCGCACGCACGCTCGGGCTCGGCCTGGTCGGGCTCGGCCTCGCCGGAGGCGTGATGGCATCGGCCGCCCACACCCATCCGGGCATCCGGCTGGCGGGGGCGGCCGACCCCGACCCCGCACTGAGAGAGCGGTTCGCCGGCGCGGAGGGGCTGCCGGTCCATCCCGGCATCGAGGGGCTGCTGGCCCAGCCCGACGTGGACGCGGTGTACGTGGCCACGCCACACCAGCTGCACCGCGAGCACACCGTCGCCGCGGCCCGGGCCGGCAAGCACGTCGTCGTCGAGAAGCCGATGGCGCTGACGGTCGCCGACTGCGACGCCATGATCGAAGCGGCCGGGGCGGCCGGCGTGGTCCTGGTCGTCGGGCACACCCACGGGTTCAACCCGGCGGTGGCGCTCATCCGGGATCTGGTCGGCTCCGGCGGGTACGGCTCGCTCGGCATGATCGCGCTCTGGAACTACACCGACTTCCTGTACCGGCCGCGCCGTCCCGAGGAGCTGGACAGCGCCCGCGGCGGCGGCATCCTGTACAACCAGATCCCGCACCAGGTCGACATCGCCCGTACCGTCGCCGACCGGCCGGTGCGCTCGGTGCGCGCCACCGCCGCCGTCCTCGACCCGGATCGCCCCACCGAAGGGGTGTGCGCCGCGCTGATCGAGTTCGAGGGCGGCGGCGCCGCCAGCCTGGTGTACAGCGGCTACGACCACTTCGACAGCGACGAGTTGCACGGCTGGATCGCCGAGGGCGGGGGCACCAAGACACCCGCGCACGGCACCGCGCGGCGCCGGCTGGCCGGACTCACCCCCGAGCAGGAGCAACGGTCGCGCACCGCCGACTTCGGGTACGGTGCTCGCTCCCCGCTGCCACCGCCGCACCAGCCGCACTTCGGCGAGCTGGTGGTCACCTGTGCCGGCGCCGACCTGCGCTGTTCGGCGGACGGTGTCACCGCCTACACCGACCGCGGCGTCGAGCAGCTGGCCGTGCCGCGGACGCAGTGGTGGCCGGGCCGGGGGAACGTCCTGCAGGAACTGGTGGACGCGGTCGTGCACGGCCGGCCCGCACAGCACGACGGCGCGTTCGGCCGGGAGACCGTCCGAACCTGCCTGGCCATCGCCGAGTCCGCCCGCGAGCGGCGCGAGGTCTTCCTCAGCACCCAGGAGGTGTCCATCCATGTCCCAGTCCGCTAAGCCCCTGACGGTCCGTGTGCAGGCGGTGCGCTGGGAGGCCGAGTCGGTCCTCTCCTACGAGTTCCGTAGCCCGGACGGGGCGGCGCTGCCTCCGTTCACCGCCGGTGCCCACATCGACCTGCACCTGGGCAACGGCCTGGTGCGCGGCTATTCGCTCTGCGGTGACCAGGCCGAGACCGACCGCTACGTGGTCGCGGTCAACCGCGACCCGAACAGCCGCGGCGGCTCGGAGTGGATTCACGCCAACGTGCGCGCCGGCGAAACGATCACAGTGTCCGCGCCGCGCAACAACTTCCCGCTGACCGAGGACGCGGAGCACAGCGTGCTCATCGCCGGAGGCATCGGGATCACGCCGATGCTCGGCATGGTGCGTCGGCTGGCCGCACTCGGCCGCGACTGGACGCTGTACCTGGCGGTGCGCGCTCGTGGCCAGGCGGCGTTCCTGGACGAGCTGACCCGGCTGGCCGGTGACCGGCCCGACCGGATGCGATTGCACGTCGACGAGGAGAACGACGGTGCCTTCCTGGACATCGAGGCCGTGGTCGCCACGGCGGGCGACACCGCGCACCTGTACTGCTGCGGGCCGGTGCCGATGCTGGAGGCGTTCGAGAAGGCCACCGCGGAGCTGCCGCCGGAGCGCCGCCACCTGGAGTACTTCGCGGGCAAGGACGACGTGGCCACCGAGGGTGGGTTCGAGGTCGAGCTGACTCGCACCGGGATCACGCTGACCATTCCCGAGGGGTCCACCATCCTTGACGCGGTGCTGGAGGCCGGGGTGGACATGCCGTACTCGTGCGGCGAGGGCGTCTGCGGTTCCTGCGAGACCCGGGTGATCTCCGGCACGCCCGACCACCGGGACCTGATCCTCACCGACCAGGAAAGGGAGGCCGGCGAGACCATGATGATCTGCTGCTCCGGCAGCAGTAGTGCCCGGCTCGTCTTGGAGCTGTGAACGGGCCCGCGGGCGGACCGCGACCGACGAGCCGACAGGGCCGGCTGGGCCGGCCAGGCCGAAAAGGAGGAACGAGTGGCTGAGATCGTGCTGGGCATCGGCACCTCGCACAGCCCGCTGCTGGCCATCGAGCCCGCGCTGTGGGCCGAACGCGCCAAGGACGACTACCGTAAACAGGAGCTGTACCTGGCCGACGGCCGGGTGGTGTCCTACGCGGAGCTGGCCGAGGAGATCGGCGACCGGTACGCCGGCCGGGCCGTGCCGGAGAACTTCGAGAAGCAGGCCCTGCAGGCGCAGCAGGCGCTGGACCGGCTGGCCGCGGCCATCGCCGGGGCCGAACTGGACGCACTGGTCGTCATCGGCGACGACCAGGAGGAGCTGTTCAGCCGGGCGCACATGCCGGCGATCGCCGTCTACAACGGCCCGGAGATCGTCACGCACCCGAAGAACGAGGTCAGCCCGAACCTGCCCGGCTGGTACCAGGAAGCCAACAAAGGCTACAAAATGGACGCGGTGCACCGCCACCCGGTCGCCGTCGACCTGGCCGATGGCGTGATCGAGGGGCTGATCGAGGCGGGCGTGGACGTCGCGGTGGCCAGCGAGGTGACCGATCCGCACCAGGCCGGCTTCGGGCATGCCTACGGCTTCGTCATCGACCGGCTCTGCGGTGACCGGCCGATCCCGATCCTGCCGGTCATGCTCAACACCTACTTCCCGCCCAACGTGCCGCGGCCCGGCCGCTGCTACGACGTCGGGCAGGTCATCGGCCGGACCCTGGCCGCGCTGCCCGGCGGACAGCGGGTCGGCGTGGTCGCCTCCGGCGGGCTGACCCACTTCGCGGTCGACGAGGACCTCGACCGGCGGCTGCTGGCCGCCCTGGAATCAGGGGACGTGGACGCGCTGCGCGCGCTGCCACCGTCCGGCCTGCGTTCCGGCAACTCCGAGATCCTTAACTGGATCATGACCGCCGGGGCGGTCGACGGCCTGACCGTGACCGACTCCGAGTACATCCCGGTTCAGCGCACCCCCGCCGGGACCGGCATCGGGCTCGCCTTCCTCGTCTGGCGGCCCGCCCCCTCTGCACCCGGGAGCTCCCTGTGATCATCGACGCGCACGGCCACCTCATCACCCCGCCCGCGGTCTTCGCGGTGCGCACGGTCCTGCAGGCATCCAACGGCCAGCACTCCAAGGAGTGGTACCTGGACCGGTACATCCGGGACGAGGAGATCACGGCCTCCGCCGACAAGGGCGTCCGGCTGATGGACCAGGTCGGCACAGACGTCCAGATCATCTCGCCGCGGCCGTTCGTGCTGATGCACTCGCACCCGGTCGTCAAGGACGTGCGGCTCTGGGTGGAACTGCAGAACGACCTCATCCACCGCACCGTCTCGCTGCACCCGGACCGCTACCGCGGCATGGCCGGACTGCCGCAGGTGACCGGAGAGCCCGTCGAGATCGTCTTCGACGAGCTGGAGCGCGCCATCGGCGAGCTGGGCTTCGTCGGCGTGCTGCTCAACCCCGACCCGGACGAGGGTGGCGGCCGGTCGCCGCGGCTGTCCGACCCGTACTGGTATCCGCTGTGGGCCAAGCTGGTCGAGCTGGACGTGCCCGCGCTGATCCACAGCGCCGGCTGCCGCGGCCGGGAGACCTACGACGAGCACTTCGCCACCGAGGAGAGCCTGGCGGTCACCTCGCTGGTGCACTCCGAGGTGTTCGACCGGTACCCCGATCTGAAGATCATTGTCAGCCACGGCGGCGGCTCCATCCCGTACCAGATCGGCCGCTGGCGCGCGCACTGGTGGCTGGACCTGGCGACCAAGAAGAAGCACATCGCGCAGTACTTCCGCGACCTGGAGCACGCCGGGATGAACGGCGAGCCGCTGCCGGCCGCCCCGGCCGACCTGACCAGCTTCGACGACGCGCTGCGGCAGTTGTGGTTCGACACCGACGTGCACAGCTCCCACTCGCTGGAACTGCTCTTCCGTACCGTCGGCACCGACCGCTGCCTGTTCGGCACCGAGCGCCCCGGCAGCGGCGGCGCGATCAACCCGGCGACCGGCCGCTCCTTCGAGGACTTCAAGTACACCATCGACCGTATCGACTTCCTGACGGACGAGGACCGCGCCCTGATCTACGAGGGCAATGCCCGTCGCGTCTTCTCCAGGCTGGCCCGGTGACCGCCGTGACGGCCGGAGCGGTCACCGCCGAGCTGGTCCGGGAGGCAGCCACGCTGCCCGCGGCCACCCTGCACGAGGCCGCTGGGAAGATCGGCGCGCTGCCGGCGGCGATCGGCCCGGTCCGCCCCGGCATGCGGGTGGCCGGCCCGGCGCTGCCGGTGCTCAGCCCGCCCGGGGACAACCTGTGGCTCCATCGCGCCATCTACGCGGCCGAGCCCGGCGACGTGCTGGTGGTGGCATTCGGCGACGGAACCGACCCGCTGGAGTACGGACACTGGGGCGAGGTCATGGCGGTCGCGGCTCTGCACCGCGGCATCGCCGGACTGGTCACCTCAGGCGGCGTCCGGGACGGTGACCAGATGGCCGAGCGCGGTTTCCCGGTGTTCGCGCCGTCGCTGTGCATCCGCGGCACCGGCAAGGACCCGGACGGCCGCGGCTCGGTCAGCGCGCCGGTCCGGATCGGCGGTGTGACCGTGCACCGCGGCGACCTGGTGGTGGCCGACGGCGACGGCGTCGTGGTGCTGCCCGCGGCTGACGCCGCCGGGGCGGTGCGGGCCGCGGCCCGGCGTGAGGCCGCCGAGCAGGAGATCTTCGACAGGCTCGCCGCCGGCGAGAGCAGCCTGGACATCTACCGGCTGCCCGGTGAGGGGGAGCGGTGAGGCGGCGCAGTGTCTTCGTCCCCGGCCTGGAGCACGGGACGAACCCCATTCCGGCGGCCTCCCGGGTCGGCCCGCTGCTGGCCACCGGAGGCGTCCGCGGCGTTGACCGGATGACCGGTGAGCTGCCGGCGGACGTCCCCGGCCAGGTTCGGCACGCGTTCGCCAACCTGCGGGCCGTGTGCGAGGCCGGTGGTGCCACCACCGGAGACGTGGTGCACGTGACGGTGTTCGCCGCCGCCGACGTGCGGGCCGCGGTGAACGAGGAGTGGGTCGCGATGTTCCCTGACCCGGCCTCCCGGCCCGCCCGGCACCTGATCCGGCACGACCTGCCGGGCGGGATGCTCGTGCAACTGGAGGCCACGGCGTACGTGACGGAAGGAGAGACGGATGGGTGACGATCTGGTCGCACGGCTCGGCGCGCTGGACACCTGCGCGGTGTCGGACGCGATGGACCGGCTGGGCCTGGCCGGGACCGTGCCGGGCCTGGCCCCGCTGACCGGGCACCGCCGCATCGCGGGCCGGGTCACCACGGTGCGGCTGGGCGACGCGGCCGACACGCCGCCGAGCGGGCGGCATCTCGGCACCGCCGCCGTTGAGGCGTCCGGGGCCGGTGACGTCATCGTGGTCGAGCACGGGCGGACCGACGTGTCCGGCTGGGGCGGCATCCTGTCGCTGGCAGCGGTCGGCCGCGGCGTCGAGGGGGTGATCGTGGACGGCGCCTGCCGCGACGTCGACGAGAGCCGCGAGCTCGGACTGCCGCTGTTCGCCCGTGCCGCCGTCCCGGTCACCGCGCGGGGCCGCGTGGTCGAACGTGACTGGAACGTCCCGATCACGATCGGCGGGGTCGGCGTGGCCCCGGGCGATCTGGTGATCGCCGACGGCAGCGGGGTGGTGTTCCTGCCCGCGGCGCGCGCCGGGGAGATCCTCGCCGCCGCCGAGCAGATAGCCGAACGAGAACGGGCGATGGCCGAACAGGTGAGGGCGGGCGTGCCCGTGTCCCAGGTGATGGGCGCCCGCTACGAGACGATGCTGCAGGAGAACCGATGAGCACCACGACGACCACCGCGGCCGACAGCGCGGCCGACAGCGCGATCATCGCCGCGCTCAAGACGCTGAGCTGCACCGACGTCAGCGACGCGATGGACCGGCTGGGCATCGCCGGGCACTGCCTGGGAATCATGCCGCTGGACCGTTCGTTCCGGCTGGCCGGCCGCGCCTGGACGCTGCGCTACGGCCCGGTGGGCCGCGACCCTGGTACGGTCGGCGACTACATCGACGATCTCGGCCCCGGCCAGGTCGTGGTGCTGGACAACCAGGGTCGGCTGGACGCCACCGTCTGGGGCGACCTGCTGACCTACACGGCGGTCCGCAACGGCGTCGAGGGCACCGTCATCGACGGCGTGTGCCGCGACGTCGATCGCTCGGTCACCACCGGCTATCCGGTCTTCTCCCGCGGCAACTGGATGCGCACCGGCAAGGACCGGGTGCGCGTCGAGGAGATCGGCGGCCCGGTGTCGGTCGGCGGTGCCCGGGTCGAGCGGGGCGACTGGCTGCTGGGTGACGGCGACGGCGTACTGTGCATCCCGGCGTCCCGGGTGCACGAGGTGATCACCGCCGCCGAGGAGATCCGGAACGCCGAGGAGCGGATCCGCGATGCGGTGCGGAACGGCCGCTCGCTGCGCGCCGCCCGCGAGGACGTTGGCTACCACAGCCTCCAGACGAGGCGCTGAGGCCGTCGGCGTCCCGGGTTCCGGGGCGCCGGCGGCACCGTGGTGGAACCGCCGCCCGGCCGTTTTCCGGAGCGGGGCCGATGGTGAGAGACAAGGCAGGGTGAGATGAGAGTCAGCGTTGATTTGGACCGGTGTGTCTGCACCGGCACGTGTGCGTTCGTGGCACCCCAGGTGTTCGCGATCGAGAACCACAGCGAACTCGTGGTGCTCCGGCCCGAGCCGGACGAGTCCCTGCGCGACCTGGTCCTCGACGCTGAGGAGCAGTGTCCCACCGGCGCCATCCAGGTCACCGGCTGACGGCCGCGGCCTCGCCCTGACCCGCCCGGCCGGACGGGTCAGGCGCCGCGGCCGAAGACGGTGTCGCGGACCTCCAAGACGATCTCGAGCAGCCGGTTCTCGTCGGCCTGGATCCGCTTGGAGGGGCCGATGATGCCCAGACCGACGATCTCGTCCCCGACGCTGCCCGAGACGGCGAAGGAGCTGACGCCGACCGTGCCCTCGTCGACGGACCGGAACCAGCCGAGCTCGCGGTGCTTGCGCACCTCCTCCTCCAACTCCCGGGGGTTCGTCTTGGTGTTCTCGGTGAGCCGGGGGAGCGGCTTGAGGCGCAGCAGCCGGCTCAGGTCATGCTCGTCGAGCCCGCTCAGCAGTGCCTTCCCGATCGCGGTTCCGTTGATCGTGAACGTGTCGCCGACCTCCACCACGTACCGCAGCCGGTGGCCGCCCTGGGAGACCGCGACGATCTTTATTCGGTCCCCGGTGAGCACCGCGCACGAGGCCGTTTCCCCGGAGCGCTGCGCGAGCAGGCTGCTCGCCTCCGCGCCGAACGCCGACAGCGCGTCGTTCTCGGAGATGGCGGTCGCGGTGGCCAGCAGCCGGCCGGTCGGGTAAAAGCGCCGCGTCGTCGCGGTGCGGCTCACGTAGCCCAGCTCGTGCAGCGTGTTCAGCAGATCGGAGCTGCTGCTCTCCGGGATGTCCAGCAGACGGGCCACCTCGGATTTGGTGAGCTCCCGCTTCTCCCGCGCGAAGATCTCGAAAAGTGCCATCGCCCGGGCCGCCGCGGGCACTGTGGTGCCGCCGGCCTCCACCGGTCCCCCCCGCGACCGTCGTCCGCGTCGTGCGGGCGCGGTCGGTTCCGCAGCCTGTGCCATTGGCAAACCCTCTCACAGTTTTCGCACACATAGGCGCTGCGCGACATCCGTCCCTGATACCCAACGGGCGGAAGGCGACAATCAGATGATCAATACCAGACGTGTGATAAAGGCAGAAAAGTCGCAAATCGCGTCCGCCGCCGGTTCGATCGATGGTGCCGCCAGGCGCCGTCGGTCACGGGTGACCGAATGGTGCCAGCCGGTGTGAAGCGGGACAAGGATACCGTGATGAGGGCGCCTAATCATCGCCAGAGAACACCGCATAGGTGAATGTCCGCGATTTCTTCGCGTTTGCCGCTCCGCGCGGAGCGTGCGACGAAGGCATGTGGATCTTTTGGACTTCCCGGTGGGGACCGTTTCGTCCGGTGACCGGGTACGGGGGCGAACAGGGTCGTACGTCGCCCGGTGGCGCAGGGCCCCGGGCTCCGGGAATCACCGGGTCGGTCCGGTCCGGTGATTCCCGGAACGGCCGCTACGGCATGAACTTGCCGCCGTTGACGTGGAGTGTCTGGCCGGTGATGAAACTCGCCTCATCCGATGCCAGGAATGCGACGGCGTGGGCGATCTCCTCCACCTCCCCGGTTCGTTTCATCGGAATCCTGGAGGTGTCCAGCGGCGCACCCGCCCGAGTGGTCCCCTCGGTCCGGATCGGGCCTGGTGAGACCACGTTGACCCGGATCAGCGGGGCCAGTTCCGCGGCCAGCGCCCTACTCATCCCGAGCACCCCGGCCTTGCTGGCCGAATACGCGATGAGATTCGGATTGGCCATGGAACCGGCGCCGGAGGCGATGTTGACGATGGATCCGCCGCCGGTCTCCACCATGCTCCGGGCGGCTTCCCGGCACACCGTGAACGTGCCGGTCAGATTGACGCCGATGACGAGGTTCCAGATCTCGTCCGTGGTGTCCAGCGCGGGTGCGAACGGAAAAACACCGGCGCTGTTCACCACGGTTCCGATACGCCCGTACTCGGCGACCGCGAACTGTATGAGAGAACGGACGTCATCCGGCTGCATGACGTCCGCGCGAACGGCCGAGGCGGCCACTCCGAAGCGCTCACCGCATTCCGTGGCGACCGCCTGCGCATTGTCCGGATCGAGGTCGGCGATGACGAGCGAATCACCGCGCGAGGCGAATTCCAGAGCGATGGCCTTGCCGATTCCGCGGCCCCCGCCCGTCACCAGTGTCGCGGTGCCCGTTGATTCCGGCACGAGTAATCCTCCATTGTCGAGCGTCCGGTGCCCGGCCGTTCCCGGCAGGGTGCCCGCGCGCGGTCAGGCCCAGCGCACCGGGAGACCGGCCATGCCGCGGGTGAGGAACGAGCCGAGCCACTCGACCCGGTCGGTGTTCAGCGCCAGTCGCGGTGCCGCGGCCAGGTGGGCGAAGGCCACCTGTGCCTCCAGCCGTGCCAGGCTCGCGCCCAGGCACATGTGGATGCCGCCGCCGAAGGTCGCGTGCCGTGAGTTGCCGCGGCGGATGTCGAACCGATGCGGGTCCTCGAACACCGCGGGGTCGCGGTTGGCCGCCGACAGGATCGCGTACACGTGCTCGCCCTTGTTGATCCGCACGCCGTCGAGTTCCATCTCCTCGGGGGCGATCCGGCACAGGCTGTTGCGAGCCGGCCCCTCGTAGCGCAGCATCTCCTCGATCGCGGACGGGATCACGTCCGGGTTCGCCCGCAGGTCGTCGTAGGCCTCGGGGTGAGTGAGCAGCAGGTGCATGCCGTTGGCGATCAGGTTCTTGGTGGTGCTGAACCCGGCCGAGTGCAGCAGCATGCAGTTGGCGATGATCTCCAGGTCGGTGATCTCCTCGCCGGCCTGGATGAGCTGGGAGATGATGTCGGTCCCGCCGGGGGTGGCCCGCCGTTCCTTGATCAGCTCTTCGAAGTACGCGAAGCACTCCGCGGCGGTGGACTCGCGGCGCGCGGCGACGTCGGCGGGTTGGGTCAGTGGCTCCAGCGAGCCGTGCAGTGCCTCGCCCCAGGCCAGGAAGTCGTCCTCCATGGTCGGGGGAACGCCGACGAGCCGGCAGATCAGCCGCAACGGCACCTTGTAGGAGAAGTCCTGGATGAAGTCGAACTCGGCCCGGTCGCGCAGCCCGTCGAGCAGGTCCTGGACGATCTCACTGATGTCCTGCCGGTTCTGCTCGACCGCCCGGGGGGTGAACAGCCGGGAGACGACGGCGCGCAGCCGGGTGTGGTCGGGTGGGTCGCGGAAGGCCAGGCTCTCCAGGAAGATCTGCTGAGTCGGAGTGATGCCCTCCTTGCCCTCCATCTCCTCCCGGCTCCAGCGCCGGTCCTTCACCAGTTGCTGGGTGGCGTCGTAGGACGTCACCAGGATCGGGCCCTGCGCGGTCCGATAGACCGGCGCGTGCTCACGCAGCCGATCGAAGAACCGGTAGGGGTCGGCGGTGATCTCTCCGCGGTCGGGATGGTGCGACGTGAGATAGAGCATCGCCTCCTCGGCGATGCTCCGGCTCTGCGGCGACGCCGCGAGATCGGTTGCCATGCGAGATCTGGCCTCCTCTGTGTGCTCCGTGCAGGCTCTACGAGGCGGGCACGGCGATTCGTCGCCGGTGACGGCGGTCATGCGTGCGGGACCCGGTGGCAGGACGGCCGGCCGGATAACCCTATTGCGAAGCTCTGTCGCACTATACGGTATTTCGTGATGCTAGCCAATGCTTTTGGGGTGTCCGCAACAAGCGGACGGGTCGTGAGGTCGCCCACCGGGCGGGGCGCCCCAGGGGGGCGGGCCGGGTGGCGGGGGTCTCGGCAGGGCTGTGACGTCGAAGTCACGGCATGTCGCGGAGATTCACGGGTGGGCGTTGTTGTCGACATGGCATGGGGAGTGCGAAGTCGGATGACGGGAGATTCGATGGCGGGCGGCCTTGCGGCATGTATGCGAAATATCGTAGGTTTCCACGAAGCTACATGGTTGGCCGACAAAGGTGAGCTGTGACGCTTGAGGATACGCATGGGCGTGGGTCGGCTTACCCCGCCGGGCCGGCTTCCGCCGCCGGGTCCGGGCAGCGCCCGCTCGTGGGCCTTCCGCGGGGCGGCGCATCCGGTACGCGGCGGCAGCGATCAGAGAAAGGCATGAGGATGGCGCCACCGACAGAAGAGGCACAGCGGTTCAGCGGGTGGCCGGTCCACGGCGGCCCGCCGCCCGAGGGCTCGGTGGCCTGGGTGGTCGGGGTGGGGGCACGGCAGGGGACCGGCGCGGCCGTGGCCCGCCGCTTCGCCGCCGCCGGCCTGCACGTGGTCGTCACCGGTCGGACCAAGGAGAAGGTCACCGCGGTCGCCGAGGACATCGAGGCCGCGGGCGGCCGGGCCACCGCCGTCGTCGGCGACGCCGGTTCCGAGGAGGGCCTGCGCGAGTCACTGGCGGTCATCGACGAGCTGGGCACCCTGGCGATCGCCACCTACAACGCCGGCGGCTCGCAGTGGAAGCCCGGCATCCTGGAGATGGACACCGAGTTCTTCGAGTCGGTCTGGCGCACCAACTGCCTGGGCTCCTTCATCACCGGCCGGGAGGCGGCCCGGCGGATGACGGCCTCCGGCGGCGGGGTGATCATGTTCACCGGCTCCGTCTCCGGCCTGATCGCCCGGCCCAAGCTCGCCGCGTACGCCTCGGCGAAGTTCGGGCAGCGCGCGCTGGCCCAGGCGCTGGCCCGTGAGTTCGGCCCGCGTAACGTGCACGTCGCGAACGTGATCGTGCACGGCCCGATCGACGGCGACCGGCTCAACTCGGCGTTCCCGCACGCCAAGGACAGCCGCCCGGCGGACGGCATGGTGGACATCGAGCAGATCGCCGAGACGTTCTGGCAGGTCGCCGTACAGCCCCGGACCGCGTGGACCCAGGAGATGGACATCCGGCCGTACTGCGAGGAGTTCTGATGGCCCCGGGGCCGTACGCCCCGGAGGCGAGGCCCGACTATCCGGGCCGGCTCCGGCTCGACGGCCGCGGGTACGTGGTGCTGGGCACCGGCGACGGCATCGGCGGCGCGGTCTGCGACGCGATCGCGCAGGCCGGGGGCCGGGTGCTGTGCGTGGACCTGGACGGCGAGCGCGTGGGGAAGACCGCGGCACGCTGCGGTGGCGAGGCGATGACCGCCGACGTGACCGACCGGGAGCAGCTGACGGCCGTGTTCGATCGGGCCGAGGAGCTGTTCGGCGAGAGCTTTCACGGCATCGTCGACGTGGTCGGGGTCTCCTTGGCCGAGCCGCTGGCCGACGGTACCGAGGAGTCGATGCGCCGCCAGTTCGACCTGGTGCTACGCCACCCGGTGCTGCTCACCCAGGTCGCGATCCCGCGGCTGGCCGCCCTCGGGCACGGCAGCGTGGTGTTCATCGGCTCACTGGCCGGGACCGCCAACACGCCCCGGCTGGGGCTGTACGGCACGGCGAAGGCGGCTGTGCACCATCTGGCGACGGCCTGCGCCCAGGAGTTCGGGCCCTACGGAGTCCGCACCAACGCCGTCGTCGTCGGCCGGATCCTGGGGTCGGGCGGGACGCCGAACCCGCCGGCGGAGGCGGTGCGCGCCGTGGAGGCGGTCGTCCCGCAACGCCGCTGCGGCTTCCCCGACGACATCGCCTCGGTGGTGCTCTTCCTGCTGTCGGATCTGGCGGGGTACGTCAACGGCGCGGAGATCCCGGTCGACGGCGGGATCGGCGTGGTGTCCCCGCTGCCGAGCACCCACCCCGCCAACCGCTGACCGTTACCTGTTTACGGTCAGCCGAATACTGGCTTCCAGGCGGCAATCGCCAGCCTGGTACACCGGATGTATTCCGACTTGTCGTACGACCATGCGAAGCCCCGAAACGATGCCGGGCTCGCAGCCCGAACCGGCGGGTGCGCGGTCGCCCGCGCCCGGCCCGGAAGGAGAACCATGACGGAGACCACTGGAACCGCGGGCAGCACGGCCCACCCCTCCCGCGACGCCATTCGGCAGACGGTGCTCGGCTACGTGAGGGGATTGGAGAACTCCGACTTCGACGCGGTGGCCGACCTGTTCGCCGACGACGCCTTCTACTCCCACCCGCCCTTCGACCCGGACAGCCCGAAGCGGGCCGAGGTCATCGGGCGGGAGGCGGTGCGGGCGCTGCTCAAGGGCAGGCGCGGCACCAGGAAGTGGTTCCACGAGATCCAGACGCTCTTCGTCGCCGACGACCGCTGCCTGATCGAGGGCATCGTCCGGGAGTCCGAGGGCGGGCCGATCCGGTCCTCCTTCGCCGGGGCGGGCACCTTCGACGCCGAGGCCCGGATCACCCGGTGGGTCGCCTACCGCAGCGTCCCCGCCATCGGCGAGTCCCTGGACTGAGACGT
This sequence comes from Streptosporangium sp. CA-115845, assembly GCF_050943795.1. Classification (NCBI taxonomy): domain Bacteria; kingdom Bacillati; phylum Actinomycetota; class Actinomycetes; order Streptosporangiales; family Streptosporangiaceae; genus Streptosporangium; species Streptosporangium sp. CA-115845. The sequence continues at coordinate 9,344,803 of NZ_CP191988.1, read as the reverse complement.
GCCGGATTCGAGAGGCCGGGAAACGGCGGAGGAGGCACCGTGGCGGACGAACTGAAGGGCGCCGTCGCCCTGGTCACCGGGGCCAGCAGTGGGATCGGGCGGGCCACCGCCCTCCGGCTCGCCGCCTCCGGGGCCGCGGTGGCGCTGGTCGCGCGCCGGGAGGACCGGCTCCGCGACCTGTGCGACGAGATCACCGGCCTGGGCGGCGGCGCGGTCGCCCTCCCGGCGGACCTGACCGATCCGGCCCGGGCCGCCGGTGCGGTGGAGGACGCGGTCGCCGCGTACGGGCGGCTGGACATCCTGGTCAACAACGCCGGAGTGATGCTGCTCGGCCCGGTGGCGGACGCGCCGGAGGGGGAGTGGGAGCGCATGCTCGACCTCAACCTCCGCGCCGTGCTGGCGACGACCCGGGCGGCCCTGCCGCACCTGCTGGCCGCGGCGGAGTCCGCGCCGCGCCGGGTGGCCGACGTGGTCAACGTCGGCTCGGTGGCCGGCCAGGGCGCGGGAGCGCGGGCCGGCAACGGCGTGTACGCCTTGACCAAGGCCGGGCTGGCCGCCTTCTCCGAGTCGCTGCGCCAGGAACTGGCCGGGCAGCGGGTCCGGGTGGCGCTGGTCGAGCCCGGTGCCACCGTCACCGAACTGGCCGACCACGTCCGCCCGGAGGTGCTGGCCGAGCGCAGGAAGGCGATGGGTGACGTCGTCCGGCTGTCCGCGGACGACGTCGCCGACGCCGTCGGGTACCTGGTGACCCGCTCCCGCGAGGTGGCGCTGAACAGGATCGTGATCCGGCCGACCGCCCAGGTGTGATCGGCGGACGGTCGCCCCCACCGGCTTTGTAACGAAATATCGGACACATTTATGAAAGGTCGCGACGATATGTCGATCGCGGCCGGCTGGAGGGTGGAACGTGGAGCGTGACGAGACGACGGGCACCGGGCTGCCGGTGTCGGAACCGCCCGTGCCGGCACCATCAGGGCAGGAGCCACCCCTGGCGGGGCTGAAGATCGTCGACTTCTCCGAACTGGCCCCCGGCCCGTTTCTGACCCGGTGCCTGCGCGACCTGGGCGCCGAGATCGACAAGGTGGAACGCCCGGCCAGGGACGGCGCCTTCTCCACCCACCCGGGCACCTACCGGGTGCTCAACGACGGCAAGCAGATCCACGTCCTGGATCTGAAGACCCCGGAGGGCCTGGCCCGCGCCGAGGAGCTGGTGGCCGGGGCCGACGTGCTGGTGGAGGGCTTCCGCCCGGGTGTCATGGACCGGCTCGGCCTCGGGTACGGCACGCTCGCCGGGCGGCACCCCGGCCTGGTCTACGTCTCCATCAGCGGCTTCGGGCAGGAGGGGCCGCTGAGCCGGATACCCGGTCATGACCTCAACTACCTGGCCGCCTCCGGACTGCTCGGCCTGATGGGCGAGCTCGGCGGCCCGCCCGCCCTCGGCGTCGGCGCCCCCGTCGGCGACCTGCTGGGGGCGGTGTACGCGCTCAGCTCCACCCTTACCGCACTGCTCGCCCGCAAGGACACCGGCCGGGGCCGCCACCTGGACGTCTCCATCACCGACTGCCTGATGCACGGCATGAACATGGTGATCGGCCAGCTCCAGGCCGACGGCCGCGCTTCGCTGCGGGAGGCCAGAGAGGCGGTCTTCACCCGCCCGGCCTACGGCGTCTTCGAGACCGCCGACGGCGAGTACCTGAGCATCGCCGCCCTGGAGGAGCACTTCTGGCAGCGCACCGTCGCAGCCCTCGACCTGGACCTGTCCGGCCTGGACACCGCCACCTTGGGGGATCGGCGCCGCAACACCCGCGAGATCAATGCCAGGATCGCCGCGGCGGTGCGCGGCCGGGACGCCGAATCCCTGACCGAGACGCTGGAGGCCGCCGACGTCCCGGTGATGCGGGTGCTGTCGCCGCTGGAGCTGGCGGACTCCCCGCACGCCAGGGAGCGTGGTCTGTTCACCTCCGCCGGCGACATCGGCTACGTCCGCTTCCCGGTGCGGATCGGCGACGAGGCTTAGGAGGAATCGACGTGGACTTCCGACTGGACGAGACGGCGGAGACCCTCGGCGGGCTGACGGGCGGTCTGCTCGCCCGCGGGCTGCCGGACGAGCGGATCGCCTCGGCCGAGTTCGAGGCCGCCGGGTACTCCGAGGAGGCGTGGCACGGTCTGGCCGAGGCCGGTGTCCTGGAGGCGTTCCTCCCCGAGGACCTGGGCGGCACCGACGCCGACGCCGTGGTGCTGGCCGCCGTGCTGCGGCAGGCGGCCCGGTACGGCGGCCTGGTTCCGGCACTGCCCGTGCTGGCCTACGGCCTGCACACCCTGGCCAGGTACGGCGGCACCGAGCACCGGGACCTGCTGGAGAGCGTGGCCAGGGGCGGCGCCCTGGTGACCGGCGCGGTCCGCGGGCCCGGCGGCGGCCGGGCCCTGGACACGGACGTGACGGCCGAGCCGTACGACGGCGGCCACCGGCTGACCGGGGTGCGGACCTACGTCCCGTTCGGCGCGCAGGCCGAGGCGATCCTGGTCCCGGCGCGGATCACCGGCGGACCGGAGGACGGCATCGTCGGGGTCTTCGTGGTGGACGCCGCCGCCCCGGGGCCGGCCGCCGCGGCGCACCCGGTCACCGACCATGTGCCCACCGCCCGGATCGCCCTGGACGCGGTGGCGGTGCCCGGACACGCGCTGCTGGGCGGGCCGGCCCTGGCCGCCGAGGCCGCCGGACACCTGGAGCTGTCCGCGCTGCTGGGGGTGGCCGCCACCGTCTCCGGCCTGCTGGAGCGCGCCATGGAGCTGACCGCCGAGCACGTGAAGGCCAGGAAGCAGTTCGGCCGCGCGCTGGCCCAGTTCCAGGCGGTCACCATGCAGATGGGCGACGTCTTCACGGCGCAGCGCATCCTGGAGAACACCTACCTGGCCGCCGCCTGGCAGCTGGCGGCCGGCCGCACCGCCGAGGCCCGGCGGAGCCTGTCGTCCGCCTGCTACCTGGTCTGCCACGACGCCGTCCCGGCGCTGCTCACCTGCCAGCACCTGCACGGTGGCACCGGCCTCGACATCGACCACCCACTGCACCGGTACGTCACCGGCGGGCTCGCTCTCGGCCAGTTCCTGGGCGGCACCGAGGCCTGCCTGGACGCGGCGGCCGACGCCCGGCTCAGCTGAGAGAGGACACCACCGTGTACATCGACCTGACCCCCGAGGAGCGCGAGCTTCAGCGGGAGGCGGACGCCTACTTCGCCGGCGTGGTGACCGAGCAGGAGCGCGCCCAGCTGCACGAGGACGAGTTCGGCCCCGCGTACCGGGCGGTGTCCCGGCGACTGGGCCGCGACGGCTGGCTCGGCCTGGGCTGGCCGGTGGAGCACGGCGGCCGGGGCCTCGGCCCGATGGCCGACCAGATCGTGGTCAGTACCGCCTTCCGGTACGAGGTCCCCTATCCGCTGGTCACCGTCTACTCGGTCGGCCCGGCACTCCAGGAGTTCGGCACCGCGGAGCAGCGGCGGGAGTTCCTGCCGCGCATCCTCGCCGGCGACCTGCAGGTCTCCATCGGCTACAGCGAGCCCGGCTCCGGCACCGATCTGGCCTCGCTGACCACCTCCGCCCGGCGCGACGGCGACTCCTACGTCGTCAACGGCCAGAAGATGTTCATCTCCGGCGCGCACACCGCCGACTACCTGTGGCTGGCCTGCCGCACCAACCCCGAGGAGCCGCGCACCCGGGGCATCTCGATCCTGCTGCTCGACACCGCCCTGCCTGGCTTCAGCTGGACGCCCATCCGCACGCTGAACCGCTCGCACCAGGTCAACGCCGTCTACTTCGACGACGTCCGGGTACCCGCGAACCGGTTGATCGGCCAGGAGAACAAGGGCTGGTCGGTGGTGGTCAGCCAGCTCAACTCCGAACGGTTCATCGTCGGCCCGGCCGGTAAGATCCAGGCACACCTGGACCGGCTCCGGCACTGGGCCGCCGAGACGCCGCTGGGCACGCCGGGCGGGGAGCGCCGGATGGCCGACCTACCCGAGGTACGCCGGGCGCTCGCCGAGCTCGACGCCATCGTCACCGCGAACGAGCTGCTCAACTGGCGGATCGTCGCAGACACCGGTACCGGCACGCTGGGCGCCGCCGACGCCTCGGTGAACAAGCTGTACAACTCCGAGAGACTGGTCGAGGCCGGTGCCCGGATCGCACAGCTGGTGCAGCGCTACGGTGATCCCGCCGACGAGCTGACCGCCGCCGTGCTGCGCGACACCGACCACGCGTTCAAGACCGAGCTGAAGCTGCCGGTCGGCGGCGGCGTCAGCGAGATCCAGCGCGAGTTGATCGCCACCGTGGGCCTGGGCCTGCCCAGGGCGCCCCGATGAGCGCCCCGGGAGTCCCCGGCGTCGCAGTGGCGGGCGGGACCGGCGCCGGACCCGCGCTGGTCGGGTACGACGCGGACCACGAGCGCGGTGTCGCCGTGCTGACCCTGGACTCGGTCGCCAACCGCAACGCGCTGTCCAGCCCGCTGCTGGACCAGCTGGCCGCACTGCTGCGGCGGGCCGCGGCCGACGACGCCGTCCGGGTCGTCGTACTGCGCGCCAACGGTCCCTCGTTCTGCTCCGGCGCCGATCTCGCGGCGGTGCGCTCCGGCGCGATGACCCCGATCGTCGAGGGTGTCGTCGAGGTGCAGCGCCTCATCGTGACCATGCCCAAGCCGGTGGTGGCGCGGGTGCACGGTACGGTCCGGGCCGGCGGCCTGGGGCTGGTCGCCGCCGCCGACATCGCCGTCGGGGCACTGGAGAGCAGCTACGCCCTCACCGAGGTCCGCCTCGGGCTGGCCGCCGCCGCGGTCAGCCTCACCGTGCTGCCCAGGCTCGGAGACCGGGCCGCCGCCGACTACCTGCTGACCGGCCGGGTCTTCGGCGGAGCCGAGGCCGAGCGGGCCGGGCTGCTGACCCGCGCCGTGCCCGAGGCCGAGCTGGACACCGCGGTCGACGCGTACCTGGAGGACCTGCTGCTGGGCACCCCACAGGGCCTGCGCGAGGCCAAGGCGCTGCTCACCGCCCCGATGCGTGCCCGGATGGACGAGTTCGGCCAGGAGATGGTCGACCTGTCCGCGCGGCTGTTCGCCTCCGCCGAGGCCGGGCGCGCGATCGAGGCCCTGCTGTCCGGGATCCGGCGCTCCCGCGGTGCCTGAGAGCAGGCGGCGGCGGGTGCGGGGAGGGGGACCCCGCCGGGGCGTCAGGTGAGCGAGCCGGACAGTTCGGCGGCGGCGGCGGCGACCCGGGGGCCGACGGACTCCTCGTCAAGGGGGGTGAAGGCGACCACGCCCACCGACGCCTCCAGCCAGGGGAGGCCGGGTACGGGGGCGGCGATGCCCCGGGCGCCCTCCTGGAGTTGCCCCTCGGAGACCTGGTAGCCGGTGCGGCCCTCGCGCAGGGCGAGGATGGCCAGCCCGGCGGCGCCCCGGGTCAGCGGGTGGCGGGACCCCTCGCGGTAGGCGACGTGCATGTTCGTCCAGGAGGGCTCGACCACCGCCACCGCCAGGCCCTCGTCGCCCTCGGCCACCGTCAGGTGCGCGGTCGCGCCCACCTCCTCGGCCAGCCCGCGCAGGGTGGGCAGGGCGCCCTGGCGCAGCAGCGGCTGCACGGCACGGGCCAGGACGAGAACCCCGAAACCCAGGTGGACCCGCCCGGCACTGTCCCGGCGGACGAAGCCCTCGCCCTGCAGGGTGGTGAGCAGGCGGTACACCGCCGGGCGGCTCAGCTCCAGCTCGGCCGCCAGCTCCGTGGGAGTACGGCCCCGGCGCCCGTCGGCGAGCAGGCGGAGCAGTCGCAGGCCGCGCTCCAGGGTCTGCGAGGATTCGGCCGGCATCTAGGACACCCACTGGGCTGGAACCATGCCCCGATTATCGCCGCCGCCCCGGCGCCGGCCGGTACGTCCCCTGCCGAAGGCGAGCACGCTCCGGCCCCGGCGGAGTACGTCGCGGAGATCCTCGACGGCGCCGGGGAGCCCGAGCCCCGCTTCGGCCTGCACGAGCGGGTCCCCGCCAGAGGCCTGCGTACGAGCGGTCAGCCGGATCTGTGACAGGGGATCCGGGGTCCGGCCCGGTTCGCACGAGCGGTCAGATCGATCGGTGATCAGTTGTCATGCCGGTAATAACCGGCAGCCGGGAATGTGGAGGGCTTTGGCAAGAATTGCGAGATACCCCTGACGTAAGTTGCTAGGTCCCTGTACCTCGGCGAGGGGACCTTGAGCATGAGCGAGACGCTGATCGCCCAGGTTGAGCGGTGGGCACGGGAGATCCCTGACGCTCCGGCCTACACCTTCCTTGACTACTCCGCCGGGCGCGACGGGGTGCGGCACACGCTCTCCTGGTCGAGGACCCATCTACGGGCCCGGGCGCTGGCCGTACGGCTGCGCGAGGTGATGCATCCGGGCGAGCGGGTGGCGATCCTGGCGCCGCAGGGGCTGGAGTACGTGGTCGCGATGCTCGGGGCGATGTACGCCCGGGTGATCGCGGTACCGCTCTTCGCGCCGGACCTGCCCGGTCACGCCGACCGGCTGATCCGCGCCTACGCCGATGCCGACCCGGTGTGCGTGCTCACCACGACGCCCGCCCTGGAGGGGGTGCACGCCTTCCTGGACGGCCGCTCCGCGCCCCGGCCCAAGCGGATCATCACCCTGGACACGGTCTCCGACCTGCTGGCCGACGAGTGGGAGCCCGAACCGATCGGCCCCGGCGACCTGGCGTACCTGCAGTACACCTCCGGCTCGACCCGGGCCCCGGCAGGGGTCGAGATCGGCCATGGCAACTTCACGGCCAACGCCAGGCAGCTGTGGACCGCGTTCCGCGCCACCCCCAGGGTGTCCACGGCCGCGCTCTGGCTGCCGCTCTTCCATGACATGGGCCTGATCGCCACCATCGCCGCGCCGATCGTGGGCGGCAACCAGGCGATGTTCATGGACCCGGTGGCGTTCGTCATGCACCCGGTGCGCTGGCTGCGGATGCTCTCCGGGCAGGAGGACGTGTTCACCGGCGGCCCCAACTTCGCCTACGAGTACACGGCGAGCCGGGTCACCGAGGCGGAGAAGGCCACGCTCGACCTGTCCGGGGTGTCGATCATGCTCAACGGCGCCGAGCCGCTCCGGGGCGGCACGATCGACCGTTTCTCCGAGGCGTTCGCCAGGTGCGGGCTGCGGCCCGAGGCGCACACCCCCGGCTACGGCCTGGCCGAGGCGACGGTGTTCGTCACCGCGATGGACCGGGACCTGCCCGCCCGCGTCACCCTGTTCGACCGCGACGCGCTGACCGCGGGGCGCGCGGTGCCGCACCCGGGGCGCGGCCGGGTCAGCGACCTCGTCTCCTGCGGGGTGCCGACGGGCCAGCGGGTGGTCATCGCCTCCGCATCCGGCACGACGTCCGGCACGGCCAGACCTGACGGCGAGGTCGGCGAGATCTGGGTGCGGGGGCCCAACGTGGCGCGGGCCTACTGGCGGGACGCCGAGCGCAGCGCCGAGGTCTTCGGCAACGTCCTCGAAGGGCAGGACGGCACCTGGCTGCGCACCGGTGACCTGGGCGTCATGTACGGGGGCGAGCTCTACGTCACCGGGCGGATCAAGGACCTGATCATCGTCGACGGGCGCAACCACTATCCACAGGATGTGGAGATGACCGTGCAGGAGGCCGAGGAGGCCGTCCGCAGGGACCATGTGGCCGCGTTCGCGGTGCCGGGGGAGGAGACCGAGCGGCTGGTGGTGGTGGCCGAGCGGTCACGGAAGGCCGATGGGCGGGACCTCGGCGAGGTCGCGGCCAACATCCGCGCCGCTGTCACGAAAAATCATGATCTGCGGCTGCATGACTTCGTACTGGTCGAGGCGGGGGCCGTGCCGCGCACGTCCAGCGGGAAGATCGCCAGACGTGCCTGTGCGCGGGCCTACCTGGACGGCGAGTTCCCGGCCGGTGCCGTCCCCGCCGACGGGCTTCCGGCCGATGGGCTTCCGGTCGACGGGCCCTCGGCCGATGGTCAAGGTGCCGACGTCTGATGTTCGAGTCGCTTGGGCGGGCCGTCTACCGAGGGCGCTGGTCCCTGCTGGTCCTGGGGACGGTGTTCGCGGTCCTCGCCGGCTACTTCGGGCTGGGGCTGTTCGGCAGGATGTCCGACGGCGGCTTCGAGGACCCGGGGGCCGAGTCGACCTCGGCCGCCGAGTGGAGCCGGCAGTGGTTCGGCGGCGACTCACCCGACGTGGTGGCCCTCTACACGCATCCCAGGTACGAGGCCGCCGACGAGCGGTTCGAAAAGGACGTGCGGGAAGCGCTCCGCGCGCTGCCCGCCGAGCAGGTCGCGAGCACCACCACCTACTGGTCGGCCAAGGCCGGGGAACTCGTCTCCGAGGACGGGCACTCCACCTACGCGCTGATCACCCTGCGCGGCGGGCAGCTGACCAAGCAGAGCGGGTACGAGAAGATCAGGGACGAGCTCCGCAGGGCGCCCGCCGGATACACGGTCAAGATCGGCGGCAGGATCCCGCTGCTCAAGGACCTCAACGCGCAGACCGGTGCCGACCTGCGGCAGGCCGAGGCCATCTCGATGCCGATACTGCTCGTCCTGCTCGTCATGGTCTTCGGCAGCCTGGTGGCGGCGGGCCTGCCACTGGTCGTCGGGCTGCTCTCGGTGGCCGGGGCACTGTTGCTGCTGAGGCTGCTCACCGAGGTCACGGACGTCTCGGTGTTCTCGCTGAACGTCGTGACGATGCTCGGGCTCGGCCTGGCCATCGACTACTCGCTCTTCGTGCTGAACGCCTTCCGGGAGGAGATCCACCGGGGGGCGTCCACCGAGGCGGCGGTCGTGCGGACCATCGTCACCGCCGGACGCACCGTCGCCTTCTCCGGGCTGACCGTGGCGACCTCGCTCAGCGGGCTGCTGCTCTTCCCACAGATGTTCCTGCGGTCGATAGGGCTGGGCGCGGCGGCGGTGGTGCTGGTCGCGATGGCGTCCGCGATCGTCGTGCTGCCCGCGCTGCTGGCCGTGCTCGGGCCGAAGGTGGACGCGATCAAGGTCATGCCCGACTTCGGCAGTCGCAGAGGCGGGACCTGGCACGCCATCGCGTCCAGCGTGATGCGCCGCCCGGTCGCGTACCTCCTCGGGGTCGGGCTGCTCCTCGTCGCGCTGGCCGCGCCCTTCGCGCACGCGCGGTTCGGCAGCGTGGACCATCGCGTACTGCCGGAGGGGTTCGAGAGCCGCCAGGTGGCCGAGGAGATCAACGCGAGGTTCGCCAAGAACGCCCTCGCGCCGATCGAGGTCATCGTGCTCGTCGAGCGCGACCTGGTCGGGCCGATGACCGCGTCGGCGCCCGGCGCGCTCACCTCCGAGGTCGGTACCCAGCGCGGCCCCATCGGCGTCGGAAACTCGGGGATCACCCCGGTCACCCCGGTCGGCCCGCTGGACGTCAAGGTCTTCGCCGAGCGGCTGGCGGCGCTCGACCACGTCACCGGCGTCGACGTCACCGGCGTCTCCCAGAACAGCGGCGCCGTGCGGCTGGCGGTCCGCTACGACAGGGACCCGATGTCGGACGAGGCCCGCGCGCTGGTCGACAGGATCCGCGAGCTGCCACCCGAGCCGAACTTCCAGGACGTCGTCGTCGGCGGCCCCACCGCGGCCCAGCTGGACCTTCAGGCCAGCCTGCGGGCCACCCTGCCGTGGACCGCACTGGTGGTCTGTCTCATGACGGGCCTGCTGCTGTTCGCCGCGTTCGGCTCGATCCTGCTGCCGGTCAAGGCGATCCTGATGAACGTCGTGTCGCTGGGGGCGTCGTTCGGCGTGATCGTCTGGGCCTTCCAGGACGGCCACCTCGCGAGCGTCCTGGGCTTCACCCCGACGGGGAGCATCGAGGCGACGATCACGGTGCTGATCCTGGCCGTGGTGTTCGGGCTCTCCATGGACTACGAGCTGTTCCTGCTCAGCAGGGTCCGCGCGGAGTGGCTCAGAACCGGCGACAACACCGTGGCCGTGGCGGTCGGGCTGGAGCGGACCGGAGGGGTCATCACCAGCGCGGCCCTGCTGCTGCTGGTCGTCATCGGGGCGTTCTCCACGGCCGGGATCACGATCGTCAAGATGCTCGGTGTCGGCATGTTCGTGGCCATCGTGGTGGACGCCACCCTGGTCAGGGCGCTGCTGGTGCCCGCGACGATGCGACTGATGGGCGAGGCCAACTGGTGGCTGCCGAGCTTCCTGCGCGGCTTCCACCGGCGGATCGAGATCCGCGAGCACGCCACGGGCGAGCTTCCCGCCACGTACGTGATGGTGGAGCGCGCGGGTGCCCCCGGTGCCCACCGCGCCGCTCCCGCGCGCCGCCTCGCCCACTTCCCGCGGCTCCCGCAGATCGCCGCCGGAACCTCCCCTCAGGTTCCCGCCGGGCCTCCCCAGCCACCTCCCGCCGAACCACCGCCGATCGCCCCCGCCGTTCCGGTACGTGTCATCAGGACCGGCCGCGACGGCGACTGGCAGTGGGCCGAGGAGTTTCCCCCGCCCCCCGCCTCACCTCTGGACCCGCATGTCCCGGTACCGGACGCCCGTGCGGCGTGGGAGGAGAGCCGGGGCTCGCGCCCGGACCCGGCGGTACCGCGCAACGGGTCCCGCACCCCGTCTCCCGAGCCCGGTACGGCACGTCCCTGGCGGTCCCGGATCTCGGATGCCTCCTTCCGGCAGAACCGGTCGAATCCCTACCCCATGCCCGGGCTCGACGTCGAGCCGCCCCCGCCCCCGCCCCCTGCCGCCCGGCCGACGGCCAGGCCCGCCGCCGCGTCCACCGCACCGCCGACGTCCGGACCCGGGCCGGCCGGGGGGAGGACCAGGAAGGTCATCAAGCCGAACCTGGACGGTCCCGGCTGGCACTGGGCCGAGGAGCAGGAGAAGCCGTCCGCACCGGAGCCCCTGCTGACCGTGCGGGACGCGATGGAACAGTCTCCCCGTCACCCGGCCCCGGCGCCGGTACCTGAGGAGGTGGGGAGGCCGGAACCCGGGGAGGGGACGGGGGACGCGCGCCGCGTACCGAGCCTGCCGCCGGTCAGCAGCCATCTGATCGACCAGCTGGAGCCGCTGGGGCCGGTGGCCAGGGCGATCGAGCCGGGCCCTCCGGCGTTCCGGCAGGCGATCCCCGAGTCCCCGCAGGCTCCCCCCTCGGACCCCTCCCCGCCTGTGGTTCCGCAGCCCCCGGCCCCGACCTCGGCCCCGTCACCGTCGTCGCTTCCGGCCTCTCAGCTTCCGGCCTCCCAGGTTCCGGTACACCAGGTTCCGGTACACCAGGTTCCGGCCTCCCAGGTTCCGGTACACCAGGTTCCGGCCTCCCAGGTTCCGCGACCTCCGGCGGGGGCGCGGCGGAGGGCGACGGTCCCCGCCTCCCCGCCCGCCGCCGTACCGCGTGGTGCGGGGGAGCCCGTGGGCAGGGCGCCCGCGAGGCGGGAGGCGGAGGAACCGGCGGGAGGCTGGGTCGCGGTGGGCACCAGGACCACGCGGATCGTCCGCCCCAAGGCCGACGGATCCGGCTGGGAGTGGACAGAGGTGGACGAGTGAGCGACCGGGCCGTACCGGGCGCGCGGCCCAGGCCGGACGCACAGGTCGTATCGTCCACCGCGTCGCCATCAGGGTCGCCGGCGACAGCGCCGGCCGCGCAGCGAGGGCTGTTGCTGCTGGTCATCGGGCTGGCTGGATTCGTGACGACCCTGGACAACACCGTCGTGACGGTCGCGCTGCCCACCCTGCAGGCGGAGTTGGGCGCGTCGCCGGCGGCACTCGAATGGGTCGTCACCGGCTACGTCCTCACCTTCTCGGGCTTCATGCTCGCCGGTGGCAGGTTGGCCGACGTCTACGGCCGTCGCAGGGTGCTCGTCGCGGGACTGGCCGTCTTCACGGCGGCGTCCCTCGCGGCGGGGCTGGCCACCTCGGTGGGCGCGCTCGTCGCGGCCAGGCTGGTGCAGGGTTCCGGGTCGGCCCTGATCCTGCCCGCGATGCTGGCGATCGTCGCGGTCGGTAACGACGAGCGGCAGCGGTCCGTCGGGGTCGCCGTCTGGATGGCGTCAGGGGCGGGCGCGCTCGCCCTGGGGCCGGTCGTCGGCGGCTATCTCACCCAGCACGTCCACTGGAGCTGGATCTTCCTGCTCAACGTCCCGCTCGGCGTCCTGATCATCGCGCTCGCGACCGTCACGATCCCGGAGTCGCGCGACGAGCGGGCCGCCCGGGTGGACGTTCCAGGGGTCGCGTCGTCGGTGGCCGTGCTGTCGGCGGGTACCTTCGCCCTGACCTTCGGGGCCGAGCTGGGCTGGACCTCGCCGCCGATCCTGGTCGCGGTGCTGTTCGCGGTGGCCGCCGCCCCGGTCTTCGCCGTCGCCGAGAGGCTCGGCGCGGACCCGATGGTGGATCTCGCGCTGTTCCGGTCGCGAACCTTCACCGGCGGGGTGATCGCCCAGGTGCTCTGGGGACTCGGGGTCAACGGGGTCTTCTTCTTCACCGCGCTGTTCCTGCAGGGCGTGCTCGGTTTCAGTCCCACCGCGTCCGGGCTGGCGTTCGTGCCGCTGGCGCTGCTGGTCGTCGTGGTCACGCCGCTGGTGCCGTTCGCGGAACGCCGGATCGGCGCCGCGCGCACCGTGGCGCTGGGGCTCGTCCTCGTCGCCGCGGGCATGGCCGCCGTCGCGTTCCTGCGCCCGGGGGACGGCTGGGCCGAACTGCTGCCATCGGTATGCGTGATCGGGATCGGCTCGGCGCTGACCATGCCGCTGGGGTCGGCGGTGCTGGGCGCCGTACCCGAATCCAGGGCAGGGGTGGCCGGGGGTGTGTTCAGCGTGGCCCGGGAGATGTCGGGGCTGTTCGGCATCGCGATCATCGGGGTGATCGTCAACGGTTCCGCGAGCTTCACGGCCGGCTACTCGACGGGCCTGCTGGTGGCCGCGGGGCTGGTCGTCACGGGGGCGGCCATCAGCCTGGTGACGCTTCGATGAGGTGCCGGACCGGTGGGTTTCGGCGGGCAGTCGGCTCTGGGAGGCTCCGGTGAGGATCGCGGTCCTGGCGTTCGGCTCGCGGGGTGACACCCAGCCGTGCGTCGCGCTCGGCGCCGGGCTCGCCCGGCGGGGGCATCAGGTCATGATCGTGGCGGCGGGCCGCTACGGCGGGCTGGTCGAGGAGGCGGGGCTGGAGTTCAGCCCGATCAGCGTGGACCCGCTGAAGATCATGGAGTCCGAGGAGGGGCAGGCGTGGCTGCGGAGCGGCCCCACCGGGTTCGCCAGGGGGTTTCGCACGATCGTGGAACCGCTCGCCGAGCGCCTGGTCGCCGAGGTGGACGCGGCCTGCGCCGGAGCCGACCTCGTCCTGTCACCCGCGCTGGGCGGTTTCGGGCACCATCTCTCCGAGCGGTACGGCATGCCGTACGCGCTGCTGCACTTCCAGCCCAGCGAGCCCACCCGGGCCTTTCCCAACCCGCTGGTGCCGTTGCGCACGCTCGGCGGAGCCGGTAACCGGGCCAGCTACGCGCTGGTCGAGGGGTTGAGCTGGCTGCTGCTCGGCCGCATGGTGAACCGGCTGCGGGGCCGGGTGCTCAAGCTCGGGCCCATGCGGGGCAGCCCGTTCCGGCGGGCACGGGCCGATCGAGTGCCGGTGCTGTGCGGGGTCAGTCCCTGGATCGTCGGCCGCCCGCGGGACTGGCCGGACTACGTGCACCTGACCGGTTTCTGGTCGCTTGAGCGTGCGCTGCCCCCCTGCCCCGAGATCGTGGCGTTCCTCGACGCGGGGCCGCCACCGGTCTTCGTGGGTTTCGGCAGCATGGTTCCGGCCGACCCGGTCGCGACGGCGGAGACGGTGGTGGCGGCGCTGCGCCGGGCCGGGGTGCGGGGAGTCCTGCAGGGCATGCCGTACGAGGGCGCCGACGACATGCTCGTCATCGGCGATATCGATCATGGGTGGCTCTTCCCACGGATGGCCGCGGTGGTGCACCACGGCGGCGCCGGGACCACGGGGGCGGGCCTGCGGGCCGGAGTTCCGGGGGTGATCTGCCCCTTCTTCTCCGACCAGCCGTTCTGGGGAGCACGGGTGGCGTCGCTGGGGGCCGGGCCCGCGCCGCTGCCGATCGGAAGGGCCACCGTGGGAGCGCTGGCCGCACGGGTGGTACATGCCGTACGGGATCGGGGAACGCGGGCGGTGGCGGCGCGGCTGGGGGAGCGGCTGCGGGCCGAGGACGGGGTGGGACGCGCGTGCGAGGCGCTCGGAGTCTGACCGTGCCGTTCGGGCCACCCGAGGCCCGCCGGCCGTGCTCCATACCCGCCGGTGACCTCCCGATTTTCCCGCTGGCTGCAATGTGCCGACGCCGCTTCCCCGCGATCCTCGACATGAGGACACGACGGTGGTCGTCATCGACTCGACACCGCGGCGGAGATTCCCCGTCTCCCCGGGCGGCAGCCCTCATCACCATGATGTTGTCCCCGTCGCCCGTTGTCTGCGCCGGCGGCCTGCGTTTGTCGCTTCACGCCAGCGGGATCCCGGCATTCCGGCTACCTGCGACGCTCCGGGCTCCCGCTCGCGTGGGACGCCGGATCAGCCGGAAGGTATCGAAGTCCTGTGGGTCCTTGACTGGGGCTGTTGAGTCCATTGCGATCTGGGTAAAGTGTGGATCGATCGTTTTTTGCCAGCTTTATCCGGGGAGTTCAGGACATGCGACTTACTCTGCGCCGGACCTTCGCCGTCGGCGCCGCGCTCGCGCTCGTCGGGATCATGACGCCCGGGGCCGCGTACTCGCAGGACGATCCCCGCAGCTGCAACGATCTGATGGGGGCCGACGCCCCGGCCTACGTCGTGTGCCACTGGCTGGCCAAGCCGGAAGAGGCCCTCGGCGTCGCGCTCTTCTGGGGCAGCGACGACGCGGCCAACCTCAAGGAGGCCAGCCCGATCGACGGCAAGTTCATCGACTGCTCGGCCGGCGCCTGCCCTGAGCCGCCCGGCGGTGGTGCCGAGGGCGACGAGAACTCCCCCCTCCCCGAGGGCGCGGGAGAGGACGGCGCGCCCCAGTGCGAGGCGGGCCAGCAGTGCTCGATCGACGGGCACGGCGAGGGCGGCGACGGCACCGTCAACAGATCCGAACTGACCGGTGCCGCCACACCGACCTCCACGAGCACCCAGGATCCCGCCGTCGCGGCGGCCGCGCGGACTCCGGCCGGTCAGGCGATCACCGCGGCGAAGGCCCGGCAACTGCGGGTCTGGATCGACACCGAACTGGCCGACGACTGGAAGGCGGGCACCGAGACCTTCACCGCCGCCGTCAAGCGCGTCGGCGCGCTTGCCGCGCGTCCGGAGGTCGCGGGCATCCGGTTCACCTCCCAGCTGGGCTACAACAGCACGTTCACGACGGACGAGGAGATCACCGCGTTCGTCACCGCGGCCTCCGACGCCCTCCGCCAGGCCGCGCCCGGCAAGCGGCTGGGCGTCCACACCGTGGTCCCCGAACTCGCCTGCGGCGCCAACGACACCTGCAAGACGGAGATGCGCAAGCGGTACCCGCTGCTCGCCCCCGAGAAGATCGAGTCCCCGCTGATCGCGGGCCGCGTCGACCAGCTCTCCCTGGACACCGGCCTGCTGTACGGCGGCTACGACACCTGGAAGATCGACGCCGAGCAGGCCCACCGCAACCAGTGGATCCAGGTCCGTGCCCGGTCGTGGGACGTCCTGACCCAGATCGCCGCGGAGGAGACCGGTCTCGTCGGCCAGGTGACCGATGAGCAGATCGCCTCCCGGCTGTCGGTGCCCGTCAAGGACGGCGCCGCCCAGCAGGTGAACGTCTGGACCCGGGCCCAGGACGCCCAGGGCACGGTGAACCGGCTGACCGCCTGGGAACAGCTGAAGAAGCTCACCCCGATCCAGCGCCGCCTGGCCGCCGTCTACGACCCGGCCAACCCCGAGGTGGACGTGACCACCGACCTCAAGAAGCTCTCCGAGGCCTTCGGCCAGATCTATCTCGCGGCCGCCTGACGCACTCTCTCGATCTCCCTCGATCTCCCTCGATGTCCCGGTGAAGCGGCTCAGGCCGGTTTCACCGGGACCGTGGACCGGCAGACCTGGTCGGCGGGGCGAGCGGTGGAGTCCCCGGCCTCCTGGCTTTCCGGATGCCGATGGCCACCAGGCCGGGCGGGGAGAACGTCATATGCCGTCGTGATCGGTGAGATGTTCCAGCGCGGTGAGGTCGATCTCCATGACACTCGTCCCCGGTGGCAGGCCCAGGGCCTGGATCGTGGCGGTGTGCAGCTCGCCGGCGTGGCCGAGCACCGCCTCGCCGACGAGCAGTTCCAGACAGCGTCCAGGGCGCCAGGGCGCGTACTCGGTGGGGCGCGTGATCAGGCCGGCCCCCATGACGTGCGCGGCCGTCCGCGCGGCGTCGACGGCGCGGGCCCACGACGACTCGCCGGTCAGCGCGATGGCGAGATGGCTGGGCTGGGCGGGGACGCCGGTGTTCAGCGCGTCGAGCCGGCTCGCGGTGGGGCGGCGGTCCGCCAGGAGCGAGAGGGCGGGGCCGGCGCCCGTCCGGGCTGCGAAGACCACTCCCTGCTCGAAGAGCGCCGGGTAGTGATTTCCCAGGGCGAGGTTGAGCCCCAGCGCGGCCAGCAGCCCGGGAAGGAGCGTGGTGCGCAGTGACGGCTCGCGCGGGCTGATCGGGTTCGTGAGCGTCAGCGTGGCGCGGCGCGGGTCGTCGGGCGCCAGGCCGAAGGCGTCCCATGCGGCGTCGCAGACGAAGGGGAAGCGCGGCGTCTCGACATACCCCGCCCCCGCCAGCGCGTGCCCGATCCGCCGCCGCAGGCTCTGCGAGCGGGTGAGCCCCCCGCCGGCCTCCCGTCCCCGCGGGCCTCTTCTGCCGTGGCCGCCCCGGATCAACGGGATGATCTCCAAATCGGGTACGGCCCGTGCGGCCGGCACGGCGCGTGTGGTGGCCGTGGTCCGGGGGCGGGGAGTGGGCCTGGGCCTGCCGCCGGGGGCGAACTCGTCCATTCCGAGCGGGAAGCGGATGTCGCCGTCGACGATGTCGCGGATGTCCTTCAGGCCGTGCCGGAGCATCAGGGTGCGCTCGACGCCCACGCCGAAGGCGAACGCGCCGTACCTGTGCGGATCGACGCCGCAGGTGGTCAGCACCCGGGGGCGGACCGTGCCGCACCAGCCCCACTCGATCCATCCCCCGCCGCCGCACGTCCCGCACGGGCCCCCGGAGACGTCCCCGGAGACGTCCTCCCGGACGCCGTGGCAGACCGCGCACTCCACGTACACCTTCGCCGACGGGTCGGTGTAGGCGGACCGGTGGGTGCGGAGCCGGGTCACCGTGCCCCTGCCGAACACGGCGGCGGCGAAGTGGTCGAGGGTCTTCTTCAGGTCGACCATGGTGAGCCCCAGGTCGACGGCGAGGCCCTCGACCTGGTTGAACACCGGGCTGTGGATGGTGTCGGCCGGGTCGGGACGGAAGGCGCGGCCCGCGCAGACCAGGCGGAGTGGCGGGGGCTTGCCGAGCATCGCCCGCACCTGCGCCGGTGAGGTGCGGGTACGCAGCACGAGGCCCGACCTCCCGCCGGGCTCCGAGGGGTCTTCGAGGTGGAAGGCCCGGTCGGGGGTGCGGCCGGGGTGGTCGTCGTCCATGTTGAGCGCGTCAAAGGCGAACCACTCGGCCTCGACCTCGGGTCCTTCGACGATGCGGTAACCAAGGTCGAGAAAGACGTCGGTCATCTGCTCGGCCATGACGGTCACCGGATGCCGGGCCCCGCGCGAGTCGTGCGGCGCGCTCCCGGCACGTCCGCTGGATGCGCTCCTCATTGACTGTGCTGCCTCTTCCTGTGTGAGCGCGCTTCCCCGAGACGGTCAGGCGAGAGCCGCGGGTCACCCTTCGCGGGGATACGACGGCACGCGACCGGACGACCTCGCACGTGAGACCGGAGGTCGCCTTCGGGAAGGGGGATCCGCGTCCGATGTCCGTTACGGAACGCCGGGGTTCACGCGCGACCTCGAACGTTCACCACGCTGGGTGTTGAAACAACTACTCAAAGTTATTATCTGGTCAACGGTGAGTCAACACGCCACCGGGTCGGCGATGAGGGTTCGAGAGGACGGCCGTTCCGTCAGGGGCAGGTCATCGGCGCGTGTCCGCTTCTTTGAGAAGCGGATTCCCCGGGGCCCGCCGAACACCGCCGGGTGATGTCGACGGCAGCGGATCGTCGGGCCGGGACCGGCGACCGCCGCGCGTCCGGCTCTCACGTCCCGCCGAGCAGGTTCCAGGCGTCCTCCTGCTCCCGGGGTGCGGAGGCGTCGTCCTGGGCGGCCTGCAGGCCCAGGGCGGACAGGATCATCGGGAAGGACCTGCGGAACTCGCGCTCCCAGTAGGGCCAGCTGTGGGTGCCGTCCTGGTACAGGTGCACCACGGGCTTGATGCCGTGGAAGCGGAGCTTGGCGATCAGGTCTCTGGCCGTGTAGGCGGAGATCGGCTCGCCGAGATGGGCCGGGCTCCAGGGGGCTCCCGGCGGGTCGAGCTCGCCCAGCCTGCTGGTCGTGCCGCTGGAGATGTAGATGCTCACGCCGCGCAGGTTCCTGGCGTGGGCCGCGGGGTCGTTGGCCTTCCAGACGTTCCGGTTCCTGAGCGGATCGCCCCACAGCGCCTGCGGATCCTGTCCCTCGGAGGCCTGCGCGTTCATGATGAGCTCGGGGATGCCCGGCAGGCGGGTGGACATGACGCCGCTGTAGGCGCCCACGAAGCGGAACATCCCCCGGTGCAGCGCGGCGTACTTCATCGCGCCGTACGCGCCCATGGAGAGCCCCGCGACGGCGCGGCGGCTCCCCGCGCGGTAGCCGGTCTCCAGCAGGCGGCGCACCTCGGAGGTGTGGAAGGTCTCCCAGCCGGGTGCGCCTCCCTTGCCCTTGTTGTACCAGTTCGAGTAGTTGCCCGCCCGGCCCGCCTCGGGCATCACGATGATCGCGTCCATGTTCTCGGTCATGCTCGCGATGTCGGTCATCCGGGTCCACGAGGTGTAGTCGTCGGCGCCGCCGTGCAGCAGGTACAGGACCGGCCAGGTGCGGCGCGCGCCCTTCGACCAGCCCTGGGGCACCAGCACGCGGACCGGCAGGGTCGCGTTGACCGAGGGCGACGAGATCTGGAGGTCGAGCACGCGCGGGCCGAGCCAGGTCTCCTTGACCACGCGCGCGGCGCCCGGCCTGGCGGCAGGCCAGGGCCCCCATGGGCTCCTGACTCCCTTGCCGGCGGAGGGGCTTGGGCTCGGCTGTGGTCTCACCGCCGGTCTCACCGCCGAGGCGGTCCTGCCCGCCGATCTCGCGATCAAGGCGTTGCTCTCCGCGGGTTTCCTCTTCCGGGCGGCCCTTCCCACCGGGTTCGTCTCCGGAGCGGACCGGGCCGCCGTGCCTGCCTCGCCGCTCCGGTCACCGGGCGCCGACGCCCAGGTCGGGTCGGCGTGCGCGGTCGAGGGGAATCCGACGACAAGCGCGGTCGCCAGCGCCAGGAGTCCGCGTCGAGCAGGTCGCATGGTCGTTCCTCCGCCCGGCCTGGAGACAGTGGCCGTGGCAGGCGACCCTAGGCGGGGTGATCACCTCTCAGCTATGAGCGTTCGCAACGAAATGACGCTGTCACTTGCGCTTTAACCACAAATCTCATCAGATATCGCGCGTTATCACGTTCGTTATAAAACGCCGAGATGGATTGTGGTCTGCCATGGCTCCCTTATCCCGATATGTCTGGGTAAGTTTGCCGACCACCTCGGGTGTTCTTGGAGCTGCCACGTGGACCTGTTCGGTGAAGACGAGATTCGCCGCTTCCTCACGGGGCGTATCGCGGCCCGCTGTCGCCTGTCCCTCGCGGATGTCGATCCCGACCGTCCCCTGGAGGCGTTCGGGCTCTCCTCCCGCGACGCCGTCGCGGTGGCGGGGGAGCTGGAGGTGCTCCTCGGCCGCGAGCTGGGACCCACGCTGGTCTGGGAGTATCCCACGATCAACCGCCTGGCCAGGGGGCTCGCGCCCCGCGCGCGGACCGCCCCGGAGAAGGCCGGACCGGCCGTCTCCGACGAGCCGATCGCGGTGATCGGCGTCGGGTGCCGCCTCCCCGGCTCGGTACGCGGCCCCGGAGACTTCTGGCGGCTGCTCATGGCGGGCGGCGACGCCGTCGGCCAGGTGCCCGAGGGCCGCTGGGAGCCCTTCGACGACGGATCTCCCCGCACCGCCGAGGCTCTGGCCAGGACGACCAGGCACGGCGGCTTCCTGGAGGACATCGCCGGGTTCGACGCGGAATTCTTCGGGATCGTCCCCGGCGAGGCCGAGACCATGGACCCGCAGCAGCGGCTGCTGCTGGAGACGGCCTGGGAGGCGCTGGAGCACGCGGGCGTCGCGCCCCGGTCGTTGCGCGGCAGCCGTACCGGCGCGTTCGTCGGTATATCCGGCAACGAGTACGCCCACCTGACCACGGCCGACACCGCGAGGGTGGACGCCTGGACGGCGACGGGCGCGGCGTTCAGCATCGCCGCCAACCGGCTCTCCTACCTGCTGGACCTGCGCGGGCCCAGCCTGGCGGTCGACACCGCGTGCTCGTCCTCGCTGGTCGCCACACACCTCGCCGCAGGCAGCCTCAGGTCGGGGGAGAGCGACCTGGCCATCGCCGCCGGGGTCAACCTGCTGCTCTCACCCGTGATCACCATGGCGTTCGACCAGGGCGGCGGCACCGCGCCCGACGGGCGCTGCAAGAGTTTCGACGCCTCGGCGGACGGGATGGTCAGGGCCGAAGGCTGCGGGGTCGTCGTGCTCAAGAGGCTGTCCGACGCCCAGCGGGACGGCGACCGGGTCATGGCGGTGCTCCGCGCCACCGCGGTGAACCAGGACGGCCGGTCGAACGGGCTGGTCGCGCCCAACCCCGAGGCCCAGGAGGAACTCCTGCGCGGCGCCTACTCGGGTCTGGGCGGTCCCGGCTACATCGAGGCGCACGGCACCGGCACCTTCCTGGGCGATCCGATCGAGGCCCGCGCCGTCGCCGCCGCCCTCTGCGAGGGCCGTACCGCGCCGCTGCTCCTGGGCTCCGCGAAGAGCAACCTCGGCCACCTGGAGGCCGCCGCCGGGATCACCGGCCTGATCAAGACGGTCCTCGCCCTCCATCACGGCGTGATCCCGCCAAGCGTCCACTTCCACCGGCCCAACCCGCACATTCCCTGGGAGCACCTCCAGGTCGTCACCGCCCCCACCCCCTGGCCGGACGGGTACCCCCTGGCGGGTGTCTCCTCCTTCGGCTTCGGCGGCACCAACGCCCACGCCGTCCTGGAGCCCGCTCCGCAGTGGCGGGAACCGGAGAGCGAGGGGCCGGCAGCGAAGATCTTCCTGCTCACGGACGTGTCTCCCGAGCGGGTCAGGGATCATGCCGGGACGCTCGCGGACTGGGCCGACGCCGAACTCGCCGAGCCCGCCCAGCCCGACGCCGCCTCCCCGGACGCGTCCGCCGCCGGGAGCACCCCCGCCCCGGGGGCTCGGCGGCAGGTCTCGCTCGGCGATGTCGCGCACACCCTCGCCCGGCGGGCGGGGCGGGGCAGGGCAGGGGCCGCGGTCGTGGCCGCGAACCGGGAGGAGCTGGTCGCCGGGCTGCGGGCGGTACGGGACGGGGCGGGCGTCACCGGAGCGGCGCCGGCCGGGGGGCGCGGGCCGGTCTGGGTGTTCTCCGGCTACGGATCGCAGTGGGCGGGCATGGGAGCCCGCCTCTACGCGGAAGAGCCGATATTCGCCCGGACCGTCGACGAGCTGGACCCGATGCTCGCCGGGGAGGCGGACATCCGGCTGCGCGAGATCATCGCCGAGGGGGCGGACGCGCCGGGGGTGGCCGTCGCGCAGCCGGTGATCTTCGCGGTGCAGGTGGCGCTGGCCCGGCTCTGGACGGCGTACGGAACGCGGCCGGCGGCGGTCGTCGGGCACTCCATGGGGGAGGTCGCGGCCGCCGTGGTCGCGGGCGGGATCGGGCTGCGGGACGCGGTACGGGTGATCTGCCGCCGGGCCGCGCTGCTCGGCACCATCGGCGGCGGCGGGGCCATGGCGGTGCTTGAGGTGCCCGCCGAGGAGGTGCCCGGTGACCTGCACGTCGCCGTGTACTCCTCGCCCAGGCAGTGCGTCGTCACCGGCGATCCCGGCCGGCTGGCCGCCTTCGCCGCCGAGGTCGAGGCCCGCGGCCTGCTCGCGCGGCTGCTGACCGCCGAGGGTGCCGGGCACTCGCCGCAGGTCAAGCCGCTCCTGCCCAGGATCCGCGAGGCCCTGGAGGGCATCGCGGGCGGCAAGCCGGAGCTCCCGTTCTACTCGACGGTCTTCGACGACCCCCGCGAGGTGCCGACCTTCGAGCCCGCCTACTGGGCGGCGGGGGTCCGCCGCCCGGTCCGCCTGCTCGACGCGATCAGGGCCGCCGCGGCGGACGGTCATACCCTCTTCACCGAGATCAGCCCGCACCCGGTCCTGGCCGGAGCACTGCGCGAGAGCCTTCCCGCGGGAACGGTGATCACCCACTCCCTGCGCCGGGGCCACGACGAGGAGATCCGCGCCCAGCTCGCCGCGACCGTGGTCGCGATGCCCTCGCTGCTGCCGTCCTGCTCCGGCACGCTCGCCGACGTTCCGCCGTCACCCTGGCGGCACGAACGCCACTGGGTCTCCGCCACCAGGTCGTCCGCGCTCCCGCCGGGCACCCATCCGCTGCTCGGGGTGCACGTCGAGAGCCCGGCGGGGCACGTGTGGACGACCAGGCTGGACGACCTGTCCGACGTCCCCTGGCGGCTGGAGCCCGCGGCGTGGCAGCCGCACGGCCTGCCGGTCATGCCGCTGGCCGCGGTCGCGGCCCTGGCCCAGGCGGCGGCCCTCGCCGTGTACGGTCAGGCCGAGCTGGCCGACGTCGCCCTGAACGGCTTCCTGCCGCTGCCCGCCACGGTCACCACCACCCTCACCCCTTCGGGCGAGATCGAGATCGACGCCAGGAACGCCGCCGGGGTCTGGGGCCGGTACGGCGCCGCGAGCGTCGTCGCGGACTCGCCCGTCGTCGCCGCCGTACCCAGCCCGGCCGAGCTGGCCGGACGGCTGCGCGTACCGGCGGGGACGCCGGTCGAGATCGAGGTGCTGGAGCCGGACGGCACCCCGGTCGGGCTGCTGGCCAGGGACGTCCTGGCCGGCGCGCTACCGGTGCCACTGGCGGGCAAGCTGGTGCGGCGCCTCTGGGTCACCGAGGCGGGCACCGGCACCCGGCCCGCGGAGCGGGGACTCGACTCCCCTCGGGGCCGTGGCTGGCTCATCCTGGCCGGAGACGAGAGCCCGCGGGCCGAGCGCCTGGCCGCCGAGCTCGCCGCCGCCGGGCACGCCGCCCGCACGCTCACGATGCCCTGCCTCTCCCCGACTCCCGTCGCGGCCTCATCCCTGGTGCCGGCCCAGCGACCCGCCCCGCACGCCGAGCCCCGCCTCGTACCATCGCCCCCGACCGGGATGCCGGCGAGTGACGAGGTCGTGCTGCTCGTCCCCGCGGGGCTGACCCCGGCGGGGAGCGAGGCGCTGCTCCTCGCCGTGACCGCGGTCGTCCGTGAACTCGTGGGGCCGCGGGCCGGTGCGGGGCCCGGCGGCGGTGCCGGCACCCGCCTGAGGGTCGTCACCGACCGGGCACAGGCCGTACTGGACGGGGAGCCGGGTGACCCGGGGGCCGCCGCGCTGCGCGGGCTGGTCCGGGTCCTGGCCTTCGAGCATCCGGAGCTGCGAGCCTGCCTGGTGGACGTCGACGACACGGAGTCGCTCCTGACGGAGCTGGCGGCCGACGAGCCGGACGACGAGGTCGCCTGGCGCTTCGGCATCCGGTACACCGCCCGGCTCGCCGCGGTACCCGACCTGGCGGGCGGCCCCGACACCGACACCGACACCGGCGCCGGTGCCGGCACGGTCGGGCGGCGCAGGGCGACGCCGGTGGTACGGCGCGGCGGGGGATACCTGATCACCGGAGGGTACGGCGGCCTGGGGCTGGTCGTGGCCCGCTGGCTGGCCGAGCGGGGCGCGGGGCGGATCGTGCTCGGCGGGCGGTCGGGGCCGTCCGCCGAGGGGGCCGCCGAGATCGAGCGGCTGCGCGAGCTGGGCGTCGACGTCCAGGTGGTGACCGGCGACCTGGCCGCGCCGGGGGTCGCCGTACGGCTGGTCAGGGCCGTGATCGACGGAGGGGTGTGGCTCCGTGGCGTGGTGCACGCGGCGGGCGCGCTGGACGACCGTCTCGTCGTCGACGTGGGCTCGCCGGACCTGCACCGGGTCTGGTCGGCCAAGGTCCACGGTGGCCTGGCGCTGCACCGGGCGACCAGGCACGCGAGCCTGGACTGGTGGGTGGCGTTCTCCTCGGCGGCCGCGCTGCTCGGCTCGCCCGGACAGGCCGCCTACGCGGCGGCGAACGCCTGGCTGGACGCGCTCTGCGACCTGCGCAGGTCCGAGGGACTGCCGGGAACGACGATCAACTGGGGCACCTGGGCCGAGGTCGGCGGGGCGAGCCAGGCGGCGCTGCCCGCCGTCTCGCCCATCACGCCCGGCGAGGGAGTCGAGGCGCTGGAGGCACTTCTCGCCGCCGAGGCGGACGCGGCGGGCGTGCTGCGGCTGGACGTGGCGACCGCCGTCGAGCTGTTCCCCGGCATCGCGCGCATGCCGTACTTCGCCGGCCTGGCGGGCGCGGGGGCGAGCGCCGGAGGCTGGGCGGGTGCCGAGGCCCTGGCCGACATGGAGCCGGGCAGGGCCGTCGAGATCGTGGTCGGCAAGATCAGGGAGCGGACGGCGGCGGTGCTGGGGGTCGACGCCGCCTGGCTCCAGGAGGACACGGTGCTCACCGAGGCGGGCCTCGACTCGCTGGCGGCCACCCGGCTGCGCGGCACGATCGAGCACGACTTCGGGGTGGTGGTGCCCGCCGCGCCGATGCTGCAGGGGGCGACCCTCGGGGACGTGGCCATGGCCGTCGCCGCGGAGCTCGGCCTGCGCGGCGCGGCGGCCCTGGCCCGCCAGGTGGAGCCGAGGGACGCGGCGGAGCGGCAGGTCGTCGCCGCGCTCACCCGGATACTCGGGCGCGAGCCGGGGGTGACCGAGGAGATACCCGAGGACGTCCTGCCGGTCCTGCTCGACGTCCTCGGCCGGGAGACGGGCCGTGCCCTCGCCGAGGGCGAGGGCGAACGGGCCGGCCTGCGGACCGGTGCCCAGCTGGCCGACCTGGTGCGGGGGATCGACGAGGAGGAGGCCGCCCGTGGCCTCGTCCGCCCGCTCACCCCCGCCGCCCACGCCTACCTGGCGGTCCGCCCTACGGAGGCGGGGGAGCGGGTGCCGCTCTTCCTGGGGCATCCGGCGGGCGGGACCACGGGGGTGTACTCGCTGCTGGCGGGGCTGCTCGGCGCCGAGCAGGTGGTGTTCGGGCTGGAGCGGCCGGCGGACATGGGCGTGTTCGGCCCCGAGGCCGGGGTCGAGGAGCGGGCCGCCCGGTACGTGGAGGAGATCAGGAAGGTGTGCCCCTCCGGCCCCTACCGGCTGGGGGGTTGGTCGTTCGGGGGAGTCCTGGCGTTCGAGATCGCGCGGCGGCTCGGCGCGGAGAACGTGGAACTGGTCGCGATGATCGACTCGGGTCTGCCCGACGAGGTCGAGGCGGCGGAGCGGGCGGAGATCGTCGCACGGCGGTACGCGGACTTCGCCGCCTATCTCGACGAGACCTACGGGGTGCGGGTCCGCCTCACCGGTGAGGAACTGGTGGCCCTGGACGAGGCCGGGCAGCTCGCGCTGGTGGAGGCGCGCGTCGCCGAGTCGGGGGTGCTGGACCTGCTTGGGGAGGCCATCCTGCGGCACCAGATCACCTCGCACGAGGACACCCGGGCGCTGGAGGCGTACCGGGCGGGGAGCTATCCGGGGCGGGTGCTGCTCTACCGCTCGACGGAACCGACCCCGTGGGCTGTGGAGGACGTCCGCTACGCCCATGCCGACGACCCCTCGCGGGGGTTCGGCCCGTTCAGCCCGGCACTGGAGATCGTCACGATCCCCGGTTCGCACCACCTCAACCTGCTCGATCCGCCACACGTCGAAGTCATCGCCGCTCACCTTGGAGGCCAGGAATGACCCTCGCACAGGCCGTCGTCGACGGCGCCGATCCCGAAGAGCTCGCGCGGCTCGACATCCCCACGACCTTCAGGGCCGCGCACACCCGCAAGGGTGAGGTGGGCATGTTCGGCCGGAGCAGGCACGGCGTGAACGGCGTCGACAAGGACATCACCAGATCCGTCCACGTGGGCGAGGTGCCCATGCCGGAGCTCGGCCCCAACGAGGTGCTGGTCGCCGTCATGGCGAGCGCGATCAACTTCAACACCGTGTGGACGGCCATGTTCGAGCCGATCCCCACCTTCGCCTTCCTGGAGCGGTTCGGGCGCGAGGACCCCCGGCACGACAGGGACTTCCACGTGCTCGGCTCGGACGCCTCCGGGGTGATCGTCCGGATGGGCGCCGCGGTACGGCATTGGAAGATCGGTGACCGGGTCGTCGTCTCGCCCGCCTACGTCGACGAGCAGGACCCGATCAGCCACTCCGACTCCATGCTCGGCTCCGACCTGCGCGCCTGGGGGTTCGAGACCAACTACGGCGGGCTGGCCGAGTTCGCGGTGGTCAGGTCCACCCAGCTGCTGGCCAAGCCCAGGCACCTGACCTGGGAGGAGGCCGCCTGCAACATGCTGTGCGCGTCCACCGCCTACCGCATGCTCGTCAGCGAGCGCGGATCCCGGATGAAGCAGGGCGACGTCGTGCTCGTCTGGGGGGCGACCGGCGGGCTCGGCGCGTACGGCGTGCAGCTGGTGAGGAACGGCGGCGGCATCCCGGTGGGCGTCGTCAGCTCCGTGGAGAAGGCGGAGCTGCTCCGCAGGATGGGCTGCGAACACGTGGTGGACCGCTCGCAGTTCGAGCATCTCGACGATGAGAAGGCCTGGCGGAGGTTCGGCGCCGAGGTCCGCCGCCAGGCCGGCGAGGACCCGCATATCGTCTTCGAGCACACCGGTCAGGACACCTTCGGCGCCTCCGTCTACGTCGCGCGGCGCGGTGGCTCGGTCGTCACGTGCGGGTCGTCCAGCGGCTACGACCACGCCTACGACAACCGGCACCTGTGGATGAAGCTCAAGCGGATCGTCGGCTCCCACGGGGCGAACTACCAGGAGTGCCACGAGGTCAACCGGCTGCTCTCGCTGGGCCTGCTGCATCCCACCCTGTCGGCCGTCTATCCGCTCGCCGAGACCGGCGACGCCGCCCGCGCCGTGCAGCTCAACGAGCACGTCGGCAAGGTGGGCGTGCTCGCCCTGGCGCCCACCGAGGACCTCGGCGTCGAGGACCACGCGCTCAGGGAGCGCGTCGGCGAGGACCGGCTCAGGCTGTTCCGGAGCCGGTAGGGGCGCCGGTGCGGCGGGAGCGGGCCAGAGCCAGCCCGCCGAGGACCATGGCGATCAGCCCGACCACCAGGGCCACGAAACCCCCGACTATTCCGTAGCCGGTGCCGGGACCACCGTCGGCGGCGGCCACCACCAGCCCGCCGATGACCGCGCCGGCCAGCCCCGCCACCAGGGCCACGATGGCCCCCCTTCGGCCGTTGCCGGTGCCGACACGACCGGTGGAGCGGGCCAGAGCCAGCCCGCCGATGACCGCGCCGGCCAGCCCCAGCAGCGCGGCCACCAAGGACCAGAGACGCCCGGAGGTCAAGGTGTAGGCACTGGCGGGGTCCGGCTGGACCACGACGTGCGCGGCCACCGGTGCGGCAAGCTCGAAACCTTCGATCAGGGCGGCTCCGGCCACCGCAAGCACATATCGGACCGACATGAGGTGCTCCTTCTCTCCTGCTGCGAGTGGACGTCGCCTGATCATGTCCGCCGGACCCACCGCCGGTCGTCCGGCGGACGCAGGCAATTCGCGCTGCCGCCGATGCCGCAGCCGGCTACCGCGGACGCCGCAGGAGCCGCGAAGGTACCGCGGGTGCGGTAGCCGGCCGATCATCCGCGCGCAGGAGTCGCCCGCGCGGACATCCGGCTAAGGTGCGCGCATGGGTACGGGACGGGCCGGTGTCAAAGATTGGGCGATCGCCATCTGCGTGGCGGCGACGCTGCTGGTCACCGGGCTGTCCGGGCAGGACTCCGCCACGAACCTCGACCTGGTCGGCTACCCGCTGCTGGCGGCCGGCGGTTTGGCGCTGGCCGCGCGCCGCCGGGCTCCGGTTCCCGTCCTGGCCGTCACCGGGCTGTGCGCGGTGGGTTACCAGGCGGCCGGTTTCGACGTGCCTGCGGTTGCGTACCTGTGCGCGGTGTACGCGGCCGTACGGGCGGGACACCGCACCATCACGGTGGCGGTGAGCGTGACCGTACTGGCCGCTCTCCCCCTCGCGGCCCTGGCCTCGGGTCTGCACGACACGGGCGAGGCGCTCGCGCAGGCCCGGGGCGCCCTGGAGATAGCCTGGCTGATCGCCGCGGGTGCCGCGGGTGAGGCGCTGCGGCAGGCCGAGCGGCGGGCGGAGGAAGCCGAGCGCACCCGGGAGGAGACCGCGCGGCGCCGCGCCGACGAGGAGCGGCTGCACATCGCGCGGGAACTGCACGATTCGCTCACCCACCAGATCTCGATCATCAAGGTGCAGGCCGAAGTCGCCGTCCACGTGGCTCGCAGGCGTGGCGAACAGGTGCCGGAGGCCCTGCTGGCGATCCAGCAGGCCGGACGTGAGGCGACCCGGGAACTGCGTGCGACCCTGCGGGCGCTGCGCGAGGACGACATGACCCCGCCGCGTGGGCTCGACCACGTTCCGGAACTGGTGGAACGGGCCCGTAGCATCGGTCTGGACGCGACGCTGACGATCGAAGGGCAACGACACGACGTGCCGGCCGCGGTGAGCCGGACCGTCTACCGGATCGTTCAGGAGTCGCTCACCAACATCGCCCGCCATGCCGCCGCCGCTACCGCGTCGGTCCGGATCGACTGCCGTCCGGACGCCCTCGCGATACGCATCGATGACGACGGCAGGGCCACACCGGACACCGCCCCGGTGCCCGGCGTCGGGCTGCTCGGGATGCGCGAACGAGTCACCGCCCTCGGCGGCCGGCTGCGCGCGGAGCCGCGCAGCGAGGGAGGCTTCACCGTCCAGGCTGAACTTCCCGTGGACCGAACGTCATGATCCGTGTCCTGCTGGTCGACGACCAGCCGCTCCTGCGCAGCGGATTCCGCGCGCTCCTCGACCTCGAAGACGACATCGAGGTGGTGGCCGAGGCCGGCGACGGGATGCAGGGCCTGGCCCTGGCCAGGGAACATCTGCCCGACATCGCTCTCATCGACATCCAGATGCCGGTCGTCGACGGCATCGAGGCGACCCGGCGCATCGCTGCGGACCCGGCCCTGGCCGGGGTGCACGTCGTCATCCTGACCAACTACGGCTTTGACGAATACGTCTTCGACGCGCTGCGCGCCGGCGCAGCCGGATTCCTCGTCAAGGACATCCAGCCGGAAGACTTCCTGCACGCCGTACGCGTCGCCGCGCGCGGCGACGCGCTGCTCGCCCCGTCGATCACCCGC
The DNA here is from genome assembly GCF_050943795.1 of Streptosporangium sp. CA-115845. Taxonomy (NCBI): domain Bacteria; kingdom Bacillati; phylum Actinomycetota; class Actinomycetes; order Streptosporangiales; family Streptosporangiaceae; genus Streptosporangium; species Streptosporangium sp. CA-115845. The sequence continues at coordinate 9,315,239 of NZ_CP191988.1, read as the reverse complement.
AGGCTCATCAACAGGTACGTCACCCAGCCGCTCAACACCGGCACGGGGCTGAAAGAACTGACCAACCGCGAACGTGAGGCCGTCGCCCTGGTCGCGCAGGGCCTGTCCAACGACCAGATCGCCGAGCGCATGGTGATCAGCCCGCAGACTGCGAAAACTCACATCAACCGAGCCATGGCCAAGCTCCACGCCCGCGACCGCGCTCAGCTCGTGATCATCGCCTACGAATCCGGACTGGTGGTCCCGCGCGGCTCCTGACCTCTCCTCCCCATCACCCCGCGCTGAACTCTCCGAGCTCGAAACGCCCACCGAGCCCCGGCCGGGGGCAAGACCGGCCATGGCGACGCCGGTCACCCGGAGCTCGTGGACGGCCCGGCTGCCTGGTATCCGCCTCGTGTCTGCCGGGCGGTCCGCGGTGATCAGACCGTTTCCGGCTTCCCGGGGCGTCCGCGGTGATCAGGCCGTTCCGGCGGCGGCGGACTGGCGGGCCCGCAGGACGATCTCCAGCTCGAACCGGACGTCCGGGTCGCTGAGCTGGTCGCCGTACAGCTCCTCCAGTTGCCGCAGGCGATAGCGCACGGTCTGCGGGTGCACGTGGAGCCTGGCGGCGACCTCCCCGGCACCCCGGCCGTGCCGCAACCATGCCAGCAGCGTCTCCGCCAGCCGGTCCTGCTGGCTGGGCCGCAGGTGGGCCAGGGGCGCCAGCCGCACCTTGGTGAGCGCGGTGACCAGCTCCTCGTCCTTGAACACGATCAGCGTGGCCATGTGGTCGGAGCAGCGGAGCAGGCCGCGCTGCTCGGTGAGCACGCCGCGCCTGTGCAGGTCGAGCGCCTCGCGGGCCCAGCGCAGTGAGGTCGCGGCGGCGGCCAGCGGGACTGCGGGACCCACGGCCGCCTTCCAGCCGCGCAGGCCTTTCTCCAGGGTCTGGGCCTGCCCTGGGCCGTCGGGGTCGGGCACGATCAGGCAGGGCCCCGGCCGGTCGAGGCCGGCCAGCACGTCCGGCGGCATCGAGGGGGGACGGTAACCACCGGGATGCTCCTCCAGCGCGACCCCGGCCACGGTCCTGGGCAGCCGCCATCCGGCGGTCTTGGCCAGGTCGGCGATCGCGTCGGGGGACGCGGCCGGCTGGCTGAGCAGCAGGTCCATCAGCCGGTGGCGGCGGCGCTCGATCTCCCCGGCCGCGCGGGCCCTGGCCTCCTCGAACCCTTCGGCCGCGGCGTCGGCCAGTTGGTCGAGATAGACGAAGATGGCCTCCCCCAGGTCGTAGAGGTGCTGCGGGGTGAGGCCGAGTTGCTCGGACTGCTCGGTGAGCCGCCGCCAGGCGACCCGGGCGCCCAGGCGCATCGCGGTCTGCAGGGGGTCGAGGTTGCGGCCCTCGTTGGCCTCGCCGCGCCCGATCGTCCGGAAGACGTCGGGCTCCCACGGCGCGTTGGGGTTCTCGATCCGGTCGACGAACTGGCGCAGGGCCTCGTCCACGGCCAGCCTGATGGCCTTGATGTAGTTCGTGTCGGCCGGCCGGGCATACTCGGGGATCCGCGCCGTGATCTCGTCGATCACCTGGTGTGCGACCTGAGCCAGGCCCGGCCTCAGGAGCCTGGCGGCATTGGCCGGAGCCGAACGCCACAGCCGCTGGTCGGGCAGGTCGTGAGATCTCGCTCTTCGGCCGTTCAAGCCTGGGACAGCGATCCGGGTGTGTTCCTTTGTCGCCATAGACCCTCCTGTCGGAGTGCGCCTCAGATTCTCACCTAATTGACACTTTGGACAATTAGCAAACGCTTGTTCTTGTCTCAAATGCAACATGTGATGTCTTCGACGGGAGGGACTGATCGGGGCTGAGCGGTTCCGTGCCTGGCCAAGGGGTACGGGAGGCGGCCGTGAGACCGGTTGCCGGCGGAACTCGAGTCGGCGGGCCGGTGGCGAGGCCGAGATCGGTGGGGCCGAGGCCGGTGAGACCCGCTGTCGGTGAGACCTGCTCCGGCCGGGCGTCGGTGGTGGTGGGACCGGACCTGATCGGGGTGCCCGGTTCAGGCTCCAGACGGGCACCCCGATCGGATCAGGCCGGTCAGCCCCTGGTCTGGGCGAGATAGCCGGTGAACTCATCCAGGGAGATGAGGCCGTCACCGTCCTGGTCGATCCTGGCGACGGCCGCCTCGGCCGCCTCGGGGGTGATCGGCTGGCCGAGCACCTCCATGAGCCTGGTCAGCTCGGTAACCGAGATGAGGCCGTCACCGTCAACATCGACGATCTTGAAAGTTGTCGCGTAGTCGTCCGCCACGATCGCATCCGCCTTAGGCAGCAGGGAAATCAGACGGCAAGCACACTAGCCCCGTTTTCCGCACGTTGGGGTGGGTGGGGTTCGGCTGAGTCGTTGACTCGCTCGAGCGGCTCGGAACCGGTACGACATGCGGTCGTGAGACAACGCGCGCAGTTCGGTGTCCCGAGTGTGGAAAAGACCCTCGGGGCGCTGCCGGTGGTGGCGGATTTCTGCCGGAAGTTGAGGATCGCCGATGTGGTCGATGCCCTCTGCCCCGTGGGTGACCTGGCCGAACTCACCCACGGCCAAGTCATCGAGGTGCTGGTCGCCAACCGGCTGACCTCTCCGGCGCCGCTGGTCCACGCGGCCGACCGGGCTCAGGCCTGGGCGGTGGGCGAGGCCTTCGGCATCGAGGCCGACCTACTCAACGACGACCGGATCGGCCGAGCGCTGGACGCGATCGCCCCGCACCTGGATCACCTCACCGGATCGGTCGGACCGACCGCGATCGAGGCGTTCGGCGTCGAGGCCTCCCGCATGCACTGGGACATGACCTCGATCTCCCTGCACGGAGCTTATGAGCAGGCCGAACAGGGATATGCGGCGCCGAGGTTCGGCCATCCCAAATGCCCTTTCCGGCTGAACCTGGAGGATCGACCCCTTTCAGGTACCGGCTGAGCTCGGAGGATTGCCCCTGTCCGGGTGCCACACGGGCAGGGGCGCCGCCGATTCGATCGGCGGCGCCCCTTTTTCCGCGCCTTCACGGCTGGAGGGTCAGTGAGTGGTATTGATCAGCCCCGCGCGTTCGCCATCGTCCGGCACGCCTCGGCCCATGTCCGGCACGCGTCGGCGCACTCCTTCATCATCGGGTCGCTCTCCATGGACATGCACGCGTCGGCGCACTTGTTCGCGGCCTTCGCGCACATCGCGGCCATCTCCTTCGCCATCGGCGACTGGCGCATCATCATGTCAGCGCAGAGGCGGGTCATGTCGGCGCAGTCCATGAGCGGGCCTATCAGCGCCATGTCGGCGTACCGACCCCCCTGCATGAGGCAGTAGGTCATGGTCTGCTCGCAACGGCTGTGGCTCTCCAGGCACATGTCAATGCTCTTCTGTACCTGAGGGTTCATCTTCACCGCATGGCTCATGCTTGCTCCCCGTGTTCGTGACCGCTCTGCTTTAACGGCCGAAGATCTCGCACCAGTGTTGTGCCCCGCCGGGCGCCTTGGCCTCCCAGAAAGAAGCGGCTTTAATACCCCGTCGAGATAGTTTTGTGTATAAATTCACCTATCGTCTGTAGGGTTAGTGGGAAAGTCATGGAGGTGGGCGGCTCCTCCCAGATCTGCGAGGAGCCGCCCGCCGGACACCGGGCCGGAACGTGTTCCGGCCCGGTGTCCCCCGCCACTCAGAGCACGGCGCCCGAACCCTGGCGTGCGGGAGCCGGGCCCTTCCGCTTGGGCCGTGGCGGCGCGCCGGGCTTGCGCTTCTCCAGCTCGATCGCCATCGGCCCCGCGACCAGCGAGGAGGAGAGCGTGCCGACGACGATTCCGATCAGCAGCGCCACCGCGAAGTCGGTCAGCGAGTCGCCGCCGAGCACCGCCAGCGCGGCCAGGATGAACAGCGCGCCCAGACCGGTGTTGACGGTACGGGGCACGGTCTGCAGGATCGAGGTGTTGACCACCTCGGCGAACGAGCTCTTCGGCCGCGCACCCCACAGCTCGCGGACCCGGTCGAAGACCACCACCTTGTCGTTGACCGAGTAGCCGATCACGGTGAGCATCGAGGCCAGGAACACCCCGTCCACCGGCTTGCCCAGCCAGGCGAACGCGCCGATCACGATCGCCGCGTCGGCGACCAGGGCCACCACCGTCGCCAGGCCGAACGTCCAGCGGAACCGGAAGGCGAGGTAGGCGAGCTGTGCGGCGAGCGCGACGCCCAGCGCGATCAGCGCGTTGCGGCGCAGCTCGTCCCCGAGGCTCGGCCCGATGAGCTCGTCGCGCTCCTTGGTGACCTGGCCGCCCTCGCTCTCCAGCGCCTTCTCGATCTTCACCACCTCGGCGGGAGTGATCTGACCCGTCCGTACGGAGATGTCCTCATCGGAGGCCTGCACCACCGCGTTGGGGAACCCGGCCTTGCTGACCAGCTCGCGGGCGGCGTCGGCGCTCATCGGGGTGGTCGTGGAGTACTCCACGAGCCTGCCCCCGGTGAACTCCACGCCGAAGTCGAGCCCCCGCACCGCCACCCCGGCCACGGACGCGGCCACCAGCAGACCGGTGATCGCGAAGTACCCGGCGCGGCGGCTCATCAGGTCCGGCTTGCGGGTGTTCAGCCAGGTGCGGACCCGCCCGATGTTGGACAGGCCGGTGATCTTCGGCCGTGCGGACACCACCTTGAACCTCACCGCCCACTGGGCCAGGACGCGGGTGATGACCATCGCGGTGATCAGCGAGGCGATCACACCGATGCTCAGCGTGACGCCGAAGCCGCGTACGGGGCCGGAGGCCAGGAAGAACAGCAGCCCGGCGGCGAGCAGGGTGGTGATGTTGGAGTCGGCCACCGCGCTCCACGCGTTGCGGAACCCCTTCTCCAGCGAGCCCCCGAGGATGGGCGTCTCGGCGTACTCCTCACGTGCCCGTTCGAAGACCAGTACGTTGGCGTCGACGGCCATGCCGATCGCCAGCACGAAGCCCGCCAGTCCCGGCAGGGTGAGCGTGGCGCCGAGCCCCACCAGTGCCGCGTACGAGATGAGGGCGTAGCAGGCCAGGGCGATGGCGGCGAGAAAGCCCACCAGCCGGTAGATCACGATGATGAACAGCGCGGTGAGCGCGATGCCGATGACCGCGGCCCAGGCGCTGGCCTTGATCGCGGCGGCGCCGAGCGTCGGGCCGACGGTCCGCTGCTCGACGATCTCGACGGGCACCGGCAGCGAGCCGCCCTTGATCAGCAGGGCCAGATCCGAGGCCTCCTCGGCGGTGAAGGTACCGGTGATCTGGGTGGTGTTACCCGGCAGGCCGACCTTGCAGCCCACGTCCTCGTTCACCTGGGGGGAGACGATCACCTTGGAGTCGAGCACGATGGCGATCCTGCGCTTGGGGTCGCCCGGCTGGTTGCAGGCCGCCTCGCCGGTCAGCTTGGCCCACGCCGCCCGTCCCTGATCGCGGAAGTCGACGGTGATGAACCAGCCGCTGCCCAGCTGGGCGTCGATCCCGGCCTCGGCACCGCCGACGCCGTCACCGGTGAGGGCGGCCGGTCCGATGTGCAGCGGGGCGCCGCGATCGTCGGGCAGGATCTGCTCTCCCTTGCCCGGCTTGGTCTCCGCTCCCGGGTCGGGGGCGCCGAGGACGGGGTGGAAGGTGAGTTGCGCGGTCTTGCCGATGACCTCGGCGGCCTTGGTCGGGTCCTGCACACCCGGCAGTTCCACGATGATGCGCCGCTCGCCGGAGCGGGCCAGCGGCGCGTCCGCCACGCCCAGGCTGTCGGCCCGGCGGCGGAGCACCTCAAGGGTGCGGTCGGTGGCCGCGGCGTCGGCCTTGACCGTCGGCGAGTCCTTGGTCTCCAGGACGAGTTGGGTACCGCCGCGCAGGTCGAGACCGAGGCGCGGCGACATTGTCAGGGCTATGTACAACGAGGTGGCGATGACGGCGAGCGCCGCTATCGCGCGTACCACCGGGGCACGCGACATGGAAGCCTCCACAGGCTGGGGGAGTTGTCCTCGGTCACGCCGAAGGAGCGTTCAGGGACGGCGGCACGCTTCGCGTACGGCAGGAACGCCTTTCGGCTGGAGAGAAGGCGTTCTCCGGGTACGGGAAAGACGTTTTCGCTCGCGGCGAAGGCGTTTTCACGTACGGCGAAGAGACCCGGAGCGGTTCCGGGGTGTTTCAGCCGGTTGTGGAGGCGGGTGGTGCGCGCCCCGGCCTGACGAGCAGGGCCGCGAGCGGGTGGGTGTCCTCGTCACCCGCCGGGCGGGTGAGCGGGCCGGCGGCGAGGAACAGGTGCCGGAGGTCGGTGGGCGGGGTCGCGAGCGGGTGGCCGCCCCCGCCGCCCAGGCCGGCCCCGGTGCCGGCGAACCCGGAGGCCAGGGAGTGCCGCTGCACGCCGTCCAGGAGCGGGCGCGACAGCGGCTGATGCTCGCCGACGGCCTGGACGACCGCGGTGTGCCGGGCGAGGGCGGCGCTGCTGCCGCCCAGCCCTCCGGAGACCAGCAGCGGCAGCAGCAGGGTCAGCAACCAGCCGAAGGGCGCGCCGCGCCTCAGCTGTCGCATGATCTCCTCCTGACCGTCATCGCTGTCCACCGTAGCCCTTCGGAGCCGCTGCGATCCCCCTCACGTCAACTCCGGGGTGCATTACCCCATAAACGCACAAAGGAAGGGTAATGCGGACGCATGCGACTCACCCATACCGCCGACCTGTGGTGGAAGAGGGGGACCTGCTCCGCGAGGGCGACCGGTTGCCCACTGTCAAGGAGGTCGTGGCGCACCTGGCGATCAACGCCAACACCGTCCTGAAGGCCTACCGCGAACTTGAGTGCGAGGGCCTGGTCGCCGCCCGGCCGGGGGTCGGGACGTTCGTGACCGCGATGCTCACCGACACCTCGCCGGCCGCGTACGGCCCGCTGCGGCTGGAACTGCAGCGCCGGCCGGCCGAGGCCCGCCGGGCGGGCCTCGACGACGAGAGCATCGAGGCCCTGTTCATGACTACCTTTCGGACCACCGCTCAGGAGGACATAGCGTGACTTCTTCCGTCCCGAGGTCACGTTCTGCCCGGAGAACTGCGGCTGATCCTGGGGCGGCCGGGTGGTCGCCTCCATGGTCACCTCTCAGCCCTGAGCGGTCTCCGATCCGGTGTCGCCGGTCTCTCCCAGCTCGGTGAAGAGGGTGAGCTGGAGCCCGGCCGGGCCCTCAAGGCGGGAGTTGAGCGAGTTCCACGGGGTCCGGACGGGTTCGGCGACCACCGTGGCCCCGGCTCCGGCCAGCTTCGCGGTGACGGCGGGGGAGTCGTCGACCTCGAACGCCACCCGGATGTGCCCGGCCACCCGCCGCCCCACCTCGACCTGGTCGATGAACTCCGCCTGCGAAGGATCGGCGATCTCCAGCGTGGCCCGGCCCGCCTCCAGGATCGTCACCCTGCCGTCGGGTGAGGAGTAGGCGGCCCGCTCGGGCAGGCCGAGCACGTCGCGATAGAAACGCAGCGCCTCCTCGTAGTCGGCGGCGGTAACGACCAGGCGCATCTCCCGGACGGTCATGACGGCTCCTCACACGGTCAAAACGATCATCCCGTGCGGGACAGCGTGATCGGCACATCCGGTATTCCTCGCCCGGCTCACCGCGGGCCGGGAACCGGCACGGGCACGGCGCGCTCCCGGCCGGTACGGGCGATCGCCGAGGGCCGGGAACTCATGGCCGGTATGGGCGATCACCGAGGTGTCGTGGGCCCACAACGGCGGGGGCGACCGCCGGGGTGCCGTGGCTCAGGGCCGGTGCGGGTGATCGCGGCGCGGGTCCCGCCTGGTCTTGAGCCTGTCCAGCCGGCGGATCAGCTCGTCGCGGACCTCCACGAGCGCGGCGGGCAGATCCTGCTCGTAGGAGTGGGTCACCAGCGGCTCCGTGCCCGGGAGCACGCATTCGAGCGTCACCCGCTGCTGGGGCGTGTCACGGTCCTTGACGCTCAGCCGCAGCTCCACCGCGTCACCGGGATGGCAGAGCAGCCGCTTTCCCAGCCCGGCCAACCGCTCGATGATCCCCTGACGCTCGCTCTCGGCGAGGCCCGTCCCGAACCTGAGCCGCTCGGCGACGACGCCCTGCTCCTCGGCACTCGCATCTGTCATCGTCGACAGCCTCCTCTGGATGTGGTCACAACATTACAGTCAGTCACCATCGCCGCCCCGGGTGGCGTCGGCCCGACTTCCCATCCGGTGTCGCCGGATGGTGAAACCCGGTACCTCGGCTGCGGATTCTCCTGCTGTAGGGGGGCTAAAATCCCATTCGGTGTCGAGCGCGAGGAGAACGGTCCCGGATGGATCTGAATACGCTGCGTGATGTTTCCGAGCTGAGTGACCCCATCGAGCGCGCACGGGTTCTGGGCCGTCTCATGACCGAGGAGCAGGAGCGCCTTGAGGAGGCGGCGAAGATGCGCCGCCAGGCGATCGCCGAGGCTCGTGACTCCGGCATGGGCCTGGAGGAGATAGGAGCCCACCTGGGCGTCTCCCCGGGCCGGATATCCCAGATGCGGAAGGGGCCGACGGCCCGTGCCCCCGAGGGAGCGGCGGGCCGCGCGCCGAAGGTGCTGGTCCGGCGGGCGCTGCCGACCGACCCCGCCGTGCGCGCCTCCGCGTCCCTCTTTCTCGTCGAGGCGGAGCGGCAGGGGATCAAGCCGGACCGCAGAATGCTCTATGTCGGCCCGGAGCCGGTGAGTGATCACGTGGCGGCCTGCCTGCGCGTCGAGCCCGGCACCGAGGTGATCGCCCGCCGGAAGATGATGACGGCCAACGAGGTTCCGGTACGGATCGCCACCAGCTACTTCCGGGCGGACCTGTTCGGGGGGACGCGCATCGCCGAGCCCGAGTTCGTCAAGCCGTCGCTCCAGTCGGCGCTGATCGCCCTCGGGCACGTCTTCGGCCATGCCGAGGAGAACCTGACGGCTCGCCCGCCGACATCCTTCGAGTACGACACCCTGGAACTCGAACCGGGGGAGTGGGTCGTGCAGGTCCTTCGAGCCGGATACTCCAGCGAGGACACACCGGTCCACGTCCTGGAGACGATCTGCGCCGCGAACAGGCACATCTTCTCGATCGGCCAGGTCTCCGGGGACGACGAGTTCTGACCGGCCTGCCGGCAAACCCGGGCCGGTCACAGCCGTCACGCCCGTCCACTGCCTGATCGTCGAGATCCGGCTCCCCGTACCGTCGAGATCGGAGAGAACGCTGTGACAGTCACGGCCGCGACGCGGACCTCGGTGTCCGTTCCCAAGGACATCCTGGCCCGCCGGGTGCCCGTCGCGCTGAAGCCCGGTGACCGGGTGGAGTTCACCAGGGCGGGCGCCTACGCCTGGAACATCTCCCACCACGATTTCCTGATGCACCGGAGACCGAGCTTCCACTACCTGTCCTGAGGTGGCTCTCCAACCCGGAGGTGAAGATACCTTCAAGTGCGCATATGCTGCGCTTCATCGCTTTCGTGCATAAAAGGGAGAAGCTCGCCGTGTACAAGGAGTTCGCAATCGAGGCTGTGGTCTGGGTCATCCCCGTAGCGGTGCTGCTCGGGCTGGCTTTTATGATCACTGCCTGACCTGGACGCGGCCGAAGAGCCACCACAGCCACACCTGTGAGGCCACCAGCAGGGGAGTGAGCAGCAGCATCGAGGGAGTGAGCAGGGCGAGCGTCGCCGAGTCCGCCAGGTGCTCCGCCAGTGGCAGGCGGGCCCCGGCCAGCAGGCAGACCAGAGTCATCCCGGCCGACGTCAGGGCGTAGACCGTACGCCCGCCCGCGGGCCCGGCGAACCGCCGGGCCCGCTCCAGAGGGGCGCCGTCGAGCCGGAGCCCGGCCAGTGCCAGCCCGTGAGCGGCGAACAGGACGGCCCCCAGCGGAGCGGCGACCAGCGCGCCGAGACCGACGGCGAACCCGTCGCCCATCCCGACGAGGATGACCCCCCAGCTCAGCACCGCCAGCCAGCTGCCCGCGACCACGGCGTTCTCACACCAGGCCCGCCAGGCGGCCCGGTCCACCCGCCCGCGCAGCCAGATCCCCGCGTCACGGGCGACCCAGCCGAGCAGCAGCGCGGCGAACGGCAGGTACATCCCGCTGAGCAACTCCCCCTCCAGCACGGGGAACGCGCCGACCAGTACGCCTACCGCGGTGACCAGCCAGACCTCGTTCGTCAGGAAGAACGGGGTGATGGAGGCGAGCACCCGGCCGCGCTCCTCGGGGGTGCGGCCGAGATACGGCAGCAGCATGCCGACCCCGAGATCCGCGCCCGCGAGGACGAAGTAGCCGACCGCGAAGAACGCGAGCAGGGCGATTTCCATGGCGATTTCCCTTTACGAAGGCCGGTGGACAGCGGGGCTGTCAGAAGGCCAGGACCGGAGTCGGCTCGGCCGGGGCCGAGCCGGTGGCGGGTGCCTCGGGGCCCTGGCGGGCGCTGCGCGCCAGGATCCAGGTGTTGACGGCCACCAGCAGGACGGACAGCGTGGTGAAGGCGATCAGCGAGAACCAGATCGTGCCCGGCGACATGTCGCTCAGCGCGTCCTCGGTCTTCAGCAGGCCGTTCACCATCCAGGGCTGGCGGCCCACCTCCCTGAACACCCAGCCGGCGATCATGGAGACGAACGGCAGCGGGATCATCGCGATCAGCAGCAGATACCAGGCCCGCACCCCCGGGACCGTCCGGCGGAACAAGGCGAGCAGCACGCTCAGCCCCGACACGAGCAGCAGCACCGTGAAGACACCCAGCATGATCATGGCGCCGGCCTGCGTCGGCGCGGTGGGCGGGATGTAGTCCCCCGGACCGTAGGTGGTGACCATCTCGGCCTGCAACTGGGCGATCTCCGCCTCCCGCCCGGCGAAGACGGCGCGCTTCATCGGCTGGAGGGACGGGAACTGCACGCCGCCGAACGCGGCGTTGGCCAGCAGCGCGGGCAGCGTGATGAACACGCCGATCCGCAGGGACCTGCGGAAGAACTCCTGCTCGGCCGTCCCGCGGCGCAGGTGGTAGGCGCTCACTCCGGCGAGGAAGAACCCGGCGACCACCAGGGCACCGGAGAGGATGTGGGCGAACGGGAGGAGCGCGTCGGAGTTGGCGAGCACCGCCGTCGCGTCGGTGAGCCGCAGCGCCCCGTCCACGACCTCGGCGCCGACCGGGTTCTGCAGGAAACCGTTGGCGACGAGGACCCAGTACGCCGAGGCGTAGGCGGTGATCGTGACCACCCAGATCACGCCCAGGTGCGCCCAGCGGTTCAGCCGGTCCCAGCCGAAGATCCACAGGCCCAGGAACGTCGACTCGATGAAGAAGGCGACGAGGGTCTCCATCGCCAGGGAGGCGCCGAACACGTTCCCCGCGAAGTGCGTCAGCCCGCTCCAGGCCATCCCGAGCTGGAACTCCATCACCAGTCCGGTGAGGATGCCCATCGCGTAGTTGATCACATACAGCCGTCCCCAGAACCGGGTCATCCGCATGTGCGTGTCGGAACGCTTCAGCGTCGCCCGGGTCTGCATGACCGCCAGCACCGTGGCCAGGCCGAGGGTGAGGGCCACGAACAGAAAGTGTGCCCCCGAGGTCACGGCGAACTGCAGGCGGGCGAGATCGAGCGTCTCCATACCGCTCATGCTTCCGGCGCGGTCACCGCCCGCGCGTCCCTCCCCGGGAGGCATCTGCCGTACTCCAGGAGTCGCGATCTCCGGCAGTGGCCGTACGACTCCCAGTGCACTGGCCCGGGTTCGCGTGCGGGGTCCGGCCTCGCCGGGGACGAGGGCCGCGTGGGCCTTCCGCAGCAGCGCCCGTGCCGTGGAGACCGGCCAGTCGTGCAGGACGCGGACGAACGACAGCGCGTCGTACCCGCCGGGCACTGGCCGGGGCCGGCTACCCGACGCTCGCCCAGGTGGCCACCGCGACCGAGCGGGAGCTCCGGCGGCTGCACGGCATGGGCCCCAAGGGCGTCCGCGGCCTGCGCGCCGCGCTCGCCGAACGCGATCTCACCCTGGCCGACCAGGAGGGATAAGCCCTGCGACGGCCGGTTGGGCAGGTTCCCCGGCATCGAGTGAAAAGCATTCGACATCCCCGGCGTCACGTTGAAATAGTGGTCGGCGCTGGATGCCGGTAAGGGCGGTGATCCAGCCGGGGCCGGCAGCTCGCTCGTCCGTGTCGCCCGCGTTGTCGCCCGCGTTCTCTCCCTCCCCGGCGGAGGCGCCGGTCGCGCGGGCAGGGCCCCGGTGGATATGTCGATCAACAGTGGGTGAGTCATGATTCCGGTCGGTGAGAAGGAGATCCGCGGATCCTTCGTCAACTGCTCCAAGGGGGAGGCGCGCAGGATCAACCTGCCCAGGAGCCTGCCGGAGACCCCCTGGGCCGACCTTGACTTCCTGGGCTGGCTCGACCCCGGCGCGCCCGACCGCGGCTACCTGGTCGTCGAGCGGCGCGGCGAGCTCGTCGGCGTCACCCTGCGCCTCAGCCGGGAGGTGCGCAGGAGTTATGCCAAGAGCACGGTCTGCTCGATCTGCGTGACACCGCACGCCGGCACCGGGATCTCCCTGTTCGTCGCGCCCAGGGTCGGCGCCGCGGGCCGCCAGGGCAACACGGTCGGCACCTACATGTGCGCCGACCTGGCCTGTTCCCTCTACGTGCGGGACATCAGGAAGACGGAGCTCGGCGTAAGGTTCGAGACGCTCACCAACGAGGAGCGGATCATGCGAGCCGTCGTCAACCTGGAGAGCTTCCTGGACAAGGTCTTCGACGGCGACCTGAGCTCGGGCGCGGCCTGAGCCGTACCCGCCCGGAACCACAGCCGCCCGGAGCCGCGATCGCGGCTCCGGGCGGTCCTGTCACCAGGCGACCGGCAGGGACGTCAGGCCGTACACGACGCTGAAAGAGCGGAAGTGCGCCTCGGGCTCGACCACGCGCAGCTCGGGGAAGCGCCCGAGCAGTGCGGGGAAGGCGATGCGCATCTCCATCCGGGCCAGCGGTGCGCCCAGGCAGTGGTGCACGCCGTGGCCGAAGGCCAGGTGGCCGGGCGCGCCCCGGGTGATGTCCAGCGTCTCGGGGTCGGGCAGGAACCCGGCGTCGCGGTTGGCGGCGGGCAGCGCGCAGACCACCAGCTCGCCGGGCCCGATGACCTGGCCGGCGATCTCGACCTCCGTGGTGGTCACCTTGGCGGTGCCGGAGTGGACGATGCTGAGCCAGCGCAGCAGCTCCTCCACCGCCGCGTCGATGCGCTCGGGCTCCTTCCGCAGCAGCTCCAGCTGGTCGGGATGGCGGAGCAGGGCCAGCGTGCCCAGTCCGAGCATGTTGGAGGTGGTCTCGTGTCCGGCCAGCAGCAGCAGGGTGCCGATGCCGACGAGCTCGTGCACCGTCAGGTCGTCGCCGTGCTCGCGCACCAGCGTGCCGAGCAGTTCCTCCCCGGGGTCGACCCGGGCGCGGGCGACCAGTTCGCCGATGTAGGCGCGCGACTCCAGCTGCGCCGCCAGACGCTCCTCGAAGGGCGCCCCCACATCGAGCATCTTGCTGCTTGTGCGCTGGAAGTCCTCCCGGTCGGCGTACGGCACTCCCAGCAACTCGCAGATCACCAGTGAGGGGATCGGCAGCGCGAACGACGACACCAGGTCGGCCGGGGACCCGGCGCGTTCCATCGCGTCCAGGTGCTCCTCGACGATGCGGGTGATCCGCGGCTCCAGCCGGCGCATCCGGCGGATGGTGAACTCCGGCGTCAGCGCCCGGCGTAGCCGGGTGTGCTCGGGAGGATCGAGGGCGAGCATGTTGCCCGCGCGCAGTGCCGCGACCTCCTCCTTGCTCATCTTCGTGTCGGACGGCACGAAGTCGATCCCCACGGCGTTGCTGAACCGTTCGGGGTCGCTCAGCACCGTCCGTACGTCCGCGTAGCGGGTCACCAACCAGGCGTCGACGCCGAAGGGGGTGCCGGCGCGCCCGATCCCCTCCCCGTCCCGCAGCGCTCCCAGTTCCGGATCCGGGTCGAACCCCGCTCGCCGCATGTACAGCGGAGGCGTCGGAGTCTCGCTCATGTAGCTCCCTTGCTGACCGGCCGTCCTGACTGTTCCGAAAAAACGATAACCAGCCGCCGCCTCCCCGCAAGGGATCCCGGCGGGTGCGATATCGCCCACCGCGCTGACCTGCGCGCGCCTCGGAACCTCCGCCTTGTGAGGACTTATGAGGGCGGCACCGACGCTCCTGCCGGACCGACCGAAAAGGCCGGCGGGCAGGCTGCCACCGGCATGGCGGAGCCGGCCGCGGTGACGATGCTCCGTGCACTCGTATTCGATCTAGCATGACGGTACGGCCCCGTACGGTGATCCGTCCGAGATGCATCCACCTGTTCACGGGGTTCCGGGTGATGACCGCGGTCATCATGCCGGATCGGTGATGTGAGAGGGCGGCAGGACGATGGACACCAAGGGATGGGCGGTCAGCGTCCCCTCGGGGTATCGCGTCGGTGACTGGCGGGTCGGCAGGCCCGTCGCCACGGGGAGCTGGGCGAGCGTCTACCGGGGAACGCGAGACGGGAGCGAGGCGGCACTGAAGTTCCTGCCCACCGGCACGCTCACCCGACGGCAGTTACGGCACCTGCGGGACATGACGGAACGGGAGATACGCCTGCACGACAGGCTCCGGCACCCCCGGCTGATCCGGCTGCGGGAGACGCTGGTCGTCGACGACGCCGGGAACTCCGAACTCGACGGCGCGTGCGTTCTGGTGATGGACCTGGCGGAACGGTCACTGGCCGATCTGATCGGGAAGGGGGCTCCGGTTCCCGGCGCGCCGAGGCTGATCGCCGAGATCTGCGAGGGGCTCGCGCACATGCACGCCGAGAGGTGGGTGCACGGAGACCTCAAGCCCAACAACGTGCTCGTGATGGCCGACGGCTCGGTACGGCTCGCCGACTTCGGCCTGGCCACCGAGATGGACGGGACGCACGGCTACCTTCCCCCGATGGGCTCGGTGGATCACGTGCCTCCCGAGCGCTGGGGGGAGCCGCTGAGCGAGAAGGGGCACGCGGTGCGGGCCTCGGCCGACATCTGGGCGCTGGGCGTGACGGCGTGCCAGCTGTTCACCGGCCACCTTCCCTTCAGCGCCCCCACCGCTCGCGCGCGCTACGTGGCCGCCGCCGAGTACGCGGCGGGCGAGTCCCCCCTGTCGCTTCCGGTCTCGCTGCCCGAGGCCTGGCGCTCCTGGGTCAGGGACTGCCTGGACCCCGACCCGAGGTCCAGGCCCAGCGCGGCCCACCAGCTCTACCGCGCGCGACTGCTGGCCGGCACCTTGGCGGGTTCGCCCCGGCGAACGGGCCGCCGGGTGGCGACGACCATGGCCTCGGCCGTTCTGGTGCTGGCGGGTGTCTCGGGGGCGGGGATGGTCGACTCGCGGGTGGCCGACCCGTTCGGGCGGTGGCTGCGCTCCGACTCCGACATTCCCCGGGAGTATCGCGCGCTGATCGTCGAGGCCGGCACGATGTGCGCCGAGCCGGGTCTGAGCCCGGCACTGGTCGCCGGAATCCTGAAGGCGGAGAGCGGCTTCGACGCGAACCTGTTCGACGAGGCCGAGGGCGAGTACGGCCTCGCGCGCTGGACGCCGTCGGTGCTCCAGTACTACCTGCCGGCCGACCGCCGGGGCACCCTCCTCACCCCGCCCCTCTCGCCCGAGGACACCATCCCCGCCGTCGGCCGCTACCTGTGCGGACGGTTGCCGCTGCTGGCTGGGGTGCCCGGAGACCCCGGGCTGCTGGGCGCTGTGGCGTTCCGCTCCTCCGACGACGTGGTCCGCCAGGAGGGCGGGATTCCCAGGCGCTTCCAGGCCCACGTCGACCTGGTACAGCGACACCGGGCCGCCTACGAGCCGTGATACACCCGTTGCACGGTCCCCGAGGGCGATGACCACTTCACGCTGGTCAACCCCGACGGCGAGGGTGGTCCACCGGGCCACCCTCGACAGGGTGTGATCAGCTGTCCAGCCGCTTCAGATGCTCCTCCCGCACCAGGTCGAAGCGGAGCGCCACGGAGACCAGCGCGGCGCGCTGCCAGTCGGCCTTGCGCGAGCCCGACGGCGGCTTGACGCGCAGTTTCGTACGCGCCAGATAGTCGATGTGGAAGTTGACCGCGGCCCGGGTCAGTTCCGCGCCGCCGGGAACGTCGCGCAGCCGCTCCAGGATCTCCGGCACCGTCGGGATGACCGGGGACGAGCCGTCGCGCAGCCGCGGCTCGCAGAGCGCGATCAGCACGAGAAAGTACTTCGCCGTCTCGTCCACGGGGAAACCGGAGACGGTCGGCTCGCCGACCGCCGCGCTCTCGGGCGCGTCGGGGTCGATGAAGCTGTGCTGCGAGGCGAAGACCAGGAAGGAGCAGGCGCCACCCGCCACCGGGAGCACCACGCGGGCGAACTCGAACGGCACGGGTGCCGCCACCCGCCGCGGAGCCACCTTGAGGAACTCCCCGCCGCCCTCCGGGTTCTCCACGACCAGGGTGGCGTCATGGCTGAGGTTGGTGAGCAGCCAGTAGTCGTCCACGGCCCGGATGATCCCGGCCCGCCGGGAGATCCCCGGATGGTCCAGCGGGAAGTCGACCGGGGCGCTCTCCGTTCCACGGCCGAAGGTGACCTCGCGACCCGGAGGAAGCTCGATGACGACCGCTCCGTCGTCGGGGGCCTCGGCCTGCAAGAGGATCGTCCGCATCTGTTCTGCCCCCTAGCACCCTGGAATCTTCCAGGTTCCCGGAACATCAGCCTATGTCGGACAATGTCGCTGTCAGCGCTGAATGTCAGGGGATCACATCGCGCCGGCGAATGCCGCCCGGGGAGGGGCCACGGTACGTACGCGACCGGTGACCGCCGCCGTGCTGGGGCCACGGCGCCGCCTCCAACGTTCGCGAGAACGCCGGGCCTCTCTCCGGGCTGAAACAGCGGCTGGTCAACGAGGTCCCGCTGTCCTGACAGATCGGCGTGCGCGGGACGGCAGGCTCTTCCTCGCGATGCCGCTGTTCGTCGTCGCTGCCGCCCCTGACCGGCGGTCTCAGGAGGCTCGCACCCTTTTTCCCGAGAAAGCGGGTAACAACCGAGGGCCCCCGGCCACTTCCCGGTGTCAGAAGAACACATCCGGGACGAAGGGGGCGGGGCGGTGACGGACGACTCGCAGAGATTCACCGACATGTACGACGAGTGCCGGCAGCGCGTCTGGGCCTACGTGGTCAGCCGCGCGGGACGGCAGGTCGCGGACGAGGTGGTGAGCGAGACGTTCGCGATCGCCTGGCGACGGCTGGAGGACGTGCCGGAGCCGGCGCTGCCATGGCTCCTCGGGGTGGCCCGCAACGTGCTGCGCGACAACATCCGGGCGGAGATCCGGCGGGACGCGCTCAGCGCCGAGTTGCGGGCCTGGACCGAGGACGACGTCGCGGAGCAGGTCACCGAACGGCTCAGTGTGCTCAGGGCGCTGACCGGGCTGTCGGAGGACGATCGGGAGATCCTGATCCTGACCGCCTGGCAGGGGCTCTCCCCCCGCGACGCGGCCCAGGTCGTCGGCTGCTCTCCGACCACCTTCCGAGTGCGGCTGCACCGCGCTCGCCGGCGGCTCAAACAGCGGATGGACACCGCCGTGAGTCCCGAGCCCCGGATGAGGAACCTCAGCGAGGAGTGGTCATGAACCCCATCGATCAGCTGCGGGCCGCACGCCCCGCGCACCTGGACGACACCCCGGTCGACCCGCGCACCAGGGCCGCCGAGCTCTCCCGCGCCATGGCGCGGCCCCGGCCGGCCCCGGCCAGGCGCAGGATCGTACGCCCGGTGTGGGGTCTCGGCCTCGCCGGAGCCGCCGCGGCCGTGACCGCGGTCGCCGTCACGATCTCCGCGACCGGCGGTACGGCGCCGCGCGCGCCCTCCGCCCAGGTGATCTCGAGCCCGGCGACCACCACCCCGCGCATCGAGCTCTCCGGGCGATCCATCCTGCTCGCCGCCGCCCACGGGGCGGCCCGCCAGCCGGAGGTGACCGGTGCCTACTGGCACACCGTGTCGGTGAGCCGGAACCTGTTCGAGGCGGCCGACGGGGACTACACCGTCGTGGACCGGCAGCGGAACGAGGTGTGGACCCCGTCGGCGACCGGCGGGGAGCAGTGGAGCCGGACGCGCTCCCTCGGCGCGGAACCCGCGGGTCCGGACGACAGGGCGGCCTGGGAGCGGACCGGTTCCCCGGCCGAGATCCAGGTCAGGTCCCCCAAGGGGGGCGACAATCCGAAATTCGGCGATCTCACCCTGTCGACCGAGCCGGGAGCGGCGCAGGACGGCCACGCCCCCCTCGTCGACGGGGACAAGGTGTTCTGGCTGGGCCGCAACGTCACCATGAAGGATCTGCGCGGCCTGCCGGAGGACCCGGACGGGCTCAAGGCGTGGCTGCTGCGCTCGTACGGGGGGCACGGCACCGAGTCGGACGCCCCGATGTCGTCGGACGCCTGGCTGTTCGCCGTCACGGTCGGGCTGATCACCGACATGCCGGTCACCCCGCAGGTGCGCGGTGCCGCCTTCCGGATGCTCGCCGACCTGGAGAGCATCGAGGTCGTCCGGGACGTCGTCGACGCGGAGGGCCGTACCGGCAGCGCCGTCGCCATCGAGGAACGGGTCAGGGCGAAGGCGGACGCCAAGGGCGGCGAGGGGATCCTGCGGAACCGCCTGATCTTCGACGAGGCGAGCGGGCGGGCACTGGCCAGGGACAGCGTCGTGGTACGGCCGGGCGGCCTGCAGGCCGGATTCGCGCCGGGCACGGTGTGGCACTCCCAGACCATCCTCGAAGCCGGTTGGACCGACGAGAAACCCGCCTCCTGACTCCCGGAGGGCTCGCCGCACCGGCTGGCCCTCCGGGCGAGGCGCCGGACCTCCCCAGCCGCTCGGAGAGCGGTACGGATTCGGTGTTCCGTTCCGCCGGCGGCCCGGCGCGCGGTGGCAGACTGAACCGTGTTTGACGTGGATCCGAGCGGGCGGGAGCCGGGATGGGTACGGAGGAACGGATCGAACGGGCCGGGTTGCTCCACGAGCGCGCGATCTTCGGCGGCGAGGGCGAGGCGCTGCTCTGGGCCGCCCTCTTCCACCAGGTGGTCCGCCGCGACGACGACACCGCGGTGCCGATTCTTGAACGCTCGTACGAGCTGGCGACGCGGGTCGGCGACCGGCTGACGATGTCCTACGCGCTCCGGCACCTGGGCGTCGCCGAACACACCGCGGGCCGGTTGGAGGTGGCACGGGAACGCCTGGAGGAGTCGGTACGGCTCCGCCGGGAGCTCGGCTTCCTACCCGGTGTCGCCGCGAATCTGGTCGGGCTGTGCTACATCGCCCTCGCGCAGGGCCGCCGCGACGACGCGCTCGCCCTGGTCGAGGAGGCGGGCGCGCTCGCCGAGGCGACTGGCGCGAAGGCCATCCTGCGCCAGGCCGAGGAGGCACGCGGGCGGCTGTAGGTCGCCTCGCCGGGGCCCGGACGACGGCGAGGCCCTGCTGGGTCCGGGCCCCGCGCAGGACCGGCTCCAGGACGTGATCGGGCTGTTCGCCGGTTATGTCGATGTCGGGAGCGAACTGCGCGACAGACACCGCCGCTAGCCCCGTTTTCCGCCCGCGCCGCATCGTTGCAGGTCAGTAGCTATATCTCGGGGGTAATCACTCCAGTTCGATCGGGGTCACATGCGGAATGCAGGGCTGGCGCCACGGGAAGGGAGAAAGGATTTAGCCTGAAATCAGAGATGCCGATCGTTGGGAGGCGGCCATCGACATCGTTCTGCTCGGGACGGCGCTCTGCCTGTCGTTCCTCTGCGGCTGGACCGTGCTGAGATCGCGCCCGCCACGGAAGGCCACGCTCGGCCGGGACGAGCTCGCCTACCTGGCCGGTGGGCCACCTCGGGTGGTCAACGCCGCACTGGCGGAACTCGTGGTCCGGGGCACGGTCCGGATCTCCACCGATCAGCGGGTGCGGATTGTCGCGGGTAAGGCCGTACCTGAGGGACCGGTGGAGAAGGCCATGGCCGAGGCGTTACGGGCGGCGCCCGACGGCCTGGGGGCCTTCGAACTGCACCGGCTCGTCCAGCACGACGTCGAGCGGTTCACCGCCCATCGCCCTCGTCGTTCGCTGACCATTCTGGCCGTCATCGCGACGGCCGGGCTGTCGGCCATCCTTGTCCTGACGGGCACGAGTGTTCTACGCCCCACCCCGGCGGCCTCCGCCGCGGTCGCGGTGTTCGCGCTGTCCGCCGCAGGCTGCCTGCTCACCCGCCACGCCGTGGGACAGGGATCCCGCCTGCTGCGGAAGGCACGGCTCGCGCGGCCGCACGCTGACCGGACATCGGGTGAACCGGCGGACGTCGTCGGGCCGCGCGTGGCGCTCTACGGCCTGAGCGAGCTGCCCAACCGTAGAGCGAGGGATGCGCTCGGCCACCGGCCCCCTCCTGTCGTTCGCAGGAGGCGGCGAGCACGCCAGGGTTCCTTCCTGCGGGCACCGGAACCCATCCTGCTGGGACAGGGCGAGAACATGAACAACGCCGGAGACGGCGGGGGCGGTGGCGAGGGAGGCGGTTGAGTCTCCATGCCGGTCGGTATCGCCTCTCCGGTACCAACGCCGATCCGCCGCGTCTCCGTGGGCACGGGGCCCGCGGGGACGGCGGCGAGCTCCACGTTCGGGTCAGCCGACGCGCTGGTCGAGCCCCCAGCGACGCCGGAGGGCGTTGTCGGCCGCGCCGAAACACATGTCCACGACGATGCCGATGATCAAAATCACGATCATCGTCGCGAGGAGGCCGGGCGCGTCGGAGAGCTCCCGGGCGTTGTCGAGCTGTTCGCCGATCGACGCCTGGTGGGCGATGATCACGAGAAGCTCGCCCGCCATCAGGGACCGCCACGCGAACGCCCAGCCCTGCTTGAGCCCCGACAGGAACGACGGCAGCGACGCGGGCAGGATGACGTGCCGGTAGAGCGCCAGGCGTCGCAGGCCGAGGATGTGCCCGGCACGGAGCAGGATCGGCGGGGTGTAGTCCACGCCGGCGATCAGTCCGTTGGCGATCGACGGCGCCGCCCCGAGGACGACCACGAACATGATCGCGCTCTCGCTGAGTTTGAAGAACAGGATCGCCAGCGGGAACCACGCGATGGAGGGCATGGTCTGCAGGCCCGTGATCAGGGAGCCGAGCGCTGCCCGCAGAGGCCGGACCCGTGACACGGCCGCGCCGACCACGAGCCCGACCAGCACCGCGATCGCGAACCCGGTGATCGCGCGGCGCATCGTCACGCCCAGGGCCTCGTAGAACTCGGCCTCACCGAGACGGTTCCACAGATCCTCAAGGACGGTCACCGGTCCGGGAAGGACGTACTCCGGGCGCCACCCGCTGAGCACGACCAGCTCCCAGGCGGCGAGGACGAGGACGATCGCCGAGATCATCGGCCAGCTTCTGGCCCAGACCCTTGAGGCCAGGCTCTGCCGTTCCCGGTTGGACAGCTCCAGCGCGTCCAGACCGGCGATGTGCTGGGAAAGATCAGCAGTCATTGGGCACCCGCTACTTCTCGATCCCGGCGCCGACGGGCGGCTGCGCCGCCGGCTTGGCGTGGCGCAGCACCTCCTGGCGCAGCCTGTCGGTGATGGTGGAGGCCAGTTCGGCCACTTCACCGGAGTCGGTACGGCGCGGCCGCGACAGCGTCACCGGGAAGTCCTCGATCACCTTGCCGGGCCTGCTGCTCAGCAGGACGACCCGGTCGCCGAGCCGTACGGCCTCGCGTACGTTGTGGGTGACGAACAGGACGGACAGCTCCCGCTCCCGCCAGATCCGCTCCAGCTCGTCGTGGAGCAGGTCACGGGTCATCGCGTCGAGGGCGCCGAAGGGCTCGTCCATGAGGAGCACGTCGGCGTCCTGGGCGAGGGCCCTGGCGAGCGCGACCCGCTGGCGCATGCCACCGGACAGCTCGTGCGGGCGCTTGCCGCCGAAGCCGCCGAGATGGACGATCTCCAGGAGCTCCGCCGCCCGTGCGCGGCGCTCCTTCTTCGTGGTGTTCCTACCCGAGCTCGTCACCCGGAGCGCCAGCTCGATGTTCCCCGAGACGGTGAGCCAGGGGAACAGGGCCGGCTCCTGGAACATCATCGCGATGCGGGCGTCCCCGGTGTCGATCTCTCCGGCGGTGGGGCGGTCCAGGCCGGCGACGAGGTTGAGCAGCGTGCTCTTGCCGCAGCCGGACGCGCCCAGCAGGCAGACGAACTCGCCCCTGTCCACCGAGAGCGCGACCTGGTCCAGGGCCAGGAGCTCCCTGCCGTACACCTTGGAAACCGCGTCCAGCCGGACCGCGGGCTGGTGCCCGTCGGCCCGGCCGGGGCGCAGCTCCTGTATCGGAGCTGTCACTTCGCCTCCCTGACCGGCGGCTCGCCGGCCCGTGACCGGGCGGGTCGCCTCGACTCTGCTGTGCTGTGCTCGATCACTTGTCGCTCACCGCAGGCCGGCTCTTGGCCGCCAGGACCTCGTTGAGGATGGTGAGGTCGTAGATGCCGTTCAGGTCCACCGGGTCGAGCAGGCCGACCTTCTGGGCGTGGTCGGCGCTGCCGACGAGGGAGGACGCGATCGGGTCGTTGGTGAAGGTGATGTTGCCGAAGGCGCTGTCCAGGACCGCCGGCGCGACGGGCTTGCCGGTCAGCTCCTTCAGCTCCGCGTTGACCGCCTCCTTGGCGCCCGCCGGGTCCGACTGGATGAAGGCGTTGGACTCGACGTGCGCCTCGATCAGCTTCTTCACCAGGTCGGGGTGGTCCTTGAGGAACTGCTGCCGGACGATCAGATGCGTGATCACGAACTGCTTGTTCGGCCAGAGGTCGGCCTCGGTGAGCAGGATCTTGCCCTTGCTCTCCTGGACCAGGCGGCTCGCGAAGGGCTCGGGCACCCAGGCGCCGTCGATGTCGCCGGTGGCGAAGGTCAGCAGGGTCTGGGCGTTCTCCTGGGGGAGGATCGAGACCTCGCCGCCGCCCTTGGTGTCGGTCTCGATCCCCTTCTCCTTGAGCCAGTAGCGCAGCGCGACGTCCTGGGTGTTGCCGAGCTGAGGCGTGGCGATCTTCTTGCCCCTGAGGTCCTCGACTCCGTTGATCTCGGGCTTGACCACGAGGAACACGCCGCCGGACGCCGCACCTGCGACGATCTTGATGGCTTCGCCCTTGGACTTCGACCAGGCGTTGATGGCCGGGTTCGGCCCGATGTAGGTCGCGTCGACGGCGTCGGAGAAGATCGCCTCGGTCGCGGCCGGTCCGGCGTTGAAGGTCGAGACCTTCAGCGTCGCGTCGCTGCCGAGTGCCTTGGCGAAGAAGCCCTTCTGCACCCCGACCAGGGCCGTGGAGTGCGTGATGTTGGGGAAGAAACCGAGACGGACCTCGGTCGTCTTCGCCGTGTCGCCGCCGGAGGACCCCCCGCCTCCTCCGCAGGCCGCCGCGAGGGCTGTCACCGCGACCGCGGCCAGTGCCACTGCCGTCCCCCGGAGCCTGCGAACCCTCATTGCTACTCCTTAATTCCTACTTAATAAGTCGGTTAAGTGCATAAAATGGCAAACGAGTCCTCCTGTCAAGCGGCGGTGACCGCACGGATACGAGTCGTTACCGGTTCGTGTTTCTCGGTGCGACGCCGCCGACGGGACCGTACGGCCGGCCCGCACACATCAAGCGACCAACGCGGCGGCATGAGGGTTCGACCTCAAGATTCGACCTCAAAACCGTGCCGGCTCCTGGACCCCGAGGTGCGAAAGCCGCGGAGCCGACACCTCGGTGCCTCGACACGCGATAACTTCTTGGAACGCATCCCGCATGCGCCCGAGGAAGCCAACGGACAGGACCCAAGATGCGCGTTTCCGTGATCGGATGCGGTCACCTCGGTGCTCCGCACGCCGTCGCGATGGCCGAGATAGGCCATGAGGTGATCGGTGTCGAGTCGGATCCCGACAGGTGCGGAGCCCTGGGCAACGGCATCGCCCCCTTTTTCGAGGAGGGCTTCGAGGACCTTCTGGTCCGGCACACCTCCTCCGGCCGGCTCCGTTTCACCACCGACCTGGGGGAGGCCGCGGACTTCGCCGACCTGCACTTCATCACGGTCGGCACCCCGCTGCGCGAAGACGGCCATGGCTACGACATGGCCCAGGTGATCGACGCGACGCGGTCGCTGGTCCCGCTGCTGAGCAGGCCGGCCACGATCGTCGGCAAGAGCACGGTGATGGTCGGCACCGTCGAACGGCTCCAGAGGATCATCGACGCTGACGCGCGGGTCTCCGGTGTGGAGCTGGTCTGGAATCCGGAGTTCCTGCGCGAGGGTCATGCCGTGCGGGACTCCCTGTTCCCCGACCGGGTCGTGGTCGGCCTGACCTCCCGGCAGGCCCGCGAAGCGGTCGAGGAGGTGTACGCGCCGATCCTCGACCACGGGGTGGGGCTGATCCTCACGGACCCGCCCACGGCGGAGGTGATCAAGTCGGCCGCGAACGCGTTCCTGACCACCAAGATCTCGTTCATCAACGCGATAGCCGAGGTGTGCGAGTTCGTCGGAGCGGACGTGAACACGGTCGCCCACGCGATCGGCGTCGACAAGCGGATCGGGCATGACGGGATGCGGCCGGGCATCGGCTACGGCGGCGGGTGCCTGCCCAAGGACGTGGCGGCCTTCGCGAACCGCGTCGGCGAGCTGGGCGCGCGGAACGCGCACGGATTCCTGACGGCCGTCGAATCGATCAACGCCGACCGGGTCCCGGCGGCGGTCAGGCTGATCGAGAAGGCGCACGGCGGTCCGATCGACGGCCGTACCATCGCCTTCCTCGGCACGGCGTTCAAGGCCGGAACCAGCGACGTACGCGACTCGCCCGCCCTGCGCCTGGCCGAGAGACTGGCCGAACGCGGCGCGACACCGGTCATCTACGACCCCGCGGCCATCGCCGCCACCCGCGAGTTGCACCCCGAATTCAGCTACGCCGACACCGCCGAGCGGGCCATCACGGACGCCGATCTCGTCGTGCTCGCCACCGAGTGGCCGGAGTTCACCGCCGACCCCAAGCTCCCCGCGGACACCGCCGACCTGGTACGCCACCGGGTGCTGGTGGACGTGCGCAACGCGGTCGAGCCGGGCCCGTGGCTCGCCGCCGGATGGGAGGTCTGGCAACTCGGCCGCCGGCCCCAGCGGCCGGGAAAGTAAAGCCGACCCGGGGTTGTCGTGATCGCTTCCGGCAGGGGGTGGCGGTGCTGCCCCTTCAGGCTCGCGTCATGGATCCGCCTTACCGAAAGACAGAACAGCCTCGCGGTTTGCGACACCTCTGCGCCGGGGTCCGCGATCCAAGGAATCCAGCCGGAGCCGTCACAGGCCGGAGGGCTGTCCTGTCTTAGCCGGTGACCGGATGGCGACGGACACCCCGGCGGACAGGAAGGTTTGTCATGAAGATCATGGTAATCGGCGGCACCGGTCTGATCGGGTCGAAGCTCGTGACGAAGCTCGGCGAGCACGGCCACGAGGCGGTGGCGGCAGCCTGCTCGCCGCGGAGGCGGCGGCAGGCGTCGGCCACCACGTCGCGCTCTCGCTGGTGGGGACCGAGCGGCTGCTAGAGAGCGGCTATTTCCGGGCGAAGCTCGCTCAGGAGAAGCTGATCGAGAACTCGTCGATCACGCGCGCTACTTCGGAGCCGAGTTGGGCGAGGGGAGCCTGGTGCCGGCCGGCGACGCGATTCTCGGCGAGACCCGGTACGGCGACTGGCCGGGCCGGACCACGGCCGCGAGGTAGCGCGCCCCCGCCGGACATCGCGACGTCGTCGCGGTCGCCGAGGACCGGTTTCGTCACGCTGCGAAGGAGGCGAACATGTCGACGAGCGGCTGCGGTGCCCGGTCGTTGAAGACGGTCTCCAGACTCTGCGCGGACTCCCGGGCGGACTTCTCACTTCGCTCGAAGAGGGTTGCCTCATAGGCGGACAGCGCGGCCTCGGTGTTCCCCGGGTGGGCGGCGAGCGCCTGTCCCAGATCCGCACCGTCGATCATGGCGAGGTTGGCGCCTTCACCGGCGAAGGGGGACATCAGGTGTGCGGCGTCGCCGAGCAGCGTGACGCCGGGGACGCGCTCCCAGCGGTGTCCGACGGGCAGCGCGTGGATGAGGCGGGGGATCAGCTCGCCGTCGGCGTCGACGATCAGGTTGCGCAGGCCGGAGGCCCAGTCCGTGAAGTGGTTCGACAGCGCGGCCTTGGCGGCGTCGGTATCGGTGAAGTCGATCGTGGACAGCCAGTCCTCGGCAGCGCGCAGCGCGGCGTAGACGTGCAGGCTGCCGTCGGTCCCGCGATGGGCGAGGAATCCCTTCTCCTCCAGCAGGACATGGGCGTGCTTGTCGAGGACTCGCAGGGCTTCGCCACCGGGGTGGACCTTGGCCCGGAACTGCTCGTGCAGTCCAGCGGCGTGCAGGGCTGCCTGGCCGGAGTCCCGGTGGATGTCGAGCATGCGGCCCTGGGCGCGCGCGTGCCGGTCGGCGTCCAGGTCGAAGACGGCGGACTCGATCCCATTCACGTGCAGGACACGGGCCAGGGGCAGGCCACCGAGTCCGGCGCCGATGATGGCTACGGGATGGTGCCTTCGCTCTCTGAGTCGGTTCAGTCCATGGTTCGTGGGGTGGTGCGCGTGCCGTTGATGACGGCCCTGAAGGTCCAGGCCAGGCGCTGCTGGGGGGTGCCGGAGACGAGATCGGCGCCGAGTGCGGCGATGCGTGGATGCGTCTGGGGGGAGACCTCCCCCAGTGCGGCGATGAGCCCGTTGTGTTCATCCTCGGCATCGATGGCGCCGTCGCGGGCGGACTGCTCGGCGGCGGTGGCGGTGGCCACTTGCAAGAGCACGTCCACCCCCCACCCGGCCTGCGCGTCGGGTACCTCGCCCTCGTGCAGCAAGGCGAGGATCGTCTCGACCAGCGCCAGCCGGAAGGTTCCCTGCCGGGCCGTGCCGGAGTGGCCGGTTGAATGTGCCTGTCAGGTTCGAGGTGATGTTTCGGGGGCGACGAGTTCGACCTCGAATCCGTCGGCGTCCTCCAGGTAGGCGGCATAGTGCCGCTCACCACCGGCATGGGGATGACGTTGCGGGAACAGCAGGGTCCAGCCGTGCCGCGGTGCCCGCTCGGCCAGGGTGTCGACCATGGCCCGGCTCTCGACGTGGAAGGCGAGATGGTTCAGGCCGGGGCTCCGACCCGAAACTGCCACACGCGTCTTCGGCAGTCAGATGGTGGGAGTCGCGTCGGGCGGCAGGTGGTATCGTCGCGGTGTGCGAATGATCTGTCGTTTTCTCGGCTGGTGGCGCCCCTGACGGGCGGCACCATTCATCCGCGTACTGACACCGCGGCCGCCCAGTTCGGGCGGCCGTTTTGTGTTCCTGAGCTTTCGGCAGCCCGACCAGGACGGCCCCTGACTCTGAGGGAGCCAACCGATGCCTCGACGACTCACGGGCTTCACCCCGTCCGGCGACCTGCACCTGGGCAACTACATCGGCGCGATCGCCCCGATCATCTCCCAGCAGGCCACAACCGACACGGTGGTGTTCATCTCCGACCTGCACGCCCTGACCCTGGACCACGACCCGGCCAAGGTACGGCGGCGGACGCTGGAGTTCGCCACCATGTTGCTGGCCGCGGGCGCCGACCCCCAGGCGTGCCTGTTCCTGGTCCAGTCGCACGTGCCTGAGCACACCGAGTTGCACTACCTGCTGGAGTGCACCACAGGCTACGGCGAGGCACAACGCATGATCCAGTTCAAGGAGAAGGCCGCCCGCCAGCAGCAGGTGCGGATGTCGCTGCTGACTTACCCGATCCTGATGGCCGCCGACATCCTGCTCTACGACACCGACGAGGTCCCGGTCGGCGAGGACCAGCGCCAGCACGTAGAGCTGGCTCGCGACGTGGCGCAGAGGTTCAACACCCGCTATGGCCCCACCTTCACCGTCCCGCGGGCGGTCAACCCGCCGATCGCAGCCCGGATCATGGACCTGGCCTCGCCCGGCGACAAGATGAGCAAGTCGGCCTCCTCGGCGGCGGGCACTCTGTGTCTGCTGGATGAGCCACAGGTGCTGCGGCGCAAGGTGATGCGCGCGGTCACCGACACCGGAAGCCAGGTGACCTACGACCCGGCACACAAGCCTGGTGTGTCCAACCTGCTTACCATCCTGGCCGCCTGTACGGGTGAGGAGCCATCTCGACTGGCCGGACGGTTCGACCGGTACGGCGAGTTGAAGGAAGCGGTCGCCGATGCCGTGGTGACCACCCTGGCGCCCGTCCGCGAACGCTACCTCGAACTCGCCTGTGACCCGCGGCATGTCCGCACGGCGCTCCGAACCGGTGCCGACCACGCCCATGAACTGGCGGGCAGGAAGATGCGGCAGGTGAAGGCGGCGATCGGCCTGTTGCCCGGCTGAGTCGCCCCCTGTTCTCTCTGGTTGATCATTTCTCGGTGCAGGCGTCGGGTCCCTGTCAGGGACGCGCAACGGCCGGAGCGCGACCTGCGGCCGGGGCGGAAACTCCCAATTCGGAGGCGGTCCCATGGTCGGCGCGGCGGGCTCGGTCCGGTTGACGATGGCGATCGGCCGCAGCGGGCGCATCAGCCCGGCAGCGCCCCCCGCGACCGGCGACCGGGCAGCGGCGACACATCAGTGCGTGGGTGCCGGCGACGCGGCCGAGGTCCGCAGGCGTATCTGCGTGTCCAAGCCGAAGGCGGTGGTGTAGAAGCGGTCGGCGGTGGTGGGGTCGGCCACGTCGAGGGTGACGGATTCGATGGATGCCATGGCCATCACGCTGGTTGTGGCTCTGCGACCGGTGCTTCTTGATTCCTGATCGGTCTGGTCACCTGTTTCGCCACGCACGGTGGCATTCCCGCCGTCGCGCGTGCCGCGTGGTGCCGGTAGGTGCTGGGCGGCACGCCGACCAGTTCGGTGAAGCGGGTGCTGAAGGTGCCCAGTGACGAGCAGCCGACCGCGAAGCAGACCTCGGTGACGCTGAGGTCGCCACGACGTAGCAGTGTCATCGCGCGTTCGATGCGCCGTGTCATCAGATAGGAGTACGGCGACTCGCCGTAGGCGAGCTTGAACCGGCGGCTGAGGTGTCCGGCGGACATGTTCACGCCGCGGGCGAGCGCCTCGACGTTCAGCGGTTGTGCGTACTCCCGGTCGATCCGGTCGCGGACGCGGCGCAGTAGCGCGAGGTCGTTCAGGCGCTGCGCCGCGGCGCGTGCGGGTCCCCACGAGGGGTGACACATGAGAGAACTCCTTCGTATTCTTCGCAGCCGGTCATCATGGCCGAATCGATGACCGGACGGCTCAGCGAAGCTCCTGGATGCGGACCAGGTTGCCCGCGGGATCGCGGAAGGCGCAGTCGCGGGTACCGTACGGCTGCTCGGTCGGCTCCTGGACGACCTCGGCGCCGCCGGCCTGCAGCTTTTCGAAAGTGCCGTCGAGGTCTGCGGCGGCCAGCAGGATGCCGGCATAGGTGCCCTTGGCCATCATCTCGACGATGGTGCGGCGCTCGTCGTCGGTGATGCCGGGGTCGGCGGCCGGCGGCGTCAGGACGATGGACGTGCCTGGCTGGTCGGCGGAGCCGACCGTGATCCAGCGCATCCCGTCGAATCCGACGTCGTTGCGGACCTCGAAGCCGAGGGTGTCGCGGTAGAAGGCCAGGGACGCGTCCGGGTCGTCATGCGGGAGGAAGCTCGTGTGAATGGTGATTTTCATGACAATTAGCCTAGCTGCGGCTCCGTGACCTGTGCTTCTCGATTCCTGATCGATCCGGCCACCTGTTTCGCCACACACGGTCGCACCCCCGCCTGGCGCCTCCTCCTCGGCTGTCGATCGGCCGGAGGAGACCTGCGTTCCGGTCATGGCAGGCCGGGCATGCTCCCGGGCCGGTTCAGGTACCGGAAAATCAACCAGGGCCGCCGCTCGCACCGCGTCATCGCCGGCTCCTCGCCGATGGTCGACTCCGTGGCGATCACGTCGAAATCCGGCCGGCCCACTTGACCTCAACCATGATTCAGCTACGACCCTGGTTCCCGAGGCGTTGGAAGAACGCCGCACACCTCTTGTACCAGCGGAGGACCATCGTGCCCGAAGAGCCGTTCCAGCTCGCAGTGATCGTTGGCAGCGTACGGGACGGCCGGTTCGGCCCGACCATCGCGAACTGGATCACCGACCAGGCCCGCCGGCACGGCGGCTGGAACATCGATGTCATAGACCTGGCCGAGATCGACCTGCCCATGGGGCCACCGGGTTTCGGCGGCACGCCCACACCCGCCGCGACCCGGGCCCTTCGGACGCTGACCCCGCGCCTGGAGGCGGCCGAGGCATTCATCGTGGTCACCCCCGAGTACAACCACAGCTTTCCCGCCTCGCTGAAGAGCGCCATCGACTGGCACAACCGGCAGTGGCACACCAAGCCGATCGCCTTCGTCAGCTACGGCGGCATCTCCGGCGGCCTGCGCGCGGTCGAGCAGCTCCGCCTGGTCTTCGCCGAACTACACGCGGTCACCATCCGCGACACCGTCAGCTTCCAGCACGCCCGGGGTAAGTTCGACAAGGACGGGAAGCCGACCGACCCGAGCGGCTGCACCACCGCCGCCAAGATCATGATCGACCAGCTCGCCTGGTGGGCGCGAACGCTGCGCGACGGCAGGAGGACCTACCCCTACACGCCGTGAATGTGACGTTCTCCAGCTCAAGCTCATACAGTCGGGCGGTGTTGTACGGCAGAGCCGGCGAAAGCGCCGCCATCGACGACCTCATCGAAGCCGTCGGGGCGGGAGAGGGGCGCGCGCTGGTGTTGCGCGGCGAGGCAGGGGTGGGCAAGTCCGCCCTTCTCGACCTGGCCGCGGCGAAATCCACGTCCCCCGTGTTGAGGGCGAGCGGCATCGAGGCGGAGACCGGGCTTGCCTACGCCGCGCTGCACGAGCTCCTGCGTCCGGTGACCGGTCTGCTCGGCAGCCTGCCGGGTCCGCAGCGCGATGCTCTGCGCGGCGCGCTCGGCCTGGCGCGGGGCAGCGCGGACCGCTTCCTGGTGTCGGCTGGTGTGTTGTCGCTCATGGCGGAGGCGGCGGCGGGCGAGGGGCTGCTGGTGCTGGTAGACGACTTCCAGTGGATCGACCAGGCGTCGGCCGACGCGCTCTTGTTCGCCGCCAGGCGGTTGCGCAACGACGGGGTCGGCCTGCTGCTGGCCGTACGCGGTGAGATGGGCGTGCGCGGTCTGCAGGAGCTGCCCGTCAACGGCCTCGACGCCGACAGCGCCCGTCACCTGCTGCGCGGTGCGGCGCCGCAGGTCCAGTCCGCGCTCATCGAGCAGACGGGCGGCAACCCGCTGGCGCTCGGCGAGATCGCCAGGCTGCTCGCTCCGGAGCAGCTCGCCGGTCGAGCACCCCTGCCCGATCCGCTGCCTGGCGGGGCGCTGCTCTTCGGCGAGCAGGTGGCCGCACTCAGCGACAACGCCAGGCTCGTCGCGCTGGTCGCCGCAGTCGAGGGCAGCGGTGATCTCGGTGTGATCATGCGCGCGGCACGGATCCTGAACGTCGATCCTGCCGCGCTCGTGGAGGTGGAGGCCGCTGGTCTGGTGGTCGGCGAGGGCTCGACGATCACGTTCAGGCATCCGCTGGTGCGCTCGGCCATCCAGGACAGCGCGGGCTCGGTACGGCTGCGCGGCGTGCACGCCGCGCTGGCCGAGACGCTTGAGGGCGACCGCCGGGCCTGGCACCTGGCCGCGGCGACCGTGGGCGCCGACGAGCGAGTGGCACACGAGCTGGCTACCACCGCGCGCCGGTCACGCGAGCGCGGCGGTTACGCCGACGCGGCGGTGGCCCTGATCAGAGCGGCGGAGCTCACGCCGGACACGGACAACAGGGCCGGACGGCTCAAGGACGCGGCCACCTCCGCCTGGCTCGGCGGCCGTCCCGGGTTGGCGGAGAGCTGCCTGGCCCAGGCGCGAGAACTACGGCTCGATCCCGAGCTCGACCAGCTCAGAGGCCGGTTCGAGCTGCACACCGGCGATGCCGGCGAGGCGCTGCGGATCTTCAAGGCGGGCAGCAGCCTGGAGGTGCTCGCCGACGCGGCCGAGGCGGCGGCCAACGTCGGCGACGTCGCGGCGATCGTCGAGGTCGGGCGCAGGGCACGGGAATTTCCCGAGTCGTTCCTGCGCGAGGTGCTCGTCGGCATCGGCGCGACGCTGGACGGCGACAGGCGAGGCGGCGCCAGGGCGCTCAGGTGGGCGCTGCAGCGTACGGACACGCTGACGGACGCCGCCGGGTACCTGTGGGCGTCCGCGGCCGCGATGTACCTGGGCGAGACCGACGCCTCCACCGGCTACGTGATCAGGGCGGGCCGGATGGCCAGGATGTCGGGCATGGTGGGCCAGCTGCCCATCGTGCTGGAGTTCGTCTCCACGGCGGAACGGCTGGCCGGCAACCTCGCTGTCAGCGAGGCCATCGCGGAAGAGGGGCTCGGGCTGGCCAGGGAGGCCGGTTACACCAACTCCGTCGCCGCGCACCTGGCCAATCTGGCAGCCGTCGCCGCCTGGCGCGGTGACGAGGCGGCCTGCAGGACGTACGCCAACGAGACTCTCGCGATCGCGATCCCGCATCGGCTCGGGCTGCGCGTGGGCGGGGCGCAGTACGCGCTGGCCATGCTCGACCTGGGGCTTGGCCGCTTCGACGCGGCGCACGCCAGATTGACCTCGGTCGCGGCGAAGGGCGCGGGCGAAGGGCATCCGACCGTGACCTGGCGCTCGGCCCCCGACCGCATCGAGGCGGCCGTGGGCGCGGGTGACCTGGGGGCGGCCAGGCGGACGCTGACCGGGCTGGAGCTGTGGTCGGCCAACGCGCGGTCGCCGGAGTCGCGGGCGCTGCTGGCCCGTTGCCGGGCGCTGGTCGATGACGGTTGCTTCGGCGAGGCGCTGGAGCTGCACACCGAGGCGTTCGAGCGGGCCAGAACGGCGTTGCTGTACGGCGAACGGCTCCGCCGTACGCACAAGCCAGGCGAGGCCAGGCCGCATCTGCGGGCGGCGATGGAGACCTTCGAGCGCGCGGGAGCCGAGCCGTGGGCCAGGCGAGCGTACGAGGAACTACGGGCGACCGGCGAAAGCGTGACCAGGGCCGGGCCCGACGCCCTGGCGATGCTCACCCCGCAGGAACTGCGTATCGCCAGGCTGGTCGCGCAGGGCGCGTCGAGCAAGGAGGTGGCAGCCAAGCTGTTCCTCAGCCCCAGGACGGTCGAGTACCACCTCTACAAGATCTATCCCAAGGTCGGCGTCACCTCACGTACTGAGCTCACGCGGCTAGTAGTCCTACGGATGGCACCGGTGGCCGGAGACGACAAGCTCTGACCATGCAAAACATTGAGCTGTGGAGTGAAGAGTTCGGCAACACGACCGACGAGCCGATCCTGCTGATCATGGGGTCCATGTCGCAGGGCATCCTGTGGCCCGACGAGTTCGTCGGCAGGCTGGCGGCCGGAGGCAGGCGGGTCATCCGCTACGACCATCGCGACACCGGGCGCTCGACCAGCGTCGACTTCGAGGCGTCGCCGTACAGCTGGAGGGACATCAAGGACGATGTCCTGCGGATCATGGATACCCACGGGCTGGAGAGCGCCCACCTGGTCGGCCACTCGGCCGGCGGGCTGCTGGCCCAGTGGGTGGCCGTCGAGCACCCCGAGCGGGTCAGGACGCTGACGGTGATCGGCGCATCGCCGCTTGGCGAGTTCGAGGGCGAAGTGGTCATGCGGGCCCTCATGGGACAG
The DNA here is from genome assembly GCF_050943795.1 of Streptosporangium sp. CA-115845. NCBI lineage: Bacteria > Bacillati > Actinomycetota > Actinomycetes > Streptosporangiales > Streptosporangiaceae > Streptosporangium > Streptosporangium sp. CA-115845. The sequence continues at coordinate 9,281,545 of NZ_CP191988.1, read as the reverse complement.
CCCCAGCCTGAGGGCAGCCTGCCGCCGCCCACCAAGGAGTTCGTCGCGTTCTTCCAGCAGACCATCGCGGCAGCGCCGCCCAAGGACCGCAACGAGCAGATCGACCGGCTCATCGCGGAGGCCAGGGTCTTGCACGGCCAGGGAATGCCGTTCGACGAGGACGCCGAGCGGCGCTTGCAGGAACGGATCTTCGAACGTGCCACGAACCTGGCGTCGGTCGTCAACCACCGGCTCGCGCACGGCGCCGAGCCGAGAGTCGAACCGGTGGACAGCCTGCACCTGGTGAAGGCACCCACCCTGGTCGTCGAGGGCACGCACGAGCCGTGCAAGCCGGGTCACGGTGCGCTCATCGCCGAGCGGATCCCCGGGGCCGAGCTGCTGATCATCGAGGGCATGGGGCACATGCTGTCTCCCCCGGTGCACGAGCAGATCGCCGCGGCGATCCTCGCCCACACGGCGGGCTAGCGTGCTCTGAATCCGGCTCATACCCCGCCGCCGATATTCGAGGCCTTACCGAAAGGCAGGACATCGTCGCGGTTTGTGACACCTCGGCGCCGGGGATCCGCAGTCCGAGGAATCTCACCGGAGCTGTCACAGGCCAGACGGCTTTCCCCCCTCCTAGCCGGCGACCGGATGGCGACGGAGGCTCCGGAGGACAGGAAGGCTTGTCATGAAGATCGTGGTAATCGGCGGTACCGGCCTGATCGGGTCGAAGCTCGTGACGAAGCTCGGCGGGCACGGCCACGAGGCGGTGGCGGCAGCACCGCGCACCGGCGTCAACACCCTCACCGGCGAAGGGCTCGCCGAGGCCCTGGCCGGCGCGCAGGTGGTGATCGACGTGTCGAACTCCCCGTCCTTCGAGGACGCCGCGGTACTGGAGTTCTTCGAGACCTCCACCCGAAACCTGCTCGCCGCGGAGGCGGCGGCAGGCGTCGGCCACCACGTCGCGCTGTCGGTGGTGGGGACCGAGCGGCTGCCCGGGAGCGGCTATTTCCGGGCGAAGCTCGCTCAGGAGAAGCTGATCGAGAACTCGTCGATCCCGTACTCGATCGTGCACGCGACGCAGTTCTTCGAGTTCGTCCGGAGCATCGCCGACGCGGCCACCGACGGCGGCACGGTCCGGATGGCCCCCGTGCTCTTCCAGCCCATCGCGGGCGACGAGGTCGCCCAGGCGGTCGGCGGGATCTCGGTGGGATCGCCGGTGAACGGGAGGGTCGAGGTCGCCGGGCCCGAGCGGTTCCGGATGGACGAGTTCTTCACCGACGCCCTGGCCGCCTGGGACGATCCGCGTGAGGTGGTCACCGACCCGCACGCGCGCTACTTCGGAGCCGAGTTGGGCGAGGGGAGCGTGGTGCCGGCCGGCGACGCGATTCTCGGCGAGACCCGGTACGGCGACTGGCCGGGCCGGACCACGACCGGGAGTTGACATCCTCTCCGCCCTAAAGGCCAAGGCCGTGAAGTCATGGGCTGATCGGCGCTGCCAAGATGATGTCGATAGCCCGGCACCGCCCTCTCGGGGTCGTCGATCAGGCAGCGGTGACACATCAGGGCGTGGGGACCGGCGACGCGGCCTCCCATGCGAACCCGTCCGGGTCGGTGAAGGGCCCGGCGTCGCCACCGATCATGAGCCGGTGCGATCCGGTGCCGTCGGGAGAGACGCCGACGTCCTCCGCCCTTGCTCCGCCGCCGCGCGCAACCGGTGGTTCATGGCCTCCTCGACACCAATGGTGATCACGTTGGGGCTGTACGGCAGGCCGCGTAGCGGCTTGCATCGGGAGATGGGCCAGAGTGACGAGCGGTTCCGGCTGGTGGCGTACGGGCAGAACGCCGAGGACGTGGTGTTGACGCGGGCGTTCGCCGATCGACGGGCGGGTTTCTTCGTGGACGTCGGGGCGGGGGAGCCGGTTCGCGGGTCGCTGACGAAGAATCTGGTCGATCGGCTGGGCCGGCGCGGAGTGAGCGTCGAGCCGCTGCCCGGGCGGCGCGGCCCCTCCGGGTTCGTGCCGCCACGCCGGCCTGTCAGGGCGTCCGCCAGTAGGTCATCGTCAAGGACGGGTGTCCCAGCGGTAGAGGGCCCAAGCGCGTCGTAGCAGGCAGCGGACGGTGATGATGGCACTGGCCAGGGCGATGAAGAACTCAACTGGGGCTTCCCGTCGCTCGGTGCAGCGGAGGAGCTTACCGAAGTTGTTCATCCAGGAATTCGTTCGCTCGACTACCCAGCGTCCGCTCGGGTCGAGAACGCATGACGGGACGGCAGGCACAGTTCCCCCGGTGAGCATGCAGCATGGCTGCGAACGGCCTAAGCGGCGGACCGTAGCCTGATCGCGTGGCTGAGAGCGGTCTGCTCTGGATCGGGAAGGCGGCGCTCGGCGTGGAGCATGCGCAGGGCGGTCGTGATGCGCTCCTCGTCCTCAGGCCTGCCGAGACTGCCCATATAGGCGGGAAGAAGCAGACTCAGCGATTCGAGATCGGCGCGTTCGCAAAGCCGCATGAGGAGTGCGCGAATCGGGTTTTCATCCTCTGCCCCCGCCGCTGTATCCGTGGCCCGCAGCCCTCTGGCGATGCAAAGACCGAGCCATTCTCCATACGGGCCTGCCGGAACGTCGGCCAGATGCTCGGCCGCCGACTCGAAGTGCTTACGGGCCTGGTCGGCCTGACCGAGGTCCAAGTGGGCGCGGCCCATGTTGCCGTGGAGTGAGGCGTAGAAGCCGCGGACGCGGTCGTCGCCGACCCGGTCGGCACGGGTCAGGCACTCCTGGTTCCAGCGCAACGTCTCCTGCGGCGTCGGCTGGTGCCTGGCGAGGTAGTGCGCGGCTATGCAGGCGTCGTAGTCGTTCTCGGCGGCTTCCCATGCCCGCAGGAACAGGTCACGCGCGTCGGCCTCCCGGCCTTCGCCTTCGGCTTGCATGCCCTTCGTGCACAGTTGCACGACGACGTTTTCGGGGTTCATCTCGGCTCCTCGGGGGCGGGTGTCTGAGGCGTTGCGGAAAGGTCAGCCGTGGGCGTCGAGGCTGATCGGCATGACCAAGGTGGTGAAGCTTCCTTGGTCCGCGGAACGCACGACGACCGGTTGGGTCACGGTGGAGATCTCCAGTAGGACGTCGGGGCCGACGCTGGCTTCCAAGGCTGGTGCCAGGACGGCCGGGTCGAAGCCGATCCTCAGTGGCAGGTCCTCCTGGCAGACGGCAGGCAGGGCAGTGGCATAGGAGTGATCAGGCAGCGAAACGACAACTTCGTCTTCGCCGAGCCTCAGGGCGATCCCTGGCGTGTCGCCGCAGTTGTAGACGGCGGCGAGCAGCGCCAGCCGGTCCACGATCACGCGGCATTCAGGGAGAGCAAGGGCGGAAAGCATTTCGCGGTAGGCAGGGAACCGGCCGTCGACCACCGGGACAGTGCGGGATTCGGACGTACTGTGTGCTCTGCCCCCGTCCGGTCCGATCTCGATGGTCACCTCGGCGGAACGCGCAGCCCACGCCCCGATCTCGATCAGGGCGGCCGCGTCCATCAGGAATCGGCAGGAAGGTCCATCCATCGCTGCCGGTTTCAGGATGCGCATCGAGAGGCGGTAACGATCGGTGGCCACCAGCCGGACCTCGGCATCGTCGATCTCGACGAGGACACACCTGAGTTCCGGGTGTTGCTCGTCGTGGCCGACGGCCGGCGCGACCTGACGGGCCGCACTGGCCAACTCGACACCGCCGACTCGCACCCAGGCCGGAGATCCAGCCTCGGAGAAGGAGCGCAGAACCGCCGCGATCGTGGCATCAGCCGCCTGGATCTGATTCCGCACTCTGCTCCGGTGCCGCTCCAGCACAGCGCGGGCTTCTTCCGCGGAACCGTCGAGCACCGCGGTGACGTCGGCCAGCGGCAGATCCGCCTCCCGCAGACTTCGCACCAGACGGGCCCGAGGTTCCTGGTCAGGGCTGTAATAGCGGTAACCGGTCACCCCGTCGACGTGCGCAGGTCGCAGAACGTGGCAGTCGTCATAGAAACGCAGCGCGCTCGGGGCGAGACCGACGCGCCGTGCGAAGGCGCTGATGCTCACCAGTTCCGTGGTGCCGTCCATGACCGCGATTCTCGAGGTTCATCCAACTTGAAGGTCAAATCGCACTCGGTCAGCAGCCGACGGAGGCGCGAGCACGAAAGCACCTACTGGCGGAGGCTCTTAGTTGAGTTCGAACCAGATGACGGTTTCGGTGGGGGCGCGATGGAATCCCCAGTTGCGTTTCCTGCGGAGGACGAGGCGGGCCGCCGGGGTGGTGGCGGCCGCATGTGCTCGGCCGGAGCCGTGGGTCGGTGTCAGGTTCGAGGTGATGTTTCGGGGGCGACGAGTTCGACCTCGAATCCGTCGGCGTCCTCCAGGTAGGCGGCATAGTGCCGCTCGCCACCGGCATGGGGGTGACGTTGCGGGAACAGCAGGGTCCAGCCGTGCCGCGGTGCCCGCTCGGCCAGGGTGTCGACCATGGCCCGGCTCTCGACGTGGAAGGCGAGATGGTTCAGGCCGGGGCGCCGCCGGTCGTGTTCGGCCGCGCTGAGAGCGGGCGACTGCTCAAGGACCAGATAGGTGCAGCCGAGCCGCCAGCTACGCCCGTCGGCCCAGTTCTGGAAGAGGGTGTAGCCCAGTTCGCCCAGCAGCCACCCCCAGCCGGCGACGGCCCGTGGCAGGTCCGGCACCCAGAGCTCGACATGGTGCAGCATGCCGGTGGTCGCCTTGCTCATCCCGCGATCCCCTTCCGTGCGTCCGACCAGGATGTCGCACTCGAACCGGGCTCCGGCCCGACCAGCCGTTCGGCACCGGGAAGCTGCGATGACAGGTGTGACTGGGCGGCGCGGACGGCAGCACGCTGGTGCACGGCGACATCCGCCCTGACAACCTGCTCATCACCAGGCCGTGGCGAGGAGCAATTCCGGCTGGTGGCGTACGGGCAGAATGCCGAGGGCGTGGTGTTGGCTGGTGAAGTCGGCCCGGGGCGGGTGGTTGTGACGGCTGAAATGGCCCCACTCTGACGGCTTGGGACGCGCCGGCGCACCAACCAGCCCGGCATCGACATCCACGGCATGGCCGTATCTGTCGAACAGGAGTCAAGTCCATCGGTCAAATTGGGCCTTCTCAGCCGCCCGGTCGGCGGGTTATCAAGAGCCTGAGCCCCGCTCACGACCACCACTCCGATGTGGACGAAGGATGACATGCGCCGGCTATGGGCAGTGATCGTACGAACGCTCTGCATCGCGGCCCTGGCCGCGACCGGGCTCGCCGCGGCCGCCCCGGACGCCGCGGCGGCCGAGCCTCCCCGCCGGGGGTTCGCCGTCGTCAGGAGCGGCGCCGTCGTGGACTCCATGCGCCAGGCGGGCTCGTGGCCGGACGGGCTCAAGGTCGAGGCCACCCCGGGCGGCCCCGGCCAGGTGTTCGTGAGGTTCCCGCAGATCGGCATGGCCACCGGGGGAGTCGCCCACGTCACGGCGATCTCCCAGTCCGCCGACTGGTGCCAGGTCCAGGGCTGGTGGCAGTCGGGCGCCGACGAGATCGTGGCGGTGCAGTGCCACCGGTACGGTGTGGGCCCGATCGCCTCGTGGTTCTCCGTCACCTTCGGGTACAGCGCCCAGTACCTGCCCGCGCCCCAGGCGTTCGGGTACGTGCACTGGGACGGCTCCGCCGTGGCCGCGCGGTTCAACTCCTCGGCGCCGACCGCGGTGAACACCGCCGAGCCGCTGACGGCCCCGGGAACGTGGCGGGTCACCCTGCCGGGGCTCGGCTCGGCGGGCCACGCCGGGAACATCCAGGTCACCGCGGTCGACTCGGCCGTACCGGCACGCTGCAAGCTGGGTGGATGGAGCGCGACGACGGCCGCGCAGAGCATCGTGGTGCGCTGCTACGACGCCACCGGCACATCGCTGAACACCGGATGGAGCCTGACCTACCACCGTGAGCGGGCCATCACCTGGACACCTCAGCCGTACCGCTTCGCCTACACCTTCGACAACGCCCCCGACACCTCGGGCGTCTACGTGCCGACGCCGTACCCGGTCAGCCACAACTCGCAGTCCGGGGGCGTGCAGCTCAGCAGGCCCGCGGTCGCCAGGAAGCAGGTGATCTTCGGTGGTCTCAACGGATACCGGGACAACGTCCAGGTCACCGCGTTCGGCTACGGCTCGGAGTTCTGCAACCTGTTCGCCCCTTGGGAGTCGTACCCGGCGTACGTGAGCATCCGGTACGTCACCTGCTACAACGGCGCCGTCCAGGTCGACCACCCGGCGATGATCACGTACGTGGCCCGCTAGTGCGGTGTTCGTTCAGGTGTTTGAGTAGGCGCCGGTGTGGGCGAGGACTCCCCGCACCCGCTCATCGACCAGGGACGCGGTGATTCCGGCAGGTGTCGCTCTGTCGTGGAGGATTCGGATGGGCGGCCGATCTGCCGCCGTTCCACATCAAGATCCGGGACGCTGCGGGGATCACCAGCCTGGAGGGGCCCGATCCGCCGTCGAAACCGATCAAGGTCTTGGCCTGCCGCCGCCATGGCCGGGCGCCTGGGACGACCTGAACACTTTGCCTTTGCGCTAAGTGTTTCGGTGGGCAATACTTAGCCGCATGGCACAGTATTCGGCGGAGCTCGACGGCGTGTTCGTCGCCCTCGCCGACCCGACGCGGCGCGGCGTCATCCGACGCCTTGGCCGCGGTCCGACGAGCGTGGGCGATCTCGCCCGCGAGTTCCCGATGACCCTTCCCTCCTTTATGAAGCACGTGCGGACGCTCGAGGAGAACGGCCTGATCCGCACGGTCAAGCTCGGCCGGGTGCGCACCTGCGTGCTCAACCGCGACCGTCTCGCTCTCGTCGACGGCTGGCTCGCGGAGCAGCGCCAGATCTGGGAAGAGCGCACCGACCGGCTCGAACGCCTCGTCATCGATCCGAAGGAGAGACGACCATGAACCCCGATCTTGACCTGACCCTGCGGCGGGTCATCCGCGCCCCCCGCGCCGCAGTGTGGAGCGCGTGGACCGATCCCTCCCGCTTTGAGAAGTGGTGGCTCCCGGCGCCGACCGTGTGCCGCGTCGACCGCCTCGACGTCCGGCCCGGCGGCGCGCTCGTGACGCGACTGAGCGACGACGGGGTGGACTTCGTCCCGCACATCAACGCGAGCTTCCTCGTCGTCGACGAGCTCGAACGGATTGTGTTCACGAACGCGATCGACAGCGCCTGGCGCCCCGCGAATCCCGCGCCGGTGCCCATGACAGCCGAGATCACGCTGAGCGATCATCCGGACGGCACGGACTACCGGATCATCGTCCGGCACGGCGATCCGGCCGCCCGCGCACGCCATGAGGAACTCGGCTTCTTCGAAGGCTATGGCTCGGTCACCAAGCAACTCGCCGTGGTCGCGGAGAGCCAGGCCGCGCGGTGAAGATCGCTCTCACGGAGTTCGTCACCCTCGACGGGGTCAGCCAGGGCCCCGGCTCGCCGACCGAGGATACGAGCGACGGCTTCACCCGGGGCGGCTGGCTCGTGCCCCACCTGGACGAACTCTTCGTCCGGCGTACCTCCGACTGGTTGGACCTCGCCGACGGTCTGCTGCTCGGGCGGCGAACCTACGAAGCGTTCGCCCGGGACTGGCCGCAGATCACCGACCCGGACGACCCGTACACCGAGCGGATGAACTCACTACCGAAGTATGTGGTGACCAACACCCTCACCGAAGGGAGCTGGCATCCGACGACCGTGCTCCGCGGCGACCCGATCCAGACCGTCGGGGAACTCAAGGCGCAGCCAGGACGGGAACTCCAGATCCACGGGAGTGCGCGACTCGGCAACGCCCTGTTGGCGGCGGGCCTCGTCGACACGCTCCGGCTCGTCGTCGCCCCGGCCGTGACCGGTTCCGGGCGGCGGCTGCTCGACCACCCGAGCGGACCCGTCGGCCTTCGACTCGTCCACCACGAGGTGACGGCGAACGGCCTGCTGCTGCTCCAGTACGAGACTGTCGGTGCTGCCCCGGTAGCGGAATACGAGGGCGTCACGGCCTTTGTCTAGTGCGGCGACCAGGACCGGATACGTTCACCGGGTTTGATCACGCCGCATTCTCGCACCTACAACACCCCGTGACTCGACTTCGGGCGCCGGAGTGGTGCGGCCACTGTCCGAACACGGATATATCCGAGACCAGGCATGGCACGGCGACGCACGGGCCGAGGCAGCCGCCTGGCCATGGTCGGTCGATCGAGGCCGGGTGCTGAGGCGTGGCGGCGCGGTCCCTTCGGGCTCGCGCCGCCACGCCGGGCCGATCAACCCGAGGGAGAGAAACCGTCCCCCGTTTCTGAGAGAAGTCGACCCCGAGGGGATTCGCCTGTCTCTGCGCTGAGGCCGAGGAACCCGTGGACTACCGGTATGTCGCGATGGGGCGGGCGGGGTACGAGGGCCGTACAGGTCAGCGCCGGTAACCGATGGTGGTGGCCAGGGTCTGCACGCCAGACACCCGAGGGTGTTGGTTGATCAAGGTCACCGCCATCGCGCGGATGGCCGGCCGGGTGCGGACCTCACTGACAGACTCCTGGCATGCGTTCAGCAGCGCCAGCGCGGTCTGTTCAGGTTTGCCCCACTGCCACCATGCCCGGGCCAGGTCGGTGAACAGGCGCCCACGCCGTTCGGGGGTGGGCAGCCGGCGGGGGTGCACGCCGCGCCCAGCGTTCGTAGCGGCATCGCTCAGGTCGGATCTCACGAGCGGGCACTCATGTGTGGCCAGGGGCCCCCACGTGACTCACCAAGATCGTGTACGGAGCCGCCAAGAAGACCTGGGTCTTGCCGAGGACCATCGCGCCTTCGGGTATCTGGGCGCGGTCGCAGCCGGTCGGCCAGAAGGCGAACGTGGGAGCCGGGCCTGCCGGTCCCATGCCTGGATCTGCTCGACCATCGCGATCGCGGCCTCCTCGCCATGCGCTCCGTAGGCACGTGCCTCGAACTCGACTCCGGCGCCCTCCAGGGCCGGGCGTACCGCCAGGTAGGCGAACCAGTCGCCCCGCACGACACCAAAGGGGAATCAGCCACCGCGCTCCTGGTCCAGTTCGGTTCCCCCGTCCACGGCCAGTTTGCAGAAGCCGGGTAGGAAGCCCGCGAACCACAGGTGCAGGTCGGCGAACGAAATCCCGTGCCTGACCGTGACGCCGGACCACACCGCGGCGTGCTCGGTCGCCAGTACGTCATCCAGCAGGTTCGGACTCTCCGGCACCTCAGCGTCGAAATCGTCGAAGCGGAGGTCGACGTGGCGACCTTGGGCGTCGGGGAGCCGGAAGACCCGCTCGGGGTGCTCTCCATCGCCCCGCATCGGGGCCCGGAAGAAATACAAGCGGCTGCGTTCCCTCAAGCGGTTCAAAGCCTGGTGGACCAGGATCCTCGATCGAGACCCCGGCCTGTTCAAGCACTGGGCCTGGGAGAGCAACTTCCTCTGGAAAGGATGAGAAGAGCCGTGTAACGGGCGACGGTTACGCGCGGTTCCGTGGGAACCCAGGGCTGAGACGCCCTGGGCCACCCGACCCTCTGATCTTCGCGTATGCCCTGATTGGCGCTGATGGTGATCTATCACGCATAGCGAGCTGTGACGGTGAGGTCACGTCGATAACGGCTTGGGGAAGAGCGACGGCTCAATACCGTCCTGCGGCAGGCCATCGCCGAACCGGCCATCGAACTCGAACACGCACGAGGCGCCACTGCCCAAGCCGCATCATCGACCTGTTAATCCGATCGGCTGATCGCAGGGGTCCTGGGCGCGACGCCGGGTCGGCGACTCTTGCCAGCACCTCCGAGACTTACGCCGGGTCACCAGGAGGGGCGCGTCGGTGCCCGGATCGCGGCATGAGAGTGCGCCGCGGGCGAAACGCCGCTAAAGATTCCCGTCGCCCTCTCTTCAGCCCGGTAGCGGAAAGAAATCACTGAGCGCGTCCCGAATGCTTTTCCCCAGATCTGTGTGAGCGTCGCCGCCTTCCAAAGATGCGACGATAAACTTTCTGATCAGCAGGGCGTCCGCGTCAGCCATCGCTCAGGGGCTGCTCTGACGGGCGAAACTCGGGTCGGAGGGATCGGCTGCGTCGCAGCGAGAGATTTCTCCGGGGCCGTGTCGATCTGCGGGCCACTCGTTCGACGTGAGGGTGCGAGAGCCGAGAGGCGGCCCCGCTGGACGAGGAGAATGTGTTGCCGAAGTACATGCTGATCATGCGGGGCACCGACGAGTCGAACGCGGCCGTGATGGCCAACATCGACGAGATGATGGCCACGACCCGCCAGTTCATCGAGGACCTGTTCAAGGCCGGCGTCTACGTCGCGGCCGAAGGGCTGGACGATCCGGGCCAGGGCGTCGTGGTCGACTTCAGCGGCGAGGCCCCGGTGGTCACGGACGGGCCGTACGGGGAGACCAAGGAACTGTTCGGGGGCTTCTTCCTGCTCGATGTCGCCTCGAAACAGGAGGCGGTCGAGTGGGCCAAGCGGGTCCCGGCGGCCCCCGGGGCCAAGATCGAGGTCCGGCGGGTGCCCGGGAGCAATGAGGTCCCGCAGGTCGACGAGTGATCGTTAAAGACTGGGCCGGACCCGAGAGCAACGGCCGGATCTGATGGGTACGGCCGATGTCGAGGCCGTCTGGCGGATCGAGTCGGCGCGGATCGTCGCCGCGCTGACCCGGTTCACCGGCGATTTCGGGCTGGCCGAGGACGCGGCCCAGGAGGCGGTGGCCGAGGCGCTGGTGTCGTGGCCGCTCGCCCCTCCGGCGAATCCGGCCGGCTGGCTGATGGCCACGGCCCGGCGGCGGGCGATCGACGCGATCCGCCGCCGGACCGCCCTCCGGGACCGATATGCCCTGCTGGCGGCCGACCCGGCGGTCGACGAAGAAATCGACCCCGACAGGATCGACGACGACGTCCTGGCGCTGATGTTCGTCAGCTGCCACCCGGTGCTCTCCCCCGAGGCCCGGGTGGCGCTGACCCTGCGCGTGGTCGGCGGCCTTTCCAGCGAGGAGATCGCCCGCGCGTTCCTGGTACCCGTGCCGACCGTGCAGGCCCGCATCACCCGGGGCAAGAAGACGATCGCGGCGGCCGGGGTACCGTTCGAGCTGCCGCTGGCCGGCGAGCGCCGGGAACGGCTGTGCGGCGTGCTCAGCGTCATCTACGTGATCTTCACCGAGGGGTCGACGGCCACGTCGGGCGACCGGCTGCTGCGCCCCGACGTCGCGTACGAGGCGATCCGGCTGGCCCGCACGCTGGCCGCGCTGCAGCCGGAAGAGCCGGAGGTGCACGGCCTGCTCGCGTTGTGCGAGCTGACGGCCGCGCGCTTCCCGGCCCGGACCGGCCCGGACGGTTCGCCGGTCCTGCTCCAGGACCAGGACCGGCGGCGGTGGGACTTCTCGGCGATTCGCCGTGGGCTGGCCGCGCTGACCAAGGCATCGACTCGCGGCCTCGGCCCCTACGGCCTGCAGGCCGCGATCGCCGCCACCCACGCGTCGGCGCCCTCGGTCGAGGCGACCGACTGGGACCGGATCGTGGTGCTCTACGAGGCGCTCGACCGGGTCGTGCCCTCGCCGGTGGTCGAGCTCAACCGGGCCGTCGCCGTGGCCATGGCCTCGGGCCCGGCGCAAGCCCTGGCCATCGTGGACGAGCTGATCGCCTCGAACCGGCTCCCCGGTTCGCATTTGGTTCCGACCGTACGCGGCGAGCTGCTGGCCCGGCTCGGACGGCGACCGGAGGCGCGCGCCGAGCTGGAGTTGGCGGCCCGGCTCTGCGCCAACCAGCGCGAACGCTCAGTGCTGCTGCGCAAGGCGGCCACGCTGGGCTGACTTTTTTCAGCTCGGCCAGCCGGGATTCGAGCGCGGCCCGGATGCCGTCGATCGCGTCGGCCACGTCGGCCGAATCCCCGAACGCGGACGGCGGGAGCGCGGCGAACCCGGGGAGGAACTCGCCTGTGGTCGGCGCGTGGACCTCGTCCGGGACCGACCGTGGCCCAGCAGGCGCTTCCGAGCGGCGATGTATGAACCGCCCCGGGTTTGATAGAGACCTCAGGTGAACCGGAAGGAGGTGTACTGGGCGGATTCAACCGGTCGTCGCAACACCTCGATCTTCGAGGAGGATGTTGTGGCGCAAGGAAGGGCGCATGCGGCGCTTCAGGCTGGTCGTCCGCCGCTTCGATCACCGGGGCGGCTTCCGGTCAACCGGCGTGAGGAGAGGCAGAGGTTCTGGAGGCTGATCGCCGAAGGGCTGTCGAGCGAGGAGGCCGCTGTCGCGTGCGGTGTGTCGATGCCGCTGGGGCCGCGGTGGTTTCGTGAGGGTGGCGGTATGCCGCGATTCCGGCCTGCCGCGCGTGCGGCTCCCGGCGGGTTACCGCTTCGCAGCCGCGTTCTCGCCCGACGGCCGTACGGTCACCACGGGCCGACTGGACGGTTTCGTCGTCCTGTGGGACCTCACCGAGCTCGTCGACCTGCGGGCGCACGCCCGCGAACGGGCGTGCGCGATCTCGGACGGCGGGCTCAGCCGTGTCGACTGGTTCCGCTACGTCGGCGCACTGCCCTATTTCGACACCTGCGCCGCGTGAGACGGCCCGCCGTCCGCGGGGCGCAGACCGGCGAGCGCCGCCACCCGCAGTCCGGTGTGGAGCTCGCAGCGCACCCGTCCGTCCCTGAGGTCGCTCCCCGTGATCTCGCGGATCTTGTCGAGCCGGTAGTACAGGGTGCTGCGGTGGATGATCAGGGAGGCGGCCGTCTCCTGGGCGTCGGCGCCGCTGTCGAGGTAGCTTTCCAGAGTCGCCGCCAGTTTCGCACCCGATGGCGCCTCCAGCAGGCGGCGGACCGGCACCGGGAGGTCCTCCAGGGTCAGTGACTCCAGCGGCAACTGGACGAGCAGGCGATCCAGGCCCAGGCCGCTCCAGTGGGCCGACTGGCCGTATCGGGCCGAGTCGGCCGTTGCCGCGCGGCAGGCCATGACCGCCTCACGGTGCGAGGCGTGGACCTGCGCCAGGGACGGCCGGGCGTTGCCGGCCCCGGCCCGGAGCGCCTCCAGCCCCGGACGCCTGAGCAGCTTGGCCAGCCGGTCGGGGTTCACCCGACGAGGGATGACCACCACCCCTTCCTGGCCGAGCACCGCCCCGCACGCCTTCAGCGAGGTCGACTGCGCGATCTCCGTCAGGGCCTGCTCCACCACGAGCCCGGTTCCCGTGGACCGCGCCCCTGTCGGCCCGGTCGGCCTGAAGACCATCGTGGAGTATTGGGCAGCGGAACTCACCGCCTCGATCTCCAGCAGCTCCGCGGCGGCCGTCTCCCGTTTCGCGGCGTCCCCCGAGAGGAGCTCGGTCAGCAGGCGGTGGGACCGTTCCCCGTTCCGCTGGCGCTGCAGTGTCCGCAGGGTCAGTAGAGCACCGATCTCTGGCTCCGCCACCGAGAGGAGCCGACGGTGGCGCGCCGGCACCTCCCCGCCGGGGTCGTGATCGATGTAGGCGATGTATCCGACGAGGTACAGGTCATACCAGACCGGGTAGACGACCCGCGCGGGGGTGCCGTCGTGCGGGGGCAGGCGCACGGGGTTGTGGGCCCTTCTCACCTCATAGGCGGCGATCATCTCCCGGGCGCGGGCGCTGGCCCTGCGGGACAGGATCACCGACCGCCGGACCTCGTCCACGTCGTTCTCGTGGACGCTGAACGCCACGACGTTGAAGTCGGTGTCGTAGAGCACCAGAGGGCGGCCGAGCCGTTCCGCCAGTGTCTGAAGCATGTCGTCGAGACTCATGGAAGCCCCCCTTCCCGTCCGACACCGTGTCGGATTATTCGCCCGCAGATTAGTTCATCTGTTACGAGGCGATTACCAGACGGCGCGCGTAGCCTCCTCGAAACGCGGGTTTCATGGCGGTTTCGAGGAGCCGCCCAGGATTGGAGCGTTTCGTTGAGCCAGTGTGATTTTACTGCGGTCTCCGGCCGCCTGTTCTCCGACGGATGGCGTCCCGGCGGTGGCGGAACCGCCGACGTACGCGAGGTGGCGACCGGCGAACCGATCGGCATGATCGGCCTCGCCGACGTCGCGGACGTCGAGCGGGCCGGGAAGAGCGCCTCGGCCGCGCAGCGCGAATGGTCCAGAGCCTCCTACAAGGAGCGGGCCTCCGTCATGGTCAGGGCGGCCCAGGCGCTGGAGTCCATGCGGGCCGACGTCGTCGAGATGATGATGCGGGAGACGGGCAGCATCCGGGCCAAGGCCGGTCAGGAGGTCTCCAAGGCACTGGACGAGCTGCGTGCGGCGGCCGGTCTCGCCGATCAGCCCTACGGGCAGCTCCTGCCGCACGAGGACGCCTCCGTGCTGAGCATGGCCAGGCGCGTTCCCGTGGGCGTCGTCGGCGTCATCACCCCTTGGAACGCTCCATTGATGCTCGCCATCAGGTCGGTGGCCCCGGCGCTGGTCCTCGGCAACGCCGTCCTGCTCAAGCCGGACGTCAAGACCGCGCTGAGCGGGGGGACGGTGCTCGCCCGGATCTTCGAGGCCGCGGGTCTGCCGACCGGGCTGCTGCACGTCCTTCCCGGTGACGCGCGGACGGGAGAGGCCGTCGTGCGCTCCCGGTACACGTCGGTCATCTCCTTCACCGGCTCCTCCGCCGCCGGACACCGGGTCGGCGAGGTCGCCGGCGCCATGCTCAAGCGGGTGGTGCTGGAACTCGGCGGGAACAACGCGCTCATCGTCCTCGACGACGCCGACCTGGATGCCGCCGTCAACAACGCGGCCTGGGGGTCCCTGCTGCACCAGGGGCAGATCTGCATGGCGACCGGCCGCCACCTCGTGCACGAGCGGATCGCCGACGAGTACGCCGAGCGGCTCACCGAGCACGCCCGTTCCCTCGTCGTCGGCGACCCCAAGCGCGCCGAGGTGCGGGTGGGCCCCCTCATCGACGTGAATCAGGCCGCCCGGGTCCACGCCATCGTCACCTCCTCGGTGGAGTCCGGCGCGGTGCTGCGGACGGGCGGTTCGCACGAGGGCCCCTTCTACCAGCCCACCGTTCTCGACCGGGTCTCCCCGGACGCCGAGGCCTTCACCAAGGAGATCTTCGGCCCGGTGATCCCTGTGACCCGTTTCGCCTCGGACGATGAGGCGGCCGAGCTCGCCGGCCGGACCGCCTACGGCCTCTCCGCGGCGATCCACACGCGGTCCATGCAGCGAGGGCTCGCGCTGGCCGAGCGGCTGCGCACCGGCATGGTCCACATCAACGGGCAGACGATCAACGACTCGGCTCACGTCCCGATGGGCGGCATGGGCGAATCCGGTAACGGCGGCCGCTACGGCGGGCACTGGAACCTGGACGAGTTCACCTACTGGCAGTGGATCACCGCCCGGCCCACCCCGCCCACCTACCCCGTCTGATCTCTCGGAGACCGCCATGACCAACGCGCTCGACAAGGGTGCCCCCATCAGGATCGTCCTCGACCAGTCACGCTGCGAGGGCTACGGATTCTGCGCCGAAGCCGCCCCCGACCTGCTCGAACTCGACGACGAGGGCGAGCTGACCGTCCTGGTGGAGCAGGTCGCGCCCGAAGCGGTCGACCGCGCCGAGGCCGCCGTGCGCGTCTGCCCGGTCGCCGCGCTCAGGCTGGGGTCGTGATCAGGGACATCGTGGTCGTCGGCGGCTCGGCCGCCGCCGTCACCGCCGCCGACGCGCTGCGCCAGTACGGTCACGAGGGCACCATCACGATCGTGAGCGAGGAGCGGCACACGCCCTACGTGCGGCCGCCGCTGTCCAAGGGGATGCTCAAGGGCACGGAGACACCCGAGTCCGTGCTCATGCCACCGCTGCGTGCGGACATCGACTTCCGCCCCCGGACCCGCGCCGTCGGACTCGACCGCGAGCGCCGGCGGGTGCTGCTCGACGGCGATGAGGAGCTCCCCTACGACGGCCTGGTGGTGGCGTCGGGAGCCCGGGCCAGGCGGCTGCGGGCGGAGGACGCCGACGAGTTCGTGGTGCGCGACCTGGACGACGCGCTGCGGCTCCGTGCCGCGCTCGCCGGCGCGGGCTCGCTGCTGGTCGTCGGCGGCGGTTTCCTCGGCATGGAGATCGCCTCGACGGCCCGCGGACTCGGCCTGGAGGTCACCGTCGTCGACCGAGACCCCCCACTGGTGCGCCAGTTCGGGAGTTTCCTGGCCGAGCACATGATCCGCGCCGCCCTTGACGAGGGGGTTCGGATCGTCCGTTCCCCCGATGGCGTCGAACTCCTGGGCGGCGACCGGATCACCGGGGTGCGGACGTCCGGGGGGGAGACGCTGGAGGCCGACGTGGTGGTCAGCGCGGTGGGTGACCTGCCCAACGTCGAATGGCTGGCCGGTTCGGGGCTCGGCGATCCCGCGGGCCTGCTCGTCGACGACAGGTGCCGGGTCGCGCCGGGCATCGTCGCCGCCGGTGACGTCGTCGCCCGCGTCAGCACGCGCACCGGACGGCCCAGGCGCACCCCGCACTGGGGCAGTGCCATCGACCAGGCCAGGACCGCGGCTCAGGCCCTGCTCAAGGGGGACGATGCATCGCCCTACCGGCCCGCGCCGTACTTCTGGACCGAGCAGTGGGGGTTCGACATCAAGATCTGCGGTGAGATCCAGCCTGGCTCGGCCGCGGAGATCCTCTCCGGAGCGATGTCGGAGCGCAGCGCGCTCATCCGGTGGACCCGCGACGGCGCGCCGGTGGCCGCCGCCACGGTGAACCACCGCATGCCCCTGGTCAAGCTGCGCCGGCTCGCGACCTCCGTCTGAGCGACCTCCGTCTGAGCGACCTCCGTCTGAGCGGTCGCCGTCTGAGCGGTCGCCGCCCGAGCGGCCGGCGACGTCTCGGCGCCCGACTCCTCCACCACCACCCTTTCCACACATGGGAGCACAAGGATGACCTCCACCCCCCAGGGCCCGTCCCTCGATCTCGACCTGTTCAGCGACGAGGCCCTGACCGACCCGTTCCCCCTCTACCAGCTGATCCGGGACACCGCCCCGGCCGTCTACCTCCCCAGGTACGACGCCTGGGCGCTGGGCCGGTACGCCGACGTGCGCGCCGCCCTCGCAGACTGGGAGTCCTTCAGCTCCGCCCAGGGGATCGGCCTCAACGACCTGGCGAACGCCGCCACCAGGGGCATGATCATCGCCACCGACCCGCCGGAGCACGACAAGCTCCGCAACGTCCTGGCCGCCAGGCTGTCGCCCAAGGCGATCCGGCAGCTCAAGGAGGACATCGAGCGCCGGGCGGACGAGCTGGTCGAGCCTCTCGTCCAGGGGCGGGAGTTCGACGCGGTCAACGACCTGGCACGCGCCTTCCCCATCTCCATCGTCCTCGACCTGATCGGCCTGCCCCAGGACGGGCGCGACAAGGTGCTCGGCTGGGCCGACGCCGCCTTCTCGGCCAGCGGCCCGCCCGGAGCGCGCACGGATGCCGCGTTCCCCCTCCTGCAGGACCAGCTCGCCTACCTGTCGGGCATCAGGCCCGAGGAGCTGACCCCGGGAAGCATGGGCCGGGCCATCTACGACGCCGCGGCGGAGGGGAAGATCGCCCAGGAGTCCTGCGTCCCCCTCATGTCGGCCTACGTGACGGCCGGGCTCGACACGACGATCAACGCGATCAGCAACGCGGTCTGGTACTTCGCGCGCAACCCGGAGCAGTGGGACCTCCTCCGCCGGGACCCCTCGCTGATCCCCAGCGCGTTCAACGAGGTGCTGCGCATGGAGGCGCCGGTGCAGTTCTTCTGCCGGGTCGCCACCCGCGACGTGGACATCGACGGCGTGCCGCTGCCCGCCGGGTCGCGCCTGATGATGCTGTACGCCTCGGCCAACCGCGACGAGCGCAAGTGGGACGACCCCACCCGGTTCGACGTCACCCGCAACCCGATGGACCAGCTCGCGTTCGGCTACGGCATGCATGGCTGCGCGGGGCAGGGGCTGGCCCGGCTGGAGGGCCACTCGATCCTGGCCGCGCTGGCGCGCCGGGTCGAGCGGTTCGAGGTCGGCGAGCCGGTCCGCCGGCTCAACCAGCTCATCCGCGGGCTCGACGCCCTGCCCGTCGTCGTCCACCCGGCCGCGGCCTGATCTCTGAGGAAAGGCTGGGACAGCATGCGTGCAGTATGGTTCGCCGAACCGGGGCGGATCGAGACCCGGGAGGTGCCCGACCCCCAGGTCGTCGACCCCACCGACGTCGTCGTCGACATCCTCTTCACGGGCATCTGCGGTTCGGACCTGTGGACCTACCGGGGGCTCGTGCCGCACGGCGAGGGGGGCATCGGCCACGAGTTCATCGGCCGGGTGCGGCAGGTGGGGCGCGACGTCGGCACGCTGCGCCCCGGCGACACCGTCATCGCTCCCTTCCTGTTCTCCGACGGTGAGTGCGAGGAGTGCCGGAGGGGCCTGCAGCCGCTCTGCGCGAGCTCGGGCATCTGGGGCAAGGACTGGGACGGCGCCCAGGCCCAGGCCATCCGGGTCCCGCACGCCGACGCGACGCTCGTCGCACTCCCCTGGGAGGACATCGACACCGACCTCGCGCGCAGGCTCATCCCGCTCTGCGACGTGTTCGCGACCGGCACGCACGGTGCCGCGCTGGCCGGTGTCGGAAGCGGCGACACCGTCGTGGTCGTCGGCGACGGGGCGGTGGGCATCTCCGCGGCGATGGCCGCGGCGCGCGCCGGTGCCGCCCGCGTCCTCCTCCTCGGCGACCGGCCCGACCGGCTGAAGGTCGCCGAGGGGGCGGGCGCGGAGACGCTGCGGGTCTCCCGGGACGAGTCGCCCGTCGAGGCCGTCCGCGACCTGCTGGGCGGACGCCTGCCCGACAGGGTCATCGAGTGCGTCGGCATGCAGGGCGCCTTCGACGCGGCGCTCGACGTCGTCCGCCCGGCGGGCACGGTCGGGTTCGTGGGCGTCCCCCACGGGGTGGGGCCGATCCCGCCGGCGCGGATCTTCGGACGGCAGATCCGCGTCGCGGGCGGGGTCGCGCCGGCCCGCCACTACCTGCCGGGGCTGATCGACGACGTCGTGAACGGCCGGCTGGACCCGTCGCCGCTGGTCGACCGGGTCTACGGGCTCGACGAGGCCGCCGCGGGCTACGCCGCGATGGACGACGGTTCGATCCTCAAGGCCGTCCTGCGGACGTCCTGACCCCGGACCCGTTCTCATCCCGGACCTGTCCTGACCCCGGACCTGTCCTGACCCCGGACCCGTTCTCATCCCGGACCCGTTCTCATCCCGGACCTGTCCTGACCCCGGACCTGTCCTCACCCCGGACCCGGTCCGGTTCCGGGCCCATCCTGCCCCCGGATCCGGCCGGAAGGGGGCCGGCCCCAGCCGGCCCGGCCCCTTTCGGCAGCGGCCGGGCCGTACCAGAGCAACCCGCGGCACCCTGCCGCCCTTCCTCCCCAGGGCCGAGGCCCGGGGTCTCCACGCTGGAGGAATCCGATGACAACCACATCCAGAGTCATTGTTCTCGGCGCCGGGATCGGAGGTCTCACCCTGGCGCTCGAACTCCACCGGTCGGGGATCGACTGCGTGGTGCTGGAGGCGGCCACCCAACTGGGCGCCCTCGGGGTCGGGATCAACCTGCTCCCGCACGCCACCCGCAACCTGGCGCGACTGGAGCTGGAGGACGACCTCGCGGCCGTCGCCGTCACCACCCGAGAGTCCGCCTTCTTCAACAGGTTCGGGCAGCTGATCGCCCGTGAGCCGGCGGGCCGTTTCGCGGGCTACCCCTGGCCGCAGTTCTCGATCCACCGGGGCGACCTCCAGCAGGTCCTGCTCCAGGCCGTCCGAGACAGGCTCGGTCCCGACGCGGTACGGCTCGACCACCGGGCCGTCCGCGTGACCCAGGACCGGAACTCGGCCACGGCACACGTCAGGCACGCCGACGGCTCCACCTCGGAGGTCCGCGGCGACATCGTCGTCGGCGCCGACGGCGTCCACTCGGCCGTGCGGGCGCAGCTCCACGGCGACACCGCCGTACCGCACTACACCGGCTACATGATGTGGCGGGGGACGACCGTCTGGCCGCGGTTCCTCACCGGGGCGAGCATGGTGCGGGCCGGGTGGCTGGCGACGGGCAAGATGGTGATCTACCCGATCCGCGACGACGTCAACGCCCGGGGGGACCAGCTCGTCAACTGGGTGGCGGAGGTCGAGGGCCCCATGCTCGACGCCCGCGACTGGAACCGCCCCGGTCTGATCGAGGATTTCATCGGCCCCTTCGCCGACTGGCACTTCGACTGGCTGGATGTGCCGGCGATGATCCGGGCGGCGGAGGAGGTGCTGGAGTACCCCATGGTCGACCAGGACCCCCTCGGACACTGGACCGACGGCCGCGTCACACTCCTCGGCGACGCCGCGCACCCGATGGTGCCCCGCGGCTCGAACGGGGCCGCCCAGGCCATCCTGGACGCCGGTGCCCTGGCCGCGCACCTGGCCGCGAGCGGGGACCCGTACCAGGCCCTCGGCGCCTACGAGGCGGAGCGGCTGGAGGCCACCTCCCGCGTCGTGCTGACCAACCGGGTGAACCCGCCCGACGCCCTCCTGCGGGAGGTCTTCGACCGGACCGGCGACCAGCCCTTCGAGGACATCGCGGACGTCATGACCCCCGAGGAGATCAGCCGGTTCGGCGAGAGCTACCGCGACGTCGCGGGCTTCTCCCTGACAGCGCTCGCACAGCCCTGACCGTTCACACAGCCCTGACCGTTCGCACCGCTGTTCCACCGCCGTGTTCCAGCGGCGTGTCCCCAACTGTTCCCCACCCCGCCCCCTGCCGCCGTGTTCCGACACGGTGTTCCGACACGGTGTCGGAACACGGCCCCGGAGCTTCGTGCGGCCGTCCGGTGCTCCCGCCTCCCGACGGCTCGTAACGTCGGCCACAGGCGGGGCGCCCGGCCGCGAAAGGGCTGCCCGACCGCCTCGGAGACCGCGGAGCCCGGCACGGGAAGCCCCGGAAATCCCCGATCGACTTTCGAAAACGACCCAGGAGACAACGATGGACGTGACCGGCGCCCTCGGCGCGATGACCGGTGACAGGTACCGCGAGAGCCTCGACGACGGCCGGGAGGTCTGGCTGGGCGGCGAGCGCGTGAAGAACGTCGCCGAGCACCCCGCCTTCCGTGGCGCGATCGACGAGTTCGCCAGGCTGTTCGACCTGCGGCTCTCCGACCCCGAGGCCCTTGAGATCGGCACCTTCGTCTCCCCCGAGACGGGCAACCGGGTGAGCCGCTCGTACACGCTGCCGACCACCCCCGAGGAGCTGCGCGCCAAGTTCGCCGCCACCGAGTGGTGGATGCGCGAGAGCTGGGGCCAGCAGGGACGCTCGCCCGACTTCATGGCCAACGTCGTGGTCGGCCTGCACGACTTCCGGGACGAGTTGGAGAAGAACCGCCCCGGCTTCGGCGCGAACGCCGCCGCCTACCACCGCTTCGCCATGGAGCACGACCTCGTCCTCACCCACGCGCTCGGCGACCCGCAGATCGACCGCAGCGCGAGCCCGCTCGACGACCCCGACCTGGCGCTACGCGTGGTGGAGGAGAACGACCGCGGCGTCGTGATTCGCGGAGCCAAGCAACTGGCCACCCTGGCGCCCTTCTCCCACGAGGTCCTCGTCTACCTCAACGGTGTCTCCGCCCAGCGCGGCGCCGAGCGGTTCGTCCTGTGGTTCGCGCTGCCGATGAACGCCAAGGGCCTGAAGATCCTCTGCCGTGAGCCGCTCGGCGCCCACGCCAACGGCCACAGCCACCCCCTCGCCAGTCGCTACGACGAGCAGGACGCCATGCTCTTCTTCGACGACGTCGAGATCCCCTGGGAGCGGCTCTTCCTCCTCGGCGACGGCATGCTGGCCCTGCGCGGTCTGAGCCGCATCAACGCCTGGAGCATGCAGAGCACCCACATCCGCTTCCACGAGCGGCTCAAGGTCTTCGTGTCCGTGGCGGCCATGCTGGCCAGGAGCATCGGCGTGGACGGCTTCCGCGGCATCCAGGAGGACCTCGGGGAGCTGATCTCCTACGCCGAGACCCTGCGCCTGGGCATCGTCGGGGCCGAGATGTCGCCCCAGCGCACCCCGAGCGGGCTCCTCGCACCGGCCTCCAGCTACGGCCTGGGCTTCTGGTCGGCCGAGATCTCCTCGCGGGTGGTGGAGATCGTCCGCCGCGTCGGCGCCTCGGGCCTGATCATGCAGCCGACCGAGGCCGACCTGGCCAACCCCGAGCTGCGCCCCTTCCTGGACAAGTACATGCGCGGGCACGACATCGGCGCGGACCGCAAGGCGCGGCTCTTCCGCCTGGCCTGGGACCTGGTCGGCGACGGCTTCGGCTCCCGCCAGGAGCTGTACGAGTACCTGCACCGCGGCGACCCGGGCGCCGGGCGCACCCGCCTGCTGCGGACCTACGACCGCTCGGCCGTCGACGGCCGCATCACCGACCTCATCTCCTCCCCGCTCCCCGCCTGAGTATCCACCGCCGGACGAGGCGGCCCCGAACCTACGGAAGAACTCATGATCATCGATGTCCACGGTCACCTGACCGCCCCCGCCGAGCTGTACGCATGGAAGGCCGGTCTGCTGTCCCACCGGGGAGCCCACGGAGGCAAGCCCCCGGCCATCAGCGACGATCGGCTGCGCGAGGCCCACTTCGAGCCGCACCCCAGCTTCGGGAACGTCTCCCACTTCGACCACATCGACGGCGCCGGGGTCGACCTCCAGCTCATCTCCCCCCGCCCCTACCAGATGATGCACAGCGAGCAGCCCTCGAAGATCGTGCGCTGGTTCACCGAGGAGACCAACAACATCATCCACCGCTCCTGCGAGCTGTTCCCCGGGCGGTTCAAGGGCGTGGCCGGCCTGCCGCAGAGCCCCGACCTGGACCCGGCGGAGTGGACCGCCGAGCTGCGCCGCACCGTCACCGAACTCGGCTTCGTCGGCGCCCTGCTCAACCCCGACCCCTACGAGGGCACCCAGGTGCCGCCCGCGCTCGGCGACCGCTACTGGTACCCCGTCTATGAGGCTCTGTGCGAGCTGGACGTGCCGGCGCTGATCCACGCCGCCGGTTGCCGGCCGCCGACGCGGGAGCCGTACAGCCTGCACTTCATCCAGGAGGAGACGGTCGCCGTCTGGAGCCTGCTCTCCTCGCGGGTGCTTCAGGACTTCCCCGACCTGAAGATCATTGTTTCGCACGGCGGCGGGGCCATCCCCTACCAGGTCGGCCGCTTCCTGCCCTCCGGCGTCCGCGCCGGCGGCACGCCGTACCTGGAGAAGCTGCGCCGCCTGTGGTTCGACACCTGCCTGTACACCAAGGACTCCATCGAGCTGCTCATCCGCGTCGCGGGCGTCGACCGCTGCCTGTTCGGTACGGAGAAGCCGGGAACCGGCTCCCAGATCAACCCCGAGACCGGCGGCTGGTTCGACGACATCCACCTGCTGGTCAACGACATCGACTGGCTCACCGAGAACGACCGCGAGGCGATCTTCGCCAAGAACGCCGCCGACCTCTTCCGCCTGTAGAGCACCCCAGTCGGACACCCGCACCACACGAAAGGCAGATGATGGCGACAGTCGTGGCCGGCATCGGCACATCACACGGACCGCAACTGAAGACCCCGCCGACCCGCTGGGCCGAGCGGGGGGAGGCCGACCGCCGGAGCTCCACCCTGGAGTTCCGCGGCGCCCGCTACACCTTCGACGAGCTCAAGGCCGCGCGCCAGGACTTCGCGCACGAGTGCACGGACGACGTCCAGGCCGCTCGGTGGGAGGCCTGCCGGCACGCGATGGACGGCCTGGGCGCGCACCTGCGCGACGCGGAGGTGGACGTCCTGGTCATCGTCAGCAGCGACCACAAGGAGGTCTACGACGACCGGCTGCTGCCCGCCTTCGCGATCTACTGGGGTGACGCGGTCGACCACGTCCCCTTCACCCCCGAGCAGCTCGCCGCCATGGCGCCGGGGCTGGCGGAGGCGGCCCACGGCGACGTGCCGGAGCGAACCGTCACCCGTCCCTGCCGGGCGGACCTGGCCCGCCACCTGATCGAGTCGGCGGCCGAGGAGGGCTTCGACGTCGCCGCCTCGCGGAGCCTGCCCGCGGGACGCTACGGCAACCACGGCATCCCCCACGGCTACGGCTTCATCTACCAGCGGATCGTCGGCGAGCGATCCACGGTGCCGATGGTCCCGGTCTTCATCAACACGTTCTACGAGCCGAACCCGCCTTCGGCGCGGCGCTGCCTCGACTTCGGCCGCGCGCTCGGCCGCGCGCTCGCGTCCTTCCCGGAGGACCTGCGGATCGGTGTGGTGGCCTCGGGCGGGCTGTCCCACTTCGTCATCGACGAGGACCTCGACCTGGCCTTTCTCACGGCGCTGAAGGCCGGAGACGAGGAGCACCTGGCGTCGGTTCCGGCGTCGGAGATGCGCTCCGGCAGCTCCGAGCTGCGCAACTGGATCGCCGTCGCCGGGATCGCGGAGGAGACCGGCCTGTCGGTGAGCTCGGTGGACTACCAGCCCTGCTACCGCACCGAGGCCGGCACCGGCAACGCCATGGGATTCGTGACCTGGTCGCCCGCGAGAGAGGAAACCACCCGATGAGCACCCCGGCGAGCACCGCGGCCCCCGGCGGCGCGGCGGCCGAGGTCGTACGGCTCCGCGCCCTGGACAGCTGCGCGATCTCCGACGCGCTCGACACCCTGGGCCTGCCCGGAGCGGTGACCGGCCTGAAGCCGATGTGGCCCGCCGGGCGCGTCATGGCCGGCGTCGTCCGCACCGTCAAGGCGGCGCCCAAGTCCGCGGCCGGACCCGCGACGCACATCGCCACCCCCCTGGTGGCCGTGGCCGACCCCGACGACGTGGTGGTCATCGACAACCACGGGCGCACCGACGTCTCCTGCTGGGGCGGCCTGCTCGCCGAGGCCGCCGTCCAGCGCGGGGTGGCCGGCGTCATCGTCGACGGCGCCTGCCGCGATGTCCAGGACTGCGAGAGCGTCGACCTGCCGCTCTTCGCCCGGACGGCCGTGCCGGTCAGCGCCCGGGGACGGATCGTCCAGGAGGACATGGACGTGCCGATCCAGGTGCGCGGCGTCCGGGTCAACAGCGGCGACCTCGTCATCGCCGACCGCAACGGCGTCGCCTTCGTCGCCCGAGCCGAGATCGGACGTGTCCTGGACCTCGCCGAACGCATCGCCGCCCGCGAACTCGCCATGGCGCGGGCCGTGCGCTCCGGGCGCGACGTCATCGACGTGATGCACGACTCCCAGTTCCCGACGATCACCGCGGAGGCGGTCCCATGACCGACAGCATCGAACAGCGGTTCGCCGCGCTCTCCACCGCGAGCGTCTCCGACGCCCTCGACCGCCTGGGCCGTACCGGCAGCCTGCTCGGCATCGCGCCGCTCGGCCCCGGCCAGAGGATGGTCGGCCGCGCCTACACGGTGCGCTACGTCTCGGCGAGTACCCCGCCGGGGACCGTCGGCGACTACCTGGACGACGTGCCCGCGGGCGGCGTCGTCGTGCTGGACAACGACGGCCGCCTCGACTGCACCGTCTGGGGTGACATCCTCACCGCGGTCTCCCACGCCCGCGGCATCGCCGGAACCGTGATCGACGGCGTCTGCCGCGACGTGCACCGGGCGCTGGACCTCGCCTACCCGATCTACAGCCGGGGACGGTTCATGCGCACAGGCAAGGACCGCGTCGAGGTCGCCCAGGTCCAGGAGCCGGTGAACATCGGCGGAGTCCAGGTCCGGCCGGGCGACCTCATCGTGGGAGACCAGGACGGGGTCGTCGCCGTGCCGCGAGACTGCGAGGACAGGGTTCTGGCGGTCGCCGAGGAGATCTCCGAGCGCGAGGACGGGATCCTGCGGAAGGCGCTCGACGGATCCACCGTCGCCGAGGCCCGCGCGGCCTACGGCTACCACGACCTGCAGCGGAAGGAAGCGTCTTGAGCGCGCCGAGCAGTACGGACGGTCACGTCGGCACCGACGCCGACACCGGGGAACTGCTGGCCATGGGGTCGGCCACCCTGTACGAGGCGTCCGGGCTCGCCTGCGATCTGGACCCCGCGTTCCGCCCGGCCTGGACCGGAGCCCGCCTCGCCGGGACCGCGCTGCCCGTCCAGGCCGCGGCCGGGGACAACCTCCCCCTGCACTGGGCGCTGGAGGCCGCGCGCCCCGGCGACGTCCTCGTCGTCGACGCGGGCGCCGCGCCGTTCGGCTACTGGGGCGAGGTCCTGGCGGTCGCCGCGCAGCGGCGCGGGGTGGTCGGCCTGGTCATCGACGGCGGTGTGCGCGACACCGAACGCATGCGCGCCCTGAGGTTCCCGGCGTTCAGCACGCACGTCGCGATCCGGGGGACGGTGAAGGAGTGGCCCGGCACGGTCGGCTCCCCGATCCTCCTGCGGGGACGGCCCGTCAGGCGCGGTGACCTGGTCGTGGCGGACGAGGACGGGATCGTCGTCATCCCCGCGGACCAGGCCGGGCGCGTTGTGGAGGCGGCCCGGCAGCGGACGGCCAAGGAGGACGCCTACATGCGCCGCCTGCGAGACGGAGAGCTCACCTTGGACATCTACGGATTCCGCGGCCTCGGGTATCCGCCCGGCCACGAGAGGGCGGGGGAGTAGCCCATGAGCGCGCCGACGACAGCTCCGGGCACCGCCGTGGACTCCTTCCGCCGCGCCGCCGGCCTCTTCGCCTCCGGTGTCACCGTGGTGACGACGCGCAACGGCGCCCACCTGTACGGCATCACCGCCACCTCGTTCGTCTCCCTCTCGCTGAACCCCCTGCTGGTGGCGGTGTCCATCAACGCCCACAGCCCCTTCCTGGAGGAGGTGGACACCGCCGGCCGCTTCGCGGTCAGTGTGCTGGAGAGCGGTCAGCGGGACGTGTCGCAGTACTTCTCCACGCGCGGGCGCGGCCGGGCGGAGGGGGCGTTCCCCGGAGTCGCCACCCACGAGGAGCAGACCGGGGCACCCGTCGTCACGGGCTGCCTGAGCTGGTTCGACGCCCGGCTGCACGCGATCCTCCCGGGAGGCGACCACCGCGTCCTCATCGGCGAGGTCGCCGCCGCGGGCGGGACGGCGGGCCGGCCTCTGCTGTACTGGGCGGGCGGCTACCGGCGGCTCGACGCCGCCGACGACGGCACCCCCGACGACCGGATCGAGGCGTTCGCCGACGCCCTCTCGGTACGGCTGCACGAAAGCGGCCTGTCCCCCCAGGAGCTGATCGAGGCCCAGAGCGCGCTGGAGCCGGCCGCCGCCGAACTGGCCGCCTTCCGCCGGAGGACGGACGGACTGGCCGCGCTGCGGGAGGCCCTGGAGGGCTCCCGGGCGGCGGCCTCCAGCTCCGGCCGCTTCACCCAGGAGTCCGTGGCCTTCCACGTGGCCCTGGGCGTGGCCAGCGGCAACCCGGCCATCGCGGCCTCGCTGCAGTCACTCGCCCGCTCCTGCCATGCCCACTACGCGGCCGGCACCGACGCCGAGGCGACCCGGCGGACGCTCGTCGCCCACCAGGAGATATACGACGCCATCGCGGCCGGCGACGCGGTCCGCGCCCGCGAGGCGACGACCGAACACCTGTCGGTGGTGGGCCGACGCCTGTGCCGCCCGGCCGGGCCGGCCGCCACCGCGACCAAGGAGCCATGACATGTCCGTCGACAGCACGCGGGGGACCGTCCGCATCACGGCGGGGCAGGGGCCGGACCAGCCGGAGCGCACACCCGAGCTTGACTCCCTCTACCGGGGGTTCGAAGAGGAACTGCTGGTGCCGCTCTGGACCGAGATCGGCGACCTGATGCCGCGGAGTCCGCGGTCCAAGGCGCTTGCGCACGTCTGGCGGTGGAGCGCGATGCTGCCCCTGGCCGGGCGGGCCGGGGAGCTGGTCCCCGTCGGGCGCGGGGGTGAGCGGCGGGCGATCGCGCTGGCCAACCCGGGCCTGGGCGGGCGGCCGTTCGCGACGCCGACTCTGTGGGCGGCGATCCAGTACCTCCGCCCGGGAGAGGTGGCGCCCGAGCACCGGCACACCCAGAACGCCTTCCGGTTCGTCGTGGAGGGCGAGGGCGTGTGGACCGTCGTCGACGGCGACCCGGTGGCCATGCGCCGGGGCGACTTCCTGCTCACGCCCGGCTGGCGGTGGCACGGCCACCACAACATCGCCACCGAGCCGATGGCCTGGCTGGACGGCCTGGACATCCCCTTCGTCCACGCCACGGACAGTGCCTTCTTCGAGTTCGGCCCCGAGCAGGTGTCGACCACCGAGACGCCGGACCGGTCGCGCTCGGAACGGCTCTGGGCCCACCCGGGGCTGCGCCCCGTCTCCCGGCTCGGCGACACCCCCTCCTCGCCGATCGCCGCCTACCGCTGGGAGCACACCGACGCCGCCCTCCGCGACCAGCTCGACCTGGAGGACGAGGGGCACCCGGGCGTGGTCGAACCCGGCCACGCCGCCGTGCGCTTCACCAACCCCACCACCGGCCACGACGTCATGCCGACGATCCGAGCCGAGTTCCACCGGCTGCGCGAGGGCGCGCTGACCGCGACCCGGCGGGAGGTGGGCTCCTCGGTCTGGCAGGTGTTCGACGGACGCGGGCAGGTGACCGTCGGCGACCGCCGGTGGAGTGTGGAGAGAGGGGACCTGTTCGTCGTCCCCTCCTGGCAGCCGCTGACCGTCGGCGCCGAAACCGGCCTCGACCTCTTCCGGTTCAGCGACACCCCGATCTTCGAGCGTCTGCACCAGGACCGCTCGCATGTGGAAGGAGCACCCCGTTGAAACTCGCGACCCTTCGCGTCCCCGGTGGCACCCGCGCGGTGCGGGTGGAGGACGGCGGATACGTCGACCTGGGGGCGTCGGACGTCGGCGCCCTCCTGGCCCGCCCCGACTGGCGGGAGCACGCCGCGACCGCCCGGGGCGCCGGGATCGAGCCCACCGGGGAGGGGTTCGCGCCGGTCGTCCCCCACCCCGGCAAGATGATCTGCGTCGGGCTCAACTACCGCAACCACATCCTGGAGATGGGCCGGGAGCTCCCCGAGTTCCCGACGCTCTTCGCTAAGTACCCCGAGGCGCTGATCGGCGCCACCGACACCATCGAGCTGGCGCCGGAGTCCGGCGCGGTCGACTGGGAGGCGGAGCTGGGCGTTGTCGTCGGAGCCACGGTACGGCGGGCCACCGTCGAGCAGGCCGAGGCGGCGATCGCGGGGTTCACCGTCGTCAACGACGTCACCATGCGCGACTGGCAGTACCGCTCGCCGGAATGGCTGCAGGGCAAGACGTTCGAGGGCACCACGCCCATCGGCCCGGTGCTGGTCACCCCCGACGAACTGCCCGGCGGCGTGCGTCCGGCACTCACCCTCACCGGGTCGGTCGACGGTGAGACCGTGCAGGAGGCGAGCACCGGCGACCTGGTCTTCGACCCGGTCGAACTGGTCCGCTACGTCTCGACCATCCTGACCCTGCGGCCGGGCGACGTCATCGCCACCGGCACCCCCGGCGGTGTGGGGCACGCCCGGAAGCCTCCCCGCTACCTGGCCGACGGCTCCCGGCTCGTCACCGAGATCAGCGGCATCGGGAGGCTGGACAACGTCGCCCGTGTCCCCGCTTCGGACCCGTCGTGACCGGGGGAGACACCGCCCGTATCCGGTCGCTGGAGTGGATGGAGCGCGGCACGGACCTGTTGGCCGGGGCGCTCGACCGGCTCGCCGACGCCGACCTCGACGGCACCACGCCACTGCCCGGCTGGTCCCGGCGGCATCTGGTGGCCCACCTGGGCTTCAACGCCGCCGCGCTGCGCCGGCTGGCCTCCTGGGCCCGCACCGGCGAGCCCAATCCGATGTACGCCTCGCCGGAGCAGCGCGCGGCGGAGATAGCGGAGGGCGCCTCCTGGCCCGCCGGACGGCTGCGCGACCTGGTCTCCAAGCACAGCGCCGGGCTCCTCGCCGATCTCGCCGCGCTCGACGACCGGCAGTGGGGCGCGCCGGTCGTCACCGCGCAGGGCCGCACCGTCCCCGCGTCCGAGATCCCCTGGCTGCGCGTCCGGGAGGTCGCCGTCCACGCCGTCGACCTCGACGCCGGCGTCGCGTTCGCCGACCTGCCGGTCGACTTGTGCGAGGAGCTCCTCTCCGACGTCGCCGCCCGCCGCTCAGTGAAGGGGGATGACCCCGCCCTGTCGCTGGTGAGCGCGACCGGCCGTACCTGGTCGGTCGACGGGCCGGGCACGCCGGTGCGGGTCGGGGGCGAGCCCGGCGAACTGGCCCGCTGGCTGACCGGGCGCGGGGCGGGCACGCTCACCGACGAGCACGGTGCCCCGCCTCCCGCTCTCACGGCCTGGCTCTGACCCACGCCGGAGAGCGGGCCGCCCGGCTCTGACCACGCCCAAGAGCGCCGACCCGCGCCGGGGAGCGGACCGCTTGGCTCTGACTGCGCCCAAGAGCGGGCCGCTTGGCCGACCCGCGCCGGGGAGCGGACCGCGCCCAAGGGGGCGCTGGCGCGAGGGGGCCCTCGCGCGAGGACGGCCGCCACCGGGGCCGGGGCGGTCGTGCTCAGGACGGCCGCTGGTCGCGCCTGAGCGGGTGGTCCTCGGGGACCTCGACGAGGACGACGGATGTCCCGTCGGGGTCCTCGATCCACATCTCGACGAGGCCCCACGGCTCCTGCCGCGGCTCCCGGGTCACCTGGACTCCCAGGGCGGCCAGCCGTTCGTGCTCGGCCCGGACGTCGCGGACCTGGAGCCATATTCCGACCGCCTGGCCGGACGCGCCCTCGGAGCGCCCGGAGACCTCCAGGAATCCCTGGCCGAGGAAGAACACCACCCCCGGATCGCCGGGCGGCCCGAACTCGCGGTAGACCGCGAGGCCCAGCCCGTCGCGGTAGAACCGGCGGCTGCGGTCGGGGTCGGCGGGGCGGAGGAGAATCCGGCTGCTGAGGACTTCCATGCCCCGGATCATGCCCGCGCCCGAGGAATCCATGGGTGCCGTGGGTTTTCCACAGCCCCTCGCGTTCGTCCTCGTCAGCTCCGAGGTTTCCTTAAAATGCCCCGATGCCTTCTACCGATGTTCCGGGTGAGGTGGCCGGCGCCGTCACCGACGGGCACCTTTACCTCGATCCTCAACCAGGGCACCGTGACAGGGCCGCACAACCCCTCATGTCAACATCCACCATCACACGCTTGAGCAGGCCGAGGAGTTCCCCAGGTGGTTACCGGCTCCCCTTTGCAAGCAGGATGTCAGGAGTTCGAATCTCCTAGGCTCCACCACACTTCAGAGGCCATCTCCCATGATCAGGGAGTGGCCTTTTTGATCTTGTGCAGCAGCAAAATACAGCAACGGCTACGTATCAGGGCTGCTCATCGAACTGGATGAGTGCCGTCCGTGTGCCCTGAGGTGGAGAGGCCATCGTAAGCCTGGCCGCCTTGGTTTCCTATTCCCCTGCCTGCCTCAGGGCTGCAGCCTCTGGCTGTGGGAGGAATTCGGGAGGCGCACTCAGGGAGGCCGGGCTTAGGTGTCGGGTGCGCCAAATGAGCGTGCAGAACAGTGCGCGCCTCGCCGAGGAGTTCGGCAAAGCGCGTGGATCTTCGACGGAGCGTTGTCGTCACGATTCCCGAGAACGGCACCATGGCGTCCGATGTCCGTGGCCATGCAAAGTGGGCCAGACCCACACGCACTTGGCCGTTGACAGCCAGGAGCAGTGTTGTGGCGTGGCCTGCTGGCTCCTGTGCACCTTCAGAACCTTGACCGTTCCGTCGTCGAGACTGACGACGCGCTTCCGGCCGGTCTTAGTGGTGCCCTCGATGCGCTCACCGTCGATGAATGCGGCTGAGCCGGTAATGGTGAGCTGCTTACCGTCGAGTGTGGCGTGCAGGTGAGTGATGGCTGCTTCGAGGTTGACGCTGATCCGTGGAAACGAAGGGCGCAGTGCAGCATCGGATATGATTAGCGCATAAAAAAGTATCCTCTGTCCGTATCGGACAGAGGCTTCATGCTTTCGATCCTAGCGCTCGGGGAATCTACGGCTGGCTCGAAGAAGATCATCGACCATACCGGAGTCGAGGATCCGGGATAGTTTATCAGCTGCGCTTTCTAGGCTGGAAAAGTGCACAGGATCCCATCTGGAAAGTTTCCTGGAAGCCCTGTCTAGAGTCTCGATTAGATCTGGGTCCAGTGCGCGACGTCCTTTGGAGTAAACCTCGGCTAGTTCGTCGATGACGCTGCGGAGGGCCATAGCTGCCCCTCGATCGGTCTTCTCTAGGCGTGTTAGGGCGGAGACTATCTTATCGTCACGAACCTTAAGGCCCTCCGCGACGATCTGCTTCAGGCCGCTGGGTGTAACTTCACGTAGACGTTTGAGTGCTTCAGCGGGACTAGCTTCTCGCTGTTCCTTCCATCGGTGAAGTGTCTCCACTGAATAGTCCTGGGGGCGCTCCTTGTCTATGCGGAGATGGTGAGGCTCGCACAGGAAGATGAGATTTTTGATGTCGCGACGATCATCGTCATCCATCGTATTATCAAATCTTGGACCGTTCGGATATGCAGCTCGAATATGGCTGATGAACCCGATGATGTAGTACTTGCCCTCGTCCTCCCGCAGGACAGGCTCGGGGCAGCCGGGGTAGTAGCACAGTCCGCCGCTGAGATGCGCAAGAGCGGATTTGGTGCCTTGGGTGTAGTCGCGAGGACCTGGCATCCGTTCCTCCTTGAAAGGTATGAGGAGGATAAACAGGCCAGCTGACAGGATCGTGCTATATCCGCGTTAAGGTAACAAGAAGCTTACTCGAATGTTACAGCACCAGACCCATTCGGGTGGGCCGATTTGTCGCCTATGTGATTCATGCACGACAACTGAAAGTCCCTACCTGCGGGCACCCGTAAGTGACGTTTTCTCAGCGACGTCCGCGGAGGTGGTGTACGCGGCTTAGCGATCACGATGGTTGATCCGCTTCATGCTTCTCAGCTTGAACGCTGATGCTGTCAGCTCGTGGGGACAGCACCCAAAAGATGTGATCTTGCTAACGGAAGTGCTAACACCGTCCCTGGGTGTGGGTGGACATCCATAGAAGGTGATCAAGAGTGAGGTGTCTTCGAACGGGATGCTAACCAGGGGCGAGGGCTTCATGGCCCGTGAGACGAAGACGGCGGGATTGATCCTCGATTCCGCCGCGACGATCAGCAAATGTCATGCGTAACCGCGGAACCTGATGGCCCAGTCGTCGAAGTCGTCGCGGAGATGGGCCGGGTCAATGGGCTTGAGGCGGATCTGGGGTCGTTCGTCCATCCACCAGATCTGAAAGTCCGTCACCGTTCCCACCGCGGGCCATCGGCCGGAGTCATGCGACAGGAGAAGGACGTCCACAAAGCCGACCACGGGGAGACGGAGATCCACGAAGATCCCGGTCACTCCGGCGGGCCACGGAGCAGGGAGAACGGTCCCTTGTAGTCTCTGCCCAAGCATGAACTGTGATCGGAGCCGGAGCCATGCTTCCGCGCTCACGGATGTCTCCTCATCACCGGCTCGGCGCATGCCTCATCGGTCGCTCTTCGAGAAGTGCTGGCGTCCTTAGGCCCGCAAGTGCGAGCCAGGGCCGGACAGAACGGCAGATCACGGACGCGGCCGGGCCGGTTACGCGGCACAGTCACGGCGATTGCGCTATGTGCTGATCCTTGACGTCCCTCACTGGCGTGGTCCTGACCCGCCGTCCTCGTCTCGATATCCACGTGTAACGCCGCGCTGCGGCCTGGAGAGTCGAAGATTCGAGGGTGTCAGCGCACATCCAGCCGGGCAGCGCGGGTCAGTAGGTAGCGGCGCTCGGGAAGGCTGGTCGTGAGTCGGGCTGCGGTACGGTACTCCGCGGCCGCAGCCGCCCTCTCGCCGGCTTCCTCAAGCAGGTGCCCGCGCACCGCGTGCAGCCGGTGATGGCCGGCCATCCGCTGGTCCCCGGCTACTGTCTCAAGGACGGCCAGCCCAGCTGCGGGGCCGCTCAACATCGCCACCGCCACAGCGCGGTTCAACGTGACCACCGGGTTGTCAGCGAGCTGGTCGAGCACCTGGTAGAGGGCGGCAACCTGCGCCCAGTCGGTGTCTTCGAAGCGTCTCGCCTCGGAGTGCACGGCGGCGATCGCGGCCTGCAACTGGTACGGACCTGGCCGCTTGCGCGGCAATGCGTCGGTCAGCAACGCGATGCCTTCATCGATCATCACCCGGCGCCACCGGCCGCGGTCCTGTTCCGCGAGCGGGACCAGTTCGCCGTCCACGCCGATGCGGGCCGGACGGCGGGCATCGGTGAGCAGCATCTCGGCGAGCAACCCGCTCACCTCAGGGACATCTGGCAGCAGCCGGTGCACCATCCGGGCCAGGCGGATCGCCTCCGCGCACAACTCGCCGCGATGCAGCGACTCCCCTGCTGTGGCTGTGTAGCCCTCGTTGAAGATGAGGTACAGCACGTGCAGGACGACGTCGAGGCGACGTGTGCGATCCCGGTCATCGGGCATCCGGAACCGGCCGCCCACCTCCAGGATGCGTTTCTTCGCGCGGCTGATCCGCTGCGCGAGCGTCGCCTCGGGTAGCAGGAGCGCGCGGGCGATCTCAGCGGTGGTCAGGCCGCCGACCGCCCGCAGGGTGAGCGCGACCTGCGCGGGCGGATTCAGCGCGGGATGGCAGCACAGGAACAACAGCAGCAGGGTGTCGTCCGCGTCCCCGGCAGGCGGGACGTCGGCCGCCGGTGACAGCAGGTCGGCGGGCAACACGCGTAATGCTTCTTGCTGCTCACGTCGGCGGCGGGCCTGCTCGCTGCGCAGCAGGTCGGTCATACGGCGGGTGGCGACTGTGGTCATCCAGCCCGGCGGATTGTCCGGCATGCCCTGCTTAGGCCACTGGGTCGCGGCCGCGAGCAGCGCCTCCTGAACGGCCTCCTCGGCGAGGTCGAAGTGGCCGTAGCGGCGCGTGAGTGCGGCGAGGACCTGCGGCGCGAGCTCGCGCAGCAGGTCCTCCATCCGCGGGGGTACGGTCACATCTCCCGGCCGGCGTCGTCCATGATCGGCCGCAGTTCCACCCGGCTGTGCACGATCGCCGCAAAGCGCGCGGCCAACTCGACCGCTCGGTCGTGCGAGGCGACGTCGATCACCCCGAACCCGGCGAGCACCTCCTTGGCCTCGGCATACGGTCCATCGGAGGCGACGGGCCGCCCGTCACGGATCTCCACGGTCATCGTGTGCGAGGGGTCGGCCAGCCCGAAGCCGGTCACCATTTCGCCGGAGGCCGCGAGGTCGGCGTAGAACGCCGACATGGAGCGGAAGTGCTCGGCGACCTCCTCTGGAGACCAGGTCGCCTCCGTAGCGCCGAGGCCCAGGATGTCCCACGCCGACGCTTCGCCAAAGGTCATGATCATGTACTTCATCGGGCCAGCTCCTCCACCCGCGTCATGTTCGACTCGTAGCCGCCGCCCGGCCACTGCCAGGCGCCGGCGTTGTGCACGCCATCGGCGTCGAAGGCGCCGACGAACTTGGCCGGGGAGTCGACGCCGTCGTACCAGATTGTGAGGGTATCGTCGGCCAGTTCATAGACGTACTCGAGGATCTCGCCGTTCTGGCTGAAGAAGTGTGAGCGCAGCTGGCCGCTTTCGGCGTGGAAGCCGATGTACTCGACGCCGCGGTTGACCTCACCATCTTGGACGAGCTCGACGTGCTGTACGAGAAAGCCGCCGCCGTCCATCCACTCGTAGCGGACCGTACCCGACAGGCCGGGGCCATCGATGGCCCAGGTGCCGACGAGCGGTTCCAGGCTGCGCAGGGTGTTCATTGTCGCGGTCACGATGTTCTCCTCTGATGTAAAGGTGAAGGGTCAGCGATGGCCGTGCCGCAGTACCGCAACGGCGGCCGCCAGCAGCAAGAACACCAGCGGCAGCGCCGGGCTGGTGCCGAGCGCCGCGACGTTGGTGATGGTGGCGCCGATCATCAGCGCGACGAGTCCGACGGCGGCCGCGCGGGCCAGCTGCGGGACGAGTAGTCCGGCGGCACCCGCGAGCTCGAGGCAACCCACGACGATCCGCAGCCACTGGCCGACCCCGATCTCGGCGAACATGGCCGTCATCTGCGCGTCGCCGAAGAGCTTCAGCAGCCCGCCGGAGGCGAACTGCAGAGCGAGGCCGAGCTGCACGACCCAGGACAGCGCGGTTCGGATGCGGCTGCGGGTCCGGGTAGCGGTCCTGGTCGATGGCGTAGTCGTTGTGGTCACGGTGGTCTCCTTGGTGTGTGCCGTGCTTCACCCTCTCTGTCGGAGACGTGCGGGCGCTCTCGACAGTGCAGCCGAAATCTTTTTGTCGTGGTGACGGGGGTTCAGCCCGCCGGGACCCGCCAGCCGCGAGCGGACGGCCCACCTCTGGTGCTCAGCCGCTGCCGAAGCGCCCAATACCGGCAACGACGCCGAGAAATCATCAAAGAAATGGCTGGTCCCTTGGGTACGCTCGCGTGGATGAGAACGACCTGGCCCTACAGCAGCGAAGTACAGCAACGGAGGCACACAACCCCTGTCGCCGACGACCGTCCCCACACGCCCGACTAGGGAAAGAGACCCTCCACGTCGTGACTGGCTCCCGTTTGCAAGTAGGCGCTCATATGACACCAGCACAAGACACGCTTCACGTTCTCGCTCATACTGATGTGACATGCGCCCTAGCTCAAGCCGGTTTGATCCCTGTATGGGCTCAAGATTGCTTTGTTCCGCGTTTCATGGTTGTCCTCGGGCCCCTGTCGCGCGATTCACCTTGGACCTTGGCTCGATCGGTCTTAATTCGCAACGAGGGGTCAACCGCAAAAGTAGAGGGAGATTTTCTCCACGCCTGCTGCTGCGCTGCTGACTCAGGGGATAGAACCAGGTGGTCAATGTCACATAGTTCGAGCGGCTGAAGATTCTGAGCAGACCGCTCTGCATTCATAGCACTCAG
Source organism: Streptosporangium sp. CA-115845 (assembly GCF_050943795.1). Lineage (NCBI taxonomy): Bacteria > Bacillati > Actinomycetota > Actinomycetes > Streptosporangiales > Streptosporangiaceae > Streptosporangium > Streptosporangium sp. CA-115845. The sequence goes on along the minus strand of NZ_CP191988.1, from coordinate 9,244,684 downwards.
CAAGATCGAGTGCATTGCGTCCACTACCTCGTAGACATTATCTGCTTCATAGTACTTGCGTAGTAACTTGCGGTCACCAATGCGTGCGGCTTGCAGCTTCGTACCTGCTAATGCTGCTACGGTGTCCCCTTTTAGAGACTCGATGAAGCCATCGATTAGCTGCTCACGTAGGTCTTGTCGCGTCTTCAGGCGATGGTTGATGAGAGCGACTGCCATGGCTGCCGTTGCACCGATGAGAGCGCCACCCAGTCCAATGAGCGCGGACACAAGCTGGATCGACATGGGCGAAAGGTAGCGCAACAACCAGCCGCATGGTGGATGAATCGCATTATCTCGTTTCACTCGTCATTACTGGCTCGCTCCAAACACCCGAGGAGTTCGTATGCGTCAACGCTCGATCTCACCGGGTTACCGCTTGACCGCGCTACTCTCCAAGTTGAGCTGGATCCTGCCTAACAGATGCCTGATCTCTTTCAGATGTCCTCCGGTCTCTAGATCTCCACCCGGAACTTGCGTCGCGGGCGGTACTCCGCGCGTGTGGACCTGTACCATCGGTAAGCTGGCTACGTCGCCCAACTTATTTGCAACCATCGACGTAAACGTGTGGCGACGCAGGGATACGGGCTCCATGCTGATGCCCATGGATGTAGAAACTCCTGAGTGGGACTTGCTGAGACATCTGTCTAATGGGGCAGCGTTCAGCGAGGCAGGCAAGATGGCCATTGACTAGGTGGTCGAATCGCTCTCGACAACGCTGGGACCGTCTTGGCTTCGGCGGCAGTACCGGAAGCGGGGGCGTTTGCCGGCCGAACTGTTGATGTTTGCGAGTCACCGCGCAGCGCTCCCACGGTTTTTGATGCTCGCACTAAGACTTGAATCGGCTGCGGGCGAGCCAACCTTTGAACCCGTGCTACAGCAGTTGCGGCAAGAGCCAACAAACTCTGATTGGCGCCACCTCCTGCTTCGGTTGGAAGTGGCACGTGCGGCCAAGGCCGCAGGCTGGCGGTGTCTGTAGGGGCTACAGATCCGAAGGTAGCGGAGACGACTATCGAGACAGCGAATGGTGCGGTGCTGAAGCGGCTTGTGGCGCCACATCTAGCGAGAGAAACGGTCGTCATTTCGCTGCGACCTGAGGCTGCGTCGATGGGGCATGCTTGGGCCGCCGCCTACGCCGGCGAGCTCTCATGGCTTGATGAGGACCTCGCGGCAGCCAAGCTGCCATCACTGGCCACGTTTTAGGCGTGACGGCCTGAACTCACCCCTGAAAGGGGTCAGGGAAGCCCAGACAGGTGAGCGGCAAGTAGGCGGAATCGACGGATCTGCCGAACTCTGCTCTGTTCCGTCGCTGTTCCGTGAGAGCACCAAAAGCAGTAAGAAGTGACGTGAGACGCCCGCAAACGTAACCGCTGCTCAGCGACATGATCGAGCCGTTTCCGCAAGTGACGGCACCCGGCATCCGAGATCACCCAGATCTACGAGGGCAGGGCACACTCAGGGCACATGGGCACGAGAAACAGCGCGAAACGATGAGAACCAGTGAATGCCAAAAGACCAGCTCGCAACGCCTTCTAGTACTCCAGTGACACTTTGCGATCTTCGGCAGGCGGGGTCGCACGAAGACGGCCATCACGCGATCATTCGGAGTTTGTGAAGACACTCGAAGATCGCGTGATGGCCGTGGCCGACAGCGTAGACCCTGCTCGCCCTGGCCTTTCTGGCCGTGGTCGCCGCGGCCCAGCCAGTTACCGACGACCGGCATATAGCGCTGACGATGCCCGAGATCCGCCGTCTGCCGGCCGTACTCCTTCCGCCCGGCCCCGCCGGATAGCGGAGATCTTGCGCTGGTCACAGTGGCGACGCCGCCATCAGGCCATCGCCCGTCGATGCCACTACCAGCGCCGATCTCAACCCTGATCTCAAAATGTCACTGGAGTACTAGAGGTCGTGCCGCCGAGCAACTCGGCCACGCCTAAGCCCTCGTTCGCCTGGCTGGCCCGTATGCGCTGGAGCGCCTGGCCCAAGCCCATCCCGACGACCGCTCGATGATTGTCGAGGTGATCCGGGCCGCCAAATAGCGGGGTTTCGGTATTTTGTGTGAGGTAAGTCACATTCAGGGATTTGCGGGTTCTCGCCCGTCGGTGCACGTTCACGACTGTGATCTTTACCAGGCTTAACAAGGTCTCGAAGTTGCGGCATCGCGGCAGATCATTGCCCCGAGTAACTGGTAAGACACTTTTCTGTGTGTTGACCGTTCTTGTCATCTCGATCAACATCCACGGTGATCGTCCTCTTATTTGCTCTTTATCTGCTCTCTGACGCATGAAGGCCCCTTATCTGGGGTCTGCGTCAGCGTGCCTGCGGAAGGGTTCGGGATGCGGGTTCGGCGCGTGCGAGTTCGGCTGATGGCCCTGGTGATCGGGGTTGTGATGGCGGTTCTGATCTCCGGGGTGGGGGTTCCCGAACGTCTGACTCAGCCGGCGGCCGCGGCCGTTCCCACGTCGGATCCCGAGCCGTCGGTGGATGGACGTGCCGTACCGAAACCCAAGCTCGGTAAAGGTGCGGAGGAAAGCGCACCTGCGGTGGAGCGAAAGGATCCGGTGTGGCCCAAGCCGGGCAGCGCCGAGGTGGAGGTGAAATCCACTCTGGTGCGGGCCGGTGAGTTGCCGGTCCGGGTGGGCGCGGTGAAGTCCGGTGCCGAGGTCGGCACGGTGAAGGTGGAGACGCTGCCGGTCGAGGCGGTACGCAAGCTGGGCGGGGTGGGGGTGGCGGCCCGGTTCGAGCGGGTCGACGGTGGTGATCAACCCGGGAAGGTGCGGGCGGAGTTCTCCTACGCGAGCTTCCGTGACGGGTTCGGCGGTAACTTCGCCGGCCGCCTGCAAATCTGGCGCCTGCCCGCCTGCGCCGTCCAGACGCCGCGTCCGCGCGAGTGCGTGGTGCGCCCGCAGGCGGTGAAGGCGACCAACGACCTGAAATCCGGTGTGCTGGTGGCGGAGGTGGAGATCGGACAGGCTGCACCGGCCAAGGTCCCCGCTGCGCCGAAGAACGACGCGAAGGCCGCCGCGAAGGCGGCGGCCGAGGCGACGGCGGCCAAGCGGCTGGCCGAGGGTTCGGTGTATCTGATGGCCGCCGGGTTGACCGGCCCGGACGGCAACTTCGGCGCCACCGACCTCAAGCCGTCGGGCACCTGGCAGGCAGGCACCTCGGGCGGGTCGTTCAGTTACGACTACCCGCTGCCCGAAGCGCCGTCGCCGATCGGCAATGGCCCCGACCTGTCGCTGGGGTACGAGGCCTCTTCGGTGGACGGTCAGGGGTCGTGGACCAACAACCAGTCCGGGGTGGTGGGTGCCGGTTGGGAGCTGAACAGCGGGTTCATCGAGCGTAAATTCCGCCGCTGCATCGTGGACAACTTCTACAACGAGCAAGCTGACCTGATCTGGACGGCCGAGGAGATCGGCACCGCGGGCAAGGCGTTGTGCTGGGAGTCACCGGACGCCAACGACGGCGACGCGACCACCAACGACATGTCGCAGTCGGAACTGGTGCTCAATGTCGGTGGCCGGTCGGCGCAGATCGTCAAGGACCGTATCTCGGGGCTGTGGAAGACGGTGCCGGACTTCGGCTGGAAGATCGAGCAGTTGCCCGGTGGCGCCGACAGCCAGGCGTACTGGAAGGTGACCTCGGCCGAGGGGCAGGTCTCCCGGTTCGGTTACCGCAAGGACGCTCAGTGGCAGGTGCCGTATGTCGGCAACGAGTCCGGTGAGCCGTGTTACGACCGGTATATCGCCGATGCGATCCCGCCGACCTGTACCGGGGTGTGGCGGTGGAATCTGGACCAGTCGATCGATGCCAACGAGAACGTCATCGACTACACCTATAACCGGGAGACCAACTACTTCTGCCTGCCCAGTTGTCTGCATGAGGCCTATCGGGTGCTGCCGTATGACCGGGGCGGGTTCCTGGCCAAGGCCGAGTGGGGCCACAACACCCAGGTGGCCGGCAGTGTGCCGACCACCCGGACGAGTTTCACCACGTCCGATCGTGGGTCGACCGATGTGCCGACCGACCTCAAATGTGACGTTCAGGTGGGGTGTGCCAACGGTGCGATCGCCTTCTACTCCACCCGCAGGCTGGATTCGGTGCTGACCGAGTCGCTCAACCCGGCCACCAGCGCGTGGGATCCGGTGACCCGGCTGAACATGACCTACACGTGGGTCTACACCCGCACCGACTTCGGCGCGCCGTACGACCCGCTGCTGTGGCTGGACACGGTCCAGCAGACCGGTCTGGCCGGCGGGAGCATCACGCTGCCTGCGACCGACTTCGACGCGACCATGCTGGCCGGGAAGATGGTCTACGACGACATGTCCGACTGGACGGATCTGCTGTCGTGGCGGATGGTGCCGCGGATCGGCGCGATCGCCAACGGGATGGGCGGGCGGATCGAGGTCGTCTACGGCCAGGCCGACCCGTGTTCGGGCGGCAAAGGCCGCGACGGCACCAACTACTTCAACGACCACACGGGTGACTGCTACAAGATCGACATGAGCGAGGGGGGCAACGAGGCCTGGACGCTGTACTACAAGCAGCTGGTCACCAAGGTCACCGAACGCGACATGGTCGCCGCCTCCCCGGACATGGTCAACGGCTACGAGTATCTGGGCGGGCCGGGCTGGGCTTCACCAGTGGAGTACGCCCAGCCGGGGCTGGTGCCGCCGTCCACCGACTGGCGCGGGTACGCCACCGTACGCACCACCCGCGGATCCGGGTCGGACCCGGCGGACTTCACCGTCACCTCTGACACCTTCCTGCGCGGCATGGGCACCTCTGTCACCAACTTCGAGGGCACCACGGTCACCGACGTCAAAGCCCTGCAAGGCCAGGTGCTGCAGGAGCAGAGCTGGAAGCTGACCTCTTTGAGTCCGCGTACCTTCGCCGAGGTCGAATCGACCAGGTATGAGTACACGGTCCAGTCCACCGGCAGCGGCCCGGGGGTGCAGGACCCGGCGTTCGTGCTGCGCACCAAGGAACGCAGCCGCGAACAGGTGAGTGGCGGCACCTGGCGGTGGACCGAGTCACGCACCGCCTACAACGCCGACGGACTGCCCAACAAGGTCAACGACTACGGCGACACCGCGATCGCCACCGACAACACCTGCTCCACCACGACGTACGCCCGTAACGTCGCCGCCGGGCAGTGGTTCACCAACCTGCCCTCGACCGTCGAGCGGCGCTCCGGCGACGACTGCGCCACCGGCGCGGTGCTCGCCAAGAGCATCAGCCTGTACGACGGCGGCACCGACCCGGCGACCAACGCCCCCAGCGACGGCAACGTCACCGAGACCCGCACCTACGCGAGCGCCACCAGCGTCTCCACCACCAAGGCGACCTTCGACGACTACGGCCGGCCGCTGACCTCCACCGACGCGCTGAACAAGACGACCACCACCTCCTACAGCCCCGCGGTGGGATGGCCGCACGTCGGCGCCACCGTCACCAACCCGCTCGGCCACACCGTCACCACCACGTCCTCACACCTGAGCGGGCTACCGGCCTCGCTGGTCGACGCCAACAACAAGCGGCTGGAAATCGACTACGACGCGCTGGGCCGTACCACCACCCTGTGGGGTCCGGGCGAGCCACGCGCCGGCGGCACCCCGACCGCGACCGTCGCCTACGACGTCTCGGCCACCGCACCGGCCAGGACGACGATGCGCAAGCTGCTGTCCGGCACCGGAACGAACGCGAAGTATCTGACCACCTACTCCTACGACGACGGTCTGGGCCGGGCCCGCGAGGTCCAGTCGGCCTCCCCGGCGGGCGGGCGGATCGTCGTGGCCACCACCTATGACGCCCGCGGTCTGACCAGAGCTGTCACCCAGCCGGCCTACAACACCGGCGCGCCGGGCAGCGGGCTGCTCAACCCGGTGCTCACGGCCCTGCCGCAGTGGACCGAGACGCTGTACGACACCCTGCAGCGCCCCACCGCGGTGATCGAGCGCAGCCTGGCCGCCGAACTGCGCCGCACCACCACCGCCTACCCGGGCGCCGACCGGATCGAGGTCACCCCGCCGGTCGGCGGCAAGACCGCCACCGTCTCGGACGCGGCCGGGCGGGCGGTGAAGACCGAGGAGTGGAAGGACGCGGTCGTCCATCACGACACCGTCTACGGCTACGACGTCGCCGGCCAGCTGGCCAAGGTCACCGACGCCAATGGCAACGTCCGCACCTTCTCCTATGACTGGCTGGGCCGACGCACCGCCGCCACCGACCCCGACGCGGGCAGCGGCACCACCGGCTACGACGCCATGGGCCGGATCCTGTGGGGCATCGACGGCAACGGCACGAAGATCTCCTACAGCTACGACGACCTCGGCCGGCGCACCGCCCAGTGGGTCGGCGAGGCCGGCACCGGCACCAAGGCCGCCGAGTGGGTCTACGACACCCTCGCCAAGGGGCAGCTGACATCGGCCACCCGCTACGTCGGCGCCAGCGCCTACACCGACACCGTCACCGGCTACGACGACTCCTACCGGCCGACCGGCACCAAGCTCACCATCCCCGCCGCCGAGGGCGCGCTGGCCGGTGACTACGCCTTCACCGCCGGCTACGACCGGGCCGGTAACCTCACCGGGCAGGGTATGCCCGCCGCCGGTGGACTGTCGGCCGAGACGCTCGCCCTGTCCTACACCGATCTCGGCCTGCCCAAGACGCTGACCTCGAACCACGCTGGCTCCACCACCTACGTCAAGGACACGCTCTATTCGGAGACCGCCCGGGTCTCGGAGCGGCACTACGGCGCGAACGCGCAGGTGAAGCGGGCCTTCACCTGGGACACCTCGACCGGCTGGCTGTCGCGGCTGACCACCACCGCAAAAGCCGACACCGCCACCCCGGTCACAGCCCAAGATGATCAGGTCACCTACAACGCCGCCGGTGAGATCACCCGGATCCTGGACGCCGCCTCCGCCGTCCCCGGCACCACACCGGGCCAGTCCGAATGCTTCACCTACGACGGCCTGTCCCGCCTGAGCGCGGCGTTCACCACCACCACCGCCGCCTCCTGCGCCACCGGCCCCGCCACCGGAGGCGTCGACCCCTACAACCAGAGCTACACCTACGACGGCGTCGGCAACCTCACCGGCCTGACCGACGGGGCGACCACCGCCACCTACACCTACCCCGCCCCGGGCGCCTCGGCGGTACGGCCCAACGCGGTCACCTCCATCGCCCGCGCCGGCGGCACCGTCGGCACCGACACCTACGGCTACGACAACGCCGGGCAGCTGACCGCCCGCACCGTCGGCGGCAAACAGGGCACCTTCACCTGGAACCCGCTCGGCCAGCTGGACAAGGCCGTCATCGACGGCGCCGAGACCTCCATGGTCTACGACGCCGACGGCGAACGGCTGATCCGCCGCGAACCCGACGGCACCGCCACCCTCTACCTCGGTGCGATGGAGCTGGAGCTGTCCGGCGGGACGGTCAAGGCCACCCGCTACTACACCGGCCCGGACGGCTCCACCGTCGCGCTGCGCACCACGAGCGGGATCAAGTGGCTGGCCTCGGGCCTGCACGGCTCCACCCAGCTGGCCGTCGACGACGCCACCGGCCAGGTCGCCCGGGAACGCTACCTGCCCTACGGCCAGCGCCGCGGCTCCGACGACCTGCCCTTCACCGACCGCGGCTTCCTCGGCAAGATCGAAGACGACTCCACCGGCCTGAACTACCTCTCGGCCCGCTACTACGACCCCTCCATCGCCAAGTTCGTCTCCACCGACCCGCTGCTCAGCCTCGACAAACCCCAGTGGCTCAACCCCTACAGCTACGGGGGCAACAACCCGATCGGAGCATCCGACCCCACCGGGCTGCGCCCCGAGGCGCCCACCGGCAAGGCCGATCCCTGTTCCAAGCCCAGCAGCCGGGCCTGCAAGCTCCAGCGCAAGCAGCAGGCCGAGACCAACGCCGCCGCCGCGAAGGCCGAAGTCGACCGGCAGTTCAAACTGATGCTCGACGCGGTCCTGGCCCTGGCCAAGATCGCCGCCGACGAACTCGGCATCACCGCCGGCATCCAGTGCTTCACCACCGGCAACCTCGGCGCCTGCGGCGAAACCGCACTCAACATCCTCGGCTCACTCGCCGGCGGCCTCGCCGGAAAACTCGCCACCAAGTACGCCCTGCCCTGGAAATGGAAGAAGGCCTACGAGCTCGGCAAGAAGCTCTGGAAACACGCGGGCGACGCCATCAACGCCTTCAAGAGCTGGGTCACGGCCAAGGACAAACTAAAGATCGCCGAAAAGGCCAGGGAGACCGCGCAGAAGGCCTACGCGGCATGCGGAAAGCCGAGCAGTTTTGTGCCCGGCACCAAGGTGGTGATGGCCGATGGCACCGAGAAACCCATCGAACAGGTCAAGGTCGGCGACAAGGTCATCGCCACCGACCCCGAGACCGGCACCACGAGGGCGAAACCCATCATTGCGCTCATCACCAGCAAGGGTGTCAAGAACCTGGTGCAGATCACCGTCGACACCGACGGCGACAAGGGCAGCGCCACCGGCGTGGTCATCGCCACCGACGAGCACCCCTTCTGGGTCAGCGATCAGCGCGCCTGGGTGCAGGCCACCAAACTCCAGCCGGGGAAATGGCTGCGAACCAGCGCCGGTAACCAACTCCAGGTCGTGGGAATCGCGAAGTGGACTACTGGCTACCAGCGTGTTCACAACCTCACAGTTGCGGACATTCACACGTACTACGTGGCAGTCGGAGGAGCGGACACTCTTGTCCACAACGCACCCTGCCCTCATGATCTCGACGGAGTCGATCATGCCCTTGACAGGCATGGTCACGACTCCTATGGAGCGAGCGATGACGGGGTATGGGATGAAGGAATCGATGAAAATGTGCTTGGCGAACTCGCCCGTGAGACCGAAGGAAAAGTAGGCAAATATCAGAAGAAGTACGGAACCATCATCTATTATGTGGACGCGGGTAGGATCATCGGCAACACGAAGCGTAGGGGCGGTAAGCTGAGCACAAGATACGCGGTCGTTCGGGATAAGCAGGGCCGCCTAGTCACCATGTATCCGGTGTAACGTATGGCGAGCATAAAAATGCAACTGCTGAGCGAGTTCCGCAGGCCACTTTCTGACGAGATATCCATCTCTCTCGATATCCTGCAGTCGATTCTTTTAGACAGGGAGACGTGCCCCCTCCTTATCCACATAGATGCGTATGGCGATACGGTATTCAACCGCTCGCAAATGGAGGCCATCATTTCGGAAATAGAAGGCCTGCTAAATTCCCCTCATCAATTCTCTCCTGAGCAGAAAATATTTCTCGATCATCTAAAGAACCTGTGCCTCCTAGGGGATGTTGGACCTCATCGCTATCTATGGATAAAAGGGATGTAACGTTTCGACGCAGTCAAGCGAGTGGCTGACCGGCAGGCAATCACGTCGACGATGGCGAGGTTCGGGTCGCTGTAGACGGTGGAGTGGGGCGACTCCGGTGTCCTTCATCCTGGCGGGGGCATCGGTCCAGCAGGCGGGCGGATACAGGAACCGGTTGACGAAGGCATGACCGGCATCAGAGGCGTAGGTGAGCATGGGAAGCACCTGGCAGTTCTCGATCTGCCCGGTGGCGCCGCAGTGCTGCGGTGCCACCCCGACCGATGTAATACGGCTCTTCGATTTTGAGGGTGAACATCCCCCTCAAAATCGAAGAGCCGGTAAACTGAAGGCCGAGGACGTGCCTGAGATCAGACTGGTTGAGCGTGATGGCAAACTATTTACCCTTGACAATCGACGCCTACTCGCCTTCCAGAGAGCTGGAGTTGCCATCCGATACCGTATGGCGACCCCAGCCGAGATTCGGCGCGATCGATTTAAGTTCACCACCAAGAATGGCGGCACCTCCATCAGGGTTCGCAAATAAGAAGATTCCAAATGACAAGAAATCAGAGTCGAGGAAACATGGAAGATCTGAACGATGAAAGTGATCAGGTTGAGTCACGCATGGATTTAGCATCCTTCATCTTGCAGCTTGGAAAAGATCTGAAGTCCCGGCCGGAGGACTGGGAAAATGTAACTCTCACGTCGTATCTTGATGCGCTGGCCGCATGGACTGCGGATATGGAAGGTTACTTCACATCGAAGGGAGAGGCTGTTCCTGAACTCCCCACATGGCAACTGTTCGCCATGATGCTGAAAGCTGCCGCAAGGTACGAATGATCCGGTTAGGTGATCTCAGCGACTTTCACGTCAGGTACTGAGCCGATCGTAAGTTTTGGGACTACTGGTTCAGGCGCCGATGTAGGCCAGGTGAGGGTCGGTGAAGAAGGCCTGGACGATGTCGGAGCGCTTTTGCAGCCGGTGCATGCCGCTGTGCATGGCCGCGGCCAGTTCGTGCTCGTCGGCGACCGCCTCACGGGCCGCCCGGGCCTTGATGTTCTGGCCGACCCACTCATCGGGGTTGAGATCGGGCGCGTAGGCGGGCAGGAAGAACAGGCGCAACCGGCCGCCGGTACGCGCGACAAAATCACGGACCGCCCGGGCGGTGTGGATCGAGGAGCCATCGACGATCAGGAAGATCAGCCCGGTGACGGTCCGCAACAGATGCGCGCAAAACCCGACAAACGCCTACCGGTCCATCGAGCCGCGCCCCAGCCGGTAGCGCAGCGTGCCGTCTGCCCTTACCGCCGAGAACATCTTGACCGAGCAGCGGCCCGCGTCGGCCCTCACCTTTGGACAGGGCCGTCATCGACGGCGCCGAGACCTCCATGGTCTACGACGCCGACGGTGAACGACTGATCCGCCGCGAACCCGACGGCACCGCCACCCTCTACCTCGGGGCGATGGAGCTGGAGCTGTCCGGCGGGACGGTCAAGGCCACCCGCTACTACACCGGCCCCGACGGCTCCACCATCGCACTGCGCACCACCTCCGGCATCCAGTGCTTCACCACCGGCAACCTCGGCGCCTGCGGCGAAACCGCACTCAACATCCTCGGCTCCCTCGCCGGCGGCCTCGCCGGCAAACTCGCCACCAAGTACGCCCTGCCCTGGAAATGGAAGAAGGCCTACGAGCTCGGCAAGAAGCTCTGGAAACACGCGGGCGACGCCATCAACGCCTTCAAGAGCTGGGTCACGGCCAAGGACAAACTAAAGATCGCCGAAAAGGCCAGGGAGACCGCGCAGAAGGCCTACGCGGCATGCGGAAAGCCAAGCAGCTTCGTCCCCGGCACCAAGGTGGCGATGGCCGATGGCACCGAAAAACCCATCGAACAGGTCAAGGTCGGCGACAAGGTCATCGCCACCGACCCCGAGACCGGCACCACGAGGGCGAAACCCATCATTGCGCTCATCACCAGCAAGGGTGTCAAGAACCTGGTGCAGATCACCGTCGACACCGACGGCGACAAGGGCAGCGCCACCGGCGTGGTCATCGCCACCGACGAGCACCCCTTCTGGGTCAGCGATCAGCGCGCCTGGGTACAGGCCACCAAACTCCAGTCCGGCGCATGGTTGTGGACCAGCTCCGGTGACCAGCTCCAGACGGTGGGGATCGCGAAGTGGACCACGGGCCACCAGCGCGTTCATAACCTTACAGTTGCTGAAACCCACACGTACTACGTGCTGGCAGGGGCCACGCCGGTACTCGTACACAATGCCGGTTCGGATGATGACTGTATCCCCGGCTATGAAAACCCTGGCCACCATGACCCGCAGGGTGGTCCGAATCCGTATAATCCCAACAAGGGTGTCTTGCCAACTGACGCGGCAGAGCAGTTTCAAAACAGTACGCTTATAGACGGGGTGCGCTGGACAAAAATCGGCTCCGGCAAGAGAGCTGTCTACTATCGATATTCAAATGACGGACACGGGAATTGGCATTGGAGTGGAAGCTCTAATGGTGTCGATAATCGGGGCAATCCTGTAGAGATTCCCTTGAACCATATCCCTATTCAGATCCGGCGGAGGTAATGGTTGAGGTTCCTTGACGATAGTGGTCGAGTTGGGTTGCTTGTAAGCCCCGTCCTTGGCCACCGTATGTTTCGATTCCAGCTGGTCGTAGACGGCCAACTGGTGGGCGATCGGGATGGGTGTATCCTCGGGTCGGTGATGGCGCAGCTCAAAAATCGGCCGCATATAGACGATAAAAGGCTCGACATGCTGGATACCGATCCTGCCGAATTCATGGAGCTGCTTGCCGCCGACGAATTTCTCCACGACTCGACCATTATGTCGAGCGTAGAGTCACTGGATCGGTGGACAGTGTACAGTTATGTGCGCGCTGGGCTATTTATCATAGTGGCACAGGAAGTCGCAGGGCAGGACGCCAGTCCAATTTTCGTCGCAGGTGTCGATGAAGTCGAGTTCAACTCGATCGTTGACGCAGCTCGAAGGTATTGGCTGGAGTCTCAGTGAGGTGATCTCAGCAAGATCAACTCGGGCAGGTGGTGCTTGATGTCATCAGAATGACGCTGGCGGACATGAACCGGGATGGATCGCGATCGGGCCGTCCTCGGCCGCGACCACGGCGTCTCCCGCGCCACCGCCTACCGCTACCTCGACGAGGTCATCGACGTCCTGGCCGACCAGGCACCCGACCTGCACCAAATATGGTGTTCAGGAACCCTGCTGAATCTACGCTCTTCTGCGAGTTCGATGCGGTCCTCAGTGCTGATTTCTGGCCAGCACTTTGCGCTCTTGCGCAACTACACGGCGATGACCGGATCCAGCTCCTGGTTCTCGATCCTGATGGAGACTCGTACTATGCTCCGGAGTACAACATGTATCCGGCAACCTCGATAGCCCTCACCTCAAGTGCGAATGAGTACTGGGAGGTAATAAGCGAGGAACCTTCCGGCGATGATACCGGCGCAATCGTTTTCTCGGCAGAGGCCATCGCATTGACGGGGGTCTCCGGAGAGTGGGAGTGCTGGGGCGAGAGGAGTTTCTGACCTACGGTGTTTTCGTCCGAAGCGGTACGACGGGCACTGCCACGTCAAGAGGATGTCGAGAACGGCCTGGCGGCTCCGTCTCAGGGGCGGATGTGGCCACCGTGGCCGTACCACATCAAGGAGACCCGGCATGACGATCCAGCGGATGGACAACGTCCTCATCGTTGTCGACGACCTTGACGCTGTTATCTCGTTCTTCGTCGAACTTGGCATGGAGCTGGAGGGCAAGGCGCCGATCGAGGGACGTTGGGTGGAGCGTGTCATCGGGCTCGACGACGTCCGGCAGGACATCGCAATGCTGCGGACCCCGGACGGCCACGGCCGAATCGAGCTGGCGATGTTCCACACGCCGAAGGCGATCAGCGCCGAGCCGAAGGACGCACCGGCGAACACGCTGGGCATTCGTCGCGTCATGTTCGCCGTCGACGACATCGAGGACGTCGTTGCCCGCCTGCGCACCCACGGCGCCGAACTCGTCGGTGAGCTGGCGCGGTACGAGGACAGCTATCGGCTCTGCTACGTCCGCGGCCCCGAGGGCATCATCGTCGGACTGGCCGAACAGCTCGGCTGAAGGCTGCCGTGCACCTAAAGAACCATCCGGGCACCCGCGCCCGGGAGGTGCGCCGGACCGCCGGTCGCGTACGCACCCGCGAGTCCACCGCCACCCCTGACGGCCAGGTACCCCGTGCCACTCAAACTTCGATGGCACGAACCTAATGATCGTCAAGGTTCGGTGGCGCAGGACATTGGTGCGGGCGTTCGCCGATCGTCGGGCGGGAGAGCCGATTCACGGGTCGCCGACCTGAGGTTTCGGTAGTCCCCAAAACCGGGGCGGGGTTGTCGTGATCGCTCCTGGCGGCGCACTGCCGGTTTTGTCAGAGCCCTGGGCCTTTACTCCATCTCCAGTCGTAGTTTTTCCGGCCATACGATGTCGGGGCGGATGATCTTCATCCCGTCAATGGTCTGCCCGAGGGGAAACCCTCATCGCATGTCATGAAGTAGCCGCACTTCGCGCGGAGTGCGGCTGCCAGATGCAGTGCGTCGGTCGCGCCGAAGGGTTTCGAGCACAGCCGTCGACGCTCTGACCGCCCAGCCAGTCCGGTGCGATCCCCAGCAGCTCTGAGACCGGTGCGGGTGTTGTCGGTTCTTCGGGGAGGGGCTCCAGGTGTTCGATATCGATCTTGATCACCTGTCCGCGGTCGTTGCGCCACACCGTCCCACGAGCCAGTACTCGTCTGCGCCACATGCTTTCAACGACGGTCTGCATCTCGGCGGGGAGCCGTCCGGGAACGGCCCGTCGCGTTGAGGGGTCGAACAGGCTCACCGAGGACACGCCCTTGTTCAGACGACGCACGCTCATCTGGTCGATCCAGCCGGCTACCGACCCGAGGGAGACCTGCGTTCCGGTCATGGCGAGCCGGGCATGCTCCCGGACCGGTTCGGATACCGGAAAATGTCGCTCGCGCCGTGTCGTCGTCGGCTTCTCAACGGTAGGGGGCAAACAGCACGTGAGCATCATGGACCGTTGTCCGAGTCCGGGTGACCGCTTCTGCCAAAAGGGCCTGACCTTGGGACAGACTCGGGGTCTGCGCCCAAGATCAGTACATCGGCGCCGGGCTGTCAGGTGAGTTCGAACCAGATGACGGTTCCGGTTAGGTCGCGGTGGAAGCCCCAGCGGGTGGCGAGTTCGTTGACGAGGAGGAGTCCGCGGCCGCCGGTGGCGCTGAGGTGGGGGTTTCTGACGCAGGGGATCTGTGCGGAGCCGGGATCTTGGATGGTGATGATGACGCCGTGCGGGGTGAAGGCCACTGTGACGACGAACTCCCGTGGCCGGTCGTTCGGTGTGGTGTCCGTGGTTCCGGCGCCTGAGGTTTCGGTGTCGGTGGGTTCGGCGTCTGCCGGTTTGGCGTCGGTGCGACCGGCTGAGTGTTCGATGGCGTTGGTGGCCAGTTCGGCGGGGGCGTCGGCCTCGATGAGGCTGATGCGCTGCCGGTAGCGGGTGGGGGAGAGGGCCCACCAGTTCGCGGCCGGGATCGCCAGGTCAGCGGTGGCCGACCTGGCGAGCTGGAGCCGAGCCGCCCCGAAGTTCCAGGTCCATCACGCGGAGCTGTTAACGACGCGCGAACGGTGACCCCCTGACGACGCCTGGGTTCTAGTGCTTGTCGCAACACACCTGATCATTAGGGGCGTGTTGATGGTGAGGCGAGGACCCAAGCGCAGGTTGGATGTCGAGTCGGAGTACTGGGCGACGGTCTGTCCGGAACCCTCGTAGCACCCCAACCACGGCCGGATAGGCGACGGTTGATTACGCGAGGTCGCCAGAGTGGCACCCCATCATGTGGCGCCGCCGATCCACCCCGCCGCTGTAGATCCGCGGCCGATGTCCGTCCCCTCGCGCAGGGCGGTCACGTCACGTGCGCTCGATCGGCAGGGCCGGGCTGGTCGGGTGTTCCGTGGCTGGGCCAGGCGACGTCGTCAACCGCCAGAAACGGCTCGTGGGCCACGGCCGCGGGGGTCACCCCGGCGAACTCCATGACGTCCCGATGCAGGTGGGACTGGTCGGCGTAGCCGCCGTCCGCCGCGACCCCGGCAGCGTCGTGCCCCGCGGCCAGGCGGTGGGCGGCATGGTCGAAGCGGACCAGCTTCGCGGAGCGCTTAGGCGGCAGGCCGATCTGCGCGTGGAATCGCGACCACAGGCGCTTGCGGCTCCAGCCGAGCTCGGCCGCCAATCGCTCCACCCGAACCAGGCCGCGGCTGACCACGATCCGCTGCCAGGCCCAGGCCACCTCCGGCTCGACCGGCGACCCCGCCTCACGCCGACGGGCGAGCAACGCCTCGATCAACGCGAAGCGATCCTGCCAGGAGGAGACCTCGCCCAGTTGCTCGCTGATCCGTGACGCCTGCCTGCCCCACAGGTCGTCCAGCGTCACCACGCAGCCGTCCAGCTCGGCCGGGTCGACGCCCAGAATCGCGCGGGCGACCACAGGGGACAGGCGCATCTGAACACACGCGATGTTCTGGCCTCGCACCCACACCGCGCCGCCGAGCCCGAGCCCGGCGACAAGACTTCCCCGGTGCTGCCGCCCGGCGACGTCCTCAACGACGGGCGAGCCGGCCCCCAAGTCCAGAACCAGCGTCACAGCCGGGTGCGGAATCATCCGGTGACCCTCCGGAGCCATGCCCCGGTCACGGAAGCCGGCCATGGTGACACCCGCCACCCGGCTGCGCCGCACTGAGGATGCGACGTCCCACATAACGGCATCGTCACGTTCGCGCACAGTGGACCGCATGCTCCCATGCTAGGGGAGCCGAGCGAGGGGAACATTTGTTCAATACACCGGCGCGCACCGGCGGCGACAGTGGGCTCATGACCATTCCTGACGGCACCACGGAAAGTTCGACCCTGGCCCTGGACGACGGCGACGTCTACGTGTGCCAGGACGGCCCCCACGATGCCCCCGCACTCGTCCTCATCCACGGGTCCGCCTCCTCGGCACGCTCGTGGGACGCGCTGGTTCCGATGCTGACCGGATCCCATCGCGTCATCCGGATCGACCTGCTCGGGCACGGCCGATCGGCCAAACCGGACGGCCACGACTATGCGACCCCGGACCAGGCACGCCGGGTCGGACAGGCACTGGACCGGCTCGGAGTCAAGCACGCCATATTCGCCGGCCATTCCAGCGGCGGCGTGGTCGCCACCGCCCTCGCCGAGCAACGACCCGATCTGGTGACCGCGCTCGTGCTCATCAACACCGGCCCCAGCCTGGACGCCTTCATCGCGGCTGGGTCCGCCGCCATCGACCCCACGCAGTGGCCGCCGACAGACGAGCAGATCCGCCAGTTCGCGAGCACCGGTTTCAGCCGCGCCGGCTACCAGATCCCGCAACAGCTCCTGGACGAGGTGCGCGCCATGACCTACCACACGCTCACCATGACGATGCAGGCCACAACCGGCTACCTGAAGCAGCAGGCGCTCCCGGAGCGGCTGGCGGTCCTCGGCAAGCCGCTGCTGGTGATCTTCGGCGAGGACGACCGGAGGTGGCGCTCCTCGTCCGCCGCCGATTACCGCGCCGTTCCCGGCGCGAGGGTCGAGCTGCTGCCCGGTCTCGGACACTCACCCATCCTGGAGGATCCGCAGCGGACCGCCACCCCCCTGCTGGCCTTCGCCGAGATCCACGCCGCCTCTTCGACAGAACGATGACCACCACCACCGACCTCGCTCAGACGATCGAGCAACCGGATGCCGACTCCGCGGCGGGACAGAGCATGACACCGCTGCTGCGCCCTCATCTGCGGAGTTTCGCGGCCGTGGTGATCCTGCAGGTCATCGGCGCGCTCGCGGGTCTGGCCCCGCTGCTGGCGGTCGTCGAACTGGGCCGTACCCTGCTGTCGCCCGGCCCGATCGACCACGCTCACGTCTGGACCGTGGTGATCGCGGGTGCGGCCGGCCTGCTCGTCCGGCTGCTGTTCACCGCCGCGTCGTCGGGGATCGGGCATGTTCTCGACAGCCGGGTGCGACTGACGTTCCGCCGGCAGCTGGCCGCGTCGCTGGGACGCGTCCCGATCGGCTGGTTCTCCCGGCGCCGCACCGGCGAGCTGGCCAAGGTGGTGGGCGAGGACGTGAGCGCCGTGCACCCGTTCATCGCCCACGCCCCCGGCGAGCTCGTCGCCGCGTTCGTGGTGCCGCCGGTGTCGCTGATCTACTTGTTCACCGTCGACTGGCGGCTCACGCTGATCACGCTGATCCCGGTGGTGCTGGCGATAGCGCTGGTCCCGCTGCTGATGCTGCCCGCCAGGACGCGCGAGCAGGAGGCCTACGACGCGGCCATGGGACGGATCGCCAGTTCCGTCGTCGAGTTCGTGCAAGGCATCTCGGTGGTCAAGGCGTTCGGCGGAGGCGAGCGCGCCCACCGCACGTTCCTGACGGCCGCCGACGACTTCGTCAGCATCTTCTCCCGCTGGGTGCGCGGCATGTCCGTGATCGCCGCCGGGATGCAGCTGGCGCTGTCGCCGCCGTTCGTGCTGCTCATCGTGCTGATCGGTGGCGCGGCGCTGATCACGTCTGGTGGCCTGGCCCCGGCGGATCTGCTGCCGTTCCTGCTGCTCGGGCTGGGACTGACCGCTCCGGTGGCGGCGCTCGGCCACGGCTTCGACGATCTGCAGAGCGCCGGCCGCGCGGTCGGCCGGATCAAAGACGTGCTCGCGGTCCGGCCACTGCCCGAGCCCGCCCACCCGAGTCCGCCGCAGGGGCACCGGGTGGAACTGCGTGACGTCCGCTTCGCCTACGACGCCGACCACGAGGTGCTGCGCGGCATCGACCTGGTGCTGGAGCCGGGGACGGTCACCGCGGTCGTCGGGCCGTCGGGAAGCGGCAAGTCCACGCTGGTCCAGCTGCTGCCACGGTTCTTCGACCCCACCCACGGCTCGGTCCTTCTTGGCGGCGTCGATCTGCGCGAGATCGGCAGCCGGGAGCTGTATCGGCAGGTGTCCTTCGTCTTCCAGGACGTCCATCTGCTGCGCGTCTCGGTCGCAGACAACATCGCGCTGGCGGTGCCGCGGGCCGGCCGCGACGACGTGGTCCGCGCCGCCCGGCTGGCCGGCATCCACGACCGCATCCTCCAGCTGCCGCGCGGATACGACACGGTGCTCGGTGAAGAGGCCAAGCTGTCCGGAGGCGAGGCGCAGCGGATCTCCATCGCCCGCGCGCTGCTGGCCGACGCGCCCGTTCTGGTGCTGGACGAGGCGACCTCCTTCGCCGACCCGCAGACCGAACAGGCGGTCCGCCGGGCCCTGGCGACGCTGAGCGGTGACCGCACGATCGTCGTCATCGCCCACCGGCTGGAGACGGTCGCCGACGCCGACACCGTCGTGGTGCTGGAGAACGGAGCGATCGTCGAACGCGGCAGGCCCGCCGACCTGCTGACACGAGGCGGAAGGTTCGCCGCGTTCTGGCGATCCCACCGATCCGCCGAGATCGAAACCCACGGTGGCGTACCGCGAGGAGACGAGCCCCGATGATCCGAATGCTGCTGCGCGTGCTCGGAGACGAGTACGCCCGGGCGATGCGCCGCACCGTGATCCTGATGACGATCACCGCGGTGGTCGAAGGTTTGTCCTACGCGCTGCTGGTCCCGGTGCTGCGGGCGCTGCTCGGCGGTACGCCCGCGGACGCCGTGCCCTGGCTGGTCGCGTTCGGGGCCGCGGTCGCCCTCTACGCCGTGCTGCGCTACATCAGCGACTTGTCCGGCATGCGGGTCGGGACCACCATGTTGCGCGGCATGTATCACCGGCTCGGCGAGCACCTGGCCCGCCTCCCCCTCGGCTGGTACAACGCCGGTCGCATCGGCGAGGTGTCCGTCCTGGCCGGCCGCGGCCTCCTGCAAGCCATGGGCGTGGCCGCGCATCTGCTGGCACCGTTCATCTCCGCCCTGGTCACGCCCCTGACCATGGTGGTCGTGATGACCGCCTTCAACTGGCGGATGGGGCTGGCCGCGTTGCTCGCCGCACCCGTCGTGGCGGCGATCCAGGCCTGGACGGCACGCGCGACGGCCGCCGCCGACGCCGAGCGTCACGAACGCGACCAGGAGGCCGGCGGGCGCGTCATCGAATTCCTCCAGGCCCAGCCGGTGCTGCGGGCCGGCGGCCGGACCGGCGAACGCTTCCAGCTGCTCGACGACTCGCTGCTGGATGTCCAGCGCGCCTCCCGCCGTACCGTGCTGGCGACGCTGCCCGGCGCCGTGGGGCTGACGCTCACCGTGCAGGCGACCTTCACCGGGCTACTGGTCCTGGGCGCCCACCTCGCGCTCGGCGGGAACATCGGCGCGGCGGAGATCCTGGCGATCCTGGTGCTGGCCGCCCGCTGCGCCGACCCGCTGCTGTCGCTGTCGGACATCGGCGGCAAACTCCGCGGCGCGCGTTCGGAGCTGGCCAGACTCGAGACGGTGCTGCGCACCGAGCCGCTGCGGGAACCTCGCGAGCCGATCCAGCCTGCGCACCACGGTCTGGAGTTCGACGCCGTCACCTTCCGGCACGGCGGGCGCACGGTGTTCGACGAGGTGTCGCTCACCGTCCCCGAGGGACAGCGGCTTGCGGTCGTCGGGCCGTCGGGAGCGGGCAAGAGCACGCTGCTGCAGCTGCCGGCGCGCTTCTACGACGTGGACGCCGGCGCGGTGCGCGTGGGAGGCGTGGACGTGCGCGCGATCAGCACCGAGGCGTTGATGGCGCGGATCGCCATCGTCTTCCAGGACGTCTACCTCTTCGACGGCACCATCGAGGAGAACGTGCGCCTGGGCTGTCCCGCCGCAGGCGTTGCCGAGGTACGGGCCGCGGCGACTGCGGCACAGCTGGACGAGGTGATCGAGCGCCTGCCCGGCGGATGGGCGACGAACGTCGGCGAGGGCGGCGCGCTGCTGTCCGGTGGGGAGCGCCAGCGGGTCTCGATCGCGCGGGCGCTGCTGAAGAACGCCCCCATCGTGCTGCTCGACGAGGTGACCTCGGCGCTGGACCCGGTCAACGAGGCGGCCGTCCACGAGGGCATCGAACGCCTGATGGCCGGCCGGACGGTGGTGATGGTGGCCCATCGCATGCGCACCGTCCAACGCGCCGACCGCGTCATCTTCCTGGACGGCGGCCGGATCGCGGAGGAAGGCAGCCACGACGAACTGCTCGACCACGGCGGCCGCTACGCCGACTTCTGGAACATCTCCTTGGCTCCCGCTGCGCGGGAATGAGCCGGAGCGTCGGGCGATCCGCCAGGGGCGCTCGTCCATACCGCCGCCCGCCTGGTGTTCGACAACGGCACCACCCCGGCGGCTGCCCGGGAGGCCGTATCTCCCGCATCGGCGACGGCCAATATCAGCGCGGTGAACTCAGACACCGCAGACTCCGTCGCCCTCCGCAACACCCTGGCAGCCGCCGCCTCACCGCCCGGCTCGTCGAACTCCTTCACGACTGGAACCACACCCGGCCCGCCCGGCCGATCATCACCGTCTACCGGGCAGGAACCCCCGACGACCAGCTCGGCCCCGGCGTCCGCATCGAACGTTCCGACACCCGCCTCACGATCACCTGGTGACCCCACCGGAGGAGACGCCGAGTACGCCGACCGCCGAGCGGGAACCGTCCTAGTGCTGTGACCGGAAACCTTCACCGGTCTCGCGTGTAGCCGCTGGCGTCGGTTGGATGTGTCCTACACGTCCGGCTGGCGCGAGGAGGCGCGGTGGGAGAACCGGTCCGAGTACGAAGACTGATGGACGCCGAAGGGCAGAAGCTGCAGCAGATCGTCCGCCGGGGCAGCACCAGTTCGGTCCGGTACCGGCGGGCGATGATCGTGTTGGCTTCGGCCGGGGGGAACACCGTCGCGGTGATCGCGCGCCTGGTGGCCGCCGATGAGGACACCGTCCGCGTGCAGGCTCTGCCCCTGGCCGCGCAGGAGCAGAGCCATGTCGCAGCGTGGCCTCGGGTCAGTCAGTGAAGACCAGCTTGGAGTACTGGTATTGGGTCTTGCCGTTCTCGTCGCCGTTATGGACCCGGCCCGTCATGACCTGGTTGGAGGGCGCCATCGAGGTGTGGCTGCTCTCCTTGTACTGGTCGCTCCAGATCGGGCCGGTCACCTTCACCTGGCGGTTCTGCCAGTACAGCGCGGCGGTGCGGTACCTCGTGGGGCCGTTCTCGTCCTTCTCGTGCCATCTGCCGACCAGCACCTGGTCGGCCGGGGCGACGATATAGCCCTCGCTCTCCTTGCGGGGCTGGGTCCAGTCACCGGAGTGCACGGAGACCTGCTGCCCGTTGATGTAGATCGTTCCGCAGTAGTACGTGGTCGGGGCGTTCTCATCGCCGACGTGCCTGCGGCCGGTGAGCACCTGGTTCACCGGGCAGATGAACTGGGAGTTCTTCTCGGACGGCATCGTCTTGGTGTAACCGGCCCGGACCTCGATCGTGTATTCGGCGGCCGCTGCGGGAGAACCCATGGTCACGGCCGCCAGCGCGGCGACGGCCAGCGCGGCGGACACGGTCGTGCGGTGATTCGTCATCGTCTTTCCTTCTTTCTCGTGCCAGTACGTCTGTGGGTTCAGCCCGCGAAGGTCACCGTCGAGTACTGGTACTGGGTCTTGCCGTTCTCGTCCCCGAGGTGCAGGCGGCCGGTCATGACCTGGTTGTGTCCAGCGGTCCAGGAGTGGTTGTTCTCCTTGTAGATGCCGCTCCAGGTCTTGCTGATCAACTGCACCTGCCGGCCCTGCCAGAACAGCGTCGCGGGGCGGTACCGCGTCATGCCGTTCTCGTCACCGGTGTGCATCCGCCCGGCGATCGCGACGCTCCCCAGGGTGGGTTCGTAGAAGGAGTCCTTCTCCTTCATCTGCGTACTCCAGTCGAGCAGCGACACCCTGACCTGCTCACCGTTGATGAAGATGGAGCTGCAGGAATACGTGGTGTCGGCGTTCTCATCGCCGTAGTGGCTGCGACCGGTGAGCACCTGGTTCGTCGGGCAGGTGAAATTCGACCGCCACTCCTTCACCGTCTCGACGTGAGCGCGCTGAACGCTGATCGTCACCGCCGAGGCCGACGCCGCCGAGACGGGCGCCATCGCCACGATCGCCAGCGCGGCTACCGCCGTCGCGACGGGCATGGCCTTATGAAACATCCCCATACTTGCTGGATCCCCCTGTGTTGCCGCGAATGGATCTCATCCGCCCCACAGGTCTAAAAGATCACGCTTGGAAACGTCTAGGACTTGACTTGGGCGGGTGAGGGTCAGCCCCTCTTACCTGAGCGCTCCTGTTCGATCCACTCCCGCAGAGCGGCAATGCATTGGTCGTCCATCAGTCTTCGTACTCGGACCGGTTCTCCCACCGCGCCTCCTCGCGCCAGCCGGACGTGTAGGACACATCCAACCGACGCCAGCGGCTACACGCGAGACCGGTGAAGGTTTCCGGTCACAGCACTAGCCACGCGTGGCTTTGTTGGTTGAGGACGTGGCGGCGCTGCCTCTCCAGGCTCGCGCCGCCACGTCGGGCTGTCAGGTGAGTTCGAACCAGATGACGGTTCCGGTGGGGGCGCGGTGGAAACCCCAGCGGGTGGCGAGTTCATTGACGAGTAGGAGTTACACCGAAAACCACCGTACAGTTCCAACTCCCCGCCGCCATCCTCGCCCGTATGCTCCACATCCACATCGACGTCGCCTGGCAACGAGCCTCCTCCGGCGACTGGATGACCTACGCCGCCGACGTCAGTCGCCGAAGGAAGGACTCATGAAAGCGTCGATAGTGGTCGCGCAGATCCCCATTACCTGGGACATCACAGAGAATCTGTCGACCATCGCGGCGGTCCTGGCCGACGCTCAGCCGGGCGAGATCGTCGTGCTCCCCGAGGGCGCCCTGTCGGGTTACGGCTCTGACTTATCGGTTCTCAGCCGCCTTGACCCCACGGCGCTCACACGCGCCATCGACTATGTCACCACGTTGGTGCGCGAGAAAGCGGTGCACCTGTTCTGCGGATCACTGCTCTTCGAGCACGGCGCCTGGTGGAACACAGCCCTCTACTTCTCACCGCACGGCACCAGATGGACCTATCGGAAGATCAACTTGGCGATGAACGAGCGCGGCCTGCTGGAAGCCGGATCCGAGCTCCCCACGCTCCAACTTCACCTGGCCGATGGCCCCCTCACCGTCGGCGTCCAGATCTGCCGCGAGATCCGCTTTCCCGAACAATGGCAGTGCCTAGCCGACGCAGGAGCACAAGCCTTCATCTACCTCACCCACGCCGCCAACCTCACCGAGCCGGCCGGAGTCTGGCGAAGCCACCTGATCAGCCGGGCAGCAGAAAACCAGCGGTTCGTCCTCGCCGCCAACGTCGCCGATCCCCACCAGCACTGCCCCAGCATGATTATCTCGCCACGCGGAGAGAGTCTCGCCGAACTGCCCGCCAACAGCACCGGCATACTGCGAGCAACTATCGACACAGATGAGGCCGCCGACTGGTATCTCGGTCAGCGGAGGCGCGACGTCGTCCACCTTCGCTACCTGAACAGGCCGACAGATCAGGCATTCGGACAGTCCTGATATCCGACAGTGCCCGTGGCTCCGTTGGTTGAGGGCGCGGCGGCGCTGCTCCTCCGGGCTCGCGCCGCCACGCCGGTCTGTTATGTGTACCACTGCGTCGCCTCCAGGAGCGCCGCACCGTCGACGGGTCCTGGCTCGACACCCTGCATCCTCGCCTGGACGCCGATCCGGCGACCTGGCACAGCCCTGACCAGGCCACCTCGATCCAGACGACGCGCTACGGCACAGCGATCGCGACCGCATGGGATCGGCTGCATCATCAGCTCACCCGCCGGGCCGCCTGGATCGACCACGACGGCGAGCTGCCGATCATCGAGGGCACGCTCATCCGGCTGACCGTGGAACGGCTGCCAGGCGATGCCCATCCCCGGCCGGTCTGGCCATGGTCCTCAGCCCTGGGCCTGTCGGCCGCCCGGATCGACCTGCTGTGGCAGGCGTTCCTCCGCAGATTCGACCTGGAGCATACGTTCCGGCTCTTCAAAAAGATCAGATTCTCCGGCGGACGTAGGCCCGGATGAACAAGACGGCGCATCCGGCGGAGGCAGTGGCCATGGCCGTCATGGCCTCGGGATCTTTCATGATCGCCGCGTAGATCGCCACCACGAAAGAGATCGCCGCAGCTGTCAGATATGTCTTCCACACAATGGCCGGCACGGGCGGCCGCGAGGGGCGGCCAGGAGGGATCACTGTCACGCTTCACATCCTGCAACACGAGCCCTCCGGCTACGCGCTGATCGATGGGCCGGTCTCGCATCTCCGGCTCGCCCCCCGATTGTTCACGTCCAGGGAGATGGTGTGCGGTAAGCCGCTGCTGAAACGCGAGGATGTACTCCTCCCGATCGGTGAACACCCGATTCGCGGTGAACGGCTTCGCGGACGAGGTATCGGTCTATGTCAACCCATATCGCGCCAGGCGCGATGAACCACGTTCGGAGCAGCTCGCGTACCTTCTCGGAACGTTCCCGGCGTAGGCGTGCGTTGCCGTTGCACAGGACCTCGGCTTCGACCAGGGGAGAGGCGACCATCTCGGCCTCTCGGATGAAGATTCCCTCGAACACCGCGGCGGCGCTGCGCCACCGCTCCTCGCCCGTGCTCTTGTTGATGTCCTCATTACGGGTGATCAAGTCGAGATACACGTTGGCGTCGGGATACACGCGGGGGAGGCTAGGCACGCCTCGCCTCCCGGATGTGGTCGTCGACGCTCTGACCGCCCAGCCAGTCCGGTGCGATCCCCAGCAGCTCCGCGACCGGTGCGGGTGTTGCCGGTTCTTCGGGGAGAGGCTCCAGGTGTTCGATATCGATCTTGACCACCTGTCCGTGGTCGTTGCGCCATACCGTTCCGCGAGCCAGTACTCGTCTACGCCACATGCTTTCCACGACAGCCTGCATCTCGGCGGGAAGCCGTCCAAGAACGGCCCGTCGTGTCGAGGGGTCGAACAGACTCACCGAGGACACGCCCTTGTTCAGACGACGCACGCTCATCTGGTCGATCCAACCGGCTACCGACCCGAGGGAGACCTGCGTTCCGGTCATGGCGAGCCGGGCATGCTCCCGGACCGGTTCGGACACCGGAAAATGCGGACCGGCCGTGTCGTTGACCGTGGCGAGGGAGACTTCCTGGACACCGTTGCCGGGTTTCCCGATCCTCAACAGCCGCTCCACCGTGGTCGCGGTGTAGTACTGGGGAACTTCGGGAGTCTCCTGAAGTTGCTCTACGCCGGAGACCAGCGCGTCGATGGAGGCGAGCAGGGAAGCGTGGTCGCGGCGCGGAGTCTTTCTGGCGCTCAGGCGTACAACCAGCTCCTGGTCGTCATGGCCAAGGTCCTGCACGATCCATGCGGGCCTGACGGTTTTCCGCTGGGCGAAGACATGATCGATCTCATTCAGCGCACGCTGAACCTGGGTGAGAGTATCGGTGTACCGCGCGAGATCGATCCGCTCGCTCCCCTCGCGGAGGCGGATCTCCAACGCATTGGCACTCATGACCTCACCGTAACGGGACCGATGCGACAGGACCATCAACCGGGGCCGTCGCTCGCGCCGCGTCATCGCCGGCTCCTCAGCGGTAGGGGGTAAGCACCCTGGGTGAACAGCACGTGAGCATCATGGACCGTCGCCAGAGTCCGGGCGACCACTTCTGCCGAAAGGATCTGACCTTGGGGCAGGCTCGGGGCCTGCGCCCAAGATCAGTACATCGGCCGGTCTGTCAGGTGAGTTCGAACCAGATGACGGTTCCGGTGGGGTCGCGGTGGAAGCCCCAGCGGGTGGCGAGCTCGTTGACGAGGAGGAGTCCCCGGCCGCCGGTGGCGTCGGGGCGGGGATTTCTGGTGCGGGGGATCCGCGCGGAGCCGGGGTCCTGGACGGTGACGATGACGCCGGGCGGGGTGAAGGCCACCGTGACGACGAACTCCGGTGGCCGGTAGCCCGGGGTGGTGTCCGCAGTTCCGGTGTCTGAAGTTCCGCTGTCGGTCGGCCTGGCGGAGTGTTCGACGGCGTTGGTGGCCAGCTCGCTGGTGAGGAGCATGGCGTCGTCGCGGAGCGGATGATCCTCGCCGAGGATCTCGGCGACGAAGTTCCGCGCGGGCCTGACCTGGTCGGTGGTGGCCGGGAACCGCTGGGAGATGACGGGCGTGTGGTTCGGTGTCGTCGACCAGCCGGGTATCCGGCCCAGGTGCGGTGACCACATCGCGGTGGCCGGTCCGGTGGCGTCGCCGGTTGTCGTCCGGAATCGGTCAGCGAGCACGCCGACGAGTACGGACAGCAGTCGTACGGTCATCCCGGTCACCTCCCTTGCTGGTGATCTCGGTGCTCTGGCTGCCTCCGGCGACCCTGATGTCCCTGACGGTCGTCTGGTGGTCGATGCCGGGTGGCTGTTCGGGGTGGGGGTGGAAGTCCTCGATGTGCTGCATCCGCGCGGCCAGTTCGGCGGGAGTGTCGGCCTCGACGAGGCCGATGTGCTGCCGGTATCGGATGGGGGAGAGTGCCCACCAGTGTCCGGTGGTCTTGCCGTACCAGGGGCACCAGCCGGGGAAGCGGAGCGTCAGCGTGCGCAATGCCCGGGGGTCTTCGCCGGGTTCGTGCCGGAGGTTCTCCACGTTCGCCTCGATGGAGGGCGTGCTCATGCTGTCACCCCCTTCCGGTACGACTCACGTCTGCCGGGCCGTATACCCGGCGGCGATTCGCGCCCGTACGACGGTGCGGCCGGTCGCGAGTGGCGTCCCCTGCTGATGGGAGAACCCACGAAGGGACGGCTCGGCGGGCGTGGGGCCACGGTGGCCGGTGCGGGAGGCGCGGGCAGTCGGCCGCAGAGCCCGAGACGGCGCCGGGCCATCATCCGGGTACGGACCTGGGCCGGGGTGGGGTGTTCCCACAGGTGCCCGGGCCGATGCGGCAGGCTGGCGGCGTCGTGCGCGTACGGGGGATGGCCACACCAGCGACAACCGAGAGGGGTCGGTGGTCGATCGGCATGCCAGCGGACCCGGATGGTCTTTGGGGTTCTACTAGGGTTGAGCACAGTTCGCACCTCCAGTGTGCGGGCGAGGTTCTGCCAGGCGACGTCATTCGCCTGGCAGAACCGTTTTCTTCAGCGTCCTTGGCCTGCTGGTAGCGCCACCGGACTAGCTGAGCTCATAACGGCCCATTCGGGCACTAGCTCCGAGAGCTCCCTAAGAGTTCAAAAGGTGCACTGGGCAATAGTCACACCTTCATCACCCTCGGTGATGGATACTCTTCACATGGTGACGGCTGGCCGCAGAATTTTCAAGGCCAAGATTTCATCGCCAATATTGTCTGGTTTCAGTGGTTAAATTGTTTGATTGGCTCATTTAAGGTGTGAAGAGGGGTCCAATGATCGGCAGTCCTACCGTCAAACGACGACGTCTGAGCGCCGAGCTCATCCGGCTACGCGAGCAAGCTGGCCTCACACACGATGAGGTCGCCAAGCGCTTGGAATGGTCGCGTGGCCGCCTCACTCACATGGAGCAAAATAAGTGGGTTCTGCCTGATATTGGCAATGTTCGGATGCTGCTGGATCTCTACGGCGTTGTTGATGCCGCCGTGCGTGAAGCGATACTCGATCTCGCCAGGCAGTCCCGCGAAAGAGGCTGGTGGGCCAAATACAAGGACGTGTTCGGCGGCAGCCTTCCCGGCTTCGAGGCGGAAGCAACCCAGATCCGCACGGTCGAGCTCGTGACCATCCCCGGTTTGCTGCAGACAGCCGCCTATGCCACGGCAGTCTTCCAAGCAGGACAGGTCCTTGATCAGGCTGCTGTTCGGCGGCGGGTCGAGGCACGCCTGGCCCGGCAGGCGATCCTTACCCGCGACAACCCACCCCAACTCTGGGCCGTCATCGACGAGGCGGCACTGAGGAAGATGGTTGGCGGCCCACTTGTCATGGCCGAGCAACTCGCCCACCTCGTCAACATGGCGATACAACCCAATATCACTGTTCAGGTGCTGCCTGATTCGATCGGTGCGCATGCGGCCATGGGGAGTGGGTTCGTCGTCCTGGACTTCATGGGCGATCTGGATCCATCGATCGTCTATCTGGAGACGCCAACGGACAATCTCTTTTTGGAGCGGGCAGAGGAGGTTCAGGCGTATACGCTCATGTTTAATCGTGTGGTAGCGGCTGCACTGACCGTCGAGCAGTCCGTACGCCATGTGACTGCCTTGGTTGATCAACTAAAGCAGGAGGAGAGGTAACAACCGTGGGCCGAATCACCCCTGTACTCACCTGGCGCAAGAGCAGCCAGAGTGCCCAACAGGACAACTGCGTAGAGATGGCAGAGCTCCCTGACGGCGGCCGTGCCGTACGGGATAGCAAGGACCCGAACGGGCCAGTGCTGCGCTTCGCTAGCGGCGAATGGCAGACATTCATCAGCGGTATTAAAAGCGGATCCTTCGAGGTCTGATTAGCTAACCAATGGTTCAGCTGGATCCTCCATGGCAAGCGACCGACGTTGCCGGAGGTGTGTTCGAGGCTGTAGCAGTAGATCTCAATTCCGCCAATGAGATGACCATCTCATTGGCGGAAAAAAAATGCTGATGAATTAATTGCTCTGCTGCTCATGGAAGACATCAGCGCCGGTCTTTACATGGTCAGAGATCTTGCGTTACCCCGCGATAGCAGCGCGACGGAACAAGTCGGCGGGCATCTCCTCATCGAGCTGCCAGGTCACGGCCATGGGTCTCTCCCCCTGGTGTTCCACGTACCGGGCGGTGCCGTGGAAGACGAACGGTTCGGGGTGGCGGTTCTCGTCCTCCTTGCGCTCCCGGGTGAACAGCAGCACGTGGCTGCCCTCTTGTTCGTGGTTCTGGTAGCGGAGTCCAGTGGCTGACTGCGCGCTCGTGCGGTGCTGAGACTCCCAGTGGAACAGGGTCGGGGTGAGCGCGAAGTCCCGGTACATGGTTTGCGGTGAGAACTCCTTCTCGTTCTTGTGCAAGGTGACGAAGAGCGCGTCGCACCGTGTGGTCGGGATCCATGCGACACCTTCGCGCATGGTTGACGTCATGGAGCCACCCAGCTTCGCCCAGCCGAGGGCCGCGAGGATCTCGTCAGCCGAATACTGGGCGTTGACCGAGAGGGGTACCTGTCCCAGCGGCTCAGGCAGAGGTTTGGCAACGTACCTGGGATGCTCTGCGCCGTAGGCGACTACCTGCCGAATCTCCTCGCATAGCGCGGGCTCGGCGCGCAGCTGCGCGAGAGCCTCGTCGTAGGAGGTGAAGCTGCCGCCGTCGCGCCAGAAGGAGAAGAACAGCATGCGGGCGAAGGTCTGGTCGGTGGGGGAGCACTGGCTATAGAACGGACCGTCGGGTCGTAACAGACGTACGTACGCCTCAGCTCGTCGCTGGTCGTCTACGTGAAGCAGAGCACGTATACGACGGCCAAGCGCATCCTCCATGGGAGAGGCATCATCCTTGATGAGCCCAGTACGGCGCAGCAGTGAAGTCCAGTAGCGTCGGTTGCGGTAGATGTCGTGGATATCGCGGCCAGTGGCTTCGAGGTAGTTAATAAGGGACGTCTCTGCGAGGGAGCGAATCTCCTGGGTGAGTGTAGAGATGGTGGCGTTGAGCTGGACCTTGAGCTCGGCAATCAATCGGTCTTTGGTAACTCGGTCCAAAACGATCTGACATCCTGGCGGCAGCAGCGGGAAGTCCTTGTCTACCTGCTGCTTCAGACGTCCTCTGGCGAACCCAGTTAACGCATGGAATCGGTTCCCGAACCTGTACTCCTTGCGGTGTTGCCCGACGAAGTCGAGGACGGTCAGCACGTCCTTGTCGGGCGTACGGCGTAGTCCACGGCCGAGTTGTTGGAGGAAGACCGTCGCGCTCTCGGTCGGTCGCAGCAGGAGCAGTGTGTTCACATCGGGGATGTCCAAACCCTCGTTGAACAGGTCTACGGCGAAAAGGAACGTGACTTTCCCATCGCGCAGGGCAGCCAGCGCCGCCCTGCGCTCGGCGGGGTCAGTCGATCCGTCCACGGCCAGCGACTTCAGGCCCGCTTCGGTGAAGAACTCGGCCATGAAGTGTGCATGCCGTACTGAGACGCAGAAACCCAAGCCGCGGACCGCCTGCAGGTCGCTGACCTTATCCAGCAGTGCGTTGAACACGAGTCGAGCCCGGTCACTGTCACCGGTAAGGACCTCGTCGAGTTCGCGACCGAGGTAGGCGCCGCGCGACCAGGTTACGCTGCTGAGGTCGGTCTCGTCGTTGATCCCAAAGTAGTGAAAAGGACAGAGCAGGTCGGCGTCTAGAGCGTCCCACAGGCGCAGTTCGGAAGTGATGTGCCGATCGAAGAACTCGTCTTGGACCCAGGTGCCATCGGCTCGCTCAGGGGTGGCGGTGAGGCCGAGCAGTTCCTTCGGCTTGAGGTGATCGATGATCCGCCGGTAGGTGACAGCGGAAGCATGGTGGAACTCATCGATAACCACGACATCAAAGTGGTCGGCGGCGAAAGTGTCGATGCCGCGTGAGTTGAGGGACTGGACTGAGGCGAACACGTGCTGCCAGCGCCGGGACTGATCGTCGCCGACGTGTAGTTCGCCGAAGTCGGGGGCGGCCAGAACCTGCCGGTAGGTGCGCATAGCCTGCTGCAAGATCTCTTTGCGATGTGCAACGAACAGCAGAGAGGGGCGCCGGCCCAATCGCTGTTGCAGGTTGCGATAGTCGAAGGCGGCCACGACCGTCTTTCCGGTTCCGGTAGCCGCCACCAGCAGATTGCGGTGCCGGTCGTGCACAGTCCGCTCGACGTCGAGGTCCTCCAACATCTCTTTCTGATGTGGGAAAGGATGGGGTACCAGCGCGGGGATGTCAAAGATCCGCTCGCCTGCCTTTGAGCGAGACAAAGCCTCATCAAGCCGTTCGCTGTCAGCCTTCGGGTCGTACGGTTCGAACTGCTGTCTGTTCCAGTAAGAATCGAAGGTGCCCTCGAACTTGTCCAGCAGTCGCGGGGTAGTCACTGCAGATAGGCGGACATTCCACTCCAGGCCGTCCAGCAAGGCAGCGCGTGACAGGTTAGAACTGCCGATATAGGCCGTGTCGAAACCGGTACGGCGGCGCAACAGCCAAGCCTTGGCATGCAGGCGGGTTACATTCTGTTCGTAGCTGATCCGGACCTCGGCATCGAAATCATCTACGAGCCGATCCAGCGCCCGCCGCTCGGTCGCGCCCATGTAGGTGGTGGTGATGACACGCAGCGGGACGCCTCGGCGGCGCAGTTCAGCAAGTGGCTTCTCTAGGATGCGCAGCCCGGACCATTTGACGAATGCGCATAGCAGGTCTACCCGATCGGCACTAGCCAGCTCAGCTGCTAGTTCATGTGCCAGGTTCGGGTCCTCCCTGGCATTGGTAAGTAGCGCCGCCTCCGACAGCGAGGTCAACGGCCGCTCAGGAAGGACCGCGCCGGGCACGTCCTTGACGACCGACAACAGCCTGTTCGGTCCGTTCTCGATGGACTCGGGGCCGGCCAGGCGCAGCAAAAGTCGATTCGCCAACTCCACTTGCTCGTCGGTGCTCTTGAGCGCGGTCATCGCTCGGGTTACCGCCTCCCCGATGAACCGGCCGAGCAGGTGAGCGACCTCTTCCCCATCAACCTGAGAGACTTCGACAATGTGGCCCGATTTGCGCCAATATTCAACCTGTTGGGCGAGTTGGCTGGTGAGCAGAGAGTCGTACAGGCCCAGAACGGGTACATCATCCACGGGTTGGTGCCACCTATTCGCGACGTCCGAGGAGGCGCTCCTCCTTGATCGACGATTAGCGTAGCTTCTCCCTGGTGGTGATCAAAAGGATCAGATGTCATGGACTTTCGGACATCCGTAAGGCCGCGGTTGCGGAGTAGTTCCGGAAGTATATTCCGCCGACTTCTCGTGCGACTTCGTTGATGAAAGGGGGTAGCGGATGTCTCTTAAGTGGTAGACCGTCGAACTTTAATCTTTGCAAGATTGAATCTTGCTGCCGCGTTTCCTGTATCGGCTGTATCTGTGTGTCGCCCTTGTTTAATCTTCTCCGGTAGTGACTTCTATGCGAGAGAATCCTGTCTCTAGTTCTTCGTATACACAAGATATCCCTACGTTGCGGAGGAAGTTGATTAGATCGTCACTTGGACGGTGTGGGAGCAGAAGCGCCAATTTTGGCTTGGGGGTGATGTGGCGCTGATAATCAAGTAGCTGGCCAACGCTACGTCGTACTGCATCGCGTGTTGTGGTTCCCTTAGCTTCGTATAGCTCGTTCTCTTCTTGGTCGTACAGGTCTGTAAAAAGAGGGCGAGTCTCGCCCGCTGGGGTAATCTTCCAGCGCTGAAAGTTGCGACCAATGTAGGAGACGTATCTAGCGCAGAGCTCGCTTTCCCGGCGGACGGCAGTTGTTGCTCTTCCTCCAGGATTTTCGAAGGTTTGCGATACGTATGCCTCCAGAGGAACAAGCGCAGCTTCAGTTGTAAGCCGGATATCTCCGCTGCTGCTCTGATCGGTATCGCGATAAAAAACTTCACCCAGTGGGCGGAGTCGGAACACGAAGACAGTGCGTGACTCTTTTTCTTGGTCGAGCGCCTCTTCTAGAAAATATGGTCGCTCTCTATCTACTTCGAACTTGCCGATATAGCGATGGTTCTTCTGACCCGTGCCCGGGATCAGCCCATCGGCTACGAACAAACGGAGAGCGCGGCGCTCTATCCGATGTTTGAGGATGGCTCGATTGCCATCCCGCATTTGCTGATCATCGATTCGTCCTTCACCAGTGTAGAGGAAGATGGTGTGGTCCTCATTCCAGCCATCGAAGTTGTAGCCAAAGGCTTTACCGCGAGTGGGGTCTGAGTAGATGAACACATTCGGAGTCTTTCGAGATGGCTCGATGCCTCCGTACTTGGCGCCCCCGTACCGCGTCATGCGCTCTTCGCGTCCCATAAGCGATCCCACAGGGGTATTCCACCCATCATTGGTCATGCTGGACAAGATAGGGCACTGCGGTGACAAAGTAGAGATTGTCTAGCTATGTCCGATTCAAAGGTGCGAAGCGGGTCTCAAAGATCATCGGGGCGCGGAGACTGCTCTACCTACCCGAGCTGAGCCCGGCTGAGGGGATGTGCTCGGTTCTTAATGCGGCCTATGCAACTCTGCGCCAAGATCGTCGACCGGGTTCGTTCACGCGTCTGTCGACACCCCTGAGAACGCGATTCACGACCCCGTAACCACGATCGGGACTACCGGTCGAGGCCATCCGAGCCGCTGGCCTGCCGGTCGTCCCCGAGCTGTGGATTCCCGCCAGTGAATGCAGCCAGTGCTACGCGGGCTGTGTCGACGACCCGAGGGAGAGCTGACCGTGAAACCACAGTGGGACGACCTTCCCAGCAACGTACGCGGCACCGTCGAGCAGCAGATTGGCCAGGTCCTCAAGGTCGAACCGGTGACCAAGGGACTCATGCCCGGCCTCGCCGCCCGGCTGCACACCGAGGACGGCGGAACCGTCTTCCTCAAGGCCGTCTCCACCGTCAGTCCGGCCGCCTCCCTGTACGAGCGGGAACGACGGGTCGGCACCGTACTGCCGCCCGGACTGCCCGCGCCCCGCCTGCGGTGGAGCGGCGAGGTGGAGGGGTGGATCGTGCTGCTGCACGAGTACGTCGATGGCCGGGACGCCGATCTGTCGCCCGGTTCGCCGGACGTGCCGCTGGTGCTGGACACCCTGGTCGTCCTGAACGAGGCGCTGCTGGCCCGCGTACCGGCCTGGTGGTCCGCACCCGCGGATGCCGTCACCGGCCTGGCCGCGCTGTGGACGCTGTTCCGCCTGTGCAAGGCGCGGTTCGGCCCGGTGGAAGGACGCGATTTCCGGGCGCGGCACGCCGAGCTGCTGGACTGGGCCCGCAGCCACGGGCGACTGTACCGCGCCGGCGTGCTGCACATCCTCGCCTGGTTGGCTTAGATGGACGTCATGTGTGCTCTTCTTCGCCCGAGCCCTCAGTACGGCACCCGCGGTTCCGGAATGATCCTGACGTTCTTCGGCACCGTCTGGTGGCTCGTCGGCTCCGTCGTCCTGGACGGCTCCGCCCGTACCGCCGCCCTCGTCGCCGGAGCCGTCCTCGCCGCGGCCTTGTTCGTCCTTGCTGCCCGCCTCGACGGAACCGGCGGGCGCGAGGCGTACGAACGCAGCGCGCGCGCCTTCAAGTGGAGTAACGTCGGCCAGGGAGTGGGGATCGCGGTCGTCATCGTGGTCGGGAACATCACCGGCGGGTACAGCTGGATACCGGCACTCATCGCGATCGTGGTCGGCGCGCACTTCTTCCCGCTGGCGCGACCGTTCGGCCGCCTCGAGTACCGCTGGACCGGCAGCTTGCTCATCGTCGTCGGCGTGGCAGGCTGCGCCATGGCGCTCTCCGGGGCCTCGGAGTCCGGGGTCCAAACCGTGGCCGGTCTGGGCTCTGCCACCGTCCTGTGGGCCACGACGGTGTGGCACCTCGTCTCCGGCGTCCCTCACAGATCCACGCCGCGACAGCAAAGCGCCGACACAGGTTCCTGATAGGAGTTCGTGCGGGCCGATGTTCCGAGGCCGGTGCTGATGGCGAACATGCGGTGGCTGGCCCGTTACCGCAGGCGCCGGTGTCTGCGCCAAGACATCGCTGACCGGCTGACGGATGTCTTTCGGGAGCCGGATCCTTTGCAGGCGGCGTGCTGTGAGGTCGGTGGACGACGTCCGCGCGTTCGCGGCCGAACACGGCCCGATCGTCTACAAGGCGCTACATCCCGATTCCCTGGGTGTGGCAGGTCCGCGACGGCGGCACGATCACCACTCCTCTTTCCGGGTGGATGGGCGGGGTCGCGTTCGCGCACCTCACCCTTGCCGACGACGGCACCGCCAGTGGGCGGTTCCTGGAGGACGACGTCTACTTCATGACCGCCCGCCCTCATGGCCCGCCTCCGATGTCTTCTCCCTTTCTCGGGATCGGCGACGGCAGGAGCAGCCTGGTGGACCCGCGTGTCCTGGACGATCCGGCCGGGCTGTTCGTGGGGCAGCTGGCCGCGCCGTCGGCGGTGAAACTGGGTGGCGGTGCGGAGGTCGCCCTGCTGGACGTGGCCACCGGCTCACAGGCCACCACCCGGCCCGACCCGGCGGGTGGGTGGACGGTTCGCCAGCACGGTCCGCTGCGGCTGTGGGACGCGGTCGAGGACGCCGTCCTGCTCTGGCAGGACGCGGGATCTCCGCACCAGTCGGCGTACGGGCTCACCGTGAGCGGGGAGCGTCAGCGTGTCTGGCTGGGCGACCCCGGCGGGCCGGGCTGGGACCTGCCCGTCTGAGTTTCCCAGCCGCCGGTGCGGCCTCTCGTGTCGGACCGGCTGCTGGATTCCCTCTATGTCGCCCTGGCCGAGGAGGCCGGACGCGCGTCTGTCCCCTTCCAAGCGTGTGGACATCGGCTGGCACACCTTCCTGGCGTACACCCGCGAGTACCAGGACTTCTGTACGAGGGGCGCCGGCCGGTTCATCCACCACGCGCCCGCTGACACGACTTCCCAGCCCATGACCACGATCGGGACTACCGTCGAAGCCATGCGAGCCGCCGGCCTGCCGGTCGTCCCCGAGCTGTGGATCCCTACCAGCGAATGCAGCCAGTGCTACGCGGGCTGTGCCGACGACCCGAGGGAGAGCTGACCGTGAAACCCCAGTGGGACGACCTCCCCAGCAACGTACGCGCCACCGTCGAGGAGCAGGTCGGCCAGGTCCTCAAGGTCGAACCCGTGACCAAGGGACTTATGCCCGGACTCGCCGCCCGGCTGCACACGGAAAACGGCGGGACCGTCTTCCTCAAGGCCGTCTCCACCGTCAGTCCGGCCGCGTCCCTGTACGAGCGGGAACGACGGGTCGGTGCCGTACTGCCGCCCGGCCTGCCCGCGCCCCGCCTGCGGTGGAGCGGCGAGGTGGAGGGGTGGATCGTGCTGCTGCACGAGTATGTCGACGGCCGGGACGCCGATCTGTCGCCCGGTTCGCCGGATGTGCCGTTGGTGCTGGACACCCTGGTCGTCCTGAACGAGGCGCTCACTCCGTGCCCTGGCGAGGTTCCGGAGGTCGCGGTGAACCTCGCGGGACTGCAGGCCAAGGCCGCGAGTCTGCTCGCCGGGGACCTGCCGGACCGGAGCATGTACGAGACGGCGCTGGCCAAGTTCAGCCTCGATGTGCTGGACGGTGACACCCTGCTCCACTACGACCTGCACCCCGGCAACTTCCGGATCGATGACGGGAAAACGTACGTCATCGACTGGGCGTTCGCGGTGCGTGGTGCCGCGTGGGTGGACGCCGTCATGCTCGCTCCCCGTTTCATCGAGGCGGGCCACACCCCGGAGCAGACCGAGGCGCTGCTGGCCCGGGTACCGGCCTGGCGATCCGCGCCCGCGGACGCGGTCACCGCCGTGGCCGCGCTGTGGACGCTGTTCCGGCTGTACAAGGCGCGGTTCGGCCCGGTGGAAGGACGCGATTTCCGGGCGCGGGCCGCTGAGGCCGGGCGAGTATGGGTGCGGCATCGCTCCTGCTGACCTGCTCCTGGAGGACCTGACGTGACCGTGCATGAGGCCGTAGGGCTTCGCTCTGCTCTCGCTGATCAGCTCACCTGTGGCCCGGTCTGGCGGGAGGCGGTTGAGGCCGTGGCCCGGAGGGCGAGTGGCTGGTCAGTCAGCGCGGGCCGTTGCGGCTCTGGGATGCGGTGGAGGCCGCGCTGCTGGCCTGGCATGACGCCGGCTGCCCTGACCGGTCCGGGTACGGGCTCACCGTCACCGAGGACCGCCAGTACGTCTGGCTGGGCGACCCCGACGGGCCGAGCTGGGACCTACCTGCCTAATTGGGGGTGCGTGCGCTGGAGGTGGATGTCGACTCCGGCACGGTTGCCCTCCCCGGTGAAGCGGCCGAAGCATCTGGTCTCCTTCCAACGACCAGGAGTCGTTGCTGGGTGCGCTTCCGGACGCCTTGCGCCGAGGAAGCCACCCGGTCAGTCTTCGTCGGGCAGGCTGATGGTGAATACCAGGCCGTCGTTGTAGTCGAGGTTCAGCTGCAGGCGGGTCTTCAGTGCTTCGAGGTCGGTGCCATCGATGCGGACGCCGTTCAAGACGATGTCCTGTGCGGCGTCCCGAGCGCGGCCGATGTTCCGGACGATCGTGTATGACGTCCCCCAAGAGCCCTGAACGGTGCTGCGGACAGTCCATCCGGGGCCACGGTGCCGAGTCTCCATGCCGTGGTAGGTGACGGTGCTGCCGGTCGGCGCGTACGCCTCATGGGCGGCAACCGAGACGACGATAGCGCTGTTGAAAGCAGCGCTGAGCAGCTCGCCTTCGGCACACATGCCGTCCTGACCGATGCGGCAGGAGTGGCAGACGCGAGCATGGTAGTCCAGGTTGGACTGGGCGGCGTCTGCAGCGGTCCGGGCGGTGATGACTGCGGCACGCGGGTTGGTTGTCGCAGGTCCCTCTGGGGCGGCCTGGATCTCGTTGTTGGTCACGTGGCTCCCTCTCTAACATTGTCTGGCTATGCAGACGATGTTAGAGAGGGAGGTGAGACTTTCTCCGAGAGAACGGACAAAGAAAAAGGGTCTCGCTCAAAGACGAGACCCGGCGACTACCTCTTCGGCTTCGGCCCTCCGCCTGCGCCCTGTCCTGGCCGGCCGGCCTTCCAGGCGCGCCACTCCGCTTCCCGCTCCGGCAGCCAGCCCTTCACCGCCAGCTTGCCCTCCCCGATCTCCGCGTCCGGCTTCGGATACGGATGCGTCTCCGCGTACCGGTCCAGCCACTTCGTCACCGTGCCCGGCGACACCTCGAACCACGCCGCGACACCGGCCACACCCACATAGCGGACCACCGCCGACCCCTCAGTCCGCTGTCCACCCATGAGGACAAAGTAACCCAAGGGGGGCCGCCCATCGACCGCCCCACTCGGCACTGGTGGGCGACACACCGGAACGAGGCGCGTCTCAGGAGAAAACGCGGGTAGTGAACCAGGTTGCCTGGCTTGATGGGTGGTTCAGATCGGACGAAGTGCCAGAGAGGCGCTTGTCAGAACCGAGGGTGCCTGCGTATCGGCCTTTGGCTCCGTTCGCCCACGCAATGATGAAGAAGATCCCCCTGCCGTCCACCGAGCCTTGCTCGATTGTCCCGACAGCGCCGGGGTAGGAGGCGGTCCCGAAAAATCTCCCGCTGCTGTCCTGAGTCAGGTTAAGCGTTACTGTGAACCCGTTGCTCTGGTAGAGCCGCCATGTGCCACCAGCATAGAATCCAGGCGCCGTGACGGTCACCGTCCGCAGAGCGAAGGGCGTGGCGTCGGCGCCGGCGGCTCGGGACTGGGCGATGCCACCGATGCTCAGAGCGAGACCGAGGCTGACTGCAGCAAGCTTGCTATTCACGGGTAGTTCATTCGTTTTCCCAGGTCAGGTGTGGACAGCATCGCAGCTGAACTCGTCTGTAGCGCGCAGTACGCGCCGAACCGGAAGACGGAAGCCCGAGTCGACGAGATGGACCAGCTGTACGAGCGCCTAGTCCAGGATGGGCTGGACAACACCAACCCCCTCTGTGTCCCACTTGACGCTGACACAGAGGGCGGCACCGCGCACGGTTCCGGCCTCGGCGTCCACCGCTGGGTCGTCGAGCAGACGATCGCCCTGCTGCACTGGTTTCGCCGGCTCCTCACCCGCTGGGAGATCCGCGACGACATTCACGAAGCCTTCTTGACCCCTCGTGCTGGCAATCATCTGCTGGCGACGCCTCAGTAAATGACCAGGCAGAAGACCTCAGGTCAGCGGGCGGTTGCCGCTGGGAGAAGTGCGCCCACGGCGTCGGCGTAGTAGTCCGATTCGGCCACATGGAAGGCGATCTGACGGAAGGTCCATCCCTTGCCGGGTGAGTTGTCGAGCTGGTCGGGGGTGAGCGCGTTCAGCCGGTCCGCCCAGATCTGGGCGAGCCGGGTGAGGCGGCTGCGAGCCTCGTCCAGGTCCTGCTGGCCGAAAGGGGCGAGGTCGGCGGGGGTAGTGATCGCCGAGGCATGCCAGTGATCGGGGATGGTCTCGTGTCCGGCCAATCGGGCTTCCACTTCGGCGAGGTGGTCGAGGAGATGATCGCTCACTCGCCGGATTGCCTTGTGCGGGGTGTAGGTTCGCCCGTCAATCTGTAGCGGGCGGCCATCCCACGCGATCCACGTGGCCGCCAGGCCAAGGACATGGTCGGTCATCGCGGTCACAACCTGTGCCGGCTCGCGGCCATCGGTGGTCGGGGACTCATCGGTCATTGTCGGCCTCTATTTCAAAACGTTGCAGGGATGTCTCCGTCGGGCCACCAGGTGATCGAGATGCCAGAGAGGATTCGGTGACCGACATCCCACACCGTAGGTGGCGAATACTTCGGCGGCCGCCGAAGCATAGAGGTGCTAGAGCACGGCCGCCACGTCCATGAACGGGAAGAGCGGCCTTGTTACCCCAAACCCTCGCATCACAACGGCACGCTATCCGAGTGTTTTGTTAGGAGTTCTGAGGCTGGTCTACCGCGACGAGACGTGGGTGACGCAGGTCGACGGTGTGATGGTCGGGGAGGCGCGCGGTCTCGCCTGCGGGGCGCCCACGTCGTCGTCGACGATGCCCGGCCTGGTCGTGCGGATGTTGGAGGCCGCGAGGATTTCCGGTGGTGAGGAGGTGCTGGAGATCGGGACCGGAACCGGCTACTCCACGGCGCTGATGTGTCATCGGCTCGGCGACAGGGCCGTGACCTCGATTTTCCGGGTGGATCCGCGTGTCCTGGACGATCCGGCCGGGTTGTTCGTGGGGCAGTTGGCCGTGCCGTCGGCGGTGAAACTGGGTGGCGGTGCGGAGGTCGCCCTGGCCGAGGAGGCCGGACGCGCCGGTGGAAGGACGCGATTTCCGGGCGCGGGCCGCCGAGGCCGGGCGGGCCTGGGTGCTCTATCGCTCACTCTGACGGGACGGCCGCACGGAGCAGGTCGAGGACCTCGACGTGCTCGGGATGGAACGAGAGCCGATACTCCCCGTCCTTGGCGGTGGTCACCAGGACCTTCACCCAAAAGTCCTTCTTGTCGTCGTGATCGAGCACGTCGATCTCCGCTCCCGCCAGGGGAATCACGACCTGGACGAACTTCGCCCCCTTGTCGATGGAGAGCACGACCTTCGTCGTCGACACCGTCACGAAGCCGAAGAACACCTTGTCAGGGGCGGGGGCCTTCGGAAGCTGAACGATCCCCCCTTCGACGGTCACCGATCCGTCTGGGTGGCGGATAGGCCGCCGGAGCCAGCGCTCCACCGGAGGACACCCCACACCGCCTAGCAGCGCCGCCAGGACGGCCATAACGGCACCCGCGATGAACCAGAGGACTTTGAAGACTCGTGTCATGCTCCCACCCCCCCGCACGACTAACGTCCGGGTTCGTCCCAGTGGTTCCCCGCGGTCATTCGGCGACTGTGCCCTGATCCGGAGCAAGTCGGACTGTGGCTGATCACCGGACCGGTCCCCGTCCGCGTGCTTCCTGGCCGTTCGATCTCAGCTTGACTCTGCCGTTGCGTAAACATCTACCGTCATGGACGAGCCGGAAGAACCGGCTCGGTGATGGTGGGAAACAGGTGGGCAGGCCATGGCATGGTCGATCGCACAGGTGGCGCGGATGTCCGGAGTGACGTCGAGGACCCTGCGCCATTATGACGAGATCGGGCTGCTGACACCTGCCTGGGTCGGCGGGAACGGCTATCGCCACTACGAGGAGGATCAGCTGCTGCGACTGCAGCAGATCCTGGTACTGCGGGAGCTCGACCTCGGTCTCGCCGAGATCAAGGAAGTCATCGACCGGCACACCGACCCGGTGGCGGCACTGCGCGAGCACCACCGGCGGCTGCTGAGGGAGCGCGACCGGCTGGACGCGGTGGCCCGCATGGTCGCTCGTACCATCACCGAACTCCAGGAGAACGAAGGGA
The DNA here is from genome assembly GCF_050943795.1 of Streptosporangium sp. CA-115845. Taxonomy (NCBI): domain Bacteria; kingdom Bacillati; phylum Actinomycetota; class Actinomycetes; order Streptosporangiales; family Streptosporangiaceae; genus Streptosporangium; species Streptosporangium sp. CA-115845. The sequence continues at coordinate 9,203,236 of NZ_CP191988.1, read as the reverse complement.
AGAGTGGCATGTCCAAAATCAGTAGGCCGGAGAATCTGTTCGAGGGGTTCGACGGGGCGCGGTACGGTGCGGAGGCCCGCGAGCGGTGGCCGGGGCAGTGGGAGCGGTCCGGGCAGCAGGAGCTCCTGGACACCCTGACTCCGCAGGAGATCGACCGCATGCAGCAGGAGGCGACGGCGGGAATGATCCGGATGGCCGAGCTCATGGCCGCCGGGACACCGGCCAACGACCCCGTGGTTTTCGCCGAGCTCGACGCTCACTACCGGCACATGACCCGATTCTGGACACCGACCGCGGTGGAGTACGCGCGTCTGGGTCAAATGCAGGCCGACGACGAGGGGTTCAGGGCGAATTACGAACGGATCGCCGAGGGCCTGGCCGCGTACATGCGCGACGCCATGGCCGCGTATGCGCACGCACGGTTGAGCTGAACCTCGTCGCATAGGGGTGAAGGAGCTGCAGATCCTTCACACCGTCGCTCCAGAAGCCTCGCCTGCGAGGAGCCTTGACGCCGTCCGCCGCGCCCCCAACGTAGCCATCTGTAGCCGAGGGCGTAGCGCTCGACAGCCGCCTCGGCGAGTTCCACCGTCGGGCCGCTGTGCGGGGCGTCCAGCAGGGCCAGGCGTAGCGAATCTCGGACGGCGGGCAGTGACGCGGTGAGCCAAGGACGGTTCTGCTTCCCTGTGTACCGGGATTTTCACGGTAGTCCCGGTCGGCTGTACGCGGTTCACCGCGCGACCGCGTCCGCATTGGGGGCCGTGACGAGCTGCCGCCGCAGGGGGAGGAACGCCACCAGGTAACCCGCGGCTCCAACCGGGATCAGGTCCAGCGTCACCACGGGCACCAGACTGCTCGCCAGCACCACGCCCACACTCCACCAGGGCAGGAGGCGCCGGTAGGCCAGCATCCCAGTGAGCACTACCATGCCGACGTACAGGAACTGCGGCCCCACCTGGTAGAAAGCGAGATCGACCCCGGGCAGCGCGCGGAACTGGCGGCTGAGCTCGCGCATCCCCGCCTTGTCGGCCGCGAGCAGCCCCTCGACGATGTCCGCCACGAACTGCACGATCGACGCGCCTGCTCCGACCAGCGTGAAGACCACGACTGCCTCCCGGTGTAAGCCAGGGGCGAGGAGGCGGCGGATGCCCAGCACCAGGAACACGAAAAGCACCAGAGCGGCCAGGTTCACCACGTGAGCGGCCTGCCAGTCCAGGCCGGGCCCATACACGCCGTCCATGCGGCCGACTATCCGGATGAGCCCGTACGCGAGCATAAGAAGCGGTGCGGCCACGGCCGCGAATTTGGCGATCTTCATGGAGTCGATGATGATCGTCGCCGATAATCAGGGCATCGGGGGCTACCCCTACTCCTTCCCTGAGGTTACCTCTAGCTGGCGCCGAGGAAGCCACCGGCCCTGCTCGTTCGCGACATGGTCAGTTTCCGCCAGGCAGGCTGATGGTGAATACCAGGCCGTCGTCGTAGTCGAGGTTCAGCTGCAGACGGGTCTTCAATGCTTCGAGGTCGCTGCCATCGACGTCGTCACGGCTGTAGCGGAACAGTGAGAACGTCACTGGCCTGTCATGCCGTACGTCGCGGGCGACCCTGGGGGCCATGGCGAGCACGGTCAACAGGCGGCCCTCCTCATCCTGCGGGATGCCGGTGCGAGCGGTGTCCTCGTCGGTCCATGCCACGGTGTCGGTCCATGCGGCGGTGGTGAACGTGACGGGTAGGAAGCCGAGCTCGGCGCGGAGCACTTGAGAGATTTCGATGAGGGTGCCGTCGGCGCGGTTTCGGCGGCCGGTGAGTCGCGGGTCATCTTGAGCAGGGGTGATGCACTCGATGCGGACGCCGGTCAGGACGACGTCCTGTGTGGTGTCCCGAACGCGGCCGATGTTCCGGACGATCGTGTATGACGTCCCCCAGGAGCCCTGGACGGTGCTGCGGACAGAGTCCATCCGGGGCCGCGGTGCCGAGTTTCCATGCCGTGGTAGGTGACGGGGCTGCCGTTCGGCGCGTACGCCTCGTGGGCGATAACCGAGACGACGACAGCGCTGCTGAAAGTAGCGCTGAGCAGTCCGCCTTCGGTACACATGCCATCCTGACCGACGTGACAGGAGGGGCAGATGCGAACGTGGTAGTCCAGGTTGGACTGGGCGGCGTCTGCGGCGGTCCGGACGGTGATGACTGCGGCACGCGGGTCGGTTGTCGCAGGTCCCTCTGGGGTGGCCTGGATCTCGTTAGCCTCGGTGGGCTCGTGCTCATGGGAGCCCGCCTTTACACCACCACCGGACGCGTGACCTCGGCCTCCGGCCAACCGACAACGGCACAGACCTCGACGTCCACTACCGGATCGCCGACAGCACCGTCGACTCCGCGGACTTCGTCGCGGGCATCGAGATCGGCTTCGGCCAGAGCCTCGACAAGCTCGCGGCGACCCTCGCCGCGGACTCGCACCACACCGAGCGCGACACCGAGCGCGACACCGAGCGCGACACCGAGCGCGACACCGAGCGCGACACCGAGCGCGACACCGAGCGCGACACCGAGCGCGACACCGATAAAAGGAGCACGAAATGACCACCTCGACCGCCCGCAGGGTGACCGCGAACCTGAGCCTCACCATCGACGGGCGCTACAACGGTCCCGGTGGGCCCAGCGATTTCGGGGCGTTCGCCCCGTATGTGACCAGCGAGGTCGCGCGAAACCACATGACCGGCATCTGGGAGAACGCGACGACGGCGCTGCTCGGCCGCATCAATGCCGAGGGGTTCCTGGGGTACTGGCCGTCCGTCGCCGCGGACGAGAACGCCGATCCGCGTGATCGCGGATACGCCAAGTGGCTGGTCGACACGGAAAAGGTGGTCTTCTCGACCACCTTGACCGAAGCGCCGTGGGAACGCACCCGCGTGGTGAACGCCCCCGTCGCCGACGTCGTCGCCGAACTCCAGGCCACCGGCGAGGGCGACATCCTCGTCAACAGCAGCGCCAGCCTCATCAAGCCGCTCCTGTCGGCGGACCTGCTCGACCGGCTGAACATCATGATCTTCCCCGAGATCGCCGGGGGTGGGCGGCGACTGTTCGACGACGGCCTGCCGGCCACGAAGTGGACGCTCACCCACCAGGAGACCGGCGAACTGGGCGAGATCGCCATGGTCTACGACCGAGTCCGCCGAGCCGGTGGCTGATCGCCATCTGTCCGGTGCGCTACATGATGTGGTAGGTCCGTGACGGAGGCGCGATCACCGTCCTCTTTCCGGATGGATGGGCGGGGCCGCGTTCGCACACCTCACCGTTGCCGACGACGGCACCGCCGGTGGGCGGTTCCTGGGACAAAACCTCAGCAATCACCTGGGTCCATGGCGATGAAGCGATAGACGTCTCGTAAGCGCCGGCGGTCTCAAGGGATTGATGTTCCGATCCGAGGAGTACGCCAGACGTCGGTGATGGAGCCGGTGGCGGTGATGTCCCGGGTGGGGTCGCCTTCGACCAGCACCAGGTCCGCGCGCAGACCGGGGGCGATCCGGCCGCGGTCGGTCAGGCCGAAGTGGTGTGCCGGGACGCTGGTCGCGGCGGCGAGCGCCTCTTCGGCGCTGAGCCCGGCCTCGGTGAGCAGACGCAGCTCACGGTGCATGCCGGCGCCGTGGGCGGGCACGAACGGGGTGGCGTCGGTCCCGGCGAGCGGCCTGTGGCCTGTGCACGGCCGTGACCAGGTCGCCGCGCTGTTCATGTCCGTCGCCGCGACGCTGCCCGCCGACGGGCTGGATATCCGTTACCGGCGTATGGCCGGCGACCCGTGCGCGCTCGTCTTCTCCGGCGACAGCCCGCTCGCCGTGGTCGTCGTGGATCTCGCGCCCGGTGGCGACCGGGTCGCCGGCATCTACTCGGTCACCAATCCCGACAAACTCGCCGGGATCCGCTGAACACGACGTCTTGTCAGCCGATGGCACTTTCGACGCCGCGGTGGCCTCGCTCCTGCTGACCTGCTCCTGGAGGACAGGCCGTACGGCCTCCGTGAGCAGCGTGTCCACCGGGCTTTAGTCGGCGACGGCGGCGTCTCGCGGGCCTCCGTAGACGGGGTTCCTGTCGTAGCGCTTTTCGGTGACGAGCAGGCGGATCACCCCCTTGGCGTTCTCCTCCGCCTCCCAGACGATCCAGTCGTCGCCGACGGGCTTCTCCTGCGTGCGCTCCTCGCCGAAACCTCCGGGGTTCCCCGGCGGGATGGACATGATCAGGAAGATGACCTTCCTGCCCCGCTTCCTGAGCTCCGGCAGGACCTCGCCGACGGTCTTCTCGTCCACGCGGAACCCCTCCAGTGAGCGGCCCTTGAGCGTCGCACTCCGGAATTCCGCTTTGATCTCCGCTGGGTCGGGGGCGGGCACGGGCACGCAGGACGTCACCGGCCCCTCCATGAGATAGGTGCTGGTGCTGCTGCTTTCCCCGCTCTCGGGGGCGCTGATGGTCCAGACGAAGGTCTGGCCCGGTCTGAACAGCCTGGTGTCGATCCGCATCTGCCAGCCGTGCTTCTCACCGGGGATGTTCCCCGGCCGGCTGTACAGACCTTGGGGGATGTCCATCACGTGCTTGCCGCGCGGTTGGCGGCATCGCTGTCCCCAGGGAACGTAGTCGACGATGGCGGGAACATCGAGGTTCTTCAGCCGCTTCTCCAACCCCACGGCATCACGGAAGTCACGGACCTGAATGGTCACCATCCCGTTGGCAGCCTTGGTGACGGCCCAGGAGGTCGACACTCCGGAACCGCTCTCCAGCAGGCTCGGGCCTACCACCGCACCCGTGGAGACCACGACCGCGGCCGCCAATCCCAGGGCAAGCCGCCGGGGGGCATACCCACGGGCCCTTGTCACCGTGCCCGGCTCTTCCGAGGTGATCGCGGCCAGCAACGCCCGCGCCTCCGCGTCGGCCGGGTTACCTCCCCGCCTGCCAGGCTCGACCCTGGCCAGCGACTTCACCACTTCGATCTCGTCGATGTTCTTCATAGCGGCCTTTCCACCGGTATAAAACGACTCTCTGTGGTAAAGCTGACATCGGCCGCTGCGAGGGCTCGGGAAAAGCGCCGGCGGGCACGGTGGAGTCTGATGCGCACGGCATTGCGCGACACCCCGAGTGCTGTCGCGATCTCCTCGCGATCCAGGCCCTCCCAGGCGACCAGCGACAGCAGCTCGCGGTCATCGTCGGACAGGGTCCGGAAGACCTGGCCGATCGCTTCGAGCTCGACCTTGCTGTCCGGGGAGTCTCCGTACAGGTCGGCCATCTTGGCATCGAGCCCGATATGGCGTGCCCGTCGGCGGTTGTCACCTCGGTAGTGGTTGGCCAGTACCTTGCGCGCCACGCCGTACAGCCAGAGCGTGGCCTCCTCTCCCTCCGGCAGCTCGTCCACCCGCCGCCAGGCAATGGTGAAGGTCTCCGCCACAACGTCCGCCGCGTCCTGCGGCGAATCACAGCGGCGGGCGGCATAGGCCGTGATCTGGCCGTAGGCCTGGTTGTAGACAGCCTCGAATCTGACCAGCCGCTCGTCATCCACGGGCGGTCCCATGGCAACTCTCCTCATCAACTCACTTAACGGACAACCCTGCCTATGTGCGCGGATGAAGCATCATTTCCAGTCACCACGAAAAAGTTGTCCCGTCTCACCTGGCTGTGCTCGACGCGAGGGGCGTGAGCAGGTCAGATGCGAACTGACCGGGAGAGGCGAGGGGACAGTCCTGGTCGCTGTTGTCGTTGAGATGTGAAGCGAGGGCTCTGCCTCCCCCGGTGTTGTCAGCCGGTCGCGTTTCGGCGATCCTGCCTGACCGCGGCGATCACGCGGTACACAGTTCGCGGCGCTGCCTGGGGGGACGTCGTCATGCTCGCCCCCGTTTCATCGAGGCGGGCCACACCCCGGAGCAGACCGAGGCGCTGCTGGCCCGGGTACCGGCGTGGCGGTCCGCGCCCGCGGACGTGGTGACCGGCCTGGCCGCGCCGTGGACGCTGTTCCGGCTGCACAAGGCGCGGTTCGGCCCGGTGGAAGGACGCGATTTCCGGGCGCGGGCCGCCGAGGCCGGGCGAGCATGGGTGCGGCATCGCTCCCGCTGAACCAGCGGATTCGAGTCTCGGCGTCGGAAATATCTCCCGGTAGGCTGCCGCGATGAACCGTACTCGGCGTGCCGTCGGCGCCGTCGTGGGCTCGGCGGTAGGCGATGCGCTGGGCGCTCCCTTCGAGTTCGGCCTCGCCGGGGTGTTCTCCGCTCGGTTTCCCGTTCCCGGCAAGGAGAACGAGATGTGCGGTGGTGGCGGCTGGCACCCCGACGACGCCACCGAGTTCAACGGTGCCGTCTGGCCCTGTCTCGGCTCGGCGCTCTGGGCACTGCGTACCACTTCCAGCTATGCGGACGCGGTGCGCGTCGCGATCGACCTGGGCGGTGACACCGACACCGTTGCCGCGGTCACCGGCGGTCTCGCCGGTGCGGTCTACGGAGCCGACGCCATCCCCGTACGCTGGACCGAACCCCTGCACAAGCTGCTCGGCCTCGACCCCGCCCATCCACGGCATCGACTCGGATCCGACCTCATAGGACTGGTCCTCACCCGGTTCGGCAGTCGCCCAGCGCCCCTCGATGAGCACCAAACGCCCGCCAGGGCGTAGCAGGCCGATCCATCGGCGCAACGCCTCCTGTGGATCAGGCAGGGTCCACAGCAGGTGACGGGAGAGGATCACATCAAAGGACGTCCCCGCCTGCGCGGGTGGGTTACTCGCGTCACCCACCATCATCAGCGCATCGAAGCCGGCCGCGGTGAGCTTGCGCCGGGCCTGCTCGACCATCAGCGGCGCCAGATCCACCCCGACCGGCCGGTGGCCCTGCTCGGCAAGCACCAAGGACAACGAGCCGGTGCCGCACCCCAGATCCAGGACATCGGCAGGCGAAGGAGGAATCCACGAGCGCAAGCGCTCTCCCCACGCGGCCTTGACTTCTGGATCGCGAAGACCATGGTCGGCCTCCTCGTCGAAGGAAGCGGCGAAAGCGTCCCAGAAGGACGCGATTGAAGTACTGGTTTCCGGCATCGGCCGATCATGTCACCCGTCACTGACAAGAAGACGGGGCAGGCTAAAGCTCTCCTGTCGGCTAGGACGGCTCCACGGTTCAGACGACCTCCACGTACGAGAGTCGCCGGGCGGTTCGTTCACCACGCGCCCGCCGACCCGGCCTCCGGCTACGGGCCGGAGGCCGAGGCGACCGTCAAGGCCGGCCGAGTTGTGTGAATGCGGCCGGTGTCACGTCGGCCACGTCGATGACCCGAGGGAGAGCGCCTCCACTGGTCTGGGCCGCGCGATGAGCCCCAGAGCGGCTCTCCGTGATGTCGCAGGCGTGGTTTCGATCAGCCATCGAGCCGGACTGGCGCATACCGGCCTGGAACGATCCATGTGCGAGCTTCGCGGAAAAATGTAAGTGTCGCCGGACAACCTGGAAGGCGGAATGACGTGAGTGAGACTGCGATTCGGCCGAACGAGACGACGGTGCCGTTGATGCCGTGCGCGTCGGTGGAGAACACCTTGGCGTTCTATGAGGCGCTGGGGTTCGAAGCCGACTACAAACAGAGCAAGCCCTATGTCTTTCTGGCGCTGCGGTGGAGCGGATTCCAACTGCACTTCGGCCCGGCGCCCAAGGACCTGGATCCGGCCCGGGAGGAGTCCGGGGGCTGCCTGGTCATGGTCGATGCCGTGGCGCCGTATCACGCGGCGTTCATCGCGGCGATGCGCCGGGTCCACGGGAAGGTGCTGGGTTCCGGCCTGCCGCGGATCACCCGCTACCGGCCGGGCGCGTCCCGGTTCACGCTGATCGATCCGTCCGGGAACTCGATCACATTCATCCAGCGCGACGAGCCGGTCGAAGTGGAGTACGGCGGCTCGAAGAAGCTGACGGCCCTGGCCAGGGCGCTGGACAACGTCCGGATTCTGCGCGAGTTCAAGAACGATGATCTGCAGGCTTTCCGTGCGCTCAAGTCCGCGGTGCGCAGGCACGGCGCGGACGCTCCGGTGGTCGAGCGGGGCATCGCGCTGTGCCATCTCATCGACCTGGCCGTGGTCCTCGGCGAGCCCACCGATCCGTGGGTCGCCGATGTGCGCGCTCTGGAGCTCAGCACCGACGACCGGCAGCGCATCGAGTCGGAACTCGGGTATCTCCCCGGCCTGCGGGAGTGGCTTCCCTGAGGAGCGCCGTACTGCCGCCCGGCCTTCCCACCCCGCGCCTGAGTGGAGCGGCGAGGGATCGTGCCGCCGCATGAGTACGTCGATCTGCCGCTTGTGCCGGACGCCTCGACCGTCCTGCACGAGGCGCTCACGCCGTGCCCCGGCCGTGCTGTGGACGTTGTTCCACCCGCAGGTGGAAGGACGCGATTTCCGTACCTGTGCGGCCGAGGCCGGACGGGCCTGGGTCGGCGGCGAGCCGTTCCTTCTTGGGCCGGCTGTCGCTCCTCCTCAGTCCTTTCAGGAAAGACAGGTCAGGCCACCCTGGAGGCCGGGGCTGTGAAGGTGTTGCAGGCGCCGGGGGACCGGGTTTCGAAACCGTGCCTCTGCCAGTAGAGCCGGTTCTTGGTCGTGCCGTTGCCCGGAATGCTGCTTTCGACGCGGTGCCGGTCGATGATGAAGTCGTATCCGTGCACCTTGGTGTGGCCCAGGGAGTCCCAGACGCTCCCGATGAAGGCGCCGGCGAGGCAGATGTTCTGCAACGAGATCTTGGCGTTCAGGGCGAGGGCGCCGGCCTTGGACAGTTTCCTGGCGGCTCGGCTCTCCTGCGCGAGGACGCCGACCAGTCGCTGGACGTGATAGCCGTATCCGATGGCGAGGCTTTCGAGCATCCGCGGGTCGTCGATTTCGTCCAGCACGCCGTAGTCGGTGACCATCAGATAGATGGTGCTGTTCTTCTGGCAGTAGAGGCTGAACGTGTCTCCCGGGCGGTAGGTGCCACAGGCGGTCTTGATGCGAGAGCCGTACGCGGCCTTGACCTTCGGCGTGCGGTACGCGATGCCGGCCTTTTTCACCTGCGCCTCCCATGCTCTGTCGAGGCATGCGGAGACGGTGTCGACATAGATCCGGACGGAGTCGAAATCACCGCCCCTGACGGTCGGTTCATCGCAGATCCGGGTCTTTAGTTCTCCGGTCCTGTAGATCGGGTTTTTGGTGAAGGCGGCGGTGCCGGCCGGGACGGGGCCGTTCGATTCCGCGCTCGCCGTGCCGATGAGCGGCGTGCTCGCGAGTACGCCGGCCATCAGCAGGGTGAAAAAGGTACGCATGGCCGCGAACCCTACCGAGACCTCCTAACAAAATGATCTCCACGTATGGCGATGACCCCTTTCCGGGCCGTACGTCGTCGGCCGGCCGCACCGTGGCTGCGGACTCTCAAAGCTCGTCGCCGGCTGGCTCGGCATGCAGGACGGCGGCGTCAGCCGCAGTGACCGAACATCTGCACGTAGGTCGCGGCCGGGGTGATGGACCCGGCGGCCGGATCCGCGCTTCCCCAGGCTGCTTTGGTGTACAGCTCGGTGAAAGCCGGGTTGAGGATGGTGTCGCGGTGTGGCTTGCTGTTCATCCACCAGGTGACGGCCGCCCGCGGCGTGACAGAAGAGGTTCCCCACCCCGCGTAGGTGTTCTCGCCGACGGAGAACGAGGCGCAGCGGCGACCGTAGCCCACCGCCTGGGCACGGCTCAGCGGGGTTGAGCCGGTCTGCGGGTTGATGTGCGGGTCGCACTGGCCGGGGGCGCCCTGCACGGGGCGGCAGTTCTTACCCGGCTCCACCTTTCCCCACCAGCGCAGTCTGACGGCGTCCGCGGCGTGCCTGGCCGCGGCGGTGCCGAGTGTGGGGGCACCGTTCTTGCCCAGCGAGAGGTATCTCTTCAGCGGCTTCAGGCCGGCCCGTTCGGCGTTGACGAGACACAGAACCGCTGTCTCGATGGTGGTCGCCTGCGCCCTGAAGTCGAAACGTCCCCGGCTGGTGTCGGGGAACGCGGACTGGGGCCGGTAGACGACGTCGATGTTCGCGCAGGCTCCGGCGCCTTTCAACGGGGCGGACGCGGCTGCTGCCGGCGGTGCCGGTGAAACGGCGCCGGCCAGGCTCAGCAGGAGGGTGCCGGTCACGGCGACGGCGGCCTGCCTGTGGCGTGATACGGGTCGCCGCTGCTTGCGGGAGAGCTGCAGGAGGCTGCTCATATGGGGGACTCCTCGGCGTCGGTGTCCCTCAGTGATAAGCCGGGAAACTTACAAATGCCTTGCGATGCCCTTAAAGACCCTTCGGCGCATTTTGGTGGTGTTTCGGGGCCGCACTGTGGGGCGAAGCGGCCGGGGCGGGTCCGTTCGAGCCCGCCCTCTCCGTACCGGTGAGCGACACACTCGCGAGTACGCCGGCCATCAGCAGGGCGAAAGGGTACGCATGACGGCGAACCCTACAACCGACATCGAACATCGCCGTCGGGGCGATTCCGGCCAGTACAGTACGTGGGTGGCGAACCTACGGGAGCAGATTCTCACCGAACTCGGCGTCAAGGCGACCATTGTCCCCAAAGTCGAAATCTCGTCGTGGGCACCGACCACGCGGCCGAGGCGGTGACCGGCTTCTTCACCAAGTACGGCGACGGCGGTGTCGACATCACCCCGCTGACCGGACTGACCAAGCGCCAAGGCGCCGCCCTGCTGCAGGAGCTGGGCGCACCACCGAGTGTCTGGGAGAAGGTGCCGACCGCCGACCTCGAGGACGACCGGCCCGCGCTGCCCGACGAGGTGGCACTCGGCCTGAAGTACACCCAGATCGACGACTATCTGGAAGGGGTCGACGTCACGCCGGACCTGGCGGCGAAGGTGGAGTCGGTATACCTCGCGACCCGGCACAAGCGGGCCGTTCCAGTCACCCCACTCGACGACTGGTGGCGGCGTTGATCCCACGGGAGCTGATGGCGGCCGCCCTGGCGGTCGTGACGGTTCCCCTCCTCGGCGGACAGGCCCAGGCCCGGACGTCCTCCTCCGCCATCTCGGTGATGAGCTGGAACGTCTGCGCGGGCACCAACGCCGGCTGCTTCTTCTACGGCAGGAGCATGCTGGCGGTGGCGGCCAAGCCCGGCTACCGTGCCGTCTTCGGCGGGGACCTCAACCTGGCCCCGCCGGACAGCGGGCAGAGCACCGCCGTGAAGAGACGCATCCTGGCGCCGGTCTACGCGGCCTACGCCGAGTGCGACCAGAACGGCGACCGCGACGGACGGTGGACCGAGAAGCACGTCCGCGAGGACGGCGGCGTCTCGAAGCGCAAACTCGACTACCTCTTCGCCCCCAGGGGAAGCGTGACCCGGTGTCATGTGGCGCAGGAGGCCGCCTCCTCCGACCACAAGCCCATCTACCTCAGGGCCAAGCTCGGCTGACCCCCGCGTACGGCGAAGGCCCGGCCGGGCCCTTCGGCCTACGAACGGGGACGGGACCTGGCGGCCGCGCGAGTCCGTCCTCCGTCCTCACAACCAGGAGCCGACCGCGGCGACCAGGGAGACCACCAGGATGACCACCCCGACGGTCAGGAACAGCACGCTGTGCAGCACGCCCTTGCCGCCCACCCCGTCCAGACGGGCGCGCTGGGGTCGCTCGGGGTCGTAGACCACCATGACCTGCTGGCCCGGACGGACCGGCGACGGGTTGGAGCCCAGATCCGACTCGGTCTCCACCACGGAGCCCTGCACCGTCTGGAACTGCAGCGTGGGGTAGTACACGCCGCTGTCGCCGCCGTTGGTGCTGGACCAGCGCAGTCCCACGACGACGCCCGGCACCCGCACCCCGTGCCGCCGCAGCCGCTGCCCGACAGTCATCACCCGGATGCCGACCCCGGCGAACAGCGCTCCGAACGCGATTCCAAACAATGGCACGGTGCTCATGTCCACCGCCTCCTTCTCATCTCGTCCAAGGGCCCGCACCGCGCCGAGCCGTTCCGGCTCGGGAGGACCGCGGATGAGGCTAGAGGCCGACACTGGAGAACGACTTGTAGATCATTGGGGCGCCCCGGCCGCGGGTGACCGCTGTCGACGAGAACCGCCGGCCGCGCACCCGAACGGTCCGTTCAGCGGTCGTCCGCGCGGCGGTGTGGTGGTGTCACGGCCGCGTTGGCGAGGCGGGTGGACAGTTCGCGGAGGTGCCGGGCGAGTTCCGGTGGGGATTCGACCTCGAAGTCGACGTCGAGCATGGCCACCACGAGCACGGCGATGTCCAACGAGTCCGTGGCGAGTTCCAGCAGGCAGGTGTGGTCGTCGACGGGGGTCACGATTCCGTTGACGCGTCCGGTGATGTCCGTCGCGGAGGCGTGCACCCGCAGCCGGGCACGGAGTGGCCACATCTCGAAGCCCATCGTTCTGCGCAGGTAGGCCGCCACGTCGCCGTCGGGTGGTTCGCGGTGGGTGAACCGGGGACCGTTGGGCGTTCGCAGGGACATCCGGTCGACCCGGAAGGTGCGCCAGTCCTTCCGTTCGACGTCCCAGCCGACCAGGTACCACTTCGGCCCCCAGCAGACGAGGCGATGTGGTTCGACGTCGCGGCGGGACTCGGTCTCGTGGTGGCTGACGTAGTCGAAACGCAGCACCTCGGGAGCTCGGATCGCGGCCGAGATCGTGGTGAGCACCGCCGCCTGCACGGTGGGCCCGCCCTTGGACGGCATCGCGACCACCGCGCTTCGCAGCGCGGTGACCCGGTGCCGCAACCGGGACGGCAGCATCTGCTCGACCTTGGCCAGGGCGCGCAGTGAGGCCTCATGGTCCGTCGCCGTGGTCTGCAGCCCGACCGTGACCGCCACCGCCTCATCGTCGTCCAGCAACAGCGGGGGCAGCGAGGCGCCGGATCCGAGCCGGTAACCGCCGGCCGGGCCCATCGAGGCGTGGATCGAATACCCCAGCTCACGGAGCCTGTCGACATCGCGCCGTACCGTTCTGGTGGTGACTCCCAGTCGCTCGGCGAGTTCCGTGCCGGACCAGTCGCGATGCGTCTGCAGCAACGACAGCAGCCGCAGCAGTCGAGTGGGCGTTTCCAACATTCGTCCACTATCGCCGTTGTGTAGGAACGGAGCTGTCCTATACGCGGCGCATTCTTGGCGGCATGAGCACAGAAACGCCCTTCCGCATCGATATCCCGCAGGCAGAGCTCGACGACCTGCGGGACCGGCTGGCCCGTACCCGCTGGCCGGACGAACTGCCCGGTGCCGGCTGGTCCTACGGGGTGAACAGGGGCCACCTCGTCGAGCTGGTCGAGCACTGGCGCACCGGCTACGACTGGCGGGAGCACGAGGCCCGCCTCAACAAGGTCCCGCAGTTCAGCACGGAGATCGACGGGCAGAACATCCATTTCCTGCACGTACGCTCGCCCGAGCCGGACGCCACCCCGCTGATCATCACTCACGGGTGGCCGAGCACGGTGTACGACTTCCTGGACATCCTCGGGCCGCTGACCGACCCGCGGTCACACGGCGGGGACCCGGCGGACGCCTTCCACGTCGTCGTCCCGTCGCTGCCGGGCTTCGCGTTCTCCGGGCCGACCCGGGAGACCGGCTGGGGGATCAACCGCACCGCGCGGGCCTGGGCCGAGCTGATGCGACGCCTGGGGTACGACCGCTACGGCACCCAGGGCGGCGACTGGGGCAGCATCATCTCCCCGGCGATCGGCCGGGCGGACCCGGAGCACGTCATCGGCGTCCATGTCAACGCGCTGGCCAACGCCGCGACAACGGTCGATCCCACCGAGCTGGACACGCTCTCCGCGGCGGACCGGGAGCAGGCCGGGCAGAACCAGAGGTGGTGGTACGGCCGCTCCGGCTACGCCACCCAGATGGCCAACCGGCCGCAGACCCTGGCGTACGCGCTCAACGACTCCCCGGCCGGTCAGCTCGCCTGGAACCTGGAGTGGTTCGTGGACTACGACCCGGCCCGGAGCGAGCAGACCCCGATCGACCGTGACGTCATCCTGACCAACGTCACGATCTTCTGGCTGACCGCGACCGCGGGATCGGCCGCCCGGCTCTACCGTGAGGCCGGGCCGGAGTCGTGGGGCCCGCGCCCCGAGCCCGCACCGGTCCCGACGGGGGTGGCGAACTTCCCCGGCGACCGGGCGATCCGCGGGCTGGCGGAGCTGTCGAACACGATCACCCACTGGTCCCACCACCCCCGCGGCGGCCACTTCGCATCCCTCCAGGCCCCGGACCTGCTGGTCTCGGACATCCGGCAGTTCTTCCGGACAGTACGACCGCGGTAGCGGCGGCCCGCCTTCCACGCCGGGAATATCGGGGCTTCAGGGTGGACGTCACGGATCGATCGCGATCGAGGGAGATGTGGGCTTTCTCGGCTGTCCCCGGGTGACATTGAGGAAGTGCAGGATTCCTCGGGACTGATGCGGGACGGGGTACGGGCCCGGATCGCCGCGCTGGCCCGGGCCGCGGGCGGCGGAGCCCACCGCTGGTCGTCGCCTGTCCTGCTGGGCGTGCTGGCGGCGGGTGCGTTCGGGCCGCTGATCACCGCGGGCATGGGCGGGGCGGCCCTGGTCAGCGCGGCGGTCGGCGCGGTGACGGCGGTCGGCGGGAACGTGCTGACCGACATCGTGAAGGCCGGAGTCCAACGGCTCGGTGACAGGCCTTCGCCGCAGGACCTCGCCACCGAACTGGAGCGGGGCGTCCAGCGGGTGCTGGAGGAGGGCGGCCACCGGGCGGAGACACTGCGCGCGGAGATCGCGGGCGTCCTTCGCGAGATCGACGCGGTCGGCGTCGCGGTCGAGGAGGCGGTGCGGTCGGGCGACCGCGACCTCCAGACGGCCCTGGCGGCAGGCCTCGCCGCGCTCGGCACCGAGTTCGCCGAGTTCGGGTTCGTGCCGGCCGAACTGGAGGAGCGGCTGCGGCTGATCCGCGAGTCGGTGGACCGGCAGAGCGCCGATCTTCAAGTGGCGGTCGGTCTTCAGTATCGGCAGGCCACCGACACCCGCCTGCTGCTGGAACAGGTCTCCGTGATCGAGCGCCGGACCCGCTCGGACCGCGTGGACGGCTCCCCGGTGCGCTGGACGCACGGCTCGCCCTACCGGGGGCTGCTGCCGTTCGGAGAGTCCGAATCGGAGGTGTTCCACGGCCGCGAGGAGATCACCGCCGAGCTGGTCAGCACCCTGTCGCAGCGGCTGACCGGCCCGGGGCTGGTCGTGGTGACCGGAGCCTCGGGCGCGGGCAAGTCGTCGCTGCTGCGAGCGGGCCTGGTCCCGGCGATCGGCCGTGGTGAGCTGTCCGCGGAGACGCGTGACTGGCCGCTGTACGTCATCGACCAGCCGACGCGATCCCCGCTCTCCCGGCTGGCCACGCTGCTGGCCGGACTGGCCGGGCTCGACGCCCCGTCGGTCCTGCAGAGCCTGACCGACGATCCGCGGCACGCCCACCTGCTGGTGCGGCAGGCGCTGGAGGTGAACGCCCGGCGTGCGGACCGGCCGGTCCCCGCCCGGCTGGTGCTGATCATCGACCAGTTCGAGGAGATCTTCTCTCTCGGTGGTGACATCGCGGAGCGGTCGGCCTTCCTCACCGCGCTGGGCGCGATCACCGAGCCCGCCGCCGCCCTGGTGATCCTCGCGGTGCGCGGCGACTTCGTCGACCGTTGCGCGGCCCATCCGCTGCTGGCCGCCGCGCTCCGGCGCGGTCCGTTCATCGTGGGCCCGATGAGCGGCGCCGAGCTGCGGCGCGCCATCACCGGACCCGCGGACGTCGCCGGGCTCACCATCGAGCCCGGCCTGGTCGACGTCATTCTCGCCGAGCTGGGCTCCCCCTCGGACGGGTACGACATCGGAGCCCTCCCGCTGCTCTCCCAGGCCATGCTGACGATCTGGGAGCACCGGGAGGACGACCGGCTCACCGGCCGGGGCTACGCCAGGACCGGGGGAGTGCGCCGCGCGGTCGCCACCAGCGCCGAGGAGGCCTACGCGGGTCTCTCGCCCGCACAACGTGAGCTGGCCCGTGACCTGTTGCGGAGTCTCACCCTCGTCGGCCGCGACGGTGTGCTCGCCCGCCGTCCGATCCCGCGTACCGCATCGCAGGATGTCGCCGGTGTCCTGGAGATCTTCTCCCGGCGCCGTCTGGTCGTCCTCGACGCCGACAGCGCGCAGCTCGCCCATGACGTGCTGCTGCATGCCTGGCCCCGGCTGCGCGACTGGCTGGAGGGCGACCTGTCGAGCTTCGCCCTCTACGGCAGGTTCACCGCCGACGCCGAGGAATGGGCGTCCGGCGACCGCGACCCGTCCTTCCTCTACCGGGGCACCCAGCTGGCCGCCGTCCACGCCGCCAGGCCGAGCTGGACGTCCGAGGCCCATGCGCTGGGCGAGGTCGCCACCGAGTTCCTCGCCGCCGCCGACGCCACCAGGCGCCGGACCGTGCTGGTACGCCGAGCCCTGGCGGTCACCGCCGCTGTGCTGGTGGCGGTGATCGCCCTGACCACCCTGGTCGCCGTCCGGGCGGCCGAGGTGGCCGAGCATGAGCGGACCCTCGCCACCGCCCGCCTGCTCGCCTCCCAGAGCGAGCTGTTCAGCACCGCCGATCCCGCCCTCTCCGCCCGCCTCGCTGCGGCCGCCTACCGGACCGCCCAGACCCCGGAGACGGAACTCGGCCTTCTCAACGTCTACCGCCGCCCCTACCGGGGGAAGCTGCCCGAGCAGAAGGACAGGATCACCGCCTTCGCCTACGCTCCCGACGGGAAGGTCCTCGTCACCGCGGTCAACGACGGCACGGTCCGTTTCTGGGACACCGCGACCCGGCGCCCCTTGAGCAGTGGACTGTCCGGACCGGTCGTCGACGCACTGGCGATCAGCCCCGATGGCGGGACGCTCGCGCTGGCGGTCGGGAACGGGATCTGGCTGTTCGACATGGCGACCCGCACATCGCTCGGGGACGTGGGAATCCCCATCGACGCGGCCATTGATCTGGCCTTCAGCCGTGACGGCAGGACACTGGCGGTGGCGACACCCTCTCAGGTCGTGTTCTGGGACCTTGAGCGAAAGCGCATCGACACTCGTTTCGACGCCGCCGCCGGTGTCTTCGCGATAAAGGTCATCTTCAGCGGGGACGGTGTCCACCTGGCCGCCGTGGGTGCTCCCTCGGGATCGGTCACCGTCTGGAGGATGAAGGACATGCGCAGGATCGCGGTGATCTCCGGCAGCGAGGCCGCTTTCAGCCCCGACGGCAGATACCTGGCGGCGGGCGGGATAGGGGAAGCGGTCCAGGTCTACGAGACGAGGACGGGCCGCTCGGCCGGTCGCTCGCTCCACGGATTCACCGGAAACCTCGACGACGTCGAGTTCAGTCCCGATGGCACCACGCTGGTCACGAGCAGCTGGGACGAGGCCAACGAACCGGACAAGGTCCAGCTCTGGGATGCGGCGAGCGGCAGGCGGAAGGGAAGCCTGATCACCGCCCTGGCCGGAGGCATCAAGTCCGTGGCCTTCAGCCCCGACGGCGGCACCCTCGCGGGGGCGCAGGGGGCCGACGTCCTGTTCTGGGACGCGCGGCACAGCCACGCCGACCTTGTCGAGACCGGGAAGGAGACCAACAGCGCCGTCTTCAGCTCCGACGGGAGAACGCTGGCCACCGCCGGTGTCTCGGCGAGGCTCTGGGACGTGGCGAGCCGCAGGCCGCTCGGACCCGCTCTCCCGGGAAAGCTGGGAATCGGGCTGCCGAGCGTCGCCCTCAGCCCTGACGGAAGGACGTTGGCCGCCTCCGGGAGTGACGGCGCGGTGCTGCTCTGGAGCACGGCCGAGCAGCGGCCGGTCGCTGTCCCGCTGCGCGGGCACACCGGCGACGTCCGGGCGATCGTCTTCAGCCCCGACGGCCGGACCCTGGTCACCGGCGACGACACCAAGATCCTGCTGTGGGATGTGGCGACCAGGACCTTGCGGGCCTCGCTGCCGACCCGGCAGAGAGATCTCGTGTTCGCCGCCGCCTTCAGTCCGGACGGCCGGGTGCTGGCCACCGTGAACGGGACCGACGTCCAGTTCTGGGACGTCTCGACGCACCGGCTCCGGGCGACCCTCGTCTCCACCCATCTGAGCACGATCCGAGCGCTGGCCTTCAGCCCGGACGGGCGGCTGCTGGCCACGGCGAGCCATGACGGCACGGTGCGGTTGTGGGACGCGGCGACGCGACGTCCGGCGGGCGGCGCCCTGGTCGGGCATAACGATGAGATCTTCGCGCTGGCCTTCAGCCCGGACGGCCGGACCCTTGCCAGCGGCGGAGGGGATCGTGCCGTCCTGCTCTGGGATGTGGCGACCCGCCGGGCCCAGGGCGTCCCGTTGACCGGGCACGGCGACTACATCTTCTCGATCGCCTTCAGCCCGGACGGCAGGAGACTGGTGACCGCCGGGCGGGAGACGAGCGTACGGCTCTGGAACGTGGAAAGGCCGGCCGATCCGCTCGGGTTCGCGTGCTCGGTGGCGGGCGGGTCACTGTCGGCGGAGGAGTGGGAGCTTTACGCGCCGGGCGAGAACTACCGGCCCGCCTGTGGGTGACACGACGAGCACACGTCGACGCCCGGCGGCCCCGCTGCTCGGGGAGGCCGCCGGGCCTGGTCCAACGGCGTCAGCCGGCGCTGGTGTTCAGGCTGGGGCCGTCGTCCTCGCTGCCGCTCTCGGTGTGGTCGGTGGGGCCGTCGCCGCCCTTGTCCCCGCCCTTGTCCCCGCCGGGGAACGAGTCGGCGGGGAGGGGCAGGGGGGTCGCCTCGCAGGGCGCGACCGCCCCCTTGACCACCTGCAGCGAGGTCGCCATGGGTGGCCTGTCCGCTCCGGCCTCATCGACGGTGATCGCCAGGACCAGCGTCCGGTCC
The DNA here is from genome assembly GCF_050943795.1 of Streptosporangium sp. CA-115845. Classification (NCBI taxonomy): domain Bacteria; kingdom Bacillati; phylum Actinomycetota; class Actinomycetes; order Streptosporangiales; family Streptosporangiaceae; genus Streptosporangium; species Streptosporangium sp. CA-115845. Next base: position 9,184,401 of record NZ_CP191988.1, on the reverse strand, counting down.
GCATTGATCTGCCCCTTTTCAATCTTGAACGCGACCCCCTGGCCCTCCTTGCCGATGCTGACCTGTATCTGCCCGCCCGCGCCCGCCTGCTCGCCCCGGGACTGCTGGCAGGTCTGGCCGGCGGGCAGGTAGTCGACCACCGCCCTGACGCCCGCGTCGGCGAGTTCGGCCTGCAGTTCGCCGGGGTCGCGGAACTCGTTGATCCGCACCTCGACCGATCCGTCCGCGCCCTTGTCCACCGCGTAGGCCGGCGTACCGGCTCCGACGAACAGGGTGAGCGCCACCGTGGCGGCCGCCGCGGCCCCCGTCGCCGCGGCGGACAGCCCCAGGAGGCGACGGTTCGGGCCGCGTCGCACCGGTGTCCGAACAGCCATGTCCTCTTCCGCCATTCTTGTAGTGATCTCTGTCTTGAGTGCACTGAGCAGGCGCTCTTCGAAGTTGCCGCTCACGCCTCTCCCTTCACGTACACAGCCGACGGCGAAGCGACGTTCTCCAGGGCGCGTCTGGCCCGATGTAGCCGGACTCGTGCGGTGACCTTGCCGATGCCCAGGGCCGTGGCGGCTTCCGTGACAGTGAGCTGGTCGATCGCCACGAGCTCCAGCACGGCCCGCTCGCCCTCGGGCAGGCCTGCCATCGCCTCCAGCGCGCGCCGCATCCGGCGCTCGGCGTCGATCCGCTCCTCCATCCGGGTGAGATCGTTGTCGTCCATCATTCGTCTGCCCGCGACGCGGCTGGTCGCCCGCACCTCGCGCGCCGCCCTGCGATGGTGGGCCGATACGACGTTGCGTGCCACGCCGTACAGCCACGCGATCTCACTGCCCCGGCCGGGCCGGTAGGTGTTCGCCGAGTCCAGGGCCGCCAGGAAGGTGTCAGCGGTCAGGTCGGCGGCCAGATGAGGGTCGCTCACCCGGCGTACGACGAACCGCATGACAGCGTCGACGTGGCGGCGGTAGAAGGCCTCAAAGGCCTCGGGATCCTCACTGAGGCGCACTGGCCTCGCTCCCTTCGTCGTTCGCCCTTACACCTCTACTTGGACCGAGCGACGCGAAGCGTTTCCGGGCGGACTCGACGTGGCCACCGTCCGGCGGGATCCCGGCCCGAGGCGCGGGCGAAAAGGGCTGGCGGGCTCCTCGTCCCAACAGGCACCATGTGCGGATGCTGATCAGGGAAGCCACCGCTGAGGACTGGCCCGCCATCTGGCCGTTCTTCCATGAGATCGTCGCCGCCGGCGAGACCTTCCCCTACCCGACCGATCTCGGGCAGGACGTCGGGCGCGACTGGTGGCTGCTGCCGTCGCCGAACCGTACGGTCGTCGCCGTCGACGACGCGGGGAAGGTCCTGGGCACGGCGAAGATGAACAACAACCGGGATGGCAACGGCTCGCATGTCGCGAGCGCCAGCTACATGGTCGATCCAGCGCGTTCCGGGCAGGGGGTGGGCCGGGCGCTCTGCGCGTACACGCTGGAGTGGGCACGGGCGGCCGGCTTTCGCGCGATGCAGTTCAACGCGGTCGTGGAGACCAACACGCACGCGGTGAGACTGTACGAGTCGCTCGGCTTCGAGGTGCTGGGCACGGTGCCGGAGGGTTTTCTGCACCCGACGAAGGGCTATGTCGGGCTGCACGTCATGTATCGCGCTCTCTGAGGGGCAGCGAGGCGGGCAGTCCAAAGGGCACGAAGTGGTCGGGGCCGATGAACGAGGTGATCTCACAGATGCGGTCGCCGCGCAGGGTCAGCACGTTGAGCGCCCAGGCGAGGTACGCGCCGAGGTCGTCGTACCAGACGTAGGAGGCCACCGCGGGCTGGCCGTTCGCGCTGGTCGAAAGGTGCCGCCAGTCCGGGCACGCGGTGATCGGGACCCGTACGGCGAAGTCGGTGACGGCCGCCAGGCCGTGGTACCAGTGCGCCAGCGGCGGCATCGACCAGGTGACGTCCTCGGTCAGCAGCGCGACCAGGGCGTCGGCGTCGCCGCTTTCCAGCGCGGCGGAGTACCCGGCGACGATCTCTCGCAGGCGCGCGTCGCCGACCTTCCGCAGGGTCCGCTGCTGGCTGCGGGAGGGGACCTTCTCCGCGACGATCCGGCGGGCTCGTTGCAGGGCACTGTTCACCGACGCGACGCTGGTGTCCATCGTGCCGGCGATCTCGGCGGCGGAGAAGCCGAGAACCTCGAAGAGCAGCAGCGCCGCCCGCTGGTTGCCCGGCAGGTGCTGCAGGGCGGCGACGAAGGCCAGCTCGACGGCTTCGCGCTGCTCGTAGCGCGCGTCCGGGGCGGCCGGCCCTTCGGCGAGGCCCGCGTCGGGATAGGGGCCCAGCCAGGCGACGTCGGCGAGCGGGGCCTCGCCGACCATGGCGTGGTCGCTGGACGGGCCGAGGTCGACGGGCATCGCCCGCCTGCCGCGGCGTTCGACGGTGTCCAGGCAGGTGTGGGTGGCCACGGTGTAGAGCCACGAGCGCAGCGAGCCACGGCCCTCGAAGCGCGCGAGCCCTCGCCACGCCCGCAGCAGGGCGTCCTGCAGGGCGTCGTCGGCGTCGTGGGTGGAGCCGAGCATCCGGTAACAGTGGGCGTGCAACTCCCGGCGGAGTGGCTCCACGAGGCGGGTGAAGGCGGCGTCGTCGCCGTCGCGTGCCCGGGCCAGGTCGGGGTCCTCGGTCCGTGCGGAAGAAACTTCGCTCACAGGCGATGATTCTGCCGCACGGTGGCGGTCCCCTCTTTGACGAGAACACCAGACGAGAACACCAGGAGGACTCCCATGACCCACCATCCCGTGCCCGGCTGGTTCGACATCTCCACGCCCGACGCACCGCGAGCGCGACACTTCTACCAGGAGATGTTCGGCTGGCCGATGAACGTGCTGGACGAGACCTACTCGCTGGTGGGCGGGGAGGGCGGCCGACCGGCGGGCGGGATCGGCCAGGCCGGTCCGGACAGCCCCTACACCGGGATCGTCGTCTACTTCCCGGTCGACGACGTGGACACCGCCCTTGAGCAGGCAGAGAAGCTCGGTGGCAGCCGGAGGCTGGAGCCGCAGAGCGTGCCCGGGATGGGGAGGATAGCCGTGTTCGTCGATCCCGACGGCAACCCCGTCGGCCTGCTGAGCCCCTGACATTCACCACCGACCAAGGAGGACGGGTCGACATGACCGAAACAGAGCTGAAAGCCGATCTGCACCGGTACCTGCAGCAGGCGCGTGAGGCGCTGCTGTGGAAGCTTGACGGGCTCTCGGAGTACGACGCCCGCCGCCCGATGACGCCGACCGGCACCAACCTGCTGGGGCTGGTCAAACACCTGATCGGCGTCGAGTTGCTCTATCTGGGATACGTGTTCGGGCGGCACTTCGAGGAGAAGGTGCCCTGGTTCGGTCCCACCGGCCGCCTGGAGGACATGGACCCCACGGCCGAGGACCCCAACTCGGACATGTGGGCCACCGCCGAGGAGTCCCGCGAGTACGTCGTCGGGCTGTACCGGCGGGCGTGGGAGCACGCGGACGCCACCATCGAGGCGCTTCAGCTGGACGAGACCGGCCACGTGCCGTGGTGGGCCGAGGGGCAGAACAAGCCGACGCTGCACCGGGTCCTGGTCCACCTGACCGCCGAGATCCAGCGGCACACCGGGCACGCCGACATCGTCCGGGAGCTGATCGACGGGGCCGCCGGGGTGCGGGAGGGGAACGACAACCTGGCACCGGGCGACCGGTCGTGGTGGGAGGAGTACCGGAACCGGCTGGAGCGGGTGGCCCGGGAGGCCGGCCAGGGCTGAGCCCGCCTTCGCACCAGGCGGCCGGGGCGGCGGCCGGTCAGCGGCGCTGGTCGCCGCTGCGGCCGCGGCCCCGGTCGCTGGTCAGGGTTGCCAGCAATGGGCCGAGGCGGTACTCCACCGGGGTCGTCAGGGCGATCTCGGTGGTGGACCGGACGACGCCGCGGAGCGTCAGGACCTCCTGGATCAGCGACTGCAGCTCGGCGTGGCTGCGGCAGGCCAGCCGGACCATGACATCGCTGGTGCCGGTGGTGATGCAGACCTCAAGGACCTGGCTCAGCCGCCCGAGCGCGTCGGTGACCTCGCCCAGGGTGCCCTGGGCGAGCTGCAGGTGCAGGAACGCGGTCACCGGCAGGCCGAGGCGCTCCAGGTCGACGCGGGCGCTGAAGCCGGTCAGCACCCCCGACTCGACGAGCCGCTGATAGCGCGCCTGGACCGTGTTCCGCGCGACCCCCAGCCGGGCCGCGAGCTCGCTGGTCCCGGCCCGGGGGTCTTCGGACAGGGCGGTCAGCAGCTCCGCGTCGAGCCGGTCAATGCTGGTCACAGTGCTCACCTGTCGTCGTTTGTGGTGGGTGTTAACTGAGCAGCACGCTCAATATTTCTGCAGAACCTTGACGTGCCAGCCACTCTAACCTCAAATTTACCGACATATGCGTCAGCTCTGGTGAAGGAGGCACACATGACCCAGACCGCCGATCCTGTGGCCGGGGCGGGTGCCCGCATCGACCTCGCCGATCGCTACCGGCCGGGTTCCGGCCCGGTGCTGCTGACGGGAGTCCAGGCCGTCGGCCGGTTGATCGCCGAGCAGCGTGAGCGCGACGAGCGGGCCGGTCTGCGCACCGCCACGTTCGTGTCGGGATACCAGGGCAGCCCGCTGGCCGGTCTCGACAGGACGCTCGCCGGTCTGAGGTCCGACGACCTGCGCCTGCTGCCCGGTCTCAACGAGGAGCTCGGCGCCACCGCCGTCTGGGGCAGCCAGAGCGCCCTGCCCGGCGGGCGGCGTACCCACGACGGCGTGGTGGGTCTCTGGTACGGCAAGGGGCCCGGCGTCGACAGGTCGGGCGACGCGATCCGGCACGCGTCCACGTACGGTGTCGACCCGCGCGGCGGGGTGCTGGCCCTCGCCGGTGACGACCCGGGCTCGTCGTCGTCCACGCTGCCGTGCGTCAGCGAGCGCGCGCTGGCCGCGATGGGGCTGCCCGTGCTGTACCCGCGCGACGCCGAGGAGATGGTCGCCCTCGGGCTGTACGGCATCGCCCTGTCCCGGGCGTCCGGCTGCTGGGTCGGCGTCAAGGTGGTCACCGCGGTGGCCGACGGGCTCTTCACGGTCGACCGCGACTTCGCCGACATGCACATAGAGGTTCCCGGGATCGAGTGGGAGGGGCGGCCGTGGACCTACCGGCAGCGCACCATGCTCTCCCCGACCGACAGCCTGCTCGCCGAGGCCGACCTGTTCGGCCCCCGGTGGGCGATGGTCGAGGCGTTCGGAGCCGCCAACCCGCTGGACGTCGTCGAGGTCGACCCCGCCGACGCCTGGCTCGGGATCGCGGCGCCCGGCGCGACGTACGACGCGGTGCGTCAGGCCCTGGTCGACCTGGGCCTTGACCAGCGGGATCTTGAGCGGGCCGGGATCCGGTTGATGCGGATCGGGATGCCCTACCCGCTCGGGGCCGGCACCCTGCGGCGGTTCGCGCGCGGGCTCCGCCAGATCCTGGTCGTGGAGGAGAAGACCTCCTTCGTCGAGAGCCAGGTGCGTGACCTGCTGTACGGCTCGGCCGACGCTCCGGCGGTGCTGGGAAAGCGGGACGCGGACGGCCGGCCGCTGGTGCCCGCCGGGGGACTGCTGAACGCCGACCGGCTGACCGGGCCGCTGCGCAGGCTGCTCGCCGACCGGGTCGAGCTCGCCCCGCCGCCACGGGCACCCCGGATGGCACTCACCCTGACACCGGTGACGAGCCGCACCCCGTACTTCTGCAGCGGCTGCCCGCACAACCGGTCGACCGTGCTTCCCGAAGGATCGCTGGGGGCCGGCGGCATCGGGTGCCACACCATGGTGACGATCGCCGACCGGGAGAGCGCGCAGGTCACGTCGCTGACCCAGATGGGCGGCGAGGGGACGCAGTGGCTGGGACAGTCGCAGTTCACCGACGTGCCGCACATCTTCCAGAATGTCGGCGACGGCACGTTCTTCCACTCCGGCCAGCTGGCGCTGCAGGCGTGCGTGGCGGCCGGGGTGAACATCACCTACAAGATCCTCTACAACCAGGTCGTCGCGATGACCGGTGCGCAGGACCCTCAGGGGGCCCTGAACGTTCCGGCGCTGACCCGCAAGCTCCACGCCGAGGGCGTGGCCAGGATCATCGTCTGCGCCGAGACGCCCCGCGGTTACGGCAGGCGGGCCCGGTTCGCGCCGGGGACGCTCGTCTGGCACCGTGACCGGCTCGACGAGGCGCAGCGACTCCTTCGCGACGTGCCGGGCGTCACCGTGCTCATCTACGACCAGCAGTGCGCGGCCGAGGCCAGGCGGCTCCGCAAGCGCGGCAGGCTCGCCGAGCGGACCGAACGGGTCGTCATCAACGAGAGCGTCTGCGAGGGGTGCGGCGACTGTGGGGTGAAGAGCAACTGCCTGTCGGTGCAGCCCGTGGAGACCGAGCTCGGACGCAAGACCAGGATCGACCAGACCTCCTGCAACACCGACTACACCTGCCTGCAGGGCGACTGCCCGTCCTTTGTCACCGTACGGGTCGCCCCCTCTGGTGAATCCGCGCCCGGTGGGTCGCGACCCGAGCCGCCCGAGGTGGCGGATCCGGTCATTCCGGTGGCGAGCCCGACGTACGACGTGTTCCTGGCCGGGATCGGCGGCACGGGCATCGTGACGGTCAACGCGGTCCTGGCCACCGCCGCCCTGCACGACGGCCTGCGCAGTGCCGGCCTCGACCAGACCGGCCTGTCGCAGAAGGCGGGCCCGGTGACGTCGCACCTGCGGATCTCGGTCGACGGCGGTGAGCCGGCCAACCGGGTCAGTACCGCCGGTGCCGACACCGTGTTGGCGTTCGACCTGCTGGTGGGCGCCGACGCCAAGCACCTGGCCCTGGCGAACCCCGACCGCACCGTCGCGATCGCCTCGACGAGCCGGACCCCGACCGGGGAGATGGTCTACGACGCCGGGCTCGGCTACCCGGACGCCGAGCCGATGCTCGCACGCCTGCGGAACTCGACCTCCAGGCTGCACGAGCTGGACGCGCTCGGCGCCGCCGAGGCGCTGTTCGGCTCCACGGACGTGGCGAACCTGCTGGTCGTGGGGGCCGCGTTCCAGGCCGGTGCGCTGCCGCTGACCGCGCGGGCCATCGAGCGGGCGATAGCGCTCAACGGGGTGAAGGTCGACCTCAACACCGCCGCCTTCCGCTGGGGCCGGGTCAGCGTCGCCGACCCGGCCGCGTTCGCCCGGGCCGTCTCGGGTGACGGGGGGTGGCCGGCCGCTGCCGGTGGCGGCCCGGACGGCTCCGAGTTCCTGGCCGGCCGGTCGCTGGAGGGCGAGACCGCCCGGCTGGCGGGCCTACGGGCCGTGGAGCTGCGGGCGCACTCCGGTGCGGACCTGGCCCGGCGCTATGTCGACCTCGTCGAGACCGCGTGGACCGCCGAGCGGGCGGTGGGTGAGGCGACGGCCTTCAGCGAGGCGGTGGCCCGTGGCGCGCACCGGCTCTGGGCCTACAAGGACGAGTACGAGGTGGCCCGCCTGCTCACCGACCCCGCCACCGACCCGGTCGCCGGGCAGCTCCCCGGGGCCACGAAGGTCACCTACAACCTGCACCCGCCGATGCTGCGGTCGATGGGAATGAGCAGGAAGCTCAAGCTCGGTCCCTGGTTCCGGCCGGTGCTGCGCGGGCTCGCCAAGGGGCGGGTGCTGAGAGGTACGCCGCTGGACCCGTTCGGGTTCGCGCACGTCCGCCGGCTTGAGCGCGCGCTGGCGGCCGACTACCGGGGCATGGTCGTCGAGCTGGCCCGGACCCTCGACGCGGGTGGCTACGACCGCGCGGTGCGGGCCGCCGAGGCCGCGGAGCTGGTACGCGGCTACGAGGAGGTCAAGCTGGCGGGCGTCGAGCGCTACCGTGAGCGGCGCGGCGAGCTCGGTGTCCCGCTCGCCGACGAGGTGCTGCGGCTCCTGCGCTGATCACGACCTTTGAGATCGGCATCAAGAAACCGGCTCCGGCCAGGCTCGGGAGGGCCCGGCCGACCGGCTTCCGGTGGTCTTCCGGCGGGAGAGGCCCCCCGGCGGGGGAGGTACCCGCTTCGCTAGGCTCGGATGATGGGCTCTTCTAGAACGCTTGTGCTGTGGGACATCGATCACACGCTGGTCAGCATCGACGGGGTTGGCAAGGACATATACGCCGAGGCGTTCCAGACGGTCACCGGGCAGCCGATGCGGCGGGTCGCGGCCATGGCGGGGCGGACCGACTGGGCGATCACGGCGGAGACGCTCCGGATGCACGACGTCGAGGTGTCGGAGGAACTGCTGAGCTCCTTCGTCGCGGCCCTCGCCGAGGCGTTCGTCGTCTACGAGGCGGAGATCTCGCAGCGGGGCAGGGTCCTGGCGGGGGTGCGCGAGGTGCTCGACGTGCTGGCGGGCCGGGTCGACGTGATCCAGTCACTGCTCACCGGGAACATGGAGCCGCTGGCGATCGGCAAGCTCAGGGCGTTCGAGCTGGAGGGTTTCGTGGACTTCGAGGTGGGGGCCTACGGGATGGACCACGAGGACCGCGCGGTGCTGGTGGGCCTGGCGCAGCAGCGTGCCGCGCGGAAGTACGAGGAGTCCTTCACCGCGCGGAACACGGTGCTGGTCGGGGACACGCCGAACGACGTGCTGGCCGGCCTTGAGGGTGGGGCGAGGGTGGTGGCCGTCGCCACCGGTTCCAGTGACGTCCGGGCCCTGAAGGAGGCCGGCGCGGAGCTGGTGCTGGAGGATCTCGCCGACACCGCCGCCGTGGTACGGGCACTCCTGGAGCCGTCGGAGCTGTAGGGCGGTCCCGGCCGTCTCCAGGTGGCCGGGCCGAGCGACCCCATGGCGCGTCCCGCGCGGATTCCCCGTGGTCGCGGGACGGCCGCGCGCCCGCGGCCTCCGGCGAGAGGCGGTCGCCCTACCTTGAGGGCGGACCGGCGGTCATGGCACGTACGTCGACGAGCCCGACCAGTTCCGGCAGGACCGTGCCCAGCGGGGCGTCGACGGCGAGCGTCGCGTAGCCGTCGCCGCGGGTCGGGCCCTGGTTGACGATCGCCACGGGGATGCCGAGCTTCGCGGCGTGCAGCACGAACCGGCGGCCGGACATCACCGTCAGTGACGATCCGAGCACCAGCAGCAGGCGCGCTCGCTCCACCAGGGCGTAGCACGCGCGGACGCGCTCCGGCGGGACGGTCTCCCCGAAGAAGACGACGTCGGGTTTGAGCACCCCCCGGTCACACGCCCGGCAGCCGACCAGCTGGAACCCGTCGACCTCCTCGTCCGCCAGCTCGACGTCGCCGTCCGGGTTGATCGCGCCTGCCCGGGCGGCGAACCGGGGGTTCGCCAGCGTCAGGCGATGATCCAGCTCCTCGCGCGGGCTCGAATCACCGCAGTCCAGGCAGATCACCTGATGCAGGCTGCCGTGCAGCTCGACGACCGCCTCGGCGCCGCCCGCCTGGTGCAGGCCGTCCACGTTCTGTGTCACGATGCCGGCCACCAGGCCGCGCCGCTGGAGCCGCGCGACCGCGTGGTGGCCGCTGTTCGGCCTCGCCCCGGTCATCGCCCGCCACCCGAGGTAGCTCCGCGCCCAGTAGCGCCGCCTGGCGGCCGGGTCGCCGGTGAACGTCTGGTAGGTCATCGGGGTGTGCCGGACCAGGGAGCCGAGCGGCCCCCGGTAGTCGGGAATCCCCGACTCCGTCGATATCCCGGCCCCGCTCAGCACCACGACACCGCCCGCGGCCACCAGCTTCGCCAGCGTGCTCGTATCCTCGCTCACCCTCCCATACTGACCCACCTCGCATACCGCACGCTCTCGGGCCTGCCATCCTGCTCTCCGGGAGCTCGGGGACGGCCGCCCTGTGGGCGTCCGGGGCCGCGTGGTTGTGACGCGGTGCCGCCGGTCGGGGTGTGGTCAGCGGAAGTCGGCGGCGTGGTCGGCCGCCCACCGGTGGAACGGGGTGGCCGGTGCTCCGGTGAGTTCCTCCACGGTGGAGGTGGTCGACTCCGGGGCGGCCACCATCTGCGCGTGCCCGTTGATGATTCCCTCCGCCGCGGCGGGCGGCCAGCCCTGGCCGAGCAGCTCGCGCAGCGCGATCTCCGGTGCGAGCTCCTCCCAGCGCGTCGGCCGGCCGATCGCCTCGCCGATGGCGGTCACCTGCTCCACCTGGGTCAGCGTCTCGGGGCCGGTCAGCACGTACTTCGCCCCGGCGTGGCCGGTGCCGGTGAGCACGCTCACCCCCGCGGCGGCGATGTCACGCTCGTGGATCAGTGGCCTGGCGGCCGCACCGTGCACCCAGCGGACGACGCCGGTGTCCCGGATCTGGGAGACCCACATCAGGGTGTTGGCGGCGAACCCGCCGGGCCGCAGGAACGTCCACTCCGCTCCGGACCGCTCGATCAGTCCCTCGATGAGGGCGTGGGAGCCGAGGATCGAGTTCGGGTCCTGGCCGGGGGCGTCGGACGTGCCGCGCGAGGAGAGATAGACGACGCGGCGGGCGTGTTCGGTGATCCTCTCGATGGTCGCGGGCGCCGCGTGGTCGGCCGCGAGGGTCGGCCAGACGAGGAACACCGAGTCGACCCCGTCCAGGGCGGCGTCCAGGCTGCCGGGGTCGGCCAGGTCGCCGCGTACCACCTCGGCGCCCTCCGGGAGCCTGGCGGACGCGGGATCGCGGGCCAGCACGCGCACGGCGGCGCCCGCGCCGAGGAACTGGGCCACGGCCTGGCCGCCGACCTTGCCGGTCGCCCCGGTAACCAGAATCATGATGATCTCCTTCGTCAGTGGGAACGTCGCGATCAGTCTTCAACTTCAACTTTGGTTCAGGTCAATGGAGTCAGGGAGGATGGGACCGTTGTCCACCGAGCAGCAGCCGTTCCCCGCAAGCGAGGGCGTCCGGCGCGTGGCCGGGACGCCGTGGACGCGCGGGCGGGTCCTCGCGTCGCTCGCAGTGCTGGTCGCCGGGCTGTTGATGTTCCACGACGCCGTGCCGAACGCGGTGGGCAACCTCGGCGGCCTGCTGGAGACGTTCCTGCCCTGGGTCGGCCTGGCGGTTCCCCTGCTGGGGGTTCTGGCGCTGCTGCGGCGTTCGGCTCTCGCGGCGGTGGCCCTGCTGCTCCCCGCGACGGCCTGGGCCGTTCTCTTCGGCGGCCGGCTGCCGCCCGTCGAGCGGGGAGCGGCACACGATCTGACCGTGTCCCAATTGACGGTGTCCCAATTGACGGTGCTCCAGCACAACGTCGCGGACGACAACCCCGACCCGGCCGGAACCGCGCGGGCCCTGGCCGGAGCCGGTGCGGATCTGGTCGCGCTGGAGGAGGTGACCCCCGAGACACTGCCCGTCTACGGGGCCGCCCTCGCGCCGGACCATCCCCACCACGCCGTCGTGGGCACCGTCGGGCTCTGGTCCAGGTATCCCCTCACGGACTCCCGGCCGGTGGACATCAGGCCGAAGGACATCGAGGGCGACTGGAACCGGGGGTTGCGGACCACGGCGCGGACCCCGTACGGCGACGTGGCCGTCTACGTCGCACACCTTCCCTCGCTCCGCGTCCGGCTGCCGGACGGCTTCGGCTCCGGCCGGAGGGACGAGAGCGCCGTCGCGCTGGGCGCGGCCCTCGCCGCGGAGAGGCTGGATCGGGTCATCCTGCTGGGCGATCTCAACGGCACCCTCGACGACCGGGGCCTGGCCCCCCTCACCTCCCGGCTGATCCCGGCGCGGGAGGGTTTCGACTTCAGCTGGCCCGCCGCCTTCCCCGTCGCCAGGATCGACCACGTCATGACCCGCGCGGCGACGCCCGTCAGCACCTGGACCCTGCCCGCCACCGGCAGCGACCACCTGCCGATCGCCGCCCGCATCAAGCTCTGACGCACACAGGCGAGCAGGGGCGGCCGCCGGCCGTCATCCGTGGTCCCGGGTGTCGGTGGTCCCGGGTGTCGGTGGTTCAGGGTGTCGGTGGTTCAGCGTGACGGCCACGTCGATCGCGCCGCCGTGCGGGACGGGCGGGATGTGCGCCCGGCGGCTGCCAACCTGATCCGGATCACGCTCCCGCTCCGGTGTGGGTCGAGGTGAGGTACGGCAGGGCGGTGCGGGCCTGGTCCCCGGCGGCAGCGGAGGTGCTCGCCATGGACGGAGTGGGACAGGGGACGCGGGGAGGTGTTCGGCGTGACCGGAGGCTGCACCGGGACCGGACCGAAGCCCCGGCCCGGCCTGAAGATCAGCGGTGTCCAAGCCATACGATCCTCGGAGGAACCTCCAGCGCGTTTTTCCTGGCCCGCCCGCCGAATCCGACGTGCCTGTCGCCAGATATCGGGCTCTCCGCATGCCTGGACCCCGAGGTCGGCGACTGCTGACAGTTGCCGGCCTCGGGGTCCACGGTGTGGGATGTTTCCGCCGTGGCAGCGATACCGTGTCACGGCGACACTGAAGGCGCCGACGAACGCGATGCCGTTGCAGGCGATCCTCCAGTCACGGTCACAGAACCGGTGGCGGATGTCGTTCCATCCGAGGCAGTGGTGCTTGTGGCGAAACCAACGCACGATCGCCACCACGCATGGTGACAGGCGTGTGCTTGTTCGTCATTCGTCACCGACCGCACGGTCGGCCCGCCCTTGGTTCCTTCGACGACTTCGCCGACGGCCAGGTCCTCCAGATCCGGAGGTCGGGTCGCATCGTCGATTATGTCCGTGGCTCTTCTATCGTGATCTTCTTGCTTGGACCGCAGGAACGATCAACGAGAGCAGCGCAACTGAGGCGAAGCGGGCGCCCCACCGGTGCGGCAGTCGAGAGGCCACTTGACCGTTGGAACCTTGGTGGTGGTAGCGCCGGCCTTGTTCGGAGCGCCGGCCTTGTTCGGAGCGGTGGCCGCGACGTTGTTTCCGAGAGTGGCGCCGACGGCCCCGGGGCTGGTGCCGCCGTTTGCTCCGGGCCTGTGGGGAGGCACTACCCAGTTGCGGGCGTCGGCGTCGGCTTTCTGTCGGGCCTCTGCCTCTGCCTTCTGACGGGCCTCTGCTATGGCCTTGTTGAGTGCCGCTGCCCAGTTGCGGGCGTCGGCGTCGGCCTTGTTGCGGGCCTCTGCCTCTGCCTTCTGTCGGGCTTCTGCTTCGGCTTTCTGCCGGGCCTTTGCCTCTGCTTCGGCCTTGCTACGGGCCTCTGCCTCTGCCTTCTGACGGGCTTCTGCTATGGCCTTGTTGAGTGCCGCTGCCCAGTTGCGGGCGTCGGCGTCGGCCTTGTTGCGGGCCTCTGCCTCAGCTTTCTGTCGGGCCTCTGCCTCTGCTTCGGCCTTGTTGCGGGCCTCTGCTTCTGCCTTCTGCCGGGCGTCGGCGTCGGCCTTGTTGCGGGCCTCTGCTTCTGCCTTCTGCCGGGCGTCGGCGTCGGCCTTGTTGCGGGCCTCTGCCTCAGCTTTCTGTCGGGCTTCTGCTTCTGCTTCGGCCTTGTTGCGGGCCTCTGCTTCTGCCTTCTGCCGGGCTTCTGCTAGGGCCTTGTTGAGTGCCGCTGCCCAGTTGCGGGCCTCTGCCTCTGCTTCGGCCTTGTTGCGGGCTTCTGCTTCTGCCTTTTGCCTGGCTTCTGCTTCTGCTTCGGCCTTGTTGCGGGCTTCTGCTTCGGCCTTCTGTCGGGCCTCCGCCTCTGCCTTTTGCCTGGCTTCTGCTTCTGCTTCGGCCTTGTTGCGGGCTTCTGCTTCGGCCTTCTGTCGGGCCTCCGCCTCTGCCTTTTGCCTGGCTTCTGCCTCTGCTTCGGCCTTGTTGCGGGCCTCTGCTTCGGCCTTCTGTCGGGCCTCTGCCTCGGCCTTCTGCCTGGCCTCTGCCTCTGCATCGGCCCTGTTCCTGGCCTCCGCATCAGCCTTCTGCTTGGCGGCACTGTCGGCGTCGGCAGAGGTGTTCAGATGGAAGTCGACATTCTGATGAATTCTCTGCGACTGGTTCGACAGCTGGCGCTGGAACTGGCGATGCCACGACCGTTGCCTCTGGAACTGCCTCATCACGTGACGGCGCCAGGAAGTCCCGCAGCCACCGCCGCCGCACCAACTGCCTAGAGCGACGCCGGCGCTGGCTGTGGCTGTGGCGCTGGCTGTGGTGATGGCGGTCGCGGCGCCGAGGCCGACAACTCCGCCTGTCAGCACCGTGCCGCCGACGGCGAATACCGCGATGGCGTTTTTGATCTTGGACACTACATGTCCCCCTCAAAAGGATCGATTGCCCCCTGCTTCGACGTTCTCAAAATCGGCTGGAAAACGTCTTCCCTAGCCCTTAGGGATCATCTCTGCGAACCCTTGATTTCCTTGTGTATCGCGGGATAAACGGCGATCATCCACCTCTTTCGCTTGATTACCTCCTGTTGGCGATATTGAACTTATTTATTAACTTGCACATCTCTACGTCAAGGCGCAATGCCGCCAAGTTTATGATCTTTTCGGCAAGTGGCTATAATCTCAAGCATTCAACCTCAAATCCGATAACCAGTCTTTGGTGTTGAATGCTCCTTTCTGGTGGCATCTATCGAGACAAGAGTGGATTGCTGCACAATGCGACTGGATGTCGCTGGCGGGTAGATTATTGGCCTTGGTCATTCAGCTTCATGAAAGATATTTATCCGACATGCGACTGATTTAATGGGGGACGGCCCTGTATATGGTGCTTCGATCCGCCGCGCCAAAAGAACTCTCGTGGGTCTTCCGCGTCGACCGGGGCGGTGCTGTCGCCTGACCGCTGTCGCGCTCCTGTGCTGGGCGCGTGCGCGGGCTTGCCGGCTGCATCCTCGATGACGTCATCGAGCAGGCGAGGGCCGCCTCCGGCTGCCTCGGCTTCGTGCCGGCGGCCGACTCGGAGGAGCCGGATCGGATCAACGCTTACGAGCGGTGGGAGTCGGACGCGCATCTTGAGCGGTTCCGCGGCACGGGCCCGGAGCCCGACCGGCGTGCGGCCATCCGCGACGCGCGGATGGCCAAGCACGGGGTGGCGATGGGGGCGGCGGCGATCCCTACGGCGGTGCCGATGGTCCTGGGGATGTCGCGGGCCTGCTCCCGCAGGGCGCGCTTCTCGTCGGTCAGCGCGCTCAGGTCAGCGCGCTCAGGTCAGCGTGATCAGGTCAGCGTGATCAGGACGGAGCGCTCGGCGGCCGTGGCGACAACGACGCCACGGCCGCACCGGTCCGGCACCGAGCCGGACGGATCACGGTGAGACCGGCGTGGGCACCTCCTCCGCGGTCGTCTCGTCGCCCTCGATCGCCGCACCGCTGAACTGCGCGGAGTACAGGCGGTGGTAGGCGCCGCGGGCGGTGAGCAGCTCGTCGTGGGTGCCGTGCTCGACGATGCTTCCCTCCTCCATCACCAGGATGAGGTCCGCGTCGCGGATGGTCGACAGCCGGTGGGCGATGACGAAGCTGGTGCGGTCCGAGCGCAGCGCGGCCATGGCGTGCTGCACCAGGACCTCGGTGCGGGTGTCGACCGAGCTGGTGGCCTCGTCGAGGATGAGCAGCGACGGATCGGCGAGGAAGGCGCGGGCGATGGTCAGCAGCTGCTTCTCGCCGGCGCTGACGTTGCTCCCCTCCTCGTCGATCACCGTGTCGTAGCCGTCTGGCAGGGTGCGCACGAAACGGTCGACGAAGGTGGCCCGCGCGGCGGCGAGGATCTGCTCCTCAGTGGCCCGGGGGTTGCCGTAGGCGATGTTCTCGCGGATGGTGCCGCCGAACAGCCAGGTGTCCTGGAGCACCATGCCGATGTGCGAACGCAGGTCGTCGCGGCGCATCGCGGTGATGTCGATGCCGTCGAGGGTGATCCGGCCCGAGTTCAGCTCGTAGAAGCGCATGACGAGGTTGACCAGGGTGGTCTTGCCCGCGCCGGTCGGGCCGACGATCGCGACGGTGTGCCCGGGGTCGGCCACCAGGGACAGGTCCTCGATGAGGGGCTGCTCCGGGTCGTAACTGAAGGACACGTGCTCGAACTCGACGCGGCCCCGCCTGGCGGTGGGCACCACCGGGTCGGCCGGGTCGGGCTGCTGCTCCGCGGCGTCGAGCAGCTCGAAGACCCGCTCGGCCGAGGCCACCCCCGACTGCAGCAGGTTGGCCATTGAGGCGACCTGGGTCAGCGGCTGGGTGAACTGCCGGGAGTACTGGATGAACGCCTGCACGTCGCCCAGGCTTATCGAGCCGGTGGCGACCCGCAGGCCACCGACGACGGCGATGGCGACGTAGTTGAGGTTCCCGATGAACATCATCATCGGCATGATGATCCCGGAGATGAACTGGGCGCCGAAGCTGGCCTTGAACAGCTCCTCGTTCCTCTCCCTGAACACCTCCTCGACCTCGGGGCGGCGTCCGAACACCTTCACCAGCTCGTGGCCGGTGAACGCCTCCTCGATGTGGGCGTTCAGGGTGCCGGTGTGCTTCCACTGCGCGACGAAGTGCTTCTGCGAGCGCTTGGCGATCACCCCGGTGACGACCATCGTCAGCGGGATGGTCACCAGGGCGATCAGCGCGAGCAGCGGCGAGATCACGAACATCATCGCGAGCACGCCGATCAACAGCAGCAGCGAGTTCAGCAGCTGGCTCATGGTCTGCTGCAGGGTCTGCGAGACGTTGTCGATGTCGTTGGTGACCCGGCTGAGCAGCTCGCCGCGCGGCTGGCCGTCGAAGAAGCGGAGCGGAAGCCGGTTCAGCTTCTCCTCGACCTCCTCCCGCAGCCGGTAGACGGTGCGCTGCACCACGTCGTTGAGCAGGTACCCCTGGAACCAGGCGAAGACCGACGACGCGACGTAGAGCCCCAGCACCCAGAGCAGGACCGTGCCCAGCGCGCCGAAGTCGATGCCCTGACCGGGGACGACGTCCATCCCCGCGAGCAGGTCGGCGAAGTTGTCGTTGCCGGAGGCGCGGGCCGCCTCGATCGCCTGCTGCGTGCTCGTCCCGGCGGGCAGTTGCTTGCCGATCACCCCGGTGAAGATCAGGTCCGTCGCGTACCCGAGGATCTTCGGCCCGACGACGGAGAACACCACGCTGATCACGGCGAGGCCGATCACGGCCAGCAGCTTCGGGCGATCGGGGCTCATCCGCCGGACCAGCCGCCGCGCGGAGGGACCGAAGTTCATCGACTTCTCCGCGGGCATCCCGGCCCCGCCCATGGGGCCCCGGCCGAAGCCTCCGCCGCCGATGGGTGGCCGCGGTCGCGTCGTCGTCGTCGTGGGACTGTCACTCATGCTGCGGTCTCCGCGGCTAGTTGGGACTCGACGATCTCGATGTACGTCGGGCAGGAATCCAGCAGCTCGTCATGGGTTCCCAGGCCGACGATCACGCCGTCGTCCAGGACGATGATCTGGTCGGCGTCGGCGATGGTGGAGACCCGCTGGCCGACGATGATGACGGCGGCCTCGGCGGTGTGCGGGCGCAGGGCGGCGCGCAGCCGCGCGTCGGTGGCCAGGTCCAGGGCCGAGAACGAGTCGTCGAACAGGTAGATCTCGGGCTTGCTGACCAGTGCCCTGGCGATGGACAGTCGCTGTCGCTGCCCGCCGGACACGTTCGTGCCGCCCTGGGTGATGGGCGCCTCCAGGCCCTCGGGCATCGCCTCGACGAAGTCGCGCGCCTGGGCCACCTCCAGCGCCTCCCACAGCTCCTCGTCGCCGGCGTCCGGGTTGCCGTAGCGCAGGTTGCTGGCGATGGTGCCGCTGAACAGGTACGGCTTCTGCGGCACCAGGCCGATGCGCGACCAGAGCAGCTGGGGGGCGAGGTCGCGGACGTCGACGCCGTTGACCGAGACCGTGCCCGAGGTGGCGTCGAACAGCCTGGGCACCAGCGAGACCAGCGTCGTCTTGCCGGAGCCGGTGCTGCCGATCACGGCGGTGGTCTGCCCCGCCGCCACGCGGAAGGAGATGCCGGACAGCACGGGTGCCTCCGCGCCCGGGTAGCGGAACCCGACGTCGCGCATCTCCAGCTCGGCGCGGCCGCTCACCTGCCGTACCGGGTCGCTGGGCGGCGTCACCGACGACTCGGTGTCGAGCACCTCGGTGATGCGCTCGGCGCAGACCGCGGCGCGCGGGATCATCATCGAGATGAAGCTGGCCATCATCACCGACATGAGGATCTGCATCAGGTACATCAGGAACGCGGTCAGGGCGCCGATCTGCATCTCGCCGCTGTCCACCCGCCCGGCGCCGAACCAGAGCACGGCGATGCTGGAGACGTTGAGGATCAGCATCACGGTGGGGAAGATGAGCGCGGTCAGCCGTCCCACCCGCAGCGCGGTGTCGGTCAGCTCGTCGTTGGCGCCGGCGAACCGGCGGGTCTCCTCACGCTCGCGGACGAAGGCGCGTACCACGCGGATGCCGGTGAGCTGCTCGCGCAGCACCTGGTTCACCCGGTCGATGCGCTCCTGCATCGCGCGGAACTGGGGGACCATGCGGACGATGATCAGACCGATCGAGACCAGCAGCGCGGGGACGCAGACCAGCATGAGCCAGGACAGGCCGAGGTCCTGACGCAGCGCCATGATGATGCCGCCGGCGCCCATGATGGGGGCCGCGACCAGCATCGTGCAGGTCATCACGACGAGCATCTGGACCTGCTGCACGTCGTTGGTCCCGCGGGTGATCAGGGAGGGGGCGCCGAAGTGGGAGACCTCCCTGGCGGAGAAGCCGCCGACCTGGTGGAAGATCGCCGAGCGGACGTCGCGTCCGAACCCCATGGCCGCGTGGGAGCCGTAGTAGACCGCCGCGATCGAGCAGGCGATCTGCACGAGGGAGACGGCCAGCATCCAGCCTCCCGCGGTGAGGATGTAACCGGTGTCGCCGGTGGCCACGCCCTGGTCGATGATGTCGGCGTTCAGGCTGGGCAGATAGAGCGAGGCGATGGTGCCGACCAGTTGCAGAACCACCACGGCGGTCAGCGCCGCCGAGTAGGGGCGCAGGTAGGTGCGGAGCAGGCGGGTCAGCATGGGGTCTCTTTAGGTGGGGTGGCCGGGAGAGGGGCGTCGTACCGGGGGGCCGGCCGTCGGCCGGTCTCGCCCGTCGTCCCGGTAACCGGGATCATGAGGATTTCCTCCAGCGGGGGAGTGTCGGACTCAGCCTGCGACCTGAACTTCGGTTGAGGTCAAGGGAACGGGCCGAGGTGGGGACAGATGCGGTCCTCGACCGGCGGCTTGGAAACGATCTCCGAGAGCGGCAGCGGGTCGCCTTCGATGAACTCCCGATGGTCGCGCGCGACAGGCGGCGGTCATGGCGCAGCCGGTCGTGGGGGCTCGATCGGGCCGGTGAGCACCTGCCGGATGAGGGAGCCCTGGCACGCCGGTCATCTTACAAAGCAAGTGGACAGGCTGCTCACCTATTTATTGCGGTTCAGCCGCATGCGGGGTTCGGGGCGGCGTTTCGAGGGCCAGGAGGTACGGGTGGGGCTGCTGTGAAAGAAGTGATCGTTTCCGGCGGAGCGTGGAACCCTTTTCCGGCAAATGTAGGAAAACGGCGCGAAAACCCCCATCTTTCACCCGATGCGGCGGGCATCATCTGCGATCTACCGTCGTGTGGCAGACAACCTGACATCACCACGACAGCCGTCTGCCTGTCGGCCAGGAGATCACCTGATGCCCCGTGCCCTCGCCCACCGTCCGTGGGTGCCCACCGTCACCGAGGATCGCGTCCAGTCCGTACTGAAGGCCGTGACGGACCAGACCGCCTCCTCGATCCAGAGCGAGATCGAACGGCTGGTGGCCGGCAACCGCCGCATCCACGACATCGAGTCGGTCAACCTGAACCCGGCCACGAACATCATGAACCCCCGGGCCGAGGCGCTGCTCTCGGCCGGCCTCGGGTCGCGGCCGTCACTGGGGTACCCGGGTGAGAAGTACGAGATGGGCCTGGAGGCGATCGAGCAGATCGAGATCATCGCCGCCGAGCTGGCCGCCGAGGTCTTCGGCGCCGGCTACGCCGAGGTACGCGTCGGCTCGGGAGCGCTGGCGAACCTCTACACCTTCATGGCCACCTGCGAGCCCGGTGACACGATCATCGCCCCGCCGGCCGGCATCGGTGGCCACGTCACACACCACGAGCCCGGTGCGGCCGGCCTGTACGGGCTGAACATCGTTCCCGCCCCCATCACGCCGGACGGCTACACGGTGGACGTCGACGCCCTGCGCGAGCTCGCCGAGCGGGTCCGGCCGAAGCTGATCACCATCGGCGGCAGCCTCAACCTGTTCCACCACCCGGTGGCGCGGATCCGCGAGATCGCTGACTCGGTCGGCGCCCGCGTGCTCTTCGACGCCGCCCACCTCTGCGGCATGATCGCCGGAAAGGCGTGGCCGCAGCCGCTGGCGGAGGGCGCCCACCTGATCACCATGAGCACGTACAAGAGCCTGGGCGGGCCGGCGGGCGGGCTCATCGTGACCAACGACGCCGAGCTCGCCGAGCGGCTCGACGCGATCGCCTACCCGGGACTGACCGCCAACTTCGACGCGGGCAAGACCGCCGCGCTCGCCATGACCATGCTCGACTGGAAGGCGGCGGGGCCCGCCTACGCGCAGGAGATGATCGCGACCGCGCGGCGGCTGGCGGACGAGCTGCTCGCCCTCGGCGTCCCGATCTTCGCCGCCGACCGGGGGTGCACCCGCTCCCACCAGTTCTCCGTGCTGGCCCACCGCTACGGCGGCGGGCAGCGGGCCGCCCGGCGGCTGCGCGAGGCGAACCTGCTCAGCAGCGGCATCGGCCTGCCGGTGGAGGCGGTCGAAGGGGACGTGAACGGCCTGCGGATCGGTACGCCGGAGATCGTCAGGCTCGGGATGACCGAGGCGGACATGCCGGAGCTGGCCTCGTTCATCGCCCGCGGCCTGGACGAGAACGTCGACCCGGGCACCGTGGCGCCGGAGGTCACCGAGTGGCGGAGCCGCTTCTCCGGGGTGCGCTTCACGGTGGACAACCCCTCCTGAGGGGGGCATACGCCGCGCCGTGCTGAAATCCGCCCGTACCCCGGTTCCCGTGTTAGCGGCGTGGCAGCCGGGGTAGGGCGGCCGTGCGCCCGTCGCCGTGTCCCCGATCCGCGAGACACGCCTCAGGCGCGCGCCGACCAGCGGGAGAGCAGCTCGGCCTCCCGGTCGGGGGTGATGGTGGCGGCCGTGCCGAAGGACGCCTCCGCCTCGCGGATCTCGCGGATCGACCGTCCCAGGGGGCGCGGGTCGAGCCCCGCGGCGCGGGCGGCGGCGGGGTCGGCGGCGTTGATCGACTTTTGCGGGTCGCCCTCGGACCACAGGGGCAGCGACAGGCCGTTCTCCCCCTCGGCGAGCAGGAAGTCCTGCCCGACCCAGGTCAGGGTGGTTCCCGGCGGCCCGACCTCGGCCACGATCGCCTCCAGCAGGTCGCCGAAGGAGAACGGCGGGGGAGGGCTGACCGCGTGGAAGGTGCCCGGATGCCTCCCCTCGACCATGGAGACGATCCAGGAGGCCATGTCGCGGGCGTCGATCACCTGGATGGGGTCGCCGGGGTCGCCGGGCGCGAGGACCTCGCCGCCGCGCGCGATCCGGTTGACCCAGTAGGTGAAGCGGCCGGTGTGGTCATGCGGGCCGATGACGTACGTGGGCCGTACGACCAGCGTCGAGGCCCCGAACGCGTCCACCGAGGCCCGCTCGCACAGCACCTTCATCGGCCCGTACACCTCGCCGGTCACCGTCTCGGGGATCGGCCCGTCGAGCTCCGCCAGCGGGGAGTCCTCGGTGAAGCCCGGCCGCTCGGGCGCCCGGTAGACCGCGGTGGTGGAGACGAAGGCGTACTGGCCGGTGGAGAGCGCGCCGGCGAGCGAGGTGACCTGCGACGGGTGGTAGGCGCTGACGTCGACCGTCGCGTCCCACCGCCGGTCGCGCAGCACGGACAGGTCGGCATTGCGGTCGGCGAGCAGGTGCTCGGCCTCGGGGAACAGCTCGGGGCCCGTCATGCCCCGGTGCAGCAGGGAGATCTGGTGCCCGGCCGCGATCGCGGCCGCGGTGATGTGCCGGCCGACGAACCGGGTGCCGCCGATGATCAGGATTCGCATACCTCACATTGTGGCGAATCCGCTGAGGTGACTCGCAGCGCGTTTCGCGCCTGGCCGAGGTGGCGGCGGATCGGTCGAAAGGCCGCCGGGCGGCGGCTCCGTGAACGCCGGCACCCGTTCCGGCGATCAGCGGTCAGTAGCCGCCGAACCAGCCGGGGACGTCGAGCCGGAAGACGTCCCCCGAGGTCACGGCGCGCAGGTCGGACTCCAGGGCGCGCAGACGGTCCTCACCGAGGGTCCTCGCCCAGCCGGCGCGCAGGTCCTCGAAGATGCGCGCGGACCTGGCGAGGCTGTCGACGCCCCGCTCGGTGAGCCGCACCGTCTTGCGGCGGGCGTCGTCGGGGTCGGGGCGCCGCTCGACGTAGCCCAGCTGCTCCAGGGTGTCCACGGTCTTGCCAGCCGCCTGCTTGGAGACGCCCAGCCGCCGGCCGAGCTCCACGGCGGTGCTGCCCTCGGGGCCGATCGCCTGCAGCACGAACCCATGCATCGGACGCATGTCGGGGTGTCCCTGGCGGGCGAGCTCCGCGTGGAGCTCGTCGATGAGCATCCGGAAGCCGAGGAAGAGCCTGAGCGGGAGTTCGAAGCCCGGGGGGTCGGCCGGCACGATCGCCTCCCGCCTCGCTGTTCGACAATGGTGTTGTCGAGCTTAGGGACTCTCGCCGTATCTGTCATCCACGGGGTGGCACACACCCCGGGTGGGCATGCGGGCGGGCACCGGCCACGCGAAGGATCGTCTTCACCGCAGGCGCCCGTCGGGGCGGCGCGGGTCCTGGAGCCACTTGTCGGTCTGGCGGGTCGCGTTGGGCGCGCCGGGGGTGCCGGGCGAGCGGCGGGTGGCGCGGGTCTCGGTCACGGTGAAGTCGGCCACCACGTGCCGGTTGTGCAGCAGGAAACCGACGACGCCCGCGATCGCCTGCACGCTGCCCCCCGCGCGGGCGCGGCCGGTCAGGAGGTAGACCAGCGGCGTGGACGGCTGGTCGAGGGCGAAATGGCGGCCGTGGTGGTGCGCGTCCTGGAGCGTTCTTATCGGGATCGGCCGTGAGGTGGTGAACCACGCGGCGACCTCCCAGCAGGGCTGGGCCTGGTCGCCGTCGGTCGACTCCTCATAGCAGGTCGTGCAACCCCGGCGAGCGTCCTGCCCGTGGGGGCACGCCCAGGCGGCGAGGTCGTGCGGCATGCTGCGCTCGGACATGAGCTGACCGTACCTTCCCGTACGGGGAGACCGGCGTTTCGCCGTCCCCCCGCGCCGGGGCATCGGGTTTTCCGCTGGATGGCCCCGGCGTCGTGCTGTCTCGGTGCTGTCGCCTGCCCGGTTCCGGTCCCGGTACTCGTCCGCGCACCCGAGTGCGCCCGCGAAATATCCATGTATTTCGTGGTTTCTGCAGGTCATCGAGAGGAAGGAGTGATCTTGGGGGTGTTTCGAGGTCTTCGGTGTGGGCATCGGACCGATCGGGGGCATCGAACGGGGGACGCATGGCGCGTGGGTTTGACGCGTCCGCTCACTACGGGCGGCGCATCGCCGACGTTCACGACGGCGGCATCACGGTGAACGACTCACCCGGGGGCGTGTGCGGACCCCTGACGGATTCCGGGTTCCCGGCGGACCCGGATCTCCCGGCGTCTCCGGAGCCGCCGAGGTCTCCTGGGCAGCCACGTCTTCCGGATCTCCCGGAGTCCTCGGCACTGTCGCGCCTCCCCGAACTGCTGGGCCCTCCCGGGCCCGGACCGTCACGTGCCACGAAGCCCCCGGGCTCCCCGAAGTCCCCGACGAAGGCCCCGACGAAGGCCCCGACGAAGGCCCCGAGATCCCTGAAGCCCGCGAAGTCTCCGGAGCGCGCGAAGCTCGCCAAGCGCCCGGACCCGCTGGACCTGCCGGTGCCGGGCAGGGTTCCGGTGCTGCCCGCCGCGCGGGGCCCGATCAGCGCCCTGCTCTTCGAACGGCTGGTACACCCACCGCACCGCTTCGGTCTCCTGTCGCTCCCACTGCTGTCGTTCCCCGCCCGCTTCGCGGGCCCGGTCCTCGCGGACGAGGACGTGCAGCTGGCGCTCTTCGTCTGCTACGAGCTGCACCACCGGGGCTTCGAGGGCGTGGACGAGCGGTGGGAGTGGAACCCCTCGCTGCTGGAGGTGCGGGAGATCCTGGAGGCACGGTTCGAGGAGGGACTGGCGCGGGCCGTGTCATGCCCGCCCGCCCAGCGGCCCGAGCACATGAGCCAGGCGCTGACCGATCTGGTGGCCGCCGCCGTCGACGGCCCCGACCTGCCGGGGTTCCTCCAGCGGCAGGCCGACCTCGCGCAGTTCCGCGAGTTCGTCGTGCACCGGTCGATCCACCACCTGAAGGGGGCCGATCAGTGCACCTGGGCGATCCCCCGGCTGAGCGGACGCCCCAAGGCGGCGCTGGTGGGGATCCAGGCGGGCCGGTACGGCGGCGGGCGCGTCGAGCGGATGCACTCCGAGCTTTTCCGTACCACCATGCGCCGGCTGGGCATGGACGACTCCTACGGCGCCTACCTCGACCAAGTCCCGGCGATCACGCTGGCCGTCTCCAACACGATGTCGCTGTTCGGGCTCCACCGGCGTCACCTCGGAGCGCTGCTCGGCCATCTGGCGGCCGCCGAGATGACCTCATCGGTTCCCAACCGTCGCTACTCCAGGGGCCTGCGGAGGCTGGGGGCGGGCGAGGCGGCGAGCCGTTTCTACGACGAGCAGGTGCGGGCCGACGCCGTACCCGAGCAGACCGCCGCGCACGACATGTGCGGCGGGTTCGCACGGCAGCACCCCACGCGGGCCGGTGACGTCCTGTACGGGGCGGCCTGCGCGCTGACCCTGGACCGGCTCTTCGCCGAGCACGTCATGAGCCGGTGGCGGCGCGGCGTCTCGTCACTGCGGGAGGTGGGCGCGGCGCGGCCGTGACCCCGGCCACCGATGGCGTGACGACCGAACCAGGCGGTACCGGCGGGGGGAGGCCCGTACCTCAGTCTCCGCGCCCGCCCATGGCCTGGCGGATCACGTCGCGGGTCCGGTCCACGAGCGCCAGCGGCGTCCCGAGCAGCAGGTTCCTGACCGCCGACTCGGTGCCCGGATGTGGGTGGGTCGGCGCCAGCGCCTCGGCCGCCTTCACCCCGGCGGCCAGGGCCCGGCGCTCGGCCTCGCTGGTCTGGGTGCGGAACCGGGGAAACTCGTGGCGCTCCTCGGCGTGGGCGTGGGCCAGCACCGCCGCCCGCAGGACCTGCAGATGCCCGGAGAAGTCGGGATGGTCGGTGCCCAGCCTCTCCAGGTCGGAGAGCATCTGCTTGGCCTCCCGCTCCTCGGCGAGGCGCTGGTCGACCACCTCGTCCCCATCCTCGATCTTGAGGCGTGCGTAGGGGTGCACGACCTCCTCCTCGGCGGTCTCGTGCACGGCCAGCATCCGCACCAGGCGCTGGAACGCCTCGGCCCGCCGGTTCCCCGCGGGAGCGTCCTCCACCTCGTCGAACAGATCCCTGATCATCACATGCTGGCGCACCAGCAGGTCCACGACGTCGTTCTCATCCATCAGCTCGGGCACGTTCCCGTGGTCACTCATAGGTCCCCCCTTGTCAACAGAACGCTTACCCCCATCCGGGCACCGAAACCTGAGGTGACCCGGCACGGGCCGCGCACCGGTGACCGGGTACCCGGAGACGTCCGCGCGAAGCCGCGGTCAGACGGTGATCCACTCGGTGACGACGGTCGCGCCCGCGAGGTGGCAGCGGAGGCTGAAAGGCCCGGCGGGGACGTCGTGGACGAACCTGCCCAGCTCGTCCGTGGCCAGCGTGACCGGATGGTGCCCGAGGACCTCGACCTCCGCGGGACCCGGTGGCATCAGCTGGCCCACCACGTGCCCGCCGCCGGCGGTCACGGTGACCTCCAGATCGACGGTCAGCTCCGCACCCTGGAAGGTCAGCATCCGCGGCGCCCGCTCACCCCGCACCCGTGAGGGCCCGCTCAGGGAGTCGAAGACCAGCTCGGCCAGCTCGGCGTCGAGCGCGCGGAGCGCGTAGGCCTCGACGGCGGTCTGCAGGAGGTCGGAGGGAACGGGATCGAACAGCTCGACGGCGCGGCGCAGCTCCGCCTCAAGCGCGTCGTCGCTCATCGGAAGCCCCGTTCCGCGAGGAGGACACGCAGCCGCCGCAGGCAGCGCTGCCTGATCGGCCCGATGCTCCCGACGGCGATGCCGAGCGTCGCCGAGACCTCCTGGTAGCTGACCGGCGGCGAGGCCATGAGCAGGCGCAGCAGCCGCCGGCAGTTCTCACCCAACTCCTGGAACGCCTGCCACATGGCCCGCATCCGCTCCCGCTCCATCGAGGCCTCCTCGGCGTCGACCACCGCCTGCTCGGGGGTACGACCGTCGGCGGCGCGGTCGAACACCTCGGGGTCGTCGCTCGGCGAGACCCGCCGGGCGGTTCTGATCACCTTGACGCACTCGTTCCGCGCCGTGCTGGCCAGCCAGGCCCCGACCCTGTCCGGCTCGCGGATCCGCGCGAGGTTCTGCGCGAGCCGGAACCAGGTCGTCTGGTAGACCTCCTGCGCGTCCGCGTCTCTCAGCCCGTGGGCGCGCACGACGGACCACACGAGCGGGCTGAGGCCCTCCACCAGGGATTTCCACGCCGCGGTCTCCCCGTCCACCGCGGCGCGGAAGAGGATGCCGGTCGAGTCTCGATCCACGGTGACGTCCCCTTGCCCTCGGGACTGTCATCGTACGACGGAGGGCCGATTCGGCCGCACCGGTTTTCAGGGCACGACCGGGACACTTTGCACGCTCGACGGCGTCCAGGTGGCGGGGATGAGGGTGGGGGCGGTCAGGCCCTGCACCCCCCTGCCGGACAGGGGGGTGCTCAGGAGCTCGGCGGCGGCCTGCCGGGCGTCGGTCACGTTGTTCCGCACCATGTGATTGACGATCATGCCGACGACCAGGGGCGCGGAGAAGGAGGTGCCGCTCCACTGCGCCAGCCCGTCGAACTCGACGCGTTCGCGGATCGCGTTCGGCGACGCCGCCATCTTCTCGCTGAGCTCGCCCCGGTGCGGGGGGAACTGGCAGGTGCAGTCGTAGGCGGAGCCGTACCGGCAGTGGTCGTAGGTCGAGTGCTGGTAGTCGTAGGGCACCGGGGTGTCGTCCACCGCGGTGAAGGCGCTCACCAGGCGCTCCCCGGGAGCGTACGCCGTCACCCACGGCCCGTGACCGCTGAAGCAGGCCCGGTCCTGGCCGTCCTTCCGCAGCGCGCCCACCGACACGACGGCACCGGCGTAGTCGGGGTCGTCGGCGTAGGCCGCGGGATGGAACCGCTCGTCGCTGCCGTTGTTCCCCGCCGCGGCCACCAGCAGTGTCTCCGGGTGGTCGGTCACCAGCTCCCGCATGAAGTCCTCAAGCCCCATGAGCGTCCTGTGGTCCGTGCTCAGGGTCCCCGCGGACAGGTTGATGATGTCCGGCCACCTGTTCAACGGCCGCATCTCCCTGAGCAGGAGGTCACCCAGGCACTTCTCGGAGATGGCGCCCGCGTTGACGAGCGCCCCGTTCACCGTGATGGCGGCGCTGGGCGCGACGGCGCTGATCAGCCCGGCGATGAAGGTGCCGTGACCGACGTACTGCTTGAGTATCCCCTCGGAGTCCAGCTCGATCTCCTTGCCCTCGCCCTCGACGAGGCTCATCCACGGGTGCGACCGGTAGTTCTCCACCAGTCCCGTGTCGATCACCAGGACGGACACCGGTCCGGCCGTCGCGCCGGCGACCCGCTTGGCCACCGCCGGGTTGGGCGGCCCGCATCGGGCCACGGGTACCGGCTCGTCACCGGGGCAGCAGTTCACCGCGATGGACACGATGTGGTTCCTGGACACCATCCGGCGGCCGTTGGCACGCTCCAGCTCGTCGACGGCCCGCAGCGCGTCCGACACGTCCCGGTCGCGCCAGCGCTCCGCACGGTTCAGCGGCCCGACTCGGATCCTGGACACGCCGCCCGGGCTGTCCTCCTCCTGCAGCTCCACGCCACGGTCACTGCCGCGATCCCGGCGGAACGCCCTCCGGATCGCCTGGGCGACCTCGGGAGCCTCGTCCCGCCTGGCGAGGACGCAGCCCTTCTCATAGAGGAACCTGGGCGAGTCGTCCGGGCCCGCCGCGAGCACGACCTCCTCTCCCATGGCGGCCTGGATCTGGTCGAACTGTTCCTGGAACCTGTCTGGTGCCATGTTCACTGTCCTGTCTCGGAGATTCCTCACATCGCCATGGGTTAGGAGCCGCGGGGCGCCCGGCTGATACACCCCTGCGTACGAGCACAGCGGCATGGACGCTCCGAACACATCACGTCTAACATCGATCCGTGACCGGGGGAAGCCCGCGGGTCCCGCCTTCCGCGGGAGATGCTCTCGACCTGTTGCCCCTGGTGTTCGCCCGTCCCACCGACGCGCTGGCCGGAGCGCGGGTCGTGCTGGCGGGCGCCCCTTCCTTTCATGACGCCTCCGTCGCCCACCAGGTGATCGGCATCTGGCAGCGTGACTTCGGCGACCTCACGACGGCGATCGGCCATCTCCGGCAGGCCCGCGCCCTGGCGGCCAGGTCCGGCTCCGCGGACCGCGAGGCGGACGTGCTGGCGACCCTGGGGGCCGCCCTCATCCACGCGGGCCGTACCAGGCAGGGGATGACGGCGCTGGAGGCGGCGGTCGAGAGGGGCGGCGGGCTCACCGGCGCCCGCGTGCTGTTCCGGCGCGGCTACGTCTGGTGGGTCCTCGGCGGGCACCGTGAGGCGCTCGACGACCTGCGCCGGGCCATCCCCGCCCTGCGCCGGGCACAGGACACGATCTGGACCGCCCGCGCGCTCACGCTCAGGGCCACGGTCCACCTGGCCATGGGATCCGTGGAGCGGGCCGAGGCCGACTTCGTCGCCGCCGAGCGGCTGTGGGACACCACCGACCAGGAGCACGACAAGGCCGACGCGGTGGAGAGCAGAGGACTGGCGGCGTTCAGGTCCGGCGACCTCCCCGCGGCGCTACACCACTTCGACGAGGCCGCGAGCCGTTACCAGGCACTCGGCACGCCCATGTTCGTGCTGCACATCCGGCGGTGCGGGGTGCTCCTGGCGGCCGGGCTGGCGCGCGAGGCGCTGGAGGAGGCCGACGCCGCCACGGAGCTGCTGAACCGCACGGGAGGGCAGACGACCCGCGGCGCCGAACTCCTCCTGATCGCCGCGCGGGCCGCGATCGCGGTGGGCGAGCCGCACGCGGCGACCGCCCGCGCGAGCACGGCCGTCCGGCTCTTCTCCAGCCAGCGCCGCGACTGGTGGCAGGCCCACGCCCGGCTGGTGCTGGTCCAGGCCAGGTTCGCGGCCGGAGAGATCTCCGGCCGCTCGGTACGCGACGCCGCCGCGGTCGCGCTGCGGCTGGCGGAGCTGCGCGCCCCCGAGGCGGTCCAGGCGTCGTTGCTGGCCGGTCGCACCGCCCTCGCCCTCGGCGCCGACGCCGAGGCCGAACGGCACCTGGCCGCCGCGGCCAGGGGCAGATCACGCGGTCCCGCCTTCACCCGGGTGGACGGTTGGGTGGCGCAGGCACTGCGGGCGGCGGCGGCGGGGCGGACCCGCGGCGTGCTGGACGCCTGCCGACGGGGGCTCGACCTGCTGGACGAGTACAGGATGACGCTGGGCGCCTCGGAGCTGCGGGCGCGGGCCACCGCGCAGGGGGCGGAGCTGGCCCTGCTCGCGCAGCGGGCGACCCTCGCCGGAGGGAGCCCCCGCCGGTTCCTCGGCTGGAGCGAGCGCTGGCGCGCCACGGCGCTGGCGGTCCCGCCCACCCGGCCGCCGGACGATCCCGAGCTGCTGCGTGACGTGACGGCCTTCCGCGAGATCAGCAGCCGGATCGAGGCGGCGCGGCAGAAAGGCAGCCCGGCCCCCGCGCTGGAGCGCGAGCAGCGGCGGCTGGAGAGGGGGATCCGCGACCGGACGCTCCGGATGCGCGGCGAGGGCGGCACCGACGGGCACCGCTTCGACGTGGACCTGCTGCTCGGCGAGCTCGGTGACGGGTGGCTGATCGAGATCGTCGCCGTCGACGGCGACCTGCACGTCCTGCTCTGCGGCCGGGGCCGGGTGCGCAGGTTCGCCGCGGGACGGCTGGCCGACGCGGCGATCGACGCCGACCACGCCCGCGCGGGTCTCAGCAGGATCGCGTACGGGGGCTCCGCGGCCAGGCTGCCCATCCTCGAAGCCGGCGGGCGCCGCCTCCAGGAGTCACTGCTCGGCCCCGCGGTGCGCCACCTCGGGGAGGGGCCGGTGGTCGTCGTACCGCCGGGCAGGCTGCACGGCGTGCCCTGGGCGCTGCTGCCCGCGCTGGGGACGCGGGTGCTGAGCGTGTCGCCGTCGGCGAGCGCCTGGCTCCGCGCCCGGCGGATCGAGCCGTCGCCGTCGCGGGAGCGGGTCGTGCTGGTCAGAGGCCCGGGGCTGGCGACGGGTGGTGCCGAGATCCCGCCCCTGGCCGCCAGGTACGGCGAGGCGACGGTGCTGGAGAACGGCACCGCGGTCACCTCGGCCGTGCTCGCGGCGCTGGACGGCAGCAGGCTCGCGCACATCGCCGCGCACGGCACCTTCCGCTCCGACAGTCCGATGTTCTCCTCCCTGGGGATGGACGACGGCCCGCTCACGGCGCACGACCTCGAACGGCTCCGTAGCGCCCCGTACCGGATCGTCCTGTCCAGCTGCGACTCCGGCAGGCTGCAGCCGGTCGGCGCGAACGAGCTGCTCGGCCTCGCCACGGCGCTGCTGCCGCTGGGCACGGCCGGGATCGTGGCGAGCTCGGTGCCGGTCGACGACGAGGCCGTGGTGCCGCTGATGCTCGCCCTGCACGAGGGGCTGCGGCGCGGTCTGAGCATGGCCGAGGCCCTGCGCGACGCCAGGTCGTCGATGCCCGGCGACGCGCTCCACCGTGCGACGGGCTGGTCCTTCTCCGCCATCGGAGCGGCCTGACCCGCCCGGCTCCTCTCATCGGTGCCCGCCCGTCCGGCCGTCGCGCCGGCCGACGGTGAAGAGCCCTTCCAGGCCGGCGCGGTCGCTGCTGCCGAGCCGCGCGTAGGCGTCGCACAGGTGGTTGGCGACCGTGCGGATCGACACCGTGAGCTGCTCGGCGATCTGCCGGTTGGTCAGGCCCGCCGCGGCGAGGCTGACGATCTGCCGCTGGCGGGCGGTCAGCCTCGGCAGCGCGAGGTTGACCAGCGCGGAGCTGCGCGCCCCCTGGCAGGCGCCCGCCAGCGCCGAGGCCCGGTTCCTGGATGCCTGCGAGGCGCGCCGGTCGGAGTGGACGAGGGCGGCGTGCGCGGACGCCTCCGCGGCGTGGAGCATCAGGCCGAGGTCGGCGAGCCCCCGCGCCACCTTGTCCAGGGCGTCCCCGTCGCGCCGGGCCAGCGCGCGGGCGTGCCGCGCCAGCAGGGGAGCGAGGTCCCCCTCCGTACGGTCGGCCAGTTCCCCGAGCCGATCGGCGACCAGCTCGGGGGAGCCGAGCCGCACCACGTCGTGCAGGGCGAACAGGTCGTCTCCGAACAGGCCGTCTCCGGCGACGCCGAGCGCGGACCGCAGGGCGCCGTCGAGGTCTCCCTCGGCGGCGAGCGCCCAGGTCCGCGCCGGTACGGCGGCGGATGCCCACGGCCGGCGGTCCTGGGTGGGCGCCTGCGACCGGCCGGCCCCGGCGGGTGTCGGTGACCGGGTGTCCCCGGCGGATGTCCGCGGCCAGGTGGCCGTGTCGGGCGCGGGCGACCGGGTGTTCCGCGCGGGCGCCGGAGGCCGTGCGCCGGCCGTCTGCCACGGGCGCGTCCATGCCTCCCCGGCGGGGGCGGGACCACGGGAGAGGGCCTGCCAGGCCGTCGTCAGGTCGCCGACGTAGGCGGCGGCGTGGGCGAGTTCGGCCAGGCAGGCGCGGTGGTGGGGAGAGCGGCGCAGTCCCTCGCGGCTCCAGGCCATGGCCTCGCGGGTCTCCCCGCGGAGCCGGGCGACGCGGGCGCGCCGCGCGCAGAACTCCGGCATCGCGGGCTCGTCCCAGCCGGTGTCGTCCTCGGCCATCCGCTCACCGATGCCCCGGGGTATCTCCGCGAGCCTTCCCGCGTACGCGCGTGCGGCCAGTTCCTCGCACTCGGCCGCCAGTGCCGAGGCCCTCGGGGGCCTTCGCCCGCCGGAGGGCCGGCCCGGGCGGGAACGTTCCATCGCGGCCCGCAGCACCGGGCCGTGCAGCGGGTGGACGAGCCGGTCGTCCACGGTGACGAGCCCCCTCGCCCGCAGGCGTTCGAGGACGCCGGGGGCCACGAGGGCGCCCGGCGCATTCGCACCCGTGCCCGCCGCACCCGCGCTCGGCACACCCGTGCCCAGTGGTTCGCCGGACGCGATGAGCTCCAGCGCGTCCCGCTCCTCGGTGTCGAGGTCGCGGATCGTCTCCTCCACCAGCTCCCGGACGCGCGCGGTGATCGGCGGCGTGCCCCGCCAGGTCCAGGTGCCCGACACGTGGCTCAGGTCTCCGCCGGCGTGCACGGCGACGACCAGCTCGCGCAGGAGCCGCAGGTCGCCGCGGCTCGCCCGGTACAGGCGCCGGACGGTGAGGGCGTCCACGTAGCCGCCCACCGCTCGCGCCAGCAGCTCGGCGCAGGCGCGCTCCGTCAGGGGGGCCAGTGCCAGGCGCGGCAGCAGGTTCTCCTCCCAGAGCCTGGAGACGCCCTCCGGCGCGGGCTCGCCCTCCCTGACCGTGACGAGCAGGCGGGTACGCCCGCCGAGTGCCAGCTCGTGGACGAGCGTGGCCGAGGCGTCGTCGAGCAGATGGGCGTCGTCCACGACGAGCACCGACTCACGCATCGCCTCGGGTACGGCCTCGGCGGTCAGGCGGCTCCGGCCGCTGCCCGCCGCACCGGTCACGACGATCCCCCGGCGACCGGTGGAGAGGTTTCGCCGTACGAGATCAAGCTCCTCAGCTCTGGCCGTGAACGGCCAGGGAGACCGTGGGTTTCTCACAGCGATATGAGGCGCGCCGCCCGCCGGTGATACACGCGGAGCCGAGTTCTCCGACATCCGGCTGAAACCGGCTCTCGCCGGTATGCGGGCCCGAGGGCGGGTGGCGCGCGGTCACCTGGTCGCGGTGGTCTCCTCGGGCAGGGTGGGCTCGAAATCGAACCAGATCGGCTGCCAGTCGCTCAGCTCGTGTCTGGTGGCCGCCGCCGTCGGCGGCCCCGACCTGCCGGGGTTCCTCCAGCGGCAGGCCGACCTCGCGCAGTTCCGCGAGTTCGTCGTGCACCGGTCGATCCACCACCTGAAGGGGGCCGATCAGTGCACCTGGGCGATCCCCCGGCTGAGCGGACGCCCCAAGGCGGCGCTGGTGGAGATCCAGGCGGGCCGGTACGGCGGCGGGCGCGTCGAGCGGATGCACTCCGACGCGGCTTCCCGCCGCGCCGGTCACGACGATTCCCCGGTGACCGGCGAGAATGGCGACCGGTTAGGGGAACACCGTCAGTTTCGGGGTGGCGGTCGCGGACAGGCGGGCAAATTGGACGTTAACGTCGGCCGGCCCCCCGCTCCAGTTCTGGTAGCACTTCAGGGAGATCGTCCCCGTGCCGGTCATCTTGACGACGTCATGGAACGCCATGGAGCCGTAGAACTCCTGGGCAGTGTGGAGCTGGCTCTGCTGGCCACCCCCGTAGCTGGACTGGTAGACCTCGCCGTTGGTGGCGTTGAGGTCGCACCGAACGCCGTACTTCTCGTATCCGCCGCTGTAGCGAAGGCTCGCCTGCACAAGGTAGTCACCGGCGGGCACCTCGCGCAGGATGGCCAACTCCTTCGCCGGACCAGAGAGCGCCCCTGAGCCCGTGGCGAAGTAGATCTGGCCGGACTGCGCGGGGGTTTCGCCCTTCGGGCCCTGCGGTCCCTGTGGCCCTTGCGGTCCCGTGGGACCTGTTTGATTCCACGAGATCTTCTTCTCGCCGGGCTGGCATTCGCCTGGCGCGATGGTCGGCGTGGGCTGGGGCGCCAACATGGTCTCGTTCGGAGAAGGCGTCGGGTTCATCGTCGGCTGGGCGGTCGGGGGAATCCGTACGATGCCGCCGCTGCCAACGCACGCGGTGATCACTCCGCTCTCGACCGCCACGGCGGCGACCGCCACCCCCGACCCTCCGACGACCAGTCCGACCAACGCCCCGATCGCCATGCCTCGCTTGTTTCCGCTCATGACCCCGCCCTCCTGAGTGATGGCGCCCTGCCATCGCATCTGAAGGAAAGGTCACATGCGGTACTGGGAACTGACTTGTAGCTCGCTGCAGAGGGAACCGGCTCCCACAGGTATCCAGGTGCCCTGTCCCGCCGGCCCCGCGACGCGCCTGTTGGCGAGCGCCGACAGGCGCTGCCCAGGCACGTGCCCGCCGCGACGCGCGGTCACCTGGTCGCGGTGGTCTCCTCGGGCAGGGTGGGGGGCTCGAAATCGAACCAGATCGGCTGCCAGTCGCTCAGCTCGTGGAAGCGGCGCAGCTCGGCGACGCCGCTGAGCCAGCCCATCCACCCGGCGTACGGGGGGTTGCCCTCGTCGAAGCCGCTCATCATGAAGGTGAGCCGTGTCGCGCCGTCCGAGCCCTCCAGCTCCCAGCTGGAGACGCCGAAGCCCGGCCACTCCAGGGAGAACCTGCGGCCCGGCTCCACCTCGACGACCTTCCCCGGTGCCTCGTCCACCTCGAAGCCGCCCATGGCGAAGCGCCCGCCGACGTACGGCTCGATGTCGATCCGGTAGCCGAACCACCGGCTGAACTTCGCCGAGTCGACGAGCGAGTCGTACACCTTCTCGGGCGAGGCGCCGATGAGGAACCGCTCCTGCATTCGCGGGGAGGTGAAGTCGCACTTCGGGGTGAGCTCGCGGCCCTCCAGGTGGTCGACCAGGTTCGCGATCGACAGGCACCAGAACGTCTGCAGCGTCCCCAGGACGCCGCCGTTGCCGGAGATCGCCTCCCGGTAGTCGAAATGGGTCTGGGAGAGCGACAGGGTGGTCGACTCCGGGCCCTCCTCCGCCAGGCTGATCTCGACGGTCGTCTCCTCGCCGCCGATCGACCAGGACAGGCGCAGCGTGTGGTCGTCGACGTGCAGCGGGCGCTGGTGAGGCGCGTGGCCCTCGGGGATGTGGCGTCCCCAGAACTCGTACCGGTGCGGCAGCTCGACCTCGGCGTGTTCGGCCAGCCAGATCCGCAGCTCGCCCGGGTCGGTCAGGGCGTGGTGGACCGCCTTGAGCGGTGCGGCCACGCGGGCGTTCAGCCTCATCGGCTCACTCACGGGGTTCTCCCTTGGGGTAGCAGGCCACGGCGAGCTTGAAAGCGTCACCTTCGGTGCCGCCGTAGCGGGTGAAAAGGTCCTGCAGGGTGGACTGGAGGTCGTTCAGGAACTCCTGGCGCCGTTCCGGCGGCACCCGGATCTCACCGGACACGCCGACGGACGGCAGCTCGGGCGCGGTCCTGTCCAGTGCGCCGATATCGGCCTGGACCTCCTCCATGAGGTCAAGCAGGTAGCCCAGGCCCAGCTCGTCCTGGGTTCTGCGCAGGCCGATCCGGCCGACGAGACGGGGCGAGAGCCAGTAGGAGCGGGCGCTCGCCTGGTAGACGCCCTCGTGGATGCCGCGCACCCTGCGCTCGGACACCTGGGTCACCAGGCCCGCCTCCACCAGGCGTTTCACGTGGTAGTAGACCCGCTGCGGGGTCTGGTCGAGCAGGGCCGCCACCTCGGTGCACGAGCGCGGCTCGGCGAGCCGCCGCAGCACCTCGATACGCTGCGGTTTGAGCAGCGCCTCGGCCTGATCGATCTGCTCCAGATACAGGACATCTCTCATCGCAAAATCGAGCCTGTACGTAAAATTTCATTTTGTCAATGACTCGGGTGCATCGCCCTCCTGGCAGGGCGGCCAGGACGGAGTCGAAGGGCGCGAGCCCGCACCGCGCGGGTGGGTGGATGCCGAGAGAGCCGCCGGTGCGGGCCGGCCGCCTCACCTTCCGGTCATCGACCCGATCACTGGCCGGGTCACTGGCCGGGTCACTGGCCGCTCCGGATGGCGGATGCGGGCGTCCATTCACGGTGGCGGATGGGGGAGAAGCCGACGCCGGGGCCGTCCTCATCAGGGCTCGGCGCCGGAATGGATCGCGGGCTCTGCGTGATTTTCGGCGATATTAGGGATCTATTCCCGTACATGTCGCGATAGATGCGTAAATAGTCGGTCATCATGGTGTCTGTCCGGGCCCGCGGTAGACCTGGGGGCGGCAGCCCGGCTTCATGGATTCATCCCCGGCCGGACTGGTAAGGGCAGATCCAGGCAAAAACCACGCTGCCGAAATTCACCAGCATGGTGTGCGGGGTCCGGCCTGCCGTCTCGGTGACCTGGAGCCTGACCACGGAACCGGCCCGCATCCAACTCGCCACGTCGTCCTCGGTGGGTTCGTGGCCGTGCAGGCGCAGCATCAGATCGTGGGGCTGACCGGATATCCGTAGATGTAGTTCGCATGTGGGTTCGATATCCGCCATGATTCGCCGTCCAATGTGGCATAGACCCGGCGGGGTTGTCGGCGTCCCTTCGAGCCTACTCCCGCCGTGCGCGCGCCCCCGGACCCGCGTCCGGCGGATGGCCGGTCATCCTGATCGGCAGTGATGAGATGCCCCGCTCACATACTTTCGAGCGCATTGTCGTAATCCTCGACTTCAAAACTGAAAATGCCGGAAAAATCGCTGATTCTTCCCTGTCATTGAGCGGCCATTGAGCATTCAAGTGCTGATTCTCGTGGATATTTTCAGCAATCCGCGATCTCATATTCCCGCCAGTCCTTCGGGATCTTTTCTGGGATGAGGAGAGTCATATGGCCAATTCGCGAAGAATCGCGGCGATCGCGGCCGCGATCGCGACGGCGGTCAGCCTCGGGGCCGTCGGCGCGCAGGCGTCGACGGCGGACGCCCGACGGTCGACGGCGGACGCCCGGTCGGAGGCCGCGGCGCCCACGAGGGGGGTCCGGATCACCCGTTTCCTCGGCGAGCAGCGCCTGCCGAACAAGATGCGGTTCCGGGGGACCACGGTCGGCGGCATCTCCGGCATCGACCGTGACCCGCGTACCGGCACCTGGTACTTCATCTCCGACGACCGGTGGCGCTACAACCCGGCCCGCTTCTACACCGGCCGCCTTGACATCAACCCGGTCACCGGAGCCTTCACCGGGGTGAACCTCACCGGGGTCACCACCCTGCGGCGCCCCGACGGGACCCCCTACCCCGCCTACGGCCGGGCCGAGTCCGCCGATCCTGAGACGATCCGCTACGACAGGTGGAGCGACCGGCTGCTCTGGGGCCACGAGGGCGACCGGCCGGACGCGACGCATCCCGAGATCCCGGTCTCCGACCTGTTCGTCCGCTGGACCAACCCCCGGGGCCGTCACCTCGGGGAGCTGACGACCCCCCGCAACATGAAGATGACCGCCACCGACAGCGGCCCCCGGCGCAACTTCGGCTTCGAGGGCCTGACCTCCACGGCGCGCACCATCACGGCGGTCACCGAGGGCCCCAGGTACGAGGACGGCGAGCCGCCGACCGCCACCAAGGGCGCCCCGGCCCGCATCACCGTGTGGAGCCGCGACGGCAGGCCGCGCGGGCAGTACGTCTACCCGATCGACCCGCTGCCGGCGGCGCCGATCCCGCCGACCGGCCAGTCCGACAGCGGCGTCTCGGAGATCCTGGCGATCGACGACTACCGCTACCTCGCCCTCGAACGCTCCTGGATCGAGGGCGTCAACTACAAGGTCAAGCTGTACGAGATCGACCTGCGCGGCGCCACGAACGTGCTGAACAGGGACAGCCTGTCGACCGGCCGCCCGTACCGCCCGGTTTCCAAGCGCCTGGTCTCCGACCTCAGCACGGTGCGGACACCGGTGCAGAACCTGGAGAGCCTCGCCTGGGGACCGCGTCTGCGCAACGGTGAGTGCACGCTGGTGATCGGTTCCGACGACAACTTCAGCGAGCAGGAGGTCACCCAGTTCCTGGCCTTCGCCGCCAGGGGCTGCTGACAGGGCGGCCGGCACCTACCCGGACGCTGAAAGACTCCGGCGCGGCCGGGACCCACGACACGGGTCCCGGCCGAGCCGGTCCATGTGGGGCCACCTCGCGGGAGGCCGACGAGGATCCCCGGATGCGATCTCCGGGGTCGGTTCCTGAACCCGTGGCCGTGATTCGACACCGAGTGTACGGAAGTCGTTACCGCGCCATTCCGGTCCCTGGTCGGTGTAACTTTCCGCATTAAAGGCCGACACTAATTATCCGGCCCCCGCTGATTCCCGCTCCGTGCGGCTCGCTCGGCTGGATTTTCCCGGCTGGGAAAACCTTCGAAGGCCCGCTTCGCGCTGTCGGCGTGAGGCGGGTTTTCGTCTTTGCGTACCAGGTCATCCGGGTGATCGCCGATCTCCGGGAGCTTTCAGGCCGAGAGGTCCGGCCATTGCCGCCTCGGTCGCCGGCGGGCGACTTTCTTCTCCGATTCCCGCTCCGAGCTATCCGCTACGTGCCAGAATTTTATTCGCGTAATGGCAGATTTAACAATTTGGCTATACGATCGCCGTTCGTGGCTGAAGTTGATCTTTCGGGACCCCGATTGGCCGACGACCTGTTCTTTGTCATGCATGACAATGCGACCGGCCGGATGAGGCTTCATGCCCGCCTGACCGGTCTGGGGCTGGCCGCCGCCATCCTGGGAGAACTGATGCTCGCCGGGCGGATAACCGTGGGATTGGCGGCGGGGCAGATACAGCTCGTCGTTCTCGACGCGGCGCCGCCCGAAGACGCGCTCACCAGGACCGCCCTGGACCACATCGTCGCCGAACCCGCACACCGCTTCCGTACCTGGTTGCAGTTCCTCGCCCGTGCGGCACTCGCCGACGTGGCGGCCCGGATGACCGCCGACGGGCTGCTGCGCCCGCCCGGCAGACGCCCGTCGCGGAGGCAGGTGCCGGTCGACGTGAACATCGCGGCGTGGCCCGGCGGGCGCGTCAACCTGGCGATCCAACGCCGTGAGCCACTTGGCGTCCAGGACAGCGTCCTGCTGGGGCTGCTCGTCGCGACCGGCGGCAACCAGCTCGTCCTGTGGGAGCAGAACCCGAGATACCTCTCCGATTCGATCACCGCCCTCCCGGCGCCGCTCCAGGAACTGATCGCCCAGACCGAGGCTGCCGTAGGTGACTCCGTCATCAGCCGCCGGTGAACCCACCCCCCTCATTTCAAGGATCCCAATGTCCGTGACAGAACGAAGGGCCGGCGCCGTTTCCGCCGCGCTCGCCCAGGACCGCCTCGGTGTGCCGTCGGTGGTGTTCTTCGTCATCTCGGCGGCGGCGCCGCTGACCGTCATCGGTGGCTCGGTGACCGCCGCCTACGCCGCGACCGGCGTGACCGGCGTGCCGCTCGCCTTCATCCTGCTGGGAGCCATCCTGGGCCTGTTCGCCGTCGGTTACGTGACAATGGCCCGGTACGTCGTCAACGCCGGGGCGTTCTACGCGTACACCGCGAAAGGGCTCGGCAGGCCGGTGGGTGTGGCGACCGCGTGGGTCGCGTTGCTGGCCTACAACGCGCTCCAGGTGGGTCTCTACGGCATGATCGGTGCGGCCGCCCAGCCGCTGATCGCCGACTGGTTCGGAAGCTCTCCGCCCTGGTGGGTCATCGGGCTGGTCGCCTGGGTGCTGACCGGGGTGCTCGGTCTCCTGCGGGTCGACGTGAACGGGAAGGTCCTGTCGGTACTGCTGCTGACGGAGATAGCCGTG
Source organism: Streptosporangium sp. CA-115845 (assembly GCF_050943795.1). NCBI lineage: Bacteria > Bacillati > Actinomycetota > Actinomycetes > Streptosporangiales > Streptosporangiaceae > Streptosporangium > Streptosporangium sp. CA-115845. The sequence goes on along the minus strand of NZ_CP191988.1, from coordinate 9,144,674 downwards.
GTCGTCGTGTTCGACATCGCGGACCTGATCAATCCGGCGGCCTCGGGCTACAGCCTCGACGTCTTCGACCCGTCGAACCTCTTCGTCCCCGGGATCGGTGCGGTGGTCGCGATCTGCATCGCGTCCTTCGCGGGCTTCGAGTCGTCGGTGGTGTTCTCCGAGGAGACCAAGGATCCGAGGCGCACGGTGCCGATCGCGACCTACGTCGCACTCGCCGTCATCTCCGGGCTCTACGCCGTGTCGTCCTGGGCGATGACCGTGCCGATCGGCTCGGACAAGATCGTCGAGACCTCGCGCGAGCAGAGTTCGGCCCTCTTGTTCAACCTGGCCGGGCAGCACCTGGGGGCGACCGTCGCCACCATCGGCTCCCTCCTCTTCGTGACGAGCCTCTTCGCCGCGCTGATCGCCTTCCACAACACGATCTCCCGCTACGTCTTCGCCCTCGGCAGGGAGAGGGTGCTGCCCGAGACCTTCGGTCGTACCTCCCCCCGGACCGGTGCCCCGGTCAACGGCTCGGTGGCGCAGAGTGTCATCGGGCTGGTCACGATCGTCATATACGCGGTCTTCGGCCTGGATCCGGTCGTCCAGCTGTTCTTCACCGTCGGATCGTTCGGTGGCCTGGGACTGCTCATGATGCTGGCGGCCACCTCGATCTCCGTGCTGGTCTTCTTCGCCAAGAACCCCAACGAGGAGAACGCCTGGCGGACCAGGATCGCCCCGGGTATCTCCTCGGTCCTGCTGATCGTGGTCATCGTGCTCGTCATGGCCAACTTCGACACCGTGCTCGGCGTGGCCCCTGACTCCCCGCTGCGCTGGATCATGCCCGCCGTCTACTTCGTCGCCGTGGGGCTCGGCGCCCTGTGGGGACTCGTCCTGCGGGCCAACCGGCCGAAGATATACGCGAACATCGGGCGGGGCGCCCAGGCGGCCGTGGGAGGGACCGAATGACAGAGATCATCCGCGTTCAGAACGCTCCCGGAGCCGCCGAGACCATCGGCGCGATCATCGCCACCTCCTTCCACGAGCAGGAGATCTCGGCCTGGATGATCCCGCCGGACGACGATCGCCGCCGGGTGATGCCCCCCTTCTTCTCCATGGTCACCGAGAGCGCCCTCATCCACGGCGAGGTCCACGCGCCGGCCGACATGTCCGCCGTGGCCGTATGGTTCCGCAAAGGCGCCGAGCCGCTTCCCGAGATCCCCGACCGGGACGCCCGGGTGGAGGCGTTCGCCGGCCCCCACGCGGAGCGCATCGGGCAGATGGGGGAGGTGATGGACAAGCGCCACCCCCACGACCCGCACCACTACCTGGCGTTCCTCGCCGTGCTCCCCGGGTACCAGGGACGGAGGACGGGGACCCGGCTGCTCGAGGAGTACCACCGCGGGCTCGACGAGGCGGGCATATCCGCGTACCTGGAGGCCAGCAGCACCCGCAGCCGCAGGCTCTACCTGCGCCACGGCTATCAGGACCTCGGCGACCCGATGTTCATGCCCGACGGCCCGCCGATGTTCCCCATGTGGCGCCCGCCGAGCCCCTGACCGGGTTATGACCGGAACCCGGGTTCTCGAACGTGTGGTCCGGGGCGCCGGAGACGGCGTCCCGGACCGGCGGCTCGGCGAGAATCCCGGCAGGCGGGGTGTCATGGCGGCGTGATCCGGGTGGGCTCCCGAGCCGATACAGCGCTGGATGATCACGTGCTACCATCCGTTCCATGATCTTCTTTTTCCACCTGCGTTAAGGGACCGTCGGCGAGGCGAGGAACCCCCGTCGTCGACGAGGCGGGGCGGCGTGGCGCCGTCCCGAACCTTGACGTGGGAGAAGAACGATCATCATGCGCACTCGCGCGCGTTTTCTCACCGCCCCGCGTCCCAGCGCCCTCGCCGTCTCGTGACGGCGGCGCGCCTGGTGGCGCGGTGCGTCCGGGGACTGGAGCCCATCGTGGCCGCCGAGATCCTCCAGCTCGGACTCGGTCCGATCACCCATCTGGGCCACCGTGAGGTGCACTTCCGCGCGCCTCGACCGGAGCCCGGGGTGGTCCGGCTGCGCACCGCGGACGACGTGTTCCTGCTCGCCGCCCAACTGCCGGACATCGGAGCGGCCAGAACGGGTGTCGACACGCTCGCCGGGCTCGTGGCCGTCACCGACGTGGACAGGCTGCTCCGGCACCGGCTGGGCTGCGGAGGCTCCGGCGAGCTCGCCGGTGTCGAGGTGTCGGCGTCCTTCCTGGGAAGGCGGAACTTCAACCGGTACGACGCCGAGGACGCCGTCGGCCGGGCCCTGGCGCGGAGGCTGGGAGCCGGCTACCACTCGCGGCGCGGGGGCGTCGCGCCCCCACCGGCCCACAGCGCGTGGCGGCTGATCCTGGACGGCACCCGGGCGACGCTCATGCTGAGGATCACCGACCGGCCACTGCACCGCCGTACCTACAAGCGGTGCACGATCCCGGGCACCCTGCATCCTCCGCTGGCCGCGGCGATGGCCCGGATGGCCGACATCCAGTCCGATCACCGGGTGCTCGACCCCTGCTGCGGTGCCGGAACCCTGCTCATCGAGGCCGGACACCTGCGGCCGGACGCCCGCTTCTGTGGCTTCGACCTGGACCCGGACGCGCTGCGGGCGGCACGCGCGAACGCGGCGGACTTCCGGGCCATCACCGTCCGCCCGGCCGACGCCGGCGACCTGCCGTTGGCCGACGGCAGCATCGACCGCGTCGTGTGCAACCCACCCTGGGGTGCGCAGGTCGCCGCGCACGGCCTGCTCGACGGGGCTCCCTCCCGGTGGTGGACGGAGCTGCGACGGGTCCTCGCCCCCGACGGAACGGCGGTGGTGCTGATCCCCGACACCGACGACCTCGGCACCGCCATCCGGCACCGGCTGGTCCCCGTCCACATCCAGCAGGTCCGGCTCTCCGGCGCCAGGTCGTACATCGTCCGGCTCATGGTGGGGGAGAGGCGTCCACGGCTGACGTCCCGGCGCCGGACACAGGGAGGATGAGCGCGGATGCGGCGGGGGCGACCCCGCCGCATCCGGCCCCTGACCGGCCTCCGCGTGGCGGAGAGCGAGCGGGCCGGGAGGTCAGAGCAGGGCGCGGACCTCGCGTTCGAAGCCCGCGACGTGTTCGGCGGCGAGCCGGGCGGCCTGCTCCTCCTCGCCGTCGACGACGGCGCGCAGCAGCGGGCCGTGCTCCCCGACATGGCCCGCCATGCCGGGAAGCCGGTCGACGAACAGGCACCAGATCCGGGTGGCCAGGTTGTCGTAGCGGACCAGGGTGTCCTCAAGGTAGGGGTTTCCGGTGGCGGCGTACAGGGCGCGGTGCACGCGCAGGTCGAGACGCATCAGCTGCTCCGGCGGCAGGGTGGAGATGCGCTCGGGGGCCAGTTCCGCGCCGAGCTCGCCGAGTGCGATCCGGTCCGCCGGCGTGGCGCGCAGGGCCGCCTTGGCCGCGGCCACCGGCTCCAGCTGCTGCCGGACCTCGGAGATGTGGGCGAGGTCGGTGATGTTGACGTCGGTGGCGAAGGTGCCGCGGCGCGGGTAGGCGACCACGAGTCGCTCACCCTCCAGCCGCTTCAGCGCCTCGCGGACGGGTGTCCTGCCCATGTCGAGTGAGGCGGCGAGGTGGTCCTCCTTGATCGGCATCCCGGGGCGGATGTCGAGCATGACGAGCATGTCGCGGATGGCGCGGTATGCCTGCTCGGCGAGCGAGAGCGGTGACTCGTCGTCCCCGCCCCCTACGTTGACCGTCGCTCGCACCTGACGTAGGTTACCCCACTAACTGATATATCAATAGTTTACTAGGCGGCCTCGACCCGAACGGAGCCTCGGCGTGACCACGAATCCGCTCCCCGAGCACCCCGCCCTGCTCTGGCGCAACCTGGAGCCGAAGCCGTCGTATGACGCGATCGTCGTGGGCGGCGGCGGGCACGGGCTCGCCACCGCCTACTACCTGGCCAGAAACCACGGCATCGGCAACGTGGCGGTGCTGGAGAAGGGCTGGCTGGCCGGCGGCAACATGGCCCGCAACACCACGATCATTCGCTCCAACTACCTGTGGGACGAGAGCGCCGGGATCTACGAGTTCGCGCTGAAGCAGTGGGAGCGGCTGCCCGAGGAACTGGACTACGACTTCCTGTTCAGCCAGCGGGGCGTGCTCAACCTCGCCCACACCCTCCAGGACGTCCGCGAGGCCCACCGCCGGGTCAACGCCAACCGGCTCAACGGTGTCGACGCGGAGTGGCTGGAGGCCGAGGAGGTGGCCGAGGTGTGCCCGATCATCAACATCTCCCCGGACGTCCGCTACCCGGTGCTGGGCGCGACGTTCCAGCCCCGGGCCGGCATCGCCAAGCACGACCACGTGGCCTGGGCCTTCGCCCGCGCCGCGGACGCGCTGGGGGTGGACCTCATCCAGGACTGCGCGGTCACCGGCTTCGTCAAGGACGGCGACCGGGTCGTCGGCGTGCGCACCACGCGGGGCACCGTCAACGCAGGGGTGGTCGGCCTGGCCGCAGCAGGTCACAGCGGTGTTCTGGCGGAGCAGGCCGGCTTCCGGCTGCCGGTCCGGTCGCAACCGCTGCAGGCACTGGTCTCCGAGCTGTACGAGCCGGTCCACCCCACCGTGGTCATGTCGAACCACGTGCACGTCTACGTCTCGCAGGCGCACAAGGGCGAGCTGGTCATGGGCGCCGGCGTGGACTCCTACAACGGTTACGGCCGGCGCGGCTCCTTCCATGTCATCGAGAAGCAGATGGCGGCGGCGATCGAACTGTTCCCGGTCTTCGCCCGCGCGCACGTGCTCCGTACCTGGGGTGGCATCGTCGACGTCTCCCCCGACGCCTCGCCCATCATCGGCAGGACGCCGGTGGAGAACCTCTACGTCAACTGCGGCTGGGGGACCGGCGGGTTCAAGGCCACCCCGTCGGCCGGATGGACCATGGCCCACACCATGGCGACCGGGGAGCCGCACCCGCTGAACGCGCCGTTCTCCCTGGAGCGGTTCACCACCGGCGCCCTCATCGACGAGCACGGCGCCGCGGCCGTGGCCCACTGACCCCGCGATCTCGCCAAGGAGCCGCCGCATGCTGTTGCTGAACTGTCCCTGGTGCGGTCCACGCGACGAGACCGAGTACCACTACGGCGGGCAGGCCCACGTCCGCTACCCGCAGGCCCCGGCCGACCTGACCGACCAGGAATGGGCCGAGTACCTCTTCTTCCGCGACAACCCCGAGGGCCCCTTCGCCGAACGCTGGGTGCACAGCACCGGCTGCCGCCGCTGGTTCAACGTCGTGCGGGACACCACCAGCTACCAGGTGCTCGCCGTCTACCGGCCCACCGACCCCCGCCCGGAAGGATCGCGATGAGCGCCCAGCCCCACCGGCTCCCGTCCGGCGGCCGGATCGACCGTGACACGGTGCTCCGCCTCACCGTCGACGGCCAGGAGCTGACCGGCCACCCGGGTGACACCGTCGCCTCGGCGATGCTGGCCGCGGGCAGGCTCGACGTCGCCCCCTCGATCTACCGGGGGCGCCCGCGCGGCATCGTGGCGGCCGGTGTCGAGGAGCCGAACGCGCTGCTTGAGGTCCTCGGGCGGTGCCCGGAGTCGATGCTCCCGGCCACCACGGTCTCCCTCGTCGACGGGCTGGCCGTGCGGACGCTGTCCGGCCTGGGCCGGCTCGACCCCACCGGTGACGAGGCCGTCTACGACAAGAGGTTCGCGCACACCGACGTCCTGGTCATCGGTGCCGGCCCGGCGGGGCTCGCCGCGGCCTCCGCCGCCGCCAGATCGGGCGCCCGGGTGATCCTCCTCGACGAGCAGTCCGAGCCGGGGGGATCGCTGCTCTCCTGCCGGGAGGAGACGGTGAACGGCTCGCCCGCGCTGGACTGGGTGCGCGAGGTCGTGGCCGAACTCGAATCCGCCCCCGAGGCGAGGGTGCTCGGCCGCACCACCGCCTTCGGTGGCTACGACGACAACTACGTCGTCGCCGTCCAGCACCGCACCGACCATCTCGGTCACCCGGCCCCCGAGGGCGTGTCCCGCCAGCGGGTCTGGCACATCCGGGCGGCGCGGGTCGTGATCGCCACCGGTGCGCACGAGCGCCCGCTGGTCTTCGCGGGCAACGACCGCCCCGGGGTGTTCCTGGCCTCGGCCGTGCGCGGCTACCTCAACCGGTACGCCGTGACGCCCTGCTCCCGCGCCGTGGTGAGCACCACCAACGACAGCGCGTACGACACGGTGACCGACCTGGTCGCGGCCGGCGTCGAGGTGGCGGCCGTGATCGACGCCCGTCCCGCCCTGTCGCCGCGCGCGGCCGAGGTCGCCGGGACCGGAGTGCGTGTCGTGCCGGGCAGCGCGGTCGTCGAGACGACCGGCACCCCACGGGTCGGCGGCGTCCTGGTCAGCGCTCTGGACGACGACGGACTGCTCAGCGGCGACGTCGAGACCATCGGGTGTGACCTGCTCGCCGTCTCCGGCGGCTGGAGTCCCGTCGTACACCTGCACAGCCAGCGGCAGGGCGGGCTGCGCTGGGACGACGTGCTCGCGGCCTTCGTCCCCGAGGGGACCGTCCGCGACCAGCGGGTGGCCGGTTCGGCCCGGGGCACCTTCGACCTCGGCGGCTGCCTCTCGGAAGGCACCGAGGCCGGGGTCGAGGCCGCCGTGGCCGCCGGGTTCCCGATCGAGGCCGAGGCTCCGGTGGGACGGGCGGCCACCGGCGAGTACGGGCCGGTCCGGCAGCTCTGGCTGGTGCCGGGGCGGACCGGTGAGCCGGCCGACTGGCACGAGCACTTCGTCGACCTGCAGCGCGACCAGACCGTCGCCGACATCTGGCGGGCGACCGGTGCGGGCCTGCGCGGCATCGAGCACGTGAAGCGCTACACCTCGATCGGCACCGCGCACGACCAGGGCAGGACCTCCGCCGTGAACGCGATCGGCGTGATCGCCGCCGCTCTCGGCGGCACCCCCGGGGAGATCGGTACGACGTCCTACCGGGCGCCGTACACCCCGGTCTCCTTCGCGGCCCTCGCCGGGCGCGAGCGAGGCGACCTCCTCGACCCCGAACGGACCACCCCGATCCACCCCTGGCACGTCGCGCACGGCGCCAGGTTCGAGATCGTCGGGCAGTGGCTGCGCCCGCGGTACTTCCCCAGGGAAGGTGAGGACATCGACGCGGCGGTCGCCCGCGAGAGCCGGGCCGCCCGGCGGGGCGTCGCCATGATGGACGCCACCACGCTGGGCAAGATCGAGGTCTGCGGCGCCGACGCGGGCGAGTTCCTGGACCGCGTCTACACCAACGCCCACCGGAAACTGCCGGTCGGCTCCGCCAGGTACGGGGTCATGTGCAAGCCCGACGGCATGATCCTGGACGACGGCGTGAACCTGCGCCTCGACCGGAACCGCTTCCTGCTCACCACCACCACCGGCGGTGCGGCCGGTGTCCTCGACTGGCTTGAGGAGTGGCTGCAGACCGAGTGGCCCGAGCTGGACGTGTACTGCACCTCGGTGACCGAGCAGTGGACGACGATCGCGGTGGTGGGCCCGAAGTCGCGGGAGGTGGTCGCGCGGGTGGCCCCGGACCTGGACGTCTCGGCCGAGGCGTTCCCGTTCATGACCTTCCGCGAGACCACGCTGGCCTCCGGTGTACCCGCCAGGATCTGCCGGATCTCCTTCTCCGGCGAACTCGCCTACGAGATCAACGTGTCGGGCTGGTACGGCCTCGCCGTCTGGGAGCAGGTGTACGCCGCCGGAGCGGACCTCGACATCACGCCCTACGGCACCGAGACGATGCACGTGCTCCGCGCGGAGAAGGGGTACCCCATCGTCGGGCAGGACACCGACGGGACCGTCACGCCGCAGGACGCCGGCATGGACTGGGTGGTCTCGAAACGCAAGGACTTCATCGGTAGCCGCTCCTACACCAGGGCGGACACCGCGCGGGCCGACCGCAGGCACCTGATCGGCCTGCTGCCGGTCGACCGGGTGACCCGGCTGCCCGAGGGCACGCAGATCATCGCGCCGGAGGTGCCGGTCACCCCGGAGCGGGGACCCGTCCCGATGCTCGGGCATGTCACCTCCAGCTACCACAGCGAGGCGCTCGGCCGGCCGTTCGCCCTCGCGCTCGTCGCCGGCGGCCGGGACCGGATCGGGGAGATCCTCATCGCCCAGGTGGGCGACTCCCCGGTCGAGGTCGAGGTCACCGGACCCGTGCTGTACGACCCCGAAGGGAACAGGCGTGACGGCTGAACTACGGCGGAGCCCGCTGGCGCACCTTGAGGACCGGATGCGCGGCGCCCGGGGCGGGTCACTGCGGGAGCTGCCGTTCCTGACCATGGTCTCCGTCCGGGTGGCCCCCGGATCCGCGGCCTTCGACCGGATCGGGGCGGTGCTGGGAACCGGCCTGCCGGAGCGGGTCGCGGACACCGCTCAGGCGGGAGCGCACACCGCCCTGTGGCTGGGCCCGGACGAATGGCTCGTGGTCTCGTCGGCCGAACCCGGCCCGCTGGTGGCGGACCTCGTCGAGGCCCTGGCGGGTGATTCCGGCACGGTGGTCGACGTGTCGGCGAACCGGACGATTCTTGAGCTCAGCGGGGCCGCGGCGCGTCAGGTGCTGGAGAAGGGCTGCCCAGCCGACCTGCATCCCCGGTCGTTCGGCCCCGGCGACGCGGTGACGACCACGCTCGGACCGGTGCCCGTGCTGCTCTGGCAGTCCGGTCCCTCGACGTACCTGATCCTGCCCCGCGCCTCCTTCGCCGACTACGTCGCCCGGTGGCTGCTCGACGCGATGACCGAGTTCGCCTCCCAAGCCGGGTGACGTCGACGGTCCAGGAACACACGAACGGGTCGCTTTCCTCCGGGACGCCGGGCCCCTGGTCGGAGACCTCGATGGCGAGCGCGTCTCCGATTTCGACGACGCCGACGCAGACCTTCCCCGCCCCGTGAACGCCGCTTCGCCGACGGCGTCTGCGCGCTGGTGGTGGCGTCGGTGGCGACCGGGTTCGCCGGGGCACTGTTCGATCCGGGGGGGCGCTCGTTGCTGGCCGTCGCCGCCGCGGACCGGCGGGTGCGGGCGTTCGGCTGGTTCAACATGGCAGGACAGACGGGGCTGCTGCTCGGCCCGCTGGCCGGACTCGCCGTGATGGGGCCGGCCTTCGTCCCGCTCGTGGCCTGGCCCGGTCCCGTCCCGCACGTGGCGGTGGCCGACGAGGGCCTCGCCGGGCAGTCGGCCATGGCCCCGATGCTGGTCGCGGCCGCGCTCCTCGCGCTCGGCACCATGCTGATCTGCCCGTTCGAGATGGAGGTGATCGTCGCGATGTCCGGCGGACGGCTGGTCGCCACCCACTACGGGCTGTACGCCACCCTGTCGGGCATCGGGGTCACGGCCGGCAGCGTGCTGACCGGCACGTTGTGGGACGCCGCCGGGCGGTGGGGCCTGGCCTGGCTGCCCTGGACCATCCTGGTCGTGATCGGGTGGGGCTGCGCGCTGGCGATGACGCTGCTGGATCGGCGACGGCTGCTCACCCCGTCCGGGGCGAAAGGTGAACCGGCTCTCATCGAGCGCTGACCAGGTGGTATGCCGCGTTTTTCGGCTCAGCACCCGCCCGGTCGATGATGGCAGGCCGGCCGTCATCTCACCGGTCGCGGCGCGCTCCGGCCGTACCGGCGTCGTGGAGGCCGGCGACGGTCCGGGAAAAGGGTGACCGCCTCCGGGCCGTTGGCGGGGGCCGCTATGGTCGTCCGATGAACTCTCGCCGATCCCCGGGGGTCCTGGAAGCGGAGATCCTCACCGTGCTTCATGAGGCGTCCGGCGCCCTGTCGCCGGGGGAGGTACGTGACCTGCTCAGCGGCAAAGGGGGTGGCGAGCTCTCCTACAGTGCCGTGGTGACCACCCTGACCAGGCTGCACGACAAGGGTGTCGTGACGCGTGAGCGGTCCGGGCGGGCCTACCGCTATGCCGCGCCCGCCGACCCCTCGGGGCTGGTCGCCTGGCGGATGAGACGACTGCTCGACGCCGAGGCCGACCACGCACCCGCCCTGACGCATTTCATCTCCGGGCTCTCGGCCGGCGACGAGGAACTGGTCCGGCGACTGCTGCTGGGGGAAGACCGGTGATCGACCACTTCCTCCTGTCCACGCTCGTGGCTCCCGTGGCACTGGTCGTCTCGATGGCGGCGCTGGTCGACCGGCAACATCCGGCACCGGCGGCGGTGGCCTTCGTATCCTCGGCCGTCGTGGTCGCGGCCGCGAGTTCGGTGAGCGTGGCGGCCGTCTCGATCCATGCCCTCCTGGTCCTCAGCCGGGGTGATCTGCTGGAATGGCCGTACTGGACCGCCCTGGCCTTCCTGGTGATCGCCGTCGCGAGCTTCGCCGGCGGCACCCGGCGGGAGCGGCGGTCGCTGTGCGCCGCTCGTGAGCAGGCCGCCGCCCTTCCCGGCGGCGACGTCGTGGTGGTGGCCGAGAAACGACCGGCTGCCTTCACCCTCCCCGGGCGGCCGGGCCGGATCGTGGTGACCCAGGGCATGCTGGACGCTCTCGGCGAGGAGAGTCACGCGGTGGTCATGGCGCACGAGCACGCCCATCTGAGCGGCCATCATCACCGCTGGCTGCTGGCCAGCCGGTTGGCCGTGGCGGCGCACCCCTTCCTGTGGCAGGTTCGTCACCTGGCGGGATACATGATCGAGCGCTGGGCCGACGAGCGGGCCGCCGAGCAGACCGGTGACCGCAGGGCGACGGCCCGGGCGATCGGCGAGGCGGCCCTGCTGTCCCCCGGTGGTGAGATACCGTCCGGGGCGGTGCCGTTCCTGGGCCTTCGAGGTCCCGGGCCCGTCCCACGCCGGATCGCCGCCCTGCTCAAACCACTGCCCAGCCCGCGCGGCGCGTTCCTGCTCGCGGTTCCCATCCTGGTGGCAGCGGGGTCGGTGGTGTGGACCGGAGAGGCCATCGTCGACCTGACGCAGTCCGGCGGCCTCTGCGAGAGCGGCGTCGACACTCGCCGCTGACTCCGTCCGGGCCGGTATGGCGATGACACACTCGCCCTCCCGCCGACGCCGGAAGTGATCGTCCCGGGAGGCCCGCGGCCGGGTGCGCTCCTCGCCTCGCCTCGCCTCGTACGACGTGCGTAGCCGGGGACCTCTCCTGGAGCCGCGTGTCGCGGTTCCGTCGCGTCGCCACGTCGCCGACCAGGCCCCTTACCGTGACCGGCGCTGGCCCCGCGGCAAGCACTTAGGTTAGGCTCTGCTAACTTCTACAGCGATGTAGCTGTGATCGGGAATTCTTCTCCATGACCGAAGGAGCACCACGGTGCCGACGTTCCTCCCCAAAACCGTGCTCGCGCTGGCCACCACCGGTGTTCTCGTCCTCGGGCTGGCCGCCTGTGGTGGCGAGTCCGCGGACAGCACCGGAGCCGCTGCCGGCCCGACGGCCGACAAGAAGATCACCGTCTACAGCGGGCGCAGCGAGTCGCTGGTCAAGCCCTTGCTGGACAAGTTCACCGCGCAGAGCGGCATCGCCGTCGAGGCCCGCTACGCCAACACCGCGGCCATGGCCGCCCAGCTCCTCGAAGAGGGGGAGAAGTCACCGGCGGACGCCTTCTTCGCCCAGGACGCCGGCGCGCTCGGCGCGGTGGCCAAGAAGGGCATGTTCGCGCCGCTCCCGGCCACCGTGCTCGACAAGGTGCCGGCGACCTACCGCGCCAAGAGCGGGGAATGGGTCGGTGTCACCGCCCGCTCGCGGGTGCTGGCCTACAACCCCGACCTGGTCCCCGCCGCCCAGCTGCCCGCCTCGGTGTTCGACCTCACCGATCCGGCCTGGAAGGGCAAGGTCGGGGTGGCCCCGACCAACGCGTCCTTCCAGGCGTTCGTCACCGCTGTGACGGTGCAGCACGGACAGGCCAAGGCCAAGGAGTTCCTGGCCGGGCTCAAGGCCAACGAGCCGCAGATCCGTGAGGGCAACGGCCCCATCCTGGAGGAGGTCGACTCCGGCAAGCTCGCCGTCGGCCTGATCAACCACTACTACCTGGGCGAGCTGGCCAAGGAGCGGGGTAAGACGCCTGACACGCTCACCGCCAAGCTGCACTTCTTCCCCGACGGCGACAGCGGCGCCCTGGTCAACGTGGCGGGCGTCGGCGTGCTGAAGAAGGCCGCCCAGAATCCTGACGTGCAGGCATTCGTCACCTACCTGCTCGGCGCCGAGGCACAGAAGTACTTCGCCGAGGAGACCTTCGAGTACCCGGTCCTGGCCGACGCCGCACCGCCCGCGGGGGTGCCCGCTCTGGACGAGCTGAAGGTTCCCTCGGTCGACCTGAACGACCTCGACCAGCTTGAGGCGACGATCGCGCTCATCAAGGAATCGGGACTGGTCCCCTGAGAGCGTCACCGCTCTCCGCGAGGCGGCCAGGTCGCGGCGGATCCGCCGCGACCTGGCCGCCGGCCACGCGCATCTTCGCGCCACGGTGGTATGAGCCCTTTTCAGCCTTCTTTCATCGCCGGGACCGGGGCCAGGCGCCCGGTCCACTCGTCGTTGACGTTGCCGGCGTTGACCGGCCGGCGTTGCGAGGCCACGTACAGCCCCGCCGACAGCATCAGGGCGACGGCGAAGACCACCCCCACGCCCAGCACACCGTCGCCGATCACACTCGCGCTCGCCCAGGCCAGCGCCCCCACCGCGGCCGCGGCCGGGAGGGTGACCAGCCACGCGGCGGCCATCCGGGCCGCGACGCTCCAGCGCACCCGGTCCAGGTGCCTGCCGATGCCCGCGCCGATCACCGACCCGGTGCACACGTGCGTGGTCGACAGCGGGAGGCCGAAGTGGGAGGAGGCGAAGATCACGGCCGCCGAGGAGCCCTCCGCGGTGAACCCCTGCGGGGTCTCGATGTCGGTCAGTCCCTTGCCCAGGGTACGGATCACCCGCCAGCCGCCCAGATAGGTGCCCAGCGCGATCGCGGTCGCACTGGCCACGATCACCCACAGCGGCGTTCCCGCGTCCTTGCCGATCGCCCCGGCAGCGATCATCGCCAGCGTGATGACGCCCATCGTCTTCTGCGCGTCGTTGGTGCCGTGGGCCAGCGACACCAGTGACGCCGAGCCGATCTGGCCGTACCTGAGCCCTCGCCCGCGGGTCCCCTCCGGCGCGTTCCCGGTGATGACGTACATCAGGTACGTACCGGCCGCCGCCACCAGGACCGCAGCCAGCGGCGCGAGCACGGCCGGGACCAGCACCTTGGACACGATCTCGGATCCGTTGACCGCCGAGGTGCCCGCCGCGATCACCGTGGCCCCGATCACACCACCGATCAACGCGTGCGAGGAGCTGGAGGGAATGCCGAAGTACCAGGTCAGCAGATTCCAGGCCAGACCGCCGATCAGGCCGGCGAAGACCACCGTCAAGGTGATCGCGCCGGTGTCGACGATGCCCGTCGCGATGGTCGCCGCGACCTTCAGCGACAGGAACGCCCCGGCGAAGTTCAGCACCGCCGACAACCCGACCGCCACCCTGGGCCGCAACGCCCCGGTCGCGATCGAGGTCGCCATGGCGTTGGCCGTGTCGTGAAAACCGTTGGTGAAGTCAAAGGACAGCGCCGTCACGATCACGATGGCGAGCAACACGATGTTCGCATCCATGCCCTCACCTATGACACCTCGGACGACGTTTAAGCACGTCAGAGTGTCCATCGCGCAGAGTTGACCTTACCGTCGGCCGCCCGTTGCCAACGTGGTGCCCGGCGACCCGTCCCGGAGGACCCGGATCGAGGCGACCCGACGATGAAGTGTTCCGACTCCGGAGACATGTAGGGAGTCCTTCTTTTCCTGTCCATTGCATCTTGTGGGCCGTGTCATGTTCGGAGTGCAATAGGCGCATGGCTGTACGTAAGCACTGGTGGAGGCGGCCATGGCCCGCCAGGAGGAGCGTTCCCATTCCGGCTCCTACGGCTCAGGAATTGGCCGCACTGCCGGTGAAGGACCGCGAGGAGCTGCGGCATCAGCGGGCCGGAAGCCGTATGCAGGTGGTAAGCAGTCTCGCGGTGGTTCTGGGGGTGGGATTCACCGCTTTCGGATTGGTCTACACCGCGAGGACCCTGGAGGCCACCCAGGAGGCGCAGATCACCGACCGCTATACCAAGGCGGTCGAGCAGTTGGGTAATAGAGGCTCCCTGGACGCGCGGATTGGCGCGATTTACGCACTGGAGCGGCTGGCCTCAGACTTCGATTGGAAGGCGCCCATCTGGAAGGCGCCAATCTGAACGGGGCGGACCTCACCAAGGCTCACCTGGGTGATGTGCGTTTGAACGGTGCTCAACTGAGGGACGCTCGCCTGATCGGCGCGTACCTGGGCGGTGGTTCGCTGCAGGGGGCGGACATGAGTGGCGCCTATCTGGGCGAGGCGCACCTTAAGGGCACCAGCTTGATCGGTGCCGATCTGGGTGGCGCTAATCTGGACAGGGCGGTTCTGAGTGGATCGGATTTCAGCAGGGCTGATTTGAGCGGCGCAAGCCTAACCGAAACAGATCTGACCGGTGCACGTCTGGGTGGGGCTCAACTGGAGGACGCGGACCTGTCCGGCGCGTATCTTCATGGCGCGGATCTACGGGGTGCGACGGGAATCGATCCTGTTCAGGTGCGCCGCATCGCGAAGACGGACGGCAGGACCAGGTTCTGACGCCGGCATGGCGTTGAGCGGCGAGACGTCTGCGTCCCTGAGATGACGGCGGAGCGGCGTACCGGGTAAGCGAACAGGCGGGACCTTCGGGATCATGAGGTTCCCCGACGCTAAATGATCAGAAGCCGTCGCGGTCATGGAGCATGAGTCGTTCCACGCACCCAATGGTTGTCCTGCACAACGTATCTGTTGAAGACCTTTTTCGTGATTGAAATGCGACGAAAGCGCACTTGTCGTAATGCATACAGCTTCCTGTAATTGAAGAGTGGCTGAGCCATTTGAGATGGGGACACCGGCCGAGGATGATCCCGGTTCGGCTCTTCGGGATGCGGAGCCGCCGAGCGTATGGCGGTCACGTATTTTTCGGATTTTTGCGAAATATCGGGCTAAAAGCAAGGAGGCGAGCGCACGCGCGCCGTGGGAGTTGTGGATCGCCGTCGCGATCGGCATCGTGACGATCACCGGTGCCGCGCTCACCTACGTCTCCATCCGGGTGGACTCCGCGGCCGTGGACGCTGACCGCCAGGCGGTGGTGGAAACCGTCCAGGTGCGGTCGAGCCGGGTGGTCGCCAACGCGCGCAGCCGCTTCGAGGGCAGCCAGATCACCCAGTATCGGGTCATGAACGCGCAGGCGGACGCGATCGAGCCCACCGACCCGGCACAGGCGCGGCTGCTGCGCAGGCTGGCCGACGGTTTCCTGGCCGCCGAGTGGCTCGACCTCCGCTACCGCACCGGCACGGGAGCCACCGCCACCTGGAACCACGACCTGCGCAGGGAGGCCGTCATCCGCGAAAGCGAGTACAACTCGGTCCCGCAGGGGCAGCCCGAGCTGACCGTACGGCGGGCCGACGCTCTGCACGACCGTTCCGGCAGGCTGGCGCTGTGCGTGGTGGCGTCGACTCTGATCCTCGTGGGACTGACGATCGCCCGGCTCGTCCCGGCCCACCGGTGGCGACCCGCCGTGTTCACGGCGTCGCTGCTGGGCTATCTCGCCCTGCTGATCGTCGCGCTCCCGCTGGCCCTGGCTTCCGGGTGAGGCGGATCGATGGAGATCAATCTGGAATCCCCCGCGGTCGAGGACCTCGACACGCCGTACAAGCGCCACCTCTCGCTCGCCGTCGTGCTGATCGCGCTGCTGGGCGGTGCCCTCGGCTATCTCGCCAGTGACGCGGGCGCGCGTGAGGACCGGACGATGCGTGACGCGCAGCGTGCCGCCATCACCGCGATGAGCGAGCACATAACGGTCGAGGCGGAGGCCGAGGAGAACCGGGTCAACCTCGGCGCCATGACCCCCCTGAAGCAGCGGCACGACCTGGACGCGATCCGGGCCGAGCTGCTGGAGAGACGCGCCGAGTCGGCGGCCGCCACCCGCTGGAAGCGGGCGTACTCCCAGGTCCAGAGCACGTCGGCACTGACCTCGGGGAAGTACGTCAACCGGCTGGACATGCTCTACTCCGACCTGTACGTCGATGCGAACCGGGCCACGCTGCGTCAGCAGTCCGCCCAGGAGACCGCGTCGGAGTGGGGCGACAAGAACAACGTCTACGTGGCGGGGGTGACCCTGCTCGCCGTGGCCCTCGCCCTGCTCGGCCTGTCGCTCACCGTCAGCGTGTCCACCCGCCGCTACCTCGTGTGGCCGGCGGCCCTCCTCACCGTCACCTGCCTCGTCAGCTCGGTGGTCGCCCTCGTCACCCCGCCGGAGACGACCTCGGAGGAGGCGGTCAGAGCCGTTGCCGAGGGGGATCGGCTGGCCTCCCTCCGGGACTTCAAGGGGGCGGTCAAGGCGTACGACCGGGCCGCGGCCGCGGACGGCGATTACGTGACGGTCTACGAGCACCGTTCGGCCGCGCGGGTCCTGGCCGCCAGCCCGGAGAGATCGACGTCGAACTACGTCTACAGCTCCGCTCCGCGGAGCGCCTGGGTGGCGGCCGCTGCGGATCTCACCCGGGCGCTCGAACTCGGCGGCGAGCGCTACGTCGTGCTGCTCCGGCTCGGCGGTGTCAACATTCACCTGCCCGATCACAAGAAGGCCGAGGAGTACAGCAGGCGCGCCATCGCACTCAACCCGGCGCCGCCGCTGCCCTGGCTGAACCTGCTGGCGGCACTGGCCGGCCAGGGCCGGGCCGCGGACGCGAGACGGCTGGCGGCCGACCTCATCAAGAGGATCAAAGCCCGGCCGGATCCCGCCGAACGCGCGGAGCTCTACGCCGCCATGCGCACCACCCTGGACATCGTCGCCTCCCAGCGTGACGACATCCGTGACCTGGCCGCCGAACTCCAGGGCGCACTGGTCGGCGCGCAGGGCGAGGAACTGGCCCCGAACACCAGGCAGGCACCGGCCGCGACCGTGTCCAGGCTCGCGGTGGCCGTCCAGGGGGCGCGAATCACCGCGGGCTACACCTACCGGGATCTGCCCAAGGGAGCGCAGGTCGGCATGATCACCTACTACCGCCCGAGTTCCACCGACGAGTGGTCCCAACGCCATGACCTGGTCCAGATCGCGGCCTCGACGCTGGAGAAGTCATCGGGCGAGGGCATCTGGAGTCTCGTGGACGGGAACTGTCCGCCGGCGGGCGAGTACCGGGTCGATCTCTACACGGGCACCCGGCGGCTCGCCTCGGCCACCGCCCCCGTGACGACGGTGAACACCGCGCTGCTGAAGCCGCACAACGACTGGATCGGGGGACTCGCGCTCTGCCGTCCGGACACCTGGAAGTTCTCCGCGGACCTTGCGGGCAGCGCCGAGCTGACCTCTCCCGACAACCGGCAGCAACTGAGCGTACGGGTCACCACGGTGGATCCCCCGTCGGGGAAGCAGGCACGTACGGAACTGACCGAGAGGATCCGGGACGGCCTGATCCGGCGGTTGCCGGCCGGGACCACGGTGACCCGGCGCAACACGGCACAGTTCGGCGGGGTCGAGGGGATCGGCTGGCAGCTGACGGTCAGCGACCAGGAGCAGGCCTACGTCTGGGCCACCCTGGACGACACCGGCCTGCTCCGCACGCTGCTCGCCCGTTTCCCGACGGACGAGTCGAACGAACTCGCCACGCTGGCCACCTATATCCAGTTCGGCTGATCACCCGCGTCGTACGACCAGTGCCTCGACGCCGCCGAGCGGGAGATCGAGGCCGGAGAGCCTCCAGCCGACCTTCGGCTCCCCCGGACGGCATGGCCGCCGATGTACCGGCACGGCATCGGTTCGCACTCCCCCATTCATGTCATGACTGGGGTAACCCGCCTCCCCGTGCCATCGAACGTCAGAAGGCCTAGCCCGCTGACTCTGTATCTGGTACAGATTAATCTATGTATAAGATACACGGTACGACATACACAGAGAGGGCGGGCATGACCGACGTCGCGATCCATGCCCGTGGCCTGAGCAAATCCTTCGGTGCGACGCGGGTGCTGAACAGAGTCGAGCTGACCGTTCCGACCGGCTCGCTGCTGGCCCTGCTCGGACCGAACGGGTCAGGCAAGACGACAACGGTCCGGATCCTGACCACGCTGCTCGCCGCGGACAGCGGCACCGCCACGGTGGGCGGCCACGACGTCGCGCGGGAAGGCGTCGCGGTACGGCGCAGCATCGGCCTGACCGCCCAGCAGGCCACGGTGGACGACCTGCTCACCGGCAGGGAGAACCTGGAGCTGTTCGCCGGCCTGCACCACCTGGGCAGGCGGGAAGCCCGGCGGCGGGCGGCCGAACTCCTCGAACGGTTCGATCTCGGCGCCGCCGCGAACCGCCGGGTCTCCACCTACTCCGGCGGGATGCGCCGCCGCCTCGATCTGGCGGCGAGCATGGTGGCCGTACCGCGGATCCTCTTCCTCGACGAGCCCACCACCGGCCTTGATCCGCGCAGCCGGGCGGAGCTCTGGTCGGTGATCCGCGAGCTGCTCGCCTCCGGCACCACCATCCTGCTGACCACCCAGTACCTGGAGGAGGCCGACCGGCTCGCCGACCGGATCGCGGTGATCAACAACGGCCGCGTCGTCGCCGACGACACCCCGGCCGCCCTCAAGCGCCAGGTGGGTTCCGAGCGCCTGGTGCTACGCCTGTCGCGGGCCGAGGACGCCTCCCGGGCCGGCACCGTCCTGTCCACCGGCACCGGACCGCGTCTCGACGCCGACGCGCGGGAGGTCACCCTGGCACTGCAGGGCCCCGACCAGTTGCGTCACACGCTGAACCTGCTGGCGGAGGAGGGCATCGCCGTCGAGCGGGTCGAGCTGCGCAGCCCCACCCTGGACGACGTCTTCTTCGAGTTCACGGCGGTGACGGCATGAGTGGGACGACGATGGGCGATCTGGGCCGTCTGATCACCCGCGCGCTGCGCCACGAGACGCGCACCCCCGACGCGCTCATCGTGAACATCGCGCTGCCGGCGCTCATCATGATCCTCTTCGTCTACGTCTTCGGCGGCGCGATCACCACCGGGTCCAGCGGGCTGACCTACATCAACTTCGTCGTTCCCACCGTGTTGCTCATGTCCGGCGGGTACGGCGCCGCGTTGACCGCGGTGAGCGTCGCGGACGAGATGACCCGAGGAATGATCGACCGTTTCCGGACCCTGCCCATCAGCGGCTGGGTGGTGCCCGCCGGGCATGTCGTCGCCTCGGTGGTCCGCAACGTGGTGGCGACCGGGATCGCCCTGGCCGTGGCGATCGCCCTGGGTTTCCGCCCCGACGCCACGCTCGCCGACTGGGCGCTGGCGCTGCTGCTCGTCGTCGGGTACGTGCTGGCGGTGTCCGCGATCGCGGTGCTCTGGGGGCTGCTGGTCACCTCGACCCAGGCCGCCGGTGCCTTCAGCTTCGTCGTGATCTTCTTCCCGTACCTGTCGGACGGTGTCGTCCCCGCGGAGACCATGCCGAGCCTGCTCCGCGGTTTCGCCGAGCACCAGCCGACCACGCCGATGGTGAAGACGCTCCGCGGGCTGCTCCTCGACCACCCCATGGGCGACGCGGGGTGGCTCGCCACCGCCTGGCTGGCCGCCGGCGTGGCGATCAGCATCCCCATCGCGGCGGTGCTGTTCCGGCGCCGCACCTCGGCCTAGCCGGGTCGCCGGCCCGGCCCGGCCGGTACGCGGGGAACGCCGGTGCGACCGGCCATGCGGGTGTCCCGACGGGGGAGCACACCACATGGCCGGTCGTTCTCAGGCGGGAGAAGACTAGGGTGTGATCACGAAGCTCGACCCCGGTTCCTTCACGATGTTGCCCTTGGCCGAGTTGGTGATGGTGACGTTCGTCAGCGTCGCGCTGCCGCGGGCGCCGCTCATCGCCAGGATGCCGGCACCGTTGTTGGACCTGTCGATCCGCACATTGGTGATCGCGACGCCCGGCATGTTGCCGCCCCCCGTCTTGAACTGGATGCCGTCGTAGGTCGAGTCGTGGATGTCGGTGTCCCGGATGGTGACACCGGTGATGTCCCGGTTCGCCGCGAAGAGCGTGATGGCGCCGAACTCCTGGTCCTCGTTCCAGAAGACGCCGCCGCACCGGTAGAGCGCGTTGTTGGCTATCAGGGTCTGCCCGGAGAAGGGCAGCGGGTCGTGGTCGGTCGCCAGCATGATGCCCGGGTAGTTCATGGTGTCGTAGACCAGATTATTCTCGATCTTGTTGCCGTAGCCGCCGTAGATCGCGATGCCGGTCGCCCGCCAGGGCAGCTGGATGGTGTTGTTGATGAACTGGTTGTCGTGCCCGATGTCCACCGCCGGGTCCTTGACGTACCGGTTGGCCCAGACCGCCAGGGAGTCGTCGCCGGTGGTGCGGAACGACGAGTTGAACACCCGAGAGTTCCGCGTGCCGTTGCTGAAGTTGATGCCGTCGGCGTAGGTGTTGCGGATGCGCATGCCGCTGAAGTCCAGCCCGTCGGCGGGCCCCCACAGATCCGGGATGTTGTCGTAGTCACGGCCGACCCAGACGCCCACGTTGGCGTGCTCGATCCACACGTTGGAGATCTTGGTGTTCTTGCCGAACCGCCCGTTCAGCCCCACCCCGCCCTCGGCGTTGCCGTCGCCGCCGCGAATGCGGCCCGAGCCGAAGATGGCGATGTCGGAGATCTGGACGTTGTCGTCGATGTCGAAGCCGAAGTTACCCTCGTGCGGGTGGTTGATACCGCCGGTCGCCAGGTGCGGCTCGGTCAGGGTGTACAGCTGGGAGTGCCACATCCCCGCTCCGCGGATCGTGACGTTGCTGATGCCCACCTGGTTGAACTGACCCCGGTTCAGCGGATCGTCGGTGAGGATCTTCTTCTCCTGCCGCCACTGTCCGGCCGGGATCCACACGCAGCCGATGACCCCGTTCTGGTCGTCCGTCACCGCCCGCTGGATGGCGGCCGTGTCGTCGAGCCCGTCGTTGGGCACCGCGCCGTACGTCGTGATCGAGGTGCAACCGGCCGGCTGGCTCGCCGGGGGTGCCACCTGCTCCAGGTCGATCAGGTCGATGATGTAGAACGAGGCCGTGTCGGTGGCGTCGCGCTGCAACCGGAACGTGGTCCCCACCGGGTAGGTCGACGACAGCAGCGCGTGCGACTCGTCGAACAACCGCCGGGCGTCGGCCTGCGGGGTGTTCGTCAGGGATTCCGGGCCGTCGCTGTTCCCGTACAGCCAGCTGTGCCGCGACGAGAAGGTCAGCTTCTGGGCGAAGGTGTTGTTGATGTACAGGCTGATGGTGGCCTCGATGCCGCCGCCGTTCGGCGCGTCGGGGATGGAGTTGCGCACCACGATCGAGTTGGCGGAGTTGGTCGAGGTGAACTCGACGAACTGCCCCGTGCTGTTCAGCCGCACCGACTGCCGCCCTGAGGACTCGGTGGCGAAGTTGGTGTGCCCGAAGGTGCGCAGCGGATCGGTCGTCAGCAGGGTGCCCTGGTACCTGGCGGCCTCGGCCTCGTACTCGACCCACGGAACCGCCGCCCCGCGCCCGACCACGATCGCCTGGGAGAGCGTGTTGTTGGTCTCGTTGGTCTCGGCGACGACGTTGGTCGCGTCGGCGGTGGCGGTGATGGTGGCACCGCCGCTGGTGGCGGTCCAGCTGCCGCTGACGGCCACGTTGACCGTCGCGCCCGCGGCGATCGACGGGGTGTTGGTGTTGAGCGTGGTGCCGCCCACCGTCAGCCGGGTGACCGTGGTCGCGCCCGTCGCGGTGTTCCCGCGGTTCTTCACCGCCACGGTGAAGGTGACCGCCGCGCCGACCGCCGGGTTCGGCGGGTTGGAGCTGATGCTGAGAACCTGCAGGTCGGGGCCGGGAGCCTCGGTGACCACCAGCGGCGACGCCGCGGTGAAGGTGTTGTTGCCCTCGTTCTGCTCGAAGACCGTGTTCGACTCGTCCACCTTGGCACTGACCTGATAGGTCGCCGCGCCGCGGGTGCCGATGTTCGCGGTCACCGTGGCCTGGGCGCCGGCCGCGAGAGCGGCGACCGGAGCGGTGCCGGCCAGCGTGCCGCCGAGGTAGAAGTTGACGTTGGTCGCGCCGGAGGCGGCGGTGCCGATGTTCTTCACCGTGCCGGTCAGCGTGATCGCGTTGGTCTCGATCGGCGCGTTCGGGGACCAGGTGAGAGCCGAGACCGTCAGGTCGGGGTTCGGCGCGGGGACGCCGATGACCTGGAACTCGGCGACCTGCCCGGCGGGTGCGCCGGTGTTGCCGTTGAACTTCAGCTGGATGTCGGCGACGGTGGCGTTGACGTCGATCGTCACCGTGTTGCCGCCGGAGGCCGGGTTGAACGTGTAGTTGGCCGCCGACACCAGGTTGGTGTAGCCCGTGGCGTTCTGCTCCCGGCCCAGGACCTGGATGTTCTGGGTACGGGTGCCCCACGCGGCGTCCGGGTTCAGCTTCAGCACGACCGAGCCGACGCTCGCGTTGGCGCCGAGCTTGACCGCCAGCGTGTTCGGGTAACCGGCGTTGCCCTCCCAGTAGGTGGCCGTGTTGTTGTCGTTGGCGTTGGCCGCGACGAACGTGTGCACGTGGCCGGACTCGACCGTCTCCTTGCCGATGGCCAGGTTCGAACCGGGATCGCCGGTGCCGTTGCGGGTCACCGTGTTGCTGTTCGCCGAGACGTTGCCCGCCGCGTCCTTGGCCCGCACGAAGTACGTCACGGTCGCCGACGCCGGCTGGTCGTCGGTGTAGGTCAGCACGTTGCCGACGCTGCCCCGGAGCTGGTTGCCTGCGTAGACGTCGTACCCGGTGACGCCCACGTTGTCGGTCGAGGCGTTCCAGGTCAGCTTGATCTGGCCGGAGACCGGCTGGGTGAAGGCGAGGTTGCCGGGGGCCGACGGCTTCTCGGTGTCGCCGCCGCCGGCGGCGGCGTAGATCTCGAACTCGGAGATCTGCGCGGCGGGCCAGCCGGTGTTGGCGGTGACGTTGACGCGCCAGTACCGGTGGGTCGCGGCGCCGAAGTCGATCGTGACCTTGTTACCGGTCGCCGGGTCGAACGTGTGGTTCGCCGAGGCCACCACCGTGCTGTAGGTGGAGCCGTCGGCGCTGCCCTGGACCGAGAGGGTCTGGGTGCGGGTCTGCCAGACGGCCGGGGCGGGCACCTTCAGCACGATCTGGTCGACGCTCGTGGCGGTGCCGAGGTCGATCCGCGCCCACTGCGGGAAGCTGTTGTTCGCGCTCTCCCAGTAGGTGTTCTGATTGCCGTCGTTGATGGCCGACACCGTGTACTCGGCGTTGGAACTGCTGGCCTGGGTCGCCTTGCCCGGCGACAGGTTGGGTCCGCCCGCGGCGGAGGCCGGCACGACCGACCCCATGACGAGCAGACCGGCGACGACCGTGGTCGCCAGCATGGCCGCCATCAGCCGTAACGGTCCGTACGGTTTTCTCATTCGCGTTCTTCCATCTCTCGTCGAGCACGACAGGGCCGAGACGTGAAGGCATGCGCCTTCACCGCACACGGATGGGGGGCAGGTGCATGGGCGCAGCGCATTCCTGAAGTTGCGAAGAGCCGCGAGAAAAAGAACTTTTCTTTGCAAGAATCTTGCATAGTGTTGGCCAAAGGTTACATACGTGCTACGACCGCGTCAACGGTTGAAAAACGGCTTCCCGGACTGGCTTGACGCCGGGTGTGAAGAAGGTCGAGACGGCCTGTGGACACCCGGTTGGGGATGGGGGCCGCTGTGGATCGTCAGGATCTCGCCCGCGTCGCGGTCGTACAGCGCCCTCTGGGGCCGGCTGTCGAGATGGCGGCGGCACTATACACCTAACCAAGCGCTTGCTACTCTCCGCGCATGCTCTCCACGATTGTCTGGGGCACCGGCAACGTCGGCCGCGCGGCCATCCGAGCCGTCGAGGCCCATCCGGCGCTGAAACTCGCGGCAGTGCTCGTCCACAACCCCGACAAGGTCGGCCGCGACGCGGGCGACCTCGGCGACCTCGGCCACGAGCTGGGGATCGTCGCCACCGACGACATCGACGCGGTGCTGGCCACCCGTCCGCACGCCGTGGTGTACGCGGCGTCCGGCGACATCCGCCCCGACGAGGCCCTCGCCGACATCATCAGGGCGATCCGGGCCGGAGCCGTGGTCGTCACCCCCTCGCTGTACGCGCTCTACGACCAGCGGGGCGCCCCGCCGGAGCTGCGCGAACCGGTGCTGGCCGCCATCGCGGACGGCGGCGGCTCGCTCTTCGTCTCCGGCGTCGACCCCGGCTGGGGCAACGACGTACTGCCTCTGCTGATCAGCGGGCTCGGCACCGTCGTGGACGTGATCCGCTGCCAGGAGATCTTCGACTACTCCACCTACGACCAGCCCGACTCGGTCCGCTACCTGGTCGGCATGGGCCAGCCGATGGAGTACGAGCCGCCGATGACCGCGCCGACGGTCCCGACCATGGTCTGGGGCGGGCAGGTACGGCTGATGGCCAGGGCGCTCGGCGTCGAACTCGACGAGATCCGCGAGACCCTGGACCGGCGCGCGCTCGACGCCACGGTGAGCACCACGACGATGGGCGAGTTCGAGGCCGGCACCCAGGGCGCGGTCCGGTTCGAGGTACAGGGCATCGTCGAGGGCGAACCCCGCATCGTCATCGAGCACGTCACCCGCATCCACGCCTCCTGTGCCCCGGACTGGCCGATGCCGCCCGACGGCGTCGGTGCCCACCGGGTCATCATCGAGGGCCGCCCGCGTATCGAGGTCACGGTCGAGGCCGTCGACGAGGGCGGCAACCGGTCGGCGGGCGGGAACGCCACCGCGGTCGGCCGCCTGGTGAGCGCCATCGACTGGCTGGTGGACGCGGAACCCGGACTCTACGACGCGCTCGACGTCCCGCTGCGCCCGGCGGTCGGCAAACTCGTAAGGAGAGAACCGTGAACATCGACATCCCCGAGGGCAAGGACGCGATCGGCTACGTGTGGGGGGAGATGGTCCCCGGCATCGGGGTCGCCGCCTCGAAGTTCTCGATGGCGGTGTACGCCCACACCACCCTCGGACTCCGCGAGTTCGAGGCCGCCCGGTTGCGGATCGCGCAGATCAACGGGTGCGTCTTCTGCCTCGACTGGCGGACCGAACGGGACGGGCAGAAGGTCGAGGAGGAGTTCGCCGACGCGGTGACCGAGTGGCGTACCACCGACGCCTTCGACGACCGCACCCGGCTGGCCGCCGAGTACGCCGAGCGGTACGCCCTGGACCACCACGGCCTCGACGACGAGTTCTGGACCCGGATGACCGCGCACTACAGCCAGCTGGAGATCGTGGAGCTGAGCATGAGCCTCGGCTCCTGGCTGGCGTTCGGCCGGCTCAACCACGTGCTGGGCCTGGACACCGTGTGCGTGCTGCCCAGCGGTCGATCGCCCTCGATCTGACCCAAGTTACTTCCCGGTACGTGGTGGCCTAACATCCGGGAAACATGTAGAACTTGTTCTAATACGCCGAGAGTGAGGAAAATCACATGAGTGACAAAACCTCGCGTAGAACAGGTTCCGAAGGCATCTCGCGCCGTGGATTCATCACTGGAACCGGTTCTATCTTGGGAGTCGCGGCGCTCGCGACTCCCGCCACAGCAGCCCAGGCAAAAGCCGCACGCGCAGCCGTTCCGATCGCCGACGGGGCCCGTGTCCCGGCCCTGGTGATCGGCACCGGCTACGGCGGCTCCGTCGCCGCCCTGCGCCTCGCCCAGGCGGGCGTCGACGTGCACATGATCGAGATGGGCATGGCCTGGGACACCCCGGGCTCCGACGGAAAGATCTTCTGCAACACGACCTCGCCGGACCAGCGCTCCTACTGGCTCCGCACCAAGACCAAGGCACCCCTCAACTTCTTCCTCGGCTTCCCGATCGACCGGGACATCCCTCGCTACACCGGCATCCTGGACGCCGAGGAGTTCGGCGGCATCACCGTCTACCAGGGCCGCGGCGTCGGTGGCGGCTCGCTGGTCAACGGCGGGATGGCGGTCACTCCCAAGCGGGAGAACTTCGCCGCCATCCTGCCGTCGGTGAACGCCGACGAGATGTACAACACCTACTACCCGCGCGCCAACGCCGGGCTCGGGGTCGGCACCATCGACCCGGCCTGGTTCGACACCACCGCCTGCTACCAGTACGCCCGGGTCGGCCGCAAGCACGCCCAGCGTTCCGGCTTCCCGTTCGTCTTCGTGCCCGACGTCTACGACTGGGACTACATGAAGCAGGAGGCGGCCGGAACCGTCACCAAGTCGGCGCTGGCCGGTGAGATCCTCTACGGCAACAACCACGGCAAGAAGTCACTGCAGAAGACCTACATCGCCCAGGCCAAGGCCACCGGCAGGGTCACCGTCTCGGCGCTGCACCAGGTCACCTCGGTCGCCCCGGCGGCCGGTGGCGGCTACACGGTCGTCATCGACCAGCTCAACACCACCGGCGCCGTCACGACCACCAAGACCGTGACCGCGGACAAGGTGTTCTTCGCCGCCGGCAGCGTCGGCACCAGCAAGCTGCTGGTCAGGCTGAAGGCCACCGGCGCGCTGCCCAACCTGAACTCCGAGATCGGCAAGGGCTGGGGCGACAACGGCAACGTCATGTGCGGCCGGGCCAACCACCTGTGGGACCCGACCGGCAGCCTCCAGTCGACCATCCCCTGCTCCGGCATCGACAACTGGGACGCCGGCGGCGCGTTCGCCGAGGTCGCCCCGCTGCCCACCGGGATCGAGACCTACGCCTCGCTCTACCTGTCGATCACCAAGAACCCGAACCGGGCCCAGTTCTCCTGGAACGCCGCGACGGGCAAGGTCGACCTGAACTGGCAGCTCGCCTGGAAGCAGCCGTCCATCGACATGGCCAAGACCATCTTCAACAAGATCAACTCCAAGGAGGGGACGATCTACCGGACCGACCTCTTCGGCGTCTACAAGATCTGGAACGACACTTTGACGTACCACCCGCTCGGCGGCGCGGTGCTGAACAAGGCCACCGACAACTACGGGCGTCTTGCGGCTTACCCGGGCCTGTACGTCATCGACGGGTCCCTGATCCCGGGCAACACCAGCGTCAACCCGTTCGTCACCATCACGGCCCTCGCCGAACGGAACATCGAGAGGATCATCGCTACTGATCTGTAGGGATGGTCTGATGACGTCGGCCACGGGCGCGTGTGGCCGACTTTATTTCGAAAAAGTGCATAGGGCAGGCATTACGATGAAATGCTCTGCTCTTCAATCATTCGAAGATATTTCTCGTATGCCTCGTCCACATGACTTGAGCTTCGAATTAGAATCCCTTCCTCCATCCGGTACGTGCGGCTAGGATCTCCACGGAACGATAACCAATTGAAGCTGGTATTTATCCAAGTTCTATCCGAGATTAGAATCTTGGCATGTGAGTTCTTCAGTCGCGCGAAGGTGAAGTTCTCTTTAAACCTGGTAGCGAGATTTCTCAGTCGCGAGAGTGCACGTTCGTGACTGTCGCGATCGTCATCGCCTATTCCATAGGCGATGTGGATCTTCACCTTACGGCGAAGCAGTCTTTCTAGATTTCCGATGAACGTAGTATCTACCACCGAATTTTTGACCCACGGAGCGATAATAAGAAGTCGTCGAGCACTCCCGGTAAGAGCTTCCCGCAAGAACTCTGGGTGCTCATGAACGCTAATGTCGCGAACTTCGAATTTGCTGTGCAGTGGAACTGCGGCAGATTCAACCTCATCAGATTTAGTAGGAATAGCAGCGGGGTAGGTTGTTAGGGGAACCCTGACAGCTTCGAGGTCGTCCGGAAGAGATAGGCGTTCTGCGGGCTCGCCAATGTTGATGCCGAGGGCACTCGGCCCTCCGACGCTCAACAAAGCGCGTTCGTGGAGCGGGCTGAGTTGACCATCGACCACAACCCCAAGTTGCACCTCTGCACGCACATCATCCGCAAAGATCAAGAGCTTTACTGGGAGATAACGATGCTTTTTCGGTGACACACGTTCGACAGCGAGAACGTCTAGCTTACCTTCACGCCTATCGCTGCCCGAGATCAGTTTATTCAGGCTTGCAACCGTTACATCAGAAGGCAAGATGCGTTGACTACGTGCTGCTGGCAAGATAATTAGACCTGCATCCTCGGCTTCCTTCTTCTGCACAAGAAATTCTGGACGATATGATGAAACGGCCCAAGCTAACCGGTCAAAGGTGATGGGCAGCGGACGCTGAACTGGACGAGTCGACTCGAGCTCTACTGCCATGACACGCCCCTGGGCTGTCAGCCCGACAAGAGTCTTTCGGCTAGGCAAGCGCACGAGATTATCTGCTGCTAACTGTTCGACCACTGCGGATTCGGCGAGCTTGAGATCCAGTCCAAGAACGCTGGCCATTTGAGCTGGATCATGGATTCCCATATCAGCAAGTCGGATAACAAACTCGTCGAGCAAGGGCAGCGGCTTCCGCTCTTGCGCTAGGACATCCACTGTCAACTGAGTGACAGGGAGGGCAGCGTCAGCGACCGCGACAAGTCGCAGGCCAGGTCGGCTTGCCTCATATCGCTTAGCGGTTGCAGCGTCAGAGTCGAACACGCTCAGCCTCCGAAATCTTGCAGTCCTGTGGATGCTCTTCCATGTAGTTCACCACCTTCTGTAACGCTCCTGGGCTTGATCGGCAAAAGTCAGCATCACCTATGACCGTTAAGCCATATCGAGCACGGGACAGTGCCACATTGATTCGCCGCCAGTATTTATCGCCGAGGAAACCGAGTTTCCCTTGGGGGTTACTTCGGGTTACAGAAAAGATTGCAAAATCTGCTTCCTTTCCCTGAACCGCATCTACGGATTGAATCTCAACGTTTAGATGCTGGAGCTTGATTCCAGTAAACTTGCGGTGGATCTCGTCAATCTGGAGCCTGTAGGGTGCGATGATCAGAAGGTTTAGCTTACGCCCACTGGGGGGCTTGATAGCACCAAGACCAATCGCAGTGTCGATTGATTTCAACCTGTCCACGACCAGGGCGGCCTCAGCGCGGTTTGCGATGCCACCGTTTGGCCCTTCTTGCTGAAATCGCTCCGAGCCCAGACATCCTGTGTCAATCCATGATACGGGGCCCCACAGTGCATCGTAACCTTTTATTCCATCAACTATTGGAGATTTGAGCTTTTCGTCGTAGAAGCAGGTGGAAACCAGGTCGCCGATTGGCCTAATCATTCGGTATTGCTCGACTAATTCCTGCTGAATTGGAAATGCGGTCTCCTTGATCAAATAGTCGAAGACGGTGGTAGAAACGAACTGAGGGTCCAGACCATACTCCTCAAGCTTTGCCTTCGACCGAAGAAGTTCTTCGTCCATAGGTGGCAGTTGGCGTGTGTCGCCGACTAATATCCACTTATGGGCACGGGCGAGAGGGACGAGAGCCTCTGTTGCAGTCGCTTTGGACGCCTCATCTAGGATACACAAATCAAAATCTAGATCACGAACAGCGGAATGCCCAAGGAATCCTATGCAGGTACCCGCAACAACGTTCGCGGTCTTCAGAAATACATTTGCTAAATGCTTATCGGATGTTAGTCTCAACATCCAGTCGGCCTGGAGTTTAAGTACCTGCAAGAGGTGTCGAGCTGAGCTCTCACCATCGAGTAACAGTTCTACGGCATCTCGTGCTTCCTCTTGGCTAATCGCCTCTCGAATAGTGAGAGCCCCTGCAAGATCACTACGACTTGCTTTGATCAGCTCTTCCTTGCGCTCGAACAATCTATCCAGGAGATCGCGAGTAGCTTCCATATCCTCGGCTAGTCCAAGGCCGGTTGCCAAGTCAGAGGACGGGGCAGAGTTGGAGAGCGCCTTCACCCTTCTCTGTACAATGTCTACTTCGGCCAATACATTTGCAAGTTGCTGAAGGCTCAGGGCAGCTCGAAGGTAAGATTTGTCGATGCGAAGCCGCTTGGACTCTTCCGCAAGATAATCCTCAGCTCGCTTTTGGATCTCGCGTGCCCATCGCTCCATAGCCTTGTCCAGAAGTAGATGCTGAACAGCGGGATCTACACGAGGATCTTCTGGGCGTCCGAGACGAACCAACCCTGGGATGCCGGCCGCATCAAGTCTTTCCAACGCGTTATCCACGGCGACGTGGGTCTGGCTGACGATCAGTACACGTGCCTCTGGATTCTGCCGGAGAAGCTGCGCAACGATCTCAGTGATTACGCTCGTTTTCCCTGTACCAGGTGGCCCCTGGATCAGCAGGAAATCCTTCGAGCCGAGGGCGTAGGAGACAGCCGCTCGCTTACTCTGGTCTAGTTCGCTTCGTTGCCAATCCTCAATGGGGAAGCTTTCGGGTGCTACGCATGTGGTGGGGTCGAGTAACAATGAGCGCAGGTCAGACCGTGCCGCAGTCCCATTTTTGATCTTCTCGATCGCCTCCTGTTGGCGTACAAGAGCTATCTTTGTCGCCTCCAAATACGGGACGAGTTGCCCCCGATTTGGCAGATTGCGTCCTTCGCGGCGTAGCGACAGAGTGACATAATCAGCTTCCTGTCTTACTACTTCTCCTCTAGCCAACGTCCGTCGTGATTCTGGGATCACGACATCCCATTCCTGCCCCAGAAGGTCGAGGCTAACCGACTCTGTTAGTGAGAACGTTACCTCTCTGCCGTTCTTAGCTACCTCACGGCCGTGATAGCTGAGAGGGCGACGCTCACCACGTGCGAGGTCCTCACGTGCATCAAGGACTTGCAGCCACTTATTGAAAAGTTCGTTCTGCTCCTGACGGTTCTGTGCAACCAAACGGGCTTCTTGGCGAGCCAGCTTATGCTCCTCAAGAGCATCAATGAAAGCATCAATGCCTGTCTGAGCCTTGTTAATATCAGACGGAGGGGAGCATTGGAATGAGAAGCTTCGCCCGAGAGAAAGTGCTACACGTTGTGCCTTGTCGCGCCATTCCTCTTCGCATTTCCTAACCCCTACCACCACTAGAGCTGGCTCGGTCTGGTTGCGCTTGAGGGTTATCTGGTAATCATGACCAGTGAGATAGATCGTTTGTTTGTCGTGCCTCTGGTTAGCTGAATCAAACTTAAATTCCGCAGACCCTCCACGGCTGAGGTCTCGTTGTAGTAGATTTGCAGCGACCTGACGATCCTCGAGCGCATTTTCTCCAAGAACATGCCTAATAGCGCTTTTTGTCAATTGGAGCCAGATAATCCCAGCGTCTACACGGACCGCCCGAGCCTCTTTTATGCTATTCAGGCGTTGGGCTAATACGGAGCCATTTGCTGGACGTTGTGACGCATCTGTATTAACGCATTCCTCTAGGAGTCGTCGAATGTCCGGTGGAACGTCGATCCGTGCTAATGCAGGTTGAATATCCCCGTGCTGCCGTAAAGTATCTTTGGTCAGTGCCTGTATAAGAAGCACGGCAAACGAATAGACATCGCGTGCATATGGAAAAGAAGTCTCGTCTACGCCTGGCGGTGTGTACGGTTCTGATCTGAAGTCGCCGACGGTCAGGCCGGGTGGAATCAGCTTTTCCTGCATCTTGGCGATACCAAAGTCGGCTAACTTCGGAGCCCCTGAGCTATTGAATAGCACGTTCTGCGGCTTTATGTCGCGGTGCGCTACTCCTTTGAGGTGCGCATGTGCCAGCGCCTCGGCAAGTGGCTGAGCAACGCTCGAAGAGAGATTATCCCAAGAATATGGGCCTTGCTTGTTTAGAACGTCCGAGAAAGAATCATCTAGCCATTCCAAAACTAGATAATGGCTTTCGCGCCCCGAGTCCCAACCAGAATCCAGCAGCTTGACAATGTTAGGATGGTGAACGGCGCGAAGAGCCTCAGTCTCTCGTTGAAAGAGCTGATGTGTGATCCGTTCATCTGGCACGCCTCGAATGAACTTGATCGCGACCTGCGATCCTTCTGCCTCTATGTCAACAGCTCTTTGAACCTCGGCGAGACCACCGGTTCTCCTGGAGCCCTTGATGAGGTAGTAGCGATCCTTGATCTGCTCTGGCATCCGCCACTCCCCTCGGCAGTGAGCCCTCGCTGCGGGGACCACGTGCACAGTTTGCCCGACAATCTGGAACGGGGCAAAGGCAGCGCTAGCATCGGTTCAAATCGAACCAAGATGGCTGCGCCTGCGGATACGCTGTGTGAACCTTGCACCGCCTCATGTCGTGCTCGGTCTTGTGTAGCCAATCCACCGCCTTCCGGATACCTCGTAACTCCGGCATACCGAACACTGGGTCATAAACCGCCGTCGATGATCTATCTCCCAAGCTTCAGCCTCACTGGGAGTCCACGTGCTTTGGCAGATCGGTGTGTTCCTCTGTCGGCGCCTCCAACTCCGTCAGCGCACCGCGAAGATCCACTGACAAGACGAAGGTAAGTTCGGTGAGCATCTTGGGCGTCGCCGCATCCTCATCGTGGGGATCGATTAGGCCAATATCAAGGTTGACGTCCTTGGTTGCGAGGAGCGCGGCGCCGCTAAAGACCTTAAGACGGCCAGACGCTTCCCGGCGGGCAATGGCACCGTCCGGGTCGGGTTCTCCTACCCCGAAGGCACGCCTCTCGAACTCCCTCAGGTGCCCGGGCAGTAACGGAAGGAACAGAGGGAGGAATAGATGCGCTACCTGGAGTGGCGTATGCAGGACCAACTATCACACAGCTTTACGCAAGGCGATGTCTGAGCACGCCGAGAGGATCTTCGCTGACGCTCTCCCTAGCGTGCTCTCGCTGCTTAGGGACGAAAAGTTACGTTCGACCCTTTCCCCTTGAATGGTCGGCCAGAAGATCATCATCCAGGTCACGTCCACGGAAGTGGTGTGTGAGTTTCCCCAGGTGATGGGTGTGAGGTGTTATTTGTCGGGGTTGTTCTCTGGCTTGGCTTCTTCCGGATCGTCGGGGCCGGGGCCGACGAAGTTGCCGAGGTTGGGGACGGTGTAGACGAGTTTCTCTGTGCGGAGTTGGCGGAGTGCCTTGCGGATGGTGTCCCTGGCTACGCCGAACTCGTGGACGAGCCGAACCTCCGACAGAAGGTGCTTGGGGCCGTACTCGCCTGTGGTGATGCGTTGGCGAAGGACATCGGCGATCTGTTCCCAGCGGGACCGGTCCGGCTCAAAATCGATCATGCTACCTACGATAGAAAGCCATTCCCAGGGGTCTGTATGCGCATCGTGGGATCATACGGGGTAGGACGGGGTAGACAGGCATCCACGATTCTGTTTACCCTGGCTGCATGGCGACGGCAGACAGCAACCTGGACGAGACCTGTCCACCCCCTCCTGAACAGGGCATTTCCCGCATCGATGCGAGTGCGGTGGAGGCTGCCGAGGAGCTCCGTGAAGCCCTGGCCCAGTACGGGATCGCGGCTGATGTGCATGACGGGTACGGGCTGGCGCTCGTGTCGGTGTGGGTGGATTTGATCGTGTGGTGTCGCGAGGGTCAGTTCTGGTGGCGTACCGGGTGAAACCCTCGTCAGTACCGTCCGGTCTACGCCCGGCATTCGCTGGCCGAGCCTGACCGGGCCGCGCATCGGGTTGCCCTGCGGTACGCGGAGTTGCGGCGGATCCAGCCGCTGCCGGAGCCGGAGCAGAGAGCGGCGTACCCGGCATGATCGCGCATCATCGGTGTGCGAGATCGCTCCGGAGGGCTGCCGGGGGAGTCGTGTGGCCTGCGGAGAATCTCCGCCAGGGGTGTTTCCTGGCCTTCGAGCGTGACCGTGAGCAGCCGTTTCGGCTCGTGCCGGTCCGGGGCGAGGAGTACGGGCAGCGGGCCGTCGACCTGGTGTGGGGACAGGTCACCCGGCTCTGCCGGCTGGGCAACGGTGGCCGGGAGAGGAGGCCGCCGCTGTTTCTGCTGGCGGTC
The DNA here is from genome assembly GCF_050943795.1 of Streptosporangium sp. CA-115845. Lineage (NCBI taxonomy): Bacteria > Bacillati > Actinomycetota > Actinomycetes > Streptosporangiales > Streptosporangiaceae > Streptosporangium > Streptosporangium sp. CA-115845. Next base: position 9,110,825 of record NZ_CP191988.1, on the reverse strand, counting down.
TGCTGCTCGTTCGACGCGGACGCCTGCCTGATCACCACCTTGTTCAACCATTCCCCCGTACTGCTCCGGCCTCCTGCGGCGGGGTGGTGAACCCATGAACGGGCGTGACGGCGTTGGTCATGGAGGGGTGGCGCCGTCACGCCTCACCACAGCGGCAACCATGGAGGAGGACGCGATGTCCAAGCAATTCGACCTGTTGGCTTCCACCGCGGGGAACCTGCTGGGGCCTGGGCCGGTGATCGAAGGGTGGCAGACCAGGCAGAGTCGCGGGGAGGTGTTCTTCGCGCGCCGTACCCCCGGCCGGGTGCTGACCGAGCGGGACATGCGCGCAGGGCTGACCCGCTACCTGGTCGCCGAAACGGCCGGGGAACTTCTGCGGCTGGCCACCGAGCAAGAACACATCGAGGACCGGTTGAAGAGGACGCCCCTGAAGTCCTGTCCGCACTGCGGGCGTGTCCAGGGGGAGACGCCGCTGATCGTGACAGCCACCGAGTCGGTCACCGCCGAACGATGCGCCCGCAGTTACGGGCGCCTGGCCGGGTGCGAGCATGTCCGGGCCGAGTGGACCTATCGGCTGCCGTTCCCCGACGGGGCCCGCTGCCGGGACTGCGGCGCCTGCTGGCAGTTCGACCTGATCCCCGCCCAGGTGTCGGCCCGCCTCAACGGCCACACCCCTTCGTAAGAACACCCGGCATCCCGAAGCCGTCCACGAGTTCGTACGCCCAGACGGTCGAGGCGGGGTCTGATCCGGGCACCCTGCGTCAGGCTAAAACAGGATGTTTGGTGATGAAGTTCTCGCTATGGGAGGGGTGGGGGGCTGTGGCGGTGGCAAAGCACGACCTGGAGGCCAGAGGGCCTCGGGCTGATCGACCCAAGCGCTGGCACTTCACGGCGGAGTACAAACGATGCATGGTTGAGCAAGCCGCCGCCGCGTTCAGTTGAGACGCATTCCCAGGGCCGGGAGATGGGGTTGCGGCTCAGCGCGGCGAGCCAGCGCGTACCCGGTTGCGCCGCCCTGCTGGAAGGTCCGCACCACCCGCCAGCCTTGCGTCTCGTAGTAGGCAACGAGACCGGGAAACGGGCCGGCGCCCCGTCTTACCCAAGACCGCCCTTGAAGCGCTGCTTGGTGCAACGCCCACCAGGTGATCAAACTGCCCGGCTTGTGGTGGGCATAGGCGGGATCGGTCACGGTCGTGGGTCACGTCCAGCGAAGTGGTGTACGAGTTGATCTCCGCGTGATCCTGTTTCTGCAGGTTAAGCGGTAAGTGTCTGCGGGATGGGTTTCTGCTGCGGTGTGTCGCTCGTGATCACCCGCATCCGGGCCTTGGCCAGAACATCCAGCCCCATGTAGCGGCGAGCCTCGGTCCACTCGTCGGTCTGCTCGGCCAAAACCGCACCGACAAGACGGACGATCGAGCCCCGGTCGGGGAAGATCCCGACCACGTCGGTGCGGCGGCGGATCTCCTTGTTCAACCGTTCCTGCGGGTTGTTCGACCAGATCTGCTTCCAGATCTCCCGAGGGAAGGCGGCGAAGGCCAGCAGCTCTTCCCGGGCGGCGTCCAGATGCTCGCACGCGGCCGGATACTTGGCCTCCAACGCCTCGATCACCCAGGCGTGCTGGGTGCGCACCTGCTCGGCGGTGGGCTGGTCGAAGATGGTGCGCACCAAGGTCGCCACCCACGGCTGCGCCGACTTCGGAACCGTGGTGAGCAGGTTGCGCAGGTAGTGCGTGCGACAGCGCTGCCAGCAGGCGCCTGGCAGGGTCGCGCCGATCGCGCCGACCAGCCCGGCGTGGGCATCGGAGATGACCAGCTGCACGCCGGACAGGCCGCGCGTCACCAGGCCGCGCAGGAACGCCGGCCAGCCGGCGCCGTCCTCGGCGGAGGTGACCTCCAACCCCAAGATCTCCCTGTTGCCGTTGGCGTTGACCGCGGTGGCCACCAGCACGTGCACGTTGATGATCCGCCCACCCTCGCGGACCTTCTGCGTCAACGCGTCCAGCCAGACGAACGCATACGGGCCGGCGTCCAACGTCCGGGTGCGGAAGGCCTCTACCTGGGCGTCCAGCACCTTGGCCATCTCGCTGACCTGGCTTTTGGAGATGTGTTTGATGCCGAGCTGTTCGACCAGCTTGTCCACCCGCCGGGTGGAGACCCCGAGCAGGTAGCTGGTGGCCACCACGCTGATCAGGGCTTGTTCGGCCCGGCGTCTGCGTTCCAGCAGCCAGTCGGGAAAGTAGGAGCCTGAGCGTAGTTTCGGGATGGCGAGCTCGACGGTGCCGGCCCGGGTGTCCCAGTCGCGAACGCGGTAGCCGTTGCGCCGGTTGGTGCGCTCATCGCTGCGGGTGCCGTACTCGGCGCCGCACAGGCTGTCGGCCTCGGCCGACATCAACGTCTCGGCCATGGTCTTCACCATGGATCGCAACAGATCCGGGTTCCCGTGCTTGATCTGCTCCGCCAGCCAGCTCGCGGGGTCCACACTGTTGTTCACGGCCATCGCTTTCTTCTCCTTCGATCTTGAAGTTCGCACTCGAAGGATCACGCGATGGCCGTCCTCATTTCACGGCGCCACGCCCACTACCTGGGGAAACCTGTACACCACCTCCGTGGACGCAACCCGGTCGTGGCTAGGAACAGCGCAGATTCGGCGCGTTCGGCTTCATCTGGCCAGCCAAGTGATGGCGTGTTCTCAAACACGCTCGTCACTCCGGCTATGGTCGCGGTGGCTGTGTGTACCAGCACCCACGCTGGGATGTCCGAGATGCCTGCCTGCCCGGCGAGCATGTCAGCGTTCTCGTGCCAACCGTCCCAGCCTTCGATCTCGCGTTCCCGCATCCAGGCGGCGCGCGCCCGAATCAGATCAGCGACAGGGCCGATGTCATCACCGGTCGCAGGGCGCATCTCGAACACGGAAGTCACCCTAGCCCTTCGCTAACTCAGGGGCCGGTGAGGCGGCGGTCGCCGTTGGTGGTTACCGCGTAGACCTGCCGGTTGTAGTACGGGTAGTAGTTCCTGATGTTCCGCTTGATCTGGCGGGCGTGCAGCTGCACCGCGTTGAAAATTGCTTTCTTGTCGGGGGCCTGGTGTACGGAAATGCCGTACCTGAGCCTTCAAGTCATCGCTGCTGTTCGGTAGGGGTCCGCGGGGTCGTTCCTGCGCGCCTTCACCTGGGGCAACGTGCGACAGTTGGAGAAGGTCACCCGGCGCTGCCGCCACATCCACCGGCCCCGAGCCCCGGAAGGACACCGGACCGGCCGCGACCCGCGCGCGGCGGCCCCTTCACGGCCACAATCTGGGCTCTGACCTGCGGGATTCGTCCTCGTGGAGTAATCGGACCAGAAAACAATCACAAGGAATCACGCCATGGATTCAGGCTGAGACATGGCTCGATCGAGTTCGACGGAGCCGCGTCGTTCCTGCTCGGAGGGTTAGCGGAAATATGGCGAGAAAGTCCAGCTGATCGGATTTTCGTGCGGAGTTACATATTTCGAGACGCGCTCGTGATCAAGGTCCGGCAGGCTTTCTTTTTTCTTCTCCCTGTCGGACGACCAAGGAATCCATATGAAGCGAGTGATCGCGAGTGTCACGGTGGCCACGGCCGCCCTGCTCGTGGCCGCGGCTCCCGCCCAGGCCGCTCCCGCTCCCGCAGACCCGGTCAAGGCGTTGAAGAGCCGGCTCGTCGCGGGCCAGGGTGTGAAGTTCACCGAACTCAGCACCTTGACATCCTCCCCCTCGTAAACGAGGGGGATTCCCACGGTCGCCCGTGAGGGTTCCTGCTTCACCGCCAGTCGCCCGCCAGGAGAAATCCCCTTTGAGGTCTTACACCGGCTCCACAGGCGTTTTACCTCTCCGCCAGCCCGGCGGCGAGGATGTTCTTCGCGGCGTTGACGTCCCGGTCATGGGCGGCGCCGCAGGCACACACCCAGTCCCGGACGCCCAATGGCATGGACCGCTGGATCGCCCCGCACGCCGAGCACAGCCTGGAGGAGGGGAACCAGCGGTCCACGACGAGGAGTTCCCGCCCGTACCAGGCGGCCTTGTACTCCAGCATGGACCGCATCTGACGCCAGCTCGCATCCGAGATCGCGCGGGCCAGGCTGTGGTTCCTCACCATGTTGCGCACGGTGAGGTCCTCGATCACGACCGTTTGGTTCTCACGGACGAGACGAGTGGTGACCTTGTGCAGGTGATCACGGCGCCGATCACCGATCCGGGCATGGACGCGGGCGACCTTGAGTTTCGCCTTCCGCCGGTTGTTCGACCCCTTCTCCGTGCGGGCGAGGCTGCGCTGAGCCTTGGCCAGGCGCTTGCGGTCGGCCCGCTCGTGCCCGGGGTTGACGATCTTCTCCCCGGTGGAGAGGGTGACCAGGGCGGTGAGGCCCGCGTCCACCCCAACCGTACTCGCGGCCGGGGGGAGCGGGGTGATGCGCTCCTCGACCAGCAGGGACACGAACCAGCGCCCGGCCGCGTCCCTCGACACGGTCACCGTGGACGGCTCGGCCCCCTCGGGCAGCGGACGCGACCACACGATGTCCAGTGGCCCGTTCATCTTCGCGAGGGTGATCCGGCCGTCCTTCCATCGGAAGGCGCTACGGGTGTACTCGGCGCTCGCCCGGGACTTCTTACGGGACTTGAACGTGGGGTACTTCGCGCGTTTGGCGAAGAAGTTGGAGAACGCGGCCTGCAGGTGGCGAAGCGCCTGCTGGAGCGGGACCGAGGACACCTCGGACAGGAACGCGAGGTCCTCGGTCTTCTTCCACGCGGTGAGCGCGGCCGAGGACTCCACGTAGGAGACGCGGCGGCCTTCCTGGGTGTAGGCGCGGGTGCGGTGTTCGAGGGCTTTGTTGTAGACGAGGCGGGCGCAGCCGAACGTGCGAGACAGCTCCGCTGCCTGCTCGTCCGTCGGGTAGAAGCGGAACTTGAATGCCCGCTTCACGATCTGCGCCATGTTTCACACCCTACTGCAAGATCAGTTAAGTGTTGGGTGGGGTGGGTCGTGCGGGTCCAGGCACGCTCAGGCGCTAGAGCGCCTTCCCGCTCCCGTTTCCTCCCCGGCCTGAAGGCCGGGGTATCCACGGGAGTTATTAGATGAAGGAGGAGGGCAAGACCGAGCCCTACCTCAAGCGTACGGGTTCGTTCCAGTTCGGCAGGGCCGGGATCGTCGCCTCGGACATCAGCTCGAAAGGCGCGGCGCCGGTCGACCCGAGGATCGGGCAGCTCAACGGCATGTTCGCCCCCGGGCGGACGATCCGGATCGGCACCACGAGCTACTCCCGGGGTGGCACCTACCGCGACAAGATGCCGAGCGGCAAGAGCTGGTACAAGAGCCCGGACGGCATGACCGGCGACGTGGCCGGCTGGTTCAGCCAGCTGGTGAACGTCGCAGAGCCGGCGACCCTCGCCGCTCTGCTCAAGGGGGCCAAGCAGACGCGTAACACCTACACCGGCACCACCACGTTCGGCCGGCTCGCCAAGGTCTCGCCCTGGTTCCGCGCCACCCTGCCGATCAGGTCGAGCGACAAGACCGTGGTGACGTTCAGGCTCACCGTGGACCGTAACCGGCTCCCGCGGCAGCTGACCACGTCCTTCCCGGTCACCGGCATCTTCGACAGCGCCGGCTGGGAGGGAAAGACGCTCAGCGCCGAGACCCGCTTCACCGGCTGGGGGAGCAGGGTCTCCATCAAGGCTCCGCCCGCGAACAAGGTGACCACCAGGCTTGAGGACAAGGACGGCCTGCCGTAGCGGTGCCGCGCCATGAGACGAGGATCTCCCGGTGTGCTGCCTCCCGCATCGGGGTTCCCCACGAAGCAACGTGGCTGGGGATCCTTCGTCAAGGAAACGGGGCCGCGCCGCCTCAGCGTGGTGATTTCTTGAGGTCACTCTTCGAGGAGGCAGAAGGGATGGCCTGCGGGGTCGGCGTAGACGTGCCATCGACGGGTGGCGTCTCCGGGGTCGAGCAGCGTGGCGCCGAGGGCGAGGACCTGCTGCCGGGCCTGGTCGAGGTCCTTGACGTCGAGATCGAGGTGGAACTGTTGCGGGCGGGTGGGGTCGGGCCAGCGTGGCGGCCGGTAGTCCTCGACGCGTTGGAAGCAGAGCACCAGACCGGTCCTGAGGTGCAGGGTCGCCCAGTCGTCGTCGAGCGACCAGCGGGGGTCGGGCCGGTTGACCGTGCCGCCGAGAAGTCCCCGGTAGAAGCGGGCGAGTTCGAGAACGTCAGAACAGTCCAGCACCACACACTGCAGGCTGCCGATCACATGTCTCCTTGTCAGGGACCGGTGAGGCGGCGGTCGCCGTTGGTGGTCACCACGTAGACCTGCCAGTTGTAGTACGCGTAGTAGTTCCTGATGTCCCGCTTGATCTGGCGGGCGTGCAGTTGCACCGCGTCGACGTACGCCCAGGAGTGGTTGTACGCGTACAGCGCCTTCCGGTAGTCGCGCGGTGCTCCCGAGGCGCGCAGGTAGTTGGCCGCGGCGAGCAGGGCGTCGCGGGTGTCCTGGATGTCGCCGCCCATCCCGTAGGCGGCCCAGGTGCCCGGCATGAACTGCATGGGTCCCTTGGCGCCGGTGTGGCTCGGTGAGCGTACCCGGCCGAACTTGGTCTCGACGAACATCACCGCCGCCAGGATCTCCCAGTCGACGCCGAACCGGCGCTCGGCGTGCCTGAAGTGGCCGAGCAGGACGTCGGCGGGCTTGGCCGGTTGGACGCGGAACTTCGCCGACCCGCTGATGGGGCGGACCAGGGAGAGCAGGTTCCGGATGGCCGTCACGTTGTCCTTCGCCTGCGCGGCCAGGGACTTCGACAGCCTGGCGTAGGTGCGGGAGGCGACCTCCGGGTTGCGGGCGAGATGGCGGTAGAGGCGCTGCTGCTGCAGGGCCAGCAGCACCACAGACTCGGGGGGCTGTCCCTTGCCGGGGTCCCCGTTGCGGATCCAGTCATTGATGGCGCGTCGAAGCCCCTCGATGGTGGTGGTCAGGGAACCGGCCAGCTTCGCCGGATCCTTGGGGATCGCCGCCTTCGGATCGGGCCGGGCGTGCGCCCGCTCTGGGACCTGTGACGTCGGAGTCGGTAGTACGGCTGTCCGGCTTGGCGCGGCAGAGGGGGCGGCACCCGACGAGGCGGCACCCGACGAGGCGGCGCAGCCGGAGGTCGCGACGGCCAGGCCGACGAGCGCCGCGACCATCGGTCTCCACCGGCCGGTACGTACGGCCGGTGGTACGGGCATCGCCCGCCCGCTCGGTCGGTGGCCACGAATTCCCGCGCGCTGATCACTCATCGGTCTCAACGTACCCGAGCGACGGCCCCTTGGGGGTGAGCGCCGAAACCAGCCCAGCCCGGCGCGATCGTATGGGGCACCTGGTACGAGCGACGAGACCGCCGGAACCCGAGCTACCAGAGCGTCCAGGGGCTTTCGCTGCCCCCGCCGAAGGCGGCGGTGCCGCTCCTGCGCCAGCGTTGCCGGACGTCGAGTTTCGCACCTGTGCGCTGAGCGGTGACGGTGAATGGGCCGCAGGTGGCGACCGCGCCGTCGCCGGCCGGTGACAGACCGGTGCAGATCATGGGCGCGGACACGTTGGTATCGGCGTCGGTGTTGTACAGCTGGACGTGTACGTCCGAGCGCACATCGGCGGCGCCCCGGATACGGCCGAGGAGATGGAAGACGTCGCCGACCAGGGCCATGCACGGTGACATCTGTGTGCCGGTGCCGTCTCCGGTGGAGATCCATGCCCTGCACCGCCACTGGGGTTTCGGCTGTTCGGAAGCGGGGGTGTCCGCCGGGGCCTCGACTTCCGGTGCCACCTCCGTCTTCGGCCGTGTGGGTTTCGGCGACGGTGTGGCGGTGCCCTTGGCCTTCTTGGCGGGCTCAGCGGTGATGACCGGCGGGGTGGTGGGCACCGGCTTGGGCTTGGGCTTCCTGGGTGGCGGGGACTCTTCCGAGGAGGTGGCGTCGGTTTGCGGGATCGGTGGTGTGTTCCGGGCCGTCATGGGGGGAGCCAGGGCGGCCGCGGTCGTGGCACGCTCTACCGGCGTGGTGGAACCGGCCTCGCCGGAGGAGCTCACGACCAGGGCCACCGCGGCTGAGGCGGCCAGCGCGGTCGTGACCGCCGCCGCGCCGATCAGGCGCGGCCTGAGCCGCGATCGTGATTCGGGACGGGGACGAGGTGAGGTGGCGGCCATGTCGGAGGCCGCGCCGGGGGCCAGGGGTTCGCGGGTGATCGCGGGGTCGGCCGTCCGGCTGATCGGGGGAAGCGCGGGTAAGCCGGCCAGGGCCGGCACCAGGGCGTGTGCGGTCGCGGCCACGTGATCGATGGAGGGCCGCCGCGCCGGATCCTTCGCGACACAGGCAGTGATCATCGACCAGACGGCATCGGGCATCCCGGCCAGCCTGCGTGGGGCCGAGATCGCGTGCTGGCGCAACACGGCCATCGGATGGTCGCCGACGAAGGGCGGACGTCCGGCCAGCAGCTCGTACAGCACCAGGCCGGTCGCGTAGACGTCCACGGCAGGGGTGGCGGGTTGCCCGTCGGCCACTTCGGGCGCCAGGTAGGAAGGGGTGCCGAGGATCAGGCTGGTCTGGGTCAGACCGGGGCCGTGCGCGAGACGCGCCACGCCGAAGTCGGTCAGCCGTGCCTGTCCGGCGGCATCGACCAGGACGTTCTCCGGTTTGACGTCACGGTGAACCACGCCGTGGGCGTGGGCGTGCGTCAGTGCGTCGGCGATCTGGCCGATCAGGCGTACGGCCTCGGCGGGAGGTAACGAGCCACGCTCACGCAGCAGTGCCCGTAGATCCTTGCCGTCGACGAGATCCATCACCAGGGCGAGCTGGTCGCCCCCCATCACGAAGTCGCGCATCGTGACAATGTGGGAATGGCGCAGCGCGCGCAGCACGTTGCGCTCCTGCACGAACCGCAGTACCAGACCGTCGTCGGCGCTGAGGTTCTTGTGGAGAGCCTTCACCGCCACCGGCTCGCCGGTGGCCACCGAGCGGGCTCTCCACACCGTGCCCATTCCCCCGGTGCCGATCTCTCCCAGCAGCTCGTACCGGCCGGCGAGTAGCGCCTCAAGACCGTCAGCCGTCACGCGTGCCCCCTCGCTTCACCAGGCGATCGTTGAATTAACGAATTCATCGAAACTAGAAGAGATAGCGATATTTTGCCGGATTCCCCCCGCGGGACCGGCTCATTGGGTTGATCGATCCACTCCAGGTGAACGGTAGCCCAGGTGGCGGACAAGCGCCCGCAAGAGGATGCACTCCGCCGGGTCAAGATCGTATAGCGCGATGGCGCATAAAAGAATACGGAGTTTCGGTTCTTGACGCCGGATACCCGGGAGTGCAGGGGGCAAGCTGCGGTCGAGGGCGCGGTAGGCCGGCGAGAACAGCCTCACCGCGTAGGCCGAGATCGGGCCCGGCCGCGAAGTTGACGTTGTCGCCGAGGATGTGCATCCTGACGTGCCATTCCCGGGGGGCTAGGGGCGTGCCGTACAACGCCTGGTCGGCGCGGGTGTCCGGGGTGTCAAGCGAACCTTGGGAAGAGCCCGGCGGGTGTTCCGCCGACCGGCCAGGTGGTGTCCGGCAGGTAGACGACGTGAGCCTGATCTGCGGCTTCCGGGTGGAACAGGACACCCCTGCTCATGCGGGCGGGGAGAGGAGTGTCCCAAGCGGTCATCCTGAGTGCCGTTCACGTCACGCGGGCAGGCGGAAGTGCACTCCAGAGCCCGCTACCCCGGTATCCGGGCACGCAGGGCCTGGATGGACCAGTCGAACACCGGCGCCAGGCTTTCCGGGGCCGGCCAGCCGTTGATCACTGCGAGCAGCCGGAGGTATCGCTCCCTGCGCGGGTCGTTCGCGGTCTCCAGCAGAGCCAGTAGCCGGTGCCGCAGGTCGATGTCGTCGAGGCGGCCGAGGAGGTGCCCGTACTGAGCCGTGACCGCCGCGACGACCGGATCGGCGCGGGGCGAGACCGGATCGATGCCGGCTGCCAGGGCCGGGCCGACCTGGTCGCGGACCACTGCGGCAAAATCGCGACGCGGGCCCGTGGTCCCGCCGTGGGCGCGCTCGGCCGCGTACCGCTCGGCCATGCGGCGCATGCCGGCCCGAAAATCCGGGTCCTGGGACAGTTCGGCCAACTCCACCCACGCCTCGACCTGCTCGGCCTCGGGGTCATCGGGTAGTTCGGGGGTCATCGAGCGGCTGATCCCCCCGAACGCGGGGTCGGCGTCCAGGTCGCCGAAGACGGTGCCGAGAAAGTCGCCGATCAGCCGTCGGCGCTCGTCCTCGGAGAGCTTGGCCAGCTTGTGCATGAGATCCATCTCCTTCGGGGTGGAGCCGCGCTTGGCCACCGCCGTCAGCACCGCGCGCCGCAGGCGCAGCACACGGATCTGCGTCGCCAGTGCTTCGGCGTGCGCCGCGGCGACCTCGGGAAGTGAGATCTCCCGGTCCACGACCTTCCGGATCGTGGGCAGGTCCAGTCCCAGGTCGCGCAGCGTCCGTACCAGGTCCAGGCGTGCGACGGCGTCGATGCCGTAGAGGCGGTAGCCCGTGGGGCCGCGTTCGGCCGGCGGCACGATCCCGCGGTCGGAGTAGAACCGAATGGTCTTGACCGTCAGCCCGGTCCGCCGGGCCAGATCACCGATCGAGTAGAGTGCGTCACCGTCCATGCCCTCACCTTCGCGCCTCCCCCTGGTGGAGACTCAAGCGGCCTCGACTGAGTGCGGCATCCGAAGTACCAGTCATGATCACCTCCGTCCCTTCGACGCCTAGGCTCGTGCGGTACGGGCCTGCGAGTACACGGCTGTCGCCGCCAGGGCCATCAGGCCGAGCATCCAGTACTGCCACGACTGGGAGAGGCCGAGGAAGACCGTGGCGTTCTGGATGACCTGCAGCAGGATGACGCCGAACAGGACGCCGACGAAGCTGCCCCGGCCGCCGAAGATCGAGGCACCGCCGAGCACGACCGCGGTGATGCTGGCCATCGTGTAGCTGACGCCGGCGGTCGGGTCGCCCACGCCGATCTGGGCCATCAGCAGCAGGGCGCCGACCACGGTGAACAGCGCGCTGGCCAGGTAGACCACGAGGTGGACGCGGGCCACCGGGATTCCGCGCTTGCGCGCCGCCTCCTCGGACGAGCCGGCCCCGCGCAGCCGGAGCCCCATCATGGAGCGCCTGGACATCACCTCAAGCGCGACCAGGACGGCGGCACCGACGATCACCGCGTACGGGATGGGGCCGACGCGCGCACCGAGCGCCTCGGTGATGACCGTGGAGATCGAGCCTCCGGGCGAGTCCCGCATGACCAGGGAGAGTCCCTGGAGCGCGGTGTAGGTCACCAGTGTCGCGACCACCGGTGTCACCCGGGCGAATCTCACCAGCATGCCGTTGGTCAGTCCCACACCGGTCGCGGCGAGGATCATCAGGACGAAGCCGAGGATCCACCATCCGGAGCCGTACCCGTCGAGCACGTAGAACGACGCGATGACCACGAGGGTCCCGCTCAGCGGGCCGACCGACAGGTCGATACCTCCGGTGAGCATGACGATGAGCTGGCCCGCGGCGAGGAATAGCACGGGGGCCAGCAGCCCCAGCATGCTGGCGATGTTGAACTCGGACAGGAAGCGGTCGCTCCGGGTCGCGCTCACCGCGGCCAGCAGCACGATCGCGACGGCGAGGAACGCGCTGGGCGCCTGCTCGCTGGAGAGCAGCTTGCGGAACCGGCCGGTGCCTCGTACCCGCCCGGTGGCCTCGGCACTCTGCGCCGAGGTCGCGGCGGTGAGGGACGCCTCGGTGATGGCGTGCTCGGAGATCTGGTCCCCGGTCAGCTCGCGGACGACCTCACCCCGGGAGAAGACCAGCACCCGGTCGCAGAGCCCGGCGAGCTCGACGTTGTCGGAGCTGAGCACCACCACCGGTGTCCCGGAGTCGGCGGTGGAGCGGAGCCGGTGGTAGATGTCGGAGCGGACACCGACGTCGATGCCCTGGGTGGGCTCGTCGCAGAGCAGCACCTTGGGCGCGGAGAGCAGCGACCGGCCGAGCACCACCTTCTGCTGGTTGCCGCCGGACAGGTGGTCGACCGCGGAGTCGGGTGAGGCCACCTTGATGCCGAGTTTCTTGATCTCCTCGGCCACGATCGCGTTCTCCGCCGAGCCGCGTACCACTCCGGCGACCGCGGTCCTGCCGGTGGCGGCGACGCCCAGGTTCTCCTTGACCGACAGTACGGTGGCGACGCCCTCGACGTGCCGTTCCTGGGGCATGAGCACCACCCCGGACCGCCGGGTCCGGCGGGGGCTGCCGAGTTCGACGGCCTGGCCGTCGACGGTGACGGTGCCGCCGGTGACCGGATCGGCACCGCCCAGCGCGCGGATGAACTCGCGCTGCCCGTTGCCCTCCACCCCGGCGAGGCCGAGGACCTCGTTGCGGGCCAGCGTGGTGGTGATCCCGCGGAGCCGGTCCGAGCGCAGGTCACGGACCTTCATCACGACGTCGCCGACCGAGAAGGGGCGCGGCGGGAACAGCGCGTCGATCTCCCGTCCCGCGATGCGGGTGACGATCTCCTCCTCGGTCACCTCCGAGGCCAGGAAGGTGCCGCGGACCTGCCCGTCGCGCAGCACGGTGAGACGGTCGGACAGGGCCATCACGTCGGGCAGCCGGTGGCTGATGTAGACCACCGCCATCCCGTCCGCGGCGAGCTTCCTGACCTGCTCGAACAGCCTCTCGATCTCGGCCACCATGAACGGCTCGGTGGGCTCGTCGAGGATCAGGACGCCGGGCTCGCAGGCGAGGGCTCCGCAGATCTCGACGGCCTGCTTCTCGGCGAGGGTCAACCGGCCGGCCGCGGCGGCCGGGTCGATGTCCATCCCCATGGGCAGCAGTTTTTCCCTGACCCAGTCCTGGGCGTCGCCGAAGGAGGGGCGGAGCCGTTTCGGCACGCTCAGCAGGAGGTTCTCGGTGACCGTGAGGTCGGGGAGAAGTGCCGGATGCTGGAAGGCGATGGCCAGGCCCTGCTCCCTGGCGGCGATCGGCGACGACTGCCGCATCGGCGAGCCCGAGATCTCGACGGTGCCCGCGTCGGGTGCCAGCGCACCGGAGGCCACCGCCATGAGCGTGGACTTTCCGGCGCCGTTCCCGCCGACCAGGGCGTGTACCTCACCCGGGTGCGCCTGAAAATCGACCCCGTCGAGCGCGACGACGCCGGGGAACCGTTTGGTCACCCCACGGAGAACCAGTCCAGCGGTCGATTCGACCATACGAAGGATCACTCCTTACTCGGGCTCAATGTGTTCCGCCGGGCGCGTGCCCGGCGGAAGACAACGAGTGATCAGCTGTAGGCCTGCTTGAGCTGCTCCGGCGTGAGCTCGGAGGACAGGATCGCGCTGGCGGGAAGGTCGGGGTCACACTTGGGGGCCTTCGACTCGTCGAGCGTGTTCTCGAAGATCGGGATGTTGATGATCTCGGGCTCGTCGTTCTTGATTCCCTGGTGCGCGGCGACGGCCTTGCGCAGCGCGAGACGGATGATCCAGGTACGCGAGGACACGGTCACGGTCTGGAAGTTCGGCTGCTTCTTGGAGTTGTCCTTCCAGGCGCAGGCGAAGCCGTTGAGGTCGTTGGCGGTCCACAGCGGCAGCGGCCGGCCGGCCTGCAGGAAGGCGCGGATGCCACCGAGGGAGGCGTCACCGGAGTCGGTGATCACGCCGTCGATGGTCGGGTACTTGGTGAGCAGCCCGGACACGACCTTCTGCATCTGGGCCGGGTTCCAGTTGGTGTCGATCGGCTTGCCTGGGTCGTTCAGCAGCTTGACGTTCGCGCAGGCGGCGTTCTCCTTGAGCTCCTTCTCGATGCCGACCATCTCGGTGATGCTCTGGGTGTTGCCCGGCGTGCCGCCGAGGAAGACCACGTTGCCGCCCTTGTCGCCAAGGGTCTCGCACATCCAGCGGGTCCAGGTCACGCCGTCGTTGACCGTGTTGTGGCCGACGAACGTCGTGTAGTCCGTGCCCGGCTTGCCTCCGGGGTTCGCCGTCCACGGCACCACCTGCACGCCCGCCTTGTAGGCCTCGCGCAGGGTGGGCAGCAGCGCCTCGCCGGCGTCGGGGAAGACCACCAGGGCCTCCACCCCCTGGGCGACCAGGGCCTTGACGTCGCTGATCGCCTTCTGCGGGTTGTTCTGGCCGTCGGCGTACGGCAGCACGGTGATGTTGGGACACTTGCTCGCCTCGTCCTCGAACTCGGCGCGAGCCGTCTTGCGGAAGGCGTTGTCACCGGTGCCGTCGGCCAGGGCGACCTTCACCGGCTTGGTGCCGCAGAAGTCGGCCATGGGGCGGAGCTGGGAGACGTCTCCGGTTCGGGCCACGTCGCTGTAGACGGCCTCGACACCGCCGCCGGCGGCGGCCGGTTCACCGGGGCCACCGGCGCAGCCCGCGGCGCCGAGGGCGGCGAGGGCCAGGACGGCGACAGACTGACGAGTCCGCAGGCGGGTTTTGCTGAGGGACATTGCGATCTCCTGTTGGGGGAGGCCTCTAGGGCGAGGACAGCGTGGAAGCGGGTTTGAGGGAGCGACTTCGCAGCCGCGCTCGTACGGAACTCCAGGGCACCCCGCGGGCCACCACGCTGAGCGCGAGCACACCGGCCTGGACCAGGAGCTGGGTGGCGGTGGAGGCGCCGGCGGCGAGGACCACCTGGTTCAGCTGGGTGAGGAACAGCGCGGCGACGGCGGTGGCGGCCAGGTTGGTGATGCCGCCGGACAGCAGGCTGCCGCCGAGGACGACGGCCGCGATGGTGGGGAGCAGGTAGGTGTTGCCGAGCATGATGTCCGGGGTGCGCAGGTAGCCGGCGAGCAGGACTCCGGCCAGCGAGTAGCAGATACCGGCCACCACGTAGGCGCCCACCTCGTAGGAGCCGGTGGGCAGGCCGAGCAGCCGCGCCGCGGGCCGTCCCGCGCCGACCGCGATGAAGCGCCGGCCGGGCACCGTGTGCCGGATGCCCCAGTGCGCGAGGCCGACCACCACGACCGCGATCAGCAGCAGGTTGGGGATACCCGCCACCGAGCCGACCGCGAACGCGCTCAGCGCGGGACTGGCCGACGCGGGGAAACCGCTGGAGACCTGCAGCACCACGCCGATGAGGATCGAGTTCACCGCCAGCGAGGCGACGAACGCCGCGATGGATAGCCGGACCACGGCGATGCCGATGACCAGTCCGCCCAGCGCGCCCGCGATCAGCCCGAGCGCGACGGCCGCCCAGACCGGGACGCCCGACACCGCGGGCAGTTTGGTGGCCAGCACCGCGGCCAGCGCCATTCCACCGGGCACCGACAGGTCGATGCCGCCGTGCGAGACGACGAGGGTCTGGCCGAGCGCGGCGATCGCCATCACCGCCGCGAACGGGAGCATCGACAGCACGGCGGATCCGGAGAGGCTGCCGGGTGAGATCAGCGGGCTGACGGCGAAGAGCAGCAGCGTGATCAGCCAGATCGAGGAGAACCGGCCGCCCCGGAGGCGGCGCAGGTCGAGCAGCCCGCCAGGACCGGCGCGCTTCGCCGGAGGCGAGGTCGTGTGCCGAGACATTTCCGAGTCCCTTCCTGGAAATCCGTGCTCAGATGGCGGTGTAGCCGCCGTCGACGGCCACGTCCGCGCCGGTCATGAAGCCGGCGGCGGAGCTCAGCAGGAAGGTGACCACCTTGGCCACCTCGTGCGGATCCGCCAGGCGCGCGATCGGATGGCCGGCGATGAGGCTCTGCCGGGCGGCTTCGGGATCGGGCTGGGACCGCAGGTAGGTGGCCAGCTGCTCGGTGGCCACCGAGCCGGGGCTGACCACGTTGCAGCGGATCCCCGAGGCGGCGTAGTCCACGGCGATCTGGCGGGAAAGCTGCAGCACCGCCCCCTTGGAGGCGCAGTACGCGGGCTGGTTGGGCAGGCCGACCGTCCCGGAGATCGAGGAGAGGTTGACGATCGCCCCGGGGGTCCGCTGGGCGAGCATCGCGGTCACCACGTGCTTGCACAGCAGGAAGGTCCCGGTCGCGTTGATGGTCATGACCCGGTTCCAGTCGTCGAGGGTGGTGTCGACCAGCGGTTTCGCCACGATCGTGGCGGCGCAGTTCACCAGCCCGTCGATCCGGCCCCACCGGTCGACGGCGATCCGTACCGCACCGGCGACCGCCTCCTCGTCGGTGACGTCCAGCCCGTGTGCCACGGCGTCGGCACCGTCGGCGCGGAGTTCGGCCGCGAGCCGCTCAACAAGATCGACACGCTGATCGGTGAGCAGGACGGACACGCCGGCTGCCGCGCATTCGCGCGCCGTCGCGGCACCGATCCCGCCTCCGGCACCACTGAGGATCACTACTTCCGGCACGACTCAGTCCCTCTCAAGCACAATGTCCGATTTGGTCGGCCAGACTGACATGCAGCACGCTGCATGTCAATGGCGAAAGCTGCATTGACGTGCAACATGTTGCATGCCACTCTGGGGCATATTCAACTCACGGCGGACCCAAGGGGTGGCACTTTGCCCGGCGCAGATACCGAAACCGGCATCCGGATCGGGGTGGCTCAGATCGGCGTCGACCGAACCGATGTGGCGGCGAACGTCGATCGGGTCGTCGACACCCTGCGAGAGGCCGCCGCGACCGGGCAGCGACTGGTGGTCTTCCCGGAATGCGTGCTCACCGGGTACCTGTTCGACTCCCGGGCCGAGACGCACGCCGCCGCGATCAGCGCGGGGGACCCGAGGATCGGCCGCGTCGTGGACGCCTGCCGTGAGTACTCCACCCACACGGTGGTGGGCCTGCTGGAGGAGGCGGACGGACGCGTCCACAACACCGCCCTGGTGCTCGGACCCACCGGGATCATCGGCAGGTACCGCAAGCAGCACCTGCCCTACCTGGGCGCGGACCGGTTCGTCGACCCGGGCGTCGACGCGGCGCCCCGGGTGGTCGACACCCCCTTCGGCCGGGTCGGCGTGATGATCTGCTTCGACCTGCGGTTCCCCGAGTCCGCCCGCGAGCTCGCGCTGCAGGGCGCCGACATCATCGCGATGCCCACCAACTGGCCGGAGGGAGCGGACATCCTCGCCGACCACATGGTCCGGGTACGCGCCCTGGAGAACCTGGTCTATCTCGCGATCTCGGACCGCGCCGATTCCGAGTCCGGAACCCGCTTCATCGGCAGGAGCCAGATCATCGCCCCCTCCGGGACGGTGCTGGTGGACGCGGGGGAGAAGGAAGGGCTGTTCGGGGCGGCGATCGACATCCGGGAGTCCCGGACGAAGAGGCTGATCATCAGGCCGGGCGAGTTCGAGCTCCCGGTGTTCTCCGGGCGACGCCCCGAGATGTACGGCGAGATCACCCGCCCGGTGACCCCGGGCCGGTAACAGAAAGGCGGACACCACATGTGCGGGCCGGCACTCATCAGCGAGGAGACCAGGAACAGGATCGCGGCGTACTGCGCCACGTTCCGAGAGGTCACCCGTAGCCCATTCGGTCCCGACGACGAGATCGGCATGCTGAACCTGCTCACCCCCGAGGCCTCACGCGAGGTGCTGCGGCGGGCGGACGGCGGCAGCGTCATCGACCTGTCGGTCGACTACTTCGTCGGGATGCCCTCGTGGACGAAGGCCGGCGACCCCGGTTTCCAGCAGTGGATGACGCACACGCCCGCCGGTACCGTCCTGGACGACATCACCGGAATGGGCCGCGCGCAGAACGAGCTGGTCTCCTACTCGGGTGACGCCATCTCGATGTACACGCACTGCGGAACCCACATCGACACGTTGAACCACTTCGGCTACAACGGCCAGATCTGGAACGGGTTCTCCGCCGAGGACCACATCACCTCCCGGCACTGGACCAAGTGCGGTGCCGACAAGATCCCGCCCATCATCGCCCGCGGAGTCCTGTTCGACATCGCCGCGCTGCACGATGTCGACGTGCTCCCGGACAACCACGGGATCGGCGCGGACGACCTGCGCGAGGCGATGCGCCGCCAGAACGTCGAGTTCCGGCCGGGTGACGTGGCGCTGGTGCGTACCGGCCGGATGCGCGCCTGGCCGAAGATCGACGCCTACATCGACAACAGCCCCGGCCTGAACCTGGAGGGGGCGCGGTTCCTCGCCCGGCTCGGCGCCTCGGTCATCGGCGGCGACACCCTCGCCCTGGAGCAGATGCCCGCCGCGGACGAGGAGAACTGGCAGGTCGTGCACACCTACCTCCTGGGGGAGGCGGGCATCCCCATCATGGAGGTGGTCGACTGCGAGCAGATCTCGGCCGAGGGACTCTACGAGTTCGCCTTCGTGGCCGCCGCCCTGAAACTGCGCGGAGCGACCGGCGCCCCGATGCGCCCGCTGGCCATGCCGCTGCGTCCCTGACGCGGCCCCATTCTCCCCTGATCGGATTGACCCCCGGAGGCCTTACCACCATGCCTGCCAAACCCACTGAATCGGTCATCGACCGGAGTCGTACGTCCTACGGTGACGACGGTTTCAGCAAATACCTTCGGCGGGCCTTCCTGGCCTCCAGCGGGTACGACGACGAGGCGCTGGACCGGCCGATCGTCGGGATCGCGGTGACCGGCTCCGACTACAACACCTGTCACCGCGACATGCCCGCCCTGCTCGCGGCGGTCAGGCGCGGGGTCCTGGAGGCCGGTGGCCTTCCGATGGAGTTCCCCACCATCTCGCTCGGGGAGATCCTGACCTCCCCGACGACGATGCTGTTCCGCAACCTGCTCGCGATGGACACCGAGGAGATGATCCGCGCCCTCCCGATGGACGCCGCGGTGCTGCTCGGCGGGTGTGACAAGACCGTGCCGGCCCAGCTGATGGCCGCCGCCTCGTCGGACAAGCCGGTACTGCTTGAGGTCGTCGGACCGATGATGACCGGCAGCTGGCGGGGTGAGCGGCTCGGCGCCTGCACCGACTGCCGGCGCTTCTGGGGCAGGCACCGGGGCGGGGAGCTCGACGAGGCCGAGATCACCGACGTGCGCAAGGAGCTCGTGACGACCGCCGGCACCTGTGCGGTGATGGGAACCGCCTCCACCATGGCCTGCGTCACCGAGACCCTCGGCATGATGCTGCCGGGCGGCGCGACGCCCCCGGCCTCCACCGGCGCCCGGCTCAGGCACGGCGCCGAGACCGGCCGCCGCGCCGTGGAGCTCGCCCGGTCGGGCGGTCCGACCCCCAAGGAGATCCTGACCCCCGCGGCGTTCCGCAACGCCATCCGGGTGCTCTCGGCGATGAGCGGTTCGACGAACGCGCTGATCCACCTGACCGCCGTGGCGCGAAGGGCCGGGGTGGAGCTCAACCTCAGGGACTTCGACGTGATCGGCGCCGAGGTGCCGTTCCTGGTCGACTGCAAGCCCGCGGGCTCGGGGTACCTGGAGGACTTCCACCGTTCCGGAGGGCTTCCCGCGCTGCTGAAGGTCCTCGAACCGCTGCTCGAACCGGAGACCGTCGGGGTCTCGGGGAACACCCTGGGATCGCTGCTCGCCGAGACCCCCGCATGGGAGGACTGGCAGACCACGATCCGCCCGCTGGAGGACCCGCTGGGACCCGCGGGGAGTCTGGCGGCGCTGCACGGCACGCTGGCCCCGGGCGGCGCGGTCATCAAGACCGCCGCCGCGAGTCCCCACCTGATGAACCACACCGGCCCCGCGCTGGTCGTCGACTCGGCGGAGGAGGCGGCCCGGATCCTGGACGACCCGGATCTGGACGTCACCCCGGACCACGTGCTGGTACTGCGCAACGCGGGCCCGATCGCCGCGGGCATGCCCGAGGCCGGTGCCCTGCCCATCCCGGCCAAGCTGGCCCGCGCCGGGATCCGGGACATGGTGCGGGTCTCCGACGCGCGGATGAGCGGCACCTCCTACGGCACCGTGGTGCTGCACTGCGACCCGGAGGCCGCCGCCGGAGGACCGATCGCGCTCGTCCGCAACGGCGACCTCATCAGGCTGGACGTCGCGGCGCGACGGCTCGATCTGCTGGTGGACGAGGACGAGCTGGAGCGGCGACGCGCGGACTTCGTCCCGCCCGAGCTGCCCGAGCGCGGCTGGCGGCGCCTGTACGCGCAGACGGTGCTCCCGGCCGCCGAGGGTGCAGATCTTTCGTTCCTCTGATCCAGCGGAGCAGTAGTGCTGCATGTTGCATGCTGCACTACTGTGCGCGTGGTACCGTTCTTGCCCAACAGCGGTGTCTGATCAGTCAATCGGGCGCCGGACCGATCCCCCCGGGAGTTTGTCGGATGGAACAGATTGCGGTGGACCAGGCATCGCTGACGGCCCGGACCTTCGAGGTGGTTCGCCGTGCCATCATCACCGGCGAACTGGCTCCCGGGACGCTGCACTCCGTGGTGGGGATAGCGGCCCAGCTCGGCGTGTCCAGGACTCCGGTCAGGGAGGCCCTGCTCCAGCTGGCCACGCACGGAGTCGTCAGGTTCGAGCGCAGCCGCGGGGTCCGGATCCTCCAGATGACCACGCGTGACATCGAGGAGATCTACTCGCTCCGCTTCCTGCTGGAGGTCCCCTCGGTGTACCGCGCGGCGACCATGATGAACGACGGCCGGCTGGCGATGGTCTCCGAGGCCCTGGAGAAGATGGGCAAGGCGGGCGAGGCCGGGGACGAACGTCTCTTCCAGGAGGAGGACGTGAAGTTTCACCAGCTCATCCTGGAATCGGCGGGCAACGAACGGGTGACCCAGTGCGTCGCGATGACGCGCGCCCAGATGTCCGCCCGGGGCCTGTCCACGACCAAGACGCGGACGCTCTCCGACATCTGGCGGGTCCACGAGCGCATCCTCGACAACATCCGGGCCCGCGACAGCCAGGGCGCCGCGCAGGCCATGTACGACCACCTGCTGGAGACCACCCGCCTGCTGCTGACCCAGTCGACCGGCGACCCGCAGGCCGGCGCCGGCTTCGAACCCCCGACCCTCCCCACCTTCCCGCACCAGGACCGTACGTAGCGCGTCGTCGCCTGAGTTATCCGGCGCTTTCCTGGAGGGGCTGGGTCAGGTTGACCATGTTTCCGTCAGGGTCGTGGATGTGGGCCACGCGTTCTCCCCAGGGCATGTCGGTCGACGGACCGAGCACCCGTCCGCCGGCCGCTCCGGCCTGCTCCAGCAAGCCGTCGACGTCGTCGACCCGCACGCTCAGCAGGATCCGCTGCGGGGCGGACAGGTCGGTCGCCGCCTCGTTGACCAGTCCGAGTTCCGAGTCACCCAGCTTCAGGTTCACGAAGAAGGTGGGCCCGTCGCCGGGGAAGCGGATCACCTCCACCGCGCCGAGCAGGCGCTCGTAGAAGGCTTGCAGTCGATCCAGGTCGGGTGTGACGATGATGGGCTGGACAGTGGTCATGTCCGCTCCTCCGGTCTGCTGTGATGAGCCGTCCACGGTGATACGCGGTGGCGTCACGAAACTCATCGGTGTCCGCAGGACTAAGCCGGAGCGCCGAAAAGCGGGATCAGCCGGTCGGCGTCCAGGTATGCGGTGATGCCGCTGATCAGGCCCTCGGACACGTCCAGGAGGAGCAGCGCGAAGGGCACGTGGACGCCGTCGGGACCTGGTCTGGTCTGCCAGAACGCCGGCGAGCCGTTCGCCGCGACCGGGACGAGACGCGCGCCCGCGCAGGACGCGTCCGGGTCCAGCAGCGCCTGCTCGATCCGGTCGCGGCCGCGAAGCCACCAGGTGAAGGGAGGCATCGACATCGTCGCGTCCTCGTGCAGCAGGGCGACGAGCGCGGTGATGTCGTGACGCTCGAACGCGCTGCAATAGCGGGCGAGCAGTTCGCGCTGGCCCGGGTCGGACGGCCGGAACGGCTCACCGGGCATGACGTCAACCGTCTTGAGCGTCGACCTTGCCCGCTGCAACGCGCTGGTCACCGACGCGACGGTGGTCTCCAGGAGGTTCGCGACCTCCTCGGCCTTCCAGGTCAGCACATCGCGCAGGATCAGCACCACCCGCTGCCGGGGCGGCAGGTGCTGCAACGCGGCGACGAACGCCAGCCGGATCGTCTCCCGCCGCACGGCCAGCTCTTCCGGATCGCCGTCCATCGGCAGCACGAGACCGTCCGGAACCGGCTGGATCCAGATCCGCTCCGACACCGGCGCACCGATGCTCGGTCCGCCGTCCGCGGCCCGGCTGAGATCCATGGCCAAGGCCCGGCGTTGCGTGCTGCGCAGCATGTCGAGACAGATGTTGGTGGCGATGCTGTAGAGCCAGGTACGCAGCGACGCCCGTTGCTCGTCGTAGCGGTCGAACGCCCGCCAGGCACGCAGCAGCGTTTCCTGCACCGCGTCTTCGGCCTCGAAGCCGGAGCCGAGCAACCGGTAGCAGTAACCGGTCAGTTCGGCCCGGAACGGCTCCAGCCGGGAACCTTCGCCGATCAGCGTCTCCGCCATCCCCTGACCATATGCGCCGTCACCGACACATCACGCGGGGGAGACCGAGGTACCGACGGCGATGTCCGTTGATCCCGCGCGGCGCGTGCCGTCCTACGCGGATTCGACTCAGACCTGCCACTCGTCGTCGCGGAGCAACTCGATCGCGCCGCCGTCATGCCCGATCCCCGTGACGGTGACGTCGGGGCCGCCCACCATGAAGTCGACGTGCACACCGGAGATGTTGACCCCGGCCGCCTCAAGCCCGGCGGCGTCCCGCTCGCGCAGGTGCTCGGGCACGCCCGGAGGCAGGCCGGCACCCCAGGCCAGATGGCAGGTGGCGTTCTCGTCCAGCAGGGTCTCGAGAAAGGTGAGGCCCGATCGCCCGACCGGCGACGAGCCGTCGACCAGGGCCAGCTCGCCCAGACGGGCCGCGCCCGCGTCGGTCGCCTGGTGGGTGCGGACCACGTCGGCGCCGGCGCTCGCCCTCACCTCCGTCACCACCCCACCGGTGAAGGTCAGCTCCAGGTCGCGGATGACGCTCCCGTTGAGCGCGAGTGGCCGCGTCGAACGGACGGTGCCCTCCACCCGGCGGTAGTCAGGCGTGGTGAACACCTCCTCCGTGGGGAGGTTGGCCTGGAAGCGGTGCCCCCGCACGGATTCGAGGCGCGCCGCGGTCCAGTGCGCGTCCGGGAGCAGGCCGATGGTCAGGTCGGTGCCCGGCCCCTCGAACCGGACGGCGTCGAGCCGCATCCCGTTCAGCACCTCCGCGCGGCCCAGCAGCTCGGTGATCCGCTGCTCCCAGGCGGCGCGGGGATCGGGCCGGTCCAGGCGCAGTATCGGGCGCAGGTGCTGCCAGAGGCGGGTCTCGTCCGGCTCCCCGAAGACCGCGCGCGCCCATTCCGCGGTCGGACAGGGGACTATCGCCCAGCGGACGAGGTTGCCGAGCTGCAGCCGCTGCCTCGACGTGAGGTACGGCATGCGGTCCAGGCCCGCCCGTACCTGGTCCTGCCCGGCGAGGAGATCCGGTGCCACGACGCCGCGGATGTTGAGCAGGATGCCGCAGTGGCGGGCCAGTTCCTCGTTGCGTGCGTCCAACCAGGCCGGAACCTCGCTCAGCGTGGCCGCGTCCGCGTGCTGGACCCGGGATCGTTTCGCGTAGGGGTCGAAATACCAGATGTCGGCATAGCGGGCACCCCGGGCGTAGGCCGCCTCGGCCAGGGCACGGGCGAGCGGGGCGTGCTCGATCTCGGCGTTGATCAGCACCCGGTCGCCGGCGACGACCGGTACGGCGACGTCGAAGACGACGTCGGCGTAGCCGGCCAGCTCAGTGGTGGGAATGGTCATGGCTGTCTCCTTGGGGTGAGGTCCTGCGGGCCTTGCGGGAGCGGGAGAGGAACAGCAGTGGCGCCAGGGCCGGCACGCAGCCCGCGACGGCGAAGCCGTAGGCCAGGCCGGACGACTGCACGATGGCGCCCAGCGCGAGCGCGGCCGTCATGAACCCGAGATCGAAGAACGCCGTCGTGGTGGCCACCGCCGAGCCGCGCCGCGCGGCGGGCAGACCGGCCACCGCCATCGTGAGGAACGCGGGAAGCCCCAGCGCCTGCCCGGCGCCGATCACCGCCGCGGCGGCCAGCGCCCCGGTCACGGACGGCCAGGCGACGAGCAGGGCCAGCCCGGCCGCGGTGACCAGCAGCGCCGCGGTCGCCGTCGCACGCGGGTCGATCCGGTTCGTCCATCGTTGGCCGCCGAGCCGCACGGCGAGCAGCACGCCGCCGTAGACGAGGAAGTGCGGGCCGCTGCCGCTTCCGCCCAGCGCGGCGACGTGCAGCGGGAGGAAGGCGCTGAAGGCGGTGTATCCCCACACCGACGCCCAGTACGCCAGCCCGGGACGCAGTCCCGCGCGATGCACGAGCGGCCCGGCCTTCCTCGGGCCGGTGGGATCGCCGGCGTCGGCCGGGCCCGCGGGCAGGAACAGGCAGGCCACGAAGGCCGCGAGGGCGACGGCTCCGGACAGCGCCCATACGGCCCGCAGGCCGGCGACGGAATGGCCGGCCTCGGCGAGCGCCGGTCCGGCGAGCAGGCCGGCGTTGACCGCGATGGAGAAGCGGTTGATCGCGGCACCCGGACGGTCGTGATCGCTGGCCGCGGCGGCCAGACCGACGTAGGCCAGGGCCTCCCCGGCTCCCGCGACGGCCCGGCAGGCCAGGAACAGCGGCAGCGAATCGGCCACGAGCACGGCGAAGGAGGTGATCGCCAGCAGCGCGGCGCCGGTGCAGGCCGCCGCCCTGCGGCCGCGCCGGTCGGCCAGCCGACCGGCCAGTGGGCGGAAGAGCACGGCGCACCCGGCCGTGATCGCCAAGCAGCCGCCGACCAGGCCAGGACCCTGCTCCAGCGGGCCGGTGACGTACTTGGGGATCGTGGGGATGAGCAGCCCGAGCGACAGGAAGCAGGCTCCCGCGCACGCCATCAGCAGGCGGGTCATCGCACATCGTCGAGTTCCAGCAGGATCGCGGTCATGCTCACCTTGACCCGGTCGCCGGAGCGGGGCGGCCCTGCCTTGTCGTGGGCCAGCGCGACCGCCTGCTCGACCAGCCCGACGATCTCCTCCCACACGGCGCGATCCAGCCATACCTCGGCGTCCATGGACATGCGCTGCAGCCTGGTCTGGGCGAGGCGCCGTGCCAGGTCGGTGGTGAGCGCCTCGTGCAGGAGCTGCCGGCCGTTCGCGCGATCTATCCGCGCGCCGCTGGAGGGGTCGTAACGGTAGAGCCGGCGGGGCCTGCCCTTGCCACCCGGTGACGGCCGCTCGTCCACCTGCTGCAGGAAGCCGGCCTCGGCCAGCTGGCGCAGGTGGTAGCTGGCCGAGGCGTGGGCGATGTCCAGCTCCTCCGCGACCTCGGTGGCCGACATGGACGCACCGGTGAGCAGCGACACGATGCGGATCCGGAGCGGGTTCGCCAGCGCACGCAGCGGCACCAGGCCGTCACCCTTTTCCCAAGACATGTTGGGATTATGGCATTTCCAACACCTCTTGGGAAAGGGGTGGCGGGCACCATCCTGGCGCCTCACCGAGTTCACGGTGCCGAGTGGTGGTGACAGGGGACCCCGCCGGCCCACCTCGCGAACGCGTTCTGGCCATGCTCGACGCCGCGCTCCGCTTCAAGCAAAATCTTGGGCCAACCGCACCGGCGGCCGGATTGTTTCGGACGGCGGAATCTGCGGCCGTGAACCACGTAACCGGTTGAAGCGCTGTGTACTCGTCGAGGACTTCGAATGGCGTCCGATGACCAACGGATGAATGAAGTCGGCCCCGGCTGTGGAAGCCCTCGATATCGCGGCTCGGTGGCCCTTCGCTCGACCGGCGAAAAGGTGCCGCTTCGGCCATTCGTTCTTCAACGCCGAAAAGAACGATTTGGCCATGGCGTTATTGTAAAATGTGCCGGTACGGCCAACGGGCCGCCGAATATTCCACCTCTTCGGTGCGGGGGCCGTCGAGGGCCATGCGCACTCCTGACTCGGCAGGCTTCTATAACCTTTGGCTACTGCAGCCCTAGCAAGTGATTTGTCCGGAATCTCTGGGGTGTCTCGGTTCTACCGTGGGTGCGTTCTCATGTCAACCCGCCTCGGTGCGCATTTTTGATGGCCTGCGCCATCAGGCTGACAGAGCCTCAATAAAGTCGCTGTGTTTTGATTATAAGTGAGCTGACAATGCTTTTATGTCTGATGGTAACTCCATGGCCCGTCGGCCCGAATTTTGCGTACCACAAAAACTGGTAGCGATATTGAAAGTCCGGTTGTGGCGGCACACACTCGATGTTGAGAAGGCCACCCCCCAGATTTTTGGAGCCACAATGAACCGAGCCGTAATCGGAATTCACGGGCGTAGAAAATCGATGCTCAGGCGCCTCGCATCCGCCGCCGTCGCGGTGCTCGCCGTGGCATTCCTCTGCGTGCCGCCCGCCGCCGCCCTCGCGCTGCCGACACCAAAGGATCTGACCGCCTTCCTCGACCTCGAATGCTTCAAGACCAACCCGTACCAGCCACCCGCCACCACGCTCACGCTGCGGCACATCAATCCCGTGCTCAGTACCCTGCCGATCGAGACCGTCACCCTCGGCCAGCGTGAGCAGCTGTGCGTGCCGGTCGCCAAGAACACCCAGACGCCGCCGTCGCCCGCGCTCGACTTCATCAAGTACATCGACCTGGCCTGCTACAAGATCTCCGGCACCACGGTGACCACGGGCCTGGTGCTCAGCCACCTCAACCCGCTGTTCCAGAGCCTGCCGCGCACGCAGATCTCCATGAACACCCCGCAGCAGTTGTGCGTGCCGGTCATCAAGAACAACGTGGCCCCACCCGCCGAGGTGCTGTCGCTCGTCCGCCACATCGACCTCAAGTGCTACGGCATCACCCCCAACAACCCGCTGAACCAGCAGGTGTCCCTGCGCCAGCTCAACCCCGTCCTGACCCCGATGATCCCCACGCACGGCGCGCAGATCCTCTACGCCCGCCAGCTGTGCGTCCCGGTGCAGAAGGCCGGTGACAACATCCCGGGTGAAGTGTTCAACATCGTCCGGTGGATCGACCTGGAGAAGTTCGACATCGTCACCCCGGCCCTGCCCACGGTCTCGCTGACCCTGCGGCACATCAACCCCGTCCTCGCCGGCCTCCCGGTCGAGCAGGCCACCCTCAGCGGCGCCAGCCAGCTGGCCCTGCCGGTCGCCAAGAACGGCAACCTCCCCCCGGGCTGATCCGCTGACCCGGAGCCCCTCCACCGGTGCCGGTGGAGGGGCCCATGGATGAGGACGCTCAACCCCGGCCGCTCAGAGCCGCCAGGTCCAGGACGTGGTAGCCGCCCGCCGTCTTCCAATGGAGGTACCTGGCATTGGAGATGCTCACCTTGTCCGTCTCCCGGCCTGGCAGGCGCACCGCGGTACGTGTCCGGGCGTCGAGAAGCCATCCGACCCCGCCCTCGCGCCACGCCGCGAAGCGTCCGTGCCGCGAGATGTCGACGTTCCTGGCACGCGGGTCCAGGCCGGCGACGGTGCCGTCGCCGTACTCCAGGCGATCCCGGTCCCTGCCCACCTGGGCGATGTACGAGGCCGGATCGGGAACGCCGCGCCTGGCCCCGTCCGGGCCGTAACGGGCCGGCGGCGAGCCGGTGAACTCCTCGGGATCCGACGAATCCGCCGCCACCACAGGGGACCTCGCGAGGAAGGTGTCACCCTCCCAGACGATGTCGTACAGTCCCCGCAGCCACAGCCGGGGAGTCCTGTCGCCGGGGCCCATGCGGTAGACGCCCACGTCTCCGGAGGCGTTGGTGACGCACCCGGAGAAGTAGAGCTCACCTCGATGGAACTGGAGGTCGATGGGATATCGCCAGGCGGTCCCGCAGTGCCCCCCGGGAACGCCCCAGGTGTTCATCACCTGCCGGGTCAGGCCGGTGCGCATGTCGGTGACCTCGAGAATCCACCCACCCGGCTCGCTGTTTCCGAGGAGCTTCACCACGCGCGTGCCGTGCGCCGCGGCGGCGGCGGTGTACGACTCCCTGTTCTTGCGTTGCAACAGCGTGCTGCGGCCGGTGACAGGGTCGAGGATGTCGACGTGGTCGAGGTACGGGAGGTACCGGGAGAACCTGCGGACGATGAGCCGCCCGTCGGGCAGGGCGCCGACGACGGAACGGGACATCGTGTCCCTGGAGGGGATCCACAGGATCCTGGCCCGAGGGTAGGCCCGTGCGAAAGGCGTTTCGGCCTTCCGAACGGGAGAGGGCACGGGTGGGGGTGTCTCCGACGGGCCGAGCCACGCCGGCGAAACATCTTCTTCGAAAGGGATGCTCGGAGCCTGTCCGTCGGGGGCCGACGGCGGTACGGCGGGCCCGCAGGCGCAGACTCCCATCAGCAGTACGGTCGCGATCATGCGGGGCCGGTGCTTCACCCGGGTCCGTACCGGGACGGGAGGTTCCCGATCGCGGCTCCGAAGGACACCGTCAGCGCCATCCGTGCCGTCGGCGCCGCGACCCGCCTGCGGTCCAGGGGCCACCGCGAACACCTCCGATCGCACTTCTCGAAGCACCACTGACAACTTAAACGATCGTCATCAGATGGATGAGAAGGTTTCTCCGGGTCTCCTTCGGACGCATGCCTTATCCGATGTGGGTTTGTGCGGTCGGCTCGGGGCGCGGTGTCGGTGTCGCCACCGGTCCGTTTCCCCGAGCCGCCGTCCCGAACCCGCCGTGCGCCTTTCAACGCAACGGGCTCTCCACGTGTCGTGCCCGGTGGTCAGCTTGTCGCCGCCGGTTCGATGGTCCACTGCCCTGCCCGGCGTGTCTGCGCTTGGTGCGCCGGTAGCCGGTGCCCATCAGGGTGAGCCACCGGGTGTGGAAGTGCTCATCCAGTGCCGTCAGGGCGATGCTGGCCAGCAGCGGGGACAAGATCCCGCCCTGGGGAGCGCCGGTGAGGCTGTCTTTGAACAGGCCGTGGTGCATCACCCCGGCCTTGAGGAACGCCTTCACCAGCGCCAGGACGCGCTCGTCGGAGATCCTGGAGCGGATCTGCTCCAGCAACACGGTGTGATCGATCTGATCGAAGCACGCCTCGATGTCGGCCTCCAGCACGACGTGATAACCACGCCGGGCCAGGTAGACGATCTCCTCGATGGCGTCCTGGGTGCGCCGGTTGGGCCGAAACCCGTAGGAGACCGGCAGAAAGCCGGCCTCGAAGATGGGTTCCAGCACCGCCTTGAGCGCGGCCTGCACGACACGATCCTTCACCGTCGGGTGCCCAGATCACGCAGCTTCCCGTTGGCTTTGGGGATCTGCGTCCGCCGCACCGGCGACAGACGATAGGTACGGGCCTTCAACTCGTCCCTGAGCTGCATCAAGAACGGCTGCACTCCCAGCCGGGCTTCGATCGCGGCCACGGTCGGCCCGTCGATCCCGGCCGCGGAGTACTACGGCGGCTCCGTCCCGTCCGCGCTCTTCGGCGGGCAACGCGCCTATCCCGCCCCAAGACGCCGGATGCGCCCGGGAGCGGGACTGATGCGCGGACGGTTCCCACGTTCACTGCCGACCGATCGAGAGGTGAGGTGCCCGGCTATACCCCTGCGGCCTCGCCACGGCTACGCCGTAGTCCTTCACCGTGACCTTCCAGGCCCAGCAGGGGAAACCGACCTGGAAGTTCACCGAGACCGCCTCCGCCATGGCACGGCGAGGCAGTGACGGTGACGCACCGCTGACCAGCCCACATCCACCGGGTTGGAGCCGGCACGCTATCGAGAGGCGTAACAACACCGGTTCCTCGCGTACACCTTCCTCTCTCGCTCACCGGGCCCGGCCCATCCGGTAGTCCCGAGCCGACCCGACTTCGTCGCGGCTGCTCCCACCCTTCCCGGCGTTCCTCCAGGTCAGGCTGCCGCCAGCTTCACCTGTCCGCTACGACAGACAGGCGGCGGAGTCCTTTCACCTCCGCTCGGTCCAACAGCACTTCGCGGCGCACCCCCTCATAACGTGGAGACCGAACCAAGAGAGGTTCGGTCGTGTCAGGAACCACGAGACGTCGCCTTGATCCGGAGTTCCGGGCCGGAGCAGTGAGGATCCCTTTCGCGATCACTGGCCTACGGCTGCACACGGTGACACCCGGCCGTATGTGATCGCTAAGGGGAGCACGCTGAACCCCAGGTCAGGGGCCTTAGGCGATGCGGGCGAGGGTGATCCTGCGTTGGGCATCCGCGGCGGCGTCGATGAGACGCCTGCCGATCTCGGCGAGGTCCGCGGTCTGCATCCGATAGCTGGGCATGCACACGGAGATACCGGCGATCGGCCTTCGGCGGGCGTCGACGACCGCGACTCCGACGCCTCCGACTTCGGGACGGTAGGAGCCGCGGTTGATCGCGTATCCACGGGCGCGCACTTGAGACAACTCCTCGCGGATCTCGGCCTGGTCCGTCATCGACCGCTCGGTATAGCGCTGCAGCGGGACGGCCAGGATCCAGTTGAGTGTTTCGGCGGGTAGGGCGGCCATGAGTGCGAGTCCCGGCGACACACAGTGGGCGGGGGAGCGGCTTCCGAGGGTGCTGACGGAGCGGACCGGTTTCGGTGAGACCAGCTGTTCCAGATAGATGATGTGCCGGCCGTGGAGCTCGGTGAGATGGACGGTCTCCTTGGTGGCATCGTGGAGTTCTTCCAGGATCGGCCGCAATGTGGCCTTGAGGTCGTGCTTCGCCTGCGTGGAGGGCGAGAGGCCGAGGATTCCGGGGCCGAGCCGGTAGTGCAGGTCCGCGTCCTTCACCAACCAGCCACGATCGACGAGTGTCTTGGCGAGCCGGAAGGCGGTCGCCTTTCCGGTGCCGAGCCGGTCCGCGAGCTGGGTGACGGTGAGGCCGCTGCTTTCGGCCAGGAGCTCGATCATCGTCAGCGCCCGGTTCACCGATGACAGTGCCTTGGTGTCAGCCATGTTGTTCACCATAGCGGACCGATCCCCGGAAGAAGTGTTCCGCTATGGTGAACAACCTATTGCGCATTGAGAAACTGCCTGCATATGGTGCACACCACCCCCCCGCAATCGCTGGGGCCCCGGCCTTAGGAGAACCACGTGGACGATGTCAACGGCGTGCGCAAACGCCAGGTGCGATCGGCTGGCATCGCATCCATCACCGGATGGGCGATGGACCTGTATGACCTCACCGTCATCCTGTTCGTGGCCTCGACCATCGGTCCGCTGCTGTTCCCGGAGGGGAACGCGACCCTGCAGCTGACGTTCGTGTACGCCTCGTTCGCGGTCACTCTGCTACTGAGGCCGCTCGGCTCGGCGCTCTTCGGTGCCTACGCAGACCGCAACGGACGCAAACTCGCCATGCTCGTGTCCATCAGCGGTGTCGGCATCTCGACCGCCCTGATGGGCGCCGTACCCACCTACGAGACGGCGGGCTACCTCGCGCCGTCGTTGTTCCTCCTTCTGCGAATGATCCAGGGCATCTTCGTGGGCGGGGTTGTGGCGTCGACGCACACGCTCGGAACCGAGACCGTCCAGCCCGGGCATCGCGGCCTGATGTCGGGCCTGGTCGCGGGTGGCGGCGCGGGTGCCGGAGCCGTCCTGGCGTCGATCGCCTTCTTCGTGATCTCCACGCTGTTCCCGGGAGAGGCCTTCACCACCATGGGGTGGCGGGTCATGTTCTTCACCGGCATCGTCACGGCCATCTTCAGCTTCTACGTCTACCGCCGGACCGAAGAGTCCCCGCTGTGGGCCAAGAACCAGGAGCGTCCCGCCCGGCAGAAGTCGCCCCTGCGGCAGGTCTTCACCGGCCGGTATCGCACCGTGATGCTGGTCAACACCACCGTCACCGCCGGCGGCGCCGCGTTCTACTACCTCACGGTGGGCTTCTTCCCGACCTTCTTCGGTGCGAACATCGGCATCGAGAAGACCCCCGCGGCGATCATCCTGATCATCGCCAACCTGGGTGTGATCGCGGGTGGCATCGTCGGTGGCCGGCTCAGCGACCGGTACGGCCGCCGTCCGGTGTTCGTCGGGTTCGGGACGCTCGTCCTCGTCGCGGTTCCCTTCGTGTACCCGTGGCTGGCGGATCGTCAGCCCGGCGAGGTCGTCCTGGTCACGGTGGTCGCGGCCCTTATGGCCTTCGTGGTGATGGCGGCGGGCGCACCGATGCTCATCTTCCTCAACGAGCGCTTCCCCACCGAGATCCGCGCCACCGGCACGGGGCTGAGCTGGAACCTCGGCTTCGCGATCGGCGGTGTGATGCCCGCGATCGTGACCTTCTTCAGCCCGGAGGTCAGCGACATCCCCTCCCGCCTGGCGATGGGCATCGCCGCCTTCGGCGTGCTGTTCCTGCTGGGGGCGTTCATCGCCGGCGAAACCCGCCATCTGGGCCTCGGCGAGGCGGCCTCCGGTACCGGCTCCGACCGTCCGGCGGGTCTGGACGACCCGGTCGCGCAGAACTGACCCGGCCGGCGACCGCCACCCTTTTCCATCGACGCACTCGGAGGAGTGTCATGCCCCTGATCCGCATCAACCACGCCGCACCGCTGAGCCCGGAGGTCGTCGAGAACCTGCTCCGAACCGTCACAGACGCGTACGTCACGGCGACCGGCTCCGACCCGGCGGCGGTGCACGTACTCGTCGAGCGGGTGCAGCCGGAGAACTGGGCGGTGGGAGGCACCAGCCTCGCCGCCCGGAAAGCCCGCTGAACGCACGATGCCCCAACACCGAAAGGACGCCACGACCATGTCCCATCCCCCGCACGGTCCACTGAGTGACCGGACCGCCGTCGTCACCGGCGCAGGAGGCGGCCTCGGCCGGGCGGTGGCGCGCGCTCTCGCACGATCGGGCGCTCGCGTGGCGTGTGGCGACCTCGACGGGCAGGCTTCGTCGGAGACGGCGCAGGGCATCGTCTCCGACGGAGGGACGGCGCTGTCGTGGCAGGTCGACGTCACCGACGCGGCAGCCGTGCAGGGCTGGCGAGACGAGGTCACCACGCGTCTGGGCCCGGCGTCGATCATCGTCAACGTCGCCGGCGCGATCGACCGGCGGCTGCTCCTCGACCTTGATCACGACGCGTTCATGCGCGCCGTGGACGTCAACCTCGGCGGTCCTTACGCGGTCATCCGGGCGTTCGCCCAGGACCTGCTGGATCGCGGGAACGGCCGGATCGTCAACGTCGCCTCGGTGGCGGGCCTGACCGGATACCCGTGCCCCAGCTATGCCGCGTCCAAGGCGGGACTGGTCAACCTGACCCGGTCCCTCCTCACCGACTTCTGGGGAACCGGCATCACCGTCAACGCCGTGTGCCCGGGCGCGATGGACACGGCCATGTTCAATTCGGCGCAGATCCCCGAGATGGCGCGGCGTAGCCCGGCCGGGAGGATCGTCACCCTGGACGAGGTCGCCGCCACCGTGGAGTTCCTGTGCCAGGACGCCGCGGCCGGGGTGAACGGCGTCGCCCTGCCCGTCGACGGCGGAGCCACCGCCGTCATCAAGTACTTCGACAATGAGTGAGGCATCGGCGATGACGACGGGTCCGGACGACCGCGAGGTCGTCGTGCTCCTCCACAGCCTCGGGACGGACCGGCGCCTGTGGCAGCACCAGGTCACGGCCCTCGCCGGCCGATACCGGGTGATCACTCCCGACAGCCGGGGTCATGGAGGCACGGCCTGGAAGGGGCCGCTGCGTCTGGAGGACTGGGTCGCCGACCTGCACGCGGAACTCGCCTCCGTCTCCGGCGAGGTGCACCTGGTGGGTCTTTCCATGGGCGGCATCCAGGCGGTGGCGTACGCCGAGCGGCATCCCGATCGCGTTCGCAGCCTGGTGCTCGCCAACACCTTCGCCACGCTCGCGCCCGAGATCGCCGACCGCCGGATGGAGACCATCGGGCGGGGAGTGTCCGAGCAGGGCATGGCGGGCTACGCCGAGACGTACCTGGGAGAGACCCTCACCCGGCCGCTCGCGGCCGGGGACCGCGCCGTGCTGCACGACGCCATCGCCTCCGTCTCGGCCGAGGCGTACCTCGCCTCCTCCGAGGTCACCTTCCGGGTGGACAACACCGGTCGCCTGGCCGGCATCGGCGTTCCCACGCTCGTGCTCGCGGGAGCGGACGACGACAAGACCCCGTTGCCGTTGTCGCGGGAACTGGAGCACGGCATCCCTGGGGCTACCCTTCGGGTAATCCCCCAGGCCGGCCATTTGTCCAATATCGAGAACCCGGAAGCGTTCACCGAAGCGCTGACGACGTTCTTCGCCGCGGTCGGCGGCGAGCGGCACCTGGGGAAGGAGACGGCTGTATGACGGTCACCGTCATCACTGGAGGCGCGAGCGGGATCGGTGCGGCCATCACCCGATCCCTGTGCGCGGACGGGCTGCGGGTCGTCGTCGTCGACCTGCGCGTTCCCGAGGAGCGAGTCGACGGCGCGGAGTACGTCGTGGCCGACCTGAGCACCGCCGACGGCATAGCGGCGATGTGCGAAGGGCTCGCCGCCGGCGGCGTGACCCAGGTCGACCACCTCGTGCACTGCGCGGCGGCCACCCACTGGTCGTCGTTCCGCGACACCGAGCGTGAGGTGTGGCAGCGCGTGCTGCGCACCAACCTGGAGGGGAGCATCGCGCTCACCCAGGCGATCGTCCCGATGATGGTCAAGGGCGGCCGGATCGTGCTGTTCGCCTCCGGCACGGTGTTCAAGGGGCCGCGCAACCTCTTCGCCTACGTCGCCTCGAAGGCGGGGGTCATCGGGTTCGCCCGCTGCCTGGCCGACGAACTCGGCGACGACGAGATCACGGTGAACGTGATCAGCCCGGGCATCACCGCGACGCCGATGATCGCGCCGATGGCGCACACCGAGGAGGCGAACATCAGCAGCCGCTCGCTGAAGCGCCGCGCCCTTCCGGAGGACATCGTCGGGCCGGTCAGATTCCTGCTCTCCCCGGGCGCCGCCTTCGTCACCGGCCAGACGCTCTGCGTCGACGGCGGCTCAGTGAAGCACTGAGCCCCCCGCAAACACATCACCGAAACACATCACAGTACTGAAGAGGAAGGGCACAAGCGTGACCAAGCCCAGTCGCCCCGTGCAGACAGTCATGGCCGGAGGTTTCCGCACCGCCTATGTCGAGGCCGGTGACCCCCAGCGCGACACGGTCGTACTCATCCATGACGGCGGTTTCGGCACCACCGCGGAACTCTGCTGGGGACCGGTGATCGACGCCCTGTCCAAGGACTTCCACGTGGTCGCGCCGGAACTCCTCGGCTGGGGCGGCACCGACAAGGCCGTCTTCCTCGACCGGTCCCCCTACGCGGCGCGCATCGTGCACATCGCCGCCTTCTGCCAGGCGCTGGACATCGACCGGGCACACTTCGTCGGCGCCTCCTTCGGCGGCTCCCTGCTGCTGCGGGCCCTGGTGGAACCCGGCAGTCCCTGGCCGGTCGACCGCGCCGTCAGCATCTCCGGCACCGGTGGACCGTTCCGGGTCCCCGAGGGCATCGCCGCGCTCGCCGACTATGAGCCCAGCCTTGAGGCGGCCGAGAAGATGACCCGGTTGATCGTCCGCAGCACCGAAGGACTGGACGACCACATCCGCCGGCGGCATGAGAACAGCCTCATCCCCGGCCACTGGGAGTCGCTGATGGCGCCGCGGCTGAGCAACCCCGCCGTGCAGCGGCAGCTTCCCCCGGACACCTTCCTTGACCGGATGCGCGAGCTGGAGACGCCGCTGCTGCTCGTCGAGGGACGGTACGACACGCTTCTGGAGACCGGATGGTCCAAGAAGCTGACCGACCTCGCGCCCGGGGCGACCGCTGTGGAGGTCGACTACAGCCACGAGCCGAACATCGAGGCCCCGGAGGAGACAAGCCGCATGATCGCCGCTTTCCTCCACAACGGGACAGTGTGACCACCGATGCCGATGCACCGAGAGCACCGTGACGTCATCGGTTCCGCCGAACTCGACTACGACCACATCCTGCCGATCACCGAGGACGACGACTTCATCGCGCGGGCGCTGGCGGAGGCGGAAGTGCCCGCCCTGCTGGCCGCGCTGGCACTGGTCGACGACGATCCCGAACTGCTCGGCGACCAGTTCAAGCCGCCGCTGCCCCCCATGGACTCCGTGATCGCTCCGCAGGGAGGGATGAGCGCGGCGAGCCTGGAGCGCGCACGCGAGGTGGCGCTCAAGGCGCTCGTCCGTTTCCGTGACCGCGGGTCGGTCCTCGCCGAGGAGCCGGGCACGGACGTCCTCAACCGCAGCATGCGGTTCCTCACCAAGGACGCCGGACCCGAATACCTCCCACTGCTCCGCCACGAACTGGGGCTTCCCCGCGGATACGGGGCACCGAACTGGTCGAAGCAGGACATCGCCCCGGAGACGGACTTCACCGTCGCCGTCATCGGGGCCGGCATCGCCGGCATGGCCGCGGCGTACCGCCTCCGCCAGGCCGGTGTGCCGTTCGTGATGTTCGAGAAGAACCCGGAGGTGGGCGGCACCTGGTGGGAGAACGTCTACCCCGGGTGCCGGCTCGACACCCCGAACTACGCCTACAGCTACTCGTTCGCCCAGAAGCCGGACTGGCCGCAGCAGTTCTCCGAGCAGGTGGAGATCGAGGCCTATCTCCAGGACGTGGCGACCCGGTTCGGGCTGCGTCCGCACATCCGCTTCGGCACCGAGGTCGTCGAGGCCCGCTTCGACGAGGCGGCGCTGGGGTGGAACGTGACCACCCGGGACTCCGACGGCGACACCGCCACCCACCACTTCCAGGCGATCATCACCGCGGTCGGGCAGCTCAACCGCCCCAACATCCCCGACATCCCCGGCCGGGACACCTTCGCGGGCCGCTCGTTCCATTCCGCGCAATGGGACCGGGACCTCGACCTCACCGGCCTGCGGGTGGCGGTGATCGGCACCGGCGCCAGCGCGTACCAGATCGTGCCCTCGATCGCCGGCCAGGTCGACCACCTCACGGTGTTCCAGCGCAACGCGCCGTGGATGCTGCCCACACCGACCTACCACGATGACATCCGGCCCGGCATGTCCTGGCTGCTGCGTCACGTGCCGTACTACGGCCGCTGGTACCGGTTCTGGCAGTTCTGGCTGGCTGCCGAGGGCCGGCTGCCGTTCGTCAAGGTCGATCCCGAGTGGACCGATCCGGACTCGACGTCCGCCGCGAACGCCGAACTGCGCCGCCAGCTGCTGGAGCACCTGCGCCGCCAGCTCACCGACCGCCCGGATCTGCTGGCCAAGATGACCCCCACCTACCCGCCCGGCGCCAAGCGGATGACCCGGGACAACGGGGTGTGGGCGGACGCGCTGAAGCGCCCGAACGTCGGCCTCGTCGTCGACCCCATCGAGGCCATCACCGAGAAGGGGGTGCGCACGGCCGACGGGACCGTGCACGAGGTCGACCTCATCGTCTACGCCACCGGCTTCCTCGCCTCGGACTATCTGGAGCCGATGACGATCCGCGGGCGAGACGACCTCGACCTTCATGAGTACTGGGGTGGGGACGCCCGTGCCTACCTCGGGGTCACCGTGCCCAGGTTCCCCAACCTGTTCATGCTGATGGGGCCCAACACCGGCGTGGTGGTCAACGGCAGCGCGATCTTCATGGCGGAGTGCGCGGCCGAGTACACCGTCGAGTGCATCGGGGAGCTGCTGCGATCCGGGTACCGGTCCCTCGACCCGCAGGAGAGCGCCCTGAAGGAGTTCTGCGACCGGGTCGACGCCGGCAACAAGCTCAGGGCCTGGGGCGCCGTCCAGGTCAGCACCTGGTACCAGAACCGGTTCGGGCGGGCCTCCCAGGTCTGGCCGTTCGCGCTGCAGGAGTACTACGAGATCACCCGCTCGCCCGACCTCGCCGACTACGAACTGCTGGGTCACCACACCGAACCGGAGAAGGCCGGATGACCGACCAGGACCTTTCCGTCCCCGCCAGGTCGGACCAGACCATCGTGCGCGTCGCCGCCAGAACCCAGGTCGCCGACGCCGTCGTCGCGCTGACCCTGGAACACCCCCAGGGCGAGCGGCTGCCGGCCTGGACTCCCGGCTCACATGTGGACCTGGTCCTGCCCAGTGGCCTGACCCGCCAGTACTCCCTGTGCGGCGACCGGTGGGACGCGTTCACCTACCGGGTGGCCGTACTCCGCGAGCCCGACGGCCGCGGCGGCTCCGCCGCCGTGCACGACACCCTGCGGCCCGGCGACCTGCTCGGGCTCGGCGGGCCCCGCAACCACTTCCCGATGGTGCCCTCGGACGAATATCTGTTCATCGCCGGAGGCATCGGGATCACCCCGCTGCTGCCGATGATCCGGCAGGCCGACATGGTGGGGGCCGAGTGGAAGCTGCTGTACGGCGGGCGCCGGCGCACGTCGATGGCCTTCCGCGACGAACTCGAGCGCTACGGCGACCGAGTGCGTCTCGTACCGCAGGACGAGTACGGCCTGCTGGACCTGGCCCCCTGGCTCGGCACGCCACGAGAAGGGGCGAAGGTCTACTGCTGCGGCCCCGCCCCCCTGCTCGCCGCGGTCGAGTCGGCCTGCTCCCCGTGGCCGGAGTACAGCCTGCGCACCGAGCGGTTCACCGCGCCGGAACTGGACGCGCCGGCAC
This sequence comes from Streptosporangium sp. CA-115845, assembly GCF_050943795.1. Taxonomy (NCBI): domain Bacteria; kingdom Bacillati; phylum Actinomycetota; class Actinomycetes; order Streptosporangiales; family Streptosporangiaceae; genus Streptosporangium; species Streptosporangium sp. CA-115845. The sequence continues at coordinate 9,072,376 of NZ_CP191988.1, read as the reverse complement.
GCACGGGATCGTTCGAGGTCGAACTGCGCCGCTCGGGCAAGAGCGTCACCGTCGACCCGGACGTCTCCATCCTCGACGCGGTACGCGGCGCGGGCGTCGACATGCTCTCCTCCTGCAGGCAGGGCACCTGCGGCACCTGTGAGGCCGCGGTGCTCGACGGTATTCCCGACCACCGTGACTGCGTTCTGGACGAGGCGGAACGGGCCGCGGGCGACTGCATGCTCATCTGCGTTTCCCGCTCCCGCGGCGACCGCCTCGTCCTCGACCTGTGACCGAGCGTCCATCACGTTCACCGGAGCCGAATCATGACCTCCATCCACCAGGATGCCGCCGCCCTCCCCACCAGTGACATCGACCCGTTCGACCACGAGAACCTACGCGACCGAACCCCCATGCAGATCGCCCTGCGCGAGGCGGGCCCGGTGGTGTACCTCAACCGCTATGACGTCTACGCGCTGGGCCGCTACGACGAGGTCAGCGCCGCCATGCTCGACTGGCAGCACTTCCAGGTCGGCGCCGGTGTCGGTCTGGCCAACTTCCACACCGAGAAGCCTTGGCGCCCTCCCGCCATGCCGACTGAGTCGGACCCTCCCCTGCACGACGCCCCTCGCCGGGTACTCACCAAGGTCCTCAGCCCGCGGGTGCTCCAGCGGCTGCGCGAGCAGTGGACCGCGGACGCCGAGGAGCTCGTCGATCGGCTCGTCGCCGCGGGCGGCGAGTTCGATGCCATGCCCGCCCTGGCCGCCGCCTTCCCGCTCAAGGTCTTCCCCGACGCGGTCGGCCTGCCCGACGAAGGCCGGGAGGATCTCCTGGCCTACGGCGACCTGGTCTTCAACGCCTTCGGCCCCTTCAACGACCTTTTCACCCGCAGCGCGAAGCGGCTGGCCGAACTCTCCGCGTGGGTCACCACCCTGTGCGCCCGGGAGGTTCTCGCCGAGGGCGGGTTCGGCGCCGAGATCTGGGCCGCCTCCGATCGGGGCGACATCACGCCGCAGCAGGCGCCGCTCGTGGTGCGCTCACTGCTGTCGGCCGGGGTCGACACCACCGTGCACGGGATCGCCGCGATCCTGCACGCGTTCGCCACGCATCCGGAGCAGTGGCAGCGGCTACGTGAGCAGCCGCAGCTCGCGCGCGTCGCCTTCGACGAGGCCGTACGCTGGGCCTCCCCCCTGCGGATCGTGTTCCACACCACCGCCACGGAGACGGAGTTCGCCGGCACGACCGTCCCCAAGCACAAGAAGATCCTCATGCTGCTCGGTGCGGCCAACCACGACCCTCGCCGGTGGCACGATCCCGACGCTTTCGATCTCACCCGCGATCCGTCAGGCCACCTGGGTTTCGGCATGGGCATTCACCAGTGTGTCGGCCAGCACGTCGCCCGGCTTGAGGCCGAAGTCCTGCTTACCGTCCTCGCGCGCCGCATCAAGCAGATCGAGCCGGCCGCTCCGCCCCGCAGAGGCCTCAACAACACACTGGAGACCTGGGAGTCCCTCCCCATCCGGGTGAGCAGTTGAGGTCCCGCCTCCGTTATGCGTGGTCTGCGCTTCCTGCTTCGTGACCGGGACGCCGAATACCCCGCCGCCTTTTGTTTCTTGGTGAACGTCCAACGGATCCCCGCATTGAGGATGGCCAGGGTCCGCGGGTGACGGGGGCTGTAGTAGAGGTCGGCGTTCCCGGTGCCGGTGCCACGGTGAGATCTCTGTGGCGTCGAGACCCGGCCGGCGGTGCCGAGGGCCGGGACCGGACGTGAGGCCCGGTCCCGGCATGGATGATCAGCTGTTACGAGGCGTCAGTACTCGACCTTCACCGAGGCCCCGGAGAATGCGGTGGTGGCGTACAGGCTGATGTAGTGGTAGCCGGCCGCCGGGTTGGTCACCGTCAGGGTCTCGCTGTTGCCGGAGTCGGTCGACCGCTGCGTGTACGCCGACTTCGTGGCCCACGCGCTGGGGCTGTAGTAGAGGTCGGCGTTCCCGGTGCCGCCGGACGACGTGACGACGATCCTGGTAGTGCCGGCCGGGAGGTACAGGTAGAAGTAGGCGTGGTTACCGGCGGTCGCGGACACGTTGCCACGCCGGCAGTTCCTGCCCAGTTCCCTGGTGTCGGACGAGGTGCACTCGGGCAGGGTGCCGCCTCCGGACGTCACGGTCACCTGCCTGGTGGTCGACACGGTGGCGCCGCCGTTGTCGGTGACGGTCAGTTTCACCGGGTAGGTGCCCGCCGCGGCGTACGCGTGGGTGGGGTTCGCCGCGGTCGAGGACGCGCCGTCGCCGAATTCCCACGAGCGCGAGGCGATCGTGCCGTCGGAGTCGGTCGAGGTGTCGGTGAAGGTCGCGTTGAGGCCGCTGACCGTGGAGGTGAAGTTCGCGGTCGGCGGCTTGTTCGTGCCGCCGCCGCCCGAGCAGGAGCCGGACGCGCAGGCGGTGAGCCAGCTCGACCAGTCGCTGTCGTAGCGGGTGCCGATGGTGCTGGTCAGGAAGGTGCGGGCGCCGCTCCAGTTGCCCGTCCGGTAGTTGCCGAGGACGGTGCTGACGTCAGCCGGGTGCTTCTCGAACAGGTATCGCACGGCCAGGTAACCCCAGCGGTAGATGCGGGTCGTGTCGTGCGAGTAGTCGGTGTCGAACAGCGTCCTGAGCGGGTACGTCTTCTTGGCCGCCTCGGTGATCGCCGCGTCGTAGGTCACGTTCCGGTAGGAGTACGACACGTACTCGGCGAAGCCCTCGATCCACCAGATGGTCGGAGTGGTGATGCCGGCGGTGAAGTCGCCGTACATGTCGAACCGGCCGTCGAGGTAGTGGGTGTACTCGTGGTTGAGGTTCCAGATCTCGAACGCGGGCCGCAGCCACTCCGCCTCGTAGGCGATGAAGCGCGGCTGGTTACCGGCCGCGGCCGGGTCGCCCTCCAGGTACATGCCGCCGTTGTTGGTGTCGATGCCGAACATCGTCCCGGCGTAGTTCTGGTAGTCGGTGCTGGAGTGGAAGACGACGACTTCGATGGTGGTGTTGTTGTCGTTCGCCACGGGGCGGTTGCCGTCGTTCACCAGGTTGTGGAAGTACGCGTCCTGGCTCTTGAGGCTGTCGCAGGCGGTGGTGAGCTGCGCGGAGGTCAGGGCCTGCGCACGGATCGTGATGCTGGAGCTGCAGGTGTACCGGATCGGCAGAACGGCGGCCGCGAGCCGCGCCTGCAGGTCGCAGGTGTCGTAGTAGGAGCAGTTGGCCTTGTCGTAGTAGTCGGTCATCTCAGCGACGCCGACCCACATGGGCGCGGTCGTCCCGGAGATGTCGCCGCGGTCGAGCAGGGCCTTGGCCATCGGCCGCACCTTCGACCGCAGGGCGGTTTCCTGAAGGAAGCGGGCCATCTCCCGGCCGGCGTTCGACGCCAGGTAGCTCTGGTCGGTGCCGAGCAGGTTCCAGTTGTCGCCGGCGAAGCCGTACAGCGTGTCGATCACGCTGGGGTCCGCCTGGACGGCGGTCACGAACGCCGGGAGCTGGTGGCCGCGGAAGAGCACCGTGTAGACGTTGTTGACCGCGTTCAGCATCCACCAGCTCGCGTTGTAGGAGCTGTTGTAGCCATTGAGCAGCCGCTTCACCACGTAGAGGTAGCGGTCGTTCTCCTCGGCGCTGTCGATCAGCGTGACCGCCTCGGCCAGCACCTCGCCGTTGGCGTCGCTCACCGTCGAGGACGTGGAGTTGCCGAAGAAGGCGTCCAGGCCCGCCTCGATCGCGGTCTTGAGCGACGGGCCGTACGTGCCCACGGTGGACGCGTTGTACCAGTGCACGTAGTAGCCGGCGCGCAGGTAGAGCACGAGCTGAGCGGTGCCGGTGGAGTTGTCACCGGGGTAGTACGACCCGTTGTCACGCAGGCCGTACGCGACGCTGCTCATCTGCGCCTCGCGGAAGGCGTAGTAGGCGTCGCTGCCGGTGAGGCCGAACAGGGTGTTGACGCAGTCGGTCGTGGAGGACTTGATCTGCTGGACCAGGGCGCTTCCGGTCCGGCTGGTGAAGTCGCTCACGGTGCACGCGGCCGCCGCCTGCACCGTGGCGGCGGACTTCGCCTTCTCCTTCATGGACGGGCGCGGGTGCGCCGGGGCGGGCTCGGGCCGATCGTAGTCATGGCGCAGCCGCTCGGTGGAGGAGGGCATCGGCGCCCGTTCGCTGACCGGGAGCGGAGAACGCCGGACGTGGTCGGCGCCGTCGGTCGCGAGCAGCGCCGGCGCGGGGGGCGGCGTCTTACCCGCGGATGCCGTCACGACGGGCTTGGCGATGGGCTCGGTGGCGGCCGACGCGGCCGCCGGTTGTAGGGCGAGCCCCAGGCCGAGGGCCGGGACGAGGACGAACGCGGCCAGTGACGATTTTCTGAGCGCGCGCAGGGGTGGGGTGATTCCCACGAGCAACCTCCGGGGGGTGTGGAAGAACGAGCGTGAGGTTGGATGTGACAGGGGATGTCGCGGCGGCCGGAACGGGCCAGGACGCGGCGGGGGCTCCGCCGGGTCCTGGCGGACCGGCGGGCCACGTGGCTCAGGGATTCGGAGAGCGAAGTGGTGTTGCCGCCCGTAGTTTGGTGACGAAACCAGACCGGCGGTCATAAAGGCGCACATAGTTCTTGGTTATGACCCCGTTGCGGCCCCGTCTGAGCTGCGGCGGAGCGGGTTGGCCCGGCGCGAACAAGTGGGTGTCGTCCGGCCTCGTGCGGCACACGTGACCGGCCCGGAACCGGAATCGCGGCGTGCCGGAGCCTCCCCGGGCTGGTGGAGACGGGGGCGGGAAGGAGGAAGAAACAGTCATGCGTAAGGAGGGGCAACAAATTTTGTCCGAAAATTCAGGCACTGGTCATTAATTGCCGCATAATTCTTTGTTATGGATCTCGATATCCGTCATCTCCGTATGATCTGTGCGATAGCGGAGTCGGGCAGCCTGACCAGAGCGGCAGCTCAGGTGGGGCTTTCCCAGCCGGCCATGACGAACCTGCTGCGCCGGATGGAGACCTTCGTCGGGGGCGAGCTCTTCGTCCGCAGCCGCTCCGGGGTGGAGCCGACACCGCTTGGCAACCAGGTCATCGCCCGCGCCCGGATCGTCCTGTCCGAGGTCGACGCGCTCTTCGGCGACCTGCATGGGCCGTCGGAGACCCGGTCCCTGCGACTGGGCTCGGTCCACGTCGGTTGCGTAGGCAGCATCGTCAACCGGGTCGGCGACGTCCTGCCCGGGCGCGAGATCTCACTACGGATCGAGCCCTCCACGGCGCTGCTGGCGGAGGCGCTCACGCACGGGCGGCTCGACGCGGCGCTGCTCGGCGTCATCGAGGGCTTCGAGGTCACGCTGGCGCCGCCGGTCACCAGCCGGGCGCTGGTATACCGGTATCCGATATTCGTCGCCCTGTCAGCAGGGCACCCGCTCGCGGGAAACGAGGAGATCCGGCTGGCCGACCTCAAGGACGAGGCGTGGATCAGCCCTCCGGGAGCCGACGACGGCTCCCTTGCCGCGCTGCGGGCCTCGTGCCGGGCGGCCGGTTTCGAACCTCGGTTACGCTTCGAGGCGCCGAGCGGCGCCGGCCGCCCCCTGGTGGCGGACGGGCACGGCGTGCGGCTGGTCGATCCCTGCTGGACCGCGGCGCCGGGCACCGTCGTACGACCGCTCAGGGGAGAGCCACAGGTGGCACGGCTGCTCGTCGCGTGGCACAGGGACCGCCTGGGCGATGCGACCGCCGGGGCGCTCTATCGCGGCCTCGCCGCGGCGTTCGTCGACCACGTGCACGACAATCCCCTCTTCGGGCGCTGGTGGGAGGCACACCCCGAGGTACATCCGCTGGTGTGAGGCCGCTCGCCCGGGGACGCGCGTCCTGCCGGGAGACGGCCAGGCCGCTGGAGATCCATTCCCGGTACGGCCCCGAGCGCCTGGCCGGCCAACCGCGGCCGTGCGCGCCGTACAGGCCGCGTTGAAGCAGCGCTGGAAATCCCGTCTTCATGATGCTGTGCTGCTCAAGAGATACCTATGACGCGCATAGGTCACAACGCCTTGCCGTGGAATCAGTGAGCGACCCGGGACGAAGCAGCCCAAGTTGCCCATTTTCGAGATAAGGGAAGAAGCGGACGTACGTCAAACGTCTACCACTTCCAGACATATACCCCTAATGTTCATCGCCATGAAGATTCGTGCGATCATGGTGGCTGCCGGGGCGTCCGTCCTGCTCTTCTCCGGTACGACCAGTGCCTACGCGTATCCGGTCAACGATGCCCCGGACTTGACCAACAACTCTCTTTACGTCGCCGGTAAGCTCCCCGGCGCGGCATGCGCGAAGAAACCCGCCAAGGGAAAGACCCTGGCCTCGGTCACGAAACAGGTCAACGCGATCATCTCCTGCCTGAACAACACCTGGGGTTCCTACCTCAAGGAAGCCAACCTGCAGTTCGTCCCGACCCTGGTGGAGATGAAGGGCAAGTACAAGACCGACTGCCGAGGGCGGACGCTGAGCCCGAAGAAGTCAGCGGTCTTCTACTGCGGGAGACGCGCCAACTTCATCGTGCAGATCCGTTCTGACTGGATCAAGGCGTCCGACGACGTTCAGATTTTCGCGCAGCTGAGCTCGGCGTACGGCGAGCACGTGCAGAACATGGTCGACATCGCCGAGGCCTACAACGCCCTGCACGCCGACGACGGCACTGAGATGTCCGAACAGCTCCGCCGCTACAACCTGCAGGCGCAGTGCATCAGCGGAGTAACCGCCAAGAGCCTGTGGCCCGCTCTCGGCTACCCCGCCAAGGATGCCAAACGCCTGGCGGGCCTGGTGAAGGCCGGGGCGGACAACGGCAAGGGCGGCATCTTCGGCCAGGGGGCCAACCTGGCCTACTGGTTCAACCGGGGCCACTCCACCGGCAACCCCAAGTCGTGCAACACCTGGACCGCCCCGGTCGGCAAGGTCGCGTAGCCCGTCGCGGCGGAGTCCTGTTGCCGCCGTTTTCCCGTTCGACGGCACGGCTCTCACTTCGCGGGCGCCGTGCCGGACCTGGACGGGCTACCGGTGCACGCCCATGCCGATGAGCGTTGCGACACGAGGTCTGAGCTTCCTTCTGTAGTCCGGACACCGGTGGTGTGTCATCAGGTCATTCGACGCCCAGTGCCTTCTTCACCCGGAGGGCGACTTCATCGACGCTCCTCATCGCCTGCCACTCGCCCTCCTCTTCCTGTCCGCCCACGAGCTTCGAGCCGTTGGCGAAGGGCGGTAACGGTGCGCCCGGCCGAGGTGCAAGATCGCGCCGAGGCCATCCCCGATGGGTCCCGGGAGACCCCAACCCCGGCAGCCAGATCAAACCCTCGCCAGGGGCGAGTTGCGGGAGGCTCCTCCTGCGCCCAGCTCGTCGTGAGGAAGCGGGGAACCCGTCGAGAAAGCCCCACGTCTCAACAGTTGTGATCAACCAAGCGATGGCAACAGCACTGGTGATCGGATCGCTGCTGGGCGGAGCCGACGTGGCCCGCGCGGGCGCCGCCGAGATCCCCAAGGGGTTCCTGCTGACCGAGCCCGCAGCGACCGCGGGACCGATCGTGGAGGACGAGGAGTGGTGGAAGATCAGCAACAGTCTGTCCCGGCAGCTCGAACTCAATCCCTGTGGCACGAAGGGGAAACCCCGCGACGGCCGGGTCGCGATGCGCACCATCACATACTCGAACAGCGCTCCCTCCGGGAGCAGCGAACAGCTCGTGCTGTACAGGAGCACCGGGTCCGCCCAGGCCGCGTTCCGCAAGCTTCGGGCGGACCTGGCCAGGTGCCCGAGGCTGGCAACGGCGAAGGGCGACACCGGCTCCGGGTTCGGCTACGTCGGCAAGCCGTTGCGAGTCGGAGACGAGGCCCTGTCTGTCACAGGTCACTTGTACAAGCAGTGGAAGCGTGAGCGTGAGCCCGCCGAACTGGGGATCGTCGCCCGCCGGGGCGCCGCGCTGTTCTTCTACACCGACATCGGCAACGGTCTGGGAGCGGGCAAGAAAATCGTCAACCAGGCGAAGAAGATGACGAAGAAGGTGTGTGACCTGCCCGGGGTGTGCGGGTAAGTCGCCCGTTTCGGGAAAAGACCCATGTACCCCTCGCCGGTGTCGAGCAGTACCGGCAGGGGGCACCGTATGCCGCCGTGTGGCCCATGAGCCACCCGAGTCGACCGGCTCGGCGCCCGGAATCGCCGCGGCCCCTCAGCCGCGACGGCCACGGGCATGGCCGACGGCCTGGACCTTTGACGGGCCATGCGGGTGTGGTCAGGCGTGGCGGCTGACGACGGCGTACTGGACGTCGTGGAAGAAGTTCAGGAACTCCTGGAGAGACAGGGTGAACAGCCCGGTGTTCTGTTCGAAGGGGAGGTTCCCGTCCAGGTCGGGGGAGCCTCGGTGGTGCGGGTTGCGCAGGGTGACGGTCGACTTCTGGAGATCGAGAGCGGCGACCGCCTTGACGAGTGACGCCGCGTTCGTCAGCGCGGTGCCCAGCGCGGGGTTGGTCACGTAGTCGGGGGCCGGCGAGTCTCCCGCGAGCACCAGGCGGACCCCGCTGATCGCGTACTCGTGGCGGGCGAAGATGTAGGGGCACGGGCCGTGCTCGGCCATCGGCTCCGCCAGTGACGCGAGCAGCCTGACGACCCTGTCCGCCCAGAGCTCCTTCGACCGGAGCGGCCGCAGAGCCTTCGTGACCTGCGCGCACGCGTCCTGGAATACGGCGTCCCTCCCCAGGGTCGCGATGGTGTCACGTTCCTCGTCGAGTACGGGCCGCAGCTTCTTCCCGATCTCGGCGAAGTACTGTGCCAACGGGCCCTCGTACCGCTCTCCCAGCGCGATCAGCTCCGCACCGACCTTTCGCCAGCTCACCGAGGCGGTCGGCACCGCGATGCACGGCGAGCTCCCCGCCACCTGATCGGCCACCATGAGCAGCATGTTGAACAGCTCGCCGGTCACCAGGTCGAGCCGCTCCGGGCGCTCGACGACCGCCTTGCCCAACGGTTCCACCTTCACGCCGCGGCTGTAGCGGAGCCGGTGACCGTACAGGCAGGCGAAAAGTACCTCGGAGAACTGCATGCCTTCGCGGATCAGGCGATAGCCGTCCTCCTCCGGGGCGTCCTCGGTGGGAGCGTCGGTGAAGTAGAGGCCGTAGGCGGCGACGAAGGCGGCGAACGCCCTCTCCATGATCGGCACCCAGATGGCCGTCGTCACCGGGAACGCCTCTTCCAGGTACGCGTCGCCCCCCAGGGTCCTGCGGCGTTGCACCACGGAGTTCCCGCATATGGCCCTGACTCGGGCCCCCAGCAGGATGTTTTTCGCACCCAAGGTCGTGCTCTGTACGAAGAGCGGCTCGACGTCGACGAGCTGCGGCAGCCGGAACGATCGATCCATGAAGGAGATCGTCCGAGTGAACGTGACCAGGAAGGCCGACTTGTTCTTCCTGATCATCCGCTTCAGCTGATCGGGGTCGTGGTCGGCGATGGACGCGAGCAGGGACAGGAAGTAGCAGTCGCCGAGGCTTCCCTGGCATACGTCATCGCCGCTCGGCCCGCCCCCGAGGTACAGCTTCTCCTTCTCCTGGGTCAGGCGTACCACCTTCGGCAGCTTCTCGCCGGGGACTTCCGCCGGCTTGTCGAGGACCACGTCGCCGGAGTGGACGGTGAGCCCTTTGGCGACACGGGGCTCGGGCAGCTCGACCATGAAACCGTTCTGAGTCGAGAAGAGGTTCGGTCCGTGCAGGTGCAGCTTCGCGTACGCGGCCTTCGCCTTCATCTCGTCTGTCAGGAAGGTCCCCGGGCGCAGCGTCGCCGTGTCGAGCGCCACCCGAAGGGTGATGGACAGCTCACCGTGTTCCGCCTCCGCGTCGTCGAAGTCCGGCCCTCCGTCCGCGTACACCTCGATCAGATCGGCGAACGCCTCGGCGAGCTCGGGGGGAATGCATTTGAACGCCGCCTCGCGCTCCTTTCCCGTGCGGCCGGCCCACAGCCGCAATATGGTCGGCCACCGTCCTGCGCTGTCCTCGGCGGCGAAGTGCAGAGCGGCCTGCTCGGCCACCTTCCGTACGGCGCCGACCTTCAGCAGGAGACCCGACAACCGGTCGAGGTGTTTCTCCAGTCGCCCCTTCAGCATCGCCCGGCCGGGAACGGCGTCGGTCAGGCCCGTGATGGCGGACTGCACCGCCTCGCAGTGGGCGGCGAACTCCGGCACGCTCGTGACGTCCTGGATCGACGGCGCGGATCCGAGGGTGACGAGTGCCTCGACCTGGGCCGCGTCGGCGTCGGAGACCACCGCCGCGGCGTCCACCCAGCCGGTCTCGCTGCCGATCGTGATCCGGACATTTCCGCTTTCGATCTTAAAAGGCATGTCGGCGAAGGTGAAGACCGTCCCGAATGGGAGAATTTTTGGCGTTTTACTACCATCAGGGGTAAATCCAGACTCACTGATGAATGTTCCGTTCACAGGCCACTCCGGGGCGTATTTCAGGCCGAGTCGGCAGATCCTTTCACTTGGCCTGTATACGGTCAATGAATGGATACATCTTTGTGACTCCGGACAGGATTCCTCCTGGCCTTGCCGATCGAACTCCGCCCGCGGCACGAACACGGTGGACTCCTCCCCCGTCTGAAGATCGTACCGAGCCGACAGGCACCGACCCGAGCCTTATTTTCGTCGTTCTCCCCGTTTCCTCCGCAGATTTGGGTGATCTCCGATACGTGATCAGGACGCCTGCGAAAACAGCTCGATCATGGGAATGAGCAGCGGTTACGCCTACGGGTGTCTCGTGTCACTTCTCGCTCTGAGGGTGAAAGCTGGACGTTACGGTGGTTGGAGGGCCAGTCCGGTCTCGGCGACAAAGCCTGTCAGCGATCGTCCAATTGAGCCACCTGAAGATACTGACCCGCCAGTAGCGGATGCCCGGTATCTGGCGTTGTCCTCTGTGTCAGGCTCAAGTGGAACAGGCCGGTCACAGGGCGATGCCCGGATCACCAGCGCTAGGGCCTGTCCTGTGGATCTTTTGCCCACTACGGTCAGGCGGCGCCTCGCCGCGTTGTCGTCGGTCACCGCAGCACGCTGCGGCTCCCTCCTCCGCCGTGCGAGACACCACCTGACCGATCCTCGCCACGGCAAGATCCACAGGACAGGCCCTAGGAGGGGCAGCGTGAGTGGAGGGACCCCGAGAAGTGATCCAGACGCGGTGAGAGCCGGTGGTCCGGTGGTGCTTTGGTGAGGTGCCGCGCCGGTCAGCCGGAACCGGTCGGTCCGGGAGTGTCGATCCAGCGGGCGGCTGCGTCGAAGGTGTCCGTCGGGGTGCTGTTGAACGCGATCGCCGCGTTGGGAGCGTGTCGTCGTACCAGGTTGACGACCTGCTCGAACAAGTCAAGCTGATCTTCGGATTTTCGTACGCCGCCGCCGATGACGACGCATTCCCAGGGCCGCGCGCGCAGGGTATGGCTGACGATCGTTTCCACGTCGTCGCTGCCGTCGAGGCCGAACAGGCAGGTCTCGACGGCGACGCCGTGCTCGGCGAATCGAGCCATGCCGGCCTCGATCGCGTCGGCCACCGGCTTCGGGTCCCAGGACCCGGGAACCCGATACGGGTCAAGGCCGATTACGAGGACGCGGGGTACCGGGGTTGTTGTGTCCACACCTGGGACCTTACGTCACAGGGGTTGCGGCGCGTGGCTGCGTGGGCTGCTCATCGGTGTGTGCACGACGCGGCGCAGGCCACTGGTGCCTGGTAGCCGAGGGAGCTGTGTCGTCGGCGGTGGTTGTAGTCGTCCTTCCAGTCGCTGATCACGATCCGGGCCGCCCCGGGGCCTTCGTCGTTTTGGGGCTGCCTGGTCAGCCACTCCGAAGACATCCCGCAGTGCTAGGTGTTAAGCGCGGCACGGCAAGATGTTCGGGACTACAGGGCTACCTGTGACACGAACAGGCGGATGCGCTCATCATCCCTTGACTCGCTCCGCGATCCTTCAGGTTCCGCGAGAAAGGTGAGATCAGCGCCAGTAGTCGCGTTCTGGCAGACGCAGCCACACGTCAGGCGGGCCGGTGACCGCGCGCGGGTCAGTCAGCCGCAGGCCCGCATAGGCACATGAGTAGGCAACCGCGTCGTACCGGTAGAGGTAGGAGAACAGGACCTCCAGGGGTCCCTCGTCCTCCCAGGGAGCTCCACCGGGATGCAGGTCCCAGCCGACGATCTCGCCGTCGCGAACGATGCTGCCCTGGTTGCCGCTCTTGGGATTGGCGTACAGGCCGTAGCAGACGGTACCTGCGGACAGTCGCCTGCTGATGCCGGGCGTCTGCGGCATGTACCCCCATGGCTGGGTGACAACGCAGCCGCCGGGTACGTCGGTAACGCCGACGAAGGCCATCGACTCCTCGCTGAAGGGGTCGATCCCGTCGAGGAACTCCTCGGGATCGAGGATCTCGACCGTGGCCTCCAGCCGCCGCGCCGCCTCGGCCGCGTCGATCCCGGCCACGCACGCCAGCCCCGTGCCGTCGCAATAGAGGTCGCTCAGCGCCGCTCTCAGACGTTCGGCCTCCACCACCGCGGCGGCCTCGTCATCTGTCAGGCCGTTCACTCCGATGGGGCGGCCGAACAGGTCGGGTTCCGGGCCGGCCAGGGTGAGGCGCCCGGGTGACCAGCCGCTCATCATCGGCCTCCACGGGTCGGCCCCGGCGGCCACCAGGGCACGGGCGTTGTCGTGGCGCTCCTCGTACACGGCGACCCAGAGGGCGGTGCGGCCCTCGTACATGGCGTCGACGTCCTCCACCCGACCGGCCAGCTCCGCGACCTCCTCGGGTGAACCCTCCTCGGCCGCATCGTGCAACGCCGACTCGTCGTCATACATGCCTATAACTCCTTCCGAAGGTGACATGAAGGACACACTGCGGCACCGACAAAATGGTGCCGGCGAAGATCCATGGGAGCGGGTCGAGGCCCAATGCCCTCGAACCTGTGGTCAGGGGAGGCGAGAATCATGGCCGACCCGGGAAACGCCTTCAAGATCGTCCCCTAGATGTCCTCCGATCATTGACCTACGGTTGCACACGACGGCATCCGGCTGCATCGGCGTTCTATGCCCGGATTTGCTGGAGCGACGCTGTACCATCAGCTGATTGACGCCGACCGGCGCGTCCTGGGCCAATCCGATCGAGGCGCAGTTCGGGCCGTTGCGCAGCTTCGTGATGGGTAACTCGAATCATCCCAATCACACCGTGCCGGCCCGCAAGCTCCAGGCTTATCCGCGCCGGCGTAATGCCAACACGCGTCATCCCGACGTACTGGCCAAGCAACGGAGAGAACGTGCCCGGCTCCGGAGCGAAAAGCAACGCCGATGGGGTCACCCTTGGACCTGAGCCGCGTGATCAGCAAACTCCGTGAACGTTCGTGGTCACCTCACTAGCACCTTTCTTCGTGCGGTACGGTCGGCGGCAAGATACGTCTTTTCATGTCGGATCTTTGGGCGTAATCATGAGGAGTGGGGACTAAAGGCTGGCGGCGTGCCGCGTACGGCGCATTCGCCGTAGGTGCCTTGGCGCTGATCGTCGTCGTAAGCATCAGAGCAGGCTGGTGGGAGGCTCCGAAGGGGCAGGTAGCCCTGGGCTGGGCCTGGCTGGAACGCAGCAGCTGGATATTCGGTGTTCTGAGCGGTTTCCTTGGTTACCTCTCGTGGCGGCTGAGCTCGAAAGCGGCAGCAATTGGGAGTTCAAACGCGGCGGTCGTGCAAAACGGTGATGGAGTCCAGCCAGGTCAGCCTGCGTCCACCAACGCATCGCCGGTAACCACTCAGATGGCCGAACGGCATCCTGAGTTGCTGGACCGGCACAGCGATCGCCAGGAGCTTCGAACGAGACTGCGCAGCGGCCCGTGGGGCGTCATCGTGGTCAGGGGCCAGCCGGGTATCGGAAAGTCGAAGCTCGTGAAAGTGGTCTTGGAGGACCTGGAGCGGTATACACACGGCCGGGATCACCCAAGGATTTGCCCGCATGAGGCCATCCCTGGCGTACGGCTGGACATCAAGACACTCATCGACGACCTCGAGGCCGGGACCGGGCCGGCGACCGACATCCGGCCCGGTGAATCCTCGCTCGCCCGGTTCGAAGCGGCGTTGGAGGCGCTGGGCAATGCTCCCGTAGTGATCGTCATCGAGTGCGCCGAGAACCTGGTGGACCGTAACAGCAAGCATCTGGTGGATTACGACCTGGACGAGGCGTTCGAGATCCTTGCCACTCACCGCCGGCACCGGGTGACGGTCTTGCTCGTCACGCAGCTTCCACCGGAGTCTCCCGAAAGACGCACGTGGCCGTCGGAAGCTCAGACCATCACCATCCGTGGCCTGCCGCGCAAAGAATTCGTTATGTATTTTAACGATCTTGACCGTGACGGCGTGCTCCGTTTGGAGAAGGTGCCCGACGCACTCACCGTTTTCCACGAGAAGCTCCAGGGCAACCTCCGCCTCGCCGAACGGGTGTACGCGATTCTGGCAGGCGACGGCGTGACTGTGTCCACTCTCGCAGGCAAACTGTCCGGATTAGAGACCAAGGAGGTATCGCAGTACCTCTCTGACCTTCTGATCAGAGGCCTCAACCCGATTCAGCGCCGCGTGCTAGAGGTTCTCGCCGCCTACGAGACACCCGTTGCGAGCGCTGCGGTGGCGGAACTCCTGGCTGGGGAATCGCCCGAGGACGAGGTCAGCGGCGTGCTCCAGAAACTGCAGGCCAGGCATATCGTTCACCGCACCTCGGATGAGCGCTACTGCCTGCCGCCGTCGGACGCGGAGTGGACGCCGGAGGACGATGCGGAATGGAGAAATCTACTGCTCGACGCCTCGGACGCGCTGTGGCGGCGTAAGTTGGACGATCCACGTGGCATCGACGACCTCTACCTTCATTTCGCGGCGCTGAACGCAGCGTTGAGAGCCGACCTCTACGGATCGGCCTACGAAAGGATCGATTTCATTGACCGCATACTCCGTAGATGGAACTGCCCGTTCCTGCTGATTGAGCAGCGTGAAGCCGTCAGGGGATCCATAGGCGACGACCATTATGAGATGGCGAACGAGAACGCGCTCGGAGATCTGTATGCGGCGCGAGGGCAGATGGTCAAGGCGGCCGAGGCGTACGACAAGGCACTGCGTTACTCGGACCTCCTGGATGATCCTAAGAACCGCACGAAGATCCGCGCCAACATGGCCATGATGTACTGGCAGCGGAACCAGATTGAGAACGCTTGTGACACTTACAATCTCGCCCTGAGAGACGCGCAGAATGACGGAAATCTGAGGGTTCAGTTGAGCGCGTTCGAGGGCCTGGCGGATTGTCACCGGCGCTGGGGCCAGTACGACGAGGCCGTCAAACTTGCCCAGCAGGCGCTGGCCGTACCAGAGGAACCAGAGTATCCACTCAGCGCTGATGCGCAGGCATACGCCTCCTCCCGAACCGTCAAGATCGCGTTGAAGCTGGCCCGCTGGTATGCCGAACTGGGGCAGGATGCCGACGCGATGCGCCTACTCACCGTTGCCAAGGGCGAGGTGGACGGACACAGAGATGACTCGCTGAAGGTGGCCTACCTGGACGGGAACGCCGACTGGCTGCTCGGTCGGCATGACATCACAGGGGCGATCAAGGACGCGACCTCGGCCGTGGAGAAGGCGCTGCAGGTGCACGACCCTGTCATTCTGCTACAGGCGCGGACCACTCTATGCTTCGCCCACCTGCTAGGGGGTGACTACATCGAGGCCGCACGCAATATCAGAGGCGCCACCCGATACAGGCAGGCGGGTCGTTCCCTCATCGTGCTGGCACTGGATGCGCTGGTTGCCCGGCATCGGTCGAATCCCGGAGAGGCTGACAGACGCTTCAGGGAGTTGCACAAGGAAGCGACGGAGCGGATCCAGCTGGACGACCGGGACTTCACCGCCTGGGACTTCAAGGCGTTCGCCATGTGCGGCAGACGCCTGGACGATTCGGCTGACCTGTCCGAAGCTGTCGAGGCGTTCCGAAAGGCCAGGAGTCTGCCTACCCGCCCTTCTCCGGGCCTGGTGCGGCGTATGAGCGTTCTCTTGCAGGAGCTGGACAAGACCGGCCGGAAGCCGGGGCGCCTGGACTCAGTGATCGAAGCGATCAACGATGGACGGGCCGGTCCCGTCGGAGCATGAAGCCTAGCCTGAGCGTGCAGTTTGGGAACGAACGGTCATGTGGAGCCATCCTTGCTCCTGGGCGTGGATGATTGCCTCAATGCGGGTACGCACGCCCATCTCCTTATACAGCGACTGCAGCAGCCGGAACATCGCGCGCTCCGAGTAGCCGACCTGGTTGGCGAGTTGGGCCACCGTTGTGCCCGCCGCCAGCCGTCGCAGCCATAACAGCTGCTCCGGAGCCGGAGACTGGGAGGTCGTGGCGTCCGTAAGCGCGCCTCTGGCCAGGGCCGCGGAGACGGTCGCCGGGAGCACCGCCTGGCCGTCCATCGTCGCCTCTACAGTGCGCCTCAGCGTCACGGCTGTCACCCCACGCGGGAGCACCGACCGGGCGCCGTCGCGGACCGCTCTCACTCCCAGAGCCACAGAGTCTTCCTCGACCAGCGCGATCACGACATGCGCAACCTTCACCTCCCGTAACCTGTTGAGTACTTCCCAGTCGTGGTCGGACTCCAGTGTCAGCAGCACGAGGTTCCGCCGGCCCGGACGCAGCCATGCCAGCACGTCCGGTGGCGTCTCGACCGTGCAATCGGTCTCGGACAACGCGGCGACGACCCCCTGCTGAAACATGGGTAGGGGATCCACAACCGCGACATGGGCAGTCACCGGTGACGCAGGATCCCTTCTCAGATCGGTACGGCTGTTGCGTGGTCGCAGCACGCCGGCAGCCGAGGCACGAACGGGCTCCAGCCTAGAGATGGAGATTCGTCGAGCGGTCCTGATCGACACGGCTCGCCTGGCAGGGTTCTGCGAGATTGCGTCAGGTTCATGCCAGCGTCTGCCGTGGACCTGCACCCGATGCCTATTTAGCGTCGAGGCCCAGGCGACCCGCTGGGAGGTCTCAATGGTTTACGACGATGACACCGGCCAATCCGACGCGCACATCATCGGCATCAACGATTGGGCGCAGGCCGACGAAAACAGGGCGGTTTCTACCGCGAACCGCAAGCTCATTGTCGACCTTTTCAAAAAGGACCCAACGCTGGGGGCGCTGGGCATCCGCGATCGCCTGAAAGCTCGCGGCCACAATGTCCCACTGGAAGACATCAAGAGCGTTCTCGCCAAGATACGGTCGGCCAACCAGAAGCAGGGCTGACTGTGTTCTCACATTGCGAGATCGAGGGCGATGGGCGGGTTACTGAAGTTGATACAGGCCAGCGTGAGGTGCTCCAGAGATTCCGGACAAGCACGGGCCGTCCGTTCTCCTCCTCGGCTTATTCAGCCGTCTGGCAGGAAACTCGACGGCTGGCCCTCGCTCCCGAACAGGTCGCATCGCCTCTGGCGGCTCGGCCGTACGACCTGCGCCACGCGGCCGTCTCACTCTGGTTGAACGCGGGCGTTCCGGCCACAGCGTTGACGTGCTGCTCCGTGTCTACGCCAAGTGCATGGAAGGACAGCAGCACCGTGCCAATGGGAAGATCGCTGATGCCCTCAGCGGTTGATCCAGAATTATCCTGATGGATTTCTATGGTTGCTGAGTCCGTGGTTATAACGATCGGAGGGCTCAGCGTCATGGTTTTTACATCAAACCCGCCGTCCATATTGCCCCTGTATGCATCGGTCGGGCCTTCCGCGGAGTTTGAAGATGCCTTGTACCCGATGAGCCCAGAAGACATAGGGCTCATCGAATCGGTAGCCAAGCGTACGAGCCATTTCGTAGAAGCCCTTCCCGGGCTCCTTGTCGCCGTACTTGTGAGTGACGATGGATGTCAGAGCAGGTCTTCCCGCCTTTTGCTCATCCTCGAAGATGGCTCCGAGCTGGTGGCTCATCAGAGCTGAATGGGGGTCGAGCTTCACCGTCGCTACCTCGCTCGTGACCTCTCCGTACCACGTCATACGGCGATCGTAGGCCGCGTTCAGGATGCCTGACGAACCTCTTCTTCGGCCGCATCCCACTGCTCGTCGGTTAGACCGAACTGTGAACCTGATCTCCTCATAGCCCTCCCCGTGTTGTAAAATCCGCTGGATTCGACCGTGATCAGAACTTCATGCCAACCGGAAGTGGAATGCTTTCGACAGTCTTCGAATGCGTATCCTTCTCAGCTCGTTTCAAACGGGCGGTTAAAAAACGTGAGCGTGCAGCTTGAGGCGATCACAAGAGTCTTGCCGCTGGGGGAGAAGCCGACAGCGCGCAGCTCGCAGGAATCCTCTCGGTGCACGTGCCACCAGGATGAGCCTGCTTCGCCTCGATAGGGACTGCTGTTCAAGGACAGCATCACGCTCTCAACAGGCCAGTCCGGGGCAACGACGTCGACCGTCCAACCATCAGACGTAGTGGTGTGGAGACCGCCCCCCCACAGACCGGCCATGGGCACGGCGACGCCGGTAAGCGGACCTATCCCCTCGTGGACGAGTTCGTTGGTGTCAGGCCACCCGGCATCGGGGTCCGGGTCACGGGCGATTCGGGTGCCCGTCGAGCACTCGAACAGACCCCTGCCGTTGCTTGATACGACGAGCAACAGGTCATCGGGACGTTCGGGGACCACACCGAACCCGACACAGGACAGGCCGCCCACCGCTACCGGGGGCAACGGCTGCCACGGCGCGGGCGGCGGCTGAAGAGGGGCGGCACGGAAACGAGTGCGTAGCTGATCCTGATACGAGGTCATCCGGCGGTGGGCTTCGGGTAGTAAGGGCGCAAGGTCGCCGCGAGGAGGCGGTCGAGCATCCGGTCCGGCAACATCCGAGACAGGCGGGTGAGCAGGGCCGCGTCGCGGCCGACGGTGTAGCGGGTGCGCGGCCTCGCGGCGGTCACGGCCTTGGCGATCACCCGGGCGGCAGTATCGGTGGAGGTCCCGCCCGTGGTGCCCGCCGCGGTCAGCGCCTTGATCGCCTCGACCAGCGGCCCATAGCGACCTCGGTGCTGCGGCGACATGGCCTCGGCCAGCCGGCTCGTGGTGGCGATGCCCCGTTCGCCCATCTCCGTGCGGACTCCGCCCGGCTCGACGACGACCACCCGCATCCCCAGCGGCGCCACCTCCTGGCGCAGGGCGTCGCTGACCGCCTCCAGGGCGAACTTCGTGCCCGCGTAGGGGCCGAAGGTGGCCATGGCGACCTTTCCGCCGACCGAGCTGATGTTGACCACGCGACCGGAGTGGCGCAGCAGGTCGGGCAACAGCGCCTGGGTGACGGCGACGTGACCGAACAGGTTGACCTCGAACAGTCGGCGCCACTCCTCCAGCGGCAGAGCCTCGACCGGGGCGTTGACGGAGATCCCGGCGTTGTTCACCAGCGCTCGCAACGTGCCTGCCCGCGAGCCGACGCGGGCGGCGAGCTCGGCGATGTGGCCGGGCTGGGTGATGTCGAGGATGACCGGCTCGATGCCCGGGGCGCGGAGCGCGTCGGCGTCACGGTCACGGCGGACGCCGGCGAAGACGTGGAATCCCCGGCGGGCCAGCTCGCGGGCGGAGGCCGCGCCGATCCCGGTCGAGGCTCCGGTCACGACGACACATGGGCGAGTTTCAGATGACATTGTCACCTGAATAACGGTAGGCATTTCAGATGACAGTGTCAACGCTATAGTGGCTCGCATGATCAGCCGTGCGGAATCCGCCGCCGCGACGCGACGCGCCCTCCTGGACGCCGCCGCCGACCTGCTCGACAGCGGCGGTCCTGGCGCGGTGACGTTGCGGGAGGTCGGGGCGCGCGCGGGGGTCACCCGCGGCGCGCCGTACCGGCACTTCTCCGACAAGGACAGCCTGCTCACCGCCATTGCGGCCGAGGCCCTGGACCGGCTCGCGGACCAGGTGGAGGCCGTGCGAGCCGAGCCTCAGGCGTCCCCGGCCGACAAGCTCCAGCGCGCCTTGTCCGCGCTCATGACGATCGGCCGCCGTCAGCCGCACCTGTACCGGCTGATGTTCGCCTCCCCGGCCGGCGGCGACCCGGCCGCGATCCACGCGGCGGCTCAAGCCGCCGACCGCGCCATGGACGTGTTCCTCGCCGTCGTCGCCGAACTGATCGGCGTACGGAACGCCCGGCGCTTCGCGGCACTGCTGCTGACCAGCGTGCACGGGATCACGGACATGGAGGTCAACGGGCATCTGTCCGCCGGCAAGTGGCAGACCACGGCCGAGGAACTCGTCTCGACCCTGGTGTCCATGATCGACCGGCAGGCTCGCAGCAGATAGCCGCACAGAGAACGGCAACGCGCCACTCCTGATGTCACGCACTTTCTGCGCCCCACCTCGCCGCCGCGCGGCCAGACTCGTGTGGTCGGCTTTGGGGCCGCCGCCGATCGTCCTTACTGCGGCATCCTGCCCCATATCTCCATGTTTGGCGGGCCGCGCCCGGATTGGTGCGCTGGCCTAAGGCGATACCTCACCGGACTGGATGCCCGAGGGTCAACCAGTGAAGGACTCGGGGCCGAAGCGACCCCAAGCGACGAAAGCGGCCATGGCGAGGTAGATCAGGTCGCCAACGATCGTGATCTTCTCCCCACGGCACAGACGCATGGTGATCGCGCAGGCGAACAGCAGGACAAGTCCGGTGGCGGCCAGCGGGACCAGGACCGGCGCGATGTCGAGCGCCGCAGGCAGGATCAGGCCAACAGCGGCCAGCTGTTCAACGGCTCCGATGGCTTTGAGGGCACCGGGGCTGAAGTCCAGAACCCATTGGGCGGAGGCACCCAACGCGGCCATCTTCTCCCGCGGCACGAACATCTTGGCGCTACCGGTCAGACAGACGGCGGCCAATACTCCGGCGGTGATCCACAGCGCCACATTCATCGTCAACTCCCTAACCGAGGCCTTCCACACACAAGACGAGACGGCCACCCGATCTGTGACGTCTCCGGACTCCCACCGCAGGGGTACGGCGCACCAACCGCGTGCACTGATGCGAGAGCCCACTCGTCTGGGGAGCGAATGACGGACGTAGGTGGGCGCGGATGGCGGGAGCGGATTCGCCTGTTGCGCCCTGACGCCAGGGCTGCGGAGCTCCGAGATCCGGTGCGGGCGCGGGCGTTGGGACGCCCGCGCCCGCACCGGTCACTGGGTAGCGTCCGAGAGGACCCAGATGGGCACGGGGACACCGGGTGCGTAACTGTTCACGGTGAGGTCGACCCCGATCGCCGGCGCCGGATCCAGGGAGCCGCGCAGCACGATCTCGTTCACGCTGCCGGCCGTACTGGACGCTTGCATGAACCAGCGCTGACCGGATGAGCCGTCGAAGTCGCGGCCGACGTTCCCGGCCGACCCATCCGAGCCACGATCCACCGGCAGCGTTGCGTTGATCGTCTGAATCCAAGGCGCTTTTTTCAGGAAGGAAAGCTTTTCGCGGAGTTCAGAGTTTTCTCGCTCGAGTTCGCGCAGCCGGGCGCGCTCGGGGCCACTGAGGGAGTGTGGTTCTTCTTCCGCTACGCGGGTCTGCGGCCGGAGGAGGCGGCGGACCTTTGTCTGAAGAACTGCACCCTGCCCGAAGCGGGATGGGGTCAGATCATCCTGGAGAGGGCGCGACCGCAGGCGAACAAGCGATGGACCAACTCGGGGGAGACCCACGAGTCGCGCAGCCTCAAGCACCGGGCGAAGAAGGAAACCAGGGAGATCCCCATCCCGCCTGTCCTGGTCGCCATACTCCGTGAGCACATCGACGCCTACGGCACCGAGGACGACGGCCGGCTCTTCCGGACGACCAAGGGAGGTTCCTACTCCAGCTCGGCATGCTCCTACGTCTGGCAGGAAGCGCGAGCGCTCGTCTTCACCGATGAGCAGGTGAGGTCACCGCTCGCCGCCCGACCCTACGACTTGCGACACGCTGCCCTGTCCCTCTGGCTCAACGCGGGCGTGCCGGCTACCGAGGTGGCCAAGCGAGCCGGGCACAGCGTGGAGGTTCTCCACCGGGTCTACGCCAAGTGCATGGAGGGGCAGCAGGAACGGACGAACGGGAAGATCAGCAGCGCTCTCGACGATTGATTGCCATAGATGCTCGCCTCGGGCCCCGGCATAGGCTGGGGTCTTTTTCATTGGGAGCAGCCGCGGTCGTCACGCCGGGCTGGCATGGGCAGCCAGGATGCGCCAGCCGTACTCGTTCGTGTGGACCCAGGTCCGGGTGTAGCTCATCCGTCCGCCGAACGGCGTTCCGGCGAACGTGCCCTCCAGCGTGCCGAGAAAGCAGGTGACACCGGTGCTCCCTTCGACGAGTACGGTGAGGTCCTCCTGGACGAGTTTCGTCATGACCTGTGTCCGCGAGCGGTGGTTGTGGAGATCGAGCTGCTTGGCCTCCGGGTAGCACCTGCCGTCCGGCGGTCCGGTGAAGACGAGCCGCTCGTCGAGCAGCCGGTCCAGCTCCTTGACGTCTCCGGCGAGCTGCGCCGCTTGTAGGCGTTGCTCGGCCTCGTACAGCTCATCTATGAGGGCGCGGTCGACCATGAGGGTTCCTTTCTGGACAAAGGTGTTCGGGAGCTTAGACGGACCTTCGGCAGAAGCGCGCTATCCGATGTGCGGCCCTGTGACCTCGGCCAGGAAATGTTCGATCCGCAGACGCATCGACCGGTCCATCGGCAGTGAGCTGACCTGATCGCGGGGCACCCAGCGCACTTCGCGGGATTCGTCACTTGGCGTCGGCTCTCCGTAGACGGCTCGGCCGGTGAGCACGATGGAGAACTTCTGTCGAGCCTCACCATCGCTGGTGTAGAGGATCACATGCCTGGGGTCGGTGTACGTACCAACCATGCCGGTGATCTTACACCTGATCCCGGTCTCTTCCAGAGTCTCTCGAATGGCCGCCTGCGGTAGGGACTCGCCGAGGTCGATGGCGCCGCCGGGGACAGCCCAGTTGTCGTTGTCGCTGCGGCGGATCATCAGAATGTCCCCGGCATCGTTGGTGACCACGATGTTCACCGACGGGACCAGGCTGTTGGGCGCAGGAGCGGCGGGGTCGTCATAGAAGTCGATCCGGCAGGTCATGGGGCAGAACCCTACCGGCGTGGGCACCGGGCCAGACGCTTTCGAAGCTGTCCAAATAGGTCGAGATCATGTCTCCAACCGAGGCCAAACGCGTCAGGACCAAGCTGCCCCTCCGGGACATCGCTGCTCATGACAGAGCCTCTCCGGCGTTCCTGCGGTCCATCATTCTCTCTCCGGGAAGTCACTCGCCGACGGTGCGCAAGATGTCCATCGCGTGGATCACGTCGGTGACCACGTGGTCCGGCGGGCGCTCATGACCGGCCCAGGCTCCACAGCCGATCCAGACTGTACGCAGGCCGGCTGAGTGAGGTGCTCCAAGGATTCCGGACAGACCACTCGCTAGGGTGGTAACAGTCCGAAGGAGATAGAAACATGCCGAAAGGTTCCAGGCGTAGGTTCAGCCAGGAGTTCAAGGACGAGGCTGTGCGCATGGTCCTCGATGGCCCCCGTACGATCGCCGAGGTCGCCAGAGAGTTCGGCGTCCACGACACCACGCTCGGCAATTGGGTGAACACCTACAAGCGAACGCGTGCGGAAGAAGAACCGCACTCCCTCAGTGGCCCCGAGCGCGCCCGGTTGCGTGAACTCGAGCGGGAAAACTCCGAGCTCCGCGAGAAGCTTTCCTTCTTGAAAAAAGCCGCGGCCTTCTTCGCGGCCGAGAACAATCGGTGACCGCGAAGTTCGAGTTGATCGACGCGGAGAAGGCCAACCATAAGATTGTGAAAATGTGCGACTGGCTGGAGGTGTCCCGCTCGGGGTATTACGAGTGGCGCGACCGGCCCGCCTCGGCGACCGCGCAGCGTCGCGACCTGCTCCAGGACCTGATCGCGGGCATCTTCTACGAGCACGAGGAGGTGTACGGCTACCGGCGCGTCCACGCCGAGTTGCTGCGCCGCGGTGAGCGCTGTTCGGCTGAGCTGGTACGGGTGCTGATGCGCGAGCTGGGCCTGCTGCCGGCGCAGGTGCGGCCCTTCACGCCGAAGCTCACCGAGCAGGGCGCCTTCCGGGGCATCCCCGACCTGGTCAGACGCGATTTCACCGCCGTCCGGCCCGGCGTCAAGCTGGTAGGCGACATCACCTACATCCCGACCTGGGAGGGGTTTTGCTACCTGGCCACGGTGATCGACTGCTACAGCAAGGCCGTGGTGGGGTGGGCGATGGCCGATCACTACCGCACCGAGTTGATCACCGAGGCGATAGAGAACGCGGTACAGGCCTTCACCATTGAAAAGGACGCGATCTTCCACTCCGATAGAGGGTCGAACTACACGTCCGATGAATTTGGTGCCGCACTGAAGAGGTTGGGTATTCGGAGGTCCGTTGGCCGTACCGGCATATGTTACGATAACGCCATGGCCGAATCGTTCTTTTCGGCGTTGAAGAACGAGTGGCTGAAACGGTATGTTTTCACCAGCCGGGCGAAGGCTCGCCGAGCCGTGATCCGTTATATCGAGGGCTTCTACAATCGGCGCCGACTTCATTCATCTGTTGGTTACCGGACGCCATTCGAAGTCCTCGACGAGTACACAGCACTTCAGTCGGTGGCGTAGCTCACGGCCGCAGATTCCGCTGTCCGGAATGATCTCAGCCCCTCAGGGTCTCCGGCATATCAAGCAGGAGTGATAGGAGACTGATCGCCTGTGGTAACCGAGCCGGTGATATCGCGCCCGGCTGCTACCGCTCCCTTTCCTGATGCGGTGACCGTGGTGGTGACGGTGCGGCCAGCGGCGGCGTCAGCCTGCTCCAGCAGGGCCCGCATCTGGGCGGCCAGCTCTGCCATTGCCTCGAGTACCTCTTCCCCCTCGGGAGTTACGCCAAAGATGCGTTGTAGCAGTGCACGTCCCCATTCGACTGTGGCATCAGCAGCCTTTTTATCGGCCCTGGCCAGCACCGCGCCACCATAGGTAGCGACCGCCGTTGTGGCGTACGGCGACACCTCCTGGACCAGGCTCACCAGCTACTCTGCGTCATCCAGTGGCAAGGCTTGACGGAGGAGAGCCGCGGCAGCCGATCGCCCCGACCGACTACGGCTAGCGCCGAAGTGAGCGATCGTCACGGCCGCCACTATGACGACACCACCGAGAAGCTTCCTTGTCTCACGAGGTCTATAGCCTGGCGATCGAAAGCGCGTGGGCGGCGCGGGCCGCGACCGGCCGAAGAGCCGCAGCGCGGCCAGCGACCGCCCGACGCGCGGCGGGCCGCCGCAGGTGGCACGCCTTTAAAAACGAACAGATAAGTTACGTTCGATCTTGAACTGAGTGCTTGCAACTGAGTGCTTGTCGTGTCCCAGGACATGCTCGACACTTCAGTCCCACCAGATGCTTGACGGCTCCGACTGTTTCGAACCAGGCGACGCTCACGCTCCGCGGCAGAAGCGGATGTTCAGCGCCGTCAGGGCGGACAGTCTGTTGCGCGTAGCGGCGATCGCAACCCGCGACGCTTACGCGGCCTGCCCGTTCACCTCGAGCGTGACGCCTGGCTTCTCGGCCCAGAAGGCGAGCAATCCGGCGATCTCCTCCACCCTCGGGAACGGCTCCGGGTAGGACCAGACCACGTCCTCGGCCACACCGTCACCGATCTGAACCGACCAGTAGGCGGCATCGCCCTTGAACGGGCAGTGCGACGTCGTTGTCGATGATCTGAGCATGTCCATCTTCACGTCCGCCGACGGCAGGTAGTACCGCGGTGGACAGCCCGTCTCGGTGAGCACGATCGGCCGGGAGGAGGTCGCGATGACCACGTCCTTGACTCGCACCACGACCTGATCCGATACAGGCGTGACCTCGATTTCATGTCCTCGTGTGTTCATAGACCGATCCCATCAAACGTCCCCCGCGGCCGCCAGCGTAACGCTTCGCGGCATGAGCGGGCGTTCCCGTGTGAGGGAGTGCTGTGTTGCCGGTTGGCGGCTGCGACGTGTAGGACGACTCTTGTCTTACGTCCGTACGCCCGAGGTGCCGGGAGCCGAATCATGGATGATCGTTTCAACGTGATCGTGAGCGCAGGATCGCTGAAGGTGACGGACGAGCACGCAGTGCATTTCCCTCATCGGTGGACGCCCGAGGGCGTGAGCGTCAGGGCGGACTTCACCGGAGGACATCTCCTTCACCTCGCGGCCGCGGGATGCATCCTCAACGACCTTTACCGGGAGGCCGCCGCACTGGGAATCGAACTCCAGGGAGTGCGCGTTTCCGCAGCCGGCGGCTTCGATACCGAGAGCTGGACGTCAACCGGGATCACCTACACCGTCGACGTCAGCTCCACCGCTCCAGCCGAGAGCATCGCCCACCTGATCGACACCGTGGACTCCGTCGCCGAGATCCCCCGCGCCATCCGACGGGGTGCCACCGTGCAGAGGATCGGCTAACCGACCATCCGGGAACGCGACCAACGAGGACTTCCGCACCGCTACGGCGCATGAGCACGCGGTTGGCGGCATGAGCGAGCGTTCCGATCTGGCATCCTTCCGGCATGGGCGTTGCGTCTCGTGCACGCCCGAATCCCTGCGAGGAGTGGGCCTGATGGCGGAGCGAGGCACTGACCACTGGAGTGAAACCTACTGTGACCGGCGCTTCCACCCGCCCCACCTGACGGGCCTGCCCTACTGGTTCTTCTGCCGACTTGAACCCGGCCACGACGGAGACTGCGACTGTGAAGCAGCCCGCGAAGCAACGAACACGACAGACTGAGGGCTATGGGATCGATGTTCCGCAGCTCAACGCCACACACTTCGGGGCGGTACTCGCCGACTGACCGCAACTCGGCAGACCAGTGCGTTCGAGTCCCTTTTGGGGTCATGAGTCAGGTGCCGGAGGCCATGTAGGCGGCGAGGATGTAGTTCGGGTGCCGGTCGAGGTTGTTACGGGCGCGGTCGTAGCGCATCGTGGTGCGCGGGTCGGCGTGGCGGGCAGCTATTTGGACGTCTCGCAGGTCGACTCCTGCGTCGAGCATGGTGGTGACGAAGGTGTGGCGCAGCATGTGCGGGTGGAGCCGTGGTAGCCGCACGACCGATTCGGCCGCGAGGTTCCGTAGGCGTCGGGTTGCGGCGTGCCGGTCCATCCGGGCACCGCGGGTATTGAGCAGAATCGGCCCGCTCACCCGTTCCCCGACGGCGCGTTCGATGGCCCGGCCAACCGCCGGTGGGAGCGGCACCAGGACGACCCGGGTCCCCTTGCCGACGACGCGCAGGACCCGGTGGCCGTGTTCCTCGCCGAGATCGTGGATATCGGCTCCGGTGGCTTCGAAGATCCGTAGTCCGAGGAGGCCGAGCATCGCGACCAGGGCGAAGTCGTTGGGATTGGCAGACTGGCGTGCCACCGACAGCAGTGCCTCGAACTGCAGATGCGACAGCCCAAGAGTCGGGGACTCGGGTGGGACGTTGGGACGGCGGACATGGTCGGCGGGCGAGTGCTCCAGCACCCCGTCGATGACGCAGGTCCGGTAGAAGCCGGCCACGACTGACAGGCGCCGGGACACCGTGGAGGGCCGGAAGCGCCGGATCTCTTGAAGCCAGCGAACATAGAGCTCGACCTGAGCCCGCTGTACGGACAGTGGCTTCAGGTTCCGCTCGGTGCACCAGCCTAGGAAGATCCGAAGATCGGACTTGGTGTGCATCCGAGATGTGCCCTTGTAGCGGGCAAGGTAGGCGGCGGTCGCCATCCGCAGCGGATCAGTACCCACCGCTCCGGTCGTCGCTGGCAGGAACTCATCGAACGAAGTCATACCCGAAGCTGCGCCCCGCCCCGGACGGAAGACCAGAGCCGACCCGCCTACCGACCGCCCAGCTTGCGGCATGGCCGGACGTTCCACCGGGAGCCGCCTACGCTGAGGCTGTGTCCGACGATAACGGAAGCCGGCCAGCCCGCGTCGAGGACGTGCACGAGCTGGCTCTGGCCATGCCGCACGTCACCGTCGAGTACGGGACCGGCGACAATCCGGTCTACCAAGTGGGCGGGAAGTCGTTCGTCTTCTTCCGCAACCCACGGCCGGATGCGGTCGACCCTGACACCGGGGAGCGCTATGTGGATGTGATCGTCTTCTGGGTTGAGTCCGAAGCGGACAAGCAGGCGCTGGTTCAGGACGAGGCGTCGCAGTTCTTCACCACCGCGCACTTCGATGGTCACCCGTCGGTGCTGCTGCGGGCCAGTCGGATCGGTGAGCTCACCCGGAACGAGCTGGCCGAGGTGGTCCAGGACGCGTGGCTGTCCCGCGCATCAGCGCGCAGAGCGGCAGCCTGGCTCCGCGCACATCACCCGGCATGATCACACCTCGCCTCCTTGTCCTGCCTACGGGGCGGCGTGAGGATCGCGGCATGAGAGGGCGAGGATGCGAACGCCGATTCAGGCGGCGATGATTCATGAGCGGGGACGGCCAGTGTCGGTCGACAACGCCCGCAGGAGAGGAGCTTGTTGTGGCGAAGTTTGTGACCATTGGGTACGGCGATCAAGTCGGCTACGACCGCACCGATGCAAGCGTGCGGGACGCGGCGCACGCGCATGACGCCCGATTGCGCCAGGAGAGGGTCGACATGGGCATCGCCGGTCCGCCCGTGCAAGTGCGTAACCACGACGCGGCCGAGGTGACCACGGAGGACGGGCCTTTCATGTCTTCCGCGCTTCCCGTAGCCGGGTTCGCCATCATCGAAGCAGCGACGCTGGCCGAGGCCATCGACATCGTGTCGCGTACGCCTTGCGCCGTCGCGCATGGCGTGGTCGAGGTATGGCCGTTGCAGGAGCCGCAGTAAGTGAAGTCTGCGTCCGCTCGTTCATCGGCAGGGTCGGGCACCCGCTGCCCGACCCTGAACGAACTGTGACGACCGGTCCGCGGCATGAGAGTGCATTGCCGTAGTCCCGCGGCGGCCCGGCGAACCGGTCTGGACGCGACCCGGAAGGTCATCCCGTCCACCCCGGTCAGCGTGTCCACACTTGGGAGGCCCAGAAACAGCGCGAAGCTCTTACGCAGCGAACCCCACGCATGGAGGCGTACTGCCCACACCACGCTGGTCAACGTGGCCGAGGTGCCAGGCCCCTTTCAGAGCACCAAGACGGCGGCGCCGCCTAGTGACCCAGACACGGCCTTGGCCAGGCCAAGGGCGGACTCCTCCAGTGTAAACGTCGCGCCGACGGGCACCGTCAGGGACCCGTCGCCGAGCAGGACGGCCAGTGCGGCGAGCCGGTCACCGTCCGGGCGTACGTAGACACTGGACACGGTGATGCCGCGCTCCTCTGCCGGAGGGTCCGACGTGATCGTGACAAGGCGTCCACCGTCGGCCACCGCCCGCATCGCCTCGACCGCACCACCGCGCACGGCGTTGGCGGCCGCGGCGACACCGGCGCCGCCGGTCAGCCTGCGGACCTCCTCCGGCCAAGCGACGTCATGGTAGTCGAGCACCTCCTGGGCTCCCGCGGCACGGACGCGCTCCCCGCTCGACGGGCCGGCCGTCGCGACCACCCGCAGCCCGCGCAGCGTCGCGAGCATGACGAGCAGCCTCCCGGTGACCCCGCCGGCGCCGTGGACCAGCAGTGTCTCTCCGTCGAGCACCTCGCTCACGACCTGGTCCGCGGTCAGTGCGGGCACCGGAAACGCCCCGCGACCTCCCAGGACACGCCCGCGGGCTTGCGCGCGACCAGGTCTGCGGGCGCGATGAGCCGCTCCGCCCAGGTGCCCTGCTCGCGCAATGGCAGTGGGTGCGTCAGGACCTCGTCACCCGCCGCGAGGCCGGTGACCTCCTCGCCCACGAGAACGATCCGCCCGGTCCCCTGGACACCCAGCGCCATGGGCGGGCTCACCCCGACGTCCCAACCGCCCGTACGCACGATGTCGTCCCAGTTCCCGATCCCGGCCGCCACGACCTCGACGAGCACCTCGTCGGCCGCGAGTGCGCGTGGCTCAGGAAGATCGAGAACCTCCACGTCGCCGCCCACCCGGCGAATGCCCGCTCCACGCATCTCTGCCTCCCGCACAGCCCGCTGGAGACCATTCTGCTCGACGTGCGGTCGGGACCTGGGCAAAGGCCCTCGGATCGTGGGTCTGGAGGCCTACGGTGAGCGACCTGTGCGGTGTGCGGCCGGGTCAGCAGCTGAAGTGCTTCCTCGCGATCTACGGGCGATCAGCCCTGACGCACGCGGAGTCCGCTCATCGGCATGAGTGGACGTAGCAGCTCCCTCTTGGGCCTGCGGTCACGGACGATGAGGAATCGATGCATGATCCCTAGGCCAGCCATCAAGCATCAACTGGACAGATACGTCAAGCATCAGGTGGGATCAGACACTTGAGGTGAGTATTTCTCAGATCGTCTGAGTTGCGGGTTCGGCGCTCTCCCAGACGCGTTCGAAGCTGTCCAAGTAGGTCGTTGCCGTACTGTCGGTTTCGGTGTGCGTCAGGTAAATGACGGGTGCCTCGGGGGCTCGGGTGCCGTAGGCGTGGAGGTTGACCAAGAGGTCATCGTCCGCACGGTAGATCGAGTTGTAGAGCACCGTGTGATGGAGTCTGATCTCGACTCCGTCGACGTTCTGGAGCGGCCGGTAGAGGGTGAGCGCGTTTCGGACGCGGGCGGCCATGACGTCGCCGCCGGTGCCTTCCTCGATGCCGCGGGCCGTCACGTGTGGACTGTCGGGGTGCCCGAGGAGAATGCGCACCCTGGCGCCGGCCTGGGCTCGGTTGGTCAAGATGCGGAGGAGCCCGGCGTCCTCGGCGAGGAACAGCCCGCTGTAGACGAGGATGCTGATCTCCTTGTCCGCGGACTCGAAGAACGTGCGCCAGGTGTCGGCCGACACGGTCCAGCGGTGCGGGTAGACGGCCTTGATCTCACCGGGGAGGCTCCGTCGGTTCCGGATCTCCTCGGGCCACAGGTCGCGCTCGTCGACCTTGAGGAGATCGGCGACCGCCAGACGGTGGCGAGGATGCGGGATGCGGCCGCTGATCCAGCGGGAGACGGTCTTGGGATCCACCGCCAGGCGGGCCGCGACATCGAGGGGTTGCAGCCGCGCCCGGATCAGCGCGTGACGGAGGTTTTCGTTCATCGGGGGTGCACCTTCCGCAGCAGGAGGGCCAGTGCTCGCGACGCTAACACAAGACGTCCCCAGACGTCCCTAACTTGCGGTGCTGGAATCCCACCCGGAAAGCGAAGCTCATCGGCATGGAGCCCGGCTCACGGGCTCCACCCTTCACATCCGATGGGGGTCCTGTTCATGGGAACCGTGAAAGAGAACCAGCAGGCCTACCAGGTCGAGTTGCTCACCGCGCTGCGGAACGAGCTGATCAACCGGGAGATCATCGCCGTCCTGATCGCCGACCAGAAAGACCAGCCGTGCCTGGACGTCACCGACAGCGCGTTCCGTACCCGCCGCATCTACGTCCACCTGCCGTTTCTGTGGTTCTACTGGGGCGACGAGCACGACGAGCGCATCTCCTGCCTGCGCCTGTTCCCCGCGGCCGACGCGATCGCCGACGCGGCCCGGGCCGGCTGGCGCGAGGGGGAGCAGGGAGAGCTCGGCCTCGACTTCAGCAAGATCGTCGATGCCTACCGTTCCTGACGCGATGCCGACGAGGGAGAGCAGGTGGCTGACCGGCGGCCTGATCTATCCGCAGCTCGCCAACCGGCTCCGCGCTCAGATCACCATCGGTGACTACCCGGCGGGCAGCCTCCTGCCGTCTGAGTCGGTTCTGGCCCAGCAGTTCCACGTGGCCAGGACGACCGTACGGCGGAGTCTGGCCGTTCTGGAGGATGAGGGGCTGATCGTCACGCTGCCCGGAAAGGGGCGCGTGGTGAAGAACGCCGACGCGCAGACCCAAGCGTCGTACCGCTATCAGGAGATCGCGGACGCCCTCCGCCAGCAGATCCAAGCCGGGACCCTCGCCGTCGAAACCGCATTGCCCAGCGAGCACACGCTACGGCGGCAGCATGAAGCCTCGCGCAACACCGTCCGTCACGCTCTGGCGGAGCTGGAGCGCGAGGGGCTGATCACGACGGAACATGGCAGGGGTCGGTTTGTGCGGCCTCTCCATGATTGAGACGTCCTGGGACGTCTCATCTGCAATTCTGGATCCGCTCCGGGGGGCGGCGTCTATCGTGAACCGCATGGGACAAGCTGACTGGGCGCGTGACCTGGCCAAACAACTCCTTGCCGCGCCTCTGCCGCGCCGGTGGGCACACACCCAGGGAGTGGCCGCGCGGGCCGAGACGCTGGCACCGATCCTCGGGGAGGAAGCCGATCTGCTGACCGCCTCGGCCTGGCTGCACGACATCGGCTACTCACCCGAGCTGGTCGACACCGGCTTTCACCCGCTGGACGGTGCCCGCTACCTGCGCGATGTCCACCAGGCCGATGACCAGCTGACCCGGCTGGTCGCACATCACTCGTGCGCGGTCTACGAGGCGACTGAGCGAGGTCTGCTGGATGCGCTGAGCGAGGAGTTCGATCGGGAGCGTCCGGAGCTGGTGGAGGCGCTGACCTACTGCGATATGACCACCAGTCCGGACGGTCTCGTCCTGGACGTCGATGCTCGTCTGGCGGAGATCCACTCTCGGTACGGCTCCGAGCACCTGGTCAGCCGGTCCATCACCAACGCGACCCTGTGCATCACCTCGGCCGTGCGAGCGGTCGAAAGTGCGCTGTCCAACGAACTGAGAAAGTACGACAGTTAGGCAGCACGACAGTTAGGCAGTTAGAACGCGTTGGTGCTTGCCAGGTGGGATACCTGGCTATCCGATGTACGGCCCCGTGGCCTCGGCCAGGAAGTGGCCGATCCGCAGCCGCATCGACCGATCCATGGTCAGTGACTCGACCTGGTCGCGGGGCACCCACCGCACTTCGCGGGACTCATCGCTCGGGGTCGGCTCGCCGCTGATCGGCCGGCCACACAGCACGATGGAGAACTCCTGGCGGGCCTCGCCGTTGGAGGTGTAGAGGATGACGTGCCTGGGGTCGGTGTAGGTGCCGACCAGGCCGGTGATCTCGCAGGTGATCCCGGTCTCCTCCAGCGTCTCCCGGATCGCCGCGTCCGGCAGGGACTCGCCCAGGTCGATCGCTCCGCCGGGGACGGCCCAGTTGTCGTTGTCGGTGCGGTGGATCATCAGAATGTCCCCGGCGTCGTTGACGACCACGACGTTCACCGAGGGAACCAGACTGTTGGGCGCGGGTGCTGAGGGGTCGTCGTAGAAGTCCAGCCGGCGGGCCATGGCTCAGGACTCTACCGGGGTGGCCCGGTTCCAGACGGCTTCGAAACTGTCGACGTAGGTCGAGACCATGTCGCCACCGGTGACCTTGCGCAGGTGCATGACCGGGGCATCCGCGGCGAACCTGCCATAGATGTGGGTGTTGACCAGAAGCTGGTCGTCGCCGCGGTAGATGGAGTTGTACAAGATGGTGTCGTGCAGCCGGATCTCCACACCGTCGCGCTGCCGCAGTGACCGGTAGAGGAGGAGCGCGGTCCTGATCTGAGCGGCCATGCCATCGTTGAGACCCTCGTCCGCGCCACGCTGCGCGACCTCCTGGCAAGCAGGATCTCCGAGCAGGATCCGCACCCGTACGCCCGCCTCCGCTTTCTCGGCGAACAGGCGCATGATGCCGGTGTCCTGGGCGATGAAGATGCCGCTGTAGACCAGTACGCCGATCTCCCGCTCGGCCGCCGAGAACAGACGTCCCCAGGTGTCCTTGGGGACGGTCCAGCGGTGCGGATAGACGGTGACGATCTCGCTCTCGGACACCGCCGCCGTCTGTTTGAGTATCAGCGCGCCCGGCCACAGGTCCGCTTCCTCCAGGCCGAGGAGTTTGGCGACCGCGAATCGATGCTTTCGGTACGGTATGCGGCCCTGGGTGATCCACCGCTCCACGGTCTTGGCGTCGACTCCGACGGCCTCGGCCAGTGTGTCGACCGTGGTGCCGTGTTCGAAGAGAGCCACCCGCAACCGCTCGTTCGCCATCTCACCTGCCCGTAAGAAGGGACGTTCAGGGACCTGGCAATCGTAGACCGGCCGTTCTGAACCTGTCCCATCCTGTAGTGATCCCGTCCTGCCTGGTAACGCCCCGTTTTTCGGATTAGTACTACCAGCGCTAACGGTCGACGGCGAGGGGCTATGAATCGAGCAGAAGCGATTCTGTCGGGTCACACAGGCAGGGGTTCGAAGATCCTTGACGATCTGTCCATATGCCGCCCGATCTTCCGGATTTCTCGTTACCATCTTCGATGGAGGCGATTCAATGTACAAGTACAGCCGTGACGAAGAGACGTGGGATCAGCTTACGGAGGTCGGGCTGGAGTTCCTCATCGAGCGTGCTCAAAGCCCAGGTGAGACATCGTACGAAGATCTCAACAATGCTTTGATGCAGAGAACTGGCCTTTCTGGCTTCGACTTTGGGCGGGCTGATGAGCGAGCTGGTATCGGATACCTCTTGGGACTGATCGTGGATAGGACCTATCCAGAAACCAAGCTGATGATTTCGGCACTCGTTACACATAAGGGCGGAACTGACCCGGGTGGCGGCTTCTACGCTCTAGCAACAGAACTTAAGCTGCTCCGGCCAGGCGCTTCGAAGGATGAGAAAGACGTGTTCTGGGTGGATCAATACACTCGAGTGCAGGAGTACTACTCCGGAGCTGTCCGGCCCAGGTCTCACTGATCCGTTAGGCGTCCCGCGTACGCCTGCTGTAGGAGTCGCCGATGTCGGCGCGTCGAATCGACCCTAACATTCAGTCCGAAGCCCTGGAGGAGAGCGCGGAGTTCTACGGCCTCCTGGGCTTGGAGGAGGTCATGAACCACGGCTGGATCATGACCCTCGCCTCTCCGTCCGCTCCCACGGCGCAGGTCAGCATCATGACCGGTGACAAGACGGCACCCGTCACTCCGGACATGAGCATCGAGGTGGATGATGTGGACGCCACCTATGTGGCCATGTGTGACAGTGGTGCCGAGATCGTGCATCCGTTGCAGGACGAGGAGTGGGGCGTCCGCAGGTTCTTCGTCCGTGATCCGAACGGTCGCGTGGTCAACGTCCTGGGGCACCGCTGACCTCGGAGATTCAGGGACAGCGGTAGCAGCCGATGTATGGCACCGCCCGGCCAGCCAGGTGGTGACCGATCCGCACTCGCAGCGACCGGTCCATCGTCAGCGTCTCGACTTCTTCACGCGGCGGAGCCGGACTGCGTAACTCCTATGGAGCCTCTGTGTACTCTCGCAACTAGAAGGCCGCGGTCGAGTTCGATCAACCAGTCAACCGCCTAACGCTCCAAGCCACGCGCCTGGGCGAACTCCGTGGCCCATACCTGGAACGCCTTGTCGAGATCCACGAGGGTGTTGTCCAGATCGAAGAGCGCAAGTCGTTGCACGGTGGATCATCCTAGGTCGGCACTTTGCCGGGTCTGAAAACTCACAGCAAAATGATCTACGTTGTGCTTTGATCTCTCGTTGTAGTGGCGGCAAGAAGAGCAGGAAGTAACTCGGCTGGAATCATGGGGCAGCGATGTCAAAAACGCGCGGGGGACGAATGGCGGCTTCGGGTCGGTGGCTGGCTGCAGGGGGAAGCGCCGCTTTAGCGCTTGGGGTCGCGGCCGCCGCTTGGCCCGCCCTGCAACCATCCTGGTCCGATTACCCTGGCACAGCCAAAGAGGAGGTTGTCTCGGTCAACTCCTCGACGCGCGAGGCGCTCCTTGAGGCCGCTGGCCGTTTCTTGGAGACAGATCCCGATCGTGTCGGAAACTACGTCTTGGCCGGTGAAAGGCCGGATCTCAGTCCGCGTGTGTTCTGCCACGAGGAATTCGTGGAGGTACGCCGGACAAGCTCTCAGCTGTTGCTCGGGGTCGTGGCCGTGTGTGAGGAACTCGCCCGCTCTGGGACCTTGCTCGTGGGCGGCACCGGTTACCGGACCTCGCTTCTTCTGACCGTCGAGTCGGTCAACGGAGGCTTCACCGTACGGCAGGTGGAGGAACCTCTGGACGGAGACCTGAACATCCCTTCGGTGCGCGAGATGTTCTCTCCCGGAGGAGCACCGCGGGCATTGGAACTGGCCGCCACCGGTTCGGACATGCACGATGTGGTCAGAGAAGAGGCCCGCGAGGTCTTCGGCTTGCCCTCGGACACCGATGTCACGTACATCACCGAGTTGGAGAGCACTTCCAGCCCTCGCCCGTAGTCCATGGGCTCATCCACGTGACGTTTCCGGTCAGCCCCTGGCCGGTCCATCTACATGACGGGCATGACCCGCACAAAGATCATTCTGTAGGAGCTTCGGGACGGCTGCGGAATCGGGAGGCTCTGGCGTGTCGGCGGTTCGCCGAGTTGGGGGACGACCTGCGGAAATACCGTCAAGATCATTCCGTGTATATTCCGCAGCCCCTGGCGCAGGGCTGCACCCGGCTGCCTAGATGTGCTGAGGTGTGATCATGAATAGCCCCAGGTCAGGGCCGCATTCGCTGGTAAGAAGAGTGCCCCCGGCATGATTCGAACATGCGACACCCGCTTTAGGAGAGCGGTGCTCTATCCCCTGAGCTACGGAGGCAGGGGCTCCTAGTAAGAGTAGCGAAAGTGGCGAGTGGTTGCGCGCTTGGCGGGGGAGTTCGGGGCGGACTGCGGGTTATCGGTTCGCTGAGCTGGAGTAAAAGGGCGGCAAGTGGGCGGGTGTGCGAGGTTGGGCGAAGTTAGCGTCACGCTCCGTGATTGATAGGAGACGGAAGCGTATCCGTGGGCGCCGGGCGCTGCGGCCGGCGGTGCTGTGTGGCGCGATGCTGGCGCCCGCGCTTCTGGCCGGAGGGTTGCTGGTGGCCGAGCTCACGGGTTACGAGGCGGCCATCCGGATGGCCGACGCCGGTACGGGGCCTGAGGTGTCCGGGGAGGCGGGGGGCGAGGGGCGTGGGGGGCGGCAGGGATCCCGGGAAGGCGCCTGGAATGGTGCGATGTCCCGACCAGGGAGTGGTGGTGAGGCGTCTCGGGTGGGAGCTGGAAGTGGTGCGGAGCCTTGGATGAGGGCTGGGGATGGCCTGGAGCTCCGGGTGGGGGAGGGTGTGGGGCTGCTGGACGGGGGAGTCTCGGAGGCGGATGCGGGACTGTTGGGCGTGGGAGCGGCGGGAGAGGATGCGGGGTCGCTGGGCGGGGAAGTGGCGGGAGAGGGGGCGGGGCTGCTGGGTGGGGAAGCTGAGCTACCGGACGGGGAAGTGTGGGGAGCGGGACTGCTGGATGCGGAAGCGGCGAGGGAAGGCGCTGGGCTCCTGGATGGAGGGGAGCGGGGAGCGGGGGCGGAAGTGACGAGGAAGAGGATGGGGCTGCTGAACGAGGGGGCGACGGGGGATGTGGTGGCGGTGGTGCCGGTCGCGGTTAGGGCGGTGCGGAGCGGGGTGTTCGGGCCGAGGTTACTGCCTCCGCCCCTGCGGCCGGAGCGGGTGTACGGGGGGTGGATGCCGGTCGCCGCGAAATCGGACGTGGGCCGCTCGGCGAGTGGGGGCGGCAGGGTCGGTGGGACGGGCGAACTGGGTGGGTTGAACCAACCGGGCCAACCTGGCTATTTGAACCAACCAGGCCAGCCCGGTTACCTGAATCAACCGGGCCAACCGGGTCGATCAAGTCAATCGGGCCAACTCGGCCAACCGAACCAACTGGGGAGGTCAGGTCAAACGAGCCAGCCGGGTCAAACAGGCCAGCCGGGCAGCATGGACGAGGCGGATGTGGTCGTACCCGTGAGGGTCCCCAGAGACCCCAGAGGGCCGCGGAGGGCCGCGTCGCGGCCGCCGGTGGAGCCTGAGCCTCGGGAGGAGCGGGAGCCCTGGGACGGCTGCCCGGCGGAGTGGCGGGGGACGTGGCTCTGGGAGGTCTGTCAGGAGCACACGCGGCAAGAAGTCTGACTTGTCCGGTCGCAAAAAGGGGTGTTCGGCGCATAACTGCTGTGGAGGTCTGGCCCGGGTAGTTGGCCAGCTGTAGTAGCGTGCGTGCCTGACCCAGGTCACGAGTTCGCAAACGGAGGGGTCGAACGTGCCACCTCGTCGATCAGCGGGTCTGATCGCCGTCGTCGCGACGATGCTTTCCCTCCTGCCGGGGGCCGCTGTCGCGCAGCGTGCGTCGGCGGAGGTTCAGGCCGTCGTCGTCGCCGATCCGGTGAATCTCACAGAGCTGCGTCGCGAGGCGGAGAAGGCGACAAAGGACCTTGAGGCAGCGACCAAGGCGCTGGAGCAGCGGCGGACCCAGATCCGTGACTCGGAGAAGCAGCTCACCGCCAAGCTGAGGGAGCTGCAGGCGGCCGAGAGGGCTTTCGAGCAGGTGCGGCAGCCGCTCTCGGACCTGGTCGGGCTCCTCTACCAGCAGCCCCTCGGCGGGGACGTGGCCGGTTTCCTGTCCGGCGAGTCCAACACGGACACCCTGCGGGCCATGGCCGGTGTCACCCAGCTCGTCGCCGAGCAGGACCTGATCCTCAAGGACAGCAGCCGCCTGCAGCTGGAACGGGAGCGGCTGGCGGGCGAGGCGCAGGAGCTCCGGGCGACCAACCTCCTCGCGGAGGCGCAGATGGGCGCCGAGATCGAGACGCTCAGGGGGCGCTCGCAGAAGATCGTGCAGTCCCTGACCAAGGCGCTGGTGAAGCTGGGTGTCAAGATCAACAAGAATGGGCAGCCGGCGGCCGGGTGTGACCCGACCAGGGCGACCTCGATGGGCGACTTTCCCAACGGGCTCATCCCGCAGGCGTACCTCTGCCCGCTCCAGCAGCCGGGCAACCAGCTGCGCGGTGACGCCGCGCTCGCGTTCATCAGCCTCAACGAGGCGTACAAGCGGCGGTTCGGCAAGCCCATATGCGTGACCGACAGCTACCGGAGCCTGGCCGAGCAGCAGTCGGTCTACTACCGCCGCCCCGGCTTCGCCGCGGTTCCCGGACGGAGCAACCACGGACTGGGGCTCGCGGTCGACCTGTGCGGGGGCGTCGAGCGCTTCCGCTCGGCCGAGTTCAACTGGGTGGAGGCCAACGGCAAGAGGTTCGGCTGGATCCACCCCCAGTGGGCCTACGTCAGTCCTTTCGAGCCCTGGCACTGGGAGTACGACCCCAAGCTCGGCTCCCTGTTGTAGGGGCTCCTGGCAGAACGGTCCGCGGCCTTAGAAGTCGATCTCCCAGAAGAGTGCGCCTGCCTCTTGCGGGCCCGTGAGGATCTCCACCACTGGACCCGGGTCAGTACTGGGAGGCAGGTCGACGGAGAGATAGGTGCCTTGCAGCCACTCGTGGGCCAGGCCGGATACCACGACTTTGCCGTGCAGCAGCTCGTGGAGCTGGTCACGGTGAGGGTGCTGCTGGACCAGGGCGGCGCGCAGGGTGCGGTGGCCCGACTTCTCGACCACAGCGGAGACCAGGTGCTGTTCGTCGATGGTCACGATGTCGCGGTGGCAGATGCCGTAGGTGAAGAACGGCAGGCAGGCGATCTCGAACCTGTCCGGTGCCAGCCGGCGGGTCCACAACTGTTCACGCCAGCCGTCCTGCCGGTCGGAGAGATCTGCGTGGATCATGTAGTTATCGGGTCCACGGCCGATCGGGTTGTCGTGCGTGATGATGGTGATGATGCGCCTCCCCGCGAGAGCTGCCGATGCGGCCATACTGCAGCAATCGGCGCCAGCAGACAGGGGCGCAGCCCAAGCTGAGCAGGGCTTCGTGGACATCATCACGGATCTCTGGAGCACTTCGCCGTCGAGTGGGAACTGCTCAAGCCGCTGCCGGACGAACCGTTCGAGCGAGGTCTGACCGCTGTCACCGAAGATTGATGGCCAGTAGGACCGAGGCTCCGGGCGGCGGAGTGGCGCGGAGACCTTCTGAGGCGCGTAATTCCCGTGCGCGACCTCTTGTCGGCGGTTCACATTTCGGGCATGAATGGATATACCTTCGAGCCCGCCGCCCCCTTGGTGCAGTCGAGCGAACTGCTGGGCTTCCCTCCCGACGCCCGGGTGTTCATCGTCAACTGCGACGACTTCGGGATGTACGACGCGATGCATGCTCGGGTGGCAACACGAAGGTTCCAAGGCTGGGAACGAGCTTGACGAGGCCCAGATCGCGCAGGTAGCGGAGGACGTGACGAGCGGTGTTGTTCCCGACGGCATAGTCGCCCATGATCGCCACGATGCTTGGGACCTTGTGTCCGGGTGGCCACTCACCGCTGTGGATGCGCTGCTCAAACGTCTCTGCGACCTGCTCCCACTTAGGTCGGCCAGGCTCAAAATCGATCATGTTGGCGCCCATATCCGTTGTCGGCATGCCTTACCTATGTAGACCTCGACGGGTCGGCTGCTCACCGTCGACGCCCTGATGAGCTGGGTCGTGGCCGGTTCGGCCGCATCGAGCCGCAGGCGCCTACCTCATGGCCTACCGACCGTGCTCGCCCTCATCCGGCGCCGCCGGACGAGGAGATCCTGCGGCGGTCTCAGATTTCTCCCGTACGGATGCCCATGAGGAAGTCGTTCCAGGTTGCCGGGGAGAAGGTCAGTACGGGGCCTGACGGGTCCTTGCTGTCGCGGACGGCGACGATGTCCGGCAGGTTGGTGGCCACCTCGACGCAGCCGTTGCCGCCGTCGCTAAGGGTGGATTTGCGCCACGCGGGAGTAGGTGTCAGGTCCGGCATCTTGGCATCCTCTGTACGTTCAGGTTGCGGCGGCAATGGCGCGGAGAAAGACGAGGGAATCATCGGGATTAAGTGCCATCGCGCATAGGTGGTCGAAAACCAGGTTATATCGGTACACCTCGGTATCTGCCTCGATGTAGATGCTACTCGCCAGCGTCTCGATATAAACGACGTCCGGATGGGTGCCGGGGAGGCCCAAGATTGCAAAGGGGCCAACAACGGCAGGATGTGCCCCGGTATCGTGTGGCAGGACCTGAATTGTCACGTGTGGTTGCTGGGCCTGGGCAAGCAAGTGGGCGCATTGCTTACTCATCACGCCGGGATCGCCCATTATGCGGCGGAGTGCGGCCTCGTCGATGATCGAATGGATGTTCAGGGGCTCGGGCTTGCTCAACGTGGCCTGGCGAGTCATTCGCACTTCGACGCGCCGATCGATCTTCTCAGCCGGTTCCTGGGACATCATCGTCGCCTCGATGACAGCGCGTGCGTAGCCCTCGGTCTGGAGCAGTCCGTGCACGAGCTGCATGCTGTAACACCTGATCACGGCAGCATCGGACTCCAAACCGATGTAGCCCGCATAGTCGGACGGCAGGTCGTCGTAGGCGTCCCACCATCCGTGCTCACGGACTGACGCCTGCAAGGTGATCAGACTCTGGCGCACCTTCCCTGACACCCCGTAAGCGTCCAGCAGGGTGATCAAGTCGGCAGCCTTCACCCGGGATGTGCAGTGCTCGATACGACTGATCTTGGATGGCTGCCACCCGACTCGTCGCGCCGCCTGCTCTCCGGTGAACCCTTTGAACTCACGAAGCCGACGCAACTCTGACGCCAGTCGGCGCTGCCGTACTGTCGGACCCGAGCCAGCCATCATGATCCAGTCTTCCATGAAGAATAGAAGTTTCTGAAATTCTCTGGAAATCCTAGCGCTCCGCCGTCACCTGGAGAGATGATGCCTGCGACATAAGAATTACGTGATGACTGGAGGATGACTGATGCTCCCTGTCGCTTCATCCTTCCGGGTTATGTGCGTTATGTCGCCATTCGCTCTGAGGGCGTACGTACGTTCCCTTGCCGGGGATGGTACGGATCAGGAAGTCGTCTTTCAGGAGGCGCAAGACCTTCTGGATCGTGGTCCTGGCAACGCCGAACTCCTGTTCCAACTGGGTAAGGCTGGGGATGACGGATCTTTCCCGATATTCGCCACTTACTATGCGCGTACGAAGGGCGCTGTAAAGCTGCTCCCAGATCGTGCGATCTTCGTCCCACTCCATGATTCGTACCGTAGAGGGCTGCACTTTGCCCTACTTAACCCGCTCAGGCTCTACCCTGCTCCACTGTGGTGCACCAGGGTAGAGCCTGGTGCCATGCTCGTTCGTGCCCAGCGACACGAGACCCGCCCGGCGCTGCCACGACCGGACGGGTCCTTGATCAGGAAGGTCCTCCTGAACCGTGACCAACCCTAGT
This sequence comes from Streptosporangium sp. CA-115845, assembly GCF_050943795.1. Classification (NCBI taxonomy): domain Bacteria; kingdom Bacillati; phylum Actinomycetota; class Actinomycetes; order Streptosporangiales; family Streptosporangiaceae; genus Streptosporangium; species Streptosporangium sp. CA-115845. The sequence goes on along the minus strand of NZ_CP191988.1, from coordinate 9,030,271 downwards.
GCTCCGGTTCTCGACCGACAGGCGGCCAGCAGTTGCGGTTGTTTCGTCGACGAGCCGCCGATGCCGATGGGGTGTGCCGCCTGCGGGCACGCGCCCTACGCGCACGGCTGCCCAGACCGGTCCGTCGATCATGAATACGCGCAGCCCTCCGGCGCTCTGATGGCCACGCGACTGGAGGCTCGCTGCACCGGGAACCGCTCCTTGCCCTGCTTCGAGTCGCCCGCTCTCGCGGCCCCGGCGGAGGTGATCCCGCTGGTACCCGCTCAGCGGTCTGCCGAGCAGGCCCCGGCCGCCAAGTCCGCAGTACCGGTATCGCCGCCCCGGCGGGTGCCCTGCCGCCGTCGCCCGGTGCCCCTGGTCAGGTCCGCTCGTACCAGACCGCCCCAGCCCGGGGGCAGGTATCGCTGCGTGCCCCGTCCCGGGCGAACGACCGCCTGCGCTCTGCGTCGCGTAGCGGTCACCTCGTCTTCGTACCGGCCGCCCGGCCCGTACGGCGTACCCCTCCATGTCCTGCCCTGCCCCATGAAGCGGGCCCGTCCTCCGCTACCAACGTCCGGACGGGCCCTTGATCGGATGGAGGTCCAATCAGTGGACGATGTTAGTTCCAGCACCCCAGAGTCGACCATCCCCGGTTGGCGGCTGATCCTCAGTGACGCCGGGCGGCTGTGGGCCAGCAGGGAGGAACCCTTCTCCCTGGCCGCGTTCCACGCCGGAGCCGAACGGACCATCGACGCCGACACCCTCGACACGCTCCGGGCCGAGACCGACCGGCAGGAGGCCATCGCCAAGGAGGCCAATGCCCAGGCGGCTGCCGTCACGGAGACCCCCGCCGGGGAAACGCAGGAGCAGGCCACCGGGCGGGTGATCTCATGATCCGGCGACGGCCCGCCCGCCCGCGTGGACGCCACCGCGGCGGCCAGGCCGCCCCTCCCGTGCCGCACTACACCTGGGACCACGAAGCCCGCGCCGAGGCCGCCATGCTGGAGATCACCTGGCCCGGCTGGGCCGTGCTCTACGGCACCGGCAGTCGTCTCTTCCACGCCATCGCCACCTGGCCCACCCCCGAACCGCTGCTCCTCTGCGACCGCAGCGTCGAGGGGCTCAAGGCGCAGATGCGCGAGGCCGAGACGACCGCGCTCCTGCACCGCTGGGCACTCACCTCCACCTCGGCCAGCATCGGCCACTTCTGAGCAGGCACGGCGGCCACGTCCCTTCCCCGGTCCAGGCCGCCGTGCCGTCTTCAACGCAGACAAGATGCCCGTACGGTACGTGACGCGAGCGGGCGTGCTCATGGCCCGCTCGCGTCCGTCAGGCGGGAGCACCCGATGACCAATCCGTTCCAGCCCTGGGGTTAAAAGCACACTCCTGGGAATCACCTAGCGCGAGCGCCGATCGTGATGGAGAGCCGTCCGCCTGCCTGGGCGGAGGCCAGTTCGGTCGCCTGGGCCGAGGTGGTGGCCAGTACGACGAGGGCGCCTCGTTCCGACTCCTCGTCCGGGGTGGCCAGGACCGTGACGTCCTCGGCCACGGTCGTCGCGGGGGCGGTGCCGTCCCACGTCGAGGTGGCGGCGGCGAGCACGTCCACCACGTCACCCGGCGAGAGCAGGCGCGCGGTCTCGGGGTCGGCGACGCGGACCGGGGTGGCGACCGTTCCGGGGCCGTGGGCGGTCAGCAGGCCGGGGCCGAGCAGGCGGACGTCGGTCAGCGGCTCCCCGCGCCGCGCGGGACCGGCCAGGATCTTTCCGGCGAACGGCGTGCCGGGTCTCAGCGCGCCGTCGGGGACGGTGTCGGGCCTCAGGGCCGCGGGTGTCAGGTCGGTCCCCTTCAGCGCGCCGCCGGGGAGATCCCTGGCGGCGGTCAGGACGATCACCGAGGCGGTGTCCGGGCGCAGGGCCAGCAGGGCGCATCCCATCGCCAGGGCGGCGACGAGGGCGGCGAGTAGGCGGTGACGGCGGACGAGAAGGCGGCGCAGGGCGCGCATGACTGACTCCATGGATGGGAGCCGGGCGGCGCGGTGCCCGTGACGGAACGCCCCGCCGGATGGCGGGACGGGGACGACTGCCGGCGATCCCATGGAATCGGTGATCGCCCGGCGATGTCTCAGGAGGTGGGCTCAGTCGGGGAGGTCGAAGGGGAGCTTCAGGCCGTCGAGGGTGGTGGGGCAGGGGCAGGTGCGGTCTTCGGGGAGGGCGGTGACGATCTCGGAGATCAGGGAGCGCATCCGGGTGACGTTGGTGGCGAAGAAGGCGAGGACCTCCTCGTGGGTGACCCCCTCACCCGCCTCGACCCCGGCGTCGTGGTCGGTGACCAGGGAGATCGAGGTGTAGCAGAGGGCCAGCTCGCGGGCGAGGATGGCCTCGGGGAAGCCGGTCATGCCGACGATCGACCAGCCGTTGCCGCTGAACCAGCGCGACTCCGCGCGGGTCGAGAAGCGCGGGCCCTGGATGACCACGAGGGTGCCGCCGTCGGACACCTCCCAGTCGGCGGAACGCGCGCTGGAGACCGCCGCCTCGCGGCCCGAGGGACAGTAGGGATCGGCGAAGGCGACATGGACGACGCCGCCCTCGTCGTAGTAGGTCTGCGTGCGGCCGGCGGTGCGGTCGACGAGCTGGTCGGGGACGACCAGGGCGCCGGGGCCGATCTCGGGGCGCAGCGAGCCGACCGCGCTGGGGGCCAGCACCTGGCGCACGCCGAGGGAGCGCAGTGCCCACAGGTTCGCCCGGTAGGGGATGAGATGCGGGGGGAAACGATGGTCGCGGCCGTGGCGGGGCACGAAGGCGACCGAGCGCGATCCGATGCGGCCGACGGTGACGACGTCACTCGGTGGCCCGTACGGTGTGGTGATCTCGACCTCTGTGGCGTCGTCGAGCAACGAGTAGAAGCCCGAGCCGCCGATGACTCCGATGTCCGCGCGAGTGCCCATGGCGCCGAGATTAGCGCCACGGCCGGGTCCCTGAGGAGCCCGGGTGACGGCCTGTGGATAACCGCGCACCTCGGGCATCGGGGCCTGGAACCTAGGACGCCGCGGGGGCCGGGCTGCTCGCCACCTTCGCCGGCTTGGAGTCGGACTTCGACTCGGACTTCGAGTCCGACTTCGACTCCGACGAGGTCGAGGAGCTCGACGACTCGGACGACTTCGACGAGTCCGACGAGCCGTTCGAGGAGCTCACCGTGCTGGACGAGGACGACCGGCTGTCGGTCCGGTAGAAGCCCGAACCCTTGAAGACGATGCCGACCGCGGAGAACACCTTGCGCAGGTCACCCGCGCAGCTCGGGCACTCGGTGAGAGCGTCGTCGGAGAACTTCTGGACGATTTCGAACTGGTGGTTACAGGCACTGCAGGCGTACTGGTAGGTGGGCACGCGCTCCTCCTCATGTGGTCCGCGCCGATTGGCACTCTAGTGGCGCGACTGCTAATGGTACGCAGCCGACAAGCTTAAACGCGAGTTGGCGTCTTCGCATTCCAAAGGGAGATCTCGATCAGACGCCACGCTCGCCGTACCAGCCCGCGAGCTTGCCCTTGCGGCTGATCGCCCGCATCCGGCGCTCGACGGTGTCCCGGCAGGCGGCCGTCGTCACGATCAGGAGCTGGTCCTCGACCCTGATCCTGGTGGAGTCGGTGGGGACGAACGTCCGGCCCTCCCTGACGATCAGCGTCACCTGGGCGTCGCGGGGCAGTCGCAGCTCGAAGATCTCCACGCCCTGCAGCTTGGACGTCGGCGGCACCTTGACCTGGAGCAGGTCGGCGTTGAGTTCCTCCAGCGGCGCCGACTCGACCTCCAGGTCGCGGGCCTCGTCGGGGGTGGACAGCCCGAGGAGTTTCGCCACGAACGGCAGGGTCGGCCCCTGCAGCAGCGTGTAGACGACGACGATCACGAAGACCTCGTTGAACACGAGCTTGGCCGTGCCGTTCTCGATGGAGGTGGCGGCCCAGGGGATGGTCGCGAGCACGATGGGCACCGCACCGCGCAACCCGGCCCACGACAGGAACGCCTGTTCCCGCCAGCTGAGCCTGGCGATGCCCGTCAGCCGGGTCAGGAAGGCGGAAACCATGATCGACAGAGGGCGGGCCACCGCGACCAGGATCAGCCCGGCGACCAGGCCGGGTACGACCGCGGCCGGCATCTCCGAAGGGCTGACCAGCACCCCGAGCATGACGAACAGGCCGATCTGGGCCAGCCAGGCCACGCCCTCGGCGAAACCTCGCGAGGACGCCCGGTGCGGCATCCGGGAGTTGCCCATGACCAGCGTCGCGAGATAGATCGCCAGGAAGCCGCTGCCGTGCAGCAACACGGCTCCCGCGTAGGCGACGAACGCGAGGGCCAGCACCGCGATGGGATACAGGCCGGAGACGGGGAGCGCGATGCGGCGCAGCGCGTAGATGCCGAGCGGGGCGATCGCCAGGCCAACGGCCGCGCCCACCACCAGCTCGAAGAGCACGTCGAACAGCGCGACCCCGAGGCTGGGCGAGGTGGCGGTGCTCAGCAGCATCACCGCGATCACCGTGGGCGCGTCGTTGAAACCCGACTCGGCCTCCAGGATGCCCGCGAGGCGCGGTGGCAGGGGCAGGCGGCGCAGCACGGAGAAGACGGCGGCGGCGTCGGTGGAGGCGAGGATCGCGCCGAGCAGCAGCGCGGTCCGCCAGTCCAGGCCGAGGAACAGGTGCACCGAGATCGCGACGGCCGCGATGCTCACCCCCACGCCGACGGTGGCGAGCACCAGGGCGGTGGGAATGGCTCCCTTGACGTAGCTCCAGGTGGTGGTCAGGCCACCCTCGGCCAGGATGATCGCCAGCGCGATCAGGCCTATCTGCTGGGCGAGCTCCGGGTTCTCGAACTGCAGCCCGAGCCCGGACTCACCGAGGAGCACTCCGAAGCCCAGGAAGATCAGAAGGCTGGGCAGTCCGCTCCAGTGGGCGACACGTACGGCGACGACGGCCGCGATGACGACTCCGGCACCGAGAAGCAGCCAGACGTCCAGCCCCATCTGGTCCCCTCTCTGTCTGTGGGGACCATTGTGTCGCATTCGAAACGGGCGTCACGCACGCCCCACACGCACAGCGGGTCACGGTCCGGGTGCACAGCGGCCCGGGACAGGCGGTGATTGTGTGTTCACGATGCCGACTCCGGTGACTCACCGTGGTCGGACACATGTTCCCGGCGCCGGTCGTGGAGATCTCCGGGCCGGTCGGGTGCCCGGGGCGTTGGTGTCGGGGGTTTCCTGGGGCGATCGGGTGCTCGCGTGCCGACTGTGGAGATCTCCGGGCCGGTCTCGTGCTTTTGGGCGATCGGACGCTCAGCTGCCCGTGGCACCCGTCCTGAAGATCCCCTCGGGCATCGCCGCGTAGCGGACCGCCATGTCGTGCGGCTCGGCGGGCACGTCGTCGAGCAACTCGCCCTCGTGCAGCAGGGCCACGGTCGGCACGTTCGGGCCGACCCTGGCCAGTGCCCGGTCGTAGGAGCCGCCGCCCCGCCCGAGCCGCAGGCCGGTGGACCTGTCCACCGCCAGCGCGGGCACGATCACCAGTGCCGCGGTCCTGATCGCGTCGACGCCGCGGCGGGTGTCGACCGGTTCCATGATCCCGAAGCGGCCGGGGGCCAGGGTGTCGGGACCGTCGTACACCGCCCAGTCGAGATCGTTGTCGTCGCGGAGCACCGGCAGGATCACGGTCGCGCCGTGCTTCCACAGGGCGAAGACCAGCCCGTGGGTGGCCGGCTCCGTCCCGGCCGACCAGTAGCAGGCGACGAGCCCGGCCATCTGGACCCAGGGCCGGTCCAGCAGGGATTCCCTGATCTGGACGGAGGCCGCATGGCGCCGCTCATCGGGGATCGCGGCCCGCGCCGCCTCGATAGTGGCACGCAGCCTCAGCTTGTCCACAGGTCCCTCCACTATGGTTTCGGTTATGGCCGACTTCGATGCTGTGACGAAAGCCGTTGTTCCCGCGGCGGGTCTGGGCACCCGTTTTCTTCCGGCGACCAAGGCGACCCCCAAGGAGATGTTGCCGATCGTCGACAAGCCCGCGATCCAGTATGTCGTCGAGGAGGCGGTCTCCGCCGGACTGCTCGACGTCCTCATGGTCACCGGGAAGAACAAGCGTTCCATCGAGGATCACTTCGATCGGGCGATCGAGCTTGAGGAGGCCCTGGAGGCCAAGGGCGACGACGAGCGCCTCTCCCAGGTACGCGAACCCGCGGACCTGGCCACCATCCACTACGTACGGCAGGGCAGGCCGCGCGGCCTCGGCCACGCGGTCCTCTGCGCCAAGCAGCACGTGGGCGACAACCCCTTCGCGTGCCTGCTCGGTGACGACCTCATCGACTACCGCGACGAGCTCCTCAAGCGCATGATCGAGGTACGCGGCGTGTACGGCGGCAGCGTCGTCGCGCTGATGGAGGTCCCCAGGGAGCAGGTCTCCCTGTACGGCTGCGCCGCCATCGTGCCCACCGACGAGGACGACGTGGTCAGGGTGACCGACCTGGTGGAGAAGCCCCCCGCGGAGGAGGCCCCGTCCAACTGGGCGGTCATCGGCCGGTACGTGATCGACCCGGCCGTCTTCGAGGTCCTGGAGAACACCCCGCCGGGGCGCGGCAACGAGATCCAGCTCACCGACGCCCTGCGTACCCTCGCCGGGCGTGGCAGCGACCAGGGCGGCCCGGTGCACGGAGTGCTGTTCCGAGGCCGCCGCTACGACACCGGCAACAAGCTCGACTACCTCCGTACGGTGGTGCAGTTCGCCGCCGACCGCCCCGACCTGGCACCGGAGTTCCTGCCCTGGCTCAAGGAGTTCCTGGCCGCGCGATGAGCTCCATGAGATCGGTCGACGACCACCTTTCCGACATCCTGCGCACGGTCCGGGTCCTCGCTCCGCTGGAGGTGGAGCTGGAGCAGGCGCTGGGCACCACGCTGGCCGAGGAGGTCACGGCCCCGGTTCCGCTGCCGCCCTTCGACAACTCCGCGATGGACGGCTACGCCGTGCGGGCCGAGGACGTCGCCGACGCCCCGGTGACGCTCCCGGTGATCGACGACATCGCGGCCGGCGACGGCCGGATGCAGGCCATCGGCCCCGGCATGGTCATGCGGATCATGACGGGGGCCCCGCTGCCCGCCGGGGCCGACGCGGTGATCCCGGTCGAGTGGACCGACGGCGGTACCGCGCAGGTGGTGATCAACCGCTCCGCGCCGCCGGGGAACGCCATTCGCAGGTCGGGAGAGGACGTGCGCGCCGGTGACGTCGTGCTGCCCGCGGGCACCCCGATCGGGCCCGCGCAGCTCGGAGTGCTGGCCGGGGTGGGCCGCCGCCGGGTGCTGGTGCGGCCCCGTCCGAGGGTGGTGGTGATATCCACCGGGGCCGAGCTGGTCGAGCCCGGCCTGCCCCTGGGCGACGGCCAGATCTGGGAGTCCAACAGCTTCGCTCTGATCGCCGCGGTCCGCGAGGCGGGTGGCGAGGGCTACCGGGCGGGGATCGTCGTCGACGACGCCGCGCGGTTTCTCGACCAGCTCGACGCGCAGCTCCTGCGGGCCGACCTGGTGATCACCAGCGGCGGTGTCTCGATGGGGGCGTACGAGCCGGTCAAGGAGGCCCTCGGGCCGCTCGGCACGGTCCGCTTCGAGCGGGTCGCCATGCAGCCGGGCATGCCCCAGGGTTTCGGTGTGGTCGGCGAGGACCACATCCCGATCTTCGCGTTGCCGGGCAACCCGGTGTCGTCGTTCGTGTCGTTCATGGTGTTCGTCCGGCCCGCGCTGCGGAAGATGGGCGGTCTGGCCGCCGAGCCCACGGCGACCGTGCGGGCGGTCACCACCGGGCCGCTCCGCTCGCCCGAGGGCAAGCGCTCCTACCTGCGCGGCGTGCTCGGCCCCGAGGGCACCGTCGACCCGGTGCGCAGGCAGGGCTCTCACCAGCTCGCCGCGCTGGCCTCGGCCAACGCCCTGATCGTGGTCCCCGAGGACGTCGTCGAGCTTCCCGAGGGCGCGAGTGTGGAGGTCATCCCACTGTGACTGGATTCACGCACATCGACGAGACCGGCGCGGCGCGCATGGTGGACGTCTCGGCCAAGGAGGTCTCCGTCCGTACGGCGACCGCCACCGGCAGGGTGCTGCTCTCGGCCGAGGCCGTGGCGCTGCTGCGGTCGGGGGAGGTCCCCAAGGGCGACGCGATCGGCACCGCGCGGATCGCCGGGATCATGGGTGCCAAGCGGACCCCGGACCTGATCCCGCTCTGCCACCCCATCGCGCTGCACGGGGTCAAGGTCGAGCTGGCCGTGGTCGACGACGGCGTGGAGATCACGGTACGGGTCAAGACCGCCGACCGTACCGGTGTCGAGATGGAGGCGCTGACCGCGGTCTCGGTCGCCGCGCTCGCTCTGATCGACATGGTCAAGGCGGTCGACCCGGCCGCCGTGATCACCGATGTCCGGGTCGAGGAGAAGACCGGCGGCAAGACGGGCGTCTGGACCAGGGGAACCTCATGAGAGCCCTGGTGATCACCGCGTCCAACCGGGCCGCCGCCGGGACGTACCAGGACACGTCCGGGAAGCTGCTGGCCGGGCTGCTCGCCGAGACCGGGTGCGAGGTGGACGGCCCGAGGGTGGTTCCCGACGGCGAGCCGGTCGAGGCGGCGCTGCGCTCCGGGGTGGCCGAGGGGTACGACGTGATCGTCACCACCGGCGGCACCGGGCTGACCCCGGCCGACCTCACCCCGGAGATGACCCGGCGGGTGATCGACCGGGAGGTCCCCGGCATCGCCGAGGCGATCCGCCAGGTCAACCGGGAGAAGGTACCCACCTCGATCCTGTCGCGCGGGCTCGCCGGGCAGGCGGGTGGCACGCTGATCGTCAACCTGCCAGGTTCCTCCGGAGGGGTGCGCGACGGCATGGCCGTGCTGGCGCCGGTGCTCCGGCATGCCGTGGACCAGATCCGCGGGGGAGACCATCCTCGCTGACCCGTACCTTCGCGCGGGCCCGCCCCGGCTCCCATGGCACGGTGACCGGTGTTGGGGGGATGATGGAGGGCGTGGATCGACTTCGTGGCTGGCCGGTGACCCTGACGGAAGGTCCGGTAGGACTTCGACCGCTGCGGCTGCGGGACGTACGCGTCTGGCGGGAGTCGCGGCTGCGCAACGCGAACTGGCTCCGTCCCTGGGAGCCGAGCAATCCTGAAACCCCCCTCTTCAAGACCGGCCTCGGTCCCTACATCTCGATGGCCGGAACCCTCCGCAGGGAGGCCCGGCAGGGCCTCGCACTACCGTGGGTAGTCACCTATGAGGGCGCCTTCGCCGGGCAGCTCACCGTGGGCGCCATCGTCTGGGGCTCCGCCAGGTCGGCACAGATCGGTTACTGGGTGGACGGCGCGCTGGCCGGTCGCGGGATCATCCCCACCGCGGTCGCCATGGCGGTCGATCACTGCTTCTTCACCACGGGGCTGCACCGGGTCGAGGCCAATATCCGGCCGGAAAATCATGCGAGCCGCAGAGTGGTTGAAAAACTTGGGTTCAGGGAAGAGGGCATCAGACGTAGGCATTTGCACATCGATGGTGCCTGGCGTGACCACATCTGTTACGCGCTCACGGTCGAAGACGCGCCGAGAGGGTTGCTTGTGCGGTGGCGGCGGGCCCGTGAGGCGGCCGCCCACGGCGGCACTCCGCACGAAGAGGTTTGAAGATCTCACGACACACCGCATCGAATGCTCGTCAAATAGTGACACGCGGTCTTACGGTGCGTGACATGAGCACATCGAAGGCGCCGGGAGACCACCCGCGTCTTCATGCTGCCCGGAGGTGGCCGTGAGCAGCGTTGTCCTGTATTTGGCCATTGTCATCATGTGGCTGTGCGTGCTCGTGCCCATGTGGTTGCGCCGCGACCGCAACACCCTCGTCGAGACGACCAAGGACCCCGAGTCGTACGCCTACGACGAGGATTCCGCCGAGACCCTGGTCGAGCCACCGCACGGATCCTCCCCGGAGTCCCCGGCCGAGTCCTCCTCGGGAGTCCTTTCCGCCACCGGGACCATGTCGGAGTTCCCGGCGGGCGACGACGCGTCGCCGCCCGCCGGCCGGGAGACCTCGGCGGGTGCCCAGACCGCCCCCGAGACCCCGCCCGCCCGCCGGCCCAACCCGCGGAGGGTCGCGGCCGAGCGCCGTCGCGCCGAGCTCCGCCGCAGGGGGAGGCAGGTGGCCAAGCGCAGGCGGCTGACCTTCTGGTGCGTGCTGCTCCTGCTCGCCTCCGTGGTGACGGCCGCGGTCCAGGTCATCCCATGGTGGGGCGTAGCGCCCTCCGTGGTGCTTCTGGTGGCCTATCTGGCCATTCTCCGGGTCACCGTGCAGATCGACGCCGAGCAGCGGAGAGCGGCCGCCAAGGCCCGCGCGGAACGTGCCAGACGCGCCCGCCGTCGTGCCGCCCTGCTGGAGGCCCAGCGCCCGGTGGCCGAGGTCATCGACCTGACCGCGCTCCGCGACGAACTCTTCGATCAGTACGCCGAGACACCCCGCCGCGCGGTCGGCGACTGACGGTGGCAGTGACGGTGGCTCTGGATGGCGCGAGTGCCCCCGGAAGTTTGCTAATCTAGTCCACGTCTTGGGGATGTAGCGCAGTCCGGTAGCGCACTTCGTTCGCATCGAAGGGGTCAGGGGTTCGAATCCCCTCATCTCCACCAAGGGCCGTTCTTGAAACGGCTGGATTGAGGTTGACGGGATCCCGTCTGATCATCGCGATCAGGCGGGATCTTGTCGTTTCAGGGGTTTCCGAATTGGGTTCGCCCTGGTTTGGGACCTGTGGAGCTGGTGCCTGGAGAGGCCCGGGTGGTGTCAGGCCGCTGGTGGAGGTCCGAGTTCGCGTCGCTGGGCATGGCGAAGCCGACGCCGGGCTGGGTGCTGCGTCACGGTTATCTGGTTTGCGGCTCATGGGGCGGGTGGTGGCCTGCTCCGGCCCATGAGTGGCGTGCGGTCGACGGGCTCTGCTGGAGTTTCGAGGTCGTCAGCGGGTGCGTCGGGTTCGTCTGGGGGCTGGTGGGTGTGGCGCCACTGGTCGAGGAAGTGGTCGTTGGCGACCGCGACGAGCAGCGCGATCAGGATGGTCTGGGCGACGCGGCCGTGGGCGAGCCGGTTCTTCGGATCACCAAGGTCGAGGTCGTGGCCCTTGAGGCGGCCGTTCAGCCCTTCCGTCATGGCCCTGGCAGTGGAGTACGTCCCCGCCAGGAGGGGCTGAGGTAGGGCAGGTCCTGGCGGAACTTGTCGAGGTGGCCGAGGTCGCCGGGGTGCAGGGTGATGGTGTGCTGGTGGCAGATCTTCGGCAGTTCACCGGCCTTATGGTCGGGGGTCGGGGGCAGGACGCGGGGTTTGGCCGCAGGATGGGCGGCTCGCTGCCGGGCGTCGGTCAAGTCGACTGCGGTGGGCCGGCTGGGCTCGCGCTGGTGGAGGCGGTCGAAGCGGGGGCAGGTGACCGACGGGGAAGTGCCTGCTGCCGGGCACTGGAAGCGGATGGCTCCGTCTGCGTTCGCGCTTTGTTTGAGACGCAGCAAGTACGGCCCTCGCGCGTTGATGAGCGCGGTGAGTTCCTGCGATGGTGTGCGGATGGCGGTGTCGTCCAGGCCGGTGGTCGCCTGGGCGAGCCGGTCGGGCATCAGCGGGCAGGCCAGGGTGCCGTCGATGAGCAGGGCGCCGTGGGCACTGCCCTGCACTCCCCGCTGATCGACTTTGTAGTCGAGGGCGAGTCGGTAGCCGAGTTCGCGTGCGGGTTGGGCGAAGTGGGCGGGTTGCTGGTCGGCGTAGGCGCGGTCGACGACGGCGAAGGCGGTGGGGAAGCCGAGCGCGGCCAGGGGTTTCAAGGTGGTGATGGCGTTGGTGCCGATGCGTTTGCCTGGTGTGTCCAGGACCAGGCCGAGCGCCAGTTGCGGGAAGGAACCGAGAACCGAGCGGGTGCGGGCGGCGACGGTGAGAGTGGCGCTGTAGCCGTACTCGGCTGGGCCGGCCCCGGCGGAGTGGTGCCAGCCCGCGGTGATTTCGGTGGAGGCGATCAGTTCGCCGGTGGAGCGGCGAGTTCGGGGTGGGCGGGCGAAGACCGGGGTGGCGGTGGTGTCGATGCCGACGTCGCCGCGGAATCCTGCCAGGTGGCTGCGGCCTTTGCTCCAGCGGACCGGGGTGAGCACGAGTGCGGTGACGATGTCTTGCAGCAGGTTCCGCTGGCGGGTGTGGCTGGGATCGTCGTCTTGCCAGGCGGTGGCGAGCGGGTCGGCCTGGTGCTGGGGCAGGCGGGTGCGGCGGTCGTGCCGGGCCGGATCGAGGAGGCTGGTGAGCCGGTCGAAGGCGCGGTAGAAACGCCGGTTGTCGGCCAGGCAGGCGTGCGGATCGTCGGCAGATGGCCGGTCGGTGTCCAGTCCCAGATGCTCGCGGGAAGTCGGGGACAGACCGAAGGCGGCCAGCCGCCAGGCTTCGGCCAGGGTGGCTTTGCCGCTGTGGTGGATCGAGACCATCAGGCAGACGAGCACCGCCCGGATCGGCATTCCCGCCGGTCCGGGGCGTGGGCCGAGCTCGTTGTCGATCAACGTCATGATGCCGGAGTTGTCCAGCAGGCGGGTGTAGTGGCCGGCGACGGCGTCGGGGATCTGTGCCGTCTGCTTGGTGGGAGGTCGGGGTCGGATGGCTTGGGCTCGGGTGGTGCGCGGCGGCCAGGCGCGTGGCTTCGCCGTACTCACCTGCCGCGGCCGCGCAGCAGCGCGACCGCGGTGAGCTCGTCCAAGGCGCAGGGTCCCGGCGTTAATTCGCTATGTCTCGGTTCGTCGGATTGATCAGATGGCATAGACGGCGAAGGCGTCATCGTGGTTGAGGAGGTCGCGGCGGGCGTGGGCGATGTTGGCGCGGCCGGCCAGCCGGGCGGTGCTGATCGTCAGGTTTCTGAAGCCGGCGAGCGCTCTGGGCGCGGTTCCCGTCCTGACCTGGGAGTTGTCCTCCCGGAAGGTAACGTCCCTGACCCAATGGAGACGGTTTTCCACTGTCCAATGCGCCCGCTCGTAATGGTTGAGATGAGCGGGCCCGGCCGCTTCGGCGGGCAGGCTGGTGATGCCGTACACGATCTCCTTGCTGGTCCAGACACCGTCCAGATCGCCGATATCGCGGCGGAGCCGGAAGGCTTGGCGGGCGCCGGGAAACAGGGTGTCGTCTGCTTCGGCGGTGCGGATGGTGCGGCGTTCGGTGCGGTCGTGCCCGTGATCGTCATCAATGGCGGTGGTCGCGCGCCAGCCGGAGTCCGGGCCGGTCAGCAGGGCTTGGGCGGCGGCACGGGCCAGCGGCTGGTTACCCTTCAAAATGAGGATGTGGTGGGCGTCCAGCTGCTGGGTGATCAGGCGGGCGGTGGCCTTGGTGGTGTGCAGCGCGTCCAAGGTCAGCACCATCCCGGCCGCGTCCAGCCGGGTCAGCAGGGCACGGGCGGCGGGTCCCTCTCCGCGTTTGTCGGCGACCTGGCCTTGGCCCAGGATCACGCCGTGCTCATGACTGATCACCCCGATCAGGAAGACCCGCCCGCCCTGCTCGGTCCGGGCGCCGCGACAGGCCTTGCCGTCGAGGGCCGCGCCGGGCAGCAGCCCGTCGGGGGCGGGATGGGTGAGCCGCCGCTGCGTCACGCGGCGTTGCTCGCGCTCGACAGGTCCGGGGGTGTCGGGGATCTGCGGTACCGGAGCCGCCTGACGTAGCACGTCGGCCACATAACCGCTGATCGCGGTGTCCAGCGCGTCGGCGTCCAGGTCGGCCGGGACCCGACGGAAAGTCCGCTCACTGGGCACGACGAACAGGCCGGTGAACGGATCGCGGTAGGCACCCAGCCGCTCCGGCACCGCTTGCGAGGTCCGGGCGGCCCACTGCCGGATCGCCGGACGCTGTCGCCGCCGACCACGAGCGTGGCGCACGCCGTCAATGTCAAGATGACCACCAGCCGGTGCCGCAGCCCGCAGGTCGAGCGCCGCTCGGGTACGGCCGCCAACCGGCGCATCAACGCCGATTCCACCACGACCGGATCAGCCGTCAGTTCGGCTTCCCACAATGCCAGGTCGGTGAGCTGGTCAAGAGCAGCGGCGCAAGGAGAGCTGGTCAGGGAAGATGGGGACACGAGCGCGACTCCTGCGGCGATCTTCGGATTTGAGACCTGAAAGATCAGCAGAAGTCGCGCTCTTTCGTCTTTCACCTGGCCAAATGCTCAACGTCGCCATACCGCATCAGAACCCGGGAACGCCGGGGCCCTGGTCGACAAGGAAAGAATCGACGGGGCCGCGTATTTGCGTGCGGAAAATCAGTACACTAAAACTTCCTGCCACGAACTGGGGCATACCGTTGGCCTGGCGCACTACGACCCGGCGTTGACCCCCGTGGAGGGCCATGACTGCATGCGAGACGGCCTCTGGGCAGATGGAGAACTGTGGACGCGAACCTATAACTATCATCACATAGACCATATCAATGCATGGTTCTAGCAATTGACGATGCCCATGGAGTATTACTTGAATTCGACGAGCTTCCGTCTCGTGATAGCTCTTACCCTCTCCATTACCATGATCTCCGGCTGCGGCACTCAGCAATCTTCACGAACTTCAGCTGAGATCATTGGACAGACAACCAGAGCAGCGTCCGACATAGACACGTCGGTGCTTCGAACGGCGCTTTTTGATTACGATCACAAGAGTTCGCCCGAGGAGCTAGTTAAATCCAGGGATCATGAGGCCATCGTCGCCGGAAGTGTCGAGGGGTTCGAACAGGGACGAGACATATATGCCATCGAAGGTGACCCATATCCGGAGAAGCGCGTGGTCATGCACGTGCGCGTCGACTCAAGCATAAAGGATAAGGGAATCGTTAGTGACGGCCGCGTCTACGTCGACCTGGACCAAGGTGGTCTATATCACAACGGAAAGCCCCGCAAGTCCCTGGATGATTTTCGAAAGGCCATACCCGCCGGCACAAAAGTAATGCTCTTCCTCTTCTCGGACCGGCGAATGGCCTTTCGGATCGAAGGGGCCGAGAATGGCCTGCCGAGCGGTGCCGTTTTGGCGGCCCCCGACCCACAGGGGATGGTCTTCGACAACGGCCCGAAGCTCCTGGGCGGACAGGAAGACCTGGAAGGCGAGTGGCAGGCGATGAGAAGCGTCGATGAAGTCGCTCTCCGTGTGAAGAAGGCACTGGGCGTCGAATGACCTGATGGCACACGTCATACGAACCGCTGGGCGGTCCGGAGCGGATCTCCGGACCGCCCAGCGGCACTCTGCGCCTTTTCTGTCTGTAGTTGAGGGCAAATTGAACTTCCAGCAAGGCCGCAAGTACTTTACCCGCGCGTACAACGCCAAGACAGATGAGGGAACGCTCCACGTCACGTTCACATCCGCGTTCAAGAAGAAACTGACGATGGAACGCATACTCCTTCAGGACCAAGATGAGCAACATCCTGATGAAGTCGATGTGCTGCTTTCCACTGCCGAGTTCACGGCAAGGGCGCAGCACTACTGTTAAGAATACTTCCGGGCAGTCCTCAAGATAGCCTCCCGGATCTTCTGTGTGAGCTCAGCCGTGACCGCGGTAGCGTCTGGGAAACGATCACCTTCATTTCGGGAAGCGATCTTGTGGGCTCCGGTTCCGTCCCAGGTCAGCTCTACTCGTGAACGCCCCACCAGGTCAGAGGCCACTTCCGAGAGATCGGGGGTGGCCTTCTGCGTTGCTGGGTGACCAACTGAGTGACTATGGGTTGGGGAGGCGCCGCCCAGGCAGCGAACGGAGTCAGGTTTTTGGCTCAGCTGTGTGGCAGGCCGCCTCGTCAGGTGTAGGAACTCAAGTCCCACCTCCGCACAATGCCGTCACCGGTGACGGCGATTGGTTGATCGTTCACCTGGCCGACCGCGGCTACGGGGTCGATGGGGTCGATTCCTGGTTCGCCAGTTCGCCGAGGAGTTCATGCGTGGTCAGGTCCCACACCCGCACGATCTTGTCATAGCCGCCGGTGAGGGCGATCGGTCGGCCGTTGACCTGCCCGACCGCTACCGCATGAACGGCCTCTATGCGGCCGGTCGTCAACGCGCCGCTGGGTACGCGCGTGGTCAGATCCCAGACTCGCCCGTCGTCGCTGGTGACGGCGACCGGTCGGCCGTTCACGTGTCCGACCGCCACCGCCCAGACCGTGTGAGTGAAGTCATCCTTGGCGTGCTCGGCCATCGGCTCGCCGACGGGTTCGCGTGTGGTCAGGTCCCACACGCGCACGGTGTTGTCTCGGCCGCCGGTGACGGCGACCGGCTGACCTTTCATCTGCCCGACCGCCACCGCATGGATGAGGTCGGTGTGGCCGGTCATCGGTTTGCCGATGGGTTTGCGTGTGGTCAGGTCCCACACCCGTACGGTGTTGTCGTAGCCGCCGGTGACGGCGATCGGTCGGCCGTCGACCTCGCTGATCGCCACCGCGTGGATGGCTTCGGTGTGGCCGGCCATCGGTTTGCCGATGGGTTTGTACGTGGTCAGGTCCCACACTCGCACGGTGTTGTCGTAGCCGCCGGTGACGGCGACCGGCTGACCTTTCATCTGCCCGACCGCCACCGCATGGATGATGGCGGTGTGACCGGTCATCGGTTTGCCGATGGGTTTGCGTGTGGTCAGGTCCCACACCCGTACGGTGTTGTCGTAGCCGCCGGTGACGGCGATCGGTCGGCCGTCGACCTCGCTGATCGCCATTGCCTGGACGGCTTCGGTGTGGCCGGTCATCGGCTCGCCGATGGGTTTGTACGTGGTCAGGTCCCACACCTGCATGGTGCCGTCATAGTCGTCGGTGACGGCGATCGGTCGGCCGTTGATCTGCCCGACCGCCACCGCCTCGATGGTGTCATCCAAGTTGACGACATCGTCATAGCCGAACAGTCCTGTGGAAGGCCAGAAGATCGCGAAGAGTGCAATGGACACGACGAGCGTGCCGAGCGCCACGCAGGCCGTCACCGCGGCGATCCACCCAAGGCGTTGGCGGGCGGTCGGGACAGCCTGACCGAGGTCGGGGGAAGCACTCGCGTGTGGCTCGGTCGTGTCGTGGCCGAGTGCCTTGGGATCACCCGTGTCCCGCTGACCCGTATCAGGCACCGTATATCGTCCTTTCCGGTCGGCGTCACATCTCGGGGTGGCCGGGCGGAGCCATCCGATCACCGACAGCCGAGAAAGCGAGCCGTTACGTTCGCTTTTCGAGTCATGACGCCTTACATGTGGTAGATCACACTAAACACTAATCAATCCGCATTGAAGGAGCACTTCCTTCATAATCGTCCGGCCTCGGAAGATCTGTGGCTACCAGCCCCTGAGGGGATTACGCTCAGATTCTGAGCAGTAGCGATGTTTTGTCCCCGCTTAGACCGACCATTACTGTTCCGGGCGGTTCTCAAAGAGGCGGTCCATTGCTTCAGCTCCTTCCAGGAGCATCGGGCGGAGCTGCTTGCGGTAGACGGTCTCGGTGACCGAGGTGTTGCGGTGGCCGACCAGGCGGGAGATGTTCTCCAGGGGTACTCCGGAGTCCGACAGCAGTGAGACGAAGCTGTGCCGCATCTCCCGGGGTGTCCACTCCCTCTCGTTCAGGCCGGCCTTCTTGAGCACGGCCCGGAACGAGCGCCGGACGTTGTGCGCGTCGAGCTCCGTGCCGACTTTGGACGCGAACACGAGGCCGTTGTCCTGCCAGTCGTCACCGGCCGCCCGCTTGGCCACCTCCTGACGCTCGCGGTGGAGCTTGAGCGCGTCAGCACAGCGCCTCGGTATGGCCAGTGTGCGCCGGGATTTGCGGGTCTTGGTGTCGCCGCCCTCCCGCACCGACCGCCAGACCATGATGGACGGCGGGGTGCCGTCGAGGTCGACGTGTGACCAGGTGAGCGCCCGCAGTTCCTCCGTACGGGCCCCGAGCAGCAGCGAGAGCACGATGTAGGCGTGCAGCGCCGTCCCCTCGGACGCTTTGAGCACGGCTTCCGCCTGGTCGAGGGTGAGTGACTTGGACGGACGTCCTTCCTTTCCCCTGGGGATCTCGCAGAGCAGTGCGACGTTCCGCTTCACCTTGTCGCGGGCCTGGGCGCGGGAGATGGTCCGGACGAGGATCGAGCGTAGTTCGCGGAGGGTCCGCGTGCTCAGTTCCTTCGCCTTGTCGGCCAGCCATCGGTCAACGTCGTCCGCGGTGAGGTCGACGAGCTTCCGCGCGCCCAGGCCAGGGATGATGTGCTTGTTCGCGAGGATCGAGCACTTGTCCACCGTCGCGGACCCTCGGCCGCTGAGCCCGAACTCCGGCCGGTTTCATACGGCGTCGGCGACGGTGTAGCCGGTCGAGGAAACGAGGAGCCCGTCTTCGTAGTCGCGGATGATCTCCTTGAGTTTCTTCATGGCCGCGGTCTTGGTTCTGCCGCTGGCCTTCTTCACGATCCGCTTGCCCGCCGGGGTGTAGCCGACCGTCACCGAAGCGATCCAGCGTTGCCGTGTCTCGTCCCAGTGCAGCCCGCCGTCCCCACGGCTACGACGTTCGGTCATCAGACAGCCTCCTGCTCCAGGAGCGCGATGTACTCGCGGATGGCGGATGCTGGGATGAGCCGGGTACGGCCCTTGACCGAGCGCAGCCGTCCCGAGCGCATCAGCTCTGCGGCTTAGGCCGAGCCGTCGCATGGCGTCGGACACCCGGTAGAGCCGGGCCTCGGTGGTCGAGATCAGGCCAGTGGCCAACGGTTCCTCCCGGCGGTGAGAACGCCGAGGCGAGAGCGGATTCCCCGCTGTTCGAGCTGGGCGAGGTCGGACCGTCTTACCCGCCGGTCGAGAGTGCCGGAGGTCTCGGCGGTCTTCGTGGCCTACTTGGCGACATAGCCGGCCACTGCCGCCTCGGAGAGCGCAGCCCCGTCCGGGCCGGTCGACTCGATTCGCCGCACGTCGACCGCGCCCCAGCGCAGCTTTTGCGAGTCTTCGCCGTCCGGGCCGGGGCCGTTGAGACGTACGGCCTTCGCTGCGGACTCGATGGCTTCGGAGAGCAGTTCGACGGTGGCCCAGGCCGGGCGCGTCAAGCCCGGCCGTGCGGTTCTAAGCCCTGGTGAGCCAGGTGACCTGGGCGCCGTTGTCGAAGGACTCGCGCCGGGTAGAGGTGAACAGGGTAGGGCGGAACTGTCCGGAGAACATGGGGATGCCTGTTCCCGCCACCACGGGGTAGCTCTTGAGGATGATCTCGTCGATCTCCGGGAGCAGGGAGGCGGCGAGCTTGCCGCCGCCGCAGAGGTAGATGTCCATGCCGGTGTCCTCGGCCTTTAGCCGCCGGATGAGCTCGATCGGGTCGCCGGTCTCCACCTGCACCGTGGGGTCGTCGATCGTCAGCGTGCTGGAGACGACGTACTGGCGCAGGTGGGAGTACGGGCTGGTGGTGGGGACGTCCAAGGCCGGCTCGTAGGTGCCGCGGCCCATCACCAGCGTGTCGAAGACCTTATTGGGCACGTCTTCGAGGCCGACAAGCTTGCGGACGTGGGTGGGGAGCGTCTCGGGGTAACGGTCGTTTATCCAGGCGGCCATCTGGTCCGACACGGGGTAGAAGTCGAACTCGGCGTTGGGGCCCGCGATGTAGCCGTCGAGTGAGACGGCGATGTAGTAGACAAGCTTTCGCATATCGATCAACTCCCGATGTAGTACTCTGTTTGGAGTGGTTAAAACGTAGTACTACAGGCGGAGTGGTGTCAATGCGGAGAAATCCCGAGCGGCGGCAGGCGCTGATCGACGCGGCCATCGAGGTGCTGGCCAAGGAAGGGGCGCGGGGGCTGACCTTCCGGGCCGTCGACGCGGAGGCGGCTGTGCCCCCGGGCACGGCCTCCAACTACTTCGCCAACCGCGACGACCTGTTCACCCAGGTCGGCGGACGCATCTATGAGCGGTTGCTGCCCGACGAGGCCACGATCGCCCGCAGCCGGGAAGGCGTGCAGGACCAAACCCGCTACGCCGAGCTCATGCACGAACTGGTGGATCGGGTCTCCGCCTTCAACTCCGGCTACCTGGCCCTGCTCGAACTCCGGCTGGAGTCCACTCGGCGCCCCGAGCTGCGCGCCGTGCTGACCAAGCGCATCCGCGAGGACATCGACGCCAACCTCGGCCACCACGCAGCCTCGGGTCTGCCCGGCGACTCGACCTCGGTGCTGCTCCTCTACCTCGCTCTGAACTGGCTCATCGTGGAACGGCTGACGCTGCCCGACATCTTCACCGAGCAGGAGATCCACAAGCTGGTGGACGCCGCCGTGCAAAGATCGCTGAATGCCTGACCCGAGGATGCTGGGAAACGATCATTCCCTACGCGGGAAGCGATCTTCGGACGCTCCTGTCCCGTCAGGTCATCCGCTCTCGTGAACACCCCACAAGACAAAAGGCCCGATTCCAGATCATGGGACCGGGCCTTTTTGCTGCTCAGGTGGCGTGCAGGTCGTTGGTGGCCGGGATCGCGCGGTGTGGTGTCCGCTGAGGGATCCAAGGCTGGAGTCAGCGAAAAGTCAGCGGACGTTCTCGGAGCGGGTGAACTGCCGCGCTGTGACGAGGGGGCCAGCCGATGACTGGGTCAGGCACCGGGGTTGTCGAGGATGACGACGGGGGCATCCTCCACGTCCGGCCACTCGCTCTCCAGGCTCATGCCGGTGGCCGCCTCGATGAAGGCGAACGCCGCGCTGCGCTTACCGCTGTAATCCTCTGGATCGAGGCCGGCGAGCATGGCGCGAAAGTCGGCCAGGACAGTTGGGTCGCCTTCCTCAACGGCGTACTGGGTGAAGAGGAAGTCACGCATCCGCGCTCTGATCTCGCCGTCGGCCGCGTGGAGGATCGTGTAGCCCCCGTTGAAGTGCCAGGTCACCATCCACACGCGTGACTTCGTGCTGAGGGCGGTGAGGACGCGGTCGGACAGGCCGAAGCCGTAGGCGAGTTCGAGGAAGCCCCAGGTTCCTTCTCCTTCGGAGACGAGGAGGACGGGTCGGTTCTCGTCTGCGGCCTCCTCTCGGGGATATTCCATGACGCGCCGCTCGGGATCGCGGCCTCCGTTCAGTTGCCGCAGGAGGTCGTCCACCGTGATCTCTTCGTTGAGGGGTTGCGCCACGGTCCAGGTGAGTCCGTCCTCCAGCCACTGATGCCGCTCGAAGAAACTGCGGTAGTAGTCGATCACATGATCATTGTGATGGAAGCCAGAGACGAAATACGCTCATGTGGTGGAGTTGCCCCGGTTCGGTAGACGCATCAGGGCTTTCGGCTACGCGGCAGCATAGTCGTCTTCGTGAATGGGTTTGAGGGCTTGGCGTCGCTCGTATTCGGCGGGGCTGAGTTGTCCGTTGGCGGAGTGGCGACGGCGCGGGTTGTAGAACCCCTCGATGTAGGCGAATACCGCGCGCTCGGCTTCTGACCTGGTGCGGAAGGTCCGCCGGTCGATCAGCTCGCACTCCAGCGAGGCGAAAAAGCTCTCGGTGACGGCATTGTCGAAGCACGTGCCGGTCCGGCCGGTCGAGGGGCGCACGCCGGCCTGCTCACAACGTCGACCGAACGCGATCAAGGTGTACTGACTGCCCTTGTCGCTGTGATGAATCACCCCGGAGCCGGGGCGGCGCTGGTGGATCGCCATCGCCAAGGCGTCGGTGACCAGCTCGGTGCGCATGTACTCGGCCATCGCCCAGCCGACGATCCTCCAGGAGAACACATCGAGCACGACCGCCAGGTAGAGGAAGCCCTGTCAGGTCGGCACATACGTGATATCGGCGGTCCAGATCCGGTTCGGCTCGGCTGCGGTGAACTTCCGTTGCACCAGATCGTTCGCGGCGCCCCTGCCGTCACAGATCGTCGTTCGCGTGCCCTTGCGACGGCTCACCCCGGCCAGGCCGGCCGCGCGCATCAACCGGGCCACTCTCTTGCGGCCGACACCGATGCCGTCGAGCTCGCGCAGGTCAGCATGGATGCGCGGCGCCCCATAGATCTCATCGGAGGCCGCATGGTGGCGGCGGATCTTCTCGGTCAGCTCCGCGTCCTACCTGGCACGCCTCGACGGACCGCGCCTGGCCCAGGCGTAGTAGCCCTGGCGCGACACACCCAGCGCCCGGGCCGGCAGGGAGACGTCGTGGTGGTCTTTCTCCGCATCGATCAGCCGAAACTTCATCTCAGCGGATCCGTCTCCCGCGCGAAGAAAACCGCGGCCTTACGCAAGATCTCCTTCTCCTCGCGGAGAGTCTTGTTCTCGCGACGCAGTCTGGCCAGTTCGTCCTTCTCGGCGCTGGTCAGGCCGTCGGCGCGGCGGCCGTCATCGAGGTCGGCCTGGCGCACCCAGACACGGATCGACTGCGCGGAGGGCTGGAACTCCTTGGCGAGTTCCTCCGGCGACCGTCCCGCGCGCACCAGCTCGACCATCTGCCGGCGAAACTCCGGCGGATAGTTGTTCGGCACAGTGGACTCCTTCTTTCGGGAACCAGGGTTCCTCAGAGATCAGGTGTCCACCAAAGCGGGTCAACTCCAGCTGGATGTGCGTCGGGTCCTTAAGGACGACCTCCTGCCATTCATCACTGATCGCTGTTTGGCCTGGTCAGAACGGCATCCGTGGCGATTTCGCGACGTCACAACCCTAGTGCAGTTCATCTCGAGGTAACAGTTCAGGAGAGTTCGTCCTCCAACCACTGATGCCACTCGAAGAAACCGCGGTAATAGTCGATCACATGATCATTGTGGCGGAGGTCGAGCCGCAGGATGAAGGCCCGACTTCAGGTAGCGGAATCGAGCTTTCTTGTCGTATCTCCGGTTAACTCCACCAGTCTTGTTCGGGCAGCTTGAGCCACATGCCGGCCTGGCCGTTGATCGATCGGGCGTCAGCCGGACGGAGGCCCGCTCCGGCGAAGCAGTAGGCCTCGGCGTGGTAGTGGTAGAGGTAGGTGGCGAGGATCTCCTCTGCGGATTCTTCGGAGTAGACGTTGCCGCCGCCGGGGTGGGTGTCCCATTCCTCGATGGCGCCGTCACGGGCGATGGCCCCCTGGTTGCCGCTCTTGGGATTGGCGAACAGCCCGTAGCAGACGGTGCCCACCGACAGGCGTTCTATGACGCCGGGGTTGGACGCGGTGTATCCACATGGCTGAAAGACGACGCATCCGCCGGGCACATCGGTGATACGGATGACGGACAAGGTGGCGTCGACATCCGTCCAGGGATCCTCCATGATCTCTTCAACGTCAGCATCATCAGCCGGTACGGCCTCCAGGCGCCGTACCGCCTCGGCAGCGGTGATGTCGGCGACGCAGGCGAGGCTGTGGCCGTCGTCGTCGAAGCGCCCCAACGCGGCGGTCAGACGTCTGGCCTCTGCCACGGCGGCGGCCTCGGTGGCGGATAGGTCGGCCTCCCCAGCGGGAAGAGGGAACAGATCAGGGGTGGGAGTGGCCAGGCTGAGCCGTCCGGGGGACCAGCCGTTCATCATCGGTCGCCACGGGTCCGCTCCGGCGGCGACCAGGGCACGGGCGTTGTCGGGGCGGTTGTTGAAGACGGCGAGCCAGAGTGCGGTGCGGCCCTCATCCTCGGCATCGACGTCGTCGATGCGCCGGACCAGTTCCGCGACCACTTCCGGCGAGCCATTCTCGGCTGCCTGATGGAGGGGCCGTCCATGGAAGTCCGTGCCCGAATTCGGGTCGGCACCCGCGTCGAGTCGAGCACGGATCAGAGCGAGATCCGTCCAGGCGTTCCAGCCCATGCCGGACCATCCGGCTCCTTCGGTGACAGCCATGGCACTCCTTGAGGGGATGTACTGGATACGAGCGCTGATCATGGCGGACAAGGCCGACAAATTCGGGCCGGTGGCGGGAAGTGCCACAAGCAAAGTGCAGCTTTCCGTGGTCATGGTCATCCTGGCGGTCTGACAGAGAGGGACGGCATTGACGGTGTTTGGTACCGGTATCGGGAAAGATCGCGCTATGCGCCTGACTCGTAACCCCCTCGGCCTGCTTTTCACCGGGGCTGTCGGACTGGCCTCGCTCCTGACGCTCTTCGAGGTGAGCACTCCCGGCCTGTCCTACTGGGCATTTCTGCTGGCGCTGTACTGGCTGGCGCTTGCCATCGCCTGGGCCGCACTGTTGGGTAAAGGCGCGCGGGGGCGGGCGCCCTGGATGTTCGTCCCACTCGTACTGGTGCTGGGCACCGTGCTGCTGGTCACGGTCGACGCGCCCCTTCACGCGCGCTTCGCCTTGTCGGAATCGAGCCTGGAGCGCTACGCCCGGTCGGTGCGCGACGACGACGATGGCCGTGATCGGTGGCGGGGCCTGTATCGGGTGGGCTACAAGGAGAAGATCCCGGGAGGAGCGCAGTTCATGGTCACCTCGCTCACGATGAATTGGAAGAGCTACGGCTTCGCCTACAGCCCAGATCGGGCACCAGAAGAGGGCAGGTATGAACACTTCAAGGGCCCTTGGTACATCTGGAGCGATGGGCCCTGAACCCCAACGATGCATGACCTCCCGATTCCACGCCGATGTGTGCCTGTCCCTACCTGAAGGCGCCGATCATCATCATGGACAACCTGTCGGCCAACACCACACCCGCCATCCGCTCCTGGGCGCGCCGTCACAAGGTCGAGTTGTGTCTCACCCCGACGTATGCCTCCCGGGCCAACCCGATCGAGCCGCCTTTCGGGCCGCTGCGCAGTTTCGTGATCGCCAACTCCGACCTGCCCAATCACCTGGTGCTGGCCCGTGATCTGCAGGCCTACCTGCACTGGCGCAACGCCCACGCCCGTCATCCCGATGTGCTGGCCGCCCAGCGCCGCGAACGCGCCCGCATCCGCAGCGAACGACAACAACGCTGGGGACGACCTCGCCCCAAAGCCTCATGAGAGTCAATCCGGGAAACATATGTGGTCACCGCTGGTTATGACGACTTGAAGTGGCTGGACTGAAGTTGACGGGATCCCGTCTGATCATCGCGATCAGGCGGGATCTTGTCGTTTCAGGGGTTCCCGAATCGGGTTCGCCCTGGTTCGGGACCTGTGGAGCTGGTGCCTGGAGAGGCCCGGGTGGTGTCAGGCCGCTGGTGGAGGTCCGAGTTCGCGTCGCTGGGCAGGGCGAAGCCGACGCCGGGCTGGGTGCTGCGTCACGGTTATCTGGTTCGCGGCTCATGGGGCGGGTGGTGGCCTGTGTTGCCCGCCGCCAGCCCTGGCAAGCGTCGGCGGCGTTGATCACTAAGAAGAGGATGCGCCGCCGACCCCTCTGCCGGCCCTCGCGCGCGGATTGGTGAGCGACTCAGTTCCGATGCGTGGGCAGTTCTGGGCGTTCGTCGGTCCAGCCGATCGCCTGGTACGAGGTGGAGAGACGCAACTCCGCCTGCCGCCCGTTCGCGAGCTTGGTGGTGTTCGTCCTCACCTCGGCAAGAAGCAGGCCGGTGCTGGGATCGACCACGAGCCGAACCTTGGTGAACAGGCCCGGCTCTATCTCCTCCTGATAGGTGAGCACCTGCCCGCGCCGGTTCAGCGGATCCGTCATCTCCCCCTCGGCCCGTATGCCGGGCAGAGACGCAAGGATCCGGTACGCGGATGCACGAGTCTCGGGCGAGGCCGGCAGGCCACTGATGATGCCCACACATTCCCGCAGAAGGATGTGCGCCTTCGCCTCCTCCACGTCCATCCCGGATCCGGCCAACTCCAGCCGGCCGATGCGCTCTTCCAGGTAGCTCCGGAGCGTCTCGGGCTCGCTCGGGATCGCGCGCACCTCCTTCCAGGTCATCAACTTCCCCGCCAGGTCACCGGCCGAGCCCTTCCACTTGCCATAAAGCCGTTCGGCGATTCGCTCACCTGCCGCCGCCTCCAGCGGCCTGGACGGGACGGAAAACAGCTGCTCCGTCTTCATGTTCTTGGGGTATCGCCAGCTGGTAGGCGCCCCCGCGGCCCGCCAGGCCGCCTCGTCCTGCGGGGTCGCGGGCTTGACGCCGAGATCCTGCCAGATGCGCCAGTACCGCAGATCCGGCCGCTTCGCCAGCCACGTCTCAAGGGACCGGCTGCCCTCAAGCACATAGCTGCGGGTGGGGTCAGTCAACATCCACTGGTTGACGGTCGCGGTGCGCCAGTAGTCGCCGCTCGCAGGGGCCTTCTCCACGGCGACGGCAGCAGCGAGCAGGATTTGCCAGGCGGTCGGTTCGGCCGTCGCGGACACCGACGTACTGGGCTGAGGCCCGACGGAGATCGTGCTGTCAGACAGCATCGCGGGGGCGATGACCGCTACCGCGGTGGCGGCCGCGGCCAGGCCGAGCAGAGCGCGGCCAGGAGAGGGCATGAGCCGTCGCCGGGCCGGGACGCGCTCCAGCGAGACGATCTCCGCCAGCAGCGCGTCCGCCCCCGCGGTGGACGCCCGGCCGGCCAGGTCCTCATCCAGCATCAGCCGCGCTGGCGCCGTCGTTCGGACAACTTCGCGCACTAGCCGATTGACGAGGAAGATCCGCGTCCACCGCGACTTGTGAGGGCGGTTCCCTTCAAGGAACCGAAGCCGTTGGCTAGCCAGGGATCGGGGAGGCTCATGTTCCAGCTCCTTGATGAGAGCCTTCAGCTCATCCATCGCTGTCCTCCTTCAATGGATTAACGTCACCCAAGGCGTCGCGCACTTTGCGGCGAGCTCGGTTGAGCCGTGACTTGACCGTGCCGAGTGGGATGTCGAGTGCTCGGGCTGCTTCGTCATACGTCATGTCGCTCCAGGCAACGAGGAGCAACACGTCCCGATCCCCTCGTGACAGCAGCGAGAGTGCGTGGAGCAGAGCCGGCCGTGCCCCTGCTGCGATGAGGTCGTGTGTGATCGCTTCTTCCGGCCCCTCGACGCGTTGAAGGGGATGCTGCCGTTCCAGGGCGCGGTAGCGGCTGACCTCCGCCCGGCGATACCGGGCGATGAGCTTGGTTGCGATTCCGAGCAGCCACGGCCGGGCGTCTCGGTAGGAGAGGTCATAGGACCGGCGCCTGCGAAACGCGATCAGGAACGCCTCGTTGACGAGGTCCTCGGCGACTTCAGGGCCGAGCCTGAAAGAGACGTACCGGTAGAGCATCGCGTGATAGCTATCGAACAGGGCCGCGAACGCCTCCGGGTCATTGAGAGAGCTCGCAATGATCTCGGCATCGCTCACCGCGTTCAGCGCGTCAGTCGCCATGGAGGTCTGGTCTGATCATGAAGGTCCTTTCCGCGATGTCGTCAGATATGTATTGCCACGACTCTTTTCAAGTGTTCGCGGGGCTGAGTTTCCCCCGCAGGACGGACGCAGCACGCTGACCCCTCGGGAGCTCGGCTGGGAAACGATCACGACCATCTCGGGAAGTGATCTTCACTTGGGTTTGTGGCTGCGCTGGCGGATGCGACGTGAAAAGGTCCGGGGCCAATACCTCACCCGCATCAGTGAGCGGCCACGACGTCCCCGGTCTGAATCGGACGAGGAGGCGGAAGCGGCTTTTGTGGAGACATGTCCGAATCATGGCAAGGGGAATCTGTCGGTTCCGGCTGATATTCATGATCACCCAGCGTTTCCGATCATCAGTGGAGCCGTGTCATGACGTCAGCGGGCAGATGGGATCACACGGACCCGGCCACGAGGGCCGCCTACCAGCGGTTCGACGAGCTCACCGAGCAGGGACTCGACCCCGGCCCCGGCGTCGACTGGCGGGTCTACGGCACCTACGCGCAGATGAAACTCTGGCTGGGGCCGGAAGGCGGCCACGACTACGACGAGCGGGTGCTGCGCGTGGTCCGGTCGGTGGCCGAGCGCGACATCGACTTCACCTACCGGGAAGCGCACCACCTCATGGGCCGGGCGGAGTACTGGGTGCGGCAGGGGCACACCCGCTACGAGGAGCTGTTCCGGATCCCGCTCGCGGCGGCCCGCCGGTTCGACTACCAGCTGCGCCGGGACCTGCTGCGCTGGCTGACGTCGGGACCGTGGCTGAAGGACGCGCGGACGCTCCTGGCCGAACAGGTGACCGAGCTGCTCACCGAACCCGCCGAGCACGGCCCGGCCGGGGTGGTCCGGGCCGAGATCGGGGACACCGACCACTTCGCCCGCATGCTGGCCGAGGAGTACGGCCCGCGCCTGGTCGAGGTGCTGCCGCTGTTCCGCCACTGGAACACCGCCCGCTCGACCAAACCCAGCGCCCGGTGGCTCAGGAACGCCGCGCGGATGCTCACCCCCGGCGCGGTCGCCCTGGTCCGTGAGTTGCTCACGCGGCTGGTGGCCTACCGGGGCGGAGACTGGGTCGTCCGCTATGACGACGAGGAGTGGTGGGACAAGGTCTTCCTCAAGGAGCACACCATCGTCGTGGTGCGCGGCATCCTGTGGACCTGCCAGGTCATCGACGAGCGCTGGGTGACCTCGCTCGTCACCGACGTCGCGATGACCTGCGGCACCGGCAGCAACGGGATGGGCTCCACGTGCCGCTGCGAACCCGTCACCAACGCCGCCGTCGGCGTCCTGGCCCGCAGGGGCGGCCTCGACGTGATCGTCCCGCTGTCCAGAATCCAGGCGAAGGTGCGCGCGAGGTCCGTACAGAGGAATCTGAGCCTCGCCCTCGACGCGGTGGCCGGCGAGAACGGGCTGACCCGCGAGCAGCTGCTCGACCGGACGGTCCCCACCTTCGGCCTGGACGCCGGCGGCGTCCGCGAGGAGAAGATCGGCGACTACCGGGTCAGGCTGTGCGCCGACGTGCCCGCCCTGCGCTACGTGAACGCCGCCGGCAAGACCGTCAAGTCGCTGCCGAAGGATCTGCGCGCGGAGCTGTCCGACCTGCGGGCCATCCTGAAGGAGCTCAAGCTGGCGCAGGCGGCCGAGCGGTCCCGCTTGGAACAGGCGATCGTCCATGAACGGACGTGGCACTGGCGCGAGGTGACCGAGTACTTCCTCGACCATCCCGTCACCGGCCCCTACGCCCGCACCCTGGTCTGGCAGATCGCCGGCGGCCCGGCGGCCCTGCCGGTCAAGACCGCCGACGGCTGGGAACTGGCCGGCCACCGTCCCGCCCCCGACACCGTGGCAGGCCTGTGGCACCCGATCCACGCGACCGCCGACGAGGTGGCGGCGTGGCGCGACCATCTTCTCGAGGGTGGTGTACGCCAGCCGTTCAAGCAGGTCTTCCGCGAGATCTACCTGCTGACCCCCGCCGAGGAGCGGACCGGCACCTTCTCCAACCGTTTCGCCGGCCACATTCTGCGCTACGGCCAGGCCCGTACCCTGCTGGGCCAGCGCGGCTGGACCGGCCGGTCGATCGGCAACTGGGACTACGCGAACGGCGGCGACCAGGGCGAGGTGGTGCGCGACCTGGCAGGCTGGCAGGCCCGCTGGGCCATGCACATCGTCTCCGCCCCCGGAGCCGAGACCACCTTGCTGTGCGCCACCGAGGGCATCACCTTCCACTGCGACGGGCAACCGGCGTCGATGGCCGACCTGCCGCCGCTGGTGCTGTCGGAGATCCTCCGCGAGGCCGACCTCGCCGTGGGCGTGGCCTCGGTCGCCCGCGACGACCAGGCGCTGATCGGCCACGAACGCTATTGGCGCTCCCACGGCTTCGGCGAGCTGACGGAGACGGCCAAGACCCGGCGCGAGGTGCTGGCGCGGCTGCTGCCGAAACTGAAGATCGCCTCCCGGGTGGAGCTGACCGACAGATTCCTTCTTGTACGGGGTGATCTGAAGACGTACAAGATCCATCTGGGGTCGACGAACATCCTGATGGAGCCCAACGACGCGTACCTGTGCATCGTCCCGGCGAGCGGGCGCGCGGCCGGATCGGTGTTCCTGCCGTTCGAGGACGACGGGGGGACGCTGTCGATGATCCTTTCGAAGGCGTTCCTCCTGGCCAACGACACGGCGATCACCGATCCGACGATCATCCGGCAGCTCGGCTGAACGACCGCTCCCTCTCTGTCAGACTTCTGCGGCTTGCCGCCTCCGTTGCCGTCGCGCCCGACCCGCCCTGTTGGGTGCCGGCCCATCTGCACCCAGTTGTGCAGCGTGTACTCGTTGATACCAAGATCCCGCGCGATGTGCGCGACGGGTTGGCCGGTCTCCTTGACGATACGCACCGCACCGGCCCGGAACTCCGGATCAAGGCGACGTCTCGTGGTTCCTGACACGACCGAACCTCTCTTGGTTCGGTCTCCACGTTATGAGGGGGTGCGCCGCGAAGTGCTGTTGGACCGAGCGGAGGTGAAAGGACTCCGCCGCCTGTCTGTCGTAGCGGACAGGTGAAGCTGGCGGCAGCCTGACCTGGAGGAACGCCGGGAAGGGTGGGAGCAGCCGCGACGAAGTCGGGTCGGCTCGGGACTACCGGATGGGCCGGGCCCGGTGAGCGAGAGAGGAAGGTGTACGCGAGGAACCGGTGTTGTTACGCCTCTCGATAGCGTGCCGGCTCCAACCCGGTGGATGTGGGCTGGTCAGCGGTGCGTCACCGTCACTGCCTCGCCGTGCCATGGCGGAGGCGGTCTCGGTGAACTTCCAGGTCGGTTTCCCCTGCTGGGCCTGGAAGGTCACGGTGAAGGACTACGGCGTAGCCGTGGCGAGGCCGCAGGGGTATAGCCGGGCACCTCACCTCTCGATCGGTCGGCAGTGAACGTGGGAACCGTCCGCGCATCAGTCCCGCTCCCGGGCGCATCCGGCGTCTTGGGGCGGGATAGGCGCGTTGCCCGCCGAAGAGCGCGGACGGGACGGAGCCGCCGTAGTACTCCGCGGCCGGGATCGACGGGCCGACCGTGGCCGCGATCGAAGCCCGGCTGGGAGTGCAGCCGTTCTTGATGCAGCTCAGGGACGAGTTGAAGGCCCGTACCTATCGTCTGTCGCCGGTGCGGCGGACGCAGATCCCCAAAGCCAACGGGAAGCTGCGTGATCTGGGCATCCCGACGGTGAAGGATCGTGTCGTGCAGGCCGCGCTCAAGGCGGTGCTGGAACCCATCTTCGAGGCCGACTTTCTGCCGGTCTCCTACGGGTTTCGGCCCAACCGGCGCACCCAGGACGCCATCGAGGAGATCGTCTACCTGGCCCGGCGTGGCTATCACGTCGTGCTGGAGGCCGACATCGAGGCGTGCTTCGATCAGATCGATCACACCGCGTTGCTGGAGCAGATCCGCTCCAGGATCTCCGACAAGCGCGTCCTGGCGCTGGTGAAGGCGTTCCTCAAGGCCGGGGTGATGCACCACGGCCTGTTCAAAGACAGCCTCACCGGCGCTCCCCAGGGCGGGATCTTGTCCCCGCTGCTGGCCAACATCGCCCTGACGGCACTGGATGAGCACTTCCACACCCAGTGGCTCACCCTGATGGGCACCGGCTACCAGCGCACCAAGCGCAGACACGCCGGGCAGGGCAACTGGCGGCTGATCCGTTACTGCGACGACTTCGTTGTCATGGTGTCCGGGACAGCCGATCAGGCCGAGATGCTGCGCGAGCAGATCACGGCGATTCTGGCCCGGCTCGGCCTGCGCCTGGCAACGGACAAGACCCGTGTGGTCCACGTTGACGACGGGTTCGACTTCCTCGGCCAACACATCCGCCGCCAGCGGAAACGCGGCACGGCCAAGCTCGTCGTCTACACCAAGCCGTCCGCGAGAGCCGTTCAGGTGATCAAGGACCGGACAAACCCAAACGGGCGCCTGCCGTTGATCTGGCCACCACCGACCGGTCACAGTCCGAGCGCCCGCTCCCTGATCGACTGGCACTGACTCAGGGCGTGTCACCCGCCCTGTCCACGATTCCCGAGCCGAGCACCGATGTGCCCGTGCTCTGGCCGTCGCGCACGACCTTCACTCCCATGTAGCGGTAGTCGCCCGAGTTGAGCACGTAGTAGAGCTTGCCGTGTTCCCCCGCGTCGAAGACCACGCCGACGCCGTGGCGGCCGTCCATGTCCGTGGCGTCCTCCTCGACGGAGACATGGGGGATCTTCGCCAGCGCCCGGAACATGGCCGCGGCGGTGTCCGGCGGGATCACGGGCCCGTACTTCATGTACCACCCGATCGTCCCGAACGTCTTGGCGTCCTGCGCGACCTCGGGCGGGCAGGACGGCCCGCAGATCGACAACGGCGTACGCTCCGGAGCGTCGCCACGGAAGTGCCGCAGCAGCGCGTCGGGATCCGTGGGCAGGGCCTCCACCTCCTGCTGGGTGCGTCGCACGGTTGTCGGTCCCTTCTCCACCGGGCCCACCTTCAGCTCCCGGCCTTCCTCGCGCAGCGCCGACCTGATTCCGTCCATGCGATTCCAGGTCTCGAACGCCGGCAGATCGGCCCCCATATGCTGCGACTCCTTGAGGTAAAACCACTGGTCGGGCCGGATCTCGGCGGCCGTGCTCTGGGCCGCCATGAGCGCGGCCCGTTCCAGCACCATCGCCGCGCTCGACGAGGTCGGTCCCGTCTCCGGCCCGCCCCCGCCGGGCCGGACGAGGATTACCGTGGTCGCGGCCGCCAGCACACCCGCCGTGGCCAGCGCGAGCCCGAACCTCATCCGGTACGCGGGTCGCGTGCGTCGTGCGGGAGCCCGCTCCGTGTGCGCGGCCATCCTGAGCCGGACCTCCGACACGTCGGGCTGTTCGGGAACCTCATCGCGCATCTGGCGCAGCATCTCAATCTCGTTCACCTTGGTTTACCCCTCTTCCGGATCGACGCCGGACAGCACCCGGCGTAGTTTGGTCCTCGCCCTGTTCACCCGCGACCGGACGGTCCCCACGGGCACGCCGAGTGCCGCCGCGGCCTCCTCGTACGTCAGCTCCGCCCAGACCACCAGCAACAGCGTGTCCCGGTGCGCCTGGGAGAGCCCGGCCAGCGCCTTTGCCAGCCGCCTGCCTGCCACGCCCGCGCTCACCCGCCGGTCCACCTCGTCCGTGAACGGCTCGGTCGCAGGGTCGACGCCGGTGCGGCTCAGCGCCTTGTACAGGCCGATCTCACGGCGCCGGTGCCTGCGGACGAGGTTGGTGGCGATCCCGTAGAGCCAGGACCGTTCGTTGCCCTTGCTGCCGTCGTACGACGCCAGGTGCTGCAGAGCCACGGCGAATGTCTCGGCCACGATGTCGTCGGCAGGCTCAGGGCCCAGGCGCCGGATGACGTAGCGCTTCAGCTCGGGGGCGTGACGGGTGAACAGGGTGGCGAACCGCTCGGATTCGTGCCAAGGCGACGGGCCTTCGGCGGTGTGGGGCCGGGGTGAGGGAGCCGCCCGGCTCTCGTGTCGCATCTGTCGCCTCTCGGATGTCCTCGTACATGACACGAGTAATTGCCATGACTGCGGGCAAAGTTCCGTGATTTTCGACGATCCTGGGTGACCCAGAGATGATCCTGGACGGACTCAGGGCGGTGTGCCGCCCGAGGCGCCCTCGGGCGAGGCCCGCTTCCAAGCCGGGGAGCGTCGTCGGCTCCGCGGTATCGCCCTCAGCGTGGGAAACGATCAACCGATACGCGGGAAGCGATCTCCTGGAAGGTCCTTGCTGGTCAACGCAGTTCGTGAACACCCCACCAAGGGCCGTTCTTGAGTTGGCTCAGGAACGGCTGACGAGATCCTGGGGCCGCCGGCCGGGCTGATTTCGGCTCGTGCGGTGGCGCTGGTGGTGGACCGCCGGGAAAGCCCGTACGCCCGAGGCGTCGCCCGGTGCTGTCTCGGGCGTGAACAGTTGAGGCAGATGAGATTGATCTTGGCGTTCGGGGCCTACCGTGCGGAGGCTTCGATCCGCCGGGGTACGGCGCCCGCCCGCGGTTCCTTCAGGTCCGGGATGCGGTTGTAGAGGGTGCCCGGGGGACGCCGAGGTGATCGAGCGGCGCGGACGACCACCGGGCGGAGTGCGTCAAACGAAGGTCTCTTGAAGAGTGTCAGGGGTGGATCGCGCTTGGGGTCTCACTCCCCAGGCGGCTCAGCGCCTGCATGGCCTCGCGCTCTATGCGTGAAAGATCGCAGAGGACGGTGCCTGCCTGTGCGAGGCACTGCGCGTCGCCTGATTCACCGGCTTTTGTGATCAGTGCTGCGGCTTCCGTCCACAGGAGGGCTGCCTCGGCGTACAGCCTGTAGCCGGTGCGCAGGTGGCTGCTGTCGAGCAGTTGGGCGCATTCGGCGAGAAAGTCGCGGTAGAGGTTACGGAACAGGGCGCCGCCGGTGCCGGCCTTCTCCATCAGAAGGGCGGCCTGCGGTAGGTCCCGCTGCGGGTTGTCGGTGCGCTGGAGCCAGGTGCGTACCAGCTTGCCGGCCTTTTCGATGCCTCGGTGGCCCAGGTTGGCGATGGGTGGGTTGAGG
The DNA here is from genome assembly GCF_050943795.1 of Streptosporangium sp. CA-115845. NCBI lineage: Bacteria > Bacillati > Actinomycetota > Actinomycetes > Streptosporangiales > Streptosporangiaceae > Streptosporangium > Streptosporangium sp. CA-115845. Next base: position 8,996,076 of record NZ_CP191988.1, on the reverse strand, counting down.
AAGGCGTCGGCGCAGGCGGTGACGGCGGGAATGATCTGGCTGTGTGGGGGAGGCGGGTTCCTCGGAGCGGTGAGGGTGAAGGAGCGGTGCTTGGCGGTCATCGGGCCGCGTGCGGCTCTGGCCTGGGCGAGGCTGGTCAGGCTGGTGGACACCGCTCCGCCTTGCTGGTCGGTGTCCACCAGGTAGGCGTCGTGGTCGTCGTAGCCGTACATGGCGACGACATGGCCGCCGAAGTGCACCTTTGATCCGAAGTAGTCCAGGTGGTAGCTGTCGAGTTGCAGTCCGACGGGGTGGCCGGCGTCGATGGGGGCCGCCACGTTCTTCCACGCCCTGCGGGGGGAGGTGGTCTCCTGGACCAGGAGTTCCAGTCCGAGTCTGGTGGCCAGGTTTTCGGTGAGGTCGAAAGGCTTGACCCGTCCTCCGAGGAAGGGGAGGTTCATGTTCTTGCTGTCCCAGTAGATGAAGGACAGGCCGGAGCCGAGGCCGAAGAGCATGGGCTCGGACAGATCGAGTCCTTGGTGCCGCAGCAGCACTCCCAGAGCCGTCGTCTCGCAGTGCTGCGTACCGCGGGTGTCGACGTCTCTCACCCTCGTCATGCCGTGCTCTCCTGGATGGGGATGATCAACCGGGTCATCAGTTCTTCTCGTGGTGCCTCTGCCGGTCCGACGAGATAGGCCTCACGTACGGGTGCTTGCGGGCGCAGCCCGCGCTCGTGGACGGCGGCGAAGAGTGCGTTGTAGGCCAGGGGCAGCTGGGCGTAGGGCCCGATGTGCACGGTCTCGGCCACGGGTCCGCCGGGTAGCACCTCGAACTCCAGGCCGGGCGTCCCTGCCCCCTTCGGCGGCTGCGCTCCGACGGCGATCTCCATCCGCTCCTCCAGATCCAGCGGGTACAGCGCCCACAGCGGTGGCTCCCATGTGATTCCCGCATCGCCGAGCGCGGGCAGCAGCCGGCCTACGCACTCCTCGAACTTCTCCCCGATCTCCGCGGGGGCGCAGACCGCTCGTACCACCGCCAGCCGTCGCTCCGGCTCTCTGCCCATCGTCACCTCGTAGCCGGGCAGGCCGCCCGCCGCCAGCCGCTCCAGCATCTCCAGCCGCGCCCGGTCCCTGCTGATCCGTTCGGCCAGCCGGTCCCGTTCAGCGCGCAGGATCTGTGCCCTGGACTCGGGATCGGCGGCCAGGGCCTGGGCGATCACAGCCAGGGGGAGGTCCATTTCGCGCAGCAGGGCGATGGTCAGGGCATCGCGTGCCTGTTCAGGTGCGTAATAGCGGTAGCCGGAACCGGCGTCCACGCGGACCGGAGCCAACAGCCCCGTCTCGTCGTAGTGCCGTAGCTGCTTGACGCTGAGTCGGCACAGGCGGGCGAAGCGCCCGATGGTGAGAAGTTCGTCTTGCACGCCATCATGGTGGACCCTCCCACGGTGGGAGAGTCCAACGCCGTACCCATTGGCCGCCTCGCTCCTTTTCGCCTGGCCGTTCTCCGGGGCGACGAACGCGCCGGTCCTGACGGAGTTTGTCCTTGGTGCCGAGGTCGTCGGGGCCCAGCGTGATGGTCGACTTCTGGCGGATGCGTGGCAGTTCGGCCAGGGGAAAGGGGCGTCTCCTCTCGTGGGCGGGCAGCGGGATCGTGGGTTTGGCGGCCAGGTGGGCGGCGCGCCGACGGGCGTTCGTCGTCCAGGACGGCGAGGTCGACCTGGCCGCGCTGCCCGGCCGCCCCCTGCTGGGAGATGGGGGCACGCCCGCCCTGAACCACTTTGATCGCAGACAGGATGCACCGGGGGACGTCGACCGCCTTGCCGGCCTTTCGGGCAGGCGGCGTCTGTGGCGCGCCCGGAGTCGCCGGATGTGTCGATGCCTGCAGTATCCGCCCGCTGCTCACCGCTTGGGCGGCCTGCGGTACGTGACCGGCTTGTCCCCCTTCCCGGGGAACGCCATGATCAGCAGACGTTGGCCGTTCCCTTGCACTCCCTTCCACTTGAACCAGTCGTAGTGCACGCGGATCCGGTAGTGACCCGCCCGGCCGTTGAGCGACAGGTCGGGAAACTCGGTGCCGCTCAGATCGTCCCTGAGCACGATCTCGCCGGTGGGGCTCTCGTAGCCGACCTCGGCGACATGGTCCCAGCCCCTGGTCTCCACCGGCGGGCGGCGGGTGTAGGTCTCCAGCGTGACGCAGAGGTCGAAGTCGGAGTGCGTCAGGATCATCAGGCGGCCGGGGAGGGCGGCCACCAGGCCGGCGTCCTGAGCCTGTTCGAGCAGGCCGTCCTCGGCCGGGTCCTCGCCGTCCTCGGTCGGCTCGTAGGTCTCCACGACCCCGTAGTCCGTCCACTGGGGTTCCTTCATGCGGATCACCGTGGCCGGTTTGATGAGCGGGCGGTGGCGCGGGCTCGAGTCGCACATGCGCTGCGCGTCGTCCTGCCACTCCTGCATCTCCCGGTCCTGTTCGGCGGCCGCGGCCTTGACCACGGAGCCGGCGCTGGGGCAGATCTCCGCGAGCGGGTAGGTCAGGGCATCGCGCTTCAGCCCCTCCGTCGCCTGAAGGAGGGCGACCTCCTGGGGATCGTTGCGGGTGTAGATGCCGCACAGCCAGCGGGCGCGGGCGAGGATCACGGCGTCGGGCGTGGTGGCGCCGAACTTGATCAGGTTTGCCTGCCGGAGGGAGCACACGAATCGCTGGTCCCGGGTGAGCTCGGGTTCCTCGGGCTCGCCCCTCCACGGCTCGCGTGGGTTGCAGTCCTCGGCCGCGGTGATCGGGCTGCGGGCCTGGTCCGCCACGGGCACGAACCCGAGCGCGACCAGTGTGGCAAGCGCGGCCGGCAGCACGTGGTGACGTACGCGCCGGGCGGGCGCGACCGGATACAGGAACAGCAGGAGCAGGGCGGAGGCGAGCAAGGCCGCGCTGTACCACGACGGTGAGATACCGAAGAAGATCTCACCGTCCTTCCCCTGGGCGAACAGCCCCTCCGGGTAGATCTGCGTGCCTTCGTAGAAGAAGTCGCCGAAGTCCCCTGACGCCGACGTCGCGGTGAGCGCGCTGACGAAGCCCACGGCCGCGGCGATGGTCAGAGCCAGCGTCGTGAACCGCACGAGGTGGCGGGTCCGGCGCAGGACGGCGGCCAGGATCAGCAGCGCGGGACCGCCGACGCCGACGAAGACGTCCAGGACGAACCATGTCAGAGCATGCTCGCTGCCCCCGTCCACGCGGACGAACTGCTCGATCGCGCCTCTGGGGCCGATCCAGAGGTACATGCCGTGCGCGAGGTTGACGGCGGCGGGGATCAGCGGGAGCACGATCGCCACGGCGGGCAGCGGCCACCGCCTGGCCGCCGACCGTGCCGGCGCCTGCCCCGGGACCGGCTGCGGGAGGGGATTCGCCAGCTCGTGGGCGGTCCTGGCCTCCCACACCAGCCCAAAGACGCTGGCAGCGCCGAGGAGTGTGTAGACCGTGAGGATGGTGGGGAACCCGGTGCCGCCGAAGGAGACGATCCCGCTGGGCTGGAGGACGGACACCACCTGCGCGATGACGCCTATCCGGACGGTCGCCGCGCTCCAGCGGGGATCCCTGGCCTGGGCGATCAGGATCGACACCGACCACGCCAGCCAGACCTGGCCGTACCCTCCGGCAAGGGTGAAGATCTGCGCGGCGGAGTTCAGGGCGAAGGCCTCCGTGATGTTCTGGCCGATGCCGCTCACGCAGGCGATGATCCCGACGACGAGTGAGAACAGCCGCAGCCTGCGGGAGACGATGTCACGGAGCACCAGGAAGAACAGCCAGACGATGGACAGCTGCACGAAACCGGAGGAGATCCCCGTCACCGACCAGAACCAGTACATCTCCAGTGCGAGAATCAGCGGGCTGCCGGCGATGACAAGCAGGCCGTGGCCGACGCCGAGGTACAGGGCGAGCCGCAGCAGGCCGACCTTCCTGCCCCGGTCTGTCAGCTCGCCGCGGGCGCGCCCGCGCAGCACCTGCCACAGAGCCCATGCCTGGAGCGCCCCGATGGGGACCAGGACGAGCGCCAGCCCCCACGGGACGGTGAACGTGTCTTCGCCGGGGGCCAGGAACCAGCCCATGCTGGAGTCACGGGTGACGACCTTCCAGAGGAGGTCGCCCCTGTCGGTGGTCAGCGCGAAGGCGCCCAGCGCGGCGACCGCGGCGAGGTAGCCGAGCGCGATCAGGGCGGCGATCCTGCCGAAACGGTAGCGACGCATGGCCATCTCTTGAGGGCGGAGCGGTCAAAGCGCCCAACCCTAGCGAGTCACCAGGAAGTTGATCAAGTCCTGGTGAGTGCGGAGTTTTCGCGAGCCGCTGTCGCTTCTTGCCACGCTGGGGCGCCTGCCCACGTGGTGCGACCCACGAGGTGCAACGGGGCAGGCGGCCTGACGGTCATCCGTGCCGGAACCGGCCGGAGCCATCGGAACGTGCCGGAGAGGTTCACATGGGAAGGCCGCCCGTCACCTAACCGATCAGGCCGTCCCCGATTCCCGGCTCGTGGCCAGGTCAGTGATCAGCGGCTCAGCCAACTCGATCTTGCGATCGCTGCCGACGTCTCAGCTCGTCACGTCAGCCTGGTGGAGACCGGCAAGTCCAACCCGAGCGCCGACATGGTTCTCCGGCTCGCGGATCAGCTCGATGTGCCGTTGCGTGAGCGCAACCGGCTGTTGCTCGCGGCCGGCTTCGCACCCCGGTACGCCGAGCGGCCGCTCGACGGGGACGCGCTGTCGGCGGCCTGGGGCGCGATCGAGAGGGTGCTCCGCGCACATGAGCCGTACCCGGCGCTGGTCCTCGATCGCCGATGGAACATCGTGATGACCAATCGCGCTATTGACCCGTTCCTCGCAGACGTTGCCCCCGACCTGCTGCGGCCGCCGATCAACATGGTGCGGCTGGGACTGGACCCGCGCGGACTCGCTCCTCGGATCGTGAATCTGGCCGAGGTGCGTGGGGTGCTCCGTACCCGAATCGCGCGTCAGCTTGCCACTGCTCCCGACGCCGAGCTCGCTGCGCTCTACGAGGAACTGCTGGCGCCCGGCTCCGAGGGCGAGAGCCACCCGATCGAGTCCGAGGTCGTGATTCCGATGATCTTTCGCTTCGGCGAACGAGAACTGCGGCTGTTCTCGACCACCACCACGTTCGGCACCCCGACGGACATCACCCTGGACGAGGTCGCGATCGAGTCGTACTACCCGACGGACGCGGAGAGCGCCGCCTACTTCACGAAGTCCGACGCCGGCGCTTGAGCGCGGTTCTCGCCGAACGCGTCGCGGCGGTCATCCCCACCCGTTCACGACCGGAGCCTGGGCACTTGTCCACGGCCTCGCCTCCCTCGCCCTCAAGGGCTCCGACCCACCCCGGCTCACACCCGCTCGTGCACACCCCACCCAGGGCGAAGGGACGCTCCCAATATCGAGAGCGGCCCTTTGAGCGTTGTGGGTGACTCACTGAGTGATCTGACTTTGCGCCGCCGGCCGGCTCCGCTATTTCCGGCGGAAGGTGACGATCGACTCGGAATCACCGTTGGCCACGTTGACCATCAGCCACAGCTGGGAAGTGCCGGGGACCCGCTCGATCAGTGCGTGGTGCCCCACCCCGTCCGGCGGGGGTACCTCTTTCGTCCAGTTCCGGCCGTCCCAGTGCAGGACCGAGACCCCACCGGGCTCGTCGTGGTCCTTGCCCGCGAACCAGACGTCGTCAGGCCCGAACGCGGTCACGCTCTGCAGCTCGGCCTTCCACGGCGGGATGGTGGGCCGCTCCCAGGATCGGCCGTTCCAGTGCAGCACCAGGGGCCGTTCACCGATGCCGCCCACCGCCCAGACGTCGTCGGGGCTGATCTGCAAGATCGTGGTGAGGGAGCCCTCGGGCAGCGTGGTCTCCTCGTACCTGCCGTTGTGCCCGTGCCAGATCACGGGCTGCACCGAGTCCCGCATCCCGGCGACCCAGGTGTGACCGGCGCCGCTGTCCACCGCGACCAGCCTGGTCTCCTCGCCGCCGAGCACCTTTTCGGTGACGAAGGCGGTGCCGTTCCAGGTAAGTACCGAAGTGTCCGAGATCACGACCACCCGGCGGCCGTCCACGGCCACGTCCCGCCCGTACCCAGAGAGCCGGTATCGCCGCCAGGCGTGCCCGTCCCAGTGCTGGGCCAGGGTCTCGTCGAAACCTCCGCCCAGCATCCACGCGTTGCGCGGCCCGTCGGAGTCGATGCTCGCCAGGCTGCCCAGAGCATCCTCGACGGGCACCGCGCGCCACCGTGACCCGTCCCAGGTACGCAGCGACGTCCTCACGCTGTCCTCCCAGCCGGTGTACCCGATCGCCCACGCCGACTCGGGACCGACGGCGGTCACGTCGCGCAGGCCACGCTCCCACGCGGTGTCGGTGGACAGACCGGGGACTTGGACCCACCTCTCGGAGATCTCCGTGGTAGGTGTGGCCGATGCCGAAGAGGCCGACACGGTGGGCGTGCTCGACGGTGAGGGGGCCGGCGCGGCGAGCGGGGGCTGCGCGGCACAGCCCAACGTGATCAAGCAGGCGGCCAGCGCCGTCACTCGCGACCTCATAGTGGCAAATCGTACGACTTCCGCCTGCGGTTACCACCGGCCAAGGCCTCAGCCGTCGCTTGATACGCCGCGCGCACTGTCCTGGGCCGCCGCGACCTGGCCGGGCGGCAGACCATGGCCGTCCGGCTCAGGCTGCTGTTCGCCCTGTAAGCCCACGCGCTCCCAACTGTGTGGCGCCACGCACCGACATCAAAGGCTGCGGCGCTCTTGCTGCCTTCGGCCTGACCTCACCGAGCGCTACTCGACTTCAGTGGATTGTTGCCTGGCCGACAAGCATTCATGATCACCAGGCGGGTCGCCGTACTCCGAGGGGAAGCTCGGTCTCTGAGGAGGAACGCGGACAAGCCCGAGTCCGCAGCGAGGACTCGGGCTTGTCTGTCAGTGACCTGCGGCGGAAGGAACCCGTCAGGCGACGCGGGACGCCGGTGCGGTCCAGGTGTTGCACGCGGCAGGGGAAGCGCCGGCGAAACCCCGCTGCAGCCAGGCCGCCCGGTTCTTGCCCGTGCCGTGACTGCGTTCCTTGTTGACCTTCTCATCGCCGCTGCCCCGATAGTGGTCGACGACCTCCTTCCAGTCCTCGCCCCGGTAGTTCTGCGACGACCAGACACTGGCCATGAACACCGCTCCCAGGCAGTCGGCCTGCAGTTCCAAGCGGCGGCTCTGCGCCAGCGCCTGCGTCTTGGTGCGGGCCGGCATGTCTTTGTAGGCGGTCCACATGCCGGTGAGGTTCTGCACGTGGTGGGCGTACTCGTGCGCGATCAGGTGCAGCATCACCGGGTCGGCCGGCGCTTTGACGGCGTAGTCGCTGATCATGATGACCAGTCACCGCTCGCTGGTGCAGTAGCGGCCGGTGTTGTACGGGCCCTCGCCCTGCCCTCGCTGCACATGGCGGATCCGTCCCGACCACGGTGCTGCCGCCTTGACCAGCATGTCCTGGCGTTCCACCACGAGGGTGGACAGCCCTAGTTCGGTGGCAGGCGCAAGGCCGGTCGGACCTGCTCCGATGACGATCACGTCGACGTTCACGCGGAGAGTGTAAGTGTGCTCTGTTCGCTTACCGCAACGATAGTGGGATGCTCAGCCGTGGCATCGGCGCTCAGCGGCCGAACAGTCCATGCGGATCGAACAGGCGCTTCATGTCGCGCTGGTGCGGAGTACGCAGCACGTGGTGCCGAGGCCGTTCCAGATCCGTCGGCGGCGATCCGAACGGATAAGGCGTGCCCCCGGCACGGCAGGCGAGGTGGTGAATGCGGCGGTTGTCGTTCAGCAGGGCCGCGACGCGCGCCGGAGTGGATGGATACGCGTTGGGGAGCAGGCTGAAGAGCACCGGCTGGTCGCCGGCCGGCAGCAGCATGTTCGGCGTGCGCAGGGCGCGACGCGTCAGCACCTGGATGATGACGGGCCCGTGCCGCTGATCTGCCGGCGACCTCGTGTCGAGGGCGGCGCTGATCACGTCCGCCGACCGGCCTGCGGGCAGGAAGACACTGAGATACGGGTGCGGGGCCTGCCACAGCCCCGCCTCGGACATCAGCCGGACGTCCGGGGCCATCCGGTCGGCGAACTCCAGCGCGTCGCACTCCTTCGCGACCCACTGGCCGGGCGGCACGGACAGGCCGGACAACGGATCACACGTCGCTGCGGGCGTCCACCGGTCGCCCACCGGATGGGCGACCTTGATCTGGTAGATCCACGGCCGGTCGTCCGGCGACGGCAGGTGCAGCCTGACGTCGGGGCCGAACGTGAGCGCGAGCCGATCCGGCTCGTTCGGGACCGCGAAGCCCTGAACGGAGGTGACACCCGTGGCGGCGGTCAGGATCCGCTGGTCCTCGATCATCTGGCGGAGGTCCGTATAGAGCGCCTTGCAGGTACGGACGACAGGCGATGCCGGAACCAGGGGAAGCCGTGCGGCGACGATCACGCCGAACTGTCCGAAACCGGCTCGGCTCGCGTCGAAGAGGTGCCGATTCCGCCGAGCAGAGCAGGTCACCACCTCACCGGTGCCCGTCACCACGGTCAGTTCGTCGACGTTGTCGGTCTGGCCGCCGGCGTGGAACGAGGAGCCCCCGAATCCGCCGGCCGACAGAGTCCCTCCGACGCTGAGCCCCAGATAGTCGGTGAGCACCGGAGGGATCAGGCCGTGTTTCAGCGTGTGCCGGACCAGGGTGTCCCAGCGCACGCCGGCGCCCACATCGGCCTGCCGGGTGCGCTCGTCGACGGAGAGGTGGTCCAGTCCTGCGGTCGACAGCGCCAGCCCGCCGGAGACCTGGGCCTGCCCGCCCGTACTGTGCCGCCGGCCCTGTACGCCGATTCCCCAGCCCCGTTCCACGGCGAGGTTCACGGCGGCGGAGACCTGGCCGGCAGTGGTGGCCCTGAGCGCCGCGGAGGGACGGCAGCGGATCAAGCCTCCAAAATCGCCCGTAGCCGCGTCGAGTGCCCCGGCATCGGTCCGAATCGGAAGGCCGACCGCCGCGGGATCGGTCATCGTGATCCGAGAAGGCCGGCGGCGATTGCCACAAGCGAGCGCGCTGGGCGTCCGACCAGGTCCGCGACGTCGGTGGTCACCGGTGCGGCCCAGTTCGTCCGGTACTCCCGGTGTATGTCGATGAAAGAGTCGACCCGCCACGCGGGGATCCCCAGGGCCAGCCATTTTCTCCGCGCGTCCTCCAGGGAGACGTTCACATAACGGATGGGATGGCCGAGTGCCCGGGACAGGCGTTCGGCCACTTCGGCGAAGGACAACGTTTCCGGCCCGGTCAGCGTGTACGACCTGTGCTCGTGCCCGGGTTCGGTGAGGACCGCGGCCGCCGCCGCCGCCACATCCCGATGGTCGATCATGCTGATCCGCGACCCGCCCATGGGTGCCGAGAGCACGCCATCCCCCAGCGAGGCCGCGTAGATGGTGAGGTTGTGCATGAAGAAGTTCGGCCGCAGGTGGGTGTAGGCGAGCCCCGAGGCGACGATCTCGTCCTCGGTCCGGGCGTGCCAGCGCGCCTCTCTCAGCGGAGAGTCCGGGCCGGCGCCCATCGCGGAAACCTTGACCAGGCGACGGACACCCGCCGACACGGCCGCGACCACGACGTTGTGCTGGAGCTCCACCTGAGCGGGCTCCTCCTTGGAGAGCAGGAACACCTGACCGACACCGCTCATGGCGGAGTCAAGGCCACGCGGGTCGTTCATGTTCCCGACCGCGGTCTCGACACCGTGCCGCGCCAGGCTCTCCGCCTTGGCCGCATCGCGGGTCAGCACCCGCACGGGGACAGCCTTCGCGGCGAGCAGTCGCACCAGTTCGCTGCCGATACGGCCGGTGCCGCCGGTGACCAGGATCATGTTCCCTCCCGCCTGACGGTCGGCTTCGGTTCCTTCAGCAGGTGCCGCAGCCGTGCCCGGTGGCAGGCCGGACGCCTCGTATTCCGGGCATGCCCAGCATGGTGACGTTCGGTGGGGTTCCCGCGGGCGTGGGTGGGTGGGCCTGGCGCCTTTCCCAGGTGTCGCCGGCGTTGGTCCGGCGCAGGTGCAGGATGCCGTCGTCGGCGAGGAGGTGGTGCGGGGCCGCGTGGGTGATGGTGGCGGTGACCGCGTCTCCTGGACGTGGGGTCGCGTGGCGGGTTTCGCCGGATGGGGGCGATGGTGTGAAGTGCACGAGGCGGCCGTCGGGTGCCCGTCCCGACAGGCGGCCCGTGGAGCCGTTCTTGCGGCCCTGGCCGTCGGCGATGATCAGTTCGAGGGTCCGGCCCACCTGGCGCTGGTTCTCCTGGAGGCTGATCTGGTCCTGCAGGGCGACGAGCCGGTCGAACCGCTCCTGCACGACGTCCTTGGGGAGCTGGTCGTCGAGTTCGGCCGCCGGGGTGCCGGGACGTTTGGAGTACTGGAACATGTAGGCGCCGGCGAACCGTGCTTGGCGGACGAGGTCGAGGGTGTCCTGGAAGTCGGCTTCGGTCTCGCCGGGGAAGCCGACGATGACGTCGGTGGTGATGGCGGGGTCGGGCAGGACGTCGCGGGCGTATTGGAGGATCTTCAGGTAGCGGTCGCGGCGGTATGACCGGCGCATGGCGCGGAGGACGCGGTCGGACCCGGACTGCAGCGGCATGTGGAGTTGCGGCATGACGTTGGGGGTGTCGGCCATGGCGGTGATCACGTCGTCGGTGAATTCGGCCGGATGGGGGCTGGTGAAGCGGACCCGTTCGAGGCCGTCGATGTCACCGCAGGCGCGTAGCAGCTTGCTGAAGGCCTGGCGGTCTCCGAAGCCAACGCCGTAGGCGTTGACATTCTGTCCGAGGAGGGTGATTTCGAGTGCGCCGTCGTCGACCATGGCTCGGGCCTCGGCGAGGATGTCGCCGGGGCGGCGGTCGGTCTCCTTGCCGCGTAGGGAGGGCACGATGCAGAAGGTGCAGGTGTTGTTGCAGCCGACGGAGATCGCGATCCAGGCGGCGTAGGGGGATTCCCGGTGGGTGGGGAGCGTGGAGGGGAAGGTTTCCAGTGCCTCGCGGATTTCGATCTGAGCGGTCTTGGCTACCTGGGCGCGTCGCAGGAGGGTGGGAAGGGCGGCGATGTTGTGAGTGCCGAAGACGACGTCGACCCAGGGTGCGCGCTTGATGATGGTGCCGCGGTCCTTTTGCGCGAGGCATCCGCCGACGGCGATCTGCATGCCGTCGTGTTTGTGGTCGCGTAATCCGCGGAGGGATCGGTAGAGCTTGTTGTCGGCGTTCTCGCGGACGGCACAGGTGTTGAACACGAGGAGGTCGGGGGGCGTTCCGGGTTGGGCCGGTGTGTATCCGGACGCCTCCAGCATGCCTGCGATGCGTTCTGAGTCGTGCACATTCATTTGGCAGCCGAATGTGCGTACTTCGTAGGTGCCGGGCATCGCGGCCTCCAACCCCTGCGGTTTTCTGCTTTGTGCAGTTGGCAGAGAAGGGCCTCCGTCCCCATGGTGGGGACGGAGGCCCTTGAAACTCTGGAGGCACCGGCTTTTTTGAGAAGCCGTGTCTCCGGGTGGAGTCTTTTTGAGAGACTCGACCCGGAACCCTTTTGAGGGGTTCCCCACCGCCGGGCCCTTTTGAGGGGCCTGACCGCCGACCCTTTTGAGGGGTCGACCGCCTCGGCGGCTTAACCTCGAAGGTAGTCAATCCCCCCATACTCGTCAAGATCTGTCTTAATTTTATCCGAAATGGGGTGACGAAGGAGATGCGGCATGGCGTTATAGCTGGGCAGATGACATAACCGGCATCGCCAATCATGAGTTTCGGCGTCGCCGATTCCCTGGCGGACACGGGGGCGGTGGATGTAAGGGAAATGCCGAGCGAGAGAACAACCACCGGGACGCTGGTTTCACAGCTACCTCTCGGCAGAGGAGAAATTCACGGTCGCGAGTGTGGCGACGGTGTGGAGGTATGGGGCAGGTAGCGTGCAAACCATCGTATGGATGAGGTGTCGCCCCTACCGTCGCAAGATATGCAGACAGTGGATGTACTGGTCGTGGGTGCGGGCCTGGCCGGCCTGCGCACAGCCCGCCTGCTCGCGCGACGGGAACTGAACGTGCTGGTGGTCGACCGTCGCAGGTCGCTGTCGGCGGGCATCCGCACGACAGGGATCTTCGTGCGCCGCACCCTCGATGACTTCGACGTGCCGGATCACCTGCTCGGGCCAGGTGTCCGGGACGTGCTGCTGTATCCGCCGTCGCGGCGGGCACCGATCCGGCTCACCAGCGACCGGGACGAGTACCGCGTGGCCGACATGGCGGCCGTCTACGAGCACGCGCGCCGCGCGGCGGAGTCGGCCGGGGCACGGGTCCTGCTGGGCGTACGGTATGTCGGCGCGTCGATGGGTTCTGTGCGGTTCGCGGGGGCGGAACCGGTGACGGCCCGGTTCGTCGTCGGCGCGGACGGTGCCCGCTCCCGGGTGGCCCGTGATCTCGGCCTTGATGTCAACCGGCGCTTCCTCGTCGGCGCCGAGATCGTCCACCCGATCGCGTCGGGCACGACCACCCCGGCGTTCCACTGCGTGCTGGACCCCCGGGTCGCTCCGGGGTACCTGGGATGGGTCATCGACGACGGCCGGCATGCGCATGTCGGCGTCGCGGGATATCCGAACGCGATGCGCACCGGTATCCGCAACCTGCTGGACGCTTTCGCCGCGGACGCGCCCGGCCACGTGGCGCCGGCCGGTCCGGTCGAGCGTCGAGGTGGTCCGATCCCGGTCGGCGGTGTGCTGCGACGGTTGGCGTGCCCCGCCGGGCTGCTCGTCGGAGACGCGGCGGGCGCGGTGTCGCCGCTGACGGCCGGTGGGCTGGACCCTTGCCTACGCATGTCCGAACTGGCCGCGGCGGTCACCGCCGGGTACCTGCGTACCGGCGACCAACGCGTGCTGAGCCGGTACGACGGGGGCGCGTTGCGGGCCCGGTTCCGAGGCCGGCTGTTGCTGCGCCGCGTGTTCGCCGGCATCCGATCCCCCGCTGTGGCAGAGGCGGCGGTGACCGCGCTACGCGGTCGTGCCCTGGCGGCGCGGATCCTGTTCGGCGACGGCTCGTTTCCCGAGGTCGACCCACGGCTCGCGGACCCGGCGATCGACCACCCCCGCCGGTGACGCCGACCGGCTCCCATGATCCGCCTGTGGTGTACGCCAGGCCCGGATTCCCCGCGACCGAGCGGCACAGGGCGAGCAGCTGATCACGGAGCCGGTGCCGTCCAGCGGAAACCGTAGCGGCCATGGGCACACCGTCAGTCCACGCGGCGGTGACCGCTCGGTGCGGCACGGGCCGATACGGCTCCCAGTGACCTCCAAGCCGGATCCCAGACCCGCCTGCGACGGTGATCCTCTCGAATCAGAGGAAAAGGGGAGTCATGTTCCACCACGGTGTTCGCCGGTTGGCAGCGACGCTGCTGGCCGCCTTGACCGCCGCCGCGCTGCTGCCGTCCGCTCCGGCGGCTGCCAAGCCGGTGCAGGCGAAGATGCCGATCTCGGTACTGCTGTGCAAGTTCCTCGACCGGCCCGAGGAGCCGAAGGACCGGCAGTTCTTCAAGGACATGCTCACCACCGACGGGGTGGGCAAGGGCGGGCTGGCCGACTACGTGACCGAGCAGTCGCGCGGCCGGGTGTCGATCGAGGGCAGTGAGGTGTACGGCTGGTACACCATCCCCAAGACGTTCGAGCAGTGGAACAGCGGGGGGGTGTACGAGTGGTGGGATAAGAAGGAGGACTGTCTGAAGGCCGCCGAGAGCCAGGGCTACCGTCATCCGGCCGGGCGTCCGCTGCTCGTCATGGTCAACACCGACCACGGCGGGGTCGAGAAGACCTTCTACAGCGCCCGTCCCGACCGCTCTGCCGTCCTGGACTCCAGGGCCTGGACCCTGCCGAGGCTCGTCTACGAGGTCTTCTTCCTCTACAACCTCGACTGGGGCTACTCCGAGGTCGGCAGCACCCGGCAGAGGCCCGGCCTCCAGTTCGGCAACCCGTGGGACGTGATGTCGACGGGGCAGACCTTCGCCCCGCCCTCCGAGCACTTCGGGGAAGGGGTGATCGGGCTGGCCGCGCCACGGCTGGACGAACTCGGCTGGCTGCCCGGCTGGCGGGTGCTCACCCTCGGCAAGGACGGAGTCGCCACCCAGACGGTACGGCTCGCGCCGCTGGAGCAGCCTGAGCGGCCCGGCATGCTGATGGTGCGCGTGCCGTACGACCCGGCATCACCGAACCGCTTCCTCACCGTGGAGTTCCGGAAGAAGACCGGCCGCAGCAGCGCCATCCCCGCCGACACCGTCCTCATCCACGACTACGACTACATGGTCGGGCACAACGGGAGCCCCACCCTGCTGGTGGACAGCGTCGAGAACCCGAAGCCGCTCCAGAGCTTCACCAAAGACGGCGTCCAGGTCCGACTCGACTCGATGACCGAGGACTCGGCCACTGTCACCGTCACCACCGACCTCACCACCAAGTGCCGGTACGGCTTTGTCCCGCGTAACGCCGTCGCCGGTGACGACGCCTGCGTGACGGCCGCCGCCCGCGATCAGGCCGCCGCCGACAACCAGAACCAGAACGGCCGCCATGAAGGTGACGGCTCCTGCCGTGTGGGCTTCGTCTTCCGCGGGATCACCGCCGGCGACGCCGCCTGTGTCACCCGCGAGGTCAAGGCGGAGACCGATCGAGACACCGCCGAAGCACCCAACCGGCTGAACACGGCCAAGCACGTGTGGGGGCCGAACGCCTGCAAGGACGAGTACGTCTGGCGCATGGCCGACGACTCCGACTACGTGTGCGTCTCGTTGACCACCCGCTACCAGACCCTGGACGACAACGCCGCCGCCTCCAGCCGCTGGACCGACGGCCCCTACGGGCCGAAGACCTGCGTGGCGGGCTACGTCTGGCGCGAGGCATACATCGGCGACCAGGTCTGCGTCATTCCCGACCGCCGCGACCAGGCCCAGGCGGACAACAAGGCATCCTGGGACCGGGTCCGGACGAGCTGACCCGCCAGCGGCGAGAACGACCCGGCTGCGGCGCGCGGCTCCGACCTGCGCGCCACAGCCGCTTCCACCCGCCACCACCTGGCAGTCGTCCTCCACCAGGCCGACTGGCTGTTGCGATCCCCGGACGCCCCGCATCACCAGGAGGAGCCGTAGGAGCCCGCATTGCGGCAGCCGCTGTGTCCTGGCCTTCCTCAGCGCCTCACCCAGATCCATCCGCTGCCGTCCTCGTCGTAGGAGGGGTTGCCACCGACCGCGATGACCTGGTCCCCTCCGGGGACTCTGGCCATGTCGGAGACCGCAGGGGCGTTGCGGGACTCGGGTGACTTCTCGTAGGTCCAGGAGCGGCCGTCGAAGTGCAGCAGGATGCGATCGTCGTCGTAGGAGTAGTTGGTGGCGCCGAGCCATACCCCGCCGCGGCCGTCCGGGGCCACGGCTCCGAACGAGACCGCTCCCGAAGGGATGCCGTCGGCCAGGTTCCATCGGCTGCCGTCCCAGCGCATCAGCAGTGCGGCCACGCGGTGTCCTGGCCGCACGACCGTGCCCGCGACCCACACCTCTCGCGACGATCTCGCGGCGATGTCGTAGAACTGGACCTTCGCGCCGCTGAACGAGGACGGCGTCGGCGAGATGGTCCAGCGGCGTCCGTCCCAGTGCTCGATCACGGTGAAGGAGTCCGAATCGTCGGTGGCGATGGCCCACACGTCGTCCGGGGTCGCCGCGCTCAACCGCCATATGGAAGGAGAGGGGGCGGAGACCTCGGACCAGCCCGACGGGGACCAGCGCGCGAGGGGAAGAGGACGCCAGGACGGACGGCTGCGTGTGCCGACGTTCTGTTTGCCGGCCACCCATACCTCCGCGGGTCCGGTGACGACGGCGTCATGGACGTCGGCCGAACGCGGCCAGGGCGGTCTTTCCCGGCGTGTCCATCGGCGGCCGTCCCAGCGCCACGCGTCCGCGTCCTTGTCGAAGAGCCAGACGTTGTCCGGGGACGTGCCGGACAGCGCCCTGGGATACAGCAGTCCGTCCGGCGGGCGGGCGGACCGCCACGCGCGGCCGTCCCAGCGCAGCACGCCGCGGCCCTGCCCACCGCCCTCGCCGTCGGCGCCCACCGCCCACGCCTCGCCGGGCCCGGTCACGACGACCTTGGTCATCCCGGCGCCCCCGCCGCCCAGCTGCTCCCACACTCCCGAGGACAGAGCAAGGCCGTCCCCGGCCGGAGTGCTGTGGCCCGGCGCCCTCCTCCGGGATTCGGCGGTGCTCCCCGAACATCCCGCCACGACGAGGCTCAACACCGTGATCGCGGCCGCTTGCCTGATCATGAGTGGATTGTACGGAGAAGCGCCGTGGAGCAGAGGCGCGAAAGCGGAATCCCGGACACCTCGTACGGCAGGCCGGTCACGGACTGGCCGTGCCGCCCGGCGAGATCACGGTGATCGTCGGCGCGAACGCCTGCGGGAAGTCGACGCTCCTGCGCTCCCTGCCCCGGCTGCTCGCGCCCCGCGAGGGCCGTGTCGTCCTGGACGGCAGACAGGTGCACCGCATGCCCGCCAAGGAACTGGCCCGCACGCTCGGACTGCTGCCCCAGTCGCCGGTCGCGCCCGAGGGCATCACCGTGCTCGACCTCGTCGGCCCCGGACGCCAAGGCAATCGCCGACAGGACGGTGCAGCGAGGAGAAAAGCCTGTCAGCTCATATCGCCGTTTCTGTAGAGTTCGGGGTCATGCGTACCCCTCGTATCGTCCTGCTGGCCGGGGCACTGGTCGGCCTGTTGCTTACCGGCACCGCCCATGCCAATGTCGGCACTGCCCGCACCGCCGGCGGTCCGGTTCCCACCGGATCCAAGGCGCTGACCCACAACCCGCTGTACCGCAGCGGCAAGATGACGGTGCCCTGCGGCCGTCACCCGGATGACTTCGCCAGCGTCGGCGCCGCCAAAAAGCACCTGACCGCGATGCTCGGCTGCCTGAACGCCTCGTGGTCCGCGCAGCTGAAGAAGGCCGGCCTGCCGTTCAAGAAGCCGGCGGTCCGGTACCTCACCAAGTCCACCAGCGCATGCGGGTGGCGCTGGCCCGAATATGTGGTCGGCATGTACTGCGTCAAACAGCGGCAGATGGTCGTCCGGATCAACGACTACGCCATCCAGGACCCGGCGGACCCGGACCTCCTGGTGCTGATCGCGCACGAGTACGCCCACCACGTGCAGAATCTCAGCGGCATATGGGCCGCCGTGCGTACACCGGTCCGTAGCAAGGCAAAGGCGCTGGAGCGCAACCGCCGAAATGAGCTGCAGGCCGAGTGCCTGGCGGGGGTGTTCGCGGGGAGCATCTGGCCCTCGCAGCAGTACACGGCCGAGGACTGGGCGGAAGCCGTGGACATTCTCGGGCGTAGCGGTGATGAGGAGATCGGCGCGGACCGCACCCACGGCACGAGCAAGAACCGGGTCGCCTGGCTGCAGCGCGGCTTCGACAGCGCCTCCCCGGCCGCGTGCAACACCTGGACCGCGACAGCGTCCAGCGTCGCCTGACGGCGGCCTCCTCGCGGGAGGGGAAAGCAGTGGCGGGCCCGTCCGCGATCGCTTCGTGCTCATCGCGGCGGGCCCGCTGTCGCTGTGCTCCCGAGCCCCCTTCATGCCGGCTGGTGAGACGGCCGCGTATCGAAGGTCGTGTTCGTCAGGCGTTGTCGCGTCCTGAGGCGCGGGTTCGGGACGGCCGGCCATGCGGGCCATGAGCGCGGTTCACCGCGCTCAACTGTGATCCGCGCAGCGTGGCGTCGGGCGTCGTGAAGGCGTCCTTGCCGGAGGCCGGGGCGGTCACATCTCCCTGGATGACATCCACCCGGGCCAGGGTGGGGACGAACTGCGCCCGGTTCGGCTGACGCCCTCGGCAGTCTGGAAGGATATGACCGTGGACCGCCGTGGTTTCCTGCTCGCCGGGCTCGCCCTGGCCCTCACCGGGTGCGGTCCCTCCGGCATGAAGGGATCCGCTGTGCTCAACGAACAGTCGCTGACCGCCGCCGCCCAGGGCGACGTGGCCAAGGTCCGCGAGGCGATCGCGAACGGGGCCGACATCGAGGCCCGGAACCCGCAGCGCCGTACCGCCCTGCTGCTCGCCGCGGCGGCCGACCACGTGGAGGTCGCCAAGGTCCTGGTGGCCGCGGGCGCGGATCCGAACGCGCTGGACTTTCAGCACGACACGCCCTGGCTGGTGACCGGGGTGACCGGCAGCGTGGCCATGCTTCACG
Organism: Streptosporangium sp. CA-115845; assembly: GCF_050943795.1. Taxonomy (NCBI): domain Bacteria; kingdom Bacillati; phylum Actinomycetota; class Actinomycetes; order Streptosporangiales; family Streptosporangiaceae; genus Streptosporangium; species Streptosporangium sp. CA-115845. The sequence goes on along the minus strand of NZ_CP191988.1, from coordinate 8,977,824 downwards.
CGCTGCTCCCGGCCAGGCCGGACCTGACCATCAGGAACCGGTACGGCGGAGTCTCGCTGATCCCGGCATGTGAGCGCGGCCATGTGGACTACGTGCGCGAGGTGCTCAAGACGGATATCAACGTCGACCATGTCAACGACCTGGGCTGGACCGGACTGCTGGAGGCGGTCATCCTCGGCGACGGCTCCGCGCCGTACCAGGAGATCGTGGGTCTGCTCATCGCGGGAGGCGCCGACGTGAACCTGGCCGACAAGGACGGCACGACCCCGCTCCAGCACGCACTCGACAGGAGCCAGAGCGAGATCGCCGCCATCCTCCGCTCCGCCGGAGCACGGTAGAAGGGCTTTGTGAAACCGCCGGCCCAGCCGCACCGCCCGCTGCGCTGCGACGAGCCGGCGCGGCCATGAACAGGCGCAGGGAAAGGCGCACGCCCCCGGCTCCCCGGAGTGGTCAGGCTTCCCGAAGGCACCCGCGGCACCGAGTCCGGTGTCCCAAAACCTTGTTGGCGAAAGCCCAAAACGCACCCTAAGATCCGCTACCGATGTTCAAGGCCCCTCCAATCGCCGACCCAAGGACCGCATGTGACGATGCTCAGCAGGCGAAGGCTTCTCCAGGCGGGTACCGCGATGGTGCCCGCGGTCGTGCTCGGCGCGCCGCCCGTGCGGGCGAGCAGCGCCCCGGCGGTGGAGGTGTCCGGGGTCGCGCCCACCGCGCTCGCCGGGTTCGACCAGGTCCTGAAGACCTACATCACTGAGCGCGACATCTCCTGTGCCCAGCTCGCCATCGTCAAGAACGGCAAGCTCGTCCTGGCGCGCGGTTACCGGTACTCCAGCGACGGCCGGGCCGTCCCCGCGGTGTCGCCCACCTCGCTTTTCCGGATCGCGAGCCTGAGCAAGCACATCACCGCCACCGCCATCATGCGCCTGGTCCAGGACGGCAAGCTCAGCCTGGGCGCCTCGGTGGCCGGCCTGCTCGGCCTGTCCACCGCGGCGGATCCCCGGCTGGCCAGTGTGACGGTGCTGCGGCTGCTGCAGCACACCGGCGGCTGGGACAGCGCCATCTCGAAGGACTATCTGTATCTGGACCACGTGATCGCCGGCACGCTCGGCGTACCGCTGCCGATCACTCAGGAGCACATCATCACGTACGCGAGCAGCCGCCCGCTCGACTTCGCCCCCGGCAGCCGCTACGCGTACAGCAACTACGGCTACATGCTGCTCGGCCGGATCGTCGAGAAGGTCTCCGGTCAGAGCTACGAGTCCTACGTCAAGCAGAAGCTGCTGGCGCCCGTCGGCATCACCCGGTTGAAGCTCGGCCGTACGCTCCGCGCCGAGGCCGCGCCCGGCGAGGTGTTCTACGAGTCGCGTTTCACCGGTAAGACCGTCACGGATCCTACGGGCACCGTGGTACCCATCCCGTACGGCGGCTTCAGCATGACCAACCGTGGTCCCGGCGGTGGCTGGCTGGCCTCCGCGGTGGACCTGGTCAGGTTCGCGAAGGTTTTCGACGCGGCCGGTCCGGTGCTCAACGCGACCTCCATCGGCAAGATGTTCGCCAAGCCGGAGATCGGTGTCACCTCAAGCGGTTCCTGGTACGGCGCGGGCTGGTGGGTGCGCCAGGTGACCGGGCACCTCAACACCTGGCACGATGGCTCGCTGCCCGGCACCTACACCTATCTGGCCCGGCTGCAGAACGGCTTCACCTACGCCGCGCTGTTCAACCGCCGGGAGGAGAGCGGCAGCCTCGACTTCGACGTGCTGAGCCCGCGGATCAACGCCGAGATCGGCAAGGTCACCACCTGGCCCACCACCGACCTCAGCTCCCGTTACTTCTGAGCACCTCCCGCCCCCGCCGAGCCGGCGGGGGCATGACGGGGCGTACGCCGTGCGGTCAGCTCCAGTGGTCCCGTTCGGGCAGCCTCAGTCACATGCCGGAGCGTCGACCACGCCGCCTATGGCAAGCGCCGGCGCAGCCGCCGGCAGCAGAAGGACAGCGAAGCCGATCCCGGAGCCGGCGGGGCGGCTTCCTGTCCGAGATGTTCAACGCGTTGAACATCGTGTCGCGGGCTGACGTGGAGGAAACCGGGCGGGTTTTCGCCGGCATCGTCACTGGTCGTGAACGGTCGGGTGCCAATGAGATCACGGAAGCATGATGGGAAACCTGATGACGCTGGATCACCATGGACCGTATGCACAGGTGAAGGCGGGTAGCGGCCAGAGTCGCGCCTGCACCTGGATCGCTGCACATCGAACGGTCCAGGGGTTCGAAATACCTGGCCGCGGACTCCTCCGGACGGTGCCGGCTCGCGCGTATCGCGGCGCACAGGTCGGCGGCCGTGACGACGGCGACCGTCGCCGCCACCGCTGTGACGCGGCCACGTCTCCAGCCGGTGCGGCCGGCGATCGCCCGGCCCAGCAGAGTCAGGTCCGCGGTGCCGAGGGCCGCGATCTGGCTCCTGCCGGTGGTCGGCGCGGTCTTCGACCGTCGACAGCGCCGTACCCGAACAATCAGCGCCACTAGGCTTGTTCGGGGAGGTGGTGGCCGTGTCCGATCAGCGGGGAGGGACCGTCGGCGAGGAGTCCGGGCCGTTGCGCGTGACCATCGGCCATCTCCTGCGGCGGGTCTTCACCGGCATCACCGGTGAGGCCATGCGGGACGGGCCGCAGTCCCGTGACTTCGTGGTGCTCGACGTGCTGGCCGACGAGGACGCGCCCTCGCAGCAGGACCTCGCACACCGTCTCGGCATCAACCGGACGATCATGGTCAAGCTGCTCGACCGGCTCCAGCAGGCCGGTCACGTCACCCGGACCCGCAACCCGGCCAACCGCCGTACCTATGTCCTGTCACTGACCGACGAGGGCCGTACCGCGCTGAAGGACATGCGCCAGGCCGTCGCCGACCGGGACGTCCGGCTCACCGCCCCGCTGACCCCGGCCGAACGGCGGCGCCTCACCGAGCTGCTGAGCAGGCTGGTCGCCCACGACGAGCGGTCCGCCGGCCGGTCCATCGTCGCGAGCACCGAACACCTCATCGCCCAGGCCCACTACCACCTGCGCCGGCTCGGCGACCACAGGTTGGCGGAGTACGGCCTGCGCACCCGTCACTTCGGCCTGCTGCCCGCCCTGGACCGGCTCGGACCCTGCCCCCAGCAGCGACTCGCCCAGTACCTGGACCTCACCGAACCGGCCGCCGCGTCGCTGGTCGAGGAACTCGTCCAGGCCGGGATCGTGGTCCGCGGCCAGGACCCGCACGACCGCCGCCGCTATGCCCTGGAACTCACCGACCTCGGCCGCGCCCGCCTCCCCGCGGTCCGCGACGCGATGCTGGGCGTCGAGCACGACATTGAGAAGACCCTCGGCCCCGAAGGTGCCCAGGACCTCCGCGCCCTGCTCGTCAAGCTCCTGCGGTAGGCGAGTTCAGCGGGAGCGCTCCACTCGGCCCTCGTAGACGGTTCCGTCGGCACCGAAGATCAGGAAGCGGTCGTGGGTGACGGCCAGGACGGTGCCGGAGAAGGTGGCCAGGCCCTGTCACGGGGCCTCGGCGCCGGCCAGGTCCAGGTTGCCGGTCGGCTCGTCGAGCAGGAGCAGGCGCCCGTCTGGCGGCACGTAGGTCAGCCGGTCCACCTCGACACGTCCCGCCACTGCCGCCCCCCTTTACGCCACCCTGCCGGGAGACCGCGCTCCCCGGCAGCCGGCGGGCCGGAGTCGGTGCCGGGGCGGTGGGTGCTCACCGCCCCGACGGGGTCATGCGAAGGTGAAGGTCAGCCGCGGCGCCACTTCTGGTTGGCGCCGCCGTTGCACTCCCAGAGCTGGAGCGGGGTGCCGCCACCGCCCCAGCCGGTGACGTCCACGCACTTGTTGGCCTGCGGGTTGACCAGGTCGCCCGCGCCGCTCAGGACGAACTGCTGTGCCGGGTTGCCGCTGCAGTTGGCGAGCTGGATGGCGGCGCCGTTGGCGGTGGAGCCCCAGGCCACGTCCATGCAGAGGCCGAAGGCGCGGACGGTGCCGTCGCCGGGGAAGGTCCAGTTCTGGGCGTTGGTGTTGTTGCAGTCCCACAGCTGCAGGCGCTGGCCGTCGGCGCCGTTGCTGTTGGGTACGTCGATGCACTTGTCCTGCCAGCCGATGAGCCGGCTGGTGTTCCCGCCGCCGGTGGTGGTCAGGGTCAGGCCGTACGCGCCGAGGACCTCGTTGACCGGCTGGTAGAAGGTGTTGCCGCCGGTCGAGCAGTTTCCGGAGCCGCCGGAGGTGATGCCCTGGGCCTGGTCACCGGTGATCCAGGCGCCGCCCGAGTCGCCGCCCTCGGCGCAGGCGGTGGTCTGGGTGAGCCCGTAGACCAGCGATCCCGAGTAGTTGACGGTCACGTTCTTGGCCTGGATGACGCCGCAGCGCCAGCCGGTGGGGGGTGGACGAGGCGTGAGAGCGCTCTCTTGGGAGAGACTTTTACATTTGTAATATTTCAAGTCAAGAAGGTCATCCCCGAACGTGATCGCCGGGCGGGCGCTCGCAGACCCGCGTCCGGTTGGTGACCTGCGAGGTTTTGGCGCTGCCGGAGATGGCGCCGCGGGCCGGGGCCACCGCGGACTCCGGCGGGAAACACCGGAGGAAGACGTGCTGAGCCGGCCGGGGCGCGTCGTGGAAGCGGCCCCGGCCAGGGGGTGGATCAGATGGAGCCGCTCTCGATCGCCTGCTTCAGGCCCGCCTGGGTCACCTCGTGGGAGGCGACGCCGTTCGCGACGACGAAGTCGATCAGTGAGGTGTCGGCGTCGAAGGTGAGGTACTCGGTGACCTTGGTCTTCCCGCCGGTCAGCTTCGTGAAGACGATCTTCTGGTGCGTGACGACGCCGGGCAGCGACCAGGTGTCCGTCTCGTAGTAGAGGGCGTTCGCGTTGATGCGCTGCTGCGCGTGCGTGTTACTGGTGACGATCGCGCCCTCGTAGGGGATCTCCTCGACGGCGGTGAAGTTGATGTGGCGCTTGCCGTACTTGAACCAGTCCTTGTGGGTGACGACCCGCTTCAGGAACGAGTGCATGCCGACGTGGTTGTTGATGTTGGAATATGCCGCGAACACCTTGGTGGCGGGGGCGTTGATCGTGATCGAGATGCTGCTCTGGGCCCGGCTCCGGCCGGAGCCGGCGGCGGGAGGCGTGGTGTCGTAGAACTTCTGGGTGTCCCATGCGGCCTGCCACTCGGCGGCGAGCTGGGCGTCGCTCGCCGGAGTGTCGGCGCTGGCGGGGCTGGAGAAGACGGTGATGACAAGGGCTGCGGCGAACAGCTGGGCCGCGAGGAGTCGAAGGTGCTTCTTCACGTGTACCCCAAGAGGAGACAATAGGTGCATGTGATCTTCTATCGCATGTTGTTGTGATCTACGAGATTTCGTGGCGAAGAAGTGATAAATTTTCGCGACGCCGTACACCCCGGCGCGATGTACCGGGTGCGGCAGCGCCGGTGACCTCTGCCCTCGGGTGCCCTCAGGTGCGTTCCTGCCGGGGCAGGACCACCTCTCGCAGGATGAGCAGGACGGCCGCGGCGATCGGGATGCCCAGCAGCGCGTCACCGAGCAGGGCGCCGACGATCGTGGCGAGCGGTGGCACGTCGACCGGGCTCTTCAGCACCGCTGCCGCGGGCTCCGGCGCCGCGCCCGGCCGGGCCCTCGTACGGCTCCGGTCGGCCGCGGCGCCGGAGCGCGCGAAGGGAGATCAGGTCATGTTGACGTACTGGCGGGGCCGGAGGGCGTGGCTGCGGAGGGCGGCCAGGGCGGCCGAGCGTCCGGCGGGGGTGAGGCTGCCGTCGACGCGCAGGCCGAAGGCGTCCAGGCGCCTGTTCAGCTCGGTGAGCGAGGCGTCGACCTCCACGGTCTGCCACTCCGCGCAGTCGATCACCGCCGTGACGTGGTCGCGGTCGGCGGGGGCGCCGTCGGCGAGCAGCATCAGCGCCACCTCCCTGGCCGAGGTACGGAAGCCGCTCTCCCCGGAGACGGGGGCGAGCAGCGCGGCGGCGGCGGTCTCCCAGAGCAGGTCGGCGTCGCCGAGCAGGCGCTCACCCGCCGGGGTGGTCACCAGGCGCCTGCCACTCTGGCGCAGCGCGCCCATGTGGCCCTGGGCCACCTCGCGGACCGCCGCCAGCTCCGCGCCGCTCCAGGTGCTCTCCGCGAGTACGGAGCGGGCGAGGTTGTCCCGCTGGGTCAGCGGGATGCCCCCCGGGCGGCGGCCCAGGGCCAGCAGCCAGCGCAGCGCGCCCAGGTGAGCCTCGTCGGGTGCCGGGATGGGGGCGTGCAGGCGCACCTCGAAGGGCTGGGCGAGCTCGCGCCAGGCGGTGCCCCGGCCGAGGACCCAGCGGTTGAGCCGCTCGCCCTGGACCCGGTGGAGCCAGTTGTCGCCGCCCAGCTCCGGACGGGGCGCGGTGAGCCAGTGGCTGGTGAGCGTCTGCCGTTCGGCGGAGTCGGGGGTGAGCCTTCCCGAGACGATGGCCAGCTCCAGCGCGGCCGAGCAGGCGCCGTGCGCGCCCAGCTCCTCAGGGCCCATGATCGAGCTCCAGTGCAGCTCGGGGACGTCGGGCGGGAGCACGCCCGTGGCGTCCAGGGCGCTCTGGTAGGCGGCCATGCCCGCGTCCTCGCCCAGGCGGGCGTAGGTACGCAGGATCTGGGCGGTGGTGGGGGAGGAGCAGAGGGCGGCGTAGCGCTCCAGACCGCCCAGCCGCAGCAGCCGGCCCAGCGCGTGGGCGATCACGGTGCGGTCTCCGGTGACCTTGGAGGGCAGCGTGTACCAGAGGAACTCGCACACGTTGAGCTCGGTGATCGTCTCCAGCGGCTCGCCGCCGGTCAGCCAGTCGATCGCGCTGCGCGCGTGCTCGGCGGAGGCGGGCTCGGAACGCTCCAGCTCCGACAGGAGTGCGGCCACGTCCGGTGCAGGCATGCCTCGAAGTCTGCCGTATGCGGGCCTGCTCTGACGATGAACGTGACGTAATGGATCCTGCACGGTGCCTACCCTAGGAAATGTCTTCTAAGTGGCTCATATGCGAGCTGTCAGATCCAGCCTTTCTTGAAAAGCATTCGTGAACTCCACTCGGCGTAGGGGATGATCTCGGCGGTGAGCACCGGGTGGAGCCACCAGAAGTTGACCAGTGCCAGCAGGGTGAAGGCCCCCACGATCGCGGCACCGGCCATCCGCCGCCCGGGCGGGGCGCCGGACGGGCCGATGATCATTCCGGCCGCGAGCACGATCGCCAGGATCATGAACGGGACCATGGGGATCGCGTAGAACAGGAACATGGTCCGGTTGTCGGCGATCGCCCAGTAGAACCAGGGGAGCCAGCCCGCGACGTAGCCGAGGAGCACGGCTCCGGCGCGCCAGTCACGGGTGGCGACGTACCAGGCGACCATGGCGATGAGGGCGGCCAGGCCGCCGTACCAGATGACCGGGGTGCCGACACCGAGCACCGCCTGCGAGCAGCTGTCGGTGCCGCAGGCGCCCTTGGGGCTCTCGTAGAAGAACGCCACCGGGCGGAGCAGCAGCGGCCAGGACCAGGGGTCCGACTGGTAGTTGTGCGGGGTCGCCAGCCCGGTGTGGAAGCCGAGCACCTGGAAGTGGTAGCTCAGCCAGGAGCGCAGCGAGTCGAAGACGAAGAACACCGGGCCCTGCGAGGTCGCCTGCGCCCAGTTGCGGCCCCAGCCGCCGGGGGAGGCGAACCAGCCGGCCCAGGAGGCGATGTAGGTGAGGGCCGGCAGCAGGGCCAGCGCGGGCAGGGCGCTCGGCAGGTCTTTGCCGAAGACCCCGCCGTACGGTCTGCGCAGGCCGACGGCCCGGCGGGCACCGGCGTCCCAGACCAGTGACATGATCGCGAAGGCGACCAGGAAGAAGATCCCCGACCACTTGACCGCGCAGGCCGCGCCCAGGCAGAGCCCGGCCGCGATCCGCCACGGCCGCAGCCCCAGCCAGGGGCCCTGATCACTGAGCGGCGAGCTCTCGTACCAGTCGACCAGTCTCCCGCGCGCCCAGTCGCGGTCGGCCACCAGGCAGGCGAACCCGGCCAGCACCCAGAACATCAGGAAGATGTCCAGCAGCGCGGTCCGCGACAGCACGTAGTGCAGGCCGTCGACCGCGAGCAGCAGCCCGGCCAGGCAGCCCAGCAGGGTCGAGCGGGTCATCCGGCGGGCCACCCTGGCCAGGATCAGGATCGACAGCACCCCGACGACCGCCCCGGCGAACCTCCAGCCGTAGGGGGTCATGCCGAAGAGCTGCTCGCCCAGACCGATCATCCACTTGCCCAGCGGCGGATGGACCACGTAGGAGGCGCACTTGTCGATCTCCGCGGGCGCGCACTGCTGCCAGATCTCGGTGCCGCCCCGCATCAGGATCTTGTCGGCGTCCTTGACGACGTTGTGCTCGGCACCGAAGTTGATCAGTGCCCAGGCGTCCTTGGCGTAGTACGTCTCGTCGAACATGACCGCGTTCGGGTGACCGAGGTTGGTGAAGCGCAGGATCGCCCCGAACACCGTGACCAGCAGCGGCCCCAGCCAGCCCCACAGGGGGTTTCCCGGCATCGGCGGCACCAGACGGTCACGAACGGAACCCGAGGGCCCGCCGTCGGGCTGGGGCTCCGGCTGCTCTGACGCCTGGCTGGGGAAGTCGGTCACGGCCACCCGGACATCGTACGGTCCCCTTACCGCAGCTAGCCCAGGAAACACCTCACTACAGGACTAAATGGTTAACTTCTCCCCGCGCCGGGGGGCCATCCGAAATGCGGGAGGATGGAACGGTGACGGACAACGGCAGGCTTGTGCTGGCAGGGGCTCCGATCGGGCAGGCGGGCGACGCCTCACCCCGGCTGAGGCTGGCGCTGGAGAGCGCGGACGTGGTCGCGGCGGAGGACACCCGGCGGCTGCGGCGCCTGGCCGGGGAACTGGGCGCCGAGATCGGCGGCCGGGTCGTCTCCTACTACGACGCCAACGAGGCGGGGCGGGCCGCCGAGCTCCTCGGCGCGCTCCAGGACGGCAAGACGGTGCTGGTCATCACCGACGCCGGCATGCCGGGCGTCTCCGACCCCGGCTACCGGCTGACCCACCTGGCGGTCGAGGCCGGGATCGCGGTCACCTCGCTGCCGGGGCCGTCGGCGGTGACCACGGCGCTGGCCGTCTCGGGGCTGCCCAGCGACCGGTTCTGTTTCGAGGGCTTCCCGCCGCGCAAGTCCGGTGAGCGCTCCCGCAGGCTCTCGGCCCTCGCGGAGGAGGAGCGCACGATGGTGTTCTTCGAGGCGCCGCACCGGCTCAGTGCCGCGCTGGCGGCGATGGCGGAGGCGTTCGGCGCCGACCGCCGGGCGGCGGTCTGCCGTGAGCTCACCAAGACCTACGAGGAGGTGCGGCGGGGTGGTCTCGGCGAGCTGGCCGAGTGGGCGGCCGGGGGCGTCAAGGGGGAGATCACCATCGTGGTCGCCGGGTACGCCGGGCAGGCCCTGCCGCCGGTGATCGAGGACCTGGTGGACGAGGTCGCGCGCCGTGAGGAGACGGGGGTGCCGAGGAAGCAGGCGATCGTGGATGTGGCGAAGGCGGCGGGAATCCCCAAACGGGATCTTTACCAAGCTGTCCATCGAGGCTGACTTTTCACCATAATTCCCTGAATGGGATCAACACGGGATCGTCTCTTGCCGCCTATGTCGGGAAATGTCGCCTGGGGCTGGCTGGGGCCGTTGCTGGTCGCGGCCTTCGGGGGGATCCTGCGCTTCGTCGGCCTCGGGCGGCCGAACGCGGTCATGTTCGACGAGACGTACTACGCCAAGGACGCCTGGGCGCTGATCAACCACGGGGTGGAGCGGGCCTCTCTCGGCACCGTGAAGGATCCCATCGCCGACAGGATGATCATCCAGGGGAACACCGACTTCCTGGTCAAGTGCACCCCGCCGGAGGCCGACCCCTGCCCGCTCTACGTGGCCCATCCGCCGCTGGGCAAGTGGATGATCGGTCTGGGCGAGCAGCTCTTCGGCATGACCCCCTACGGCTGGAGGTTCGCCGGGGCGGTCGTCGGGGTGCTGTCGATCCTGATCCTGGCCAGGGTGGCCCGCCGGATGACCCGCTCGACCCTGCTGGGCTGCCTGGCCGGACTGCTGCTCGCGGTCGACGGCCTGCACTACGTGCTGTCGCGTACCGCGCTGCTGGACATCTTCCTGATGTTCTGGGTGCTGGCCGGGTTCGCCTGCCTGGTGGCCGACCGCGACTGGGCGCGCGGGAGACTGGTCGACTGGTACGAGACCTCGCCGCTCAGTGATCAGGGCCCCTGGCTGGGACTGCGGCCGTGGCGGATCGCGGCCGGGCTCTGCCTGGGCGCGGCCTGCGCGGTCAAGTGGTCGGGGATCTTCTTCCTGGTCGCCTTCGCGATCATGTCACTGGTCTGGGACGCCGGTGCCCGCCGGGCCGTCGGCCTGCGCAGACCGTACCTGGGAGTGGTCAACCGGGACCTGACCGGTGCCCTGCTGGCGATGGGCCTGCTGCCGGCCCTCACCTACATCGTCTCCTGGTCCGGCTGGTTCGCCTCGTCGCTCGGCTGGGGCCGCAACTGGGCGCAGGCGACCTCGCAGGGCCCGGTGTTCTTCGTCTTCGACTCGCTGCGCTCCTGGCTGAGCTACCACTTCCAGGTGCTGGGCTTCCACACCGGGCTGAGCGAGGGGCATCCCTACCAGTCCGCACCCTGGACCTGGCCCCTCCTCTCGCGCCCGGTGGCGTTCCACTACCAGAGCCCCAAGGGCGCCTGCGGCACCGACAACTGCGCCGAGGCGGTGCTCGGCGTCGGCACCCCGGTCATCTGGTACGGCGGCCTGGCCGCCCTCATCGCCATGGTCGCCTGGTACGTCGCCACCCGTGACTGGCGCGCCGGGGCCCTGCTCCTCGGCTACGCCGCGGGCTGGCTCCCCTGGTTCTACTACGCCCTCACCGACAACCGGACCATGTACCTGTTCTACGCGATCCCCATGCTCCCCTTCATGATCCTCGCGCTGACCATGGTCGCCGGGCTGATCATCGGGCGGGCCGGCGCCGCGCCCAACCGCAGGGCGCTCGGGGCCGCGGTCGTCGGGGCCTTCACCCTGCTGGCGCTGGTCAACTTCTGGTGGCTCCACCCGGTGCTGGCCGCCGAGGTCATCCCGCACTCCCAGTGGTGGTCGCGGATGCTGTTCCGGAGCTGGGCGTGACGGGTGTGGTGGGTGTGCCGGACGCGGCGGGCCGGGAGAACCCGTGGCGCAGCGAGATCGCGGCCGCCAGGCAGGCCAGCGGCACCGCGGGCAGCAGGTAGCGGTAGTCGAACTCGGCGGTCGCGGCCGGGGCCAGGATGAGACCGAGGGCGGCCAGCCACGGCAGCAGCACGGGGCCGCCCAGCCTGCGCCAGCGCACCGCCACCCCGGCCAGGCCGATCAGCAGCAGCACGCCGATCACGAGGCCGGGCAGCCGGACGATCCGCTGGTAGCCCTGCATGAAGCCCGCCCACGGGTCGTGGACGTCGGTACCGATCACGCGTGGCTTGCCCTGGATCGGCGCGGTCCGCAGGCCCGGATCGTACTTCTGCGCGTCGGTGTCGGTGTTGCCCCGGTACGACGACCAGGCAGGGAGGATCTTGTTCTCCGGCAGGAACTCGTACTGCCGGTAGGTGTTGAAATCCGGGAAGCGCGGCCGGTCCCAGCGGAAGGCGCGGAAGAAGTCGCCGGCCACCAGGCTCAGATAGTCGAGCGGCTGGGACAGGATGGCCCGCTGGGCGAACGCGCCCGCCGTCTTGTTCGTCTCCGGGGTGAACGTGCTGCCCACCCCGAAGGCGTGGAAGCGCTGGCCGTTCTGTGCCCACCAGAGGTACTTCTGCCCGGAGAAGCCGCGCTGGCCCGGCGGCGCGCTGATGCACAGCAGCGCCAGCTCCAGCTCCTCGCGGGGGTCGATCCGCATCTTCTCGCAGTCGGCGAAGAGCGCCGTCCGCATGTAGAGGATCGCGCCGTCACTGTTGGTCATCGCGAAGTTGCCGTACGCGGAGGCGAACCAGGCCATGTAGCCGACCACGGGAAGCGCGCACGCGGTGATCATCGCCGCGATCGTCTTCCATGCCGTGCGCTTGACCAGCAGGTAGACCACGACCAGCGCGAGGATCGGCAGGCCGATCGACCGGGTGAGCGCGGTGAGGGCCAGCAGCAGCCCGATCACCGCGCCGGTCCGCCAGGACATCCGCCGGTGCCAGAGCACCAGCGTGATCACGGCCACGACCAGCAGCATGAACATCGCGTCGGACATGACCAGGTGTTCGAGCTGGATCTGGTACGCGTCGAACAGCACCGGCACCGCGGCCAGCGTCGCCCCCCAGCCGGGCAGGCCGAACCTGCCGCGCAGCAGGGTGTAGATCAGCACCGCGATGCCCAGGCCCATCAGGTGCTGCACGAAGACCACCAGGCCGAAACTGTGCAGCGGCCGCAGCGCCAGGAGCAGGAAGGAGTAGCCGTTCGGGCGCAGCGCACTGGGCCGGTCGGGGTTCACCGCCCCGGAGACGTACTCGTAGGAGTCGTTGAACCACAGGGCCGGGCCATAGCCGAGCATGGTGACCACACGCAGCAGGAACGCCAGCGCGAGGGCGGCCACGAAGAGGCGATGCCGGTACAGGAACGCCCGCAGGCGAGTGACCCGGTCGGGCGGAGGCACGTCCAGGCGAGGGCGGTCGGCGACGGTCACCATGCATTACAGGATGCCAGCCGTTTCAGGGAGTTGACCCGGGCGAGGGGCTTCAGAGGGCATCATGGTGAGACTGGCCTGTGCCGTGACTGAAGGGTTGAGACGTGGAACTGACCGTGGTCATGCCTTGTTTGAACGAGGCGGAGACCGTGGAGACCTGCGTACGCAAGGCACTGGCCTGCATGCGGGAACACGGGATCGACGGGGAAGTGCTGATCGCCGACAACGGCAGCACCGACGGCTCACAGCAGCTCGCACGCGAGGCCGGGGCCCGGGTCGTGCACGTTGACGCCAAGGGGTACGGCAACGCCCTGATGGGCGGCATCCGCGCCGCGCGCGGCCGCTACGTCATCATGGGCGACGCGGACGACTCCTACGACTTCACGGCGCTGCTGCCGTTCGTCGAGCAGCTCCGTGACGGCGCCGACCTGGTGATGGGCAACCGGTTCAAGGGCGGCATCGCGCCGGGCGCCATGCCCCCGCTCCACCGCTACCTGGGCAACCCGGTGCTCTCCTTCATCGGACGCCTCTTCTTTCCCAGCGCGATCGGTGACTTCCACTGCGGCCTGCGCGGTTTCCGGCGCGACTCCATCCTCAGGCTCGGCCTGCAGACCGGCGGGATGGAGTTCGCCAGCGAGATGGTGGTCCGCTCGACCCTGTCGGGCCTGGACGTACGCGAGGTGCCCACCACGCTCTCGCCCGACGGCCGCTCCCGCCCGCCGCACCTGCGCTCCTGGCGCGACGGCTGGCGCCACCTGCGCTTCCTGATGCTCTACAGCCCGCGCTGGCTGTTCTTCATCCCCGGCCTGGTGCTGATGACCCTCGGCCTGGTCGCGGGCGCCGCCCTGACCTTCGGCCCGGTCTACATCGGAAAGCTCGCCTTCGACGTCGACACCCTGGTCGGCGCCTCCGCCATGGTGGTGATCGGCTTCCAGGCGGTGCTGTTCGCGCTGTTCACCAAGGTGTACGCGGCCGAGGAGGGCTTCCTGCCGGAAGATCGGCGGGTGCGCAGGCTCATCGACATCGTCTCCCTGGAGAAGGGGCTGGTCGTCGGCGGGCTGCTGGCCCTGGGCGGTCTGGGCGGCCTGGTCGCCTCCCTGGTCCACTGGCAGACCCGCAGCTTCGGCCCGCTGATCCCCTCGGAGTCGCTGCGCCTCGTCGTGCCCTCGGCCACCGCGCTGATCGTGAGCTTCCAGACGATTTTCGCCGCGCTGTTCATCAGCATCCTCGGCATCCGCCGTACCAAGGAGACGCCCATCGACGTGGCCGCCTCCGCGGCGGAGGAGGCCGCCGAGGCAGTCAAGCGCGCCTCCGCGGCGGCGGAGGTGGCCGCGAGTGCCACTACCGGCAGGGAGAGCACCAAGGCCTGAGCCCGCGTCCCTTAGGCTGGGCACCATGTCCCAGCACATCCTGACCGCGGTCGCCTGGCCCTACGCCAACGGCCCCCGCCACATCGGGCACGTCTCCGGATTCGGCGTGCCATCCGACGTCTTCAGCCGCTATCAGCGGATGGCGGGCAACATGGTGCTCATGGTGAGCGGGACCGACGAGCACGGCACCCCGATCCAGGTGCAGGCCGACAAGGAGGGCCTGAGCGCCCGCGAGCTCGCCGACCGCTACAACAGGGTGATCGTCGAGGATCTCCAGGCGCTCGGCCTGTCCTACGACCTGTTCACCCGGACCACGACCGTGAACCACTACGCGGTGGCACAGGAGATCTTCAAGGGACTCCACGCCAACGGCTACATCTTCCCCCAGACCACGATGGGCGCCATCTCGCCCTCCACCGGGCGCACCCTGCCCGACCGCTACATCGAGGGCACCTGCCCCATCTGCGGTTACGAGGGCGCCCGTGGCGACCAGTGCGACAACTGCGGCAACCAGCTCGACCCGGTCCAGCTGATCAACCCGGTGAGCAAGGTCAACGGCGAGACGCCGGTCTTCGTGGAGACCGAGCACTTCATGCTCGACCTGCCCGCGTTCGCCGAGGTCCTGGCGTCGTGGCTGCGCTCCAAGGAGGGCGACTGGCGGCCCAACGTGCTGAAGTTCGCCCTCAACATGCTCGGCGACATGCAACCCCGCGCGATCAGCCGCGACCTCGACTGGGGCGTGCCGATTCCGCTGGAGGGCTGGAGCGACCAGGCCAACAAGCGGCTCTATGTCTGGTTCGACGCGGTCGTGGGCTACCTCAGCGCCTCCATCGAGTGGGCGCGCCGCTCCGGCGACCCGGAGGCCTGGCGCCGCTGGTGGCAGGACCCTGAGGCCCTCGGCTACTACTTCATGGGCAAGGACAACATCGTCTTCCACGCGGAGATCTGGCCGGCGATGCTGCTCGGCTACAACGGCCAGGGGGCCCGCGACGGCAAGCCGGGCTCGCTCGGCGCGCTGAACCTGCCCGCCGAGGTCGTCTCCAGCGAGTTCCTGACCATGGAGGGACGCAAGTTCTCCTCCTCCCGCCAGGTCGTCATCTACGTGCGTGACTTCCTGGAACGCTACGACGCCGACGCGCTGCGCTACTACATCGCGGTGGCGGGCCCGGAGAACCAGGACACCGACTTCACCTGGTCGGAGTTCCTCAACCGCAACAACGGCGAGCTGGTGGCGGCCTGGGGCAACCTGGTGAACCGCTCGATCTCGATGGCCGCCAAGAACTTCGGGGTCATTCCCGAGGCGGTCGACCTCACCGAGGTCGACCGCGCCATGCTGGAGCGGAGCCGCTCGGCCTTCCCGAAGGTCGCGGCCGAGTTCGAGCAGTGCCGGTTCAAGAACGCGACGAACGAGGCGTTCGAGGTCATCCGCGAGGCCAACAGGTACCTGGCCGAGCAGGAGCCCTGGAAGATCAAGGACAACCCCGAGCGGGTGAAGACCATCCTGCACGTCGCCCTGCAGGTGGTGGACGACGCCAAGACCCTGCTGACCCCGGTGCTGCCCAACTCCTCCAACAAGATCTACGCGATGCTCGGCGGCACCGGTGTCTGGGCGGGCATGCCGGAGATCCAGGAGGTCACCGACGAGGACGGCCGGAGCTACCCGATCATCACCGGCTCCTACGACGGCGCCGCGCGCTGGGAGTCCGTCCCGATCCGGGTGGGCACCCCGCTCTCCCCGCCGACCCCGCTCTTCGTCAAGCTCGACCCGAAGATCGTCGACGAGGAACTGGCCCGTCTGGGCGAGTAGCGGCGAAGGCCACCGGGCCGGGGAACGGGCCGGTCTCACCCGGCCGGCCCCTGCCCGGTAGCGTCGGCCGGCGGGCCGGTGCGCGCGGGGCCATGGCCCGGCCCCGGGCATGGGAACGAGCCGGTCCGCGCGGGGGCGCCGGGCGCGAGCGGGACCGGCTCCTCGGTAGGTTGGACGGCGTGAGCACGCAGAAGCTTCCCGCCGCCCCCGAGCCCCTGCCGGCAGAGGTGTTCGACAGTCACTGTCACCTGGACATCATGGTGGGCAACCGCCAGGCGTCCTCGGGCGATCCGGTCGCGCAGGCCGCGCAGGCGGCTCAGGCGAGCGTCGAGGGCATCCTCGACGAGGCCCGCGCCGTCGGTGTGACGCGGCTCGTCACGATCGGCTACGACCTGCCGTCCTCGCGCTGGAACGCCGAGACGGCCGCGCTCCACCCCGATGTCTATGCCGGGGTGGCCGTCCATCCCAACGAGGCGCACGCCTCGACGCCGGAGACCCTCGCCGAGATCGAACGGCTGGCCCGCCTGCCGCAGGTCAGGGCGGTGGGGGAGACCGGGCTCGACTACTACCGCGACTGGGCGTCGAAGGACGACCAGCACGCCAGTTTCCGGGCGCACATCGAGATCGCCAAGCGGACCGGCAAGGCCCTGGTGATCCATGACCGCGAGGCTCACGACGACGTGCTGCGCGTGCTGGCCGAGCAGGGCGCCCCGGAGGTGGTGGTCTTCCACAGCTTCTCCGGTGACGCCGAGATGGCGAAGCAGTGCGTCGATGCCGGATATTTCATGTCATTTTCTGGGCCAGTCACCTACAAGAACGCCGGATACCTCCGCGAGGCCGCGCGGGTCGCGCCGAGGGAGCTGATCCTCGTCGAGACCGACGCGCCCTACCTCCCGCCCATGCCGCATCGGGGCAAGCCCAACGCGCCCTACCTCATCCCGCTCACGCTGCGCTGCCTCGCGGAGGTCAAGGAGATCGACCTCACCGACCTCGCCGCCGCCGTCAGCGCCAACGGAGAGACCGTCTTCGGCTCCTGGTGAACTCCGGCCAGGTCCATGGCCGCGGGCGTGGGTCACGTACCGACGAGCTTCGCGTGACCTCGCTCAGCCCACCGCGGCGCCGAAGTCGGCGGAGGCACCGCCGTCCAGGGCGGGGATCCTTCCGGTGCCCGGCGAGAGCGGGACCCCCTGGGCGTCGTTGCGGCCCAGCAGGATGACCGTTCCCACGCCCGCCTGGTCGGGGGCGCCGACGACCAGCCGGTTACCGCTGAACCCAACGGACCAGCCGAAGTGGTCGCCGGCCTGACTCTGGGCGATCAGCCGGCTCCCCGCCGGGTCGCCCACCGGTACCAGTCGCACGCCGCCGCGCCGGTCGGGGCCGTCGAAGGGCACGCCCACGGCGAGCCTGACCCCTCCGGAGGCGGTGAACGCCAGCGAGAACCCGTATCCCTCGCCCGCCGCTCCCTCGGAGCCCTGGTCGAAGCCGGCGGCAGGGGCGATCTCCAGGGTGCTTGAGGCCTGGAACAACTGGACAAGACCGGAGTCCTGCACGCCCCCGCCGTCACCGAGCGGGGCGCTCACCGCGAGATAGCCGACGTCGCCCTCCTCGGCATAGGCCATCGCGTAACCGAACAGGTCGCCCGCGCCGGCGTCGACGATCTCGCGGAGGTCCCACTTCTTGCTCCGGTACTCGCTCCGGGACCCGGGTACGTCGAAGATCACTGTGAGCGCCCCCGCGTCCAGTTCGCCCCCGCCGGCCTGGGGTCCCGTTCCGTCGTCGTTCTCGTACGGCGATCCGACCGCGAGATCCGGCTCGCCAGGGACGCCGCCCAGTTTGCCGATCGCCAGCGACCAGCCGAACATGTCGCCGACCTCGCCGTTGCCCGTGACGCCCTTGGACTCCTGGGAGATCCGCCGGCCCTCGCCGGACGTCTCGGTGTCGAACAGGTAGACCGCGCCGGAGTCGGCGACACCGTCGGTGTTCTCGTGCGGGGCGCCGACCGCCACCAGCGTCCCGCCGGAGGCCAGGGACCAGCCGAAGTGAGCGTCGGCCTCGGGGGAGGGAGAGACCAGGCGGATCGTCCTGGGGTCGGGGCCGCCGTGCACCACGTAGACCGCGCCCGCGTCCCGGTAGCCCGCCACGTCCGCGTACGGGGCGCCGATGAGCAGGTCGGCGCAGCCGTCGCCGTCGATCCTGGCCAGCCGCACCGACCACCCGAAGCCGTCACCCGCCTCGGTCTCGGCGACGGTCACGGCCTTCCCGCTTTCCCCCCGGCCGAACAGCACGTGCACGGCACCCGCGCCGGCCGGCCCGCCGGGGTCGGCGAACGGATCGCCGACCGCGATGTCGTCCACCCCGTCGCCGTCGAAGTCGCTCGCGCCCGTTCCGGTGCAGTCGGCGGCCGGGGTGGAAGCGGCATCGGACCAGGCGGATCCGGTGGACGACCACGCGATCGCGGTCGCGGCCACGAGAGAGAGCAGCAGCCTCATGACACCCTCACCTCTATCTCCCCGCCGCCCTCGATCACCGTTCCGGTCAGCTTCGCGGGTTTGCGGGACGGGGGCAGGTCGTAGACCAGGACTCCGTCCACCTTCGCCCCGGGGGGCAGGATGGCCGGCGGCTCCGTCGAGGAGCTCTCGGCGGTGTGCGCCGTGCCGGCGTCGTCGAGCAGGGTGAGCGGGGTGCGGCTGAGCCGGGCCGCCTCCCCGCCGGTGTTGATCAGCGTCCACGGGATCGTGCAGAGCATGCCGCGTACCGGGGTGGCGCCCTCGTAGCCGGTGAGTCCGCACGTCGGGGTGCGCGGGATGATCAGCTGCGGGTCCTTGAGGAAGGAGCCCGTCGTGACCCTGCGGCCCACGCCGGTGGCGCCGGTGCCGCCGGTGCCGCCGGTGACACCGGTACTGCCCGCCCGCGTCTCCCCCCGGTCACCCGGGTCCGGGCCCTGCAGGTTCAGCAGCACGACGACCGTGACGGCCAGTGCCGCGAGCACGGCCAGCCCGGCGAACAGCCAGCGCCGCCGGGGTGCCGTCCTGCCGGCGCCAGGCGTGTCCGGTTCGGCGGAAAGCCGGAGGCCAGATGGCGTCCGGGCCGGGACGGGGCCGGTGAACGGGTGTGACGGCGATGTCGTGGGTTCGGGTCGCGAGGGCGAGCGGGAGTCCGCAGGTGCCGGTGCCGGTGCCGGTGCCGGTGCCGTGGCAGGGCCGGGCGGCGCGGGCGTGGCGGGTGCGGTGGCCGGGTCCGCGGGCTCCTGGATCGGCGGGGCGGGAAACCGCGTCCCCAGGTTCAGCGCGCTGAGCGTCTGGGTGGAGTCGGGCTCCACGTTGGCGGGTGGCTGCCAGGACTCGTGGAGCAGGTCACTGGCTATCAACGTGGGCGGGTCGGCCCGGGTGGGAGCCGGTGAGGACGGAGCGGCGATCCCGCCGCCGACCAGGGCGATCAGCAGGTCCTGGGCGGTGGGCCGCTGGTAGGGGTCCATCGCGGTCGCGCGGCGGGCCAGGTCGTTCAGCGGGGCGGGGAGCGCGCCCAGGTCGGGCGGGTTGTTGAGCAGCCGGGTGGCCATCGTTATCAGGTCGCCCCGCCCGTAGGGGTGGCGGCCGTTGCCCGCGTACGCGACCAGGCAGCCCCAGGCGAAGATGTCCGCGGCCGGCGTGATGGCCAGGCCCCGGACCTGCTCAGGGGCCCACCAGCCGGGGCTGCCGAGTACCTCGCCCGAGCGGGTGAAGCTGTGCGTGGAGTCAAGGGCCCTGGCGATGCCGAAGTCGATCACCCGGGGCCCGGACATGGACAGGATCACGTTGGCGGGTTTGAGGTCGCGGTGCACCAGGCCGGCGATATGGATCGCGGCCAGCGCCGCCGCCACCCCCAGGGCCACGCCGTGCAGCGTTCCGGGCTCCAGCGCGCCGTGTTCGGAGATCTGGCGGGACAGCGGCGTGCCCGCGATGTACTCGGTGACCATGTACGGCCGGTTGTCGTCGCCGGTGCCGTTGTCCAGCACCTGCGCCGTGCAGAACGAGGCCACCCGCCGGGCGTTCTCGACCTCCGCGTGGAATCTCGCGGCGAAGCCGTCCTCGACCGCGACCTCCGCCTTCACCACCTTGAGCGCGACCGGTCGTCCGGCCGGCGCCAGTGCCAGGTAGACGGTCCCCATCCCGCCCTCGCCAAGGCGTCCGAGCAGGCGGTAGGCCCCGATGCGCTCGGGGTCGGTGGATCGCAGCCCTTCGACACCGGGCTGGTTCACGTCCTCTTCACCGGGAAGGTTCCCTTCCTCGCAGTCGGTCCCCCGTATGGCAACGTTATCCACAACGGAACCTCTCGTGCTCCATCACGCGTCCTCGCATGGGCTTCGGTGCGGGAAACTTGTCGGGTGACATGGGAGAGCGACCTTGGGTGATCGAGGCAGACATATCGGAGACCGCAGCGGTTCGGTGGGCGTGCAGTCCGGGCCACTGCGTGAGGGACCAGCATGAGCCTTCTTGGTCCAGCGGAAATACGTATTTTGGCGAACAAGCTCAATATTCGTCCGACGAAGAAGCTCGGCCAGAACTTCGTGATCGACGCGGGCACGGTCCGCAAGATCGTGAGGGTGGCCGAGCTTGAGCCCGATGACGTGGTCATCGAGGTCGGTCCAGGGCTGGGGTCGCTCACGCTCGCGCTGCTTCCCGAGGTCCGCGGCGTGATCGCGGTGGAGATCGATCCCGTTCTCGCCGCCCAGCTGCCGCTGACGGTCGACCGGCACGCCCCGGAGCTCGCCGACCGGCTCACCGTGGTGCTCGCCGACGCCATGCGTGTCCTGCCCGAGGATCTGCCCGCGGAGCGGCCGAGCGCGCTGGTCGCCAACCTTCCCTACAACGTGTCGGTCCCGGTGGTGCTCCACCTGCTGGAGACGCAGCCGTCGCTGCGCAAGGTCCTGATCATGGTCCAGGCCGAGGTCGCCGACCGGCTGGCCGCCGCCCCCGGTTCCAAGGTCTACGGCATCCCCTCGGTCAAGGCCGCCTGGTACGCCGACGTCCGCCGGGCCGGTCCCGTCGGCCGCACCGTCTTCTGGCCGGTTCCCAACGTCGACTCCGGCCTGGTCTCGATGGTCCGGCGGGAGCCGCCCACGACGGTGGCCACCCGCGAGGAGGTCTTCGCGGTGGTGGACGCCGCCTTCGCCCAGCGTCGCAAGACCCTGCGTGCCGCCCTCGCCTCCTGGGCTGGTACGGCCCCCGCCGCGGAGCG
Source organism: Streptosporangium sp. CA-115845 (assembly GCF_050943795.1). Lineage (NCBI taxonomy): Bacteria > Bacillati > Actinomycetota > Actinomycetes > Streptosporangiales > Streptosporangiaceae > Streptosporangium > Streptosporangium sp. CA-115845. The sequence goes on along the minus strand of NZ_CP191988.1, from coordinate 8,956,746 downwards.
GGCGTTGCGGGCCGCCGGGATCAACCCCGCCACGCGCGGCGAGCAGCTTACGATCGAGGATTTCGCGAGGATCGCGGAGAACCGTACGCCTGAAAGCGGTACATAGTGTGATTTGCCGGTTCGTTTACGTGCGGGGGAGAGGGATCCCGTTACGATCTGACGTCGTGACCAGTGAGCGAGCCCCCATGGGGGACGCATGAACTCCGTGACCGTCCGCGTACCAGCGAAGGTCAACCTGCAACTTGCCGTCGGACCGCTGCGGGATGACGGCTACCACGACCTCGTCAACGTCTTCCACGCCGTCTCGATCTTCGATGAGGTCACGGCCACCGCGGAGACCGGGATGAGCGTCCGGGTGGAGGGCGAGTCCGCGGACCAGGTGCCCGAGGACGGAGACAACCTCGCGATCCGGGCGGCCCTCGCGCTGGCCGGGCACGCGGGCCGCCCGTACGGGGTGAACCTGCTCATCCGCAAGTCGATCCCGGTGGCGGGCGGCATGGCGGGCGGCAGCGCCGACGCCGCCGCGGCCCTGGTCGCCTGCAACGAGCTCTGGGGTCTCGGCCTGCCGCGTGAGGACCTGATGGAGATCGCCGCCGACCTCGGCAGCGACGTCCCCTTCGCCCTGCTCGGCGGTACGGCGATCGGCACCGGCAGGGGAGAGCGGCTGACCTCGCTGGAGGTCGCGGGCACCTTCCACTGGGTGTTCGCGCTGGCCGACGGCGGCCTGTCCACGGCCACGGTCTACGCCGAGTGCGACCGCCTCCGCCAGGCGAGCGGCGAGCTGGTGGCCTGGCCCCAGGCCGCCGAGGCACTGCTGGCCGCGCTCCGCGTGGGTGACGCGGAGGCCCTTGGTGCCCAGCTCGGCAACGACCTGCAGCCCGCCGCCGTGGCGCTGCGCGGCTCGCTGGCCCGCACCCTGGACGTGGGGCGGGAGCGGGGCGCCCTCGGCGCGCTGGTCTCCGGCTCCGGGCCCACCTGCGCCTTCCTCGCCCGGTCGGCGGCCCACGCGGGCGAGCTGGCAGCCGACCTGAAGGACGCCGGCGTGGCGCGCGACGTCATCACCGCCCACGGCCCCGTGCCCGGCCCGGCGGTCGTCTAGGCCCCCGTGGTCACCGGCCCCGCGGGCGCACGACCGGCCGGTCTCGCCGGTCGAGGCGGCCATCCGATGGAGGTGCGGGGCCCCCGTTCCCGAAGACGCCGTCAGGGACGGGACGGTTCTCGCGGCGGGGGCCGCGTGGGCCGGGAGCGGATAGGCTTGTCTGGCGATGAATCTGGTCAATCTTGAGTCGGTCTCCCACTCCTACGGTCCCAAGCCCCTGCTCAACGACGTCTCACTCGGCATCGAGGCGGGCGACCGCATCGGCGTGGTCGGCCGCAACGGCGGTGGCAAGACCACCCTCATCTCGGTGATAGCCGGTGACCTCAAGCCCAATGCCGGGCGGGTCACCCATAACCGGGGACTCCAGGTAGGGGTGCTGTCGCAGGGCGACGACCTCGACCCGGTGCGGCCGGTGCGCGACATCGTCCTCGGTGACAGGTCCGAGCACGAGTGGGCGGGTGACGCGGGCATCCGTGAGATCCTCGCCAGCCTGCTCGGCGACATCGACCTGACCGCGCTCGCCGGGAGCCTGTCGGGAGGTGAACGGCGCCGTACCGCCCTGGCCAAGCTGCTCATCGACGAGCACGACCTGATCATCCTGGACGAGCCCACCAACCACCTCGACATCGAGGCCATCGACTGGCTCGCCCGGCACCTGGCCGGCCGCAGGACGGCACTGCTGGTCGTCACCCACGACCGGTGGTTCCTCGACGCGGTCTCCACCAGGACGTGGGAGGTCACAGACGGTTCGGTCGAGCGCTACGAGGGCGGGTACGCCGCGTACGTGCTGGCCAAGGCCGAGCGCGCCCGGGTGGCCGCCGCCTCCGAGGCCCGCCGCCAGAACCTGATGCGCAAGGAGATCGCCTGGCTCCGCCGGGGTCCGCCCGCCCGCACCTCCAAGCCCAAGTTCCGCATCGACGCCGCCCAGGCGTTGATCGCCGACGAGCCTCCGGCCAGGGAGAGCGTCGAACTGGTCAAGTTCGCCGCGGCCCGGCTGGGACGCACGGTCTACGACCTTGAGGACGTCACGCTGCACGCCGGGGGGCCCGGCCAGGGACCGCTGGTCCTCGACCACTCGACCTGGCAGTTCGGTCCCGGCGACCGGATCGGCCTGATCGGAGTGAACGGCTCCGGCAAGTCCTCGCTGCTCCGCCTGCTCGCCGGTACCGTGCACCCCGACTCGGGCAGGCTGGTACGCGGCAAGACGGTCCGCCTGGCGCACCTGTCGCAGGAGTTGGGCGAGCTCGACCCGGAGCGCCGGGTGCTGGAGACCGTCGAGGAGATCCGCAAGTTCGTGCAGGTCGGCAAGAAGGAGTGGACCGCCTCCCAACTGCTGGAGCGCCTCGGCTTCAAGGGGGACGCGCAGTGGAAGGTCGTCGGTGACCTGTCCGGCGGCGAGCGGCGCCGTCTGCAGCTGCTCCGCCTCCTGATGGACGACCCCAACGTGCTGCTGCTCGACGAGCCGACCAACGACCTCGACATCGAGACGCTCAACGAGCTGGAGGACCTGCTCGACGGCTGGCCGGGCACGTTGATCCTGGTCAGTCACGACCGTTACTTCCTGGAGCGGGTCACCGACAGGACCGTCGCCCTGCTCGGTGACCACAGGCTGTCGATGCTCCCCGGCGGAGTGGACGAGTACCTGTCCCGGCGGGCCTCGGGTGCGGCGGTGTCCGCGCGCGCGGCGTCCGGCGCGGTCTCCGGTGCGGCCTCCGCCACCTCGGCCGCGGTCGCGAAGGAGACGGTGGCCGGTCTGTCGGCGCGTGAGGAGCGCGATCTCCGCAAGGAGCTCTCCCGGCTGGAACGCCAGCTCGACAAGCTGAGCGGACGCGAGGCGAAACTGCACGAGTCCATGGCCGACGCCGCCGCCGACTACGAGCGGCTGGCCTCGCTCGACGCGCAGCTGAAGGAGATCCTCGCGGAAAAGGACTCGATCGAGGGTGAGTGGCTGGAACTGGCCGACCGCCTGGGTGAGTGAGCCTTCCCGGAGGCTGCCGATCGCTGCCCGAGCCGTCCGCGAAGGCTCGTGGGTTGGCTGAGGACGGGCGGCGCGCCGGGTTTATCCCGCTGCCCTCGGGCATGGAGGTCAGTGCGCTCCGGTGTCGGTTGCGTCAAAAGGGACGAGTAGCGTGCGCAGCAGGTCCGAAAGGGCCTGCTGTTCGCGTTCCTGCAGGCTCGCGAGGAGCTCGCGTTCGCGGCGCAGCAGGTCGGCGAAGGCGTCGTCCACCCGGGTCCGCCCGGCGTCGGTCAGGGAGACCAGGACGCCGCGCCGGTCCTCGGGGTCGGGGCGCCGCCTCACCAGCCCGGCCGCGGCCAGCCGGTCGATCCGGTTGGTCATCGTCCCCGACGTCACCAGCGTCGCGCGGAGCAGGGCTCCCGGGCTCATCTGGTACGGCTCCCCGGCCCGGCGCAGGGCGGTGAGCACGTCGAACTCCCAGGTCTCCAGGTCGTGCTCGGCGAAGGCGGCCCGGCGGGCGCGGTCGAGGTGGCGGGCCAGCCGGGAGACCCGGCTGAGCACCTGGAGCGGCTCCACGTCGAGGTCCGGGCGTTCCTGATTCCAGGCGGCGACCAGCAGGTCGACCTCGTCCTTCGCCCCGGCCGAACGGCTGGAGTCGTGGTCCGCGTGGTACAGGGTCATACCGGGAGTCTATCTGTCTTGACATCGAGATATCTCGCCGGATATCAATTGTCTTGATGTCGAGATATACCTGGGACCCCGTGATCTACGGTCGCTACGCCGACGAGCGTGCGCGCCCCTTCTTCGATCTTGTTTCCAGGATAGCCGTAGAGAACCCCGGCTACGTGGTCGACGCGGGCTGCGGCACCGGCGAGCTCACCGCCGAGCTCGCCAGGCGCTGGCCGGATGCCCGGGTCCACGGCTTCGACTCCTCGCCCGCCATGATCGAGAAGGCGCCGGCGGGCGGTTCGCTCTCCTTCTCCGTCGACGACGTCACGCGCTGGCGCCCTGAGCGGCCGGTCGACGTGATCGTGTCCAATGCCGTCCTGCACTGGGTGCCCGACCACCGCGAGCTGCTGTCGCGCTGGGTGGAGGCCCTCGCCCCCGGTGGCCGGCTCGCCTTCCAGGTTCCCGGCAACTTCGACGCTCCCAGCCACGCCCTGGTCCGCGAGCTCTGCCGGACGAAGTGGCGCGACCGGCTGGGCGACCTGGCCCGCCCCACCCCGGTCGACGACCCGGCCGGCTATCACGACCTGCTCGCTCGACCGGGCTGTCGGGTGGACGCCTGGGAGACCACCTACCTGCACGTGCTCCCCGGCGACGACGCCGTGCTCTCCTGGATCACCGGCACCGCCCTGCGCCCCATGCTCGACCGCCTGGATCCCGCCGAGGCCGCCGGCTTCCTCGCCGACTGCGCCGCCCTGCTTCGCGAGGCCTACCCCCGCGGGCCGTACGGCACGGTCTTCCCCTTCCGCAGGATCTTCGTGGTCGCCGGGAAGTGACCGGGTGACGCGCCGCCGCCCGCCCGGCGGGGGCCGGCGGGTTGGCGATCTCGGGAGCGGGTTTCCGGCCCAACAACAGGGCATGAATGGATATATGGGCAAATTAGGGGATGACCTGTGGCAATAGAGATCGAGGATAAGTTCGACGTGCCGGAGGATTACCAGCTGCCGGACCTCACCGGACTTCCGGGCGTCGGGGAGGTCGTGGGCCCGAAGAGCCATCGGCTGGTCGCACTCTACTTCGACACGCCCGATCTGAGGCTCGCCGCGCGGGGGATCACCCTGAGAAGGCGCAGGGGCGGCACCGATCCCGGCTGGCACCTCAAGCTTCCCAAGGCCAAGGGCGTACGGCAGGAGATCACCCACCCGCTGACCCGGAGCATCAAGATCGTTCCTGCCGAGCTGGCGGATCTGGTGCTCGCCTACACCCGGGGCGCCCCGCTGGCGCCCGTCGCCGAGTTGGACACTCGCCGTGCCGTCACCACGCTGGTCAACGACACCGGGGTGAGGCTGGTCGAGATCGCCGACGACCGGGTCAAGGGCACCGTGCTCGGCGACGAGCCCCACGTCGAGCGCTGGCACGAGGTCGAGGCGGAGATCCTCCATGGCGACGAGAGGCTGCTGAAGAAGGTCGGAAAGCGGCTGCGCAAGGCCGGCGCCAGTCCCGCCGAATCGGCGAGCAAGCTCGCGCGCCTGTTCGGTGGCGCCGGAGCGGCCCCCGAGCAGCCGCGTGCCAGGACGGCCCCGGGCTCCGCGGGTGAGGTCGCCGTCGGTTATCTCACCGCCCAGGTCGGCGCGTTGCTCACGCAGGACCCCCGGGTCCGCAGGGCCGAGGAGGACGCCGTGCACCAGATGCGCGTCGCCGCCCGGCGGCTCCGCAGCGCGACGAAGTCGTTCAGGACGGTCGTCGGGGGCACCGGGAGCGTCCAGGACGAGCTCAAGTGGCTCGGCGCGGTCCTCGGCGAGGCACGCGACCTGGAGGTCATCCGCGAGCGGTTCGCGAGCAGGCTCGACAGCCTGGACAGCGCGCTGATCGTGGGTCCGGTCAGGGCCCGTCTCAGCTCCGACCTGCTGGACGACGAGCACGAGGCCCTCGACCGGATCAGGGACGCTCTCGGCTCCGAGCGCTACTTCGCCCTGCTCGACGCCCTCGACGACCTGATCGCCACCCCCGTGCTCACCAAGGCCGCCGGCCGGCCCGCGGAGACCCTGAAGGCCGTCGCGGCCAAGAGCTGGCGCCGGGTCGCCAGGGCCTACGACACCGCGCTGTCCATCGAGGACCCCGTCGAGCACGAGCTCGCCATGCACGAAGTGCGTAAGGCGGCCAAGCGGGCCCGTTACACCGCGGAGGTGCCCGGTATGAAGAAGCTGGCCAAGCGGGCGGAGACGGTACAGGAGGCGCTGGGCACCCACATGGACGGCGTCGTCGCGCAGGAACGGCTGGTGGCCGAGGCCGCGAACGCTCGTCTGGCGGGGGAGGACACCTACACCTACGGCGTGCTGACCGGCGTGGAGCGGGCCGGCGCCGAGCGCGCCGGCGAGGAGTTCCCCCGGATCTGGGCCGACACCGCGGCCGCCGTCGCGAAGCTTCTCTGACGTCCTCTCGACCGCCACGCGCTCGGGACCGGCGAGGACCCGGACGGACCCGCTGGAGATCGCGTCAGACGGTGTAGCGGTCCACGGCCACGACCCGGCCGCCGTTGTGGTGCAGCACCGTGAACGCGCCCTTGGCCAGCCGCGCGTCGCCGGACCGGCCGCCGACTTCGGAGATCAGCTCGGGCAGGGTCTTGCCGTGGCCGCAGAGCGCCGTGGGCCGGTTCGAGGCCAGTGCCTTCTCGACCAGGAGCAGGGAGGCCTGGAAGTCGCGGTAGGTCTCCGACAGGACGGGTTCGAGCCGGACCGGCAGGCCGGCCCGTTCGGCGTACGGTTCCAGGGTCTGCACGCACCGCCTGCTGGGGGAGCTGACCAGCTCCGCGGGGCGGAAGGCGCCCAGCACGCTCGCGAGCACCTCGGCCTGCCTCAGGCCGTTCTCGTCGAGCGGCCGGTCGTCGTCGTCGCCCTTCCAGTCCTGCCGGTTGCCTGCCAGGGCGTGCCGTACCAGCACGAGCGGGGTGGTCGCCGGCGATGCCGCGCCGAGCGCGCGGAGCAGCCCGGCATCCCAGTCGTAGGTCAGGCGCCGTGCGGCCTCCTCGACAGGCAACCAGACCACATCGTCGACCTCGCGCCTGTCGGTACGGCTCTCCTCGGAGACCATCCTGGCCAGCCAGTAGTCGACGTGCTTGGGCAGCCCGCCCTTCGTGTAACGGCTCGGCGGCAGCGACCGGCCGAGCTCCACGGTGGTCCCCGTCTCCTCGGCCACCTCGCGCAGCGCGCCGGTGATGGCGTGCTCGCCGTTCTTCAGCTTCCCCTTGGGGAACGACCAGTCGTCGTACTTGGGCCGATGGACGAGGGCGACCTCAGGCGCGTCCGGTGAACCGCGCCAGACGACCGCCCCGGCCGCGCGGATCATGCCGTCCGGGTGGACGGCGTGCTCAGTCATCGACGGCCCTCCACCTACGGGTGCCGATCAGATGGGTCTGCAGGTCATCGCCGGGATGCCGGACCCAGGTCCCGTCCGGGTTGAGCCACCAGGTCGCGGTGTCGTCGGACATGGCCCGGTCCAGCAGGCCGCTGAGGTAGTTCCGCTGCTGCTGGCTGGAGACCTTGACCAGCACCTCCACCCGGCGCTCGATGTTGCGGCGCATCATGTCACCGCTGCCGATCCAGACCTCCGGACGCCGGCCGTGGCCGAACTCGTAGATCCGCGAGTGTTCGAGGAAACGGCCCAGCACGCTCCTGACCCGGATGTTCTCCGACAGCCCCGGTATGCCGGGGCGGAGCGTGCAGACCCCTCGTACCCACAGATCCACCGGTACGCCGGCCCGCGACGCCCGGTAGAGGGCGTCGATGATGGGCTCGTCGACCAGGGAGTTCGTCTTCATCCTGATACCGGCGGGGCGGCCCGCCTCCTGATGGGCGATCTCCCGCTCGATCCTGGCCAGCAGGCCGCCGCGCAGGGAGTGCGGGGCGACCAGCAGCCGCCGGTAGGCCGAGTGGTTGGAGTAGCCGGTCAGGTGGATGAACAGGTCCGTGACATCCTCGCCGACCAGCCGGTCGGCGGTGAGCAGGCCCAGATCCTCGTACAGCCTGGCGGTCTTGGGGTTGTAGTTGCCCGTGCCGATGTGGCAGTAGCTGCGCAGCTCGCCCGAGACCTCCTGCCGCACCACCAGGGCGAGCTTGCAGTGGGTCTTCAGCCCCACGACGCCGTAGACCACGTGGCATCCGGCGCGCTCCAGCTTGCGCGCCCAGGTGATGTTGGCGTGCTCGTCGAACCTGGCCTTGATCTCCACGACCACGACCACCTGCTTGCCCGCCTCGGCGGCGTCGATCAGCGCGTCCACGATCGGTGAGTCGCCGCTGGTGCGGTAGAGGGTCTGCTTGATGGCCAGCACGTTCGGGTCGGCGGCGGCCTGCTCGATGAACCGTTGCACGCTCGTGGAGAACGAGTCGTACGGGTGGTGCAGCAGCACGTCCCGCTCGCGCAGCACCGCGAAGATGTCGTCCTCGACGTGCACCACCTCCGCGGGCACGAACGGGCGGAAGGTCAGCTCGCTCCGGTCGAGGTCGGCGATCGCGTGCAGCCCGGTCAGGTCCAGCGGCCCCGGCAGCCGGCAGATCTCGTGCTCGGCCACTCCCAGCTCGTCCACCAGCAGGTCCAGCACCTCGGGGGTGATGGTGTCCTCGACCTCCAGCCGGACCGGAGGGCCGAAGCGGCGCTTGAGAAGCTCGCGTTCCAAGGCCTGCATGAGGTTCTCGGTGACGTCCTCGTCGACGTCCAGGTCCTCGTTACGGGTCACCCGGAAGGCGTGGTGTTCGACGATCTCCATACCTTTGAAAAGCTGCCCCAGGTGAGCGGCGATGACATCTTCCAGCGGGACGAAACGGTTCATGGACGCCGTGACGAAGCGGGGAAGCCGGCTGGGCACCTTGACCCGGGCGAAGACCGTGTTGCCGGTCGAGGGGTTGCGGACGGTGACCGCCAGGTTCAGTGAGAGTCCCGAGATGTACGGGAAGGGGTGGGCGGGGTCGACGGCCAGCGGCGTCAGCACCGGCCTGATCCGCTCCCTGAAGAGTTTGCGCATCTCGGTGCGCTCGTCGCGGCCGAGGTCGTCCCAGCGCACGATCTCGATGCCCTCGGCGCTCAGCTGCGGGCGGATCCGCTCGTAGAAGCAGGCCGACTGCCGCAGCGCGAGGTCGTTGGCGATCGCCGCGATCCTGGGCAGTTCCTCGCGGGGTTTCAAACCGCTCTTCGTGCGGAGCAGGAGGCCGGTGGCCATCCGCCGTTTCAGCCCGGCCACCCGTACCCGGAAGAACTCGTCCAGGTTGCTGGCGAAGATGGCGAGAAACCGCACTCTCTCCAGCAGCGGCAGGGACGGATCCTCCGCCATCTCCAGAACCCGTTGGTTGAACTGGAGCCAGCTCTCCTCCCGATTGAGGAAGCGCTCTTGCGGGAGAGGAAGTCCGTCGGGGGTGGAACGGGCGAGTTCAGCGGACATATGACCAGAATGCCCGCTTTTGTTGAACAGAACGTTAATTTCGTCTCAACGGGCGCCGTTGTTTACTCACTTGGCTCAAGCTTTTCCCTCTCTTCACCAACGAGTTTCGCTCGCTTGACGGCCTCGCGTTCGGCGGCCCTGGCCTCGCGGAGCATCGCCTTCTCCAGCTCCTTCTGCTCCCGCTCGCGGGCCCGCTCCTGCTCCCTCAGCAGTCGCTGCTGCTCCTTCTGTTCCCGCTCGCGTGCCTTCTCCAGCTCCCGCTGCTCGCGGAGCCGGGCCTTCTCCTGCTCCCTGGCCAGTTTCTCGGCCTCGCGCTGTTCGCGCTCGCGCAGCTTCTCCTGTTCCTTCTGCTCCCGCTCACGGGCCTTCTCCTGCTCCCGGAGCTCCTTTTCGGTCGGGGGCGAGGGCGGCTGAGGCGCGGGCGACCGTGATCCCGCCGAGTGCGGTGACGGCTGGGCGGGGCGGGGCTGCGGGCGTGATCCCGGTGGATGGGGGCCGGTGTCGGCCGGGCGCTGTGGCGCCTGGGCTAGCCGCTGCCCCAGGCCGCGAGAGGAGGCGGTGAGCCGAGGGCTCGGGTCCAGCCCGGTCAGACCGTTCCAGGCCAGGTTGACCAGGTGCGCGGCGACCTCCTCGCGCGACGGACTGCGCACGTCCAGCCACCACTGGCCGGTCAGCGCGACCATGCCGACCAGCATCTGGGCGTACATGGGGGCCAGCTTGGGGTCATAGCCCCGTTCGACGAACTCGTCGACCATGACGTCCTCGACCTGGCTGGCGATGTCGTTGATCAGGCTGGCGAACGTGCCGGTCCCCGAGGCGGCGTGCGAGTCGCGAACGAGGATGCGGAAACCCTCACTGTTCTCCTCCACGTAGGCCAGCAGGGCCAGGGCCGCCCGCTCCAGCTTGATCAGCGAGTGCGAGGCGGACAGGGCCTCGGTCACCATGATCAACAGCTTCTGCATCTCCCGGTCGATGACGACCGCGTACACGCCCTCCTTGCCGCCGAAGTGCTCGTAGACCACCGGCTTGGAGACGTTGGCGGTCGCCGCGATCTCCTCGACCGATGTGCCGTCGAACCCTTTCTCCGCGAACAGGGTCCTGCTGATCTGGATCAGCTGTTCCCGGCGTTCCTTACCTGACATCCGCCGTCGGGGTTCGCTCACGGTTCTAATAATGCTGCTCCGCTGTGTTGATTGCGACGCTGGCGCGTCGCGGTTCGGCCGTGTTAACGGCGACGCTGGCGCGTCGCGGTTCGGCCGCTCTTACCCGGCTCCTTCCCTCGTCGAGCGGGGTCGCTCGTCCCTCGCAACCCCGCTCTCCTCGGTCCAGTCGCCGGCGCGGCCTCACGGGGGAGTCCCTCAGGGACGGAGCACGGGGCATGTCCCCGGGATGTTTTCCGAGGCGGGTGACCGGCACGGCCTCGGGAGGACCGTCCCCGGGGGAGAGGACGCGTCCCCGGGGGGGAGGGAAGGAGAGGTGGGGGTCAGGTGGCGATGCGTTTGGCGGCCAGGCGTTCGGGGGTGGGCCAGCGGACGTCGTAGGCCCAACCGGCCTTCTCGAACCAGCGGATGACACCGGCGCTGAGGTCGATCTGCCCCTTCAGCGCGCCGTGCCGGGCGCAGGTGGGGTCGGAGTGGTGCAGGTTGTGCCAGGACTCGCCGAAGGAGGGGATGGCCAGCCACCACACGTTGCGGGACTTGTCGCGTGATTCGAAGACCTCCTCGCCGAAGACGTGGCAGATGGAGTTGATCGACCAGGTCACATGGTGCAGCAGGCCGACCCTGACCAGGGTGCCCCAGAAGAAACCGGTGGCCATGCCCCACCACGACCAGGTCAGCAGGCCGCCCAGCAGGGCGGGCATGACTATCGTGGTGATCGCCAGGACCGGGAAGAACTTGTGCAGCTTGATGATGTCCGGGTCCTTGACCAGGTCGGGGGCGTACTTCTCACGGTTGGCCCGATCGGCCTCGAACAGCCAGCCCATGTGCGCCCAGAGCAGGCCCTTGGACACGGCCACGAAGCCGGTGCCGAAGCGCCACGGCGAGTGCGGGTCGCCCTCCTTGTCGGAGAACTTGTGGTGCTTGCGATGGGTGGCCACCCAGTCGAGCACCGACATCTCCATCGAGAGGCTGCCCGCGATGCCCAGCGCGATCTTCAACGGGCGCTTGGCCTTGAACGAGCCGTGCGTGAAGTGGCGGTGCAGACCGACGGTGACACCCAGCCCGGTGACCACGTAGAAGACCACCGCGATCACGATGTCGGACCAGCCGAGCCCCCAGCCCCAGGCGAACGGGATGGCCGCGGCCAGGGCGATCAGCGGGGCACCGACGACCACCCCGAAGGTGATGATCTCGGGCAGTGTTTTCGGCTCTGGGTCTACGTCGGGTTTCGGGCCCGGAGCTGGGCGTTCTTCGATGACGGTCATGCGCTACCTCGCGGTGGTTCGGAAAAGGCAAGGATTCACGTGCGGCTACGCCACCGTAACCTACGCCATCGTAAGTTAGGAATCCCTAAGCACCAAGTGTGTGGAAGCTGACCCTCCGGGGCTGGCGCCGTAGCGGCTTCGTAATCTGTTCTACCCGTGTCTGACCTGCCAAACGACGGGTTCTCCAGGCTCATTGCCGGGGCGGCTCGACTTCGCGAGCACGACGGCTTCCAAACCGCGCGCGTTCGACACCGCAGGCTCTGTATCGTAGGGGGGCCAGGCGTACGGGGGTCATCCCTGCGGTCTGGTCGATCCGGCATTGGGTAATTGGCAGCCCGCAAGGTTTTGGTCCTTGTTGTCCAGGTTCGAGTCCTGGTGCCGGAGCCGTCTCTTATGTCTGCTTTATTGGCTCGGCTAGTCGGCTGGGTGGGTTCCCGAACGGGAAGGTATCCTCACGTTGTCGAGCAGGTGACGGTGCCATGCCCTGGGGGTGGATGTCCGTCATCGTGCTCCGTCATGTCTCAGCCGCGACGCCGAGGGAGCCTCGTCCGTGAGTGTGCCGCGCCCGGCCGCCGTGATTGTCCTTGCCGCAGGCGAGGGCACCCGGATGAAGTCGAGAACACCAAAGATCCTTCATGAACTGTGCGGCCGTACCCTGGTCGACCATATGCTCGCCGCCGCGAGAGGGCTCGAACCCGAGCGGCTCATCGTTGTCATCGGCCACGAACGGGAGCGGGTCCAGGCGCATCTGGCCGGCACCGGCCCCGACGCGCAGGTCGTCGTCCAGACCGAGCAGAAGGGCACCGGTCACGCCGTCCGTACCGTCCTGGAGACGGTGGGCACCATCGGCGGCACCGTCCTGGTGACCTATGGCGACACGCCGCTGCTGCGCTCCGAGACCCTCGCGGCCCTGCTCGAACGGCACGGCGAGGACGGTAACGCCGTCACCGTGCTGACGGCCGAGGTTCCCGACCCGTACGGCTACGGCCGGATCATCCGCGACGCCTCGGGGGCGGTTCTGGAGATCGTCGAGGAGAAGGACGCCGACCCCGCGCAGCGGGCGATCAAAGAGATGAACTCCGGCGTCTACGCCTTCGACGGGTCCCTGCTGGCCGACGCGGTCAAGCGAGTGTCCACCTCCAACGCCCAGGGCGAGGAGTACCTCACGGACGTCCTCGCGATCCTGCGCCAGGACGGCCACCGGGTCGGCGCTCACGTCGCGGCCGACTACGTGGAGGTGGAGGGTGTCAACGACCGCGTACAGCTCGCCTTCGCCCGCCAGGTTCTCAACGCGCGCCTGCTGGAGACGCACATGCGGGCCGGGGTGACCGTGGTCGACCCGGCCAGCACCTGGATCGATGTGGACGTCACCCTCGAACAGGACGTGGTGATCCACCCCGGTACCCAGCTGCACGGCCGTACGGCGGTCGCCGAGGGCGCCGAGGTCGGTCCCGCCAGCACGCTGACCGACACCGTCGTCGGTGCGGGGGCGCTGGTGCGCAACGCCGTCTGCACCGAGGCCGTGATCGGCCCCGAGGCCCTGGTCGGGCCGTACGCCTATTTGCGCCCAGGCACCGTGCTGGCGCGCAAGGCCAAGGCCGGAACGTACGTCGAGATGAAGAACGCCCAGGTCGGAGAGGGTGCGAAGGTGCCGCACCTGAGCTATGTGGGTGACGCGACGATCGGCGCCGGCGCCAACATCGGCGCCTCGGCGATCTTCGTCAACTATGACGGGGTCAACAAGCATCACACGACGGTGGGCGAGCACGCCTTCGTCGGATGCGACACCATGCTCGTCGCGCCGGTCAACATCGGCGACGGCGCATATACGGCCGCGGGTTCGGTCATCGACGGAGATGTCCCGGCAGGGAGCATCGGGGTGGCCCGCGGACGGCAACGCAATATCGAAGGGTGGGTCGTGCGCAGGCGCGCGGGCACCAGATCGGCTCAGGCGGCGCTGAAGGCCGCCGAGCCGGGGAAACAGCAGGGGAGCCAGAAGTGAGTGAGCGGAGCGAGCGGCCCGATGGGCGCGGCGTCGCACGGACATCGATGTGCTCTCCGGCGAGGGGGACGGCATGAGCGGCATCAAGAAGACCGGCGAGAAGAACCTGATGTTCTTCTCCGGGCGGGCGCATCCGGAGCTGGCGGACGAGGTGGCGAGTCACCTCGGGGTCGACGCGGCACCGACCACGCTGCGCGACTTCGCCAACGGGGAGATCTACGCCCGCTACCAGGAGTCGGTCCGTGGCTGTGACGCGTTCGTCATGCAGAGCCACACCGGGCCGATCAACCAGTGGATCATGGAGCAGTTGATCATGGTGGACGCGCTCAAGCGCGCCTCCGCCAAGCGGATCACCGTGATCATGCCGTTCTACGGCTACGCCCGCCAGGACAAGAAGGGCCGGGGCCGCGAGCCCATCACCGCCCGCCTGATGGCCGACATGTTCAAGACGGCCGGCGCCGACCGGCTGATGTCGATCGACCTGCACACCTCCCAGATCCAGGGCTTCTTCGACGGCCCGGTGGACCACCTGTTCGCCATGCCCGTCCTGGTCAACTACCTCAAGGACAAGCTCGACCTGGGCACGACCACGATCGTCTCACCCGACACCGGGCGGGTGCGGCTCTCGGAGCGCTGGGCCGACACGCTGGGCACCCCGCTGGCCTTCATCCACAAGCGCCGCGACCTCGACGTGGCCAACCAGGTGAAGGTGAGCGAGGTCGTCGGCCGGGTGAAGGGCCGGACCTGTGTGCTGATCGACGACATGATCGACACCGCGGGCACGATCTGCAAGGCGGCCGACGCCCTCTACGAGCAGGGCGCCACCAACGTGATCGTGGCGGCCACCCACGCGGTCTTCTCCGACCCCGCGGTCGACCGGCTGAAGAACGCCAGGGTCTCCGAGGTCATCGTCACCAACACGTTGCCGCTCCCCGAGGACAAGAGGTTCGACAAGCTCACGGTCCTGTCGATCGCTCCGCTGATCGCCCGGGCCATTAACGAGGTCTTCAGCGACGGTTCGGTGACCAGCCTCTTCGAAGGCGACAGTTAGTTACTCGTCACCTCCCCGCCGAACATCACCTTCCCCCTCGGGGACGCGCCGTCCACCCACCCTGGGAACGTGCCCGTGCCCCGTCCCCGAGGGACGATCCGCGTGAGGTCCCCAGAAACATCCTGGGGACGTGCCCGTGCTCCGTCCCTGAGGGACTCCCCGTGAGGCCGCGCCGGCGACTGGACTGAGGGAGAGCGGGACCGTGAGGCCGCGCCGGCAACTCGCGAGGTACGAGCGGCCCCGGTCGACGAGGGAAGGAGCCGGGTTTGAGCGGCCGAACCGCGACGCGTTAGCGTCGCAGTTAACACGGTAGGCTTGTCAGGTTGCGTTTGTAACGCCTTCCGCTAGGGCGGGTGAGGGGGAACGCAACTTCCGATTCTCGAGATCCCTAGGAGATCAGCCATGTCCGAAGTGGTAATCGCCACCGAGCTCCGCGACAAGTTCGGTAAGGGCGCCGCCCGCAAGATCCGTCGCGAGGACAAGGTGCCCGTCGTCCTTTACGGACACGGCTCCGAGCCGAGGCACCTGTCCCTGCCGGGTCACGAGCTGCTGCTCGCCCTGCGTACGCCGAACGTGCTGATCCGCCTCAAGGGTGCGGTCGACGAGCTCGCGCTGCCCAAGGGTGTTCAGCGCGACCCGCTCAAGGGCTTCCTGGAGCACGTCGACCTCCTGCTCGTCAGGCGCGGCGAGAAGGTCACCGTCGACATTCCCGTCGTCGTGACCGGCGAGGTCGCCGACGGCATCCTCGACCAGCAGCTCGTCTCCGTCTCGGTCGAGACCGAGGCCACCCACATCCCCGAGGGCGTCGAGGTCGACGTCGAGGGCCTGGAGGTCGGCACCCAGATCACCGCCGCCGACCTGAAGCTGCCCAAGGGCACGACCCTCGCCGCCGACCCTGAGGCGCTGGTCCTGATCATCTCCGCGGCCCCGGTCGCCGAGCCGGCGGTCGAGGGCGAGGCCGCCGAGGCTGCTCCGGCCGAGGGCGCGGCCGCCGAGGGTGCCGAGAGCGCCGAGTAGTTTTCTCTGCTAGATCTGTCAGGGCGGCCCGGTCCCGGGCCGCCCTGACGCGCGTATGAAGGGGATGCCGATCGTGGACCGCTGGTTGGTCGTGGGCCTGGGAAACCCCGGGCCGGAGTACGTAGGAAACCGGCACAACGCGGGGTTCATGGTCCTGGACGAGTTGGCCGCGCGTGCCGGTGGGCGGTTCAAGGCGCACAGGTCGCGCTCGGAGGTGCTGGAGGGCCGCCTGGCGGGTGTCCCCGCGGTGCTGGCCAAGCCGCTGTCCTTCATGAACCTGTCCGGTGGACCGGTCAAGGCCCTGGCCGACTTCTACAAGGTCGACCCGGCCCGGGTGATCGTGGTCCACGACGAGCTGGACATCCCGTACGGCGCGCTGAGGGCCAAGCTGGGCGGCGGTGACAACGGTCACAACGGGCTGAAGTCGATCACCAAGTCGCTGGCGACCAAGGACTACCTGCGGGTGCGATTCGGCATCGGCCGCCCGCCGGGCCGGATGGACGCCGCGAGCTATGTCCTGCGTGACTTCGCCACCGCCGAGCGCAAGGATCTCGGGTTCCTGGTCGACCGCGCGGCCGACGTGGTGGAGTCGCTGATCAGGGTCGGCCTGGAGCCGACCCAGAACACCTTCCACGCCGGCGACCTGAACGTTTCAGGACCTCCTCGCTAGCGACGCTGCGCGTCGCGGTTCGGCCGCTGGGACCCGGCTCCTTCCCTCGTCGTTCATCCGCTTCGCTCCTTCACTCCTCAGTCCAGTCCCCGGCGCGGCCTCACGGGTTGTCGGCGACGCTGCGCGTCGCGGTTCGGCCGCTGGGACCCGGCTCCTTCCCTCGTCGTTCATCCGCTTCGCTCCTTCACTCCTCAGTCCAGTCCCCGGCGCGGCCTCACGGGTTGTCGGCGACGCTGCGCGTCGCGGTTCGGCCGCTGGGACCCGGCTCCTTCCCTCGTCGTTCATCCGCTTCGCTCCTTCACTCCTCAGTCCAGTCCCCGGCGCGGCCTCACGGGTTGTCGGCGACGCTGCGCGTCGCGGTTCGGCCGCTGGGACCCGGCTCCTTCCCTCGTCGTTCATCCGCTTCGCTCCTTCACTCCTCAGTCCAGTCCCCGGCGCGGCCTCACGGGTCGTCCCTCAGGGGCGGGGCACGGGCACGTCCTCACGGGGCTTCTTGGGCCGGGGGCGGGGTCAGGGCCATCAGGTTCTGCAGGAGTTCGGCCTGCTCGATGGCGTCGTCCAGGGCGTTGTGCGTGTGCGGCCGCTGGGAGAGCAGGTGCCTGGGCATCTGCCGCTTGGTCGCCCAGCCGATCGGCACCCCCGCCTTGGCCGCGTACAGCGTCTTCATGTCGATGCAGCGCGAGTGTCCGAACGGTGAGGCGCCGGCGAATCGCATGAAGTACCAATAAATCCACATCCAGTCGTAGGAGAGCGGGTAGGCCGCCAGCACCGGTGTGCTGTTCCCGCACGCGTCGCGGATCCACGCGGCGGCCTCCCGCATCGCCTCGGCCGGGTCGCGGCCCTCGCGGATCAGTGTCTCCCGGTCAAGCCCGCTCACGGCGAGCGCCTCGGGCACATGGTCGTCGCTGATCGGCCGCAGCTCCGCGTAGAACGTACGGATCTGCGGATCGACCGGTTCAAAGACCTTTCCGGTCATCCGCCCGGCCACCGCCATACCAAGGCTGACCATCGAATACGGTCCCGGAATGGGGCCATCGGCCTCGACATCCACAGATATGTACGTTTCGGTCTTCAACCTTCGGGCCTCTCTTGTCGCCGCTACCATTACGTAACTGTCTGTCCGTGAACGGTTACGCAGGGGGAGCGCGTGCGCGACGTGACCGCAGTCCAGGCCGTATCCGGAGCCGGATCCGGAGTCGTGCCGGCCTCGCGCCGTCACATGCCGGACTGGGTGCGGGGGCACCGCGCGATGGCCCTCGCCGCCGACACCATCTGCGCCGCCCTGGCCGGAGCCCTCGCGCTGCTCGTTCGATTCGGCGAGGTTACCGCCTACGTTTTCCCGTACGTCATGCTGAGCGCCGCGCTGCCCGCCGTCTGGGTCTGTGTGGTCGCGCTGAACCGCGCCTACGAGCCTCGGCTCATCGGCCTGGGCTCGGAGGAGTTCCAGCGGATTCTCCAGTGCGGCTTCATGCTCACCGCCGCCCTCGCCGTCGGTGCCTACCTCACCAAGACCGATGTGGCCCGCGGCTACGTGGTGCTGGCGCTCCCGCTGACGACGCTGCTCACCCTCCTGGCGCGGTACGGGCTGCGCCGCTCCCTGCACCGCAGGCGGGCCCGGGGCAGGTGCATGCGACGGGTGGTGGCGGTGGGCCACCGGGTGGCGATCACCGAGTTGGTCCGCAGGTTCCGCCGGGAGCGCTACCACGGCATGGAGGTCGTCGGGGCCTGCGCACCGCGTGACGGGATGGGCGACGTGGAGGGCGTGCCGCTTCTCGGCGACTTCTCCGACGTCGCGCTCGCGGTCGGGCAGGTCCATGCCGACACCGTGGCCGTGCTCGCCTGCCCGGAGATGGACGGGGTGGCGCTGCGGCGACTGGCCTGGCGGCTGGAGAAGACCGACACGGACCTGGTCGTGGCCCCCGCGCTGATGGAGGTGGCCGGGCCGCGGATCACCATCCGTCCGGCGGCGGGGCTGCCGCTGCTGCACGTGGACCACCCCGAGATCTCCGGCCTGCGCCAGGTGGTCAAGAACCTGTTCGACCGCATCGGCGCCGGAGTGCTGCTGGCGGTGCTGCTCCCGCTGCTGGTGGGAGTGGCGGCGGCCGTACGGGCCTCCGGGCCCGGACCGGCGTTCTTCCGGCAGACGAGGGTGGGCCGCGACGGCGCCGAGTTCACGATCTACAAGTTCCGGACGATGCGCGCCGACGCCGAGCGCCGGAAGATCACCTTGTCCAGTGACGGACAGGGTCCGCTCTTCAAGATCAAGAATGATCCGAGGGTGACCCCGCTGGGTGCCTGGCTGCGCCGCCACTCGCTGGACGAGCTGCCCCAGCTGATCAACGTGCTGCTGGGACACATGTCCCTGGTGGGCCCTCGGCCGCCACTACCGGAGGAGGTGGCCGGGTACGGTGACGATGTCCGCCGCCGGTTACTGGTCAAGCCGGGCATGACCGGTCTGTGGCAGGTGAGCGGTCGCTCTGACCTGTCCTGGGAGGAATCGGTACGGTTGGACCTGCGTTACGTGGAGAGCTGGTCCCTCATGCTGGACCTGCAGATCCTGTGGAAGACCTGGTCGGCTGTCGCGCGAGGAGCTGGAGCATACTGATGACCGTTCGCGACGATCACACACTCGCCGCGGAGTTGGCGACGACGGCCGGCGAGAAGCTGGCGGCTCTGCGCGCGGAGCGGGGTTTCGGCAACCCTTCCGAGCTGCGCAAGGAGGGTGACATCGCCTCCCACCTGTTCCTGATGGAGGCCCTGGCACGGCTGCGCCCGGACGACAGCGTGCTGTCCGAGGAGGCGACCAGCGAGGAGCGTCTCGACCCGCGCAGGCTCCGCGCCGAGCGGGTCTGGATCGTCGACCCGCTGGACGGCACCCGAGAGTTCGCCGAGGAGGGCCGCGAGGACTGGGCGGTCCATGTGGCGCTCTGGGAGCGTGGCACGCTGACGGCCGGAGCCGTCGCGCTACCGGCCCAGGGCCGTACGCTCTCCACCGTCGAACCTCCGGTGCGGACCGCCCCCGAGGCGGACGCCAGGCCGCGGATCGCGGTCAGCAGGACCCGCCCGCCGGAGTTCGTCCAGAAACTGGCCGCTCTCGTCGGCGCGGACCTGGTACCGATCGGGTCGGCGGGCGCCAAGATCTCCGCGGTGCTCACCGGAGCGGTCGAGGCCTACGTGCACGCCGGGGGCCAGTACGAGTGGGACTCCGCCGCGCCCGTCGCGGTGGCCCTCGCCGCGGGGGCCCACGCCAGCCGCATCGACGGCTCGCAGCTGGCCTACAACCAGCCCGACCCCTCATTGCCGGATATCCTTGTATCCCTACCGGGACTGGCGCCGATGTTGCTCGCTGGAATCCGGGATCTGCACCGCTAATCCCCGCTAGGAGAGTTTGATGCTTCAGCGCGACTACACCACGTCGCAGCTCGACGTCCTCGAGGCAGAGGCCATCCACATCATGCGTGAGGTCGCGGCCGAGTTCGAGCGTCCCTGTCTGCTCTTCTCCGGTGGTAAGGACTCCATCGTCATGCTCCGCATCGCGGAGAAGGCGTTCTGGCCCGCGCCGATTCCCTTTCCACTGATGCACGTCGACACCGGCCACAACTTCACAGAGGTCATCGAGTTCCGTGACCGCCGCGCCGCGCAGCTGGGCGCGCGCCTGGTCGTCGCCAGCGTCCAGGACTCCATCGACGCCGGGCGCGTCGTCGAGGAGACCGGCCGCAGGGCCTCGCGCAACCGGCTGCAGACCACGACGCTGCTGGACGCGATCGAGGAGAACGAGTACGACGCCGTGTTCGGCGGCGCCCGCCGTGACGAGGAGAAGGCCCGCGCCAAGGAGCGGGTGTTCTCCTTCCGTGACGACTTCGGCCAGTGGGACCCCAAGAATCAGCGTCCCGAGCTGTGGAACCTCTACAACGCCAGGATCCGCAAGGGCGAGCACATCCGGGTGTTCCCGCTGTCCAACTGGACCGAGCTCGACATCTGGGACTACATCCGGCGCGAAGGCATCGAGATCCCCTCGATCTACTACGCCCACACCCGCAAGGTGTTCGAGCGCGACGGCATGCTGCTGGCCGACAGCGAGTTCATCACCCGCGACGAGGACGAGCCGCTCCAGGAGATGACGGTCCGCTACCGCACGGTCGGCGACGTGACCTGCACCGGCGCGGTCCAGTCGGGTGCCGTGACGGTTGAGGCGATCATCGAGGAGATCGCCGTGAGCCGGATCACCGAGCGCGGCGCCACCCGCGCCGACGACCGCGCCTCCGAGGCATCCATGGAGGATCGCAAGCGGGAGGGCTACTTCTAGTGCTCACCCACCCTCCCGTCTCCCTTCTTCCCGCGCGGTCCCGCGCCGCACGCCGTACGACCTCTGGAGAGCACCTCTGATGGACATCCTTCGCTTTGCCACGGCGGGAAGCGTCGACGACGGAAAGTCGACGCTCATCGGACGGCTGCTCTTCGACTCCAAGGCGATCTTCGAGGACCAGTTGGAGGCCGTCGAGCGCACCTCCCGGGACCGTGGCACCGAGTACACCGACCTGTCGCTTCTCACCGACGGCCTGCGGGCCGAGCGGGAGCAGGGCATCACCATCGACGTGGCCTACCGCTACTTCGCCACTCCCAAGCGCAAGTTCATCATCGCCGACACCCCCGGGCACATCCAGTACACCCGCAACATGGTCACCGGTGCCTCCACCGCCGACCTGGCGATCGTCCTGATCGACGCGCGCAAGGGCGTGCTGGAGCAGTCACGGCGGCACGCCTTCCTCACCACGCTGCTGCGGGTGCCGCACCTGGTCCTGGCCGTCAACAAGATGGACCTGGTCGACTACGCGCAGGAGCGGTTCGAGGAGATCCGCGAGGAGTTCACCGCCTTCGCCTCCAAGCTGAACGCGCCGGACCTGACGTTCATCCCGATCTCCGCGCTGCACGGTGACAACGTGGTGTCACGCTCGGAGAACACCCCCTGGTACAACGGGTCCTCGCTCCTGCACCACCTGGAGAACGTGCACATCGCCTCCGACCGCAACCTGGTCGACGTGCGCTTCCCCGTGCAGTACGTCATCCGCCCGCAGCGGGCCACCGACCCGGCCTTCCATGACTACCGGGGCTACGCCGGCCAGATCGCCGGAGGCGTGCTGAAGCCGGGGGACGAGGTCATGCACCTGCCCTCGGGCCTGGCCACGCGCATCTCGTCGATCGACACCTTCGACGGGCCGGTCGACGAGGCGTTCGCGCCGATGTCGGTGACCCTCCGGCTGGAGGACGACATCGACATCTCGCGCGGCGACATGATCTGCCGCCCGAACAACCAGCCGCACGTCTCCCAGGAACTGGAGGCGATGATCTGCTGGATGGCGGATTCCAGCAAGCTGGCCCCGCGCGCCAAGCTGACCATCAAGCACACCACCCGTACGGCCCGTGCCCTGGTCAAGGACCTGCACTACCGGCTGGACGTCAACACCCTGCACCGGGACGAGGCCGCCTCCTCGCTCGGCCTCAACGAGATCGGACGCGTCTCGCTCCGCGTCACCCAGCCCCTGTTCGTGGACGACTACGCCCGCAACCGCCTCACCGGTGGCTTCATCCTGGTGGACGAGGCCACCAACAACACGGTCGGCGCCGGCATGATCGTCGACGCCAAGTAGTCCCATCCCGCCGCCCGCGCCCGCAGCCCAAGCCTCTCCCCCCGGTACAACGGGGAGGGCCAGGCTCGGGCCGCGGGCGGTTCGCCGTTCCCGGGCCGTCCACGGCGCCGGGGCTTCGGGAGCACTCCGTTCAGGAGACGGACGCCGCCGAACCCGCTGGGTAGATCCTTTGTCCGTTCTCTGACCTCTCCGTTACGCTCCGCGCTAGCCTCGGCACGTTCCGTATCCGTCGGGTAAGGATTCGTGCCTGTGTCTGATAGTCCGTCACCTGCTCGGGTGGTTTTCCTGGGCGGCCTCGGCCGCAGCGGGACCACGCTGCTGGAGCGCCTGCTCGGGGAGGTCCCCGGCATCGTGCCGCTCGGCGAGGTCGTCCACCTCTGGGCCAGGAGCGTGCTCGCGGACGAGGCCTGCGGATGCGGCGAGCCCTTCGGGGTGTGCCCCTTCTGGGACAAGGTCGGGATGCGTGCGTTCGGGGGCTGGTCCGCGGACCTGGCCCACCGGATGATCGCGCTCAGGGCCCGCGTCGACCGCACCCGGCGCATCCCGACCCTGGCCAGGCTGCTGGCCGAGGAGCGGGCGGGCAACGGCAGGTGGCCGACGCCCGGCACCGCCGAGCTGGACGAGTATGTCGCCGTCCACCGCGATCTGTACGACGCGGCGGGGGAGGTCGCCGACTGCCCGGTCGTGATCGACTCAAGCAAGCACGCCTCGCTGGCCTTCTGCCTGGCGGCGGCCGGGGTCGACGTCCACGTCGTGCACGTGGTCCGCGACCCCCGCGCGGTCGCGCACTCCTGGCGCAGGCGGGTCGAGCGTCCAGAGGACGGGCGTCCGATGACCCACTGGTCACCCTCCCGTACCTCGCTGCACTGGCTGAGTGAGAACCTCAGCCTCGGACTCCTCGCCCGCAGGGGCGTCCCGGTCACCCGGGTCCGCTATGAGGACCTGCTCGGCGCCCCCGCCGACACGCTCAGGCGCCTGGTCGCCGGGATCGGCCTCCCCTGCCGCCTCGACTTCCTCTCGGGCAGCTGGGCGGAGCTCTCGACGGCGCACACCGCCTCGGGCAACCCCATCCGCTTCACGGTCGGCCGCACCGAGCTGACCAGGGACGACAGCTGGTGTGCCGCCGCGGGGTCCCGGCAGCTGCGCCTGGTTACCGCGCTGACCTGGCCGCTCATGATCAAGTACGGCTATCACAGGAGACTCGTCAACGACCCCCTCCTGAAGGAGGGGGCTTGAGGCGCAGCGATGCGCTTTGAAGCCCCGCGTTGACCAGCCCTGGCCATCAGCTCAAGGAGGTGCGTTGTGATGGCTACGTTGAACACGAGATCGCAGACCCACCGGCAGGTGCTTCCTCAGCCTGCCGCTCTGGAATCCGTGGGAGCAGACACGCCCGAGGGTGGGCACGAAACGGCTCACGGACACCGCCGCCAGGCGGTACCTGGTGTTCGACCTGGGCGAGGGGAGACCGGTCCGGCCGCACCGCCGCACCGGCGTCACCCCGAGGGCGCTTCGGTGTCTGAGGGAGCGAGCCGTGAGGTTCACCTGGCCGTGTTCGTCCTGGACGCCCACGGCCACCCGCTCGACCCCTGTCACCCCGCTCGCGCCCGCCGCCTGCTGGCGGCCGGGCGGGCGGTGGTTCACCGCCATACCCCGTTCGTCATCCGTCTTAAGGACCGCGACGCGGCGACCTCGACCGTTGAAGGCGTGCAGGTCGGTATCGACCCCGGCTCCAAGCACACCGGCCTGGCCGTGTTCACCCCGTGCGGCTTAAGCGGCGTGAACCGGGGGGGAAGGTATGCGATCCAGCTCGACCACCGAGGCGCACTGATCCGCGACAGGCTCACCGCCCGCTCGCGGTATCGACGGCGACGCCGTAGCGCGAACCTGCGTTACCGCGCGCCACGGTTTCTCAACCGCACCAAGCCGAAAGGGTGGCTCGCGCCGTCGCTGCGACACCGCGTCGACACCACCATGTCCTGGGTGGCGCGGCTGACCCGGTGGGCGCCCGTGACCGCCGTGCACGTGGAGAAGGTCTCCTTCGACACCCACGCCCTCTCGGCGGGCAAGCCGTTGGAAGGCGTTGAGTATCAGCAGGGCACCCTGGCCGGGTACGAGGTCCGCGAATACCTGCTGGCCAAGTGGGGCCGGGCGTGCGCGTACTGCGGCGCGAGCGGCGTACCGCTCAACCTCGACCACATCCACCCGCGTTCCCGGGGCGGCTCGGACCGGATCAGCAACCTCACCCTGGCCTGCATCGGCTGCAACCAGACCAAGAACGCCACCCCGATCGAGGAATTCCTCAAGGGCAGGCCAGCCCTGCCGGCGAGGATCCTCCGGCAGGCGAAGGCTCCGCTCCGGTGGCTCGTTCGACATCACCACCCGGCACGGTCGCGTCGCCGGAATCAACCACCGGCATGTCCGTCACCTTCAACGCGCGGACGGCTACGGCTACACGACTCGGAAAGAAGCCGATCGACATGACTGACCGGTCAGGGCACGCTCGGGCCTTGACGGCCCTCCCGCTCCCGATTCCTGCCCGGCCTGAGGGCCGGGGCATCCTCGGGAGGTTCTGGTGAACACATCGGTGGGTGTCGTCATCCCCACCCGGGGACACCGGCCCGACCAGCTGCGCGCGGCCACGCTCGCGGTGCTCGGCCAGGACCATTCCGGCCCCGTCGAGGTGGTGGTGGTCGTGGACGGCGGAGATCCGGCCTGGGTCGCCGACCAGGTGGCCGACCTCCTGGCCAGCAGGGCACTGACCCCCGGCCGGCGTGGGGCGCCCTCGCGCGGGGTGCGGGTGATGGCCAACCGGCTCACCCCGGGCCTGCCCGGCGCCCGCAACACCGGCATCGCGGCCCTCGGCACCGATCTTGTCGCCTTCTGCGACGATGACGACCAGTGGCTGCCCGGCAAGGTCGCCGCCCAGGTCGCCGCGCTGGAGGCGGAGCCGGACGCGCGCTTCTCCAGTTGCGCCATCGAGGTCGAGTACGGCTCGCGCCGCATTCCCCGCCTGGCGGGGACCAGCCGTGTCACCTACCGCCATCTGGTGCGCTCGCGCATGGTGATGGTGCACTCCTCGACGTTCGTGTTCCGGCGCGGCGGGCTCTGGGTGGACGAGAGCGCCCCCAAGGGCCAGAACGAGGACTGGGACCTGGCGCTGCGCGCCGCCGCCCAGCACCCCATCGTGCACGTCGACCGGCCTCTGGTCCGGGTGCGCTGGGGGGGCTCCTCGTACGTGGCCCGCTGGGCCGACCGGATCGCCGGGCTGCAGTGGATGCTCGCCCGGCACCCTGATCTGGCCGTGGATCCGCGCGGCGCGGCGCGGGTCTACGGTCAGCTCGCCTTCCACCATGCGGCCCTCGGCCAGCGGCGGGAGGCGGGCCGCTGGGCCTGGCGGGCGTTCACCGCCCGCCACGGCGAGCCCCGGGCACCCATCGCGCTCGCGGTGGCGGCCGGCCTGGTCCCCGCGCGGACCCTGCTCAGCGTCCTGCACCACCGAGGGCACGGCATCTGATGGCGCCCATCACCGAGCGTCCGCGCGTGACGGTCCGCTACGGCCCGCAGGTCGCCCCGCCCTCGGCCGGTCAGGCCGTCGAACGCCTGCCGGTGCTCGCGCGCCACGGCTCGCAGGTCGCCCCGCCCCTGCCGGGGCGGGGCGCCGAACGCCCGTCAATGATCGCTCGCCACGATCTGCTCGTCGCTCCGTCGGAGGTGGGGCGGGCCGCCGATCGTCCGCGCGCGACCGCCCGCTACGACCTGCCGGTGGTTCCCACCATGATGGGGCAGGTCACCGGGCATCCTTTGGCGCCATCTCGCCACAACCCGCAGATCGCCCCGGCCACGACGGGCAAGGCCGTTCACGCCGTGATGTCGATCCCGCCCGTCACCGACCACCGGTCCGCGACCACCGGGTACGGTCCGGTGCCCGGCCTGCCCGCCGTCGCCGGGCGGGCCGGGACGCCGGCCGCCAGGCGGGGGGCGGTGCAGGTCGCCCCCCGCCGGCGGCCCCGGCCGGACAAGGCCACCCGCAGACGCCTGCGCAGGCGCGTGCGGGTGGCGGGCGTCGCGATCGACCCGATGACCGAGGGCGAGGTGGTCGACCACGTGGTCGCCGCGCTGAAACGCGGTGAGGGCGGCCACCTCGTCACCCCGAACATCGACATCAGCCGGATCGTCGCCCGTGACGAGCGGGCCCGCGGGTTCGTCGAAGGCGCCGACCTCGCGGTGGCGGACGGCATGCCGTTGGTGTGGGCGGCGAGACTGCTCGGCACCCCCCTGCCCGGCCGGGTCGCCGGTGCCGACCTGATCTGGTCCCTGTCGGAGGCCGCCGCCTTCTACCGCCATCCCGTGTACCTGCTGGGCGGCCCCGCGGGCGCGGCCGTGCAGGCGGCCTGCGAGCTGGTGGGCCGTCACCCGAAACTGATGATCGCCGGAGTCGACGCCCCGCCGTACGGGTTCGAGGACGATCCGGAGAGCTATGCCCGGGTACGCGACGCCGTGATCGCCGCGGCACCCCGGCTGGTCTTCGTCGGGCTCGGCTTCCCCAAGCAGGAGCGGCTCATCGCCTCGCTCCGCCGGGACCTGCCGGGCACCTGGTTCGTCGGCTGTGGCTCGGCGATCGCCTTCGCCGCGGGCACCGTCCGGCGGGCTCCGGCGTGGATGCGCAGAGGTGGCCTGGAGTGGCTCTTCCGGCTGATCCGGGAGCCTGGCAGGCTGGCTCGCCGCTACCTGGTCGACGACCTGCCGTACGCTCTCAGGCTTCTCGCGGTCTCCCTGCTGCGCGGGCTCTTCTCCTGAGAGACCGTCGTCCGTCAGGAGGCCAGCTCCCTGACCCGGAGGGCCTCCTGCGGGCTCAGCCTGGCGTCGGCCTCGGCGAGGGCGCGGCGCGAGTCCATCGGCCGGTAGGCCGTGCGGGACAGGCCGCTCCAGGCGAAGCCGCCGCTGCCCGCGCCGGACGCGGCGGTGCACGCGCGGCGGACGCGCTCCTCGGCGCGGGCCGACCACGTCAGGCCCGCCCACCCGTACAGGCGGCGAAACTCCGTCAGCGGGTCGCGGGCCAGGTCCTCGTAGCGGGCCAGGGTTATCTGAGGATGCCGCTCGGCCAGGTCGGCGGCGGTGATCCCGGCCGCCCGCCACAGGGCCACCGCCTTGGCGATGCGGTCCTGGGAGCCGACCAGCGGGCGCAGCGCCTCCAGGTGGGGTTGGTCGCGCATCAGCAGTGGCTGTTCGAGTAGCTCGTGGAAGTAGACGGTCCAGCCGAGCCGCTGCCAGCTACCGACGAAAGCCACCGGGTCGCGGAGCAGGATGATCACCCGGCAGCCGAGCCGGTCGGCGAACCATCCGGCGGAGAACAGCGCGAACGGGTCGTCAAGCAGCGCCCGGCGGCCGCCCAGCCGCCCCAGCGTGAACGCGGTGCCGTACCGGACCATCCGTGCCAGGTCGTACGGCGAGCGGTTGCGGCGCAGTTCGGCCCGGAACCCGTAGCGCAGCGCGACGGTGCGGGTGAAGGCGGGCAGCCAGAGCCGCTCGTTGCCGGTGCAGATGTACTGGAAGCGGTGGCCGACCACGGAGTCGAGGACGCCCGGGGAGCCGCCAGGCGGGTGCTCGGGGTTGAGCGGTTCGTTGACGTAGACCAGTTCCCGGCTCGCCGTGAGCATCCTGCCCGTCCAGCTCGTCCCGGTCCTGGGCAGTCCGGTGACCAGTACGGGGGGTGCGGTGCCCATCAGGATGCCCGCCACGGGCTCAGGGCGGCCAGGCTGTGCGCGCCGAAGGGCCGCAGGCCGTACCGGCGGTGGATATGCCAGAGCGGCAGCAGGTTCTTGACCACCGTGCCCCCCGCCCAGCCGAGGGCGGCGCCGAGCGAGCCCAGGGAGGGGATCAGCAGCAGGTCAAGCAGCACGGTCGTGGCGACGGCGGCGGCCAGGTTGGCCAGGCTGGCGCCGGTGTGCCCGGCGGCGGTCAGCACCACGTCGGCCATCCCGCACGCGGTGGCGAGCGTCATCGTCGCGGCCAGCACGATCGCCACCGGTGCCCCGGAGGCGTAGCCGTCCCCGAAGACGGCTCCGAGCAGCCACGGAGCGAGCGCCGCGTACCCGAGCCAGACCGGCCAGGTCAGCAGGGCCAGCCAGACGGTGGCCGACTGGTACAGCTCCCGGGCACGTGGCAGGTCGCCTTCGGCCAGGGCCCGCACCAGCCTCGGTTGGGTGGCCTGCGCCAGGCCCTGGCCGGCCAGCTGTCCCACGACCTTGAAACGGGTGGCGGCGGTGTAGACGGCGGCCTCGGCCGGCCCGGCCAGCAACGCCACGACCACGATGTCCAGCCGCTGGAACACCGCCTGGATCCCGGCCGCCAGCGATCGGGGCCAGGTGTGGCGCCACAGGTCGTGCGCGGTGCCCGGCAGGTAGGGCGTCCGAGGCAGCCGCCGGTGCAACCAGGCCGAGGCCAGCAGCAGCACCGGCAGGTACGGCAGTGCCCAGGCCGCGGCGAGCAGCGGCACCGAATCGCGGCCCGCGAGCACCACGGTCCCGACCAGGGCGAGCTGGGCCAGCGGCTGGAGCACGCCGTCCAGCAGCACGGTCGGCCGCATCGAGCCGAACCCCCGGGTCGCGCTCACCATGACGCCCGAGCACGTCACCGCGGGCAGGGCCATCGCCAGCACCCGCAGCACGGGGTCGGAGGTACTGAGGATGACCGCACAGGCGGCCGCCAGCGAGAGTGACGCGACCGGGACGAGCGCCGCGCGGACGTAGCCGGAGGTGCAGCGGTAGTCGAAAGGACGGGACCTGGCGATGAAGTGGACGAGCCCGTTCCCCGCGTCCAGCCGCAGGACCGTGGCGACCGCCAGGCACAGGGCGGTCGCCGAGAAGAAGACACCCGCCGTCTCCTGGCCCACCCCCCTGGTGACCAGTACGACGGTCAGGAACTGAGCGGCGGCCCCGGCACCCGCGCCCAGCAGCCCCGCCACCCCGCTCCGCGCGGCCCCGGTCAGACCCGCCAGACGGGTGGGGCTCAGCGGCGCCACGACGGCTCCCCGCCCAGCCACGAGGTCAGCAGGGTGTCCTGCTCCTCGAAGCGGCCGGCCAGCTCGCGGCGGAGCCTGCGGGGCATCGGAGCGGGTCTGGTCCTGGCGTTGTGCCGTTCGAACACCGGATCACCGAGGTGCGGCAGCCCGAGGAAGGCCAGCACGCGGTCGTAGACGAGCTCCGGTTCGGCGAAGAACCGGCCGCTGTCGATGACGAGCAGGCGATCCCTGCCGACCAGTGGCTCCAGCCGGGCGAGCTGCTCGGCGTAGCGGCCCCTGGCCAGGTAGGCGTGGTGGCGGTGGGCCAGGTTCGTCGAGTGCGGCGAGTCGCGCAGGGCCTGCGCCGCTCCGGTCAGGCGGTCCTCCTCCAGCTCCACGGCCCTGGCGAAGGACGGCTCCGTCTCGAACCCCCTGGCCAGTTCGTGGGCGTGCGCGGAGAAGGCCCGCTCGACGGGGTCGCGGACCAGCACGATCAGCCTGGTAC
Source organism: Streptosporangium sp. CA-115845 (assembly GCF_050943795.1). Lineage (NCBI taxonomy): Bacteria > Bacillati > Actinomycetota > Actinomycetes > Streptosporangiales > Streptosporangiaceae > Streptosporangium > Streptosporangium sp. CA-115845. The sequence goes on along the minus strand of NZ_CP191988.1, from coordinate 8,927,275 downwards.
CCGGCAGGTCGCGGGCGATACGGGGGCCGGCCAGGGGATGGAACAGGTAGTAGGGCGACGACTCGAAGGACTGGGGCCGGCAACCGTACCTGCGTGCCAGCACGGAGGCCGACATCCGCAGCGGAAAGTGCGCCCGGTACCAGGACAGGCCCCGGTCGTACGCCATGTCGAAGTAGTGCACGCCCTTGCGCAGCACCGGTTTGAGGACGAGCGGGTGCTGGGACAGGGCGCGGTACAGGGAGGTGGTGCCGCAGCGCTGCGCCCCGATGATGAGGAAGGAGGGCAGCACCCGGCTCCCCGAGGTGAGGCGTCCCATGCCCCACGTGGCCGCGTGGAGTGAGCGCTTCAGCACGGGTCTCATGGGAGGGTCCCCTGGTGGTCGGCGTGGTCGATCCGGGCGCCCCCCGTGGCCACCTGGAGCGAACGGCTCAGCGCGGGTTTCACAGCAGGCTCTCCTGGGAGTCGACGACGGGGTTGAGCCAGAGTTCCGGTGGGCCGAGGGGCGCGTGGCCGTCGGCCGTGTGCCGGTCGGCGAGCGCGATCAGGTAGCGGATGGCGGTCAGCCGGGATTCGGAGGCCGACAGCCCGAACGGGGCCAGGACCCGCAGGGCCCGCGCCACACAGGCCCTGGCGGCGGTGGCCGGATCGTCGCGGCGCAGGGCCCGTTGGAAGAAGTGGTGGACGGCGTCGAAGCCGAGCGGTACTCCGGTGCCGAACCGCTCCCAGTCCCAGACCAGCAACCGCCCGTCGGGGCCCCGCGAGATGTTCCAGGGCGTCAGGTCACCGTGCCAGGCGAACCCCCGCCCGGAGATCGGCACTGTCCCGGCAGCCTGAGTGGAGACTGCGAGGGCACGATCTGCCGGGACCGGGACCGGCTCCACGGGGATGCGGGCGATCTCGGTGATCGCGTCGGTGAGGACGCCGCAGGGGATCCGTCCCCGCCGTACCGGGAGCGGGGTCAGCGCCAGCACGGACAGGCCGCGCCAGGATCCGTGGTGCAGCACGGCGGGCGGGACGACCGTCTTCAGCGGCACGCCGGCGAGCAGGTCGAGCGTCCGTGCCTCGTGTGCGACGAGCTCCCTGGTCAGGTCGGTGTCGCCGACCTTCACGAAGGCGATCGGCCCGTCGGGGCCGCGCGCCTCCAGGATCGGCTTGCGGTTGGCGCGCAGGGCGGGGCGCACGCGCAGTGTGACGCGGACGGGGGTGTCGAACACCTCGCTCAGGTGGTTCTCGATGCCGTCCTGCCCAGACGGCACGATGAGCCTCCCGCCGGGGTGCCACCAGGCGCGGGGGACCAGCCTGCGGGGGAGCAGCCGGTGGGGGAGCAGGGTGTAGGGTCTCGGGGCGCCGGGACCGGGGAACAGCAGGTCGATGGTCTCGTCGAGGTAGCGCAGACGGGCGCGCGCGTCGTTCATGCGGCGGTGCTCTCCATCGAGTTCCTCCAGAGCAGCGCGAAGGAGATCAGATACAGGCTGAGCGGTGTGAACAGCCCGTCGTAGACGAACATGTAGAGCAGGGTGAGGATCATCACGAGCACCCCCGCCATGCCGATCGGGCTCCGGTCGCGCCAGTGGCGGCGGACGGCCCCGGCGAAGAACGCCACGTAGAGCACGGCCCCGGTGAAGCCCTGCGTGATCATCAGGTACCAGAGCTGGCCGTCGCTCCCCAGCGGCGGGTGGCCGCAGGTGGGACACCAGCCGCTCCTGCCGGTGGTGATCGTCCGGTGGTTGCCCATGGCGTTTCTGGTGTTGCCGTAGCCGATGAGCGGTGAGGTGCCCGCGGCGGCGACGGTCGCCGACACGGTGAAGGCGCGGATGTCGTTGCTGTGCGGGCTGTCCAGCCGCTGGGCCACCATCGCCTGCAGCGGGCTGAGGGCGAACACCAGCGCCCCCGCGGCCAGAGCCGAGCAGGCCGCGATGCGGGCCCGCGTGCCCAGGCGCACCAGGACGTACGCGGCGGCGACGCCGAGCCCGATCCACAGGCCGCGGTTGAGCGAGTAGACGACGGGGATCGCGGCCAGCGCGGTCAGCGGGATCATGGCCAGGCGCCTGCACGGGCCGCCGTACACCCACCAGCCGATCACGAACCAGACGAGCAGCACCGAGATGTTGCCGCCCCAGGCGTTGGCCCACTCGAAAGGCGCCTCCGGGCGGGGGGAGGCGTGGCCGAGGACCTTCTGCACCTGGGCGGCGGTGGGATGGATCAGGTTGTGGACGAAGGGGTTTCCGCTGATCCAGCCGGGGAGGATCAGCTCGACCGGTGAGGTGAACTCGGCGCGCGGGGCGAACACGCCCAGCAGGCCGCCCGCCACGGTTGTGACGAACAGTGCGCCGAGCATGCGCACCAGGGTGAGCTGGGGCAGCTCCTCCTCCGTCAGGTTGCCGAGGTAGAGCACCATGATCGTCAGTGACAGGTAGAGGCAGAGGCGCATCAGGTAGCCGACGAGCCGCCCGGCGCCGAACTCGCCGTAGGTGCCCGGCGGCATCTCGCCGAGCATCAGCGCGCTGATCAGATAGCCCGCCAGGAGCAGCAGCCAGAGCCCGAACCCGCGCGGCGCCCTGATCGGCCGCCTCCGCAGCAGGATCAGGGCCATCGCCGGGGCCACCACGACCACCGACAGGCCACCGAAACCGAGCGCCCACCAGAGTGGATATCCCACCAGGAGCGCGGCGATCGGCCAGGCGGCCGGACGCAGCCTCCTCACAGCCGATGTCCCCTCCGCCCGGCCGTGGCCTGCCGCCCGGATGGAACGTTCCCGAACGCCCCGGGCACGCCCCCGGCGTCCGGGGAGTCCGGTGCGGCCCGGTCACCGCCCGCCAGGCCCGCGAGGGGCCGTTCGGCTCTCCTGGGGCGCGCAGCGCCGGGCTGTGCCGCGGACGAGATGTGCGGGGTCCGCGCGGGGCCGGACGGGAGATCGGCTGGGGCGGCGTCACCGCCGCCGACGAAGGCGCCGATCACGCGGACTCCGCGGTCGTTCAGGGTCCGTACGGCATCCCTCACCTCGCGAGAGGAGGTGCCCGGCACGGCGACCACGAGCACCGCGCCCGCCAGGCCGCGGATCTCCTCGCCGCCGAGGGCGTCCAGACCGGTCAGACGCCTGATGTCGGCGGTGGTCCGCAGGGCGGTGTCGAGGCGGTCACGGAGCCAGGCGACCCCGACCCCGCAGAGCAGTCCCGCCATGAGGCCGCCGCCCAGGTAGAGGGGCGGGCGGGGAGCGCTGGGGGCGGTGGGTGCCACCGCCTTGCTGATCACCGATCCGGGAGTGACGGCGATGGTCTTGAGGGCGTCGTACCTGGCGGTGAGGGTTTGGGCCTGGCGGCCGAGGATGTCCTGCCGCTGGAGGGCGAGGGCTCGCTCCGTGGTGCCCCTGCTCAGCAGGGGAAGCGTGGTGGCGACCTTGGCGAGGCCCGCGTTGACCTGCCTCAGCTTGACCAGCACGGCCTTGAGCTGGGCCGTGAGCATCTGGGTGGACGACTCCCGGCGCTGGGCCAGGTAGGCGAGGGCGTAGGCGCTCGCGCCCGAGGCGGCCGTCTTCGGGTCGGCGGCGGTGCAGGAGATCTCCAGGACCGAGGTGTTGGGCGGCACGGAGACCACGGCGGGACAGCCGGGAGCGCCGGACAGCTCGCGGGCCTTCGCCGCGACCACCGCGGACCGGGCGACCTGGGCCTCGGTGTCGAGATTGAGGGGTTCGCGCTGGCGGTTGGTGACCTGGTTGGTCTGTTCCGGCGAACCGGTGGCGGTCACCAGGACCTGAGCGGAGGCGGTGTAGGAGGGCGGGGTGAGCCGTAGCAGGGCGGCGCCGCCACCGGCTCCGGTGAGGAGCAGGGAACAGATGATCAGCCATCGGCGGCGGAGGAGCGACGCGTAGTCCGCCAGGTCTCCACCTGCGCGGCGGCCGGGGGCGTCCGGTGACGGGCTCATGTTTCGCGTGTGCCTCTCCGGCGAACAGGCGCTGGGAACCCTAGGAACTATAGGTCGGCTGCCCATTCCCCCGAACCAATACACAAGATTTTCTTCGCGTCGATCCCGCTAATCACGGTGAGATAACAGCTATTTATCCGACATTTCCCGTCGGTTGCTCCGAGGCTTCGGCATGGACCGGTAAAGTCGGGGACGAGGCACGTCCAGGCGGTGGGAAGGTGTTTCCCGGTGATGGTCGAAGAATGCGTGTGCGCGACGGCTGTGAGGAACCGGTGCATCGGACAAATGCCACTATGGACATAATTCCGCGTATGGTAAGAATTGCCGGTTCGGCTGTCGTCCTGGCGCTGGGACTGGGCACTCTCGGACTGGGCATAGCGGGGCTGAGCGGGCGCGGCCAGACCTCCAGCGCCTCGAAGACCTCCGACGCCGCGGGTGCCCGGCAGGCGCCGGACATGCCGGGCGCGCCGGGCACCTCACCGGGCACCTCGCCGGGAGCGGAGAGTCCCGGTGCGTCCCGGGAGCCTCGGACGCCCGCGCGGGTACCGGGCCCGACGGGCGAGCGGCCACGGGCCGCCTGCGAGGTCACCGGAAGGCTCGTCCCCTCCTGTGGCGCCTGGTGGGGCGTCGCGCCGGAGATCTTCACCGGGAGGCGTCCCGAGCGGGCACTGGCCGGAGCCGAGCGGCGGATGGGCCGCCCGGCCGACATCATGCACGTCTACCACCGGGGGGACGAGCTCTTCCCGACCCCCGCGGAGCGCGCCATCGCCCGCGATCCCGACGGCCGCAGGCTCCTGCTGATCAACTGGAAGCCCTCCCTGGACCACACCTGGGAGCAGATCGCGCACGGGGCGCTGGACGAGCGGATCGACCGGCTGGCCGCCCACATCGTGAGGACCTTCCCGGAGAAGTTCTTCCTCACGGTCCACCACGAGCCGGAGAACGACGTCAGGGAGGCCCGCGGCGCGGGAATGTCCGCGGCCGACTACGCGGCGATGTTCCGGCACGTGGTGCGGCGCCTGCGGCACGGGGGCGTGACCAACGCCGTCACCGTGATGACCTACATGGGGGCGCCCAACTGGGCGTCGGAGCCCTGGTTCGAGAGGCTCTACCCCGGTGACGACGTGGTCGACTGGGTGGGGATGGACCCCTACGTCGACCACCGGGTCCACAGCTTCGACGGGCTGGTCAACAAGACCCGGCCCGATTTCCCCCGGTGGCCGGGGTTCTACCGCTGGATGAGTGAGCGCTTCCCGGGAAAGCCCGTCATGCTCGCCGAGTGGGGCGTCTTCGAGCGCCACGACCGGCCCGGGTTCAAGGAGTGGTTCTTCGCCTCGGTACGCGAGGAGATCCGCGACTATCCGCGGATCAAAGCCCTGGTCTACTTCGACTCGCCACGCGCCCCCCGGGGCGACACCCGCTTCGACACCACCCCCGGCGGCCGGCGGAGCTTCGCCGAACTCGCCCGCGACCCGCACCTCGACGCCACCGTCCCCGCGGACTGATCCTGACGTCGGCGCGGGCCACGGGACCGGGATCCGTCAGCGGATCCAGCCGCCCTGGATCAGCGGGTCGAGCACCTGGTGCACGGCCCGGTCCACGCTGATGCCCGTGGTGTCGATCTCCAGATCGGCGTCGTCCGGCTCCTCGTACGGATCGGAGATGCCGGTGAACTCGGGAATGAGCCCCGCGCGGGCCTTGGCGTAGAGCCCCTTGCGGTCGCGGCGCTCGCACTCCGCCAGCGGGGTGGAGACGTGGACCAGCAGGAAGTCGGCGCCGACGGCCTCGACCATCGCGCGCACCTCCTCGCGGGTGGCGGCGTAGGGCGCTATGGGTGCGCAGATCGCCAGGCCGCCGTGCCTGGCGACCTCGGCGGCGACGAAGCCGATGCGGCGGATGTTGAGGTCGCGGTCCTCCTTGGAGAAGGTCAGACCCGCCGACAGCAGGTGGCGCACCACGTCGCCGTCGAGGTAGGTCACCGTGCGGCTGCCACGCTCAAGCAGCGCGTCGCGCAGCCCCCGGGCGACGGTCGACTTGCCGGAGCCCGACAGGCCGGTGAAGAAGATCACCAGCCCCCGCCGGTGCGGGGGCCCGGGGATCGTCACGGGGTCCGGACCCGCCAGGTGCTCGGTCGCGCCGTAGGCCTCGGCCACGCGCTCGCGCAGTTCCAGATCGATGGCGGGTTCCCTGGGCGCCAGCGGCACCACCGCCACGAGCGTGCTCTCCGGCAGCCCGTCACGGGCCTTGAGCGCGGCACGGACCACCGCGGGCCCACCCTCGCCGTACGCCAGCGGGAGAAGCAGGATCGACGCCTTCAGCTCCTGCGCGGTCGCCACGATCTCGCCGAGGTCGCTCAGCGGCCCGCGCATGGTGACGGCCAGGACCGCCTCCTGCTCGCCCACCTCCTTGCGGACCCGCGCCGGGGTGTGGCGGAGCCGGGCGAACGGCCCGTGCTCGGGGGCGTCCAGGGCCTCCACGGGGCCGGCGACGAAGCCGTCCTCACGCCCGGTGACGGTCAGCACGGCCAGTGCCGCACCCTCGGGGTCGCGCAGGGTGATCCGGTCGCCGGGGGCGGCGGGGTGGTCGTCGGGCAGCGTGAGGGTGACCGGCGCGGGCCAGGGCGTGCCGTCGGCAAGCGTGCCGTGCTCGTCCACGGAGTGCGCGTCGGCCGAGCTCAGAAAGCCCGTCAGCGGGCTGAGGGCGCCGGAGAGCAGCAGTTCGAGGTCGGCCAGCTCGCGGGCGTCGGGGGTCCACTCGAAAGGCGCCGTCATCTGCTCCCGCTCCACAATCCCGATCGTCGGACTTTCCGGTCCCGCCTGCTCAGGATGGGCGCCCCGTCCGGTGACCCCGGCTCCACCGCTCCGGCGGATCTCAGATCAGCCGGGCGAAATGGCTCTGGGGCTTGCGGATCACCATGGTTATCTCGTCGTGAGACGCGGGCCGGCGGCCCCTGGAGAGGACCTCCACCACCGAGCAGGCGGCGCGGGCAAGCTTACCGAGAGGTCCGTTGAGCGCGGGCCCGCTGCCGGCGGAGATGTCCTCGGTCACCATCAGCCCGCGCACCAGGCAGAAGGAGTGCATCCCCTCGCGCGAGGCGATCTGCTCGTAGACGGCGGGCAGCGGGCCCACCGTTCCCGAGGGGACGAACCTGCGCCACAGCATCCGCCGCAGTCTCGACGGCGCCAGCCGGTCGCAGGCCCCGTACGCCGAGGCCCGGTCGCGCATTCTGACCAGCAGCAACCCGCCGGGGCGCAGGCCGGTGAGCAGCCGGTCGAGCACCAGTTCGGAGTGTTCGATCCGCTCAAGCAGGAACGGCACGTAGACGATGTCGAACGCCCGTGGCGGCACCGGCACGGAGCGCAGGTCGCCCAGCGCCCACGAGTCCAGGTCCTTGCGGGCGGACGTGCTCGTACGCAACGCGGGCAGATCCTCGTCGATCCCGATGACCCTGGCCTCCGCCTGCGCCAGGTCGAGCGGTTCCGGCCATCCGCACCCGGCGATCAGGACATCGAGCCGCCGACCGAGCTGGCTGGTCCACTGCTCCCTGACCCGCTGACTCAACAGGTCGTCTCGATCGACGACCGATCTCACCTCTGACATGTAACCAAGAGTAATCAACCCAGCACGATTCATCGCGCATTTACCGCTGTTACATGGCGGTGTATATGGCGACGCTGCGCGTCGCGGTTCGGGCCTGCCCATGGCGACGCTGGCGCATCGCGGTTCGGCCGCTCTTGTCCGGCTCCTTCCCTCGTCGAGAGGGGTCGCTCGTTCCTCGCGAGTTGCCGGCGACGCTGGCGCGTCGCGGTGAGGCCGCTCTTGTCCGGCTCCTTCCCTCGTCGACCGGGGCCGCTCGTTCCTCGCGACCCCGCTCTCCTCAGTCCAGTCCCCGGCGCGGCCTCACGGTCCCGCTCTCCTCAGTCCAGTCGCCGGCGCGGCCTCACGAGTCAATGGCGACGCTGCGCGTCGCGGTGAGGCCGCTCTTGTCCGGCTCCTTCCCTCGTCGAGAGGGGTCGCTCGTTCCTCGCGACCCCGCTCTCCTCAGTCCAGTCGCCGGCGCGGCCTCACGGGTCGCGGGCGGTCTCGCGTGCCCGAAGGCCGGAGCACCGGTCCGCAATTCGGTAGCCTTGACCAGGTACCCCCCGTGTCCGTACGGCTCGGGGCTGTCGTGTTGCCGTCGTGGGGCTGTGGGCGAATCTGATGAGTCTTTCCGGACTTCTTGACCTTGTCGCCGGGGAGCCTGAGCTGGCTTCCCTTCTTCGGGATGTGCGCGGGGGCGACTCGTCCGACGTGTCGCTGGTCGCGCCGCCTGCGCTCCGTCCCTTCGCGGTGGCCGCGCTGGCCAGGGAGGGCGCGGAGAAGGCGGCCAGGACCGTCCTCGCGGTGACCGCGACCGGCCGCGAGGCCGAGGATCTCGCCTCGGCCCTGACCAGCCTCCTGGACGAGAGCACCGTCGCGGTCTTCCCCGCCTGGGAGACGCTCCCGCACGAGCGCCTGTCGCCGCGCAGCGACACCGTGGGCCAGCGCCTGGCGGTGCTGCGCAGGCTGGCCCACCCGGTCGAGGGCGATCTCTCGGCCGGCCCGCTGCATGTGGTGGTCGCGCCGATCAGGGCGCTGCTCCAGCCGATCGTGCGCGGCCTGGGCGACCTGCGACCGGTGCGGCTGCGCGCCGGGGACGACGCCGATCTCGACAGCGTCGTCCACAGCCTGGTGGAGAACGGCTATCACCGGGTCGACATGGTGGAGAAGCGCGGGGAGGTCGCCGTCAGGGGCGGGCTGCTCGACGTCTTCCCGCCGACCCAGGAGCACCCGCTCCGGCTGGAGTTCTGGGGCGACACCGTCGAGGAGATCCGCTGGTTCAAGGTCGCCGACCAGCGCTCGCTGGAGGTGGCCGAGGACGGGCTGTTCGCCGCCCCCTGCCGGGAGTTGCTGCTGACCGCCGAGGTCAGGGAGAGGGCGAGGGAACTCGCCGAGACGCACCCCTCGCTGGCCGAGATCCTGGAGCAGCTGGCCGAGGGCGTGCCGATGGAGGGCATGGAGGCGTTCGCGCCGGTGCTCGCCGGGGAGATGGACCTGCTCGTCGACCACCTGGGGGAACGAGCGGCGATCTTCGTGTGCGACCCGGAGCGCATTCGCGGGCGCGCGGACGAGCTGGTGCGGACCAGCCAGGAGTTCCTGGAGGCGTCCTGGATCAACGCGGCGTCCGGCGGCGAGGCGCCGATCGACCTGGGTGGGGCGGCGTTCCGCACCCTGGAGGAGATCCGCGACCACGCGCGGCGGCTCGGCCAGCCCTGGTGGTCGCTCGCGCCGTTCGGTGTCGAAGGCGAGGGTGACGGTGCTCAGGGCGGTGGGCCGGACGGCGGGCTGGTGCTGAGGGCGCGCGAGGCGGAGGCCTATCGGGGCGACACCCAGCGGGCGCTGTCGGACATCAAGGGCTGGCTCGACTCCGAGCGGGTGGTCGTCCTGCTGAGCGAGGGCCACGGCCCCGCCGAGCGCATGGTCGAGCTGCTCAAGGGCGTCGACCTGCCCGCGCGCCTGGAGCCGGGCCTTGAGCGGATCCCCGACTCCAAGGTCGTCCACGTCACCACCGGCCTGATCGAGCACGGGTTCGTCACCCCGTCACTGGCCGTGCTGACCCACCTCGACCTGGTCGGCCAGAAGGCGTCGACCAAGGACATGCGGCGGCTGCCGTCCCGGCGCCGCAACATGGTCGATCCGCTCCAGCTCAAGGTCGGCGACAACGTCGTGCACGAGCAGCACGGCGTGGGCCGCTACGTCGAGATGGTGCAGCGCACCGTACAGGGCGCCACCCGTGAGTACCTGGTGATCGAGTACGCCAGGGGCGACCGGCTCTATGTGCCGACCGACCAGCTCGGCGAGGTCACCCGCTACGTCGGCGGCGAGTCGCCCACGCTCAACCGGATGGGCGGCGCCGACTGGGCCAAGGCCAAGACCAAGGCCAAGAAGGCGGTCAAGGAGATCGCCGGAGAGCTGATCCGCCTGTACTCCGCCCGGATGGCCTCGCCGGGACACGCCTTCGCGCCCGACAGCCCGTGGCAGCGTGAGATGGAGGACGCCTTCCCCTATGCCGAGACCGGTGACCAGCTTGAGGCCATCGACGAGGTCAAGCGCGACATGGAGCGCCCGATCCCGATGGACCGGCTGGTCTGCGGCGACGTGGGTTACGGCAAGACCGAGATCGCGGTGCGGGCGGCGTTCAAGGCGGTGCAGGACGGCAAGCAGGTGGCGGTCCTGGTGCCGACCACGCTGCTGGTGCAGCAGCACATGTCGACCTTCGCCGAGCGGTTCTCCGGATTCCCGCTCAATGTCAGGCCGATGTCGCGGTTCCAGAGCGACGGTGAGGTCTCCGCGACCCTGGAAGGTCTGCGCGAGGGCTCGGTCGACGTGGTGATCGGCACGCACCGGCTGTTCTCGTCCGAGGTCAGGTTCAAGCAGCTCGGCCTGATCATCATCGACGAGGAGCAGCGGTTCGGCGTCGAGCACAAGGAGGCCATGAAGCACATGCGCACCCAGGTCGACGTGCTGGCCATGTCCGCGACCCCGATCCCCCGCACGCTGGAGATGGGGCTCACCGGCATCAGGGAGATGTCCACGATCCTCACCCCGCCCGAGGAGCGGCACCCGATCCTCACCTTCGTCGGCCCGTACGACGAGAAGCAGATCGGTGCCGCGGTCCGGCGCGAGCTGATGCGCGACGGCCAGGTCTTCTTCGTCCACAACCGGGTGGCCAGCATCAACAAGGTCGCGGCCATGCTGCGCGAGCTCGTGCCCGAGGCCAGGGTCGCCGTCGCGCACGGCCAGATGCAGGAGCACCAGCTAGAAAAGATCATGGTGGGCTTCTGGGAGCGCGACTTCGACGTGCTCGTCTGCACCACGATCGTCGAGTCGGGCCTGGACGTGCCCAACGCCAACACCCTGATCGTCGACCGGGCCGACAACTACGGACTCTCCCAGCTCCACCAGCTGCGCGGCCGGGTCGGCCGGGGCCGCGAGCGCGGCTATGCCTACTTCCTGTACCCGCCGGAGAAGCCGCTCACCGAGACCGCCCACGAGCGCCTGGCCACCATCTCCCAGCACACCGAGATGGGCGCGGGCATGTACGTGGCGATGAAGGACCTGGAGATCCGCGGCGCGGGCAACATCCTGGGTGCCGAGCAGTCGGGTTTCATCGCGGGCGTCGGCTTCGACCTGTACGTGCGGATGATGGCCGAGGCGGTGCAGGAGCAGAAGGCCAAGCTGGCCGGCACCTACCAGGAGGACGAGCGGCCCGACGTCAAGGTCGAGTTGCCGATCAACGCCCACATCCCGCACGACTACGTCACCTCCGAGCGACTGCGGCTGGAGGCGTACAAGCGGATCGCCGCGATCGGTTCCGACTCCGACATCGGCACGGTGCGCGACGAGCTCGTCGACCGGTACGGACGGCCGCCCCAGCAGGTGGAGAACCTGCTCGAGGTCGCCCGCTTCCGGATTCGCGCCCGCCGTGCCGGGCTCACCGACGTCACCCTGCAGGGCCAGAACATCAAGTTCGCGCCGGTGGAGCTGAAGGACTCCCAGCAGGTCAGGCTCCAGAGGCTGTACCCGAAGGCACTGCTGAAGCAGGCGGCCGGTACGTTGCTGGTGCCCGTACCCAAGACCAGGCCCCTCGGGGGCCAGCCGCTGCGCGATCTGGACCTGCTCAAGTGGTGCGGGGATCTCGTCGAGGCGATGTTCCTCGAAACCGCGCGGGTAGAGTAAGCACGTTTGTCGTGAAGGGAACGCATGTGAAGTCGACCCGAGTGCGCGTCATCCTGGCGGTCGCCGCCGCCGGTGTCGCGCTGACCGCCTGCTCTCCGAACCAGATCGGCGCCGCCGCCGTCGTGGGTGGAGAGCGCATCAGTTCCAGCGAGCTGAGCAAGAACGTCCGCGAGTACGAGGAGGCACTGGCCAAGGCGGGCGTCTCCGCCTCGCAACTGCAGTTCCAGGACAGTGTCCCGCAGCTCGTGCTCTTCCAGCTGGCCAATGCCAAGCAGTACGCGAAGGTCGCGGAGAGCAAGGGCATCACGGTCACCGACGGTGAGATCGACCAGGTGATCGCGGGCCAGGGCGGCCAGGAGAAGTTCGAGCAGCAGATGCTCCAGCAGGCGGTGGCCCCCTCGCACGCCCGCGAGTTCATGAGGTCGCAGGTGCTGATCAGCAAGCTCGTCGCCAAGTACGGCGGCGGCACCGACGAGGCGGCCATCCAGCGCGGCCAGCAGCAGGCGATCAAGGACCTGCAGGCCATGCCGATCACCTGGAACCCGCGCTACGGTCAGCTCAACCAGCAGCGGAGCCAGGAGCAGCCGAGTGTCTTCGTCGACGCCGGCCGTTTCGGTGCCGCCGGGGCCCCCGCCGCCCCTGCCGCCGAGCAGCCCGAGACCCCGCAGCAGTAGCCTCCGGGCATGTCGCTGATCATCGTCACCACCTCGCCCCGGGTCGCCCCGGGGCTGCTCAGCCATCGCGCCTGGCAGGTTCTCGCCGAGGGGCCGGTCCGCACCGGGGCTGCGGACCATCCGCACCTGCCCTACCTGGCGGAGGCCGGGATCGACGTCGAGGTGGTCGCCTGCGACCCCGCCGCGCTGGTCCGCGAGGCGGTGGCGGCGACGGTCGTGTGGCTGGAGGCCGACGAGGCGCTGATGCGCTCCATCGGCCACGCCGCCGTGGCGCGGCAGGACCCGCCGGTGATCGAGGTCGTCCCTGGCTCGTACGACCTGCCGGGCGCGCGGCTGCTCGACCTGGTCTCGGTGATGGACCGGCTGCGGGTCGAATGCCCGTGGGACGCCCGGCAGACCCACGAGTCCCTGGCCCCGTACCTCATCGAGGAGGCCTACGAGGTGCTGGAGACCATCGAGGAGGGCGACCACGCGGCACTGCGCGAGGAGTTGGGCGACCTGCTCCTCCAGGTGGCCTTCCACGCGCGGGTCGCCCGCGAGCGGCTGGACGGGTTCGACATCGACGACGTGGCCGACGGGATCGTCGCCAAGCTCGTCCGCCGCCACCCGCACGTCTTCGCCGACACCCGGGTGGAGGGTGCGGGCGAGGTCAGTGCCAACTGGGAGACCATCAAGGCGGCCGAGCGCGCGGCCAAGAGCGGCGGCGATCCGGGCTCGGCGGTCGACGGCGTCCCGATGGGCCAGCCCGCGCTCTCCCTCGCCGCGCAGCTGCTGCGCCGCGCCGAGCGCACCGGAGCCCCAACGGACCTCCCCGAGGGGGTGCCCGCCGACGGCCTGGGAGCGAAACTCTTCGAGCTCGTACGGCAGGGGCACGCGGCCGGTCTCGACCCCGAGGCCGAGTTGCGCGCCGTCGCCCGCGCCTACCGGCGAGCCATTGGCGACGCCGGCGCGGGTTGATTGCGACGCTGTGTTGATTGCGACGCTGCGCGTCGCGGTGAGGCCGCTCTTATCCGGCTCCTTCCCTCGTCGTTCATCCGCTTCGCTCCTTCACTCCTCAGTCCAGTCGCCGGCGTGTCCTCACGGGTAGTCCCTCAAGGGGGGAAGCACGGGGCGCGTCCTCGGGGCCTCACATGAAAATTGCGCGAACATTGTTCGGAGGCGTCCCGGTCGCCGTGTCGGCAAGTAGATCTCGGTACGCTGCTGAGGCAAACTGTCCTGCGACTTTAGGAGCGTTTCGTGGCTTCCATCGAGGGCGTTACCGCCCGAGAGATTCTTGACTCCCGGGGTAACCCGACGGTCGAGGTCGACATCCTCCTGGACGACGGCAGCCAGGGGCGTGCCGCGGTTCCCAGTGGCGCGTCCACCGGCCAGTTCGAGGCCGTCGAGCTCCGTGACGGCGACGAGCGCTACGGCGGCAAGGGCGTGGAGAAGGCGGTCCTCGGTGTGACCGACGAGATCGCCGACGAGATCCTCGGGTTCGACGCCACCGAGCAGCGCAGCGTCGACCAGATCATGATCGACCTGGACGCCACGCCCAACAAGGCGCGGCTGGGCGCCAACGCGATCCTGGGCGTCTCGCTCGCCGTGGCCAAGGCCGCCGCGGACAGCGCCGAGCTGCCGCTCTTCCGCTACCTGGGCGGGCCGAACGCGCACCTGCTGCCGGTGCCGATGATGAACATCCTGAACGGCGGCGCGCACGCCGACACCAACGTCGACATCCAGGAATTCATGATCGCCCCGATCGGGGCGGAGACGTTCCGCGAGGCCGTGCGGATGGGCACCGAGGTCTACCACGCCCTCAAGGCGGTGCTGAAGGAGAAGGGCTACGCCACCGGCCTCGGCGACGAGGGCGGTTTCGCTCCGAACCTGCCCTCCAACCGTGACGCGCTCGACCTGATCCTGGTCGCCATCGAGAAGGCCGGGTACGTGCCCGGCGAGGACGTCGCGCTGGCCCTCGACGTGGCCGCCTCCGAGTTCCACACGGGCGGCGTCTACACCATCGACGGCAAGGGCCTGTCCGCCACCGAGCTGATCGCCTTCTACGAGGACCTGGTCGCGAACTACCCGCTGGTCTCCATCGAGGACCCGCTGGACGAGAGCGACTGGGAGGGCTGGAACGCCATCACCCGCGCCCTCGGCGACAAGGTCCAGCTGGTCGGCGACGACCTGTTCGTGACCAACCCCGAGCGCCTGGCCCGCGGCATCGCCGAGGGCACCGCCAACGCGCTGCTGGTCAAGGTCAACCAGATCGGTACCCTGACCGAGACCCTCGACGCGGTGGATCTGGCCCACCGCAGCGGTTACCGCTGCATGATGAGCCACCGCTCCGGCGAGACCGAGGACACCACGATCGCCGACCTCGCCGTGGCCACCAACTGCGGCCAGATCAAGACCGGCGCCCCGGCCCGCTCCGACCGGGTGGCCAAGTACAACCAGTTGCTCCGCATCGAGGAGCTTCTGGACGACGCGGCCCGTTACGCGGGTCGGGCGGCCTTCCCGCGTTTCCGGCGGTAGTTTCTTCTGGCGGCTCGCACCCGTTCCGAGCACGGGCCGTACCTCGGGAACGCCGGACCGCGGTCCGGCGTTCCCGAGATACGGAGATCGGCAACCGCCGGTGTCGGAGCCGCTGTGCGGGGCACGGTGGACGGGGCACGGTGGACGGGGCCGCGAGAACGTGGGGACGAGGAGGGGCGCATGGCGACACGGCCGCAGTTGACGGGACGGGCCGCGGTCCTCGCGATCGTGGTGTGCGCGATCGCCATGAGCCTCGCCTACCCCATCAGGGAGTACGTCGCCCAGCGCCGCCAGATCGCCCAGCTGGAGCAGGAGAAGGCCAGGGAGATCGCCGCGATCAAAGCCCTGGACGACCGCCACAAGCAGCTCCTGGACCCCGGTTTCATCAAGCGGCAGGGCAGGGAGCGGCTCTTCTACTGCGACCCCGGGCAGAAGTGCTACGTCGTCATGGGCGAGTCGCCCGCGCCGGGCAGGAACACGGCCGGTGAGCGGAAGGCGGTCGCCAAACCACCGTGGTACGAGACGCTGTGGGACTCGGTCAAGGCCGCCGACAGCGGCACCGGGCAGAAGGCGGCCAGGGCCGCCGGGTGACGCCGATACCCTGGTTGTCATCTTCTTGGGGGTGTCACGAATGGTTGATGACCGCGACGTGGCGGCGGTGGAGCGACAGCTCGGCCGGGCGCCGCGAGGACTGCGCGGGGTGGCGCACCGCTGCCCGTGCGGGCTGCCCGACGTCGTCGAGACCGCACCGAGACTGCCCGACGGATCGCCCTTCCCGACCCTGTTCTACCTCACGTGTCCCAGGGCCGCCTCGGCCATCGGCACGCTGGAGACCTCGGGGATGATGCGGGAGATGCAGGCCAGGCTCGCCGCCGATCCGGAGCTGGCCGAGGCGTATCGGGCCGCCCACGAGGACTACGTGGCGCGCCGTGACGCCGCGGCCGCCACGGACGGCCTGGAGCCGCTGCCCCGCGACATGCAGAGCACCGGGGGCATGCCCACCCGGGTCAAATGCCTGCACGCCCTGGTCGGGCACGAGCTCGCGGTGCCGGGGAGCAACCCCTTCGGCCGTGAGGCCCTCGACGCGCTCGGCGAGTGGTGGGCCGCCGGGCCGTGTGTGGACGTCGAAGACGTAGAGGAGAGCAAGTGATCCGCGTCGCCGCGATCGACTGCGGTACCAACTCCGTCCGCCTGCTCATCGCCGAGGTCGGCAGGGACAGGCTGATCGACGTCGAGCGCCGAATGGAGATCGTCCGGCTGGGGCAGGGGGTCGACGAGACCGGCAGGCTGGCGACGGACGCCCTGGAGCGTACGTTCACCGCCATGCGCGGCTATGCCGAGCTCATCGACCGGCACGCGGCCACCTCGGTCCGCGTGGTCGCCACCAGCGCGACGAGGGACGCCGCCAACCGGCAGGACTTCGTGGACGGCGTACGCGAGATCTTCGGCGTCGAGCCCGAAGTGATCACGGGCGTCGAGGAGGCGGAGCTGTCGTTCGTCGGGGCCACCCGCGAGCTGGTGCGGTTCTCGCCCGAGACGGGACTGCCCGCACCCGAAGGCACTCGCCCCCCGTACCTCGTGGTCGACATCGGCGGCGGCTCGACCGAGTTCGTGCTCGGCTCGACGCATGTGGAGGCCGCGTTCTCCGTCGATATCGGGTGTGTCCGGCTGACCGAGCGCCACCTGCGCGGCGCGGGTGACCCGCCGTCGGCGAAGGCGGTCGAGGCGGTGACCGCCGACATCGACGACGCGCTCGACCAGGTGGCGGCCGAGGTGCCGGTGGAACGGGCGTTGACGCTGGTCGGGCTTGCCGGTTCCGTCACCACGGTCGCCGGAATAGCGCTCGGGCTATCTGAATATGATTCGCAGAAAATTCATCACTCGCGAATTACCGCAGGTCAGGTGCATGACATCGCCGGCAGGTTGCTTGGAATGACCGCCTGGCAGCGGGCGACGATTCCCGTCATGCACCCCGGCAGGGTCGACGTGATCGGGGCGGGCGCGCTCATCCTCGACCGGATAGTGACCCGTTACGGTTTCGGCGATGTGGTCGCCAGCGAGCGCGACATCCTCGACGGCATCGCGTGGTCCGTAGCCACATCATAACAAGACCTAGACAATTCACCTGTTTAGGGAGTATTGAGGAAAGCTTCCCGTTTATGGTTAGGTAAAGAAGCTTTAGTGGGACTTTGCCGTGGGCCCGGCACAGCTTGTTGTCGGGGCGGCAACCGTCTCCAGGGCAAATCTTGCTTCCCAACGAACGGAGCATCCCCTCATGAAGTCCGGACTAGCAAGAAAGCTAGCCGCAGCAGGAGCCAGCGCGGCCATGCTGGCAACCATGGCAGTAGGCATGCTGGCCACGCCCGCAGCGGCGGCCAGTGGGTCGGGTCAGACGGTCGCGGCCGTCGCCAAGCCGAAGCCCGCGGTGTGGGCGGGCACTCCCAAGGCGTCTCCCTCGAAGTACGAGGGTGAGTGCCCGGTCAAGGTGACCTTCTCCTCGAAGATCAAGGTGAAGGCCGTCAAGGCCAAGACCACCGTCGCCTACCGGTGGTTGCGCGGAGACGGATCCAAGGGCAAGGTCCAGACCTTCACCTTCCGCGGCAAGGGCGTCAAGAGCTTCACCGTCAAGGAGAAGGCGACCTTCAAGGGCGATGTCAAGGGCTGGCAGGCCATCCAGCTCCTGGCTCCGCGTGCCGCCACCTCCGCGAAGGGCCGTTTCTCGGTCTCCTGTGGCGCCGGTGAGGACGACCACGAGGTCGTCAGGCCCGGTGTCGGTGCGCAGGTGTGGGTCGACGAGGGTAACTGCGAGGCTACCCTGATCGGTCGGATCAACACCTCCGGCTCCCGCTGGGTGCGTTACCAGTGGGTCGTCAACGGCCGCGTCGTCGACCGTGACGCCGTTCACGTCAACGGCTCGCGCAAGGTCTACCACGTGATCAAGCCCCGTGACGACTTCAGGGGCTGGGCCGAGCTGGAGATCATCGACCCGGTCGAGACCTCGTCCAACCGCGCCTACTTCAAGATCTGGTGCAAGGACACGTCGCCGAAGGTCTCCGCCTACGTCAGCGCCCCGACCGACTACGCCGGCGCCTGCCCGGTGGCCCGCACGTTCACCGGCACGATCAGCGTCTCGCACGTCCGTGGCGCCGTGAAGTACCGCTGGATCCGCGACGGTGTCGCGGGTGACTGGCAGAGCGTCTACTTCAGCGGTCACGGCGCGCAGAGCCAGAGTGTGACCGACACCTGGACCGCCTCGGCGTCCGGCTACGCCAAGCGTGCGATCGAGATCTACGGTGGCCCGACCAGTGGCATCGCGGTGGGCAAGGTCTTCTGCAAGCCCACCTCCACCCCGACCCCCACTCCGACCCCGACCCCGACCCCCACTCCGACCCCCACCGCGACTCTTCCCGCCTGATGGCCTGACAGTCGCGACAGCGTGCCCGGCGGCTGACGCCGGGACGTGTCCGGAGTGAAACAGGCGGTGTCCGCACCCAGCGGGCGCCGCCTGTCGCCTTTCCACTCCGATCGCCCCGCCTCCCCGGCGGGCCTGCGGGAGGCGAGGGCCCGGTGGGCTCCGCGGTCTCCCGCATCGGGCACCATCGGATTCATGACCTGTGTTCCTCCCGGATCCGGCTGGCCCGGTGATCCCGCCCAGCCCGACACCCCCGTCGCCCACGACCCCGCCGAGGTGCGCGAGCTCGCGGAGAAGAGCGGCAGCCTCGCTGAGCTCACGGCCGCCCAGTCGGTCTGCAGGGCCTGTCCGCGCCTGGTGGAGTGGCGCGAGGAGGTGGCGACGGTCAAGAGGCGGGCGTTCGCCGAGGAGACCTACTGGGGCCGGCCCGTCGCCGGATGGGGCGCGGAGCGGCCCAAGATCCTGATCGTCGGACTGGCCCCGGCGGCGCACGGCGGCAACAGGACCGGGAGGATCTTCACCGGCGACCGCAGTGGTGACTGGCTGTTCGCCTCGCTGTACCGGACAGGGCTGGCCGTACAGGAGACCAGCCTGCACGCGGGCGACGGGCAGCGGCTCGTCGGCGCGCGGATGGTGGCGGCGGTCCGGTGCGCTCCGCCCGCGAACAGGCCCGAGCCGGCCGAGCGGGCCACCTGCTTCCCCTGGCTGGCCCGTGAGGTCGCCCTGGTCTCGGCGGACGTACGGGTGGTCGTCGCGCTGGGAGGCTTCGCCTGGCAGGCGATCTGGCCCGCGCTGAAGGACGCCGGATACGCCCTGCCCCGGCCGAGACCGCCCTTCGGGCACGGCGCCGAAGTGGAGATCACATCCCCCGGGGGAAATCCCGCGTACCTTCTCGGCTGCTACCACCCCAGCCAGCAGAACACCTTCACCGGCCGGGTGACCGCACCGATGCTCGATGAGCTCTTCACCAGGGCGAACGTGCTCCGCAACTTGTGAACTCAATCACAATCAGAAGATCGATAGAAATTTTCGCGAGAAGAGAGGGCGTTTCTAGCTATCGGCGAAAATTTCGGATAAATTGCCAGGCTCTAGGCTGGCGCGGCCGGGGGTGCGCACGTATCCTTGTGAAAGGTTTCACAAGCACCGAGACCTAAGGAAGGCGTCGAAGTGGACCGCAACTCCAAGCACATCGTGGTGGTCGGTGGAGGCTATGTCGGCCTTTACACCGTGCTGCGCCTGCAGCACACGCTCCGCAAGGAACTGCGCGAAGGAAGCGTGCGAATCACTGTCCTCACCCCCGAGTCCCACATGACCTACCAGCCCTTCCTGCCCGAGGCGGCCGCCGGAAACCTCTCGCCCCGGCACGTGGTCGTCCCGCTCAGGCGCGTGCTCTCGAAGGCGACGATCCTCAACGGCAAGGTGACCAAGGTCAACCACGCCGCCAAGAGCCTCACCTTCGCGCCCAACGTCGGCACGGCGCACGAGATCGACTACGACATCGTGGTCATGGCCGCGGGCTCGGTCTCCCGTACGCTCCCCATTCCGGGCCTGGCCGACGCCGCGATCGGTTTCAAGACCGTCGGTGAGGCGATCGCGCTGCGAAACCGGGTGCTTGAGCTCCTCGACCGGGCCGAGAGCGACGGCGACGAGGCCCTGCGCAGGCGGGCGCTGACGTTCGTCGTGGTCGGCGGCGGCTTCGCGGGTGTCGAGGCGCTCGCGGAGCTGGAGGACATGGCGGTCGACGCCACCCGCTACTACCGCAACATCTCCCGCGAGGACATGCGCTGGGTCCTCGTGGAGGCCACCGACCGCATCCTGCCCGAGGTCGGCCCCGAGATGGGCAAGTGGACCGCCGAGCAGCTGCGCGAGCGCGGCATCGAGGTCAAGATGAACACCCGCCTCGACTCCTGCGAGGGCGGCCTGGTCAAGCTCTCCGACGGCGACGAGTTCGAGTCCGCCACCATCGTGTGGACCGCCGGGGTGAAGCCCAGCCCGGTCGTCAACGCCGGAGACCTGCCCCTCGACGAGCGTGGCCGGATCAAGACGAGCCCCCGGCTGACCGTGGTCGGCGTCGAGGACGCCTACGCGGCCGGAGACGTGGCGGGCGTGCCCGACGTGACCAACCCGGGCCAGTACTGCGCGCCCAACGCCCAGCACGCCGTACGGCAGGCCAAGGTCCTCGCCGACAACATCACCCGCAGGCTCCACGGGAAGGAGCAGATCGACTACCGGCACAGGTATGTCGGCTCCGTCGCGGGGCTGGGTCTGCACAAGGGGGTCGCCAACGTCTACGGGATCAAGCTCCGCGGGCTTGCCGCGTGGTTCATGCACCGCACCTACCATCTGTCGCGGGTGCCCACGATCAACCGCAAGGTCCGCGTGACGGCCGACTGGACCCTGGCGCTCTTCTTCAAGCGCGAGACCGTCTCTCTCGGAGAGATCGAAGAGCCGCGTACGGAGTTCCGCGCCGCGGCGACGACCTGAACTTCTCCGGGGGTGGACACTCGCGTCCACCCCTGGATTCGTCGTTGTCGGCGGTGTGCTATTCCTTGACCGGGTTCCCGAATCCAGGACGGGTCCGTAGATTTGGAGCAGTGAGTCATGCGACGGTTGGCTTGAGCAGTTACGCATGAGTGGTCCGTTACGTATGATTAGGCGCCCCCGTAGCCCAATGGCAGAGGCAAACCCCTTAAAAGGGTTCGAGTGAGGGTTCGAGTCCCTCCGGGGGTACCGCATTGCCCATTCGACAATCGGCCTGTGACCAGTGCAAATGTGGTCACGGGCCGATTTTTCTTAACTACTTGGGATTCGATGGAACCCTGGTATAAAATAGTAACCATGGGGAACGAGGCGAACCTGGAGCCGATGCTTCGGGCCAATGGGATCGCCCGGCAAGTGATCGATCACCTCGGGGACAAGTGGTCCCTGCTGGTGATCGCGGCCCTGGGGCACGAGGCTCAGCGGTTCTCCCGGCTCAAGGCGCGGATCGAGGGGATCAACCAGCGCATGCTGACCCGAACGTTGCGGGCGCTGGAGCGCGACGGCATCGTCGAGCGCAACGTCTATCCGACCTCGCCGCCCAAGGTGGAATACGTGCTCACCCGGATCGGCCGCGACCTCTCGGTCACCGTGACCGGTCTCTGCGAGTGGGCGCGCCGCAACCTCGACGAGGTCGAGGCGTCACAGCGCCTTTTCGACGAGAGATCGGCGAAGGAGATGTGAGGTCCGGGAACCAGACGCGCCGACCGTTCGTTGGCAACATCGGCGGTAGCCGTACGGTCACTTGAACAACATGGATATCAGCACGATACGGCCGTGTGACAACCGATCTAATACGCTGATCGCGTAGGTCGCAGCGTGGAGGCAGCGATGGAGAGCAAGAACCCCGTATTCAGTCGGCAGGCCAAGGGGCATCAGCAGGGATGGGGCATGCCGACCCCCACCCCTGACCAGCTTCAGGGAATGTACAACACGCCGTCGTACGCGCCGCCCGCACAGCGGACGATGACGATCGACGACGTGGTCGTGCGTGGCTTCATCACGCTCGGCACGCTCGTTGTCTCGGCGGCGGTCGCCTGGGCGCTCAACCTTGGCATGGGCGCGGCGATCGTCGGCGTCATCGTCGGCCTGGTGCTGGCCCTGATCATCTCGTTCAAGCAGAGCACCAACCCCGCGCTGATCCTCGGCTACTCGGTGGCGTACGGCGTCGCCATCGGCGTGATCAGCCACGTTTACAACAATCTGTACAGCGGCATCGTCTTCCAGGCGGTGCTCGGTACGGCTCTGGCGTTCGGTGCCATGCTGACGGTCTACGCGTTGCGCATCATCCGGGTGACGCCGAAGTTCACCAAGTTCGTGGTGGCCGCGGGTCTGGGCCTGATGGGTCTCATGCTCGTCAACCTGCTCGCCGGCTTCTTCATCGAGGACGGCATCGGCATCCGCTCCGGTGGTCCGCTGGCCTACGTGTTCAGCATCGCCGCGATCCTCATCGGCTGCTTCTTCCTGCTGCTGGACTTCGACGAGGTCGAGCGCGGGGTGCGGGCCGGCGCCCCGGAGAAGTACTCGTGGCTGATGGCCTTCGGCCTGACCGTCACCCTGGTCTGGATCTACCTGGAGATCCTGCGCCTGCTGAGCTACTTCTCGAGTAGCGACTGACCGTAACGTCAGGAGGCCCCGCCGGATTCGATCCTGCGGGGTCTTCTTTTTTCTGAGCCGATGTGTGAGTGAACGGAAGGCAACGGGGGATAGACGAACCGCGACGAGAGAGAGCATCTCGGGGCTTGCCATCTGCGCTTTCGTGATGCACTGTCGAGCAAAGGAGCCTATCCGTGGAGGTGCCCATGTCGTTGAACCACTCAATGGAGACGCAGAGCAAGCTGATCGCAAGGGTCCCGGATATCACGGGACGTGCACTCCCCGAGTGGTTCCGAGCCATCGACAACGGCCCGTCGTTCCTTCGCTGTGATGAGCGCGCCACCTGGCTCGCGAGCGAGCACGGGCTGTCCCACGGCTACGCCGCCGCCATAGTGCACGAGCACGAGCGGCACCGCCGTACCCGCCACCTGTAAGTCGACTATCTCCGCCAAGCCCGCGCCACCTTGGTGGTGCGGGCTCTGTCGTGTGCGCCATGATGAGCTCATGGATCATGAAAAGGCGCGCGGATTCATCCGCGCCAACCATCGCGCGATCATGCTGACCTCGCACCTGGACGGACGCCCGCAGCTCTCCCCGGTCACCGTGGGGCTCGACGCGGAGGGGAACCCGATCGTCAGCACCCGGGAGACCGCGGCCAAGGTCCGCAACCTGCGTAGGGACCCGCGACTCTCACTCTGCGTGACCACCGACGCCTTCTTCGGCGAATGGATCCAGATCGACGGCACCGCGGAGATCATCTCGCTGCCCGAGGCGATGGAGACCCTGGTCTCCTACTACCGCGACATCTCCGGTGAGCACCCCGACTGGGACGACTACCGGGCCGCCATGGAGCGGGACCGACGAGTGATCGTGAAGATCACGATCACTCGTGCCGGCCCCGACGTCCACGGCTGACCGGGGCGTCGGGGGTCGGTCCCGGCCCCGGCCTCAGCTGAGGCGTTCCAGCACCATGGCCATGCCCTGGCCGCCGCCGACGCACATGGTCTCCAGCCCGATCGACCTGTCGTGGAAGGCGAGGCTGTTGATCAGGGTGGAGGTGATGCGGGCCCCGGTCATCCCGAAGGGATGGCCCACCGCGATGGCGCCGCCGTTGACGTTGAGCCTGTCGATGTCGATGCCGAGATCCTGGTAGGACGGGATGACCTGGGCGGCGAACGCCTCGTTGATCTCGACGAGGTCCACGTCGCCGATGGACATGCCCGCCCTGGCCAGGGCCTGCTTCGAGGCCTCGACAGGGCCCAGGCCCATGATCTCGGGGGACAGTCCGGTCACGCCGGTGGAGACGATCCGGGCGAGCGGGGTGATACCGAGCTCGGCTGCCCTGGTGTCGCTCATCACGATCACCGCGGCGGCGCCGTCGTTCAGCGCGCAGCAGTTGCCTGCGGTGACCGTGCCGTCGGGCCGGAAGACCGGTTTGAGGGCCGAGACGGCCTCGTAGGTGGTGCCGGCGCGGGGGCCGTCGTCCTTGCTCACCACGGTTCCGTCGGGCAGGGTCACCGGGGTGATGTCCTTCTCCCAGAAGCCGTTGGCGATGGCCTTCTCCGCCAGATTCTGGGACCGGACGCCGAACTCGTCCTGCTCCTGCCGGGAGACGCCCTTCAGCCCGGCGAGGTTCTCCGCGGTCTGGCCCATCGCCACGTAGACGTCGGGCAGCAGGCCGTCCTCGCGCGGGTCGTGCCAGACCTCGCCGCCGCCCTCGGCGGCCCTGGCCGAACGGGCGCGGGCATCGTCGAACAGCGCGTTCTGCGTGTCGGGCAGCGAGTCCGAGTTGCCCTTGGCGAAGCGGGAGACGCACTCCACGCCCGCCGAGACGAACACGTCGCCCTCGCCCGCCTTGATCGCGTGCAGCGCCATCCGGGTGGTCTGCAGGGAGGACGAGCAGTAGCGCGTCACGGTGGTGCCAGGCACGCCGTCCAGGCCGAGCAGGGTGGCGACCACGCGGCCGATGTTGAAGCCCTGCTCGCCGCCCGGCAGGCCGCAGCCCAGCATGAGGTCGTCGATCGTGGTCGGGTCGAGTTGGGGGACCTTGGCAAGCGCGGCCTGGATGATCTGTGCTGTCAGGTCATCGGGGCGGATCTCCTTGAGGGACCCCTTGAAGGCGCGTCCGATGGGCGAGCGCGCGGTCGCGACGATGACTGCCTCGGGCATGTGGCTCTCCTGGGTTCGTATCTGCTCCTCCAGCGGAGCGTACCGTGCGGTATGCCCAAAGCCACGCCCAGGGCGGCATTGAAACAGAACTTTGTACTAGATGCACAGTGCCCCGTCCGGGGACGGGGCACTGTCGCGAGTCGACCGCCCCTCGCGGGCCGCGGATGTCGCGCCCGGTGCCGGTCTCACACATCGGCCACGGATGTCAGCCGTACATGCCGGGCGAGGTGCCGTCGCCGTCCTTGATCCCGTGGAGGCCGCCCTTCTCGTCGCGCCACATCCGCCAGCCGTTCTGGCTGCCGGTGAACCAGGCGGGCGGGACGCCCGGACCGGACACCCGCTTGCCGTCGGCCAGCCTGAACTCGCACAGCGAGGCCACCGAGTAGAACCCGGAGTTCTGGCCCTTGAGCGCGAGCGGTTTGGGATCGGTCGCGCAGAAGGACCAGCCGTGCTCGTCCTTGACATCGGCGTTGCGGCCGGTGGAGAGGTCGAACGTGTTGCCCGGCTTGTCGTGTCGCAGGAAACCGACCTTCTCCATCCGGGGCGGGAAGGCCAGCCACCAGCCGGACTCGGGAACCTGCTCGGCGGAGATCTGGCCGAGCACCCGGCCGCTGTCGGCCTCCAACCGGGCGAACCCGCCGTACTGGCCCTGCTGGTCGACCGGGCGGACCACCGGTGCGAAGCCGGGACTGCCGCTGGGATAGACACGGACCACCGACGGGCGCATCCAGTTGACGGTGCCGTCGGCGAGCTTGACGGAGAACAGGCCGAAGGCTGAGACCTTGCTCGTCTTCGGGTTGGTGTAGGGGGCGACGTACCCGACGAGGTTTCCCGTCGTCGCGCCGAAGGACCAGCCGCCCGACAGGTCGACCCCGGAGCCCAGGGCCTGCTCGACGGGGACCCGCCAGATGACCTTGCCGGTCTTCAGGTCGTGCGACTCCAGGACGGGATGGCGGGCGAGGCGGAGGAAGACCACCCGGGAGGTGTCGGACCACTCGACCTCGGCGATGCCGGGGAGCTTCCATACGATCCTGCCGGTGGCCGGATCGAGCACGACGACGCGGGCGCTCGCGAGCGCGGTGTGCTCGGACACGCACACGAAAGCTCCGCACCGCTGGGGGCCGAAGGTGGAGTGCACCGGGCGGCTCCATCTGCGCGCCCCGGTTCTGGCGTCGAGGCCGACGAGCGTGGCCTTCCAGCGCCCCCGCCTGGCGGGGTCGACCGTCACCGCGACGGTCTGCCCGGTGGCGGTCTCGACGATCGCGGGAGCGGGCACCCCCATCCCCGGCAGGCGGCCCGCCATGGTCGAGGGGTGGGCCCACAGTTTCCTGCCGGTGGCGAGGTCGACGGCCACCGCCTCAAGCGTGCCGTCCGGCTTCATGGAGGTAGTCATGGCTACGCCATCGGCGACGGTGGTACGGCTGACCACGTTCACCTCGGTGTTGTGCCAGGTGGGATGGTCAGGGGTGGCCGCTTCACTGCCGGAGCAGCCGCCCAGGGTCAGAGCTCCGGCGAGCACCAGGGCCGGTTTCGCGAGGGGCCGGATCACGGGTATTCCACTCCAATGCGGGCGAGGCGTTACGGCTTCGCGGCGGAGGGTGACCGTGTTCAGGCGCTGTCGGGTCGCTTTCCGGGCCTCCGGCCGAGCAAGGTCACCCATCGTCCCTGGGGTCCGGTCGCTCGACCGGCGACACGGGTCGCGGAGACCTCGGCGCCGGGCTCCTCCGCGGCCTTGGCCGCCGCGAGGTAGATCGATTCAGTGCGCTGGACGCGAGGTTCGGGCCAAAGCTCCAACGCACTGCATACGGAAGGTAGCACTGCGTAAGCTATCTGGAGATAGCCTTGGCTAGATGGGTGATAACGATCAAGGCCGAACATCTCCGACGGGTTCATGTCGAACTCCGGCCCCAGCAGGTCCGCGAAGGCCACGGTCCGCCCGCCCGCCTCGACCACGGCGACGGTCTGCGCGGCGGCCAGCTGGCGGCTCCACCGCCTGGTCACCCAGCGCAGCGGCTGCGCGATCGGCCTGACCGTGCCGAGGTCGGGACAGGTGCCCACGACCACCTCCGCCCCCGCCTCCCGCAGCCGCCGGACCGCTTTCTGCAGGTGCCGTACGGCCTGGGCCGGTACGGTCTGCGAGGTGACGTCGTTGGCGCCGATGAAAATGACCGCGATCTCGGGCCGGGCCTTGAGCGCCTCGTCGACCTGGTCGCCCAGCTCCGCGGAGGTCGCCCCCGACCTTCCCGCCACGGTCAGCCGCACCGGCCGCTCGGCGATCACGGCCAGCCCGTTGGCGATCAGCACGGCGGGTGTCTCCGCGGGGTTCGTGGTACCCAGGCCGACGGAGGTGGAGTCACCGAGCATGGCCATCCGGATCGGCTCGCCGCCGAAGGCCCCGTACACGCCGTCAGAAGGCGGTCCGTCCATGCCGTGCGGGCGGCCGACCGCGCGGCGGGCCACCATCGCCTCGGCCAGCAGCAGCCCGTAGGTCACCGCGCCGAGCACGGTGACGCCTCCCCCTCCCAGTGCGGCCGCCGCGGCGATGCGACGGGCGGCTCGCGCCGTCCCGGGTGTCCAGATCACGTGACGTTGCTCCCTCCGTACGGGGCGGTAGCGTTGCCTTGGAACATGGCCGAGGTCCCGCCACCCCCATGGGATCACGGCGATCAACACAACAAGCTGACAGAGCTTTGGTATTTCGAGGTGATATTCCGGTGCGCGTACATGACTCGCTCGTCGAACTGATGGGCAACACCCCTCTCGTCCGGCTGCAGAAGGTGACGGAGGGTATTTCCGCCCAGGTGCTGGCGAAGGTGGAGTATTTCAACCCAGGCGGTTCGGTGAAGGACCGCATCGCGGTGCGGATGATCGACGCCGCCGAGAAGTCGGGCGAGTTGCGGCCGGGGGGCACGATCGTGGAGCCCACCTCGGGCAACACCGGAATCGGCCTGGCCATCGTGGCGCAGCAGCGGGGGTACAAGTGCCTGTTCGTGGTGCCGGACAAGGTGGCCCAGGACAAGATCGCGGTGCTGCGCGCCTACGGTGCCGAGGTCGTGGTCTGCCCGACGGCGGTCTCTCCCGATCACCCCGACTCCTACTACTCCGTCTCCGACCGACTGGCCAAGGAGACGCCGAACGCCTGGAAGCCGGACCAGTACTCCAACCCGAACAACCCGGAGAGCCACTATCGCTCCACGGGCCCGGAGATCTGGGAGCAGACCGAGGGCCGGATCACCCACTTCGTGGCGGGCGTCGGCACCGGTGGCACGATCAGCGGCACCGGCCGCTATCTCAAGGAGGTCTCCGGCGGCCGGGTTAAGATCATCGGCGCAGACCCGGAGGGCTCGGTCTACTCCGGCGGCACCGGGCGGCCGTACCTGGTGGAGGGCGTCGGCGAGGACATCTGGCCGGCCACCTACGACACCACGATCTGCGACGAGATCATCGCGGTCTCCGACAAGGACTCCTTCGGCATGACCCGCCGCCTGGCTCGCGAGGAGGCGCTGCTGGTGGGCGGCTCCTGCGGCATGGCGACGGTGGCGGCGCTGCGGGTGGCCTCGCAGGCCGGTCCTGACGACGTGGTCGTGGTGCTGCTGCCCGACGGTGGCCGCGGCTACCTTTCGAAGATCTTCAATGACGAGTGGATGGCCGACTACGGCTTCCTGACCACCTACAGCGACGAGGGCCTGGTCAAGGACGTGCTGACCCGGAAGAACTCCGGTATGCCGGAGTTCGTGCACACCCACCCGTACGAGTCGGTCGACACGGCCATCTCGATCATGCGCGAGTACGGCGTGTCGCAGCTTCCGGTGATGAAGGAGGAGCCGCCGGTCATGGCCGCCGAGGTGGTCGGCTCGATCCTGGAGCGAGACCTGCTGGACGCCCTGTACCGCGGCCGGGTGCGGCCGACCGACCCGCTGGCGGCCCACATGTCGCAGCCGCTGCCGACGATCGGCGCGGGGGAGCCGATCTCCATCGCCGTCGAGGCGCTGGAGAAGGCCGACGCCGCGGTCGTCCTCGACAACGGCAAGCCCGTCGGGCTGCTCACCCGTCAGGACCTGCTTGCCTTCCTCGCCAACCACTGAGCTCGCCAACCACTGAGCTCGCCAACCACTGAGCTCGCCAACCACTGAGCTCGCCGATCACTGAGACCGCCGATCACCGAGACCGCCCGAACGTCGGCAGGGAGACCCCGGTCGGGGTTCGGGCCGTCCCCGCGGGTCAGAGGGGGAACTCGGCCGTCACCTCCCAGGCGCCGGAATGGGTGGGCCCGGCCATGAGCCTGCCGCCGAGCGCCTCGACGCGCTCGGCCATGCCCACCAGGCCGAAGCCGCCGCCGAGGTGGGAGATCCTGACATCGGACGCCGAGCCGTAGTTGCGCACCCGCAGCCGCACGGCGTCCCCGGCAGGGTTTTCCGGGTTCCCCGGCTCCCAGCCGTTCCCCGCGCGCCTGCTCTTGGCCCAGACACGCGGGTCGGAGCCGTCGGTCAGCCTCAGGTCCACCTCGACCCAGCCGGTGCCAGGAGCGTGCCGGCGGACGTTGGTCAGCGACTCCTGGAGGACCCGGTGGAGGGTGGTCATCACCTCCGGGGCCACGGTGCCGTCGGTGATGCCCTGACCGATGTCGAAGGCGACCTGGGGGCCGGCGGTGGAGAAACGCTCGACCATCGTGCGCATGTCCATGAGCGTGCTGCCCGGTGAGCGGGTGGCCTCGTCCTGCGCGCGGAGCACGCTGACCAGGCGGCGCATCGAGGTCAGCGCGTCGGCCCCGGCGCCGGCGATCGCCTCCAGGGAGGGGATCACGGCCTCCGGCTTCCGCTCGGCGACGACCTTGGCGGCCTGCGCCTGCACCACGATCCCGGTGATGTGGTGGGCGACCAGGTCGTGCAGCTCCCTGGCCAGCTCCAGGCGCTCGGCCCGCCGTACCGATTCCACGGCCTCCCTGCGGCGCTCCTGCTGGAAGCGGAGGTAGGCGCCGATACCGGCGGCGAACGACCAGCTCACGAAGAGCAGGAAGCCGGTGACCACACTGGCGGTCGTCTCGTTCAGTCGTACGCAGGAGGCCTCCAGCACGACCATCGCCGCCAGCGAGAACAGCGCGGCCCGCCGCACCGGCTCGATCGCGCGCAGCCCGCCGACGGTGAGGACCAGCAGCGTCCCGATCTCGGCCAGGCCGGGCGTGCCGTTCCCCTCGGCGATGCCGATGACCAGGCTGCACAGGAACGACACCGCCAGCAGGGCGACGAACCCGCCGACCCGCCGGCGGCGGCGCCACAGCACCGCCGCGACGCCCACCACACCGCACACGAGACTCGGCCACGTCGCCCCGTTGCCCGAGCCCGCCACCACCAGAACGTCGATCAGCAGGAGCAGGAGGAGCCAGCCGATCAACACGATCTCGCTGAGCCTTTTGACCCAGTAGACGAGCCGGTTCGTTTCCCCCACGGTCCCAGAGCCTAAACCTGAAGGGGGAGGTGACGTATCGGCCGTTCGGCTGAGCCGTCCCGGTTCGAACCGGCCCTTCAGCGGAGGCGGTGCCAGGGCGGCCGCACCGATGCTTGAGACGTCGAAGGGGGAGAGGGAAATGACCGTCGTCGGAACTCTGCTGCCGGTCGTCGGCCTGCTGGTCGGCGTCGCCCTGACGCTCGCCGACCCGGTCCTGCTCTCGCGGATCACCGGGGAGCGCGCCGAGGGAATCGCGGAGGGTGGTGCGTAGTGGTTGTTCGTGCTCTTCGGTGGGGGAGTGCGGGAGGGCCGTACGGAGCGGTCGTCCGCGCTCTGGGAACGCCGATGTTGCGAGTAGCGTTGACCCCATGAACCAAGGATTCGAGACGCTGGCCATCCACGCAGGTCAGGAACCCGACCCCTACACCGGGGCGGTGGTTCCGCCGATCTACGCGGTATCCACCTACAAGCAGGACGGCGTGGGCGGTCTGCGCGCCGGATATGAGTACAGCCGGTCGGCCAACCCGACCAGGACGGCGCTGGAAGAGGCCATGGCCGCGGTCGAGGGCGGCAGCCGCGGTCTGGCCTTCGCCTCGGGCCTGGCGGCCGAGGACACGGTGCTCCGCACGATCTGCAAGCCGGGCGACCATGTCATCATCCCGAACGACGCCTACGGGGGCACCTATCGCCTGTTCGCCAAGGTTCACGAGCGCTGGGGGTTGCACTACGACCCGGTGCCGCTGGGCGACCTGGCGGCGGTGGCGGCCGCGGTGACCCAGAAGACCAGGATCATCTGGGTGGAGACGCCCACCAACCCGCTGCTCGGCATCGCGGACATCGCGGCCCTGGCCCAGCTCGCGCGCGACTGCGGTGCGTTGCTGGTGGTGGACAACACCTTCGCCTCCCCGTACCTGCAGCAGCCGCTGGCGCTGGGCGCGGACGTCGTCGTGCACTCCACCACCAAGTACGTGGGCGGCCACTCCGACGTGGTCGGCGGCGCGCTCGTCGCACGCGACGCCGGGCTGGGCGAGCAGCTCGCGTACCACCAGAACGCGATGGGCGCGGTGGCCGGGCCGTTCGACGCCTGGCTGACGCTGCGCGGTCTCAAGACGCTCGGGGTGCGGATGGACCGGCACTGCGAGAACGCCGAGCGGGTGGTGGACCTGCTACTCGCCCATCCGCGGGTCACCTCGGTGCTCTATCCGGGCCTGGCCGATCACCCCGGTCACGAGGTGGCGGCCAAGCAGATGAGGCGCTTCGGTGGCATGGTCTCCTTCCGGATGGCCGGGGGGGAGGCCGAGGCGGTCGAGGTGTGCGACCGGACCAGGCTGTTCACCCTGGGCGAGTCGCTCGGCGGGGTGGAGTCGCTGATCGAGCACCCCGGCCGGATGACCCACGCCTCCGTGGCGGGCTCGCCGCTGGAGGTCCCCGGTGACCTGGTCCGCCTGTCGGTCGGCATCGAGTCGATCGACGATCTCCTCGCCGACCTCACCCAGGCGCTGGGGTAGGAACGCGGGCGTGCTCAGGCCGGGTTGAACCAGACCATCAGCGCCAGGATGACGATCCAGATCAGCACGATCACGCCGGAGAACGCGGCGATCCGGCCGACCTGAACCTTGGCGTCGTCCTCCGGGCTCTCGCTGGAGAGGACCCGGATGGCGGCGCCCTGGTCGCGGGCCACCATGAACAGCAGTCCCAAGGTGACGATGAAGAGCGTCATGGAGGCCGACAGGTACGGCCTGCCGAGGAACTCGCGGCCCAGCAACAGGCCGAACAGGAAGATCCCCAGGGAGGCGAAGCCATAGATGCGGGTGGTCTTGTGCAGGTAGCGCAGGACGTCGACGTTCTTGGCACGGATGAATCTGGGAGTGGACATCATGGCGGCGGTCACCGGGCCCAGAGCGAAGATCGAAAAGCCGATGTGCAGCCAAAGCAGCAGGTCTGTCATGTGCCAGACATTAGTCTTCGTCGATCTCTTCTGGGTACGGCTCGCTTGGCCGTCACCGACCTGCAGTGATCTTTTGAAGGAGGTTCCGGTGCGGCGGGCGGGTGGGTCCCGGCCCCTTGGTCGTCCCGCGGGTGCCGTGAAGACCGGGGTGGCCGGACATCTGGGGGGATGTCACTCGCCGTCGATGGCGTCGTGCCGGTCCCGGCCGTGCGGGACCATGCACAACTCGAAGCAGACGCAGACAATGAGCATCAGTGCCACGAGAATTCCCGCGAGCATCGGACTCATTCCTCCCCCTTGAATTGGTGAACTTTCTTTACTAGGTAGACGGCGGCAGTCCCGAAGGCGTTGTTACGGAAGGGTCACGGTTTGAGGAGTGGCCGATCTTCGAATCCTGCTCTGACCACACCCGGGGATGAGTAGGATCGAAAGAGTCCGTTCCCGTGTGATGAGACCGGCGGCGAAGTCGTGGTCGTGCCGGGCGGGCCTTCCAGCGAACAGAGATTAAGACGGCACGAAGGAGTGCCAGCCGTGGCTGTCAAACACGTTGAGCCGTACACCGAGGAGTGGCGGGACCAGCCGGCCCACTATGCCGGCCTCGTGGTCGAAGCCCTGGGTGACCAGGTCGAGAGCTGGTGGCAGGGGCCCTGTGACCCGCGCACCGTCACCGTCCGCCTGGCCGGAGGCGACGCGCTGGTCTGGGACGAGGAGAGCGGCTGGCGCCGTGGCCGCTACGCGAGCGGTGATCCGGGCACCCCCACGGTCCTCGCCGACGATCGCTATCTCGGCGGCGGCCTCCTGCTCTCTCCCCGGCGGATCCCCTCCGCGATCGCCGACGCCCGCGCGGGCGTCGGCAACAGCACGGCGTGGCGTCCCTGCTACCGCTCCTACCGCCACTACCACGACGGCTTCGACCTGGCGCTCGACGGCTACGCCGACTTCTGAGCCCTCAGGTAGGCTGGGGACCCGTCAGCGCGTGCGGCGGGCCCGCAGGAAGTCGCTGACGACGTACTCTCCCAGGCGGTCGGCGCCGGGAGAGAAGACCCGGCCGCCGTTGCGTCGCCCGACCTCGTTCACGAAATCCTTCAGACGCTCGTCATCGGCGAGCATGAAGACGTTGAGCGTCGCTCTGCGCCGGGTCATCTTGTCGACCTCGGCGAGCGTCAGCTCCAGCGTCTCCTGGGTGGGCGGCCACTCGAAGGCCGCCGAGCCGTTGCGCCGCAGGTGGGCGGTGGGCTCACCATCGGTGACCACCAGCACGACCGGCTCGAAGTCGGGGTGGCGGTCCAGGTGGCGCCCGGCGATCAGCAGGGCGTGGTGCAGGTTCGTCCCCTGAACCATGTCCCACTCCAGGCCCGCCAGCTCGTCGGGCTGCAGCACGCGGGCGTAGTTGGAGAAGCCGATGATCTGCACCGAGTCCTGCGGGAACTTCGAGGCCACCAGCGCCTGCAGCGCCATCGCCGTCTGCTTGGCGGCTGCCCAGGTGCCGCGGAGCGCCATCGAATAGGACAGGTCGACCAGCAGGCAGACCGCCGCCGCCGTACGCCGCTCGGTCTCGGCCACCTCGAAGTCGTCGACGGACAGGGTCACCGCGCCGGTGCTCCCTCCGCGCCGGACGCCGTTGATCACCGTGCGGACCACGTCGATCGGCTGCTCGTCGCCGAACCGCCAGGGCCGTGAGGAGCCGGTGAGCTCACCGGCCGAGCCGGCGTCCACCTGGTCGTGATCGCCGCGGCGTCCGCTCTCCAGGGAGGCGAAGACGCGGCGCAGCGCGGTCTCACCCAGGCGCCTGACGGCCTTCGGGGTGAGCTCCAGCTTGCCGCGCCGGCGCAGCAGGTAACCCTGCTGCTCCAGCTCGCGCTCGACCTGCCTGAGCGCCTGCAGGTCGTCGACGGCTGAGCGGCCGAGGGCACGCCGGATCGCGGCCTCGTCGATGTCGTCCATCCGGGCGCCGGGGTAGTCCTGGCGGAGCGCGGCCTCCAGCTGGGTCAGGTCGGCGAGCTCGTCCAGCGCGCTCACCGCGTCGGACATCCCCATCGGCTCGTCGCCGCTCAGCCGCTCCGGGGTGTTCCAGGCGAGGTCGGGGCGGCGGGCATACAGGGACTCGCCCAGGCGGCGCATCTGCTCGTCCAGCCCGGCCTGGGCGAGCGTCTGCTCGATCAGCCGGCCCAGTTCCTCGCGCTGGGCCGGGGTCAGGGAGGCCAGCAGGCGCTGGGTGGCCGCGGCCCGCCGGGCGAGGGTGTCGACCAGCTCCTCCAGGTTCCGCGGCGACTCCGGAAACATGTCCCCATATTTCGACATGAACTGCTCGAAATCAGCCTGAGTGTGCTCGCCACGGGCATCCCGGTCGAGCATGTCGTTCAGGTCGGACATCATCTCCCTGACCCGCTCCATGGCGGCGGGGTCGGGATCGGCCAGGGCCTGCCGCATGCCGCGGAACTGGCTGTCGAGCACCTCCCCGCGCAGCAGGTCGCGCAGTTCCTCGAAGGTCTGCCTGGCGGCGGCCGAGCGCCACCGGTAGTCCCCCAGTTCCCGGATGGCACTCGCCGTGTCGTCGGGAAGGGCGGCCAGCTCCGCCTCACGCAGCCTGGCCTCGTCCGAGGGGTCGGGGAACAGCTCGGCCCGCTCCTGGCCGATCGCCTTGTCCAGCAGTGCCCTGGCCCGCTCCAGCGTGCCGTCCAGGCGCCCGCGCTCGCGTAGCTCCCGGCGCCGGCGCCGCACCTCGCGGAGCAGATCGTCAAGCCCGCGCCGATTCTGCGCGCCCGGCAGGCCCTCCTTGAGCAGGTCCCGCAGGGCGTGGGCGGGGTTGGAACCGGACAGGATCGCGTCGCCCATCCGGTCCAGCGCCGAACGGACGTCGTACGGAGGGGCGAGCGGGTCGGGCCCGTCCCGGTATTCGCCATAGCGATAGCTCATGCCAGACACCTCAGGTGCGGTAGGTCGTCGTGCCGTCCACCTCGTCCTTGGAGAGCCGACGCAGGAGGTACAGGCCCTCCAGGGCGAACTCCAGCGCGGCGGCGGCGTGGCCGGGCGACTCGTCGCCGATGCCGAGCTGGGACATGATCTTCGCCAGGCCCTGCACCGGGCCGATCCTGCGCAGCAGCTCGGCCGCCGGGACCGTCACCCCTGACTCGACCTGGACGCCCTCTGCGAACCTGTCCAGCAGCGGGGCCAGGTCCGTGCCGCCGAGCGTGCCGCGGAACGTCTCGGCCACCGCCCTGCGGAGCAGGTGCGAGAGCACCTCGGTCTCCCGGCCCTCCTCGCTCACCTCGAACTCCACCTTGCCGCGGAGCGTGTGCACGATCCCCGGCAGGTCGGCGACCCTGGCCACCGCGTGGTCCTCGCCGGTCAGCGCCGCACGCCGGACGGCTGAGGCGGCCGCGGTCTCGGCCGCGGCGATGGAGAAGCGTGCCGAGACGCCCGAGCGCGCGTCCACGGCGGTGGACTCGCGGACCAGCCGGGTGAAGCGGGCGATCACCTCGATCAGGTGGTCGGGCAGGTCGG
This sequence comes from Streptosporangium sp. CA-115845, assembly GCF_050943795.1. Taxonomy (NCBI): domain Bacteria; kingdom Bacillati; phylum Actinomycetota; class Actinomycetes; order Streptosporangiales; family Streptosporangiaceae; genus Streptosporangium; species Streptosporangium sp. CA-115845. The sequence continues at coordinate 8,891,796 of NZ_CP191988.1, read as the reverse complement.
CACCCACCTGGTCGAGAGCGGCCTCCTGACGGATCAGCACCAGCTCGGTCTCGATCGAGAGCGGGTAGTGGGTGCGGATCTCGGCGCCGAAACGGTCCTTCAGCGGAGTGATGATCCGGCCGCGATTGGTGTAGTCCTCGGGGTTGGCGCTGGCGATCAGCAGGATGTCCAGGGGCAGGCGCAGGTTGTAGCCCCTGACCTGGATGTCGCGCTCCTCCAGCACGTTGAGCAGCGAGACCTGGATGCGCTCGGCCAGGTCGGGCAGCTCGTTGACGGAGAACACGCCCCGGTTGCTCCTGGGGACCAGACCGTAGTGGACGGTCTCCGGGTCGCCGAGCGTGCGCCCCTCGGCGATCTTGATTGGATCGATGTCGCCGATCAGGTCGCCGACGGAGGTGTCCGGGGTGGCGAGTTTCTCGCCGTACCGCTCGTCCCGTTGTCTCCAGGAGATCGGCAGTTCCTCACCCGCCTCGTCGGCCAGGCGGCGGCAGCGGACGCACGAGGGCTGGTAGGGATGGTCGTTGATCTCGCAGCCCTCGACGACGGGGGTCCACTCGTCGAGGAGCCCGGTCACGGTGCGGATCAACCGGGTCTTGCCCTGGCCACGCTCACCGAGCAGGACCAGGTCATGGCCGGCGAGCAGCGCCCGCTCCAGGTATGGCAGGACGGTGTCGTCGAAGCCCACGATGCCGGGGAACCGCGACTCTCCTGCCCGCAGGCGGGCCAGGAGGTTCTCACGGATCTCGGCCTTTACCGTACGGTGAATATGGCCGCTCGCGCGCAGCTCGCGCAGAGTACGTGGCTCTGGGATTTGAGGCACGGGATCGAGCCTACGTCCACAACACCCGATCCGGCACTCTCATCCCTCTTTCGGATCTTGACTATTGTGTGGGGCTTGACGCGAGTGCTTGTGTCGGCAGTGGGGAGAATCGCTCCAAGACAAGACACCGGATGACTTCAGGATCAAGCATCAGGACGGCCTCGGAGGGGGACGTCAGAGGGTTCCGGCATTCACGAACTTCACGGCGAGCTTCGGGCGAGACCACGGTCACTCCCGGGCGAGCCGTCAGACAAGAGGGAGAGGCGAGACGAGTGGCGCTGATGACGAGCCGTTTCGCCGATGGCCTCGCGGTGGGGTCCGATCTGGTCGCCGCAGCCGAGACCGCGGTGCGCCAGGCTCTGTCCGGTCTGTCCGGACCCGCTGACCTGCTCTGCTTTTTCATCTGCGGGGACGATCCCGACGACGTCTCCCGCGCCGGACTGCGTGCGATGAGCATGGCACCGGGCGCCGCCGTCCTTGGCTGCAGCGCCACCGGGGTCATCGGTGACGGGCAGGGGGTGGAGGTCACCCCGGCGGTCAGCGCCTGGGCCGCCACCCTCGGCGGGGCCAGGCTGACGACCTTCGCGCTCGACACGCTGCGGACCGACGACCGCTTCGTCGTGGTCGGCCTGCCCGACCGCGGCCCCGACGATCACGCAGCCATCCTGCTCGCCGACCCCTATACCTTCCCCACCGACGGTTTCGTCGAGCGATCGGAGGAGGTCATGGGAGACCTTCCGCTGATCGGCGGTCTGGCCAACGCGATCCAGGGCCGCGGCGCGGTGCGGCTGTTCGCCGACGGAAGGATCTACACCGAGGGGGCCGTCGGGGTGCTGCTCAGCGGTGACCTCAACGTCAGCACCGTGGTCAGCCAGGGCTGCCGCCCGATCGGCCCGACGATGGCCGTCACCTCCGTCGAGGACAACCTGCTGCTCGAACTCGCGGGGCAGCCCGCCCTGGCGCGGCTGGAGGAGATCGTCAGCGCCCTGGACGAGGACGACCGCGACCTGGTCGCCTCGGGGCTGCAGATCGGCATCGCCATGGACGAGTACGCGGAGCGGCACGAGCGCGGCGACTTCCTGATCAGGGGTGTGCTCGGCATCGACCCCGAACGTGAGGCGGTGGCCATCGGCGACGTCGTCGAGATCGGGCGTACCGTCCGGTTCCAGGTCCGCGACGCCGCCACCGCCGACGAGGACCTGTACGAGCTGCTCGACGCCCATCGAGAGGCGTTCGGCCGGGTGGACGGTGCCCTGCTGTTCTCCTGCAACGGCCGGGGCTCGGCCATGTTCGGCAGCGCCGACCACGACGCCGTCGCCGTCCGCGACACCCTGGGCCCCATCGGGGTGGCCGGGTTCTTCGCCGCGGGAGAGGTGGGCCCGGTAGGCGGCCACAACCACGTCCACGGCTTCACCGCCTCGGTCCTGGTCTTCTCCGCCCGTCCGCCCGCCGACCACCCGTAAGATCAGCGGATCTTGAGCTGCTCGTCGCCGAAGCCGGATGGGCCGAGAAGCGATCGGTCCCGCCATTCGGACTGGACGGTCATCGCGAGGCGAGGGCTCTGTTCGCGGTATGGGCCGCTCGGTGTTCGGCGTCCACGATCTTCTCCAGTGTCTCGGGGTCCATGACGATGGCGGACGAGGGGATCTCGGCACGGCTGCGCGGGGAGATCGGCAGGCCGATGGCGGCGAACCGGTTCGCCAGGCGCTCGAACGCCGCACCGTCGACGCCGGAATCGTTGATCAGCGCCTCAAGGAGGGTGCTGCCCCTCGGCGCGAAGAAGGTGCCCTCGCTGTCGATCGCGACGATCGGCGGCCGCTCCGCACGCTCATCCGGGTGCAGCCAGTATCCGTACACGCCATCGCCGTACGAGGGCGAGTTGAACGTCTCCACGACGGGGAACAGGTGGTTCAGCACCTCCGACCAGGACCCGCCGATATCCCGGTTGGCGTCGTCGTCGAACACCGGATGGGTGCTCCCCGGCCCCAGCACGGTGATCTCCATCTCGTACAGCGGGTCGGCGTCCCGGCCCGCGTCCAGGGGCCGGGCGGCCTGGATGGCGACCATCCGCAGCAGCTCGCCGGGGATCGGGCGGTCGCCGAGCCACCGCGTCGCCCATTCGACGTACTCCTCCTCAGTGAACCGCCCATCCGTCATCTCAGGACACCCTGCCCCCCCGGTGTGAGCCACCGCGTACATCTTGCGCTCCGTGTTGTCCAGGAACCGATTCCGATCCCATCTCTGTGAGTCTGCCCGCACCGTCTTGTGAAGTTCTTGTAAGCGACTGGGGGCGATCGCAGGTGGTGGCCGGAGCCCCGTACGGCGCGCGCTCCCGCCCGGTCCGGTGCGAGAACGCGAGCGCGCGTCGTACGATGGCCCGCATGTCGGAGTCCCGGGTGACCTACGAGGATGTGGTCGCCGCGCGCGAGTCGTTGGCCGACGTCGCCCTGCGCACTCCGCTGCTCCACTCACACGTGCTGTCGGGCGTCGTCGGCGGGCCCGTCCACCTCAAGTGCGAGCACCTGCAGCGCTCGGGTTCCTTCAAGATCCGGGGGGCGTACGTCAGGATCGCCGGGCTGACCGAGAGTGAGCGGCGGCGAGGGGTGGTCGCGGCCAGTGCGGGCAACCACGCGCAGGGCGTGGCACTCGCCTCCGGACTGGTCGGGACCTCCTCGACGGTCTACATGCCGCAGGGAGCGCCGCTGCCCAAGGTGGCCGCCACCCGCTCGTACGGCGCCGAGGTGATCTTCGCGGGAGACACCGTGGACGTCGCGCTGGACCGGGCGAGGGAGCACGCCGAGCGGACCGGAGCGGTGTTCATCCACCCCTTCGACCACCCCGCCGTCATCGCCGGGCAGGGCACGATCGGGCTGGAGATCGTGGAGCAGCTCCCCGAGGTCGGCACGATCGTGATGTCGCTGGGCGGCGGCGGGCTGGCCGCCGGGGTCGCGCTGGCGGTCAAGTCGCTGAGGCCGGGCGTGCGGATCGTCGGGGTCCAGGCCGAGCGGGCCGCCGCCTACCCGGCGTCGCTGGCCGCCGGGCATCCGGTCGAGGTCCGGCCCGCCTCGACGATGGCCGACGGCATCGCCGTGGGCCGCCCGGGTGAGCTGCCCTTCGAGCTGATCCACTATCTGGTCGACAACGTCGTCACCGTCACCGAGAGCCAGATCTCCCAGGCGCTGGTGCTCTGTCTCGAACGGGCCAAGCAGGTCGTCGAGCCGGCGGGTGTGGCCGGGGTGGCCGCGATCATGGCCCACCCGCGGGTCTTCGAGCCGCCCGTGGTGGCGGTGCTCTCCGGGGGCAACATCGACCCGCTGCTGCTGGTCAAGGTTCTCCGGCACGGCCTGGCCGCGGCGGGGCGCTATCTCACCGTGCGGGTGCCGCTCTCCGACAGGCCGGGTGCGCTGGCGACGCTGCTGGCCAGGCTGGCGGAACTCGGCGCCAACGTGCTCGACATCGTGCACGAGCGGCTGGGCATGCACCCCGGCGAGGTCGAGGTGCAGCTCCAGCTGGAGACCAGGGGGCCGGTGCACTCCGAGGAGGTGCTGGGCTCCCTGCGGACGGACGGATACAAGATCAGCTTTACCTGAGTCCCCAGGACCCGGCACGCCAGGTTCGCAGCCGGGTCAGGGCGGGCGCGGGGATGCCTCGTCCGGCTTCTCAGGGGGGCCGGACCCGGCCCGTGAGGCCCGCCGCCGCGTCACCAGGTGGACGGCTTCTCCGCGGTGAACAACCAGGCGTCGAAGAGGGCTTCGAGGTTCTTGCCGGAGATCTTCTCGGCCATCGCGATGAACTCCGGGGTCGTGACGCTCCCGTACTTGTGCGTGGCGACCCACTGCTTCAGGAGCTTGAAGAACGCCGGATCGCCGATCCGCTGCCTGAGCGCGTGCAGCGTCATACCGCCCCGGGTGTAGACGGAGTTGTTGAACAGGTCCTCCGGCCTGGCCCGGCCGGGGGCGTAGCTCCAGATGGGGGCGTCGGCGGCGGCGGCGTAGTTCCTGCGGAAGAGCTGTTCGGTGGTGGACCGGCCCTCGTGCTCCGACCAGAGCCACTCGGCGTAGGTCGCGAAGCCCTCGTTGAGCCACAGGTCCTTCCACCGCTTGATGCTGAGGCTGTCGCCGAACCACTGGTGGGCCAGCTCGTGGGCGATGATGTCGTCGTCGGGGGCGAACCCGCCGTACATGGGCTTGGTCTGGTTCTCCAGCGCGTAGCCCGCGGGGAAGTCGTCGACCACGCCCCCGGTCGAGGAGAAGGGGTAGGGGCCAAAGAGCGTGCTCCAGTAGTCGGTGACCTTGCCCGACACGTCGTACAACCTCCGCAGCGAGCCATGGAAGATCGGGTCGACGGCCGCCAGATTCTTCAGGCCCCCGGCGGTCTTGCCCTGAAGCACCTCGAACCTGCCCAGCGTCATGGTGGCCAGGTAACTGGCCATCGGGTGGCTCTCCCGCCACCGGAAGGTCGTCCTGCCCCCGACGGTCCTCGGCTCGCCGACGAGCTCGCCGTTGGCCAGCGCCGTCAGCCCCGCGGGCACGGTGAGCTCGAAGTCGTAGCGCGCCTTGTCGGCGGGGTGGTCGTTGCTGGGGAACCAGGTCTTGGCCCCGTTGGGCTGGCCCGTGACGAAGGCGCCGTCCCGGGTCGGAATGAAGCCGTACGTGCCCAGATTGGAGGAGTTCCGGACAGGTTTGGGCTCTCCGGCGTACGCGACCTCGACGGCGAACGTCGCCTCGTCCGGGATGGACTCGGCGGGGGTGACGGTGAGCTCGCTTCCGGCCCGGTCGAATCTCGCGGGCCTGCCGTCCACGGTGACCCGGCTGACCGTGAAGCCCGAGAGGTCGAGGTTGAAGCTCGCCAGGTGCTGGGTGGCCCGGGCCTCGATCCTGGCCGTCCCGGCCAGGTGTTTGGAAGACGGGGTGTAGCCCAGCTTGAGCAGGTAGTGGTCGACGTCGTAGCCGCCGTTGCCGTCGGTGGGGAAGTCGGAGTCGCCGATCCCGGGGGCGCCGGGCCTGGCCCTGTTGTCGGCGGAGCTGGACATGGGGGAGGCGGAGGGGCCAGACACCGTCGAGTTCACCGTCGAGTTCACTGTCGAGTTCACCGTCGAGTTCGCCGCAGGGACGCTCTCCCCGCTCGACGCGGCACAGGCGACCGTGCCGATGGTCCCGAGCGTGCTGAGCAGAGCGGCGGTCGCCGTGGTGGCCAGCCGTTTGTACGCCATACCCCTAACACTCCTTCCCCGGCCCGCTGAGCCGAGCTCGTGCATGGCACACTACGCGACTGACCTGCGTCGATCAGGCGTCTATGACAAGCGTTCTGGCTGCGATGTCATGCACGGCCTGCTTGCGTGACTGAAAAAGGATGAAAGCCAGGTCTATCCACCCCAGGCAGCAGGTGATGTACATCACCCACCGGACCAGCTCGCGAATCGCGGTCTGCCCGACGTCGGCCCTCCGCCCGCCGAGGTCGGCCACGCGCAGGTGGAAGAGGCGCTTGCCGAGCGTCTGCCCGTTCCAGAAGGCGGTCAGCAGCCAGTAGTACAGAAAGCCGATCACCGCCACCAGGAGGGTCTCCGCGCGGGGCGTTATCGCGACGAAGCCCTCGGAGCCCGTGACGGTGCTGACGGTCCGGTAGCTGAACGGTGCGGAGATGAGGCTGATGATGACGAGGTCGAGGATGCCCGCGAACAGGCGGCGCCATCGTCCACCCAGCCGCATGTCCCCGGCCTGGGGGGACCCGCCGAAGGGCCCCCCGCCGTAGCCGGGACCGGGACCGTAGCCGGGGTCGGGGCCTGGGGTGTGGCCGGGGCCGGATTGCGGGCCGGGGCCGGGGTGCGGGCCGGGGCCGTGGTGAGGACCGGGGCCGGGGCCTGGGTGGCCCGGCCCCGGCGGAGCGGGATCGGACCACGGGTCCGATCCCCGGTCATCCGGCGGTGGCGGTATTGATCCCATTCGCAGGTGATTGCCGGAAGAGCGCCATCACAAAGCCAAAGGCGGTTGTGGGTTACCTCTGAGCCGAGGTCACAGGTTTCCCCTGAGGTCCTGCTCACGCTCGATCGCCTCGAAGAGCGCCTTGAAGTTGCCCTTGCCGAAGCCGAGCGAGCCGTGCCGCTCGATCAGCTCGAAGAACACGGTCGGACGGTCCTGCACCGGCTTGGTGAAGATCTGCAGCAGGTAGCCGTCCTCGTCCCGGTCGACCAGGATCCCGCGCTTCTTCAGCTCCTCGATCGGCGCGCGGACCTCGCCGATGCGCTTCCGCAGTTCCGGGTCGTCGTAGTAGGAGGCGGGAGTGTCCAGGAAGCCGACCCCGGCCTCGCGCATGCGGTCGACGCTGCCGAGGATGTCGTTGGTGGCCAGCGCGATGTGCTGCACGCCGGGGCCGCCGTAGAACTCCAGGTACTCGTCGATCTGCGACTTCTTCCTGGAGATCGCCGGCTCGTTGAGCGGGAACTTCACCTTGCGGGTGCCGTCCGCGACCACCTTGGACATCAACGCCGAGTATTCGGTGGCGATGTCGTCGCCGACGAACTCCGCCATGTTGGTGAAGCCCATGACCCGCTTGTAGAACTCCACCCACTCGTCCATTTTGCCGAGTTCCACGTTGCCGACGCAGTGGTCGACGGCCTGGAACAGGCGGCCGTTCTTCACGTCGGGGGCCGCGACCAGGGGGTCCGCCGGGAGGTAGCCGGGCAGGTAGACACCGCTGTAGTTGGACCTGTCGACGAGGGTGTGCCGGGTCTCGCCGTAGGTGGCGATCGCCGCGACCACCACCTTGCCGTGCTCGTCCTCCAGCACCCGCGGCTCCGACAGCCCCCGCGCGCCCTGGGCGAGCGCGTGGGCGTAGGCCGTGTCCACGTCGGGGACCTCGATGGCGAGGTCGATCACACCGTCACCGTGCTCGGCCACATGGCGGGCGACCTCGGTGCCGGGGCGCACCGCCCCGCGGAACTCGAACCTGGCGGCGCCCGAGGTGAGGACGTACGCCACCTCGTCGCGGCTGCCGTTCTCCGGGCCCCGATAGGCCACGAGCCGCATGCCGAACGCGCTGGAGTAGTAGTGGGCGGCCTGCTTGGCGTTGCCCACCGCGAAAACCACGGAGTCCATACCGTTCACCGGAAAGATATCGCTCATGCGAGTACTTTCTGATTTGCTGGTCTGTTTGTGCAACACTCACATTAAATAGTGCACAATATGCACAATCAGTTGCCGATCATCGCGGAGCACCTGTACATCATGACGATCGATCAGCTCGACGCCCGTCTCATCGCCCTGCTCGCGGCGGAGCCCAGACTCGGGGTGCTGGAGTGCTCGCGGCGGCTCGGAGTGGCCAGGGGGACCGTGCAGGCACGCCTCGATCGGCTGGTCGCCCGGGGGGTGGTCACCGGGTTCGGCCCGGACATCGCCCCCGCGGCACTCGGCTACGACGTGACCGCGTTCGTGACCCTGCAGATCCGCCAGGTCAGCGGGCACGACCCGGTCGCCGTGCAACTCGCGGCCATCCCCGAGGTGCTGGAGGTGCACACGATCACCGGCGGTGACGACATGCACTGCCGCGTGGTGGCGCGCAGCAATGCCGATCTGCAGCGGGTAATTGACCTGATCGTTGACGTCCGGGGCGTGGTCAGGACCTCGTCGGTGATCGCCTTGGACACCCCTGTGCCATACCGTGTTCTGCCTTTGGTGGCCGATGTCCCACGCAAGGGGAGGAGCTAGCCGTACCATGCCAAGCAGGGGCCAGACACCGTTATCCATCGTTTACCCTTAACGGTCCGCGCAACCGTCGGGGGTCTGCGACGGATCCGATCGGGGGGTCACGCGTGCTAAAGGGCGGGACGGGCAGTCCCAGGAGGAAGCTCCTGCGGATCACACTCATCGTCTTCGGCGTCGGTGTCATCTCGGTGATCGGCCTGCTCGGGGTGGTGTGGGCGATGACCCCCATCCCGGACAGCACGCAGCCCAGGGCCACCGCGCAGGGCTCGGTGATCTTCTACCGGGACGGCAAGACCGTGCTGGCCAAGCAGGGGGTCAACCGCAAGAGCGTGACCCTGGACAAGGTTCCGCAGAGCCTGCGGAACGCGGTCATCGCCGCGGAGAACCGCTCGTTCTACAACGACCAGGGCATCTCCCTCAAGGGCACCTTCCGGGCCATGTGGTCCACGGTCACCGGGCAGCAGCTTCAGGGCGGCTCCACGATCACCCAGCAGATGGTCCGCAACTACTACAGCGGTCTCAGCCAGGAACGTTCCATAATCCGCAAGCTCAAGGAGATCATGATCTCCCTGAAGGTGGACCAGTCGAAGTCGAAGGACTGGGTGCTGGAGCAGTACCTCAACACGATCTACTTCGGCCGGGGCGCCGACGGGGTCCAGGCGGCGGCCGACGCCTACTTCCGCAAGGACGTGGGCAAGCTGACCCTCGCCGAGGGGGCCTACCTCGCCGCGGTGATCCAGCAGCCCTCCAGGTTCGCCGACCCGCAGGGCGCGGACCTCTACGCGGCCAGGGACCGCTGGAGGTCGGTGATCGACGGGATGGTGGCCATCGGGGCCGTCACCTCCACCGAGGCCGCCGAGGTGACCTTCCCCACCCTCAGAAAGCCCAAAGCGATCTTCGCGCCCAAGGGGCAGGAGGGCTACATGCTCGACCAGGTGGCGGCCGAGCTCAAAAGCAGGGGCTACACCGACGAGGTCATCAACCAGGGCGGGCTGAAGATCGTATCGACCTTCGACAAGAACCTGATGGCCGCCGCCGAGCGCGCCGTCACCTCGGTCCTGCCGGAGAGCACCCCCAAGAAGGTCCGCGCCGGGCTGGCCGCCGTCGATCCCGCGACCGGTGAGGTCCTCGCCTTCTACGGCGGCCGCGACTACGCCGCCAACAAGTTCGACAACTCGTTCTCGGCCAAGGTACAGGCCGGATCGACCTTCAAGGCGTACACGCTGGCCGCGGCCCTGAACAACGGCTTCGGCCTCGACACCAGGGTCGACGGCAACTCGCCGCTGCGGATCGCCTCCGCAGACATCCCCAACTCGGGCGGCTACTCCTACGGCCAGGTCAACCTCGTCAAGGCGACCCAGAGTTCGGTGAACACCGCCTTCGTCGACCTCGCCCAGAAGATCGGCCTGAACAAGGTGGTCAAGGTCGCCGAGGCCGCCGGAATCCCCGGCAAACAGCTCGACCCGCATCGGGCCGCGGCCACCCTCCCGCTCGGCGTGGCCTCGGTGAGCGCGGTGCAGAACGCCTCGGGCTTCGCCACCTTCGCCGCGGAGGGCGTCCACCGCGAGGCCCATGTGATCCGCTCGGTCACCGACGCCGACGGGAAGGTCGTGAAGAGCTCCACCAGGGGGAAGCGCGCCTTCAGCGAGCAGGCCGCCATCGACGCCACCTACGCGCTGACCCAGGTCGTCGAGGCGGGCACCGGCTCGGGAGCCCGCCTGTACGACCGCCCCGTGGCGGGCAAGACCGGCACCACGGACGAGTCGGCGGCCGTCTGGTTCGCCGGGTTCACCCCGCAGCTGGCGACGGCGGTCAACATGTTCCGCGACGACAACAAGCCGGTGACCGTGAACGGCAGCGCCCAGTACGGCGGATCCTATCCCGCCCAGATCTGGCGCGCCTTCATGACCGAGGCGATGGACGGCAAGCCGGTCAAGGAGTTCAAGGAGCCGTCCAGCTACGGCTACTCCAACCCGTACGACGACTACGGCTCCGGCGGCCGATACGACGACCAGGGCGGTGACCAGGGCATTGTCACCCCCAACCCCGACGAGCCCGGCACTTTCGGCCCCACCCAGAGCACGAGTCCCGGACCGGAGACCCCCGGCCCCGGCCAGACCTCGGCTCCGGGCGACGAGGGGCGGGGTGGCCCCGGCAACGGCCCGGAGGGCCAGGACGGCGGAGGCGGCGACGGGCTCGGTCTCGACGGCCTGGGCCGCCGTGTCGTCGCCCCCGCGGGGAGCGAGTGACCCTACGCCCCGCTCGCCAGCTCGGCTCGCAGGGCCGTGGGGGTGGTGACGGGCATCCGGCAGGTGAAGCCACGGCATACGTAGGCCGCGGGCACGCCTCCCACCAGGCCCCGGCCGGCCAGGAGCGGGATCTCGCCGGAATCGGGCTCTCCGAGTGCCAGGACCAGGCCGGGCAGGGGTGACATCAGAGCGGCCCGGTGCAGGGCCGCCGTCGCCGGATCGCCGGCCGGCCCCACGACCGCGACCTCGATCGGGCCGGCCACCGCCGCCTGTGCCACCGCCAGGCCCCACCCGGCGAACCGGGCGTGCCTGTCGGCCAGGACGGTGACCGTGCCCAGGGCCGCCTCGGCCGCCGCCCTGTGCCGGGACGAGCCGGTCAGCGCCGCGTACGACAGCAGCGCCCCCGCGGCGGCGAACTGGCCGGAGGGGGTGGCGTTGTCCGTCGGGTCCTGCGGGCGCTGGAAGAGCCGCTCGGCGTCGTCGGCGGTGTCGTAGAACCCGCCGGAGCCATCGGAGAACCGCTCCAGAACGGTCTCCAGCAGTGACTCGGCCCGCCGGAACCAGTGGACCTCCCCGGTCACCCCGGAAAGGGTCAGCAGGCCCTCTGCGAGGTCGGCGTAGTCTTCCAGGACCCCCGCGTTGGTGCCGGCGCGGCCGTCGCGGGACGTGCGCAGCAGCCGGTCACCGTCCAGGTGGAGGCCGTCGATCAGGGTGGCCGCCTCGCGCGCCGCCTCGACGAGATCCGGCCGGTCGAACAGGGCGCCGGTCTCGGCGAGGGCGGCGATGGCCAGGCCGTTCCAGGCGGCCACCACCTTGTCGTCGCGCCCGGGCCGCACCCGGCGGGCCCGCGCGGCCAGCAGCGCGGAGCGCACCCGGGCGAACCGCTCGGGATCGGTGGGGTCGGAGGGGAGCTGGAGCACCGAGGTGCCGTGCTCGAACGTCCCCGTCACCTCGAACAGGTCGATCGCCCAGGCACCGTCCTCCTCGCCGAGGACCTCGCGGAGCTCCCGGGGGGTCCAGGCGTAGAACCTGCCCTCCACACCCTCGCTGTCTGCGTCCAGGGCGGAGGCGAAGCCCCCCTCGGGGGTGCGCATCTCGGCCAGCAGCCAGTCGGCGGTCTCCAGCGCCACCCGCCGGCCCAGGGCGGAGCCGCCTGAGCGCCACCAGTGCGTGTAGACCCGCAGGAGCAGGGCGTTGTCGTAGAGCATCTTCTCGAAGTGCGGCACCACCCAGTCCGCGTCCACGCTGTAGCGGGCGAACCCGCCGCCGAGCTGGTCGTAGATGCCACCCCTGGCCATGGCCTCCAGCGTCCGGCCGGCCATGGACGTCGCCGCGTTCGCGGTCGCCCGCGCGTCCTCGCCGGTGGGGGTCGCGCCGTAACGCAGCAGGAACTCCAGGGCCATCGACGGCGGGAACTTGGGCGCTCCGCCGAAGCCGCCGCGGGCCGAGTCGAAGGACTCGGCCAGGCTCTGCACGGCCCGGGTGAGCGTGCTCGGCGTGGGCAGCGGCCCCGACGGCATCGCCGACTGCTCGTTCAGCGCCTCCACGATCTTCGAGCTCTGTTCGAGCACCGCCTCCCGGTCGCCGTTCCAGGCGTTCGACACCCCGGCCAGCAGCCGCTGGAACTGCTGCCTGGGAAAGTAGGTGCCGGTGTAGAAGGGGTGGCCCTCCGGAGTGGCGAAGACGGTCATCGGCCACCCGCCCTGGCCTGTCATGGCCTGGGTGGCCGTCATGTAGACCGCGTCGACGTCCGGACGCTCCTCGCGATCGACCTTCACGTTGACGAAGTGCTCGTTCATCAGCGCGGCCGTGCCGGGGTCCTCGAACGACTCGTGAGCCATTACGTGACACCAGTGACATGCCGAGTAACCGACGCTGATCAGCAGGGGAGCGTTCCGCCGCCGTGCCTCCGCGAAGGCCTCGTCGCCCCAGGCGAACCAGTCGACGGGATTGTCCGCGTGCTGCAGCAGGTAGGGGCTCGTCGCGTCCTTCAAGCGGTTCATGAAGACCCTTCCGGTGTACGCGGTGCGTACTTCTCCTCGCGAGGTGCGCGGAGATCGCGCGTCACGGTTCTTCTCACACTAGACCGAGAGGGACACCGACACCTGGCCGGAACCCGGTTGACGGTCACGGGCAGGGCGTCCGTCCCCGGCGCCGGAAAGTTCCCGGGATCACCGCCCCGGGGTTCCGGGGCGGTGATCCCGGGAACGACCGCGAACGCGCTGCCCACTCGCTGATCGCTCCGGCGGCCCGGCCGAGGGGCTGGAGGTGGCACCGGGCGGGAGGGGAAGCCGGACGTGTGCCAGGTGCTCTCCGAGGCCGTGATCGCGAAGGCCTCCAACCCGCCGAGCCTCCGGGTGCTGCTTCCCGCGAGGTGAGGGTCGTGCCCCAGGGGCCGCCGCGCGGGGCGGACGGTCGTCTTCCCGGTCGCCTCCCGAGGCAGGCTCGCGAGCCGTCGGCCAGGGGAAGGTGTGTTCATCGCGCTTCGGGCGTAGGCTCACTGGGCGTGGATCTCGACTTCGTCTGTGTGCACGCCGGAAGGGCGGCTTCCGAGCTGACCCGGCGTGATGTCGCCCGTGCGCTGCTCGCCGTGCCGTCCGGGGTGGCGCTGGTGGCGCTGCCCGATCTGAGGCGGGCGCTGCTGGCGGCGGGCAACCCGCTGTCGGTGCCGTTCTGGGACTCCGCGAAGGCGACCCTCAGTGCGATCGAGTCCGGCGGTGCGACCGTGGGAGACGTGCAGCGCTGGATGGAGTCCACGGGCACCGAGCCGCTCCTGCTCACCCGCAGCTTCTTCGTCTGGCCTGAGGAGGACGAGCGGGGACCGGTCGGCGAGGAGATGTTCAACCGGCTGGTCGCCTACCTGGAGGAGCGGGTCGCCGCGGGGGAGATCGACCCGGACGCGCTCGCGCGGGGTGACGAGCAGGCCAGGGAGGTCTACGCGGACTTCCAGGAGCGCTGGCTCACCGGCCCGCTGCCCGACGGGCGAGTCCCGGGAACCGTGGTCTCCGACGAGCAGGACGAGGAGCTGTTCGCCGCCTGGGACGAGGAGGAGGCGTTCGCCCTGGGCGAGCTGCGGCGCATCCTGGCCGAGCTGCCCGAGCCCGAGCGGCCTGTCAGGGAGTTGCGGGCCGCGGCCACCCGGCTGCGCGAGGTGCTGGCCGGCCCCGGCTATCCGGGAAACGTGCTGCGGGCCTGCGCCGGGTACGAGGGGGAGCCGCTGCCGGCCGACGACGAGGAGCTCTGGCTGACCGTCACGGCTGGTATCGCGGGGCCGATCTCCGATCTGCCGGAGGAGGAGGACCGGCTGGAGGTCTTCACCGACCTGGACGGGGAGCTCAGCCACGAGGACTCGGTGCTGGCCGCCCTGTGCGCGATCCACCACGCCGACTGGCTGGCCGTGGTCGCGGCCCTGGCCAGGCGCGGTCCCGGGGTGCTGGCCTCGCCCGAGCGAATCGCCCGGCTCATCGCCGAGTCGGAGGACATCGACGTCGACATGGACGAGCCGGAGGACCTGGAAGCGGCCGAGACGCTCTTCAGCTCGGTCACCCCGCTCTGGGCGTGTCTGGGGATCGTCGACAGGACCGAGGTGCTCACCCCACTGGGCCGCTGGGGCCTGCCCAGGGCGCTGGAGCGAGCCTGGTCCTCGACGGACGCCCTCGGGGACTGAGGGCGAGGGCCGCGGTCCGGTCCTCGGCGGACCGACGCCGGGCCGCGCGGAGGGGCCGGTCGGCCAGGTCCGGAGAACCGGGCGCCTGCCGTACGGCCGCCGGGGTCAGGCGTCCTCGTCCAGGAGGTCGAGGTAGCTCTCCGGCACCAGATCCTGGTATTCGGGGTGGCGCCGGATGTAGCGGGCGATGAACGGGCAGAGCGGCACGACCATCCGATCGGAGGCACGGCTCGCGTCGAGAGCCGCGGCGGCCAGCCGCCCGCCCAGGCCCCTGCCCTCGAACTCGGGGAGGATCTCGGTGTGCGTGAAAATGATCTTCCCGGATCGGAGCCGGTACGCGGCGAACCCGGCGACCCCGCCGTCCAGCAGGATCTCGAAGCGGGCGGCCTCGTGGTTGTCGGAGACCTCGATGTCGTCGGCCATGCTCATCCTCGGAGTGTCGGCCCTGCCGGGCGGGTTTTTCGCGCGTGTCATGCCGTCACCGGCTGGGGATCAGGCGATGTGGGTGATCGCCCTGGGGCGTCCCTCGATCGCCCCCGGCAGACCGGGGACGTACGCGGAATCGGGCTAGGGAGCGGTCGGTGTCGTGCTGCCGGCGGTGCTCTGCTGCTTCCTCAGCTCGGCCTCGGAGGGGACCTCGATCCTGGAGATCTGCTTCCTCATCGACTTGACGAGCAGGTAGAGGGCGAACCCCATCGCCGCCACGACGAGGAAGCCCACGAGGCCAGGATTGACGACGGACTCATCGAGGACGTTAGGTGTAATCACACGTCAAGTCTGCCACCGCCGCCTCCCGGTCGCGTCAGTGGCAGGCGTGCGAGACCGTGTCCGCGTGGATTCCGGTGAACAGGTCGTCCTCGGGAAGCTCGACGTCCACGAGCGCGCGAGCCAGGTGGTAGTCCTCGGTCGGCCAGATCTCACGCTGCAGGTCGCGCGGGCAGACGAACCAGAAGCCGTCCGGATCGACCTGGGTGGCGTGCGCGAGCAGTGCCTCGTCGCGGATCTCGAAGTAGTCGCCGCAGGGGACCCGGGTGGTCACCGGCCACTTCTGCGGGCGGTCCTCCCAGCGGGAGATCCAGTCGGCGTAGGGGGAGCCCATGTCGCGGGAGTTCATCGCCTCGTGCAGCGCCTCGAACCGGTCCTTGGTGAAACCCATGTGGTAGTAGAGCTTCAGGGGCTGCCAGGGCTCACCGGTGCCCGGGTAACGGTCGGGGTCGCCCGCCGCCTCGAACGCCTCCACCGAGACCCGGTTGGTCATGATGTGGTCGGGGTGCGGATAGCCGCCGTCGTCGTCGTAGGTGAGGATGACGTGCGGCCTGAACTCGCGGACGGCCGCCACCAGCGGGGCCGAGGCGACCTGGAGGGGCTGCAGGGCGAAGCAGCCCTCGGGTAGCGGTTCGCTCTCGTCCTCGGGCAGGCCGGAGTCGACGAACCCCATGAAGCGCTGCCGCACGCCGAGGATCTCGCGGGCGCGCTCCATCTCCAGGCGCCGCACCTCGCCGATGTTCTCCAGGATCTCCGGGCGCTCCATCTTGGGGTTCAGGATCGACCCGCGTTCGCCCCCGGTGAGCGTACAGACCAGCACGTCCACGCCCTCGGCCACGTAGCGCGCCATGGTGGCGGCGCCTTTGCTCGACTCGTCGTCGGGATGCGCGTGGACGGCCATCAGCCTGAGTGGTGCACTCACGGGCTCGGTGTCTCCTCTGTGTCGGTCGCGCTTCGGATCGTCGTCGGTCGCCTCGCGGACGGCCTAACCTGGCCGTATCCCCCGCTCCGCTCGACGCGGTGCCCCGCGCGCCCTCGGCTTACGTCACTCTGTGAAGAGGTTAGTTTCTCTTGGGCGGTCGCGAGGGCGAGGCCCCCGCAGGGGACAATTGTCTCGGATAACACCGAGGTAGTGCAGGGAGATTCCGTCATGGCCACCAGCGAAGCCGAAAAGGGCCGTCAGAACGGCCCGATCCTCGGCACCCCGGACGATTTTCCCGACCGTCCGGAGAGCAGGGGACGCTTCGTCGTGCACGTCGTGATCGCGATCCTCTGCGCCGTGTGCGCGGGGGGCTGGGGCTATGTGATGTGGGCGTCCAAGGGCAACACGGAGGTCATCGACCAGGTCATCGCGTTCGATGCCAGCCGCGGCGATTCTGTGCAGATCATGTTCGAGGTCGTCAAACCGTCTGATCGCGCGGCGCTCTGCCGGCTGCGGGCCACCGACGTCAGCCACGTCGAGGTCGGCAGCAAGGAGGTCAATATTCCGGCTGGTGAGGGGTATGTTCGGCTTACTGAACGGCTAGAGACCAGTGCTCAGGCCACTTCCGGTCACGTCCAGTACTGCTATCTCGTATAGTGAGACATTTGAGGAGGCGGACGAAGGGCTAACTTGTTAGCCTGTCGAGATTCGACCGTCCGCAACCCCCAAGCACGAAGCCCCCTAGAGGAAGCAAGGAGAACCCGTGGCCGACTCCCACAACGAGAGCGTCACCTGGCTCACTCAGGAGGCGTACGACCGCCTGAAGGCTGAGTTCGAGCATCTCTCGGGGCCCGGGCGCGTCGACATCGCCAAGAAGATCGAGGCGGCCCGCGAAGAGGGCGACCTGAAGGAGAACGGTGGCTACCACGCCGCCAAGGACGAGCAGGGCAAGATGGAGGCCCGTATCTTCCATCTCCGTCAGATCCTGGACAGCGCCAAGGTCGGTGAGGCACCCCGCACCGAAGGCGTGGTCGGCCCGGGAATGACCGTCACCGTCCGCTTCGAGGGCGACGACGAGGAGGTCGCCTTCCTGCTGGCCTCCCGCGAGGAGAGCGGTGCCCCGATCGACGTCTACTCGCCCAAGTCGCCTCTCGGCTCGGCGATCAACGGCAAGAAGATCGGTGAGAAGGCGACCTACACCATGCCGAACGGCCGTTCCAACACCGTCGAGATCCTTGAGGCCGTGCCGTACGTCGGCAACTGACCTCCCCATACTCCGCTGATCCGTTGATCCGCCGGGACGGGTGTCCCGGCGGATTGCCATGTCCTGGAGGATTTGGCGGGGGGTTTGTAGTCTTGCGGTCTTATTGCAGATAAGACGCTTTTTGATGGGTTCGCGTGCATCGCCGGGCGGTGTACGGCACCCTCATAGGGTCGGCCTGGTGGGAGAAGGGGATATGTCGTGTTCGATCGGCGGCCACGTGTCTCCGACCTGATCCGGGAGGCCCGCCAGGACCTCGCCTACCGTCCCCGTCTTCGCTACAGCCGCCGCACCGCCCGTCTGATGAGGCAGGCGGTCCCGATCCTCGCCGTTCTGCTCGTCGGCGTGCTGGCCATCGGCCTGATGATCTACACGCAACTGCCGGAGGCCGATCCGGAGACGGTCACCATGCGCAGGTCCGTCGCCACCGTGCCGACCCAGGTGGCGAAGCCCGTCCAGCCCGCGCAGGCGCCCGCTCCGGTGGCGCCGCTGACCTCGATGCGGAAACCGCATCTTTTCGTCGTGGCGCCCAGGCCGCTCAGTTCGTCGGTGGTGGCCAAGATCGCCCAGCTCTCCGGGGTGCGGGCGGTGGAGCGCACCGACGCCGCAGAGGTGATCCTGGACGGCAAGCGGGTTCAGACGCTCGGGGTGAACCCCTCGACGTTCCGCGCCTACACCCCCAAGCCGACGGCGCGCTCCGACAGGCTCTGGCAGAACGTCTCGGCGGGGGAGGTCGCCGTCTCCTTCGTCCTGGGCAACGACGGGGGCATGCCGCTGGGCAAGACGTTCACCACCGCCGGGCAGAACCTGCGGGTCGGCGCCTACGCCACGATGGGCATGGGCGCCATCGACGCGGTGGTCTCCCGGCCGACCGCCCGCGCACTGGGCATCCCGGAGAACAACGCGCTCGTGGTGAGCGCCCCGAAGGCCGACTCCACGAAGCTGCGCCGCGCGCTCCTGCGCGTACTGCCCAAGGGGGGGCAGGTCGCCGTGATCAACCCGGTGCTGACGGCCCCCCGGAGCACGAACTGGCCGGCCGGTTCCTTCATGACCACTCCCCAGGTCAGGACCGCGCTCGCCGCCGCGATCAGCAAGCTCGGCCGCCCGTACGTGTGGGGCGCGGAGGGTCCGGACAGCTTCGACTGCTCGGGCCTGGTCCAGTGGGCGTACCGCCAGGCGGGGATCACGGTGCCCCGGGTGACGCACCAGCAGTTCGTCTCGGGCCCGCAGATCCCGCTCGCCCAGATCCAGCCGGGGGACCTGCTGTTCTGGCGGCACGATCCCACCAACCCCGGCTACGTCTCGCACGTGGCGATCTACTGGGGAGACGGCAAGATGCTGCAGGCTCCCAGGACCGGCGACGTGGTCAAGCTCAGCCCCGTCACCACCCGCAACTTCGCCGGGGCCGTGCGGGTCAGCCCGGCGGTCGCCGCCCGCGTCCGCTAGGCCCCGTCCCCTGGATCTTTCGCCTACCGGGTGCCGGTGAGCGGGAGGCCGGCGGCGAGCTGCTCGACGGTCGTGGCCTCGTATCCCCGCTCGGCGAACAGACGCAGCGCGTGCTCCTGAATCGCACGGCGGGTCTTCGCCTTCTTGCGCTCGCGCAGCCCTCCGGCGCGTTGGGGTGATCTCATTCGCCGACTCTCGCGTCTGCGCGGGCCGCCATGGACAGCGGCCGTGAACGTTGTAATCTAAATTACATGGAAAAAGATAAAACAATGGAGAAGCTGCGCGGCTGGTTCTCGGGACGGCTGCCCCGGGAATGGTTCGAAGGCGAGCCTGAGATCGTGCTGGACCGTGAGGAGATCGCGGTGGTCGGCAGGCTCCGGGCTCCCCTGCTCGGCGACGACGTCTCGGAGGTGGAGCGTTCCGCCGCGCTGGAGGGCGGCATCCTGCGCTTCCGCGAGGAGACCAGGGAGCGGCGCGTGGAGATCGCGCTGGAGGCCGAGCACCGATTCCGCAGGAAGGTCTCCTGGGGGGTCGCGGTCGGCGGCGAGACGGTGATGTTCACCACACTGTCGGTGCCCGTCATGACCAGGCTCAGGCAGTCGGAGCGCCGGGTGCTCGACACCCTCGTGGCCGCGGGGGTGGCCCGCAGTCGCAGTGACGCGCTCGCCTGGTGCGTACGTCTGGTGGGCGACCACACCGACACCTGGCTGGCGGATTTGAGGGACGCGCTACGGCATGTCGACCGTGTCCGGGCCGCCGGGCCCGACGTGAACTCCTGAGGCTGGGCAGCGGGAATGGCCGATAAATTGGTCTGAACCTGTCGGCTGATTGGTTTAGACCTTTCTCATTGGCCTATACCACTGCGGGAAAGGCTTTTTTAGGGCCGTTTTTTCTGGGTAGGGGCCTCAGAGCCCTGCGGCTCCTGCCAGGCCATACACCTCCGGGGGCGCCGGGTCGGAAGCGCCTTGACATCTGATCGCGCGAATTCACTGGTCTACGCCAATTGGATTAAGCGCGGTTCCGTCGTTAATGATGTTTTGGCCCCGTGAAGCGTAAAGGAGCCCGAGCAGTGTCCCTTACCGTAGACGTGAACACCACCAGCCCGACCAGTCATGCGGAACTGGCCGAATGGGTCAGGGAGATCGCCGAGCTGACACAGCCGGACCGGATCGAATGGTGCGACGGCTCCGAGGCCGAATGGACGCGCCTGACGAACCTGCTGGTCGAGCGAGGGACCTTCACACGCCTGGCCAAGCGGCAGAACAGCTTCCACGCCGCCTCCGACCCCAGCGACGTCGCCCGGGTCGAGGACCGGACCTACATCTGCTCCGAGCGCGAGGAGGACGCCGGGCCGACCAACAACTGGGTCGCCCCCGCCGAGATGCGCCGTACCTTCGGCGAGATCTTCAAAGGCAGCATGCGCGGTCGGACGATGTACGTCGTGCCGTTCTGCATGGGGCCGCTGGGTGGCGAGATCTCCCAGCTCGGTGTGGAGATCACCGACTCGCCTTACGTGGTCGTGTCGATGCGCGTCATGACCCGGATGGGCGAGGACGCGCTGCGCCTCATCGAGGAGCGCGGCGGCTACGTCAAGGCGGTCCACTCGGTCGGTGCCCCGCTCGAACCCGGTCAGGACGACGTGCCGTGGCCGTGCAACTCCGTCAAGTACATCAGCCACTTCCCGGAGACCCGCGAGATCTGGTCCTACGGTTCGGGGTACGGCGGCAACGCCCTGCTCGGCAAGAAGTGCTACGCACTGCGGATCGCCAGCACGATGGCCCGGGACGAGGGCTGGCTGGCCGAGCACATGCTCATCCTCAAGCTCACCCCGCCTTCAGGGGAGACGCGCTACGTCGCGGCGGCCTTCCCGAGCGCGTGCGGCAAGACGAACCTCGCCATGCTCCAGCCGACCATCCCGGGCTGGAAGGTCGAGACGATCGGCGACGACATCGCCTGGATGCGCTTCGGTGACGACGGAAGGCTGCGGGCCATCAACCCCGAGGCGGGCTTCTTCGGCGTCGCTCCCGGCACCGGCGAGTCCACCAACGCCAACGCGATCGAGACGCTCTGGGGCAACAGCATCTTCACGAACGTCGCCCTCACCGACGACGGCGACGTGTGGTGGGAGGGACTCACCGACCAGCCCCCGGCGCACCTGACCGACTGGAAGGGCCGCGACTGGACGCCGGAGTCCGGCGAGCCGGCCGCGCACCCCAACGCCCGCTTCACGGTCCCGGCCGCGCAGTGCCCGACGATCGCCCGTGAGTGGCAGGATCCCGCGGGCGTGCCGATCTCGGCGATCCTGTTCGGCGGGCGCCGCGCCAGTGCGGTCCCGCTGGTGACGGAGGCGCTGAGCTGGCAGCACGGCGTCTTCATCGGGGCCAACATCGCCTCGGAGAAGACCGCCGCCGCCGAGGGCAAGGTCGGTGAGCTGCGCCGCGACCCGTTCGCGATGCTGCCCTTCTGCGGCTACAACATGGGCGACTACTTCGCCCACTGGCTCAAGATCGGCCAGCGTGAGAACGCCGAGCTGCCGCGCGTCTACTACGTGAACTGGTTCCGCAAGAACGATGAGGGCACGTTCATCTGGCCCGGTTTCGGGGAGAACTCGCGCGTGCTCAAGTGGATCGTCGACCGCCTCAACGGCCAGGCGGAGGCGGTGCGCACCCCCATCGGCCTGCTCCCCGCCAGGCTCGACACCGACGGCCTCGCGGTCTCCGAGGAGGACATGCGGACGCTGCTCAGCGTCGACGAGGAGATCTGGCGGCAGGAGGCGGCGCTCATGCCCGCCTTCTTCCAGACCTTCGGCGACCGCCTGCCCCGTGAGCTCTGGGAAGAGCACGAGGCACTCGTCGCCCGCCTGGGCTGACACCGGCAAAGGGGTCGAAGACGGGGGAAACTTCTGACAGGCTGTGCGCGTCCAACCGGATACACGGGACGTCACGCCTGCGATCCCTTTCCCCCGAGGAGGCGGACATGGGGTTCCCGCTGTTCGTCATCGCCTTCGCCGCGGCCCTGGCCATCGTCTCCACGGCCTTCACGCTTGGCCGTGAGCACCGCCGGGTCCGCTCGGCGGTGACCCGCCACCACGGCGGGTCACCGACCCCCTATGAGCTCGCCTACCTTTCCGGAGGCCCGCGCCGAGTGGTCAACACCGCGCTCGGCATGCTGGCCAAAGCCGGTGTGATCCGGGTCTCGCGGGGCGGTCAGGTCAGCCTGGTCGCCGGGGCCCTGCCCGCTTCCGACCCGATCGAGCACGCCGTCACAGTGGCGCTCGCCCAGCGTGGAGGCGCAGCCCCGGTGGGCGAGCTCCGCCACGCGGTGGCCGGTGGACAGGCCGTCGACGGCCTGCACTACCGGCTGCTGGGGCTGGGCCTGCTGGTGCCCGAGAGCGCGCTCGACCACGCGCGGGGACTGCTGAACCGGCTCCTGGTCACCTCGATCGTCGCGCTGGTCCTCGCGGTGGGCATCCTGGTCACGGGCGCCAAGGGGAGACTCGGCGCCGCGGCGCTGCTGGTGGGACTGATCGCGGCGCTCCTCGGGTTCTCCGTCTATGCGCGGCACAAGCGGTTACTGCGCGACGTCCTGAGCCACGCGGGCCACGACGTGCTCGCCTCCGCCCGCAGGACCTACGTCCGGGGCGCCCGCCCCGTCTCGCCCGGCCTGGCCTTCGCCGTCGGCATCCCCGTCGCCCTGTACGGGCTGGGGGAACTCGACGAGCCGGGCCTTGTGGAGGAGCTCCAGCGCCAGAGCGTGAGTGGTTCCGGGAGCGGTTGCGCGGTCGGCGCCTGCGGTGGCGGTGGCGGCGGTGACTTCGGATCCGGGAGCTGGGGCGACTCCGGGGGCGGGTCGAGTGACGGTGGCGGTTGTGGTGGCGGGTCCGGTTGTGGCGGTGGGTGTGGCGGGGGCGGTTGCGGTGGGTGAGCGTGACCCGGTCGCCGCGGCGAGAACGGTCGCCGACGGGGTGTTCCCGGCGGCGGTCGAGCCGGGTGTGGGCATCGGCTGGCGGCCGGAGATCGACCTGACCGTGGAACGGCTGCCCGGGGTCGACTTCGTCGAGGTCGTCGCCGAGAACATCGACCCGGCCCGGCTCCCCGAGTCGCTGCGGGTGCTCCGCGCCCGGGGAGTACCGGTGATCCCGCACGGCGTCGGGCTGGGCATCGGCGGTGCCGAGCACCCCGACCCCCGGCGGCTGGCGCGGCTGGCGGACTGCGCGCGCGCCCTGGAGGCACCGCTGGTCAGCGAGCACCTGGCCTTCGTCAGGGCGGGCGGCATGGAGGCCGGCCACCTACTGCCGGTGCCGCGTACCAGGGCCGCGCTGGCCGTTGTCGCGGAGAACGTGCGGCGGGCGCAGGAGGCGCTTCCCGTCCCGCTGGCCCTGGAGAACGTCGCGGCCCTGTTCGGCTGGCCGGAGGACGAGATGACCGAGGCCGCCTTCCTCGGAGAGCTGGTGGAGATGACCGGCGTCGGGCTCCTGGTCGACGTGGCGAACCTCTATACGAACCAGGTCAACCTGGGTCTGTCGGCCACCGCCGCGCTGGACGGCCTGCCACTGTCCGAACTCGCCTACGCCCATGTCGCCGGGGGCCACTCCCGCGGGGGGCTGTGGCACGACACCCACACCGCCCACGTCCCCGAGGAGGTGCTGGACATCCTCGCGGAGCTGTGCGCCAGGGTCGATCCGCCGGGGGTGCTGCTCGAATGGGACGACGACTACCCCAGCGACGGCGCGCTGGAACGGGAGCTGGGCCGGATCCGCGGCGCGATGTCCGGTGTCTGAGGACGCGGCCAGGGAGGCACTGGCCGGGGCACAGGCGGCGCTGATGGCCGCCCTGGTGGCGGGGGAGGAGGCGCCGCCGGGGTTCGACAGGGAGCGACTGCTGATCCAGGAGTCGAGTCTGATCTCCAAGCGGCGCAGAACGGTGGCCCGTCTCCGGCCCGACCTGGCCGCGCTGCTCGGCGACGGCTTCGCCGCGGAGTTCGACGCGTACGCGCGAGGCCGCCCCAAGCCGCCGGGCGGCTCGCACGCCGACGCCCGCGACTTCGCCGACCGGCTGCGCGCGGCGGGGCGGCTGCCGGAGGAGTCCATCGCCGCTGAGCCCGCCCCCGAGCCCCGCCGATGGCCGCTCTTCGCCAGGCGCCGTTAGAAACGTGTGACCCTCCCTGTTCGTCCATGTTCGTCCCCTGGGTAGTGGACCTCGGGAAGGGAAGTCGTCCCGGAGGTCGGCATGCACATCACCAAGATCATTATCACCGTGCTCGTCGTGCTCCTTCTGGTCGCCGGGCTGATCGCGCTACGCCTGGCCGTGCACTCCTCGCGCGCACGCCGTTCAGTCGGCGCCAGGGGCCGGAAGGCCGGAACGGCGGCTGCCAAGGGTGCCAAGGAGGCCAAGGGTGCCAAGGAGGCCAAGGAGGCCAAGGAGGCCAAGGAGGCCAAGGAGGCCAAGGAGGCCAAGGGCGCCGGGGGCGCCGGGGGCGCCGGGGGCTCTGTGCGGCGGAGGCGCCGTCGGTTAGGTTGAGCCGGTACCTGATCGAGTGCCTGTGCCGGGAGTGACCATGGGGAATTTCGCCGATCACGCGACCTGGCCGCTGCGCCCCGAGGACGAGGGGACGCATCCGGCCGGTGCCGAGCCGCTGTGGAGCGAGTCGGTCTACCTCGACTTCACGGCCGAGGACGGCTCGCTCGCCGGTTACGTCCGGCTGGGCCTGTATCCCAACTGGAACCGCGCCTGGTACTGGGCGTGCCTGGTCGGCGCCGGCAGGCCCACGGTGCTGCTGGTCGATCACCATGTCCCGCTCCCCGGTCCCGACCTCGCGGTGCGGGGCGAGAACTTCCAGGCCACCCATGACGTGACGCTCCCCATGCGGTCCCTGCGGGTGAGCCTCGAGGCCGGGGCGGCCGCCGTCCTCTCCGACCCCGCCCTGGCGTACCGGGACCTGGACGGCGCCGCCACCACCCCGCTGGCGTTCGACCTGGAGTGGCGGAGTACCGGCGAGGCCTACCCCTACGGCTTCGTCCCGCGCTACGAGGTCCCCTGCGAGGTCGCGGGGACCATCCGGGTCGGTGGCGAGGAGATCGCCTTCTCCGGTCATGGTGAGCGCGATCACAGCTGGGGAGAGCGTGACTGGTGGGGGGTGTCGTGGCTGTGGAGCTCGGGCCGGCTCGACGACGGCACGTTCTTCCACGGCATGCGGGCGAACGTCGGTTTCGAGATGCCCTGGCCCTGCTTCACGGCTTCGCCGGGCGGGGCGCTGGAGCACCGTGAGGGCTTCACCGCGGCGAGCGAGTTCGGGGAGGACGGATTCCCGTCCGGGGCGCGGCTGGAGGTGCCGGGGATGCCGATGACCGTCGTCCCGCTCGCCTTCGCCCCGGTCGCCATGACGTCGCCGGACGGGGAGACCGCCCGCTTCCCGCGTGCCCTGTGCCGGTTCGAGGCCTCCGACGGGCGCCTGGGGTACGGATGGACCGAATGGCACCAGCCACCCGGCTGGCGGGGACATGGATGGCGTTGATCACGTTTTGATGGTGTGAGCCGGGGATACCCTCTCTGAGGTGGGGGGAGTGCGTTGTCTCGATGGTTCTTATCTGACCGTTACGCCGGTGGCGTGCCGGGACAGCGTCGGTATGCCGTACGAGATAACGCTCGAACTCCATCGTGACGGCGCGCTGTACGGGACGGTGGGCGAGCGCTGCGGCTGGATTCTCACCCGTCTGGCGCGCGGGATCGCCGAGGCCCGCGCCGGCCACGAGGCGCGGTGGCCCGATCCCGACGACCGCTTCCCCGGCGACGCGGAACTGTTCGCCTTTCGTTACCGGGCCAGGAACGGTGTCGTCGGCGGGGGCGAACTCCGCTGCCAACTGCGCACCATTCCGATCTGGGTGCCCGGACGGCGAGGACCGGCCGGGGCGTGGCGGCTGACCAGGAGAGCGTTCCTGGAGGCGTGGAGCGGCGGCGGGGTGGGTATGCGCGCCGTGCTCACCTCGGCTGAGCTGGGGGTTTTCGTGGAAGAAATCCTCACAGAGGCCGAAGAATGCCTAGGGCCATACAAGCCGGGCAAGTCGGTCAGATCCCTCTAGAGGGGGCGGAGGGGTCCGCGGGACGGCGATAATTGCCTGTCAGCGCCCATTCATGGCGGGTGCTGAGGGAGGGGCTCCAATGGGCGTGCGCGATCTCGTCTATCGACTCTACGAGCGCCGGCTCGAAGCGAAGCTGTCCCGTCAGCGGGAGATGTTTCCCCGGCACGTCGGCGTGATCGTTGACGGTAACCGCCGCTGGGCACGCTCGATGGGCATCGACGACGTGAGCCGCGGACATCGCAAGGGTGCGGACAAGATCTCGGAGCTGCTCGGCTGGTGCCGCGAGGCCGGTGTCGAGGTCGTCACCGTGTGGCTGCTCTCCAGCGAGAACATCAACCGTTCCAAGAACGAGCTGGACCTCCTGATGAAGATCATCGAGGACGTGGTCCAGGAACTCGTGGCCGACGGCTGGCACATCAAGCCCATGGGTGCGCTAGATCTTTTGCCGGACCACACGGCTCGTGTGCTTAAAGATGCAAAAGAAGCGACATCACATCGTCCCGGTTTGATTGTGAACGTTGCCGTTGGGTATGGAGGAAGGCGTGAGATCGCTGATGCGGTGCGCTCCCTTCTCCAGGAGCACGCGAGCAAGGGCGCGAGCATCGAGGACCTTGTCGAGGTCCTCGATGTGGAGCACATCGCGAAGCATCTCTACACGCGCGGCCAGCCCGACCCGGATCTGGTCATCCGTACTTCGGGAGAGCAGCGGCTCTCCGGCTTCCTGCTCTGGCAGAGCGCCCACTCCGAGTTCTACTTCTGCGAGGCCTACTGGCCTGATTTCCGCAGGGTCGACTTCTTGCGGGCACTCCGCTCGTACGCCGCGCGACACCGTAGGTACGGTTCCTGAAACACCACATGAACGACCCCTTTCGGTCAGTCTTAAGCAGTTGGAAGTAGGGCATTCAGGACGTACCGTAAGAAGTAGGAGAGCACGACTCACCTACGCCGGAGAGGGCCCGCCTTTGCGTCACGATTCGCTGAGGAGGGCCGGTCACCGGTCCCTGCTCGGCATTCTCGTGAGCGGGTCCGAGGCCGGTCCGCATCCCAGCTCATGGCAGGGCGCCGTCCTTGGCGCCCGGGGGAGAACGCGTGGCAAACCCTTCGTCCTCACCCACGTCGCCGGCAGTCAAGCGGCGCACGTACGTCCTGGACACCTCGGTGCTCCTGGCGGATCCAACGGCGATGAGCCGTTTCGCCGAGCATGAGGTGGTCATCCCGATCGTCGTCATCACCGAGTTGGAAGGCAAACGCCATCATCCAGAGCTCGGATACTTCGCGCGCAAGGCGCTGAGGTACCTCGACGACCTGAGGGTGACGCACGGACGGCTGGACGAGCCCATGCCGATCGGCGAGGGCACCATCCGGGTCGAACTCAACCACAGTGACCCATCCATCCTGCCCGTCGGGTTCCGGCTCGGCGACAACGACACCCGCATCTTGACCGTGGCCCGTACCCTCGCCGCCGAGGGACACGACGTGGTGCTGGTCTCCAAGGACCTGCCGATGCGGGTGAAGGCCGCCTCCATCGGTCTCGCCGCGGACGAGTACCGCGCCGAACTCGTGGTCGAGTCCGGCTGGACAGGCATGGCGGAGCTCCAGGTGACCTCCGAGGACGTCGAGACGCTCTTCGAGCACGGCACCGCCGACCTGGAGGAGGCGCGCGACCTGCCCACCCACACCGGCCTGCGGCTGCTGTCGAGCAGGGGGTCGGCGCTGGGCAGGGTGCTGCCCGACAAGTCGGTGCGGCTGGTGCGCGGCGACCGCGAGGTGTTCGGCCTGCACGGCCGCTCCGCCGAGCAGCGGATCGCGCTCGACCTGCTGATGGACCCCGAGGTCGGCATCGTCTCGATGGGCGGCCGGGCGGGCACCGGAAAGTCCGCGCTCGCCCTCTGCGCCGGCCTGGAGGCGGTGCTGGAGCGCCGCCAGCACCGCAAGGTCATCGTCTTCCGCCCGCTGTACGCCGTGGGCGGCCAGGAACTGGGCTACCTGCCGGGTTCCGAGAACGAGAAGATGAGCCCGTGGGCACAGGCCGTCTACGACACCCTGGGCGCGGTCACCACGCCCGAGGTGATCGAGGAGGTGATGGACCGGGGCATGCTGGAGGTGCTTCCGCTCACCCACATCCGCGGCCGTTCCCTGCACGACGCCTTCGTCATCGTGGACGAGGCGCAGTCGCTGGAGCGCGGGGTGCTGCTCACCGTGCTGAGCCGGATCGGTGCCAACTCCCGGGTCGTCCTCACCCATGACATCGCCCAGCGCGACAACCTGCGGGTGGGCCGGCACGACGGCGTCGTGGCGGTGGTGGAGAAGCTCAAGGGGCACCCGCTGTTCGCACACGTCACGCTGACCCGCTCGGAGCGCTCGCCGATCGCGGCGCTGGTCACCGAGATGCTGGAGGACATCACGATGTGACGGGTGTGCCGGACCTCCAGGCATGATCGCGCGAAGCGCGGTCGCGGGTGTCGTAAGGCACCCGCGACCGCGCTTCGCGCGTCATCGGCCAGGGGGGCGCTCACGGCGCGTGGACTACGGCACCGGGCGCCAAGGAGCGCTCACGGCGGCAGCCGCACCCCGGGGGCCGCGAGCTTGCGGAACTCGAAGCAGGTGTGCTCGCCCATCGACTCCGGGACTCCGGGGAAGAGCCGGGTGATCTCGACGCTCCAGATGCTCTCCTGCTTGTTCTGCCGGATGGTGCAGGTGATCTGGGCAAGGCCCTCCTTGGAGATCTTGCCCTCGCCCGTGATGATCACATTCAGCCGGTAGCCCAGGCTGTCGTCCGGATCGTTGCGCTGGTCGGTGTTGTCGGAGTACCGGGTGGTTTTGGTGTCGTAGTGGCTGAAGTTGTTGAGCGCGCTGGTCAGTCCCCGTTTCGGCGGCTGCTTGCCCGCCCGGAAGAGGGTGTCGATGATGTTCTTGGCCGAGTCGGAGACCACCGGGATCCTGGCCGGTTCCAGCCGTCCGTCACGGAGCAGATAGACGGTCACCCAGGTCGGGCTGTAGCTGATCACCGGCGGGCGGCCGTAGTCCTGGACCTCGGTGGGAGAGATGCCGCATCCGCACAGGACCGCGAGGGCGGCGAGCAGGCAGGTGAGGCGTCTCATGCCGGGGGCAGCCAGACCGTGAAGAGGGTTCCCGGCCGCTGCGCGCGGACCGAGATCGTGCCGCCGTGCAACTGGGCGTTGGCCCGCGCGATGGACAGGCCGAGCCCGCTGCCGTCGCCCCGGGCGCCCGCCTTGTAGAAGCGGTTGAACACAAACGGCAGATCCTTGGCGGGGATGCCCTTGCCGTGGTCGCGCACCTTCACCTCCAGGCCGTTCGGGGTGCTGCGGGCGGTCACCATCACGGGAGGCTCCCCGTGGCGTAGGGCGTTGCCCACCAGGTTGGCCACGATGACGTCGAAGCGCCTGGGGTCGACGGAGAAGACCAGTCCCTGGGGCACGTTCACCCGTACCTGATCCGACCAGCCGCGCATCTCCAGGCAGTCCCAGATCACGTCGATGATGTTCACGGTGTCCACGTTCAGCGTCGCGGTACCCGAGTCGAACCGGCTCGCCTCGATGAGCTGCTCCACCAGGGTCCGCAGCCGCGCGATCTCCCGCAACACCAGTTGCACGGCGGCCGCGGGCTCGGGGGGCAGCCGCTCGGCCTCCTCGGAGAGCATGTCGGTGACCGCGGTCATCGCGGTCAGCGGAGTCCTGAGCTCGTGGGAGACGTCGGCGACGAAGCGGCGGGACATCGCCTCCAGCGAGCGGAGCTCGGAGACGCTCCGCTCCAGGGCGGCGGCGGTGTCGTTGAACGTGGCGGTGAGTTCGGCGAGCTCGTCCTGGCCGTGCACGGGCAGGCGGGTGTCCAGGTGGCCGGCGCCGAGCGCGCGGGCCGCGGAGCCGAGCCGCCTGACCGGTAGCAGGAGCTGCCGGGCCGACAGCAGTCCCAGGGCCAGCGCGATGATCAGCATGGCGACGCTCGCGACGGCCAGTGGCTGCCGCAGGCCGTTCAGGAGGCGTTCCTCCTCGATGAGGGGGGCGAACACGAAGACGGTCATCCCGGTGGGCTGGGCGGTGTGGATGGGCTCGATCCGCCAGACCGGGGTGCCGATGAGCAGCCACATGCCGCCGTTGATGGTCTGCCGCTTGGCGACCATCCGCTGGGTGGCCCTGGCGGCGAGGTCGCCGGGGACGTCCCTGATGCCGAATTCGCCGTCGGGGTAGAGATAGTCCTCGTAGCGGACCACCACCCTGCCGCCCTGCGGGCGCAGGCTCTTCTGCAGCGCGCTGATCTCGTCGTCGGTCGGCGGGCTGTCTCCGGGCCAGAGCGCGCCGATGGGCACCCTGCTGCCCTCCAGGATGTCGCGCACGTCGCTCACGGCCACCTGCTCGGCACGTCCGATCATGCGGCTCTTGACGAACTCGTAGCCGATCCCGGCGACCAGCGAGGAGGCGGTGACGGCGATCAGGGTGAAGGTGATCACCAGACGGCCGCGCAGGCCGGTGTGGGTACGTTTCACGGTGGGCTGAACCGGTAGCCGAATCCCCGTACCGTGTGGATGAACTCAGGCTCGGCGGGAACCGCCTCTATCTTGGCGCGGACCCGCTGGACACAGGCGTCGACCAGCCGGGAGTCCGCGACGTGCGTGTGGTCCCAGACGGCCCGCAGCAGGTATCTGCGGTTGAGCACCTGGCCGGGATGGCGGACGAGTTCGAGCAGGAGCCGCAGTTCGGTGGGGGTGAGGTGGACCTCGCGGCCGCTCAGCGACACCTTCAGCGCGCCCCTGTCGATGACCAGGTCGCCGAAGGTGATGCGGTCGGAGGCGACCGACTCCATCCGGCGCAGGACGGCGCGGATGCGGGCGTCCAGCACGCGCGGCTCGACCGGCTTGACCACGTAGTCGTCGGCCCCGGCCTCCAGCCCCACGACCACGTCGAGGTCGTCGCCCCTGGCGGTGAGCAGGATCACCGGAAGCTGGTCCAGCCTGCGGATGCGGCGGCACACCTCGACGCCGTCGATGCCGGGCAGCATGACGTCCAGGATGGCGATCTCGGGGCGGCGGGACCTGATGTGCTCAAGCGCCTCCTCACCGCTGGCGTATGCGGTGACGGAGTGGCCCTGCCGGGTGAGCGCCAGCTCCAGCCCGGTCCTGACCGAGGGGTCGTCTTCGACGAGGAGGATGCCTGCCACCGGGTAATCATTCTCCCAAGGCTTGGATGGATCTGCCAGGTCACGAACCCTGACATAAGGCAAACAGTACCTGAACAAGGCAGCCAGGCCACGATTCGGGCGCTTCCGTGATCACATAGGGAGGCGAAGTGGCGCCGTAGGGTAAAATGTGAGCAAAATCACTTCCATCTTTTCCTTGCCGGGAAAGCACCCGTGGCCTGGTGATTAGCTTAGGAGAAGCCCGGTGGATCTCGTATGGCGCCGACCAACTCTTCCGTTCTGGTTGCGGACCACCCCCCTCCGCACGGCAAGCTCATAGGTCGTGAGTCCAGGATCACAGCAACTGAAGGACCGCTCGGCGGCGCCCCGTGCCCGCCGCGCGAACCGCAGAACGGCCAGGACGAAGGCGCCGGGCCGTCTGACCCCCAAACGCGTCCTGATCCTGGGCACCGCGGTCGTGGTCGTGGTGGGTGGCGGAGCCTTCACCGCCTACACCGCGATCCAGAACGCCTCGGCGCCGCCCACGCAGCCGCTCACCCTGGAAGAGATGGCGCAGGTGCTCGGCTCCGACCCGTTCGGCTCCGACCTGGAGTCCGACATGCTGAAGGCCCAGGCGGCCCAGGCGCTCAAGGCCGACAAGATCGCCGCCGAGCGGGACAACCGCAAGGTGCTCAACCCGGTCAAGATCGTTGACGAGGCGCCGGGTGGTGGCGGGTTCAACCCGCAGCGGCTCCCCCCGGGCACCGCCAACCCGACCGGCAACAGGGCGCTGGGCAAGCAGATGCTGGAGTCCAGGGGCTGGGCCGACCAGTGGGGCTGCCTGGAGAAGCTCTGGATGAAGGAGAGCGGCTGGAACGAGCGCGCCATGAACACCTCCAGTGGCGCCTACGGCATCCCCCAGTCCCTCCCCGGCCACAAGATGGCCAGCTCGGGAAGCGA
Organism: Streptosporangium sp. CA-115845; assembly: GCF_050943795.1. Taxonomy (NCBI): domain Bacteria; kingdom Bacillati; phylum Actinomycetota; class Actinomycetes; order Streptosporangiales; family Streptosporangiaceae; genus Streptosporangium; species Streptosporangium sp. CA-115845. The sequence continues at coordinate 8,859,795 of NZ_CP191988.1, read as the reverse complement.
CTGGCAGACCAACCCGGCCACCCAGATCGAGTGGGGGCTCACCTACATCAAGGGCCGCTACGGCACGCCCTGTGGGGCCTGGGCCCATTCCCAGGCCAAAGGCTGGTACTGAGAGACCAGGACTCGGCAAGTCTGACCGTCTCCCGGTCCCGGGCATCGCACCCTTGGCCGCATGGATGTGAAGGTCAGCGTGGTAGTGCCGGTGCACAACCCCGGTGATGGCGCCGACGCCTGTATCCGGTCGGTGCTGGAACAGTCGATGGCCTCCGAGGACTACGAGGTGATCTTCGCCGACGACGGCTCCGACGACGGGATCCAGCAGCGCCTCGACGCGGTGGCCGCGGTGCGGTCGAACGTCAAGGTGCTCCACCTGGAGCGGACCGGTTCGCCGATGCGCGGCCGCAACGTCGCACTCATGGTGGCCAGAGGCGAGTACGTCTACCTGCTCGGCCAGACCGACCGTCTGGAACGGATGGCTCTGGAGCTGATGTACCGGCGTGCCGTGGAGACCGAGGCCGACATCCTCATCGGGCGGCTGGTCGACGACCAGAAGCCACCCTCCCCGGTCTTCGACGTCAACCATGAGCGTGCCGACGTGGTCAAGGACCGGCTGCTCACGCTGCTCACCCCGCACAAGCTCTTCCGCAGGGCCTTTCTCGACGACGAGGCGCTGAACTTCTCCGACCCCGGCGGGCGCCTGGCCGAGCAGGCCTTCGTCGTCCGCGCCTACCTGCGGGCCAAGATCATCGTGGTCATGGCCGACCAGATCTGCTGTCACGTCGCCGAGCGGCCCGAGCCGCAGGAGGACCCGTACGTCTGGGCCGCCGAGTTGCGCGAGCTGCTCGACATCGTCGACGACGAGGTCCCCGAGGGCCGCAGGCGCGATCGGATGTACGCCCAGTGGTTCCGCACCGCGGTGCTGCGACGGCTCGGCGGAGGTGCGTTCGCCACCTCCTCCCTGGGCAGGGCGGCCACCTTCACGACCCTGCGCGAGTTGGTGGTCCAGCGTTTTCCGCCGCGCCTCGACCTGCTGCTGCCGGTGCAGTTGCGGGCCCGCGCCGCGCTGCTGCGGTCGGGCAGGCTCGACCAGCTCGTCATGCTGGCCGGAGCCACCCAGGGCACCCACCTGCAGGCCGACCTGATGGACGTCGTCTGGGACGACGGCGTGCTCACCATGGGGCTGACCGTGGAGATCATGCAGCCCGACGGCACCCCGATGCGCTTCATCCCCTACGGGCAGGACGGCCTGCTCTGGGAGCCTCCGGTGCCCCTGGACGGGCTCCGCCTCCCACCCGAGATGGCCGACGTCAGCCAGGCCGCTGCCAGGGCGCGGTTCGAGGTCTACATCAGGCACGAGGAGACCGGGGTCGTCTACTTCCTGCCGGTGGAGTGCTCGATGATCCGCTGCCGTCACCGTAACGGGGTCAGGCTCCAGGTCACCGGCACGGCGCGGCTGGACGTCGACTCGGCGGCCGTGGACGGCCCGCTGACGCCGGGGCTCTGGGAGATCCACGTGCGCATGTACGGGGGGGCTCAGCAGGCCCGTACCCGGGTGACCGGGTCCCCGCTGAACTGCACCGGGGTGGTCGCCGACTACTCCAAGCGGCTGGTCGTCCCCTGGTGGTCGGACCGGGGGGAGCTGGGGATCTGCGTGGAGCCCCGCTCGTTCTCCGAGTCGATCGTCCTGGTCTCGCCGGGTACGACAGTGATCAGGCAGCGCAAGCACGTCTTCGTGGTCGTGCCCGTGCCGTACGTGCCGCCGAGCGGGGGGCCGCCCGTGGAGCTGGTGCTCCGCCAGAGCACCGGCAGGGAACGCGAGGTCGCCGCGCCCGCCCTGGTCGAGCCAGGCGTCCCCGGGCAGCTCGCCGGGCGGCTGATCGCCAAGATCCCGACCCGGCTGGCGTACCGGGAGGGGTTCCTCGCGCCGGGCGTCTGGGCGCCCTTCCTACGGGTGGACGGCAGGGAGACCGGGCTCCGCTTCAAGATGGAGATGAACCGCGGCGGGCGAGTGGAGATCCTCAAGTCCGCCGCGGCCCGGCCTCCCGAGCCCTGGTACCCGCTGCTGAAACGCCTCGCGCTGCGGATACCGGGGGTCAGGAACGCGGTCCGGGTCACCAAGACCGTGCAGCGCCGCTACATGCTCAGCTGACATTCGCCGGGCAGAGACCGGTCAGGCACCCAGCCGGCACTCGTTGGGCAGGTCACCGCCGGAGGGCCTCGGCAGGGTCGCGCTCGGCGGTGGGTTCTGCCCGCGCTCCACCCAGCCCTCCATGGCCTCGAACGCGCTGCGGAAGCACGGCAGCAGCGGGCGAAGCCTGTCGGGGTAGGCGGCGTAGAGGCTGTCCACATGGGTTCCGTCGGTGACCCGGTAGTACCGGAACGGCCGGTGCCCGCCGACCATCTCCGCGTAGACGTCACCGGAGCGGGAGATCGGCAGCAGCGTGTCCAGCGTGCCGTGGATCGTGATCAGCGGCTTGCCGACCCGGCCGGTGAGCCCGATCTTCCGCATCGCCGCGTACGGCTTGCGCGCGTCGTAGTCGTAGTCGGCGTCGCAGGCGGGGGTGCCCGAGGCGCAGAACGGGGTGCCCGCCTCGGCGTCGCCGTCGAAGGTGGGATCGAGCTCCTCGCGGTAGACGCGCTGGGTCAGGTCCCAGTAGTACTGGTAGTGGAAGGGCCACAGGAACTCCGACCCGCGTGCGAACCCGGCGTCGTACATCGCCTGGGTGTCGCCCGCCGGATAGGCCCGCAGCGCCGGGGGCAGGTAGTTGAGCAGGTTGTCGCCCTTGACCCGCCAGAGCGTGCCCTCCCAGTCGATCCCGCCGTCATAGAGCCAGGCCCGGTTCTCCAACTGCCAGCGGACCAGGTATCCGCCGTTGGAGATGCCCGCCGCGTAGGTCCGCTTCGGGAGCCTGCCGTAGCGCTGCGCGACGACGGCCTTGGCCGCGACCGCGACCTGCGTGACCCGGTCGTTCCACTCCGCGACCGCGTCGCCGGGCCTGCGGCCGTCCTGGTGGAAGGTGACGCCGACGTTTCCCTTGTCCGTCACGGCATAGGCGTAGCCCCTGGCCAGAGCCCAGTCGGAGATGGTGAAGTCGTTCGCGTACTGCTCCCTGTTACCGGGGGTGCCCGCGACGACCAGCCCGCCGTTCCAGTCGTCGGGCAGCCGGAGCACGAACTGCGAGTCGTGGTTCCAGCCGTGCGTCGTGTTGGAGGTCGAGGTGTCGGGGAAGTAGCCGTCGACCTGGATGCCGGGCACGCCGGTGGGGTTGACCGCCCCCGCCGGGTGCAGGCCCGCCCAGTCGGCCGGGTCAGTGTGCCCGGAGACGATCGTGCCGGCCGTCGTGAGGTCGTCCAGGCACGCCTTCACCTGGTGCTCGGCCCCAGGCACCACCACCCGGTCCAGCCTGGCGCAGTGCGCCGGAGAGGTCCCCGCGCTCGCCGCGGGACTGCCCGCCAGGAGGGCGGTGAAGACGACGGCGGCGAGCCCTCCGGCCCAGCCGCGACGCGATGGTGTTGCCATGGACACTGTCAGCTCCGCTTCAGATGGTCGTCAATGATGGTGCGGAACTCCTCGGGACGTTCGATGTGCGGGCTGTGACCGGAGTCCAGCACGACCTCGGTGTACGGGCCGTACCGCTCCAGGACGGCGCGGGTCTGGGTGACCATCGGCTGCGCCGGGGTGCCCGGCGACCCGGGGACGACGCCCAGGGCGCCCAGGTGGGCCAGGTCGAACATCGAGGTGTCGGAGACGATCACGTCGGCCTCGCCCCTGACCCACAGGATCGGCGGCTTCGGGTCGATCGTGTGCAGGTCGTCGATCCGGAAGTGCGTCGGTGCGAACGCGTTGAGCACGCCCCGGGTGCCGGGCGAGACCCCCGGCCACTCCTCGGACCCCACCGCGTCACCCGGGTAGTGGTCCTCGCCGGTCCGGGTGGAGAGCATCGACGCGACCAGGGCGTCCTCGTCCCGGATCACCGTGCCGGGCTTCACGTACGTGGTCCGCATCACGTTCCTCGGTGACATCGGGGAGTCGTCGGAGGCGTCTCCCGCCGCGAGCAGCCGCACGAAGTCCGGGTTGGCGGAACCCGCGCCGGCTCCCGTGCCGTCGGGGTGGTTCAGCGCCCCGTCGGGGCCGTGCGTGCCGCCGAAGCCGTACGGGGAGATCGGGTTGACCAGCGTCACGCTCCGCACGACGGCCGGCCGGTCCCGCAGCGCCTGCAGCACCACCCCGCCGCCCATGCTCCAGCCGACCAGGTGCACGCCGTCCAGTCCGAGGGCGTCGACGAGGGCGAGCACGTCGTCGGAGTAGTCCCGCAGGCCGCGGGTGGCGTCGACCGGGGCCGGCTCGGTGTCGCCGAAGCCCCGCAGGTCGACGGCGAGCGGCCGGTGGCCCGCCTCCGCCAGGGCGAGCAGGGTGTCCCGCCAGAAGGCGGAGCTCGACACGTTCCCGTGCACGAACAGCACCGTCTCGCCACCTGCCGCCCCATCGGCGATGGACAGCATGTTCTGGGTGATGCGGGCGGTGGGTACCCGCCGGTTCTCGATGCGCATCAGATGTCTCTCCATCATGCTCAGCGGGTGGTCGGGGCCTCGTCGCGGGTACCGAGGGTGACGAGGTCACGTCCCCGGGTCTCACGTGAGACGTACACGGTGATCAGGGTGAGTACGGCGGCTCCGACCACGTACAGCATGACCGGCAGCGACGACTCGTAGGCGCTCAGCAGGGCCACCGCGATCAGCGGGGCCAGGCCGCCCGCGATGATCGAGGCGAGCTGCGAGCCGATCGACACGCCCGAGTAGCGCATCCTGGTGGCGAACAACTCGGAGAAGAACGCCGCCTGCGGGCCGTACATCGCACCGTGCAGGATCAGCCCGACGGTCACCGCCAGGGTGACCGCGGCGAAGTTCTTCGTGTCGATCAGCGGGAAGAACGCGAAGGCCCACAGGCCCACCCCGGCGGCGCCGAGCAGGTAGACGGGGCGGCGGCCGAGCCGGTCGGAGAGCGCCCCCCACAGCGGGATCGAGACGAAGTGGACGGCCGACCCGATCAGCACCGCGTTGAGCACGACGGGCTTGGTCAGCCCCGCCGACGTCGTCGCGTAGACCAGCACGAACGCGGTGAGGATGTAGTAGGAGACGTTCTCCGCGAAGCGGGCGCCGATCGCGGTGATCACGTCCCGCCAGTGGTGCCTGAACACCTCGACGATCGGCATGGACGGGGCGGGCTCGGCGTTGGCGACGGCCTGCTGGAAGACCGGCGACTCGCTGATGGACAGCCGGATCCACATGCCGACCAGTACCAGCACGCCGGAGAGCAGGAACGGCACCCGCCATCCCCAGCTCAGGAAGGCCTCGTCCGTCTGGATCGCGGCCAGCGCCGCCAGCACGGCGGTGGCCAGCAGGTTGCCGCCGGGGGCGCCCGCCTGCGGCCAGGAGGCCCAGAAGCCGCGGCGCTCCGCGTCGCCGTGCTCGGAGACGATGAGCACCGCGCCTCCCCACTCACCGCCGAGGGCGAAGCCCTGGACGAGCCGGAGCAGGGTCAGCAGCAGCGGCGCCACCATGCCGATCGCGGCGTGGGTCGGCAGGCAGCCGATCAGGAAGGTCGCCCCGCCCATCAGCAGCAGGCTGAGCACCAGCAGTTTCTTACGGCCGACCCGGTCGCCGTAGTGCCCGAAGACCAGTGCGCCCAGCGGGCGGGCCACGAAGCCCACCGCGTAGGTCAGGAACGCCAGCAGGGTGCCGGTCAGCGGCTCCGACTCGGGGAAGAAGAGCTTCGGGAAGACCAGGGCGGCGGCGGAACCGTAAAGGAAGAAGTCATACCACTCGATCGTGGTGCCGACGAGGCTGGCACCGACGATCTTTCCGATGGGGGTTCGGGTTTTCTCTGCCATCTCACTCACCAGGGGGAGTCGCTGTTGGGGGGATTTCGGCTACCGTACGTAGTGACCGGCGCCACTCCTATGGGGATGACAGCCATAGCCGACAAGCGTCCTATGTGGGTGTTCGGGGACCGTGCGATACGCCCGCGGCGGCCGGGCTTGGCGGCCGGGGCTTGGCGCAACCGGGGATCGAGGCGGAGGACCGGGCGGCGCGACCGCGTGGGCCGCTGAGTCAGCCGCTGAGACGGTGCAGGCGGAGAGCGAGTTGGATCTCCAGGGCCCGGTCGGGCGCCTGCCAGTCGTCGCCGAGGAGCTGGCCGATCCGATCCAGGCGCTGGGTGACCGTGTTGACATGGATGTGCAGGGTCTCGCTCGTACGCGACAGCGAGCCGCCCACGCCGAAGTACGCGGTGAGCGTCCGCACCAGCGCGGTGCCCTTGCGGGCGTCGTAGTCGATCACCGGGCCGAGCGTCGAGGTGAGGAACGCCCCGATGTCGCGTCCCTCGCCGACCAGCAGTCCGACGAAGCCGAGCTCTCTGGCGTCGGCGCCGTCTCCGGCCCGCCCCAGGGCCACCAGGGCGTCGGCGCAGCGCTGGGCCTCCCGGTGCCCCGCGGCCACCTCCGCGGCGCCGCGTACGGGTCCTCCGGCGCCCGCCGTGGCCGGGTGGCCCAGCGAGGCGCTCAGTTCGGTCGCCACCCGCTTCGCCAGCGGGCCGGGCCGGTCCCCCGGCAGCAGCAGGACCACCTCGTCACCGCGCTGGGCGGCCAGGCCGTGGTGCAGGGCCGCCTGGGAGGACGCCCAGAAGGCGGCCCGCTCCCGCCCGCCGCTGTGGCGGACCACGACCACCACATGGTCGGCGTCCAGGTTCACGCCCACCCGCCGGGCACGGTCGGCCAGGCCGTCGAGTTCGGGCCGCGAGATCAGGTCGTCGAGCAACTCGCCCCTGACCCGGCCCTCCGCCTCGGCCACCGTGCGCCGGAACAGCAGCAGCAACGCGGTGACCAGCGCGGCCCGCTCCAGGATGCGATGATCGGCGTCCGACATCTGGCCGCCGTTGCGCAACACCAGCGTGCACAGCGGCTCCGCTCCCACGTCCACCGAGGCGACCAGCAGGTTCCCCCGCCACACGGTGCGCCCGAGCGCCCTCGACGACCGTGCGGCGTCCGCGATCACGTCCGCCGCCTTCCGCGGCGGCTGCCCGGAGCCCTCCTTCCGCCCGGCACCGGACCTCCGGGCCGGCTTCCGGGCCGACCTCTGGGTGGATCTCGGCGCCGATCTCTGCTCGGATTCCGCCCGGTCGGGCGTCTCCTCGTCCAGCGTGCCCTCCAGCACGCTCGCGTCCCCGGCGATCGGGCGTCCGGCGTCGTCGAGCACCGTCAGCGAGCCGCCGAGCACCTCCGTCACCACCGCCGCCACGTTTTCGATCCCGCCGCCGCGCAGCACCAGACCGGTCATCCGGTCGTGTGCGAGAGCCGCGCGTTCCACCGCCTGGCTGTGCGCGTTCACCTGCCGGCTGGCCTCGCTGAGCTCCTCCAGCGCGTTCCTGGTCTCCTGCAGCAGCCGGGCGTTGTCGATCGCCACCGCCGCGTGCGCGGCCAGCGAGCCGAGCAGCGCGACCTCGTCCTGGGTGAAGGGCCGTACGCTCCGATTGGCCGCGAACAGCACCCCGATCACACGAGTGCCCAGCTTGAGCGGCACGCCGAGGATGGCGACCAGCCCCTCCTCCAGCACCGCGTCGTCGATGTCGGTCTTGTGCCGGAAGCGCGCGTCGGCGAAGTAGTCGGCGGTCGAGTACGGGGTGGCGGTCTGGGCCACCAGCCCGCCGAGACCCGCGCCCATGGGCAGCCGTAGCGCCCGGAACTTCGCCGAGACCGAGCCGTCGGTCACCCGCATCCAGGTGTCGCCTCGCTCGGGGTCGTGCAGTGTCATGTAGGCGGCATCGGTGCCGAGCAGCTGTCTGGCCCGGTGCACGATGGCCTCCAGGACGGCGTCCAGATCCCGCAGTCCCGCGAGGTCGCCGGCCGTGTCGAACAGTGCGGACAGCTCCGTCTCACGCTTCGCCCTGCGCCGCAGCAATGCCCGTACCTTCAACGCGGTGAGCTTGGCCTCTTCCAGCTCGGCCAGCGCCTCCGCGCCGATCCCGGCGCTCCTCGCCGCGAGAACGGGTCCCTCGAACTCGACCGCCGACGCCTCCCTGGCCAGCAGCTCAAGAAAGACAGTGTTGAATGCGACGCTGGCGCGTCGCGGTTCGGACGCTCTTATCCGGCTCCTTCCCTCGTCACTCATCCGCTTCGCTCCTTCGTTCCTCAGTCCAGTCGCCGGCGCGTCCTCACGGGTAGTCCCTTGAGATGGGGCGTTTGGCCCGTCCCCATGTTGTGTCCTTGCGTGTTGTCGGCGACGCCGGGATCCGGCTCCTTCCCTCGTCGTTCATCCGCTTCGCTCTGTGTTGTCGGCGACGCTGGCGCGTCGCGGTGAGGCCGCTGGGATCCGGCTCCTTCACTCCTCAGTCCAGTCCCCGGCGCGGCCTCACGGGCTCTCCTCGGTCCAGTCGTCGGCGCGGCCTCACGGGCTCTCCTCGGTCCAGTCGCCGGCGCGGCCTCATGGGGGGTCCCTTGGGATGGGGTATTTGGCCCGTCCCTATGTTGTGTCCTTTTTACCTGAGGTGGTTCGCTCCCCGGGGCGGGCTTGTGGGAGGTCAGCGGGCGGTCCAGCCGCCGTCGAGGGGGAGGGAGGTGCCGGTTATGGAGGAGGCGTGCGGGCCACAGAGGTAGGCGACGAGTTCGGCGACCTCGGCGGGTTCGATGAGCCGTTTGATGGCGGCGGGGGCGAGCATGATCTGCTCGACCACCTCGTCCCTGCCGATGCCGTGGGTCCCGGCCTGGGCGCCGATCTGGTTCTCCACCAGGGGGGTACGGACGTAGGCGGGGCTGACGCAGTTGGAGGTGACGCCGTGCGGGGCGCCCTCCAGGGCGATCACCTTGGACAGCCCTTCGAGGGCGTGCTTGGCGGTGACGTACGCGGACTTGTAGGGCGAGGCGCGGAGCCCGTGGACCGAGGAGATGTTGACGATCCGGCCCCAGCCGCGCTCGTACATTCCCGGCAGCGTCTCCCTGACCAGCAGGAAAGGTGCCTCCACCATCACTTTGAGGATTTTGGAGAACACCTCGGGGGGGAACTCCTCGATCGGGGCGACGTGCTGGAATCCCGCGTTGTTCACCAGGATGTCCGTGCCGGGCGGGATCGCCCGGGTGAAGTCCGGTGCCGACAGGTCCGCGACGACGGGTGTCCCCGAGATCTCCGCGGCGACCTTGGCCGCGGCCTCGGCGTCGATGTCGACCACCAGCACGTGTGCTCCGGCCGCGGCCAGCCGGTGCGCGCAGGCGCGCCCGATCCCGCTGCCCGCCCCGGTCACCACGGCTCGCCGACCCGCTAGGTCCATCATGCTGCCGAATCTAGGCAATGACCTGAATCCCAGCCCATGTCGCCCACCCCCACACTCCATTCCCGGTATATGTGGCCTGACTCCGCCCTCCCGCCCGGTTCGGGGAGATGCCGATGCGTGCCGGAGTACGAGCCTCCCGGGCCGGCCACCGCCGAGGGGAAGGCGGTGTCTCAGATGGTGACCGGATACCTGAGCGCCGGCTCGTCGCCGGGGAGGCCGCGGATGCCCCAGTTGACCTTGGGCGACTCCAGGATCACGATCTCCAGGTCCTCGGCGGGGAGATCGAGTGCCTCCCCGGTCCTGGTGAACAGGGCGCGGATCAGCGCGCGCTTGGCCTCGTCCGACGGATCTCGCGGTGGCGTGGGCCGGTCAGGTGGTGCCTCGCGAGGCGGGGAAGGGAGCCGCGACCCGGCGCGGCGGGGCGCGTCCGGGCGACCGTGGCGGGCGGAGGCGCGGTAGGTGGCAGCTAGGACGGAGGCCGGGTCATGGACAGCACGTCGAGCAGGTCGTCGAGCCGTTCCTCGGTGAGGGCGCCGTTGGCGACGTGGCCGCGCTCGATGACGACCTCGCGGATGGTCTTGCGCTCGGCCAGGGCCTGCTTCGCTATCTTGGCGGCCTCCTCGTACCCGACGTAGGGGTTGAGCGGGGTGACGATCGACGGCGAGGACTCCGCGTACTCGCGCAGGCGGTCGGTGTTGGCGGTTATGCCGTGTACGCACCGGTCGGCCAGTAGCCGGGAGGCGTTGGCGATCAGCCGGATGGACTCCAGGATGTTGCGCGCGATGACCGGGAGCATCACGTTGAGCTCGAACGTGCCCGAGGCGCCGGAGAAGGCGATGGCCGCGTCGTTCCCGACGACCTGGGCGACGACCATGGTCACCGCCTCGGGGACGACCGGGTTGACCTTGCCCGGCATGATCGACGAGCCGGGCTGGAGGTCGGGCAGGTTGATCTCGCCCAGCCCCGCCCGGGGACCGGAACCCATCCAGCGGAGATCGTTGGCGATCTTGTTGAGCGAGATCGCGACCGTACGGAGCTGGCCGGAGAGCTCCACGATGGCGTCCCGGGCACCCTGGGCCTCGAAGTGGTCGGGAGCCTCGGAGAACGGCAGCCCGGTGGCCTCGCGCAGCTTCTCGATGACCTTGGCCGCGAAGCCGGGAGGGGTGTTGACGCCGGTGCCGACCGCCGTACCGCCCAGGGGCAGCTGGGCGAGGTGCGGAAGCGCGCCGCGCACCCGCCCGATGGCGTTGTCGATCTGCGTGGCGTACCCGCCGAACTCCTGGCCCAGCGTGACCGGGGTGGCGTCCATCAGGTGCGTGCGCCCCGCCTTCACCACGCCGTCGAACTCCAGTGACTTGTCCCGCAGCGCGGTGGCCAGGTGCCGTAGGGAGGGGAGCAGGTGGTACGACACCTCGGTCATGGCGGCGACGTGGATGGAGGTGGGGAACACGTCGTTGGACGACTGTGAGGCGTTCACGTGGTCGTTGGGGTGGACGGGGCGGCCCAGCCGCTCCTCGGCGAGGGTGGCGATCACCTCGTTGGCGTTCATGTTGGAGGAGGTGCCGGAGCCGGTCTGGAAGACGTCGACGGGGAACTCGCCGTCCCACTCGTTCTCCGCGACGTCGGTGGCGGCCTCGGCGATCGCCTGCGCCATCTCCTTGTCGAGCACCCCCAGTTCGGCGTTGACCTCGGCGGAGAGGGCCTTGATCAGGCCGAGTGCGGAGATGTGCGGAACCTCCAGCCCGCGCCCGGAGACGGGGAAGTTCTCCACCGCCCGCTGGGTCTGCGCCCGCCACTTCGCGCCCGCAGGCACCCGCACCTCGCCCATCGAGTCATGCTCGATCCGATACTCGCTCATACGTCCAGTCTGCGTCCCAGGGAGTGAATCAAACCGGCGGGTGCGGGTTCTTACGGGGGAGTCCTCAGGAGAAGGCGGCCACCACCAGGATCATGATCACTACCAGTGCGATCGCGGCCACGCCCATGAGGACGAGGATGCCGATCGGGGGCTTTTTCGAGGGGGCCTGCCGCTCCCCGGGGGCGCCGGGGGTGTGCCGGCCGTTCTGACCCGCGATCGCGAACAGGTCGGTGCCCAGGCCGGGAGAGCGGCCGAAGGCGCCGTCGGAGGAGTCGGGCCCCGGCGGGCGCCAGGGCTGCGAGGACATCGGGGCTCCCGGGCCGGCGGGCCGGTTGCCGGGGAGCGGGCCGTGCGGCGGGGCGGCGGGAGCTTCCGGGCGTCCGGCGACGGGCGCCCCGAACTCCGGATCGACCGGGGGAAAGCCGTGCGGCGGGGTGGCGGAGAGATCCGGCTTTCCGCTGTCGGGGAATCCGTGCTCGTCCCCCTGCCGCCCGAAGGCGCCCGGGCCGCGACCCGCGGTCGCGGGTCCCCGGGCGACCGGAGTCCCGAGACCGGAAGGGCCCCCTCGCCCCGGGACCGGCCCGCCCGGCTCCGCGAGGGGCGGGCTGTCCGGGTAGGGCGAGGCCGTCGTGCGGCCGGGGGCCGCGGCGGGGGGTTCCGCGGCGGGCGCCGTTCCGCCGGGGATGCGCAGGCCGCCCTTGGGGCGGATGACCACCATGGTGCGGTCGGCGTCGAAGCCGTCGGTGTCGTCGTCCTCCTCCGCGTCCGGTGCGAGGGGTGTCTCCGAGGCGGGAGGGGGCGGTGCGGGGGCGGGGGCGGGGGGGATGGAGTCCGCGAGGTGCGAGGGGGTGTCCGCCACGGCCCGGAGCATCGCGCCCGCCTGAGCGGCTGTCAGCCGCGCCGTGTGGTCCTTCTCCAGCAGCTGTTCGAGCACCGGGCGTAGTGGCCCCGCCTGGGTCGGCGGGTCGACCTGCTCGCTCATCAGCGCGGCCAGGGTCTCCGCCACCGAGGCCCGCTCGTAGGCCGGGCGGCCCTCGACCGCGAAGTACAGCGTGGCGCCGAGGGACCACAGGTCCGACTCGGGTCCGTTGTGCTCGCCGCGGGCCCGCTCGGGCGCGGTGTATCCGGGAGAGCCGATCACCATGCCGGTCTTGGTGAGGCTCGTGTCGCCCTCGGCCTTGGCGATGCCGAAGTCGGTGAGAACCACCCGGCCGTTCTCGGTGATCAGCACGTTGCCGGGCTTGACGTCGCGGTGCAGCACTCCCTGGGCGTGGGCCGCGCGGAGCGCCCCCAGCAGGTCGGCCCCGATCTCGGCGACCAGGCGGGGCGGGAGCGGCCCCTCCTCCTCGATCACCTGCTCCAGGGAGCGTGCCTGCACGAGCTCCATGATGATCCAGGGGCTGCCATCCTCGACGATGGCGTCGTGCACCGTGGCCACCGAGGGATGACTGATACGGGCGGCCGTGCGCCCCTCGCGGATCATCCGTTCCCGAAGTTCGGCGCGTTGCGCCTCGCTGAGGCCGGGCTCCTGACGGATCTCCTTGATCGCGACTTCACGGCCGAGGGAACGGTCACGGGCTTTCCACACTGTGCCCATCGTGCCCCGGCCGAGCGGCGCGATCAGCTCGTAACGGTCCGCGAGCACGCGCATCTGCTGTTCCGGCATGAGAAGAAGATAGCCATTCCACCTTGAGAAGCGCTTTACCCGCGCTTACGGAGTTCCCTCGGCCAGAGAAGACGCGGGAGCATCAACCTTATAAGGGGTGTCATAAAACGGACAAATGGGCGATAGTTTGGCGAAACATCCGCCGGCTTTCTGTGTACGCCCTCGCCAGGGCGCCAGTGCGCGCGAGGTTGGGGCACCGGTGCCGACATCGGCCCGGACGGCGGCGGGGCCGACATGGGCGACGAGAGCCGAGGCGCCGACGTCGGCGCCGGCACCGAGCCGAACCGGTGCAGCCCGCGGTGCTGGGAGCGACGGCCGAACGGCGGAACCGGGGTCCCGCCGGACCCGCCCATGGGCGGCCTGCCGTCGGGGCGCCTGGCGGGCCTGATGTCGGGCCTGACATCGGGCCGTGCGGGCCTGACGTCGGGCCGGGCCGGAGGCATGGTGAAGGAATCCTCGACCAGCCCGCCGGCCGCCACCCGGGCGAGCATCAGCGAGGCCCGTCCGGTGTCGAGCCGGGAGTTCGGGTCGATCGTGAGGAGGCCCCGCAGCACCGGCGTCAGCGGGCCTGCCCGCTCCATGGGGATCGGCTCGCCACTGGTCAGCGCGGCGAGCGCGGCCGCGGCCGTACGGCGGCCGTGCAGGCCGCGGCCCTCGACGGCGGTGTAGAGGGTCGCGCCGAGTGACCACAGGTCGCCGGACGGGCTGGCCTTGGCGCCCAGCACGCGCTCGGGGGCGATGTATCCGGCCGAGCCCAGCACGATGCCCGCCTGGGTGATCGACACGTCGCCTTCCAGCGCGGCCAGGCCGAAGTCGGTGAGCACCGCCCGGTCGTCGGTCACCAGGACGTTGCTGGGCTTCACGTCGCGGTGGAGGATCCCCTTGGCGTGCACGGCGCGCAGCGCCCCCAGGACCTGGCGGCCGATCTCCGCCACCTGGCGTGGCGGCAGCGGGCCGTGGTCCTGCAGGAGCTGCTCCAGCGATCTGGCGCGGAGCAGCTCCATCACGATCCAGGGGCGCTCGTCCTCGGTGACGACGTCGAAGACCGTGATGACCGAGGGGTGGGCGACCATCGCGGTCGCCCGTCCCTCGCGTTCGGTCCTGGCGCACAGCTCGGCGCGGAGATCCTCATCGAGGATCAGGGGGAGGCGGACCTCCTTGACGGCCACCTCGCGGTTGAGCAACTCGTCATGTGCGCGCCAGACAGTGCCCATGCCACCGCGCCCAACCGGTTCTGACAGCCGGTAGCGCGCTGCAAGAAGGTATCCGGGCGGCGCACGCATGTGGTGCAGCTTACCGATTTGCGTAATGAGACCAGTAGAGACCGGGCCGAATCTTCTTGCCAACTTCGGTCAGATTTTCGCGCTCGTAACTGTTGGGAAGCGCTGCGTGATATCTGACAAATTGCGAGGGGCCACAGCTTCTCCCGATAATCGGGACGTATGCAGCGATACTGCAGGTAATAAGCATATTTCCGGCATCGAAGATCGTTGGCGGGCGCCCGAGGTCGAGTTCGTCGACCTCGGGCGCCGGTGTCACGGAGTCCGGGGAAGGCCGGTGGCGGTCAGCGGCGGCCGATGCTCAGGACGGGCCCGGTCGTGTCCGTGAAGAAGTCTTCGCCCTTGTCGTTGACCACGATGAAGGCGGGGAAGTCCTCGACCTCGATCTTCCAGACGGCCTCCATGCCCAGCTCGGGATATTCCAGGACTTCCACCTTCCTGATGCAGTCCTGGGCGAGGCGGGCGGCGGGGCCGCCGATGGAGCCGAGGTAGAAGCCGCCGTGGGTTTTGCAGGCGTCCGTGACCTGCTTGGAGCGGTTGCCCTTGGCAAGCATGATCTTGGAGCCGCCGGCGGCCTGGAAGCGTTCGACGTAGGAGTCCATCCGGCCGGCGGTGGTCGGGCCGAAGGAGCCGGAGGCGTAGCCCTCGGGGGTCTTGGCGGGGCCGGCGTAGTAGACCGCGTGGTCCTTGAGGTACTGCGGCATCTCGCCGCCCGCGTCCAGCAGTTCGCCGATCTTGGCGTGCGCGATGTCGCGGGCCACCACGAGCGGTCCGGTCAGCGACAGGCGGGTCTTGACCGGGTACCTGGTCAGCTCGGAGAGGATCTCCTGCATCGGGCGGTTGAGGTCGATCTTCACCACGTCGTCCGACAGGTGCTCGTCCGTGGTCTCCGGCAGGAACCTGGCCGGGTCGGTCTCCAGCCGCTCCAGGAAGATCCCCGCGGGGGTGATCTTCGCCAGGGCCTGGCGGTCGGCGCTGCAGGAGACCGCGATGGCGACGGGGCAGGAGGCGCCGTGGCGGGGGAGGCGGATGACGCGGACGTCGTGGCAGAAGTACTTGCCGCCGAACTGCGCGCCGATGCCGAGCCTCTGGGTGAGCTCGAAGACCTTGGCCTCCAGGTCGGTGTCGCGGAAGCCGTGGCCTGCGGGGGAGCCTTCGGTGGGGATGGAGTCCAGGTAGCGGGCGCTGGCGTACTTGGCGGTCTTCAGGGCGAACTCGGCGGACGTGCCGCCGACGACGATCGCCAGGTGGTACGGCGGGCAGGCGGCGGTGCCGAGGGAGCGGATCTTCTCCTCCAGGAACTGGAGCATCCGCTTCTCGTTGAGCACGGCCTTCGTCTCCTGGTACAGGAACGACTTGTTGGCGCTGCCACCGCCCTTGGCCATGAACAGCAGCTTGTACTCGTCGGGGTGGCCGAGCGGGTCCTCGGCGTAGAGCTCGATCTGCGCGGGGAGGTTGGAGCCGGTGTTCTTCTCCTCCCACATGGTGATGGGGGCCATCTGGGAGTAGCGCAGGTTCAGCCGGGTGTAGGCGTCGTAGACGCCGCGGGAGATGTGCTCGGCGTCGGCGCCGTCGGTGAGCACGTGGCGGCCGCGCTTGCCCATCACGATCGCGGTGCCGGTGTCCTGGCACATCGGAAGCACGCCGCCCGCCGAGATCGAGGCGTTCTTCAGCAGGTCGAGGGCGACGAAGCGGTCGTTCCCGCTCGACTCGGGGTCCTCGATGATCTTGCGGAGCTGGGCCAGGTGGGACGACCGCAGGTAGTGGGAGATGTCGTGGACGGCGGTCTCGGTGAGCAGTCGCAGTGCCTCGGGCTCGACCTCCAGGAACCTGCGCCCCGCGGCCTCGACGACCCGCACCCCCTCGGTGGTGATCAGGCGGTACTCCGTCTCGTCCGGTCCCATGGGAAGCAGGTCGGTGTAGTCGAACTCGGGCATCGTCGTAGGTCCTCCGTGCGGGCGCCGTTTTCCTAGAGGGTACGGCCCTCGCGATCGTGCCCGACCTTCGCGGTCGGGCGGGAGGCGACTCTCCCCTTCTCTGTGCGAGCACCAGGGGACAGATCGTATGAAAACTACATATTTGGGACAAGAGTTAATGGCATATGCGTCTTTTGTCCACACATGTCCGAAGAAACGAGAGAAGCTGGAAAGGGGCCGGGCCGAGCGTCCGGTGGAGGTTGGGAGACATCATGGACATCGGAAACACCATCATGACCGGTGACATCATCCTGCTGATCCTCGTGGCCGTCTTCGTGGTGGCCGGTCTCGCCATATCACTGATAGCCATCACGCTGACGAGCATCAAGGAAGGCAACGGGCGGACTCCCCAGTGGCCGGTGAGCTGGCCGGACTCTCGGCGGACTGTCCCCAGGCAGCGGATCAGCGCCGAGTCCGGACAGGCGATCCTGCCCCCGCACCAGGGGGCGGTGCCCCTGCAGCGGGCCGACAAGCTCACCGAACGGGTCAGCCTGCCCCCGCAGGACGACGCGTCTTCGCAGGCGGTGAACCTGCCCCGGTAGTGGGCGCACCGGCTCTGAGGCCGATGACGATGCCGGTGACCACCAGTGCCGCGCCGAGCAGGTCGGGCACCGAGGGCGCACCGAGGCCGAGGACCGCGCCGGTGACGATGGCGCCGACCGGGATCAGCCCGGCGAACAGTCCCGCGGTCCCCGGGCCGAGCCGGGGCAGGGCGTCGTACCAGAGGAGGAACGCCACTGTGGTCACGATCAGCGACTGGTAGCCGAGGCCCGCGATCTCGGGTGCGGTCGGCACCCGGATCATCGCGGTGCCGTCCGCGAGCAGGCCCGCGATGACCAGCAGTGGCACGGCCAGCGCCGCCGAATAGGCCGAGACGCGCACGGCGCCCAGCTTCGGCAGCAGCGGGATGGCCAGCATGGAGAAGCAGATCTCGCAGCCCAGCGCGCCCAGCGACCAGAGCAGTCCGGCCAGGTCACCGCTGCCCAGCCCGGTGGCCACCGTGGCTCCGGTGACGACGACCGCCGCCGCCAGCAGGAGCCGGGGTGAGGGGCGCCCGCCGAGCAGGGCCAGTGCCAGCGGCACGGTGCCGAGGACGGTGCCGACCAGGGCCGGGCCGCCGTGCCGGGTGGCCTCGATCACGCACACATTGAAGATCACCAGCCCCGTCAGGGAGAGCGTCGCCAGCAGTGCCGTCTCACGAGGCGTGAGCCGCACGAACCGCAGCCCCGCCATCCGGGTGATCGCGAGAAGGACCGCGGCCGCCAGCAGGTAGCGCATGGCCTGGCCGCCGTAGACCGGATAGTCCCCGATCACCCCGGAGACCCCCGCCAGGGTTCCCACCAGGAACATCGCTCCCGCGGCCTCGCTCAGGCCGCGTAACTCCGGCCGGGAGGCGGTGCTGACATCCACGTTCATGTGCGGAATGCTAGGAAGCCAATGGCTCCCCTGTCGGGTCCAATGAAGCATCGAAACAGAGGACCAATTGGCCGATCTGCATCTCGTCGTCGACCGTGCGGCGGGCGGCGTCGCCGCCCAGATCGCCCGCGAGCTCCGTGAGGCGGTGCGGCGTGGACGCCTGGCGGCCGGGGTCCGGCTGCCCGCCAGCCGCGAGCTGGCCAGGGACCTCGGGCTCTCCCGGGGGGTGGTGGTCGAGGCGTACGAGCAACTCGTCGCCGAGGGCTTCCTGATCTCCAGGACCGGGGTGGGCACCACGGTGGCCCCGGCCGCCGGCCGCCCGGCGGCCCTTCCCGGTGGTCTTGCCGGCGGCCTTTCCCAGCCGCCGGACAGCGCGCCCTCGCCCGCCGATCCCGGGCCGACGAGCCCTGCGGAGGGCCGCGAGCCGTATCACGGGCGCCGCTCCACCGCGCCCGACCTGGGGGCGTTCCCCAGGGAGCGGTGGCTGGCCTCGATGAGGCGTACGCTCGCCGCGCTGCCCGTCGAGGCCCTGGACTACGGCGACCCCGGCGGTGTCTCCGCGCTCCGCGAGGAACTGGCCGCCTACCTCGGGAGGGTCCGGGCGGCCGATGTGGTCCCGGACAACCTGGTGATCGTGGGCGGGGTGGCTCAGGGGTTGAGCCTCACGGTCCAGGCGCTCGCGGGGCGGCTTCCCCGGGCTCGGGCGCGGCACGACCTCGACTGGTTCGTCCAGCGGGTCGAGTACCCGGTGCCCTCCCCGGGCCGGATCCTGCTGGCGGTCGAGGATCCGGCCGGGGTGCGCCAGCTACCGCTGCTCCGCGCGGCGGGAGCCGACCTGGTCGCCGTCCCCGTGGACGACGAGGGCATCGATGTCGGGGCACTGGCCGAGACCGGGGCGCGGGCGGTGATGCTCACTCCCGCGCACCAGTACCCGACGGGGGTCGTGCTCTCGCCCCGCCGCCGCGCCGAGCTGATCGAGTGGGCCGTCGCGACCGGCGCGATGATCCTGGAGGACGACTACGACGCGGAGTTCCGCTTCGACCGCGACCCGGTGGGCTGCCTGCAGGGGCTGGCCGCCGACCGGGTGGTCCTGGTCGGGAGCGTCAGCAAGTCGCTGGCCCCAGGGCTCCGCCTGGGCTGGGCGGTCGCGCCGCCCCGGATCGCCGGGTCGCTGCGGCTGGCCCGCGGTGAGCTGGACATGGGGTCGCCCGTCCTGGAGCAGTACGTCCTGGCCGACTTCGTGGCCACCGGCGACTACGACCGGCACCTGAGGAGGATGCGCCGGCAGTACCGCGCCCGCCGCGACGCCCTGGTGCTGGCCCTCGGCGAGCATCTTCCCGAGATCACCGTGCGGGGCGTCTCCGCCGGGCTCAACCTGCTCGCCGAGCTGCCGTACGGCTGGGACGAGGCATCGGTGGTGGCCAGGGCCGAGGAGTGCGGGCTGGCGGTCGAGCCGGTGGGGCCGATGCGGTACGCCCCCGGCCCGCCCGCGCTGTTGATGGGCTTCGCCCGCCTGCCCGGACACCGCGCGGACCAGGCGGTCCGCGCCCTCGCCAGGGCCCTAGGAGGCTGGTGTTAAACGGCCGCTTAGCGATCATGGTGGAGCGTCACACCCACAGAGCGTCCATTCCGGAGGCAGATTCGGCCTCCAAGTGGAGTGTGTGCTCCCGATCCTCACCGTTTTTGACGGCTTGGTGGAGGGACCAAGATTACTTCGCGCGAAAAACACCAGCCTCCTAGGGGCGCGCGGCGAGTTCCGGTTCCGGCTGGAAACCCCTGGCTAGGAACACGATCAGGGCCACCAGGACCACGGCGGGTACGAACGCCACGCGGACGTTCACCTCGTCGTTGAGGGTGCCGACCACGGCGGCGCCGACGAGGAAGCCGACGTAGTTGAACATGTTGACCCGCGCGATCGCGGTCTCCGCCCCGGCGCCGAGGCGCCCGGCGGCCGAGAACGACTGCGGGGCGATGACGGACAGGCCGATGCCGATCAGGCCGAACGACACGACGGCCACCACGATGCCGGGTGCGACGACGACGCCCAGCGTGCCCACGGCCGCGATCACCGCGCCCGCGCGGACGACCGGCGCGGGTCCGTACCTGCGTACCGCGAGGTCACCGGGGACCCGCGCCAGGAGCATGGTCGCCTGGTAGACGAGGTAGGCGAAGGGAACCAGCCAGCCGCTCGCCGTCAGCGCCTTCTCCATGTAGATCGTGCTGTAGTTGGAGACCGCCGCGTCACCGACGTACAGGAACGCCATCGCCAGGCAGAGCGGGATGATCGGCCGCCACGGCACCCGGGCCGCTGCGTGCGCGGCCTGTTCACCGGCCTTTTCGGCGTCCCGCCCGTAGAGGCGGGGGAGCATGACCACGGAGATCACCGCGCCGATCAGCACCGGGACGGAGAAGGACCAGCCCAGCTCGACGCCGAGCGCGCTGAAGGCGGAGTTGAATCCGGCGCCCAGCATCGAGCCGACACTCCACACGGCGTGGAAGCCGGTCAGCACGCTCATGCCGTACCGGCGCTCCACCGCGACCGCCTGCATGTTCATCGCCGCGTCCACCGCGCCGACGAACAGGCCGAACGCGGCGCTGAGCGCGTACAGCCCGGCGAGCTGCCCGTTCCAGCCGGACAGCGCCACGATGACGCAGACGCCGACCTGGGATACGCGCAGGATCGGGGCACTGCCGTACCGGCTCGCCAGCGGGCCCGCGATCGCGCTGCCGGCACCGGCGATCACCGGTACGAGCAGCAGGACCAGGGTGAGGTCGCCGTCGCTGAGCCCGAACCTGTGCTGGAGGTCGATCACATGGGTGAGCAGGGTGGCGAAGCAGAGGCCCTGGACGAAGAACGCCGCCCAGGTCGCCACGCGCGCCTGTCTGTCACGAGGGAGGGGCACGACGACCTCCGAAGAACATGAGGGGGGTTCAGGTTCTCGTCAGAGTAGGGGCGGCGTACCCGGCGGTCAATGGCCGGTTACCTGCCGGTTCTGCCTACTGGGCCGGGGTTTGCGATAAGACGGAGGGATCGGCGGAGCGCTCGGGAGGCGACGACCCGAGCTCACCGTGCCGGCCGTCCGCTTTTCCGGAACATGTCGGTGACCTGGCGACGCTACCGGAGCCCCGGCAGGGATTATGGTCGAGGTGTGGAGAGTCCCCGGCCCCCTGCCACCCGCCGTCACAGCCCCGAGCCACGTCCCGCCGACCTGAGAGCCGGAGATGCCGATCGAGAGAGGGTGGCCGCCGTACTGGGCGACGCGCTCGCCGACGGGCGTCTCGGCCACGACGAGTACGACGAGCGCGCCGAAGCGCTCTACCGTGCCCGCACGCTGGGAGAGCTCTCCGCACTCACCGCCGACCTGCTCCCGCCCGAGGCACAGCCGCTCCGCACCGACGTCGGCCCGGTGACGGCCCTGTTCGGCTCCCAGGAGCGCAGCGGCCGCTGGGTCGTGCCGACCAGCTTCTCCGCCACCGCGATCTGCGCCAACGTCAAGCTCGACCTGTGCGAGGCGCTGCTCCAGTCCAGCCGGGTGACCCTGCAGGTCACCGTGGTGGGCGGCACCCTCACCCTGATCGTCCCCGAGGGCGTGCGGATCGAGATGCCCGCCTCGTCCTTCATGGGGGGCAAGAAGAACCAGGTCCCCCCGGCCTCGCCCGACGGCCCGGTCATCGAGATCACCGGCGTCGTCACGCTCGGGAACATCGTGGCCAAGTCCCCCAAGCGCCCTCGCCGCCCCTGGTTCCGCCGCTAGCTGGCGCTGTCGAAGTTGATCGCGCTGTACGCCCGCAGCTTCCAGAGCTGGTGCTCGCTCTCGATCTTCCGGATCGTCCCGGAACGGCCGCGCATGACCAGGGAGTTGGTGACGGCCCGTCCCGCGCGGTAGCGGACGCCCTGCATCAGCTCGCCGTCGGTGATCCCGGTGGCGGCGAAGAACACGTCGTCGGACCTGACCAGGTCGTCGGTGCTCAGCGTGGCGTCGAGGTCGAGGCCCGCGTCCAGCGCCCGGCGGCGCTCGGCGTCGTCCTGCGGCCAGAGCCTGCCCTGGATGACGCCGCCCAGGCACTTGAGCGCACACGCGGCGATGATGCCCTCCGGCGTGCCGCCGATGCCGAGCATCAGGTCGACACCGGTGCCCACCCGGGCCGCCATGATCGCACCGGCCACGTCGCCGTCGGTGATGAGCCTGATCCGGGCGCCGGTCTCCCGGATCTCCTGGATGATCTTTTCGTGGCGGGGCCGGTCGAGGACGACCACGGTCACGTCCGAGGGCTCGCCGCCCTTGGCGCGGGCCACCGCGGCGATGTTGTCGGCCACCGGCGCGTTGATGTCCACGGACGAGGCGGCCTCGGGGCCGGTGACCAGCTTGTCCATGTAGAAGACGGCGGACGGGTCGTACATCGAGCCGCGCTCGCTGACCGCGATCACCGAGATCCCGTTGGGCATGCCGAGCGCGGTGAGCCGGGTGCCGTCGATCGGGTCGACGGCCACGTCGCACGCCGCGCCGCTGCCGTCACCCACCTGCTCGCCGTTGTAGAGCATCGGCGCGTTGTCCTTCTCGCCCTCGCCGATCACCACCACGCCGCGCATCGACACCGTGTTGATCAACTGGCGCATCGCGTTCACCGCGGCGCCGTCGGCGCCGTTCTTGTCACCCCGCCCGACCCAGCGGGCCGCGGCCATCGCGGCCGCCTCCGTGACGCGGACCAACTCCAGGGCGAGGTTGCGATCAGGGGCGTGCTCACCCGTGGCGAGGGCGGCAGGAACGGACGTCTGATCGGACATCTGATCGGGCATGGTGGGAAACCCCTCTCGTGGATAATGCAACGATCGTAGTTGGCGCCCCTCTGACCGGTCGGCGGAGGATAATGTGCCCACCATGAGCAGCGACGCAGAACAGCTGGTGAAAGGCGTGGGCGCGCGGACCTCCGAGCGGGGTGCCGCCACGCGCGCCGCGTTGCTGTCCGCCGCCAGGGAGATTTTCGTCACAAGCGGATTCGCCGAGGCCGGGGTCACCGACGTGGTCGCCCGCGCGGGAGCGAGTGTCGGAAGTCTTTATCATCATTTTTCCGGCAAGGCCGACCTCTACCTCACGCTCTTCGACGAGTTCCAGGCCCGGCAGACCCAGCGGACCAAGCAGGCGGTCGGTGAGGCCAGGGCGGCCGGCGAGAGCGATCCGATGCGGCTGTTCATCGCCGGGGCCCGCGCCTACCTGGAGGGTTGCCTGGCCGAGCGGGAGATCTCCGCGCTGTTCCTGCGTGGTGACGGGCCGCCGGGGTTCGAGGTCATCGTGCGCGACCGGCTCCGGCAGTGGGCCAAGCGCAACGCCGCCCTGTTCGAGGGAGACGAGGGAGCGCTGGTCGTGGTCCTCACCGGGGCGCTCGCCGCCGCGGTCTCCGAGGTCGCCCTGTCCGACGACGAGGACGCCTCACGGGCGCTCGTCGAGGACGTGCTGGCCATCATCGCCCAGATCCGCCGCCCCTGAGGGCGGACCACCCTCCCGAACAGATAGTGTCGACAGTCGTGCGAAGGTTCACTCAGGGCTTCTACGGCTATGTGGTCGCGATGGCGGTCTGCCTGGCCGCCGTCGGCCTGTTCCTGCTGGTCACACCGCAGAGCAGGACCGAGCACATCCCCAAGGTCGACTACTCGATCGCGCTGGCCGACCTGCGCCGTACGGCGCCCTTCCAGATGTGGGCCCCCGAGCCCGTCGCCGCCGGGTGGGTCCCGAACAGCTCCCGGAGCACCCGGGAGAACGGCGCCACCACCTGGAAGCTCGGCTTCGCCACCGCCAAGCGCTTCCACGCGATGCTCGCCCAGAGCGACGAGAAGCCCGCGGCCGAGTTCGCCGGCAGGCTCTCCAACACCTCCACGGTCACCGGGACCGTCCAGATCGACGGCGTGACCTGGGAGCAGCGGGTCCGCGAGGACAAGAACCAGCGCTCCCTCGTACGGTTCCTGCCCGACGTCACGATCGTCGTCACCGGAACCGCCCCCTGGGACGAGCTGTCCGCCCTGGCGGGCTCCCTCAAGCAGCAGCCGAGGAACAACTCCTAGCCGAGTGGTTCCGAAGTGATCAGCGGGCGGTCCGGGCGCCGGGAATCGCCGCTGTGACCGGCCACGTGCCGTCTGCGTTCATACCGTGCTCGATGACTCGGCTGCGCGGCGCCTTGTCGAGTTCTTGATGTTTCCCTCCTCGGCCGAGACGGACCTGCTCGGGATGACGCCGAGGCTTGGTGCCTCGACGTTCTCGATCGTCTCAGCGCGCCCAGCCGCTCCAGGAGAGTTCGGCGGCTCGGTCGCCAGCCGAGCGAGAGCGAGCAGCAGGAGTTCGCTGCTGGACCAGTCGGCGCGGTCGCCGCGGCCCAGTTCCACGACGTGCCGCATGACCTCATCGGGGGCAAAGCCCAGCGCGGCGGCGATGTGTTTGGCAGCTTGCAGAAGTTCATGGTCTCGGGCCGCCATGAGGTGGTCCTACCCTTCGGTGAAGATCTGGTCGGCTTCGAGCTGGGCGGTTCGACATCGGTCAGGGAACATCAAGGGTGTTCGATGCCAGGTCGGCGACGACTGCGATGTGGTCTGAGGGCCATGCTCCGCCGACGGGAGCATCGCCGGCGCATTGCACGGAGCGGACACGACCAAGTCCATCAAACGCCTGTGCCCCCTTCCCGTCCAGACTCTCCCGATGGGAAGCGACACCGACGACAAGCCCGGTGAACGCTCTGCCGGCAATCCACAACTCTCGTGAACGACCGGTTTCGTGAGGTTCGCCACCGCGGCGCCGGCCGCTTCCACCGGGCAGGCCGGCGCGGACGGCTACGGCCCACCGCGGGCCCAGGCCGCGCTCGCGGTGGTCGTGCCGGCACTCACCACCTTCCTGCATGCACCTGATGGCCAGAGGTCGAGACCGTCCTAGTCGCCGGGGAGCCCTTCGCCGAGGCGGCCGGCCGGGCCGAGGCCCAGACCGGTTACAAGGTCGCCCTGCTCACCGGCACGATCCCGTACGTGTTCGAACCCGCCCGTCAGGACGGGGCGTTTGGGAAGGATCCCGTCGCCTGAGGAGCGGCCCGTCAGGCGGCGGCGCAGCCAGGGGGTGAGGTGTGTCGCCGCCCAGCGGAGATCGGCGAGCAACGCCGTTCTGCTCCGGGGCAGGTCGGCAGGGAGGGGGGCGGCGGTGCGGCCGAGAGTGGCCAGGACATGGTCGGCGACCCGGCGGTGGCCCAGCGGGTTGAGGTGCAGGCGATCCTCGCTCCACAGCTCGTGACCGTCGAACGCCCGGTCGCCGAACAGGTCGACCAGGTAGGTCCCGCGCCGCTCGGCCACCTCCGTGACCAGATCGTTCATCGCGATGATGCGGGGCCGCAGCACCCGGGGCAGTGGGAGTCGCACGCTCATGTCGGGAAACCGGAAGAGCACCACATCCGCACCCGACGCGCGCAGACGGCCGACCACCTGGTCGAAGCGGTCGTGCATCGCGGCCACGTCGAAGCCGCGCCGCAGCGCGTCGTTGCCACCCGCGGCGACACTGATGAGCGATGGGCTCATCGCGACCGCCGCCTCTACCTGCTCTGCGGCGACATCGTCGAACCTGCGCCCCCGAACGGCCAGGTTCGCGTAGCCGAAACCCGGCGAGCTGAGATCCGCTGCCACGAGATCCGCCCACCCGCGGAACGTGCCGTCGGGAAGCGGGTCGCCGACCCCTTCGGTGAAACTGTCGCCGAGCGCGACGAAGCTCGTCACGGGGTCCACTGCGGGTCACGTCCAAGATGGGCGGCCAACCGCTGATAGACCGATGCGCTGTCAGGGACCTCGACCAGGTGGCCGAACGCCTGCCCCGGTCCACGGCTCAGCGGCATTCGGAGCACCATCTCCAGCGCGGCCTCCGCCAGATCCGGGGCCAGGTCGCCGGGCCGGCCGAGAGCACGGGCTGCGTCCCAGCCGTGCACGACGCCATCGATGAAGTGCATGGAGACGGCGAACGCGCCGGGGAAGACACCGAACTCGCGCACCTCCACCTGCCGTTCGAGCATGCCCTCGGCGGCGAACGCCTCTGTCACCAGGTCGACGGACCGCTGGAAATCCTCGTGGGGATCCGCACCGAGCACGCCGCTGTCCCACACCGAACGGTCAGGGGGAGTGCCGCTCGCGGCGGCGGCGAAGCCGAGATTTTCGCAGACCTGGTGGCGGATCAGCCCGTGCAGGGTCCAGTCGGCGCACGGTGTGGGCCGCCTGAGATCCTCAGGAGTGACAGCGGCGACGACCTTCCCCAACGCGTCGCTCGCCCGCCGGTCGAGTTCGAGAATGTCCATGCGGCTCACCCTAGGAGCGGGAGCGGCCCTGCCTCAGTGCCAAAAACAGCCAAACTGATTGGGCCACTCTAGACTTGCCCTCGTGTACGTGAGCTTGGAAGGGCGCACCGACCTGGCCGGCCAGATCTACCAGCAGATCCGCACCGCCGTGCTCGACGGGCGGCTACGGCACGGTGAGCCGTTGCCCGCCACCCGCGAACTGGCCCGGGAGCTCGTAGTCTCGCGGAACACCGTGAGCGCCGCTTACGACCGGTTGGCCGCCGAGGGCTTCGTCGAAGGCCGGATCGGCGCCGGCACTTTCGTCTGCGCCGACGCCCTGCCGCCTCCGAGTCCCCGGATGGGCCACGGCCGGCTTCGGCCGCGCGCCGTCTGGCAGGGGATCTCCATACCGCGCGGCCTGGATTGGCGGCCCCGCTACGACTTCCGTCCCGGCCTGCCCGACGTCCGGATGTTCCCCTACGAGGCGTGGCGCCGGCTGGTCTCCCGGGAGCTGCGGAGCTCGGCCGTGGGCAGTGGCATGTACGGCGACCCGCTCGGCCACGCCGGGCTGCGCGCGGCCATCGCCAGGCACGTGGGCGTCTCCCGCGCCGTGCTCGCCGATCCCGGCGCCATCGTCGTCACCTCGGGCGCGCAGCAGGCGCTCGATCTGATCGGCCGGGTGCTGCTCGAACCCGGTGACCGGGTGGTCGTCGAGGATCCCGGCTACCCGCCGCCGAGGCGGCTGTTCGAGTCGATGGGCCTGCGGGTCACGTCGGTCCCCGTCGATGGCGAGGGACTGGTGGTGGACGCGCTGCCCGCCGACGCCCGTGCGGTCTACGTCACGCCCTCCCACCAGTTCCCGTTGGGTATGCCGATGTCGCTGGCTCGCCGGATGGCGCTGCTCGCCTGGGCAGAGGAGCGCGGGGCCGCCGTGATCGAGGACGACTACGACAGCGAGTTCAAGTACGGCGGGCGGCCCATCGAGCCGCTGCAGAATCTGGACAGGTCCGGCCGGGTGCTCTACGTCGGCTCGTTCTCCAAGGTCATGCTGCCGACGCTGCGGCTCGGCTTCCTCGTCGCGCCGCCCGCACTGCTGCCGGCCCTCAGCGCGGCCAAGTACGTCACCGACTGGCACACCTCGCTCCCCGGCCAGGCGGCACTGGCCGGCTTCATCGACGAGGGACTGCTGGCCCGGCACGTCCGCAGGATGCGAACCGAGTACGAGGCCCGTCATCGGCGTGTCGTCCAGCGCCTGGCCGGTCCGCTCGACCTGGTGACCTCCGCCGCCGGGCTGCACACCAGCGGCTTCCTGCCGACCGGCCACCGCGGCATCGCCCACCGCGCCCGCGACGCCGGGATCGGCCTGATGTCCCTGTCCGACTTCGCCGTACGCCCGACCCGTCCGGGCCTGGTCATCGGCTACGGCGCCATCCCGCTGGACCAGATCGACGACGGGCTCACCCGGCTCCTCTCGATCATGGACACCGAGGAGGCGCGAGTTCGCGCCGATACCCGCGGGTAGACATACGGTCGGCGTCGAACGGCCGCGCCGGGGTCATCGGCCGGCTGGGCGCCGTTGAAGAAGATCGTCGGAACCGCTCGGCCGGCGTCAGCCGGTCGCCGAGGGCGGGCTAGAAGGGCGTCTCTCCGGCAGGGTCGGAGTGCCGCCGCTGGGCCATGGCGGCCGCGAGCTTCACCCGGGCACCCTGGAGCCACTCCTCGCAGACCGCGGCCAGCTTCTCGCCGCGCTCCCAGAGCTCGATCGACTGTTCCAGGGTGAGTCCGCCCGCCTCAAGGCTGCGGACCACCTCGGTCAGCTCCTCGCGCGCCTGCTCGTACGACGGTCTCTTCTCATCGGCCACGCACCCCACCTTAGATCGTGATGCCCACCCGGTGACGCCGTGCCGTACCGGGACTCGCCACCGGCTCGCGAGGCCTCCCCGCGACGGCGTGCTCGGCAAAGCACCTCCCCGGTCGCTCCGCAGGGGAGTACGGCTGGAAGAATGCCCAGGTGAACGTTCGTGACGCGACCACCGGGGACATCCCCGAGCTGGTGCGCCTCCGTGAGATCCTGGCCGACCGGATGGCGAGGGACGGCAGCCTTCCCATCGAGGAGGAGTGGCAGCAGGCCTACGCGGAGAGCCTCGAAGAGCGGCTGGGCAGCCTCGACACCGCCGTCTACGTGGTGGACTCCCCGGAAAAGGGGCTGGCGGCCTGCGGGATCGGCCTCATCTTCGACCGTTTTCCCGGCCCCAGCCGTCCCGACGGCCGCTACGGCTACATCCAGGGCATGACCACCGACCCGCGCCACCGGCGCAGGGGGCACGGCCGGGCCATCATGGGGGCCCTCCTGGAGTGGTACCGCGACAGTGGGATCCGCAGGGTCGACCTGCACGCCACCTCGGACGCCGAGTCGCTCTACCGGCGGCTGGGGTTCGTCGACGACGGCTACCCCTCGCTCACCTGGCGGGATCACTCCTGACCCGCACCCGGTCGTCGGGGAAGCGCACGGTCAGCTCGTCGCCGGGGGAGACCTCGCTCGCCAGCCGTACGACATCGCCCGAGGGGCGCTGCACGATCGCGTAGCCGCGCTCCAGGGTGGCGGCCGGGGAGAGCGAGACCAGGCGGGCGCGCAGGTGCTCCAGCGAATCGCCCGCGCGGTCCAGGGAACCGGTGAGGGAACGTCGCGCCCGGTCCCTGAGCTGCTCGGCCTGCTCGGCCCTGCGCTCGATCTCACGCACCGGGTCGGCGAGGGAGGGGCGGGAGCGGGCCGCGGCCAGCCAGGCCGTCTCGCGGTCCAGCCAGCCGCCCACCACCCTGCGGCCCCGGTCCCTGAGCTGACGGATCAGCGTCATCTGCTCGCCGACGTCCGGCACCACCTTCTTCGCCGCGTCCGTGGGGGTGGACGCGCGCACGTCGGCGACCAGGTCGAGCAGCGGGTTGTCCTGCTCGTGGCCGATCGCGCTGACCACGGGCGTGCGGCAGGCCGCGACCGCCCGGACGAGCGCCTCGTCGGAGAAGGGCAGCAGGTCCTCCATCGACCCGCCGCCCCGCGCGACCACGATGACGTCGACCTCGGTGTCGGCGTCGAACGTGCGCAGCGCCTCGATGACCTCGCCGACCGCGTACGGCCCCTGCACGGCCACCGGCTCGACCTTGAACCGCACCGCCGGCCAGCGGCGCCGCGAGTTCTCCAGCACGTCGCGCTCGGCGGCCGAGTCCCGGCCGCAGATCAGGCCGACCGTGCCCGGCAGGAACGGCAGCCGCCGTTTCCTGTCGACGCCGAAGAGCCCCTCGGAGGCGAGCAACCGGCGCAACCGCTCCAGCCGCGCCAGCAGTTCGCCCACCCCGACCGGCCGCATCTCCAGCGCGGTGAACGCGAACGAGCCCTTGTTGACCCAGAAATCGGGCTTCAGGTGGGCCACGATCCTCGCGCCGTCGACCGGCCGGGGGACGGTCGCCTCGTAGACACCACGCGGGCAGGTGATCCGGGCCGACACGTTGGCCACCGGGTCACGCAACGTCAGGAACACCGTGCCGCCTCGGGCGGTCAGCTCGGTGATCTGCCCCTCGACCCAGACGGTGCCGAGCTTGCCGATCCAGCCGCCGACCATCTGCAACACCGTGCGAACCGGGAGGGGCTGCTCAGGGGTGGTGTTCGAGCTCATGGCCGGGAGCCTACGCGCCGGAGGCGACTATTCCGCGGCCTCCAGCTTGGCCAGGCGGTTCTCGTACATCCGTACGACGGCCTCGCGGCCTGCGGTGGCGCGCTCGTAGGCGAGCAACTCCCGGATCTGCTCGGACGTCCTGCCGCGCATCCGCGCCCGCAGCGACGCGACGGTCAGCCCCGCGTAGCCGGGCAGCGGCTCGGCCGCCTCGGGTGCCGCGACCCTGGTCTCGGTCACCTCGACCGCCGCGGCGTCGGTGCTCTCGGGCTTCGCGGTCTCGACCCGCTCGACCTCGGCCCGCACCGCCGCGGGCGTCTCGACGGGGGCGCCGCCCTCCGCCACCGGGGTCGCCGGGGCGGCGGCCTTGGTGGTCTTGCGTGCCCTGGTCGTCCTGGCCTTCGGGGCGGCCTTCGGGGCGGCCTTGGGGGCGGCGGCCTCGGACTCCACGGACTCCACGGACTCGGCGGCCTTGGCCTTGGCCCGGGTGGCCCTGGGCTTCTTCGCGGCGGGGGCCTCGGTGGCCGGGGTTTCGGTGGTCTTCGCCTCGGTGGCGGGGGTTTCGGCGGCCTCCGGTTCGACGGTGGCGGGGGTTTCGGTGGTCTTCGCCTCGGTGGCGGGGGTTTCGGCGGCCTCCGGTTCGACGGTGGCGGGGGTTTCGGCGGCCTCCGGTTCGGTGGCGGGGGTCTCCGCGGCCTCCGGTTCGACGGCGGCCGGAGTCTTGGCGGGGGCCGGGGTCCTGGCGGCCTCTGCCTCGGTGGTGGCCTGGGCCTCCGTGGTGGAGGGCTCCACGATGGGGGCCTCGGCGGGCTTGGGCTCGGCGGCCTTGGTCTCCGGGGCGGTGGCCGGTGCCTCGGTGGCGGCCGGGGTCTCGACGGCCTCGACGGCCTCGGTCCTGGCCTCGGTGGCGGAGGGCTCCGCCGCCTTGGGCTTGGCGGGGCTGAAGATGACCGGCTCGCGGGTGGTCCTGGCGCCGTTGCTCTCGGCGGTGGTCGCCTTGTCCGCGGCCTTCTCCGGGCGCGGCGCGAAGATGACGGGCGCGCGGCGGGCGGGCTTCTCCACCTGCTCCGCGGCCTTCTCACCGGTCTCCGCCGACTGGCCGTCGAGCGTCTCGCGGGACCCGTCGGGCTCTTCTCCCTGGCCGGAGGTACCCTTGATCTTGGACCGTACGCGGTCGCCGAGGAGCAGGGCCTGACCCACCCCGCTCAGCGCGGTCTGCAGCATGTGCAGCGGCAGGTCTTTTGCCTTCTGCGTGACATTACGGATCATGTCGGGGACTGACATATCGTCTCCCTGGGAGGTCTGTATCGAGAAAGGCTAGTGTGGCAAGACTGTGCCGCATGAGCTTGTGGGACGTATGGGCTGTCTCGCGGGCGTCTCCACGTAGCATAAGAGCATGACTTCCAAGACCTCCGCGACCCGACGCGTACTGGTGGCGAAGCCCCGCGGTTACTGCGCTGGGGTCGATCGCGCTGTTCAGGCCGTGGAGAAGGCGCTGGAGCAGTACGGTGCCCCGATCTACGTCCGTAAGCAGATCGTCCACAACACCCACGTGGTCAAGACGCTGGAGGCACGCGGAGCGATCTTCGTCGAGGAGACCGAGCAGGTGCCCGAGGGGGCCATCGTGGTCTTCTCCGCCCACGGCGTCTCTCCGGCGGTCCACCAGGAGGCCGCCCGGCGCAGCCTCAAGACGATCGACGCCACCTGCCCGCTGGTGACCAAGGTGCACAACGAGGCCAGGCGCTTCGCCTCCCAGGACTACGACATCCTCCTCATCGGCCACGAGGGTCACGAGGAGGTCGAGGGCACCGCGGGCGAGGCACCCGACCACATCCAGCTCGTCGACGGTCTGGAGTCGGTCGGCGCCGTGCGGGTCAAGGACCCCGAGCGGCTGGTCTGGCTGTCGCAGACCACGCTCTCCGTGGACGAGACGGTCGAGACGGTCTCCCGGCTCAAGGAGCGCTTCCCGAACCTGATCGACCCTCCGAGCGACGACATCTGCTACGCCACCCAGAACCGCCAGGTCGCCGTCAAGGAGATCGCGGCACAGGCGGAGCTGGTCATCGTGGTCGGCTCGGAGAACTCCTCCAACTCCAAGCGGCTGGTCGAGGTCGCCCTCGACCACGGGGCCGACGCCTCCTACCTCGTCGACGACGCCTCGCTCATCGAGGACGCCTGGCTCGACGGTGTCACCACGGTCGGCGTGACGAGCGGCGCCTCGGTGCCGGAGGAACTCGTCACCGAAGTCCTGGCCCGACTCGTCAGGCATGGCTTCGAGGACTTCGAAGAGGTCGAGTCCGTCCAGGAGAGCGTGCGCTTCGCGCTCCCGCACGAGCTGCGCAAGGACCTGCGCGCCACGGTCTGACCGCCCCGCTGTTCGAGGAGTTCCGCCGCCGCTACGGGCATGACGCCGTCCCCGACCCGTCACGGCCGGCCATGGCCGGCCGTGAGCTCTCGTGCCCGGCGGTTACGAGCCCTCGCGCGGTGTGCCGTACACCTTGGGCTCGAAGTATCCCTCGGGCTCGGGGGCGAAGGCGGCGTCGCCGCTCCTCGGCGCGGGAACGGAGGCCTTGCCGACCCTGAGCTCGTCGCGCAGCTCACGGACGCAGCGGGTCAGACCGCGGCGCCAGGCGACGACCAGCACCAGGAGCGAGCCGCCGAACAGCCACGGGGCGCCCTGCGAGAGCGCGGTGTACATGCCCAGACCGAAGGCCTGGATGGGCGTGGACGCGAACAGGGAACGGACCGCCTCGATGAGCACGGTGGTCACGAAGAAGACCAGGGGTGGAGAGACCACCAGCGACAGCAGGTCCCTGCGGTTCACCAGCACCGCCGCGGCCACGCAGCCGGCCACGAACGCCGCCCCGGTCAGCGCCGCCACCCCGAACAGCGCCTGCAGCACGCTGCCCACCAGCGTGGACGCCAGCACGAGGGCCAGCGCGCCCCGGACGGTCAGCCGGATGCCGCCGGCGGCCCGGCCAAGTTCACTCATACGATCACCCCGCCGGCCGGCTGTACGCCGCCTCGCTCGTCCATCACTCGCCCCCATGACCTCGGCCCCACGTCGTCAACCCCGTCGCCTCCAGTGTCCGGCCGTCGGCGCCTTGGGAGAACAGTTTCAGGGCAGGTCGTTGGCCAACCTACCGTTCAGGCGGGATACGAGAGGCGAGCTTGGCTCCTCTTCCGCGAGCAGTTCCGGCGAGGTCAGCGCGCGTGGCAGGTCCTCGACCGCCTGCGGCCTGTCCAGATCGGTCTCGACCAGTCCCAGATCGTTGAGTTTGCGCGCGCTCACCAGCACCCGGGTCTCCAGCGAGCCGACGGTCCTGTTGTACGACTCCACGGCCCGGTTCAGCGAGCGGCCCAGAGCGTCGACGTTACGCCCCATGCTGCTCAGCCGCTCGTACAGCTCCTTGCCGACCTCGAAGATCGCCCGCGCGTTCTCGCTGAGCGCGGCCTGCTGCCAGGCGTACTGCGCGGTGCGGAGCATGGTGATCAGTGTGGTGGGGGTGGCGATGTGGACCCGCCGCCGCATGGCGTACTCCAGCAGGGCGGGGTCGCGCTCCAGCGCCGGGGCGAGGAACGCCTCGCCGGGGATGAACAGCACCATGAACTCCGGTGCCGGGCTGAACGCCTGCCAGTAGGTCTTGGAAGCCAGCCGGTCCACGTGCTCGCGCACGTGACGGGAGTGGGAGTCGAGCCGGGCCGACCGGTGGCCGGGGTCGTTCGACTCGGCGGCCTCCAGGTAGGCGGCGAGGGAGACCTTGGAGTCGACCACGATGTTCTTGCCGCCGGCCAGCCGTACCACCATGTCGGGCCGTAGCACGCCGTCCGGCGTGGTGACGCTCACCTGCTCGTCGAAGTCGCAGAACCGCTGCATCCCGGCGATCTCGGCGACCCTGCGGAGCTGGAGCTCTCCCCACCGGCCCCGGGCCTCGGGGCGTTGCAGGGCCCGCACCAGGGAGCTCGTCTGGGCACGGAGCTGCTCGTTGCTCTCGCGGACGACGTCGATGTGCTTGGCCAGCTCCGCGTGGGCGGCCCGCTGGCCCGTCTGCGTGTCGCGCAGCTGCGTCTCGACGCGGGCCAGGGTGTCCTTCAACGGCTCGATCAGGTGCTCGACCGCCTGCTTGCGCTGCTCCAGCTCACCGGCCGCCTCGGCCCGGTTGGCGGCCAGTCTCGTCTCGGCCAGCTCCAGGAACCGCAGGTTGTTGACGTCGAGCGCCCGGCTCGACAGGGCCTGGAACCGCTCGGAGAGCTGCTCCTCGATGTAGACGACCTTCTCCTCGGCGATCTTCGCGCGGGCCTCGGCGTCGGCCAGACGCGCGATGACGTCGGCGGCTCCCGAGGAGGCGCGCGCCCGGCCCAGCAGGAAGCCGATCGCGAGCCCCGCGGCGAGGCCCACCGCGAGCTGGAAGGAGAGCGCCATGACGTCCACCCCGGCATGATTCCAGGCCCGGTCACTCCTGGCTCGCCGACACGCCTTCCGAAGGCGCCCGGGGCCGGAAGGGGAGCTGCGGAATCGTGTCCGAACCTGGCCGAACCGGGGAGAGTCACCTGGACGGCTCCGGTCGGTGCCGAACCATCGGCGGCGGGCGCCCGAACGGGATGTCCACCACCCTGTGACCTGCCCGTGGCGGGTAGCAGTGGGTGATTCCGCGTAAACTCGGCTCACGTGAGCCTGAGCATCGGCATCGTCGGATTGCCCAACGTCGGCAAGTCAACGCTTTTCAACGCGCTGACGAAGACCGCCAACGCCCTGGCGGCGAACTACCCGTTCGCCACCATCGAGCCCAACGTGGGCATCGTCGGCGTTCCCGACCCGCGTCTTGAGAAGCTGGCCGAGATCTTCGGGTCCGCGAAGATCCTGCCGGCGAAGGTGGAGTTCGTGGACATCGCCGGGCTGGTCCGCGGCGCCTCGGAGGGGCAGGGGCGGGGCAACCAGTTCCTCGCCAACATCCGCGACACCGATGCGATCTGCCAGGTCATCCGGGTCTTCAACGACCCCGACGTGACCCATGTGGACGGCGGCGTCGCCCCCGGGCGCGACATCGAGACGATCAACACCGAGCTGATCCTCGCCGACCTGCAGACCCTGGAGAAGGCGATTCCCCGCCTCCAGAAGGAGTCTCGGACCAACAAGGACCGCAAGTCCGCGCTGGACGCGGCGGAGGCGGCCTTCAAGCTCCTCGACGGCGGCACCACCCTGTACGCCGGGGCCTCCGGGGCCGGGATCGACCCGAAGGACCTGCGCGAGCTGCACCTGCTGACCGCCAAGCCCTTCCTGTACGTCTTCAACCTCGACGCGGACGAGCTGGTGGACGAGGAACTCAGGGCCCGGCTCTCGGCGCTCGTCGCACCGGCCGAGGCCGTCTTCCTGGACGCGAAGATCGAGTCCGAGCTCGTCGAGCTCGACGACTCCGAGGCGCTGGAGCTCCTGCAGTCCGTCGGCCAGGAGGAGTCGGGCCTGGCCCAGCTGGCCAGGGTGGGCTTCGAGACCCTGGGCCTGCAGACCTACCTGACCGCCGGCCCCAAGGAGACCAGGGCCTGGACGATCTCCAAGGGCGCCACCGCCCCTGAGGCGGCCGGGGTCATCCACACCGACTTCCAGCGCGGCTTCATCAAGGCCGAGATCGTCTCCTTCGACGAGCTGGTGGAGACCGGCTCCATCGCCGCCGCCCGCCAGGCCGGCAAGGCCCGGATCGAGGGCAAGGACTACGTCATGCGCGACGGCGACGTGGTGGAGTTCCGCTTCAACGTCTGATCGATCACCCAGAAGGCCCGCGCTCGCCCGATCGAGCGGGGGCCTTCTCCTGTCCTACCAGGTTCGTACCGACTGCTCGGCCGGGAGCGGCCGCGACGCGTTCGCGCGGTCGTCCGCCGGTGATCGTCCCGATGCCCCACCAGGCCCGGTCGACGACCTCCTCGGCCTGCGGCCCGGCCACATCGGACGCCGTGCCGGTGGGCGCCCTCGCGGCCCGATCGTTGTTCGGACTGGGAAACGGGTCCATTCCGTGGGGTTGTGACACTGGGTGACGTATTTCGTGTTAAATGCGCAGGTCGCGACAGTCCGGGGACCGTCCAGTTAGCAATGCGTGGCGTTTGAGTAATCGACCCATGCGCTGGCCAGGGGTAATGCGCTTTTCATTGGGCATCGGCGGCATCGCCGGTCTCGCCGGGGTTCCAGACCGGGTTTGCTCAGTCATCACGATGCCTGCAGCATAGGCGTGGCTTTCCTGGAAGAATCGGCGGGGCGGCTAGAGTAAGTGCGTCACCATGGCCAACGGGATCGGCGGCGATACGACACCGTGCGGCCGAGGATTGACGCGAGCGGAGGCGTGATGGCTCGAAGGTCGACGGTCCAGCGTGATCCCCGGATCGCTGGCGACCCTGAGCTGTCGGCATACCCGGACTTCCCCGACGACCCCGATCTCGGACGCGCCCCGGCGCGCGGGCGGGGCGCGTCGCGTGGCCGCTGGTCCGGTGGAGGCGGTCGCTGGCTGGTGTGGACCGGCCGCGCCGTGCTCTGGGCGCTGATAGTCGTCATCGTGGTGAACGGGGTCCGCGCGCCCTTCGAGCGCTTCACCCAGCAGAACGCCCCCTCGGGCGCGGCACCCGTCTCCGACAACGGGTTCCCCGCCGCCCAGGGGTCCGCCTTCGCGACCCAGTTCGCCGAGGTCTACCTGAACTTCGACGGGGCCCGTCTTGAGGAGAGAGGGTCGCGGCTCGCCCCCTACCTGCCCGAGGGCACGGAGCCGCAGTTCGGCTGGGACGGTTTCGGCCGGATGAGCGCCGGCGCGGTGGAACCGTACGGGATCGAGGTCGTCGACGCGGACAACGCGGTCGTCACCGTCCTCTACCAGTCGGACAACCGCCGCCAGCTCCTGTCGGTGCCCGTCTACCACGACCGGTCCACGAAGAGGTTCGTCGTCGCGGGGCGTCCGGGCATCCTGCCGGCGCCGAAGGCGGCCAACCTGCCGCCCAAGGCCGCACCCGAGCGTGACCGCGCCGCGGAGCAGGAGCTGCGCACCCCGCTGGAAGACTTCTTCAAGGCCTACGCGGCGAGCGACACCGCCTCGCTGCAGCGCTACGCCGACGCCGGGATCACCCTGGAGGGATTCGGTGGCGCGTTCACCTTCCTGCAGCTCAAAGAGCTCGCCGTGCCCCTTGGCGGGGGAGCCGGCCGCGAGGTGACCGCGACGGTCCTGTGGGGTGTGCCGTCAAAGGCGAGGCAGTCCACCGACCCGGAACCCGCGGATCCCGGCCAGATGGAAGGCAAGCTCGAGCAGGCCTATCTGCTCACCGTGGTCAAGCAAGGCGACAAGTGGTTCGTCAAGGACATTCGCGGTGCGTATCGATCTGTGGCGAGGTAACGCATGATCGAATGGTGTCGGTCCACGGTGAGCAGACCCCCCCTGATCGATGAGCCGCCGGTTCGGGTTCGCGCGCGAGTGCGTCGCGGGCCCGTCGCCGCCCGGGGGCCGCGATCGTGAGTACGGAGGACAAGAAGTGATTCTCAAGACCATGCTGCTGAGCGCCCTGGAGTTCGCTCAGCCCACCGCCCCTCCGGCAGGCGTCAACACAGAAGGCCTCGCTGACTTCCTCCGCAGTTTCTTCGCACCGCTCTTCCTCGTCATCGTCTCGGTGGTGGCCCTCTTCTTCCTCTTCACCCGTGAGATCACCAGATTCGTTCAGTTCATCATCCTGGCGATCGCCATCGGAGTGATCTTCTACGTGCCGAACATCATCGAGGTGACTGCCAAGGCGATCGCGGGCGCACTGGGCATCTCGGGGGGTTGAGACCGCCTCCAAACGGTCAAACAAGGAGAGGCGGAGAGGAGGATCACGTGGATCTGCCCACGTACACCAATATCTGGAGGATTGAGAAGCGGCTCTACAAGCTGTACGACCTACGGCTGCCGACGCCGCTCCCGATCGTCTGGATCGGTGGGTTCGTGGGAGTGCTGGCTCCGTGGTCGCTCCTGCTCTACCTGCTCGGCCTGCCCTTCGCGGCCCCCTGGCACGTGATCTACCTGGTGCCGCCCGGTGTCGTCACCTGGCTCTCCACCCGGCCGGTGATCGAGAGCAAGCGGCTCACCGAGCTGCTCCAGTCGCAGATGCGTTACATGGGCGAGCCGCGCACCTGGTGCCGGATGGCCCCCATCTCCGAGCCCGCCGAGGTCGCGCTGAACGGCCGGATCTGGCGGGCCGCGCCGCAGCCCGCCTCGGTCCGGGTCAAGGCGTCGCGCAAGGCCCGCCACGCCCAGTCCAAGCGCGCCGCCGCACGCTCGCGCGAGGTGCGTCCGGCCGTGGCCGCCGCGGCGGTCGCCGCCGCCACCGCCCCGGTCGCCCGCGAGCGCATCGCCTGGGGCGAGACCCGCGCACTCCGGCAGGGCACCGCCCCGGCCCTCGCCCAGACCGAGGCCGCCCGGCCGACCCCGGTCGCCGTCCCCGTCCTGTCCGCGGTGCCCCGCGCCTCGCTGCCCGCCGTGCCCCCGGAGCCGGCTCCCGCCGAGACCGTCACCTCCCTGCCGGATACGCCGATCGCCGACGGCTCCGCCGGCCGGCCCAAGGCCCGGCAGGACCGTCCTCCCGTACGGGAGGACGCCGAGGACACTCCGGCGACGCCCGGCACGCCCGGCACGCCCGGCACGCCCGGCACGCCCGACACGCCCGACACGCCGGAGGCTCCGGCCGCTCCGATCAGCACCGAGGCGCTGCGCAGGCTGCGCAGGCTCGCCGCCTCCGCCGAGGCCCAGCGCGCCGCCGCCCCGCCCGCGCAGCCCGCCTCTCCCGAGCCCGAGGCGTCACCGGAGATCTCCGTGCCCGCCTCGCGCTCTCCCGTCCGGGAGCGTCCCGAGGTCCCGGCCGTGCCGCCGCCCTCGCCCTCGGCTCCGGAGCCGGCCCGGGCGGAGACACCCGCCAAGGGCCGTACGGTGCCCGCCGAGAGGCCGGCCGTCGTGCCCGACCCCGTGGAGAAGCCCTCCGCCCCGTCTGTTCCGTCCTTCGTGCCCAGGTTCGTCGGACCGGCGCCGGCAGGACGTCGTGACGCTGAGGCGGCCGAACTCCCGCCGGACGACAGGAGCGCCCGGCGCCAGCACCGCAGGGGGCGGCCCACGCCGATCGGCCGGGCGGCCGACACCTCGAAGGCATGGCCGCCCGAGCGGCCCGCCGGGACGCAGGCGGGTCCCGGGATCCCGGGGGACACCGGCGTCCAGGCAGGTGCCGGCATGTCGATCCGCGCGGTCCCCTCGGGGGCGGCGAAGGCCGATCCGGTGGCCCCGGTGGTGCCGGTGCCCACCTCCTCGACCGGCGAGGCGGGGGCCAGGGTCCGCCGGGTGGAGTCGGTGGTCGGCCGGGACTCCTCGGGCGGCTGGCGGCGGCTGGCCCAGGTGGTGATCGGGCCTGGCGGCGGCGGCCGTACGGACGGCTCGGAGATCGACGAGGCACGGGCCAGGGCGGTGTTCAGCGGCAGCCGCCGGGTGGTGGTGCTGGGATGCACCGGCGGTGCCGGGCAGACCACGACCGCGCTCATGCTCGGCCACACCCTCGCCCGCTACCGGGAGGACCGGATTCTCGCGGTCGACGCCGGCACCGGCTCGCACGCCCTGTCCGGCCGGATCCAGGGCGAGTCGCCCGAGACCCTGAGCTCCCTGCTCGCCGGCCTCGACAACGTCCAGGGGTATCTGGGCATGCGCGCCTACACCAGCCGTTGTGCCTCGGGGCTGGAGGTTCTCGCCGGGGACACCGACGCCGGTGCCGAGCAGCGCCTGTCCGACCGCACGCTCTTCTCCGACCGGCGGCTCGGCCAGACGATGGACACGCTCGACCGGTACTACAAGATGATCGTCATGGACCCGGCGGCGGCCCTGGCCGCGCGGGTGCTCCCCTACGCGGACCAGCTCGTCCTCGTCGTCCCGGCCAGTGAGGACGGGCCCGACGCGGTGGCCATGACCTACGAGTGGCTCGACGGGCACGGCTGCGCCGACCTCCGTCGCCGGGCGGTCATGGTCGTCAACGGGGTGAGCCGCCGCAGCATGGAGGACGTGGAGCAGGCGGAGGCGGTCGCGCGGGGCAGGTGCCGGGCGATCGTCAGGGTTCCCTGGGAGGACGCGCTGGCTCCCGGCAGGGCCGATCGGGTGGAACCGTCCCACCTGAGGGCGCCGGGCCGCCGGGCGTACCTGGCCCTGGCGGGTGTCGTGGTGGCGGGCTTCGGAACGGTGCAGGCGGGTCGACCCAGCGAGGAGGAACTAGCTCAGTGATCCCCCGGGCGCGAGAAGACGTGGTGAACGGGCGTGACGAGGTGCGGGTGAGCGGGCGGGCCGGAGGCCGTGCAGGCAGGGCCGTACGACCGGTTGGGGAGGGTCTGTGAGTCGTGCGTCCCGAGCGCGCAGCCGCCTCGCCGTCCGGTACTTCGACGACCGGATCCTGCTGACCGACTCGTCGGTCTGGGCCTATTTCAGGCTTCCCACCGTGAGCTACGAGTTCATCACTCCCGAGGAGCGGGAGGCGCTGGCCACCAATGTCACGATCGCGCTGGCCGCCATCCGGATGCCGGACGCCGAGGTGCACCTGCGGGTGGCGCACCGCACCTACCCGGCCGCCGAATGGGCGATGGCGCTGAACGCCACCTCCGACGAGGGCCCCGGCTGGCGTGACTACCTGGAGGACATGTACCGGCACGTCTGGGCCAAGGACTTCTGGACCAAGGAGGTCTACCTCGGCGTGCGGCTCGGCACGCGCGGCAGGCAACTGGGCACCGGGGTCCTCTCCCAGCTCTTCGGCTTCTATCAGCGCAGCGAGAAGGCCCTGGGCATCGAGGACGACCACGTCCCCAAGGCGGAGATCGCCAAGTGGTCCGAGCAGGCGGAGCGGCTGGGCAGGGCGCTGTCGGCCAGCGCCCTGTACGCCAGGCACGCCAGCTCCGTCGAGCTCGCCTGGCTGTTCCAGCACGCCACGACCGGCTCCCTCGGTGACCCTCCGGCCTCGGCCAGCCCCAAGCGGCGGTGGGGGCAGGGGGAGATCGAGTCCCTCGTCGAGGGGCAGATCCACAACGGCAGGGCGCTGCTCCGGATCGAGCAGCCGCACGGTGACTCCTACGTGGCGCACATGTCCTTCGCCCGTTTCCCCGACCTGATGCCCTTCCCCGACGGCGAGCCCTGGATGCACTTCGCCGACCAGCTGCCCTTCCCGGTGGAGATCAGTTCGAGGATGCGGCTGATCCCGCCGGTCAAGGCGAGCAAGGACGTGGCGCGCCAGCTCGCCCACGCCCGTGACATGGACATCCACATCCGCGAGGCCGGGGCGGAGGCACCGCTGGCCCTGGCCGAGCAGATCGACGCGGCCCGGATGCTGGAGCACGGCATCACCAAGGAGCGCCTGCCGTTCGTGTACGGCTGGCACCGGCTGATCGTGTCGGCCCCGACCGAGGAGATCTGCGTGCAGCGGGTCGAGGCGGTCGTGGAGCACTACCGCGACATGGGCATCGACATCGTCAACTCCACCGGCGACCAGTTCTCGCTGTTCTGCGAGACGCTGCCGGGCGAGCGGGTCAGGGTCAACGCCTACGCGCAGCGGCAGCCGCTGCGCACCATCGCGGGCGGCATGGCCACCGCCACCGTCGACCTGGGCGACCGGACGGACGAGGGCGGCTCGGGCTGGATGGGGCCGTACGTGGGGGAGACCCTGGGCCGGGCGCGCAGCATCGTGCACTTCGACCCGCTGGTGGCGGCGACGCGCAACCGGCCCACGGCCATCGCCATCACCGGCGAACCCGGCGGTGGCAAGACCACGCTGGCGCTGTTGATGATCTACCAGATGGCGCTGCGCGGGGTGACGGTCGCGGTCATCGACCCCAAGGGCGACGCCGACTCGCTGGTCCAGCTGCTACGGAAGCGGGGCAGGAAGGCACGGATCATCCCGCTCGGCTCCGCGGCACCGGGCCTGCTCGACCCGTTCTCCTTCGGTGACGACCTCGCGGCCAAGAAGACGATGGCCACCGAGACCCTGCGCCTGCTGCTGCCGCGTATGTCGGAGGAGCGCGAGTCGGCGATGATCCAGGCGGTCGCCGCGGTCTCCAACGCCGAGGACCCGTCGCTGGGCAAGGTGGTCGACTTCCTGGAGCAGACGGACGACGCCGCCTCCAAGAACCTGGGCGCGGTGCTCCGCTCCATGTCCGACATGCATCTGGCCAGGCTCTGCTTCGACCCCTCGGGCGGCGACCAGATCGACACCGAGGGCTGGACCACCGTCTTCACCCTGGGCGGTCTGACCCTGCCCGACGCCTCCACCGGCCGCGACGACTACTCCTACGAGCAGCGGCTGTCGGTGGCGCTGCTCTACCTCGTCGCGCAGTTCGCGCGGGGGCTGATGAACGGCCTGGACCGGCGGACCCCCAAGGCGATCTTCCTGGACGAGGCATGGGCGATCACCTCCACTCCCGAGGGCGCCAAGCTGGTGCCCGAGGTCAGCAGGATGGGCCGCTCCCGCAACACGGCGCTGGTGCTGGTCTCGCAGAACGCCGGTGACCTGCTGAGCGAGCAGGTGACGAACTGTCTCTCCTCGGTGTTCGCGTTCCGCTCCACCGAACGGGTCGAGGTGGAGCACGTGATGGCGCTGCTCGGCGTCGAGGCGTCCGAGGAGCACAAGGCGGTGCTGCGCTCGCTCGGTAACGGTGAGTGCGTCTTCCGGGATCTGGACGGCCGGGCAGGCCGTATCGGGGTGGACCTGATCTCGGATGAGCTGC
Organism: Streptosporangium sp. CA-115845; assembly: GCF_050943795.1. NCBI lineage: Bacteria > Bacillati > Actinomycetota > Actinomycetes > Streptosporangiales > Streptosporangiaceae > Streptosporangium > Streptosporangium sp. CA-115845. The sequence continues at coordinate 8,817,584 of NZ_CP191988.1, read as the reverse complement.
TGCGCTGGCTGGATACGAACCCTACCCACGACAAACCCGACGAGAAAGTGCATGATCTTCCTGGGGGCGACAGAGTCGGTGGGCCGGGGGCTGCGGCGCTGGAGGTGCGGTCATGAAGGGCTCTCGCAAGAGGGGTTCCCGCAAGGGAAGACTGGGCAGGCGGATCGCCATCGGGCTGGTGGCACTGGCCGCGTTCCTCGCGCTGCCAATGGTGTTCCCCGACGACGCGTCCACGGCCGTCGCCGCCGCTCCCTGCGACATGTCGCCCGACCTGTCCCCGGACATCGTCGCGGGAGGCGTGGACGGCCTGATCAAGCCGCCGGTCCCCGACGCGGCGCAGCCGGGTGCCCAGGCGGCGGCCCCGGCGGTTCAGGGCAACTACGCGACCTACGGCATGAGCGGCCAGTTCTGGCACACCCACCAGCTCGGCTGCGACGACATCGCCGCGGTGATGGGCAACGCGATGGCCAACACGGTCTTCCTGTGGGCCAAGGCGCTGGACCGGCTGACCATCACGACCTACCAGGCGGCCGCCACCGAGGGGCCGCTGGAGTCGATCAAGAACGTCGTCGACGACATGGTGGTCCGCCTGGCCGACGCCATGTACTGGCCGTTCCTGCGGCCGCTGGTGATCCTGGGCGCCATCTGGCTGGCCTGGTACGGGCTGATCCGCAAGCGCGCGACCACCACCGCCGAGGGCGTCATCTGGATGGTCCTCGCGGTCACCGTGGCCGTCTGGTTCTTCAGCCGCCCCGGAGACCTCACCGGGCTGGGCAAGGTCGTCACCGACAAGACCGGCGAGGTGGTCAACTCCGCCTTCTCTGGACTGCCCGGCGCGGGTGGCACCTCCTGCCTGCCTGCCAAGGGCGACCTCAACCCGCAGCCCCAGGGCGGTGGATACGGGCAGAGCGGCGTGCCCGGAGTCGAGCAGAACTCCGACGCGCTCTGGTCCACCCTGGTCTGCAAGCCGTGGCTGATGGGCCAGTTCGGCACGGCCGACGCCGACGCCCCCGTCATCAAGGCGTTCGGCGCCAAGCTGCTGGAGATCCAGACGATCGACGCGGCCGAGATGAAGGCCCAGCAGGCGCCCGAAGCGGGCTCTCACCAGGCACGATACGAGACAGAGATCGCCGACAAGCTGCAGAACACGCCGATCTTCCCCCTTTTCCAGGGCAAGGACTGGACGAACCGGCTGGGGGTCGCGATCGGCGCCTTCATGGCCGCGGTGGTCGCGGGGCTGCTGATCTTCCTGGTGGCGGTCTCGCTGCTGGTGCTCAAGGTCGGGTTCCTGCTGCTGTTGATCCTCGCGCCGGTCTTCCTGCTGATCGGCGTCCATCCGGGATCCGGGCGGATCATCGCCATGCGCTGGGTGGAGATGCTGATCGGCACATTGCTCAGACAGGCGGTGCTGGCCCTCGTCCTGGGCGTGCTCGTGTACGGCTACGCGCTGATCATCTCCACCGCGATGCCGTGGGGCATGCAGGTCATGTTCATGGCGATCCTGACGATCGCGGTGTTCTTCTACCGGCGGCCCTTCCAGCACCTGTTCGCCTCCATGGACGGGCACACGCTCACCACCCGGATGCTCGGCGACGCGGCCACCGCGCCGACCCTGCAGCGGGCCGCGTCCGCGCTGCCGCCGGTCGCCGCGGCCAGGGTGGGCCGCTGGGGCATGCGCAAGGCGGAGCCGATGCTCCAGGCGGCCGCGATGGCCGGCGGAGCCTCCGTCGGCGCGGCGGCCGCCGCCACGGTCGCCCAGGGCAGGGGACGCGGCGAGGACGGCGCCACGCCGGCCACTCCGTCGGGCACCCGGGTCCCGGTCGGCGCGCAACCGGCGCCGCTCGACACCGACTCCCAGGCGGCGGGGCGGCGCAAGGGCACCGGCCGCCCGGTCACCGTGGCCCGCCCGGGCGCGGCGCCACCGCTCAACCTCTCTGGTGCCGGTACGGGCGGCGGCGCGCCCCCCACCAGGTCCGGAGGTTCCTCGGGACGCGGCTCCGGCGGCTGGTTCGGCGGCTCGTCGGGAGGCTGGGCGCCGCAAGGCGGCTCCTCGGGCAACGGGGCGTCCTCGGCGGGCAGGTCGTCCGGCCCCTCGGCGGTCAGGCCCGCCGCGCCGTCCTCGGGTGGCGGCGGCCGGTCGGGCGGCAGCATCTTCGGCGGCTCCTCGCGAGGCGGCTCCGGCTCGGGGTCGCGTAACGGCGGCTCCTCGGGGTCGAAGGGCTCGGGCGGTTCGAGGTCGGGCGAGAGCATCTTCGGCGGCTCGCGGAGTTCCTCCGGCGGTTCGCGGAACCGGGACGCCGGGGGCAGGTCGTCCGAGGCGCCACCGCTCTGGATCACCAGGCGAGCGGAGCGCGGTGGTGATGCCGGTGAGCCGCCACCGTTCTGGCTCCGCCCGTCCAACCCGGACAGGGACTGACGTTGACCGAGGGAGGCAACCGGCGGGGAGCCGTCTTCGCGGTGCTGGTCGCGGTGCTCGCGGCGGTCGGCGTCTATCTGACCATGTGGCCGGAGAGCGGCGGTGGGGTGGAGAACCCGGCAGAGCCCGCGGGTGCCACCCGTACCGTGGCATCGGGACAGGAGCCGGTCGTGGAGCCGACGCGCCCGGAGGCGACGGCCAGCAACGCGCCCTTCGACGTCTACTCCTACCTGCCGATGACCAAGCAGGAGCTGGCGGCCGCAGCCGACTACGCGCAGCGCTTCACCGCCGAGTACGGCACGTTCAGCTACGACGAGGACCCGGCGGTCTACGGCGACCGCCTCAAGGGTTATACCACGGCCGAGTTCTCCGGGGTGATGCTGCGCACGGTCACCTCGCCGGGCACCGTCGAGGCGAACAGGGCCGACGAGGTCGTCTCGGTCGGCGCGGCGCGGGTGAAGGAGATCCGGCAGATCAACAGCGCCTCGGTGGTGTTCGTGGTCGTCGGCACCCAGAACGTCACGGCCAAGAGCGGGGTGAACGAGAGGACCGCGGAGTACGCCGTCACGCTCATCCAAGTCGGTGCCGAATGGCGTGTCCACGACCTCCAGCCGGCGGATTCCGGCCAGGAGGGAGACGAACAGCCTTCCGAGACCGGCGCGGCCGGATGAACGGCGGAACCTCATGAGGGAGAACAGACACCTGCGCCTCGCGCTGGTCCTCGGAGTCGCCGGGCTCTGCATGATCACGCTGATCATGGCGCCGATGATGATGATCAGCGGTTTTCCCTCGTTCCCCTCCATCACCGGGCAGGCGCAACCCGACTGTGGGCAGAACGTCCAGACGGTGGGCGACGAGTCGGAGACCGCGACGTCCGACATCCCCGAGGAGTATCTGAAGCTCTATCGCGAGCACGGGCAGCAGGTCGGCGTGCAGTGGAACGTGCTCGCCGGGGTCGGCAAGCGCGAGACCGACCACGGCCGCTCCACGCTCCCCGGCGTGCGCAGCGGCGTCAACTACGCGGGCGCCGCCGGGCCGATGCAGTTTCTCATCAGCACCTGGGGAGGCAAGGCCAAGATCAAGATCCCGTCCACGTTCAACGGTTACGCCTCCGACGGCGACGGAGACGGCTGGGCCGACGTGTACAACCCGGCTGACGCCATCCTAGGCGCGGCGAAGATGCTGAAGCGGAACGGCGCGCCGGAGGACGTACGGCGTTCGCTGTTCGTCTACAACCGTGCCTGGTGGTACGTCGACCAGGTCATGGAGATCGCCAAGAAGTACGCCAAGGACGGCGAGGTCACCACCCCGCCCGAGGCGGACGACAGCTGCGACGAGCCCATGCTGGAGGCGGCGCCGACCGGCACGGTGGCCGGGATCCTGCAGTACGCGCTGGCCCAGCGCGGCAAGCCCTACATCTGGGGCGGCACCGGGCCCGCCGGCTACGACTGCTCGGGGATCATCTACATGGCCTACCGGAGCGTCGGCCTGACCATCCCGCGCACCACGTTCGTCCAGTGGCCGTTCGGCGTGAAGATCCCCGCGGGGCAGGAGCAGGCGGGGGATCTCGTCTTCTTCAACGCCGGTCCCGGCACCGGCCCGAACCGTCCGGGGCACGTGGGCATGGTGGTGTCGCCGGGCAAGATGATCGAGGCGAGATGCCGGCTGTGCGGGCCGATCAAGGTCACCACCTACCGGGAACGCACCAGCATCATGGGATTCACCCGCCCGCTGCAACACCCCCAGATCCTGGAGCAACTCAAGCTGAGGGAGCAGGGCTGACAGAATCGGGGGCGTCATGTTCGGAGCGGGACGGCCTGGCCTACCCGGCAGGTGAACCGCTTCCTGTTACGGTTCCTGTGTTCGAAGCGGTCAGGGCTTGACCATCGCCCAACTCGGCCGGGGGAAGCGAGAAGCCGCTTTCCTCGGGGAGCGGAGGAGCCACGGAAAAGGTCGTTGTGGGTGCCGCCATCGTCGACGGCCAGGGCAGGCTGCTCGCCGCCCAGCGCGCCGACCCTCCCGAGCTGGCCGGCGGCTGGGAGCTGCCGGGAGGCAAGGTCGACCCCGGCGAGGACGAGCACACGGCGCTGGTCAGGGAGTGCCAGGAGGAGCTCGGCGTACTGATCGAGGTGGGCGAGCGGGTCGGCGGCGACTGGGCGCTCGCCGGCGGCTACGTCCTGCGGGTCTGGTTCGCGGTGATCGCCGAGGGCAGGCCGGAGACCAGGGAGCACCTGGATCTGCGCTGGCTGGAGGTGGACGAGCTCTACGACGTGGCGTGGCTGCCCGCGGACCTGCCAATCGTGCGGGCGGTACAAGGTCGTCTCAACGATGGGCAAGGTCGGTTCAATAAGGATTGATCGACTCCGCACCGTGACATAACTGCTACTGGACGTGGCGATGTCACGTGTCCGTACCCGGGGAACGGAGATATGCGGTGACCGTATGGTGGCGTGGTACTCGGATCGTGTCGGCAGTCGGAGCGGGGGTGCTCATCCTCGGCGGCGCCTCGGGGGTGTACGCCGCCCAGCCGGCCGAGCCGGCCGAGTTGCCCCTCGACCTGGCCGTCGCCCCCGGTACGTGGTCGCGGTGGAGCCGCACCGGAGAGGTGATCCGTTTCCGCATCCGCCTGCGAGGGCCGGGTACCGGCGCGCGGCTGGCGGTCGTGACGACCCCCGCCGATGCCCTCAGAAGCATCGAGTGCCCGGTGGTGACCAGGCCCGCGACACCGCTCCCCAAGGGAACGGCGGTCTGCTCGGTCGGTGACCTGCCCGCCGACGGCGGGCTCGTCGACGTGCTGCTCGCCGCGCCGCAGCGTCCCCGGGACATCACGCTGACCGCGATGGCCCGGATGCGCGGACCCGGTGGCGAGACGGTGCAGCAGGGCCAGGGCACGCTCAAGGGCTCGGATGTGGTGACCCGGCAGGTGCGGGGCACCGTCGGGGGCACCGTCGGGGACGCTGTCGGGGACGCTGTCGGGGACGCTGTCGATGACACCGCCGGAGGCACCGTCGGGGGGCCGGACGCGGTGATGCGGCAGATCCGGGGCGCCGCCGGGATCCCGGAGCCCGCCCACGCCCAGAGGGAGGTCAGGCAGACTCTGCCCGTCTCCGGGGTGAGTGCCGGGGCGTCGCCGTCGCACGGCGGCTCCGGTGTTCCGGAGATCTCCGGCCCTTCCAGGATTTATCTGGGAGATGCTTCGCCGGCCCGGCCCGCGGATCCGTACCCGGGCATGGAGACGCTCGGTGGCGTCGACCTGGTCCTCAACGCTCCCCAGGCAGTCGGGGAGCGGGGCTGGGTTCCGAAGATCGCCCCCGGCGCGTCGAAGGCGGAGAAGGTCGAACAGCGCGCGCTGGCGTTCCTTTTTGACGTTCTGGAAAGGTCGTCGGGCCCCGAGGCGCCGCGATCGGTCGTGGCGGGTGCGGGTGGCAGTGCCGCTACGGGCATGGGCGGGAGCACGGCCGTGCCCTCGACCCCGGTGGCTCCCGTCCCGGCTGTTTCCTCGGCCCCGGCTGCCCCCTCGGCCCCGGTGGCTTCCTCGGCCCCGGTGGCTCCCGAGGGCTCGGTTCAGCCGGGAACGCGGCTTCCCGCCGACGCCGCCGTTCCGGGCACCGCACCGGAGACGAGCGGCGGTGTGGCCGGCCAGGGCCCGGCCGTGGCCGTACCGAAGCCGGTGAAAACACCTGAGGAACAGCTCCTTCAGCGACAGAACGGCAGGAACCATCCGGTCATGGGGTCTCACGCGGGACGCGGGGCGGCCGGGCGGAAGATGTCCAGGAAGCAGCGGGCGGCCTGCCGGTCCAACACGCGCCGCGAGGGGGCGGGCCGGCCGATGCTCGGGCCCGTGGGACCCGGCTATCCGGCAGGCGGCCAGACGGTGATCGGCAAGCCCGGAGCGCGCCGCCCGGCGGTGGCGCCGATGGGGCCCGGTTACCCGGGGGCCGTCCAGTGGCCGGCCGGACAACTCGTCCAGCCCGGTCAGGGCATGCCTGGCCGACCGGCTAAGCCGGGTCAGGGCATGCTCGTCCAGCCTGGTCAGCTCGGTCAGGGCATGCCCGGTCAGCTCAGTCAGGGCATGCTCGTCCAGCCCGGTCAGCTCGGCGCGCAGCCGCAGGGGATGGGGCAGCCGATGCTTCCGGGCCATCCGGGGGCAGGCGGGCAGGGAAAGGCCGGCCGGCCCGGTGCGCCGCAACGGGAAGCGGGCGGGCCGGTCGGTCCCGGCTACCCAGGGACCGGCTACCCAGGGACCGGCTTCCCGGGAGCGGGACAGCAGGTGCCCATGGCGCAGCCGCCGGGCGGCCAGGCACCGATGATGCCGCAGCAGATACCGCCGCTGCCCATGGGGCAGGTGCCGGGTGTACCTGCGCAGGTGCCGCCGGCCTCCGCGGGGATGGCGGGGGCGGGCCAGCCGCCCGGTTTCGGGACCGGGGCCCAGTTCCAGTTGCCGCCGGTGGGATCCTTCCCCGCCGCCGCACAGGTCCCCGTACCGCAGGGTGCGCCCCTCCCGCAGGATCTCGACGGTCCGAACACCCAGGTCCAGGCGGTCGCCGAGTCAAGCCCGCTGCTGACAGGGGTACGGGGCCTACCAGCGGTGGGAGCGGCGGTGGGAGCACTCCTCGGCCTCCTCTGGCTGCAGCGGAGGATCCAGCGCCGCCGTCGTTCGCGACACGTTTTGTAAAAGGCGATTTACTGTTACTTTTGCCCAACTAGTATTTCTTTGGCGTGTTCATGGTTGATTGCACGGAGGGCACCGGTGACGCGAGCACGGCTCAGGGTAGCTGTCTCCGCCGTTGTGATGTCTTTTGGGATCAGCGGTGCCTTCCTGGTCGCCGTGGCACCGCTCACCGGTTCCTCCGTGGCCGGCGCGACGGTCAGGACGATGGTCGCCGACCCGTCGTACATCCCCGGATGTGACGTCGATCCGGCGGGGCCCTGTGAGGAGCCCACGCCGATCGTCACGGTCACGGTCACCGAGGATCCCGGGGGCGGCACTCCGGAGGAGAGCCCGGTCCCGCAGAAGACCGTGACCACCACGGTGACCGTCCCGCCGGCGAAGCCCTCGAAGACCCCGACCCCGCCGCCCGCGCAGGAGCCGGTCGCTCCGCCGGCCCAGGAGACCTCGGCCCCGATCGCTCCGCCGGAGACCGAGGCCAGCCCTTCGGCGTCCGAGGAGGCGGAGGTCCAGTTCCCGGCCAGCACCCCGTCGGACACGCTTCCCGCCGCCACGCCCACCCCCGAAGAGAGCGCCACGTTCGACGAGAACGCCGCCGGCTCCTCCGTGGCCGAGATCCGCAACGCGAACGCCGAGTTCGACGGGGCCACGCTGAGCCGCCAGCTCGGCATCCCGGCGCTGATCCTGGTGCTGCTGGTGCTGTTCGCCGTGCTGATCTTCGAGGGCAGGCTGCGCCGCCTGGCCCACGCCGCGGCCATCCGCCGGGCCGGTCCCCGGGGAATGGGTCCCCGCGTCGATTCGATGGACCCGATGGCCTATCACGGCGGTCCCGGCTACGCCGCCGGACCCGGTTTCGTTCCCGGCCCCTACCAGAGCGGCACGGCCTACGCGCCGATCATCAGCCTCGTCCCGATGCAGATGTACTCTCCGGTCTACCCGGAGGGTTACGCCCCCGGGCAGTACCCCTACGGCTACGAGCAGACGACGGCGTACCTGCCCGGGCCCGGCTACGAGCAGCAGGCCACCGGCCACGGCGACCCGTACGGTCAGACCGTCCAGGGGCAGGTGCCCTACGGCCCGGTGGGCCAGGACGGCTCGGCGGCCGCGTTCCACGGCACCCAGCCCTTCGGCCAGGAACCGCAGGGTGATCGGAACCTGCCGGCCGGCCCCCAGGGCGATTTCCAGCCCTTCGGACCCGAGTCGCAGGGCGCTCCGGGTCAGGGCGCTCTGGGTCAGAGTGGGCCGGGTCAGAGTGGGCCGGACGAGCATGCCCAGCCCGAGTTCCCCGGGGCGCCGTTCCCGCAGGAGCCCGCCCGAGGCGGCCCTGGCGGCCACGGGGGTTCCGTCGACGGGGCGCACGGCAGTGGGGCGCACGGCAGTGGCGGCCCGCCGGTTCACGGTGGTCCCGGCGGTGATACGGCGACGCTGATCGGTCCCGGTGGCCCCGGTAGTCGGCCGGACGCCGGCGAGCAGCCTCCCACGGGGCCGGGCTCGACGGCGGTCTACCCGCTCCCCGGTCAGGACACCGGCAAGAAGAAGCGCGGTCTCTTCCGCCGTTCCAGCTGATCTTCACCGGCCCGGCGGTCACCGTCGTGGCCGGTCGCGGCTCTCCCGAGCCGCTGATCGCGCCGCCGGTCTGAGACACCGCGGAAAGTCGCGGGGGGCTGAGCGCCGTGGTCGAAACATCGGGGAAACACGGCGGCGCCGCCCGGGGAGAGCCCCGTGGGCGGCGCCACCGTGCAGGGGTCAGCTCTTCGAGCCGGAACGCTTGAAGATCTTGTTGCCCAGCCAGACCAGCGGGTCGTACTTCCGGTCGACGACGCGCTCCTTCATGGGAATCAGCGCGTTGTCAGTGATCTTGATGTGCTCGGGGCAGACCTCGGTGCAGCACTTGGTGATGTTGCAGTAGCCCAGGCCGTGCTCCTCCTGAGCGGAGTCCTTGCGGTCGGCCACGTCGTACGGGTGCATGTCCAGCTCGGCGATCCGCATCAGGAAGCGCGGACCGGCGAAGTCGGGCTTGTTCTCCTCGTGGTCACGGATGACGTGACAGACGTTGTTGCACATGAAGCACTCGATGCACTTGCGGAACTCCTGGGACCGCTCGACGTCGATCTGCTGCATGCGGTACTCGCCCGGCTTCACGTCGGCCGGAGGAGTGAAGGACGGGATCTCCCTGGCCTTCTGGTAGTTGTACGAGACGTCCGTGACCAGGTCCTTGATCACCGGGAACGTCCGCATGGGCGTCACGGTGATCGTCTCCTCCTCGCTGAAGGTGGACATCCGGGTCATGCAACCGAGCTTCGGCCTGCCGTTGATCTCCATGGAGCACGAGCCGCACTTGCCGGCCTTGCAGTTCCAGCGGACGGCGAGGTCGGGGGCCTGGGTCGCCTGGAGCCTGTGGATGATGTCGAGAACGACCTCGCCCTCGTTCACCTCGACGGTGAAGTCCTCAAGCTTGCCCTCGCCGCCCTCGCCCCGCCAGACGCGGAACTTCGCCTTGTAACTCATGGTTACTCCTTGGCCAGCGCGTCAAAGGCGGCCAGCTCTTCCTCGGTGATGTACTTCTTCAGCTCGTCGCGGTCGAACAGCGTGATGAGGTCGTCCCGCATCGCGGTCTGGACCTGCTCCTCGACCGTGATGCCGGAGCCGTCCGGGGTGAGGGCACAGCGCAGGATCTTGGTCCGCCACTCGGCGGACATGACCGGGAAGTCGTCACGGGTGTGGCCGCCGCGGCTCTCCTCGCGCAGCAGCGCAGCCTTCGCCACGCACTCCGAGACCAGGAGCATGTTGCGCAGGTCGAGGGCGAGGTGCCAGCCCGGGTTGTAGATCCGGTTGCCGGCCGCGCCGACGTTCTGGGCCCGCTCCTTGAGCTTCTCCACCGCCTCCAGCGCCTCGGAGACCTCCTCGGACTTGCGGATGATGCCGACCAGCTCGTTCATCGTCCGCTGCAGCTCGTGGTGGACCTCGTACGGGTTCTCGCCCGAGTGCTCCAGCGGGGCCAGCGCCTCCGCGCTCGCCGTGGCCACGGACTCCTCGGAGATCTTCGGCCGGGCGGCCAGGCCGTCCACGTACGAGGCCGCTCCCATGCCCGCGCGGCGGCCGAACACCAACAGGTCCGACAGCGAGTTGCCGCCCAGCCGGTTGGAGCCGTGCATGCCGCCGGAGACCTCACCGGCCGCGAACAGGCCGGGTACGGCCGCCGCGCCGGTGTCGGCGTCGACCTCGACGCCGCCCATGATGTAGTGGCAGGTCGGGCCGACCTGCATGGCCTCCTTGGTGATGTCGACGTCGGCCAGCTCCTTGAACTGGTGGTGCATCGACGGCAGCCGCTTGATGATCTCGGCGGCCGGGAGGCGGGTGGAGACGTCGAGGTAGACGCCGCCCTGGGGCGATCCGCGTCCCGCCTTCACCTCGGAGTTGATGGCCCGCGCGACCTCGTCGCGGGGGAGCAGCTCCGGAGGGCGGCGGTTGTTGGCCTGGTCGGTGTACCAGCGGTCGCCCTCCTCCTCGGAGGTGGCGTACTTGTCCTTGAACACCTCGGGGATGTAGTCGAACATGAAGCGCTTGCCCTCGGAGTTCGTCAGCACCCCGCCGTCGCCGCGGACGGACTCGGTGACGAGGATGCCCCGGACCGAGGGCGGCCAGACCATCCCGGTGGGATGGAACTGGATGAACTCCATGTTGATCAGGTTCGCCCCGGCCAGCAGGGCCAGCGCGTGGCCGTCGCCGGTGTACTCCCACGAGTTGGACGTGACCACGTACGACTTGCCGATGCCGCCGGTGGCCAGCACGATCGCGGGGGCGTCGAACAGGATGAGCCTGCCGTTCTCCCGCCAGTAGCCGAAGGCGCCACAGATGGCGTCGCCGTCCTTGAGCAGGCGGGTCACCGTGCATTCCTGGAAGACCTTGATGTACGCCTCGGCGTCACCGTGGAGCTTCTCGTCCTCCTGCTGGAGCGCGACCACCCGCTGCTGCAGGGTGCGGATCAGCTCCAGGCCCGTGCGGTCGCCGACGTGGGCCAGCCGCGGGTACTCGTGCCCGCCGAAGTTACGCTGGCTGATCTTGCCGTCCTTGGTGCGGTCGAACAGCGCGCCCCACGCCTCCAGCTCCCAGACCCGGTCGGGCGCCTCCTTGGCGTGCAGTTCGGCCATCCTCCAGTTGTTGAGGAACTTGCCGCCCCGCATGGTGTCGCGGAAGTGCACCATCCAGTTGTCGTCGCTGTTGACGTTGCCCATGGCCGCGGCGGCGCCGCCCTCGGCCATGACCGTGTGCGCCTTGCCGAACAGGGACTTGCAGACGATCGCCGTACGCTTGCCCTGCTGGCGGGCCTCGATGGCCGCCCGCAGCCCCGCTCCGCCGGCGCCGATGACGACGACGTCGTATTCGTGACGCTCGATTTCCACTGGTGATCCTTATGCGAACGGGAAGGGAATGATGTTCTTGGCGACCAGTCGGACGTAGATGTCGGCGCCCATCACGCTGAACATGGAGATCAGTGCGAGCTCCTGGTGCTTGGCGTTGAGCTTGGAGACGATGCCCCAGGCCCGGTAGCGGACCGGGTGCTTGGAGAAGTGGTTCAGGCGCCCGGCCGTGATGTGCCGGCAGGAGTGGCACGACAGCGTGTACAGGTTGATGAGGATCGCGTTGACGATCAGGATCCACGTGCCCAGGCCGGTCGGCTTGGCGATCAGCGCCTTCACCGCGTCGTACGCCAGGATGAGGCCGATGACGATCGCCGCGTAGAAGAAGTAACGGTGAATGTTCTGAAGAATCAGAGGGAAGCGCGACTCACCAGTGTACTTCTTGTGCGGCTCGGCCACCCCGCACGCCGGGGGCGAGAGCCAGAACCCCCGGTAGTAGGCCTTGCGGTAGTAGTAGCAGGTGAAGCGGAACCCCGCGGGGAGGCCGAGGATCAGCAATCCCGGGGGCAGGGCGTACCAGTCGCCGAACGGGGCGAGGCCGAACAGCCGCGCCTCCTCCGGACAGCTCGTCGCGAGACAGGGTGACGCGAACGGCGCGTGATATGGGGACACGAAGTAGCTCGCGTCGAAGATCGCCCACGTGGCGTAGACGAGGAATGCCGTGAAGATGATGAATGTGACCAGTGGATAGCGCCACCACGGGTCGGTTCGCAGGGTGCGCTCCTTGATCTGCGCACGTTGCCTTCTGGCCGGGCTCTCGGCCGTTGTCTGGGTCATCGAGACCTCTCCACCTCCCGCGAACCCCGCTCGCCTTGGGGTCCGGGTCGTTTCAGTTGTGCCGCGCGCTGGGCCATGGTCGCGCCGGCTCACACGTGCGCGCGCATGTTGGTGGGGGATACGTTACGACGGAGCCCGGGGGTTATGTGAGAGAGGTCACTGGTAATTTCACTAGCCAGGTGTGATTCCTGTCACGTTGGCGCGCAGAGGTGCCCTGCCTGCGACGTCTCACGAGATGGACGATCACAGGGAGGTCTCGGGGGCCGTGAAAACGGGCACCGGAATCCCGGCCTCGGGGATCTCGCCCGGATGGACGACACCCGGCGGACCGGGGGATCCCGCCGCCGGGCGTGGCGTGCCGTCAGTAGTGCTGGCCGGAGTTGGGCAGCTTGACGACGGTCACGAAGAAGTCGTCGATCCGCCGGACCACGCTGATGAACTGGTCGAAGTCGACGGGCTTGGAGACGTAGGCGTTGGCGTGCAGGTTGTAGCTGCGCAGGATGTCCTCCTCGGACTCCGACGTGGTCAGCACCACCACCGGGATCCCGCGGAGCTTCTCGTCGGCCTTTATGTCCTGGAGCACCTCCCGGCCGTCCTTGCGGGGCAGGTTGAGGTCGAGCAGGATCAGGTCGGGCCGGGGCACGTCGGCGTACTCGCCCTCCTTGCGGAGGAAGGACATGGCCTGCTCGCCGTCGTTGACCACGTGCAGCTTGTTGCGGACCTTGTTGAGCTCGAACGCCTCCCGCGTCAGCAGGACGTCGCCCGGGTCGTCCTCGACCAGCAGGACGTCGATCCAGCGCAGGTCATTCATCAGCGGTCTCTCCTGAGGGAAGGGTCCAGCGGAAGGTCGTACCGGTTCTGGTGGTGTTCCCGGGTTCGCCGTCCTCGGTGTCCAGCCAGATGTGACCGCCGTGGTACTCGACGATTTTCTTGCAGAGAGCCAACCCGATGCCGGTGCCCGCGTAGACGTCCCGCCCGTGCAGGCGCTGGAAGATCAGGAAGATGCGGTCAGTGTACTTACTGTCGATGCCGATGCCGTTGTCGGTGCAGGAGAACTCCCACATGTCCCCGTCGCGCCGTACCCCGATGTGGATCTCCGGTGGATCCTCCGAGTGGAACTTGATCGCGTTGCCGATGAGGTTCTGGAAGAGCTGGGTGAGCTGCACCCGGTTGCCGTGCACCCGGGGCAGCTCGTCGTGGGTCACCGTCGCCCCCCCGTCCTCGATCGGCGCGGCGAGGTTGTTCAGCGCGGCCTTGAGCGGCACCGTGGCGTCGATGTCGACGCGCTCGCCGCCCATCCTGCCGACCCGGGAGAAGTCGAGCAGGTCGTTGATCAGCATCTGCATGCGCTTGGCGCCGTCGACCGCGAAGGCGATGTACTGCTTGGCGCGATCGTCGAGCTGGTCGCCGTAGCGCTGCTCCAGCATCTGGGTGAAGCTGGCCACCTTGCGCAGCGGCTCCTGCAGGTCGTGACTGGCCACATAGGCGAACTGCTCCAGCTCGCTGTTGGAGCGCCGCAGCTCCGTCGCCTGGTCCTCCAGCTTGCGCTGCGTCTCCGAGGCCCGTCGCCACTCGGCGAGGATGCGGCGGCGCATCGCGTCGACGTGGCCGGACAGCTCGGCCAGTTCGGCGGGGTGCTCGACCCTGAGCTTGTGGTCGAAGTCCCCCTGAGCGACCGCGCGCACCTGCTCGTTCAGCTCCGCCAGCGGGCGGAGCACCGCGTGGCGCACGATGAGGACCGAGACGATCGCGACCGCGACCAGTGCCCCGGCCACCCCGACGAGCGCGATGTAGAGGGCCTGCCAGCCACGGTCGAGCCGAGCGCTGCCGATCTCGTGCAGCCGGCTCAGGTGGCTCTGCAGATCCGAGAGGGACTGCCGGATCTCGGTGAACCGGGTGGCGTTGATCGTGGCGTTCTGCCGGGCGGCGTCGGTCTTCAGCGTCGGCACCGAGGCGATGACCTGCTCCGCGTAGTCACGCCGCCAGGCGTCTCCGCCGGCCTTCAGCCGGGCCACCTCGGCGCCGACCGCCTGCCGCTCCGGTATCCGGGGGACCAGCGCGGTGAGCGCGTCCATCGCCCGGTGCTCCGCGGCGAGCGCCTCCCGGTAGTCCTTCAGGGAGGTCTCCTCGTTGGTCCTGCCGTACGCCCGCACCGAGCTCTCCTGCGCGGTCAGCGCGTTGGAGATCTCCAGGGTGCGCAGCGTCGCCGGATCGATGACGTCGACCAGGGTCTCCCTGGCCTGGCGCGCGTCCTCGATCGACCTGATCGTGACGACGGCCGAGACCATGAAGATCAGTGCGATGCCCACCCCGGCGAACAGGAACCAGCGCCCCACCGGGAGCTTCCCGAAACCCCTCGCGGGGGTGAGTGCCGGCAGGGGACGAGGGCTGGTGCCGCCGCCCGGACGGTCGGTCATCGTTTTCCGTTCCGTGAGATGAGCACGGTCGCCAGGTCGTCGCTGAGCGCGTCACGGTTCAGCTCGATGACGCGTTCGATGAGGCGGTCGAGTTCGATCCCGCCCTGCTCCTGAACGAGCCTGAGCAGGCCCTCGGTGCCGAGCAGGTCGGGTCCGCCGCCCACGGTGGCCTCGATCAGCCCGTCGGTGTAGAGCAGCAACGACCAGTTGTCGCCGAGCGCGACGTCGATCTCCGACCAGTGCACGTCCTGGAAGATGCCCAGCGGCGGTCCCGAGGGGGTGCCCGGCACCACGCCGATCGCGCCGTCGCGGATCAGCAGCGGCGGCGGGTGGCCGACCACGTGCATCCGCGCGCGGCTGAGCGCGGGGTCGATGGTGGCGATGCACAGGGTGGTGAAGATCTCCGCCGACTTGCGTTCCAGGCGGAGCACCGACTCCAGCGTGCCGAGCAGTTCGTTGCCGGTGTGCCCGGCCAGCACCAGGGTCCGCCAGGCGATCCTGAGCGCGACCCCCAGCGCGGCCTCGTCGGGACCGTGCCCGCACACGTCGCCGACCACCACGTGGACGGCGCCGTCGGGGCTCTGCACGGTGTCCCAGAAGTCACCGGCGAGCAGGGCGCGCCTGCGTCCTGGCAGGTAGCGGGCGTGGTGTTCCAGAATCTCGGTGGTCAGCAGCGGGACCGGGAGGAGCCCGCGTTCGAGGCGGGAGTTCTCCTTGGTGAGCAGTTCGGCCTCGACCAGTCTGCGCTGGGCCAGGTCGGCGCGCTTGCGCTCCATCGCGTAGCGAATCGCCCGCGCCAGCAGGCGACCCTCCACGTCCTGCTTGACCAGGAAGTCCTGGGCGCCCGCGGCGACCGCCTCCACGCCGACGTGGGTGTCGTTCAGGCCGGTCAGCACGAGCACGGCGGCATGCGGCGCCATCGAGAGCACCTGCTCCAGTGCCTCCAGGCCGGTCGCGTCGGGCAGGGAGAGGTCGACGAGCACGCACTGCACGTCGGAGGTCAGCCGGTCCCTGCTCTCGGCCAGGCTCCGCACCCAGATGATCTTCGGCGGGTTCTCCGCCTCGCCGAGCAACTCCTCCACGAGAAAGGCATCGCCCGCGTCGTCCTCGATGAGAAGAAGCGTGAGCGTTTCATTGGCGGGGGCGGTCACTGACGCCTCTTCGTGAACTCGGGAGAACCTGTCAACGCTACGTAGAATAGTGCGACACGTCAGGTACCGGGGTGCCGATGCGAGGTGATTCACCGCCCGCCGGACGCCGGGAGTCAGCCCTGGATGATCAGGTCCAGCCCCTGGGGGAGGCTGCCCTCGTGGGCGGCCTCGGTGAGGAAGAGGAGCAGGGCCGCGCGGAAGGCCTGGGCCGCGCGGGTGGGCTCGACGTCCCTGCGGTGCGCGATGGCGATGGTGCGGCGCAGCCCGGGAGGAGCCAGGGGTGTCCCGGAAAGTCCCGGGCGGCCGTCCAGGACCATCGAGGGCACCAGCGCGACCCCCAGCCCGGCCTCCACGAAGCGCAGCACGGAGTCCATCTCGCCGCCCTCCACCGCGAACCTGGGCTCGAACCCGGCCTGCCGGCAGGCGTTGAGCGTGGCCTCCCGCAGGTCGTATCCGCGTCTGAACATCACCATCGGCCGGTGGCGCAACTCTTCGATGCGCACGTACGGCCTGCGGACGCGGGTGGTCGAGGGAGAGGCGACGACGAGGTTCTCCCGCAGGACCTCCTCGGTGACGAGGGCGGGGTCGTCGCTGTGCAGCGGCATGATGATCAGCGCCAGGTCGAGCTGGCCCCGGGCGAGGGTGCGGACCAGGTCGCGGGAGCCGCCCTCCTCCACGAACAGCTCGATGCCGGGGTAGGCGTGGTGGAACCTGGCCAGCGCGTCGGCGAGCAGCCCCGCGCAGAGCGAGGGCGTGGCGCCCAGCCGGACCCGGCCGCGGCGCAGCCCGGCCAGCTCGCCGACCTCGCTCCTGGCGGTCTCGGCGTCGGCCAGCATGCGGCGGGCCAGCGGTAGCAACGCCTCGCCCGCGGGGGTCAGCGTGACGTTTCCCCGGGCACGACTGAACAGCGGTGCGCCGAGCTCGGCCTCCAGGGCCTTGATCTGCTTGCTCAGCGAGGGCTGGGCTACGCGCATCCGCTCGGCGGCCTGGGTGAAGTGCCGGGCCTCGGCGACCGCCACGAAATAGGCGAGTTGCTGGAGCTGCACGTTTCCCTAGCGTACGGACCCTCCGACCGCGGATTCGGGGCGGGTGGTGGTGAGGGAGACGATGTGAGATTGCTCGCACCACATGGTGAGACGCGGCGCCGCAAGCAGCAGGGACGCAGAGGTGATAGCCGCAGGCTATGGAAACCACATCCGCGATGACTTGGACTTGGATAAATCCCCTTACCTAGCGTCACAAGGGTGACTGCCACGATTGAGCGCGGATCCGCCACCGCGCCTGTGAAACCCCCCGCGGACACCGCGAAGACCGCGAAGCCCGGGCGAAAAGGCGGCTTCCTGGGCTCCTCCAACGGCAAGAAGGCCGTGATGGCCATCACGGGTGCCGTGATGGTGCTCTTCCTCATCGGCCACATGGCCGGAAACCTCAAGAGCTTCGCCGGTGCCGAGTCGTTCAACTCCTACGCGGCCTTCCTGCGGACCATGGGCGAGCCGATCCTCCCGCACCGGGTCCTGCTGACCGTTGTCGAGGTCGTGCTGGTCGTCGCGGTCGCCCTGCACATGTGGTCGGCGATCTCCCTGGCCCGGCGGGCGGGCAAGGCCCGCCCGGTCAAGTACGCGGCCAGGCGCAAGTCCAGGGCGAACGGCTACGCGGTCCACACCATGCGCTACGGCGGCGTCATCATCGTGCTGTTCGTGATCTACCACCTGCTGGACCTGACGTTCGGCGCGGTCAACCCGGCCGGTGGCGGCGCCACCCCCTACGACCGCCTGGTCGAGGGCTTCGCGCCGTCGCGCTGGTGGGTCACCCTGGTCTATGTGCTCGCCCTCGTCATGGTCGGCCTGCACCTGCGCCACGGCCTGTGGAGCGCCTTCCAGACGCTCGGCCTGGCGAGCAGCCGCAGCTACCGCCCGCTGAAGGCCGTCGCCGCGGGCCTGTCGGCGCTGCTGGTCATCGGCTTCCTCGCGGTCCCGGTGGCGGTCGCGATCGGAGTGATCAAGTGAGCAAGAGCGCGAACCCGGCGGATCTTCCGCACGGAGAACAAGGGGTGAGGGCCACGATGAGCACGGGATACACCGAAGGTGAGCCGATCCGTGACACCAAGGCTCCCGACGGCCCGATCGAGGACCGCTGGGAGAAGCGCAAGTTCTCCGCGAAGCTGGTCAACCCGGCCAACAAGCGCAAGCTCCACGTCATCGTCGTGGGCACCGGGCTGGCGGGCGGCTCGGCCGCCGCGACCCTCGGCGAGCTCGGCTACAACGTCACCTCGTTCTGCTACCAGGACACGCCCCGCCGCGCGCACTCCATCGCGGCCCAGGGCGGTATCAACGCCGCCAAGAACTACCGCGGCGACGGCGACTCGATCTACCGGCTCTTCTACGACACGGTCAAGGGCGGTGACTTCCGCGCCCGCGAGTCCAACGTCTACCGGCTCGCCCAGGTCAGTGTGAACATCATCGACCAGGCCGTGGCCCAGGGCGTGCCGTTCGCCCGTGAGTACGGCGGTCTGCTCGACACCCGCTCCTTCGGCGGCGCGCAGGTCTCCCGTACCTTCTACGCCCGAGGCCAGACGGGTCAGCAGCTGCTGCTCGGCGCCTACCAGGCGCTGGAGCGCCAGATCGCGGCCGGCACCGTCAAGATGCACACCCGCCACGAGATGCTCGACCTGATCGTCTCCGACGGCCGGGCACGCGGCGTCATCGTCCGTGACATGGTCACCGGCGAGATCGAGCGGCACGTCGCCGACGCGGTGGTGCTGGCCAGCGGCGGGTACGGCAACGTGTTCTTCCTGTCGACGAACGCCAAGGGCTGTAACACCACGGCGATCTGGCGGGCACACCGGCGCGGCGCGATGTTCGCCAACCCCTGCTACACCCAGATCCACCCGACCTGCATCCCGGTCAGCGGCGACCACCAGTCGAAGCTGACCCTGATGTCGGAGTCGCTGCGCAACGACGGCCGCGTGTGGGTGCCGCTGAAGGCGGGCGACGCCCGTCCGGCCTCGGCGATCCCCGAGGAGGAGCGCGACTACTACCTGGAGCGGATCTACCCGGCGTTCGGCAACCTGGTCCCGCGTGACATCGCCTCCCGCGCGGCCAAGAACGTCTGCGACGAGGGCCGCGGTGTCGGCCCCGGCGGCCTGGGCGTCTACCTCGACTTCGCCGACGCGATCCGCCGTCTGGGCCGCGAGGCGGTGGAGAAGAAGTACGGCAACCTCTTCGAGATGTACGAGCGGATCACCGGCGAGGACCCGTACGCCCAGCCGATGCGCATCTACCCCGCCGTGCACTACACGATGGGCGGCCTGTGGGTGGACTACGACCTGCAGTCCACGATCCCGGGCCTGTTCGTGATCGGCGAGGCCAACTTCTCCGACCACGGCGCCAACCGTCTCGGCGCGTCCGCGCTGATGCAGGGCCTGTCCGACGGCTACTTCGTGCTGCCGACCACGATCGGTGACTACCTCGCGAACGGCCCCTACGGTGAGGTCGACGAGGACGACGTGGCCGAGGCCGAGACCGCGGTGCGCCAGAAGATCGACAAGCTGCTGACGAACAACGGCAACCGCACCGCCGACTCCTACCACCGTGAACTCGGCAAGATCATGTGGGAGTACTGCGGGATGGAGCGTACCGAGGAGTCGCTCCGCAAGGCGCTGGAGCGGATTCCGGAGCTGCGCGAGGAGTTCTGGCAGAACGTGAAGGTCTCCGGCGAGGCCGACGAGCTGAACCAGGCGCTGGAGCGGGCCGGACGGGTCGGCGACTTCTTCGACCTGGCCGAGCTGATGTGCATCGACGCCCTGCACCGAACCGAGTCGTGCGGCGGCCACTTCCGGGCCGAGTCGCAGGACGCCGACGGTGAGGCCCTGCGCGACGACGAGAAATTCTCCTACGTCGCGGCCTGGGAGTACGGCGAGCAGGGCCCGATCCTGCACAAGGAAGACCTCGACTACGAGTACGTCAAGATGAGCCAGCGGAGCTACAAGTGAGTGCACCCGGCGCGGTGAGCGGAGTGGCTCGTGAGGAACGAGCGGTCCGCGCGGCGAATGAGGAGAGGTAAGCGAACCATGAGTATGAACCTCACTCTCAAGGTCTGGCGTCAGAAGGGCCCAGAGGACGAGGGCCGGATGGTCAACTACCGGGTCGAGGACGTGTCACCGGACATGTCCTTCCTGGAGATGCTCGACGTCCTCAACGAGCGGCTCATCCTGGAGGGCGACGACCCGATCGCCTTCGACCACGACTGCCGCGAGGGCATCTGCGGCATGTGCGGCATGGTCATCAACGGCGTCGCGCACGGTGAGCAGGTGGCCACCACCACCTGTCAGCTGCACATGCGGCACTTCGAGGACAACGCGGTCATCACCATCGAGCCGTGGCGCGCCGCGCCCTTCCCGGTGGTGAAGGACCTGGTCGTGGACCGCTCGGCGTTCGACCGGATCATCCAGGCGGGTGGCTTCATCTCCGTCCCGGCCGGTTCGGCCCCCGACGCGCACAGCGTCCCGGTGAAGAAGGTCGACGCCGACGCGGCGTTCGACGCGGCCACCTGCATCGGCTGCGGCGCCTGCGTCGCCGCCTGCCCGAACGGCTCGGCCTCGCTCTTCACCGCGGCCAAGATCACCCACCTGAGCCTGCTGCCGCAGGGCCAGCCCGAGCGCGACTCCCGTGCCGTCGCGATGGTCGAGCAGATGGACGCCGAGGGCTTCGGCGGCTGCACCAACACCGGTGAGTGCACGGCGGTCTGCCCCAAGGGCATCCCGCTGGACACCATCGCCCAGATGAACCACGACTACCTGCGGGCCGCCAAGTAGGCCAGGTGGTCGCCGGGCATCCGGTCCCGTCCCCCGGGGCCGGGTGTCCCGATCGATCATCCGGGCCTTCCCGGGGTCACCGAGCCGTACATCCGAGGTGATGTACGGCTCGCGCCGTCCCGGCGTGGTCCACGCGGAGTTCCCATGTCGGGCGACGACCCCGGAGCTCCGACCGGCGGGGTCAGTGCCGATCCGGCCGGCCGAGGTGGCGGGCGATCTCGTGGCGGACGTCGTCGGCGGTGAGGCCCGCCTGGGTGATGACCCGCATCCCGGGCCCCGTGCCGTCGCGGACCAGGCCGAGCAGCAGGTGCTCGGTGCCGATGTGCTTGTCCTTCAGCCGCAGGGCCTCCCGCAGGGACAGCTCCAGGACCTTCTTGGCGCCGGGGGTGAAAGGAATGTGGCCCCGGGGCACCTTGCGGGCCTGGGGGCGATCCAGGGCGCCGGGGCCGAAGGCGGCCTCGACCTTCTCCCGGATCGCGTCGAGGTCGATGCCGATGGTCTCCAGGGCCTCCGCGTCGAGGTCGCCGGCGCGGGGAGTGCGGCCGACCGCCGCGTCGGCCCGCTCGTGGGTGAGGCCGAGGCCGGTCAGCACCTGGGCGCCGACGCCGTCGTCCTGGCGCAGCAGGCCGAGCAGCAGGTGCTCGGTGCCGATGTGGCCGTGCCGCAGGCGCCGTGCCTCCTCCTGGGCGAGGACCGTCACCCGCCGGGCCTTGTCGGTGAACCTTTCGAACATGGTCAGTCCCTCCGTCTCAGCAGGCCCCGGCCGCCCGCGTACTTCTTGTGCACCGCCTGCCGGCTCACTTCCAGACAGTGCGCGATCTCCTGCCAGGACCAGCCCTGGTCCCTGGCGTTCTCCACCTGGAGGGCCTCCAGCCGGTCGACCAGCGTCCGCAGTGCCCGTACCGCCCGCAGGCCGACGGCCGGATCGCGGCTACCGGCGTCGGATGCCAGTTGCGCCGTATCACTCATGCCTGTCAATTTAGGTTGACGAGGCCCACTTGTCAACCTTGATTGACGGCGACACGCCGGGGAGGCCGAAAATCGTTTGCCGGGCCAGGTCGGAGTTTGTGACCCTTGTTGTGAGATGCGTTCCTTACCGGCCGCCGACCCCGGCCTTCCCGATGCCCGCAGTCCGATCGGCTACCTGTTGTGGGTGGCTCGCATGCAGCGAGGCCCGCTGCTCCTCGGCATCGGCTACGCCACCCTGTGGTGGCTGGCGATGGCGCTGGTACCCGCCGCGATGGGCAACGGCATCGACGCGATCACGGACGAGGACCTGCCGGCCCTGGTCACCTGGGGCGCCGTGGTGCTCGCCCTGGGAATCACCCAGGCCGTCATGGGCATCCTGCGGCACCGGATGGCCGTCTACAACTGGCTGAGTGCCGCCTACCGGACCGTCCAGGTCACCGTCAGGCAGTCGACCCGGCTGGGCGCGACCCTGCCCAAACGCATGTCCACCGGCGAGGTGGTCAGCATCGGCAACTCCGACATCGCCCACATCGGCAACGCGATGGACATCCTGCTCCGCGGCAGCGGAGCCGTCGTCGCCATCGCCGTGGTGACCGTCATCCTGATCGACGCCTCGCCGCCACTGGGCCTGATGGTGCTGGTCGGCCTGCCCCTCGTGGCGGTCGCCGTCGCGCCCCTGCTCAAGCCGCTGCACCGCCGCCAGAACGATCATCGCGACCTGCAGGGCGACCTCGCCACCCGCGCCGCCGACATCGTCACGGGCCTGCGGGTGCTCCGCGGCATCGGCGGTGAGCGGGTCTTCGCCGACCGCTACGGCGCCGAGTCGCAGCGAGTGCGCCACGCCGGCGTGCGGGTGGCCTCCGTCGAGTCGATGCTGGAGGGCGCGCAGGTCCTGCTGCCTGGACTGCTGATCGCCGGGGTGACCTGGCTCGGTGCGACCTTCGCGATACGCGGCGAGATCACGGTCGGTCAGCTCGTCGCCTTCTACGGCTACGCGGTCTTCCTGATCGCCCCGGTGCGCACCCTCACCGAGGCGGCCGACAAGCTGACCAAGGGGCACGTCGCCGCCCGCAGGGTGGTGCGCATCCTGGCGCTGAATCCCGAGGTGGAGGGCGGCAGCGGCCGCTCGGAGGGCGGCCTGCTGCGCGACGTGACCTCCGGGGTGGCGGTGCGTCCCGGCATGCTCACCGCCGTCGCGGCGGCCGTCCCCGAGGAGGCCGTGACCATCGCCGACCGGCTCGGCCGCTACTGCGACGGCGACGTCGACTTCGGCGACGTGGCGCTCGACACCCTGCCGATCTCCGAGGTCCGCCGCCGCATCCTGGTCGCCGACAACGAGGCCCGGCTGTTCGCCGGGGTGCTCAGGGACGAACTGGACGTCGCCGGCCGCGCCTCCGACGAGGAGATCACCCGGGCGTTGCAGGCCGCGTGCGCCGTCGACATCGTCGAGGCGCTGCCCGGCGGCCTGGAGGGGCGCGTGGCCGAGGCCGGCCGGGAGTTCTCCGGCGGCCAGCAGCAGCGGCTCAGGCTCGCCAGGGCGCTGACCCTCGACCCGGAGGTGCTCATCCTCATCGAGCCCACCAGCGCGGTCGACGCGCACAGCGAGGCCCGCATCGCCGACCGGCTGGCCAAGGCCCGCGCGGGCAAGACCACGCTGGTCTGCACGACCAGCCCGCTGGTGCTCGACCGCACCGACCACGTCATCTACGTCGAGGGAGGCGTCGTGCGCGCCCAGGGCACGCACCGGGAGCTGCTGGCCACCCACCCGGGCTACACCGCCGTCGTGACCCGGGGGGAGGAGTCATGAGCAGGCAGATCCTGCCCGTCGCCGACACCGCGCAGGTCCGGGCGTACGCCCGCAGGCTCACCCTGAAATACCCCGGAGAGCTCACCGTGGCGCTGGGCCTGCACGGCCTGGCCGCCGTCGCAGGGCTGGCGGTGCCGTGGCTGCTCGGCGGCCTGGTCCAGGGCGTTCGGGACGGCACCGGGGTCGACGTCACCGCGGTGTCGCTGGCCATCGGCGGCTTCCTGGTCGCCCAGGCGGTGCTGGTCAGGTTCGCCGTCTACGCCTCGGCCAGGCTCGGTGAGAAGGTCCTCGCCGAGCTGCGCGAGGAGTTCGTCGGGCGGGTGCTCGGCCTGCCGCTGTCCGTCGTCGAGCGGGCCGGATCCGGCGACCTGATCTCGCGGACCTCGCGTGACGTCGACTCGCTGTCGCGCACCGTACGGCACGCCGTGCCCGAGACGCTGATCGCGCTGGTCACCTGCCTGATCACCGTCGGCGCGCTGATACTGGTCGGGCCGCTGCTCGCGCTGCCCTCGCTGCTGGCCGTCCCCATCCTGTGGGTCTCCACCCGCTGGTATCTCAACCGGGCCAGGGACGGCTACCTGCGCGAGAGCGCCGCGTACGCCGACATGACCGACGGGCTGGCCGAGACGGTCGGCGGCGCCCGCGCGGTGGAGGCCCTGGGCCTGCAGGAGCGGCGGCACCGCCGCACCGACACCGACATCGCCCGCTCGTGGGCGGCCGAGCGCTACACACTGGGGCTGCGCACCGTCTGGTTCCCCTCGGTCGAGCTCGGCTACGTGATCCCGATCGTGGCGACGCTGGTCATCGGCGGTCTGTTCTATGTCCAGGACTGGGTCTCGGTGTCCCAGGTCACCGCGGCCACGCTCTACGTCCAGCAGCTCATCGACCCGCTCGACCGGCTGCTGATGTGGATCGACGAGCTCCAGGTCGGCGGCGCCTCCATGGCCCGGCTGCTCGGCGTCGCCGAGGTGCCCGACGACCGCGAGGCCACCTCCGCCGCTCCCGATGGCAGTGCGCTGGCGGCCGACGACGTCCGCTACGCCTACCGCGAGGGCCACGACGTGCTGCACGGCATCGACCTGCTGGTCAAGCCGGGCGAGCGGCTGGCCATGGTCGGCCCGTCGGGGGCGGGCAAGTCCACGCTGGGCCGCCTGCTCGCCGGTATCCACGGCCCCCGCACCGGCTCGGTCACCGTGGGCGGCGTCCCGCTGGTCGAGCTGCCCCTGAACGACCTGCGCGGCCAGGTCGCCCTGGTGACCCAGGAGCACCACGTCTTCCGGGGCACGGTGCGCGACAACGTGCTGATCGCCAGGCCCGACGCGGACGACGCGCGGGTCCGCGAGGTGCTGGAGGCCGTGGACGCCTGGGACTGGGTCGAGGACCTGCCCGAGGGGCTCGACACGGCGGTCGGCTCCGGCGGCGAGCACGTTCCCCCCGCCCAGGCCCAGCAGCTGGCCCTGGCCCGGCTGGTGCTGGCCGACCCGCACACCCTGGTCCTCGACGAGGCCACCTCGCTGATCGACCCCCGCGCGGCCCGCCGCCTGGAACGCTCGCTGGCCGCCGTTCTCGAAGGCCGTACGGTGATCGCCATCGCCCACCGCCTCTACACGGCCCACGACGCCGACCGCGTCGCGGTCGTGGAGGACGGCCGCATCGGCGAGCTCGGCTCCCACGAGGAACTGGTCGCCGCGGAAGGCTCCTACGCGGCCCTGTGGCGCAGCTGGCACGGCACCTCCAAGTGACGGGTGCCGCGCCACGGGGGTCAGCTTCGGCGGGCCTTCTGTTCTGAAGGCTCGGGAGGGGCCGGGCGGCGGACGTAGACCGGCGTTCCCGTCGGGGTCATGTCGAACAGGGGCTTGGCGTTGTGCAGCGGGACGCGGATGCAGCCGTGGGACGCGGGGTGCAGCGGGACCCTCTCCGAGCCGTGGAAGCCGACCTCCCCATTGAAGTAGATGGTGTAAAACTGGTCGCCCAGCGGCCCATGGGTCCATCCGGGGGTCCGCCACCAGGCGCGGAAGTCCCCGGTGGGCGTGACGGCGACCCCGCAGCGGCCGTTCTTGCAGTAGTGCTTGTCGTTACCGGTCGAGATATGGGAGACCAGCGCCGGCTTGTCGTCCTGCCAGGCGGTGAGCAACTGGCGACGCAGGTCGATCTCCACCCTGGTGGGCTCCCCGTGGGGCACCAGCGGCCTGACACGCGCCGGGCGGGCGAGTGCCTTCCAGGTCGACGGGTCGATCTCGTCGTCGGCGGGCAGCTCGTTGGCCTTCTGGAAGGCCCATACGGCCGCACGTAGCGCGGGGTCGTACTCCTGACCGGAAGATCCCGGGTTGAACCCCAGCCGGTCGAGACGTTTTTTGATCTCCTGGACCTGGGTTCCCCGGTCACCGGGGCGAAGGGCGGGGAAACGCGACAGTGGGGTGTGCTCGGCACGGGGCGGGTGGTCATCGGCGACGGCGGGTTCGGAGCGTCTCGGTGACGCGATGCCGGTGTTCGCGATGCCGAACGGCAGGCACGAGGTGAGCGCCAGGGCGGTGTTCGCGATCAGAAGGCACTTGACGATTCTCTGCATTTCAGTGAGCCTTTTTGGTCTGTCGTCGCGACCGGGCAGGGTGATATGCGGTGATGGAGGCATCGGGCAACCTCACCGTATTCAGGCCGTCTCGCGTCGACTCCGGGAAGAAAAGAGAATGCTCAGCAGGAGTAGGAGTACGTGCGGTCCGCGACGGCCGCGCGCACCAGGCCGACGGCCTCCTGGGCGCAGCCCCAGGAAAAGCTGAATCCGGCCCCGCCGTGTGCGAAGTTGTAGATGATCCGACCTTCCTCGTCCCATTCGAGGCAGACGTTTTCCTTCCGAAACGGCCGCAATCCGGCCCGTACCGGCTCATCGGGATCCAGCGTGAAACTTCGCAGCGCGGGCATGAAGGCCAGGCAGCGCTCGTACATGTCCCGTACCGGAGCGTGGTTCTCCAGGTTGATTCCGGTGTCCCACTCGTCCTTCTCCGCCAGCCCGCCGAGGACCAGGATCCGCGGACTGCGCGGCACGATGAAGACGATGTCCTGCTCGCCGTTGTTCGCCTCGTCGTGGGAGACGCAGTGGGCCTCGTCGATCCCGTCGTTGCGGACCCGCACCAGCGCACCGCGGAGTGGATACATGCTGACACCGCGGAGCTCGGCGGTGCCGAGCCCCGCGCAGCAGACGATCACCTCGGCGTCGAACCGGTCGAGGAGCTCGGCCTTCCTCTCGGTCAGTGCCCCCTCGATCCGATGCCGTCTGATCCGCACCCCGTGCGTTTTGACCTGCCGCATCAGCCACAGCATGTACCGGTCTGTGTCGATCATGGGCGCCAGGTGGGAGTAGGCGTCGACCACGCCGTAGCCGGGGTCGATGCCGTTCCGCTCGGCGAGCGATCGGTCGCGGACGAAGCCGCGCACCTTTCCCGAGAGCTCCCGCATCTTGTGGAGGTCGTGGGGATTCTCCTCGACGGGGTGCTTGAAATAGAAGTTGGACCTCCGCATGGCCACCCCGGGAACTCCGGACCGGGCCAGCTCCTCGAATATCCGGTACGAGGTGACGCACCAGCTCTTGGAGCGGGCGAGCGAGACCTGGTCGTGGTGGTAACCGCAGACCGCGGGCGGCCACTCCCACAGCGCGCCCGCGACGACCGAGACGATGTCGGGTGCGAACCTGTCCGCGATGACGGTGACCCGGAACCCCTCCCTGGCCAGACACAGCGCGGTCGTCAACCCGCTCACACCGGCTCCGACGACAAGCACCTTCTCTGAATTCGCGCGCACCTGGGAACGCCTTCTTTCTGGATCCGTCCAGCTCGATCAATTTTCGGCGTGGCCGACCGAGGAAGGCCGTCACGACGAGCGCTGAAACTTCTCCAGGGTAAATCGAGGCACCGGTGAACCCCGGAATGGCGGCGAATCCGGGATGGGGGACGGGTGGCCAACGGCGAATGGGAAAAAAGTACCGAACGGGGAAAAGCCATACGCGTCCCAAATTCCGCGATGACGAGCGTTTGGCGGCGTGCCGGATTTTCATCGCCAATCCATGGATCGGCTCGGGAGAATACCGGTGCATTCTTGGCCGTTCCCCGGCGGGCACGGTGGGCGGATCGGGGGCATGGCGGGCTGGATTGCCTACGTTGCCCTGGGGACTCGCCTATATATCCTCGGTGGGACTGTTGGGGGTAGCTGGCCGGTCGAGTCGTACTTGTTCCATAACGTGGCGACCGGAGGAATTCAGCCGCGCGCCCGACGGGGGGACGCCGTGCCGGTGAGCGGTTCGGTGCCGCACCGGCACGGCGTCATTCAGACCAGGGACTTCTTCAGGAAGTCGACCTGGAGCAGCAGCAGGTTCTCCGCCACGACCTCCTGCGGGGTCATGTGGGTGACCCCGGACAGCGGCAGCACGTTGTGCGGGCGACCGGCGGCCAGCAGCGCCGAGGAGAGGCGGAGGGTGTGGGCGGCGACCACGTTGTCGTCGGCCAGGCCGTGGATCAGCAGGAGGGGGCGGTCCAGCTTCTCGGCGTCGGCGAACAGGGACGAGGAGTCGTAGTGTCCCTCGTCGGGGCGGCCGAGGTAACGCTCGGTGTAGCAGGTGTCGTACAGGCGCCAGTCGGTCACCGGGGCGCCCGCGACGGCCGCGTGGAACACGTCGGGACGACGGAGCACGGCCAGGGCGGCCAGGTAGCCGCCGAAGGACCAGCCACGGATGCCGACCCGGGTCAGGTCCAGGTCGTCGGGGAACCGCGCGGCGGCGCCGTGCAGGGCGTCGATCTGGTCCTCCAGGATCGGGGTGGCCAGGTCGTGCAGGACGCCTCGCTCGAACTCGGGGCCCCGCCCCGGGGTGCCGCGGCCGTCGGCCACGACCACCGCGAAACCCTGGTCGGCGAACCACTGGCTGGTCAGGTGCGCCCCGGCCGCGGCCAGCACGCGCTGGGCGTGCGGTCCGCCGTACGGGTCCATCAGGACCGGCAGTCTCGCCGAGCCCGGCACGTGCCCGGAGGGCAGCAGCACCGCGGTGGCCAGGTCGCGCTCGCCCGTCCTGATCAGGGAGACCCGCAGGTCCAGGCCGGGGCGCTCGGCGTACGAGGTGATGTGGCCGCGAGCTTTGCCGTTGTGCAGGACGCGGGTGACCGAGCCCTCGCTGTCGAGGGTCTGGCCGGTGATCACCAGGGTGCCGCCCGCGGTGTGGCCGCTGTAGACGCCGCCCTCGGTCGGGCTGACGAGCGTGATCCGGCCCCTCCGGTACGCCCATACCGCGATCTCGGTGGGTTCCCCGCTCGCCCGGAAGAGCACGGTCTCGCCGTCGATGTCGAGGATCTCGCGGACCTGGAGGGTGGGCGGGGTGACGGGGTCGTCGCCGACGATCAGGCGGTGGCCGCCCTCGGAGGTGGCGGCCCAGACGAGGCTGCCGTCGGCCAGGTGGCCGGGAACGCCGGTGACGATGTCGACCCAGGCGGGGTCGGTGTCCTCGCGCACCAGGGTGGAGGTGCCGGTGGCCGGATCGACGGCGAGCAGCCGCATGGTCCGCTGGTCGCGCGTCATGGTGACGATCGACAGGCCGTGGGCGTCCCAGGCGGCGTTGACCAGGTACTCGTCGTCGAAGGGCACGGGGACGCGGGCCCCGGTGAGGGTCAGCACGAAGAGCTCGACCCCGGCGTTGGCGGTTCCGGCGGAGGGATAGCGCTGCTCGGCGGCGGGCCGGGCCGGGTTGGCCGGGTCGGAGATGTGCCACCGCTGGACCGGCGACTCGTCGGCCCGCTCGACCAGGATCGCGTCCCCCGACGGGGACCACCAGTAGCCCCGCATGCGGTTCATCTCCTCGGAGGCGATGAACTCGGCCAGGCCGTAGGTCACCTCCGGGGCCTCGGGGCGGGCCAGCGCGTGGTCGACCTCGTCCGCCAGGTCCTGGATGTGGAAGGCTCCGCCGGTCACGTAGCCGACGTGTTCTCCGGTGGGGGACATCCGGGGGTCGATCACCGGTCCGGGGGTCTTCAGGTTCCTGATGTACCCGGTCTTCAGATCGACGACGTAGAGGCCGCCGGAGAGCGCGAACGCGGCGGTGGCCACCGTGGCGTCGGTGCTGTATCCGACGATGCCGCCGGCCTGCTCCCGGCTCCGCTCGCGGCGCGCCCGCTCCTCGGGGGGCAGGTTCTCGTCGTCCGCGGCCAGCGCGCGCGGGTCGACGACGAGCCGTTCCGTGCCGCTGAGGACGTCGTACTCCCACAGGCAGGTCACCGGGTCGGAGCCGCCTTTGGTCCGCAGGAAGACGACGCGATCACCGCCCGGAGCGATCGTGAAACCGCGGGGCACTCCGAGGGTGAATCGGCGGGTTCTGGCGTGCAGGCGAGGAAAGCTCTCACTCATACGAGCCATCTTGCCAGTTCCGCGTCGGCTGTCCTGTTTTCCAGAAGTGGTGAATTCGGAGGTTCTGGGCGATCCCTGGCGTCGATACCCTCGAACCTATGACTGACCGGCGCCTGATGCTCGTGCATGCCCATCCGGACGACGAGACGATCGGCAGCGGGGCCACCATGGCCAGGTACGCGGCCCAGGGCGCGCACGTCACGCTGGTGACCTGCACCCTGGGCGAGGAGGGCGAGGTCATCCCGGCTGAGCTGGCCCACCTGACCGCCGATCGCGACGACACCCTGGGAGAGCACCGCGTCTCCGAGCTCGCCGCGGCCTGCGCCGCGCTCGGCGTCACCGACCACCGGTTCCTGGGCGGCCGGGGCCGCTGGCGCGACTCCGGCATGATGGGCGTCGTCTCCAACCAGGCCGCGAACGCCTTCTGGCAGGCCGATCTGGACGAGGCGGCGGGCGAGCTCGTCAGGATCATCCGCGAGGTGCGGCCCCAGGTGCTCGTCACCTACGACGAGAACGGCTTCTACGGCCATCCCGACCACATCCAGGCCCACCGGGTCACCTGGCGGGCCTTCGAGCTGGCGGCGGACCCGGCGTTCGGCGAGGGCGGCCCGTGGCGCGTTTCGAAGTTCTACCACACCGCCATGCCCAGGTCGGTGATGATCAGGGGCGAGGAGGCGATGCGCGAGAACGGCGTCCCCTTCCTGGTCGAGCCGGTCGCCGACCTGTCGTTCGGCTGCGCGGACGATGACGTCACCACCGAGATCGACGCCCGTGCCCACCTCGAACGGAAGATCGACGCGATGCGGGCGCACGCCACCCAGATCAGCGTGAGCCCGCCCTGGTTCGCCCTGTCCAACGACGTCGGCCAGGAGTTGCTCGGGGTCGAGCACTTCATTCTCCGCTCCGGCGCGCGGGGGCCCGCGGGGCCGGGAGCGCCGATCGAGCTGGGAGGGCTCGGCGAGCCTTACGGCCGCGAGGACGACCTCTTCGCCGGGATCGGTTAGCCTCGATGTTTGTGATGGAGCAGGTCCCCGCGACACGCGAGCCCTCGGAGACGGTCGTCACCGTGGCGGTCAACGCGGTGCTCGTCATGCTCGGGCTGCTGATGGGCGTCCTCGGCGGGTTCGAGCACTCCTGGTACATCAGGCCCGTCCCGGTCTCCGCCCTCGTCTGTGTCGCCCTGCTGTTCGCGATCACCTACGGAGCGGGCCGGATGACCCGCGGCAAGGCGGCGGCCCTGTCGTTCGCGATGGGCTGGGCGGTGATCACCATGATCTGGATCACCGGACGGCCGGAGGGCGACCTGGTCATCGCCAACGACCTGTCCGGCTACGTCTACCTCTACGGGAGCCTCGCGGCGGTCGCGGCGGGGGTGCTGCTCGCGCCACCGGCCGCGGAGGGCGGCTCGTGGCTGCTCACCCAGCACGGGTACGGTCCTCGCCCGCAGCCCTCACCCGCCCCGCCGGGCCCGCAGGCCCCACCCGATCAGGGCCCGCCGGGCCCGCAGCCCCCGCAGGTCCCGCCCGGCACCTGAGGCTCGTCCGGTCGGGTTCTGCCCGGACCCGCGAGGTGAGGGCCGCTACCGCGAGCCGTCCGGATGACGCACAATCCCGGTATGCGGCGGTTACATCGGGTACGGCGGACTGTTAATTACATCAACCTGTCCACGCCCCTGGGGCTGCTGCTGGCGCGCCTCGGGCGGGCCAGGGTGGCCGCCGGGCCCGACGGGCTGGTCCTGGCGTACGGCTACCGCTTCCGGTTCCCGATCGCCTCGGCGTTCACCGTGGGCAACGTGGTGCTGACCAAGCACGAGGAGGGCTTCCTCACCGGCGCCCTGCTCAGGCACGAGGACCGGCACGCCTCCCAGTACATGCTCTGCGTGGGCCTGCCGATGCTCCCGCTCTACGTCGTGGCGGTGGCGGTCTCCATGCTGGTCTGCGGCGATCACGCCTCGTGGAACCTCTTCGAGCGGTTGGCGAACCTGGAGGACGGCAACTACGCCCGCAGATCCCCGTGGTGGTTTCGTACTAAATCCTCTTAAAAGGGGATGGATCTCTCTGTGGGGGGATCAACAGGGGGTGAGCCGACGATGACAGAAGGGGACCGCCCATGTCGCAGACGTCCCACCCCGAAGCCGCCGCCGCAGAACTCACAGGCCCTGTCGAAGGGCCGCCCCGCCGTTCCGGGTGGTCGGCCCGGTTCGCCACCCGGCCGGCGCGCGCGTTGAGACAGCTGGGCCGGGCCTCCAAACGGATGGCCGCGGCCGAGGCGGCGGCCGGCTCCGCCACGCTCCCGGAAGCCCCCACCCGGCCGGAGCCGCCCGGACGGCCGGCTCCGCGACCGTCGCCTCCGCCGGACCGCCTGGCACCCCCGCCCCGGCGGTCGTGGCCGGGAGGCTTCAGGGACCGGCTGACCTCGCCGGTCCCGACCTTCCAGGAGCTGCTGGCGATCGTGTGGCACGGCAGGCTCCGCCCGGGGGTCGGGGACGCGGACCGCATCCCGGTCCACCGGGACGGGCTTCCCGGCCCGACGGGGACCGACGCGGTCCTCACCTGGGTGGGCCACGCGACGTACGTGGTGCAGATCGGCGGGCTGACCGTCCTCACCGACCCGGTCTGGTCCAGGAAGATCCCCGGCACCCGGCCCCGCCTGACCCCGCCCGGCGTCGCGTGGGCGGACCTGCCCCGGATCGACGCCGTGGTGATCAGCCACAACCACTACGACCACCTGGACGCGCCGACCGTGCGGCGGCTGCCGCGGAGCACGCCGGTCCTCGTCCCGGCCGGGCTCAGGTCCTGGTTCACCAGACGCGGGTTCCGCCACGTCACCGAGCTCGACTGGTGGGAGAGCACCTGGGTGGGCGGTGTCCGCTTCGACTTCGTCCCCGCCCACCACTGGAGCCGCCGCACGGTCTGGGACACCTGCAGGAGCCTCTGGGGCGGCTGGGTGATCGCCTCCGACGACCAGACGATCTACTTCGCCGGGGACACCGGTTACGGCGAGCGCTTCGCCCAGGTCGGGGCACGCTATCCGGGCGGCATCGACCTGGCCCTGATGCCGGTGGGCGCGTTCGAGCCCCGCTGGTTCATGAAGGCCGCGCACGTCGACCCCGCGCAGGCCGTACGGGCCTGCCAGGACGTCGGGGCCCGCCGGATGGCGACCATGCACTGGGGCACGTTCGTGCTGTCAGGAGAGTCGCTCCTCGCGCCGGTGGAGGAGGCCAGGGCGGCCTGGGCGGAGGCGGGGCGGGACCGCGCCGACCTGTGGGACCTCGCCGTCGGCGAGTCCCGCGTTCTGACGACCTGACGACCTGTTCCTCGATGTCCCGCCCACCGGGTCATCAGGGGCTGAGCGTCAGGACGTTGGTGGCCGCCTCCTTGATGGACTCCTCATGGGCGAGCATGGGGACGGTCTTCCCACTCGCCCAGAGTGGCGCCTGGTCCCAGTAGTTGTCGTGGAACGCGTGGCCGGAGGCGCCGGTCAGGTTGATCCACTGGGATTCGTCCAGGTTCCCCAGGTCGACCACCATTCGCATGGACGGCAGAGCACCCACCGTGTAGTCGGACTGGACGTCCCAGCCGGCGGCGTTGACCGCGTCGTCGCTGCCGGCCACCGGGAACGGGCCCCGGTTGAACAGCCACTCGATCGGGCCGATCCCCGAGGTTCCGAAGCTCTGGTGGACGAGCCTCAGCGAGTGCAGGTCTCCCCAGCGCCAGTCCTTGACATCCGGGCCGAGCCGGGCGTTCAGCTCGTCGTAGGCCAGGGCCATCGCCCGTCGCAGCATGTCGTCCCGGGTCTCGGTACGCGGGGTGCCGCCGTCGTCCCAGAACGCGTCGTCCGGCTTGTCGAGCATGACCCGGACGACCTCGAACCAGCGGTCGCCGCCGCCGGGCCGGGCTCCCTCGGGCAGGTCGTCGTTGAAGGTCTCGATGAGCAGGTGCCGCCAGACGGCGTTGAAGTACATCGCGGGGGCCGAGTCCGCACCCTGCGAGCGGTCCCACTTCCGCAGCAGCTCGCGAGCGTCCTCGGCGGGCCCGGCGATCTTGACGTCCATCAGCTTGGGCACCAGGAAGTCGGCGAAGCCGTTGTCGGTGTCCTGCTGCAGCGCGCTCATCGCCGCCACGTCCACCTTGCCGTCCCGCACCGCGTCGCGGAGGCGGTCCAGGATGCGCTGGGAACGGTATCCGTAGGCCCAGTCCTTGGTGAGGTTGTACGGGTAGCGGGTGGGGTCGATGACCGCGTTGTTGGCGGTCACGATGTAGCCCTCCGGCGGGTTGTAGACGCTGGGCAGCTCGTTGAAGGGGATCGTCGACTGCCAGGCGTACTCGCCGGTCCAGCCCGGCACCGGCCAGGTGCCGTCGCCGCGGCTTCGCACCGGGATCCGCCCGGGGGCCTGGTACCCGATGTTGCCCCCGGTGTCGGCGTAGATCAGGTTCTGTGCGGGCACCTCGAACTTGCTCGCCGCCGCCCGGAACTGCTGCCAGTCCTGCGCGGTGTTCAGCGCGAAGATCGCGTCAGCGGTCCTGCCCGGCTCCAGGGCCGTCCACTTGAGCGCGACCGCGTCGGCCTTCTCCTCGAAGACCGCGTCCATGCCGGGCAGCGTGTCCTTTGTGCTCTGCAGGGCGTCGGAGATGATCGGCCCGTGCATGGTGTCGCGCACCTTGAGCTGTACGTCGGCGCCTCCGGCCACCTTGATCGTCTCAGTCCTGGTGGTCAGCGGCTTCCAGTCGCCCATGAACAGGTACGAGTCATCCTTGATCCGTTCCAGGTAGAGGTCGGCGACGTCCGGGCCGAGGTTGGTGAAGCCCCAGGAGATCCTGTCGTTGTGGCCGATGATCACGCCGGGCACGCCGGAGAAGCTGAACCCGGTGAGGTCGAACGGGCACTCGGGACCTTTGGCGCGGCAGTGCAGTCCGGTCTGGTACCAGACCGAGGGCATGCTCGCGGACAGGTGGGGGTCGTTGGAGAGCAGGGGTTTGCCCGACTTGGTGTGCTTGCCGCCGACCACCCACGAGTTCGAGCCGATGCCGCTGCCGCCCGCCGGGTCGCCCATCAGGCTCGGCACCGCGCGGATGGCCGCCGCCGCCCGGATCAGCGCCCCGGTGGCCGGTGTCCCCGGCGGCTCCGTGACGCTCTTCTTCGGCTCCTCGTCCTGGTCGAACCCGCGTTCGCCGACCGAGCCCCGGGTGACGATCGGCTGGTGGGTGTCGTACGGGTAGGAGGGCCAGAGCTGCTCCACCCGCCCACGGGGCAGCTTGCTCGCCGCGAGGGCCCGGCCGATCTCGTCGGCCATGTTGGAGCGCAGGTCCCAGGCCATGGCCTTGAGCCAGGCCAGCGAGTCGACCGGGGTCCACGGCTCGGGGCGGTAGCCGGGGCTGGTCGCCCGCAGCAGCACGTACTCCAGGCTTCGGTCGGCGAAGCCGTTGTGCCGCTCCATCCAGGCGTTCACCCCGTCGGCGTAGGCGTCCAGGTAGCGCCGGGTCTGCTCGCCGAGCAGGGGCAGCTCCTTCTCCGCCACCTTTCGCCAGCCCATGGTCCGGATGACCTTGTCCTCGGTCAGCGTCGCCGAGCCGAACATCTCCGACAGCCGGCCGGCGGTCACGTGGCGGCGGAAGTCCATCTCGAAGAAGCGGTCCTGCGCGTGCACGTAGCCCTGGGCGAGGAACAGGTCGTCGGGGGAGTCGGCGTAGATATGCGGAATACCCGTTTTATCGCGATATACAGTGACTTTCCCGGTGAGGCCGCGCACCTTGAGCTCGCCTTCGAGCTGAGGGAAGGACGCCCGTACACTCCACACGCCGGCCCCGGCGAACAGTAGACCGAGTACCACGAGGACGGAAAGTACGCGTGCCGGCCACTTGAACGGACGGGGCATCCAGGCGTACGGGCGGAACCTCACAAAAACCTCCTAGGCGACATGCTCCAGCAAGTGTGGCACCACCCCAGAGGTCCCGGCATTGTGATCATTAGCGAAGATGCGGGTATGACACTTTCCACGGCCGATCTGGTCGACGCCCACGGCGCCGCGGTCGCGAGCTGCCTGACCCAGTTCCGCTCCTACGGCCTGCGCACCCGATTCGCGGGCCCGATCGCGACGGTCCGCTGTCTGGAGGACAACGCCCTCGTCAAGCGGGTCCTGGCCACTCCCGGTGCGGGCCGCGTGCTGGTGGTGGACGGTGCGGGCTCGCTGCGCACCGCGCTGATGGGCGACCTCATCGCCGCCTCGGCCGTCTCGTCCGGCTGGTCAGGTGTGGTCGTCAACGGCGCCGTCCGCGACACCGCCGCCCTCGCCGTCCTGGACCTGGGTATCAAGGCCCTCGGATCGAACCCGGCCAAGAGCGCCAAGGAGGGCACCGGCGAGCTCGACGTCCCCGTCACCTTCGGCGAGGTCGTCTTCACCCCCGGCGCCTGGCTCTACAGCGACGAGGACGGCATCCTGGTCAGCCCCGTCGAGCTCTCCTGAGGTGCCGTTCCCGGCCCCTGAGGAGTTCCGGCCCGGAGTGCCGCCCCGCGGCCAGGACCGGGAGCGATCGGAGGAGGAGGTGGTCCCGGTCCTGATGGCAGGTCAGATCGGGCCGATTCCCCAGTGGTGGACGGCGCGGTCTCCGGGAGCGAGCCGGATGACGTCCTCGCCACTGCGGAAGGCGTTCGGCGGGCAGCTCATCGGCTCCACCGCCAGCCCCTGGCGGCGGTGCTCCGCGGGGAGGGTGTCACCGGTGTAGAGCTGGAGCCACTCGATCCCCTCACCCGCCCACAGCTGGACCCCGCGGGTCCCGTCCGCGTCGCTCAGCCGCACCCGTACCAGCCCGTCGGTGCCGCGCTCCAGGTCGGTGAACGCGGTGTCGAGCACCGTCCGGCCGATCGGGCGGGCGGTCCTGAAGTCGTACTCGGTCTCCTTGACGTCCTGGTGGTCGGTGGGGATCTTCCGGTCGTCCACCGCGAGCCACTGGCTCGCGGGAAGTTCCAGAAGCGCGTCGTCGAGGGTGCCGAGCGTCAGGTAGGGATGGGCCCCGAAGCCGTACGGCGCGTCGGTGGTGCCGACGTTCTCCGCGGCCACCTCGACCTCCAGGCCGGACGCGCCCAGCGCGTACCGGATGGACAGATCCAGGATGTGCGGATAGCCGAGCTGGGGGAAGAGCCGCAGCCCCAGCCGGATCGAGGCGTCGTCGCTCGCGAGGACACGCCAGGGGAACGACCGGGAGAAGCCGTGGATCGCGTTGCCGGTCTGCGGCTCGCTCAGCGCGAGCTGCCGCTCCTCGCCGTCGAACGTGTAGCGGCCGTCCTCGACCCTGTTCGGCCAGGGGAGCAGCGGCAGTCCCGCGCCGCCGATCGGGGACAGGTCCTCGGGGAAGTCGACGACGAGCGGCCGGCCGTCCAGGGTGAGGCTCCGCAGGCCGGCCCCGACCTCGGTGATCACCGCCTGGAAACCGCCGGCCGCGATGGTGTACTGAGTCCCGGTGGGCGCGATGTTTGTCACAGTAGGTGGGTCCCATCGTGGTTGCGGGTGAACGGGCCGTCGTCGCGGAGGGCGTCGAGGACGCGGATAGCGCGAGCTTCGGGCATAAGTGTGCACACCTGGTCGAGGGTAAGCCAGGTAGCCTCTGACGCCTCGTCGGTTGGCCGAGGGGCACCGCTGATCGCGTGGCAGCGGAAGGTCAGCGAGACGACGCCAAGGAGCATGTTCTTGTACGCGCCGGTCAACGTCTCGGGCTTGACATGGACGCCGGTCTCCTCCAGGACTTCGCGGACTACCGCCTGCTCCAGCGTCTCGCTCAGTTCGACGACTCCGCCGGGTGGGACCCAGCGGCCGTCATCCTGGCGTTTGATGGCCAGAACGCGGCCATCGGCGTGGAACACGACGGCGGTCACACTGACGGAGTGGCGTGGAAGCTCGGGCATGATCTCCTTCTTACCCTGCGGCCCACTCGTATGACAGCCGCCACTGCTGGCTCGGGAAGACGTTGATGACGGTCTCCACGGCGAGATCGTCAGTCGAGCGGCTCTCCTGCGACGAGCAGGGCCGCCTGGTCGAACTGATGCGGATCCGACTCATCGAGGAAGACCTACCGCTGACGCAGCCGGCGTAGCCGCAATCAGTTCTGCGGGTCGACCCAGTAGTCCGTGAGCATCTCACCCGGCCAACTGGGCTCGTGGACTTCACCGCGCGGACCCATCTCCGTGAAGTACGGCGCCAGATCGTAGACAGGGCTGCCGTCGATCGCGTCGAGGTCAGCCACATACAGGTCCAGGCCGTCAACCTTCAGCAGTCGCGGGAAGGACTGCGCGAGCTGATTGGGGCGGCGGTGGTTGCGATGGACGAACGTGCCGGTGACCGGCCATTGAGGATTGTTGCGCGGGCTCCGAGCGTGCAGAGCGACATCCCCGGATGAAGCCTGGTGGAAGTGCCAGACGACCAGCAGGTGGGAGAACTCCTCCAGGCCCTGGACGACCTCGGCGGGAAATTCCGCATTCAAGCGGATGATCGCCGTGCCACTCCAGTGGTCATCAGTGGGTTCGGTACGTCCACCAACTACGATGCCGATGGGCTTGATCTCCAGTGATTTCGTCATGCGCCTGCCCTCATTCCGCCGATCCGACGTGATCAATCTACGTTTGTCAGGTACGCGGCGGCACGCGCATCCAGTTCGGCGACCGCCGATACCTTACGGCGCCGATACGGGGAGAGAAGCTTACGCATGTCAACGACCACGCGCCGAGCCCGCCCCGAATAGATGCCCTCCTCCATCGTGTCCAGAGCGGTGTTCCAGGTGGCACACGCCTCTTCCACGCCACCGGTAGCGATCTGCATCGCCCCCAAGTGTCCGAGCGTCACCACATGCGTGCGGCGGAAGGCATCCCCTCGTGTCCGTGCGCTACGTCGGAACTGGCGCAGCGCCCCCTGGCGGTCCCCGCCGATCCGCAACGTGCACGCCGTCTCGTGCGCCAGTGAAGCCTCCGCGAAGAAGAAAGTCCGATGCGGCTCCTTGATGCCCTCGCTGGCTGAGGCGAGATCGTCCTCAGCTTTCAGCAGGGCCTTCGCCGCAGCCTGCCGCTGATCACTCGCCGCCAAGGCGCGAGCATGAACGACCCCAAGCAGCGACTTCTCCCGTGGGGTGGCCGAAGCGTAGCTCTGCCCCTGCATGGAAGCCGTGGACAGCTCAAGGCCCTTCCTGTGGAATCCCAGGTCGAGAGCCTGATGCGCCATCGCGCGGAGAACATGACCGCTCAATGGCGGATTTCCGGCATGAGCGGCAAGCTTCACCGCTAACGCAAAATAGTTCTGCGCGGCGGCCTGTTCGTTGTTGTCGAACGCCATCCAACCCGATAAATACGCCAGCTCTGCGGCTGCGGAGAACATGTCGCTTCGCACCTGCCCATCGGGAAAGGTCCCGTGCAGGAACACCGCGACGTCGGACTGCAGGTATTGCACCAGCGCCTTTCTGCCGTGGCCGCCGCCGCGCTGCTGGTCGATCCGCGAGAAAGCGTAAGTGAGCTGCTGTACGGCGTCGACGTCACCACGGCCTATCCGCTGATGCTTCGTCGGCGCGGGGTGCTCTTCAGCCATGGTCTTCCACCAGATCTCATCGGGTAGCGCCAGGGCCGCCACTGAGTACACCGCGCCTGTCAGGAAGTTTCGTCGCCCCGTGTCCAAATCTGCTCTCCCCAGTTCGGTCAGTGCGATCAACGGATCGATGTGCCACTCCAATGCCTCCTGCGCCAGAGCATCGGGGACTGTGAACCCGAGTTCATCTGGTGTGACAACACGCTTCAGACGACGGGACAGTGCCTGACACAGGATTATGGGTGCTGCGCCTGACGGCTTCGTCCCCGCCACCCACATGCTGATGTGGGAGCGGCCGATACTCGTGTAGTCGAGCAGACCGCCCTCCTGGGCGACACGATTGAAAGCGCTCGCCGCTTGCGCCCGTGACCAGGCAGCCTCTTCGAGCAGTACGACCAGCCGCTCATTTCGTTTGCTCGCCACCGCATGCCTCCGCATGACAAACGGATCTTTGGCCACTTTGACCGATTTGCGTATTCGCTAAGGCCGGTTACCGACCATGTGAATAACCATAGCCGCCAGTGCCGAGGTCCTTAACGCAAGCGGACGGAAACCCGCTGACCTGAAATTCAGAAAAACGATCTTTGACCACTTTGAC
Organism: Streptosporangium sp. CA-115845; assembly: GCF_050943795.1. Classification (NCBI taxonomy): domain Bacteria; kingdom Bacillati; phylum Actinomycetota; class Actinomycetes; order Streptosporangiales; family Streptosporangiaceae; genus Streptosporangium; species Streptosporangium sp. CA-115845. The sequence continues at coordinate 8,777,606 of NZ_CP191988.1, read as the reverse complement.
CACCCTCCGGACCTTAGCCCCATACTTCATGCGCTGTGATCTGTGTAGCTTGAACGTCGTGGGACAAACTGTTGGAGGTCCACGATGGCTCACGAAATTACGGGCGCTCTAGTCGACGCGAAGGCGGAGCAGCACGACAAAGCTCTGGCCATCGTGCAGCAGCTACTGAAAGCGCGGGGAATCCGCTCGTACGCCGTTCACACCATCGGTCTGAAGTTGACGGGCGACGACGGCCGGCCGATCCCGCTGGAGAAGCCCAAGCGGCACGTGCCCGAGCTGGTCGTTCACAACGACGTCGGATGGGTGGACGCCACGGTGACCATCGGGCCGCGCTCCGGCTGCTACCTGGTATCCCTCCGCAACGGTCCCGGCCTTGAGACGGTGCGGGAGCCTCGACAGGTCGCGGACCTGATCCTCACCGCTCAACCAGGCGGCAGGTCATGACGGGCGCCGCAGCGACACGGCTTCGCAAGCCCTACATCACGCCGTACGCCGAGGAAACCCTGGATCTGCCGCTGACCTTCGAGTGGGCGGACGGAGTGCACCGGCTGACCTACCGGGATGCGCTCCTGGGGGAGCGCATGTTCGGCGCGCTGTGGGCTCGCTGCGGCACCGCGCAGGAAGGGAGGATCCTGTGGCCCATGGTGCATACGCTGCGGCAACGACGGTGCATGCTGAACCGGCTATGCCGAGTATGTGGCGAGCCGGCCACCGACCCCGACACCGGGCGCATCACCTGGATCATGCCTTTCGCGGCGCCCGGCGCCCTCCGGTCGACCATGTCCACAGCCAACCCGCCCATCTGCAAGGCGCACCTTGGCGAAGCACTGGCCACCTGCCCCCACCTGCGCGTCGGGGCACCGGTCGTGTGCACGGTCAGCGACTACTTCCCGATCGGGGTACTGGCCAACCTGTACGGCGAGGCCGGGCACGGCCGGGTGGTGGAGACCCACCACCAGCGGCACATCGGCCTGGACGAGTTCAACCGGCTTCACCGGGCGCTGGCCACACAGCTGATCGTCCAGGTCCATGACCTCCAGCCAGCAGCCCAGGACTGAGGGCGGACCACGAAAGCCATGATCATCGCACCGCAGGTAACGGCTTCACAGCAGCAAGCCCGCGAGCGGCGGCGCGGCCGTACGCGGGAGCCAGCCCCTCCCTCTTTAAGACTCCCGGGCAGGGACTCCCCTGTCAGGGCCGCACCAGCAACAACGACAGAAAGCAGGACAGCATGACCACAGCGATTGCCCCTTGGGGACTCAACCGGACGACCGAGCCACTTCTGGAGTGCCCGCCGCTGTACGACACGATCCAGTTCGACCCGGTGACCCAGCTCACCAGCTTCCGCAGCCGTGCCGGCGTCATCGTGGACATGGGCAACAAGGTCACCGTGACCACGTCAAAGGGCGGCGGGAGCGACGGCTCCGGCGGTAGCGCCAACGTGGCTGACGACTCCAACACCGACAGCTAGCGGATGCGGCCATCACCACAGACCGTGCTGGTCATCACATCGGTAGAGGACGTCACCGCCAACCTGGTGATCGAGGTGCTGAACGAGCGCCAGGCGCGGGTCGTCCGAGCCGATCCTGCCGATATCGGCGCCGGGCTGATGTTCAGCGCCGCCATTGATGACCGCGGGGAATGGGCTGGCCGGCTGCGTACGGCGAGTCGCGACATCGCGCTCGCGGAGGTTGGGGCGGTGTACTACCGCCGCCCCAACCCGTACTCGGTCCGATTCGCCCACCTGCCCGCCCAGCAAAGCACCTTCGCCACCGCCGAAGCCCAGCACGGGCTCGGCGGCATCCTGCGCACCCTGCACGGCGCGACATACGTCAGCCATCCCGCGGCGATCAACCGCGCCGACTACAAGGTCGCGCAGCTCCGAACGGCTGCCCGGCTCGGGCTGAGCATCCCGCTGAGCCTGATCACCAACGACCTCGAACAGGCGCGGAAGTTCGCCGCCGAGCACGGCCCGATCATCTACAAATCGTTCCGAGGCGTCCCACCCTCTCCGGAGGGTCGCGTTGCGATATGGACACAGCGGGTCACCTCCGAAGACCTGGATGACTCAGTGTCGGTGACCGCCCACCTGTTCCAGCAGGAGGTGCGCAAGGTCGCCGACGCGCGGGTGACAGTGATTGGGCGGCGCGTGTTCGCCAGTAGGATCACCACTCCTGACGGTGCGCTCGACTGGCGCAGCGGCGACTGGGAGCAGTTGACCCATGACCCCATCGACGTACCCGAGCCGATCAGGAACGCTCTACACGCCTACCTCGACCACTTCGGGCTGATGTTCGGCGCGTTCGATTTCGCGCTCGAAGCCAGCGGGAAATGGATCTTCATCGAGTGCAACCCCAACGGGCAGTGGGGCTGGCTGCCTGACTCCGGCGCGATGGCACACGCCCTCGCCGATCTGCTCTTGGAGAGATGGTGGTCGTGAACGACACAGCCATGATGCTCCGCCGCGCGCTGGCGGACACCATAGGTTCCCCCGACTGGCGCAAAGCGCTGGAAGCGGTACCGCGCGAGCTGTTCGTAGGTGATGCCGCCTACCTGGCCGATGCGACCCGTGGTGATCTGTGGACCCCCGTACGTCGCGCTGAGGTCGGCGTGGACGACTGGCTGGCCCTGGTCTACATCGATGAGACGTGGGTGACCCAGGTAGACGGGGTTCTGGCCGAAGAGGCAACGGGGGCGGTGACCGGCTCACCCAGTTCGTCGTCCACAACCCCGAGCCTGGTCGTGCGGATGTTGGAAGCCGCTCAGATCAGCAAGGGTGACAGGGTGCTGGAGATCGGCACCGGCACCGGCTACTCCACTGCGTTGATGTGCCAGCGCCTCGGCGACAGTGTGGTGACCTCGATCGAGTACGACCCCGCCGTGGCCGAGCGTGCGAGGAAAGCCATCACCGAGGTCGGATACGCGCCGACGCTCGTGACCGGGGACGGCCTCCACGGCTACGACGACAACGCCCCCTACGACCGGCTGATCGGCACCTGTTCGGTACGGACGATCCCCCCGGCATGGATGGGGCAGGTCCGCGCCGGAGGGACCATCACCACGCCAACGTGGGGCTGGATGGGCGGAATCGCGTTCGCGCACCTCACCCTCGACGAGGACGGTACGGCGAGCGGACGGTTCCTGAAGGATGACTTGTACTTCATGCGTGCCCGCTCCCACCTGCCGCCGCCGCGGCCACCCATCATGACGGGCATCGGCCAGGCCCGAGAGACCAGGATCGACCCGGCGATCCTCAATGGCGAAGCCCCGCTGTTCGTCGCTCAGCTCGCCGCGCCGGCCGCCCAGCGATCATCGAGCGGAGACACGACAATCCTGTTAGACGTCGGCACCGGATCACGGGCCGACACCAGGCCGAACCCCGGCGGCGGGTGGACGGTTCACCAGCACGGCCCGCTGCGGCTGTGGGACGCGATTGAGGACGCCATCCTGATCTGGCAGGACGCCGGATCTCCGCACCAGTCGGCGTTCGGACTCACCGTCACCAGGGACCGCCAATACGTCTGGCTGGGCGAACCGGACGGCCGGTCCTGGGACCTGCCCGCTTAGGAAACACGAAGAAGCGCCCCGCGCCTCCCAAGGGCTGACCTGCGCGGCGATCACCCACAACCTGCTGCGCGCGACCGGTTGCCTGGCCGGACCCGTCCACGTCCGTGCCCTCGGCGCCTCCCTGCGCCGCCACCTGATCCCCGATTCCGTACGTGACCCTGTCATCACGCGCATCTTCACCTGACCGTCAGGACCAGGTCTGGCCCTCCGGGGTGTCGACGACCTTCACGCCGAGGGCGGCCAGTTCGTCGCGGAGGCGGTCGGAGGCGGCCCAGTCCTGGGCGTCGCGGGCTCGGGCGCGCTGCTCGAGAAGCTCGGCGGCACCCCCGGGCAGGCTCCTCGGCCTGACCGACCGGCCGATGTCGAGGGAGAGGTCCAGGGCGAGGATCTGGTCGAGGTGCAGGAACGCCTCGAAGCGGGAGCCGGGGGCGACCGAGCCGTCGCGCTCCAGCTCGCGCAGCAACCGGAGCGCCAGCGGGGTGTCCAGGTCGTCGTCGAAGGCCGCCTCGATCCGGGAGACCCGATCGGCGGGCATCGGGCCGCTCGGCGACTCCGACCACTCGGCCACCTGACCCCGCCAGCGCCGCAGGGTCCTGTCGGCGGCCCGCAGAGTGTCCCAGGTGAGGTTCATCTGCTGGCGGTGGCGGTGCTCAAGCAGTGCCAGCCGCACGGCCAGCGGGTCCAGGCCCGCATCCGTCACGTCCTTGAGCAGGACCACGTTGCCGGTGGACTTCGACATCTTGCGCCCGTCGAAGAGCAGGTGCTCGCCGTGGACCCAGTGCCGTACCACCTCGCCTCCGGCGGTGGCGTCGGACTGGGCGCGTTCGTCCTCGTGGTGCGGGAAACGCAGGTCGATCCCACCGGTGTGCACGTCGATGCGCTCGCCGAGAAAGCGCAGCGACATGGCCGAGCACTCGATGTGCCAGCCGGGGAAGCCCCGGCCCCACGGTGTCTCCCAGGTCAGTTCCCGGTCCGAGGGCTTCCACAGCGCCCAGTCGGCGTGGAAGCGCTTGCGCGGATCGACGCCCTCGACCCGGTGGCCCGGCCGCAGCCGGTCGAGCCGGTTGCCCGAGATCTCACCGTACGTCGGGAAGGAGGCCGCGTCGAAGAAGACCGACCCGTCGGGCACCGGGTACGCGTGCCCCTTCTCGATCAGCTTGGCGATCATCTCGATCATCAGGTCGATCGTCTCGCTGGCCCGGGGCGAGTGCTCGGGCGGCCGGATGTTCAGCGCGGCCGTGTCAGCGAGGAAGGCGTCCTCGTAGAACCGCGAGATCTCCAGGGCGCTGCGCCCCTCGGCCCTCGCCTGGGCGAGCACCTTGTCCTCGCCGGAGGGGTCGAGCTCGGCGTCGTCGACCAGGTGACCGACGTCCGTGATGTTGCGGCAGACCACCACCCGGACCCGCTGCCGCTCGCTGACCCGCCTGATCAGGTCGGACAGCAGGTAGGACCGGAGATTGCCCACGTGGGCCGACCGGTAGACGGTCGGTCCGCAGGTGTACATCCGCAGCGCGCGGCTCCCCTCGGGAACGATCCGCTCGACCTGGCGATTCCGCGTGTCATACAGGCGCAACATACGCCGAGCCTACGCAATCAACCCCGACGCCACATCGGACGGGCTCTCCACGCACGCGGTTAGACACCACTTTCCAGGAAGGCGAGGATCTCGCGGTCCCCCCGGTCGCGCAGGCGGGCGATCACCTCCTCGCGGGTGCAGCCGTCCGAGAGGCCGATGCGGGCGCCGATCAGCCGGACGCCCTCGGCCTCCGAGGCCACCGGCGCCGTGTAGCCGATCAGGTGCAGCGCACGGTTCAGGGCGGGCAGCGCCGGTGAGGCGGCGGGCAGGTAGCGGGTCAGCAACTCGCCGCCGTCGGAGACGGTCAGGAAGACGTGGTCACCCTCGGAGGCGTTGGTGGCGATCAGGACGGGGCGGATGGAACCCATGGTCGGCTGGTTGTGCCAGCTGATCACCACGTCGCCCGAGGGGGTGGAGGCGGTCAGCTGGCCGCCGGGGGCCATGCCGAGGTGCGCGGCGAAGCCGGTCGGCAGCGGGGAGCCGGAGCCGCGAAGATGCTCGGCGTTGACGTCCACCCGGTGCCACCAGCGCCCGTCGCGGCTGCGGAAGCAGCGCCGGGTCTCCGAGACGTCGCGGCGCGGCTGGTAGTCGGACTGCTCGGCTCCGGCCACCCGGATCCACCCGCGCTGCGTGCGCTCGAAGCCGGGGCCGCCGGCGTACGCGCGGACCGAACTCTCGCTCACGTCGTAGCGCCCGGTGAGGTTGGTGACGATCGTGTTGACGGACGCCTCGCCGTTGGAGCGTTCGATCTCCCTGACGATCATTTCCCGGATGCCCAGATACTGCTCGCCACCCCAGCGCGACAGCCCGTACTTGTTCCGGTCGACCCGCAGGAACCGGTCGTCGGCGGTGAGCTGGTTGCGGATGCCGACGAGGCTGTAGTCCTCGCCGATGCGTTCCTGGATCTCCTCGGGCGTCAGCGGGTTGCCCGCCACCGCGAGCACGGCCTCGGCCTTGTCGTTGACGCTGCGCGGCCAGGGCACCACGTGGTTCTCCAGCACCCGCAGCTGGGGCACCGCGATGAGCCAGCGCTCGGCCACGTCCTCGCGGATGCCGAGCTGGCTGACCAGCGTGACCGCCTCCTCCAGCGGGCGCGGCCCGTCCGTGAACAGCTGCCTGGTCTTCTCCCTGAGCTCGTCCGCGCCGCCCGCGACCAGCCAGCCGTCCACCTGCTCGTAGCCGCTCAGCAGCGTCCTCACGAACCGCCAGGAGGGGATGCCCAGCGTGGCCAGGTCGGTGCGGTGCCAGGGCACCGCCGCGGCCAGGTCGTCGGCGGGCACGGCGGAGCCCAGCCGGCCCCGCAGCCAGGACACGTGGCCGATCAGCGGGGCCGCGTCATCCTTGGCGAGCCAGGCCTCGACATGGTCGCGCAGGTCACGCTCGATCTGCCGGATGCGCTCCCTGGTGACGGAGAAGCGCTGGGCCAGGTCGTCGAGGGTGGCCCGCTGGGAGGCGTAGAGCCGGTCCCTGGCGATGGCCCGCTGCCGCTCGTCCAGCGTGGCGAAGGCCTCGTCGATCAGCTCGGGCAGCGGCCGGTCGGGCCTTGCGGGGCGGGTCCGGGCGACGCTCTCCTCGGTGACCGGTTCGAGCAGTCGCTCCAGCACCCCGGTGAACAGCTTGTGCACCGTCTCGCGGCCGAGCCCTTCGGGCGTGCGTACGCTCGCGGCGGGGTCGGCGAACCTGAGCAGCGGGAGGACGTCGCCGAGCATCAGGTGACCCCAGCACGCCAGGGCGAGGTCGGTCAGGCGTCCGGCGACCTCGGACGTCCCGATGGTGGAGCAGGCCCTGTCGAGCGGAAGCGCCTGCCACCACGCCTCTGGGAGGCGCGGATCGGTTGCGATCGGCGCTACCTGGCCGGGAGAGGTCCAGCGCAAAGGTGGCGCGATGTCGCTCAGGCTGAGGTTCATTGAGGTCCAACCGGCAAAGGGGATTACATCCGCAGTTCAGACTATGTGGTCAGTTGGGAAGGAAGGGACTTGCCCGTCCGGAATGGGATACGTAAAGGAGTTCTTGTGCCCGGGTGCAGGCGACATAGAGCAGGCCGCGCTCCCGTTGGAGATCGTGGGCCCTGGCCGCCGGATCCTCGCCGACGGGGGTCAGCGAGTCGGGGTCGGGCACGATTCCCTCGCCCACACCGATCACCGCGACCCGCCGGAACTCGAGTCCCTTCATGCCGTGCAGCGTCGTCACCCGCACCCCCAGCTCGCGCAGAGCGGTCCGCGCGTCACGCACGAGGCCGGCGGTCCTGGCGGCCACCGCTATCTCCTCGGGCGTCACGCCCTCATCCACCCACTGTCCCACCTGTGCCACCAGCCCCGTCAGCTCATCCTGCGGTGAATCGTAGGCTCGGACCATCGGCCTGAGCCCGTGCCGGGTGCTCCGGAAGCCGTAGAGCTCCTGCACACCGTTGACGAGCCCGTCGGCGGGACCGCCTCCGCGTAGCCGGACTCCCCAGGACAGGATCTCCTGCGGGAGCCGGTACGACACCTGCAGGCGCTGCTGGATCGCGTCGATCCCGACGGCGCCGAGCGTCACCCTCGTGTCGAAGATGCGCTGGTGCGGGTCGCCCACGATGAACAGGTCGTCGCGGGCGTGCGGCACCGCCGCCCGCAGCAGCCGCCACTGCGCGGGGTGCAGGTCCTGCGCCTCGTCCACCACGATGTGCCGGTACGGCTCCCGCACGGGCTCCGTCTCCTCCAGCAGGTCTCCAGTGGTCTGGCCGAGCAGTACCGACGCCTCGGAGGCCAGCTGCAGCAGGGTCCGCTTGCCGCGCTCCCGCAGCCGTCCGGTGACGTGCCCGATCGCTTCCCAGACGGCGCCGCGCTCCTCGGCCGACAACTCGACGCCCCGGCCCGAACGGGGGGTGTCCAGGTACTCCTCCAGGGTCCGGAGGTTCTGCGCCAGCACCACCTGCTCCCACTCGCGGAGCAGGAACGCCGGGCTGTGGCCGGTCGCCGTCTCCTCCCAGAGCGCCGTCAGCTCGGCGGCGCCGACCAGCGAGGGCGGACGGCCCTCGGCCTCCGCGACGATGCGGTGGGCCAGCCGGTCCACGTTGCCGACCTCGATCCGCTTGCGGATCGTCTCGTCCTCGACCAGCAGGTCGAGCCTGGTCGCGAGTTCGGCGCTCAGCCCCTGGGAGAAGGTGACGAGCAGGATCTGGCCGCTCGCGCGCCTGGCCAGGTGGGCCGCCCTGTGCAGGGCGACGAGCGTCTTGCCGGTGCCCGCGCCACCGGTGATCAGCGTCGGCTGCTGGTAGGACTCCCAGTACGCCAGCCGGTGCTGCGGCGGCCGCAGGAACACACACCAGCCGGGCGCGTCGAGCACGCGGTTCAGCTCGCGCGGGTGGTCTGTGAAGACGGCCCGGTCCGGGCTGCGCAGGAGCGCGGCGCCGAAGTCCTCGGGGTTGATCGGCTCGGGTCCCGCGGCGACGGCGCGGCAGTTCTCCAGCTCCCGCCAGGCCCCGGCCATCGACTCGCCCCTGGCGAGCGCCGCCAGCGGCTCGTACTGCGTGGGGGGCAGCAGCGGTTCGAGCGCCTCCAGGGTGAGCTGGTCGGTGATCTGCCTGACCAGCGGCAGGAACCGGCCGTCCACCCCCAGTTCGGCCAGGTCGCTGTCGCAGATCTCGGAGAACAGCCGCGTCGTGGACGCCTCGGCCGCCCTGCGCACCGCGGGCCGTACCCGGTCCAGTGCCTCGGCGTCCCACATCTCGACCACGCCCAGCGCGGTGTTGACACCGAACCGGTAGCGCTGGGCGTACGCCCACGCCTCCGCGTCCGGCAGCACGGTCAGCAGCCAGTAGACGTCCCGCTGCTTGACCACGACGCCCCGGTACCGGTCGGCCAGCCTCAGGGTGGCGACCCGGGGGTCCCTGGCCCCCCTGACCCGCTCGGGGTGCGGAGCACCCGCCACGTTCTGCAGGAACCTGCGCGCCGAGACCACGACGTCCCGGCGCACCGGCTGGGCCAGGGCGCCGAGTTCGACGGGGAAGTCCGGGGAGATGGCGAGGCGGGGCATGAGCTAGGCCAACAGTGACAGGAGATCGCGGTCCCCGCGTTCTCGTAGCCGGGTGAGAAGGTCGGGTATGCCCACGGGGCCCGTCATGCCGACCCGGGTGGCGATGACCCGCCCGGCCTGTTCCGGGGTGCCGCCCGAGGCGGTGTAGCCGACGAGTCTCAGCGCCTGGGCCGTCACCTCCCCCTCGCCCCTGGCGGACGGTAGGTGCCTGGCCCGCAGGACTCCCTCGTCGGAGAGGGTGAGGAACAGGTGGCTGCCCTCCTTGGCCCCCACGTCCTCCAGGAGCGTTCTGAGCGACTCGAGCACGGGCCTGTCGTGCCAGCTGAGGACCAGGTCGCCGACCGCGCTGCTGACCGTGCGGCCCTCACCGGGTGACATCCCGAGGTAGGCGGCGAACCCGCTGGGCAGCGAGCACTCGGCGCCTCGCAGGTGGTCGGAGGTGACGTCGATCCGGAGCCACCAGCGGCCGTCTGGCTGGCGGAAGCAGCGTCTGGTCAGCGAGACGTCCTTCAACGGGCGGAAGGGGGCCTTCGCCGGTTCCCCGTTCTCCCGCGGCGCGCCGGGCGGCTTCTCCGCGATCAGGGCCGGGACGCCGTTCGGGCGCCGGGGAGGCCGTTCGCCCGCGCCGAGGATGCGGAGCTGCGGAACGTTCTCCAGCCACTCCTTGGACACCTCGGGGTGGATGCCCAGCGAGGAGACCATGTCGAGGGCCTTGTTGATGGTCAGCGGCGGCTGGGCGTCGCTGAGCATGTCGCGGGTGCGATGGCGGAGCTCGGCGATGTCGCCCTCCACCAGCCACTCGTCGACCAGGTGGTAACCGGGGAGCGTGGCCAGCACGAACTGCCAGGCCGGGATGTCGAGAGAGTGCAGCTCCAGGGTGTGCCAGTCGGCGGCGTTGATCAGCCGTTCCTTGGGCGCCGCCCTGCCGAGCACCCTTCTCATCTCCTCCAGGTGCTCCCGGTACGGGGCGGCCTCGTCGGAGGCGATCCACTCCCCGAGCTCCCGGCGCAGGTCGACCTCGATGCCGAAGATGACCTCCGGTAGCACCGCGAAGAGCTTGGCCAGCGCCTCCGCGCTCGCCGGGGTGTCGCTGAACAGCCTGTTCTGCGCCACCGCCCAGCGCTTGTCCTCCGCGTTGGCGAAGACACCGTCCACCAGCGCGTGCAGGCTCTCCACAGGCTGCCCGGCCCGACGGCTCCGCGCGGCCTCCTCCGGCTCGGGAGCGCCCGCCGCCTCCGAGGCGGCGGCGGGTACGGAGTCGTCGGTGGAGCCGTCGACGGAGTCGTCGCCGGTTTCGGCGACCGCCTCAACCGGGGCGGCGGCAGCCGCCTCGGCCTCGGGCACGCTCTCGGCGGGGGACTCCCGGACCTCTTCGAACGTGGCACCGGGCACGACGGCCTGAGCCTCCGCGTCGGTCACTGGCGGATCGTTCCTCGCCGGGGCCGGCTGGAAGAGCGATCCAGGGACGGCAGCGGGCTCAGCCTCAGCCGCACGACGTGCCTCGGGCACCGGCAGGGCTTCCGGTACGGCGCCCCCGGCGCTCTCCACGCTCTCGGCCGTGCTCTCGGCAGCGGGCCCTGAAGTGGGCCCTGAAGTGGGCCCTGAAACGGGTTCGGCGGCGGGTTCTGCGGGGGACTCCGCCACGACACCCGCCACGACACCCGGCGCGGTCTCCGGTGCGGGGACGGCTTCAGACTCATTCGGTATGGCATCGGACTTGCCCGGGATTGACTCGCTCCGCGCGGCGGGCGCCTGGACCGAAGCCGGCGGAACCGAAGCCGCCGGGAGCGGGGTCGCCAGGCGTGCGAAGACCGCCGTGAAGAGGGCGTGCAGTAGCGGGACCGGCTGGATGAACGGCTGGTCGCGCAGGTCGTGGCCGGTCAGCGCGAGGAGACCCGGCCAGGATCCCGCGCGGTCGAGGGCTATGGCCGTACAGGGCTCGTCGGCCTCGTCCGGGTCCAGGACGTGCAGTGCGGGCAGCACGTCGCCCACGGTAGCGGCAGGCCAGTGGTTCAGGGCGAGTGCGGTGAGGATCTCCGCCAGCCGCTCAGCAGGCAGCACGGCGAGCACGCGGGCCATCGGCAGGCTCCGCCACCAGGCGTCCGGCAGGTCAGGCTGGTCGCGCAGAAGTGGGATCGTGGCCGCGTCGCTCCAGCGCAGCGGCGGCACGAGGTCACTCAGACAGAAGTTCATCCGTTCCCTTCACCAGCCCCTTAAGCCGCCCGAGACACTCCGTGTGGCCGGGGAACGAGACTCATGGAACAGACCATAGTCTGGCAAATCGCCACGGCGCATTGGGTCGGTTCAGCGGCGTACAGCCGCGAACCGCAGTCGCACGTAGTCGGCCATCCAGCCGGTCTCCCGCCGCAGGGCGGGGGCGGCCAGCTCGTTCACCCGGTGGAGCAGCGAGTCGACCATCTCCATCGGCACTTCCTGGAGCAGCGAACCGGCGAACATCCGCACCCAGTCGGCCGCCCCGTTGGGGCACTCGTCGAGCGGGGTCGGCCGATCGAAGTATTCCAGCAGGCGGACCGTGAAGCCGCCCTTCTCCAGCCTCGTGGCGTACTCGGCGGGGGTGGGGAAGTACCAGGGCAGGCCGGGCTCACGGAGCCCGTACTCCCGCCAGGCGGTGGACAGCGCCGCCGTCAGCGCGGCGCAGTTGCCCGCGCCGCCCATCTCGGCCACGAACCGTCCGCCGGGTGCGAGGGCCTCGCGGACACTGGTGATCACCGCGTCCGGCTCCTGGCCCATCCAGTGCAGGGCCGCGTTGGAGAAGACCGCGTCGTAGGGCTGGGCCACCGTGAAGTCGCGGCCGTCGCCGACTATGAAGTCCAGCCCCGGGTACTGCGCCAGGGCTTTTTCGATCATCGCCTGCGATCCGTCGATCCCCAGGACGTGCGCGCCCCGGGAGGTGATCTCGGCGGTCAGCGTCCCCGTGCCGCAGCCGAGATCCACGATGCGCTCGCCCGGCTGCGGGTCGAGGAGTTCGACCAGGGGGGCGCCATGTGCTGAAACGTACCCAAAGCTGCTGTCGTAGGCGCGAGCGTTCCACCTCGTCAAGCTAGGCGCGTCGTATCGCAAGACGATCAGCTCACATTCTGAGACGCCAGGGCCTCTTATCGGTACTCTCCAGACACTTTAGAGCCTCTGGGAAGTCACGACATATCAGTCTCATCAGCCCCACCCTCATCTCACCTTTCTGGCCCACTCGCGCTGGAGGTAGGCCCTGGCCCTGTCGATCTCCGAGACGGTGAGGATCACGGGCCTCCCGCTGGTGGCGGGGAGCTTGGCCGCGAGTCCGTCGTCCAGGGTGCCGCGCATCTGGAGGGCCTCCATCCTGATCGGGCGGGCATAGCCCTTCAGGAAGAGGTTCTGGCCTCTGTCGGAGAACAGGAACTCCTGCCAGAGCCGGGCGGCGGCAGGGTGTGGGGCCTGCTTGTTGATGGCCTGGACGTAGTACGAGCCGAGCACGGCGTCGCCGGGAATCGCGACCTTCCAGTCCTTGCCGGCGGCCGCCCGCTCGGCGTTGTGGTAGTCCCAGTCGACGACGACCGAGGCCGCCTTGGGGGTCGCCGCGAGGTTGCCCGCGCCCTTGAGGCGGTGGAAGAACTCAACGCCCCGCTCCGCCCTCGCCTCGCCGCCCCTGAGGGAGACGGCCATCACCCCGTTGAAGGCCGCCGAGACCTCCCGGGGGTCGCCGGGCAGCGCGACGCTGTGACCGGGCTTCAGCAGGTCGGAGAAGGAGGCGGGGGCCGCGACCTTGCTCGGGTCGTAGCCGATGGACATGTAGCCGCCGTACCCGGCGTACCAGGTGCCCCGGTGATCCTTGAGATGGTCGGGGATGTCCTGCCAGCCCTGGACCCGGTACGGGGCGAAGAGGTCGGACTTGGACACGGCGACGTCCATGCTCAGGTCGAACACGTCGGGTTTGAGCGCGGGGATGGCCGCGATCTCCCTGGCGCTGTTCGCGTCGGGTTCCAGCTGGTCGACCTTGATTCCGTACTCCTCGGCGAAGGTGTCGATGATCTCGCCGTAGTTCACCCAGTCGCGCGGTAGCGCGATCACCGTGAGGGTCCCCTCCTTCTTGGCCGCCTCGACGAGGCGTTCCATCGTCGAGAAGCCCTCCTTCATGGAGGCGGCCCGGGTGTTGACCGGCGGGAGTTGAATGTTCTGAGGAGCCGGGGCGCCACATCCGGCGATCGTGGCCGTGAGGATCACGGCGGCTGCGGCGCTGGTACGTACGGTCACGGAGAAGATACTCTCCGCTGTCATTCGTCCGGTCGAGCAGGCGCGGCCCTTCCTACCGGACGGCTTATACGTGTCTTGGCGAGCGGCTTACCCGAACGTGCCGGCGGGCGTCTCACGCGCGCGGGGGGCGCGGCTCCTGGACCACCTTCGCCGCGGCGAGCGTCTCCTCGCCGATCTCGACCAGCGTGCCGTCCCGTTTGCGTACGCCGAGCACGCCGTCCCGCCAGAACTCCAGCTCGCCCACCGCGTCCCGGAACCCTTCGGGAACCCGCCTCCGCGTGGTGACTCTTTTGCCCACGTCAGAGGGGGGTATGGTGATATTCAGGCGAGCACCGAAACCAAGGGCCATCGACTTTTGCCCCCTCCCGTTTCAGAGACGTGGCAGGCCCGGCAATACTAGGGCTAAGCAACCCGCGGTCGAAGTCGTGCCTAGGTGCGTAAAGAAGAAGGAGCCCGAGGTGACCTACGTCATCGCGCAGCCTTGCGTGGACGTCCTGGACAAGGCGTGCATCGAGGAGTGCCCTGTCGATTGCATCTACGAGGGGGGACGGATGCTCTACATCCACCCCGACGAATGCGTCGACTGTGGCGCGTGCGAACCCGTCTGTCCGGTGGAGGCCATCTTCTACGAGGACGACCTTCCCGAGCAGTGGAAGGAATTCTACAAGGCGAACGTGGACTTCTTCGAGGACCTGGGGTCGCCCGGCGGCGCCTCCAAGGTCGGCAAGATCGAGAAGGACCACCCGGTCGTCGAGGCGCTGCCCCCGCAGGCCGAGAGCCACTAGGTCCTGTCGGGCGGATCTTGCCGCGGCGAGGATCGGTCGGCTGCCGCCTCGCGGAGCGAAGGAGGTCGCCGCGGCGTGCCGCGGCGACCGGCGACAACGCGGCGGGGTGCCGCCTGACCGGCTGCGGTGGGTGAAAGATCCAAAGGACGGTGTCCGGGGTCCGATGCCGGAGGGGTGAGAAATCGCTCCTCCGGTGCGTGCCACCGGCAGATCCGACAGAGCGAAAGACGACGGCTGAATCAAGTGAGCGCCATTCCCGACCGGTCAGAGAACCCGAACGTGCCCGCGAGGCTCCGATGATCGGCCTGCCGGACTTTCCGTGGGACCGGCTCACGCCGCTGAAGGAACTGGCGGCGTCGCACCCCGACGGGATCGTCGACCTTTCGGTGGGCACCCCCGTCGATCCGGTGCCCGCCATCGTGCGCCAGGCGCTCGCGGACGCCTCGGACAGCCCCGGATACCCGCAGGCCCACGGTTCCGAGCGCCTCCGCTCGGCCGCGGCCGGATGGCTGCGGCGCAGGCACGGAGTGATCCTCGACCAGGCGAACGTGCTGCCGCTGATCGGTTCCAAGGAGTTGGTGGCCTGGCTGCCGACACTGCTCGGTGTCGGGCCGGGACAACGAGTGATCTTCCCCGAGCTGGCCTACCCCACCTACGATGTGGGAGCCCGCCTCGCGGGCGCCGAGCCGTACGCCGCCGACGGGCTGCTCGCGCTCGGGCCGGAGCGGGTGCCGCTGGTCTGGGTCAACTCCCCGTCCAACCCGACGGGTAAGGTCCTGCCCGCCGAGCACCTGCGCAAGGTCGTCGCGTGGGCCCGCGAGCACGGCGCGGTGGTGGCCTCCGACGAGTGCTACATCGAGCTGGGCTGGGAGGAGCAGCCGGTCTCGATCCTGCACCCGGACGTCTGCGGCGGCTCGCACGAGGGCCTGCTGGCGGTGCACTCGCTGTCCAAGCGCTCCAACCTGGCCGGCTACCGCGCCGGGTTCGTCGCCGGCGACCCTGAGCTGATCAAGCGGCTGCTGGAGATACGCAAGCACGCCGGCATGATGATGCCCACGCCGGTCCAGGCGGCGATGGCCGTCGCGCTGGACGACGACGAGCACGCCGAGGAGCAGCGGGCCCGCTACGCCGCCCGCCGCGCGGCGCTCCGTCCCGCCCTGGAGGCGGCCGGTTGGAAGATCGAGCACTCCACGGCGGGTCTGTACCTGTGGGCGTCCAACGGGACGGGTTGCTGGGAGCAGGCCCGCGCGCTGGCCGACAGGGGGATCCTGGTCGCCCCCGGCGACTTCTACGGGACCGCGGGTGAGGGGCACGTCAGGGTCGCCGTGACGGCCGGTGACGAACGCATCAGTGCGGCGATGCGCCGCCTCCAGTAGGATCGCGCGGCATGACCCCCGAGGTCGCCGTGATGCTCGGTTTGAGTGTGCTCACCCTTGTCCTGCTGCTCGGCGCGTTCTTCGCGACGACGCGTCAGGACAGGGGGGCCGACGATCCTGAGCCTCCCGGCGAGACCCCCCCCTCCTCGGTTGGGGCCGCGCAGCCGCCCCAACCGGCCATGGGCCATGTCGGCATCGACTATCCCGACCCCCGTACGATCAAGGTCGGCGACACGATCGAATGCCGGGGTGCGCCCAGCCGTGTTCTCGGCGCCCTGTACCTGTCGTGGCAGGGCACCCAGTGGACCGAGTACCTTCTCGACGACGGCACCCGCCGCTACCAGTGGCTCTCGATCCAGATGCACGACGGCCTGGCGACCGGCGAACCGCCGCACCTGGAGGTGCTGCTGTGGACGCAGGTGCCCACCGAGGGCATGATCCCCGCCAAGACCACCCTGAGCGTCGAGGGGGTCGACTTCCTCCCCATCGACCGTGGCACCGCGGCCTTCCGCGGCGAGGGCGTCACCTCGATGCCCGAGCGGGGTCTGCTCGACTTCGCCGACTACCGGGCGGACGACGGCCGCCTGCTCAGCTTCGAACGCCTGCAGGGCCAGCGCTGGAGAGCCTCACACGCCCAGCCCCTGGCCCCCGGCACGATCAGGATCGAGAAGAAGGGCTGATCCCCCATCACTGGGAGATCTCGACCTTCCCCGCGGGCACCTTGGGGTCGGCCTGCCAGCCGTCGTGGCCGTTCGCGGAGACCCACGACTGGCCGTCGTAACGGATCCTGGTCAGCCCGAACTCCTTGGCGTGGGCGACCGACCAGCCGGCCACCAGCCAGCCGCGCCTGCGCGACGGGGCCTCGAACGCGGCCCCGAGTGCCCTGGTGAGCTCGCGCTTCGCCGCACCCGTGTCGGGGCGCGGGCTCTTGCCCGAGGGAACGGGGAACCAGCAGTGCACGGCCTTGGGGACGCGTCCGGTGAACGCCGCGGCGAGGATCTTCCCGTCCTCCTCGTGCTGGGCGTACGCCGACCCGTCGGCCGAGCGCTGCACCGCCTGGGCCGCCTCGTGCAGCGGCAGCTTCCGGTATCCCTTCACCTTCACCAGCGCGGCGAAGAACTTCTCCGAGGCGTAGACGGGATCGATGAGCTGGCTGGGTTTTCCCCAACCCTGGGAGGGCCGCTGCTGGAACACGCCGACCGAGTCGCGGTCGCCGCCCCTCAGGTTCTCCAGCTTCGACTCCTGGATGGCGGTGGCGTAGGCGATCACGGCGGCCCGCTCGGGCAGCTTCCTGCGGGCCGCCACGGCCGCGATGGCCGCCGCCACCTGGGCCTGCGCGATGTCCAGCTCCAGCGAGCCCTCCGGAGTCGTGATCCTGCACCCCTCGCCGAGGTCGACGAACGGTTTCGCCCGCTTGAGCAGGGCGAACAGACCCGCGGTGATGGCCACCACGAGCACGACCACGATCGCGATGATCGCGATAACCCCTTTTGAGAAGCGCCCTCGCACGGTCAAGAACCTACAGGTCCCCAGCGATTGCTCGGCCTGTGATAACGCTGTGAACACTAGGCTCCGGGCCATGACCCAGAGCGATGCCAGCCCGCTGCCCGCGGCCGTCGACGAGCTGTGGCGGCGCCGGGCCGAGCTGAGCCCCGCCGACGCCGAGGCCCGCGCCGTCGTGGTGAGCGCGGTGGACATGCTCGACGGTGGAAAGGCCCGGGTGGCGGAGGTTTCCCCCACCGGCGAGGTGGTCGTGGACGAGCGCGCCCGGCGGGCCGTCATGCTCGCCTTCCGGGTGCTCGGCATGGCCAGGTCCCAGGTGGGTGATTTCCATCACCATGACCGTCTTCCGCTGAAGACCTCCGTCGACGGGGTACGCGTCGTGCCGGGGGCGATCGCCCGCTGGGGCGCCTACCTGGCCCGAGGCGTGGTGCTGATGCCCTCGTTCGTCGACATCGGCGCCCACCTGGACGAGGGCAGCACCGTGGACACCTGGGTCTCGATCGGTTCGTGCGCCCAGATCGGCAAGAACGTCCACCTGGCCGGTGGGGTCGGCGTCGGAGCGGCGGGCGGCCAGGACGGCGAGGAGGGCTCCGGCGCCGCGGGGGAACCGTCGAGGGCCGCACCCGCGGTCGTCGAGGACGGCGCGCTGATCGGCCGCCGTGCGGTGATCGCGGAGGGGGCCCGGGTGGGCCGGGGCGCGGTGGTCGGCGCCGGGACGATCCTGTCGGGCTCGACCCCTGTCGTCGACGTGCGGACGGGAGAGGAGCTCGGCCGCGGCCGCGTCCCGGACTGGTGTGTGGTGGCAGGGGGGACCCGGCGGCGTGAGTTTCCCGGCGGTACCTTCGGGCTGCGCTGCGTGCTGGTGCTTGAGCGCCTGGAGGAGGGCCGCAGGCCCGGCGGGGCCGAACTCGACCGGATGCTGCACGGACACGGATAGGCGGCCTGCCCGGCAGGGGTCGCCCGGCCCCCACGCCGAACGCGACCGGATGCCGCACGGACACGGACGGGGGCGGCGGGGGCGGGCTCGTCCGGATCCCGCGCGGGCACTAGGGTCGCGGGCATGAGTACGCGTCTGGATCTCACACAGGATGTCGGGGAGCTCACCGCCCGGATCGTGGACGTCGAGTCGGTCAGCGGCGACGAGAAGGCACTGGCCGACGCCGTGGAGGAGGCCCTCCGGCTCCTCCCGCACCTGACGGTCGAGCGCGACGGCGAGTCGATCGTGGCCCGTACCCATCTGGGCCGCGGTGAGCGGGTGGTGATCGCCGGACACCTGGACACCGTCCCCGTCGCCGGCAACCTGCCCAGCCGGGTCGAGGGCGACCTGCTCCACGGCTGCGGCACCTCGGACATGAAGTCCGGCGTCGCGGTCGCCCTGAAGCTGGCGGCGACCCTCACGGAGCCCAGCAGGGACGTGACCTACGTCTTCTACGACTGCGAGGAGATCGAGGCCGAGCGCAACGGCCTGCTCAGGCTCAGCCGCAGGCACCCCGACTGGCTCGCGGGGGACTTCGCGGTGCTCATGGAACCCACCGACGGTACGATCGAGGGCGGCTGCCAGGGCACGCTCAGGGCCCAGATCGTCACCCGGGGCAAGCGGGCGCACAGTGCCAGGTCCTGGTTCGGGGTCAACGCGATCCACGCCGCCCAGCCGGTGCTCGCGATCCTGAACGCCTACCAGGCGAGGCTGCCCGTCGTCGACGGGCTGGAGTACCACGAGGGCCTGAACGCGGTGGGCATCGGCGGTGGCGTCGCGGGCAACGTGATCCCGGACGAGTGCGTGGTGACGGTGAACTACCGCTTCGCCCCCGACCTGTCGCTGGAGGAGGCGCGGGCCCACGTGAGCGAGGTGTTCGAGGGGTACGAGGTCCGCTTCACCGACGGCGCGGCCGCCGCGCGGCCCGGTCTGACCCATCCGGTGGCGGCGGCCTTCGTCGACGCGGTGGGTGGCACGCCGAGGGCCAAGCTCGGCTGGACCGACGTCTCGCTCTTCGCCGGTCTCGGTGTGCCCGCCGTCAACTACGGCCCCGGAGACCCGAATATGGCGCACCAGCAGGGGGAGTTCGTATCACTGAAGAAGATCGCCGACTGTGAGCGCGGAATGCTCGGCTGGCTGTCGTGAAAGGCCGGACTCAGCCGGCCAGGTGTGCCGCTCACGGCGGATCCGCTCCGCCCTGACGTGGGCGGTTACCCCGCGAGGGGCCGGAGCGGTGCCGGGCGCAAATGAAAGTGGCTTTCCTCGCCGGCCATTTGGCGGGGAAAGCCACTTTCAGTCCCGAGCAGCACCCTCGTGCAGTTAGACGCGCTCTCGTCAAAATTCGGTTCCATGTTTTCATGGGGATTTTTCAAGATTTTTCTGGGACGGTACTACGGTGTCCCGCATGAAGAAAACACGTCCCGAACGCCGCCAGGGAGCCGCGGTGGTCCGCGGTGACCTCGTCTCCGACTCCACCTACGACCAGCGGCTTCTTGACCGGAGAGGGCCGGCCGACTGGCTGCACATGGATCCCTGGCGGGTGATGCGGATCCAGGCCGAGTTCGTGGAGGGCTTCGGCCAGCTCGCCGAACTGCCCCAGGCGGTGACCGTGTTCGGATCCGCGCGTACCCCCGCGGGCACCCCCGAGTACGAGATGGGCGTCGAGCTGGGCAAGAGGCTCTCCAGGGCGGGCTACGCCGTGATCACCGGTGGCGGCCCCGGCTGCATGGAGGCCGCCAACAAGGGGGCGGCGGAGTCCGGTGGCGTCTCGGTCGGCCTGGGCATCGAGCTGCCCTTCGAGCAGAGCATGAACGAGTACGTCGACCTCGGCATCGAGTTCCGCTACTTCTTCGTACGCAAGACCATGTTCGTGAAGTACTCCTGCGGCTTCATCACGCTGCCCGGCGGGTTCGGCACCCTGGACGAGCTGTTCGAGGCACTCACCCTGGTCCAGACCGGGAAGGTCACCTCCTTCCCCGTGGTGCTGATGGGCACCGAGTTCTGGGGCGACCTGATCGGCTGGATCAGGAACACCCTCGTGCGGACCGGAAAGATCTCCGCCCGGGACGCGGATCTCATCCACGTCACCGACGACGTGGATGAGGCGGTCCGGATCATCGTGGAGGCCGACCGCACCAGGGGCGGGCGGGCGGGCCGGGGGCGAGCGGAGAAACCCATGACCGTGGCCGGCGACGCCGAATAAGGTCAGGGCGTGTTCATATGTGTGTTCCTCGCGTCTAGTCAGAGAATCGACAAGAAATATCAGGAGCTGGCCGAGGAGGTCGGTACGGAGCTCGCCAGGCGCGGGCACGACCTGGTGAGTGGAGGGGCCAGGGTCTCCTGCATGGGCGCGATCGCCCGAGCGGCCCGCGCGGGCGGCGCCCGCACCGTGGGCGTGATCCCCCAGTCGCTGGTGGACATCGAGCTCGCGGACGAGGGGGCCGACGAGCTGGTGATCACCGGCGACATGCGCGAGCGCAAGGGGGTCATGGACGCCCGCTCCGACGCCTTCCTGGTGCTGCCGGGCGGCATCGGAACACTGGAGGAGCTGTTCGAGATCTGGACGTCCCGCACGCTGGGCCTGCACGACAAGCCCCTGGTGGTCCTCGACCCGTGGGGCATCTACCGGCCGCTGCGGGACCTGGTCGAGGGCATGCAGGAGGCGGGCTTCACCCGGCCGAACGTCTTCGACGCCATCTCCTGGACCGCCACGGTCGACGAGGCGTTCCGGCTGCTGGAGAAGTCGACCAGGCACCTGGAACCGAGCGCCGAGGAACTAGGCGAGGCCACGGCGGGTTAGCGCGGGTGGACGCCGCCCGGCGAGGGAGTCGGTCATCTCGACCGCGAGCCGCACCTGTTCCCGGCGATCCGTACGGAACACGCGGGCACCCGCCCAGGCGCAGATCGAGGCCGCGGTGAGCTCCGCGGCCTCGGCGTCCCGCTCGTCTCCGGCGGTGGCGGCGGCCAGCCTGGCGGGGGTGACGACCACGGTGTGCCCGGCGCGGACGAGCTCCTCGATCTCCCCGATCGAGTGGGCCTCGACCCAGCCGGATTCGCCCGGATCGCCGGGGCCGAGCACGAGGGGGGCCGCCGGCGGGACCGGTGGGACCGCCCCGGTCCGCCCGCTCGGAGAGGCCGGAGCCCGGCCGTCGCCCACCTCGGCGGAGGCGGGCGGTTCAGGGAACGGAGGAGTCACGACCTGATCCTAGGTCAGCGGAGTTGTGGCACGATTCATCTGTGCTGGTCGTATTAGCCCTCGCTGCCGTAGCCGTCATCGCCAGTGTCACGGTGGTCGCCATGGGCCGGGGGGGTGAGCTGAGCGAGTTCGCTCCCGACGTGCCTCCGCTGGACCTGCCCAAGGGCGGCCAGCTCGGTGCCGTCGACTTCATGGCGCTCCAGCTCCCGGTGAGCCTCGTCGGCTATCACACCCAGAGCGTGGACGAGGCGCTGAGCCGGGTCGCCGGAGCCCTGAGCGAGCGCGACACCAGGATCGCCGTGCTGGAACAGCGGGTGGCCGAGCTGCTCGCCGGCAGGCTCCAGGCCCGCCACGATCTCAAGGGCGGCCTGTCCGCCACCCTGCGCGAGCTTGAGGCGCCGTACGAGCTCTCCGGCCACGGCAGGCCCGCGACGGGCAAGGAGCGTTCCGGCGGGTCGTCCGCCGTTTCGCTCACCGAGCGCGAGGTGCCGCACCGGCTCCCCGACGCGGCGGAGCCCGTGCCGGACCCCGTGCCGGACCCCGTGCCGGAGCCCGTGCCGGACCCCGTGCTGGACGAGGGGGATTCCGGCGGGTCACCGGCCGTTCCACGGGTCGAGCACGGGCCGGAGGGGGCCGATGGGCTCCCCGAGGCGGATGAGAATTCCGTGGCGGAGAAGCCGCCCGGCGCGTCGCGGGTCTCCTCGCCGTCCGAGCCGTCCCAGACGCCGGACTCCCCGTCCCCTTCCGGGGCCTCGCCGGAGCCGTCCTCCGGTGCCGTCGGCGTCCACCTCGGTGAGCAGCCGGGGAAGGACGACAAGGAGGAGTCCCGTTGACCGAGACCTCGCGACCCGTTGTGCCCGTGGCACCCGGGGAGCTCGTGCGCTGTGGGTGGGTGAGCGCGGCCTCCGACTACATCGCCTACCACGACGAGGAGTGGGGCCGCCCGGTCACCGGCGACGACCGGGTGTTCGAGCGGATCACGCTGGAGGCGTTCCAGTCCGGCCTGTCCTGGATCACCATCCTGCGCAAGCGGGAGAACTTCCGTGCCGCCTTCGAGGGGTTCTCCATTCCGGCCGTGGCCGCCTTCGCCGAGCAGGACGTCGAACGCCTGCTCGGCGACGCGGGCATCGTCAGGAACCGAGCCAAGATCGAGGCGACGATCGCCAACGCGAGGGCCGCGCTCGGCATCGGCCTGTCCGACCTCGTCTGGAGTCACGCGGACCCCGGCTCGCCGGTTCCGAAGACCCCGGCGGACCTGCCCGCCCAGACCCCCGGTTCCAAGGCGCTGGCCAGGGAGCTCAGGTCACACGGCTTCCGTTTCGTCGGCCCGACCACCGCCTACGCGCTGATGCAGGCCATCGGCCTCGTCAACGACCACCTGGCCGACTGCTGGACACGCCGGGCCTGACGGCCTCCCCCCTCGCGGGCGAGGGGGGCTTGCCGCCGGAAGTCCCCGCCGGCACGTACGCGGTGGTTTCGCGGGATCTTCCGAGACCGGCCACGGGACGTCAGCGGCCCTGGAAGACCGGGCGCTCCTTGGCGAGGAAGGCGCGGGTCGCGTTCAGGTGGTCGTCGGTCTTGGCACAGGCGTCCTGGAGGTCGGCTTCCAGCTCCAGGGCCTCGGCCAGCGAACCGGTCGAGGCGAACCGCAGGGCGCGCTTGGTGGCCGCGTAGGCGCTCGTGGGCCCCTGTGCCAGCCGTACGGCCAGTGCGCGGGCCGCGGTGTCCAGCTCGTCGGCGGGGACGACCTGGGAGACGATCCCGAGTTCGAGCGCGCGGGCCGAGCCGATGGGCTCGCCGAGCAGTAGCAGCTCCGCCGCGCGGCCCGCGCCGACCAGGCGCTGCAGGGTCCAGGAGGCGCCCGAGTCCGGGGCCAGGGCGATGCCGGAGAAGGCCATCGCGAACCTGGCCTTCTCCGAGGCGATTCGCAGGTCGCAGGCGAAGGCCAGCGCGGCGCCCGCGCCCACGGCGACGCCGTTCACCACCGCGACGACCGGCTTGTCCATCTCGGTGATCGTGCGGACGATCGGGTTGTACTGGGTACGTACCGTGTCGTCCAGGCCACGGCCGGCCTCCAGGTTCGCGGCGTGCTCGCCCAGGTCCTGGCCGGCACAGAACGCCCGCCCCGTCCCGGTCAGCAGCACCGCCCGCACGGCGCGCTCCTGCGACGCCGCGGTCACCGCCTCAAGCAGGGCGGTCTTCGCCCGGGAGGTCAGCGAGTTCATCGCCTCCGGCCGGTTGATGACGATGGTGGCGACGGCGTCGTTGACGGAGTAGAGAACGTCGTTCAACAAGGGCTCCTTCAGGCTTCCCGGCTTCGCGTGCTACGGCGCGCCGAGGTGGCGGTCGACGAAGGCGGCAGCGGCTGGGAGCAGCCGTCCGGCCTCGTGTTCGAAGTAGATTCTGGCCTGCTCCCCCGGCCAGCCTCGCGGCAGGAGGTCGGTTGGGAGCCCGGGGCCGCGGAACAGGAAGTTGCGCCAGCCGTGCAGCAGCCTGCTGCGGACGGCGAACACCCGGGCGTCGCTCGCGTTGCCGGGCAGCTCGCCGACCAGGTCCATCGCCTGGGCCAGCCATCTCTGGTAGGCGGCACCGATGCCGTCCAGGTCCCATGTCCTGGCGGCCAGTGCCGCGGGGTCGCCGTCGAGCACCGCGTCGAACCGCTCGGCGCCGACGCCCTCGCCACTGAGGATCGTCTCCAGCTCGGGGGAGGGGCGGGGCCCGATCCAGGTGGTCTCGGACAGGGGCGCGTACCCGATGAAGGACAGCTCGGCCCGGAGGCGCTCCCTTCTGGACCGCTCACGTACGGGCTCCAGCACCAGGATGTGCCACCGGCCGTTCCAGGTGATCGTCCCAACTCGGTAAATTCTCAGCGCGGCTTCGTCGAGGCGGTGCACGCACTTGGGGGTGACCTCGTAGCCGGGGCCCCCGGGCAGCCGGGCGGGAGCCAGCCAGCCTTGCCGTACCATCCGCGAGATGGCGGTGCGCACGGCCGGAGCGGCGATGTCCAGCGAGGCGAGCAGGTGGACGAGGGCGGCCACGGACGCGCGGCCGCCTCGGGATCTGAGGTGATCCCCGTACAGATCGAAGAGCGCGGCGCGGGCGTTCACGAGGACAAGTTTGGCCGTCCGGGGGGTCTCGGACAACGGTCTTGATCGCCGGATGAGCCGACGCTGAGACTGATCGTTCCCATTCTCCGTGCGGAGGCGGGATAATAGGACATCACAGAAGACGTGAATGCGTCGGCCACCCTCGGGTCAGTCGGAGATCCGGAGCCCGAAGCAGGAAGGGATACACGCATGGCGGCTATGAAGCCGAGGACCGGTGATGGTCCGCTGGAGGTCGTCAAGGAAGGCAGGGGGATCGTCATGCGGGTTCCTCTGGAGGGTGGCGGCCGTCTCGTCGTTGAGCTCTCCGCGGACGAGGCAAGCGCCCTTGGTGAGGAACTGAAGAAAATCGTCGGTTGATACCGATCTAAGACAAAGTGGCGGAGCCGGGCCCTATTTGAGCTTGCTCGGGGAGCATGACACCTGCGATGGCCCGCGCGACCGACGATGAACACGGCCCTGGCCGTCGGACCGCCTTGCGGCGGCTCGCGCCAGGGCCGCGGTGTTCTCCCCGGCGTTTTCTCTCCTGCCGGGCCTGACGACTGGAGTCACCCATGCCCATCTCCCCTTACCTGCTCCTGCCCCGCGTGCCCTATGCCCAGGGGCTGTTCGCCGGGGAGGACGCCGAGACCGAGTCCTTCGGCGACGCCGAGTTGCTTGCCGTTCCCTTCGCCGAGGATCTCGCACCCGAGATCGAGCTGCCGGTGCCGGTGGCGGCGTTGCTCGCCCACTACCAGGCCAAGGGCGAGGCGGGTGAGATCGTCGAGGTTCCCGTCGCGAACGGCGACGCCGTGGGCCGGGTGCTCCTCTACGGCGTCGGCGACGGCTCGGCGACGGCCCTGCGCAAGGCCGGCGCGGCGGTGGCGCGGCGTGGTAAGGGCAAGGACGCCATCAGGATCGTGCTGCCCGGCGGGCCGGTGGCCGCCTTCGTGGAGGGCGCGCTGCTGGCCACGTACACCTTCAGGGTCGGCGAGCCGAAGTCCCCCGTGACGACGCTTGAGTTCGTCGGAGACGGGGTCGAGGCGGAGGTCGCCGGCGCGGAGGTGATCGCCGGGGCCGTCACGCTCGCCAGGGACCTGGCCAACACCCCGGCCTCGGTGAAGTCACCGGCCTGGCTCGCCGAGCGCGCCGCCGAGCAGGGCGTCGCCGTGCGGGTGTGGGACGAGCGGGAGCTGCGCTCCGGTGGGTTCGGCGGCCTCCTCGCAGTCGGGAAGGGGGCGGTGAACCCGCCCCGGCTGATCCAGCTCTCCTACCGGCCCGAGGGCGCGACGCGCCACGTGGTCCTGGTCGGTAAGGGCATCACGTACGACACCGGCGGCCTGTCGCTCAAGCCGACCGCCGGCATGGTGTTCATGAAGACCGACATGGCCGGCGGAGCGGTGGTCATCGCGGTCCTGGGCGCGCTGGCCTCGCTCGGCGTGCCGATCCGGGTCACCGGCCTGATCGCCGCCGCCGAGAACGCCTTCTCCGGTACGGCCCAGCGCCCCTCGGACGTGATCACGCAGTACGGCGGCCGGACCGTGGAGGTGCTCAACACCGACGCCGAGGGCCGCCTGGTGCTGGCCGACGCGCTGGCCTACGCCGACGCGGAGCTGGACCCGGACGTCATGGTGGACATCGCCACGCTGACCGGGGCGATCAGCGTGGCCCTGAGCAAGAGTCTCGGCGCGGTCTTCGCCTCCGAGGACGCGCTGGCAGGCGCGCTGGTCGAGGCGGGGGAGGCCAGTGGGGAGCGGCTCTGGCGGATGCCGCTGATCGAGGACTACCTTCCCGCGCTCGACTCGTCGGTGGCCGACCTGACCAACATCGAGGCCGGATCGACCTACGGCGCGGGCTCCGTCACCGCGGCGCTGTTCCTGCGCGAGTTCACCGGCGGGCGGCCCTGGGCACACCTGGACATCGCCGGCGTCGGCCGTAGCGGCGCGGACGAGGGCCTGTTCAGCAAGGGAGCCACCGGATACGGCGTGCGCCTGCTGCTCGAATGGCTGGCGGGGCTCCAGGAGCGGTGATTCCGCGGCTGCCGGGGCGGCGACACCGTCGGTGTCGCCGCCCCGGCAGCCGTCAGTCGGCGAGTTTGACGGCCGCCAGGATGCCGTCTCCGAGAGGCATCATCAGCGGGCGGAGCCGCTCGTCGGAGCGGACGAGCTTGCCGAGCTCCCTGATGGAGACCGTGTCGGGGTCCCGCTGCACGGGGTCGGCCACCCGGTTGCCCAAGAGGGCGTTGTCGAAGACGACGATGCCGCCGACCCGGAGCAGCCGGACGGACTCGGCCAGGTAGTCGGCGTACTCGTGCCTGGCGCCGTCACAGAAGACCAGGTCGTAGCCGCCGTCGGACAGCCGGGGGAGCACGTCGAGGGCGCGGCCGGTGATCAGGCGGGTCCGGCCCCCGGAGAATCCGGCCTGGGCGAAGCTCTGCCTGGCCAGTCGCTGGTGCTCCGGCTCCACGTCCACGCTGGTGAGCGTGCCGTCCTGGCGCATGCCGCGGAGCAGCCACAGGCCTGACACCCCGCAGCCGGTGCCGATCTCCACGACGGCACGGGCGTTGATGGCGGTGGCGAGGAAGCAGAGAGCGGCGCCGCCGCCGGGCAGGATCGGGGGCGCTCCCACCTCGGCGCCGCGCATGCGCGCGGCCAGCAGGATGTCGTCCTCCCTGTGGAACTCATCGGCATAGGCCAGAGTGGCCTCCAACGGACTTGTCGGCGTCTCTGCCATCGGCCTCTCCTCCCGCTTTCTCCGTACACAGTCATATAGGCGCTGGGTCGCAGCCTAAGGGAGGCAGGCCCGATCGGGAACTCATGTCGTCCCCGGTGCGTTGCACGGTTTAAGCGGCCTTTGCCGGTCCTGAAGGTAGTCAGTGCGCACGAAGGGACGAAACCAGGCACTATGGCGATAGCGGTGGTCCCGGAGAGAGGAGTGCTGGTGGACGAGCCTGACCACCAGGCAGAGGCTCCCGTGTCTGATTGGACGCCTCCTACCTGGGAGGAGGTGGTCCGGGCGCACTCGGCGCGAGTGTACCGGCTGGCCTATCGGCTGACCGGCAACGTGCACGATGCGGAAGATCTCACACAGGAGGTCTTCGTCCGGGTCTTCAGGTCGTTGTCGAACTACACGCCAGGCACTTTCGAGGGCTGGCTGCACCGCATCACCACCAACCTGTTCCTCGACATGGCGCGGCGCAAGCAGCGCATCAGGTTCGAGGGGCTCGCCGACGACGCCGCCGAGCGGCTGCGCGGGCGCGAGCCTTCTCCCGCACAGGTGTACGACGACACCCATCTGGAGCCCGACATCCAGGCGGCACTCGACGCCCTCGCGCCCGAGTTCCGCGCGGCCGTCGTTCTGTGTGACATCGAGGGGCTGTCCTACGAGGAGATCGCGGCGACGCTGGGTGTGAAGCTCGGCACGGTTCGGAGCCGGATCCACCGTGGGCGGGCGCAGTTGCGTGAGGCGCTTGAGCATCGCGCGCCGCGGAACGATCCATTCCCCCCGAGCGTTACTCACGGGGAGGAATTCGCATGAGAAATCACAGTCATGACGAATGTCACGACGAGCCACTTGGCAAGGAGTGCGCATGAGTCATCTAGGAGAGCGCGTTTCCGCACTGGTAGACGGTGAGCTGAACCACCACGAGCGTGACCGGGCTCTGTCGCATCTGGCCCTCTGCGCCGACTGCCGGGCCGAGGTCGACGCCGTGCGAGCGCTGAAGAGCCGGTTGCGGTCCCTCGACGGGCCCGCGATGCCGGCCGATCTGACGATGTCCCTGCTGCGGATGGCGGAGCCCGGCGGCCCGTTGCCCCCGCGTGAGCGCCCCTTTCCGGCCTCGCGCACCTTCGGCGGGGCACCCATTCCGAGCATGTACAGCGTCGCTCCCCCCGACAACCGCCCCAGAGGCCGGACCCAAGGACCTCGCCGTACCCGGAGAGCGGGTTACGTCGCGGTGGGTGTCGCCTCGGCGGCCGTGGCGATCGGCACACTGTTCGTGGTAGGCGGGGCCGACCCCAACCCGCGTGTCGTGCCGCCGGTCGACATGTTCGCCAACCAGCACAGGAACACGGCACCCTACGGCGGATCGGCGACGCCCACCTTCTCGCCCACTCCGTGATCCGGCTGCCCGCCACGATCATCCTGGTGGCTGTCATGTTGCTGGGGCTGGTGACGGGCGGTACGGCACACGCGGTCAGGACCTCGCACGCCATACCGCCGGACGAGGCGGAGAACGAGGACACCGGCCTGCACCTGCTCCGTGAGGCGGCGGTCGCGGGCCGGGCCCGCGGATACTCAGGCACCCAGTACGTCACGGTCTGGGGCGCCTCCGGCTCCACCTCCGCGGTGCTGGAGGTGGACAACGTCCCCGGGAAGGGGATGACGGTGCGTACCGAGCCCTTGGGCTCCGTGCAGAGCGCCGATCCAGGCACCCTCGCCGGGGGCATGTCCAGCCCGTCGGAAACGATGCTTGCGGTGCTGGCCCGGAACTACCGGGTCGTGGCCGCCGGGGAGGGGCAAGCCTGCGGGCGCCCCGCCCGCCTCGTGAACATCCTGCGCGCGGACGGCACGGTCGCCGCCCGCTACTGGATCGACAAGGCCGCCGGGCCGGTGCTGCGCCGCGAACTCATGGACGCGAGGGGCCGGGTCGTCAACGTCGGAGCCTTCGTCGATCTGACCCTCGACCCGGTGACCAAGGGGGCGGTGCCCACGGTGCCGCCGCTGGCCACCGGGGGCCTCGACCTCCTGGAGATGCCCCGCCTGCTGGCCGCGGGCTTCCGTATCCCCCGTGCCCTGCCGGGCCGCCTGGAGTTGTTCGCCGCGCGAAGCGCCCCCGCTGGATATTTGTATTTGGGATATTCGGATGGGTTGTCAGTCGTGTCGGTTTTTGTGCAACCCGGAGTGCTTGATGAGGATCATCTCCAGGGTTGGCATGCGGAGCGGCGCAGCGGGCATACGATCTGGATTCGAGGCCCGGTTGGGCAGGAGATGATCTGGGCGAGTGGGGGGCATGTCTATACAGTCTTCGCGGACGCGCCGGCCGACATGGTCGACGCGGCTGTCGCGGCCCTACCGCACGAGCAGGTTCCGGATCTCTGGACGAGGCTCGGCCGAGGTGCGAGTCGCCTGCTCTCGTGGGTCAATCCCTTCGGATGACGTGTGTTTTACACATCTCGTATGCCGCTCGGGGGAAGATTGCCGGGTTGACCCGGTGAGTGGGCATCTGCGAGGCAAGGAGTAGTGAGTATTCGATGACCGACGAGGCCCGTACCGGCCACGGGGCGCACGATGCTGCGGGGCGTACGCCGTCGGACTTCACCGACGGTGGTCACGGCGCTCCGGAGTCCCGCCACGCCGACTCCTCCGGCCCCGAGTTCTCGCGCCCCGAGTTCCTGCCCGCCGGAGAGGGCGCGCCGTCCCAGGCCGAGCAGCCGGGCGACGACGGCTGGAGCCAGTTGGGCGCCCCGCCAGGCGGCGGCCGGTGGGGTGGGCCGCAGGGGCAACCAGAGTTGTTCCGTCACGACGACGGCGGCCAGGGACAGCGCCACGAGCCGGAGAGCTGGGGCGACCCCTCCGGCAGGCCCAGGTACGACACGGCGGTCTTCGCCGCCCACCCGGCTCCGCCCCCGCCGCCCACCCAGGCGTTCGGCATGGGTCCCGGCTGGGCGCCGCCTCCTGGCAGCCCGGGGCTGCCAGGGAGCTTCGGCGGCCCGGCGCCCACGGCGATCCAGCGCGGGCCGCGTACGGCCACGCTGGTCGTCCTCGCCGTGGTGATCGCGTTGCTCGCCTCGCTGCTCGGCAGCGTCGGCACCTATCTCCTCACCAAGCCGACCGGCTCGGGGCGCGACCCCTCCTACAGCCTGGGGAACGCGCCGACCGGCTCCAACGCCCGGCCCCCGGATTCGGTGGCAGGTGTGGCCTCGAAGGTGCTGCCCAGCGTGGTCTCGCTGGCGGTCGAGGGCGGGACGAGTTCCAACACCGGTTCCGGCTTCCTGATCAAGGGCGGCTACGTGGTGACCAACAACCACGTGGTCGCCGGCGCCGATCCCAGCGGCCGGATCCAGATCCAGTTCAACAACCGCAAGTCCACCTCCGCCGTCGTCGTCGGCCGCGATCCCGAGTCCGACCTGGCAGTGGTCAAGCCGGCGGAGACCTTCGGCGCCCCGGAGATCACCCTCGGCAACTCCGACAACGTGGTCGTGGGCGACCCGGTCATCGCCATCGGCTCCCCGCTGGGCCTGACCGGCACCGTCACCTCCGGCATCGTCAGCTCGCTCAACCGTCCCGTTCAGGCGGGTGAGGAGAACAACTCCGAGACCACCTGGCTCAGCGCGGTCCAGACCGACGCGGCCATCAACCCGGGCAACTCCGGGGGGCCACTGGTCAACGGCAACGGCGAGGTGATCGGCGTCAACTCGGCGATCGCCACTCTCGGCAGGTCGGTCGGCGGCCAGAGCGGCAGCATCGGCCTGGGGTTCGCCATCCCGGTGAACCACGCCCGCCGCGTCGCCCAGGAGCTGATCACCACGGGCAAGGCCAAGAAGTCGCGGATCGGTGTCGCCATCGACCCGACCTACCAGGGTGTCGGGGTGCGTATCGCGACCGAGGCCAGTAAGGGTTCCCAGCCGATCGAGCCGAACGGCCCCGCCGCCCAGGCGGGCCTCAAGCCGGGCGACGTCATCCTGGAGGTCGACGGCATCGTGCTGCAGGACGGCAACGAGCTGATCGCGCTGGTCCGCAACAGGGCTCCCGGTGAGAAGCTCTCGGTCAAGTACCAACGCGGCGGTCAGGAGAACACCGCGACCGTGACCGTCGGCACCGCGCCGGACCAACCCTCACCCGAGCCTTCCTGAGCCGCCTGGCAGGGGCGCGCGCTTACCCTTGGCGGTATTAGTCTGGAACCTCTCCGGTATGTAGCCGGAGAGGTGCCCATGGCGTTCTTTCGGTAGGAGATCACCGTGTTCGGACTCGGCTGGCCTGAGATCGTGGCGCTGGTGGTCATCGCCCTCCTCGTCTTCGGCCCGGAGAAACTGCCCCAGGCCGCTGCCCAGGCGGGCAAGACGTTGCGCAACCTGCGCCGGATGGCCAACAACGCGAGAGACGACCTGCGGACCGGGCTGGGGCCGGAGTTCGCCGACTTCGACCCGACCGACCTGAATCCGAAGAACTTCGTCCGCAAGCACCTCACCGCCGACCTTGAGGACGACTGGAACTCCACCCAGGCCACCGCCACCGCCGAACCCGCCCCCTCCTACCCGGTGGGCGGCGAGCTGGGCTACGGCGAGATCCCTCCGTACGACTCCGAGGCGACCTGAGTCCCTCCCGGACGGCCGACGGCGGCGCCCCCCACGAGGGGGCGCCGCCGTCGTCGTGTCGGGGCGGGTGCCGTCAGCCG
This sequence comes from Streptosporangium sp. CA-115845, assembly GCF_050943795.1. NCBI lineage: Bacteria > Bacillati > Actinomycetota > Actinomycetes > Streptosporangiales > Streptosporangiaceae > Streptosporangium > Streptosporangium sp. CA-115845. The sequence goes on along the minus strand of NZ_CP191988.1, from coordinate 8,745,886 downwards.
CGCCGGGTGGGCGAGATGCCGAGCTGGAGGCCCTTGAGGCTGGTCGACTTCTTGCTGAGGGAACCGGCGATGCGGATCAGCTCGGCCGCGGCCGGGGCGTCCGGGTCGGTCAGCACGAGCGGCTTGCCCTCGTCGCCGCCCTCGCGCAGGCGCATGTCGATCGGCACCTGACCGAGGAGCGGCACGCGGGCGCCGAGGGTGCGGGTGAGCGCGTCGGCCACGGTCTGGCCACCGCCCTCGCCGAAGACCGAGACCCGCTCGTCGCAGTGCGGGCAGGGCAGCCATGACATGTTCTCGATGACGCCGGCGATCTGCTGGTGGGTCTGGACGGCGATCGATCCCGCCCGCTCGGCGACCTCGGCGGCGGCCTGCTGCGGGGTGGTCACCACCAGGAGCTCCGCCGAGGGCATCCGCTGCGCCACGGAGATCGCGATGTCACCGGTGCCCGGGGGCAGGTCCATCAGCAGCACGTCCAGGTCGCCCCAGTAGACGTCGGCGAGGAACTGGTGCAGGGCCCGGTCGAGCATGGGGCCGCGCCACACGACGGGGGTGTTGCCCTCCGGCTTGAACATGCCGACCGAGATGACCTTGATGTCATGCGCCACCGGCGGCATGATCATGTCCTCGACCTTGGTGGGACGCTCGGAGGTGCCGAGCATGCGAGGGATGCTGTGGCCGTAGATGTCGGCGTCGACGACGCCGACCTTGAGACCGCTCGCGGCCATCGCGGCGGCCAGGTTGACGGTGACCGACGACTTGCCGACACCGCCCTTGCCGGAGGCGACGGCGAAGACACGGGTCAGCGAGCCGGGCTGGGCGAAGGGGATCTCCTTCTCGGGACCCTTGTTGCCGCGCAGCTTGGTCTGCAGCGCCTTGCGCTGCTCGGGGCTCATGACGTCCATCTCGACGGAGACGCCGGTCACCCCGTCGATCCTGGAGACCGCGGCGGTGACGTCTCGGGTGATGGTGTCCTTCATGGGACAGCCGGACACCGTGAGGAAGATCGCGACACGTACCGCCCCCTCGGGGGAGATGTCGACGCTCTTGACCATTTCGAGCTCGGTGATCGGCCGACGGATCTCAGGGTCGTTGACGGTCGCGAGGGCGGCCATCACCAGTTCCGGGGTAGGTGCCATCGAAGTGTCGGCAACGCGGCGTCACACTGGTGCGACGGAGGATGCCGTCCCTCCTTGTCTGTTATCGATGAGGCGTCTCAAGGGCAGGAACTGCCCGTCGTGGCGCTCGTATGGCTTGGCGAGCGGCCCGATCCCGTCAGGGAACGGTCGGCGTCGGAAGTCCAATGGTATGAACCTCGGAACGTCGGCAGGAATTCCGGCCCCGGCTCTGGTCGCCGGATTCGGACAATTCGCTGTGTAGATGCGCGTGCAACGTTCTAAGGTTACTGGGTGACCCTCACGGCGGGCGAGTCCATGGAGAGCTTCAGCTCGGAGGAGCTGACGCTCTGGCGCATGCTCCAGCGAGCCCAGGTCCGCATCGCCCGGATGCTGGAGGCCGACCTGCTGATCGAGCACGATCTGCCCCTGGCCTCCTACGAAGTCCTCCTGCAACTCTTCGAGGCGCCCGAGCGGCGGCTGAGGATGAACGACCTGGCGGACCGGGTGCTGCTCTCGCGCAGCGGCCTGACCCGGCTCGTCGACCGCCTCCAGCGTGACGGCCTGGTCGAGCGCGAGGCGTGCACCAGTGACGCGCGCGGCCTGTTCGCGGTGCTCACCGACGGGGGTGCGGCGCGGCTGGCCGAGGCCGGCCCCACCTACCTGCGCGGCGTCCGCGCCCAGTTCCTGGACATGCTCGACGCCGACGAGTTGCGGCAGTGCACGGCCATGCTGAACAAGCTCCTGCCCGCCTCCGGCACCGAACCCTGCTGAGGCCCCGCGGCGGGTAGCCGCCGCATCGGCCGTACCCGATACTCCCGCTTGCCCGGGCTCGCGCCGGGCCGCCCCGACCGGTGGCCGGACGGGGCTGTCGAGCGTCATGTCACATACCAGCCCCAGGGTGATGTCGAACACATAAAGGATCTTGCGGACTATACGGACAAAGATTGATATTGCGGATGTTTCCCTAGTTGTTCTGGAGGCTCCGCTTGCCGAAGTTACGGGCAGCTCTTATCGTCCTCGCGGTTCTCGCGGCGGGCGTCACCCCAGCCCACGCGGCCACCCAGCCATCCCTCACCATCGAGCAGGGGCGGTCCCAACCGGTCTTCTCCTACGCCGACGCCGTCCGCGAGCACGTCTACGTCGAGTCGAGTGTCGACAGCGACTCCGATGGGAGGCCGGACCGGGTCCGTGTCGACATCATCAGGCCGAAGGAATCGGGTCCCGGGCTCAAGGTGCCGGTGATCATCGATGAGAGTCCGTACTACGACAACTCCGGCCGGGGTAACGAGGCCGAGCGGAAGGTCTATGACGCCGCCGGGAACGTAGTGAAATTCCCACTGTTCTACGACAACTACTTCGTACCGCGCGGTTACGCCGTCCTCAATGTCGACATGATCGGCACCACCAGGTCCGACGGCTGTCCCGACGTCGGCGGGCAGGCCGACGTGCTGGGCGGCAAGGCCGTGATCGACTGGCTGAACGGCCGCGCCACCGCCTACCACCCCGACGGCACGCCCGCGGTCGCGGACTGGACCACCGGCAAGGCCGCGATGATCGGCAAGTCGTACGACGGCACGCTGGCCAACGCCGTGGCGGCGACCGGCGTGCAGGGGCTGGAGACCATCGTCCCGATCTCGGCGATCAGCTCCTGGTACAAATACCAGCGCTCCAACGGGGTGATCTACAGCTACGACTACATGTCGTGGCTGGGGAACTACGTCGACACCGACCCCGAGGCCAAGTGCGCCGCGGTGCGGGCGCGGCTGGACGCCGAGGACGGCGACGGCACCGGCGACTACAACGGCTTCTGGGCCGAGCGCGACTACATCGCGGGCTCGATGGCCGACGTCTCCAAGGTGCGCGCCAGCGTCTTCGCCGTGCACACGGTCAACGACCTCAACGTCAAGCCCGACAACTTCTCCAAGTGGTGGCAGGCGCTGGCCGGCAGGAACGTGCCCCGCAAGATCTGGGTCGGGCAGTACCAGCACGTCGACCCCTTCGACTTCGAGGGCCGTCGTGACCTCTGGGTCGACACGCTGCACCGCTGGTTCGACTACTGGCTGCTCGGCGTGCAGAACGGCATCATGCGAGAGCCCCGCGCCGACGTGCAGACCAGCCTCGACCGCTGGATCACCCAGCGTGACTGGCCCGCCCCGCTCTCCCTGAAGATCCCCTTCCGCCCCGCGGCCGACGGCTCGTTCGGCCTCGTACCGGCCAGGAAGGGGCAGACCGCTACGTTCACCGACATCCGCCAGTCCGAGGACGCGATGGTGGCCGACGTCGGCACCGTCAAGCCGGGGCGGGTGGCCTTCACCACCGGCGAGCTGCCGCTGGATCTGCGGCTGTCCGGCACGCCCGTGGTGGACCTGCGCGTCGCGCTCGACAGGCCCACCTCGAACCTGACCGCGCTCCTCGTCGACTTCGGCGAGGACACCCGGATCGACTGGCGGCGGGGCCAGGGCATCACCACGGTCGCCGAGGAGAGTTGCCACGGCGAGAGCACGGCCTCCGACGACGGCTGTTACCGGCAGGTCGTCACCAACCGGGCCACCCGGCCACTGGAGATCGTCGCCCGTGGCTGGATCGACGTGCAGAACCGCGACTCGCTCAGCGAGCCCTCGCCACTGCCCCCGGGCACGTACGGCAAGGTCAGCTGGGAGACGCTGCCGCAGGAGTACGTCTTCAAGAAGGGGCACAGGCTGGCCCTCGTGATCGCCGGCACCGACTCGACCTACAGCGCCGAGCGGGCCACCGGCGCGAACGTCACCGTCGACCTGGCGGGGAGCAAGGTCGTGATCCCGCTGGCGATCAGCACCCTCGGCAGCGCCGACGTGCCGAAGGACACGGCCAGGTGGCAGGGCCCGGCGCAGCTGGACCTACCGGTGCCGGAGAACCAGTTCTTCTAGACCGCTGAGGTTCGCGCGGGTCGCGCGCCGGGACACCCGGCGCGCGACCCGTCTTTCACGCCTCCGTGGACGTTCGCGGCTCCTGGAGATCCTCCTGGAGGCGCTGCAGTTCCGAGCGGATGTAGTCGCGGGTGGCCACCTCGCCGAGCGCCATGCGCAGGGCGGCGACCTCCCGGGTGAGGTACTCCAGATCGGTCTGGTTCCGTTCCGCGGCCCTGCGGTCGTGCTCGTTCTGGACCCGGTCACGGTCGTCCTGCCGGTTCTGGGCGAGCAGGATCAGCGGCGCCGCGTACGAGGCCTGCAGGGACAGGATCAGCGTCAGGAAGATGAACGGGTAGGGGTCGAACCGCAGCGGCGGGGGGCCGAAGGCATTCCACAGGCCCCAGACGGTGACGAAGACCGTCATGTAGACCAGGAACCTCGCGGTGCCGAGGAAGCGGGCGATCTGCTCGGAGAGCCGCCCGAACGCCTCGGGGTCGTAGTGCGGACGGAGCCGCAGGCCGGGCTGTCTGGGCTGGTCGAGGCGGTCAGCCATGCCTGTCCTCCTGCTCGCGCCAGTCCTCGGGCAGCAGGTGGTCGAGCACGTCGTCCACCGTGACGGCCCCGACCAGGCGCCCGGCCTCGTTCACCACGGGAGCCGCCACCAGGTTGTAGGTGGCCAGGTAGAAGGCCACCTGGTTCAGGGTGAACTCCGGCCTGATCGGGTCGAGGGAGGTGTCCAGAATGCTGCCGAGCAGTGTGGCCGGCGGCTCGCGCAGCAGCCGCTGGAAGTGGGCCAGGCCGAGGAAGCGGCCGGTGGGTGTCTCGATGGGCGGCCTGGTCACGTAGACCTGCGCGGCCACCGCGGGAGTGAGCTCGCGCCGGCGGATGTTGGCCAGCGCCTCGGCGACCGTCGCGTTCGGCGGCAGGACCACCGGCTCGCTCGTCATCATCCCGCCCGCGGTGTTCTCCGGGTAGATCAGCAGCCGCCTGATCGGCGCGGCCTCCTCGGGCTCCATCAGCGCCATCAGCGCCTCGGCCTGCTCGGCGGGGAGGTCCTGCAGCAGGTCGGCCGCGTCGTCGGGGTCCATCTCCTCCAGCACGTCCGCGGCCCGCTCGGGGGAGAGCCTGCTCAGAATGCTGATCTGATCCCGTTCGGGGAGCTCCTCCAGCACGTCGGCGAGCCGTACGTCGTCAAGGGCCGCCGCCACCTCGACCCGCCGCTTGTCCGGCAACTCGTGCAGTGCCCCTGCCAGGTCGGCGGCGCGCATCGACTCGAAGGCGACCAGCAGGTTGGCGGCGCCCTGGTCCTTCTGGACGGCGCCGAAGCCGTGGACCTCGGCCCAGTCGACGACTCTGGTCGCGCCGCGCCGGCGCAGCCCCATGCCGGGCGTGCTCGGGACCACCGCCACCTTGGTGACCAGCCACTCGGCGCGCCTGGTCTGCTCCATGGCCAGGTCCAGGACCGTCATCCGCTCGCCGTCGACCTCCACACCGAGGTCGAGCAGCTCGGCGACGGCCAGGGTCTCGGTCGCCCGCTGCTCGAACCTGCGCATGTTGAGCTGGCCGCTGAAGACCACGGAACCCGCCTGGGCGGACCGGATCCGGGTGATCGGCAGGAAGACCCGGCGCCGGGGCTGCACCTCGACGACCAGCCCGTGCACATGCGGCGGCGCGCTGCCGGCGATGGCCACCACCACATCACGGACCCGGCCGATCTGGTCCCCGGCGGGGTCGAAGACCGGGGTACCGGCGAGACGCGCGATGAAGATCCTCACATTTGAAGCGTAGGCCGCGTCTCGGGCCTACCGGCTGCTGCCACGCTCCCCGGCTCACATGCCGGAATCGATTTGCTGGCCGGTATACCGACATGACAGCATCAAAGGCGCACAACGGTAATTACGGGAATGGTGTTTCATGAGACGTGCAGGACTGCTGATCGCGCTCGCGTCTGCCCTGTGTTTCGCCTTCTCGGGTTCCATGGCCAAATACGTGGGCGCGGCCGGGCTGGCCCCGCTGGAGGCGGTCTGGGTCCGGATGGCGGGTGCCGGGCTGCTGCTCGTCGCCGTCCTCGCGCTCGCCAAGCCCTCGGCCCTGCGCATCCCCCGCTCGCGGCTGCCGTTCCTGGGGGTGTACGCGGTGGTCGCGGTCGCCGGGGTGCAGGCGCTCTTCTTCCTGGCGCTGACCCGGCTGCCGGTCGGCGTCACCCTGCTGATCGAGTACACCTCGCCGGTACTGGTGCTGCTCTGGGTACGGTTCGTCCGGCGGGTACGACTGCCCCGGGTGGCCTTCGCCGGTGCCGCCGTCGCGGTGGTCGGGCTCGCCATCGTGGTGGAGATCTGGGCGGGCCTCGCCCTCGACCCGCTGGGCCTGCTCATCGCCCTCGCGGCGACGGCGTGCTGCGCCGGATACTTCCTGCTCAGCGACAGCTTCGGTGACGAGATGGACCCGCTCGGCCTGGTCGCCTGGGGCCTGCTCGGTGCCGCCGTGGCGCTCATCCCGATCTCCCGTCCCTGGGACATTCCCTGGGCGGCGCTCGGCACGGTGGCCACCCCGCCGGGCGGCTACCCGCTGCCGGCTGCCGTGGCGCTGGTCTGGCTGATCGTGGTCGCCACGGTCCTCGCCTACATCTTCGGCGTTTTCGCCATCCGCCGACTGTCGGCCGCGGTCGGCTCCACCGTCGCCTCGCTGGAGGTCATCGCCGGGGCGGTGGTCGCCTGGATCCTGCTGGGCGAGGCGCTCGGCCCCTTCCAGATCGCGGGTGGCGTGATCGTCCTGATCGGTGCCTACCTGGCCCAGCGGGCCACCGCCATGCTGCCCGCCCCCGCCCCGGAGGTCAGGGAACCGGTTCCCGTGGGATGAGCCGGATCACCTGGGAGGCGGCGGCCCAGCGCTCCACCAGCCTCGCGCCGTCGGGGGCGTTGAGCCGCTCCTTGGCGAGCGCGGCCACCGCGTCGGCGGCCTTCGTCTGGTCCATCACCTCCACACCGGCGTCGAAGGCCACCAGGCGCCCGCCGTTGTCCTTGCTGCGCAGCGTCACCCGGACCTCATCGGCCTCGGCCAGCCCCGGCAGCGGCTGCTCGCCCCCGCCGGTGACCAAGTAGATCGCGCCGTCGTACCAGGTGTGCCAGGCCAGCCGGGGCCGGTCCAGCGACAGCCACAGGACGCTCGACTTCTTGGCGCCCTCCTCGATCACACCCATGAGACGAATGTACGGCCTGTTCCCCCTCGTGGGGCGATACAGGCCGTACGCGCCGTGAGGTCAGCGCCGGGAGAGCCTCCAGGCGGCCGGGAGCAGCCCGGCCGCGATGGCGACCTTGAGGGCGTCGCCGAGCAGGAAGGGCAGCACGCCCACCGCGATGCCGGTGGCGAGGTCTACCTGGGCGACGGCGATGAGGACCGGCAGGCCGAAGGCGTAGATGACCAGGTTGCCCAGGACCATCGTGCCGACGGTACGCGGGACGGTGCGGTCGCCGCCGCGCTCGGCGAGCTTGCCGACCACGGCCGCGGCGGCGATGAAGCCGATGACGTACCCGAAGGACGCGCCGCCGAAGCCGGAGGTGCCGCCGGCGAACCACGGCACGCCCGCGAGACCGGCCAGCAGGTAGAGCGCCATGCTCAGCGCCGCGCGGTTCATGCCGAGGGCCGCGCCGACCAGCACGACCGCGAAGGTCTGGCCGGTGACCGGGACGGGCGAGCCGGGCAGCGGGAGGCTGAGCTGCGCCGCCAGGCCCGTCAGGGCGGCGCCGCCGACCACGAGCGCGACGTCGCGGGTACGGGAGCCCGGGATGAGGTCGGACAGTACGGCGGGCCTGGTCACAGAGGAAGCGTTTGCCATGGTGCGTGTCTCCTTTGCGGGTTCTTGACGCTCATTCTTGTGAGATCTCCGGCAAAAGCCCTTCGAGATCGCCGCCAAGAACAGGGGGAGGTCTTTGTCCGGACGCCATAGCGCCGCCCGGCCGCCGGTCTGCTTTCCCGCGGGCGCTAGCGTGTGCCCATGCGTTCTCGGCGTTCATGTCTCGCGGTGCCCGGCAGCAACCCCCGATTCCTGGAGAAGGCCCAGGGGCTCCCGGCCGACGAGGTCTTCCTCGATCTGGAGGACTCCGTCGCGCCCCTCGCGAAGGAGGGCGCGCGCAAGAACATCGTGGCGGCGTTGCGCGAGGGCGACTGGTCGGGCCGGACGAGGGTCGTCAGGGTCAACGACCTCGGCACCCAGTGGACCTACCGCGACGTCATCGAGGTCGTGGAGGGTGCGGGGGAGTTCGTCGACTGCCTGATGCTGCCCAAGGTGGAGGACGCGGCCCAGGTGATGTGGCTCGACACGCTGCTCACCCAGATCGAGAAGGCGAACGGTCTCACCGTCGGCAGGATCGGCATCGAGGCCCAGATCGAGAGCGCCAAGGGCCTGGTGAACGTGGACGCCATCGGCGGCGCGTCCCGGCGCCTGGAGACGCTCGTCTTCGGCCCGGCCGACTTCATGGCCTCGATCAACATGCGGACCCTGGTGGTCGGTGAGCAGCCGCCCGGCTACACCGAGGGCGACGCCTACCACTACATCCTGATGCGCATCCTGATGGCCGCCCGGACGCACGGCCTGCAGGCCATCGACGGCCCTTACCTGGCGATCAAGGACCTGGACGGCTTCCGCCGGGTGGCGGGCCGGGCCGCGGCGCTGGGGCTCGACGGGAAGTGGGTGCTCCACCCGACCCAGATCGAGGCCGCGAACGAGGTGTTCTCGCCGTCGCAGGAGGACTACGACCATGCCGAGCTGATCCTCGACGCGTACGAGTACTCCACGACGGTCGAGAGGCGCGGCGCGGTCATGCTCGGCGACGAGATGATCGACGAGGCGTCCAGAAAGATGGCGCTGGTGGTGGTGGCGAAGGGCAGGGCCGCCGGTCTCGCACGAACCACGGCCTTCACCCCGCCCACGGCCTGACGCCGGCGGGGGTCACATGTCGGCGGTGACATGTCGGCGGTGACATGAGGTGGGCCGCGGTGGCCGGCGGGGGAGCCAGGGGTTCCACGGGTCTCGATGGGCTGGTGTGTTTCGGGATTTTTATGGACAAATCGTGATAATCCGGGTGCCCGGCTGATAAATCTGACTAGAGAGGTCTCGTCATCGCGGCCGGGACGTGTTGCTCTTGACTGTGTACGGCAGAGGTCCGGCCGGTCGGCCGCGGGAGGTGATCGTTTCCGGAGAACGGGGTAGTAGTAGGGTCGCGTGCGATTTGCCGCATCCGTAGGGGTTGCGGCCTACCGTTACGGAGACGACTGGAACGGTCCGGGGTGGTGACTCCGGGCTGAAACGGGCTTCCTGCGAGGAGGTGCTGAGCGTGGCCTCGGGCCCCCACGACCCGCGCTCGCGAGAGTGGCCGGCGGATGACGGCGGCGTTCACGACGATGCCATGCGTGCAGGCGGGTCCCAGGAGCCACACGCGTCCCCACCGACGATCCAGCACTCCCCGCCAGGTCCCTCCGGCGACGACGCGCGCGGGCTCTCCATGGCCTCCCCGTGGATGCTCCCGCCGTTCGCGGCGCCGACCCCGGACGACGGCGAGCCGCCCCGGGCCCGCCCGGAAGGGCTCGGCGGCGAGCGGCGCCGTCCGTACGCCCAGCCCTACGCCCCCACCCCCCAGCCCGCCGGGCAGTCGTCCCCGCCAGAGCCCCCCGCCCCCGATCGGCTCGCCGAGGAGCCCGTGGAGGAACGGGATACGGGGCAGGGCCGCCACGCCACACCGGAGCGAGGGCGCCCGCGCCTGGTGGACCGCCCTGACCTCCTGGTCGCCTCGGGGCCGACGCCCGAGCGCGGGGGCAGGCGGAGGAGGGCGGACCGGCCCGATCTCCTGGTCGCCTCGGGGCCGGCCCGCGAGCGGGGCAAGGACGGGCGGACAGCGCCCCCGCAGCCCCCGCCTCCCGCGCCCGAGGACCGGATCAGGATGGAGCCGAGCATTCCGGCGACGCCGGAACCGGCGCCCACTCCGGAACCCGGCTCGACACCCGGGCCGACCTCCGAATCGGAGCCGGGGCCCGAGCCTGAGGGGCCCGGCACGCCCGTCGAGGACGATTTCGAGCCGGTACGCCGGGTGGGGCGCCCACCCGGTGGCAGACCCGCCAGGCCCGACCTGCTCGTCGCGGAGGGCACGCCCGGCAGGCGGGGCCCCAACGGCGGGCGGCATCACCGCTCGGCCGCCGCGCCCTCCGCGGTACGCCGGTCCAGCCCGACCAGGCGCAGGCGTGGCAGGGGCCTGGTGATCCCGTTCCTGATGGTCATGGTCCTCACCGTCGCGGTCGGTGGCGGCCTGGCCCTGTGGGGCTGGGTGAGCAGCCCGTTCGCCACCGGTCTCCGGCTGGTCGGCGACGAGGTGGGCTCGGGCGACGAGAACTTCGTGCCGCGGGCCGGTGTCGGCGGCAACGGCTCGAACCAGGTTCTCAACGCGGTGGCCTCGGTGGGCTCGGTCATGGTCGCGGTCGGCAGCGACACCACCAGCCCGGTACCCAGACCGCTGTTCCTGGTCTCTCCCGACGGCGGCACGACCTGGCAGCTGGGCAGGATGGTCGGCCCGGTGGGGTACGAGACGGGGCCGACCACGGTGGGCCGGGTGGCGGGCGGTGACGGTCGCTGGCTGGCGGCGGGCAACGACCCCCTCGGCTCGGGGCACGGCCTGTGGACCAGCTCCGACGGCTACAGCTGGACCGCCGTCGACCCCGCTGAGCTGGACGCCTTCGCGCGCGGAGACAAGATCATGGACCTGGCCAGGACCGACTCGGGCTTCGTCGCGGTCGGCACGGCCGTGCTGGACGACGGCACCACCGGGGCCGTCGCCTGGGTCTCTCCCGACGGACGCGCCTGGAAACGGGTGGCGACCCGGGAGATCGGCATGCCGGACAAGGTGCGGGGCATCAAGGCGGTCGTCGCCAGGGGGAACGCCGTGGTCGCGCTGGCGGACCCGGCCCAGGGCCAGTCCACCTCGGTCATCCTGCGTTCGGCCGACGGAGGCGGGAGCTGGCAGCGGACCGGCACCGCGCTCAACGACGTCATCCCCGAGCCGGGCGCGCTGGCCGTGGCCGGCGGGGGGTTCGTCCTCGTACCGACCCAGCAACGCAGCGGCAAGGGCGAGGTCCGCGTTTACTGCTCGCCCGAGGGCGCCGACTGGAAGGCCTGCGGGACCATCACCGGCCTGGGGCCCGACGGTTCCGGCGTCAGGCGGCTGGCCTCCTCCTCGGCGGGGGTGGCCGCGGTCGTCGAATCCGGCTTCGAGCGCTACACGGTCCACACCAGCTCCGACGGCCGGGACTGGAGCAAGACCACAGACCTCGGCGAGGTACCGGGCTCGCTGCGGGCGCTCGCCCTGTCCGACACCGGCACCCTCGTCGTCGGCGGCGACGAGCGCGCCGCCGACGTGGACAACAGGGTGGTTCTCATCACCGCGCCCAAGGGCGGAGAACCGATGCCGGTCTCCCTGGGGGGGATCGAGGGCCTGGCCAGAGCCGCCCGCGAGACGGCCAGGGTGGCCGCGGGCGACGGCAGATTCGTCGCGGTGGGTGCCGTCTCAGGTGACGCCGGGATCTGGAGCAGCACCGGCGGTCAGAGCTGGAAGGCGGGCGGCCCGGCGCAGCTCCTCGGTGGCCCGAGGCGGCAGGCGCTCGCCGACGTCGCGCATGGCAGGCGGGGCTGGCTGGCCGCGGGCAGCACGATGACCGACGCCTCCTCCACCGAGCCGCTGCTGCTCACCTCCGCAGACGGTGAGAACTGGCGCAGGGTTCCGGTGCTGGGTCCCCTCGCCCCGGCGGGCGATCACGACTTCCTCGCCCCGCACGCGGTGGCGGCGGGCCCTTCCGGTTATGTCATGGCGGGTGAGGACCGCGGCCCCGCCGCCACCGTGCCCGTCCTGTGGTTCTCCGCCGACCTCAAGCGCTACGCCAGGGCGGCCAGGCTTCCCGCGGGCGGTACGGGCGTGCGGCTGCACGACGTCTCGGCGACCTCGTCCGGATACGTGGCCGTCGGCGGCACCGGCACCGCCGAGCGCGAGACCGGCGTGGTCTGGGTGTCGGCCGACGGGGTCAACTGGAGCGCGCGCAAGCCGGTCCTGCCCCCGGGGGCGACGTCGGCGGGGCTGCGGCACGTGGTCCTGTACGGCGGGGACATCGTCGCGGCCGGCACGGCCAGGACGGAGGAGGGCCAGAAGGCCTTCGGTGCGGTATCCGCGGACAACGGGACGAGCTGGGAGTTCTCCTGGCTCCCCGGGGACACCGCGTCCGCCGTGCAGGATCTCGCCGCGACGCCGGAGGGCGTGGTGGCCGTGGGCTGGCACGGGGTTCCAGGCGAGGGCGACAGCGCGGCCTGGACCTCGGAGGACGGGCTGAACTGGCAGCTTCACACCCCCAGCCAGGGCAGGCTGGACGGCGACGGAGCCCAGTGGCTCGGCGCGGTGGCGGTCCTGGGCGGCCAGGTCGTGGCTCTGGGCCGCTCCACCACCTACAGCGCGGACCACCTCACCCTGTGGCGCTCCAAGCTCACCTCGACACGGTGAGGTGGACCTCGCGCCGCTCACTCCCGCGCGATGACCGCCCACTCGACCAGCGCGTCCAGCAGGCCGGGGGTGAGCGGGAGCCGCTGTAGCTCCGCGCGGGTGACCCAGCGGACGTCCGCGGCGTCGTCCCCGGCGGAGAGCGTGCCGCCGGAGACCTCGGCCAGGTAGTCGCGGATCTCGTAGCGGGCACCGCCGGGACCGGGGCGGTCGACGGTTCCCGCCAGGCGCCCGGGGACGACGGTCAGGCCGGTCTCCTCCAGAACCTCTCTGATGACCGCCTCGGGGTCGGACTCGCCCGGCTCGACCCGGCCGCCGGGGACGGACCACAGCCCCATCCCGGGTGGCCGGCCGCGACGGACCAGGAGCATCCGCCCCGAGCCGTCGAGGATGATCGCCCCCACACAATTTACGCGCACGTGAACAACATTACGGCGTGATAACGACCGGGCCTCTTGACGGATGGGCCGTCGAAGAAGCAGCGTGGGTAGGCGTGAAAGCCGCCCCTACATGCCCACGCTGTTTCGGCCCGCTACGTCCGCCGAGTGCTTGGTCAAGCTCCTGGAGATGCGGTCCCCACGGTGAGGTGCTGCCGTTCCAGCCACCATTGCCTCCCTCCGCCGCCGCGGTGGAGGCCGTCACCCGCATCTCCCGCGTCCCCGTCTGGGTCCCGTGGCCGCTGCCCACGGGGTGGCTGGTCACCGGGTTCGCCCACGTGGGTGACGAGCGCAGCGGCGTACGGGCCACGGTGGTCGCGGTCTCCGGACCCTCGCTGACCTACGGGCCCGCCGATCTGCTGCTCATCGCCGAGGAGCCCGGGGTCGGGCTCGGCGCGGCGTTCGCCGGGCTGGAGAGCACCGATCCCGGCACCGGCTTCGATCAGGGCCCGCCGCACGCCAAGATCGAGGTCAAGGGCCATCCGGCCGCCCTGTGGTGTGTCACCGCCGCCTCCGACCGGGCCGTCTACGTGGGTGAGGCACTGGGGAACTGGCTCTGGGCGGTCGTGTGGCCCGCCGAGGCCGGTTACCTGATGACCCTGGCCGAGCTGTCCCTGCGCGATCTGCGCGACCACGACCAGACCCTCGACCTGCCCTTCGGGGCGTTCTCCCCGCGCCTGGAGGCCCCGGCCCCCTGACCGCCCGCCCGGCATTCGAACCCTTGACCGTTCCGTCCGGACCGGAGGGTGGGGAGAGGCAGTAAAGTTCGGAAGCGTGACAGCGCGTATCGAGCGAGTGGTGACCGAGGGCGTCGTTGATGTCGACGGCGTCGAGCACAAGGTCGAGAACAACACGTGGATCCTGGGTGACGACGAGGATGTCATCGTCATCGACCCCGCGCGCGACGCGGAGGCGATCCTGGAGAAGGTCGGCGAGCGGGAGGTGCTGGCGATCATCTGCACCCACGGCCTGCCCGACCACGTGGGCGCGGCCATCGAGGTCGCGGCCAGAGACGAGGCGGTGATCGCCCTCCATCCCAAGGACAGGCCGCTGTGGCGACTGACCTGGCCGGACACCTGGCCGGACATCGACATGGAGGACGAGGGCCTGTTCGAGGTCGGCGGTGTCCAGCTGGAGGTCATGTCCACCCCGGGCGTCTCCCACGGCGGCGTCTCGCTTTACTGCGAGGCACTGGAGGCGGTCTTCACCGGCAAGACCCTCCAGGCCGACGGCCCCGGCAGGGTCGGCGGTGAGTATCCCGCCCTGGCCGACCAGCTGACCGCCATCGGCGGACGGCTGTTCACCCTGCCCCACGCCACCCGGGTGCTGCCCGCGCACGGCGAGGAGAGCACGATCGGCGACCTGGAGCCTCAGTTCGACGCCTGGCTCTCCGGCTCGCTGACCCGCGGGGCGCAGGAGCAGGAGGAGGGGCCGCTGACCGACGGCACGCGCGCGGCGGGGATCCGGCTGAACCTCCGGGACGAATAGCCCTCGATGGACCAGCTTCCCCTGGATGGCATGCCGCGGCGGCTGTATGCCTGCACGCCGTCGCGGCTGAACAGCTGGCTGGACTGCCCCCGGCGCTACCGGTTCACCTACCTGGATCGGCCCGCGCCGCAGAAGGGCCCGCCGTGGGCGCACAACAGCGTGGGCGTCAGCGTGCACAACGCCCTGGCCGCCTGGTGGCGCGAGCCGTACGAGCGGCGTACGCCCGAGGTCGCCGCCACCCTGCTCACCAGGGGATGGATCAGTGAGGGGTTCCGCGACGCGGAGCAGTCGGCCGCCTGGCGTGACCGGGCCGGGGAGATGGTCCGCGGATACGTGGTGGGCCTCGACCCCGCCGCGGAGCCGGTCGGTGTCGAGCGCACCGTCGCCACGCGTACCTCCGTCGTGGCCCTCTCCGGCCGGGTGGACCGGCTCGACCGGCGCGGCGAGGAGCTGGTCGTGGTCGACTACAAGACCGGCCGGCGCCCGCTGACCACCGACGACGCCCGTTCCTCGCTCGCGCTGGCGGTCTACGCCATCGCCTCCGCGGCGATGATGCACCGTCCCTGCCACCGGGTCGAGCTCCATCACCTGCCGACCGCCTCCGTCGTGGAGTGGGAGCACACCGACGAGTCGCTGGCCCGGCACCTTGGCCGAGCCGAGGAGATCGCCGTCGAGGCCTCCGAGGCCGACGAGCGTTACCGGGCATGGTCGGCCACCCGCCCCGGCGGGACCGGCTCGGCCGCGTCACGGACCAGGGGCATCGGCCGGACCCCGCCCCCGGTGCCGCCCGAGGTCGAGGCCTCCTTCCCGCCCCGTACGGGCCCGCTGTGCTCGTGGTGCGACTTTCGCCGCCACTGCCCCGAGGGCCAGGCAGCGAGCGGCGGCCGCGAGCCGTGGGACGCCCTCGCGGACTGACCGCGCGGCGCATCGTCAGGGGAAGCGTCAGAGGGTGCGTCAGGCGGTGCGGGGCAGCCGGTCCGGCCAGCGGCGCGGGTCGGTCAGCCCCCTGAGCCCCTTGCTCAGGTCGTAACCCGCGGCGCCGAGCCGCTCGCGGGAGGCCCCGAGCATTTCGCGGGTGCCGGGGGTGAACGCCCGGTCGTGGACGTGTTCGGGAAGCGAGTTCATGGTCAGCCGGAACGCTCTCAGCGCCGCTGTCACCGTGCCGGGCGGCACCTCGGGCAGTACGCCGTACAGCTGTCTGGCCCAGTCGGGCAGCGAGTAGTAGCAGAGCGCGCCGAAGGGGAAGTAGGCGGGTTTGCCGGGGGTGAGGGCACGCAGCTCGGCGGGCAGTCGCGGCCAGAGCAGGAAGCGCACGGTGGAGGCGGCCTCGGGGGTGACCCTCAGCGCCGGGCGGACCGAGGCGAGGTAGCCCTCCAGCTCCGCCAGGGAGCCGGGCACGTCCTCGGCGTGCAGGCCGACGTAGGTGGCGCTGCGGCGCTGCTCGGCCAGGTAGCGGTCGGCCTGGCGGTCGCTGAGCCCCAGGCCCGCCCGGCGTGCCACGGTCAGGTAGGAGGAGACCTCCGCGCAGTGCACCCAGAGCAGCAGCTCCGGGTCGTCCACTCGGTGGGTACGGCCGGTGTCGGGGTCGTTGATGCGGAGCCGCCGGTGGATTCCCCGGACGCGGCGGCCGATCTCGTCGGCCTCCGCGGGGCTGCCGAAGGTGACTCTGCCCACGAAGTCCGCCGTGCGGCGGAGCCTCCCGAACGGGTCCTGCTGGAAGTTGGAGTTCTGCCAGACGCCACGCATCGCGAGGGGATGCAGGGCCTGGAGCATGAGGCCGCGGACCCCGCCGACCCACATGGAGCGGTCGATGTGCACCAGCCACGTCGCGGTGTGCGGCGGCTGGACGACGATGTCTTCGATGCTCGCCATAGTAAGTAAATCATTACACGGCATTCGACGACCCGTCCAACAGGGGTCCCATTAGTGGGAAACCCCAGGTCAGCTTCTCGGCCGGCGCTCCGCGGCGTTCCAGAAACGGATGAGCGCGGCGGCCGTGGTCTCCGGGGCCTCCACCGCGGGGGAGTGGGCCGCGCCGGGGACCACCACGCAGTCGGCGTCCAGCCGGCGGGCCATCTCCGACTGCATACGCGGCGGCCAGCCGTCGTCGTGCTCGCCGTACAGGACCAGGGTGGCGACGTCGACCTGGGTGAGCTCGTCGCATCGGTCAGGTGCGGAGAGCACCTCCTCGGTCATCGTGTACATGCCGGTGGGCGAGTTGGCGAACAGCCGCTTGCGCAGGAAGGCGATGATCTCGTCGGAGACCCCGGCGGACAGAGCCTCGGGCTCCATCCGGTTGTGCCACAGGTGTTCCAGCCCGAGGTCGGGCAGTTCCGAGATCATGATGCGGCCCGCGCGCTCGCGGGGCCCGACGATCGCGGCGGGTCCGGAGCTCATGAGCGTGTAGGACCCGAACCGGGTACGGCCGTCGATGACCGCCTCCCGGGTGACCAGGCCGCCGAAGGAGTGGCCGACCAGGTGGATCGGGCCTCCCTGGCCGATCACCTGGGCCAGGACGTCGACGTCGTTGCCGAGCGCGGCGCAGGTGTAGGCGCTCCTGTCGTCGGGGCCGTTCGACTCGAACTGGCCTCGCATGTCGATCGCGATGACCTGGCGACCCGACTGGGCGAGCGTCTGCAGCACCGCGATGAAGTCTTCCTTGCTCCCTGTCAGACCGGGGACCAGCAGGGCCGGCCAGCGCTCAGGAATGCCGCTGACGGGCAGGGCCTCCAGGACGGCGAAGGAGCCCACCGCCGTCTCGATCTGGCGAGAACGGACGCCAGGAGGCATGGTCAGAAAACGCGGCGTACTCACGTAGCCCCACGATACCTCTCTTTTGACGTCCTCCCCCGGCTCGAAAGCCGGGGATTCCAGCACCCGACCTGCGGGTCGGGTCTGCCGGTTCGCGGTTCACCGGCCCGGGCGACCCCGAAGCCTCCCCACGCGGACACGGCACGTCCCGCCGCGTTCGGGGGCGCTTGGCTGTCGTGGAACATCCCAACCCTGTCGAGCCGCATCCGCGTGACGAGAGAGAACCGAGAGGTGCCTCCTCGCCGCGCCGGCGGACGGAGCATCCGCCCTGGCAGTCCGGTGAAAGCGCTCCGTGCGTCCGGGAGCGCGAAAAGGGGCGCCACCGTTATGGTCGCACCCCCTTTTGCAATGCCCGCATCGCTAGTTCGGGCGACGAACTCCTCGCTGCTGGCCGCGCATCTGCGGGCGGCGGCGGCTCTGCACACGCTCGGAGGCCGCCGAGGGGGCGATCTCGTCGTCGTCCGACGCCAGGTCCGGAGACTTGAAGATCACCGCGAACGGGCTCGGCGGAATGATCTTCTCGGGCTGCGGCCGGGGCCTGGAGACCTCCGCCGCGGGCTCGTCGTCCCAGTGCTCGGCCACGTCGTCCTCCACGCCTGCGGTGAACTCCGCCACCGGCTCCTCGTTCCACGCGGGGGTCTCGGCCACCTGCTCGCGCCTGGCACGGCGCTGCCTGCGGACCGGCTCGTCCGTCGCGGAATCGGGATGAGCCGGAGCCTCGGACTCCCCGAGGAGGCTCACCTCGGGGTTCAGCCCGGCCCTGCGGGCACGGCCCCGGCGGGGCGCGGCCTCGGCGGCGTGCTGGTCGTCACGGCTGTCCTTGCGGGGTGCCACGTCCGTCTCCACCTCAGCGATCTCGACGACAGGGGACTCAGCGGGCTGGACCTCCTCGGCCGTGACCGGCGCGGAGCTCTCCTCGCTGGTACGGCCGCCGCGAGTGCGACGGCGCTCGCGGGACGTGCGTGCCGGACGCTCACGACGCTCCTCACGATCGTCCTCACGCCCCTTGCGGGGAGAGCGGGAGCGGATTCGCCCGGTCTCGCCGAGATCCTCGACCTCCTCGGCGGCCAGGCCCGCCCGGGACCGGTTGGCGCGCGGCAGCACGCCCTTGGTGCCCTCGGGGATGCCCAGATCGCTGAAGACGTGCGGGGAGGTCGAATAGGTCTCGACCGGCTCGGGGAAGGGGAGCGAGAGCGCGTTGTTGATGACCTTCCAGCGAGTGAGGTCCTCCCACTCGACGAAGGTCACCGCGACGCCCGTCTTGCCGGCCCGGCCGGTGCGACCGATCCGGTGTACGTACGCCTTCTCGTCCTGCGGGCAGTCGTAGTTGACGACGTGGGTGACGTCGTCGACGTCGATGCCGCGCGCCGCGACGTCCGTCGCGACCAGCACGTCGATCTTGCCGTTGCGGAAGGCGCGCAGAGCCTGCTCGCGCTGGCCCTGGCCGAGGTCACCGTGGACGGCCGCGGCGGCGAAGCCGCGCTCCTTGAGCTGCTCGACGACCATGTCGCAGGCGCGCTTGGTCTCACAGAAGATCATTGTGAGCCCGCGGCCCTCGCACTGCAGCAGGCGGCCGACGATCTCGATCTTGTCCATCCGGTGCGTGCGCCAGACGAACTGGGTCGTCTGCGGGGTCGCCTCGGCCTCGGCGTCGTTGTTCTCGGCCCGCACGTGGGTGGGGCGGGTGAGGTAACGCCTGGACAGGGCGACGATCTCGCCCGGCAGGGTCGCGGAGAACAGCATCGTCTGCCGCTCCGCCGGGATGAGCTTGATGATGCGCTCGATGTCGGGCAGGAAGCCCAGGTCGAGCATCCGGTCGGCCTCGTCGAGGACGAGCGTCCCGATCTGGCTGAGGTCGAGGTGCTTCTGCTTGACCAGGTCGAGCAGGCGGCCCGGGGTGCCGACGATGACGTCGACGCCCTGCTTGAGCGCCTCGATCTGGGGTTCGTAGGCGCGCCCGCCGTACACGGTGAGGATCCGCGAGCCGAGCTTGCCGGCCGCCGTCACGAGGTCCTCGGTGACCTGAACGGCGAGCTCGCGGGTCGGTACCACGACCAGCCCGCGGGGCTTCTTGCGGTTCTTCCTCGGCTTGCCGACACGCTGCAGCATCGCCACGCCGAAGGCGTAGGTCTTGCCGGTGCCGGTGCGCGCCTGGCCGATGATGTCCTGGCCGTTGAGGGCCAGGGGGAGTGCCATTTCCTGGATCGGGAACGGCGCGATGATGCCCTCGGTCTCAAGGGCATCGGCGATCTCTGGGGTGACTCCGAGGTCTCGGAACGTCGTCAGCTTGGCCTGCCTAAATCTCCGTTGAAGGCAGGACTGCCGGGACCACGGGCAGAAAACGTGTTCCCCGTGCCGGGTCCTCGCGGAAGGTCCAGCCTTCTCATGTCATCAGCGACCGCTGCGGCGTCACGCCGACTTTTGGGGGCGTCCGGGAGTGGATATCCCGGATTAACACGGTGCGGTCGCACTTTCACAGAGCAGTGTACTCGATACCACAACGGAGAACCGATTTCTTCGTATTCCCGGTGAATCGCGAGGTCGATCAGATCGTAGGCTGCGTCCATGAGTGATTCCCCTCCCGGTGTCTCCGACCTGCTCGGTGTTCTCGCCTACGCCGAGCTGACGGCGTTCCTCAGGCTCGCCGAGGACGCCACGCGGTACGCCCCCTCGCTGACCGATCGGGCGGCTCTCGGCGGTCTCGCGGCGGCCGAGTACGTGCACTTCGAGCTGCTCCGCGACCGGCTGGCCGACCTCGGGGTGGATCCCGAGGAGGCGATGGCGCCCTTCGAGGGGCCACTGGACGACTGGCATGCCCAGACGGCCCCGGGAGACTGGCTGGAGGCTCTGGTGAAGGCGTATGTGGGCACGGGGATCGCGCTCGACTTCTACCGCGAGGCGGCCGTCGGCGTGGACGACCGGACGCGGAACCTCGTCGAGGAGGTTCTCGCCGACGAGGGACGGTCGCAGTTCGCCGTCGAGAGGGTCGGCGCGGCGCTCCAGGAGGACCCCAAACAGGCGGGGCGGCTGGCGCTGTGGGCCAGGCGGTTGGTCGGGGAGGCGCTGAGCCAGGGACAGCAGGTGGCCGCGGCCAGACCGGAGCTCGCGGCGCTGCTGGTGGACGCGGCGGGGGAGGACATCGGCCGGATGTTCGCCCGGCTGACCGAGAAGCACGGCGACCGGATGGCCGCTCTGGGGCTGTGAACCGCCGGGCCCGAGTCTCCGGTATGGGGACCGGACGGCGGTCCGGGGCGTGTCCTCCGCTCCTGGAGCAGCCGCTGGACCGGCCCGGGGCCTGTTCGCCGGGGGCGGAGTAGGAGAACCGGTCCCGCGGATCAAGGCGCGTGGGGCGCCGAACAGCGTTGACGCGCTCTTCGGCATGAATGCCGAAGATTCAGCCTGTGCCGCTGATGAGGCACTTCTGTGGCTTCCTGTTTCACCGACCTGTGCCACCGAAGTGGTCTTACCGAGTCTCCACAGGCTTTCGAGCCTTCCGGCCCGCGTTCCCGCCCGCCCGGCGGTACCTGACGGCGATGGCGGCGAAACAGCTTTTCCTGCCCCGCTACGCGCGAGAGTCCGCTTCACCCCCGGCGTAAACGCCGGAGCGCTGCGGACGATTCCGGTAGCGTGCGAGACATGAGGGCCTCGCGCCGCTATGGCAGTTCCTTGACGAGATGTGGGCCGAACCGCTGGACCTCGCGTCCCGTGTTACGCAGAGGAGGCGCGGGGTGTCCGGCCGTCGGCCGGGGCCAGGAGCATCTCCGCCGGGTCAGACGTCCGCGCTGCTGCGGTTTCGGCGAGCGGGACGAGTGCTCGGGCACATGGGGGAACGAGCGGTTCTGAGCCGGGCGAGACGTGTGCCGGGCTGTCCGGCGCTCTCGCACTCTCCGTAAGGGGGCGCTCACCCGACGCCGGTGCTCACGCCAGATCCGCGGACCGCGCCGTGCCGGCGGGGGACGACGATCTGGCGCGAGCCTCGGAATCCGTCAGAGCGTGCCGCCGAAGCCGACGGGACGCACCGCCTCCCCGCCGATCTCGATGAAGCCGAGTGACGCGATCGGGATGACGACCTTCCGGCCGCTGGTGTCGGTAAGGGTGAAGACACCGGCGCTGGACGCGAGGGCGGCGCTGATCTCGCTCTCGACCTGGTCGGCCGTGAGGTCGGTCTCCACTACGAGTTCACGGTGCACGGAACGTACGCCGATCTTGATTTCCATCCTGCTCCCTTTCGATGAGGGTTGCTCGTCCCATGGTCACCCCATCGAAGGTTCGACGCGCTGGTTGATCGCGCCAAGCGAACAGAAGTCCCGCGGCCACGGGGCCGCGGGACGTTCTCAGTGGTCGGCGACGGTGCGGGGGAAACCGGAGATGCCGCGCCACGACAGACGTGCGATGAGCTGGGTGGCAGCGTCCTTGGGGATGGAACCGTTACTGCTGATCCAGTAACGCGCGCTGACCTCGGCCATGCCGACCAGCCCGACGCCCAGCAGGCGTGCCTCGTCGCTGGAGCAGCCGGTGTCCTCCTGGATGACCTGGCTGATCATCTCGGCGCTCTCCCGGAGGTTGCGCTCCATGCGCTGGCGGACCGGGGCGGCGTTGCGCAGGTCCGACTCGAACACCAGCCGGAAGGCCTCACCCTGGCTGGAGACGAAGTCGAAGAACGCGCCGATCGCGGCCTGGACACGCTGCTTGTTGTCCGTGGTGGAGGCGAGGGCGTCGCGGCAGCGGGTGATCAGGTCGTCCACATGCAGGTCGAGCAGGGCCAGATAGAGATCCTGCTTGCCTGGGAAGTGCTGGTAGAGGACCGGCTTGCTGACTCCGGCCCGCTCGGCGATCTCGTCCATCGCGGCCGCATGGTAGCCGTTCTCCACGAAGACCTCCTGCGCCGCGCTGAGCAGCTGGCGGCGGCGGGCTGTCCGGGGCAGCCGGGTGCCCCGGGGCTTGGCGTCCGGGGTAGCGGTCACGTGGTCTCCTCGGGTGAAACTCCTGGCGTCTGGGGCCATCCTACGCGCGGGTAACAGGGGTCAGCGATAATCGTCCTCATCGAGCTCGATCGTGCGTCGCTGCTCGAAGGTGTCGGCGGGATCGGCCTCCATGGGAACGGTATCGGGCCACTCCTCGCCTTCCTCCCGCGCGGTCCGATTCTGCTCGGCGGCGTCCGCGGGGTCGACCTCCGCCTCCGCGGAGAGGTCGGCGGACGAGCCGGAGCCACCCTCGCGTGCCGACCGGCGCTGCTCGGCGGCGTCGGCCTCGGGTGTCTCGATCGAGATCTCCTCGGACGGATCGTCGATCGTTTTCCCATGCTCTCTGTCGCCGTGCGCGTTCATGTCTGACATCCCCTGTCGTCATCCGGGCTTCGGCACGTTTTCTGTCCTGACCCGGTTCCTGCAAACGTCGGACATCGCCCAGCGTACGACTTCGGATGCCGCGCGCTGAGAAAGACGCGGCATCGGATTGCCCATGGCGGTACCTGCCGCATTGGTGGTGCTTTGCGGCTGCCCGATGACATTTTAGAACATGTGTGCGAAATGTGGCTGGAGGTGTTGGATCCGGCGGGCCGCGTCGGCGTCGAGGTGGCCGAGGTGAGGCGAGTGCCGCTCGGTTGACATCCGAGAAAGCGGGGAGAGCGGTGGGGGCCGGATATCACAGCGGGGGCCCGCGGTTCGAAAACCGCGGACCCCCGCCTGCAATTCGTGAGAAATGAGAACTCGCACTGTGTCGAGAGTCAGAGGCTCGGGGATTTCTCCTCAAGTTCCCGTATTCGAAATCCGGCCGCTGCTTCTCGGTGAGAAGTGGTGATCACGGCGAATATGGGGTCCTGTCTCTCCGTCGCGGTTCCGAAGCCGCTCACAATCGCGGGTCCGGCCGCGTGGTTTCGGCCTCTGGCCGTGCCGCGCCCCGATCGGGGTGCGCGACCCTGGTCAGGTGACTAGGAGACCGGGGGGGCGCCAAGGTCGTTGTTGCCACCGTTGTTGCCGCCGTTGTTACCGCCGTTGTTGCCACCCTCTTCGTCGCGGCGCTCACGGCGGCGCTCCTCGCGAATGGGCTCGAAGCGGTCCTGGCGGTTGTCGTTCCTGAGGTGGTTGCGGTTGTTGTTGTGGTTGTTGATGATCAGCCTGAAGCGGTGACGGCTGAAACGGCGGTTGCAGCCGCCACCGCAGCCGCCGCCCCAGGTCGGGAAGGCGACGGAGGTGACCGTGGTGGTCATCGCGCTGGCGCTGGTGACGGTGGTCGCTGCGCCCATGCCGACGACTCCGCCGGTCAGCGCCGTGCTGATCGCGAGCCCTGCGAGGACACCCTTGAACTTGGGCATTGCGTTTCCCCCTTGAAAGGATCGGTTGCCCCGATTTTCGGCACTTACCGAATCGGTCGGGAATTACCGGAGATAGCCAGTGATGAGCCATCCCTGGTTGTCATAGTTTCCTGGCATGTCTGCTGATAAACGGAGATCGAAGGCTTTTGCTCTCTCCTTAGCTATTTATCATCGATGTTGAACTCTTATTGATTGATTTCAAATGAAATGTTCTTAATGTCGTATTTGTGCTTTGGGGGGTGGAAGGACGCCGGGTGTTGTCGAGGGGGAGGCGGGGATTCTCACCGGCTTTCTGGGCGGTCCGGTCCGAGGTCGTCTCCAGGGCGCTCCGCTGTCGGATCCGGTGAACGCGGGTGGACGCCGCAGGGGCCGCTCCGGTGCGCCGGCGTCGAGGCGGGTCGAGGTGAGGAAAGGGGGAAGTGGGCGACGGGGTGGGGAAGGTGATGGGTGGGAGGTGGGGCGCATGGGCGAGGGCCCCGCGGTTCGAAAACCGCGGGGCCCCGCTGTAATTCCTGAGAAATGAGAACTCGCACTGTGCTTGGAGTCAGGGGCTTGGGGATTTCTCCTCAAGTTCCCGCATTTGCCGGCCGGCCCCTGTTTCTCGGTGAGAAGTCGTGGTCGTGGCGAATATGGGGTCCTGTCGCTCCGTTACGGTTCCGAAGCCGCTTCGAATCGCGGATTCGGCCGTGAGTGGCCTCATGTTCCGGCTGTGCCGAGCCCTGGTCGGGGTGCGACTCCGGTGATCGGGAGGCCTGCTACTCCCTGTCGTCGCGCTCGGTGAGAACGGGCACGAGGCGGTCGTTGCGGTTGAAGTTGTCCAGGCGGTTGTCGTTGTTGTTGTGGTTGTTGATGATCAGCCTGAAACGCCGGTGGCTGTGGCGGAAGTGCGAGCGGCGGTTGCAGCAGCCGCAGCCGCGCCTGCAGCCGCAGCCGCCGCCGCCGCAGGTCGGGAAGGCGGCGGCGGTGATCGTGCTGGTCGTTGCGCTGGCGCTGGTGGCGGTGGTCGCTGCGCCCATGGCGACGACTCCGCCGGTCAGCGCCGTGCTGATCGCGAGCCCTGCGAGGGCACTCTTGTACTTGGGCATTGCGTTTCCCCCTTGAAAGGATCGGTTGCCCCGATTTTCTGCATTTCCCGGATAAATGGGAAAAGCTGGAGATGATCGATGGTGAGTCATCCCTGGTTGTCATGGTTTCCTGGTATGTCTTCTGACAAACGGAGATCGAAGGCTTTTGCCCTCTTCTTATCTCTTTATGGTTGATGTTGAACTCTTATTGATTGATTTCAAGTGAAATGTTCTTAATGTCGCATTTGTGTTTTGGGGGGTGAGGGATGTTGTCGAGGGGGAGGCGGGGTGAGATGGGGTGCGGTGGGGGAATCCTCGTCGGCTTTCCGGGCGGTTTCGGGGTCGTCTCCGGGGCGTTCTGCTGTCGGATCCGGTGAACGTGGGTGGATGCCGCAGGAGCCGCTCTGGTGCGCCGGCGTCGAGGTGGAGGGAGGTGGGTGCGGGGGTGACGGGGGTGGGGAAGGTGCGGTGCCGGAGGTGGGGCGCATGGGCGAGGGCCCCGCGGTTCGAAAACCACGGGGCCCCGCTGGTAATTCGTGAGAAATGAGAATTCGCACTTTGCTTGGAGTCAGGGGCTTGGGGATTTCTCCTCAAGTTCCGGTATTCGAGGTCCGGCCGCTGTTTCTCGGTGAGAAGCCGTGGTCGTGGCGAATACGGGGTCCTGTCGCTCCGTTACGGTTTCGAAGCCGCTTCGAATCGCGGATTCGGCCGTGAGTGGCCTCATGTTCCGAATGTGCCGAGCCCCGGTCGGGGTGCGACTCCGGTGATCGGGAGGCCTGCTACTCCCTGTCGTCGCGCTCGGTGAGAACGGGCACGAGGCGGTCGTTGCGGTTGAAGTTGTCCAGGTGGTTGTCGTTGTTGCTGCGGTTGTTGAGGATCAGCCTGAAGCGGTGGTGGCTGCGGCGGAAGTGCGAGCGGCCGCCGCAACCGCAGCCGCGGCCGCAGCCGCCGCCCCAGGTCGGGAAGGCGACGGAGGTGACCGTGGTGGTCATCGCGCTGGCGCTGGTGACGGTGGTCGCTGCGCCCATGCCGACGACTCCGCCGGTCAGCGCCGTGCTGATCGCGAGCCCTGCGAGGACACTCTTGTACTTGGGCATTGCGTTTCCCCCTTGAAAGGATCGGTTGCCCCGATTTTCGGCACTTACCGAATCAGTCGGGAATTACCGGAGATGGTGAGTGATGAGCCATCCCTGGTTGTCATGATTTCCTCGTATGTCTGCTGATAAACAGAGATCAAATCCTTTTGCCCTCTCCTTATCTATTTGTGGCCGATCTTGGATGGCTACCGGCTGATTTAAAGTTAAATGTCTTTAATGTCGCTTTTGTTCTGCGGGGGGAGGGGGTCGTGGGGGGCTGTCCAGCTAATAGTGATAAAGTATGCAATAAAAAGATATCTAGCTAAAATAGGCTTATGTGCCTTTTGTGGCATCCGGGGGCTGTCGTCTGTCGTATCGAGAGGCGAACTATCGTGGAAGAGCCGCCGGATGACAGGAGGAGACGCGTGGTACACAAACCGATCCCCAACTGGCAGGGCGAGATGGTCGACCTCGGCGACCAGCGGATCCATGTGCGATCGACTCCGCCAGGCCCTGTGGAGACCGCCGTCTACGTACACGGCCTCGCGGGCTCCGCGACCAACTGGACAGACCTGATGGGTGAGCTCTCCGACGTGGTGACCGGTCATGCCGTCGACCTGCCGGGCGCCGGATACTCGCCCGAGCCGCCCGGCGGCGACTACTCCGTCGACGCCCACGTACGGACCGTCACCGCCCTGATAGAGCGGGTCTCACGGACCCCCGTCCACCTGTTCGGCAACTCCCTGGGCGGAGCCGTCTCCGTGCGGCTCGCCGCCACCCGTCCCGACCTGGTCCGCTCGCTCACCCTGATCTCACCGGCCCTGCCCGACCTGCTGCCCAGGTACGGCCCCGTGCGGGTGGCACTGTCCGCCGTGCCCAGGTTCGGCGAATGGGCGGCGAGCCGGCTGAGCCTGCTGCCCGCCGAGCGCAGGCTCGGTGCCACGCTCGCCATGTGCTACGCCGACGTGGGGAGGATTCACCCGGAGCGGCTCAAGGAGGCGATCGAGGAGGTGCGCCGCCGGGACGGCCTCCCGTACGCGGGGGCGGCACTGATCAACTCGGCGCGCGGCATCGTCGCCGAGTACTTCCGGCGCGGGGAGACGAACCTGTGGCGGCAGGCGGCCCAGGTGACCGCGCCCACGCTGGTCGTGCACGGTCGCCACGACCGGCTCGTCAACCCCCGGATGGCGGCCCGTGCGGGCCGGACGTTCCCGCAGGTGAAACTGGTGCTGCTGCCCGACGCCGGGCACGTGGCCCAGATGGAGTTCCCCGGCAGGGTGGCCCGCGAGGCCAGGATTCTGATAGGTGAGACGGTCCTCACTCCGGTTGGGGAATGACCAGGGCACCAGGTTAGGTTGTGAGTGGAGCGTGCTGCGCTAGCCGTATCGTCAAGACCCCCTGAAACGGGAGCAGAACTGTGTCGTTGCCACCGCTGGTAGAGCCGGCAGCCGAGTTGACCGTCGATGAGGTGCGCCGCTACTCGCGCCACCTGATCATCCCGGACGTGGGCATGGCCGGGCAGAAGCGCCTGAAGAACGCGAAGGTGCTCTGTGTGGGCGCGGGTGGCCTGGGTTCCCCGGGGCTGCTCTATCTCGCCGCCGCCGGAGTGGGCACGCTCGGCGTCATCGACTTCGACGTGGTCGACGAGTCCAACCTGCAGCGGCAGGTCATCCACGGCCAGTCCGACGTGGGCCGCCCCAAGGCCGAGAGTGCCGCGGACAGCGTCAGGGAGATCAACTCCCTGGTCAACGTGGTCATCCACAACGAAGTGCTCACCACGGACAACGTGATGGAGATCTTCGCCGGCTACGACCTGATCGTGGACGGCACGGACAACTTCGCCACCCGTTACATGGTCAACGACGCGGCGGTCCTCCTCGGCAAGCCGTACGTCTGGGGCTCCATCTACCGCTTCGACGGCCAGGCCAGCGTCTTCTGGGCCGAGCACGGCCCCTGCTACCGCTGCCTCTACCCCGAGCCCCCGCCGCCCGGCATGGTCCCCTCGTGCGCCGAGGGCGGCGTGCTCGGCGTGCTGTGCGCGTCGATCGGCTCCATCCAGGTCAACGAGGCCATCAAGCTCCTCACGGGCATCGGTGAGCCGCTGGTCGGCCGTCTGATGATCTACGACGCCCTGGAGATGAACTACCGCTCGGTCAAGGTCCGTAAGGACCCTGAGTGCGTGCTCTGCGGCAAGAACCCGACGGTCACCCAGCTCCTGGAGGACTACGAGGCGTTCTGTGGCGCGGTCTCCGAGGAGGCCCAGGAGGCCGCCTCCGGCTCCACGATCACCGCGGCCGATCTCAAGTCCATGCAGGACGCGGACGAGAACATCTACCTGATCGACGTCCGCGAGCCGAACGAGTACGAGATCGTGTCCATCCCCGGCGCGGTGCTCATCCCCAAGGGCGAGTTCCTCAACGGATCCGCGCTGGAGGGGCTCCCGCAGGACAAGAAGATCGTCCTGCACTGCAAGTCCGGCGCCCGTTCCGCCGAGGTCCTGGCGGTCATCAAGAGCGCGGGCTTCTCCGACGCCGTCCACGTGGGCGGCGGCGTGCTCAGCTGGATCAAGACCATCGACCCGAGCCTGCCGACCTACTGACCGGCCCGGTGGGGTTCTCACCGCCCGCGCCCCGTGGAGCACGCGCCCCACGGGGCGCTCGCCGTTCCCCTGCCGTTCGGGAGGCACTCGCCCCGCCGCCACATGTGCTTTCCGCTCTGACGGATATGGACGGAACGGCGGATGACACCCGCCTCACCGCATTAAGGTCGAGAGCGTGAACGAAGTCCCACGTCAGCGACGGCATTCATGGCCGGCGCTGGTCGTGGCATCGACGCTGACGCTGTTCTGCGCGGTCGTGGCCGGGGTGGCGACCAGTGCCGCCGGAGCGGAGCTCACCCGGGGGCCGACCCAGGCGGAGCTCGATCGGGCGGCACTCGACGAGGTGGCCCGGCGCTGGCAGGCGTGGCCCGCCGGGCGGGTCTTCCCCAAGACGGTCCGTTACGCCGCGGAGCAGGGGGGCGAGGAGAGGGCCCGCAGGGTGGGCATCTCGCCGGAGACCCGCTGTGACGACGCGGTCGACGCCAAGCTGCGCAAGGCGCTCCGGGAGGCCGGCTGCCTGGGCATCCTGCGCGCCACCTACATCGACGCGCTCCAGGGGGTCGTCGTCACCATCGGGGTCGCGGCCTTCACCGACGAGATCGGCGCCACCAGGGCCAAGGCGGCGCTGCCCAAGGGCGACCGGCCCTCGCCGGGCCTGAGGGCGCTGGCCTTCCCCGGCACCGTCACCGACCGGTTCGTCTCCGCGGGACGCCAGGCCGGCCTCGTCCGGCAGGCGGGGCCCTACGTGGTGATGGCCACGGTCGGCCAGACCGACGGCCGGCCCGCCAGCGCGGTCGGCGAGCAGCGGCCCACCCTGTTCGCGTTCACCGGCGACATCGCCGACCGGATCCTCGCCGACCTGACCAGGCCCGCCCGTCCCGACTGTGCCTCCGCGGAGTGGCGATGCTGACCGTGCCGAGGCGTCTGTCCGCCGCCCGCGGGGCGCTCGCGGCGACGATGCTGCTGGCACTGGTGGTGCTGACGGGGGCGGCGGGACTGGCCCCGGCCGCGCGGGCCGACGACGTCAGGGACAGCCAGCAAGAGGTGCTGCGGACCCTCGACCTGCCCGCCGCGTGGCGGGTGTCCGAGGGGGAGGACGTGATCGTGGCCGTGCTCGACTCGGGGGTGGACAGCGGCCACCGCGACCTGGTCGGGTCGGTGATCGAGGGTAAGGACTTCACCGCCGGGGCCAACCCGCGGGGTGTGCAGCCCCTCCGGCTGCACGGCACGTACATGGCGTCGCTGATCGCCGGGCACGGTCACGGGCCAGGCGGGGCGGACGGGGTGATCGGTGTCGCGCCCCGCGCGAAGGTGCTGTCGGTGCGGGTCATCCTGGAGGACGAGGAGCCCGGGTTCCGGGAGTTCAACACCGCCGAGCGTTACGAGAACGTGGTGGCCAGGGGCATCCGGTACGCGGTGGACCACGGTGCCGACGTGATCAACATGTCGATCTCCAAGGAACTGGCGACCAGGGAGGAGCGGTCGGCGATCCGCTACGCGATCTCCAAGGGGGTCGTGCTCGTCGCGGCGGCGGGCAACGACGGCGCCGAGGAGACCGACGCCAGCGGCAACGCCCCCTACTCCTACCCGGCGGCCTTCCCGGGAGTGGTCTCGGTCGCCGCGACGGACCGGGGGCTGCGCCGTGCCTCGTTCTCCAACCGGAACCCCTCGGTCCTGGTGGCCGCGCCGGGGGTGGACATCCTCGGGGCAGGCCCCGGCGACGAGTACTGGGTAGGCCGCGGCACCTCGCAGGCGACCGCCCTGGTATCGGGGGTCGCCGCCCTCATTAAGGCGAAATATCCAGAAATGTCGCCCGTGCTGGTTGTCCAGGCGATCACTGCGGGAGCCACCCGGCGGCCCACCGGCGGCTACGACACCGGCATGGGCTTCGGCGTCGTCAACGCCACCCGGGCACTCGCCGCGGCCGCCAGGATCTCCCGGCACACCCTCACCGCGGAGGGGGCCGGTGGTCACGACCCCGCCCGCCCGCTGGGCCTGGCGGTCGAGCCGGTGCGGGTCGTCCATCGTGACCGGGACAGGATCAATCTGTACGGCGGGGTGGCCGTGGCCGCCGGGCTCGGCGCGATCGCCTGCGTGGTCACGATCGCCGTGTTCGTCGGCCGTGCGCGCTCGTCGACGACCTACCAGGAACCCACGTCCGACGCGGTCACCGCGCCCTGGCCGTGAGCACCGGGCCCGGACCCGGGTCGCGGCCGGAGCCGGGCCGAGGTCGGCACCAAGGTCGGCACCAAGGTCGCCGCCGGAGCCGGCACCGCGAAAATGCACGCCGCTGATAGGGCGGAGAGGGCAGGCGACGTAGCATCGGAGTATGTCGCAGTCAGGGCGGTCCCAGGAGCCGGAGCGGCATCTGGGAGCCCCGGCCTCCCGCGCTCGCGGCGGCTGGCCACCGTCCGGCTCCCGGGTGAGCGCCGCCGGGGGCGGCCGGACCAGGCGGGCGCCCACGCAGGACGCCACGGTCAGGCGGCACCGCGTGCGCTCCTGGCCCGCGGCGGGCCGTGACCGCGCGGCGATTCAGCGTGCCGAACTGGCGGCCCTGGAACAGGGCGTCCGGTTCCGTACGATCTTCCTGATCCTGGTGGGCACGATCCTCGCCATCGCCGCCACCAACGTGCTGACCGGTGCGGTCGGGCTGCTGCGCGAGACGAGTTCGCGCCCGCTGACCGCCGCCGAGCAGGCCCGCTACATCTCCGACGACATCGCCAGGCGCTGGTACACCTGGACCGCGGACCTGGTCTTCCCCGTCGAGCTGGAGTACATCGGCCTCGGCAGGGTCCAGCAGTACGCCCGCAGGGTCGGCCTCGCGCCCGAGGTGGCCTGCGCGGCCGGTACCGACGCGCAGGTGGGGTCGGTGCTCACCCGGCACGGTTGCCGCACGCTGCTGCGGGCCACCTACGTCGACCAGACGTCCACGTTCGTCTTCACCGTGGGCATCGCCGTGCTCGCCGACGAGGAGCGGCGGCTTGCCGCCGCCGCGCAGCTGGCCGTGGACGACAGGGTGGGGGTGCGGCCCGTGGCCTTCCCCGGCACGGCGACCGAGCTGTTCGGGGCGGCCCAGCGCCAGCACAACGCCTGGGTCGGCGTCGGCCCCTACATCGTCTTCTCCACCGCCGGTTACACCGACGGCCGCACCCGCCAGGCGATCGCCCCGGAGGAGATCCTGCACAGCGAGCTGTGGCCCGCGGCCCAGGCGGTCGCGGGGCGCATCGCCAGGGCTCTCGGCGACGAGCCGAGCGCCGTGCCCCAGTGCACCCAGGGGAACGTGTGCTGAGGCGGCGGTTGTGGGCGACGGGAGTGCTGGTCGCGATCTCGGTGGCGGTCCCGGCGGTGCCCGCCTTCGCGACCGTGCCCGCCGAGATACCCGCCGCTCCGGTACTGGCCGCGCCGCCGGAGGGCACCGCCGACGTGCGCGAGGACCAGCGCTGGGTGCTGGAGATGGTGCGCGCGCAGGAGGCGTGGAAGGTCACCAGGGGCTCGGGCGTCACCGTGGCCCTGGTCGACAGCGGGGTGGACGACCAGGTGGCCGAGCTGCGCGGGCGGGTGATCTCCGGACCCGACATGGGATCTGTCAGGTTCGACCGGAGCAAGCCGGACGCCGGACGGCACGGCACCGCCATGGCCTCGCTCATCGCCGGGGCGGGCAACGGCGAGGAAGGTCTTCTCGGGATCGCCCCCGAGGCCAGGATCCTCTCGCTGCCGCTGATCGTCGAGGAGCGGCCCAAGGACGGTTCCACGCTGCCGGAGGAGGATCTGCGCTCGCGCACCGACAGCCCGCTGGCCCGGGCGATCCGTTACGCCGCGGACAACGGCGCCAAGGTCATCAGCATGTCGCTGGGTGCCTACGGGCCGCACCGGAGCGAGCGGGAGGCGGTCTCCTACGCGCTGTCCAGGGGCGTGGTGCTCGTCGCCGCCGTGGGCAACGACGGAGACTCCCAGTACACCCTGGACCACTCCACCTCCTTCTGGAACTTTCCCGCCGGATATTCCGGGGTCATCGGTGTGGGTGCGGTGGACAGGCTGGGCAAGCCGGCGAGCTTCAGCAGTGACAATCTGTCGGTTCTGGTTTCGGCGCCCGGTGCCGGGGTGCCGGTGGTCGTCCCCGGCGGAAACTACGGATCCTCTGAGGGGACCAGTTCGGCGACCGCGCTGGTGGCAGGGGTCGCCGCACTAATAAAAGCGAAATACCCGAATATCGCGCCGCAGATGGTGGCGCAGGCCCTGGTCTCCACGGCTTCGGCGAGTCCCGCCGCCGGCTACGACGACCACATCGGGTTCGGCGTCGTCGACGCCGCCGCGGCGCTCGCCAAGGCGGATCGGCTCGTGGCGGGTGCGGTGGAGATCTCGGTCCCGGATGACAAGCACTTCGGCGCCGGCGTCCCGCACGAGGAGTACAGCAGGCCGGGCCCCGATCCGCTGAGGCTCTGGCTTTACGGAACGGGCCTTGTCGGCGGCCTGGTGGCGTTCGTGGCGGCCGTGGTGATGCTCGGCCGGCACTCGAACGGGAATGGACCGGTAGTGGTCGATGCCGAAACGGCCAAGCGCGGGAGATCGCGGGGATAAGCGCAGTTTGAAGTCAATTAGAACGCGTTTAGGACACTGTTCGGATGCAGTAGTCCGAATGTCGGGATTTACACTCCGGGAAACCTGGAAGGTTCGCTATTCTCCCGCGTTATGGGGTACGAGTTGCGCGTGGAGCGCCCTGCGCCTCTCGCCTTCGCGGAACTCGCGACTGTGCTGGGGCAGGCGGGGTTCGAGTTCAGAGGGTCGCAGGAGTCGGGGGAGGTCCTGGCCCGCCACAATGGCGCGGTTCATGCCATCGCGATATGGAACGGCCGCCTGTCCGGCGCCCCCGGATCGGACTGGCAGGTGGCCCAGCTGGCACGCGTGTCCGCCCTGCTGGGAGCGCAGCTGGTCGGCGAGGACGGCGAGTCCTACGCGATCCGCGGTGGTCTGGTCGAGCAGTTGAACGGCTCGGTGGCCTACGAGTTCGGCAAGCTCGACGAGATCCTCTCGGCCGGACCGACGGTATGGAGCCAGTAGGCCATCCCACCCCGTACGCCGAGCGGGTGCTGGATCTGGTCGAGCGCATTCCGCCCGGCATGGTGATGTCCTACGGCGACATCGCCGAGTATCTCGGTGAGGGCGGCCCGCGCCAGGTCGGCAGGGTGATGTCCACCTGGGGTGGAGGCGTGCCCTGGTGGCGCGTCGTGCACGCCGACGGCACCCCGCCCCCCGGCCACGAGCAACGATGTCTGGCGAACTGGCGCGAGGAACGGACCCCGCTGAGGGGCGCCCGAGCCGATATGCGGGAGGCCAGATGGGACGGAAAGCCTTAGATCACAAAAGCCTGTAAATCCAGGGAACCCTTAATTCACCGCGTAACCGGCCCTGCCGTGGCGCACTACCATGGCCTAGGACAGCGCTCTGTCCGAAAGGCGGTGCTTTCCCCATGGCCATCGGTGCCACCCCCGCACGAGCCAGCGGCGACCCCGTCGTTGATCGTCTTCGGGTTGTCCAGGATCTCTGCGACCGGGGAGAACCACTCGACTCGATCATGGCCGCGGTGTTGGCCGACGGGCTGAAACCGCATGAGCGCCGTCGTTTCGACGCCGACACGCTGGCCGGGCCGCTGGGTTCCCGGCTGGACATCGCCACCAAGCGGGGCGCCGCGCGGCGCCGCGAGTTCGTCACGGTCCTGAAGCCGTACGTGACCGGTGTGGACGCGAGGGTCAAGCGGGACCTGCCGGTCGCCCGCAGGATCGCCTTTCACCTGATCGAGCACCGCGAGATCGACGATCTCGCCGACGGCGACGCGCTGCAGAAGCTCGTGGCCGCCGCCGCGGAGCCGTCCAGGCGCGTCCGCAAGAAACTCCGCTGGTACGCGGATCTGCCGCTCCAGGACGAGCTGCCCGAGGCCCTGTTCCGGCTGCGGGCCGCGGATCTCATCCCGATGACCCAGATCGAGGACGTCTCCTGGTCCGGCGGGCGGCTGCACGTCAGCGGCCACGCCTATCTGGCCGGGCTGTCGGTGCGCAGCCGCCGCTTCAACAGGGCCACGGTGGTGCTGCGCGGCCCGCGCTGGCTGCCGCCGGTGCGGCTGCGCACCCGGAGGGTCTTCCACCCCGAGGCGACCTATGGCGCGGAAGAGGCCGGCTGTAACTACGACTGGTCCGGGTTCGTCGCCGAACTGAGCCCGTGGCCGCTGCGCTGGCGTTCCGCGGTGCGGGCCGTCGTGCGCGGTGGCAAGCGGCTGCTGCGCCGCCGTGCCACCGTGCAGGACACCACCACCTGGCGCGCCGAGATCGTGATCTGGAGCCGGGGCGCCCGCGCCGTCGGCCTGCTGCGCGGTCCCTCCACCGGCCGTACCGAGCGTCCCTCGGGGCTTGACCTCGGCGGGGGGTGGTGGATCCGCCCCGTCTGGACCTCCGACCGGGCGCTCCAGGTGGTGCTACAGCCCACCAGGGCCGAGCTGACCGGCGTGAAGCTGGACGGCGAGCGGCTGGAGGTCCAGGTCTTCCTGCGGGGCAAGGAGGCGAGCAGGGGGCACGCCAGGCTGGACGGTCACCGGATCGCCGCGGACTTCACCCCCGTCGACGGCGGCACCGCGGTCGTCGTGCCGCTCGCCGTGGCCTCCCTGCTGCAGGAACGCGACGGCGGCCGTCTCTGGATCGAGCCCAAGGGCGATCCTGCGGCCTCCGTCATGATCGGCAAGGCGGAGGAGAGCCGTACGGTCGTCGGGGATCGTGAGATCACCGTGCTGCGTGACCGGCGTGACCGGGTGAGCGTCTCCGCGCATCGGATCCGCCCGGTCATCACCGCCGCGACCTGGGACGAGCAGGGCGTGCTCGTCCTGGAGGGCTCCTACCCGGGCTCCGGCGCGGCCGAGTTGACCCTCAAGCACCGCAGCGGGCTGATCCACGCCGTCCCCCTGGAGCGGGAGGGCTCCCGTTTCACGGTCCGGATCGCGGCCGCCGCGATGCCCCGTTTCGGGGACACGGTCCCGCTGGGCAGCGGCACCTGGAGCATGGCGGTCCGCGACCCGGCCGGCCAGATCGTCCCGTTCCGCGTCGACCACGCCATCCTCGACGACCTGGACGAGGACACGAAGATCCGCGACGGCCGTGAATACCGCCTGATCTCCACCCGCTTCGACATTCCGGTGCTCTCCGTCGCCGAGCACCGCCCCGACGACGAGAAGGGCGCCGGCGGCCTGTACGCGCTGCGCCGCGGCTTCTATCCCGCGGAGCGGACCCGCGAGCTGAACGACGCGATCGTCTACGTCGCCTACGACGGGCGGCAGTACGAGGGCAACGTCCGCGCGATCTACGAGGAGCGCGTGCGGCGCGGCGACGCCGGAGAGCACATCTGGGTGGTCAAGGACGGCGCGTTCACGCCGCCGGGCCCCGCGGAGCTCGGCTTCGGCGAGGGCGAGGGGCCGACCGTGGTGCGCGCGGGCAGCCGCGAGCACTACGCGGTGCTGGCCCGCTCGCGGTACGTGGTGACCAACGGCTTCCTGCCGCCCTGGTTCCGGGCGCGAGAGGACCAGACGGTCGTGCAGACCTGGCACGGCACCCCGGTCAAGCGCCTGGGCAACGACCTGCCGCACATGTCCCGTGACCCCAGGCCGCCGGCCTGGCACCGGCAGGCGGTCGAGGTGCGCGGCTGGGACCTGCTGGTCTCCCAGAGCCCCTGGGCGACCCGGGTGCTGCGCAAGGCGTTCGGCTACCAGGGCGAGGTCCTGGAGAGCGGCTACCCGCGCAACGACGTGCTGGTGGCCCCCGACCGCGACGAGGCGGCGGCGCGGATGCGCGCCAGGCTCGGCATCGCCGAGGGGGCGAGGGTGGTGCTCTACGCGCCGACCTACCGCGACTACGACCGCAAGAACGCCTCGATCCGCCTGGACCTGGCCGAGGCGCACCGGGTGCTCGGCCCCGGCCACGAGTTTTTGATCAGGGCGCACTCGATGCAGGCGGCGCCCAACGTGCCCGCCGGCCTCGGGCGCGACGTCACGACATATCCCGATATTACGGATCTGCTGCTGATCGCCGATGTGCTGATCACGGACTACTCGTCGGTCATGTTCGACTTCGCGGCGACCGGCAGGCCGATGCTCTTCTTCACGCACGACCTGCAGCGCTACTCGTCCAAGCGGGGCATGTACCTCGACCTGGCCGCGGAGGCGCCCGGCCCGCTGCTCTCCACCGGGGCCGAGGTCATCAGGGCACTGCGGTCGATCGACGAGGTGATCGCCGCCCACGCCGAGCGGTACGACCTCTTCCAGCGCACCTACGCGCCCCGCGACGACGGCAAGGCGACGGCCAGGCTCGTCGACCACGTCTTCCTCTCCTGAGCGGTTCCCGGGGGCGGCCGCCGGGCGGCCCCCGGGATCGGCCGCCCGGCCCCTGAACCCGTCCCGGGGCGTTCCGGCGCAGGTCAGCGCCTTGCTCTGATCATCGGTCCCACCCGGCCCCGCCGGTAGCCCACCCGGCGAGGCCGACAATCCGCCATGCCGTACCCGCCGACTCGGCACGATCATCGTCCGGGATCTGGTGGAATGGCGAGTTGTGAGTGGTCAGGACTGGCGGCTGGTACGTCGTGAGGGTGCGGGGAGAGCTGTTGCCCCTGTGCTGGACGAGCACCAGCGGGCGGTGGTGGCCCACGAGAGCGGCCCGCTGCTCGTGCTCGCCGGGCCGGGCACCGGCAAGACCACCACGATCGTGGAGACCGTCGTGGACCGGATCGAGCGTCGGGGCATCGACCCCGAGCGGGTGCTCGTCCTCACCTTCAGCCGCAAGGCCGCCGAGGAGTTGCGCGAGCGCATCACGGCCCGGATGCGCCGTACCACCCGCACCCCGCTCTCCCTCACCTTCCACAGCTACGCCTACGCGCTGCTCCGCCGCGAGGCGGTGATCGCCGGAGGGGTGCCGCCGCGCCTGCTGACCGGCCCCGAGCAGCTCCTGGAGATCCGCCGTCTGCTCCACGGCGAGCTGGAGGACGGCGCCGTCCACTGGCCGCAGGACATGCACGAGGCGCTCAAGACGCGCGGCTTCGCCTCCGAGCTCCGTGACTTCCTGGCCCGCGCCGCCGAACGCGGCCTCGACGGGCCGGAGCTGGTCGGGCTGGGCCGCCGCCACGGCCGCCTCGACTGGGTGGCCGCAGGCAGGTTCGCGGACCGCTACCAGGCCAGGTTCGACCTCGATCTCGAACCGGTGCTCGACTACGCGGAGCTGATCCGGGCGGCGGGGGCGCTGCTCTCCGACCCCGAGGTGCGCGACCGCGAGCGATCGGCGTACGACGCCGTCTTCGTCGACGAGTACCAGGACACCGACCCCGCCCAGGAGTTCCTGCTCCAGCAGCTGGCGGGGGAGGGGCGCGACCTGGTCGCGGTCGGAGATCCCGACCAGTCGATCTACGGTTTCCGCGGTGCCGACGTCCGAGGGATCATGAACTTCACCGACCGGTTCCGCGACGCCCACGGCGCGAAGGCCCCCGTCGTCGCGCTGCGCGTCTGTCGCCGCAGCGGCCGGAACCTGCTGCGGGCCACCCGCCGCGTCACCACCCGGCTGCCCGCCACCCCCGGCGGGGCCGCCCACCGCGACCTGCGCGCCCTGCCGGACGCCGACCCCGGTGACGTACGGGTGCTGGTGGCCGACGGGGCACCTCAGGAGGCGGCGATCGTGGCCGACACGCTCCGCAGGGCGCACCTGCTCGACGGGGTCCCCTGGTCGCGGATGGCGGTGCTGGTCCGCTCCGCGACCCGCCAGGTGCCACTGCTGCGCCGCGCCCTGGTCACCGCCGGGGTGCCGGTCGTGGTCGGCGGCAGCGAGGTGCCGCTCTTCCAGGAGCCGGGCGTGCGGCCGCTGATCAGGCTCATCCAGGTGGCGCTGCACCCGGAGACCCTCGACGAGGGGGTGGCGGAAGAGCTGCTGACCGGCGCGCTCGGCGGCACCGACATGATCGGTGTGCGCCGGCTCCGCCGCGCCCTGCGGATCGCCGAGCACGAGGTGCTGGCCCACCCCGCCGAGCACGAGGCGGCCGAGCAGGCGGTTCTCGATGTGGATCTCGATGTGGATCTCGACCTGGAGCGCGAGGCCCCCGGCCCCCGCTCCTCGGGAGAGCTGCTGGTCGCCGCGTTGAAGGACGCGCGGGAGCTGGTGCGGGTGGAGCCGCACGTGGCGCTGCCCGCCGAGCGGGTCGCCGGTCTCATCTCCGCCGCCACCGAGGCCGTACGGCAGGGCGGCACCGCCGAGGACGTGCTGTGGACCGTCTGGCAGGCCACCGGGCTGGCCGGAAAGTGGACCGAGGTCAGCCTCAGGGGCGGCGTCAGGGGCACCATGGCGGACCGTGACCTCGACGCCGTCGTGGCGCTCTTCGACCACACGGCCAGGTTCGTCGACCGGCTCCCGCACGCCGGGGTGGACGTGTTCGTCGAGGACCTGGTGGCCCAGGAGATCCCCGGAGACTCCCTCGCCGCTCGGGCTCCCGACGGAGACAAGGTCCGCATCCTCACCGCGCACCGCTCCAAGGGCCTGGAGTGGGACGTGGTGGTCGTCGCCGGGGTCCAGGAGGGCGCCTGGCCGGACCTGCGGCTGCGCGGGTCCATCCTGAGTACCGACGACATGGTCGCCAGGGCCGAGGGTTCCGAGCACGAGAACCCGGCGGCCGTCTCCGCCGCGCTCGCCTCCCAGCTGCTGGCCGAGGAGCGTCGGCTGTTCTACGTGGTCGCCACCAGGGCCAGGAGCAGGCTCATCGTCACCGCCGTGGGTGGCGACGACACCGAGGAGCGGCCCTCCCGCTTCCTCACCGAGCTGGTGCCCGGCTCGACCGAGGAGGCGGGCGTCGACGAGCGGTCCCGCTGGCTGAGCATGTCCGCGCTGGTGGCCGACCTGCGATCGGCGGTCACCGACTCCACCAGGCCGGAACCGCTGCGCAGGGCGGCGGCCGAGCACCTGGCCAGGCTCGCCGCCGCGGGAGTGCCCGGCGCCCACCCCAACGACTGGTACGCCCTCACCCCCATCTCCGACGACCGCCCGCTGAGCTGGCCCGACGACATCGTGCGGGTCTCGCCCTCGGCGGTGGAGAGCTTCAGCAAGTGCGGCCTGCGCTGGCTGCTGGAGACCTCGGTGGGCGCGGGCGGTACCGACGCGGCCCGAGGCCTGGGCACCGTCGTGCACGCGCTGGCGGTGCTCGCCGCGACCGGCATGCCCACCGAGGAGACTCTCGGCAAGCGCCTGGACGAGATCTGGAACGAGCTCGACTTCGGTGGTGTCTGGTACAACCGCAAGCAGCGCGCGGTCGCCGAGGAGATGATCTCCAAGTTCGTCCGCTGGCACGAGGAGAATCCCCGGACACTGGTCGGCCTGGAGGAGGCGTTCACGGCCATGGTCTCCGAGGGGGTGCAGATCAAGGGCCGGGTCGACCGGGTCGAGCGCGACGGTGAGGGTCGAGCCGTGATCATCGACATCAAGACCGGCAAGACCGGCGCCAAGGACACCGAGCTCGAACGCCACCCCCAGCTCGGCGTCTACCAGCTCGCCGCGCTGCTCGGCGCCTTCCAGCGGCACGGCCTGACCGAGCCGGGCGGTGCGGCCCTGGTCCAGGTGGGCGACGCGGCGGGCAAGAAGCAGGCCAAGGAGCAGACACAGCCTCCCCTGTCCGACGACCCCGAGCCCGGCTGGGCCCGGGACATGGTCGGCACCGTCGCCGTCGGCATGTCAGGGCCGTTCTTCCAGGCCAAGGTCAACGACGGCTGCCGCACCTGCGCCGTACGGTCCAGCTGCCCGGTCAGCAAGAACGGAGACCAGGTGTGCTGAACCGCTCCGGCGCGGGGTGTCTTCGGCACCACGCGCCGTTCCTCGGGCACATCCGTGCCGCTCTCCGGCACCGGGGCCGTGTCGCGTCCACCGGGGGCGCCGCGTGCTGAGCCCGGTTCAGCTTGCCGCCAAGCTGGGCATCCTGCCGCCGACCCCGGAACAGGCGGCCGTGATCGAGGCCGGGCTCGAACCGATGGTCGTGATGGCCGGGGCCGGGTCGGGCAAGAGCGAGACCATGGCCGGGCGCGTCGTCTGGCTGGTCGCCAACGGGCTGCTCCGCCCCGAGCAGGTGCTCGGTCTGACCTTCACCAGGAAGGCCGCCGCGGAGCTGGCCGCGCGGGTGCGCGAGCGGCTCAACGGTCTCGTCGAGGTCGGGCAGGTACCGGCGGAGCTGATGGAGGGCGAGCCGACCATCTCGACGTACCACGCCTACGCGGCCCGTCTGGTCACCGAGCACGCCCTGCGCGAGGCGCTGGAGCCGACCATGCGCCTGGTCTCCCCGGCCGTCTCCTGGCAGCTCGCCAGCCGGGTGGTCAGCGCGTACGACGGACCGATGGAGCAGGTCGAGTGGAGCCCGGCGACCGTCACCCGGGCGGTCCTCGAACTGGCCGGTGAGCTGGCCGAACACCTGCGCACCCCGCAGGACGTGCGCGACGTCGGCGCCAAGCTCGCCCAGCGGTTCGCCGAGCTGCCCGGCACCCCGACCAAGGACCAGCGCAGACCGCTGCTCACCCAGCGGGCCAGGGAGCAGCTGCTGCCGCTGGTCGAGGCGTACAACCGGCTCAAGCGCGGCCGGGAGGTGGTCGACCACGGCGACCAGATGGCGCTGGCCGCCAGGATCGCCGACCGGCACGCCGACGTCGGCGAGATCGAGCGCGGGCGGTTCGCCGTGGTCCTGCTGGACGAGTACCAGGACACCAGCCACGCCCAGCTCGTCCTGCTCCGCGCCCTGTTCGGCGGCGGCCACCCGGTGACGGCGGTGGGCGACCCCTGCCAGTCCATCTACGGCTGGCGCGGTGCCTCGGCGGGCAACCTCACCCGATTCCCCCGTGACTTCAGGACCGCCTCGGGGGAGCTCGCGCCCGTCAACCGCCTGTCGGTCAGCTTCCGCAACGGTGACGCCGTGCTGGACGTCGCCGCCCGGCTCCAGCTGCCGCTCCGGATGGAGGCCAGGGAGGTGCCGGTCCTGGTGCCCGGTAAGAACCGGGTCGAGCGCGGCCGGGTGATGTGCGCCTTCCACGAGACCGCGGACGACGAGGCGCGCCAGGTCGCCCTGGAGATCGCCAGGGTGCTGGGCGTCGAGAACGCGCCCGACGGCATGCCGTGGGGCGACGGCGAGCGTAAGAAGGCCAAGCAGAGCATGTGGGGCGGGCCGCAGTCGCTCCAGCCGCACGACGTGGCGATCCTGGCGCGCAAACGCTCGCAGTTCCCCGCGCTCCGCAAGGCCCTGGAGGAGCGCGGCATCCCGGTCGAGGTCGTCGGCCTGGGCGGACTGCTCCTTGTGCCGGAGGTCGCCGACATCGTCTCCACCCTGCGCGTTATCTACGACCCGAGCGCGGGGGACGCCCTGGTGCGGTTGCTCTCCGGCCCCCGCTGGCGGATCGGCCCCGCCGACCTCAAGGAACTGGGCGAGCGGGCCCGCGAGCTGAACCGGGAGACCCGCGAGGGCGCGTCGCCGGTGGCCGACCCGCTGGACCAGGTGGTGGCCGACATGGCCGAGGAGCGCGGCAGCCTGGTCGACGCCCTCGACGAGCTGCCCGACCGTCCCGCCTGGCAGGATCTGTTCTCCCCGCCGGCGAGGGTGCGGCTGGTCGCCATGGCCCAGGAATTGCGCCTGCTGCGCGCCCACACCGGCCAGCCGCTGCCCGACCTGATCCTGGAGATCGAGCGCAGGCTCGGCCTGGACATCGAGGTGGCGGCCAGGGGGACGGCCGTCGGCCCGTTCGCCGCCCGCGCCGACCTCGACGCCTTCCTGGACGCCGCCGCCCGGTTCGCCGGAGACTCCGAGGATCCCACGCTGGGCGCGTTCCTGGCGTTCCTGAAGGCGGCGGACGAGGAGGAGAACGGCCTGGACGCCGGGCGGGTGGGCGAGAGCAACAGCGTGAAACTAATGACGGTCCATGCCTCCAAGGGGCTGGAATGGCCGGTCGTGGTGGTGCCCGGCCTCTCCCAGGCGCTCTCGAAGGCCGGGACGCTCACCGTCGGCACCGTGTTCCCGGCCCGCTCCACGACCAGCCCGAAGTGGACGGAGAACCCCCGCAAGCTGCCCTACCAGCTCCGTGGAGACGCCTCCGACCTGCCCGGACTGGCCGGGCTGGCCAAGGAGGAGCTGGCCGACTTCGACGAGC
Organism: Streptosporangium sp. CA-115845; assembly: GCF_050943795.1. Lineage (NCBI taxonomy): Bacteria > Bacillati > Actinomycetota > Actinomycetes > Streptosporangiales > Streptosporangiaceae > Streptosporangium > Streptosporangium sp. CA-115845. The sequence continues at coordinate 8,703,388 of NZ_CP191988.1, read as the reverse complement.
GCTGCCGCGACCGCGATCTGCTTGAGGAGCGTCGCCTGGCGTACGTCGCCGTCACCCGCGCCCACTACCTGCTGATCGCCTCCGGCTACCGCTGGGGCACCGCGTCCAGGCCGCTGGAGCCGTCGGACTTCCTGCTGGAGATCCGCGAGACCTGCGGCAGGGTGGACTTCTGGGCCCCGGAGATGGAGGAGGGCGCCACCAACCCGCTCCTCGCCGAGCCGGCCGAGGCCCGGTGGCCGATCGAGCCGGACGACGCCCGCTACGCCGCCGTTCTCGACGGCGCCACCATGGTCGAGGCCGCCCTCGCGGCCCTCGCCGGGGGGCCCGTTCCCGGCTCCGCCGAGGACGTCCCCTTCCTTGACGCTCCCGAGGATGTCCCCTTCCCCGAGGCACCCCGGGACGAGGAGGTGCCCTTCCCCGAAGATCCGTGGGACGAGGACGCGTTCTTCCCCGAGGACCTGTCGGATGGGGAGGATGACCACGGTGACACCGTTCCCGAGGACCAGGGGGGTGGTGATGTGCCCCTTCCCAGCGATCCGCAGGAGGGGAACGTGCCCTCTCCGGGAGCCCAGGGAAACGGGGATGCGTCCTTTCCCGGGGAGGCGGATGTGCCTTTTCCCGGAGCGGTGGACACCTGGCAGGGCGACCGCGCCGATTCCGAGGTCGAGGCAGGGGAGCGGCGGTCGGTGCCGGCGGCCGAGCTGCGGGGATGGGACAGGGAGCGGGCGAAGGCCTGGGAGCGTGACATCGAGCTTCTGCTCAGGGAGCGGGAGATGAACCGGCGGCGCGGTGGCGGCAGGGTGGAGCTGCCCGCCCACCTGACCGTCTCCTCCCTCGTCACGCTGGCCTCCGACCCCAAGGCGCTGGCCAGGCAGATCCGCCGCCCGGTGCCCAGGAAGCCCGCGCCGCTGGCCCGCCGGGGCACCTCCTTCCACCGCTGGCTGGAGGGGCGCTGGGGCCAGCAGCGGCTGATGGACGAGTTCGAGCTGCCCGGCGCGTCCGACGACTTCGAGGAGACCGACGCCCACCTCGACCAGCTGCGCGACCGCTTCGAGGAGAGCGAGTGGGCGGGCAGGGAGCCGCTCGACGTCGAGGTCCCCTTCGAAACCGTGATCGCCGACCGGGTGGTCCGCGGCCGGATGGACGCCGTCTTCCAGATCTCCGAAGGGCGCTACGAGGTCGTCGACTGGAAGACCGGCCGGCGTCCCAGGGGCAGGAAGGCCGAGGCCGCCGCCTCCGTCCAGCTCGCCGCCTACCGGCTGGCCTGGTCCCACCTGGCCGCCGTCCCGCTGGAGCAGGTGGGGGCGGCCTTCCACTACGTCCTGCTGGGCGAGACGGTCCGCCCCGTCGACCTTCTCGACGAGCACGGCCTCGTCACCCTCATTGAGTCGGTTCCCACACTTCCCTGAAAGGCCCCGAACTTCTACCTCTGAGCCCAAGGCGCTGGTAGCTTTACCGACCCCACTCAACCAACGCGGTCGCGGCCTCGCCGGCCACTTGATAGGATACGACTGTATCCATTCGGGAGATGAGGTCACCATGCGCATGCCTGACCGGCCGTCCGCCTTCACCAGCGACTCTGCCCGTGACAAGTACTACGCCGCCTATGACCGAGCGCTCGGCGAGCTGTGGCCGGTGCCGGTGGACGCCATCGACGTGGAGACCCGCGCCGGCAGTGTGCGGATCCACCGGGCCGGGCCCGCTGAGGGGGATCCGGTGGTCCTCCTGGCCGGTGCCGGCGGGAACGCACTGGCCTGGTACCGCTACATCGAGCCGTTGGCGCGCACGCGCCCGGTCCTTGCCGTCGACCCTCTCGGCGAGCCAGGTCGCTCGGTTCAGAGGCGGCCGCTCGCGACCGGTGCCGAGGTCGGCGGCTGGGTCACCGACGTACTGGCCGAGGTCGGCGCCGAGCGCGCACACGTGGCGGGTTTCTCAGCCGGCGGTTGGGCCGCGGTGGAACAGCAACTCGGCGGGGGCGGCCGGGTCGCGGCGCTGACGCTGGTGGACCCGGGCGGCTTCGCGCCGTTGCCCAAGCGGTTCATTCGGTGGGCCCTTGCCGGCGCCATCGCCTCCATGCTCCCTCGTACGTTGCGACACCGCATGGCCGACGTCGTGGACAACGGGGTGCTGCGCGAGGACGAGCTGGTGAGGCTGATGCGGGCCGGATGGTCCTTCCGTCGGCGTGTGCCCATCCCGCCCGCTTACACCGACGAGCAGATACGCGAGGTGTCCGTGCCCGTGCAGGTGCTGCTGGGCGCCCGCAGCGCGCTGCTAGACGCGCAGGCGCTGGCCGCGCGGCTGGCCGACATCGCGCCGTCCTGGCGCGTGGAGATCGTGCCCGGCACCGGACATTCGCTGTCCGTCGAGGCTCCGGACCTGGTCGCCGAGCGGATCCTCAGCTTTCCCGGCCAGGCGCGGCCCGTCATCACAACGCCGAAGCACGTCTAGGAAACCAGTATGCCCAAACAGGTGGATCATGAAGCGCGGCGGCGCCAGTTGACCGAGGCGCTGCTGCGCATCGCCAGCACCCGTGGCCTGCAGGCGGTGTCGATGCGTGAGATCGCCGCCGAGGCCGGGGTCTCGCTGCGCGTCGTCCAGTACTACTTCACGAACAAGCAGGCCTTGCTCGAGTCTGGCCTCACCGAGCTGGGTGCCCGCATGGATCGCCGGGTCAAGCAGCGGGCCGCCGCTGTCGCGGGCGAGCTGACACCGCGAGGCGTTTTCGCCGCCGTCCTCGGCACGATCCTGCCCTTCGACGAGCAGAGCAAACTGGACTCCATGGCCTGGACCGCCTACTACACCGCCGCCCTCACCGACCCGGCGCTCGCCGCGGTCGGTGTCACCCTGCCCAACGCGCTGGAAGACTTCCTCACCGTACGGTTGACCGCCGCGCAGCAGGCCGGGGAGATCGCCCCCGATCGTGACCCGCGTACCGAAGTCGCCGGCCTTCTGGCTCTCGCCAACGGCCTGACCTCCAGTGTCCTCAGCCGGCAGCGCAGCCACGAGGCCGCCACCAAGATCATCGACTACCGTCTGGACCGCCTGTTCGGGTCGGCAGCGGTTTGACCCAGCGGGACCACGGCGGTTGAGAGACATCGGGCATCGCAGCGACAGTCGACCGGTCAGCAGTTCTTCTGTGCGACGGCTTCGATTCTTGGGCCCATTCGCCGGGGCCAACGCCTATCAGTTCGCCGATGTCCTGGGCGTCGCCCAACTCGGCCCGAAGATGTGGGCGAACCCGGAGCGGCACGCGCCGGGCCGTCCGGGTCAGAGGTCGGGGCGGTTCTCGCCGCCGCGCATGCCGTGATCCTGGCCGAAGCGCGCGGAGGCCGGCGAATCATCACCTCCGCGCCACATCTGTACTACGGCATCCCTGATGTTCGACTGGAAATCCTGCCCTGAGCGCCTTCCCGGTAAGCCTTACGAACACCAGGAGGTAGGCGCGCCGGTCCGAAAGGGGATTGTCCGCGCCGGAGGGGAGGTCTACTCTCTGACTTGTTGACCAGATTTCATAATTGGTCATGAGGTCAGAGGGAAAGGTCCCAGAGTGACGGAACGAGCAGGGCAGACCGTCGGTCGCGCCGACCGGATCCTCGACGCGGCGGCCGAGCTGCTCGTACGCCTCGGCTACCGGAAGGTGACGATCGACGACATCGCCCAGTCGGCCGGCATCGGCAAGGGCACCGTCTACCTGCACTGGCGGACCAAGCAGCAGTTGTTCGAGGCCATGCTGCTGCGTGAGACGATCTCCTATGTCGAGGAGCTCCTCGACGAGCTGCGCCGGGACCCGGCGATGCTGCTGCCGCACCGCTTCATCCCCGCGTCGTTCCTCATCGTCGACCGCCGGCCGGTGCTGCGGGCGCTGTCCGAGGGATACCTGCGGCAGACGCAGCGCAGGCCGGCCGACGCCTTCCTGCACAGCCAGGAGTTGCTCGCCTCCGAACGGTTCTACGACCTGATGACCCGGCACGGCCTGTTCCGCGACGACGTGCCGAACCTGGCGTACACGCTGAGCGCGACGATGACCGGGTTCCACGTCTACGAGAATTCGGATCCGATGGCCGTCGTGCTGGACATGCGGGCCAAGGTCGACTCACTCGCCCACGTCATCAGGCACGCCTTCGAACCGGCCGAGCCACCGACCCCGGAGGAACTGGCCAAGGCGGTCTCGGAGATCATCGCCGTCTTCGAGGACCTGATCCCGCCCTACCGCACCTGGATCTACGCGTACGAGAGAACGCACGAGCCCGGCTGATCCCGGACCCGTCCCGATGAGAAAGGCAGACCATGACCACCATCGCCGACACATGGGGCCTGCACGAGGGGCACTTCTGGCTACGCGGAAGGCGGCCGGACCAGCCGGTGAGCTTCGACGCCGGCACCGGGATGTGGAACGTCTACGGCTACCCCGAGGCACTGCGGATTCTCGGCGACCCGAAGACCTTCTCCTCCGATACCAGCCGCGTGGTACCCGAGGTCGCCAGACCCTCCGAGCGCAGCCTGACGCAACTGGACCCGCCCATGCACGGCAAGCTTCGCAAGCTCGTCAGCCACGCCTTCACCCCGAAGGTCGTCGCCGACCTCGAACCGCGCATCGCCGCGCTGACCGGCGAACTGCTCGACGAGGTGGCCGACACGGGCCGGATGGACCTGGTGGCCGATCTCGCCTACCCGCTGCCGGTCATCGTCATCGCGGAACTGCTGGGTGTTCCCGGCTCGGATCGGCACCTGTTCAAGCAGTGGGTCGACAGGATGCTGGAGAACTCCCAGCAGTTCTCCCTCGTCGACCACAGTGTGGAGCAGGCGCGCAACCTTGAGGTCGCCATGGAGCAGGTCAAGCACCTGACCGACTACCTCGGCGAACACGCCGCGGAGCGACGCCTCAGGCCGCGTGCCGACCTGCTCACCAAACTCGTCGAGGCCGAGGTGGACGGCGAGCGCCTCACCCAGACCGAGGTGGTGAACTTCGCCAACATCCTGCTGCTGGCCGGGCACATCACCACCACCATGTTGCTGGGCAACACGGTGCTCTGCCTGGACGCCCACCCCGAGCAATTTGCCCGCGCCCGTGCGGACCGGTCGACGGTCCCCGCCGCGATCGAGGAGTCCCTGCGCTTCTTCAGCCCGTTCGCGGCCCTCGGCCGGGTCACCAACGTCGACGTCGAGCTCGGCGGACAACAGGTGCCCGCCGACCAGCTGCTCATGGTGTGGATCGCGGCGGCCAACCGCGACCCCCGGCAGTTCGCCGACCCCGACGCCTTCGACCCGACCCGTGACCCCAACCCCCACCTCGGTCTCGGCCGGGGCATCCACTTCTGCCTCGGCGCGCCGCTGGCCCGCCTGGAGGGCCGGGTCGCGCTCGACATCCTGCTTGACCGCTTCCCCCACCTGCGCACCGATCCGGACGAGCCGCCGCAGTTCATCCCCAGCCCCAACATGACCGGCGTACGGAAACTGCCGCTGCTCACCTCCGCCGGCTGAGCGGGCCGCTCTGCCAGGAGAAAAGGGGCATGGAAGCAAACGCCTCCGCGCCCCTTTTCTTGGTGTTCGTTGCCCCTAGCAGTATCGGGCGCGGGCGTGCTTGTACCCCAACGCGAATCCGCGCTTGTACTCTGCGGAACCGCTAGGAGTACTGCTGCCCGTGCCGCTCTTGCAGGAGGTCTTGCCGGCCTTGCGTCCGGCCGCGTACCCCTTCTTGCAGTCCTTGTCTTTCTGGCATTGCTTGGTCTGGGATGGCTTCGCCGTCGCGCTGGGCGAGGGGGTGGGGTCGGTCGGGGCCGCACCCGCCATGCCCGCCATGCCGCCGATCAGCGCGACACTCGTCGCGCCGACCGCGATTGCCTGAAGGATTCGGTTGGACATGGTGCTCATCTCCTTTGCCGATCAAGCGGTGCCGTCGTGCCGACCGAGGCTGGACCACGGGACCGCGACATTCTCAGCGGGAGAGTGATACCCGACATTCACTGACAAAAGCACATAAAACGGACTCTTTCTTTCAAACCCATAATTATCGCAAAAGAATTATTCGACAGAGATCTGGGGGTCATTGTTGAACGGCCGAACTCCGGGAAGTATGCGGCTTCGCTGCGCACGCGTCGTCCGGGGGGTCGTGTCCGGTACGACGGCACGGTCTCATGGGAGGCTTTACCGGTGATCATGGCTGTGACCTCCGGGCTGGAGATGTCACAGCCCCAGGTCGAACTGCCCCACCGGCTCTTTACGATGTTCGACACGATCCGGTAGGCCTGCCGGTGACGGAAGCTCTTCCTGGCGATCGCTTTCGTCGACAGTGAGAAGACCAAGACCATCCCGGTCGTGATGGTGGCCTCGGTCATCCTGACGCTCGTACTCTCGCCCGGCACATCATGCGGGTCAGGAGGGCTTGCGGCCCACTCCGACGTAGCCGATCGAGGTGTTCCGCTCGCCGGACAGGGGAGGATCGACGGGGTGCCAGTCCTTGGGGAACACCAGGCCGGGTTCGAGCAGCTCGTAGCCGTCGAAGAAGCGGGAGATCTCCGCGTGCGTGCGCAGGCTCAGCGCCTCGGTGGCCCGGTTGTAGATCTCCAGAGCCTCCGGTGTGCTGTCCGGCTTGGCGTCGATCGCGTGACTGAGAACGAGGTGGCTGCCCGGCGCGCTCGCCTCGGACAGCCGCTGGGTGATCTGGTAGGCGCCCGCGCCGTCGGGGTTCTCGTCCGGGATGAAGTGCAGAATGGCCAGCAGCAGGAACGCCACGGGCCGGTCGAAGTCGACGTGCTCGCGCAGCCGGGCCAGCAGCGTCTCCGGGGCACGCGCGTCGGCCTGCACGATGGTGACGTTGTCGCCGTTCGCCAGGAGCGCCCGGCTGTGCGCGCACACGATGGGGTCGTAGTCCACGTAGACCACGCGGGTGTCGGGCGCGACCGCGTGCGCGATCTCGTGGGTGTTGCCCTGCGTGGGTAGCCCGGAGCCCAGGTCCACGATCTGCCGGACACCCGACTCGACCAGATGGCGTACGGCACGTGCGAGGAACGCCCGGTTCTCCCTCGCGGAGTCGCGGGTCTCGGGAAAGAGCTTCAGAATCTGCTCGGCTGCGGCCCGGTCGGCGGCGAAATTGTCCTTGCCGTCCAGGTAGTAGTCGTACATCCGGGCGACGTTGGGCACGTTCGGGTCGACCCCGTCCGGCGTAGCCTGATCAGTCACACTTTCTCCTGACTTTTCGGCATCCGTCTGGAATTGATGTTAGAGAGTCTTCCGCGCGTTGGCAGCAGGATGAGGTGATCGATGTGGGGTTTCGGCGGCGGACGTCGCGGGGCCGGTGAACGGCCCAAACGGCCTGCCCTCCCGACCGGTCAAGCAAAGCGGCCCCGCCCCATCGAGGGCAGGGCCGCTTCGGGTCAGGAGGTCAGCAGGATATCCACCCGTTGTAGCGCGGAGCCGGGCCGACGCCCGAGATGTAGCGGTATCTCGAAACAGTGCTGGAGCCGGTGCTCCCGTACGGGATGGTGATGCACGGGCCGTCATCTGCGTTTGCGATGTTGAGCTTTTTCCGGTCGGCACCCGTTCCGCCGCCACAGTTGTACCAGGTGCCGTAGACGGTGACGGGGTCTATCGTGCCGATACTCCCACCGCTGCCGCTGTCGCTGCTACGACCGGCACAGGGGTTCGGCTCGGCGTTCGCGGTGGTGGCGCTCAGACCGAGCGACAACACGGCACCCGCGCTGGCAATTGCGATGGTGCGAGTGATCCTGATCGTTGCACGCAAGAATTTCTCCCCGTTCTTCGGTCCAACTTCTTCTGGCTGTCCAACAGATTGCCGTTCCGGCCGTCGGATTTAACAATGGCCAGTGGAGCGTCTCCGAACCTTGGCCGGGCTTTTCCGGGCCCAGAACGCCTGTTCCCCGCCGCAGGCTTCCCGGTCAACGTTCGGTGAGAGGCCACTGGCTGCACAGCCCGACATCGCTCATTCAAGATCGGAGGTTGAGGTCTTGGCTACCTATAAGGTTTCAGAGCCCCTGGATTCCTGGCCGAAAATCCAACGGGTGTGGGTCTGACCTGCGGTTATTTGGCTTCTTGGGGTGGAGGTGGATCCTCGCCGCTTCGGTTCGTACGGTTCGGATACGAGTGCGGCATGCCCCTGTGGATCTCCGACGTCGAATCCGGATCGGTTCATGACCTCGCCGCCGCACGCCTCCGCGAAAGAAATCAGGATCGGATCACAATGGGCATACTCCAGTCAGTGAGAATTCTCCGGAAAGTGGTAGCCGTGGCTGCAGCGCTGGCATCCTTTGCGGGTGCTACGATGATCGTTTCTACCATGGTAGACGCTAGAATATGGGCACCTCGGCTGATGGTGGCGTCCAGCGTTCTTGTTCTATGTTTTATCCCGCTCATGATCATTGAGGCGATTCGCATGTCGTCCGAGAGGGGTGAAAATCCTGATGCCGACGCGTTGCCAAGAACGCCGGACTGACACAGCGAGAGCTCCGCGAACGTAACTGTTCACGTCACGTCCTGGTATAGGACCTGTTCGGCAACGCGGGCATGACCTCGCCCATGGGGTGATTTTCGGGTGACCCTGGCGGAGGATGAGCAATCGTCGTACGGCGAACTCGTGGCCTTGACCGGAGCAGTAAATGACTGCCCGATCAGCGCCTTGACCCGCCAGTACGGTCCCAAGGACTGTGGTCCCCAGCACGAGCGCGTCATCCGGAAAGAGTACGCACTGTTGTGAGCCGGACGGTTTGGAGACCGAAGTGAATGACCTGACAGGAGCCCGGCAAGCGGATCCGCGCGGCGGCGCCCGCTGGAGAATGTCCGCGATCGTGCTTGCCGTGCTCCTGGCCGTCTCCCTGGTCGTAGCGGGACTCGCGTGGAAGCGTGAGCACGACAGGGCCTTGGCTCAGGAGCGCGTCGCACTGGCTCATGGGCTCGCGCTGCACGCCGCGGACCTGCGCGACGCCGCCCCAGGCACGGCCCGGGACCTCGGTGTGGTCGCAGTCAAGATCCACTCTGACGAGCAGACCCGGGCGGGGCTGATCGACACGCTGGTCTGGGGACGCGGCAGCGAGCTCACGCCGGACGCCTCCAGCGAGGTGGCGCTGAGCGGTGACGGGCGGGTCGCGCTGACCGGTGACATCGGCAACGGCGAGGTGAGCGTATGGGACCTCACGACCTGGCTCGACCCCAAGGTCATCCAGAAGTCCGATCGGGTCGCCGCGTTGCAGGGCCACAAGGAGGGCGTGGAGGCGGTGTCGCTGTCCTTCGACGGGCGGACCGCGCTGACCGGCGGCGAAGGCGCCACGATCGTGTGGGATCTCACCGATCCGGCCAAGCCGATCCGGGCGGCCACATTGGCGGGCAAGAGGAAGACCGACAGTGTGCAGGCGCTGGCGTTGTCACACGACGGCCGTACGGCGGTGATCGCCGACGAGGCCGGTGACGTGACCGTGTGGAATCTGACCGACAGGTCCCGTCCAGCGCGCCTGTCGGTGACGAGAGCGCACAACTCCTCCGTCCGCGGCCTCGCACTCAGCGCGGACGGCGGGATCGCCGTCACCGCGGACCACGATGGGGCGGTGACGGTCTGGGACCTCGCCGACCCCTCGCGTCCGGTCAAGTCAGCCGACCTGACCCTGCCCGAGAGGCCCATGATGGAGACGGCGATAAGCGCGGACGGGCGCGTCGCCCTCGTCGAGAACAGGCATCAGGTCGAGGCCTGGAGCCTCGATGACCGGTCGCGTCCGGCTCGTACGGCCATGTTCGAGGTGCCCCTCGGTGACATGTACGACATGGCCTTGACCCCTGATGGGAAGACCGCCCTGCTCGCCGGACCGAGCGATTCCGTGTTTCTCTGGGACCTCTCCAACCCGTCCGGGCCGACCCGGTCGGCCGCGTTGAAGGGATACGCGCGGGAGATCAATTCCGTGGCTCTCGGCGCCGATGGCGGCGTCGCCCTGGCGGCCGGCCCCGGCGGGGCCTCCCTGTGGGATCTCAGCAACCTGGCCGAGGTCGTCGCCGACCTGGAGGAGGCGGCTTGCCACGGTTACAGCAACGCGCAGCTCAGCAAGGCGGACTGGGCCCGCTACGCGGGTGGTGCGAACTGGTCGGACTACGCGGTGGAGGGTATGGACGTCCTTTCCGTCTGCTCCATCACTCCGGGCACCAGGTAACGCTCCACGTGGGCGACCACGTCACGCCCACCTCCCAGTCCTGGATCACGAAACTGCCGTCGTTGCCGTCCACCCAGACCGAAGGACAGCCACCGTGCTCGCTTCCCGGGTCGATGCCGATGAACCGCATCCCGCGTAGGTGGTGTGTACGGGCGATTCCGACCGGGGGTACACGCGCTTGACGTTAGGTAACGGCCTATTGGACGAGCAACGAACGTGCGAGGACTTGCGCACGGGTTTCCTCGCCGAGGTCGTTGACCGCATTCATGGCACTCGGCAGGCCCGCGAAGGCCGTCGACTATCTCTGGTCGAACTCGCCGTTCTTCACGCCGCTGATGAACGCGCGCCACTCACCAGAAGCGAAGTTCAGCGTGGGGCCGTTGGGGTCCTTGCTGTCTCGTACGACTCGGCTGCCGCCGGGGAGGGCCGCTACTTCGACGCAGTTATCGTTGTTAGCCCCGCTGAGGGTGCTCCTGCACCAGGTGAGACCATGAGTGCTTCGGTCCACTGTGCTTCTCCTATCTCTTGAGGTGCTACACGAGTGTCGCCATGTGTCGAACTGATTCCTCTGGTGATAGAGCCAATGTCATCACATGACTGAAAATAAGGCCATATCTCTGGTAGTCCCTCTGCTGCTCAAGCCAGAGGCTTTCCGTCGTGGTCACTGTGTAGATGAGGCTCGGGTCGTCGAGGAAGTCTAGGATGACGAATGCCCCTTCCAGGGCGTGGTGAGCGCCAGCAGAGTCGGGAACCACCTGGATAGTGATGTTTGGTTTGGCTGCCATGTCGATGAGATGGTGAATCTGCTCACGCATCACCTCTGTCCCACCGATTACCTTTCGTAACGCGGCCTCGTCGATCAGCGCCAACAGGGTTGGTGGATTCTCTCTGGTGAGAATTTCCTGACGCGCAAGTCTCGCCTGCACTTGGCGCTCTACGAGACCCTCGTTCAGAACCTGACCGGCTCGCCACACTGCTTTGGCGTAACTCTCTGTCTGAAGCAGACCTGGGACAAGGATGACTTCCCAAGTGCGGATGGCACTGGCGCCCGCTTCGAAGTCGGGCAGGCTGCCACGGAAGACGTCCTGGTACTTCTCCCACCAGCCGCGCTGGCGTGACTCCCTGGCGAGGGTGATCATCGCCTCGCGCTGGTCTTCGTCGGTGACACCGTAGAAGTCGAGCATCAGGCGTATGTCATGGACGCTGGGAAGCTTCCACTCGTTGCGCTCCATTCTCGATATCTTCGACGGCTCCCACTCCAGTCTTCTGGCGGCCTCGGTCACCGAGAGGCCGGCTTCCTGGCGGAGTTGGCGGAATGCCTGAGAAAGCCTCCGTCGCTTGACCGTAGGACTGTTCGCCATGCTGAGACCTCCATTGGGAATTGTCCGATATGACCTCCGGTCAAAGTGGACAATTTGCCGTACAATCACTTGTGCGTTGCGATTTATATTTTGCTCTGCCAGCATGCTAGTGGGCTTGAGGCGAGAAAGTGGGCGCATTGCGACAGTGGTAATGCGCTCGTCCTCGGGGTCTGGGTAAATGTGTCCGAGTTAGTGGTATGTCAGTGATTAGCGCATTTAATGCCACTTGCGGACCGGCAATTCGGGCATGAGCTGCACTTCAGTCATGAATCGACGCCAATAGGCGAGGCCGCCACGGTGCAGCAACACCGTGACGGCCTCTTGAACCGGACGTAGGAGGTCCAATCCGTGATCGATTTTACAAGAGCGGTCCGGGTCATCCGGATGCGCTTCAGTGGTGACCGGCCGCCGACCCCGCTGGGGTGCCGGTGGTGTGGGCATTCGCCGTACGCGCACGATGACCGGTGCCTGCCCCATCGGCAGGCGCACGCCTACGAGCGGCCGACGCCCGCGCAGTTCCGGGCGCGGCTGGCGGAGTGGTGGCGGCTGGGGTTCGCGGGGCGGTTGTCCGCCTCGGCCTCGCTGCGCCCGTTGGGAGAGACGCGGCCGGAACGGCACGGGCGTCACGCCCGGCCCACGGAGCCGGTAGCTGCCGGGTCGCTCGCGCCGTACGGGCGAGGTCGACCACCGGACGATCTCGCCTTGAGCGGGCGGAGGGCGTACCCGGGCATGCTGCGGCAAGGGAAGGCGGCGTGAGCGGGCGGCATCGGCGGGGAGGGCCCGTCGATCAGCGAGACCCACGGCAGTGGGACCGCGAGCAGCGGGAGGTCGCGGCCCGGCTGGATCGGGTCGAGGCGGGCTGGACGGTCATGTACGGGGTGGGCGGACGCCGGTTCTACGCCATCGCCGCCGGATGGGTCCCCGAGCCGCTGGTCGTGCAGGCGGGTACGGCCGAGGAGTTGTGCGCGCTGATGCGCGAGAGCGAGGCCACCGAACCGGCGACGGTGCCGTCACCTGAGCAGCCGCCCGGCGTGCGCATGGTGCCGGAACCCCAACGACAGCCAGAACCCCAACGACAGCCGGAATCCCCAAGGTGGACGGAATCTCACCGGCAGACGGAATCCCACCGGTACGGGCAAGGAGATCCGATGATCGTAGGCACCCCTGACGGGCTCCGGACCGTCTGCTGGGACATTCCCCGTGACCCGGCGACGGTCAGCGAGGCCCGCAGGATGACCCGCGACACCCTCACCGGCTGGGGCCTGGCGCCCGAGTCCGCCGACGACGCGGTGCTGGTGGTCGGCGAGCTGGTGGCGAACGCCACTTTGTACGGCGAAGAACCGATCCGGCTCTCGCTCTGGGGCATGGCCCAGGGAGTCTGCGTACGGGTCACCGACCACGGCTCCGAGCGGCCCCGCAAGCTCAGCCTGGGCGAGGACGCCTCGCACGGCCGGGGGCTCGCGATCGTCGAGGCGCTGGCCGACCGGTGGGGCGTCGTTCCGGTGCCGGGCGGGATCGGCAAGACGGTCTGGGCCGCCTGGGGGATCTCCCGTTCGGAGTCCGACGCGTCCCGCACCGTCGACTGCGCGGAGCTGGTTCCGTCCTCCCGGGTCCGCGAGGAGGCATCCATCGTCCTGGAGAAAGGGGCCCGTGTCCGAGCAGGGGCATGCAAGCGGTCCTCCTCCGTCATCGAGGCGGCGTTCATGGCGTCCGCCCGGTTCCGTACCGGAGACCTGCTCTCCTGACAGGCGGTGCGGACGGCGACCCCGCAGCCGGGTGAGCGCCCGCCGATCGGCGCGTGAACCTCGACCCGCCGCACTGACGGCGAGTCATGAACCGGAGATGACGATTATCACATCGGCCATTGATTCGCCGTTGGTCCGGAACGTATGTTCCTAGCAACATCCGAGTATGCCTCATGTTTTAGGGATTCTCCTATGCATGCACGTCTCAGGCGGACGATCACGGCGGCCTCAGCGCTGCTGATGGCCCTCGCGCTGACATCCCCCCTCGTACCGGCATCCGCATCCGTACCGACGTCCGCGGTCACGGCCGCGGCGGCCTACCCTCCCGACGACTACTGCCTCGGTGAGTGCGCGGACATCCTGCCCCCGGGTCAGAACGGCAACGCGACCCTGGCCGGGATCCTGGCCCACCAGTCGCTGGGCACGAAGCCCAAGCACAGTGACGACCAGCTCGGCAAGTACGCCAACCTGCTGTCCGGCTACACCGGCCTGACCAACGACCAGATCGCCGATTTCTTCAACGACGCCTCGTTCGGCGTCCCCGCCGGGCAGGTGGAGAGCACCATCAGCCCCCGCTCGGACGTGACGATCGTCCGTGACAAGGCGACCGGCGTCCCGCACATCACCGGGACCACCCGCGAGGGCACGATGTTCGGCGCCGGGTACGCGGGCGCGCAGAACCGCCTCTGGGTGATGGACCTGATGCGGCACGTCGGCCGGGGCGAGCTGACCTCGTTCGCCGGAGGCGCGCCGGGCAACCGGGAACTGGAGCAGAGCGCCTGGCGCAACGCCCCGTACACCGAGGCGGACCTGCAGGCGCAGATCACCAGGCTGCGGAACGCGAGCCCCCGGGGCGCGCAGCTCTACACCGACGTCGAGCACTACATAGCCGGTGTCAACGCCTACATCGACACCTGCATGGCCAACCGGGACTGCCCCGGTGAGTACGTGCTGACCGGGCACATGGACGCGGTCACCAACGCGGGCGGCCCGGTGAAGTTCACCATGACCGACCTGGTGGCGATCTCCGGTGTCATCGGCGGCCTGTTCGGCGGCGGCGGCGGTGCGGAGATGCAGTCCGCGCTGGTCCGGGTCGCGGCCCGCGCCAAGTACGGCACGACGGTCGGCGACCAGGTCTGGTCGGCGTTCCGCGCGCAGAACGACCCGGAGACGACGCTCACCCTGCACGACGGCCAGAGCTTCCCCGCGGGGAACGCGCCCGCCGGAGCCACCGGAGTCGTCCTCCCCGACCCGTCGACGGCGCCGGTGAACATCGTCGAGAACAGGACCGGGTCGGCCACCACCCCGGCCTCGGCCCTGACCACCAAGGGCATGCTGGACGGGCTGCTCGTCGACAACTCCCAGCCAGGCATGTCCAACGCCGTGGTGGTCTCGGCGGCCAAGTCGAAGACCGGGCACCCGGTCGCGGTGTTCGGCCCGCAGACCGGCTACTTCGCCCCCCAGCTGCTCATGCTCCAGGAACTCTCCGGACCCGGCATCCGGGCACGCGGCGCGGCCTTCGCCGGACTCAACCTCTACGTGCTGCTCGGCAGGGGCACCGACTACGCCTGGAGCGCGACCTCCAGCGGCCAGGACATCACCGACACCTACGCCCTGCAGCTCTGCGAGCCCGGCGGCGGCGCGGCCACCGTCGCGTCGAACCACTACCTCTACCGGGGCGTCTGCACCGCGATGGAGACGCTGCGCAAGACCAACTCCTGGAAGCCCACGGTCGCCGACTCCACCCCCGCCGGCTCGTACGACCTGGTGATCCAGCGCACCAAGTACGGACTGGTGAGCTGGCGCGGCACGGTCGGCGGGCAGCCCACCGCCTTCACCGCGCTGCGGTCGACGTACCACCACGAGGTCGACTCGGCGATCGGCTTCCAGATGTTCAACGACCCGGCCGCCATGGGCGACGCGACGGCTTTCAAGAACTCGGCCGCCACCATCGGCTTCGCGTTCAACTGGTTCTACGTCAACTCCACCGACTCGGCGTACTTCATGTCGGGCAGCACCCCGGTCAGGTCCTCGGTCTCCGACCCGAACCTGCCGATGACCGCCGACGCGGCCCATGAGTGGGCGGGCTACGACCCGGCCACCAACAGTGCGACCTACACCGCTCCCGCCACCCACCCGCAGGCGGTCAACCAGGACTACTTCGTCAGCTGGAACAACAAGCAGGCCAAGGACTACGGCGCCGCGGACGGCAACTTCAGCTTCGGGCCGGTCCACCGGGCCGACCTGCTGGACGCCCCGATCAAGGCGGCCCTGACCGGAAGCGGCAAGCTCGACCAGGCCGGCACCGTGAAGATTATGGCGGAGGCCGGAGTGACCGACCTGCGGGGCAAGAAGGTGCTGCCCGACCTGCTCCGGGTGATCAACAGCGCCGCGGTGACCGACCCGGCCCTCGCCTCCGCGGTCTCCAAGCTCTCCGCCTGGACGTCGTCGGGTTCCAAGCGGCTGGAGACCTCGCCGGGCAGCAAGGCCTACGCCCATGCCGACGCGATCCGCGCGTTCGACTCGTGGTGGCCCAAGCTGGTCCGCGCGCAGTTCAAGCCGGGGCTGGGAGACGGCCTGTACCAGTCGCTGGTCAACGCCCTCCAGATCAACGAGTCTCCCTCGGGTCATCAGCAGGGCGACAAGTCCAGTCTGCCCACCTCCGCGAACGGCGCGCAGACGCACAAGGGCTCGGCCTTCCAGTACGGCTGGTGGGGTTACGTGAGCAAGGACCTCAGGAACGTGCTCGGTGACCAGGTCACCGGGCCGCTGCCCGCCAGGTACTGCGGGGACGGCACGGTGGCCGGCTGCCGCACCGTCCTGCTGAACAGCCTGTCGGAGGCGCTCGCCGAGCCCGCGGCGACGACCTACCCCGGAGACGACGCGTGCGCGGCGGGCAACCAGTGGTGCGCCGACGCCGTCAAGCAGTCGCCGCTCGGCGGGATCACGCACTCGCTGATCTCCTGGCAGAACCGGCCGACCTACCAGCAGGTCCTGTCCTTCCCGGCCCACCGGGGCGACGCGATCACCAACCTGGCGGAGGGGCGGACGGCCAAGTCGTCGAGCAACCAGTTCCTCTACCCGGCGAGCAGGGCCGTCGACGGCAACCAGACGACCCGCTGGTCGAGCTCGTCCAGCGACAACCAGTACCTCCAGGTCGACCTCGGTTCCGCCACGACCGTGGGCAGGGTCATCCTGCGCTGGGAGGCGGCCTACGGGGCCGGGTACTCGATCCAGACCTCGACCGACGGCTCCACCTGGACCACCGTCTACTCCACCACCGCCGGAAACGGCGGTGTGGACAACGTGACGTTCACCCCGGCCACCGCCCGCCACGTCCGCATGCAGGGCGTCACGCGCGGGACGACGTACGGCTACTCCCTCTACGAGCTGGAGGTCTACCCCCGATAAGGCACGCCCCGAGGTAGCGGACGGGGACGGCGGTGCACCATCACCGCCGTCCCCGCCGTCATGCCGGGAGCAGGATCCTCTCGGGTGGCACTCGCTCAGACCATGGCCAGCGGGTTGGCGACCGGCACGTACCCCGCGGCGCGGTCCGCCGACCGCGCCCACCTGACCGACAGGTTGGCCTTGGCGGGCAGCGGCGCCCCCGACAGCAGGTCCGACAGCGGCCGGGGCCATCCCCGCGACTCCGCGTACCCCGCTAGGACCTTCCCGGCCACCGCCCACAGCTCCCGTGCGGGCCCGGCCCCGGAAAGGGAGGCGGCGATCTCGGCGAGATGGTTGACCATCAGGCAGTAGACCACCCGGCTCCAGCCGGCCTCCGCGTCGTAGCTGAGGGCCTCGGCGACCCGGGCCGGCAGGCCGGACAGGTCGTGCCGCCCGGCGACGAGCTTCGTGCCCTCCATGTCGCGGAAGACCGCCTCCACCGGCAGCCCCTCCGCGTCCACCCCGATCAGCACGTTCTGCAGGTGAGGTTCGAGCACCACGCCGTGGCCGAGGTAGGCGTCGAGCACCGGCAGCGCCACCCGCTCCACGTACGCCCGCCACCAGCGCACCGGATCGGCGGCCGGCACCTGCCGTCCGGCGGCCAGTGCGCCGCTCAGCAGGGGGGTCACCCCGGGTCTGCAGACCGACCACGGGCTGACCCGGACGATGACGCCGAGCCCCTCAAGCAGCCGGGTGCCCAGCTCGGCGGAGCGGTAGCCGGGTTCGGGCAGCCAGCGGGTGCCGGGGAAGGTCGCGGACAGCTCGCCGAACATCGGTCCGAGGCGGCGGCTCAGCTCGACCGCGCCCGCCAGCTCGTACCAGGAGTTCTTCCGCAGGCAGTTGGTGATCCGCACGTCCAGGCTGAACTTCAGGCACCGGTCGATCAGCGGCTCGTAGACGGTACGGACCGACGAGGTGGGAACCGCCATCCGGGTACTGTTCCCCAGGTCGAGAAGCCGGCTGTCGGCCAGCGGCGCGGCCAGGTCGGCCGAGAGCAGCTCCAGCTGCCACGGGTGCGCGGGCAGCAGCGAGTAACCGGGCGGCGCCGCGCCGAGCGCGTCGAGCGAGCCGGCCTCGCCCGCCTCCGCCAGCACGTCGTCTCTGACCCCGAGCAGTCGCAGCGGGAAGCTCGCGTGCGCCTCGGGCGCGTAGCGCAGCCAGCCCGCGCCGCCGCGCGCCTTCGGGCTGGGGTGGAACGGGTGACCGAAGACCAGCGCCTGCTCCGAGGCCAGCCACGGGTCGGCGGGGGGCGGCACGTCCCGCCGGGCCGCGAGCAGCGCCGCCATGGCGTCCCTGCTGGCGGCCACCTGGACGGCGAACTCGTCGTTGCCCTCGCCGAGCTCGGTCTCCACCAGCCGGACGAGCAGGTCCGCCGAGAGCGGCTGCCAGGAGTCGTTCGCCAGCCACTCGGCCCGCCCCTCGAAGCGCAGCGCGAGCCCGCCGTGCGCGCGGGCCCGCAGCAGGGTGTCCGCGACACGCAGCAGCACGTACGGCTCGTCGTGCCTGACCTGCCCGCGAGGTCCCGAGAGCTCCCGCACGCAACAGCGCAGCAGCGCCGCCAGTGAAGCCTCCTCGGCGACGGCTGCGGGGGAGTCGAGGGCGAGGCTGGTCATGGCGTCCTTCTGGTGATCGCGGCCGGTGTGGCCTGGGGGTGCTGGCGGAGGTAGTTCGGCCCGCTCGTGCCGTAGAACTTGTTCACATCCCGCGCACCGGTGCGCGCCTTGTCCACCAGGGTTCCGGCGGTGACCATCGACTTGCCGACGAGCCTGGCGGCGTCCAGGGTCCTGGCTCGCAGCAGCCTGGCCATCGGGTTCTCCCCGTACTCGTCGAGCGCTCCGGCGAGCGCATCGCGGACCAGCCCGGAGGCCCGTGGCGGCGGCAGCGCGCCGAACGCCACGGCGGCGGCCGCCAGGTGCAGGGTGATGGTCACGAACATGTCGGCGAGCGCGTGCGGGTCGTCGGTCAGCATCCGCGCGTCCGTGAAGTCCGGGACCGGGAGGCCGGCACCTCTCAGCAGGTCGGGTGAGGTCAGCAACCCGTCGTTGTCCTTGACGAGCAGCCGCACGACACTTTCGCCTGTGGTATCGGTGCCGAGCACCAGTGAGAGGTTCTGCTGGTGGGCCTCGAGCGCGGTGCCGTACCTGACGAAGAGCCGCACGTGGAAGCGGAACAGCACCCGCAGGTACCTGGCGAGCAGACCGGCGACATCCCCGCCGAACCACCGTCCGGCGAGACCCTCCACGACCAGGCCGCTCCCGGGCAGCGGCGCCGCCAGTGCCGCGACGGGGACGACCTCCCCCACGGGCTGGCGGCGCAGCAGCCAGCCCAGATACTCGTGCCCGGCGTGCCCGTACGTCTGCTCGTCGGCCAGCAGCACCTCGGGGTCGGGCATCGCCCGCAGCAGCAGCTCGGCCCGCGCCCCGTCGGCCAGCGTGCCGGGCTTGATCGACCTCCGGTTGCGCAGCCCGAGGGTGCTGGTGGTCAGCGGCAGCTTCAGGTGCGCGCCCGGGGCGATCTCGACGGTGCGCATCGACAGCGTGGGTCTGACCCGCAGATACGGCTGAGGGGCCACGGTCGCCCACGGAATCTCCTCGACGCGGGGGACCGTCAGCGGGTGCACGGGGAACAGCGCGTGCGTCTCGGCGAGACTCCCCGCCAGCCCGACGGCACGGAACCCGGGTGCCCCCGGCATCTCGGCCCCGGTGAGCCGCTCCCGGGGAACCGCGGCCCAGCGCAGCTCGAAGGCGGGCGCGAACTCCGGTGCGTACCCGGTCAGCTCCTCGTCGGACAGGCCGATCCGGCACCGGGCCGTCGGGTAGACGGGGTGATCGACGAACGCGGCCAGCGTCTCGTACCACACGCTGCCGCGTCCGCCACCGGTTCCCGTCGTGCTCATGGTGCCGTGTCCGGCTCGGTGTCCCGCGGGCCGCCCGGTGCCGGACGTGGCGTCGGACGTGGCGTCGGGGTGCGGGATGGCGGGGTGTGCGGTGGCGGCGGCCAGTCTGGCGAGCACCTCTTCGCGGTGGAGGTCGTGCAGGTCGAGGGCGCGCAGCGCCTCGTGGCACTCCCTGGCGAACGACTCGACCCCGGCCGCGTCGGCGGGGTCGGAGACCTCCCGCAGCGTGTGCAGGACCTCCCGCAGATGGAGTGCCTCCTGCGGGGCCGCGACGAAGTCCTGGAACAGCGAGCCGGGGACCAGCCGCACCCGTCTGCCCCCCGGCAGGACCAGCGCGACGCCGTCCTTGCCGTGGGTCACCCGCCTGGCCAGGCCGCCGTAGTCCTCGCGCAGCAGCGCGTTCAGCACCCGGATGGCGAGGTACGACTCCCGCCCGCGCACCGAACCTCCGCCGATCCCGGAGCTGTTTCTGGAGCCGATCCCGGAGTCGTTCCCGGCGCCCCGGCCGGCCACCCGCCGGCTCGCGGGCTCCCGGCTCATGCGATCACCCACGGGTGCTCCGCCCTGAAGGCCGCGACGGCGGCGTCCACGCCCGCCCGGTCGGGCCCGGTCACGCGGACGATGCCCAGGTAGTCGCGGTTGGTGTTGCTCAGGTCGATCCGGTCGCCCACGGCGCGCAGCGGCCGGTGCCAGATCCGGACCGGGTCGCCGGAGGCGGGGACGACGGTCCCGGGAGCCTCCACCACGGTCCCCGAACGATCGGCGACCAGGCTCAGCGCGGTCCCGTGCCCCCGCACCGGGGCGAGGTCCGCCGGCCCCATCCCGAGATGCGTCCCGAGGACGAGCTCGAACAACGGCACCTGGAGCAGGCTCGCCAGCAGGAAGTCGCAGTGGTCGCCGATCACCCGGTAGTTGACCTCGACGATCCGTGGTCCGGCCGGGGTCATCACGTACTCGGTGTGGCAGGCCCCGAACCCCACCCGGAGTGCCTCCAGCGCCCGCAGCACGTGGTCGCGGCCGGGAGGCGGCTCCCAGTCGAGCCGTTCCTCCACGAAGTGCGGCAGCGGTCCGAGAGTGGTGCGGAAACCGCCGAGCACCCTGATCCGTTCGCCGTCGCCGAGCGTCTCCATCGTGTGCAGGGGGCCGTCGAGATACTCCTCCACGACCAGCGTCTCCGCCGGCCGCCTGTCCCTGATGGACAGGACGGCCGCCGCGAGCTCGCCCGCGTCGTGGACCAGCACGACGTCCTCGCTGGCCACGCCCTCGCACGGTTTCACGACCGAGGGGAAGGGCAGGTCCGCGACCGGCGGGTCGGCCGGTGCCAGCCGCGCGGTACGGACGGTCTCGACCCCGGCCGCGGCCAGCCGCCGCCGGGTGAGCGCCTTGTTCTTGGTGTCGACGCAGGCCCGCCAGTCCTTGCCGGGGAGTCCGAAGTACGCGGCGGCGAGCGCGGTCTCCGCCTGGATGTGGTCGGAGTTCGAGAAGATCGCGTCCGGGGTGCGGTGGTGCGCGACGGTGTCGATCATCGCCCGCGCGTCGCGCACGTCGCAACGGAGCACCTCCGCTCCATGGTCGCGGTACTGTTCCGGCCGGTCGGTGAGGATCGTGACCTCGCACCCGAGTGCGCGTGCCGCCGGGAGGAAGCCGTCGGTGACCGAGTCCGTCGGTTTCAGCGCGGTGAGGTACAGCCGCAATGCAGGAACCCCCGATATCAGGTAAGGCTAACCTAACTCGGTGCATCCTAGCGGGATGGAGATCATCACGCCGGGATGATCGGTCTATTGACCGTATACGTCCGTGTCGTCAAAAGACGGGGTCTTTTCTGGAGGGTCTCCGGCCAGGGGTGACGCCGTCGGCCCTGTGCGGCTCCGCGTTCCGGCGGCGTAATATGTGCACTCGTTTGGGGAGGCGGAACGGCGTGGAGATCACTGCACAAGAAGGACTTCTGGGGCCGCTGCTGCTCGCGCGCAGCGCCATCGACAGGTCGGCGGTGCTCCGCGGCGACACCGAGTGGCTGGAGCGGGCCTGGGCGGACGGCGCGACCAGGGTCGTGGTCGTCGACGACGGGCAGGCGCTGATCCGGCGCAGCGGCGGAGAGGCGGAGCTGGTCCTGCTGTCCACCGCCGACGCTCCCGAGGGAGAGCGTTACCTGCTCGGCGTCGACGCGGAGGGCATCGCCTACTTCGCCGTGACGGCGTCGCCGGCCACCGCCACCCATACCGGCTCCTTCAACCGGATCGTCTCCCCGCTCGACCCCTCGGAACTGGGTGAGGGGCAGACCGTCGTCGCCGGGTTGCGCCAGGTGGGATCGTTGCTGGGCGATCTGGACGCCGGTCTGCTGGTGTACGCGGTCGCCCTGGAGGCGTGGCACTCCACCCACGAGTACTGCCCCCGATGCGGGAGCCGCACCGAGGTGCGGGCCGGCGGGCATGTGCGCGTCTGCCCCAAGGACGACAGCCAGCACTTTCCCCGGGTCGACCCTGCGGTGATCATGCTGATCCACGATGACGACGACAGGTGCCTGCTGGCCAGAGGACCGCAGTGGCCCGAGGGGCGGCTGTCGGTGCTGGCCGGTTTCGTCGAGCCGGGCGAGTCACTGGAACAGGCCGTGGCGCGCGAGGTGTCCGAGGAGGTCGGCGTGCGGGTCGCCGACGCGCGCTACATGGGCAGCCAGCCCTGGCCGTTCCCGCGCAGCCTGATGCTCGGCTTCTTCGCGCGGGCCACGTCGACGGAGTTCGTACTGGACTCCGAGGAGATCGCCGAGGCCCACTGGTTCAGCCGCGCCGAGCTGCTGGCCGCGATGGAGAGCGGCGAGGTGCGCCTGCCGTCGGAGTTGTCGATCGCCCGCAGGCTCATCGAGACCTGGTACGGCGCACCGCTGACCGGCGACTGGTGAACGTGTCCGCCGCCGTGTCCGCCGCCGTGTCCGCCGTACGCCACGGGCGCTGACGGATCCGGCGGCCAAGACCGCGTGGGCTCGGCCGCCGGTGACAGGTGCCCTCTTCGGGGCTTTCACGAGATCTTCTCCGGCCCTGACCCTCGTACCGGTACGCGGTGCACGGGTGTGCGGGGCCAGGCATGGGGTCCCGGTAGTAATGGCGCGGGATCCAACGGATATGCCTTTCACCTGCGCTTATGCAGAGGTCTCAGGCTGATGGGCCAGGCCTGAGCTCTGTTGTCCATGCAGGCCAGAGGCACATCTGTTGGATTTCCGGCCGAAGCTACGGGATCCCCAGCGGGCTCGCGGGGCGCGATGACGAAGCGGGTCTCCACGACGGTCTCGCGGACCACCTCGCGCACCGGGCGGCGAGGACTTCGAGCCCTTATGACGATCTCGCGCGCCCGCGCGTAGGACCCCTCTTAAAACTCTCAAAACTCCTCTCTCCGAGGTGTCGACGTCCCGCCGGAATACCCTCGCGAAAGGGGTCTCCTGCCCGCTGGCTGGAGAACCGCGGCTGACAGGAGACTCCTCCCCTACATGAAGGGATCCACGGGGGGAGCATCACCCGGGCTGAGCGCCACTCACAGGACCCACACCGCGCCCCTCAGGTAGACGAGGTACGTGCGTGCCCTCCAGTACCGCGCGGCCGCCTTGTCGGCCTCGGCGTCAGGCCGCGGTTTTTCGTCGGAGGACTCCCCGTTCACTTTCTCTCTTTTCTCCCGACATGGCGCCGGGTGCCTACCGAACCGTCCGGCGAAACCTGCCAGACGAACGGGCCATGCAGGCGAGAGTAAAAGAGGTCTGAGGCGCTCGCAATCGGCAAACATGCAGGTAGACGCTAAATGACTGTAGAAAACGCGGGTCTGTCGAAGCGTTCTACCTCGGACAACATGAGCAATTCATCTCGCTCGGAAAGCCGAAAAAACTTCTTGTAGATTTTTCTTTCTCGCGGTTCGCGCCCCGAAAAACTCCTCGGTCTCCAGCCTGGTTACCTCGTGTCGGTGGCCACCACTTCAGCGACGGCGCGTCGCCAGCTCGTCGGCCACCCGGGCATGCTCGCGGGCGCGACGGGCCAACTCGGCCGTGCGAACGGCCACGGCATCGGCGAGCGCGACCGCCCGCACCTCCCAGCCCGGAGCCGGGTCCTCTTGGTCGACGAGCCCCAGGAGGTCGTCGACGGCATCGGCGATCTTGTCGGCGTCACCGGCCAGCTCGCCACGTACCTCGGCCAGTCGGTCAGCCAGATCGGCCTCTCGGCGCCGGGCCCGGTAGGCCGCTTGACGACATCCCGCCGAGCAATACCGGGGGCGCCGCCTGGTCACGGGGTCGAGCGGGTGCCACCGGTCGGGTCGCCCCGGGCGTCTCAGCCCGGGGCTCCCACAGAACCGTGCGTAACAATCTCTCGTTACACGGCTCTTGTCGTCCTGGTCACCAGACTGCCGGAACCGTGTTCACCCAGATCCAGTGAGCGAAGAACGCGGGCCGCAGCTTCACGACCCTTTCCCACTGGGCTTGGGCCTTCTTTCGGCTCCGTAGCCGCTTGTACTTGTTGCGCGACCACCGCATCAGGTAGGCGTTGATGCGGGCCAGGAGGGGATGCAGCGCGGAGCGGTAGAACGCCCCGTAGTACTGCATCCAGCCCCGCACGACCGGATTGATCTGCCGTGCGAGGTCGTGTTCGGAGGACCCGGAGCGATGGTGGAGCCGCCAGGCTCGCACCTTCGCCCCCATCTGCTTCAAGGCTTCCTTGCTGACCGCCGGGTTGAAGCCGCAGCGCATCTTCCCGGTCTTCGTCCGCACCCCTCGCGGCCGGAAGGTGAACCCCGGGAACGTGAACGACGTGTGCTCGTGTGAGCCGCGCCGTCTGTCGTCCTTGCAGTACACGATCCGGGTCTTGTCCGGGTGCAGGTGAAGTCCGACCTTGGCCATCCGTCCCTTGATCGCCGCCAACACCCGTTCGGCCTGCCCCAGGCTGGAGCAGTGCACGACCGCGTCGTCGGCGTAGCGCTCGAACACCACATCCGGGAACTCCCGGGCGATCCAGGCGTCGAACGCGTAGTGCAGGAACAGATTCGCCAGGACGGGTGAGATCGCCGACCCCTGCGGGGTTCCACGCTCTCGATCTTGCAAGGTTCCGTCGGGCAGTGCCAGCGGCGCGGCAAGCCACCGCTGGACATACAGCACCACCCACGGCAGGTCGGTGTGCGCCTGGACCGCCTCGACGATCAGAGCCCAAGGCACGGAGTCGAAGAACTTCCGGATGTCGAACTCGACCACCCAGTCGAACTCCCAGCAGTGTTGCCGACAGGCCCCGACCGCATCCAGCGCCGAGCGGCCCGGACGATAGCCATAGGAACTTGGATGGAAGATCGGTTCGACCTTCGCTTCCAGCACCCCGGCTACCACCGTCTGCGCGATCCGATCCGCCACGGTAGGAACGCCCAGCATCCTGGTGCCACCGCCGTGCGCTTTCGGGATCTCCACAGCCATGACCGGAGGCGGAAAGTACGTTCCCGAGGACATTCGATTCCAGATCTTGTACAGGTTGTTCTTCAGATCCTTCTCGAATTCCCCGATGGATACCCCGTCCACCCCAGCTACGCCCTTATTCGCCTTGACCTTCTCCCACGCCACCTGGACAGCCCATTTAGAGATCTCAAACGGCTTGTCCGGTGGTCTACGGTCACGCATTCGCGATCCCCGCATCCCCGCCCGCATCGGGCGGCCACATGCGGAAGCAGGTAAGTCGGCCCCAGGGCCGGTAGATGGTGTTGAACCTCGGAGGTCCCGGCGCATCATGGCGCCGGGGCCCTGTTGGCATTTTCCAGCAGGTCGTTGGGAAGGTTGTATGGACCAAGCATCGATAGCGCGCAGCCCAGGCTCCGCGCCGACGCCGATATGGCTGAACCGGCCCTACGGGCCGACACCGCGGGAAGAGCCGATGGGGCCGATGGGCTTGGGCTCCTCACCACACCGGGTCACAGGCCCGCTCACCGGTTCGACGACGAGGACTACCCCGCCTACAGCATGGGCCGGGCCGCCGAGATGCTCGGCGTCACCCCGGCGTTCCTGCGCAACCTGGGCGCCGCCAAGTTGATCGAGCCGCAGCGCTCCGAGGGCGGTCATCGCCGCTACTCCCGCTACCAGCTCCGCCTGGCCGCCCGCGAACTGGCCGACCAGGGCACCGCCCTGGAGGCCGCCTGCCGCATCATCATCTTGGAAGACCAGCTCGCCGAGGCCCTGCGCATCAACACCGAACTCCACCACCATCGCGCCCGCCACCAGCCCGGCACCGCGAGCCGCATCTCGGCCTGAGGGCCGGCGCCCTCACCCGCGCTGCCGCCCAGCGCACCGCACCAGGCCGGGCTGCCCTGCCTCGCAGCGGCAGGGCAGCCCGGCCTGGTGAAGGCGCACGGCTCACGCGTTGACCTTCATGAAATCCGGGCGAACCGGACAGTTGTGCTGGGGCTCGGGAGAGGCCGCCCCTGCCGCTGGACGCGCGCCTACGCGTAGGGGTGTCCCGCAAGTCCCGAAACGGGGCCACGGTCAGCGGCGGCGCGGGGAACCACCGGTTGGCGTACTCCGGCCGTTTCTTCCTTGACCACCACCCCAACGAGCACGAAAGCGTCGCCGGGGGGTGTACGTCACTCCGTACCTGTTCACCTAATCAACAGCCGGGTCCATAACCGTCGAATGCAACGGCTGGCGTATACCGGCCCGCCTTATCCAAGCAACGCCCGGAGAAAGGACTCCCTACCGCTGCACTTGAAGCTCATAGTGAGTCTGTCCCTGGTGAGGGGGGTAACTGTCAGGGTAGTACCGGCACTGCCAGGTGCCCCCGTAGTTCTTGCCATCAACCCTGCACTGGGCCAGTGTCGTCGCATTGGCCGGGTAGTAGTAATTAATCGTATGCCAGGCCAACGCCGATGCCGTCGGTGTAGTCGATGCCGCTGATGCGGTTATCGGTCCGCTCATGGCACATAGAAGCGCTGCGGCAGCGAGTACGCCGAGTCCCCGTTTGAACACGATCCAAACCTCCGAGTTAACAGACGGTAGATCACCTGATCAATAAACAATAGATCATCTTTTGTGGATTGCGCAAAGTTGACTCGGCCTGGAGGCTCAACGGGGACCTCGGCTGGTTACGGGCTGTATGGGGGCGGCGATCGGAGCCGTCGGACGGGGGCCGCCGCGATCAGGGCCCCTGATCGCCTATCTTGCTGACCCGCCGCATTCTGTGAGCAATTGCATCGGGTGTGTACACGACACGGTTAGCATGCGCCCGCGACCTGCACTGCGGGATCGCGCTTCGGAAGGCACCAATCTCAGTGAAAAGGAGGCATGGAGCTGACCAGGGTGCTTCACTACCATTCGCATCTGATGCGAATTTTTCGCATCAGGAGGGACGCCTGGGAGGGGGACTGTACGGTTTTCGGTGTAACTCCTGATCAAGGAGATACACCTGATGAGTACTGTGATTCAGGCATCCGCAGACATGGACCTGGAGGAAGCCGCGGTGACGCGGAAAGACAAGGCGTCGGATCGCGAGCTGGTAGGCCGGCTGGTCGACCAGGCCCGCGCCGAGGGCATGGATCAGGAACGCTTGACAAGCTGACCTGTGCATCAGTCGGTCCACGACGAGGCATCGGGCCAGTTGTATCTGCGGTCGTCGTCGGTCAGCGGCTGGTAGTGCGTGACAGCGATGAGTTCGCCGGAGTCGTCGAAGCCCCGGAACTTGGCGCGGTCGTCGACATGGCGAATGGCGTGCGGCACGGTGACCAGGCCACTGGCCGGGACGGGCAGGTCGATGACGTCGTCGGCGTAGTGCACCTGCACGGCTGCTACCCGTCGCGTCGCCATCACCGTCAGGTTGGCCACCCACTCGGTATCGGGACGGGCGAGCTGGCCCGACAAGCTCACCAGGTCGCTGCCGTGCCAATCGGGCAGTGGCGCGTCCGGCCGGTGCAGTACCCATTCCGGCATGCCGCCTCCCGAGGCGGCAAACGGATATTCCCACTGTCCGGCCGCTGAGCGTGTCGGTAGGGAGACGTCGTCGTAGAGCTCACTATCCTCGGGGTCGCGGAACACTACGATCAACGACCCGTAGCGGCCCCACTGTCCGGCTGCGGCGATCGCGGCCGAGCCGGGCGGGAGAACTGTGGGAAGCGGCGGTGCGCCGTGGTCAAGCGCGTCGAACACCTCTTGCTCGTCGAAGAACCGGTAGGAGCCATCAGATGACTCATGTTCCGTATCTTCCATAGACCTCAGCGTAACGACGCCCAGACCATGCGCTCAGCCGGTGTCGCTCATAGGGGTCCCGGTAGTAATGGCGCGGGATCCAACGGATATGCCTTTCACCTGCGCTTATGCAGAGGTCTCAGGCTGATGGGCCAGGCCTGAGCTCTGTTGTCCATGCAGGCCAGAGGCACATCTGTTGGATTTCCGGCCGAAGCTACGGGGACCCCTACCTACGGGAACGGCCCTCGTGGAGGAATCGGACCGAAGAGTGATCACAACCCCGTCTCGGGCCCCTCCGGCGGAGCGGTCACCTCCGGCGCGAGCTGCAGGCCCACCACACCAACGATATGCGCGTCGGTGAGGTTCGCGCGGGTGAGGTCGATCCTCGCGCCGGGCGTGTCATGGGCGACGGCACGTCGGCCGATCACGGTGAGTGTGGCCTGCAGGTCGGTCCTCAACCCCGGACCACGAGGTTTCACATTCTCTTCTTCGTCGGTCTCGACGTCTCGGGAGTGCTCCCGGATGAAGGCCACGAGCACCTCCATGACCGTGGGGTGGTCGTGGGCCGGTGTCTCAGCGTGCTAATCGCGGCAGGGTGCGGACTGCGGGATGGGTCAGTGTGACAGTCAGCGCCGCGGTGAGAGCGGCGAGGCCGGCGGTCAGTGCGATGGTCTGGTTCGTGTAGGCCAGCAGGTGTCCGGCGACGAGGGTTCCGACCGGTGCTGCCGATAGTGCGATGAGTCCAAGTGCGCTGGTGACTCGCCCGACGAGGCCGTCGGGTGTGCTGCGGACGAACCAGGTGAGGACGCCGATGTTCGCCACCGGGAAGGTGGCTCCGAACAGGGTCAGGAGCGTGACGGCGGCCGGGGTGGTGGTAGCCAGGGTGAGGCCTGAGCCGACGAGCAGGAGGCCGGCCAGGGTCAGGGCGATGGTGTGTCCGAGGGCGAGGCGGCGCAGTATGAGACGGCTGGCCAGCGCGCCAAGCAGGCTGCCCACGCCGAATCCGGCCTGGAGCAGAGCGAGTTGGGATGGCGGGGCGCCGCGGTGCTGCAGGCCGAGGACGGTGCCGGTGTATAGGATCCAGAACCCGACTGTGGACATGGCGATCACGAGGCTCAGCGGCCGCAGACCGCGGTGTGTGGCAAAGAACCGTATACCGGCCATCAGCTCGCCGACCACCGACGTGCGGGGGCGATCGACTTTTGGTCGCAGGTCGTCGCGGATCGCAGCCGCGCAGGCGGCCGCGATCAGGTTGGCGATGCTGTCGGCGACGTAGGGCAGCGTGCCGGCGACGGAGTAGAGCGCTCCGGCCAGTGGCGGCCCCGTGATGCTTGCGGCCGAGGACCGGGCCTGGTTCAGCGCGAGCGCCGTGTCCAGGTCCTTGGTGGCGACAACCTGCACGAGCGCGGCCTGCTCGGCTGGTGGGTAGCCCATCGACACCGCTCCAGTGGCGCAGGTCACCATGGCCAGCTGGGTGAGGGTCAGGATGCCGAGCCAGGCGGCGACGGGGATCGAGGCGATCAGCGCCGCGTGCCCGACCGCGACGGTGATCATGACGGTGCGCCGGTCGAAGCGATCCGCGAGCCACCCGGCCGGCAGGGTGGCGACGAGCATGCCGATCAGTGACAGGCCCATGATCGTGCTGGCCGCTGCCGGGTCGTGGGTGAGGTCGTAGGCCAGCAGCACCCCGGCCAAACCGGTCATGCTCGCGCTGGTCAGGGTGAGTGTGCGCCCGGCCATCAACAGGCGGTAGGCGCGGTTGCGGCGTAGATCGACCGTGGATGTGCCGACCGGCTGGGAAGCGGCGTCCGGCGGACGAGTCACGGGGTGGGGGCGGAGGGGGCCGCGTGCTGGATCGCTGTGACGACGCTGTCCGGGTACTTGGACAAGATCTGCAGGTGAGAGCAGGGCAGCCTCGCGTCGACGGTGATGTTGGGATGCGCGGCGATGACGGGATCGATCGCGGCGCGCATCGTGCGTAGCTGTTCGTCGGTCGCGCCGGGGTGGCGGGTGGAGGCGATCAGGAACCGGACCGGGCAGGTGATCCGGTCGTAGGCCGGCCCAAGCTGGCCGAGGACGTCGTCGAGTTCGATGTTCACCGTGGCCGCCTCATCGGGCGACATGGTCGTCGACCGGCCGAACAGGGCGAGCAGCCGCATCAGCGGACCCATTTTTCGGAACGTGCTGCGGGTCTTCGCGCGTTCCTCGGCCGACTGCATGGAGATGGGGAAGGCCCCGTCGATGAGGACCAGGCCGGTCACCGCGTCCGGATGGTCCGCGGCGTAGCGGACGGCCACCGCGGCTCCGTAGGACCAGCCGACGAGAATCGGGCGGGCCGTGCCGGTGAGTCCGGTCGTGGCGAGTACCGCGTCCAGGTCTTCTAGGCAGCCCGCGAACGAGTAGTCCGACGACCGCGTCGACCTGCCGCGGGCACGTTCGTCGAAGGAGATGATGCGATATGTGCCGCCCAGCGCGGTGATCACGCGGTTCCAGTCGCGCTGGGTGCCGAAGGCCCCGTTGAGGAGCACCACGGCCGGGTCCGGGCCGGCGTGGTCGGTGGCGTCCAGGACGGCGTCCGCAGACGGGATTCGAAGTTTTTCCGGCATGGGGGATCCTTGGTGGGTAGAGGGGAATCGGGGGGTGGTCAGGGGCGGCGTCGCTGACGACGCCACTCGTCGAGGACCGCGGGCAGCTTCTCGGCGAGGAACTCGTAAAGTTCCATGGCCTCCTGCAGCGTGGCGCGGCGCGGGCTGTCGTGGTCGCCGAGGAAGGCCAACCCGTCCCGGGCGAGAGCGGCGTGTTCCCGGTACACCGCGGCGGTGAAGCCATCCGGTTCGAGGATCCGCGGATCGATCGTCACGTAGTCGGCCTGCTCCCCGGCCGGACGTGACCGCATCAGCGCGTGATGGTCCTCCAGAAGTCGCACCGCGTTCGTGACCGCCGTGCGGCTCGCCTTCAGGTCCTCACTCAGCTGCCCGATGGTCGACCGTTCCCGGGAGCACGTCATCACGTAGCCAAGAACCCGGCCCGCGATCGGGGGGAAGCCGTACTCGCGCGCGTAGAACCGGCCCACCCGGTCGGCGTACGCCAACTCTTCATCGCTCACCATATCGCTATGATGACACACAAGACAGAGATAACACAAATTTGTGTTATCTCTCGCCGGTGGCATGCGTCCCTTCTCATTCGATCTTGCCTGTGTGCACGTGCCCGACCTGCCGAGGTCGGGGCGATCGACGCCGAACGCCTTCGGTGCCCGCCGGCGGGGAAGCGTTGGTGACGCCGGCCGAGTGTGGGCTACCCGAGGAGGCCGACCGGCCGCGGACCGGTGTCCGGATCCAGCGGCGCAGAGTCGCAGGATGGCGCCTGCCCCCGACCGTGACCATCGTGGATCGAACGAGTAAGTGGGGCAACCCCTGGCGCGTCGAGATCGCCCCTCGCGCAGGTGAAAGGCATATCCGTTGGATCCTGCGCCATTACTACCGGGACCCCGGCATGCGGGAGCCCCGGTTTTCGATGGAACCGGGGCTCGGGTGGTGCGGTGGGACGGTTACACGCCCGCCAGGATGCGCTTGACCTCGATCACCGAGGGGTTGGTTCTGACGATCTGGCCGGTGGGGGAGTCGACCACGACGGTGGGCACGACCTGGTTGCCGTTGTTGACGCTCATGACGAACGTGGCGGCGTCCGGATCGCTCTCGATGTCGACCTCGTTGTAGGAGATGCCCTCGCGGCTGAGCTGGCTCTTCAACCGCTTGCAGGGGCCACACCAGGTGGTGGTGTACACAGTCAGCGCCATGTCGTGAAAAATCCCCTCATGTGATGTTCGGCGCCATTGGCAACAACGTGAGAGCCCTTCATCTTCCCGATGAGAGAAGCTTCTCCGCGACCCACTGCTGGACCTGCTCCGCCACGCCGGGCAGCCGGTAAAGAGGTGCGCTGTGCTCGATGCCCTGCTCGGTCAGCACCGTCACCGGCACGCCGACCTGCTGCAGGTGCTCCTTGAGTTGCCTGCTGTGCTCCGCCGACACGAACTCGTCCGACGAGTGCACGATCAGCATGGGCGCGTCGCCGCGGCTCGCGTGCCACGGTACCTCCATGCTGGTCCACACCCTGGCGCACTTGCCGGTGGGCCCGCAGCCCCCGGCGAGCTTGATAGCTGAATCGCGCAATTTGCGCTTGTTCTGGTCGAGGGTGCCGATGCCTTCGGTGTACGCGGTGAGCGGGGAGATCACCGGAGAGATGCCGACCACGCCGCGCAGGCCGGGCAGGCCGTTCTTGTAGGTGCCGACGGCGGTGGCCAGATGGCCTCCGGCGGAGAAGCCGACGACCACGTAGTTGTTCGGGTCGAAGGACCAGCGCGCCGCGTGCCGCCGCGCGGTGGCGATGGCACCGAAGGTGTCGGTGCGCGGGGCCGGCCAGGAGGCGTCGCCCGAGAGACGGTAGTTGATGTTGAAGACCACGTAGCCCTGTTCGGCGTAGCTACGGCTCACCTCGGTCATGTACTTCTTGTCACCCGAGGACCACCAGCCGCCGTGGACCAGGAAGACGCCCGGCCGCTTCAGCTCGTCGGGCTGGTACCAGACGTCCATGCGCTGGCGCACGTGCCGGCCGTAGGCCACGGTCTCGACAAGGGTGCCCTGGACCAGCGGGGTGGCCTCCGTGCTCGGAGACAGAGATGGAGATGGAGATGGAGCCGGCGTCGGGGTGGTCTTGCCCACCTTCCCACCACCGACCTGGGTCGGCGCTGAGATCGCGTGTGCGGACGCGGTCGTGTGCAGCACCGCGGGTCCAACCACCGTCGCCGCCAGAGCGAGCGCACCCACGGTTACCCAGCTTCGCACGGGCCTCTTCCTTCCCCGGAACCAGTCGCACCTCATTGTGGGGCAAAAGGCCCACTTTATGCATCTCGGTGATCGATACAGGTTGAAGGCGGCATGTTGCCAGAATGAGCGAGGTTTGGCCAGAGCCTGGGAGGATGTTGCGGCCCGGTCCGTTCGACTGCTTGTAAGGAGGCTCTGTGGGGCCCGACAACATTCTGGCGGCACTGGATCCAGAGCAGCGTGAGGTGGCCGAAGCCGTCCGGGGACCGGTCTGCGTCCTTGCCGGCGCGGGGACGGGCAAGACCCGGGCCATCACCCATCGCATCGCGCACGCCGTCCGCAACGGGGTGGTCGACGCCCAGGGTGTGCTGGCGGTGACATTCACCACACGGGCGGCCGGTGAGCTCAGGCAGCGGCTGCGCCAGCTCGGCGCGCCGGGCGTGCAGGCGCGCACCTTCCACGCCGCCGCACTGCGTCAGCTCACCTACTTCTGGCCGCGGGTCATCGGCGGTGACCCGCCCAGGGTGATCGAGTCGAAGCTGCCGCTGCTGATCGACGCCTGCCGCTCCCTGCGCAAGAACCAGGACCGCCCGGAGCTGCGCGACATCGCCTCCGAGATCGAGTGGGCCAAGGTCACCCAGATCGGCCCCGAGGACTACGCGGCGGCCGCGAAGAAGGCCGGCCGGACCTCGCCCGTACCGGCCGAGGAGGTCTCCCGGCTCTACGAGGCGTACGAGACCCTCCGCCGCGACCGGCACCTGGTCGACTTCGAGACCATCCTGGAGCTCACCGCGGCCGTGATGACCGAGCACCGCGAGGTGGCCAATGAGATCCGCAGGCAGTACCGCTACTTCGTGGTCGACGAGTACCAGGACGTCAACCCGCTGCAGAAGCTGCTGCTCGACACCTGGCTCGGCGGGCGCGACGACCTGTGCGTGGTCGGCGACCCCAACCAGACGATCTACTCCTTCACCGGAGCCACGCCTCGCTACCTGACGGGTTTCTCGGTCGAGTACCCCAACGCCACCGTGATCAAGTTGGTCCGTGACTACCGCTCCACCCCCCAGGTCGTCTCCCTGGCCAACCGGGTGCTCGACAGGGCGAGGACCCCGCACAAGCTCGCCCTGATCGCCCAGCGTCCGGACGGTCCCGAACCGGTTTTCGCCGAGTACGACGACGAGACCGCCGAGGCGGAGGGGGTGACGCGGGCGGTGCGGAAACTCGTCACCGGCGGCGTACCGACCCGTGAGATCGCCGTGCTGTTCCGGGTCAACGCCCAGTCCGAGGCGTACGAGCAGGCATTCAGCAAGGCCGGCCTGCCGTACGTGCTGCGCGGCGCCGACCGGTTCTTCGAGCGCCCCGAGGTCCGCCAGGCGGTCGTGCTGCTGCGCGGCGCCGCACGCTCCGCCGAACCCGGCGACACGCTCACCTCGACCGTGCACCACATCCTGTCCGGCATCGGGCTCACCCCCGAGGCGCCCGGCGGAGGCAAGGCCCGCGAGAAGTGGGAGTCGCTGAAAGCTCTGGCCGACCTCGCCGAGGACCTCGCCACCGCGGGCGCGGACCTGCCCGCCTTCGTCGCGGAGTTGGAGCGCCGGGCCAGTGAGCAGCACGCGCCGCCGGTCGAGGGGGTCACCCTCGCCTCGCTGCACGCGGCCAAGGGCCTGGAGTGGGACGCGGTCTTCCTCGTCGGCGTCACCGAGGGCATGCTGCCGATCATCTACGCGGAGACACCTGAGCAGATCGAGGAGGAACGTCGCCTCCTGTACGTCGGCGTCACCCGCGCCCGAGCCCACCTGGGGCTGTCGTGGGCGCTGGCGCGTTCGCCGGGAGGCAGGCGCTCCCGCAAACCCTCCCGGTTCCTGGACGGGCTGACCGGTCGTGCCACGCAGCGGAGCCGCACACCCGCGGTGGCTGACCGCCGCGCGGTCGCCGCGCCGATCAGCTGCCGGATCTGCGGGAAGACCCTGATGGCCGCCGCCGAGCAGAAGCTCGGCAGGTGTGCCGCCTGTCCCGCGGACTACGACGAGGCACTGCTCGAAGCGCTGAAGGCATGGCGTACGGGAGTCGCGAAGAAGGAGAAGCTCCCGCAGTGGGCGGTCTTCACCGACGTCACCCTTCAGGCCATCGCCGAGCGGGCACCGGTCTCCGAACAGGACCTGTTAACGATTACGGGAATCGGACGCGTCAAACTGGAGCGCTACGGTGAAGCGGTGTTCGAACTATGCCGTGCCGCCGCAAAACATACGGAGGGCGCGTGAACGAGGCGTTAAAGGAGCTCCTGGACCTGCTTGACCTGGAGCAGATCGAGCTCGACATCTTCAGGGGACGCAGTCCCGAGGAGCGTATCCAGCGTGTCTTCGGTGGTCAGGTGGCCGCGCAGGCCTTGGTCGCCGCGGGGCGGACGGTGCCCGAGGGCCGCGACGTCCACTCGTTGCACGCCTATTTCATTCGCCCGGGAGACCCGGCCATCCCGATCGTCTACAACGTGGAGCGGGTCCGTGACGGCCGCTCCTTCACCACCCGGCGGGTGGTGGCCATCCAGCACGGCAAGGCGATATTCACCATGTCGGCCTCCTTCCACGTGCAGGAGACCGGCGTCGAGCACCAGGCGGCCACGATGCCCCAGGTGATCGATCCTGAGGAACTGCCGTCCTACCAGGACCGGATGCTCCAGATCGTGGGGACGAACTCACTGATACGCGAGTGGGCGTCCAAGCCCAGGCCGGTGGACGCCCGCTATGTGACCCCTCTCACCTGGGAGGCCCAACGCGACCCGGAGCTTCGAGGTTCAAACACCAACGTGTGGTTCCGTTATGAGGCGGAGCTGCCCGACGATCCGCTGCTGCACGTGGTGCTCGCCGCCTACGCCTCCGACTTCACCCTGGTCGACACCGTGCTGCTGACCCACGGCCTGGCCTGGGGCGCCTCCAATGTCTCCGGCGCCTCGCTGGACCACGCGATGTGGTTCCACCGCCCCATCCGGGTGGACGAGTGGGTGCTCTACGCTCAGGAGTCGCCGTGGTCGGGGGCGGCTCGCGGGCTCGCCAAGGGCGAGATGTTCACCCGGTCCGGGGAACTGGCCGTGTCGGTAGTGCAGGAGGCGATGATCCGCGTGAGATAGTCGCAAAGTCGCAGGTAGAAAATATGTTGCCCGCTCTGGTGGCCCGGGTTTAGGGTCATGGTCAAGCGAATCGGACGTTCCTGTCCGACGATCTACGAATGGAGGTGAGTCCGCTGTGAAGAACATCCTGATGTCGTCCCAGATGGGGCTTGCTTCCGTGCGTCGTAACACCGGCCTGCCCTGCGGCAGCCAGGTCTCCCTCGCTCGTGTCGCGGCAGCTCCGGCTCTGCAGGACAACCCTGCCCGCTTCCAGGTCGAGGCCGACCGCCAGGCCGCGTCGATCGCCTTCGTGACGACAGAGGCCCCGGCCGTCCCGACCTTCGTGGGCGCCAGCTACGCAGCAACGACCAAGCACATCGGAAACGGTGGACTGCGCGGTCCGCAACCCTGGAGGCATCCTCCGGTCATAATCTGACCGAGGAAAGAGCCTTCAGGCCGCGGATCCGCACCAGGATCCGCGGCCTTCTTGTTTGTCCGCGTCATTCCTGACCCCCACCCAAGAGGTAGCCGAAGATCAACACCTAGCTGAGAGGTGAAACAGATGGGGGCCCAGACGGTCATGGACCTGATCGACGAAGCCACAATCCCCTGTCGTACCGACCCCGACCTGTGGTTCGCCGAGTCTCCGGAGGACGTGGAGTTCGCCAAGGCGCTCTGCGGAGGCTGCCCGATCCGCCAGGCCTGCCTGGCCCGCGCGCTGGAGCGCGAGGAGCCATGGGGAGTCTGGGGCGGCGAGCTCGTTCTGCGGGGGGCGATCGTCCCCCGGAAGCGTCCGCGCGGACGTCCGCGCAAGAACCCGGTCGCTGCCTGAACAATCCGGTCATCGCCCAGACCACCGAGAACTCGATCAACCAGGAATCACACGTTCCCGAAAGGACCATTCCGATGAGCTACTTCGACACCACGGGGCTCGACCTGCCGTCCATGCAAGAAGAACTGGTACGTGACCGAATACGGACCCTCCACCGCGAGGCGGAGGAGCATCGCAGGGCCGCTGGACTTCAACGTCTCCAACGCGCCCAGCGCGGTGCGGAACGCGCCTCGGCGCGCCTGCGTACCGCGCTCCTGCGCCTCGTCTGATCCGTGAGGATCGACGGCGACGTATAGCGGACGCACAGCGGAACACGGCAGATGAATGAGGGGTGACCCGCTCCGGCGGGCCACCCCTCACGCGTTTCGGCGGTCCACCCCTCACAGGTCTCGCCAGGTCGCCGCTACTTGTGCGTCTCGCCGGGTCGCCACTTGTGCGCCTTACCGGGGCCGCCCTGCACGGGTCTCGCCGGGTCGCTCCTCATGCGATTCGGCGGGTCGCCTCTCATGGGCCTCGCCGAACCTCCCCTTACGCGCCTCGCCGGGCCGTCTCCGGTCAGGCGCTGGCGAGGGTGGGCTCTCCCGTATCCTCGTCGGAGAATCCGGGGACCCAGCGGATGACCTCCTGGCGAAAACGGGCGGTGGCGCCGAGCTGGCAGAGCACGCCGATCCCCGCCGTGTGCACCCGATGGATGAGGACGTACGACGCGGGCAGGTTGAGCTGGCGCACCACGTTGCCCGGACGTAGGTCGGTGGCCATGGCGGCCTGCTGCTGGAGCCACTCCCTGCTGAAGGAGAACTCCTCCACGGAGGTCGGCTCGACGTAGGGAGCGAGGAACGCTCGCAGGGCTTCGGTGTCGATCTCGATGTGCGGGCGGATGAACCCCTCGTCGCGCAGGCCCCGGACCACGGTCTCCATGTCGCCGTTGTTGAAGATGCGGGTCAGCTTCCCGAAGAGCGGCGGGTACCCGTCGGGCAGCCGGTTGACCGCGCCGAAGTCGAGCACGCACATCCTGCCGTCGTCGAGGATCCGGAAGTTGCCCGGGTGGGGGTCGGCGTGGAGCATGCCCAGCCGGGCCGGTGAGGAGAACAGGAACCGGACGAGCTGGAGCCCGGCCCGATCGCGCTCCTCCTGGGTGCCGCCGGTGATGATCCGTGACAGCGGGATGCCGTCGACCCATTCGGAGACGAGCACCTGCTCGTTGGCGGCGATGACATCCGGGATCAGGAAATCGGGGTCGTCCTTGAACTCCTGGGCGAAGGCGTGCTGCGCCTCGGCCTCGCGCAGGTAGTCGAGCTCCTCGATCACCCGTTCGCGCAGCTCGTTCAGGACCGCCTTGATGTCGAGACCGGGCAGTAGCACCCCGAAGAGCTTGCCGAGCCTGGCCAGCTGGGTGAAGTCGGAGAGCAGGGCCTTTCCTGCTCCCGGATACTGGATCTTGACCGCGACCGTCCGGCCGTCGTGCCAGACCGCCTTGTGCACCTGCCCGATCGAAGCGGCCGCGGTGGGCTTGTCGTCGAATGACTGGAAGTTCTCCCGCCAGTCGTCCCCCAACTGCTCGACGAGAACCTTGTGCACGGTCGCGGCGGGAAGCGGCGGAGCCGCGTCCTGGAGCTTGGTCAGGGTCGCGCGGTAGGGGCCGGCGATCTCGGCGGGCAGTGCCGCCTCGAAGATGGACAGCGCCTGGCCGAGCTTCATCGCCCCGCCCTTGAGCTCCCCGAGAACCTTGAAGATCTGCTCGGCGGTGCGTTCCTGGATCTCCTGGGCGACGATCTCGGCCGACTTGCCACCGATCCGTTTCCCGAGACCGAGAGCGGTACGGCCGGCGAACCCGATGGGAAGGGCCGCCAGCTTTGCAGAGCGCGCAACGGCGCGACGCGGAAGGTCACTCACCTCGGTTAGCGGCGTGTCCCCCGTTACAGCGAGACGCCGCTCCCTCCCTTCGCTGTGCTTGTCCGTCAGCGGCAGGTAGCCGACGCGACCATTGTTAGCGAACCCAACTCGTTTCGGAAGCAACGACATTGAGGATGAACACTCCAGGATCGCCTTTTCCACGTCCAATCTGGCAATACTTCCATTGTGCTGTTTGTCACAACGGGTTCACGGCCGTCTATCCAAGCAAGCGCATGACCGGTGGCCGATGCCGCCACCAGCGCGGACAGCGTCGTCCCGCACGCGATCTCCCCTGCGGGGAAGCCGCCCAGGCGCGCAGTGACAATGGGCCAGCCGGGGTCGCGATCGCGTCGCGTCAAATCTAGGCAGTGCAGGCACGTGCTCCGGCCAGGTAGCACCAGCGGACCGACCGAACCGAAGGCCTCGAAGGCGGTTGCCAGCAAATGTGGGATTCCCCACTCGACGAGTTCCCTGACGAGGAGGCCGTCCAGAGGCACCACCGGAGCGAGCACCGCCAGGTCGGGCGGCCTGGCTCCGTCGGCCAGCTGGGCGGCGCCGTCGCCGGTCGACGCGGTGAGGCCGGGCGCCAGCCTCCTGGCCACCGCGACCGCACCGTCCTGCCTGCTCATCCCCACCTCCGTCCAGCCGAGCCCGCCGGGGACGACATCCCGTCGCCGGGTCGTACCGGGATCGACGACGCAGATGTGGCCGACTCCTGAGGCGGCGAGCAGGGCGACGACCTGCGCGCCCACCCGGCCCGCGCCGTAGACCCGCACCCGGGCCTGCTGCCTGCGTTCCAGCACGGCAAGCCCTCCGTCGACCGTGCCGGGGGAGAGGGAGAGCGCGTCCAGATCGGGCTGGAGCCGGTCGCGCTCGGCCATCACGAGCGCGCGCAGCGGGCCGGGACCCGCCGCCGCATCGTCCACCACCCCCCGGCTGACCAGCAGATCGAGCAGGGTCCGGCCGCGCTCCTCACCGAGACCCGCGTCGGTGGCGCCGGCCAGCACGCCCGCGAGATCCCTTACGCCGTCCAGACTCTCCACCCAGCGGCGGACCTCCGGCTCCAGATCGCTCAGCACCACCGCGTGCCGGGGATGCAGGCCGAACTGCAGGGTGCGTCGGTCACGGGCGACGCGGCGCAGCGCGGGCTTCAGGCGTGGTCGCATCAGAGGGCCTTTCCTCGAAGGGGGGCGGCCTGCGGGAGAGCCGGTGAGCAGGCTGGCCGGGCGTGCCAGCGTGCCACGCCCCCGCAGGCTCCCGGACGTCTTTCCCGCCGCCTGTGGATAACTCCTGCCCTGTGGACAACTCCCATCGAGCGGGTTTTCCCGGCAGGCCCCTCGGCGGCCGGGCGG
This sequence comes from Streptosporangium sp. CA-115845, assembly GCF_050943795.1. Lineage (NCBI taxonomy): Bacteria > Bacillati > Actinomycetota > Actinomycetes > Streptosporangiales > Streptosporangiaceae > Streptosporangium > Streptosporangium sp. CA-115845. Next base: position 8,663,606 of record NZ_CP191988.1, on the reverse strand, counting down.
AAAGCGTCGTGGACTACGCTCCCCGGCATGAACGAGATCTTGATTGATCGGCGTGAGAACGGTGTCGCGGTGCTCACCCTGAACCTCCCTGACCTGCGCAATGCGATGACCGATGCGATGACCGCCCGGTGGCGGCAGGCCGTCGCCGGCCTCGCGGCGGACCGCGACCTGCGGTGCGTGGTCGTCACCGGAGCGGGGAAGGCGTTCTGCGCCGGGGGAGAGCTGTCCTGGCTCGCGGAGCGGAGGACCGAGGACATCCCCGCCCTACGCGACCGGATGCTCGGCTTCTACCGGACCTGGCTGGCGATCGCCGATCTGGAGGTGCCGACCATCGCCGCGGTCAACGGCGCCGCCGTCGGGGCGGGGTTGTGCCTCGCCCTCGCCTGTGACCTGGTCTACGCCGCCGAGGAGGCCAAGCTGCTCGCCCCCTTCACCTCGCTCGGCCTGCATCCCGGCATGGCGGCCACCTATCTGCTGCCCAGGGTCGCCGGGGTGGGTGTGGCCAGGGAGATGTTGCTCACAGGGCGGACGATGACAGGGCTGGACGCGGCCTCCGCGGGGCTGGTGAACAGGACGTTTCCCGGTGAGTCGCTGATGGCCGAGGTGCTGGGCATCGCGTCGCGGATCGCCGCCAACGCGCCGATCGCCACCCGGCTCACCAAGGTCGCCCTCGCGGGCGGCGGGCACGCCGATCTCGACGCCGCACTGCGTTGGGAGTCCCTTGCCCAGCCGGTCACCATGGCCTCCGACGACATGCTCGAAGGGTTGGCGGCTCAGCGAGAACAGCGGGTCCCGCGATTCGGCAACGCGTGAGACGGCTGATATCCAGGTTAATTAGATAAGTTGTGACCACACTTGATCGCTCCCGCCGAACAATCGGTGAACGGGGATTGACCAGCGGGAACGTGTTCTACCCCCTGGTGTGAATTCGCCATTCTCGGCTACCGTTCATATGTGCCCCCCGAGACAGTCGAGGTCCGCCGAAGTTCTCGCCGCCGGCGGACGGTTTCTGCGTACCGCGACGGTGAGAAAACGATCGTGCTCCTCCCCGCCGGTCTGAGTAGCACCGACGAGGAACAGTGGGTGCGCCGTATGCTCGATCGACTCGCGGCCAAGGAGCAGCGCAGACGTCCCTCGGACGACGACCTCCTCGATCGAGCCGTCGAGCTGTCGGCCCGCTACCTGGGCGGGGAGGCGAAACCGTCGAGCGTGCGCTGGGTGGAGAACCAGAAACACCGTTGGGGCTCGTGCACCCCGGATCACGGAACCATCAGGATCTCCACGCGCCTGAGGGGCATGCCCTCGTGGGTGGTGGACTATGTGATCATGCACGAGCTCGTCCACCTGCTGGTGCCGAGTCACGGTTCGCGCTTCTGGGTGCTCGTGGAACGATATCCCAAGGCCGAGCGGGCACGGGGTTTCCTGGAGGGATTCTCCACGGCGGCCCACGGCTCCGCGGAGGAATGGTGACAGAGGATCGAGTGGTGGCCGTTCTCGTCACGCCCTCCGTGGCGGACGCGGCCCCGCCGGGAATCGACGCCGCCGACTTCCTGACCGCCGTCGCCGAGGACACCTACGAACTCGTCGCCGGGCTCGACTTCGTCTCACCGGTCGTGGTGACGAGCGTACCGGGCATGGAGGAGATCGTCTGGCCGGGCACCCCTGTCGTTGAGATCCCCGACCTCTCGGGGAGCGCCCTGGTCGAGGCAGCTTTCGCCGCCCTGCCCCACGGCGAGCAGGCGGTCCTGCTGAGCGCCGACGCGCCCGACCTGCCTCCGCTGCTCATCGGCAAGCTCTTCCGCGAACTCGGCCGGGCACGGATCGCCGTCTGCCCTGCCGCGGGCGGTGGCACGGTGGCGCTGGCCGCCCACCTGCCCTACCCGGGCTGGGCCTCGGTGGGCTTCGACGACCTCGACCCGGTCAAGGCGCTCCGTGTCTCGGCGCCCGGCAGCCGTATGGTCGCCAGGGGGCCCGGCTGGCATCGCCTGCGCGCTCCCGGAGACCTCCACCTCCTCGACCCGGGCCTCGAAGGCTGGGACAACACCCGGGCGCTGCTCTCGGCCTGAGCGGCCCGGGTGCCCGAGCCGTCAGAGCGAGGGCAGGCGTAGATCGGCGAAGACGGCCCGGTGATCGGTGCCGGGAACGCTGTGCACGCTGACCGCGTTCACGCCCACCCGCCGGTCCACCACGACATGGTCGATCGTGATCAGCGGCGGGACGCGCTTGTTGACCGGCCAGGTGGGGGTCAGCCCCTCTCCGGCGCTGTCGGCCGCGTCCTGATAGCCGCGGCCAAGAAAACGGCGCATGGCCGCGTGGTCGAGGCTGGCGTTGAAATCGCCCGCGAGGATGCGGATCGTGTCGGGAGCGGCGGAGGGCAGGGCGTCCAGCGCCGCCGTCCAGTCGTACACCTGCCTGCCCAGCGGGGGGAAGGGGTGCACGTCGATGACCTCGACGGGCTTGGCGCCGGGGACGGTCATCAGCGCGGCGGGCATGTTGTGCCCGATCGCCTCGAACAGGTTCTCCCTGGGGGTCAGCGGATACCGGGAGTACAGGCCGCTGCCGCCGGCGCTCCACTCCGGCTCCAGCACCTGGTACGGCATGATGCCGCCAAGACCGGACGCCTCCAGCTTCTCGACCATTCCCGGGGTCAGCTCCTGGGTGCTCAGCACGTCCGGGTCCAGCCGCCGGACCAGATCCATCACGGCGTCGGGCTCGGCATGCCCGAACAGCGTGTTGAGCGTCAGCACCCGCAGCGGCGTTCCCGTCACCACATCCCCGGAGCGGAAGGCCCTGGGGAGCACGCTGAGGCCGAGCGCCGCGGTGGTGACCAGCGCGACGGCCGTCGCGGCCCGGTTACGGGTCAGCACGGACAGCAGCACCGGTACGAGCGAGGCGGCCGCCACGTACGGGGTACCGGTCATGAGCTGGGTGGTCAGCGAGTCGCGTTCGAGTCCGGCCACCCGGGCCACCGCCCAGGCGGCGAACGGCGTCACCGCGGCCCAGGCGAGGGATTTGGGGATCCTCCAGCGCCGCGACGGCGTCACGACCGCACCTCTGGCGCTCCTGTCAGCCACGATGTCTACGCTCACAGTGCCCCGATCCGCTCTGTACAGCCTGATTGGCACGAAGATATCCAGGCAGAGGTGAGACAAGCATAAAACGGTCCAACGCCTGCGGAAGACGGCCGGAAATCGACCGATTCATCGGAATCTATGCGTTCCGGGAAGCCGCCGAGACCGGGAATCTCCCGGTGGCCGCCGGGCCGCCCGGTGCGGTCGTCGCCGAGCCGCACCGGGCGAGCGGCCAGCCATCCGGAGCCACAGCGGCACCGAGCCGCAAGAGCCCGAGCCGGTACCGGGTCGGGCTCCCGGTCAACCGGAGCGCAGGGCCTCGCGGGCGCGGAGGGCCAGGCGGCGGGTCGCCTCGTCGGAGAGTTCGGGGATCTCGTCCACGGGGAACCAGCGCAGGTCGAGCGACTCGGCGCTGATCACGGCCTCGACGTCCGCGGGGGCGACCGCGCCGTACTCCACGTCCAGATGGCTGCTGTGCGGCGGATGGCACCAGACCCGGTGCCGGTCGAGTGCCAGCGGGCCGGGCAGCAGCCGCAGGCCCGGAATGCCGGACTCCTCGGTGGCCTCACGCATCGCCACCGCCTCAAGGGAGACGTCGCCGCGCTCGCAGTGGCCGCCCATGGGCAGCCACATCCCGGCCTTGGGGTGCAGCGTCAGCAGAACCCGCTCGCCGTCGTGGGAGAGCACCGCGGTCGTGGCCGTCAGGTGACCGGTGACGCACTCGCGCCACATCGCGTCATCATGGGCGTGCAGGTGATCAAGGAACCCCTTGCGGAGGATCTCCTCCTCCGCCGTGGGTGCGGTCCACCCCGTGAGCACGTCCCGCGCGTCGGAGCGCAGGCTCACGCGCCGCCCCCACCGGTGTCGCCCTTGTCATCGTCCTCGCCGGGAGCTGCGGGAGGCTCGCGCAGAGATCCCTCCAGGGACGACAGGTCGAGCTCGGGCTCGCCCCGTACGAACCCCTCGGGGTTGTCGAGGTCGTCGGCGGTGGGCATGAGGTCGGGGTGGCTCCAGACCGCGTCGCGGCCGTCGATGCCCCGGTCGGATTCCAACGCCTGCCACAGGGTGGCGGCCTCGCGCAGGCGGCGGGGCCGGAGTTCGAGGCCGACGAGCGTGGCGAAGGTCTGCTCCGCGGGGCCGCCGGTCGCCCTGCGGCGCCGTACGGTCTCCGCTAGTGCCGTCGCCGAGGGGAGCTTGCCGTCCGCGGCGCCGTCCACGACGGTGCCGACCCAGCCCTCGACGAGAGCGAGCATGGTCTCCAGCCGGGACAGGGCGGCCTTCTGCCGCTCGGTCTCCTCGGGCTTGAGCAGGTTGCCGCCGCTCAGCGCCTGCTGGAGCTGCTCGGGATTGTTGAGATCGAGCCCGCGGAGCTGCTCCTCCAGGGCGGAGGCGTCCACCGTGATGCCCCTGGCGTACTCCTCCACGGCTCCGAGCAGGTGCGCGCGCAGCCATGGCACGTGCTGGAACAGCCGGTGGTGGGCCGCCTCACGCAGGGCGAGATAGAGGCGGATCTCCTCGGCGGGGGTCTCCAGACCCTGGCTGAACGCCGAGATGCCGCCGGGCAGCAGGGCGGCGTTGTCCGACAGCGGCAGGCCGATGTCGGTGGCGCCGATCACCTCCAGGGCGAGCGAGCCGATGGCCTGGCCGATCTGCTGGCCGACCATCATGCCGCCCATCTGCTTCATCATTCCCATCAGCGGCCCGGCCATGGCCTGAGCTTCCGGGGGCAGACCGGAGGCGCCGAGCGTGCCGCTCATGGTCTCGACCATGCGGGCGGCGATCGGGTCACAGAGCTTCTGCCAGACGGGGACGGTCTTCTCGATCCACTCCGAACGGCTCCACGCCTGAGGGTTGCTCACCCCGCTCGGTAGGGAGGTGGCCTCATTGAGCCAAAGGTCGGCCAGGTTCAGGGCGTCGACGACCTGGCGTCGCTCGCCCTCCATGACACTGGGATCGCCCTCGGCGACCACAACGTGCCGTGCGATGTTCTTCGCCATGTCCCAGTTGACGGGACCTGAGGTCGGCGGAGCGGAGAGCATGTCAGCGAACTGGCGCATTGCCGCTGCGATCTGCTCCGGGTCGCCGAACATGGCGAACGGATTGTCGTTGGGGTCGTTTTCCCGACCTGGCAAGTCAGTCACCGCTCTACCTCGTGCAGGATGGAGGAGTCCACATCCGCCACGTTATCCGTCGCATGGCGGGTCAGTGCAAAGTGAGGACCTGGTGCCTACCTCGAAACGCTCCCGGCCCCCTGTCGTCGCCGTCACCGGCGCAGCCTCGGGCCTAGGCCGTGCTTTCCTCGCGAAGGTCGCCTCGTCTGCGGATTTCCGCAGGGTTGTGGCCATCGACGAGCAGCGCGGCGATGTGCCCGATGTCACATGGCGGGTGCTCGATGTTCGAGATCCGCTCTTGGCGAACCGCATATCCGATATTGACGTGCTCGTGCACCTGGCCGGTGACTACGCGCTCGACGCCGACCCCGCGGAGCGACGCGCCTACAACCTGCGCGCGGCCCAGACGGTGCTCACCGCCAGTGCCGCGGCGAGGGTGCGGCGGGTCGTGCTGGTCACCAGCGCCATGGTGTACGGAGCCGTGCCCGACAATCCCGTCCCGCTGCCTGAGGATTCCGAGGTCGCCGCCGAGCCGGATACGGGCATGGTCGGCGACCATCTGGAGATCGAGGCACTGGCCCGGCGCTCCCTGCGCAGCCATCCCGGTCTCGACGTGACCGTGGTCAGACCCGCGGTCGTGGTCGGCCCCGGCGTCGACAGCGTGGTGACCCGGCACTTCGAGGCGCCCCGGCTGCTGACCGTCAAGGGATGCAACCCCCGCTGGCAGTTCTGCCACGTGGACGACCTGGTCTCGGTCCTGGAGATGGCGGCGCTCGGCACGGTCTCCGGGGTGGTGGCCGTCGGAGGCGAGGGCTGGCTGGAGCAGGAGCAGGTGGAGGAGATCTCCGGGCTGCGCCGGCTGGAACTGCCCGCAGGGCTGACCTTCGGAACCGCCCAGCGCCTGCACCGCCTCGGCGTCACCCCGGCTCCGGCCACCGACCTGCACTACGTCGTCTACCCCTGGGTGGTCGACTGCGCGACACTGCGCGAGGTCGGCTGGAAGCCGATGTGGACCAACGAGGCCGCGTTCGAGCAGCTCCTGGAGCTGCGTGGCGGCAGGCACGCCGTCGTGGGCCGCCGTCTGTCCGGCAAGGAGGCCACGCTCACCGCGGCCGGCGCCACCGTCGCCGTCCTCGGCACCGCGGCGATCGTCCGCGCCGCCCGCAAGAAGCGCCGCCCCTGACAGCCGCCCGGCAAGCCCGAGCGAGCTTCTGAGGGACCGGCCGTGCCGGGGGACTGGACCTCCGCCCTGTGCCCATGGCCCGAGGGACGACCCAGGAGGACGTGCCTGTGACCATGGCCTGAGGGACTTCCCGTGAGGCCGCGCCGGCGACTGGACTGAGGAGAGCGGGGTCGCGAGGTACGAGCGGCCCCGGTCGACGAGGGAAGGAGCCGGGTAAGAGCGGCCGAACCGCGACGCGCAGCGTCGCCAGTGGTACAGAGCCGGGTAAGAGCGGCCGAACCGCGACGCGCAGCGTCGCCAGTGGTACAGAGCCGGGTAAGAGCGGCCGAACCGCGACGCGCAGCGTCGCCATAAACTCTGTGTGTGGATGTCATCCGGTTGCTCGATATTCGCGACAGCGTGCTCTCCGTCGACGAGGTGCTCGCCGCCGTCGGCAATCACGCCGCGGGTGGTACGACGGTCTTCGTCGGCACGGTACGAGAAGAGGATCACGGCAGGCCGGTCACGAGCCTGTCCTACTCGGCACACCCGAGTGCCACGGGCGAGCTGCGCCGGGTGGCCGAGAAGATCGCCGCGGACTTCCCGGTGACCGCCCTGGCGGCCGTCCACCGGGTCGGCGACCTGAGGCTCGGCGACGTCGCGGTCGTCGTGGCGGTCGCCGCGCCGCACCGCGGTGAGGCGTTCGAGGCATCCAGAAGGTTGATCGACGATCTCAAGAGCCAGGTCCCCATCTGGAAGAACCAGTTTTTCACCGACGGTTCCTCCGAGTGGGTGGGAGCCTGCGATTGATCTCGGCTGAGGGGTATGCGCCCGTCGGCGCGGCGGCGTCCGGGTGCGGTTTCATGACCTGTCGTACGGCATAGGCTTTGTCCATGTCCCGACGAGCCCTGACTTTGATGGTGGCGGGCTTCCTCACGCTCATGCTCGCACTGGTCGGCGCCGTGCTGCCGGTGCCGTACGTCGTGCTGAGCCCTGGGCCGACCGAGAACACCATCGGTGACGTCGACGGCAAACCGGTGATCAGCATCGAGGGACACCAGACGTATCCGACCGACGGCAAGCTCAGCCTCGTCACCGTCGCCTACCAGGGTGGCCCCGGGACCAGGATCGACCTGTTCAGCGCGCTCAGGGGATGGATCGATCCCACCATCGCGGTCGTGCCCGAGGAGACGATCTTCCCTCCGGCGACCACCGCCAAGGAGGTCGAGGAGCAGAACACCCAGGAGATGACGAACTCCCAGGACGATGCGACCGCGGCGGCGCTGACCGAGCTGAGGATTCCCTACAACTCGATCGTGACCGTGGGCTCCGCGGAGAAGGGCATGCCGGCCGACGGGAAGTTCAAGGCCGGTGACGAGATCGTCTCGGTGGACGGCACGCCCGTGGCCGATCGGGAGACCGTCTCCTCCTCCGTTCGCAAGCACAAGCCGGGCGAAGAGGTCAGTTTCGTCGTCAACCGTGGCGCCCAGAGCCTGACCATCGCCGTCCCTACCGTCGCCGGTAAGGACGGAGCACCCATCGTGGGCATCACCATGCGGGTCGGCTACAAGTTCCCCTTCGAGGTCAAGATCAATGTTGGCGACGTCGGCGGGCCGAGCGCGGGGATGATGTTCTCCCTGGGCATCGTCGACAAGCTCACCCCGGGGTCGTTGACCGGCGGCAAGTCCATCGCGGGGACCGGAACGATCACCGCGGAGGGTGACGTGGGCCCGATCGGCGGCATCCAGCAGAAGATGGTCGGTGCCAGGAGGGCCGGTGCGACGGTCTTCCTGACCCCGGCCGACAACTGCGCCGAGGCGGTCAGAGCGATCCCGGACGGGCTCAGGCTGGTCAAGGTCGAGACGCTGCGCGAGGCCGTTCAGGCGATCGACTCGATCCGCACCGGCTCGGGTTCCGTGCAGAGCTGCCCGACCGGCTGACGCCGGAACCGGGCCGGATGCCGACCGTGCGCCAGGACGTCACGGTGCCCCCGATCCGCGGTGGAGGAGCGGCTCCGCGGGCTCGACGACGAGGTGAGCGTCATGTCTGATTTGCAAAGAAAGTTGAATTTTCGGGCCTGGACTTCGTCATGGGGCACTCATCAGGACCCTTGTGCGTTGCTACCGATGGACCCGATACCAGTGGACGTTGTGGCCGGACCGTGCCCGAAAGGCTAAGCGCGCCCCAACTCTCGCCGGTGTAGGTTTCCAGACACGGACCGTGCTCTTACGACAAGGGGTTGGCCTTGAGCTTCCGGACCCCCGGAGCCGGTAGGGCAATGCGCTTGCCCCGCCGGCCACGACTGCTACTTCCCGTCGCGATCACTCTGGTCGTGATAGTCGCGTTATTCTTCCTCTTTGCCGGTATTTTTACCGACTACCTCTGGTACAAATCGGTCGACTACACAGCCGTCTTCTCCGGCGTGATCGTTACTCAGATCCTCCTGTTCGTCGTCGGTGCGCTGCTGATGGTCGGCATCGTCGGCGGCAACATGCTGATGGCGTACCGCATGCGGCCGATGTTCGGCCCCGGGATGTTCGGCGGCGCCAGCGGTGCCGACCGGTATCGGATGGCCCTCGACCCGCACCGCAAGCTGATCTTCCTGATCGGTGTGGCGGTGCTCGGCCTGTTCGCGGGATCATCCTTCTCCGGTCAGTGGAAGACCTGGCTGGAGTTCATCAACGCGACGCCGTTCGGTGAGACCGACCCGCAGTTCGGCTACGACATCTCCTTCTTCATGTTCACCTATCCCTTCATCCGGATGGTGCTGAACTTCCTGTTCGTCGCGGTGGTGCTGTCCGCCCTGCTGTCGGCGATCGTGCACTACCTGTACGGCGGGTTCCGGCTCCAGTCACCCGGCGTGCACGCCTCGCGCGGTGCCCGGGCACACCTTTCGGTGCTGCTCGGCATCTTCGTGCTGCTGAAGGCGGTCGCCTACTGGTACGACCGGTACGGGCTGGTCTTCTCCGACCGGGGCTTCAGACACGGTGCCTCGTACACCGACGTCAACGCGGTGCTTCCCGCCAAGAACATCCTGGCGATCATCGCGCTGATCTGCGCCGTCCTGTTCTTCGCCGGGGTCGTGCGATCCGGCGGCATGCTGCCGGGCGTCGGCTTCGGCCTCCTGGTGCTCTCGGCCATCCTGATCGGCGGGGTCTACCCGGCCCTGGTCGAGCAGTTCCAGGTGAAGCCGAACCAGCAGGGCAAGGAGCAGGAGTACATCAAGCGCAACATCGACGCGACACGAAAAGCCTACGGCGTGGACGACGCCGAGGTGATCGACTACACGGCTCAGGGCGACCCGAGCAAGGTCAACGTCACCGCCGACAGCTCCATCTCCGGCGTGCGCCTGCTCGACCCGAGCCTGGTCGCCAAGACCTACCAGCAGAAGCAGCGGATCCGTGGTTACTACGACTTCCACGAGCCGCTCGACGTCGACCGCTACCCCGACGCGGACGGCACGATCCGTGACACCGTCGTCGCCGTGCGAGAGCTCACCGGACCGCCGGCGGAGCAGAACAACTGGATCAACCGGCACCTCGTCTACACCCACGGCTACGGCTTCGTGGCCGCGCCCGGCAACGAGGTCGACTCCGAGGGCCTGCCCAACTTCGACGCCAAGGACATGCCGGTCACCGGCTCCCTGTCGGAGCGGACGAAGCTCAAGGAATCGCGGATCTACTTCGGCGAGGCACCCGCTTCGACCCAGTACGTCGTCGTCGGCGGCGGCGGGGAGAAGCAGCAGGAGCTCGACTACCCCGAGAGCGGCGGCACCGGTCAGAAGAACACCACCTACGACGGCAAGGGCGGGGTCCCTGTCGGTTCGTTCATCAACAGGATGCTCTACGCCGCCAAGTACGGCGAGATCAACCTGCTGCTCTCCGGGGACATCAACGCGAACTCCAAGATCCTTTACGAGCGCAACCCGCAGGAGCGCATCGCCAAGGCGGCGCCGTTCCTGAGCCTGGACGACAACCCCTATCCCGCCATCGTCGACGGCAGGGTGGTCTGGATCTCCGACGCCTACACCACCTCCAACGCCTACCCGTACTCCCAGAGCAAGAGCCTGGAGGCGATGACGCGGGACACCATCACCGACCCGCGCCTGGTGGTGCCGCAGCCGCGTGACCAGATCAACTACATGCGCAACTCGGTGAAGGCCGTGGTCGACGCCTACGACGGCACCGTCAGCCTGTACGCGTGGGATGAGAAGGACCCCATCCTGCAGACCTGGCGCAAGGCCTTCCCCGGCATCATCAAGCCGCAGACGGAGATGTCGCCCGACCTCAAGCAGCACCTGCGCTACCCGGAGGCGCTGTTCAAGGTCCAGCGCGACGTGCTCTCCCAGTACCACATCTCCGACCCGAACGCCTTCTACAGCGGCCAGGACTTCTGGAACGTCCCGAACGACCCGTCCGGCGACCGCGACACCAAGCAGCCGCCGTACTACCTGTCGGTCAAGATGCCGAAGACCTCGGCGCCCTCGTTCTCGCTGACGACCACGTTCGTGCCGCGTCAGGGGCCCAACCTGGCGGCGTTCATGGCCGTGGACGCCACCCCCGGACCGGATTACGGGAAGCTGCGCATCCTGCGCATGCCGTCCAACACCACGATTCCCGGACCCGGCCAGGTGCAGAACAACTTCCAGAACAAGTTCTCCGGCGAGCTCAACCTGCTCGGACTCGGCCAGGCGAAGGTCCGCTACGGCAACCTGCTGACCCTGCCGTTCGCCGACGGCCTGGTCTACGTCGAGCCGGTCTACGTGGAGATCGCGGCCGCCTCCGGCCAGGAGCCGTACCCGATCCTCCGCCGGGTCCTGGTGGCCTACGGCAGCAAGGTCGGTTCGGCAGACACGCTCAAGGGCGCGTTGGAGCAGGTCTTCGGCGGCGGAACCCCGAGCACGCCGCAGGGCGAGAACACGTCTGGTGGGGCGAAGCCGGAGGAGGCCAAGCCCACCACCGAGCTGGCCAAGTCGATCGACGAGGTGCAGAAGGCGTACGACAAGGCGCAGGAGGCGCTCCAGGCGAACCCGCCGAACTGGACCGAGTACGGCGCCGCCCAGCAGGAGCTTGAGAAGGCGCTGGGCAAGCTGAAGGACACCGCCGAGACAACGGGCGTCACCCCCAGCCCGTCACCCTCGGCGACACCGTCCGGCACACCGGCTCCGTCGGCGACACCGTCGGCGACGCCATCGCCCCCGCCAAGTCCCTAGGGGGCGGCACAGGGCCCAGCGCTATTCGATTCGCGTCCACCTCCAAAGCCGGGTATGGTTCATACATACACCGACGCGGGGTGGAGCAGCTCGGTAGCTCGCTGGGCTCATAACCCAGAGGTCGCAGGTTCAAATCCTGTCCCCGCTACCAACGAAGATCCCGGTCGCCGGAAACGGCGACCGGGATCTTCTGCGTTTCCCCGGCTTCTCCTGAACCGGGGCCGGGAGGCCGGCCGGGTAACCCTCGCGCGGGGTTCACAGCCGGCGTAAAGCGTTCACCACTCAAGCTCTGGCGCCCCGTCCGTGCGCGAGGTGGCGAGTGAGGGCGATGCCTTCGGTCACGGCCGTCCTGACCTACGTGATCACACTGCGACCGGGGCATCCGTGAGTGGGGTGGCGCGGGATAAGTCAACCCGCGTCCCCGCGCCGATTTGCGGTCGGAGGGGAATTGCGGCTAGTGTTCAAGCACACACCGACGCGGGGTGGAGCAGCTCGGTAGCTCGCTGGGCTCATAACCCAGAGGTCGCAGGTTCAAATCCTGTCCCCGCTACCAACGAAGGCCCTGATCTCCAGAAGATCAGGGCCTTCTGCGTTTCCGTGATTGATCTGCCCAGTGCCTCCATGGTCGCTGAAGAGCGAGGAGGGGGTCCGGGGCCGACCTGAGGCACCATCACGGAGCCGTAGCTCGTCCGGCCCCCACCCGGCGATGCCGCGGGACGAAGCCGGGCTTGGTGCGGCGCACCAGCAGGCTCGCCTTGTAAAGAGCCCAGCAGGTGAGGAAGGCCCCGAAGGAGACCTGCCCGATCCACGTCCACGCCGAGGTCTCGACGGCCGCGAACATCACTACACCGGTCCAGACGAAGCCGAAGACGCCCACGAGGGTCGCCGCAGCCCAATTCAGCCCTCGCTGCAACATGCCTGGAGTCTTACAGATCTTGGTTCAAGACCAGGTCAATGACGTGGAACGCCTCATCGGGGGATGCTACGACTTGTGCCGGCACACCGGCGCGCGCGAGCTCCTCCGGTGTTCATCGGGGTGGTTCCGTGAGGATTCTCCTCAAGATAGGCCAGCAGCATGGCCGCTGTGTGGGCGTCTGCCAGGATCCGGTTCACCTCGTCCTCGGATGTCGGGAGCTGGCCACGCTTGGCGAGCTCGTCGGTGAGGAAGGTCAGCGGCTCCGGGTAGCCGGCCGCCTCAGCGGCGACCGTTGCCCGAGCCGCGGTGAGGAGACGCAGGTAGTAGGCGCGGAGGGTCGCCTCTCGCATGCGTGCGTCTTCAAGGTCGTTCAGCAGAGACCTGGCAACCCTCAACAAGTCACCTGGGTGGTTGGCCTCCGCGTCGATGTGCGCGCGGATGTCGTCGAACTCCGAGCGGGTCATGGTGCTCACCTCCACGGCGGAGTCAGGATCCTGACCCTCGCGCCTACTTCGTATCCAGAGTCGATTGCGAATGGCTTGACGTCTGGTTGCGCACTTCGACTTCCTATGACTGTTTGGGACGCGCGAGCCCCGGGGATGGTTGGCAAGTTGTCTCTGTGACGTGAGAGTCCTGGTAGTGTTCTTCTCGCAGGGCAACGAGCCCCCGGATCCAGAATCTCCCGGGTGGGCGGAGTGCCCGGCAAAACCCTCTTACTTTCCCGACAAATCGGGCGTGTCTGCACGAGTTGGACATCGGCCGGATGTTGGAGTAAGTTAGAGGGGTTGCCCTGGAGACAGGGTGGTCGCAATCCTAGCGGGTTCGGCGGGTCTGGGTCGATGGTCGGAAAGCCGACAAGTTGACACAAGTCCGGCAGATCCGATAAGATGGTGACACGGAATGGAACGCCCCGAAGTCCGGGACACCGCGAACGCGGGCCTTCGGACAACGGTGTACGCGTCCGTTTCTTGAGAACTCAACAGTGTGTTAAAAGCCAGTGCATGAAGCACAACCCTGTCCAACCTGCCCTTTCATCGGGGCGGGGGACGGATTCCTTTGGTTGAACATCCATCATGTGAGATGGGTGCTTTCAGCCGGGAGCAACTGTTCAGACATTGTTTGGAGAGTTTGATCCTGGCTCAGGACGAACGCTGGCGGCGTGCTTAACACATGCAAGTCGAGCGGAAAGGCCCTTCGGGGTACTCGAGCGGCGAACGGGTGAGTAACACGTGAGTAACCTGCCCCTGACTCTGGGATAAGCCCGGGAAACTGGGTCTAATACCGGATACGACACCTCCCGGCATCGGGTGGGTGTGGAAAGTCTTTTCGGTTGGGGATGGACTCGCGGCCTATCAGCTTGTTGGTGGGGTAACGGCCTACCAAGGCGACGACGGGTAGCCGGCCTGAGAGGGCGACCGGCCACACTGGGACTGAGACACGGCCCAGACTCCTACGGGAGGCAGCAGTGGGGAATATTGCGCAATGGGCGAAAGCCTGACGCAGCGACGCCGCGTGGGGGATGACGGCCTTCGGGTTGTAAACCTCTTTCAGCAGGGACGAAGTTGACGTGTACCTGCAGAAGAAGCGCCGGCTAACTACGTGCCAGCAGCCGCGGTAATACGTAGGGCGCAAGCGTTGTCCGGAATTATTGGGCGTAAAGAGCTCGTAGGTGGCTTGTCACGTCGGGTGTGAAAGCTTGGGGCTTAACTCCAGGTCTGCATTCGATACGGGCTGGCTAGAGGTAGGTAGGGGAGAACGGAATTCCTGGTGTAGCGGTGAAATGCGCAGATATCAGGAGGAACACCGGTGGCGAAGGCGGTTCTCTGGGCCTTACCTGACGCTGAGGAGCGAAAGCGTGGGGAGCGAACAGGATTAGATACCCTGGTAGTCCACGCTGTAAACGTTGGGCGCTAGGTGTGGGGACCTTCCACGGTTTCCGCGCCGTAGCTAACGCATTAAGCGCCCCGCCTGGGGAGTACGGCCGCAAGGCTAAAACTCAAAGGAATTGACGGGGGCCCGCACAAGCGGCGGAGCATGTTGCTTAATTCGACGCAACGCGAAGAACCTTACCAAGGCTTGACATCGCCCGGAAACACTCAGAGATGGGTGCCTCTTCGGACTGGGTGACAGGTGGTGCATGGCTGTCGTCAGCTCGTGTCGTGAGATGTTGGGTTAAGTCCCGCAACGAGCGCAACCCTTGTTCAATGTTGCCAGCACGCTCCTTCGGGGGTGGTGGGGACTCATTGGAGACTGCCGGGGTCAACTCGGAGGAAGGTGGGGATGACGTCAAGTCATCATGCCCCTTATGTCTTGGGCTGCAAACATGCTACAATGGCCGGTACAGAGGGTTGCGATACCGTGAGGTGGAGCGAATCCCTAAAAGCCGGTCTCAGTTCGGATTGGGGTCTGCAACTCGACCCCATGAAGTCGGAGTCGCTAGTAATCGCAGATCAGCAACGCTGCGGTGAATACGTTCCCGGGCCTTGTACACACCGCCCGTCACGTCACGAAAGTCGGCAACACCCGAAGCCCGTGGCCCAACCAGCTTGTCTGGGGGGAGCGGTCGAAGGTGGGGCTGGCGATTGGGACGAAGTCGTAACAAGGTAGCCGTACCGGAAGGTGCGGCTGGATCACCTCCTTTCTAAGGAGCATCGGCTCTTCTCGCCGGTTTCGGCTGGGAGAAGGGTTCATGTCGTGTCTGCAGGCGTACGTTCTGCACACGGCGCGCTCATTAGTGGAGCACTGGCTAATCGGATGATTCGGGTCTGCCCGGGTCGGCTGGTACCGCCCTGGTTCTTCGGAGCCGGGGAGTGGGAACGTCGGCTGGGAGACGCGGATGGGTCTGGACACACTGTTGGGTCCTGAGGAAACGGACATCATGGCGGGCCCGCCTGTGGCGGGCTTGCTGTCTGTTGGAGCCTCATGCGGGACCATCCTCCTGTCATACCGGTCTGGTTCTTCGGAGCCGGGTGTTGGTGGCGGGGCGGGTTTGGTCGCTGTTTGTTGTTTGAGATTTGCATAGTGGACGCGAGCATCTTTGTGGCCAAGTTTTTTAGGGCACACGGTGGATGCCTTGGCATCAGGAGCCGATGAAGGACGTGGGAGGCTGCGTTAAGCCCCGGGGAGTCGCCAACCAGACTTTGATCCGGGGATGTCCGAATGGGGAAACCTAGCACCAGTCATGTGGTGTTGCCTCCGCCTGAATGTATAGGGCGGTTGGTGGTAACGCGGGGAAGTGAAACATCTCAGTACCCGTAGGAAGAGAAAACAAATTAGTGATTCCGTGAGTAGTGGTGAGCGAAAGCGGATCAGGCTAAACCGTAGGCGTGTGATAGCCGGCAGGCGTTGCGTTTACGGGGTTGTGGGACCCTCTGGGAGGGGCTGCCGTTCCTCCAGACAGTAAGAAATCGATGAGATAGCCGAAGCTTCTGGGAAGTGGCGCCGTAGACCGTGAGAGTCGGGTAGGCGAAATCTTGTCGACTGTTGGAGGGGATCCCAAGTAGCACGGGGCCCGAGAAATCCTGTGTGAATCTGCCAGGACCACCTGGTAAGCCTAAATACTCCCTGATGACCGATAGTGAACAAGTACCGTGAGGGAAAGGTGAAAAGCGCCCCGGTGAGGGGTCGTGAAATAGTACCTGAAACCGTGTGCCTACAAGCCGTAGGAGCGTAAACATTCTTCGGAGTGTTTGTGATGTGACTGCGTGCCTTTTGAAGAATGAGCCTGCGAGTTATGGTGTGTGGCGAGGTTAACCCGTGTGGGGGAGCCGTAGCGAAAGCGAGTCTGAATAGGGCGTTTGAGTCGCATGCTGTAGACCCGAAGCGGAGTGATCTAGGCATGGGCAGGTTGAAGCGCGGGTAAGACCGCGTGGAGGACCGAACCCACCAGGGTTGAAAACCTGGGGGATGACCTGTGTTTAGGGGTGAAAGGCCAATCAAACTCCGTGATAGCTGGTTCTCCCCGAAATGCATTTAGGTGCAGCGTTGCGTGTTTCTTGCCGGAGGTAGAGCACTGGATGGCTAATGGGCCCGACAAGGTTACTGACGTCAGCCAAACTCCGAATGCCGGTAAGTGAGAGCGCAGCAGTGAGACTGCGGGGGATAAGCTCCGTAGTCGAGAGGGAAACAGCCCAGACCACCGACTAAGGCCCCTAAGCGTGTGCTAAGTGGGAAAGGATGTGGAGTCGCAGTGACAACCAGGAGGTTGGCTTAGAAGCAGCCACCCTTGAAAGAGTGCGTAATAGCTCACTGGTCAAGTGATTCTGCGCCGACAATGTAGCGGGGCTCAAGTACACCGCCGAAGTCGTGGCATTCACACGTATAACTGAGCCTTTGTGGTTTAGGTGTGTGGATGGGTAGGGGAGCGTCGTGCGGCCGGTGAAGCAGCGGAGTGATCCAGCTGTGGAGGCTGTGCGAGTGAGAATGCAGGCATGAGTAGCGAATCAGAAGTGAGAAACTTCTGCGCCGGATGACCAAGGGTTCCTGGGGCAGGCTAATCCGCCCAGGGTAAGTCGGGACCTAAGGCGAGGCCGACAGGCGTAGTCGATGGACAACGGGTTGATATTCCCGTACCCGCTACGATGCGCCAATACTGAATCCAGTGATACTAAGGGTCCTTAAGCCCCTAACGCCCTTCGGGGTGTGGGTGAGGCTGAACGCCTGGCCTGAACTGGTAGTAGGTAAGCGATGGGGTGACGCAGGAAGGTAGCCCAGCCCAGGCGATGGTAGTCCTGGGGTAAGCATGTAGGACGTGTTGTAGGCAAATCCGCAGCACATTAAGTCTGAGATGTGATGCCGAGCCGATTGTGGCGAAGTGGGTGATCCTATGCTGCCGAGAAAAGCCTCTAGTGAGTGTCGTGGCGGCCCGTACCCTAAACCGACTCAGGTGGTCAGGTAGAGAATACTAAGGCGATCGGGTGAACTGTGGTTAAGGAACTCGGCAAATTGCCCCCGTAACTTCGGGAGAAGGGGGGCCTTCGCTGGTGACGAACCTTTGCGTTCTGAGCTGGTGGGGGTCGCAGAGGCCAGGGGGAAGCGACTGTTTACTAAAAACACAGGTCCGTGCGAAGTCGTAAGACGATGTATACGGACTGACGCCTGCCCGGTGCTGGAACGTTAAGGGGACCGGTTAGTCGCACTTGTGTGGCGAAGCTGAGAACTTAAGCGCCAGTAAACGGCGGTGGTAACTATAACCATCCTAAGGTAGCGAAATTCCTTGTCGGGTAAGTTCCGACCTGCACGAATGGCGTAACGACTTCCCCGCTGTCTCAACCGCAGACCCGGCGAAATTGCACTACGAGTAAAGATGCTCGTTACGCGCAGCAGGACGGAAAGACCCCGGGACCTTCACTATAGCTTGACATTGGCGTTTGGAACGTCTTGTGTAGGATAGGTGGGAGACGGTGAAGCTATCACGCTAGTGGTGGTGGAGTCATTGGTGAAATACCACTCTGGTCGTTTTGAACGTCTAACTTCGGTCCGTGATCCGGATCAGGGACAGTGTCTGGTGGGTAGTTTAACTGGGGCGGTTGCCTCCTAAAGAGTAACGGAGGCGCCCAAAGGTTCCCTCAGCCTGGTTGGCAATCAGGTGTCGAGTGTAAGTGCACAAGGGAGCTTGACTGTGAGACCGACGGGTCGAGCAGGAGCGAAAGCTGGGACTAGTGATCCGGCGGTGGCATGTGGAAGCGCCGTCGCTCAACGGCTAAAAGGTACCCCGGGGATAACAGGCTGATCTTCCCCAAGAGTCCATATCGACGGGATGGTTTGGCACCTCGATGTCGGCTCGTCGCATCCTGGGGCTGGAGTAGGTCCCAAGGGTTGGGCTGTTCGCCCATTAAAGCGGCACGCGAGCTGGGTTTAGAACGTCGCGAGACAGTTCGGTCCCTATCCGCTGCGCGCGCAGGAGACTTGAAAGGAGCTGTCCCTAGTACGAGAGGACCGGGACGGACGAACCTCTGGTGTGCCAGTTGTTCCGCCAGGAGCACGGCTGGTTGGCTACGTTCGGAAGGGATAACCGCTGAAAGCATCTAAGCGGGAAGCTCGCCTTGAGATGAGGTCTCCCACCACGAGAGTGGGTAAGGCTCCCGGTAGACGACCGGGTTGATAGGCTGGAGGTGGAAGCGCAGTAATGTGTGGAGCTGACCAGTACTAATAGGCCGAGGACTTGACCTCAAAGCAATTCTTGCTCGCGTCCACTAGGCAATTCTGAGACAGCAAACAGTGGTTTGTGTGTTTCATAGTGTTACGGCGGTTATGGCGAAGGGGAAACACCCGGTTACATTCCGAACCCGGAAGTTAAGCTCTTCAGCGCCGATGGTACTGCACCGGGGACGGTGTGGGAGAGTAGGTCGCCGCCGGACAATCTTTATTGAGGGCCCTCACCTTTTGGTGGGGGCCTTCGTGTTTTCCGAGGGGGTTCCGGAAGGGGCTTACCGGGGCTCCCGCCGGTCGGAGTTTTCAGGTCCGTTCAGTGGCCCCGAGCACCTCGATCATTGCCAGCGTGTTCTGGTACTCGCGCCAATGAATGATCTTCCCGTCCCGTGCCCGGAGAATCCCGATGAAGGCGGAGGCGGCCTGGTGGCCGGTGGCGATGACGGTGCCGGTGACCCGTGCCGGCAACCGGCCGCGGGTCAGGCGTCGGCTGCGGCACGGAGCAGGGGCTCGATCCGGTAGGGGACCTGGACGGAGAGGGCGATCGTGGTGTCGGTCCGCTGGACGGCGGGGGAGGCCAGAATGCGGGCGATGATCTCCTGGAGGTCGGGGGTGCTGCGGGCCACCACGCGGCAGAGCAGGTCGGCCTGGCCGCTGGTGCCGTAGACCTCCAGGATCTCGGGAAGAGGCTCCAGCGCCCGTACAGCCTCGTCCAGGCGGCCCTGGGCGATCTGTAGCGAGACGAACGCCAGGATCGGGTATCCGGCTCCCTCAGGGGTGACCGTGGGGCCGAAGTCGGCGATGACGCCGCGGGCGGTCAGTTTCTCGACGCGGGCCTGAACGGTGCCCCGGGCCACGCCGAGCAGGCGGGCCAGCTCGGTCAGGCCGATGCGCGGGTTGGCGCGCATGGTGACCAGGAGGCGGCCGTCCAACTCGTCGATAGACATCCCAACAGGATGGCAGCAGACTGGGCGATTCGACCAGCATAAGCGTGGTATGACCGTACAGTTCTGTGCGGGTCGCCCAGTAAAACTGGCCGCTCTTGTCAACGTTTCTAGAAATTGCTGTCATTTCATACATGTTCGAAGAAGCGCAGTACTTCGCGCCGGTGGCGACCCGTGACGACGGCACGATCGAGGTCCAACTCGGTGCCGGTCATCCAGGTTTCGCCGATCCGGTCTACCGTGCGCGCCGCAACGCGATCGCGGCCCTCGCTGTGGGGTACGTGCCGGGTACGCCGATCCCGACGGCCGAGTACACCGCCCAGGAGCACGAGGTGTGGGCGCTGGTCAGCCGAGAACTCAGCCTGAAGCACCGCGAATACGCCACCATCGAGTATCTGGCCGCGACCGAGCGGCTCGGACTGCCCGCCGAGCGCATCCCGCAGCTACAGGAGGTCGGCGATCTGCTGGAGCCGCTGACCGGGTTCCGCTATATCCCGGCCGCGGGGCTGGTGCCGCTCAGAGATTTCTACGGCGTTCTGGCGGATGGGCTCTTCCACTCCACGCAGTACATCCGGCACCACTCCACGCCGCTGTACACGCCGGAGCCCGACGTGATCCACGAGGTGATCGGGCACGCCAACGCACTGGCCTCCGACCGCTACTCGCGGCTCTACCGGCTGGCCGGGGAGGCGGCGCGGAGGGTCGAGAGCTCCGAGGCGCTGGAGTTCGTCTCGAAGGTCTTCTGGTTCACGATGGAGTTCGGCGTCATGACGGACCAGGGTGAGCTGCGGGCGTACGGGGCGGGCATCCTGTCCTCCTACGGGGAGATCGAAGAGTTCCGGGGCATGGACATCCGGCCGCTGGACGTCGCCGTCATGGGCACCACGCACTACGACATCACGAAATATCAGGACGTTCTCTTCCGAGCCGAGTCGCTGACGCACCTCGAAGACGTCGTCGGTGAGTTCTGGGCGACCTGTGACGACGAGAGCATCGCCTGGCTAACCGCCAGGGTTTCCCAAGGGTAGGTGCAGGTCCAGCGAGACATTCCAAGGCGTAAGTCCTTTTTCTGACTAGATTTCGCTTCATCATCTTCTTAGTGCCTGTTGTGGGATATATCCCGATCGTCACGTAATGGGGGAGACGGTTGGGGTGGATGATGAGAGCCAGGCACCGGGTGGTCGTGGCGGCTGTTCTGCTGGTCACCGCGCAGGTCACCGCCTGTAGCACCTGCCAGGGCCTGACGCCGGTGAGCATCTCCACCCCGACAGCACCCTCTTGGCGGCAGGCGGCACCGGCGTCGGTGCCCCCTCCTCCGGCGCCGTTCCTGGCAGCGGTTCCCGCGCCCACCTTCCCCGGCACCATGGCGCTCGGGATTCCGGGGCGGACGGGGCTCGCCGGCTCGCCGAGGATCCTCTCCGGGGAGCTCACGCACACCCTCGACGGCTTTCTCGTCAGGTACGGCGGTGGCCGGACCGCGGTCTCGGTGCGCGACCTGACCACGGGCCGGCGCTACCGCTACCACCGTGCCCTCCAGTTGCCGATGGCCAGCATCTCCAAGGTGAGCATTCTGACGGCACTGCTGCTCGACACACGGTGGCGCGAGCTCGGCGACCAGGCCAGGTCCGACGCGAGGCACATGATCCGCTTCGGCGACGACGGAGCGGCCGACCGGCTGTACGAGCGGATCGGCCTGGAGCCCGGGCTGGCCAGTGCGAACCGCAGGCTCGGCCTCAAGCGCACCTACACCCCCGGCGGGCAGTGCGTGACCCAGAACTGCTGGGGCACCACGCAGAGCACGGCCGAGGACCAGGTACGGCTGGTCCAGGCGCTGGCCACGGGTAGGAGCCCGCTGGCTCCCGCGGAACGCCGGCGGGTGCTCGGCCTGATGGAGCGGGTGACCCCCGGCCAGAAGTGGGGAATCAGCGCGGGGGCCTGCGAGAACGACCAGGTGTCGCTGAAGAACGGCTGGCTGCGGCACGCGTCGAACGGGCGCTGGGTGGTCGTCAGCGCCGGACTGATCCGCGGGCACGGGCACGACTACGCGGTGGCCGTCCTCACCGAGGACAGTCCGAGCATGAGCGCCGGCATCGCCAAGGTCGAGGGCGTGGCCGCACACGTCATGAAAGCCTTCAGGGGCGAACCCGGCTGCGAGCCGGACGCGAACTGAGCGGCGGGTACCCGTTACGGGGTCCTGTCGACCAGCCGGTAGCCCACCCCGCGCACGGTCTGGATCAGCTGGTCGTCGGTGTCGCCCAGACGCGCGCGGAGACGCTTGACGTGTACCGCGATGGTGTTGGTCGAGGCGGTGTCCGTGGAGTTCCAGACATGCCTCATGATCTGCTCCCGCGTCACGGTTCGGTGCGCGTTACGCATCAGGTAGTGCAGCAGCTCGAACTCGCGCAGCGGCAGGTGGATGATCCGGCCGCCGACCGTGACCTGGTAGGCGTTGACGTCGAGTTCCACCTTGCCGACCACGAGCACCCTGCGGGCCCCGGGCTCGCCGGTGAACGCGGCGTGGACCAGGGGCAGTAGCTCGGGCACCCGGTAGGGGCGGGCCACGCACGCGGTGGCCCCGGCGGCCAGCGCCTGGACGGCCTGCTGGGCGTGTCCCTCGCCCACGCCCAGCAGGACGGGGATCGCCCGCGTCAGCCGTACCGCGCGGACGAACTCCACAGCCCCCAGGACCGGCAGCGAGGCGCTGACGAGAACGACGTCGGGCCGCAGCGCCCCGGCCTGCAGGAGAGCCTGGGCACCGTCGGTGACGCCCGTGACCCGCACCCCTTCGCGTTCCAGGGCCGCGGACAGGTCATGGACCATGGCCGCCTCCGGATCGGCCACCAGCAGTATGGGCGCCGTCCGTCTGTCCCCTTCCAGTTCTGGTGCCGTCTGCGGCTGGAGCACCCGGATCCTCCAATGTGGGTCAGCCGAAGCGACCGGTGATGTAATCCTCGGTCCGCTTGTCGCTGGGGTTGGTGAAGATGCGGCTGGTCTCGTCGAACTCCACCAGGCGGCCGTGCCGCACGCCGGCTTCGTCGACCTCGGCGGTGAAGAAGGCGGTACGGTCGGAGACACGGGCGGCCTGCTGCATGTTGTGGGTGACGATGACGATCGTGTAGTCGCGCGTCAGCTCCTGCATCAGGTCTTCGATCTTGGTGGTCGCGATCGGGTCCAGGGCCGAGCAGGGCTCGTCCATCAGGATGACGTCGGGCTTCACCGCGATCGCCCTGGCGATGCACAGGCGCTGCTGTTGTCCGCCGGACAGGGAGAGCGCGTTCTGCTTGATCTTGTCCTTGACCTCGTCCCAGAGCGCCGCCTTGGTCAGCGCCTCCTCGACGATCTCGTCCATGTTGCCCTTGATCCCGTTGACCCGGGGACCGTAGGCGATGTTGTCGTAGATCGACTTGGGGAAGGGGTTCGGCTTCTGGAAGACCATGCCGATCCGGCGGCGGACCTCGATCGGGTCCACGTGGTCGCCGTACAGGTTCTCGTCGTGGTACAGGATCTCGCCGACCGCGCGGGCGCCGGGGATCAGGTCGTTCATCCGGTTGAAGCAGCGGAGCACCGTGCTCTTGCCGCAGCCGGACGGGCCGATCATGGCCGTGATCTCACGGTTGCCGATGGTCAGGTCGACCCCGCGTACCGCCTCGTAGTCACCATAGAAAACGCTGAGGTTGGAGACGGTGAAGACCGGGTCGAGGGCCTCGATGGTGCGGGGGACTTCGGGGCCGCGCACGTTCACATTCGGCACGGAAATTCCAATCTCGGACATTTCTTACCTCACCAGCGCTTCTGGTAGCGGTTACGGAGCCAGATGGCGACCGAGTTCATCAGGAGCAGGATCGCCAGCAGGATCACGATCGCCGCGGAGGCGAGGATGCTGAACTCCTCCTGGGGCCGGCTGATGAAGCTGTAGATCTGCAACGGCAGGACGGTGAAACTGCTCCAGACACCCTCGGGGTTGAACCGGACCAGCGTCGCGGCGCCGAGCATCAGGAACGGGGCCGCCTCGCCGATCGCACGGGAGAGGGCCAGGATCGAGCCCGTCGCGATACCCGGGATCGCCGCCGGGAGTACCTGGCGGTAGATGGTCTGCCACTGGGTCGCGCCCAGTGCCAGTGAGCCCTCGCGAATGGACGGCGGCACCGCGCGGATGGCCTCGCGCGCGGAGATGATGACGATGGGCAGTACGAGCAGTGAGATGGTGACCGCGCCGGTCATGACCGTGAAGCCGAACTGCAGCCAGCGGGCGATGATGCCCAGGCCGAGGATGCCGTAGACGATCGAGGGAACGGCCGCCAGGTTGGAGATGTTCAGCTCGATCAGCTTGTTGTACCACTTGGTCTTGTCGGCGTACTCCTCAAGGTAGATCGCCGCGAGGATCCCGGTGGGCAGGGCCATGACCGCGGTCAACGCGATGATCCACAAAGTGCCCAGGATGCCCGACTGGATGCCCGAGGTCTCCGGGCGGCGGATCGAGGGCTGGTTCTCCCAGAGCATCGAGTCGAGCCGTGGCCAGCCCTTCTCGACGACGTAGATCAGCAGCATGGCCAGGAACGCCAGAGCGATCGCGAGGCTGGCCAGCAGCGCGATGCGGAAGAGGTGCTCCCTGAGCGGACGTCCCTTGCTCGCCAGTTGCACGGCCGAACGCGGGGTGGAGAGGATGGCCATCAGTCGTAGACCTCGCGATA
Source organism: Streptosporangium sp. CA-115845 (assembly GCF_050943795.1). Lineage (NCBI taxonomy): Bacteria > Bacillati > Actinomycetota > Actinomycetes > Streptosporangiales > Streptosporangiaceae > Streptosporangium > Streptosporangium sp. CA-115845. Next base: position 8,639,349 of record NZ_CP191988.1, on the reverse strand, counting down.
CTTCTGGACCATGCGGGCGCTGAGGTAGTTCATCGCGAAGGTGATCACGAAGAGCAGGGAACCCACCGCGAAGATGGTCTTGTAGGCGATCGAGCCGACCGAGGCGTCGCCGGAGCCGGCCTGGGCGATGAAGGCCGCCATCGTGGACATCTCATTGCCCGGGTAGAGCGTGAAGACGGACTTGAAACCGCCCGCGATCGCGACGATCATCGTCTCCCCCGCGGCCCGGGAGATCGCCAGGATGATGGCGGCGACAATGCCGGAGAACGCGGCGGGGACGACGACGCGCACCGAGGTGAGCATCTTGGAGGCGCCGAGGGCGTACGAGCCCTCGCGCAGGCCGTTCGGCACCGCGGCCATCGAGTCCTCCGACAGCGACGCGACGATCGGAATGATCATCACGCCGACCAGGAGGCCGGCGGCGAGCGCGTTCTTGGCCTCCAGGTCCAGGAAGGGGAAGAGGCTCTTGAACAGCGGCGTGACGAAGGTGAGGGCGAAGAAGCCGAAGACCACCGTCGGAACGCCCGCGAGAACCTCCAGCACCGGCTTGAAGATCTTGCGAGTCCTGCGGGAGGCGTACTCCGACAGGTAGATCGCCGCGGCCAGGCCGAGCGGCACGGCGACCACGACGGCGATGAAGGTGATCTCCACGGTCGCCACGATGAGCGGCCAGACACCGAACGCCGGCGGGTTGAACAGCGGTCCCCAGTCGGTGGACCCGAAGAACTCGCCGATGCTCACCGCGGCGAAGAACTCGACGGTCGGTTCGAGGAGCGCGATGACGATGCCGATCGTGGTCGCCACCGAGACCAGCGCCGCGGTCAGCAGGACAACCTTGACCACGAACTCGCCGTAACGCGGGCGCGACCGCGCCAGGGACCCCGGGGTCCCTGGAACGGTCGTGCGGTGCTGTGCCGACATCAGCCGGCGCTCTTCAGCGACGTGATGTCAGCCTTGAGCTTGGCCTCCTGCTCGGCGTTCAGCGGGACGAACTTGGCGTCCTTGGCGATCGCGTTGATGTTGGACGCGTAGTAGTCGAGGAAGGCCGCGACCTCGGGCCGCTTCGCCGCGGCGGTGGAGGGATAGATGAACAGCGGGCGGGAGAGCGGGGTGTACTTGCCGCCCTGGGCCGCCTCGACGCTCGGGGCCACGCAACCGCTGCCCGAGTCGATCTCCACGGCCTTCAGCTTGTCGGCGTTCTCCTCGAAGTAGGTGAAGCCGAAGTAGCCCAGACCACCCTTGGCGCCCGAGACACCGGTGACGATGTCGTTGTCGTTCTCGCTCGGGCTGTAGTCCTTGCGGCTGGCACCCTCCTCACCGTTGATCTCGTCGGTGAAGTAGTCGAAGGTGCCGGAGTCGGTGCCGGGGCCGTAGAGCTTCAGCGCCTCGGCGGGGAACTTGGCGTCGACGTCCTTCCAGGTCTTGATCTTGCCCTCGGCCGCCGGCTCCCAGATCTTCTTGAGCTGGTCGGTGGTGAGGCAGGTGACCCAGTCGTTCTCCTTGGGAATCACGACGGTCAGCGCGTCGGTCGCCACCGTGAGCTCGGTGAACGTGATGCCCTTCGCCGCGCAGGCCGCCTTCTCCTCGTCCTTGATCGCGCGGGAGGCGTTCGAGATGTCGGTCTCGCCGGCGCAGAACTTCTCGAAGCCGCCGCCGGTGCCCGAGGTGCCGACCGGCACCTTCACCTGCGGCTGCTCCTCGCCGAAGAGTTCGGAGGCGGCCTGGGTGAGGGGAGCCACGGTGCTGGAACCGTCGATCCTGACTTCGCCGCTCAGAGCCGCGCTCGCCTCGGTGGCGGGGGCGGCGGACGAGGTGCTTCCGCCGTTGCTGGGCTTGGCGTCGCCACCGCATGCGGCCGCGAGCGAAACGACAAGCGCGGCCGTCGCCACCGCGCTGAGGCGGCGCTGTCCACTGGTCACGGTTATGTTCCTTCTCCGTAGTGAGATCCGTTCTCGATGTCTTCGATGAAACTGGGGCAAGGTGAACGGAAGTGAAACGAGCCGTGACCGGCACCGGAAGAGGTGAACCCACGGATGTGAATACCTGGGCTTTGGCAGGATTTTCGTCCTGGCTTGCACCCTCGTAGAGCCTTTAGGTGACCCTTTAGAGGGTTTTGGCGGAAATATGACCTGGTGAGCAGGGGAGGACCGCCAGTTCGCCGTCGCCTCCGGCCGCGGTCGTCTCAGGTGTGTCGATCCGTTCACCCTCCCGACATCCTGGGGAAGGTGAACGGACACGGCCCGGGGGCCGACGGGCATGGCGAGTACCCGGGCGTGTGCGGAAGGGCGGACGGCCGTACGGCGCCCGGAGAAGGGACTAGACGGGGAGGGTGAGCGGCCCGCTGCCGAGGCGGTCGAGGACCTTGGTGTGCAGGGGGCCGTTGCTGCACAGCAGGCTGCCACCGTCGATGTCGGGGACACCCGACAGGTCGGTCCAGATGCCGCCCGCCTCCTCGATGATCACGGTCAGTGCCGCGATGTCCCAGGGGGAGAGTTCGGGCTCCGCCGACACGTCGACCGCACCCTCGGCGACCATCATGTGCGACCAGAAGTCACCGTAGGCGCGGCTGCGCCAGACGGAACGGTTCAGGTCGAGGAAGGCGTCGAGCTTCCCGGCCTCCTCCCAGCCGCCGAGGCTGGAGTAGGAGAACGACGCGTCCTCCAGGTAGGCGACGGAGGAGACCTGGCAGCGCGTCGCCTTGGTGAGGCTCTTGCCGGTCCAGGCGCCGCCGTCGCGGGCGGCCCACCAGCGGCGGCCGAGCGCGGGGGCCGAGACCAGGCCCACGACGACCCGGCCCTGGTCCACCAGGGCGATGAGCGTGGCCCAGACGGGCACTCCGCGTACGTAGTTCTTGGTGCCGTCGATCGGGTCGATGATCCACGAGCGCTCGCCGTAGCCGCTCTTGCCGAACTCCTCGCCGATGATGGTGTCACGAGGCCGGGCCCGGCCGAGGGTCGCGCGGATCGCCTGCTCGGTCGCCTGATCGGCATCGCTCACCGGTGTGAGGTCAGGCTTGTTCTCCACCCGCAGGTCCAGGGCCTTGAACCGACGCATGGTCAGATCGTCGGCCGCGTCGGCCATGACGTGCGCGAGGTGAAGATCGTCGTTGTAACCCGTCACGGATGCCAACGCTATCGCGTTGGTGACCGAATTGAGGAGGGTGGGGCGCAAGAGGGACAATCGTGTCGCGTATATGGCGATCCTATGGCGACGCTAACGCGTCGCGGTGAGGGCCTGCCAGTCGCCGGCGCGGCCTCACGGGGAGTCTCTCAAGGGGGAGCGTGGGGCACGTCCTCGCGGTGTTCCTTGGGGGTTAGTCGTCGTCGGGGGTGCCTTCGCGGCTGGCGAGGAGGCGGCGTAGGGAGGTCAGGCGGGCCGGGTCGGCGTGGCCGGCGGCTACCCAGGCGTCCAGGGCGCACTCCTCTGAGAGGTGGTTGCAACCTTTCGGGCAATGGATGGTGCCCTCGATCAGGTCGGGGAAGCCCGCCAGGACCGTCTCCACCGAGACGTGGGCCAGACCGAAGCTGCGCACCCCGGGGGTGTCGATGATCCAGCCACTCTCCGGCAGTTCGAGGGCGACGGCGGAGGTGGAGGTGTGACGGCCCCGGCCGGTCACCGCGTTCACGTGTGAGACGGCCCGGTTGGCGTCCGGCACCAGGGCGTTGACCAGGGTGGACTTACCCACCCCGGAATGGCCGACGAGCACGCTGATCCGGCTCTTGAGGCGCTCTCGCACCTCCACCAGGTCGCCGCCCTTGGAGACCACCACGTACGGCACGCCGAGAGGGGCGTACAGCGAGACCAACTCGTCGGGCGAGGCGAGATCGGACTTGGTGAGGCAGAGCAGCGGCTCGATGTCGGCGTCGAAGGCCGCGACCAGCATCCGATCGATCATGCGGGGCCGGGGCGGTGGATCGGCCAGGGCCGTCACGATGACGAGCTGGTCGGCGTTGGCGACCACGGGGCGCTCGATGCCGTCGGTGTTGTCGGTGTCGTCCGCGGAGCGGCGGAGCATGGAGGCGCGGGGCTCCACCCGCACGACGCGGGCCAACGTGTCGGTCATCCCGGAGACGTCGCCCACCAGGGCCACCCGGTCGCCGACCACGATTCCCTTGCGGCCCAGCTCGCGTGCCTTCATCGCGACCACGACCCGGCCGCTCATCGCTGCGCCCTCCGCCTGGTCCCGCTTGCGGCGGCGCCCCCGCTCGCCCTCCGACTCGACCAGACAGGTGTAGCGTCCACGGTCGACGGCGACCACGAACGCCGGGACCGCGTTCTCATGGGCAGGACGGATCCGGGTCCGGGGTCGGGATCCCTTTCCCGGCCTGACCCTGACGTCATCCTCGTCGTACTCGCGCTTTCTCAGTTTCTCCGCCTTGTCCGGCCCGGTGCGCCCCGCGAGGGGCCGCGACTACCGGGCGCCTCCTGGGCCTGCCGGCCGGTCGCCCCTCACCGCGCGCCGCGCAGCATGTCCGCCCACATCGAGGCGAACTCGGGAAGGGTCTTACCCGTGGTGGCGATGTCCTCCACCTCGACGCCGGGCACCGCCAGCCCGATGACCGCTCCGGCGGTGGCCATCCGGTGGTCGGCGTAGGAGTGGAACACGCCGCCGGTGAGCGGTCGGGGCCGGATCTCCAGGCCGTCCTCGGTCTCGTTCGCGTCGCCGCCGAGACCGTTGATCTCCGCGACCAGAGCGGCCAGCCGGTCGGTCTCGTGCCCGCGGATGTGGGCGACACCGCTGATCCTGCTGGGGGAGTCGGCGAGAGCGGCCAGCGCGGCGATCGTCGGGGTCAGTTCGGCCACGTCGCGCAGGTCCGCCTCGATTCCGGTGATCCGTCCGGTACCGGTGACCGCCAGCCCCTCGGGTGTGTGCTCCACCGAGGCGCCCATGTCGGCCAGCAGCGTGCGCAACTGGTCACCCGGCTGGGTCGTCCGTACGGGCCAGTCGGGAATGGTGACCGTGCCGCCTGTCACCATGGCGGCGGACAGGAACGGTGCCGCATTGGACAGGTCGGGCTCAACCGTGAAGTCCCTCGCCCCGATGGGGCCGGGCTCGACCCGCCAGACGTCCGGCTCGGAGTCGTCCACCACGACGCCGAACTCGCGCAGCATCTGAACGGTCATCTGGATGTGCGGCTGCGAGGGGATCGGCGGGCCGTCATGGCGTACCGTCACGCCCTTCTCGAAGCGCGCGGCGGTCAGCAGCAGGCCGGAGAGGAACTGTGAGGAGCCTGACGCGTCGAGCCTGACCTCGCCGCCGGTCAGCGGCCCCCTGATGGTGAAAGGCAGTGCGTCGCCGGTCACCTCGGCGCCGAGGGCGCGCAGCGCGCGCAGGATCGGGCCCATCGGGCGCTTGCGCGCGTGCGGGTCGCCGTCGAAGAACACCTCGCCCCTGGCCAGTGCCGCCATGGGCGGCACGAAGCGCATGACCGTGCCCGCCAGCCCCACATCGATGTGGGCGCCACTGATGACGGGGCCGGGCGTGATCGCCCAGTCGACGCTCGATGCGCTCTCGTTGGAGGGGGTCATCGTCGCGCCCAGCGCCCGCAGCGCGTCCGCCATCAGATCGGCGTCGCGGCTGCGCAGCGCCAGCCGTACCGTACCGGGTCCCTCGGCCAGTGCGGCGAGCAGCAGTGCGCGGTTGGTCACGGACTTCGATCCGGGCAGGGAAACGGTCGCGCGGACGGGTTCGGTCGCGGCCGGCGCGGGCCACAGCGGAGCGGACATGGCCAAAAGCCTAGCTGTGTTGTCGGCGACACTGCGCGTCGCGGTTCGGGCCTGCCCATGGCGACGCTGGCGCGTCGCGGTTCGGCCGCTCTTGTCCGGCTCCTTCCCTCGTCGACCGGGGCCGCTCGTACCTCGCGAGTTGCCGGCGACGCTAACGCGTCGCGGTTCGGCCGCTCTTGCCCGGCTCCTTCCCTCGTCGACCAGGGCCGCTCGTACCTCGCGACCCCGCTCTCCTCAGTCCAGTCCCCGGCGCGGCCTCGCGACCCCGCTCTCCTCAGTCCAGTCGCCGGCGCGGCCTCACGAGTCAATGGCGACGCTGCGCGTCGCGGTGAGGCCGCTCTTGTCCGGCTCCTTCCCTCGTCGACCGGGGCCGCTCGTACCTCGCGGCCCCGCTCTCCTCAGTCCAGTCGCCGGCGCGGCCTCACGGCCCCGCTCTCCTCGGTCCAGTCCCCGGCGCGGCCTCACGGGGAGTCCCTTGGGAAGAGGTCTTGGGCACTTCCTTGTGGGAGTTCTTCTGGGATTGGCTAGGTGGGGTTTTATGGGTGTCCCTGAGGGGAGGGGGTTTGGGCACTTTCCGATGGGGCTTTTCGGCTTGCTGTGGCGTGGCGTGGCAAAGTGGAGATATGTGCGGGAGATACGCGTCTACGCGGGACAAGCACGAGTTGCTGGAGGAATTCCAGGTCGAGCTTGACGGTGCGGCCGATGACGAACTCAGGCCCGACTACAACGTCGCGCCCACGAAACCGGTGTACGCGGTGATGAGCCGGGTGCCGAAGGCCGATCCGGACGGCCGACCGGTCCGGCAGCTCCGCGTGGTCCGCTGGGGGCTGGTCCCGGCCTGGGCCAAGGACCCCTCCATCGGCTCAAAGATGATCAACGCGCGGGTGGAGACGGTGGCGGAGAAACCCGCCTACCGCAAGGCGTTCGCGGAGCGCAGGTGCCTGCTGCCCGCCGACGGCTATTTCGAGTGGGTCGTGCTCGACGAGAAGGACGCCAAGGGCAGACCGAAGAAGCAGCCCTACTTCGTCCGCCCCGCCGACGGCGGCGTGCTGGCCATGGCGGGGCTGTACGAGTTCTGGCGGGACCGGGGCCGAGCCGAAGACGACCCGCTCTCCTGGCTGGTGACCTGCACGATCATCACGACCGACGCCGTGGACGAGGCCGGTGCGGTACACGACCGGATGCCGATGCTGATCGAGCGCGACCGGTGGGGTGAGTGGCTCGACCCGGGAGTGACCGACGCGCGGGAGTTCCTGATCCCCGCAGGCTCCACCGGGCTGGAGGTCTATCCGGTCTCCACCGCGGTCAACTCGGTGCGCAACAACAGCCCCGAGCTCGTCGAGCCACTGCGGTAGGGGGAGGGTGGTAGTCGGCCGCTCTTTTGAAAACGCTGGTCGATCCGGTGTAAAACTTCCGGCAAGTGGGCATCCGCTGAGGAAAGCGGTGACTCGCGACGAGTGGGCGAGATCACCGTCGCCAGAGCTCACCCCTTGCGCCTGACGGGAGAGTCGGGGATCCCTTCACAGGCCGTCCCCGTTTTCCGGAGGTGCGGATTCGTGGATGTCGCGACCGCGCGCGAGCGCCTGAAGAACATGCTCGCCGAACTTGACCGTTCCATCGGAGTCCTTCGCGGAGATTCACCCGCCGCGGGGGACCGCTCCCCGGCGGACGCCGGTTCCGAGCTGACCGACTCCGACCGCAACCGGGCACTGCTGGAGGGGGCCACCCGGCACCGGGGTTCGGTGATCGAGGCGCTCAGGCGGATGGACGAGGGGTGCTACGGACTCTGTGCGGACTGCGCCGCGCCCGTTCCGGAGGGCAGGCTGGAGGCGCGCCCCGAGGCCGCCCGCTGCCTCCAGTGCCAGTCCAAACGCGAACGCCGACGCTGACCCCGGAAGAATCCAGGGGACGTGCCCGTGATCCTTCCCCAAAGGGACGTGCCGTCCACCCGACCCAGAAAACATCCTGGGGACGTGCCCCATGCCCTCCCTTGAGGGACTCCCCGCGAGGCCGCGCCGGCCTCCCGCATCAGGAATCTCCCCGTGGACGTGCCTTGTGCTCTCTGTCCTTGTGGAACTCCCCGTGAGGCCGCGCCGGGGACTGGACCGAGGAGAGGGAGGTTGCGAGGAACGAGCGACCTGCCTCGACGAGGGAAGGAGCCGGACAAGAGCGGCCTCACCGCGACGCGCCAGCGTCGCCAGAGGCAGTCCCGAACCGCGACGCGTTAGCGTCGCCTTTAACAGGGCCGGCGCGCGCTGGCGACCAGATGGATGCCCACCGTGTCGTCGTCGTCGGGGTGGGTGTCCAGTTCGGTGTTGACCAGCCAGGTGAGCGCCCGGGAGTCGGAGGCGAGCACATGGTCGACGGTCGAGGGGGACAGCACCGTGCGGGGCCGTACCCACTCGACCTCCAGGCCCGCCTCGGTGAGCAGCTCGCGGAGCTGGGCGCTGCTGAAGCAGCGGGTGATGCTGCCGTCGGGCCAGGGTACGAGCATGACCTCGCCGGTCTGGCGCAGGTGGGCCCAGTAGTTCTGCTCGGCGAGGATCGCCATCCCCAGCACCAGGGAGTCGACGCAGACCAGGGTCCGGCCGCCGGGACGCAGAACCCTGACGACATCGTCGATCGCGGACTCGGCCATGAGCTCCACGGACATCGCCCGTTCCTCGGCGAGCACGGCGTCCACGCTGCAGTCGGGCAGGAAGCGCAGGTCGTCGGCGCGTACCTGGCTGACCCTGGAGATGTCGTGCAGCGGTTGGTCGTCCGCGGGCCGGCGGAAGTCGACCATCTCGATCACCCGGTGTCCCGCCTTCGCCGCCTGGACGGCCCAGCGGCCGTTGCCGCAGGACATGTCGAGGACGGTGGAGGGGGTTTCCGGCAGCCATCGACTCAGTTGCTCGGCCACGACCGCGTGATAAAAGGTCCAGTACGGCCCGAGCGCACCTGAGCCGTTCAGCTCTTCGGCCGGGATGGGCAGCACAAGCAGCTCCTGGCGTCGGGAGGATCCGGTGGTCTTTGATTACCTACCGGTACGTATCTTCTTTTCCCCGTACCGGGTCGTTCGTCACCTTCTATCTTGCGGGAACAGATGACTGGACGAGCGTGTTGCAAGCGGACAACGCACGATCCTTTCGGAGGTTGGCAAGCAGATGCTCGCCTTGATCGAACCCGTCACCCGCCCCGGTGGGCGGGCCATCCCCGGTGAGCGGGTATCCTCCGCTCAGTACGGCGTCCCGCGTCAGCAGGACTCCGGCGATCTTAAGGGGGTGGGTCCGGTCCCTGCGACAGACGAGGAGACTCTGGAGCAGCGGAGCACACGGTTCGAGCGGGATGTTATGCCCTATCTCGACCAGCTCTACTCTGCCGCACTTCGGATGACCCGGAACCCCGCGGACGCCGAGGACCTTCTTCAGGAGACCTTCGCCAAGGCATTCGCGTCTTTTCACCAGTTCCAGCAAGGCACGAACCTCAAGGCGTGGCTTTACCGAATCCTGACCAACACCTTCATCAACAGTTACCGCAAGAAGCAGCGGGAGCCCAAGCAGTCGGGCGCCGAGGAGATCGAGGACTGGCAGCTGGCCAGGGCCGAGTCGCACACCTCGGCGGGGTTGAAGTCGGCGGAGGTCGAGGCGCTGGAGCACCTCCCGGACACCGACGTGAAGCAGGCGCTGGCCGCGCTCCCCGAGGAGTTCCGCATCGCGGTCTATCTCGCCGACGTCGAGGGCTTCCCGTACAAGGAGATCGCGGACATCATGGGGACCCCCATCGGGACCGTGATGTCGCGGCTGCACCGTGGCCGTCGCCAGCTGCGGACCCAACTTGAGGACTACGCCCGCGAGCGTGGCCTGGTTCCCGCGGAAGGTGCGAAGTGAGCGAGCGAGACAGGAACGGCGATCCCGCCCCGGTGGCCTCGACACCCCCGGGTGAGGTGATCGCATGAGCTGTGGCGAGCACCACGACACCGACTGTCGTGAGGTCCTGGACAAGGTCTACACCTACCTGGACGGCGAGCTCGACGAGCGCAACTGCGCGGACATCCGCCAGCACCTGGACGAGTGCCACCCCTGCCTGGAGGAGTACGGCCTGGAGCAGGTCGTCAAGCAGCTCGTCGCCAAGCACTGCGGCTGCGACCAGGTCTCGGAGGACCTGCGGGCCAAGGTGCTCAGCCGGATCGACCAGGTACGCTCCGAACTCGCCCACTGACCTCTCCGGAGTCTCCGTACGGTCGTGGTCATCGCGTGTGCCGAGGGGGTGCCGGGTTCTCCCGGCAGGTGAACCGCTTCCCTGTTATGGTTCCTGGGTTCGAAACGGTCATGGCCTGGCCGTCGGTTCTCTCGGCCGAGGGAACCGAGAAGCCACTCCCCTCGTGGAGCGGAGGAGTCACACGACGATGGGGGTTGCTCATGCGCATACTCGTGACCGGTGGGGCGGGATTCATCGGATCCACCCTCGTTGACCGGCTGCTGGCCGACGGGCACGAGGTCGCGGTGGTGGACGACCTGACCGGTGGCGACCGCGGCAACCTGGTCCGCGCCGCGGAGAGCCCCCTGTTCGCCCTGCACGTGATGGACATCCGGGACCCGGCCCTGATCGGCCTGGCGGCCGAGTGGAGACCCGAGGTCGTCTGCCACCTCGCAGCGCAGATCAGCGTGCGCAAGAGCGTGGCCGACCCGGTGCACGACGCCAGGCTCAACGTCGAGGGCACCGCGTCGGTCCTGACGGCCGCACACCACGGTGGCACCCGAAAGGTCGTCTTCGCCTCCTCGGTCGCGGTCTACGGCAGGCCGGCGGTCATCCCGGTCCCCGGCGGCGCGGCGACCGACCCGCGCTCTCCGTACGCGGCCTCCAAGCTCAGCGCGGAGACCTACCTGGCCACGTTCAAGGCGCTCCACGGCATCGACTACACCACGCTGGTGCTCTCCAACGTCTACGGCCCGCGTCAGTCACCGGACGGCGAGGCGGGGGTGGTCGCCATCTTCACGGACGCGCTGCTCAACGGCACCCCCACGGTGGTGTACGGCGACGGCACCCAGACCCGCGACTACATCTTCGTCGACGACGTGGTCGACGGCTTCGCCCGCGCCTGTGGCGCCAAGGGCGGCGGCGGCCGCTTCAACCTGGGCACCGGAGTCGAGACCACCGACCGGAGGCTGCACTCCCTGGTCGCCGCGGCGGCGGGGGCCGCCGACGAGCCGGGTGAGGCCCCGGCCCGCCTGGGAGACCTCCCGGCCATGGCCGTCGATCCGGCTCCCGCCTTCGACGGGCTCGGCTGGCGCCCCCAGACGGACCTGGCCACGGGCCTGAAGGCCACGGTCGACTGGGCGAGGACCAGGCTCGCAACCCCGTAATCCCACCAAGCACCCTCAACTCGTGAGGCCGCACCGAGCGCTGGACCAGGAAGCCCCCTGGGGACATGCCCCATGCCCTCCCCCGAGGGACTCCCCGTGAGGCCGCGCCGGCGACTGGACTGAGGAGAGGGAGGTCGCGAGGAACGAGCGACCTGCCTCGACAAGGGAAGGAGCCGGGTAAGAGCGGCCGAACCGCGACGCGTTAGCGTCGCCAGAGGCAGGCCCGTCAGCAGCCCGTGATTGACCGGTTACGCTTTGCTTGGGATTGGCCGTCTCGCCCTCCTGATCTGGCTCGCTTCTGTAGCCTGAGTGCGAAATCGACGTGGAGGCAGCGCATGTTGAAGGAACCGGTCGACCCGGCCCACCCCGGGATCTCCTGGACCTGAACGCGCGCCCTTTGGAACCCTAGGGTGGCCGCTTTGCGTGGACTGCCGTGGTTTGCCAAGGTCTATCTGATCCTTGTGATCGGAGCCGCCTTCGTGCTGCTCGGATACAGCGTGGCGGCGGACGGTCGTCTGGATCGGCTCGACTGGTCCAACCTCATGGTGCTTGCCCTGCTGTTCCTGGTGTGCGAGTCGGTACCCACCCTGTTGAGCGTCAGGCAGGCGGCGGTGTCGGTCAGCTTCTCCGCCGTGCTCGCCGCGGTGGTGCTGCTCGGCCCCGAGGGGGCGGCGCTGGTCGGCATGACGGCCATGTTCAGCGTGCGGCCCGGCCTGCCGCTGGTGAAGCGGCTGTTCAACAGCGCCCAGTTCGCCATCTGCGGCTACGTCGCGGGCCGGGTCTACGTGGCGCTCGGTGGCAGGGCCGAGGTGCCCACCGTCGCCGGCTTCGACGAGATCATCGTGCCGTTCGCGGGTGCGGCGGCCGTCTTCGTGCCCCTCAACTTCGTCCTGATCGCGTTGGTGCTGGCGGTCACGGGCCAGGCCGATCAGGTGCCGCTGCGGGGCGTGGCCCAGTTCATGGTCTCCTACTTCGGTTACGCCACCTTCGGCCTGCTGATCGCGGGGCTGTGGGCCACGGTCAACTCGATCTCCGCGGTGCTCGTGCTGCTCCCGCTCTTCGTGGCTCGCTGGGCCTTCGGCCAGTACCTCGCGCAGCAGCGCTCCTACGACGCCACGATCGCCGCGCTCTGCCAGGCGGTGGAGACCAAGGACTACTACACGCGCGGCCACTGCACCCGCGTCTCCCTGGCCGCGGGAATGATCGCTGAGGAGATCGGCATGGGGCCCGAGCGGTTGCGCGCGATCCGCTACGCCGGAATGCTCCACGACGTGGGCAAGCTGGGCGTGCCGACCAAGGTGCTGCAGAAGGACGGTCCGCTCAGCGAGGAGGAGTTCGCGGCCATCCAGCTCCATCCGATGCGTGGGCTGGAGATCGTGCGCGGCATCGACTTCCTGGACGAGGCGTTCGCCGGGATCATGCACCACCACGAGCGGCAGGACGGCAAGGGCTACCCGATGGGGCTGGCGGGGGACGAGATCCCGGAGTTCGCCAGGATCATCGCGGTGGCCGACGCCTTCGACTCGATGACCTCGGACCGTTCCTATCGCAACGCCCGCCCGCGCGAGGTGGCCATGACCGAGCTGCGCAAGGGCGCCGGTACCCAGTTCGACCCGGTGATGGTCGTGGCGTTCATCAAGGCGGTCGACCGTGACGGCTGGGAGCCGCCGCGTACCGTCGTCACGCCCCCGGCCGACGTGGCGGAGACCACCACGAAGGACCACGACGACCCGACCATGCCCATTCAGGTGGTGTCCGAGCGATGAACGGCTCCGGCGCCAACCGGGCTTTCCAGGCGCTCGACTCGGGCCAGCTGCTGCTGATCTGCGCGGCGGGCCTGCTGGCGGTGGCCGGGGTGGCCCACACGGCCGCGACAGGGCTGCTCGATCCCCAGATCGCCGTCGCCTTCGGCGCGTTGATCGCGGTGGGTGAACTGGCCAGGCTGACCATGCCCGGTAACAGGGAGGTGGCACCGATCGGCGCGGCGGCCGCGCTCGGTTACACGCTCCTGCTGGACATGGGTGGCGTTCCCACCCGGCACTCGGCGCTCCAGGTCGTCGCGGTGCTCTCGGTCGGCATGGTCGCCGGGGCACTGCCGCACCTCGCGGTGGGCCGCCCACCCCGCCTGGACGCGATGGCGCGCAGGCTGCTCACCGGCGCCCTGCTCGCGCTGGCCTACCGGCCGCTGGCGGGCCCGCTGTTCGACCTGGCCAGAGGCGATGAGAGCGGCTGGTGGCCCGCGCTCGGAGTGATGGCCCTGTTCATCCTGCTCATGGTGGTGGCCGACGTGCTGCTGGCCGCCGCGCTCCGGGCCGAGCAGGTGCGTGCCGCCTTCAAGGTGGCCGTTCACGACGAGCTGTGGATGGCCGCGCCGTTGGGGGTCGCCGTCGCGGCCTCGGGCATCCTGCTCGCGCTCGCCTCGCACAGCATGGGCATGGTCGCGCTGCTGGTCTTCGCGGCGCCGCTGCTGGTCACCCAGGTCGCCTTCCGCAAGTACGCCGGGATCAGGGCCACCTATCTGCAGACTGTACGAGCGTTGTCGCGGGTCACCGAGGTCGGTGGCTATGTCGAGCCGGGGCATTCCCGCCGGGTGAGCCGCCTGGCGGTGGCGGTCGGGCGGGAGCTCGGCACGGCCGAGCCCGAGTTGCTGGAGCTCGAATACGCCGCGCTCATGCACGACATCGGTCAGCTGTCGCTGCGCGACCCGATTCCCGGCGGTGCCACGGTTCTCACCGACCCCGAGCAGGCGCGGCGCATCGCCGAGCTGGGCGCGGAGGTGATCAAGCAGACCGGGGTGCTGGACCGGGTGGCCGAGATCGTCCGTCGTCAGTGTGACACCTGCGCCGAGACGCCGCCCACGGCCAGCCGCATCATCAAGGCGGCCAACGCCTACGACGATCTCGTGGGTGGTTCCAGTGACCGTGATCGGGCAGGCGCCGCGCTGGAGCGTCTCCGTCTCGGCGCGGGCAAGGAGTACGATCCGACGGTCGTCGAGGCGATGGCCAGAGTGATCGACAGGCTGGCCCCGATCCATCGGCTTTAGGCTTTTCCTATAGCTGAACGCTGGCTGAGGCTCTGCCTGGAGCTGCTGGAACGGCCGGAGTCCGTCGACGGAAAGTACGACACAGGACTGGTATCTCGCATGCGAGCATGATCAGCTCTGTCTGGCACAGTTGAAGAACGTTGAACGATGGGAGTTTCCGGTGGCTGAGATCCGCGCTGAGATGGTGGCGAACGTCTGGAAGGTCCTCGTGGCCGAGGGGGACACCGTCGAGGACGGCGACACCCTGCTCATTCTTGAGTCGATGAAGATGGAGATCCCGGTCCTCACCGAGGACGACGGCGTGGTCGCCACGTTGCAGGTCGCCGAGGGCGACGTCATCCAGGAGGGTGACCTGATCGCCGTCATCGAGTAGTTCCGCCCCCGCTCCCGGGAGTGAGGCGCGCGAGGAAGCGCTCGCGGTCGACGACGACGCGCTCGATGGTTCCGCTCGCGACGACGGACTCCCGATCGCGGGCGGTGAAGCCGAAGACCAGGCGGCGGCCGTCGACCTCGGTGAGTTCGACGGCGACCTCGATGTGCGTGCCGACCGGGCTGGCCGCCAGGTGCTCCAGAGAGACCCGTGTGCCCACGGAGGTCTGGCCGGGGGCCAGAGCTCCCGCGACGGCCTGGAGGGTCGCCTGTTCCGCGAGAGCCAGCACGCGGGGGGTGGCCAGCACGGGGACGTCCCCGCTGCCGACCCTCGTCGCGGTGTCCTCCCTCTCCACCATGGTGAGAAGCCGTGCCTGCAGACCGGGAGCGAGCGTCATGCGCGCCAGCATAGGCTCTGGTCCCGTGACCCCGTACTGCGACCACTGCGGCCGTCCGGAGGGTGAGGCCGACCACGCCGGGTGCCGGGCAGCGCGCGTGATGGAGCCGCCCCGTTACTGTGCCCGCTGTCGCCGCCGGATGGTGGTGCAGGTGACCCCCGGCGGCTGGTCCGCGCGCTGCGCCGAGCACGGTGTGACAAGCGGCTGACGGTGATCACCATGTGCCGGTTTTTTCGCCCGAATGCGGTTCGGTCGAGATGGGTTGCTTTTGCCCCGGCTTACGTCTTATCTGCGTAGTCTTGTAGGGTTTTACGGACTTCGCTGATGTGCTGTGGGTTGCCGTTGCGGCACCTGGGTCGGCTGTTTCGGGTATGACGCCCGAGCTGCCCTGGGCGCAAGGGCCTGCAAGGTGTACAAGTACGCCCAAAATTGCCGGGGTTTGTGCGATGCTACGGCACGCGTCTTGTTTGCGAGCCAAACGGCATGCAGGGTTTCGTTACAGCGCCGTGATGGTGCCGCGATGCGAATCCGCTTTGTTGGAGAGCCCTGGCGTAGGAGTGGAGAGGGTTACGGGGGAGTAATGGTGGCCCAAGGCACGACGCTGGCGGGGCGGTATCGCCTGGATACCCGCATCGGCGCCGGCGGTATGGGCGAGGTGTGGAAGGGCGAGGACATGGTCCTGGCCCGCACCGTCGCCGTCAAGGTGCTGCTCCCGGGCCGTACCGACGATCCGGGCTTCCTGGTTCGCTTCCAGGGCGAGGCCAGGGCGATGGCGACGATCAACCATCCCGGGGTCGTCGACGTGTACGACTACGGGGTTCACGAGGTACCCGGCGCGGGGGCTACGGCGTACCTGGTGATGAAGTTCGTCGACGGCGAGCCGCTCGACCGCCTGCTCGGGCGGCTGCGACGCATCGCCCCCGGGGCCGCGATGGACCTCATCTCCCAGGCGGCCTCGGCGCTGCAGGCGGTCCACGACCAGGGCATCGTCCATCGGGACATCAAGCCGGGCAACCTGCTGGTGCGCTCGGACGGCACCCTGGTGCTCACCGACTTCGGCATCGCCAGATCCGACACCGCCAGCCGGCTGACGGACGCGGGCATGGTGCTCGGCACCGCCGCCTACTGCGCGCCGGAGCAGGCGGAGGGCGCACCCGTCACGCCCGCCGTGGACATCTACGCGCTGGGCGTGGTGGCGTACGAGTGCCTGGCCGGGCAGCGCCCGTTCGACGGTGACACGCCGGTCACCATCGCGCTCAAGCACATCCGCGAGGCGCCGCCGCCGCTGCCGCCGGACGTCCCGCCCGCGATTCGGGCGCTTGTGGAGCGCTCCCTCGCCAAGGATCCGGCCCGGCGCTTCCCCAGCGCCATGGCCATGAGCGCCGCCGCGAGGCAGTCGGTCCTCCCACAGGACGCCGAGGCGGGTCCGCAGCAGTCACCGGTCGAGACCGGCTGGCAGGAACAGGCATCCGCCGGACCGCAGACGGGCTGGCAGGGCTCCGCCACACCTCAGCCAGGGCATGGGCCGACGGGTGGCTGGCAGGGGGCCGAGCCGCCCGTGGTCCCGGGTTCGGCGCAGACCACCGAGGCCATCCCCGGTGGGCGTGGCTCCCGCGCCATGAGGAAGCCACGGCGTAAGGGCGGGCTGGTGGCCATGTCCGCCACGGCGGGCGTGATATGCGTTGGTCTCGTGGCAGTGGCGATCAACGGTCTGGCGGCCTCCAGGACGCCAAAAGACAACATGAACGCCCAGGCGACGCCCAGCGTGAGTGAATCGGCGACGCCCAGCGTGAAGCCGCCGCAGAAGCGGCGAGTGCCCAACGTGACGGGTCTGACACCTGAGACGGCCAGAGCCTACTTGAGGAAGGCGGGTCTTAAGGCGACTGTCATCGGGAACGCCGACGCCGGCGGCTCGGAGTGCGCGAAGGTCGTTCAGCAGGAACCGGCCGCCCGGGTCATGTGGGATCCAAGAAAGCCGGTGGAGATCGTGGTGGCCAATGATGGCTGTCCGCCATCGACGGAGCCCTCCGAGCCGCCCCCGACCCCCACCCCGACCCCCACGCCGACCCCCACCCCCACGCCGACCCCCACCCCGACCCCGACCCCCACGCCGGTGCAGAAGAGGAAGGTGCCGAACGTCGTGGGTCTGACACCGTCGGCGGCTGTGGCACAGCTCAAGGCGGCGGGCCTGAAGGCGAAGGTCAGTGAGAGCGCCGACATCGATCACTCACAGTGCTTGAAAGTGGTTCAGCAGGACCCCGGGCCGACTGTCATGTGGGACTCCAGCAAGCCGGTGGAGATCGTGGTGATCAGTGAGAAGTGCCCACCGACCCCCACGCCGACCCCCACGCCGACAACCTAGCCAGATGCCCCCTGCGAGTAGCGAAAGATCCGGTCAACGCGGTGGCGGGTCTCGTCGGCGACAGGCCGACGAGACCGACGCCCGCCGAGTAGGGCCTAGATGCCCGTGGTCTGGCGAGGGTAGGCCACCGAGGGGTCGGTGGCGATGTTGACCATGTAGGGCACACCGGAGTCGAACGCGCGGCGCAGGGCCGGGCCGATCTGCGAGGGGTCGGTGACGAGCTCACCGCCACCGCCGAGGGCGGTCACCACCTGGTCGTAGCGGCACTGCGGCTGGAGGTCCGCGGCCACGTCGTAGCCGTAGAGCATCTGCATGGGGTGCTTCTCCAGGCCCCACATGCCGTTGTTGCCGCAGATCATCACGACCGGCAGGCGGTGCCGCACGAGCGTGTCGACGTCCATCAGCGAGAAGCCGGCCGCACCGTCGCCGAGCAGCAGCACCACCTGCGAGGAGGGACGGGCCACCCTGGCGGCGATGGCGTAACCCAGGCCCGTGCCCAGGCAGCCGTACGGGCCCGGGTCGAGCCAGTTTCCCGGCTGCTTCGGCTCGACGTACTTGCCCGCGTACGAGACGAAGTCGCCGCCGTCGCCGATCACCACGGCGTCGTCGGCGAGGAGCTTGCCCAGCTCGCCGTAGATCCGCATCGGATGGATCGGGTCGGCCGCGGACTCAAGCAGGGCGGCGTCGGCGGTGATGGCGGCCGAGGCCGCCTCGGAGAGTCGGGTCACCCAGGGCGCGTAGGCCTTGGGGGACACGCCCGCTTCGGCACAGGCCGTGCCAAGCCCCCAGAAGAGCAGCGAGAGGTCACCGGCGGCGGTGCCCGCGGGCTCCATGTGCGTGGTCAGCTGCGACGGCGCGTCGGCCAGGTGCACGACCTTGGCGAGCGGGGTGCCGTCCTTGCCGCCGAACCAGCCGTAGCCGAGGCGGAAGTCGATCGGGGTGCCGGCCACGATCACCAGGTCGGCCTGGGAGAACGCCATTCCCCTGGCCCGGGTGACCAGCAGTTCGTGGCCCGCGGGCAGGATGCCGCGGCCCTGGCCGTTGGGGATGACCGGCAGGCGGTATTCCTCGGCGAAGCTCCTGGCGACCTCCTCTGCGCGGTCCATCCACACGTCGGAGCCGAGCACCAGCACCGGGCGCCGGGCCTCGGCGATCAGGCGGGCGATCGCGGCCAGCGCGTCGGGGTCGGGCTCCAGCGGCGACGGGGTCAGCGTCTCGGGAGCCTCTTCGAGCGGAGGCGCGGCCGAGAAGAGGTGGTCCATGTGGAAGTCGAGGAAGACGGGGCCGCGGTGCGGGGCCAGGGCGGTGCGGAAGGCCATCTCCACGTCCTGCGCGACGGAGTCGGCGCCCGAGCCGGTGAAGGCCAGCTTGGTGATCGGTGCGAACAGCGGCGGGTGGTCGATCTCCTGCAGCGCGCCCGAACCCCACCGGGACTGGGGGGCACGGCCGCCCATGACCACGACGGGCGAGCCGTTGAAGTGCGCGGTGGCCACTCCGCTGACGCCGTTGGTGATGCCGGGTCCCGCGGTGAGCACGGCCAGCCCGGGTTTACGGGTGAGCCGCGCGGTCGCCTCGGCGGCGAAGACCGCGCTCTGCTCGTGGCGGACGTCCAGGATGGGCATCCCCTCGTGGACCGCGCCGTCGTAGAGCGGGAAGACATGCCCACCGGACAGGGTGAACATGGTCTCGATGCCGTATGCCTTGGAGATGGCGACCGCGATGTCACCTGCGTGCTTCGGAGACTCCATATCGCGCAACCTACCAGTCAGTCACTTAGCCGAACAGGGATTGTTCTCCCTGCCCAGATCCCCTCGCCTAATGCGGGCAGCACATATGGCATCCGGCTGGAGATAAGGGACCGGCATCCGTCGGCGGGAGGCTCAGAGAGTGTCGGAGAGCGCCTTGATGGGCATCTTCAGGTCCGCCAGCAGGCCGAGGTCGGCCTCGGCCGCGCGGCCCAGGGTGGTCAGATAGTTCCCCACGATGATCGCGTTGATGCCGCCGAGCATGCCGTCGCGGGTGCCCAGGTCGCCCAGGGTCAGCTCGCGACCGCCCGCATAGCGCAGGATCGTGCGGGGCAGCGCGAGCCTGAAGGTGGCGATCGTCCGGAGCGCCTCGGACCCCTCCAGCAGCGGGAAGGACTCGAAGGGCGTGCCGGGGCGCGGGTTGAGGAAGTTCAGCGGGACCTCGTCGGGCGCCAGCTCGCCCAGCTGCCCGGCGAACTCGGCCCGCTGCTCCCGCGTCTCGCCCATGCCCACGATGCCGCCGCAGCACAGTTCCATGCCGGCCTCGCGCACCATCAGGCAGGTGTCCCAGCGCTCCTCCCAGGTGTGGGTGGTGACGACCTTCCCGAAGTGCGACCTCGCGGTCTCCAGGTTGTGGTTGTAGCGGTGCACGCCCATCTCGGCCAGCTCGTCGACCTGCGACTGGGTGAGCATGCCCAGCGAGCACGCGACGTTGATGTCGACCGCCTCGCGGATCGCCTTCACCCCCTGGCGGACCTGGTCCATCAGGCGCTGGTCGGGTCCCCGTACGGCGGCCACGATGCAGAACTCGGTCGCCCCGGTCGCGGCGGTCTCCCTGGCGGCCTCGACCAGAGAGGGGATGTCCAGCCAGAGGGAGCGGACCGGGGAGGAGAACTGCCCCGACTGCGAGCAGAAGTGGCAGTCCTCGGGGCAGCCGCCGGTCTTGAGGGAGACGATCCCCTCGACCTCCACCTCGGGACCACACCATTTCATCCGCACCTCGTGGGCCAGGGCCAGCAGCTCGGCCAGGCGGTCGTCCGGCAGCTCCAGGCAGCGCAGGGCCTGCGCGGCGTCGAGACCTCGGCCTTCTTCCAGCACCTGCGTTCTGGCGATCTCGAGGATGTCGCTCATCAAATACCTCCGGCGTGGAGATCCCGGGTGCGGCCCCGGGAAGGGACGGGATTCCCGGCTTCCACCGGGGAGGACGTCGAGCGGTTCGGATCCGAGGTCGTGGCTACGGGGAAAGCCTAAGCGTGGTGCGGAAGGCGGCGGGGTCGAAGCCACCGCCCAGCGCCGGCCCCAGCCCGGAGTGGGCGGCGCGGGCGAAGGCGTCGCGCTCCAGTAGCCCGGCGCCCTCGGGGAGGGCGCCCGCCAGCGGCCGGGCGGCCAGCATCTCCAGATCCGCGACGTTGCTCCGCTCGGCGAGACCGGGCGTGGCCGGCCAGGAGCCGATCACCACCCCGGCCGGCTCCAGCCCTCGGTGGGCCATCGCCTCCAGCGTCAGCGCGGTGTGGTTGAGCGTGCCCAGCCCGGCTCTGGTCACCAGGAGCACCGGTGCCGAGAGCGTCCTGGCCAGGTCGGCCAGGGTCGCGCCCTCCTCGTCGAAGCGGACGAGGAGTCCGCCCGCCCCCTCGACGATCACCAGCCGGTGTGAGTCGGCCAGCTCGCCGACCCGGTCCGCCACCCGGGCGAGGGAGACCGGCGGCAGACCGGCCAGGCGCGCCGCCGCCGCGGGGGACAGCGCGGCGGGGTACCTGGCCGACTCGAAGGTCGTCCGTACCCCGGACAGCCGGATGACGTCGTCCACGTCGCCGGGTTCGGTGTCCGACACCCCGGTCTGCGCGGGTTTCACCACGGCCACGGAGGAGCCCCGCTCCCTGGCGAGCGAGGCCACCGCCGCGGTGACGACGGTCTTTCCCACCCCGGTGTCGGTCCCGGTGACCACGAGAATGCTCACCCGTCCCAGCTTAGGTGGGTCAGGGGCGGCGCAGGCGGGTGACGAACTTGTAGCGGTCGCCCCGGTACAGGGACTGGGCCCACTCGACCGGGTTGCCGTCCGCGTCGAAGGCGTGCCTGGTGAGCAGGAGCAGCGGCAGGCCCGCGTCGACGCCGAGCACCTGCGCGTCGTACGGGGTGGCCAGCACGGTCTCGATGATCTCCTCGGCGTCGGTCAGTCGCACGTTGTACGCGTTGTACAGCGTCTCGTACAGCGAGGAGTGCATCTCCAGCTCCCGCCGCAGGCGGGGGAAACGCCGGGCCGACAGGTGGGTGGTGTCGATCGACATCGGCTCGCCGCTGGCCAGGCGTAGCCGGTGGATGCGCAGCACGCGGCCGCCGGCGTTGATGGCCAGGCGGCGGGCCAGCTGCTCGTCGGCGGTGACGTAGCTGATGTCAAGGATCTTGGTATCGGGTTCGAGGCCGACGGTCCGCAGATCCCCGGTGTAGGAGGTCAGCTGGAGGACCTGGGCGACCTTGGGCTGTGCGACGAACGTCCCCTTGCCCTGGATGCGCACCAGGCGACCCTCGACCACGAGCTCGGACAGGGCCTGGCGCACCGTGGTGCGCGACGTCTCGAAGCGGACCGCGAGGGCTCGCTCGGGGGGCAGGGCGCTGCCCGCGGGCAGGCTCTTGGTGAGGGTGAGCAGGCTGCGCTTGACGTCGTAGTATTTCGGGATTCTCGGGGAGTCGTCGCTCACATGGTCACCTTCATCTCGGCCACGGCGGTGAGTGCACCCCTGATCACCGCTAGATCGTCGGAACTCAGATTGGCCCGTGCCGTCAACCGCAGGCAAGAGCGGCCGACCGGCACCGAGGGCGGCCGGAAGCATCCGGCACGCACCCCGTGTTCCGCACAGATGAGGGCGGCCCGAAGTGCGATCTCGGGTGGGCCGAGCACGACGGGGACGACCGCACCCGCCGGATCGCCGCTCTCCAGGCCGAGATCGCAGGCCATAGCGGCCAGCTTCCTCGCCATGGTTCGCACGCGTCCGGGCAGTTCGGGCTGATGGTGAAGGATACCGACAGCGGCGAGTGCCGCGGCCACGCTGCCGGGTGCCAGCCCGGTGTCGAAGATGAACGGCCGGCCCGTGTCCACAAGGGTTTGGATCACCTCGGGCGCGCCCAGTACGGCTCCGCCCTGAGCCCCCAGGGACTTGGAAAGTGTGATCGTTCTCACAATTCCCGGCTCGGCCGCCAGCCCCGCGGCGTGCACAGCACCCTGTCCGCGCGGCCCGATGACCCCGATCGCGTGGGCCTCGTCGACGATCAGCAGCGCACCCTGCCGCACCGTCGCCGCGTACAACTCCGCGAGCGGGGCCAGATCGCCGTCCACGGAGAAGACCGCGTCCGTGACCACGATCGCGTGCTCCTCGTCCCGGCAGGCCAGCGCCCTCTCCACGGCGGCGACGTCCCGGTGCGGGGTGATCACGACCCGCGAGCGCGACAGCCGGCAGGCGTCCACTATCGACGCGTGGTTGCCCGCCTCGGAGACCACCAGGGCGCCCCTGCCCAGGGCCGCGACGGCGGCCAGGTTGGCCAGGTAGCCGGAGGAGAACACCAGGGCGCCCTCCGCGCCGGTGAAGGCGCACAGTCGCGCCTCCAGGCGTGCGTGCAAGGCCGTGGAGCCGGTGACCAGGCGGGAACCCGTGGAGCCGGTACCCCAGGTGCGTGTCGCCGCCACGGCCGCCTCGGCCAGCCGCTCGTCCCTGGCCAGGCCGAGGTAGTCGTTGGAGGCCAGATCGACGAGGCCGTCGTCGTCCGGTGTGCGGGCGCGCAGGGTCCGCCGCAGCCCCGCGGCCTCCCTCGTGACCGCCGCCGTACGGAACCGGGCCAGCGGATCAGGGATCTGCTCCATAAGCGGCATCTTTTCAGCAGGACTCACCCGATTCGCGTTCGGGCCTGGAAAGAACGCATGATGCACGGGTGCCGACTCTAAGCGACCTGGCGGTTCGTCACACCGCGCTCGACGATGCGGACCTTGAGTGGATGCACTCGCTGGTCTCCGACTGGCAGCTCCTCGCGGATCTGTCCTTTGCCGACCTGATTCTGTGGATCCCGCTGAAGGACGGCTCCGGCTGGGTCGCGATCGCGCAGATGCGGCCCACCACCGGGCCGACCGTCTATCACGACGACATCGTGGGCATGATCGCGGCGAAGGGCGAACGGCCGCTGCTGGAGACCGCCTGGAACGAGCGGCGTATCTGCCGCGAGGGCGATCCGGACTGGTCGAGCGGGGTGCCGGTGCGCGAGGAGACCATTCCCGTGCGGCGGGCCGACCACTTCCTGGGCGTCATCCAGCGCTCGACGAACCTGTCCTCCGCGCGGACCCCCTCCAGGCTGGAGCTGACGTACCTGCAGAGCGCCTCCGACCTGGCCCAGATGGTGGCCGAGGGCCGCTTCCCGTTCTCCGGTGCGGAGCCGATCCTGGTCCGCTCCCCGCGCGTGGGCGACGGGCTGCTCCGGCTCGACCGGGCGGGCCGTGTCACGTACGCCTCGCCGAACGCGCTGTCGGCCTACCGGCGGCTGGGCCTCACCGCCGACCTGGTCGGTGCGGAGCTGGGCCGTACGACCGCCACGCTCTGTTACTCCGACGAGCCCATCAACGAGAACCTGATGATCGTCGCGAGCGGGCGAGAGCCCAGGGAGACGGAGGTGGAGTCGGGCGGTACCGTGGTGCAGCTGCGGGCGATCCCGCTGATCGTCGGTGGTGGAAGGATCGGCGCTCTGGTGCTCATCAGGGATGTGACCGAGCTGCGCCGCCGCGAGCGAGAGCTGATGACCAAGGACGCCACCATCAGGGAGATCCACCACCGGGTGAAGAACAACCTGCAGACGGTGGCCGCGCTGCTGCGGCTCCAGGCCAGGCGGCTGCGGCTGCCGGAGGGCAGGGAGGCGCTGGAGGAGGCGGTACGCAGGGTCGGGTCGATCGCGATCGTGCACGAGACGCTCTCCCATACGCCCGAGGAGCAGGTGGACTTCGACGACATCGCCGACAGGGTGATCGCGATGACGGGAGAGGTCGCGGCCCCGGAGACGCAGGTCGTGCCGCGCCGGGTCGGGAGCTTCGGGGTGCTGCGCTCGGAGATCGCGACGCCGCTGGCGATGGTCCTCACGGAGTTGCTGCAGAACGCGGTCCAGCACGGGCTGGCGCAGCGTCAGGGTAAGCTCCAGGTGATCGTGTCGCGCGGGGCCGAGCGGTTGGACGTGATCGTGTCCGACAACGGCAGTGGGCTGCCGGAGGACTTCGACCTGGACCAGACCACCAGTCTGGGGTTGCAGATCGTACGGACCCTGGTGGTGGGCGAGTTGTCCGGGCGGCTGGCCATCGAACCGCGACAGGGCGGCGGCACCGAGGTAAGCCTGAGCATCCCCCTCCCCGCGGCCTGAGCAGCGGAGCAGGGAAACCACGTCAGATCGAAACCTCACAGCGAGGCCGCATCGCCGACCGGACCAAGGAGCGGAGCGTCCTTACCGCAACGCGCGGCGTCGCCGTTGACGCAACGCGAAACGGAACAAGTAGGAAGAAAGCGGGTAAGAGCGCTTCACCTCAACGCCACGCCGGTGACCGGTTCAGATGCCACCCTGGGACGTGCCCATGTCCTGCCCCGAGGGACTACCGTGAGGCCGCGCCGGGGACTGGACTGAGGAGAGCGGGGTCGTGAGGAACGAACGACCCTGATCGACGAGGGAAGGAGCCGGGTAAGAGCGGCCGAACCGCGACGCGCCAGCGTCGCCATCGGCACGCGGCCGAACCGCGACGCGCAGCGTCGCCATCGGCACGCGGCCGAACCGCGACGCGCAGCGTCGCATTAGACTCGGGCGCGGGCTCGGGCCGCACGGCGCTTGAAGGCGCGTCGCTCGTCCTCACTCAGGCCGCCCCAGACACCGGCGTCCTGCCCGGACTCCAGTGCCCACTTCAGGCATGCTTCACTGATGGTGCAAGTACGGCAGACCTGCTTCGCTTCTTCGATCTGCATCAGGGCGGGGCCGGTGTTGCCGATCGGGAAGAACAGCTCGGGGTCCACGTCACGGCAGGCAGCTCGGTGGCGCCAGTCCATGCGTCCACTCCTTAGTAAAGAGGAGCCCTTATGCGCTCCAACGGCTCACTTTGTGAAGAGTTTCACTAACCAGCGCGAACAACTCCCCGAGCCGTGGTTCGGCTCGGGGCACGTCCGCTTGATCGCCGATGGCCTGGGAGCGGGGTGCCGCTCAAAGGTCCTACGTTCCGACGTCAATCTCGAGATTGTCAGCCACGCTCAGTACACGCAAGAGGTTTGGGAGAAGGTTTTGCCTGAAATGGGTGTCGGATGCGTCACACAATGACGGGACGTAACGGGTTAGACCACGACTCGTAACGCATTGGGGATAGAGCGGAACGTTATCCTCTCAACCTCCCCCAGGTAGTCCCCATCCAGCTGAAACGCCACGGGCCGCCCGGCACTCAGCGTGAACTCTCTCTCGTCGTGGAGCTGCACCAGATGACGGCCGGTGGGCAGAGTGTCGCGGGCACCGATGATCTGAGGTATCAGCTGGAGCATGCTCGGCAGGCCCAGACGCTGCAGGCCCAGCAGGTCAAGGCCGGTCTCGAAGCTCGCCCACGGGGTCGGTGAGATCGGCCGCGGGCCGATGTACGTCCAGGGCGAGGTGTTGGAGACGACGGCCATGTAGATGCCGCCGGTCGGCGGCACCTCCGGCCCCTCGACGGTCATCGAGGGGTGACGCTTGTCCGTCGACAGGTAGTGGTGCAACGCGGTGTTCACATAGCGCGAGGGTGTGGCCTTGCGGCCGGTGCCCCGTATCCCTTCGACCGCTCTGACCACCTCGGCGTCGTACCCCAGGCCACTACAGAACGTGAAATATCTAGTCTGGCCATCCCAGATCGCCTGACCGAGGCCGACGATCCGCTGCCGGCCGTCACGGATCGCCTCCAGGATCGCCCCCACCGCCTCGACCGGGCCGTTCGGCAGGCCGAGGGCCCTGACGAAGACGTTGGCGCTGCCGCCGGGGATGGCCAGCAGCGCCGGCCGGTCGACCGAACTGCCCTGGTCGCCGCCCTTTCCGTCCACCGGATCGAGCAGTCCGTTCACCGCCTCGTTGATGGTGCCGTCACCGCCCAGTACGGCCAGCACGTCGTAACCGGAGGCGTGGGCCTTGCGGGAGAGCTGTGTCGCGTGCCCCCGGTAGCCGGTCTCCTCGACGGTCAGGTTCATCGTCGCGCTCAGCGCCCTGATGAGCACATCCCTGGTCCGCTGGTTGGTCGTCGTCGCCTTCGGATTCACCAGGAGCATCGCGCGCATAATCTCAGCGTATCCGCCGGCACCCGGACCTCCGCCGAAACCCGACCTTCCGTCAAGATCTGAGCCGAGACGGCAAAGAACGGTGTGGCACCCCCCGGCGATAGGGTTGACACCGTGTCGAACCGTCCGATGACCCTCACCGTCGCCGCCGCCGTCATGGCGGTGGAAGGCGCCACTGCTCTGCTCCTCGGCGGCTACGTCGGTGTGGAGACCGTGATCGGCCGGCCGTCCGACCTGATGACCTCGATCGCCGTCGCGGTGTCCGGGATCATCATCGGCGCGGCCCTGCTCTGGGTCGGATGGGGCATGATCCTCACCGAGCGGTGGGCCCGGAGTCCGGGCGTGCTGACGCAGATCTTCGCCATCCCGATCTCGGTCACGCTGATCCAGTCCGACCAACTGGTGATCGGCATCTCGCTGATCACCCTGGCGGTGATCGGACTGGTCACGCTACTGTCCCCGCCGACGACGCACGCCCTCTACGGGGACCAGGACTAGGCACCTGCCCACCGGGGCCGGTCAGACGGGGCCTCGCCGCGTTGTCACCGGTCACCGCGGCTTCCTCCTCCGCTATACGAGGCACCACCTGACCGATCCTCGCAGGCAGGCCCTAGGCTCTGCCCTGCGGATCTTTTGCCTACTGCGGTCGGTCAGGCGGCGCCTCGCCGCGTTGTCGTCGGTCACCGCAGCACGCTGCGGCTCCCTCCTCCGCCTTGCGAGACACCACCTGACCGATCCTCGCCACGGCAAGATCCACAGGACAGAGCCTAGTCGTCCACGGTCAGGCCCTCGCGGAGCTGGGCGAGTGTCCTGGCGAGCAGCCGGGACACGTGCATCTGCGAGATGCCGAGCTCGGTGGCGATCTGGGACTGTGTCATGTTGCCGAAGAAACGCAGCAGCAGGATCCGCTTCTCGCGCGGAGGCAGCCGCTCCAGCAGGGGCTTGAGCGACTCGCGGTACTCGACGCCCTCCAGGGAGTCGTCCACGATGCCGAGGGAGTCGGCCACCGCCGGCGCGTCGTCATCGCCGGAGTCGGGCGCGTCGAGGGAGACCGTGGAGTAGGCGTTGGCCGACTCCAGCCCTTCGAGCACCTCCTCCTCGCTCATCTTCAGGAACGTGGCCAGCTCGGCCACGGTCGGCGCGCGTCCCTCCCGCTGGGAGAGCTCGCTGATCGCCTTGGTGAGCGAGAGCTTCAGCTCCTGCAGCCGACGCGGCACACGGACCGCCCAGCCCTTGTCACGGAAGTGACGTTTGATCTCGCCGACGATCGTCGGGGTGGCGTAGGTGGAGAACTCCACACCGCGGCCGAGATCGAAACGGTCGATCGACTTGATCAGACCGATGGTCGCGACCTGTGTGAGGTCATCCAGCCACTCGCCCCGGTTGCGGAACCGGCGGGCGAGATATTCGACGAGGGGCAGGTGGAGCTCGACGAGCTCGTCACGGATGCGCTGGCGCCGGGGGTCGTCGGAGGTCAACTCCACCAGCTCTGCGAAGAGCAGGCGCGCACGCACCCGGTCGGGCACCGCGTGGTCGCTGGCGGCCATGGCACGAGTCCTTTCCGTCACGCCGGCCTCGCCGCGCCTCGGCGCTTGCGGAGGACGATCGCCATACGGTCGGGGGAGTCGGTTACGGCATCCACATCATCAGCCAGGGCGGTGAGCACCATCCACGCGAAATCGTCGCGCTTCGGGGGGGTGCTTCCCACCGTGCTGACCTCGACCCGCACCTTCATCAACTGCCCGGTGAGTTCGAACTCGGCGGTCAGATCGGTGCCGGGGACGGCCTGGGTCAGCAGCATCGCACACGCCTCGTCGACCGCGATCCGTAGATCCTCGATCTCGTCCAGCGTGAAGTCCAGCCGTACGGCAAGTGCGGCTGTCGCCGTACGCAGCACGGACAGATAGGCACTCGTCGCCGGCAGCCGGACGCTCACCACGTCACGGATCCCGCCCATGCCGACCGCGGGCGCCTCGGTGTGTTCGGTCACGTTCCTCCTCGCAGAGTCGCTGACTGCAACCTACAGCCCTGAGACGGTGGTTGGCCCATTTGGACTCGCGATCGGAGCGATTTGACTGTATTGATTACGAAGCTAGCGCGTGTCGTGTAGATGGCGACGCTGTACTGTCGGCGACGCTAACGCGTCGCGGTTCGGCCCTGTGCTGACTGCGACGCTAACGCGTTGCTGACTGCGACGCTAACGCGTCGCGGTTCGGCCGCTCTTACCCGGCTCCTTCCCTCGTCGACCGGGGTCGCTCGTTCCTCGCGACCCCGCTCTCCTCAGTCCAGTCGCCGGCGCGGCCTCACGGGTAGTCCCTCAGGGGAAAGCATGGGGCACGTCCCCAGGATGTTTTCTGGGGCGGGTTGACGGCACGTCCGCGCGGAGGTTCCTGGGGCTCTCCGGTCCGGATCAAGGGGTGTCCGGGAACTCCTTGATCCGGATTGCCAGCGCTTCCTCGCGAGTTGCCGGCGACGCCGGCGCGTCGCGGTGAGGCCGCTGGGACCCGGCTCCTTCCCTCGTCGAGCGGGGTCGCTCGTACCTCGCGACCCCGCTCTCCTCAGTCCAGTCGCCGGCGCGGCCTCACGGGTTGGTCGGGAGGATTCTAGGCGGCCTTGGTCTCCCAGAAGATCTTGGAGATCTCGTCGATCTTGCCCAGCAGCTCGTCGGCCTTGGCGACGTCAACGGTGCCCTTGCCGCCGGCCGCGCCCGCGAGCTTGGTGGCCTCCCAGAACAGCTGGTGCAGCTGCGGGTAGGTCTCCAGGTGCGGGGGCTTGAAGTAGTCGGTCCACAGCACCCACAGGTGGTGCTTGACCAGCTCGGCCCGCTCCTCCTTGATGGAGAGCGCACGGGAGCGGAACACCGGGTCCTCGTTTCCGGCGTACTTCTCCATGATGGCCTTGACGGACTCGGCCTCGATGCGGGCCTGGGCCGGGTCGTACACGCCGCAGGGCAGGTCGCAGTGCGCCGACGCGATGTGCCTGGGGCGCAGAAGTCGTGCAAGCATCGGAAATCCTTCCTTGATGCCATGTTCAGAATGGTCCGGTTAACGACCTTACTCGTCTCCGAATGCCCGTGTGGGAGGGGGTTACGCTCGATGAGAGTACGTGTCGCAGGGGACTCGATGCTGCCCGCGCTGCGGTCCGGTGACTGGCTCTGGGTACGGCGCGGAGCGGTGGTGAGGCCCGGGGATCTGGTCGTCGCCCGGCTGCCGTCCGACCCTGCTGTGCTCATCGTCAAACGCGCGGTCTGGGAGGCGGACGGCGGCTGGTGGCTGGAGAGCGACAACCAGCGCGCTCCCGGCAGGCGCGACAGCTGGGACTTCGGCGCGCTGCCCGCGTCGTCGATCGTCGGCCGGGTGGTGCTGCGCTACTGGCCGACCTTCTGGCGGGCCCGGTAGGCGGCGACGTTGGCACGGCTGGCGCACCGCTCCGAGCAGTACCGGCGCGATCGGTTGGAGGAGGTGTCGAGGTAGGCCCTGCGGCAGGGCGGCGCCTGGCAGAGGCCGAGCCGGTCGACGCCGAGATCGGTGATCATGGTGGCGAGTCCCATCACCGCTCCCACGGCGTACTGGTCGGCCATCCGGCCACCCTCGGTGAGGTGCAGATGCCAGCGCTCGCCGTCGTGTCCGGAGATCTGTGGCTGGACCGGGTGGTGGATCAGCAGCGAGTTGAGCCGGTCGACCACCCCCTCCTCGTCGCCCGCCTCGGCGGTCTCGAACACGATCATCAGCTCTTCGCGCAGGTCGCGCAGGGCTTCCAGGTCGCTTCTGGTGATGCGGCAGCCGGGCCGGTAGCGACCGCCCTCTTCCAGGAGCGTGCGCAGCCCTTCGAGACCGGTCAGCCGGTCGGGGCTGTTGATCAGTAGTACGGCCAGCTCCGCGTAGGAGGTCAGGTCCATCTGAGGATCCGTCAATGTAAGAGGTGGCATGGACTTCGAGTATTACACGGTGTGGTGAGGTTAACACCGGGACGACGAAAGTATGGGTCCCCGCCCGTGGTGACAGTCTCAACATGTGGCACAATCGAGCGACGGGTGACCCCCGAACCCTCCAGACGACCGTGCTCAGTGAAGTAGGCCCCGAGCGGCTACCGAAGCCGGGGACAGGCTTCCCGCGGCCGTCTCAGAAGGAACTATCCGTCTGCCTGACTGAACTACAGGGGTCGCTGTGGCCACCATGCCATCTTCCATCTCTCTCGAAGCTCTCGAAGCCCTGGATCTGGATCCGGCCTTCGCCCTGCACCGCGGGGGCAAGCTGGAGGTCCGCTCCACGGTCCCGGTCCGCAACGCCGACGACCTGGCACTCGCCTACACACCTGGCGTGGCCAGAGTCTGCAGCGCGATCGCCGAGAAGCCCGAGCTCGCCAAGGACTACACCTGGATCTCCAACGTGGTCGCCGTCATCTCCGACGGCACCGCGGTGCTCGGTCTCGGAGACATCGGGCCTGCCGCCGCCATGCCGGTCATGGAGGGCAAGGCCCTGCTGTTCAAGCAGTTCGCAGGCGTCGACGCGGTGCCCATCTGCCTGGACTGCACCGACGTGGACGAACTGGTCGAGACGGTCGTCCGGCTCGCCCCCTCCTTCGGGGGGATCAACCTTGAGGACATCAGCGCCCCCCGCTGTTTCGAGGTCGAGGCGCGCCTCCGCGAGATCCTCGACATCCCCGTCTTCCACGACGACCAGCACGGCACCGCGATCGTCGTGCTGGCCGCGTTGAAGAACGCGGCGCGGCTGACCGGTCGCTCGCTGGGCGATCTGCGGGCCGTGGTCGCCGGCGCCGGTGCCTCCGGGATCGCGGTCAGCCGGATCCTGCTCAACGCGGGCATCGGTGACATCGCGGTGGCCGACTCCAAGGGCGTCATCCACCAGGGCCGCGACGGGCTCAACCCGGTGAAGGAGGCCCTGGCGCGCGACAGCAACAGGGCGGGCCTGCACGGTTCCACCGAGCAGGCGCTGGCCGGGGCCGACGTGTTCATCGGGCTGTCCGGCTCGACGGTCTCGGAGGAGGCCATCGCGTCGATGTCCTCCGGTTCGATCGTCTTCGCGCTGTCCAACCCGACGCCCGAGGTGCGGCCGGAGGTCGCGCGCAAGTACGCACAGGTGGTCGCGACCGGCCGTTCCGACTTCCCCAACCAGATCAACAACGTGCTGGCCTTCCCCGGCGTCTTCCGCGGGGCGCTCGACGTCCGCGCCACCACGATCACCGAGAACATGAAGGTCGCCGCCGCCGAGGCGCTGGCCGGGGTGGTCGGGGACGACGATCTGTCGGCCGACTACGTGATCCCCAGCCCGTTCGACGAGCGCGTCGCCCCGGCGGTCATCGCCGCCGTCTCCGAGCAGGCCCGTGCCGACGGGGTCGCCCGTCTCTAGATCGCGACAGCCCAGACGGCACGGCAGGCGAACTCGCCGTCCGGCCGAAGTACGATCACGCCCACCAGGCACACGACCGAACGCCCCTCGCCCGACCGGCGGGGGGCGTTCCTGGTCTCCGGGGACGCCGGTATCCGTCGCGCGTCGTGTTACGGAAAGTGCTTCCTGGCACCTGTGCTCACAGGGGCGCGGGTACGAGCGTCGGCCTGCTCGGCCTTGGAAGGAGCGGGAGAGGCGCGCTCGGTCGTCTCAGAGAGCCCGTTGCCGGCCAGGACTCGCTACCCCATCACGGTCCTGCGGCGGAGACCGAGTCTTCCGCCTCGCGGGGGCGGAGGTGAAACGGGGGCGGGGAGCCTTCACCGGTGAGAATCCGGTGGGAATGGCCGAAGGGGTCCGGCTGGTGCCGGA
This sequence comes from Streptosporangium sp. CA-115845, assembly GCF_050943795.1. Lineage (NCBI taxonomy): Bacteria > Bacillati > Actinomycetota > Actinomycetes > Streptosporangiales > Streptosporangiaceae > Streptosporangium > Streptosporangium sp. CA-115845. Next base: position 8,607,288 of record NZ_CP191988.1, on the reverse strand, counting down.
CCCCTTCGGGTGAAGCTGGTGGATCAGGTGAGCCTTGAGGTTTGGACGCTCAGGCTCGGGTGATCGTCAGGAAGCTACTACTACTTGACGATCGTGCCGGACCAGACGTTGGCGGCCTTGCTGTAGACCGTCTGGGTCTCACCGTCGAAGTACGGCGAGGTGATCAGGTCGTAGCGGCCGTTGTTGTCCTGGTCGCCGAACAGGCTGGTGACACCGTTGACGTAGCCGAGACGCTTGGCGTTGCTGTACTTGGCGAGCCAGGGGCCACCGTCGGCGCCGGGGGTGAAGGAGCTCTTCAGGCCAACGTGCTCCTCGACCTTGTGAGCGGCCGACACGTAGGTCTTGCCGGAGGTCTTGCCGTAGGTCCACTTCGGCGTGACACCGGTGTAGGCCTTGTTGCCGTCGGGGTGCGCGTCGGCCGGGTAGCCGAACACGAACACCGTCTGCTCGGGCTTCTGGTTCCAGGTGAAGCCCTGGCCACCGACGTTGTCGCCGAGGCGACCGCTGTCCTTGATGAAGCCGTCGATGACGTAGTAGACCGTCTTGAAGAACGACTTGACGTCGGTCTTCTTCACCCAGAACTTCACCCAGTAGTGGGTGATGGTGTAGTTGCCCTTTTCGTCGATCTTCCGGTAGCCGGGACCGGTGTAGGCGTCGTACTTCGCCTTGGTGGCGTGCTCAACGGTGGTCTTGCCGGGGGCCTTGGCGCCGTTGACCTGGCCGCTGGGGGCCTTGTCGTAGGCGTCCTTGCTGACCTCTTCGAAGACCTTCACCGCGCCGGGGAAGTCCGGGCCGACCGGGTCCTTGATGGTCTCGGCCTTGGCCCAAGCGGCCGAGGTCTCGCCACCGTGCAGGTCCACGGTCTTCTTGTACTCGTCCTCGGTGATCGGGACGTCCTTGCCGAACTTGGCGCCGCTGAAGGCGTCGTAGTCCTTCTGGCTGACTTCCTTGGCGGTGCCGCCACCGATCTGGACACCGTTGTAGACGGTCACGAACGCGTAGTCGCGGTCGCGGTCGTTGTAGACGGAGTAGTCGTAGTGCGTGAACGCGGTCTTACCCACGTAGATGCCGTACGGGGTCTTGCCCTGGTAGTAGCCGGGGACGAAGACCCAGTTGTCCATGACGCTGGCGTTCTTGCTGTCGTCGTAGACGCAGTGGCCGGCGGTCGCGACCAGGTTGCGGTACTTGCCCTGGATCGAGGTGGCCGAGCACCACTTCAGGTCGCCGCTGGAGTCGACGAAGAACACCTTGCCGATGCTCTTGGGCAGGTTGATGTTCTTGACCTTGGCGGCGGTCTTCTTCTCTTCGCCGATCGGGGCGACGATGCCCGGCTTGCCGTCGGGGGTGTAGCCGCCGCTCGCGTTCAGCTTCGCCGTGGCCTTGGTCTCCCAGGTGTAGGGAGTCGCCTTGGCGAGGTTGTTGGTGTGGTCGTTGGCCGCGAGCCAGAACTTGGCGACCTCGACCGCGGACGGGGCGTCCTTGGCCATGGTGTCGTAGGCCCAGTCCGGAACGGCGTTGGCGGTACCGGCCAGACCAGCGGCCAGCAGACCGGTGGCCAGAACGGCGCCACCGGCGGGGAGGAGGATGCGCTTCAAGGGAACTCCTTGGTCTGATGTGGAACGCTTCTTGCGTCCCATGCGTCAGTAAAGGGAATGCCAGAAACATACAGCGCCGATCTTGAACACCGGAAGCCGCTTTGGGGATCAAAGAGGTCCTTGATCACGTCGATGCTGTTCTGTGATGTTTAGACACCCCTGAAGCTGTTGTTGAGGTTGGGGGTTGAGTGCCATGTTTACGCAGATAGACATGGGGTTGTTGTGAAAGTTGCCGATGTGGCGTGAGTGGATGGGTACGTTCGGTTACCAGTGGAATGTGACTCAGATCACATCAAGTTGATGGCACCGATTCCGTGAGAGACACGTCTAAAGGGCCGGCGATCCGGGATCCGGGGGCCAGGTGGGCCGAGCGGCATGCGGGGCGGATGCCGGGAAGGCGCGAGAGCCTCTCTCGGAGGCTTGATCCTTTTGCTGCCGGGCTCCGGGCGCCGGGGGTGGGGAAGACCCTTGCGGGAGGCCCGATCCCTGCTGGCGGCTCATACGGCGTCGCGCGGGTGGCACGGCTCGCGGCCCACGGGGCTACGCCAGGCGGTTACCGGATCTTCAGCCTCTGGCGTCGCCGAGCTCCTTGCCGAAACGGGCGGTCGGGTCGAGTGCCGAGTTCCCTGGCCGGAGGCGCCACAACATCGAAGGGCCCGGCATCTGCCGGGCCCTTCGGTATCTATGTGAAGCCGGTGGTCGCTTCCGCGATCCCGGTGGGAATGGCCGAAGGGGTCCGGCTGGTGCCGGACCCCTTCGGGTGAAGCTGGTGGATCAGGTGAGCCTTGAGGTTTGGACGCTCAGGCTCGGGTGATCGTCAGGAAGCTACTACTACTTGACGATCGTGCCGGACCAGACGTTGGCGGCCTTGCTGTAGACCGTCTGGGTCTCACCGTCGAAGTACGGCGAGGTGATCAGGTCGTAGCGGCCGTTGTTGTCCTGGTCGCCGAACAGGCTGGTGACACCGTTGACGTAGCCGAGACGCTTGGCGTTGCTGTACTTGGCGAGCCAGGGGCCACCGTCGGCGCCGGGGGTGAAGGAGCTCTTCAGGCCAACGTGCTCCTCGACCTTGTGAGCGGCCGACACGTAGGTCTTGCCGGAGGTCTTGCCGTAGGTCCACTTCGGCGTGACACCGGTGTAGGCCTTGTTGCCGTCGGGGTGCGCGTCGGCCGGGTAGCCGAACACGAACACCGTCTGCTCGGGCTTCTGGTTCCAGGTGAAGCCCTGGCCACCGACGTTGTCGCCGAGGCGACCGCTGTCCTTGATGAAGCCGTCGATGACGTAGTAGACCGTCTTGAAGAACGACTTGACGTCGGTCTTCTTCACCCAGAACTTCACCCAGTAGTGGGTGATGGTGTAGTTGCCCTTTTCGTCGATCTTCCGGTAGCCGGGACCGGTGTAGGCGTCGTACTTCGCCTTGGTGGCGTGCTCAACGGTGGTCTTGCCGGGGGCCTTGGCGCCGTTGACCTGGCCGCTGGGGGCCTTGTCGTAGGCGTCCTTGCTGACCTCTTCGAAGACCTTCACCGCGCCGGGGAAGTCCGGGCCGACCGGGTCCTTGATGGTCTCGGCCTTGGCCCAAGCGGCCGAGGTCTCGCCACCGTGCAGGTCCACGGTCTTCTTGTACTCGTCCTCGGTGATCGGGACGTCCTTGCCGAACTTGGCGCCGCTGAAGGCGTCGTAGTCCTTCTGGCTGACTTCCTTGGCGGTGCCGCCACCGATCTGGACACCGTTGTAGACGGTCACGAACGCGTAGTCGCGGTCGCGGTCGTTGTAGACGGAGTAGTCGTAGTGCGTGAACGCGGTCTTACCCACGTAGATGCCGTACGGGGTCTTGCCCTGGTAGTAGCCGGGGACGAAGACCCAGTTGTCCATGACGCTGGCGTTCTTGCTGTCGTCGTAGACGCAGTGGCCGGCGGTCGCGACCAGGTTGCGGTACTTGCCCTGGATCGAGGTGGCCGAGCACCACTTCAGGTCGCCGCTGGAGTCGACGAAGAACACCTTGCCGATGCTCTTGGGCAGGTTGATGTTCTTGACCTTGGCGGCGGTCTTCTTCTCTTCGCCGATCGGGGCGACGATGCCCGGCTTGCCGTCGGGGGTGTAGCCGCCGCTCGCGTTCAGCTTCGCCGTGGCCTTGGTCTCCCAGGTGTAGGGAGTCGCCTTGGCGAGGTTGTTGGTGTGGTCGTTGGCCGCGAGCCAGAACTTGGCGACCTCGACCGCGGACGGGGCGTCCTTGGCCATGGTGTCGTAGGCCCAGTCCGGAACGGCGTTGGCGGTACCGGCCAGACCAGCGGCCAGCAGACCGGTGGCCAGAACGGCGCCACCGGCGGGGAGGAGGATGCGCTTCAAGGGAACTCCTTGGTCTGATGTGGAACGCTTCTTGCGTCCCATGCGTCAGTAAAGGGAATGCCAGAAACATACAGCGCCGATCTTGAACACCGGAAGCCGCTTTGAGAGGGAAGAGGCGGGTCTGGAGCGTCGAGACCGTTTCGTGATGTTTAACTGGCTCTGATGTCGACGCTGTAACCAAAACTTGCTCAAGGTGTTTGCGCAGCTAGACATGATGTTGGGATGAAAGTGGCGGATGTGGCGTGAGTGTCCGCTTACTGTGAGCCACCATGTCTATGTGACATAGATCACATCAAGTTGATGGCACCGATTTCGCCGCGGGCACGTCTAACGCCCCTCTCAAGGCCCGATTCGGCTTTGGCGCCACCTCGAGGCCCGGCCTCCCGCCCCGGAAACGGGTGCGGGACCCGGCGCGTGGCGCCGGGTCCCGCTGGTGGTTCAGGAACGTCGAAGGTACGCGAGCTACTTGTAGAGCTCGCCGTTCGGACCGACGATCCTGCCGGACCACACGTTGGCGGCCTTGCGGTAGATCTCGGCGGTCTCACCGTCGAAGTACGGCGAGGTGATCAGGTCGTAGCGGTCGTTCTGGTCCTGGTCGCCGAAGAGGCTGGTGACACCGTTGACGTAGCCGAGACGCCTGGCGCTGCTGTACTGCGTCAACCACGGGCCGCCGTCGGCGCCGGGGGTGAAGGCGCCCTTGAGACCGACGTGCTCCTCGACCTTCTCCGCCGCGGAGACGTACTCCTTGCCCGACGTCTTGCCGTACAGGTACTTGGGGGTCACGCCGCTGTAGGGCCTGTCGCCGTCGGGGTGCGGGGCGGCGGGGTAGCCGAAGACGTAGACGGGCTTTCCGGTCTTCTGGTTCCAGGTGAAGCCCTGGCCGCCGACGTTGTCACCCAGGCGGCCGACATCCTTGGAGAGCAGGATGTAGTAGTGCGAGCCGCGCGACCACTTGGGACCGCTGAATCCCGCGTACTCGGCCTTGGTGACCTGCTTGACGCCGTTGAAGGCGACTCCGTTGTAGACGGTGACGAAGGCGTAGTCCTTGTCGTAGTCCTCGTAGTTGGCGAAGTCGTAGTGCGTCCACGCCGACTTGCCGACGTAGATGCCCCACGGAGTCTTGCCCTGGTAGTAGCCGGGGACGAAGACCCACTTGTCGAGGGTGTCGCTGTTGCTGCCGGGGTCGTAGACGCAGTGGCCGGCCGTGGCGACCAGGTTGCGGTACTTGCCCTGGATCGAGGTGGCCGAGCACCACCGGTACTGCCCGTTGACGACGAAGAACACCTTGCCGATGGTCTTGGGCAGGTTGACGTTCTTGGCGAGCGACGGGGTGGGCTTCTGGGAACCGGTCGGGCCGACGCTGCCGGGACTGCCGTCGGGGGAGAAACCGCCACCGACCTTCATCTTCGGGGCGCCGGGGTCCGCGTTGTAGACGGTCGCCCTCTTGAGGGCGGCGAAGTTCGAGGCCGCCCAGAAGTTGATGACCGAGACCGCCGAGGAGTTGTTCCCGGCCATCGGGTCGGTCGCCCAGTCGGGGGCGGCCTGGGCGGTGCCCGCCAGGGTGCCGACCAGGGTGGTGGCCAGCAGGGCGGTGGCGGCTGCGGCGCCACCGAGGGGAAGAAGAGAGTGCTTCAAAAGACGAGCTCCTTGCGCTGCAACGTTCCCGGACGTTCGGGAACTGCGGGACGACAAGCTACGAACCTATGCAGGGATCGCCGGGCCAAACGTCATCTAAGCCTCTCTTAAGGCTCTCTTAAGGCGGCTTTATGTTCGGGGTGCCTGCTGGGTGGCCGCCCAGTGATAGGCGGCGTAGGTCGCCGCGATGAAGTACGGGGAGGAGATCCTGTCGTACCTGCGGTCGGTGTCGGTGTCCCACGCGAAGCTGTTGACGCCGTTGAGGTAACCGAGCGCGGTCCTGTTGTCGTAGGAGATCAACCAGGGGCCACCGCTCGCGCCGTTGGTGAATCCGCAGGTCAGGGCGATACCCTGCTCGACCAGGCGAGCAGGTGCCTGCACCTTTTCGGTGCGCCCGTCGCACGACTTGAGCCGCTGGCCGTCGTAGGGCCTGCTGCCGTCGGGGTGCGGGGCGGCGGGGTAGCCGAAGGCGAGGGTGAACATGCCGGTGCCCCGGTTGGTCGCCAGTCCCTGCCCGCCGACGTTGTCCTCCAGGCTTCCGACACCCTCCATCTCGTAGGTGCCGGCGGTCTTACCCGCCTTCCACCTGAAGCCGTCGTGCACGGTGACGAACGCGTAGTCGTAGTCGTAGTCACCCCTGCCGACGAAGTCCTCGTGCAGGTTGAGCGAGTGGCCGACATAGATCCCGTACGGGGTGTTGCCCTTGTCGTAGCCGGGGATGAAGATCCAGTACTCGGCCTGACTGCCCGTCTTGGCGTCGTAGGCGCAGTGTCCGGCCGTCGCGACCAGGTTGTGGTTGGCCGCCGCCACCGAGGAGGCGGAACACCAGTAGTCCTTGTTGCCGATCCGGAAGAACACCTTGCCGACGGTCAGCGGGGAGCCGCCGGAACCCGGAGCCCGCTTCTTCGGGAGGGTGGGCCTGACCAGCGGCGCGGCCCCCCCGGACTTGGCGGCGCTCTTCCCGCCGCCGGCCGCGGTGGTGGTGGTCTCCTCGGTCATGGCTGTCGCGCCGCCCGCCTCTCCGGCGCCGGCGGCTGTGGCGCTTCCGGCCGTGGCGCTTCCGGTGGCGGTGTTTCCGGCGGTGGGGGACGGCGAGGTGGTGGTACCGGATTTCCCCCCGGGTATCGCGGGCACCCCGGGTGTCGCCGGTCCGTTGTCCATGGCCTGCTTGAGCCTGGCCGGGCTCCAGTACTCCGCGATCCGCCGCATGTCGGCGACGCTCTTGGTCAGCGGGATCGAGGTGATGCCGCTGGGCACCGTGTTCAGCGGACCCGCCGCGGCGCTCCCGGCGAACGCCGACGTCATGGTCACACAGGCGGCGATCAGCGCCCCGAGTGTGGCCGTGAGCCGCCGTACGCGGGAGGACATGAGGAGAGTTCCTTTCGGAGGGCCGGAGTTTCGGAGGGCTACCAGGGATGCAAGGGGTGATTTTTCCAGATCAACTTGGTTTTGGGCAGTTCGCTGGACCGATCCGCTCATGCTCCGTTATCTGGTCAGTGTGCCCAAGGGTGTATAAGCACCCCGTGAAGCTGCGGAAAGGGCCCGGTGCGTACCGGGCCCTTCCTGGTTCACACAGCCTGCGTCCTAGGCCGGGAGCTTCCCGGTCCAGAGGTTGGCCGCGTGCTTGTAGATGCCGTACGTCTCACCGTTGAAGTACGGGGTGGTGACGCGGTCGTAGCGGTTGTTCTTGTCGCTGTCGACGGTCAGGCTCACCACACCGTTGAGGTAGCCGGTCCGCTTGCTGTTCTTGTACTGCAGCAGGAAGGGGCCGCCGCTGGCGCCGGGAGTGAAGGCGCACTTGATCGCCTGGTGCTCCTCGGCCTTGTAGGCCGCGACGACGGGAGCGGCGACGGTCGTGCCGTAGCACCACTTCTGGGTGTGACCGGAGTACGGCTTGTCGCCGTCCAGGTGGGCCGAGGTCGGGTAGCCGAACGTGAAGACCTTCTTGCCCAGCTTCTGGTTCCAGGCGAAGCCCTGGCCGCCGACGTTGTCGCCGAGGCGACCGGCGTCGGCCACCGTCGAGATGTAGTGGCGGAAGATCACATACTCCACCGACGCGGTCTTCTTAATGTACTTCACCGCGTAGTAGTGGGTAATGGTGTAGTTACCCTTTTCGTCGATCTTCCGGTAGCCGGGACCCTTGTAGGCGTCGTAGTCGGTCTTGGTGACGTTCTCGACCCGGATCTCGAGCTTGGAACCGGCCTTGGGCCAGTCGCCCTGCGGCAGTTCCTTGCCCTTGAGTGTGACCTTGTCGTTGTTCAGGCCGTAGACCTCGCCGGCGACCTTCTCCCAGGCCCACTTGTCCGTCTCGGACGCGACGGCGAGGGCGCCCTTGTACTGGGGGCCCACCTCGTCCTCGGAGGAGATGTTCTCGACCTTGCCGATGCCACCCTTCTGGGTCCACCTGTCGTAGGTCTCGAAGTCGACGGTGCTGGCGGCCTCGCGGCCCACCCCGCCCTTGTCCACGTGCGCCTTGAAGGTCTTGTAGTCGACCTCCTTCTCCGGCTGCTGCTTGATGCCGTTGTAGACGTTGACGAAGGCGTAGTCGTAGTCGTAGTCCTCGTAGACCGTGAAGTCGTCGTGGGTGTTGACCTTGGCGCCGACGTAGATGCCCCAGGGAGCCTTGCCCTGGTAGTAGCCGGGGATGAACACGAAGTTGTCGAACGGCTTGTTCGTGTCGGTGTCGTAGACGCAGTGGCCGGCGGTGGCGACCAGGTTGCGGTACTTCGACTGCACGGAGCTGCCGGAGCACCAGCGCTCCTGCCCCTTGTTGTCGACGAAGAAGACCTTGCCGACGGTGATCGGGAGGTTCACGTTCCGCGACCGGCCGGCGGACTTGCCGCCCTCGCCGGTGGGGGCGACGACGCCGGGCTTGCCGTCGGCGGCCGCCCTGGCGGCGCCGGTCTTGTTCAGCTTCGCTGAGACGGTGGAGTCGGAGAGGTAGGTCTTCGCCGACTTCAGCTTCGAGGCGGTCCAGTAGCCCGCGATGGCCTTCGCGTTACCGGAGGGGGTGAGCGCCGCCGACTTGATGTCGGGGTCGGCGGTGCTCGCCTGGGCGGTTGCGGGGAGGGAGGCGCCGATCATCGCGGCTGCCGCGAGGGCACCGCCGAGGGGAAGGATCAGGCGCTTGGCTCGGGGGTTCAATGAAGCTCCTTCTTTGTCATGGATCACTCGGGACGCGATCCACGCATGCGTAAAGAGACAAGAGGTGACCGTACTCGGCAAAGATGGGGTAAAGGGCTACAAAACGGGCAAAGGTTCGGACCGATATGATTTCGTTACCAAATCCATGGAACCGGAAATCGGTTCCGCCCGTCTGATCTTCCTTTGCTTGATCGAGCGGTCTCGTGCGGCTTGTTTGAGCGTGTGAACTGCGGAAACGCCGAGACTGGTCGTTGTCCTGACGGTGGGTGTCCCTCGTCTCCGGAACGTTCCGAGGGGAGGGGCCGCGGACGCCGACGCGAGCAGGGGGCCCGATCTTGAGACCGGGCCCCCTGTCGTTCCTCTGGCCGCCCGAATGGCCTTACGGGCTGCTGGCGCGTCGCGGCGAGGTCGCGCGGGTCAGTCGGTCCAGCGGTTGGCCGCGGCCTTGTAGACCTTGTAGGTGTCGCTGTTGAAGTACGGCGAGGAGATCTTGTCGTACCGGTCGTTCTTGTCGGTGTCCCAGGCGATGCTGTTGACGCCGACCAGGTAGCCGGTCCGGCTGGAGCTCTTGTACTTGTAGAGCCACGGGCCGCCGCTCGCGCCCGCGGTGAAGGCGCACTTGAAGCCGATGTGCTCCTGGACGTTGTACTTCGGCGCGGCCGGCATGGCGCCGGTTGTGCCGTAGCACCACTTCATCGTGCGGCCGGAGAAGGGCTTGTCGCCGTCGGGGTGCAGTCCGGCCGGGTAGCCGAAGGCGAAGACCGCTTTCTTGATCTTCTGGTTCCAGGCGAAGCCCTGGCCGCCGACGTTGTCGCCGAGCCGCCCGACCTTCTTGATGATCGGGTGCCACTTGCCGTCCTTGTCCTTCTCCCAGTTCACCTTGAACCCGGAGTGGACGTTGACGAAGGCGTAGTCGTAGTCGTAGTCCTCCTTCACCACGAAGTCGTCGTGCGCGTTGAACCACTTGGCCGCGTAGATGCCGTAGGGGTTCTTGCCGTCCCACGCCTGGTCGCCGTCCCAGTAGGACGGGATGAAGACCCAGTTGTCGTAGAACTGGTTGGTCTTCACGTCGTAGACGCAGTGCGCGGAGGTGGCGACCACGTTGCGGTACTTGCCCTGGACGGAACTGCCGGAGCAGTACTTCCAGCTCTTCGGGTCCGCCGGGTTGGCGCCGGGCAGGGTGAAGAAGACGCGGCCGACGGTGTTGGGCAGGTTGACGTGCCTGCTCTTGGCGGACTTGGCGCCCTCCTCGCCGATCGGCGGGACCGCTCCGCCGGGGCCGTCGGGGCCCGCGGCGCCGGAGGCCTTGCCGCCCTTGATGCTCAGGTCGAGGTCGCCGGTGGCGTCCGTGGCCTTGCGCATGCGCTCGGGCGACCAGAAGGAGGTGGCCTCCGTGGCCGTCTCCGAGGCCGGGGAACTGACCACATCGTTGGGGGCTTGAGCGGCGTTGGCGCCTGTGGTGGCGCCGATCACTCCGGCGATCATGAGAACGCCGGTGAGGGGGATCGTGAGGCGCCGTGCTCGGGAATTCATGGAGCTCCTTTCGTGCTCGGCGTGGAGACGGGACCTCTCCTCGCCGGGAAAACGATCGGAACGTTACTGACTGAATCGAGCGCTCGGCGAGGAATTGACGCCAAAAAGCATTGAATGGTTCCAGGCGATGCGATCTCGTTATTTAAATAGCGATTTGTTATGGTTTAACAAATAGGCATTTTTGCAGGTCATGGTGGGTGTTGAGGGTCTCTGTGGGCATCATTGGCATCATTGGTAACAGCGATTACCGAAGGTTTCTCGAGTAACTCCGGCACCCTCGGCCTATTAAACCGAATTATGTTCTGGTTGAATGTCGGCATGAGTGGAGATCCCCGTACCCCATGCCTTGTCGGCGTCGCCCAGCACACGGTCCGCGTCCAGCCGGGGCCCGAGCCGTTGGATCTGTGGGAACTCGTTGCCCGTGAGGCCGCCGCCGACGCCGGGGCCCCAGGGCTGCTGCACGCCCTCGACTCGATCCAGGTCGTCTACACCGAGTCCTGGCAGTACGACGACCCGGCGGCCAGGCTCGCCGAGCGGCTCGGCGCCGCTCCCCGCCACCGGGCCTACTCCACGGTGAGCGGTACGGCACCGCAACTGCTCCTCGGGGAGGCGGCCTCGATGATCGCCAGGGGTGAGATGGACGCCGCCCTGGTCGCCGGGGCCGAGGCGCTGGCCACCCGCAGAGCCCTGCGCAGGGCGGGGGAGCGCGTGGCGTGGAGCCATCCGGCGAATCCCAAGCCGCCCTACGGCTGGGAGCGGCCCCCGCACCCGGCCGAGCTGGCCCACGAGCTGTTCCTGCCCGTCCACACCTACGCGATCATGGAAACGGCCCGGCGGGCGGCGGCGGGCGAGTCCATCGAGGAGGAGCGGGTGGCGCGAGGGCTGATGATGGCCCCGATGACCGAGGTCGCCGCGGCCAACCCGCACGCCTGGTACCGGGAGGCCGGAAAGCCCTCGGAACTGGTCACTCCGGCCGCGGACAACCGCGTCGTCGGCTGGCCCTACACCAGGCGCACCGTCGCGGTCATGGAGGTGGACCAGGCCGCCGCCGCGATCCTGGTCGGCGACGGGCTCGCCGACCGGCTCGGCATCCCCCGAGACAGGCGCGTCTACCTGCGAGGGTGGTCCTACGCCGAGGACACCTGGGAGGTGGCGGCCCGTCCCGCGCTCGGCTCCTCGCCGGCCATGGCAGCCGCGGCGCGGGCGGCCTTCGCGCGGGCCGGGACCGACCTTGACGAGATGTCCGCGCTGGACGTCTACAGCTGTTTCGCGATCGCGCTCCGCGCCGCCTGCGCGGCAGGAGGGCTCGACCCGCTCGACCCGCGAGGGCTGACCGTCACGGGTGGCCTGCCGTACGCGGGGGGCCCGGCCAGTGACTACGTCCTGCACTCCACGGCGGCGATGGCCGAGCGCCTGCGGGCCGCGCCGGGCCACGGACTGGTCACCGGGGTCGGCATGCACCTGACCAAGCACACCTACGCGGTCTGGTCCACCGAGCCCGGCGGCGCCCTGGGCGACGCCGCACCGGTGTACGTCGCGGAACCGGTGCCGATCGCGGACTCCTACGAGGGACCCGCGACCGTCGCCGGATACACGGTCGCGCACGGCAGGGACGGAGCGGCCGAACGAGGCATCCTGATCGCCGACCTTCCCGGCGGCGGCCGGGCACACGCCCACGTCCGCGGGCCCGACCTGATCGCCGAGGCCGAGTCGCGGGAACTGGTCGGCGCCGAGGTGCGCCTGGTCCCCGAAGGGCCGGTGAACGTCGCGACCTGGTGACGGCCTCCCCGGCGGGTATCGACTCTGATCCGTGCTGGTATCGAGATCGCCCGAATCCGAAGATGGAGTCGCACCGTACCTTCTCGCAGGAGGTGGCCCGGGACGTGGCCGGTGGCCGGTACGACATCATCGAGGCGAGGTCTCCGCGGGGACCTCGGCGCTGGATCGGCGCCGCGGTGCTGGCGGCGCTCCTGGTGGTGCCGGTGGTGGTCCTGCTGGCCGGCCGGGAGCCCGGCGCGGTCCCGCCGCTCCCGCCGCCGGTGTCCACCCGGACGGTGGCCGGTGCCGAGGAGGTCTCCAACGTGCTCTACCCCCGGCCCCGCCGCAGGGGCGGCAGGGAGATCCTCAACGTGGTCTTCCCCGACGGTTCGGCGGCGGAGGTCGACTACCCGGCGGAACTGGGCCTGGCCAGGCTGGGGGTCCGGCCCGCGATGACGGGCAGGCTCGACGGGGAGGTCGGCGCGTACCGGCAGCTGACCGTGCCGCCGGGAGGGCCGGCCGGGGTGGCGATGGGAAGGCCGATGATCCGGAAGCTGGCCGGGAAGGTCACGCTCTGGCACCCCATGAGCCCCGCCGAGGGGGAGGTGCTGCTGTTCGCGTTCGACCCCTGGTTCGTGGCGCTGCGCGATCTCAAGGACGGCATGCCCTTCGAGCAGCGCATGCTCTGGGCGCGCAACCTGCACGGCAGGGTGACCAGGGGCGGCTACCTCGTGCTCGACGCCCAGGCTCCGGTGCGGCTGGCCGGGGCGGGGGAGACCTTCCGCGGCGAGCAGGTGGGGCCGCAGCTGTGGTTCGGCGGGGCCAGGGAGACGCTGCTCGTGCTGGCGCCGGTGCCCGGCTGCGACGTCGCGGCGATCGAGCTCTCCGTGATCGAGCAGCGGCGCCGCTTCTCCGCCGAGACCTGTCAGGACGGTGTGTACGTGGCGGCCTCGGGAGAGCGGGGGCACGTGGAGAGGGCGGTCGCTGAAATAGTCGTCAGGCGGACAGCGTAGGGTGCGGCCATGTTCGCTGTAACCGCCACGCAGATCGATCCCGACAACCCGCTCGCCGGTCTCACCCTCGGTGAGCGTCCGGAACCCCAGGCCCCCGAGGGGTGGACCACCGTCACGGTGAGAGCGGTCTCGCTCAACCACCACGACCTTTTCACCCTGAAGGGCGTGGGCATCCGCGCGGAGCAGCTCCCGATGGTGCTCGGCACCGACGCGGCGGGGTACGACGAGGACGGCAACGAGGTCATCGTGCACTCGGTGATCGGCAACGGTGCCGACGAGACGCTCGACCCGAAGCGTTCCCTGCTGTCGGAGAAGTACGACGGCACCTTCGCCGAGCGGGTCGTCGTGCCCAGGCGCAACCTCGTGCCCAAGCCCGCCGCGCTCAGCTTCGAGGAGGCCGCCTGCCTGCCGACGGCCTGGTTGACCGCCTACCGCATGCTGTTCGACAAGGCCGGGCTGGAGCCGGGCTCGACGGTGCTGGTCCAGGGCGCGGGCGGTGGCGTGGCCACCGCGCTGATCCTGCTGGGCCGGGCCGGGGGATACCGGATCTGGGCGACCAGCCGCTCTGAGAAGAAGCGGGCGCGGGCCCTGGAGCTGGGCGCCGACCAGGTGTTCGAGGACGGTGCCCGGCTGCCCGAGCGGGTCGACGCGGTGATGGAGACCGTCGGCCAGGCGACCTGGGCGCATTCGCTGAAGGCGCTGCGCCCCGGTGGACGGATCGTGATCTCAGGCGCGACCAGCGGAGCGGTCCCGCCGGCCGAGCTGAACCGCATCTTCTTCCTCCAGCTCTCGGTGGTCGGCTCCACCATGGGCACCCGTGACCAGCTGGGCAGGCTCGCCCGCTTCATGGAGCAGACGGGTACCCACCCGCTGATCGACCGGGTTCTCCCGCTGACCGAGGCCCGCGAGGGCATCGCGGCCATGCACGAGGGCGAGCTCTTCGGGAAGGTCGTCTTCACGCTGCCGGGGTGAACGCGGTCCGCGACGGAGCGGAGCACGGCCGGGCACCGATGTGTTCCCGGTCACCTGCGTAAGTAATGGGTTACTTTTCAATCTCCCGGGTGATAGAACACGGATGAGCGATGTATCACCCGGGAGGCCCGGAATGACCGACTCAACCGCGCGCCGCGACCCCGACGCACCGCGCGCCCCCCTCGCCGCACCCACCGGCTCCTCCGCGTACGGCGGTCCCGTCACGCGTGGCGGCCCGGCGGTGAGCGCCGTCCCGACTCTCCCCGAGGCGGGGGACGGCGAGCACGTGCGCAGCGATCCCGAACCGTTCGGCCCCGGTGACCTGCTCTGGGACGGGATGGGCGACCAGCGGCTGATGTTCCTGCTCGGCGGCGGTCTCATCATGCAGGTCATGCACCCGGCGATCGGTGCCGCGGTCGGCCGGCAGTCGGTCTACCGGTCCGACCCGTGGGGACGGCTCACCCGCTCGCTCAACTCGCTGCAGATCTGGGTGTACGGAGGGCCGCAGGCCATCGAGGAGGGCAAGCGCCTGCGTGAGATGCACAAGGACATCAGCGGTGTCGACGCACAGGGCAGGAGCTACCACGCGCTGAGCGCGGGACCGTACGCCTGGGTGCACCTGACCGCCTTCGAGCGCGCCGTCACCATGGCGAAGTACTTCGGCGAGCGGCCGTACACCCCGCAGGAGGAGCGACGTCTGTACGAGGAGATCATCCGCCTGGGCCGGATCCTGCGGGTCCCCGAGCGGATGTTCCCCGCCACGGTCGACGACTACTGGACCTACTTCCACGACATGGTCGACAACACGCTGGAGAACCATCCGACGGCGCACGACGTGCTGGAGACCACGCTCACCGTGGGGGCACCGCCGCTGCTCCGCGGGCCGCTGCGGGCACTGTGGCGCCCGCTCGGCCTGACCTCGGGCCGGCTGAACCACTTCGTCACGGTCGGTACGCTGCCGGACGCCGTCCGCCGGAAGCTGGAACTGCCGTGGACCGCCAGGGACGAGGCGCGGCTGCGCCGTCTCGGCAGGGCGGTCGCCGCGACGATGCCACGCCTGCCCGAGCGGGCCAGATACCTGCCGATCGCCTATCACGCCAGGCGGGCGGCACGCGCACAGGAGCGGCTCACCCGCGCCATGCGCGTCGCCTGAGGAAAGGCCGCCGGTCCGCGCGCGTCGCGCGGCGGGGGAGGACGGACGGTTACCGGAGCGCTTCGCGGATGCGGCGGGCCGCGTCGTACAGGGCGTCCTGCGCGGTGGCCAGGGTCTCCTCGGTGACCTGCGCGTTCGACGCGTCCCTGTGGACCTCCTCGGCGAACTCGGCCAGCATCTGCCCGAGCCGGGCGTCGCCGGCGTGTGACCCCTCGCCAGTGAAGCCGGCGGCCCAGATCCGCTTCCAGTCGTCCTTCCACTCGTGCTTCTGGCGCTGCCATTCCGTCTTCTGCTCGCGCCAGGCCCTGCGCTGGTCGTGCTTGGCCTGCTTCTCCTCGTACCCGGCGCCCTGGCGCACGTCACGTGCCATCTGGGTGAGCTCCTCGCGCAGCGACTTCACGGTGTCGCGCACGTCCTCCTTGACCTCGCGGGCGATGTCGCGGACCGAGTCGGAGATCTCCTGCTCCAGATCGGCGAGCTCGTCGAGGCGGTCGTTGAGCTCGGCGCGGCCCCGGTCGCTGATCGTGAAGACCTTCTTGCCGTTCACGACCTCGTGGGTGACCAGCCCCTCCTCCTCCAGACGGGCCAGGCGCGGGTAGATCGTGCCGGGCGAGGGGGAGTAGACACCGAGGAAGCGATCCTGGAGCAGCCGGATCACCTCGTAACCGTGGCGGGGGCTCTCCTCCAGCAGCTTCAGGAGATAGAGCCGGAGCCTTCCATGACCGAAAACCGGGCTCATGCTTGGGCCCCCTTCAGCAGGGTGACGTCGGCGGAGACGGTGTGCGCCGTCAGGGAGGCCATGCCGCCGCCGATCCGGCCGGTCAGCGACCTCGCGCCGGTCTGGGTGGAGTGGTGGAGTTCGGAGAAGGCGGTGTCGAGCCTGCCCGAGGTGGAGCGGATCTTGACATCGGCGTCCACGGCGTGCGGGAGCCTGAGCACGATGTCGCCGGTGACGCTGTTCAGCGTCACGTGACCGGTCGGCGGGAGCTCCAGGTCGGCGGTGATCCGGCCGGAGACGGTGGTGACGCTGAGACGCCGGGGGGTGCCCTGCGCCACGGTCAGCTCGCCGGAGACGCTCTTGAACGACAGGTCGCCGACCAGGTCGCGGCTCTCCACGTCGCCGGAGACGGTGTCGGCGTTGATCTCCCCGCTCACCCCGTCGAGCACGATGTCACCCGAGACGCCCCTGACCGAGGTGCGGTCCTCGAATCCGGAGACGACCGCGGAGGCGGAGACCACCCCCACGTTGATCGGGCAGCCCTTGGGCGCGGTCAGCGTCAGCGTCGCCCGGCGTCGCCCCGGGCGCAGCCAGCCCAGCAGGCCGTCCCAGGTCAGGTCCTTGTAGGTGACGGTGAGCGTGCCGTCGTCGTCGTGGGTGACGAGCAGCGGTGTGGTGTCCACCTCGGTGACCTCAAGCGTGGCGGGGCCGTCGCCGGCCAGCACCGCCAGCCTGCCCGCCACGATGCGCACGTTCAGCTTTTTCACGGAGTCGAAGGTGAGCTGCTCTGGTTTCTCGATCGTCCACTGCCGCATGTTCGTGACCTCCTTGTGTATGACACGATATGTCGCGTCAGTCGGGAGGTCAAGATATATCGCGTTATTTCAGTCGTCCTCGTCGTCCAGCCGGGCCAGCCAGGTGGCCAGCCGTTCCACCGGAGTCTCGAAGTCCGGGTTCAGGTCGACGAACTCGCGCAGCCGCTCGGCCAGCCAGCCGATGGTGACCTCCTCCTGGCCGCGACGCTCGACGAGCTCCTCGATGCCCCGATCGGTGAAGTACATCGTTCTCCTCGTGGTGACACTTGCCATAACGGGGAAGTCCCCCGCAGAGGTTCCTGCGGGGGACTTCCGTGGTGACGCCTGCACTGCGGACCGCCGCCGGTCGGCGGTCCCTTCCTCTAGACGAAGATCTCGCCCAGCATCTGCTGCAGCTCGGACTCGTGGGCCGAGTGCGAGCCGGTCGCCGGGGAGGAGTTGGCCTTGCGGGAGACCCGCCTGATCGCACGACCACCGAAGACGCCCGGGTTCTCGGCCATCTTGAGCGCCAGGAACGGCCACGGACCCATGTTGAGCGGCTCGTCCTGCGCCCACACCAGCTCGACGTCGGCGGAGTAACGGCTCAGCTCGACCTCCAGCGGGTTGCCGGGGAACGGGTAGAGCCGCTCAAGACGGACGATCGCCACGTCGGTGCGGCCCTGCTTGTCACGGGCCGCCGCCAGGTCGTAGTAGAGCTTGCCGGAGACCAGCACGACCTTGCGGACGCCGGCCGGGGCGACGGTGATGTCGCCGAGCACCGGCTGGAACGACCCCGAGGTGAACTCGCTGACCGACGAGATCGCCGCCTTGTGCCGCAGCAGCGACTTGGGCGTGAACACCACCAGCGGGCGGTGCCGGTTCGACAGCGTCTGCCAGCGCAACAGGTGGAAGTAGTTGGCCGGCACCGTGGGCTGTGCGACGGTCATGTTGTCCTGGGCGCACATCTGCAGGAAGCGCTCGATGCGAGCCGAGGAGTGGTCGGGGCCCTGTCCCTCGTAACCGTGCGGCAGCAGCAGGGTGACGCCGGAGCGCTGGCCCCACTTCTGCTCGCCCGAGGTGAGGTACTCGTCGATGATCGACTGAGCGCCGTTGACGAAGTCGCCGAACTGCGCCTCCCAGGCGACCAGCGCCTCGGGCCGCTCCACGCTGTAGCCGTACTCGAAGCCGAGCGCGGCGTACTCGCTCAGCAGGGAGTCGTAGACGTAGAACTTCGTGGTGCCCTGGTTGAACGTCTTGAGCGGGGTGTGCTCCTCGCCGGTGACGCGGTCGACCAGCACGGCGTGCCGCTGGGTGAACGTGCCGCGCCGGGAGTCCTGGCCGACGAGGCGGACCGGATGACCGTCGATCAGCAGCGACCCGAACGCCAGGGTCTCGCCCATGCCCCAGTCGATGCGCTCCTCGGTGACCATCTGCCCGCGACGCTGCAGCACCGGCAGCAGGCGCGGGTGGACGGTGAAGCCCTCGGGCATGTTGAGCTGGGTCTCCACGATCCGCTTGACGGTCTCCTCGGAGATGGCCGTCTTGACGTCCTCGTGGGACCAGGGGATGGTCTCCATGTCGATCGGACGGGAGAACTCGTCCGTCGACGCGTTGGCCGCCGCGCGGGTCTCGGCGAAGGCGTTCTCCAGCTTGGCCTGGTAGTCGCGGAGCGCGCTCTCGGCCTCCTCGACCGTGATGTCGCCCCGGCCGATCAGCGCCTCGGTGTAGAGCTTGCGGGTGGAGCGCTTGGCGTCGATCAGGTCGTACATCAGCGGCTGGGTGAAGCCCGGGTTGTCCATCTCGTTGTGACCGCGACGCCGGTAGCAGATCAGGTCGATCACGACGTCCTTGCGGAACGCCTGGCGGTACTCGAAGGCCAGGCGGCCGACCCGGACCACGGCCTCGGGGTCGTCACCGTTGACGTGGAAGATCGGGGCCTGGATCATCCGGGCCACGTCGGTGGCGTACACGCTGGAACGCGAGCTGGCCGGGCTGGTGGTGAAACCGACCTGGTTGTTGACCACGATGTGCACGGTGCCACCGGTGCGGTAGCCGCGCAGCTGCGACAGGTTGAGGGTCTCGGCCACCACGCCCTGGCCCGCGAAGGCCGCGTCGCCGTGGACGAGCACGGGCAGGACCGTGAAGCCCTCCTCGCCGCGCTCCAGGAGGTCCTGCTTGGCGCGGACCACGCCCTCCAGGACCGGGTCGACCGTCTCCAGGTGGGAGGGGTTGGCCACGACCGAGGTCCTGAGCTTGGAGCCGTCGGGCGAGACGAAGTCGCCGCTGGCACCCAGGTGGTACTTCACGTCACCGGAGCCGTGGGCGCTGCGCGGGTCGATGTTGCCCTCGAACTCGCCGAAGATCTGCCCGTACGACTTGCCGACGATGTTGGCCAGCACGTTGAGGCGACCGCGGTGGGCCATGCCGACCACGGCCTCGTCGAGCCGCTCCTCGGCCGCGGCGCTCAGCACCGAGTCGAGCAGCGGGATCAGCGACTCGCCGCCCTCCAGCGAGAAGCGCTTCTGCCCCACGAACTTCGTCTGCAGGAACGTCTCGAACGCCTCGGCGGTGTTCAGCCGCTCCAGGACACGCAGCTGCTCGGTGCGGTCGGGCTTGGCGTGCGGCCGCTCGACGCGCGCCTGGATCCAGGCCCGCTCCTCGGGGTTCTGCATGTGCATGTACTCCACGCCGATGGTTCGGCAGTAGGAGTCACGCAGCACGCCGAGAATGTCGCGCAGCTTCATCAGGGGCCGGCCGCCGAAGCCGCCGGTGGCGAACTCGCGCTCCAGGTCCCAGAGGGTCAGACCGTGCGACTTGATGTCGAGGTCGGGGTGCTTGCGCTGCTTGTACTCCAGCGGGTCGGTGTCCGCCATCAGGTGGCCGCGGACCCGGAAGGCGTGGATCAGCTCTATGACACGCGCGGACTTCGCCACGTCGTCGTCGTGCGTGGTGGAGATGTCCTGGACCCAGCGGATCGGCTCGTACGGGATCCGGAGGGCCTCGAAGATCTCGTCGTAGAAGCCGTCCTCGCCCAGCAGCAGCCGGTGGACCTGCCGCAGGAAGTCGCCGGACTGGGCGCCCTGGATGATCCGGTGGTCGTAGGTGCTGGTGAGCGTCATGACCTTGCTCACCGCGAGGCGGGAGAGCGTGTCGGGGGAGGCGCCCTGGTACTCCGCGGGGTACTCCATCGCGCCGACGCCGATGATCGTGCCCTGCCCCGGCATCAGGCGCGGCACCGAGTGCACGGTGCCGATGGTGCCCGGGTTGGTCAGCGAGATCGTGGTGCCGGCGAAGTCGTCGACCCCCAGCTTGCCCGCCCTGGCCTTGCGCACCACGTCCTCGTAGGCGACCCAGAACTGGCGGAAGTCCATCTGCTCGGTCGCCTTGATCGACGGGACCAGGAGCTGACGGGTGCCGTCGCTCTTGGCGACGTCGATGGCCAGGCCCAGGTTGACATGCTCGGGCTTGACCAGCGCCGGCTTGCCGTCGACCTCGGCGTAGGAGTGGTTCATCTCCGGCAGGACCTTGAGGGCCCTGATCACCGCGTAGCCGATGAGATGCGTGAACGACACCTTGCCGCCGCGACCGCGCGACAGGTGGTTGTTGATCACGATCCGGTTGTCGATCAGCAGCTTCGCCGGGACCGCGCGCACGCTGGTCGCCGTCGGGACCACAAGACTGGCCTCCATGTTGGCGGCAGTCCTCGCGGCCGCGCCGCGTAGTCGAACTTCCTCGGCACCGGCGGGCAACTGCGTCTCCTGCTTGGATCGGTCCGCCGGGGCGGCCTTGGCCGCCGTCGGCGCTGGGGTCGTCGTCACGGGGGTCGGGGCGGCCGGAGCCGCGGCGGCCCGGGCTGGGGTAGCCGGGGTCGAGGAAGCGGTGGGTGTCGGAGGAGTGGACGCGGCGGTCGCCGCACCCGGGGGAGCGACTCTGCCGGCCCCTGCATCAGGGTTGTAGTCGGCAAAGAAGCTCCACCAGGCCCGGTCGACCGACTCGGGGTCCTGGAGGTATTTCTGGTACAGCTCGTCGACCAGCCACTCGTTCTGGCCAAAGGCTGCCAGCGGGTTTGTCCGCGACGACTCAGACGACACGGCGGAAATCGCCCTCTTCCGCAGATCGGCGTTGATGATGGAGAACCTGTCCAAGGCTACTCGCCTCGGCCCGGACCTGCGCCACTCTGGCCGCAGCTTCCTTGTCGATCCTCTCAGAACTGTTTAAAACGGTCACCTCCTGGGTAGCCGTTTCGCCCGTTGAGTCCCTGGCCAGCCGGATCCGGCGAGCTCCGTCAGTCCAATCCGACCAGTCGGAATTCTATCTGTAACTGCGGGGTAACGTCTTCGAGCAGGCCGGCCAGTTCGTCTCCTGCGGCCCGCAACTCCTCGATGGACAGGGGCGCGAGCCGCTCCAGCAGGAACAGCGCGTCCGTCGTCTCCTCGGTGATCCGGGTGCGGACGCACTGCCGCCAGTTCCACCGGCGGCAGGTGACCCCCCTGTCGTCACGCCAGACGACCTCGCCGATCTCCGGGTGGTCGATCGCCGGCTCGCCGCTCTCGACGACCTCGAACGGCTCGTCGCCGGCCGCGCGCACCAGCCTTGCCGTCCCCTCGTAGCGGGTCAGGTCCTCTCCGCCGATCGGCAGGCCGTGCCTGATGCTGATCGCGTTGTAGGCGTCGACCACCCGATTGATCTCCGGCGGCGGCATCCGTCTGACCAGGGCGTCCACCGAGGGCCGGGTCCGCTGGGGCTTGGCGCCGAATGCCCGGTATGTTTCCCGCCACGCCTCGACCCTCGCGTCGTCGACCGCCACCGCCTTCTCGGCCGCCTCCGCCAGCCAGGCCCGCGACCTGTCGTCCGTCGGCCCGTTGCGCAGCCCGTACACCCCCATCACCAGCACCGCGAAGTCCGGCCTGAGCGCGCTGACGGCGGGGTCCACCCAGATGTCCTCGATCACGGCCCCAGTTTAGGCGGCGTGCGCGGCGATGCGAGGAAGGACGGGGTGGCCGTCCACTGGACGGCCACCCGCGCCGATCATCCGCAGAGAGTGCCGTTGAGGAGCAGGCGTTCCGGCTTGGGGTTGGGGCCCGGGGCGTCGGCGCCGATGAAGCCGAAGGTGATCGAGCCACCGGGTCTGATGGTCTTGTTCCAGCTGAGGTTCCTGGCGGTCACGGTCGCGCCGTCCTGGGAGATGTCGGCGCTCCAGTGCCGCCGGACGGTCTGGCCGCCGAGGAAGGACCACTTCAGGGTCCAGCCGTCGATGGCCTTCTTGCCGGTGTTGGTGACGGTGACCTGGGTGTTGAACCCCTCGGGCCACTGGCCGTGGTTGGTGTAGGTCACCGTGCACACCCCGGCGGCGGCGGGGGTGTCCAGGTAGGAGGCGATCCAGGCGAGCGGGGAGTTCCAGTTGATGGTCAGCTCGTTGGTGGACCACGACTCAATGTCGTCGATGTAGCAGAACTGGGGCGCGCAACCCCTGAGCTTGGCCTGGGCGACCGGGTCCTGGATGCTGGAGTTCGGGCCGCCCGCCAGGGTGCCGCGCGGTGGGTTGGGCAGGGACGGGTCGAGCTGGTGGGCGTACCAGCGGCTGTGCTGGTTCTTGGCGGCGACCTCGCCGTAGCCGGTCACGTACGACTGGTTGAGGGCGTTGCGCCCGAAGAGGTAGTCCAGCCCCTCCAGCACCCCGTCGCGATACTTCGCCTCGCCGCTGAGGTCGTGGGCGACGGCCATCACGACCATGTTGTTGAGCACCAGGTTGTTGGAGCCCCAGTCGTAGGTCGACGGGTTGTACGGGACGCCGTAGGGGTGGGCCTGCTGGACGGCGAGATACCTGTCGGCGCCCTCCAGCACCGACTGGCGCACCCGTGCCCGGTCGGGGAGCGCGTTGGGCACCGCGGCCAGCTGCAGGCGGCCGAGCTGGGCGGTGTTGCCCCAGTCGAAGCCGCGCTCGCGCCAGATGTCGCCGGTGTGGTGCGGCGAGGCGAGCACGTAGTCCTTGAACTCCTTCTCGGCGGTGGTGAGATAGAGCTCGGCGGCGGCCCAGTAGAACTCGTCGGTCACGTTGTTGTCGTCGTAGGCGCCGCCGCCCACCCCGTCGGAGGCGTCGGCGTACCGCGCGGGGTCGGCCTTGGCCGCGGCCCAGGCCTTCCTGGCGGCGGCGAGGTTGCGCGCGGCGAACGCGGCGTCGTACGGGGCGAAGAGCCGGGCCGCCTGGGCCGCGGTGGCGGCCAGGTTGAGGGTGGCGGCGGTGGAGACCGGGTGCAGCTCGCGCCGCTGCGCGTCGAGGTGGGGCAGGAGCGGCAGGCCCGTCCACGCGGCGTCGTGGATCTTGTGGTGGGCCATCCCCGCGTGTGGCCTGCCGTCCGGGACCTGCATGCTGAGCAGGAACTCCTGCTCCCAGCGGGCCTCGTCGAGGATGTCGGGGACCCCGTTGCCGCTCTCGGGGATGTTGAGATCGCCGTCGGAGTGGATGCCGTCGGCCTTGGCGCGCTCGAAGGCGGACATCAGCTGGTGGACGGAGATACCGCCGTTGACGACGTACTTGCCGTGGTCGCCCGCGTCGTACCAGCCCCCCTTGACGTTCAGCGTGTAGTTGCAGACGCCCGGCTGGCAGGGCACCTCGACGTCCCCCTGGTTGGGGGCCACGCCCGCGTGCCCGGCGGGCCTGCCGTAGCCGGGGCGGAGGGTGTCGAGGATCTGGATGCCGCTGCGCTGGGTGTAGTAGAACTTCAGCGCGTCACCCCTGAGCTCGTCGTAGACGTCGGCGCCGATGTCGAACGGGCGGCTGGTCTCGCCGTCGGCCTCCAGCGTGTAGCCGGTGCCGGGGGTGGTGGTCGAGCCGAAGTCGATCGAGTGCGTGTTCTGGCCGGAGCTTCCGTCGACGCCGCGCGGGACGGTGTCGCCCTGGGCGACGACCTGCCCGCCGCGCCGGAGCTTCCAGCCCACCGGCTCCGTCTCCTCGGTGACGAGCGTGGCCCTCTTCGGCCCGGCGGGCAGGTAGCCGACCATGTTCACCCGGACGCGGGGTCCGGTGTCCGGCCGGTAGACGTCGGGTTCGGCTCCGCCTTTCAGGGAGACGTCGTCCACGCAGAACCTCCACGGGGTGGCGCTGCCCCCGAGTTGGAACGCCACCTGCGCGCCTGGCAGGTCCACCGGTGAGGTGAAGGTGTAGCGGTAGTCGTTGCCCGACACGCTCAGCTCGGGATTGGCCGACAGGTACTGGGTGTAGGGGTCGACCGGGAGCTGGACGAGGGCCCTGGCGACGCGGCCGGGCGTCGCGACGCCGAAGAAGGAGAACTCGTACGTCTCGTCCTTGACCAGGGGGATGTCGTTCTGGCCGACGATGACGTCCCACGGGTTGGCGGTGCCACCGGGGACGTCCGCGCAGAGCCGTCCGTCCTCGATCTCCAACGCGGTGTTGCCGGTGCTCCACCAGGGGGCGGTGCCGGTGTCGAAGGTGCCGTTGACGATCTGTTCGGGACCGTCCGCGGCGGCGGGCAGTGGGGTCAGGGTCACCAGGGCGGCGGCCGTGGCGAGAGCGAGCCAGGCAGGTGGTCTGATCACGGGGGGTCCTTTACGCAGGGGATGCGCCTCGCGGTGGGAGCGTTGGGTGGGAGCCTCCCTGTGGGAGCGCTCCCATCGCGAGGATGTGCCGATGTTTCCAGCGCGTTTCGCCCGCAGTCAATCGACCCCCCTCCGGGGCCGCCCGCTGACCGGGTGAATGACCGATTTGCCCGATGAAACTTTCAGAGCCTCCGGGGGCCGCGTCAGGGAGCGGTCCAGTCGATCTCCGGCCCCCGGGGTACGATCCCGCTCGGGTTGACGTTCGTCTGCGTCACGAAGTAGTGCCGTTTGATCTGGTCGAAGTCGGTCGTGTCGCGGAACGCGGGAATGGCGTACAGCTCGCGGGCGTAGGCCCACAGAGCCGGGTGGTCGACGAGCCGTCGCACCGAGCACTTGAAGTGCGAGTTGTAGACCGCGTCGAACCTGGCGAGCGTGGGGTAGAGCCGCACGTCGCTCTCGGTGAGCGCGTCGCCGTGCAGGCGGCGCCGGCCGGTCAGGCGCTCCTCCAGCAGGTCGAGCGTGGCGAACACGCCGGTGACCGCCTCGTCGTACGCCTCCTGGGAGCGGGCGAACCCGGCCCGGTAGACGCCGTTGTTGAGGCCGTGGAAGATCACTTCGTTCAGCGCGTCGATCTCCTCGCGCAGTTCCTCGGGGTAGAGGTCGGGTGCGCCCTCGGCGTGCCACGGCGTGAAGGCCGTCTCCAGGGTGAGGGTGATCTGCGGGTAGTCGTTGGTGACCAGGCGCTCGGCGGCGATGTCCCAGACGCAGGGCACCGTGTAGCGGCCCTGGTAGCCGGGATCGGTCGCCAGGTAGAGCTCGGAGAGGTAGGTGACTCCCGTCACCGGATCACCTCCGGGTATCCGCCAGCCCTTCTCGTCCCTGATCGGATCGACGATCGTCACCCCGACCACCTCCCGCAGGCCCAGCAGCTCGCGGACGATGAGCGAGCGGTGCGCCCACGGGCAGGCGTAGGAGGCGTAGATCTGGTAGCGGCCGGGCTCCGGCGGATGCTCGCCGCCCGCCTCGATCCGGGTCGTGAACCGGTTCTGCTGCCTGACGAAGCGGCCGTCGCCGGAGATCTCCTTTTCCAGCTTCATGGTATGACGGTACGGGATCTCGAACAGAATATGATTCGGTCGGGGAGGCCGCCGGGCTCTCGAAGAGTTTCATGCAAAACAAGTAGGAAATGTTGACTTGGTTCGGAGTGGTGCGTAGCTTGTCCGGTGTGAGCTGCTATCTGACCTGTTTCGACCAGAAAGCATCGGTGGCCTCATGAGCATCGTGACCGTGGTGGGAAACCCGCGACCCGGGTCGCGCACTCACGGGGTGGCCATCTCGGCGGCGGAGGCCGTAGCCCGGCGGATCGGGGATCAGGAGGCTCCAGAGGTCGTCGATCTGGCGGTCCTGGCTCCGCTGCTGTTCGCCCCGGAGACGGCACCGGAGGTGAGGGCCGCGCTGGAGCTCCTCGCGGGTGCCGATGTACTGGTGGTGGCGAGCCCGACCTACAAGGCCACCTACACCGGCCTGCTCAAGGCGTTCCTCGACCGGCTGCCGGGTGGCGCCCTCGCCTCGGCCGTCGCGCTCCCGCTGCTGGTGATGGGGGACGCCAAGCACTCCCTGGCGGTGGAGGTCCACCTCCGGCCGCTGCTGGTGGAGCTGGGCGCCGTCGTTCCCACGCCGGGTCTCGCGTTGCTGGAGTCGCAGCTCGCCGACCTCGACGCGGTCCTCGGCCCCTGGGCCGACCGGGTCGGCCCGCAGGTGGCGGCGGCACTCGGGCGGCGGACTCCCGCGTGACGCCGGGAAGAGATGGCGGCATTAATGGGTTCTGAGAAGTGTCTTTTATTCCTCGAAGGGGGAAAAGTGACCAAGTGGAGCATCTTGGCGGTACCCCACCCGTCCCTGGGAGAGGTGTCATGACCGAGACCCTGTCCGGCCGAGCGGTCGACGCGGAGCGATTCCGGCAGGCGCTGGCCGTTCACGCGGCCGGGGTCGTCGTCGTCACGGCGCAGTTCGAGGGCGTACCGGTCGGTCTCACGGCCACCTCGTTCGCATCCGTCAGCCTTGCGCCCCCGTTGGTCTCCTTCTATGTGGACCAGTCGTCGAGCACCTGGCCCTGGCTCCGGCGGGCCGATCACTTCGCGGTGAACGTCCTGGCCAGCGATCAGGCCGAGCTGGCCGCGCGTTTCGCGAGGAAGGGCGTCGACCGCTTCGCCGCACCCACCTCCTGGGCCCCGGGGCACCTGGGCGTCCCGCTGCTGGACGGTGTCTCGGCTCACCTGGTCTGTGCCCCCCACTCCACCGTCGACATCGGTGATCACGTCCTGGTCGTCGGACTCGTCACCGAGACGAGCCTCGAACCCGGCGGTCGCCCGCTCCTGTACCACCAGGGCCGTTTTGGGCGCTTCACCCCTCACTCCTGATTGTTGAGGGGAATTTCCGTTTAGTCGGGCAAAGGGGTGTTCCGTGATGGAGCGTTCCCTTCCGTGAGCTCTGACCTTCGGTGCCCTGATGAATTCCATGGCCGATTTCCGGACGGGTGAACGCGACGCGGAGGCGCGGGTGCACGGCGGGTGATCGGTGCATGGGTCTGAGCGGAGAATCCGCTTATTTCGGCAAAAGTGTTAAATACCGGATATCTCTAATCGGCGGCTTCGCGTGCCCCGGTCGCCGTACGGCCGGCCTGCCGCCGGGCTCGCCCGGGTGATGCCTGGCAGTGCTTCCCCGGGGCTTTCTCAGGCGAGGCGGACGGTGCCCCGGCCGGTGGTCAGGGGGAGATCCAGGGCGGTACGGATGCCCGGCGGGGCGGCGCAGAGGGCGGCCACGGAGTTCACGGCATGGGCGGCGGCTCCGGCCAGCCCGTGGGAGATCTCGCTGACGGCGAGCATCAGCTGGGGCATGCCCTCGATGTGGACGCTGAAGCCGGGGTCGGCCCAGCGTGCCACCCGGGTGGCGTCGGCCTTGTAGACGCATTCCACGGTCATCAGGGGACGGCCGCGGACAAGCCCGCTGAACATCCAGCGGGAGGCGCACACGGTGCCCGCCCTGACCAGTCCCGCGGCGATCTCGAACTCCTCTGAGGCGAGCTCGAACTCGTCGCTCTCCTCGACCTCGTCGAGGGTCACGCCGAGGTTGTCGGCGACGAACTGGACGCTCTCGGCGAACAGCGAGCGCTGGAAGGCGCGGAAGGGGCGCACCCCGGCGGTGTAGTCCTTGGCCGAGCGGGTGAAGCCGAACAGATCCACCACGATCTGCCGGGAGGGGTGCCCCCGGAAGTCGGACGACTCCCGGACGTAGATGTGGTCGACCCTGCTGGACAGGCCGGTCAGCGTGAGCGGCAGCATGTCGCTCATGAAACCGGGGTTGACGCCGGTGCCGTGCAGGGACGTCCCGCCCGCCCGGCAGGCGGCCTCCAGACGGTCCACCACCGCCGGGCCGTAGCACTTGGGGTAGACGAACCCGGTGGTGGTGATGACGTTCTTGCCGCTGGCGAGCAGCGCGCAGA
This sequence comes from Streptosporangium sp. CA-115845, assembly GCF_050943795.1. Classification (NCBI taxonomy): domain Bacteria; kingdom Bacillati; phylum Actinomycetota; class Actinomycetes; order Streptosporangiales; family Streptosporangiaceae; genus Streptosporangium; species Streptosporangium sp. CA-115845. The sequence continues at coordinate 8,579,568 of NZ_CP191988.1, read as the reverse complement.
TGGTCTCCACGTCGTTCGGATGACCCCCGCCGAAGTAGAAGGTCGGCAGCGGCATGTGCAGCACGCAGTCGGCCTCCAGGGCGAGAATCTCCTCGACGTCGTCGGTGCAGACGACGCCGGCCTCGGGGAGTCCCACCAGGAGCCCCGCGTCCCGTCCCACCTTGTCCGGGTCGTAGACCAGCACCCCGGCCAGTTCGAACTCCGGCCGGGTGATGACGCTGCGCAGGGAGTATCTGCCGACTGCGCCGGTGGCCCATTGGACCACACGCAGGGGCGGCGATAAGGACATATGGGGCCTCCAGCCCGAATTGTTGGGCGGGGCCCTGTTGGGAAAGTGAGGGGTGTCATCATTGACCCTCGCCCGTATGGGGCAGAAACTTTAGCAGAAATTAACACGCTCGCTTACTATGCGCAATGATCTCCTATTTTTTGGTTACCGCTCTGGGGGATTTTGGTGCCTTTATCTGGAAGGTGGTCGGTCGCTTCCGGGGGCGCCGCCGGTCGCGTCGGGGGCCGGGGCGTCCGCGATGGCACCGCCGGGGCCAAGCAAGCTATTGTTCAAGAGACTAGAATTATGTTCTCGTAGGAGGGTTGCGGATGTCAGAGCTGCGGTTTGACGGCAGGGTCGCGGTCATCACCGGTGCCGGACACGGTCTCGGCCGTTCGCACGCGCTGTCGCTCGCCGAGCGCGGCGCCAGGGTGGTCGTCAATGACCTGGGTGGTGCGTTGGACGGAACGGGGGCCTCCACCGGGCCCGCCGCCGAGGTGGTCGAGCTGATCAGGAAGAACGGCGGCGAGGCGGCCGCCAGCACCGACAACGTCGCGACCCCCGAGGGGGCCAGGGCGATCGTCCAGACCGCGATCGACGCCTTCGGGCGGCTGGACATCGTCGTCAACAACGCCGGCATCCTGCGGGACAGGTCCTTCGGCAAGATGAGCGTCGAGGAGTTCGACCAGGTTCTCGCCGTCCACGTCCGCGGTTCGTTCCTGGTCAGCCGGGAGGCGTTCCCGTACCTCAAGGAGCAGGGGTACGGCCGGATCGTCAACACCTCCTCGCCCGCCGGGCTGTTCGGCAACTTCGGCCAGGCCAACTACTCCACGGCCAAGATGGGCCTGGTCGGCCTCACCAAGACGCTCGGCATCGAGGGGGCCAGGGCCGGGATCAAGGCCAACGCGATCGCGCCGATCGCCTGGACCCGGATGACCGAGGAACTCCTCCCCGCCGAGTTCGAGGCCAGGTTCACCGCGGAGCGGGTCAGCGCCCTGGTGACCTTCCTGGCGCACGAGGCCTGTGAGACCAGCGGCGAGGTCTTCAGCGTCGGCGGCGGCCGGATCGCCCGGGTGTTCGTGGCCGAGGGGCCCGGCTGGCGGCAGGACGACCACACGGTGGAGGACATCCGCGACAACTGGCAGGCGATCCTCGCCGAGCAGCCGTACCTGACCCCGACCACCCTCGGCCGGCAGGCGACCGCCTCCATGAAGGCCATGCTCTGACGCCGCGGGCCGCGTTCCGGCGGTCCTGAGGCTCAAGGGGCGCTCCCACGTCGGGGGCGCCCCTTCTGCTGTCCGCGCCGGGGGCGGGGCCAGGACTTTTGCTGATTCCTGCAAAAGTCGACGGACTGTTAGTTAAAAGCTCTTCACAAACCCAGCCAAAGGGGGTTAGCTTCTGCACATCCCACTCCGGGTGAGGAGGTGCTGTGAGTCGGGTCACCGTTCGGCCGGAGAGCACGCGCCACCACGGCCGCCGCGCGCCGACCCCGACCGGCTCGTCGAGCCGCACCTGGCGGGGCGGGTGGGGCCTGCGGCGACCACGTCCTCTCGGCCCGACGACGAACCAGTGAGGCCCCATGTCCGAAGCCACCCCCCTGCTGCGCATGCGGGGGATCGTCAAGCAGTTTCCCGGCGTGCGAGCCCTGGACGGTGTCGACCTGGAGGTGCTGCCCGGTGAGGTGCACTGCCTGCTCGGCCAGAACGGTGCCGGGAAGTCCACCCTGATCAAGACCCTGGCGGGCGCTCATCAGCCCGATGAGGGCACGATCACGTTGAACGGTGCGGACGTTCGGCTGTCGAGCCCGATCGCCGCGATCAGGCTCGGCATCTCCACGATCTACCAGGAGCTCGATCTGGTGGACGGGCTGAGTGTGGCGGAGAACGTCTTCCTCGGACACGAGCCGGCCCGGCTGGGGTTCGTCGGGCGGGGGAGGGCGGAGCGGGCGACGCGGGAACTGCTGGCCCGGCTGGGGCACGGTGAGATCCACCCGTCGACGGAGGTGGGACGGCTGTCGCCGGCGGCCAAGCAGGTGGTGAGCATGGCGCGGGCGCTGTCGCACGACACCCGGTTGATCATCATGGACGAGCCGTCGGCGGCGCTGGCCCATGACGAGGTGGGCAACCTGTTCCGGATCATCCGGGAGCTGACCGCTCAGGGGGTCGCGGTGGTCTACATCTCGCACCGGCTGGAGGAGATCCGCGAGATCGGGGACCGGGTGACGGTGCTCAAGGACGGTCGCACGGTCGCGGTGGGGCTGCCGGCCAAGCAGACTCCGACCTCGCGGGTGGTGGCGTTGATGACCGGCCGCGAGGTCGAGTACGTCTTCCCGCCGCGCCGCGCGGAACGCGTCGCGGGGGCCGAGGTGCTGCGGGTCGAAAAGCTCACCGTGCCCGGCGTCTTCACCGACGTGTCGTTCTCGGTGCGGGCGGGAGAGATCGTGGGGCTGGCCGGACTGGTCGGCTCGGGCCGCTCGGAGATCATCGAGGCGGTGTACGGGGCGCGGAGGTTCTCCGGGCAGGTGCTCCTGGAGGGGCGGCCGGTGCGCGGGGGCGGTACGACGGGCGCGGTCCGCCTGGGGATGGGGCTGGCCCCCGAGGAGCGCAAGGCGCAGGCCCTGCTGCTGGACCAGAGCGTGTCGCGCAACATCAGCCTGGCCAGCCTGGGCCGCTACTCGCGGCTGGGGTGGATGGACCGCCGCCGCGAGGCCGCGGACGCGCGGGAGATGGTGCGGGCCCTGGACATCCGGCCGGCCGATCCCGAGCGGCCGGTCAAGACGCTTTCCGGTGGCAACCAGCAGAAGGCGGTGCTGGCGCGGTGGCTGCTCAACGACCGCAAGCTGCTGCTGCTGGACGAGCCGACGCGGGGGGTGGACGTGGGGGCTCGGGCGGAGCTGTACGCGCTGGTGCGGCGGCTGGCCGATGAGGGGATCGGGGTTTTGCTGGTCTCCAGCGAGGTGCCCGAGGTGCTGGGGCTGGCCGATCGGGTGCTGGTCCTGCGGGAGGGCCGGGTCATCCGCGAGGCCGGTGCCGGTGAGCTGGACGAGCACGCCGTCCTCGACATGATCATGGAAGGGAGTGCCCTGTGACATCCCTCTCGACCGGGGGCACCGGGACTGGTGAAAGGAACCGACAGGTCCTCATGAACGTCATCTCTCGTCGCTTCGAGAACACCCTGGTGGGGCTCCGGTGAAGTCGTCCCCGGACGAGCGCGTCGAGGCGTCGGTCCGTAAACCCGTCGTGGTGAGCCCGCTGGCCCGTCTCGGGGAGACGCGCCACCTCGGGCTGGTGATCGCGCTGGTACTGCTGGCGGTGGTGGGCCTGGTCAGGGTGCCCGACACCTTCGCGACCACCTCCAACCTGGTGAGCATCCTGTCGCTGGCCTCGACCATCGGGGTGATCACGGTCGGCATGACCTTCGTGATCATCGGTGGGGGCATCGACCTGTCGGTGGGCGCGGTGATGGCACTGGCGTCGGTGTGGGCGACCACGCTGGCCACCCAGTCCTACGGCCCGCTCGTGATGATCGTGTGCGCGGTGCTGGTCGGTACCGGGGCGGGCCTGGTCAACGGGCTGCTGATCTCCTACGGGCGGATGGTGCCGTTCATCGCGACGCTGGCGATGCTGGTGGCCGCCAGGGGGCTGGCCCAGCGGATGTCCGACCGGCGCACCCAGCTGGTGCAGCAGGGCAACGAGATGATCGTGGAGCTGTCGACGGCCCGGGTGCTGGGCATCCCGGTGCTGGTCTACATCTTCGCGCTGGTGGTGCTGGCCGGGTGGGTGGTGCTGAACCGCACCACGTTCGGCCGGCGCACCTACGCGGTGGGCGGCAACCCCGAGGCGGCCCGGCTGGCGGGCATCGACGTGCGCCGCCACACCGTGTTGCTGTACGCGCTGTCGGGGCTGTGCTGCGGGATCGCGGCGGTTCTGATCATGGCCAGGACCACGACGGGTTCCTCCACGCACGGAGACCTGTACGAGCTGGACGCGATCGCGGCGGTCATCATCGGCGGCACGCTGCTGACCGGGGGACGCGGGTCGATCATCGGGTCGATCCTGGGCCTGCTGATCTTCACTGTGATCACGAATCTGTTCATTCTCAACGGGCTCAACACCAGCGACCAGCTGGTGGCCAAGGGCCTGATCATCGTGGTGGCCGTGCTGCTCCAGCGGCGCGCTCTCACCTCACGGACCTAGGCCCTGTCCCTTGGATCTTCCGCACCCCGAGGTCAGGCGGCGTCTCGCCACGTTGCCGCCGCCTCGCGAGAGGCCGGTTGACCGGTCCTCGCCGTGGCAAGGTCCGCCGGACAGGGCCTGGACCCGCGTCCCGCGGACCGGTCAGGGGTCCGCGGGGCGCGTCACGCTTCCACCCCCCAGTTTCCCCCCAAGAAGGAGCAAGGTCATGACAGAGAACGTCGCTCGCAGGGGTTTCCTGCTCGGCGGTGCGGTCATCGGTGCGGGTGCGCTGGTGACGGCGTGCACCGGCAACGAGGTGGCCGCACCGGCCGGCGCGCCAAGCACGGCGCCGGCGCCGGCGGCCGCGACCGGCGGTAACGAGGCGCCCGGCGACAAGGTGGTCATCGGCTTCTCGGCGCCCGCGGCCGATCACGGCTGGATCGCCGCGATCGCCAAGAACGCCGAGGCCACCGCCAAGCAGTATGCCGACATCGAGTTCAAGCCGGTCGAGCCGACCAATGACATCAACGCGCAGATCTCCGCGGTGGAGTCGCTGATCGCGGCGAAGGTCGCCGCCCTGGTGATCCTGCCGAACGACGGCCAGCAGCTCAACCAGATCGCCCGACAGGCCTCGGACGCGGGCATCCCGGTGATCAACCTGGACCGGGTCTTCCCCGACAAGCTGTCGTACCGCACCTGGATCGGCGGCGACAACTACGGCATGGGCGTCGCGGCCGGCCACTACATCGGCAAGAAGCTCAAGGACAAGGGGGTGGCCAACCCGGTGATCCTGGAGATCCAGGGCATCGCGACGCTGCCGCTGACCCAGGACCGCAGCAAGGGGTTCGAGGACGCGCTGAAGACGTACGGGTTCGCGGTGACGGCCAAGCAGGACGCGCAGTTCACCGTGGAGTCGGGGACCAAGGTCGCGGCGAACCTGATGCAGGCGCACAAGAAGATCGACGCGATCTGGAACCACGACGACGACCAGGGCATCGGCGTGCTGGCCGCGATCAAGGAGGCCGGGCGTAGCGAGTTCTTCATGGTCGGTGGCGCCGGATCGGCCAACGCGATGCGCGACATCAAGGAGGGAACGGGGGTGCTGGAGGCGACGGTGACCTACAGCCCCACGATGGCCTCCTCGGCGATCAAGCTGGCCCGTCTGGTCGCTCAGGGCAAGGGGATGAGCGACCTGGTGGAGAACCAGGTGCCTCAGTCGATCACCCTGGCCTCGGAGACGATCACCAAGGAGAACGTGGACGCCTACCTGCCGCTGGGATTCGAGTCCTGATGGCTCAGGCGGACGAGGCCGCGCCCGGACCGACGTCGACACCGGGGCCGACGTCGGGAACGGCAGGGGGGGAACGCCCGAGGCTGGGTATCGGCATGGTCGGCTACGCGTTCATGGGCCGGGTGCACTCCCAGGCCTGGCGTAGCGCGCCGGCGTTCTTCGACCTGCCGGCCCGGCCGGTGATGGCGGCGCTGTGCGGCCGCTCGGCCGAGGGCACGGCGCGGGCGGCCGAGCAGCTGGGCTGGGCGGCGGTCGAGACCGACTGGCGCGAGCTGATCGCCCGCGAGGACGTCGACGTGGTCGACATCTGCACCCCCGGTGATTCGCACGCGCGGATCGCGATCGCCGCGCTGGAGGCCGGCAAGCACGTGCTGTGCGAGAAGCCGCTGGCCAACACGGTCGCCGAGGCCGAGGCCATGGCGGACGCGGCACGGGCGGCCGCGGCCCGCGGGGTCTACGCGATGGTGGCGTTCAACTACCGGCGGGTGCCCGCGATCGCGCTCGCCGCCCGCTGGGTGGCCGAGGGGCGGCTGGGCGAGATCCGGCACGTGCGGGCGCAGTACCTGCAGGACTGGATCGTCGATCCGGACTTCCCGCTGGTGTGGCGGCTGCGAAAGGAGCTCGCCGGGTCCGGGGCGCTGGGCGACATCGGCGCGCACATCATCGACACCGCGCAGTTCATCACCGGTCAGCACCTGACGCAGGTCTCGGCGCTGACCGAGACCTTCATCACCCGGCGCCCGCTGGCCGAGACCTCGGCCGGGCTGTCGGCCGGTGTCGGCGGCGGTGCCGAGACCGGGGAGGTGGACGTCGATGACGCGGCGCTGTTCATCGGCAGGTTCAGCGGTGGCGCGCTGGCCTCGTTCGAGGCCACCCGGTTCGCCACCGGGCGTAAGAACGCGCTGCGCATCGAGATCAACGGCTCGGCCGCCAGCGTGGCGTTCGACTTCGAGGCCATGAACGAGCTCTGGTTTCACGACCACGCCCTGCCCGCCGAGGAGGCGGGGTTCCGCCGGGTGCTGGTCACCGAGCCGGGGCATCCGTACGCGGGGGCGTGGTGGCCACCGGGGCACGGTCTTGGCTACGAGCACACCTTCACCCACGAGGTGAAGGACTTCGTACAGGCGATCGCCTCCGGCACCGCGCCGTCCCCGTCGTTCGACGACGGGTTGCGGGTCCAGCGCGTGCTGGCCGCGGTCGAGCGCAGCGCCGCCGACCAGAGCCGGCTGACCGCGGTACGGCAGACGTGAACGGGCCGGTCGCCGGTGTGGTGCGCCCACGCGCCGAGCGCGCGGGTGCGCCACCCGGCGCACGCCCCGGTGGGAACAGGTCCATCAACCGTGTGGAGGACGAATGAGCAGGCCGATCACCTTGTTCACCGGCCAGTGGGCCGATCTGCCCTTCGAGGAGGTCTGCCGGCTGGCCTCGGGCTGGGGGTACGACGGATTGGAGATCGCCTGCTGGGGCGATCACTTCGAGGTCGACAGGGCGCTGTCCGAGGACGGCTACATCGATCGCAAGCGGGAGATCCTGGCCAAGCACAACCTGGTCGTGCACGCCATCTCCAACCACCTGGTCGGCCAGGCCGTCTGCGACCATCCCATCGACGAGCGGCACAGGGCCATCCTGCCCGCCCGCGTCTGGGGTGACGGCGAGCCGGAACAGGTTCGCCGCAACGCCGCCGAGGAGATCAAGAACACGGCTCGGGCCGCGGCCAGACTCGGTGTGGACACCGTGGTCGGCTTCACCGGATCGTCCATCTGGCACACCGTGGCGATGTTCCCGCCGGTGCCGCCCGCGATGATCGAGGCCGGCTACGCCGATTTCGCCGCCCGGTGGAACCCGATCCTGGACGTCTTCGACGAGGTGGGGGTGCGTTTCGCCCACGAGGTGCATCCCAGCGAGATCGCCTATGACTACCACAGCACGGTGCGGACTCTGGAGGCCGTCGGGCACCGGCCCGCGTTCGGGCTGAACTGGGACCCCTCGCACATGGTGTGGCAGGAGATCGACCCGGTCGGCTTCATCCTGGACTTCGCCGACCGGATCTACCACGTCGACTGCAAGGACGCCAAGGTCCGCACCGGCGACGGCCGCCGCGGCCGGTTGGCCTCGCACCTGCCCTGGGGCGATCTGCGCCGGGGCTGGGACTTCGTCTCCACCGGCCGGGGCGACGTGCCGTGGGAGGACTGTTTCCGCGCGCTGAACGCGATCGGTTACACCGGGCCGATCTCCATCGAGTGGGAGGACGCGGGCATGGACCGCCTGGACGGCGCCCCCGACGCGCTGGCCGTGATCCGCAGGCTCAACGCCATCACCCCGCCCTCGGCCGCCTTCGACGCGGCCTTCTCCTCCGATTGAGGCGCTCGGGGCCGACGTGCTCGGAGGGGCGTCGCACCGCCGGGGGCTCTTCGAGGACGGGGTGACAGGGGAGGAGCCGGTGACCCGGCCGGGTCACCGGCTCGCCTCGCTCAGGCGGGCGGCCCGGTGACCCGGTGCGCGGGCTCGGTTCCGGACGCCGCTCAGTCCATGACGACGATCTGGCGCAGGACCTCGCCGCCCCTGAGCGCCGCCACGGCGTCGTTGAGGTCGGCCAGCCTGATGCGGGAGCTGATCATGCTCTCCAGGTCGAGCTTGCCGGCCTTGTAGAGTCCCGCGAAGAACGGGAAGTCGCGCCGGACGTCCGAGCCGCCGTACAGCGAGCTGAGGATGTTCTTGCCCTCGAAGAGCAGGCTGAAGGCGCTCAGCGGGACGTTGTCGTCCATCGCGCCCGCGCCCACCACGATCATGTCGCCACCCCGGCGGGTCGCCTGCCAGGCCGTCATGATGGCGGCGGACTTGCCGACGGCCTCGAAGCCGTAGTCGAATCCGGCACCGCCGGTGAGCGTGCCGAGCGCGTCCATCAGCTGGTCGGGGGTGATGGCGTGGGTCGCGCCGACCTTCTTGGCGAGGGCGTGCTTGGACTCCAGCGGGTCGATCGCCAGGATCGTGGTGGCGCCGGAGATGCGGGCACCCTGGATCACCGAGAGGCCGATGCCGCCGGCGCCGACCACGGCGACCGTCGAGCCGGCCTTCACCCTGGCCGTGTTGAGCGCCGCGCCGACGCCGGTGGTGATCCCGCAGCCGATCAGGGCCGCCGCCTCGAAGGGCACCTCGGGGTCGACCTTGATCGCGCCCTGCCAGGGCACGACGATCTCCTCGGACCAGGTGCCGCACCCGGCCATGCCGAACGCCGGGGTGTCGCCGCCGTAGCGGAAGCGGGCGTTGACGAAGCTGTCCATCACGTAGGTCATGCACAGGAACGGCTGGTTGACCAGGCAGTTCGCGCAGGTGCCGCAGGCCGGGGTCCAGTTGATGATGACGTGGTCGCCCGGCTGCACCGTGGTCACGTGGTCGCCGACCTCGACGACCTCTCCGGCGCCCTCGTGGCCGGGGATGACCGGCAGCGGCATGGGCAGCACGCCGCTGATCACCGACAGGTCGGAGTGGCAGACACCGGTGGCCCTGACCTTGACGCGGACGTCCGTCGGGCCCATCGGGGCGAGGGTGAAGTCATCGCGGATGTCGAGCTTGTCGTCGCCGACGGCATGCAGAAGCGCACCACGCATGGGGGGACCTCCTAGTTCTCCTCAACGGAGAGTGCGGCTTTGGGACAGGACCGCACGGCGTGCCGGACGCGGTCCATCATCTCCGGCGGCGGCTCAGGCAGCAGCAGGTGCAGCTGGTCGTCGTCGTCGAGTTCGAAGACCTCCGGGGCGAGTCCCATGCAGATCGCATTGGCCTCGCAGACCAGATAGTCGACTTTGATCTTCATACGGGCCTCCTAGCCGGGAATGGCGAGCTTACGGTGATCCCACGAGATCACACGAGTGGGCTCGACCACAAAGGCGACCCTTTTGCGGCCGGTGTAGGTCACGTACTCGGTGAGCAGCTCCTCCGCGTCGGGCATCCCGGCCATTCGCCTGGCCACGTTCATGCCGACGCCGAGGATGCCCTCGGGATCGTCGATCCTCCGCGCCACCCCGTACACCAGTACGCCGCGCAGATCGGAGTATTCCTCCCCGGCCTCGATCAGGCAGCTCACCCGGGCGTCGCGCTGGATGTTGAGTGTCTTCTGGGCCTTGCCGTAGGTCCAGAAGGAGATCTTGCCCTCGGTCAACCCGTAGAACATGGTCACCATATGTGGGGTGCCGTCCGGGTTGATCGTGCCGAGCTGCAGCTTCCGCGACTCAGCGACGAAAGCCGTCACCTCGTCGTCGGACATCACGATGCGGGCGCGCTGGTTCACGGTGCAAAGTAGAACACGTTCCACAAGGTCGGGCAAGGGCTGATCGGAATGTTGTTCGGTATGGGTAGTCTGCTGTGATGAGCAACGCCACCATGCCCGCCGACCTGCGGTACGCCGCCCAGCACGCCAAGGGTTTCATGCCGCACCAGGAGGGGGTCGCGCTGTTCGAGACCGCCGTCGAGTACGGCCCGCGCGGCCCGATCTGCGAGATCGGCAGCTACTGCGGGAAGTCGGCGGTCTACCTCGGCGCGGGTGCCCGGCAGGCCGGGTCCGTCGTCTTCACGGTGGACCACCACCGGGGCTCCGAGGAGATCCAGCCCGGGTGGGCCCACCATGACCCCACCCTGATGGACCCCCGATTCGGCAAGATGGACTCGCTGCCCACCTTCCGCACCACCATCGCCTCCGCGGGTCTTGAGGAGGAGGTCATCGCGATCGTCGGCAGGTCTGAGCGCGTCGCCGGGCTGTGGAACACCCCGCTGGCGATGCTCTTCATCGACGGCGGCCACTCCGAGCTCCCGGTGACCAGGGACTACGAGGGGTGGGCACCGCACGTCATGCAGGGCGGCGCCCTGGTCTTCCACGACATCTACCCGGACCCGGCCACGGGCGGGCAGGCGCCGTACCACGTCTACCAGCGGGCGCTCGCCTCCGGCGCGTTCAGGGAGGTCCGGCAGGAGGGCTCGCTGCGGGTGCTCGAACGGATCGGCCCCGGCATCGGCTGATCACCCCGTGCGGGGCGCCCGGTGCCGGGCGGGCGGCGGAGCCGTTTCAGCTCCCGGCCCGCGCAGACGATCACCAGGGCGAGGAACGGCCCGAAGACGACGTGGAACTGGACCAGCAGCCCGTAGACCGCCGCCGTGGCCAGGCCGAACACGACCTGGTCGCGCGCCCCGACCGGGGACGTGCCCGGATCGGTGATCACGTAGCCGGTGTAGAGGGCGAAGGCGGTCCCGGTCATCGGCAGCAGGGCGCTGACCGTCGACACGTCGCCCAGACCGCCCCTGAGACACGCCTGCAGGGCGAACCCGCCCGCCCAGCCCAGGACCAGCGGCAGCCTGCCGGTGGGGCCGGCGTTCGCCAGCACGCCCGCTGCCAGCACGGCCAGCGGCACGATCAGGTCGAAAGGACCCGAGACCCACGCGGTGAACTGGTAGGCGGGGGCGAGGCCGACCCACGGGAACAGCAGCAGCACGACGACGATCCCGAAGGCCACCGGATTCAGGAACGCGGCGCCGGGCGCGTCCCCGCCGGTCCGCCTCGCCGGTTTCGTCCTTCCCGCCCCATCCGCCGTTCGCGCCGGCTCCGGCGCCCGCATGCGGAAGAGGTAGGCGCTGCCAACGCCGATCAGGACGGCGAGCACGATCGGCATCAGATGCCCGTTGCCGTACAGCAGCATCGCGCAGAGCAGGCCGCGGATGTAGGAGGGCAGGAAGAAGTCGGCGACCCGGTCGCGGGGCACCCCGAGGTAGCGGGCCGGGCGCCGCCACGCCCACGCCTCCACGGTCTCCAGCACGAACTCGGTGGTCACGCCGGTGAGCGCGCCGGCCACCGGCGCCAGAGGGGACTGCTCGAAGCCGAGCACGGTGTGCCCGAGCACGGTGATCAGGGTGAGGGACCACGCCGACCGCCGGAGCGCCCTGCCTCGGTTCGGGCCGGAGATCCTGGATTTCGCCGTCTCGGGGGGCGGGGCGGCGCTCACGGACGGCGGATCTCCGAGGCGTGGCCGTCGGCCAGCAGGATCCGGTGCCAGCCGGGCTCCAGGGGCACCGACGCGGTACGGGCGCCGCCGCAGGCGTCCCTCCAGGAGATCTCGACGGGGACGGGGGAGTCCGGCAGGTGGTCGCCCAGGCCGAACAGCAGCTCGGGCGCGGAGAAGCCGTTGTGCCCGTTGGCGGGGTAGAGCTGCCTGCTACGCGTGACCCCGCCGGGCAGGCGCACCGTGGCGACGGCCCCGATGGCGGGCCGCGTCAGCCCGGGGCGTGTCCACCCCCGGCGCGCCGGACGGAGCCGTGTCCGGACCGGTTGGGTCAGGGCGGGCCGCTCCGGTCCGGAGCGCGGTGCGGGGGACGGGCGGCAGGGGCCCGCGGGGAGACGGAGCCGCAGGCCCACGAACGGTGCCGTCGGGCCGTGGTTGCTGTAGAGCACCGACTCCGACCACTGGTTGGCGACCGCGAAGTCCAGTCGCCCGTCGTCGTCGACGTCGCCCACCGCGAAGGCCCGGCTGACCGTGCCGTCGCTGTCTCCGCCGACCCCGGCCCGCCGGGCCACGTCCGCGTAGCGGCCGTCCTGACCCCTGGTGAAGAAGGTGTTGGTGTCGCGGCCCGACAGGTCGTCCCCGGCCCGGATGCTCGGCCAGAGCGCGGGGCGGGAGAGGAACAGATCGTTCGCCGACGCCGCCTCCTGCAGTTGCGCCCACCGGTCGACCTCACCCCTGACGAACCCGGTCGCGTGCATGATCTCGTCGTCGCCGTCGTTGTCGAAGTCGGCGGCCTTGACGTCCCAGGACCAGCCGCTGCGGCTCAGCCCCAGCTCCTCACCGAGGTCGTCGTAGGGCGCGTGCCCCCCGTGCAGGTCGCCGGGCCGGGACACGAAGGCGAAGTTGCTCTGGTGCAGCGCGTAGTCCTCGGTGAGGTTGCTCACCAGGATGTCCGGCCTGCCGTCGGAGTTGAGGTCGGTGAAGCCGACGCCCATCCCCTTGAACGAGTCGCGGCCGACGACCCTGGAGGCGGGGGTCGTCAGCTGCCTGGTGCCCCTGGCCTCGGTGAACCGGATCCGGCCGGGCACCGACTCGTTGACCAGCAGCCGGTCAGGGCCGAAGTCGCATGCCAGGTACAGCTCGGGCCGCCCGTCGCCGTCCAGGTCCTGGGTGCCCAGCGCCAGGGTCCAGCCTCCGTTCCCGACCTCGTCGAACACCCCCTCGGCCTCGGTGAACCGCGCCGGTCCGCTCGCCAGGTAGAGCCGGGCGCCGCCGCCGTTGGCGGCGGCGGACAGCGAGTCGGGCATCACCGCACTGCCGGGGTCACCGTCGTTGGGGTCACCGTCGTTGGGGTCGCCGTCGTTGGGGGAACCGTCGCCCAGCACTCGGACGCCGTCGGGGAAGTAGTCGCCGAAGACCAGGTCGAGGCGGCCGTCCCCGTCGAAGTCACCGGTCGTGGCGGCGCTGGTGTTCCAGATCTCCGGCTCCGTGGTCAGCGCGCGGTGGCGGAAGGCGGTTCCGGAAGGGGGTACCCCGGGCACGCGCAGGAAGAGCGAGGGGGAGCGGCCCCAGTAGTAGACGACCAGGTCCTGCCAGCCGTCCTGGTCGAGGTCGGCGGGCAGGCACCCGGCCGGCGCCTCGTACCGTCTGCGATCCGGGGGGACCAGCGTGAACGGCCGGTAGCCCCGGGGGGTTCCCGGCGCCCGCCTGACGGTCACCGTGTCATGGCGGGGATCGACCAGGCACAGGTCGTCGGCGACGACCTCGTTGTCCACGTCGAACAGCGCCACCCCGGCGCCCAGCGACGACACCCAGCCCTGGAGACCGGCGTATCCCGCCGCGACCGGCCGCAGGGTGCGGTCACCGGGGCCCGGGGGCGGCCCGAGCGGCCTCGCGTGGAAGGAGAAGTCGGCCGAGGTCTCCGCGACCGAGGTGTCCGGCAGGCCGGTCAGCCTCCACCCGGCGGCGGCGGCGATCAGGGCGAGGGCTCCCGCCGCGTATCTGCGAATTCCTGACATCGCTCTCACCGCCCCTTCGAGCCGCAGGTGACGATCTCGGCCGCGACCGGCTCGCGGTGGCGTGGTCCGGCATCGTCCGTACCACTCCTTCGAGTCGCGGTCATAAATCGCGGTCGCGCCGTGCCCAGGCCTTCCGGACTCCCGCCCGCCAGGCCTGGTAGTGGTCGCCGCTGTGCGCGTTGTGGCCCAGCGCGACGAGCGCGGTGTCGGTCCAGCCCGCCGCCTCGTCCACTTCGGCCCCGCACAGCACGGGTGCGGCGGCGACGGTGTGCTCGGGGACCACGGCCGATATCAGCCGGGAGGCGCAGGCGAAGGCGCACCCCTGGGCGAGGTGGGCGCGGAAACCGTCCTCGGCCGCGGCGGAGGCCAGCCGCCCCAGGTCCGCGGCGCCGGCACCCCCGGTGTACGTGGCGGCCAGACCCACGCCGCTCCACAGGTCGGCGCGGCGCCCCGCGGGAAACTCGGCGATGCGCAGCACGACGTCATCCGCTCCCGCGCACTCGTGGAACCAGAGCATCCGCCCCAGTCCCTGATCGAAGATCGCCCTCCGGGTCCGATCCATCAGCCCCGCCGTCCGCTGACGTCCCACCGTACGGTCCGCGGAGAAGAAACCCTGGTGGAAGCCGAAGCCGTCGTGGGCCAGCCAGCGCAGCAGCGGGTGCACCGAGCGGACGCCCCACATCGGCCGTAGCCGCATCCGGGCGTACGCCCGGCCGGTGCCCAGGTGGATGAGGTGCGGGTAGCGCATCCCCGGCCCGCTCAGCAGCTCCCGCAGGCGGCGCCCGCCGGTGAGGGTGAGCACGTCGAGGGTGGCGCAGGCCATGCCCGCGCCCTCGTACGCGAAACCGCGCAGGTCCTCGCGGAGGTCGTCGATCCGCTCGGCCTCCCCGGAGAGCACCGCGTTGAACCCGGCCGTGAACGACCGCTCCGCGCCCTCCAGCCGCTCGCGCGCCGGCCCCAGCCGGAACCGCCGCACCCCGAACCCCACCCGGGCGGGGTGCTGCCACAGCAGCCGGGCCACGCCGTTCGGCCTGGGCGGCGCCGACGTCCCCGGAGCCGCCGTCCTCGGCTCGGAAAGGCCGGACTCGGAAAGGCCGGGCTCGGAGAGGTCGGACTCGGAAAGGCCGGGCTCGGAGAGGTCGGGTTCGGCTGAGCCGGGCTCGGAGGAGTCCGGCCGGGGGGAGGAGACCGAGGATTCCTGCGGGCCCGGATGCTCGGCGGGGTCCGCAGGATCGGCCGAACCCGTGGGTTCGGGTCGCCGCGGGGGTGCCGGGTTCGAGGGGGTGGGGGGTGGCGGGTCGGGGGTGCTTTCCGGGACGGCCTCCGCGCCGGCCGTCTCGGTGTCATCGCTCTGAGCTACCGTCCGAGTGCCCTCCGCATTACTCACGGACCCGAACGTAGTGAGCCGCATTCAGCCCTTCAAGCACCACGTTTCTGATTCCGTGCAAAGAAAACGCCGACGTCATGGCCGGAGGCCGGGAGCTCAGCTCCTGGAACGGGCGTGGCTGCAGCCGCAGGCGGCGGTGGGGCGGTCGGTCAGGTACCTGCCCGCGTCGCGGAAGATGCCCGCGGCGGGGGTGTGCCCGGCCAGCGCGTCGGCGGCGAGCACGACCGCGGCCGCGGTGTAGGCGGAGCGCTCGTGGGGGAACCACTTCTCGTTCACGAACTGCCAGCCGGTCCAGTAGGAGCCGTCCTCGTGCCGCAGGTGCTGCATGTCCGAGAAGAGCTTCCGCGCCCGGTCCCGGTCGCCCAGCGCGTCGAGGGTGAGCACCAGCTCGCACGTCTCGGCACCGGTCACCCACGGCTGGTCGGAGACGCAGCGGATGCCGAGGTCCGGCTCCACGAACGTGTCCCACTCCTCGGCCAGCCGTGCCCGCGCGGCCGGGCCGCGCACCGCGCCGCCCAGGATCGGGTAGTACCAGTCCATCGAGAAGCGGCTCTTGTCGGCGAACGCCTCGGGGTGGGCGACCAGCACGTGGCCGAGCTGGTCGGCGGCCAGCTCCCAGTCGGGCTGCGGGTCGCCCAGGTGCTCGCCGAGCAGCACGCCGCAGCGCAGGCCCTGATGGATGGAGGCGCAGCCGGTCAGCAGCGCGTACCCGGCGGGCCTGCCGTCGGCCGCGCGCTCCCAGACGATCTCGCCCCGGGTGGTCTGCAGGCCGACCACGAAGTCCAGCGCCGCCCGGACCGAAGGCCACATCCGCCGGGCGAAGTCCTCGTCGGAGGTCACCAGCAGCTCGTGCCAGACGCCGACCGCGAGGTAGGCGGCGTGGTTGGACTCCCCGCCCTGCTCGACGGCCTCGCCCCCGACCAGCTTCATCGGCCAGGAGCCGTCGGAGCGCTGCGTGCGGACCAGCCAGTCGTACCCCCGGCGGGCGGGACCGGTCAGCCCCGCCACACTCATCGCCATCAGGCACTCGACATGGTTCCAGGCGTCCACGTGCCCCTCGGGCCATGGGACGCCGCCGTCGGGCTCCTGCACCGCCGCGATGCTCTGGGCGGTCTGCACAACCTGTTCCCAGGAGATCATGCGGGCTTCCGGACGTAGAGCACCACGCTCTTGCCGATGAGCGGGTTGAGCACGGCCTCGGCGATCCTGGTGGCGGCGGGGCGCTTCATGATGTCCCAGACCAGCAGCTCGTGGTAGGCCTTGGCCAGCGGGTGGTCGTTGTTGTCGACGCCGACCGCGCACTTGATCCACCAGTACGGCGCGTGCAGGCCGTGGGCGTGGTGGTGTGGGCCGATGGTGAAGCCCGTCGACTTGAGCTTCGCGCTCAGCTCGGCCAGCGTGTAGATGCGGACGTGCCCGCCGGGAGCGGTGTGGTACGCCTCGTCGAGCGCCCAGCAGATCCGTTCCGGCAGGAAGCTCGGCACCGTGATGGCCGCCTGGCCACCCGGCTTGAGGACCCGGAAGATCTCCCGCATCGCGGCCATGTCGTCGGGGATGTGCTCCAGCACCTCGGCCGCGATCACCCGGTCGAAGGCGCCGTCCTCGAACGGCATGTCGAGCGCGTCGCCGGTCACGGTGTCCGCCGTCGCCCCGGGCGGTACCTCGCCGGCCTTGTCCATCGCGGCGAACATGCTCGCCACGCCTTCCAGCTCCCCCGCGTCCATGTCGAAGGCCACCACGTCGGCACCGCGCCGCAGTACCTCGAACGCGTGGCGTCCGCCACCACACCCCAGGTCCAGCACCCGGGTTCCCGGACCCACGGGCAACCGGTCGAAGTCGACAGTCAGCACTGGCCGCTCCTTGTGAGAGGTGATCGTTTCAGGGGGTCGCTCACTTCGCGCGGTGGGCCTGGATGGCCTCGTGGTAGGCCTCCACGGTTCGCTTGGCGACGACGTTCCAGGTGAAGCGTTCCATGACCCGGTCGTAGCCCTTCTTGCCCACCGCGGCCCGCTCCTCGGGAGAGTCGTGCAGGCGGCGCAGCACCGCGGCCAGCTCCTCGGGGTCGCCGGGGGCCACCTGTACGGCGGCGTCGCCGACGACCTCGGGCAGCGCCCCGGTACGGCTGGCGACCAGCGGGGTGCCGCAGGCCATGTGCTCGACGGCGGGCAGCGAGAAGCCCTCGTACAGGGAGGGGACGACCGAGATCTCCGAGGTGGCGATCAGCTCGCCCAGTTCGGTGTCGGAGATGCCGTGCACGAACCTGACCCGGTCCCGCAGCGCCAGCTCGCCGACGAGCTTCTCGGTCGGGCCGCCGGGGGTGGGCCTGCTGACCACCGTCAGATTGACGTCGCGTTCGGTGGCGAGTTTCGCCACGGCCCGCAGCAGCGTCGCGACCCCCTTCATCGGGGAGTCGGCGCTGGCCACCGCGACGATGGAGCCGGGCCGCTTGGGAAGCTCCGGGCGCGGGTGGAAGTAGCGGGTGTCGACGCCCAGCGGGATGAGCCGCATGTTCTTCTGGGGCACGTTGAAGTCGCGGTGGATGTCGGCGAGGGAGGACTCGCTGACGGTCAGGATCGGGCTGAGCCGCGGCGCGACCTTGGCCTGCATGCGCACGAAGCCGTACCAGCGTCGCATGGAGAGCTTCTTGCGCAGCGGAGCGGCCTTCAGCTCGATGCGCCGGTCCACGCTGATCGGGTGGTGGATGGTCCCGACCACGGGGAACAGCTTCTGGATGCCGAGCAGTCCGTAGCCGAGGGTCTGGTTGTCCTGCACCACGTCGAAGTCGCCGACACGCTTCTTCAGCTCGCGGTGTGCACGCAGGGTGAAGGTCAGCGGCTCGGGAAACCCGGCGGTCCACATGGTGCCGACCTCGAGCAGGTCGATCCAGTCGCGGTACTCGCGGAGGCCGGGAGTGCGGAAGGGGTCCTCGTCGCGGTACAGGTCCAGGCTGGGGACCTTGGTGAGGATGACGCCCTCGTCGAGCTCCGGGTAGGGCTGGCCGGAGAGGACCTCCACGCTGTGCCCGAGGGCGACCAGCTCGCGGCTGAGGTGACGCAGGTAGACACCCTGCCCACCGCAGGTCGGCTTGCTGCGATACGACAGCAGTGCCACCCGCAGTGATTCAGCACCCGGCACGGCAACCCCTTTCTCACCCTGCCCGAAAGGGGACAGGTACCGTGAAAGATGACCTTAGTCCTCGGACACTACCATTCGGTAGCTCTGTTGTACCTGATGTGGAATTGTTCCTAGGGCCTGCTTCACCGGGTGCGAGCTGGGAGGTTAACCTGACCGAACAGGATTCGGTGGAACGCGTTCTAGGTGCGCCGTGAGGGAGATAGTGCCCACACGAGGGTAGGACGGTACATTCGCCAATCAAACGGCATAAGACCAGGCATAGGTCCCGCCCCCGCAAGCGAGGAGGACGCGTTGGCCAGGCGCGCGCTGATCACAGGTATCACCGGGCAGGACGGTTCCTATCTGGCCGAGTGCCTGCTCAGTCAGGGCTACGAGGTCTTCGGCATGGCCCGAGGGCAGGCCAATCCACGCGTCTCCCGGCTCCGCAAGCTCCTGCAGGACGTTCAGCTCGTCCGGGGTGACCTGCTCGACCAGGGTTCGCTGATCTCCGCGGTCGAGAAGGTCCAGCCCGACGAGGTCTACAACCTGGGCGCCATCTCGTTCGTCCCCATGTCGTGGGAGCAGGCCGAGCTCACCGGCGAGGTGACCGGCATGGGCGTGCTGCGCATGCTGGAGGCCATCCGGGTCTGCTCCGGGATCTCCTCCTCGCGTACGGCCGCCGGGTCCGGGCAGATCCGGTTCTACCAGGCGTCGTCCTCGGAGATGTTCGGCCAGGTCCGCGAGACCCCGCAGACCGAGATCACCCCCTTCCACCCCCGCTCGCCGTACGGCGTGGCCAAGGCGTACGGGCACTTCCTGACGCAGAACTACCGCGAGTCGTACGGCATGTACGCGGTGTCGGGGATCCTGTTCAACCACGAGTCCCCGCGCAGGGGCGCCGAGTTCGTCACCAGGAAGGTGAGCCTCGGGGTGGCCAGGATCAAGCTCGGCCTCGCCTCGGAGCTGCGCCTGGGCAACATGGAGGCGCGTCGCGACTGGGGGTTCGCCGGAGACTACGTCCGTGCGATGCACCTGATGCTCCAGACGGACACGCCCGAGGACTACGTGATCGGCACCGGCCGCACCCACACCGTCCGCGACCTGACCGAGGCCGCCTTCGCCGCCGCCGGGCTCGACTGGGAGCGGTACGTCGTCACCGACCAGACCCTGCACCGCCCCGCCGAGGTCGACCTGCTCTGCGCCGACCCGAAGAAGGCCCGCGTCCAGCTCGGCTGGGAACCCTCGGTCACCTTCGAGGAGCTGGTGGCGATGATGGTCGAGTCGGACGTCAAGCTGCTCTCCGACGGCGGCGACCCCGACCAGGACTCCTCCTGGCCCTGAGGCCGGGCCTCTCCGGATCGGCGGCCTGGAGCATTCCGGGCCGCGGGGCTTCTGCTCCGGCAGGGGGCCGCCTATCGTCGTTCCTTGGATCAGAAGTGGTTCCGGCCGTCCGCTGACGGGGACGTGGAGACGAGGTGAGCGATGTCCGAGCCGGGCCCGCTGACCGTGGGCGACCCCGAGCGGATCGGCGGCTACCGGCTGAGCGGGGTGCTGGGCGACGGAGGTCAGGGCGTGGTCTACCTCGGCCACGATCCTGCGGACCGCAAGGTCGCGATCAAGGTGCTCCACATCCGGATGGCGACCGATCCCAAGGTGCGCGAGCGGTTCATGCGCGAGGCGGAGATCACCCGCCGGGTCGCGGCGTTCTGCACCGCTCAGGTGCTGGGCGGGGGGATTGTCGGCGATCGGCCCTACCTGGTCAGTGAGTACATCCCCGGGCCTTCGCTGAAGGAACTGGTCACCGGCGACGGGCCGCGGATCGGCAGCGGCCTGGACCGGCTCGCGGTCGCCACCCTGACGGCGCTGGCCGCGATCCACCGGGCAGGGATCATCCACCGTGATTTCAAACCCGACAACGTGATCATGGGCCCGGAGGGGCCGGTGGTCATCGACTTCGGAATCGCCCGGGTGCTGGCCGTCACCACCACGCGTTCGGGGCTGGCGGGCACCCCCGCCTACCTGTCGCCGGAACAGCTTGGCGGTCACCAGGCCGACACGGCGTCGGATGTGTTCAGCTGGGCCGCCACCATGGTGTTCGCCGCCACGCGGCATCCGGCGTTCCCCGGCGCCATACCGGCGGCGGTGATGAACGCCGTCTCCAACCGCGAACCCGACCTCGCCGGAGTGCCCGAGCGTATCCGCCCGCTGCTGGCAGCCTGCCTGGCCAAGGACCCCGGCGCCCGGCCCACCGTGGCCGACCTGCTCGCCGCCCTCACCGGTGAGGAGTCCAGCAGCCGTGAGGAATCCAGCACGGAGGAACCCAGCACGGTGGATCACCGGCCGCGCGGCCCCGCCCCGCCGCCTCCGGCGTCCCGTGTCCCGCGCCGTTCCGTCAGGGGACTGGTGACCGCGGCGGCGATCGCCGCCGTTCTCATCCCGGCTGCCGCGGTCTTCTGGTCGTGGCAACCGGAGTCCCCCGAATCCTCCACCCCGCCGTCCACGACCCCCTCCGAAACCTCCGCCCTGTCGTTACCGTCCTCATCCGCCACGGGTACCACCAGGACCTCCGCTCCGTCACCCGGCCAGACTCCGAAGGCCGTTCCCTTCGGCATGCCGGTCGGTAAGCCGTTCACCGGGCACAGCGGGGGAGTCCATTCGATGGCGGTGGCGGAGTCGCAGGGGCGGCCGGTCGTCGTCTCCGGCGGTGGCGGCGACGAGAGTAACACCGTGCGGGTGTGGGATCTGGCCACCCGCAAGCAGATCGGCGGCCCCTTCACCGGCTACGCGGTCGCGGTGACGGAGTTGGCGGGGCGGCCGGTCGTCGTCTCCGGCGACCACGACGGGATGCGGGTGTGGGATCTGACCACCCGCGAGCAGATCGGCGGGCTGCTCACCGGCCCCGGTACCGGGCTCACGTCCGTGTTGGTGGCGGAGTTGGCGGGGCGGCCGGTCGTCATCGCCACCGGTAACGGAAAGATATATATGTGGGATCTGGCCACCCACGAGCGGATCGGCGGCCCGCTCGTCGCCCACACCGCCTCCGTCGAGTCGATGGCGGTGACGGAGCTGGAGGGGAGGCCGGTGCTCGTCTGCGGCGGCTACAACGAGATGCGGGTGTGGGATCTGACCACCCGCGAGCAGATCGGTAAGTCGTTCACCGGCTACACCGACGACGACGTGACGGTGGAGGTGGCGGTGGCGGAACTGGAGGGGCGGCCGGTCGTCGTCTCCGGCGTCGCGGGTGGCGACGACAGCACCATGCGGGTGTGGGACCTGGCCACCCACGAGCAGATCGGCAGACCGTTCACCGGGCACACCTCGGGAGTCGAGTCGGTGACGGTGACGGAGTTGGCGGGGCGGCCGGTCGTCGTCTCCGGCGGCTACGACGGGGTGCGGGTGTGGGATCTGGCCACCCGCGGGCAGATCGGCAGGCCGTCCACCGGCCGCACCCAGGAGATCACGACGATGCTGGTGACGCGACTGCGGGGGCGGCCGGTCGTCGTCTCCGCCGACTTCGATGGAGAGATACGGGTATGGAGTCTGACTCCGCCCTCCCCCTCCCCCGCGCCCGGCTCCTGAGCGTCCGCCTCTGCCGGATCCCCCGCGGGAGACCTCCCCGCGTCCCGGCCCGGCGGCACTGCCGGAGCCCACCTCCGAGGATCACCGCCTGCCTGGAGAAGGTCCGCGCTGAGGGCGGCACCATCCGCGCGGCCGACCCGGTCGAGAAACCGCTGGAGACCGTCATCCGGCCAAGGATCACCGCGTGGCCGGCGCGTTCGTGGACCCCTCGGTGCGGCCGGCCAGTCGTTCGTAGCGTTGTTTGGCCGCCTGGGGGGTGCCGAGGCCGAGGCCGAAGGCGATCTCCTGCCAGGTGAGGTCGCGGCCGCGCGCCATGAGCAGGAGCGCCGCCTCCAGCTCGTCCATCTCCGCGCGGGCGCGGGGCAGCAGGGTCAGGGCGGCGGTGATGTCGGCGCGGTCCACCTCCGGCTCGCCCTCCTCTCGCTCGGCGACGCCGCTCAGCAGGAACGACACGAGCCGGACGGCCTCGTGCGCCCCGAGGACCGTGGGGTGGACCTGCCGGCGGCGCTGGGCGTCGTCGGTCGCGTGACGCTCGGTGATGCGCGACAGGGAGGCGTACTCGCGGTGTGCTCGCGCCTGGCCCGGGTTCGGAGGCGTGAAGGCACCGGCTGATTCATCGTGGTTCGCGGACATGCGAACCACGATCGCCTGTCGAACGACCTGTTGTCAATAAATCGCGTTAAACAATTTGTTTAAACAAGGTCGCCTCCGCCCCCGACGGAGGCGGAGGCGGATCTCAGGAGGTCGTTGAGGAGGCCGGAGCGGAGTTCGGCGGCGATCCGAGACCGGCGGCAGAGCCGGGCCGCAGACGGTGGCGTCCACCGGGATCGGTCATGTCCTCACCCCCTCGCGTTCCGGCAGACGACGCAGTGCCGGGTGTGCGGAATCCGGCGCAGCCGTCGCAGGGCGATGGACGCCCCGCACCGCCGGCAGGTGCCGTACACCCCGGAGTTCAGCCGTTCGATGGCGGCCTCGATCTCCACGACGGCCGTTCTGGCGCGCTTGGCGCGCCCCCAGGCCAGCGGAATGGGTTCGCCCGCTTCCGGAGGCTCGGGCACATGCTCGTCCCCGGGGAGGGAGTCCTGCTCCGCTCGCGCGGTGGTGAGCCGTTCGTGCAGCAGCGCGCGGAATTCCGCCAACTGCACGGCGTTGCGCCGGTACTCCTCCAGCAGCCTGTCTGACGATCGGATGTCACTCATGACGACATCGACTCCTTGAATGACTCGCGGCGGTCCGGGCAGCGCGCGGTCCGCCATCGTGAAAGCCGGAACCTGGGCACAGGGCGGTGCGCGGCACCGCGCGGCTGAGGGATCTCGGTCGAGTTCACCGCTCGACGGAGGTCTGGAAGGGCTTGGATCTTCTGCCCACCACGGTCAGGCGGCGCCTCGCCACGTTGTCGTCGGTCACCGGGGCACGCCGCGGGCCTTGCGAGGCATCACCTGGCCGATCCTCGCGACGGCAAGATCCGCGGGGCAGGGCCTAGGAAGGAGGTGGACTGCGTGAGGTGACGATCCGCCGAACGTCGTGCCGGGAAACGGCGGCGGGCTCCACGGGGAGCCGGGCGCGAGACGGCGGGGCGCTGGACACCGCCACGGCGCCGACCGCGGGCAGGGAGCGGAGCTGCCCCGGCGTCGGCAGGTGCTCGGCCCCGCCGGCCAGGAGTCTGGGTGCGGTCGCCTGGTGGGCGTCGCCGGTCTGCGGAACCCAGAGGCCGGTGGCGGTGCCGGCGGGCCTTCGCCCGCCGGGACTCGGAGAGGGCGCGATGGCGGCCAGAACGACCATGAGAACAAGACCCACCACGACGGCCGCGGTGGGCCTGGGTGTGCCCCACCGCGGTTCCCTCATCGCCTCGACCATAGTCGACGTTCCACGAAAGGGCACTTCATCGGGAGGCCGGTGCTTTCGCGGGCGGGACGGGTGCCGAGGACCGGCCTTTCGGGATCACCAGGCGGCTGGTGACCGCCGGGCCTCAGGTGACGGAGACCGGCAGGTCCTTGATGCCGTTGATGAAGTTGGAGCGGAGCCGGCGGGCGGGGCCGGCCTGCTCCAGGTTCGGCAGCCGCTCGGCCAGCACCTCGAAGAGCACCCGCAGCTCCAGCTTGGCGAGGTGGTTGCCGAGGCAGAAGTGGGCACCGCCACCGCCGAAGCCGATGTGCGGGTTGGGGTCGCGGCCGATGTCGAAGGTGCCGGGGTCGGCGAACACCTCCTCGTCCCGGTTGGCGGAGCTGTAGAAGACCACGATCTTGTCGTCGGCCTTGACCTCCTGGCCGCCGATCGTCGTGTCGACGGTGGCCGTACGGCGGAAGAGGTTCACCGGGGAGACCCAGCGGACGATCTCGTCGGCCGCGGTGCGGGCCAGGGTGCGGTCGGCGACCAGGCGCCGCCACTGCTCGGGGTGTTCGAAGAAGGCGAGCATGCCGCCCGAGGCCGCGTTGCGGGTGGTCTCGTTGCCCGCGACCACGAGTAGCAGCACGAACAGGTCGAACTCCTCCTCGGTGAGGGTCTCCCCGGCGGCGTCGGGCATGATCAGCTTGGTGACGATGTCCTCGCGGGGCCGTTCCCGGCGCTCGGCGGCCAGGGTGTTGGCGTAGGCGTAGACCTCCATGGCCGCGTCCGTGCCCTCGGCGGGGTCGGTCGCGTAGTCCGGGTCGTTGGCCCCGATCATCCGGTTGGACCAGTTGAAGATCTTGTCCCGGTCCTCGACGGGGGCGCCGAGCAGCTCGCAGATCACGTACAGCGGCAGCAGTGCGGAGATGTCCCTGACGAAGTCGATCGAGCCGCGTGCCTTGGCCTCGTCCACCAGCTCGTGGCAGATGTCGCGGATGTGCTGCTCAAGGGCGCCCATCATGCGGGGGGTGAACCCCCGGTTGACCAGGGAGCGCCGCCGGGTGTGCTCCGGCGGGTCCTGGTTGAGCATCATCATCCGCTGGAGGGCGCGCTGGTCCTCGGGCATCTCGTCGAAGAGCGCGAGCTTCCTGCTTGAGGAGAACAGGTCGGAGCGGCGGGAGACGTGCACCACGTCGGTGTGCCGGGTGACCGCCCAGAAACCCGGCCAGTCCCGTTCGGCGTCACCCGGGTGCGCGTAGACCGGCGCGTTCGCCCGTAGCCAGGCAAGCTGATCGTGCGGCGCGCCGTTCCGCCAGTAGAAGTCCTGGTCGACCAGATCGATGTCCAACGGTCCTCCTGGGTGAACCGGGTCGGCGTGCCCGTGACGCGGCTCGTTGTCGGTGCGGCCTGCGAGTGTGGTCGGCGACATGCTCCCCCGTTCGCGCGGAACGTTCCTCGCGGGACGTCCGTCACGGACGGGACCTCTCTCCCAGGGGGCACGCCGTCCTGACAAGTGGTCGATCTAACGCTTGGTTGGGCTGCTTTCTGAAACGTGTTCTATTACGTGGCGGATGTCCCGTCAAGTCGGGAGCCGCCGGACCACGGTCGCCCGGAACCCTACCTCGTGAGGCCCGGGAGGCGAGTGCTTCCCGGGCTTCAAGGGGATCGGGGGCGACTCCGCACGGGAACCGGCGACGGATCCCGTGCGGGTCAGAACGCGATATCGCGCCAGGTGCCGACCTCGGCGGCGGTCAGTGCCCTCGGCAGGACGGCCATGCGGTGCGGCCCCCGGTCGCGGTGACGGTGACCTTGACCGGGATCGACTCACCGCTCGTTGACGATCGTGTAGGACCTGCCCGCCTTGGCGTCGACGGTGATGACGTCACCGTCGCGGCGCGGGTCGATCGTCCTGCCACGCTCGTCCTCGACGCGGTAGCGGCCACCGATCATGGCGGCCCGGACCTTGAGGGGGCCGGACCTGCCGGCGTGCACGGTGACCCGGTCGGCGTTGCCGTCCTTCCAGGAGGCGTCCACGGTCACGTCACCGCGGGCCCGCAGACCGGTCACCGAGCCGGTGGGCCAGGTCGACGGCAGCGCGGGCAGCACGTGGACGGTGTCGTGCCGGCTCTGCAGCAGCATCTCGGCCATGCCGGAGGTGGCGCCGAAGTTGCCGTCGATCTGGAACGGCGGGTGGGTGTCCCACAGGTTGTCCAGCGTGGAGCCCTTGAGTTGCTCGCCGAGCATCCTGTGCGCGTGGTCGCCGTCCAGCAGGCGCGCCCAGAAGTTGATCTTCCATGCCTTGCTCCAGCCGGTGCCGCCGTCGCCCCGCGCGGTGAGTGAGACCTTGGCCGCCTCGGATTCGGGCGTCCCGGCCGTTATCTGCCGTCCGGGGTGCAGCGCGAACAGGTGGGAGACGTGCCGGTGGGTGTTGCCCCGGTCGTCCAGGTCCTCCTTCCACTCCTGGAGCTGTCCCCAGGAACCGATCCGGATGCCCGGGTCGAGCTTGGCCAGCGCGGCCGTCACCTCGGACTGGAAGGCCCTGTCGGTCTTCAGTTCCTTCGCCGCCTCCAGGGTGTTGGTCAGCAGGTCGAAGACGATCTGCTGGGACATCGAGGCACCCGCGGTGAAGTCGCCCTGCTCGGGGGAGTAGCTGGGGGAGACCACGAGAGCGCCGTCACGCGGGTCGGTGTAGAGGGTGTCCAGCCAGAACTCGGCCGCGCCCTTCATCACCGGGTACGCGGTCTTGCGCAGGTATCCGGTGTCGCCGCTGAAGCGGTAGTGGTCGTACATCTGCTGGGTCAACCACGCCGCCGCGTCCGGGAACCAGAACGCGGTGGCCCAGTTGTGCACGCCGGTGAAGCCGAACGGGTTGGTCTCGTTGTGCACCACCCAGCCGCGCGCCCCGAACATCTCCCGCGCGGTCTTCGCGCCGGGGGCGACCATCGACTGGATGTAGCGGTCGTACGGTTCGGTCGTCTCGGCGAGGTTGGTCTGCTCGGCGAGCCAGTAGTTCATCTGCAGGTTGATGTTGACGTGGTAGTCGGCCGACCAGGGGGGGGTGGTCGAGTTGTTCCACACGCCCTGCAGGTTGGCCGGGAGCGACCCCTTCCTGGAGGAGGCGATCAGCAGGTAGCGGCCGTAGGCGAAGAACATCGCCTCCAGCGCCCGGTCGTCGGCCGAGGCGCCGCCGGTGTACGCCGCGCGGAGCCTGTCGGTCGGGACGGCCGGGGCCCGCTGGCCGAGGTCGAGCCTGACCCGGTCGAACAGCTTCCGGTAGTCGGCCAGGTGGTCGGACCTGAGCTTTTCGTACGACTTCCCGGCGGCCTTGTCGACCGCCGAGGTGACCCTGGCGTGCGGGTCGGCGCCCCGGTAGGTGGGGTAGGTGCCGGCGTAGTCGGTGCCCGCGGACAGCACGAACACCGCGCTGTCGGCGCCCGCGACGGTGATCCGGTCGGTGCCGTCGGTGCGGGAGCCGCCCTGGGTGATCACCTGGACCTGTGACTCGAACCTCATGCCGTTGTCGGCGAGCACACCCCGGACCGTCAGGCGTCCCTTCGAGACCGAGACCTGCCGGTCGGAGCGGGGGGAGGAGGTACGCAGGGTGAAGGAGACCCGGCCCTTCTCGTTGGCGGAGATCCGGCCGACGATGACGTTGCCGGGGTGGCTGGCGAAGTACTCGCGGGAGTAGGTCACGCCATCCGCGGTGTAGCCGACCCTGGCGACCGCGTCGCGCAGGCTCAGCTCCCGGCGGTAGCCGGTGGTGGCCCCGGGGGTCTCGGGCATGTCCAGCCAGAGGTCGCCGAAGGTCTGGTAGGCGCCGAACCCCCTCTTGGGCTGGCCGAGCTTGGCCGCCACCGCCGTGGGGGAGAGCTTGCCGACGCGGTCGATCTCCGCCCTGACCTCGGCGATCGCGTTCGGCCTGGGGGAGGTCCAGTTGCCGAAGTCGTAGCCGTTGGAACCGGGCCCGCCGGTCCACAGGGACTTCTCGTTGAACTGGATCTGCTCGCCGCCGACGCCGCCGAACACCATGGCGCCCAGCGCGCCGTTGCCGATCGGCAGCGCCCGGGTCTCCCAGTCGGTGGCGGGCTTGTCGTACCAGAGCGTCAAGTCATCGGGTGTATCTGCTTGTGTCATGTTCACTGACAGCTCCGCATTCGCCGGACTGAGTCCGTATAGCCCGGTAGTGAGGGTGAGGGTGGCGAGGAGAACTATGGCGAGGCGTCGTCGTGGGGGCGATGCAACGAATTCCTCCGATCACACGGCGGGACTGTTTCTAGGAGATAGCACCGAAACTCCGCCGCAACAAGCCTCATCCTCCGATGTTTGTTCCGAGTTGATCACTCACACCCTCGTCGCCGAAAGCCGCGCCGTAGACGATCTTTGCTCCTGTCTGCCGGGGGAAGTCCGATGACTGAAGGCTGAAATTGAGCCATGATCCGATATAACCCCTGCCGGGTGGGATTTCTCCTCGATAACGGATCGGATGTATCGGGGGCGAGGGGTTGACATCGAGGTTCAGTGTCGTTCAGCATCACGGAACAAGACATCCGATGTATCAACGAAGGGTGCGGTGTGAAGCTGCTGCGAGTAGGACCCGTCGGCCATGAGCGGCCGGCCGTCCTGGACGGGGCCGGTAACCTCCGCGAAATCTCCGAAGCCGAGATCGACGGGGCTTTCCTCGCCTCCGGGGGAGTGGCGCGCGTCCGGGAGGCGCTGGAGCGGGACGAACTGCCCGTGCTGGACGCCGAGGGACTGCGGATCGGCGCCCCGATCGCCAGGCCGGGCAAGATCGTGTGCATCGGGCTCAACTACCGCGACCACGCGGAGGAGACGAACACCCCGCCCCCGGCGGAACCGATCGTCTTCATGAAGGCAGCCAACACGATCGTCGGTCCCAACGACGAGGTGCTCATCCCCAGGGACAGCGTGAAGACCGACTGGGAGGTCGAGCTGGCGGTCGTCATCGGCGAGACGGCCCGCTACGTCGAGACGGACGAGGAGGCGCTGTCCAAGATCGCGGGCTACACCATCTCCAACGACGTCTCCGAGCGCGAGTTCCAGCTGGAGCGCGGCGGCCAGTGGGACAAGGGCAAGTCCTGCGAGACCTTCAACCCGCTCGGTCCCTGGCTGGTCACCTCCGACGAGATCCCCGACCCGCAGGCCCTGGGCCTGCGCCTGTCGGTGGACGGCGTGCGGCGCCAGGGAGGCGACACCAAGAACATGGTCTTCACCGTGGCGGAGATCGTCCGCTACCTCAGCCGGTTCATGGTCCTCGAACCCGGTGACCTCATCAACACCGGCACCCCCGCCGGCGTCGCGCTCGGCCTGCCCGGCACCCCGTACCTGCGAGCGGGGCAGGTCATGGAACTGGAGATCGACGGCCTCGGCACCCAGCGACAGACGGTGGGACAGGCATGAGCGAGGGGGTGGGCGCGTACCACATCACCTCGATGGAGACCCATGACATCCGCTTCCCCACCTCGCTGGAGCTCGACGGCTCCGACGCGATGAACCCCGACCCCGACTACTCGGCCGCCTACCTGGTGCTGAGGACCGACGACGGGTTCGAGGGCCACGGCTTCGCCTTCACCATCGGACGCGGCAACGAGGTGCAGACCTCCGCGATCAGGGCGCTGGAGCCGTACGTGCTCGGCAGGGACGTCGAGGACATGGGCGCGCTCTGGAAGGAGATGGTCCACGACTCCCAGCTGCGCTGGCTCGGCCCGGAGAAGGGCGTCATGCACATGGCGATCTCCGCCGTGGTCAACGCGCTCTGGGACCTGAAGGCCAAGCGGGCGGGCAGGCCGCTCTGGCTGCTGCTGGCCGAGATGTCCCCCGAGGAGCTCGTCGAACTGGTCGACTTCCGCTACCTCACCGACGCGCTCACCCCGCGGGAGGCGCTGGAGATCCTGCGCGCCGCCGAGCCCGGCAGGCGCGAGCGCATCGCCCACCTGCGCGAGCACGGCTACCCGGCCTACACGACCTCACCGGGCTGGCTCGGCTACGGCGACGACAAGCTGCGCCGCCTGTGCAAGGAGGCGATGGACGAGGGCTTCACCCAGATCAAGCTGAAGGTCGGCGCCGACCTGGAGGACGACCGGCGGCGGATGCGCATCGCCCGCGACACCTGCGGCGACGACTTCCCCATCGCGATCGACGCCAACCAGCGCTGGGACGTCGATTCCGCCATCGCCTGGGTGAACGCCCTCGCGGAGTTCCGCCCGCACTGGGTGGAGGAGCCGACCAGCCCCGACGACGTGCTCGGCCACGCCGCCATCGCCAGGGGCATCGCGCCCATCCCGGTCGCCACCGGCGAGCACGTCCAGAACCGCATGGTCTTCAAGCAGCTCCTGCAGGCCGACGCGATCTCCTACCTGCAGATCGACGCGGCCCGCGTCGCGGGGGTGAACGAGAACATCGCGATCCTGCTGCTCGCCGCCAGGTTCGGCGTCCCGGTCTGCCCGCACGCGGGCGGGGTCGGCCTGTGCGAGCTGGTGCAGCACCTGTCGATGTTCGACTACGTCGCGGTCAGCGGCTCGATGGAGAACCGGGTGATCGAGTATGTCGACCATCTGCACGAGCACTTCGTCGACCCCGTGGTGATCGAGAACGGTGCCTACGTCGCGCCGAGCCTGCCCGGTTTCGGTGCGGCCATGCACGTCGCGTCGATCACCGACCACACCTACCCCGACGGCCCGGTATGGAGGT
Organism: Streptosporangium sp. CA-115845; assembly: GCF_050943795.1. Lineage (NCBI taxonomy): Bacteria > Bacillati > Actinomycetota > Actinomycetes > Streptosporangiales > Streptosporangiaceae > Streptosporangium > Streptosporangium sp. CA-115845. The sequence continues at coordinate 8,549,214 of NZ_CP191988.1, read as the reverse complement.
CCCTCAATGGGTGAGTTCGACGGCCTGCGCGCTCTGGTCACCGGTGGCGGTTCCGGCATCGGCCTGGCCGCCGCCACCCTGCTGGCCGAGCGGGGCGCGCGGGTGGCCTGTCTGGACATCAACGCCTCCGGTGGTCCGTTCGTCGAGGTCAAGGCGGATGTCACCGACGAGGAGGCGGTTCGCGCGGGCGTCTCCGGGGCCGTCGAGCGGCTCGGCGGCCTGGACATCCTCCTCAACAACGCCGGGATCGGCGCCGCAGGGACGATCGAGGACAACTCCTACGAGGAGTGGTCGAAGGTTCTGGACGTCAACGTGCTGGGCATCGTCCGGGTCACCCGGGCGGCCCTGCCGCACCTGCGCCGCTCGGCGCACGCCGCGATCGTCAACACCTGCTCGATCGCGGCGACGGCGGGACTGCCCCAGCGGGCGCTCTACAGCGCGTCCAAGGGGGCCGTCCAGTCACTGACCCTGGCGATGGCCGCCGACCACGTCCACGAGGGGATCCGCGTCAACTGCGTCAACCCGGGCACCGCCGACACTCCCTGGGTGCGGCGCCTGCTCGACGCGGCGCGGGATCCGGCGGCCGAGCTGGCGGCACTGGAAGGCCGCCAGCCGATGGGCCGCCTGGTGAGCGCCCCCGAGGTCGCCGCGGCGATCGCCTACCTCGCGAGCCCGCTCGCGGCGTCCACCACCGGTACGGTCCTGGCCGTGGACGGTGGAATGCACGGGCTCAGGCTCCGGCCCAAACCCTGACCCGGCCGGGGCAGGTCACGACGGATCCGGATGAGACAGCGCTCCACAGAGAACTCACCCCCCACACGGCTTTGAATCGAGGCAAAAGTATGAAAATCGGACCCGCGGCGACAGGCGCGGCACTGCTCACGCTCGCCGTCACCCTCTCCGCGTGCGGATCGCCGGAGGCCACCGGTACCGGCGCGGCCCAGCCCGCCGGTGCGGCCGGTGCCAAGGGCGGCAAGGTCGGGATCGACTTCCCCCGCGCGGACTCCGACTTCTGGAACTCGTTCAACAAGTACGTCCCGCAGATGGCGACCGAGGTGGGCGTCGACCTGATGCCGCCGACCAACTCGCAGAACGACGTGGCCAAGCTGGTGGCCAACACCCAGGCCCTGTCGGGACAGGGCGCCAAGGTGATCGTCATGGCCCCGCAGGACACCGGCGCGATCGCCTCCACGCTGCAGACCCTGGAGGGCAAGAACATCCCCGTCGTCACCGTGGACACCCGCCCGGACAAGGGCAAGGTCTACATGGTGGTACGGGCCGACAACAAGGCGTACGGCACGAAGGCCTGCGAGTTCCTCGGCGAGAAGCTCGGCGGCAAGGGCAAGGTCGTCCAGCTCATGGGCGCGCTCTCGTCGATCAACGGCCGCGACCGGGCCGAGGCGTTCGGCGCCTGCATGAAGGAGAAGTTCCCTCAGATCACGGTCTTCGACGAGCCGACCGAGTGGGAGGGCACCAAGGCCGCCTCGATGCTGCAGACCCGCCTTGAGCAGCACCCGGACATCAAGGGGGTGTACATGCACGCCGGAGGCGTCCACCTGGCCCCCACCATCCAGGTGCTCAAGGCCAAGAACCTGATCGTGCCGCCGGAGGACCCCAAGCACGTCTTCGTGATCTCCAACGACGGCATCCCGCAGGAGTTCGAGGCCATCCGCAAGGGCGAGATCGACGCCACGGTCTCCCAGCCGGCCGACCTCTACGCCAGGTACGCGATGTTCTACGCCAAGGCCGCGGCCGAGGGCAAGACCTTCCAGCTCGGCCCCACCGACCACGACAGCACGATCATCCAGCTGCCGAACGGACTTGAGGACCAGCTCCCCGCCCCGCTGGTCACCAAGGAGAACGTGGACGACAAGGCTCTCTGGGGTAACCAGGTCAAGTGATGACATCTTCCGTCAAGGCGGTCGAGGCGCTTGGGATCACCAAGCGCTTCGGCCCCACCACAGCCCTCGACGGCGCCGGGATCGCCATCACCGAGGGGGAGACGCACGCGCTCGTCGGCAGGAACGGCGCGGGCAAGTCCACGCTGGTGTCGATCCTGACCGGCCTGCAGCGTCCGGACGAGGGTGAGGTCCGCTTCGCCGGGCGGCCCGCGCCGCCACCGGCCGACCGGGACGCCTGGTGGCAGCGTGTCGCGTGCGTCTACCAGAAGTCGACGATCATCCCCACGCTCTCCGTCGCGGAGAACCTCTTCCTGAACCGCCAGACCGAGCGGGGCAGGATCAACTGGCGGATCCTGCGAAGGCGGGCCCGGCAGCTCCTGGAGCAGTACGGCGTGGACGTCGACGCCGAGACCATGGCCGGGGATCTCGGCGTCGAGCAGCGCCAGCTGCTGGAGATCGCCAGGGCGCTGTCGTTCGGCGCCCGGTTCATCATCCTGGACGAGCCCACCGCCCAGCTCGACGGCCCCGCCATCCAGCGGCTCTTCGACCGGATGCGCGCCCTGCGGGAGCAGGGCGTCACGATGATGTTCATCTCCCACCATCTTGAGGAGGTGTACGAGATCTGCCAGAGCGTCTCGGTCTTCCGCGACGCCCGGCACATCGTCACCGCCGCGGTCGGCGACCTGCCTCACGACCGGCTCGTCGACGCGATGACCGGCGAGGCCACCGCCGCCTACGAGTACCGCACCCGCACGCCCGGCACCTCGGCCCCCGTGGTGCTCTCGGCGCGGGCGCTCAGTCTCGCCGGCCGCTACCAGAACGTGGACCTGGCCGTCCGCGCGGGCGAGATCGTCGGCCTGGCCGGCTCGGGCAGCAGCGGCAAGGTCGGCCTCGCCGAGACCCTGGTCGGCCTGCACCGGGCGGACACCGGGACGGTGACGGTCAACGGCACGGAGGTCAGGCAGGGCGACGTGCCGTCGGCGCTCCGCGCCGGGCTCGGGTTCGTTCCCCAGGACAGGCACCACCAGGGCTTCGTCCCGCTGCTGTCGATCGCCGAGAACGCGACCATCCCGATCGCCCACAAGCTCGGCCGCTTCGGCGCGGTGTTCCCGGCCCGCCGCCGCGAGCGTGGCGCCCGGATGATCGAACAGCTGGACATCAAGACGACGGGGCCCGACCAGCCGGTGGCCGACCTGTCCGGCGGCAACGCCCAGAAGGTGGTGCTGGCCAGGGCGCTCGCCGACGACCCGCGCGCGCTCGTGGTCATCAACCCGACCGCCGGGGTGGATGTCAAGGCCAAGCACTCCCTCCTGGGTGCGGTGGAGGACGCGGCCGAGAAGGGGGCGGGGGCCGTACTGGTCTCCGACGAACTCGACGACCTGAGGATCTGCGACCGCGTCCTCGTCATGTTCCACGGCAGGATCGTCAAGGACGTGCCGCGCGGCTGGACGGACAACGAGCTGGTGGCGGCGATGGAAGGTATCGACCACTGTTGACGTCCTCCCCTCCCTGGGGGAGGGGAGTCCCACGGTCGCCCGTGAGGGTTCCTGCTTCACCGCCAGTCGCCCGCCAGGAGGAATCCCCCTATGAGGTCTTACACCGGCTCCACAGGCGTTTCACCTCTCCGCCAGCCCGGCGGCGAGGATGTTCTTCGCGGCGTTGACATCACGATCATGGGTCACGCCGCAGGCGCACACCCACTCCCGGACGTTCAGCGGCATGGACCGGGCGATCGTGCCGCACGCCGAGCACAGCTTGGAGGAGGGAAACCAGCGGTCCACGACCAGCAGTCGCCGCCCGTACCAGGCGGCCTTGTACTCCAGCATGATCCGCATCTGACGCCAGGAGGCGTCGGAGATCGCGCGGGCCAGCCGATGGTTTTTCACCAGGGGGCGCGACCACACGATGTCCAGCGGGCCGTCCAGCTTCGCCAGCCTCAGCACGCCGTCGCGGTAGGTGAACGCCGAGCGGGTGTACTCGGCCGAGGACCGGGACTTCTTGCGGGATTTGAACGTCGGGTACCTGGCCCGCTTGGCGAAGAAGTTGACGAACGCCGCCTGCAGGTGGCGCAGGGCCTGTTGCAGCGGGACCGAGGACACCTCGTTCAGGAACGCCAGCTCGTCGGTGCGCTTCCACTCCGTCAGCATCGCCGACGACTCCACATAGGAGAGGCGGCGTCCTTCGAGGGTGTAGGCGCGGCTGCGCTCCTGCAACGCCTGGTTGTAGACCAGGCGGACGCAGCCGAACGTCCGGGCAAGCTCCGCAGCCTGCCCGGGGGTCGGATGGAAGCGGAACTTGAAGGCCCGCTTCACCGTCTGCGCCATGCCTCACATCCTGCACGCTCAGTTAGATATCGCGCAGGCGTTCGACTTTCAAACCTGAGGCCCCAGGCTGCGTTTCTTTCCCGCCCTGAAGGACGGGGTCTCCATGCTGGAGGTATTTGATGACCACGACGAAGACCCCCACTCCCGCGCCGGTCGTCCCACGGGGCCGCCGCATCCGGCTCGGGCGTTTCCGCGACCTCACCCTGGTCCCGGTGATCGTCGTTCTGCTGATCGCCGGTTCCCTGGTGGACCCGATCTTCCTCACCCCGGGCAACCTGACCAACGTGCTCCAGCAGCAGTCCGCCCTGGCGCTGGTGGTGCTCGCCGAGGCGCTGATCCTGATCTCCGGCAAGTTCGACCTCTCGCTGGAGTCCACGGTCGGCATGGCGCCCGCCGTCGGCGTGATGCTGGTCATCCCGGTGGCGGCCGGCGGCTTCGGCCTTGAGCTGCCCGGCATCCTGGCGATCCCGCTCTGCCTGCTGATCGGCGGCCTGGTCGGCGCCTTCAACGGCTTTCTGATCCTGCGCTTCCAGCTGTCGGCCTTCATCGTCACGCTGGCCATGATGATCGTCGTGCACGGTCTCCAGCTGGGTCTCACCCAGGGCAAGAGCCTGTTCGAGCTGCCCGAGTCGTTCCTCTACCTGGGCAGCGCCACCTGGCTCGGCCTGCCGGCGGCCATCTGGATCGTCGGCGCGCTCTTCACCGCGGCCATCGTCACGCTCGGCTACTTCCGGGTCGGCCGCTCGCTCTACGCCATCGGCGGCAACGCCGACGCCGCCCGCGCGGCGGGCGTCAGGGTCGAGCGGGTGGTCTGGGTCGTCTTCGTCATCGGCGGGATCGTCGCCGCGCTGGCCGGCGTGCTGGAGACCGGTCGCCTGGGCGGCATCAGCGCCAACCAGGGCGTCGGCTGGATCTTCATGGCCTTCGCCGCCGCCGTCATCGGCGGCGTCAGCATGGACGGCGGCAAGGGGACGATCCTCGGCGCGCTCACCGGTGTCCTGGTGATCGGCCTCGTCGAGAACATCCTGACCCTGAAGGGCGTCCCCGGCGAGTGGAAACAGCTCGTCTACGGTTCGATCATCCTGGTCGCCCTGATGATCAGCCGCCTGGCGGGCGGCAAGGCCCAGGACTGACGCGCCGCGGTCCCGCTCCTCCGGGCGGGACGCGCGGACGTTCAGCCCGTACGGATGTGGAGCCTGTGCGGATGTGCGAACCCGGATGGATACCTCAGACTGCACGAGAGCCAATCAGTACGAGAAACGTGCAGTCGTACAGAACGGAGCAAGAGGTGCAGGTCAGCAGGTACGGCTTCGGCGCTGCCCCGATCGGGAACCTGTTCTCCGAGGTCGGCGAGGACGTGGCGCGGGCGGCGGTGGACGCGGCCTACGAGGCAGGCATCCGCCTGTTCGACACCGCGCCGCACTACGGGCTCGGCCTGTCGGAGCGGCGGCTCGGCGCCGCCCTGGCGGACCGGCCCCGTGACTCCTACGTCCTGTCCACCAAGGTCGGCCGCCTGCTCGTGCCGGCCGAAGGGTCCTTCGGCCGGGACGAGCAGGGCTTCGACGTCCCCGCCGACCTGCGCCGGGTGTGGGACTTCTCCCGGGACGGGGTCCGGCGCTCGCTGGAGGAGAGCCTGCAGCGGCTCGGCCTGGACGCGGTCGACATCGCCCTGATCCACGATCCGGACGACCATTGGGAGCAGGCGGCCGGTGAGGCGTACCCGGCCCTGGCGGAGCTGCGCGACCAGGGGGTCGTCAAGGCGATCGGGGCCGGCATGAACCAGGCGGAGATGCTCGCCCGGTTCGTCCGCGAGACCGATGTCGACCTGGTCATGCTCGCCGGGCGCTACACCCTCCTCGACCAGTCGGGCGCCGACGAGCTGCTGCCGCTCTGTGCCGGGCGCGGTGTCTCGGTGTTCGCCGCCGGGGTGTTCAACAGCGGCCTGCTGGCCACCCACGACCCGTCCGGCACCTACGACTACGCACCGGCCCCCGGTCCGCTCCTGGAGCGCGCCCGCCGGATCGCCGCCGTCTGCGACCGGCACGACGTCACCCTGCCCCAGGCGGCCCTGGCCTTCCCGCTCCGCCACCCGGCGGTCGCCTCGGTCGTCATCGGCGCCCGCTCCGCCACCGAGGTAACCCGCAACGCGGAACTGACCGCCCAGCCTGTCCCCGAAGCCCTGTGGACCGACCTCACCGCCGAGGGCCTGATTCCCTGAGCCCCCGGGGAAACGCTCGGAATTGGGATTGGACCATGGACAAGCCATGGCCCGGCGAACAAACCAAAACGGCGATGAACCGCCCTCACTGAACTTACCGATCAGGCGGCTCGCCCCTGCCCATCACCGGGAGAAGAAAGGGTTTCGGCGGCAGGGCCTCGACTCCACCTCCACTGTGCCCACCGGACCGCCCAGACGATGGCGTGGTGAGAGGCTTCGACTCTGAGAAGACTACGCCGACGCGAGTTCGGACCCTGCGGCCTCCAGACCTGCGAACTTGGCGCGGATACGCTGCTCGGGGTCTGAGACTTCATTGACACTTCGTATGATGCCGTTGAGGAAGTCCTCAACGGTGGATGCGAGATCTTTGTTTACCTTGCCGCGGGTCCACTGGTCGATGATTCGATCATCCTTGGCCAGCGTGAGCACTGCTTCCCTGCCGCGGAACCTGGCCTCCACGAACTCCCGCATCTCATCTATCGACGCAAAGGTGATCGCGGATACCTCGTCGCTCTCCTCGGTCTCAAGGCACACGTAAGCCCATGCGGAGAGGCCGTGAGAGCTCTCCAGGACCTGGGTGAACAACACCAGACGTCCACTCAGGTGGAAGGTTCCTGTCAGCGGGATCTCGTACTCGTGCCAAACGTCGAGCTCTGTCGCCTCTGGCCTGGGCTGCCAAGGGAATTGTCCACGTTTGATCATTAAGTCCAGATTCATCCGCTTTACCTCCCGTCTTCTCTGCACCCATTGAAGCACTCGACGAAGCTCTTCGTCACTGTGGGGGGCCAGGGGATTTTCTGCACGTTGAGAGGATCTTCCGTTGGCCAGATTACTGAGACATGCTGGCCGACGGCGCCACACTCTGCGCGTATGCGCCCTGGTGTATGGACCACAGCGAACCCTCCGCTTCGGGGCCTACCTGCTGTGGTGCACCTTACTGCGGCCAACTCAAGGTCTCTGGCGTTTATTATTTTTCGTCTATATCGGCTTGCGGCTTCCACGGAGAGTCGGCCGGTCAAGAGAGAGACCTCTCGCTCCATCTCATATCTTGGCTCATCGAAGAAGTGGTCCATGTCAAACGTATGATGAGTAAGTACCACGTCGTCTGATATGCACAGCCAAGGCATTTTGGTTGCTCTGCACGCTTTCGTGCGCACATAGGAGCTATCGGGCTCTCGCATGTCGGCCAAGGTTATAGCCCGAGTTTCGAAGTGTCATGAGATCGCTACGGAATCTTAAAAAACCATTTAAAGGGTGACATGAAAACCAGCCAAAAATCTACAGAATCCTTTTTATCTGGTTTTAATGGGGCTCTGGGGCAGGGCGTTATGGTCTGACGCGTTCCGCTTCGGCGGACACCTTCTGGTTCCGGTTCGCCGACGGGCCGAGCGACCCGTCCGGGCCCGTCTCATGAGCGGGACGCGGTACCGGTGAGCCTTCGGGGCTGGAACCGGTCGCAGAAGGTGCGAGAACAGGGCGGCAGGTTAAGGTTCTCCACGCTACGAGAGGTGGTCGAGCACGTGGCCAGGCAGGTCAAAGTGCCTGCCTCGGAACTGGGATTCCATCAGATCCTCCCGAGGGGACCGTCGCCTTTAGGCGACGGGGGAATCGGGAGCGGGAGGGCCGCCAAGGCCCGAGCGTGCCCTGACCTGTCTGGTCTGCGCATCAGAGATCTCCGTTCGTCGTGCATTAGATGAGCGGCGCTGTTATAAACATCATGTGACTCGTCGGATACGCACTTCTCCCGGTGCGGCGTATGACCTCGGGTACCACGTGGTGTGGTGCCCGAAGTACCGCCGCCCGGTCCTTGGCGGGCGGGTGAAGGACCGCCTGGAGGAGCTGATCCGCACCAAGGCCGACGAGCACGGGTGGGAGATCGTGGCGCTTGAGGTGATGCCCGACCACGTGCATCTGTTCGTCAAGCCCAACCCGAAGAACTCGCCGTCGTACGTGGCCAACCAGTTCAAGGGCTTCACCTCCCACCACCTGCGCGCCGAGTTCCCGCACCTGCGCTCCCAGCTGCCCACGCTGTGGTCGCGGTCGTACTTCGTGGCCACGGTCGGCGCGGTGTCGGCCGAGACGGTGCGGCGCTACATCAACACTCAGTACGAGCGCACCTCCAAAAGTGGTGGTGCTCGTGCGTAGGTCGTTCAAGTTCCTGCTCCGCCCCACCAGCAGGCAGGCCGCCGCGCTGACCGCCTGCCTGGACGACCACCGCGCCCTCTGCAACGCCGCGCTGGAGCACCGCCGCACCGCCTACGCCAAAGCGGGCGTGAGCATCCGCTACGGCGAGCAGTCCGCCGACCTGAAACACATCCGCGCCGATGACACCGGCGGTCAGGGCCGGTGGTCGTTCTCCTCCCAGCAGGCCACCCTGCGCCGCCTGGACAAGGCGTTCGCCGCGTTCTTCGCCCGCGTCAAGGCCGGGCGCACCCCGGGGTTTCCCCGCTTCAAGGGCAAGGGGTGCTTCGACACGGTGACCTGGCCCAAAGACGGCGACGGCTGCCGGTGGGACTCCCAGCCCGAACACCCTACCGCCACCTACGTGCGTCTCCAGGGTGTCGGGCATATCCGCGCCCACCGGCACCGGCCGGTGCGCGGCACCGTCAAGACGATCAGCGTCAAGCGGGAAGGCTCCCGCTGGTACGTCGTGCTGTCGTGCGACGACGTACCTGCCGAACCCTTGCCCGCCACCGGCGCGGTCGTCGGGATCGACCTGGGCGTGGCCTGGCTGGTCACCACCAGCGACGGCGAGCACCTGGACAACCCGCGCCACCTGGCCGCCTCCGCCGAGCGCCTCGCCGTCGCCCAGCGGAACCTCGCCCGCAGGAAACGCGGCTCCACGCGGCGCCGTAAAGCGGTGGCGCGGGTCGCCGCCCTGCACGGCAAGGTCCGCCGTCAACGCCTCGACGGCGCACACAAGGCCGCACTCGCGCTGGTCCGCGACTACGACGTCATCGCCTGCGAGGACCTGCGGATCGCGAACATGACCCGCTCGGCGTCCGGCACCGTCGAGGTGCCCGGCCGCAATGTTGCCCAGAAGTCCGGCCTCAACCGTTCGATTCTCGACGCGGGTTGGGGGGTGTTCTTGACGATCCTGTCGCACAAGGCTGAAAGCGCCGGTCGAGAGCTGATCGCGGTGAACCCCGCCCACACCTCCCGCACGTGCGCCCGCTGCGGGCATGTCGCGAAGGAGAACCGCCTCGCCCAGGCCACGTTCGTCTGTCAGCGGTGCGCTCATGCGGCGCACGCCGACGTCAACGCGGCGATCAACATCCTGCGGGCAGGGCTTGCCCTTCGCGACGTCGCGCAAGCGGCTTAGCGAGAAGCCGCTCCCTTCAGGGAGCGGAGGAGTCACGATGGCCGCTACCACGTGCTGCGGCGGGCGGCCTAACCGATGTCGCGGCGGCGGAAGCCGTAAAGTCCCGCGATCGCCAGCGCCGCGGCGATCGCGGTCATGGCCACCAGCGGGGTCGCCGACACCTCGCCGCCCGGCAGCCTGGGCAGGTGGCTGAAGGGCGACAGGTCCAGCAACGGCTGCGGCAACTCCAAGATCGCGCCCACCTGGCCGAAGAGCAGGAACAGCGCCAGCACCGCCCACGCCGTCGCCACCAGGCGAGGCAGCAGGCCGAACAGCGCGACGGCCAGCCCTGCGAAGATCCAGACCGCGGGCAGTTGGGCAACGGCGGCGCCCAGCGTGGCGGGCAGGTGGGCGGGCACGTCGCCGGTGGCCGCGCCGTACGACAGGCCGACGGCCAGGCCGGTCACGATGAGGACCGCCGCCGGGCCGAGCACGGCGAACAGCAGGTGGCCGGCCGCCCAGCCGACGCGGCTGACCGCGGTGGCCAGCAGCGGCTCGGCGCGGGCGAGGCTCTCCTCGGCGCGCGGCCGTAGCGCGGCCTGGATGGCGTAGCCGGACACGGCGATGCCGAAGATGCCGATCAGGGCGGCGATGAACATGTCGGCCGGGCTGACGCCACCGCCGATCCGGTTGAGCATCTCCATGATCTGGGTGTTGTGCCGCAACGCGGAGGAGGCGGCGTCGGCGGCACTGCCGATCACCGCGCCGAAGACGGCGAAGCCCGCGCACCAGGCCAGCAGCAGCCCGCGGTGCAGGCGCCAGGCCAGCGCGAGCGGACCGGCCAGGCCGGCCGCCGCCTGCGCGGGCCCCAGCCTGGGCGGTAGCAGACCGGCCGCGACGTCACGCCGGGCGGCCAGCGCGTAGGCGGCGTAGCAGGTCACCGCGATGAAGGCGATGAGCAGGGCCGCCGGCCACCACTGCTCGCCGGCGAAGGGGCGCAGCTTTTGCCCCCAGGCGATGGGCGACAGCCACGACAGCCACGAGGCGTCGGTGACGTCACCGGCCAGGCGCAGCAGGAAGGCCAGCCCGAGAGCGGAGACGCCGATCGCGCGGGCGCTGGAGGCGCTGTCGGTGAGCTGGGCGGCCACCGCCCCGATCGCAGCCAAGGCGATGCCGACCAGGGTGTAGCCGAGCCCGGTGGCCAGCGCGCCGGCCACCGGGTAGACGCCGGCGAAGGAGCCGGTGATGATCAGCCCGGCGATCACGTTGGCCGCTGCGACGACGAGGAGGGCGGCCGACAGCGGGGCGTGGCGGCCGACCACGGTGGAGCCCAGCAGCTCGCGGCGGCCGGTCTCCTCCTCGACCCGGGTGTGCCGGATCACCGTGAGCAGGCCGGCCAGGCCGAGTATCACCGGAACGAACCCGGCGCGCCACACGCCCAGCGCCGCCACGTGCCAGTCCAGCAGGGGACCGTACAGGGCGGAGAAGGCCGGGGTGCTGCGCATGGAGGCGGCGAAGGCCTGCAGCTCGGCGTCGGTGGTGTACAGGCCGCCGATGGCGGAGGTCTGGGTGATGGGCATGATCGCCAGCAGGAGCACCCAGATCGGCAGGATCGCCCGGTCGCGGCGCAGGATCAGCCGGATCAGCGCCCGGGTGCCCGTCATCGGGCGTCCTTCGCTGATGCGGCGCCGGCCTTGCCCGATGCCTCGCCAGAGCCCGCCCGGGTGCCGGTCCTGCTTTGGTAGTGGCGCATGAACAGCTCCTCCAGCGTCGGGGGCTGGCTGGTCAGCGTGCGTACCCCCGAACGTGTCAGCTGCCGCAGCGCCTCGTCGAGCTCGCCGGACGCGACCTGGAAGGTCACGCGGTTGCCCTCGACACGCAGGTCGTGCACGCCGTGCAGGCCGTTGGGCGAGTCGGCCAGCTCGGCGGTGATGGTGGTCCGGGTCAGGTGGCGCAGCTCGGCGAGGGTGCCGGTCTCGACCGTGCGACCGTCGCGGATGATGCTCACCCGATCGCACAGCTTCTCGACCTCGGCCAGGATGTGGCTGGACAGCAGCACCGTGCGGCCCTGCGCACGCAACTCGGCGACGCACTGGGTGAAGACCGCCTCCATGAGCGGGTCCAGCCCGGAGGTCGGCTCATCCAGCAAGAACAGCTCGACGTCGGAGGCCAGCGCCGCCACCAAGGCGACCTTCTGCCGGTTGCCCTTGGAGTAGGCGCGGCCCTTCTTGCGCGGATCCAGCTCGAAGCGCTCGATCAGCTCGGCCCTGCGCCGGGGGTCCAGGCCGCCGCGCAGCCGTCCCAGCAGGTCGATGACCTCACCGCCGGACAGCCCCGGCCACAGGGTGACGTCGCCGGGAACGTAGGCCAGGCGGCGGTGTAGTCGGGTGGCGTCCTTCCACGGGTCGCCGCCCAGCAGGCGGCAGGTGCCGGCGTCGGCGCGCAGCAGCCCCAGCAGAACGCGAATGGCGGTGGACTTGCCGGCGCCGTTCGGGCCCAGGAAGCCGTGCACCTCGCCGACCCGGACCTCGAGGTCGAGGCTGTCCAGCGCGGTCGTCCGGCCGAACCGCTTGGTCACACCGGACATGGAGATAATGTTGCTCACATTTTAGAATGTACACAGCCTTCACGAGTTCGTGAAAGCTATGAAGGCCGTAAAATACGGATTCTTGACACGAGGGGAGCGGCATGAGGGATGAGGAAGCGGTGCGCCAGTTCGTCGAACGGCTCAGCCGGGTGCTGGCCGACTGGGGGTTCCCCCCCATGGCGGGCCGCGTCCTGGTGGCGTTGTCGGTCGCCGAGGAGGACACGCTGAGCGCCGCCGACCTGGCCGAGCGCCTCGGCGTCAGCCCGGCGGCCATCTCCGGTGCCGTCCGCTACCTCATCCAGCTGGGGATGGTCGCCCGGGATCCGGTGCCCGGGTCCCGGCGCGATGTCTACCGCCTGCTTCACGACAGCTGGTGGGAGGTCGCGCTGACCAAGGTCGGCCTCTACAAGACCCTCGCCGGCATGGTCGACGAGGGCATCGAGGCGCTCGGCGGGCCCCAGACCCACGCCGGGCGGACCATGACCGAGCTGCGCGACTTCTACCTGTTCATGCACCAGGAGATCCCCCTGCTGTACGACAAGTGGCGCGCCACCCCCAGGTGAGCCTGGCGCCCGATTGAACCCGGGGACGGCCGGCGCCATGACCGCCGTGTCCAAGACCGGCCGGACCCCAAGGGGCCGGCCGGTTGACAGCCTGAGGGGGCGGGCATAACGTCGCTTTTGACAAGTTATCGAGAAATGTCAAAGTGACAAAATGGGAATCAACGAACAAGAACGTGAGCGGGCGATCCTCGACGCGGCCGCCGACCTGCTGCTCCGCCTCGGCTACAACAAACTGACGATGGGCGACGTCGCCGAGGCCGTGGACCTCCATCGCGGGCTGGTCTACCTGCACTTCAAGTCCAAGGACGAGCTGGTCGAGACGGTCTTGATCCGTGAGCTGGACCGCTACGTCGAGACCTGGCGCGAGCAGGTGGAGGCCGATCCGCGCGGCGGTGACGTGGCCAGCGTCTACCGGGCGATGGTCCACGTGCTGAAGACGCTGCCGCTGGCCTCCGCGATCACCGCGAGGGACCCGGACGTCTTCGGCAAATACCTGCGCAAGCCATCGACCCTGTTCGCGAAGCGGCCGGACACGCTCGGCATGCGCGAGTTCCTCCAGATGATGCAGGAGGCGGGCACCATGCGCCGGGACGTCGACACCAGGGCTGTCGCGTACATCCTCGACGCGCTCACCCCGGCCCTGCGCAGCGCCTTCATCGCGGAGAAGACGGGGCCGCACCCCGATCAGCCGACCTCGGACGAACTGCTGGAAACGCTGGCGGACCTGCTCGACCGCGCCCTGACGCTGCCGGACGGCGCCGACCTCGCGAGGGGCAAGGCGGTGCTGCTCGGCGGCTTGGACGAAGTTCGCAGCGCGATGGCCGTCGCGCTGCGCGGACAGGAACGAGAGGGATCATGACGGACGAGCCCTTTGTGCTGGCCCTGGACGACGCCCGCGCCACCTTGGAGCACGCCGGAGGCAAGGGCGCCTCACTGGCCCGTCTGGCCGCCCATGGCCTGCCGGTGCCGCCGGGCTTCCACGTGACGACGGCCGCGTACCGCCGCTTCGTCGCCGCGCACGGCCTGCGGGAACGCATCGTCGAGATCGCCTCGACGGCCTCCCCTGACCGGCCCGAGACCTGCGACGCCGCGGCCGAGAAGATCGCCGCGCTGTTCGCCGAGCAGCCCATGCCGGAAGAGGTGGCGCACGCCGTCGGCGCCGCGTACGCCGGGCTGGGTGACGACCCGGCGGTGGCCGTACGGTCCTCCGCGACCGCCGAGGATCTGCCGGACATGTCCTTCGCCGGGCAGCTGGAGACCTACCTCAACATTCGCCGCCGTTCCCCGGTCCTGGACGCGGTGAAGCGCTGCTGGGCGTCCTGGTGGACGGCCCGCGCCATCGGCTACCGCGCACGTCAGGGGGTCGGCGCCGACGACATCGCGCTGGCGGTCGTCGTCCAGGAACTTGTCCCCGCCGACGCGGCCGGTGTGCTGTTCACCGCCGACCCGCTGACCGGCGCGCGCGACCGCCTGATGGTCAACGCCGCGTGGGGGCTTGGCGAGGCGGTCGTCAGCGGGCAGGTCACCCCGGACACGCTCGTCATCGCCAAGGCCGACGGCTCGATCGTCCGCCAGGAGATCAGTGACAAACAGGTCATGACGGTTCGCGTGCCGGCCGGGACCCACGAGGAGCCGGTGCCCACCGAGCTGCGCGAACGGCCGGTGCTCGACCCGCCCCAGGCGGCCGAGCTCACTCGCCTCGCGGTCGCGATCGAGGAGCTGTACGACCGGCCGATGGACATCGAGTGGGCCATGCACGACGGCCACCCGTACATCCTCCAGGCGCGTCCCATCACCGCCCTGCCCGGCGCCGCACCCGGGTGGGAGCTGCCCGACCCCAAGGGCAGGTATGTGCGGGGCAGCGTCACGGAACTGCTGCCGGAGCCGCTCTCTCCGCTGTTCGCCACGCTGGGCCTCGGTGCCTGGAAGCGGGCCACGCAGGAGCAGTACAAGACCACCGGCCTGCCGTACTTCGAGGAGCCGTTCGCCGTCATCGGTGGTTACGCCTACTACAACATCACCTACACGGCCGGCATGATGGCCCGGATGATGGTGGCACAGCCGCTGTTCCTGACCACCACGCTGCCTCGGGGGCTACGCACCGCGGCCGAGCGGTGGCGCCAGGCCCATGCGGCCTACGCGGGCGTCGCGGCCAGGTGGGGCGCGGTCGACATGGGGACCGCACCGGCGAGTGAGCTGCTGGCAGGTGCCCGCGAGATCGTCGAGGAGGCGGCCCGCTACTACGTGGCCATCCAGAGCGGCGTCCTCCCGGCGGCCTACATCAGCGAGTCGATGTTCACCGCGGCGTACAAGCTCGTCAGGCGCCAGGGGGACCCGCCGGCGCTGACGTTCCTGCTGGGGTTCGACAGCAAGCCGGTACGGGCCGACAAATCCCTCTACGACCTGGCCCGCCAAGGGCGCACGGCGGAGTCGGCGGAGTTCGCCGCACACCTGGCCGAATTCGGCGACACGGTGTACGACCTCGACTTCGCCAAGCCGCTGCCCGCGGAGGATCCGGCGCCGTTGCTGCAGACGTTGGGCTTCTACCTCACCGGCGAGGCACCTGACCCCCATGAGCGGCAGCGGGCCGCGCGGGAGGAACGCGAGCGGGTCACGAGCCGGCTGAACGCCCGCCGTGGCCCGCGGGCGGCGTTCGCCAAGCGAGTGCTGCGCTGGGCGCAGCAGGTGGCGCCGCTGCGCGAGGACGCCCTGGCCGACGTGGGCCTGGGCTGGCCGGTCGCACGCCAGGCGCTGCACGAGATCGGCCGGCGGCTCGTCGCCGCGGAGGCGGTCGCCGACCAGGACGACGTGTTCTGGCTGCGGATGGACGAGCTGGAGACCGCGGTCGAGGCGCTGGACGCCGGCCGTACCCCGTCGGATTCGCGCGAGATCGTGGCCGAGCGGAGGGCCACGTGGCGGGCGCGGCGGGCCGCCGCGCCACCGCACGCTCTCTCGGAGGACGGCGGCATGAAGATCCTGGGCATCGATTTCTCCCGGCTGCTGCCCGGGCATCGCGACGACGGTTCCGGCGATGTCATCAAGGGCGTGCCCGGCAGCCCCGGACGGGTCAGCGCCCCGGCGCGGGTCATCCACGGCCCCGACGAGTTCGGCCAGATGCGTCAGGGGGACGTGCTGGTCGCGCGGATCACCACGCCCGCGTGGACGCCCCTGTTCGCGCTGGCGTCCGCGGTCGTCACCGACGTCGGCGGCCCGCTCAGCCACAGCTCGATCGTGGCGCGCGAGTACGGCATCCCCGCCGTCCTCGGCACCGGCGCGGCGACCGAACGGCTGCGGAGCGGCCGACAGGTCACCGTCGACGGCGAGGCCGGAACCGTCACTCCGGAGACCCGATGATCATCCCGCTGCGGGAGGGCGCCTCGCAGGAGGCGATCCACGGCCACGAGACCTTTCTCTCGGACCTCCCGGTCGCCCGGAACATCCGGTTGATCCGCAACGTGACGGCCCCATCGCTGACCGTCTACACCCCCGAACCGTCCGCGGCCACCCGTACCGGCGTGATCCTCTGCCCCGGCGGCAGTTTCCACACCCTCCCGCACTGGGACGACCCCGAGATCAACGGCATCGCGCGCCGGCTCACCGAGCACGGACTGACCGTGTTCGTGCTCAGGTACCGGCTGGCGCCGACGCCTCGGACCGACGAGGAGTTCATGCGCCTGGCGTCGGCGTCCGCCATCATGGACGCCGTCAAGGCGCAGTCGCGCGTGACCAGGGACGACCCCTTCCAGGCGCTCCGGATCATCCGCGAGCGGGCCTCCACCTGGGGGCTCGACCCCGAGCGCGTCGGCATGATGGGCTTCTCCGCGGGCGGGCTGCTCACGACCTGTGCGGCGACAGGGTACGACGCGGCCACCCGCCCCGCCTTCGCCGCGCCCATCTACGGCACTGCCTTCGACGAGTACACCGTGCCCACGGACGCGCCTCCGCTGTTCATCGCGTTCGCCAGCGACGACGAGGGCATCGGGGTGGTGCCCCGCTGCCTCGGCCTGTACAGCGCGTGGCAGACGGCGGGACACCCGGTCGAGATGCACGTGTACGCCCAGGGCGGCCACGGGTTCGCGGCCGCGCCGCCGGAGCTGCCCTGCGGCACCTGGATGGACCGGTACCTCCACTGGCTCCGCTCCCTCGGCTTCCTGAGCTGACAGCGAGCTGTCTGCCGACGCTTTCGGAGATGACGGGCCGACGGTTCGCCAGGCGCGTTTCACGACCGGGGAACGGTGCCGCCGGGCGGGCATGGGACAGGTGGCGGGTTGCCGTGCGCGAGCGGCAGGGTGGGGATCGGCCGGTGGGCGAGGGCGTCAGGCCAGGGCGTTGCGGAGCCAGTCCTCGACGCCGGCGATGTGGACGGTCGCCCAGGCGCGGGCGACCTCCGGCTGGTGGGCGGCGATGGCGTCGCAGATCGCGGTGTGCTGCTCGCGGGTCTTCTCCAGGGCGTTCTCCTGGGTGAGGCCCCTCCAGATCCTGGCCCTGGTGGTGGGTCCGGAGAGGCTCTCGATGAGGGAGCAGAGCACGGCGTTGCCCGAGCCCGCCGCGATGCGCTGGTGGAACTCCAGATCGTTGGCGACGAGCTGCTCGACGCTCGGATCGGGAGGCAGTGCGTCGAGGATCTTACGGAGTTCGGCCACCTCCGACTCGGACATGTACCTCGCCGCCATGGCGGTCGCCGCAGGTTCCAGGATCCGGCGAACCTGGAAGAACTGCAGCACCGTGTCGTCCTGATGGAAGTCGACCACGAACGACATGGCGTCGAGCAGGAGCCTCGGCTCCAGGCTGGTCACGTAGGTGCCGTCGCCCTGGCGCACGTCCAGCACGTTGATCAGGGCCAGCGCCCTGACCGCCTCGCGCAGGGAGTTGCGCGAGAGGCCGAGCCGGTCGGCCAGGTCGGCCTCCTTGGGCAGCCTGCTGCCCGGGGCGAGCTCGCCGGACAGGATCATCTGCTTGATCCTGTCGATAGCGGCGTCGGTGACCGCCACTCCGCACCGTCCTCAGGTTTCGCCAGACATCCGATGTCTATGAGTGTATGGCGAACCGGACCGGATCCACCCCCGTCACCCGGCGGATGATCCCGCGAGCCTCCAGGGTGCGCAGGTGCGCCGCCGCCTCCCCGGCCGCCATCCCGCGCAGCATGGGAGGGAAGTCCTCCCAGGGCCGGTTCCAGGTCATCCGTCCGGCGATCTCCCAGATGGTCAGCGGCTCCGCCGCCTCGGCGAGCAGGTCCGCCAGCCGTCGGAGCTTCTCCTCGTGATGGATGCCGATCTCCGCCGCCCGAGCCGCCGTGTCCGGAAATATCCATTCATGGGCGGGCATGGCTTCGAGGTCGCCCAGGCCCTTCACCTTCTCCAGCGACTCCAGGAAGTCGCTGAGCGGGTCGGCGTCCGCCCGGTCGTACGGGTAGATGCCGATGTGCGGAGTGATCGCCGGCAGCACGTGGTCGCCGGTGAAGAGCCGGTCGGCGTCCTCCAGGTGCAGGCAGACATGGCCCGGCGTGTGGCCGGGGGTCCAGACCGTACGGAGTCTGCGGCCCGGCAGGTCGATCAGGTCGCCGTCGGAGAGGACACGGTCGGGCAGCGCCGGCGGCTTCGGCCGGTTCACGGTCACCTCCTCCACCTCGACGGTGCCCGCTCCCGCGCGGCGCAGCATGTCGGCCTGGAAGTCGCGGTGCGCGTCGCCCTCAAGCTCTCGCATGAGGCCGACCAGCGCGGCGTCGGCCTCGTGCATGGCGATCCAGGCGCCGGACTCCTCCCGTACCTGTCCGGCCAGCCCGGCGTGGTCGGGGTGGAAGTGGGTGACGACCACCCCGCGCACGTCGCGCACGTCCATGCCGGCCACGCTCAGCCCGTCACGCAGGGCCAGCCACGCCTCGGGGGCGTTCCAGCCCGCGTCGATCAGCACCGGCCCGGCGGGGGACTCGATCGCGTAGACCAGGGTGTAGCCGAGCGGGTTTCCCGGGATCGGGACGGGCACGCTCCACACACCGCCACCGGTGTCGAACGGACGCTGCTCGCTGTACGGCCTGCGGCGGGATTTCAACGGGGGTGCTCCTTACCGGCGCCACTCAAAGGCGTTCCAGGATGGTCGCGGTCGCGAGTGCCCCACCCGCGCACATCGACACCAGCGCGGTCGAGGAATCGGACCGCTCAAGCTCGTGCAGGGCGGTGGTGATCAACCGGGAACCGGTCGCGCCGACAGGGTGGCCGAGTGCGATGGCTCCGCCGTTGACATTGACCCGTTCCATGTCCGGCTTGTGCACCGATGCCCAAGACAGGACAACCGATGCGAAAGCCTCGTTAACTTCGAATCTATC
This sequence comes from Streptosporangium sp. CA-115845, assembly GCF_050943795.1. Classification (NCBI taxonomy): domain Bacteria; kingdom Bacillati; phylum Actinomycetota; class Actinomycetes; order Streptosporangiales; family Streptosporangiaceae; genus Streptosporangium; species Streptosporangium sp. CA-115845. Next base: position 8,529,998 of record NZ_CP191988.1, on the reverse strand, counting down.
TATATCAGCCGCACTCATTCCGGTAGCGGACAGGGCCTTCGCAGTGGCGTCCACCGGGCCGTCCAGGTGGTAGTACGGCTCGGCGCCGACGAGCGCCTGGGCGAGGATGCGGGCCCTGGGGCGCAGGCCGTGCCGGGCGGCGGCCTCCTCGCTCATCAGCAGCACCGCCGCCGCGCCGTCGGAGATCTGCGAGGAGGTGCCCGCGGTGTGCATGCCGCCCTCGCCCATCACGGGCTTGAGCCGGGCCAGCCCTTCGAGCGTGGTCTCGCGCAACCCCTGGTCCCTGCTGACGACGCGGGTCTCCCCGGTGGGCTGCCCGTCCTCGCCGAGGATCGGCGCGGTCACCGGGATGATCTCCCGGTCGAAGCGGCCCTCGGCCCACGCCGCCGCGGCGAGCCGCTGGGACCTGGCGCCGAACCCGTCGAGCCGCTCGCGGGTCAGCCCGCGCCGTCGCGCGATCCGCTCGGCGGCGGTGAACTGGTCGGGCAGGTCGATGGACCAGTCGTCGGGCCGGGGCCGGGCGGGCAGCACGTTGGAACCGAGCGGTGCCCGGCTCATCACCTCGACGCCGCAGGCCACCCCGACGTCGATGACACCGGCCGAGATGAGCGCCGCGACCAGGTGCACGGCCTGCTGGGCGGAGCCGCACTGCGCGTCGATCGTGGTCACGCCCGCCTGGTACGGCAGGCCGGCGTACAGCCAGGCATGTCGCCCGACATGACCGCCCTGCTCACCGGCCTGCGTGACGCACCCGGCGAAGACCTGTTCCACGGCGGCGGGGTCGATGCCCGCCCTGTCGATCAGACCACCCAGCGCCGCCGCGAGGACCGCCTGCGGTTTCAGCCCGGCGAGCCACCCGTTGCGCCTGCCGATCGGGGTTCTCGCGGCTTCGACGATCACTGCACCCATACGATCTCCTCGCCCGCCGGCTCGGAGCTCGCGGCCACCGGGCGACCGTTCCCGCTCGCCCGCTCGCGCGTCGCTCCAGAACGTCGTTCCAGTCGCCTTCCAGTGCGACTGTAACGGGTTCTAGTTTCAGGTGGAAGGAGAGGGCCGGAAATCGGCGAGCAGGCGTTCTGCGGCGATCTCGATGCGACGCTGGATCTGCTCGTAGGTGCGGCGCCCCCTGAGCATCTCCAGAAGCTCGTGCACCCAGATGCTGGACAGCGAGCCCGCGAGGGCGAACTGCTCCTCGGTGGCGGTATCGACGGTGAGGTCGTCTCCGGCGACGCGGAGCAGCAGCCCGGTCATCCGGTCGCCGAACGGCGTCTCGACCTCGGCCATGATCAGCGAGCGGATGAGCGCGTCGGCGAGTTCGGGCTCGCGCATCAGGCCACGGGTGGCGCGCATCAGGATGTCGACGGCCCGCCCCGAGGCCGCGGTGGCGCTGGGCGGGCGGCGCTCGATGCTGCTTTCGAGGAGGTCGATCTCCTCGCCCACGACGGCGACGACAAGATCCATCTTGGAGGGGAAGTAGCGATAGAGCGTTCCCAGTGCGACCCCGGCACGCTCGGCGACGGTCCGCATCTGCATCGCCTCGACGCCGCCTCGCGAGGCGAGGGCGGCGGCGGCCTGGACGATGCGCTTGCGCCGCTGGTGCTGGCTCCTGGTGCGGACGCCCGTGGACGCCGGTTCGCTCTGCATGCCGGATGTCTTCTCGGTCGTGACCGGATCGAGGTCTCTCGGGACGGGCCTGTCGGCCGCGTGCGGGGTGACCGGCACGTCGGTGGACACATGCGGGATGCGCATGAGAACACGTTATCTGATTTCCGGATACTCCGGTGGGTTACTCGCCGGTCACAAAGACGCCCCGCGCTTACACGGCATATGCGATGTCGCGGTTATCCGGTGAGGTGTTGTGATCGGCCGCCTCTGGACACAGAATAGAATCTGTTCTAGTTTTCGGAGCAGCTGGCCTGGGCATCCTGGCGGGAGGCGCAATGTCCGAAGAGACGCTGGCGGGGCTGCTGGAGCGGCGTGCCGACGACGACCGGCCAGGACTGCTCTTCGAGGAGCGGACCTGGAGCTGGCGCGAGTACGTCGCCGAGTGCCGGGCCCGCGCCGCCCTGCTGGACGCGCGTGGCCGGAACCTGCACGTCGGCGTGCTGTTCGACAACGTTCCCGAGGTGCTGTTCCTGCTGGGCGGGGCCGCGCTCTCCGGTCACGTGGTCGTCGCGCTGAACACCACCAGGAGCGCCGCCGAACTCGCCCGCGACGCGGACACGACACATGTCGACCTGATCCTGCACGAGCCCGCCCACGCCACCCTCGCGGCCGACCTCGCCGCGCTCCGCGATCCGGAATCGGCCCGCTCCCGGCCGCCCGCCGATCCTGCCGTTCCTCTGGCGGGCCCGGTACGCGAGGACGCGCTGACGATGCTGATCTTCACGTCGGGGACCTCGGGACGGCCCAGGGCGGTGAAGATCACGCAGCGGAAGATCGCGGTTCCGGGGGCGAACCTGGCGGCGATGCTGTCACCGCAGGACGTCGTCTACTGCTCGATGCCGCTCTTCCACTCCGGGGCGATCATGGCCGCGTACGCCCCGGCGGTGGCGTCGGGGGCGGCGCTGGTGCTGCGGCGGAGGTTCTCGGCCTCGGGCCTGATGCCCGACGTCAGACGCTACGGGGTCACCTACCTGCACTACGTGGGCAAGGCGCTCTCCTACGTGCTGGCCACCCCGGCGGAGCCCTCGGACGCGGAGAACACCCTCAAGATCGCGTTCGGCAACGAGGGCGGCGCCACCGCGGTCAGCCGGTTCGGGGAGCGCTTCGGCTGCTACGTCATCGACGCGTTCGGGTCCACCGAGACCGCGATCTCGATCACCCCCGACCCGTCGGGACCGCCGGGATGCCTGGGCAGGCTCCCCGAGGAGGTCGAGATCCGCGCCCCCGCCACGGGAGAGAGGTGCCCGGTCGCGGTCTTCGAGGACGGGCGGCTGCTCAACGCGGGCGAGGCGGTCGGGGAGCTGGTCAACACCCGCGGACTGGGCCTGTTCGACGGCTACTACAACGACCCGGACGCCGACCGCGAGCGCGTCAGGCGGGGCGCGTTCTGGTCGGGGGACCTGGCCTACGCCGACGCCGACGGTTACGTGTTCTTCGCCGGACGGGGCACCGAGCGGCTCCGGGTGGACGGGGAGAACCTGGCGGTCGCGCCGATAGAGGCGGTCGTGCGCGAGTTCCCCGGCGTGGTCGAGGCGGCCGTCTACCCCGTACCGGACGCCGCGGCGGGCGACCAGGTGATGGCGGCCCTGGTGCTGCGGGACGGCTTCGACCCCGAGGCGTTCGCGAGCTTCCTGGCCGGCAGGAAGGACATGGGCCCCAAGTCCATACCCCGATATATCCGGATCAGCGCGGAACTGCCGCAGACCGCGTCCAACAAGGTCATCAAGCGGATCCTCGCAGCCGAGGCATGGCACACCGGCGACCCCGTCTGGTGGCGCCCACCCGGGCAGGCGTCCTGGCGGCCACTCACCACCGAGGACGCCATCCGCATCGACGACGAGTTCATCCAGCACGGCCGACGGCAACCCTGGAGCGCCAGTGGATTTCAATCTTGACGAGACCCAGACCGACCTGCGCGAACTCGCGGTCGACCTGCTCGGCAGGGAGGTGACCTCGGCCAGGATCGAAGCCCACGAGAAGAGCGGCGCCCCCTACGACGCCGCCCTGTGGCGCTCCCTGGCCCAGGCGGGACTGCTCGGCGTCTGCCTGCCGGAGGAAGCCGGCGGGGCCGGGCTGGGGCCGGTGGAGATGGCGGTCATCCTGCGGGAGATCGGCGCCCACGTGGCCCCGGTCCCCGCCGAGCAGAGCCTGGTCGCCGCGCAGGTGATCGCCAGGTACGGCTCCCGCGAGCAGCGCGAGGCGCTGGCCCCGCTGGCGGACGGCGAGGTCTCGCTGGCCGCCGCGCCCTCCGAGCCGGGTCGTGATCTCGGTGCCTCGCCCGCCACGACCGCGCGCAGGGACGGCTCGGGGTGGGTGCTGGACGGCGCCAAGGGCACGACGCCCTACGCGGCCCAGGCGGCGAGGATCCTCCTGCCGGCCACCACGGGGACGGGCGTCGGCCTGTTCCTGGTGGACCCCGCCGAGACGACGCAGCACCGGGTGACGCTCTCCACCGGTGAGCCGGCCGCCACGCTGAGCCTGGCGGGCACTCCCGGCGAGCTCGTCGGCGCCGCGGACGGCAGGGCGGCCGACGGCCTGCGGAGGCTGGCGCTGGCCGGGAACATCGCGGTCACCTCCGGAGTGCTGGCCGGAGCACTGGCGCTCACCACCGAGTACATCAGGACGCGCAGGCAGTTCGACCGGGCGCTGGCCGAGTTCCAGGCGGTCACCGTGCAGATCGCCGACGTCTACATCGCCGGTCGGGCACTGGACGTGGCCGTCTGGTCAGGGGCGTGGCGGCTGGCCGAGGGAGCCGACTCCGAGGCCGAGGCCGACCTGGCCGTCGGCGCGCTGACCGTCACCGACCAGGCGCTGCGGGCGCTCTACACCTGCCAGCACCTGCACGGCGGGATCGGCGTGGACGTGACCTACCCGCTGCACCGCTACTTCGCCTGGGGCAAACACCACGCCCACCTGCTGGGCGGGGTGGAAGCCCGGCTCGACATGATCGGAGCGCATCTCTGATGCTCATCGACCTGACCCCCGAGCAGCAGCGGCTCCGCGCCGAGCTGCGCGAGTACTTCCAGTCCTGCCTCACCGCCGAGGGCCGCAAGAAGATCTCCACCGACCCGTTCGGCGAGGCGTACATGGAGCACTGCCGTGCCCTCGGCCGCGACGGCAAGCTCGGTCTCGGCTGGCCCAAGGAGTACGGCGGCGGCGGGTACGGCCCGCTGGAGCAGCAGATCTTCGCCAACGAGATCGCCCGCGCCGAGGTGCCGTACCCGATCATCACGGTGCAGACCGTTGGGCCGACCCTCATGCAGTACGGCACGGCGGCGCAGAAGGAGTTCTTCCTGCCGCGGATCCTGGCCGGAGAGTGCCACTTCGCGATCGGCTACAGCGAGCCGGGGGCCGGCACCGACCTGGCGTCGCTGCGCACCACCGCGGTCCGCGACGGCGACCACTACGTGGTCAACGGGCAGAAGATCTTCACCTCGGGCGCACACTACTCCCAGTACATCTGGCTCGCCGCCCGCACCAACCCGGACGCGAAGAAGCACCGGGGGATCACCATGATGATCGTCGACTGCGCCGACCCCGGCTTCTCCTGGACGCCCATCCTGACGATGGACGGGCGCCACCACACCAACTCCACCTACTACTCCGACGTCCGGGTGCCGGTGGACATGGTCGTGGGGGAGGAGAACAAGGGCTGGGACCTGATCGTCAACCAGCTCAACCACGAGCGGGTCACGCTCGGCCCGGCGGGCAACATCGCGCACACCTACGACCGGTTCCTGGCCTGGGCCCGCCGTACCGGCGCGATCGAGGAACCCGCGGTGCGCAGGGCGCTCGGCCAGGTCTACGCCTACTTCCGGACCAACGAGCTGCTGAACTGGCAGGTCGCGGCCAACATGGACCTCGGCTGGCTGGGCGCCCCCGACGCCTCGGCCACCAAGGTCTACGGCTCCGAGCGGCTGCAGGACGTCGGCCGGATCGTCGGCGAGACGCTGGCCCGCTTCGGCGACCCGTCCGACCCCGGCACCGCCGACCTGATGGAGCGCGTCGACCGCGGCGCCAAGGGCGCCTTGGTGCTCACCTTCGGCGGCGGCGTCAACGAGGTACAGCGCGAGCTCATCGCCATGCTCGGCCTGAGCCTGCCGAGGCCGCCCCGATGACCGCGACGGCGGAGCCCACCGACCTGCACGAGCGGCTCACCGCCCTGGCCGAGCGGCAGATCGCCGCGGGCGAGGTGCTCGGGGTCGCGGCGGCGGATCCGGTGAACGCCCCGATGATCCGGCACTGGACCGACGCCCTGGGCGACGCCAACCCGATCTACACCGACCCCGGGGCGGCCGCGGCCGGGGTGCACGGGCAGATCGTGGCGCCACCGGCGATGATCCAGGTCTGGACCATGCCCGGCGTGAACCGGGACCGCAGGCAGGCGGGCACCCCGGTCGACGCCGTGCTCGCGATGCTGGACGGCAACGGCTACACCGGCGTGGTCGCCACCAACTGCGAGCAGACCTACCACCGGTACCTGAGGCTCGGCGAGTCCCCGGTCCCGGCCACCCGGTTCACCGGCCTGGCCGGCCCGAAGCGGACCGCGCTCGGCGAGGGCTACTTCGTCACCTGGAACGTCACCTGGTACGTGGCCGGCGAGGCGGTGGCCGAGATGCTGTTCCGGGTGCTGAAGTTCCGGCCCAGGGAGCGGGCGAAGGAGCCCACGGGGAACGGGACGTCGGCCGCCAAGGGTTCGTCCGTGACCGGTTCGTCCGCGACCGGCGAGGGCGGGGCCGCGACGGACGGGAACGGATCGGCGGCCGGCAAGGACCTGCCCTCGACAGGCGAGGGCACGCCCGCGGCGGGCGGGAACGACCAGGACGCGCCCGCTCGCAGGCCGTACCCGCTGAGACCCGCCGTCAACGCCGACACCGCGTTCTTCTGGGAGGGCGCCGCCGAGGGGGAGCTCCGGATCCAGAAGTGCGCCGACTGCGGCGAGCTCCGCCACCCGCCGGGACCGGTCTGCCCCTCGTGCCGCTCGGCCGCGCGCACGTACCTGACGGCGAGTGGTGTGGGCGAGGTCTACAGCTACGTCGTCCACCACAACCCCCCGGTGCCGGGGCTTGAGACGCCTTTCGTGGTCGCGGTGGTGGAACTGCCGGAAGGTGTGCGGATCGTGGGCAACGTGGTGGACTGCGTTCCCGCACGGGTGGGTATCGGTATGCCGGTGCGCCTGACGTATCGCCAGATGGACGACGAGCTGATCCTGCCCATGTGGGTCCCCCGGGAGGCGTGATGCGGACACTTACCGACGACGAGGTGCGGGTCGGAGCCGTGCTCCCCGAGCTCGCGATCGAGCTGACCCCCACCGTGGTCGTCTCGACCGCACTCGCGACCATGGACTTCACCCCCGTCCACCACGACGTCGAGGGCGCGAGGGCACAGGGGTCGAAGGACATCTTTCTCAACATCCTGACCACGATGGGCCTCGTCGAGCGCTACGTCACCGACTGGGCCGGACCCGAGGCGATCATCCGCGGCATCAACGTCAAGCTCGGCGTCCCCGCGTACGCGGGCGACAGGCTGGCCTTCAGCGGCGCCGTCCTCGCCTGCGAGGACGGTGAGTTCACGGTCGAGGTCCGCGGCAGGGTCAGCCTCGGCGACCACGCCTCGGGCACCGTCAGGTTCGCCCTCCCGTAGAAAGGCCCTCATCAGCGTGGTCTCCTTTTCCGGGAGTACGGCCGTCGCCGGCATCGGCGCGACCGAGTTCTCCAAGCAGTCAGGCCGGTCCGAGCTCCAGCTCGCCGCCGAGGCCGTGTTCGCGGCGCTCAACGACGCGGGCCTGGCGCCCTCGGACGTGGACGGCCTCGTCACCTACACCCAGGACGCCAACCAGGAGATCTCGGTGGCCCGCGAGGTGGGCATCGGCGACCTGTCGTTCTTCTCCCGTGTCCACTACGGCGGCGGCGCGGCCTGCGGAACCGTGCTGCACGCGGCGATGGCCGTCGCCACCGGGGTCGCCGAGACCGTGGTCTGCTACCGGGCGTTCAACGAGCGCTCCGGACGCAGGTTCGGCCAGCCCAACCCCGGGATCGGCGGCGAGCCCACGTCGCACGGGCTGGACATGAGCTGGCACCTGCCGTACGGGCTGATGACCCCGGCCGCCTGGGTCGCCATGTTCGCCCGGCGCTACATGCACGCCTACGGCGCCACCTCCGAGGATTTCGGCAGGGTGGCGGTGGCCATGCGCAGGCACGCCGCCACCAACCCGGCCGCCTGGTTCCACGGGCGCCCGATCACGCTGGAGGAGCACCAGGCGTCGAAGTGGATCGCGGAGCCGCTGCACCTGCTCGACTGCTGCCAGGAGAGCGACGGCGCGGTGGCGCTGGTGGTCACCTCCGCCGAGCGGGCCAGGGATCTGCGCAGGTCACCCGCGCTGATCACCGCCGCCGCCCAGGGCGCGGGCGCCGGTCAGATGACGATGACCAGCTACTACCGCGACGACATGACGGGCCTGCCGGAGATGGGGGTGGTCGGCGGCCGGCTGTGGAGGCAGTCCGGGCTCGGGCCCTCGGACGTGCAGGCGGCCATCCTGTACGACCACTTCACCCCGTTCGTGCTCACCCAGCTGGAGGAGCTGGGCTTCTGCGGACGCGGCGAGGCCCGCGACTACGTCGCCGACGGCGGCATCGAGATCGACGGCCGCCTGCCGGTCAACCCGCACGGCGGCCAGCTCGGCGAGGCGTACATCCACGGGATGAACGGCATCGCCGAGGCCGTCAGGCAGATCCGCGGCACCTCGGCCAACCAGCTCGCCTCGGTACGCAACGTGCTGGTCACCGCGGGCACGGGGGTGCCGACCAGCGGACTGGTCCTGTCGGCGGATTGACGTCCTCCCGCGGCTCGGAAGCCTGGGATTCCAGCACCCGACCTGATGGTCGGATCTGTCGGTTCGCGGTTCACCGGCCCGAGCACCCCCGAAGCCTCCCCGCGCGGACACGGCACGCCCTGCCGCGTTCACACAAACATGCTCCACTTGGCTATCGCGGAACACCCCGACCCTACCGAGCCGCGCCCGCACACCACACGAAAAAAGAAAAGTGCTTCCTCCCTGCCCTGAAGGGGGAGGCATCTGCACCAAATGTTCGGTGAACGGACGAATGTGAGAAGGGCGCGGCCGCCTGGTCGCGCCCTTCGTGTCCCGCGTGCTCACGGGGGCCCGCACTTGGCGGGCGGGGTGACAGGAGGAGCGGACCCCGCCGCCCCCGCCAGTCGGTCAGCAGCTCAGGTTGCCGCCCGGGGTGGTGCCGAGGATCTGCGTGAAGCTCTGGTAGGAGTTGATCCGGCTCTGCACCTGTGCCGGGTTCCTGCCGTCGCACTCCAGGCTGCCGTTGATGCTGCGGATCGTCTGGCCGAAGCCGTGGCCGTTGACCATCGCGTTGTGCGCCGTCATCGTGCCGGGGCCGTTCTGGGTGTTCCAGTACCACAGGGCGGTCTTCCAGGCCACCGCCGCGTCGTTCTGCACCAGGTACGGGTTGCCGAGCAGGTTGATGCCGAGCGCGTCGCCCGCCGCCTTGTAGTTGAAGTTCCAGCTCAGCTGGATCGGGCCGCGCCCGTAGTAGGCCGCCTGACCGGCGGGGCAGCCGTAGGGCTGGCTCGCGTCGCAGTAGTGCGGGTAGTTCGCGGTGTTCTGCTCAACGATGTGGACCAGGCCGCCGGTCTCGTGGTTGACGTTGGCGAGGAAGGCGGCCGCCTCCTGCTTCCTGACCGTGTCACTGCCGGTCTTCGCGAAGCCGGGGTAGGCGCTCAGCGCGGCGGTCAGCCCGCTGTAGGTGTAGAAGGGGTTCCGGTTCGGGAACATCTGGTTGAACTGTGCCTGGCTCACCACGAAGCCCGAGGTGGGCGGGTCGGTGGGCGGCGTCGTGCCGCCGCAGGTGTACGGGTCCCAGTACCAGGTGCTGATCACCGGGTCGTAGCCCGGGTTGTCGTGCTCGGCGATGTAGTAACCGCCGTTGGTGTACTTGACGATGCTGCCGGCGGCGTACCAGGTGCCCGCCGCCCAGTTCGGGTGGTTGCAGTTGCCCGGGGGCGTCGTGCCGCCGCCGCAGACACCCTTGTCCGCCCAGACGTCGGCGGTGCCCGGGGTCTCGTTCTGGGTCCACCACTTCGCGGACCAGTTGTGGCCGTTGTACGAGGCGGTCATGCCGCCGGTGTAGACGGCCGAGGAGTTCCACGCGGCCGCGCAGCTCTCGGCGGAGGCGGAGGACATCGGCAGGACGACCGCGAGCACGCCGGTGACCGCCAGGGCGGCGAGGGCGGCGATGATGCGCTGTCTCAACACTTGATCACTCCCATGGGGGGGAAACCGGAAGGTGTGGGGTGTCCGGACGGTCGGACTTTCGCGCGGTGACGGCCCGCGTCATCGCGTTCGCGCAGCTCGTTCCTGGATCGGGCGGGTCCGCCGTGGGGCGCGGGGCCGCCAGCCCGATCTTTCTCTTAAGAAAGTTTCCTAAGAGTTGCCGCGATACTAGCCTTGACAGATCGCTGTTACAACCCGTTCGGACATCAAGTTCCGCCATTGCGGGCCGGGTGCGTTCCAAACGCGGGGAACCTCGCGCGCCGCCGGTTCGCCGGGGCGTGATTCATCCGGTTAGCTATTAAATGTAACTTTTATCGGTGTTTAGGGTGTCACCGTTGCGGCACGGTGGAATCCCTCGGGCTCGATCCTGTGGAGGAGCGCGTCCACCGGTTCCTGGTGACGACCACGGAGGCGGACGCCACCGACCTCCTCCGCCACCGGCAGGCGCTCGACCGGGCGCGGCGTGAGGTGGCGCGGCTGTCCGACACCCGGGCCAGGTTCGTCGCTTCGGATGCCTGGATCAGGGGGCTCGTCACAGATGTCCCTTACGCCGTTGTTCGTACGGCCCCCTGCCCAAAGGCGATGTGGCGCCAGGTGTGAAACGGCGGATCGGAAACGTACATCAAAGGGCAACGACGCGGCTTGGTGACGGTGTGCGGACGGTTGGGCGCACCGCCCTGACATATGTTTCCATTCCATCGCAACCAAAAATCGATCATTTTCTCGGCGTGATTGCGCTGACCCGGCTCGTGTGGCGTTGTTCGCGGCGCACATTGCCGTTCCGTTGTTCTCCGACCCTTGCGGCTTACGGTAATCGGGCACTGCGGCTGTGGAATGTTCTGAGTTTGCATAGGGCTTTGCCGCGGCAACGTCTACGTGTGCTTGCTGTCCGCTACGGTGGGAAGTGTGATGGTATGGAATGTTTGATTACCTCCGGTACCGAGGGCGCTCTGTTGCAGTGACCCGTGAGCAGAAAACTCTCGCCGTCGGCTGACCGATCGAGAAGTGTCTGCGTTCAAAGCTCGAACCGGCGAACACCGCTGACGAAGGGGTGCCGTTCCCCATGAAAAGAACAGCGAGATCATGACTTCTGGTTACGTCTGTCTTTGCGGTGCTTTTCGCCATGAGCCGGAGCGGCTTCCGCAAGCCAAACCGGCGACGCGCCGAGCAAACCCCGCGACGCAGGCTCCACGGGCCGGCACGGTAACGGCCGGCACGGCCAAATCCCGACCGGGTTAAGGACGTCGGCCCCGACACGGCCGGTGCCGGCCGGCGAGGAAACGCTGAAGTGGCCTGTCATCTTTTCTCCCCCCGCTACCTGACAGGAGGAGGATCATGAGGATGTTCGCGCTTCCAGAACCGCGGAGAACCCAGCGGCGGCCTGTGCTCGCGCTCGCGGTGGCCGTCTTGACGATCGGCGCCCAGGGCGCCGCGGCACCCGCCGCCCATGCCGCCCCGCTCACGACCGCGAACGCCGTCGAGGGGACGCCCGAGGGGACGCCGCAGGGCAACGTGGTGATCGAGTGGAATCGGACCCTGCTCAACATCGTGAAGACTCCGCACGCACCGCCGACCACCGTTCACCCCACCCGCAGCTTCGCCATCATGAGCGCGGCCGTCTATGACGCGGTCAACGCGATCAGCCGCGCTCACCCCCTCTACGGCACCGGCTTCACCGCCCCGCAGGATGCCTCCCGTCCCGCCGCGGCCGCGACGGCCGCGCACGACACCCTCACCGCCCTGTACCCGGCGCAAAAGCCCGGCCTGGACCGGCAACTGGCCGCCGATCTCACCGGCATTCCCGACGGCCGCGCCAAGCAGGAGGGCATCCGGGTCGGTGCCCAGGCGGCCCAGGCCATCCTTACCCTGCGCGCGCATGACGGCGCCGACGCCACCCCGCCGCCCTACACCAGCACCGGCAAGCCCGGCGACTACCGGCCGACCCCGCCAGACTTCGAGCCACCGGTGTTCACCCACTGGGGCAAGGTCACCCCATTCGTGCTCCATAGCGGCCATCAGTTCCGCCCCGCCGCGCCCCCGGCGCTGGCCGGCCCGGTCTACGCGGCAGCCATCAATGAGGTCAAGACCATCGGCGCCGCCCACAGCACGACGCGCACGGCGGAACAGACCACGACCGCCAAACTCTGGGGTGCCCCCATCCAGAACTACTGGTACAGCATCGGCCAACAGGTCGCCCTCGCGCGCCACAGCGGCCTCGACCAGTCGGCGGACCTGTTCGCCCTGCTCAACCTCACCATCGCCGATGCCACCATCGGCGTCTACAACGCCAAGTACCACTACCGGTTCTGGCGGCCGATCACCGCCATCCGCTCCGCCGCCGGCAACCCGCAGGTCAAACCCGACCCCGGATGGACCCCGCTTGTCGTCACCCCTCCCGACCCGTCCTACCCGGGCATGCACAGCGCGATCAGCACGGCCGCCGCCACAGTACTCGCCGGCTTCTACGGCGACCGCAATGACTTCACCCTCACCTCACCCACCGCGTCCGGCACGACCGAGACCTACACCAACTTCAGCGCCGCCGCGACCGAAGCCGGGCTCAGCCGCATCTGGGCGGGCGTGCACAGCCGGATGGACCACCAGGCCGGCAACAAGCTCGGCACCACCATCGGTCGCTACGTGCTCAGCCAACTGAAGCTCGCCCCGGCCACACCGGCTTCCCCGACCGCGAAGCCCCCGGCCGGCAGCGGCCTTGCCGCAGGCGTCACCGTCGAGGTCCGGGACTCCAGGCTCGGCAAGATCCTCACCGACGGCCAAGGGCGCACGCTGTACCTGTTCGAGACGGACAAGGGCACCAAGTCGACCTGCTACGGCGCGTGTGCGGTCGCCTGGCCGCCGCTGGTCGCCACGGGCAGGCCGCAGGCCGGCAGCGGCGCATCCTCCGCCCTGCTCGGCACCACCGCCAGGACCGACCACACCACAGGGGTCACCTACAACGGCCACCCGCTGTACTACTACGTCGGCGACACCAAGCCCGGCGACACCAGCGGGCAGGGCCTCGACTCCTTCGGCGCCAAGTGGTACGTGCTCAACCCGCAGGGAAACAAGATTGACACGGGCTGAGCAGCCACTACTCGGGCAACGCTGAGCGGGCTGTCGCGAGAGCGCCGACGGCCGGGAGCACGGGAGGGAGCAGAGGAACATGGGAGCAGCACGGACGATGTCACCCCGCCCGGTCTGGCTGCGGCCGGCGGTGGCCGCCGGGCTCGCCCTGGCCGTGGCGGCGGCCTTGTACGCGTTCGGCCGGATACACACTCCGGACTACGCCGGCAGCCTGTTCGGACGCCGTGGCGACGACGCGAACCTGCTGAAGGCGCAACTCGGCACCGCCCTGCTGGGCCTGGCCCTCTACCAGCTCGTATTGGCGCTGTGGATGTACCGGCGGCTACCCGGGGCCGGCGCCGCTCCCCGCCCGGTACCCATCGCCCACCGCATCGGCGGAGCCGTGCTGTTCGTGCTCTCCCTTCCCGTCGCCTACCACTGCATCACCACCTACGGAGTGCAGCTGGACGATGCCCGGGTCGCCCTGCACTCCCTCGCCGGCTGCTTCTTCTACGGCGCGTTCGCCGCGAAGGTGCTCCTCGTCCGCAGCCGGTACCTACCCGGCTGGGCGTTGCCGGTCGCCGGCGGCACCCTGGTCACCCTCATCGCGATCCTGTGGTCCTCGGCGGCACTCTGGCAGCTGGCCCAGCCGTAGCCTGTCCGCCCCCGGGAAGTGGTCAGCGGACGGTCACGGCCAGGGGTTCGTGGCAAGGAACCAGGGCGGCTTCACGGGGTCGCGATCATCGGTACCGCGAAGAAGACGATCATGGCGATCGCCACCGCGATGATGAAACCGATCACTTCCCAGGCCCAGTCGTGGTGGGAGACCTTCGTCGGCGCCTTGTACCTGCGTGCCGCTCGCCGGCCCGCGCGCCTGCGGGATCCGGCCCGTCCGGAAAGCCGGAGCCCTGTCTCCGCCGTCGCGGTCTCGCCGGTCTCCGCCCCGGAATCGCCTTCCTGCGCGGTCGTCGGCTCGCTCCACTGCGCGTCGTACGACGCCGGGGTGTGCTCCTGGGGTGCGCTGTAGTTCGGAGGCACGGTGTGCGGCGGGGCGTCGTCCGGCTGGTCGACCCGCATGATCCAGCTGGGCAGGCGCAGCTGGGCACGGCCCGCCGGGATGCTGAGATGGTCAGGCCGGGGAGACCAGGCGGGGAGGGCCGTCGGGGTCTCGCCCGAGGTCTCGTGCCGGGTCTCGTCGGCCTGGGCGTCTGTTCCGGTGCCGGTCGCGTTGCCGGTCTCGGTGCCGGTCTCGGTGCCGGTCTCGGTGCCGGTCTCGGTGCCGGAGGGAGCGGCGTCGGTGAACCAGTCGACCGCGGGCGTCTGAACGGGGTCGGTGACCCAGGTGGGCATCGGCGGCTGCACGCGACCGGTTTCGGGGTCGGGGGCCGGTGCCGGTGTGGCCCAGGTGGGCATCGGCGGTTGCGCGTGACCGGTTTCGCGGTCAGGAGTCTCCACCTGTGCGGGCCTGACGGGGAAGAGAGGCCGGTGGCGCTCGGCGTCGGAGAGGGCGTCGAGCTGGTCGGTCTGCAGGGGCCAGCCGGGGAGCGGGTGCGCGGTGGGGGGCGCGGTGGGCACATCGTCCAGCACATCTCCCGGCACGGGTCCGGGAGCCGGGGCGATCGTCAGGGGCGTGCGGGGGGCCTCGACGGACAGAGCCTTGGGCGTCTCGACGGGCCTGGGATCGGCGGGCGGATCGGCGGGCGGATCGGCGGGCAGGGCCTCGGGGCGGGGCGCGGCGGCGACGAGCCTGTCGGTGTGGACGCGGGCCGCCCGCGCCTCAGGGGTGAGCGGGCGGAACAGGTCCTCCCGTACCGGGGCACCGTCGAGGGCACCGTCGGGGGCACCGTCGAGGGCACTGTCGAGGGCACCGTCCAGCACGTCCCCCGGGATGGGCGCCGACAGCGGTGCCGCCCGGCGCGGCCTGGGACGCTGGAGCCGGCGGCGCGGCCGCAGGGCCGCGGTGTCCAGGGCGGTGAGCACCGAGTCGCCGAGCCTGGGCAGCGGTTCGGTGCTGGCCTCGTGGGTGGAGACCGTGCCGGGGTCCCTCGGCGCGAAGGGGTCCGGGAAGCGGTCGCCCGCCATGTGGTCCGGCACGGGGAAGGCCGGGGCATCGGCCGGGGCGCCGCTCTCCGGAGACGGTGGTGGCCAGCCGGGCGACGTCGGCCACAGTTGCCTGACCAGCGGGGAGGTTGACCGCCTGGCGACGGGAGCGAGCGGTGCCCGCGGTCCGAGCACGGCGGCGCGCAGCCCGGAGGGAGGGGTGGCCCAGGGGGCGAGGACGAGCACGTCGCGGACCGGGGCGACGGCGAGGGCGCCGAACACCTCCGTCAGGTGCGCGGGGATCCGGGCCGAGGCCAGGGCGGCGCCCAGCGACTGGGCGAACCTGCGGCAGGCGCTCACCGTCAGCTCGTCGGCGGTGTCGACGGCCACGTCGAGCACCCAGGACAGCTCGGCGGCGTTCATCTCGCAGACGCCCGACAGGTACAGCACCTCGCGCTGGTGGGTGCGCAACTCGCTCAGCACACGCTCGACGAGGGCGGGGACGGGGGCCAGGCCGGTGCGGGGGGGCGAGTAGACGATGTCGCGCTGGAAGATCTCGCGGCGGGCGAGCGCGTACAGCGCGGCGCGCGGGGGGTGGGTGTCCGTGACGCTGGACAGAACGGTCACCAGGACGTCGAAGGCCGAGTCCGCGCTGCCCAGCTGGTCGTGGGAGTAGGCGTACAGTCCTGCTGCGTGGCGGTCGTAGAGCTCGGCGATCAGTTCGCCGCGCGAGCGTTGACCGAGGAGCGGTTGGGTCACGGGACCGGCTTCCTCTGGTGGTTCGTCGAGCGTGGTGAAGAGGTGGGGCGGCTGTGAAGCCTGTGACATACGGTGCCAGAGGGATCAACTCCAGCAATGTGGGTAATCATGTCAAGTCATGGGCACCTCCCGCACTACTGAATGCCCTTTTCGTGAGAAATACACATGTCGATCTACCCGGCAAAGCCGGGAAGACAGATCGGAGAAGTGGGGCATAGGCTGACCTGAGCCAGATTGTGGGGGCGGTTGGGGCAGGGGGCCGTAACCCGGCGACAACAAGAGGTTGTGCATGATCACATTCAACGGTGTCACCAAGCGCTACGCCGACGGCACCGTAGCGGTGGACAGCCTGAGCCTTGAGGTGCCCACCGGGGAGATCACCGTCTTCGTCGGCCCCTCGGGGTGTGGCAAGACGACCTCCCTGCGCATGATCAACAGAATGATCGATGCCACCGAGGGGCAGATCCTCCTGGACGGCGTCGATGTCAAGACCATAGACCCGCCGACACTGCGTCGGGGCATCGGCTACGTCATCCAGCAGGCCGGGCTCTTCCCGCACCGCAAGATCGTCGACAATGTGGCGACGGTTCCCCTGCTGCTCGGCTGGGAGAAGAAGAAGGCCCGCGACCGGGCGATGGAACTGCTGGAGCGGGTCGGGCTCGACCTGAAGATGGCCGACCGCTACCCCTTCCAGCTCTCCGGCGGCCAGCAGCAGCGCGTCGGCGTGGCCCGCGCGCTCGCCGCCGACCCGCCGGTGCTGCTGATGGACGAGCCGTTCAGCGCGGTCGACCCGATCGTCCGGGCCAGCCTGCAGGAGGAGTTGCTGCGGCTCCAGGCCGAGCTGAACAAGACCATCGTGTTCGTCACCCACGACATCGACGAGGCGGTCAAGCTCGGCGACCGGGTGGCCGTCTTCCGCGTCGGGGGTCACCTGGCCCAGCTCGACGACCCCGCCACGCTGCTGGCCAGGCCCGCCGACGACTTCGTCCGCGAGTTCCTCGGCCGCGACCGGGGCATCCGGCGGCTGTCGTTCGTCTCGGACGAGGGGGTACGGCTCCGCACCGACCTGCTCGTCCCGGTCTCCACCGACGCCGCGTCGGCCTTGGCACGCGCCGGGGGAGAGCCGTGGCTGGCCGTGGTGGACGCGGGGAACCGGCCGCTGGGCTGGGTCGCGGTCAAGGACCTGCCCGAGTCGGGCACTCTCACCGAGGTGGAGTTCGCGCCGTACGGGACGTTCGTCAGCGGGCGTGACTCGCTGCGCGGCGCGCTGGACGCGACGCTGCTCTCCCCCTCGGGCAACGCCGTCGCGGTGGACGGCGAGGGCAGGGCCGTGGGCGTCGCCACCCGCGAGGCACTGGACGAGGCACTGGCCGAGGTGACGGGAGGCGTCGGCGGGTCCGCCGGGAGTGCGGGAGGTTCCGGCGGGCCCGTGGGGGACGCGGGGAGTGCCGCCGAAGCCATCGGCAAGGAAGGCGTCGGCGGCTCCGCAGGTGGCGCGGGAAGCGCGGCCGGATCCGTCGTGGACAAGGGGCGCGCGGGAGGTTCCGGCGGATCCACCGGGGACGCGGAAAGCACCGGCGAGGGCACGGCAGGCACGGGGGACGCGGGTGAGTGAGGAACCCCTGGTCCGCTGGGACTGGATCGGGCGCAACTGGCCCACGATCCAGGGCCTGCTGGCGGACCACATCGTGATGGCGCTGGTGCCGATCGTCGTCGGGCTGCTCATCGCGCTCCCGCTCGGGCTGGCCGGAGTCCGCTGGCGCTGGCTCTACCAGCCGACCGTCGGCGTGATGAACGTGATCTACTCGCTGCCCTCGCTGGCCGTCTTCATCGTGCTCATCCCGGTCACCGGCCTCGCGACACGGCTGACCGTGATGGTCCCGCTCACCTTCTACGCCATGGCGGTGCTGATCCCGGCGGTCGTCGACGGGCTGGGCTCGGTCCCCGACCACGTGCGCCAGTCCGCGGTGGCCATGGGCTTCACCCCGCTGCGCAGGCTGCTCCAGGTCGAGTTGCCGATCGCGGTGCCGGTCGTGCTGGCCGGGCTCAGGGTGGCCACGGTCGCCAGCGTCAGCCTGGTCAGTGTGGGCGCGCTGGTCGGCAGGGGAGGGCTCGGCTACCTGTTCATCGACGGCTGGCAGCGGCAGTTCTACACCCCGATCGTGGTCGGCATCGTGCTGGTCGTGGTGCTCGCGGGGGTCGCCGACCTGCTGCTGATCCTGGCGCAGCGCCTGCTCACCCCGTGGTCGCGAGCAAGGGGGTCCGCGTGAGGCGGCTGGTCGACTTCTTCGGCGACCCGGCCGGTGCGGCGCCCCGGATTTCCGGTCGCCGTCTCACCGGAGTCGCCATCGGCGGGACTCCCATCACCCCGTGGACGAGGGGGGCGGCGTGAACTGGCTGATCGACTTCTTCGGCGACCCGGTCAACTGGTCGGGTCCGGACGGGATTCCGGTCCGGCTGCTCGAACACCTGGAGTTCGCCGGGCTCTCGTTGCTGCTGGCCATGCTGATCGCGCTCCCGCTGGGGCTGCTGATCGGCCACACCGGCAGGGGCGCCCTGCTGGTGGTCTCCATCGCCAACGCGGCCCGCGCCCTGCCGACGCTCGGCCTGCTCGTCCTCATCGTGCTGCTGATGGGCGTCGGCACCATCCTGCCGGTGCTGATCCCGCTGGTGGCACTGGCCGTGCCGCCCATCCTGGTCAACACCTACGAGGGCATCCGCGGGGTCGACCCGGACCTGCGTGACGCCGCGTACGGGATGGGACTGCGGGGCGGGCAGGTGCTCGGCCGGGTGCTGGTGCCGGTCGCGCTGCCGCTCATCCTGCTCGGCCTGCGGCTGGCCGCCATCCAGGTGGTGGCGACCGCGACGGTGGCCGCGTACGTGGGCCTGGGCGGCCTCGGCCGCTTCATCATCGACGGTCTCGCGACCAAGAACTTCCCGAGCACGATCGGCGGAGCGGTTCTCGTAGCACTGCTGGCGCTGCTCGTTCAGCTCGGGTTCACCCTGGTACAGCGCGCAACGGTCTCCCCGGGGGTGAGCGAGCGCCAGACCATCCGATAGTCTCCATTACCCCCCGTTTTGGAAGGGAATAGCACCATGAAGCGCCTGTTCAGCACCGCGGCGATCCTTCTGTCCGCGGCGCTCACACTTACCGCGTGCGGCGGCGGAGATCCCCTCACCAGCGCGTCCCCGGCTCCCGCCGAGTCCGGGTCCGCCTCCGAGCCGGCGGCCGCCGGGAAGGTCGTCATCGGGTCGGCCAACTTCCCGGAGAACGTCCTGCTCGGCGAGATCTACTCGCAGGCCCTGGCCGCCAAGGGCGTCCAGGTCGAGGAGAAGTTCAACATCGGCAGCCGTGAGGTCCTGTACGACCAGGTCAAGAGCGGTGGCCTGACCATCCTGCCGGAGTACATCGGCTCGCTCCTCGCCTTCGTCGACAACACCGCCACGGCGAAGTCGAAGGACGACGTCGTCGCCGCGCTCAAGGAGAAGCTCCCGGCCGAGCTGGAGGTCCTGACGCCCGCCGCGGCCGAGGACAACAACTCGCTGACCGTCACCAAGGAGACCGCCACCAAGGAGGGTCTCACCACGATCGAGGACCTGGTCAAGGTGGCCAAGAACTACGCGGTGGGCGGCCCGCCGGAGTTCAAGAGCCGCCAGGAGAAGAACTTCAAGGACACCTACGGCCTGGAGTTCAAGGAGTGGAAGAAGACCGGCGACGCCACCGCCGACGCCATCAAGGACGGCACCGTCCAGGTCGGCAACGTCTTCACCACCGACCCGAAGATCATCATCAATGACCTGGTCTCCCTCCAGGACACCAAGAGCGCCTTCGCCGCGGAGAACATCGCCCCCCTGGTCAACAAGGCGGGCGTGAACGACACGGTGCGGACCACCCTCGACGCGGTCTCCGCCAAGCTCGACACCGCCGGCCTGGTCGCGCTGATGAAGCGCGTCGCGGTCGACAAGGACGACGCCGACGCGGTGGCCAAGGACTGGCTCACCCAGAACGGCCTGCTCTGACGATTCGTCCGTCCGATCACGTACGAGGCCGATGCGGCCTCGTACGTGATCGACCGGCAGTTGCGTGAGCTTCGGCTCTTATCGCTGCTTGTGCAGGGTTCTGGCTACGTGCAGGTGCTCGGCGATGATCTCTACATCCTGCGCGGCACCGACACTCGTGCCCCAGTCACCGGCCGGCACGACGGCGACACCGAGGAGAGTAAGGGTGAACGCGGCAGAAGGGCGACGGAGGAGAGTGTGCGCCCCGCCACCGCTCACGGCTTCAGCGTGAGCCTCTTCCTCGACGCACCCGGGAACACGACGACCAGGTGCTCCTCCCCTGCGTCGCCGACCCGCACGTAGACACGGAGCCGGTAGCGGCCCTTCCCCGCGATCGCCAGGTTCGGCATCGGGGCCCCCGCGCCCACCTCTCCGCCCTCGCCCATCTCCGGCACGGTGAGCCGGCCGCTGCGGCTGACGATCGGCACCTCGTTGACCTGATCCCACCCGGCCGTCCGCGGTGGCGGTGCGGTGCGGAAGGCCTTCACGGTGAGGCACAGATCAACGACGTCCTCGACGTGCCCGATGAGCACCGTGCTGCCGGCCACCCCGATAAGGGTGTTGTCGTCGTAGAGCTTGTCCATCGCCTGCTCCTCCGCCTCGCCGGACGCCTCGTCTTCGGGGTCGTGGACCAGATAGCCGGGATCGCCGTCGACGAACAGGAAGTATTTGGCCGTGGCCTGGACGACACCCTTCGTCCGGGGCCACGGGTCGCGGCACTTCGCGTTCTCCTCGGCGATGTAGGCGGTGTTCGCCGCCTCCATCTCCGCGGTCGACCGCAGCAACTCGGGATGGGTCGCGCCGACGATCTCCGGGCAGACGTAGACGAGGTCCCACGGGTCCGCGCCCCAGGCGGGCCGCGCGCTCCCGGCCCGCGTCAGAATCGCCTCCTGCTCGTCGCGGTCCTTTGTCCGGCACAGCGCCCGCCCGTACGCGAGGATCTGCTGGTCCGACAGGCTGTCCGGGAACATGGGCGAGACCCCGCCATCTGTGCTCCGCGCCCGGCACAGGAACGCGGCGTCGCGTTCCGCGGGTTTCAGGTCGCCGAAGCTGGGCCGGTCATAGCAGTCCATCGACCAGCCGGTGTAGGTGAGGTGCGGGGTCTGCTCCGGGTGGATCAGTGCGACGATCGGCAGTACGGCCACGGCCGCCACCGCGACGCGGATCACGCGCCGCCGCGCGGGCGGAAGGGCGGGCGGAAGGTCCGCCGGGCGGTCCTCAACGGGCAGTTCACGGGCGGTCGCCGCGATCCACACGGTGCTGACGAGCCCGGCCGCGTCCATCATGACCAGTATCGCCAGACTGCCGCTGGAGATCCTTCCGAAGAGAATGCTGAGCGGGATCGCCAGCGCGTAGACGCCCACCGACAGCCACCCGGCGACCTGCGTGCCGCGGCTCCACCGGCCGTCGCGCCGCTGCCCGACGACCGTGATGACGGTCCCCACCACTCCACCCAGTATCAAGCCCAGTGCGACGATGTCGCCCGATCCAAGCTCCGGGAGGTCGAGTTCGTCGAGCAGTTCGTTGGCCACCCCGGCCAGCGTGACCGCGAACATCGCTCCGGCCGCCGCGCGCAGCATGCGGGACCGCCAGCGGATGACGAGCAGGTAGAGGACGTCGATCGCGGCCCACAGCGCGAGCTGGAATGCCGCGTTGACCGCGTCGGGGAGCAGCACGATCGGATACCACAGCACGAGGGCGTACGCCACCGCCAGATACAGCAGCCGGCGCAGCGCCTTCTCCCGGCGGTTCAGCGGTCCCGGCGCGGGGGCACGCAGGATCAGCCACAGGAGCGCGGCCTTCACCAGGGCGGCCACGAGCAGCGCCACAGTCGTCGGGGCGTCGAACCCGCCGCGCGCGTAGAACTCCGCATAGGCCGGCGGCGACCATTCGACGGCCACCCAGAGCCAGGCGTCGCCGAGAATCAGGCCCGCGACCGCCGCCGCAAGAACCAGGCCTACTAATCCAATCCTGATAATCCGCCATAAATTATCCGAAGGCACGGGACGTGATCTTAGTGCGGCACCGCCGTACCGGCGGACATCGTCTTGTTCACACCCGGTGGCGTGACACCGAAGGTACGCCGGTGCCGCCTCTCGAAGTCGCACACGATTTCTGTCGGACCGGCATGCCAGGATTCCTTGATCCGTCCCCAGCGAGAGCAGGATTTTCGTGAGTGGCTACGACTGGCTCGATGACACCGCGTTCTGCGCGACGTTCGTCCGCGGCCTCACCCCACACGAGGCGCTGGCGCGCCTCGGCATCGAGGTGTTCGACGGCGATGACGAGGAAGGCGAGATCGAAGAGGGCCTCATCTGTGCCCACCAGGCCGAGGGCGGAACCATTCTGAGCGAGTCGAACGGCTTCGCCGGCACGCTGGACGAGGTGTTGCGGCCCCTGTCGGCCGGGACGGTCACGGCAAGCGTCTTCGTCAACGTGAACCTGGTCGCGGACTTCGACCACTACGCCGACGGCCGCAGCATCCTGTCCTTCGACCCGCTGTACCCCGGCGACGAGGACGGTAGCGCGAAAGACTACCTGGCCGACCGGATCGAGCTCGGTCTGGTCGGCGACAAGTCGGAGGGCGGGCTCGCCGCCGCGCTGCGACTGGCCGAACGCATCACCGGGGTGCGGCCGAACGCCTCCAGCGACATCGTGGCCGCCCACGGTGTCCTCGATTACTGAGCTTTCCTCGGCATACGTTTCCACAGTTCGTCAGGTGGTCCCGAAGTCCGTTCAGGCCCGGAACCGCCTACGGAGCGCTTGCGAGTTGCTGTCAGGTCAGCGCCTCAAGACACATTGGGGCACTCCCTGACCAGGATGAAAAGGCTCACTGTTTCTCCTCGCTCAGCGGTTCGGCGCCGCGCCGGTCGGTCCGAGTCGGCGGCGTGGCTATTCGTCGGGTAGATGCAGCTGCTTCCAGCCGTTCTCGACCGATAGGCGGCACCTGTCGGGGTTGTCTCCCACGCTGATGAACAGCGCGGTCAGCAGGGGGACGCCGTAGCCAAGCGTCTGGTGGGGCAGGGGGCCGTTGGCGACCAGGGAGACCAGCCCGTGGGCGATGGTCCAGCTCTGGGTCGCCAGTTCCAGCGGGTCGGTGTCGGCGCGGAAGCGGTCGGCGTCCCTGCTTCGTTTGACGGCCTGGACCAGATACTCCAGGGTCGCGTCCGCGGCCTTGAGGTCTTCAAGGTCGAAGTTCGCGTCGAACATGACCCGGTACAGGTCGGGGTGGTCCAGGGCGTTGCCGAGGTAGGCGGTGACCAGGACGGTCAGGTCCTGAACCGGGTCCTCGGACGTGGCCACCGTCGCGAACCTGGCCGCCAGGCGGGTGAAGCCCTCCTGTCGTAGGGCCTTCCACACGCCGTCCATGCCACCGAAGTAGGTGTAGACGGCCATCGTCGACACGCCGGTCTCGGCCACCAGCGAGCGCAGGGTGATGGGCTCGCGGGTGCGGAGCATGTGTGCGGCCCGCTCGATGAGCAGGGTGCGGACCGCTGGATCCTTCGTCCTCGCCATGACATCAGAATACATAGCATTGCACTGCTATAGTTTCGGGACCCCGAGCCCCCGAGGCTCTTACGACAAGGAGTCAGCATGGCCATCACCCTGGTGAACCCCGAAGGACTGCCGAAGGTCGACTTCTACCGGCAGGTGTCGGTCGCCACCGGATCGAAGCTGGTCTTCATCGCCGGCCAGGTCGCCCGCGATGCCGATGGGAACAGAGTCGGTGAAGGCGACCTCGCCGCCCAGGTCGAGCAGTGCTGCCTCAACATCGGCACCGCCCTGGCCGAGGTCGGTGGCTCCTATGACGACGTGGCGAAACTGACCGCCTACCTTGTCGACTGGACCCCCGACAAGATGCCCCTGATCATGGAGGGAATCGCCCGGGCCTCCGCGAAGCTGGGCGTCACTCCGCTCTCGCCGCTCACCGGGGTGGGCGTCGCCGCACTGGCCGAGCCCGACCTCCTGGTCGAGGTCGAGGCCACCGCGGTCATCGATTGAACGCAAGACGATGAGGCGGCCCGGACCGGCGCGGCAGCCGCCGTTCGAGGTCTCGGTCCGGGTCGGCGGTCACCGCGCAGATGTCGCCGGGTGGGGGCTGCGGTCAGGACACCGTGTCCTCGTGCTGGAGGGTGCGTCCGGAGCGACATCCGCGCGGACGTCGTCGCGAGTTCTGGCGATGAGGAAGCCATGGCCGGGGCGAGGCGCCGTGATCAGGGGTTACCCGCTGGTCGAGCAGAGCTCGAACCAGATGACGGTCCCGGTGGGGTCGCGGTGAAATCCCCAGCGGGTGGCGAGGTCGTTGACGAGGAGGAGTCCCCGGCCGCCGGTGGCCTCTGGGCCGGGCTTTCTCGTACAGGGAATCTCTGAGGCGCCGAGGTCCTGGACGGTGATCAGTACGCCGTGGGAGAGGAAGGCGACCGTGACGACGAACTCCCGTGGCCGCTCGACCGGTCCGTTGTCGTGTGACCGGATGTCGGCGGCCTCGGTGTCGAGCGATCGGGTATCGAGCGGTCTACCGGAGTGCTCGACGGCGTTGGTGGCGAGTTCGCTGGTCAGGAGTACGGCGTCGTCGTGGAGCGGGTGGTCGTCGCCGAGGAGTTCGGCGACGAAGACGCGTGCGGGCCTGACCTGGTCGGGAGCGGCCGCGAACCGTTGCGAGATGACAGGTGTGTGGCCCAGGGGTGCCGACCAGCCGGGGATCCGTCCCAGATGCGGTGACCGTACGACGCCGTCGGTCGTTGTGCGGAAGCGGTCAGCGAGTACGCCGACGAGTACGGCCAGGAGTCGTGCTGCCATCTCGGTCCCCTCCCCTGCGCGCGATCCTGTTCTGCTCGGGGTTTCTGGCGCCCTTGACGTCCGTGCTGCTTTCGGGGCGCGGGGCTTCTGCCCTGGAGAGGGGGCGGTTGGGCTGGCCGGGGGCGAGATGGGGACAGAAGTTCTCGATGTGCTGCATCTGGGCGGCCAGTTCGGTGGGAGTGTCGGCCTCGATCAGGCCGACGTGCTCTCGGCACCAGGCGGGGGAGAGCGCCCACCAGTGTCCGGTGGCCTTGCCGTACCAGAGGTGCCAGCCGGTGAACCGCAGCGCCAGCGCACGCGGAACCCGGTCGTATCCGTCGTCTCGCGATGTGCACTGCAGAAGCTCGGTGGTCTGGCAGGGATCCATGGTGATCACTGGTGAGGGATCGCCCGACATATCTTCTCCCGGTGAGATCAAGTAACTCTGTGTAATTCCCTTCCAAGAGAAGCGCAGCTGAGTGACGATGAAAGGAGCCTCGTAGGGGCCCGCGTCGAGGGGCCGCTTTGAAGGCCAGGTCAGTCGCGAGGGGGCCGCTTCCTGGCCTACAGGTGGTGAGCGAAAGGAGCCGGGGCGTGGAGGGTCTGACGATCGAGGAACTGATCAAGCAGTCCAGGCAGGCCAAGGGCCTCACTCAGGCGAGCCTCGCCGACCGGCTCGCCCGAGCGTCAGGGCAGTCCACGATCACTCGCAACGAGATCTCCCGCTGGGAGCGCGGCAGGCGGTTGCCCCTGGCCTGGCTGCCGTGGTTGAGCATCGTGCTGGATCTCCCGCTGGCTCTGCTGGACCAGGCGGTCGTGCTGTCCCGCGCCAAGCGACTGGGCGTCACCCCGCCCGGCGTGAACGGTGATCGTCTGACACTGTTCAGCGATGGCTGGACGCGCGAGAGCAACGAGGCGATGGCCGCCGGGCTGGTCATCGAGAGCGAAGGCATGTCGGAGGAGTCCGCGCTCCGCGTCGCCCACGAGTGGCTGATCGTGGAGCCGCCACAGCTCCATGAGATCCGGGCGGGACGTCGTGTCGGTCACTCGTTGGTCGACAAGATCGAGACTCGGGTCGACCATTTGCGGCACCTCGATGACTACGTGGGCGGTACAGACCTGCACACGCTTGTCTCTCAAGAGGTGGAGGCGACCGCCACAGTCGCCAAGGAGGCCGCGTACCGCGAGGACGTGGGCCGCCGACTTCTGAAGGCTGTGGGAGAGCTCTGCCAGCTCGCGGGATGGGTAGCCTCCGATGCGGGGCTGTACGGTCGCGCTCGTACCTATTACGTCAAAGGCATTCAAGCCGCACATGTCGCTGGAGATGAGCCGACGGCGGCCAATCTGCTGTCCTCGTTGAGCTACCAGATGGCCAATGTGGGAGACCCCAGGGAAGCGGCCATGATGGCCCGTACGGCGGTCAAGGGCGCTGAGCGATCAAGCACCCCGCTCACCTGCGCCCTGCTACTGGAACGGGTGGCCTGGGCACACGCCAAGGCCGGAGATTCAGCGATCACCGAACGGGCACTCGGCGCGGTCGACCGGGTGTTCGAGCAGCGTGGGAACGGTGATGAGGACCCGAAGTGGGTCTACTGGCTGGACCGAGGCGAGGTCGACGTGATGGCCGGCCGCTGCTTCACCGAACTCGGCCGCCCGCTCAGGGCCGAACCGCTGCTCACCCAGGGCATCGACACCTACGACGCAACGCACGCTCGGGAGGTCTCCCTCTACCTGAGCTGGCTCGCCGACGCCTACGCCCAGGCCCGCGAGATCGAACGGGCCACCGAGGCCGCCTCGAAGTCGTTGAACTTGGCGGTCAAGGTCAACTCAGCCCGCGTCACCGACCGCATAGAGACCATCCGGTCCCGCCTCCGGCCCTTCGCGGACACCGCCGCGGTTCGAAGATTCGAGGACCTTTACCAATCGACGGTAGACGCGATCTGACCAGTCGAAAGTCGAGTGGCCATTACTGGGGAACGCAGGAACGACGCCAGGAGGCGTGGTCACGACACCGCCTCGCGGGAGAGGCGGTCACTCGGCTCGGGGCTCGTCAGCGCACCAACTACTACGAGCTGTCCACCAACCAGCCCAACATCGACATCCACGGCGTCGCCATCGCCGTCGAACTCGGTGACGGACCACAGGCCGTACGGCGAGCGCAGGCGATGCACCTTCCCAAGGATCTACAGGCAAGCCGTGCCGGCTATCACCATCTCGATCACGCCCGAGGACTGCTGTGGTGCGGCAAGCGCGACGACGCCCTGGCCGCACTGGAACGCGCCGAGAAGATCGCCCCCATGCTGATCCGTAACCACCCGATGGCCCAGCAGGCCGTACGGACCCTCCTTGACCTGGAGCGCTACAGCTACCGCGAACGCATCCGCCGCCTCGGCACACGCATGCACATCCTTTGAGACGTTCGATTTGGTTGGTCAACCGCAGTGCAAGGAGAGGATTGCGGACCGGACCAGCCCTGTGCTCGCCTGACGCAAGAGCAGCAGGAGTGCTCAGCAGGACAACTGAGTGGAGGTGGCAGCCCTTCCGGACGGAGGCCGCACCGTACGAGACAGCAAGGATCCGAACGGGCCCATGCTGCGTTTCGCGAGTAGTGATTGGCAGTCATTCATCGTCATCCTAGAACCCTCCGCCTGACCGGCCGAGCTGATCACCAACCCCGATGCGCCATCGCACGCCGGGGTTCGCTACCGCCTGCCCGGTGATACTCCGATTTTCGGATTAGAACTCAGAAGATGTTATCGATGACCTGTCCCTTATCGGCCCGCATTTCATCGTATGCGCTAAGCCACACGTCGAACTTCCGCTCCGCGCGCAAGGCCGCCTCCACGAGGCTCGGAGAGAAGGATTTGTGTGGTCGTAGTCTTTGTACTTCTTCAAAGGTCGCCTTGCGGCCCACCTCACCACGGAAGTTCTGGATGTAGTAATCACCACCGAGACCAACTTGCACCTTAAATGCCGGTATCGGCAGATTACTTGAAGGGGTTCTATTTCCTATGACCCTCCACCTCTCAGATTCGACGCTCTCACCCATCGTCTCGATCAGGAACACGGGGTTGGTCAACTCGATCTCATCGAGATCGGGCACGGTAGAGCTGTCGAGGTATGCCGGGAATGTCGCGAGTAGGAACGAGCTGCCCATCACTCGGACAACCTGACACACGCAAGTTCGTATCTCTGTTAGGGGAACGAGTAGCACGTCCCCTTCTTTGGTTAACAAACGCCTCCTCCTGCAGCTTTGTACCTGTTATCGTTCATTTGAACCCGATCATTCGAGAGTGCACTCCCCGCATTTCGACTGGGGCCGCCTCCGGCCCGGATCCAACTCTCCTCAAGAACATCGAGGTCGGTCCCATATGTCGCACGCCCGAGGACCTCGAACGTAAACCGCGCATTGGGAAGCTTCTTAGCGTGCTCTTTCTGACGCTTAAGGTAGCGATCCCAACTGCCAGCCTGGCCGACATATTCTTTTCCGGTAACCTGATCGGTGCGCAGATAGACAACACCAAGGCTCCCCGGAGGAATAGGAGCATTGTGCACCAGGACGGGCGTGTTGCCCGCGAGGACATGGTAAGTGTGCAGGCCATCGACTGTCAGGTTGTGGACGCGTTGGGTGGCGGTCCACTTCTTGATGGCGGTGAGTTGGACGTAGGTGCCGGCGCTGGTTCGTAGGAGCATGCCGGGCTGGAGTTCGCCTGCCTTGACCCACTTGCGGAGGTCGGGGACCCAGAACGGGTGGCCATCCGTGGCGACCAGTGTTCCGGATTTGCCGGTCGTTTTGTCCGGAGCGATGGTGATGCGGACGAGGTGTTTTTCGCCGTCGCCGGTGATCAGGTGGCTGACACGCCTGGCGGCGGTCAGTCCTGTCGCCGCGTCGGCGGCCACCACCCAGTCGCCTACCTCGACGTCTTCGATCGGCTTGGTGGTGCCGTCGGCCATCAGGACCTTGGTACCCGGGACGAAGCTATTGGGGTCGGAGGGCGAGCAGGACACCGGCGGGAGTGGCGGGGCGTCGGGGTACGGGTCGGGGTCGATGTCGGTATCGGGAACGGGGAAGTTACGCGGGCGAGCTGTGCCGTTACCTAGATCGTCGCCGGAACTGGGCACACATCCGGACACCGATGTGGAGGACAGAAAGCCGATGGATTCGCTGCAGGCGTCTCTTCCGCAGTTTCCTGGATTCCAGTCCTCGCATGAAATTCCTCCGCCGCCACGCTGATGTATCCGTGGCATGAGGCCCGCAGGCAGCTCCACATAGCCCGAGCTCGTCAGATCGACCGCGGTGTCGGTGCTGCCGGCCAGTGCTCCCGGACGCCCTCGGGTCGCCTCGGAGTAGTAGGCCGGACCGGCGCCCCAGCCCAGATCGGCCGCGTTGCCGGAGGCCTCACCCAGCCGCCAGTAACCGAACGGGTCGGCGTCCTGGACCGAGCTGCGATACAGCGAGCCGGCGCCGTACTCGAAGCCGGTGCAGGCGGTCGTCGGTGCGCAGACCTCGGTCAGGCGGTCGCCGGTGTAGGAGTAGGTCCAGGTCAACGGCGCCCCGTTGACCGGGGAGGTGGACACGGTGGTGACGTGGTCGCCGGTCCAGGTGAACGACAGGGACCTGCCGCCGGTCGCGGTGACCTCGCTCAGCTTGCCGTCGGTGCCGTAGGTCAGCTCCTGGCTGCGGCCCCGGCTGTCGGTCGCTCTCAGCAGCCGTCCCTGGGCGTCGAAGAGGTAGGTGGTGGACGACTTGTCCATCAGCCGCCAGCCGCCCCCGGTGACCGTGGCCAAGGTGGCGTAGGTGCCCGGCGGCGGCTGGAAGATCCCGTCTCCCTTGTCGGCGAAACGCACCGTACGCCCGTCGGGGTAGGTCACCAGGAGTGCCTCGAAGCCCCGGATCGTCTCCGGCACGATCCGCATGTCGAAACGGGTCGACCAGCCCGCCCCGAACGCGCCGTCGCGCCGGGGGTCCATGCTGTTGTAGGAGCGCACCACCGACAGGGGCGGCCCCGCGGCGTTGACCACCGGCGCGACGGTCAGGTTTGGGGAGGGGAGATATCGAACACGTGAGTGAGATATGACGGATAGTCGTGGAGTGGCGAGACAAAAACAGTGACGCAGGGAGTGGGCGTGATCACTCTTGGCCACTTCGCGCTGTTCGCCTTCGAGGGTTTTTTCTGAAATCCCAGATCGCGCCTGGTAGGAAGCGGTGGTGGCCATAAAAAAGCATCCGAGTGGGGGGCAAGGCCTATTTTCGGACACCCGACGACGAAGGGGGCGTCACTCCGCCAGTGGCCGGGTGCAATGGGGAGATTGTGTCCGGAAGCGGTCAAGGGTGATCCCGCCCAATGTCGTCACTGTTCTACCTGGCGGAACCTTGATCAGCCGCGTGCGACCACGGCCTTGCCGGGTGGATGCCCCGCCTCCGCCCGGTTCCGGGATGATTGCCGCATGAACGAGTTCGTCGAGTCCATGGCCCAGGTGGTGACCGGGGTGACGGTCGTCACGGTGAAGGACGAGCGGGATGACGTGGGGGTCACGGTCGGCACGTTCACCTCGATCTCGCTGGACCCGCCGCTGGTGATGGTGAGCCTGGACAATGTCGGATACCTCAACGAGCTGCTGCTCCGGCACGACCGCTGGGCCGCCAGCGTGCTGTCGGCCGGGCAGAAGACGGTCGCCAGCCGGTTCGCCACCGCGGGCCGTCCCGGTGCCAGGTTGCTGCTCGCGGGCATGCCGCATCACCGGGGTGAGCTGAGCGGGGCCCTCATCGTGGACGGCGGGGTCACCGCGCTGGAGGCCGAGACGGTCAAGGTCGTCCCGGCCGGGGACCACACGCTCTTCATCGCCAAGGTCCTCGGGGTCGACTACGTCGACGCGTCCGTTCTGCCGCTGTCGCGCTACCGGAGCCGCTACCGCTGACCCGGTGAGCCGCGCGTCCCTCCGCGCGGGAAACTCCCGTACGGGCAAGAGCCGCCGCGTCCGAACGCGGCGGCTTACTCAGCGGAAAACGCGGTCAGCGGATCGTCCATGAGCCCGGCAGGATGAGCGGCCCGTACGACGGCAGGCCCAGCTCGCCCGCGAGATGGGCGAGCGGGCCCCATGCCTCCACCCGGACCTGGGCCAGCGCGGCGGCCTTGTCCTCGCTGGACTCCGCGGGGCGCAGCCGCTCCAGCGGGTTGAGCCTGGGGTAGGCGCGCACCGGGGCGTCGGCGGGCAGGCCGGCCTTCCTGCGGGCCACGGCCAGGGCGTCCTCCAGGCCGCCGAGCTCGTCGACGAGCCCGTTCTCCAGGGCGTCGGCCCCGGTCCAGACCCGGCCCTTGGCCAGCTCGTGGGCGCGCTCACGGGTCAGGCCGCGCCCCTCGGCGACCTTGTTCACGAAGTCGTCGTAGACCCGGTCGAGCCAGGTGTTGATCCGCGCCCACTGCGCCTCGGAGAAGGCGTTCGTGGGGGAGAACATCCCGGAGTTGGCACCCTCGCCGACGATCTCCGAGGTGACGCCGATCTTCTCCAGCAGGCCGCCGATGACCGCCTTGCCGCCGAACACGCCGATGGAGCCGGTGAGCGTGCCCGGCTGGGCCACGATCACGTCGGCGGCCATCGAGACCATGTAGCCGCCGGAGGCGGCCAGGTCGCCCATCGAGATCACGATGGGCTTGCCGGCCTTGCGGGTGAGCACCACCTCGCGCCAGATGGCGTCGGAGGCCACGTACGAGCCGCCGGGGCTGTCGACCCGGAAGACGACCGCCTTGACGTTGTCGTCGCGGCGGGCGGCGCGCAGTGCGGCGCAGACGGTGTCGGAGCCCATCGCGCCGCCGCCGCCCATCGGGCTGCGGCCGCTGCGGCCGAGCCGGATCGCGCCGTTGCCGCGGACCAGCGCGACGGCCTGCTCGCCCGGGTGCGGCAGCTTCTTCGCGGTCAGCGCCTTGGCGTAGCGGCCGACGTACAGCAGCAACGCGTTCTCGCCGACATCGCGCTTGACCTCGTCGTAGACCTCGTCGCGGTAGGCCATCCGGTCGACGAGCCCGGCCTCGACGGCCTCGGCGCCGATGAACGGGCCCTGGTCGATCAGCTCGCGTACCCTGGCGGGCTCCAGCCCGCGCCCCTCGGCGACGCCCGCCACGACCTGCTCGGTGATCGACTCGGTGATGCGGCCCATCGACTCGCGGTGGGCGTCGGTCATGCGGTCCTGGGTGAAGGTGTTGGCGGCCGTCTTGTACTCGTGCCGCTGGCCGAGCTGGTACTCGACGCCGAGCTTGCCGAGCGCGCCCCGCAGGAAGCGCTGCTCCATCGCGACGCCGGTGAGCCCGACGTCGCCGGACGGCTGGAGGTAGACCCGCTCGAAGGCGCTGGCCAGGTAGTAGGGGACGGTGCCCCCGCCGAACTCGCCGAAGCTCTCGGCGAACGCGACGGTCAGCTTGCCCGAGGCCCGGAAGAGGGCGACGGCCTGGCGGAGCTCCTGGACGGCCGCGAGCCCCGGCGACTGGACACCGATCTTGACGATCAGGGCCTTGACCCGGTCGTCCTTCCTGGCCCGCTTGAGCCCGGCCAGCACGTCGGCCAGGCTCGTCTTACGCATCGCGAGGATGGCGCCCAGCGGATCCGCCGGGGCGCCGTCGGTCAGGCCCTCGGTGAGGTCGAGTTCAAGGACCAGTGGAGCGGTACGCCGCTGCTTGAACCGGTCGACGGTATCGATGATCACCCTGGTCGCGTCCATGCCCTTCACCCTAAGCGACACATACCGGGCTTATGCGGATCGGCGTAGGTTCACCGGCTTTCCGGGCAGGCGATGTGACGGTCCTTCACCGGCGGTGCCGGGCTTGTGCGGTGTGGCGAGACTCACCTGCTTCACACCGTCCCCGCCGGGCGCCGAGGCTGTCCTGCACCGGCCCTGCCGGACCTGTGCGGCCCGGCAGGTGTCCGAGTACGGGGTGCGACGGCCGTGTCACGCGGCCCGGCGGGTGTTCACCTGCTTCTTGAGCAGCGAGGTGGACGCGGCGGGAGTGGTGCCCTTCAGGCGCTGCTTCTCCACCGAGGTGAGGACCGTCTTCAGCGTCGCCGCCTCATTGATCTTCGCGGTGAAGTTCACCCCGCCGTTCGCCCAGTTCAGCCAGGCGGCCAGCAGCTCGCTCTCCAGCTTGGCCTTCGACGTCTTCTTCGCGGGTTTGAGCACCTTGTACGCGGTGCCCAGGGTGGCGGCGCGGGTGACCTCGGAGAAGACCTTGCTGGCCTTGCCCACCAGGCCGAGGTAGCAGCCGAGCGTCGCGTCCGGGATCGTCCCGGAGCCCCGGCTGATCTCCGTCGCCCACTGCGTGGCGGTCAGCGTCTTCGCGGACTTGCCGCGCGTGCACACCGCGGGGGCCGCCGCCGGGGGAGCCGTCGGGGGGACGGTCACCGTCACGGTGACCGTCACCGTCGGCAGCGGGATCGGCGTCGGCACCGGATCGGCCGGGATGGGGGTGGGCGTGGGACCCGAGCTCGGTTCCGGGCTGGGCTCCGCGCCGGGGTCCGGGTCGGGGTCGTCGGAGGGATTGTCAGGGGCGGGGGGAGTGACGGGAGCACCGGGGGTGCCCCCGGCGATCGCGGCGTTCAGATCGAGGCGGGGAGTGGTCACGCCGTCGTAGGTGATCTGTCGGCCCGCGTTCTTCAGCGCGGCCTCCAGCGCGTCCGGGGTGCCCGGTGCCTTCTGGGCCATCAGCGCCAGGGCACCGGTGACGAACGGGGTGGACATCGAGGTGCCGCTGTAGACCTGGTGGCCGCCGCCCGGCACCGCGGAGTCGATCTCCAGGCCGGGAGCGAAGAGGTCGAGCACGGAGCCGTGGTTGGACCAGTAGGGGACGGTGTCGTCGTCGCCCGTCGCGCCCACGGTCACCGCGCCGGAGAGGCAGCCGGGAGCCCCGGCACCGACCACGCCCTCGTTCCCGGCGGCGGCCACCACGGCCACGCCCCTGGCACGAAGGTCGTCGATCCTGCTCTTCAACGACGCCACCTCGGGCTCGGCGTCACACGCGCTCTCGTAGAGGCCGCCACCGAGGCTGAGGTTCACCGCGGCGACGTTCCTGCCGCCCTCCTTGAGCTTCGCGACGTGCTCCAGGGCGAGCAGGATGGTGGACTCGAAGGCGCTCAGGCAGGCTCCGCCCGCCTCGTCGCAGTCGTTGAACCTGCTGAAGACCTGGATCGCCACGATGTCCGCGTCGGGGGCGACGGCGTGCGCGATGCCCGCCACGTGGGTGCCGTGGTCACAGAGGTTGACCTGCTCGTGGACGCAGGCGGGGGTCTCCGCGTCGGCGGATCCGGGGTCGCTCGTCTGCCCGTTCGGGCACAGGGACTGCGCGCCCTCGTCCGTCGCGGAGAAGCAGGCCTGTTCCACGACCTTGCCCCCGAAGTCGGGGTGGTCGGCGTCGATCCCGGTGTCGATGATCGCGATCGTCTGGCCCGCCCCCTTGGTCCCGGCGGCGTGCGCCTTGTCCGCGCCGATCACCTGCAGGCTGGCGGCCAGTGAGCCCAGCGAACCCAGTGCGGCGGGGGAGTAGGTGCGGTCGCGGCGGATGGACCGGACTCGCGGGTCCTCGGCCAGCTTGGCGAGCGACTCGCCGCTGCCCTCGACCACGATGAACGAGGTGCCGGAGGGTTCGAGGACGACCTGGGCGTCGGGGAGTCGCGCCGCCTCCCCGGCCACCGGCGCCGCCTCCTCGGGGGCCGCCAGTTCGACGATCACCCGGGTCCCGTCGCTCTCCGCGGCGAGCCCCGCCTCCAGCTTCGGCACCGGTTCGCCGTCGGCGGGCGGGGCCGGTACGTCGACGGGCGCGGTCTCATCCGGGCCGGGGGACGGACTCGCGGAGGCGCTCGGGGGAGCCGGAGGGCTCTCGGCGAGGGCCGGCACCGCAGGTGCGAGGGTGAGAACCAACGCCATGGCCACCAGGGCTCGAATTCGCACACGTCCTCCGGGGGGATCAAAGGGCGTTTCGGAGTCTAAGCAGCTATATGCGCCGAGTGAATACTTTGCCCCGGATTTTGAGGATCTTCGCAGAAACTGCTCGACCCCCCGCGGCGTGACGCACACGGAGGGTCGAGTGATTGGGATATTACTTGAGACCGTTGGACATGGCGGTGATGAGCTCACCGTTCGCGGTGTCGCCGCTGGTCTCCCAGAAGAACGCACCGCCCAGGCCCTGGTTCTTGGCGTAGGTCATCTTGCCGGTGATGGTGGCGGGGGTGTCGTAGCCCCACCACTGGCCGTTGCAGAAGCCGTAGGCGGTGCCGGCGACGGTGCCGGTGGCCGGGCACTTGGTCTTGAGGACCTTGTAGTCCTCGTTGCCCTGCTCGTAGGTGCCGGGGGCGGGGCCGGTGGCGGTGCCGCCGGGGGCCGCCTGGGTCACGCCGGTCCAGCCGCGGCCGTAGAAGCCGATGCCGAGCATGATCTTGTTGGCCGGGACGCCCTTGCTCTTCAGCTTCTGGACGGCGGCGTCGGAGTAGAAGCCGGGCTTCGTGGGGGCGGGGAGGGCGGTGAGGGGCGAGTGCGGAGCCGTCGGGCCCTGGGCGTCCCAGGCGCCGAAGAAGTCGTAGGTCATCGGCATGATCCAGTCGAGGTTCGAGGCCGCGCCGGCGTAGTCGGCGACGTCCATCTTGCCGCCGTTGGAGCCGTCGGCGGTGATCGCCGCGGTGACCAGGTAGTTGGGGCCGAACTTGGTCCGGAGCGCGGAGATCACGTTCTTGAACGAGTTCGGACCGCTGGTGTCACAGGTGAGACCGCAGGCGTTCGGGTACTCCCAGTCGATGTCGATGCCGTCGAACACGTCCGCCCAGCGCGGGTCCTCGAGCATGCTGTAGCAGGAGTTGGCGAACGCGGTCGGGTTGGCCGCGGCCTGGCCGAAGCCACCGGACCAGGTCCAGCCGCCGATGGAGAAGAGCACCTTGATGTGCGGGTAGGCCTTCTTCAGCTTGCGGAGCTGGTTGAAGTTGCCGCGCAGCGGCTGGTCCCAGGTGTCGGCCACGCCGTCGACGCTCTGGTCCGCGGTGTATGCCTTCTCGTAGTCGGCGTAGGAGTCACCGATGGTGCACCTGCCGCCGGTGGTGTTGCCGAAGGCGTACAGGATGTGCGTCAGCTTGCTCGCGGAACCGCTGGTGACCAGGTTCTTCACGTGGTAGTTGCGGCCATAGACGCCCCACTGGGTGAAGTAGCCGATGAGCTTCTTGGCGGAGGGGTCGATGGTCGGGGTCGGCGTGGGCGTGGGGTCGACGGTCGGAGTCACCGTCGGGGTCGGGGTGGGTGTCGGGTCGGGGCCGCCGGTGCCGTTGCAGGCGGCGCCGTTCAGCGTGCAGTTGAGCACGCCGGACACTCCGCCGGGCGCGCCGTTGAAGCCGAAGCTCACCGAGGCGCCCGCCGCCAGTGCGCCGTTCCATGACTTGTTGACGAAGGTGTAGTGGTTCCCGCTCTTCGTCATGTCCGCGTCCCAGGCCGAGCTGATCGACTTGCCGGCGGGGAGGTCGAATTCGACCCGCCAGCTCGTCAGCGCGCTCGTGCCGGCCTTGACGACGACCTTGCCCTCGAAGCCGGAGCCCCAGTCGGAGGCGGTCGAGTAGGTCGCGGTGGCGGGTGTGGCGGCCGTCGCGCTGCTGATCCCCAGGGGAACCAGCAGCGCCGCCGCTGCGATTAAGGAGCCGATGGTAATGCGTCGCAAGGGTCGCTCCAGGTCAGAGAGTGCCAAGCCCCCGTACTCATAGGAAAGTTTCCTATTAGTTTCTTGAGCGTAGGTTCTCCTTTGCCGATGGTCAATGCCTCGGTCACGGATATAAGGCCGATTTAAGGTTTTGGGGGAAGCGGTTGGAGGCAGGGGGGCGAGAACGCGGAAAGGGCCGGTCACGCGACTGCGTGACCGGCCCTTTCGCGGTCCGGTTCCCGGGGGAGGCTGCTCCCGAAGGGGTGGCGCCCGAACGTCGCCGTCGCCTCACCGGTCAAGAGACAGGTCAGGGAGCCGATCGATCAGGCCGGTTCGGCCTCCTCGCGCTCCTCCGGCTCGCCGGCGGGCGGCTCGGTCGCGGCTCGCCTCCCCAACTGCTCTCGTACAACCTCCACGGTGGACTCGGACGCGCCGGGGTGGCGCAGCCAGAGGACGCCCAGCGGCGGGACGCGCAGCGTGGTGGCGTACGGCAGGCCGTGGCGCTGCTCCTCGACGGCCTCGACGGTGCCGAGGTTGCCCACGCCGCTGCCCGCGTAGTCGTAGGCGTCGGTGTTGAGCACCTCCTCCCACGAGCCGGGGAAGGGCAGGCCGAGGCGGTAGTTCTCGTGCGGGGCGCCGGAGAAGTTGGCCACGCAGGCCACCGCCGAGCCGTCCTCGGCGTAGCGGAGGAAGGAGAACACGTTGCCCAGCGCGTCGTCGGCGTCGATCCAGCGGAACCCTGCCGGGGAGGCGTCCACGCTCCACAGGGCGGGGGAGTCCTTGTAGACCCGGTTGAGGTCGCGGACCAGCCGCTGCACCCCCTTGTGCCCGTCGAAGTCGAGCACCCACCAGTCGAGCCCGCGCTCCTCCGACCACTCCGAGCCCTGGCCGAACTCGCCGCCCATGAACAGCAGTTGCTTGCCGGGGTGGGCCCACATGAAGGCGAACAGCGCGCGCAGGTTCGCGAACCGCTGCCACTCGTCGCCGGGCATCTTGCCGAGCAGCGACCCCTTGCCGTGCACCACCTCGTCGTGCGACAGCGGCAGCGCGAAGTTCTCCGAGTACGCGTACATCAGCGAGAACGTCATCTGGTGGTGGTGGTACTGGCGGAAGATCGGCTCGTGCCTGAGGTAGGCGAGCGTGTCGTGCATCCAGCCCATGTTCCACTTGAACCCGAAGCCGAGCCCGCCCAGGTGCACGGGACGTGAGACGCCCGGCCACGCGGTCGACTCCTCGGCGACGGTGACGATGCCCGGCGCCTCGCGGTAGGCGACCGCGTTCATCTCCTTGAGGAACTCGACCGCGTCGAGGTTCTCCCTGCCGCCGTACTCGTTCGGCGTCCACTCGCCCTCGCGCCGCGAGTAGTCGAGGTAGAGCATCGAGGCCACCGCGTCGACGCGCAGCCCGTCGACGTGGAACTCGCGTAGCCAGTACACCGCGTTGGCGACCAGGAAGTTGCGCACCTCCCTGCGGCCGAAGTCGAAGATGTAGGTGCCCCACTCGGGGTGCTCGCCCCGCGCGGGGTCGGCGTGCTCGTACAGCGGGGTGCCGTCGAACCTGGCCAGCGCCCAGTCGTCCATCGGGAAGTGTGCGGGCACCCAGTCGACCAGCACCCCGATGCCCGCCTCGTGCAGGCTGTCGACCAGGTGGCGGAAGTCGTCGGGGGAGCCGAAACGGGCGGTCGGCGCGTAGTAGGACGTCACCTGGTAGCCCCAGGAACCGCCGAACGGATGCTCGGCCACCGGCATGAACTCCACGTGTGTGAACCCCATGTCCACCACGTAGTCGACCAGCTCGACGGCCAGCTCCCGGTACGACAGGCCGGGGCGCCAGGAGCCGAGGTGTACCTCGTAGACGCTCATCGGCTCCCGCACCGCGACGCTGTCGGCGCGGCGCCGCATCCACTCCTCGTCCCGCCAGGTGTACTCCGACTTCTCGATCACCGACGCGGTCGCGGGCGGCGTCTCGGTACGCCGGGCCATCGGGTCGGCCTTGGCCCGCCAGATCCCGTCCGAGCCGAGGATGCCGAACTTGTAACGGTCACCGGGGCCCAGACCGGGGATGAACAGCTCCCACACGCCCGACCTGCCGAGCGAGCGCATGGGGTACGCGGTGCCGTCCCAGTGGTTGAAGTCGCCGATGACCCGGACACCGCGGGCGTTGGGCGCCCACACGGAGAAGGCCGTGCCCTCGGTGTCCTCGTGCCGGATGACCCGCGCGCCGAGGGTCTCCCAGAGCCGCTCGTGGCGCCCCTCGCCGATGAGGTGCAGATCCATCTCGCCCAGCGTGGGCCAGTGCCGGTAGGGGTCGTCCGTCTCGTAGGGCTCGGCATCGGGGTAGGCGATCCGGAGCCGGTAGTCGGGGATCTTGTCGAGGCCGGGGATCGTCACCGCGAAAACGCCGTGGGCCACGTGCCTCATGTCGTGGGCCCGGTCGTCCACGAGGGCCTGGACCTTCCGCGCCAGCGGGCGCAGCGTCCGTATCGTCACGCCCTCGGGAGTCTGGTGCGCCCCGAGGATCGAGTGCGGGTCATGGTGCGCTCCGCCCGCGAGCCGGTCCAGGTCCAAGTGCGCGTTCATGACTCACTCCCGTAGATCGATAGCCCCTACCTTGCCCTACCCGGGTCTCTCAACCCATGCCCCTGTCCACTATCACCATGCGTGTTAGGAAAAGGTGCAGATCTGAGTGAGAGAAAAGTGACGATTGTCGGTTATGTGGGGCAGGCCGGAATGCTCTCCACCGGCGGTGCCGGGCACCCGGGCCGGCCGAGGCGCCCGGCCCGGGTGCCCGGCGGCGTCAGTACGGGTTCTTGGCGGTGACGTCGCGGGGGGTGATGCGGAAGCCCTGCCAGTGGCTCGGCATGGGGTCGGCGTCCTCGTCGCGAGGGACGTGGTGGTAGCCGACGTTGACCCACAGGACCGGGTCGGTCAGTCGCTCGCCGTTGGTGTAGCGGTCGACGGACCTGGCGCACCGGGGAGTCGGGTTGACGCTCGCCAGGCGCTCGCAGGAGCGGTAGTCGGTGACGTAGAGATCGGCCCGGGTGAAGGCCTCGTCGGCGGGGCCCCGGTACTGGGCGCTGTCGGAGTTGTTGATCTCCCAGGAGACGCGGTGCCCGTCGGCGTTGCGCACCTTGCGGTCCACCACCCGCCACCAGCGCATCGGCCTGCTGACGGCCTTGGCCTCGGTGCTGAACGCCGTCCGCTCCAGCCGCCGGTTCGCGGTGCCCGAGCCGCTGAAGTCGTACTGCTCCACGACGTCGTCGGCCCGGCCCGCCACGTCGAAGTCCAGGCGCCAGAAGACGTTGTGCGTGTGGCTCGCCTCGAACCTGTCGTCGCCCACCCCGATGGGCCAGCCGTGCTCCGGTGTGGTGGTGAATCCGGCGAGTGACCCGGTGGCCCCCACCCGCGGGGTGATCGCGCCGTCGTCGGAGAAGGCCCATTCGGCCAGGTAGGTGTACCAGCCGACCTGGAAGGCGGCGAACACCACCAGGTCACGCCCCTGGGCCGTCAGGTTCGGCTGGTCGGGGACCGACTTCAGGTACGCGTGGCCGCGGGCCCTGGTCGTCACGCAGACGAACTGCTCGCGACGCTCGCCGAGCGGGCAGTCGGCCGCCCGCAGCGGAATGGCGGTGTAGCCCAGCGACCCGATGTCGTGGTAGCGCGGCCGGCCCCTGTCGTAGGGCACGTGGATCTGGGCCAGCGAGGTGCTGCGCAGCACGGCGACCGGCCGCTGGTTCCTCGGCGTGTAGACGACCCTGGTCAGGGTCAGCCCCTCGACGTTGCGCATCTCCCAGCAGAGCTGCCAGCGCGCCCCGTTGGGCAGGGTCTTGTCGATCCGGTACGGCGCGTTACACGGTGCCGTCGCGGGCTGCGCGGCGGTCGTCTCCGGCGGCGCATCGGACGACGCGCCGGAGGATGCGCCGGGCGAGGGGAGCGGCGGTATCGGTGCGGCCGGTGGGGCGGTGAGGGTTCCGGCGAGCAGGGCGCAGGAGAGGGCGAGGCGGAGGAACACTGATTACCACTCCAGGGTGTGGATCTTCTTGGCGGACAGGTCGACGACGAGCCGGCTGGTGTCCAGCCAGGTGCCGTCGGGCAGCCGGACGAACAGCCGCAGGCACCGGTGGACCTCGCACCGCCTGGCCGGTCCCTTCTCGCCGGACGGGGTGAAGATCAGCCCGCGCAGCCCCAGGTCCGCCGCCGACCCCAGCCGCCCGCCCCCCGCCCTGGCGTACGCCTCGCGTGCGACCTTGCCGTATCCCGGGTGGGCCAGCAGGAGCCCGGCGGCCGTCGTCTCCTCCTCCGGCGACGGCGGCGGTTGCACCCCACGGGCCACCGTCTCCCGCACGACGGTGCCCCGGCCGAGGTCGACGGTCCGCACGATGAGCCGGTCACTGCCGTAGTCGTAGAGATACGCGTCCGCACGGCGGCGGTCCGAGGTGTCCTTGTCGTCGTCGCGCTCCACGTAGAGCAGCTTGATCCGCCCCGCGGCCAGGTGCGATCTGGAGCCCGCCGACGCGATCGTGGTGGCCTGGGCGACCTCCTGACCGGTCAGTGGATCCTCCCGCGCGGGCATCTGCGGGGCGGACCCCGCCGCCTGTGACCCCTGCTCGCCGGAGACGAACAACAGCGCGCCGGCGACGACGGCCACCCCCGCCCCCGCGATCACCGTCACGATCAACCTTCGCCCCATGAGTGCCCTCTTTACTCACCGTTGACTTTTCATTGCGAAGGGTAGCGATCGGGAGGGGAGGTGGCGGGTCTAAAGGCGTATTGCGTTTTTGGTGGGTGTTACTGAGGTTTGTGGAACTTGAGGCCTTCTTGCTCTGCGGAGGCTTTGGGAAACCGCCCAGGTCGTTCGGGGTGCCTCGCCGGCAGGCGCCGGGGTGGCCGCGGTGGGAGCGGTCGCCGATCGCCCGGGGGGCGCCCGGCCACGATAGCGACACTCAGCCGCTAATGGCCATAAATCACCCAAGCGGCCATCAATTACGCGATGTACTTACTTGACAGGCTATTGATCTTTGCTATATATCACAACCCTGGAGTGAATGAAATAAGTCATATATAACCTTCATGTGAATATTTGCTTACGAAATTTAAGTGCGTCTGATATGCGGTTTTGGGGCCTTGGTGAATATTCGGCCTCTGGTGAGGATTCTTGCCAATTGTGCACTTCGTTGAAGAATGGCCAACTATCTGGGGTGTGTGCGAACCGGGGGAGTCTTTCATGAGGAGCCCCCTCGGCGGGAGGAGAGCCGGTCGCGCCGCGGTCGTGCTCGCCCTGCCCCTTGCCCTCGGCCTCGGCGCGATGCCTGTGCTGGCCGATCCGGCGCCGCAGGCCGGTGAGGTCGCACCCGACCGGCAACCCAGCGCGGCGCAGAACGGTGTGGCGCTGCTGCGCGTCATCGTCCCCGACCAGGAGGCCGTCGACCGGCTCAACACCATGGGCGTCGACCTCGCGGAGTACAAGAGGCCCCTCGACGAGGGCCTTGAGGTGCACGCCGTGCTGAGCCCGGAGGAGGCGCAGGAGTTGCGCGTCCTCGGCTTCGACGTGCGCGGTGCCATCTCCGACCAGACCGATGTGGCCGAGAACAGGGTCGCGCGGCAGGAGGCGCTCACCAAGGCGGCGGAGGCGGCGGCGGATGTCGACACGCTGACCCCGCTCCGCGCCGAGTGGTTCACCAGCCTCGACAACGAGTACTTCCTCGCGGTGGAGGTGAAGTCGAGCGCCACCGACGCGCAGACCGTGCTCACCGCCACCTGGGACAGCGGGAAGAAGACGGCCCCCGGCTCGGGCGGCACCGCGACGATGTCGCGCTTCACCGACGCCGGTCAGTACATGTACCACCGGTTCAACACGCCCATCTCTCTCACCGCGGTCCCCACCGAGGTCACCGTCACCAGCAACCGGGGTGGATCGGTCACGGTCCCGGTGACCAAGTGGCTGGGGGAGAGGCGCAAGGCGCCGAGCAAGCACTATGTCGCGGACTTCGTCGACCGCTACATGGACCCGACCGAGGTGACCAGCCGGATCTCCGGCCTGGCCCAGGAGTTCCCGAAGATCTCGCAGATCGTCAATCTGCCGTACAAGACGAACGGCTACCGCCGGGCGGCGCAGGCGCAGTTCGGCACGGTCGCGGCGAGCACGTTCTACGTGACCTCCAAGGCGTACGGGCACCAGGGCGGCAACGACATCAGCGTCGCGCTGGTGAAGCCGGACGCCGCCTCGGCCGCGCCGAGCGTGTCGGTGAGCGGCAAGGACGTCGTGGTCAACCTCGGCACCGACGCGTCCGGTGCGATCAACAGCACCGCCGTCCAGGTGGTCACGGCGCTCAACGGCGACGCCGCGGCGTCGGCGCTGCTGACCGCCGCCACCTACCGGGGCAACGCCGGTGCCGGTCTCGTCGCCGCCGCGGCGGCGGTGAAGCTGACCGACAACCTCAAGGCGCCGGAGGCCGTCTCGCGTGACCCGTTCCAGGTGAAGGCGCTGCGCATCGGCAAGCAGCGGGACGGTTCGAAGGTCGGCGTGTTCCTCTACTGCCAGGAGCACGCCCGCGAGTGGGTGACCCCGCTGACCTGTGTGGAGACCGCCGAGCGGCTGCTGCGCAACTACGCCCGCGACGGGCAGACCAGGAAGCTGGTCGACGACCTCGACATCTTCATCATGCCCACGGTCAACCCCGACGGCGGGCACTACAGCGTGTACGACTACAACATGCAGCGCCGCAACATGGTCAACCACTGCGACGCGACCAACGGCGATCCGGCGCGGCGCAACTCCTGGGGCGTGGACCTGAACCGCAACTTCTCGGTCGGTTCGGTGTTCGACGGCTACAGCGGTGCCTCGACGGTCTGCACCAGCGACACCTTCGCGGGTCCGGCCGAGCTGTCCGAGCCGGAGGCGCGCAACGAGGTCTGGCTCACCACCCGGTTCCCGAACATCAGGTTCGCGATGAACACGCACTCCTACGGCGGCTACTTCATGTGGCCTCCGGGTGCCTACAAGCTGGCCGGCCGTGAGACGCTGCCGAGGCCCGACTTCGGCACGGAGAACTTCTTCTGGAAGGCCTCCGACCACATCCTGTCCGCGGTCCAGTCCTGGCGCGGTACGGCGATCTGGCCGGGTCGTACCGGTCCGGTGCCGGACGTGCTGTACTCCGCGGCCGGTAACAGCGCCGACGAGCACTGGTACAACCGGGGCATCATCGGCTGGGACTTCGAGGTCGGCGCGGACGTCTACCACCCGGAGACCAAGCGCTTCCAGGCGGTCGGTTTCCAGCCGCCGTTCGAGGAGGGCCACGAGGAGGCGATGGAGTTCGCCGCGGGTCAGATCGGCATCCTGGAGATCGCCAGGTCCTTCTCCGACGACAACAGGCAGCCGAGGTCGGAGCTGAGCGTGACGGGGCGGACCAGCACCTCCGCCACGTTCACCTTCAAGACCGACGAGCCCGCCAACGTGTACTACACGCTGGACGGCGGCCGCCCGACGCCGAGTTCCACCAAGCTCGCCGCCGCGGGAATGCGCGAGGGCGCCCAGCGGATCACGGTCGACAGGACCACCGAGGTCCGCTGGTTCGCCGTTGACATCGCGGGCAACGTGGAGAACGGCTACCAGCCTGACGGCAAGGGCGACAGCTTCCGCAAGGAGAAGGTGAGGGTCCACGACGCTCGCTGACCCCGCCTGACGTTCGCACGGCCGCCGGTCCACCGACCGGCGGCCGTCGTTCAGCCTCATCACCGACCGGACGGCGCCGTGGACCGGCGCCACCCGCACGTGGGACGGCTCTGACAACGTCCTGCTTCGGTACGGGTGACCGGTTGCCAGGGGGCGGGAAGGCGGGGCGACAAAGGATGGGACACGGTCGGCTACATTCGTCCGTACCAGTCCTCGGGCTGTCCCCGCTGACATCTCACCGATCGCGGAGGGCTGGGAGG
The DNA here is from genome assembly GCF_050943795.1 of Streptosporangium sp. CA-115845. NCBI lineage: Bacteria > Bacillati > Actinomycetota > Actinomycetes > Streptosporangiales > Streptosporangiaceae > Streptosporangium > Streptosporangium sp. CA-115845. Next base: position 8,485,743 of record NZ_CP191988.1, on the reverse strand, counting down.
CTGAACGCGGTCGACGCCGAGGAGGACATATGACGGTCAAGGTCACCGACGCGCCCGAGGCACGCCGCTACGAGGCGCGGTTGGCAGGCGGGTCCGAGGTCGTGGGCTTCGCGGAGTACATCCGCGCGCCGGATCTGATCGCGTTCGTGCACACCGAGGTCGGCCCGGCCCACGAGGGCAAGGGAATCGGCTCCGCGCTGGTTCGCGTCTCTCTGGACGCGGCCCGGGAGTCGGGGCTGAGCGTGCTGGCCACCTGCCCCTTCTACCTGGCCTGGATCAGCCGCCACCCCGAGTACGCCGATCTCCTCTACCAGAACCGCAGCCGGGTCAGCGACTGAACGGCCTGAGCGGCGCACCCTGTCCGGTGCTGGATTCTCGCCGCCCCGATCCCGCTCTCACGATCCTCCAGGGTATGGCGGCAGGAGGTCCCACTCCTGCCAGGAGATCTCCCTGCCGGGCCAGCGGACCGAGAGGTACGGCCACGCCTCGCGCAACCAGGCGCGGACCACCGTCTCCAGCTCCTCCTCCAGGCCGGTGTCCTCCTCGTCGGCCCGCACCCAGAACGACACGTCGGCGTCGGCCCCCTGCCTTTCCGGGGGATCGACGTAGACGCACCCGAGCAGGCGGGAGCCGTCGGGGCTCAGCACCGCGTAGTTGAACGACCTGCGCAGCAGCGCCTCCTTCTGGTGCCAGGCCAGATCGATCAGGTTGTCCTCCAGCGTCATGTCGTCGAGCGGCCAGCCGCCCCACAGCGGGAAGCGCTCCCGCAGCCGGGCGGCGCTGCTCATCACGGCGTCGAAGTCACGCACCGCGTCGTGCACCGTGATGGGCCGGATGCGGAACCGCTCATGCTCCACACCCGCGGGAATCTCATGGGTTCTCGGTAGGAACGACATACGGAACAGCCTGACGCGCACGCCTTGGCAGCCGCTGAACTGCCGCTTGCCGGGGCCGGGTTCCGGTAGATCTTTCTGGCCGGACCGGGCAGAGGGGCCGGATTAGTGCGGACACCGGCGGATCCGGGATCGGCGAGTCCAGCGGCAGCGGACTGGGCATGTGCCTGTTTTCGCTGGTTGGGCTATGGTCGGCAGCATGGCGACCTCGTGGCGAACCCCACGTGAGTCCACCGCCCTGTCCGTGGCGGTGGGCTTGGTTCTGGCCGCCCTCCTGCTCGCCGCCCTGGCCCCGGCCTCGTACGGCGGCGGCCCCGCCCATCGGTCCGCCGGAGCGATCGGCGACGTCTGGGAGCCCGGGAACTGGCTCGAACAGTCGTCGACCATGCCGAGGGCATCCGCCGGCGCCTTCGAGCACCTGCCGGCCCTCCGGCGGCTGCACCAGCGCTCCGCCTCCGATCCGGCGGACCTGTTACCGCTCCTGTCCCCCGCGTGGCGGGACCCGGACATGGTGCGCAGCCCCCAGTTGGCCACCCACCGGACCTCGGGCTCGCGCAGCCCGCCCCTGATCTAGCCGATCCACCCCCTTCACCACCTGTCGGGCCACGCGCTCGACCGGCGGGTGGCGTACGCGCGCCGGTGTTCACCGAACACCCGGGGGCGCGCTCTGCCGTCCGCCGCGTTCGCGTGTCACCGGACAGAGCCGTGGAACGGCCGCGGCTCTGTGCACACCCCGCCCCGGCCGGATATCCCGCAGGTTCCATCGGGCCGTACCCGGCCCGTTTCACGCCATGCCCGCGAGGCCGCGACCAGGCCACGCCGGGCGAACTCGATGACGAGCGCGGCCATGCGCGCCGCCTGGCGTTCTCAGCTTTGGAAAGGACTTCCGATCATGTCAGTCAGCAGTGAGGGCACCCGTCTCAGCAGCGTGCAGGTCCGGATCATCCGCGAGGAACTGGACGAGCAGCTTCTGTGGCGTACCACCCGGGTGAACGAGCTCGAAGCCTCGGTGGAGGACGGGGAGGTCGCGTCCCGGCAGGACGAGCTCGTCGCCCTCGCCGCCGCGGGCCGCGACCTCGCGGAGACCAAGCGGGCCCTGGAGAGCCTAGACTCCGGCGCCTACGGCCGGTGCGTCGGCTGCGACGCGGACATTCCCTTCGAGAGGCTGAAGATCCGTCCGCTCGCCCGGTACTGCATCGCCTGCCAGCGGCGCCACGAGGCCCGCTGACCCGGCGGCCCCGTCCGGTGGACACCGGACGGGGCCGCTTCTCCTCGTGGGTCAGGTCCTCACTCCGACCGGCGCCTCCGGCGCGTCGGAAAGATCACTGCTGCGGAACAAGCGAGATCATCTGACGTGTTGGCCGACGAGGGACCTGACGACCTGGAGGTTTTCCCCATGAGCAGCGAGACCCCGAACATCGGGCGGTACGGCGTCTTCAGCGGGCTGGCCTGGCAGGAGGCGGGGGTGCGGGCCGAGGCGGCCGCGGAGCTGGAGGAACTCGGCTTCGGCACGATCTGGCTCGGCAACAGCGGCGTCGAGAAGGCCGCCGACATCGTGAACGCCACCTCCCGGATCGTGGTGGGCACCTCCATCCAGAGCATCTGGCACCACGACGCCGCCGACACCGCCGAGCGGTACGCCGAGCTGGAGAAGGCCCACCCCGGACGCTTCCTGCTGGGCCTGGGCGTCAGCCACCCCGAGGCCACCGACACCTACCGGCGCCCGTACGGCGCCATGATCGACTACCTCGACGCCCTGGACCGGGCCCCGGCCCCGGTGCCGCAGAGCCGCCGGCTGCTGGCGGCGCTGGGGCCGAAGATGCTGGGCCTGGCCCGGGACCGGGCGGCCGGTGCCCTGCCCTACCTCGTCACCGCCGAGCAGGTCGCGGCCTCCCACGAGGTTCTCGGCGAGGGAGTGCTGCTCGTTCCCGAGCTGGGCGTCGTGCTGGAGACCGACCCGGAGCGGGCCCGCACCCTGGCACGCGGCGGGCTGAAGCTGTACCTGGGGCTGCGGAACTACGTCAACAACTGGCTGCGCGGCGGCTTCACCGAGGACGACCTGGCCGGCGGCGGCAGCGACCGGCTGATCGACGCGCTCTTCGCCTGGGGCGACGAGGAGCGGATCCGGGCACGCGTCGAGGACTTCCAGGCGGCGGGCGCGGACCAGGTGGCGCTGCAGGTCATCACCGCGTCGGGCTACGACCTGCCCCGCGAGGAATGGCGCCGCCTCGCCGAGATCCTGCGCTGAGGCTTTCTCACGGTGTCAGCGTGAGCCCGATGAGGCACCCGGCCAGGAGGAACGCCGGCCCATCGTGGAGGTGGCCGAACCTGCCGGCCATGACGGGAGCAGCTTCCTGGCGGCCGAGCCGCCGGACGGCGGCGGATCGGCGACGGGGACGGACGCTCTCCGTCGTCCGGAACAGGTGGTCCAGTACCCGGTGCCCGGGATCACGAGCCCGTCCAGGCCCCGCAGGTGCCGACGTAACCCGTCGGCCCCTTGTTGCAGGCTCGGAAGTGCAGGTCGGAGTACAGGCCGTTGGGAAGAGCGCTCGTGGTGAACTCGGTCATGCCGTCGATGGCCTCATAGGTCACGAAGACGGTTGCGGAGTGGTAGGTCCACGTACTTCCGGAGTACCGGTATCCCTTGAACTGGAGTGCGCCGCCGTAGTTGTCGGTGTAGCAGTCGATGCCGTAGTCCGACAGCGCCCCGTCCACATACACGTTGTACGCCTTACGGCCATTGAAGGTGTTGATATAGGTATAGGTGTAATCGAACGAAGCCTGCGTACAGTCGTTGGCGCTCCTGATGATGAAAAACGTCAGGGCGGAGTGGCCGGCGGACGCCGAGGCGGGGACGGCGAGCGCGCCGGCGAGGGTCAGTGCGGCGGCCAGCGGGGCGATCCTGCGGGCGAGGCGAGTGCGGCGGATGGGCATGCGAGACTCCGTACCTGGATGGCGAGGTCCGACCGAGATGTCGCTTCTTGGTGCAGAGCAAGGCTAGATCGCCGTGGCGCGCGGGATGTGACCGCCGGCGCACGCTCCTGTGGAGATCAGCGCACTACCCGCTGCTGTTCCGCGTGTGCCGGTAGTCACCGGGCGAGACACCGTAGGCGGAGCGGAAGAGGCGGCTGAAGTGAGTGCGGTCGCCGAACCCCCAGCGGGCGGCGATCATGTGCAGGGGCAGGCTGTCGAGCCGCGGGTCCGTCAGATCGCGGTGGCAGTGTTCCAGCCGGGCTTGGCGGATGCGGGCCCCGACGGTGGGGCCGCCGCGCGCCTGGAACAGCCGATGCAGGTAGCGCAGGCTGATGTGGTGCGCCGCGGCGATGACCTCCGGGTTCAGATCCGGGTCCGCGAGCCGCCGCTCGATGAAGTGGTCGATGCGCTGGAGCAGGACCTGCCGGCGGGTCTCGGGGGTGAGCGCGTCGGATGCGTCCAGGCGGTGGGCGATGGTGGCCGCCACCAGGTCGAGGGTGATGCCGGACAGGGCGGTCTCGTCCGCTCCGGTGTAGCCGTCCGCGTCCCTCATCAGCTGGGACAGGTGGGCGGCCAGCACCGCGCCGATGCCCCTCCGGACGCAGATCGGCACCGTGGCGAGCTGGTCGACGTTGTCGGCGGGCAGGCCCGGCAGGGCACGCGGGAACTGCACGATCAGCGACCGCGCCGGCTCCTCCTGCGACGATCGCCATCCCTGGCTGGGGTGGGAGGTGCCGTAGAAGGCGAACTCCCCGGCGCGGTAGAGGGCGGAGCGACCCCGGTAGGTGAGGCCGGCCGAGCCGTTCAGGTTGAGGTTGAGCAGATATCTCTCCGGATCGTTCTCGCGGATCAACCTGGGAGTTCGGGTCACCTGGAGTGAGGGGTAGGAGAGCAGCGACACCTGGACCTCGCCCAGCTGCAACACGCGCATCGTGGCCGCGAAGTTGTTCTCATGTTCGCTGCGGACCCAGGCGCGCACGTGCGCCTGGGTGGCCATCTCGAACCAGCAGGGGAAACGGTCCCCGGCCGGCAGGTCGTGGGTGTGGAAGGTCATCGCACTCAATGGCGCTCCTCCTTCCGGCCGCGCCGCCGTTCCCCGCGGCCTCGGGTGAGACGCGTCAGAGTATCGACTTCCCGCCGGAGACCCGATGGAATCACCGTGGCGGTGTACGGTCGCGGGGTGTCGGCCCCTCGCGGTAGGCGGGATACCGCCACGGGTGGACGCCCCGGAGCGCCGGGCGGATTACCGTGCGGGGATGAGCAGGTTCGCACTGGTGGCCGCCATGACCGTGGTCGTCGGGTTCTCCTCCGTCATGGCCTACGGCAACCAGCCCGGCGCCCGGCCGCTCGACGCTCTCGGCTACGGGCTGCTCGCCCTGACCGTGCTCGGCCTGGCCGGGCCCCGCGAGTGGCCCGGGTTCGGGCTGGCCGTCTGCGCGGTCCCGGCGGCGGTCCTCTTCGTCCTCGGCTACGCCTACGCGCTGTGGCCGGCCCCCGCGCTGATCGCCGTCTTCGCGACGATCTCCGCCGGACGCCGGGCGCTGGGCTGGGCGGGTACGGGTTTCCTCGTGGCGGTCCCCACAGGCGCCGTCCTCCTCGACAGGACCCTCGACAACCTCACCGGCCTGCTGCTGTGGGCGCTCATCGCGGTGGTGGTCGGACAGCTCGCCGAGGTGTCCGGGGCCCGCCGCGCGCACGCCCGCGAGGTGGAGCGGCGGATGGTCGAGGCCGAGCGCACCCGCGAGGAGATGGCGCGCGGGCGGGCGCGGGAGGAGCGGCTCAAGGTCGCCAGGGAACTGCACGACGTCACCTCCCACACCGTGTCGCTGATCGCGCTGCACGCCGCCGTCGCCGCGGAGGCGATCGACCGCTCCGGCGGCCCCGAGGCGGCCCGCGAGGCGCTGTCGGTGATCCGTACGGCCAGCCGCGAGGCCCTGGCGGAGATGAAGGGCATTCTCGGAGTCCTGCGCGAGGACGGGCCGGAGGGAAAGCGGCCGATGCCGGGCGCGGGGCAGCTGGAGGAACTGGTCGCCTCGGCGGGCCTGCCGGTAGAGTTCGAGGTCGCGGGGGAGCGGCGCGCGCTGGCGCCCGCGGTGGACCTGACCGCCTACCGCGTCGTGCAGGAGGCGCTCACCAACACCATGCGCCACGCGGGGGCGAGCACGGCGCGGGTCCGGTTGAGCTTCGAGACGGGCGGTGTGACCATCCAGGTGGATGACGACGGCCGGGGCGGCGGCACGCTCCCGCCGGGCGCATCGAGCGGCGTGCACGGGCGGCCCGGCGATGGCGAGCGGCGGGGGACCGGTGGTGAGGTGACCGGCGGCGAGTGTCGGCCGATCGGCGATGACCTGATCGGCGACGTGACCCGTGGTGGGTACGGGCTGGCCGGGATGGCGGAGCGGGTGGCCGCGGTCGGCGGGCGGCTCGTGGTCGGCGACCGGCCGGAGGGCGGGTTCCAGGTCGCCGTGTGGCTCCCGGCGTGATCACCGTTCTGCTGGCCGACGACCAGCCGCTGGTCCGCGCCGGCCTGCGTGCCCTGCTCGACTCCGAGGAGGACCTCACCGTGCTCGGCGAGGCCGCCGACGGCCGCGAAGCCGTGCGGCTGGCCGCCGAGCTCCGTCCCGACGTCGTGCTGATGGACATCCGCATGCCGGAGCTCGACGGCCTGGAGGCCACCCGCAGGATCGTGGCGGCGGGCGGCGCCAAGGTGGTCGTGGTGACCACCTTCGATCTCGACGAGTACGTCTACGAGGCGCTCCGCTCGGGCGCCAGCGGCTTCCTGGTCAAGGACGCGGAACCGGCCGAGCTGCGCCACGCCGTACGCGTCGCCGCCCGGGGGGACGCGCTGCTGTCGCCGGGCGTCACCCGGCGGCTCATCGAGGAGTTCTCGGCCAGGCCCGATCCCGCGCCCGGCCGGGCCAGGCTGGCGCCGCTGACCGATCGTGAGCGCGAGGTGCTGGCCAGGGTCGCCGGAGGGCTGAGCAACCTCCAGATCGCCGAGCGCCTGCAGATGAGTCCCGCCACGGTGAAGACGCACGTCAACCGCATGATGGCGAAGCTGGCCGTGCACGACAGGGCGCAGCTCGTCGTGCTGGGCTACGAGGGCGGCCTGGTCCGTCCCGGCCTGCCGGAACAGCGCTGACGGCACTCACGGCGTTCACGGCGACGGCGGCGCGGCCACGCCCGCAGAGTTTCACCTCGTCGGGAGGCAGCGCGTTTCCCCGGGTGGGCTCGTCGTGTTCGGGTCCGCCGCCGGTTCGTGGGCTTTTTCCGTCACGGTGCGGTGCCCATGGAGTTTCACCCCGCCGGGAGACGGTGTGTTTCCCGGGTGGCTCCGCCGCCGGTCCGTGGCTTCCTTTCCGTCACGGTGCGGTGCGTGCCGGAGGTGAGCCCATCGGGTCTCGCTTCACCGGGACGGCCTTCGGGACTCCAGGGGTTCCGCGCTACCGCCGATGCGGTAGGGCGTCGCCCGCGCCGGGTGGACGACCTCGGGCGGTGCGCGCTCCTAACGTCCGGACCCATGACATCCCTCAACTCCCTGGCCCGCTTCTGCGCCCGCCGCAGGTGGCTGGTGCTGCTCGCCTGGCTGGCCCTGGCCGCGGCCCTCGTCGTGGGCGCCGCCCGCGCGCCCGGCGTCACGACCGACGACTTCACACTGCCCGGTTCGGAGAGCCAGCGGGCCGCCGACCTGCTCGGCGACCGCCCCGCCGAACCCCAGGGCAGCCTCGTGGTGTCCGCGCCGTCGGGCGTACGGGCCCCCGGGGTGCGGCAGGCGGTGACCGGGCTGATCGCCCGCATGAACACCGTTCCCGGCGTGGAGGTCGCCACCCGCACACCGGCCGGCGCCGCGGGCCGATCCCAGGTGCCGCCGGAAGCCCCCTACGGGCAGGTGTCCGCGGACGGCACCGTCGCCACCGTCCCGATCCGCCACACCGGCGAGGAAGGCGCCGCGAGGCTCAAGGAGATCCGCGACGCCTTCCGCGCCCCCGCCGCCGCTCCGGCCTCCGGAACCCCAGCCGTCCCCCTCCTCACGGTCGAGCTGTTCGGTGAGGACTTCGCCGACTTCACGCCCGGCGGCCTCACCGAGGGCATTGGGCTGCTGGCCGCCGCGGTGATCCTGCTCGTCGCGTTCAGGTCGCTGATCGCGGCGGTGCTGCCGCTGCTGGTAGGCGTGACCGGGGTGGTCTGCGCCGCCTCCCTGCTCTCGCTGCTGGGGAACTTCGTCCCCACGCCGGGATTCGCCGTGTTCGTGACCATCATGCTCGGCCTCGGCGTGGGCATCGACTACGCGCTGCTCGTCGTCACCCGCTTCCGCGCCTCGCTGGGAGAGGGCCGTACCGTCGAGGACGCCGTCGTACGGGCGATGACCACCGCGGGCAGGTCGGTGCTGTTCGCGGGCATCACGGTGATCATCACCGGCGCCGGCATCCTGTTCCTCGGCCCCTCGGTGGGCGGCGGCATCGCGCTGGCCGCCGGGTGCGGCGTGCTCATGGTGATGCTCGCCGCTCTCACCCTGCTGCCCGCGCTGCTCAGCCTCCTCGGCACCCGGGTCGACCGCTTCTCCCTGCCGTTCCGCCGTGGGACGGCCGGATCGTGGGCGCGCCGGTGGAGCGGGGCCGTGCAGCGCCGTCCCTTCCTGGCCGGTGCCCTCGCGCTCGGACTGCTCCTCGGCCTCGCGCTGCCCGCGGCGAGCCTGCGCTTCGGCTGGTCGGACGCGGGCAACCGGCCGATCTCCGACACCACCCGCCGCGCCCACGAACTGCTGGCCGGCGGCTTCGGCCCCGGCGCGGCGGGCCCGCTCGTGCTGGTCTCCGCCGGCCCGCTGGGCCCGGCGGTCGCCCAGGCCGCGAGCACGCCGGGGGTGGCCGACGTGACCGCGCTGGACGAGCGGACCGCACTGGTCGTGCCCGAGACGGGCCCGCAGGACGAGGCCACCACCGGCCTCGTCCACGCGCTGCGCGCCGAGTTGCCCGCCCCCGTCCTGGTCACCGGCGGTACGGCGGCCGGCATCGACTTCGCCGAGCACTCCTTCGACCGGCTGCCCGGGACGGCCGGCGCGGTGCTGCTCGCCTCGTTCGTGCTGCTCGTGCCGGTCTTCCGCAGCCTGGTCGTACCGCTGAAGGCCATCGCGGTGAACCTGGCGTCGATCGGCGCCTCCTACGGCGCGGTCGTCGCGATCTTCCAGTGGGATGTGTTCGGCCTCGGTACCGGCGGGCCGATCGACGCGTGGGTGCCGATGATGCTGTTCGTGGTGACGTTCGGGCTGACCATGGACTACGAGGTGTTCCTGCTCTCCAGGATCCAGGAGGAGTACGCCCGCACCCGCGACAACAGCGGCGCGGTCACCGAGGGCCTGGCGGCGACGGCCCGCGTGATCACCGCAGCCGCCGCGATCATGTTCTGCGTGTTCGCCGCGTTCGGCACATTCGACGACAGGGCGCTCCAGATCATGGGCATCGGCCTGGCGGCCGCCGTCCTCATCGACGCCACCGTGGTCCGTCTGGTCCTGGTGCCGTCGGTGATGGAGCTCCTCGGCGACCGCAACTGGTGGTTTCCCGGGACCGCCGGCAGGTCGGGCGGGGGGGCTTAGCGGTGAGCCGGACGGGTGGGCGACGGCGGCGGCCGTACTCCGGTGGCACCCTGAGGGAGATCCTCCCGTAGGACTTCGCAAGGTGAAGTTCGTTTGGTGAGTCCGTCGTTTCGTGCTCGTCGTTCGAATCCTCATTGTGCCAGGTGAGTGTCAAGTTAACTTCCTGCTTATCATGCTATATGACTAAAAATCCTATTTAGGTAGTTTCGAAGGCTGTTTTCCTGTTTTTGTCGAGTGCGCAAAAGGCGAGGTCGTGCGTCGCCGCTTCTTCGCGGTAGATGTCGACCTGTTGATCTTCCGGACAATCGGATGGTTGGTCCCGTACAGTTGCTCACGCTCATTCGTGCGGTTCTTCCGCACGACTGAGGGTAGATCCCCTGTGGGAAGGAGGTCGGCACGTCAATGTTGCTAAGTTTCCGTACGGCCAACCACCGATCGCTCCGCGATGAACAGCAGTTGTTGCTGACTCTCAACTACAGTTCCGACAGTCCGGCCGACGTTGACTGGGAGTGCGTCCCCGTGGTCGGGCTCTTCGGCCCCAACGCCTCCGGCAAGTCCAACGTCATCGATGCGCTGGTCTACATGCGAAACCTGGTGCGAGGCTCCCTCAGGGAGAGCGAGCCGGGCGCCGGCATCCAGCGATCCCCCTTCGCTCTGAATCCCGCGATGCGGGAAGAGCCGTCCACCTACGTGGTCGATCTCCTCCTTGAGAGGACTCGCTACACCTACGGATTCTCGGTCGACGACACGCAGGTGACCGAGGAGTGGATGTACAGCTATCCAGTGGGGCGGAAACGCACGATTTTCCATCGGAACTCGGACACCTACTCGTATGGAGAGCACTCTCCGGAGTCCATGAGGCAGGTGGAAGGCATCACGGATTCGAACGTGCTCTTCCTGTCCGTCGCGGCGCGATCGAAGCAGGGTCTGGTCAGGCCGGTTTACGACTGGTTCGTCGGTGTCCTGGATCGCAAGCCCGCGATGACGCACCTCCTTCGTAGCGTCGAGTCCCTTGACCGCTCGGGTTATCTCGATCGTCTGACGTCGCTGTTGCAGGCTGCGGACACCGGAATCGAGTCGGCCGAGATCGTCGATGAGACGGACGAGGAGTTCGCCGAGCGAACCGCTCGCCTGGAAGGGCTCTCTCGGGTGGGAAGACCCGAAAGGTACTCACTGCAACGGCGTAAGGAAGTGTTCTTCCAACACAGGGGAGAAAACGGCACATTCCCCTTGAGTTTAAGAGACCAATCCTTCGGCACCAGGGCCCTCTATGAAATGGGGATCCCGGTCTTCAGATCACTCGATCGAGGGACCCTTCTCATCGTGGACGAGCTCGACGCGAGTCTGCATCCGTACCTGTCGGCTCAACTGGTCAAGCTCTTCAGGGAACCCTCGACCAATCCTCTGGGTGCCCAGCTCGTCTTCACCAGCCACGACGCCACGCTGCTCGGCCGGATCCAGGGCGAGGAAGTGCTTCATCGAGACCACGTCTGGTTCACGGAGAAGGACGAATGCGGTGCGACGGAGTTGTTCCCGCTTTCCGAGTTCAAGCCGCGCCGGGACGAGAACCGGGAGCGCAGATACATGGCCGGCCGCTATGGCGCCGTCCCCATCGTCAATGACGAGCTCTTCGCCACTGCGCTCTCAAGGCGCGGAGAGGTAGGCGATGTCCCCCCAGACATCCAAGTCTACGAAGATCAGCACTGAGACCAACCTGAAGGGAGGTAAAAAGGGGACCAAAGAAGAACGCTCTACCTTCCTGATCCTGTGCGAAGGGAAAACCGAGAAAGACTATTTCACGGGTATGCGCTCCCGACGTGGCCCTCAGATCGATGTGGACGTCCCCAAGGGTGATCATCTCGCTAAGGTACGTGAAGCTGTCGATCGTGTGTCGAGTGATTACGATGCCGTCTGGTGCATCCTGGATACAGAACTGGACGGGGAGCTCACCGCCGAGATGACGCGCGAAGCAGGGAAGAGCGGCAGGGTCAGACTGGGTCTTTCCACGCCGTGCTTCGAACTCTGGCTGATCCTTCACCACGCCGACTGCGCGAGGCCGTTTCAATCGGCCGATGCCGCCAAGAAAAAACTGAAAAAGATCGTCCCCTCCTGGAGTGAGAAAAACACCAGGTTCTCCGATTTCTCGGCCGGGGTCGGCGCAGCGTGCGACAGGGCGCAAAAACTTAGCCCGGACGGCAGGAATCCGTTGAAGAACCCTTCGACAAATGTCTGGGAGCTGGTCTCCGGCATTCGCGAAAAGCAGGGTGCGGGACGCCAGAAGTAAGATCCCAGCGGGATTGCCGATCGCCCTCATCGCACGGAGCGGGGAGACCTCGGCGGTCACGGCCGAAGCCGGCGCTTCCATCGGTGTGCCGGTGGTCACCGCGACGGCCGACAGCACCGACAACGTGCCGGTGGTGGACGCCCTCAAACAGGGGTGTCCTGGGGGAGCCATCCCATGACCGAGCGGACACCGCCTAGCTGATCCCCGCCGCGCCCTTCGGGCAGATCTCGCGGTAGGGCGATTCGGGGATGAGTCTCGTCCACTCCTTCCTTGAGAGAGTGGTTCCCACCCGGGCGCAGAGCGTGGCGGTTGCCTGCTCCGGATCTGTGGGAAAGGTGGAGAGCCAGGTCTCCTCCTCCTCGGTCCTTCCGGTCGTGTACAGGGCCGACCCATCGGGGGCGAAGGTCACGTCACCTCCCAGGGTGGTCAGCGGGAGACCTAGCTGGCGCCGGCTCGCGACGTCCCAGATCCGCACGCCGTCGGATGCCGCGACGGCGAGCAGATCGTCCCTGCTGGAGAAGGCGAGCGAGGCGACGCCGTTCTTGTGACCGCGGAGGCTGAGCCCGACCCGTCTGAACGTGGTCGCGTCCCAGAAGGTGACCTGGCCGTCGTTGCCGCCGACGGCGATCAAGTCGCCGCCGGGGCTGAAGGCCAGTGCGCCTATCTGGTTCGTCCCCGGGCCGAACTCTTCCGGAAGGACCTTGCCTGAGGTCAGGTCGAGTGCGCGTCCGGGGTAGGTGCCGAGTGCGAGCAGCCGGCCACCCGGTTGGAAGGCCAACATCCCGCTCGGCCTGTCGATGCGATCGACCTCGATCGAGTGGAGTCGCCGCCCGGTCGCGACGTCGTACAGCAGGACCGTCTGCCTGGGCTTGGTGTCGTCACCGGTGACGAAGGCGATGCTCTTTCCGTCGGGACTGAACGTCATGCCGCGCAGAAAGTACTGCCAGCGTCCGTACGGCGCCTTGCCGGGTAGGTCGAAGACCACCGGTGCCTGGCCCGCGGGTTTGGCCAGTGTCACGCGGGAGCCCTTCTGCAACGCCACGATCCGTGCGCCGGGTCCGACCTCCAGCGTGTCGAAGGCGTTGTTGGGGATCGACCCGATCGGTTTGCGGCTGCGTGAGTCGAGCAGGGTGGTGCCGGTGTCTCCCACCGAGACGACCGTTGAGCCGTCGCGGCTCAGCGACGCTCCTTCGACGATCGTCGGGTGGCTGTCGGCGCGCAGGTCAAGAGTGAGTACGGCACCGTCGTCGCCCACCAGCCTGAGCGCGGAGGCGTCCGGAGTGAACCGGAAGTCGAAGACCTCCTCGTAGGCGGGCTTGTAGCGCTGGAGCAGAGCGTGATCGGCGACGCGCCACAGGCACACGGCTCTGTCGTCGTCGAATCCGGCGAGGAACCGTCCATCGGAGCTGAAGCGCAGCATGGCCACGCCGACCCCGTCGTAGTCGTTAACGCTGTAGCCGTCAACGCCGTATTCGTCCTGGTAGACCTGCCGGGTGCCGAGGTCCCACAGTCGCGGGCCGCTACTGTGGCCGGCAACGGCCAGGTACTTTCCACTGGGGCTGAAGGCTATTCCCAATGTGTCAGTATTTATCGCCTCGCTTCCCGTTGGCCTCGTTCCCAGAGTGAGACGTTTCTTCCCCGAGACCAGGTCCCAGACGACGGTGTTCCCGTCCAGGTCGAAGTGGGCCGCCAGCCGGTCGTCGGGGCTGAACGTGACCAGTCGCCGACTTGAGAGGGTCCTGTGGAGCATGACCTGCCGGGCCACGTCCCAGACCTCCAGATCGAACGCCAACCATTCGGGCTCTCCCCTGTCGAGGATCAGCCGTTTTCCGCCGGGACTGAACTCCACCGCCTTGACCTCGGAGCCGAACTCGGCGCCCACCTGACTGTCTGTTTCGGTGTCCCAGAGCCGCACCCTGCCCTTCGGGGTGACGACCGCCAGCGTGTGGCCGTCCGGACTGAGCGTGACGGCCTTGAACGACCTCCCCGCTGCGGCGCCCCTGCTCATCGGCACGGTGACGTTCGAGCCGGAGCCGCTCAGCGTTCGCAGCCGCCTGCCCGTGGCGGCGTCCCAGACGCCGCCACCGTCCGGTCCGAAGGCGACGAGTTCCGTGCCGTCCCGGCTGAGCTCGTACACGACCGCGCCGGGGACGGTGACCACGGACCGTTCCAGCTGATCCAGTGCCTCGTACAGGCTGCCCCGGGCCTCCGGAACCTGCCCGAGCCGCCAGGAGGCGATGCTGAGCAGGGTGGCGTTCACCGGATCGGTGGGCCGCAGGACGCCTGCGCGAGCGGCGACGAGGCTGGCGACGACGCGGTCTCGCTGGGCGCGTGCCGCGGCGGTCTGCTCGTCGGCCACCCGGCGCCGGCTCTCGGCCAGACCCGCGGCTGCCAGGGCGACGACCAGCAGTCCGGTCAGCACCGTCAGGATCAGCCGACGCTGCCGCCCCCGCCGCCTCATCGACGCCGAACCCGCGTCGAGGAACGCCTGCTCGGTCGCGGTCAGCGTGACGTGGTGGCGCGGGGAGTCGCCCTCCCCGCGGGTACGGGCCTGCTGAGCCGCGAGGAGACGGGTGCCCTGGTAGAGGAAGGCGGGGTCGCGGTCATGCCGGGCCCATTCACGGGCGCTCTCACCGAGCTGCTGGAGCACCAGCAAGGTGGCGCGATCCTCCTCGATCCAGAGACGTAGCTGGGGCCAGGCGCGGATGAGGGCCTCGTGGGTGAGTTGCACGCTGTCCTCGTCAACCGTCACCAGCCGGGCGCGGACGAAACGGTCGAGGACCTGCCGTGCCTCGACGTGCCCCGGCGCGGCGGCCGGTGGAAGCAGATCGGCCAGGGGGACCGTGCGCCGGGTGCTCTCGGTGCCTTCGCCGAGCCGTACCAGGCGGGGCAGGAGCCGCCGGGCGGTCCGATGGCTCGCGGAGTCGAGGTCCCCCAGGGTGGTGTCGGCGGTCTGCGCCAGTGACCTGGCGATTCCCCCGGTCGTGCGGTATCCGGCCAGGGTCAGGGTCCGCCCCTCCCGGTTCTGCCAGGTCGCCAGCAGGGCGTGGGAGAGAAGGGGGAGAACGCCGCCCATTCCCATCGCGCTGAGCTGCGCGCCGGTCCCGAGATCCTCCAGAAGGAGGTCGACGAGCCCGTCTTCCAGGATCAGCCCCGTCAGCGCGGCCGGTCCTTCGACGGCCTCACGTAGCTGTGCCGTCGTCATCGGGCCGACGACCAGGGGGTGGTCCAGGGCGGACAGGAGTTCCGGATGGGCCGTGCAGTGTCCGTAGAAGTCGGCCCGCACTCCGATGACGACCACGGCCGGGACGTCACCCCCGGAACCGGCGGATACGGAGTGCAGTGCCTCGACGAAGATTCGACGCTGGTGTTCGTCGGGACAGGCGGTGAAAACCTCCTCGAACTGGTCGACGATGATGACCGGACGCTCGGCCCGGTCGCCGAGGATCTGGCCGAGCGTCTCACCGAGATGACCGGGCTGATCCTGGAGCCGTCGCCGGAGCTCCTCGGGAGAGGAGCCGCCGGGAACGGCGAACCGCTTGGCGAGCATGCCCACCGGATCGTCACCGGGGCTCAAGGTCATGAATTGGGTGCCGGTCTCGCCGGAGTGTGGTGCCCGCTGGAGGGCGGGGACCAGACCGGCACGGAGCAGTGACGACTTGCCCGACCCGGACGGTCCGATCACCACGAGCGGCCCTGCCTGGGAAGGGTGTTCGGTCACCCGGTCGACCAGGGCGGTGATGAGATCGGTGCGGCCGAAGAAGAACCCGGCGTCCTCCGGGCCGAAAGCGGCCAGCCCCCGGTAGGGGCTGAAATCTCCCACCTGCTCCCTCGGGGCATCCGGAGATCTGCTCCGGTAGGCGGGGTTGGGGACAATCGGCTGCCGGTCTCCGTAGTCGGCGGCCTGGCGCCGAGGCCGGGGAAAACCCTGCTCGGGAAGAGTGCGGGACAGTGACCTGTAGAGATCGTCCAGGGTCAGCAGCGGTGGGGCCGTGGGGTCTCCACCGGTCAGCAGGTGGATGAGGGCACCGGTGAAGGCGGTGTGCCGCCGTCCCTCGGGGGCCCATGCGGCCTCGTCCCTGTTGGTGGAGGTCAGGAGGTACATGCCTTGCCGGGCGGTATCGAAGACCTGGTCGAGGTCGGCGCGGCCGGTGGTCCCCTGTGCCCGACCGGCGAAGCAGCAGTCCAACGCGATGAGCGTCAGACGGGCCGGGGAGTCGGCGACGACCTCCCGGACGACCGAGTAGGGCAGGGCCTGGTGGCTGGGAATCCCCTTGGTGAGATCGACGGTCGAACGGGTGGCCAGATGAAGCTCGTTGTGACTGCTGACCAGGCCGTGGCCCACGTAGTAGACGAACAGCGCGCTTCGCGCCCGCTGTGCCGCCTGGACCAGGGCGGCGCCGAGTTCCCGCGGGTCGGAGGGGTCGATCAGCATGGTCAGATTGGCCGGGTCCAGCCCCGCGTGGTCGATCAGGCACTGCCCGAGATCTCTGATGGTGCCGGGGACGGCGGGAACATCGGGCAGGCGGGAGCCGGCCGGGTATGTTCCCGAGCCGATCAGGAGGACCTGGGCGCCCGGTGCGGCGAGCAGCAGGCCGGGAAGCGCTTCAGTCGTCGCCATCACGGGCCTCGGTGCGCTTGGGCACCTCGACCAGTTGCGTGGTGAGCGCCCGTGTCTCGACCGGATTCAGAGCCTTGCCCCCCTTGGCGGTCACCTCCACGCGAGTCTCGTTCTCACCGCGGGTCAGGGTCAGATTCACTTCTTCGCCGCGGGTTCTCAGCCAGGCGATCAGCACACCCGCCGGTGCGGTCCCCGCCCCTCCCGCACCAAGGGCGACCTGCAGCCCGTCGACCACGGGACCGAGGGCACCGGGTGGTGGGGCACCCTCCCTGACCCGCACCTGTCCGCGCAGCTCGGGCTCTTCCTTCAACCAGGAGTACAGATTACGGAGTTCGTCCGCGGAGTTCTCGGCTGTGACAGTCACCAGCACGTCCAAGTTGGCACTCCAGAATTCCTGGGCCCCCGCACCGCTGTTGCGACCACCGCGTAACTCGACGCGGTTTCCTCTCGCTCGTATGTCCACCAGTCTGACCTAGGCCCTATGGAAAGTCACCGCCTTCGGCGTTTTCGCGGATCTCAATCAACGTCAAGTTTGGGGACGGAGAAACGGTGCCGCTGGTTCAAGGTGGCGTGGGCTCCGTCGAAGTCCGCCAGGCGGGCGGGCAGGGCGGTGTTGAACTTCAGGCCCTCCAGGGCTCCGGGGTCGGGTTCCGGCAGGCACAGTCCTTCGGCCGAGTCCCGCAGGGCGGAGGTCCAGCTTTCCCTGGACACGTCTGTCCGAAGGCGCAGCCAGGCGTCGGTTACCTGCTGCCTGGGGTCGGCCACCGAGGCGAGCGTGCTCCGCAGGGTCAGGTTGGCGCGATACCCGGCCCAGGTCCACCAGCGCACGTCGTCCCCGCGCACGATGACCGAACCGCCGGGGTGGACGACGTCCAGATGCCGTTCCCGCGCGCCGGCCAGCGCGTCGACGGCGCGGCGGGTCAGCCGTACGGGAGGGTCCGCGCCCAGGAGCACTTCCCGGATGGCCTGCATGAGCTGGAAGGACGTCCCCCGTGGCAGGCCGCCCGACTGCCAGCGGGCGCGCCCGCCGCGCTCCGCCGCCTCGACGAAGCAGCGGCGGCGTTTCCAGTCGATCCAGGTGACCTGCCAGCTCCGGCCGGCGAGCAGGAGCAGCCGGGGCCCCTCGCGGTGGTCGCAGAGCAGCGACGGGTCGATGCGACCGATCTCCGCACGGCCGTGCAGGACCGTGAACTGCGGTGACGCCGTGAAAACGGTGGTGAGCTCCATGAAGTGGCGGTGCCCGAACGCCTTTTCTGCGGCCGGGCCGATGAAGAGCATGCCACCGTCGGTGTCGACGAACCCCGCCGAGACGAGGTGCCGCAGGATCGGTGCCGCCTCGGCACCGAAGGGTTCGAGGCCCGGCCACCACTCGGGCCAGGTACGGTCTCCGATCCGGTACTCCTGCAGGCACAGGGCGAGGAGCTGCTGCGCGACGATGTGCCTCGGTTCGGGCGGCGGCGTGATATCAATCGCATCGCACATCGCTGATTTCGGACGCTTGCGCGAACGCGCCGAGCGGCTCCTGAGGTTCAGGACGATGCCTGGGTAGCCGTGGTTTGACGGGGAAGACGCCAGCGGGCCCAGACGGTTTTGCCGGGGCGGTCGGGGAGGGGGGTGACGCCGGTGTCGTGTGCCAGGGCCCTGACGATGGTCAGGCCGCGGCCGTGCAGGGACTCGGGATCGAGGGTGAGGTGGCGGGGCTGTCCGGTGCCCCGGTCGGTGACCTGGACCTGGAACTCGTCGGCGGTGCGGGCTCGCAGGGTCAGGGGTTCGGGAGTGGGCCAGACTGCGACGGCGTGGAAGTGCCGGGTGCCGGGGCCGTACCAGACGGTCCAGGCGGGCTCGATCTGGTCGAGTTGCTCGGCGGCGGCCCGTTCGGCCGGGTCCCAGGGCTGAGGGGCGACCTGCTCGGTGACGGTCCCGCGCCGGTGTCGTCCGCTCTGCCGGGGCTGGGGCTCGCGTCCGTTCATGCCGTCGCCCCCTGCCGGTACGGGGCGTGCTTGCCGGAGGGGGGGACGGGGACCCGGCGGCCGTCCTCGCCGGTACGGCACGGCGGCCGTGGCCACGGGCGGCTCCGGCTGCCGGTGTCGGCCGGGGGCGGGGAGCTGCTCGGGGGAGAGCAGTGGGGGGTGTTCGGGGGACCGCTGGGCAGGTGGCATTGGGGGGTGATGACGGGAATCCTCGGTAGCTTCGTGGTCGCGCAGCTTTCAGGGAGTCCGGATACGGCGTATATCCAGTCCGCAATCCATGGGCACGTGACAAACCGCCCAGAAGATGTCGAAGCTATCCATAGCAGGTATGACGCCTTGCGAGCCGAGGCGCAACCTCAGCGCATGTCCATCGAGTTGATCAGGGAGGCGGAGAAACTGTGGACCTGAGTGATGAGCTGAAGACCGCAGCCTGGCGTACTGACGATCAAAGGTGAACGTTACCCAAAGGCGGCCCATCTCTGCAGGTCAGCGGCATGATCACGTGTCACGCCGAGCTTTCGGATTCTGTAAGGCCACCAAGAGCGGCCCCGACCAGGGTGATTGCCTGGAGGTGGCTCCGTTGTCGGGTGGTCGGGTGGGGCTGCGGGACACCGAGGCCCCGGGGCAGGCGCCGTTCGTGGTGAGTGCGAGTGTGTGGGACGCGTTCGTGGACGGGGCCAAGAAGGGCGAGTTCGACTTCTGATCCTCGTTCCCCGACGTACGGGAAAGTGCCTGGTCGTTGCCGGGGTCTTTCCCGTACGTCTCTGTCATCGCACCAGAGAGGCGGATGACGCAAGGCCACCAAGCGCGGATCTGACCAGACCCGGCTGTCTCCTTGCTGTCACCTTCGATCCCAGCGGCTTCTCATCACGCTGCAAGTCCTCGCCCGCAGGATGGTCTCGTTACCTCCTGAAAGGACGAGATATGCGGTTATGGAGTGTCCTGTTGTCGGCGGCCGCGCTGTTGCTGGCCGGGGCGGTCCCGGCTCAGGCCGACGCGCTGGCGGATGACCCGGTGGTCTCGGTGGCTCCGGTCGGGGTGGAGCCGCCGTCGTTCAGCGGCGTGTGTTCGCCGGGGGTGCGGTTCGCCGCCAGCGCCGCGATCACCGCCGACGGACCCGGCACTGTGACCTACCAGTGGGATTCGGGCTGGGGGGGCCAGAGGGGGCAGCTGACCTTCACCGAGGCCGGGACGCAGACGGTCACCGGAGTCACCTACCACTACTACGGCATGGGCCCGCGGAGCCAGACCGTCACGGTGACCGGCGCCAACCAGGCGCAGACAGCCGTCGCCTATACGCTGGGCTGCATCGACCCCGTCCCGACTCAGGCGCAGATCCAGCCCGCGACCGACTACATCGGCCGCTGTGGCTCCGACGTCGTGCACACGGTCAGCGCGCAGATCAGCTCGCCGATCGCGCAGACGGTCCGCTACCGCTGGAAGGGTTTCTACAGTTGGCCGTTGCCGGGTCTGGAGGACGAACGCGAGATCGTGTTCACCGAACCCGGCACCAAGACCGTCAGCGCGCCTTTTCAACGCCTTCCCATCCCGGGCACCAACATGGGAAACACCGTCGAAGTGCAGGTCGTCAGCCCCGGCAGCGCGAGAAGCGAGAGTGTGCACTACCGGACGGTCTGTGTGAAGGCGGAGTTCACCTCGATGATGACCGTCGCCGGCAACTGCAGAACCGGGGTTGACTTCAAGTACAAGATGGACGGCTACATCGAGAGCAACGCGGTGGGGCAGATGTCCTACACCTGGGCGCATCAGTCCTTGGGGGAGGATGAGTGGGTTCGTGACCCGTGGAAGCCCCTGTCCTTCACCACCGACAACAGCCCCGGCCGTCAGAGCGTCAGTAAAACGTGGACCGCTCCCATGGGCGAGTCGGGCGCGTGGCGCCTGGAGATCGCCGGCTCCGACGGCACCGTCGTCTCGCAGAGCCGCCCCTACAGAGTCCCATGCGGCTGACGGCCCGGCCGGGCACACCCGGCCGTCGCTGACCGCCGGTGCGGCTCGCGCGAGCCGCACCGGCCGCGGCCCGACCCCGGGCTGACAAACGGATGCGCGAGAAGTCATCGCCGAAGCAGCTCGCCGTGCCACCGGCGGACCCAGGGCAGCACCTCGCGCAGTCCGGCGAGCAGCGGGGCCGGCTGCGGCTGCCCAGCCGTGGTTCTGCTCCCGGTCGACGATCGGAGTCGCCAGAGCCTGGGGCTGCTCGTGGGTGTTCCCCAGCAGCCCGACGACGCGGCCCGATGAAGATCTTGCTCTTCATGGTTCCTGGTGCGCACGCTGCGGGAATGGTGGCGTCATGGAGTTGTTCGCCCCGATACCGCTGGACGAGTGGCGGGACACCAAGGCCACGCTGCACCGGTTCTGCCAGGTGGTGGGCAAGATCCGGCTCGCCGCCGGGGTCCGGCGCAACCACTGGTGGAGCGTGCCGTTCCATCTCACCGGCCGAGGGCTCACCACCCGGCCGATGGGGCAGGCGGACGGCAACCCGATCTTCACGATCGACTTCGACTTCGTCGGCCACCAACTGCTCGTCACCGCGCTGGACGGCCGGGCGGCGTCGTTCCCGCTCTACGGCCAATCGGTGGCGTCCTTCTACCACCGGGTCATGCTGGCGCTGGCGGAGCTGGACGTGCAGGTGGACCTGGACATACCGTGGCCGTTCGACCTGCCCGACTCCGGGCGGCCGTTCGTCGAGGACACCGAGCACGCGGCCTACGACCCCGTCATGGTCATTCGCTACTGGCAGGTGCTGAGCCAGGTGAACCTGGTGCTGGAGGAGTTCGCCGCGGGCTTCTCGGGGAAGATCAGCCCGGTGCACCACTTCTGGCACACCTTCGACATCGCCTGCAGCCGCTTCTCCGAACGCCGGGTCGACCAGCCGCCCTCGGTCGACTCGGTGACGCGGGAGGCCTACTCGCGAGAGGTGATCAGCTCCGGCTTCTGGTTCGGCGACGACACCTTCCCCGAGCCCGCCTTCTACTCGTACACCGCCCCCGAGCCCGGAGGGCTGGAGAACGAACCGCTCAGCCCCGAGGCCGCGGAGTGGATCGAGCAGCGCGGCGGCCATCTGGCAGTGCTGCGCTACGCCGACGCCCGATCGGCGGCCGATCCGCGCGCCGCGGTCCTGGCCTTCTACGAGAGCGCCTACCAGGCCGGAGCCCGGCGTGCCGGTTGGGACATCGCCAGGCTCGCCTGCCCAGGGGGGATCACCGACCCGAAACTGAGAACCGGACCCTGACCGGCTGCACCGTCCTCGACGTCCTCGACAGCGGCGATGGCAGCCGCGACTTACGGCACCCGGTGAGCGGGCATCCGCTCAGGGGCCGATCCAGCGGACCAGCTCGTCCAGCGGCAGGCGGCCCGAGGGGATCGCGGACCTGCCGCGAGGCGCGGGTGCGGGGTAGCCGAGGGAGATGGCGGTCCTGACCTGCCACGGAGCCTCGACGCCGACCAGCCGGCCGGCCCGCTCGGCGTTGGAGGCGGGGAAGAACGAGGCCGGGCAGCTGCCCAGGCCGAGGTCGTGCGCGGCGAGCATGAGGTTCTGGGCGGCCCGGCCCGCGTCGAACTCCGCGTCCTCGCCACCCGTGCCGTGGTCCACCGCGAGCAGGACGACCACTGGAGCGGTGGCCAGGTGAGCCGCGTAGCCTCCCAGCAGGCTCAACCTCTGCTGCAGGCCGCGATCCCTGACCACGACGAACCTCCACGGCTGGCGGTTGCGCGCCGACCCGGTCCAGCGAGCCGCCTCCAGCACCCGCACGATGTCGCCGGTCGGCACCGGTGTGCCGGCGAACCATCTGGTGGCCCGCAACGGCCCGCCCCTCTGCCCCACGCTCATCTCCCCGATCCCGCACAGCGTCCTGCGCTCATCATCTCGAAAGACCGGTTCGGCCTCGCGACCGCCGGTCAGCCTGGACGATCGTCCCGCCGCGAGCAGGCGCGGCGGTGGGTCTGGAAGGCCGGTGGTATCCGTACGCCGATGACGGCCCCGTCCTGAGGCTAGCGGTCGCTCCACTTGATCTCGTAGGGCCGGAGGGTGAACGACGTGCCGTCCACGGTCGTGGTGATCTTCGCGTCGGTGGTGTTGACCATCAGCAGTCGCCGCGGCTGCGCGAGCACCCGGACCTTGGGGTCGGAGGAGGTGACGTGCTCCAGTTCGGCCCCGGCCGGGAACCAGGTGGTGAAGTCGGCCACCAGCTTGCCGGTCGGGAGCTCGGCACCGGTCCGCGGGTCCCACATGCAGCCCTGGCAGGTGCCCTGCTTGACCTGCGGATTCCAGTACAGCGCGGTGGCGGCGCCGCTCCTGGCGAACTCGATCATCGAGGCGGCCTGGACGGCGAGCCGCATCGGCTCCGGCCAGGTGGTGTTGTCCTCGGGGACGAAGTACCACTCCGACCACCAGATGGGCAGGTCGCCGGTCTTGTCGCGCAGCCAGGTGGTGACCGCGCTGAACTTGCTCAGCGCTCCGAACGCGTCGGGCAGCAACTCGTGGGCGTCGGTCAGCGAGGCGCCGTCGACCACGATGAAGTCGGCGCCCTTCTTGTTCTCGAACCAGTAGTTGAAAGCGTCCAGGGCGTTCTGGTTGACGACTCCCCAGCTGCCCCGCAGCTCGGACTTGCCGGTCCTGTTGCTGTCGAAGCCGAGGTAGGGGCCGCCGATCTTGGCGTCGGGCCGGACCGCCTTCACCGCGTCGTAGACCTTGTTGTAGAGGTCGGTGTAGCCCTTGAAGTCCGCGGGTTTGGAGTGGTCCTTCCAGAAGCCCTTGAACTCGTTCCAGACCATGAAGTACTCGACGTCGCGGTACTTCGCGGCGACGGTCGCCGACAGCTTGGCGAAGTCGTCGAAATGCTTGGGATAGGGGGCGTCCTCCAGGTGCTCGGCCCAGGCCGAGTCCGAGGTCGGGCCCTCGGGGCCGCCCTTCATCCAGTCAGGGGCGCAGCAGAGCGTGATGATCTGTGTGCCGCCGGACTGCCTCATCAGGTTCGTCCGGCTGTCCAGGTCCTCCCAGTAGAACTCCTGCGGGCGCGGTTGGGGGTTGAGCGCCCCGAACCCCATGATGTGCTGGTTCTGCAGCATCGGGGTCTGGGCGAGCCTCCGGCTCACCTCCTGCTCGAACTGCGGGGTGACGTTGTTGGCGCTGACCCCCGTGTGGGTGAACCCCCAACGAGGCCATCCGGGGTCCACGGCCGGCGCTTTCTGAATCGTGCTGTTGGACGCCGCGGTTGAGGGGGCGTCGGCCTGCCGCGCGTCGGGAGCCCCCCGGTCCGGAGTACCGCCGAAGGAACAACTCGCCGCCAGCATCGCCGTCATGACGGCTCCCGCGGCTGAGGCGACCGCCCGCCCAGGACGCCACCATGTCGATCCCCCAGTACTCGATGCCACCTGATCCCCACTCGATCTTCGCCGTCTGCTGTGCCCAGAGGGTTCCACAGGCCGAGTAAAAGCGGCGTATGGGAAAGCGGTTCGCCGGCAAACGTTATGACGGATCCGGAAGGCGGGCGTGCTCGCCGGTCACCGCGGGCCGTCACCGCCTTCGCGGTGTCGTCGTGAGCCGGGCCGAGGACCTGTTCTCTCGCCGGCTACGCGATGTCCGAGCACCATGATGCCGCGCTGACGGTCGCCTCCCCGCGGACGGCGGTCGCGACGCGGGGCGTCGAGGGGACGGGGTGATCTTCCACTCGGATCGCGGCCTGCGAATACACCGCACTTCAGTGGCAGTACGAGAGCCCGCCCCGGACGCCTTGGTCAGCGAACGAGGCGGGCCCTCAGATCGGATCAGCGGTCAGTTGTGCACCTGCACCGATCCCGCGGTGATCTCCTGGGGATCGGCCAGGTCCAGGTCGTACTCCAGCGAAGGCCGGTTGTCGTAAAGCTTGGCCCGTACCGGGTAGGCCCCGGTCTTCAGGTCCCACACCACGAGCCTGAGCCGTCCGGGATCGTGGCCGTACAGGACGAAGCCTCGCCCGTCCGCCGTTTCGCCCTTCACCGCGAGCCGGTCGTCGGGGGTCACGACCAGCCATTCGAGCCGGTCCGATCTGAGCTTGAAGTCCGTTCCCTGCACGCGGACGGTGACCTTGCCGTTGCCCGGCTCAGGCCCCTGGTCGGCGGGCAGGTACTTCGGGTTGAACTGGAAGTGTGCCTTGCCCTCGATGGGGGCGGGCGAGGCGAGGTGGCCGCCGCCGGTGGCGAATCCGGCGTCGGGGTCGTAGGCCACCACCATGGTCTGCCGGTTCCTGGTGCCCAGGTCGTCGTCGGTGACGGTGACGCTGATCGTGTACATGCCGGGGTGGGCGTAGCGGTGCGTGCGGTCGCAGCGCTTGCCCGTGGCGGCGAACTCCTCCCTGACCCCGTCGTCCCAGACGACCACGCAGGTGTGGCTGTCGTTCGTGCCGGGGTCGCTGACCGGCACGGTGACGGTGACGTCGGTGCCGGCGGTGCCGGCGCGGTAGACCGACCACGGTTCGGGGCCGAAGCCGTTGAGGTCGGCGGTCGCCGAGCCGCGCAGCGAGCCGCCGGAGCCGGAGACCCTGGGGGCGACGTTGCGTACGGTCACGCTCGCGCGGTCACTGACCGGGCCGTTGACACCGTCGCCGGCCGTCAGCGTCGCCACGAACTCACCGTCGTCGTTGCACGTGACGGTGGTGCGGGCGGCGTGCGGGTCGGCCACCACGCAGGCGGCGCCCGCGTCGGTGCCGGAGACGGGGCTCACGGTCCAGGTCAGGGCGGGTGTGGACTCGCGGTCGTGGGCGTAGCCGTTGAGCGTGATGCGGGCACCCTCGTCACCGGTGACATCGGGCCCGGCGTTGACCGTGGGCGGTTCGTTGACGGGGGCGGGTAGCGAGCCGCCGCTGCCGCCGTCGGTGATGTTCACCCAGAACTCGTCCTGGACGGGCGCGTTGGGATCGGTCGAGGTGTGCAGGATGCGGTCGCCGGTGTAGTAGGCACGCAGCCTGCCGCCCGCGACGGAGTTCTGCCGCTGCGGTACGGGCCGGACCGAGAAGTCCCAGTCGGGGTGTGCGGCGCCCTCGATCGTGGAGGCGAAGGGGTACTCGTCGCACTGCTCGCCGGGCGGCTGGGGTGGCGTGGGCAACCACAGGTCGAAGTACCAGTCCCGCTCGGTGCCGGTGCGGTAGCAGGCGGCCTCCTTGTGCGCCTCGTTCGACCTGGCGACCGTGGTGTTCGCGGGGTCGTAGCGGTGCAGGCCCGGGTCGCTCTCGCTGCCCAGGCGGCCCGGCATCTTCTTGTCGCGCGGACTTGGCACGCCCGGCGGGACGAGGAGCGGGTAGGTGTCGTTGGGGAAGTCCTGGGCCGTCTTGATGTGGAAGGCGACCACTTCGAGATCCCGGTCGCCGGTGGAGTAGGTGATGTGCGGGAGCACCTCGCTGAAGACGCAGGCGTTCGGGGCGTGCTGGAAGTAGCCGGCCGAGTCACAGCGGATCATCCGGTCGGGAGTGTGGACGTCGTCGATCATCTTGAACTCTCCCTCCTCACCGGAGGTCAGCCTGATGAACCACCTGTGGTAGAGCACCTTGTCCTGGTAACTGGACTGGTCCTCATGGGAGTAGATATCCCACTTGGCCCAATTTCCGAGATCCCAGTCCCTCCAGGTGCGGTCGATGCCGGAGAACGCGCCGTGGCAGTAGGTCGGCGACTCCTGGCAGTCGCCGACCGCGACGAAGGACTGGCCGGGCGCGGTGACCCAGTTGTCGATCAGGCCCCAGTCGTAGTCGACCGAGTCCTTCTCGATCCTGAAGTAGATCCGGGCCTTGCGGGTCTGGTTGCTGGACAGGCCGATGATGTTGTACTTGGCCTCGGTCGTTCCTTCGTGCTCCGGCGGCTTGTTGGTGTGGATCTTCCAGTAGTCGAAGATCATCGTGCCGCGCTGGCAGTACTGGAACCTGTTGTGGATACGGCCGACCGCGCTCTCCGCACCCGGCAGTGACAGGCAGGTGTCGACGAAGCCGCTGTCGGGCTCGTCCGGCGGCTCGGCCAGGGCGGCGATCCTGCCCGCTTCCTCTTCGCCGTCACCGAACTCGGCGGAGTCGCGGTAGGACTTCTGACCGGTGGCGACCGCGACCTGCTTGGCCTCGCGCTGTGCCTGCTCCGGTGTGAGCGGCTCGGTCGCCTTCGCGACCTTGGTCCGTAACCGGTCCGCGGTGAGCGTGGTCCCGTCGGCGTACCTGAAGCTGACGCGGACCTCGCGTTCGGTCTTCGGCTCCTCGGTCGCTGCGGGCGTGACCGAGGGGGTGACCTGGGATGACTCTGCGATGGCCGGTGGCGTGAGTGCTGCCCCCAGCACGGCCACCAGTGCTAAGACCAGAATTTTTCGCTTCGAGCGACGTTTTCCCATGTGCCGTCCCTCTTCAGTTGAGGAAGATCGGTAAACGAAACGGCATTAACGTAACATTGACGATTTTGGTCATCAATACATAATTTTTCAGAATTTGACAGTGATTGTCAGTCCGAAAGGTGAAGGATTTCGGCCCAGCGCTAGACAGGAGACGTCGCCAAGCCACCCGAAGAACATCAATCCTGAGAGTCCGCCGCGGCGCGGAAGCTCTCCGCCAGGCGCCGTAGGCCCGGTTCGATCCGCTCCGCCGGGATGGCGCCGTACCCGAGCACCAGCCCCGACCGCGCGGGGGCCTCGCCGTAGTAGGGGGCGAGGTCCTGCAGCGCGATCCCCGCCTGGCTCGCGTACGCCGTGACGCGGTCCATGTCGACCCCGGCGTCCGAGGTCAGGTGGGCGCAGAGGTGCAGGCCGGCGGCCGAGGGGATCGGCTCCAGCCAGTCGCGGAAGTCCCGCCGGAGCGTGGCGAGGATCCGCTCGCGGCGGACCGCGTACTCGCGCGTCGCCTTGCGGACGTGCCGCCCGAGCAGGCCCTCGCCGATGAACCCGGCCAGCGCCGCCTGGGTGGGAAGCTCGCCGTGCCAGTCGGTGAGCTGCCTGGCCCTGCGGAGTGCGGGCTGGAGCGAGGCGGGGGCGATCAGGAAGCCCAGCCGCAGCATCGGCAGCATCGTCTTGGAGAAGGAGCCGACGTGGACGACGTGGCCGCTGCGGTCCAGGCTCTGCAGCGGTTCCAGCGGGCGGTCCTCGAAACGGAACTCGCTGTCGTAGTCGTCCTCGATCACCACGGCACCCCGCCGCTCGGCCCATTCGAGCAGCGCGGCGCGGCGGCCGAGCGACATCGGCGTGCCCAGCGGGAACTGGTGCGAGGGCGTGACGTAGACGAGGCGGGCGGAGTCGGGGAGGGCGGACACGTCCAGGCCCTCGGCGTCGACCGGTACCCCGGTGACCCGCGCGCCCAGTGACCGGAACAGCAGCCTGGCCGGCGGGTAGCCCGGTTCCTCGACCGCCACCCGGCAGCCGGGCTCGATCAGCACGCGGCCGATCAGGTCGAGCGCCTGCTGGGCCCCCTGGGTGACGAGCACGTCGGCGGCGCTCGCCCGTACCGAGCGGGAGATCCCGATGTGACGGGCGATAGCCTCCCGCAGGCCCGCGTGTCCGGAGGGGTCGCCGTAGCCGGTGGAGCGCACCAGCGCCGGGCGGAGCTCGCGGGTGACGAGCCTGCGCCACGTTTCGAGCGGGAACAGCCGGGCGTCGGGGACGCCCACCCTGAAGTCGTAGACCGGCTCGGTGGCCGGTTCGCTCGGCGGGGCGGGCAGGGACCGCCAGAGGTGGCGGGGGCGCACGCCGCTGCCCGCCGGCGCGGTCCGGGAGCGGGTGCGGGTGCGGCCGAGGGGTTCGGCGCAGACGAAGGTGCCCGCGCCGACCTGACCGACGAGGACGCCCTCGGCGGTCAGCCGCTCGTAGGCGACGGCCACGGTGTTGCGTGACACGCCGAGCCGTCGCGCCAGCTCGCGGGTCGGCGGCAGGCGCTCCCCGGAGCGCAGGCGGCCGTCGAGGACGGCGTCCAGAAGCTGCCGGTAGATGCGGACGGACAGATCGCCACGCCCGGCGAGGCTCACATGGAAATCCACCCGACCATCCTCGTATTGGCCCAATGACCTTGCCTTCTATTGGATCTTATATGGGGCCAATCCGCTCAGTAGAGTCACGCTGTTCCCCTCGCGGCGGGCACCCTTCCCGCTGCCGCCCTTCGCCTGACCTCCCGACGCCCGTCCCTCGCGGTGGCGAGTCGGTGACGACCAAGGAGCCACATGTTCAGCCGGATCATGCCGCCTTCCGGGCCGTCCAGGATCCTCGCCCTCGCGCAGCTGACCAACTCCATCGGAGACGGCGCCTACTACGTGTGCTCGGCGCTCTACTTCATCCGGATCGTGGGGCTGTCACCGACCCAGGTCGGCTTCGCGCTGACACTCGGCTGGGCCGTCGGGTTCGTGGCGGGGGTCCCGCTCGGGCACCTCGCCGACCGCCGGGGACCGCGCGGCACGGCGGTCCTGCTGGCCGTCGCCACCGCCGTCGCGGTCGGCTCGTTCCTGTTCGTCCGGTCCTTCCCGGCGTTCGTGCTGGTCGCCTGCCTGTACGCGATCTCCCAGTGCGGTCTCGCCGCCGCCAGGCAGGCGCTGCTCGCCGGGCTGGTGGACAGCGCGCGGCGGACCGGGATCCGGGCCCACCTGCAGGCGACGGTCAACGCGGGGCTGGCGGTCGGCGCCGCGCTCGGCGGGGCGGCGCTGCACCTCGACACCCCGGCGGCCTACCTGGCGGTCCTGACGGTGGACGCGCTGAGCTTCCTGCTCTCCGCGCTGATCCTGCTCCGCCTTCCTCCGGTGCCCTCCACGGCGGCCGCCGGAGCGGGCGAGCCGGCGCTGGCGGTGCTCAGGGACCGGCCGTACGCGCTGATCTCCCTCCTCAACATGATCACGCTGTTGAACATGCCGCTGCTCAGCCTGGTCATCCCGCTGTGGATCGTCCAGCGGACCCAGGCCCCGAACTGGACGGTCGCCGCACTGCTGGTCCTGAACACCCTGGGGGTCGTGCTGTTCCAGGTACGGGTGGCCCGGCGGGTCAGTGACCTGGAGACCGCCGCCCGGTCCGTACGGCGGGCGGGCGCGGTGCTGCTCGCCTCATGCGCGGTGTTCGCCCTGTCGTCGGCCGGATCCTCGGCGTGGGTCGCCGGGCTCGTCCTGCTCGTGGCCGCCTGCCTGCAGGTGCTCGGCGAGATGATGCAGGCCTCCGGCGCCTGGGAGATCGGATTCGACCTCGCCCCGGACGGCAAGCAGGGCCAGTACCAGGGCTTCTTCGGATCCGGTGCGGCGGTCGCCAGGATGCTCGGCCCGCTGCTGCTCACCACGCTGATCGTCACCTGGGGGACTCCGGGCTGGCTGGTGCTGGGCGGCCTGTTCCTGCTCTCCGGCCTGGCCATGGGACCGGCTGTGCGCTGGGCCCTGCGGACCCGGCGGCCGTCCCCATCACGCCTCTGAACCGCAGTGACGGAACCCCTCTGCGGGACGCCCGCCTTTGGTCGTCAGTGCGGCGTCACGGCGAAGCAGGCGGAGGCGTGCCCGATGGTGATCGTGATGCGGAGGTGCCCGTCGGCGGGGAGCAGAACGGAGCCGGGGTGGCTCCGGTCACGAAAGGGTGTGCCGTCGTCGAGCGAGACGGAGGTCGCCACGACACCTCAGCCGCTGGAGACGGAGAACCGGTGCTGCTGGTTCAAGGTGGCGTGGGCTCCGTCGAAGTCCGCCAGGCGGGCGGCCAGGGTGCGCTCGGCGAGTCGGGCGGGCAGGGCGGTGTTGAACTTCAGGCCCTCCAGGGCTCCGGGGTCGGGTTCCGGCAGGCACAGTCCTTCGGCCGAGTCCCGCAGGGCGGAGGTCCAGCTTTCCCTGGACACGTCTGTCCGAAGGCGCAGCCAGGCGTCGGTTACCTGCTGCCTGGGGTCGGCCACCGAGGCGAGCGTGCTCCGCAGGGTCAGGTTGGCGCGATACCCGGCCCAGGTCCACCAGCGCACGTCGTCCCCGCGCACGATGACCGAACCGCCGGGGTGGACGACGTCCAGATGCCGTTCCCGCGCGCCGGCCAGCGCGTCGACGGCGCGACGGGTCAGCCGTACGGGAGGGTCCGCGCCCAGGAGCACTTCCCGGATGGCCTGCATGAGCTGGAAGGACGTCCCCCGTGGCAGGCCGCCCGACTGCCAGCGGGCGCGCCCGCCGCGCTCCGCCGCCTCGACGAAGCAGCGGCGGCGTTTCCAGTCGATCCAGGTGACCTGCCAGCTCCGGCCGGCGAGCAGGAGCAGCCGGGGCCCCTCGCGGTGGTCGCAGAGCAGCGACGGGTCGATGCGACCGATCTCCGCACGGCCGTGCAGGACCGTGAACTGCGGTGACGCCGTGAAAACGGTGGTGAGCTCCATGAAGTGGCGGTGCCCGAACGCCTTTTCGGCGGCCGGGCCGATGAAGAGCATGCCACCGTCGGTGTCGACGAACCCCGCCGAGACGAGGTGCCGCAGGATCGGTGCCGCCTCGGCACCGAAGGGTTCGAGGCCCGGCCACCACTCGGGCCAGGTACGGTCTCCGATCCGGTACTCCTGCAGGCACAGGGCGAGGAGCTGCTGCGCGACGATGTGCCTCGGTTCGGGCGGAGGCGTGACCGGCTCGACCCAGTGCCGTCCCCAGAGACGGAGCAGCCCCGAGGCCCGGAGCAGTCCCTGCTCGTCGAGGGCGAGGAACAGGCAATTGCGCGTGGAGCCGGGGCGCCGCCCGGTGCGGCCGACACGCTGAAGGAAGGAGGCCACGGTGGAGGGCGCGTCGATCTGGATGACCCGGTCCAGGTCGCCGACGTCTATGCCCAGCTCAAGGGTGGAGGTGGCGACGATGACGCAGTCCCGGCCCTCACTGAAGGCGTGCTCGGCCCGGCGGCGTTCCTCGACGGACAGCGAGGCATGGGAGAGGAACACCGTCACGCCCAGCGCACGCAGCCGGGTGCCCAGTTCCTCGACCAGTTGCCGGGAGTCACAGAAGACGAGCCGTTTCTCCCCTTGGTGCAGCGCGGCGATGACCTTGGCCGCGTTCGCGACGGAGCCCACGTGGTCGAGTTCGACATCACCCGGAGGCGGGCCGCCGAGGGAGCCTTCGAACGATGCGCCGGATGGCGAGATGACCTCTCCCGTACGGTTCCCGCGGCTCGATCCCTGGAGCCAGGCCAGCAACTCGGTGGGGTTGCCGACCGTCGCGGACAGACCGACACGCTGGATCGGACGTCCCGCGACGCGGGTCAGTCGTTCAAGTACGCACAGCAGATGCCAGCCCCGGTCGTCACCCGCGAAGGCGTGTACCTCGTCCACCACGACGGCCCTCAGCCCGGCGAAGATCACCGAGTGGTCCACCTTGGTACTGACGAGCATCGACTCCAGGGACTCCGGCGTGGTGAGCAGGATGTCGGGCGGGTCGCGCAGGATCGCGGCCCGCCTGGACGAGGTGACGTCGCCGTGCCAGAGGGCGACCCGGCGCCCCAGCCATTCCGCGTACCGCTCCAGCCGGGGCAGCAGGTTGTTCAGCAGCGCCTTGATCGGGCACACGTAGA
Organism: Streptosporangium sp. CA-115845; assembly: GCF_050943795.1. Lineage (NCBI taxonomy): Bacteria > Bacillati > Actinomycetota > Actinomycetes > Streptosporangiales > Streptosporangiaceae > Streptosporangium > Streptosporangium sp. CA-115845. Next base: position 8,453,926 of record NZ_CP191988.1, on the reverse strand, counting down.
GGACCGAGACACCCGTCCAGCGCTGCGCGGCCATCGCCGACAGCAGCGGGAATGCGGCCGCCTCGGTCTTGCCTCCCGCCGTGGGCGCGAGCAGCAGGGCGTCCTGTCCCGAGGCGAGCGGCCCCAGCGCCCGCTGCTGGAGGGGGCGCAGCGACGGCCACCCGAGCGTGTTGACGACATGGTGCGCCAGCGTGGGGTGCAGCTGCGCCGGATCGTTCACAGGTCCAGTTCCACGGTGTCCGCCGACCTCGCGTTCCGCTCCACCTCGGTCAGCTCCGAGGCGGCCAGGGTGAGCGCGTAGTGCCGCCGGGGGTCGAACTCCTCGAACTGGTCGACGCGGTCCATGACGTCGACGAGCTTGCGCAGGAACAGGCGCGGCGCGACCCCCACCTGGCCGCCCAGCTCTCCCGTCACCGCGCGGCCAAGATCCGTCAGGTAGCCGTCGTCCACGACCGAGGCGATCCGGCCGGGTACGGAGGCTCCACCGGCGTAAAGGTCACGGACCCTGGTCCCCAGCTCGCCGAGGGAGTCGAGGGTGAAACCCGGTAGCCGGATCTGGATGGCCCGGGGGTTGTCGAAGCGTGGATCTCCGCTGAAGTCGGTGGCCAGCCGCTGCGCGAGGGGCGCCAGCCGCTGCGCGCCCTGCGGCCCCTCGAAGAAGGCGGGCGTCCCGGTGATCAGCAGGTAGAGGCCGGGGAAGCGGCCCGAGTGGACCTCGTCGATGAGCTGCCGCAGCGAGTTGAGCGCCTTGTCCCGGGCGTCGGACCTGACCCGTTGCAGGGTCTCGACCTCGTCCAGCACGAGTACCAGGCCGGGATGGCCGGAGTCGCGCAGCACGGTCAGCAACCCCTGGACGAAGCCCAGCGCGCCGAAGTGGTCGAGATCGCCTCGGACACCGGCCGTGCGACGTGCGGCGGCGGCGACGTTCGGCTGGCCGCCCAGCCAGGCCAGGATCGCGTCGGCGGTCGCCGCGTCCCCGGCGGCCGAGGCACCCCGGTAACCGCGCAGGGCCGCCGCGAAGGTGGGGGCGGACCGGCTCACCCCGGCCAGCCGCTCGGCGAGCAGTTCCTCGACCGCCTGCCCGAGCTCCGAGGGGTCGGCGCCGGCGGCGAGCGCGTCCTCTTCGAGCACGTAGAACCACGCGTCCACGACGGGCCGCAGGGCGCTGGGCGGGTAGCTCGCCGTGCAGAGGCGTTCGGTCAGTCGCCGGTAGACGGTTTCCAGCCGGTGCAGCGGGGTCTCGTTCTCCGAAACCTGGACCTCGGCCGTCGCCATGCCCCTGCGCTTGGCCTGTTCGGCGAGCCAGCGGGTGAAGAAGGTCTTCCCCGAGCCGTACTCACCCCTGACCGCCTTGAAGACCGAGCCGCCGGAGGCCAGGGTGTCCAGCTCGTCGCCGACGGTGTCGCCGAACCGGCCGAGGCCGACCGCGAGCAGGTCGAGACCCGCCTGCGGCACGGCACCCTGCCGGAGCGCGTCGATCACCTCGCGCCGCCGGACGGCGCTCACCGACACGTCTGCTGTCACGACGGCCGTCCTCTCACTTCCTCGGGTTCCCGAGCCCGAACTGCTCTCTCAGCAGATGTGCGTCGAGCCGGGCGCTCCGGCCATTGTCGGTGATGGAGAGCACCGGATAGTTGTCGACGTTGAGGATCCGCTGGAGCGTGGCGACGAACCCCGCCGCCCGCACGGTGTGCTCCCCCGCGCTCTGGGCCACGACCGGAAGGGGGAGCGGGCCGCCCGCGTCCAGCAGGGCGAGCAACACGGCGTGGATCTTCGCCTTCGGCACCCTGCGCGGCATCATCTGGTGTTGCGCCGTGAACAGTTCGGTGGCGAGCAGGCCGGTCACCAGGGTCTCGTTCGGGTTCGAGGCCGCGGGTTCGTCGAACGCGGCCGAGCCCGCCCCCTCGTCGAAGTCGTCGAACAGCGTCGGGCCCTGTGCCATCTGCGGGGCCTTCCTGCCCTTGGGACGGGGTCCGGCGGGGGCCTGCGGTACCGGAGACGGCGGGGGCACCGGCTCCAGTGACCACCATTCGGGACGCTGGTCGGGCAGGGCCCGCCACCCGTCGGGCACCGAGGAGCCGAGCGGGAGGAACGCGAGCAGCGGGACCGTGACCTCGGCCAGCGAGGCACCACCGTGGTAGCCGGCCTTACTGGGCAGGTAGCGCAGGCAGGGGTCCCAGAGCGCGACGAGACGCCCGCCCGCCACCCTCGGACCGGCGAGCTCCACCTCGCCTTCGCCGACCGGCGCTCCGGCGTCGCGGTGGCGGGCCGAGCGGGGATCGGGGACGGTACGCAGTGTGCCGCCCCGCTCCAGTACGTGGCCGTGGTCACTGGTCAGGATGACCGCTCTGCCCTGGAGCCGGGCGTGGTGCAGCAGGGTACGCAGGATTCCGACGTCGGCCACCCCCCACGCGTCGTCGACCCGCCCCCTGCCCTTGTCCAGCGTGTCGTCGATCGTGTTCAGCACCACGCCGACGTGCGTCGACACGTCCTCCAGCGCCGTGGTCAACTCCTCTCCCAGGGATTCGCCCGCAGCGCCGGAGAGGCTGCCCTTGTGGAACAGCCGGACCGTCCGGCCTCTCCAGAACGGGTGGTTCTCGAACGCCTTGCGCTCCTCGGCCGCGCCCCCCGTGACGAGGCGGGCGGCGAACAGGCTGGCCCGGGAGACCCTGGTCAGGGTGGGGATCGCCGCCACCACCGCGCGCCTGCGCGCCCGGCCTCCGGAGCCCGGCACCGGGTCGTACTCCTCCCAGTTCCGCTCGCGGAGCTCCTCGGCCAGCTCGGTGGCGACGGCGGCGCTCATCCCGTCCAGGACGACGAACAGCAGCGGACGGCCCCGGTCGGACCTGTCCGCGACGAGGGGCGCCACCACGCGCGGGAGCACGGTGTCGACGGTGAGCAGGTCACCGGGTCCGGTGGCGGTCCAGGCGGCGAGCTTCGCGGCGAACGCCCTGTTCAGCTCGTGTCCCCGGGCGTGGACGAGGTCGTGGAGCCTCCGGTACGCCTCCTTCAAAGGTCTGTGGTGCGGCTCACCGAGCCAGAGGTCGTCGCGGGCACGGTCGACCCAGCCCCACTCGTCGATCTGTGCCTGTACGGCCGGGCCGACGCCGCTGACCCGCTCGGCCGTGACATGTGGCCGTACCAGCCACTGGAGGAGTCGCTGAGCCATCTCGGCGCGGCGCACCCGGTGGCTCTCCGCCCTGGCGAGCACGTGCGTCCGCAGTCCCGCGACCGTGTCGGCCAGCACCGCCAGGCTTGGTGCGGAGCGCTCTTCGAGCGCCGCCGACAGCGCGGACGCGACGTCGTCGATTCTGTCCTCGAAGCCGGAGCCGAGCAGGTCGCTGTGCCGGGCGGCGGCCCTGGCGCCGAACTGGACGACGAGCTTTTCGGCCCGTTCCAGGGTGGCGTGCGCCAGGCGTGCCTCGCCCGCGTCACCCCCGTCGCGGAGCAGCCAGGCCACGAAACGTTCGGCGGTGGCGGCGAAGGCGCGGATGCTCGCGTCCTCCACCGAGGGGTGCGGGCCACCGCGCGCGGACGTGTCCGCGCTCATGGCCGAGATGTAGGCGAGCGCGCCCCCCTGGGCACGCTGCGCGACGCCCTCCGCGGAAGGGGTCCAGAGGGCGCCGCAGACCAGGCCCAGCGCGAGGGCGTCGGCGGCGTGGCCGCCGTCCACGAGCTGGAACAGCACATCGACGGTGCTGCCGGCGGTCTCACGGAGCCACGACCGCAGGCCCTCGCGCTCGGCCTCCCGCAGGCCGCGGAACGCCTCCACCGCGGCGGGGTCCGAACTCCAGAGCAGCAGCGCGGCGGCGCTCAGCTCGTCGGCGCCGACGCCCAGCCGGTCGAGGCGGTCGAGGCGGAGCCGCCGGGCCGCGAGCTGCCCGAGCGCGGTCTCCCGGGTCAGCATGGCGCCGGTCAGGCGTGGCCACCCGCCGGGAGGCATCGCGTCGATCAGAGCCTCGGCCGCCCAGCCCTCCGCCACCAGCCGGGGGTCCGTCCGCTGGGCGCCGAAGCTCTCCTCGACCAGCCGCCAGGGCTCCACCACGAAGATCCGCTGCCGGATCACCCTGCTCAGCAGACCGACTCCGAGCGTGCTCTCCTCGGCGTCGGTGAGTACGACCAGTACGGAGCCGTCGCCACTGTCGTCGCGGTCCAGGTGTGTCGTGACCTGCTCCATGACCGCCAGGGGCGATACGCACGCGGCGATACGCACGGTCCGCCCGTTCAGCGTGGTCTCGTCCGCGCCCGCCCAGTCGGGGGCGGCCCGGATGAGCAGCACCCGCTGGTCACTCTTGGCGTACCTGCGCAGCAGCCGGGCGGCCTCCTGTTCCAGGGCGGCGGTCGTGATGGGCAGCGGCCGGGAGACGACCGGGGCCGGGCTCACCGGCGGGGGACCGATCGCATGGAGATCTCGACGTCGGCGCCGGGATCCGCCTTCGCGAGGGCGCGCGCCTGGGTGAGCAGATCGGTGAGCCTCGACTCCAGGTCGGGGCCGGCCTCCGCGAGGGTACGGGCGTCCGTGATCAGCCGCGACAGCCGCTCCTCCAGCCGTGAGACCGGCCCGCTGTAGATGACCTCCGACTGAGGGCCGGGTGGGGGCTTGGGAACGGGGCCGGGACCGATGGGGTCCGGGCGGCGGCGGATCGCCTCGCGGATCAGGTCTCCCGCGGCCGAGCCCGCCCTTTCCAGCGCCGGGGCCAGCGGGAGGGTCAGCTCGTCGGCGAGCGCCACCTGGCGCAGCTCGCCGATGATCAGCGCGGCCCTGGCGCTGAACGGCTCGCCCAGGTCGGCGAGATGGGCGAAGTTGTCCCAGCGAGCGGTACGCAGGGCGGTCACCACCGCCGCCGCGCTCTTGATGCTCCTGCCCACCCGCTGCGGGGCCTCGCCGACGTCGGCGGACGCGAGCTGCTCGATGATCTCCAGCTTGCCGTGCCGCGACCCCAGCCCGTCGAGCAGGTCGGCGGCCTGGCGGGCGGTCCGCAGCCGCCCCTCCCGCGCGTCGAGGCCGAGTCCGAGCAGGTCCCCGCGGTTCTCCAGCTCGGTCACCAGATCGTGCGCGTTGTCGCGGTGGCGGCGCGCGTCGTCGGAGAGCTCGCGGGCGAAGAGCCCGGCCAGCCGCGCCCGGCGCGCGGCGGGAGGGTTCCGGCCGAAGATCTCCATCGCCCGACGGCGCGCGGTCTCCCAGACCTCCTCGCCGGGCAGGCTCTCCTCGCGGAGCGCCATGTCATCCCTGATCTGGGCGAGCTCGGGATTGACCGGGCCGCCGTGCTGGGTCCAGGACCGGTCGGTCTGCTCGGCGAAGCAGGCGATCACCAGGTGGGCGACGAGCCGGTCCAGGCCACGCCGTTCCGGCCGGTCGATCCAGTCGAGCAGCACGGGGATCTTGAGGTCGCCGGTCACCCGGTCCTGTGCCGCGCACCGGTTGAAGTGGCCGCGCCAGTGCGAGCCGAGGACGAACGCGGCCTCGTGCATCTCGCCGAGCAGCAGCGGGTTGGCGACGCGGCGCACCGTGGCGCGGTGCGGCTTGTCGACCTCCACCCGCCCGTCGGACGCCTCGACGGCCTTGCGGACGTAGTCGAGCACCAGCCTGGCGTCGGCCGCCTTCACCACGGCGGCGCCGCCGACGCGGTCGGGGTCGAAGTCGGGGTGGGCGGGAAACTGGCAGGTCAGCATCTGCCCGGCCAGGCCGGCCATCGCGTCCGCCAGGGACGCGCCGGAGGGCAGGCGGGGGTTCAGCTCCTCCGACAGCGAGAGCAGGTGGTCGTCGAAGCCGGTGACGACGTCGCCCTGCTGCTTGCCGGTCAGGCCGTACGCCTGCCGGAGTGTCTCGGCCAGCTTGTTCGAGAGCACGACGCCCTGGCCGGTGAGGGTCTGGCGGGCCCGGTGCCGGTCGGTGGGGTTGAGATCCTTGGCGACCTCGTCGAACCGCTTCCCGTGCAGGGCGTACTCGATCGTCACCAGCCTGCGCAGGTCCTGGGTGCGCTCGGCGGACAGGGAGGCGGGCACCCAGCAGAGCGTGCAGTCGCGGAAGCCGTTCGCGAACATGAGCTGCACCCGGTTGCGGTCGTCGGCGGGGGTGTAGTCGCCCTCGTCGAACGGGTAGTCGACGATGACCCGCCAGCTGGTCGGGTCGGCCGGGTGGAAGGCGTCGTCCCTGAGGTCGTCGTGGTCGCGGATGTTGCCGAAGACGACCTCCACGGACCGCCTGCTGCCGCGCCAGGCGAGCTCGAACCGGTCGCCGCCGTACTGCTCGGTCTCGGTCACGCCCAGCTCCTTGTACAGGAGCTTCCTGATCAGGTTCTTCCTGGTGCCGGTGGTGTCGGCTCCCGCGTTGCGGGCGTTGTCCAGGATGGAGTCGATGTCGACGCCGACGAGTTCGAGGCCGACCCCCGGATCGTCGGCCTTGGCGAACTTGATCTCGTTGAACTGACCGGCCCACTCCTCGACCTTGCGTGCCACCAGCCCGACCTCGCCACCGGAGATCGGGCTGGTGACGCTGCCGTGGTTGAGGGCGGCGAGGCGGCTCGCGGTCAGGTTGTGCAGCGCGGGCACCGTCGGCGCGAGCGCGGAGAGCAGCAGCGTCTTGATCAGCCGGTCGTCGCCGGTGAACGCCCGTACCCGCCCGGCCGGCCGGGGGTCGGTCTCGGTGCCACGCCGCACCCTGGCGATCTCGTCCTCGGTGAGGTCGCCGTAGCGGCCCAGCAGGTACGGGCGGAGCTTGGTGTCGTACAGCTTCTGCGCGGCCTCGAACTCGACCTTGAGCTTCTGGGTGAACGGTTCGTCGCCGCCCTCGGAGATCACGTCGTAGAGGTCGCCGAGTGGGATCAGGTCGCCCAGCCGCAGGTCGTCACGGCGGCGGATCAGGATCCGACGCATCAGCTTCAGCGCCGTACGGGAGCGCTGGAGCGCGCTGGAGATGTGGACGAGGGTGTCCATGAAGGCGGGGCTGAAGGGATAGGTCCTGCGGAAGGCATCGATGTCGGCGCCGGTGGCGTTGCCGGAGCCGAGCAGGGTGTCCCAGACCTCGCGCCGGACCTTGCTGGTCTGGTCGAACGCGCGGGCCAGTGCGGTGGCGGCCGCGTCGTCCTTCGCGGAGAGCAGTCGCTGCTGGGCGATCACCGGCAGGTCGCGGTCCTCCAGCGTGATGGTGTCGAAGCGGCTCTTGGCCAGGTCGAGCGTGTCCTGGAAGCCCAGCTCGACGGCGCCGACCACCTCCTCGCCGATCAGGTCGCGCAGGTCGCGCTGGCGGGCGATGAGGCTGATGACCGGGATCGGGCGGGTCGCGTCGCCGGACTCCACGAAGTTCGTGATCTTCTGTACCTCGCGGGACACGAACTTCGGATCACCCACCGAGTTGGTGAGCCAGAGGACGAGCTCGTCGAGAAAGAGGATCAGCGCGTCGTAGCCGAGGTCCTTGGCGTGCCTGCTGATCTCCAGCAGCCCTCGGTCCAGGGAGACAAACCCCTCCGCGTCCTCCTTGGCGTTGGTGAAGAACCCCGTGTTCCAGGTCTGCAGCAGCTCGTTCACCAGCCTGCGCCGGAGCTCGTCCTCGGCGGTCAGCACGATCGGATGCTCGTCGTGGCCGTCGGAGGCGTCGGCGTGGGACCCGGCGAAGGCGGAGTCGAGCTGCCCGGGGGTCCAGGACGGCCTGGGGTCGCCCCACTCGTCGACCTCGTCGCCACCGGGGAGCCCCTGGATGAACGCCTCGTCGCCGATCCGCGCGCGCAGGTGGGCCGCCTGCGCCAGCAGGGCGTCGGTGCGGTGCACGGAGGGGATGGGCGCGTCGGGTTCGAGGGAGCGGACGTAGTCGACGTAGCGTCCCAGCACCCGGTGCTCCAGCGACTTGGCGTCGAGCAGGTGGAACGGTACAAGCAGGAAGCGCCTGCCGACCAGCCAGTCGTGCTCGGCCAGCAGTCCGGCGAACTCCACCCGCTCTCGCGCGGCCTTCTCCCCGCGCAGCAGCGCGTGCAGCACGGCCATGAAGTGGGATTTACCAGCGCCGAACGACCCGTGCAGGTAGGCGGCCTTCGAACTGTGCCCGGTGACCGCCGCCTTGATCAGCCCGAGGGCCTTGCCGAAGTTCGCGACCAGGTCCTCGGTGATGACGTAGTCGCGAAGCGTCGACTTGGCGTCGGTCACCCCCTCGGCGAGCTTGAGCACGAAATCGCTGTCGCTCATCCCCTCGGGAATGTCGATGAACTCCCGAAGCAACGGCGGCTGGTGTGGCGTTGTCATGTCCCTCACTTGTTTTGACCTGCGACAGGCGATTTCTTGAACTCATTAAGGTATCCGCGGGATGACGCCGTGGGGAAGGTCGTTCGCTGGAGTGTTATGCCCGGTTGCCGGTAACTCCGGAGAGCGGGTGATATTGTGCGCCTAGTCAGAATCGTCGTCGGGTGTGCAACTCACGACTATCCGGAGCAGCAACTTTGTTGCTGTAGTGCGGTTTGTGAACTTTCGCGTACTGACGGGCCGGTGGTGTCATATGCGAAGATTGCCGGCGGAACTCCTGGAAGCCGCAGCTGCGGGAGAGGTCGTACCCGTCGTCGGCGACGGGCTGAACACGGGGCGCCCCCGGGGGCCGGCCACTCCTGAGCAGATGGTGACAGCACTCGCCCGTCGGCTGGGTGGCGATGCGCCGCGACATCTCACCCACCGTGACCTCCCGATCCTCGCCTCGCAATATGAGGCGCTGCGCGGGCGACATGCCTTGGGCCGGCTGATTCGAGAGGAACTGGGGGCCACGAATCCGGAAGTCGGTGAGGAACTCGTGCTCGCCGCGAAACTGGCCACAGAGGCACTTATATCCACAAGTGTCTCATATAGCGCTGAAATAGCGTTGAGTGCAGCCGGTCGCAATCAGCACACCGTGATCGCCGATCCCGTCAACGCTGCCTACGCGACAGACGATCACCGCCCCTGGCTCATCAAACTCGCCGGTTGCGTCTCCCAGCCGGATTCACTCGTCGTCAGCCAGGACCGGCTCATGTGGCTTTCGACGGCGATCGACCAGGTCGGCATCATCGTGCGAGGAATCCTGGTGACCAAGACTCTGGTCTTCGTCGGATACCGCCTGGACGATCCCTATCTGGAAATGGTCCACACCCTGCTGCAGACCTCGCCGACGTACTCCCGGCGTCGGTACATCCTGGCCGAGGAGGAGTCGGAGGCGTCGGCCGCGGTGTGGCGCCACCGCGGGTACGACCTCGTCTCAGGCCCTGTGCGCCGGTCGCTGTCGCAGTTGGCACAGCAGGGGACCCCGCGTGGACGTTCGCTCCGGGTGCCGACCGCTGAGCATCCCCGGACACGGACGAAACCGTTCAAGTTCCTTGACTACTTCACGGAAGGGGACTCCGAGGTCTTCTTCGGGCGCGACGCGGATTCCGCGCTCATTGCGGCGATGGTCGCGAGCAGCCCTTTCGTGCTCATCACCGGTGTGTCCGGTGTCGGGAAGACCTCGCTGATAAACGCGGGCCTGGTGCCGAGGTTGCATGCCCAGGGGTTCGACACCTACACCGTCCGGGCACTCCAGCATCCGGCGACGGAGATCCTCTCCGCCATACGCCCTCAGGGTGACGAGTCCTCGGAGGGAAAGAATCTGTACAGCGAGCTGCGAGCGGCGCTTCGCGACCGGCCGACGGTCGTCGTCATCGACCAGTTCGAGGAGTTCTTCATCCGGGTGGGCCCGGACTCACGCGCGGAGTTCGCCCGGCAGCTTGACGAATGCCTCACCGGTGACCTGCTCGACCTCCGCGTGGTCGTGGTCATCAGGGAGGACTTCCTGCACTGCCTGCTGGAACTCGAACCACCCATGGACGCCGTCTTCAAGAATCGCTACTGGGTGCGGCGGCTGTCCCACGCCCAGGCCACGGAGTTCCTCTCGGCCACGGCACGGCGTTTCGGCATAGAGACGGAGGCCGACCTGCTCGGCCGGCTTCTCCGTGACCTGGATGACGGCGGGATCGATCCGGCGCATCTCCAGATCGTCTGCCACATGCTCCACCGGGCCGGCTCTCCGGATTCCGGCGTGCTCCGGCTCGCCACCTACGAACGGCTGGGCGGAACCCCGGGGATTCTCGCCGAATACCTCGACCACACGCTGGAGGATCTCGGTCCGGACCGCAGGGAGACGGCGAAGGCCGTGCTGAAGTGCATGGTGTCGGCCGATCAGACCAAGGCGGCGATGACCGCCAAGGAGATCGAACGCGACACCATAACGCGTCGCCTCGGCATCTCCGCCGAGACCTTGCAGGACGCCTTGCAGGAACTCACGAACAGGCGTGTCATCCGGCCGATCCACGGACGTGACCGACTGTACGAACTGGCCCACGACATCCTGGCCCGCAAGATCTGGGCCTGGATCGAGCCCGAGGACGTGGAGCGGAAATACGCGCGGCAGATCCTGAATCAGTCGGTGATGGACTTCGACCGGTTGGGAGTCCTGCCGGGCCAGATCCAGTGGACCACGATCGAGAGACATCGGGAGGAACTCGACCTCACACCCGGCCAGGCACGGCTGATGCTGCTGGCCGCTCTCGACCGTGATGAGGATGTCGACTGGTGGGCCGAGATGGCCGTCACCTCCGGCCTCGACATCTGGCAGGAGTTTCACCGGATCGTGGCGGCACCCGATCCGGGGCTTCAACTGGCCGTGCTGCACTGGCTGTCCGGAACGCGGGCCCCCGCCGGACACGAACTTCTGAAGCGCGCCCTGAGCAGTGAGTATCCGGCGACCCGCCGTACCGCCGGCAGGATGCTCGCCGCAGAGGATCATCCACCGCCGGTGGCCGACATGTTCGTCACGATAGCGGGCGAGGAGTTCGTGTTCGGTACGGATGACAGTAGATTCGAGCATTCTCGACCGGAATATCGTGCCTATGTATCGCCTTTCGCCATCCAGCGCTTTCCCGTCACCAATCTCGAATATTTCCAATTCATCCGGGCCGCCGGGCTCCGCTCGCCGGAACACTGGCGCGGTGAGGCGCCGCCGAAACGCATCACGGAGCATCCGGTGACCCAGGTGAGCTGGCACGAGGCAAATGCCTACTGTCGCTGGTACAGGAGTGAATCCGGAATTTCCGTCCGGCTTCCGACGGCGGCGGAGTGGGAGATGGCGGCAGGTTGGGATCCCGTTGGCAAGGTGAAACGACTATGGTCGTGGGGCGACGACCATGACCCGAAGAAAGGAAACACGCGAATCGGAGGCCCCGGGCAAACCACTCCGATCGGGCAATATTCCCCGGCGGGTGGTGACAGTCCCTATGGGGTCGCCGATATGTGTGGAAACACCTTCGACTGGGTGCAGGACTGGTGGGCGCCACAGCATGACATCGACCGGACACACAATCCGGCCGGTCCGGAGCAGGGAGAGCACAAATGTGCCCGCGGCGGTTCGTGGGCGGGCTCCGCGGAAGGGGCCAGCGCGGTCAGCAACAAATACTCCCTCGCCCCGGAGACCCGTAACGAATACGTGGGATTCCGCATGGCGTACTCCCTTTGAAACCGAGGGCGATCGTCCGGAATCAGCCTAGCGTGAACTGGGAGGCCACTCATGGCGCATGCAATGGAGACGGGCACTGTTGTCATCGATGAGAACAGGATCAGGCTCCTGGCCGGAACTCTCGGGCGGCTACCGTTGGCCGCGGACTTCTCCGCGCAGCTGACCCCGCAGGTGGAGGTCGAGGACGAGACCGCCTTTCGGGCGTATCTATGGGCGTCTGCCATATGCCACGCCACGAAGGGCGGCCTGGCGGGGTATTTCTCGGGAAACTACTACAAGGGCTGGGACTTTCTGCTCAGGGCCTTCACCCGGCAGGCGGTCGAAAGCCCCGGAACGCTGAGCCCCGAGGCGATGGCGGACATCACGGAGGCCGGGCTTACGGCCATCCTCGTCGAGCACGCCGAGGAGGCGGAGGTCAAGCTCGCCGACCTGTCCCGACGTGCGGAGATACTCCGCACCACCTCATCAGAGCTGCTGCGTGCCTTCGGGGGCAGCGTGAGTCTCCTGCTTGAGGAGGCGGGGCACGCCGTCGGCGGTGACAGCGGCGTCTACGCCCTGCTGGAGCGGCTGTCCGCTTTCCGGGACCCCCTGTACAAAAAGAGCAGTGCCTTCCTGATGACCGTTCACTTCTCCGGCCGATGGAAGATAGCGGATCAGCACAACATTCTGCCGATGATTGACTACCACCGGATGCGAATCCTGCTCCGTACCGGCTGCATCACGGTTCTGGATGACGACGTCGCCCGTCGGCTTCGCGACCAGCGAAAGGTGAGCCCCGCCGTGGAAACGGTCGTCCGGGAGGTTTCGATGCGGGTGTGCAGCGAGTTGCCGGGGCTCGCGGGTATGCCCATGTTCGATTTCGACGTGCTGCTGTGGGCACACGCCCGCAGCTGCTGCAGGAACGCCCCGCTCTGTGTGAGCCGACAGGTCGAGAACGACTCCTTTCACTCCTACCTGGCATCCCCCACCCCGAATCGGTGTGTCTTCGAGAGCTGGTGTCCGGGAAAATCGGATGCGCGATCTCGTGATCTCTGGGAACCGGTGGTGGCCACCGAAAACTATTGAGCGGCCTGTGGCCGGGGATGACTCTCACGTTCGTCAAGGAATCCCTTCCGTTTTTCTCCGGTTACCGGTCTCCATACGCCCTTGACGCCACACAGCCCGCGGGCGACGATTGATGTTCAGGAGCCCTGAGCGGAGAATCGGTTGTGGCATCGAGATCAACTGCGCGAAATCTCATCGGCCGTTGCTCCGTCGCTCCACAATTTCACCTACACCTACCCTCCTCCCTATTTCGCTCGCGAACTGAGCACCCCGGGGGGCCTTGACCGCCGTGTCCTCGGTGAGTTCGCTGACTTCAGCATGTACCTGCATATTCCCTTCTGCCGGATCAACTGCAATTTCTGCAGCTTGCACAGGAGTCTCCTTCGTGACGACGGGGAGCTGGAGAGCTACCTTTCGGCGCTGCTCAGGGAATTGGACGATTTCGGTGACCACCTCGGGACTCTGGGGTCTCCGCGGATGTCCGCCCTCTACATCGGAGGCGGGACGCCTAGCGTTCTGCGGGTCGAGCAGCTGAACAGGCTCCTTGACCGGGTCGCCGTGTTCGCGCCGCGGGGCGTATCGGTGGAGGCCACGATCGAGTGTGCCCCCGACGCCGGTCGTGATGCCGCCTACTGGGCCTCGTTCCTGGGGGCACTCGCCACGCGGACCCGCCTGCCCATTACCAGGATCAGCGTCGGTGTACAGGCGTGGAGAGACCACGCGCTGCGAAGAATGGGACGCGGTAGCACGAAGCAGGCGGTCATCGAGCTGCTGAGGGCCGCGGACGGCCTTCTTCCCAGCTACAACGTCGACTTCATCCTGGGCTACCCGCGGGAGGAGTGTACGGTGGCGGGCCAGGCCGTGGAGATCCTGGAGGCTGTCCACGATCTTCGAGAGCTGGGGTTCTCACTTCCGAGTGTGAGCGTCTACCAGCTGTGGGACGTGGAGGAGATCCCCGTGCTGCGGCGCAGGCAGCATGAGATGCCGAGTGCCGACGCGGTGATCGAAGCACTCTGGACGATCCAGCAGGGGCTCTACGGCATGGGCTACGTTCCGGGGGCGGGGACCACGTTCGTCCGCGGCGAGGAGCACCGGCACCGCTGGACGGTGCACAGGTGCAGGGAGTTTCGCCATCTGGGCTTCGGCTCGGGCAGTTACTCCTTCCTGCCGGGTGGGTTCGTTCAGCGCAGACGGGACGTCGACGGCTACAAACGGGTGTTGTCAGCGCCTCGCGTCTCCTGGACGGAGATCGACGATCGGTTGAACACGGTGTTCCGGCTGACGGCCGAGGATGTCGAGATCCGCCGGATCATCGTGGGGCTTCGCTCGGGGACGCCCCTGCCCCTGGTGGAGGCGGGTGCCGTGGAGAGCCTCCGGCTCGGGGAGCTTCGGGACAAGACGCGCCGTCTCTGCCGGTCGGGAGTCCTGGAGGAGCGGACGGGCATGATCGCGCTTTCGGAGGACGCCTTCATGCTGACCAACGCCGTGTCCGCGTTCCTTCACCCCGCGGACGTGCCACGAAACTCCGCCGGGTTCGCCCTATGACGGCAGCCCGGTCGCCCTGGCGAGTTCGGCGGCGAAGTCCTTCGCGTCCCGGTCGATGACATCGAGCCGCTGTTCGTGCCAGACGCTCACGGCCGTCGCGGCCGGGCGTAGTTGAACCGCGTAGGCGCGCCGTTGCAGCGGGCCGAAGTGGCGGCCGAGCGTGTAGTAAAGCCGCTTGAAATCGGGGTCGTTCAGTCCGTAGCCCAGGAACAGCAGCGTCTTCGTGGCGAAATAGCCGTTGAGCACCGATGCGATTCCCGGCTGGACGGAGAACAGGTCGTAGTAGTCGCGATCGGTGACCACGATCGTGTCCGGTCGGGTCAGCGTCCCGTGGATCTTCAGCACCGGCACCGACCCGGAACGGATGAAGGGCAGTTCGCTGTCGGTGACGACCACGCTGTGCGCGATGCCCAGTGAGCTGAGCGACTGCTCGTTGACATCCTCCCCCTCGTAAACGAGGGGGATTCCCACGGTCGCCCGTGAGGGTTCCTGCTTCACCGCCAGTCGCCCGCCAGGAGAAATCCCCTTTGAGGTCTTACACCGGCTCCACAGGCGTTTTACCTCTCCGCCAGCCCGGCGGCGAGGATGTTCTTCGCGGCGTTGACGTCCCGGTCATGGGCGGCGCCGCAGGCACACACCCAGTCCCGGACGCCCAACGGCATGGACCGCTGGATCGCCCCGCACGCCGAGCACAGCCTGGAGGAGGGGAACCAGCGGTCCACGACGAGGAGTTCCCGCCCGTACCAGGCGGCCTTGTACTCCAGCATGGACCGCATCCGACGCCAGCTCGCATCCGAGATCGCGCGGGCCAGGCTGTGGTTCCTCACCATGTTGCGCACGGTGAGGTCCTCGATCACGACCGTTTGGTTCTCACGGACGAGACGAGTGGTGACCTTGTGCAGGTGATCACGGCGCCGATCACCGATCCGGGCATGGACGCGGGCGACCTTGAGTTTCGCCTTCCGCCGGTTGTTCGACCCCTTCTCCGTGCGGGCGAGGCTGCGCTGAGCCTTGGCCAGGCGCTTGCGGTCGGCCCGCTCGTGCCCGGGGTTGACGATCTTCTCCCCGGTGGAGAGGGTGACCAGGGCGGTGAGGCCCGCGTCCACCCCAACCGTACTCGCGGCCGGGGGGAGCGGGGTGATGCGCTCCTCGACCAGCAGGGACACGAACCAGCGCCCGGCCGCGTCCCTCGACACGGTCACCGTGGACGGCTCGGCCCCCTCGGGCAGCGGACGCGACCACACGATGTCCAGTGGCCCGTTCATCTTCGCGAGGGTGATCCGGCCGTCCTTCCATCGGAAGGCGCTACGGGTGTACTCGGCGCTCGCCCGGGACTTCTTACGGGACTTGAACGTGGGGTACTTCGCGCGTTTGGCGAAGAAGTTGGAGAACGCGGCCTGCAGGTGGCGAAGCGCCTGCTGGAGCGGGACCGAGGACACCTCGGACAGGAACGCGAGGTCCTCGGTCTTCTTCCACGCGGTGAGCGCGGCCGAGGACTCCACGTAGGAGACGCGGCGGCCTTCCTGGGTGTAGGCGCGGGTGCGGTGTTCGAGGGCTTTGTTGTAGACGAGGCGGGCGCAGCCGAACGTGCGAGACAGCTCCGCTGCCTGCTCGTCCGTCGGGTAGAAGCGGAACTTGAATGCCCGCTTCACGATCTGCGCCATGTTTCACACCCTACTGCAAGATCAGTTAAGTGTTGGGTGGGGTGGGTCGTGCGGGTCCAGGCACGCTCAGGCGCTAGAGCGCCTTCCCGCTCCCGTTTCCTTCCCGGCCTGAAGGCCGGGGTATCCACGGGAGTTATTAGATGAAATGGTCCCAGTTCGTTGAGACGAAGGCGGCGAACGGCTGCCCGCACAGCGTGCGATGCGTGCTGGTGGGGGCAGCCGGCACATGCTCGACACGATCGAGAAGAAATGACAGGAGAGCGTGTCTTCCCCGCAGGGCGGAGTAGGTGGTGGAAACCTCCGTCAGATCATCGGGGTTGCCGTCGAAGTCGTCCAGGCGGGAGGCGAGGGCGCGTGCCAGCTGGGATCCGGTGGGCAGGCCGCCGAGGGCGGAAAGTCCCGCACCACAGAAAGCGACCACATCCCCGCTCTGGACTGATTCGACGAGTTCCAATGGGATGGGCGGGATCACGGCCCAAGTGTAGCCAGCCGCCCCTTCGAGCAGATGGCCCTTCAACGACCGGTGAACACATCGTTGTGGAGGCGGTTGTGAACGATCGACGGGGCCGTGACGTCCTGCGACCCCCACCGTCCCGCACCGTCACGCGCCCGGATGGAAGAGGACGGACGGGAGTCGAGCGCTCCGGGCACGGGAACCGCCTGGGGGGCACGGCACTCGGCGAAGAATCGCAGCGCGACATCCAGATCGTCGAAGAAACCGTCGATGAAGGTGAGTTCGCCCGACTCTCGTTTGGCGATGAGCGCCGCCGGATGCTCATAACCCACCCAATCGACCTCTGCCGGATCTATTTCGTCCCGACGCGGATTCTCATCCGTCTCGCCTGTGAACAGATATCGGTAACGGTCGTACGGATTGATTCCCCGGTGCAGCACGTGAAGGTTGTGCAGTGAGACGCCGAGTTCTTCGCGGGTCTCCCGGTGTGCGGCCTCGTGAGGGGTTTCTCCGGAGACCACCGCACCGCAGACATGGTCGATGTCCCCCGGATTCACATCCTTGGTCAGAGAGCGTCGATGAATGAGTATCTGGCCGATTCCGTTGAATATGACCACGATGACAATCGACAGATAAAGACCTTCGTAACGACCGGCGTCCTGGCGCGGAACTGCTCGCTTGACCACGTGCCCTTCGCCATTTACAAGATCAACCGTTTCGGTCATCGGCCGATGATACATCATGGCCTCGTTGTGCGGAGTCAAACGCTGTCGCATTTATTGCTTGATAGGTACTTATGTGGCTATCGGTATTCGTACGCCTCTCCGCCCAGGCGTACGTGACCGCAATCGGCCCCAGCGGGCCGCGGCCGGGCGGGCTCGGGGCTGCGGTCTCAGCGGTTGCCGATGGAGAGACGCCAGCGGGCCCAGACGGTTTTGCCGGGGTGGTGGGGGAGGGGGGTTACGCCGGTGTCGTGGGCGAGGGCACTGACGATGGTCAGTCCGCGGCCATGCAGGGACTCGGGGTCGAGGGTGAGGTGGCGGGGTTGTCCGGGGCCCCGGTCGGTGACCTGGATCTGGAACTCGTCGGCGTCGGCCCACAGGGAGAGCCTGACCACGGGCTCGCCGTGGATGATCGCGTTGGCGAGCAGCTCTCCGGTCACCAGGACGGCGTCGTCGACGAGGTGGTGCAGCGCCCAGGCGACGAGGGTCTCGCGCACCATGGCGCGGGCCTTGCCGACGATCGGCAGGTCGTGCGGCAGGTCCCAGCAGACGGTGCGCGGGTCGTCCGGGAGTTGCTGATCGGCTGACGCCTGCGGTTCGTACGGGGCATGCGGGCGGTCCACAGCCTGGAGATGGTCCAAGGTCTGTGTGTGGTCCACGGTCTGCGGGGGGTTCGGGGGGTGTGGTGTGTCCGGGGTCTCGGGCATGGTCCCTCCTTGGGGTGGTGGTGTGCTGTGTTCGGCCTCGCGCATCAGGGTGCGTAGTTCGTCGGCGGTGCGGGCTCGCACGGTCAGGGGTTCGGGGGCGGTCCAGCCGGCGACGGCGTGGAAGTGCCGGGTGCCGGGGCCGTACCAGACGGTCCAGGCGGGCTCGATCTGGTCGAGTTGCTCGGCGGCGGCCCGTTCGGCCGGGTCCCAGGGCTGGGAGCCGACCTGCTCGGTGACGGTCCCGCGCCGATGCCTCCCGCTCTGCCGGGGGCGGGGCTGGGGCTCGCGTCCGTTCATACCGTCGCCCCCTGCCGGTATGGGGTGTGCTTGCCGGAGGGGGGACGGGGACCCGGCGGCCGTCCTCGCCGGTACGGCACGGCGGCCGTAACCACGGGCTGCTCCGGCCGCCGGTGTCGGCCGGGGGAGACCTCCGGGAGTCGCACCGGGGAAACGACGGGAGCTGTGGGACCGGGGATCGAACGGATGGGGGTCGCGACCGGCGGGTGGCCGGAGAGGTTGAGGCGGCGGCGGACGGTCATCCGGGCGTGGACCTGGGCGGGGGTGGGCTGCTCCCAGTGGTGGTGGGCGCGGTGCGGCAGGCTGGCGGCCTCGTGTGCGTACGGGGGATGACCGCACCAGCGACAGCCGAGCGGCATCGGCGGCTGGTCGGCATGCCAACGGACCCGAATCGGCCGGGGGATTCCTCTAGGGTGGTGCATCAGGTCGGACCTCCACTGTCCGGTCGAGGGGCTCGTCCCGGCCTGTGATGCCGTGACGGGTCCCGCTTTCGTTTCTGGGGCGAGGACTGTGTTTTCGGGGCCGGAGCGGTGTTGCCCCGGCGTTCATCCCTGCGTCAGGTGACTTCCGTCTGTCCGGCCAGGGCTTGCCGGGTGGTGACAGGTCTGTATCCGGTGGATGCGTGAACTACCTGTCGATGTCGCATGTTCCGGCACCTCGGCGTCATTTCCCTCCCTCTTTTCCGGACATAGCCAATTATTTTGGCGACAGGTTTGCCGAGGTCTTTTGTTGCATGTGGTAAGAGGGCTTATCCGATGGTTTTCTCGCGCCATCCGGTCTCTTCACAGGGTGCCCTCGACCGGCTACGTTGGGTATCGAAACTCCCCGCACACCACCAGGACACTTTGTAGTGGACTGTGTTTTTCTGTGTTGCCGGAGTAGCGCCCCCACAGGACGGAGCTGAAATGTCCGTTTTCCAGGAACCCGATCCTTCTGTGAAGCCTCTAGTCCTTTTGGGGGCCGAACTTCGCAAACATCGAAAAAGAACTGGTATCTCCATAGAGCGCCTGGCGGAGGTCATCCAGTTCAGCGCGAGCCTGATCGGCTTCATCGAGCGAGGGCAGCGCAGGGCCAGCCGGAACTTCATGGAGCGCTACGACGAGGCCATGGACGCGGGCGGGGAGCTCGTCCGGTTCTGGGAACACCTCACCCGCTCGGCAAGCCCCCGGTGGTTCCGTGGGTGGCTGGACATCGAGCAGGAAGCACACACGCTGCACACTTGGGAGCCGCTCGTCATACCCGGCCTTCTCCAGATAGAGGGATACGCGCGGGCGGTTATCCACGGAGAGCCCGGCATAGCCGACAGGCAGGCAGAAAAGGCTGTCGCTGCTCGGGTAGAGCGCCAGATGATTTTCGACCGTGCGAACCCGCCTCTATTCCGGGCGGTGATTGACGAAGGCGTTCTGTACCGTCCCATCGGCGGCAAGGAGATCATGCGTCAACAACTCGAACGTCTCGCGCAGGCGATAGAGTCCCCACGAATCGGTATCCAGATCATTCCCATGGAACTGGGAGTAACGACGGGAATTCTCGGCGGATTCATGATCGCACAGCTTCCAGGGAACTCGGATATGGTGTATATCGAATCCGCAACCAATGGATATGTGTCGAGTCGTTCGGAGGATGTGGAAGCCATCCACGCCAGATACGACGCCCTGCGCGCGGAGGCGCAGCCTCAGCGTGCATCCATCGAGTTGATCAGAAAGGCAGAGAAACTGTGGATCTGAGCGATGAGCTGAAGACTGCAGCCTGGCGCAAGGCCACCAAGAGCGGATCTAACCAGGGCAACTGCCTGGAGGTGGCTCCGCTGTCGGGTGGTCGGGTGGGCCTGCGGGACACCGAGGCTCCGGGGCAGGCGCCGTTCGTGGTGAGCGCGAGTGTGTGGGACGCCTTCGTGGACGGGGCCAAGAAGGGCGAGTTCGACTTCTAACTACACCTGCGAAACATGGGAGGACTCTCGGCCGTGGCCGGCGGCCGAGAGGCACCGATGTCTCATTTCCCGTGAGCCTGGTCAGGGCTGCTTGCGAGGGCGGGTCGTCTTCGGGGGGCGCCAGGTGGTGAGGTCGTCGTCGCCGAGGTGCAGGCGGTCGCGGGTCTGGGTGAGGAAGCCTTCGTAGATGTCGGCCGGGCCGGCGCCGTAGACGTAGTCGAACTCGTCGTGCCACTGGCGGACCCAGGGCAGGATCTCGCGGAGCCCGGCGAGCAGCGGGGTCAGCCGGTCGGCGTCCCAGCCGTGGTTCTGCTCCCGGTCGACGATGACGGTGGCCAGTGCCTGAGCCTGCTCCTTGTGGTCCCAGCCGGCCCAGCCGAGCAGCAGCGCCGGGTCACCGTCGCGGCCCGCATGCGGGTAGGAGATGAACCGCTCCTTCGGTACGTCGAGCTTGCCGCGGTTACGCCAGTACGACACCTTGAGGAAGTCACCCGAACCGTACTTCGGCGGCACCGGGATCGCGTCCCGGATCCTCTTCACCTCCGCCTCGGCCCTGGCCTGCTCAGCCTTGAGCCTGGCCCACTCGGCGGCGGCCTGCTCCCGCTCCGCCGTGTTGATGGCTTGCTCCTGCTCCGCCATGTTCGTGGCGGCGGCCCGCTCCCGCTCCGCCTCGCTCGCGGCCCCGCCCGCCTCGCGCTCCGCTAGCTCGCCCGCTCCCTCGTCCGCTGTCCGCTCACGCTCGGCTTTCTCGATCTCGTCGATGACCTTGCGCTGCTCCTCGGCAGCCTGCCTGGCCGCGTCCGCGACGGCCTGGGCCGCGTCCTCCCGGCGCTGCCGGTCCCAGACGTCCTCCCAGTCGGCGCGCTTACCCAGGCCGGAGTCCTTGTAACGGAGCTGCGAGAGGTAGGGAACGTGCTCGTCGGCGACCAGCTCGGCGACCACCTTCTCCAGGTCCTTGCCGGGGGCGTACAGCTCGGCGACCGAGACGAAGTCCTCATCGGGCCTGAGCAGATCGGCGAGCTGCGCGGTACTGAGCATCCGGGGCTGCTCCATCCCGTCCAGATAATGGAACCAGAGCTCTCGCGCCTCACACCGGTCCAGCAGCCAGTTGCGCAGGGCCTTCGCCTGGAGGGAGTCCCATCCCTCGGTGGCCCAGCGGCGCTTGCACTCGGGCCGCTCGATCAGCCCGATGTTCCGATCCGTCTCGATCAGCGCGATCCGCTTCTCCACCACGGCCTTGTACTCGGCCGACCAGTGCTCGGGCAACTCGGTGATCGGCGTCGAACCATGCCGCACGAACCACTGCGTCTCCGCTTCCCCCCGCGCCACCTTCCGAGCCAGCACGATCTCAAAGGCCCGCTCCCCAAGCTTCAACTCCGGCACGACCTCCGCCGGAGCGGTCATCTCATCATCCAGCAACCCGTAGAGCGAGTAGACCTCCCAGTCCAACTCCTCCTGGGAAGCGATCATCTGCGCTCGTGTTGAATGCCACGCGGCCTGGGCAAGTTTCAATCGTTCTCGACTTGGTGCATCTTCGGCTGCTGTACTGCTTGGTTTTACTGAAGAAAGTCGCTGTGCTAGCGCATCCAATTTTCGCCCAGACTCTAACGGAAGCTTGGTCGGAATTGGAAAATCATTTAGCTTCGTTCCTGTGAATTCGTATCGGTGTTCCCATGGCTCATCGGAGATGCCTCCTCCAATGCCTCCATTTCCCTTACTTTGGCTAACCTGCTTAAGCCAGAAGCACGCTGTTGAGCTGTTTAAGACTCCGAGTAGTTCGAAATGCTCTGCATCTGAAGCTTTTGTTGGTAACTTAATTACGGGCGCGGTCCGATTGAAAAGTCGACCTAATCGATCAAAGATGAAATGGTTATGGGTGGAAACAAAAGCGAAGGTGATCCCGTGGGGCGTTGTCAGCTTGCTGGAGTAGTTTTCCAGATGGCTTGTCCAGGGGCGTCCCTGGTCATGCATTGACTTACCGAAGATAACTCGCCTCGCCAAGAGCGTGCGAGCTGGCCAGAGGCTGCGTGTGCTAAGGGGGTGAGAGGCAGGGATGCTGATCCTGTTGGCCGAGTCGAGATAGGGGTTTCGGACCTTGACCACGTCGAAGATGACGAAGTCGCGGACGGTGTCTCCTACAACAAGGTCTCTGACATAGTCGCTCTCGCCAAGTCTTCGGGCAGTGGCTTCGTCACGGAGAAAATAAAGTTCGTCTTCGCCGGTTGCGGTTGAACGGCCTACGCTTGTCGCTACGTCGGAGATTTTTCGTCTACCGGCAGATTCGATCAATTCCTGAAGTTCGACTGCGCCGCCTCCCCCCAGATTCCAGGGGTATCGAGCGAGGTCTTTTCTGTTCGTATCTGTAGTGCTTAGCCACTTTGACTCTGATTTAGGGTTGCCGATTTGAGTGATGATGGCTTGCCACACTCTGCCTTCGGCAGGAATTGGAGGGGGGCCGGGTTCCCCGCTGATTCCCATGACCATATGGATGGTTTCAGAGCGCTTCCGCCTTCGGCTGCGGCCGAATAGAATTACGGTTGGGGTGCCATGGCCAGGGATGTACGCCCCTGACGTGTCGATGACATGGGTAAGTTCAACCTGGTGGGCAAAAAACTCTTCGATTAGTTTACGGCCAAATTCTCGCTTCATGAATGAGTTGGCTGTTATCTGGCCGGTGTAACCGGCACCTCTGCCGTCGTTTTCCGCAGACATCGCCAACTCGAAGAAGCGTTGAGCGAACGGCACCGAGAGTGCATACTGGCCTGCGCAGGCTTTATAGAGTTCGCGGTACAACTCGTTGAGCTTTTTGTCCTTGACCGTGATGTAAGGCGGATTGCCCACGACCACGTGGTAACTGCCCGGCCTCAAGATGCCCGGGAAATTCTGGACATCCTCGGTGGCATAGGCGAAGCCGGCCAGTTCGTCTCTCGGGAGGTCAGCGGCCTCTTCCTCGTAGGTCTGCGAGAAGAGGTCGCCCTGTTCGTTGGCGGCGGCGAAGAGCCTGCCCTGTTCGCTGACCCCGTGCAGGATCGCGGCGTCGGACTCCATGGTGGGCAGCGCGAGCTGGCGGGCCTTGATCAACGAGTCGCCGATGGCCAGGTTCAGCGGGAACTCGTAGTTTCTCGCCTCGGCCAAAGTGGTGAAGCCCGAGGCCCGCAGCGCCGCGATGAGGAGCCGGAAGCGGGCCACCGCGATGGCGAACGGGTTGAGGTCCACCCCGTGGACCGAGGTCAGCGCCAGCCGTACCAGCTCGCGCCGGTCCCGCATCGGCGCGCGCCGGGTCCACTCGTCCAGCAGCCGGTGGAAGGCACCCAGCACGAAGTGGCCGGACCCGCAGGTGGGGTCGATCATCCGGAGCCCGTCGTGGCCGAACTCGGCGATCGCGGGGGTGAGCGTGTAGTCGAGGATGAACTCCTCGACGAACTCCGGGGTCTGCAGCAGCGCGTACGTCTTGCGGGCTGCCTCGGACAGGTCCTGGTAGAGGTCGCCGAGGAAGCGGGTGTCCCAGTCCTCGGAGGCGAGGGAGTGGACGAGCACCCCGTCCTCACCGCGCCGCCGCCAGAAGCCGATCAGCTCCTTGGCCGCGTCGTGCGAGATCGGGATCTGGTAGAGCGGGTTGTGCCTGCGGTCGAAGAGCAGCGCGCCCGCCTGGGAGCCCGCGATCTCGGCGAACGCGGCGAGCAGCCAGCCCCGGTCGGTCTCGGCCGGGTTGACCCGGAAGAACTCCTCCTGCGCCTCCTCGGCGAGCACCATCCGCTCGGGTGCGGGACCGGCGAGGTAGGGGGCGGTCAGCAGCCCGTTGTCCTCACAGAACCGGACGAAGACCGTACCGAGCACCCAGGCCGCCGCGGCCTGGGTGACCCGCTCGTCCCGCCACGCGGCCCAGGTCGCCGCCGTACGACCCAGCCGGAACGCCAGCCGGTACTCGGCGTCCAGCCGGTCGCGGACCTTCCTCGCCGTGCGGCCCCCGTCCGAACCGCCGCCGACGTGCCGGGCGCCC
Source organism: Streptosporangium sp. CA-115845 (assembly GCF_050943795.1). Classification (NCBI taxonomy): domain Bacteria; kingdom Bacillati; phylum Actinomycetota; class Actinomycetes; order Streptosporangiales; family Streptosporangiaceae; genus Streptosporangium; species Streptosporangium sp. CA-115845. The sequence goes on along the minus strand of NZ_CP191988.1, from coordinate 8,430,063 downwards.
CCGCCGACGGCACCTCCGTGGTCGGCCCCCCTGTGGTCGGCACCGCTGCCGGGATGCCCGGTGCCGTCGGTGCGGACGATCTCCGAGGCGGTCTCCACCTGGTCCCGCAGGTCCTTCTCCAGCGTCCTGACCTGCTTCTGGAGGTCGGCCAGCAGTGCCTTGCGGTCGATCACGACGCTCTCGCTCCACTTCGGTGCTGGTTGGCCACCCAGGCGTCGGGCAGCTTGATCCACTCGTTCGGCAGCTGGGCCGGGGTCAGCGCCCCGTCCAGGTTCGGCGAGCGGTTCGGGTCGGTCATCGGGCAGAGCAGCCAGACCGGCGGCCCGCCGGCCCGCGCCCGGTCGGCGAGGCGCCGGATCACCCCCAGCCCGTCGTACCGGGCGGCGGCCGCGGCGTCGTGCAGCAACAGCGGACCCGCGGCGCGCCCGGAGCCAGAGTGCCCAGGACCGGCGTGCCCGGTCTCCTGGCACCCGGAATCCGGATTCGGGGTCTGCGGATGTGGGGTGTCCAGTAACAGCGCGTCCAGGCGCGGGGCGACCAGTGCCCAGGCGTCGCGGGCGTACTCGGCGAGCTTGAGCGCGCCCCTGCTGCCCGGCTCGGCCAGGTCGGCACCGAGCACGGTCTGCCAGGTCGGCAGCGGCCGGGGATCGATCAGCTCGTGCAGCGCCGCGACGAAGAGGCCGGTCACGTTCACCGGCCGGGCCGCGAAGCGGCCGATCAGCTCACGGCGGCCCCGCTCGTACCCGGTCAGGCCCACGGTCAGCGCGCGGAAGCCGCCCTGCCCGGCCGAGATGAGCCGCTCCTCGGTACGGAGCGCCTCGGCCAGCTCGGGGGTGGCCGCCGTCCAGCGGGACGCCCCGCTGCGGGTGGACCGGCGCCGGATGACCGTGCCGGAGACCGAGTCCGGCGACTGCGGCGGGACGTACCGGCCGTCCCGCCAGCGGACGTCGAAACCGGCGTCGCGGAGCAGTGTGTCCAGGCGCGGATGGCCGGGAAGCGGGGCGAGTGCGGGGAAACGGGCCCGCACCCGTTCGCGTACCTGCTCGGGTCTGAGCCCCGTGGGATGCCCGTCGCCCCCGCCGAGCGGTACCACGCCCGCCTGGGTGAGCCGGAGCGCCCGCACCGGGTCGAGGTCGCGCGGATAGATCTCCAGCCGGGAGGTGGCCGCGGCCCGCAGCGAGGCCGCGGCGGCGAGCTGGACCAGGCGGCGGTCCTCCAGCACCGGGGCCTGCCCGGGAACGGGTATCGCCCGCAGCTCGCGAAGGACCACCGCCGAGGTCGGCAGCACCTCCTGGACGGCCAGCCGGTCGGCCGCCTCGCCCAGCGCGTCGGCGTAGTCGAGCAGTGCCGTGGCCGCCGGGGTGTCGGGGGAGTCGTCCGCCCCGACCTCCAGCGCCACCATCAGCCGGTCGCCCGCCCGTTCGCCGTGCCGGTCGTCGTGGCGGCGGAGCAGCAGCCGGGGCTCCTCGGGCTCCTCCACGACCGGGTCGATCTCCACCGCCGCCCGTACGGCGGCCAGGGCCAGCGCCCGGCGCAGCGCCGGGTCGGTGCGGCTGGAACCCCGGGCGGCGAGGACCGCCTCGGCCAGCTCGGCCACCGCCATCACCCGGCCACTCTGGGCGAGAAGCTCCAGCAGTTCGTCCCGGACGCTGCGGATCACCGGTTCCGTGTGCCACCGTCCGCGCTGCCGGGTGAGCATCTGGGCGACCCGGCCCCTGGTCACCGTGACCGCCGTGGCCACCGCCTCCTGACGCGGCCACGGCGGAAGGCCGGGCAGCGCACCGGCGGAGTCGGGAAGCCCCAGCAGCAGCCGGACGGCCTCCACCTCGCCTGCGTTGCGGCCGTTTTTGTGCCGTTCGGGGACCAGCAGCGCGGCGACGGTGTCCAGGCCGATCCGGCTGAGCAGCACCTCGTCGTCGCCGTCCAGCGCGGCGGCCTCCTCGCGGGCGGCGACCCGCTCGCCGGTGGTGATCGGCTCGCTCTCGTCGAGCCGAGTTCGCCAGTCACGGATCCGGCGCTGGAGCTCCTGGCGGGTCTTGGCACCGAGGCCGGGGAGGGTGAAGAGCGTCTTGGACGGGAGGTTCAGCAGGTCGCCGACCGTGGTGGCGCCCAGCCGGTGCGCCGTCGACACCGCGCGGGAGGTCAGCCCGGCGGCCTCCAGCACGGTCGCGCGGGTGGCGGCCAGCGCGGCGGCGTCCCGCGCCTCCTCGGCGGTGACCTCCTCGGCGGGCAGGTCGCCCGGGTGCCCGGAGGTCACCGGGGGCACCGCGTCCGAGCGCCGGAACACCTGGAACCAGGCGTTGCGCATGTCCTTCAGCGACTCGAACCGCTGCCGGGCCTCGCGGTGCAGTGCCCGCAGGAAGAACTCGACCAGCCCCTCCCGGACGGACGGGTCGAACGCCTCGGCGGCCAGGGTGGGCGGGCCCTCGGTGTAGCGGGGCTCGGTCGCGTTGTCGCCCCAGGCCGGTAGCTCGCCGGAGGCCATCTGGTGCAGGGTCACCGCGAGGGCGTACCGCTCGGCGTGCGCGTCGTAGACGGTCCGCTTCGCCGTACCGAGGAAGGGATCGAGGTAGTACGGGGTGCCCGCCTCGATCTCCCTGACCGAGATGCCGGCCAGCGAGAAGTCGAAGAGGACGAGCTGGCGGGTACGGTTCGGGCGGACCCTGATCGCGATGTTGTCCGGCTTGATGTCGCGGTGGGTGACGCCCTCGCCCTCCAGGAAGTCCAGCGCGCCGAACAGGTAGTCGCTGTAGGTCTCCAGTTCGTCGGGGGTCAGTGCGCCCTGCTCGCGGATCTTGCGGGCGACGGTGTGCTCGCCCGCGTGCTCCAGCACGATGCAGGTACGGTCGCCGATCCGGATCGGCTCGGGGCGGACCAGCTTGATGACGCGCGAGTCGTCGCGCAGGTCGCGCAGCACCGATGCCTCGTGGTCGAGCCTGGCCGCCTTCTCGTCCGACAGGGCGACCTTGAGCACCTCCGGCCTCTCGCTCCGCAGGTTCGTCACCAGCAGGGCGCGGGAGGTGGAGCCGGTGCCGAGCCGCTTCTCCACCCGCCACTCGCCGCCGATCACGTCGCCCTGCCTGGCCTCCAGCGGATCGAGGTCGTCTCCCGGCTGCTCGTCGGCGGGGTGGACCGACTCGGGGGCGGTCGCCTCGTCCTCGACGGCCTCCAGCATCTCCAGGAACTCGGCCACGCTGGTCAGCCGCTGTACGGGCACCGGCGCGGTGGCGGCCTGGACCAGCTCGTCCATGAACCCGGTCACCGAGTCGTCGACCGTCGAGGGACGCAGGCCGTTCTCCTTCGACAGGCGGGCGAGGAGGTCGGCCCGCCGGTCGCTCGGGGGCAGGCCGGTGAGCAGCAGGTAGGACAGGGTGCCCAGGCCGAACACGTCGAGCGCCACCGGGTCGGGGCTCGGCGTGTTCAGCTCAGGGGCCAGGTACGCCTGGGCGGACGCCTCCATGTGCTGGCCGACGTGGCTGCTGGAACTCATCCCCGGGGTCGTGCCGTCGGTGCCCTCGCCTCGGGTGGCGGTCTGCCAGTCGCTGATCTGGAGCTGCGGGTTGAGCCAGCCCTGCTCCCGCGCGTCCTTGGCAGCGCGGCCCGGCGTGACCAGCACGCTGCGCGCCGACAGCGCCCGGTGGTGCAGGTGCCGCCCGTGGGCGTACGACACCGCCTCGACGAGCTGGCGGATCAGGTTGAGCCGGGTGAGCAGGTCGAGACGCGGGCCGTACTCGCCGATGTAGTGGTCCAGGCGCATGGCGCGCGGGTCGTGCCGGAAGATGAGCGCCGGGCCCATCTCGTGCTGCTCCAGGGTGTCGACCCGCACGATGCCCGGGTGGCTGATGCCGTGCAGGGCCAGCACCTCGCGGCGGGCCGCCCGGCCCATGCTGGCCCGCATGTCCTCGTCGGCGTTGCGCTCGACCAGGTAGATGCGGATGCGGCGTTTCTCGGTGTCGATGTCGCGGTGCGTGGCCAGGTGGTCTTCCCAGGTGGGCCCGGCGTCGAACGGGCGCGGCTCCAGCTCCCAGGCACCCACCTGCAGGTGGGCGTGGCTCTTGGCGATCCCCACCTTGTGCAGCCAGCCGCCGAGTGGCCGGGAGATCTCCGGGGTGATGCGGCGGCGCTGGTCGCGGGGTGCCACCGTGAGCAGCTCCGACAGGATCTTCGGTAGCCGGCCGTTCTCCGGCCCGTAGACCCCGGTGAGGTGCCGGCCGGGCAGCTCCACCTGCAGCGAGGGCACGGAGAGGAAGACCGCGGCGTGGATGTAGGGGATCCGCACCCGGGGCCCGGCGGCCTGCTGCAGCAGCGACTTGAGCTGCTTGGCCTTGGAATCGGCCAGGTGCAGCGGGTTGTCGAAATAGCGGGTGCGGTTGCCGGTCGTCTGCACCCAGTTGGCGCCGCTCGCGCCGAGCCGCCCGTGCAGGCTCTTGATCTCGATGAGGAAGAGCCCGGCGGGCGCGGCCACGAACAGGTCGACCTCGCGGACGTGCCCGGTGTTGGCGGTGAAGGTGAAGTTCGACCAGGCACGGTACGGCTCCGCGTCGGGCAGTCCCGAGCGGACGTGTTCCAGGGCCTCGCGCTCGTGCTGGTACTGGGAAGGCGTGATCGTGGTCCAACGGCCTTCTAGCACGTTAAGGATCTCCAAGGCAGTGGGGGTCTGCGTGGCTGTGCATCAGGGTAGATCACGGACGTTCCGGTCTCAGGAACTCTTATAACGGGCTGCTCACAATGGGCAATTGCAAAACGGACCAACTAGCCCTGTGGGCTAGCCGAGAGCACAATTCGACCTGCCCAAATGCGATGGACAGACGATCCATGGTCCGGGAGGCTCGCCGGCCACCGCGGGCCGCCGTCGTCTTCGGGGGGTCGGTTGCCGAGGTGTTCGGCCCTGGGACGACGGTGTCATGTTCGGTGAATTTCGGGGAGTGGAAGCGTGACAATCGGCGCTTTAAGCTGAATTATCTACTCGTACGCGAAGCGGACAAAGTTCCGTCGCGGCGGGCTGGATTCTTCTCTGAATACCACTTGTTTGCTGACTCGAAAATGGCTGTCGCGTTTTTCTCTTTGGCGGATGGGTATTTCCGATTTGGATCATTGGCAATGATAAAAAATCGGATTCTCGCTACAAAGGGATATAAGTTGACTCCTTATAGGAACGGAATAATTGGGAGACTTGTCGGTCGTCGCTTCTTGACGTGTGCGGTGGTCCTGGCCACGGTGGGGGCGGTGCTGCCGGGCCAGGCATCGGCGAGTGCGGAGATCGGGTCCGCGCCGGGGACGTATGCCGGAGTGGTGGTGGAGGGGACCGCTTCCTTCGGGACCGCCCGGCGGGAGGAGTGCCGCCGCGGACCGTGCCGTCGCTGTGGCCGTTCGTGCCACCGGTGCCGCGGATTCTGCGAGCGCGGACGGAGGGGCCCCAGAGGGAGACAGGGTATTCCGGGACGCCGAGGCCCGGAAGGCCTGGAGGGGCCGGAGGGGGAGCAGGGCCCGATGGGTTTTCCGGGACCGCGTGGCAAACCTGGGCCTCAGGGCGAGAAGGGTGCTCAGGGTGGCCTGGGTCCGGCGGGTCCTCAGGGCGAGAAGGGTGCTCAGGGTGGCCTGGGTCCGGCGGGTCCTCAGGGCGAGAAGGGTGCTCAGGGTGGCCTGGGTCCCACGGGTCCTCAGGGCGAGAAGGGGGAGTCGGGTTCGGCGGGTCTGCAGGGTGCTCAGGGTGTTCCAGGTCCGGCGGGTCCCCAGGGTGAGAAGGGTGCTCAAGGCGGCCTGGGTCCCGTAGGTCCTCAGGGTGAGAAGGGCGATCCCGGTCTGCAGGGGCTGCCGGGTGAGAAGGGTGCCCACGGTGATTCAGGTCCGGCGGGTCCTCAAGGTGAGAAGGGTGATCTGGGACCGGCGGGTCCCCAGGGTGAGAGGGGTGTCCGGGGGCCGGCGGGTGCGGGGGGGCCGAGAGTCGGGGTCGCCTCGGTCTTCCGGGATAATACGCAATACATCGCGTATGTCCTCTGCGACGGCCGTACCTTCATCAGGGATCCGGCAACCACTCCGCGCTGGCACAATCTCTCGTCCGTGGCCGGTTATCCCGGCCGGGCGGTGAGTACCACCCTGTCGACGCTGGGAAGTCGCCTGTACATCACCGTGGTGAGCATCGCCGAGAGGGTGGCGCAGGCCTCGTGCAAGGTCAGCCCGACCCCCGGTAGCGGGGGTAACCCGGCGTGGCCCGGCAATTGCGATGACTTCGTCGATCTGACGCCGTCCTCCGGGCAGAGCGCCAGCTCGGGGATCATCTGGGACGTCAACGGTGAGAACGGGGCCGGGGTGCAGCCGAACGCGTGCGCGATACGGATTCCCTGACCTCGTGGGCGGATGATCACGAATGATCATCCGCCCTTCCGGTCAACGGGACGAGAGGTCCCAAGGCCACCGAGAACGGGCGGGGCCCACGTACTTCCAGGGCTCGTGGTCGGCGTCGGCCGCGGCGGGGGTTTACCACTTGGCCTTCCGGACCTCGCCGTTGTACTTCGCCGTGGTCGCCTCCACGGTCTGGCCGGGAGGGCCTCAGTCGTGCTCTCGGCGGTGTCGCAGCAGGTGCCGGACGAGAAGTGCGAGGGCCGACACGACCAGGGCGATGACCAGGTAGGTGAAGTAGCGGGCGATCTCGTCGTACACCTCGCCGATGTAGGTGCCCACGGTGTATCCCAGCACCGTCCACGCCGTGACCCACAGCGCCGCGCCGAGGGTGTTGAACGCCAGGAAACGGAGCCAGGGCATGCCGATGGTGCCTGCGACGATGCCGTTGACCTCGCGCAGTCCCGCGATGAAGCGGGCGACGACGACGACCTTGCCGCCGTGCTGTTCGAAGAACCGCTCCGCCTTCTGGAAGCGTTCCGGGGGCAGCAGGACGTAGTGGCCCCAGCGGCGGATGAAGGCGCGACCGCCGGTGCGGCCGATCAGATAGCCGAGGTTGTCCCCGGCCACCGCGGCCAGCACCGCGATCGGCACGATGGCGGCGAGGTGCAGTTGCCCGGCCCCGGCGTAGATCGCGGCGGTGAGCAGGATCGTCTCCCCGGGAACGGGAATGCCGAAATCCTCCATGAAGATCAGCGTGCCGACGGCCAGGTAGCCGTAGTGGTCCAGCAGTGGTGCCAGGTGGGCCAGCGGGCCGGGTAGCGGTGGAGCCATGTTGTCACTCTATGAGATTGTTTGATTACTCTGTGCCCCGATTCGGTGTGGGGGTGACCTGGGGTGCCGTCTTACTGGTGAACATTCTGATCTGTTTTAGGCATTTAATGGCTATATGTCCGATAGATGGCTATTTGGGGGGAAGGTGGTCAGTGAGCAGGCGGCATGAGCCGCCGGGACGTCCCGGCGGCTCATGCATCCGAATCAGGAGGTCCCATGAAGAAGGAACTTCTCGTCTCCGGGCTGAGCGTGCTGATGTTGAGCGCGCTCCCTGTCGCCGCGGGGGCGGCCACCCACTCCGCGCCCACTCCGACGCCGTCGGCGTCGGCCCCAGGCCACACGTCATCGCCTTCGGCCGGCGTGAGCGGCAAGCCGGTCGGCCCCGGCTGCTCGGCCCTGCCGGCCACCGGCAAGGGCAGCCTTGGTAACGCGGCCAGGGAGCGGGTCACCACCGCGGTGGCCGAGAACCCGGAGCTGTCCACCCTGAGCACCGCCATCAAGGACGCGGGTCTGACCAACAAGCTCTACACGGCCAAGGGCATCACGATCTTCGCCCCCAGCAACGCGGCCTTCGACCAGCTGCCGCCCGGCACGCTCAAGAAGCTGATGGCCGACAAGCCGCAACTGGCCAAGCTGCTGACCTACCACGTGGTCGAGGGCAAGAAGAGCCCGTCCCAGCTGGTCGGCGCCCCGCTGAAGACCATGCAGGGCGGCCAGATCACCGTCAGGGGCTCGGGCCAGAACTTCATCGTCTCCGGCAGGGCCAAGGTGGTCTGTGGCGACATCGCCACCAAGAACGCCACCGTCTACATCATCGACAAGGTGCTGATACCCCGCTCGAAGTGAACCCGTGGGCGCTCGCGGTGACCATGAATCCTCGCCGGGTCTCCGAGGTGGCATGCCGGTGAACGTGGCTCACCGCGTCGGCGCGGACACTCCGTGAGCCGGGGCCGAGTCTGGAAACCGTCCGGAGGATCCCGTGCGGGCGGGGTGCCGCCGGTCGGAGCGCCCGCCGACGCCCTGGGCGCGGAGATCCGCGTCCGGTGGCGGGCCGTGCTGCGGCCGGTCACCCGGCGAGAAGGCAGCGGCGGGGGCAGGATTGCCCTCAAATCGCCTTAAAGGCGACAAATTAGATTATATCCGGCAAAACTTGAGGTTGAGGGCTACGGCGACTACATCTCAAAGCATGTACCTTGTGTATAAATTTCATATAAATTTTACCCTAAAGTTGTTAGGTGCGTAGAATGCATTGATTTGAGGCCTTGACGAAGATCTATCCTCTGGTGAAGATTCTTGCCAATTGCGTACTTTCTGCCGTGGTGACCCACTACCCGGAGACGTGCGCCAACTGGAGGCATCTCTCATGAGGAGTTCCCTCAATGGCAGGAGGCTCGGCCGTGTCGCGGTCGTGCTCGCCCTTCCCATTGCCCTGAGCCTCAGCTCGTTCCCTGTTCTCGCCGAGCCGTCCCCGCCGGTCGGCGAGGTTGTTCCCGACCGTCAGCCCAGCACCGAACAGAACGGCGTGGCGCTGCTGCGCGTCATCGTCCCCGACGAGGCCGGCGTCGACCGGCTCAACTCCCTGGGCGTCGACCTCGCGGAGTACAAGAAGCCCGTCGAAGGCGGGTTCGAGATGCACGCGGTACTGAGCCCGGAGGAGGCTCAGAACCTCCGCGATCTCGGATTCAACATAGTCGGTAAGATCTCCGACCAGATGGACGTCGCCGATAACCTGGCCCAGCGGCGGGGCGCCGTCGCGGCCGAGGCCCAGGCGGCGTCGGAGGTCGACACGCTGACCCCGCTCCGTGCCGAGTGGTTCACCAGCCTCGACAACCAGAACTTCCTGTCGGTCGAGGTGAAGTCGAGCGCCACCGACGCGGAGACGGTGCTCACCGTCGCCTGGGACAGTGGGAAGAAGACGGCCCCCGGCTCGGGCGGCACCGCGACGATGTCGCGCTTCACCGACGCCGGTCAGTACATGTACCACCGGTTCAACACGCCGGTGCCCATCGACAAGGTCCCCACCAAGGCCACGATCACCAGCAGCCGCGGTGGTACGGTCACGGTCCCGGTGACCAAGTGGCTGGGGGAGAGGCGCAAGGCGCCGAGCAAGCACTATGTCGCGGACTTCGTCGACCGCTACATGGACCCGACCGAGGTGACCAGCCGGATCTCCGGCCTGGCCCAGGAGTTCCCGAAGATCTCGCAGATCGTCAATCTGCCGTACAAGACGAACGGCTACCGCCGGGCGGCGCAGGCGCAGTTCGGCACGGTCGCGGCGAGCACGTTCTACGTGACCTCCAAGGCGTACGGGCACCAGGGCGGCAACGACATCAGCGTCGCGCTGGTGAAGCCGGACGCCGCCTCGGCCGCGCCGAGCGTGTCGGTGAGCGGCAAGGACGTCGTGGTCAACCTCGGCACCGACGCGTCCGGTGCGATCAACAGCACCGCCGTCCAGGTGGTCACGGCGCTCAACGGCGACGCCGCGGCGTCGGCGCTGCTGACCGCCGCCACCTACCGGGGCAACGCCGGTGCCGGTCTCGTCGCCGCCGCGGCGGCGGTGAAGCTGACCGACAACCTCAAGGCGCCGGAGGCCGTCTCGCGTGACCCGTTCCAGGTGAAGGCGCTGCGCATCGGCAAGCAGCGGGACGGTTCGAAGGTCGGCGTGTTCCTCTACTGCCAGGAGCACGCCCGCGAGTGGGTGACCCCGCTGACCTGTGTGGAGACCGCCGAGCGGCTGCTGCGCAACTACGCCGGTGACGGGCAGACCAGGAAGCTGGTCGACGACCTCGACATCTTCATCATGCCCACGGTCAACCCCGACGGCGGGCACTACAGCGTGTACGACTACAACATGCAGCGCAAGAGCATGATCAACCACTGCCCGGCCAACGCGGCCGACCCCGCGAACCGCAACTCCTGGGGCGTGGACCTGAACCGCAACTTCTCGGTCGGTTCGGTGTTCGACGGCTACAGCGGCGCCTCGACGAGCTGCACCAGTGGCAGCTTCGCGGGTCCGGCCGAGCTGTCCGAGCCGGAGGCGCGCAACGAGGTCTGGATCACCGAGCACTACCCGAACATCAAGTTCGCGATGAACACGCACTCCTACGGCGGCTACTTCATGTGGGCTCCGGGCTCCTACAAGCTGGCCGGCCGTGAGACGCTGCCGAGGCCCGACTTCGGCACGGAGAACTTCTTCTGGAAGGCCTCCAGCCACATCCTCAACAGCGTCCAGTCCTGGCGCGGCAACGGTATCTGGCCGGGCCGTACCGGTCCGGTGCCGGACGTGCTGTACTCCGCGGGCGGTAACAGCGCCGACGAGCACTGGTACAACCGGGGCATCATCGGCTGGAGCTTCGAGGTCGGCGCGGACGTCTACAACCCGGAGACCAAGCAGTTCCAGGGCGTCGGCTTCCAGCCGCCGTTCACCGAGGGTCACGAGGAGGCGATGGAGTTCGCGTCCGGCCAGATCGGCATCCTGGAGGTGGCCCGTGAGTACGCCGAGGACAGGAAGAACCCCGACTCCAAGGTGCGGGTGACCGGCCTGACCGACACGGCGACCACGTTCACCTTCGAGGTCGACGAGCCCGCCAACGTCTACTACACCCTGGACGGCAGCCGGCCGACGCTGAACTCGCCCAAGCTCCTCGCCGCGGGAATGCGCGAGGGCTCCCAGCAGATCACGCTCGACAAGACCACCAAGGTCCACTGGTTCGCCGTGGACATCGCGGGCAACGTCGAGAGCAACTACAAGCCGAGCGGCAAGGGCAACAACTACCGCAAGGAGAAGGTGGAGGTCCGCAAGCTCCGCTGACCTCTTGAGATGTTCGTGCGGCCGCCGGTCCACCGACCGGCGGCCGTCCCGATGAGGGGCGACGCCGGCGATCTCCGCGCACCGCGGGCGGGCGCCTAACGGCCGGTTTCGAAGGCGGCCATCGGGATGTGCAGCCAGGCCGGGCGGTTGCGAGCCTCGTAGACGACCTCGTAGGCGGCCTTGTCGAGTTCCAGGGCGCGGAGCAGGACGGCGTCCTCGGCGCGCAGGTGGCCGCCTCCGGCGGAGTAGCCGGCCAGGAAGGAGGAGCGGTTGAGCTCGGCCCACTCGACCGCGCGGGGGCGCAGCTCGTCGGCGTCGACGTGGTCGGCCAGCAGGTGGCGGGCCGCGTAGTCGAAGGAGCGGAGCATCCCGGCCACGTCGCGCAGCGGTGAGGCCAGGGCCCGGCGCTGGGCGATGGGCTGTCCAGGCTCGCCCTCGAAGTCGAGGATGATCCAGTCTGTGGGGGTCCGCATCACCTGGCCGAGGTGGTAGTCGCCGTGGACGCGCTGGACCGGCATCTCCCTGGCCACCTCGGAGACCCGCTGGTACGCCTCCTCGGCGACATGGGCGTGCCGGCGGAGCTCGGGTGCCTCGGCGACCGCGACGGCCAGGCGGTGGCCGAACTCCTCGACCATCCGCTTGACCTCCTGCGACTCGATCACGTCGGCGGGGAAGGCGGCGGCCAGCTCGTGGTGGACCTGGGAGGTGGCCACGCCGAGCCGGAAGGACTCGGCGCTGAAGTCGCCGCCCGCCTCCGAGGCCGAGGATTCCAGGGCGCCGTAGAGGTCGCGGACGCTGGCCAGCGCCAGCGCCCAGCCGTCGTTGGAGTTCGACAGGAACTCCTGGGTCATCGCCAGCGTGGTGGGCTCGCCGTCGAGGTCGGTCTCGATCCAGCCGTACGGCCGCGCGATGTGGGTGCCGTCACGGAGGGCCAGGGCGGTGACGATCTCCAGTTCCGGGTTGACCCCGGGGGTCAGGCGGCGGAACAGCTTGCAGATGTAGGTGCCGCCGTACACCAGGGAGGTGTTGGACTGCTCGGCGTTGAGCACCAGGCTTCGCAGGGAGGTGTTGATCTCCACCCCGTCGAGGTGGCGGAAGCGGAGCGGGCCCAGATCGCGGTTCTCCGCCATGCCTGTCAGCAGGACGCAGGTGAGGTCGGCGTCATAGGCGGCGTCGTAGTAGTCCTCGCCGATGTGGGCGGGCTTGAAGCGGTACTCGTCGGGCGCGTCGGTGCCGAGCAGCAGCTGGTACCGGTCGCGTGCCCCGGCCTGGTGAACCGAGATGACCAGGTGGCGCAGGCGTGGTGCGAGTTGCACGTCCGAGTCGACGACGAGATTGTCGATCGGACGCCCCTTACCGGCGAACCATCGTTGATGGGTGATCCAACCGGTAAGGAGCTCCGTCAACACGGCTTTACGCCTCCTGGGATACGGGCGGCAGGGTGAACCAGTAGAACCCATGCCCAGGGAGCGTCAAAAGATACGGAAGTTCGCCAATCGGCGGGAAAGGAACTCCGCCCATCGTCTCCACCGGAATCGATCCCTCGAAGCGGCGGAGGTCCAGCTCCACCGGTTGAGGGAATCTGGAGAGGTTGTTGACGCACAGGATCCGGTCGTCGCCGAGCTCCCGCACGTAGGCCAGGACGCTCGGATTGGAGGAGTTCAGCTCGGTGAACGCGCCGAGGCCGAAGACCGGGTGGCGCTTGCGGATGTCGATCATCCGCTTGGTCCAGTGCAGCAGCGAGCCCGCGCTCCGCTGCTGGGCCTCGACGTTGAGCGCCTGGTAGCCGTAGATCGGATCCATGATGACCGGGAGATACAGGCGGCCGGGGTCGCAGTCGGAGAATCCCGCGTTGCGGTCGGGGCTCCACTGCATCGGGGTACGGACCCCGTCGCGGTCGCCCAGCCAGATGTTGTCCCCCATGCCGATCTCGTCGCCGTAGTACAGCACGGGAGAACCGGGCAGGGAGAGCAGCAACGCCGTGAACAGCTCGATCTGGTTGCGGTCGTTCTCCAGCAGCGGCGCCAGCCGCCGCCGGATGCCGACGTTGGCCCGCATCCGGGGATCCTTGGCGTACTCCGAGTACATGTAGTCGCGCTCGTCGTCCGTCACCATCTCAAGCGTGAGCTCATCGTGGTTGCGGAGGAAGATGCCCCACTGGCAGTTCTCCGGGATCTTCGGCGTCTGGGCCATGATCTCCGAGATCGGGTAACGCGACTCCCTCCTGACCGCCATGAAGATGCGCGGCATCAGCGGGAAGTGGAACGCCATGTGGCACTCGTCGCCACCGGTGGCGGGGTCGCCGAAGTACTCGACCACGTCGGCGGGCCACTGGTTGGCCTCGGCCAGCAGCACCCGGTCGGGGTAGAGCCGGTCGACCTCCGCCCTGACCCGCTTCAGGTACTCATGGGTCCTGGGCAGGTTCTCGCAGTTGGTGCCGTCCTGCTCGAACAGGTACGGGATGGCGTCCATCCGGAACCCGTCGATGCCGAGGTCCAGCCAGAAGCGGAGCACCTCCAGCATCGCGTCCTGCACGTCGGGGTTCTCGTAGTTGAGGTCCGGCTGGTGCGAGAAGAAGCGGTGCCAGTAGTACTGCCCCCGGACCGGGTCGTGCGACCAGTTGGACGTCTCGGTGTCCACGAAGATGATCCGGGCGTCCTGGTAGAGCTCGTCGTGGTCGTTCCAGACGTAGAAGTCGCCGAAAGGACCCTCGGGGTCGTGCCGGGAGGCCTGGAACCACGGGTGCTGGTCGCTGGTGTGGTTCATCACCAGGTCGGCGATGACCCGCATGCCGCGCTTGTGCGCCTCGTCGACCAGCTTCACGAAATCTCCGAGATCCCCGAAGTCGGGAAGGATCTTCATGAAGTCGGCGATGTCGTACCCGCCGTCGCGCAGCGGTGACTCGTACAGCGGCAGCAGCCAGAGGCAGTCGACGCCGAGCCACTGGAGGTAGTCCAGTTTCTGGATGAGACCGCGGATGTCTCCGGTGCCGTCGCCGTTGGAGTCGGCGAAGCCCCGGATGAGAACCTCGTAGAAGACGGCGCGCTTGAACCAGTAGGGGTCGCGCGGTTCTTCCTCGTCGAAGGTGTTCGGAATTGGCTCAGGTAGCTGACTCACCAGTGGACTCCCCGCTGTTCTGCCGGTATACGCGTACCCGGCCGGCTCACCGCTGGCTCGCCGCCGCTGCACGCAGAGTGAAGACGTGCGCTGGGTGGATGTGGGGATCGAGGCGCACGTAGTTGTCCTGCCGCCACCGATACGACTCGCCCGACAGTTCGTCGTCCACGACGAACTCGGCTTGCCAGTCGAGACCGAGGGCGGGCATGTCCAGCGACACCGTCGCCTCGTGGGTGTTGTGCGGATCCAGATTCACGACCACGAGGACCACGTCGCCCAGGCCGTGCCGTCGTGTGGCCGTGTCGTAGGCACCGGGCAGCCGCTTGGAGAAGCAGACCATGTCCGGATGGTTAACGCTGTGAAACCGTAGATTACGCAGTTCCTGGAGCGCCGGGTGTGCTCTTCGGAACAAATTGAGTTGCGTGATGAACGGAGCAAGGCTACGACCTTCCCGCTCAGCCCCTACCCAATCACGGGGTTTGTATTGATATTTCTCACTATCTAGGTATTCCTCGCTGCCTGGTCTAACCGGTACATTCTCCGCAAGTTCATAACCCGCATAGACACCCCAGGTCGGCATCGCCGTCGCCGCAAGTACCGCTCTGATAATGAATGCCGGGACTCCCCCATGTTGAAGGTACTCGTGGAGAATGTCCGGAGTGTTAACAAACACGTTCGGCCGCATGTACGACGACGTCTCGTGGGAGAGTTCGCTCAGGTACTCCTCGACGTCCGAGCGCGAGTTCTTCCAGGTGAAGTACGTGTACGACTGATGGAAACCGACCTTGGCCAGCGCCCGCATCATCGCCGGCCGGGTGAACGCCTCGGCCAGGAACAGCACGTCCGGGTCCGTGGCGTTGATGTCGGCCAGCAGCCTCTCCCAGAAGGCCACCGGCTTGGTGTGCGGGTTGTCCACCCGGAAGATCCGCACGCCGTGGTCCATCCAGAGCCGCACCACCCGCCTGATCTCCTCGTAGATCCCCTGGGGATCCTTGTCGAAGTTCAGCGGGTAGATGTCCTGGTACTTCTTCGGCGGGTTCTCCGCGTAGGCGATCGAGCCGTCGGCGCGGATGTTGAACCACTCCGGATGCTCGGTGACCCACGGGTGGTCGGGCGCGCACTGCAGGGCCAGGTCGATGGCGACCTCCATGCCCAGCTCGCGGGTCTTCGCCACGAAGGCGTCGAAGTCCTCGAAGGTGCCCAGGTCGGGGTGGATGGCGTCGTGACCGCCCTGCTGCGAGCCGATCGCCCAGGGCGATCCGGGGTCGTACGGTTCGGGGGTCAGGGTGTTGTTGCGCCCCTTGCGGAAGCTCTGCCCGATCGGGTGGATCGGCGGCAGGTAGACGACGTCGAAGCCCATCTTCGCGACGGCCGGCAGCCGCTTCGCGGCAGTCTGGAAATTTCCGGACTTGGGGGCTGCGTCCCGCTCGATGATCGCGCCCTCGGAGCGCGGGAAGAACTCGTACCACGACCCGAACAGCGCCCTGCGGCGGTGGACCACCACCGAGCGC
The DNA here is from genome assembly GCF_050943795.1 of Streptosporangium sp. CA-115845. Classification (NCBI taxonomy): domain Bacteria; kingdom Bacillati; phylum Actinomycetota; class Actinomycetes; order Streptosporangiales; family Streptosporangiaceae; genus Streptosporangium; species Streptosporangium sp. CA-115845. Next base: position 8,414,451 of record NZ_CP191988.1, on the reverse strand, counting down.
GGGGACGACCTCGTGATCAGCGCGCGCAGGGGGTGCGCGTGCAGCAGCGCGGCCGTCTCCGGAAGCTGGGCGACGGTGAACCGGGCACGCGGGTCGATCCGGGTGTCACGGAGCCTGGCGGCCACCGCCTGGAGCGCGGCGCGGTGCCCGCACGCGTGTGCCTGCGTGACCTTGCCCCGCCTCGCGGTCCTCGCCGCGGGGGTCCTGCCGCTCACCGGCCTGCCGGTCGCGACACTGCCGGTCGCCGGTCCGCAGTCGGCGGCCCGTACGGCTCTCGCCGCGCGGTCGAAGAGCCGGGCGCCCTCCTCGCACATCAGGTCGGCGTCCAGGTCGCGCGGGATCTTGATGCTCGCGTCGTGCAGCCAGGTGGCCAGGGGGTCGCCCCAGGCCTCCACCCGGAAGCGCCACTCGCCCTCGGTGGGCAGCGTCACCTCCACGCCCCAGCGGTCGGTGCCGGGCCCGAGCTCGCCCATGGGCAGCAGCGGCCCGCGCACGCCGTCGGGGCCGGTGAACACGACCCCTGCGGCGACCGCGTCGTGTCCCTCGCGGAACACGGTCGCGGAGATCTCGAAGGTCTCACCCGCGGCGGCCTTCGCGGGATAACGCCCGCATTCGACCGTGGGGTGGATGTCCAGGATTGGGATTCGTCCGATCATCGCGTCTCAAGGTAGCGGCGGCACGCCCGGTACCGCCGGGGAAGTCGGCAAGGAAGGATCTTCGATTTTCAAGCGTCCCCGGTGGCCGCTCTCGGGGCAAGGCGGAGCCCTGCCCTGCCGGGATGGCCGGTTCCGAGGGCAGTGCGTTCTGGCTCGTATGTCCGGTGCCCTAATAGTCCATCTTCATGCGTGCCGGTGGATAGAGTGCGGGACCTCTTACTCTTCGGCGAGTTGTCCTAACAGTCGATCACCTGCCTTTGATGTGTTTGAGGGTGATTGATAACGGTGAGAGGGAGACGGGTGAGTGTTTGAGTCGCCCTCGTGGCGCTGAGTAACTAGGGTCTGGCACCGTGAGAGCTATTCGCAGATTTACCGTCCGCACCGTCCTGCCCCCCGAGCTGGCCTCCCTCGGGGAGCTCGTGCTGAATTTGCGCTGGTCGTGGCACCCGGAGACATTGGACCTGTTCGGCGAGGTCGATCCGGCGATCTGGGGGCGGGTCGGGTACGACCCCGTCGCCCTGCTGGGCGCGGTGGAGGCCGAAAGGCTCCGCGAGCTCGCCGCCGACCGCCGCTTCCTGCGGCGGCTGGCCGACGCGGCCGACGATCTCCGCGAATACATGACCGCTCCCCGCTGGTACCAGACCATCTCCGACGCTCCCCGGAGCATCGCCTACTTCTCGCCCGAGTACGGCATCGCCGCAGCACTGCCGCAGTACTCCGGCGGCCTCGGCATTCTCGCCGGCGACCACCTCAAGGCGGCCAGCGACCTCGGCGTGCCCATCCTGGCCGTCGGCCTGCTCTACCGGCACGGCTACTTCACCCAGTCCCTCTCACCCGAGGGCTGGCAGCTTGAGCACTACCCCTCCCTCGATCCGGGCGGCCTGCCGCTGACCCTGCTGAAGGAGCAGGACGGCACCCCGATACGGATCAAGCTCAGCCTTCCCGAGCAGCGCACCCTGCACGCCCAGGTCTGGGTGCTCCAGGTCGGCAGGGTGCCGCTGCTGCTGCTCGACTCCGACGTGGCCGAGAACGACACCGCGGCCCGCGACGTCACCGACCGCCTGTACGGCGGCGGCACCGACCACCGCCTGCTCCAGGAGTTGCTGCTCGGCGTCGGCGGCGTCCGCGCCATCCGGGCCTACTGCCGGGTCACCGGTCACGCCGAGCCCGAGGTGTTCCACACCAACGAGGGGCACGCCGGCTTCCTCGGCCTGGAGCGCATCCGCGAGCTCACCGAGGCCAGGCTCTCCTTCGACGAGGCGCTGGAGGCGGTGCGGGCCGGCACCGTCTTCACCACGCACACCCCGGTGCCCGCCGGGATCGACCGCTTCCCCGCGGAGATGATCGCCCGCCAGTTCGGCGGCGACAACGCGTGGCCCACGGTCCCGGTCGACCGCATCCTCGCGCTCGGCGCCGAGGACGAGCCGGGCAAGTTCAACATGGCCGCGATGGGCATGCGGCTGGCCCAGCGCGTCAACGGCGTCTCCGAGCTGCACGGCGCCGTGAGCCGGGAGATGTTCCAGTGGCTCTGGCCCGGCTTCGACGCCGACGAGGTCCCGATCGGGTTCATCACCAACGGCGTGCACGCGCCCACCTGGGTGGGCCGCGAGATCATGGAGCTGGCCGGCCAGGAGCTGCCCACGCTGGTCGAGCGGGCCCAGGGCTGGGAGAGCATCACCAAGATCTCCGACGGCGACGTCTGGGGCATCCGGGGGAGGCTGCGCGAGAAGCTGGTCAGGGCGGCTCGGGCCCGGCTCCGCCAGTCGTGGCTCAACCGGGGCGCCTCCCCGCCCGAGCTCGGCTGGATCGACGAAGCCCTCGACCCCGAGGTGCTGACCATCGGCTTCGCCCGCCGGGTGCCCTCGTACAAGCGGCTCACCCTGATGCTGTCCGACCCCGAAAGGCTCCGGGCGCTGCTGCTCGACCCGGTCAAGCCGGTCCAGATCGTGATCGCGGGCAAGGCGCACCCGGCCGACGAGGGCGGCAAGAAGCTCATCCAGCAGATCGTGAAGTTCGCCGACTCCGAGGACGTGCGGCACCGCATCGTCTTCCTGCCCGACTACGACATGGCCCTGGGCCAGCTGCTCGTCCAGGGCTGCGACGTGTGGATGAACAACCCGCTCCGCCCGCTGGAGGCGTGCGGCACGTCCGGCATGAAGGCGGCGCTCAACGGCGGGCTCAACCTGTCCATCCGCGACGGCTGGTGGGACGAGTGGTACGACGGCACCAACGGCTGGGCCATCCCCACCGCCGACGGCGTCGCCGACCCCGACCGCCGCGACGAGCTGGAGGCCACCGCCCTCTACGACCTGATCGAGCACGAGGTGGCCGACCGGTTCTACGACCGCGCGGACGGCCTGCCCCGGCGCTGGCTGGAAATGGTCAGGCACACCCTGACCTCGCTCGGCCCCAAGGTGCTCGCCGGGCGGATGCTCCGCGACTACGTGGTCGGTCTCTACGCCCCCGCGGCCTCCTCCGCGCGCGCCCTGTCCGGCGACGGGTACGAGCAGGCCAGGAGCTTCGCGGCGTGGAGGCTCAGGGTCGGCAGGGCCTGGCCGGGCGTGCGGGTCGAGCACGTGGAGGCCTCGGGTCTCGGCGACACCCCCGAGCTCGGATCGTCCCTGGGGCTGAAGGCCACCATCGCCCTCGGCGAGCTGGAGCCCGGTGACATCCGGGTCCAGGCGGCCTATGGGCGGGTCGGGGACCACGACGACCTGGTCGCCCCCGCCTACGCCGACCTGACGGTGGAGAACGTGGGTGACGACGGCAGGGCCGTCTTCGGCGGGACCATTCCGCTGGAGCGCACCGGCCCCTTCGGCTACACGGTCCGGGTCGTTCCCGACCACACCCTGGTGGCGTCGCCCGCGGAGCTCGGCCTGGTCACGGTGCCGGAGGAGCCGGTGGGCATGACCAACGGCACCCTCCGCTGAGCGCGCGTCCACCCGGCGCGCGCGCCGGGTGGACGGCGCCGTCAGGCGTTGGCCTCCAGAGCCGTACGGACGGCCGACTCCAGGGCACCCTCGATCCAGGAGTGCTTGAGCGAGGTGTGCTCGCCCGCGAAGTGCAGCCGCCCGACGGGTGCGGTGATGGCGGGGTGGATCTCGGTCATCTGGCCCGGGGTGAAGACCGCGGCCTCGCCGAAGGCGTAGCGGTTGCGCAGCCAGCTCTGGGTCTGGCCATGGCCGGTGTAGAAGTCGGCGATGCGCTCCCCGTGCACCTCCTGCAGTCCGCGCAGCGCGTGGCCGTAGCGCTCGGCGTCGTCCATGGAGTCCCACCGGGAGGCGTCGTCGGCCCATGCGTAGCAGGCCAGCACGACGCCGCCCTCGCTGCCGCGCACCGGATGTGAGGGGAAGTAGACGAACCTGTTGGCGTTGTCGGTGACCGAGCCGCCGCCCGTCACGTGGCTCGCGGGCCCAGGGCGGTAGCGGGGGCCCAGCTCGCGCTTCCAGTCTCGCTCGTCGAACTCCCACCAGCGCCTGCGGAACTCCAGCAGCACCTTGGTCGCGGAGTCGTAGTGCAGCTCGATCACCGCGCGCCGCTTCGGGTACGGCAGAGCCGGGGTGATCTCCACGTGGCGCAGCGCGGAGAACGGGATCGTGATGATCGCGAGATCTCCCTCGAAGGTCTCGCCCCTGCCCTGGGGCCGGGAGACGGACTCGGTGCTGCCCGTCTCGGTGACCGTCTCGACGCGCACCCCCCGGGCGGTGTGCTGGATCCGCACGGCCCGGCGGTCCATCCGGATGTCCCCGCGCAGCCCGGGCTCCAGCCGGTAGGGCAGCTCCCGGCTGCCTCCGGCCATCTCCCAGTAGGTCGCCGACGGGTTGACCAGGCTCCGGGTGAGGAAGGTGTGCATGAACGACAGCGGCAGCCGGGAGGTCAGGTTCTCGATGGTGCCGATGGCGTCGACGGCCGCGTCGCTCAGCCTGGCGTGCTCCCGGAGGAAGCGGTTCATGGAGTGGTCGTCGAAGTCGTACAGCACGCGGGCCCAGCCCTCGATCAGTTCGGGCAGCGGCTTGTCGACCCGCTCGGAGCCGCGGACGACGGAGAAGTAGTCCCTGACCGGATCCAGCGCCTCGTCCAGGATCCGTCCCGCGGTCCTGTCGTCCCTGAGCCCGAACGAGGCGTTGATCTTTCGCGGGTCCCTGGCGTACTCGTCGCGCCGTTGCGAGATGCCGTTGACCCGAATCAAGGTGTGGTTCGCCCGCCGCGGTGCGGTGAACTCCCCGCGGGACGGCCCGGAGCGCCAGACCTGCCCGCGGCGCGAGGTGTAGACGACCGGCGGGGTCGGTCCGCTCGCCGCGTCGCCGGGCCGCACGTCGACGTTGTAGAACAGGCGGCGGGAGATGCCGAGTTTGTCGATCAGCGCGAGGGTGAGCGGGTGGAAGTCGGGGATGCGCATCGCCCCCGCCTCGGCGTACTGCCGCCGGTCGGCGAAACCGGTCCGGAAGGTCTTGATCCGGCCACCGATCCGGTTGCCGTTGGCCTCGATGACGGTGACCCGGTGCCCGGCCCGCTTCAGCAGCGTGGCGGCCACCAGTCCGGAGATCCCGGCGCCGACGACCAGGATCCTCTTGGGGCTGCGGGTCCTGGGCAGGCCCTTGTCGATCAGCACCCTGAGGTATTCGAGTTTGAGGTCCGCGCCGTTCTCGTCGATCAGCAGCAGATCCCGTGCCACCTTCAGGCAGGTGTCCCAGCGCTCTCCGTCGCGCGGCTCCCGCCGGGTGCCGGTGGGGGGCGGATCGGTGAGCGAGACGGCGGCCGAGGCCGTGGGGGCCATGGGTGCCACGGCGGAGCCCACGGCCCCCACCGCGCCCAGCCCTGCCAGCCTGGCGAATCCTCGCCGGTCGATACCTGTCACGGCATCCTCCTGTCGTTGGTCACTCTAAGTAATGAGATGACTACTATCGGTTTGCCGTCCGGTGTGCCAGGATCTTCCCGGCTGTGACTCCAACCGATGGGACGGGGTCTGTTTTTTGCGGTTTTTGTCGCAACGGACGGGCGGAGGGCCGGCGGGTGGGTGATGGCGCCCGGGGGTGGAATATCAAGCCGAGTCGGACAAAAGCTCTTTTATCGGGCAAAACGTAATAATGGACCTCTTTTGCGTAGTTCTCTCTCCTTTTATGTGGGAATAGCTAGATAGCCGACATATCGCACAGGCTGGAGTGAGCATTGAACGCATGGACGTTCGAGGGTCAACCGGGTCCGCTGGGCGACACCACGGTCACCCTGGTCGAGGGGGGCTCCTTCTGCGTGTGCGCGCGCAACGGCGACATCCGGCCCGGCGGGGCGCAGGGCGTCTACCACGCCGACACCCGGCTGCTCTCGCGCTGGGAGCTCAGGGTGGACGAGACGGCGGTGGAGCCCCTCAGGGTGCTGCCGGCCGAGCCGTACCACGTGACGTTCCTCGGCAGGGCCGGCCCCCGCCCGGGGCGGGCCGAGAGCAGTCTGCTCGTGATCAGGGACCGCTACGTCGGCGGCGGCCTCCGTGAGGACGTGACCCTGCGCAACCTGGCCGACGAGCCCGCCGGATGCGTCGTCGACATCCACGTGGCCTCCGATGTGGCGGACCTGTTCGAGGTGAAGGCGGGCCGGGTCAGGCACGTGGCCGACGTGGAGATGACGGCTGACAGATCGGGGCTGCTGATCATCTCCGCCTGCCGCTCGCGCGGCACCAGGGTGGTGGCGGAGCCGGCGCCGTTCGCCGTGCCGGGCATGCTCATCTTCAGGGTCGTGGTGCCCGCCCGGGGCGAGTGGACCGTCAGCCTGCAGGTCAACCCGATCCTGGAGGGCGAGGAGTCGCCGGCCTGGTTCTCCACGCGCTATCCCCTGGAGCACGCGGAGCCCGCCAGGCGCCGGGCCGACTGGGAGCGCCTCAGCCCGGTCGTCGTCACCTCCGACCGCCTCCTGTCAAAGGTGCTGGAACGCTCCAAGGAGGATCTCGGCGCGCTCCGGCTCTTCGAATCCGACAGGCCGGAGGAACCGCCGACCATCGCCGCGGGCGCGCCGTGGTTCATGACCCTGTTCGGCCGAGACTCGCTGCTGACCTCGTGGATGGCGCTCCAGATGGACCAGTGCCTGGCGCTGGGCACCCTGCGCCGCCTGGCCAGGCTCCAGGGCACCGTCAACGACCCGCTCACCGAGGAGGAGCCGGGCAAGATCCTGCACGAGCTCCGCTTCGGGGCCCAGGTCGGCGCCTCGCCGCAGGCCGGTCGCGCCTACTACGGCTCGGTGGACTCGACCCCGCTGTTCGTGATGGTCCTGGGTGAGCTGCGCCGATGGGGCATGCACAGGGAGGCCGTCGAGGAACTCATGCCGCACGCCGACGCCGCCCTCGACTGGATCAACAGGTGCGCCGACCCGTTCCTGTCCTACCGGCGCAAGACCGACCACGGACTGATCAACCAGGGATGGAAGGACTCCTTTGACGGCATCAACTTCGCCGACGGCAGCCTCGCCCGCCCGCCCATCGCCCTGGCGGAGGTCCAGGGCTACGTCTACGCCGCCTACATCGCCCGTGCCCACTTCGCCCACGAGGTCGGCGACACGGCTCTGGAGGAGCAGTGGACGGCCCGCGCGAGCCGGATCAGGGACGCCTTCAACGAGCGCTTCTGGCTGCCGGACCGGGGCTACTACGCCGTCGGTCTCGACGGCGCCGGGCGCGCCATCGACAGTCTCGCCTCCAACATGGGGCACTGCCTGTGGGCCGGCATCGTCGACGAGGACCGGGCCGCACAGGTCGCCGAGCGACTGCTCTCGCCGGAGATGTTCACCGGGTACGGGGTGCGGACCCTCGCCTCCACCATGGGCGCCTACAACCCGATGAGCTACCACAACGGCTCGGTCTGGCCGCACGACAACGCCCTGATCGCGTCCGGGCTGATGCGCTACGGCTTCACCCGGGACGCGCAGCGGATCGCCTACGGCCTGCTGGACGCGGCCGAGGCCTTCGGCTGGCGGCTGCCCGAGCTGTTCTGCGGGTTCGACCGGGCCGAGTTCACCTGGCCCGTGCCGTACCCCACCTCCTGCTCCCCGCAGGCGTGGGCCGCGGCGAGCCCCATCCAGCTGGTCAGGAGCCTGCTGCGGTTCGAGCCGTGGATTCCCTACGGACGGGTGTGGCTGGATCCGGTCGGGCTGGAGGGCCTGCGGATCCAGGGGCTGCCGCTCGCGGGTTCCAGGGTCACGATCGACGTCGGCGCGTCCGGCGCGGCCATCAGCGGGCTGCCGGACGGGATCACCCTGATCAACGCGCCGCGCAGCCCGCTGACCGCCGCCCTGAGGCAGGTGCACTGACCGTTTCCTTCGTCTCTCTCCAGGTGAGGTCGCCATGGTTTCTTCCAGAGCTGTCCCGGGGTGGTCCAACGGCATGCGCATCCTGATGGTCGCGCCGCCCTGGTACGACGTACCGCCCCACGGCTACGGGGGCATCGAGTCGATGGTGGCGGGCCTCGTCGCCGGGCTGACCCGGCGCGGGCACGACGTCACGATGATCGGGGCGGGCACGACGGGGACGTCGGCGCGCTTCCTGGCCACCTACGGGCGGGCGCCGTCCGAGCGGATCGGCGAGGCGCTGCCCGAGGTCCTGCACGCCGCCAGGGCGTACGCGATGAGCTCGAAGCTCGCCGTGGACGTGATCCACGACCACTCCCTGGCCGGTCCGCTGACCGCGCCCGCGCAGGCCGTGCCGACCGTGATCACCTGCCACGGCGAGGTGGGGGGCGAGTACGGCGAGTACTACCGGGTGCTCGGCGCGGGCATGTCCATGGTCGCCATCTCCGAGGCCCAGCGGCGCATCGCCCCCGACCTGAACTGGGCGGGGGTCGTCCACAACGCCGTCGACGTCGAGGCCTTCCCCTTCAGGGAGCGCAAGGAGGACTGGACGCTCTGGCTGGGCAGGTTCAGCGAGGACAAGGGCGCCCACCTGGCCATCGACGCCGCCCGTGCGGCCGGGCGGCGCATCCTGCTGGCCGGCAAGCTCACCGAGAAGACCGAGCACGACTACTTCGACGCCTACGTCAGGCCACGTCTGGGTCCCGACGCCGAATACGTCGGCGAGGCCGACACCGCCCGCAAACGCGAGCTGCTGGCCGCGGCCAGATGCCTGGTCTTCCCGGTCCTCTGGGAGGAGCCGTTCGGGATGGTGATGATCGAGGCCATGGCCTGCGGCACGCCCGTGGTCGCCCTGGGCAGGGGCGCGGTGCCCGAGGTGGTCGTGGACGGGGTCACCGGATTCATCCGGAGCGCCCCCGCGGAGCTCTCCGCCGCCATCGAGGCGGCCGGCGTGCTCGCCCCGCACGCCTGCCGCTCCCGGGCGGAGCGTTTCTTCGGGGTGGAGACGATGGCCCGCGCGTACGAGGCGATCTACCGCAGGGTGATCGCCGGGCCGTCGAGGCGGGCAGGAGAGCGCGTCGCGGCGAGCGCGACGGAGAGCGCGACGGAGAGTGCGGCGGAGAGTGTGGCGGGGAGCAGGGACCTGGCCATGCCCGTCAACTGAGCGGCGCTCTATGTTGGATCACGGCGCGACCGGCACCGGACCGATCGCGTTGTGAATCGTGACGGAGGGACGTCCATGGGTGAGTTCGTGCGGGTGGAGAAGGCTGACGGGGTCGCGACGATCAGGCTCGACCGGCCGAAGATGAACGCGCTCAACCGGCAGGTCCAGTTGGAGATCGCCGAGTGCGCCCGGCAGGTGGACGCCGACGGGGACGTGAGCGCCGTGGTCGTCTACGGGGGACGGGTCTTCGCGGCCGGTGCCGACATCAAGGAGATGGCCGACATGTCGTACGCGGACATGGCGGTCCACTCGCAGACCCTGCAGGACTGCTTCACCGCCGTCGCGAGGATCGGCAAGCCCGTCGTCGCGGCCGTGACCGGCTACGCGCTCGGCGGCGGCTGCGAGCTGGCCCTGTGCGCGGACATCAGGATCGCGGGGGAGTCGGCCAAGCTGGGCCAGCCCGAGGTGCTGCTCGGCCTCATCCCCGGCGCGGGGGGCACCCAGCGGCTGCCCAGGCTCATCGGCCCGGCCAAGGCCAAGGACCTCATCTTCACCGGACGCCACGTGGCCGCCGACGAGGCGCTGGCCATCGGCCTGGTGGACCGGGTGGTCCCCGACGACGACGTGTACACCGAGGCCCTCGCGTACGCGGCCCAGTTCGCCGGGGGGCCGGCCCTGGCGCTGCGCGCCGCCAAGCAGGCGGTCGACCACGGTCTGGAGACCGACCTGGACACCGGCCTGGAGATCGAGCGCCTGCAGTTCTCCGGCATGTTCGCCACCGCCGACGCCGGGATCGGCATGCGCGCCTTCTCGGAGAGGTCGAAGGCCGAGTTCACCGGCCGCTGAGGTGTTCACCCGGCGTGCCGGGATCAGTCTTGGGTGATTAAAAATTGCCGGTATCGTGCCGGATTATGGTGCGGTTGGTGAAGCGTGCGCTGGTGCCTGCTCCGCTGCGGCGGGCGGTCCTCGGCTGGTTCGATTCCCGGTACATCTCCAGGGCGGATCACCGGCAGGACGTCAAGGACGCGCTCTGGGAGGTCCAGACGCTGGCCAGGGAGGTCACCTCGCTGCGCGCGGAGGTCGTCGAGCTCCGCGCGCGGGTGGCCGGGGTCGCTCTCGACCCCGCGCGGGCCGGGCGCTGGGACGACGCCCACCGGCTGGCCCAGGAGACCGCGGTCGCGCTGGACGGGGTCCTGCAGAACGAGGTGCTGCTCTGGCAGGCCGTGGACCGCGCCACGGGTTCCGGGGAACGCGGGAACGTTCCGGACAGGACCGCCGGGGGCGCCGCGTGAGAGTGACCTGGAGTGCGGACGGCGGCACCTGGCACCTGGCGTTCCGGCTGGACCCCGAGGACGACGTCGCCGGCCTCTGCGCCGACGGCCAGCCGCTGAAGCTGGCCACGAACTCGTTCCGGGTCGAACTGCCGCGAGCCCCACGTGACATCCATCCCGACCTGCTCGCCCTCGCCGCGTGGACCGTGGTCGCGCCGTGGACCCGGCGCCGTGTCGCCTTCGACCGGCCGATCTCACCGGAGCTCGCGGGGGCGATCGGCGACGGCTGGGGGATCGAGGCCGGTCCCGAAGGCGGACGGGCGCGGTCGGGTGACAGGCTGGCGATCTCCTACAGCGGCGGGGCGGACTCGGTCGCGGTGGCCGCGATGCTGCCCGACGCGCCCTTCGTGCACTTCCAGCGGGTCTCCCACCCGCGCGTGCCCAACCGGTGGACCCACTACCGCTCCGATGTGCTGGCCTCGCTGGCCGCCAGGACCGGGCGCGAGCTGACCGTCGTCCGCTCCGACCTGGAGTTCACGCTCGCCGAGCCGCGCCCCGGCTACCCCGAGCACCACGCGGTCGCCGCCGGCGCGCTGCTGCTGGCGGACGAGCTCGACCTGGGGGGCCTGGCCTTCGGCTACGAGCTGGGCTCGCGCTGGCTGGGAGGCGACCGCTACCTGCTCCGCTACACACCCGACAACCCGATGTGGGCGCCGCACGGTGCCTGGGGGCGGGCGTTCGCCGCGGCCGGTCTGCACATCGTGCTCCCGGTGGGCGGGGTCAGCGAGGCCGTCACGATGCGGCTCGCCCTCGGCTCCGAGCTGCGCGGGCAGGTCCGCTGGTGCCTGCGCGGGGTGAGCGGCCCCTGCGGGACCTGCGGCAAGTGCCTGTACAAGGAGCTCATCCAGGCCGCCGTCGAGCGCCGCCCGCTCCGCACCACGATCACCGCGGGCCGCCCGGTCGCCCGCAGGTGGCAGCAGCCGCCGCCGTACGGCGGCCAGGAGATGATCGAGTACGGCTGCGCCAGGGTGCCCGGCATCGAGGACACCGTCTTCGGCGCGGCGGCCGGGTACCTGCGCGCGAGCGAGTCCTCCACCGCCTGGCTGGACCGCTGCTACCGGCCCGCGATCGCGGAGATCCCCGAACCGTGGCGCAAGCAGGTTCACGACTTCATGGATGGGGAGATCGGTTTCATGAACGAGGATGAGGCGCGGCGCGTCGAGACGTGGGGGACGGCGTGAAGGTGTACGTATCGGTCGACATGGAGGGGGTCACCGGTCTGACCGACCCCGAGGAGATGCATGCCGGAGGGCGGGGCTACGAGCGCGGCTGCGAGCTGATGACCGGCGACGCCAACGCGGTCATCGAGGGGGCGTTCGACGCGGGCGCCACCGCGGTACGCGTCAACGACGCGCACGGCTCGACCAAGAACCTCAGGATCGACCTGCTCGACGAGCGGGCGACCCTGCTCCGTGGTCCCGGCAAGCCGATGCGGATGGGGCAGGGACTCGACGCGAGCCACCGGGCGGCCTGCTTCGTCGGCTACCACGCGCGGGCCGGTGTCCAGCACGGCGTCCTCAACCACACCTGGATGGGCAGGGAGATCCAGAACGTCTACCTCAACGACGAGGTCTGCGGCGAGACCCGTCTCGTCGCCTCCTTCGCCGGGGCGCTCGGCGTGCCGGTGGCCCTGGTGACCGGGGACGAGGCGGTCTGCGAGGAGGCCAGGGAACTGCTCGGCGACGTGGAGACCGTCGCGGTCAAGAAGGGGATCGACAGGTTCGCCGCCGAGCTCCTGCCGCCCGCCGTCGCCCGGGCCCGCATCCGCGAGGCCGCCGCCCGCGCGCTTGACCGGGTGGCCGACTTCCGTCTCTGCGCCCCCGAGCCGCCGTTCACCCTCGGCGTCGAGTGGAACTCCACGGCCATCGCGGCCGGATGCGCGATCATTCCCGGTGTGCGGGCGGTGGGCCCCCGGCACACCGAGTTCACCACGGACGACTTCTCGCAGATCATGGCCCTGCTGGGAGTCTTCGCGATGATCGGCGGTCAGGTCGCCTGCGGCAGCGGCATCTACGGCTGATACCTCTTCTGTGTCCCCTTCGAACCGACCCCCGGCGGTGCCCGATGCCCTTGAAGACCTTCGATGAGTGACGAGACGGGGCCTGCCGCCCAGGTCGCCCCCGGCAGAGGCGGAACGCTGACGCGCAGAGCGCTGCTGGTCGGGGTGGGCGCGGCCGGAGGCGCCGGGGCCATGTTCGCGGCCATGGGCGCGCTCGGCCTCGCCCCGGAGTCCCAGGAAAAAGCGTTCACCCCCCCGCAGCCCTCCGACTTCTCCCTCAGCGGCAGAGCGGCGGCCAAGGTGGTCGTCCTCGGCGCTAGCATCGCCGGGCTGACCTGCGCCTACGAGCTGGGCAAGGCCGGATACGACTGCACGGTCCTGGAGGCCTCCGACCGGGTGGGCGGCAGGACCATCACGCTGCGCGCGGGCGACCGGCTGGACGAGCTGAACGGTGAGACGCAGACGGCCGCGTTCGCGGAGGGCACCTACTTCAACGCGGGGGCCGGACGGATCGCACCGTGGATGGTCACCATGGACTACTGCCGCGAGCTGGGCGTCCCCATCGAGACGTTCGTCAACAACAACGCCTCGGCGTACGTCTACAACGAGGGCATGAGCGCCCCGGTCCGGGCGCGTACGGCCCGCGCGGACCTGTACGGCTACGTCGCGGAGCTGCTGGCCAAGGCGAGCAGCGCCGGCGCGCTGAACCGCAGGCTCACCGCGGACGACCGTGAGCGGCTGGCGGAGTTCCTGCGGCGCTTCGGCGACCTGGGGCCCGACCTCGGCTACCGGGGGTCGGACCGGCGGGGCTTCGAGACCTATCCGGGAGTGGACCAGGGCGTTCCCCTGGGCGCGGCGCCCTCGCTGCGGGACGTGCTCGCCGCGGGCACCGGCAGGGCCGTCACCATGGATTTCGGCTACGACCAGGCGACGCCCATGTTCCAGCCGGTGGGCGGCATGGACGCGATCGCCGGCGCGCTCGCCGACGCGGTCGGCCGCGACCGGATCAGGATGGGCACCCCGGTCACCGGGATAAAGAACCTGCCCGACGGGGTGGAGGTGACCCACCGGGGTGGCACGGTCCGCGCCGACTACTGCATCGCCTCCCTGCCGCCCCACCTGCTCGCGCGCCTGCCGCACAACCTCGGCACCCCGGTCACCGCCGCGCTCCGCACCCCCGTGCCGGTCTCCGCGGGCAAGATCGGGCTGGAGTACGGCAGGCGCTGGTGGGAGATCGACGACCGCATCTACGGCGGTGTCACCGAGACCGACCTGGACATCACCCACATCTGGTACCCCTCCCACGGCTACCACTCCCGCGGCGGTTTGGTGGTCGGCTACTACAACGTCGGGCCGAACGCCGACCTCTACGATGCGCTCTCCCACAATGATCGTCGAAACCGGGCGCTCACCCAGGGCAAGAAGATCCACGGTGAGAAGTACCGCGCCGAGTTGCGCTCCAGCATCTCGATCGCCTGGCGGCGCAGGCCGCACATCGAGGGCGGCTGGGTGGGCTGGCCCTCCTACGAGGGTGCTTTCGCCCTCCTCCAGCGCCCGGCGGGGCGGGTCTACTTCGCCGGGGACTGGCTCACCCACCTGATCGCCTGGCAGGCCGGCGCGATGGAGTCGGCGAGGCGGACGGTCACCGAACTGCACCGCCGGGTGCTGAGCGCGACCTCCTGAGTTCTCCGGCGCGGCCGTAAGGTTCTCGGTGCGAAGGAAATCCGAGGGAGATGAGACGGCGATGGCGATCGGAACACTGGGCTGGGCGAGTGCCACCGAGCGGCTGGACCTGCTGGCCGAGCCGGTGGCGCGGGCGGTCGAGGGGTTCGACGGGGTCCTCGGCGAGATCAAGGCCGCCGAGATCGACCCGGAACTGGCCGACACGGCGGCCTTCTGCGAGCGCTACGGCGTGGACCTGGGCGAGTCGGCCAACTGCGTGATCGTGGCGGCCAGGCGCGCGGGGGAGGTCCGTTACGCGGCGTGCATGGTGCTCGCCACCATGAGGGCCGACGTCAACGGCGTGGTCCGGCGTCACCTGGACGCACGGAAGATCTCGTTCGCGTCGATGGACGACGCGGTCACGCTGACCGGCATGGAGTACGGCGGGATCACCCCGCTCGGGCTGCCCGAGGAGTGGCCGGTACTCGTCGACGAGGCGGTGGCGGCCCATCCGGAGGTGGTGATCGGCAGCGGGGTCCGCCGCTCCAAACTGGCGGTGTCGGGCTCCCTGCTGGCCGGGTTGAAAACGGCGCAGGTTCTCCGCCTGGCGAACTGAAGCGAAAATGAGATTAAGTGAGAGCGGGAATCGGGAAACCGTCGGGGTTCTGTGAACGTTATTCAGTCGGAAAATGTGGCCCGATGGTTCATCTCATGGGCGGGGTCTAAGCCGATATGGTGCTTCATGCCATGAATCAGGACGACCGATTGGGCCCTTACCGGCTGCTGCGGCGGCTCGGCGAGGGCGGTATGGGTGTGGTGCACCTCGCGGTCGACCCACAGGGCCGACAGGTCGCGGTGAAGGTGCTCCGCGCCGAGGTGGCGGGCGACGACGTCGCCCGTCGCCGCCTTTCGCGTGAGGTCGAGACGATGCGGCGGGTGCGCAGCGAGCACATCGCCGAGGTCATCGACGCCGATGTGACCGGCCATCGCCCCTATATCGTGACGCGATATGTCGCCGGCCGGCCGCTGGACGAGGTGATCAAGCAGGACGGCCCCATGGAGCTGCCCGCGCTGCTGAGGGTCGCGCACGGTGTGGCGTCGGCGCTGGCCGCCGTGCACTCGGTCGGCGTGATCCACCGCGACCTCAAGCCCGGCAACGTCCTCATCCTGGACGGCCAGCCGGTCCTCATCGACTTCGGCATCGCCCAGGCCGTCGACGCGACCAGGCTCACCCAGACCGGCATGTTCATCGGCACGCCCGGTTACCTCGCCCCCGAGATCATCGAGGGACACGAGGCCGGCCCCGAGGTCGACGTGCACGCCTGGGCGGGCACCCTGGTCTTCGCCGCCACCGGCCAGCCGCCCTTCGGCAAGGGCACGCTGGAGATGATCTTCTACAACATCACCGCGGGCAAGGCGAACGTCGAGGCCGTCCCGGGTGAGCTCCAGCCGGTGCTGCGGGCCGCGCTTCAGCGCGACCCGGCCAGGCGACCTTCGGCCGCCGACCTGGCGGCGCAGGTGGGGCGCCTGCTGCCGGACACCGGCCGGTCCCGGGTGCCGGACGAGATCACCACGGTCGCGGAGTTCGACGACCCCGCTCCCGGCTTTCGCGGCGCCCCCGACCCGGGTTTTCGTGGCGACCCCGGTTTCCGTGGCGACCCCGGTTTCCGCGGCGCCCCGGGTTTCCGTGGCGACCCCGGCGACGTGCCGACCCCGGTGGCGTCCCGCCCGGCGGTCCCATCCACCCCCTGGCCTCCCACCCCCGTGGCCCAGCCCCACGAGTACGTCTCGCTGCTCGGCGAGGAGCAGCCCGACCCGTGGCCGACCCGCCGGGTGACCCCCGAGGAACTGCGCCAGGCGGCGGCCCAGCAGTCCGCGCACGACCTGCCCACCGGCATGCTCGCCCCGGAGGACGTGCCCACCCGCACCCCCGGCGCGGTCCAGGGATCCCCGCCCGTCACGGGTTCCGCGCCCATCCCCGCCGTCCGTGACCAGCCGGGGGCGAGGGCCGACGACCAGGGCTTCACCGCGCCGGTCCCCGACGGGGACATCCCCACCCAGCGGGTCCGCCCGCAGGACCTGCAGGAATACATCCGTCAGTACACCAACCAGCCGGGCCGGCCGGGCCAGCCGGGCCAGCAGAACCAGCCGGGCCGGCCTGGTGGCTACCAGGGGCAGCCGGGTCAGCAGGGCCGGTCGCCGCAGGCGGCCACCCCGCAGCCCTACCCGCAGCGGCAGGCCCCGTTCGATCAGCAGCAGACCCCGCACGTCCGCACCCCCACACCCCCGCCCTACCCCTACTCACACCCGCAGCCCCCCGCGCAGGCCCAGCAGCCCCCTCAGCAGTACCCCCAGCAGCACTCCGCGCCGTCGCCGCTCCACCCCGGGCAGCGGCCAGGGCACGCATTGCAGCGTTCCAGGGCGTACGGGGTGGTGAGCGTGCTGATGCTGGTCATCATGACGGTCGCGGCGGTCATCGCCCCGCTGATCGTCGCCGCGGTGGCCATCCCGGTGGCGATCCTGCTTCGCGCCGCCGACATCGCCCAACCTGCCCTGAACGCCCGCAGGACCGCCGGCGAGGCGGCCACCGACGTCTTCCGGGTGCTCGGCCGGCCGGCCGCGCTCCTGAAGTCGATCGGCATCACCGTCGCCCTGGTGCCGTACGCGCTGATCCTCGGTCTGCCGGTGACGCTCCTGCTCGCCGTGCTGGTCGGGAGCATGCCCATCACCAACACACTGAGCTGGGGCGCGGCCGTCGCGCTCTGGACCGTCTGCGCCGGACCCGGTGTGGAGGGCCCCAGCCGCCAGATGCGACGTACGCTGGCATCACTGCTGCCGTCACGCGGCGCGGCCATGATCGCCGCCGCGGTGCTGGGCGCGGTGGCGGCGCTGATGGTCTTCCTGGCGATCGGCACCGTGGGAGACAGGGCACGGCCGGCGGTGTGGACGCCGGTCGACGTCGGAACGGTGGTGGACGAACTGAGCGACCTACGAAAGAAGGCGGCGTGATGACGGGGGACACGCGGGCGCCCGAGAGGCTGGGCCCGTACCGGCTGCTCAGAAAGATCGGCGAGGGCGGCATGGGCGTCGTCCACCTCGGGGTCGACGAGGACGGGCGCGAGGTGGCCGTCAAGGTCCTGCACCCGCACGTGGCGGCCGACCTCAAGGCCCGCGACCGGCTCACCCGCGAGGTGGAGACCATGCGGCGGGTGCGCAGCCCGCACGTCGCCGAGGTGCTCGACGCCGAACTGACGGCCAGGCAGCCCTACATCGTGACCCGGTTCGCCCCCGGGCGCACGCTGGAGGAGACCGTCCTGCAGGACGGCCCGCTCCCCGCGGACCAGGTCATCCGGCTGGCGCAGGGCATGTGCGCGGCGCTGGTGGCCATTCACGCCGCCGACGTCATCCACCGCGACTTCAAGCCGTCCAACGTGATGATCGTCAACGGTGATCCGCTGGTCATCGACTTCGGTATCGCGCACCTGGTCAACGCGACCAGGCTGACCCAGACCGGCATGTTCGTCGGCACCCCCGGCTACCTCGCCCCGGAGATCATCCGCGACTCCGAGATCACCCAGGCGGCCGACGTGCACGCGCTGGCCTCGACGGTCTTCTTCGGCGCGACCGGCCAGCCCCCGTTCGGCACGGGTAGTTTCGAGATCGTCTGCTTCAACATCATGGAGGGCCGGGCAAACGTCGACAGGGCCCCGGTGTGGCTGAGGGGCTGGCTCAAGCGGGCACTGGCCGTCGACCCCGCCACCCGGCCGTCCGCGACGGAGCTGCACCGGATGGCCCGCGCCCTCGACCCGACGGTGACGACCTTCCACGAGACGCCGCCCACCGCCGTCCTCGACGGCGGGACGAAGGTCCTCAACACCGACGGCACCAGGATCCTGGACGGCCAGAGCCCACCGCCCCCGCCGCCCCCGCCGAACGGCACCCGGGTCCTGCCGCAGGACGACGGCTACGCCGACCTGCTCCCGCCGGTCGAGTACGCCAAGCCGGAGCGGCGCGAGCGCAGGCCGAGGCAGGAGTCCGGCCAGGCGTCCGGCGCGGGGACCGCCCCGCCGCCGTACGTCCCGGCCCCCCAGCCGCCGCCCTATGTCCCCGCGCCGCCCGCGGCGCAGGCCAGGGGTGCGGCACCGCCGCCCTACCCCGACCAGCGGGTGGCCGGATACCCGGCGCCGCCGCCGACCGGCCCGTCGAGGCACTACCCGCCGCCGGTCCAGGCACGGCCGCACACCCCGCCGCAGGAGCGGCCCGCGCCCAGAACCCCGCCGCAGGAGCGTTACCGCGCCAGCCACCCGCTGGCGGCGTTCCTGCTGCTGACGATCCTGGTGGCGGTGGCCTGCGTGCTGCCGGTGGTGGTGAGCATGTTCGCGCTGGCCGCCGCGCTCTGCCTGCGGGTGGGGGAGTACCTGTTCGGGGACCTGGTCCAGCGCCGCTCCATCAGGGGCAGCAGCGCCACCGACCCCCTGCTCGCGGTGCTCGGCACCCCGTGGGCGCTGATCAAGGCCGCGTTCGCGACGCTGGTCACCTCAATGCTCTCCGCCATGTTCGGCATGTGCGTGTGGGGGTTCCTGGTCTACGCGGGCGACATGAACAAGAACCACGCGGCCGCCTACGCGGCCGGCGCCTTCGCGGCCGGGCTGTTCGTCCTTCCCGGCGGCGGCAAGCCGCGCAAGGCCGTCGCCCGCGCGCTGAGCGGGATCATCCGGAGCCCCGGCGCGGGCATGGTGACCACGATCATTCTGGGCACGCTGGCGTTCTTCGCGGTGATGGCCGCGGTGAGCGTGGTGCCCTCCTTCCTCCCGTGGCAGCAGCCGACCGATGTCGTCGACAACCTCACGGCGCAGTGGCGGCAGTCGGCGAACGAGGGCGCGATGGGCGTGCTCGATCTCATCGGCGGCCTCCTCGACGACCTGATGACAAGCCTCGGCCTCGGGTTCCTGACGTTCTGGAAGTGACGATCCCGCCGGCGGAGGCGAGGCCGCCTCAGCCCCACAGGTAGGCCATGCGCCGCCGGTGGCGGCGGCCGGCCGGCCTGCGGAGCAGCGGCAGATCCTGGGAGAGTGCCGGCGCAGGTGCTCCTCGACATGTGGCCGAGGGGAAACGTCCAGCTTGCGTCTCGTGCCCGCCCGTGGAGGTTTCCTGGTCTCCGGTTGATGCGGGATCGACCTCTCTGCGGCACGATGGAGGAGACCCGCCGGAAGGAGTCGCATGGTCGCACCGGACGGTGAACGTCTCGGCCCCTACCGCCTGCTGTCGAGACTGGGGGCCGGAGGTTTCGGCGAGGTCCACCTGGCGCTGGACCCCGAGGGGCGTACGGTGGCGGTCAAGATCCTGCATCCCCACGTCGCGGCCGACACGACGGCGCTGACCAGGCTGGCCCGCGAGGTGGAGACCATGCGGCTGGTCCGGGGCCCGCACGTCGCCGAGGTCCTGGACGCCTCCCTTGATGACGGGGCACGCCCCTACCTGGTCACCCGCTACGTGCAGGGGCGCCCGCTCAGCGAGGTGGTCGGCGCGGACAGGCCGGTCGCGGGCGACGATCTCGTACGGCTGGCGCGCGGTCTGGCCGAGGCCGTGGCGGCCGTGCACGCCGCGGGGGTGGTGCACCGCGACCTCAAACCCGCGAACGTGATCCTGGTCGACGGCGAGCCGGTCGTCATCGACTTCGGCATCGCCTGCGCGCTCGACTCGCCCTCGGTCACCGCCTCGGGGGCGGTGCTCGGCACGCCCGGCTACCTGGCGCCCGAGGTGCTGGAGGGCGCCGGGTCCGGTGCCGAGGCCGACGTCTTCGCCTTTGGGGCGACGCTGGCGTACGCCTCCACGGCGCGGCACCCCTACGGCACGGGCCCGGCGTCGGCGATCGGCTACCGCGTCGTGCACCACCCTCCCGACCTCGAAGGCGTTCCCGGCTGGCTGGAGCCGCTGCTGCGGGAGTGCCTGCTGCGCGACCCCGCCGCCCGGCCTGACGCGGCAGCGCTGTCGGCACGGCTGGGTGCGGCCCCCGTGGTGGGGCCGCCGCGGCCCCGTGCCGTGGTGGAGAGCGGGATGCACGGCCTCACCACCCGGGAGTGGCGGCCGGGCGATCGCCCCCGCCCGCAGCAGGGCAGGCCCACGCTGGAGGAGGCCCGCGAGCGTCGCAGAGTCGTGCTGCACCGCCGCTGGGTCGTCGGCACCGGCCTGCTCGTCTCGCTGATGGCCGCGACCGCCAGGGAACCGCTGCCCGAGGTGGCGCTGCTGCTGCTGACCGGGTACGGCTCGGCGATGCTCATCGACGCGGGCATCGCCCTGTTCGCCCGCAGGGACCGCGGGCGCACGATCCTCGCTCTGTCCGCGGGAGCCGGAGCCGTCGCGCTGTGGGCGGCCCTCAGCGCGTTCTTCAGCACGATCACCCTGGCACTCGCGCTGGGCACCGTCGTCTTCGTCCTGGTCGGGATCCTGGTGGCCGGCTGAGCGGGCAGGGCTCCTCAGGCCGGTTCCCGGGTACGTTTCCGAAGTGAGGGGCCGGCGCACAGGTACCGGAATATAGTTCGGTATGGTGGTCCGGGGTTCCCCTGGGGACTCCGGGGTCCCGGTCGCGAGCCGTCCGGCCCGGCGGTTCGCGGCCAAGCTACTGGAAAGTAACATAGGCTCGGGGCGGGGACGGGCGTGTCCCAACCGGGCCACCCGCTGCCACACCGCTCTCGGGCACCTGGCAGTCTTGGCAACAGTGTGCACGTGCCCCGCGTGTACGCACCGAGTATCCGGCGCCAACCGCAGTGACGCGGTGGCGTAAGCGACCACGGGAGGTCGGCCACCAGCCATGAACATCGTCGTCTGCGTGAAGCAGGTCCCCGACACGGCGACCGAGCGCAAGTTGAAGTCCGATGACAAGACGCTCGATCGCGACGCCGCCGACGGCGTCATCAACGAGTTGTGCGAATACGCGGTCGAGGAGGCGCTGCGCCTGAAAGAGGCTCACGGCGGTGAGGTGACCGTTCTCACCATGGGTCCCGGCAAGGCGAGCGACACCATCCGCAAGGCCCTGGCCATGGGCGCGGACAAGGCTGTCCATCTGGTGGACGACGCGCTGCACGGCTCGGACGCGCTGGGCACCTCGCACGCCCTGGCACAGACTCTCAAGAAGATCGGTTTTGATCTGGTCGTACTCGGCTCGGAGTCGACGGACGCCCGCACCGGCGTTCTCGCCGCCATGCTGGCCGAGCGCCTCGGCGTGCCGCAGCTCACCTTCGCCAACCAGGTCCAGATCGACAAGGGCGCCATCTCCATCCAGCGCGTCACCGACTACGGCTACGACAGGGTCGAGGCCTCGCTGCCCGCCGTCGTCTCCGTGGTGGAGAAGATCAACGAGCCGCGCTACCCGTCTTTCAAGGGCATCATGGCCGCCAAGAAGAAGCCGGTCGAGAAGCTCGGCGTCGCCGAGGCCGAGATCGACGCCTCCCAGGTGGGTCTGACCGGCTCCTGGAGCGAGGTCGTCGACTTCGCGGCCGCTCCGCCGCGCGCGGCGGGCACGGTGGTCAAGGACGAGGGCGACGGTGGCGTGAAGGCCGCCGACTTCCTCGCGTCGAAGAAGTTCGTCTGAGAGCGGGGGTAGCTGGAAATGTCTGAGATTCTCGTTCTGGTCGAGCACGTCGAGGGCCAGGTCAAAAAGGTCACCCTTGAGCTGCTGACGCTCGCCAGGAAGCTGGGCGCTCCGTCGGCGGTCTGGACCGGCGCGGGCTACTCGCCCGAGGCCGCGGCCAAGCTGGCCGAGTACGGCGCGGAGAAGATCTATGTGGCCGCCTCCGCCGAGGTCAGCGACTACGTCGTCGCCCCCAAGGCCGAGCTGCTCGCCCACCTCGTGGCCGAGAAGTCGCCGAGCGCGGTGCTCGTGGCCGCGACCGCCGAGGCCAAGGAGATCGCCGGCCGCCTCGCTATCAAGATCGACTCTGGTGTGCTGACCGACGTCGTGGGCATCGAGGACGGCCTGGTCGCCGACCAGTCCATCTTCGGCGGCGGCGTCAACGTCAGGTCGCGCGTGACCAAGGGCACCCCGATCATCGCGGTCCGCCCCAACTCGACGCCGGTCGAGGCCGCCGCGGGTGCGGGCACCGAGGAGCAGGTCTCCTTCACCGTGTCCGAAGCCGCCAAGGGCGCCAGGATCGTGGAGCGGGTCAAGCAGGAGAAGGGCGCGCGCCCGGAGCTCACCGAGGCCGCGATCGTGGTCTCCGGGGGCCGGGGTGTCGGCTCGGCCGACAAGTTCTCGATCATCGAGGAACTGGCCGACTCGCTCGGCGCGGCCGTCGGCGCGTCCCGCGCCGCCACCGACGCCGGCTGGTACCCGCACCAGTTCCAGGTCGGCCAGACCGGCAAGACCGTCTCGCCGCAGCTCTACATCGCGGCGGGCATCTCCGGTGCCATCCAGCACCGGGCCGGCATGCAGACCGCCAAGACGATCGTCGCGATCAACAAGGACCCCGAGGCGCCGATCTTCGAGCTCGCCGACTTCGGCGTCGTGGGCGACCTGCACGAGGTGGTCCCGCAGCTGACCCAGGAGGTCGTCAAGCGCAAGTGATCCGGCAGGGGTACGGGGTACGCGCGGGGTGATGCGAACGCGAGACGGCACCGCACGACATGTGCGGTGCCGTCTCGCGTTCCCAGGTCAGGCCGCCATCGAGAGCTCTCGCCTGGCGGTCTCCGCGGGGCCGGCCGCCGCGCGGTGGCGGGGCAGGAACCACGCGACCGCGGCGATCAGGACACCGAGCAGCACGGCGATGCCGAGGCTCGTCCTGAGCGTGGCCAGATCGGAGAGGAAACCGATGATCACCGGGCCCAGCAGCAGTCCCGCGTAGCCCATCGCACCGGTCTGGGCGATGGCGGGTCCGGGGGTGCCGGTCGCCTCGCCCGCCAGGGACATGGCCATCGGCGAGACCGTCGCCACGGCGACGCCCACGAACAGCATGGCCGCGAGGGCGACCGGTGCGCTGGGGGCCGTGATGACCACGCCGAAGGTCGCGGCGGTGGCCAGGCCCGAGGCGACCATCATGCCGCGGGCGCCGAAGCGGGCCCGGACCCGGTCGCCGGCCAGCCGCCCGGCCAGCATGCCCGCCTCGAAGATCGGGTAACCCAGGGCGGCCACCGCCTCCGGGGCACCCAGCGCGTCCCGCAGGTACAGGCCGTTCCAGTCGGCGACCGTGCCCTCCACCATGAACGCGCAGAAGGCGATCACGCCGAGCAGGTAGATCACCGGAGGCATCCGGCGGCGGGGCGCGGCGGTGGCGGTGCCGGAGACCACCGCCGGGTCGGGCAGGTAGGTGCGGCTGATCAGGACCGCCGCGGGGAGCGCGAGCAGGGCGACCAGCAGCAGGTGGGCGGTGATCGAGAGTCCCGCCGCGATCGCCGCGGTGCCCAGCAGGCCCGCGCCGATCGCTCCGGCGCACCAGCCGGCGTGCATGCCGTTCATCAGCGGGCGGCCGTAGGCGCGCTCGACCACCGATCCCTGCGCGTTCATCGCGACGTCCACCGCGCCGAACGCCATGCCGAACAGGCCGCTCGCGGCCACGGCCAGGGGGAACGACGGCGCCACCGCCAGCAGGGCCAGGGTGATCGCGGTGAGGGGGGCTGCGACCCGGAGGATGCTCCGGCTGCCGAAGCGCGCCATCACGGCGCGCATCGACTGCATGGTGATGAGCGCTCCCAGCCCCCATACGAGGAGGGTGACGCCGACCGATGCCTCGGACAGGCCGAGCTTGTCGGAGAGCGCCGGAATGCGCACGGTCATCGATCCACACATCAGACCGGCCAGCACGAATGTGAGAACCGCCCCGGTTCGAGCCGTTCTCAGGTCGCGGGTCATGCTCAATCCCTTCAATAAATGTTTTGACAAACCGGTGAACGGGCACACCAAAGACGGTCGCTTTCGCGCGTGCGGAAGCGACCACCAATCTGTGTGATGGGTTTTCCCCGGCCGGGCCCGCGATCAGGCGCGCGGGCGAGTGAGGGGTGCCGGGGGAACCAGGAGAAAAGGTGTCAGGGGCCTGTCAGGGTCAGGCGGGCAGCATGGCCAGCAGACGCCGTTTCAGCCTCTCATAGCGCTCGTCGTCATAGAGATCGGGGTCGTGGCTCGCCACGTCCCACAGTCCCTCACAGGCGAGGCGCACGATCTGCGCCGCCTCCGGGTCGGGCTCGCTGTCGAGCCCCTCGCGATGCCATCGGGCCATCGCCACCCGCAGCGGTGCCAGCAGATAGAGGTTGCCGGAGGCTCCGGTCACCACGGCCCAGCGCCGCAGCCTGCCGCTCCGCACGGCGGCGAACGTGGCCGCCAGGTAGTTCTTGGTGTAGGTGTCGTGGCCCTGGGCGGCGACGAGCTCGTCGAACTCCTCGATCAGCCGCTCGACCATGCCCTTGATCAGGGCTTCCTTGGTGCTGAAATGGTAGAGCAGGCCGCCTTTACTGCATCCGGCGCGCTCGGCGACGGCCGCCAGGGTGAGCGCCTGGGCGCCCTGGTCGGAGAGCAGATCCTCTGCCGCGTCCAACAGTTCACCCCGTCTCATGGCCGCTACTGTACCGTCTGGACGGTTTAGTGGTCAACTCCGGGGATGAGGCCCTTCTCCGGCACGGATACCCTTGGAAGGTTGACAGCGATGTGGGGGAGGGGATGCGGCCGTGCAGTCCGCCTATCTCGATCATGCGGCGACCACGCCGATGCTTCCCGAGGCGATCGAGGCGATGACAGCCCAACTGGGCCAGGTCGGCAACGCGTCCTCCCTGCACGCCGCCGGCCGCCGCACCCGCCAGGTCGTGGAGGAGTCGCGGGAGACCATCGCCGCCGCGCTCGGCGCCCGTCCCAGCGAGGTCGTCTTCACCGCGGGCGGCACCGAGGCCGACAATCTCGCCATCAAGGGCCTGTACTGGGCCCGTCGCGCCAATGGCGCGGACCGGATCCTGATCAGCGCCGTCGAGCACCACGCCGCCCTGGACCCCGCGCACTGGCTGAGTGATCACCAGGGTGCGACCGTCGAGCTGCTCGACGTCGACGAGTTCGGCCGGGTGCATCCGCAGACCCTGCGCGAGGCCATCGAGCGCGACCCGGGCAGCGTCGCGCTGGCCAGCGTCATGTGGGCCAACAACGAGGTCGGCACCGTCCAGCCCGTTCACGCGCTCGCCGAGGTGGCCCACGAGTACGGCGTCCCCTTTCACACCGACGCGGTCCAGGCGGTCGGTCAGCTCCCGGTGGTCTTCGCCGACTCGGGGATCGACGCGCTGACGCTCTCCGGTCACAAGGTCGGCGGCCCGATGGGCGTCGGCGCGCTGCTGCTCGCCCGGGGCGTCGACCCGGTGCCGGTGCTGCACGGTGGCGGTCAGGAGCGAGATGTCCGCTCCGGCACGCTCGACGCCCCCGCCATCGCCGGTTTCGCCACGGCCGTGCGGACCGCGGTGGCCCGGCAGGCCGAGACCTCGGCCCGGCTGGCCGCGCTCCGCGACGACCTGATCCGCCGGGTCCGTGAGGCGGTGCCCGATGTGATCCTCAACGGCGACCCGGCGAACCGTCTCCCGGGCAACGCCCACTTCTCCTTCCCCGGCTGCGAGGGCGACGCGCTGCTCATGCTGCTGGACGCCAAGGGCGTGGAGTGCTCGACGGGCTCGGCCTGCTCCGCAGGGGTCGCCCAGCCGTCCCACGTGCTGCTCGCGATGGGCGCCGACGGGTTCCGGGCGCGCGGCTCGCTGCGCTTCTCCCTCGGCCACACCTCGACCGAGGCCGATGTGGACCGGCTGGCCGAGATCATCGGCCTCGCCGTCGAGCGTGCCCGCCGCGCGGGGCTGAGCTGACCCGTACGGCTCTGAGTGATCCCATACGGTGCCCGATAACCCCGGTGCCTCCTGAGGTCCGTGTCGGGGATTCCTAGGTCAGGAAGGGCGAGATGGCGATCCAGCCGGGGTCGCCGACCACGTCGACCCGGGGCCGCCCCTCCTCCCAGCTCACGATGAGCTCCTTGGCGTGGATGGACGTCTCGCTCACCGGGTCGGCGTAGACGTGCAGCACCCGCTGCCCCTCGGCGCTCATGTGCGCGGCGAGCAGGGCCTGGCCGTTCAGCCTGCTGATCCGCCCGGCGAGACGCTCCTCGAAGTCGCGCAGCGCCTCCAGCGAGGGGCCGGTGGGCAGCCCTTCGGCGTCGCGGTGCGCGTACGGCAGCGTGATGGCGATGTGCTGGTCGAACAGCGGGTGGTCGACCGGGCGGAGCGGGTATCGGGCGGTGGCGATCAGGCGGGCGCCGGTGGCGGTCTCACCCTCCAGCAGCGCCCACTGCTCGTCCCGGTAGCCGGAGGCCAGGTCGGAGACCACGCTCGGCAGGTGCACGGCGGGCACCGCGTCGATCGGCTCGAAGGCCGCGGCGGAGATGTCACCCACCCAGCGGGCCACGTCGTCCTCGCCGAGCAGCCAGTCGAGGGCGAGCAGCGCCGCCTCGGTGCGCGTCTCGTCGTCCAGGATGGTGAAGATCGGATGGTAGGCGACCACGTCGACCCGGGGGTTGCCGTGCGGGGCGCGCAGGCCGAGCACGAGCTTGTCGAGCGCGAACTCGTAGCCGCCCACGTCGAGCGTGAGGTCCATCGCGTGCGGGTTGGCCCGCCGGGACGGGTGGAACTCCCACAGGCCGTCGGCGGGCGGCGCGGCGGCGGCCCAGCGGTGCGCGATGGGGCGCAGTTCGGGGTCGCCGGCCGAGGTGACCACGAGGGCCTGGTCGGCGCCCCGGCCGGGGGCGATCTCCCACACCAGCGACGGGTGGACGACCAGCACCGCGGGACCGATCCACTCGGCCAGCCGCTCGGCCTCGCCGGCGGCGACCATCGCGTCCAGTTCCGGTCTCGCCTCCGCCCACCACGCCCAGAACTCGCCGATACCGTCAGCAGGGTCGGCGGCGGGCTCGTTCTTCCGCCCGAACAGTCGCATGACCCCGGATTCTCCCAGCCCGACGGGGCGCCCGCCAACGCGGGTACGCTCAAGGGGTTATGAGTCTTCGTGTGCTTGCCGCCATGTCCGGCGGCGTCGACTCCGCCGTGGCGGCCGCCCGCATCGCCGAGGCGGGCCATGACGTCACCGGTGTCCACCTCGCCCTCTCGGCCAACCCTCAGTCCTATCGGACCGGCGCCCGCGGGTGCTGCACGGTCGAGGACTCGCGAGACGCCCGCAGGGCCGCCGACGTGATCGGCATCCCCTTCTACGTCTGGGACATGGCCGAGCGGTTCCACCGCGACGTGGTCGAGGACTTCGTCAGCGAGTACGCCGCCGGCCGCACGCCCAACCCGTGCCTGCGCTGCAACGAGAAGATCAAGTTCGAGGCGGTGCTCGACCGCGCCCTCGCGCTGGGCTTCGACGCGGTGGCCACCGGGCACCACGCGCGCGTCACCGACGGCGTGCTGAGCCGCAGCCCCGACGAGGGCAAGGACCAGTCATACGTGCTGGGCGTGCTCACCAGGGAGCAACTCGGTCACGCGATCTTCCCGCTGGGCGACTCCACCAAGGCTCAGGTCCGCGAGGAGGCCGCGCGGCGCGGGCTCATGGTGGCCGACAAACCCGACAGCCACGACATCTGCTTCATCGCCGACGGCGACACCAGGGGCTTCCTCGCCGACCGTCTCGGCACGGCGCCGGGTCCGATCGTCGACGAGTCCGGCGAGGTCGTGGGCGGCCACGAGGGCGCCTACGGCTTCACGGTCGGCCAGCGCAAGGGCCTGCGCATCGACCGCCCGGCCCCCGACGGCCGCCCGCGCTACGTGCTGTCCATCGAGCCGGTCTCCAACACGGTCACGATCGGTCCGCGCTCGTCCCTGGCGGTCACGGAGATCGTCGCGGAGCGCCCGGTCTGGAACGGCCCGACCGGCGAGCCGCGCGAGCCGCTGACCTGCACGGTCCAGCTCCGCGCGCACGGCGAGGTGTACGGCTGCCGTGCCCGGCTCTCCGGCGGGGAGGTGCACCTCACGCTGGACGCCCCGGCCACCGGGGTCGCGGCGGGCCAGGCCGCGGTGCTCTACCTCGGCGACACCGTGATCGGCTCGGCCACCATCGCCTCGGCCTGCTGAGCCCGCCCCCTGAGCCCGCCCTGCCGCCGGGCGAACACAGCCGCGTCGCCGTGCGGGGGCGCGTTCGACGAGCGTGGACGAGCCGGCGTCGCGCGTCCCCGCGCCCGGTTCCCGGACCGGCTCGCCCGGTTCCCGGACCGGGCGAGCCGGTCCGGATCAGGGCAGGGTGACCGACTCACCGGGCTTGAGGCGGCGCATCTCGGCCTTCTGCCTCTCCGACTCCATCTCCAGCCACCTGTCGACCAGGCCGAGCCCGATGTCGTTGAGCAGGCCGTCGTGGGTGGAGAAGGCCCGGTCCGGGCGGACCTGGCGCAGGTACTCGACCATCTCCGACGCCTTCATCCACGGCGCGTTGGTCGGCACCAGGAGCGTGGGCACCTCGACGCCCGGCGGGGTGAACGCGTCCCCCGGGTAGAAGACCTCTTCGTCCACCAGGAAACCGACATTGCGCACGATCGGCTGGTCCGGGTGGTTGGGGGCGTGCCACTCGCCGACGACCCTCACCCCGAAGCCGGCCGTGTCGAACGCGTCGCCGTGCCGTACCACCTGGATCTTCGCGGGGACGTCGGTCAGCGTGGCGGCCACGCCCTCGTTGGTCCAGATCTCCAGGGACGGGTCGGCCTCGGCCGCCCGGCGCAGCCGGTCCGCATCCACGTGGTCGAAGTGCTCGTGGGTGATGAGAACCGTCCGTGCCCCTTCCAGAGCGGACTCCTCGCTGAGGGAGCCCGGATCGATCACCAGGATCGAGTCGCCCTTCTCCAGGCGGACGCACGCGTGTCCAAGTTTCGTGAGTTTCACGATCACAGCGTAACGGGGGTCGGCGGCCGGACCTTTCCGGCCGTCAGTACGGCTTGTACCCGCCGCCCCTTTCAAGGGAGGCGATGCCCGGATGCCCGGCCAGGGATCCGTAGCGTGAGTAGGTGTACAGGACTCCGGCGATGATGTTGTCGACCGGCTCCAGGATCTTCCCGTGGCCGGGGAGACTGTGCGCGTTGAAGGTGGGCGGGATCGTCTGCATCAACCCCTGGGACGGGACGCCGTTCCGCGCGTTGATGTCCCAGTTGTTGATCGCGCTGGGATTACCGCCCGACTCATGGTGGATGATCGTCCAGATCCGCTCGATGTCCTGCGGATCGTTCGGGTCAAGATCGCTGACGTCGATTCCCCGCTTTCGCATGATGCCGGCCATCTCGTCCGACCTGATGATCGTGAGTGCTTCCTTGATCCACTCCACGATCTCCTGCTTCGGCGCGGGGACGTTCCCGGCCGACGACGTGCCACCGGAGGCGTATCCGCCAGAGCCGCCGGAGCCGGAGCCGCCGCTCGCGCCGCTGAGGGTCGTTCCCCGCTGGTCGGACAGGGGGGTCTGCTGCCAGTCGAAGACATGGCCGGGCTTCGGGACGAAACTCCCCTCGCTGGGCGCCGGAATACCGGCGAAGGTGATCGCCCGCTCGCCGATGTGCTTCCTGAGGTCGGACACCGCCTGGGTGACGGCCTTGCCGGCGCTGTCGAGATGGGCGAGAGCCTCGTTGATGGCCTGGTCGACCGACGGCTTGATCCCCGCCGCGAGCTCCGTCTCGGTCTTGCCGGGGTTTTCGGCGCGATAGGTGTTCCATCGGGTGACGAGACCCTCGGCGATGGCGTTCACCTTGGACTCGGCGGTGCCGAGTGCCTCCGCGGCGGTGTCGAGGGCTTTCGCGGAGTTCGTCAGCGTCTGGCGCAGCGCCTCGCCGGCCTCGTGGTACTTACGCATGTAGGTGGCGAACGCGTCCGCCGACGCGCCCTGCCAGGCGGCGTTCACCAGGCCCACCGCACGGTTGAGCTCGCCGACACGCTCGTTCAATGTGCCCGCCGTGGACCGCCACCGGGTGGCGATCGCCTTGATCGAGTCCTGGTCGCCGTTGACTTTCACCACGATGTCGATCAGGTCCGCGCTGCCCGGGACGGTGGGGGCGAGCGGATCTCTGGGGCCGTCCCTGTCGGTCATGAGGTGGCTCCGTTGGCACTCTTGACGTTCTTCCGTACGTCCTCCAGCGCGTCCCCGACGCCCTTGAGCTTGGTCACGACCTGGTTCAGTTCGCCGTCGACGGCGTTCTCGATCTCGTTGACGAGGCCGGTGAGCGCGCCGGAGTCCGTCAGCCCCCCGAAGATGGAGGTGGTCGTCTCGGTCGGGTGGGCGTCGCCGAGGTCGCCGATCCTTCCGGCCAGCTTTCGCGCGGCCGTCTGGCACTGTTCGAGCGCGTCGTAGTGGAGATAGAGGTTGGCCATCCGATCGACCCCTTCCATATGACTCTCTTCTCCTCGGCGCCACCTCCGGACCGATCAAGATCGAGCATAGCGGAGACGGGCCTGCGCGAAAGGGCTACGTGACCTACACCTCCGACGGCGTGCTGAGCCGCAGCCCCGACGCGGGCAAGGACCAGTCGTACGTGCTGGGCGTGCTCACCAGGGAGCAGCTCGGTCACGCGATCTTCCCGCTGGGCGACTCCACCAAGGCCCAAGGTCCGCGAGGAGGTCGCGTGGTGCGGGCTCATGGTGGCCGACAAACCCGACAGTCACGACATCTGCTTCATCGCCGACGGCGACACCAGGGGCTTCCTCGCCGACCGTCTCGGCACGGCGCCGGGTCCGATCGTCCGTGGCCTGGACAGGGTGTCCGGCCACGTTCACCCTGTCCTCCTCTCAGCGTAGAGACGGGTTGGAATCCCCCGCCTTCAGGCGGGGGAGGATGTCAACAGGTTCGATAAATAGTGGGCGACATATCTGGGATTCTGGGTAGAAATAATCTCATGATGGACGAGTTCCGGCTCGTGATGGACGGGCTCACCAAGGAGTACAACCAGCAGGCCGAGCAGCTACGCGACATGTATGGCCGGCTCGATGAGCTGGCGGCGACCGCGTGCTCGGAGGACCGGATGGTGACCGTGACGGTGGGGCCGCGCGGCCAGGTGCGGGACATCGAACTCGATCCCCGGGTCTATCGCAGGCTGTCACCGCCGGAGCTGTCACGGTCGGTCATGGAGCAGATCGGTGTGGCGACGGCGGAGATCATGGAGCGGGCCCGGGAGTTGATGGCCCCTTTCGCGCCGGAGGGCCTGCCCTATGAGGAGATATTCGGGGAGGGAATGAGCTTCGAGTCGTTCCTCCCCCGGCCGGTGGATCCGCCGTCGAAGGAGCACGGATGACGGGGTGGTGACTGCCACCACGCGGACACGTCGGCACCGTGTGCACCTTGTTCCCGCAGCCGTCAATCGGGATTTATCGCCGGGGGAGGGGAACGATCCGAAGCGCTTAAGACTGTTTTCCGGATAAAGAGGGGGGATGTCTGGGATGGTGAATCCCTGTGGTTCATGCGGCTTGCGGGGAGTGACCGTCGGTGATGGATAAATTTCGCGTCGCGTTCGAAGAGCTTGCCGAGGAGTACGCCCGGCAGGCCGAACAGCTTCGGGAGATGTACGCCAAACTGGGTGAACTAACGGCAACCGCGCAGTCGAACGACCACATGGTGACTGTGACGGTGGGCTTGAACGGCCAGATACGGAGCATCGAGTTCGATCCCCGCGTTTACCGGAAGCTGTCGCCCTCCGAGCTGTCACAGTCGATCATTGAGCAGATCGGACTGGCCGTCGGCGAGGTCTCGGAGCGGACGCGGGAGCTGATGGAGCCATTCGCGCCGGAGGGCCTGCCGTACGACGAACTGTTCGGAGAGCAGGCGAGTTTTGAATCGTTCCTTCCCGCGAACCTGCCGTCGGAGGAGCGTAGGTGACGGCTGATACGGGGCAGGTCGAGATCAGTCCTCGACAGGGACGACCTTGACATAGCCGTTGCTCCAGAAGGTTAGGCCCTCGAACGCCTCCTGCGGGCCTGCCCGCCTGCTGCGCGCCATGGTGTCGATCATGTCCTGGACGTCGGGCGAGCTACCCGCCAACTCGCCTGCCTCCGTTAGTTCGATCGTTCCCAGGACCGCGTCGGTGCTTACCGCCACGACTTTCAGCATCCGTCTGGTCATAGTCGAAGTATCCGTTCCTTGGTTGATGTTGCTCTCTGGGGTTGTGATCTGGATCACTCATCAAAGGTGAGAGGGTTTCTCTCGGTGCGTGTGATCACCTTGGGTACTTCTGGTACGGGCATCGGCATCCTTGGGGTCGTTCCGATCGCATTACGCTCGACCATATGGAATTGGGAGAGCATGTTGTTGTACCAGTCCATCCGCCCTAATTGTCCAAAGTGCGCTTTCATCCTGGGACTTTGGAGAACCTTCCTGATGCCCTGGACGTCCTCCGGGCTGAGCATGTTGGGCTTCCAGAAGTATCCCGGGCCAGTGGCGGATGTGTTCTCAGTGACGAACTGAGTTCCGAAGTCCGCTCTGGGAACCCAGTCTCGGGGGGGTACGAACGCGAGGCCATGGTCGATGCCGATGATCCCGATCTTCTGGCCCGTGGGCGTGACCAGTTTCGGATCAGGGCTCACCAACCAGTTCATGGAGTGACGGTCCGGATTGGTGATCAGCACGTCGAGCAGGCTGATGCGCATGCCGCTCCGCGTCAACTCAGGTCTCAGCGGCAATTCTTCCGGTGCTAACTCTGATCTGTGCTGCCCCTCTTTGAACTCCATATAGACGACTGTGTCGCCGGCCCGGTAAACCTGGGGGACGTCCGCCCCCAAGGAGGTCCCCACTATCGAAGCCAGCACCTCGGCGTCCGCCTCACTCAGGTCCCTCGTGACCTTGCGGATCATTTGGGAACCATCGTTGAACGTCCATTTCTCCACCATCTCGGACCAGGTTCCCTTTACGCCGTCCACCCCTCTGGCGTTCAACAGCTGGGGCTCTTCGGCGATGCCGGAACGGATTCCAGCCCCCAGCCACTCCGGTACGGGGTGCCCTCGCCCCTGCGCCGCTGCCACCTCGGCGAGCAGAACAGGTACTCGGGACGTTGAGGGGGTGTGCGCCTCGGGGCGAAGGCCCGCCGTCCCCGTCACAGCGGAGGCGTCGTCGTCCCGGGGGCGCAGTCCTGCGGTCTCATTTGGAGGCCGCAGATGTGCGGTCTCATTCGGAGGCCGTAGGTGTGCGGTCTCATTTGGAGGCCGCAACTGTGCGGTCTCATTTGGAGGCCGTAGGTGTGCTGTCCTGTCGTTCGGAGGAACGCCGTGACCCGAACCCGAGGATCGGGGAGGGTCCGCCGGGGGAGGTGCCCCGTCCCCAGGCCTTCGTGGTGGGACGGCGCCGGACGCGGCGGGATCGGGCGGGGGGGCCGCATCGCGAGGCGCTGAGGCAGGGGCCTCGTGGGGCTTTGCGGAGACCAAGGGATCGCTTGCCAGGTGCGACGGCCCGGAAGGTGAATCCGGGTTGAGCATCCGATCGATGTAACTCGGCACAGGGCGCTCCCCGGCCGACGAGGGCGTCTCCGGGCGGGCGGCGACGAGGGTGTCTGGGCGGGCGGCGTTGGGGTGGGCGGTGGTGGGGGTGTCTGGGCGGGCGGCGACGAGGGTGTCTGGGCGGGCGGCGTTGGGGTGGGCGGTGGTGGGGGTGTCTGGGCGGGCGGCGACGAGGGTGTCTGGGCGGGCGGCGTTGGGGTGGGCGGTGGTGGGGGTGTCTGGGCGGGCGGCGTTGGGGTGGGCGGTGGTGGGGGTGTCTGGGCGGGCGGCGTTGGGGTGGGCGGTGGTGGGGGTGTCTGGGCGGGCGGCGTTGGGGTGGACAGCGGGAGCCGCCGGTACCTCCGTGCCTCCGGGCGGGCGGGCGATCATACCCGTTTCATCGTGTGCCAGCCGGCCCTGTGGAGGTCCAGGCCTGTCTGCGGGCGGCACCGGATCGGGTCTCGCGATGCCCTGGAGTGTGGAGCCGCCCGCCGTCGAGTCGGCCGCGTCGGGATGGGGGAGGGTCCCTGCGGCGGCATCACCCTGACGGGGCGCGCCGGCAATCGGGTCGTTCCCGGCAAGGGCGGTTGCCAGGGGTGTGTCACCACCGGCGCCGTGACGATCACCAAGCGAGGTGAGGATCCCGTTCTCCGGGAAGCGGCCGGTCAGGGGGGCGAGGGGGTCTGCGCCCCGGTGACCGGTCGGGGCGATGAGGTGGGCGTCGGCGCCTCCGAGGAAGCCCGCGCTGGCGCTCTTGGCAAGAGTCTCCCAGCTCAGCTGGCCGCTCGCGGCCAGCATCGGCATGCTGGCGAAGGTGTTGGCCGTCATGCTCTGCGTCGCCATGCCCAGCGCCGACCGGTCCAGGAGGGCGGCGGCCTTCTCCCTCCACGTCATCGCGATGCGCTGCACCGTCTCGCTCGCGATGCGTGATCCGCCCAGCTTGCTGATCGCCACACCGAACCCGGTGAACGCCAACCCCGCCAGCGCGCCACCCGCCAGCGACATGCCCGTCTTCATCCAGTCCCAGTCCTCCCGCCGCCCGCCGACCACCTGCACGGTCTGGATGAGCCCGTCCATCCCGACCATCACCCCGCCGAACAGCGCGATGTTGCGCAGCAATCTCATGGCGATCTGCCGCACGGTCATCTGCGTCAACCTGCACGCCATGGGGATGAGGCTCAGCGATCGCCCGAACGACGGTGCGGCCAGGTAGACGAAGTAGGTGATCTGCGCCGCCAGCAGGAACAGGGACAGCAGGATCATGTACTTCGCGTACTCGATCTCCAGGCCTACCGCGTTGAGTTGCTTACCGGCTTTCTCGCAGGCCTCTTTCAGCTGGGGCAGTGTGAACGGCTCGGTCGTGGTGAACGTCTTCCAGTATTCTTCGAAGGCGTCGGAAGCCGATCCGTCCATGTACATGCGTATGTCGCGGCAGGTGGTGTTGCCGTCCTCGATCAGGACCGTGATCGTCGCGGCGATCTTCCGATAGGCATCGGACAGGCGGAAACAGCCTTCCTCATCGCCTTTCGGCCAGTCCAATCCGACGATCCAGCCCACGTAGGGCCGCACGATCGGAGGAACCAGTGCCTCAAGGTGGCGGTCCATCTCGGGTCACGGCCTTATCGTGCTCTGCCGCTCGGCTTCCTCGTATCGTGTCGCCACCAGGTCGAGTCCGGTCCTGAGCTCGTACAACGCCTTGGCCGCCTCGTCCAGTCGTTTGAGGACGGCTTCCATGAGCGGCAGATACCCTTTCTCGAACTGTTTGCCGAAGTGGTCGTCGCCCCAAGGTGAGCCTGCGGCGGCCAGTGCGGTTTTAAGCGAGCCTCTGGCGTCTTCGAGTGTCTTGCCGTGAGCGGTGAAGTTGGGGGATCTCAGCCGGATGGCCTGCGGGTACACCTCGTAGCCGTTGTAGGTCGCCATCCAGCTCCGTTCACGTACTTAGCCTGATTCATCGGATTTCGCATGATATGTCTGCGAATGAGGGGACTTCAGGCAGGGATGGCGCCGTTCGCCCAAAACATGATCTATGAAGCTGGGCTCTATGTCATCATGAAAGATCATATTTTAAAATAAATGCATACCTGTGGTGCGGTGATCAGTCTGCCACGGACCGAGGCCGGCTCGTGAGCCGGCCTCGGTCCGTCAGCCGGTTTCCGGAGGCGCCTGAGGCGGCATGAAGGCGGTCTGCGTGAGGCGTGCGCCGAACTTCCTGTCGACGAGGTAGCCCCGGCCCGGCGGAAGCGGATGCGGCCGTACGTTGCCGAACAGGAAGCCCTCGTCCTTGTTGCCCGACAGGATCACGGCGGGGCTGGCCATGTCCTTCATCCGCTGGATGATCGGGTCGTACATCGCCCGGCCGATGCCGCCCATGGCCCGCGACATGACCAGGTGCAGCCCGATGTCGCGAGCCTGCGGCAGCAGTTCCGCCAGCGGCAGCAGTGGGTTCGACGAGGTGGCGACGAGGTCGTAGTCGTCGACGACGATGTACAGGTCCGAGCCCTGCCACCAGTTCCTCGCCCGGAGTTGCTCGGGCGTGAGGTCGGCCGGAGGCAGCCGCTTGAGCAGCGCGCTCCGCGCGTCGTTGATCAGCTCCTGGGCCGCCGAGCCGGAGGCGGCGTAGCCGATGCGGTGCTCGGTGGCGGCGGAGTCCAGCAGCGACCGCCGGTAGTCGATCACGATCATTCTGGCCTCGTACGGTGTGTGCCGGGCGACCAGGCCCTCGGTGATGAGGCGGAGCAGGTTGGACTTCCCGCTCTCGGTGTCGCCCACCACGATGAAGTGCGGATCGACCTCGAAGTCGAGGACGACGGGCGTCAGGGTGGCCTCGTCGATGCCGACCGGGATCCGGTTCGGCCCCGTCTGTGCCGCATCGGGCAGCGTCTCCGCGGGCAGCACCGGCGGCAGCAGCCGCACGCCGGGGGCAGCTGGTCCCTGCCAGGCGTCCTTGACCGCCTGAACGAGCGAACGCACACCGACGGACAGATCGTCGCTCTTCCGGGTGCCGTCGATCCTGGGGAGCGCGGCCAGGAAGTGCAGGCCCTCCCTGGTGAGCCCCCGGCCCGGCACGCCCTCGGGCACGGCCAGCGCCGACTTGCGGTTGACCTCCGATTCGTAGGCGTCACCGAGCTTGAGCTCCACCCGGGTGCCGAACAGGTCGCGGATGCCCGGGCGGAACTCCGACCACTTGTTGGTGGCGGCCACGACATGGATGCCGTAACCGAGGCCCCGCGCGGCCAGATCGGTGATGACGGGTTCGAGCGACTCGAAGTCCTGCCTGACGGTCAGCCAGCCGTCGACCACCAGGAAGACGTCGCCGTACCTGTCACCCTCGATCGTCTTGTCGGCGAGCTGCCTGCGGTATGTGCTGATCGAGTCGATCCCCTGCTCGGTGAAGTCGCGTTCCCGCTGTTCGAGGAGGGTGGAGATCTCGGCGACCGTGCGGCGGACGCGATCGCCGTCGAGACGGCTGGCGACCCCGCCCACGTGGGGGAGCCCTTCCAGCGAGGCGAGGGAGCCGCCGCCGAAGTCCAGACAGTAGAACTGCACCTCGCGTGGGGTGTGCATGAGCGCCATGCTGATGACCAGAGTGCGCAGCACCGTACTCTTGCCGCTCTGCGGCCCCCCGGCTATGCCGACGTGGCCGGCCGCTCCCGACACGTCCAGCCAGTACGGA
Source organism: Streptosporangium sp. CA-115845 (assembly GCF_050943795.1). Classification (NCBI taxonomy): domain Bacteria; kingdom Bacillati; phylum Actinomycetota; class Actinomycetes; order Streptosporangiales; family Streptosporangiaceae; genus Streptosporangium; species Streptosporangium sp. CA-115845. The sequence goes on along the minus strand of NZ_CP191988.1, from coordinate 8,377,217 downwards.
TCACTACGCTGCTCGAACGGCTTGTCGATGAGGCCCACGACGGCGTGCAGCCGACCTCGTCCGCCCCACCCGGTCGTGCTGAGACCGAGCTCCGGGGTGACCGACAGCGGCGGGAGCAGGTGGGCGAGGGTCGGCGGTTCGCCCAGCGGAGGCAGCCAGATCCGGTGGGCGGGCGGCCCCTGGCCGTTGAGTCTGTCCACCACGACGTCCAGCAGGCTGGCCGAGCTTTGCTCGGCCGGCCCGTCCGCCACCGGCGCCTGCACCGGCTCTTCCACGACGGGGACCGGAACGAACTCCGGACCGTACTCCACGACCTGCCGCTGGGGCCCCCGCCCGTCCGGTGCCACCGCGTTCCGGGGGTCCGCCTGGTAGATCCCGGACACGTAGGCGGCCTTGAACCGGGTCATTCCGGTGGTGTCGAACTTGAGATAGCCGTTGCCCGGAGCGGAAGGCAGCTCGTAGGCGTCGGCGACGCCGAGCACGACCCGGCTCTCCATCGCGGAGAAGGTGCGCAGGCCGACCCGGTAGGACAGATGGGTGTCCAGGCCGCGCAACCGGCCCTCCTCCAGGCGTTGGGAGGCCAGCAGCAGGTGGACCCCGAGGGAACGGCCGAGCCGTCCGATCATCACAAAGAGTTCGATGAACTCGGGCTTGGCCGAGAGCAGCTCGCTGAACTCGTCGATCACGACGAACAGGGTGGGCATCGGCTTCAGGTCGACGCCCTGCTCGCGGGCGCGCTCGTAGTCGCGCAGGGAGGCGTAGTTGCCGGCGGCGCGCAGCAGTTCCTGGCGGCGGACCATCTCTCCGTGCAGGGCGTCGTACATGCGGTCGACGAGAGGCAGCTCGTCCTCAAGGTTGGTGATGACCGCCGAGACGTGCGACAGGGTGTCGAGACCCAGGAAGGTGGCGCCGCCCTTGAAGTCGACCAGGACGAAGTTCAGGATCTCCGACGAGTGGGTGATGGCCAGGCCGAGCACCAGGGTTCGCAGCAGCTCGCTCTTGCCCGATCCGGTGGCACCGATGACCAGGCCGTGCGGTCCCATGCCACCCTGAGCCGACTCCTTGATGTCGAGTTCGACCAGGCGTCCGTCCATGCCCAGACCGATCGGCACCCGCAGCCGGTTGCGCCCTGCTCTGGATCGCCAGGTCAGCGACGGATCGATGCGGATCGGATCGCCGACGCCGAGCAGGTCGGTCAGGGACGTGTTGATCGCCAGCACGTCCTGTGCCTCCTCTCCCCTGGCGGTCGACGCGCGCAGCGGAGCAAGCTGCCGGGCCAGGCTCTCCGCCCGCAGGAAGTCCAGCCCGTCGGGCTCGCCCAGGCGGGAGGAGCTCTCCTTGCCCGTGTGATCGATCTTGACCATGAGGAAGTCCTCCGGCTGGACGTTCAGCCGGAGGGTGTTCTTCTCCTCGATCGATCCCGCCGAGCCGGACAGGTCGATCACGGTGACGCCCTGAATGGCGTCGGTGCCGAGCTGGGAGTCGTGCGGCACGTGGCCACCGTCGATGATCAGCACGTGGTACGGCAGGGCGTCGGAGGAGGCGCCGGGCTTGAATCGTGCGCGCTCCTTCAGTTCCGAGCCGAGCAACTGGTCCAGCTGGGAGAGGCTCTCGGTCATCAGCCGCACCTGGCCGGCGGCGTCGGTCTCCTCCGGGTGCAGCGCGTGGGGCAGCCACTTGACCCAGTCCCACTGGGGCATCCACTCCTTGCTCGCGCACACCATGATCCGCATGTCGTCGGGGGAGTGGAACACGGTCATCTGGGCGATCATCGACCGTACGAGTTCGCGCATGGCCACCGGGTCGCCGGTCAGATTGATCCGCGCGAAGGAGTGCAGGGCCACGGCCACCGGTAGCCCGGCCACCGTCGAGTGCGCCCGGACGAACCTCCGCAGCGCGCCGGCCGACAGGGCGTCCAGGTCCTCGACCGGTTTGGAGTCGGGGGGGATCAGCTGCACGGCGAGTTTCTGCACACCGGTGCCGAGCCGTACCGTGCCGAAGTCGTCGTCGCGGGGCCGCCGTTCCCACAGGCGCGGGCCCATGGCCACCCACCACAGCGAATCGGGGGCGGGGCCGCTCCATTCGAGAGCCTCGCGCTGCTGGGCGGTCGCCCGCCGTACCTTCCGGCGGACCTGGGAGAGATAACGGAAGTAGTCGCGGCGCAGGCCGTTCAGCCGCTGCTTGCGTTCGCCGCTCTGGCGGCCGACCTGGCCCAGACTCATGCCCATCATGGACACGGCGAACAGGCCGCTGGCCACGTACATGAGCGGGCTGGAGTTGCCGCTCGCGGTGAACATCAGGCCCATCGCGGCGCCGCCCGCGATCATCGGCAGATAGGTGAGGAGCGCGGTGAAGCCCTGCGGCTGGACCTCTGGCACCTCCGGCGGCGACTCCAGCAGAATCTCGCCCCGAGGCGGCTTGGGCGGCGGTCGACGCTCTGGACGCCGTACAACGACGATGCTCACCGTGGAATCGCTCCCTGATCGTTTGCGCTACTTTCCTACCAGAAAATGTTTCTGTGTAGCTGTCACGCGCGACCCCGTTCACCTCGATACCGTATTCGTGATCTAGGTGATATTCGTGATGTACGTGGTGAGATGAGGTACGACGGTGAAGGCGCTGACTCAACCGCCAGATCAGGGGCCGACATCGCAGAGCACACCGGCCCGGTTCGTCGCGCCGCTGCCGTCGCTGTGCCACGTCACGATCGTGGCTCCCCGCCGGAAGGCCGACCTGGCGGTGCCCGCGGACATTCCGCTGTCCCATGTGCTGCCCGACCTGCTGCGTACCGCGGGCGAGGCCGGGGGCGACTCGGCGGCGGCTCCCGGATGGGTGCTCCAGCGACTCGGCGGCCATCCGCTGGACATCGGCCAGAATCTCGGGGCACTGGGTGTGCTCGACGGCGAGGTGCTCTACCTCCGGCCGAGTGAGTCCGTGCTGCCTCCTGCCATGTTCGACGACGTGGCCGACGTGGTCGCCACGGGTGTGACGGAGGGCAACGGCAGATGGGCCGACCGCCACACTCGTCTGATGGGTGTGGGGGGTGCGACGGCGGTCCTCACCGCCGGGTCCGTGACGCTGACGACGATGGGACCGCCGTGGACGGTCTCCGTGGTGCTCGCCTCGGTTTTCGCGGGCCTGCTGATCGCCGTGGGCACCGCGTTGTCCCGGGCCGTGGGCGACTCGTCCGCGGGCGCGCTGATCGGCTACGCGGCTCTGCCGTACGGCTTCTTCGCCGGGCTCATGGCGCCCGCGAGCGCCGAGGGAGCGTTCGGCTTCGGCGCGCCGAACATGCTCGCCGCCTTCGCCTCCGTCGCCCTGGTGGCCACCGTCGGCGTGGTGGCGATCGCCGACGGTGCGCCGGGTTTCCTGGGCGCCGCGATCGCCTCGACGGCCGGAGCACTGGGCGCCGCCGTGGTGATGGTCTTCGGGGCCGCTCCCACGGGAGTCGCCACGGTGACCCTCACGGTCCTGCTGGCGTTCAGCCCGCTGATCCCGATGCTGTCTTTCAAACTCGCGCGTCTGCCGATGCCCGTGCTGCCGACCAGCGCCGAGGAACTGCGCAACGACAACGAGCAGATCGACGGCGAGACCATTCGCGAGCGCACCGTTCACGCGCAGCGCTACGCGACCGGACTGGTCGCCGGGATGGGCATGGTGGCGCTGGTCACCCTGCTGTATCTCGCGATGGACGACGGCTGGCTGACCGCGACCACCGCGCTGACGATGTCGCTGACGCTCGTCATGCGGGCCCGTGTCTTCCAGGGGCTCGGCCAGCGGCTCTGGCTGGTGATCCCCGGGCTCGCGGGGGTCGTCGCCCTCTTGGTCCTGCAGGTCGCCGGTGCGGGCGGTGTCGCGGCGATCGCCGCGGTGATGGCACTGCTGTGCGTCGCGGGGATCTCGGCGGGCGTCGGCCTGTGGCTGCCGTCGGGGAGACCCTCTCCGTTCTGGGGGCGTGCGGGGGACATCCTGGAGGTTCTGTTGATCGTCGCGCTGTTCCCGCTCGCCCTCGGCATACTGGACGTCTACTCCTGGGTGCGCGGTCTGGCCGGCTGAGGTGTCGCTCCCCGCGGGACCGGGGAAGGGAATCCGGCTGGTATCCCGGGAGCATGCGGATCGGTTAGGTTGGTGCGCAAGTAGCCGGATGTGCCTTTTGGTGCGTATACGGCGGTCATCCTGATCGGGATGGAGACGGAGCAGCGGATGGCGGAACTCGGAGATTTCGCGAACGTCGACGTCCACAGGTTCCTGAGGGATACCCAAAGGCACGTCGCCCAGATCGAGGAGGTCCAGAAGGTCACCGCCACGGTGGTCGGGCGCGCGCGGGACGAGGACGGGCTGATCACCGCGGAGTACGCGAGCGACGGGCTGCGCGAGCTGGAACTCAACCCCAAGGCGATGCGCCTGAGTTCGGGCGAGCTCGCCGAGAAGGTCAAGGAGACCGTTCGCGCCGCGGCCCAGGATTTTCAGGAGCGGATCGGCCAGATCATGGAGACGGCGTTCGGGGAGGAGGCCAACCCCATGAGATACCTCAACGACCCCGACGCGGTGCTGAGTCAGGTCAGGGAGGCGGAGGCGGTCTACAACCGGACCTTCGAGGACGCGATGGGCGAGCTCGACCGTATCGGCCGCCGCCTCGACCTGTGAGCCCGTGAACCGCCGGGACGCCGTGACCTGGCCCGCTCCTTCGTGAGCTCGGGCTTGGGAGGCGGAGTCACCGCCTGTCTTTCGAGGCCCCGTTGATCAGGGGCGACGTCACGGGCCTGTCGCTCATGAAAAGGTCCTCGTCCTCCAGCAGCCAGGTACTCCGCGAGTGCTCCTCATTGCCCTCGTTCGCGGAGCCTCCACCGTACGGGAGGAAGGGCATCATCGATCCCGAGGTGCCGGGACCACGCGCGGCGCTCATCCCTCTGGAGTCGGCTCCCGGTCCGCCGCCTCCGTGGCCGAAGGTGCTCCCCGGCAGGGGAGAGGCGCTCCCGGGCAGCAGGGGAGAGGCGGTGCCCGCGGTGGCGTTCCCCGGACCGATTCCTGCGGGGCCTCGCAGGTTGGCGTTGTCCGGGAGGTGCTGCCCGCCGGCGAGGTTGTTCAGCTGCGTGTTGTAGCCGGCCAGTTCGGTGTCGCCTCCGGAATTTCCGGCCGGATCTGGGATGTTTCCCCTCGAACCATCGGCGCCCGCGCCGCCGGGATACCCGCCGCCCACTCCGGATCCGTACTGGCCTGATCCGTTCTGGCCGGATCCGTCCGTTCCGGATCCGTCTGTTCCGGATCCGCTCTGGCCTGATCCGTTCTGGCCGGATCCGTCCGTTCCGGATCCGTCTGTTCCGGATCCGCTCTGGCCGGCCCCGGCCCCGGGCACGCCGCCGTTCGGATCTTCAAAACCCCTCAGGTCGTCCGGCCCCCCCTGCCCGAAGCTCGGTGTGAAGCCGTTCATGGCGAGGGCCGGGGTGTAGGGCTGTCCTCCGCCCGGGGGGTACACGCCGGCGCCGGGCCTGGGGCCCCCCGGGGGCGTGTCGGTGGTGGGGATGACGATGCCGGGCGGGGTGAACTCCGGGATGTCGGTGCGGACCGACTGCGGAAAGGCCTCGTTCACCTGGGCCGTGGCCGCGGTCAGCGCCTTCAGGTGCTTTTGGGCGGCTTTCATGTCCCGCTCCTCTTTCGAGTCGCCGAACATGTTCTGGAAAGGCCCGTCCGTGAACAGTGACGTGGCGCCCCCGATGACCGTGCCGGTGACGGCTCCGATGACGGCCCCTGGCGCGGCGCCGACCCCACCGAAGAAGACGCCCACTCCCCCGCCGGCCGCGGCGCCGGTCACCCCGCCCTGGAAGGCCCCTTCCAGGAAGGAGACATCTCGGTCCGCGTTCTGCGGCACGTGATCTCCCCTGAACGCCTTCAAGGTGGTGCTGTACATCTCCAGGGCGGGAGCGACCCCCGTGGGGTTGGTTCCGGAGGGAGCGGGCGCCACGATCGTGTCGACCAGGCTCTGCGCCGACACGCGGATCCGCTGGAGCTGCTCCTTGACGATCTTGGCGTCTTCGCCGACGGTCCAGTGCTTGTTGAAGGCGTCGAGGTGGTGGTCGAGGGTGACGATCAGAGCCTTCAGGTTGGCCATCGCCGACCTGAACTCCGCCGCGGCGTTCTCGACCAGCTCCGGTTTGGTATTGCCCAGTGAGGTCCTCAACAGATCCAGCGTGATGCCGCCGAACTCGGATGTGTCGATCTGCTGCCTGATCGGCATCTCTCTGGCGACCACGGCCCCTCACCCATCCCTTCGAGCCGACATGCGGCCTGTCCCGTCGCGCATACGTGTCCCGTGCCTGTCAGACCTGCGCCTGTTCGGCGTGCGTCGTTCCCTCGCGCTCGGCGTTCTCCAGGCGGGTGATCGCCGCCTGGAGCAGTCCGACGGCGTTCGTGACCTGTCTTGCGATCTCCGTGTAGGAGCCGCCGACCGCGCTCTCCGCGCTGCGGACGCTCGCCTGGAAACCCTGCGCGGCGGGCCAGAAACCGCCGATCGCCGCAGGGTCCTGGAGCAGCTGCTGGATGGCGCCGTTCGAGGCGAAGACGGGAGTCGCCCTCCGGTCGGTCGGAGCGGGGCTCAACAACCCGAGGATTCCTTCAAGGTCTTTCTTGGCGTCCTTGACGACCTTGTGAGTGACCTCGATCCCACCGTCGCCCATGTCGACCTCTCCGTTCACGGTCACGTCTCATGCCCCTTCGGCCTTCGGTGGCCGAGAGGGGCCGTACAGATGTACCTTCGATCATCTGCCGTCGAACATGGAGGCGTTGATCCGCTCAACGTCCTGCATGTTCATCCGGGTGATGCTGATGTTCTTGGCCAGCAGCGCCACGATGTCGGACAGGCCCTTCGCCTCGGTCTGCCAGGTCGCCCGGGTGATGGTGTAGGCCTCCTGAGCGGAGCCCTGCCAGATCGCGGTCTTCTGGTTGAGCTTCGTCTCCAGGTCCCCCAACTCGCCGACGAGGTTGTTGAAGGCCGACTGGAAGGCGCCCTCTCCGACCTCCATGCCGCCGAAGTTGACCTTGGTAACGTCGAAACTGTCAGTCATTACGGTCTCCGTTCGTTCTTGAAGAGCAGGTCAGGGCGGCTTATCTGCCGGAGCCGGCGGGAGCCGCGGCGTTGATGAGGCCCTCGATCTGGTTGATCGAGGCGGTCGCCTGCTCGTTGAACGCCCGGTAGTTCTGGTTGTTCATCTGAATGCTCTTCGCGAGTTCCTGGAGGCTCAACAGGATGACGTCGATGCGCTCGTGCCAGAGCCGGTGAATCTTGGCGAACGCGTGATGCGACTGGCCCGCCCAGTTGACATGGAGCTCGGCTCCCGCCGTGTCCAGGTTCCGCTGGATGGTACGGATTCGTTCTGCAGAGTCCCCGATCCAGTTGATGGCTTCCTGTAGATCGTGCTCGCTTACCTGTGCCTGCTGCGCCACGGTCACCTCCACATGATCTGTTCGCGCTCGCCCGCTCCCGTACGGCCGGACAGAAGCGACGAAAACCACAGTAGTGATCAAGTGTCACAGTAGCGCCGGGTGACCAAATTAATATTCGACTACAATTATGTATATATTTTATATATGCGTGTTGCGGCCTTCGTGGGCTCGCATGAGTTGTGTCGGCGACGACTCCCGGTATGCCCGCCTCGACGTGATGGGCCTCTCGGGAGCCCAGTGGTTGGCAATATGACTATATATTCCCTTTTGTAGGGCTATGTCTTTTTTGGTGGCGGCGAGTAGGGGATCGCCCTGTACGGCTTCCGAAGGGTTGACGTAATCTGCGTGATCGACGCGATTGGTTTTCGCGAGGTTCGTCCCCATGCTGGAGGGCACTGTGACCGACTCCTCAGGATCCAACCCTTATGGCCCCTACGGTCTGCCGAATCCGAACATGAAGCCGGGCGTCGTGGACCCGCGTCTCACGGACCCCGCGTTCAAGATGGACCACGGCAAGGTCACCGCTCTCGGCGAGAACGTGGGAAAACGCGCTTCCGTGATGACGGAACTCGGCAACAGGACCAAGGCCATCGATATGCACACGCTCACCTTCGGCGTCATCGGCGGAGGTCTGAACGTGGTGCATCGCCAGGTGCGTGACAGCGCCGCCGAGGCCCTGGTGAAGGCCAGAGAGGTTCTGGAGTCCTGGAACGAGGCGCTTTCCGGCGCCGCGAAGAACGCGAAGGAGGCGGAGGCCGCCGGAACCGGCAACGGCCCTCCGGACTCCGGCGGAGGCGGAGGCGCAGGCGCAGGCGCAGGCGCAGGCATTGATCCTTCGGACTTCGGTGAAGGGATCGATCCTTCGGACTTCGGTGGAGGGGCGGGCGAAATGCCTCCGTTCGACCCCGATGCGGGGGGCATCGGCACGCAGGGCCCTGGTGACCTGCCCGGCGTTCCCGGTGCCGGCGACATGCCCACTGTCCCCGGTGCCGACGACCTGCCCGGCGTCCCCGGTTCCGGTGACCTGCCCGGCGTTCCCGGTTCCGGTGACCTGCCCACTGTCCCCGGTGCCGACGACCTCCCGCGGCTCCCCGACCTCGATCGGGGCCAGAACGGTCCGGGCGACATCGGTTCGCCGGATCTGGGCGGTCTCAACGCCGGTACGCCGGGCGAGAACACGCTCAACACCCAGCTCGCCGGATACGACCCGAAGACGGCTGTGCCGGATGCCCTGGCCAACCTGCCGAGAACGCCGGGAGTCCCGGATCTGCGGACACCGGGGATGGACGGCTCGGCCATGGACCGGGCACTGAGCGCGGGGTACGGCACCGGAACCACCACCGGCACCGGAACCGGAGGCGGAATCGGAGGCGGAGGCGCCTTCTCCGGTGGAACGGGCTCGGGTGCGCTCGGCCAGGGCACGGGGGTGGGACGTGGTCTGGGAACAGGCGGTATGCCTATGATGCCGATGGCCCCCATGGGCGGCGGAATGGGCGGCGAGGGGGAGGGGGACCGTGAACGCTCCACCTGGCTCTCGGAGGAGGAGAGCGTCTGGGGCGGCGACGGAGATGTGGCGCCTGCGGTGATCGGGTAGGGAAGAGGTATCCGCGATGTTGTTCACATCTGATCGGGCTCTGTACCTGGAGGCACTCGCCCTGTCCGGGATGGCGGCGATCGTCATGCCGTACGCGCGGCCCATCTCGTTCGCGATCGGATTGCTGGTCTCCGACCCGGGCGAGATGCGGAGTGCCGCGGCACGGTGGAACGACACGTCACCCGCCGGTGCCGCGCCGGCCTCCGGGAGCGGTGACATCGCCCGTCTCCGGCAGGAGCTGGGGCAGCTGGTGCGGGAGATCGGGGCCAACGGGCAATGGACGGGCGTCGCCTACCAGACGTTCAGCAAGAACTTCACCGACTTCGACAAAAGCCTCGCGCAGCTTGAGCGTCTCCGTAAGGGAGTGGGAGACACCCTCGACGTGTCGGCGGAGATCTACCACGTGGGTGCCCAGGTCTGCATGGGCATAGCGACGACTCTGACCGGACTGACGGGGTTCGTCTACTGGGCTCGCCGCTCCGGCGTATACGCGCTGAGCGCGGAAGGCATGGCGATGAATATCGTGGCCAAGCTCGCGCACATCGTGCAGAAGATCGTGACCGCGCACACGAAGGGGGTCTGGAAGATAACCGGGATCGTCAGCGCCGTGGCCGTCTACTATAACCAGGAGGCCCAGAGACTGCCCGGTGTGAAGGCCGTCACGAAGAAGACCCCCGAGTTCGCCCAAGCCCTCAACTACGATTCGTCCAGCGGAGGGCTGAACGTTCCCCCGCCCAAGATGCCCGAGGTGGAGACACCGTCGATGCTTCCGGATTTCGGCTGGTAGCGGTAGGTCCGTTTCCCCGCCTCGGTGACGTCCGCGGCAGCCGGAGGATTCCGGGGCCGGGAACGCGCCGGTCAGCCGCCGGCGACCGGCACCGGCTTCCTGGCGGACACCGGGTCGAGCGCCGGGCCCTCGGCGATCAGGAGCATGATCTGCGCGGGCACCGGGGCGACGTCCTTCTCCGTGTAGCCGAGGCTCCGCAGCGCCTCCACGGACCGGACGGAGTGCCGCCGCCCCTGGTCGCCGATCAGGTAGACCGACCGGACGGCCTCCAGCCTGCCGTTGCTCGGCAACACCCCCACCAGGGCGCCGGCGCCGGGCGGGAGCACCACCTGGTCGACCGTGTCCTGATCGAACCGGCCTGCCGGCGGCGCGGGAATCCGTACCGTGCTCTCGATCGTCAGTGTCGCCCGGGTCGAGCCGCGTTCGCTGTCGGAGTAGACGGAGCAGAGCGGGTCCGTCGGACTCGGTACGACGATCTTCGGCATGGCCGGGGGAAGCCCGCGAGAGTCCAGACGGGTGGCCGAGACGTTCATCCCGTTCGCGCTGGCGGCGTCCGTCTCGATCGCCCGTACCCGCGCCCGTCCGTACGCCTTCTTGCTGGCGGGGTTCTGCAGCAGCAGGTCGGCCTGGACGGGGGTGAGGGCCGCCAGTCCGTCGGAGAGCAGGACGTACCACTTCGCGGGACCGCCGACCGCCGCGGGCACGGTGTACACCCGGCCCACCGCGGACTTCTCCCCGCCGGGTCCGCGGGCCGCACGGCCGAGGTCCGGGATCGCCGGGCCGCGGAAGTCGGGCCCGGTGGGCAGCGCGTTGAGCCAGGCCGCGGGGACCTGGCGGCGCTGCCCGTCGGGGAGCGCCCGCGCGCTCTCGGCGGGTACGAGCATCCGCTGGTCCGACCAGAGCAGCCAGGTCTGGCCCCCCTCCTCGACGACCATGGCGCTGTCGGAGCCGATCGGGCGGCCGCCGACGTTCAGGCCGCCGACCAGCGAGGTGTGCGGCCTGCGCTCGCCGCGGGCGTCCTCGGCCTCCACCACGCAGACCGACCAGGGGGTGCGGACCAGCCTGTCGTGGGCGGGCAGTGACTCGGGAGCACCGGGAATGCCCACCAGCGTGCCACGCCGGAAGCCCGAGAGGGAGGCCGAGGTGACCGTGCGCACCTTCACCTCCTGAGCGCCCAGCAGCAGCCGGGCGGAGGTGACGTTGGCGACCGGGAGCATCTCCCCGCGCGGCGCGCTGTAGACGAAGGTCGCGCCCGACTCCTCCTCCACGATCACCAGACCCGGGTCGGTGAGCGAGGTCGCGCCCCCGGGAAAGATCAGCCCGACGATGCCGAAGCCGGCCGTCACCAGCACCGCGATCAGCACGCCGCAGAACATGGCCACGTTGAGCCTGCGCATCGGCGACTCGGACAGGTCCGGTTCCCCTTGGAGCAGGGCCATGTTCAGGCGCTGGGTCATCAGCTTGTGCGCCTGGTAAAGGTCGCGCCGAGTCTGCATCTCACCTCCGCCTCGCAGGGTGTGGCCGTCGACAGCATAGAAGCGTGATCTTCTTTCTGTCGCATCCGGCCGCGAGGTGAATGCCGCCCGACGGCGGGGTTTCCGGTCGGCGGCGGGGTGGTGAAGAGATCCCGCGGGACTCGGGGGCGGCCCGGACGAGGCCCGTTCCCACTATCCCCCAGGGATATTTGTGATCGTCTTAATGGCGCGGTCGACCTGGGGGTCCGGTTCCTCGATGATGGGGGCACCGACCTCACGCTTGGGGGCCACCCACGCCGAGGGGGGCGCTGTGGAGATCTCAATGCTCCGGAAGTCGATCTTCAGGTTCTCGGTCGGCATGACGTGGTTCAGGCTGGACATCTCCGCTACGAGAGAGGTCATGGTGGTGCCCATCAGAGTCAGAAAGCCCCCGAGAAGCATCGTCATCTGGGCGGCACGGCTGTTGACGAGGACGCTGAGCCGTTGTAACTGCAGCTCCGCCGCCGCAGCCGTGGCCGGTGTGCGCCTCAATCGTTGGGCGGCCACAATGTATGCCAGGACTGCCGCGGCGAGCGTGCCTATCCCCGTCCAGTAGGTGACGTACGCGGTGCGTACGTCGTTGACACTGCCCTCCATGTTGTAGCAGACACCGCTGAGTTTCTGCAGTTGGCCGCCGAGCTCCGCGGCCGCGTGCAGGAACGCTTCCCGGTCGTCGGCCTGCCAGTTGCCGCGGGACAGGAAGACCGTGTTGCCGATGACACCGGGAAGTGCGACTTCGAGCTCTTTGGCGAGGGCGTTCCAGTTGGCCCTGGCGTCGCTCATCCCCACGACGTTCGCCACGGCGGTGCCGACGATGGTCACCGCCACCATCAGTGAGGGCACCAGTCTGGAGCTCAGCTTGAGGTTTTCGAACGCCTTCGCGGAGGCGGCCGCCATCTCGCTGCTCGCCGACCGGAGCGCGGCCGTCTCGGCGCGATTCGCGGCGCGCGCCAACTGGGCCGGGGCCGCCTTGGGGTCGCGTGGTGTGGCACGGTTCAGGTCCACCGGGGGCGTCATGAGTACTTCACCGTGCTGGCCTCTTCGGCGGCCTTCCAGTTTTTTTCGATGGTCTCCAGTGACGTGACCCAGCCCCTCAGGGCGGTGATGCAGTCACCGGTGGCCTTCTTGACCCCGCCCTGGGCGTCCCCGTACTGGTTGCCGAGGAGAAGGCCGATCGTGCCGAACCCCGGGAAGCTGACATCGGTGTCGTCGATGCTCGTCTGGAACGCCTCGAAGCGAGGTATCGCGTACTCACCGAGGTTGCGCTGGATGTTCGCAATACAGGAGGAGGTGACGTACTTGTCCTGAGCCATGAGTCATCTCCCTGTTCGTGGATGTCTGTAACTCATTTTCTGAATCCATACTGTTGGGGCGATATTTAGGCGATCTTGACAGTACCCTGTGTTCTGTTCCGTGTCAGGAGTGATCTGGATCGCCTTGGGGCACCTGATGTTCAGAAGGGGCGCGTGGTGTTCGATTCCACCGGTTTTGGGCTGGAAGACCTGGAGCGGATCGGCCGGGAGACGGAGGAGACGATCCAGCGCCTCGCCGATCTCCAGGAGGAGCTCGACGGTGTGCGCGGCACCGGAACGGGCGCCGACGGGCTGATCGGTGTGACCGCCAACGGAGGGGGGCAGGTGGAGAGGATCGAGCTCAACCCCCGGGTGATGCGCCTGGAGAGCCAGACCCTGGCAGAGGAGCTCATGAAGGCGATCGACGAGGCCAGGGCGGACGGGGAGCGCAGGACCCGGGAACTCCTGGAGGCCGCGGGACTCACGGCGGACCCGCCGGACTTCGACAAGGTGCAGGAGCAGATGACGATGTCCTATGAGGAGTTCGCCCGCTCCCTGGAGAACATCCAGGTGCGGAAGCCGGGCGGCCACTGAGGGAGCCGGGGTGGGGGAACGCGCCGGTGCTCTTCTGCCCCGGCGGTTCCTCCCGTGCCCTTCACCCGCCGGTCCCTCGAACCCTCATCCGCCGCTTCCAACCCGGCCCGGTCGCCATCCCCGGCGCCGGCCCAGCGGGATCACCACTCTGACCAGAACCGCCAGGATCGCCGCGACGGTCGAGACCAGGGCGATCCAGGTCGCGATCGCGACCGCGCGGGCGTCCTCCACGGGGGCGGGCAGGATCGCCTCCGCCGGTAGCGGGACGGGCTCGTCCGGTGCGATCGCCACCGACTCCGAGGGCAGGATCGCCGACACGGCCAGCAGCGGATTGATCATCCCGGCCCCGGTCCCGGTTCCGGCGCCGCCGTCGGCGGTCAGCCTGATGCGCCGTCGCACGGCGCTCTGGTCCAGTGCGGGATGGCGGGCGCGCACCAGCGCCACCACCCCGGTGACGTACGGTGCGGCGAAGCTGGTTCCCTCCAGGTTCTCGCGGTAGGCCCTGCCCGGGGAGGTGGAGGTGACTCCGACGCCGGGAGCGAGTACGGAGACCGGGGTGGCGGTGCTGGAGGATTCGGCCCTGGCGTCGTCCGGCCCGGCCGCGCCGACGGAGAGGACACCGGGGTAGGCGGCCGGATAGGCGGGCGCTGAGGTGCCGTCGTCCTTGGTGACGTTGCCGGCGGCGGCCACCACCACCACGTCCTGGGCGAGGGCGTAGGCGACCACCGCCTTCAGTTCGGGCCGGTCGGGGGCACGGACCGACACGTTGATCACGTCGGCGCCGAGCTGGACGGCCCGCAGGATTCCGTGGGCCAGCAGTCTCACCTCCCCGTTCTCCTCATTGGTCTGTTTGATGGATATCAGCGTGGCCTCCGGCGCCACCCCGGCGAAGGGCACTCCCCGGTTCTCGGTGCCCACGATGATGCCCGCCACCGCCGTACCATGCCCGACGCAGTCGCCCGCGCCCGTGTCGGTGAGGTCGATCCGCCTGCGCACCTTCGTCAGCTGCGGGTGGGTGGTGTCCACCCCGCTGTCGACGATCGCGACCTTCACCCCCGATCCCCTGGTCAGCCGCCACACCTCGGGGAGGTTGAGGCGCCGCTGTGCCCAGCTCTCCCCGATGCTCATCGTCCCGCGTGGCGGGGAGCAGTCGGCTGTCCTTCCGGCCCACCCGGTGGGAAGCGGGGTCGCGACGGCCAGCGCGACCGTAGCCGCGACGAGTTTCCCGCTGATCATTCGAATGGCTCCCAGAGCGTGAACGGTGTCCCTTCCCCCGGAACGGGCCGGGGGAAGGGATCCCTCATGTCATCGCGGTGTCATCCGCAGTTCGCCCAGTCCTGGCTGGTGCTGCCACCGGGCCCGCCGCCGGAGAAGCGCACGCACTTGCCCCTGGCGGGGAGGTAGACCGGGCCCGCGTAGTACTCGTAGTTGCCGCGGTCGGTGTGGCTGCCACCGTTCTGGACCTCCAGGGTCGCCCAGATCTGCGTCGAGACGCCGACGTCGGCGCTCTTTATCGTGACCACGCAGTTGGAGCCGGTCGAGGTGTTGTAGAGCTGGTAGGTGGTCCCGCCGCCGAACGAGGAGGACCGCTGCACGTAGTAACCCGCCCCACAGACCTGCTGGGCGCTGTAGGGGTTGGAACGTGAGGCCGCCTGCGGTGCCGCCTTCGGGGGCGCGGTCGTCGGCTTGGCCGCCGGCGGTGCCGCGGCCGGTTGTTCGGCCGTCGGCCTGGCCGCGGGCGGTGCCGTCGTCTTCGTGGGCTTGGGCGCGGGCGGTGCCGTCGTCTTCGTGGGCCTGGGGGCCGCGGTGGTCGGCTTCGTGGTCGGTTTCGGGGCCCGAGTCTCCTTGGGCTCCTCCTGCGTCGTGGTCGGCTGCGCCGTCGGCTTGGGCGCGGGCCTCTCGGGAGTCGGAGTGGCGGACGGTCTGGAGGTCCGCCCGGGCTTGGAAGCCTGGGCCGTCGGCGTCTTCCGGGTGTCGGCCTTCTTCGTCGGGGAGGGCGTCGTGCTGGGCGCCGCGGGTGTCGTGCTGGGCGCCGCGGGCGGCGCGGTGGGCACGGCGGTCGGGATCGCCGGCACCGAAGCCGGCGGTGAGATGAGCGGGCTCAGCATCGGTTCCGTGGGAGTGTCGGTGGGCAGCCGCAGCGGTCCGACGTCTCCCGTGTCTCCCACCTCGGGCTCCGGCGTGGTACCCCACGGCACGGTCACTCGGTTCGTCGGATCGCCTCCGGCGCCCTGTCCTTGTTCCTGGCCCTGCCACTGGCCGGCCAGGGCCAGTGGGGAGCCGGCGTTTCTCGCGTCGGCGGCCCGTCCCGCGTCGCCGAGCGAGGCGTAGTTCCCGGCGGCCCAGATTCCGGTGCCGGACAGCAGCGCGACCACACCGACGCCGGCCACCAGCATGAGAGGCAGGCCGCCGGTCTTGCGCTTCTCCCCTACGGGAGAGGTGATCACGGCCCCGGCCACCGGGGGTGGGCCTCCTGGCAGGGGCGGTGCGTTCCAGAGCCGGGTCGCGGGCGGATGCGTGGCTCCGTCCCCCGGCCCGGGGTTCGTGTCGGGGACGCCGGTGCCGTCCTCGGAGGGATGCCGGGGAATCGGCATGACCTGGTCCGCGGCCTGGTCGCCGAGCAGCCGCATCATGGCCACCTTGGCGTCGGGCCGAGCCTCCGGGCTCTTGTCCAGGCAGGCGGCGATGAGAGGGCGCAGTTGGGACGGGACACCGGTCAGGTTCGCCGGGGCCTCCAGCACCGCCTCCGGCCGTCCGCCGAAGGGCGGTTGCCCGGTGGCCGCGTGGACGATCGTCGAGGCCCAGGAGAACAGGTCCGCGGGCCTGCCCGCGGAGGACGGGACCCGGATGGGAACGGTGCCCGAGGCCTGCGCCGCCTCACCACCGGAGGCCAGCTCCGCGCGGATGCGCTCGGGGGCGAGATAGTCCGGCTCCACGCCGGTACCGCCGAGGCCGATGTCGCAGATGCGGGGACCGTCGGGACCGAGGAGCACGGTGTCGGGGGTGAGCCCGCCGTGGACGAGGCCGATCAGGTGGACGGAGGTGAGCGCGGTGAGCGTGCTGACGGCGAGCCGTTCCAGGGCGTCTTCGGAGAGCGGGCCGTCGGCGGCCACCGCCTCGCGCAGAGTGCGGCCCTCGACGTGCTCGCGGACCACGTAGGGGGAGTCGTCGAACCAGCCGACCTCAAGCAGCCGGACGGTGTGCGCCCCGGGCACGCGCTTGGCGGCGTACAGCTCGTGCGTGATCCTTTCGCGGGTCTGCGGGTCCGCGTCCGGGTAGGGCTCCAGCATGCGGATCACGCGCAGAGTGTCGTCGTCGAGCGGATGGCCCAGGTAGACGGCATGCTTCGGATCCGACAGGAGGCGGCCGACCAGGACGTGGACGCCGATGCGCTCCGGATCTTCCGCTAGTAATGGGTGAAAATCCCCCATGGAGTTCCTTCCGACCCAGCTAATCGAGACATACGTCTCTGTATTGATCAAGAGCTATCAAAGCAAGTCTGACCGCTCTAGTTCATTGGTTTCGTGTGCTTTTTGGCATCAATTCCTTTTTGGAGGTGATAACCGTTCTTCTGGGGCATGCGGGGAGTTCCGGGTTCGCCGGGGGTCTTGCTCCAGCCGGGAGTCGCTCGGGGGGGTCCTAAGCTGGCCTTCTGCACGGGAGAAGGGCCGGGCCGCGTCGGTCGGCGCCCGTGTCGCGACGCGTGAAACCAGGAGCAGTGATGAACAGCCAGTACCCATGGGGCGTGGCGACCGCCACCGGCGTCGGGTCGCATCCGGGGGAGGACCACGCCGAGGCGGTCAGGGTGGTCCTCGGCGAGTCGCCCGCGCTGCCGTACCTGCCGGAGCTGCCCGCCCGGGGCGTCGGCGCCGACATGGTCGGGCGCACCGCGTCGCTCCTGCTGGAGATGCCCGTGGAGGTACAGCCGTCGGGCTGGCGGTTCGCCGACCGGCCGGGCCGTGACCTCAAACGCGCCCGCGACCATCTCATCCGCGACCTCGACGCCCTGGAGGAGGCGGCCCAGGGGTACGAGGGGCCCTTCAAGATCCAGGTGTGCGGGCCGTGGACGCTGGCCGGAGCGGTCGAGCTCAGGCACGGCGACAAGACGCTCGCCGACCCGGGGGCGGTGCGCGATCTGGTGGAGTCCCTGGCCGAGGGGCTCGCGGCGCACGTCGCCGACGTGCGCCGCCGGGTGCCGGGAGCCTCGCAGATCGTGGTGCAGATCGACGAGCCGGGGTTGCCGGGTGTCCTCGCGGGCACGGTGCCGACCGCCTCGGGCTTCGGGCGGCTGGCCGCGGTCGACCGCCAGGTCGCCGCGGACCGGCTCGGCGCGGTGTTCCCCGCGGGGACGTTCGCCGTCGTGCACTGCTGCGCCCCCGCCGTGCCCTTCCGCGTGCTGCGCGCGGCGGGCGCGGCGGGTGTCTCGCTCGACGCCCACCTGCTGAACAGGCGCGACGAGGACGCGATCGGCGAGACCGTCGAGGCGGGGACGGCTCTCTTCCTCGGTGTCGTGCCGGGGGTGGACGCGAGGCTCCCCGACGTCGGCGTGGTCGCCGGACCGGCCGTCGAGCTCTGGCGCCGTCTCGGCTTCCCCGCCGCGACGCTGGCCTCGCAGGTGGTGCTCACCCCGGCCTGCGGCCTGGCCGGGGCCTCACCCGCCTACGCCAGGGCGGCCCTGGCCACCTGCCGCAAGGCCGCCCGGGTGCTGCAGGACGACCCCGGCGAGTGATCCCGGCCGCCGGGGCTTCAACTCGGGGTAAGGACGGACGCGGACCGTCGGTGCTCAAGGGTACGTTTGGCGTGGCCGACGACGAGGGGAGAAGCGGCGATGGGTGCTGAGGTCGAGGGCGTGCCGGTGCGGGCGTTGGAGCGGCACGCGGAGCTGACCGAGCTGGTCGAGGAGGCCAACTGGCGCTACCACGTGCTCGACTCGCCCACCGTGAGCGACGCCCGGTACGACGGGTGGATGCGCGAGCTGCGCGAGCTGGAGGAGGAGAGCCCGACCCTCCGCACGCCCGACTCCCCCACCCAGAAGATCGGCGCGCCGATCTCCAGCGACTTCAATCCCGTCGAGCACCTGCAGCGGATGGAGAGCCTCGACAACGCCTTCAACGCCGAGGATCTCGCCGCCTGGCGGGCAAGGGCCGAGCGGCTGGCCGAGCGCGACCCCGCGCCCTACCTGTGCGAGCTGAAGATCGACGGTCTGGCGATCGCACTGGTCTACGAGAAGGGCCGCCTGACCAGGGGGGCCACCAGGGGCGACGGCCGCGTCGGTGACGACGTGACGGCCAACGTCCGCACGATCGCCAACGTGCCGCACCGCCTGACCGGCGACGACGTGCCCGACCTGGTGGAGGTCAGGGGCGAGGTCTACATCCCGGTCGAGGAGTTCAGGAAGCTCAACGAGCAGCTGGTCGAGACGGGCAAGGCGCCGTTCGCCAACCCGCGCAACTCCGCGGCGGGTTCCCTGCGGCAGAAGGATCCGCGCATCACCGCGCAGCGCCCGCTGCACATGATCGTCCACGGGATCGGCAAGTGGGAGGGGACCGCCCCGCCCCGCACCCAGTCGGAGATCTACGACCGGCTCGCGGCGTTCGGCCTGCCGGTCAGCGACCTCTACCGGGTCGTCGACGACCTTGCGGGCATCAACGCCTTCATCGACTTCTACAACGAGCACCGTCACGACCCGGCCTACGAGATCGACGGCGTCGTGGTCAAGGTCAACCGCATCGAGCTCCAGCACAACCTGGGCTCCACCAGCCGGGCCCCCCGCTGGGCGATCGCCTACAAGTATCCTCCCGAGGAGGTCAACACCAGGCTCCTCGACATCCAGGTCGCGGTGGGCCGCACCGGCAGGGTCACGCCGTACGGGGTCATGGAGCCGATCGTGGTGGCCGGCTCCACCGTCGAGCGGGCCACGCTGCACAACGCCTCCGAGGTCGCGCGCAAGGGTGTGCTGATCGGCGACACCGTGGTGCTGCGCAAGGCGGGCGACGTCATCCCCGAGATCGTCGGTCCGGTCGTCGACCTGCGCGACGGCACCGAGCGGGCGTTCGTGATGCCGGAGCGCTGCCCGGAGTGCGACACCGAGCTGGCGTACGAGAGCGAGGGCGACGCCGACCTGCGCTGCCCCAACAGCAGGGCGTGTCCCGCCCAGCTCCGCGAGCGCGTCTTCTTCGCGGCCGGCCGCAGGGCCTTCGACATCGAGGGGCTGGGCTACGTGGCGGCCACCGCGCTGACCCAGCCGCTGCCGCCGCAGGAGCCGCCGGTCCGCACCGAGGCGGACCTGTTCGATCTGACGATCGAGCAGTTGCTGCCGATCAGGTCGGTGGTCCGCGATCCCGACACCAAGTTGCCCAAGACCGATCCGGAGAGCGGCGAGCAGAAGATCGTCACCTTCTTCGCCAACCAGAGCGGCGAGCCGAGCAAGAACGCCGAGAAGATGCTGGAGCAGCTGGAGAAGGCCAAGAGCCAGCCGGTCTGGCGGGTGCTCGTCGCGCTCTCCATCCGGCATGTCGGCCCCCCGACCGCCCAGGCGATCGCCGCGGAGTTCGGTTCCATCCACACGATCGCGAAGGCCTCCGAGGAGGAGCTCGCCGCGGTCGAGGGCGTCGGCTCACAGGTGGCCGCGGCGATCCGCGACTGGTTCGAGGTCGACTGGCACCGGGAGATCGTCAAGCGCTGGGCGGACGCCGGGGTCCGGATGGTCGACGACCCGCCGGCCGAGCAGCTCCCGCAGACCCTGGCCGGGCTGACCTTCGTGGTGACCGGCACGCTCGCCGACTTCACCCGCGACGAGGCCGGTGAGGCCCTGGCCGCCCGAGGTGGCAAGGTCGCGGCGTCGGTGTCGAAGAAGACCTCCTTCGTGGTGGTCGGAGAGAACGCGGGTTCCAAGTTCGACAAGGCCGTGAAGCTCGGCGTGCCGATCCTCGACGAGGCCGGTCTGCGAGTCCTGCTGGCCGAGGGGCCCGAGGCGGCGGCGGAGGTGACGGTGCGGCCCGAGGAGTGACCGGACCGCCCCGCCGCGGTGTGCAAGAACGCGTGAATTTTCAGTGACGGACCGTGCGCAATCGGTTCCGCGAAGTGGCCCGTAGGCCGTACTCTCCCAGAGTGAACTAATGGGGGTTTTGTTACTCATGGCCGACCCAACCGACACTCGCGATACCGGACCGCGTCTGGGATCGCCCCTCTGGGCCTATCTCGCCGCCGTCATCGCGGTCGGGTTCGTCGTCCTTGTCGTGTCCCAGCTGCGCATGGACACGACCGAGATCGTGGAACTCGCCCGAAGCCCGCTGTTCTGGATGCTCATGGTCCTGGTCGTGCTGGGCGAGTTGCGGCCGGTGGTCCTGTCGTCGTCGCTGACCGTGGGCGGCACCTATCCGTCGACCATGTTCACCTTCGCCGCGCTGCTCCACTACGGCCTGCCGATCGCGGTGCTGTTGCAGGCGGTCGCCATGGTCGTCAACGGGGCGGTCACCCGTAAGGCGTGCCACCGGGTCATGTTCAACATCGCCCAGGTGACACTGGCCTGCACCGCCGCCGGGGTGGTGCTCGGCCTCTTCGGCGACCAGCCCGTCACGGTGGGCGCCGGGGTGCCCGACGGCGCCGACCTGCTGGCGATCGGGCTGGCCGGGCTGGCCTACTTCGTGGTCCGGGCCGCGCTGGTCTCCGGGGCGGTGGCGCTGCACGAGCGCAGGTCGATCCACCGGGTGATCAAGACCACGATCGGTCACCAGAGCCTCGTCTACGCCGGGCTGCTCGGCCTGGCCCCGCTCGTCGTGGTGGTGATGAACCACTCGCCGGCCCTGGTGCCGCTCTTCCTGGCGCCCATGCTGGCCGTCTACTTCACGGCCAGCATGTCGGTCCGCCGCGACCACCAGGCGATGCACGACGGCCTGACCGGGCTGCCCAACCGCAAGATGCTCGTGCTCAACACGGAGGAGGCGCTCGCCGAGGCGCGGGAGGGTGAGCGGGTCGGCCTGTTCCTGCTCGACCTCGACCGGTTCAAGGAGATCAACGACACCCTCGGGCACCCGGTCGGCGACCGGCTCCTGCAGATGGTCGCGCACCGGCTCACCCACAGCGTCCGTCCTGGCGACGTGGTGGCCCGGCTCGGCGGCGACGAGTTCGCCGTGCTGCTGCCCTCGATCAGGGACGCCGCGGCGGCCAGGGAGGTGGCGGCGCGCCTGCGGGTGGCGATCACCGAGCCGGTACGGCTGGAGGGCATGAGCTTCGACCTGGACGCCTCGTTCGGCATCGCCATCTACCCCGACCACGCACCGGACTTCGAGATGCTCCTGCAACGCTCCGACGTGGCGATGTACCTGGCGAAGGAGAGCAGGACCGGGGTCGAGATCTACGCCGCCGACAAGGACCGCAACAGTCCCGAGCGGCTCACCCTCCTCGGTGACCTGCGCAGGGCCATCGACCGCTCCGAGCTGCGGCTGCACTACCAGCCCAAGCTCGACCTGTCGGGAGGGCAGGTGCGGGGCGTGGAGGCGCTGCTGCGATGGCGTCACCCGGAGCGGGGGATGATCTCCCCGGGAGAGTTCGTGCCGATGGCCGAGCAGTCGTATCTGATGCGCCACCTCACCGGATACGTCATCGACGCGGCCCTGGAGCAGGCCGCGCACTGGTGGCACACCGGCCTGCACGAGCAGATCTCCGTCAACGTCTCGGCCCGCGACCTTCTCGACTCGGCGCTCTCCGACCAGCTGGGAGCGGGCCTGGCGCGATACCGGCTGCCGCCCAAGGCGATCCAGCTGGAGGTCACCGAGCGCATCCTGATGACCGACCAGGCGTACACCGCCGACGCGGTCCGCGCCCTGGCCTCGCTGGGCGTGCCGCTCGCGCTCGACGACTTCGGCACCGGCTACTCCTCGCTGGTCCGCCTGCAGCGCCTGCCGGTGGCCGAGGTCAAGATCGACTCCTCGTTCGTCCGCCGGATCGGCGAGTCCAAGGACGACGAGCGGATCGTCCGCTCGATCGTCGACCTGGTCCGCTCCCTCGGCCTGCGTTCGGTCGCCGAGGGCGTCGAGTCGGCCGAGGTGGCCGAGCGCCTGGCGGACATGGGGTGCGATCTGGGCCAGGGCTGGCTGTTCGCCAAGCCCATGTCGGCCGCTGACACGACAGTATGGTTGCGCAAGCATCGAGGGCTCGCCCCGCACGACTTCGGCTTCCTGCGCCCCACCGAGATCCTCGACCCCCAGCGGGCCTGATCCGCTCTGTCGCCATGATCTTGCGTACGCCTTTCCGGGGACGCGCGAAGCAGCGTTCACGATCGATTCGGCGGGAGCGGCGCCCATGTGGTCAACGTTTCGTAACCTTCCTGGGGCGGGGCCGGGGTGCGGCGATCTCGGTGGGCGGTGGCAACCGGCTCAGGGACTCCCGGATCGGTGCGCACCGGACAGGCCGGGCGCCGATTTCTCCGGCCTGGCGGGCCGGGGGCGGTCTGACCGCTTCGAGTAAGAGATCTTCGGTTGGTTGCGACGGTGTTAATGAGTCGGGACCCTCAGGTCGCGAGCCATAGGATGACAGTGTCCAATTGCCATTCCACGAAACGGGTTCAACGACTCATGTCCGCCATAACCCGCGACGAGGTCGCTCACCTCGCCCGGCTGTCCCGGCTGGCGCTGGCCGACGAGGAGCTCGACCACTTCGCCGCCCAGCTCGATGTGATCATCGGTGCGGTCGCCCGCGTCGCCGAGGTGGCGGCCGACGACATCCCGCCGTCCTCGCACGCGTTGCCGCTCACCAACGTCTACCGCCCCGACGAGGTGCGGCCAGGACTGACGCCGGAACAGGCGCTGTCAGGCGCCCCGGCAGTCGAGGACGACCGCTTCCGCGTGCCGCGCATCCTTGGGGAGGAAGCATGAGCCTCATCCACAAGACCGCCGCGGATCTGGGCGCGCTGATCGCCGCCGGAGAGGTCTCCGCCGTCGAGGTCGCCCAGGCCCATCTCGACCGGATCGCCGCCGTCGAGCCGCAGGTCAACGCCTTCCTCCACGTCAACGCCGAGACGACCCTGGAGCAGGCGCGGGCCGTCGACGCCCGCCGGGCCGCCGGCGAGGAGCTCGGCCCGCTGGCCGGCGTGCCGATCGCGCACAAGGACGTCTTCACCACCGTCGACATGCCGACCACGGCCGGCTCCAAGATCCTTGAGGGCTATCGCCCGCCGTACGACGCCACCGTGACCCGCCGTCTGCGCGAGGCCGGCCTGGTGATCCTCGGCAAGACCAACCTGGATGAGTTCGCGATGGGCTCCTCCACCGAGAACTCCGCCTACGGCCCCACCCGCAACCCGTGGGACCTGTCCCGCATCCCCGGCGGCTCCTCCGGCGGCTCGTCCGCCGCGGTCGCCGCCTACGAGGCCCCGCTGTCCACCGGCACCGACACCGGCGGCTCGATCCGCCAGCCCGCCGCGGTCACCGGCATCGTGGGCATGAAGCCGACCTACGGCGGCTCGTCCCGCTACGGCCTGATCGCCTTCGCCAGTTCGCTCGACACGCCGGGCCCCTTCGCCCGCAACGTGCTGGACGCCGCGCTGCTGCACGAGGCGTTCTCCGGCCACGACGTGATGGACGCGACCTCCGTCGACGCCCCGGTGCCCTCGGTCGTGGCGGCGGCGCGCAACGGCGACGTGGCCGGGCTGCGCATCGGCGTGGTCAAGGAGTTCGGCGGCGACGGCTACCAGGCGGGTGTGCTCGCGCGCTTCCACGAGACCGTGGAACTGCTGGAGTCGCTGGGCGCGAAGGTCTTCGAGGTCTCCTGTCCCTCGTTCACCACCGCCCTCCCGGCGTACTACCTCATCGCCCCCTCGGAGTGCTCCTCCAACCTGGCCCGCTTCGACGCCATGAGGTACGGCCTGCGCGTCGGCGACGACGGCACGCGCAGCGCCGAGGAGGTCATGGCCCTGACCCGGGCCCAGGGCTTCGGCCCCGAGGTCAAGCGCCGCATCATCCTCGGCACGTACGCGCTGTCCAGCGGTTACTACGACGCCTACTACGGCCAGGCGCAGAAGGTCCGCACGCTCATCGCGCGCGACTTCGAGGCCGCCTTCCAGCAGGTGGACGTGCTCATCTCGCCGACGACGCCCACCACGGCGTTCCCGATCGGCGAGCGCGCCGACGACCCCATGGCGATGTACCTGGCCGACCTGTGCACCATCCCGACCAACCTGGCGGGCAACGCGGCCATCTCCGTGCCGTGCGGCCTGGCGGACGAGGACGGCCTGCCGGTCGGTCTGCAGATCATGGCTCCGGTGCTCGGCGACGACCGCTGCTACCGGGTCGGTGCCGCGGTCGAGCAGGCCCTCCAGGCACGGTGGGGCGGCGACCTGCTGTCCAGGGCCCCGGAGCTATAAGGGTTTTCTGGATTTCGGGGCGAGGGGGCGACAGGTGACAGGGAGAACGGCGGCATGATCACTCGGATCGAGATCGACGGGTTCAAGTCCTTCTTGAGCTTCGATCTCGATGTGCCGCCCTTCCTCGCGCTGGTCGGGCCCAATGCGAGCGGCAAGTCGAACCTCTTCGACGCCGTGGGATTCGTGGCGGCTGAGATCGAGGGGCCCGGCGGGCTGCTGGGCGCGACCCGCGGGCTGCCGGGTGAGCAGTTCCACCGGGTCGCCCACGGTTCCGCCGTGGGCGGGTTCGTCGTCTCGGTGGAGGCGCTGGTCACCCCGGAGCCCGGCTCCGTGGTGCCGGTCAGGTTCGACGTGGGTGCGGAGATGGTGCTGAAGATCCCCAGATCCAGCGGGGCCGTCGTCAGCCATGTGGCCCAGCGGATCCCGGACGAGCTGCTGGATCTCCTGGTCGAGGACCCGGATCCGGAGGGCACGCCCCGCCGTACGGTCTCCTCGTGGCGCCGCTATTCGCCGTCCCCGGCGGCGATGCGCCGCCGCTGTCCCTCGGCCGGCCGGGGGCCGCTCGTGGCCGACGGCGCGAACCTGGCCGCGGTGCTCGGGCGGATGGCCGGTACGGAGGCGCTGGCCGACCTCGTGGTCGACCTCGCGGGGGTGCTCCCCGACGTCACCGGGCTGGTGCCGCGCACCGACCGGAGGGAATGCTCTTTCGACCTGCTCGTCGACGGCCAGGGAGCGGTGCCGGCCACGCTGCTCTCCGACGGCACCCTGCGGGTCCTCGGCCTGCTGACCGCCCTGCACGACCCCGACCACCCGGGCACGCTGCTGGTGGAGGAGATCGAGAGCGGCGTCCATCCGGGGCGCCTCGGCGAGCTGCTGCGGCGGGTGCGCCAGCGGACCTCCGGGCCGGGGGGTGCCGAGCCATCGCGGCAGGTGATCCTCACCAGCCAGTCCCCGATCGTCGTCGCGGAGGTCTACCGGACCGAGCCGGACGCGCTGACGTTCCTCGACACCGCGGTCCGCGTCGACCCCGACAACGACCGGGTGTCGCGGGTGACCGTGGCCAAGCCGATCCAGCCGGACGGTGAGCCGGGCACGTTCGTCTCACCCCGGCAGGTCCGCAAGTACCTGGGCGCGGCCGCATGAGCCGCCCGCTGGTTCCCGGACTCATCGCGGAGGGGGAGACCGACGAGGGCTTCCTCAGCATCGTGATCGCCAGGCAGCTGCGCGAGCTCACCTGGATGTCACCGTACGCGGTGGACGTCAAGGAGACCGAGGTCGTCTCCCACGATCGGGAGCACATGGTCACCGCGCTGGAGGAGCTCGCGGCCGACTGCCACCTGCTCTTCACCCACGACGACGGGCGGGAGCGCCGCCGTAGCGACGGCGTCCGCTACCACTCGCACTACCTGGTGCCGGTGATCGGGCTTGGCGACACCGAGGCCTGGCTGCTCGCCGACCGCGCGGTGTGGGCGGGGCTGGCGGGCAGTGACCTCGGCGGGCTGCCCGTGCGGCCCCGCGACGTCGAGAGGATCGCCGACCCCGCGGGGGTGCTGGCCGCGACCGTCCCCCGGCGTGGCAGGCCGGTCCGCGACTACTTCGAATACATAGGACGCAACATCGATCTCGCCGTCCTGGCCCAGGTGCCCGCCTACGCGAACTGGGTGGCCGAGACGAGGAACGCTTTGAAGGGACTTGGTTACCTATGACGCGGAAAACGGGAGTGGTGAACGACAATGAGCGCTGAGAGAGTCCGACGCAGTGAGCGTAGTGGCGCGCGAGGGACGAGCGCTCCGCGTAGCGAGGGAGGAGTGGTGAACGACAATGAGCGCTGAGAGAGTCCGACGCAGTGAGCGTAGTGGCGCGCGAGGGACGAGCGCTCCGCGTAGCGAGGGAGGAGTGGTGAACGACAATGAGCGCTGAGACGTTGATGCCGTACGACGAGGCGCTGGAGCGCTTCGAGCCGGTGCTGGGCCTGGAGACGCATGTCGAACTGGGCACGGCGTCGAAGATGTTCTGCGGCTGCCCGACCACGTTCGGCGCCCCGCCGAACACGCACGTCTGCCCGGTCTGCCTGGCGCTGCCCGGTTCGCTGCCCACGACCAACGCCGCCGCGATCGAGTCGACGATCCGTATCGGCCTCGCGCTCAACTGCTCCATCGCCGAGTGGTGTCGGTTCGCCCGGAAGAACTACTTCTATCCGGACATGCCGAAGAACTACCAGATCAGCCAGTACGACGAGCCGCTCTGCTTCGACGGCTACCTCGACGTCGAGGTCGACGGCAGGACGGTGCGGATCGAGATCGAGCGCGTCCACCTGGAGGAGGACACCGGCAAGTCCACCCATGTGGGCGGCGCGACCGGCCGCATCCACGGGGCCGACTACTCGATCGTCGACTACAACCGGGCAGGCATCCCGCTGGTGGAGATCGTCACCAAGCCGATCCCGGGGACCGACAGGCTCGCTCCCGAGGTCGCCCGCGCCTACGGCACCGAGCTGCGCGAGCTGGTGCGCGGCCTCGGCGTCTCGGACGTACGCATGGAGGAGGGCTCCATGCGCTTTGACGTCAACGTCTCGCTCATGCCGCGTGGCTCCTCGGAGTGGGGTACCCGCACCGAGACCAAGAACGTCAACTCGCTGCGCAGCGTCGAGCGCTCCGTGCGGGGTGAGATCGAGCGCCAGGCCGCGATCCTGGCCGACGGCGGCCGGATCATCCAGGAGACCCGCCACTTCCACGAGAACACCGGCACCACCACCTCGGGACGGTCCAAGGAGGAGGCACAGGACTACCGCTACTTCCCCGAGCCCGACCTGGTGCCGATCGCCCCCGCCCCCGCCTGGGTCGCCGAGCTCAAGGCGACCCTGCCGGAGCTGCCGAGCGTGCGGCGCAAGCGGCTCCAGCAGGAGTGGGGCGTGTCGGACCTGGACATGACGTCCATGCACAACGCCGACGCCATCGGCCTGGTCGAGGCGACGGTCGCCGCCGGGGCCCCGCCCGCGGACGCCCGCAAGTGGTGGATGGGCGAGCTGGCCCGCCGTGCCAACGAGGCGGGGCTCTCGCTGAGCGCGCTGCGGATCACCCCGGACCAGATCGCCAGGGTGTGCGCGATGGTCGCCGGGGGAGCGCTGAACGACAAGCTGGCCCGCCAGGTGCTGGAGGGCGTGCTGAACGGTGAGGGCTCCCCGGACGAGGTGGTGGCCGCCCGCGGCCTGCAGATCGTCAACGACGAGGGCGAGCTGATGGAGATCATCGACCAGGTCCTGGCCGGCAACGCCGACGCGGCGGACAAGGTCCGCAACGGCAAGGTCGCCGCCGTCGGCGCCCTGGTCGGCGGCGTCATGAAGGCCAGCCGGGGCAAGGCCGACGCGGGCCGGGCCAGGGAGCTCATCCTGGAGCGCCTCGGCGTCTCCGGGTAATCGGCGTCTCCGGGCAACCCGCGCGTAGGGTTTCCCGGGAGCTCAAGCGAAGGGTCTGCGAGTGGCCCGCGTGTAAGGTTTCCGGGGAACTCACGCTGAAGGTTTTACGGGGAGCCCGTGCGAAGGGTCTCCGGGAGTCCGCGTGAAAACCCCGCGATGGTCACGAGCGGCGGGGCACCTGGGGACGAGGTTCGCCAAAGGTCGAGTTCCACCTGTTGCATGCGATCCCACAGCTCGGCGGCGCTGTCCGCGTAGACGGCGCGGAAACACGCCGCGTCCCGGCAGTCCCAGGCTTCGAACCGCCGGTATCTCAGGCTCCACCAGACCAGCCACCCGTACGCGTACGCCTGCACCTGCTCGGCGGCCGGCACCGCGTCGGCGTCAGCACGGGTCGACATGCTCTGCCAGGATCACGTCGGCCGGCAGCGGCAACTCGCAGGAAGGGAGACCGCCGCGCCTGCTCACGGAAGCGTCGCTGCGCTTCGGGGCCGCGTTCATGTCGCGACCCCTCGCCGGTACGGCTCACGCCGCCGGGGCGGGGAGGTGGTGTCCGGCGAGCGGCCCCCGCCATAGGCGTCGGTGACCGCCACCGGCCGCGCGTGACGTCCGGGACGAACCTGGGACGGAGTGGCTGGCGGGTGAACCTTCGGCGGGCGCGTGTGGTGATAACACCCCGCTGACCAGCTGATCAGCGTCAGCGTCGAAGGAAATCGATCATCTCGGTTCTGGTCTCCTCGTGCGGTTCGACCGATGCCGCCTGCCGCATCCAGTGCCTTGCCTCGTCCGGTACGGCTGAGGCCGGCCAGGTGGTCAACGCGGCCAGGGCGGCGCGCCGGATCCGAGTGACCCGGTTGCGCAGTGCCACGTCGATCAGCGCCAGCCCGATGCCGGGGAATGCCTCCAGCCCGCCCACGATGGACTCCAGCGCTCGATCCGGCCCGTACTCCTCGCCGATGTCGTGGCTGTCCTCTGGCCCGTTGGCCAGATCGGCCAGGGGAAGAAGTCGTTCGGCCAGGTGGCTGAGCTGCTCGGCTTCCTCGGCGGTGGCGAGCCGGATGGCGTGGTGCCAGGCGAACTCATCCAGCGGATCAATCTTCAGGCGGGCGATGATCTGCTCGACCACCTGTAGACGAAGTTCGTCGGCAGCCCACATCGCATGGCTGAAATCGACATGGTGTGGATCGGCCAGGCACCCCAGCACGAGGTCGTTCCACCGAGGTTGGGTGGTGAGTTCCTCGTAGCGGCGGCGGAGCTGCGCGATCATGTCGGGTGGCCAGGGCGAATCGTCGTCGGACCCGCGCAGGAAGGCCAGGATTCTCAGCACGGCGTGCAACCTGTCGAGCGTGGCCTGCCGGTCGGCGAGGAGGTCGGCGAAGCGATGCATGGCCGGTACGGCGTCGGCGTAGTCGCCCATGTCTTCGGCCGGACCACCCAGCGCCAGGGCGGCCAGGATGTCCGCGGCGCCGTCGAGCAGGGTGTCGTCGATGTCCGGCTCCAGCAGGGCCGAGTACAGGTCGCCGGTCGTGGCCGCGAGGTGGGCCAGGTATTCGTTCATGATCCCGTTGCGGAAACCATCCCTCAGCAACCAGGCCTTGATCTGTGGATCGTCGCATCCCTTGAGCCGTTCCACCGCGTGGATACGGCCCCAGTCCCGCACTCGGCGGGCCAGTTCGTAGGCGGCACGTTGGCGGTCGGGCTGAGTGCGCTGCAGGGCCACCACCGCGTACAGGGTGAGCTCCTCCAGCGTGCCGAGCAGGAGCAGCAGCTCCCTGTCCCGCTCGTCTCCACAGACGCCGAGCAGCACAATGCCGATCTTGACAGCGCCGCGCCGGGTACCGTGCTCGGCCAGATGCCGTCCGACTTCGCCGATTCGATTACGGGGGAGCCGCCGTCGCCGGATCTGGTCGACGAGGTCGTCGGCGATGCCGAGTGCTGATACGGTGCCGAGCCGATCATGTAGCCGCAGAAGATCTTCACGGGCGGGGTCGCCGGTGACGAGCCTGCTGATCAGGTCGGCGATTTCGATGACGGCGTTGTTGTCGGGCTCGATACCAAAGTGGTGGCTCTGGATGCCGTCCATGACGACGCTGGTGATGAACGGCTCATGGTCACGGCGGGGCGGGTCATCTGGGAGCCGGTAGGCGTCCTCGGGCCACGGGCCGACCCCGTAGCGCAGGGACATCGCGAGTGCGTGAGCGAGGAAGGTGGGGCGATCGTCGAGGGGATCGTCACCCAGCTTCCACGTGCCGGGGTTCACCGGCTGGGGCGGTGGCCGCCCTTCCCGTAGGTCATGCCCGTCATGATGGGCCATCGGGCGTCCGGATGGCAACCACGGGCCGCTCCCCTTGACTGCGCCACCTCGAGATTTTGATCAATTTACGCCGGCCTCATATCGTGTGGAGTGAGTGAGGTCAGGCGGGGGTGGCCTGGGCGGCGATGAGTTGTGCGTATTTGCCGCCGGTGGCCATCAGCTCGTCGTGGGTGCCGCGTTCCACGATGCGGCCGGAGTCGACCACCAGGATCAGGTCGGCGTCCCGGATGGTGCTCAACCGGTGGGCGATGACGATCCGGGTCTGGGTGAGCCAGAACAGGTTGGACTCGATGGTCGCCTCGGTGGTGCTGTCCAGGTTGCTGGTGGCCTCGTCGAGCAGCAGGATCTTCGGCCGGGGCAGGATGGCGCGGGCCAGGGAGAGCCGCTGGAGCTGGCCGCCGGAGAGACCGCCGCCGTCGGTCAGCACCGTCTCGTACCCCATCGGCATCGCCATGATCTCCTCGTGCAGTGCCGCCACCTCGGCCGCGGCGACCACCTGTTCCAGGGACGCGTCGGGAAGGTTCAGCGCGATGTTCTCCCGGATCGAGCCGTTGAACAGGGAGGTGCTCTGGCCGACCACGCCGAACTGGCGGCGCAGGGTGCGCAGGTTGAGCTCGGAGGCCGGGACGCCGTCGTAGCGGATCTCGCCCTCCACCGGGGTGTGCAGCGTCAGGAGCAGCCTGGCCAGCGTGCTCTTGCCCGAGCCCGAGGCGCCCACCAGCGCGACCTTCTGCCCCGGCCGGATGGAGACAGAGACGTTCCGCACCACCCACGGGCTGCGGGGGTCGTGCCGGAAGCCCACACCGCGCAGCTCCACCGCGCCGCGCAGCCGCAGCACCTCGATGCCCTCGCTGGGCTCGGGCTCGGAGGCCAGGATGTCGGACAGGCGGTCGAAGTGCGCACCCACCTGCTGCAGGTTCTGCAGGCCGGTCATCAGCGAGCCGAGTGGGGTCAGGGCGCCGAGTGCGATGGCGTTGAGCGCGATCAGCGCGCCCACGGTCAGCTGCCCGTCGAGGACCCGCCACGCGCCGAGCCAGAGCAGCCCGAGCGGGGCGATCACCCGGCTCGCGGACAGCGCGGCCTCCACCAGGCCCTGGGTGAGGCCGCTGCGCACGTCGGCGTTGAGCTGCTGGGCGAATTGGGCCGACCACTGCTCCACCGCCCGGTTCTCGGCCCCGGACGCCTTCAGCGTCTCGATGCCGGTGATGGCCTGGATGAGGCTGCTCTGCGACGCGGAGAAGGCGGTCAGTTCCTGCTGGGTGAGCAGGTTGATCCGGCGGGTGGTGGCCAGCACCAGCAACCCCTGGAAGGCGACCACACCGGTCAGCGCCAGCCCGAAGACGGGATCCCAGACGTACACGAGCACGAGGTAGCCGACGGCGAGCGGGCCGTCCAGCAGCGCCGCCACGATCTGGCCGGTGAGGATGTTGCGCAGCGTGGAGACGCTGGCGGCCCGGGTCAGCAGGTCGCCCTTGCCGCGCTGCGCGAAGTAGCGGTACGGCAGCGTCACCAGGTGGCCGATCACCCCCTCGGTGAGCTCCTGGTCGGCGCGGGCCCGTACCGCCACCAGCAGCGCCGTCCGCAGGTAGCCGATCACGAACTGAGCCAGCCCGGCCAGCAGCACGGCCCCGCCCAGCAGGGGCAGCAGGTCCGTGCCCTGGGACGGGATGATCCTGTCGATCAGCAGCTGGGAGAAGAAGGGCAGGGCCAGCCCCAGCAGCTGCAGCAGCAGCGAGGCCGCGACGACCTGGGCGAGCAGGCCACGCCGGCGCCGGAACAGGGTCCGGACGAACTCGCGCCGCCAGGCGCTCGCCATCGAGGACGTGCCGCGGTGGAACCCCTCGCTGGGTTCGAAGATCAGCAGCACGCCGGTGAACCCGGCGCTGAACTCCTCTGCGGTCAGCCTGCGGCGGCCCTGCCCGGGATCGACGAGGTCCACCCGGTCGGGCGACCAGCGCTCGACCACCACGAAGTGGTTGAACTCCCAGTGCGCGACCGCGGGGAGCGGAACGCGCGCCAGGTCCTCGGGCTCTAGCGAGAAGGCGCGCGCCTTCAGGCCGTGCTCGCGGGCGCCGTCCACGATGGCCTTGGCGCTCAGGCCGTCCCTGCCGACCTGGAGCCGTTCGGACACCTGGTGCAGGGTGGTGCGCTGGCCGTGGTGGCAGAGCACCATGGCCAGGCACGCGGCGCCGCACTCGGTGACGGCGCTCTGCAGCAGGACCGGTACGCGACTCCTCATTCGCCGGCTCCCAGCGCGAGCGCGATCAGGGTGGCGCCGGCCGCCAGGACGGCGGCCACCAGGATCCACAGCAGCAGGAACGACGGGCCGCTGATCACCAGCGGCATCCGGGCGACGGAGCGGGCCTCGGCATGCCGGCGCAGCGCCTCCGCCCGGTAGATGGGCCGTCCCGGCGGGCCGCCGCCAGGAGGGGACCCCGCCGGCCGCCCTCCCGGAGGCGCCGGCGGGGAATCCGGCCGGTGGCCGGACGGGGGCGTCGGCGGGGCCGCCGCCGGGGGGTGCTGCGGAGGGGCCGGAGGTGAGTACGGTGCCCGGGGGCGGTACCCCTCGGTGTCCTCCCAGTGGCCGGCCCTGTGCCGGCCGGGCGCGGGGACGGCCTGGGTGCGGTCCGGGTCGATCACGACCAGTGCCATTCGACCGTGGCCGCGGCGCGGCGCTCCGCCAGCCAGCCGGCGAACGCGGCGCGCCCGGCGGCGGCCAGCGTCTCCCGGTCGTCGGTGGCCGGGCTCCTGCGCAGGACGGCGCCGGTCAGGAAGCCGCCGTCCGGCAGCTCCACCGGGCCGACGATCCCGCCGGGCGGCGTACCGCGCAGGGGCGCGGGCAGATCCGCCTCCCAGCGGGTCGCGAAGGTCACCGTGGCCTCTCCGGTGTCTCCCAGCGAGGCCAGACCGGTCAGGAGGTCGGACACGGTGCCGGCGGTCACCTGCTCCTCGCCGGTGACCCACACGGCCCTGACCCGGGCGAAGTCGCCGGGGTTCGCGGCCAGGTGCCCCGGGGCCAGTTCCGCCGCCCTGTCCCGGCGGAACCGGCGGCGCCGGGCGATCTCGGTGATGTACGCCTCGAACTGTTCGCCCGACATGCCCGCCTCGGTCATCCAGGCGAGCGTCGACGCGCGGTCGTGCAGTCCCCGGCCCCGCCGGAACTCGTCGGCCGTCGCCTGGAGGTCGGCGGCGGTGAGCGAATCGGTGGATGACCCGGTGTCGCCGGTGGCCTCGGCGAGCAGGCACTGGTCGACGATCTCCCGGTACGGTGACGAGTCCCCTCGGGAGAGCGTGCGCAGCATGGTCAGCGCCTGGGGGACCGTCACGTCCACGTCGTTGACGCTGACCAGGTACCCGGCCGCCCAGTGCGTCGAGTGGTCGATCAGCCAGGGCACCCCGTCCTCCGGCGGGGCGGTCAGCGCGACCGTGCCGCCATCGGGATGGTCGAGGAGCAGGTCGTAGTCGACCACCGGGGTCCCGGGGCGCCGGTCGACGACGAGCTGTGCCCGGATCGCCGGGTGCCGCGCCGCCCACTCGCCGGCCGTGCGCCGGGCGTCGGCGACGCCTACGCCGCGGCGGGGGAGCGCGCGCAGCAGGGAGACCCCTGACTCCAGGGCCTTGGCGAAATCGGTCACGGTGTTCCTCCGTCCATGAGCCAGCCCGCGATCGCGTCGCTGACGGGCAGCCCGGTCCACAGCTCGACGAACCCCCACGCACCGTTGGAGTTCAGCTCCAGGAAGACGTACTCGCCGCCGGGGGTGACGATGAAGTCCAGCGCCGCGTAGGTAAGCCCGACGTCGGCGACCAGCCGGGCGCAGCGCAGCGACACCTCGGCGGGCAACTCGTGTACGCCGTACCTGACCCGGTCGTTGTCGTAGTGCCGCCAGTCGTCCCTGGCCGCCCGGGAGCCCGACACGTCGATCTCCGCCGCGAACACCCGCGCCCCCACGACGATCACCCGCAGCTCGACCGCCTTGGGGACGTAGGGCTGCAGGATGACCGGCTCGTGCTGGATCCGGTGCCGGGAGGTCAGGTGGCGGCGGGTGACCACGGTCGTGTACGCGCGGTGCTCGGCGCCGTCGACCTGGAACGGTTCGGCGGTGATCTGCTTGGCGACCAGCCGTCCCTCCGCCGACTCGTACGCGCCCGCCAGCTCCGCGGGATCGTTGGTGTAGACCGTGTCGGGTACGGAGAAGCCCAGCTCGATCGCCCGCGCCATGTGGAAGATCTTGTTGTGCGCGCGGCGCTCGTCCGCTCGGCGGCCGGGGAGCCAGCGCGCGGTCAGCAGGCTCCACACTCCGTCCAGCATGAACTCCGCCTGCTCGTCGACGTGCGCGCGGTGGCTCGGCTCGGTCACGGTGCCGGCGGCCGAGGGCCTGCCCGGCCGGCTGCGCCACACCGCGGTGACCCGGGACAGGTCGACCGTCTCCGTGCCGGTGTCCAGCATCAGCCGCCGCTCCCCGCCGGTGAACGACGCGGTGATCCGGCTGCGTCCCGGGAAGTCGCCGGTGTCCCACCAGAGCACCGGCGTCCCGGTGCTCCTCGTGGCACCGTCCGTGACGCCGTCCGTGACACCGTCCGGCCTGACGCCGCCCGTGGCGGTGTCCGCGTCGCCGTCCGCTCCCACCAGCCGGGCGCCGCGGCGCCGGAGCGCGGCCAGCACCAGCTCGGCGGCTCCGCCCCCGCGCTCGCTGATGATCAGAATCACTACCGGGTCCCGTCTCGAAGGCGCGGCGGAACGGATCTCCCGCTCCGCCGCGCCGTGTTCATCCGACGTGCCGTTCCCTGGGGACCGGCCCGCTTCGCGGCGGGTGGGTCATCCGTGCCGCGGCGTTCGGGCTAGTACTGCCACCACTCGCAGGGCAGGTCCTTCTTCCAGGCGCTGACCGACCACTTGCCGCCGGACACCTCGCCGAGCTCGGCCTCGGCCAGTTCGGCGCCCTCGAAGGGCAGGTCGTCGATCGTGATCTTCGACATGGTCACTCCTCTCGGCCGCGTCGTCGCGACCCCCGCTGGTCTTTCGCTCCCGGGATTGGGAGCCGGTCACCGGGGCCTCGTTCTTGGCCCCGGCCGTGCGGAGAAATCTAGGAATGAACACTTGCGGGTCACTTGTGCCCTGGTTGTGTCCGGGATCGAAGGTTCCTGGCCGCCTCCGGACGACCCGCGGGACCGGGCGGCCTCCCCACGCGGCCCGGCCCGTCGAAGCGGTCCCCGTCCCCCTGAATCCAGGAAACGCGAAGAAAAGCGCCCGGTGATCGGCGGGGCTTTTTCATGTGGTAATTCATATTTCTGAAATTCAACAGGTATTGACGAAATTCTTGATGGCTTGCAAAGTGATCACTGCAGTCCCACCATTCACTCTGGTATGACCTGACCTCACATTCGGAGAGCGCGAAAAATGAGAAGGTTCCTGGCATTCACCGCCGCGACGTTGACGGCCGCGGCGGGAATGGCCGTCGCGGCGGTTCCCGCCCAGGCAGCCCCTGTGAACAGGCTTTCCGTCCTGTCGGCGCTCCCGGCGGTGGACGCCGTGGTCGTCGCCGACGGGGTGCGCCTGCGGACCAGCGCCGGAGGGTCGACGATTATCGGCTATCTCTATTACGGCGATTACGGGCAGGTGCTGAATCCGAACTCGACGAGCGGCTGGTGCAACTTCCGGCTGGGCGGAAGATCGGCCTCGGGACTGGCGGCGGGCACCACGGGATGGGTCTCGTGCAGCTACCTGGCCAGGGAGGACGGTCTGGGCGTCGACGGCTCGGACGTCGACACCCTGCGGGGATAGACCCGGCCGCCCGGCTCCCCACGGCCGGGCGGCCGTCATCCCGTCAGGCACCGCGGCGGGCGGCCACCTTCCTGATGAGGGGCGTGAACAGCGCCAGGAGCGAGATGACCAGCAGCGTCGCCGCGATCGGGCTTTTGACCAGGACCGTCACGTCACCCGCGCCGATGGCCAGGGCCCGGCGGAGCTGGATCTCGGCCATCGGGCCGAGGATCAGGCCGATCACCGCGGGGGCGACCGGCAGGCCGAACCGGCGCATCGCGAAACCGAGCAGGCCCAGGAGATAGAGGATGACCAGCTCCACCCAGGAGGAGTTCAGCGCGTAGACGCCGAGCGCCGCGAACAGCGTGATCCCCGAGTAGAGGTAGGGGCGGGGGATGTGCAGTACCCGGGCCCAGAGCGGGGCCAGCGGCAGGTTGAGCACCAGCAGCATGGTGTTGCCCACGAACAGCGAGGCGATCATGCCCCAGACCAGTGCCGGGTTGTGGTCGAACAGTTGCGGCCCCGGCTGCAGCCCGTACTGCTGGAAGGCCGCCAGCAGGATCGCGGCCGTCGCGGAGGTGGGCAGGCCCAGGGTGAGCAGCGGGACCAGCGTGCCCGCCGCCGAGGCGTTGTTGGCGGCCTCGGGACCCGCGACGCCCTCGATGGCGCCCTTGCCGTACTCCTCGCGGGCGATCCCGCGCGCCAGGCGCTTCTCGATCGAGTACGACAGGAACGTCGGGATCTCCGCTCCGCCACCGGGCAGCGCGCCGAAGGGGAAGCCGAGCGCGGTGCCGCGTAGCCAGGGCCGCCAGGAACGCGACCAGTCGGAGCGGCCGAGGAACGCCCGGCCGACCGGGATCACCTCCGGCGGGCCGTGCCGCAGCCGGGAGGCGACGTAGAGCACCTCGCCCACGGCGAACAGACCGACCGCGACGATCACTACGTCGACGCCGTCGAGCAGTTGCGGCACGCCCAGCGTCAGCCGGGCCTGGCCGGTCTGCTGGTCGATGCCGATGAGCCCGATGACCAGGCCGAGCCCCAGGGACGCCAGCCCCCGTACCACGGAGCGGGACAGCACGGACGAGACGGCCGTGAAGGCCAGAACGGCCAGTGCGAAGTAGTCCTCGGGGCCGAAGGAGATGGCGAAGTCCACCACCAGGGGCGCCGCGACGACCAGCAGCGCGGTGGCGATGGTGCCCGCGACGAACGAGCCGATCGCGGCGGTCGCCAGAGCCTGGGCGGCCCGGCCCCGCTTGGCCATCTTGTT
Source organism: Streptosporangium sp. CA-115845 (assembly GCF_050943795.1). Classification (NCBI taxonomy): domain Bacteria; kingdom Bacillati; phylum Actinomycetota; class Actinomycetes; order Streptosporangiales; family Streptosporangiaceae; genus Streptosporangium; species Streptosporangium sp. CA-115845. The sequence continues at coordinate 8,339,880 of NZ_CP191988.1, read as the reverse complement.
GCCCTCCAGCGCGGTGATCATCGAGGAGCTCTCGCCGGGCGTGTTGAGCAGGATCGAGGTGGTCGACCCGCCGTACATGCCGCCGTAGTAGATGCCCGCGAACATGATGAACGCGCTGGCCGGAGGGACGGTGAAGGTGATCGGCAGCAGCAGCGCCACGGTCATGGCCGGGCCGATGCCGGGCAGCACGCCCACCAGCGTGCCCAGCGTGACGCCCACCAGCGCGTACAGCAGGTTGACCGGGGTGAGGGCGGTCGCGAAGCCCTCCAGCAGCAACTGGAACGAGTCCACTCAGATCACCCCGGACAGCAGCCCGGCCGGCAGCGTCACGCCGAGCCCTTTGACGAAGGCCAGGTAGGTGGCGGTGGACAGCAGGATCGCGATGACGCCCGCGCGCAGCCGGTGGGGGGCGCCGAGCGTCACGGACAGGCCGAAGAAGAGCAGCGCGCCCGCGATGATCCAGCCGAGCAGGTCGAGCAGTCCGGCGAAGGCCAGGAAGATCACGCTGACCAGCGCGACGGTGCGCCAGTCCGCCCGCGCGCCGGAGTCGGCGTCCTCGGCGTCCTCGGGATCGCCGTGGCCTCCCCTGAGCACGTCGATCACGTAGCACAGCCCGATCAGCAGCATCGCCGCCCCGACCAGGGCGGGGAAGAACCGGGGGCCGAGACCGAAGGAGGAACCCGGGGCGGCCACGTCCGCGGTGCCGACGATCACGAACGCCCCCAGCGCGAGGACCAGCACCGCCAGCCCCAGCTCGGGCCGCCGCCACGACCAGCCGGCACCGGTCTCGGAAGCCGGACGGGGATACACGCCGGTCTCATGGTCGGTACCGCCGTCGCCGGCGCGGGCGACGGCGACGGGTTCGCGTCCGGTGCCGGACGGGTCTTTCGCGGACGACATCAGGAGACGAGGCCCATCTCCGCGATGACCGCCTTGACCTTGGTCTGCTCCGCGGTGAGGAAGTCGGCGAACGGCTGCCCGGTCTGGAAGACGTCGGTCCAGCCGTTCTTGGTCACCGCGTCCTTCCACGCCGGCGAGTCGTGCATCTTGGTGACCAGCTCGGTGAGCTCCTTCTTGGCCTCGTCGTCCAGCCCGCCGGGCGCGACGAAGCCTCGCCAGTTGGCCAGCTCCACGTCCAGGCCGCCCTCCTTGAGGGTCGGGGCGTCCACGTTGTCGAGCCGGGCGGGCGAGCTGACACCGAGGGCGCGTAGCTTGCCGGACTTCACGTGCTCGGCGAACTCGCCGATACCGGAGATCCCGGCCGCGACCTTCTCGCCGAGCAGCGCGTTGAGCGCCTCGCCGCCGCCGGAGTGGGCGATGTAGTTGACCTGCTTGGGGTCGATGCCCGCGGCCTTGGCCATCAGGCCCGCCACGATGTGGTCGGTACCCCCGGCGGAGCCACCCGCGATGGCGATCTTCGCGGGGTCCGCCTTCCACGCCGCCGTCAGGTCGGCCAGCGTCTGGTAGGGCGACCCCGCGGGAACCACGACGATCTCGTACTCCTCGGTCAGCTTCGCGATGGGCGTGGTGTCGGCCAGGGTGACCTTCGACTTGTTCTGCTCCACCGCGCCGACCATCACCAGGCCCATGGTCATCAGCAGGTTGCCGTTGCCCTTCTCACCCGCGAGCTGGGCGAGGCCGATGGTGCCTCCCGCGCCTGGCACGTTGTAGATCTCGACCGTGCGGGACGGGTCGGCGGACTTCAACGCCTCTCCCGCGACGCGGGAGGTCTGGTCCCAGCCGCCTCCCGGTGAGGCCGGAGCCATGATTCTCAGCGCGCTGGTCCCTGAGCCTTCACCGGAACCGCAGGCGGTGAGGGTGGCGAGGGACAACACCGCGAGGGTGGCGAGTCTCCGAAGACGCATGGTCGAACTCCCAACAACATGGACAGAGCGTGGTGAGGATGGTGACCTCAGCCGGTCGCCGTGTCGATCCTTTGCGTGTTTGCCGTCGTATCGGTCATATTGGTCACGCGTCCCCGCGACCTCGTCGTTATCTCGGGCTGCTTTCATCGACCTTCCCTGACCAGGGAGTCAACTCGTGCGACGCTTAGTCAACGCCTCGCTCGGCACCCAGCTTTTCGTGTTGCAGACAGTGATCGTGTTTCTCGCGGTCGGCGGTACGGCGGGCGTCTGGATGGAGCACACCCGTGAGCTGCTGGACCGGCAGTACCAGCAGCGCGCCCTGGCGATCGCCGAATCCGTGGCGGGGCTTCCCCAGGTGCGGGAGGCGTTCACCAGGGCGCGGCCCGAACTGAGCCTGCAGCCGATCGCGGCCGGGGTGCAGGCGGCCACCGGCGCCGACTACGTGGTGATCGCCAACCGGAACCAGATCCGCTACGCCCACCCCAACACGGCCCTGATCGGCAAGCGGCTGTCCACCGACGGCTCGCAGGTCATGACGGACGGGCACCCCTGGACCGGCATCCAGACGGGAACGCTCGGCCGCTCGGTGCGCGGCAAGGCGCCGATCTTCGACTCCTCGGGGAAGGTCATCGGCCTGGCCTCGGTCGGGATCCTGGAGGAGACCGTCGACGACCAGCTCGGCGCGGCGCTCCCGCCGCTGTTCTGGACCGTGCTCGCGGTCCTGGCCGCCGGGTCGGCCGCCGCCGCGCTGATCGTCCGGAGGGTTCGCCGTCAGACGTTCGGCCTGGAACCGGCGGAGATCGCGGCGCTGCTCGAACAGCGTGAGGGCGTGCTGCACGGCGTCAAGGAGGGGGTCCTCGCCCTTGATCTGGCGGGCCGGGTGACGCTGGTCAACGACGCGGCACGCGACCTGCTCGGACTCTCCCAGCACGACGTCGGCCGGAGCCTGGGGGAGATGCCGCTCTCCGGCCGGATGCGGGACGTGCTGGACGGTGTGGACCCCGGTGACGACCGGGTGGTGCTCCACCGTGACCGGGTGCTGGTGCTCAACCGGACCCCGGTGGCGGTACGGGAGCGGCAGAGCGGCTGGGTGGTCACCCTGCGGGATCGGACCGAGCTGGTGCGACTGGCACGCGAGCTCGACCGGGCCAGCACCACGACCGGCGCGCTGCGCGCGCAGGCCCACGAGTTCGCCAACCGGATGCACACCGTGGTCGGCCTGCTGGAGCTCGGCGAGTACGAGACGGCCGTCAGTTACATCACCCAGACCACCGAGGCGTACAGCAGGCACGCCTCGGGCGTCCGGGAGAAGATCGCCGACCCGACGCTGGCCGCGCTGCTGCTGGCGAAGTCGGCAGAGGCGGCCGAGCGGGGCGCCACCCTGGTGCTGTCCGACGACTCCCGGGTGGAGGAGGGCATGCTCGGTGACCCGCACGACGCGGTCCTGGTCGTCGGCAACCTGGTCGCCAACGCCCTCGACGCGTTGCAGGAGAGTGGGGGAACGGTGGAGGTCTCGGTCCGTACCGAGGCGGACGGGCTGCACATCCGGGTCGGCGACTCCGGTCCGGGGATCACCCCGGGCCTGGTCCACGAGGTGTTCCTGGAGGGCTTCACCACCAAGGTGGCCCACGCCGGGCCACGGGGCCTGGGGCTGGCACTGACCCGCCAGACGTGCTCGCGCCGGGGCGGCTGGGTACGGGTGCACAACGCGGGCGGCGCCGTCTTCACCGCGCTCCTCCCCACGGGTGGGCCCGCACCGTCTCCCGAGGGGGAGCCCGCCGGCCCCGGGGAGCTCACGGAACGGCAGGTGCGGAGATGACCGGGGACGGACACGCGGGGGAGATCCGGGTACTGGTGGTGGACGACGACTTCATGGTGGCCAGGATCCACGGCGGCTACGTCGCCAGGGTGCCCGGCTTCACGGTCGCCGACGTCGTGCATACCGGGAGCGCCGCCATCGAGTCGGTCACGACGCACCGGCCCGACCTGGTACTGCTCGACATCTATCTGCCGGACATGTCGGGACTGGACGTACTCATGGCGCTCAGGGGAGCCTCGCACCCGGTGGACATCCTGATGATCACCGCCGCGCGTGACGTGACCACGGTCCGGGCGGCCATGCGCGGCGGCGCGGTCAACTACCTGATCAAACCTTTCACCGCCCGCGCCCTCACCGCCCGCCTCGAACAGTACGCCGAGATGCGCCGGAGGCTCGCCACCCTCGGGGACGAGGCGCGCCAGGACGAGGTCGACCAGCTCTTCGGCACGGTCAAGGGGGTCCCACTGCCGCTGCCCAAGGGGTTGTCGGTCACCACGTGCACCCTGGTGGCCACCGCGCTCAGGAAGAGCGACACCGACATGTCGGCGGCCGAGGCGGCGGTGATCACCGGTCTCTCCAGAGTCAGCGCCCGCCGGTACCTGGAGCACCTGTGCGCGGCGGGCCAGGCGGAGCTCCGTCCGAAGTACGGCACCGCCGGTCGGCCCGAGCACCGCTACCGCTGGACTGGTTGATTTGTTATTTATTTTTGGGTGTTGGTTGACCGGTGTGGTTTAGGGTTGCGGGAGGTGGAAGCTGCGAAGCAGGAGGAGACGGAGGCCGTGCGGAACGCCGGAGCGTCTGTGGACCCGCCGACGGATCCCTTTGAGGCGATACCGCTTCCCTCACGTCCTGTCCCGCCCGGCGCCCGCGATCCACGCCTTCCTCCCGGAGCACCGGGTGGCCGATCCAAGGACGGCTCGCGCCTCCCCCCGGGAGTCTCGCCCGACATCTTCGGTCCCACCGGCCTTGGCGGTCCCGCCGCACCGGCCCGCGGGGCGGCGGCGCTTCCGCCCGCGGCACAGCCTCCGCAGCCCTGGCAGATGGCGGCCCCGCCCGAGCCCTCGTTCCGGCGAGACGAGCCCTCGCTCGTCCCCGGCGGCGACGGGGGGTTCCCGCAGTCCAGCGGCCTCCGCTACGAGGAGCCCTCCCCGAACCGGCGCAAGGGCCGCAGGATCGTCCTGATCATCCTCGCCGTGCTGTTCGTCGCCGCTCTCGCCTACGCGGTGCCCGCGGTCGTCATGTCCGGCAAGATGCTGCCGGGCACCGTGGTGCGGGGTGTCGAGATCGGCGGCCTGACCGCGACCGAGGCGGCCGACAAGCTCAGAGAGCGTCTGGGGGGTAAGGCGTCGGAGGAGATGGTCCTCCTGGCCGCGGGCAAGCGCCACGAATTCGACCCGGGCAAGGCGGGTCTGGAGTTCAACGTGGTCGCCACCATCGACCAGGCGCCCAGCGACTTCCCCACTCCCCCCGAGGTGTGGCGGGCCTTCACCGGCACCACCGAGCTGGAGCCCAAGGTCTCCACCGACGCCGAGGCCATGAAGACCGCGGTCGCGAGCCTGGCCAAGAAGATCGATCTCAAGGTCCGCGAGGGCTCGGTCACGTTCGAGGGCGTCAAACCCGTCGTCGTGACGCCCCGCGACGGCAGGGAACTGGAGAGGGAGGCCGCGGTCGCCGCGATCACGGACGCCTTCCTCGGTCCGGCGAAGGAGGTCAGGCTCCCGGTCTCGGTGATCAAGCCCAAGGTCGGCGCGGAGACGGTCAAGAAGGCCGCGAAGGACGCGGTCAAGGCTCTGTCCGGGCCGGTCACCCTGACCTTCTCCGGCAAGCAGGTCCAGTTGCCGGTGGAGACCCTCGCCGCGCACCTGTCCTTCGAGCCGGACGGCTCCGGCGGCATGCGCCCGGTGTTCGACGCCAGGAGCGCGGTGGCCTCCGTGGAGGACAAGCTCGTCGACCCGGCCCTGGCCCCGCGCGATCCCACGTTCCAGATCGTCGCGGGCAAGCCGAAACTGGTGCCCGGCCGCAAGGGGAAGGGCGTCGACGACGAGCGGCTCGCGGCCGACGTGGCCGAGATGGTCTCCCGCAACGGAGAGCGGACGATCCCGGTGGCCATGGCCACGGTCCGGCCGCGGATGTCCGACGCCGAGGCGCGCAAGCTCGGCATCAAGGAGCGGATCAGCCAGTTCACCACGCCCTACGAGTGCTGCCCGCCACGGGTGACCAACATCAGGGCGCTCGCCAAGCTGCTGGACGGTTACCTGGTCAAGCCGGGCGAGACCTTCTCGCTCAACGGCGTCATCGGCCAGCGCGACACCGCCCGCGGCTTCGTCCCCGCTCCCATGATCCAGGGCGGCAGGCTGGTCGACTCGGTCGGCGGTGGAATCTCCCAGTTCGTAACCACGATGTACAACGCGGTGTTCTTCGGCGGCCTTGAGGACGTCCAGCACATGGCACACGAGTTCTACATCTCCCGCTACCCCGCCGGACGGGAGTCCACGGTCTCCTGGCCCGAGCCCGACTTCCGCTGGAAGAACGACTCGCCGTACGGGGTGCTGGTGAAGACCTCCTTCGACAACAACGGGGTCACCGTCGCCTTCTGGAGCACCAAGCGGTACGAGATCGAGTCGATCTCGTCCGAGCGCTACAACATCACCCCGTTCAAGAGCGCGACCGACAGCGGCCCCAAGTGCATCCCGATGGTCGGCCAGCAGGGGTTCACGATCGATGTCTGGCGCGTCTTCAAGCAGAACGGCAAGGAGATCAGGCGCGTCAAGGAGACCACGGTCTACCGCCCCGAACTCGACCTGAAGTGCGTGAGTGAGGGAAGCGCAGACGAGTAGTGGCTCACGGGCGTCGCGGTTGGATAATGCGGGGATGAAGATCTGGGTCCCCTCGAAAGCCGCCGCCGACGTTCTGTGTGATCTGCCCGAAGTGGAGTGCGTCGTCTATGACGGCACGGAGCCGGTGCCGGAGGGGGCGGAGCAGGTCGAGGTCTGGATCCCGCCGCTGACGCCGGTGGCGGGTCTCCCCGATCTGCTCGCCCGGATGACCGGCCTGCGGTTGCTGCAGACCGTCACGGCGGGTGTCGACGCCTACCGGCCGCACCTGGCGGAGGGGGTGACGCTGTGCAACGCCCGGGGCGTGCACGACGCGGGTACCGCCGAGTGGGTGCTGGGAGCCATGATCGCCGTGCTCCGGGAGTTCCCCGGGTTCGTCCACGCACAGCGGAGGGGCGAGTGGACCTACCACCACACCGGGGTGCTGGCCGACTCCACGGTCCTGATCGTCGGCTACGGCTCGATCGGTGAGGCGCTGGAGCGACGGCTCGACGGTTTCGAGGTGGACGTCGTCCGGGTGGCCAGGACCGCCAGGCCCGGCGTGCACGGCATGGACGAGCTGCCCGCCCTGCTGCCCGCGGCGGATGTGGTGGTGCTGCTCGTACCGTCCACCCCTGAGACCGCGGGCATGGTGGACGCCGGGTTCCTGGCGGCGATGAAGGACGGCGGCGTCCTGGTGAACGCGGCCAGGGGCCCGGTGGTCGACACCGCCGCTCTCGTCGCCGAGCTGGGCGGCGGCCGGATCCTGGCCGCGCTCGACGTCACCGATCCCGAACCGCTGCCCGCGGGACACCCGCTGTGGAGCGCGCCGGGAGTCTTCATCACCCCGCACGTCGCGGGCAGCAGCCCGGCGTCCGTACGGCGCACGCTGAAGCTGCTCCGCTCCCAGCTGCTGCGCTACCTCGCGGGGGAGCCGCTCAAAAATGTGATCACGGGTTCCTACTGACCGGCAAAGGAATCCGGACCGTGGCTACCTCGTGACCTGCGGTGCGTAGCGTCGACGAAAGCGATGTCCATCGCCCGCGCGGTTATCAGATCGGTGACGACTACGGCGTTGTCACCCCTCGCGCGGGCCGGACGGCCCACACTGGCCGTGTGTCGGTACGAGCGCCGAGGACGAAGGACGACGCGCTCGCGCCGGTGACACGAGCGCAGCGAGCAGGAGATGCTGCGGGAGCAGAACACACTGAAACGACACCGATAGGCAGACGACATTGATCCGCTGGCGTGACCCCCGGGTACCGCTGACCGCCGCCGCCGTCGGCGTGGTGGGGCTCGTTGCCGCTCTTGTCAGCGGCGCTCCCGCCGTGGTCGTCGAGGCGGTGGCAGGTGTCGTCACCGCGGCGGCCGCCGCGGGTTCACTGTTCGCCGCGGCCTCCAGGGTGGTCGGCCGGCGCAGGGCGCTGGCCTGGCGCTGGCTGGCGGGCGGCTCGGTCACCTGGCTGGCCGGGGTGGGGGTGCGGCCGATCGCGGACGGCGCGCCGTTCGTGGTGACCTTCGCCGACCTGGTGCTCCTGGCCGGTACGGCCATGATCGCCGTCGGTACCACGCTGTCGGCGGCCAGGCCCGCCCGAGGGCATGCCCTGCTGCGCGATCTCGCCGACTCCTACGTGTGCGCCGCCTCCATTCTGGTGATCATCTGGGTGACGCTGGTGGGGCCGGTCTACCGCGACGTCGGCGACGCGGGCAACGCCGCGGTCACCTTCGCCTCACCCCTGTTCTGCCTGATCCTCGCCTGCGTCGTGGGCCCCGCCGTGGTGCCGATCAGGCGGTCGGCCTGGCCGGTCGGCCTGGCGGCGCTGGCCGTGCTGGCCGCCGTCGCGACCTCCGAGACGATCACCGCGCTGGCCCGGGTGAGCGGCGACACGCCGTCGCTCACCTGGGTGTGGCTGGCCCCCGCCGCGTTCCTGGTGCTCGCCGTGGTCCCGTGGAGCGGGCGCGCGACGCGATCGCCGGATCTCGAGGACGACGAGCCGTTCCTCCGCGAGAGCACGTCCTCGCTGATCGCGGCGGTGCCGCTGTTCCTCGTCGCGGCGGCCGCCGTCGTCGTGCTGCTGAAGGTGATCGGGGGCGGGGTACAGGGGCCGCCGGTGGTTCTGGCCTCGGTGTGCGCGTCGATCGTCGCGGTCCTGCTGGTACACATGTTCGTGATGCTGCTGGAGACCGGGCGGCTGCGGAGCCTGCTCCATCTCGGTGAGCGGCAGCTGCACGACCTGGCCGAGAGCGCCGGTGACGTGGTCCTGCTCTGCGACTACGACGGCGTGGTGCGACAGATCGGCGAGGGTGTCGAGATCACGTACGGGTACCGCCCCGAGGAGCTGGTCGGCGGGAAGATCTTCGACTACATCCACCCCGAGGACGTGCCGGGAATCCAGGGGGCGCTGAGCGCGATGAGCCTGGAGGAGGAGGCCGAGGAGGGGCCTGGCGCGTGCATGGTCGTCTGCCGGGTCCGAGCCTCCGACGGTACCTGGCGCCCCGCCGAGTCGGTCGCCACCCGGCACGTGCGCGGCGAGGGCCTGCTGCTCGTCACCACCCGTGACATCAGCGATCAGGAGGCCCTGCGCAGCCAGGTCGCCCACCTGACCTTCCATGACGGCGTCACGGGCCTGCCCAACCGGGCCTACTTCGAGGAGCGCACCCGCGAGGTGCTCGGCCGTCCCGGCGCGAGCAGCGTCGCCGTGGTCTTCCTGGACCTGGACGGCTTCACCGCGGTGAACGACTCGGTCGGCCACGCCAGCGGCGACTACCTGCTCGGCCAGGCGGCCCGCAGGCTGCGCGCCGCCGTACGGACCGACGACACCCTGGCGCGCTGGGGCGGAGACGAGTTCGCGGTGCTGCTTGAGGCGGTCGACGCCCAGACGGCGGTGGACCTGGCCGAGCGACTGGTCCGTACGGTCTCGTCCGAGCCGTTCCGGGTGGCCGACCGCGACATCGCGCTGACCGCGAGCGTCGGGGTGGCCTTCGCGGCCGACGACGTCTCCTCCGCCGACCTGATCCGCAACGCCGACGTGGCGATGGCCAGGGCCAAGGAACTGGGCGGGCGCAGGGTCGAGGTGTTCGCCGCGCACATGCACGCCGACGTGGTACGGCGCCTGGAACTCGCCGCCGACCTGCAGCGGGCGCTGCTGGAAGACCAGTTCGTGATCGAGTATCAGCCGGTGGTCGACCTGGCCACCTCGCGCGTCACCGCCGTCGAGGCACTGGTGCGCTGGTGCCAGGGGGGCGAGTTCGTACCGCCCGAGCAGTTTCTCGGCCCGGCGGAGGACACCGGCCTGATCGTGCCGCTGAGCGAGTGGATCCTGCGCGAGGCATGCCGGGAGGTGGCCACCTGGCGCGCCTCCGCGTGGGAGATCGGGCTCTCGCTCAACCTGTCCGCCCGGCAGATCATGGCGCCGCGTTTCGTGGAGACCGTCGAGTCCGCCCTGGTCGAGAGCGGGCTGCCGCCCAGCGCGCTGACCCTGGAGGTCATCGAGGAGATGCTGGTCGAGGACGCCGAGCAGACCATCACCCGGCTCTCCGAGTTGCGCACCCTCGGGGTCCGGCTGGCCATCGACGACTTCGGCACCGGTTACGCCTCGCTGGCGCTGCTGCGGCAGCTCCCGGTCGACATGATCAAGATCGACCCCTCCTTCGTGTCCGGACTCGGTTGCGACGAGACGCTGACCCTGCTGACCCGTACGATCGTGCGGCTCGGTCACGACCTGGGGCTGATCGTGGTCGCCGAGGGCATCGAGCGGCCCGAGCAACTGGAGTTGCTGCGTGAGATGGGCTGTACCCGAGGCCAGGGATTCCTGGTGGCGCGCCCGATGGCCGCGCGCGGCGTCGACTCGCTGATGCGCACCAGCCTCTCCAGCCTGGGGACTCACGCCTGACCTCACATCTCGGACTCTGAGATATCTGTCCCATGAATTTGACGTGGGGCCACTCCGTCGGCCAAGGTGGAGGCATGCAGATTGACCGTGGGATCCTCGTAGTACTTCACCGGCGCGCAGGTCGCTGAGCGAAGTACTCCGACCTGCGCGCCGCCCCAGCTCCGCCGATCAAGCGGAATGGGGCATTTTTTATGCCATTAAGCATGTTCAGCCACAAGGAACGAGCCGATGACCGAACAGATGACAGGAGCCCAGGCCCTCGTTAGGGCGCTGGAGCACGTCGGAGTCGACACTGTGTTCGGGATCCCGGGCGGCGCGATTCTCCCCGCCTATGATCCGCTCTACGACTCGACCAAGGTCCGGCACGTGCTTGTACGGCACGAGCAGGGTGCGGGGCATGCAGCCCAGGGGTATGCGCAGGCCACCGGCAAGGTCGGAGTCTGCATGGCCACCAGCGGTCCCGGTGCGACCAACCTGGTCACCCCGATCGCCGACGCCTACATGGACTCGGTCCCGATGGTCGCGATCACCGGTCAGGTGGCCAGCCACGCCATCGGCACCGACGCCTTCCAGGAAGCCGACATCTCCGGCATCACCATGCCGATCACGAAGCACAACTTCCTGGTCACCAACCCGAACGACATCCCCAGGACGATCGTGGAGGCGTTCCACATCGCCTCGACCGGGCGTCCGGGGCCGGTGCTGGTCGACATCGCCAAGGACGCGCTCCAGGCGAAGATGACCTTCGAGTGGCCGGTCGTCATGCAGCTGCCCGGCTACCGGCCGGTGACCCGGCCGCACTCCAAGCAGATCCGCGAGGCGGCCAAGCTCATCGTCGAGGCCAGAAGGCCGGTGCTCTACGTGGGCGGTGGCGTGCACAGGGCGGGGGCGTCGGCGCAGCTGCTGGAGTTCGCCGAGCTGACCGGCATCCCGGTGGTCACCACCCTGATGGCGCGGGGCACCTTCCCCGACAGCCATCCGCAGCACATGGGCATGCCCGGCATGCACGGCTCGGTGTCGGCGGTCGGCGCGCTGCAGAAGTCCGACCTGATCATCGGACTCGGTGTCCGCTTCGACGACCGTGTCACCGGCGACCTGTCGACCTTCGCGCCGTACGCGAAGATCGTCCATGCGGACATCGACCCGGCGGAGATCTCCAAGAACCGGCACGCGGACGTCCCGATCGTGGGTGACTGCAAGGAGGTCATCTCCGACCTGATCGCCGCGGTGCGCGGTGAGGGGCGCAAGGGCGACTACGCCGAGTGGTGGACGGCGCTCAACACCTACAAGGCGACCTACCCGCTGGGTTACACCGAGTTCGAGGACGGCTCCCTCGCCCCGCAGTACGTGATGGAGCGGCTGGGAGCGATCGTCGGCCCGGACGCGATCTACACCGCGGGGGTCGGCCAGCACCAGATGTGGGCCGCGCAGTTCATCGGTTACGAGAACCCCGGCACGTTCATCAACTCCGGCGGCGCGGGCACGATGGGCTTCTCGCTGCCGGCGGCGATGGGTGCCAAGATGGGCCGGCCCGACACCACGGTCTGGGCCATCGACGGTGACGGCTGCTTCCAGATGACCAATCAGGAGCTCGCCACCTGCACGATCGAGGGCGTGCCGATCAAGGTCGCGATCATCAACAACGGTAACCTGGGCATGGTCCGGCAGTGGCAGACGTTGTTCTACAACGAGCGTTACTCCAACACCGACCTGCAGACGGTCCGCCGCATCCCCGACTTCGTCAAGCTCGCCGAGGCCTACGGTTGCGTGGGCCTGCGGTGCGAGCGCCCCGAGGACGTGGACGCGACGATCAAGAAGGCCATGGAGATCAACGACGTGCCGGTGGTCGTCGACTTCGTGGTGCACCAGGACGCCATGGTGTGGCCGATGGTCGCGGCCGGGACCAGCAACGATGACATCAAGTTCGCGCGCGACATGGCGCCGGTCTGGGACAGCGAGGACTAGGCATGAGCAGGCACACGCTCTCCGTGCTGGTGGAGAACAAGCCCGGCGTGCTCGCGCGCGTCGCGTCGCTGTTCAGCCGCCGGGGGTTCAACATCGACTCGCTGGCGGTCGGGCCGACCGAGCACGCGGACATCTCCCGGATGACCATCGTGGTCAGCGTCGCCGACCTGCCGCTGGAGCAGGTCACCAAGCAGCTGAACAAGCTCGTCAACGTGCTGAAGATCGTGGAGCTCGACCCGGCGCAGTCGGTGCAGCGCGAGCTCACACTGATCAAGGTGCGGGCCGACGCGGACAACCGCTCCAGCGTGCTGGAGCTGGTCAACCTGTTCCGGGCGCGCTGCGTCGACGTCTCCTCGGACGCGGTGACCATCGAGGTCACCGGCACGCCGGACAAGCTACAGGCCTTCATCAAGGTCCTTGAGCCGTTCGGCATCAAGGAGCTCGTCCAGTCGGGCATGGTGGCCATCGGCCGCGGCGCCCGTTCCATCACCGACCGTTCTCTCCGGGCCCTGGACCGGACCGCGTAACGCACCCGAGAAATCCGAAAGGTTAAGCAAGTGACTGAGATCTTCTACGACGACCAGGCCGACCTGTCGATCATCCAGGGCCGGCACGTCGCCGTTCTGGGATACGGCAGCCAGGGCCACGCCCACGCGCTCTCGCTGCGCGACTCCGGGGTGGACGTCCGGGTCGGTCTGCCCGAGGGTTCCAAGAGCCGGGAGAAGGCCGAAGCCGACGGCCTGCGGGTGCTCACGCCCTCGGAGGCCGTCGAAGAGGCCGACCTGACCATGATCCTCGCGCCGGACCACATCCAGCGCCACCTGTACGCCGACCACGTGGCCCCGAACCTGGTCGAGGGCGACGCGCTCTTCTTCGGGCACGGCCTGAACATCCGCTACGGCCTCATCGAGGCGCCGGAGGGCGTGGACGTGGCCATGGTCGCCCCCAAGGGCCCCGGTCACCTTGTGCGCCGCCAGTACATCGCGGGCCGCGGCGTGCCGTGCCTCGTCGCGGTGGAGAAGGACGCCAGCGGGAACGCCCTGGACCTCGCCCTGTCGTACGCCAAGGGCATCGGCGGCACCCGCGCCGGCGCGCTGAAGACGACCTTCAAGGAGGAGACCGAGACCGACCTGTTCGGTGAGCAGGCCGTACTCTGCGGCGGCGTGTCCGAGCTGATCAAGGCCGGTTTCGAGACCCTGATCGAGGCGGGCTACCAGCCCGAGGTCGCCTACTTCGAGTGCCTGCACGAGATGAAGCTGATCGTCGACCTGATGTACGAGGGCGGCATCCACAAGATGTACTGGTCGGTCTCCGACACCGCCGAGTACGGCGGCTACTCCCGTGGTCCGCGCGTGGTGACGCAGGAGACCAAGAAGGAGATGCAGCGCATCCTCGCCGAGATCCAGTCCGGCGAGTTCGCCAGGGAACTGGTGGAGGAGTTCGACAGCGGCCAGAAGAGGTTCACCGCCTACCGCGAGGAGCTCGCCGAGCACCCGATCGAGAAGACCGGTGCCAAGCTCCGCCCGATGATGAGCTGGCTCAAGTAGAGCCTGTACGGCCCGCGCCCCCGCGACGAGTTCACGTCGCGGGGGCGCGGGCCGTTCCGGTGAGAATGGCCGACCGGCTCTCCCACCCTGGCCGGGGCGGGAGAGCCGGTCGGACGCCGGGTCCGGCCGGGCTGAGCGCCCGCCCGGATCCGGTGCCCGGTGCTGCTCAGTGCTTGGCGAAGACCTGGGTCCAGTAGATGCTCTTGGAGTTGTTGGCCACGCCCACTCCGAGGTGTGTGTAGGCGCAGTTCATGATGTTGGCCCGGTGACCGGAGCTCTTCATCCAGCCCTTCAGCACCTCGGCAGGGGTGCGATAGTCGATCGCGATCTTCTCCGCCCAGGCGCGCATCGGGCTGAACCCGCTCGCCTTGATGCGGGCGGTCAGATCCCTGCCGTCCGGCGAGATGTGGCTGAAGTAGTTCCTGGCGGCCATGTCGGCGGAGTGGCCCTGCGCGGCCGAGCGCAGCCGGGGGTCGGAGACGAGGGGAGCGCAGCCGCCCTTCTGCCGCTCGGCGTTGGTCAGGCGCACCACCTCCTCGGAGACGGCGGACCCTCCTCCCGGTGCGGGGGTGGGCGCGGTGGTGGTGGGGGCCGGGGCGGTGGAGGTCGGGGTCGGGGTGGCCGCGGGGGAGCAGGCGAGCCTGACGGCCTTGGAACGGCCGACGTTGCCCCGGTAGTCGGTGACGACGGAGTAGTAGACGCCGGGGGCGCACGCCAGTCTCACGGTCACCCGCCCGTTGGTCCCGCGCAGGGAGGCGCTCTTGACGACCGGGTCGGCGCCGGCCACGGCGCGCTTGACGCGGATGCGGACCAGCGCGGTGTCGTCGCAGCCCAGCCGTGCGGCGGAGGCCTGGATCCGTCCCACCGCGGTGACGTACGGCTTGGCGGCGTACACGCGGCACTCGGCGAAGGGGGCGGCCGCGGCGTGCGCGGTGGCGATCGGCGTGCTGAGGGCCGCCAGGCTCCCGAGGCACAGCAGTACCCCTAGCGGTCTGCGCATGTCGGTTCCTCCAGTTGGTGAGACGCTGGACGGTTCCGCATTCTGTCGGGGACGGATCGGCCTTGTCAGCAAATTACCGACATTAATTATGGGCTCCAGGTAAACCGGAGTGATCACATAGGCGTCTGGGGCCGCTGATGCACCGGTCCATATCGGGGGCGATCTACCCCGGGAAGTCCCTTTGTAGCCTGCATGGGCTGGATATTCATGACATCGGCCGGTATGGAGATCGGCTGGGCCGGGTGGGATGAAAGGGGCGCCTCGAAAGCGGGAGGGAAAAATATTCACGTTCTCTGGGCCTACCAAGCGGTCACTCGCTGCGATTGAATATGGCATGATCTCCCCGGCACCCACCCCCGCCCTCGTCACCGTGCCGCGCGGCGTGCGCATCGGCTACGGTGTCGGCTCAATCTGCACCGCGACCTTCTCCACCGTCCCCGGGCTGCTGCTGCTCTTCTACATGACGAACGTGCTGGCGGTTCCCGCCTGGATCGCCGGGCTGGTGGCCTTCCTCCCCAAGCTCTGGGACATGTTCATCAACCCCTGGGTGGGCCAGCGCTCCGACCGGACGGTCTCCCGCTTCGGGGCCCGCCGCCCGTGGATGCTGCTGGGCGCGCTCATCCTGCCGGTGACCTTCGCGCTCACCTTCGCGGGACCTCCGCTCACCGGCCTGTCCGCCGCGCTGTACGTCGGCCTCTGCTACTTCCTCACCGCGACGGCCTACGCCTTCTACGAGGTGCCGTACAAGGCGATGCCGGCGGAGATGACCGACGACTACCACGAGCGCTCCTCCCTGCTGCAGTGGAAGATGGTCTTCGTCGGTCTGGGGATCCTGCTCTCCGGGGCCGTCGCGCCGGTGATCGCGGGCACCGAGGTCTCCGGCTACCGGACCATGGGGCTGGTCGTCGGCGCGGTGCTGCTGCTGTCGATGCTCGCCGCCTTCTTCGGCACGGCCCGCGCCCCGATGGTCGCGCGGGCCGAGGCGGAGCCGTCGCTCGGCGCCCAGTTCACCGCCGCCCGCTCGAACAGGACGTTCATGGTGCTGCTCGGGCTGAGCTGCGCCCAGATGCTCGCGGCCGGGATCATGCTGGCCGGCGCGCCGTACTTCGCCACCTACACGCTGGGTGATCCGGCGGCGACCACCACGCTCTTCGTGAGCCTCGTCGGCCCGCTGCTGGTCACCATGCCGCTCTGGGTCTGGCTGTCCAAGCGTTACGACAAGCGTGGGGCGATGATCCTGTCGTCGGCGCTGTTCACGACGGGCACCGTCGGGATGGCCTTCTCGGGGCCGCTCGGTTCGGCGTACGCGCACGCCTGCGTGCTTCTCGTCGGCATCGGTTACGCGGGTTTCCAGCTGCTGCAGTTCTCGATGCTCTCGGACGTGATCGTCCATGACACGCTGGTCACCGGAAAGCGGCGTGCGGGGGTGTTCACCGGGCTCTGGACCGCCGCCGAGACCGTGGTCTTCGCGTTCGGCGCGTTCATCCTCGGCTGGCTGCTCGGCGCGACCGGATTCGTGGAGTCCGACCCCGCCACACCGGTCGCGCAGCCCGAGTCGGCGACCACGGCCGTGCTGTACGGTGCGACGCTGCTGCCCGCGCTGCTGATGGTGGTCGGCATC
Organism: Streptosporangium sp. CA-115845; assembly: GCF_050943795.1. NCBI lineage: Bacteria > Bacillati > Actinomycetota > Actinomycetes > Streptosporangiales > Streptosporangiaceae > Streptosporangium > Streptosporangium sp. CA-115845. Next base: position 8,323,357 of record NZ_CP191988.1, on the reverse strand, counting down.
CTGCTGACCATGCGCTACACCCTGACCGCGGAGAAGCTCAGGGAGGCCGGGGCCGGGGTGACCGAGGTGGCGGAGACCGAGGCCGGAGCGGCGGAGAACCAGGCCGACTGAGGAGGATGACCGGGTCCGGTTCGGGGTGATCGCGGCCCGGACCCGGGAGGGCCGGGCGGTGGGGTCATGACAACAGCTGAGGCGTGATCATCAGGAAGCCGCAGTCGCCGAAGGAGACGACGTCGCCCGGCCGGACCTTCGCCGGGCCGACCAGGCGCCAGTCGTTCAGCCGAGTGCCGTTCAACGAGCCGAGGTCGACGAGGACCCAGCCGTCCTCGTCGCGGCGGAGCTCGGCGTGCACCCGGGAGACGGTCAGGTCGGCGAGGACCAGGTCGCAGGCGGAGCCCCGGCCCACCACGTAGCGGGTCCGGTCGTCGGCGGGCAGCGCCAGCCTGGGCAGCCTGGGACGCCGCCAGGCCGACTCCACCCGCTTGGTGAAGTCGGAGGCCGAGGCGACGACCTCGGTGACCATGCGGCGGAACCGGCCGCGTTGCGGCAGGTCGGCGACGAGATTGTCGAGTTCGCCCTGGTTGCGTGCGCGCAGGGCCATATCGACGCGGCCGAGGAACGTTTCGTGCGACAGATGCCCCTCGACAGCACGGTCACGGAGCTCGTTGATCGCACGATCGCGATCCCCGTCGGAGGCGCGGGACGGGGGATGCGTCGAGCTCATCCTCCGAGTATCGGCCCCAAGGGCGGAACCTGTCCAGAATATGCAGATCTCTTGCAACTGGCATACTGGGTATGCATACTCAGTATGCATGGCGATCCGACAAGGGCTCCTCGCCCTGCTGAGCCAGGGACCTCGCTACGGCTACCAGTTGCGCACCGAGTTCGAGGCGTCGACGGGGGCGACCTGGCCGCTCAACATCGGCCAGGTCTACACGACGCTCTCCCGGATGGAACGTGACGGCCTGGTGAGTCCCGGCGAGCAGGACGAGCAGGGCCGGGTCGTCTACTCGATCACCGAGGCCGGTCGGGCCGAGATGGAGCGATGGTTCGGCACCCCCGTCGTCCAGTCGGACCGGCCTCGGGACGAGTTGGTCATCAAGCTCGCGATGGCGGTCACCGCCGCCGCGGACGTACGGCCGATCATCCAGGCCCAGCGCACCGCGACCATGCGCACATTGCAGGAGTTCGTCCGCGCCAGGCGCGCGAACGTCGAGAGCTCCGCCCAGCGGCTGGTGCTCGACTCGATGATCTTCCAGGCCGAGGCCGAACAGCGCTGGCTCGATCACTGCGAGGCCGTGCTCACGGCCTCTCCCGAGCCGCGGACTCCCTGACCGCGGCTCCCCAGGACACAAGCCTCGAACGCGGATCCCGGACACGGGGTCTCGACGCGGGCCCTCCAGACGTAGGAGACAGACAGTTGACATCCTTCCCATGCTCACATCCGGTGCTCCGCACGCCGGAGGGATCCAGATGACCGTCGGCCCCGTCGTGCGGCTCGCCGAGGTGACCCGTACGCACGGTGAAGGTCCGCAGGCCGTGACGGCACTGTGCGGGGTGAGCCTCGACGTCGAGGCCGGAGAGCTGGTCGCGGTGATGGGCCCCTCCGGGTCGGGCAAGTCCACCCTGCTCAACCTCGCCGGCGGCCTCGACCTCCCCACCTCCGGATCGGTGACCGTCGAGGGCACGCCGCTGGCGAGCCTGTCGGTACGGGAGCTCGCCGGGCTCCGGCGCAGGCACGTGGGCTACGTCTTCCAGGACCTCAACCTGATCCCCTCGCTCACCGCGCTGGAGAACGTGACCCTCCCCCGAGAGCTGGACGGGGTCGCCTTCAAGGTCGCCCGCCGAGAGGCGCTGGAGGTGCTCGCCGAGGTCGGCGTCGGCGAGGTCGCCGACCGCTTCCCCGACGAGATCTCCGGCGGCCAGCGCCAGCGGGTCGCCATCGCCCGCGCGCTGGTCGGGGAGCGGCGACTGCTGCTGGCCGACGAGCCCACCGGCGCGCTGGACACCCCGACCGGCGACGACATCCTCCGGCTGCTGCGCACCCGCTGCGACGCGGGAGCCGCCGTGCTGCTCGTCACCCACGAACCCCGCTACGCCGCCTGGGCCGACCGGGTGGTCTTCCTGCGCGACGGCGAGATCGCCGACTCCACCGCCGTCCCCCTGGAGAGTGCCCGATGAGCGCGCGGACGGACACCCGGCCGCGAGGCGGGAGGAACACGTGAGCGCCCTGCTCGCCGCGTTACGGATCTCCCGCAGGGACGCCCTGCGGGCCGGCGGCCGCAGCGCGCTGATCATGCTGATGATCGGCCTGCCCGTCCTCGTCATCACGGGTTTCCTGACCCTGGCCGAGACCGCCGACATCAACCCTCGCGAGGGCCTCACCGCGAATCTCGGCACGGCCGATGCCCGGATCTGGGCCACCGGGCTACAGGGGGAGGTGAGGCAGGACATTAGAGGCCGGATGTGGTCGACAGACGGCGAGCTCAATGGCCGTGCGCGGTCCTGGACGCAGGCCGAGCTAGGAAAGCTCCTCGGGCCCGGGGGCCGGTTCCTCCCGGCGAACGAGGGCAGCGTCGACTACCTGGCCGCCGACGGCCGCGACCACGTGAGCGCGCGCGAGGTGGACCTGCGAGACCCGCTGACGACGGGAATGTACCGCCTGGTCGAGGGCCGGTTCCCGGCCTCCGCCCAGGAGATCGCGGTGACCCCGGAGCTACTGGGGCGGGGGGCTCGCCTCGGCGCGACGTTGGAGGTCACCCGGGGCAGGAAACCGATGAGGGTCGTCGGTGTGCTCGAGCACCCGCACCGGACCCGTGCCACGGAGATCGTCGGGCTCCCCGGCACCCTGCTCTTCGCCCAACCCGGCACCCAGGGCACCAACTGGCTGGTCGACACCCCGGGACCGGTCACCGGGGCCGTCGTCCAGCGGTTGAACGCGGTCGGACTCCTGGTCCAGTCCCGCGCCGTCATCGAGAACCCGCCCGACCGCGACTGGTTCACGCCTTCGGGCAATGAGGACCAGCAAGTGGCGATCGGACTCGCCGGGGTCATGATCGTGCTGGAGGTGGTGCTGCTGGCCGGCCCCGCCTTCGCGGTCGGCCTCCGGCGCCGCCGCAGGGAACTCGCGCTGATCGCCGCCCAGGGCGGCTCGCCGAGGCACCTGCGCCTGATCGTCCTCGCCGACGGCGTCGTTCTCGGCGGCGGGGCCGCGGCGCTCGCCCTGGTCCTCGGCGTGGGCCTGGCGTCGCTCTCGGCCGCGCTGGAGGCGGGCCGGCTGATCGGCGCGATCGGTCCCCTGGAGATCCCCTGGCTGCCGATCGCGGGCATCACCCTGCTCGGCGCGGGAAGCGGGCTGGTCGCCGCCCTGGTGCCCGCCGTGCAGGCGGCCCGTCAGGACGTGGCGGCGGTGCTCGGCGAGCGCCGGAGCATGGTGCGCGACCGGGTGGGCCGCCCGGTGCCGGGCCTGATCCTCCTCGCGGCCGGAGCCGCGGCGACCGTCCTGTCCATCAGGTACAACGTGGTCTGGGTCTTCGCCGCCGCGGTCCTCACCCAGTTCGGGCTGGTCGCGCTGGCGCCTAGGCTGGTCAGGAGTGCCGCCGCCCTGGCCGCCCGGCTCCCGCTGCCCTTCCGGCTGGCCGCCCGCGACGCCTCCCGCCACCGGGGCCGCACCGCGTCCGCCGTCGCGGCGGTGATGGCCGCCACGGCCACGGTCGTCGCGGTCGGCATCGCGGTGAACAGTGGCTTCGCCCAGAACCGGGACGCCTTCCAGGCGGCCGTTCCGGCAGGAACCACGACGATCGAGAGCAGCGACCTCGACGATGACCGCTGGGCCAAGGTGAGGGCCGCCGTCGAGCGGAGGCTGCCGGGGGTGCCCCTGATCGAGGGCGTCAAGGTCCGGGGCGCTGGAGACCTGACCCTTTGGGAGACCGGCGAGAGGCGGAGGGCGCCCTTCTACGGAAACCTCCCCGTCGGGGACGAGCGGCTGCTGCTCCTCGTGCAGGGACGGCGGGATCCGGTGGCCTCGGCCGCGTTCGCCTCGGGAAAGGCGGTGGTGTTCGACCCGGAGCTGGTGCGGGACGGGAAGCTCGTCATGAGCCTGTACACGTACCGAGACCAGGCCACGGAGCTCCGCGAGATCACGGTCCCCGCCGTCGTGGCCAAGGCCGCCGATCCCCGGCACGCCGTCGCGGTGCTGCCGATCGCCGCCGTACGGAACGCCGGGCTGAAGACCGAGCCCCGCGCCCTGTACGTCGACCCGGCCGAAAACCGGCTCACCGAACGGCAGGGAGTGGTGCTCGAATGGGAACTCGCGGACGTGGTTCCCGGGGCCAACCTCAACGTCGTGGTCGAGCACGGATTCCTGGGCGACGTCACCTCCCCGATGTGGCTGCTCCTGGGCGCGGCGGTCATCCTGGTGCTGGGCGGCACGTTCGTCGCCACCGGGCTCGCGGCGGCGGACATGCGGCCCGACCTCACCACGATGGCCGCCGTCGGGGCACCGCCAGGCACGCGCAGGCTGGTCGTCGCCGGGCAGGCCGGATTCATCGCGGGGCTCGGCGTGCTGATCGGCGCGGTGGCCGGTGCCGTGACGGGAGTCGCCGCGACCTGGCCCCTGACGGCTCGGACATACGGGGTCTTCCTATCGCGGGCCGGTGAGATCTCACTCCTCCCACCGGGGGTGCCGACGGTCGAGATCCCCTGGCTTCTCCTCGCGGCCGTGGTGATCGGCCTGCCGGTGCTGGCGGCTCTGCTGGCGGGGGCGTTCACCCGTACCGGGGTGACCCTGACCCGCAGGACCGGTTAGCGCCCGCGGCGGTCTCCTTCCGGTCCCGCAGGACCGGAAGGAGACCGCGCGTCTCGCGGCCCCGGCATCAGTCGGTGACGTCGGCGCAGACCACGTGCGCGCCCAACTCGACCATCCGCTGCTCGCTGCGGGCGTCGGCGACCCTGGCCATCAGGATCGGCGCCTCGCTCGCGGCGAGCTGTGGCAACCGGGCGCGCACCCCGCGATGGATGTCCCTGACCACGTCCTCGGCCGCCGACATGTGCACCTTCACGTGCAGCATGATTCCCGGGGCGCCGGAGGAGGTGCTGGCCTGGGAGATCCACACGTGATGGACGAGCGGGTAGTCGACGAGCAGGTGCGAGATCGCGGCGCGCAGCGCGGGCAGGATCGGGTGTTCGCACCGCCGGTAGCCGGGATCCACCATCTGCATCGGCCCCGACAGATGGGGCCGGGGCGCGGGGATCCACGGCTGGGCGGGCGCGGCGGGCACCGGCGTTCGCTGCGGGCGCACCGGCGCGGGACGCGAGACCGTGGCCATCGCCCCGGTCGCGTACGCCGTCGGCGTCGCACTCGACAGCACGGACGCGGAGCCGCTGCGCTTCGAGAGCAGGTAGCGCTGGAGATCCTCGATCGGCACGGCCGCGGCCGCGGGGCCCGCCGCGTCGATCACTATCTCCCGCACGCCGGTGACCCGCTGGATGTCGAGGACCGTGTCGGCGTCGCACGCCGACAGCGAGTGGCCGCCACGGTGCCGCGCGTAGGTGTCCGCCGAGGTGTACCCGAGCAGGACACGCTCACCGGCCTGCGTCGTGCCGAGCACGACGGATCGGTCAGGTCGCACGGCGACCAGGAGTCCCCATTCGGCAAGCGCCGCCAGCAGCCGGTGCGGCTCGCCGTGCTGCGCGAGTACGTTGCCGAGAGCGGGGTTCCCGATGCTCATATGAGGAACGATAGGTAGTGACCCACGGCTTATCAGGGTAATCGCGAAGTTTTCTTAGGATCAAGACCAACTTGAATTTTGGCGCATGGGATGTGTCAGGGGCGGGTACCGGCGTACTGGATCATGGAGGCGGTCGCGTCTCGCATCTCGGGACACTCGTGAATACGTTCACAAGCGCCGATAGACTACGTGAGGTCCGTGCACCCTCACCGCCTAGTAAGGATCCAGCCTGTGAACAAGCCCGTCGTACTGGTCGCCGAGGAACTTTCCGAGGCCGGTCTCGCGGTCCTGGGCGCGGACTTCGAAGTCCGCCACGCCGACGGCGCCGACCGTGCCCAGTTCCTGCCCGCGCTCGCCGACGTGGACGCGCTCATCGTGCGCAGCGCCACGCAGGTCGACGCCGAGGCGATCGCCCACGCGCCCAAGCTCCGCGTCGTCGCCCGCGCCGGTGTCGGTCTGGACAACGTCGACGTGGAGGCCGCCACCAAGGCAGGCGTCATGGTCGTCAACGCGCCGACCTCCAACATCACCAGCGCCGCCGAGCACACCGTCGCGCTGATCCTCGCCTCCGCCCGCAACGTCGCCCAGGCGCACTCCGCGCTCAAGGGCGGCGAGTGGAAGCGCTCGAAGTACACCGGCGTGGAGCTCGACGAGAAGGTCGTCGCCATCCTCGGTCTCGGCAAGATCGGCCAGCTGGTCGCGCAGCGCCTCCAGCCGTTCGGCGTCGAGCTGATCGCCTACGACCCCTACCTGCAGCCGGCCCGCGCCGCGCAGATGGGCGTCCGCCTGGTCACGCTGGAGGAGGCCCTGCGCGAGGCCGACTTCATCACGGTGCACCTGCCCAAGTCCAAGGAGACCATCGGCCTCATCGGCGACCGGGAACTGCACGCGGTCAAGCCGAACGTCCGCCTCGTCAACGTCGCCCGCGGCGGCATCATCGACGAGAACGCCCTCTACTCCGCGATCAAGGAGGGCCGCGTCGCCGGGGCCGGCATCGACGTGTTCCCGAAGGAGCCGGTCACCGACAGCCCGCTCTTCGAGCTCGACCAGGTGGTCGTCACCCCGCACCTGGGCGCCTCCACCCACGAGGCCCAGGAGAAGGCCGGCACCCAGGTGGCGCGTAGCGTGAAGCTCGCCCTGGCCGGGGAGTTCGTGCCCGACGCGGTCAACGTCCAGGGCGGCGCCGTCGCCGAGGACGTCAAGCCGGGTCTGCCGCTGGCCGAGAAGCTCGGCCGGGTGTTCACGGCTCTCGCGGGCGAGGTCGCCACCAAGCTGGACGTCGAGGTGCGCGGCGAGATCGCCGCCCACGACGTCCGCGTGCTGGAGCTGGCCGCGCTCAAGGGGGTCTTCACGGACGTGGTCGAGGACTCCGTCACCTACGTCAACGCCCCGCTGCTGGCCAAGGACCGTGGCGTCTCGGTCGAGCTGGTCACCAGCGCCGAGAGCCCCGACTGGCGCAACGTCGTGACGGTCCGCGGCGTCCTCGCCGACGGCCGCGCGGTCTCGGTCTCCGGCACCCTGTCGGGTCCCCGGCAGGTCACGAAGATCGTCGAGGTCAACGGCTACCAGATGGAGATCGAGCCGACCGACCACCTGTCGTTCTTCACCTACACCGACCGCCCCGGCGTCGTCGGCGTGGTCGGCCGCATCCTCGGCGACCACTCGATCAACATCGCCTCGATGCAGGTGGCCCGGGACGTCAAGGGCGGCAAGGCCCTCATCGCGCTCACCGTCGACACCGCCATCCCGGCCGACGTGATCGACCAGATCGGCGCGGAGATCGGCGCCGACAGCGGCCGCTCGGTCGACCTGGCCGACTAGGCCCTGTCCCGCGGATCTTGCCGTGGCGAGGATCGGCCAGGCGGTGTCTCGCAAGGCGGAGGAGGGAGCCGCAGCCGTGCTGCGGTGACCGACGACAACGCGGCGAGGCGCCGCCTGGCCGTAGTGGGCAAAAGATCCAAGGGACAGGGCCTAGGAGGCTGGTGTTTTTCGCGCGAAGTAATCTTGGTCCCTCCACCAAGCCGTCAAAAACGGTGAGGATCGGGAGCACACACTCCACTTGGAGGCCGAATCTGCCTCCGGAACGGACGCTCTGTGGGTGTGACGCTCCACCATGATCGCTAAGCGGCCGTTTAACACCAGCCTCCTAGGCCCGGTAGGCAAAGGATCCACCGAGGTGGCCGCCGCCCCGCACCGTGGGGCGGCGGCCACCTTTCGTCTCGGTATGTGAGAAGTGTGTACGCCGGGCGAGACGGCGTTCCGGCCGCCAGGTAGCCTGAGATGAAGTGCGCCAGGTCCAAGCCTGCCGCGACGGGGCCTGACAGGGGTGGGCCGGCAATTCTCCGGCGCCACGCCCCAGATCGCCGGTCCGTGATCCGGACCCGTGACACCAGGCCTGGTCGGAGCCCTGATCGGAGTCTCGACCACTGCCCCTGCTCGCATGCGACCGAGACGAGATTCGCCATGTACGACATGTATCCCTGGAACCACGCGGAAGAGGTCAAGGACGAGGCCGCCGAGGCGCTCCAGACCGCCCTGGACCGCCGGGACAACGGTGGTTCTCCCATCCGCTGAACCCGTTCCCGGTGCCGGCGGGGTTCCCGCGGCCGATCAGCCGGCGTGTCTCATCCGCCGGTCGCGATCTCGATCTGCTCGGTCAGCTTGACCCCCTGCGGATCGGGGCGCACCGCGCCGACGAAGGAGGACCGGCGCCAGGCGCTGAGCTTCTCCTCCTTGACCACGTCGCCGCTCCGCGGGGCGTGGACCATGTAACCGGGTCTGGTGATCATGCCGACATGGCCGAGGCCGCTGAAGAAGGCCAGGTCACCGGCCTTGAGGTCCTTCCAGGCGATCTTCTTGGAGAAGGCGGCGTACTGGTCGTTGGTGACGCGGGGCAGCTTGATCCCGGCGGCGCCGTAGGCGCGGAGCATCAGGCCTGAGCAGTCGAAACCGCCGTTGCCGGTGCCACCCCAGACGTAGGGCGTGCCGCGCTTGGACATCGCCCACTTCACGGCCTTCTGCCAGGCGGGCCTGGGGGTCGCGCTCTTCAGTGCGGCCTTCAGCCTGACGGTGCCGAGCGGGGGAGCTTCGGGGGAGGGGAGAGGGGAGGCGGCCAGTGCCGCCGTCGGCGCCATGGCCGAGGCCGCGAACACCGCGGCGCCTGAGACGAGGATGGACAGGACACGGGAGTACATCTTGCCGGACAGGATGATTCCTTCCATAAGGCCGGCCGGGTGAGCTGTCGGGCTCGGGCGTGGAGGCCGCCCTACGGCGCGAGAGCACGCCGATTCGCCCCAAGGAATCCCGTGATGGCGGCCGGGAGCGCGCTCCGGGGCGGAGCGAGGTTCCCGGGGGGCCCGGTGGATTCCGGAAAAAGTGGTTCCCCGGCTCCGTACGGGCCGGTAAGGGGATGGTCCGTACGGATTAGGCATCAATGTGAATGGGGAGGACGATAACGAAACCTCACGAAACGGTCAATAGGGAGCAAAAAAGGACAAAGTGATCACATGGGCGGACGCGCGGACACGTCCGAAGAGTGAGACCGGTGTTCGATCACCGAGACGGACAGGTAAGGTGCCTGCATGGATTCGCGTAACATTCGCCTGGCGGTCATCCCCGGGGACGGGATCGGAGCCGAGGTCGTCACCGAGGGTCTGAAGGTCCTCGAAGCGGTCGGCACCAAGGTGGAGACCACCACGTACGACCTCGGGGCCAAGCGCTACCGCGAGACCGGCGAGACCCTGCCCGACCCGCTGCTCGACGAGCTACGCGGATACGACGCGATCCTGCTCGGCGCGGTCGGCGACCCCAGCGTGCCCCCGGGCATCCTGGAGCGCGACCTGCTGCTCAAGCTCCGCTTCCAGCTCGACCACTATGTGAACCTCCGCCCGGTCAAGCTCTTCCCCGGCGTCGAGACGCCGCTGGGCAAGGCCCGCCCCGAGGACATCGACATGATCGTCATCCGGGAGGGCACCGAGGGCCCCTACGCCGGTGCCGGAGGCGCCATGCGCCGCGGCACGCCGCACGAGATCGCCACCCAGGAGTCGCTGAACACCGCCTACGGTGTCGAGCGTGTGGTGCGCTACGCCTTCGAGAAGGCGGTGACCCGCCCCCGCAAGAAGCTGACGCTGGTCCACAAGACCAACGTGCTCACCTACGCCGGTGACCTCTGGGCCCGTACGTTCGACCGGGTCAGCGTGGAGTACCCCGAGGTTCAGACCGACTACTGCCACGTCGACGCGGCCTCGATGTTCTTCGTCAGCCAGCCGGAGCGCTTCGACGTGATCGTCACCGACAACCTCTTCGGTGACATCCTCACCGACATCGGCGCGGCGATCGCCGGTGGCATCGGCCTGGCGGCCAGCGGCAACGTCAACCCCGACCGCACCGCGCCGAGCATGTTCGAGCCGGTCCACGGCAGCGCCCCCGACATCGCGGGCCAGGGCAAGGCCGACCCGACCGCCACCATCCTGTCGGTCGCCATGCTCCTGGACCACCTGGGGCTGGCCGGCGAGGCGGCCCGGGTCGAGCAGGCCGTCGCCGACGACCTGCTTGAGCGGCTGGCCGGCTGGGCCGGCCGGACCACCCAGGAGATCGGTGACGACATCACCGCACGAGTAGCCGGCTGAGGAAGCCGCCCCCTCGATCCTGACGCGCCTGGCGGCTCCTACGAGCCGCCGGGCGCGTTTTGTTTCCCGCGCACTGCCGGTTTTCGGCATGGATGCAGTAGTTTCCCGTTACCCGGTCCAACGCAGAATGGACCCGAGGGTAAGCCAGACATCAAGATAAGGATCCGCGTCATGACCACCGCTCAGAAGCTCAGCTTCGACGTGCAGCTCTCCGACCACGCTCGCACCGCGGCCGAGCGCGAGCAGGTAATGGTGGCTCCGGGGTTCGGCCAGGTCTTCACCGATCACATGATCTCGATCGACTACACCGAGGGCGAGGGCTGGCGCGACGCCCGGCTCATGCCGTACGGCCCGCTCAGCCTCGACCCCGCGACCGCGGTCTTCCACTACGCGCAGGAGCTCTTCGAGGGCATGAAGGCGTACCGCCAGCAGAACGGCGCGATCGTGACGTTCCGCCCGGAGGCCAACGCCGCCCGCTTCAACACCTCCGCGCTGCGGATGGCCATGCCCGAGTTGCCCGAGGAGACGTTCGTCGAGTCGCTGGAACTGCTCGTCCAGACCGACCGCGAGTGGGTGCCGACCACGCCCGGACACAGCCTCTACCTGCGCCCTTTCATGATCGCCACGCAGCCTGCGCTCGGGGTCAACTACCCCTCCAGGACCTACAAGTACATGGTGATCGCCTCTCCGGCGGCGGCCTACTTCGGCGGCGGGCGGGCGGTCAGCGTCTGGCTCTCCACCGAGTACACCCGCGCGGCCCCCGGCGGCACCGGCTTCGCCAAGTGCGGCGGCAACTACGCGGCGGCCTTCGTGGCCCAGCGCCAGGCCGTCGAGCAGGGCTGTGACCAGGTGGTCTGGCTGGACGCGGGCGAGCACCGCTACGTCGAGGAGATGGGCGGGATGAACCTGTTCTTCGTCTACGGCGACCGCCTGCTGACCCCGGCGCTCACCGGTACGCTGCTGCCGGGCATCACCCGCGACTCGATCCTCGCCCTGGCCGGCGACCTCGGCCTGCGGGCGGAGGAGGGGCGGCTGTCGATCGAGGAGTGGCAGCGGGGCTGCGAGTCGGGCGAGCTCACCGAGGTCTTCGCCTGCGGCACCGCCGCGGTCGTCACCCCGGTCGGCTCGGTCAAGGGCGCCGACCGCGCCTGGACGATCGGCGACGGCACCCAGGGGCCGGTCACCGGGCGGATCCGTGAGGAACTCGTGGGCATCCAGTACGGTTCCCGCCCGGACCCGCACAACTGGGTCCACAAGATCTGCTAGCCCCGCGTTTCGCGTGCGGCCCCGATTGACCCGGGGCGGTTACCTACGGTGTTGGCTCTTACGCGGCATCTGACCCGGGATGATGCCCCACATGCGCGAAGTGGGGCAGCGCGGCGACAGGTGCCGCCAAGGGGCGCGAGGAGACCTGGCCAACACGTCTACGGTCGGTTACCTCGGTGGCAGCCGGAGGAGGCCGGGTCTCCGCCTGGCAGGGCCTCCTCCGTGAGCGGGTCTATCCTTCGATCAGCTTGCCGGTGTCGACCGTGAGGTTCCACGGCGCGGGCAACTCAAGAGGCTTGCCGATCGACTCGGTGATCTCGTCGGCGTAACCCTCCGGGCCCGGTCGGCTGAGCAGCCTGAAACGGTTCGCGAAGGTGTCGATCACCAGGTAGAGCGGGACTCCCGCGAGTGCGCAGGCCCGCGGCTTGACCACATGGTCATCGTGAACGCTGCTCGGGGAGACGACCTCTGCGACCAGCAGCGTGGCGTTCGCGTACACATGGCTGGGATCCCAGAGGCGAGGGTTCGGGGGAACGACGATGAGGTCGGGTTCGAAGCGGTCCGCCTGCACCTGAAGGAGTAGCTTGGCTTCCGGGTAGACGCGCCATCCTTTCTCCATGGAGAACGGTATGAGCTGGGCCATGAGCTGGTAAACGACGTCGGCGTGAGCGATCGTGGGCATCTCCCTCACCACGATCCGGCCATTGATGATTTCGATTCGATGCTTCTCGAACCGCTCGACGAGCTCCAGGTAGAGTTGCTCGAGCTCGCTCTGATCGGTGATCTGGTAGGCGATCGATCTTTCCATGAGTAGTCCCACAGGGTCATCCTTCCCTCCGTGCGGGTGGGCGCAACGTGTTCTGCACATCACTTAAAGTAATCGAAAAGGTTTGCGCCCGTCCCGGATTCGGAAAAGTTCTCGTCAGTGCTTTCGAATCATGGTGAGGCCGTCGGCGATGGGGAGCATGATCGAGGTGACCCGCCCGTCGGCGCTGACCATGTCGTTGAACTCGCGGATGTGCCTGACCGTCTCGTCGTCCCTGCCGGGGTCGGCGACGTGGCCGCTCCACAGCGTGTTGTCGACGAGGATCACCCCGCCGGAGACCAGTCGCGACATCAGGATCTCGTAGTAGACGGGGTAGTTGACCTTGTCGGCGTCGATGAACGCCAGATCCACCCCGGGATGGTCGGGGAGCTCGCGCAGCCGCTCGGCCGCCGGGCCGATCCTCAGCTCGATGCGGTCGGAGACCCGCGTCTTCTCCCAGTATCTCCGGGCCACCGCCGTCCACTCCTCGCTCACGTCGAAGCAGGTGAGCCGGCCGCCGGGGGCGAGCCCGCGGGCGAGGCAGATGGAGGAGTAGCCGGTGAAGGTGCCCACCTCCACCGCGTTCCCGGCGCCGCCGATCTGGGCGATCATGGTGAGGAACCGCCCCTGGTCGGGGGAGATCTGCATTCCCGCGCTGTCGCCGGTCAGCTCGCGGGTCTCGACGGCGAGCGCGTCGAGGACGTCGTCGGGCAGGGTGGTGTGCGCGAGCAGATACTGCCCCACGGCGGGGTCGAGGTAGGTCGCCTTCATGGGCCTCATTCTGGTCGGTACGAGGTGGTCGCGGAGGGTGAACCCGAGCCGTGTCGGCGGGTCGCCGGTCTCAAATCCTAAGATCGATGTGTCAGATGCTGTCAGCGTGTGGCAGACTCCAAAGCATCATGTTCTACGGTCTGCTCATTATCGGCAGGCGCGCTGGCTGAAAAGGGACACCGCCAGCGCGCAGACCTCTCACGTCCGTGAGGGGTCTTTTTGTTTCTCGGAGCCGAATGAGCGCGCGGCGAATCATCGAACCGCGAAGGAGAACGACATGGCCGACGACCGCTTCCACGTGTACGACACGACCCTCCGTGACGGAGCCCAGCAGGAGGGGCTCAACCTCACGGTGGCCGACAAGCTGGCCATCGCGCGCCACCTGGACGGCCTGGGCGTCGGTTTCATCGAGGGTGGCTGGCCGGGGGCCAATCCCAAGGACACAGAGTTCTTCAGGCGAGCTCAAACAGAGCTCGACCTGAAGCACGCGCAGCTCGCCGCGTTCGGCGCGACCCGCCGGGCAGGTGTGAAGGCAGCCGACGACCCGTTGGTGGCCGCGCTGCGCGAATCCGGCGCGCCGGTCGTGACCCTTGTCGCCAAGAGTCACGACCGGCACGTGGAGCTGGCCCTCCGCACGACCCTGGAGGAGAACCTCGCGATGATCCGCGACACGGTCTCCCACCTGCGCGCGGAGGGACAGCGGGTCTTCCTCGACGCCGAGCACTTCTTCGACGGCTACAAGTCCAACCCGGCGTACGCGCTGGAGGTGCTGCGCACCGCCGCCGAGGCGGGAGCCTCGGTCATCGCGCTCTGCGACACCAACGGGGGCATGCTCCCCGACGAGCTGGCCGAGGTCGTGCAGGCCGCCGTCGGCACGTCCGCCAGGATCGGCATCCACTGCCACGACGACACCGGCTGCGCGGTCGCCAACTCCCTGGCCGCGGTGAAGGCGGGCGCGACCCACGTGCAGGGCTGCGCCAACGGTTACGGGGAGCGCTCGGGCAACGCCAACCTGTTCACGGTCGTGGCCAACCTGCAGCTCAAGCGGGGATTCGATCTGGTGCCGAGGGAGGCGCTGGCCGACATGACCAGGATCGCCCATGCGATCACCGAGGTCACCAACGTCACCCCCAACTCCCATGCCCCCTACGTCGGGGTCTCCGCCTTCGCGCACAAGGCCGGGCTGCACGCCAGCGCGATCAAGGTCGATCCCAACCTCTACCAGCACATCGACCCCGCCGAGGTCGGCAACGACATGCGCATGCTCGTCTCCGACATGGCCGGGCGCGCCTCGGTCGAGCTCAAGGGCCGCGAGCTGGGCTACGAGCTGGCCCCCGACACCTCGCGGGAGCTGGTGACGCGGGTCAAGGAGATGGAGTCGAAGGGCTACACCTTCGAGGCCGCCGACGCCTCCTTCGAGCTGCTGCTCCGCGACACCGTCGCGGGCGAGCGCAGGCGTCACTTCCAGGTCGAGTCCTGGCGAGTGATCGTCGAGCGGACCCGCGGTGGCGAGCTGGTCAGCGAGGCCACCGTGAAGCTGCACGCCAAGGGCGAGCGGATCGTCGCCACCGGCGAGGGCAACGGTCCGGTCAACGCCCTCGACCGGGCCGTACGGCAGGGACTTGAGCGGCTCTATCCCGAGCTGGCGGGGGTCGAACTGATCGACTTCAAGGTGCGCATCCTGGAGGGCACGCACGGCACCGACGCCGTCACGCGCGTGCTGATCACCTCCAGCGACGCGGCCGGGGAGTGGTCCACCGTCGGTGTCGACGAGAACATCATCGAGGCGTCCTGGCAGGCGCTGGAGCAGGCCGTCACCTACGGCCTGCTGCGCGCCGGCCACACCGGCTGAGACGACCCCCGAGGGCGCGCACGGAAACGCTCCGGAGGGCGTGGCCGGGCGGCTCGGGAACCGGCAGGGGCAGGTTCGGGGGTCGCCCGGCAGGGCCGCCCCCCTGACCCGGCGGGCGCGAGCGGCCCAGAGCGCCCCCGGCCGGGTCGGTCCTGCCGGGGGCGAGGCCGTCAGGAGAGGTCGGCGCCGCCGACGCGGAAGCTCACCGGGCCCTCGGAGGTCTCCACACTGACCTTGCCCCCTGCGCAGGAGAGCGACGGCGTGCCGGTGCCGGGCACCAGCACGGTCAGCACCGAGTTGCCCGAGGCGGGGGCGACGACCGCGGGCGCGGGGTGCCTCTGCAGGTAGGCGGAGGAGACCCAGCCCTGGTAGGGGTTCTTCTGGCCGCGGATCACCTTGAGCCCGCCGACCGGCTTGCAGGAGGGCATCGAGACCTGCACGAGCGTCGCCTTCCAGCCCGCCTTGTCCTTCACCACGACCTGGCCGCCGCTGTTCGAGACGGTGGACAGTTCGCGGGAGAAGTGCCAGATGTTGCGGACCGAGGAGCCCTTGGGGACCGTGTCCAGCACGGCCATCAGGTCCCGCTCGTGGTTGACGAGCACCGAGCGGGTCCTGGGCACGCCGTAGGCCCTGTCGGTCAGCCGGTAGCTCTGCCGCTCGGACCCGATCGAGGATCTGCTCAGGCTGGTGGCGGTCTTGCCGCGGAACCTGGCCCCGGACACGATCGAGGTGTTGTGCGCCTCGGCCGACATCGTCCAGTGCCGGTAGCCGCTGTTCTCGTACGAGTCGAAGCCGACGTCGACCAGGACGTCGCGGCCCTGGGCGTAGTAGGTCACGCCCAGGTGGTCCTCATGGCCGTGGTACTTCATGCCGGGTCCGAAGCGGATGGAGTAGAACGCCGACTCGGGCTTGTCCCAGGCGGTGCGCCCGTAGACGTAGCCGTTACCGAACACCCGCACCGTCTTCTTCGGGTGGGAGTAGCCGACAGGCCGCACGTCCGCGCCGCCGTCGCCGATCGGGACCATGAACCCGTCGGGCTGGGTGGAGTGGGAGATGAAGTCCTCCATCGACTCCCAGCGGCGTGAGATGTCGGCGGGCACCTTCCGCCCGCACGACGTGATGTTGTCCATCGCGACCTTCAGCCGCTCGTAGACGTAGATCGCGTAGCGGGGGGCCTGCTCGCGCAGCGCGCCCTGGGAGTCGACGTCGAGCTTCACGGTCTCGGTGAGCCGCCTGATCGCGAGGCTGGACCACTGATCCCGGCCATAGCGGCAGCCGATGCCGAGCAGTGCGATGTCCTGGTCGATGCCGTGGTTGTGACCCTTCTCATACAGCTTCGGGTCCGACAGCATCTTGGCGTGCTCGGCCAGGCTGCGGGAGAGCCACGACTCGTTGACGTGCTTGCTGAGGCAGACCAGCGCGGGGGCGCGCAGCGCGATCGGGTGCTCCTGCCAGGCGTACGGGCTGGCCCCCGCGCCGCCGCGGGGGTTGTCGGCCACCCAGTCCTTGGCGATCTCGACGGCCCGCGCCAGGTACGCCTCGTTGCCGTTCGTCTCGTAGTCGGCGACGAGGCGGCCCATCCAGCGCAGCGAGTGGAAGACCATGCTCCAGGAGCGGTTCCGGTAGGGGTCGGTGCGCCAGTCGACGTTCTTGCCGATCTTCACCGGGGCCAGGTCGAGGAAGGCGACCTCGCCGTTCATGATGTCCGCCGCCGTCGGCGTGGCGGGCAACCAGTCACCCTGGCACTCAGCGGTGCGTTTTACCTCCCGCGCCTCCGCGGTACCGGCCGTGGCGCCGCAGGTCGTCAGGAGGACAAGGGAGAGAGCGAGTGCTTGTGTGCGGCGGCGCACGCCAGTTCCTTCCGGGCCGAGCGAGGGGAATGGATCATGCTGTCCGAATCCCACCAAATCGGTCAAGTCGGGATGGGTGCTTCCGGGACATCGTTAGCAACTAGATGCGGGTTTCCCAGGTTTCCCGGCGCGGGTGGCCTGATCCTGCCGGTCGATGTCCCCGCGGCCACTCGCGGGCGTAACCGCGTTTCGGCAGGCTGGGCGACATGAGACTCGCAGACATCGTGATCCCCGACACACCGGCCGCCCGCGGCGCGCTGGAGGTGGCGACCGCCTACTGCTCGCCCGCCCTGCTCAACCACTCCGTGCGCGCCTACCTGTGGGCGGCGGCCTACGGTGCGATGAACGACATCGCCTTCGACGCCGAGCTGCTCTACGTCGCGTCGATGATGCACGACATCGGCCTGGTCAAGGAGTTCGACAGCCACACCGTGCCGTTCGAGGAGGCGGGAGGCCACGTCGCATGGGTCTTCGCCGCCGGGGCCGGATGGCCCGTCGAGCGCCGCGTGCGCGCGTCGGAGATCGTGGTACGCCACATGTGGGACGGCGTGGACCCCGGGTGGGATCCCGAGGGGCACCTGCTCGAACTGTCCACCGGTCTGGACATCTCCGGGCGGCGGTCGGAGGACTTCCCCGCCGGGCTCCGGGCCGAGGTGCTTGAACGTTACCCCAGGCTGGGGATCGGCCCGGAGTTCGCCGGGTGCTTCGCGGACCAGGCCGCGCGCAAGCCGGACAGCCTGGCCGGGCGGTTCGTCCGCTCGGGGATCGCCGAGCAGATCGCCGCCAACCCCCTGGACCGCTGAGCGGGTAGGCCCCGCTCCCGGAAGCGAGGGGAGCGGGGCCTACCCGCTCGGTGCGGACTCGGACGGGATCGTCCGATCGTCTCGGAACCCGGCCGGAGCCGGTCGGGCGCCCTCGGCGAGCGATCAGGCTCCAGGCGCGGGCCCGGTGCTCTGTACGACTTCAAACGACCACAGCTCGGCCCCGGAGGCCGCCGGGCCCTGCCCGTGCCCGTGCCCGTGACCCTGGCCCTGACCGGCCTCGGCGGCGGCCTGGGCGTGGCCCCGCTGGAAGGCCTGGCTCTCGGTCCAGCGCTTGAAGTCCTCATCGGAACGCCAGCGGGTGTAGACCAGGTAGCGGTCGGTGCCGTCCACCGGGCGGAGCAGTTCGAACCACTCGAACCCGTCCGCGGACTCGACCACTCCCGCCCGTCCCGAGAAGCGGCGCTCCAGCTCCTCGCGCATCTCCGCGGACACTGTCAGCACGTTTATCTTCACGACCGAAGGCACATCGTCTCCTCGAAGCGTTGGTTTCCCTGATCACCCTATGATCGGCGCTTCGTCAGGTGACGGTCCTGCGGGGGTGCGGCGCGTCCCCCAGGCTCACCCGGGCGACCGCGGGTATGCGCTCGGTCTCCAGGGTCTGGCGTATGTGCGGGATGACCACCCCGCTCAGCTGCTCGCGGACCGCGCTCATCGGCGCGTCCTCGGCGACCGCCACCCGCATCCGTACGGCGGGGTGCTCGCTCGTGCCGACCATCGCGGCGGTGGCGCCGATGATCGAGGGATGCGAGCCCGCCTCGGCGGCCGCCGCGTCGGTCACGCTGTGCGCGTCCACCTCGGTGATCCCGGCGGGACCGCCGTCCAGGCGGATGCCGCTCAGCCTCCGGCGGCGTCCCTGGACCAGCAGCCAGCGCAGGCCGAACAGCGCGAGCACGATCGCCGCCGCGGCGACCACCCACCACAGCCACGGGTCGTAGCGGGCGAACGCCGCACGCGTCTGGGCGTCCACGAGCGGTCCGTGGGCGGGCGCCACGGCCGGGGAGAACGCCCCCGCGCCGCGCGCCATCGCCAGGGCGCTCAGGGCCATCAGCGCCAGTCCCACGAGCAGCAGCCCCAGCCGGTTGCCCCGGGCGGTCTTGTCGTCCATGGCGCTCACTTCCCTCGCAGGTGCACGTGGACGGGATGGTTCCAGACGGGGGAGAGCGCGGCGATCCGCATGGTCACCGCCTCCCGTACGGCGTCGGCCAGTCCGGTGGTGTCCCGGACGCCGCTGCGGGCGTTCACGCGCACGGTCTTTCCCACCAGCCGTACCTTGGCCTGCTCCACCCCCCGCACCCGCTCGGCCGTGTGGGCCAGCGACCGGGTGAAGCCCCGGCGCTGCATGCCGATGACCAGGTCCTTGTCGCCCGTCCGCACCGGGATCAGCGTGGGCCGCCCCGGGATGAGCGCGAACAGCACCAGCAGCAGGCCCAGCAGGCCGACCAGGCCCGCGCCCGCCATCACCTGCCGGTCGTTCCACGGCGTCGACGACGCCCAGGCGAGCATCCGGTCATAGGGCAGCAGGCGCAGCGGGTGGCCGGCCAGGGCGGAGATGACCTCCAACGCCACCAGGACGCCGATCGCCGTCATCACCACGGCGGTGATGACGGCGGGGACCACCCGGCGCGGGCGGAAGGCCCTGACCGCCGCGCGGTCCGCGGAGGCGTTCCTCGCCACCTCGCCGGGTGCCCGCGGCGCGGACGGCTCCACGAACGCCGCGCCGGGTGCGGCCGGAATCTCCTCGGTCGGCCCCGTCTCGGAGACATGCTCGGAGAAGGGCTCGGCCGGGCCGGGAGTCTGGGAGGTCATTGCCCTTCCTCCCGCGACGGGACGTCGGTCCCGTGGGTCGTCGCGTCCGGTGTCCGGAAGTCGGGCCGGTTCCCGCCCTCGGCCGGCGAGGTCTCATCCGAGGTCTCCCGCGAGACCTCGTAGGAGGTCTCGGGCGGGCTCTCCGGAGCGCGGATCACGTTGGTGACGTCGATGTCGATGTAGCCGACGTCCATGCCGGTCAGCGTCATGACCCGTTCGGCGACGTGGCGCCGGACCTCGTCGGCCACCTCGCGGATCGGGGCCGGATACTCCATGGTCACGTCCAGCTGGAGCGTCGCGAGCGTGCCGTCGACGGCGGCGCGGGTGCCTCCGCGGAAGGACAGCGGCCCCCGCTCGCCGACCTTCCGCACCCGTGCCACCTCCCTGGCCGCACCGGCCGCGATGCGCGACACCACCCGGTTGGATATGTCGGTTCTGCCGCGTAGTTCGGCCGGTACGGCCTGCTGTGACGGCTGGGCGGGTACGGCGGGCGGCGCGGACCGCCCGGTCTCGGCCAGGGCGGAGCCCGTCCGGCCGGCGGGGAGGTCACCCGGGGGCGCGGCCGCTCCCGAGGAGGCGGCGTGGTGCTCGACGGGGGTACTCATCGCCGTCTCGCCGAGATCCGGGACAGGTTGACCTCGCCGACCTCCGCGAAGTGGCCGAGGAGGAATCCGACGGCGCCGAGCACGAGCACCAGCAGGAATGCCCAGAAGCCGCCGAAGGCTCCGGCGAAGCCCAGCAGAACGCCGACGATCGTGCCGAGCACAGACCACACTGGGAACTTGTTCATGTCAAACCTCCGATATGGACATTCACCGGCAGGTCATCCGCCAGCGGGGCGACCGCCGCACGTACCTCGTCGGCGATCTCCGGCAGCGGGCGCCCCAGCCTGACGACCACCGAGATCTCGATCCCGTCCTCATGCAGCGCGACGCCGGGCACCCTCTCGCCGGGCAGGTAGGTCGCCACCGTCCCGAACGGGCCGCCCGACAGGTCGACGACATCGGGGCAGCGCCGTACGGCGTCGGCTATCCCGTGCGCGAGACCCGCCTCCCGGCCGGCCGGTTCCCGCTCAGCGGCCGCGGCCGGTTCCTCCCGAGGCGGACCCGCCGTCTCGCCCGGTGTGGAGGCCGTCGTGCGAGCCGGGGCCCGTGGTCGCTGGGCGGGTACGGCCCCCGCCGGGGCCTGAGTGGCGGGCGGGTGGACCGGGTGCTCCGGCTTGTGCGCGGGCATGGCGGTCGCCGGGGTCGGATGCTCCGGTCCGTGCGCCGGGGTGGGCGGCCGGTGGGCCGGGTCACCCGGGTTGTTCGCGGGCGCGGCCGTCCGGCGGCCGGATCCCGCCGTCACCGGACGCGTCCTCTCCTCGCGGGCCGGGTCCTCAGGCCCGCGCACCGGATCGCTCACTGGACGCGCGGCCCCGGCTCGGACGACTCCTCCGAGGAGTCCTTGTCCTGGCCGGGCATGTGGACGTCGGAGACCTTGATGTTGACCTCGGTGACCTCGAGCCCGCACATGCGCTCGATCGCCGTGATCACGTTGCGGCGTACGGCGGCGGCCAGGTCGGGAATGGCCATGCCGTACTCGACGACCACTTCGAGGTCGGCGGCGGCCTGACGCTCGCCCACCTCGACGGAGACCCCCTGGGTGATGTTCTGGTCGACGCCGACCATGCCGCGTACCGCGCCCAGGGCTCGCGCGGTGCTCGCGCCCATGTTGTGCACGCCGGGAATCTCCCTGGCCGCCAGGCCCGCGATCTTCGCTACGACGCCGCTCTCGATGGTGGTGGTTCCCTTGGGAGTGACCAGGCCACCCTGGGATCCGGGACTGTCGGTGCGCGCCCGGGGCACGGATACCTCGTCACCCTTGGGCCTGTTCACCGTGCTGGCTTCAGTCACGTCCATTCCTTCCCCCGAGGGAAGACCTTCTGGCTCCCCGATGCTGACAGAAACGGTCATACCCCCCACATGAACAGCAATCAGGACATACTTATTTTTAACTCAATCGTGGTCGTATCGGGAAAATAGGTTTTATGGGTATTTTTAGGTGCATATAGCCCAGATGGCTCGGTGATGTGATGGAGGAGGCCGGAGGGGCGGGGGCACGAACCTCCCGGAGACGCGGGCGCGGTCAGCCGAGACCCGGAGCCCGACTAGCCTTGTCGTGTGCGTATAGCGAGGTTCTCCACAGGAGACGGTGTCGGGTTCGGGGTGGTCGAGGGTGGCCCAGGGGAGGAGTTCATCTCCGCGATCTCCGGTCATCCGTTCGGGCCGATCCAGTTCACCGGTGAGCGTCACTCGCTCTCCCAGGTCAAGCTGGTCGCGCCCATGCTGCCCAGCAAGGTCGTCGCGATCGGCAAGAACTACGCCGACCACGCCCACGAGATGGGCGGTGAGGTCCCCGACGAGCCACTGGTCTTCCTCAAGCCGTCGACCTCGGTGATCGGCTCGGGTGAGGCCATCGCCTACCCGACGACCCTCTCCCAGCGGGTCGACTACGAGGGGGAGCTGGCGGTGGTGATCGGCAGGCTCTGCCGGGAGGTGCCCCGAGAACGGGCCCACGAGGTCATCTTCGGCTACACCTGCGCCAACGACGTCACGGCGCGGGATCTGCAGAAGAAGGACGTCCAGTTCACCCGGGCCAAGGGCTTCGACACGTTCTGCCCGCTCGGCCCGTGGATCCAGACCGAGCTCGACCCGGGCGACGTCGGCATCGTCACGTCCGTGAACGGCGAGGTCAAGCAGAGCTCGCGCACCTCCAAGCTCATGTACGACATCCCCGCGCTGATCGCCCACGTGAGCGCGGTCATGACCCTGATCCCCGGCGACGTCATCCTCACCGGGACGCCGGAAGGGGTCGGCCCGCTCAGCGTCGGCGACGAGGTCAGCGTCTTCATCGAAGGAATCGGCACTCTCAGCAACCGGGTGGTCTCCCGTGATTAGGGTTCGTTTCGCCCCCTCGCCGACCGGCATGTTCCATGTCGGCGGCGCTCGCTCCGCGCTGTTCAACTGGGCCCTGGCCGAGAGGTCCGGCGGAAGGTTCGTGCTCCGCATCGAGGACACCGACGCCGCGCGCAACCGGCCGGAATGGACCGAGGGCATCATCTCGGCGCTCGCCTGGATCGGGATCAACGACGGCGCCCCGGCCTTCGAGGGACCCTACTTCCAGTCCTCGTACGAGAAGCAGCACCGCGAGGCCGCGGCCAGGCTGCTGGCCGAGGGCCGGGCCTACCACTGCACGTGCACCCGCGACGAGGTCAAGGCCCGCACCGGGTCCGAGCACCAGGGCTACGACGGCTTCTGCCGCGACCGAGGTCTGACCGAGGGCGCGGTCCGCTTCCGTACCCCCGACGAGGGCGTCACCGTGATCTCCGACCTGGTCCGCGGCACCGTCGAGTTCCCCAACAACGCGATGGAGGACTTCGTCATCGCGCGCGGCGACGGCTCCCCGCTCTTCGTGCTGGCCAACGTCGTCGACGACGTCGAGATGCGGATCAGCCACGTGGTCCGCGCCGAGGAGCACCTGTCCAACACCCCCAAGCAGCAGCTGCTCTGGGAGGCGCTCGGCGTCGCCCCGCCCACCTGGGCGCACGTGCCGGTCATCGTCAACGAGAAGCGCCAGAAGCTGTCCAAGCGCCGGGACAAGGTCGCCCTGGAGTCCTACCGCGAGGAGGGCTACCTGGCCGAGGCGATGGTCAACTACCTGATGCTGCTCGGCTGGGGCCCCGGCGACGACCGGGAGATCATGCCCTGGTCGGAGATGGTGCCGCTGTTCAGGCTGGAGGACGTCAACCCCTCCCCGGCGTTCTTCGACGAGAAGAAACTCCGCGCGTTCAACGGCGAGTACATCAGGGCACTGCCCCTGGCGGAGTTCATCATCCGCTGCGAGCCGTGGCTGGACCCAAGCTGGGACCGCGAGACCTTCGCCAAGGTCGCCGAGCTCGCCCAGACCCGTATCGCGGTCCTGTCCGAGATCACCGCGAACGTGGACTTCCTCTTCCTGGACGAGCCCGTCTTCGACCAGGCGTCGTGGGACAAGGCCATGAAGAGCTCCGCCGTGGAGATCCTCACCGGCTACCTCGACCGGCTTGA
This sequence comes from Streptosporangium sp. CA-115845, assembly GCF_050943795.1. NCBI lineage: Bacteria > Bacillati > Actinomycetota > Actinomycetes > Streptosporangiales > Streptosporangiaceae > Streptosporangium > Streptosporangium sp. CA-115845. The sequence goes on along the minus strand of NZ_CP191988.1, from coordinate 8,299,738 downwards.
GAAGGTCGAGATGGACCCCGAGTCGCTCAAGACGGCGCTGGAGGAGGTCGGCGCCTCCTACGGCCTCAAGCTCGGCAAGGCCCAGGCGCCGGTCCGGGTGGCCGTCACCGGCCGCACCGTCGGCCTGCCGCTGTTCGAGTCGATCGAGGTCCTCGGCCGCGAGCGCTCCATCGAGCGTCTCCGCGCCGCTCTCGCGAGGCTTCAGGCCTGACCCTTCACCCGGACCGCGGCGAGGTTTCAGCCCGACGGCCCGTCCCCGGGTCTCCGCCCGGGGACGGGCCGTCGGTGCGTGTCAGGACGGGGAGCCGGGCCCCGCCCCCGGTCCGGCAAGCTCGTCCCAGAAGGCGAGACGGTGAGCCGCGGCCCGGTCGAACGGCGCGACACCGCCTCGCCCCGGGGCCAGCCCCTGCACGTACGGCGTGCCGTCGGTGGGACGCACCTGCCTCCAGATGGGCAGGCCCGGCCGGTTCGGGTCGCCGACGGCGGCGAACCTGGACCAGTAGTCGATCATCGTGTCGCCGAGCCGCCACTGCTCGGGGGTGAGCGGGGCGGACTGCCAGCCGATGTCGAACAGGAACGACAGCTCAGACCCGTGCGAGGCGAGCGGTCTGACCTCGCTGGGCAGCGGGAAGAGCTGGGGCGCCGTCCGGTCGGTGAACTCGTAGGAGAAGGTCGGCACGTACCGGGCGAACAGCAGGTCCGTGTCGCGCGCCGGCCAGGCCCAGTCCAGGTCGCTCATGACGGCCGCCACCGCCTGAAGGGGTGAGCCGCCGTGGGCGTCCGGCGGATACTCGGCCAGCACGTCCGGTCCCGCGGCGCCGAACTTCTCGTTGACCGCGGACTCGTACTCCTCGGCCGTCATCGGCGGGAACAGCAGCGACGTGAACAGCGTGCCCTCGTCCCTGGTGATGCCCGTCAGGATGGGCACGCGGTGGAAGCGGCCCTCCTCGAACACCTTCGAGGGATCCTCGGGCAGCACCGCGTTACCGTACGCGGGCAACGGGAGCGGCTGCTGGGCCAGCAGGTCGGCCACCGGCTTGTCCCGCAGGCAGGTGAGCGCGGTCTCCGGGTCCGCGCACCCCAGCGCGGTGGCCAGGACCTGTCCGTAGCCGTCGTGGGCGGCCCGGGGCACCCAGAGGGGGATGTCCATGACCGGCCGCAGCGGGGTGCCCTCGAAGGTCCCGGCCCAGCACGGGGTGCTCTGGGCGATCGCCCGGTGGAACAGACCCGCCGCGGAGGGGGAGGCGAGCTGCGCGCACACCGAGTGCGACCCCGCGGACTCGCCGAACAGGGTGACGTTGCGCGGGTCGCCGCCGAACGCCGCCGCGTTGCGCCGCACCCAGCGCAGAGCCGCCTGCTGGTCCTCGATCCCGAACGCTCCCGCGTTCTCCAGCCCGGGATACCCGAAGAACCCGAAGACGCCCAGCCGGTAGTTGACCGTCACCACCACGACATCGCCCCGTACCGCCAGCCTGCGGGCGTCGTAGTCGCTGCCGGCCCCCTTCGTGAGGCTTCCGCCGTGCAGCCACACCATGACCGGCCTGGGCCGCTTCTTGCCCGCCGGAGCGGTCACGTTGAGGTAGAGACAGTCTTCCGCCTCGCTCCCCGGCAGGCCCCAGATGTCGGCGGTCTGCGCGCACCGGCTGCCCGGCGCGGTGGCGTCGCGCACCCCCTGCCACGGGGTGACGGCCCGCGGCGGCCGCCAGCGTAACTCCCCGACAGGTGGCGCGGCGTACGGGATGCCCTGGAAGAGCAGGTGATCCTTACCGGCCCTGCCCCTCACCCAACCGGAGTCGGTACGTACCGTCGCGCCCGCGCCGTCCGTGGCGGCCGTGGCGGCCGGGGTCGTGGCCCCCGGCGGCACGGTGCCGATACGTGCCGTCGTGTCCCCGCCGCCCGCGGCCGCCGGGGCCGCCGTCATCAGCGGCAGGGCGCAGGCCAGGGCGGCGACGAGCACGGCGCTCGCCTTGTTCCATGGTCGTTTCATGGCCTCCATCGTGTTTGAGGGCCGGGTGGAGCGCATTGGGGCCGGGTCCCCATCCGGGGTGTGGTTTCCCGTACCCCGGATGGGGACGGAGGGCTACGCCTCCAGGCCGCGGCGCTTCAGCAGGGGCTCGATGCGCGGGTCGCGGCCGCGGAAGTCGCGGAAGGCGTCCATCACGTCCCGCGAGCCGCCGACCGACAGCAGGGTGGAGCGGAAGTGGTCACCGTTGCCGCGGGTCAGGCCGCCGTTCTCCTCGAACCAGTCGACGCTCTCGGCGTCCAGCACCTCGCTCCAGATGTAGGAGTAGTAGCCGGCGCTGTAGCCGCCCACCCCGCTGACGAAGATGTGCGCGAAGTAGTTGGTCCGATAGCGGGGGCGGACCAGGTCGTAGGCGATCCCGGCGCGTTCCAGGGCCGCGTTCTCGAACGCCTCGGCGTCCTCGACGGTCTCACCCCCGGCCAGCTTGTGCCAGGCCCAGTCCAGCAGTGCCGCCGCGAGATACTCGACGGTGTCGAAGCCCTGGTTGAACTTCTCCGCGGCCCTCATCTTCTCCAGGAGCTCCGCGGGCACCGGCTCGCCGGTCTCGTGGTGCCTGGCGAAGCCCGCGAGGATCGAGGGCCAGGTGGCCCACATCTCGTTGACCTGCGAGGGGTACTCCACGAAGTCGCGCGGCACGTCGGTGCCGGAGACCCGGGGGAAGCGCACGTCGGAGAAGAGGCCGTGCAGGGCGTGGCCGAACTCGTGGAAGGCGGTGTTGACCTCCTCGAACGTCAGGAGCGTCGGTCCCTCGGAGGGCTTGGTGATGTTGAGGTTGTTCATCACCACGGGCAGCTCGCCGAACAGGTGCGACTGGGTGACCAGGTTGTTCATCCAGGCGCCGCCGCGCTTGGTCGGCCGGGCGTACGGGTCGAACAGGAACAGGCCGAGCGGCGAGCCGTCCGCGTCGGACACCTCGAAGACCCGGACGTCCGGGTGGTACCCGGCCAGGTCGTCCCGGTCGGCGAAGGTGATCCCGTACAGCTCGCCGGCGGCGTGGAAGACACCGTCCCGCAGCACCCGGTCCAGCTCGAAGTAGGGGCGGAGGTCGGCGGCGTCGAATTCGTAGCGGGCCTTGCGCACCCGCTCGGCGTAGAAGGACCAGTCCCACGGCTCCAGGGGGAAGCCGGCCTGCTCGCTCAGCGCCTCGGCCTCCCGGCGGGCGTTGGCCACCGCGGGGCCCACCAGCTTGCCGAGCATCTCCTCGACGGCGTCGGTGGTCTTGGCGGTCTGGTCGGCGACGGAGTAGGCGGCGTGGTCGGGAAAGCCGAGCAGGGCCGCCCGCTCGGCGCGGAGCGCCGCCATCCTGGCCGCCAGCTCGAAGTTCTCCGGCGCCCGGCCGACGGACAGCTCGTACAGCCTCCTGCGGGTCTCCCGGTCGGTCAGCTCGGCCAGCGCGGGCTGGTTGGTGTAGTTGAGCAGCGGCAGGACGTACCTGCCGTCCTGCTCGATCGCCTTGATCGTGCTCTCGGCGAGCCCGTCCAGCAGCTTGACGTCCTCGACGACCAGCGCGGAGGCCGTGGAGGCCGTGAGCAGGTTCTGGGAGAAGGTCGTGGCGAGCCTGGTCAGTTCCTCGTTGAGCGCCCTGAGGTGGTCCTGGTCGCCTTCGGACAGGTCCGCGCCGGCCCTGACGAAGTCGACGCGGTACTTCTGCAGCAGCCACGCCTCCTCGGGGTCGTCGGTGGTCACCTGTTCGATCCGGGCGTACAGGGCGCGGTTCAGGCGGATGGAGTCGGCGTGCTGGGTCAGCCTGGGGGAGACCTGGGTCTCGATCTCCTGGATGCCGTCGGTCGTGTCGGAGGCGGAGATGCTGCTGAAGACGGTCACGGTCCGCTTGAGAATCCGGCCCGAGCGCTCCAGGGCCTCGATCGTGTTGGCGAACGTCGCGGGCTCCGGGTTGCCGGCGATCTCCCGCACCTCGCGCAGCTGGTCGGCCATGCCCCGCTCGAAGGCGGGAAGGTAGTGCTCCTCCCTGATCAGGGCGAACGGCGGCAGCCCGTACGGCAGCGTGCTGGGTTCGAAGAACGGGTTCTCGGCCAAGGCTGGAACTCCTCTCAGATGGACGGATCCCTCAGCAGGGTCGCACAGCGGACCTTCGTTGCGGCAGCCCGGTGATACCGCGATTCGGCCGCCGGCAATCGTTTTGGTCTTGACCCCCAACCTGGGCTATTCTTTCGGAGGCGCCAGCGAGTCCCGAAAGGGAGTCCAGCGCGGTGGGGTATGGTGTAATTGGCAACACGGCTGATTCTGGTTCAGTTGTTCTAGGTTCGAGTCCTGGTACCCCAGCTGCATCTTCTTAGGAAGATGCCGCAGATTCGGCTCCCTCCGAATCTGATGACAGTGTGTAGGGTCCCGTCGTCTAGTGGCCCAGGACGCCGCCCTCTCAAGGCGGTAGCGCCGGTTCGAATCCGGTCGGGACTACCACTGTCTCTCGCAAGGCTCCGTCGTCTAGTGGCCTAGGACGCCGCCCTCTCAAGGCGGTAGCGCCGGTTCGAATCCGGTCGGGGCTACCAGTGCGAAACCCCCGGGAGCAACGGTTCCCGGGGGTTCTTGTCGTTTCAGGGGCGGGTGAAGCCCCACCCGGCACGGATCTCTCAGATCGCCTTCCCGCTCGGCGCCGCGGCCGGACGCTCTCTCCCGATCCAGGGGACCAGGCAGGCCGGACGCATGCCTGATCGAGAAGGAACCCCCGCCGTCACCCGATGTACGGCCAGGTGGCCTCTGAACGCTCCCTGCCATGGCGGAACCGGAAAGGGACGGGGCGCCGCCCCGTCCCTTTCCGGTTCCGTTCCTAGTTCTGCCCCGAGCGGGCCTTGAACAGGGCACGCTTGGCGGCCTTGCCCACCTGCTTGTCCGGATGCGCCTTGCCGATCGCCTCCAGCAGCTCCTCCAGGTGCGGGTGCGGCACCTTCCAGATCACTTCGAGCAGGCTGACCAGGTTCGGCACGTTGCCGATGTCGTCCAGGCTGCTGACGAACTCGGGACGGCCCAGGCCGGCGGAGATGGTCAGCATGTCGAGGATCAGCCAGTGGGTGTCGGCCTGGGTGGGCGTGGGAGCGTCCTCGACGCCCAGCTGGGCCAGGTGGGTGGCCGCGTACGGGCGCAGGGACGGCTCGTCGAGGGCCTCCCGCCAGGCGGGTATGGCCACCTCACCGAGCGAGCCGACCATGCTGGCCGCCTGGACCCGGATCAGCGCGTTCGCGTCGTCCTCGGCCGCGGCCTCCAGCAGGTCCCTGGCGGCCTGCTCGGGGGCGCGCAGCTCCATCCAGGCCTCGAACTCGGCGTCCGCCTCCTCCTCGGGCAGCTCGGAGCCGAAGGAGAGCAGGTCCAGGGCCGTCATCGCGTCGATGGCGGGCCGGGCGTCCAGCTCGATGTCGGCCTCGTCCACGAGGTGGACCACGCCCTCCATGCCGAGCGGGGTCAGCCGCACCTGGTCGTGCTCGACCTCGACCATGCCGTACCCGGCCAGCCAGTCGAGCACCGGGTTGAGCGGGTCGCCGTACTGCGCGGTGGCGGCGGCCCAGGCCTCCGTGCCCAGGTCGTCGTACTCGGCGGCGGCCTCGGCCAGCTCGGTGCGGAGCTCGGCCAGCGGCTTGGAACCGGTCGCCAGCAGCACCCGGACCAGCAGCGCCCTGGTCAGCCCGGACAGGGCGATCGTGGCCTCCTCGTCCGCCAGCTCCGGGTCGCCGTAGTCGATGGAGTGCAGACCGGCCATCCACGCGTCGAGGGCGTCGTCGTCCTCCTCGAAGGGCCACTCCGCGGTGTCGGCGTCGATGCTGACCGTGTCCTCCCCCTCGGGCTGGAGGAAGTCGAGGTCGATCGCGAGGTTCCAGATGTTCCAGAGCGCGGGGACGGAGTCGGCCAGCGACTTGTCGCCCCTCTCGGGAAGCGGGATGCCGAGGACGGCCAGGGCCTCGGTGATCTCGGTGTCGTCGAGCAGGTTCGTCTCGCCCACCCGGCGCTCCGAGCCGACCCAGATCGCGAGGTCGCGGGCCTTGGAGATCAGGGGGGTCCTGCGGGTGGCCTCGGCCAGCTCGGAGTCCGGGCGGAGCCTGATCGTCGGCAGCTCGGAGAGCTCGTCGGCGAACGGCTCGAAGTCACCGAGCCCCTCGGACTCCTCCTCGTCGTACTCGTCGTCCTCGTCCTCCTCGACGACGAGATCCTCCATGGCGTCGACGAAGTCGTCCTCAAGGCGGTCGAGCTCGGCGAGCAGGTCCCCCAGCGGGGCGGAGCCCTTGGCCAGGCGGTCGGACTCCGACAGGAAGGTCAGATAGGCGCGGACCGCGGGCACCATGCCGTCGGCGGCGGCGTCCGGGTCCTCGACGACCTGGGGCATCCGATCGAGGAGAACCGTGCGCAGGTCGGACTGCCTCCACCGGCCGACGTCGTCGGAGGCGATCAGCCGGTGCCACAGCGCGACAGAGCCGACCAGGTTGGAATCGCTGCCGGGCGCGTTCTCACGCGCCCACAGGATGAAGTTCTGGAGCAGGGGACGCAGTTCAGCCGCGGCTGCCTCGATGCGATCTGTCACCTGCCCAGCCTAGGGGGCTGCTGGGGTGCTCGCCTCCTCATATCGCCCACAGGTCGATCGGTGTCAGCCGCCGCGGAGGTCAGCTGGCGCGGCGCATCGACTCGGTGATCCGCTCGGCGGCGGTGACCACGGGGGCGGCGTGCAGCCTGCCGGGGGTGCGGGTCAGACGCTCGATCGGGCCGGAGACCGACACCGCGGCGACCACCTTGCCGCCCGCGCCCCTGATCGGCGCCGAGACGCTGGCCACGCCCTGCTCACGCTCGCCGACGCTGTGCGCCCAGCCCCTGCGCCGCACGCTCGCGAGCGTGGCCGCGGTGAACTTGGCCCCGCGCAGGCCCCGGTGCAGGCGGTCGGGCTCCTCCCAGGCGAGCAGGATCTGCGCCGCGGACCCCGCGAGCATCGGCAGGGCCGAGCCGACCGGCACGGTGTCACGCAGTCCGCTGGCACGCTCGGCGGCGGCCACGCAGACCCGCTCGTCACCCTGGCGCCGGTAGAGTTGCGCGCTCTCCCCGGTCAGGTCCCTCAGCTGGGTGAGGACCGGTGAGGCGACGGCCAGCAGCCTGTCCTCGCCGGCGGCGGTGGACAGCTCGGACAGGCGGGGGCCCAGGACGAAACGGCCCTGGGTGTCGCGGGAGACGATGCGATGGTGCTCCAGAGCGACGGCCAGCCGGTGGGCGGTGGGGCGGGCCAGGCCGGTGGCGTGGACGAGCTGTGCGAGGGACGCCGGGCCGGCTTCAAGGGCGTTGAGCACGAGGACGGCCTTGTCCAGTACGCCGACTCCGCTAGAGTTGTCCATACACCGATACTGCCGTCTCGACATATGAGAAAGCAAGTGGGTGCGGGATAGCCGATCGCAAGGAGGCGACATGGGCCGCACGCTCGCGGAGAAGGTCTGGGAGCAGCACGTCGTGCGACGTGCGGAGGGAGAACCCGACCTGCTCTACATCGACCTTCACCTCATTCACGAGGTCACGAGCCCGCAGGCGTTCGACGGTCTGCGCATGGCGGGTCGCCCCATCAGGCGGCCCGACCTCACCATCGCCACCGAGGACCACAACGTCCCGACCGTACGCGGTCCGATCAACGACCTGGTGTCGCGGACGCAGGTGGAGACGCTGCGTAAGAACTGTGCGGAGTTCGGCGTCCGGCTGCACCCGATGGGTGACGCGGGGCAGGGCGTGGTCCACATCATCGGCCCGCAGTTCGGCCTGACCCAGCCCGGCATGACGATCGTGTGTGGTGATTCTCACACCTCCACCCACGGCGCCTTCGGTGGCATCGCGTTCGGCATCGGCACCTCCGAGGTGGAGCACGTGCTGGCCACCCAGACGCTGCCCGCCTACCGGCCGAAGACCATGGCCATCGAGGTCTCCGGCGAGCTGCCCCCCGGCGTCACCGCCAAGGACCTGATCCTGGCGATCATCGCCAAGATCGGCACCGGCGGCGGTCAGGGCTACATCGTCGAGTACCGGGGCGAGGCCATCCGCAAGCTCTCCATGGAGGGCCGGATGACGGTCTGCAACATGTCCATCGAGGCGGGTGCCCGTGCGGGCATGATCGCCCCGGACGAGACCACCTTCGAATATCTCAAGGGCCGTCCCCACGCGCCGTCCGGCGCCGCCTGGGACGCCGCGGTCGAGTACTGGAAGTCGCTGGTCAGCGACGAGGACGCGGTCTTCGACACCATCGTGGAGATCGACGCCACGACGCTGACCCCGTTCGTCACCTGGGGCACCAACCCGGGCCAGGGCGCCCCGCTGGGCACGTCCGTGCCCCGTCCCGAGGACACCGGCGACCCGGCCGCCGCCGCGCGTGCCCTGGAGTACATGGGCCTGACCGCGGGCACCCCGCTCCGCGAGGTCAAGGTCGACACGGTCTTCGTGGGCTCCTGCACCAACGGCAGGCTGGAGGACCTGCGCGCCGCGGCCGAGGTGCTGCGCGGGCGCCAGGTCGTGACGCGCACGCTGATCGTGCCCGGTTCGATGCTGGTCAAGCTCCAGGCCGAGCAGGAGGGGCTGCACGAGGTCTTCAAGGCCGCGGGCGCCGAATGGCGCGAGGCCGGCTGTTCCATGTGCCTGGGGATGAACCCCGACACCCTCGCCCCCGGCGAGCGCAGCGCCTCGACCTCCAACCGCAACTTCGAGGGGCGGCAGGGCAAGGGTGGCCGTACCCACCTCGTGTCCCCGCAGGTCGCCGCCGCGACCGCCGTCACCGGCAAACTCACCGCGCCCGCCGACCTGTAAGGAGTCCTCGCGATGGAAGCGTTCACCACCCACACCGGCCGGGCCGTGCCGCTGCGCCGCAGCAATGTGGACACCGACCAGATCATCCCCGCCGTCTGGCTCAAGCAGGTCAGCAGGACCGGGTTCGAGAAGGGCCTGTTCTCCGCCTGGCGCGAGGACCCCGGCTTCGTCCTGAACAACCCCGTTCACGAGGGCGCCACGATCCTGCTGGCCGGCCCCGACTTCGGCACCGGCTCCTCCCGCGAGCACGCGGTCTGGGCCCTGCAGCAGTACGGCTTCCGCGTCGTGATCGCGGCCCGTTTCGGAGACATCTTCCGTAATAATTCCACCAAGATGGGCCTGCTCCCGGTCGTCCTGCCGGGCGGGATCGTCGAGGCGCTGCAGGCCGCGGTCGAGGCGGACCCGACCCTTGAGATCACCGTTGACCTGGCGGGACGCCAGGTCCGCTGGGGCGCGGAGGCCGTCGTCTTCGAGATCGACGACTACACGCGCTGGCGGCTGATGGAGGGCCTGGACGACATCGGGCTGACCCTGCGCAACGCCGATGCCATCGGGACATACGAGAATGGTCGGCAGCCATGGCTGCCGACGACCGTCTGACGAGTTCAGAGAGCGAGCTGGCGTGGCGGTTGCGCGAGGCGCACCGCCGCGTCCGGTCCCTGCATGTCTCCGTCGAGGAGAGAAAACGTCTCACCAGACGCCTGCTGGCCATCTGCGATATGGCCAAACGCGACCTCGATCACGCCACAGGGCGTCTTGATTTGTTCCTTCTCAGTATTGATGTCTTGGTTTCAGATACGCCGAGCACTGGAAACATTGCGGAAGGTGATTGAGTCATACGGCTCCGTCCCCTAATTTCAAGCGAGCAGGGGGTTTCTCATCGTGATCGTTGATGAGATCTGTGATGAGACCCCTCGCCGTGACAAATCGGGTGAGACGGGTTTTCTGCCCCGTGACCCACTCCCGGACATCGGTAAGCAGGGGGAGCAACCTTATGAACAAAAAGGAACTCGTCGACGCCATCGCGGATCGGGTGGGCGACAAGAAGACGGCCACCGAAGCCGTGAACGCGGTGCTCGACACGATCCAGGCCACCGTCGCGAGTGGCGACAAGGTCTCGATCACGGGGTTCGGTGCCTTTGAGATGGTGCACAAGCCGGCCCGCACCGCCCGCAACCCCTCGACGGGTGCCGAGATCCACGTCGCCGAGAGTTGGGGGCCGAAATTCCGGCCCGGTTCCGACTTCAAGGAACTCGTCAACAACGGCGGCAAGAAGGCATCGAAGAAGAAATAGGCCTCGGCGTAGGCGCCCGGACTCCCGAAGCGGGGGCCCGGGCGTCCGGCTTCCCGACCGGCGCCGCCGGATTCCGATCCCCGGCCGGGGCCACCGAAAGTGCCCTGTGCGGTGTTCGGCCACGTTCACCGGATTCGTCGGCGCGGGCGCCGCGGAGATGATTTCGGCTCGGACCGTCAGGGAAGCCGGTCTCCCGGCCGCCTCACCGGCCGGGTACGGGGAAAGTCGAGAGGGTGATGTAGGAGACGTCGTCGCCGTCCATGACGATGTTGACCCGCTGACCCGCCCTGAGCAGCCGGAGCGGCCCCGCGTCGAACGCCGCCGCGCCGAACGGGATCTCGGTCCCGTCGTCCAGGAAGACCGACCCCGACCGGGTCGCCTCCTCGAAGCTCCGCACCGTCGCCTGCACACGCCCAGGGTAGCCCCCGGACGGGAATCCCGCCCGAATCGGGGCTATCGCTCCCTGTCGCGTTCCTCCGGCTGCGCAGACCCGCCGGACAGCGTGATCCTTTCCACCATGGCCAGCGTGCGGGGGCCGACGCCCAGGATCAGCGCCCGGCGGAGATCGTCCGGGGTGTCCACGTCATGGCGGACCGACCCCACCCCCGCCACGCAGAGCTCCTTGGCACCGCGCCGCAGGTGCCGGTCCCGCGACTCGCCGCCGAACCCCGGTGTGAACGGCATGCCGGGCCGTACGCCGTAGAAGGTCGTGCCGATCTCGGCGGCGTCGGGCAGGAACATCTGGTCGAACTCCGCGGCGGCGGTCAGCACGCGGGCCAGTTCCGCGGAGCGGAGGGCGGGGAGGTCGGCCTGGAGGGCGCCGACGGCGTCGCCGGGCGCCAGCCGTACCGCCTCCAGGGCGCCGTGCCGCAGGGCGGCGTTCAGCCCCGCCTCCGGGTCGCCGACCACGTGCGCGCCGACCCCGCCGAGTGCCTCGGCGGCCACGGGGTCACCCGTCACCACGACCACCCGCGTGACGAGCGCGCACCTCAGCGCCGCCTCGACGGTGTCGCAGGCGATCGCCACGGCCAGCGCGGCCCGGTGTGGGCCCGCCGCCGCGGACAGACGGGTCTTGGCGGCGACCAGCGTTTTGACCGGGACGACAAGGGTCCAGGCGGAACTTTCCTGAGCAGCCATAGCGTTAAGCATCCCGCCTCGACATCCCGGGGAGCCAACCGGGAGACTTGGTGCGCAAACCGCTCATACGGAGGAGCCCATGAGACGCCCCGGCTGGCCCTCGCGATTCTGGGTCGCCTTCGCCGTCGCGATCGTCAAGCCGATCTCATGGCTCCTGGTCAGGAAGGACTGGCGGCGCAGCGACCGGTTGCCCAGGACGGGCGGGATCATCGTGGCGACCAACCACCTGTCGTGGCTGGATCCGATCCTCATCTCGCACTTCCTCTACAACAACGGCCGCTGGCCGGTGATCCTGGCCAAGTCGGGTCTCTTCTCGGTGCCGCTGCTCGGTCCCCTGCTGAGGGCGCTCCAGGTCATTCCCGTCTACCGGGGGAGTTCTGACGCGGGGCGTTCGCTGGAGGAGTCACGGCACCGGTTCGCCGCCGGGGCGTGCGTGATGTTCTATCCGGAGGGCACCTGCACCCGCGACCCGGACCTCTGGCCGATGGAGGGCAAGACCGGCGCGGCCAGGCTGGCTCTGGAGACCGGCGCGACGGTGATCCCCGTCGCGCACTGGGGGGCTCAGGAGATCCTGCCGTACGGTGCCAGAAGGCCCCGCCTGCTGCCACGCAAGACCTTCCGCGTGCTGACCGGGCCACCGGTCGACCTGTCGAAGTACCAGGGGCAGCCGCTCCAGGCCGACGTGCTGCGCTCCGCGACCGCCGACATCATGTCGGCGATCACGGCCCAGCTGGCCGAACTCCGCGGGGAGAAGGCGCCCAAGGCGCCGTTCAAGCGACCTTCCGACAACTGACTTCGGCGTACGGTGTTGACATCCTCCCCTCCCCGAAGGGAGGGGATTCCCACGGTCGCCCGTGAGAGTTCCTGATTCACCACCGGTCGCCCGCCAGGAGAAATCCCTTGAGGTCCTACACCAGCTGCACAGGCGTTTCACCTCTCCGCCAGCCCGGCGGTGAGGACCCAGCCGGTCACACTCGTAGTGGCTTGGTTGTCGCCACCGCCGGACACGGTACCGAACCGTACGGCATCGCGCCGCGTTTTCTCCCCCGCCCGGAGGCGGAGGTTTCCACGCCCAAGGAGAACCGATGACCAAGGCGGCTGTATTCGGCACGGGTTCGTGGGGAACGACCTTCGGCATGATCCTCGCGGGGGCGGGCACCCGGACGATCCTGTGGGGCCGCAGCGCGGAGATCGTCGAGGCGATCGACCGGCGGCACGAGAACCCCGTCTACCTGCCGGGCGCGGTGCTGCCCGAGACGCTGCGCGCCACGACCGACCCGGCCGAGGCTCTCGACGGCGCCGACTTCGTGGTGCTCGCGGTGCCCTCCCAGACCCTGAGGGAGAACCTGACCCGCTGGAAGCCGGACCTGCCGCCGGAGGCGGTGCTGGTCAGCCTGATGAAGGGCATCGAGCTGGGCACCACCAAGCGGATGAGCGAGGTGATCTGCGAGGTCGCCGGGGTGCCCCAGGAGCGGGTCGCGGTGGTGTCGGGGCCCAACCTGGCCGGGGAGATCGTCCGGGGCCAGCCCGCCGCCACCGTGGTCGCCTGCACCGACGAGCGGGCGATGGAGCGCCTCCAGGAGGCCTGCTACCTGCCGCCCTGGTTCCGCCCCTACACCAACCCCGACGTCGTGGGGGTCGAACTCGGCGGGGCGGTCAAGAACGTGATCGCCCTCGCGGTCGGCATCTCGGCGGGGATGGGGCTGGGCGACAACGTCGGGGCGATGCTGATGACGCGCGGGCTGGCCGAGATCTCCAGGCTGGGCACGGCACTCGGCGCGGACCCGCACACCTTCGCGGGGCTGGCGGGCATGGGCGATCTGGTGGCGACCTGTATATCCCCATTGTCGCGGAACCGTACTTTCGGGGAGAATCTGGGGCGGGGTATGACCCTGGCCGAGGTCATCGCCGCCACGAAACAGACCGCCGAGGGGGTCAAATCCTGCGAGTCGGTGCTCGAACTGGCCAGAAAGCACGACGTGGAGATGCCGATCACCGAAGTGGTGGTGGCCGTCGTCCATGACGCAATGCCTCCCAGCGAGGCCGCGGTGCTCCTGATGTCGCGGACTCCCAAGCCGGAACGGTACGGCCTGTGAAGACACGGTGTGGCCCATGAACAGACGGATGCGCAGGCGCAGGGGGGAGAACACCCGGTCGGTGCACCTGCCGGCTCCCGAACCGCCCCCGCAAAGACCCCTCGGCCTTCCCGTGTGGCGCAGCTCCGCCTGGGGTTTCGGCGACTCCGCCGAGTACGCCGAGGTGTTGGAGGTGAAGGGGTCCGGCCACGTCTACGGCCGGATCGACAACCCCACCACCGCCGCGTTCGCCTCGGCGGTGGCCTCCCTGGAGGGGGCCGCGGCGCCCGAGGACGTGGCCGGGCAGGCGTTCGCCTCGGGGATGGCCGCCGTCAACGCCGTCCTGATGGCGTTCCTGCGCGCGGGCGCGCACCTGGTGGCACCCACCCCGCTGTACGGCGGGACCCACTCGCTGATCACCAACGTGCTGTCCAGGTTCGGGGTCGGCGCGGACTTCGTCGGCTACGACGACCTGACCAGGGTGCAGGCGGCGATCAAGCCCAACACGAAGATCATCTATGCGGAGACGCTCTCCAACCCGACCATGGCGGTCTCCGACATCCGCGGCCTCTACCGGATCGCCCGCGCCGCGGGGGCGCTGCTGGTGGTCGACTCCACCTTCGCCACCCCGATCGTGTGCCGTCCCCTGGAACACGGCGCCGACCTGGTGATCCACTCCGCGACCACGTACCTCGGCGGCCATGACGACTGCGCCGGGGGCGTCGCGGTGGGCCGTCCCGGCCTGATCGCCCAGCTGCGCGAGGTCAGGATCGACACCGGGGGCACGCTCTCCCCGGACGACGCCTTCCTGCTCCGCCGGGGGCTCGCGACCCTGCCGCTGCGGGTCCGCCGGATGTGCTCCACCGCGATGGTCTTCGCCGCGGCCGTGGCCAAGCACCCCGCCGTGCGCCGGGTCGACTACCCGGGGCTGCCGGAACACCCCGGACACCAGCTCGCCAGGCACCTGTTCGACTCGGGGCCCGAGGGCACCAGGTACGGCGCCTGTGTGACGATCACTCCGCGCGGCGGCTACGACGCCGGCGTGGCCCTGGCCGACGCCCTCAGGCTCGCCTCGATCGCCCCCTCCGCCGGAGGAATCCATACCAAGGCCGCGCATGTGGCCTCGACCGGCCACCGGCGGCTCGGCGAGGCGGCGGGGATCGATGAGGCGGCCGTCCGGTTCTCCATCGGGCTTGAAGACGCGGAAGATCTCATCATGGATGTGACCAAGGCACTCGACTCACTACCCGCATCGAGTAGATAGGCGCGTCTAACAGCCGGATTGCCCCCTAACAGGGGGTAGATTCGGTCATCATGAGTGAGCAGCACGAACCTCTACCGAGGGTCGCCGTCGTCTTCGGCGGTCGAAATTCCGAGCACGCCGTCTCCGTTCTCGGAGCGGGAAGCGTGCTGGAGGCCATCGACAGGTCCAAGTACGAGGTGGTCCCGATCGGGATCGCCCAGGACGGCCGGTGGGTGCTCGCCTCCGGGGAGCAGCGATACGGGATCGAGAGCGGCGAGCTGCCCGCCGTCGACGCGGCGAGCGCGACGCTGGCGCTGACATCCGGTAGTGGCTCGCTGGTGGCGTACGACCCCGGCAGCATTCCCGTCGAGCTCGGCCACGTCGACGTCGTCTTCCCGGTGATGCACGGCCCCTTCGCCGAGGACGGCACCATCCAGGGGCTGCTGGAGATGGCCGGGGTCCGCTATGTCGGCTCCGGGGTGCTGGCCAGTTCCGTCGGCATGGACAAGGCGTACATGAAGATGGTCCTCGCCGCCTCGGGCCTGCCCGTCGGGCCGTATGTCGCGATCCGCGACCGCGACTGGCGGACCGACCGCGGCCGGGTGCTCAAGGAGGTCCAGGAGCTCGGCTGGCCGGTCTTCGTCAAGCCCGCCCGCGCCGGGTCCAGCCAGGGCATCTCCAAGGCCGCCGACCTGGAGGAGCTTGAGCGGGCCATCGAGCTCGCCCGCGAGCACGACCCCAAGGTGCTGGTCGAGGCCGCGATCACCGGCCGCGAGATCGAGTGCGCCGTGCTGGAGTCGCCGGGCGACGAGGCGCCCCGCGCAAGCGTGCCCGGCGAGGTACTGGTCCACGGAGACCACGAGTTCTTCGACTTCGAGGCCAAGTACATCGGGAACGACATGTCCCTGTCGGTGCCCGCGGACATCCCCGAGGAGACGGCCGAGCAACTGCGGGCGATGGCCGTGCGCGCCTTCGAGGCGCTGGGCTGCGAGGGCCTGTCGCGGGTCGACTTCTTCTACACCACCGACGGGCGACTGGTCGTCAACGAGATCAACACCATGCCCGGCTTCACCGCGATGTCGGTCGCGCCGCAGCTCTGGGCCGCCACCGGGGTGCCCTACCCGGAGCTGGTCGACCGGCTGATCCAGCTCGCGCTGCGCCGCTCACCCGGTCTGCGGTAGTGCCGCCTTGATCGGTGCCGCGAGATCGACCAGCACGCTCTGCGGGGTGTGCTCCCGCGCGACCGTCACCTCGACGTAGGCCGCCCTGCCGATCGACGTGAACAGCGTCGGTCGGGCCGGGTCGGCGTACCACGCCACTTCGTTGATCTCGGGCACCTGGTCGGTGGGCGACATCGTCACCGGCCGTGGCACCCCGCAGCGCAGGGCGATGCGGCCCTGCCCCCACACGGCGACGTAGGGGGAGGCGGGGGTGGACTCGACCCGGTCCGCGCCGTCGAGTCTCCGTGGCAGCCGCTCGGCGAGCGCCTGGCACGCGGCGGCGGCGGGCCCCTCGGGGACGGGCGGCTCGACCCGGACGGCGCCGCCGCATCCCGCCAGGATCAGCAGGGCGCAGGCGCACCCCGCCAGGCGGGTGAACCGCAGTGGCATGTCACGTTCCCGACGGTCAGATACGGACTCAGATGTGGACGATGGGACACGTCAGTGTACGCGTGATCCCCTCCACCGCCTGAATCTGCGCCACCACGAGCTTTCCCAGCTCATCGACGTTGCGGGCCTCCGCCCGCACTATCACGTCGTAGGGCCCGGTGACGTCCTCGGCCTGGGTGACACCAGGGATACCGGAGATCTCCGAGGCCACGTTCGCGGCCTTGCCGACCTCGGTCTGAATAAGGATGTAGGCCTGCACCACAACGACCTCCGGGGCGATTGGATCAGTGCCGAAGGGCCACCGTACCCTGTGATGAACGGGAGGTGTGCCATCACAGTCGGAGATCTCGGCGAATTCGGGGTTGTTGCACGTATTGCCGGACGCTTGCCACAGGGAAGGACCGTATTGCTCGGTCCCGGGGACGACGCCGCGGTGGTGAGCGCTCCCGATGGGCGGGTCGTCGTGACGACTGACCTGTTACTTGAGGGTAGGCACTTCCGCCGTGATTGGTCCAGCGGCTACGACATCGGGCGCAAGGCCGCGGCGCAGAATCTGTCGGATGTCGTGGCGATGGGAGCCGACCCCACCGGCCTCGTGGTCGGCCTCGGGCTGCCCGCCGACGCCGCCACCGGCTGGCTGGACGACCTCACGGACGGCTTCCGCGACGAGTGCGACCTCGTCGGCGCCAGCGTGGTGGGCGGCGACATCACCCGCTGCGACCTCGTCGTGATCGCCGTCACCGCCCTCGGCGACCTGGGCGGCCGGGCGCCGGTCACCAGATCGGGGGCCCGGCCCGGTGACGTGGTCGCGGTCGCGGGCCGCCTCGGGTACGCCGCCGCGGGCCTCGCGCTGCTCCGTGCGGGGCTGGCCGGGCCGGTGGAGCTGATCGACGCCCACCGCCGCCCGTGCCCGCCCTACCCGCGCGGCCCCGAGGCCGCCGCACTGGGTGCCACCGCCATGCTCGACGTGAGCGACGGCCTGCTCCAGGATCTCGGCCACGTGGCGGCCGCGGCCGGAACCGCGCTCGTGCTCGACCCGGAGGCGTTCGACGTCCCGCCGGTGATGCGGGAGGCCGCCCGGCTGCTCGGCACGGACCCGCTGGAGTGGGTGCTCTCCGGCGGCGACGACCACGCCCTCGCCGCGACCTTCCCGGACCGGGTACGGCTCCCGGAGGGCTGGAACGTGCTGGGTCATGTCATCGAGGGTGCGGGAGTGCAGGTCAAAGGCCTGTTGCTGGACCGTGGAGGCTGGGACCACTTCCGGGAGTGACCTTTACCACTCGTTGTTACATCTGCGAAAATTGCGACAAACGGTTATTGAACTGGTATGAAGTTTGGCGGTCGAGATTCCCTCCGAGAAAGGGGCGATATGGGCCGCCATGGTGGAAACGGGGAAGCGGCTTCCCCGGACCGGGGGAAACGCCGGCCGGAGCCCGCTCCGGCACCCGGGTACGGGGACGAGCCGATCGGGCGCCGGCTCCGTCCCGAGGAGTCGATGATCACCGAGACCCAGACGGGTTTCCTGGGTTCGGGATGGACGTCGGAGTCCGAGCCGTCCGTCACGTGGCCCGAGGACGAGGAGAGGTCCGGCGGACGGCTCAAGACGACCTTGCTGATCGTCGCCGCGGTGGCGGTGGTGCTCGGCGGGACCGTGTTCGGGATCCGGGCGCTGACCGGCTCCGAGGGGTCCGCCGCCGACTGCCCGCCCGCCGGTTGTGTCACGGCGGCGTCGAACCAGCCGGAACCGCGGCCCGACCCCGTCGGTGGGACCGAGCTCACCGAGGAACCCGTACCGGCCGACGAGCCCGAGGAGACGGGTGACGAGACGGCGGAGGCCACGCCCACCCCGACTCCCACCTCCACCCGCACGGGAGGCGGGGTCACCTCCACCCCCAAGCCCACCGCGACGAGAAAGGCCACCCGCGCGCCCCTGGCCTCCGACGAGCCGTCGCCCACCGACGAGCCGGAGCCCACGCCCACCTCCGAGCCCCTCATCGTCGGTGACCACCGAACACCCACCCCCGAGCAGTCCCCGAGCACCACGGCGCCCGCCCCCGTGCCCACCGGCACCTTCGAGGCGCCCGTGCCCGCCGCGGGGGGCGCCATGATCATGGTAGGCGCCGCCCTCGTGCGGAGCAGGGCACAGTCGTACACGGTCGAGCTCGTGGTCGCCGCGGACGAGAGCGTCGAGAACCTGAAGGTGAGCGTGCCGGTCAACGGGACGGTCTCCTCGGTGAGCGGAGCCGACTGGGAGCAACTCGACGACAGCCTGGTGATCGACTCGCCGGAGGGCCTGGAGGCAGGTGAGGAGCTCGTCGTCGTCTTCACCGCGAGCGGTGACGCGGAGGTTCCGGAGACCTGTCAGAGCGACAGGGGGGAGTGCGCCGTCGTCTGACCCGGCGCGGCGTCCCGGACCGAGCGGGTTGGCGCGGGGCTGGTTGGATGGGGGCATGACCGTTCTGGCTCCCCCTCGCGTGCTGACCGTCGCCGGCTCCGACTCCGGAGGCGGTGCGGGCATCCAGGCCGACCTGAAGACCATGCTGGCCCTCGGCGTCCACGGCATGAGCGTGATCGCCGCGGTGACCGCCCAGAACTCGGTGGGCGTGCAGGGCTACTGGGAGCTTCCCCCCCAGGCGGTCCGTGCCCAGCTCGACTCGGTACTCGGTGACATCGGTGCCCAGGCGGTCAAGACCGGCATGCTCGCCTCGCCCGTACTGGTGGAGACGGTCGCCGAGGTGCTGGCAGGGCTGGATGTGCCCGTCGTGGTCGATCCGGTGGGAGTCTCCAAGCACGGTGACACGCTCCTCGCCGCCGAGGCGGTGGAGACGGTCAAGTCGAGCCTGCTGCGCACGGCCACGGTGGTCACCCCCAACCTGTGGGAGGTTCTCCAGCTCACCGGAGTGAAGGTCACCGACGAAGCCGACCTGCGCCGGGCCGCCGACGCGGTCCTGGCGCTCGGGCCCGAGTGGGCGCTCATCAAGGGCGGCCACCTTCCTGGAGCTCCCGTCGACCTGCTGACCGACGGCACGCGGGAGTTCCGCTTCACCGCCGAGCGCCACGACAACCGGCACACCCACGGCACGGGCTGCACCCTGGCCTCCGCGATAGCCTCCCACCTGGCCCTCGGCGAGGACGTCCCCGCCGCCGTGGAGAAGGCGAAGGCGTACGTCACCGGCGCGATCGAGCACGGCTTCCCGCTGGGGGCCGGCATCGGCCCGGTGGACCACGCCTGGCGCCTGCGCCCCCGCTGAACGCGGCGGAGCCGTCCTTGGCGGGCCCCGCCAAGGACGGCTCCGCCCGTTGGGAACGGCGAAGCCCGCCGCCCCGTCGAGGGGACGGCGGGCTTCGCCGAAGTCCGACTAGCGGGTGACCTTGCCGGCCTTGATGCAGGAGGTGCAAACGTTCAGCCGCTTCGGCGTGCCGTTCACCACTGCGCGCACGGGCTGGATGTTCGGGTTCCAGCGGCGACGGGTGCGGCGGTGCGAGTGGGAGACGTTGTTGCCGAAGGTCGGCTTCTTAGCGCAAACGTCGCAGACGGAAGCCACGGTTCGCTCCTTAGATCAGTCGAGAGGCTCGATCCGCCGCACTGGCGGGCGGTCATCGGGCATGCCGGGACGACCGGCTGGCCACACGAGGATACCCGATGTTCGGCCCTACAGGCGAACGTGAGCCGCCGTGAACGGTCGAACGGGGATAATCTCCGGAGGCAACCGTAGCGCATCCCGGGACGCGCCATGGCGGGTCGCGTCCGGCGGGCGACGATCAGCCGGTGAGATCGGGACCGGCCGGGCTGTGCGGACGGGGAGCCACCGGTGGCGGCGTGCCGGCCGCGGCGCCGGGACCTGCCCGGGAGATCGACGAGCGCGCCCGGCGGGCGCGAGCAGGAGCAGGAGGGCAGGAATGCTGCAGGTTCTCGACCCGCCCTCGGTGCGGAGGTGGTCGCGGCTGGCCGCGGAGACGCTGGGGAAGGCACGCGAGGAGATCGACGCGCTCAACGTCTTCCCGGTGCCCGACGGCGACACCGGCACCAACCTGCACCTGACCATGCTCTCCGCGGCCGAGGCGCTCGACGGGCTGCCCGCGGACGCGGGGACGGCGGCCACCTGGCAGGCGCTCGCGCAGGGAGCGCTGCTCGGCGCGCGGGGCAACTCCGGGGTGATCGTCAGCCAGGTGCTGCGCGGCCTCGCCGAGGTGTTCAGGGAGGCCGAGGGGCGCGGCACGGACCTCTGCCGTGGCCTGGTCAGAGCCGCCGAGCTGGCCCGTGCCGCGGTGGCCAGGCCGGTCGAGGGCACGATCCTGAGCGTCCTGGCCGCGGTGGCCGCGGCGGTGCGCGACGGCCGGGGAGATCTCGTCTCGATCGCGAGAAGGGCGGCCGAGGAGGCGCGCTCCGCGCTCCGCCGTACCCCCGGGCAGCTCGACGTGCTGGCCCGCAACGGGGTGGTCGACGCGGGCGGCGCGGGCCTGACGATCATTCTGGAGAGCCTCGCCGCGATCGTCACCGACTCCTACACCGAGCGGGTGGACATTCCCGCCCCGGTCCACCGGATCGGCGCGGAGGTCGCGGAGGAGAGCGCGGACGGGCCCGGCTACGAGGTCATGTATCTCCTGGAAGCCGGGGCGGCACAGGTCGCGGCGCTCCGTGCGGAACTCGACGCGCTCGGCGAGTCGCTGGTGATCGTGGGTGGGGACGACCTGTGGAACGTGCACGTCCATGTGGACGACGCGGGTGCGGCGATCGAGGCGGCGGTCCGGCTGGGGCGGCCCCACCGGATCAGGGTGACGTATCTGGTCGGCTCGGGCAGGACCCACCCGGCCGCGCGGGGCAGGGGAGTGGTGGCCGTGGCGGCGGGACCCGCGCTGGCCGCGCTGTTCGAGGAGTCGGGGGCCGTGGTCGTCCGCCGCGAGCCGGGCTCCAGCCCGCCGCTGGCGGCGGTGCTCGCCGCCATTCGCGAGGCCGGCTCGGAGGTCGTGGTCCTGCCCAACGACAGCGGGACGCGTGAGGTCGCCGCCGCCGCCGCGGAGATGGCCAGGGAGGAGGGCCTGGTGGTCGGCGTGATCCCGACCAGGGCCTCGGTGCAGGGCCTGTCGGCGCTGGCCGTGCACGATCGGCTGCGCCGCTTCGACGACGACGTGGTGGCCATGACCGAGGCCGCCGCGCACACCCGCCACGGGCACCTCTGGGTGGCCGACCGCGAGGTCATGACGAGCGCGGGCCTGGCCGGGCCCGGTGACGTCCTGGGAGTGGTCGACGGGGACGCCGCGCTGATCGGCAGGGACCTCGGGGCCACCGCCCTGGAGGTCGTGGGCCGCATGGTGTCCTCCAGCAGCGAGTTGGTGACCGTTCTGGAGGGCGTCAACGCCCCCGAAGGGCTCGCGCGCGCGGTGCTGGACCATCTGGCCGAGACCAGGCCGGACATCGAGGTGGTTCTGTACGAGGGCGGCCAGGGCGGCTACCCGCTGCTCATCGGCGTCGAATGAGCCGGTGGAATGAGGGCGTCGCGGGGTCCGGTGTCAGGCGCGCCCGTCGGTGACGTTCGCGGGCGACGCGGGTGAACCGTTCCGCGGGCCGGGCGATTTCTGTCTCCCGCACACGGTAGAAAGCTGGGGTGACGAGCTTCGACGAGCCGCTGGCGAAGGCACTGGACCCCAAAACCGCCAGGTTGCTGGAGAGCGTTCTCGACCTGCGCACCGTCGGCGACCTGCTGCGGCACTACCCGCGGCGCTACGCCGAGCGGGGTGAGCTGACCGACCTCGACGACCTGCGGGTCGACGAGCACGTCACGGTGGTGGGCGAGGTCACCAGGGCGATGCGCAGGCCGATGCGGAACAAGGGCGGCACCTGGCTGGAGGTCGAGGTCGTCGACGCCCGCCGCAGCAAGATCTACCTGTCGTTCTTCGGGAAGGCGTCCCACATCGCGGAGACGCGGCTGCGGCCGGGCAGGCGCGGCATGTTCGCCGGGAAGGTCGGCGCCTTCGGCCAGGGCGAGAAGCGCAAGTGGCAGCTCTCCCACCCCGAGTTCGAGATGATCGAGGAGAACGAGACGGGGGCCGAGGAGTTCGCCGCCGCGCTCGTGCCGATCTACCCGGCGGGCAAGGACGTGACGCCCTGGGCCATCCGCAGGGCGCTGGGCGTCGTCCTCGACACGATGGGCGAGCTCGACGACCCGCTTCCCGAGGAGTTGCGCGCCCGGCACCGGCTCCCCGGTCTGTCGGACGCGCTGCTGACCGTTCACCGGCCGCGCGACCACGCCGACGTGGCCAGGGCGCGCAAACGGCTCAGGTTCGACGAGGCGTTCCTGCTCCAGGCGGTGCTGCTGCAGCGCCGGATGGCCGCGGCCTCCTGGCCCGCCACCCCCAGGCCCGCGATCCCCGACGGGCTGCTCGCCGACTTCGACAAGCGGCTGCCGTTCGAGCTGACCGAGGGGCAGCGCGAGGTGGGCGAGGAGGTCGCGGCCGATCTGGCCATGGCCCACCCCATGCACCGGCTGCTCCAGGGCGAGGTCGGGGCGGGCAAGACCGTCGTCGCGCTGCGGGCGATGCTCCAGGTGGTCGACGCCGGGGGGCAGGCCGTGCTGCTGGCGCCCACCGAGGTGCTCGCCCAGCAGCACCACCGGTCGATCTCGGCCATGCTCGGCGACCTGGCAGGCGGCGGCATGTTCGGCGGCACCGCGGTCGCCCTGCTGACCGGCTCGCTGGGCGCCGCGGCCCGTCGCTCGGCCATGCTCGACGCGGCCTCGGGCACGGCGGGCATCGTCGTCGGCACCCACGCGGTCCTGCAGGAGCGGGTCCAGTTCGCCGATCTCGGCCTGGTCGTGGTCGACGAGCAGCACAGGTTCGGCGTCGAGCAGCGCGACGCGCTCCGCGAGAAGGCCGGGGGCGGCCGCCCGCACGTGCTCGTCATGACCGCCACCCCCATCCCCCGCACGGTCGCCATGACGGTCTTCGGCGACCTCACGGTCTCCACGCTCTCCCAGCTGCCCTCCGGGCGTGCCCCGATCACCACGCACGTGGTTCCCGCCGCGGAGAAGCCGCACTTCCTCGACCGCGCCTGGACCCGGCTGCGCGAGGAGATCGGGCTGGGCCGCCAGGCCTACGTCGTGTGCCCGCGCATCGGCGACCTGGAGGGCGACGAGGGCGACATGTCGAAGGCCGACGACGAGCGCAGGCCGCCGCTGGCGGTGCTCGACGTGGCCGAGACGCTCTCGCGGGGGCCGCTGCTGGGGCTCCGCACGGAGGTGCTCCACGGCAAGCTCCCTCCCGAGGAGAAGGACGCGGTGATGAAGGCGTTCACCAGGGGAGAGATCGACGTGCTGGTGGCGACCACGGTCATCGAGGTCGGCGTCGACGTCCCCAACTCCTCGGTCATGGTCATCATGGACGCCGACAGGTTCGGCGTCTCGCAGCTCCACCAGCTCCGCGGCCGGGTCGGCCGCGGCGGGCTGCCCGGTCTCTGCCTGCTGGTGAGCGACTCCCCCGGCGGTACGCCCGCCAGGGCGCGGCTCGACGCCGTGGCGGCCACCCTGGACGGCTTTGAGCTGTCCCGTGTCGACCTGGAACAGCGCAGGGAGGGTGATGTGCTCGGGGTGGCCCAGTCGGGGCGCAGGTCGTCGCTGAAGATGCTCAGGCTCCTCCGCGACGAGGACGTCATCCACGCCGCGCGCCTGGACGCCGAGGCGATGCTGGAGGCCGACCCCGAGTTGGCGGGGCACCCCGTGCTCCGCGCGGAGATCGACAGACTCCTGGCGGACGAGCGCGCCGAGTACCTGGAGAAGACCTGACGACCGGCGGAGGCGATGCGCCGCGAGGTTTCGCGGCTCTGGCCGGCGGCCGCGCTGTGCCCAACTGCGGGGACGGCCTCCCCCCGAATGCCGTCCCCGCCTGGGCCCACTCCCGGGTCAGGTGCCGAGAGCACCGGCGTGCGGAAGGGCTCACGATCACGCCGGTCGGCCTCCCCCTGGGTCACTTGGAGGCCGCAGGAATCATCATGCAAGGGACCGGCAGCTGACGGAACGACCCTTACGCTTTCGTCGCCACTCCTTGCCCACTCTTGACCTAGATCACCTACCAGGACCCTTTTGACCTGCGGTTATGTGATGCGTCGCGACACGCCGTGCTGAGCCTGGCGCACCTGGGCGCCTCCGGGGACCGGCGTCGGAACCGGTGTCGGGGACGGGGCGGGCGGTGGCCGACGGCACCGGGCGGCGGCACTGAGAGGATGGCCGGGTGAGCCGAGTCATCGCGGGAAGCGCAGGGGGACGGCGGCTGGCAGTGCCGCCGGGGCGGGGGACCCGCCCCACGAGCGACAGGGCCAGGGAGGGGATCTTCTCCACGGTGGGGTCGCTGATCGGCCCGCTGGAGGGGTGCCGGGTGCTCGACCTCTACGCGGGTTCGGGTGCGCTCGGGCTTGAGGCGCTCTCCCGGGGGGCCGCCCGGGTGCTTCTCGTGGAGTCGGACGCCAGGGCGATCCGGACGATCAGGCAGAACGTCACCTCGCTGGGGCTGCCCGGGGCCGAGGTCGCCGCGGACCGGGTCGAGCGGCTGCTGGCCAGGGGGATCGGGGACACCGGGAAGCCGTACGACCTCGTCCTCGCCGACCCGCCGTACGTGCTGGGCGACGAGGAGGTGGGGACGGTGCTCGAACTGCTGCGCGACCGAGGCTGGCTGGCCGAGGACGCGCTCGTCGCGGTGGAACGGGAGAGCAGGGGAGGAGACCTCCGCTGGCCCGCGGGGTACGAAGAGGAGAGGGTCCGTCGTTACGGTGAAGCGGCCGTTTGGTACGGTCGCGCCGCCGGGAATCCTTAAGAGCAGGGAGTCCACCTTGCGTCGCGTTGTCTGTCCGGGATCCTTCGATCCCGTCACGAACGGTCATCTGGACATCATCGGCCGGGCTTCCCGGCAGTACGACGAGGTCGTCGTAGCCGTACTGATCAACATCGAGAAGAAGAGCCTCTTCACGGTGGACGAACGTATCCAGACCCTTCAGACGGTCACCAAGGAGTACGGGAACGTCCGCGTGGACAAGTTCCACGGCCTCCTGGTCGACTACTGCAGGCAGCAGGAGATCCCCGCCATCGTGAAGGGCCTGCGCGCGATCAGTGATTTC
Source organism: Streptosporangium sp. CA-115845 (assembly GCF_050943795.1). Taxonomy (NCBI): domain Bacteria; kingdom Bacillati; phylum Actinomycetota; class Actinomycetes; order Streptosporangiales; family Streptosporangiaceae; genus Streptosporangium; species Streptosporangium sp. CA-115845. The sequence continues at coordinate 8,274,482 of NZ_CP191988.1, read as the reverse complement.
GACTACGAGCTCCAGATGGCGCAGCTCAACTACCGGATGTCAGGGGTGGAGACCCTGTTCATGGCCACCGGGCCCGAGGTCTCCTTCCTGTCCTCCAGCCGCATCAAGGAGATCGTCAAGTATGGTGGGAGTGTGGCCGGGCTAGTGCCCGATCTTGTCCAGGAACTCCTGGTCGAACGGCTCAGGGGCTAGGCCCTGCTATTCTCTTGTTTCGGCCTTGCACGATGGCGATGATGCGCCATGCCTAACGAGAGCGAAATGACTCATCCCAACCTTGACCCCCGAGCCCCATGGGTGATCTCTACCCATGACCTGGGGCGACGACCAGGGTCGATGCGGCGGATGGACCTCGTTCTCCCGGCACCGGCGGACATCGGCGTCGACATGATCGGCGTTCCCAAGGACGCCGAAGTCGAGCTGGACATCCGGCTTGAGGCGGTCATGGAGGGTGTGCTCGTCACGGGCACTGCGCAAGCCCCGCTGCGGGGGGAGTGCGCACGCTGCCTGGAGCCGGTCATCTCGCAAGCCGAGGTGGGCTTCCAGGAGCTGTTCTTCTACTCGGCAGAGGATGCTGCCGAGGGTGACTCGCTTCTCGACGGTGAACTTCTCGACCTCGAACCCGCGTTTCGCGACGCGGTGGTGCTCACACTGCCGTTGAGCCCGGTCTGCAGTGAGGACTGCGCCGGACTCTGCGTGGAGTGCGGGGTCAGGCTGGCAGACGCCGAGCCTGATCACGGCCACGAGGTGATCGACGCCCGCTGGGCGAAGCTGCAGGGTCTGATTCCGGAACATAACAACGATCAGGAGAGCTGACGTGGCTGTCCCCAAGCGCAAGATGTCGCGGAGCAACACTCGCTCCCGCAGGTCGCAGTGGAAGGCCGCCGCGGTTTCGCTCGTGAGCTGCCCCCAGTGCCGCTCGCCGAAGCGTCCGCACGTGGCGTGCCCGACCTGCGGCACCTACAACCGCCGTCAGGTGATCGAGCCCTCCGCCTGATCGCAGTCTGACAGACGGATGCCGACCGGGTCCTTTTGACCCGGTCGGCGTCATCGTCCGCCCACCCTGCGATGGCGGTCCGCCCGCGGTTGTGGTGGACGCCGGGGTTCGCGGTAGAACGCGTGCCCTCCCGGCGCCCACCACGTCTTCGGGCATCTCTCGTTTCTTCGCCATCGCGCATTCGATGAGAGAGCCTGCGAGGAGAAGCCGTGGGTACGAGTGTCAAACCGGTCGCCGTCGAGTTCGTCAGGGACGAGCTTGAGCGCCTTCTATCGGTGCGTCTGGACGTCGCCATCCTGGAGCGTGCGCTGACGCACCGCTCCTACGCGTACGAGAACGGCGGCCTGCCGACCAACGAGCGCCTGGAGTTCCTGGGCGACTCGGTGCTGGGCCTGGTCGTCACCGACACCCTCTACCGTAACCACCCCGACCTGCCCGAGGGGCAGCTGGCCAAGCTCAGGGCCGCGGTGGTGAACATGCGCGCCCTCGCCGACGTGGCCCGCTCGCTGGGCCTGGGCCGCTTCCTGCGGCTCGGCCGGGGTGAGGAGGGCACCGGGGGGCGCGACAAGTCCTCGATCCTCGCGGACACCCTTGAGGCGCTCATTGGCGCGATCTACGTGAACAGGGGCCTGGACGAGGCGTTCCGTGTCGTCCACCTGCTCTTCGACCCCCTCATCACCCGCTCCGCCTCGCTCGGCGCCGGGCTCGACTGGAAGACCTCCCTGCAGGAGCTCACCGCGTCCGAGTCGCTCGGCGTGCCCGAATACCATGTCGAGGAGAGCGGCCCCGACCACGCCAAGTCCTTCACCGCGGTCGTTCGCGTCGGCGGAGAGGGGTACGGTTCGGGATCCGGCCGCTCGAAGAAGGAAGCCGAGCAGCAGGCCGCAGAGGCGGCCTGGAACAGGATCCGCCAGGACCGCGACAGACGCGAGGCCGGCTGACCCGTCGCCCAAGGAGGGGTGCATGCCCGAACTGCCCGAGGTCGAGGTGGTACGCCGTGGCCTGGAGCGGTGGGTTTCCGGCAGGGTCGTCGCCCACGCCGAGGTGCTCCACCCGAGGGCGATCAGACGGCACCTTCCCGGAGCGGAGGAGTTCTCCACCCGGTTGAAGGGCCGCACCGTCGGTGCGGCGGAGCGCAGGGGTAAGTACCTCTGGCTGCCGCTGGACGGCCCCGACGCCATCCTGGCGCATCTCGGGATGAGCGGCCAGCTGCTGGTCGTGGAGCCGGACACGGCGCCGGAGAGGCACCTGCGCGTCCGGATCGGTTTCACCGACGGTGGCCCGGAGCTGCGCTTCGTCGACCAGCGGACCTTCGGCCACGTGCTGGTGACCGCCATGATCCGGGCCGGCGGCCGGACGGTGCCCGAGCCGATCGCGCATATCGCGGCCGACCCGTTCGAGGGGCATTTCGACGACGAGGCCTTCGCCCGCCGGCTGCGTGCCCGGCAGACCGAGGTCAAGCGCGCGCTGCTGGACCAGTCGCTGATCAGCGGTGTCGGCAACATCTACGCCGACGAGGCTCTCTGGCGGGCCAGGCTGCACGGCACCCGGCCCACCGGAGCGCTGACCAAGCCGAAGATCGCCGAGTTGCTGGGCGCCGCCAGGGCGGTGATGTCCGCCGCACTGGCCGAGGGCGGCACATCTTTCGACAGTCTTTACGTGAATGTCAATGGTGAGAGCGGTTACTTCGACCGTTCCCTCGCGGTCTACGGCAGGCGCGACGAGCCCTGCCCGCGGTGCGGTGCCCCGATCGTTCGCGAGTCGTTCATGAACCGTTCCTCCTACAGCTGCCCGCGCTGCCAGCCCAGGCCGAGGAGGGCCGCGGCGTGACGGACGTGCGACTGACCGCCTGGGTCAGGGGCCATGTGCAGGGTGTGGGTTTTCGCTGGTGGACGCGGTCCAGGGCGCTGGGGCTCGGCCTGGCCGGCTGGGCGCGCAACACGGCCGACGGCCGGGTCGAGGTGGTCGCGCAGGGGCCCGAGAGGTCGTGCGCGATGCTGCTTGAGCTGCTCAGGGGCGGTGAGACGCCCGGCAGGGTGGACGGGGTCGTCGAACGTTGGAGCGAGGCCAAAGGCGGTCTTGAGGGTTTTGTCGAGCGCTGACCACTTTCCTAAACCGCCCAAAATACGGTATAGTTGACTGTCGAGAGTGCCTACTGGTGCATCCATTCGGAGCGTTCAGCTTGACCGTCTCCCTCACCGGTGCGACTCTTGACAAAGAACCACGCGCACCCCTCCCGCGGCAAAGAAGTGCGCGAACCAGTCTGGTCACTCAGCGTGGAGGACCCTTTACTATGGCGAAGGCTCTACTAGGCCACGTCGGCGGTCCCGACCCTCGTATGGTCTCGGAAATGCGTCGTCTCCAGCAGCGCATCCGTGATCTCGAGGGAGAGCTCACCCGGCTCCAGGCCCAGAACGACGAACTCGCGGCAAGTGCCCGCGACGAGGAGTTCAACCGTCTGCAGGATCGCGAGCCGGCTCTCACCTAACGGGGTCGGGGCGGAAACACACTGTCCGGGGACGCCTCACCGGGGCGTCCCTTGTCATATATGTTATTTACGTCCTATATGTCCTATGTGTCATATATGTCGTGCGAGGAAGGCCAGCTGCTCGGGTAACACCCTGCGGCGATAGGCCGTGTCCTGGCATCCTTCGCTGATCCCTCCCTCGGCAGTGGCACCCAGTGCCTTCAGTGCCTTCAGCATGGTCTGGGTCTGCCGTGCCCACGCGTCGCGCTCCCCGCACCCCAGCCAGACCGGGATGTTCACCAGTTCGCGCAGCGGCGCCTGCGCCGCGCTCACCGCCGGCGACGCCGCGACGACCGCCCCCACCTGCGCGGGACCCAGCTCCGCGGCCAGCCTCAGCGCCCCCGCGCCGCCCGCCGACCAGCCCATCAGCCCGATCTTCGCGGTGTCCATCCCGTTCATGCTCAGGTAGGGCAGCAGGCTGCCCGGGATGTCGGCGGAGGGCCAGTCGTCGATGGAGGCCAGCGCGAAGCGCCCGCCCCCGGCGGCCAGGTAGCGGTCGATCGCGTAGACGTCGAACGGCGTGCGCGCGTCACCCGCGGCCCCGTGAAGCATGATCACCACAGGCAGCCCGTCCGTCGCCCCCGGCGGCATCCCGACGATGACCCGGTGCCGGTCGACCTGGCTGCGCTGGAGCGTTCCAGGAGAGGTCACCGGGGGCGCGGGGACCGCGCCGCAGACGATCTGGGCGTACGCCCCCCTGATGCCGTCCGGACCGGCCGCCAGCGCGGCGCCGCCGAGGCCCAGCGCGGTCAGCCCGCCGCCCACCAGGAATGCACGCCGCCCGAGACGACCCCTGCCGCTCGATGGGCGTGACGGAGCTCCGTCAGCACCGCGTTCCGCGTTCATGCAGGGCACCATAGGCGGTGTGCGGGCGGGTGCGGGTGAAGAACGGTAGTCTTCCCGCGTTGGCGAAGCCGTGGGGTGACAGGGAAGACGCGTTCATCGGCGCCCGGGGCACGGCGCGGGACACGCGGGCCGGCGCGGTCACACCGTGAATGGGGGGCTCTCTTTGTATCTCAAGACCCTTACCCTGCGCGGTTTCAAGTCCTTCGCCTCGGCCACCACGCTCCGCTTCGAGCCGGGCATCACCGCGGTCGTCGGCCCCAACGGATCCGGAAAGTCCAACGTGGTCGACGCCCTGGCCTGGGTCATGGGGGAGCACAGCGCCAAGTCGTTGCGCGGCGGCAAGATGGAGGACGTCATCTTCGCCGGCACCTCCTCGCGGGCACCGCTGGGCCGCGCCGAGGTCACGCTGACCATCGACAACACCGACGGCATGCTCCCGATCGACTACACCGAGGTGACGATCAGCCGCCTGATGTTCAGGGCCGGCCAGAGCGAGTACGCCATCAACGGCGACACCTGCCGCCTGCTCGACATCCAGGAGCTGCTGTCCGACTCCGGTATCGGCCGCGAGATGCACGTCATCGTCGGACAGGGCCAGCTCGACCAGGTGCTGCACGCGGGACCCGAGGAGCGCCGGGCGTTCATCGAGGAGGCCGCGGGCGTCCTGAAGCACCGCAAGCGCAAGGAGAAGGCGCTGCGGAAGCTCGACGCGATGCAGGCCAACATGACCCGGGTGCAGGATCTCACCACCGAGCTGCGCCGCCAGCTCAAACCGCTGGGCCGCCAGGCCGAGATCGCCCGCAAGGCCGCCGTCATCCAGGCGGACCTCCGCGACGCCAGGCTCCGGCTGCTCGCCGACGACGTGCTCACCCTGCGGACCACCCTGGAACGGGAGATGGCCGACGAGGCGGCGGTCCTCGCCCGCCGCACCGCGGTGGAGACCGAGCTGGAGCAGGGCCAGGCCGCCGAGGCCGAGCTGGAGGCCGCCGAGGCCGAGGCCCAGCCGCGCCTGACCGCCGCGCAGGAGACGTTCTTCCGGCTCTCCTCCCTCCGCGAGCGCCTCAGGGGCCTGGCGGGACTCGCCGCCGAGCGGCACCGGCACGCCACCGACACCGCGGTGGAGCGGCGGGGGCGCGATCCGGAGGACTTCGAACGTGAGGCCGAGGAGGTCCGCGAGCAGGAGCGGGTCCTGGTCGAGCTGCTCGAGGGGGAGCGGGAGTCGCTCGCGGAAACCGTGGCCAGGCGCACCGAGACCGAGACCGCACTCGCCGCGGAGGAGCGGCGGCTGGCCGCGGAGGCCAGGGCCGCCGCCGACCGGCGCGAGAGCCTGGCCAGGCTCAGGGGGCTCCTCGGGGCGGCGCGCAGCCGGGCGGGGGCCGCCGAGGAGGAGATCGGCCGGTTGCGGCGCTCGCTGGAGGAGGCCGAACAGCGCGCCGAGGAGGCCCGCGCCGAGCACGACAGCCAGGAGCTGGCCGAACCGGCCGCCGATCCGGCCCTCGCCGAGGAGCTGGAGATCGCCCTGGAGACGGTCGAGCAGGCCAGGGAGTCCGTCGAGTCGGCCAGGGCCGGGGTCGAGGAGGCCAAGGCGGCCGTCGTGGGCCCGAACGCCGCGCTCGGCGCCGCCCGGGCCGCCCTCGCCGCGGCACGCAAGGCCGACCAGCAGGCGCAGCGCCAGGTGGCCGCACTGGAGGCCAGGTTCGAGGCGCTGGAGATGGGCCTGGCCGGTGGTGCCGACGGCGGCGCCGCGCTGCTCGCCGCGGACCTGGCCGGGGTGCTCGGGCCGGTGGCGACCATGCTGTCGGTGCGGCCCGGCGCCGAGGTGGCCGTCGCCGCCGTGCTCGGGGCCGCCGCCGAGGCCGTCGCCGTCGAGTCGCTGCAGAGCGCGGCCGACGCCATCGAGTTTCTCCGGGGCCGCGACGGCGGCCAGGCCGGCCTCGTCATCGCCGCGGGTGAAGCGGCGGTCCCGCCGGGCCAGGTGCCGCAGGCGGGCGCGGAGTGGGCGATCGACCTGGTCACGGTCTCCACCGAGCTGCGGGCCGCCGCCACCCATCTGCTGGCGGGCGTGCTGGTCGTGGACGATCTCGCGACCGCGAGGAAGACGGTCGAGCAGTATCCCGGGCTGCGGGCCGTCACCCGCTCCGGCGACCTCCTGGGTGCCCACGCCGCCGCCGGCGGCGGTTCGGCGGGCGCCACCTCCGCCATTCAGATGCGGGCCGCGCTCGACGAGGCGACCGCCGACCTGGCCGAGGCCAGGGTCGCCGCCGAGCTCGCGGCGACGGAGCTGGAGGAGACCGCGGAGGCCGAGGGGGCGGCGCAGCTCGCGGTCGAGACCGCCCAGGCGCGGGTCGCCGAGGCACAGACGGGAGTGCAGAACACGCAGGCCGGGGTCAATGCGGCGCAGGCCGCCCTGGACCGGGTCAGGGCGAGGCAGCGCGACGCGGACCAGAAGATCGCCGCGGTGGCCAGACGGCTCGCCCAGCTGGACGCCGCCGCCAGGGCGGCCCGCGACGAGTGCGAGCGCCTGGCAGCGGGCGTACGGGCCGCTGAGGAGGCGCGTGACCGCGACGCGGCCGGTCTCGCCGAGCTGGAGGAGCGGCTCGCCGCGGCCGTGGGTGCCGAGGAGTTGGAGATCGAGCCCAGCACCGACCTGCGTGACGAGCTCGCCGAGATCTGCGCGACGGCCAGGCAGGACGAGATGGAGGCCCGCCTCGCGGTACGGACGGCGGAGGAGCGGGTCAGGGGCATCGACGGCAGGGCGGAGGAGCTGACGCGCGCCGCGGAGCGTGAGCGCGAGGAGAGGTCCAGGGCGGCCGAGCGCAGGGAGCGGCGGCGCGAGCAGGCTCGGACGGCCCAGGCGGTCGTCAGGGGCGCGGAGCTGGCGCTGCGCACGCTGGAGAGCTCCCTGGCCGCCGCAGCGGGAGAGCGCGACGAGGCGGAGCGGGTCCGCGGGCAGGTCGACGCCTCGCTCAAGGCGGTCAGGATCCGGGTCCGTGAGCTCACCGGTGAGCTGGACAAGCTGGTCAACCGGGCACACGGCAGCGAGGTGGCCCGCACCGAGCAGCGGCTCCGCCTGGAGCAGCTCCAGGAGCGGGCGGTGGAGGAGTACGGCGTCGAGGCGGACACTCTCATCGCCGAGTACGGCCCCGGCGAGCCGGTTCCGACGGTGGACGGCGAGCCCGTCCCCTACGACCGCGAGGAGCAGCTCAAACGGGCCAGGGTGGCCGACCGGCAGATGGCCCAGCTCGGCAAGGTCAACCCGCTCGCGCTCGAGGAGTTCGCGGCTCTTGAGGAGCGGCACTCGTTTCTCACCTCGCAGTTGGAAGACCTCAAGAAGACCCGCCGCGACCTGCTGCTCGTGGTCAAGGAGGTCGACGAGCGGGTCGAGCAGATCTTCGGCGCCGCCTTCGCGGACGTGGCCCGCGAGTTCGAGACGATCTTCACGCGAGTGTTCCCCGGTGGTGAGGGCAGGCTGCTGCTCACCGACCCGGAGGACATGCTGACCACCGGTGTCGAGGTCGAGGCCCGGCCGCCGGGCAAGAAGGTCAAGCGGCTGTCGCTGCTGTCCGGTGGCGAGCGGTCGCTGACCGCGGTGGCGTTCCTCGTGTCCATCTTCAAGGCGCGGCCCTCGCCGTTCTACGTGATGGACGAGGTCGAGGCCGCGCTGGACGACACCAACACCCAGCGCCTGCTCACCCTCTTCGAGGAGCTCCGGCAGACCTCGCAGATCATCATCATCACCCACCAGAAGCGCACCATGGAGATCGCCGACGCGCTGTACGGCGTGTCGATGCGTGGGGACGGCGTCACCCAGGTCATCAGCCAGCGCCTGAGGGAGAACGAGCCCGCCTGAATCCTCCGGGTTTCCGGAGGGTCCGTGTGGTGGTCCGGGGCCGCCCTCGGGATGAAGCGGTGGGAGGTCGTGAGCCTGCCCAGGTTTCCGGGGGGTGGTCCCGGAGGGCCGGGAGGTCGTGAGCCCGTTCCGGTGCTCGGAGGCGGTCAGGGGTCGCGGATCCGTCCGGGTTTTCGAGGACGGTCCAGGGCGGTCCGCGCGGTGAGATGGTGACCGACGGTGAGGAACCGCGAACCAGGCCGGACCCCTTGAGGTCGGAGCATCCCGGGGCGTCTGGAAAACTGTGGTCTTGTGGAAGCCTATCTCGGCATAATCGCGATCATCGTCGTCGTCGCCCTGCTGGCGGCCGGCGGCATGCTCCTGCTGTTCAGGAGGGGGGGCACCAGCGCGCCGCCGCGGGTCGAGGCGCCCGAGGCGCCGCCGGCCCCCGAGGAGACGCGGGCCCCCGGCAGGGGCGCGGTCATGGACGACGAGGCGACGACCACCGTGCCGCCGCCGGCCAGGCCGGTCGAGCCCGAGGCCGCCGTCATCCCGGAGATCGAGATCCCGCCGCCGTCCGCCGGCCGGATGGTGCGGCTCCGCGCCCGGCTGGCCCGGTCGCAGAGCACCCTGGGCAAGGGGCTCCTGGAGCTGCTCTCCCGTGACCGTCTCGACGACGACGCCTGGGACGAGATCGAGGAGACCCTGATCACCGCGGACGTCGGCGTGGCGCCGACCCGGGCGATGGTCGACGAGCTGCGTACCCGGGTGAAGGTGCTGGGCAGCCGGACGCCCGAGGAGGCGCGCGCCCTGCTCAGGGAGCAGTTGCTCACCCAGATCGGTACCGACATGGACCGTACGCTGCACGTCAAGCCGCACGGTGAGCGTCCCGCGGTGGTCCTCGTGGTCGGGGTCAACGGCACCGGCAAGACCACCACCACCGGCAAGCTGGCGCGCGTCCTCATCGGCGACGGCGGCAAGGTCGTGCTGGGCGCCGCCGACACCTTCCGTGCCGCCGCCGCCGACCAGCTGCAGACCTGGGGGGACCGGGTCGGAGCCGCGGTGGTACGCGGCCCGGAGGGCGGCGACCCCGCCTCGGTGGCCTTCGACGCCGTCGCCGAGGGCATCGGCGAGAAGGCCGACGTGGTGATCGTCGACACCGCCGGGCGGCTGCACACCAAGACCGGCCTGATGGACGAGCTCGGCAAGGTCAAGCGCGTCATCGAGAAGAAGGCCACCGTCGACGAGGTTCTGCTCGTTCTCGACGCCACCACGGGCCAGAACGGCATGCGCCAGGCCCAGGTGTTCGCCGAGGTGGTCAACATCACCGGCATCGCCCTGACCAAGCTCGACGGCACCGCCAAGGGCGGCATCATCATCTCCGTCCAGCGCGAGCTGGGCGTCCCGGTCAAGCTGGTCGGCCTCGGCGAGGGACCCGACGACCTCGCCCCGTTCGATCCCGAGGTCTTCGTGGACACGCTCCTCGGGGTGTGAGTCCCGCCGGGCCGGTCGGTCTCGGGGGGAGGCCGGTCGGCGTGGCCCGGTTCGATCCCGAAGCGGGTGAGGCCGGACCGAGCCCCGCCGCGCCCGCCCTCAGCGCGGGGCGTGGGACCGGGTGCCGATGGGGACGACCAGCGGGGTGCCGGCCACCGGGTCCTCGATGACCTTGGCGTCCAGCTCGAAGACCTCCGCCAGCAGGGCCTCGGTGAGCACCTCGGACGGGGGTCCGGCGGCGACGACCCTGCCGTCCCGCATGGCCACCAGGCGGTCGGCGTAGCGGGCGGCGAGATTCAGGTCGTGCAGGACCATCACCACGGTGCGGCCCAGCTCGCCGTGGAGCCTGCGTACCAGCTCCAGCACCTCGATCTGGTGGGCGAGGTCGAGAAAGGTCGTCGGCTCGTCGAGCAGCAGCAGGTCGGTGCCCTGGGCGAGGGCCATGGAGATCCAGGCCCGCTGCCGCTGCCCGCCTGACAGCTCGTCCAGCGGGCGGTCGCCCAGGTCGAGCAGGCCGGTCATGGCCAGGGCCGCGCCGACCGCGGACTCGTCGTCGGACGACCACTGCCGGTACCAGGTCTGGTGCGGGTGCCGTCCCCTGGAGACCAGGTCGGCGACGGTCAGCCCCTCGGGTGCCGAGGGGGCCTGGGGCAGCACGCCCAGGATCCTGGCGACCTCCCTGCCGGGCATCCTGTCGATGCGCTTGCCGTCCAGCAGTACCTCGCCGCCGGACGGCTTGAGCAGCCGCCCCATGGCGCGCAGCAGCGTGGACTTGCCGCACCCGTTCGGCCCGATGACGGCGGTCACCGTCTCGGTCTCGATCCCGAGATCGAGGCCGTCGACGACGACGCGGTCCCCGTAGCCCAGCTTGAGGTCAACGGCCTGAAGTCTCACGTACGGGCCTTCCTGCGCACACGGATGAGGAGATAGATCAGGTAGGGGGCGCCGATGACTCCGGTGACCACGCCCACCGGCAGCTCGACGGGGCTGAACGCGGTCCTGGCGACCAGGTCCGCGCCGACGGTGAGGACCGCGCCGGCGAGGGCCGAGACGACCAGCGGGGGCTGTGCCACCCCGGCCAGGCGCAGTGCGATCTGTGGTGCGGCCAGGGCGACGAACGCGATCGGCCCGGCGGAGGCGGTCGCCGCCGCCGCGAGGAGTACGGCCGCGAGGATCATCAGTCCCCTGGTGAGGTTCATCCGCACCCCCAGGCCGGTCACGGTGTCGTCGCCGAAGCGCAGCGCGCCGAGCGAGGCGGTGCCGAGCAACACCGGTGGGACGAGCACGGCCAGCGCGATCATGACCGGCACCACGTGCTCCCAGCCCCGGCCGTTCAGCGAGCCGCTGATCCAGACCATGGCCCGGCTGCTGTCGTTGACGTCGCCGACGGTCAGCAGCCAGAACTTGAGGTTGGTGCAGATCGCCGAGACGCCGATGCCGACCAGGACCAGCCGGTAGCCGTCCATGCCTTTGCGCCAGGCCAGCAGGTAGACGGTCAGCGCGCCGATCAGGCCGCCGAGCAGGGCCGCCGCGGGGACGCCCGCCTCGGCGAGGACGCCGCTCACGCCGCCCCAGGTGTTTCCCGCCGCCACGATGACCGCGACCACGGTCACGCTGGCGCCGGTGGTGACGCCCAGGATGTCCGGGCTGGCCAGCGGGTTGCGGGCGATGGCCTGGACGATCGCCCCGGATAGGGCGAGCGCCGCACCGACTCCGGCGCCGGTCAGCGCGCGGGGAAGCCGGAGTTGCATGACGACGAAATGGTCGGGCCCGTCGCCGGTGATGGCACGGAAGACCTCGGAGACGCTCATCGGAATGTCGCCGAGGCGCATGCTGAGCGCCATGAGCAGCACCGTTGTGCCCAGCAGCACCAGTGCGGCGGCCACGGAGCGCGGCCGGAGCAGCCAGGAGGCGGGACCGATGCGCAGCGCTTGCCTGCTCGCGAGGTCCGGGGGTGCGGTGGAGTTCAGGGGGGAGGTCACAGCCGCACCGGCCTTCTGCGCCGTACCAGGGCTATGAAGAACGGCGCGCCCGCGAGGGCGAGGACCACCCCCACCTCCAGCTCGCCGGGATGGGCCACCACGCGGCCGATGACGTCGGCGAGGAGCAGGGCCGAGGCGCCCGCCAGGCCGGAGTACGGCAACAGCCAGCGGTGGTCGGGGCCGGAGAGCGGCCGGGTGAGGTGCGGGACGATCAGGCCGACGAAGGCCAGCGCGCCGCAGACCGCCACGGAGGCGCCGCTGAGCAGGGTGATGGCGATGATGCCGACGGCGCGGGTCAGGACGACGTTCTGGCCGAGCGCGCGGGCGACGTCCTCGCCCAGGGAGAGCGCGTTGAGACCGGGCGCGTTGACCAGGGCCGCGATCAGGCCGACGGCGATGAAGGGGAGCACCTGCCAGGCCACGTCCGCGCCCCTGGCCGCTATCGACCCCAGTTGCCAGAAGCGGAAGGTGTCCATGGCCTGCTCGTCCAGCAGCACCAGCGCCGAGGTGAGCCCGTAGAGGAAGGCGCTGACGGCGGTGCCCGCGAGGGCCAGGGTCACCGGTGTGGGGCCGCCTCGGCCGCCGGCCATGCCGAGGGCGAACACCCCGGCGCTGGCGATGAGGGCACCGGCGAGGCCGAACCAGATGTAGCCGTACGGGCTGGTGACCCCCAGGACCACGATGCTGAGGACCATGGCGAAGGCGGCGCCCTGGGTGACGCCGAGCAGTCCCGGGTCGGCCAGCGGGTTGCGGGTGTGGCCCTGCATGAGGGCGCCCGCGACGCCGAGGGCGATCCCGGCCATGACGCCGATGGCGGTTCTGGGGATGCGCAGCGACGAGACGATGATGTCGTTCTCGGTGCCGGTGGGGCCGGTGAGCGCGTGCCAGACGTCGGCCGGCGGGATCGGTTTGGCGCCGAACGCGAGGCTCAGCGTGACCGTCGTCGCCAGGAGCGCGAGCAGTCCGCCCAGCACGAGGAGGCGGCGGTTGTGGATTCTCCGGACGGTGCCGGGCGGGGCGGCCCGTGGGACGGACCTCGTATTGATCACCTGACCTCCCCTTTTTTGCGTGATCGAGGTTGAGTATGCCAGTTTAGGTATGGCTAAGCTAAATAAGGCTTGCCTAAACTTTGTGAGGAGATCCAGGAACATGAGAGCACTGCGCGCCCTGGCCGTCGGAGTGGTGGGAGTCGCGCTGTCCGCGGGTCTCGCCGCCTGCGGATCCAGTACCCCGGAGACCTCCGCGGAGACCTCCGGCGCCGCCGGCGCATCCGCGGCCCCCGCGGCGAGCGACACGGCGGCCTTCCCCAGGACCGTGAAGCACGTCATGGGAGAGGCGACGATCCCGGCCCAGCCCAAGCGGGTCGTGGCCCTGGACCAGAGCTTCGTCGACGCGGTGCTGACCCTGGAGACCGAGGTCGTCGGTTTCACCAGCTACCGGGGGATTGAGGGGACGCTCCCCGACTACCTGACCCCGGTCCTCGGCCACGCCAAGGAGGCCACCTCGGTCGGGACCCTGGAACAGCCCAGCCTGGAGCGGATCCTTGCGCTCAAGCCCGACCTGATCGTCTCGGCCAAGGTCCGCCACGAGGCGCTGTACGACAAGCTGTCGCAGATCGCGCCGACGGTGTTCAGCGAGACCACCGGGGCCATCTGGAAGGAGAACCTCAAGCTCGTGGGCCAGGCCCTGGGCAAGGAGGACCTCGCCGAGCAGAAGATCAAGGAATATCAGGACCGCGCCGCCGCGATCGGTGCGTCCATCAAGGCCAAGGAGGGCAGGCTGCCCACCGTCTCCATCACCCGTTTCGCGGGTGAGCCGACGGTCCGGCTGTACGTGGAGAGCTCCTACTCGGGCCTGGTGCTCAAGGACGCCGGGTTCCCGCGTCCCGCCGACCAGCCGACCGTGACCGACACGATCATGGTTCCGATCAGCCAGGAGAACATCTCCCAGCTCGACGCCGACCACATCTTCGTCGCGGCCTACAATGTCCCGGAGGTCGGGCCGGTCAAGGAGAAGTTCGAGGCCAACCCGCTCTGGGGCAAGCTCAAGGGCGCCAAGCACGAGGTCAGTGACACCACCTGGATGACCGCCGTCGGCATCCAGGGCGCGCACGCCATCCTCGACGACCTCGCCAAGATCTTCGAGGTCGACCCGGCCAGGGCCGGCTGACCGGCAGGGAGGGGCGGGACGCCTGTCCCGCCTTCCGATGCCGGGACCGGCACGGGGCCGGCGAGCCGTTCCGGCCCCCGCCTGTCGCGGCCGGCCCGCGGCGGGAGCGCGTCCCCGGGCGGGGCCTTCTCAAATACTGATCGATTTCAGGTACCCGCGCATCCCATACTCAGACGCGACCACGGTACGAGCCGGGTCCGCAGGGGAGAGCGGGTGGTGAACCGCCAGGGGCGCCGGGCCGTCTTCCAAGTGGTGATTAAGTCCCCAACGCGTGGGAAGCGGGGAGACGTGGAGATGGGTCTCGGAACTTCTGCGGGCGCGGGCCCCGGCCCGGGGGCGGGTCCAGGGGGCATGGTGGTTGACATTTTTCCTAACCCGAAAGTTATTGCTACCTGGGGTTATGTGATGATAGACACACCTTCGACTGAATACGGAGAACGATGTTACGATATTGATACTTGTTCGGCTGTAGGGCGTGTCGTACCCGCCGTTGGTGCAGTCAGCGAGCAGTCTCCCGATCGCGCAGGGCTTTTAACGGCCCCCTTACGGGGTGCCTGCGAGCATCGGCTACGCCGTCAGAGAGGGTGCACCACGGTCTTGCCGGGCGGTAGCGGGGGGAAAAGCACGAGGGGGATCCAATGATCACGATGACGGAAGAGCAGCGCCAGGACTGGTTCGAGCGCGATGTCGTGCCGGTCACCAGCCAGCTCTACGCGTCCGCGATGCGCCTGACCCGCAACACCGCCGATGCGGAGGACCTGGTCCAGGAGACCGTCACCAAGGCGTTCACCTCGTACCACCAGTTCCGCGAGGGCACCAACCTCAAGGCGTGGCTGCACCGCATCCTGACCAACAACTTCATCAACGACTACCGCAAGAAGCAGCGCTCGCCCAAGCTCTCGGCCGCCGAGGAGATCGAGGACTGGCAGCTCGCCGCCGCCGAGTCCCACACGTCCAGCGGTCTCAAGTCCGCCGAGACCGAGGCACTGGAGCAGCTGCCGGACAGCGCGGTCATGAACGCCCTGCGTGCCCTGCCCGAGGACTTCCGGGTCGCCGTCTACCTGGCCGACGTCGAGGGCTTCGCCTACAAGGAGATCGCCGAGCGGATGGGCACCCCCATCGGCACGGTCATGTCCCGCCTGCACCGGGGTCGCCGCCAGCTCCGCACCATGCTTGAGGACTACGCCCGCGAGGAGGGCGGCCTCCGCTCGGCCATCGAGCAGGCCCGGGTGGCCTGAGTCGCTCATCCGTCGAGCGGGCCCGGGGGCCTGAGTCGTTGACAGGGCGGACGGGTCAGCCGGATGCGATCAGCGCGACCGCGGCGAGCGTGAAGCCGATGCCCACGGTCTGCACGGTATTGAGCCGTTCCCCCAGCACCTGACGGGCCAGCAGCAGCGTGCTCGCCGGGTAGAGCGAGACCAGGACGCCGACGAGGCTCAGCAGCCCGCGCTGCTGGGCGAGCATGAAGAGCACGTTGGCGACCATGTCGAGCGTCCCGGCCGCGATGATGACGCGTAGCGTGCCCGGCCCGGGACGCAGGCTGCGGCCGGTGGCCAGGGCCAGCAGGGCGATGAGAGTGACCGAGGCCAGGCGCGCCCCGACCAGAGGCCACACGCCGCCTTCCGCCGGGGCCTGGGCGAGCAGGATGAAGAAGCCGCCGAAACCCGCGCCCGCGGCGAGTGAGGCCAGGATCGGGCCGTACCCGCTGCCGCCTTTCCCGCCGGAGGAGTCGCGGCTCACCAGTAGCACCGCCAGCAACGCGAGGACCACGCCCACCAGCGCCATCGGCTCGGGGCGCTCCCCGACGGCCAGCCCGAACAGCACGGGCAGCACCGCCGAGACGGTCGCGGTGATCGGCGCCACCACCGACATCACGCCGGTGGCCAGTGCCCGGTAGAACAGCACCACCGCCGCCGCGCCGCAGAGCCCGGAGGCCGCGCCCCAGGCCAGCGTCACGGGCGCGGGGGTTCCCGGCAGGATCGGCAGCAGCGCGATGGCCACGGCCAGCCCGGCGATCTGGGAGAGAACCACCACGGCGAGCACCCGCGACCGGCGGGTGGCCAGGCCGCCCAGGAAGTCCGCGGTGCCGTAAACCATCGCGCAGGCCGTCGCCAGCACCACAGCGGTCACACGTCACCTCAGTTCAATGGAATGTACTCCTAGTACAATATATGGAGTGCAATGGAGTGTAAAACAAGTTAACTAGACTGAACTTATGGACCCAGAAACGATCACCGCCGCGGTCGCCAACAACGTGCGGGCCCAGCGGGCGCACCGGCAGATGACCCTCGACGAGCTCGCCGCGCGCTCCGGGGTGAGCCGGGGCATGCTGGTCCAGGTCGAGCAGGGCAGGACCAACCCGAGCATCACCACGCTCACCCGCATCGCCGACGCGCTCGGGGTGACCGTCGCGCGGATGGTGGAGGTCTCCGACACGCCCGTGGTCCGGATCGTCCACAGCACGGACATGGTCACCTTCCCGCACGGTGACTCCGGCACCGCGCGCCTGCTGGTCGGCACCGACGCGCCCGCCATCCTGGAGCTGTGGGACTGGCGACTGGCCCCCGGCGACCACCACGACGGCGACGCCCACCCGCCGGGCACGCGCGAGATGCTGGCCGTGCTGGAAGGGCGGCTCACCCTCTCGGTGTACGGCAGGAGCCATATCGCCGAGGAGGGTGACGCGGTCGTGTTCAGCGCCGACCGCCCGCACCGGTACGCCAACGAGGGGGAGGTCCCGCTGCGGTTCGTGATGGTCGTGACCGAGCCCCGCGAGACGCCGGATCGCTGACCGATATGAGATGTTCGCCGGAAGGAGCCCCTTTAAGGCGCTAACTGATCTCATCGGATGAGACGTCGCCCCCGGGTGCGCATCTCATTCAATGTGGCGTCGAAGTGGCGCGTCGGTACGGGCCAATCGGCAGTCTATGTCCCATCCTGGGGGAAGACCCGGCTATGACCTTGCGGGGGACGTGGCCGGGGGCCGCTCGCCGTCCCCGCGTTGCTTTCGGGGGGAAGCATGCGGGTACGGATGGTGTCGATGGCCCTGCTGTTCGCGGTGGCTGGGTGCGCTTCTCCGATCACCACGACAGGCGCTCCCTCGCCTACCGTGACCGGCGCGCCCACCGGGCGGGCCACGCCGATCGGGCCGAACGAGCCGACCGCCCCCATCGTGCCCATCGTGCCCGCCGGGCCGACCGGACCCCCGGGACGTACCGCGCCCGCCGGTGCCCCCGCCGCCGGCGTGCCCTCGGCGACCGCCTCGGGGACGGCGGGCGCGAGGAGGGCCGAGGCCCGGCCGGACTGGCCGGTGGGAAACTTCCCCGTTCCGCGTCCGGCACGCAGGATCAACTGCGAGCGGGTCAGATGCGTGGCGCTGACCTTCGACGACGGTCCGGGGGCCTACACCAATGCCCTGCTCGACATGCTCGCCAGGCACCAGGGCAGGGCGACATTCTTCGTCGTCGGGCAGATGGTGCCCGGGGACGGCGAGCGGATCCTCCGCAGGATGGTGGCCGAGGGGCACGAGCTGGGCAACCACAGCTGGAGCCACCCGGAGCTGCCTGGGCTGTCGGAGGCCGGCATCAGAGAGCAGCTGAACCGTACCCAGTGGATCGTCAAGCGCGCGACGGGGGTGACGATGGACCTCATGCGCCCGCCGTACGGGGCGACCGATGCCCGGGTCGCCGCGGAGAGCCGCCACCTGGGGCTCGCCCAGATCCTGTGGGACGTCGACACGCTCGACTGGCGCGACAGGGACTCCTCGCTCGTCGCCCGCCGCGCGGCCGAGGCGACACCGGGCTCCATCGTGCTGATGCACGACATCCATCCCTCCACCGTCCAGGCCGTTCCGCGGCTGCTGCACCATTTCGCCGCCAAGGGCTACCGGCTGGTCACGCTCTCCGAGCTGTACGGGAGGAGGCGCCTGCTGTCGGGCAGGAAGTACCCCGTCGACAGCGGCTTCTGAGATCTGGTGGGGGCCCGGTGGAGCGTGAACCTCCCGCGCCCGTCTCCCGACTGTTCCGGTTGAGGTGGCGTTCCTGCTCAGGGCCCGCGCCGACCACGCCGCCCTGCTGCGACGCAGGCACGAGCTCGGTGGCTGAGGCCCGTCGCGGCCAGGGCCGCGGCGAGGCAGGCCATCGGGATCGACGGCAGCACGTATCGGTGGTCGAAGTCCAGTGCGGCGATCGGGGCGACGAGCAGGAAGACGGCCGCCGCCCACGGCAGCAGGGCCGGGCGCCGCCGCCCGACGGCTCCGAGGCCGCCCAGCAACAGGAGCGCGCCGAGCAGCGGGCCGTGCAGGACCCCGGGGTAGGAGTAGGCGCCCAGGAGGCTCCCGTAGGGCTCGACCGACGACATCCCCCGGATGTCGCCGTCGTACTCCCGGCGTACCTGGTCGATCAGCGGGAAGGCGGGCAGCTGCCAGGAACCGACGGGGAACGTCAGGGCGGGGGAGACCCGCAGGGGGTGGCGCACCGGGGTCGCCGCGAAGGTGAGCGAGGTGTCGCGGGCGACCTCGCGGAGATAGTCGAGCGGCTGCGCGGCGATGGCGCGCAGCGCGAAGGACCTGGCCAGGTCGTTGTGGGCGAACCGGCCTCCAGGCAACCTGTTGAGCGAGGCGTCGGCGGCCCAGACGTACTCGGACGCGGCGTCGACCACCGTGCCGTTCGGGCAGAGCACCGCCTCCCGGGCCGGTGGCCTGATCACCGAGCAGTCGGCGAACGTCATCGTGCGCGCCCACAGCGCCACACCGTCGGAGCCGCTGAGCGCGAACCGCCCGTGATGCTGCTGATACCAGCCCGCGTAGGCGGCGAGCGGCAGCGTCCCGGCGACGGCCAGCGCGACCACCCGCCTCCAGCCGGCCCGCCGCAGGAGCAGGTGGAGCAGGACCAGGCCGAGCAGCGGCACCGCGACAGTGCGGGTGAGCCCGGCCAGTGCCAGCAGCAGGCCCGCCACGGCGGCGGCCCGCGCCGACGGCCTGGCCCGCCACATCAGAACCGTCAGGGCGGCGGTGATGAGGAAGATGAGCTGGGTGTCGGAGAGCACCGCGTGTTCGAGCCGCAGGAACGCGGGGTTGAACAGGATCGGCAGGGTGGCCAGGGCCGCCCCCCACCCGGGGAGTGCGTGGCGGCGCAGCACCAGATAGATCATCAGGGCCGTGCCGAGGCCCATCAGGTGCTGGAGGCCCGCGATGAGCTGGACGCTGTGGAAGGGCAGCAGCAGCCGGAGCAGGAAGGGGTACCCGGCCGGATGGAACGCGCCGGAGGGCTCCAGATGGACCGCGGTGTTCAGATAGGTGAAGGAGTCGTACCAGTAGAGCTGGGCGGTGTCGTAGCCGAGCATGACGAGGCCGCGGAGCCCCGCCGCCAGCATGATCGCGACGGTGAACGGCAGGTGACCGCCGAGGAGCCGGTCGCGCGGCCCGTTCCGGCCGGGCGCGGCGGGCATGGTCGTGACGCCGCCGGGTGAGGTGAGCATGGATGGTCCCCCGTTTGAGGCCGGGGATTCCCGGCATGGTGGGAGCAGTCCAGCGATCGGCCGATAACCTTGCCGTCACCGAAATCGGTTATGCCCGCGTTATGCCGCCTGTGGCACGCTGGCGCGGTTCGGAGCCGGGGGAGGCGTCTTGCGGGTATTGGTCGTCGAGGACGAGCGGATGCTCGCCGACTCGATCGCGGAGGGGCTGCGTGGGGAGGCGCTCGCCGTCGACGTCGCCTACGACGGGGAGGCGGCGCTGGAACGGCTGCGGATCCACGACTACGACGTGCTCGTCCTGGACCGGGACCTGCCGGGCCTGCACGGCGACGACGTGTGCAGGGCCGTGGTCGCCGAGGGCGGCCTGGTGCGGATCATCATGCTCACCGCGGCGGGTGACGTGCGCTGCCGGGTGGCGGGACTGTCCCTGGGGGCCGACGACTACCTGCCCAAGCCGTTCGCCTTCGAGGAGCTGACGGCCCGCGTCCACGCGCTGGGCCGCCGGGTGCGCCCCGCCGACCCGCCGATGCTGGTGCGGGCCGGCATCAGCCTGGACCGGGCGCACCGGCAGGTGTTCCGCGACGGCCGCTACGTGCCGCTCGCACGCAAGGAGTTCGGTGTGCTGGCCGAGCTGCTCCGCGCCGACGGGGCGGTGGTCTCCAGCGAGACGCTCCTGGAGAAGGTGTGGGACGAGCACACCGACCCGTTCACCAACACGGTGAGGACGACGATGATGAAGTTACGCCGGAAGATCGGCGACCCGCCGGTCATCGAGACCGTCACGGGAGTGGGATACCGCATTCCATGAGGATGAGCGTTCGTTTCCGGTTCGCCGTTGTCTGCGGCACGGTGGTCCTCTACATCGGCGTCGTTCTGGTCGCGGGACTCGCCTTCCTGGTACGGCAGAGCCTGGAGCCCCGCGACGGGTTGCGGCATCCCCAGCACATCCGGGTCGCGGGTTTCTACTACAGGCCGGAGCATCCCGAGTACCGGGTGGCGGAGCAGCGGGTCGCGCAGGTAAGGCGCGTCTACCAGGCCGACACGATCAACAACGTCTTCACCGTGGGCGGCCTCGCGGTGCTCGTGGCCGCCGGGATCGCGACGGCGGCCGGCCGGCGGGCCGCGGGCTGGGCGCTCCGCCCCGTCAGGGAGGTCACCGCGAGCGCGCGGTACATCGCCCAGAGCCATGATCTCACCGGGTGCATCACCTATGCCGGGCGGGACGACGAGGTCAAGGAGCTCGTCGACATCGTCGACACCATTGTCGGCCGCCTGGCCCGCTCCTTCGACGGCCAGCGGCGCTTCGTCGCCAACGCCTCCCACGAGCTGCGCACCCCGCTCACCATCAACCGCACCCTGGTGGACGTGGCGGTCAGGCGGTCCGACGCGACCGAGGATGTCAAGCGGCTCGGCGAGTCCCTGCTGCTGGTCAACGCCCGCCACGAGCGGCTGATCGACGGCCTGCTCGCCCTGGCCGAGGGCGAGCAGGCGGTTCTCGACCGCCGTCCCTTCGACCTGACCGACGTGGTCGAGCATGTGCTCGACCTGGCGGGCAAGGAGGCGGGAGAGCGCGGGGTGACCATCCACCGGCTGCTGGACCCCGCGCAGACCGCCGGTGAGCCGGTGCTGGTCGAGAGGCTCGTGCAGAACCTCGTGGAGAACGCGATCCGGCACAACCACGATGGCGGCCAGGTGTGGGTGACCACCCGGCAGCGCGCCGACCGGGTGGAGCTGGTGGTGGCGAACACCGGGCTGCCCGTACCGCACTACGAGATCGAGACGATCTTCGAGCCGTTCCGGCGGCTGCACGGCGACCGGCTGCGCTCCGATCGCGGCAGCGGTCTTGGACTGTCGATAGTCCGGGTCGTCGCCGAGGCGCACGGCGGCGTCGTGATCGCCGGCTCCAGGGAGGAGGGCGGCCTGACGATCACCGTCGAGCTGCCGTACGAGAGCCCCTGACGGATCCGGTACGGCCTCCGTCCCCCCCCGGGCGGAGGCCGTACCGGGCGTGCTCTCAGGTGAGCAGTAGTACGAGCGCGGTGAAGGCCACCCACGCGAGCAGCAGGGCCAGATGTATCCGGCCGGTCATGACCTGCATGGCGATGATTCCCCTTTCCATGGGGAGATCCTGCCTGGCCGATCTTGGAGGACGGTTGGAAGCCACTGCAGCCTGTCGCGCGGATCCCGCCGTGGCGACCGGCGGCAACGCGGCGGGCAGCGGCTCCTAGTTCCTGGTGATCACGCCGCAGGCGACGCGTCCGCCGGAGTCTCCCGCCTTGAGGGTCTCCGCGTCCGGGCCGCTGCCGCCGGCCGGGTCGCCGGGATCGGCGGGGCGGTAGCGGTCGGGGATGTTGGCGTGGTTGTCGGGCAGCGTGTGGATGACGATGGAGCTGCCGTCGGAGTCGAAGAGCTGGCCCACCCGGAAGCGGTCGGTCACGACCGTGGTCTCGCCGGTGCCGTCCTTGGTGACGAGGAGGTTGGGCAGGTCGCCGGAGTGCTCGCCGTGCCTGGCCGGGTGGATGGTGAAGTGCGCGCCCGCGCTGGAGAAGGGGCTGCCGGTGACCGGGTCGACCGCCTTGGGATCGCAGACGCCCCTGGTGTGGATGTGGAAGCCGTGATAGCCGGCCTTCAGGCCGCTGACGGTGACCGTGAGCCTGGACTTGTTGTACAGCCTGTGGTCGATGCTCAGAAAGCCGACGTTCTTTCCGGCCGTGTCCTTGATGACGGCCTCGGCCGACGGCCAGGGCCGTCGCGGTACGTGTGCGGTCGCCTGGGCGGCCGCGCCGGTGCCGGCCACCGGCGCGCCGAGCGCGACGGCCAGCACGAGACAGGTCCTGCGAAACATGAGAGATCCCCCGTACGGTTCCCGGGCTCCCCCGCTGTGGAGGGGAGCAGCCCCAGCACAGGTTCATATCCCAGGAAGGGCGGGCACCCGCGTCACCACGCCGCACTCCTGCGGGTTCAGCCTTACCGGAGCCCCTGACACCCGGTCGTCGAGCATCGGGCATCGCTTGCTCATGACCGCCCCGGAGCGCCGTGCTCAACGGATACCGGCAAGCACGCGGCCCGCGCCGGATTGGCGGGGTTTCGGAGCCTCGCTGTTCCTGGAACCGAGCTCGGCGCGCCGCCTGTGCGGCTGTCACCGGACCGGGAGGGCGGCGGGTGACGGTGCCGCAGGCCCCGGCCAGGCCCGGCCCGCGTGGTGACGCGGGCCGGGCAGGGCCGGTGCGATCAGTTGGCGCGCTTGGCGCGGGCGGTGGTCCTGGCGCGGGTCGAGGCGTCGAGGACGACCTTGCGGATGCGCACGTTCTCCGGCGTGATCTCCACGCACTCGTCCTCGCGGATGAACTCCAGCGCCTGCTCCAGCGAGAGCTGGCGCGGCGGGATCAGCGTCTCCGTCGTGTCGCTCGTCGAGGAGCGCATGTTGGTGAGCTTCTTCTCCTTGGTGATGTTCACATCCATGTCGTCGGAGCGCGAGTTCTCACCGATGATCATGCCCTCGTAGACCTCGGTGGTCGGCTGGACGAACAGCACGCCGCGCTCCTGCAGGTTCAGCATGGCGAACGGGGTCACCGGGCCCGGCCGGTCGGCCACCAGCGAGCCGTTGCTGCGGGTGCGCAGCTCACCGAACCACGGCTCGTAGTTCTCGAACACGTGGTTCACGATGCCGGTGCCACGGGTCTCGGTCAGGAACTCGGTGCGGAAGCCGATCAGGCCGCGGGCCGGGACCACGAACTCCATCCGGATCCAGCCGGTGCCGTGGTTGGTCATGTGCTCCATGCGGCCCTTGCGGACGGCCAGCAGCTGGGTGATCGCCCCGAGGTACTCCTCCGGGCAGTCGATGGTCACCCGCTCGACCGGCTCGTGGACCTTGCCGTCGATGATCTTGGTGACCACCTGCGGCTTGCCGACGGTCAGCTCGTAGCCCTCGCGGCGCATCTGCTCGACCAGGATGGCCAGCGCCAGCTCGCCACGCCCCTGAACCTCCCAGGCGTCGGGACGCTCGGTGGGCAGGACGCGCAGCGACACGTTGCCGACGAGTTCCTTGTCCAGCCGGTCCTTGACCATGCGGGCGGTGACCTTGGAGCCTTTGACCCTGCCGACCAGCGGCGAGGTGTTGGTGCCGATGGTCATGGAGATCGCGGGCTCGTCGACCGTGATGAGGGGCAGCGGGCGCGGGTCGTCGGGGTCGGCGAGGGTCTCGCCGATCATGATGTCCGGGATGCCGGCGATCGCGATGATGTCGCCGGGACCGGCCTCCTCGGCGGGCTTGCGCTCCAGCGCGTCGGTCATCAGCAGCTCGGTGATCTTCACCCGCTGGATGGTGCCGTCGGTGCGGCACCAGGCGACCTGCTGGCCCTTCTTGATGGTGCCCTGGTGGACCCGGCAGAGCGCGATCCGGCCCAGGTAGGAGGAGGCGTCGAGGTTGGTGACGTGCGCCTGCAGCGGGGCCGTCGGGTCGTACGTCGGCGCCGGGATGGTGTTCTTGATGACCTCGAACAGCGGCTCCAGGTCCTCGGAGTCCGGCATGCTCCCGTCCTCGGGACGGTTCAGCGAGGCGCGGCGGGCCTTGGCCGAGGCGTAGA
Organism: Streptosporangium sp. CA-115845; assembly: GCF_050943795.1. Taxonomy (NCBI): domain Bacteria; kingdom Bacillati; phylum Actinomycetota; class Actinomycetes; order Streptosporangiales; family Streptosporangiaceae; genus Streptosporangium; species Streptosporangium sp. CA-115845. The sequence goes on along the minus strand of NZ_CP191988.1, from coordinate 8,250,580 downwards.
CGATCGGGAAGTCGATCTGCTCCTCGGTGGCGTCCAGGTCGATGAAGAGCTCGTAGACCTCGTCCACGACCTCCTTGATCCGGGCGTCGGGGCGGTCGACCTTGTTGATGCACAGGATGACCGGCATCTTGGCGGCGAAGGCCTTGCGCAGCACGAACCGGGTCTGCGGCAGCGGGCCCTCGGAGGCGTCGACCAGCAGCACCACACCGTCCACCATGGACAGACCCCGCTCGACCTCACCGCCGAAGTCGGCGTGGCCGGGGGTGTCGATGATGTTGAGCGTCATACCGCCGTGCTTGACCGCGGTGTTCTTCGCGAGAATGGTGATGCCCTTCTCGCGTTCGAGGTCGTTGGAGTCCATGACACGGTCGTCCACGTCCTGGTTGACGCGGAATGCGCCCGACTGCCAGAGCATGGCATCCACGAGAGTGGTCTTGCCGTGGTCGACGTGCGCGATGATCGCGATGTTCCGCAGGTCGTCGCGGCTGTTCAAAGGCATGATGGAGTCTCACTCTGTGATCGTGGAGGCGGCCGCGGAACCTGCGGCTCTCCCATTTTAGTTGATCCGGACAATCGCTCTCACGCCTCTGACAGATGAAGTACGGCAATTCACGCTCCGAGCCCCCTGTTCGCGCCGGATGAGGCCGGTCGCGACCGGCTGCGGGACAGGCGATCCCTAAGCTCGGATCCATGCCCTACGCACCGTCGTTCCCCGTGATGCTCATGACCCGGGACAATCTGCGGATCGATGCCGCGCACACCCCGCCGCGCGGGGCGGCCGGCCTCGGGATCGTGCTGGCCCACGGCTTCACCGGATCGCACCGGGAACGCGCCACCCGCCGCATCGCCCACGTGCTCAGCGGGTTCGGCGGGGTGGTGGCGTTCGACTTCCGGGGGCACGGCCGCTCGGGGGGACTGTCGACGGTGGGCGACCTGGAGATCCTCGACCTGGACGCGGCGGTGCGGCACGCGCGGGCGATCGGCTACCACAGGGTGGTGACCGTCGGGTTCTCGCTGGGCGGGGCGGTGGCCCTGCGGCACGCGGGGGTGCTCGGCGGGGTGGACGCGGTGGTGTCGGTGAGCGCGCCGGCGCGGTGGTACTACCGGGGGACCCGGCCGATGCGCCAGGTGCACTGGGCGATCGAGAGGCCGGTCGGGCGGCTGTTCACCCGGCTGGGCAAGAACACCCGGATCATGAGGGGCGTGTGGGACCCGTTGCCGCTGGCGCCGTACGCGGCGGCCGCGAAGATCTCACCGGCGCCGCTGCTCGTCGTGCACGGGGACGCGGACCCGTTCTTCCCCCTCGACCACGCGTACCAGATCTACGGGTACGCGAGCGAGCCGAAGGAGCTGTGGGTCGAGCCCGGGTACGGCCACGCGGAGTCGGCGGCCACCCCGGAGCTGGTCCGCCGCATCGGTGGGTGGGCCGTCGCCCGTTTTCCTCCTACGGAGGGTGTTTACTCCTGTTAAAGGTCGACGGTGCGGGGGAGCGTATGCGGAGCATCTATGTGGCGGGTCTCGGGCGGGGAGACGGCAGGCAGATCGTCGAACTCGGCCTGATGGAGCTGCTCACCCGGAGGGCCGGTCGCACGGGGGTGTTCCGGCCGATCACCGGGAGCGGCGAGGACCGCATCCTGGAACTGCTCAGGAGCAGGTACCGCCCCGCCGCCGCGGTGACGGGGGTGAGCGCCGAGGAGGCCGCGGAGATCTACGCGGAGCGGGGCGTCGAGGAGCTCGTCGGCCGGCTGGTCGCCCGCTTCCACACGCTGGAGCGGGAGTGTGACGCGCTGCTGGTGCTCGGCAGCTACTTCGACACCGACGACCTGCCGCGCGAGCTGGGTTTCAACGCCCGCCTGGCCGCCGAGTTCGGCGCCCCGGTGATCGTGGTGGTGGGCGCGCACGGTGACGCCGCCGAGGAGATCGCGGCCGAGATGCGCACCGGCTACCAGGTCTTCTCCGACCTGGGCTGCACCGTGCTCGCGGTGATCGCCAATCGGGTGCCCGAGGGCACGGTCGTCGACTGTGAGCTCCCGGTCCCCTGCTACGCCATCCCCGAGCGGCCGTCGCTGTCGGCGCCGACCGTCGGGCAGGTCATGCGGGCGGTGGCGGCGGAGCCGATCCAGGGCGACGAGGACGGCCTGCTCCGCGACGTGTTCGGATTCGTGTTCGGCGGTGCGACGCTCCCGGTGTTCCTGGAGCACCTGGCCGACGGCGCGCTGGTGATCGCACCGGGCGACCGCGCGGACCTGCTGCTGGTCTCGCTGGCCGCCGAGGCGGCCGGTACGGTGAGACCGGCCGGGGTCGTGCTCACCGTGGGGGAGCGGCCCACGGCGGCCGTACAGGCGCTCACAGCCCGCCTGGCGCCCAGCATGCCGGTGCTCGCGGCAGACGGGGGCAGTTTCGAGGTGGCGACCGTCCTGGCGGGCCTGGAGGGACGGCTCACCGCGGACAACCCCCGCAAGATCGAGACGGCGCTGGGCCACTTCGAGGCACACGTGGACGCCGCCGCCCTGGCCGACCGGATCGAGCTGACCCGCTCGAAGCGGGTGACCCCGATGATGTTCGAGCACACCCTGCTGGAGCGGGCGCGGGCCGACCGGCGGCACATCGTGCTGCCCGAGGGCGAGGAGGACCGCATCCTGCGGGCGGCGGACATCCTGCTGCGGCGCGGCATCGTCGACATCACCCTGCTGGGCAGGGAGGACGTGGTACGGCGGCGGATCGTCGACCTCGGCCTCGACCTGTCGGGCGTGACCGTCGTCGATCCGCTGACCTCGCCGCTGCGCGAGTCGTTCGCCCAGGAGTACACCGGGTTGCGGGCGCACAAGGGCGTCACCTTCGAGCGGGCCGTGGAGGTGGTCGCCGACGTCAACTTCTTCGGCACGATGATGCTGTACCGGGGCCTCGTGCACGGCATGGTCTCCGGGGCCGCGCACACCACGGCCGCGACGATCCTGCCCGCCTTCCAGATCGTCAGGACGGTCCCCGGCACCTCGATCGTCTCCTCGGTGTTCTTCATGTGCCTGGCCGATCGGGTGCTCGTCTACGGCGACTGCGCGATCAACCCCGACCCGGACGCCGAGCAACTCGCCGACATCGCGATCTCCTCGGCCCGTACCGCGGAGCGCTTCGGCGTCGAGCCGAGGGTCGCGATGCTGTCCTACTCCACCGGCGAGTCGGGCAGCGGCGCCGACGTCGACAAGGTCCGCGCCGCCACCGCCCTGGTCGCCGAGCGCGCGCCGGACCTGCTGGTCGAGGGGCCCATCCAGTACGACGCGGCGGTGGACGCCCGCGTCGCCGCGGCCAAGCTGCCCGGGTCACGGGTAGCGGGCCGGGCGACCGTGCTGATCTTCCCGGACCTGAACACCGGCAACAACACCTACAAGGCGGTGCAGCGCTCGGCCGGGGCCGTCGCGGTCGGGCCGGTTCTGCAGGGACTGCGCCGGCCGGTCAACGACCTGTCACGCGGCGCCCTGGTCGACGACATCGTGAGCACCGTCGCCATCACCGCCATCCAGGCACAGGAGGTCACGCTGTGAGCCGGGTGCTGGTCCTCAACTCCGGGTCGTCCTCGGTGAAGTACCGGCTGCTGAGCGGCGCCGAGCACCTGGCCTCGGGAGTGGTGGAGCGGATCGGCGAACTCGGCTCCCCGGTGCCCGACCACCGGGCGGCCCTGAAGGTGGTCGCCGACCTGCTCGCCGCCGAAGGGCTGGGGCTCGACTCTCCCGAGCTCGTCGCGATCGGGCACCGGGTGGTGCACGGCGGCACGACCTTCGCCGAGCCCACACTGATCACCGACGAGGTGGTCAGGAAGATCGAGGAGCTCATCCCGCTCGCACCCCTGCACAATCCCGCCAACCTGATGGGCATCGAGGTGGCGCGGCGGCTCCGCCCCGATCTGCCGCAGGTGGCCGTCTTCGACACCGCCTTCCACGCGACGATCCCCCCGGCCGCCTCGACGTACGCGATCGACCGGGTGGTGGCCGAGCGGCTGGGGGTGCGGCGCTACGGCTTCCACGGCACCTCACACGCGTACGTCTCCCGCCAGGCCGCGCTCCTCGCGGACCGGCCGGAGGCCAACGTGATCGTCCTGCACCTCGGCAACGGGGCCAGCGCCTCGGCGGTGTCCGCGGGGCGGTGCGTGGACACGTCCATGGGCATGACCCCGCTGGAGGGCCTCGTCATGGGCACCCGCAGCGGCGACCTGGACCCGGCGGTCGTCCTCTACCTGGCGCGTGCCGGAGGCATGTCCCTCGACGAGATCGACGTGCTGCTCAACCGCCACAGCGGGATGCTCGGCCTCTGTGGTGACAACGACATGCGCGCGGTGGCGGAGCGGGTGAGCGAGGGCGACCCGGACGCCGAGCTGGCCGTGTCGGTCTACTGTCACCGGCTCCGCAAGTACGTCGGCGCCTACTACGCGGTCCTCGGCACCGTCGACGTCATCGCCTTCACCGGAGGGGTGGGGGAGAACTCCGCGCTGGTCAGGGAGCGGTCGCTGGCCGGTCTCGGGGCGCTTGGCATCACCGTGGACCCGGCGCGCAACGTGCGGGGCGGCACGATCATCTCCCCGGACGGGGGCGGGGTGAGGGTCGCGGTGATTCCCACGGACGAGGAGTTCGAGATCGCCAGGCAAACTCTGCTGGTGGTTTCGCGAACCAACGGGAGATAAGACACGTCTACCCATGGTGGACGTGTGAAATCCGCCGGGAGTGGTCCAGGGGACACGGACCGTCGTTCGACGACGGCCGTGGGACACATTTCGGGTGGTCAGGCGGTTGCCCAGGGTCGCGGGGGCGTGCTGGGCCGTACGTCCGGAGGGGGGTGCCCGTACGGCTTACGGGCACCCCCGAAGGCTCCGGATCAGCCCAGGCGGGCGATCGACTTGTACTCCAGGAAGGACGACAGCCCCTCGGGGCCCAGCTCACGACCGAGGCCGCTGCTCTTGAAACCGCCGAAGGGCGAGCTGGTCTCGACCATGTAGAGGTTGACGCCGTAGGTGCCGGCGCGCACCTGGCGGGCGACGTCCATGCCGTGCTCGGTGTCGGCGGTCCACACCGTCCCGGCCAGGCCGTAGTCGCTGTCGTTGGCGATCCGGATCGCGTCGGCCTCGTCCTCGTACGGGATCACCGCCAGGACCGGGCCGAAGATCTCCTCACGGGCGATGCGCATCTCGTTGGTCGCTCCGGCGAAGACGGTCGGGGCCACGTACCAGCCGCGGTCGTGGGGGCGGTCGAGGCCGCCGACGACGGCCTTGGCCCCCTCGTCGAGGCCGATCTTGATGTAGCCCTCCACCCGCTCCTGCTGCCGCTTGGCGACCAGCGGGCCGATACCGGTCGCCGGGTCGGACGGGTCGCCGACCGGCATGCCCCGCACCATCGCCGAGACCGCGTCCACCACCTCGTCGTAGCGGTTGCGCGAGGCCAGGATGCGGGTCTGGGCGATGCAGGCCTGGCCGTTGTTCATCAGCGAGGCGATCGACAGGAAGCCCATCGCGGAGGGCAGGTCGCAGTCGTCCAGGATGATCGCCGCGGACTTGCCGCCCAGTTCGAGCGTGCAGCGCTTGAGCTGCTCGCCGCAGATCGCCGCGATGCGGCGCCCGGCGGCGGTGGAGCCGGTGAAGGCGACCTTGTCCACGCCCGGGTGGGAGACCAGGTGCTCGCCCGCCTCGCGTCCGGCGGCGACGATGTTGACGACGCCGTCGGGGATGCCGGCCTCCTTGACCATCTCGGCCAGCGGGTAGGCGTCAAGCGGGGTCTCCGGCGCGGGCTTGACCACGATCGTGCAGCCCGCGAGGAGGGCGGGGGCCAGCTTGATCATGATGACGAACTGCGGGACGTTCCACGGGACCACGGCGGCCACCACGCCGACCGGCTCGCGGCGCACGGTCACGGGGCCGAACGTGCCCGGGCGCTCCTCCTCGACGGGGAAGGTCTTGCCGAGCTCGGCGTAGTACTGGAGCATGCCGAGCGGCTGCGGGGCCTGGGCCATCTGGGAGAAGGTGATCGGGGAGCCCATCTCCAGCGTGATGATCTCGGCCATCTCGTCCTGGCGGGCCGCGTAGAGCTCGGCGAGCCTGGACAGGACGGCGGCGCGCTCGGGCATCGTCATCCGGGGCCACGGGCCGTGGTCGAACGCCTGGCGGGCGGCGGCCACCGCCTGGTCCATGTCGGCGGCGGTGCCGTCGGGGACCCGGCCGACGACCTCCTCGGTGTGCGGGGAGATGACGTCGATGGTGCCGGTCCCGGCGGGGGCCACCCAGTCGCCCCCGATGAAGAGCGTGTCGTGCTGGCGCATGATGTGTTGCCTCCTGGTGGGCGGGCCAGAGTCACAATTTGAGCGAATGCTTGCTTGGATAGTGTCATCCGCAGGGAAGGGCGCCACAAGCCCCACCGCTGCCTGAGACCGAATCATGTTCTGTCGCTGATGGCAAGGGTGGCAGAAGTCTCTGCCGGAGTCTTTGTCGGATGGGTGAGGTGGGGCGCCCTGTGCGAGGATTCATTAGGGTTAAACCAGTGACACGTCAGGAAATGTTTACTCAAATCACCCTAAATGGGCAGATAGTTCGTCAATGGTGCGCGAGTTCCTCCGTTCCGGTGGCGAGCTTCAAGATCGTCTTCTATAGTTTCGCTCCGTCCATGAGGGGGCGCCGGAGGTGAGCGAAGCGTGAGACCGACTCGCTCGGCGATCCTGGCCGCCCTGCTCGCGGCGCTGCTCCTGTCACCGACCGTGGCGGGGGCGGCCCCGCTCCGCGCGGCCAGGCCGAACCCGGAGGCCGAGCTCAAGAGGCTGACCCAGGAGGCAGCCGAGATCAACAAGAACTACCGCGGCCAGGTGCAGAGCCTGGAGGAGAGCCGGGTCCAGGCCGGCAAGGCCACCGTCAACGCCAGAAGCCTCAAACGCGCCCTGGTGGCCGCCGAGGCCGACATCGTGCGCTTCGCCCAGACCACCTACATGGGCGGCGCCCTGGACGACGGCAGCCTGCTGAGTTTCCAGGGCGACCCCACCATGGCCCTCAGCCAGGCCGCCACCATGTCCTACCTGGCCAGCCGCCGCGCCACCCAGCTCAACCGGGTCAAGAGCCTCATCAAGAAGGCCAAGACCGCGGAGAAGACCGCCGACGCGAAGATCGTCGCGCTCAAGAGGGACATCGCCGACCTCAAGCGGCAGCGGGTCAGGATCGAGGGACTGCTGGCCAAGTACGGCTTCCAGACCCCCTCGGGCAACGGCGGCCTGACCCCCCGCACGGTCACCATGCGCAACGTCGTGCTGCAGACCTTCCCCATGCCCTACGGCTACGGCTGCCTGCGCCCCGGCGACCCGGGAGACCACGGCACCGGCCGGGCCTGCGACTTCATGATGAGCACCGGTGGCCGCGTCCCCACCTCCGACGCCCTGGAGCGCGGCAACCGCCTCGCCCAGTGGGCCATCGACAACGGCAACAAGTACGGGGTCATGTACATCATCTGGCAGCAGAAGTACTACGACGTCCGCACCGGCGCCGGCTGGAAGATGATGTCCAACCGAGGCGGCAACACCGCCAACCACATCGACCACGTGCACATCTCGATGTTCTGAGCTGCCAGGCTTCTGACCTGCGGTGATCTCGCTATGTGAGGCTCTCAGGGTAGATCTAGGGCACTTCGGCCCGGCGCTCACACGTCTTCGACGACCTGCCTCGTGCGGTCCTCGCCGGAGGGCATCTGACGGTTCTTCCTTGACCTGCCGCCGTCGTGACCGTGCAGGTCGCCACGTTTGGTACCGCGCACGCTCTGACTGTCGATGACCCCGGCACTTGGCGTGGGATCGCGCCCCTGACCGAGCTGTTCCTGCTCGCGCAGCCCGGCCAGGGCCTCCTCCTACACGCCGGCGATCCGCCGTTGGCGCCATCAGTGATACGGGCTCCACAAATCCGTGCTCACGGAAACCCGCCTTCCCAGTCACCGAAAAGGATCTTTACATAAATCCATAACACATGTGATGATCACTCTGTTTTGATACACCTGTTCGAAAGGCTGGAGTGAACACATCACAATTAGCGTCGGGCTTATCTGCTCGGACGCGCCGCCGCGCTGCCCTGATCACGGCTCTGACACTGCCGCTCTCGCTGATGAGCGCGCCCGCGATCGCCCAGGGCCTCACCCCACTCCCCACCCCCACGCACGTACCCACCCCCACCCCTACTACTCCGACCACCCCCATCGGCAAAGCGCTGGCGCAGTCCAAGAAGGACAACCGGCGCGTCGAGATCGAGTCACTGCGCTCGGAGAGCGCCACGTACTACGCCAACCCCGACGGCAAGACCGTGCGCGTGGAGCTGTCCACCGAGCCCGTGCGCGTCAAGAAGGCCAACGGTGAGGGCTTCACCCCGATCGACACCACACTGGTGCAGCAAGACGGTGTCATCAAACCCAAGGCCATCCAGGGCGACCTGACCCTGTCGGCGGGCGCGGACACCGTCCTGCTGAAGAGCAGGACCGGCCAGGACACCACCGAGATCGAAGCCCCTGGCGGAAAACTGCCCAAGCCCACACTGAAGGGCAACACCGCCACCTACCGGTCCGCCTACGGCAAGGGCCGCGACCTGGTGGTGACCGCGCACCCGACCGGGTTCCGGCAGCAGATCACCATCGCCGAACGGCCCACCGGCCCGGTCTCCTTCCACGTCCCGTTCGACCTGCCCAAGGGCATGTCCTTCGGCAAGAACACCGCAGGCCGGCCCACCATCATGGGCAGGGACGGCAAGACACTGACCGAGGTGCGACCGACACTGCTGCGGGACGCCAAGGCCGCCGACGCGGGCGCCCCGCTCGATGCGGGCAAAACCGGCAAGGCCGCCGTCACCCTCGCCGAAGACGGCAAGACCCTGGTCTTCACGCCGGACGCCGCGTTCCTGGCCGATGCGGCGACGACCTACCCGGTGACGATGACCGCCGCGGCGGATGACTGGTACGAAGGCCACACCGGCGGTGGCATGGACGCCTACATCAACGATGTCGACCTCACCGACAGCTGGGACACCTTCGCCGATTCCGAGATCGTGGTCGGCAAGTCCTACGCCAGCAGCATCGCCAAGCGCTGGCGCGGTTACCTCAAGTTCCCCGACATCCCCGCCGAGTTCGCGGGCAGCACGGTGCAAAACGCCGACCTGCACCTGTGGAACCACCTGTCCAATACCTGCGGTACGTCGGTCGGTTCCGGCATCACAGCGCGGCGGATCACCTCTGCCTGGGATGACATGCTGCTGTACTGGAACAGCCAGCCGTCTGTTATCGGTGCGGGCGCGGACACCGAGTACGGCGCCTACAGCGAGGACTGCAACTACGCCTGGAACCTGACCCACTCACTCAACGGTATTGTCCAGGCATGGATCGACGGTTCCACCAACTACGGCATCCAGCTCACCACAGGTAACGAATCCGAGTTGCGAAACTGGCGGCGCTACGCCTCCGAGGACGCCGGCGGCTGCAGGACCACGCCACTGGAAGACTGCAAGTTCCAACTCCACCCGCCCATCCTCACCGTCGACGTCGAACTACCGCGGCCTCCGGTCATCGACGACTTCTTCTTCACCTCGCCCGACCCGATCACAAGCCTTCCGACGTACGAGCAAGCCCTCACCAGGTCGGTGTACGAACCTGAGGCCGGTGAGCAGATCTCGATCAGCAACGAGTTCGCCGGCCAGATCGCGGGACAGCGCGACGGAGAGGCGTACGAAGTCGGGACGGACCAACTCGACATCAACGATGAGGGCTACGAGGGCAACGGCGAAGACACCCGAGCGCCGCAAGTGGTCTCCGTCGAACCCGCTAACGGTGCCGTCGATGTCCCCCTTGACACGACGCTGAAGGTCACCTTCCACGAGCCGACCGGTGGCGCCGACGTGGTCCTCAAGGACGCCGGCGGTGCCGAGGCAGCAGGGACGGTGACGTATGACGGCACCGAGACGGTGGTGACCTTCACCCCGGCGCAGGCGCTGAAACCGGGAACCACGTACACCGCCGTGGTCTCGGGGGCAAGCGACTTGTGGGACAACATGATGGACCCCTACACCTGGTCCTTCACCACTCCGAGGCAGGCCGCGGGCCGCTGGACGTTCGATGAGGGGGACGGCCGTACGGCTGCCGACTCCTCCGGGAATGATCACGATGCGAGCCTGAACGAGACAGCAGCGTGGATCGCCGGAAAGAACGGGAACGCGGTCTCCAACGTGCCGTCGCAGGCGCGGATCGCCGCCTCCCGCGCGGCGACCAGGCAGGGCAAGGCCGTCGAGGTCACCGACGAGACGACCGCGACCAGCATCACCTACGCTCAGCCTGACGGGAAGACGTTCACAACCGAGGTCACGGCCGGTCCGGTGCGTACCAGGCAGGGCAGCGTGTGGGCGCCGATCAACCCCTCGCTGGCCGAGCAGGGCGGCAAGCTGCGGCCCAAGACCCTCGCCGAGGGAGCGCTGGTGGAGCTGTCCGCCGGTGGCACGGATCCGTTCGTGAAGATGTCCGCCGACGGGAAGTCGTACGCGCTGCGCTGGCCGACGCCGCTGCCCAAGCCGACCGTCAAGGGCAGTGTGGCCACCTACACCGACGCCGCGGGCGTGGGCGCGGACCTGGTGGTGACGGCGTTGCCGGCCGGGTTCCGGCACGAGGTGGTGCTGCGGCAGCGGCCGTCCAAACCGCTGGAGCTGCGGATCGGCGTCGATGACGACGGTCTGACCCTGACCGAGGGCAAGGGCGGCCGACTGTTGCTGAAGGGCAAGGACAAGAAGCTGGTCGCCGCGGGGACCCGGCCGATCGTGTCGGACGGTGGCGGCAAGGGCCGGCTCGCGTCGGCCAAACGCGGCCAGGCCGGGACGGACGTGGTCACCAAGGGCGGTCGTACGGAGCTGGTGGTCAAGCCGGACCAGGCGTTCCTGGCCGATGCCGGCACCACCTACCCGGTGCGTGTGGCCGCGGCGGTCACGCTGCCGCTCGGCGCCGACGTCGAGGTCAGCACGTACGACACGGTCGATTCACCTGCGCTCCCAGACAACCAGTACATGATGGCCGGCACCATGACGAGCGGGATTAAGGCACGGGTGCACCTGCGGTTCGACAGCACAGGCCTGCAGGGCAGCACGGTGACCGCCGCCACGCTGTCGATGAACACCATCGACGCCCACAACTGCGGCGCCGCGCTCGCCAACGGCATCCAGGTCGCCCGCCTGACCGGCGCCTGGGACCCGGACAACGTGTACTGGGCCAACAAGCCCGCCCACACCACCGAGGACGCCTCCACCAACTTCAAGGGCGTCACCTCCGACTGCGCCACCTACCCGGACAGCATGGACTGGAACGTCACCGGCATCGCCCAGGACTGGGCCGCCGGCGCCGCCAACCACGGCCTGGTGCTCAAGTCGCCCGGCGAGACGAACATCAACAACTACCGGGTGTTCACCTCCTCCGAGGACACCGACTTCAACCTGCCACCGAAGCTGACCATCACCACCAGCGGACCGGCCTCGCAACCGGCCGTCTCCGCCCCGGCCATCACCCCGGCGCAGACCGTGAACGGCACCACGGTGACGACCTCGCTCACCCCGCAGCTCGCCGCCACCGTCACCGACCCCGCGAGCGGCAACCTCACCGGCCAGTTCGAGGTCGAGCACGACCCGGCCGCCACCGGGCAGGGCAGCGGCCAGATCTGGGCCGGAGCCTCGCCGGCGGTCACCTCCGGCGGCCAGGCCACCGCCGGCGTCCCCGCCGGGAAGCTGACCGACGGCTGGAAGATCCGCTGGCGGGTCCGCGCGGCCAACGCGGCCGCCTCCACCACCTCGGCGTGGTCGGACTGGCAGACGGCCACGGTCGACGTGCCCAACCCGACGGCCGGCGCCTTCCAGGTCACCCCCTCCCAGACGGTGAACGGCGTCACCGTCACCACGAGCCTGACCCCGGCCCTGCACACCACGGTCACCGACCCGGCCGCCCAACCGGTACGGGCGGAGTTCGAACTCGAACACGACCCGGCCGCCACCGGGCAGGGCACCGGCCAGATCTGGGCCGGCGCCGTCAACGACGTCGCCTCCGGCACCCAGGCATCGGCCACCGTCCCCGACGGGAAGCTGACCGACGGGTGGAAGGTGCGCTGGCGCGTCCGGGCCGTCAACACGGTGAGCTCACCGTGGTCGGACTGGCAGAACCTGACCGTGGATCTGCCGGACCCGGTCTCCGAACCGGCCGTGGGCACGCTGCAGGTCACCCCGTCCCAGCAGGTGGACGGCACCACCGTCACCCCCACCCGCACCCCGGCGCTGCTGGCCCAGGTGAACGACCCAGCCGGGCAGCCGCTGCGCGCGGAGGCCGAGATCGAGCACGACCCGGCCGCACCCGCCGGGCAGGGCAGCGGCCAGATCTGGGCAGGCGGCGCCGACAACGTGCCGGTCGGAACCCAGGCGAGCATCGCCGTCCCGGCGGACACACTGATCGACGGCTGGCAGGTACGCTGGCGGGCCCGCGCGGTCTCGGCCACCGCCGCCTCGGCCTGGTCGGACTGGCAGTCCTTCACCGTCAGTCTGCCCAAGCCCACCGCCACCGCCCTGGCCGTCACCCCGTCGCAGGTGGTGGACGGCGTGACGGTGACCACCACGCTCACCCCCACACTGAAGGCCACCCTCACCCACCCGACCGGCCAGATGCTGCGCGCCGAAGCCGAGATCGAGCACGACCCGGCCGCGACCGGGCAGGGCAGCGGCCAGATCTGGACCGGCGCCGTGGACGACGTGGCCTCCGGCACGCAGGCGAGCATCGCGGTCCCGGCCGACACGCTGACCGACGGGTGGAAGGTGCGCTGGCGCCTGCGCGCCGTCTCCGAGCAGACCGCCTCGGCCTGGTCGGACTGGCAGCAGGTCACCGTCGACGTCACCCAGCCCGGCGAGGAGCCCCTGGCCCAGACCACCGGACCGGTGATCCGCACCGATGAGAGCTTCACCGCCGCCGCCTGGCTGCGCTGGAGCGACAAGGACGGCGACTACACCGTCCTTGAACAGAAGGGCACCCACCAGGCACCCTTCCGGCTCGGCAACACCCCCGACCACGGACTGGTGTTCACCTTCACCAGCGCCGACACCACCGACGCGACGGTCGAGGGCGCGCTGTCCGACGTCGAACCGCCGGTCAACGAGTGGTTCCACCTGGCCGGCGTGTACGACGCGGAAGCCAAGACCGCCACGCTGTACCTCAACGGAACCCTCATCAAGACCGCCCCCGTCAGCTTCACGACGTGGAACGCTGACACCGCCATGGCCCTGGGCAGCAGAATGCAGGGGGACCTCGACGAGATCCAGATCTACCAGCGGTCACTCGACGCCGCTGAGATCGCCGCTCTCCTGACGATCCCGGCCACCCAGGTCACGCAGAGGGGGACGCCCTCGGCATCGCCCGCCGCCTCCACGGCCGCGTCGGTCACCTCCAACTTCAAGTACGAGCATCCGTCGTTGGAAGACTGCCACGCCACCCAAAAGGCGCCCAGATTCACCGACTCCTACTCCCGCATGCAGGAGCGCCCTTACAACGCGTGCTGGACCGCGTGGATCGGGTACGCGGGATGGGAGGAAGAGGACGTTGACGGCGTCAAGAAGCGCAAGCCGGCAGCGTGGACCAACCTGTTCCCCCCGCAACTGCGGATACCGGCGATGCTGGTGAATCAGTTGCACCCCGGCGACGTGTTCTCGTTCCGGGCGACCTGGGTGGCGTCCAGTTATTTGGGGAACAGCACGGGGAAGGGTATCTACAATGGAGGTGCCTCCACCAACGGCTTGAAGCCACAGGACATGAAGTTCTGGCTGAAGCTATCCGATTTCGGAATTTACAATACGGGCGTGCGCCGCACCGAATTGGATGACGAGCTGGACGACATGCAAATCCGATTCGGTCTCGAGACGTCGTCGACATGCAAGATTACGAGCGGAGCGCCGAGCCAGATCAAGACGATTGCGGGCTGGCGCGGGACGTATCTCGAATATGTCATCGCAACAACGGAGCCGACGGCCCCCATAGACAGAGAAGTCTGCTCCATCATGCCCGCGATCACGGCGTACGACGGCAAGGAAGGCAAGCTGCGCCTGTGGGATCAGGAGCTTCTCGGCGGGCGGGGTAAGCGGCTCGGTGTAGTGCGATGGGGGCACGGCACTCCGAGTAACAGCCTGTGGGCCCCCAGCTTCCGCTGCGACTGGAAGTTGAACGGACTATTCGGAGACCAGCACAAGGGCGGCTGCATCTACTGATCAAGAAGTGTGGGCGTGAGGTAACTACCAGGCGCCTGCCAGGTGGTATTTGTCCAGGTGGCAGTCTTGAAGGATGAGGTACTCCGATAGAAGCGGAGGACTGTCCGCGCCAGAGCGGGACCGTCGGCAGAGGCTGCGGTTCCGGGCCGCGGACATGTTCGCCGGGGGAATCACCCCGACCCGGGTCGCCCAACTGCTGGGCATCACGCCCAAGTCCGCCTACGAATGGCACGCCCTGTGGAGTCGTGGAGGCAAGGCCGCGCTGGTCTCCAAAGGCGCCGCGGGCAACGGCTGCAAACTCACCGCCGAGCAGTTGAGGCTGCTGGAGACGCTACTGGGCCAGGGCGCCGCCGTGCACGGCTGGGACGACCAGCGCTGGACCAGCCCGCGTATCGCCCTGCTGATCGCGCGGAAATTCCACGTCTGCTATACCCCGCGTGCGGTGGCCTACCTGCTGCGGCGGCTGGGCTGGTCGTTCCAGGTGCCCGCGCACCGGGCCGGCCAACGCGATGAGGCGCAGGTCGCCACCTGGGGAAAGCGGGCGTGGTCGGCGATAAAAGCACCCGGGCGGCCTGGGGCTCGTGGCTCGTCTTCGCCGACGAGTCCGGCCAGAGCCTAAGACCGCCCAAAGGCAGAACCTGGGCACCCAAGGGCCACACACCGGTCCTTCCGGTGTCCTATCGCGGCTCGGGCCGTACCTCGATCGCCGCGCTGCTGTGCGTCCGGCCCGGCGAGCGGACCCGGCTGATCTACCGCACGCTCACCTATCACCGCCGTAAACACGAGAACAAAGGGTTCAACGAGGTGGCGCTGCAGTCCCTGCTGAACTCCGCGCACGCCCAGCTGGGCGGCCCGATCTCGCTGGTATGGGACAGCCTGCCCGAGCACGTCTCGGCCCGGATGCGCGCCTGGATCGCCAACCAAAAAGACTGGCTGCTGGTCTACCGGTTCCCACCGTATGCCCCCGACCTCAACCCCGCCGAGGGCATCTGGGCGGCGCTGCGCACCAAGCTGTTCAACTTCACCGTGAATGACATCGACCAGCTGACCGCCCTGATCAAGAACCGGCTCAAGCCCATGCAATACCAACCCGAACTCCTGGCCGGATTCATCGCCGAGACCGGCCTCGTCCTGTCCGACGCACCGTAGCAACGCCCAACTTTCAGGCTCAGTACATCAGAGCCGACCGCGTCTTCGTAATGTCGAAGAGCAAGAACAAAAACTTCCTGCCCGTCATCGAACACATCGAGGATGCTCTGGACCAGAGCAAGAACGCCGGCACCTTCCCGCCGTATCGCCCGGGAGACACGACCGAGGGGCGAGAGGATGTCAAGTATCCACCGATCAGGGGGCCGCTGGGGAACGAGCGGAAGAAAATCATCGCAGGAAACTACGCCAAGCCGCCGAACACCGATGAGGGGCAGCCGCTGTGGAGAGGCTCCGACGGGAACGAGAAACTCAACAGACGGGTCTTCTCCTCGCATAGTGTCTACGTACCCCAGGACGAAAATTTCAGCATAGTCGGGACGACGGGAAACTACTGCAAGTATTACTTCAAGGAGCTCTACGCGGCCAATCACCTTGGCGCGCTTGAGTGCGACGAATACCCCTTCGCCTCCACTGAGCAGGGAGCAGCCAAGGACAAGATCAACTATTCCGTTCGAGCGGTCTACACCAGCTACAACCAGAATCACGGAGACGCCCTCCAGGCGTTTTATGGCGAATACCGACTCATCACATACGACCCTGAGAAAACCCCCACCAAGGTCAGCGACAGCCCTTTCTGGGTGAAGATTGTGGATTAAGGGTCGGACGACCGAGTCTTAGTCAGTTTTATCTGTAGGCAGCGGGGTTGCCGGGTGACCGCCCGGTGACCCCGAACTCCATTTGCCCGACAAGGCCACGGCGCGAGGATGGGAAAATGAACAATCCGGAGCGGGCGCTTCCCGCGGAAAACCAGTGGGACCTGCTGGTCGAGCACAATCTTTACTATTACTTCCATGGACTCTGGGTCGAGAGCGACGATCCGGAAGAAGTGTCCCGGCTACTCCGGGTGGATCCGGACACGAAGCTGGAGTGCGACCTCGAAACGCTGATCGAGATGTACCAGGGGCGGCCGGCGGACACCGTCTGGATCGGCCCGCACGCGCCTGGCTGGACACACGTCCTCGCCTTCGGCCTTTATCCGTACCACCCCGCCATCCGCAACCTGGGAAAACGGCGCGTCTTCCAGATCCGTTACGACGACGACCGCTATCTCCTTGAGGGGCTGTACCTCTACTACGACGGCGCACAGCTCGGATACGCCGGTCCGCCGGATGAGGAAGGACACATGGACCTCCCTGACTACAGGCCATATGCGAACGGGCTCGCGCTCAGTGAGGATGAAAGCCACAGGCAACACCTGCACCTCATGTTATGCATGGTAGGCCGAATCACAGGACGCTTCCTCAACCGGGAATGGTTCGCGTCAACCCGAACCCTTTACCGCATCCCCGAGGGAACGTGGGAGGAGGCCTAGTCTCGATCTTGGTGTGGTCGGTTAGAGGTCTCGGCTGAGGGGTGATTTCCCGCCGCCTTTGACCGGGCATCCAGCGGCCGAAAAAAGGCGTAAGCGCAGGCGTTTGGGCTCCCAGCATCGGGCAGGCTGATCCGCAGGGAAGCCCTGGCAAAATCGGTGACACAGCCAGCGCCGCACTTGTCCTCACCCATTTCGAGCACAGCAGACTCATTTAAAAGTCGCTGACGTCGCCGATCTGTTTCCGGAGGAACTTCCGGAACTCGATCACGGTACCTGTACGGTCGACGGAATAGGAGCCAACATCATCGGCCCCATTCCCCCTTCCTGATACTGAGGCGATCATAAGTATTGAGATTTTTGCGACAGCGCATCGAGGACGGCGACGAGACGGCGGGGCGCGCCGTCACCACCGCCCGCCGGCGCGTCCACGATGAGCTCGTACGCGGCGACCCCACCCGTATCGAACGCCCGGAAACGCCGAAGCAGGACCTGGCTTCGCAGGAACAGACGCGCCGACGACCACGGCAGTCCACCCGGCAATGCCGGTAGTGATGGTGACCGGCGGATGAAATGCGGCCTCCGGGAGTTCTACGTGATCATCGTCATGTCGCGTCGTCGTCGTGCCGTCCTGGACGCCCATGCCGGACACTCCGAAGCGCCCCGGGCTCAGCGCTCGCGCCGGCGCCGGGCCTTACCGCTCACCCCGCCGAACAGCGCCAGGCCCCTCACCACGACCACTGGCGCCGACGGGTCGACGTCCGGGCTGCCGTGCACGTCGAAGCCGCCGAAGATGCCGATGCCGTGGCAGCGTACCTCCGTCCCCTCGGGCACGATGATCTCGGCCCCACCGAAGATCGCGTTGACCGTGATCTCGACCTCTTTCGCCTCGAACTCGGCGCCGGTCAGGTCGAACCGCAGGCCGCCGAAGACGGCCAGCGCTCTGGTCCGCCGCCGCACTCGCCAACGGCCCCTGCGGTCGGCACCGCCGAAGATGGCGACGATGTTCTCGGGCTTGGAGCTCGTACCCGGCAGGTGGGACACCGGGTTCGCGGCCGGATGGTGCCGATCGACCTGTAGGTCGCGGGTGAGGACCTCGAGCTCCCCCACGGTCTTGGCCTGGTAGAGCCTGTCCAGGCGCTCGGAGTACTCCTCGTGGCTCAGCTGACCGGTGCTCAGGGCTTCACCGAGCATGGTGCTGACCTGCTCCCTGTTGCTGTCCGAGGCGCGCAGGTGCGACATCTGGGAGTCCCTACGCTGAGGGGGATTTTCCATGCTGGTCACGATAGTTCTCATTCATCCTGACGGGGAGCTTGCCAAGGGGTTCGGTCACGTCCAGCGAAGTGGTGGATGAGTTGATCTCCGGGTGACCCTGTCTCTGCAGGTTAAATGGTAAGTGTCGGTGAAATGGGTTTCTGTTGCGGTGTGTCGCTCATGATGACCCGCGTTCGAGCTTTCGCCAGGACATCCAGCCCCATCTGGCGGCGGGCCTCGGTCCACTCGTCGAGTCCCTTGGATCCCGCTTGTGCCGAACCACCGCCCGGCATCCCCCGCCCGGCGGATGCCTCGCACCTGCCCGCGTTCCTAGCCTGATCACGAAGCCAGGAGGGGACACATGAGACATGGTTGGCAGGACGCGGCGGCGAAGTCGGCGGGGGAGCGACGCTGGGCGGACCTGTGGGATCTGGTCCAGCAGCAGGTCCCCCTCGTCGAGGCGGACCGCGTCCTGCCGCTGTTCGACGAGCGGTGGCGGCCGGCCGGCCCGGCACGCCTCCTGTTCGACCTGCTCGCCGCGACCCCGGCCGGAACCGTGGAGGAGGCGTGCGCCACCCTGACCGCCGCCCCCTTGCTCGAAATCCCCGTCGACGGCTGGATCACCACCGGCTCGCTGTCCCCGGACGGCCGATGGCTGGCGGTCTGCACAAGAGGCTGGACGTCCATTCACCGCCACGAACTCCAGGTGTTCGACCTCGACGACGGACGCCAGGTCGCCCGCCGGGCGGGCGACGCCGACTCCGGGGTGATGCTGAACAAGGGCACGTCCATCTTCAGCATGGACTGGATCCCACCGAACCCCTTCCTCGGTCTCGTGCGCAACGCCGCGGAGAGGACGATGCTGCAGCCCGAGGAGTTCTCCCTGATCGCGGCGCTGACCTGGCTGGACCACGACCGTTTCGCGGTGCTGGCCCGGCACTACCCCCACCTCGGCCGCAATCTGGAGCCCGCCGACTGCCACCTGACCTACTACACCGGCGACGGCGGGCGCATCGAAAAGGTCACCATGGAGGAGGACCTGGTCTGGGGCGAGCAGGGGCTGAACATCCTGCCGTCGCACATGGCCGCCGACCCGTCCTCCGGCCGGCTGGCCGTGGACGGCCGTACGCTGCGCATCATCGAGCCGCCCTGCCACGTCCTGGCGCGCTCACCGGAACAGGAGCACTATCGCGAACTGTGTTTCCTCTCCCCGGACCGCCTGGTCGCGGCGGGCAACGAGTGCCTGGAGATCTGGCAGGCGACCGGCGTGACCCTGGAACGGGTACGAAGCATCGGCCTGCGCCCGCGCCGTGGAGGACACTGCCCGATCCTGATCCCGCAGCGCCACGAGATCATGATCCTGGACGGAACCCCTGACTCCAACAGGGGCGGCGAGGTCCGCTACCTCGACACCGAGACCCTGGCCGACGTCACAGGGTCGCGTGAGCTGTCCGACTCGATCGGCATCGAACTGTGGCGTACCCCCGACGGCTCCCGACACGCACTGGCCACGGAAAGCGCGGTCTACGTGGTACGCGACCCGGCGGCCGGAGCCGTCGCCACCCTGGCCGAGCGCCCCCCAGCCACCCTCCGCTCGGCCGACCTCCCCGTGCTCGACTCCGTACGGCCTGCCACGGGCCCCGTGCGCCACCTGCTGACCCTGCTGCGGACGGCGATGTGTCTTGCCTCGTAGGGCCGGTTCCCCTGCCGCGGGCACTCGGGGCCACGATGATCCTGGCCGGCTCGACCTCGTCCTCCTCGGCGTCGAACCACAGTTCCCCGTAGCCGAGTGGATCCCGGCCTCGATCGGCGAGTTCTCGTGGTTCGGGCGAGGGCGGGTCCTGCATGGTCAGCAGGTCGGAATGATTTGGCGATTGCTCGAGACCTGTCACCAGGTAGGCCCCGAGGCGGGGACCGCCACCTCAAGTTCCACGAGCTACGGGACAACCTCCTGACGGAGGCCCACTCGCGTCTGGAAGAGTGCGCTCGGGTTTGGTGGTGTCAAGGATGTCGTCGGGGCGTATGAGTCCGTGCGTGACGTACGCCGTGGTGATCTCGGCGGCGACGGTGTGCGGATCGGGGATGCCCACCTCCTCCTCGACCGTGCCGATCGTCGCGGGGTCCAGTTCCAGGCCCAGCGCGTCGTAGCAGGCCAGTGCCACTTCGCGGAGGGCGGGGCCGCCGTGGACCTGCACGACGGAGCTGACCAGCCAGGAGCGCCCCCGGATCCGTTGGGCGATACCGGCGATCTTGACTCGGCCCCGGGCGTTGACGCTGTGGTCGCCCGGGCAGTACTCCCGGGGCACGGGACCGACACGGGCATCCAGGCCGAGGGAGGCCAGGGCGGCGCGCAGCGCCTCCGCGACCGCGGTGAAGCGGTGGTGCGGGGACACGACGCCGTCCGGGTCGACGCCGTAGTGATCGAGGACCAGGCTGCCCTGGTGCAGGGGGGCGGCCGATCCGCCGACCGGGCGGACGTGGGCGGCGAAGCCGTGTGCCATGGCCGCCGCGGCGGCGAGCTCGAACCGGGGGTTCCTCGTGTCACGACGGCTGAAGGCGACGACCGGCCGTAACCGACGGATATGGAGGATGGGGAATGTCCGCTCTTCTCGCGAGAACTCCCGCAGGAGACCCGCAACGTGCTGAAACGGGTCTCCTGTCGAGGGATCGGCCAGATCGGCGGGGGGCACGGGAATCAAGGTGTCTCGATCAGGGCGCGCAGTTCGGTGAGGAAGGCGGCGCCCGTCGCGCCGTCGACCGCTCGGTGATCGCAGGTGAGGGTGAAGTCGGCCTGGGGGACCCACGCCTCCACGCCGTCACGACGGACGTACCGCTCTGTGGTCGCGCCGATCGCGAGAATCGCCACCTGTGGCACGTTGAGTATCGCGGTGAACCGGTCGACGCCCTGCATACCGAGGTTGGAGATCGTGAAGGTGCCCCCGGTCACGTCGGCCCTGCCGAGCCGGCCCGCCCGCGCCCGGGAGACGAGATCACGGCGGGCAGCACTGATCTCCGGCAGCGCGAGCCGGTCGGCGCCCTGAACGACGGGAACCATGAGACCCGCGTCGGTCGCGACCGCCACCCCGATATTGACCTGGTCGAACTGCGTGACGGCCAGGTCGTCGTACCATGCGTTGAGCTGCGGGTGCCCCACCAGTGCTCTCGCGCAGCACTCGATCAACCTGTCGGTCACGGTCGCCGCCGCGTCGCGCCGCTTCACCGCGAGCGCGGCCGACATGTCCACGGTGATCGTCAGAGTGAAGGCCGGCGCCTCCCACGCCTTGATCATCTTGCGCGCCGCGGCCCGCCTGATACCGGTCAGCGGCACCGCGTCGCGCACGGCGGGGCCGCTTCCGTCCACGGTCATCGTCCTAGTCCGTCTCGATGACGGCGATGACCGCGCGGACTTCCGCGGTCTCTCCCTCAGCCACAAGGATCTCGGTGAGAACGCCTGTCGCCGGAGACTCCACGGTCTCCTCGACCTTCTCGGCCTCCACGTCGGCGAGTGGTTCGTCTTCGACGACCCGCTCGCCGACCTTCTTGAGCCAGCAGGACACGGTCCCCTCGCTCATGCCCATCCCCCACTGCGGGAGCAGTACCTCAACCCTCATTTTCCAGCTTCCTTTCCTGTGTGTCCGAACATCGTTACGCCGGTAGGAGACCGGTCACCCGCCGGAGCGCGGCGGTGATGCCATCGCGCGTGGGGTACATCTGCTGCTCAAGGCTCGGGCTGAACGGGATCTGCATGTCCGGCGCGGTGAGCCGCACGATGGGTGCCTTGAGCGCGTCGAACACCTCCTCCGCGACGAGGGCGGATATCTCGGCCGCGGCCCCGCAGGTACGGTGGGCCGGTTCGACGACGACGAGCCGCCCGGTCTTCGCGACGGAGGTGAGGATCGCGGTCGTGTCCAGGGGAACGAGCGTGCGCGGGTCGATGACCTCGACCGACACGCCTTCCTCCGCGAGGCGGTCGGCGGCCACGCACGCGTCGGGCACGGAACCGGAGATCGCGACGAGGGTGACGTCGGTCCCCTCCCTGGCCGTCCGCGCGACTCCCAGAGGGATTCGGAAGGCCTCGTCGCTGACCTCGCCCTTCAGCCCCCACAGCTTCACGGCCTCGAATGCCAGCACCGGGTCATCGGAATCGATGGCGGCGCGGAGCAGCCCCTTGGCGTCCGCAGGTGACGCGGGAGCGATGATCTTCAGCCCGGGTACGTTCATGAACATCGGGTACGGCCGGTCCGAGTGATGCGCGCCCGTGTTGAGGCCGTAGAACATCGCCGAGCGGAAGACGACGGGCATGGACGCCTGGCCGCCGAACATGTAGCGGTTCTTCGCGACCTGGTTGACGAACTGGTCCATCGCCATGTAGAGGAAGCTCGAATAGGAGAGGTCGAC
Source organism: Streptosporangium sp. CA-115845 (assembly GCF_050943795.1). Lineage (NCBI taxonomy): Bacteria > Bacillati > Actinomycetota > Actinomycetes > Streptosporangiales > Streptosporangiaceae > Streptosporangium > Streptosporangium sp. CA-115845. The sequence goes on along the minus strand of NZ_CP191988.1, from coordinate 8,228,153 downwards.
GATGGGGCGCAGCCCTGTCATCGCGGCACCGGCCGCGATGCCCACGATCCCTTCCTCGGAGATCGGGGTGTTCCTGATGCGGTTACGGCCGAACAACTGCAGGAAGTCGCCTTCGCTGCTTCGCGACTTTCCGCCGCCCGTCGTGCCGTAGACGTTGGCCTCGACGTCCTCACCCAGGATGACGACGCGCTCATCGGCCTCCATCGCCTCGCGCTGCGCGGCGCCGATGGCTCCGAGGTAGCTCATGACGCTCATACGGTGGTCACCTCATCGGTGTACAGGTCCTCGAATGCGACGGACGGCTCGGGATAGGGACTTTCGTTCGCGAACTCGACCGCACGATCGACCTCGTCCATGATTTCCGCGTCGAGCGCCTTGAGTTGTTCGTCGGTGACCCCACGATCGCGGAGCCGCGCGGCGAGGTAGTCCAGCGGATCACGGCGGAGCCACTCACTGATCTGCTCCTTGTCGCGGTAGTCGTCAATGCGCAGACCCTCGGAGTGCTCGTTGAAGCGGTAGGTCATGACCTCCACGAGGCTCGGGCCCTCGCCCGACCTGGCGCGGTCGGCTGCGGTCTTCACGGCGTCGTACACCGCGAGCACGTCCTGTCCGTCGTCGACCCGGACGCCGGGGATGCCGAACCCGGCCGCGCGCTCGAAGATGTTGCCGGAGGTCACGGTGTGCGCCGGCGTGCTGAGCGCGTACTGGTTGTTCTCACACAGGAAGATGGCCGGCAGCTTCCAGACACCCGCCATGTTCATGGCCTCATAGAGGACTCCCTGATTGGCGGCGCCGTCGCCGAAGAACGCGAGTGAGACCCGCGGGCGGCCAAGGATCTTCGACGCGAACGCGGAGCCGGTCGCGATCGGGATGGAGGATCCGACGATGCCGGACTCGCCCAGGCTGCCGACCGAGAAATCGGCCAGGTGCAGCGACCCGCCCTTGCCACGGCACACTCCGGTGGCCTTGCCCACGAGTTCGGCCATCAGCGGGCCGAGAGGGGAGCCCTTGCCAATGGGATGGCCGTGGCTGCGGTGGTTCCCCGTCATGTAGTCGTCGTCGTCGAGCGCCATGCAGGCGCCGACGACCTGAGCCTCCTGGCCGATGCTGGTGTGCACGGCTCCAGGGATCAGGCCGCGTTTGACCATTTTCGCCGCGCGCTCCTCGAAGCGCCGGATGCGCGTCATCCGCCGCTGCATCTCCAGCAGCGTGGACGTTGATATGCCGGTGCGCACAGAACCTCCCTTGCATAGATATTCAATGTCGAATTGCTATTCTCAATAGTACCGTCGAAGGACCGGATGGCACCTTTCGGGTTCTGCGCCGGTTCTTCCGGTCAGCTGTCGGCGACGAGCGCCTGCGCGGTCTCCAGGTCGGTGACGATGACGTCGACCCACCCCCCGCGAAGGGCGCCGCGGATGGCCTCGAATTTGCGCGCGCCACCGGCGATGCCCACACGTCGCGGCGTCTTCAACAGCGCCTCGACGCCGATGCCCACGACCAGGTCGTTGAACTCGGTGTCGACCGGCCGGCCGTCGGCGTCGAAGAAACGCATCGCCACGTCGCCCACCGCGCCGAGTTCGCGCAACGTCCGCATCTGCGCCTCGGACACGGCGTTGCCGGAAACCTGGAGCAGTGGCGACGGCGTGACGCTGCCGATGCCGACGAGAACATCGGTGAGACGTTCCCAGGCCTGCGCCGTCTCGACGACGTTCGGGTCCTGGAAAAGGGCCTCGCGCGCGGACGGCGTCGCGACGATGCCCGGCGTGGGCAGGAACATAGGGGTGCCGCCCGCGATGCGGGCCAGCCGGAACGTGAGCTCTGTCGCCTTGAGCTGCGCCTCCGGTTGTCCCACTCCGCCCATGATCTGCACGATGGATTCAGCGCGCCGATGCTTGAGGGGCACCATCGAGTCGACGGTCGCCAGCAGGGTCTCCGACCATGAGGAAAACCCGACGCGCGCGCCGTTCGCGAGCGTCGCCTCAAGGTAGGTCGCCGCCGCCGCCCCCAGTGCCCACATGGTGGAGCGTTCGTCGCCACTGCTCTCGACGACGAGTGCCTGTCGCAGCCCGTACTTCTGTACGAGTTGCTCCTCCAGTTCCGGATGGACACCCTCGGGCGGCAACACGACCGTGCGGACGATCCCCATCTCCACCGCCTGCTTGAGCCATCGCGACACACGCGACTGGGAGATGCGCAGTTGCTCGGCGATCGCCGGCTGGGTCATGTTCTGCTCGTGGTACATCCGCGCGACCTGCACGATCATGGCTACCGAGTCGCGACTCTCGTTGCCCGCCCTCCCGATCACGCGGCTTCTCCTTTCTGAACCATCGATGTCACCGATCGCTCCGGTCTGCGGTGGCACATGTTCACTGGGTGGCGTACGCCATGACGCGGTCGGCGGTCGCTTCCGCCGCCTCCATGATCCCTTGATTCCGTCCTTGGGCAAGAACCATGATCCGGTGCGCGAGACCGAGCACCTCTTCCAGGTCCGAGGAGACCACGATGATCGCCTTGCCCTGCTGTGCGAGTTCGGAGATGACCTCGTAGATCGACGCGCGTGCGCCGACGTCGATGCCCCGGGTCGGCTCGTCGAGAATGATGACCTTCGGATCCGACGAGAGCCACTTGGAAAGGACGACTTTCTGCTGGTTACCGCCGGACAGGGTCGCCACCGGGTCACCGATGTCGCCCTTGATGCCGAATCGCGCGGCGGCCTTCCGGGCGAATCTGGTGACGCCCGAGGGGGTGACGAAGCCGTACCGCGTTATGGCGGCGAGATTCGGCAGCGCGATGTTGTCCTCGATGGTGTCGGAGAGGATGACGCCCTGTCGTTTGCGGTCTTCGGGAATGAGGACGACTCCCACCGCCTTGGCCGCGATCGGATCGTTCGGCGGGAGCGGCACACCGTCGACCTTGATCTCGCCGCAGCGGAGTGGTTCCAGGGAGGCGATGGACCGCACCAGTTCGGTGCGCCCGGCGCCGACGATGCCCGCGATGCCGAAGACCTCTCCGGCGCGCACGGTGAGTGAGATGTCATCGAAGCGGCCGGCCCGGTCGGAGACGCCCTCGACCGACAGCACGACCTCATCGCGCGGGGCGTCGAACTCCGGAAAGAGCCGGTCGACGCTGCGCCCGACCATCTCCCGCACCAACGTGTCAGGGGCGATGCCCCCACTGTCGTGCTCCGCGACCTTCTCCCCGTCGCGGAGCACGATGACGCGGTCCGCTATCTGCGCGATCTCCGCGAGACGGTGGCTGACATAGATGAACGAAACACCCTGTGCCCTGAGCGAGCGAACGCACTCCAGCAGCGCGGTCGTCTCCGTCTCGCCGAGGGCGGCGGTCGGCTCGTCGAGGATGAGCAGCGAGGCGTCGAGCATGAGCGCCTTGGCGATCTCCACCTGCTGCTGGCCTGCGACGCTCAGCTCCCGGACGGGCTGATTCACCCTGCCGGTGAACCCGACCTTGCGCAACTGCTCCTGCGCCTGCCGGAGCATCGTCTTCCCGCTGAGGAAACCGGCACGGGTGGGCCATCGGCCGACCGCGACGTTCTCGGCCACGGTCAGGTCGGGGAGCAGCCGCATCTCCTGATGAATCATGCCGATACCCCGCGTGATCGAGTCACGTGGCGTCGCCGGTGAGTACGGTCGGCTTTGCCAGGTCATGGTGCCCGTGGAGGGCTGGATCGCACCGGCGATGATACCGGACAGGGTGGATTTTCCGGCGCCGTTCTCACCAAGAAGGGCGATCACCTCACCCGGCCGCACCTCAAGGTCGATTCCCCGCAGTGCGACGGTGCCCGGATACGACTTCGAGATTCCATGAACCGTCAGTATCGGGCTCGGAGCGGGCTCGTTCATCACGGGTGGTTCGCAATGTACTGGTCGACGTTCTCCCCGGTCGTCAAGATGCCCTTCTGCAGCTGCTCGGCGGGCACCTGCTCCTTCTTGATCAGCTTCAACGTCGACTGGACGGCGAGCTTGCCCATGAGCGTCGTCTGCTGGGTGACGGTCGCGGAGAGCAGGCCGCTCTTCACCGCCTCAAGGCCCGAGGGGTCTCCGTCGAATCCGACGACGAGCACGTCCTTGGACCCCGCGTTGCGCGCGGCCTGGGCCGCGCCGAGCGCGAGCCCGTCGGCCCGCCCGAAGATGATGTCGATGTTCGGGTGTGCCTGGAGGAGGTCCGTGGTGATCTGGTAGCCCTCGTCCTGAAGCCATGCCTTGGAAGCCTGGCGTGCGACTTCCTTGATCGCGCTGCCCTCGATGCCCTTCTTGAACCCCTGGTCACGCGCCTCCTCGGGGGTGGTGCCGAGCTGGCCCTGGATGATCGCGAGGTTGCCCTTGTCACCGGCGTTCTGCACGACCCACTCGCCGAGTTCCTGCGCGGCGGCGACGCTGTCGGTGGCGATGAACGTGTCGCCGGGGGCATCCTTGGGGTTGCGGTCGACCGTGACGACCGGGATCTCGGCCGACTTCGCGGCGCGTACCGGAACCGTCGCCGCGGCGGCGCCCGCCGGGATGTAGATGAGCCCGTCGACCCCTCGGGTGATGAAGTCCTGGACCTGGCTGACCTGGTCGTCGGCGTCGTTCTTGGCGTCCGCGACCAGGACCTTCACGTTCTCGCGCTTGGCCTCGTCCTCGACCCACTTGCGGATCGCCACGTAGAAGGGGGACTGCTGGTTGGGCATCGCGAGACCGATCGTGATCTCGCCGTCGTCGGCACCGGTGCTCGACGCGCACGCGCCGAGCGTCGTGGACAGGACGGCCGCGGCCATCAGTCCGACGAACATCTTTACCGGCCGGCGTGTTTTGTACATTCGGGGGTTTCCTTTCCCGGTGATTTCTGTGGGAACGTTCCAGATCTCTTGCCGTTCGGCGGTCATGCGCTTCTTTCCTTACGGCGCCGGAGAACATCGGTGAACACCGCGGCGGCGATGACGACGCCGATGATCACCTGCTGGAGAAACGGCGACACGCCGAGGAGGTTGAGTCCGTTGTGCATGACGCCGACGATGAGCACGCCGACGAGCGTGCCGGTGATCCGGCCGACCCCGCCCGCGAGGCTGGCGCCTCCGATGACGACCGCGGCGATGACGTCAAGTTCGAGCCCTTCTCCCGCACTGGGCTGGGAGGAGTCGAGACGGCTGGCGAGCACGATGGCCGCGAGTCCGGCCGCGAGTCCGGCCACGACGTACACCCAGGTCGTCACGGCCTTGACCTTGATGCCGGCCAGGCGGGCGACTTCCGGGCTGCCACCGACCGCGTAGACCGCACGGCCGCTTGACCGATATTTCAGGATGGCCCACCCGATGACGTAGAGCACGATCAGCGCCATCAACGTGATCGAGAGGAAGCCGCCGTACCTAGTCGATGCCAGTGAGTAGAACCACTCGGGGTAGCCGGTGATCTGACGTCCGTCCGTGGTCATGTTGGCCAGACCTCGGGCGACCGACATCATGGCGAGCGTCGCGATGAACGGAGGCAGTCGCGTCAGTGTGACCGCGAGGCCGTTGACCAGCCCGGCGAGGCCGCCGACCGCCACACAGGCGATCATCGCGATCCACAGTGGCATCCCGCCGTCGTGGGAGAGCCAGCCGAGGACCATCACCGACAGGGCGAACACGGAACCGACCGACAGGTCGATGCCGCCGGTGATGATGACGGCGGTGGCGCCCAGCGCGAGGATCCCGAGTACGGTCACCTGGTCGAGGATGTTGATCAGGTTGATGGGCTTGGCGAAGTTGGGCGCGAAGATCGCCATAATGGCGACAAGCACCACCAGGCCCAGGAACGGGCCGCCCACTCCGTCGAGGATCCACGCTACGCCTTTGACCGCGCCGCGCCGTGACCGCCGGCCGTCATCGGCTCGGGGGCCGGCGCTCGCGGGATTCTGGGTCATGGCCACTTCTGGCTCCAATGCGGCTTACGGATGTTCGGGTGGTCCATGTCAGTCCATCGACATTCCGCCGTCGACGTTGATCGTCTGGCCGGTTATGTAGGAGGCGGCGTCGGAGGCGAGGAAGAGCAGGAGGTTGGCCACATCGGCCTCGGTGGCGGGTCGCTGCAGCGGTATGTCGCGGATCCACTCCGCCACGAGCTCGCCGGGCCGGTAGTCCCCGAGCTTGGACCCCCAGGCACCATCCAGGTAGCCCCACATATCGGTCATCACGATGCCGGGGCAGTACGCGTTCACCCGGATGTTGTCCTTGGCGAGTTCCTTGGCGAGGGACTGTGTCATGCCGACGACCCCGAACTTGCTGGCCGCGTAGTGCGGGGTGAAGACGAACCCCTCCCTCGCCTGGGCGCTCGCGGCGTTGAGGATCACACCGCCGCCACTCTCGCGCAGCAGCGACACGGCCTCTCGCGCCACGATGAAATGGCCGACGGTGTTGACGTCGAGGACGCGCTTGAACTCCTCCGTCGTCAGATCGGTGAGCCGTTCGACGCTGATCACGCCCGCGTTGTTGATGAGGACGTCGATGCGCCCCCACTGCTCGGCCGCCACCGCGACGGCCGCCCTGACGGCCGCGTCGTCGGTGACGTCGGCCGTACAGGCGCGCGTGTCGAGCCCGTCGGCGCGCAGCCGCTTCGCCGTCTCGTGCACCTCGTCATCGCGGTCGACCAGCAGTACCGCGGCTCCCGCCGCCGCGAAGGAGCGGGAGATCGTGCATCCCATGCCCCGGGCGGCGCCTGTCACCAGCACCTTCTTGCCGGCGAAGTGCCCGGCGAAGATGTTCGATGCCTGTTCGTTCATTTATCGCTCTGCTTTCTGGGGATACCGGGCTGGAATCGGGAGCGTTCGATCGCCGATCGCCACGTCTGACGGCGGGCGTCGGCGTTGGGTCTCTCGATCAAGGGGTCGAACGGCGAGCGGTCCCGGGGGAGGCGAAGGCACTCGTCCGCCGTCCACAACCCGCAGCTGACGCCGGCCAGATGGGCGGCACCGGTGGCGGAGAGTTCGGCGATGTTGCTGCGCACCACGCGCCGCTGGCTCAGATCGGCCTGCACCTGCATGAGCCAGTCGTTCTGGCTGGGCCCGCCGTCGGCGAGCACCGTGTCGATCGGTGAGCCGAGACGTTCTTCGACCGCGGAGAACAGGTCCTCGGTCTGCAACGCCACCGACTCGAACGCCGCGCGGGCCAGATGGCCTGGGCCGGTGCCCAGCCCGAAGCCGCTGACCAGTGCCACCGCCGATTCGTCCCACCAGGGCGCGCCCAGACCGGCGAAGGCCGGTACGAGATCGACGCCCTGGGTGTCGGGAACGGACTGCGCGAGCACGCTGAGCTGCGCCGGGTCGACTCCAAGGATCTTCGCGAGCCACAGGAGCGTGGCGCCGGTCGACAGGATCGTCCCCTCGAAGGCGAAGGCCGGAAGGGGGTCGGCCCACGCGATGGTGGTGACCAGACCGTCCAGGACACGGGCGCCGGGCAGGCCACCGCTGACATCGGCGAGGCCCATGATCGAGCTGCCACTGCCGTATGTCGCCTTCACCTGGCCGGGAGCGCGCACCCCGTGGGCGTACAGGGCGGCGTGCGAGTCGCCGAGGATTCCATGGATGCTCGTGCCCCGGGGAACGCCGGGGATGTCGATGAGCGCGGCCGTCGCCTCGGCCGACGCGGAGATGCGCGGCAGGCAGACGTGCGGGATGCGGAACACTTCGAGCAACTCGCTGTCCCAGGTCAGCGTCTCCAGGTTGAGCAGTTGGGTACGGCTGGCGTTGCCGATCTCGATGCGGTGCTCGCCGGTCAGCGTCCAGGTCAGCCAGGAGTCGATCGTGCCGAGCGCGATCTCGCCCCGGCGGGCCGCCTCGCGGTCGGGATCGACCTGGTCCAGCAGCCATTCGTACTTGAGCGCGGAGAACATGGGATCGAGCGGAAGGCCCGTCTTCGCACGGATCCTGGCGGCCCAGCCGGACTCCTCCAGTGGGCGTACCCGATCCGCGGTGCGCCGATCCTGCCATCCGAGGACCGGGCCGAGGGGCTCGCCCGTTCTGCGGTTCCAGATGACGGCGGACTCGCGCTGGTTCGACAGACCGATACCGACGAGTTCGACATCCACCGAGTCCAGGACGGTCACGAGCGCCGCGACAACGCTCTCGCGGATCTCGTTCGCGTCCTGCTCCACCCAGCCCGGAGCGGGGTCGGCCCGGCCGATTCCGACCGAGGACCTGCCGAGGACTCTGCCATCGGCGCCCACCACGACCGCTTTGCTGGAACTCGTCCCCTGATCGATGGCGGCGACCGCGGGGACACCCCTGGGCATGCTGGCGTCAGCCACGATGATCTCTCCTGCCGAATGTCACCCGAACTGTGAGGGAGCAGCGAACGATCGTGTCGCCGCTGTACCGCACAGGCTATTTGCATAAATATTCAGTAATGAATGGCTGGTCAATAGATGGTGGCAGCGAGCGGATGAGTGTGTCAACAGTCCTGCCGTTAAAGACTTCACTCCCGGAATGCGGTGCGGTGAGGAGAGTCGCCCGGTCCGCGCACGCCCTTGACCTGCTGGCTTTGCCGACCGCTGGACGACACGAGGTGTCCGTGGCCGGGCAGAAGCAGCCGCAGCTCGCCTGCGTGTCGTGGGGGAGGGGCGTGCCTCTGAGCGGTGATCGTGACGGTGTCGGCCAGTCACAGGGTCGCCGCTCAGGGAGTCTGCCCGGCCATTGAACGTCATTCCTTCGAGTGACGCGGACACTCCTCGCCTGCCCGCACAATTCTGCGCATGACTCCGATGAGCGTTCTACCGGAAAGAAGGATCGGCCCGGTCCACGTCCTCGACGCGGCGATCGGGATCGGGCTGGCGGTCTGGGCCGTCGGGCAGGCCTGGAGCCGTGACGGGATGATGACGACTCTCCTGCTGCTGGCGACCCTGCCCCTGGCCTTCCGCAGGGTGAACCCGCCCGCGGCGCTGGCCGCGACATTCGTCGGTGGCGTCGGGCTGCTCCTCAGCGGTATCCATCCCCTGTCCAACCTCGCGATCGCCGCGTCCGCAGCCCTCGCCCTCTACACCCTGCTCAGGCTGCTGCCGCAGGCATGGGCCTGGGGGGTGACCGTGCTGGCCCTGACCGGGCTGTTCGTACTGGGCCTGTTGCTGAGCTGGGAAAGCAGGGGTGGGCTCGCCGCCGCCGTGGTCTACGGGGCCATGATCGCGTTCTGTGTCGGCGGCATCGCGCTGCTGGCCGACCTCGCCCGCGCCCGTGGCGAGGTCAAGGAGGTCCGGCAGGAGAGCGTGGAGCAGATGATCGCCGCACAGTGCGAGCAGGCCGCCATGGCCGAGCGGGCCAGGATCGCGCGGGAGATGCACGACATCGTGGCGCACTCCATCTCCAGGATCGCGGTGGAGGCCGAGACCGCTCCGTACACGGTCAAGGATCTCAGCGATCCGGCACGCGAGGGCTTCGAACAGATCGCGACCACCGCCCGCGAGACGCTGGTGGAGATGCGGCGACTGCTCGGCGTGCTGCGCACCGACGGCGGGGCGGGCGGCACCTCGCCGCAACCGGGCCTGGCACGCGTACCCGACCTGCTGGAAGAGCACCGCAGGGCAGGGGGGACGGTCGATCTCGACATCATCGGCGACGCCGTCCCGCTGCCCGCGGCCGTCGACCTGTCGGCGTACCGCATCCTGCAGGAGGCGCTGACCAACGCCCGCTCCCACGCGCCGGACGCGAACGTGCGCATCGAGCTCGCCTACCTGCAGGACACCCTGGCCATCAGGGTGAGCGACGACGGCCCCGGCCCTTCCTCGAACGCGGGCGGCCACGGCCTGATCGGGATGCGGGAGCGGGTGGTCATGCTGGGTGGCTGGCTCAACACCGGTACGGCGCCCGAGGGCGGTTTCCTCATCGAGGCGGGCCTTCCGCTGACGCGGGCGGAGGCGGCGGCGTGATCAGTGTTCTGGTCGCCGACGACCAGAAGAGCGTCAGGCACGGTTTCGCCGCGGCGCTGAACGCCCAGCCGGACATCACCGTCGTGGGCACCGCCGCCGACGGGGCCGAGGCGGTACGGCTGGCCAGGGAATCCCGGCCCGACGTGGCGCTGATGGACATCAGGATGCCGGAGCTGAACGGCATCGAGGCGGTCCGCCGGATCGTCGCCGAGCTGCCCACCCGGGCACTCATGATCACCACTTTCGATCTGGACGACCACGTGTACGACGCGCTCTCCGCGGGGGCGAGCGGGTTCCTGCTCAAGGACGTCAGGGTGAAGGATCTGGTGGAGTCGGTCCGGGTGATCGCGCGCGGGGACGCGTTACTGGCTCCCCAGGTGACCAGGCGGCTGATCGCCGAGTTCGCCAGGCAGCGGCCCCGCTCGTGCCCTCCCGCCGACCTCACCCCTCGCGAGCTCGAGGTGCTGCGGCTGATCGCGAAGGGCCGGTCCAACGCCGAGATCGCCGGAGAGCTGGTCGTCACCGAGCACACCGTCAAGACGCACGTCGCCCGGCTGCTGGCCAAACTCGGCCTGCGCGACCGCGCCCAGGCCATCGTCCACGCCTACGAGTCGGGACTCGTCGTCCCCTACGCCTGAAGCGGCCGGGGACGCCGCCCTTCCCGCCGGGTGGGAGTCTGTGCGTGATCACGGCGGGAGGATGGGGCTGTTCGCCGCCGACGCCGTCGATCCGCTCGCGCAGGGGAACGCGGTCACGACTCTCTCAGCGGCGAAGTACCGTCTGGTCATGGCCGATGATCCGCTGGAGTCGCTGCGCCGGCTCTGCCTCGCGTTCCCCGAGACCACCGAACGACTCAGCCACGGCGAGCCGACCTGGTTCGTCCGCGACAGGAAGACGTTCGTGATGTACGCCGACCACCACCACGACGACCGGCTCGCCTTCTGGTGCGCCGCCCCGCCCGGTGTCCAGGAGGCCCTGGTAGCCGAGGCCCCCGAGCGCTTCTTCCGTCCGCCGTACGTAGGCCACCGCGGCTGGCTCGGCGTCCGTCTCGACGTTCCCCGGGACTGGACCGAGATCGCCGAGATCGTCGCGGACGCCTACCGGACCGTCGCGCCCAAGCGCCTGGTCACCCGCCTGGAGTGAGCAGGGCCTACCCGAAGGCGGCGAACCGGCGGCCACGGAACGACGCGAGTGTGACCGTTGCTTCGCAGGGGGCGAGGGCGCGCATCGACCTGTCGGAACCTGTGAACGCTGAGATCCGCGACGCATCGGCCCCTGGCGAAGTTGACCGTGTCCTCCATGCCCACGCGCAGGTGTCCGCCTGCGGACAGGGCGGCGAGGGCGACCGTGAGGGGCGTCGGTCGAAGGACCGCGCCACCGTGTCCACCTCCTCCCTGTGGCCCTTCAACGCGGCGACCCGATCGGATTTCTGGACGGCCTTGGGATCGAGCCAGGTCGCGAGGTCCCACCGAGCGGGCCAAGGCGGGCTGACCGGTTGGACTTCTTCGACCGCCTCGGGGAGCATCTCTCGGGCGACTGACAAGCGTCTCGCGACCCCCGCTAGCACGGTGCGAATCGCACCGGTCAGAATCTGCCGGTAGTGCCCGCGTTGGGCGTGGGGGATAAGGAGGCGTGTGGACGAGAGCGTGTCGTTGGCTCAACTTGCCCATCGGCTGGAAGAGGTGGTCGGTGAGCTGCGCGGCATCCCCGTCGACGTCGAGCGGCTGGAGGACAGCGAGCTCGTCCGGCAGCAGATCGCGCAGGCCACCCGGTCGGCGGGCGAGCTGCGCGCCATGCACCCGGTGGGCTCGCCGGAGAAGGGCCGTCAGGAGCAGAAGAGCAGGCGCAGCGTGCTCGACGCCCTGCGGCGCGACATGGCGATGCGCACGATCGTCCACGCGAGCGTGTTGGACGATCCGCGCAAGGCGGCCCGGCTCAGGGAGCTGCACGCCGCAGGTGACCTGCACCGTGTCATCGACGAGCCGATCCAGCAACTGCTCGTCTTCGACCGAGCAGTGGCGTTCGTCCGGATCACCCCCGTCGCCTACTCGCCGGGCGCCCTGATGATCAGGCAGCAGAGTCTGATCGCCATCCTCATCGACCTGTTCGAGCAGACCTGGGCCAGGGCCAGGGAGGTCACCGAGCCGACGCGACGGCTGACCCCGCGCGAGCGCGAGGTGCTCGCTCTGATCGCCGAAGGGCGCTCCAACAGCGCCATCGCCCGCGCGCTGTCGATCACGGAGGCGGCCGTCGGTAAGCACGTGGCCGGCGTGTTCGGCAAGCTTGAGCTACCCGCGACTCAGGACGACAACCGGCGGGTGCTGGCGGTGCTCGCCTATCTGCGCGGCGCGGCACAGTAGTGCCAGGCCTACCTGGTTCTCGCCCCAGCCCCAACGCAGCCGGAATCCGGCACGGGTTTCAATGACGTCATGCAACGAATGACTGGATTACTGGTTGGCGCGATCTTTGGCGCGGTCTTCGTCGTCGTCAACGCGCAGAGCCCGCTGAACGCCGTGACCGTGAATTTTCTGCGGGTGGCCGCCTGCCTGGGGGCCGCGAGTGTCATCGCCATGTGGTTCGCCACAGCCCGTAAGGAACAGTCCGCCGCGGGCCCGCGGCGGAACATGTTCGGCCGTGGCTACCTGATCGTCGTCGCCGCCGAGGCGATCCTGCTCTTCGGCGGACTCCGGGTGCTCGCCGCCTGGGAACGTCCTGAACAGACCAACGTGGCCTGGGTGGCGTTCGTGGTCGGTGTGCACTTCATCGCGTTGGCGCCTGTCTGGAAGGACTGGAGCATCGCCGTACCCGGTGTGGTCCTCACCCTGCTCGGCGCCGCCGGTCTCGTTCTGGCGTCGACGGCCGCCGTCGCCTGGGTACCGTTCGTCAGCGGTGTGCTGTCCGGGGTGGCGCTCCTGATCGGCACCGCCTTCTTCGGCCGGCGCGCCATGACGGCTCGGACGGCCTAGCCAGGCCGGATGCTCACCTGGTTGATCGAGGAGGAGCCGGTCGGGGTGAAGCGCGTGTGGACACTAGACCAGGTAAACGGGGGCGAGGTCGACGAAGATGCGGTAGTCCGTGATCAGGCCGTCGTCGCGGGTGCGCCAGATCGACACGGCCACGACGCCGGCATCCTTGCCGTCGAGCCGCCGGTAGGTCACCTCGGTCTCGGCGATGATGTCGGCGCCCACCTGCCAGTTCCTGACGATCCGGTGCCGCAGGCCGCCGATGGTGGAGAAGAACGCCCGCAACCCGGCGGCGATGGCCGCACGTCCCGTCATCGGCTCGGCATTGCCGAATACCAGCGTGGCGTCCTCGGCCAGCAATCGCACGAACTCGCCGGGGTCGAACGAGTCGACTGTCTGGAAAACGTGTCGCACCACATCGTCGGTCATGCCGATCCTTCCTCGTACAGTCGGGATCACTGATGGGGACGATACGGAGCGAAGGGCGACGCGCAACTATCGCCAAGGTGGGTATCTCATCGCCGCGAGGCTCGCCGAAGATCTCCGAACCTGTGACGCGGCATCGCGGTCGGGCCCGGCGCGGTGGCCATTCGGAATCACTCGGACCGAGGAAAGCCCCGCTTTCGCCCCTCGGGGTGTCCTGCGGTCCACGAAGATCCTGGTGACTGTGGTGGCCGTAGTACCGCTTGAGCCCTCCCGCTGACCTCACCCCTCGCGAGCTCGAGGTGCTGCGGCTGATCGCGAAGGGCCGGTCCAACGCCGAGATCGCCGGAGAGCTGGTCGTCACCGAGCACACCGTCAAGACGTACGTCGCCCGGCTGCCGGCCAAACTCGGCCTGCGCGACCGCGCCCAGGCCATCGTCCACGCCTACGAGTCGGGACTCGTCGTTCCCTACGCCTGAGCGGGCAGGTCATCGACCTCTGCCGGGAACGCCCGCTCCGGTGAGCGGCCCCGAGTCCCTCCACCTGCTCTCACCGCGCTCTCCGCCGTGACCGGCTCCCGGCACCGGGGCGACTTCCGTGTGCCGCGGCGTGGCGGCGTCCCTGACGGGACGGTTACCCTGTGAGCCGATCACCTGGAGGTATCGTCATGGTCGATCGTTCCGCCGGTGGGCGGACGGGGCTCGCCCTGGGCTGGCGGACGCGCGACGGGCGGACACTGGTCGCCGGGCCGCTGGAACCGTGGCACGCGGGTCCTCCCGGCCTCGATGAGATCTTCGGCGATGAACCCGCCGACGCGGGCGGTGCGGGTGTCCGCACCTACTACGCGCTGGACCCCTCGGGTGCGGTGGACCGGGTGTACGACACCCGGGTGTTCTCGCTGGAGGACGAGTTGCACGTGACGGCGTACCGGGTCGAGGGGGACGCGCTGTACGTCCACCACTCCAGCTACGACCACCGTTACGCCGAGGCGCGGCACGAACGATCGCTCGAATGCGCGGGGCTGATCCCGCTGGCTCCGGCGCGGGTACCGCCGTTGGAACGGGTCCTGGCCGCGGTCGCCGAGCCGGCCGACCGGAAACGGGCCGAGGCCGCGGTCCGCAGGGGCGGGCTCGACGCGGTACGCGTCTCCTTCGCCTCGGCGCTGCCGGACCACCCGGGGGACGGCGTGCTCCGGCTGGAGCTGACCCTGGAGGGGGAGCGGCCGGTCGTACGGCTGAGCGGCGGGCACGTCCTGTGGCGGGCCACCACGGCGGACCACACCCACCGGGAACTGCTGGCCCTGCTGCGGGCCGTCCTGCCCGCCAGGTACGGCGACGGCCCGGTCGAGCTCGTACCGTCGCCGGACATCGTCGACCACGGCTTCTGGGACCCCTGGAACTGACGACGACCTGCTGGGGCACGGCACTGCCGCATCTCGGACAGGCGTTCACGGCCGAGGAGCTGACTGATCAGGAAGTCGCCGAAGACCTCGGGGCAGGTATCTCTGGGGCGCGGGATCGCGGGGGCGACGAACGACGAACTGAGCGGCCCCGGGAAGCAGCGGATCGGGGAGAGCGAGCGTTCCTAGAGTATGAACGCTGAGATATCGCGGCTGGCGCAGTGGGCGTCCCGGGCGCGGGGTCTGCCCGCCGTCTCGGCCGAGGCTCTACTGACGGCCCTCTACCGCAGCCACAGGCTCGACCTGATACGGCTCGCGGTGCTCCTCGTCGGCGATCGGGAGACAGCCGAGGACATCGTTCAGGACGTGTTCGCCCGGTTGCACGGCCGCCGGCCCGAGACCCTCACGCTCGCCTACGTCAGAACGTGTGTGCTCAACGGCTCCCGGTCGGTGCTCAGACGGCGAGCAGTGGAGTCGCGCCGGGCGGAGAGGGGCAGGGAGGCGCTCAACTCGGCGGAGACGGCCGTGCTGCTCGGGGAGTCGCGCCGGGAGGTGCTGGACGCGCTGGACAGGCTGCCGAAGCGGCAACGAGAGGCTCTGGTGCTGCGCTACTACCTGGACCTGTCCGAGTCGGAGACGGCCCGGACCATGCGCGTCAGGGCGAGCACCGTCCGGTCCACGACCGCCAGGGCACTGGCGAGACTCCACCGCGAGCTGGGAGGCAACGCATGAGCGGGATCATCGAGGACCGGCTGCGCGACGCGATGGCCGCCAGGGCGCGGACCGTGCGGGACGATGGTCCACCCCCGCCTCTCCCCGGACCGCGCCGCCTCCTGTGGGGGAGGTGGACGTTGCCGCTCGCGGTCGCGGTGGTGACCGTTGCCGTAATGGCCGGAATCGGGGTGACCGTACGGGGCGGGGAGAGCGGACGACCGCCGGTGCTCGCGCCCGCGATCGCCCCCGCGCCGCCGTTCTATGTCGCGGCCGTGGTGACCTCCTCCACGGTCAAGACCAAGAACGTAACGCGCATCGACTCCATCCGAGGCCCGCTGGGCGTCTACGACAGCAGGACCGGCGAACGTACGGCGTGGTTGCCCGCGCTTGCCGACAGCCGGGTCGCCGGGCTCGGTGACGGCCGCACCTTCTTCATGGCCGGAAGAGAGCGGAAGGGCGCCCCGCTGCGGTTCCACCGGATCACCCTGACACCGGACGGTGAGATCGGCGAGCGGGTCGCGCTGCCGCTCCCCGCCGATCTGCGAACCGAGACGCTCGATGTGCTGGCCGCCTCACCGGACGGGCGAAAGCTGGCGTACAGCGTCAGCAGGCCGCGGGCCGCCCGGATGACCGAGGTGCGAGTGGCGGATGTCGTGACCGGTGAGGTGCACCGCCGGCGTACGGCCAAATTCGGCCTTATCTACCGGATGGTCTGGGTGGGAGGCGACCGCACGCTGGTGTTCTCCTGGCAGGACGACGATCGGCCGTTCGGCCAGGAGGCGATGCTGCTCGACACCTCCGCTTCGGGCCGCGACCTGCTGTCCGCCAGGCCGGTCGACGGCGACACGACCTTCTTCGCCGCCAGGCCGGGCGGATCGAGCTTCGTCACCCGGGAAGGAGGGAAGAACGTGCAGGTTCCCTCCCTGGTCGAATTCTCAGCGACCACCGGTAGGCGGGTGCGCGCGTGGGTTCCCCAGGAGTGGTTCACACCGGTGGCGTTCGACGCGTCGGGGCGGGTGCTGCTCGGCATCGTCCGGGGTGGGGCTCCCGCCCGGCTGGACGGCCGGCGGGTGACCCGGATCAAGACGCCCGAACTGCCGCAAGGGCAGGACGTACGCCTGGAAACCACCTGGTAAGCGCATGGGGGACGCGCGGCCCACGTCGTACGCTTCCAATCGGGCCGCCCCTGACCAGACCCCGGCCACGGTGACAACCCGCACCTCTCACCGGGTCACACCCACTGCCCGCTGGATGTCAGGCGGTCGGCACCACCATCGGGGTGCCGGTCACCGGGTCGGGGACGACGATGCTCGGCAGGTCGAAGACCTCCTCGATGAGGGCGGCGTCGACGATGTCGGCGGGGGCTCCCTCAGCGACGACGCGGCCGGCCTTCATCGCCACCAGGTGGTCGGCGAACCGGCAGGCCTGGTTGATGTCGTGCAGTACCGCGATGACCGTGCGTCCCTCGTCGCGCAGCCGCGCGAACAGCTTGAGCAGCTGGTACTGGTGGGTGATGTCGAGGAACGTGGTGGGCTCGTCGAGCAGCAGGTAGGGCGTCTCCTGGGCCAGCACCATCGCGACCCAGACGCGCTGGCGCTGGCCTCCGGACAGCTCCTCGACGCCCCGCTCGGCCAGTTCCGCGACGCCGGCCGCGGCCATGGCCTCCCGCACGGCCCGCTCGTCCTCGGCCGACCAGGTGGACAGCATCGACTGGTGTGGATAACGTCCCCGGGCGACGAGCCGCCGCACCACGATGTTCTCCGGGGCGACCAGGCCCTGGGGCAGGAACCCGATCTGTCTGGCGATGGCCTTGGGCCGGTAGCCGTGCACGTCGCGGCCGTCGAAGCCGACCGTACCGGCCGAGGGCTTGAGCAGCCGGACGAAGGAACGCAGCAGCGTCGACTTCCCGCAGGCGTTGGCGCCGACGATGGCGGTGAACGCGCCGTCGGGCACGTCGAGGTTCACATGCGCCGACACCACCCGCTCGCGGTAGCCGAGGGTGATGTCCTGGGCGGTCAGGCGCGCTGCCACGGTCGCCTCACTTCCTTGAAGAGCAGCCAGATGAGATAGCACCCGCCGATCGCGGTCGTCACGACACCGACCGGCAGCGCGACCGGCGCCAGCAGCAGTTGCGCGATGAGATCGGCGGCCAGTAGCAGCACCGCGCCGGTCAGCGCCGCGGGCACCAGGGGCACCCCGGCCGCGCCGGCGAGGCGGCGGCCGATCTGGGGGGCGGCGAGCGCGATGAACACGATCGGCCCGGCGACCGCCGTCACGGTGGCGGTGCAGCCGACGCCGACCAGCACGATCAGCAGCCGGAGGCGGCCCAGGCCCACGCCCGAGGTGACGGCGAGCTCGTCGCCGAGCGCGGCCTGGTGCATCGCCTGCGACAGCGTGCCGAGCAGCAGCGCGAGCACGCCGATGACCAGGAACGGCAGGCGTACCTCGTCCCAGTCGACGCCGTTCAGCGAACCCGCGCTCCACCCGGTCGCGGCGATCGCGACATCGAGCTCGGCACGGAGCACGATCCAGGAGTTGACCGCGGTCAGGATGGCGTTCATCGCGATCCCGATGACGACCAGCCGCAGGCCGCTGAGCCCGGAGTCCAGCGACAGCAGGTAGATGGCCGCCGCGGTCAGCAGGCCGCCCGCCACCGAACTCACGGCGAGCTGCGCGGAGGTCCCGCTCAGCACCGTGAGCGCGGCCAGTGCGCCGGTGTAGGCGCCCGCGTCCAGGCCGATGACGTCCGGGCTGCCGAGCGGGTTGCGGGTGAGGTTCTGGAAGATCGCCCCGGCCAGCCCCAGGGCGGCGCCGAAGACGAGCGCGGCGGCCACCCGGGGCAGCCGCCACTCCCGGATCACCAGGGCCGAGTCCCCATGACCGGCGAGCGCCGCGAACACCTCCGAGGGCGCGGCCCAGGAGGGGCCGTGGCTGAGGCCGAGGAAGGCCAGGGCCGGCGCGATGCCGGCGAGCACGAGCGACATCAGGATCGTCCGGCGTTCGATCCTGACCGAGCGGGAGTCGGCGCGCAGCACGACGGCGTTCACAGCGACGCCGCCCCGTAGCGCCGGACGACCCAGATGAGCACCGGGCCGCCGAGGAAGGCGGTGACGACGGCCACCGGGACCTCGCCCGTCGGCAGCAGCACGCGCGATCCGATGTCGGAGACCAGCAGCAGGATCGGGCCGAGCACCATCGTGTAGGCCATCAGCCACGGAATCGAGCCGGCGGCCGGCCGGCGGGCCAGGTGCGGAATCATGAGCCCCACGAAGGTGATCGGTCCGGCCACGGCCGTGGCGGCGCCGGCGAGCAGGGTGACGAGTACCAGGACGCCGAGCCTGGTCCGTGCGGTGTGACCGCCGAGCGTGTGGGCGACCTGGTCGCCCAGGACCATGGCGTTCAGCGGCCTGGCCATCGCCATGGCACAGACCAGGGCGATGCCGATCGCCAGCAGCGGGACGGTGTGCGACATCTGCTCGCGGCCGGCCAGCGCCCCGACGGACCAGAAGCGGAACCGGTCGAAGACGTCGGGAAGCATCAGGCGCATGCCGAGCGAGAGGCCCGCGAGCACCGAGCTGAGGGCGACGCCGGCCAGCACGAGCCGGAGCGGGGAGGTCCGGCCGACGGAGTAGACCAGCAGCACCGCGAGCACGGAGCCGGCGAACGCGAGCATCAGCTGCGCGGACTGCGACCCCGCGAGGCCGAGCGCGCCGCCCAGGTTGATGGCGAAACCGGCACCGGCGGTCACCCCGAGGATGCCGGGTTCGGCCAGCGGGTTGCGGGTCAGCGTCTGGATCAGCGCGCCCGAGGCGCCGAGGGCGGCACCGACGAGGATGCCGAGGATCGTGCGCGGCACCCGGACATCGCGGATGATCAGATGATCGTCACTGCCGGCGTAGTCGGCGAAGGTACGCCAGATCTCGGCTGGTGCGATCGCGCGCGTTCCGACACTCACGCCGGCCACCGCCACCACGGCGAGCAGCGCGAGGGCCGCGAGGAGGATCGCGGCCCGCGCCGGTGGATCAGTCCTCAAGCCCGGCAACTCCGCGCTTCCAGTATCCGGTGAACAGCGAGTCGAGCCGTGCCGCACTCCACGGGCGCAGCGGCTTGATGTCGCCCGCCTCCCCGGCCGCGAACAGGAAGGTCCGCTCCTCGGGCAGCGTCAGGGAGCGCACCGTCTCCGCGAGCGAGGAGCGGGTGCCCTCGCGGACCAGCCGGACGACCCGCACCCCTTCGCGCGCCGCGAGCGGGTAGGCGTGCTCGGCGGCGTCGTCGGTCTCGATCACGACCTGGGCCGAGACGTCGGCCGGGGACTCCTCCAGCCAGCGCGCGACCACGGGCAGCGCGGTGGCGTCGACCGCGAAGACGTAGTGGCCGTAGTTGTGCGGGAACGCCTTGGCCCCCGGCGGACCGGCGATCGTGAGCTCGTCGCCCACCTCGGCGGCGACCGCCCACGCCGACGCGACCCCGCCCTCGTGGAGCACGAAGTCCAGGTCGAGCTCGCCGGCCTCGGCGTCGTACCGCCGCACCGTGTACTTGCGCGTCGTGGGCATCGGCCTCGGCCAGTCGAGCTCCAGGTCGTCGTTGGCGACCGGGGCGCGGCGGGTGCCGTCCGGGTCGGGGAAGACGATCTTGATGTGGTCGTCCGCCTGGTAGGTGTGGAATCCTTCGAGCCCGGGGCCGCCGACGGTCAGCCGGAGCAGGCGCGGGGTCAGGTACTCACGCGCGAGCACCGAGACGGTGCGGACCCCGATCGGGTAGCCGATCCGCGCGGTGCCGGTCCCGGCCCGGTGGTGGGCGGCGACGCGACCTCTCGGGTCGAGGCGGTCGACGCTCATCGGCCGAGCAGCGGCGCGAGCGCCTCGTCGATGGAGTCCAGGGTCTTGAGCGCCGAGCCGTACGTCGCCGCCTCGGTGTAGCGCAGCGGGAAGACCTTGCCGGCCTTGACCGCGGGCAGGTTCTTCCACAGCTTGGAGTCGAGGACGTAGCGCACCGGCTCGCTCACCGAGCCGTCGCTCTCCAGCGTGTACGTGACGGCGTCGGCCTCGGCGAGGCTCTCCGGCAGTTCCTCGATCGAGGGGTACTCGGTGACGTCGAGCGCGCCGCCGCCCTTCTCCTTGACCTCGCCGTAGTAGGTCATGCCGATGTCGGAGGCGATGTTGGTGCCCCACGACCCGGCGAACTCGCGGTGGAACGTTCCCTTGGCGATGTCGCCGTAGGCGCCGATGTGGCCGAACCGCACGCCGTCGAGCGCGCTCCGGTACTTCTCGGTGAGCTCGGCGGCCTTCTTCTGGTACGCGGCCTTGGCGGTCTCGAAGTCGCCGAGGCGGCCCGCGGCGTCGGACTGGCGTCGCGACAGCTCGCGCCAGGCGGAGGGGACGGTCGGGCCGAGGACGACGACCGGGGCGATGGACTCCAGCCGCCTCATGTCGAGATCGGCGAGGGCCGGCTTCGGGACGCCGATGACGATCAGGTCCGGCTTGGCCTTGGCGACGGCCTCGTAGTTGGTCTCGGCGGCCGTCTCTCCGGCGACCTTCTCAAGGTCGTTGTAGGTCGCCAGGTCCTCCTCGGTCATCATCGCCAGACCGCGTCTCCAGCCGGAGACGCCGACCAGGGGGGCGTCGGCCTCGATGAGCGCCGGCACCGCGTACCCGGTCGCGACGACGCGTTTGGGGTCGGCGGGGATGGTGATCTCACCGTTGTCGGCGCTGAGGACGCGGGTCTCGGGCGCCGCGGCGGCGGACTCCTCGCCGGAATCGGTGGAACCGCAGCCGGCGACCAGGGCGAGGGTGAGGGCCAGGGCGCCGGCAAGGCGCCGGGGCTGTCGGGAGGACATGGCTGTGTTCCTTCAGGGTGTTGCAGAGCGGGAAAAGGCCCGGCCTCATGGTCAGGCGTTACTTAGGTTAGCCTTACCGAAGCTTTTCCAATGTCGAGAGGGGGCCATCCAATGTCGATGAGAAGTCACTCTGTGACGGATGTCGGCCACTTCGGGACCGATCCGCTCTGGTGCGAGGAGTACGGCTACGGGCTGGGCACGCTCACCGGCATCCTGGTGCTCAAGTACCGCTCGGCGGCCGTGCTCGAATTCGGCCAGAGCCGGCAGGACTTCCTGCATCAGCTCTACTGGTCGCCCGACGGCGTGCTCTCGACCTGGTACGGGGCCGACGCGCAGTTCGTGGGGGCGGGGGAGGCGTTCTGGGCCCACCGCGCGGTGAGCCACGAGGTGCGGGCGGCGGACCGGCAGACCGTGTACCGGATCTGCCTGCGCCAGGTGCCCGAGGCACTCGGCGGGCTGCGCGCCGGCGCGGTGTCCATCGACGACGAGGCGGCCCGGCTCGTCCAGGCGATCGCCTGCCCGGGGTACGACGAGCAGGCGGCACTCGCCGCCCGCGAGCGCGTCATGGCCGGACTCGGCGTGTCGACCAGTGACTTCGTCGGCCACCATGCCACCGGTGCCGGATTCGCGATGACCGTCGCCCGCGCGCTGTCACACGATCCGGGCGACCCGGTCCGCCTTGAGGAGTGGGCCGAGCGGTTGCACGTCAGCGTCAAGACGCTGCAACGCGACTTCGTGCGCGAGTTCGGCATGCCCTACTCGCAGTGGCGCACCAAGCTGCGCCTGCGTGCCTCGCGGGTGCTGCTGGAGAGCCTGCCGGTGGCCGAGGTGGCCCACCGCGTCGGGTACGCGACCCCCTCGGCCTTCATCACGGCCTTCGCCAGGGAGTACGGGTGCACGCCCGGCCGCTACGCCTTGCGCGAGGCCGACTCGGCCTGACGGTCCGGATCTCGACGAGGTGCGCGGGATCCGTGACGGCCGGCACCTCTGGGCGCCCGGCGGCCGATCCTCATTTGACTACGCACCAAATTGGCATATTGCCGATGGATAAATTCGATCCCGACGGGTCTCTCGCTCTCCCGGGCAGGTAGAACGTCGTTTTCCCGGAAGAAATCAAATCTCCTGTCGGAGAAGTAGATCCATCCGTTCCGTTTCCCCGTTAACTTGGGTGAATCAGCCGGCTGGTCAGGTGAGGGCGGTGGCGTGCGCGGAAAAGTTCTCCTGGCCTGGTTCGGCGCCAATGCCGAAGCGCTGATCGCGCTGGTGATCGCGGTCGTGGCGGGTGTGCTCGGGCTCACCGGTGTGGCATCGGTCGCGCATGTCAACAGCGCCATCCTGGTCACGCTCGCGGCGCTCTCGCTCGCGTTGCTGCGTGAGCGTTGGGGAAGGGAGTCCGAGCCGGATACCCGCGAGGCCCTGCTGGCCGCCCGGGCCGCCTTGGAGCGGTTGCCCGATCAACTTGAGCGGATCAACGCCGTCGATGACGTGATCTCCGATGCCAGGATCGCTCTGGACGAGGCGGCCAAGGTCAGGGTCCTGACCGGAAGCGAGATCTCCCGCGTCCTGGCCGAGGCCAGGAGCGAAGCCAAGGAATGGATTTTCAAGGGGGGCACGGCGACCTTCGTACGGGCGGTGGTGATTCCCGAATGTGTACGGCGGGCGCGGCAGAACCGCCGGGAGTTGAGTATCCGGCTGGAGATCCTCGATCCGATGAATTATGAGCTGTGCGCGCGATACGCGAACTATTTCCGGCGCATGGTCGACGACCCCAACGAGGACGAGAGATCCTGGACGGCCAAGCAGACGCAGGTGGAGTTGTACGCCACGATCTTCGCGGCGTGCTGGTGGCAGCAGAGATACCCGCGCCTCAAGATCGCTGTGGGACTCTCGTCCACCATGACCATCTTCCGCTGGGACATGACGCAGGCGTGCGTGGTCATCACCGAGCGGGGCCCTCGCTTTCCCGCCATGCTGATCAAAGAAGGTCGCTTCTACTACGACTACTGGCGCAACGAACTGGACGAGAGTTTCAACCAGGCGCGGGCCGTGCCGTTGCGTCGCGCCCCGATGCTGAGCGATACGCCTACGGTGGAGGAAGCACGAGAACTGTTCACCCAGCTGGAGATGCAGCTTCCAGATGCCTACTCCGATTCGGACGTCGCAGAGGTCGTCAGGCACGCCATCGACGCCGACAATCCGTATGTGTGAGGTCGACCCGGTACGAGCTCTGCGTGACGGCGACACGGTGAGCCTGCGGCGGTGGGTGCGGGACACCATCGCCGAACTGTGTTCGGGACGCCGTGCCGTCAAGGCGGTCCGGCACCCTCTGGAGTTCGTGTGCCTGCCGCTGCGTCGGGACGGACTGACCGGACTCTGCCTGCACCTGTGGGAAGGCGAGGGAGAGGAGGTGTATCCCGTCGTCCACGCGCACAGCTGGGACCTGTACAGCTATGTGCTGTCCGGCACGGTGTTCAACGAGATATTCGAGATTCGTGACGACGCCGCACGCCGGGGTCATCGCCTGTACCAGGTGGACAGTTCGGACGGTGTGGACGAGGCCCGGTTCACCGAGCGCTTCGTCACCTCCGTCCGCGAACGGCTGGAAGAGGTTCCGGAGGGACGGGTCTATCGCCTGGCGGCCGGGCAGTACCACCGCAGCGGACATCGTGGCCGCACCGCCACCGTTGTGCTGGGAGAGCATCGTCCCGGAGTGCACAACCTGGTGCTGGGCCCGCTGGACGGTGAGCTGTCGACGAGCCGTCGCGAGTCGTACCCGGCGGACAGGGTCCTGGCCCTGTTGCGGCCCCTTGCCCAGGCTCTGTGACGGGGTGTGCCCGGGACCGGCGGATGGGGCGGGCCGGACCCGGGCGGTGTGCGGGTGTCAGTGGAGCGACTCGAAGAGGGTCAGCCACCGGTCGGGGTGGACGAACGCCACCACCGTGTCGCGGTCCACTCGCGCCTCCGCGAACGCGGCGTCGACCCGGTGGGCCGCGTACCGCATCCGCAGCGAGGCGTGCAGCGAACCGCCAAGACCGGTGAAGCCGTACTCGACGAACTCGCGCCAGGCCGCGTCCCGCTCCGCGGGCAGCAGCCGGACACCGCGCGGCTCGATCCGCAGGATCCCCGAGTCGACGGCGGGCACCGGCCGGAAGCTCATCCGGCCGACGCGGCCGGCCAGCTCCCAGGAGTGACCCGGCCAGGTCAGCACGGTCAGCCTGCTCCAGCGGCCGAAGTCGCCGGACCGCTTGCGCGCGTACTCCAGCTGGGTGAGCAGGGTCGCCGAGGTGAGCGCGGGGGCGCGCAGGCACCAGTCGACGATCCTGGAGGTGATCGAGTACGGGATGTTCCCGGCGACCGCGAACGGTTCGCGCGGGGCCCGTGCGGTCAGGAAATCACCCCTGATCACCTCGATTCTGTCGTCGCCGCGGGTGCGGGCGGCGAGCCTGCCCGCATGTCGCGGGTCGATCTCGTACGCCACGACCCTCGCGCAGCTCTCGGCGAGGGCGAGGGTGAGAGCACCCTCGCCCGCGCCCGGCTCCAGGAGCAGCCCGTGCGATCCGGCCGCGGCGGCCATCCGCCGGACGGCGTGCGGATCGACGAGGAAGTTCTGCGAGAGGGTGCGTCTGGCCCGGTCGCGGTCATCGCGGCCGCCACCGTTCCTTACCTTTCTCTGGGTGTGCGAATGGTTTCCGTGCGCGAAGGAGTGCGCCACAGCCGTCGCCCTTTCGGGTCCGAGGTGAAAAAGGTCTCGGAAAGCCCTGGGCGCGCATCGGGGACGCGTGCGGAACGGAGCAGAGGTTGACGCGTCCCTAGCGGGCCAGAGCCCGGCTGCCGCGAGGACGGATCACGTAGCCGACCAGAAGGTTGGCGAAGTACATGCACATGGCTCCGGATGCTACGGGCCTCGCTCGCCGGCTCGCAACGGATTTTCCGCTCCGTCCGAGGGGATCTGTTCTGGTGTTCGCCGTGGCGGCGTGCTCAGATAACCGGCGTTTGCCGATAATGCGGGGATCTGTGTTCGTGACGGCCACCAGGTTGTTCGCGACCGCTCAAGGAGAGAACCACTGATGATCACTTTGAACAACGGGGTCTCCATGCCCCGGCTCGGCTTCGGCGTGTACCAGGTGCCGCCGGCGGAGACCGCCCAGGCGGTGAGCGCTGCGCTGGAGGCGGGATACCGGAGCATCGACACCGCGAAGCTGTACGACAACGAGCGGGGTGTGGGCGAGGCGCTGGCCGCCTCCGGTCTGCCGCGTGACGAGGTCTTCGTCACCACCAAGCTGTGGAACGGCGACCACGGCTACGACGCCGCCCTCGCCGCCTTCGACGCGAGCATGGAGCGGCTGGGCCTGGAGCAGCTCGACCTCTACCTCATCCACTGGCCCACCCCGGCCAGGGACCTGTACGTCGAGACCTGGAGGGCGCTGGAGAAGCTGTACACCGAGGACCGGGTCCGCGCCATCGGGGTGTCCAACTTTCAGTCCGCCCACCTGCTCCGCCTCATCGAGGAGTGCGACATCGTCCCGGCGGTCAACCAGGTCGAGCTCCACCCGGCCCTGCAGCAGGTCGAGCTGCGCGCGTTCCACGCCAGGCACGGCATCGTCACCGAGGCGTGGAGCCCGCTGGCTCAGGGGGCGGTGCTCGTCGACCCGGTGATCGTCGACATCGCCGAGAAGTACGGCAAGACCCCGGCCCAGGTGGTCCTGCGCTGGCACCTCGACCTGGACAACGTCGTCATCCCCAAGTCGGTGACGCCGTCGCGGATCAGGGAGAACCTCGACGTCTTCGACTTCGCCCTCGCGGACGAGGACATCGCCGAGATCGCCAAGCTGGACGCCGGCACCCGCATCGGCCCCGACCCGGACACCTTCAACCGCTGAGTGCGATGTCCGTGCCGTGGCGGTGAGCCGCACCGCCAGGGCACGGGCGGGCGTCCGAGCACGCGGCGCCGGGCGTGCGAGACGTGACGTCAGCTCTGTGAGATCCGCCGGCGCAGCCACGCGTAGGAGGCCTTGGGGGTGCGCC
The DNA here is from genome assembly GCF_050943795.1 of Streptosporangium sp. CA-115845. Taxonomy (NCBI): domain Bacteria; kingdom Bacillati; phylum Actinomycetota; class Actinomycetes; order Streptosporangiales; family Streptosporangiaceae; genus Streptosporangium; species Streptosporangium sp. CA-115845. The sequence continues at coordinate 8,201,903 of NZ_CP191988.1, read as the reverse complement.
TCCCGGTGGGGAAGTCGACGTGGACGAGTCCGAAGCGCTGGCTGTAGCCCTCGGCCCACTCGAAGTTGTCCAGCAGGGACCAGACGTAGTAGCCGCGCACGTCCACCCCCTCCGCCCGTGCCCGCTCGACGGCCCCGATGTGGCCGTCGAGGAAGTCGATCCTGGCCTGGTCGTCGACCGTCCCGTCGGGGCCCGGCTCGTCGGGCTGGGAGCAGCCGTTCTCGGTGACGTAGACCGGCGGGAGGGCGTCGCCGTACCGGGCCCGGAGGCCGACCAGCAGCTCGCGCAGGCCGTCGGGGACGACGGGCCAGCCGAAGGCGGTGGTGGGGTAGCCGGTGACGCCCACGTCGGAGAAGGGAAGGCCCTCATCGGTGGGCGCGGCGATCCTGGTGGGGTTGTAGTAGTTGATACCGATGCCGTCGAGGGGTGCGCCGATCAGATCCAGGTCGCCGTCCCGGACACAGTCCAGGCTCACCCCGTACGCCGACAGGTCGGGATAGGAACCGAGCAGCACCGGGTCGTTGAACAGGCGGTTGTGCAGGGTGTCGTAGGCGTCGGCGGCGGCCAGGTCGGCGAGGTCGGCGGAGGCGGGCCAGACCGGGGTGCAGTTGTTGGTGATCAGGACCTGCTCCGCGCCGCGCGCCCGCAGTTCCCGCACGGCCAGGCCGTGCCCGAGCAACTGGTGGTGGGCGGCGGGGAGTGCGTCCAGGACCAGTGTCCTGCCGGGGGCGTGGGCGCCCAGCGCGTAGCCGAAGACCATGTGGACGAAGGGCTCGTTCAGGGTGATCCACATCGGGATCCGGTCGGCGAGCCGGTCGGCCACCGCCGCGGCGTACTCGGCGAAGCGGTAGGCGGTGTCGCGGTTCAGCCAGCCGCCCTCGTCCTCCAGGGGCTGGGGCAGGTCCCAGTGGAACAGCGTGGCCGCCGGGACGATGTCCCGCTCGCGGAGCGTGTCGGTCAGCCGGTCGTAGAAGTCCAGGCCGGCCTGGTTGATCGCGCCCCTGCCGTCCGGCTGGACGCGCGGCCAGGCGATGGAGAAGCGATAGGAGTTCACGCCGAGGCCGGACATCAGTTCGACGTCCTCACCCCAGCGGTGGTAGTGGTCGCAGGCCACGTCGCCGGTGTCGCCGCCGCGGACGCGGCCGGGCTCACGGGTGAAGGTATCCCAGATCGAGACGCCCCGCCCGTCCTCGGCGACGGCGCCCTCGATCTGGTAGGACGCGGTCGCCGTACCCCACAGGAACATTCCGGCCTCCAATGTATGAGTCTGGCTCATGTTAACCCCTGGGCCTGCTCGTAGGGGATGATGGGGAGATGACGAACGTCTCCGGGGGAACGCTTCGCCGCCGCCCCGCCCAGCGCCGCAGCCTGGAACGGGTCGAGCGGATGCTGGACGAGTGCGCGCGGCTGCTGGACGAGGTCGGCTACGAGGCGCTGACCACCAAGGAGGTCGCGCGCCGCGCGGAGGTGCCGATCGGTACCTTCTACCAGTTCTTCCCCGACAAACAGGGGCTGGTACGGGCGCTGGCGTTGCGCAACCTGGAGGCGTTCCTCGGCCGGATCACGGCCAGGCTCGCGGAGGTACGGCTCTCCGACTGGACGGAGATGGTCGACCTCGCGATCGACGAGTTCGTCGCGATGAAGCGGGCCACGCCGGGATTCGCCGTCGTCGACTTCGGGGAGGTGCTCGCCGCGCCCGGCGGGCCCGTGGTCAAGGGGACCAACCGGATGCTCGACGCCGCGCTGGAGAACAACGTCATCGTGGCCGACCGGCTCCGTACGATCACCGTCGAGCTGCTCGGCGCCCCGATCGGCCCCGAGCTGGACCGGGTGCTCTTCGTCGCGGTCGAGGCCGCCGACGCGGTGCTCAAGCTCGCCTTCCGGTCCCTGCCGGACGGGGACCCCGAGCTGATCGCCGAGTGCAAGCACCTGGTCCGGCGCTACCTGTCGGCGCACCTGCCGCAGGAATGACCCCGGGCGCCCGCCCGCGCCGGAAGGCGTTCCTGCCGGGGGAGGTGCCGTACCCGGCCTGCACGTCAGGGTACGGCGTGGTCGCGGGCCGGACCCCCGGGCCTCCGTGACCGGGGGCGGGGTCCCGATGGTCCGTCAGCGGGCGGCGTCCAGGCGGGCGCGGTGCTCGCCGTCGAGCTTGAGGTCCAGGGCGCCCAGGACCTCCTCCAACTGGGCCACCGAGCTCACCCCGACGAGCGGGACCGTCGTGACGTCACCGCCGGTCAGCCAGGCCAGCACCACCTGGTTGACCGTCGCGCCCAGCTCGTCCGCGATCTCCCGTAGCGCGGCGAGCCCGCGCGTGGTGCCCGGGTGGTCGTAGGCGTCCTGCATCGGCCGGTCCGCACGGGCGTAGGAGCCGGCCATCAGCGTGTTGTACGCCCACAGGGTCAGACCGGGCTCCGAGCGCAGGTAGTCGAGCATGTCGTCCTCGACCAGGACGTGACCTGAATCGGGCAGCCGCGTCCCGTACCGGGGGTGCAGGTAGGTGTGGCGGAGCTGCACGTGGGCGTAGAGCGGCCGGCCGGTGGCCCGAGAGGTGGCGCGGGCGCGCTCCAGACTCCAGGCCCGCACGTTGCTCGCGCCGATCTCGCGGACCTTGCCGGCCCCGACCAGCTCGGCGAAGGCACCCAGGGTCTCCTCCAGGGGTACGGAGCGGTCCTCGATATGGGCCCAGTACACGTCGACGTGGTCGGTGCCCAGCCGCCGCAGGCTGCCCTCGGCGGCGGCGGCGATCGCCTTGGCGGACAGGCCCTCGGCGGAGTCCAGGGTCCGGTCACCGGGGACGGTCGGCCGGGCGCCGCACTTGGTGCTCAGCACCACCCGGTCGCGGTTGCCCCGGGCGGCCAGCCAGCGGCCGATGGCCAGCTCGCTCTCGTCGCCGGTGGCGCCCTCGTTCCAGAACGGGTAGTTGTTCGAGGTGTCCAGCAGGGTGCCGCCTGCCTCGGTGAACCGGTCGAGGATCGCGAAGACGGTCCTGTCGTCGAGGAGGGTGCCGAAGGGAATGGTGCCCAGAGCGAGGGGGATGTGTGTCATGGGGATGACCTTGAATGCTGGAGTGGGCTCCAGGTCAAGAGGTTTCGTCGGAAGATGTTGGAGCTTGACCTGGAGTGGGCTCCAGGTGGCACACTGCCCGAGTGAGTGTGTACACACCGGGACAGGTGGTGGAGGAGACCGGCTTCAGCCTCGACACGCTCCGCTACTACGAGCGGATCGGGCTGCTTGAGTCGATCGACCGCAACGCGGCCGGACAGCGCAGGTTCACCGAGAAGGACGTCGGCTGGCTCGGCATGATCCGCTGCCTGCGCGACACCGGGATGCCGATCGCGGAGATGCTCCGCTTCGCCGAGATGACCAGGGCGGGCGACCACACGGTGCGCGAGCGGATCGCGCTGCTCGAAGCCCACGACCGGCGGGTGCAGGAGCAGGTCGACAACCTGCGCGAGCGACAGGTGGCGATCCGGAACAAGATCGCTTATTACCACTCGGTGGTCGGCTAGCGCGCCGGTTTCCCGGCCGCTCCAGCCGAGGTCGTCGCTGCGGCCACCGCCGTCGAACTCGGTGACCGCGGACGGTCGGCGGAGTGGAGGCGGCCGTAGGCCCTCGCGGCTTATGGTCGGCTAGAACCCGTACGGCGGCTTTGCCGCTGGTCGAGGTGCCCTTTTCGGTCCGGCTGTTAAACCGGTATCGGGAGGGGTCATGGTCGCACCGCGCGCACGCCGGATCAACATTCCGCTGCGGCACGTCGCCCTGATGTGCGGCGGGATGCTGTTCGCCCTCCTTGCCAACGTGACCTATCTTCAGGGGCTGGACTCCGAGCGGCTCAACGAGGACCCGCGCAACCAGCGGACGATGATCGCTCGCTTTCACAGCCCCAGGGGGCAGATCCTGCTCCACGACGGCACGGTCATCGCGACCAGCCGGAAGGCCAGGAGCGCCACCTACCGGTATCAGCGGTTCTATCCCGATGGCCCGCTCTACGCGGCGATCACCGGGCACTTCTCGCTCCACGGCGGCGCGGGCATCGAGCAGGCGGAGGAGGCCCTGCTCTCGGGAGGCGACCCCCGGGTGAGGGTACGCGGGCTGGTCGAGGGCACCCGCGGCGGCGCCACGCTCCGGCTCACCGTCGATCGCGGCGCCCAGCGGGCCGCCTACGACGGGCTGCGCGCCATCGGAAAGCCCGGCGCCGTTGTCGCGATCAACCCCCGCACCGGCGCGATCCTGGCCATGGTCTCGCTGCCCTCGTACGATCCCAACCTGTACGCGAGCTTTGACGCGGCCAGGCTGGACAGGGTGGACAAGCGACTGCGGGGTGACCCCGCGAACCCACTGCTGAACCGGGCGATCCAGCGGAACTACCCGCCGGGATCCACCTTCAAGGTCATCACCGGCGCGGCGGCGCTGCACTCCGGGCGGTACGGCCTCGGCACCCACGTCAGCGCCCCGGCATCCCTGCGCCTCCCCGGCACCAGCATCTACCTGCGCAACTTCGGCGGCGATACCTGCGGCAACGGAAACCCGCCGCTGCTCCAGGCGTTCAAGCTCTCGTGCAACACCCCCTTCGCGAAGATCGGAGTCGACCTCGGCCAGGATGCGCTGCGCGAGCAGGCCGAGGCGTTCGGGTTCGACACGGACGATCTGGAGATCCCCATGCCGGTGGCCAGGAGCGTCTACCCCCCCGTGCTGGACGACGCGCAGACCGCGATGTCGGCGCTTGGCCAGTTCGACGTCCGGGCCACCCCGCTCATGATCGCGATGATCGCGGCGGCGGTGGCCAACGACGGCTCGCTGATGCGCCCCCACCTCGTGAAGGACGTACGTCTCGCCGACGGCACGATGATCGACGAGACCGAGCCGTCGGCGTACCGCCGAGTGCTCGGCACGGAGGAGGCCGAACGGCTCACCGTGATGATGGTCGCCGCCACTGGGAAGGGGGGGACCGGTTCCGCCGCGGCCATCCGGGGGGTGAAGGTCGCCGGCAAGACCGGCACCGCGGAGAACGCCGCCAAGGGCAGGTCCCACGCACTCTTCACCGGTTTCGCCCCGGCGGTCTCCCCCCGGATCGCGGTGGGGGTCCTGGTCGAGGGCGGCGGATCCGGAGGACGGGTGGCGGCTCCCATTGCCAAAGCCGTCATGACGGCGTTTCTGGGTGGTCAGGCGGAGTAGGTGGTGGGTTCGGAGGACGAGTGGCGGTCTCTGTTGCCGGAACCGTTATCGCCGATTTGTCGTCAGGTACGGTTCCAGCCGGACAAGCCGTGTCCGTAAAGCTTGTCATCAGGGTGTTCGACTGGTGAGAAGATCGGGGGTGCTCCGAATAGCGAACGCAGTACTCGTACGATTACCGGAACCGCTGCACGCATTCGCGCTGAAGCACCGTGAACTGCTGAAGTTCGCGGTGGTGGGTGGAACAGCATTCTTAGTGGACAACACGGTGTTCTATGGGCTGAAGCTGACCATTTTGGAACCGAAGCCGGTGACCGCGAAGATCATCGCGGTGCTCGTGGCGACGATCGTGTCCTACGTGTTGAACCGCGAATGGTCGTTCCGGACCAGGGGCGGCCGCGAGCGCCGTCACGAGGCGGCGCTGTTCTTCCTGGTCAGTGGCGCCGGTCTAGTGCTCAGCTCCGCGCCGCTATGGATCTCCCGGTACGTATTTCGCCTGGAGACCCCGGATGTGAGCCTGGTGACCCAGGAGATCGCCGACTTCATGAGCGCGCAGATCATCGGCACACTGATCGCCATGGTCTTCCGCTTCTGGGCGTTCCGGAAGTGGGTCTTCCCCGACGAGAAGGCCCAGTCCGGCAGCGTGCGGCTGGCTCCCACTCCCGACTCCACGGACGAGGCGGCTTGATGGCGGCGAATCCAGAAGCCGTTTCGGCGATTGGACTGCTTCATGCCGCTGCTGTGCCCCACGAGCCCGGCCCCGCGGATGACCGCCGAACAGATGGCGAACAAAAGCCCCGTAAGTCCGACATCGCGGAGCGTTATCAAAGCTCATGATCACACGGATCTGCCCGGACAGTGCTCATGATCAGCCGCACTTGCTCACGGAATCGCGGATCCTACATCTGGGTGGTCAGGCGGAGTAGGCCCTGGCCTGGAGGCCGTAGAGTTCGGCGTACAGGCCGTCGAGGCCCATGAGCTCGTCGTGGGTGCCGTGTTCGACGACCTTGCCGTGGTCCAGGACGTAGATCCGGTCGGCGTAGCGGACGCTGGCCAGCCGGTGGGTGATCAGCAGGACGGTGCGCCCGTCGGCGTGCTGCCGGATGCGTTCGAACAGGGCGTGCTCGGCACGGGCGTCCAGGGCCGCGGTGGGCTCGTCGCAGATCAGCAGCGGGGCGTCCCGGTGAAAGCCGCGGGCCACCGCGATCCGCTGCCACTGGCCGCCGGACAGCTCCTGGCCGTCCTTGAAACGCCGGTCGAGCAGCGTGCTGTAACCGTGCGGCAGCTCGGCGACCACCTGGTCGGCGCCCGCGACCTCGGCCGCCGCGACGAGCGCGGGTTCCCCCTTGTCGGTGCCCATGCTGATGTTGTAGCGGGCGGTCAGTGGCCAGCGGGTGTGATCCTGGGCGATGACCGCGATGCGGTGGCGCAGCGCGTCGGGATCGACCCCGGCCAGATCGGTGTCGTCCCAGCTGACCCGGCCGCCGTCCGGTTCGTACAGCCCGGAGAGGAGTTTGGCCAGCGTGGTCTTGCCCGAGCCGTTCTCCCCGACGAGGGCGATCACCTCGCCCCTGTCGATGCGCATCGTGAGTCCCTGGAGCGCGGGGACGGTGGAACCCGGATAGGTGAAGACGACGTCCTCGGCGACGATCCGCTCGAAGCTCTCCGGCGCCCGCGCCGGCCGCCCGGCGGGCAGCCTGCGCTCCGCCTCCGCGCAGAAGTCGAGGAAGTCGGTGAAGTACAGCCCCTCCTCGTAGAGACGGTTCGTGGCGTACATCAGGTTGGCCAGGTAGGTCTGGCCCGAGCGGATCGCCAGCACGGCGGTGCCCGCCACCGCCAGCGGGACCGCGCCCATCGCGAGCAGCACGCCCAGGGCCACGTAGACCACGGCGGTGCCGATCCCGCCCAGTGCCTCGCCGACGACCTTCGCGAGCACCTGCCGCCGGGCCAGGCCGAGCATGACCGTCTGCTCGGCTGTGGCCACCGCGTCGTACATCCGCATCAGGAAGCCGCGCATGGTGAACGAGCGCACCTCGGCGGCCGGTTCGCGCTCCGCGAGCAGCTCCGCGATGATCCATTTTCGGCGGCGGGCGGGGATCAGTGCGTACATGGTGGTGTAGCGCATGCGCGCGGAGCGGATCGCCGCCCAGGAGTCGGGCAGCACCGCCAGCACCAGCAGCGGCAGCAGGAGGGGGTGGAGCACCCCCAGCACGCCCGCCGCGGCGGCGATGCCGATGATCGCGGTCAGCGCGTTGATGGCCGTGACCACCACCTCGTCCGCCATGGACACCCCGCGAGCCCTGGCCCGCTGGAGCGTGTCGTGGAAGTCGGGGTCGTCGAAGGCCGCCAGGCCGACCTGGCTGGTCAGCCCGTACAGGCGCTCCTCGGCGATCCGGCCGACCTGGGGCTCTAACCGCGACTGAGCCCAGCTCGCGCCCGCCTGGGTGAGGGTACGCAGGGCCGCGGCCACGCCCACCAGGATCAGGCTCGGCAGGGCGGCCCGCACCCGCTCGGGAGTCGGGCCCGCCTCGAACAGCGCCGACAGCACCCCGGTCGTGGCGAGCAGCCCGAACGCGGTGAACACCCCGCCGAACAGGTTCAGAGTGATCGCGACGGCGGTGTCGCGGGGACTGGCCAGCCACGCCAGCCTGACGGCCTGCGAGACCAGCGCGGGAAGCCTGCGGGCGATGGTCAGGAAACCGACCTTCGCCATCTTGTCGGTGTGCGCGTACCAGTCGGAGAGGCTGAGCTCGCCAAGCTCGGGGGCCGGATCGGTGGGAGAGTCTGCCATGCGAGCAGTGTGAGCCGCCGCACCGGCGATGGCCATCGGATGGCCGGTTACGGTCGGCGTCGCCTCGCACGCGGACTGTCACGGTCCGCGACGGATCGCCGCTCCGAGACGGTGCGAGCGGTCGCGGCCGGGTGGCGGGGGAGGCGGAACATGCCGGGACGGGATGATCTGTGGGCCGGAAATGGTCTAAGACTGGGCATGGTTCGGTAATTGATGTCACACTTTCTGTGACGGTTCTACCCGCGACCTCTTTAAGAGCCGATGACCCAGGAAACCGCACACGCTTCCCTCACCGGAGGCAACCTGCCCCTCGAACCCAACGGCTTCGTGGGGCGTGAAGCCGACGTGGAAGAACTCGCAGACCTACTGGGCGTCGCCCGGGTGGTGACCCTCTGCGGGGCGGGCGGCATCGGCAAGAGCAGGCTGGCGATCCGGGTCGCGACCCAGCTGGCGGAGGAGTTCCCCGGCGGCGTCTGGCTGGTCGAGCTGGCCGACGCGGTGCCGGGCGACCTGATCGAGCCCCGGGTGGCCGCCGTGCTCGGGGTCAAGGCCGAGCCGTCCCGCGCGCTGGCCGACACCCTGATCGACGCGCTCGGCGAACGCCGGCTGCTGCTGGTCATGGACAACTGCGAGTCGCTCATCGAGGAGTCCGCCAGGTTCTGCCGCGCCGTGCTCACCGTCTGCCCGGACGTACGCGTGCTCACGACCAGCCGCGAGCCCCTGCGGGTGGCAGGGGAGACCGTGTGGCGGGTGCCGCCGCTCAGCCTGCCCCGGGGCGAGGGCCACGACGTCGGCGCCAGCGAGGCGGTGCGACTCTTCGTCGACCGCGCCACCGCCGCCTCGCGGGGCTTCGCCATGACCGAGCAGAACGCGGCGGACATCGCCGGGCTCTGCGAGGCGCTCGACGGGATGCCGCTCGCCATCGAACTCGCCGCCGCCCTGTGCAGGGTGCTGACCGTGGAGCAGATCAACGCCAGGGTCCGGGACCGGTTCCGGCTGCTGTCGGCGGGCGACAGAACGGCCCCGGCCAGGCAGCGGACGCTCAGGGCGACGGTCGACTGGAGCTACCAGTTGCTCAACGAGCCCGAGCGGATCCTGCTGCGGCGACTGGCGGTCTTCACCGGCGGCTGGACGCTCGACATGGCCGAGCAGGTCTGCGCGGGCAACGCCCTGTGGGCCGAGGACGTTCTGGGGGTGCTCTGCGACCTGGTCGACAAGTCGCTGGTCCTGGCCGACGCCGAGGTCGCGGGCGAGACGCGCTACCGCATGCTGGAGACGATCCGCGAGTACGCCGCGGAGCAGCTCGAAGCCTCCGGCGAGGAACCCGAGTTCCGGCGGCTGCACCGCGACCACATGATCGAGCTCGCCGCCCGGATCCACCAGACGATAGTCCGGCGGCCCCGGCCCACCTGGGCCGAGATCTGCCCGATGCTGGTCATGCTGGACGAGCTCCAGGCCAACGTCTGGGCGGCGGTGCGCTGGTCGGTCGAGGCCGCGAGCGACCCGGAGAGCGCGCTCCGCCTCCTGGTGCTGCTCCGCTGGCCGATCATCGCCGGGGGGAGGTTCACCCCGACCGACAAGTGGCTGGACCGCCTGCTCGACACCGCCCCCGAGGAGCTGGCGCCGTACGTGCGTGGCGACGCCCTCGCGTTGCGCGGGCAGGTGGCCTTCGGGCAGGGCGACCCGGACACCGCGCAGATCGCCTGCACCGCGGCGGTCGAGCTGTGCCGCGAGACGGGCCTGCCCGGGCCGCTCAGCGGCGCGCTGGCCATCCTCGCCTGGGTGGCGATCTACCAGCGCCGCCCGGAGCGGGCCAGGTCCCTGCTGGACGAGGCGCTGGAGGCCGTGCACACCGTCGACGACCCGTGGCACGAGACGGTCATCCGCTCCATGGAGGGCACCTTCGCACTGTCGGAGGGCAGGGCGAAGGAGTCGCAGCGCTCCTTCGAGGCCGCGCTGGCCATCGCCCACGAGCTGGACAACCACTGGGCCGCGCCGGTGGCCCTCATCGGTCTGGCCCAGGTCGCCTGGCTCCGCGGCGACCTGGTGGAGGCCCGCGCCCACTACGAGCGCGCCCTCGACATGCTCCAGGACATCACCGCCCACTGGCAGTCCATCACCTGCCTGTCAGGTCTCGGCCGGATCGCCCTGGCCCAGGGAGACCTCGTCACCGCGCGGGCCAGGCTTATCGAGAGCCTGCGGCTCTGCACCGGGACCGGCCAGCGGCTCGGCGTGGCCCGCCGGATCGAGACGCTCGCCCAGCTCGCCCTCGCCGAGGAGGACGACCGCAGGGCGGTCCGCCTGGCCGGAGCCTCCGCCGCGATCAGGAGCGCGATGAGCGGCGCCGTGCTGCCGCCCGGGTTCGGGGCACGGATGGAGGAGCTGCTCCAGCCCGCCCGGGTACGCCTCGGTGACGCGCTGGTCGCCCAGCTGTGGGCGCACGGCCAGGAGATGTCCCAGGAGCAGGCGGTCCGCTACGCGCTCCAGCTCGACGAGCCGTGCGAGACGCCGGTGCTGCTCGGCAGGCCTCCGGTCGTCGCCCCGCTGACCACGCTCACCTGCAGGGAGGCGGAGATCGCCGAACTGATCGCCAGGGGGATGAGCAACAGGGCCATCGCCGACGAGCTGGTGATCAGTCCCGCCACCGCGGCCAGGCACGTCGCCAACATCCTGGCCAAGCTCGGCTTCTCCTCACGCACGCAGGTCGCCACCTGGGTCGTCGAGCAGAATCGTTCCTGACCCGCGGGCCGGGAGCGGTCACCGGGTCGGCCGCTCGGGCTCTACACACTCCGGGCTACACATGTGCGGGCGTGAAGATACATCTCGGGATACCTAGTCCGGAGTATGTTCCGGGGCCGCCGCTCGCCGTACGTTTTCCTGGTGTTCGACCGATGACGTCCAGCCTTCCGCACCGTGCCGGCCACAGTTCCGGTCCGGAACGGCAGGTCCACACCATCCCGGGCGTCTCGGTCGAGCACGTCGCGGACGTCGCGTGTCCCGGTAGACGGCGAGGCCCCCTCGGAGGGGTGGGGGCCGGAGTCAAGGGCCGCACGCGGCAGCGGGCTCGAGTCGCGCAGGGCTCGAGCCCGCCTTCCGTTGTGGGGGACTGCTCGGGGCGCTGCTTTTGGGGCCTGAATTCGGGGGACTATGGCTCGGGGGGATCACTGGACATCTGGGGCGGATGCCCCCCTTCAGGGAGGGAGGAGGCACTGCTCGTTTTTCGTTTGTTGTGCGGGGGGTGTTCCGCGATAACCAGGTGGGGCATGTTCATCCGAACGCGGCGGGGCGCGCCCGTGTTCGCACGGGGAGGCTTCGGGATCGCCCGGGCCGGCGAATCGCGAACCGGCGGACCCGACCGGCAGGTCGGGTGCTGGAATCCCCGGCTTTCACGACATGGAAGGACGTCACGGGGCTGAATACACAGTCATCTACATACATCTGTCGATGCCCCTGTGGACAGGCGACCCTACCCTCATCGGAATGAGACCCACCTCGCCGTCCACCAGCTGCACACTCACCGAGGCGGTGTTCGGCTACGCGCACGGGCGAGGTGATCGGCCGGCACTGATCGACCTCGGCGCCGGAATGGTGTACGGCTACCGCAGGCTGGCCGCGGAGGTGACCCGAGGAGCCTCGGGCCTGGTGCGGCGGGGGGCACGGCGGCGTCAGGTGGCCGGAATCCACGTGGACAGCGCGGTGGCCCAGACCTTGGCGGTGCACACGGTCATCGCGGCCGGAGGGGTGGCGGCGCCGATCACCTCGGGGTGTGCGGAGATGGCCGATCTGCTGGCCGAGTGGGAGGCACGGCTGCTCATCACCACTCCGCGCCTGGCGGACGCCTCGTTGCGGGCCGTGGAGGACTCCCGGGTCCGGCAGGTGATCGCGTTCGGCCAGGCCCGCGACACCGTCGACTTCGCCGACCTGCTGCTCCTGGAGCCCGTCCCGCTGCCCTTCCTCGACCCCGCGGTGCAGCCCGCCCTGCTGATCGAGGACGGAGGGGTGCTCACCCACCAGGACCTGATCACGAGGATGAGCCTGCTCGACAGGGGCGCCGAGCTGGGGAAGTCCGACGTCCTCCTGGTGACCTGGCCACTGAGGTGCAGCCTGGCCCTGACCACCCTGATCGGGCTGGCGTTGATGCGCGGCTCCCTGGTCGTCGTGGCCCCGGGCCTCTCGTCCGAGGATCTGGCGGCGACCATCCATGACTTCGGCGTCACCGTCGTCGCGCTCTCCGACGGTGCGGTCCAGCGCGTCTGAGCCCGCGCTATTTCGCACTTCCCCACCCATGTGGCGCGCTGTGGTTTCGCGCCGGTGGATGTCCGGCCGGTCCACTGTCACCATCTGGTGCTCATATCTCGGGATATTGAGCTGTTATCCGCGCGACCTTGACGGCGCTTGGTGTGGAGTGGCTTGATTGCCGTACTGACAACGTTGTCATATTTTCGGGGGTTTTGTGCACCCCAAACCCCGAAGGGACGGAGAGCTGTGCGACGACAGTGGATGGCAGCCGTCGCGGTCACCGTGGCGGGCCTGCTCGCCCTGACCGCCTGTGGTGACGGCGGCGGTGACGGTGCCACGCAGAGCCCGCAGGCCGACGCGAAGAAGAAGGTCGAGGTCTTCTCCTGGTGGACGGGACCCGGCGAGGCCGACGGCCTGAAGGCCATGAAGGAGATCTTCGAGAAGCAGAACGCCGGGCTTGAGTTCTTCGACGCCGCCGTGGCGGGCGGGTCCGGGGACAAGGCGCGAGCCCTGCTGACCACCAAGCTGCAGGCCCAGACCCCGCCGGACACCTTCCAGGGGCACGCGGGCGCCGAACTCCAGGGCTACATCAAGGCTGGACAGCTCGAACCGCTCAACTTCCTCTACGACGAGCTCAAGCTGAAGGACGTCTTCCCCCAGCAGCTGATCGACCAGATCAGCGTCCAGGGCCAGGTCTACTCGGTGCCGGTCAACATCCACCGCTCCAACGTGATGTGGTTCAACCCGGCGGTGCTGAAGGAGGCGGGCGTCACCGAGGTGCCGAAGACGATCCCGGACTTCGTCGCGGCGCTGGAGAAGGTCAAGCAGAAGGGCAAGATCCCGCTCTCGATCGGCTCGGAGTGGACCATGGTCCACCTGCTGGAGAGCGTGCTGCTCGGCTCGCTCGGCACCGACGCCTACAACCAGCTCTGGACCGCGGGCTCCGACTGGTCGGGCCCGGCGATGACCAAGGCGCTCGACGACTTCAAGACGATCCTGTCCTACGCCGGTGACCCGGCCGACGACTGGCAGCCCGCGGCCAAGCAGGTGGCCGACGGCGAGGCCGCGTTCAACATCATGGGCGACTGGGCGTACGGCTACTTCCACAACCCGCCGGACGGCGGCCTGGGCAAGACCTCCAAGACCGACTTCGACTGGGCGCCCTCGCCGGGCACCGGCGGCACGTTCATGTGGCTCTCCGACAGCTTCACCCTGCCCAAGGGCGCGCCGAACCGCGACGGGGCGGTGGCCTGGCTGAAGGTGGCCGCGAGCAAGGAGGGCCAGGACGCCTTCAACCCGAAGAAGGGCTCCATCCCGGCCCGCAAGGACGCCGACACCGCCCTCTACACCGACTACCTCGCGGACGCGCTGAAGGACTGGGGCGGCGACAAGCTCGCCGGCTCCATCCAGCACGGCGTGGTCGTGAACGACGCCTGGCGCGTCGCGATCAACGAGGCGGTCGGCCTGTTCCACGGAGACAAGGACGTGGCCGCGCTGCAGAAGGCGCTGGCCGAGGCCGCGAAGAACTCCGGGCAGTGATTTTCGGTACGGCCCGCGAAGGCGCGGGCCGTACCTCGCGGAAGGGGTGTCCGTGACACGGGTACGCAGGTGGCTGCCGGGGCTGCTGCTGGTCACACCGTCGATCATCGCGATCGCGGTCTTCGTCTACGGCATGCTCGGCTGGAACTTCCAGCTGGCGATGACCGACAGGCACGACGAGGTGTCCGAGGGGAGTTTCGTCGGCCTGGAGAACTTCTTCACCCTCTGGGACCAGAAGCGCTGGGGCATCTCGGTCAACCACGCCATCGTCTTCACCGTGGTCTTCGTGTTCGGGGCGCTGCTGCTCGGCTGGCTGCTGGCGTTCCTGATGGAGAAGGGGATCAGGGGCGAGGGGACCTTCCGGGCGGTCTACCTGTTCCCGATGGCGATCTCCTTCGTGGCGACCGGGGTGGTCTGGCGCTGGCTGATGAACTCCGGTCAGGGCGAGCGGGCGGTCGGGCTGAACCGGCTGTTCGACAGCCTCGGGCTGGAGTTCCTGCAGTGGCAGTGGTTCCGCGATCCCGACTGGGGGATGGCCGCCATGGCCATCCCGGCTATATGGCAAATGTCGGGATATGTCATGGCGTTGTTCCTGGCGGGGTTCCGGGGGGTCCCCGAGGACCTCCGGGAGGCGGCCCGGGTCGACGGGTGCGGCGAGTGGCAGGTCTACCGGCACATCGTGCTGCCGATGCTGCGCCCGGTCACCCTCTCCGCCCTGATCATCCTCGGCCACATCTCGCTCAAGGTCTTCGACCTGATCGTCGCGGTCTCCGGCAAGCAGATCATCACCGACGTGCCCGCCGTCTTCATGTGGGTCGCGGTCTTCGACTCCCACGACCCGGCCAAGGGCGCCACCATCGCCTCGTACATCGTGCTCGCGGTCAGCGTCTTCGTCATCCCCTACCTCGTCTGGACCCTCCGCAGGGAGCGGCGCTGATGACCGGCACTCCCGTACGGACTGGAGATCTCGGAGCCGCCTCCGGCTCTCCACGCCGGAGGCATGCGACGACGACCACCGTGACCGGCTCCGCCCCCGTACGAGGCGGAGCCCCCTGTCGGGCCTGGACACTTAGCAGGGAGCGACGCGCATGACGACCACCGTGACCGGTCCCCCCACCATCCCGGTACGGGGTGGGAACCCCGGCGACGCCGGTGGCCGGGCCAGGCGGCGGGCTCGGCTGTCGCGCGGTGTCCGGCTGACGCTGCTGGTCGCCTTCCTCCTCGTCTTCCTGATCCCGATCTACGTGCTGCTGGTCACCAGCTTCAAGCCGCTGACCGAGGCCGATCCCGGCCGGGCCTGGGCGCTGCCCGAGGTGTGGACCGTCGAGCCGTGGCGGGTGGCCTGGGAGAAGCTCGCGCCCGGCATCTGGAACAGCGTGCTGCTGGCCGTGCCAGGGTCGCTGATCTCGGCGGTGCTCGGCTCGATGAACGGCTACGTGCTGTCGAAGTGGCGCTTCCCCGGCTCCGACGTGCTGTTCACGCTCTTCCTGTTCGGCATGTTCATCCCGTACCAGGGCGTCATGATCCCGCTGGTGCAGCTGCTGGTGAAGCTCAACGAGGTCACCCTGGCGGTCACCGGGGTGCCGGGGGTCTTCTACGGTGCGATCCCCGGGCTGCTGCTGGCGCACGTGGTCTACGGCATCCCGATCTGCACCCTGATCTTCCGCAACTACTACGTCACCATCCCCGACGAGCTGATCGAGGCGTCCAGGGTGGACGGCGCGGGGATGCTGCGGACCTACTGGTCGGTGGTGCTGCCCGTCTCGGGTCCCGCCTTCGCGGTTGTGATCATCTGGCAGTTCACCTCAATGTGGAACGACTTCCTGTTCGCTGTCTTCCTGACCGGCCCGCAGAGCTGGCCCACCACGGTCATGCTCAACAACATCGCCGGAGCCCAGACCGTCCCCTACAGCCAGCAGATGGCCGCGGCCCTGCTCGCCTCCATCCCCACAATGATCATCTACGTCCTCCTCGGCCGCTTCTTCATGCGCGGCCTGATGGCCGGAGCATTGAAGGGCTGACGTCGACGTTCAGGGACTCCCCGGAGACGCGTGATGACGGTACCGTCATCACGCGTCTCCGGGGAGTCCCTCGTAAGGGTTCTTGAATCTGACGATTTTGTGTTAGATATCGGCTCTTTTTCTAGTGTTCGGTGCTGTTTGGTCTCTACCGTGCAGGTCATGCTCTCTGTCCCACGGTTTGATCCGGCGCCGGATGGCGGAGCGACCGCCGTCGTCACCGACCTCGTCTGCTATCCCGTCAAGGGATGCGCCGGTATCTCGATGACCGAGGCGCTGCTGACGGAGGCGGGCCTGGCGCACGACCGCGGTTTCATGGTGGTCGGCGACAACGGCGTGTTCCGCAGCCAGCGGCGCGACCCACGGCTCGCCGCCGTCCGCCCCGAGATCAACCCGGACGGGACTCGGCTCACGCTCCGGCTGCCGGGTTTCGACGCGCTGACCGTCGAGGTGGATCTGCGCTCCACCAGGCGCAAGGTGGAGCTGTTCGGCACGCCGTACCAGGGGATCGACCAGGGGCGGGCCGCGGCCGAGTGGCTGTCGGAGGTGTTGGGCGCGCCGAGCAGGCTCGTGCGGGTGCCGCCGGAACACCGTCGGGTGACCGACGGCTGGACACCCGGCAGGTCCGGCTACGCGGACAGCAGCCCGGTGCATCTCATCTCCGAGGCCACCCTCGCCCTGCTCAACCGGCGGCTCACCGAAGGTGGCGGCGCCCCGCTGCCGATGGCCCGGTTCCGCCCCAACATCGTGATCGGTGGGTGGACGGAGCCGCACCGGGAGGACGGGGCCCGGCGGATGCTCGTCGGCGACACCGAACTCGGTTACGCCAAGCTCGCCATCCGCTGCGCCGTCACGATGGTCGACCAGGACAGCGGCACCAGGGCGGGCCCGGAGCTGCTGCGCACGCTGGCCACCTACCGCCGCGCCCCCGAGGGCGGGGTCGCGTTCGGCGTGAAACTCTCCGTCGTACGCCCCGGCAAGCTGGCTCTGGGCGACCAGGTGAACGTCGCATCCTGGGACGAACCCGAACTTCGGTAACCGTCGCCGCCCAAGACCAGTTAGGTGAGGCCCTCGTCGGTGGAGCATCGCAGTGCCTGGTGCGGGTCGGGTACCTGGTCGGCCAGAACCTCGATGGCCTCGTCGAGCCTGTCACCGCCGTTGCTGAACACCGCCGAGTGCCAGGGCGCCGGCCACCCCGGTGTGCGCGGCCCTGAACGACGACAGACGTTGACCACCGCTTCAGGGGGCCGGCATCACCAGCACGGGTTTCACGGTCCTCCCCGCCTGCGCGTCCTCGAACGCCAGGGCGATGTCGTCGAATGGGTATGTCCGCACCAACCGCCCGAGCGGCAGGCGACCGCGCGTGACCTCGTCCATGAGGTAGGGGAGCAGCGACTTCGGGTTCGCGTCGCCCATGCTCACCCCGCGTATGGTCGTGCCCTTGACCCGGCATCCCCGCGTGTCGATTTCGACGGCTCCGTGGCCGGCGCCGACGACGGCGCACGAACCCCGGGGACGTAGCGCGTCGATCGCCTGCCGCAGGGCGGTGGCGTTTCCCGAGGCCTCGATCGTGTGGTTCGCGCCGCCATCGGTGATCTCCTTGACGGCCGCGACCACGTCGGTCTCCCGCGCGTTGACCACGTGATCGGCTCCGACAGCGGACGCGAGGTCGAGACGTGACTCCACGAGATCCACGACCACGACCGGTGCGGCGCCGGAGATCCTGGCCACCGCCGCGGCGGCCAGACCGACCGCGCCCGCGCCGAACACGACGACGCTCTCGCCGGGGCGTACCCGGAGCGCGTTGAGCACGGTGCCCGCTCCCGTCATGACCCCGCAGGCCAGCGGTGCGGCGAGTTCGAGCGGAAAGCCGGAAGGCGCCGGCACCAGGCTCCGCTCGTGCGCCACCGAGTACGTCGCGAAGGAGGACTGGCCGAAGAAATGAGACAGAACATCGGAGTCCGCGTACGTTCGCCTCCCTCCGGCTCCGCCACCGAGAATGTTCAGCTCGACGGAATGCGCGCAGTAGGCGACATCACCGGTCAGGCAGTTGTCGCACCGGCCGCAGCTCATGAGGCTCATCACCACGGGGGTGCCCACCGCGATCGACTCGACGTCGTCCGCGGCCGCCACGACGACACCGGCGCCCTCGTGGCCCAGCACCACCGGCCTCCTGGCCGGAATGTGCCCGGCGTGGCAGGCGAGGTCGGTGTGACAGATGCCGGCGTGTGTCACTCTCACCAGCACCTCTCCACTTCGCAGTGGGCCCAGTTGGAGGTCCTCTATCCTGGGCGGCTCATCCGGTTCGCGGCTCACGGCCGCTCGTACCGTTTGAACCCGTGCGGAGTTCAACGCATGCCTCCCTTCACAGACGGACACGGTTGGTGAGCGATTGCGCCTCCGTGTACTGGAGCAGCCCTACGACCCCGAGTTCCCGCCCAATGCCGCTCTGCTTCACTCCGCCGGCGCCGGTCGTGAAGTCGAGCGCCGGACCACCGTGGGCGTTTACGAAGACGGTGCCGGTCTCCAACTGACGCGCCACGCCGAAGGCACGATCGGGGTCCGCCGACCAGACGGATGCGGAGAGCCCATACTCGGTGTCGTTGGCCATCGCGACGACCTGCTCTTCGTTGTCGTAGGGCACGATCGGCAGAATCGGGCCGAACTGCTCCTCGCTGACAATCGCGGCCGTATGGTCCACGTCCGTAACGAGTGTCGGAAGGTGGTAATAGCCTCGCTCCGGATCGAGCCCGGGAGCATATGAGCCGAGCATGTGCACGTTCGCTCCACCCGAGCGGGCGCCATCGGCGAGCCGGCGAACGATCTGCAACTGGTTGCGGTTGTTGAGCGGTCCCAGCCTGACCATGGGGTCGAGCCCGTTGCCGACCACGAAATCGCTGAGCGCGGATGTGAGCGCCGAGACGACCTCGGCGTAGCGGGAGCGCGGTACATACAGACGCTTGATGGCCCAGCAGACCTGCCCCGTGGTGATGAACGCCGCGCCGAGCAGGAGACTCAGCGAGCGCTCGTCCAGTTCGGCATCATCCAGGAGGATCGCGGGATCGTTGCCACCGAGTTCCAGTGTCAGATTCTTGACCGTGGTAGCCGCGCTCGCGTACACCTTGCGGCCGTTAGGTGTGCTGCCGGTGAACGCCACCTTGCGGATCAATGGGTGACCGGCGAGTTCGGCGCCGATGTTCGCGCCACCGTTCAGGACGCTCAAGACACCGGGCGGCAACTCCCGGGCAAGGGCCGACATGACGCGGGTGACCGTCAGCGGGGTGTTCGGCGGTGGTTTGAGGATGACCGGGTTTCCCGTCATCAGTGCCGGGGCGATCTTCACCAAGGACAACACGAGTGGCCAGTTCCACGGGGTGATCGCCGCGACCGGCCCGACCGGCCGATGACGCCGGACACGCGTTCCGAGCTCGTCGCGGAGTACTTCCTCGGCAAGGGCGCCCTCGGCGAGGGATGCGAACTGCTTGACGATCTCCGTGGCGTGGCTGATCTCGATGCGGCTCTCTTGCAGCCGCTTGCCCTGTTCCCTGGTCAGCAGGGTGGGCAGCTCATCAGGATCGCCGGTGCTGGTCGCGAGCGAGATGCCCTTCAAGACCGCGGCGACCCGCTCTTCCAGCGGTGTGCGGGCCCACTCCGCCCCGACGGCGGACGCGGCGTTCACGGCGGCGTCGACGTCCTTGACACCGGCCGCGTGCCCGATGCCGACGACCTCGTCGTACGCTGCCGGATTCATCACGTCGAAGGGCTCACCCTCCGTGGGGACGCCCGCGACCAGGTTCAGAACTTCGGCTGGCATGACTTCCTTTCAGACTCCAGACGATTGTGAGCAGCCGTTCACGACACCGACACGGGCGCCGACGCGAATCCGCGGGTCGTGTTGTTGAGCTGCAGAACCGGTTCGCCGGCAGGCTCAAGCGTGTGTATCAGCTCGGTCATGGCGCTCAGCACGCTCGTCAGCTCCATCCGGGCCAACGGCGCGCCGACGCACGTGTGAATTCCCTGGCCGAAACCGAGCTGGTCGACCGGATTACGCCTGATGTCGAACGTCTCGGGGTTCGCGTAGTGACGCTCGTCCCGGTTCGCTGAACCGGGAAAGACCGCGACGCGGGTGTTCGCCGGGATCTCGACTCCGTCGATGACCGCACCGTCCGGGCAGTACCGGCTCCAGATCTGAAGTGGTGACTCGATCCGGATCGACTCGTTGATGACGGCCGGGATGAGCTCAGGGTTCTCGCGCAGGAGTTTCCACTGTTCGGGGTTCGTCGCCAGCAGCCAGGCGGCGAACCCCATCGCGCTGATGGTGGTGTCGAAGGCCGGGCCGAGGAAGTTGAAGATGAGGGAGAGTGAACTCGCGAAAGGCAGTTCGCCGCGCTCATGGGAGTCGAGAATGTCCCACGCGATGCTGTCCGGGACAAGGTCCGCTTTGGTCAATTGCTGCATCATCGCGAAGAGCGACTCGATGACGGGCGTGGCGGCCAAGGTGCGCTCGTTGAGCGGGCCTGTCTGGTTGAACCCCGCGGTGCTTCCATCGATGGCCTGCTCGGCGATCTCGGTCGAGACACCCAGCACGGAGGCCACGAACGTCCCGACGAACGGCCTCGCGAGGTCCTTCGCGGCGTCGAACTCGCCGCGTTCGAGGAATTGCGTAATCAGCTTCCGGGCCAGATCATCGGCGACCGGCTGCATGTCCTTGAGCCGGGCCAGGCGGAGGCGGCGGACCATCGTGGCACGAATCTCGGTGTGCTGAGGCGGCTCGGACGCCACGACGGTTCCCTGCATCTTCTGGTTGTACGCATCGTTGAAGCCGGGTCCCGCCGATGACTTGAAGGTCTCGTGATCCCTCATCGTCGTCTTGACGTCGTCGTATCGGGCGACGCCGAGTACGTCGTACTTCGAGAGTCGTACGACCGGGCCGGCGTCGCGGAGCAGCCGGTAGTAGTCGTAAGGCGCGGTGAGCAATTCATCGGAAAACGGGTCCAAATCGAACGATGGAATGGCCATTACGCTTCTCCGCTCCTATGACGTCGTGAAGGGGCGCGGCCGAGTTCGCCGCCTATGGATCTCGGGGCATCGTGAAGCGACGCCCGGCGTCTGGGCACGCCATGTCGTCGTGATGTGGGCTGATCGCCTGACCGTCTACGCCTGACGGGGGACCGGGACTCTTCTCGCCGAGTTCTCCGGACTCCGGGTCCGATCGGATCCGCCGGCGGACCTTGAGGTGTATGACCGGTCAGCTCTCGGCCGGTCGATGTCGCTTGAACGGATTGGAATCCCCGCCGTGCCTGATGGCCGGAACGGTGTTGGCGGACCCGGCATCTCATGACTGCCCGCCGCTACCACGGCGAGCCCCGCGATCACACCCCGCCGGTGGAACGGACGACGGCGCCGTGCCCGTCGGCGGTGGCCGGAAGCTCTGATCATGGTAGCTCTCCCCGTCTGCGATACGCAGACGTATTGTTCGCACAGCGAACACTTAGTCACTGTGCGATCAGAATAGGTGTGAGCATTGTCTCGGTCAAGGGTTCGTCGGCAACGGGTGAGGGCTCGGGCGGGTGTTCGCGACGTTCGCTCGCGTCCGGTGCGCCGTTTGAATCATGCGATATCCAGCTGGAAGTGATGTCTTGACCGGGTGATGAGCCCGTCTCTACTGTGGTCTCGTTCGCCTGTCGCTCGAATGTGCGTTGGGTGAACGGTTTTGCGGGTCACTGCCCCGCCGTCGGCGGGGAGCAAGGGAGTGTTCAAGCTGTGCCGTTCGTGATCATCGATGCCTGCATTGACGTCAAGGACAAGACCTGCGTCAGCCAGTGCCCGGTCGACTGCATCTACGAGGGCGGCCGGAAGATGTACATCCATCCGGACGAGTGCATCGAATGCGGGGCCTGCGAGCCGGTCTGCCCGGTGAATGCGATCTTCGCCATGGAGGACGTGCCCGCCGACCAGGAGCCGCACATCGCCTCGAACTCGCTTTTCTTCGAGGGGCTCGGCAGTCCGGGGGGCGCGGAGATCATCGGGCCGCAGGACCGGGATCACATCCCTGACCTCGGCGATCGGTGGTGACCGAAATGCCCGGTGAGCTGCGTGTGGCCGTCGTGGGTTCGGGGCCTTCCGGTCTCTACGTGGTGGACGGGCTGAGCAGACATGGCGAGGTCCGCACGGATGTCTTCGAGCGGCTGCCCTGCCCCTACGGCCTGCTGCGCTACGGCGTGGCACCGGACCATTTCAAGATCAAGGCACTGACGGCCGTGATGGCGCGGGTGCTGGAACGCCCGGGCGTGCGCTTCTTCGGCTCGGTGGAGGTCGGGCGCGATGTGACCGTCGCGGAACTGCGGCAACACTACGACGCCGTCGTGTACGCGACCGGCGCACCCTGCGATCGGCGGCTCGGCGTACCCGGCGAGGACCTGCACGGAAGCATCGCGGCCGGGCGGCTCGTGTCCTGGTACAGCGGGCATCCGGATGCCGACGGGTCGGCCATGGCGCTTGACGCCTCCACGGTCGCGGTGTTCGGAATGGGCAACGTCGCGCTGGACGTCGCCAGAATGCTCACCAGGAGCGTCGAGGATCTGCGCGCCACCGATGTCCCCGACCATGTCCTGGAGGCACTGGCCGCCAGCCGGATACGCGACGTACACGTGATCGGCCGGCGTGGACCGCTCCAGGCCAGGTTCAGCACCAAGGAACTCCGTGAGATCGCCGAGCTGGGACAGACCGACCTCGTTGTGCGGCCCGAGGAACTGGTGGCCGACGACGAAGCCTCGGCCGGGCCCGAGCCGCTGCGCAACCTGGAACTCTTCCGCCAGTGGTCGCTACAGCCACCGAGTGGCCGTCCTCGCCGGATCCACTTCAGATTCGGCTGGCAGCCCGTCGGCATGCTCGGCTCGCGGTCCGTTCGGGGGGTCCGGCTGCGGCGGTCCTCTCACACCGGCCCCGACGGCCGGGCCGCGGCGGAGGCCGTCCTCGACGCCCGGCTCGCGATCCGAGCCGTGGGATACCGCGGCACGGCCCTGCCGGATGTCCCGTTCGACGATGTTCGCGGCGTCATCCCGCATGTCGAGGGCAGGGTGCGACGCGACGGCGCACACTCGCCCGGCGAGTACGTCGTGGGCTGGATCAAGCGTGGTCCCAACGGCGTGATCGGAACGAACAAGGCCGATGCCCAGGAGACCGTGGCCACCCTGTTGGGTGATCGGGAGTCACTGCCCGTGGCGCCCATCCGCGACGACGACGCGATCTCGCGACTGCTCGCTGGACGAAGCGTCCCTGTCACCTGGGGCCACTGGAAGAGCATCGACGCGGCCGAGATCGAGCTCGGCCGTCGGCGGGGAGCGGCGCGAGTCAAGATCGCAAGCTGGGACGAACTGCTCGCCGGCGCACGGCACACGCCGAATCCCACGGTGGCCTGACCGGCGCCTTCGCGCCCGCACGGTCATGGAAGCGAAAAGGATCGATTGGAAAGTGGCGATGAGAAGTGGCTGACCAGACACAGGAAACGCAGGCGGCTCGGTGCCCGTTCACGGGGCTGGGGTCGGAATCCATGGCGAACCTGCTGAACCCCTTCGGGGCGGAATACCTGGACGACCCGTACCAGGTGTTCAAAGCCGCCCGGGCCGATGCGCGGGCCCACTACAGCGAGGACCTGGGGTACTGGATCCTGACCAGGTACGAGGACATCAAGCAGGTCATCCGTGACACCGTCAACTTCTCGGCGGATGTCGCCAACGCGCCGCTGCAGCCGTTCGGGCCGCCGGTCATGGAGGAACTCGCCAAGGTCGACTTCCGCAGGGTGAGCGTGCTCGTCGACAACGACCCGCCGAGCCACGTGCGGGTGCGGCGTCAGGTCAACAAGGCGTTCAACGCGCAGCGGGTGAAGTTGATGGAAGAGCCGGTCCGTGAGCTGGTGCGGCAGCACATCGACCGGTTCGCGGACCAGAAGGAGGTCGAGTTCGTCTCGGCCCTGGCCTGGCCGCTGCCGGCGCTGGTGCTCTTCCGACTGTTCGGTATGCCCGACTCCTACCTGGATGTCGTCAAGAACGGCTCGGCCGACCGGGTCATTCTCACCACCGGCAGGCCGGACGAGCAGGAGTCTCGGCGCGCGGCCAAGGGGCTCGCCGAGTTCTACGCGCTCTGCCGTCAGCTCATCGTCGACCGGCTCGCCGACCCCAGGGACGACTTCCCGAGCGACCTCATCCGCGCGGGGGAGGGCCAGGAGGAGCCGCTGAGCCCCGTTGAGCTGACCCAGGTGATGTACTCGATGCTCTTCGCGGGCCATGAGACCACGACCGCGCATCTCACCCATCTGATCCGGCGTGTGCTGCTCGTACCGGGCCTGTGGGAACGACTTCGCGAGGACCGGAGTCTGGTTCCGAACGTGGTGGAGGAGGCCCTGCGCCTGGAGGCGCCGGTCATCAACTGGCGGCGCCGGGCCAAGCACGAGGTCGAGGTGGCGGGGGTGACCCTCCCCGCCGACGCGAAGGTGTTGCTCCTGCTCGGCTCGGCCAACCATGATGAGGACATCTTCGAGCACGGCGACGAACTGCGGCCCGAGCGGCACAACGCGCGTTCTCACCTGACGTTCGGCTTCGGCGCACACCTGTGCCTGGGGGCTCCGCTCGCGCGGCTGGAAGGCCGGGTCGTACTGGAGGAACTCCTCGATCGCTTCGCGTCGCCTTGCCTGCCCGGCCAGGGGCTGGAGTTCACGCCGAGCGTGCTGTTCCGGTCGCCGAAGGCGCTCACGATCACGCTGTAGAACCGGCCGGCCACCCGGCGGTCGGGTGGCCGGCCCGGCTCAGTTGCGCAACCGCAGGATGCGCTCGATCTCGGCGCCCGTCTCGCGGAGGGCGGGCAGGTGCTCACGCTCTATCGTCTGGATGGAGGTCCGAGTGGCGTGCGCCGCCACGCTGATCCCCATGGTCGGGCGATTCGGCTGGCGGACGGGCACGGAAACCGCGCAGATTCCCGTCTCGATCTCCTGGTCCATGATGCAGTAGCCCTGGCTCCGCACCGCCGCGATGACGTCGCGCAGGCGGTTGGGGTCGCTGACCGTCCGATCTGTCTCCTGGCGGAACGTGGCGGTGCTCAGGTATTCGTCGAGTTCGTCGTCGCTGAGTTCGGCGAGGAGCACACGGCCGATGGCGGTGAGGTAGGCGGGGATTCTGGTGCCGGCGGACAGGGCGAGCGTCATGATCCGTGGATACGACGTCTGTGCCCGCGCCACGAAGACCACGTCGTGGCCGTCGAGCACCCCCGCGGAACAGGACTCGTGCAGCTGTTCGGCGAGGTCATGCAACTGGATCTGGAAGATCCTGTCGACCGACATCGTGGACAGGTACGAGTAGCCGAGTTCCAGGATGGTCGGCCGCAGGCTGTAGCGCCCATTCTCACAGCTCGCGTAGCCGTCGGTCTCCAGCGTGAGAAGAAAACGGCGGGCCGTGGCGCGGTTCAGCCCGGTCAGGCGGGCGACCTCGGCGATCGTCAGGGTGGGCTGGCTCTGGGAGAAGCAGCGTATGACCGCGAGGCCTCGGCCAAAGGCACTGACGTAGGCGGAGCGAGTCTGGTCGTCGGCCGGCTCTGAGTCGATGTCGGTTTCCTGCGTGTTCTGGCTCATGGTGTCCTGTGCATTCGGTCTGGGGGGGTGAGCGTTGGTTGCTACGTGGCTCTCTCTGCCTTCTGCGATGCGGTCCAGATACTACATAACGGATCGACCACATGGGCGTCAGGCGAACACTTTTGATTGGCGTCGCCGCTCGCCGTCCGACCTCCGGTGGCCGGATGCGTGGTCATTGCTTCGAGGCACCTGGTGGAAATTCGTCCGAAATATGACGGTTGACGCCGCTTGGCCGTTCTCCTAAGTTTGCGAACACATGGGCGCTGAGTGAACGACTGTCCGGTTGGTCGTGTCGTGTGGTGCAGCGCCTGCCTCGCCGAGAAGGTACGGCGACCTAGCCGAGTTCGAACTGATGACGCGAGGAGGGAACTGGTGGCCGAACCAGATCAGGCGGTTTCGCCTTCCGATCGTGGTGGCCCGCCGGGCCACGGTGGGCGGACGAGTTCCGCCGCGGGCGGTCGCGACGAGCGGGCGTCCGTGCTCGAAATCCGTGACCTCGGCGTGCGGTACGGCTCGATCACCGCACTGTGGGGCGTGGACGTCAGCGTCAGGCAGGGCGAGATCGTCGCACTCCTCGGGCCGAACGGCGCAGGCAAGAGCTCGATGGCCCGGGCGATCACCGGCATGTTGCCGCAGTACGGCGGCGTGCTCGCCTCGGGAAGCGTCGTCGTGCGAGGAGAAGAGGTCCAGCGTCGCGCGCCCTCGGCGATCGTGAAGGCCGGGGTCAGTCAGGTCCTGGAGGGACGGCAGACGGTCATGGAGTTGACCGTCGAGGAGAATCTGCGCATCGGCGGCTACACCCGCGCACGGCGCCGAGGCCGTTCCGCCGAGGTGCTTGAGCGTGTGCTCGAGCTCTTTCCGGTGCTCCGTGAGCGGTTCCACGACAAGGCGGGTTACCTGTCCGGCGGTGAGCAGCAGATGCTCGTGATCGGGCGCGCGCTCATGCAGGAGCCGAGTGTGCTCATTCTCGACGAGCCGGGCCTCGGCCTGTCTCCGAAGATGGCCGCGCACATCTACCGGCTCATCCGCCGGATCAACGAGGACGGTACGAGCATCCTGCTGATCGAGCAGAACGCGCACGCCGCGCTGGCGGTGAGCGACTACGCCTATCTCCTCGACTCGGGCCGGATCGGGCTCGAAGGCTCCGCGGCGGAGATGGCCGCCGACGAACACGTGAAGAACGCCTATCTCGGTGCGGAGGAGGGGGCACAGTCGTACCGGCACGCACTCGGGCTGACGTCCACCCCGACCACCTCGTCCCCGGTGGAAAAGGAACGTTCCGATCGGCTCGTCGTCAGCGGCCTCGGGCTGCGGATCGGCGGTATCCACGCGCTGTCCGACGTCTCCTTCTCCGTCAAGGAGAAGGAGTTCTTCGCCGTCATCGGGCCCAACGGGGCGGGTAAGACATCCCTGCTCAATTCGCTGAGCGGGTTCTACCGCCCGCAGGAGGGCGCCGTCACCCTGGACGGGACGCCGCTGCTGGGCAGGTCCCCGGCTCAGATCGCACGGCTCGGCACGTCGCGTACGTTCCAGAACATCGCGTTGTTCGGCCAGCTTCCGGTCATCGACAACGTCATGGTCGGCCGGGAACGGTTCCGCCGGGCCGGGGCGCTCGCCGGCGCGATCCGGGTGGGGCGTTCGCAGCGGGAGGAAGGCAAGGCGAGAGAGCTCTGTGATGACCTCATCGACCTGATGGGCCTGGCGAAGGTACGCGACCAGCCGGTCGCGTCGCTGTCCTACGGGCAGCGCAAGCGGGTCGAACTCGCCCGGGCTCTGGCCTCCGAGCCGCGGCTACTCCTGCTGGACGAGCCGGTGGCCGGCATGAACTTCGACGAGACCGCCGAACTGGCCTCCTACGTCCTGCGCGCCCGCCAGGAGATCGGCTTCACCGTGCTCCTCGTCGAACACGATCTCCACCTGATCATGGACATCGCCGAGCGCGTGCTGGTCCTCGACTTCGGTCATCCGATCGCCCTGGGGACACCGGAGGTGGTCCGGGCCGACCCGGCGGTGGTCGCCGCCTACCTCGGAGCGGCTGAAAAGGACGAGTCCGTCTCCGGTGCCCCCGAGCGGGCACCCGCACCTGAGGGGGTGTCATGACGTACCTGGCCGCCGGCGGGACCGAGCTGGTTCAGATCGGCATGTCCGGTCTGGCACTCGGTTCGCTCTACGGTCTCATCGCGTTGGGGTTCGTGATCGTCTACAAGGCGACCCGCGTGATCAACCTGGCCCACGGGGGAACGGCGCTCCTCGGCGCCTACCTCACGTACTGGCTGCATGTTCAGCTGGGGCTGCCGTACCTGCTCTGTGTCGTCGTCGTCGTGCTGGTGTGCGCGGCACAGTCCGCGGCCGTGGAACGCGTGCTGGTCGAACCGGTGCTCTCCCGTGACATCCACGCGTCGTTGATGGTCACGATGGGGGTGCTCATCGTCTACCAGGCGCTGGTCGCCGGCATCTGGGGCACGGACCAGCTCAATCCCGAAGATCCCTGGCGGCTCGACAAGGTCTCGGTGGGCGGCGTCTCGCTGACCACGCGCGATCTGTGGGTGATCGGCCTCGCCGCGGTCGCGGTCGCGCTGTTCTTTCTGTTCTTCCGCTTCACCCTCGTCGGGACGGCGATGCGCGCCACGGCCTTCCACCGGGTGGCGGCGTTGGCACAGGGCATCGACTCCCGGCGGATCGGCATGCTCGCCTGGGCCATCGCCGGTGGCCTCGGCGGGCTCGCGGGCATCCTGCTCGGAACCACAGTCGGTGGTGGCCTGCAGCCGGGCATCGCGAACGCCGCGCTGGTCGCGCTGGCCGCGATCATCGTGGGCGGCCTCGACTCGCCGGGCGGCGCGGTGGTCGGCGGCATCGTCATCGGCCTCGCCCAGCAGTTCGCGGCCACGTACGCCCCGAGTTCGTTCGGGCCCGACGTCTCGACCGTCCTGCCTTACGTCGTGATGGTCGTCATCCTCGTCTTCCTGCCGACCGGCCTTCGTGGTACGGCCGAGATTCGGAGAATCTGATGACCACTGTTCGGGAGCGCCGGAACCAGGCCGGCGTCCTACAGGACGACCTGCCCGGCAAGAACACCAGGATGTCGCGCGGCTGGCCGCGGCTCACGGGATACGCGGTGTTCGTCGTCGCGGCCGTACTTGTACCGCTGAGCGTTGTCGACCCGTTCTGGTCGTCGCTGATCGTGCTCTGGGCGATCACCGGCATCGGCGCGATCGGCCTCAACCTGTCGATGGGCTACGCGGGCCAGCTCTCGCTCGGCCACTCCGCGTTCCTGGCCGTCGGCGCCTACACGGCCGCTGTGACGGGGGGCGACCTCGGGTGGCCGCTCTATCTCTGGTTGCCTGCCGTGGCGATCGTGGCCGGGCTGCTCGGCTGTTTCGTCGGCCTGTTCACCCTTCGGCTGCGCGGCCCCTACCTGGCCATTGTCTCCCTGGGCTTGGTCTTCTTCACCATCTACCTCTTCAACAACTGGGAGTCGGTGAGCGGCGGAGTCAACGGACTGCCGTTCGACCTGCCGAGCGCCATCGGTCCGATCGACTTCACCGACCTGACGATCGGCGGGGTCCTCTACGGCAGGGAACAGGGCCTGGGCGTGTTGTGCTGGCTGCTCGTGGGCCTGTCCCTGCTGATCTCACACAACATCGTCCGGAGCGGTTTCGGACGTGCCATGCTCGCCGTGCGCGAGCAGGACATCGCCGCCGAGGTTCTCGGTGTCCGGCCGTTCCACACCAAGGTGGTCGCTCTCGGCATCGGCAGCGCGCTGGGCGGGATCGCGGGAGCGCTCCTGGCGAACGAGCTCCAGTACGTCCTGCCCGCCGGGTTCGACCTGCACATGTCGATCCAGTACGTCGCGATCATCGTCCTCGGCGGAATGGGCACCACCTTCGGTCCCCTGCTGGGCGCGGCCTTTGTCACGGCGGTGCCGCAACTGATCAACATGTACGCGGAGCACATCCCGTTCGTGAAGGAGGCGACCGACCCCGGATTCGGCCTCACCAAGGACAACGCGGGCCTGGTGATCTACGGCGTGCTCATCGTCGTCACCCTGATCGCCGAACCCGAGGGACTCTCGGGTCTCGGACGCCGCCTACGGGACTCTCTCCAGCGCGCCTTCGGCGGGCGGCGGAAAAGCGCGGAACAGACGGCGCACTGATCGGCGCCCGAAGACCGGCAACGCCGCCACGGCGGGCTCGCCGTCACCGGCGGTGAGCACGGAGCCTGCCATGCGCGCTGATCCGATCATCCGACCACGGCCGGCGCGGGTCTGCGTGGCCGTCGTACCGACTCACCGCGGGCCGTGACCGGCCCCGGTCGAGACACCCCCTCATTTCACGGAAGAACAGGAAGTATCAGGATGAGCCCACACAAAGGTCGGCTTCGAGCCCGCACGATCATTGGGGGCGGTGCCCTGGCGACGGTTCTCTTCGCAGCCGTCGGGTGCTCGGGTGCTTCCCCCGGCGGCGGATCGGGCAAGGGGGCGACACCCGGCTACGACCCGGCCACGAAGACCTTCACGGTCACCGCGATTCTGCCGCTGAGCGGCGCGCTGGCGCCCGCGGGCACCTCGATCGCCGCAGGGGAGAAGCTCTACTTCGCCGCGCTCAACGACAGGGGTGGCGTCAACGGCGAGTACAAGCTGGAGTTCAAGGCGGAGGACTCCCAGTACAACCCGCAGGTGACTGTCCCGCTGTACAACCGGATCAAGAATCAGAACATCCTGATCTCCGGTCTGCTCGGAACCGCGATCATCAACACGCTGGATCCGCAGCTCAAGACCGACGGCATCATGGCCGTCGCGGACTCGAGCAGCGGTCTGATCCTGAACAAGCCGAACCTGCTGCCGTACGGCTCCTCGACCCAGACGAACATGATCAATCTGGCGGCGTACGCCGCGGACAAGCTGGGGCACAAGGACGACCTGTTCTGCTCGGTGACACAGGCTGACGACCTCGGAAAGGAGAACCGCGACGGCGTTCAGTACGCGGTCAAGGCGTTCGGCCTGAAGTTCGGGGTGAACGCGTCCGTCCAGCAGGGAGACACCAACTTCACGCCGCAGATCCAGCAGCTGAAGAGCGCGGGATGTGACGTCGTCATGCTGGGCGCGACCACCGGGCAGGTGCCGGGCCTGATCTCGGCCGCCGTCCAACTGGACTTCAACGCCCAGTGGATGGGGCAGAGCAATGTCTACGACCCGAGCTTCGCGACCTCGCCCATCGCGCCCTACCTGCAGAAGCACTTCCTGACCTCGCTGATCGGCGTGGACTGGGAGAACGACGCGCAGGGCGTGGCCCAGCTTCGTGACGCGGTGCAGAAGTACGGCCCGGACACCAAGCCGAGCTCGTTCACCCAGCTCGGCTTCGCCCATGGCATGCTGGTCGAGGCGATCCTGAAGAAGGCGATCGAGAACCAGGACCTCACGCGCGCGGGCATCATGAAGGCCAGTGCGCAGGTCGGTGATTTCGACTACGGCGGCATTCTGCCGAAGTTCGCCTACAACGCTCCGGAAGATCGTAAGCCGCCCTACGTCACCTCGATCTTCAAGGTCAACCCGGACAAGCCGATGGGTGTGGAACCCGAGGTCATCGACTACGGCGTGCCCGAGGCCCGGACGTACGGAGAGTCACAGGGCTGACGCCGCACGGGGTGGTACGGCCGTGTGGCGGGGCGTGCCACCCCCCGGCGATTCTCGCTGCCACTGACAGGTTTCCGGGGTCCTTTCGACATCTTGACAAAACGTGACGAAGACTCATAGCGTGGTGGAGCGACAGCGCCCACATGGGCGCTCTGCGAACACTCTGCGGCGAAGACCTGAGTATCTGTTTCCGACTGGGAGGCGCTGCCTTGATTACTGTTGAAGAGACCGACAGCCTGACGCGAGTCGGACCGGGTACGCCCACCGGTGAGTACCTCCGTCAGTTCTGGCTGCCCTTCATGGGCTCGGACGCGGTGGAGCCCGGCGGAGAGCCGTTCCCCGTCCGGTTGCTCGGTGAGGATCTGATCGCCTTCCGGCGCGAGGACGGCCTGGTCGGCCTGGTCGATGTCGCGTGCGCCCACCGCCGCGCCCCCCTGCTCTACGCCCGCAACGAAGGCTGTGGCCTGCGCTGCGTCTACCACGGCTGGCAGTACGACATCGACGGCCAGTGCACCGACATGCCGGCCGAGCCGGTCAACAGCCGGTTCAAGAAGCACATCAAGATCAAGGCGTACCCGTGCCGTGAGCGCAACGGAGTCGTCTGGACCTACATGGGCAATGGCGAACCGCCGGAGTTGCCGGAGCTGGAGTGGAACCTGCTCCCGCCCGAGCGGGTACACGTCTCGTTCCGTGTGCAGGAGACCGACTGGCTGAGCGCGTACGAGGGCGAGATCGACTCCGCGCACGCCCCGATCCTGCACGGTCGGCTCGACAAGACCAGCAAGCGCTCGCGCACGACGATGGCCAGGTCCGGCCGCCCGATCTTCGACGTGATGCAGCAGCCCTTCGGGGTCAGCGTTGGTGCCCGCCGCCAGTTGCCGGACAGCGACGAACTGTACTGGCGGGTCAACCAGTTCGTGATGCCCTTCTACACGCTGGTGCCCCCGAAGAGCGAGGAATGGGCCGAGCTGACCGGCCACGCCTGGATTCCGATCGACGACACGCACACGCTTGCCGTCGGATTCACGTACCTGCCGGACCAGCCGCTGAAGGAGCGGATGGTCGACGTCTTCACGCATGGCTACCGCGGCCGGGAGACCGGGCACGCCAGCGAGCACGCGCAGGACCCCGACGTTCCGCACAATGTGCCGTACTGGAAGTACGTCACCAAGTACATGCGGGCCGGCAACTACCTGTTCGACTACAGCTTGCAGCAGACCACCTACTTCTCCGGACTCCCCGGCCTGTGGGTGCAGGACGTCGCCGCGCAGAACGGCGCCCAGGCCGTCCCCCGGACCTTCGAGAACCTCACGTCGAGCGACGCCGGCATCGTGGTGGTGCGCCAGGTCATGCGTGACTGCGTCGAGGCGTACGCCGACTCCGGCGAGTTGCCGTCCACCGCCACCGATCCTTCGGTCTCGCGGGTGCGCGCGGTGGCCGCTCTGCTCAAGCGCGACGAAGTGTGGGTGGACGCGCTCGGCGAGTTCATGTTCAAACCGGTCGGTGACCCGCTCGGATACACCGTTCCCTGAGCGCTGAAGCGCCCTCTGCCGTAACCGCCGTACCAGTAAGACCAGTCTGGAGAGGAAACACCGTTGAAGATCGTCGCTAGCCGGGAGCTCTGCAGGGGGCATGGGCAATGCGAAATGTTCGCGCCCGACTACTTTCAGATCGACGACGACGCGCTCGTCGTGGTCGTGAAGGACGAGGTGGCCCCCGAGGACGTGATCGCGGTGGAGGACGCGGTCGGCCACTGTCCCGAGGCGGCCATCCGCCTGGAGCGGCTCCAGCACGGCGCGGATCGATGAAGGTCGGCGATTACCTGCGGGTGCCCTATCTGGTGACGGCGCAATCGGTGCCGCGTGAGGACGGGACCTGGGTACGGCACGTGGAACATCCAGAGCTGCCGGGCTGTGTCGCGGAGGCGGACTCGATCCTCGACGCGCTCAGGCTCCTGGAGGCCAAGCGGATCGAGACCGTGCTCGACATGCTCGCCTCCGGGCGGATCCCGCCCGCCAAACGGCCCCTACTCGGTGTGACGCAGGCCCGGCGGCGAGTCGCGCGGGCCGGGCTGGCGAACCGGATCGAGCCGCTGTGGGAGAAGGACGCCGAGTCGCTGAGCACGCGGGCCGGTTGACGTCATGAACACTGGATCCGCGTTCATCAGTGTCGGTTACTCCGCGGTCGATCGGCACACGGATCGAAGCATCGTGTCCTACGCCCGCGAGGCCGCGCTCGACGCGCTGCGGGCGGCCGGGATCGAGCGAGACCAGATCGACGGGTACGTCGGCATCGGCCAGAACCCGAACCCGTCGGCGGTCGCGGGCGATGGCGCCGACCACGTTTCCGCCTATCTGATGGTCGGAAGTCTCGGCCTGACAGGGCTCTCCTGGGCGAGTGACGTGTCGGGCTTCGCCGTCAACATGGCGGCCACCGCGGCCGCCGCGATCGCTTCCGGTCAATGCACGACGGTACTCGGCGTACGTGCTGTCCACCACGGCGCGGGACCGGCGCCCTCCCCGGACGCCGGGACGCGCGCCGCGGGGACGGCCCAGTGGACGCTCCCGTTCGGCGCGGGGCCCGGTGGCACCCGCTTCGGGATCAGGATGCGGCAGTACCTGGAACGTTCCGGCGCGCGTCGCGAGGACGTGTGGGCGGTCGTGGACGCCGCGCGGGCGCACGCCCGAGACAACCCGGTGGCCCACTTCCGCGACCGTGCACTCACTCTGGAGAAGTACCTCGCGGCGCCGATGATCAGCGACCCGCTGTCGCTCTACGACTGCGACCTGCCGGTATCGGGGGCGGGAGCCTTCGTGATGACCTCGGCCGAGGCGGCGCGACGCGAGGACCGCCCGGCCGCGTACCTGCGGGCCCACGCGAACTGGACGAACGCCGACAGCATCCTCGACCGCGCCGGGCTGGCCCCGGGCGACATCGACGTCCTCCAGCTCTACGACGGCTACTCGTTCATGCTCTACGAGTGGCTCGAACGCCTCGGCTGGTGCGAGGAGTACACGGCCTGGAAGTTCGTGGCGGAGGGGCGCACCCGGCCCGGCGGCGACCTCCCGGTCAACACCTTCGGGGGAGCGCTGGGTGAGGGCCGGCTGCATGGCATGGGCCATCTGCGCGAGGGCATCGCGCAGATCCTCGGCGTGGCGGGGCCGCGCCAGGTGCAGAAGGTGGATCACTGCCTCGTCCAGATCGGTCCCTTCGACCGGTCGGCGCTGGCGGTGCTGAGCCGAGATGCGGCATGAGGAGGAGGACGAACGTGCCGATGGGACAGACCGGACAGGCTCAGGCGGGGGCCCTCGACGGATGCCGGGTATTGGAGATCAGCCACCTCGCCGCCGCTGTGGCGGGCAAGGTTCTGGCGGATCTCGGAGCCGACGTGGTGAAGATCGAACCGAGGGGCGGAGAACCGGCCCGTACCGCGGAACCGACCTACGCGGACGGCAACGGACAGCGACACGGGCTTGAGTTCCTGGCGTTCAACCTGGGCAAGCGGAGCGTGACGCTCGACCTGAACGGCGAGGCCGGCCGTGAGATCCTCGGCCGCCTGGCCCGGACGGCCGACATCGTGCTCCTGGACTGGGAACGGATCGCAGACCCGGGTGAGGCCGACCGGCTCCGGGAGATCTGCACGCGCGACAACCCGGCGCTGGTGTGGTGCGAGATCTGGCCGTACGGGCGAGGGGATTACGAGACGACCCGCGCCAGCGAGCTCACCCTCCAGGCGCAGGGCGGGCACCTCAACCTCAACGGTGAGACCGATCGGCCACCGGTGATGATCAGCGCGCCGGTCGCCACCACACAGAGCGGAGTGGAAGCGGCCAGTGCGGCGCTGATGGCCTATTACCACGCGATCCGCACCGGCGTGGGGCAGCGGGTGGACGTCTCGGTGCAGGCCTGCGTCGTCTGGACCCTGCTGAACACGACCATGACCTGGCAGTGCATGGGTGTCGACGAGGTCCGCGGTGGCTCGGTCAAGAAGGAACGCGGCAACACGTTCTTCACCCGCCTGGTGTGGCCGTGCCGGGACGGCTTCATTCAGTTCGGCCCGGTCGGCGGCGGAGGCGGGGCGGTTCGCGAGCACTCCTACACGACCTTGGTGGACTGGATGCGGCAGGAGGGCTACCACCGGCCCATCCTCGACGCGTACGACTGGAACGGGCCCGGCCGCTTCGACGTTCCGCAGGAGGCGTACGACGAGGTGACCGAGGCCATCGGCGCGTTCATCCGCGACCGTACGCTCGACGAACTCATCGAGAGCGGCATGAAGCGCCGGATCCTGCTGGCGCCCATCTACTCCGTCTCGCAGTTGCTGGAAGCCGAGCAACTGGTCGCCCGTGACTTCTTCCGGAGGGTCGAGGACGAACGGCGGGACGCGGGCGCGCTCCACCCCGGGCCGTTCGCCAGGCTCTCCCGCACCCCACTGGCCGAACCACGTCCCGCGCCCCTCGCGGGCGCGGACACCGTCGAGGTGCTCGCGGAGATCGGGTTCGGAGCTGACGACATCGACCTGCTCATCGCGGGGGAGGCGGTATGACCGAGCGGCTCGAACCGGCCGGAGCCACGGAGGGCATCTTCGCCGGTCTGAAGGTACTGGACTTCACCTGGGCCGCGGCGGGGCCCATCGTCACCAAGCAGTTCTCCGACAACGGCGCGGAAGTCATCAAGATCGAGTCGAAGACCCACCCGGACAGCGTCCGGCTGGGCGGCCCCTTCTTCGAGGCGAAGCCGGGGATCAACCGGAGCGGTTTCTTCGCGGACTTCAACAGCTCCAAGAAGAGCGTCGCCGTGGACATGGGCAGCGCCGAGGGGCGTGACCTGGTTCGGCGGCTGGTGAACTGGGCGGACGTCGTGGCGGACAACTTCCGCCCCGGTGTCCTGGACCGGTGGGGTCTCGGCCACGACGTGCTGCAGGAGATCAACCCGCGCGCGATCCTGCTCAGTTCCTCCCTCTACGGAGAGGACGGCCCCTGGGCCAAGCTGGCCGGGTTCGGAGCCCAGGGCGCCGCGTCGGCCGGAATCCACGGCCTCACCGGCTGGCCCGATCTCCCACCGGCGTTGCCGAAGGGCGCCTACACCGACTCCGTCTCGCCCAGGTACGCGATGGCGGCGGTCACCGCGGCGCTGATCCACCGGGAACGGACCGGCCACGGTCAGCGCATCGAGATGTCGCAGGTCGAGGCCACGGTGAGCATCATCGCCGGGCAGTTGCTCCAGTGGCAGCTCACCGGACGCGAGCCGGTGCGCTCGGCGAACCGCCTGCCCGGACGACGGCTCCACGCGGTCCTGCCCTGCGCGGGCGAGGACAACTGGATCGCGATCGACGTACGCACCGACTCCGAATGGCGGGGACTGTGCGGCGTCCTGGCCGATCTCGGTGGCGTGGACCTCGCCGCCAAGATGTCCGAGATCGAGGCGCTCACCCGTACCGAGGAGATCGAGGAACTGGTCGCGGGCGTGACGGTCACCGTGGACAGGTTCGCGTTGATGGATCGGCTACAGGAAGCCGGCGTGCCGGCCGGGGTCGTACTCAAGGGATCCGACCTCCTCGCGGACCCGCGGCTGCGCGCGCGCGGGCACTTCTGGGCGCTCGACCACGCGGAGATGGGGACGCTCGACTACAACGGCCCGGCCTACCGGTTCGAGCGGATCCCGTCCCGCCTGACGTCGGCGGCGCCGCTGATCGGGGAGCACACCGACGAGGTCATGCGCGACGTGCTCGGACTGGACGACGACGCCATCGCCCGGCTCAGGGCCGACGGCGTCCTGCAATGAACGCGGTGACGGTGTGAGACACGTACTGATTGCCACCAGGGAGGAAGTCATGATCGCAGGGGCAGGAACCAGAGCGGCGGCGGATGCCTCGTGAGCACGATCAAGGCTCGCGCGCTCGTACTGGAAGAGCCGGGCACCCAGCCGGTCCTGGCCGAGGTGGACGTCCTGGATCCGGGGCCCGGCGAGGTCCGGATCAAGATCGCCGCCTCGGGCGTGTGCGGGACGGACGGCCACGCGATCGAGGGCACCCACCCGCTGGCGCGGTGGCCGATCGTGCTCGGCCACGAGGGCGCCGGTGTCGTGGAGAGCGTCGGCGAGGGCGTGACGGGCATCGGCGTGGGCGACCACGTGGTCTGCGCGCTGGCCGTTCCATGCGGGACGTGCCGGCAGTGCCGTCGCGGTCTGGCCGAGCACTGCAACAGCGCCGCGCGCCGCCAGGCGATGTCCGGGGTGATGGCGGACGGAGACAGCAGGCTGCGGTACGGCGGCGAGCGGGCGTATCCGTTCTTCGGGGTCGGGACGCTCGCGGAGTACAGCACGGTCCGCCGTGAGCAGGTGATCCCGATCGACCCGGCGCTGCCGCTTGACGAGTTCTGCCTCGCCGGATGCGGTGTGATCACCGGTTACGGGGCCGTCATGAACGTCGCGCGGGTACGTCCGGGTGACTCGGTCGTGGTCCTCGGCGCCGGTGGGGTGGGGGCCAACGTCATCCAGGCGGCGCGTGCGGCCGGGGCCTCGACGATCGTGGCCGTGGACGCCATCCCCGAGAAGCTCGAGCTGGCCCGTACCTTCGGGGCGACGCACGTCGTCGAGGCGTCCGCCGACGTCGCGAAGGAGATCGCCGCGATCGAGCCGGACGGTGCCGACGCCGTCTTCGAGGTGGTCGGCAAGCCGGAGTTGCTGACCCTGTGCCTGAGCCTCACCAGGGTCGGGGGCGCGTGTGTCATGGTGGGCATCCCGCCGGTCGGCTCGAAGATCACCTTCGACGCCTTCACCCTGACCGCCAACCGGCGCCTGCTCGGCTGTCGTGGCGGCGCGGTCGTGCCGGCCCGCGACATCGAGCGGCTGGTGTCCCTGTACCGGGGAGGAACGCTGAACCTCGCGGGGCTGATCGGTCGGCGGATCGGGCTCGACGACGTGTTCGGCGCGCTGGACGCGCTCGGCAAGAGCACGTTCGCCCGCAGTGTGGTGGTTTTCTGATGGGCGCTGTTCACGACGGCGTGGTCGTCGTCGGAGGTTCGCTCGCCGGCCTTCAGACGGCCGAGTGCCTGCGTGCCGAGAACTGGACCGGACCGATCGTGGTGGTGGACGCCGACGACGAGCCGCGCTTCGACCGCCCGCCGATGTCCAAGCAGTACCTCGCGGGAACGGTCGAGGACGACAGGCTGCTCCTGCGCGACCGCGAGCGGCTCGACGGCCTCGGCGTCGAGTGGGTGCTGGGGCAGGCCGTCACCTCGGTCGAACCGGCCCGCCGTGTGGTCCGGATCGCGAACGGACGCGAACTCACGTACTCCGAGCTGGTGATCGCGACGGGTGTCTCGCCGGTTCTGCCGTCCGTCCTCGCCGCGCCCTCGGCCCACGTCCTGCGGACGAAGGCCGACGCCGACCGGCTCCGCGCGCACCTGCGCCCCGGCGGGTCGCTGATCATCATCGGTGCCGGATTCATCGGGCTGGAGGTGGCCGCGACCTTCCGTAAGGTGGGCGCGCGCGTCGAGATCGTCGAGGCGCTCCAGACCCCGCTCCAACGGCAGGTCGGTCCCCTCGTCGGCGGCGCGCTCCAGCGGATCCACCAGCGTGCGGGGGTCGTCTTCCATCTGGGCCGCGAGGCGACGGCGGTGCGCGAACAGGACAACGGCGTGGCCGTGACGCTCGACGACGGCACAGTGCTCGACGCGGACGCGCTGCTGGTGGCGGTCGGCTCGACCCCGGGCACCGCCTTCCTGGCGGGTTCCGGCCTCACGGTGGACGACGGCGTGGTCGCCGACGCCCACCTGAAGGTCGCCCCGCACGTGCACGCCGTCGGAGACGTGGTCCGCTGGCCGCACCCCCTCGTCGGCCGGAGCGTACGCGTCGAGCACTGGACCACCGCGATCGAGCAGGCGAAGTACGTCGCCAAGCGGATCGCGGGCACCGGTGGAGACGAGCCGTTCGCCGCGCTGCCCTACTTCTGGTCCGACCAGTACGACCGGAAGATCCAGGCACACGGTTTCCCCAGTGCGGACGCGCGGGTCGAGGTGATCGACGGTGACCTCGACGCCGACCGGTTCGCAGTGATGTATCTCGTCGACGGCCGGGCGACCGCGGTCGTCGCCGTCAACCATCCCCGCCAGGTGCTCGCCGGCCGGCGCCGCGTCCTCACCGAACTCACACTTCAGGAGGCCTCGTCATGATCGACATGGATTACGGGGCGGAGGTCGAGCAGCCGACGTACCCGATGGCACGGGACGCGCGCTGCCCGTTCGCGCCGCCGTCGCAGTACAGGGAACTACGCGAGACCAGCCCGATCACCCGCGTCCGGCTGTACGACGGCCGCGAGGTGTGGATGTTCACCCGATACGAGGACATCCGCACGGTGCTGTCCCATCCGGCGGTGAGCGCGGAGACGCTGAACCCGGACTTCCCCTTCCTGACGCCGGGCGACAAGATCTCCAAGCAGGCGCAGTCGTTCCAGCGCTGGGACGACCCCAGGCACGCCACCCGCCGACGGATGTTCATGCCGCACTTCACGATCAAGCGGGTCGAGGCGATGCGGCCGCGGATCCGCCGGATGATCGACGACATCTACGACCGGATGATCGAGGTCGGGCCGCCGCTGGATCTCGTGGAACACCTCGCGCTGGCGCTGCCGTCCTCGGTGGC
The DNA here is from genome assembly GCF_050943795.1 of Streptosporangium sp. CA-115845. NCBI lineage: Bacteria > Bacillati > Actinomycetota > Actinomycetes > Streptosporangiales > Streptosporangiaceae > Streptosporangium > Streptosporangium sp. CA-115845. Next base: position 8,162,247 of record NZ_CP191988.1, on the reverse strand, counting down.
CTGCGAGCTGCTCGGGGTGGACTACGACAACCACGAGTTCTTCGAGTCCAGGTTCGCCGTGCGTCTGGACCGCCGGGCGTCGGCCGAGCAGGTGCGGCAGGCGAACGCCGAGGTGATGGCCTTCGTCGAGAACGTCGTACGGTCCAAGTACGGAGCCAACCTCCCCGACCTGATCGGGCAGTTTGTCACGCAGCGTGTCGAGACCGGTGAGGTCTCGCACGAGGACGCGGTCACCGATGCGACCCTGTTGCTCCTGGCCGGTCACGAGACGACCGCGAACATGATCGCGCTCGGCACGCTGGCGTTGCTGCGGCACCCCGATCAGCGGGACCGGATCGTCGCCGACCCCGGGCTGGTGCCGAACGCAGTGGAGGAACTGCTGCGTTTCCTCACCATCTCGCAGTCGATGGGCGTCCGGATCGCCAAGGAGGACTTCGAGGTCTCGGGGCAGCCGATCGCCGCGGGCGACGGCCTCATCGTCCCGGTCGCCGCGGGGAACTGGGACGACTCGGCCTTCGAGTGCCCGGAGCGGCTCGACGTGACCCGTGCGGCACGCGGCCACATCACGTTCGGGTTCGGCCCGCACGTGTGCCTGGGGCAGCCGCTGGCCCGGATGGAGTTGCAGGAGGTCTTCTCCACCCTGTTCCAGCGGTTCCCCGGCCTGCGGATCGACATCCCGTTCGAAGAGGTCGGCTTCAAGTTCGACGCCGTCTTCTACGGACTTTACGACTTGCCCGTGACCTGGGACGCCGACGCGGCGCTCGAGGTCGCGAATGCGCAGAGGAGATAACGGCATATGAAGGTCACCGTCGACGAGACACGATGCGTCGCGGCCGGGCTGTGCGTGATGGCCGAGGACACCGTCTTCGACCAGGACGAGCAGACCGGGATCGTGTCCCTGCTGACCGACAGCCCCGCGCCCGACGCGCGGGAGTCGGTGCGTGAGGCCGCGCGGATCTGTCCGGCCCTCGCCATCGCGATCCACGAAGACCCCGGTGTCTGATGCCGCCGACCGGCTCGATCACCCCCATGTTCAGGAGGACTCCCGCATGACCACGGCCCCAGAGATCGACCTCGACATCCGCGCCGGCATCACGTTGCCGCCGACGGACCTGCTCATCGGGGGCGAGTGGCAGCCGAGCGCGGCGGGGGAGCGTTTCGAGGTCATCGACCCGGTGACGGAGCGGGTGATCGCGCAGGTGGCCCGCGGCAGGGAGATCGACGTTCAGCGTGCGGTGGCCGCCGCGCGAGGGGCCGTCGACGGAGGCGAGTGGTCCAGGCTCTCGGGAGTCGAGCGGGGCAGGCTGCTGTTCAAGCTGGCCGACCTCATGGAACGCGACTTCCGTCAGATGACCCTGGTGGAGACGCTCGACATCGGGCAGCCCCTGAAGAACCCGGCCACGGCCATCGCCACGCTCCGCTATTTCGCCGGTTGGGCCGACAAGATCGACGGCCGTCACGTCGTGCTGCCGGACAGCAACGGCCGGCCCACCCACACCTACGTACGGCGCGAGCCGATCGGCGTGGTCGCCGCGATCACGCCGTGGAACTCCCCGCTGATGACGGGCGCCTGGAAGATCGCGCCCGCGCTGGCCGCGGGCTGCTCGGTGGTCGTCAAGCCTCCGGAGGACGCGCCACTCAGCACGCTGTACCTGGGCGCTCTCGCCCTTGAGGCGGGGTTCCCACCGGGAGCGATCAACATCGTCCCCGGATTCGGTGCGGAGGCGGGCGCGCCGCTGGTGTCGGCGCCCGGCGTGGACAAGGTGACCTTCACCGGCAGCACCGTCGTCGGCCGGCAGATCGGCGCGCAGGCGTCGGGCCTGCTCAAGGCGGTCACCCTCGAACTGGGCGGCAAGTCGCCCCAGGTGGTGTTCGCCGACGCCGACATCGAGCGTCACATCCCGATGATGGCCCGCCAGTTCTATCTCAACAGCGGCCAGGTCTGCGCCGCGGGGACCCGCCTGCTGGTCGAGCGGCAGGTGCTGGACCAGGTGGTGGAGGGCGTCGCCCGGCAACTGGAGCAGGTCCGGGTGGGCGACCCGTTCAAGGCCGGCACGCAGATCGGCTCGCTGATCAGCCGCAAGCAGTACGAGCGGGTCCGCGGCTATATCGACCAGGGCCGCGCCGAGGCCACGCTGGTGACCGGAGGTCAGCGGCTGGGCGAGACGGGCTTCTTCGTGCAACCCGCGCTTTTCACCGGCACCAACGACACCACCATCGGCCAGGAGGAGATCTTCGGACCGGTCGGCCTGGTCGTGCCGTTCGACGGCTACGAGGAGGCGATCAGACTCGCCAACGACACCCCGTACGGCCTGGCGTCGGTGGTCTACACCTCGAACCTCGGCACGGCGCACCGGGCCGCCGCCGACATCAGGGCCGGCATGGTCCGCATCAACGGCGGGGCCGGCGTTCCCGCGCCGCAGGTCCCGTTCGGCGGCATGAAGAGCAGCGGCCTCGGCCGCGAGCTGAGCTACGCGGGTATCGAGGCATGCACGGTCGAGAAGACCGTGAGCCTGGAGATCTGACCCGGCAGCACGCCTACCACAAGGAGAAGAGCCACATGTTCGAAGATCTCAACGGCAAGGTCGCCATCGTGACGGGAGCCGGCCGAGGCATCGGTCTCGCCTATGTGACCGCGCTCGCGGAGGCGGGGCTGAAGGTCGTCGTGTCCGACATCCTGCGGGAGGAGGGAGAGAAGACCGCCGCCGACCTGCGGGAGAAGGGGTACGAGGCGATCTTCATCCACGCCGACGTCAGCGATCAGGAGTCCGTCCAGTCCCTCGCGGCACAGACCGCCGAGGCGTTCGGCGGGATCGACACGCTGGTCAACAACGCCGGCCTCTGGGGCGACCTGGAGTTCGCCTCGGTGTTCGACATCTCGCCGGACCGCTGGGACCGCTCGTTCGCGGTCAACGTCAAGGGCGTCTTCCAGATGTCGGTCGCCGCCGCGCCCTACATGCGGGACCGGCCCGGCGCGGCGATCATCAACCAGGCGTCGACGGCACCGTACATCGCGACTCCGCGCACCGCGGACTACAGCGCGGGCAAGGCGGCGGTCATCACCCTCACCAAGACCCTTGCCAAGAGCTTCGGCGAGATGGGCATCCGCGTCAACGCGATAGCGCCCGGCGGAATCGCCACCGAGGCGTCCCTGAACAAGTCGGTCAACCTCTTCGCCGCGGAGCAGATCGCGCAGCAGTGCGTCAAGCGGGCCGGCCAGCCCTCCGACCTGATCGGACCCCTGTTGTTCCTGGCGAGCGAGGCGTCGGGCTACATGTCCGGCCAGACCCTCGTCGTTGACGGCGGAAAGACGATGACCGCCTGACCGGCCGGTCGTGACATGGAGGATCGACGATGACGGGCACGTTCAGTCCGGAAGAGCTAGGCCCGGGCCAGGGGACGGTTCACCATGACCGCCTCTACCTCGGGGGCAGGTGGGTCACCGCGTCGTCCGCGGAGCGGATCCAGGTGGTCTCGCCGTCGACGGAGCAGGTCATCGCCACGGTGGCGGTGCCTACGGCGGCGGAGGCGGACGCCGCCGTCGTCGCGGCGCGGGCCGCGTTCGAGGCGGGAGAGTGGCGCCGAACACCGGTGGCCGAGCGCATCGCGGCCATGCGCCGGCTGGCCGACGCGTACGAGGCCAGGGTGGCCGAACTCGCCGAGACGCTGACCTCGGAGATGGGCGCGGTCATCGGCTGGACCCGGATGGTCCACGCCGGTGGCTCGGTACTCCTCATCCGGGCGATGTGCGACGAGGCCGAGCGTTACCCGTGGGAGGAGGAACGCCTGGGCGGGGCGGCGGCGGTCATCCGTGAGCCCGGCGGCGTGGTCGTTGCGATCCCACCGTGGAACGTTCCGCAGTCGACCCTGCTCTCCAAGCTGGTCCCCGCGCTTCTCGCGGGATGCTCCGTCGTCGTCAAGCCGTCCCCGGAGACCCCGCTCGACGCGCTGATCCTCGCCGAATTGATCGATGGCCTCGGACTGCCGGAGGGAACCGTCAGCATCCTGCCCGCCGGGCGGGAGATCGGCGAACGCCTGGTCGCTCACCCGGAGGTCGATCACGTCGCCTTCACCGGCTCCACCGCGGCCGGTCGCAGCATCGCCGCCGTCTGCGGACGCGACCTGAAGCGGGTCACCCTGGAACTCGGCGGCAAGTCGGCGGCGATCGTCCTGGACGACGCGGACCTGGACGTCGTCGCCGCCGGGTTGAAGGCGACCGCCTTCAACATCAGCGGTCAGGCGTGCATCGCCCAGACCCGCGTCCTCGCGCCGCGAAGCCGGTACGACGAGGTCGTCGAGGCGGTCGCGACGATGGCCCGCGGGCTCACGGTGGGCGATCCGTTCGATCCCTCGACGGATCTCGGGCCGCTGGTGACCTCGGTCCACCGTGACCGGGTGCGCTCGTACGTTCGACTGGGGATCGACGAGGGAGCACGGGTTGTGACCGGTGGCGCGAACACCCCGACCGGTATGGACCGCGGCTGGTACCTGCGGCCGACGGTCTTCGCCGACGTGGACAACCGGATGCGGATCGCGCGGGAGGAGATCTTCGGGCCGGTGCTGTGCGTGATCCCCTACGACGACGACGCCGACGCGGTCCGCCTGGCGAACGACTCCGACTACGGGCTGGCCGGCACCGTCTGGACGGCCGACGCGGACCGCGCCGACACGGTCGCGCGGGCGGTGCGCACGGGGATGATCGGTGTCAACGCCTTCCGGCCGCACTTCTCCCTGCCGTTCGGCGGGGTCAAGGCCTCGGGCATCGGGCGTGAGTTCGGCCGCGAGGGTCTCGACGCCTTCGTCGAGCCCAAGGCGTACTACCGCGCGGCTCCGGCATGACGGTGAATCGCCCGCAGCCGGTGCCCACCAGGGAGACCCGTCCCTTCTGGGACGGGCTGGCCGCGCACGAGCTGCGAATCCCGTGGTGCGCCGGCTGCGGACGATTCGAGCATCCGGGGGCCGTCGGCTGTCCGCGCTGTCTGGGTGACCTGGAGTGGCGGAGGGTCTCCGGACGCGCGGTGGTCGTGTCGTGGACGGTGGTTCTGCGGCCGTTCGTCCAAGGTTTCACCCCGCCGTACGTCGTGGGACAGGTGAGTCTCGAAGAGCAGCCCGATGTGTTGCTGGACACCACGATCGAGTCGGACCCGGCGAGCCTTCGGATCGGCACGCCCGTGGAGGCCGTCTTCCGCGACTACCCGAGTGGCTTCTCGATCCACTGCTTCGCCGTGCGGGCGTGACCGCGCCGTTGACACGGAGCCGGAGGAGTTGGAATCCTAGACACACAAAACGACCATGTGTGCGCATCGTGAACATGTCTTGAGTGGAATACCAGCGATTGTGAGAAGGAGAGGGACATGAGCAGTTCCGTGCTCCAGGTGACGGCCGGTGACATGTTCATCGACGGGCGCCCTGTGGCGACCGGCCGCCGCATCGAGGTGCGGGACCCCGGACGTATCGCCGACGTCGTGGCGACGGTCGCGGAAGGTGGCGTCGAGCACGTCGAGGCCGCGGCCGGGGCGGCGGCCCGGGCCGCCGCCGACTGGGCCGGCACGCCGCTGGAGGAGCGGCTGAGCCTGCTGGCGGACGCGCTCACCGTGGTACGGGCCAGGATCGACGATCTCGCGGTGATCCTTTCCAGGGAGAACGGCGGCACCCTGATCGAATCGACGATGGACCTCTCCCGCGGGGTGGACCTCTTCGAGGACCTCCTCGGCCGGGCCCCCGGCGTGCTGGGTGACCGTACGATCGACGACGAACGGCAGTGGCTGACCGTGGAGCGCCGCCCCGTCGGCGTATGCGCCCTCATCGTCCCCTGGAACTCACCGGTCGTCCTGACGATCTCCAAGCTGGCCCCCGCGCTGATCGCCGGGAACACCGTGGTGGTCAAGCCGTCGGTTCTCGCCCCCGTCGTCGTCGCGGAGGTGCTCGGCGCCATCGGCGCGGTGCTCCCGCCGGGAGTCGTCAACGTCGTGCACGGTGACGCCGAGATCGGCCAGGCCCTCGTCGCCCACCCCGCCGTGCGCAAGGTCTCCTTCACCGGCAGCGTGGCGATCGGCCGTCAGGTCATGGCGACCGCGGCCGACGGGATGAGGCGCGTCAGTCTCGAACTGGGCGGCAACGACCCGGCCGTGCTCCTCGACGACGTGGACCTCGACTCCGCCGTCCCCCTTCTTGCCCGTGGGATCTACACCCGCGCCGGGCAGATCTGCTTCGCGGTCAAGCGAGTCTACGTTCCACGCTCACGCCACGACGAGGTGGTCGAGGCGATCGGCTCGGTCGCGGACGAGTACCGCGTGGGTCACGGTCTGGACGGGAACGCCACGTTCGGCCCCCTGATCACCGCCGCCGCCCGGGCACGCGTCGAGGGGCTGGTGGAACGCGCCCGCCACGCCGGTGGCGTCGTACGCGAACTCGGACGGCCGACGGACTCCGTCGACTGGGACGGCGGGTACTACCTGCTGCCCCACCTGGTGACCGGACTCGACCAGAGCGCCGAGCTCGTCACCGTCGAGCAGTTCGGCCCGGTCGTCCCGGTGATCGCCTACGACGACGTGGACCAGGCCGTCGCGATGGCCAACGACTCGGAGTTCGGGCTGTGCTCGTCCGTGTGGAGCGCGGACGCCGAGCGGGCGATCGGCGTGGCCCGCAGGATCGAGGCCGGCGGGACGTTCATCAACAGCCACAACGTCTCCTCGCTGTCGTTCGACATGCCGTTCGGTGGTGTCAAGCGCAGCGGAATCGGCAGGGAACGCACCGAGATCGGTCTGCTGGAGTACGTCGAGGAGCACGCGATCCGGCTGGCCCACTGAGGTAGACGGCGGCTTCCGGAAACCACCCCTGTGAGAGGACCCAGAGGATGGCAATGAACAACGAGCAGGAACTCGCAGCCCTGCGAGCCCAGATCAAGGTACAGCGCGAACCGCTCCCACGGCCCCCGGAGAACCCTGATCTGGTCGTACACGAGAAGGACCTCATCTGGTACGAGCCCGCCGACAACCCGGCCCGCCTCGCTCCCGTGCTCGGCACGTCGATGAGGACGTTCGAACTCTTCCTCCAGGAGTTCGTCCCGGGCGGGTCGTCCGACATGCAGCGTCACCACCACGAGGCCGTGCACTACGTACTCGCGGGGGAGGGCTACAGCGAGATCGGAGACCGCCGGTACGACTGGGCTCAGGGCGACTTCGTCTGCGTGCCGCCGATGATGTGGCACCGCCACTACAACGGCAGCCAGACCGCACCGGTACGCATGCTCATCATCGAGAACTCCAAGATCCTCGAAGCGCTCGGGCTGAACTTCCGCGACTCCGTCGGGTTGATGACCTGGGACGAACTGCGGCAGAAGACAGAGGGTGAGGGCTGATGGGCACCCCGCGACTGACCACGGAAGCCGTACGCGGCGTCTTCGCGATCATGCCGACGCCGGCCCTCGACGGTGCGGACGACCCGGGGATGATCGACACCCTCGACCGGGCCGAGACCGAGCGGGCCGTCAACGCGCTGATCGACGACGGCGTCGACGCGATCATGAGCACCGGCACGTTCGGCGAGTGCGCCACCCTCACCTGGGAGGAACTCCGTGACTTCGCGGAGATCCTCGTCTCGACCGCGGCCGGCCGTGTTCCCGTACTCGTGGGGGCGACCACCCTCAACACCCGCGACACGATCACACGGGCCAGGGCGCTGCGCGATCTCGGCGTGGACGGACTGCTGCTCGGCCGCCCGATGTGGGCCCAGTGCGACGAGGAGAACCTCGTCGCCTTCTATCGCGCCGTCGCCGAGGCCGTTCCCGAACTCGGCATCGTGGTCTACGACAACCCCGAGGCGTTCAAGGGCAAGATCAGCACCGAGGCGTACGCGGCGCTCGCCGGCATCCCACAGGTCGTCGCCGCGAAGTACCCCGTCTTCGGCCCCCAGTTCGCCGCCGACCTCGCGGCGGTGGACCACCGGGTCCGCCTGCTCCCGGTTGACCGCGACTGGTGCACGGCCCACGAACTCGCCCCCGCGGATGTGGTGGCGTGCTGGAGCGGATCGGCGTCGTGCGGTCCGCTCGCGCACGTCGAGCTGAGCCGGCGGCTGCTTGGCGGCGACCTCGCCGGTGCGCGCGTCATCGCCGACGAGCTCGGCGCCGCCTCGGCCGGGTTCTTCCCCGAGGGCTCCTTCGCGCTGTTCTCCCGCTACAACATCCAGCTGGAGAAGATCCGCATCAACGCCGCCGGTTACATCAAGGCCGGCCCGTGCCGTCCCCCGTACGCGCACTGCCCGGAGGAGTACGCCGAGGGCGCGCGTGCGTCCGCGCGGCGCTTCGCCGAGCTCGACGCGAAGTACCGCGCCCGGGAGTCCGAGACGACAGGAGTACAGCGGTGAACGCAGCGTCGAGTGCGGAGTGGCTGGACAAGCTCCTGATCACCGAACTCGCCCAGACCGAGCGGGTCGCCAGGGACACGCGGCAGTGGGATCTCATGACCGACTGCTATCACCCGGATTCGCGGGTCTTCCTGTCCTGGTTCGACGGCACGGCCGCCGAGTTCATCGCCGCCTCGAAGGCGATGGGGGAGGAGCCAGGGGGGCACGCGACCCACTCCCTCGGTCCCACCCTCGTCCGGATCGCGGGTGACCGGGCCCTGGCAGACACCTCGTGCGCCATCCTGTTCCGCCGTGTCTTCGCCGGTGTCGAGTGCGACATGGTGTCCTACTGCCGCCACCACTCGCGGGTGGAGCGCGTCGGAGACCGCTGGCGGCTGCGGTCGTTCGTCGGCGTGTACGAGAAGAACACCCTGGTCCCCGTCATACCCGGGCAGGCACCCGCGATCGACACCGGCAAACTCGCGACCTTCCGCTCCAGCTACGCGTTTCAGTCGTACTTCCGGGCGCAACAGGGCAAGCGCGTCTACGACGACCGGCCCGGCCTCGACCGCCCGGACCTCGTCGCCCGGTTCCGCGACGCCGAGGAGCGGTGGCTCTCCGGTGAGGACGTCCCGCTGGGAGTCGGGGCGCATGAGTGATGCGGTCGAGACGACCGATCTCGTGGTCGTCGGCGGCGGGCTGGCCGGTCACGCCGCGGCGCTGGCGGCGGCGGGACTGGGCGCGGACGTCATCCTGCTGGAGAAGCTTGAGCGCTTCGGCGGCTCGTCGGCCATGGCCGGTGGGGGGCTTGTCTTCGCCGGGACCGGGTTGCAGCGGCGCGAGGGGGTCGGCGACTCTCCGGAGCGGCTCCGGGCGGCGCTGGCCGAGGCAGGCCGCGGCCACAGCGACCCGGCGTTGCTGGACGCCTACGCCGACACCCAGATCGAGGTCCACGACTGGCTCCGCGAGCTGGGCGCGGAGTTCTCGCTCACCGGGCAGCCGGTTCGACGGCTGCACACGATGCCCTCAGGCGTGCTCGTCGGCCTCCTGCACCGCAGGGCGCTCGACCACACCTCGGTCGATTACCGGGCGAGTTCCCCGGTGGTGTCGTTGCTGCACGCGGGCGATGACGTCACCGGTGTCGTCGTGGACGGCCGCGCCGGGCGCACGCGGATCACGACACGCTGTGGGGTGGTGCTGGCATCGGGCGGGTTCTCCCGTAGCCGTGAACTGGTCGGGCGATTCGCCCCCCACTGCGCCCAGGCGGTCGCGATGGGCGGGGTGGGCAACGACGGGGATGGCCTGGTGCTCGCCATGGCCGCAGGCGGGGCCCCGGTGGGGATGGAGTTCGTCGAGGCGTCGTTCGGCGCGTCAGCGGCCGCGGGCGTGGAGCCGCGACTCCTTTACGCGCAGAGCGACGGCGCCGTGATCGTCAACACGCGTGGACACCGGTTCGCCGACGAACGCGGCGATATCAAGGCCCTCGGCAGAGCGGTGGTGGAGCAGCCGGGAGGACTCGCCTTCCAGGTCTTCGACCAGGCCGTGATGGAGATGTCACGGCGGACGCCGAAGACCCGCGACTTCGCCGCGGCGCTCCGTGACGGACTCCTGGCCGAGGCGCCCACTCTCGCGGGACTCGCGAGCAGGCTGGGAGTTCCCGCAGGCGCGCTCGCGGAGTCCGCGCGCGGTCTCTCCCAGCCGCCTTACTACGGCTACGCCTGCAAAGCCGGCCTGACCTCGACCTACGGGGGCCTCAGCGTGGACGGCCTCATGCGGGTTCTGGACACCGCCGGTTCGGCGATCAGCGGGTTGTACGCCGCCGGCGAACTCGTCGGCGGATTTCACGGAGCGGGCTACCTGATCGGAAGCGCACTCGGGAAGGCCGCCGTCTTCGGCTACCTCGCCGGCCGCAACGCAGTGCTGGCCCCTCGTGAGACGGCGCGGAACGCGCCTGCCTTCTGACAGCACGCCGCCCGGCTCGCATCAACCGCACCACATCCTTTGCTCAAGAAACAAAAGGTGATGAAAGTGTCAGCAGACTCAATTCGCGTGGTCCTGGTCGGTGGCGGTATTGGCGGGTTGGCAGCCGCCAACGCGTTGCTGCATCGTGGTATCGACGTCCACGTTTACGAACAGGCGCCCGCGCTGGGAGAGGTCGGCGCCGGTGTGATGATCACTCCCAACAGCCTGCGTCTGCTGGACCGGTTCGGGGTCGGCGACGCGGTCGCCGCGGTAGGCGCGAGCGTCGGCGAAGGTTCGCTTTACTACCGTGAGGACGGCTCGACCGTCGCCCCGATGCTGACCGTGGACTCCAGCGGCTGGAACGGCATGTTCGGCGTCCATCGCGCCGACCTGATCGGCGCGCTCGCGGACGTTCTCCCCGCCGACCGAGTCCACACCGGACACCAAGCGGTCTCCTTCTCGCAGGACGAGCGGGAGGCGGTCGTCAGCTTCGCCAACGGCACCGAGGTACGGGCCGACGCGGTCATCGCCGCCGACGGTATCCACTCGGTTTTGCAGAAGTACGTGATCGAGCCGTCCGCGCCGATTGATTCCGGTTCGGTCGCCTACCGTGGCCTGGTTCCCGCCGAGCGGGTGCCGTGGTGGCCCAAAGGCGTCTCCCAGTTGTGGATGGGCGAGCAGCGGCACTTCCTGGTCTACCCGGTACGTCGTGGCACTCTGATTAACTATGTCGGTTTCGTCCCGTCTCGGGAGAAGGCTGTCGAGTCGTGGACCGCCGAGGGGGACGTCGAGACCCTCCGCAGAGAGTTCGCGACGTGGGACAGCCCTGTCCCGAGGCTGCTGGCCGAGGTTGAGAAGACCAACTGGTGGGGTCTGTACGACCGTGACCCGCTCTCCACGTGGACGAGGGGCCGGCTCACGCTCCTCGGTGACGCCGCGCACTCGATGCTGCCGCATCTCGGGCAGGGCGCGAACCAGTCGATCGAGGACGCGGCCGCTCTCTCGGTCTTCTTGGCCGATGCCACCGCCGAGACCGTGCCCGAGGCCCTGTCGCACTACGAAGCCCTGCGCCGCAGCCGCACCACGGAGGTCCAGCTCGGCGCGCGCGCGAACGGCCGCCGCTACGACTCGCATTTCCAGGACCTGGCCGAACGCGACGCCGAGATCGCGGACTCCGCGCGGTTCCGTTCATGGCTTTACGACTATGACGCGGAAGCCGCCGCGGAGGAGGTGCTGGCGGTCCGCTGAACGCTTCCAGACGGAGAGACTCATGACATTCGCGACGCACAAGCCAAACCGAGCCTTCATCTGCCTCTCACACAGCCCTTTCATGGCGCTGCCGGAGCGGAGTGAGGCCGGCTACGAGTACCGGGCCGCGGTGGAGGAGGCGAAGCGGTTCATCCATGAGTTCGGGCCCGACCTCGTCGTCATGTTCGCCCCGGACCACATGAACCTGCTCAACCAGGTTCGGCCGCCGTTCACCGGGATACTCTCGGGTGACACCGTGCCCGAGTTCGGGATACCGCGCCTGGAACTGAACGTGCATCCGATCGCACAGACTTTGTTCCAGGATCTGGTGACGATGGACGTCGACCTCGCGGTCGGTGAGAAGGTCTCGGTCGACCACGGTCTCGGCCTGACTCTGCTGCAACTCTTCGGCGATCCCGGATCGGTGCCACTCGTGCCGATCATCGTGAACGCGATCGGCTACCCGCTCTTCCCCGTCGCGCGCGCTCGCCGAGTGGGGGAGCAGGTCGGCCGTGCCCTCCAGGCGTACGACGAAAAGGTGCTGTTCATCGGCACCGGCGGCCTGAGCCACAACCCGCCGTTCCCCGCCCCCGCTCCCGGCGCACGCCGGTTCACGGCGGAAGAACGCGCCGAGTCACTTGCGACGGCTCTGGACTATCTCGACCCGGCCTGGGACCGGGAACTGCTCGCCAAGATGGCCGTCGGTGACGCCGACTGCTTCAGCAGCCTGTCACAGGCGGACATCGACGCCCGCGGCGGCGGCGCGAACGAGGTGCGCACCTGGGCCGCCGCCTGGGCCGCCGGCGGCTCGCCCGCCGCGACCTTCACCGGCTACGAGGTCGTCGAACCCTGGATCACCGGCATGGGAGTCGCGTTCGGAACAGCGCCGATCCGACTGTGAGCCTGAGCGACCAGGAGACGGAGAACAGCGGGCGTGCGAGCCCCCGAACGGCCGGGACGCGCATCCCCTGCGCCGGCGCGTCCTGCGGGTGAGCCTGATCATCGCCTTCGTCTCGCTGTTCGACTCCGGCCAGGAGCGGGGCCGCGCGTTCGGCTTCTACGGGCCGACCTCGGCCATGTCGTTCGTCGTCGGCCCCCTCCTGTCCGGATCGGTCATCGCGATCGCGGGCGCGGACCACGGCTGGAGACGGCTCTTCCTGCTCAACGTGCCCATGGGGCCGACGGCCCTCATCGCGGTCGTGCGCCTGGTGCCCGTCCAGACCCGTGGAGTCACGTGACACGGTGCTGCGGATCGACCTTCCCGGCCTGATCCTGCCTGGGGCCGACCGTGCCGGCGTTGCCGTACCCCATGACGACGGCCGGGGCCGACGCGCACCGCAACCTGTTCCTGCTCGTCGTCGTGCCCGTACTCGTGTTCGCCATCAGGCGGGACACGTCGGCTGGGCCGCCCGTTTCGATGTCCGCCGTACGGACGTGACCGGCGTGGGGAGGGTCAGCGGGTGGCCAGCTTCCGGTGGTCCCATGAGACGACGCTGATCGGCTCCACGATCACTGCCACCCGCCTGGCCATCGTCCGCTCCGGATCCGGCGAGGGTTTGGTCGGATAACGCGCCGCGACGCTGGCGTGGATCGTAAGCTTCGTCGGCAGGTCGTGGGCGAGGACCGCCCGCCCGGCGATCTGCACGCCCCGGAGTTCGCCGTGCTGGGTCCCGGCGTCCACCAGTACCGTGACTCTCGGGTCCCGCGTCAGGTTCTTCACCTTCTGGGAGCCGGCGGGCACGGTGAACCCGAGACGCCGGTCCTCGGTGAAGCCGTACCAGACGACGGTGAGGTGCGGCAGGCCGTCCGGGAGCAGGGTCGCGACGACCATACGCTGACCGGGTACGGCGAGGGCCTGTTGTACCTCGGCATCCGTCATCCGCAGGTCGGTCCGGCCCGCCATCACATCACCACTTTCTCGTCGCGGAGGGTGGAGATCTCGGCTGTGGAGAGGCCGAGCTCGGACAGCACCATGCCACGGAACGGCACCGGTCCCATCCCGCCCAGTTCAACGACGCGGAGCCCGGCCAAGGGACCTTCGGTCACCTCTTGTGCCCTCTACAGCGGCTGTTCTCACAGCGAACACATGTGCGCATAAAGAGAAGTATGGGGTCGCCGCCGAGTTTCGGTCAATACACGCCCTCCATGAGCCGAATCCCACCCGGATCATCCGCTGGGCTGCCATCGACGCCCTGGTCCATCTGATCAAAGACTGTCCGTCACCCGCGCCGCGTACCCCCGATTCCGGCTTGTCCGGCTCGCGTTGGTGAAGCGGGAACCCCATACGGGGTCAGTGGGAAGAACCAAGGGCCGGTGAGCGGCTGACCAGGGAGTCGCCCAGGGGGGTGCGGTGGTAGAGGACGGTGCGGCCGGTGCGGTTGCCGGTGATCAGGCCCGCGTTGCGCAGGGCGGAGATGTGGCCGCCCACGGTGCCGAGACTCAGGCCCAGCAGGGTGACGAGCTGGGTGGTGGTCGCCGGGGTCGCGAGCTCCAGCAGCAGCCGGGTCCTGGTCCTGCCGATCAGGTGGGCCAGGCCGTCCGTCGTCTCGGGCGGGATGCCGGTGCCCCGGGCCGTATAGCTGATCGCGTACGGCCAGCTCTTGTCCAGGTAGTAGCTCACCCCGGCGGGGAACACGGTCGGGACGAAGAGCATCCCGCGCCCGTCGAGCCGGTAGGTCTCGTCAGGGAAACTGGATCGCACCTCGATGACACCGTCGGAGTGCCACCGGATTCGCGGGTTGAGGTCGTCGAGCGCCGCGGCCCAGCCGTAGGTCGCCAGCTGGCCCGCCCGCTGGATCACGTCCCGCTCCAGGATCGCGTGGAAGCGTGGCCAGATGGGGGAGACGATCTCCTGCCAGATCGCCGCGAGTGCCTCGGCGAAGAGTTCTACGACGTTCGGTGAGAACAGCACCTCCCTGACGGACTCCGAGGGGCGGGGCATCCCCTCCAGGTTTCTGGCGATCTCGTCGTGCGCCTGGGCCAGCGGGGTGGCTCTCACCAGCGCGAGTTCCGTCTCGACCGGGGTGTTCACCCCGGTCGGCGGTGGTGCGGGGAAATCGGCGTTGTAGTAGCGCTCGCGGAACAGAGCCACCATCGGGGCCAGTCCCGGGTAGGTGCGCAGCAGTCTCTGATACGGCTCGCGCATTCGCTCCGCCCACGTCCGCCACTCCCCGGCACCCTTGACACCGGACAGGATCCAGAGGGTGTGCTTGGTCTCCATGAGCGGGGAGATGGCGAACCTGCTGGCCATGACGTCGTGCGGGGTGACCTCGATGCGATGGACCATTGAGCAACCTTTCGGATATATCCGAAAGGTTAGCCAACCGTCCGGGCGTCCGTTCAGCATCGTGCCCATGACCACACAAGAACGCGGCGCGACCTACACGGAGGTCTTCGCGAGCGGTGAGTTCCGTGTCCTGTTCGGAAGTTTCACCCTGCTGGTGGCCGGTGACCAGGTCAAGATGCTGGCCCTGTCGGCGCTGGTCTACGCGCGGACCGGCTCGCCGGGGCTGTCGGCGGCGGCGTACATGCTGGGCTTCCTGCCCTACGCCGTCGGCGCCACCTTCCTGCTCTCGCTGGCCGACCGGATCCGGCCGCGCGCGCTGATGATCGCGGGGGAACTGGTGCGGGTGGTGACCTGCCTGCTGATCGCCTTCGCCGGGCTGTCCGTCTGGGCGATGCTCGCCCTGGTCCTGGTCACCGGCCTGTTCTCACCGGTCTTCGGGGCCGCGCGGATGGCCCTGCTGCCCGACCTGCTGCCGGGGGACGCGTTCGTGCTGGGCAGGTCGGTGCTGACCGTGACGTCGGCCGGAGCGCAGATCGGCGGGCTGGCCGTGGGCGGTGGCATCCTCGCCGCGACCGGCCCCTCGGGGGCGCTGGCCGTCACCGCCGCACTGTCCGTGCTGGCCGCCGTGGTGCTCCGCTTCGGCCTGCCCGACTTTCCGGCCAGGGGCGCGGAGGCCGGCCTTCCCGGTGAGCGTACCGAGGATGGAGATCTCCCGGCCGGGGAGGCGGAACACGGGAGTGTGCGCACTGAGAAGGTCAGCGGCAGAGGTACCGTCCGGGAGACCCTGCGGGTCAACCGGGTGCTGCTGGCGGATAGGCGGATACGCGGCCTGCTTCTCGCGCAGTGGCTGCCGGTGACGTTCGCGGTGGGCGGCGAGGCGATGCTGATCCCCTACCTGGGGAGCACCGCCGGGTACGCGCTCGCCGCGGCCTCCGCGGGCCTGGCGGTGGGGAGCTTCGTCGTCGGCCGGCTGGTCTCGCCCTCCGGCAGGGAACGGCTGGCGTTTCCCATGGCGGTGGCGTCGGGCCTTCCGCTGCTGGTGTTCGCCCTGCAGCCGGGACTCGGGGGAGCCGCGCTGCTCGTACTGCTCGCCGCGGTGGCGGTGACCGCCTATGAGCTCGGGTTGCAGCGGTGGTTCGTGGAGGCGGTACCCGAGGCGATCAGGGGCCAGGCGTTCGGCCTGGCCTCGGCGGGGATGATGACCGGCCAGGCGCTCGGTGCGGCCCTGGTGGGCGTGGCCGCCGAGCTGACCTCCCCGCACCTGGCGATCGTCCTGGCGGGGGCCGCGGTCGTCTGCTGCTCACTCGCCCTGCACCGCTCCCTGCGGCCGGAGCCCTCCTGACCGGACCTCCTCGTACGGTCGGCGAGAATGGAGGTTCGTGCAAGAACGTCCCACCTCGCGGCAGGAGATCATCTACGTTGTCCCAGAAACGCGAAGTCCATCCGGCCGGCGGAGACGGTTCCCGCCTGCGGGCCGACTGTGCGAACTGCTTCGGGCTGTGCTGTGTCGCGCTGCCCTTCGCCGCCTCGGCCGATTTCGCGATCGACAAGGACGCGGGGAAGCCGTGTGTGAACCTGCGGGCGGACTTCCGCTGCGGCATCCACGCGAACCTCCGCGAGCGGGGCTTTCCCGGCTGCACGGTCTTCGACTGCTTCGGCGCGGGGCAGCAGGTCTCCCAGGTCACCTTCGGCGGGCAGGACTGGCGGCAGGCTCCGGGCACCGCCAGGCGGATGTTCGAGGTGTTTCCCGTCATGCGGCAGCTCCACGAGCTGCTCTGGTACCTGACCGAGGCACTGGCGCTGCCGCAGGCCCGCCCCATCCACGATGATCTCCGTCACGCGCTGGACGACACCGAGCGCCTCACCCGTGGCAGTGCCGAGACGCTCGTGGAAACGGACGTGGCGGCGGTCCGTCAGGGCGTCAACGCCCTGCTGCTCCGCACCAGCGAGCTGGTACGGGCCGAGGTGCCCGGCCGCAAGAGGAACCACCGGGGCGCCGATCTCATCGGGGCCAGGCTCAAGGGCGCCAACCTGCGCGGGGCCAACCTGCGCGGGGCCTACCTCATCGCGGCCGACCTGCGGAACGCCGACCTGCGTACGGCCGACCTCATCGGGGTGGACCTCCGGGACGCCGACCTGCGCGGTGCCGATCTCACCGGGAGCATCTTCCTCACCCAGGCCCAGGTCAACGCGGCCAGGGGAGACGCGGCGACCACGCTGCCCGCCGCGCTGATCCGCCCCGCGCACTGGTCCTAGGCCCGCTCCCGCGGGTCTTGCTGTGGTGAGGATCGGTCAGGTGGTGCCTCGCGAGGTGGCGGAGGGAGCCGCGCCGGGCCGCGGTGACCGGCGGCAACGCGGCGAGGCGCCGCCTGACCGTGGTGGCCGAAAGATCCAAGGGACAGGGCCTAAGCGGGAAGTTCCCCCGAGCCCCGGGGAATGAGCCGGGTCGGCAGCTCGACCCGCTCGGGAGTGCCCTGTTCGCCCGACAGGCGGCGGAACAGCAGCTCGGCGGCGGTCCTGCCGAGTCGCACCGGGTCCTGGGCCACCACGGTCACGCCGGGGACCAGCAGGTCGGCCAGCTCGAAGTCGTCGAAGCCCACCAGGGCCGGCCGGTGTCCGGTGCGCAGCACGGCCACGGTGATCCGGCCGTTGCCGGTGAACACCGCGGTGGGCGGGGCGTCGCCGGAGAGCATCCGGTTCAGCGCGGGACCCGCCTGCTCGGCCGGGCCGGTCGCGACCAGCGACGGATCGAAGGGCAGGCCCGCCTCGCGGAGGGCGCGGCGGTAGCCGTGCAGCCGTTCGCCCGAGGTGAAGATGGACGCGCTGTCGCCGATGAAGGCGATGCGGCGGTGACCGTGCCGGATCAGGTGGCTCACCCCCGCGTGCGCGCCGCCCGCGTTGTCGCAGAGCACGGTGTCGGCGTCCAGCCCTCCCGGCCGGTCGGCGAAGACGGCGGCGATGCCCGCGTCGAGTTCGGGCCGCAGGTAGTCGTGGTCGGTCCCGGCGGGCACGATGACCAGGCCGTCGACCCTGCGCGAGCAGAAGGCGAGGATCAGTTCCCGCTCGCGCCGGGGGTCCTCCCCCGAGGAGCCGCTGAGCACCAGCGAGCCGTGCCGGAGCGCCACGTCCTCGACCGCGCGGCTGAGCCCCGAGTAGAAGGGGTCGGCCACGTCCTCGATCACCAGGCCGATGGTCGCGGTCCTGCCCCGGCGCAGCACCCGGGCGCTCTCGTTGCGCCGGTAGCCGAGCCGCTCGATGGCGGCCGTGACCCGTCCGGCCGTGGCGGGGTTGACCCCCGGCTCCTCGTTGACGACCCGGGAGACGGTCTTCAGCGCCACCCCGGCCGCCTCCGCGACGTCCTTCATGGTGGGACGGCCTCGCACACTCTCTGTCACGATTCGATCATCGCCCATGCACAGCGTACTGACAACGTTGTCAACAGCGGTCGGGTGAACTCGCGTCCGAGCCGTCGTCCGTCGGGGACGGGCCAGCGCCCGCCTCCCGAGCCCGGATCAGGAGGCGGCGGCCCGTACCGCGTCGGCCGGCGGTGTGAACGCCCTGCGGCGACGGGTGGCGGGCGTGAGCGAGAAGATGCCGGCGCAGACCCTGCGGGCCCTTGAGCGAGACGGCATGGTCACCCGCGAGGTCCTGACGGTGATACCCGCCCGGGTGGAGTACTCCCTGACCCCGCTCGGCGCCCGCGTCGCCGAGCGCCTGCGCGATCTCGCCGATCTGCTCGACGGCTCCGTGCACGAGATCGGTGCGGCACGCGAGGCGTACGACAGTCGCCAGGCGTGACCGCGGGCGGGAACGGCTCAGGAGGACTCTCGCCAGGAGGCCCGGGTGGTGCTTCCCATGGTCCCGGCCGCGTGCAGGTCGGCCTCGACGCGGGCCGCCGCCGCGAGCAGCGGCGGCAGCAGGTCACGGTGGGCGGACTCGGGGGTGGTACGGCTCGCGTGGGAGGAGATGTTCATCGCGGCGGACACCCGGCCGGAACGGTCGCGGACCGGCACGGCGATCGAGCGCAGGCCCTCCTCCAGTTCCTGGTCGACCATCGCCCAGCCCTGGGAGCGGACCCGCTCCAGCTCGGCCCGGAGCGCGTCGGCGGTCGTGACGGTCTTCGGGGTGAACCTGCGCAGCTCGGTGCGGTCCAGGTAGGCGTCCAGCTCGTCCGGGGGCAGCCAGGCGAGCAGCACCCGGCCCATCGAGGTGCAGTGGGCCGGGAAGCGGGTGCCGATGTTGATGGTCACCCGCATGATCCGGGTGGTGGCCACCCGGGCCACGTAGACGACGTCCTCGCCGTCGAGCACCGCCACCGACGCCGACTCGTGCACCTCGGCGACCAGCCGTTCGAGGTGCGGCTCGGCCATCTCGGGCAGGGAGAGGCTGGACAGGTAGGCGTACCCGAGATCCAGGACGCGGGGGGAGAGCGCGAACAGCCGACCGTCGGTCCTGACGTAGCCGAGGTCGACGAGTGTCAGCAGGAACCGGCGGGCCGCCGCCCTGGTCAGGCCGGTCGCGCGGGCGACCTCGCTGAGCGTCAGCTCGGGGCTCGTCGCGCTGAACGCCTTGATCACCGAGAGCCCGCGGGCCAGCGACTGCACGTGGTCGGAGCCGCGCTCAACCGGTTCGATCATCGCCGTCCTCCTCGTTCCGATCGAACTCCAGCGCCGCCTGCGCCACCGCGAACGCCCGGTTCGCGGTGGGCACGCCCGCGTAGATCGCGGTCTGCAGCAGCACCTCCTTGATCTCCTCCTCGGTGAGCGGGTTCCGCGAGATTCCGGTGGGCGGCGAGCGCCCGGTCGACGAAGGTGGTGGCGGAGCCCAGGGCACCCGCCGGGTCGAGGGCCGCGTCGATCTCCTCGGCGGTCAGCGAGACGCCGGGGTCGGCGCGCAGGACCTCACGCAACGGCAGGCCCCCATCGCCGGCGCGGGCGCAGGCGGCGTCCACCAGCCGCCGGGCCTGCGGGGTGCCGCCGAGCCGGACGACCACCTGCTCGGCCATCAGCAGCCCCCGGGTCGCGTCGAGGTTGGCGCGCATCCTGGCGGTGTCCACGGTCAGGCCCTCCAGCACCTCGCGCAGCCAGCAGGCGGCGCTGCCGGTGAGCCGGAGCAGCTCACCCAGCGTCTCCCACTCGGCCTGCCATGGCCCGGCCGCGCGCTCGTGCTCGGCGACCATGCCACCGAGCACCGAGGCGACCAGCCCGGGGACGCGCTGGACGCAGGCGAGCACGGACATCGAACCCACCGGGTTCCGTTTGTGCGGCATCGCGCTGGATGTGCCCCGCCCGGGTCCGGTGGGTTCGGCGACCTCCGCCACCTCGGTCTGGGCCAGCAGCTTCACGTCGTTCGCGACCTTGCCGAGCGTTCCGGCCGCGGTGCCGAGCGCGCAGGCCAGCCGGGCGACCGGGGTCCGGTCGGTGTGCCAGGGAATGACCGGTTCGGCCAGCCCGAGCTCGGCCGCGAGCAGCGGCGGCACCTCGTGGCCCCGGTCGCCGAGGACCGACAGGGTGCCCGCCGCACCGCCGTACTGGGCCGGCAGCCGCAGCTCGGCCAGCTCGGTCCGCGAGCGGTCCAGCGCGCTCAGCCAGCCCGCCGCCTTGAGGCCGAACGTGACGGGTACGGCGTGCTGGCCGACCGTGCGCCCGGCCATGACGGTGTCGCGGTGCTCGGACGCCAGGCGCGCGCAGGCCCCGGCGCAGCCGGACAGGTCGGCCAGGACCGGGGCCAGGGCGCGGCGGGAGAGCAGCATCGCCGCGGTGTCGTTGATGTCCTGGCTGGTGGCGCCGTAGTGCACGAACCTCCGGAGCTCGGGGTCGACCCGCTCACGCAGGGCGGCCACCAGCCCGATGACGGGGTTGCCGGATCGCGCCGCCAGGCCACCCAGTTCCTCAAGATCGTAGAGCTCGGGACGGCAGGCCGCGGCCACCGCCGGGGGCACCTCGGCGGGGACCAGTCCGATCCCGGCCTGCGCGGTGGCCAGCGCGGACTCGACGTCCAGCATGGCGGCCAGCCACGCGAGGTCCGACACCTGCGCGGCGGCCCCGCCCCTGGCGAACATCCCGGAGAACAGCCCGGCGCCGGCGGGAGCGGTCATGGTCACCTCCGGATGGCTCGAACGTCGTTCAGGGCGGCCCGGGAGCGGGCGCCGCCCTGGAGAGGTGACCTACCCGGCGCCGCACCCTTCACGGCTTCCTGCCGGTGAGCTCGCGGAGGGCGGCGAGCTCCTCGGGGGTCGGGGGCGCGGTCTCACGGAGGCCGGGGGCGGTGGTCAGCTCCCAGCCGGTGGCGGCGCGGGCCTCGTCGAGGGTGACGCCGGGGTGCAGGTGGGTGAGGACCAGCTCGCAGGTCTTTGGATCGGGCTCCAGGATGCCCAGGTCGGTGATGACGGTACGGGGACCGCTGCCGCGCAGGCCGAGGCGCTCGCGGTCGCCCGGTCCCGAGCCGAAGCCCACGGAGGTCACGAAGTCCACCCGGTCGACGAACGTGCGGCGGCTCTGCCGCACGACCACCGTCACCTCGCGGCAGGAGGCGGCGATCTCGGGGGCCCCACCCGCTCCGGGCAGCCGGACCTTCGGGTCGTCGTAGCGGCCGATCACCGTCGTGTTGATGTTGGCGAACCGGTCGATCTGGGCGGCGCCCAGGAATCCGACGTCGATCCGGCCCGGCTGGAGCCAGTAGTTGAAGATCTCCGGCACGCTGACGACGGCGTCGGCGGTGTCGGCCAGCACGCCGTCCCCGATCGACAGGGGTGGCCGGTCGGGCTTGGCGCCGATGGTGCCGGACTCGTAGACGAGGACCAGGCCGGGGGCGTGCGTACGGCGGGCGAGGTTGGCGGCGACGCTGGGCAGGCCGATGCCGACGAAGCACGAGCCGCCGTCCCGCAGCCGCCGGGCCGCGGCCACGGTCATCATCTCGTCGGAGGTGTACGGGGAGGGGGCGGTCGTCAAAGCACGTGCTCTCTCATCCAGGCCGCGAAGGTCTCCCGGTCGCGGCTGATCTCGTCCCAGGCGAGGTAGAAGTCGTTGTCGCGGCTGGAGTACCCGGCGCTGTAGGAGGGGTGGGAGCCGCCGGGGACCTCGGAGACGTAGGTGATCGCCCAGCCGGGCAGCACGATCGCGCCGGGGTGCGGCTCCAGCTCGTCGACGACCTCCTCCACGGTGACCAGCGAGCGGCGGGCGGCCAGGACCGCCTCCTTCTGCACGCCGGTGATGCCCCAGAGCTGCACGTTGCCCCGCCGGTCGGCGCGCTGCGCGTGGATCACGGCGACGTCCGGGTTGATCGCGGGGACCGCGGTCAGCTCCTCGCCGGTGAACGGGCAGGTGATCGGCCTGATGTTGGCGGTCCTGCCGGGCAGGTCGGTGCCCCGGTAACCGCGCAGCACCGCGAAGGGCAGCCCGGAGGCCCCGGCGACGTAGGCGTTCGCGATGCCCGCGTGGCTGTGCTCCTCGATCTCCAGGGGGGCCGGCCAGTGGTTCTGCACCGCGTCGCGGAAGCGGTGCAGCGAGCCCACCCCGGGGTTGCCGCCCCAGGAGAAGACCAGCCTGCCGGCGCAGCCCATCCCGATCAGCTGGTCGTAGATCAGGTCGGGGGTCATCCTGATCAGGGTGAGATCGCGGCGTCCCTGCCTGATGATCTCGTGCCCGGCCGCGTGGGGGATGAGGTGGGTGAAGCCCTCCATCGCCACGCTGTCGCCGTCGTGCACGAGATCGGCCACCGCCTCGGCGAGCGAAACCACCGTGGCCATCGCGCCCCCTTCACGCATGTTCGATATGCGAACGAATGTTCTTTGAGTGAACATACTGACCCACCGTTCGGGTGGTCAAACCGATGGCCACCGTTATCGGTGAGCCACCGCGTTGCCGTGGCGGCTTCATCGGTGCGTGCCCGGCACGGGTGCCGGGCCCTGCCCCTCGAAGCGCTTCACCAAGCGGGCTGTGGGAAAGTGGGCCAATGGTCGAGCGGGGGGTCGGTGTGTCGCGGGTGTCGTGGGTGGTGCTCATCGCGGGCTTCGTGCTCGCCTCGCTCAACCTGCGGCCCGCGCTGGCGAGCGTCTCCCCGGTGCTGGACGAGATCATGGGCGACCTCGGGCTGAGCGCCGCCGGGGGAGGAGCGATCACCACGGTCATGGTGGTCTGCCTGGGCGTGCTGGGCCCGCTCGCCCCGTTGCTCGCCCGCCGTTTCGGCCTGGACCGCACGCTCATGGCCGGGCTGCTGATCCTGGCCGCCGGGGTGGCGCTGCGCAGCGCGGGAAGCGTCCCCGCGCTCTACGCGGGAGCGGCCGTCGCCGGCATGGCCATCGCCGTCATGAACGTCGCGATGCCCGGCGTGGTCAAGCAGCACTTCCCCTCGCGGGTCGGCCTGTTCACCGGGATCTACGTCTCCGGCCTGGTACTGGGCTCCGCCGCGGCGTCCGGGCTGATGATCCCGCTGGAGCGTGCCACCGGGTACGGCTGGCGCGAGGTGACCGCGATGACCGCGATCCCGGCGCTGGCCGCCGCGGTGCTCTGGCTGCCCCAGGCACTGCGCCGCCCCGCCCGCTCCGAGGTCGCGCCCAGACCGTTCGCAGCGCTGCTCCGCACCCGGGTGACCTGGTACGTCACCGTCTACATGGGCCTGCAGTCGCTGACCTTCTACGTCATGCTGGCCTGGCTGCCGACGATCTTCAAGGACGCGGGACTCCCCGCCGACCAGGCCGGATACCTGCTCGGCCTCACCAACCTGGCCCAGGTGGCGGCCACGTTCACGGTTCCGATCCTCGCCGGGCGCGCACGGTCGCAGGTGCCGTACGTCACCGCCGCGACCCTCCTCACGGTGGCCGGATACCTCGGTGTGCTGTTCGCCCCGGCCACCCTCCCGTGGCTCTGGATGATCGTCCTCGGGGTGGGGCAGGGCGCCTCGATCGCGCTGGCCCTGCTCATCATCGCGCTCCGCGCCCCCGACCCGGTCTCGGTGACCGCGCTCTCGGCCGTCGCCCAGTCCGTCGGGTATGTGCTGGCCGCGCTCGGGCCGCTCCTGGTCGGCGCGCTCCACCAGTTCTCCGGCGGCTGGACGCTGCCGCTGCTGGCCGGGCTCGGCGCCTGCGGACTGCAACTGGCGGCCGGGTTCCTGGCCGGGCGCCCGGTCCCACAGGCCGGTACGGGCGCCCCGCCGGGAACCCGGCCGGCCGAGGATTCCCCCTCCCTGGCCTGACCCATGAGCGGCTCAGCACATCGGCTCTCGGCGCAGAATGATCAGTGCGGCCGGGTCAGAGCCAGCCGCGGGACTCGGCCACGCGAGCGGCCTCGACGCGGTTGCGGGCCCCGGTCTTGCCGATGGCGGAGGACAGGTAGTTGCGGACGGTTCCCTCAGTGAGGAACAGCCTGCGGGCGATGTCCGCCACGGTGCTGCCGTCGGCGGCCACGCGCAGCACCTCGGCTTCTCGCTGGGTGAGCGGGCTGGTGCCCATGGTCAGAGCGCTCACCGCCAGCCTCGGGTCGATCACCCGTTCGCCGGTGATCACCCGGCGAATGGCGGCCGTCAGTTCGGTGACCGGGGCGTCTTTCACCACGAAACCGGCCACACCGGCCTTCAGCGCCCTGGTGAGGTAGCCGGGCCTGCCGAACGTGGTCACGATGATCACCCGGTGGCCGCGGAGGCGCTCGGCGACGTCCAGGCCCGATAGTCCAGGCATCTCGATGTCGAGCAGGACCACGTCGGGGTCGTGCTCCGCCACCGCGGATTCCACCAGGTCTCCGCGCCCGACCTCGGCCACCACCTCGATGCCGTCCTCGAGAGCGAGGAGCGCCGCCAGGCCACCCCTGACCAGGTCCTGGTCGTCGGCGATCAGCACGCGGATCATGACTCCTCCAGCGGGACGCGCACGCACAGCCGGTATCCCCTGCCGGGCAACGACCCTGTCTCCAGCCGTCCACCGGCCTCCGCGACCCGCTCGGCCAGCCCGGTGAGCCCGTGCCCCGCCCGCCCCGCGCCGGACCCGTCGCCCGGCGGAGTGCCGTCGTCACGGACCTCCAGGCCCGCGGCCGTGTCGTCCACGCTTAGGTCGATCCAGCAATGCCCGGCCCGGCTGTGGCGTAGCACGTTGGTCACCGCCTCTCGTACGGCCCAGGCCAGCAGGATCTCGGCGGAGGCGGGAATGGGCCCCTCGGCGGGGGAGACCTCCAGCTCGATCCCGGCGGCCCGCAGACCGCGGGCGGCCTTGTCGAGCTCCTCCGACAAGGCGGGGGTACGGTAGCCGGTGACCGCGCGCCGTACCTCGTCGAGGGCCTGGCGGGTGGCGTGCTCCACGTCGGCCATCTCGCGGGCGGCGCGGTCCGGGTCGGTACGGGCCAGCCGCGCCGCAAGCTGGCTCTTGATGATGATCGACGCGAGTGTGTGGCCGAGAATGTCATGCAGGTCCCGGGCGAACCGCAGCCGCTCGTTCTCGATGGCCATCTGCGCGACTTCGGCGCGGGCCGCCTCCAACCGCGCCACCAGCACCCCCATCTGCTTCAGGCTCTGCACCACCGCCGCCTGCACCGCGATGACGAGCGGCACCCACCAGATCCCGGCGAACGGTGCTCCCAGGACCCACAGGGCGATCACGTCCACGACCGCTGTCGCCACCACCGCCGCAGTGAACACGACCGGCCGCAACGAGGCCGCGAGAGCGGAGACGACCAACACGAAGCAGACGTACGCCCACGGCCGCCCCAAGACGGGGAGCAGGGCCAGTGTCGCGCCGAGCAACCCGGCCAGAGCCCACGGCCGCGGGGTGTCTCCCCGGCTGCTGAACATCCGCCACGTGATCATCAGCCAGCAGCCGGCCAACAGCGCCGCGCCCCCGAACGCCCATGCCACTCTTGGGATCCCCGGTTCCGCGTCGAGTAGCGACCAGAGCGGCCAGCACAGGATCAGCAGCCACGCGGCGGACCAGGCCCGCGTGGTGCGGGCCCGGCCGTGCTCAAGCTCCGGCAGCGTCGTCCTCACCGTCACAAAGCCCGACGGTAACGCCACATGCCCAGCGCGGCGAACAACAGGGTCCAGGCCACCAACACACCCACCCCGGTCCCGGTCGGCCACCGCCCGTCCAGCATCCGCCAGCCGAGTGATCCGGCCTGATAAGCGGGACTGTACTCGACCAGCGCACGCAGGCCCGCGGGCATGGCTTGCACCGGCAGCCAGAGGCCGCCCAGGACGGACAGCCCGAAGTAGACGCCCATCATGGCCAGGTTCGCCGCCTGCCCTCGGAGTGTGTAGCCGAACGCGATGCCCAGCGCGGCGAAGGGCATGACGCCCAGCCAGATCAACACCACCAGCGCCGGCCAGGTCCACAGGGACAGGCGCACCCCGCCCAGCACCGCGCCGGCGGCCAGCACGACGAAGATGCTCGGCAGCACTCCCGTCATCCCGCTGACCAACTTGGCCACCACGTAGCCGTGCGGCGGCAGCGGCGTCACCGCGAGCTGCCGCGACCAGCCCTTGCTCCGCTCCAGCGCGATGGCGCCCCCGATGAACAACGCGCCCCCCATCGCACCGTACGTGGCCATGGAGACCATGGAGAACGCGGCGAAGTCCGCGCGCTGTTCCTGCGGCACCACGGTGAGCACCTTGGTCCACAGCAGGTACAGCGCCAGCGGGAAGCCGGTCAGCAGGATCATCCCGGCCGGGTTGCGGAAAGCGCGCCGTATCTCGAGTCTCAGATACGACCTCATCGTCCCGCTCCTCCCGTCAGGCTGACGACGGCGTTCTCCAAATCGGTGCTCATGGTGCGTACATCCCTGAAGTCGTCGAACGTCGCGAACAGGGCGCGAAGCGTGGCGTCGGAGTCATCCGTGCGCAGTGTGACGGCACGCCCCTCGATCCGCACCTGGCGCACGCCCGGCAGCGTTTCGAGCCCGCTCACATCGGCGCCGTCGAAGACGAAACGCACCTCCATGCCGCCGACCAGGGATTTGATGGTGCTCACCGGCCCATCGGCGACGATCTTTCCGCCCGCGAGCAGGACGACCCGGTCGGCGTAGTCGTCGGCCTCGGCGAGGTAGTGGGTGGCGAAGACCACCGTGCGGCCCTCGGCCGTGCGAGCGCGTACCTCCTGCCACAGGGCGCGGCGGCTCTCGATGTCCAGCCCCACGGTGGGCTCGTCGAGCACGAGCAGCTTCGGGTCTCCGACCAGCGCCAGAGCGAACCGCACGCGCTGCTGCTGGCCGCCGGACAGCAGGCCGATGCGCCGGGTGGCGAGTTCGGCCACGTCCGCGGCTCGCATCGCCGCCTTGACGGGATGCGGGTGAGGGTACATTCCCGCGACTGTCGCGACCAGTTCCTCCACCCGCACGTCCTCCAGCAGCCCGGAGTCCTGCAGGAGCACGCCGACCTCGCCGGCGTGCAGCGCTTCCACGGGGGTGCGGCCGAAGACCCTGGCAGCTCCGGAACTGGGACCGAGGAGCCCGAGGGCGATCGACAACAACGTGGTCTTGCCTGCGCCGTTCGGCCCGAGAACGGCTACTGTCTCCCCTTCCCCGACACGCAGATCTACGTCGTCGAGCGCGACGGTGTCGCTGTAATGCTTGCTCACGGCCTTGAGTTCCACTGCTGTTCGCATGGCCACCACCCTGACCGACGACACGGAACCGGCTGAAGTGCCATAGGTCAGCGCGAACGATGTGACACATGTCAGCCCACGGCAGGGACCAGGCCGTTGGTTTTGTGACTCGCTGCCCTTGTAGCCGACTTCCTTTGCGAATCGTTGTTCCGGTGGTCATCCGGGCCTTCTACGGTCCTGAACATGATCCGTAGGTTTCGGGTCGTGGTGCCGGCGGCCCTCGTGGCCGGTACCGTCGCCTTCGTGTTGCCACAATCCGAACCCGCCATCGCCGAACCCCGGGTCCGCGAACCCATCGTCATCGGCCACCGGGGCGCCAGTGCGCACCGGCCCGAGCACACCCTGCTCTCGTACGAGGCCGCCATCGCGCTCGGCGCCGACTACATCGAGCCCGACCTGGTCGCGACCAGGGACCACGTGCTGGTCGCCAGGCACGAGAACGAGATCGGCGCCACCACGGACGTCGAGAACCACCCCGAGTTCGCGGACCGCCGCACCACCAAGACCGTCAACGGCAGGTCGATCACCGGCTGGTTCACCGAGGACTTCACGCTCGCCGAGCTGAAGACCCTCAGGGCCGAGGAGCGCATCCCCGACCTGCGCCCGGCCAACGCCGTCTTCAACGGCCTCGCGGAGATCCCCACCTTCGACGAGGTGGTCGAGCTGGCACGGCGGCACGGGGTCGGGGTCTACCCGGAGACCAAGAACCCGAGCTACTTCGACTCCATCGGTCTCTCCCTGGAGGGGCCGCTGCTGGAGGTGCTCGGCAGGCACGGCTGGAGCGGGAGCGGCGCCCCGGTCTTCATCCAGTCCTTCGAGACCGCCAACCTGCGCGAGCTGAGCAAGAAGACCAGGTTGCCGCTGATCCAGCTGATCACCGCCGGCGGCGCCCCGTACGACTGGATCGCGGCCGGAGACCCGCGCACCTACGACACCATGGTCACCCCCGCGGGGCTGCGTGAGGTGGCCGGTTACGCGGACGGCGTCGGCGTCGACACCCGGCGGATCGTGCCGGCGGGACCCGACGGCAGTCTCCTGCCGCCCACCACGCTCGTCCGGGACGCCCACCAGGCGGGACTGAAGGTGCACGCCTGGACGGTCAGGAACGAGAACTCACACCTTCCGCTGGACTTCCGGCTGGGCAACCCGGCCAGCCCGGCCTTTCACCGGGCCACCGGCGACGTGATGGGCTGGCTGGAGAGGCTCTACCGACTCGGCCTGGACGGCGTCTTCGCCGACGACCCGGGCATGGCCAGGGCGGTGCGGGCGCGGGTGTTCTGACCTGCTGGGTTCGGTGACCGTCCGGGTTCCGAGAGCCGTGCGGACTGGCACCGTCACACGGGGGTTTCGCGACGCGAGACCCCTGTGCTCTTTTCAGAACCGCGGTCAGTGTTTTTGTGTCATGGATTTCAGCGGTGGGTTGCGCCCACGGAGGTGGTATACGAGTTTCCCCAGTTAGTGGGCGTGGCACCAGCAGGATGACATAGAACCAGAGAAGACCTGTGCGACCTGCTGCTGGTCGCCCCGCGCCCACACGAAGGAAGCTCCGGCATTCGCGTTACGTGACAATAAGTTGGTGCCAGGCATCGCGCCGAGATTTTGCATCGCCCAGGCCTACGCACATGGTTCCCTTGGAACGGTCGACCAGAACGTCCTCGCTGGGTGATGATCGTGCCCATGAAGGTCTTGGTGCTGGGCGGAACACGCTTTGTGGGCAGGGTGTTCGTGGAACACGCCCTTGCCCGCGGCCACCAGGTCACGACGTTCAACCGCGGCCGGACGGGCCAAGACGTGCCCGGTACGGAGGCCGTCCGAGGAGACAGGGAGAACGCGACTCATCTCCGCGAGTTGGTCACCGGCCGTGAGTGGGACTGGGTCGTCGACACCAGCGGCTACGTGCCTAAAGTCGTCGGGGATGCGGCCCGCCTCCTGTCGGACCGGGCGGGCGCCTATGTCTTCTTCTCCACCGTCTCGGTCTATCCGGCCTGGCCTGCCGAGCCTGTCAGCGAGGAAAGTCCTGTCTACGAATGCGCACCGGATGCGTCAGGCACAGCCGAAGACGAGGCGACGTGGACGGCCGCGCAGTACGGGGCCTACAAGGCCGGTTGTGAGCGCGCGGTGGTGGACGCCTTCAACGGCCGGGTCACCGTCCTGCGCCCCGGAGTGATCCTCGGGCCACAGGAGAACGTGGGCCGGCTGACCTGGTGGCTACGGCGAATCGAGCGCGGCGGCCGGGTGCTCGCACCGGGAGATGCCACGAAGCCGATCCAGCCCGTCGACATCCGAGACCTGGCCGCGTTCACCCTCCAGTGCCTGGAGAAGAGGACGGCAGGGACCTTCAACGTGGTGGCGCCTCAAGGGCAGGCCACCTTCGGGCAGATGCTCGAAGCGTGCGTCGCTGAGACCGGGTCAGGTGCCGAGTTGACCTGGGTCGACGACGACTTCCTGATCGATCACCAGGTCAGGCAGTGGACCGAGATTCCGCTGTGGCGGACTCCCCCGGGCACCTGGTCCGTGAACACGACCAGGGCGGCACCCGCCGGGCTGACCTGCCGCCCGATCGATGACACGGTACGAGGCACCTACGGGTGGCTGTCCAAGAGCGGAGATCCTGCTGCCTACGACCGCCAAGCTCACCATGGGTTGTCCCAGGAGAAGGAGCGAGAACTCCTTGAGATCTGGGATCACCGCTAAAAAGACATCGGCGCTCGTGTGACGGTTTCGGCGGTGAATTCCTCGATCTTTCCCACCAAGGTGGTCGTCTCGCGAGACGGGATCGCAGCAAGTGACGTTCGGACCTGCCAGAGCCGCTTCACCAGCCCTTCAACCCGTTTGTCCGCTGGAAGCGTGAACATGGGGGACAGGGCGTCCGTTGCTCCGCTGACGTCATCAGAGAGCAGCCGGGCCGCTGCGAGATCGACGGAGGCGCTCGCTTCGGCGGCGTACCACCGCTC
The DNA here is from genome assembly GCF_050943795.1 of Streptosporangium sp. CA-115845. NCBI lineage: Bacteria > Bacillati > Actinomycetota > Actinomycetes > Streptosporangiales > Streptosporangiaceae > Streptosporangium > Streptosporangium sp. CA-115845. The sequence continues at coordinate 8,131,874 of NZ_CP191988.1, read as the reverse complement.
TTCGGCAGGCGCACGACGGTACAGAGTAAGCGCGTACTCACACTCATTCTCCGCATCCGGCGCCAACCCGGCGCTCAGATAAGCGGAACCCGCGCAGAAGGCCTGTCGCGCCTCGTTGAATCCGAACTCGCCACCCACACCGTCATGCAACTCCCCCTGAGGGCCGCGGGCATCCTGGGCGCCGCGAACTGCTTCGCGGACCCCCTCTACGTCGCCGAGCAGGGCGGACGCTCGCGCCGCGATGCTGAGCAGGCGGACCCGGGCGGTGCCGGTGGGGGCGAGAGCGAGGCCTCGTTCCACCAGCCGCAGTGCCTGCGCCGGACGATCCGCCCAGAACTCCACACAGGCCAGCAGACCGTCGGCCCACGCGGTCAGCTCGTTGTGGCTGATGACTTCACCGTAGACACGGGCCGCCCTGGCCTGCTCCGCCGCCGCGTGCGGGTAGCCGAGGTCGAAGCTCGCACTCCCCAGCAGCCCGCAGACCTGTCCGGCGACCAGATAGAGATCACGCTGCTGGCCGGGGTGGCGAGTGCGCTCGATGAGGCGGTACGTGCGGTTACGGATGCGCGTCAGCTCACCGAAAAGAGGAAGAGGCGCCGCATGTACATAGGTGCGGGCAAGGCGGGTGATGTCGTCGCTCAGCTGCTCCAGGGCATTGGAGCCGACGACGGCTGCCTCGGCTTCGGCGGCGTGGTCGCTGGACTCGTTGGCGGCACTCATGATCAGCTCCCGTTCAGGTGCGGGGACCGGGGTCTTCACGCCTGGGGAGTAGTCGGTGGCGAATCCGAGTTCCACCGGGCCGGTCTGGAAGAGGCGACACAGCAGGTCGAGGTAGTGAGCTTCCCCCCGTGGGTCCGCGTGAAATGAGGCGCCCTTCGGTACTCGTCGGGCGTCGATCTCCCTGCCCCTGCCTGGCCGGGGGCTGAGCACCACGACCCGGCTGGCGAGCAGCACCGTCTCCTCGATTTCCGGTGCCGAACCTGATCAAGTCTTTTTGATCAGGTTCGGCACCCGTCCAGGGCCGACTCCCCGCCGGATCTCCGTCCGGAGCCGTCCGTGCTCAGGCGACCTCGACCAGCTGCCCGGCGTCGTCCAGCGGGCGCAGCTCGTCGGCGTAGCTGACCGAGACGCGGCGCATCACGCCGCTGTCGCTGATCGAGTACTGGCCGAGGCGCCAGAGCGGCGGCGAGTAGGCGTGGATCGAGACGCTGCCGTGCACCGCGCCGTTCAGCCGGTGGATGTGGTCGGGGCCGAAGGAGAAGGACTCGCCCTCGGAGATCACGGTCTCCAGGTGCTCGCCGCCGATCCGGGGGTTGCACTCCAGAAGTGTCCCGGCCACCACCCGGACCGCGCCGGAGGAGGTGTCGTGGTCGTGCCAGCCGGTGTCGTCCTCGGGCCGCCAGCACAACAGCCAGATGTCGACGTGGGAGTCACGGTAGAGGGAGGCGTAGTGGCGGCCCCCCTCCTCGGGGAACTCGACCTGGTCCTCCCATCGGGAGGGGTCGGCGGCCAGCTCGTTGACCAGGTCGAGCAGCTCGCGCCGGTCGAGGGCGCGGGCGGGCAGGGCCTCGTAGCTCATCAGGACTCACCGCCGGAGTGGCGGTTCGCTCGCCTGACGATCTCGCCGTTCGGGGCCGCCTGCGCCGGGAGCGCACAGCTCCCGCGGCCCTGGGACTGGTTCACTAACGCGACTCCTTCCGGTTCAGCAGACGGTTGGGATTGGTGACCGCGATGGCGTGCCAGGCGGCGTCGCCGAGCCCCGGGTCCGGGGCGGCGGCATAGGGCTGGTCGGAACCGCTGACCACGACGTCGACGCCGAGCTCGCGGATGATCGCGTCGATGGCGCGCGGGCCGTAGGAGGAGGTCTCCAGGAAGATGCCGGGATCGACCTGCCCCCGGCCCTCCCCGCCGCGGTTGGCCAGGCGCTCGGAGTGCAGCGGGGCCAGCCCGGCGAGCAGCGAGAAGCAGACCCGCAGGCGGGGGTGGCGGGCCCGGCCGAAGGCGGCGAAGGCGTACCAGGCGGCGTGCATCTGCTGCACGTACGGCACGACGGCGGGCCACCAGCCGGGCACCCCGGCCCCCTCGGGTTCCTCGGCCTCGGGGGCGGGGCCGGGGCCGGGGCCGGGGTGCACGAAGAGCGGCAGGTCGCGCTCGGTGAGCGCGTCGAGCAGCGGGGCGACCCTGGCCAGGCCCGCGGCGTCGCGCACGGCGGTCGCGGGCAGCTGGAGCCCGGCGAACCCCCGGGTGTCGAGGTTTCCGGCGAGCCTGTCCGGGTCGATCTCGCTGAGACAGGTCGCCGCCCAGGCGCCGAACGGCGCGGGCAGGGCGAGGGCGTCCTCATGGTAGGCGTCGATGATCGGCCAGGCGTCCTCGGGCGGCAGCGACTCGATGCCGAGCGGGCTGGACAGCGACACCAGGGCCAGGGCGAGGTCCGAGTTCAGCGCGAGGCGCGCGGCGAGGTCGTGGTCCGCGGGGTTGACCTCGTAGGGGGGCTCGCCGTCCGTGTGGAGGGTCCAGCCGTCGAGACGGGGGGCGGCCGTGCGGTGCCTGAGCGCGTCGACGAACGCGGGCGTCCACAGATGCTGGTGAACGTCGACGGTCACAACCGGCCTCCTCCCAGGCTATCGAGATATTCCCTACCTAGAATATAGGTAACCGCTCTCACCATGCCACATCCAACAGTGACACGGTTCAGTGAACCGTTTCAGTGAACCGTTTCACCCCATCTTGTGTCAATACCTCCGGAAAGATGTGATCCGCTGTGGAGCGCGCTCCCGGAGGTCCTGAGGAATAGGCTGGTCCGATGCCCCAGCCTCGGAAACGAGCGACCATACGTGAGGTGGCGAAGGCCACCGGCCTGTCACCCGCCGCCGTCTCGTACGCGCTACGCGGCATGCAGGTCTCGGAGGAGACCATCGAGCGGGTGCGCCAGGCCGCGGCCGAGCTCGGCTACGAGGCCGATCCCATCGCCCGCGCGCTGGCCAGCGGCAGAACCGGCATGATCGGCCTGCTCTGCGGCTCGCTGGAGGATCTCTGGCAGCAGGCGCTGGCCGTCGGCATCGGCCGCGCGCTCAAGGACAACGACCGCTACGCCCTGATCCTGGACGCCGCCGGTGACCCCGCCAGGGAGCACACGCTCGCCAGGCAGCTCCGCGACCAGCGGGTGGACGCGCTGATCGTGCAGCCGGTCGACCCCGCGGCACCGCTCTGGGCCGAGCTGTGCGAGGGGCTGCCGGTGGTGTCGATCGGCGACGCGCTGGCCGGAGCGCGCGCCGCGGGCGAGGTCGTCTTCGACAACAGGGCCGGGGTGACCCTGGCCCTGGAACACCTGCGCGAGCGGGGGCACCGGCGCCTGGCCGTTCTCACCTCGACCAGGGCCAGCACCCCTGACAGGCCCGCCGACGTGCACGTCATGGCCGAGGCCGGGCGGCTGGGTCTGGACATCGAGCTGGTCACCGCCCCGCAGTCGCCGGCATCCGCCACCAGGGTCGCCGGCGAGATGCTCGACGCCGGGCACCGGGCGTTCTTCTGCTTCGCCGACTCGATCGCCTACGGCGTCTACGCGGCCTCGGCCGAACGGGGGCTGGTCATCCCGTCGGAGGTGTCGGTGATGGGCTACGACGACCACCCCATGTCGGGACTGCTCACCCCCGGCCTGACCACCGTCGACTGGGACATCGACGGCATCGTCCGCGCCGCCGTCCGGATGGTGGTGGCCGCCGCCGACGGCAACCCGCGCCGCCGCCGCATCGTCCAGGCCCCCCGGCTGCACGAGCGCGGCTCGGTCGGCTGACCGGCGGGGAGTCAGCGAACGGCGAGGCCGGGCAGGAGCCCGCGTGCCACGTCGAGGTCGGCGTCCAGCGGGCGGTCGTCCAGTGCGGGATCGAGGGGCAGGTCGCAGGGGACGCCGCGCAGGCGCAGGGTCCGTACGGAGGCCACCAGCTCGCAGGCCAGGACGATCTCCAGCGGCTCGACGGCGGCGAGCGCGGAGCGGGCCGCCTGCGGGGTGAAGCTCGCGTGGTCCTCGGTCCCCAGGGAGAGCACGGCGCCGCCCAGGGTGACGGGGGCGGCCAGATGGCGCAGCTCGGCCAGGGCGGAGTGCGCGACGTATTCGAGGATCATCACCCCGGAGCCGCCGGGGCGCTCGGCGAGGAAGGGGAGCAGCCCCGTGTGGGCCGGATCGTTCAGGGTGGCGAGCCTGGCGGCGCTCACCGCCGCGGTCTGCACGAGCGCGGCCCGCAGCGCGTCAAGGGCGAGCGCGACCCGCGCCGAGTGGAAGTTGCCGTTGTGCCAGGCCCGGCCGTCGGCGATCAACGGGTTCTCCGGGGCCGCGTTCATCTCCTCGGCGACGGTCCGCTCCGCGTGGCGAAGAGCGTCGAGTGCGGCCCCGTGGATCTGCGGGAAGGCACGGTAGCCGTACGGGTCCTGCACGCGGCGCGGGCTGGTGGCGCCGACCAGGTCGCGCAGCTCGGCCGCGACCGAGGTCTGCTCGGGGCCGCGCTGCACGACGGGGGAGAGTGGTTCCAGTGAGGCCTCGACGGCCAGGAAGGAGCGGGCCGCGACCGCGGTGGCGGCGGCCAGCAGGACTCCCAGGCGATGGCAGGCCAGTGCCGCGTCCGCCAGGGTCGCCGCGCCCGAGCTGATGAACGGCAGCGCGTCACCGGCGGCGAGCGCGAACCGGGGTACGGGCTCATCGGCCCGCGTTCCGGCGGGGGGCCCGGCCTGTGCGCTCTCGGCCTGTGCGCCCTCGGTCCGTGTGCTCCTGGCGGGAGGTCTCCAGGCAAGCTCGCCCACCAGGCAGAGCGCGGTGGTGGCCAGGGCGGTGAGGTCGCCGGTGCCGATGGCGCCGTAGGTGCGGATCGGCGGGGTCAGGCCCCGGTTGACGGCGGCGGCGAGTACCGGCAGGAGTGCGGGGTCGACCCCCGAGCCGCCGGCGAGCAACTGGTTGAGGCGGACGACGAGGGTGGCGCGGGCGCGGAACTCCTCGATCCGCGGTCCCGCGCCGCCCGCGTGGCTGCGGAGCAGGTCGAGACCGGCGGCCTCGGTCTCCACGTCCTTGTTGGCGCCCACCCCGGTGGTCCGGCCGTACACCGGCCCTTCGAGCAGGGTGGCCGTCCGCCACGCCGCCCGCGCGCGGGCCGTGGAGCCCAGCGCGACCCCGGAGCCGTGAGCCGCCCGATCGACCTGCTCGCAGGTCAGGTGGGCGCCGTCAAGGAGGACGACCATCGGCTCAGTCGCCGACGATCGCGTCGAGGATCAGGTCGAGGATCCAGCTGACCAGACCGATGACGATCGCGCCCCAGAACGCGGGCCAGAAGCCCTCCACGTGGAAGGGCAGGCTGAGCTCCTTGGCGATCCAGCTGGTCAGCAGGAGCAGTCCGGCGTTGACGACCAGGGCGAACAGGCCCAGCGTGAGGATGTAGAAGGCGCAGCCGAGCGTCTTGATGATGGGCTTGAGAACGGTGTTGACGATCCCGAACACCAGGGCGACGGCGAGGAGCGTGCCGATCTCCTTGACGGGGGTCTGCGCGGACACCGTGATGCCGTCCACGAGCCGGGTCGCCGCCCACAGGGCGGCGGCCACCACCAGTATTTTGATGATTATCTTCACGGTTGGGCATCCTCGCATGGCTGGTCGGGCGGGCGGCAGATCTGCAGCCCGAAGCGGATATATACGGACACTAGACACTTTGCTGGTCGGCTGAGCGCCTGCTGATCCGATCGATACCGAGCGCCACGGGCACGGCGGTCATGACGACCGGGGCGGCGGATCGCGTCCCGGCTTCCGTGCAAAGTTTCGCATCCATGACCAGATGCGGTCACGAAAGTGGCGAGATCTTGTCAGGTTCGTCGCCGTCTCGCGAGGAGGACCGCTACCGGATGGGAAAGTCCCAGATGAGAAGCGCGAATCGCCGAGGGGGCCATCATGTCGGACGACCGACCATCCAGCGGCCGATCAGGAGATCAGTCCGCCGGAGGCGGGACGGAACCCGGAAGCCGGCCCGTCCCCAAGCCGGGTCCGAGGCCCGGTCCCGCCCCTAAGCCCGGTCCCGCCCCTAAGCCCGGCCCTGCTCCCAAGCCCGGCCCTGCTCCCAAGCCTGGCCCCGGGGCCGGTCCCGGTTCGGCTTCCAAGCCCGGCCCTGGCTCCCAGCCTGGCCCCGGGGCCGACCCGGGTTCGGTTCCCAAGCCCGGCCCTGTTCCCAAGCCTGGCCCCGGGGCCGGTCCCGGTTCGGCTTCCAAGCCCGGCCCTGGCTCCCAGCCTGGCCCCGGGGCCGACCCGGGTTCGGTTCCTAAGCCCGGCCCTGTCCCCAAGCCTGGCCCCGGGGCCGGTCCCGGTTCGGCTTCCAAGCCCGGCCCTGGCTCCCAGCCTGGCCCCGGGGCCGACCCGGGTTCGGTTCCCAAGCCCGGCCCTGTCCCCAAGCCTGGCCCCGGGGCCGGCCCCGGTTCGGCTCCCAAACCCGGCCCCGGTCCCGTCCCCAAACCCGGCCCCGGTCCCGTCCCCAAGCCCGGTCCCGTCCCCAAGTCAGGCCCCAAGCCCGGCCCCGCCCCCGCCCCCGGAGCCGGGACCGGGGACGGATCCGGAGCCGTGTCGGAAACGGGAGCCGGGACGAGGACCGGGGGTGGCGCCGGCGCCGGGAGGACCGCCGCGACCGGGGCCGCCGCCGTGAACGGGACGTCGGCGCGTGCCGCCGGCCGTACGGTGTCGCGGGAGATCCGGCTGGCGTCGCGCCCCTCGGGCTGGCCGGTCCCGGAGAACTTCGAGCTGGCCGAGGTCGAGTCGCCCCCTCCAGGGGAGGGGGAGATCGGTGTCCGCAACCTCTTCATGAGCGTCGACCCGTACATGCGGGGACGGATGAACGACGCCGAGTCCTACACCCCACCCTTCCGGATCGGTGCCCCCCTCGACGGCGGGGCCGTCGGCGAGGTCGTCGTGTCGCGCTCGCCGGACCTCGCTCCCGGCGACATCGTCACCCACGGGTACGGCTGGCGCGAGTACGCCGTGCTCGACGCGGGGCAGGCCCGCAAGGTCGAGGAGGTCCCGGGTGTCCCGCTCTCCGCCTACCTCGGGGCGCTGGGCATGACCGGCCTCACCGCGTACGTGGGCCTGCTCGACATCGCGCACTTCAAGGAGGGCGAGGCGGTGTTCGTGTCCGGCGCGGCCGGGTCCGTGGGCAGCCTGGCCGGGCAGATCGCCCGGCTGAGGGGCGCCTCGCGCGTGGTGGGCAGCGTCGGGTCGCCGGAGAAGGTCGCGTACCTGATCCGCGATCTCGGCTTCGACGCCGCCTTCAACTACCGCGACGGCCGGATCGGTGAGCAGCTCGCCGAGGCGGCCCCCGGCGGGATCGACGTCTACTTCGACAACGTCGGCGGTGACCACCTGCAGGCGGCCATCGACGAGCTGAGGCCGTACGGCAGGGTCGCGATGTGCGGCGCGATCTCGGTCTACAACGCCACCGAGCCGGTACCGGGCCCGAACAACCTCTTCCTGGCCGTGGGGAAGCGGCTCACCCTGCGCGGATTCATCGTCTCCGACCACCAGGCGCGGCTGCCCGACATGGTCGCCGAGGTCGGCGCCTGGCTTCGCGAGGGCAGGCTCGTCTCGATGGAGACCGTCGTCGACGGCCTGGAGAACGCCCCGCGGGCGTTCATCGACATGCTCCACGGCGCCAACACCGGAAAAATGCTGGTCAGGCTGGTGCGCTGACTGCGCGTACCGCCGATTGCGCATGATGGTCACAATCTCGGGGCAGAAGGGGCGTGAGGGGGTGGGTCTGTTGGAAACGGATGAGCTTGAGTCGCTATCGGCCCAGGAACTGCATGATCGCGCGGTCCACTACGCCGTGCATCACGGAGATCTCGGCTTTCTGTGGGAGTTGCTCTCCTTGATCCCGGCGGCGGAGGCGTCGTCGGGGCACGAGGACGAGACGACCAACGACCTCAGCCGGATCTCGGCCCTGCTCAGTGACGCCATGGTCTCGGGTCATGGGGAGCTGGGTGACGCACTGCGCCCGTTCTACATCGAATACCTGTCCAAACATCCCGATGCCTAAGGCGGTCCTCCTCCCTCTGTAGGGTGATCCGCAGATCGAGGAAGGCAGGGGAGGAGCGTCATGGCGCAGGTGAGGGTGGAGCGGACCGAGGACGGGTTCGTGGCACGCAACGACCGCGGAGCCGAGGTCGCCATGGGCAGTGGCGACGAGCAGGGGACTTTCACCCCGGTCGAACTGCTGCTCGCGGCGCTCGGCGGCTGCAACATCGTCACCGTGGAGCCGCTGACGGCCCAGCGCGGCCACCGCATGGTCCGCCTGGCGATGACCGTTCAGGCGGAGAAGATCGAGGCGAGCAGGCTGGGGCCGATCACCATCAGCTACGACGTGGAGCTGCCCGAGGGCGACGAGAAGGCCGCCGAGGTGCTCCGCGCGGTGGCCCACCGTGTCGAGGAGAAGTACTGCACGGTGAGCCGGGCACTGCGGGAGGAGACCAAAGTGGGCCTCGAACTCCCCTGACCCAGGCACGAGGTGGCCGATCGGCTCCCGGTCCGAGTCCGAAGCAGACCGATCTACCTCCGGGAAGCCGGATTTTCGGGTATCCGGCGGGGGTGACGGAGGCTTCGGTGATACCGGGTCAAGGTTGGGTGTAGGCGCAAAATCAACCTTTGGATGACGCGCCCGTTACATTTAGCCAGGTAGTGTTATTGCAGGTCAAGGGGTCTGCGAAGCCCGGGGGGAGCGTTGCAGAGACTTTTCACCGGAAAAAGGACGCGAGGGGGATCGCGTTCCTGAGCGGAGCCGCCGGAGTCTTGGGGGAGACGATGGCAAAGCCCGCGAGGAGATCGGGGTCGGACAGTTGGGGGACTGTCCGGCCCCGAGTCTATTTCGGAACAGGACGGCCGCCGGAGTCTTGAGGGAGACGATGGCAGAGCCCGCGAGAAGATCGGGGTCGGACAGGGACTGTCCGGCCCCGAGTCCGTGTACAGGGCCGGACAGCCGGGAATGGCCCGAGCCTGTCGCGGGGAGCCGGGCGGCGGTCAACCGAGGTGCGGTCGCGCCGGAGCTGCTGCTAGAGTTACCCCCGTTGCAAGCGCCGCTAGCTCAGTTGGTTAGAGCAGCTGACTCTTAATCAGCGGGTCCGGGGTTCGAGTCCCTGGCGGCGCACTTGCAAGAAGCCCAGGTCGGCACTGTCGGCCTGGGTTTTCTTCGTTTGGCGGCCAACCCGACGAGGGGCCCTCCAGTCAGAATGATCATGATGGCGTATCGAGCCGCCGGTGGCGGAGATTCATTGCGGCTGAGCCGCCCGGAGTTCTTACCCGCCACGGATGGAGTCGCTTCCGGCCCCGATCACACCACTTCGCCCTGGCCTTCAGGCCATAGCCTGGCGCCAGGGCGGGGGTGATCGGTGCGGATGAGTCAAGACCGGATGGACAGGTCCACCACGGCGGAACTCCTGGTCGCGGCCCAGGCCGGTGACGGCGACGCCTTCGGACGTCTGGTCGGACCGCTGCGGGATCAGCTGCACGCGCACTGTTACCTGATGCTGGGGTCCGTCCATGACGCCGAGGACGCCGTACAGGAGACCCTGGTCCGGGCTTGGAGCAGCCTGGAGCGGTTCGAGGACCGGGGGTCGATCCGGCCGTGGTTGTACCGGATCGCGACCAACAGGTGCCTGACCCTGATCGAGCGCAGGGGGCGCCGCGAGCTTCCCACCGACCTGAGCCCGGAAGGCGCGCCGTCGGCCGAGGCGATGTGGCTCGAACCCTACCCCGACCACCGGCTGAGCTGGACGGCGGAGCTGAGCCCGGAGGCTCGCGTGGTGGTTCTGGAGAGCGTGGAGCTCGCGTTCGTCGCCTCGCTGCAGCACCTGTCGGCCCTGCAGCGAGCTGTCCTGCTGCTGCGCGACGTCCTCGGGTTCGCGGCCCGCGAGGTCGCCGACCTGCTGGACACCACGGTCGTGGCGGTCAACAGCGCGCTGCAACGGGCCAGAAAGGTCCTCGACGGCCTGCTTCCGGCGGCCACCCAGCGGGCAACCCTGGACGCGATGGGCGAGGCGGCGCGGCGGGAGGTGGCCCGGAGGTACGCGGCCGCGTGGGAGGCCGGGGACATCGAGGCCGTCGTGGCGATGCTGACGGACGACGCGAGGTACTCGATGCCACCGTTGACGGCCTGGTACGAGGGCCACGACGGCATCCGGGCGTTCCTGACGGAGGTGATGTCGGACCGGCGGTGGCGCTTCCTGCCGACGCGGGCGAACGGGCAGCTCGCGTTCGGCACCTACCTGTGGGACGAGGACAGGGGCGTCCACGTCGCGGCGGGCCTGGACCTGCTCGTCCTGAACGGTACGAGGGTCGCCGAGGTGGTCGCCTTCCTGGACGCGGAGTTTGCGGTGTTCGGCCTCCCGGCGGAGCTGCCCGGCTGACTGGTTTCAGCCGATTGGCTGAGGGCGATCCGGCGGCGCGCGATGACTTTCCGGGGCGGCGCGGGTTGTAGTCCTGACGGGATCACCAACCGGAAAGGACCGGGCCGAAGAATGCCTGCTGACGAGGAACAGATCCGGATTCTGGTCGAGAACTGGGCCGAGGCGGTCCACCGGGGCGACATGAGCGGCGTCCTCGCGGACCACTCTGAGGACATCGTGATGTTCGACGTGCCGCCACCGTACGAGGGGGTACGCGGTATCGACGCCTACCGCGAGTCGTGGCCGCCCTTCTTCGACTGGCAGAGACAGGGAGCCCTGTTCCAGATCGACTCGCTGGACGTCACCGCCGGTGACGACATCGCCTACGCGCACGCCCTGCTGCGCTGCGGAACGCGGGAGAATCTCGCCGACCGGCCTGAGAACCGCCTGAGGCTCACGCTCGGCCTGCGTAAGGAGCACGGCCGCTGGATCGTCGCCCACGAACATCACTCGTTCCCCGACGTCGGTACGGACACCGGCGAGGCGAGGGCCGACCCGCGCCCGTAACGGGGCCGTCGGCGGCGGCCTGTCGCGGGCGAGGCCACGGCGGCTCTCGCCCGCGACAGGTCGGATTCGAGGCCGCATCAGGTCAGGAGGCGGGCGGCTCCGGGCCGTGCGGGCTGCGACGGTCCATCCGGTACGAGTGACCTGTGGGAGTCAGGCGCCGGTTCCGGGGCGAGAGCGGCAGACCCCGCCAAACCATGATCTACGATTGTAAGGAGAGAAGAGTCTCCGTTTACCACTTACCGGCCGGCGCTTCCTACCATGCTGGGGTGGAAGTGCTGAGCGAGCGGGAGTGGCGGGGCCGGGCCTCGGCGCATCGGGACCGGGTCGGAGCCTGGGTCGAGCCGCATCTGCGCCGCGGTCGGGAGCAGGTCGCCCACCCGGTCGAGGACTTCCTGTTCACCTACTACAGCTTCCGGCCCGGGCGCCTGCTGCGATGGCATCCGGGGGCCGAGGTGATCCTGGCGGGGGCGAGTTCCTTCGGGCCGAACTACCGCGACCGCGCGGAAGGCGCCGTACTGGACCTTGAGCTGGTCCTGCCGCAGCGCGCGGCCGCGATCGGCTGGACGAGAGAACTGCTGGCCGCCACCGCGAGCCGTCCGCCCTATCTGGGCTGCTTCGGGATGCACGAGTGGGCGATGGTCTACCGGACGCAGGAGGCGGAGATCCGGCACTCCTCCTTCCCGCTCCGGCTCTCCTCCGAGCGGATCGAGGAGATCGTCGACCAGCGCGGAGTGCGGTGCGGCCACTTCGACGCGTTCCGTTTCTTCACGCCCCCGGCCCGCCCGCTCAACGTGATCCAGCCGACCCGTGAACGCCAGCGGGAGCTGGAGCAGCCGGGCTGCCTGCACGCCAACATGGACCTTTACAAGTGGGCCTACAAGCTGTCGCCGCTGATCGGCAGCGAGCTGGTCGCCGACTGCTTCGCGCTCGCCCGCGACATCAGGACCGTGGACATGCGGGCCAGCCCGTACGACCTGGGCACCCTGGGTTACCGGCCGATCCAGGTGGAGACCGCCGAAGGCCGCGCCGAGTACGTGGCCGCCCAGCGCGTCTTCACCGAACGCTCCGCCCCGCTCCGCAGGCGCCTGCTACAGGAGTGCGACCGCCTACTGGCCCTGGCCTGAGGGGCCTCCGTGCGTGGTTGTGCGGGTGGGACATGCGAGTTCGATGTGACGGATGACCGCCGGGCGCCGTTTGGCCTCACTGTCCAGTGGGGGTTCGGGGTGGACGCAGACGGTCTCCACAGTGGCCGGAGACCCGGGCGTCAACGATGTCCGGCAGTTTCAGATCCTGGCGCCTCGTCGGTGTCTTCTCGGCCTGTGGGTGCGGCGGTGGGAGGTTGTGCCGTCTGGGAGTGGCCGAGGCGGCACGCTGTCGCGGGTACCAGGGGCCGGCCGCTGGAGGTCCATTCCGTGATCGAGCCGTCGTACACCCGTACCCCGGTGATGCCGGCTGCGCGCAGCGCGAGCCACACGGCCGGGGCGGAGATCGCCGCACCGCAGTACGCGATGGCCGGCGTGTCGGCGGCGATCCCGGCCACGGTGGCCACCGCTCTGATCCGGGAGGGGGGAAGGTGCAGCCCCAAGGAGTCGACGAGCACACGCATCGGCAGCCTCGTCGCGCCCGGGATGAGCTGAGGCTCCTCCGCCCAACTGGAGTCGCGGCGGCAGTCGAGGATGGGCAGGCCGGCCGCCTGGTGGGCGAGTACATCCTCCAGGCCGGCGATGGCGGAGCCGGTCCGGCTCAGGAGCGGCGGGCGGGTCACGCCGGGCCGCGAGGAGATCGGCCCGGTCTCCACGGGCCCGCACGACCGCAGCCAGGCGGGCCACCCGCCGTCGAGGCGGAAGGCCCGCTTGAAGCCGTGGGCGCGCATCAGCCATACCAGCCGCGCCGCGGTGAACTGGTGGTTGTCGTCGTAGGCGACCACGATGCTGTCGGCGCCGACGCCGAGATCGGTGAGCGCAGCGGCGAGCGTCGCGGGATCGGCGGCCCGGCCCGGTGGCTGCGGGCCGGGTGCCTGGGTGGCGTCGAACCCGAGATGGACGGCGCCGGGTACGCGAGAGCGGCGGTACAGGTTCCGTCCAGCCGGACCGTCGCCCACGGGCCAGCGCGTGTCGAGGATCCGGACCGACGGCGCGCCGAGCAGTCCGGCCAGCTCATCGCAGGAGACGAGCAACTTCTCCACGCTCCCCCTCCCGGTGGCCCCGGCCTTGGTCGCGCCCCCGTCGTGGCCCGGACCGATCCCCAAGGCCAGGACACGCCCTCAAAGTGATCTGGTACTCCAGTGACATATCGCGATCTTCGCGGTTGAGGCCACATGAAGGCGGCCACCGCGCGATCATTCGGAGTTCGTGAAGGCAACCAAGATCATGTGATGGCCGCAGAGTACAGCGTAGACCTTGACGCCTGGCGCGTCATGTTCGAAGCCGACGACCACGGCATCCCGCCGACCGTGCCGGAGGTCCGCCGGCCGTACTCGTCGTTGGGCCGGTCCGAGGTATCCAGGAGGTGCTGCGTTCGGCGATGCCACTACCAGCGCAGAGCCCGACCCTGATCTCGGCATGTCACTGCAGTCCGGGGAGGGCGGTCGCGGCTACCGGGGGTGCCGGGGGAACAACCCGCAGAGACGTTCGATGCCGAGGCCGCCGATGAGCAGGCGTTCCTTGGCGTCGCTGAGGAGGTCGGCGGTCCAGGTGGTGAATCCGCCGTCGCCGAGGCTGTGGTCGTCTCCGGTGGGGGTGGTGGCGCGGATCTCGAAGCAGGCGCCGCTGTAGTAGCCGCGGCCGCTCACCCGGTCGTCGTCGAAGGTGAACGTGGTGCCGGGATGTGCCGGCGCGAGCCGGTTCAGGACGTGTTCGTGCAGGGCCTGGCGATGCCGTCCCTCGGTCAGGTCGGTGAGGAGCACCCGTACGGCGGAGATCTGGTAGCCGAGTTCGCGGGCACCGCGCAGGACGTCGAGGTGGACGCCGATCTGCTCGGCCAGCGCCGCCGTCTCGAAGGTGAACGACCCCTCGGCGCGACCGGCGGTGCACAGCGCCAGCAGCGCGAAGTGCGCGGACATGCCAGGCCCGGCGAAGACCTGGGCGCGCACCACCCGGTGGACGGCGGCGAGCCGGACCCGTTGGCGCGACCGAGGGTCGGCCCGCAGCGACTCCCGGCGACGTACCGCGCATTCCAGGGCCAGGACGTTGGTGGCGTCCGCGACGACCTCGGTGTTGCGGACGGTGGTGACCACCTTGTGCTGGTCCACGGTCGCCACCGCGGAGTTGGTACCCAGCGGGCAGAGTGGTGACAGCGCCAGCCCGGTGAAACCATGCCGGGCCAGCCGTCCGTGCACGAGCGCGTCCAGGCGGGCCAGCTCGCCCGCGTCCAGCGCCGACGGTGCGGTGAAACGGTTGCGCTCGTAGGCCCGCAGCAGGCCACCCGGTGTCACGGCGGCGGCGCGGCGGCGGTAGACCTCCAGGAGCAGGGTCTGCAGGTCGGTCGGCGAGAGCCGTTCGACCAGGGCGCTCAGCAACCCGGGGGTGGCACCCTCGCGCAGGATCCGGTCGAGCCAGGGGCCGGACGCCGACCGGTCCACACTCTGTCCGGACAGATCGTTCATCACCCCATCGTGCTGGACGGCAGGGCACGGCCGCACCAGGTTTATCCGTCACGTCCACACCGCCAGGCGGCAAGTGCTTCACTCACCGCTGACTTCTCGCGGAGCCCTGCTTTCCGGCAACTCACTCACCGGGGACCACGACCACCGGGACGCCCTCGCGGGCGTCTCCGGGACGGAGAGCAGCGCCATCACCCGGCCCATCCGCATCTCGCGCCGCACCGCCACCGGCCGAAGATCGCCACTCGGGGCCTGACCTGGTCGTCAGAGTTTGCTGACAGGTCGGCACAGGCCCCAGAATCCCCTACTGGGGGATCCATGGGGCGGAAAGCGGACTACGCGGTGCGGGTCGTGGCCCTGTCCCTGGGCACGCTCGGCCTCGCGGCGCTGGCCGCGCACGTGGTCATCGAGCTCGCGATCAACCCCCGGCCGCCCGGCGTCGGCGACACCGCCCGCGTCCAGGCACTGCTCAGCACCCCGCTGGGCATGCTGATCGTGCTGCGCCGTCCCGGGTTGATCGTCGGCTGGCTGCTCCTGCTGGTCGGGGCGGCCAACGGCTGGGTGACGCTCGCCATCTCCCTGTACGAGGTGTACGGGCAGGGTGCGGTGCCGCTCCCGCCGCCGCTCTACTGGCCGTAGCGCCGTCACCACCTGCACGGCGCTCATGCTGCCGCTCGCGCATCCGGACGCCGGCCTGCTGCGGCCCCGATGGCGCTGGGTCTACCTGGCGCTGATCTCGTGGCAGCTGCTCCTGCTGGTGATCGCCATCCCGCGGCTGCACGAGTCCGCCGGGCCGCTCGCGAGCCTGTACCAGGTGTCCGCCGCGATCTGCGAGCCGCTGCTCTGGGTGAGCCTGCTCGTGCTGCTCATCCGGTTCTGGCGCGCAGACCCGGACGTGCGGCGGCAGATCGCCTGGCTGGCGCCCGTCGTGGCGTTCGACAACCTCGCCTTCAACGAGATCCTCGGCTGGGACCACCTCTGGCTGGACACCGTCGGCGAGGCGGCCGTGCCGATCGCGGTGGCCGTCGCCGTACTCCGCTACCGGCTCTACTCGATCGACACGCTTGTCAGCCGGGCCCTGGTCGGCGGCGCCCTGGTGGTCTTCGTCGCCACGGCGTACCTGGCCGTCGGCGCGCTCACCGGACTCTTCCTGGCCGACTACGGCGAGCTCTTCGGCGTGGTCGCGGCGATCTTCGCGGGCCTGTCGTTCCTGCCCGTCCAGCGGCGCCTGCAGCGCCTGCTCGACCGGCTCCTGTACGGCAGGAGCGGCGACCCGCAGGTGCACGCCGAAGCCCTGCGGCGGCAGATCCAGCACGCCGGCCCCGCCCAGGCGCTGGAGGCGGCGGTGCGGGCGGTGGCCGACGGCCTGGCGGTGACCGGGGCGGCGGTCGAGACCGAGGAGAGCCACGTCGTCGGCGAGCTCGGGGACGACCCTCGCAAGGTCCCCCTGGTGTGGCACGGCGAACCCGCCGGGACGCTGCTCCTCGGCCCGCCCGGGGCGCGGCGCTTCCCCCGGGCGTACGAGCGGCGGATGCTGGCCGTCCTGGTGCCGATCGTCGCCGACGTCGCGCATGCCGTACAGATGGCTCATGACCTGCGGCGCTCATGGGAACGGGCGGCCGGGGCGCGGGAGGAGGAGCGGCGGCGGCTGCACCGGGACCTGCACGACGGGCTGGGGGCCGGTTGACCGGGATAACGATCGGGCTGGAGGCGGCGCGGCGATCCCTGAGGTACTCTCCCGACCTGGCCTATCAGCTGCTGTCCGATCTCCGGGTGGGGATGGACGCCGTGAACGGGGAGATGCGGGAGCTGGTGCAGGGCCTCCGGCCCCGCACGCTGGACGAGGTCGGGCTGGAGCAGTCGATCCGGCGGCTGGCGGTGGAGGTGCCGGTCACCGTCGGGGGGAGCCTGGAGGGGCTGCCACCCGCGGTGGAGGTCGCGGCGTACCGGATCGTGCAGGAGGCGCTGACCAATGCCCGGCGTCATTCCGGTGCGGAGGTCATCACCGTGGCGCTGGAGCGGGCGGGCGACCTGCGGGTGCGGGTCACCGACGACGGGGTGGGCGTCGGCACGCCGGCTCGGGGCTCGGGCTCCGGCCTGTCGACGATGCGCGAACGGGCCGCCGAGGTGGGCGGCACCTGCTCGATCCGTGACGGCGAGCACGGCGGCACCGTGGTCGAGGCCGTTCTCCCCGTCCCGACATGACCGGTGGGTGCAGGTGGGTGCAGGTGGCCAGGAAGGACGCGTCAGAACTCAGCTGTCCGGCCGGTGTGCCGGATAGAGCGGAAGCGTGTACTGCTCCGGGCCATCAGAGTAGATTCCGGATATCTGCTGTACGCGGGTGAAACCAGTCGCATACAGCGCGGAGTCGGCGCGGGGGGCCATTAATAAAACAGGGGAGTGCTCGTGGTCGTTCGGCTGAGTGTCGAGGGTGAGAACTCTGCGGACACGGTGCGGGATCTGTACGCCTGGCTGTCGCAGGAGCCCGAGTTGCGCGGGTGGGTGCGGATCATCGAAGGTGACCCCGAGCCGGGTGCGCTGGGTCCGGTCGTCGAGGGGCTGCAGATGGCGCTGGGCGCCGGAGGGGCGTTCGCCTCAACGGCGACCGTGCTGGTCGCGTGGTTGCGATCGCGTCGTGGTGAGGTGAGCGTCAAGCTCAGCCGTGGTGAGGGGCAGCCCGGCATGGAGGTGACCGCCAAGGGCGTCAAGGACCTGGACGCGGCGGCGGTCAAGGCACTCACCGAGCAGCTCACCCAGGCCCTCACCGACGCCGACGCCGCTGGCGCCCAGGGTTCCTGATGGGAGCGGATGGGCCGCCGGAGCTGATGCTGGCCCGGCCCGGCGCCCGGGTGCTGCTGGTCGGATCGAGCGCTCATGTGGCCGGGTCACGGCTGGGCGCGGTGCCCGCGGTCGCGCGGACGGTCGCCGACGTGGGCCGCTGCCTGATCGAGCGGGCCGGGCTGGACGCGGCTCATCTCACCACGGTGGTGGACCCAAGGGACCCGCAGGAGTTCGGCGCGGCGCTGGTGCGGGTCGCCGATCAGGCTGAGGATGTGCTGGTCTTCTACTACGTGGGCCACGGGCTGATCAGCCCGCGCGGGGAACTACATCTGGCCACCCGCGCGAGTGTGGACCTGACCCAGGGGATCGCCGGCCACCAGGCGCTGCCGTACTCGACGGTGCACGAGGTGCTGTCGACCTGCCGGGCTCCGCTCGTGCTGATCGTGCTGGACTGCTGCTTTTCCGGGCGAGCCCGAAGCGCAGGGCGCTCTGGGCTGGATGAGGTGTTCGCCGCCCCCCAGCAGGGCG
Source organism: Streptosporangium sp. CA-115845 (assembly GCF_050943795.1). Taxonomy (NCBI): domain Bacteria; kingdom Bacillati; phylum Actinomycetota; class Actinomycetes; order Streptosporangiales; family Streptosporangiaceae; genus Streptosporangium; species Streptosporangium sp. CA-115845. Next base: position 8,114,005 of record NZ_CP191988.1, on the reverse strand, counting down.
GCTACGTGCTGGCCGCGGCCGGGCGGGATGAGGCGGCGTGGGCGCCGGACGGCCAGCGGCACACCGCCTTCTCCGGAGCGTTGATCACGGTGCTGGCCGGCGGCGACCCGGCGGCCGGGCCGTATCTGAGCGTGGACGGCCTCTACCGGTCGCTGTCGCGCGCGTTGACCGAGCAGGGCTTTGCCGCGCCGCGCCGGCAGGCCACCGGCTTCGGCGACCGGCAACCGCTGGCCGTCAACCCGGCCCACCACGGGGGTGCGGCCGGGCAGGTGGGGGAGGCCAGCCCCTACCGCGGGCTGGCCTCCTTCGGCCCGGATGACGCGGAGTTCTTCTTCGGCCGCGCCGAGCTCACCCGCACCCTGGCCGACCGGGTCGCCGCGCAGCCGGCCGGCGCCCGACCGTTGATGGTGGTCGGCCCGTCCGGGGCGGGCAAGTCCTCGCTGCTGCGCGCTGGGCTGATGCCCGCCCTGGAGCGTGCCGCCGGGGTCGGCGTGCTGGTGATGACCCCCGGCCGCGACCCGCTCACAACCCTGGCCGACCGGTTCGCGCCCCTGGACGGCTCCCCTCCGGCCGACCTGCGGCAGCAGCTGATGAGCGACCCTGGCCGTCTGCGGGATGTGCTCACCGGGCCGGGGCAGCGGGTCATCATCGTGGACCAGTTCGAAGAGCTGTTCACCCTGTGCCCGCACGAGGCGGAGCGCCAGGCTTTCCTGGCCGCGCTGCATGCGGCCTGTACGGTCGCGGTGGTCGTCGTCGGCATCCGCGCTGACTTCTTCGGCCGGTGCGTCGGCTACAGCGAACTGGCCACCGCCCTGGAACATCCGGTGGTGGTCACTCCGATGAGCGTCGCGCAGCTACGCCAGGCCATCGAAGGACCCGCCCGCCTGGCCGGGCTCACCCTGCAGCCCGGCCTGGTCGACCTGCTGTTGGAAGACCTCGGCGCCGACCTGGAGGCGTCCGAGCCCAGCGGTGTGCTGCCGCTGCTGTCGCACGTCCTGCTGTCCACCTGGCAGCGCCGCGAGGGCGCCACGCTCACCGTGACCGGCTACCTGGCCACCGGCGGCATCAACCGGGCCCTGGCCAACACCGCCGATGCCACCCTGACCGGCCTGAACCTGACCGGCCAGCGCGCCGCTCGCCAGTTTCTGCCCCGCCTGATACGCCTGGGTGAAGGCGCAGACGACACCCGCACCCGGGTTCCCCTGACCGAGTTGCTGCCTTCTGTTCCCGATGCTCCCGATCGGGAGCAGGCCCGGCAGGCGCTGGAGCGTTTCGTCAACGCCCGGCTGCTCACCGTCGACGCCGACACCGTTGAGATCAGCCACGAGGCACTGATCCGGGCCTGGCCCCGCCTGCGCGAATGGATCGACGCCGACCGTGCCACCCTGCTGGCCCGCCAGCAACTCGACCACCAGGCCCGCGACTGGGCCGACCATCAGCAGGACCCGGCCTATCTGTACAGCGGGACCCGCCTGGCCGCCGCCGAGGAAGCACATGCCCGCTGGCAGGCCGACCCAGCGGGCTCCGCTCCGCTGTCGGAGCGCTCCGAGCGCTTCCTGGATGCCAGCGTCAAGACCAGGAAACGAGCGCTACGCGCCAGACGCCGCGGCATCGGCATCGTGGCCGCGTCCATGGCCCTGGTGCTGCTCGCCTCCATCGGCACCGCGATCCTCGCCCTCGGCGCCGCCCGTGAAGCCAACCACGAACGGCTGGTCACCCTGTCGCAAAAGGTCGCCGCGCAAAGCCAGGACCTGGCAGATGCCGACCCTAACCTGTCCCGGCTCCTCGCCGCGGCCGCCTTCACCCTGGAGCAGACCCCCGAGGCGAGATACAGCCTGGCCAGCTCGCTGACCGATCCTCGCCGCAACACTCTGACCGGCTCCGGCCAACCGGTGAGCGCGGTGGCCTGGGGTCAGGTCAACGGTGCACCCGTCATCGTGTCAGGCGACCTCGGCGGCAGGGTGCGGGTCTGGGACCCGTCGCTGCCTGCCGATCTTCTCGGTGCCGTTTGCGCCCGGGTCTTTCGTGCTCTCACCCGGGAGGAATGGGGCCTGTACGTCGGGAAGGACGAGCCCTTCCGGCAGGTATGCCCGGGCGCTGGGAAATCCTGAGGGAGGAAGTGCCGGACGATGCGGCAGCCAGGACGTTCTGTCATCGGCCAGGAGGTTCGCGAAGCCGGTACTGAGAGGGAACCGGTGAGGGCGTCGTACCGCGCGCGCCACAGTGCCGCGAACGAGCCCGTGTCAAGCTCCCGCAGGGAGACGGGCCACTTTCCCAGAGCCTGGAAGATCAGGTTCGCGGTCTCCGTGGTGGACAGTCGCCGTTTGGTCTTTGTCTCCTTGACATCCTCCCCCTCGTAAACGAGGGGGATTCCCACGGTCGCCCGTGAGGGTTCCTGCTTCACCGCCAGTCGCCCGCCAGGAGAAATCCCCTTTGAGGTCTTACACCGGCTCCACAGGCGTTTTACCTCTCCGCCAGCCCGGCGGCGAGGATGTTCTTCGCGGCGTTGACGTCCCGGTCATGGGCGGCGCCGCAGGCACACACCCAGTCCCGGACGCCCAACGGCATGGACCGCTGGATCGCCCCGCACGCCGAGCACAGCCTGGAGGAGGGGAACCAGCGGTCCACGACGAGGAGTTCCCGCCCGTACCAGGCGGCCTTGTACTCCAGCATGGACCGCATCCGACGCCAGCTCGCATCCGAGATCGCGCGGGCCAGGCTGTGGTTCCTCACCATGTTGCGCACGGTGAGGTCCTCGATCACGACCGTTTGGTTCTCACGGACGAGACGAGTGGTGACCTTGTGCAGGTGATCACGGCGCCGATCACCGATCCGGGCATGGACACGGGCGACCTTGAGTTTCGCCTTCCGCCGGTTGTTCGACCCCTTCTCCGTGCGGGCGAGGCTGCGCTGAGCCTTGGCCAGGCGCCTGCGGTCGGCCCGCTCGTGCCCGGGATTGACGATCTTCTCCCCGGTGGAGAGGGTGACCAGGGCGGTGAGGCCCGCGTCCACCCCAACCGTACTCGCGGCCGGGGGGAGCGGGGTGATGCGCTCCTCGACCAGCAGGGACACGAACCAGCGCCCGGCCGCGTCCCTCGACACGGTCACCGTGGACGGCTCGGCCCCCTCGGGCAGCGGACGCGACCACACGATGTCCAGTGGCCCGTTCATCTTCGCGAGGGTGATCCGGCCGTCCTTCCATCGGAAGGCGCTACGGGTGTACTCGGCGCTCGCCCGGGACTTCTTACGGGACTTGAACGTGGGGTACTTCGCGCGTTTGGCGAAGAAGTTGGAGAACGCGGCCTGCAGGTGGCGAAGCGCCTGCTGGAGCGGGACCGAGGACACCTCGGACAGGAACGCGAGGTCCTCGGTCTTCTTCCACGCGGTGAGCGCGGCCGAGGACTCCACGTAGGAGACGCGGCGGCCTTCCTGGGTGTAGGCGCGGGTGCGGTGTTCGAGGGCTTTGTTGTAGACGAGGCGGGCGCAGCCGAACGTGCGAGACAGCTCCGCTGCCTGCTCGTCCGTCGGGTAGAAGCGGAACTTGAATGCCCGCTTCACGATCTGCGCCATGTTTCACACTCTACTGCAAGATCAGTTAAGTGTTGGGTGGGGTGGGTCGTGCGGGTCCAGGCACGCTCAGGCGCTAGAGCGCCTTCCCGCTCCCGTTTCCTCCCCGGCCTGAAGGCCGGGGTATCCACGGGAGTTATTAGATGAACGATCATCCATCATCATCTTCGGCTTCTTCGGCGGGGGAGTGCCGGGTTCACCCGGCAGGTGAATGGCTTTCCCGTCATGGTTCCGGTGTGCGAAACGGCGCCCGCCTCGATCGGGGGAGACGAGAAGCCGCTTCCCCAGGGAGTGGGGAGCCGGATCCGGTCAACGGTGCCGGGCTCCGGGTCATCTCCAGGCGCGGCGTCGCAGCAGGAGCCCGGTGGTGGCGGTCAGGATGAGCAGGGAGCCGGTGAGCAGGAACATCCGCCCGTCGGGCCCGCGCTCACCGCCACCCCCGGTCGCGGCGGGCCCCGACGGGGTCTGTCGCACCTTGCCGTTCCCGCCGGTCTCCGGCTCGGTCTCCGGTTCCGGCTCCGTACCCGTATCGGTTTCGGTCCCCGTATCGGTTCCGGTCTCGGTCTCGGTCTCGGTCTCCGTCCCCGTCTGGTCGGCCGCGGTGACCGTGAGGGGGTAGGTGGTCAGGGCGGTCTGGTTCTGGACCGCACACTTGATCGACGGTGCGTCGGCGGCGGTCCCGAAGTTCAGGGCGGCCGGCCGCACCGTCGCCGTACCCGCGTTGGACGAGGTCGTACTCAGGCTGACCGGTGCCGTCGGCAGCGGGATGACCTGGTCCGCGCCGACCGTATCGAGCGTGCCCACCCCGGTGGCGGAGGTCAGTCCGGTGAGCCCGCTGATGGACGCGTACGCGTACAGGCCGGCGCCGGCGGTCAGTCCCGTCGCGGGTGCCTTCAGCCCGGTGCCGTCGGCGTAGGTCCCCTGCCAGCCGATGCTCAGCTGCTCACCCGTCGTGGCGGCGGCCGGCATCGTCATCTCGATCTTGACCTTGATGTTCTGTTTCTCGGTCGCGCCGGTGGTGGTGCACTGGTACTCCACCACGTCGGTGATGACAGCCGAGCTCTGCCGCACCTCGCCGGCGGCGGCGCCGGCCGGCTGGAGGAAGAGAAACAGGACGGTGACGGAGAGAACGGATCGGACGCGCAAGGCGACTCCCATTGCGACAAACGTGGCATTGGGGAAGACGTACTACGAAGTTATCCGGTTGTCACCATGTCCGCATCCGGACATTGGCCCTCCATCGCGGGCCGGAGCACGTCCTGAACGTCCAGGCGGAAGGCGACGCCGGCGGCGGTAGCGAAGGTGATGACCAGCGCCAGGCCAGCGGTCATCAGGAGGATCGGCCCCCACAGAGCGCGATGGCCGGGAGGCAGAGCACGGCGCAGCCCGGCGGCGAAGGCGAGCAGCAGGAGCCCGCCGATCACGAAGTTGACCGTTTGAAGCCAGCCGCGCTCGCCGGTGCCGAGCTGGCTGGCGCCGTGATGCCAGAGGCTGTAGCCGGGCCGGGTGGCGCCGTCGATCAGGATCAGAGCTGGGACGAGTACGCCTGCGGCGAGGCCGCAGCCGAGAAGGGTCGTGGTCGGGCGCATCGGAAATAGCCTCCAAGCTCCACGATCCCAAGATCGAGGGCCGACCAGGCTTCCCGGCTCACCGACACCCGCACCCCACCAGGGGCGCGATCTTCCAGTTGCCTGGAATGTAACACCTGGCCCGGCGTGCGGCCAGGTGCCCTACGACCTCAGCCCTTGATGAAGCGACGGGTCATGTACCGGCGGACCGGCGGCAGGGAGGCCAGTCGCAGCGGTAGCAGGCTCAGCCACAGCAGCGCGGGGTTGGCGGGGGCGTAGACGCCTTTGACGCGGCGGCCGAGCTTTTGTTTGCGTTCGGCTTCGGGCCGGATGGCCGCTTCCCACGCGGTCAGCGCGGCGGGGATGTCGCCGGGGTGGGCGGCCAGTTCGGTGCCGAGCCGGTCGGCGCCGCCGACGGCCAGCGCTGAGCCGTATCCGGCGAACAGGGTGACGCACCAGGCGGCATCGCCCAGCAGCACCACCCGGCCGCTGCTCCAGCACGGTGCCACGACCTGGCTGATGGTGTCGTAGTAGACCGAATCGGCCCGCGCCAGCCCGGCGAGAGCTTCGGGGATGACCCAGCCGAGGTCGCCGTAGACGCGTTCCAACTGGGTGGCGACGTCCTCGTCTGGGTGGGCGTGGTCGGCGCGGTAACCGAAGAAGGCGACGTTGCGGCCGTCGCCGACGCTGATGACCGCCGCGGTACGGCCGCGCGATGACAGGGTGCCGGTCGCGCCGGGCGCGATGGCTGCGGGCCGCCGCTCCAGCATGAAGACGGCGACCTTGTGCTCCAGGTCGAGCAGGAAGTCCTCCTCCGGGCCGAACAGCAGGGCGCGAGTGGCCGAGTGCAGGCCGTCGGCGCCGATCAGCAGGTCGGCCTCCTCGATGGTGCCGTCGCTCAGGGTGACGCGGACGGCGTGGTCGTCCTGGTCGATGGCGGTGAGGGTGGCGCCGAAGCGGATCTCGGTGTGGCCCTCGACCTTCTCGTACAATGCGGCTTCGAGATCGCCGCGCAGGATGGTGATCGAGCGGGGGCCGGTGGTGGCGGCGATGGTGGCGCGGTCGAGGGCGAAGCGGCGGGAGCCGTCGCTCTTGTGGTAGACGAGCTCGGTGGTGTCGAAGGCCTTGGCTCGCAGGTCGGGCAGGATGCCCATGCGTTCGGCGGCGTCGTAGCCGATGCCGCCGAAGGTGACGGCGTAGCCGCCGCCGCGGCGGGCGGGCGCGCGTTCGACGATGAGGGTGTCCCAGCCGATCTGGTGCAGGCGCAGGGCGGTGGCCAGGCCGGCGATGCCGGCTCCGATGATGATGGCGCGCATGACAGGTGGTGCTTCCTTAGCGTGAGAGCTGGTCGAGCAGCCGCTGTTCCGCTGCGGTGTCGAGCCAGGTGTCGGGGGAGGGCGCATCGGCGCGGGGCACCGGGGCGCCTTCGGTAAGGAGCCAGGCCCAGGTGTCGGCGAGGGTCTCGCGTAGTGGGCGCGTGGTGAGCCCTTCGGCCAGGGCGGCGCTGACGTCGGCGTCGTGCATGCCACTCGGGGCGCTGCCGTCGGGCAGCCGCAGCCCGAGCTCCATGCCGAGTGGCAGGCCGTGCCGCAGGAGCAGCTCCGGCGGCGCCCACACCAGTTCGGTGTCGAAGCCGGTGACTTCCAGCGCCGTGGTGAGCAGGTCGCCGAGGGTGATCGCGCCCGGCGGGCCGGTAGTGGTGAAGGCGCCGCTCAGGCCGCGTTCGGCCGAGCGCAGTATCCAGGCGGCCAGATCCCGGACGTCGAGGTACTGCAGAGGCGTCTGGGCCGGGGCGGGGGCCAGGACGCGCCCGCCCTTTTCCAGGCGGCGCAGCCACCAGGGGATGCGGCCGACGTCCTCATAGGGGCCGAGGATCATGCCTGCTCTGGCCAGCAGCGCCGCTCCGGGGAAGGATTCCAGAGCGGCGAGTTCGCCGCCGCGCTTGGCGGCGGCGTAGTCGACGTCGTCCGTACTGCCAGGGTCGCCGTCGACCAGGGGCGCGTGCTCGTCGGCGCCCGCGGGCCAGGGCCAGCGGTGCACGCCTCGGCTGGAGACGTACCCGTAGTGCCCGGCCCGGCCGGACAGCAGGCGGGCGCTGTCGCGCACCACCTTCGGCGCCCAGGCCCAGGTGTCGATGACCGCGTCCCATTCCTGGCCGCCCAGCGCCCGGCGGACAGCCTCGGGGTCGGTGCGGTCGGCGATGAGTGCGCGTACCCCGGGCGCGGGGTCGCGGCTGAGGCCGCGGTTGAGCGTGCTCACCTCATCGCCGCGCTCCAGCGCAGCCTCGACGATCGCGCGGCCCACGTGGTGGGTGCCACCGAGAACGAGTAGTTTCACGATGCTCCTGGAGTGAGGGGCAGCCAGAGGGCTGACGGGCGGCTGTGGTCGTGGAAGATCTCGTGCTCCGAGGCGCGCAGGCCTCGCCCGGTCGCGAGCGGTTCGCCGGTGCCGGGGTTGCGGCCGAAGCGCGGGTGGGCGCCGCTGGCCCGCCGGGTAGTAGTGCGTGGCCAGCAGCCGCACACCGTCGGCGGCCGGGATCTCCACGTTCCGCCGGACACGCGCCCGGTGACGAAGGGCGGGACGCACACCGTACAAACGGCTGAGCAGGGTCATCGCCGGATCAACTTCCTGTCGACGCTGATGAGAGGTCACATCGCCGACCAGGCTTCCCGGCACACCATCGAACCTCTCACGAGAGGCCGATACGAGGAATATACCGACTTTTCGGAAATTTCTGAAGACTTGGAGTATTCGGTATCCTGATTCCCTCAAGGAGGCGAGCACGTGAACAACCGGTATGAGCAGTGGCAGGCGGCGGAACGGCTGGCCCTGACGCTGATCGAGGGCGGGCTACAGCGCATGGCCGCGCGCACCCTGGCGGTCTTCCTGTTCACCGACCAGGAAAGCGTCACCGCCGGCGAGATCGCCGACCGGCTGGAGGCCAGCGCAGGCTCGGTCTCCGGCGCGATCAAATCCCTGCTGACGGTCGGGCTGATCGAACGCCTGCCATCGCCCGGTAGCCGCCGCGAGCACTACCGGCTCCGCGACGACGCCTGGGCCACCCTGTTCACCAGCCAGAACACCGTCATCCAGGCCATGCTCCAAGCCGCGGCCGCCGGGATCGCCGCCACCGATGAAGGCGATCCCGCCCGTCAGCGCCTGGCACAGATGCACGCCTTCTACGAATTCCTGCTCGGCGAGCTCCCCTCCCTCCTGCAACGCTGGCACCACCAGCGCCCCATCTGACCAGCCCTAGCCCTTCGCCGCCCCACAACGGAAAGAGGTGGTATGGGCCATACGGCCCGGCGAGCGCTCCGATCAGTTCACGGGCAGCGCCGTGGCGCCTTCGTCGTGGTCGCGGAGCATACGCAAGACAGTGGCGGCCGAAGGGCTGCACCAAAGGTCCCAGCTCACTGGCCACTGGCACGTTGCAAAACCGGCCTCAGGGAGCGTTCTCTCAAACACGCAGACGGTTACCTGGAAGTGTGAGAGCCGTTTCAACCAGGTTAATCAGCCTCTTGACAACTTTTGGCAAGCGAGAGCAATCTCGTGGTGGGAGAGCGCTCCCTCATATCCGTCAGCGCCCAGCAGTACAGACCCCGAGACCCTGACCACCGGTCCACCCCCTCCACAGAGACCTGGAGTCTCGCCATGGCCTCGCTCCGCCGATGGTTACCGCCCCTGACCGCTCTGCTGACCCTGACCGCCCTCCTGCTTCCCCTTCCGGCCACCGCTGCCGCCCCGCCCGTCGATCCCGCCAGGTTCCAGCAGGTCACGCTGGCCAAGGGGGTCGCCGAGGTAGGGGAGCCCATGTCCATGGCGGTGCTGCCGGACCGCTCGGTCCTGCACACCGCCCGCGACGGCACGATCCGGATCACCGACGCCGCGGGGACCACCAAGGTGTCGGGCAAGATCCCCGTCTACTTCAACGACGAGGAGGGCATGCAGGGCGTCGGCATCGACCCCGGTTTCTCCTCGAATCGGTTCGTCTACCTCTACTACGCGCCGCCGCTCTCCACCCCCCCGGGTAACGCCCCGCTCGACGGCACCGCGGCCGACATCGCGCGCTTCGACGGCGTCAACCGGCTGTCGCGCTTCAGGCTGAACACCGACGGCACGCTCGACGTCGCGAGCGAGAAGAGCGTCCTGGAGGTGAAGACGAGCCGGGGTTTCTGCTGCCACGTCGGCGGTGACATCGACTTCGACGCCGCGGGCAACCTCTACCTCACCACCGGCGACGACACCGAGCCCGGTTTCAACGACGGCTACGCGCCACTCGACGACAGGGCGGGCCGCAACCCCGCACTCGACGCGCAGCGGGGTGCCGCCAACACCAACGACCTGCGCGGCAAGGTGCTCCGCATCAAGGTCAACGCCGACGGGTCGTACTCGATCCCGGCCGGGAACATGTTCCCGCAGGGAACGGCGAACACCCGGCCGGAGATCTACGCGATGGGCTTCCGCAACCCGTTCCGGATGAGCGTCGACAAGGCCACCGGCGTGGTCTACCTCGGCGACTACGGCCCCGACGCGGGCACCGCCGGCGCCAGGGGGCCGGGCGGCCAGGTCGAGTTCGACCGGATCACCGGGCCGGGCTTCTACGGGTGGCCGTACTGCACGGGCAACAACACCCCCGCCGAGACCTACGCCCGCTACAACTACGCGACCGCGACGGTCGGCGCCAAGTACGACTGCGCGGGCGGGCCTGAGAACACCTCGCGCAACAACACCGGCCAGACCAGACTGCCCCCGGCCAAGGCCGCCTGGATCACCTACGACGGCTGCTCGCTGCCGGAGTTCGGCTGCGGCGCGGAGTCGCCGATGGGCGGCGTCGTCTACCGCTACTCCGCCGCGCTGAACTCACCGATCAAGTTCCCGCAGTCGCTCGACGGGCACTTCCTCGCCGGTGAGCTCCAGCGGCAGTGGATCAAGGACATCGAGGTCAACGCGGACGGCAGCCGGGGCACCATCCAGCCCTTCCCCTGGTCGGGCACGCTGGTGATGGACATGGCCTTCGGCCCGGACGGCGCCCTCTACGTGCTCGACTACGGGACCGGCTGGTTCAACGGCAACGAGCACTCGGCCCTGTACCGCATCGAGCACATCGGGACCGGCGGGCGGGCGCCCATCGCCAAGGCGTCGGCGGACCGCGTCTCGGGGAAGGCGCCGCTGACCGTGGCGTTCTCCTCGGCGGGCAGCTCCGACCCGGACGGCGACGCGCTCAGCTACTCCTGGGCGTTCGGCGACGGCGGCACCTCCACCGCCGCCAACCCCACCCACACCTACACGACCGACGGCACCCGTACGGCCACGCTGACCGTCAGGGACGGCACCGGCCTGACCGCGACGGCCAACGTCGAGATCAACGTCGGCAACACCGCGCCCACGGTGCGGATCGACCTCCCGCTCAACGGGCAGGTGTTCGGCTTCGGCGACGCCGTGCCGTACCGGGTCACCGTCACCGATCCGGAGGACACGATGATCGACTGCGCGAAGGTGAAGATGACCTACATCCTCGGTCACGACACCCACGGCCACCCGCTCGCCACGGCCAACGGCTGCTCGGGCACCGTCCAGACTCCCGCCAACGGCGAGCACGACGGGGCCGCCAACCTGTTCGGCGTCTGGGACGCCGAGTACACCGACTCCGGCGGCCTCACCACCCACGCCCAGCACGTCACCCAGCCGAAGAACCGGCAGGCCGAGCACTACACCACCGCCCAGGGGGTCGCCCTGTTCGACAAGCCGACCGCGCACGGCGCGAAGACCGTCGGCAACATCGAGAACGGGGACTGGATCGCCTTCGACCCCTATGTTCTGGCCGGAGTCTCCAAGATCACCGCTCGGGTCTCCTCGGCCGGGACCGGCGGGACCATCCAGGTCAGGGCCGGCTCGGCGACCGGGACGCTGCTGGGCACCGCCACCGTGGCGCCGACGGGCGGCTGGGAGACGTTCGTCGACGTCTCCGCCACCCTGACGGGTGCCCCGGCCGGCACGACCAAGCTCTTCCTGGTCTTCGCCGGGGGCGCGGGCGCGCTGTTCGACGTGGACGACTTCACCCTGACCACCGGGACGCAGCCGCCCACCGGGACGCTGCTGTCGTCGGGACGTCCGGTCACCGCCTCCTCGACGGAGGGCGCCGGATTCGCGGCGGGCAACGTGGTGGACGGCAATCCGGGGACGCGGTGGTCGTCGGCGTTCTCCGACCCGCAGTGGATCTCGGTGGACCTGGGATCGGTCAGGCAGGTCAGCCGGGTGAGGTTGCAGTGGGAGGCGGCGTACGGGAGGTCCTACCGGATCGAGACCTCGACCGACGGCACGACGTGGTCGCAGGTCCACTCCACGACCGCGAGTGACGGCGGTGTGGACGACATCACCTTCGCGGCGGTCGGCGCCCGCCACGTGCGGGTGTACGGCACGCAGCGTGCCACTGTCTGGGGCTACTCCCTGTGGGAGATGGAGGTCTACGGTGCGTAATGTCATCGCGGTCATCACCGCACTGCTCGTCGTCACGATCAGATTGGGGGCGCCGGCCATGGCAGCGGACCCGGCCTACAAGGTGCTCGTCTTCTCCAAGACCGCGGGGTTCCGGCACGACGCCATCCCCGCGGGCATCACCGCGCTGCGCGGGCTGGCGGCCGAGAACGGCTTCACCGTCGACGCCACCGAGGACGCCGCCGCCTTCAGCACGGCCAACCTGGCCGGATACCGGGCGGTGGTCTTCCTGCTGACCACCGGCGACGTGCTGAACGCCGCGCAGCAGACGGCGTTCGAGTCCTACGTCGCGGGCGGCGGCGGATACGTGGGCGTCCACTCGGCCGCCGACACCGAGTACGACTGGGCCTTCTACGGCGGCCTCGTCGGCGCCTACTTCTCCTCCCACCCGGCCATCCAGCAGGCGACCGTACGGGTGGAGGACCGCACGCACCCCTCGACGGCCCACCTGCCGGCGACCTGGGTGCGCACCGACGAGCTGTACAACTACCGCACCAACCCCCGCTCCGCCGCCCACGTGCTGGCCACGCTGGACGAGTCGACCTACTCGGGCGGGTCGATGGGAGCGGACCACCCGATCGCCTGGTGCAGGCCGTACCAGGGCGGCCGGGCCTGGTACACCGGACTCGGTCACACCATCGAGTCCTACACCGAGCCGAACTTCCGGGCGCACCTGTACGGCGGGCTCCGCTACGCGGCCGGGGTCGCCCCCGCCGACTGCGGCACCGCCCCCACCCCCACGCCGACTCCCACGGTGCCCCCGGGGAGCGTGCTGCTGTCGTCGGGGCGTCCGGTCACCGTCTCCTCCACGGAGAACGGGTCGTTCGGCGGGAGCAACGCGGTGGACGGCAATCCGGGGACGCGGTGGTCGTCGGCGTTCTCCGACCCGCAGTGGATCTCGGTGGACCTGGGGTCGGTCAGGCAGGTCAGCCGGGTGAGGTTGCAGTGGGAGGCGGCGTACGGGAGGTCCTACCGGATCGAGACCTCGACCAACGGCACGACGTGGTCGCAGGTCCACTCCACGACCGCGAGTGACGGCGGTGTGGACGACATCACCTTCGCGGCGGTCGGCGCCCGCCACGTGCGGGTGTACGGCACGCAGCGTGCCACCGTCTGGGGCTACTCCCTGTGGGAGATGGAGGTTCACGGCAGTTAGGAGCCGGGATTCCCGCGGATCTCACCGGTTTCGCAGGTTCGACGGTGGGAATCCGTTGACGGCCGGTTGCCCGGCGTTGGGCGGCTCATCGTCGTGCCGCCGGCAACCGCAGCGGCAACCACACGTACCAGGTGACCGCCGGCCTCTCGGCCCGGCGGTCACCCGGGTGAGAGACAGGAGGTGGTCCGGGTGTCCTGGACCGGCAGGACGGCGGTGTGGCCGGCGCTCGGCAGGGTGGCAGGAGGCCCGGTGACACCCGGCACCCGCATCGTGGTCCGCGACCCGGTCCGGCCGGTCACCGTCCGATGACCACCTCCGCGGCGTTCGCCATGCAGCCCCGGCTACTGCCCGAGATCTTCCCCCCCGACCTGCGGCACCGGTTGTCGCTGGTGACGCGGGTGGACGAGCGAGTGATCGAATCCTTCGACGGGCCACTCGACGTGGAGATCCTGATCACCGGCTGGGGGTGTCCGATGATCGATGCGGACGTGCTGGCCGCGGCTCCACGGCTGCGGGCGGTCGTGCACGCCGCCGGCAGCGTCAAGGGGCACCTCACCGCCGAGGTGTTCGACAGGGGCATCGCGGTCTCCTCGGCGGCCGAGGCCAACGCGCAGCCGGTGGCCGAGTTCACCCTGGCGATGCTCGTACTGGCCGCCAAGCAGGCGATCGTCAAGGCGCGCGCGTACTCCACGCGGGGCTGGTCGGGCGACCCGCTGCCCGGAGTGGCGACGCCGAGCGAGGGCGGCGGCCTGATCGGAGCGGTGGTCGGCGTCATCGGCGCCTCCCGGGTCGGGCGGCTGGTGATGGAGCGGCTCCGCGATCACGGCGCGCACATCCTGCTCAGCGACCCGTACATCGGCCCCGCCCAGGCGGCGGCCCTCGGGGCCAGGCCGGTGCCTCTCGACGATCTGTGCCGCGAGGCCGAGCTGGTCACCGTGCACGCCCCCGCGCTGCCGGAGACCCGCGGGCTGCTCGACGAGCGCCGCCTCGCGCTGCTGCGCGACGGCGCGGTGCTGGTGAACACCGCCCGGGGCTCCCTGATCGACACCGACGCCCTGGTACGGCACTGCGCCACCGGTCGCATCGGCGCCGTCCTCGACGTGACCGATCCCGAGCCGCTGCCCCTCGGGCATCCGCTGCTCGCCCTGCCGAACGTCCTGGTCACCCCGCACCTCAGCGGAGCCAGGGGCAGGGAGCTGCGCCGCCTGGGCGAGTTCGCGGTCGCCGAGGTCGAGCGGCTGGCGCGGGGCCTTCCGCTCCGCGGCACCGTCCGGCCGGCGGATCTGGATCGGATCGCCTGACGCCCCGGCCGGCCGTGGAGATCTGCTCTGACCATCACCGTGGCGCCCGGCCTCACGCGCCCCGCTGACGTCGTCCCCGCAGCCGTGTTCAGCCCCGCGGGTCGTCCCGGTAGTCCTTGAGCATCTCGATGGGCCGGTCGGGCGCGGCCTTCCGTTCCGACCGCGGTTCCAGCTACATCTCAGAGGAGTTCGGCCGTTTCCCGGCCGACGAGACGACCATCTTGCGAGGGAGCTCAGAGCCTTTCAGTCAGAGCCTTTCAATCAGAGCCGAAAAGGCTTTACAGTCTGGAGTCGGGCAATGTATTTTCGCCATCAGGTCCAGGTAAGAGCCGTATTCATCTCAATACGTTAGGAGCTCACCTGATGGCTTTGGTTCGTGGGAGCACGACCTGCGTGCCGTCCTTATCTCGACCGTACGGGCATGCCCTGGCGCTACCTGGCGCGACAACCATCCGTCCTGGGCCAAGGTATGTGCCTGCCTCGCCCGCCGACAATGGTGGCTCAGCGGCTTGCCACACCGATTAGTCCGCACCGCCGAAAGGCGCGAGCTCGAACCGACTTTTCGCGTGATTGACGCTCAAGCGTCAAATCCTCGGCCAACGTGCCCGCCACCACCTGGGAGAATCGTCGGCCGGAAATGCGGCATCGTCACCGGTGCCCTCGGACGCTGTGGGCGGTGCCGGTCACCGCCGCCGGATCGCAAGCGGCTGAGCCGACAGCACTCACCGCACCCCCTCACCGCGGCACTGTCCGCCGGACACGGCGCCACACCTGGCAATGACATCGACGTCGTCCCCCGCGCCTGTGCTGCCAGAGGATTCACCGCTCTGCTTTGGCACTGGATTGCCGAACGGAGCTTCGGAGGACTGATTTTCCACCGTCTCCTGCCCCGCAGCTACGAGACCGTGCCAGTCCGCCGCGAAGCCATGAGCCTGATCGGCCTCATGATTCGCTGACTCAGCATGAACTCACCTCGACCTCGCGAGGAATCCGAAAGAGGTATTCGAGTGTTACGAAGAATTGTCACGATGACGGTCTCGGTCCTCTTCGTCGTGGTGCCGATGGCGGTCATATCGCCGGTCGCACCGGCCGCGGCGCAATCCCAGGACAGGGTCATCATCTCAGGAGACTGGGATGGTGACGGTGTGGACACGTACGGCATCGTGGACACCTCCACGAACCCGATGACGTGGTACCTGACGAACCGATACGACAACTTCTGGATCGACAACCTCGCACCCGACACCGTCTTCACCTACGGCGCCCATGGCGCGCAACCGATCGTGGGCGACTGGAACAACAACGGCTCCGACACTCCGGGGGTCTTCGTACGCACCGGCGGAACGCCATCGTGGCAACTACGCAACAGCAATTCATCGGGATCCGCCAACGTGACCTTCGGTTACGGCGCGGCCTCGGACACTCAGCCCCTGGTCGGCGACTGGGACGGCAACGGCTCCGACACCCCCGGCCTGTTCCGGCCCGGCAGTCCCAACTCGTACCTGCTGCGCAACAGCAACACCGCCGGGAGCGCCGATCTCACCTTCACCTACAGCAGCGGGGCGGGGAAGCCCATCGCGGGCGACTGGAACAACGACGGCTCCGACACCATAGGGTTCATCAACACCACCGCCAGCCCCTTCACCTGGTACCTGCGCAACAGCAACACCACCGGAACGGCCAATGTGACGTTCACCTACGGCAGCGGCAGCGCGTCATCGGTGTACTTCGCCACGGGCGACTGGGACGGCAACGGCTCCGACACCCCCGCAGTCGCGCTGCCTCTCACCAACGGGCCCTTCCAGTGGCATCTGCGTAACAGCAACACCAGCGGCGTCGCCACCAGCGGCGTGCGCTTCAACCCCGTCACGCCGCTGAAGCTGATGCATTTCAACCTGTCCGGGGGCATCCTGAACAACGGCACCTACCCGATCATCGGGCGGATCGTCAGGGAGGTGCAGGCGCGCCGACCCGACGTGATCTCCCTCAACGAGATCTGCGACCGCCAGTACGCGCACCTGGTGGACCAGTTGGCGGCGGTCGGATACGCGATGCAGGGGTACTTCCAGGAGTCCCGCACGTTCGTTCCCGACTGCATCGTCTTCCCCGACACCCGCAATGAGGCCGGCAACGCCATCCTGGTACGCGCCGACGTGACCCAGCAGAAGGGGTACATGTTCACCACCGGCCACAAATTGGAGGAGCGCGACCAGCCCGTGGTCACGGAGGAACGCAGCGTCGCCTGTGTCGTGGCCAATTTCCCGCCGGCCAATCAGCCGGTGAAGGCCTGTTCGACACACCTGGCCGACGGCGACGCGTCCGGAGCGCAGGCCGAGACCCGGGAGCTGACCCGCGTGTTCGGCCCCGAGGCGAACTCCAGGCCGTTCATCTTGATGGGCGACCTCAACCTGACCCCGGACGATGCCGCGGTCGGCACGCTCTACTACCCGGACGGGAGCGGGAACTTCTGGGAGACCGACACCTACTGGAGCAGTTGCATCGGCGAGGACGGGATGTGCGAACCCGTCCGGGGTGGCCGGGCCACGCGGGTTGGCGGCACCCGCAAGATTGACTACACCTTCGTCAGTCGTGACCATTTCAGCGTGCCGATCGGCGGCGTCGACATCATCGACGCCGGTAACTGCGACACCCATCCCTGCTCCGACCATCTGATCATTCACAGTTCCGTCAACCTGTACCTCCCGAGAAAGGCACCCTGACCGAAGTCGGGAAGAGGTAGGTGTGTGACAAGGCGCCGCAGGCAGTTCTCGCCCGTACGGCATCACCGGCTTATGGAGCGGGGCCACGTAAGCCGGTTGCCTGTCTCACTCCGCAGGGGTGGCTTTGGTTCAGCCGATCGTAGCCCGTCGGGATCACCGAGCAGGAGGGCGGATATGAAACATCTGATCGGATAGCCGGGCCGTCCCACCGGTAACCGGATCGTGAGGCCGGGCGTCACACCCATGGCGCCCGGCCTCCGCAGGTTCCGCTGACGTCGTTCACAGCCGTGTTCAGCTCCGCGGGTCGTCCCAGTAGTCCTTGAGCATCTCGCCAGGCCAACTGGGCTCGCGTACTTCGCCGCGCGGACCCATCTCCCCGAAGTACGGCGCCAGATCGTAGACGGGGCTGCCGTCGATCGCGTCCAGGTCGGTCACGTGCAGGTCCAGGCCGTCAACCTTCAGAAGCCGTGGGAAGGACTGCGCGAGCTGGTTCGGCCGACGGTGGTTGCGGTGGACGAACGTGCCCGTGGCCGGCCAGGCGGGGTTGTTACGCGGGCTACGGGCGTGCAGGGCGACATCCTCGGGCGAGGCCCGGTGGAAGTGCCAGACGACCAGCAGGTGGGAGAACTCCTCAAGTCCCTGGACGACCTCGGCGGGGAAGTCCGCGTTCAAGCGGATGATCGCCGTGCCGCTCCAGTGGTCGTCGGTGGGGTCGGTACGTCCACCGATAACGGTGCCGATGGGCTTGATCTCCAGTGACTTTGTCATATGCCTGCCCTCATCCCGTCGATCCGACGTGATCAATCTACGTTGGTCAGGTATGCGGCGGCTCGCGCGTCCAGCTCGGCGACCGCCGATATCCGGCGACGCCGGTAGGGGGAGAGGAGGTTGCGCATGTCAACGACCGCCTGCCGTGCCCGGCCCGAGTAGATGCCCTCCTCCATCGCATCCAGCGCGGTGCTCCAGGTGGTGCACGCCTCTTCCACGCCACCGGTAGCGATCTGCATCGCCCCCAGGTATCCGAGTGTCACCACGTGCGTGCGGCGGAAGGCATCTCCTCGCGTCTGTACGCTGCGCCGGAAGTGGCGAAGGGCTCCCTGACGGTCCCCGCAGTCGCGCAGAGTGCATGCCGTCTCGTGGGCCAGCGAGGCTTCCGCGAAGAAGAAGGTCCGGTGTGGTTCTTCGATGCCCTCCTTGGCCGATGTGAGGTCGTCCTCAGCTCTCAGCAGGGCCTGTGCCGCCGCCTGCTTCTGGTCGCTGGAGGCCAGAGCGCGTGCATGGACGACACCGAGCAACGCCCTCTCTCGGGGGGTGGCCGAGGCATAGCGCTGTCCGTGCATGGAGGCCGTTGACAGCTCAAGGCCCTTCTTGAGGTGGCCGAGGTCGAGAGCCTGATGCGCCATGGCGCGCAGAATGTGCCCGCTCAATGGTGGATTTCCGGCACGAGCGGCAAGCTTCACGGCTAGGACGAAGTACTTTTGTGCGGTGGCCTGCTCGTTGTTGTCGAACGCCATCCAGCCCGACAGGTAGGACAGCTCCGCGGCTGCGGAGAACATGTCATTTCGTACCTGCTCATTGGGAAAGATCCCCTGTAAGAAGGTTGTGACGTCGGATCGTAAGTATTGCGCCAGTGCCTTTCTGCCGTGGCCGCCGCCACGGCGCTGGTCGACCCGCGAGAAAGCGTAGGTGAGTTCCTGGACGGTGGCGACATCACCGCGGCCTACGCGTTGATACTTCGTCGGTGTGGGGTGTTCTTCGGCCATGGTCTTCCACCAGACCTCATCGGGCAGCGCAAGGGCAGCTACCGAGTACACCGCGCCCGTCAGGAGGCTTCTCCGGTCCGCATCCAAGTCCGTTCTCCCCAGGTCGGTCAGCGCGATCAACGGGTCGATGCTCCACTCCAATGCCTCCTGAGCTGGTGCATTGGGGACTGTTAACCCGAGTTCATCTGGCGTGATGGCACGTTTCAGACGACGGGACAGTGCCTGACACAAGATTATGGGTGCTGCGCCTGAGGGCCTGGTCCCGGCCACCCACATGCTGATGTGGGAGCGGCCGATGCACGTGTAGTCGAGAAGATTGCTCTCCTGGGCGACGCGGTTGAAAGCGCTCGCTGTTTGCGCCCGTGACCAGCCTGCCTCTTGGAGGAGTACGGCAAGCCGCTCATTTCGTTCGCGCGCCATCGCATGCCTCCGCGTGCCAAAAGAATCTTTGATCACTTTGACCGACCGGCGTTTCCGCTACGGCCAGTTACCGCTCGCATGAACAACCATAGTCGCCGAACCGAGGCCCTTAACGCGAATGGCCGCAAGCTTGCTGACCTGAAATCGCTAAACGCGATCTTTGACCACTTTGACCGCCCTCCGGGCCCTGACCCCATACTCCATGTGGCTCGGTCTCCGTAGTTTTGACAGCGACGACGAACTGCTGGAGGCCCACGATGGCTGGTGAAACTGCGGGCGCCCGCCTGCCCGCCGCACATGTGTCGAAAACAGTGGTCGAGGAGCGCAGCGATACAACGGCTGAGAGGCATGACGGGAGGCTGGCCGTCGTGCAGCAGTTGCTGAAGGCCCACGGGGTTCACTCGTACGCCGTTCACACCATCAGCTTGAAGTTGTCCGGTGACGACGGCCAGCCGATCCCGCTGGGGGAGCCCAAGCTGTACGCCCCCGAACTGGTCGTTCACGGCGACGCCGGACGGGTGGTCACGGTGACCATGGGGGCGCGCTCCGGCTGCTATCTGGTATCCCTGCCAGGTAGCACCCCGCAGACAGTGCGGGAGGCTCGGCAGGTCGCGGACCTGATCCTCACCGCTCAACCAGGTGGCGGGTCATGACGGCCGCCGTGGCGACAGAGCTCGGCAAGCCCTACATCACGCCGTACGAAGAGGAGACCCTGGATCTACCGTTGGCTTTCGAGTGGGCGGACGGATTGCCCCGGCTGACCTACCGTGATGCGCTCCCGCAGGAATGGATGTTCAAGGTGCTGTGGGCTCGCTGCGGCACCGCGCGGGAGGGGAAGATCCAGTGGCATCTGGTGCATACGCTGCGCCAACGCCGGTGCATGCTGAAGGGGCTGTGCCGTGTGTGCGGGAAGTCGGCCACTGACCCCGGCGGGCGTATCAACTGGATCATGCCCTCCTCATTGGTTGGCGACCGCACGTCGCCCTGGCCCACAGCGCACCCGCCCACGTGTAAGGCGCATGTTGACGAGGCGCTGGCCACCTGCCCGTACCTGCGTAGAGAAGCGCCGGTCGTTTGTACGGTCGGTGATTACTCCCCGGTCGGAGTACTGGCCAACTTGTACGGCGAGGATGACGGTGGCCGGGTGGTGGAGACCGGCCATCAGATCCCCGTCGGCTTGGACGAGTCCCACCTGCTGAACCGGGCGCTGGCCACCCAGCTCATCGTCCAGGTCACGGACCTCCAGCCAGCGGCCCCGGGCTGAGAGCCATGATCATCGAAGAAGTCAGGAAGACCACCGACTACATCACCGTAATCATTCTGCTCGCCATCGTGGCGGCCATCGTCGACTCCTTCGCGAGGGACTGGCGCAAGGGGTGGCGGCCGTGGCACTGGGACTCCTGGCGTAACCCCTAAGACCCCCGGTAGGGCCAGCCTTCCCCGGCCGGTCCCCCCACGGACCGAGCCCTACCGGGGCACCACAACTCAATGACAGCCCGCACTCTCCGTATGGTCCAGTGGCGGCCAATGAGCCCGTGGCGGCATGGTGAGCGCGCCTCCCGTGTCGCCGCGACAGGCTCCTCGCGGGCGGTGGAGGGCCGCTCGCGGGGTCAGACGCGGCCGTACGCCCCTGGGCGGGGGGCGTGAACAGCCGGTCGCGACGGAGCTCCCGCCTTGTCTTTCACCTTGGGGCGGGGGCTCCCCACGGCTCGCGCTGACCAGTCAACGCCACCCACATCAACACCTGGCGTGGCCGCCACTGGCCCCGCCGGACCAGCCACCGTTGCCTGGTGAAGTACTCCATCACTGTGAGGAGGTGATCATCACTCTCCCTTGGTACGACGTCCTTCGCACGCCCGGGAGGCCGGCTTCCGGCAGGCTCACCGGTCCACAGAACCCGAGAAAGGGATCACTGTGAGGCGTCCGCTCATCATCGACACCCACGCCAGCTCCTGCTACTTCCGGACCTCCGTCGAAGGAGACGAGCGCAAAGCACTCGTTCAGATCACCGAACGCTGCAACCTGCACTGCGCTCACTGCTTCGTCTCCTCGGGCGACTGGGGGGAGCACATGCGGTTAGAGGACCTCACCGACATGGTGTTCCCGCGGCTGCGCCGTGCCCGGGTCGAGCGCCTGACCCTGACCGGCGGCGAGCCGTTCGTCCACCCGCACATCATGGAGATCTGCCGCGCCGTCGCCGACATGGGGCTGCCCCTGGGCATCTGCACCAACGCCACACAGACAACACCCGAGCAGATCACCGCGCTGGCCGCCCTCGGCAACGTCCACATCAACGTGAGCTTCGACGGGTTCCGGCCCGAAAGTCACGGCAAGTTCCGCGGCTCCGTCGCCTCCTTCGGCACCACCCTGGCCACCACCCGTGCCTTCGCCGAGGCAGGGCTGCTGCAAGGGCTGCTGTCCACCCCGAACGCGCTCACCCACGTGGAGGAGTTCGCCGCGCTGTGCGAGTTTGCCGTCGAGGTCGGCGCCGAGTACGTGCTGATGAATCCGCTGTCGTCATTCGGGCGCGGCGTCAAAAGTCAGGGTCGTCTCGCGGCCAACGATGACAAGATGCGCTCGATTCGGGAGGTCACCGAGCGGTTCCGCGAACGCGGCATCGACGTGGTGCACATCCGCTTCCCCAACGACACCAAGCCGCTGGCCGGATGCGACGCGGGGAAGCTCATCTACGTCTTCGCCGACGGCGCCACCGCGGTCTGCCCGTACCTGGTGTTCGCGGCCCGCACCCCGCAGTCGCCGTACGCCGACAGCGACTTCCTGGTCGGCAACATCCTGCGCCAGGAGATCGCCGACGCGCTGGACGGCTACGACCTGGCGGGCACCCTGGCGATGGGCGCCAACTCCACCTGCGGCGGCTGCTCGATGAACGCCAGCTGCGGCAAGGGCTGCCCGGCCGCGCTGATCTCGCGTGGCCAGCGGATCGGCGAGGTCGATTCCGAGCAGTGCCCCGTCGTTGAATCCCCGCTGTTGCAGATCACCACCCGCCGCTCATGAGCGGCGGCCTGTTCGTCGTCGTGGAAGGTCCCAATGGGGTCGGCAAGACCACCACCACGGCGCTGCTCGCCGAGCGGCTCCGCGAGCGCGGCCGAGCTGTTCACGTGACCACCGAGCCGTCCGACACGTCACTGGGGCGGCTGATCCGCGCCAGCGAGTCCACCCTGACCGGCCGGGCCCTGGCCTTGGCGGTGGCCGCCGACCGCTGCGCCCACGTCGAGCACGAGATCTCTCCGGCGCTCGCGGCCGGAAAGGTCGTCATCAGTGATCGGTACGTGCAGTCCTCCCTGGTCCTGCAACGTCTCGACGATCTGCCGCTGATAGACATCTGGCATTACAACGCCCACGTGCCTCCGGCGTCCCTATCCTGCTACCTGCACCACGACCCCCAGGTGCTTCAGGAGCGACTCGACCAGCGCTCCAGCCGCTCCCGGCTGGAGCGCATCGGCTCCCCCCAGCGGGAAGCCGATCTGTACGGGGACGCGTTCGGCTTCCTGGCCGCTCGCGACTGGCCACAGCTGCGGATCGACTGCCGCGGCCTCGCCCCGGAGGGGGTGGTGGCCCAACTGCTCCAGCATCTGGAGCAGACCGAAACGATATGAGGTGAGATCCAGGTGGTTACAGCGCTGACGGTCAACATCGGGGCCGCGTCACGCGTCCGCGCCGAGCTGCTGCTGCGGTGGCTCGCGGCCCGGCCGGAGCAGGTTTTCCTCCTCACCGAGACGAGCGCCGGCGCTGGCACCACCTACCTGCTGGACCAGTTCCGCACGGCGGGGTACGCCGTGGTGAAGACACCCGACGTGAACGGGGAGCGGGGGGCGGCACTCGTCAGCCGGATCCCGCTGATTCAGCCTCACCTCACCTCATTCAATGGGGTGAGCATCCCCGGGCGGGTCGCCGTGGCGGCGCTCGACACCCAGCCTCGGACGTGGTTCCTGGGCGTCTACGTGCCTAGCCGAGACCGCAGCGAGGGAAAGACCATCCGCAAGCAGACCTTCATCGCGTCACTGCTTGACGCGTTGGGAGGTCTACCGGCCGAGCAACACGACCACCTGGTGATCGGCGGCGACTACAACGTGATCGCCGCCGATCATGACCCGCTGCACCCGGGGTTTCTGCCGTTCGAGTTCGGCATGCTGAGCACCCTGGAATCACGGGGATTCCTCGACGCTCACGGCCACTGCTTGCCGGGCGTGCAAGCGTACAGCTGGATAGGCCGGACCGGCGACGGGTACCGCTACGACTACTTCCACGTCGGCCCTGCCCTGGCCACCCTCGTCCGCTCGTGCACCTACCTGCACGAAACCCGGGAGACGAACCTGACTGATCACGCGGCGGTCCAGCTCGTTGTAGACGTGAAAGCGGCCCGCCTGCCGTGTGGTAACCCGACCGGGGCCGATGACCTGCCCCTGTTCTAGGCCGGGGTCAGCGCGGCGCGCACCAGCGAGTCGTAGGTATCGCTCGTGCGCTCCAAGGCGACACCGAGCGACCGCGCGAAGCCGTCGAGCTCCTCCTGAACGGTGATGCCGGACTCCTGCCCGTGTACGGTGCGTTCGATCTCGACGAAGGCTCCGGCGTGCTCCACCTCATCGACGCAGATCGTCATGTCTCCCAGCGTCGCGGTGCGCCGGGTCTTCACGATGCGGACCGTGGGATGGAACCCCATGAGCGTGATGGCGTTGTGCATCTGCTCGCGGTCGGCGACCGTGGTCTCGTGCTCCAGGCACGCCATCGCGTTGTCGACGGGCTTCTTCACAGTGAACAGGTGCCGACCCTGCTGGGTGCGCAGCCGGGCGAACGACCTACCGATCTTGGGCTGGGCATAGGTCCACCCGTCCTCGGCATACGCCTGATCGTCCTGGTGCACGGGAGCCGACAGCAGCGCCCCCCGCCGAGCGAGAGCGTCCTCCAATGCCGCCAGGTCACCCACCCGGTATTTGACCTCGATCTCCTGCACCCCGTGCGTCACGACGGCCTCCCCGGTCTCTGCTGCAACTCGGGGAGCCTACCGGGAGCGCCAAGCCCCCCATGCGAGGAACATCGGAACTGGCCGCTCCTCGTTGACACGTTGAGAGGTCGAACATCCACACGGCCACCGGACTCCAAAAGTGGGCGGCCTACTGCCCGACAACGACACCGAGCAGGCTCCGCAGCTGTTCTGACTGCGCGGCGGGTCGGGCGCTGACCGGATCGCCTCCTGTCGTGACTGGGCCACTGGCGGCTATCACTGGCCGGACATGGCCTGTCGGGATCCGGAGCGCATGAGTTGACCTCAATCATGCTTGAGGTTGCAGGCTGGGCGGCGGCGTACACGAGTGGAGGGGAACCCTGTGAAGGCAGCTGCTTTTTTCGAGTTCGGCGGTCCCGAGGTATTGCGGGTGACGGAGCTTCCGACGCCCGAGGCGGGCGAGGGGCAGGTGCGGGTCCGGGTCAGGGCCGCGGGCGTGCAGCCGTTAGATCTGGCCATCAGGGAGGGGTGGACTCCGCCGGGACTGGACGGGGAGCTGCCCCGGGTGCCCGGCAACGAGTTCTCCGGGGTCGTCGACCAGGTGGGAGCGGGAGTGGCGGGGGTCTCGGCCGGCGCCGAGGTGCTGGGCTTCACCGTGCTGAACGCCTACGCCGAGTACGTGGTCGTGCCCGCGGAGAACGTCACGCCCAAACCGGCGAACATGCCCTGGGAGGTGGCGGGCGGTTTCACCGCCGGGACCCAGACGGCCCACATCGCGCTGCGGCAGCTCGGGGTGGGGGAGGGCGACACGCTCCTGGTGCACGCGGCCGCGGGCGCGGTCGGCACCGCCGCGGTCCAGCTCGGCCGGCTCTGGGGGGCCACGGTGATCGGCACCGCGCGCGAGGAGAACCACGACTACCTGCGCGAGCTCGGCGCGATCCCGGTCGCGTACGGTGCGGGCCTGCTGGAGCGGATCCGCGACCTGGCGCCCGGCGGGGTGGACATGGTGCTGGACGGCGCGGGCGGTGAGGCGTTCGACATCTCCTTGGAACTGGTGAAGGGGGAGCGCCTCCTCACCCTCGTCGAGCACGGCAGGGCCGCCGGGCTGGGGGCGCAGCGGACCAGGGGGGAGCGGCTGGCGTCCCGCCTCGCCGAGCTCGCCGCCCTGTACGCCGAGGGCAGGTTCGTCTTCCCGGTGCGCAGGACCTATCCGCTGGAGCGGGCCGCGGACGCCCACCGGGAGGTTGGGACCAGGCACGGCAGGGGCAAGGTCGTGCTGGTCATGGAGTGAGGCTCCGGCTTCCGGTCTTCGCCGCGGTGACGACCTCACCCACGACCCGTGGTCGTGCCGGTCATGGAGTGCGGCTCCGGCTTCCGGAGGGAGCGGGGGCGCCTCCGGGAGCCCGGGATCCGGCGGGGGCATGCCGGTCATGGAGTGCGGCCCGACCCGTGCCGGAGGAGGGAGCCGGAGCGCTCGCCGGGAGGGTTGGGATCGTGCCGGTAGGGATCTATATCCTTATTCGACTGGCATTATGGGACGGACTCTTAGTAAGGTTTCTTGTTAATAACGTGCTATCCGTCGGCTCGTTGGACATGTCCTGCCTCCATTCCCCAACCCAGGAGGAGTCCACGTGCATCTGCGACACAAGGTGGCCACCGGTGCCGCCGCGGCGCTCAGCGTAGGGTCCCTGCTCGCGCTGCTGCCGTCCACCGCGGCGGTCGCTCACGGTTCCATGTCGAACCCGCCCAGCCGGGCCTACGTCTGCAAGACGGAGGGCCCGGAGACCCCCAAGTCCGGCGCGTGCAAGGCGGCCGTCGCGGCCGGCGGCACCCAGGCCTTCTACGACTGGCACGAGGTGTCCCGGCTCGAAGCCGGCGGCAACCACCGCCAGATCATTCCCGACGGCCAGCTCTGCGGCGCCGGGCGCGACAAGTACCGGGGGCTCAACCTCGCCAGGGCCGACTGGCCCGCCACCCAGGTCTCCCCGGGGCCGCTGACGGTCACCTACCACGCGACCGCGCCGCATGCGAACAGCAACTTCGAGTTCTACGTCACCAAGCAGAGCTGGGACCCGACCCAGCCGCTGCGCTGGTCGGATCTGGAGCACATCAGGACCTTCACCAACCAGAACCCCAGCACGTTCACCAACTGGACGATCAACCTCCCGCAGCGGAGCGGTCGCCAGCTCATCTTCTCGATCTGGCAGCGCGTCGTGGGCAGCACCGAGGCCTTCTACACCTGCTCGGACGTGAACTTCGGCGGGGGAGGCGATCCCAGCCCCACGCCGACCCCGACGGTGACCCCCACGCCGACCCCGACTCCGACCCCGACCGTCACCCCGACGACTCAGCCGGGCGGTTCCTGGCAGGCGGGCACCGCCTACGCGGCGGGCGCCACGGTGACCTACGGGGGCGTGACCTACCGGTGCCTGCAGCCGCACAC
Organism: Streptosporangium sp. CA-115845; assembly: GCF_050943795.1. Classification (NCBI taxonomy): domain Bacteria; kingdom Bacillati; phylum Actinomycetota; class Actinomycetes; order Streptosporangiales; family Streptosporangiaceae; genus Streptosporangium; species Streptosporangium sp. CA-115845. Next base: position 8,087,609 of record NZ_CP191988.1, on the reverse strand, counting down.
CGCGCTGGCGGGCTGGGAGCCGCCGAACGTGCCGGCTCTCTGGCAGCGCGTCTGACCCGTTGACGTCCGGCCGGGACGAGCCACCGTCCCGGCCGGGCGTTCTCCCCCGAGGTCCCGCACCGGTTCCGCCGGCCCGGCGGCGAGGGCGCCGCGCGTACGGGGCCCGGTCCTGGCCGCCACCGAACAGCACACCGAACAGCACACCGAGCACCACGCCGAACCGCGCGGTACCGTGCCGCGCTTCCTCCCCCGGGGCCAGAGTCCGGGGTCTCCACCCTGGAGGTATTCGATGAGACGTGCGGTCCCGGTGGTCGTACTGGGCGTCCTGCTGCTCGCGGGCTGCGGTGCCCACAGCATCCAGGAGCTTCGGGGCGGCGCGTCCGGTCACGCGGGGCACGACGCCGCCGCCCAGAGTGCCGACCAGGGTTCTGATCATGACGCGCACGACGGACACGGCGCGGGTCAGGGGATGCCCAGCCCGTCGCCCGCCCCGCCGACGGGTACCGCCGAGGGGGTCGCCTTCAACGCCCCCGACGTGATGTTCCTGCAGATGATGGTGCCGCACAACGCGCAGGTGGTGCGGCTGGTGCGGCTGGCACGGGAGCGGCAGGTCCGCCCCGAGGTCTCCGAGCTGGCCGAGGCGATCGGCGTGACCCAGGAGCGCGAGTCCAGCACCATGTCCGGCCTGCTGGCCGCCTGGGGGCAGCCCGCGACGGCGCCGGACGACGAGCACGCCGCGCACGGCGGGATGCCCGGGGTGAGCGATGAGGAGGTGGCGGCGCTCATCGCGGCGCCCCCGGCCGAGTTCGAGAGAAGGTTCCTCGACATGCTCATCGCCCAGCAGGACGACGCCTCCCAGATGGCCAAGGTGGAGGTCGCGACCGGGCTGCACGCCAAGGTCACCGAGCTGGCGAGACGCGTCGATGTCTCGCGTACAGCGCAGATCGCGCAGATGCTCTCTTTGCGCGACAAATGAGGATTTGTCCTTTTCCCTGTTCCTGTGAGATATTTCCTACCAGCTGTAAGGGGAATTAGGGGAGAGTCATGCGTAAGATATTTGGGATCGTGGCCGGACTGATCCTGGCCGGGACCCTGGCCGGATGCGGGGGGGCGTCCACCGACACGGCCCAACCGGCCGACGGCACGCCGAAGGCCGATGCCCCGCTCAAGGTCGGGGTCAACCCCGTACCTCACGGCGAGGTGCTCAAGTACGTCAAGGACAACCTCGCCGCCGGCGCCGGGCTGAACCTGGAGATCGTCGAGTTTACCGACTACGTCCAGCCCAACACCCAGCTCGACGAGGGCAACCTGGACGCGAACTACTTCCAGCACATCCCGTATCTGGAGGAGTTCTCCAAGGGCAAGAACATCCAGCTCAGCTGGGTCGCCCCGGTCCACATCGAGCCGCTCGGCCTGTACTCCAAGAAGATCAAGAACGTCTCCGAGCTCGCCGAGGGCGCCCAGGTGGCGCTGCCCAACGACGCGAGCAACCTCGGCCGTTCGCTCAAGCTGCTGGCCGACAACGGCCTGATCACCCTCAAGGAGGGGGTCGGCGTCAAGGCCACCGAGCGCGACGTCGCCGACAACCCCAAGAAGCTGGAGTTCAAGCCGCTTGAGGCCGCCCAGCTGCCCCGCTCCCTGGAGGACGTGGACGCCGCGATCGTCAACGGCAACTACGCCCTGGAGGCCGGGCTGCAGCCCGCGACCGACTCCCTGCTCCTGGAGAAGGGCGAGGGCAACCCGTACGCCAACGGCCTGGTCACCGTCCCGGCCAAGGTGGACGACCCCCGGATCGGGAAGCTCGCCGAGATCCTGGCCGGCGCCGAGGTCAAGAAGTTCATCGAGGACAAGTACAAGGGTGCGGTCCTGCCCGCCCGGTAACCGATTCTTCGCCGAGAACCCACGGGCCTGACGACTTTTCCGAAGTCGTCAGGCCCGTGACGTTCATTGGGGCGCCGTGGTCGGCAGCTGTCTCCGCCGGGTGACGTTTGGCAGCCGTGTGGGGGATAGGGGGGATGCGTTGGCTCGAAGGAGGAGATCCCATGACCATTGCAGGCGGCATCATTCTCATCATGCTCGGCGCCATTCTCACCTGGGCGGTCGAATTCGACATCGCCGGGTTCGACATCAACGTCGTCGGTGTCATCCTGATGATCGGCGGTCTCGCATGGCTCCTGTTCGCCGTGTACCGGCTCAGCATCGCCCGCCGGGCGGTGGCGGACTCGACGGCCACCACGGTGATCGAGGACCCGGTCGCGCACCGTCGCGTCTACGAGGAGCGGCGCTACAACGACCCCCCGGTCGTGTGAGTGCCGTAGAGCCACCGGCAAGTGATCACCTGCCGGGCCCTCCGGGGCCCGGCACCCGATCCCTGGCCGAAGGTCCCCGGTCCCGTCGACGGAACCGGGGACCTTTCTGGCTTTCCATCAGATCCTCCCGAGGGGACCGTCGCCTTTAGGCGACGGGGGAATCGGGAGCGGGAGGGCCGCCAAGGCCCGAGCGTGCCCTGACCTGTCTGGTCTGCGCATCAGAGATCTCCGTTCGTCGTGCATTAGATGAGCGGCGCTGTTATAAACATCATGTGACTCGTCGGATACGCACTTCTCCCGGTGCGGCGTATGACCTCGGGTACCACGTGGTGTGGTGCCCGAAGTACCGCCGCCCGGTCCTTGGCGGGCGGGTGAAGGACCGCCTGGAGGAGCTGATCCGCACCAAGGCCGACGAGCACGGGTGGGAGATCGTGGCGCTTGAGGTGATGCCCGACCACGTGCATCTGTTCGTCAAGCCCAACCCGAAGAACTCGCCGTCGTACGTGGCCAACCAGTTCAAGGGCTTCACCTCCCACCACCTGCGCGCCGAGTTCCCGCACCTGCGCTCCCAGCTGCCCACGCTGTGGTCGCGGTCGTACTTCGTGGCCACGGTCGGCGCGGTGTCGGCCGAGACGGTGCGGCGCTACATCAACACTCAGTACGAGCGCACCTCCAAAAGTGGTGGTGCTCGTGCGTAGGTCGTTCAAGTTCCTGCTCCGCCCCACCAGCAGGCAGGCCGCCGCGCTGACCGCCTGCCTGGACGACCACCGCGCCCTCTGCAACGCCGCGCTGGAGCACCGCCGCACCGCCTACGCCAAAGCGGGCGTGAGCATCCGCTACGGCGAGCAGTCCGCCGACCTGAAACACATCCGCGCCGATGACACCGGCGGTCAGGGCCGGTGGTCGTTCTCCTCCCAGCAGGCCACCCTGCGCCGCCTGGACAAGGCGTTCGCCGCGTTCTTCGCCCGCGTCAAGGCCGGGCGCACCCCGGGGTTTCCCCGCTTCAAGGGCAAGGGGTGCTTCGACACGGTGACCTGGCCCAAAGACGGCGACGGCTGCCGGTGGGACTCCCAGCCCGAACACCCTACCGCCACCTACGTGCGTCTCCAGGGTGTCGGGCATATCCGCGCCCACCGGCACCGGCCGGTGCGCGGCACCGTCAAGACGATCAGTGTCAAGCGGGAAGGCTCCCGCTGGTACGTCGTGCTGTCGTGCGACGACGTACCTGCCGAACCCTTGCCCGCCACCGGCGCGGTCGTCGGGATCGACCTGGGCGTGGCCTGGCTGGTCACCACCAGCGACGGCGAGCACCTGGACAACCCGCGCCACCTGGCCGCCTCCGCCGAGCGCCTCGCCGTCGCCCAGCGGAACCTCGCCCGCAGGAAACGCGGCTCCACGCGGCGCCGTAAAGCGGTGGCGCGGGTCGCCGCCCTGCACGGCAAGGTCGGCCGTCAACGCCTCGACGGCGCGCACAAGGCCGCACTCGCGCTGGTCCGCGACTACGACGTCATCGCCTGCGAGGACCTGCGGATCGCGAACATGACCCGCTCGGCGTCCGGCACCGTCGAGGTGCCCGGCCGCAATGTTGCCCAGAAGTCCGGCCTCAACCGTTCGATTCTCGACGCGGGTTGGGGGGTGTTCTTGACGATCCTGTCGCACAAGGCTGAAAGCGCCGGTCGAGAGCTGATCGCGGTGAACCCCGCCCACACCTCCCGCACGTGCGCCCGCTGCGGGCATGTCGCGAAGGAGAACCGCCTCGCCCAGGCCACGTTCGTCTGTCAGCGGTGCGCTCATGCGGCGCACGCCGACGTCAACGCGGCGATCAACATCCTGCGGGCAGGGCTTGCCCTTCGCGACGTCGCGCAAGCGGCTTAGCGAGAAGCCGCTCCCTTCAGGGAGCGGAGGAGTCACCCTGATTCCGGGACCGGAGAGCCGTCAGGCGACGCCCGGATACGAGCGGGCGCCGTCCTTCCGCCATGCCGGGACGCGAGAGGAGATCACCCCCGCGTACACGGCGGCGGTCCGGTCGGCGATCTTGTTCCAGTCGTAGTCGGAGCGTGCCCGGACGGCGGCGGCGGTGCCGTACGCCGCCAGCAGGCCCGGCGTGGTGAGCAGCGACGTTCTGGCCTCCGGCGTCGGCTCCGCCGACGGTCGCGAGGGGGCTGGCATGCTGTCAGCTTCTCGGCCGTAAACGACCGAGCTTGCAGCTCCTCGCCGTCGATGGGTTCGACGGTTCAGGCCGCGTCATCGGCAGCGTGACTCACTGCCCAGCCCGCCACCCCGCGTGAGGCGATGTTGCGGGCCGCGTTGACGTCGGCGTGCTCAGCGAAGCCGCACGACGTGCAGGAGAAGGTCGCCTGGCCGGGCCGGTTCTTCTTGTCCACGTGCCCGCAGGATGAGCAGGCTTGCGAGGTGTAGGCCGGATCGACATGGACAACGGCGACGCCCTGGCGGGCGGCCTTGTAGGCGATGAAGTCTCCCAGTTGGTGGAAGCTCCATGAATGCAGCGTGACCCGCTGGGGCCTGCGGAGCCGTACCCGGTCGCGGATGCCCTGGAGGTCTTCCAGGGCGATGCCTTGCCCGGTGCGTGCAGCCTCGGTCACGATGCGTTTGGCGATGGTGTGGTTGGTGTTCGCGGCGAACCGGGCCTCGGCCCGGCGACGCCGCTTCAACAGCCGTTTGGCGGACTTGGTCTGCTTGGCCTGCAGGCGGCGGCGCAGCTCGCGGTGGCGGTGGCGGACCGCGTTCAGAGTTTTGCCGCTGTGGCGAACCCCGCCACTGGTGGTCGCGATGTTCGCGATCCCCAGATCCACCCCCAAAAATCCGTCCGGGGCGCGCACCGCCACCTCTGGCAGGTCGCAGGTGGCGATGAGGAACCACCTGCCATCGCGGTACAGCAGGTCCGATTCGCCCTTGCGGTAGGCGGCCAGCGTCGTGAGCTGATCGGCCGATGCGGTGAACGCCACGCTCTTCATCCGCCCGCGCGTGGTCCAGATGCTCACTGTGCGTGCGTCCATCTGCCAGGACAGGCAGCGGTCGTCGAACGGCTGGGCCGCGCCGGGGCGAAAGACGATCGGCGTGGCCAGGGCCCGCTCGCGCCGCGCGGAGCCGGGCCTGCCCACCTGGCCGTTGCGGACATTGGCGTGCAGCGTGGCGTAGGCGTCGGTGACCTTCTTGATGACATGCTGCGCGGCTTGGGCCGCCAGCCCGTAGTCGTCCTTGATCTGCCCGTAGGCGTGCCTGCGCAGGTCGTAATTGCGAAACACCCGCCGGTGGTGGGCGAGCGCCGCCACCCAGGTGGCCGCGGCGTTGACCGCGCACAGGGTCGCCTCCAGCGCCGCCGCCTGCTCAGGCGTCGGCAGGAGTCTCACCTGCACCACCAGCTTCACCTCGAACACCCTAGCGTCAGGTCCATGTCACCGTGATGGGAACCCGACTCCGACCTGCGCCGGGGCCGAGGCCGAACCGTTGTCTGCCCGCTACACGCGCATTCGGTCTTCACACCCGGGTATCGGTGCGGGGTCTTCACCGGCGAACCGCTGCGTCGCCGCGAAGTAATCATGATCGAGGTGTGTGGCGGCCATTTGTGGTCGCCGTTCTACTTCGCCACCTCCTGTGGCGGCGCCCCCTTGAGCATCATCAAGGGATACATCGAAAACCAGAAACGCCCGGACCAACGACCGGATGTTCACAACCCCAGGACCTGGAAGCGATTCCTCCCGGGCGTGAACGCCCGGGGTTCCTCGCTAGATAACGCTGAAACCATGGCGATCTTCATGGGCACGTCTCCACCGAGTTATGCGGGGCAGGCGTGCCCGCGTCCTGGGCACAGCGGCCTCCTCTGCCCTCAGTGGGGGTTTTAAACGTGTTTGACCTTGGGTTCCACGGGAAGGCGAGCTTTTTTGGACGGAAAGGAGTTCGACGATGGAGGCTCCGCAGTACGTCGCCGCGCGTGTGCAGCGCGCGCTCGCCGAGGACGAGAGAACCACGGAACTCGGCGTCCGGGTGGATGTCCGAGGTGATCAGCTCTACCTGCGCGGCCAGATCACCAGCGCCGACCGCCGCGAGCTGATCGCCAAGGTGGCCGGGGAGGCGGCTCCCGGGCTGGTCGTCCACAACGAGATCGATGTCGTGAGCGTGGTGGAGCCGGTGAGGGAGGAACAGCTGTGAGCGCGCTGCGGATCGCGGCGGTCGGAGACGTGCACCTGGACGAGAGTCTCAGGGGGGATTACCGCAGGCGGCTCGACGGCATCGAGGATCGAGCCGACGTGCTGCTGCTCGCCGGCGACCTGACCCGGCACGGCACCATGGAGGAGGGGGAGATGGTGGCGGACGAGTTCCGCGACCTGCCGATCCCGGTGGTGGCGGTGCTCGGCAACCACGACTACCACTCCGACCGGCCCGCTGAGATCGCCGCGCTGTTGCGCGGGGGCGGTATCGAGGTCCTGCACGACGACGCGACGGTGATCGACATCGACGGGATACGGCTCGGCGTGGCCGGCGGCAAGGGCTTCGGCGGAGGGTACGCGGGCAAGTGCGCCAGCGACTTCGGTGAGCCGGAGATCAAGGCGTTCATCGGCCACACCAAGCGGATCGCCGATCGCTGGCGGGTGGCGCTGAAGGAACTGGAGGCCGACTACCGGGTCGTGCTGTCCCACTACTCGCCGGTCAAGGACACCCTCGACGGGGAACCGCTGGAGATCTACCCCTTCCTCGGCAGCTACCTGCTGGCCGAGGCGGTCGACGCCGAGGGCGCCGACCTGATCATCCACGGGCACGCGCACGCCGGTACGGAGAAGGGCGTCACCCCGGGCGGCATCCGGGTGCGCAACGTGGCGCTGCCGGTGCTGGGCCGGGCGTACGGGGTGTACCTCCTGTAGGAGGGCCCGCTGTAGATGGGCGCCCGCCCCTCCCCCGCACCACCGGGCGCCACCACCGTGGGGGCCGTCGGTGGCGGGGGAGGGGCGGACATGAAGAAGCGGGCCGGGGAGACCCGGCCCGCGAGGCTTCTTGGGAGTTCGGGGCGACGTGCGTTCCTACGAGCGCGAAGCTCGTGTCGAACGGTCCGGCGGGCTGACGCCGGACGGGGGCTTTCGCGAGCGCGGGGCTCGCGTCAGACATTGAAGATGCTCACACCCCCGGGGCCGATGAGGAAGCCGAGGACGATGAGGACGATCCCCCAGAGGAGATCGCGACGGGCCAGGATCACATAGATCCCGGAGATGACGAGGATAACTGCAATGATCCACAGTAAAGTAGCCATAATCGGCCTCTGCCCTCACAATTCATGGCTTAACATCCTCTGTTCGGTATAGATCGATTATTGGCTGAACGAACCACAGCCAGGCGCTGGACAGGGCCACGGCCCCGCCGAACACCGCCGCGGGCCAGGCGTTGATGACCGTCTCCGCGACCAGCGCGACCGAGCTCGTCATCGCGATCGCGAGCCCGGCGGCCCCCGCTATGCCGACTCCGTTGGCGCGGTGCAGCATCTTCTCCTTCAGCCCGGTCCGGAACAGCAGGCGATGCTGGGCGGCTGGAGTGATGAAGCAGACGGACGCGATGGCGGCGCTCAGCAGGGCGATGAAGAACAGCCAGTGCCCCAGGACGTCGACTTTGTTGAAGCCCGCGGCGAACGGCAGTGTCAGCAGGAAGGCGAAAAGCACCTGCACGCCGGTGACCGCGACGCGCAGGCCCTGGAGGAGTTCGCCGAGCTCGCGGTCGACGCGTTCCTTGCGGCTTTCTCCAGGGTGGGGATTTTCTCTTTGCGTATGTTCGACCTGAACCATACGCCCCGTTTACCCGAGTCAAACTCCGGCATGCCTACCGTGGATGTTATGGGGTACGCGTGAGCCATGGGCAGCCACAGTCATGAGGTCACGGACGCGATCCTGGAAACGCTGAAGCGGGCGAGCAGCGGGCTGAAGGAGGCGGATGTCAGGTTCGCGCTCGCCGGAGGCTGTGCGGCGTACGCGCGCGGAGCCGCACCCTCGCTGCACGACGTCGACTTCGTCCTCCCCGTCGAGGACGTGCCGCTCGCGCTCGAAGCGCTGGGCAAGCTGGGCTTCGAGACGCTCAAGCCGCCGGAGGACTGGCTGGTCAAGGCGTTCGACGAGGGCAGGCTGGTGGATCTGATCTTCTCGATCTGCGATCACCCGATCACCCCGGAGTTGCTGAAGCGGGCCGAGCCGATGAAGACCTCGGCGGTGATCCTGCCCGTCCTGGAGGCCACCGACCTGGTCATCTCGTGGCTGCTGCCGTTCTCCGAGCACACCTGCGACTACGGTTCGCTGCTGCCCCAGGTCCGTGCCCTGCGCGAGCAGGTCGACTGGAACCGCGTCGCCGCCGTCGTGCAGGACTCCCCGTACGCCTCCACCTTCCTCACCCTTCTCGGGCGCCTCGATGTCATCCCCGGCTCCCTCGACTCCTCGGGCGACCCGACCTGGCCCTGAAGTGCCGTCGGGCGGCACCGGAAACGAGAGGGGCCCCGCCGGGTGGCGGGCCCCTCTCGTCGTTCGGCGTGCCGGATCAGGCGGTGCCCGGTCCGCGCCCGAAGGGGAAGCGGCCGTAGTACTCGCCGACGCGGTCCCGGTAGGCGGGCTCCTTGAAGCCGGCCTCGTCGAACTCGGGCGCGCCCTTGATCTCGTGCTTGGTGCGCGCGACGTAGATCTTCTTCTCCTGCGGGTCGATCTGGGTCACGGTGCTCGCCGGCAGGAGGACCTTCTTGCCGAAGATCCACGGGCCCGTGTCGATGACGAGGTAGCTCCCGCCGACCTCGTACGTCGCCTCGTCGACGGAGCCGATCTTCCCGTCGGTGGCCTCCACGTGGTACCCGGCGACATCGAGCGTCCTGTCCTGGCCGTACACGTCGGCGCGGTAGTTCCAGAGCTCGGGCTGCATGGTTGAACATCTCCCTTGATGTGGATTCTCCGGGCTCCGGTCACGTACCCGGGTGAGGGGCCCTAAACGGGATACGTCCCGGTCGGCCGGTACGGAACACCGCCCTGCCCTCCTCGAATCGCAGGTCGCCGCATGATTCCGCGCTCCCGCCCCGCCCGGCGAAACCGTAGCCGCCACAGGTTCGTTGATGCTCATATATCGGCGTATGTACGGACTACAGCGCCGGGTCCGGTAGTCTTGTCCAGGTCGCGCGCCGCTAGCTCAGTTGGTTAGAGCAGCTGACTCTTAATCAGCGGGTCCGGGGTTCGAGTCCCTGGCGGCGCACCGGCAGGAAGCCCAGGTCAGTACTGACCTGGGCTTTCTTTGTGTGGTGACCAACCTGGCGGCGGCCGATGACACGCGCGGCATGATCATCGGACGGCGCGAATCCGGCGCGGCGTCGCGCCGGACGCGGTCATCGACCGTGCCGGGCGACGCTCAGCCGGTGGAGCCGCTCGACCAGGTCGGTGGGGCGGTCGAAGTCCACCAGGGGGAGCCAGGTGAGGGCGTCGAGCTCGTCCGGGGCCAGCGCGCCGCGGACTCCGCCGACCAGCGCGGCGACGGTGTCGGTGTCGCCGCCGAGGAGGACGGAGTGGCGCAGCGCCGAGTCCAGATCCGTTGCCGTGCTCAGGACGTGGACCACGGCGGCGGTCGTCTCCAGCGCGTCGAGGCTGACGCCTCCGGCGGGAGGGGTCCAGGTGCCGGCGAGGGCGGCGCGGACGGCGACGGGCTCCCCGTAGCGGCCGGCGACCCAGCCGGCCTCGGCCTCGGCGGCGGCCAGGACCGCGTCGATTCCCGCGCCCTCGATCGCCCACGCGGCCATCGCGGCGACGAGGCAGGCGGCGGCGATGGCCTCCGGGGCGCGGTGGGTGCCGATCGCCAGTGCCTCCACCAGGTGACGGCGCAGGTCCTCCTCGGCGGCGGGAGTGGTCCAGCCGACGGGGAGCATGCGCATCGCCGCGCCGTTGGTGGGGCGTTCGCCGGGGATCGGCTCGGGCAGCGTGCCGGTCCCACCGAAGTGGGCCAGGGCGCGGCGGGTGGTCGGGCCGATGCCGCGGATCTCGTCCGCCGCGGCGGCGAGCCGGGTCAGGAAGGCCTCGGCGGTCGGGTTCCCCTCGGTGTCGGCCAGCAACTCGCAGACCAGGAGCATCTGGGCGGTGTCATCGGAGGTCGCGCCGCGCGGCCAGCCCTGCCGGGTGGCCGGGATCTCGTCGATGCGGCCGGCGTCGATCGCCGTCGGGTCCGAGCCCTCCCAGGGGACGCCCAGCGCGTCGCCCGCGGCGAACGCCGTCATCGCCCGTCCGATGCGCTCGGCCGAGGGCGGCAGGCGCTCTCCCCGGTCATGGGCGAGCGAGCCGGACTCGGTGCCCCCGGACGCCGGATCGCGCCGGGCGTCCGGGATCTCACTGATGTGGTCGGCGAACTCGCTTGGTCGCGGCACCGTTACATAGTAGGTCGTGCGGGCCTCGTGGGCGTGTGACGGTCCGACAGCCGGTGGGGGCGAACCGCTGTTCCCCGGGAACGGGGGGACAGCGGCCGGCCGCCGGAAAGTCCAGCCGCGCTCCCGGCCTGAGGAACGGATCGTCGTCGAAGGACGGGAAAGGCCCAGGTCCGGGCCGTCACGGCCAGGACCCGAGCCCGTGATTCTCCGGGGAGTGATCAGCCGACGTTGGCGCAGATCACGTAGACGCTGATGCCGACGTCGTTGTAACCGGGCTGGCGGCCGAGGCCGATCCAGCCGCCGCCGTCATCGGTGGGGAAGGAACCCACCAGGACGGCCTGGTTGCCCTGTGCCTCGGCGCCGCCGCCGACGGCCTTCTTCCCGGCGGGGCAGCGGACCACACGGCGCTGGAAGTTGGGGACGTTGGCGTTCGGGAGCTTGACGATCTGGTAGCCCGTGAAGTCGGCCGCGGCCTCCGTATCGGCGGCGGCCGGTACGGAGGCGGCTATCGCGGTCAGGCTCGCGATGCCGACGGCGACGCTCAGGGTGGCGGTCATGAGCTTCCTGCTTCGCATGATCTCTCCTGGGACGGGGAGTGCCTGGATGGTCACGCAAAGTAAATGTGTCATCACGCTGAGTGTCCAGTACTGATTTTGTCACCGTCCCGTCAGTTGTGGCCGCCCCGTCGATGGGCAGGCGCGTGCGCCGGGCGGCGCGCGTGGGTGGAGGTGCCAGGTCTGACGGGGTGGGTCGCGCGGGGGGTGGAAGCGGGTGTGGCCAAGGGCTGATCGGCCCTGGATGTCGATCAGTTCTGAGAGCGCTCTCAGAACAGGGTAGGTCCATTCCTTGATCGTTGGCCAGCGGGTCGATGTGCCACCTTCGGGTGCCTGGTGCGGGTGTCGTGCGATGGAACGCCCTGTTTTCTGGGCCTATGCCGTCCCGCCTGCATATCTGCTCTTTACTTATTCGTTACCAACGCGAAACGTTGACTGCTGTGACGCGGGCCGTTACTTTGCGGTGAGAGAGCGCTCTCTCATGCCGGTCCGCTTCGGAGCCCGACTCCTCTCCCCGGAGGCACCCCCCAATGGATCCCTCGAACCGGACCACGGGTCCGGACAATGCGCACCCCCGCGAAGGACGACTCGCCCACCGCATCCGGACCCGCCGCAGGCGCCTCGCCGCCGGCGTGGTCGTCGCGATGGTGGCCGGGCTGCTCGGCCTCGGCGCCGTCCACTCCGCCGAGGCCGCCACGGTCGGCGCCGGTAGCTATGCCGACACCCTCCCGGCCGGCCGCTCGCTGCCGACCGGCTGCGGCTCCCTCTCCACCAACCCCCGCCAGTGGGTGACGGCCAACGCCCCCGCCGGAGCCGTGCCCACCAACGACTGGTGGTCGTCGATCCTGTTCAAGAAGACCGACTGCGCGTACGGCGAGCCGTTGCACGCCCACCCGATCTCCTACGACACCTTCGCCGGCGGCCTCGGCTTCTCCTACAACACCACCCCGCAGATCAGTGGCACCGCCACCGGGGTGGGGGAGTACCACTACCCGTACGTCGAGAACATCAGGGTCGGTGTCGCGGGCCTGAACTCGCCGGACGTCAAGGTCGACGGCTGGAGCGACTGGACCGTCACCCCGTACTGGAGCGGTGGCGGCCGGACCATGAAGGCCACCATCGGCCACGGCCTGCCGTTCGCCTACTTCCAGATCACCGGCGGTGACGCGCAGATCACCGCGGCCGGCACCCCCTCGGTCTGGTCCAACAGCGGTGCCACCATCGGCTTCACCGCGGGCGGCCGCGACTACGTCGCCTACGCCCCGACCGGCGCGACCTGGTCGGTGAGCGGCACGACGATCAGCTCGTCCCTGGCGGGCAAGGGCTTCTTCTCGGTGGCGGCGCTGCCCGCCGGCGGCGACCGCGTGGCCCTGGCGAACACCTACGGCCAGTACGCGCACGCGCACGTCACCGGCACCCAGGTCTCGTACTCCTACGCGCCGTCCAACAGCACGCTCACCACGACGTACGCCTTCACCACCACGGCCAGGCAGGGCAGCGCGACCGGTACGGTCATCGCGCTCTACCCGCACCAGTGGAACCACCTGACCGGCTCGACGCCGCTGGCGCAGACCTACGTCTCGGCGCGCGGCCAGATGAAGATCGTCACCGGTACGCAGTTCAGGACGTCGATGAAGTACACCGGCGTGCTGCCCGAGGTCCCCGCGGTGGCCGACAACTCGGGTGCCGATCTCACCACGATCACCAACCACCTCAACGCCGAACTCGGCAACCCGATGGACATCCGCGGCGACGACACCTACTGGACGGGCAAGGGACTGGGCAGGGCCGCCCGCATCGCGGAGATCGCCGACCAGCTCAACCTGACGTCGGTGCGCACCGCCGCGCTGAACGCCATCCGCAGCCGCCTCAACGACTGGTTCACCGCCTCGCCCGGCAAGACCACCCGGGTCTTCTACTACAACCCGGCCTGGGGGACCCTGCTCGGCTACCCGGCCTCGTACGGCTCCGACCTGGAGCTCAACGACCACCACTTCCACTACGGCTACTACATCGCCGCCGCCGCGACCCTGGCCAAGTTCGACCCCGACTGGGCGAAGACCAGCCAGTACGGCGGCATGGTGGACCTGCTGATCCGCGACGCCAACAACTACGACCGCAACGACACCCGCTTCCCCTACCTGCGTGACTTCGACATCTACGCGGGCCACGACTGGGCGGCCGGGCACGGATCGTTCGGCTCGGGCAACAACCAGGAGTCCTCGTCGGAGGGCATGAACTTCGCCAACGCCCTCATCCAGTGGGGACAGGCCACCGGCAACACCGCGGTCCGCGACGCGGGCATCTACATCTACACGACCCAGAACGCGGCGATCCAGGAGTACTGGTTCGACGTGCGCGACCAGAACTTCCCCGCCGCCTTCGGCCACAGCACCGTCGGCATGGTCTGGGGCTCCGGCGCCGCCTACGCCACCTGGTTCAGCGCCGAGCCGGAGATGATCCAGGGCATCAACATGCTCCCGGTCACCGGCGGGCACTTCTACCTGGGCGACAACCCCGGCTACGTGACCACCAACTACAACGAGCTGACCCGTAACAACGGCGGCCCGCCCACCGTGTGGCAGGACATCATCTGGGAGTTCCTCGCCCTGGGCAACGGCGACACGGCACTGGCGAACCTCAGGGCCAACGGCGGCTTCACCCCGGAGGAGGGGGAGAGCAGGGCCCACACCTTCCACTGGATCCGCAACCTGGCCGCTCTCGGCAACGTGGACAACTCGGTGACCGCCAACCACCCGCTGGCCAAGGTGTTCAGCAAGAACGGCGCCCGGACCTACGTCGCGTCCAACATCACCGGCAGCGCGATCACGGTGACCTTCTCCAACGGCACGACGCTCAACGTGCCCGCGGGCAAGACCGTCACCTCGGGAGCCCTCACCTGGAGCGGCGGCAACGCCGGCGGAGGCAGCACCGGCCCCGACCCGACTCCCACGCCCACCCCGACCCCGACCCCGACCCCGACGGTGGGCCCCTTCACCGCGACGCGCTACCTGCAGTCCGGCGGCGGGCTGCCGGGCACCGCGGGCACCGCGGGCACCGTCACGCTGGCCGCCGCCAACGGCAACCGCGACGGTATCCCGACCAACGCGCAGGTCTTCACGGCGACCGGCCTCACCGGCACCTACAACGGCGGCTCCACCACGTTCGACCTCTTCGTGGACGCGGGCACCACGGTCGCCAACGGCACCCAGATCCGCGTCTCCTACGACCTGACCGGCAACGGGAGCTGGGACAGGGTGGAGACCTACGCCTACTTCGCCACCGACCCGGTGACGGGCTGGGAGCACTACACGCAGGGCGCGGGGCCGCAGTCCGCCTCGGGGGCGCTCGGCAACCTGTCGGGAGGCCAGGTGAAGGTCGAGGTCTGGAGCGCCATCGGCAACGGCACCACCGCCCTCGGCGTCGGCAACCAGTCCCTCGTACGGCTGCCGTTCAGCTGATCCGTGACGGGGCGGCGGGCCTCCCGCCGCCCAGACCTCAGCTGATCTTCGAGGGGAAGGCCGGGAGCGAGAGCTCCCGGCCGTTCTCGCCTCCGGACGGCAGGGGCAGGCCGATCGGGCTCAGCGTCGGCGGGATGCCCGCCTTCACGACGGCCTCGGTCAGCGGGTGGAGCAGCCGGGCGAGGGCGGAGGTCCGCTCGTCACCGAGGGCCCGCCAGGGGCCGGCCGCGGCCTCGTCGGTCAGCCGTTCGATCCGCGCGCGCACCCGGGTGCCCTCGGCGGTGAGGGCGCCGGAGGCGTCGACCCATCCGCGCTCGCGCAGGGCGGCGGCACCGGACTCCCACTCCTCGTCCGGCCAGGGGCGTGCCACGCGCAGCAGGTCCAGGTCCGTCTCACCGGCGGCGACCTTGAGCAGGTGGGCCTGGATCGGGGAGACGCCGTGGGCGACGAGCGCGGCCACGTGCCCGTCTCCCCGGTGCTCGCGCAGCGTGGTCGCGGCCTGCCAGAGCAGCAGGTGCGGCTCGTCCGGTGCCGGCAGTGCCTGGTTGGCCGCGCTCAGCACCCGGCCCGCGGTGTCGGCGAGCCGGGCGGCCTGCCAGGCGAGGTCGGCCGCCGCGCGCAGGTCGTCCGGGCCGGCCACCTCGTCGGTGAGCAGGTTCCGCAGCGCCGCCCTCGCCCCGTCGAGCCGGGCGCGGAGCACGTCGCCGGGAGTAGCGAACGTCCACGCGTCGGGGAGTGCCCTGGAGACCTTGGCCGGGGGGAAGCCGTGGAAGGCGGCCGTGACGACGTCGGGGCCGACCGGTCCGAGTGGTGCCGCCCTGGTCGCGAAGTACCCCATCCAGAAGCCGCGCATGCCGACTGCGTCGGACGCCGCCCGAGCCTCCGGGGCGAAGTAGGTGACGGCGTGCAGAGGCTCCAGCAGCTGCCACATGACACGCGGAACGTTCGGTTCGTGCTCCGGCACGGTCTCACACCCTGTCTCATGGATCCTGGCGGATCGGCTGTGCATGTTCATACGGTACTCGGCGAAATGACCATTGATCCCCCTGTGCGAGAGCCGCCCATCTGGTCCGAACCCTGACCTGATCAGCGAAGACAAGTCATCCCACCCGTAAGGTTGGGCCTTCTCGAAGGGGCGGCGGGCGGGTTGTCAGGAGCTCGGAGCGAATTGTGATTTTCAGCTGCCGCACCTTCCGGTGCCACGGTCGTGTCCGATCGCCCAGCCCTCCGGGCGGGCGGAGAACGGCACGTGTCGGCCACGAGGAGTGATGTCGAGAATCCTGGGCGTCATGGCCGGGCCGGTGACCGGCGTCGCCGCCGTGGCCACGGGCGCGCGGGCATCCGTCCCCAGCCGATGGGACCGCGCTCCTCGTTCGCGCGGTATCCGATGAAGTGAATTTTCCTCACTTTTGCGACATGGGGCGGAAACAATTAGGGCGAAATCAATTCACAGATGCGGTTAGATGTTCTACCTTTGTTGTGGGAGCGCTCCCACGAGAAGGAGGCGCAGTGTCTCTCCACCACAACTCATCCGCGGCGTACCTTGACGCCGTCCCCGAGTACGCGGCCGAGTGCCTGCTGTCCGCCGCCCCGTCAAGCGTGCGTGATGCCCGCTCGATGGTTCGCCGGGAGCTCTCCCTGTGGGGTGTGGACGACCTCATAGACGACTGCGTGCTGGTCGTCAGCGAGCTGGTCACCAACGCCGTCAAGCACGGTGGTGCCGCGTGCGCACTGCGCATCCGCGGCGGCGGCGGGGGCCTGGTCCACGGCGAGCTCTTCGACCCCGGGGCGGGTGCGCCCCGGGTGTGCGCCCGCGACATGGAGGCCACCGGTGGCAGGGGCCTGCAGATCGTCGACGCCCTCGCCGACGACTGGGGCGTCACGCACTCCTCCTCGGGGGGCAAGACCGTCTGGTTCGTCCTCAGCCTCCCCGAACCCGTCCGCCCTCATCCCACCGGCATCCCGGCCCTGCGGCTCTAGCGGCATCCCGTTCCCCCGCCGAGCCTTCGACCTCGAACGAGGCTCCCGCGCCGGAAGCGGGGGGTACGGCACCCGGGCCGGGCGTGCGGGCGTCGTGACAGGCGACGCGGATGGTGAGGCGGATGGTGAGGCGGCCGGTGGCCCGTCCAGGGATCCTCGCCTCACGGGATGAGCCGCGCCGTGCCCGCCGGGACCCTACCGGCGGTTCGGAGTGGTTCAGGAGGTTCAGGAGGGTATGACGAGTCTTGTCGTGCCCGATGGCCGGGCTGGCGACCACAGAGGAGTCTTCGATGAATTCGCACCCGCCCGGCAGGCCCGCCGTGGCCCGTGCGCTCGGCGGGGAGGACGCATGAGGGGTGGCCACCCCCGCGGTCTCGGGGAGAGAGCGTGAGCGAGATCGGCGCGCGGCTCCGCGACGCGCTCCACGCCGAGCTGCCCGCCGCCCTCCGGCTGCGGCGGGAACTGCACGCCGAGCCGTGCCTGTCCGGCCAGGAGGAGCCGACGCTCAAACGGGTGCTGGACGCGCTGCCCGAGGGCAGCGCGATGGAGCGGGTGGCCGGGACCGGCGCGCTCCTCCGGGTCGGCGGCGACGGCCCGGCCGTCGGAGTGCGCGGAGAGCTGGACGCCCTGCCGATCCCCGAGGAGACGGGGGTGCCCTGGGCCTCGCGGAACGGTGCCATGCACGCCTGCGGCCATGACGTCCACCTTGCCGCCCTGGTCGCGCTGACCAGGGCGGTCGACCACGTGAAGGCGCCGGCGCCGATGATCGCGGTGCTGCAGCCCCGCGAGGAGGGTCCCCCCTCCGGCGCCCGTGACATCGTCGAGTCGGGCGCGCTCCAGCGGAACCAGGTCGGCGCCATGATCGCGGCACACGTCCAGCCGGTGCTCGAAGCCGGTCAGACGGCCTGCACCCCCGGCGCGGTCAACGCCTCCGCGGACCAGTTCACGGTCATCGTCAGGGGCCATGGCGGGCACGCGGCCTATCCCCACCTGGCCCGCGACCCGATCCTGGCACTCGCCCAGATCATCGTGGCCGCCCAGCAACTGGTCAGCCGCGACGCCGACCCGATGACGCCGACGGTGGTCACCTTCGGGACCGTGGCGGCGGGCAGCGCTCCGAACGCGATTCCAGGGCAGGCCGCCGCCCGCGGCACCATCCGGACGATGTCGGAGTCCTGGCGCCGGCAGTTGCACCACCGCTTCCACGAGCTCGCCGAGGGCATAGCCCGCGCCTACGGCTGCGAGGCGGAGATGCGGATCATCTACGGGGATCCGGTGCTCGTCAACGACGCCCGCCTCGCCGAGGAGACCGGCTGCATCCTCGTCGACTACGCCCACCACATGCCCGCCACGCTGCGCTCCTGCGGTGCCGATGACTTCGCCCACTTCGCGTCGGTCGTGCCGTCGCTGATGCTGTTCGTGGGCACCGACACGGAGGCGGGACTGCACAGCCCGTACTTCCTGCCCGGAGACGAGACGGTGTGGGCGCTCGCCGAGAGCCTGCTGGCCGGCTACCTCGGCGCCGCGCAGGTGATCGGCGCGGGCGTGAGCCACTGACCGAACCACCCGGGCGGCGTGCCGCTCCGGTCGCGAGCCCGTCAGTATCCCGCGGCGGGATCGATGACCCCCTCCAGCGGAAGGCCCGCCCGCAGGTTGCGTACGTTCCGCTCGACCCGCTCGCAGAACATCCGGGTGACGTACTCGGCGGAGTCGGCGCAGTGCGAGGTGATGAGCACCCTGGGGTCGGTCCAGAGCGGGTGCCCCACGGGGAGCGGTTCGGGGTCCGTCACGTCCAGCCCGGCGGCGGAGATCGTCCCGGCGCGGAGGGCCTCGACGAGCGCGTCGGTCCGGATGTGCGCGCCGCGGGCGACGTTGACGACGACGGCGTGCGCCGGCAGCAGGGCCAGCTCGGCGGCGTCGACGATGTGGGTCGTCTCCGGCGTCAGGGCGAGGGCCAGCACCAGGATGTCGGTCTCCGGAAGCACGGCGGGCAGGGCCTCGGGCGGCAGCGTCTCCTCGGCGCCCTCGATGTTCTCCGCCCGGCGGCGGATCACCCGGATCCGGCACTCGAACGGCCGCAGGAGCCGGATGAGCTCGGTCGCTATACCGCCGCCGCCGAGGATCGTCACCCGCCGGCCGTGCAGGGACCTGGGATCGACCGAACACCAGCGGGGGGTGCGCGCCTGCCGGGCGAGGTTGCGCAGGCAGGCCAGCATCAGCATGAGCGCGTGCTCGCCGACCTGCCCGGCGAACGACCCCTTGGCGCAGCTGAAGACCACCGGGCGGTCGAGCACGCCGGACGCGGTGAATCTCTCCACCCCCGCCCAGGGGAACTGCACCCAGCCGATCCGGGGGTGGGCCTCCAGCGCCGAGCGGAGCAGTTCCGGCTCACCGGGGATGAGCCACACCAGGCCGTCCGCCTCGGTGAGCGGGACATTGACGCCGCCGCCGCCGGACACGGCCTCCTCGACCCTGAGGCGCAGGCGGTCGAGGTCGGGGGAGTTGGGACGGTCGTAGGCCGCCCCCGCCTCCGGAGACGGGGCTATCGCGATTCGGGCTTCCACAACAGACATTCTGTACGTGGCCCACCGGCCGGGTACCTCGGCCTCCCCCGGTCGTCACCGGATGGCCAGGGAGCCGGGACCGGTGTCGCACCCGGCCTCCCACCCTCGTCGTCTCGGGACGCCGATGGGGACAGCGCGGTCGGGGGCGGGATCTGTCATCCGGGCCTGTGCTGCTTGCGCTCCTCTGCGGTGAGTTCGCATCGCGAGCGGCCCCCGGCCGGGGGGCCGGGGGCCGCCTGCCGGGGATGTGTCAGGTCTCCACGCCGATGTGTACCGGACCGGCATCCGCCCTGACCGCGCTGAGGACACTCGTCGGGATACGGAACACCCGGCCGGGAGCCGCCGGCCACCACAGCCGCCTCCGTGCGATGACCCTTCCCCCCTGCCGGAGCACGATCCGGGGGAACGGGATGTAGCGGTCGCTCCACAGCAGCAGGCGGCGACGGGCCGGGGCCGGGTCCCCCGGACGGAAGATCTCCGGCGCCACCCAGCGGAAGGGCGCGTCGGCGACGAGACGCACCTGCTCGGCGGGCGCGCTCCTGCCGCGCAACCAGGCGATGACGGAGCGCGCGACATGGGCGCCGTCGATCGCCGCGATGTCCGCGGTGTCGACCGGGTGGAGCAGGTTGCCCACGGCGAACACGCCCGGCCTGTCGGTACGTAGCGCGTTGTCGACCAGCGGGCCGTTCGTGCCGGGGTCCATGGTGATTCCCGCCGCGCGCACCAGTTCGTGGTCGGGGATCCAGTCGCCGGTGAGGACGAGCGTGTCGCACTCGACGATCCGCCTGGCACCGGTGTCGATGTCCTCGATCTCGACGGCCCGCAGCTCCGGCCGGCCGATGACCTTCGTCACCCGGGTGCGGGTGGCGACCCTGGTACGGAAGAGGAGCCTGCCGGGGATGCTGAACAGGGAGTAGGAGTCCGGCCGGGGATACTCGGTGGTCATCAGGACGGTCCGGCAACCGGCCTCGCGCAGGGTCAGCGCGGCCGACCAGCTGACCAGCTCGGCGCCGACGACGACGGCTCTCCTGCCGACCTTCCCGTGCTGCAGGTGGACGAGATTCTGCAGGTGCCCGGTGGTGTAGACGCCGTGGGCGCGGTCTCCGGGGATGAGCCGGGCCGGTCGTGGGCGCTCCCGGGCACCGGTCGCCAGGATGACGGCCCGCGCCTCGACCCGGATGCGGCCCCGCGGGGTGGTGGCCTCGATCGTCCGGTCACCGGCCCAGTTCGTCACGGTGGCGTTCGTCAGGATCTTCGCACCGGCGGCCTCGGCCTGCCGGACGAGCCTCCTGGCGTAGGCGGGACCGCTCATGAAACGCCGCATGTCCCTGATCCCGTAGCCGGGATGGTCGCTGTGCCGGGGGATGCCTCCGGCCGTGCTCTCCCGGTCGAGGACGAGGACGTCGCCGTTGATCCTCGGCGCGAGTTCACGGGCGGCGCTCAGCCCGGAGGGGCCGGCGCCGATGATGACGACGGCAGGGGTGAGGGTGGTGATGTCGCCGGATGTCATCGGCCGGCCTCCAGTGGTGCGTGGCGCTGCTCGCAGGCGCTCTCGCCCCTGCTCTTCAGCAGTTTCTTGATCTCGGCGCCGCAGAAGAACCCCTGGCAGCGCCCGTTCATCGCCCGGGTGCGGCGGCGCAGCCCCTCCAGGGTGGCCGGTGGGATCGGTGACCGGAAGGTGTCGCGGACCTCGCCGGCGGTCACCCGCTCGCAGAAGCAGACCACGTGGCCGTAGGCGGGGTCGGCGGCGATCCGGGCGGCGTCCTGGTACGGGCGGCTGAACGCCTCCCCGAGGTTGGGCATCCGGGGCGGCTCCGGCAGGTTCTCCCGTGCCACGAGCGCCAGCCCGGCGGCGCGGGCGAGGCCGGCGACGTGCTCGGCGATGGCGATGCCGGCGGTCAGGCCGGTCGAGCGGATCCCGCCGACCAGCACGTAGCGCCGCCCGGCGTCGGCCTCGATGAGGTAGTCGGGGTGGTCGCTCGCCGCGCGCAGGCCCGCGTAGGTCGCGGTGACCTCCTCAAGCAGCAGGTCGGGCATCAGCTTCTCGCCCTTGCCCAGCAGGAACTCGAACCCCTGCTCCGAGGTCCCGGTGTCGGTGCGGTCGACGAGGTCCTCGGCGGTGGGACCGAGCAGCACGTTGCCGTAGACGGTGGGGCTGATCAGCACGCCCTTGCCGCGCGAGCTGGGCACCGGCAGAATGATCTTGTTGACCATCGGGCGGGCGAGCTTGTCGTAGACCAGCAGCTCGCCGCGGCGCGGCGTGACCGTGAAACGGTCGTGGCCGAACAGCCGGTCGATGACGTCGGCGCCGAGCCCGGCCGCGTTGACCACCCAGCGGGCGTGCACATCCCCGCCGGAGGCGCGCAGCACCGTGCGGTCGCCGAGGTCCTCGACCGAGGTGACCGCCCGGTTCAGCAGCAGCGTCACACCGCGGCCGACCGCGTCCGTGGCCAGGGCGAGGTTGGTGGTCCAGGTGCAGATGATCGACTCGTCGGGAACGGTCAGGCCGCCCAGGGCGCCTTCCCCGAGGTGGGGAAGTTGCCGGTACACCTCCTCGGGGCCGACGATCTCCGTCTTGCCGTACCCGTTCTGCTCCGCCTTCCGGCGCAGGCCCGGCAGTGCGTCGAGCTCCTCGGCGGTCCAGGCCACCAGCAGCGCCCCGGTGTGCTCGACCGGGATGCCGGTCAGCTCGGCGTACTCCGACAGCAGCCGGTAGCCCTCGCGTACCAGCCGGGATTCGAGGGTGCCGGGTTTGGCGTCGAAACCGGTGTGCAGGATGGCGGTGTTCGCCTTGCTCGTGCCGTCGCCGACGTCGTCGCGCGCGTCGAGCAGCGCGACGCTCAGCTCGTAGCCGGCCAGCTTCCTGGCGATGGCCGAGCCGACGATGCCGGCACCGATCACCGCCACGTCGAACGTGGTGTTCATCGTGTTCCCTCCCGCGCCAGGGTGGCGTTGACCGCCTCCGCCCAGCGGGAGCGGAAGTCGGCCGCCTGATCAGCGGACCATCGGGGTTCGTAGGTCGTGCTGGGCTCCCACGGGTGGACCGCGTCCGCGAGGGAGAGCGACGGGTCGAGCGAGGCGCGGGCCAGCGCCACCGCCCCCATCGGGGTGGCGTGCTGGGAGGGGTAGACGTCGATCCGGATCCGCATCAGGTCGGCGACCGCCTGCATGAGGACCCTGCTCCGGGTGAGCCCGCCGTCCACCCGCAGCCGGGTCAGCGGCTGCCCGAGGTCGGCGGTGACGAGGTCGCCGAGCTCGGCGACCTGCGCCGCGATCCCCTGCAGTACGGCGAGCACGAGGTGCCCGGAACCGGTGGAGAGGGTCAGCCCGGAGAACGAGGCCTTGGCGTCGGGACGCCACCAGGGGGCCGCCAGGCCGGCCAGCGCCGGCACGCACAGCACCCCCTCGGCGTCCGCCGCCGCGACCACGTCCAGGTCCGCGGCACTACGGATGAAGCCGAGATCCTGGATCCACCGTACGGCGGAGGCGGCCGTGTAGACCTGGCCGTCGAAGCAGTACGAGGTCTCCCCCCGGACCCGCCAGGCGACCGAGGCGGCCAGGTGGGCGGTGGAGCGCGTGGCGGAGGTGCCGGTGTTGGCCAGCAGGAACGCGCCGGTGCCGAAGGTGCACTTCGCCTCTCCGGCGTGTCTGCAGTTCTCGGCGAGCAGGGCGGCCTGCTGGTCGACCACGAGTCCGCAGACGGGGACGTTCCCGCCGAACGCGGAGGTGTGGCCGACCACCTCGTCACAGGAGACGATGCGCGGCAGGCGCTCGGTGCCGAGCCCGAACAGCTCCAGCAGCTCCGGATCCCACCCGGCGTCGTCGAGCCGGGTGACCAGCGACCGGCTGGCCGTGGCGACGTCCGTGACGAACTCCCCGGTCAGATGGTGGATGATCCAGGAGTCGGAGGTGGTGACCACCCCTTCCCCCGTCACGTTCCGGCGCAGCCAGGCCATCTTCGGGGCGGAGAAGTACGGGTCCAGGATCAGCCCGGTGGTCGCGGCGATCCGGTCCTTGAACTCCTCCAGCTCCGCGCAGATGCTCTCCGAGCGGCGGTCCTGCCAGACGATGGCGTCCGAGAGGGGCTCGCCCGTGGCGGGGTCCCACGCCAGGACGGTCTCGCCCTGGTTCGCCAGCGTGACGGCGTCGATCCGCACCCCGGCCCGCGCGACGGCCTGGCGGCCGGCGTTGAGAACCGAGTCGAGCAGTTCCCTGGGGTTCTGCTCGACTCCGCCTCCGGGCAGGTAGGTGGGGCGGACCGGGACCTCGGCGAGGCCGAGCACCTCACCTCGGGCGTCGACGACGATCGCCTTGGTGCCGGATGTTCCCTGATCTATCGCCAGTACCGTGGTCACCGTCGGTGAGCCCCCTCCGAGTGCCTGCCCCTGGCCGTGTCCGAGGCGTCGACGGTCAGCTCCGCGTCGATGGAGTGCATGTCCGGCATCACCAGGCCCTTCGTGCCCCTGGTGAACAGCAGGTAGGCGAAGTACACGGCGCCGAGGGCGAGCATGAGGAGTACGTAGACCCACGACTCCACGAACGAGGAGTCACGGAAGAGCAGCAGCTCGAAGACGAGCCAGATCAGCGCGACGACGATCACCGGGATCTCCCAGCGGCCCAGGGCGAACCCCTTGCTCGGCGGCAGCGACTTCCGCTTGACCACGTACAGGGCGACGGTTCCGGTGTAGATGATCGCCGGCAGCAGGGTGGCGGCGGCGAACAGGCCGAAGAGGGCGTCGGTCCGGGTGGAGAAGACCGCCAGGATCAGCTCGCCGATGACGAACATGAAGACGGTGGCGTTCAGCGGGGTGCCGAAGCGCGGGGAGACCTTGCGCAGGCCCTGCCAGCCGGGGAAGCGCTGGTCGCGGGACATCGCCCAGACCAGCCGCACGCCGGTCATCAGGATCACCATGCCGCAGGCGAAGATCGCGATGACCACCAGCACGAGCAGACCCGTACCCACGATCGGGCCGAGCGACCGGCTGATCACGTCCGCGACCGGGGTTCCCGACTTGGCCAGCTCGACCGGGTCACCGGCGAGCAGGGTGACGGCGACGAGGAACAGGAAGCCGAGCACACCGGAGGCGAGAACCGCCTGCCACATGGCGCGGGGGACGACGCGGGCCGGGTCCTTGGTCTCCTCGGCGAGGTTGGCCGCCGACTCGAAACCGACGATGGTGAACGCGCCGAGCAGGAAGCCCAGCATCCACGGGCCGGCCGAGGTGAGGGTGCCCATGCTCAGGTAGCCCTCGGACGGGACGGCGCCGGTGCTGAACAGGTTGGCGAAGTTGACCTCCTTGGCGACGAATCCCACGATCAGCAGCAGCAGGACGAGGGCGATCATGCCGATCAGCTCCGCCGTCACGGCGAAGTTGTTGACCCGCTCGGTCCACTTCGTGGAGAGCCCGACCAGCAGCGCCTGGCACAGGATGACCACACTGGTGATCACCCAGGCGTTCAACGCGGTGCCCTCGTAGCTCAGCAGTACCGGCATCACGGTGGAGGCGATGGTGTAGTCCACCGCCACGACCACGACCGCGAGGAACGAGAACGAGACCCAGCCGATGATCCAGCCGAGGACGGGGTTGGCCAGCCGGGACATCCACTGGTAGGAGTACCCGGTCACCGGGATGCGTGCGGCCAGCGAGCCGAAGATGAAGGCGACGGCGAGCTGGCCGATGATCACGAGCGGCCAGGTCCAGATGCCGGCGGGTCCTGAGGTGTTCAGCACCGAGCCGTACGTGGTGAAGATGCCGGTGGCGATCGAGACGAAGGCGAACGCCACGGCGAACGAGGCGAAACGCCCGGTGCCGCGCTTCATCGCCTGCTTGTAACCAAATTCCTCAACACTTGCGCCGCTCTCCTGATTGCCCGGCGCGGGTGGTGAATACTGGGTCATGGACCTACAACTCCTGTGTTTCCTGTCAGATGGTGCATCGGCGTGGTGGGTCGAGCCGGGTGGCGTTGCCGCGCCGCCCGGCTCCTTCGACGGTGGGGAACGTTCAAGGCAGCACGATCACCCCGCCCTTGCGGGTGATCGCGTCCTGGATGCCGGAGGGCGGTTCCGCCTCGGTGATGAGACCGGTGAACTCGCTCACCTGGGCGACCCGGTGCCGGGCGACCAGGCCGAACTTGCTTGAGTCGGCGAGCACGTACGATCGCGTCGCGTTCCTGAGGATGATCTTCCGGACCGCGATCTCGTCCAGGTAGTAGTCGGTCAGGCCGGCCACCGCGTCCACCCCCCCGGAGCCGAGGAACGCGACGTCCGGGTTCAGGTCCGCGAAGAACGCCTGGGCCACCGAGTTGGAGAGCGCGAGGTCTCCGCCCCGGAGCCTGCCCCCGCAGACGAGGACCTCGACGCCGGGACGCTCGGAGAGCTCGGCGGCGACCAGCAGGGAACACGTGGCCACGGTCCCGGAGAAGTCGAGTGGCAGGGCTCTGGCGACCTGGACGGCGGTGGTCCCCACGTCGATCACCACGGTCTGGCCGGGGCGCACCAGCCCGGCGGCGGCACGGCCGATGCGCGTCTTGGCGTCCGCGGCGGTCCCGGTGCGTTCGGCGAAGGGAGCCTCCTCGCCGGCGGCCTGCCCGAGCGTGATGGTCGCGCCCCCGTGCACGCGAGACAGCCTCCCCTGGCGCTCAAGCGCCACGAAGTCACGGCGGATCGTCTCCGCTGACACGCCGAGCTCGTGCGCGAGGTCGTCGGTGCTGACGACGCGGGAGACCCGCAGTGCCTCCCCGATGCGCGCATGCCGCTCAGCGGGCAGCACGACTGCCCACTTTTGTGGAAGTTTGTGCATGCATGAGGGGGATTATGCTTTGATGTGGTTACCGAGTCAATACGTTGTGCTATCGGAGCGGAAAGCTTTGCCGGGGTTTCCGGTTGTCGAAGGCGATGTGGCTCCGCTGACCTCGGCTCACCAGGCGATCGCAGCGGGCATTCCCGGTCATCCGCGGGCATTCGACCGGTGACCCGGGCCGGAGGACGACAGACCCGCAGACCTACCGCGCTGCCGCCGGATCAGAGGTCGGCGGCGAGGCGGAAGCCGGTGTTGCCCGAGCTGCTGTCCGGAGTGTTGGAGCTCCGGGCGGCGACCCGGTAGCGGTTGCAGTAGGAGTCGTGGCACAGGTAGGAGCCGCCCCGGATCACCCGCGAGGTCCCGGTCTCGGGTCCGCGGGGATCCTCAAGCGGCCGGGAGAGATGGTCGGTGCCGAACCAGTCCGCGCACCACTCCCAGGCGTTGCCCACCATGTTGTGCAGGCCGTAGCCGTTGGGCCGGTACGACTTCACCGGCGCGGTGCCGAGATGCCCGTCCTCTCCGGTGTTGTGCGTGGGGAAGCGGCCCTGCCAGATGTTGCAGCGGTGCTGCCCGCGCGGGGTCAGCTCGTCGCCCCATGGGTATCGCGCCTGGTCCAGGCCACCCCGGGCGGCGTACTCCCACTCGGCCTCGGTCGGCAGCCTGCCGCCCGCCCAGGCGCAGTAGGCCGCCGCGTCCCGCCAGGAGACGTGCGTCACCGGGTGGTCCTGCCGGCCGTCGATCGTGCTGCCCGGACCCTGGGGCGCCTGCCAGCAGGCGCCCTCGATCACCAGCCACCAGGGGGTCTCGGCCGGGGAGGGCGCCCGCCGCCGGGCATCCGGCGCCACCAGCAGGTGGAAGACGTAGGACCAGCCGAACCGCTCGGCGTCCGTGACGTACCCGGTCGCCTTCACGAACGCGGCGAACCGCGCGTTGGTCACCGCGGTGCGCGCCAGCAGGAAGGGCCGCACCGTCACGGTCCTGATCGGCCCCTCCCCGTCGGCGGGGAACCCCTCGGCGTCGTCGGTCCCCATCCGGAACGCGCCGCCGTCCAGCCGGATGAGCCCGCTCGGCCGCCGGGGCGCGGCGACGGCGGCCACCGGCCGCGGTTCACGGCCGTCCTCGTCCCCGCCACGGCCAGGCGCGCAGCAGTGTCCGCTCATCTCAACACCTCCAGCGTGGAGACCCCGGGCCTCTCGCGTCGAGAGTACGGCCGTCGGGGGTGTGGCCGATCCTTCTTGATCGGCAAAGCCAAGGGGGTGGCCCCGGGCAGACGGGGCCACCCCTCGACAGCGGCGGGCGGGAAAGAGATCATTCCCACCAGATGCTGTCGGTGTCCGGGAAACGCCAGACCTCTTCCATGTTGTGCTGGGGAAGCTCCATGACCCGGAGCCCGGACTTCACCGGGTCCTCGTACCGGCCGAAGTACCTCTCCACCCGCCCGGTCAGCTCGGCGACGAGCTCCGCGTACCGGGGGTCGGCGTAGAGGTTGACCGTCTCGCGCGGGTCGGCGACCAGGTCGACCAACTCGGCGGGGCCGTCCGGGTAGCGCAGGGTGAGCTTGTGGGTCCTGGTCCGGATCATCCGCAGGTTCCCGTACTCGCCGTACACCTCCTCGGGCCACTCGGCCACGTGCCCCCCGCCCAGCAGCGGGGCGAAGCTGCGGCCCGGGTAGTCGCGCTCGGCGAGCGTCTCCGCGGGAAGGGAGACGCCGGTGTGCTCCAGGATGGTCTGGAACAGGTCGCAGTGGGTGACCATCTCCGTCCTGGACTGGTCACCGAGCAGCGCGCCCGGCTGGTTCAGGATGAGCGGCACCCGGATCGACTCCTCGACCATGTTGTATGGCTTGGTGCCGTTGCCCTTGCCCCAGATGCCGTGGTGCCCCATGTTCAGGCCGTGGTCGGAGGTGTAGACGACCAGCGTGTTCTCCCGCAGGCCCTGGGTCTCCAGCTCGTCGACGAGCCGGCCGACCTGCTCGTCCACCTCGGTCGCCGAGGCGTAGTACTGGGCCAGCGTCTCCCTGCGGTCCCGGCGGGAGGGCATCAGGGATTCCGAGGCCATCCGCCCGAACGGGTAGGTGGCGTCGTCGGGGATGTCGTCGAAGTCGCACCGGCGGTAGCGGGAGACGTACCGCTCTGGGCGGCCCTCCCACGGGCTGTGCGTGCTGACGTAGCCGACGTGCAGGAAGAAGGGCTTCTCCTCGTCGCGGGCACGGAGGAAGTCGATCGCCCGCTCGGTGACGGCGTGCCGGTTGTAGCCGCCTCGGAAGGCCGGGGAGTGCTCCCACGGGCTGTCGAGGTGCTCCTGGTTCGCGTGTTCGTCGGCGAGTTCGTACCAGAAGTCGAAACCGGGGGCACGCTCGAACGACCTGCCCAGGTGCCACTTGCCGGACAGCCCGGTGGTGTAGCCGTTGTCC
This sequence comes from Streptosporangium sp. CA-115845, assembly GCF_050943795.1. NCBI lineage: Bacteria > Bacillati > Actinomycetota > Actinomycetes > Streptosporangiales > Streptosporangiaceae > Streptosporangium > Streptosporangium sp. CA-115845. The sequence continues at coordinate 8,059,148 of NZ_CP191988.1, read as the reverse complement.
CGCAGGATCTCCGGCAGGGTCAGCTCGTCGGCGATCCAGTTGCGCTGGTCCACCTCCGGATTCCACACGTTGAGATAGTCGTGTACCCCGTGCTGCGAGGAGAGCCTGCCGGTCAGGAAGGCCGCCCGCCCGGGGGAGCAGACCGGGGTGGGGGTGAAGGAGTTCTCCATCCGCACCCCGGTGGCGGCCAGGTAGTCCAGCGTCGGGGTCTGTACCTCCCGGTTGCCGTAACAGCCCAGCGCCCACTGCGCGTGGTCGTCGAGGAAGACGACGAGAACATTGGGACGCACCGGTCCTCCTGGTTGTGACATCAGTAGCCGCCCGCCGAGAAGAGGTAGCGGCGCAGGAACGTCGAGCCGATGCGCTTCCAGAGCCGGTCGACGATGAAGCCGAGGATTCCGAAGCACAGGATGCCGACGAAGATCTGGTCGGTCCGGAAGTAGGTACGCGCGTTCCAGATGAGGAAGCCGATGCCGTTCTGGGTGGCGAGCGCCTCGGCCGCCACGATCACCAGGAAGGCGTTGGCGAGCGCGAGCCGCATGCCGGTGAAGATGTGCGGGACGGTGGCCGGGAACACCACCGCCCGCAACAGGGTGAATCTGCCGGCGCCCATGCTGCGCGCCGCGTTGAGCTTGTCGGCGTGCACCGAGGCGGCGCCGCTGGCGGTGTTCACCATCACGATGAACGCCGCCGAGTAGGCGACCAGGTTGACCTTGGAGGCCTCCCCGATGCCGAACCAGAGGATGAAGACCGACACCAGCGCGAGCGCGGGTACGAACCGGAAGAAGTGAATGAACGGATCGACGACGGCCCGGGCGACCCGCGAGGTCCCGGCGAGGATGCCGAGCGGGATCGCGATCACCGATCCGAGGATCCAGCCCAGGAAGACCCGCTGCAGGCTGATCAGGATCGCGCTGCCGAGCGTGCCGTTCGTGATGAGCTCGACGGCGGCGTCGGCCACCGTGGTGGGCGGCGGGAACAGCGTCGGGTCGGTGTTCAGGGTCGCCAGCTGCCACAGGACGACGAACACCACCACGGCGGCTACCGAGTAGAGGGCGGAACGCCTGCCTCCGACCACAGCTTGTTCACCTCCTCCCCGATGTCGATCTCGACCTGGCGGGCGAGCTCGACGAATCCCGGGGAGAACTCGTCGCGCGGGTAGGGCAGGTCGACCTGGTACATGCTCTTGATCCCCGACTGGGGCGGCGCGGACATCACCGCGATGCGCTGGCCGAGCAGTACGGCCTCGCGGATGTCGTGGGTCACGTAGATCACCGTCCGCACCTCCTCCCGCCACAGGCGCGACACCTCCTGCTGGAGGAGCTTGCGGGTCTGGGCGTCCAGGGCGGCGAAGGGCTCGTCCATCAGCACGATCCCCGGCGAGACCGCCAGCACCCGGGCGATCTGCACCCGCTGCTTCATGCAGCCGGACAGCTCGTGCGGATACTTGCCCGCCGCGTTCTGCAGCCCGACCTTACGCAGGAAGTCGTCGGCGACGGCCGAGCGCTCGTCACGCGGACGCCCCTGCATGCGCAGGCCGAACTCGACGTTCTGCTTGGCGGTGAGCCACTCCATCAGCGGCACGTCGACGTTCTGGAAGATCATCGCCCGGTCCGCGCCGGGCCGGGTGACCGGCCCCTCGGGCGTGCGGACCTCGCCCTCCGTCGCGTCGGCGATGCCCGCGATCAGGCGGAGCAGCGTCGACTTGCCGCACCCGCTGGGACCGACGATCACGAAGAACTCGCCGGCGTCGACGGTCAGGTCCAGATGCCGCAGGACCCAGTCCCCGCGGCCTCCGGTGAAGTTGATGCCGATGTCGCGGAACGAGACGGCCTCGTTCACTTGTCGACCTCGACCTTTTCTCCGACCACGGCCCGCATGGCGGTGAGGTCGACGATCTGCGAGACGTCGGTGACGCCGGTGAGCTTGCCGAGGTCGACCAGGTACTTCTGCAGGTTGACCAGCTGCTCCATCTGGTCCTTGCTGAGCCCGAGCTCGTAGCCCTGGCCGGGGATGCCGGTCTCCAGCGCCTTGACGTCACCCTTGGTGCCCGCCGCGACGATCCGCGCGGCCTCGGCCGGGTCGGCGACGACCAGGTCGGTGGCCTTCTGGTACGCCCGCAGCACGCCCTCGACGGCGGCGGGGTTCTTGGCCACGAAGTCGGCACCGCCGACCAGGAAGATCGACTGCACCTGGCGTACCGACTTGTCGTCGGTCATGATCGTGATGTTGGGGTCGGCGGTCGCCTGCTCGACGCCGTTCGCCCAGATCCAGGCCGCGTCGAGTTGGCCGGTCTTCAGCGCGCCGACGATCTCGAACAGGCCGGGCATCGACATGAGCGTGACGTCGCTCTGCGCGATGCCCTGCTGCTCCAGGTACTTCATGGTCACGTACGCCTCCAGGGTGCCGTCGACGTAACCGATCCGCTTGCCGACGAGGCCCTTGGCGTCGGAGATCCCCTTCGTCACGGCCAGCTTGTGGAAGCCCGGTGCCGGGGAGGCGATCGCGCCCAGGATCCGCAGCCGGTCGGAGGCGGCGCTCAGCGCGGCGAAGTCCAGCGCGGGCGCCAGGTCGGCCTGACCGGAGACGACGGCCTTTACCCCGTCGATGCCCTCCTGGTACATCTGCGACTCCACCTGGATCTTCTCCTCGGTGAAGTACCCCTTCTCCTGGGCCACCCACATCTGGGTGCCGAGCAGGAAGTTGTTCGTGGCGATGCGGACCGTCGCCGGCGCCGCGCTCGCCCCGGTGCCGCCGTCGGTGGCGGGGGTGGTGCTACCACCGCAGGCCGCAAGCGCGAACAGTGCGATGGCTCCGATAGCTACCGAAAACGGGTGAAAACGCCTCGTGGACATGAGGACTCCGTGGATCTTGAAGGTGAATCGTGAAAGCGGAGGGCGGTCAGGTGCGCGTCGTACGGACGAATCTCAGTCGGACCGTGTCCGTCCGGTAGTGAATGTCGCTGAAGATCACTGGGTGCCCGGTCTCGCTGTAGCTGGACTGCACGGCGCGGAGCAGGGGAGTGCCGGGGGCCACCTTCAACAGGGTGGCGATCTCGCCGCTCGCTCCCGCGGCCTCCATCTGGACCTCCATCCGGATGACCCGGGTCCGTCCCATCCCCGACAGCAGGGTCAGCAGATCGACGTTCACATCGGTCAGCGGGGTGAGGTCGAGCTCGCGCCCGTTGAGCCGGGCGGGCACGTAGTCGCGCAGGAAGACCGCCGGGGTCTCGTCCACGTCGAAGACCCGGTCGACCCGCCACACGGTGGCCACTCCGTCCAGCGCGAGGGCCTGGGCGACCTCGGCGTCGGCGTCGACCCGCTCAACCCGGCCGTAGGACACCGTCGGCTCGTGCCCGGCCGAGCGGATCGCGTCCCGGATCGGGATGATCGAGCTGGAGCCGATCACGACGGGCTCGGAGCTGTCGGCCACGAACGTGCCCACACCCCACCGCCTGACCAGCAGGCCCTCACTCCACAGCAGCCAGAGCGCCTCACGCAGGGTGGTGCGGCTCACGCCCCAGCGGTCGGCCAGGTCCTTCTCCGAGGGGAGCTGCGCACCCGGCTGCAGGTCGTCCGCGATGAAGACACGCAGCTCGGCCGCCACCTTGGCCGCCAGGTTCTCCCGGATGACCACATCGTTCCCTTCGCCAGACGTCCAGAGGTCCAACCTCTGCAGGCATATATATAGGGAAATCTAACTAAATGCAATGAGATGTTCACTTGAGTGAGTAAATGATCTATGTTGACCGTTTTGTATGGCTTCACGAAGAAGATCCGGAAAGGCTGGCGCATCATCGATCCTGGCAGAGGGAGCGAAGATCGACGGTGTCCCTGATACGGCGACGAGCAGTCCGAACACGCCGATCCGCGGCACCGCACCCACGAACGGGCGCGGGAAGATCATCTGTGCCGATGGCGGTCCTCGGCGGGTCGGTCCAGGCATGCCCCGACGGGGCCCGCCCTCTCCTCCGCGTGATCGCGGTCCGCGGGCGGTACGGCCGGCGTGGCCGTGCCGTGAGGGTCGCCGGTCTCCGTTTCGTGCTCGCGTGCATCGGGGCGAACGGCCCTTTGGCCAGGGGGATTTCGCGAGCGACGGCAGAGTACGCGAACAGCGGAGCTCCAGCCCGTGAAAGTCCTTGGGCTGGAGCTCCGCTTCTTCGTTCACGGCCGGTCCGACCGATGGGACGCGTTTGACCGCGCGGTTCTGCCGTCCGGTGTGCTGTTCGTGGTTATCGGCAGAACCTGTCGTAGCCGTCGTCGTAGCCGTCCAGCCAGCCTCTGTCGTAGTCACTTATTCTTAGTGCGAGGCCGGGCAGTTCTCCTGATTTGGCCCGTGGCCTTGAGCAGTCCTGGCCGGCGGCCCGGTAGCCGTCCCGGTAGCCGTTCCAGTACCCCCCTCTCGGGTCCCTGGCCGGTGGGGTCGGCTCCGTCACCCTGGCCGGCAGGGTGCTCACCGTCGGTGACGCGGGGTCCGGCGCGGCCGAGGCGGGTGAGATCGAGACCGGTCCGAGGGCCAGGACCGCGAGAAGCGCCGGACCGAGAACCATCAGTTGTCGCTTGCCGTACATGGGTTCCTCCTCTGAATGGCCGCGAGTGTGAATCACTTGGCGGCCATGGGCACCAGGCACGATATAAGGCGAACCGTTTACGGCAAGGGATCTGATTGCTCGCTTTCTCATTCTTGAAGTAGGTATGGGCGAAGCCAATTTTCCCGCGATTTCTGTTTGTTCCGGCGGCTTCCGGGAAACCGCGTACTGGCCTCGGCCACGAGATCTCCCCGGATGTGAACCGGCCGGCCACGGCAACGGGAAGAGGAGCGGGGTTGTCGACGCCCCGCTCCTCTTCTAGCCGTTGCCATGGTTATGGCTAATGACCACATCGGCTGCAGGAGCTCCCACCACAGTGGTCCGGTGCCTGGTCGGAGGTGAGATCGACGATGGGCTCGAACATGAATGTTTGATCGGTGGTGACATCGACCGGTGTCTCTGTGCTCATGGGCTTCCTCTCACAGGGTGACCCACTGTGGGCGGGCCACAGCTCGACGACCCGTTGCCGGGCCGATTTCCGCGCCGTTCGAGTGACCTCGGCGAGGTCGGCGCGGAGTCTGATGGGGATGGCCCTCGGGGAGCCGCCTCAGTAACGGTCAGGGGTGAGGTTCAGCACGCCGGCCGCCGCGAACCGGGTGAGCATGCCGGTGACCTGGTCGGGGTCGGCGCCGGAGTCGGCGCCGACCGCCGCGATCACCTCCGCGACGTTCCGGGTGCCGTCGCAGCGGCTCAGCAGGGCGGCGGTGGCGTCGTTGATCCGGTAGACCCGGACGGCCGGCTCACCCCACTGGCGTTGCAGCAGGATCGACGTGCGCCGGGCGGGCAGTCGCGCGGGCGGCACCTCGGCGGTGACGTCGTGATCGAAGGAGGCGGTCCGGACGGTGGGGGAGACGCTGAGCATCCCACGTACCGGTCCGTCCGGCGCGAGGACCGGTTCTCCGGCTGCCTGGGCGGCCCGCCGGTCACCGGCGAGTCGTCCGCACAGCAGTTCGTAGCGGGCGAAGTCGACCAGTGGCGCCGGCACCCGGCCGCCGATCCACGCCACCAGTTGCCCGGCCTCCCCGGACTCCGACGGGTCGCCCGGTCGCGGCCGGCGAACGGTGGCGGCGGCGAACCCGTCCAGTAGCTCCGGGCAGTGGGCCTTCAGCTCGGCGACGGTGGCGGGCAGGCAGGCCGTCACCTTCTGTACCAGCTTGCTGCGGACGCTCTCGCCGGTGACCCGGAATCCCGCGGGGGAGGCGCCTACCAGCATGGCCAGCTCGGCGTCGCTCAGCCCGTAACGGCGCCGCAGCCGGGCGGGATCCGCACGCAGCGTCGCCAGCTCGGCCTCGCGGGTCAGCACCGCGGCCAGGGCCTCCAGCAGGCCCATCAGACGCTCCCCGCCAGGAGGGTCCGGGCCCGGTCGATCTCCGCCAGCAGCTCGTACGGATCCTCGGGGAAGTTCCGGTCCCGTTCCACCAGGGTGGCCTGAACGGTGGTGCGGCCCACCAGTTCGGCCAGCAGATCCCACACCCGGGGCGGTACCGGTTCACCATGGGTGTCGAGGGACAGTTCGCCGCCGTCGGTGTCCTCACCGCCCGCCAGGTGCACCTGCGCCACCCGCTCCACCGGGATGGTGCCGAGGAACTCCAGCGGATCGAAATGGTGATTGCGGGCGTTGATGTCGAGATTGGTCAGGTCCAGTAGCAGATGACACTCGCAGTTCTCCATCACCTCGGCGATGAACTGCGCCTCGCTGAGCGGGCCGGCCAGATCCACGTAGTAGGTGATGTTCTCCAGCAGGAACGGTGCTCCCACCGCGTCCTGCACCTGCTGCGCCCGGCGTCCCAGCCGGCGCGCCGTCTCCCGGGTGCGGGGCAGCGGCACGAGCACTCCGAGCGCCACCTGGTCGGTCCGGGTGAAACAGAGATGGTCGCTGAACCACGGCGCGTCGATCTCGGCCACCAGGCTTGCCAGCGCCTCAAGGTAGTCTCCGTCGACTTCACGGCTCGACCCGATGGACATCTCCACCCCGTGCGGCACGATCGGGAACCGGGTGGCCAGCTCGCGCAACCGTGCCAGCCTGTCAGCCGGGGCGAACAGGAAGTGCTCAGTGATTACTTCCAACCAGTCGATCCGGTCGGCGTGCTGGTCGATCATCTCTGCCAGCTCGGCCCGGTAACCCAGGCCTGAGCCCAGCTCGCGCAGTTCGAACACCGTGCACCCCCAAGATCCGGCGTGTGTCGCCATCCAGGGATCTCGCGTTGCCAGTACGTTGTCAGTACTCCGTCGGTACTCCCGGATAATTCCCGAGCCCGTTCCCGCCACACTCTCTCGGCAGACAAATGCTGAATTATGCTGAAAAAAGCGGATATGCGTAGAAATGTGGAAAACGTTGGTGATGAGTTGCCGGTGGCTGCGAAGATCCAACCTTCGAAAGATCTTGGATATGCGGGCCGGGGAGCCCTTCCCCCTTTCCACGCGGGAAGGTGCCTCGTGAGGTGGCCGCATCGAACCCGCCATCCGGTGCTCGTCGCCGCGGCGCCTGCTCTGCGCGGATTTTTGGTTCCGGCCGTTGACCTCTGACACCGAACCATGGTCAGACTTTAGAGTGTGGCTTTGACAATTTCATATCCGCGCCGGCGCCTCCGCCGGCCGGGAAGGGGTGACCGATGACGGCTCTGGGCGGATTCCACCATGTCAAACTGCCGGTCTCGGACGTGCGCAAGAGCATCGAGTGGTACGGGCGGGTGCTCGGCCTTGACGTGGCGATCGAGTTCGCCGAGGCGGGCGTGCTGCGCGGCGTGGCGCTGCGCGACCGGGACGGCACCCTCATGCTGGCGCTGCGCGAGGAGCCCCGGCTGGCCGGGGAACTGCGGGGGTTCGACCCCGTCGCGCTCGGCGTGCCGACCTACGACGCGCTGGTGGAGTGGTCGGATCACCTCGACGCCGTCGGCGCGGCCCACTCCGGGATCGCCGAGGCCAGCATCGGATGGCTGATCAGCGGGGTGACCGACCCCGACGGCATCGAGATCCGCCTCTACACCCTGCAGAAACGCGGGTGAACCGCACGACCCGCCGCCTCTGCCCTGGCCGCCGGGAACGCGGGCTCTCGTCCGCGACCACCGGCGGCCTGGACATGACCGGCGCTCCCGGCCACCGCATCACCGCGAGCTAGCCGGGCACTTCGTCGGTGCCCGGCTCGTCCCACGCCCACCGCGGGACGAGGTGAAACCCTCGTGAAACCGACGATCTTTATCTTGACCTCAACCAGCATCGGCGCCGTCGGGGGACGGTGTCCACATTGCACGTGAGGTGAAGTTGACTGTCCGTGTTCGGTTTCCGAAACATGCCACCGGGGGGCGACAGGGGCCGTGGCTCGCAGCCGCGCTGACCGTACCCACAGTGGTGGCCTCATTACTCGTCGGCCTCTCGCACCCCGCGGTGGCCGACCCCGACCCCGGCCCCTCTCCCGCTCCCGTGGTCGACGAGGGCGCCAATGCGCTGGCGAAGGCCAGGGAGACCGGGCAGCCGGTCGAGATCCTGTCCCAGCGCTCGGAGATCCAGCAGGTGTTCGCCGAGCCCGACGGCAACCAGCGACTGGTCGTCTCGGCCCGGCCCACCCGGGTGAAGAAGGGCTCGACCTGGGTCGACGCGGAATCGGAACTGGTGGTCCGCAAGGACGGCTCGCTGGGGCCGAAGGCCGCGACCCTCGATCTGGCGTTCTCCGGCGGGGGCAGCGGGCCGATGGTCCGGATCGTCAAGGACGGTGCCTCGCTCTCCTACACCTGGCCGGCCCCGCTGCCGACGCCCTCGATCGAGGGCAACAAGGCCACCTACGCCGAGGTGATCCCCGGCATCGACCTGGTGCTCTCGGCCGACGTCGAGGGCTTCTCCCAGGTACTGGTGGTGAAGAGCGCCCAGGCGGCGAGCCGGCCGGAGCTGGCCGAGCTGCGGGTGGCCACCGAGGTCGGCGGGGGCACGCTGAACCTCGACAAGACCGGCAACCTCACGCTGGTCGCCACCGACGGCACGGTGGCGTTCCACGGTAACGCCCCGCAGATGTGGGACTCCTCGGGATCGGGGGAGGAGAGCGGTGACCGGCTCGCCGGGCCGCGTACCGGCGACGCGATCGGGGAGATGACCGCCCGGCTGGACGGCGGCACCCTGGTCCTCACCCCCGATCAGGAGTTCCTGCGGACCCCCGGCCTGACCTTCCCGCTCTACGTCGACCCGCCGATGCACGGCGCCAGCCGGCTGGCCTTCGCCTACGTCTCCAAGCACTTCAGCACCACGAAGTACTACGGCACCACCGACGTGGCCAAGGTGGGCTACTACAACGATCCGACGGTGCCGAGCGGTCCCACCGTCGACACCTACCGGTCGTTCTTCCGGATGAACACCGCGCCGGTGAACGGCAAGCACATCATCAAGGCCACCTTCCGCACCTACGAGACGCACTCGTGGTCGTGCACGGCCCGGGCGGTGGACCTCTGGCTGACCGGCGCGATCGGCACCGGTACGACCTGGTCGGCACAGCCGTCCTGGACACGCAAGATCAGTTCGGCGAACGTGGCCAAGGGCTACAACTCCAACTGCGCCGCGGGCGGCGTCGACTTCGACGCGACCTCGGCGGTGGTCGAGGCGGCGAGCAAGAAGTGGAGCAACCTCACCCTCGGTCTGCGCGCCGCGAGCGAGTCCGACAAGCTCGGCTGGAAGAAGTTCCGCAACAACCCCACCATCGAGATCACCTACAACACCACGCCGAATGTGCCCGACCAGCTCTCCACCGAGGTGGGCGCCAGCTCGGCGGTGTCGTGCGCGACCGGGACGGCCACCCCGTACGTGACGACGCTGACCCCGACGCTGCGGGCCAGGGTGAGTGACGCCGACGCGGCCAAGGGACAGACCGTGCGTGCCCACTTCGAGTGGCACGTGACCGGTGGAGCGAAGATCGGCGAACGCTACACCGCCTATGTCGCGTCGGGAACGCCGGTCACCGCGCCCATCCCGTCCGGCGTGTTCGCCGATGGCGCCAACATCAGCTGGCGGGTACGCGCTCAGGACGGCGTCGCCACCAGCGGCACCAGTGCCTGGTCGGGGTGGTGTTCGATGATCATCGACCGTACCCGGCCGTCCAGCGCGCCCACGGTGGCCTCCACCGACTACCCCGAGACACCGGACGGACAGGACCCGATCCCCTCGGGCGGCGTCGGCCGGATGGGCGTCTTCAGGCTCACCCCCGGGCCGGTCACCGACATCGGCGGCTACCGCTACGCGCTCAACAACGACGACCCGGGCTCGGCGACATCGGTGACGGCCGCCGCGGACGGCACGGCGACGGTCAAGGTGACCCCACCGCGTGACCTGCTCAACGTCCTGTACGTGTGGAGCCGCGACAAGGCGGGCAACATCGGCCCGTACAAGCGGTACGAGTTCAGCGTACGCGCCGGGACGTCCCCGGTGGGGCACTGGAAGCTGGACGAGACCACCGGAACCCAGGCGAACGACTCCTCGAGCAACGCCTATCACGCCTCGGTGACGCTCGGCGCCGCCTGGAAGCCGGGCCGGGTCTCCGGCGGAGTGTGGCTCAACGGTATCGCCCAGGTGACGCCGCAGAAGCCCGACGCGATCGTCCGCACCGACGCGAACTTCAGCGTCGCGGCCTGGGTGAAGCTCTTCAACAAGGACGGCGGCAACCAGACCGTGATCAGCCAGGACGGTGTCAACCGCAGCGCCTTCCTCCTGCAGTACAGCAAGGGGCTGGACCGCTGGGCGATGGTCATGACCTCGGCGGACACCGCGGGCGCCGTCACCTACCCCATGGCGACCTCCAACGCGTCGCCGCAGATCGGGGTCTGGACGCACCTGGCCGGTTCCTTCGACGCCGCCACCGGCGGGCTGACGCTGTTCGTCGACGGGCGGCAGCAGACGGCCACGGGTGTCCAGGCCACCCCGTGGCACGGGGCCGGCCAGTTCACCATCGGCAGGGCAATGGGCACCTCGGACCGGTTCGGGGGCGGCGTCGACGACGTCCGTGTCTGGGACCGGGGGGTCTACCGGCAGGAGGTCGCCGGCCTGGCGAGCCACCCGGCGGCCCCGGAGGGGCACTGGCGGCTCGACGAGACCTCCGGGACCGTCGCCGCCGACTCCTCGGGCAAGGACAGGCCGGCCACCGCGTCCGGCGCCTACACCTGGTCGGAGGGGTGGATCGGCGGAGCGGCCGACTTCGCGGGCACCACCGGTCAGCTGGTCACCGCCGAGCCGGTGGTGCGCACCGACAGGTCCTTCACCGTCGCCGCCTGGCTGAAGCTCACCGACAAGGCCGACTACCGCACCGCGGTCAGCCAGGACGGTGTCAACCGCAGCGCCTTCTACCTCCAGTACGACAAGGCGCAGGACCGCTGGCGGTTCAACATGCCGACAGCCGACACCAACGACACCAACTGGACCGGACCCTTCTCCCTCAACCCCGCCCAGCTGAACACGTGGACGCACCTGGTCGGTGTCTACGACCACGCGAACAACGAGCTCAGGCTCTACGTCGACGGGAACCGGGAGAGCGCGACGACGTTCACCACGCCCTGGAACGGCACCGGGCCGCTGGCCATCGGCAGGGCGATCAAGGGTGTGAACCGCTGGGCCGGAGGGATCGACGACGTGCGCGTCTACACCGGCGTGCTCACCGACGACCAGATCTACGACCTGGCCCTGCAGTAGTCCCCGTCCCCGGACGGTAGGAGAGGGCACCGGCTCTCTCCTACGGCGATCCCCTTCTCCCGCACCGCCGGGGAGGGCGCCCAGGTGGGCGTGCTCTCCGGCGGTGAGATCCACATGACCCGGTCTACCCCGGTCATCCCGTCTCCGTGTGTGCTGCCGGGGAGCGCCCGTATGGACGCGCTCTCCGGCACTGAGATCCCGCGAGCCGGCTTCGCGGCCATCCTGTTTCCGTACCGCCGGAGTGGGCGCACGCGCGTCCGCTCCGGCACCGGAGGTCATCATGAGTTCCCCCCTGTTACATCCTTATTCATCCAGATCCCGACCTCGACGTCGCAGCGTCCGGCGGATCACGATCCTCACGCTCGGTTCCATCACCGCCACCTACCTCTTCGCCCTCCCGGCGTCGGCGATCACCGACCGCTGGGACCCCCCCAAGCCGCAGTCGGACCACCTGGTCGAGGGCACGCCGATCCCGCTGAAGGACAGACCGGCCGACCCCGCCGAGCAGCGGGCGATGAAGGAGGCCACCGAGGTCGCCTGGCCGAAGGCGGCCGAGGCGACGGTCGAGCTGCCGGCATCCGGAACCGCAGGCGTCACCGGGACCGGGAACGGACGCTCCGTCCTGGTCGCGCTCCCCGGCCTGCCGGTACGGGTCGGCCCGGTGACCACCGGAGCATCGGCGAAGGCTCCGGAGGCCACACCGACCACCGGGGCGCCGTCGGCGTCGGACGCCACCCCGGCCGCGGACCCGCCGCGGCGGGTCCGGGTGGAGGTGCTGGACCCGCCGGGTAAGGAGGTGGCGGACGCCGCCGAGGTACGGCTCCGGGTGATCCGCGCAGACGACGCCGCGCAGCCCGCGCCGGTGGCGCTGGAGGTCGACTACTCGGCCTTCCGGCACGCCTACGGCGGTGACTGGGCGGCCCGCCTGCGCCTGGTCGAGCTGCCCGGCTGCGCCCTCACCCAGACCCCGGGCACCGGGGACTGCCCGGCACCCCAGCCGGTGCCGACCGCGAACGACACCGGACGGGGCGCGCTCACCGCCGATGTCACCGCCGTGGCCTCCACGGGAGCGGTCGCGGGAAGCGCCGCCGGCGCGGGACTGTACGCACTGGCCGCGGCCCCCTCGGGAAGCACCGGGAACTTCACCGCCAGTACGCTTTCGCCCACCGCGAAATGGCAGGTGAGTGCCCAGACCGGGGACTTCTCCTGGTCGTACCCGCTGCGCTCGCCGCCGTCGCCTGGCGGCCCGTCGCCGCAACTCGCCCTGACCTATTCGGCCGGCGGCGTGGACGGACGTACCGCGTCCACCAACAACCAGCCGAGCTGGGTGGGAGAGGGCTTCGACTTCACTCCGGCCGGCTTCGTCGAGCGCAAGTACAAGTCGTGCAACGACGACGGGGTGACCCCGAAGACCGGCGAGCAGTGCTGGGCCGGGGAGAACGCGACCATGATGCTCGGGGGCAGCTCCACGGAGCTGGTGCGCGACTCGACCAGTGGTGATTGGCGGCCGAAGAACGACGACGGCTCGCGGGTCGAGAAGCTCACCGGGACGACCAACGGCGACAACGACGGAGAGCACTGGAAGATCACGTCGCTGGACGGCACGCAGTACTTCTTCGGCCTGAACCGGCTGCCCGGCTGGACGACGGGAAAGGAGGTGACCGGATCGGCCTGGACGGTGCCGGTGTTCGGCAACAACACCGACGAACCCTGCAAGAAGGCGACGTTCGCCGACTCCTGGTGCCAGCAGGCATACCGGTGGAACCTCGACCACGTGATCGACACGCACGGCAACACGATGAGCTACTTCTACACGCCCGAGATCAACCACTACGGACGTAACATCAAAGCCGCTGACGAGACGCCGTACACCGCGGGCGGCTACCTGCGGCGCGTCGAGTACGGCCAGCGTGCCGGGGCCGTCTACTCGACATCCGCCACCGGGCGCGTCCTGTTCACCGTCGCGGAGCGGTGCCTGCCCACCTCGTCGTTCGACTGCGCGCCGGCGAAGCTCACCACGGCCAACGCCAAGTACTGGCCGGACGTGCCGGCGGACCAGCTCTGCGCCGCCGGGGCCGACTGTGAGAACTACTCGCCCACGTTCTTCACCCGCAAGCGGCTCACGAAGGTCACCACTCAGGTGCTGAAGGGCACGACGTACGGCGACGTCGACTCCTGGACGCTGACGCAGACCTTCCCCACACCGAGCGACAACATGAGCGCCGCGCTGTGGCTGGAGAAAATCCAGCACACCGGGCACGTGGGGGGCTCGGCGAGCACCCCCGCGGTGGACTTCGACGGCGTCGACATGCCCAACCGGGTCGACGGGCTCGAAGGCATCGCGCCGATGATGAAGTGGCGCATCCGCAGTGTGAACAACGAGACCGGCGGACGGCTCACGGTCAACTACGCCGAGCCGGAGTGCAGGCGCGGTGCCCTTCCCGAGCCGCACGCCAACGGCAAGCGCTGCTTCCCCACCTACTGGGCGCCGGAAGGGGCCACCGACCCCTACCTGGACTGGTTCCACAAGTATCCGGCCGTCCAGGTGCTGGAGTCCGACCTGACCGGCGGTTCGCCGACGGTGCGGACCGACTATTCCTATCTGGGCAGTCCCGCCTGGGCCTACGACGACCAGGAGCTGGTGCCGGCGGCGCGGCGTACCTGGTCGCAGTGGCGCGGCTACGAGCGGGTCCAGGTGTCCAGGGGTGAGAGCACCGACCGGCGGACGGCGACCGAGCACCTGTTCTTCCGGGGCATGCACGGTGACAAGCAGCCCACCGGCAAGCGCACCGCGCAGGTCACCGACTCCGAGGGAACGAAGGTCGACGACCACTGGCGGCTGAACGGCTTCGAGAGGGAGACCCGCTATCTGAACGGGCCCGGCGGGGCAGAGCAGTCGGGCACCATCAACGATCCGTGGTTGCACGGCCCGACCGCCGAGGGCGGCGGTGACCAGGCGTACAAGCTGGACACCGCGAAGGTGCGCAGCCGCACGAAGCTGAGCACCGGAATCTGGCGGCGCACCGAGACACAGCGTTCGTACGACGCGAGCGGCTCCGTCACCCAGATCAACGACCTGGGCGACATCGCCACCGCCACCGACGATCAGTGCACCCGCTACACGTACTCGCCCAACAGCACGGCGTGGATCCTGGGCCTGCCCAGCCGTACCGAGACGGTCTCGGTGGCCTGCTCGGCGACCCCGGTCAGGCCCGCCGACGTGCTCGGCGACGCGAGGATGTTCTACGACGGCGGCGCGCACGGTGTCGCGCCGACCAAGGGCGACCTGACCATGGTGGAGGAGCTGGACTCCTACTCCGGCGCCCAGCCACAGTACGTGGCGATCTCACGCAACGTCTTCGACGACTACGGGCGGGTGACCGAGAGCTACGACGCGGCCGGGGCCAAGACCGTCACCGCCTACACGCCGGAGACCGGCGGGCTGGTGACGGAGGTGACGACCACCAACCCGCTCGGTCACGTCGAGATCACCACGCTGGCCCCCGAACGGGGGGCGATGACCGCGCAGCAGGACGCGAACGGCCGCAGGACCGATCTGGCCTACGACCCGCTGGGCCGGCTGACGAAGGTCTGGCTACCGGGCCGGACGACGGACCAGACGCCCAACGGCGAGTTCTCCTACAACGTGCGCACCAACGGGCCGGTCGCGGTCACCACCAAGACGCTGCGCAACGACGGGACCCAGACCGTGGGTCACGAGCTGTACGACGGGCTGCTGCGGCTGCGCCAGACGCAGCTGCCCGCGCACGGCGGCGGCCGGCTGCTCAGCGACACCGTCTACAACACGCTCGGCCAGGCCGCCAAGAAGAACGACATCTACACCAACGCCGATCCGCCCAGCACGAACCTGCTGGGCGTGGCCGACAGCGCGGTGCCGGCGCAGACCGTGTTCGACTACGACGGGCTGGGCCGCGAGGTCAGCACCGCGCTGAAGGTGATGGGCGTCGAGAAGAAGCGGACCACCACCACCTACGCCGCGGACCGGGTGGATGTGGACCCGCCCAAGGGGGCGACACCGACCACATCGATCCTGGACGCGGCCGGCCGGACGGTGGAGCTGCGCCAGTACAAGGGCGAGAGTCCCACCGGCGAGTACGACGCCACCCGGTACACCTACGGCAAGAACGGGATGGAGGCGACGGTCACCGACCCCGCGGGGAACGTCTGGCGCACCTCCTACGACCTGCGCAACCGGGTGACCAGGACGGAGGACCCGGACAAGGGGACCACCACCTACGCCTACGACCAGCTCGGCCGGCTGACCTCCAGTACCGACGCCGCGGGCCGCACCCTGGCCCACGCCTACGACGTGCTGGGCCGCCGGACCGCCGTCCACCAGGAAACGCTGACGGGTGACAAGCTGGCCGACTGGACCTACGACACGCTGGCCGACGGCACGTCGGTGAAGGGTCTGGGGGTCGCCTCCACCCGCTACTCCGGCGGGCAGGCCTACACCACCAGGGCGGACGCCTACGACACCGCCTACCGGCCGACCTCGGCGAGCTACGTGATCCCCGCCACCGAGGGCAAGCTGGCCGGGACCTACACCTTCAAGATGCGCTACAACCTCGACGGCACCACGCAGTCGGTGACCTACCCCCAGACCGGGAACCTGGCGGCCGAGACCGTCCGCACCACCTACACCGATCTCGGGATGCCGCTGGAGACCAGGTCGTCCCTCGCCACCTACGTGCAGGACACGCTGTACAGCAAGCGCGGCGAGCCGTTGCAGGAGCGCTGGGGCGCCGAGGGTTCCACGGTGCTGCACGACTACACCTACGAGGAGGGCACCCGGCGGGTGGTGCGCCGGATCACCGACCGGCAGACCGCCATCCAGGTACGCCAGGCCGACGTCGCCTACGCCTACGACGAGTCGGGGAACATTCTCAAGATCGCCGACACGCCGCCGGCAGGTAACGCGCCGTCGGACGTGCAGTGCTTCACCTACGACCACCTGCGGCGGCTGTCGAAGGCGTGGACCGCCACCGACGGCTGCGCGGCGTCCACGCCCAGCGCCGGTGTGGTCGGCGGCGCGTCGCCGTACTGGCACTCCTACACCTACGACAAGACCGGCGGGCGGCTTACCGCGACCAGGCACGCGGTGGGTACGGCCACCGCCGACACCACGAGCACCTACTCCTACCCGGCCGCGGGCCAGCCGCGCCCGCACACGCTCCAGCAGGTCAGCACGTCGGGCCCGTCGGGCACCCGGCTCGACACCTACTCCTACGACGCCACCGGCAACCTGACCACGCGCAAGCTGGGTTCGGCCGAGCAGAAGCTGGAATGGGACTCCGAGGGACACCTGACGAAGGTGACCGAGGCGGGGCAGAGCACCTCGTTCCTCTACGACGCCGACGGCACCCGGCTGATCCGCCGAGAGCCGGTGGCCACCACGCTCTACCTGGGCGCCGTGGAGTTGCGCCTGGCGACCGGGGCCACCGCGACCACCGCCACCCGTTACTACGGCCACGGCAACGAGATGGTCGCGGCCAGGACCAACGACCAGAAGCTCACCTGGCTGGTGCCCGACCACAACGGCACCGGTCAGCTGGCGGTGGAGGCCGCCTCGCTCCAGGTGACCCGCAGGCAGTTCGACCCCTTCGGCAACCCTCGGGGCGCACAACCCGCCTCGTGGCCGTCGGAACAGGGATTCATCGGTGGTACCCGTGACGCGACCACCGGGCTCACCCATCTGGGGGCGCGCGAGTACGACCCGTCGATCGGCCGGTTCGTCTCGGTCGACCCGATCATGGATCCGAGCGACCCGCAGAACCTCAACGGCTACGCCTACAGCAACAACAGCCCGATCACCTTCAGCGACCCGACCGGGTTGAAGGAGCTCTGCGGACACTATCCCGGAGAGTGCGACGACGACCCCCCCAGCAGTGGCGGTGGCGGTGGCAACGGCAACGGCGGCGGAGGCGGCAAGCCCCCGCCGCCGCCTCCGCCGGCCGGACCCAGCAAGGGCGACCAGGACCACGCCAAGAAGACGGTCAAGAAGACCTGGGTGGATGTCGCGATCGAAGTCGGCGGCGAGGCGATCAAGGACATCATCGGCTACACCGACGTCCGTGACTGCATCCAGGGCAACATCGGCTCCTGCGCGATGGCGGTCGTGGGAGTCGTGCCGTGGGGCAAGGCCGCCAAGACCCTCAAGGCGGCGATCCGGGCGGGCAAGGCGGTCATCCACTGGTTCGAGCGGGTCAAGTGGGCCCGGCGGGTGCTGCGCGAGGCCGACGAGGCCGCGGCGGCCACCGCCAAGTACCAGGACGACCTGGCCAAGTGGAAGAAGGCACAGGAGGCGGCAGGAGCGAGCAAGACACCCGGCGCGGGGCCGGCCGGACCCGGACCGGGCCCCAGGAAACCAGGAGGCCCCACCAAGGCGCCGGACCAGGTGACCGTGCGCAACCGCGGCCCGAGCTGCAACAGCTTCGTGCCCGGCACCACCGTGCTGATGGCCGACGGCTCCCGTGTCCCGATCGAGGAGGTGCGGATCGGGGACGAGGTGCTGGCCACCGACCCCGAGACCGGGCGGACCTCGGCCAGGCCGGTGGTGGCGACGATCGTCGGCGAGGGCGACAAACACCTCGTCGAGGTCACCGTCGACACCGACGGCTCACGCGGAGACGCCGTCGGCACAGTGGTCGCCACCGACAACCACCCGTTCTGGGTGGACGATCGCGGGCAGTGGATCGACGCCGCCGATCTCAAGACCGGCGACAGCCTGCTCACCCCGGACGGTGACCGCCTGACCGTCGTCGCCCTGCACCGGCGCGACGCCCACCAGCGGGTCCACAACCTCACCGTCGACGCCGTGCACACCTACCACGTCACCGCGGGTGGCGTCGACCTTCTCGTCCACAACATGAACACCGACCCGTGCGCCCCCGGCGACGGTGGCGGCAAGAAAGGCGGCAAGGGCGGCGGTAACGGCGGTGGTAACAGCGGTGACCCCGCCGTGTCCGGGGGATCGTCGGGGACCCCCTACAGCAGCCTGCCCGGCGGCCGGGTGTCACCTGACAATCACGTCGCCGGCACCGGCCAAAGGCCCTACAACGAGCTGGACTCCAAGGACGTTCGGGAGTTCAAGCCGCCGTTTGTCTGGGTGAAGGCGCCGGAGGGGGCCACCAGGGGAGTACGGGCCAAGTTCCTCGTGGGCAACGTCTTCAATGCTGTTCGATACATCGCCAACCTGATCGCCCCCTGAGGCATCGGAGAAATTTCGAAAAGCCGAAAAAGTAACAGGTAACCGATTGTCCGGATAGCCAGCGCAAACCGTTCACAAAAAGAATCGAAACGCCACCGGTGACGTCGGCGGTGGTGCCTGGGACGCGGGTCGTCCCGGTGCCACCGCCGTGTCCCGGCCGTACGGGCGCGGGGGCCCGCTGCGACAGCCACTGGATGGAATACGGCCGCACCGGCGGTAAATGATCAGCACGGCATGGGTGGCCGGGCTCGGGGCTCGTCGAGGGCGTGAAGCGCCTCCCTGGCCCGGCCACACCAGACCGGCAGGCCGATCTCGGTGAACGCCTGGACGGCCTGGCCCAGCAGTGCCCTGGCCGATTCCAGGTCGTCTCGCCCCGCGGCCACCCGGCCGCCCGCCAGCCTGGCGCGGGCGACCAGGAACGGCTCGCCGACCTCGGTGGCGATGCGCAGAGCGGATCGCAGCCGGGCGGTGGCGCCGTCGAGGTCGCCGGCCAGCAGCCGGGCCTCGCCGATTCCGAGCAGCCCGTACGCCTCGCCGATTCGGTCCCCGGCCACCAGGGTCGTCGTGCGCACCCGCCGGTAGGCGATCTCGGCCTGCTCCGCGAGGCCCTGCCGCAGGTACAGGGCACCCGTCCGGTTGAGGATCTGGGCGACTCCCCGCAGGTCGCTCAGCGCGAGGTAGACGGCCAGCGCCGTCTCCAGCAGCAAGGTCGCCGGCTCGGGGCGGCCGTGCTCGATGTGGATCTGGGCGATGCTGCCGAGCACGTGAGCCTCGGCATGCAGGTCACCGACCTCGCGGAGCATCCGCAGCGCCCGCCGGTAGCGGCGCAGCGCCGTCCCGGCCCGTCCCTCCACCCGCTCGATCAGTGCGGCGTTGCACAGGGTCAGCGCCTGGCCGTGCCGGTCGTTCACCGTCTCGAAGAGCGACAGCGCGACGTCGAAGTGGGGCTGGGCGGCGGTGTAGCACTGCCGGAACAACTCAAGCGTGCCCAGCGCGTAGCGCATCGCCGCCTCGCCACGCGGGTCGCCCACCCGCAGGGCCACCGACAGCGCGGTCTCGCAGGTGTGCCGCCAGTCGTCGAAGTACCCCTGCGCCTCGAACAGCGTGATCGCCGTCATCGCCAGGTCCCAGCAGGTCTCGCTCAGGTCGAGCCGGGCCGCGGCGTCCACGGCCGCCACCAGGCCGAGCCGTTCGCTGCGCAGCCAGGCGGCCGGGTCGGCGAGCAGCCGGCGGGAGGTGGCCGGCCCGCAGTCCCAGCGCGGTCCGCCGCCGTGCAGCACCGTGTAGTCGCCGCCGTACTGCCGCCGATGTGCCTGTTCGGCGAGCGACAGGTAGGCCCCGGTCAGCCGGGTCAGCGCCGCGTCGGTGGCGCCTGGCGGCTCGTCGGCCACGCCGCGTTCCCTGGCGTGCAGTCGTACCAGGTCGTGGACGCGGTAGCGGGGCTCACCGATGCCGTCCACTCCCGCGTACTCGACGAGTTGCGCCTCCAGCAGAGCCTCCAGCACGTCCTCGGCGTCGTGCGGCTCGGCGTCGAGGAGCACGGCGGCGATCCAGCCGGCGAAGTCGGGGGTCTCCAGCAGCCCGAGGCGGCGGAACAGGACACGGCAGGTCTCGCTGAGCCCGGAATAGCCGAGGGCGAGGCCCGCCCGCACCGACAGGGCCCCGTAGGTGAGCTCGTCGAGCCGGTTGTGCTCGGCGGCGAGCCGGGAGACGAGCCGCTCGACGGTCCAGTGCGGCCGTGCCGCCAGCCGTGCCCCGGCGATCCGGAGCGCCAGGGGCAGCCGTCCGCAGAGCTCGGCCAGTTGCTCGGCGGTGGCGCCACCGGCGTTCATCTCGCTGCGGCCGGTGATCGTGCTCAGCAGCTCGACGGCGGCGGTACTCTCCAGAACTCCGAGGACAAACCGGTGCGTACTTGGCAGCGCGGGCAGTGCTGTCAGCGCGGAACGGCTCGTGACCAGCACCGCGCACCCGCCCCCGGAGGGAAGGAGCGGCTCGATCTGGGACTCGTCGGCCACGTCGTCCAGCAGCACCAGGACGCGCCGGCCGGAGAGATGGGCGCGGAACACCTCGGCGCGTTCGTCCAGGCCGTCCGGGATGGTGGTACCCGGCAGGCCGAGCGCGCGCAGGAACCGGCCGAGTGCGTGCGCCGGTGTGACCGGCCCGGTTTCGGCGCCGCGCAGGTTCACATACAGCTGCCCGTCGGGGAACTCGCCCCGCACCTCGTGCGCGGCCCGTACGGCCAGCGCGCTCTTGCCGACTCCCGGCATGCCGGAGACGGCGCAGATCACCGGTGCGAGGGGGAGTTCGGACAGGGTGAAGGCGGGGGCGGCTTTCGCAGTGGCGACCGCCGACGTGGAGGTGGCGGTGAGCGCCGGTGGGGTGACGCGACCGCGCAGGATCGTGGTGAGCCGGCGCAACTCGTCGTCGCGTCCGGTGAGATCGCTCACCGGTGCGGGGAGCAGGAAGGGAGCCGGAGCCGGCGGGGCGGCCGCGGGCCTTCCCCCCGCCGGCTCCGTTCTCCGGTGGGAGTCCAGGCCGATCTGAACATCCCCGCGCAGGATGGCCTGCTGTAGCACGTGCAGCTGCGGCCCCGGTTCCACCCCCAGCTCCTCTGCCAGGACGGCGCGGGTCTGCCGGTAGATCCTCAGCGCCTCCGTACGCCGGCCGGCCCGGTATGTCGCCACCATCAGCCGGGCGACCACGCGCTCGGCCAGCGGGTCCTCGGCGACCATCGAGACCAGCTCGGGAATGATCTCGGTGTGCCTGCCCAGTGCCAGGTCGATGTCGATGCGTTCGAGCAGCACCCGCTTGCGGTCCTGCTCCAGCTGCTCGGCCGCCGCGGCCAGCGGCGCCACGTCGTCCAGGCCCGAGAAGGCGCGGCCGCACCACAGTCCGAGCGCCTCCCCCAGCAGCCGGTGCGCCGTCTCCGGATCCCTCAGGTTCAGGAACTCCTTGGCGCGGGTGGTCAAGTCGGTGAAGTGCCAGGCGTCCACCTCCCCGGTCTGTGCGGACAGGGCGTAACCCGAGCGGTCGTGCCGGATCCGCTCGGGATCGTCCAGCGTCCTGCGCAGCCGATGCACGAGCACCTGCAGATTCTTTCCCGAGCGTGCCTCAAGCCGCTCTCTCCACATCGCGTCGATCAGCGCCTCGGGCGCGATCGTGCGCCCCTGCGCGCAGATGAGCAGTGCCAGCAACTGCTCCTGCCTGCGGGAGGACAGTTGTACCGGATGACCGTCGACGACGAGCGCCACGTCGCCGAGTACCTGGAACCTCATCGAAGCTCCCAAACGGTGCGTGGATCTTCGGAGCCGGTGTGAACCGTGCCACATCCGGAACGGCGTGTCGCACCTGCTTCCGGTGAGAATAGCTTGGATGATCATGGCGTGATAGGGCGAGTGATCCACCTGATACCGGGCGGGGTCCGGATGGATACCGTGCTGTCGACGGGCTCGGCGCTTCACGCCGTCGGCAGCAGGATGCCGGTGACGAGCAGAGCCGCGACCTTGGCGGTCTCAAGGACGACGTAGGCGTGGTGGCCCCGTGCAGCGGGCAGATCACCGCGGCCTGGGTCTCGACCAACTCGACGAACGGGCAGTGCCGCAGCCCGATCTGCCGCGGGTGGCGCGGGCGTTAACGCCGTTGTTATCGGCGGTCGGATACGACTTCGAGCATGCGGATACTGGTGGTGGAGGACGAGCGGGATCTGGCCGACCTGGTGGCCATGGGGCTGCGGCGGCACGCGATGGCGGTCGACGTGGTCTACGACGGCGAGGCCGCGGTGGAACGGCTGGCCGTCAACGACTACGACGTGCTGGTGCTGGACCGGGACCTGCCCGGGATACCCGGCGACGTGATCTGCCGGGACCTGGTGCGGGCCGGGGCACGTACCCGCATCCTGATGCTGACCGCGGCCGCGTCGGTGCCCGAACGGGTCGCCGGGCTGGGGCTGGGCGCCGACGACTACCTGCCCAAACCCTTCGACTACACCGAACTGGTGGCGCGGGTGCGGGCCCTGGGACGGCGCAGCCAGGCGCCGCTGCCACCGGTGCTGGAACGACACGGGATCGTGCTGGACCCCCAGCGAATGCAGGTCTCCCGCGACGGCCGCTTCCTGAGGCTGTCGCTGAAGGAGTACGCGGTGATCGAGGTGCTGATGCGGGCGAACGGGAGCGTGGTGAGCGCCGAGACACTGCTGGAGTCGGCCTGGGACGAGCACGTCGACCCGTTCACCACCGTGGTGCGCGTCATCATCAGCCGGTTGCGCGCCAAGCTCGGCGACCCGCCGTGCATCAGGACCGTACCGGGCGCCGGGTACCTGCTGTGACCCGGCGTACGGCCTGGGAACGTGCGGCGCATCCGGCGTACGATCCGGGAACTCCACGGTGACCCGGCACACGGCCCGGAAACCTTTCGGCACGGTACGAACGCGCCTCACCCTGCTGTACACCGGCCTGTTCCTGGTCACCTCGACGATCCTGCTCACCGTGGTGAACCTGCTGCTCACGAGCGCGGTGGAGAGCCGGGTCAGCTCCATCGCGGAGGACTTTCCGCTCTTTGGCGAATTTCCCCCCGGGGCGCCCGGGGCGCCTGAGCTCCTGGTGCGGCCCAAGGTCGTCGACGCCGTGAACACTCTGCCCGGCGCGGTGCTGCAGTACCAGTGGACCGTCAGTGCGATCGTGATCGCCGTGCTCACCGTCGTCTCGGTGGTCGCGGGCTGGTGGCTGGCCGGACGGATGCTGAGCCCGCTGCGGCACATCACCGCCACCGCGCACCGGCTCTCCCTGTCCAACCTGCACGAGCGGATCGCGCTGGCCGGTCCCCGCGACGAGCTCACCGACCTCGCCGACACCTTCGACGCGATGCTGGAACGGCTGGAACGGTCGGTGGACAGCCAGCGCCGTTTCATCGCCAACGCCGCCCACGAACTGCGGACCCCGCTGGCCGTCCAGCGGGCCGCGATCCAGATCGGGCTGGAAGACCCGCTGCCGGGCCGGCTGGTCCCGGTACGGGAGAAGCTGCTGACCGCCAACCGGCGGACCGAGCGGCTGATCGACTCGCTGCTCCTGCTCGCCCAGGCGGAACACGGTCTGGACGGCATGGAGCCGGTGGCACTGGACTCGCTGATCCGCCAGACGGTCGAGGAGACGGCCGCCGACGGTGTCGTCATGGGTGTCGTCATCACCGTGGACACCCGGCCGGTCGTCGTGGCGGGCGACCCGGTGCTGCTCGGCAGGCTCCTGACCAACCTGCTGCAGAACGCGGTCCGCTACAACCGTCCCGGCGGGACCGTGCACGTCGGCCTCACCGCGACGGGCGTGCTGACCGTCCGCAACACCGGCCCGGAGGTACCCGCGGAACGGATCGCCGAGTTGTTCCAGCCGTTCCGCAGGCTGCACTCCCGGACCAGGACCGCCGACGGCGCCGGTCTCGGCCTGTCCATCGTGCTCTCGATAGCCCGAGCTCACCGTGCCGACCTCACCGCCCGCCCCAACCCCGGGGGCGGGCTTGAGCTGACCGTACGGTTCCCCGTCCGCACCGGTACGGAGCCCGGCGACCACCGGGCTCCGTGATCGGTGCGGGCCTACTTCAACAGGGTCAGGGCCTTCGCGACGCCCGGGTCGCGTCCGGCGGACAGGTCCGCGGAGGTCGTCGGGGCCTGGTGGTCGGGGGCGACGCCGATGGTGTTGACGACCTCCCGGTTCGCCCCGATCTCATGGATCTTGGGCAGGATGAGGATGCTGCCGTCGTCGAGCAGGTAGCCGGCTCCGGGGCCGGACACCGCGCCGGCGGTACGGGTGCCGACCAGGGTGCCGAGATGGAGGTCCTTGACCGTACTGGTGAAGGAGTCGCACGCCGAGGCGCAGTTGCGGTCGGTGAGCGCGACCAGGGGCAGGCCCAGCAGCGGCACGGTGTCGTCGCTCCGGTTGGCGGTGCAGCGGTCGCGCACGTCGCACCAGTAGCTGGTGGCCTTGCCGTGCGACCAGGCGCCGAGCAGCCTGGCGACCTCCTGCGGGCTGCCGCCGCCGTTGCCGCGCAGGTCCAGCACCATCCCGCGCAGGGTCGTCTTCTCCCGCAGGGAGGCGATGGCCTGCAGGACCTTGTCCGCCGCGCCGGGGAAGAAGGCCGGCAGCCTGACGTAGGCGACGGAGCCGGACAGCAGCCTGGACTCGACCTTCGGCTCCGGTCCCGAGACGGGCGCGGGCGTCACCGAGGCGGTGACGGTGCCGCCGGTGGAGGGACGGCGCAGGGTGAGCCGGATCGCCTTCCCCGCCGGGGGCGTGATGATCCCGTCAAGGACCCCCTGGGAGAGCACCCCGTTGACGAAGAGCGGCACCTCGTCGACCGCGACGAGCTCGTCGCCCGGCCGGATCCCCGCCTTGGCGGCCGGGCCGTCAGGAAGAACGTCGGTGACGAAGGCCGGCGGGGTGGCCGCCGGATCGGCCACTCCCGGAGGACGGATGCCGGAGAGGCGGGCGCCGAGCGACACTCCGCGCGGGGTCGGACGATCCCAGTTCGCGTGGTTGTCGTCGAGGCTCCTCACCATGCCGCGCATCGTCGCCTCCGCGACCGCCTGCCGTACCTCGGGAGCGGCCGGCAGCGTGTCGACGACCTTCTGGTAGACGGCGCGGAACGCGGCCCAGTCGGCGTCCTTGCGGCCGGTGAGTGCCGGCAGGGTGGCGTTCGGCCGGTCCAGCCCGCGACGTTGCAGCTCCTGGGTGAGTACGGCGAACGCGGGCACCAGCAGCGTGCGGGAGTCCAGGATCGGGCCGCTGTAGTAGTTGGCGAAGACGCAGCGGTACGCCTGTTCGATGGTGGTGACGGTGGTCGGTTTCAGCGCCGGAGGTCCGGACGGGCCGGACGGAGGCGTGCACGCCGGTGGCCGGTCGACGGCCGCGCGGTCGGCGCTCGCGCCGGCGGCCCCGGAACCGATGAGAGCGGCCAGCGCGACCGCGACGACGAACGATTTCCTGTTTCTCATGCCGCCGAGCATCGCGATCATGCTGTTGCCGGGAGGTGAACGCGAACGTTAACGCCGCCGTAGCGGTCCCCCTGGTAGGGAGCAGGCCCGCCGGCCGCGGCGGTTCAGTCGGGAGCCTGACCGAGGGCGGTGGCCAGTTCCTCCCCGGCCCATCCGGTGCCGTCTCTCCAGATCGTCGCGATGTCGAAGGCGGTGCTCAGCACCGCCGGCGCCCACGCGGGCTCGGGGGCCTGGGGGAGCACGAGGAAGAGGTGTTCCGCGCGGTCCCCGCCGACGTGCTCGACCTCCATGATCCGCAGTACCGCCTCGCGCATCCGCTCGTAGGTGTGCCCGCCCTCTCCCAGCACCTCGTACAGGACCGCTCCCCGCGGGCCCTTGCAGACGATGTCGGCGAGAGGGGACTGCGAGGGGGCGAGCCTGGCCCCGTGCAGTTCGGCGATGAGCCGGTAACGCACCTGCTCGTGGACGTGGCACTGCCTGTCGGCGCCGACCCGCTCCTCCAGCGAGGAGACGAAGGACCGGAAGCTCTCATCCGTGGCCGGGGTGTCGGGCCTCATCGTGGTGTTCTCCTCGGCGGTGGTGGGTTCCTCCGGTACGGGAGGTGTTGAGGTGGTGGGTTCCTCCGGTACGGGGAGTGCCGACCCGTTCTGCACCGTGATCGTGGAAGTAGCCGGTTCTCCCGGTGCCGCGAACGCCGGGGCCTCCGGTCCGCCCAGCACCGCGGGGAGCGGCGCCGCGTGGACGACGGTGAGCGACTGGGTGCACCTGGTGATCGCCACATAGAGCCGGCGCGGCCCCGCGGGCCCCTGGTCGGCGATGGCGGCGGGTTCGACCACCACGACGTGGTCGAACTCCAGGCCCCTGGCCATGGTCGCGGGCAGCACGCTCACCGGCGGTACGTCGTCCGCCGCGACGGCTCCCTGCAGCGCCGCGACCTTCCGCTCCAGCTCCTCCAGCAGCGCGGTGCCGTCGGGGGCGATCAGCGCGACCGACCGTGACCGCTCCAGGTCGGCTGTGGCGAGATCCAGCGCCCGCGCGAGGGCCTCGTCCGCCAACCGCTCGGGTCCGGTCCGCGTGATCGTCAGCGAGGTCTCATCGGCGGGGCGTACCGACACCGGGACCGTGGTGGACAGGGACACGGCCCTGGCCAGCGGCGCCGCGAACCGCATGACCTCGTCGGGGACCCGGTAGCCCACGGCCAGCTCGGCCAGGTGCCAGCCGTCGTGCCCGCTCAGGATCCCGGCGAGCCGTCCCCACACGTCGTACTGGCGGGTGCCGGTGGTCTGGGCGAGGTCGCCGAGCACGGTCATCGAACCGCCGGGGCAGCGGCGGGCGATGGAGCGCGCCTGCATGGGGGTGAGATCCTGGGCCTCGTCCACCACGATGTGCCGGTAGCGGCGCGGCTCGTCCCCGGACAACAGGTGGCGCAACTCCTCAAGGCAGACGAGGTCGTCGAGAGTCCAGGGCTCCTCGGAGGCACGGCCCACCCGGGGGCGCAGCACCGCCTCCCGCTCCTGTTCGGTCAGCACGCCGGGAGCCGCCGCGTGGATCGCGTCCGGGTCGTTCAACGTCCTGCGCAGGATGGTCTCGGCGTTGAGCGCCGGCCACACCGCGTTGATCAGAGAGGCCACCCGGCCGTGCTTCTCGATCCCGGACCGCAGGGTGCCGTCCGGGCGCTGCCCGGGAAGCGCCTTGGCGTACCTGCTCAGCAGGCGGTCGACGAACGTGTCGACGAACTTGCGGCGGCGGACCAGGTAGGGGCCGCTGGAGTCGCGCGCCTCGACGGCGAGCGCCTCGATCTCGGCGCCGGGAAGCGTCAGCGCGGCTCCCCGGTACGGGGTGCTGAAGACGTCGTCGCTGATGTGCGAGGCCGGCGCCTCGGGCCGGATGCCGCTCTCGACGACGCGGCGCAGCACCTCGGCCATCCGCTCGTCCGACTTGACCAGGTGCGCCGCGGGAGTGTCGACGGCGCGGACCTCGCCGTCCCAGAGCCGCGCCACCTCCACCGTCGCCACCCCCCGGCTGCCGAGCCTCGGCAGGACCTGGCTGACGTAGCGGAGGAACCCCCGGTGCGGTCCGATCACCAGGACGTCGTCCGGGGCGAGCCCCCGGTTCGTCGGATCCAGCAGCCAGACGACGCGGTGCAGGCCGACCGCGGTCTTGCCGGTCCCCGGGCCGCCCTGCACGACCAGCACCCCCGGCCGTCCGTCGGAGACCAGGTCCAGCTGGTCTCGCTGGATGGTCTCCACGATGTCGCGCATCAGCCCGTCGCGGGCCCGGTCGAGGTCGGCGAGGAGGAAGGCGTCGGCGTTCTCGCCGGGCGGCTCCTCGGTGGGGGAGACGGCCTCCGGGACCTCCTGGAGTCTGCGGTTCGCGACCCGGGGCCGGATGTCGTCGAGGTAGTCGGTCACCGTGCGCCCGTGCAGGCGCAGCTTGCGGCGGAGCCGGATCTCGCCGGGGCGGGAGGCGCGGGCCTTCATCCAGCGGACCGCCTGCTCGGTGGTCCAGCTGATCACGACGAGGTCGCCCTCGGCGTCGCGGACCGCGCGGCGTCCGATGCGCCAGGTCTCCCGGCCGTCCGGGTCGTCGGCGACGTCGACACGCATGAAGACGAGCGGCTGCTCGCCGAGGTCGTCCTCCACCCCGAACTCGGGGGGAACGTCCGGGACGAAGGGGAGACCGGCGTCGGGGTGCTCCTGGCCGTGCGTGCTCCTGACCCGGTCGGCGCCGAGCCGCCTGCGCTCGACGCAGTCGTAGGCGTGGTCGACGGCGCGCTGCTCCTCGGCGATCACGGCGATGCGCTCCTCGTGCGGGATCACCAGGGCACGGATGCCCGCGCCCGTCCCGGCTGTCCGGTCGCCACTCGCCGCTCCGGCGGCGCGGTCACCACTGGCCGCCAGGGCGACGGGGTTGCCGCCCCGGGTCAGGGTGGCACGGTCGACGCTGCCCATGTTTCCTCCGAGGTCGGTGCCCGGCGGCACTGCTGGACTGGGGGTTTCCCTCGACGGGACGCGCGGCCCGAACCGGACCGGAGCGAGGGGACTCCGCTCGGTAATCCGATCGAGTGTGCGCCGCGTCACACTCATGGACCGTAGACCATTGTCCAACAAATGTGAACTGAACGCACAAAGATTTTTTATGTGAATCTGAGTTCTCGGTTTGATCTTCGCGGTGGAAGAGCATCCCGGACCGGACACCGGTTGTGCGGCGTCCCCCCGCGAAACGACCGTGGTCGTCCACCGCGTACGGACCGGACCGTGACCGCCGAGTCGCTCAGCCGCGTGGCAGCCGCCGGAGAGTTACCTTGAAATCATGACGAACTCCTCGATGCAGGACACGCGGTTACGTCGATACTGGGACCGGCAGGCCGACTCGTA
This sequence comes from Streptosporangium sp. CA-115845, assembly GCF_050943795.1. Lineage (NCBI taxonomy): Bacteria > Bacillati > Actinomycetota > Actinomycetes > Streptosporangiales > Streptosporangiaceae > Streptosporangium > Streptosporangium sp. CA-115845. The sequence goes on along the minus strand of NZ_CP191988.1, from coordinate 8,030,313 downwards.
CGACCGGCGGATGGAGTTCGTCGAGCGCCGGTTCTTCGCCGGTAGCCGCCCGTGGCTGTGCGGGCAGGCGTCCGGCGACACCCTGGAGGTGGCGGCCGGCACCGGCATGAACCTCGCCCACTATCCGGACGACGTCCGGCTGACCGGGGTGGAGTGGAGCGCCGACATGCTCGCGGTGGCCCGGCGCCGGGCCGGGACTCTCGGCCGGGCGGCCGACCTGCGGCAGGGCGACGCGCGGGCGCTGACCTTTCCCGACGAGAGCTTCGACACGGTCGTCTGCACGTTCTCGCTCTGCGGCATCTCCGACGAGCGGGCGGCGTTGGAGGAGATGGCCCGGGTGCTCAAACCGGGCGGCCTGCTGCTCCTGGCCGATCACGTGGCCTCGTCGTCCTGGCCGCTGCGGCTGGCGCAGCGGCTGGTCGACCTCTTCAGCGTGCCGATGGCCGGCGAGCACTACTGTCGCCGGCCACTGCCGGGGGTGCGCGAGATGGGATTCGCGGTGGAGCGGCACGAGCGTTTCAAGCTCGGCACCATCGAGCGGTTCGCGGCCAGGAAACCGGCCGCCGGTTGACGTGCTCCCTGGCCTGAAGGACCCTGTTGCCCAATTCGTTTCGATCTCCGCGACCCGCGCGTCCGGCGCCGGATAACGGCGCCGGACGTCGACCGGCGGCAACGCGCCGGCCCGCAATCCGGTAGCGGCTTCCGCTCAGCCGAGCGCGTGGCCGACGGTGGCGTCGATGTGGCCGGGAATCGGGTCGTGCCGGTCGCCGACCGACGGGGTGCCGGTCGGTTCGAACATCAGGATCGAGGCACCCCGCGCCGACGACGGCCGGTGCTCGACACCGCGAGGTACGACGAACACCGCGCCCTGTGGCAGTGTGACGACGCGTTCACCGGTGTCGGCATCGCGCAGCGCGATGGACAACTCGCCGTCGAGCACCAGGAAGAACTCGTCGGTGTTCTCGTGGGCGTGCCAGATGTGCTCGCCGGACACCTTCGCGATCCGGACGTCGTAGTCGTTCACCCGGGTGACGATCCGCGGGCTCCACAGCCTGTCGAAGCCGGCCAGCGCGGTCCGCAGGAGGACTGGTTCATTGTTCATGAGGCCATCGTGGTGGGTGGCGCCCGGGCGGCGTGAGTGCTAGGAATCGCATATGTCGCATGGATCCTCGCAGGGGCACCGGGTGACCGTGATCGTCGACGACGGCTCGAACCCGTTCGAGCTGGGCGTGGCGACCGAGCTGTTCGGGCTGCGCCGCCCCGAGATCGACGTGCCGTGGTACGACTTCACGCTCAGCGCCGCGCTGCCCGCCGTCCGCATGCACGCCGGAATGTTCACGCTGTCGGACGTGGCCGGGCTTGACGCGGTCGACGGGGCAGACACCGTGATCGTGCCCAACCGGCCGGATCCGCTGGTGGAGCCGGCCCCGGAGGTGCTGGACGCCATCCGGCGCGCCGCCGGGCGGGGCGCCCGGCTGGTGAGCTTCTGCACCGGTACGTTCACCCTGGCCGCGGCGGGCGTCCTCGACGGTCGCAGGGCCACCACGCACTGGCGCTGGGCGGAGTCGTTCACCGCCCGCCACCCCGAGGTCCGGCTCCAGCCCGACGTGCTGTTCGTCGACGACGGCGACGTGCTGACCGCGGCGGGCAGCGCGGCGGCGCTGGACCTCGGCCTGCACCTGATCCGCCGCGACCACGGCGCGGAGGTGGCCAACACGGTGAGCCGTCGCCTGGTGTTCGCGGCGCACCGGGACGGTGGTCAGCGGCAGTTCGTCGAACGGCCGGTACCCGCCGTACCCGACGCCTCCCTCGGCGCCGTGCTCGCCTGGGCGCAGGAACGGCTGGACCGGCCGCTGACCGTCGCGGACCTGGCGGCACGCGCGGCGGTCAGCTCCGCCACCCTGCACCGGAGGTTCGCCGCCCAGCTCGGCATCACCCCCCTGGCCTGGCTCACGGCCGAACGGGTGGCGCTGGCCTGCCGGCTGATCGAGCGAGGCGAGCTCCGGTTCGACATGGTGGCCCGGCTCAGCGGGCTCGGCACCGCGTCGAACCTACGGACCCGGATGCGGCGGCAGACCGGGCTCAGCCCACTGTCCTACCGGCGGCGGTTCGGGACGGACGCCGAGCCGGCCCCGGCGGGCTGAGAACCTCGGTCAGTTGGTACGGGTGTTGGGGAGGTGCTCGCCCAGGTAGCCGATCCAGATCCTGCCGGTGGTGCCGGCGGAGTCGTCGTGGAAGTACATCCGAGGGGCCGGGTACCCGACGGACCGGAGCTTGATGTGCGACTCCATCAGGATCTGCCCGCTCGGATGCACCTCGGGCGGGACGGCGAACCTGCGGGGGGCGCTGAACTTGGCACGGGTGACCACGCTCTTCGACTCGCGCATGGAGAGCATCCCGGTGGGGATGGTGCGGCGACCGGGAGAGTCACCGGCGCACCAGTCGTAGAAGCCGCCCGCGAACCTCCCGCTGGACCGCGCCCCCGCGAAGTCGTCCAGGGCGCGCAGCGCGTCCCACGCCTTCGCCGCCCAGGTACGGCACTGGATGTGATGCTCCAGGTCCAGCCGGGCGGCGGCGCCGTCGGTGTCGCCGACACCGATGTGCCGCAGGCTCTCGCGGGCCTCGGCCAGCACCTCGGCCAGGCCGCCGGGTTCGAACACCGGATCGTCCTCGGTCATCCCGTACACCGGCTCGCCCGCCTCGGCGAGCCTGCGCTCCAGCCAGCGGACCCGCTCGGCGAGCTTCCTGGCGCTCGTGACGGCCTCGGCGTACTCCTCGTTGAGCAACCGGTGCTCGTCGCGGAGGCTCCTCTCCGTCTCGCCGGCGGGCCCGTCGCCGCGCCGTTCCGCGACGAGGTCACGCAGGCCGGAAAGGTGCGCGCCGAGCACCCGGATCTCGCGGAGCACCTGGCCGGAGTCGCCCGCGACCTGCGACGAGGTGGCGAGTCCCAGCGCCGTCTCCAATTCCCCGCGCAGCTCCTTGACCACCATGTCCGCGACACTCTGGGCGGTCTCCACGGTCGTCCTCGTGGCCTCCACGGTGGCCTCCACGGTGGCCTCCACAGTGGTTTCCACGGTGGCCTCGACGGTGGCCTCGACGGTGGCCTCCGCGGCGATCTTCGCGGGGGCGACGGTTTCGGCCTTCGGGACGGCAGGACGCCTGGTCATGGCCATCATCCGCCGCCGCATCTCCTCACGGGCGAAGTCGACCTTCGAGGGCCGGGGCGCGGCGGCGTCGGCGATCTCGCCCAGTTCGGCCCGTCCGGCGAGTACGCGGTGCACGACATCGAGCGTCCGCCGCACGTCGTCGGGGACCTTGCGATGTGCGGTCTCGCCGATCACCCCGTCGACGATCCGGTCGAGGGCGGCGGCGCCCCGGCCGCGGATCGCGGCGTCGCCCATGGGCGGGTGCCGGCGGGGGTAGTGCTCCCCGGCGGGATCGAAGGGGGCGAAGTAGGTGCGGATCGCCCCGCCGAACACGCCCAGCTCCGGGCCCATCGCCTCGTTGAACCGGTCCTGGGCGCGTAGGTCGGCCAGCCGTACGACCAGGCCCGCGCCGGCGACGCCGTCGGCCAGATGATCAGCGCGCTCCCGCGCCACCTCGGGGTCGCGAGGGTCCGCGGAGACGACCAGTATCGGTACCCGGCGCCGGGGCTCGGTCATCACCGAGACGAACCGCTGCACGTCGTCCTCGGTGAGGAGCACCGCGGCGCCCTCCACCTGGACGGCGCCGTCACTGATTCGCGCGGTGTCCAGGTACGCCGGGAGGAAACCCGGCGCCTTCACCATCGCCGGTTCCGGTTGCTGTTCGGCTCCCTGCTTCCCGCGCTGCCTCGCGCTCCGTCTCCCGGTCCGGTCCGGCTCCCGCCTCGCGGCCGGGTCAGGTCCCCCGTGCTGCTCCACGGTGACGACCACCCATCCGGTCATGTTCGGCGTCGATTCGGCGTAGGTCACCCGGGTCCGCAGGCGCCCCTGCCCGTACGGCTCGTCCAGCGTGTAGCGGCCGCAGTCGCCGCGCCGCTCCATCACCAGCCGGGCCTCGCCGGCCTCGGCCTCGTCCTTCACCACCGCGGCGCTCGGCGGCGGGAACCCCTTCGGTACGACCCAGTCGGAGAAGCTGCGGCGCAGCCGGATCGAGATCGGCGGGGTGGGGTCGCGCAGCACCGCCTGATATAACCGCGTCACATTCGACGTCATGATCACGACACCTTCATCAACATCGGGGGGTACGGCTCGCGTCCGGTGCATGGACGTCGGCGCGTACGAGGTTGGATGTCAGCGAGGCCCGAAGGTTCCCGCAGGTGCGCATAGTGCGGCATGAACGCTTATTTGGGAGGGGGTTCCGCAATATCGGTGGTTAATGGGGTGGTATCGGGTGCTTTGGCGATACGGAACCTCCGGCCGCCACGGATCCGGTTGTTTCTTCCTCGCCGGACGCCGCCAATCCGGCGGCGGAAAGGGACACGGTTCGCGTCCGGCCACTCACGGAACCGGACTCCGGCCTCCTCGCCATCCTGGATGATCTCGGTCAGGGGAGTACGGCGGCACCACTGACGTCTTCGAAACGTCGCACCCGTCGGAGGGTCCACTTTTGGCCCTCCATGTCGGGTCCCAGCGGTACGACGGGCCGGTCGTCGTCGCCCGGGTCGGTCAGGTAGGCGGAGCGGCCCCTGGAGATGGTGACCTGGTTCTCGCCGGCATCGGTGAAGGTCCACGGGATTTCGCGAGCCGGCTCGCAGGGCAGCGTGGCGGCCCGCGGAGGATAGATCAGCTCCAGCTCGGCGAGCCCTTGGTTTTGAAGGTCGAGGATTTCTCGGCGATGCCGACCGGCCGGCGCACGGTGTGCGAGACGACGCGGCGACAGTCATGAGAGCGCAAAAGACGATCACCCAAAATGCGGTCGAATGCAGTGATGTCCAATATGGAGATATGGCTGTATTTATACCTCTTTGTCGTAGTGTGGGGATCTCCCGCGCCGTACGACGGAGGAATCGGCATGGAAATCAAGCCACAGGCAGTTGTCATCCCCAAGGAAACCGACCATCTTGAGCAGGGAAAGTACGGCCCTGTCTTTCCGAGGACCCCGGCGTGCTACGGGTTCACCATCATCGCGAAGGTAAAGCCCGGCCGCGCCGAGGCGATACGCAACTACGGTTACACGCTGGCCAAGGCGCTGGAAGGCGACCCCGATCTCCTCGCGCCGCTCAAGCTGCACTATCTGCGCTGGGTGCTCTTCGACGACGACACACGTTTCATGTACCAGGGCATCTTCGACACCGACTTCGACAAATACACCGAAGACGCCATCATGCTGTTCAGCAAGGCGGGAGTGAGCACCGCCTTCGAGAATCTCGAAGGTTTTCCCGAAGACTGGAGAACCAACCCGGAGGCATTCATCGGGTTCGTGCGCGAGCACCACTGCCCCAGCTTCATCGAGTACGGGGAATATCCGTACGTCACCGCCGACGAGATCAAAAAGGCTCTGCGCATCAAGGGGGCCCTTTCGGAGATGCTCGACCAGCTGCAGTGATATCGGGCCACCTCCGCGTGTTCCGCTGTAGATCGGAGATGGAATGAACGAATTCAGGACCGCGCGTACCTACAACCAGAACCACGTGCCGCGCGAGTACACCCCGGGTCGGCGACGGGTGAGCATCTACGTCGCATGGAGCTATCCGGCCGAGGCCGGCCGGAACCCGGCCGAGCTCGACAACCGGTTTTCCACGATGACCGAGGTCCGGCGCGTGGCCTGGCCCGCCTACGAGGAACCGAAATGGTCCGATCCGATGCGGTTCCAGCAGGGCATCGCGGGGACACTGGAGCTGTTCTTCTGGGCCTGGGTGCCGTTCCAGCAGTTCGTCGAGGAGACCACCGGGTACCCCGTGCCGGTCTATCAGCGCGTCGACCAAGCCGGTTTCCAGACTCCGCTCGACGACCGGGTGCTGGCCGACACCGACACCCTGTTCGTGTTCGGGCTGGATCACATGATCACCGGGCAGGACGCCGCGCCCGAGGAGATCGAGGCACTGCGCGAGTTCCTCAGCCGGGAGGGAACCTGCCTGATCCTGGGGCCGCATCACGACGTCGGCGCCTCGGAGGACCTGGCCGTGCGCAACGTCGAGTACTACCACCACGGCGACCTGCTCGTCCCCCGCCAGCAGCGGTTCGGCAGGTATACCCGATCCTTGATGGAAGGGCTCGGAGTGCCCGTCGAGAACCGCTACGGGCTGCGCCCCGCGGTGCGGGAACCGGGCAGGATCGCCCCGCTGTCCATCACCAGGGATCTGGACACCAAGGGGTGGCTGGACGGGGTGACCACCTTCAACTTCCACATGCACCTGCCGCACTACGCCGTGACGACCGACGACCCGGACGTCATCCACGTGCTGGGCAGGCAACCGATCGACACGTCCAGGCCGCACCCGTTCACGGAGGCCGGGAACACCGAGTTCAACATGTTCCTGTGGATGCCCCCGCGCGGTGGGCGGGCCGGCGACATTCTCATGGCGGACTCCACGATCTTCAGCGCGTTGTTCGGCGGTGACGAGAGCCTGCGCAATTTCTGGAGAAACCTTGTCTCGCTCAAGTAGTCCCACGGAAAAGGAGGTGTTCGTGACCGGGCAAACGCACGTCACGCTCGAACTCGACGACATCCAGCGCGGGGTTCTCAGCCCTCGCCCGACCCCGTACGCCGCGACGTACATCCTGTTCCGGATCGACGACCGCGCGCACGGGCGGGAGCTGATGCGGCGCGTGAGCGCGGTGGTGACCTCGGCCGCCGACTCGATGAGTCCCCTGGGCGAGACCTGGGTGAGCGTCGCGGTCACCTATCACGGCCTCAAGGCCCTGGGAGTGCCGCGGGAATCGCTGGAGACGTTCCCCTGGGAGTTCCGGCAGGGGATGGCCGCACGGGCGAAGGTGCTGGGCGACACCGGAGAGAGCGCCCCCGAGAACTGGGAGGCGCCGCTGGGCACGTCCGACGTCCACGTGGTGCTCACCGCGCTCGCGCCGGACAGCGCGCGACTGGAGGCGGCCATCGACCGCGCCCGGCCGGCGTATCGCGACCTTCCCGGCGTGGTCATGATCTGGCGGCAGGACTGCTACGCGCTGCCCGGAGAGACCGAGCCCTTCGGCTACCGCGACGGCATCAGCCATCCGGCTGTCGAGGGCAGCGGCATCGCCGGGTCGAACAAGCTGGAGGTGCCGCTCAAGGCCGGCGAGTTCGTGCTCGGCTACCGCGACGAGATGGGCGGCGTCCAGGCCCTGGAGCCCGAGGTACTGGGCCGTAACGGCACCTTCGTGGCCTTCCGCAAGCTCCACCAGCGTGTCGCCGTGTTCCGGCGGTACCTGAGGGACAACTCGAACGGCCCCGAGGACGAGGAACTGCTGGCGGCGAAGATCATGGGACGCTGGCGCAGTGGCGCGCCGCTGGCGCTCAGCCCGCGGCACGACGACCCCGACCTCGGCGCCGACCGAGGCCGCAACAACAGCTTCGGCTACGAGCAGGACGATCCGGTGGGGTTCACGACTCCCTGCGGCAGCCACATCCGCCGGGCCAATCCCCGCGACGCCGCGGTGGCGGGAGCGCCGAGGCTGCACCGGATGATCAGACGCGGCACCGCGTACGGCCCGCTGCTGCCCGACGGGGTCCTGGAAGACGACGGAGCCGACCGCGGACTGATGTTCACGTTCATCGGAGCGAACCTCGGGCGGCAGTTCGAGTTCGTCCAGTCGCAATGGATGAACGACGGCGTCTTCTTCGGCGCGGGCGACGCGAGAGATCCCATCGTCGGATCCAACGACGGCCCGGGCGACTTCACGATCCCCCGGCGGCCGGTACGGCGGCGCCTGCCGTCGCTGCCGCAGTTCGTCGTCGTACGTGGCGGCGAGTACTGCTTCATGCCTGGACTGCGCGCCCTGCGCCGGCTCGGCGGTCTCGAAGGCTGAGGTACGGCGACGGGTTCCGCCCGGGGACGGTCGCCACCGGGGTGGAGGGGGCGCATGGAAACGCTGCATCTGGTGACCAACGCGGTCACCGTGATCTTCATCGCGACCACCATGTTCGCGGCCGGTCTCGGAGCCACACTGCCTGCGTTGCGCGCCATCCTGGCCGATCTCCCGCTGCTCCTGCTGGCGCTGTCGGCCAACCTGGTGGTCATCCCGCTGCTGGGCTGGGGGGTCGCCGCGCTGTTCGGCCTGTCTGCGGCGCCCTTCATAGCGTTGGTGCTCGTCGCGTCCTCACCGGGCGGGCCGCTCGGGGCGAAGCTGGGCATGGTGCAGAACGGAGACGTGGTCGCGGGCGCGGCGATGCAGGTGCTGCTCGCCACGGTGGGCAGCATCACCTTCGGCCCGACGGTCAACGCCATCCTCACCGCGGCCGAGGTCGGCGGGGGAGTCTCCCTCGATGTCGCCGCGCTGGTGCGGACCGTGGCCGTCCTGCAGCTCGTGCCGTTCGCCGTCGGACTCGTGCTGCGCCGCTACGCATCGCCCATGGCGCGATCGTGGCATCCCGTCGTCGTCAAGGTGTCGAACGTGACGTTCATGATCGTGCTGGCGGGCATGCTTCTGGGCAGCTGGCATGACGTCGTCGCGCTGCTCGGCTCACGCGCGCTGCTCGCGGGGTTCGTCCTGTCCGTCGCCGCGTTCACCATCGGCACATTGCTGGCCACGGGATCGCCGGTGCGCCGTACCACCATGGGGGGCGTCGCGGCGGTGCGCAACGTGGGGCCCGCGCTGGCCGCCGTCGGCATCGCCTTCGGCAACCAGCAGGCGGTCCTGGGAGCGCTTGCCGCGGTGCTGCTCAGCGGCCTGGCCGCGGCCGTACCGATCGCCGCGCTGCTCAGCCGCGGCCGCGGCGGCAGTACCACCTGAAACGCACGGTCCCGCCGGCATCACCGCACCATGCCGCATGATCCCGCTGCTGGATGCCCAGGCGGGCGAGTGCTGGCACCTGCTCGGTGACCATAAGCGAGCGGTGAACCAGGCGGAAGCAGCCGTGACCTCGTTCAGCAGGCGCCTTCCTCGATCCGCCCAGATCAACCAGGTGAACGTCGCCAGGGCATACCTGAAAATGGGCGACGGCGGCGCGGGTCCGATCACCGGAATCGCAGTGTGGAGGCCCCGTCGTTCACGGCGGGGAGGAAACGCGGGAAAACAGTGCCGCCCGGTAGCGATGAGTGACATATCCGGTGCGTGCCGGTGACATGGTGGCCCGGCCGTGGCGCTGAGGGCTGGCTGAATGCGTCGAGGCGATGACGGCAGTCGGCAACGAATATGCATGCAAGATGCATGCTAACGTGGAGGTGTGGGAATCATACAGATTCGAGACGTCCCCGAGGCGACCGAGCGGACGTTGAAGGCGCGGGCCGAGCGTGAGGGTAAATCGCTGACGGCCTACCTGCGTGATCTGCTGAACGAGGAGGCGGCCACCCCGGCGCTGGACGAGGTGATGGCCAAGATCGCCGCCGATGAGCCGGTGCCGTACGACCCCGATTTCGTCCGCGAGACGCTGCGCGGGGACCGCCGGTGAGCCTGGTCGTGGACGCCTCGATCGTTTTCCGCCTGCTGGCCAACGTGAAGGGCGACGACCTGCTCCGTCGGCGGTTGGCACGCAAGGTGCACGCCCCGGCGTTGATCGACATGGAGATCGCCTCGGCGGTGCGCGGTCATGTGATCACCAGCAAGCCGGAGGTGCGGATCTCTGAGGTGCGGGGCCGGATCATGCTGGAGCGCTACGCCCAGCTGCGGATCGTCCGGCATCCGATGCTGCCTCTACAGCCGCGGGTGCTGGAACTGCGCAACAACCTCACCGCCTACGACGGCATGTACGTGGCCCTTGCCGAACTACTGGGCATGCCGCTGCTGACCGACGATGCCAAGTTCGCCGGTGCGACGGGACATCGAGCGGAGATCCACCGCTACCCACCCCCGCTGCCGTAACCACGACCGGAGAAAACACGAACGCAGGGCTCCCGATTTCCGGGCGCCACTTCCGCGCCCCAGAGGACACGACACCGCCGGCATCCAGCCCGCTTTCCTTCGGCCGTCAGGTTCGAGGCCGGACAGGAGGGGATTCAACCGATCGAGAGGCGGTTTCAACCGCCGACGCCCGAGTGGGTACGGTGTCAGCCGGGCTGGTCGCTGTCCTTGTGCTTGCCCCAGCCGTGCCATTGGTCGATCTCGATCCAGGCGCTGACCCGGCCGCGGTCCCGCTGCGGATACCTCTTCCCGAGGTACTGCTGGGCCAGCCGGTCGATGTCGGTCAGGTCCTTGTCGTCGTGTATGTCGGCGACGTGCCCGATGATGCTGACGTGCGTGTACCAGTTGCCATCGTCGAGCACGGTGAGGCTGACCCGGGGGTCGTCGCGCAGGTGACTCAGCCGCTTGCGGCCCTCGTCCATGTTGACCAGGATCCGGCCGTTGTCCCAGAGGTACCAGGTGGCGGTGGACACCGGCCGGCCGTCGGGCTTGAGCGTGGTGATGACGGCCGGATTCGGCCTCTTCAGCATGGCGACTGCTTCCTCGGGAAGCGGCGGGTTCGACATGATCTCTCCTCCTCGCGTCGGCGTCTCACGCCCCGGACGGTGACGGTCACCCGACCTTCCGTACGCGGTCCGTTCCGTGCTGGGACGCCGAGGGAACGCCTGTCGAGGCCGGAATCCCCGGCCCCGGACAACCGGCCGCAGGAGTGAGAGTGCCCATCCCAGGTCGAGCCGCAAACCCTCGACCTTGGGACTTTTCCCAGATCAAGGCCGGTGCGGTGCTCATCAAGGGCAAGACCTGCCCGTTGTGACCCCGCTGCCCCCGAGGAGAGCGAGCCGCTGCGGCGTCACGAACGGCAAGCCCTGCCCTCAGGGTATGGACGGCGAGCGGGCGAGCCGGAACCCCAGGTCGTCGATGCGGAAGGTCGGGTGGCTCTTGCGGCGGCACGACGCCCGGCATCCCCGGGGATGGTCGTAGAGACCTCCGCCCCGGAACACCCGGTACGGGCCGTAGACCTCGGGGTCGTAGACGTCCCAGCACCACTCCCACACGTTGCCGATCATGTCGTACAGCCCCCACGCGTTCGGCGCCCTGGTCCCGACGTCGTGTACCTCGTCGCCGGAGTTCCCGCGGTGCCAGGCGATCTCGTCCAGTTCCCCGTAGCGGACGCCGGAGGTCCCGGCCCGGCACGCGTACTCCCACTCCGCCTCGGACGGGAGGCGGTAGCCGCCGGTCTCCCGGTCGCAGACCACGTCCTGGCCGTCGGGGTCGTCGCCCATCGAGTAGCAGGGGTCGAGTCCCGTTGCCCGGGAGAGCAGGTTGCAGAACCGGACGGCGTCCAGCCAGGAGACCTCGGTCACCGGCGTCCTCGGCCCCGCCGTACTCGCGGGCGCCTCGCCTCGGACGGCGCGGTACAGCTCGCGGGTCACCGGATACGGCGCCAGCTCGAAGGCCCCGAGCTCGACCTTCCAGATCGCCTTGGTGCCCTCGTCCCGCAGGAAGACGCTCCCGGCGGGAATCTCGACCATGTGCTCGGCGGTTGCCAGGCGCGGCGTCGACTCGGAGCTCATCGCAGGTCCCATCCCACCCGATCGGTCCGTGTGAACGACGTGCGGACACACCTGTTCGCGAACGCTACCAGGGGTGCCTGGGGCGCGGTGGTCTCCTGCTCCGTGGACGCGGCCCTCAGATATTCCAGACGGTGAGGCACAGGATCGGTGCCGTCAGGATCGCCAGGGGGCCGCTGAGCAGGAGGCTGGCCGCCGAGTACGCGGCGGCGGGCGCCCACCGCGTCCGGGGTTCGGGCGCCAGCAGGCGCTGCAGCCGTTCGGCGACCCCGGCCTCGGCCAGCGCGAAGGAGCCTGAGCCGGAGGCCGCGGCCGGCTCGGCCATCCGAACCAGGGCCCTGGCCAGCGGCAGCTCGCCATGTGCGTGCCGTGCGTGATCGTCGGCGATCATCTCGATCAGTACGGCCACCGCCTGGCGGGCGGTCCGCACCAGGGGCAGCCGGCCGAAGGCGTGATCCAACGCGACGAAGGGCAACAGGACCAGGTCGTGGCGGCCGTGGACGTGAGCTCTCTCGTGCTTGAGGACCGCTTCGAACTCCTCCTGATCGAGGAGATCCACGGTGCCCTGACTCAGCACGACGCGCCCGGTTCCACCGGGCACGCAATACGCCACCCGCTGGGAGCTCGGCAAGATGTAGATGTCGTGGTCCGGGAGGTGATCGGCTACGACATCGACCAGGAGTCGCTGTCGGCGCCGGCTGTTCACGGAGACGACGGCCGCCCTGACGGTGTGCGCCAGCAGCCAGGCGAGCACGGTGATCGACCAGATGAGCGCGGCGATGTGGACGGGCCCGAGGCCGTCGAGGCCGTGCCCGCCGACGAACCGGGTGACCAGGGTGTGCATCCCGTGCGGGAACACCGCCTCCAGCGGCGCGGCCGCAGCGACCAGTCCGATGCCGATGGCGCCGAGACCTCCCGCCAGCCCGATGGCCTGCCAGAGCACCAGAGCCGCTCGCGGGTTGCGCCGTGCCCAGTCCGCGGAGGCCAGCGGCCGGGCGATCCGGCCCCCCAGGATCACCGGAATGAGCGCCACCCCTGCGGCGACCAGCCAGATGGTCACGGCTGCCCGCCGTCCCTGGCCTCAAGGGCCTCGCGCAGTGCCGCCGCCACCTTCGGGGTCACCGTGCCGACGAAGCGCTGGACCGCCGCCTCGACGTCGCCGGCTTCCTCCAGGGCGGCTCGCATGGCCTCGGCGACCACGGCGTCCTTCTCGACCGCTGCCCGGTACAGGTGCGCGCGACCGACTCGCTCCCTGGTGACCAGCCCTTTGGTCGAGAGTCGTACCAGGACCGTCAGTACCGTCGTCGTGGCCGGCTGCGAGGGCAGGCCGGCGGCGAGGTCGTGGGCGAACACACCGTCGGGGTGCTGCCAGAGGGCTTCCATGATCGCCCGTTCGAGATTGCCCAGGCGCACCATGGAGTCTCCTGCCGTCGAGTGGTTCTGCGGACATTGGAAGGCTATCGAGGCTTACCGGAATGGGGTTCCCCGCCGGGGCGGCTCTGGACTCGTCGTCAGATCAGGGTGCTCCAGTAGGACCAGAACCGCACGCCGATCAAGGTCACGAGGGTGAGGAACCAGACCGTCAGGATCACCGTGTGGTAGCCGGCGATTCTCCAGGCCGCCGGGCGGTGGCGAAGGTTGTGCAGCGTGACGTACCCGAAGAGGGGAATCGTCACCGCCCAGACGACCATGCAGTAAGGGCAGAGGGCGCCGATGACGTAGAGGCTCTGGTAGATCAGCCAGTGGACAAACACCACGCCGAACGTCACACCCGCCTGCAGGCCCAGCCAGAACCAGCGCGGAAGGCTCACTCCCGCCATGAGCACCGCACCCACGGTGGTCACCACGGCGAAGGACGCGATGCCCAGCAACGGGTTGGGGAAGCCGAACACCTCTGCCTGGGGTGTGATCATCACCGAGCCGCACGACAGGATCGGGTTGATGCTGCACGTCGGCACATACGCCGGGTCCTTGAGCAGCGCGATCTTCTCGACCGCCAGGACGAAAGCGGCGATCAGGCCGAGCGCGCCGCCGACCGTCAGCAGTCCGGGGAGCAGCCGGGGGAACGGGGTGTCGCGCCTCTCGGTGGGCGCCATGGCCTCAGCGGGCGAGTGCCGCATCGAGGGCCGCCTTGAATTCCTCCTCGGACCGGGGCTCGATCTTCTTGCCGTTCAGGAAGAAGGTCGGGGTGCCCTGCACGCCCACGGCCTGACCGTCGGCCATGTCCTTCTTGATCCGCTCAAGGGTGGCGGAGTCGTGGTAGGCCTTCTCCCAGGCGGCCATGTCGAGGCCGAGGTCCCGGGCGAGGCCGCGGAAGGTGTCATCCGCGGGGACCTGCTTCTCGCCCCATTGCCGCTGCGTCTCGTACATGCGCCGGTACATCGCCTCGAACCTGTTCTGCTTGGCTGCGGCCTCGACCGCACGGGCCGCTCGCTCGGCGTTGAAGTGGCCGGGGAGCGGGAAGTACCGGGCGACGAAGGTGACCTTTCCCTCGTACTGCTTGCGCAGGTCCTCCACCAGCGGGAAGTAGGCGCCGCACGCCTCGCATTCGAAGTCGAGGAACTCCACGAGGGTCACTCTGCCGTCCGGCGCGGTATGGAGGCGGTGGCTGTCGGCGCGTACGAACCGGGTCTCCCCGGCCGCCACCGCGGTGCCGGATCCGGTGACGGTCTTGCCGATGACCACAAACGCCGCTGCCACCACCGCGAAGGCCGCGATCACCACCAGCGTGATCCTGAGGTTGCGCCTGCGCGCGTCCTCCCGCTGGTTCTCCGCCCGGATGGATTCGGTCTTCGATCGCCGCGCCTGAGCCCGGTCTTCAGAGCTCGTCACCGTAGTCCTTTCACCGCGACCCATGTGAGGTCGTGCGCCAAGTCAAACTTCTATCTAATGTAGAAGATCGATGGAGTGCCCTGTCCCGTAGGGGCGAAGTGCCGCCCGCTGCTTCGGCTGAGGGGGGCGAGCCTCACTGTGCCGGGTGGCATCAAGGTCCCGCCGGTCCTTCCTCGGGAGGTCCGCGAGGGCCGGCCGTCATGGGCGACATGCGTGGCTCTCGGTCCGATGGCCGTGGCCCGGAGCGGAATGCCCGCGATCATTCCCGGCGACGGCGGTTCCGATGACTCTTGCGCACCGGCGCGGCCGGATGAGAATGTTGCACGCCTGAACAGATGCTCATATGAATTGCAGGAGGACCGGCATGGGAACCGGACACGGGCATGGACATGGACACGGACATGGACACGCGGCCGGTCGCCACCGCTGGCGACTGGCGCTCTCCCTCGTGCTCATCGGCACGTTCTTCGTGGTCGAGCTCGCCTACGGGTTGATCTCCGGCTCCCTGGCTCTGCTCTCGGACGCCGGCCATATGGCGGCCGACGTGGTCACGCTCGGCGCGGCGCTGGTCGCCACCCGCATCGCCACCCGGCAGGACACGACCGGTCGCCGCACGTACGGCTCCTACCGGGCGGAGGTGTTCGCCTCACTTCTGGCGGTCGCGCTCATGCTGGGCGTGGCGGCCTATGTCGTGATCGAGGCCATTGGGCGCGTCGGCGGCCCGGCCGAGATCTCCGCGGGACCCATGCTCGTCGTCGGCGCCCTCGGCCTCGTGATCAACCTCATCGCCTTGTTCCTGCTGCGCTCGGGAGCCGACGAGAGCCTCAATGTCAAGGGCGCCTACCTCGAGGTCCTCGCCGACACGGCCGGATCGGTGGGCGTCATCGCCGCCGGATGGCTGGTCGCCACGACCGGGCAGCCCTTCTGGGACACCGTGATCGCTCTGGCCATCGGCGCTTTCGTCGCTGTCCGCGCGATCTCCCTTGGCCGTCAGGTCTTCGCCGTACTGGGCCAGCACGTCCCCGAGGGCATGGACGCCGCGGCCGTGGCCGCCGACCTGGCCGCCATCGAGAGTGTCCGCGACGTGCACGACCTGCACCTGTGGACGTTGACCTCCGGCATGCACGTCGCCACCGCGCATCTGGTCGCCGACGACCAGGGTGACAACCACGCCGTTCTGGACCGCGCGCGCGACCTGCTGCGCTCCCGGTACGGCGTGGCCCACGCCACGCTCCAGGTCGAGCCCGGCGATCACCGAGGCTGCGACGAAGTCGGCTGGTGAGTCCTGCCGAAGGAGCTGTGGATGCCGAGGAGACCTCGCTGATCGACAGTCCCGCGCCTCCACCTGAGCCGCGGTAACGAGTCTGGACAGAATCGGTGCCATCCGGGCCGGTCCCTTAGCCGTGGCCGCCTCGCGGGGCGGCTGATCCGGCGAGCCCCGTTTTCCGCACGTGCCGCATCGTTGCAGGTGAGCAGCTATATCTGAGCCACTGCAGCGGGTAATCACCCCAGGTCGATCGGGGTCATGTGCTAGCCGCGGGTGGATATCTGCTGTACGGCCCAGCTGTTGCCGTCCGGGTCGTCGAAGAAGACGAACCCGACGTTGTCCAGGGGGTCGGGTTCGGGATTCCGGTTCTCGCCGAGGACCCGGATCTCGCTGACCTCCACCCCTCGCTCGACGAGCTGGGCGCGCGCCGCGTGGAGATCCGAGACGACCAGTTGCAGGCCCTGGAGCGAGCCCGGCGCCATGTCCGTGAGCCCCGTCCCCACCACGATCGAACAGCCGGAGCCCGGGGGGCAGTTGGACGACGTGAACGTCGTCGCCGACCTTGGTGTCGTGGTCCACGGTGAAGCCGCGGCGCTCGGCGTGGCAGGCCTTGGCGCGGTCCACGTCGGAGACCGGCACGACCACCACTTCCAGGGTCCAGTTTCCTCTCGGCGACGGGATGATTTCCAACGCACGTCCATCAGCCGCCCCCCGACAGATCCACGAGTCGGGAACCACGTCAGGAACCGCTCCCGGGCCTTCTTTCCCGGAGGTCGGCCTGGAGGAGTCCGTAGCCGCCGGTGACGCGCCAGTCCGGGGTGTCCACGTCGAGGGTTCTCAGGGTCTCCGGGGGGATGCCGACGGCCACGTCGGATTTGAGGGTGCGGAGCGCGGCGGGCATCCGTTCGACAACCGTACGCTTCATGCCTCTCGTGTTGCCCGCCGAGGAATCCGCGCCGGACGGTAGTTCGGTGATACCGATTTCTGTCGGATTGAAATGCTACTAATCGCCATCACAGTGATTCCAATTATTTGTGGAGCTGCCAGATGGCAACGGTCACCTTCAGGGATGAGACCGCGACGGGAAAGCCGATAGAGGAGTTCACCCTCCCCGACCTGCCGGAGAGCATCTCGGCGCGGGAGCTGGTCCGGCTCCGGGTCCGCGAGGAGGTCGCCCGGTACAACGCGGCCCCCGCCGCCCGGTTCAACGGCCTGGTCCGTCCCGAGGACGCCGAGGTGGAGTTGAACGGCTACCGGATGGGCGCGAAGCGGCGGATCGACTGGGAACGGCAGGCGGACACCGCCGAGCGGGCGTTCGGCCGCAACGGGTTCCTGCTGCTCGTCGGGGAGCGTCAGATCGACGACCTGTCCGAGATGATCGACCTGACCGTCGACCCGGTGGTGTCCTTCATCAAGCTCGTCCCGCTGGTCGGGGGCTGAGGAATGGGCGTCATCGACGACTTCCCCAGCTCTCACGACTATGTCTTGCGCTACCTGGACGAGGCGGCCCGCGACGCCTTCGCCCGCTTCGACGCGGCCTTCGAGGCGGGGCGGGAACTACCCGACGCGGAGAGCGACCCGAGGCTGTTCGGCCGCTGGGCGCAGCTGCGGCTCGGCAACGGGCACCACGGGGTCGACCACTACGACGAGCGCGTGCTGCGCGTGACCCGGCCGGCCGCCGACGGCGACACCCCGTGGACGTTTGATGACGTCCGTTTTCTCTGGATGGCCGCCAACGGGCTGATGGTCCGGGAGCACACCGACTATCCGGAGCTGTACCGGCTTCCGCTCGCCGCGATCCGGCGGCTGGACTACCGGGCACGCCGTCAGATCCTGGAGGGGACATTGGACTGGTTCCGGCAGTACCACCGGCCGGTCTGGGACGTTCTGCACGACCAGATGGAGGACGTGCTGACCGAACCCGCGGAGAACGGCCCGGCCGGTGTGGTGCGGAACGTCATCTGGGACTGTGACGCCGTCGCCCGCAGGCTGGCGGAGGAGTACGGCGCGCGCCTGGCCGCCCCCGAGGTTCTGCCCCTGTTGCGGCACTGGAACAGTGCCCGATCCGCCAAGCCCAGCGGGAAATGGCTCAGGACCGCGGAAACGCTGCTGACCCCCGAAGCCGTCGGCCTCGTCCGCGAGATCCTCGTCCTGGTGGCGGCTCACCGGGAGAGGCAGGAGGAGAACCTTTACGGGTGGCGGGAGACCGTCTTCCTGCACGAGCGCACCGCCGTGCCGGTGCGCGGCATGGTGTGGACGTGCGCGCTGATCGACGAGCCGTGGGTGGCCGCACTCCTCGGCGACGTCGCGCTGACCTGCGGGACCGGGATCGGCGGGTCGGGCGCCAACAGCCGCAGCGAGCGGCTCGCCAACGCCGCGGTGAACACGCTGGCCCGCCGGGGCGGGCTGGAGGTGGTCGCGGCCCTGGCCAGGGTCCAGGTCAAGGTCCGCAAGAAGAGCGTGCTGGGCAACGTGGCGCGCACCCTGGACGCGGTGGCAGCCGAGGCGGGTTGGAGCCGCGAGCAGTTGCTGGACCGCACCGTGCCGGCCTTCGGGCTCGGCCCTGACGGGGTACGGGAGGAGAGGATCGGCGACTGCCTGGTACGGCTCCGCGCGGACGGCCCCGCGCTCCAGTTCGTCAACCCGGCCGGCCGGACGGTCAAGTCGGCGCCGCAGGCGATCCGCCAGACCCCCGAACTGGCCGCCCTCAAGACCACGCTGAAAGACCTTAAACAGGTACTGCCCGCCGAGCGGTTCCGGCTGGAGCGGGCGCTGATCGAGGAACGGCTCTGGCGCTGGGCGGAGGTGACGGAGCTCTTCCTCGACCACCCGATCACCGGTCTGTACGCCAGGAATCTCATCTGGCAGGTCCGCCAGGGCCCGGCCGGGCTCCCCGTCCGGACCGATTCCGGATGGGAACTCACCGACCCGCGGGGACGCCGCGTCCAGCCGGACCCCGACACCCCGATCCAGCTCTGGCATCCGATCCGCGAGGCGGCCGAGGAGGTACGGGCCTGGCGCGACCACCTGCTGGAGCACGGCGTGCGCCAGCCGTACAAGCAGGCGTTCCGCGAGGTCTACCTGCTGACCCCGGCCGAGGAGCGGACCCGCGTCCACTCCAACCGGTTCGCCGGGCACACGCTCCGCTACGGCCAGGCCAAGGCGTTGCTGAACCAGCGCGGCTGGAGCGGGCTGTCCATCGGTCACTGGGACTACGAGTGCGGCGGCGACCAGGGCGAGGCGATCAAGGCGCTGTCCGGCTGGCGGGCCCGCTGGGGCATGTACGTGGCCGGCGACCCGGAGGCCGACGAGTGGGGGACCGCCTCCTTCTGCGCCACCGAGCAGATCACGTTCTACCGTGACGGGCAGGAGGAGCTCTCCGGCCACGACTGGGCCGGGAACCGCGTCGCCCTTGATGGGGTGCCGCTGACCGAGGTGCCGCCGCTGGTGCTGTCGGAGGTGTTCCGCGACGCCGACCTGGCGGTGGGGGTCACCTCGGTCGGCCTCGACCAGCAGGCCGTCGCCGGGCACGAGGAGTACTGGCACTCCTACGGGTTCGGCGAACTCACCGAGACCGCCGGCACCCGGCGCGACGCGCTAGCCCGGCTGCTGCCCCGGCTGAGGATCGCCGACCGGGCCGAGCTGACCGACCGGTTCCTGCGGGTACGCGGGGACCGGCGGACCTACAAGATCCACCTGGGCTCGGGCAACATCCTGATGGAACCCAACGACGCCTACCTGTGCATCGTCCCCGGCCACGACCGCGACGCCGGGTCCGTCTTCCTGCCCTTCGAGGAGAACGGCGGCATGCTGTCGGTCATCCTGTCCAAGGCGTTCCTGCTCGCCGACGACACGGCCATCACCGACCCGTCGATCACCCGCCAGCTCGGCAGCTGAGAGCCGCCCGGGGGACGGGGCGCCCCCGGACGCGGACGACCGCGCCGGGGGAGGACCCGGCCGAGATCACGGCGCACTCAGGAGAGCTGACGGGTGGCCAGCTGGGCGAACAGGCCGTCCTGCATGGCCAGTAGTTCGTCGTAGGTGCCCTGCTGGACGATCCGCCCCTCGTCCACGACCACGATGCGGTCGGCGGCCACCACCGTGGAGAGCCGGTGGGCGATCACCACCCGGGTGGCGTTGAGCCGGCGGGTGCTCTCGGCGACCCGGCTCTGGGAGGGATTGTCCAGCGCGCTGGTGGCCTCGTCAAAGAAGACGATGCGGGGCCGGGCGACCAGCGCCCGAGCGATCATGAGACGCTGCCGCTGGCCGCCCGACAACGTGCTGGTGCCCTCGGAGAGCACGGTGTGCATGCCCATCGGCATGGCCCTGATGTCGTCGGCGAGCCCGGCCATCTCGGCCGCCGCCCAGGCGTCGTCCACCGTGTGGACGCCGCTGCCGACGATGTTGGCCTGGATGCTGCCCGCCTGCAGCGCGCCGTTCTGCAGCACCACCCCGCACTGGCGGCGGACGGCGGAGACGTCGAGTTCGGCGAGGTCCTGGCCGTCGTAGAGCACGGTGCCCGACAGCGGAATCTCGAAGCCGAGCAGCAGCCGCAGCACCGTGGACTTGCCGCTGCCCGAGGGGCCGACCAGGGCCACGAACTCGCCGGGCTCGATCGACAGGGCGACCCCGTCCAGGGTCAGCGGACCGTCCTGGCCGTAGCGGAACGACACCTGGCTGAGCGCGAGCCGTCCGGACAGGTCGCCGGGGTCGGCCTTGGTGCCGTCGGTCTCCGGCCGGGCCTCCAGGATCGGCTTGATGTTCTCCATCATCGGCACGACGCCCATCGCGGTGACGGCGGCGGCGGTGAACTGGAGGCTGGAGGCCAGCAGCAGGCTGAGCGCGGTGAAGAACGGCAGGAAGGTGGCGACCGAGATCTGGCCCGCCATCGGTCCCGCCACCACCGCGAACACGACCCCGGTGCAGACCAGCGGGAATCCGGCGTTGAACGTGGTCACCGCGTTCTGGATGCGACGGGCCGAGGCGGTCAGCGAGCGACCCCTGGTGACCTCGCGCGTCCACTCGGCGAACGCCCGTTCCTCGGCGGCGGCGGCCCGCAGCTTCGGCATCGCGGTGAGCATCTGGAAGACCCGGGCCGACATGGTCCGCTCGTGCTCGTAGGACTGCCGCTGCCAGCGGAGCTGCATCCGCCCCGCGACGATGGCGAACCCGAGCCCGAACAGCATGAGCCCGGTGGCGACCAGGGCCAGGCGCACATCGTAGAAGTAGACCAGGACCAGGTTGGCCGATCCGGTGAGCAGCCCCAGCGTGGCCGTGGTCAGCATCCCGGAGAGCATCTCCTGCGCCGAGCTGATGCCCAGCACCGTGGTGCCCAGCTCACCGGTGGAGTAGCGAGCGAAGAACCCGGCGGGCAGGGAGAGCAGCCGGGTCCACAGGCCCGACTGCAGGGCCGAGGTGGTGCGGCTCTCGACCCGCAGCACCGCGATGTTCTGCACCACCGACAGGGCCGCGATCACGAACCCGGAACCGATCACCACCAGGGAGCCCTGCACGATGAGGTCGAGTTCGGCCCGGACCGTGAACACGCCGAGCACCTTGCCCGTCATGATCGGGACGAGCAGTCCGAGCAGCGCGACCAGCACCCCCATGGTGGCGAACCGCAGCAGGTCACGGTAGTTGCCGCTGTCGAGGAGCCCCAGGCGCAGCAGCGCGCCGACGGTCTTGATCGAGGCGGGCAGCGGCCGGTACAGCACGTGCGCCCGGTTCTCCAGGTTGCGGGCGACGGCCGCGGTGACCGGGGTGAGCACGCCGTCGTCCACCATGACGTAGCCGCGGCCCATGGTCAGCAGCGCCACCGGGCGGCCCGCGGAGTTGCTGCCCACCATGGGGCCCAGGTCCTGCGTCCACCACGGGCCGTCCAGCCGTACGAGCCGGGTCCTGACGCCGGAGGCCAGCGCTATCGCCTGCAGGTCGCCCACCGGGCGGTCCTGGCTGCCGCGCCGCACCGGCGGCCGGACCTCGAACCCCTGGTGCGCCGCCACCAGCCGGGCCGCGGCCAGCGCGGGCGGATCGTTGGCCACGTCGGCCAGTTTCACCTGGACCTCGGTGTCCCGCAGCACGGCGTCGAAGCTCCGTACGGCCTGCGTCAGCACGGTGCTCTCGCGTTCCCGCAGGCCGGTCAGGGCGGTGCGCTCCTCCTCGCGTCGCCGTTCGATGCGTTCGTCGACGGTGTCGAGCAGCCGGACGGCGTGGGCGGCGAGGAACTCGCAGAGCAGGCCCTCGTCGAAGACCGAGTGCAGCGAGCGGGTCCGCAGCCGGGTCCTGGTGCGAGCGACGAGCCAGTCCCTTTCGGTCAGGCAGACGTCGCTGCCCGCGCCGAGCACCAGATCGTTGCCGCCGACCTCCACGTCACCCGCCTCGACGCGCACGCAGCGCACGCCGTCGACCGATCGCACGGCACGGCCCGCGTCCAGCTCGGCCGTCCCGCTGACGGGCAGCGGGACGAACTGGCGGGGCGGCAGGGGCGCGGGCAGCGCCCGGGCCAGCAGTTCGATGCCGCGGCCGAGCCCCTTGACCAGCCAGGCGGCGGCCTCGGCGGGCAGGTCGTGCAGCACCGCGACCGGGACGTCGGCGAGCACGGCGCCGGGCACCGGGCGGGCCACGACCACGTGGCGCGGCCCCGACCGCACCCCGCAGGCCAGCACCGTGCCCGCCTCGGCCCGGCCCAGGAAGTTCCAGCGGCCGTCCAGCTCGCCGTCGGCGGTCCGGACCGCGAACAGGTCCACCAGGCCCGACTCGACCAGCAGCATCCGCCCGGGGTTGTCGAGGATCGTGAACCGCTCGGTGCCGAGGTCCAGCGGGATGGCGATCCCGGCGAGAGCAGCGGGGCTCACAGTCCTCCTCCGGTGTTGAACAGCCGGGTGTAGATGCCGTCGGCGGCGAGCAGCTCCTCGTGGATGCCGCGCTCGGCGACCTCGCCATGGTCCAGGACGATGATCTCGTCGGCGTCGCGGATGGTGGACAGCCGGTGGGCCATCAGCAGGCAGGCGCAGCCGCGGCGGCGCAGGTTGTCCATGATGACGTGCTCCGTCTCCGGGTCCAGGGCGCTGGTGGCCTCGTCGAGGATCAGCAGGGTCGGCTCGGCGGCCAGGGCGCGGGCCAGTTCGAGCCGCTGCCGCTGGCCACCGCTGAAGTTGCGGCCGTCCTCGCGGACGAACGAGTTGATCCCGCCGGGACGGGCCAGCACGGCGTCGTAGACGGCGGCGTCGCGGAGCGCGTCGAGTACCACCTCGTCGGGGACCGCCTCGTCCCACAGGGTCAGGTTGTCGCGTACGGTCCCGGCGAACAGCACGATGTCCTGGTCGACGTAGGCCATCGAGCCGGCGAGCACGGTGCGCGGGATCTCGTCCAGCGGGTGGCCGTCGAGCAGGATCTGGCCGGCGCGTGGTTCGTACAGGCCGGTCAGCAGGCGGCCCAGGGTGGATTTGCCGCTGCCGGAACCGCCCACGATCGCGACCCGGCTGCCCGGTGTCATGCTCAGCGAGAGGTTCTTGATGACCGGATCGCTCAGCGGGCCGTACCCGAAGGTGACCTCCCGCAACTCCAGGCGGCCCTCCAGGCGGGTGCCGAGTTCCGTCTCGCCGCCGGCGCGCTCGAAGCAGCGGGCGATCGGGTGCCGCTCCACGTCGTGGATGCGCTTGGCGTCGGCGCTGAGGTCCTGCAGGCGGCCGCCGAGGTTGGTGAGCTGGGTGACCGGCCTGCTCAGCGCGGCCAGCAGGGTCTGGAAGGAGATCAGGATGCCGATGCTGAGCACGCCCTCCACCACCCGCAGCCCGCCGATCAGCAGCATCAGGCCGGTGTTCACCGTGGCCAGCAGGGGCGGGACGACGACCAGCACCGCGGTGGGCACGCCGAGCCGCTGCTGCGCGGAGACGACCTTGGCCAGGAAACCCGCCCAGCGGGTGAAGGCGTCGGGCTCCGCGCCGGTGGCCTTGACCGTCTCGATCATGCTGAGCGTGGCGAAGGTGGTGCCGGTGAGGTTGCCACGGTCGGTGCGGAGTGCGGTGACCGCGTCCTTGCGGGCCCGGGCGACCCAGCGCAGCACCAGGATGTTCAGCGCCGCCATGCCGACGCCGATGACGCCGAGCAGCACGTCGTAGCGGACCAGCAGGGCGGCGTAGAACGTCACCAGGACCATGTTGATCACTGTCAGCGCGAGGTCGCGGGAGAGGATCTCGGCCACCGTGTCGTTGGTGGAGATCCGCTTGGCGACCTCGGCCGGTCGGCGTTGCAGGAAGAACTCGATGGGCAGCCGGAGCAGGTGACGGAAGAAGCGGGCGGAGCCGACCAGCCCGACCCTGATCTCCAGCCGCAGCAGGTAGTACTGCTGCACCGAGGTCAGCACGAAGATGGCCGCCGCGGTGAACACCATGACGATCAGCAGCGGTGGCAGGATGTCAGGGGAGTTGCCGCTCAGCACCCGGTCGATGAACACCCGGTAGTAGGCGGGGCCGGCGATGCCGGGCAGCAGCAGCAGCGCGCTGGCCAGCAGCACCAGCGGCAGGGCGCGTCCGGACGGCAGCCGCCACTGGAGCAGCGCCTTGCTGAGCTTGGCGCGTTCGCCCCCCGGCGTGAAATCGGGGCCGGGTTCGAAGGTCAGCATGATCCCGGTGAAGCCGGAGTCGAACTCCGACCACTCCATCAGCCGCGGACCCGACGACGGGTCGTTGACCGCGACCATGGTGCGGCCGAACCGGGTCACCAGTCCCTCGACCACGATGAAGTGCTGGAACGCCCAGAAAATGATCACCGGCCCGCTCTGGTCGCGGAGCAGCTCGGCCTCGACCTGGAACCCCTTGGCGATCATTCCGTAGGAGCGGGCCGCCGCGAGCATCGAGGATGCCTTGGACCCGTCCCTGGACACCCCGCACCGGCCCCGCAGCTCCTCAAGCGGCACGTGCTTGCCGTAGTGGCCCAGGACCATCGCCAGCGCGGCCGCACCGCACTCGACCGACTCCATCTGGATCACGGTCGGCACCCGGTGGCGGCTCTTCCTGCGGGGGCGCGGGGGGCGTGGCTGCTTCCTGGGTGCGGGCCTGGCGGATTCCGCGGGGTTCAATGTCGTGTTCGTCATCGGTGCCTCCTCCGCTCAGCGCCCGAGTACCAGGTCGAACGGCGTCTGCTCGCCCAGATGGATGGAGGCCGACACGGTCACCTGGGAGTCGAGCTGCACGGGCGGTCCCTGCGCGGTCGACCAGGTGTATCCCGAATGCGAGCTCCGGTCGGGGATCAGGTCCACGATGATCATCAGGGGGGCCTGGACCGCGGCGTATCTCCTGGCGGCCAGCTCGCCGCCCACCAGCCCGGCCAGCGCCTCACCGGTCAGGGGGTAGCGGCTGACCGAGGTGACCCGGCCGCGCAGCAGTCCGAAGGCCGCGGCGGGCGCGGTGGACACCTCCAGGTCGACCGGGCGGCCGGGGGCGATCCACGCCGCCCGGTCGGCGGGTACGAACACCATGGCGACCAGGCGGTCGTCGGGCAGGTCGGTCCGCTCGACCGTGGCGACCGTGGTGCCGACGGCGACCACCTGGCCGTCGCTGACCGTGATGCCGACCACCTGGCCGGTGAACGGGCTGGCCACCTCCTGGGTCTTGCCGTCGGCGTCCTGCAGCTCGGCGACGGACTGGCCGACGATCACCCGGTCGCCCGGCCGGACCAGCACGCGGCGGGCCAGCCCCGAGTAGTGACTCTGGATGCGGGCCGTACCGCCCGGGTGGGTGAGGACACCCGGGGCGGCGACCGAGATGCGCAACTCGCCGACGAACGCCCAGACCAGCCCGCCCGTCATCACGATCATCACGACGAAGACCGCGATCCAGCCCCGGGGGGTGGCCAGCAGGGTGGGGGAGTCCAGCTCGTCGGGTTCGCGCATCCGTTGCAGCGCCTGATAGCGGAACCTCATCGCGGTCTACTCCTCCGTCCGGGGCCGGGAGCCGAGTACGAGTTCCCCGACCGTGCCCTCAAGCAGCGGGTCGCGTCCCGAGGCGGTGGCGAAGGCCGCGGCGTCCCCGCCGCCCAGGCCGCACACGGCCAGGTCCATCGCGGTGGCCACCAGGTAGAGGGTCTGGTAGAGCACGCCCACGTGTTTGAGGACCAGCGGGTAGGCGACGGTCTCGTACTTCCACATCACCCGGCCGAACCGGGCCGCCACCAGCAGCACCACCTGTGGATCCGCCTCCAGCATGGCGGCGCCCCGAGCCTGGCCGACCAGCGCCTCGGTGGCCTTGCCCGGCTCGGCGACGAGCTCCAGCTCGTGCCGGTCGGTCGCGTAGTGCCACAGGCCGGGCGCCAGTCCCTCGCACGCCGTCACCAGCGGGTAGACCTCCAGCTCGTGTACGGCACCGCCGCTCGGATACGGCCGGTCGGCCAGTTCCTGGCCGTCGCCGCCGGTCATGGTGCCCCGCCTGCGCAGGCTCCGGTAGAGCAGCTCGCCGAGCTGGGCGAGGGTGATCGGCCTCTCCTGGCCGTGGGCGCGGATCGAGCGGCGCCGTTCGAGCACCTCGGTGAGCGACGGATCCCCGGCCGCGATCTTTTTCAGGTCGGGCACCGGCAGCGCGACGGTCCGGGTACCGGCGGGCGGCGGGGAGACCGGTTCCGGTGCGAAGCGGTCCTTGATGGGATAGGTCCCGCCGTATCCGCCGACCGAGGCGGGGAAGCGGGTACGGGAGTGGAAGGCCAGGTCGGCGGGGTGCCACTGGGCGTAGGGGCGCTCGGCCACCTCCACGTCCTCATCGGGACCGCCCGGCGCCAGCAGGCCGGCCGTGGCCAGCAGCCGCAGCACCGGGGCGGGCACGGAGGTGCTCCAGGTCGCCAGCTCGCCGAGCAGCCCGGCGGCCTGCGGCATCAGCTCGACGGCCAGGTGACGGCCGGGGGTCTGCAGGGTCAGCGTGCCGTTCACCACCCGCGCCTCGGCGAAGCGCGACAGCCGTACCGGGCCCGCGGGAGCCGCCGCCGGCAGCGTCGGGCCCCGGCCGACGGAGAAGAGCCTGGCCACCACGGTGCCGTCCACCGCCGCGGCGTGTTCGAGCAGCCCGGAGGTGTTCAGCCCGCGGAACAGCAGGTGCCAGCGGAGCAGTCCCGCCTCGCCGTCCGCCGTGGTCACCGCGCCTGCCAGGGCGGCGTCATCGTGGTCGCCCTCGGCCAGCAGCTTCAGGGCCGCGCCCTGTCCCGGTGACAGGTTCCTCAGTTCGAGAGCCGTGCTGGTCAGTTGGATGCGCTCACCGGAGAACGACGCGTCCCGGCGCAGCCGGGAGACGATGATGGGGTTCATGGGGGGACCGTTCGCTTAGAAGAACACGTTCCAGGAGTTGATCTCGTCCTGGGGGGTCGGCCGGTCGAGCCAGCCGAGCCGTACCGGTGCGTCGTAGAGGCGGCCGGGTGCCAGGCGGCGCCAGAAGTGCCGCAGGCCGGGCGCCATCACCTTGACGACGTTCAGGTCCAGGTCGGGACGGGTCTGGTCGAGGACGATCACTTCGGATCCCGCCGCCTCGATCGAGTCCACGCATCGGCGCACGCACACGGCCAGGTCGGTGGGGGCAGGCGGGCCGACGGTGACCGGCGCGAGGTCCTCCGCCGGCAGCAGCCAGGGCTCCCCCTCCAGCCTGGCCTCCTTGCACCAGGCCAGCATCTCCGGGTCGTCCACCCGGTAGAGCGTGTTGCCCTGCTCGTCACGCCGTTCCACGGTCGGCAGGAACTGGTTGAGCTCGGTGAGCGCGCGGAACGCCGCGATGCGCGGATCGGGGTGGCAGCCGAAGCCGACCATGATGTCCTCCACCTCGTGGCGACGCCGGGAGACCGCGGCGTACACCGGGATGCCCACGTCGGTGGTGAGGTCGAGCATCCACAGGTCACGGTCCATGGCCCCGTAGAAGTCCCGCAGCTCGCCCACGTAGGGGTCGTTCAGCGAGTCGAGGTCGAAGGCGGGGCGGCGCAGCCGGTTGTACCACCACAGCGCCACGGAGTCGCGCTCGACCAGCTCGCAGATGCCCTGCAGGATGGCCTCCTCCAGGGTGTTGCCCGCCGCGCTGCCGTTGGAGTCGGCGATGCAGAAGAAGTGGCGGTAGAGGTCGGGGTGGCCGTACCAGGCGTAGGCGGCGGGGACCAGCCGTTCCTCGTCGCGGGTCAGCGACCAGGCCCGGGACCAGTCGAACGGCACGTTCTCCTCGAACGGGTCGGGCACCTGCTGCAGCCGGTGCGCCGGGTCGGCGTTCCACTCCTTGCGCCCGGCCCGCTGCTCGTCGGAGAAGAGCAGCAACCGGTCGGGGTGCACCGTGGTCGCCGGATCCAGGTCGGCGTAGGCGGCCTGGACGACCACCTCGTCCCCCCGCCAGACCCCCGAGTACCGTTCGATCGCCTCGCAGACCGCGCTGACCTTCGCCTGGATCTCCGAGCGCCCCTTGCCGCCGCTCTGCCCGCGCAGGTTGCGGCGGAGCAGGTCCATGCTGTCGTTGACCATGGCGAAGTTGTGGCCGGCGGCGTAGCTGTAGGTCAGGCCGCTGGGGTCGGCACCGATCGAGACCAGCTTGGTGATCGCGCCCAGGTGCGGGCTGATGTGCCGCTCCAGCCGCGCGAACGTCTCCTGTGGCCGGTCGACCCGGTAACCGCCGTCGGTGACGTGGTTGGCCTGCCGCGGGGCGAGCACGATCTTGGGGTTGCCGTCGGACGGCGTGCCGCACGAGGGACACTGCGGCTGGCGGATCAGGATGTGCCTGCTGGTCTCCATGGTCGCCAGGTCGAGGGCGACCAGCTGACCGCAGAGCGCACCCGGCTCGCCGGTCGCCACGATCCTGGCGACCTCGGCCGCCAGCATCCCGGCCAGCGCCAGCGGTCCGGCCGCGATCTGCGCGCGCACCGGGTGGAACGGCGTCCGCTCTCCCCGCTTCCCCGCCAGGTAGCGCTCCAGCTGGCGGTTGCCGCTGAGCCGTTGCGCCAGGCACGACCAGCAGCCCGTGTGGTCGGGATCGAGGAAGGGGCCGAGCCACGGGCTGACGCCGCCCGGTTTGGCCAGCAGCCAGGGGAGCCCGGATGCCAGCTGCGAGGCGTTGCGGCGCTCCAGGGCCGGGTCGAGGTAGTCGTCCACGAGCACGACCGAGACCCCCTCGGCGGGCACCTCGTCGATCGCGCCGGTGAGCACCTTCAGCCCCAGCTCGGTCAGCGCGGCCAGGACCGGTGTGGCGTCCACCCCCTCGGCGGCCGCGACGGTGACCGGCGTGCCCTTCGTGACGGCCGCCGGATCGATGCCCAGCGCGTCCCAGTAGGCCAGCACCTTCTCCGGCAGGTCCGGCCTGCCCTCCGCGAGGTGCCCCGCCGCCTCGTAGCGGCGCAGCGTGGTCAGCACCGTGGTGAATGGAACGCTCCCGGACAGCTCCTGGACGATCTCACTCACACTCCTGCGGCCGTCGAGGTAGGGGAGCACCGCCACGGCGGCCTTCCCCGGCACCAGGAAGTCCTTCCCCTCGGCGAACAGGAAGACCCGGGATCCGTCCACGACCTCGACATGGAAATGGGCCTTTAGTCGTGGACTCTCCATCAGCATCCGCCTTTTTATAACAAGCTCTCGACAACCCTCTTCAGTGCGGATTTAAACACGGGGGGACCCGGATGGTGAATGCGCAAAAAATCGTACGCATCGCGCGGCCGATACTTAGGGCGCCGACGTATTCGCCTCGGTATCACCGCGCCGGACGCCCGGGATCGGCGCCCGTGGCCCACTCCTGAACCGGTATCGCCGAGAAAGACGGGCACCGAACCCGTTGAGATCCGTATCGGGAGAATGGGACGATGAGGCATGGCACCGCTTCTTCACAGAGACAGAGAACTGGCTGTCTTCCGAGAGGCTCTCGACGAACTACGGGCCGGCCGCCCTACCGTCGCGGCGATCCTGGGCGGAAACGGAATGGGCAAGAGTTCCCTGCTCGGCGCCATGACTGAAATGCTTCCCCCGCGCAGTCTGGTGCTGCGGGCACGCTGTCATCCGAGCGAGAGCCATTTCGCCTACGGTATGGTCCGCCAGCTCTTCGACCCGGTGATGTCCGCCGGCGAGCGGCCCCGCGGGCAGTTCGACCGCGCCGCCGACGACGACGGCGCCGCCACCCAGGACCTGCTGATCAGCCTGTTCCACATGACCCGCGACCTGGTCGCGGAGCAGCCGGTGGTCATCGCGATCGACGACCTGTCCTTCGCCGACACGCCGTCGCTGCGATGGTTCTCCTACATCGCGCGCCGCCTGGACGACCTGCCGGTGATGATGATCGCCACGCTGCCCGGCAGCCCCCCGGCCGGTCTTGGCGCGGATCTGGCCAAGCTGCCGTACGCGCGGTTCGTCCAGCTCAGACCGTTCTGCGCCACCTGCACGGCCGACTTCGTCGCCGAGGCGCTGGGTGCGCCGCCCGATGTGGAGCTGGCCGCGCTCTGTCACACGCTCTCGCAGGGGAACCCGCTGGTGCTGCGCCAGCTGACCAGCCGGATGCGGCAGGCCAGGATCAGTCCGGGCGAGCCCGACCCCGACCAGGTGCTGGAGATCGGCACGGCGGCCCTGTCCACCACCGTGCTCGAATGGCTGCACGACCACGACCCGGTGGCCTACGAACTGCTCACCCAGCTCGCCGTCATGGGACCGGACACCGACGTCACCGTGGCGGCGATCCTGCTGAGTCAGGGCGAGCCGCAGATCCGGCAGGCCCGCCGGGCCCTCGCTCAGGCGGGTCTCATCACGGCGGGGCCGCCCGTGCGGTTCCACAACCCCCTGATCCGCACGGCCGTACTGTCGCGCATCGACAACCAGACCCGGATCGGCCTGCACGAACGCGGGGCCGCGCTGCTGGCCAGGCTGGGCGCGCCGGCCGCCCAGACCGCCGAGCACCTGATGCTCACCGATTCCGACTGGGGCGTTCCGGTGCTGCGCAGGGCGGCCACCGAAGCGGTCGCGGCCCGCGAGTACGACGACGCGACCCGTTACCTGCGCCGCGCGCTGGCCTGCTCCGACGATCCGGCCACCATTCACGAGCTGACCCTGCAGCTCGGCACGGTCGAGCTCCGTCACGACCTGGACGCCTGCGTCCGGCACGCGGAGACACTGGTCAGCACCGCGCCCGACCCCGCCAGGCGGGCCAGGTCGCTGCTGAACCTGGCCAGCCCCGCGCTGGTCGCCAGCACGGTGGGGGTCCGGCCGTTCGTCACCGTGGCCCACGAGCTGGCGGCCATGGCGGACCCGCCGAGGGAGCCGCTGCTCCGGCTGACCGCGCAGGGCGTGCTGTCCGGGTACCGCGCCGGGTTGCGCAGGTCGGTGCGGATGGCCTCCTCGGGCGTGCCGGACTCGGCCGCGAAGGAGCTCGCCGGCGCGCTGGCGGCGATGGTCGCGGCGAGCGGGCGATACCCGGGCACCGCCAGGCGGCTGGCGACGCGGGCCACCCGGGAACGCTCCCGCCGGGATCGGCCCGCGGGAACCGGGCTGGTGGGCGCCGCGCTGGCGTTCGGCTGGACGGGGCACCCGGAGGAGGCGCTGGCCGTGTGCGGCAGGATCCTGCAGGACGCCCGCACCTGGGACCAGCCGGATCTGCACACGCTCGGGCTGCTCCTGCGGGCCGATATCGGTCACCGGCGGGGCGACTCGGCCGACAGCCTGCGGGACGCGCTCGACGCGCGGGAGGGGGCCGAGCGGATCGGCGCGCGGGTGCTGACCACGGCGGCGCGCGCCTGTGGCGCGCGTGCCCTGATCCGGATGGGCCGCGCGCAGGACGCCGCGGAGCTGGTACGTGAGATGACGATACCCGCGGACGCCCATCCGCTGATCAAGAGCCTGATCCTGGAGGTTCAGGGACTGATCGCGGCGGCGGCGGGCGACCACGTCACCGCGCTGAGCCTGTTCCTCGACTGCGGGCACCGGCTCTCCGCCCGGGGCATCACCAACCCCGCCTGCCTGCCCTGGCGCGCGCACGCCGCCAAGGCGTACAACGCGCTGGGCGAGCACACCGCGGCCCGTACGATCGCCGCCGAACCGTCGGCGAGCCCGGAGCACGCGCCGGACGCGCCGCCGCCGCAGGCCCAGATCCTGCTCACCCCCGCCGAGCAGCGGGTCGTCGAGCTGGTACGGCAGGGCATGAGCAGCATGGAGGTCGCCGAGCGGCTCTGCCTGAGCAAGCGCACCATCGACACTCACCTGGGCCGCATCTACCGCAAGCTCGGTATCCGAGGGCGGCACCAGCTGGCCGCCGCCCTCGGACTGTGACCGGCCCCTGATCGGCCGCTGATCAGTGCGGTGACACCGGCTCGGTGGACCGTCCGATGCCCAGCCTCGGCTCGGTGACCAGGTACAGCCTGGCGGTCGTGCTCCCGGCGCCGGTGGTGTTCTCGTGGTTCTGGCCCGCAGTCAGCTCGCCGGCCAGCACCATCGCGTCCAGCGGGGCCGCACCGCCGACGCGGGTGGCGTCGTCCAGGTCGGTCAGGCCCGCGGTGATCGAGGCGAAGGCGCCGTCGGGGGGTGCCTGGCCGCCGCCGGCGCGCTTCCTCATCAGCTCCGGATACTGGCCTCTGGCCAGGCGCTGCGCCAGCCAGAAGTAGCTGTTCCTGCCCCGGTACTGCTCGTAGAAGCCGGCGACCATGGAGAACATCCGGCCGTAGGCGTTGCGGTAGTGGGACTCGTAGAATCCCAGCGCCTCGCGCTCGGTGACCTCCCCCGCGTGTGCGGACAGGACGGTCGCGGCCGCCAGCATGCCGCTGTACATGGCCAGGTGCACGCCGGTGGAGAGCAGCGGGTCCAGGAAGCAGGCGGAGTCGCCCGCCAGGAAGTAGCCGGGGCCGCAGAAGCTGTCGGCCGAGTAGGAGAAGTCCTGCTCGACGCGGACCTCGCCCTGGAAGTCGCCGCTCGCCACCAGTTCCGCCACCGTCTCCGACTCCGCGACCAGGGTCAGGAACATCTCCTCCAGCGAGGAGAAAGCGGACCTGCGGGCCAGGAACTGGTCCTTGTGGGTGACGAAGCCCACGCTGTAGACGTCGCCGCTGAGCGGGATGACCCAGTACCAGCCGTTGGGGGAGGAGATCACGTTGATGCCGCCCCTGGGAGTGCTGGGCAGCAGGGCGCCGCCCCGGTAGTAGGCCCAGATGGCGACGTTGCGGAAGACGTCGTGCGGCCGCCGGTCGCGGAAGTGCTGTGCGGAGAGCACGCCGGCGCGGCCGGAGGCGTCCACCACGAAGTCGGCCGCGGTCTCCTTGCGGTGCCCCTCGTGTACCCATTCCACGCCCACGGCGCGGCCGTCGTCGAAGCCGACCTTCTTCACGCGGGCCCCGTGGACCACCTCCACGCCCTGCTCGGCGGCGTGCTTGAGCAGGACGTCGTCGAAGTCTGCGCGGTCCACCTGCCAGGATCGAACGTGGTCGCCGAAGAGGTCCGGCCAGTTGATCGTCCAGTCGCGCTCCGCGCCCCAGCGGAGCAGCAGGCCCTCCTTGACCTGGTAGCCGCGGGCCTCGACCTTCTCCCGGGCTCCGACGAGGTCGATGATGGCCCGGCAGGAAGAGGAGATCGACTCGCCGATGTGGTACCGGGGGAAGAAGTCCCGTTCCAGCAGGCGCACCCGGGCGCCGGCCCGGGCCAGCAGCGCCGAGGAGATCGCTCCCGCCGGGCCCCCGCCTATAACCACCACGTCAGGCGCCATGGAACACCCCTCCCGCAGGAAAACCGCTAACCGTTGAATCCTCGCAAAGCGGGGTTAATATTGTTAATACGTATTTATACGCATTTATGGATTAATTCAGGTTGGTGAGGCCGAAGACCGCGCCCAGCGGGTCGGCGAGCAGGCCGCTTTCCAGCGGGCGGGCCCCGGCCGCCAGGGCCGCCGCGACGGCAGCGTCACCGGCGCCGTCACCGGCAGCGTCACCGGCACTGGCACCGGCACTGGCACCGTCGCCGTCACCGGCACCGTCGCCGGCGCCGGCGCCGAAGAACGGCACCCAGCCGGTCCTGGCGGAGGGGCGGATCACCAAGGGCGCGTCGCCGTACAGGCTCCGGTAGAACTCCGTCGCCGCCTCCTGGCGGGAGGTGTGCAGCTCGCAGGCGCACAGGGCGCCGGGCTCGTCCACCAGGACCACGCCCTCGTCCCTGCCGCCCTCCCAGAAGCCGACCGCCGCACCTGAGGGGTCGACCGCCAGGCAGAGGCGGCCGTTCTCGCCCGCGGGCACCGGGCCCATCACGATCCGGCCGCCCAGGCGCCCGACCTCCGCCCGAGTGCGGCCGAGGTCCTTGGCAGCCAGGTAGACGTTCCAGGACGAGCCGAAGGCTGGGCCCATCGGGCTGGGACCGAGGCCGCCGATGATCTCTCCGCGCAATGTGATCAGGTGGTAGCCACGACTGTTCTCCCTGGTGAACTCCCAGCCGAAGAGGTCACCGTAGAACTGTTTCGCGCCGGTCAGGTCGACAGTGATGTGATCAACCCAGCACGGTGTTCCCGGGCCGTACGCGGTCCGCCGGGGCATGGGGGCTCCTTTTTGATCCTGTCGTCGATGAGCGCCGCGGCCTCCTCCGCGCCGCCGAACTCCGGCATGAGCAGCCGGTAGCGGGGCGCGTCGGCCAGTTCGGTGGCGGCCGGCGGCCAGATGTGCGGCTGGAACGACCAGGGCTCAAGCCTGCAGCGGTCGTCGTCTCCCTGGCAGAGCCTGACCAGCGTGGGCGGGGCGAGCCTGGCGGTGATCGGGACGGGCGGGCCCAGCCGCTCGGGGCGGAGCAGAACGGACTCCCCGGCCAGTGCGGGATGAGCCTGCCGCCAGGTCGCCGGGTCCGGCTCCTGGCCGATCAGCCCGCCGCTCCTCGCCGACTCCAGGGCGCTGCCGCGCAGGTCCAGCGGGATGTGGAAGGGGCGCGTGTGCCCGGTGGTCCGGTCGACCACGAGGAGTTGCCCCGACACCGGCCGCCAGGACCGGCCGGCCAGTGCGGCCGCCACGCCGGCGCCGGGCGAGCAGGCACTGCCGATCAGCGCGACCGTCACGTCGTCCTTGGCCATGACGACGGCACGCATCACCAGGTAGAGGTGGTCGAGTACGGCGAACGGAGGAAGCGGTGGCGGCATGGTGCTCCATCCTCGGAACACGCGACGCTGCAGCAACATCCCGTCGGGACGCTGGATCAGCAGTTCTCCCTCCGCGGCCTTACTGGTGAGAAGCTTCACGACCAGTTGTGGTTCGCCGGTCTCCACCAGATGGGGGCCGAACAGGAACGCCAGGTCGGTGGGGTCGAGTTTGGTCAGCACCATGATGGTCATACCGAAGAAACTCAATAACAGGGGCAACTATCCCCCCCTTACGGTTGTCCTAATCCAAGCATTTCTACAATCAGGTCAAGCAATGTCTACTCTCTCAGATAACGCCAGTCCCGCAAATACCGCTTTAGCCGACATCTCCGGACGTTCAAGTAGGGGGAGGTGTCCGGAGTTATGAATCGTATGAACGTCGCATTGTGCCACCATCTTTCCTAGCGTTTTGGCATTGTCCACGAAGACAGGCATGTCCGAATCTCCGATGATCACCGTGGTCCTGGCCCTGATCCGGGTCAGATCCTCGGCCGAGTGCCGATATGCGGTGAGCCCCGCCATCGCCCCGCTGTCCAGCTCGGCCCAGGAGTGAGCGCCGATCACCTCCCGTAGCCGGGCACGCAGTTCCGGATGGGCCTCGGTGCCGCGGAAGATGTCCGGCGGGGAGCTCATCCACAGCTCGGCCATCTGCTCCCGCGCGCCGCCCGCCCTGCGCAACATCATGAGCTCCAGGTAACGCCGCCTGGCCGCGGGGTCGGGTGGCGCACCGCCGAGCGTCGGCGCCGCGAGCACCAGGTGCCGCACCACCTCGGGCGCCTCCAGGGCCATCTGCAGCGCGACGCAGGAACCGAAGGAGAGCCCCACGACCCGGTCCGCCCGCTCGGCCGAGGCGATCTCGGCCAGCCGTACCGCCAGGGCGGGCAGCGTCACACCGGGCCGCAGCGGCTCGGAGCCGCCGTGACCGGGGAGATCCACGCCGATGTGCCGCCAGCCGGGCAGCAGCCTCCACAGCGGTTCCCACAGGGTGAGGTCCATGGTGTAGCCGTGCACCCACAGCACCGCCGGACCCGTCCCCGACTCGACCACGCGCAGCCCGTTCACGCCGGCTCCCGAAAGCCCGCGCAGAACCTCCGGTAGGCCACCACGGCCGCGTCCCCGCCGTCGAAGCGGGGCACCACCTGCGGATTCAACCGCTCCCAGACCACCGCGTCCTCGGCCAGCGCCCGCTCGCTGCCGCTGATGAGCAGTGGCAGCTCGCCCTGCTGCTCGGGGCGGACGCCGATCGCCACCCGCGCCACGCACCCGCCGCTCTCCCGGGGCACGGCGGCGGTGACGATGACCTGCTCCCACCCCGGCGGCCCGAACCGGGTGACGACCACCCCGGGACTGTAGGCGCAGGCCAGGAAGCGCGCCCGGGTGACCGAGGGACCGGAGGTGCTCCCCGGCTTGGCCCCCATGACGAACTCGCCCTCGATGACCAGCTCGCCCTCGTCCCCGTCCCGATGCGCCATCCCGCGGAGCCGCGGCACCTTGTGCACCTCGGTGAAGTGGTCGATGTCGAAGGCGTTCTCCACGATCATCACCGGATCGACGTCCACCGGCCTGACCACGGCCGCGGTGAGCGGGTGGGTCCCGCCCAGCTCCTTGATCGCCCGGGTGAGTCCCCGGTCGTCGTCAGGGGTGTCCGCGAGCCGTACGAACACGGCCTCGCCGGAGACGATCACCTGGTGCTCGCGTACCGACCACCGCCTGGTGGTGTCGCCCAGCGCGATCCGGCGGCCGTGGAACGGGCAGACCAGGCAGTCACCCGAGAGCCGTCCCCCGTAGCCGAGGTGCGCGCCCCGATGCGGGCAGTCGGCGTCGAAGACCCGGATCCCCGTCTCGTCCCGCACGG
Source organism: Streptosporangium sp. CA-115845 (assembly GCF_050943795.1). Classification (NCBI taxonomy): domain Bacteria; kingdom Bacillati; phylum Actinomycetota; class Actinomycetes; order Streptosporangiales; family Streptosporangiaceae; genus Streptosporangium; species Streptosporangium sp. CA-115845. Next base: position 7,993,735 of record NZ_CP191988.1, on the reverse strand, counting down.
CCACCAGCCGCCGGGTTCCGATCTCCAGGGGGGTCACCTCGGCTGTCAGCTCGGAGGTGAAGGCCGGTAGATACCAGCCGGAATGCGGTGTCCCCAACTGCGCCGTCATCAGCCCATCGCCTCCAGGAGCCGGTCGGCGGCGAGCACCCCGCTGGCGATCGCCCCCTGAACCCACGGCAGCCGCGTTCCCGAGACCGTGGCCTCGCCCGCGAAGAAGAGTGTGTCGGCGACCGGCTCGGCCCAGCGCGCGGGAGCCCGCTCGGCGCCGAGCAGCGGCGCGCTGAACGCGCCCCGGCTCCACGGGTCGGCCCCCCAGTCGGCGATCCGGGTGCCCAGCACCCGGGCCCCCGCCGCCCAGGGCAGCGCCACCGTGAGCATGGCCGACAGATCGGGGCCGGTGGCGGCCCGCACGCAGGCGGCCGCCGCGTCCTTGGCCACGATCAACGCCTCGGGGCGCCCCTCGCGGCAGCTCACGAAGCCGCTGACCCCGTCGGCGTCGAACACCGACGCGGTCTCCGGCGCGGGCACCGACAGGGTCGCGACCACGCAGCAGCCGTCACCCGCCGCCAGGTCCCGGGCGGCCTCGATCTTGTGCTCGGGCAGATCCTTGATGGTGAGCGTGCCGTGGGTCACCACGGCGGGCGGCACGGTCACCACCACCCGCTCGGCCTCCACCGTCCCGGCCTGTGTCAGCGCGGCGACCCGTCCCGGCGACCAGCCGAGCACCTGGACCGGGCGTCCGGTGTGCACCTCCAGCCCCGCCGCCAGCCGTCGCGGCAGCAGGTCGAACCCGCCGGACACGACGTACTCGCCCCGCCCGGTGTCGTCCCCCCGCTGGGCCGCGGCCACCCCGGCGGCGCTGAGCCGCTCCGGGTCCGCGGCCCAGATCTGCCGGAACCACTCGCTCGCCACCGGGTGAGGCCCGCCGACGTCGCCGAGCCAGTCGTGCACCGACCCGCCGGCCTCGGCGCCCTCCGCGTTCAGCCTGGCCTCCAGCGACCAGGGCGGATGTGGCGTGCGGGCCAGCGCCCCCATGGGACGGCCCACCCGCCCGCTGATCACCCGGGCCGCGGTCGGCCGCGGCGCCGTCCCGGTCTGCGCGAGCCCGTGGACGGGGTTGCGGTCACCGTGGACGACCTGCGCGCCCAGCTCCAGCGGGGGTCCGCCGTCCGCGGGACGGAAGGTCAGTATCCGCCCGCCGATCCGTGACCTGGCCTCAAGGACCACGGCGCGCACCCCGGCCCTGGCCAGGCGGTCGGCACAGGTCAGCCCGCTGACGCCGGCGCCGATCACGAGGACCTCAGCACGCATCCCCGCCTCCCAGCCGCACCGGGAGGGCGCGCAGCCGCCGGGGGATCAGCGTGGCGGCCCAGACCGGCTCCGGATCGGCCAGCGACGCGGCGGGGAACCGCTCGGCCAGCCGGGCCAGCAGCACCGCCCCGGTCTGCCGGACGAGCTGCGCCGCCAGGCAGAAGTGCGGCCCTCCGCCAAAGGCCAGGTGCGGGTTGGGCGTCCGGTCGAGCACCAGTTCCCCGGCCCTTTCGAAAACGGCCGGATCCCGGTTGGCGGCGGCCACGATCGCCAGCACCCTGGCCCCCTGGGGCACCTGCCCCCCGGGCAGCGCCACGTTCCGGACCGCGACCCTGGCCGTGAACGGAATGGGTGCCTCCAGCCGCAGCAACTCGTCCATCGCGATGCGCGCCGGCTCCCGGCCGCCCTCGCGCAGTACGGTCAGCGCCTCGGGCCGGGGCAGCAGCCAGTACAGCGCGTTGCCGATCGCCTCGGCCAGCGGCTGCCACCCGCCCACCACGGCCAGCCCGAGCACCCCCAGCATCTCCCGTCTGCTCAGCCGGTCGTCGGCGGCCAGCCGGGCCAGCGGGCTGGGCGGCGCGGCCGCGCAGTGCGCGTCCAGGAACCGGGTCAGCTCTCCCATGGCCGACCTGCCCAGCGCCGCCACCTGCGGCCCGGCCAGCGGATCCAGATTGATCGAGGCCGCCTGGGCGAGCTGCGCGAAGACCCCCCGGTCGCTCTCCGCCAGCCCGAACAGCCGCAGGAAGACCGAGGTGGCCAGCGGGCTGCCGATCTCCGCGACCGCGTCGGCCACGGTCCGCTCCGTCAGCCGGTCGAGAAGCCCGTCCACGTCGGCGGCGATCGCCTCGGACACCGACGCGATCGCCGCGGGTCCGAGCAGCAGCAGCCCCGGCGCGCGCAACCGGGTGTGATCGGGCGGGTCCGTGGTGAGCATCGACGGCGGCAACTCCTCGTCGCGCGCCCGCCCCTGCTGCCCGGCACTCGCCGAGAAACCCTGGTCACGCAGTACGGCGGCGCAGGCGGCGTGCCCGGTCACCAGCCAGAGCCGCGACGCCGCGTCGTAGTGGACCGGAGCGCGGGCGCGCAGCCAGTCGTAGGCCGGATAGGGATCGGCCCGTCCCGCGGGGGAGAAGGGGTGAGCCAGGTGGGCAGGGAACCGGATCTGGGTGCCTACCGTCACGCGTCAGTCTCCCTTGCGATCGCTTACCTGATCAGCGCACACGCGCGCTGCGCCAGCCGAACGTCAGCGCGGTCAGCAGCAGGCCGCCGACCGCCCACAGTCCGAGGACCAGCGCGATGCGGCCGAGTTCCCACCCGCCCGCCGGTTCCACGACGGTGAAGCCGTCCGGCAGGAACACCGAACGGAACCCCTGCGCCATCCACTTCACCGGGAAGAGCGCGGCCGTGTTCTGCATCCACTCGGGAAGCTGGTGAAAGGGGTAGAAGACCCCGGAGATGAACTGCAGCACCATGAACACCGGCGTCACGATCGCCGCGGCGGACCGGCTGTTCGGGATGGCCGCGCTGTAGGCGATCCCGGCCAGCGCGCAGGTGACGGTACCCAGCGTCAGCACCCAGGCGAGGGTGAACCAGCGGTGCGCGGTGCTCGGCCAGGGCAACCCGAACGCGGTCACCGCGATGCCGAGCAGCAGCACCGTCTCCACCACGGTGGTCACCACGACCTTGACCAGCTTGCCGATGAAGTAGGCGGGCTTGGGCATCGGCGTCATGGCCAGCCTGCTGATGAGGCCGGTGTCCCGCTCGATGGCGATGTTGATGGCCAGCCCGGAGAAGGCGGTGCTCATCACACCGGCGGCCACGATGCCCGCCATGAAGACCTGCCGGAAATCGGTCTGGGTGCCCTCCACCTTGCCGGTGAAGATCGCGCCGAACACCACGAGCAGGATCACCGGAAAGAAAAGGGTGAAGACCAGGGACTGCCTGTTGCGGAAGAACGACTTCAGCTCGACCGACGACCGGGCGGCACTGGCCCGCCACAGCCCGGGCAGCAACCCCTCCCCGAGTTTCCGGCCGGGGGCGCGAACGGAATCGGTGACGCTCACTTGTTCTCCTCCGGCTGTTGTCGATGCCGGTCGATGAGGTTGAGGTAGATCTCTTCCAGGGTGGGACGGTGCACGATCAGTTCGGGCAGCTCGGCCTCGGCCCAGGACGCCAGCAGGCTCACCAGCCGGGTCGGCTCCGAGGTCAGCACGGTGACCAGGTCGCCCGCGCCCGTCGGTCCCGGTTCGAGCACCGCTCCACGGGGCAGCTCGGGGAGTTCCCGGTCGGCCAGCGACTCGGAGCGCCGGAACGACACGGCGGCCGAGGTCGTCGCACGCCCACCCAGCTCGCCCGGTGGTCCGCAGGCCACCAGCCGGCCGCCCGCGATCACACCGACCCGCGCGGCCAGCGTCTCGGCCTCGTCCAGGTAGTGGGTGGTGAGCACCGTGGTGCGGCCGCGCGCGGCGAAGAACCGCACCAGGTCCCACGCCTCGCGGCGGGCGACCGGATCGAGCCCGGTGGTGGGCTCGTCCAGAAAGATCAACTCGGGGTCGCCGATCACGCCGACCGCCACATCCAGACGGCGCTGCTGGCCGCCGGAGAGTTGCGTGGTCTTCTTCTTCTCGTACGGTCCCAGACCGACCATGTCGAGCACCTGCGTGGGCGGCAGCGGCCTGGGGTACATGGCGGCGAACTGCCTGACCACCTCACCCACGGTGAGATCGGGGTAGGCGCCGGTGGACTGGCCGACCACCCCGATACGCGCCCGCCATTCCCGTGGGTCCCTGGCCGGATCCTGGCCGAGGACCTCCACGTCTCCACCGCTCCGCCGCCGTACTCCCGTCAGTATTTCGACGGTCGTGGTCTTTCCCGCGCCGTTCGGCCCGAGCAGGGCGAACACCTCGCCGCGGTGTACCCGCAGGCTCAGATCGGTGAGCACCAGGTGCTCTCCATAACGCTTGTTCAGGCCGGTGACGGCGACCGGGTCGTTTTCCGCGGCGGCGGAAACCATCGACTTACTCCTCCGATGGAGACGGGAACGGGAACGGCATGGCGATTTTGGAAATTGCGAATGCTGGAAATTCTGGAGAAGCGGTGAATCAGGTGCAGCAGCAGCACGGGCAGCAGCAGTAGTAGCAGGCGGCCGCGTCGGCGGCGCCGGCCGCGATGTCGGACAGGTCGCCCTCGCTGAGCTCGGCCGCGTCGACCACCGGGGTCTCGGGGATGTGCAGCTCGTACTGGCCGGTCGCCAGACCGACCTCCCAGAGGCCGACCTGGACGTCCAGGTTGCCCTCCTCGTGCCCCTCGGGGATGTGGCGCACGATGACGATCTCGGCGTCCTCCGGGATGGTCAGACCGGACTCGGCCAGCGCGGCGCGCGGGTCCGCGTTCAGCCGGGCCGCGTACTCCTCGTCCGACCAGGCGGTGATGAGGGTGCGGGTGTAGGCGTTGATGAATTCCGCCCGCTCCTGCGGTTCGAGCGCCATGTCATTCTCCCTCTGTTTGTTTACCGCTGCTTTCTGCGTCGGCAACTGAAAGGACTGTCGCATGGCGCGCGGCACATACCAAGACTTAAGTTATTCGCCATTGATGTAAGTATTGATACGTTCATCAACGCAGTGTTACATTAGCAGCATGCCACAGTACGGATGTGCTCATCAATGACATTCAATACGTATATCCGGTACTCGTGAATACGTATCGGAGATACTTAAGCACCGTTAAGCGGAGGCGTCGGTGACGACTATCGGCACGCAGCTGCCCCCGGGCCCGCCAGGCCCGGTGGACATGGAACGCATGCGTAGCGACCCACTGGGGTTCGTGACCGGCCTGGCCCGTCGCTACGGGGACGTCACCGGCCACCATGCGAACGGCGAGACCGTGTTCATGGCGCACCGCCCGGATCTCGCCCGGCACATCCTCAAGGACAACGTCGGCAACTACACGAAGGAGAACACGCCCGACGACCACATGCTCCGCCCGCTCCTCGGAAACGGCCTGCTCACCAGCGACGGCGCGGAATGGGCGCGGCAGCGCCGGCTCTGTGCCCCGGCCTTCCGCCGCAGCGCGGTCGCCTCCTTCGACCAGATCATCACCGACGAGACCTCGGCGCTGCTGGCCCGCTGGCGTGCCGCCGCGGAGACCGGCGCACCCCAGCCGATCGACCACCACCTCACCTCGCTGACCCTGTCGATCCTGACCCGCGCGGTGCTCGACGTGGACCTCGGCGCGGCGGGCGACGGGTTCGGCCGCGCGGTGGACGCCGTCAATCGCTTCATCGGCCACTACGTACCCGACCCCGACCCCGACCCGGCGGACACGAGCCGCCGCCGGCGGGAGTACGCACGCGCCCGCGCCCTGCTCGACATGATGACGCGCACCGTCATCGCCTCCCGCCGGGCCGCTCCCGCCGCCACCGGCACCCTGCTCGACACCATGCTCGGCGCCCTGTCCGACACCGACCTCCGCGACCAGGTGCTGACCTTGGTCATGGCCGGTCACGAGACCACCGCCAAGGCCCTGACCTGGACCTTCTATCTACTGGACCGCCATCGGGAGGAGGCGGAACGCATCCGGGCCGAGGTCGACCGGGTGCTGGGCGGACGCCCGCCCACGGCCGCGGACCTGCCCGACCTGCCGCTCTGCCGCCGGGCCGTACAGGAGGCGATGCGCCTGTACCCCCCGGTCTGGCTGATCTCCCGCCGCGCGACCGGCCCCGACGAGCTCGACGGCCATCCGGTACGGCCGGGCACGCTCGTCTGCGTCAGCCAGTGGGTCCTGCACCGCGACCCCCGCTACTGGGACCGCCCGGATGCGTACGTACCCGACCGCTTCGACGGCGTCGACCTCCCGAGTCATCTGTACCTGCCGTTCGGCGGCGGCGAGCGCGTCTGCATCGGCCGGCACCTGGCGCTGATCGAGGCGACGCTGGTCCTGGCGATGCTGTCGCAGTCGGTACGGCTGACGCTGGAACCCGGCTTCCCGGTGGAACCGGAGGCGCTGGTGACGCTACGGCCGAAGCACGGCATGCACATGATCGTGAGCCCCCGATGACCACTCTCCCCACGCCCCCGCATCCCCGGGCCACCGTCACCGACCGTGGCACCGTCCTCGACACCCCGACCTCGGACGCCGGTCCGTACCGTCCCGCCACCCCGCCGAAACCGTTCGCGGGTTCGCCCGGCCCCGCGAACCAGCTGAATTCCAACACCCCGCCCCCGAGTGCCGGTGCGTACGACCCCGCCACCCCGCCGAAGCCGTCCGCGGGTTCGGCCGGTCCCGTCAGCCGGCCGAATCCCGGTGCCCCGGCCCCGAACGCCGGTTCGTACAACCCCGCCACCACCACCGCGGGCGGCCTGGCGGGAGAGCTGGCGCGGCTGGAGGCGCAGGCGGAGCTCTCGTTCGACGAGGAGCTGAACCTGCTGCGCGAACTGGGCCTGAGCGCGTCGGGCGGCCCGCTGGTCGAGATCGGCGCGGGGTCCGGCGCGATCACCAGGCGACTGCGGCGGGCGCTGCCCGAGTTGGCACTGGTCGCGGTGGACATCGACCCGGACCTGCTCGCCCATGCCGAGGGCGCCGACGCCGAACTGATCGTCGCCGACGCCGCCGACCTGCCCCTGGAGACGGCGAGCGCGCAGTACGTACTCCTCAGGTACGTCCTTCAGCACCTTCCCGACCCCGGACCGGCCCTCGCCGAGGCCCGCAGGATCCTCCGCCCCGGTGGCCGCATCCTGGTCACCGAGGTGGACGCCTCCTGCTGGGGGCTGGCCGACCCGGTCTACCCGGAACTGGCCGCGATCCACGCCAAGATGGCGGCGACCCAGCAGGCCGCCGGCGGTGACCGCACGATCGGCCGCCGTCTCACCCGGCTGCTCCGTGACGCCGGCTTCACCGAGGTCGCCCTCCGCCCGTTCGTCACCACCAACGACACCCGGCCCACGGATGACTTCGCCCCGCACCTCGGCCCGGGACGGCTACAGCCGCTCGTGACCGCCGGAGTGCTGTCGCTTCGCGAGTTCGCCCTCGCCGCCGACCGCTGGAACCGGTTCCGCGCGGATCCCAACGCCTGGGTGATGCTCCTCGGGTTCACCGCGGCCGGTACCGCCCCCGACGCCTGTCAAAACGGCCGTCACCCCACCGAAGGAATCCAGTGAACACCAACGTCAAGATCTTCATCACGATCTTCTGCTACATCAGCGCGGTGATGGGCCTCGTCACCGCGGTCATCCAGGCCAGCACCACCCCCGCCAACACCCCCGGAGCCATTGGTTCCGGAGTCGTCGGCGGCATCTTCCTGGTAGCCGGAGTGGCCCTGAGCCGCAAACCCCGCTACTAGGGATCTCCTGAAGGAGCCCCCCGGAGGCGTCGACTCCGAGCCGGACGACCACGGCCTCGGGCGCTCGCGCGGTGGGCTGACCACCAGGCCGCACCTGGCGGTCAAGCAGGGACAGAAGCCGCTGTCCCTGCTCGTCACCGCGGGCCGGCGGCACGACCGTGCTCTCTCAGCCGGCGTGGAGGATCCGAAAGCGATCGGGTTCCGCCGGATCTCGATCAACGACGTGGATGGGCGGCCAAGCCCATTGCCAAACGTTGACGCCTGGCGTGCGGGAGAACTGGATCTGCCCGCGGGTGCCTTCGACTGCGACGCGCGGCCAGGATTCGGCAGTGCGCGCCCGGTCCACGCCGTGAGACCGCAGCACCTCGGCGAGAACGGTGACCGTGTCGTAGCCCTCGAAGGCGACGAAGGAGGGCGCTTCGGCCAGCCGCTCGCGCAGGGCCGTCCCGACTCGTGCACCGAGTGGGCTGAGGCGCTCGGGCAGGTAGCGCAGGAACGGGATCGCGGCGCTGTCGTCGCCCAGCGACCTCGCCCATTCGGCGAACTCCGGTTGCCCGGCCGGAGCACCGATCATGATCTCGGCGAGGCGCTGGTCGCGGCGGACAGACTTGACGATCGACACTGCCGGCTCCGGGTGGCCGACCAGAAGAAGGAGGACTGTCGCGCGATTGTCGAGGAGTTCGTCGCACACGGCCGTGGGGGTGAGCGCGCGCATGTCGAGTTCGATGACGGTGCCGCCGCGGGGAGCGAGGTGGTCCCGCAGAATGCGGGTGCCGGATGCCCAGTAGACACTCGGCTCGGCCGCTACGGCGATTCGACTGTGGCCCGCGCCGAGGAGGAAGTCCGCGTAGATCCGCCAGCCGTGGGACTGCGCCGGGGCGAGACGCGCGACCCATTCCGTTGGCTGTTCGGTGAGCGCGTCGAGAACCGCCGACGAGCAGAGGAACGGCAGGCTGAGGGCGTCGGCCCTGGCGGCAGCTGCGCGAGCGACGACGCTGTGATACTCCCCCGCCAAGGCGGCCACGCCCAGGCGAGCCAATTCGTCGACGGCCGCCGCGGCCCTCTGTGGATCAGCCGCGGTGTCTCGGACCACCAGTTCGAGTGGTCTTCCGACGATCCCGCCGGCGTCGTTGACGTCGCGAACGGCCAGTTCGAGTCCAGCGAGCAAGTGCCGGCCTGCCTCGACCCAGCCAGGCCGAGTCAGCGGAACGAGAGCGCCGATCCGGACGGGTGATCCGTCAGTCCGCTCCGCTCCAGGTGGTGATGGTGGCGTATTCATGCGTTGGCGTTTCCCATGTGATGACTCGGTGGCAGTTTGCCCGGATGGCAGGGTATTGCCCACCGGCAGCGACGGCTCCAGTCGCTCCCGCCGGCCGTTCGGCAGATCACTGCGTCCCCCGGACCGTGATCATCTACGATCTTGATCCACTTTCGCAACAGACCCTGGCCGCGTTCGACACCTCCGCGGCGGGCGGCCGGCAGCAGGGAGGTGTCCCGGTGTGCCGTCCTGCCGGAGTGGGTGATCGCGACGCCGGGCGGGGATCGGCGGCGAGTTCGTGGCCCGTCACGGACGTGCCGGGCTCACCGTCGAGGACCTGGTATCGACGGGAATCCCGCTTCCCTGGCCGGGTGTCCCCGGAGACGTGGCGGAGCAGCCGTGGGTGACGAAGTAGATCTCCATGGAGATCGACCCGCTCGGGGCGGAGAGGTCGTGGAAGTTCCGGGTCACGGCCGTTCCGAAGATGCGCGGGTACGTCTCGCGGATGGCCGTGTTGACTCGGGTGGCCAGCTGGACGCCGCCGCTGGCGCCGCCGTCGGAGTCGGAGCCGAAGGTCAGCACCATGCCGACGCGCCGTCCGGCCAGGTCGCCTTTCTGCCTGCGCAGTTCCTGGCGGACCTGTGCGGCCAGGACGCCGTCGGCGGCGCCGGGGGTGACCCGGAACGAGAGCGTGACCGGTTTCGCCCGGACGCCTCCGACGAGGCCGGTGCAGGGGAACGGCGAGGGGCCGGGCTTCTCTCCAGGTTCCTCCGTGACCGGGCTCTTCCTCTCAGGGGGCTCCCCGGGCTGGTGTTCTCTCTCCGAGGTCTCCTTCTCCGGGGCCTTCTTCCCCGGAGGCTTCTCGGCTGAAGGCTCTCCGGCTGAAGGCTCTTCGGACGGGGGCTCTTCGGCCGGGGGCCGGGTGGAGTCAGGCGGGGACTGGAAGGGGTCCGGTTGGAACCGGGCGGTGTCCGTCACAGGGTCGGTGGGTGAGGGGGGTGGTGCCTGCGCTCCCAACATGATGATCGTGAGTCCGAGCAGCAGGTCGGCGAAGAGCCAGCCGGCCATCAGGGTCGTGCTGGAGGTTCTTCGGCGGGCGGTCACTGCGGGGTCCGAGCTCTCCGGCGTGAGTCCGGCTCGTCGTCACCGCTGTCGTCACCACTGTCGTCTGCGGTGCCGTTGCCGGTGGCCTGGGTGTTGTCGCCGCCGTCGGCCCGGACGCCTCCGCTGTCCCCGCCACCGCTGGGGCCCTCGCCGATGCCGTTCTCCCCGTTCTCCCCGTCCTCGCCGGGACCGCCGGCCGGGAGAGTCCAGAGGCCGTCGGCCGGAAGCCGCAGCCTGGTGCTCGCCCGCTCCGAGTCGGTGACCTCGTGCTCGGCGAGCTCCTTCGAAGGCAGGTCGGCCAGCGCGCCGGCGAGCGCGGTGGGAAGCCGGTCGAGCACTTCCCGCGTCCGCTCCAGCAGGGCGACCGTCTCGATGGTGGTGTCGATCCGGGAGGCATGCGTCCCGGTGGCGGCGGACCAGCTCTCCAGGGCCTCCCGGATCTCCGTACCGGCGCCCTCGAAGGTCCGGTGAAACTCCCTGGCCGTGCCCGAGATGGTGTCGGTGACCCGCGCGCCGAGCAGGTCGACCGCCTTCTCCGTGGACGAGCCGACCGAATCGATCGAGATGGCCGCGCGGTCGACGGCGTGGCCGATGCCCGCCGTCGCGCCGACCAGCTCGTTGATCCGGAGGTCCAGGCCGGAGACGCTGCCCTGGACCAACTTCATGGACCGTACGAGTTCGTCGTTGAACGCCTGGCGCATGTCGAGGGTGGTCCGGGAGATGGTCGTCGACAACTGGTTTCCGGCATCGGTGACGGCCTGGCCGGTCGTGGAGCCCGCAGTGTCGATCATGGCTGAGAACCGGGCCACCGCCGAGGCGAGGTCGTCACAGGTGTTGTTGACGGCGGCCAGGTGCCCGCCCAGGTGCTCGACGGCGTCGCGCACGTCGATCGCGCTGCCGGCCAGCGCGTCCGTGGTCTTGCGGGTGGCCTCCAGGGTCAGGGTGAGCGCCTCGACCAGCTCGGTGTGCACCTTGCGCGCCGTGGTCCCGACGAAGCCGATGTCGGCCGCCGCCTTGTTGAGCTCGGCCCCGAACCGCTCCGGCGAGGAGAGCCGGACCTGGCCGAGCACCAGGCTCGCCTCGGTCAGCGCCCCGCGGAGCCGGACGCGGAGGGCGCGGAGCTCCCGCTCCGCGGCGTCCTCCCTGGTGTTCCGCGTGATGTTCTCGAACACGGTCCAGCAGATGAGGCAGAAGATGGCCGCGAGGGTGCAGAGCGCGATGTTGTCGAACTCGAAGAACCCGGGCAACCTGCCGTCGAAGCCCTGCTGCCACATCTCCAGGAAGGGCCGCCGGGCCGCGTCCAGGCCACCGGCCGCGAGGACGTCGCCGTAGGCGCCGGTGGCCATCATCAGGCCGAGCCAGGTGATGAAGATCGGTACGAAGACGAGGGCGGGGCCGATGGCGCCGCCGAGCCCTCGTCGCCATCCCGGTCTCCTCGGCGATGACGGTTCCCCGTCCACCAGGATGGTGTCGTCGGGGGAGAAGGCGGCGAACAGGTCGACCTCGCACCAGTGTCCGGCCATGTCAGGATCGGTGACCGCGTGCGCGAGATCACGTAGCTGGTCCTGACGGGCCGTCAGGTGGGGGTGATCGGCAAGCTCGCGAAGCTCGCCGGCAAGCTCCAGGTCCGTCACGGACAACCGACCTCCTCTCCTGATGGCGCCGAGCGCCTTTTCGGTAATCCGGATGGACCGATTCACGCCTCCGAGAGGCGTGATCATTTTGGCATATGGCGCGTATGTCAGCGGAAGGAACGGTCCGAGACGGAGGAGAGCGCGCTGGACTAACGACGTGCCAACTGCCACGAGGGTGTCAGTGGGCGGACCGGGCGGTGCGCCGCGGGCAGTGATTCGCAAGAGGGTTCCAAGTCGTCTCGCGTATCACTGGTGACGGATCACCCGAGCCGGGAAGAACCCGCGCCGGGAAGCACCGGGAAGCACCGGAAAGAGGAGAGACGATGCGCAGGATCGTCCGTGGAGCGCTGCTGGCCACCGCGCTCGTGCTGGGACTGCCCGCCACGGCGAGCGCGACGGCCCAGAGCGACTTCTATCTGGGGACGGTCAGATCCGGCTCCGGGCATTCCGGGTACGCCAAGGCGCAGCTGTGGGTCACCGGCTTCAACCAGAGCCACTTCACCGCGTACGGCAGGATCTACGACCGAGACCGCCACCCCGGTCACTGCGCCTGGGTCCGCGCCAGGTTCCACTACCAGAAGGGCGGGCCGTCCTGGTCGCCGGTGCGCTGGTCCTGCGCCTCCTCCGGGTACACGTTCAAGACCAAGGGCCAGGTCAAGTGGATCGACCTCAAGGTCTGTGTCTACCAGCCGAAGCGGAACGCGCTCTCGCACTGCCGGGTCGAGACCATCAGGGACGAGGACCTCGCGAACTGACGCACCTGCACGAGGAGGCCGGCATCCAACTCCACGTGCTCGACAACCTCTGGAGATTCCGGGACACCGTGACCGTGAGCACCCTGCGGCCGGTGGCGCCGACCCGAGTGGGGCCCAGGACAGCGGGCTACGGCTTGCGCGCCACAGCCCCGTGCGCGTCGATCCAGGGCGCGTCGTCGGTGTCGGGCCGCCAGCGTGTAATGGGCGCCAGCCCCGGCTCGACCAGCTCCATATCCGCGAAGCACTCGGCCAGCTGGTCGAGCCGACGCAGGTAGTACGGCACGGCTCCGCTCTCCGCGAGCTTCTCACTGCCCTCGTTGACCGTCTTGCCGGTGTCGGTCCCGTCCCAGAGCACCAGGTAGCTGCCGGAGGGCACGGCATCCATGACGCGCGAGACGATGGAGCGCATCACCGCGAAGTCCTCCACATAACCGAGGACGCCCATGAACATCACGGCGATCGGCCGGGTGAAGTCCAGGACGTTGCGGGCGTCCTCCACGATCAACTCGGGCTCGTGATAGTCACCGTCGACATAGGCGGTCACTCCCTGCGGAGTGGTGTTGCGCAGCAGCGCCCTGGCGTGCACCAGCACCATGGGGTCGTTGTCGGTGTAGACGATCCGCGCATGCGGTATGACCTGCTGAGCCACCTCGTGGGTGTTCTGCATCGTCGGCAGGCCGGTGCCGATGTCGAGGAACTGGTCGATTCCGGCCTCTGTGGCCAGGTGACGCACCGCCCGGATGAGGAACTTCCGCGACTGCGCCGCCATCGTCACGATCTCGGGGTAGACCGCGGCGACCGCGTCGCCGGCGGTCCTGTCCGCCTCGAAGTTGTCCTTGCCGCCCATCCAGTAATTCCAGATCCGCGCCGCGTGCGGAACCTGCGGCTGGATCTTCGCGGCCAGGTCGCCGCGCCAGGGGATCAGAGGATCAGCCATGTGCTCGAACTCCAGAGGGAGGGGGGAGGTGACGAGAGCCGCGCAAAAGCGATCATAGTCCTCAGCGGCTGCGCGCACCGCTGGACAAGGCATGAAGGCCACGAGAGATCTATTTGTGATGAGCAACGGAGGCGATCCACAAGGTCCACGGCCTCGTCTGAGCGAGGTCCAGATCAGTTGGCACGACGGTGGGCGCGGACGGCGCCGTACGGCACGGTGAACTCCGCTGGTGCGGCGAACACCGCGGTCAGGTCCATGAAACGCAGGCGTGGAGAACTCGATTCGCGGCATCGGGTGAAAGAGGGTGACCGGACCCAGGAAACGGAGTTCACGCTTGAGTGCGGAGACAGATCTGGACGACGCGGAGGTGATCAGGCGTGCCCGGCGTGATTCCGCCGCCTTCTCGGTGCTGTTCGACCGGCATGCCTCCGCCCTGCACCGTTACGTGACGCGGCGCCTGGGGGACTCGATGGCCGACGACATCGTGGCCGAGACGTTCCTCACCGCCTTCCGGCGGCTCGGGCGCTACGACACCGACCACCGCGACGCTCGCCCCTGGTTGTACGGCATCGCCGCCAACCTCATCGGCAGGCACCGCCGTGCCGAGGTCAGGGCGTACCTCTCGCTGGCCAGGACGGGGGTGGACGAGGTGGCCGAGAGTTACGCCGACCGGGTGGAGGCCCGGGTGACGGCCTCGGCGGCGCAGCGCGATCTGGTGAGGGCACTCGCCGCGTTGGCGTCGAAGGATCGCGAGGTGCTGCTGCTGATCGCCTGGGCGGATCTCAGCTACGAGGAGACGGCGCGGGCACTCGGCATCCCGATCGGCACGGTGCGCTCGCGCCTGCACCGCGCCAGGAGGAAGACCCGTGAGGCCCTGGGCGGGGTCGATCCGTCCGCTATCTCGGAGGAGGCCGGCCGTGGATGACCTGAAACTGCTGAGCGAGCTGCGGGCGGACGCGCCCGAGCCCGATGCCGACCGCCTGCGCGCGCTGCGGGCGCGTTCCCTGCGCCGTCGCCGCCGGCTACGGCCGGTGCTCTCGCTGCCGCTGGCCATGACGGCGGCCGTCGCGGTGATCGCGGCGGTGACCGTGGTGTACGGCGACGATCGGCCGGTCACCCGGCCACCCGTCACCATCGAGGCGACGCCGGTGAACGCGGAGGTCATGCTGAGGCAGGCGGCGCTGATGGCCGAGAAGCGCCTGCCGGACGGCATCTCGCCCCGTCCCGACCAGTGGCTGTACCGCAAAAGCGTCGTCAGGCAGCCCGCCGACGGCTCGGTCGAGGTCCAGGAGTACTGGACGCGCTACGACGGCACCCGGCAGGCGACCAGGCTGGGCCGGCGCCCGATGGAGACGCGGACCATCGAGCCGGACCCGGGTGACGACGACCTGTCCCCCCGGCAGTACGCGGCCAGGCTGGCCAAGCTGCCCACCGACCCGGACCGGCTGCTGGCCCACGTCAGAGGCGACCGGCACTGGCAGGACAAGCCGGACGAGGAGCGAGGCCTCGATGAGCCCGCGGACGCACGGGCGTTCCGGGTGCTGTCGGTCTACCTCGGCCAGGGGGTCCACCTGCCGCCCAAGCTGGAGGCGGCGATCTTCCGCGCTCTCGCCCGGATTCCGGGAGTCCGGGTGGACCTCGGCATCCGCGACGCGGCGGGCAGGCCGGGCATGGGCATCGCCTACGAGGTCGGCGCTCCGGGCTTCGGCACGCAGCGCGACGAGAACGGTCAGGTCACCGAGCGGTCCTACGTCATCCTCGACAGCACGACCTATCGCTACCTCGGCTCGCGGACGGACTTTCTGCGGGACCGTCTCATCAGCGGCGAGGTGGTCTTCACACAGGGAAGCGTCTTCGCGACCGCCGAGGTCGCGGCGGGGGTCGTCGACGAACCCGGACAGATTCCCTGATGCGACGTTCCCTACCCGAAGTACAGATCCACCCCGGTCCCGGCATCAGGAAGACAGGCCCGACGATCTCGGTTTCCCCGCGGCGCGTTCGCAACCTCCGTTGGGAAACGGAGCCTGTCAGCAGGGGCGAAGGGGGCGATCAGCGGGCCTGAATCGCACAACAGGCTCCTCAGGTGTGCCGGAAAGATCGTGTTCACGGCTCTCTCCCCGGCAGCGCTTCCCCCGGGCGGACCCGGGGGAAGCGCCACCGGACTCAGCCGGCGGGTGAACGCGCCCCTTCGAGCCGGTTGGCCGTGAGCATCAACGGGGTGCCGACCCCGTTCCGGGAGGCCGCCTCGGCGAGGAAGGCGGCCAGCCAGCCCAGCGCGTCCAGTGACCATTCGGTGAGAACGCCGTGGAATGTGGCCCGGTGCCGGGCGGGCCCGCGCCACAGCTCGTCGATGACGGCGGGTTCCAGGGCCGTGCCGTCGTCGGTCAGGTCGTCGGTCAGGTCGTCGGTCAGGGAGAACGAGTCGCACGAGAAGACATCCTGCGTGAAGCCCCGCATCCACCGGAGCATCCCGGGTGCCGCCGAACGGATGGACGGCTCCTGCCCGCCGTCCAACGTCACCCGCACCGATGTTCTCCACCGTGGGTCACCGTCGGCGAACCAGCCGGCCTCCTGGAGCAGGGTCATCACACCGCTCACCTGCGACGACGCGTCGAGGCTCGGTACGGGCAGCAGGACCTGAACGGCTCGCAGGCGCGCGGTGCCGATACGCGACACGACGTCGCCGGCGCACGAGAGGAACGCCTGCACCGGCAACGGCCGGCCGCCGGGAACCGGTTCGGTCAACGACACCTGGAACCACGCGATGCGTGACGGTTCCGATCCGGAACCCGGGCCCTGCCCGGCGTCGTTCATCCCCCACAGGCCGCCGGACGCGTTCTCGGCGGCCTCGGTGAGCCAGCCCATCGCGGACGACCTCGCGACGAACAGGCTGTACGCGTCCGAGGAGGCGACGTGAGGATCCCGCCATGGATGCAACACCAGCTCGCCGTGCAGGGCCGCGAACATGGGGTTGTCGGGTCTGCCCTCTCCCGATACCGCCGGATGCGGCGCCGGTTCGCCGTGCAGGGCCATGTCCATGGGGTTGTCGGGTCCGATACTCACGTCGCCTCTTCCGCTATCGCCTGCAGTAGATGTTCCGGCTAGGTGTGTAGAGCTTGCCCGGGTCGTCGGCCAGGCCGACCAGGTCCACGTCGACGACGCTACGCCATCCCGTCAGGCTGTTGCTGTTACAGCCGCCGCGTCCGGTCGCGCGGTTGCCGGCGCCGCCGCCGGATCGCACCGTCGCACTGCCCGCCGTGCCGGCGTTTCGCCAGCTGCCGTCGGAGTAGTACTGCTGCAGCTGCACCGTGACGACCGCCAGGGTGGCGTTGCAGTTGCCGTTGACCCACCAGCCGTGCCCGGAGGCCTCGAAGGCGGACGAGGAGACGTGGACGTAGTCCCCCGCGGTGTTGAAGACGCACAGCGCCCGGGTGTTCGTCGTGGAACCGGTGTTGTTCAGGCTCGTCTCGCCCCCTGCGGGAGCCCGGCCGGTATCGGGAACCGGAGCGGGGGCGGGGGCGGGAGGGGGGGCGAGGACGGACGCCGACGGAACCGCGATCGCCGCGGTCTGCGACATCCCGAGGAACGCTGCGCTTACGATGCCAGCCGTCATGGAGATCTTGCGGAGTGATTGACGCATGATCGTACCTCCGTGCTGAGTCGAGTCGAGCAGGGGCAGGAGCTGTTGTGCGAATCCTGTCTGGCGGTTGGAAATGTGCGCGGTGCTGATCTCAGGTAATGGCGCCAGGCATTGATAAACGTGTCATTTCCGCTCTTCCGTGTCAACGAAAAAAGAATTATTGGCGGCGTTTCGATAGCTACTTGATCTGCGATTCAGGAACATAGGCGGACAATTCATCGAATAATTATTTATTTTTCGCTAAAGCTCGTCAGGGGTTCCATGTTGTCATGGCGATAATTCGTGACAAAGGCCGGTAAGGCGACCGCCGTATGAGGTCGCCGTTCTTGTTGCCGATCTTCAATTCGTGGAGTTCGGTGGCCCGAAGGGGGCGGCGGGACGCAGGTCGGCATGACGAACGTGTGCCGGTGGGCTTACCCCGGCTGTCCGAACGTCCGGGCGTACCGGACCACCCGCGAGTCGTCCTGAACACCGGGCGCGGAGCCGCATCGCCCGAACGCCGGTGGCCAGGGTGGCGATCGTGCCGTCGTCGGTGCGGGTGAGGTACCAGGCGGTGGCGGACAGCGGCCCGGACAGCGGCCCGGACAGCGGCGTCGCCGTCGCCGATCCGGTCGCTGTGTGCCGACAACAGCCGGGAGACGACCTCCCCGCACCGGCCCTCGGCGCTGCCACCCGTTTTGGAACTATCGCAGCCGCGATGTCGTTGGCACGATGAACATCAACAGCGGGACGTGTGGTCACGATGTCCTGCGGATCGGAGACGAGATGGGCGGCGATCCCCGGCAGGTCCGCCGGTATCACCTGCGACCTGGGAACGTCCGTGAGTTGAAGGACAACGTGATCGCCGGCCTCCGGAAGCTCTGGGCGCTCCAAGGGCTGGCCACGCTGGGAGCGGTGGCCCTCTGGGTGGTCGGTGTCATGGTCGTGTCTCCGCTCCTGTTCCCCGACCCCCTCTGGCCAGGCGGTTTCCGCCGGAGCGGATTGGAGTCGGGGTTGTGCCTGGCCGGGAGCATGGTGATCGCCTCCAGGATTTTGCGCCCCTGGAAGTGACGAACGCACTTTGCGCCTTCCCCGCGCCCGCGGTCCCGGCGATCACGCACACCGTGATGACGCGCGGATCGCCGTCTTCGCCGATCAGGATGGTGTTCAGCTCTTCGAACTCGCCGATGCGGTTGACGAACCCGCGCACATCGGCGGGTAGTTGCCGTGGGGTGAGGTTCGCGGAGCCGCTCCGGTCCGGTTTGCCATGCTCGTGGAAGTGGACTCCGCCGCTGACGTCCCTGGCCTGTGTGCGTACGTACGGACCAGACGTATGGGCCTACAAAGCAAGATCCCGGCCTGCGGCTCCGTACTACGAGTCGTCCCTATTAGATCTTCCATGCAATCTCACTGCGGAGGGTGATCGATCGATATAGCAGCTATTGATCTTTTTGGGGTGAATTGTCGGCCATGATCACCAAAGTTGATGATCTATCTTTCTTTAAGTCAACTTTATAAGTAGCGTCCTGTGTGCCGAACCCTTGTTCGAGTGGCCCACGCGACAGCGCGGGCCACTCGCATGCATGCAGGAGACCTGGGTGACCTTGACACCAAGAAGAGGAGGGCTTCCGCCTTCCCCCTCCAACGGCAGGCGGCGTAGACGCCGACTTGCGAACGCCACCGCCGCCACATTGGCCGCGACGATGATCATTAGCTTGGCGGCAGCACCATCATGGGCCCAGCAAGAACCACCACCGACCGCCCCTCAGGCCCAGCCGACCCCCGCCCTGAGGGGCGGCACGCCAATCGTGGACGAGGCGGTAGAAGCCGCCAAGAAAAAGGCCCGCGAGACCGGCAAGCGTGTGGAGGTTTCCGAGCGCAACACCGAGACCTCGACGGTCTTCGCCAACCCGGACGGCAAGACTCTGCGAATGGAAATACACGCGCAGCCCATCCGGGTCAAGACAGCCAAGGGCGATGGTTTCACACCGATCGACACGACCCTGGTTGAGGAGAACGGGCTCATCAAGCCCAAGGCCATCAAGGGCGACCTGACCCTGTCGGCGGGCGCGGACACCATCCTGCTGAAGAGCAGGACCGCCCAAGGCACCGCCGAGATCGCCGCCCCCAGCGGCAAGCTGCCCAAGCCCAAGCTCGCCGGCAACACCGCCACCTACCACTCCGCCTACGGCAACGGCATGGACCTGGTGGTCACCACAACCCCCACTGGCTTCCGGCAGAAGATCGTGATCCAGGAGCGGCCGAGCGGCCCGGTGACTTTCCGCGTGCCGGTGGACCTGCCCAAGGGCATGTCCTTCAGCAAGAACGCTGCCGGACAGCCCACCGTGCTGGGCCAGGACGGCAAGAAGATCCTCGACATCCGGCCGGTGCCGCTGCTGGACGCCACCGCCGCGGACGCGAACGCGCCGATCGACGCCGGCAAGGTCGGCAAGGCCGGCGTCGCCGTCGAAGGGAACGGCTCCACCCTGGTGTACACCCCTGACGCGGCGTTCCTGGCCGACCCGGCGGTCACCTACCCGGTGACGCTGTCCGCCGCCGACTCCGACTGGTGGGAGTGCACGATCGGACGTGATCCCTGTACTTCACCGCCAGGGGGGGTGGACACGTTCGTCAATGACGACATCTACTACGACAGCTGGAACAACTTCAACCTCGACCGGATCCTGGTCGGCAAGTCCAACAACGGCGCCGTGCGCTGGCGCAGCTACATCCGCTTCCCGGACATCCCGGAAGACTCGCCGCTGCGGGGCGGTACGGTGCAGAACGCCGACCTGATCCTGTGGAACCATCTGTCCAACGACTGCGGCGATCATGTCGGTTCCGGCATTGTCGCCCGCCGGGTCACCTCAGACTGGGATGAGATGACCATGCAGTGGACCAGCCAGCCGTCGGTCACCACCGTGGGCCAGAACGTTGAGTACGGTGCCTACAGCCCCAACTGCACTAGCGGTGCGGCCGGCTGGGCAGGCAAGGAGTGGTACCTGGTCCACTATGTCAATGGGATCGTCCAGGCATGGGCCAACGGTGAGCCGAACTACGGCTTCCAGCTCGCCGCCGCCAACGAGTCCGACATCACCAACTGGCGCCGCTACCGCACGCAGGATTACTACTGCTGCAGTGAAGGTGCCCACCCGCCCAAGCTCACCGTCGACTTCGAGCCTGCGCCGAAGATCTTGACCTACTTCTCCGAAACAGGACCGCGACGGACCTCACCTCCGACCTTCGAAGAGGCAACGGCTCTCCACAGAGAGCCCGCCGAGAGTATTCCGGACAGGCCCGGTACTACGGTGGAAGAGATCATCGCCTCAGAAGGCACCCCTACCGTTCCTTACGAAATTGGACCCGATCAGTTGGGTCCTCTGCCGGGTGAGGATTGGTCGACCCCCCAGATCGAAGATGAAGATGGCCCGGGCTCCGGTGATGAGACACCTCCGGCTCTTATAGAGGTCAGTCCTGAAAGGGGCGCCACTGATGTATCAATTGCGACCCAGATCAAAGCGGTGTTCAGCGAGCCGATCTGGGAAGCGCAGCTCAAGCTGAAGGATCCCGCAGGTAACGTGCTGGCTGGCACGACGCAGCTCGACAGCGAGCGTAAGGTGCTGACGTTTACGCCAGATCAATCGTTGTCATATGATGTCCGCTATATAGTCGAGGTGTCGAACGCCCACGACGCCGACGGAAACATGATGACGGTCGACGCCTGGTCATTTAGCACTCCTGCGACCGCACACTGGAAGTTCGACGAAGGTTCAGGAACCACTGCTGGTGACTCCTCCGGTAATGGCCACCATGCCACCCTTAGCGACACAGTGGCGTGGATTCCCGGAAAGAGCGGAAACGCGGTGTCGAATGAGCCTTCGCAGGCGCAGATCGCCGCTTCTCAGAGGGCGGCCCATCAGGGGAAGGTTGTTGCGGTCGCCGACGAGACGACCGCGACCAGCATCACCTACGCCCAGCCCGACGGAAAGACCTTCACCACCCAGATCGCCGCAGGCCCGGTGCGGACCCGGCAGAACGGCACGTGGGTGCCGATCGACCCCACCCTGGCCGAGCAGGGTGGGGTGCTCAAGCCGAAGACACTTGCGGATGGTGTGGCCGTGGAGGTCTCCACCGGCGGTACCGGCGCGTTCGTGAGGATGACCGCCGACGGGCGGCGGTACGCGTTGACCTGGCCGGCCAGGCTGCCCAAGCCGACGGTCAAGGGCAATGTGGCCACCTACACCGACGCGGCCGGCAAGGGCGCAGACCTGGTGGTCACCGTGCTGCCGACCGGGTTCCGGCATGACGTGGTGCTGCGCGAGCGGCCCGCCAAACCCCTGGAGTTGCGCATCGGGGTGGACACCGGCGGCCTGACGTTGTCGAAGGGCAACGGCGGGCGGCTGCTGCTCACCGACACCGGCACTGGCAAGAACAAGGACAAGGGGAAGAAGAAGCTGGTGGCGTCGGCGCCGCAGCCGGTGATGTGGGACGCCTCCGCCGGAGCCCGCCTGGCCAAGGGCCGCCTGCCCCAGGCCCGGCACGCGAAGATCGCCACCGACGTGGTGACCACGGGCGGCCGCACCGAGTTGGTGCTCAAGCCCGACCACACGTTCCTGTCCGACCCGGCCACCGTGTATCCGGTGCGGGTGGATCCGACCACCACGCTGCCGTTCAACCACGACGTGGAGGTCTTGTCCACCGACACCGCGGGCTTGCCGGCCGATCCGACCGGCGGGTATCTGATGGCCGGGCGGATGCCCGGCTTGCTGGCGCGGGTGCATCTGCGGTTCGACACCGCCGCCCTGACCGGCGCCACGGTGAGCGATGCCAAGCTGTCGCTGAACAACATCGACGCGCCGGCCTGCGGCGCCGCGGTCGGCGCCGGCATCCAGGTGCGCCGCCTGACCGGCGCCTGGGATGAGAACAACCTGTACTGGGCCAACAAGCCGCCCTCCACCACCGAGGACGCCCAGATCAACCGGGCGGCGATCAACGAGAGCTGCGCTACCTGGCCCGGCCCGATGGACTGGAACGTCACCGGCATCGCCCAGGACTGGGCCGCCGGCGCGGCCAACCACGGCCTGGTGCTGCAGCACCCGAACGAGACCAACACCAACGACAACTACCGGGTGTTCACCTCCGCCGAGGACACCGACTTCGCCACCCCGCCCACGCTGACCGTCACCACCACCGGCCCCGCCTCGGCGCCCACTGTCAGCGGCCTGGCCATCACCCCGGCGCAGGCGGCTGGTGGGGTCACCACGGTCACCTCGCTCACCCCGCAACTCGCAGCCACCGTCTCCGACACCATCGGCGGCACCCTGACCGGTCAGTTCGAGATCGAGCACGACCCGGCCGCACCCACCGGGCAAGGCGCCGGCCAGATCTGGGCAGGCGCCTCGGCCGCAGTGGCCTCCGGCAGCCAGGCCGCCGCCGGCGTCCCGGCCGGGAAGCTCACTGACGGATGGAAGATCCGCTGGCGCGCCCGCGCCGTCAACGCCGCCGCGGCCACGAGTTCGGCGTGGTCGGACTGGCTGGCCGTTACGGTGGATGTGCCCGACCCGGTCGGGCAACCGACGGTGTCCGCCCTGCAGGTCAATCCGTCCCAGCAGTTGGACGGCACAACCGTCACTTCTACCCTCATCCCCAGCCTGCTAGCACAGGTGAGCGATCCGGCTGGAGGTAGCCTGCGGGCTGAGTTCGAAGTCGAACACGACCCGGCCGCGACCGAAGGCCAGGGCAGCGGGCAGATCTGGGCCGGGGCCGTCGACAACGTCACTTCCGGCAGCCAGGCCGGCATCACCGTCCCCGACGGGAAACTGACCGACGGCTGGCTGGTACGCTGGCGCGCCCGCGCGATCGCCGGAGCGCTGTCGTCCGCCTGGTCGGACTGGCAGCAGGTCAAGGTCGACGTCATCCAGCCCGGTGAGAAACCGCTCGCGCAGACCACTGGGCCGGTAATCCGTACCGATGAGAGCTTCACCGTCACGGCCTGGCTGCGCTGGAGCGACAAGGAGGGCAACTACACCGTCGTCGAGCAGAGAGGCACTCACCAGGCACCGTTCCGCCTGGGCAACACCCCCGACCGCGGTCTGGTGTTCACCTTCACCAGCGCTGATGCCGCTGATGCGACCGTTGAGGGTGTGGTCTCGGATGTCGAACCACCGGTTGGCGAGTGGTTCCATCTGGCCGGCGTCTATGACGCCGCAGCCAGGACTGCGACGCTCTACCTCAATGGCGACGCGGTTAAAACCGCATCCATCAGCTTTCCTGCATGGAATGCGAATGGTCCCATGGCCCTAGGCGCCAGCGTACGAGGTGATCTTGATGACGTATGGGTCCACCAGCGCGCTCTATCCGTGAGCGACCTGGCGACCCAGCACAACAGCGTCGCAACGCAGACTTCTGCAACAGTCGGCTCGAGCGGTGTCATCGACAAGGAGGAGTCGCGCACGGCACAGACGATGCGCGCCACCCAGGAGGAGTTCCCATACGACCGTCACACGCTGGAGTGGTGCGAGGAGAAGCGGGAATCCGAGGACGACGACGACCGGCTGAGGGACAACGTCTGGGGTGAGGTCCGCCCGTACAGTGGCTGCACAGCCAGGTTCCACAGCTGGCTGATCTGGACCGTCGACACGGAGAAGAGCAGGCAGACGGGCAGGACGATAGTCTTCCCCACGCCGGCCTGGATGTACTTCCACGTGTCGGTCGCCATCCACACCTATGCCGGAAATGAGACAGGCGCCGGCGTCCAGGGCGGCACCGCAGGGCGCCTGCCCCGCGACATCAAGGTGTGGACGAAGCTGTCCAACGTCTTCATTCCCGGCGACGACGACCCCGTGGTGCTAGGCACGCTGAAGCTCCGGGTCCGGGCCAAGGCCGGCAAGGAGACAAGCAACTGCGCCCAGATCGAGGGGCCCGCCAACGGCGAGCGCAGCGGTGACGTGCCGGACTACGATGAGGAGTGGCGGACCGAGTTCGTCTTCCGCTCCTCGGGAGCCCTCTTCGACAGCTGTACGATCCGTCCTTGGCTGACGCTCCAGATACCTGCCTGGCCGGACAAGAGCGTCGAACTGTGGGACATCCCGCGGAACCCGACAGCTACCAACGACAATGCTGCCAAGGTGCGCTGCGACAGCCTGAGCAAGCACGTGTACAAGGGCGGATGCGTCCTGGTGGGGGCCAACGCCGTCTACACCATGCACCGGACCGACCCATTCATGGGCGATGTACCCAAGCACATCCACGATGCGTTCTACTCCCCACACCTGACCGCTCCCCACTTCAAGGACACGAACGGCTCACCCATCGCCAAGAGGGTTCCGGGCAACTACGCCACCGGGGGATCGGCCTTGACGTACGTCTCCAAGGCTGCAAAGGCCCCGGACGGGAGAACGTATCGAGGAAAGAACAAGTATCGAAAGGGCGTCGACTGCCGGGAATGGTTCCCGGGCGCCGATGACGACGACTACCCCGATCCGAACGACGTCCCCGGCGAACTGCAGTGTGATGAGTTTCCCTTCGCATCCACCAAGGAAGGGCCAGGCTCAGCCGGATACAACTACTCCATCCGAGCACTTCGCCGAGACCAGAACGAGAACGCCGGGACCGATCTCGGCATCTTCTACGCTCGCTATCGGTTCCTCAACGGCAGCCAGTTCTGGGTAAACATCAAATAAGGCCGACATGGTGGCCCCGCTCTCCGGGCGGGGCCACCATGCTCCACGAAAGGACAACGATGAGCGAGGCCCGCACCACCTACGACCTCCTGGACGAATACGGCCTCGATGACGACTACTTCGGTTTCCACGCCGCCTGGGTCGAGGGAATCGACGCCCGCGAAGCCGCTCGCCGGATGCGGGCCGACCTCAGCACCACGGCGGAATGCAATATCCACGACATCCACGAACACACCGGTAACGCTGGTGAGCGCGACGGCATCATCCTCGTCGGCCAAGCCGGCTCCTGGGTCCTGATTCTGCAGCTACGGGGCTGGGACTGTCTGCGTGACCAGGCGCTGTCCATCGCGTCCAGCGGCGGGGGTCGCGCGGTGGCGATCGGCTGGAACGCCAACGGCGACGAACAGCTCATCTACGCGGCCGACGGACGGATCCTTACTTACATGAGTTTCTTCCCGCCGTCTCCTCGCGGCGGGGCCAACCGGCATGCGCTGGACGAGTACATGGACGGGCTCTCGTTCGTGGATGGCCCGGACACGGAGGCGAACATCGCCACGGCACTGACCTTGATCGAGCGCATCACCGGGCGAGGCATCGACCAGGACTGGCTCGAGTCCAGCAACACGTGTTACGTGATTCCCGATGGGGCCTGGTAGCCGCAGCGCGGCGGGTCCGTCGACTCACTGAGCGATTTTCGCGGAGCATGGTTTCGCCCGATTGGCTCCCGTGGAAGGGCGAGAAGTACGGCGGGCAACGGCTGCTGATCATGGCGTATCCGGGGCGCGGGGACGAGGTCGTCGTCCACCGCAGACGCACCAGGGGTCAGCCCACATAAGCCCAAAACCCACATTGGGATGATCTTGAAGGATCTTCCGGCTGGTTGACGGCATGGTCACTGGGCGCGGCGGGGTGGGCCGAGGATGGTGGTGATCTTGGCGATGGCTTCGGGGCCGGGTTTGACGTAGTGCATGGCGGTGCGGGGGTTCTTGTGCCGGGTCTTGCCCATGATGAGCTGCAGCGGGACGTCGGCCTCGCCGAGGCGGGCGCGGCCGGTGTGCGGGCAGATGTCGGCGGCGGGCTCGCTCACGAGCGGCGATCAGGCCGCCCGCACCCACATGCTTGCGGCCCCCGATTGTCCCTCAACTATTCGGTGTTGCTAGGTACCAGTAGTCGGTGTTACTTTGTACTGGTAGTTAGCGACACCGAGTAGCGGAAGGGGGGTGTTCCGTGGGCAAGCAACTGACGGAGATGCTCAAGGGAACGCTGGAGGGCATCGTCCTGGCGATCCTGTCCGGCCGGCCCGCGTACGGCTACGAGATCACGGCGTGGCTGCGGGAGCAGGGCTTCTCCGACATCGCCGAGGGCACCATCTACGCGCTGCTCGTCAGGATCGAGCAGCGCGGCCTCGTCGACGTGGAGAAGGTCCCGTCCGAGAAGGGGCCGCCGCGCAAGGTGTACTCCCTGAACGCACGCGGACGGGAGTATCTCGAAGAGTTCTGGAGGACCTGGAGCTTCCTCACGGAACGGCTCGAACAGCTCCGCGAAGGAGGTAAGTAGACATGGCCACAGAGCCGGCCGAGCCGAAGAGGCGCTACCTGCAGTACCTGGAGGTGGTCACCGGGCCGCTCGAGGACAAGAGGCGCTGGCGGCAGTACAAGGCGCGGATCAGAGCGCTTCCCGAGAACTATCGCACGGCAGCCGAAGCGCTGGAGCGGTACCTGATGCACTTCGGGCCGGGGGACGGCGCCGACGCGGCTTCGATGTTCGAAGACCTTGCCGATCTGTTCGAGCAGAGCGCGGCGGACGGAACCCCGATCCGCGAGATCTTCGGGCAGGACCCCGTGGAGTTCGTCGAGGCGTTTGTGCAGAACTACTCCGTGGGGCGGTACATCAGCCGGGAGCGGAACCGCTTCACCGGCGCCATCGAACGCGCCGCCGGCGAAAACACCGCAAGAAAGGACAGGACAGACTGATGACGACACAGCAAGCCCAGGCGATCCAGGTGCAAGGCCTGGAGAAGTCGTACAAGGACCTGCATGTGCTGCGCGGTGTGGACTTCACCGTGGCGCGGGGCAGCATCTTCGCCCTGCTCGGCTCGAACGGGGCGGGCAAGACCACGGTCGTGAAGATCCTGTCCACGCTGCTCAAGGCGGACGCGGGGACGGCCGGCGTCAACGGCTTCGACGTCGCCACGCAACCGGCGAACGTGCGGGAGTCCATCAGCCTCACCGGACAGTTCGCCGCCGTCGACGAGATCCTCAGCGGGCGGGAGAACCTCGTGCTGGTCGCCCGGCTGCGGCACCTCAAGAATCCCGGCCAGATCGCCGATGACCTGCTGAGGCGTTTCTCGCTGACCGACGCGGGCGCGCGCAGGGTGTCGACGTATTCAGGTGGCATGCGCCGCCGCCTGGACATCGCGATGAGCCTCATCGGCAATCCGCCGGTCGTCTTCCTCGACGAGCCGACGACCGGGCTCGACCCCCAGGCGCGCATCGAGGTGTGGCAGGCGGTCAGGGAACTCGCCGCCCAAGGCACGACGGTGCTGCTCACCACGCAGTACCTGGACGAGGCCGAACACCTCGCCGACCGGATCGCGATCCTGCACCAGGGCCGGATCATCGTGAACGGCACCCTGGCCGAGCTCAAGCAGCTACTCCCGCCCGCCAAGGTCGAATACGTCGAGAAGCAACCGACCCTGGAGGACATCTTCCTCACCCTCGTCGGCACCGACGGCAAGGACGGCGACGCCGACAAACACCGCATCTCGGTACGCAAGTAAGGAACAACGATGAGCAAGCATTTCTTCGGCGACACCGCCGTCCTGCTGGGACGCTCCCTGCGCCACATCACGCGCAGCGTGGACACCATCGTCACGACCGCGATCATGCCGATCGCCATGCTGCTGATGTTCGTCTACGTGTTCGGCGGCGCGATCAACACAGGGTCGGTCTCGTATGTGAACTACCTGCTGCCCGGCATCCTGCTCATCACGGTCGCCTCGGGCATCGCCTACACCGCGTTCCGGCTGTTCATGGACATGAAGGGCGGCATCTTCGAGCGCTTCCAGTCCATGCCGATCGCGCGATCGTCGGTGCTGTGGGCGCACGTGCTGACCTCGCTGGTCGCCAATCTGATCTCGCTCGTGGTCGTCGTGCTCGTCGCCCTGCTCATGGGTTTCCGCTCGGGGGCGGGAGTGCCGGCGTGGCTCGCGGTCGCCGGCATGCTGATCCTGTTCACCCTGGCGTTGACGTGGCTCGCCGTCATCGCCGGTCTGTCCGCGAAGTCCGTGGACGGCGCGAGCGCGTTCTCCTACCCGCTCATCTTCCTGCCGTTCCTCAGCTCGGCGTTCGTGCCCACCGACACCATGCCCGGCCCGCTGCGCGTCTTCGCCGAGCACCAGCCGGTGACCTCCATCGTCAACGCCATTCGCGACCTGTTCACCCAGCAGCCGGTCGGCACCGACATCTGGATCGCCCTGGCCTGGTGTGTCGGCATCCTCATCGTCGCCTACGTCTTCGCCATGAACACCTACCGCCGCAAGATCTCCTAGGCCGTATCGGCCGGGCTTGTCTTGATCCCGATGAGCGTGGCGGACAGTTCGAGCTCCACACAACACGTCCTATCGCGAGACAGGGAAGATCATGACTGAATCCCTCCACACCGTCACGACGATGCCGACGGCGCGTCAGTCCGACTGTCCCTTCGACCCGCCCAAGGAGCTGATCCAGGCCCGTGAACACGGCCCGATCAGCCGCTTCCCCTTCCCCGACGGACACCAGGGCCGGCTGGTCACCGGCTACGACCTGGTCCGGGCGGTCCTGGCCGACCCGCGATTCAGCTCACGCAAGGAACTCATGCGCCACCACCCGCTGGTCGACTACGGCGACATCGAGGTCCCCCCGGCGCCGCCCGGCGAGTTCCTCCTCATGGACGAGCCACAGCACAGCCGCTACCGCAAACCACTGGTCGGTAAGTTCACCGTCCGCCGGATGCGACTGCTCACCGAACGCGTCGAGCAGGTCACCGCCGACCACCTGGACGCCATGGAGAAGGCCGGACCGCAGGTGGACCTGGTGACCGCGTTCGCCAAGCCCATCCCCTCCGTCATCATCTGTGAGCTGCTGGGCGTGCCGTACGAGGACCGGGGCTCCTTCCAGGAGAACATCGACAAGTTCCTCGGCGGAGAGGTCGGCGACGAGGAGCTGATCGCGGCCTACACCGCGACCCAGCAGTACCTCGCCGAGCTGGTGGCCGCCAAGCGCGCCAACCCCACCGACGACGTGCTCAGCGACCTGCTCGACAGCGACCTGACCGACGAGGAACTGCAGGGGATGGCCCTGATCCTGCTGTCGGCCGGGTTCGACACCACCGCGAACATGCTGGCGCTGGGCACCTTCGCGCTGCTGCGGAACCCGGACCAGCTCGCCGCGCTGCGCGCCGAGCCCACGCTCACCGACCAGGCCGTCGAAGAACTGCTGCGGTATCTGAGCGTCGCCAAGCAGTTCCACAGGGTCGCGCTGGAGGACATCGAGCTGGGCGGCCACACCATCACGGCCGGTACGACGGTCATCCTGTCGCTCAACACCGCCAACCGCGACCCCGAGCGCTTCCCCAACCCCCACGGGCTCGACCTGCGCAGGCAGGACGGCGGCCACCTGGCCTTCAGCCACGGCATCCACCAGTGCCTGGGCCAGCAGCTCGCCCGCGTCGAGATGCGCGTCGCCTTCCCCGCACTCCTCAACCGCTTCCCCACGCTGCGCCTGGCCGTACCCGCCGAAGAGGTCGCCCTGCGCCCGGAGACCGCCGACATCTACGGGGTCAAGAGCCTCCCGGTCACCTGGGACGCGTAACCACGAACCAATGACGGGCGAGAGCGCGTACGGGCCGCCCGCCACCGCTGTGGCTGCTCGCCTGCGGCGATCGCGTCCGCGGCCCGTTTGCGCCCGTATTCCGGTGGCCCCCTGACGATGGCGGCTCGCGTTCCACGACAAGACCACCAAGTGCGAGCCGGAGCGACACGACGGCATGAAACCGATGGCCGGCCGTGTCCGCCTTCGACGAAAACTGCTCGTGCTCCTCGCACACCACTCTTGCCGCACCGATCCAGCAACACGGACCGTCCCGGTCGATCCGACGTACGTCTGCTCCAGCAGTCTCAGACTCCCTGCATTTCAGATCTCCAGCAAGGAATACAACATGGAAGACACGACAAGCGGGACACCCGAACAGGGACACGTCGGGCGCCGGACCGTGTTGAAGGGCGTGCTGGGTGCCGGCGCGCTCGCCGGCACGCACGCCGCCCTCGCCGGCCGCGCCAACGCCTCCGTGAGCGGTGACGATGTCGAGCACGGCTGGGGAAAAGTCGCCGACGCGTTCCGCAAGAACTTCAAAGACAACCCCGGCGAGGTCGGCGCGGCGTGCAGCGTCTACGTGGGCGGCCGCCCCGTCGTCAACCTGTGGGGCGGCCTCGCCGATCGCGAGGCGAACCGACCGTGGCGCAAGAACACCATCGTCCAGGTCGCATCCACCACGAAAGGCGCCACCGCGATCTGTGCCCACATGCTGGCACAGCGCGGTGAGCTGGATCTGGACGCCCCGGTGGCCCAGTACTGGCCGGAGTTCGGCGCTGCCGGCAAGGGCCAGATCCCGGTGCGCTGGTTACTGTCACACCAGGCCGGCCTGCCGATCGTCGACGGACCGCTGACATTCGAGCAGGCCTGCGCATGGCACCCGGTCATCCGTGCACTCGAGGCGCAGAAGCCGCTGTGGCAGCCGGGCACCGAGCACGTCTACCACAGCGTCACATTCGGGTTCCTGGTCGGTGAGGTCGTGCGCCGGATCTCCGGCAAGTCACTGGGCAGGTTCTTCGCCGAGGAGGTGGCCGCCCCGCTCGGACTGAGCGCCTGGATCGGGCTGCCTGAGAAACAGGAGAGACGGGTGGCCCGGATCCACTACGCCGCACCGTTCAGCGTGGAGGAGCTCACGGCCGGGCTGATCGCGATCACCGGACTCGACGCGGACACCGTCACCGCATGGGTGAACGCCGTGTGGGGCCCGGGCTCGGTCCAAGCCCGCGCCGGTGAGCTCGGCGGCGCCCTGGACAACACGACCGGCTATCACACCACGCGTGCCTGGCGCGCGGCCGAGTTCCCGGCCGCGAACATGCTCGCGGACGCGCGATCGGTGGCGCGGATGTACGCCGCCACGGTCGGCGACGTCGACGGGGTGCGGCTGCTCGATCCGTCAACAGTCGAGAAGATGACAGCCGTCCAGACCGACAAGACGCCGATGCACGGGCTGCCGCCGGGGCTGAACATCCCGGCTGACCGCTCCTTCTACATGTCGCTGGGGTTCTGGCGAGCCTGCCCGCCGCTGCCGATGGCCGGGCCGGGGTCGTTCGGCCACCCGGGCTCGGGTGGATCGATCGGCTTCGCCGACCCCGACGCCGGTGTCGGCTTCGGCTACGTCACCAACCTCTGGAACTTCCGGCCCGACGACCCGCGGGCGTCGAACCTGGCCAAGGCCGTCCGGTCCTGCCTCGGTTGACGACAGCCCACGCGTGACGGAACTCCAGGAGACGCTGCAGGAGCCGGCAGACCGGCACGACATCCCCGGCGTCGGCGTCGTTGACCGCCTGCGGCGGGGGGAGACAGGAGGCGCTGGCCGAACTGGTCGATCCGGGTGGGCCCGGTGGGTGAGCTGCGCGGCACCGGGCAACCGCTGTGGGCGCTGCCCGGCTCCTGGGGCGAGATCGAGCAGGGCCGAACGGCCGTGCTGGTAAGCGTCAGCACAGCACATCGAGGAGCTCATCAAGCAGCTTGGCGAGGCCATCGTCGACGTCGACGAGCCCGACACCAAGGTGCAGGTGTTCTGCGAGTGACACCGCCACAGGCCAACGAAAAGGAGACCCCGATGACGACACAGGAGATCCACGCGCAGGGTCTTGAGAAGTCCAACTTACCCGCCCTGCGCGCGTCCGACGCGGACCGCGACCGGGTCATCGAACTGCTGCGCGCCGCCGCCGCCGACGGCCGGCTCGACCCGGTCGAGTTCGACGAGCGGCTGGACGCGGCGCTGGCCGCCCGCACCGTCGACGCGCTGGCCCCGCTCAGCGCCGATCTGGTCGCGGTTCCAGGCAGTGACGGCGCACTCACGCTGCCGTTCGCCGGGACGCCGGCCGAGCCGGCCGCCGAACTGCTCACCATCAAGGAGCGGCACGGCTCGGTGCGCCGTGACGGCCGGTGGACGCTGCCGCACCGGCTCGCGCTGCGCACCGCGTGGTGTGACGTGACGCTGGACCTGACCAGCGCGGTGCGCAGCGCGCCCGAGCTGGTCATCGAGCTGCGGGTGAGCGGCGGCAACGTGGAGTTGGTCCTCGCGCCGGGCATGGTGGTGGACGCCAACGAGCTGTCGGTACGGCACAGCCGGCTGGCGATCAGCAGGGACGCGGGCGACAACGCGCCGGAGACGCTGCAGGTCCGCTTGGTAGGCCGCATGCGGCACGGCCGGCTCGACACCCGGTGGCAGGCGCCGCGCCGGTGACGCGGCAGGGCCCGGATACCGCGGTATCCGGGCCCTGCCATCTCGCGCGTGGTGCGGGCGCGCCGCCGTGCTACGGCCTGTCGTCAACGACGGCACCACCGCCGACGAACCGTTCTTCCTGCTCATTCCCTGTCCACGATGACCGCCGCCATCGCGTAAACGCTGCAGTCGTCGGGGCGGCGACGGAGACTCTCATCGACGTAGGTGATAAGCGTTTTGTGAATATATCGTCACTTAAAGTGAGTTTCGTGAGAGTTGTGCGCGTTGCTCAAACGGGAGTGCGGGCGCGGATTGTGCGCCTTCGTAGGGGAGATTTCGGCCGTCCGCCAAGTTTTCCACCACGACCGGATCAGCCGTCAGCTCGGCTTCGCGCAACGCCAGGTCGGTGAGCTGGTCAAGAGTAGCGGTGGGAGGAGAGCTGGTCAGGGAAGATGGGGACACGGGCGCGGCTCCTGCGGCGATCTTCGGATTTGAGACCTGAAAGATCAGCAGAAGTCGTGCTCTTCCGTCTTTCACCTGGCCAAACGCTCAACGTCGCCATACCGCATCAGAACCCGGGACCGCCGGGGCCCTGGACCAGGGTGCGTCTCGAGATGCGTTCAATGTCAGTCATGTTCTGAAACGGGGAAAGCCCGTTCCGGATTCATCGACTGCCGGTATGCCTCGATCACCTCTGCGGGAAGGCGGCCACGGTCGCCGATGGAGTACCCCTGGTTGCGAGCCCAGGTGCGTATCTGCGCGGTGGGCACCCCGGTTGAGGAGAGGCCACCGAGACGGGCCGCCGTCACCGTCCTGATCGGTGATTCGTCCATCTCGTTGAAGTCTCCGTCTTCAAGCCCGTCCCAGCCGATTTTCTCCGACAGGGCCAGAGCGCTCCAGGACAGTGACGAGCCGTTCCCCTCGTCGACGGTCGTGCCCGGTGAGATGCCTCGGCGGTCGAGTTCGGCCCAGAGTGACTCCATGGCCGTCGCCGGATCGAAGTAGAACTCGCTCTCGCGGATGCGCCAGAACCGCCACCCCGCGCGCTTGAGCTCGCGCTCCCGATCGAGGTCCGCCTCGCGTTGTTCGGGCGTGCCGTGCCAGAAGTCGCCGTCGCATTCGACCGCGAGTCGCCCCTCGGCCCCGCTCACCACGAGGTCGATCCGGCGGCCGTTGACCTCCACCTGGGGAACGACGTTGTACCCGCGCTCCTGGATATGGAGGAACACCCGCTGCTCGAAGAGCGAGTCGAACTCCGGATGACGGCTGTCGGGGGTCACATCGCTCAACGAGCTGCTGAGCGGTGTCGTCGGCGGGTTCAGCATGTAGCCGAGGAGCGATCGGCGCAGGCACATCGGGGAGAGCAGGTCGAGGCTGACGGAGTGGAAGAGCCACATCTGGTCCTTGGCTCGGGAGGCGGCCACGTTGAACCTGCGCTGCCACTCGGTGCTCGTCACCGCCGAACGCCTCTCGGCGATCACCATGGACAGGAACATCACGTCACGTTCGTCGCCCTGGAAGTCGGGGGGTGTGCCGACCCGCAGGCGCCGGCGCTCCCACTCCTTGGTGTCCAGCCGATCGAGCAGCATGTTGTGGATCAGCTGGGTCTGCCAGGTGCCCTGCAGGACCACGACGCCGAAGGTTTTGTCGTGGTACGCCGGATCCTCCGCGCAGGTGAGAATCCGATCCACGATCGCCTCGGCCTCCGCGACGTTACGGAGCCGGGTCGCCGTTCCCTCGCTCAGCGCGCCGGTGACGCGCACCACCCGTAGCGGCGGCAGCCGATCGGCGCCGAACTGCCGGAGCGGTACCAGCGGCTCGTCCGCGTAGAACTGCCGGGAGGAGAAGTCGATGATCTCCGGCATGCAGCGGAAGTGCTCCTTGAGCCGCAGAACCGTGCCGAATCTCGTCGCCAGCAGGTCGAAGAGGCTG
The DNA here is from genome assembly GCF_050943795.1 of Streptosporangium sp. CA-115845. Taxonomy (NCBI): domain Bacteria; kingdom Bacillati; phylum Actinomycetota; class Actinomycetes; order Streptosporangiales; family Streptosporangiaceae; genus Streptosporangium; species Streptosporangium sp. CA-115845. The sequence continues at coordinate 7,959,645 of NZ_CP191988.1, read as the reverse complement.
GACTTGGGGGTGAACGCGTCCCGGAGGTAGGCGGGCATGTCCGGGAGATAGGTCGCCAGCTTCGCGAAGATCGGCTCCAGCTCGCCGTGGGTCACGGTCGAGGGTGCACACTGCTTGTCATCGCCGACGACGATGACCCGAGGTGCGAGCCAGAGCAGGAAGAGTGCCTCGATACCGGCCTGGCTGGCCTCGTCGACGATGATGACGTCAAAGGAGTCGCGGGTCGGCGGGATCGTCTCCAGCACCTGCTGGATGGGCATGATCCAGGCGGGGACGGCGTCGCGCGCGTCGTGCATGGCCTCGCGTGCGCGGGACTGGAACCTGTCGGCGTACCGTCCGGTGCCCTTGCCCAGTTTGCCGATGTGATCCTGGTAGGCCCGCAGCGCCGTCGTCTGGCGGGAGTTCATCCGGCTCAGCGCCGCCTGCCAGGCCTGTTCGGCGGCGAGTTCCGCGGTCAGGCGCATCTCCCGGGCGGTCGCGGCTTCGAGGTCGGACTCCAGTTGCTGTTCGAGGCCCGGCTGGCGCTGCTCGGTGAAGAACGTCCGTGCCTTGGCCCATGCCCAGGCGCGGCCCCAGGTGGAGAAGTGCGGTTGCCAGGTTCCAGCTTCGGCGAGCAGGCCGAGCAGTGCCGGGTGCGCGTCGCGGACCCGGCCGGAGAGTTCGTCGCAGCGTCGTTGTTCGGCCTGCTCGCGGTGCGCGTCGGCAAGCACGCCGAGACAGAGCTGATAGGTGATGTCATCACGTGATTTCACCGCGTGTCCGGCCTCCAGCAGCTCCGGGGGCGGAGGGCCGAGCTGGGATTCCCGCTGGATCCTCTCGTACAGGGCCTGGAGTTCCGAGGTGGCCCGTTCGGCTTCGACCTGGAGCCGCACGGCGTGCAGAGCCGCCACGTACGACGTCCACTGCGCGGGAGTGCCGAGGGCGACGTACGCGCCGGTCGAGGCGAGCAGCCGGGCCGTCTCCGTCACCGCCGACACGATCTGACGCACCCGATCGAGCCGGTCGAAGGCATCGGCGAGCTGTGCGACCGTACGCTGCAGGGGCTGGTCTCGCGGGAACTCCACTCCGACCAGCCGCCAGCCGCGCAGGAGTTCTCCGACGGCGGCCCGGCCTTCGAATTCGGCGATGACCAGTGAGAGCAGTTCCGCGTTGGACGGTGTGATTCCGTCGACCGATGTGCCTGCCAGCCACGGCTCGGCCTGCTTCTGCACAGCGGGCTTGAACAGGCCGCGTTTGAGGTGGTTGCCCGCGGCGAGGTAGTCGCGCAATGCCTGAACGGACTGGAGGTACGAACCCGCCGCGCCCGGCGCGTCCAGCGACGGGTACCGGATTTCGCGGAAGCCGATGCGGCTGATCGCGTCCCGGGCCGCGTCAAGACGGTGGGTGTGCGCCGCCAGCTGGTCCCACACGGCGGTCTCGCGGCCGCCGAATCCATCGTTCAGCGCACGGACCGTCCAGTCGGCTGGATCCCAGGCCGACGGTTCCTCGGGCATGCCGAGCTGTCGCAGGCGGAGGGTGACATCGGTTGCCACCGCCTCAAGCCGGGAGAGCAGATCGAGACCGAGGTGTTCAAGGCGCGCGGAGATGCCCGTCTGGGCGTGCCGGGCCATACTGTGCGCGCTGCTCTCCGCCGCGATCAGGGCCTTGAGCGTCTCAGTGCCGGGCAGTGCGGCCACGTCGGGGAGGCGCTGGGAGAGCCTCGCCCTGCGCCTGGGGGTCTCTCCGGCGAGCAGGGTGATGAGTTCCGCGGCTTCACCGGTCGAGATCGGCGGTACGGGGCGTGCCGAGGCGGGAAGAGGGGTCGGGATCCAGCAGCACTCCGGTTCCTCCTGCCGCAGGCGCCGGATCACGGAGGCGAGAGTGCCGGAGTAGCCGGCCGCGATCTCGGCATGCTGGTAGGTCTCGGACTCGCGCAGCGCCCGGATCTTCTCGGTCAGTTCGACGGTCGCACGACGGGCGGAGTCGAGTTGGTGCCGCTTCTCGGTGATGGCCCTGGCCTGCCGGGCCGGGTCGAAGGAGGAGAAACGGCTCGACAGCGCCTTGACGCCGCCTTCGAGTTCCGCGGAGCCGCCACGGCCGATGTCGGTCATGGAGACGCAGAGCGCGGCGATCTCCGGAGGGAGTTTGTCCCGCAGGACGCGCAGCGCCTGCGCCTTCTGGCTGGTGACCAGCACCCGCTGCCCCTGGGCGAGCAGCGCCGACAGCAGATTGGCGATGCTGTGGGTCTTCCCGGTCCCCGGTGGACCCTGGACGACGACGCCGTTGTCCGAGCGCAGCCGCGTCATGATCGTGCGTTGCTCGGGGTTGGCGGGCAGTGGGAAGAGCGGATCCTGGCCGAGAGTGTCCGCTGAGGCGATCCCCCCGTCCCGCATGAAGGCCATCCGCTCCGCCGGTTCGAGAGGGCTGACCAGTTGTGCCAGCCCGAGGGGCGTCTGGGGTGCCGGTCCGGTCAGCGTGGAGATCATCTGGTCGTAGTAGGAGATCAGAGAACCGTGGTCCCGTTTCCGGAGCACGAGCGCGGGCGCCGGCCGTACCTCGGCGCCTCTGGCGGACATGTCGCCCGGAGACCAGTCGTGCCGATATCGGGGCCCGGGGTTGGTGTCCAGGCCCCGGTCACACCAGGACTCCAGGATCTCTGCCATCGAATCCCGCAGGCCGACGCCTTCGCCCTCCCGGACACGCCGGCGGAGGTGGTCGGTCCGCTGCGGGGCGAACCGCTCCAGATCGGCCAGCAGCTCACGGTCCTGGAGTACGGTCGCCGTCTCGCCCAGCAGGACGTCCACCCGCTGGGAGTGCCGGTCGACCCGGAGATGGAGGCGGGTGGCGAGCAGATGGTTACGGACGCGCGGGCCGCCGGGCACCTCCCAGGAGAGCAGGCCGGTCGCCAGCACCAGTTCCAGCTGGTCCTCGACCTGGTCCAGTTGGTTGGAGATCGAGTAGAGGTCGCGGTACCAGCGCTGCTGCCGTTGCCGCTCCCGTTCCGCCTCCGCCCAGGCCTGCCAGGAAGGCAGCCAGTCGCCATAGGCCCTGACCACCTCGGGCCGGTCCTGCCGGGTCTCCCGGCGGGACGTCGTCTGCCCGTTCTCGTCCGTTTCCTCGATGCGGCGCGGACCGGTCTCGGACAGCTCCGGAGCGTCCAGTTCGGCGTCGATGAGCTCATCGTGGCGCAGCCAGCCGTCGAGCCTGTCCGGGGGAGCCGGGTGTGGTGCGCTCCGGACGGGATCGACGGAGAGGAAGACCTCGCCCAGCCCGGCCTCGCGATCCGGTTTGACCTCGTTCGGCAGGTCTGCCAGCCAGAGCACCTGACTGTGTTGGCGGAGGTCCCGGATCGGGGCCCGGCGGGCCGATGCGAGGTCGCGGAGAAACTCCACCAGGCGCGTGCTGGAGTCGACCAGTTGCGGATCGCGGGCCCGGGACTGCTGCGCACTCACGCGGTTCCCTTCTCCTTCGAGTCGTGGGGGTCTGAGTCGAGGTGATGGGCGCCTGGGAATACGAGCGACGTCAGCGGTCGGGCGCGAGCAAGGCTTCTCCTCGGAGGGACGATTCCGAGTGGACGAGACTTTAGTGGTCGCCGGGTGGTGAAGGAATGGATCGTTCCCGTAATGAGATGACCCCGCGGCTCCGCGCGGTACGGACGCCGATGATCCGGGCCTCGCGCCTGAACCGCCGAGCGGCCTCCTCTGGTTCGATCCGAAACGGGGTGTGTGGTCAGTTGTTCAGGGCGACGGTGACACCGCCGGAGAAGGGGGAGTCGTGTAGTTCGATCGCCTTGATCCTGAAGTTCTTCGGGACATCGAAGAGCAGGATCCCGTTGACCGCGTTGCCGGGGTTGATGGTGTTGAGGAAGGCGTTGGAATTCTTCAGCCCGAGGGCGGCGGCTCCGGAGTCGGGGTCGTACTGCCTGCCCTTGGTGTCGATGAGCTTCTGCGAGGAGTCGCTGAACAGCTGGGACTCGTCGCCGATGTTCTTCACGGTGACGTGCACCAGGATGTACTGCCCCTGGGCATCGGATCCGACGTACTCGTCGCCGACCCGCGCGACGCCCTTCTCGATCTTGGTGATCCTGAAGGCGAACTTGCCGTCCCTGACGGTGTCGCCGATTCCCGCCGACTTGGGTTCGGTCTTCTTCGCGGGGGCGGAGGTGTCGGTGGCCGCGGTGTCGTCCGAGCTCGCTGAGTTCCCGCTGTCCTTGTCGCCTCCGCTGAGGAGGACGCCGATCACCACCAGGCCGATCAACACGACGGCGCCGATGAGGATCGCGCGCAGGCAGCCGCCTCGCTTCCGCTGCACGATCACCACCTGTGGAGGGGGTTGGGGGTGGCCGTGCTGCGGGGGTTGCGGGTTTCCGTGCATGGCGGGACCTCGCTTTTCCAGGGGGTGGGGGCGATCGTGCGACGCCAGTGAATCATAGTGTGAACATGATGCACAAGACTAAGTCTTGTGACTGTCATATATATGCGTATCATCACTAATTGATGTATTTCGTTCGTATCTGATTGGATCGCGCTCAAGTCGCGGCAGATACCCCGGAGCGCGTGTGTTGCCGCACCCCGGGGCGGGCAGGTTCAAGCAGCCAGGACGACCGCCCTGGTCGCTGGACCAAGAGACGGGTCGGTTCGTTCTACGAGCACGAGCGCGGCCTGGCCGCCGTGTTCGACGGCGACGAGTTCGTCGCCCCTCACCTCGCGGATCCGGCAGGAGAGCGCGGTGAACTCGGCGCGCGGGGAAAGCAAAGAGGGCGCGGTCCGAAGACCGCGCCCTCGGGGGCGGGAAGCCCCGGGTAAGCCCGTGCTCGCTTTCGCGACTCCGCGAATGTACCCGGCATCGAGACGATCGACCACGGTTTTTTGGAAACCCTCCGCCGGAACCCCAGTACTCCAGACGCACGTCGAGAGCCTGGGTTGAACCGGACGTCTAGGACATAGCCATCAGGAGGTGAGGCGGGAGAGGAACTCCTGGGTTTCCGGGTCCGTGGAGTAGACGAACGTGCCTATCATCCCTCGGGTCAGGAGCACCTTGTAGGTGTTACGGATCAGTCGATCCGCCTGCTCGTCGGTGGTTCCCCGGGTGAGCGAGGGGTCCTTGCTGAACGCTCTCCTCGTGTGGAGCCTGCCGTCCCGGACGACGAGATCGGGTCCGATGATCACACCGTTCCAGTCGTACTCGAATCCCTGGGCGGTGTAGACACAGCCGACCTGTTCGAACCCTCCGTCCAGGGTCGCCCACAGTGCGCTCGCGGGCGCGCTGCCCACGGCCCTGTCATCTTTGACATTCCACGGACGGGACCAGTCGCCGATTTGGACGTCGTGAACGAGCGTGTCGTTGCTCTGGGGCTTGCTCCACGGCCAGCAGAAGCCGGCGGTCATCCGCGCCGAGTAGCCCTTGTCCAGTTTCGAACGCAGCAGGGTCTCAAGCTCCTGCGGTGACTCCGCCGGAGACACCGCGAAGTGGTCGTCTCCCGACCACGGAACGGGGCGGTCGCCCCGCAGGCCGAGGAGGTGCAGCACCCACTCCTCGTAGGCGCGGCTGCCTCCGCAGCGGAACTGCTCGTCGAGCGAGATCTCGTGAACGCGGAGCCCCCGGGCCTCGGCGTGCTCTCTGATCTCGGCGGTGGTGCCCATCTCGCCGGGCCGCACGACCTGGTGCTCGTCCAGCAGAAAGACGGGAACGCGGGCGGCGTCGATCAGCTCGTCGACCTGACGGCGGTCGCTGCGCAGCCGCGCGGGCGTGTAGCGGTTCTGCGAGGTCTCGCGGAGACGGTGGGACTCGTCGCAGATCAGAACCTCAAGGCCGTTCTGCTCGGCGGTCATGAAGCTGTTGAAGTACTTGAAGAGGCTCTTCACCTTCGAGGAGCCCTTGCCCGGAACCTTGCGCAGCGTCTCGGTGAACGACCGCGACCCGGTGGCGTGCAGAACGGCTCGGCCCTGCCTCGACAGCTCACCCAGCAGGGAGAGCGCGATGACACTCTTGCCGCTTCCCGGGCCGCCGGTGACGATGACGACCTCCTTCGAGTCCGCCCGGCGAGCCCGGTCCACGGCGTTCAGCACGATCTCGTACGCGAGCCGCTGCTCCGCCAGCAGCACGAACTGCTCTCTGTCCTTGATCTCCCGGGCGGCCAGCTTGAGCAGCTGCTTCGAGGGACGCACCGCACTGGTGAGCAGCCGGTCGGCCGCGTCCGCGCCGGACTCGGGAGCGAACTGGTCACTCAGGTAGGTGAGGAAGGCGCCCCGCCGGGTCTTGGTGAACAGGCGGCTCCGCTCGTCCTGCTCCCGCGTGTAGAGATCCTGGATGTCGAGGTCGGCCGCGTTGTGCAGGTAGGCCACGCCCCTGAGCGCGTCGTCCCTGCCCTCCAGGGCGCCGATGAAGTCGGCGAGGTAGTCGCAGTAGCCCCGCACCTGGAGCGCGGGATGCAGCTTGGGGCCGCCCGGAGTGCCCTCGGCCAGCACGAGGTCCGGATCCTCCTCGAAGAGCTCGGCCCGGCTCCACTGCTTCAGCTCCACCACCAGGTAGGCGTCGCCGCCGGTGCGGCGGTCCACTCCCGCGAGCACGACATCGGCCCGCTTGCTGGTCAGCGGGAGCTGGTACTCGATCAGCATCTCGACGTCGCCCAGCCCGGCGTCGACCAGGTCGCGGGCGAGGATGGGCAGGCTGCGATCCCAGGACCTGCGCTCGGCTTCGGAGGGATTGACGCGCACCGTTCTTCTGAGATGTTCGGCGATGGTCTCGCTGAGCCGTTTTTCGGGGACCGAACCGTCGGTCGCCAGCTTGGCCAGACTTTCGGCGGAGTGCCGAAATGCCGTCACGGACCTACCCCCAGGCAGCACGAGAGACTCGTGCGGTATGGGAGCGTGTCCGCGATCAGGCGATCGGCGGAAGCCCGTCGGGCCGCATCACTACGCCCGGCACATTACCGCGATCATCCGACAAAATCAGACGAGTGGCGGCGCCTTCCTGGCCGACCCCCGGTAGGCCTCCACGCTGTAGCGCTTCTCGCTCTGGTCGAGCTTGGCGTGGGCGGCTTCGACGAGATCGACGTTCAGCACATCGGCGAGCCGGGTCAGGTAGACCATGACGTCGGCGAGTTCGGAGCGCAGCCGTCCGGCGGCCTCCGGGTCATCCATGGCCCGCGCGGACTCCTCGGGAGTGAGCCACTGCAGCTCCGCGAGGAGTTCCCCGACCTCTCCGGCCAGGGCCATGGCCAGGTTCTTCGGGGTGTGGAACTGCTCCCACTCCCGCTCGTGCGCGAACCGCCGCAACCTGTCGGCCAGTTCCTCAAGCTCCGTCATGGAAGCACGCTACAAGCCGCGGAAACCAGGGTTCGAGCAACCCCGGTACAGTCTCCGGGATTCCGGTAGACCAGGAGAGGACGAGGTGAGCCAAGACTCCCGGACGCTCTGCGCGATCCTGCTGAATCCCGCGCTCCGGCCAGCCCCCGAGACCATCTCGTTCCGCAATCTCGGCTGTGCGCTCCCCCTGGTGGGCTGCGAGCGGATCCGGCTGGCGAACCTGCTGGACGTCCCTACCAAGGACCAGGGACAGCTCGGCGCCACTGTGATCGAGGAGTCCGAGGTGGCCCGGTCTCGGGCACTGCTCGCCGAGGCGGTCCTCACCGCCGACGAGATCCTGTTCGCCTGGGGATCGAACCGGGTCACCGGCCGGACCGGCGTCGTGCTGCGGGAGCAGGTCTCCTGGCTGCGCGGGCACCTGAAGGACGCCGGAGTCCGCCGGACCTGGATGGTGGCGGGCACCCCGCGCCACCCCTCCCGCTGGCGGCAGTACGTCGGACCGGAGAAGGCGAGGGTGGAGGGCAGCACCTTCGAGGACCGCCTGGCGAAGGTGCTGGCCGCACACCCACTCGAATAGCGCGCCGATCGTTGGCCTGGCCGCGGTGACCGTCACGGACTCGGCCATCCCGTAACTCCCGAATGTGAAAGACCTCTGGAGAGCGGCAGGCGGGAATGTTCAGCCCGAGCAGCATACTTTTGAGGTTGTTCATCGTAAATGACGGCTGTTTCGACGACCCTTTTGGCCATAAGAGGACCCGGTGACCGGACCCCTGCGGTCTGGGCGGTAAAGCGGTGTAGTTTTGCCGCATAACAGAGCTCTTCGGGTGGGCCGGTGGAGGCGGATCGGGTGATCATTGACGGTCGCTACGAGCTGGATGCCCTCCCGCTGGGACAGGGTGGGATGGGCGAGGTTTACGGAGCCTACGACCAGAAGCTCGACCGCAGGGTCGCCGTCAAGCTGCTCCGCTTCCCCTACGGCAAGCCCGACGAGGAACTGGCGAAGCGCTTCCTCCACGAGGCGCGGATCATGGCCAAGCTGGAGCATCCGGGCACGCCGCCGATCCATGACGTCGGAGTCTTCGAGGACCCGAAAGTCGGGCCTCGACCGTTCATGGTGATGCAGTTCGTCGAGGGCGCCACGGTGGACCACATCCTGGGGGAGCACGGCGTGCTCCCCGTCGGCTGGGCTGCGGGGATCGCCGCGCAGGTCGCCGCTGTGCTGTGCGCCGCGCATGAGCGGGGCGTCTTCCACCGTGACCTCAAGCCGTCGAACCTGATGGTCTGTCCGGACGGCACCGTCAAGGTGCTGGACTTCGGCCTGGCCATGTTCCACGATCCCGAGCTGTCCAGGCTCACCAGGACCGGCACCATCCTGGGCACGCCGCTCTACATGTCGCCGGAGCAGGTCCGGGGCGCGGTGGTCACCCCGCAGAGCGACCTCTACTCCCTCGGCCTCATCCTGCACGAGATGCTCACCGGGGAGCGGGTGTTCGACGGGAACTCGGAGTACCGCATCCTCGAGCGGCAGGTGCATGAGGCCGCGCCCTCGGTGCGGGAGCAGCGTTCCGACGTGCCGGCCGAGCTGGACCGGCTCGTGCTGCGGCTGCTGGCCAAGCGTGCGGAGGATCGACCGGCCCGGGCGAAGCTGCTGCACACCGCTCTGCTGTCCTTCGTGGACGAGGTGGGGCCGCTGCCGGGGGTGACGAGCCCCGGTCCCAGCCCGGTGCGGATGTACGCGGAGGTGGTCGGCCGCATCACCGACCCCGGGAACACCCGGCCGGAAGCCGTTACGCCGGAGCCGTCCCGGCAGGCCGACCCCGGGAACTTCAGCAGGGAGAACCTGGCCCAGGCCCGGAGCGAGGCCGAGGAACTGGCGAAGGCATCCCGCTACGGCCAGGCGGTCGAGGTGCTCGACGCGGTCGTCGCCCCCGCCAGCCGGATGGCCGGTCCTCTCGATGAGGAGGTGCTCGCCGCGCGTCTGCGTCTGGGGGATGTGCTCTTCGAGGGCGGTGACTACCGCCGGGCGGCCCCGGTCTTCGGGGAGCTACGTGTTGACCTGACGCGCAAGCACGGTCCGCACGACGAGGGAGTGCTGCACTGCCGCCGCCAGGAGGCGACCTGCCAGGCGCTTATGGGGGAGACCGGGCAGGCTCTGGAGATGTTGAGGAGCCTGCTGGTCCAGGAGCAGGCCGTCTATGGCAGACATGATCCCCGGCCGTTGGAGCTGAGGCGGCAGATCGGGCTCCTCGAACTCGGCGCGGGTGACACCGATCGGGCCCGGCACACCCTGTTCGGCCTGCTGGAGGATCTCGTCCGGCTGTACGGGCCGGAGCACCCCGACACGGTCAAGGTCCGGGACGGGCTTGCGCGCCTCTCCATGTGAAGGGGCGGGTCAGGGCGACTCGTAGGGTGCGCAGCAAAAAATCAGTGAGCTAAGTACACAACTTTTCTTGCGTAGTTTGCTGTTTTGTGTGTACGTTTTACTTGAGCTTGGGAAATTCTAGTGCGGCCCGCGGTAATTGGGAAAACCGCCTGTCCTGTTTGTGGGACATGGACACCTTTGGCGATTGTGTCCGGTTTGTGGATTCATGTCGAGCGTGGCTGGAATGGGTGCTCCTGGCCTGCCGGTGGCTACTCCAAAGTCCACTAAATCGGACTAACGCCCTGAAAGCATATTTTGACTGCTTATTCATTTATGGACAGACCGAAAGGGCTTTAAGCACTGTGAGATGTCTACCCCGTCCAGTCCGCGGGACCCCGCGATGACGGGGGCCAGGCTGGAGAAGCTCACCCCCGGCGCCCTCGTCGGCGGGGTGACGCCGGACGGCGACATCACCGTCGTCGCGGTCAGGTGGTACGGGTCCAACGCGATCAACCTCACCTACAAGACCGGCAACGGCCAGGTGGCCGAGCAACTCCTCTACCGCGACCACGAGAGCAGGCTCACCCTGCGCCGGGCGTCCGCCGCCTACGGGTTCGACGGCGACGGCGCGCTGTTCAAGCTCGCCGCCGAGGCGCTCCGCCTCCGGATGGCCGCCCGGTTCGACCCGATGCTCGCGGTGACCACCAGCGACCTGGAGCCGCTGCCGCACCAGATCCAGGCGGTCTACGGCGAACTGCTCGACCGCACCCCGCTCCGCTTCGTCCTCGCCGACGACCCCGGCGCCGGGAAGACCATCATGGCCGGCCTCTATATCAAGGAGCTGATGCTCCGCGGCGATGTGGAACGATGCATGATCGTCGCGCCCGGTGGCCTGGTCGAGCAGTGGCAGGAGGAGCTGCTGGAGAAGTTCGGCCTCCGGTTCGAACAGCTCACCCGCCAGCTCATCGACGCCCAGCTCGACCGGAGCGTCTTCGAGAGCCACCCGCTGCTCATCGCCCGGATGGACCAGCTCTCCCGCAGCGAGGAACTGCAGGCCCAGCTCGCCCGGAGCGACTGGGACCTCGTCGTGGTCGACGAGGCCCACCGGATGTCCGCCCGCTACTTCGGCGACGAGCTGAAGAAGACCCGGCGTTACCAGCTCGGTGAGTTGCTCGGCGGACACGCCCGTCACCTGCTGCTGATGACCGCGACCCCGCACGCCGGCAGTGAGGCCGACTTCCAGCTCTTCATGGGCCTGCTCGACTCCGATCGCTTCGAGGGCAAGTACCGCGAGGGACTCAGCTCCGCCGACACCGACGGCCTGATGCGCCGCATGGTCAAGGAGGACCTGCTCACCTTCGAGGGCACACCGCTCTTCCCCGAGCGCCGCGCTTACACCGTCCCGTACGAGCTGTCAGAGGCCGAGGACGAGCTGTACGGGGTGGTCACCGACTACGTCCGCGAGCAGATGGGCCGGGCCCAGCAGCTCGCCGCCCGGGGCGAGGGGCGACGCGGCAACACCGTCGGCTTCGCGCTCACCGTGCTGCAGCGCCGTCTCGCCTCCAGCCCGGAGGCGATCCTGCGCTCCCTGGAGCGCCGCCACAAGCGGCTCGGCCGACTCCGCCAGGAGCTGGCCACCGGCCCGAGCCCGCTGGAGGGCCGGCTCAAGGACCGGCTCGCGGGCCTGCTGGGCAAGGCCCCCGAGACCCTCGACGCCGACCTGGACGACCTGTCCAGCACCGAGGTCGAGGAGCTGGAGGACGACGTCGTCGACGCCGCGACCACCGCGCAGACCATCGCCGAGCTCGACAAGGAGCTCGGCCTCCTGGTCGACCTGGTCGAGCTGGCCCGCCGGGTGCGCAACGCGGGCACCGACCGCAAGTGGACCGAGCTGTCCGAGCTGCTGCAGGGCAACACCCTGATCCGCGACACCGACGGCACCCCCCGCAAGCTCATCGTGTTCACCGAGCACAAGGACACCCTCGAATACCTGGTCGAGCGGATCCGCGGACTGATCGGCCGCGAGGAGGCGGTGGTCGCCATCCACGGCGGCGTCTCCCGCGACCAGCGCCGCCGGATCAAGGAGCTGTTCACCCAGGACCCGGAGTGCCGCATCCTGGTCGCCACCGACGCGGCGGGCGAGGGCCTGAACCTGCAGCGGGCCCACCTCATGGTCAACTACGACCTGCCGTGGAACCCCAACCGGATCGAGCAGCGCTTCGGCCGGATCCACCGGATCGGCCAGACCGAGGTCTGCCACCTGTGGAACCTCGTCGCCGTCGGCACCCGCGAGGGCGACGTCTTCTACCGGCTGCTGGAGAAGATCGAGGAACAGCGCCGCGCCTACCAGGGCAAGGTCTTCGACGTCCTCGGCGAGGCGTTCCAGGACGAGCCGCTGCGCAAGCTCCTGATGGAGGCCATCCAGTACGGGGACAGGCCCGAGGTCCGGGACCGGCTCCACCAGGTCATCGACGCCTCGGTCGGCGAGGGCCTCGACCGGCTGATGGCCGAGCGCGCGCTGGCCCACCAGCGGCTCGGCGGGACCGACGTCGCGAAGTGGCGGCTGCGGATGGAGGAGGCCCAGGCCCGGCGGCTGCAGCCGCACTACGTCAGGGCGTTCTTCCTGGCCGCCTTCAAACTGCTCGGCGGGCGCGTCGCCGAGCGCGAGTCCGGCCGGTACGAGATCACCCACGTCCCCGGTGACCTGCTGGCGCACGACCGGCAGATCAGGGTGGGCGTCCCGGTGCTGCGCCGCTACGAGCGGGTCACCTTCGCCCGCGAGCTGGTCAGACCCGCCGGACGCCCCCGCGCCGACCTGCTCGCCCCCGGTCACCCGCTGCTCGACGCGGTGGTCTCGCTGGTCGTCGAGCGGTACGGCAACCAGCTCAGGCAGGGCGCGCTGCTGGTCGACCGCAGGGACTCAGGCGAAGAGCCGCACCTGCTGGCGGCCGTCTCCCAGGAGGTCGCCGACGGCCACGACCGGATCGTCAGCAAGCGCTTCGACTTCGTGGAGATCGGCCCCACCACCGCCCGGACGGCCGGCGCCGCCCCCTACCTCGACTACGCGCCCGCCTCGGCCGAGGAACGGGACCTGGTCGCGGGGGTGCTGGAGGAGAGCTGGCTGGCCAGCGGGGTGGAGGACCTCGCGGTCGGCTGGGCCGTGCGGAACGGTCTCGCCTCGTTCGTCGACGAGCTCAGGGCGCGGCTGACGGCGGAGACCGCCCGCACCCGAGGTCTGGTACGGCAGCGGCTGCTCCAGGAGATCAACTACTGGGACACCCGGCACGCCGACCTGCTGGACGCCGAGCAGACCGGTAAGACGCTCAAGATCCGCCCGGAGACCGCCGCCCGGCGGGCCAGGGACCTGGAGGCCCGGCTCCGCCGCCGGATGGAGCAGCTCGACCGGGGAGAGCTGCTCCAGGTCCGGCCCCCGCAGGTGGCCGGTGGCGCGCTGGTCGTCCCGCAGGGCCTGCTGGACCGGCTGGCCGGCCTCCGCGACGACCCGGCGACGGCGTACGCGCGGCAGACGGCCGAGGTGGAACGGCGCGCGGTGGACCGGGTGCTGGACGAGGAACGCAGGCTCGGCCGGCTGCCCGAGGAGATGGCGCACAACAACCCCGGCTACGACATCCGCTCCCGGACGGTGGACGACCACTGGGTCTTCATCGAGGTCAAGGGCCGGATCGCCGGGGCGAAGGACTTCCACGTCACCCGGACGGAGGTGCTGACCGGCAAGAACTCCGGCCGGTCCTTCCGGCTCGCGCTGGTGAGCGTGCACCCGGACGGTCCGGCGTACGACGAGGTCCGCTACCTCGTCGACCCGTTCCGGGACGTGGACTTCGGCGACTTCGTCGCCACCGATCTCGGTGGCGACTGGAACAAGGAATGGGCACGAGGAGGAGCACCGGTATGAGCACTGGTACAGGTACAGGTACGGGTTCTGAGGGCTACCGGCGCAAGCTGATCGAGGTGGCGCTGCCGCTGGAGGAGATCAACAAGCAGTCGGCCCGGGAGAAGTCGATCCGGCACGGCCACCCCTCCACCCTGCACCTGTGGTGGGCCCGCCGCCCGCTGGCCGCCTGCCGCGCGGTGCTCTTCGCCCAGCTCGTGGACGACCCGTCGTCGCGTCCGGAGGAGTTCCCGACCGAGGAGGACCAGGCGCTGGAGCGCAAGCGCCTGTTCAACATCATCGAGCGGCTGGTCAACTGGGACAACATCAACGACAAGGCGCTGTACGCGGAGGCCAAGGCCGAGATCTTGAAGTCCTGCGACGGAAACCCGCCGCCGATCCTCGATCCGTTCGCGGGGGGCGGGTCGATTCCGCTGGAGGCTCAGCGTCTTGGGTTGGAGGCGCACGCCTCGGATCTGAACCCGGTCCCGGTGCTTATCAATAAGGCACTGATCGAGATCCCGCCGAAGTGGGCGGGGCAGCCTCCGGTCTTTCCTGGTGCTGCCAGGGCGAAGCTTGGTGAGTGGCCTAGCACTGCGGGTCTGGTCGAGGACGTTCGCCATTACGGGCAGTGGATGCGTGACAAGGCAGAGAAGAGCATTGGCCACCAGTATCCCAAGGCCAAACTGGAGGACGGTACGGAGGTCAATGTCGTTGCTTGGATTTGGGCGAGAACGGTGCGATGCCCAAATCCGGCATGCCATCTAGAAGCGCCTTTGGTCAACAGCTTCACACTGTCAAGGAAGCGGTCAGCGGCTGTCCATGTTCTTCCTATAATCGAGAGAGATGGAATCAGCTTCACAATCGAACGCACGACGACCCCATCCACCTCCGCGACAGTGTCGCGCAGTGGTGCAGTCTGCTTGTCCTGTAGAGGCGTAATTCCCCTTCCGTATGTGCGAGCAGAAGGGAAGGCTGGGCGACTGGGAAAGGTTCTCATCTCGGTTGTGGCGGAAGGAAAACGGTCTCGTATTTATTTGCCACCTTCGAGGGCGCACGAAGAGGCTGCCATTATTTCCGCTCCTTTGGAGCCCATCGATGCAGACCTCCCGGTAGCTGCTTTGGGATTCCGGGTTCAAGGATACGGCCTGACTAATCAGGCGGACCTTTATACAGCCCGTCAGATGCTGTTGTTAACGACACTCGCCGATCTTGTTCGGGAGGCTGTGCAGAAGTGCATTGCCGATGGCGCTAGCTCTGAATATGCTCAGGATCTGGGCAAATATCTTGCACTTCTTGTAGGGCGAGTAGCAAATCGGAATTCAAGTCAGAGTTTCTGGAATCCGACTGGAGATAAGATCGAGCAGGTATTTGCTCGGAATGCGCTCCCTATGATATGGGTTTATGCCGAGGCGAATCCTTTCTCGAATTCAACGGGAAACGTGTTAGGGCAGCTCGGCTATTTGGCGGAAGCTTTGGAGCGGCTCCCAGCAAATGGATCTTCTCTGGTCCAGCAGCGAGATGCAACTGAGATCAAGTCTGATCATCGGTTGGTAATAGCCACCGACCCCCCGTACTACGACAATGTTCCATACGCCGACCTGTCAGACTTCTTCTACATATGGCATCGCCGCGCGTTGAAGGGTTTCATGCCTGGGTTGTATGGAACAGTCGCGACTCCAAAGTCGCAGGAACTTATCGCCGAGCCAGCCCGCGCTGGCAGTTGGGCGGAAGCGGCTCAGTTTTTCGAGCAGGGTCTACGTAAATTCTTTGAGGCGTCAGTCAAAGTTCAGGATCCTCGGGCACCACTCACCCTGTTCTATGCGTTCAAGCAATCTGAGACCGACGAAACTGGAACTGCATCCACAGGCTGGGAGACTATGCTCCAAGCGCTGGTTGATGCTGGTTTCATGGTTATTTCAACCTGGCCAATTCGCACGGAGAAGGAAGGCGGCCTAAGGGATATCGGGAGAAATGCTCTCGCCTCATCGATCGTGCTTGCGTGTCGCCCTAGGCAGGAAAAGTCGATCTCTATAGATCGTCGTGGGTTCATTGTTGCTCTAAGGAAAGAGCTTCCCGATGCTCTCCGAAGGATGCGGCAAGGGAGCGTCGCTCCCGTTGATCTGGCTCAGGCGTCGATCGGCCCTGGAATAGCAATATTCTCGCGATACGATTGCGTGACTGAGAGTGACGGATCGAAGATGTCCGTAAGGTCCTCCCTGATATTAATCAATCAGATTCTTGCTGAGGTCCTATCTGAACAGGAAGGTGATTTCGACTCTGACACACGCTTCTGTATTAAATGGTTTGAGACCTATGGTTTCGATATCGGAACTTACGGAAGTGCCGAGACTTTATCCAAAGCCATGAATACGTCCGTCGATGGTCTTGGCCGGTCTGGAGTCCTAAGTTCGCACGCGAACAAAGTGCAGCTTCTCAGCCCGAAAGAGCTACCGGATGGATATGACCCTCAGGCTGACGATCGGATCTCGGTCTGGGAGGTCGTCATGCATCTGGCCAAGCGCCTCGACGACAAGGGCATCGAAGCAGCCGGGCAGCTCATGGCCGCCGCGAAGCTCAGGGTCGATCTCGACACCGCCAAGGAACTCTCTTACCTGCTCTTCTCGATCTGCGAGCGGCGCAACTGGACCAAGACCGCGCTGCTTTTCAACGCCCTCGGCTCCTCCTGGCGGGAGATCGAGAGCGCATCGCGCAGCGCCGTACCGGCCACGAGTGCGCAGGGAATGCTCGACCTCACCCCCGAAGAGGACTGACGACATGGCGTTGAGCAACAGGGACAGGATCGGCCGGGGTCTGGAGATTCTCGGGAAGGGCCTTGAGTCGTTCGTCGAGATGATGATGAGCATGGCTACGACAGGGAGCCATGACTGGCTTCAGGTCATCGAGGCACGGGACGCCGTCAAGCACGGTGTGAACAAGACCTATGAGAAGACCGATGTGCGTTTCCTGCTCCGCGTCATCACCGAGGAATGGCGAGTCTTCAAGGACAGGCTCTCGCGAGGAGAGCAGAACTTCGCCAGTGAGCTGCGCGAGGTCGGCAACAAGTGGGCGCACACCAAGCCGTTCTCCGGTGACGACACCTATCGCGCTCTCGACACGATGGAGCGATTACTGGTCGCGGTCGGTGCCATGGACCGGGCCGACGAGGTGCGCAAGCTCCGGTTGGACCAGCAGCGGAGTCTCTACGACGGTGAGACCCGTAAGGCCGCCCAGTCGGTGACCTCCATGCCCAGCATCGAGGCCAACGGGCTCAAGCCCTGGCGGGACATCATCACCCCGCACGCGGACGTGCAGGTGGGCAAGCTGGATGCCGCCGAGTTCGCCGCCGACCTGCACATGGTCTCCATCGGGGAGAGCACCAGCCAGGAGTATTCCGACCCGGTGCAGTTCTTCCGGCGCACCTACCTCACCGAAGGTCTGAAGGACCTGCTGCAGCGGGCTGTTGCCCGGGTCGGTAAGGACCCGAACGCCACCCCGGTCTGGAACCTGCAGACCAACTTCGGCGGTGGCAAGACCCACTCGATGCTGGCCCTGTGGCACATCTTCTCCGGGACACCGCTACACGAGTTCCCGCAGGAGGTCGTTGATCTGTTAGGAGACGCCGACACCAGCGCGATCGGCACCCAGGTCCAGCGGGCCGCGCTCGTCGGCAACCACATCGACCCGAGCGCTGGGAAGCTCCACGAGGACGGCGTGCACACCCACACGCTCTGGGGTGAGCTGGCCTGGCAGCTCGGCGGGCGCAAGGCGTATGAGATCGTCCGGGAGGCCGACGAGGCGCACACCAACCCCGGTGACGCGCTCCGGCAGCTCATCGCGGCCTACTCGCCGTGCCTGATCCTGATCGACGAGTGGGTGGCCTACGGCAGGCAGCTCTACGGCCGTGACGACCTGCCGGCCGGGACGTTCGACACCCAGTTCACCTTCGCGCAGACGATCACCGAGGCGGTCAAGGCCGTGCCGGGTGCGCTGCTGGTCGTCTCCATCCCCGCCTCCAGCCACAAGGAGGCGGAAGAGGGGATCATGGGCAGCGCGCTGGAGGTCGGCGGGGTCAACGGTCAGGCCGCGCTGGACCGGCTGCAGAACGTGATCCGCCGGGTAGCGCAGCAGTGGCAGCCCGCGCGGGCGCACGAGTCCTTCGAGATCGTCCGCCGTCGCCTCTTCGAGGAGCCCAACGCCCAGGCGAAGGCCGAGATCGCGGCCATCGCCAAGCAGTTCTGGAAGTTCTACAACGACCATAAGGGCGAGTTCCCGCGCGAGTGCTCCGAGGTCTCCTACGAGAAGCGGATCATCGACGCCTACCCGATCCACCCGGAGCTCTTCGACCGGCTGTACGAGGACTGGTCGACGCTCGACCGGTTCCAGCGCACCCGGGGTGTGCTCCGGCTGATGAGCATCGTCATTCAGCAGCTCTGGCAGGCACAGGACGCCGGACCGCTGATCATGCCGGGTTCGCTGCCACTCAACCACCCGGCCGTGGTCAGCGAGCTGACGCAGTACCTCCAGGACAACTGGAAGGCCATCATCGAGACCGACGTCGACAGCGAGACGGCCACGCCGGTCCAGGTCGACAAGGAACGGACCGTCTTCGGCAAGCGGGCGCTCACCCGCCGACTGGCCAGGACGCTCTTCTTCGGCTCCGCGCCGACGCTGACCAAGCAGCACAAGGGCATCGAGCAGCAGAACATCCGGCTCGGCGTGGCCATCCCTGGTGATGTCGTCGGTAACTTCGGTTCCGCGCTGCACGTGCTCAGCGACCGGGCCACCTTCCTCTACGTGGACGGTGCCCGCTACTGGTACGACACCCAGGCATCGGTCACCCGTACGGCCAAGGACTACGCCGAGCGGCTGCACAAGGAGGACGTCTGGCTGGAGATCGTCACGCGGCTGCGGGCCAAGGAGCTCAGGTCTCGCGGCGACTTCTCCGCCGTGCACGTCACCGACGACAGCAACGATGTGCCGGACACCGGTGACGCGCGACTGGTCATCCTGCACCCGAGCGTCGTCCACGCCAAGAACGACGCCAACTCCTCAGCGCGTCTCCTCGCCCAGAAGGTGCTCGACAAGCGGAGCAGCGCGCAGCGGATCAACCGCAACATGCTGGTCTTCCTGGCCGGCGACGCCAAGCGGATGGAGGAGCTGTCGGACGCCGTACGGGAGTATCTGGCCTGGAAGAACATCGCCAAACGTAAGGACGAGCTGGATCTCACCGTCCAGCAGATCAAGCAGGTGGAGACCCGGCTGGCCAACGCCAACCAGGCCGTTGAGCTGCGGATCCGCGAGACCTACTACTGGACATTCGTCCCCGACCAGCAGCCCGGCGGCCACATCACCTGGCAGGAAGAGAAGGCCGACGGCGGCAAGGACCGGCTGGCCGAGCGGGTCAGCGTCAAGCTGAAGCAGCGTGACATGCTCCGAGTCGTCCAGGCCGCGTCGGTGATCCGGGGGAACCTCGACCGGGAGCTGGCCAGCGTCTGGCAACGAGGACACATCACCGTCGGTGAGCTGTGGAGCTACTACTGCCGTTACCCCTATCTCCCGAGGCTCCGCGATCGGGAGGTGCTCGACGGCGGGCTTGCCGCTGGTCCCGACGAGCTGGACTGGGAGCGCACCGGCTTCGCCCTCGCGACAAGCTATGACGGACAGCGCTTCGAGGGTCTGGCCATGCCGCCGAAGGGCTGGTTCGGACAGCTCACCGACAACACGCTGCTGGTCCGGCCCGACCTCGCCCTGGCCCAGCAGCGTGCCGACGCCCAGGCCAAGGCCGAGGCCGACGCGGCGGCCGCCGCAGCGGCCGGTTCGGCGACGATCACGGGGGGCACCGGTTCCTCGGGCTCGACCTCCGGCGCGGGCACCGGATCGGGCGGGGTGACGGTCGTCGTCCCGCAGCCCGGTGGCGGCACCCCGCCACCACCGTCCGGCCCCAGGAACGTCAGGTTCTACGGAGTCACCAAGCTCGACCCGGAGTTCTACCAGAAGAGCTTCACCAAGGCCGTCCAGGAGGTCATCCAGCACCTGGCCGCGGTGGAGGGTGCCGAGCTGGAGTTGACCGTCGAGATCACCGCCCACCGGCCGGGCGGATTCCCGGAGGACAAGGTACGCATCGTCTCGGAGAACGCCCGCGTCCTGAAGTTCGACCAGTTCGGCTTCGAGGACAGCTGAGGCGATTTTCGGATCAGGGCCGTCACCATCCGGTGACGGCTCCACCCTCGACTGCTGCCTCGTCCCAAGGTCGTTATCTAGGGAAGCAATCGCCTCGATGGCATATTTCCCAGGAAACGACCATGCGCAGGTGCGCGGACTCCACGGCTTCCTCCATAACTCAACGCGCTTGCCTGATCGCCGTTGGTAAGGCACACTGGGCAGTGCCGCACCCCCTGGGGTGTGGAAGTGAGGCCGGGCCTCCCGATGGAATCGGGCGTCCGGCCTTCGCGCTGTTGAGAGTCATTCAAGGCAGATCATGCGGACCTGCTCTGCGAGCAGGTCGTAGTAGCGGGTTCGACCGTCCAGCCACCATGTTGTGGCACTGACGACGGCGTCTGCGGCCCAAAGAAGTGGTTCGCTGACAGATGGGCGCCATGTGACGGTCAGGTTTTTTGGCAGGATATGCGCCATGCGAAGTCCGGTCAGGAGTCCTCGGTCGAGATGATCCTGTTCGGGTGAGCGACTCTCGATGGCAACCGTCGTAACCTCAGCATGGTCGACCTCGGTGAGCAGTCGCTCAAGGCAACGGCGACGGGCACGTTCTGTTCGGATATCCCTACTATGAAGATGCACCGTGACGATTCCGCGGATCGGCATGCTTGCGAGTCGTTCGGCGATGATCAATTGCCGAGCGG
Source organism: Streptosporangium sp. CA-115845 (assembly GCF_050943795.1). Taxonomy (NCBI): domain Bacteria; kingdom Bacillati; phylum Actinomycetota; class Actinomycetes; order Streptosporangiales; family Streptosporangiaceae; genus Streptosporangium; species Streptosporangium sp. CA-115845. The sequence goes on along the minus strand of NZ_CP191988.1, from coordinate 7,939,248 downwards.
GGGATTCGTCCCGCCAGTGCAGACGGGGGCTCTTGCCGAGGCGTAAAGATTCCAGGGTTATGCGGATATCGTCCTGGTCGGCGGAGTCCACGATGACCGCAGCCATCGCGTAAACGCTGCAATCGCCGGGGCGGCGCCGGAGACTCTCGTCGATGCAGGCCGTAAGCACTGGGTAAATATATCGTCACGCAAAGTGAATGCCTGTGGAGTTCGCGCGGTGCTTGAACGAGAGCGCGGGTGGGGGGAGGCTTCCCGACAGGGCGGTCAGAGAGCGCCCTGTCGGTTTTGGCGTCTTCGGGGCGGTTAGGGGATGGCGTCGAAATCGCCGTTTTTGATGCCTTGGGTGAAGGCGGTCCACTGGTTGCGGGGGAAGATGAGGGTGCCGCCGTTGCGGTTTTTGGTGTCGCGGACGGCGACGTCGTTGCCGACGAAGGCCATCTCGACGCAGCTTGGGCCATCGGCGCTGAGGCTGCTCTTGCGCCAGCGTGCACCGGACAGGTCTGGTTGCATCTTGGTTCCTTTCGCTAGTGATCTCTGTGTAGAGATGCGAGTAGCGCTGCTGTGTCGGCGGGGCTGAGCGCTACCGCGCGAAGATGCTCACACATATCGTTATACCGCTGGATATCCGTTTCTTCCTCAAGGAAAAGGTCGCCGGCCATGCTGTCGATGTGAATCACATCGGGGTTGTCCGCAGCGAATTTCAAAACGATGAAGCTGCCGGGCATGCCTGGGTGGGCTCCGGCGGAAAACGGGATGACCTGGACGGTGACATGCGGGCGTCGAGCCTGCTGGGCCAGGTGCTTGAGTTGAGCACGCATGACGGAGTCGCCGCCAACCTGTCGGAGCAGGGCGGCCTGATCCAGGATCGCCCATAGGTGAAGCGGTGTGTCTCCCTCCAGGAGAGCCTGTCGTTGCATCCGGGCAGCGACACGATCCTCGATTTCGTCATCGGTAACGGTCGGACGAACACCACGGATCATCGCCCGCATGTAGTCCTCGGTCTGCAGCAGACCGGGGACGAACAGCGACTCATAGTTGATGGCCTGCTGGGCCTCGGCCTCCAGGCCGATATAGGCGCTGTACTTGTCGGGGAGGTCTGCTTCGAGGCCGTGTAACCACCCGCGCTGCTTGGCCTCCTTCTGGAGCGTCACCAGATCTGTGCGCTGGCTGCCGGTGACACCGTAGGCGTCGAGTAGAGCGTTGAGCGTCCGGAGTTGCGGCTTGGTCTTGGCCGTCTCGATCCGGTGGAGTGTGGCGAGGTTGACGTCGGTCTTCTCGGTTACCTCGGCCTGAGATAGTCCGGCCTCCTGACGGAGGCGGCGCAGCTCGGCTGCCAGACGCCGCAGGCGCACCGTTGGCGGTTGGCGCTTGATCCGTGGCAGGGGTGCAGCTGCTCCCAACTCATCCTTCTCCTGCATCTTCAGCACCTCTCTGGACTATGCGGGCAGTGTAAGAACCTGCATTGCATTTACTCATGGTGATGGTGCATGCTCTCTCCGTAAGCCTTCCAGGCGGGCGCCCCGCTAGGAGGCGAAACGCATGATTTCCCCAGACGGCCGGGCGGGCGATCTTCCCTCCTGAGGCGGCCCACCCCGTACCGGGTGCCCGTCCGGCCTCAGCGGTACGACCGGCGATACATCTGCGACGCTCCCCGGCCGTACTCCCATAGGACCGGCACCGTGCCCCCGTCCCCCGTGGGGGTGAGCGGCGTCCCCGGCTGCGAACGGTGCCGGTCCTATGCCCGACGTACCAACCAGGAGCGGGTGAAATGACCGGTGCCACCAGCAGCACGCAGTACCTCAAGCTCTCCGTCTTCCCGACCTCGCCCTACTACGCCCGGGTCCACGTCCGGCGCGTACTGGAGAGCTGGCACCGGGACGACCTGATCGAGACCGCCCAGCTCATCGCCTCCGAGCTGGTCTCCAACGCGATCACCGCGCACACCGCGTGCCCCGACGCCGCCAAGGCGATCCCGTACGCCGACCCGGACCAGATCTGGATGGACCTCTACCGGATGGGCGAGACCGTCGTGCTCCGCGTCTGGGACGCCAGCCCGCTCACCCCGGTCGTCCGCGACCCCACCCCCGACGACGAACACGGCCGCGGCCTGCACCTCGTCGACCTGCTCGCCACCGACTGGGGCTACTACCGCCCCACCCCCGGCGGCAAAATCGTCTGGTGCACCCTGACACCCCCACCTCCCGGGGAGCAGACTGAGTGATCGTCACACTCCCATCAAATAGCGAAATGGATGCTGGGAGAGGTGCTGAGGTCGATGAGTGTCGACAGGCCCGAAGGGGGCGATTCCAACCGCTATTGGAGATCGCGCCGATCGCCAGGGCCGGTTGTTTGCGGGGAGTACCTCTTGGCCCATTGATCGTTCATCGTCTCCGAAACCATCGCCTCCACGCTGAGCGTCTGGCGTACTTCGCCCAATGGGCATGCTCGGCGCGGGCGGCCAGCGTGGTGGGGTGGTCCGGCCCCAGCAGCCGCTCGATCATCGGCCCCAGCACCGCCAGCTGGTCTCGGGCGTCGACGGTGTTTCCCATCTGCCCCGCCAAGGAGGCGAAGAAGAAACGGGCGGTCAGCGTGGTGGGGTGTTCGGGGCCCAGGACCCGTTCGATCACCGGCACCAGCACCGCCAACTGGTCCATCCCACCGGCCGCGTCCCCCGCATTGCTCATCCACACAGCGAGGTGGAAGCGTCCGGTCAGCGTGGTCAGATGCTCGGAACCCAGCACTCGCTTGAACACCGGTATCAACATCGTGAACTGATATCGGGCGCCGGCTGCGTCTCCCGCCTCCCCCGTCCAGCGGGCCAGGTGGAAACGAGCGCCCAGAGTGATGGGATGCTCAGGGCCTACGACCCGCTCGAGTACCGGTACCAGCGCCGAGAATCGGTCCCGGGCACCGGCCGCGTCCCCGGCCTCTCCTGTCCAATCGGCGAGAGCACTGCGGATCTCAAAGGTGACGGGGTGCTCAGGACCCCGTGCTCGTTCGACTAGGGGGAGCAGTGCCGCGAACCGGTCTCGGGCATCGGCCGGGTCGCCGCTTTCCCCGCTCCAGCGGGCGAGGCCGACGCGGGCGTTCAAGGTAGTGGGGTGCTCGCAACCCAAAGCTTGCTCCAGCACCGGCACCAGCGCCGCGAACCGGTCTCGGGCATCGGCCGGGTCGCCGCTTTCCCCGCTCCAGCGGGCGAGGCCGACGCGGGCGTTCAAGGTAGTGGGGTGCTCGCAACCCAAAGCTTGCTCCAGCACCGGCACCAGCGCCGCGAACCGGTCTCGGGCATCGGCCGGGTCGCCGCTTTCCCCGCTCCAACGGGCGAGGCCGACGCGGGCGTTCAGGGTGATCAAGTGCTCGCAGCCCAAAGCCTGCTCCAGCACCGGCATCAGCGCCGCGAACCGATCCCGGGCCTCGGCGGCCGGAGTTCCCGCTTCCCCCGCCCAGAAAGCGAGGTTGGCGCGGGCGTTCAGGGTGACGGAGTGCCCAGGACCCAGGGCCCGCTCCAGTACCGGTACCAGCGCCGTGAACCGGTCCCGGGCCTCGGCGGTGTTCCCCGCTGCTCCGGCCAGGCTGGCGAGGGTGGCGCGGATGTCCAGCGTGGTGGGGTGGTCCGGCCCCAGCAGTCGTTCGGTCATCGGTTCCAGCTCGGCCAACCGGTCCCGGGCCTCGGCGATGTTCCCCATCACCCCGACCAGGGAGGAGAGGGCGGCGCGGGCGGTCAAGGTGTCGGCATGTTCGGGGCCCAGGGTCTCGTGCATGACAGCGTGGCGCCGGTGTTGCAGGGACAGGGCGGTGCTGTACTCACCCCTGTCGTACAGGTACTCGATGACGGAGCCCATGGTGGAAGAGTCGAGGGCCAGGACGGCGCGGGCATGCGCCAACAGGCTCGCGTAGGCCGGCCACGAGGAGGGATGCCCGGAATCGGAGGGAAGCACCGCCTGCAGCAGGGTGGCCGCGGTAGCTCCGCAGGCGGCGCGCTCGTCCTCGGTCAGCCCGGCCATGATGACGGCCTGGACCTGACGGTGCACACTTACCAGCAGACCATCCGGCGACCGGTCAATCACGCCGTAGGAGACCAGCAGGTCCAGCGCGCCGTCCAGGGCGATCTCCTCGGCGCCCTGGAGCCCGTTCAGCACCGCGCGCGGCAGGTCCTCGGGCGCGTAGCAGGCCAGCACTCGCAGCGCGTGGATCGCCAGGGGGTCGGCCTGCTCGATCTGTGGGCACGTCAGCGCCCATACCCGGGCCACCGCGCCGGCACCCGGGACGCCTTCAGAAGTGGTGTGCAGCAGACGCAGGTAGCCGGCCAGGTCCGCACCGGGAGTGTTGACGATGTAGGCGCCGGCTTGCCGAAGCGCCGGCTGGGATCCTTTCAGCTCCGCGGCCAGCCGTCCGGCCTGTTCCTCGGCCTGAGCGCGATCGGGGCCGACTGCGGCACCGATCGTGGACAGCACCAGTTTTACCGCGTCTGCAGGGGACAAAGAAGTCGGCACTCTCCAACCCTGTCGCCCGAGGACGACAGTCCACCTCGATGACGCATATCCGTTATCTAACTCACTGCGCCCCCGAAGGCAGGCGAGGTTTCGTCGTGTCAGGCCGGGTCGCCAACCGGAGCATCTTCGACCTCTCGGCGATGTGCAGCGAGGCCGGCCAGTTTCGATCAGGTGTGTGGCGACTGACCGCGCACGGTCTGGACCCTTGCGAGGCTCCGGCCGCCAAGAAGAAGCGAGCACAGCGTCCGAAGACGATTGGTTGTGGGTCCTACCACGAAACTCTCCCTGAAAGATTTGCATAAATCAGGACGAAGCGGCCACGCGATCCTCGCCGCCCTCGATGGACGGATCCTGCGTATCCAGCAGAGAAAGACCGAAGGTCAGTCATTTAGGTAATAAAAAATGTTCTTTCCGGTTGGTCCGATATGTGGCTATCCTTGACGGCGATGATGAAAGCGGAATTTCAAACTGTCGGAACGGGAGGTTAAAGTGATCGACCAGTTCTGTTGTCGCGCCTATCGCTGAGGTCGCCTCATGCCGGTCGAGAAGTTGGAGAACGACATCCAGACGCTGGTCGGGAAGATCTCCCGGAGAGAGATCATGCTCCCGGAGATCCAGCGCGGCCGGACCTCTCATGGTCTCGGGAACCCTGGATGAGTGGCGCCAGATGGTCGAGCGGGAAAAGGACGACGCGCTGCCGCTCTCCCCGCTTCCCCAGGTTGTGGAGATTCCCCGGCAGGGGGAGCCGACCCTTTTCCCGGTTACAAGCATCGAATAACTATTCGTGCCGTCCTATTCCGGATGCCGTGGTCAGTGATTACTTTCGCTGGCATGGAAGGTTCCAAAGATGCGGAGTCCCCGAAAAAGACCGGCCCTGTAGGACTGCTCAATATCCGGGAAAAATCCTGGTCCAGACGTTTGCGAGGGTCGTCCCTGATCGCGGAGGTCGACGTCAAGGACACCTACAGCGAGCAGGTGGCATCGGTCCTTGGCAAGGTCTATGAGAAATGGACCAGGAGCGGTCGACGGCCCGGTGACTTCTTCGTGCAGTGGCCTTCCTGCGTGGCGGTCGCCGTCACCGGGGTCGCCGCCCGGGGCTACCAGCGAGGGACGTTCTGGCCTGAGCTGTGGAAGGCCGTCCGTTACCGGGGGCTGCCGGAGGACCAGACCATCTGGGGACAGGGGTTCGTCGCGGCGGTCGACAGTCTCGGCATGCCCACCTTCCCCGACATGTCGATGCCCTACCTCGGCCCGATCCTGATGCACACCGGCATCCCGACCTACTGCCTGGAGGACTACTTCCGGCTGATCACCCAGCGCAGGGCCGTCGAGCGGGGGCTGGACGCCGAGGGCTTCCTCGCCTGGGCGACCGCGCCGGGCCTGGAGAAGCGCCTCCAGGAGCTCGACGTGCCCGCGCGCCGTTTCCTGCAGCACGGCACCGAGTTCGCGCTGGACTTCGTCGAGCGCAGCTTCGACCTGCTGGACCGGCTGGGGGACTCGGCCCCGGATCTCGACGGCGTCGGCCTGCCACCCCGGGTGGTCGGCCGCGCCCAGCAACTGGCGGACGAGGGCCGTCTCACCCTGAACGCCTCGCGGTCCTCCAGTGGAAGCCGTACGCGCACCGAACGGCCCAGGATCGCCCTCGACCCCTTCGGCCGGGGGGTCGAGGTGGTCCTGCCCGCGATCAGCGAGACCCCCGACGGGATCGCGCGCTGGAACATCACCGCCGACGGGGTGACCACCACGGTCCGCAGCCAGGCCCAGTGGGTGGGGACGGCCGAGGGCGCCCCCTCGACCAGCTTCGGCCTGCTCCGGCCGGTCCGGACGGCCGTGGTCGCCCTCGCGGGCTGGCAGCACCAGAGCGAACTCTCCGTTGTCGACCCGGCCGCGCCCCTGCTGGTCTTCGCCGAGGACGGTCGCCGGCTGCCGCCGAGTCTGCCGCTCCCGCCCGATGTGGTCTGGGTGGTGCATCCCGACGAGCACGCGCTGACGGCGGACGGCCCGCTCACGGTGACCGTCGAGGGGCAGCTACCGCTGGGCTGGGACGGCTGGTGCCTGCGGCAGGTCTCACTGCGGGGTGTGCGCTCGGTCGAACTCGCCGGGCTTCCCGCCAGCCGCCGTACCGTACGCGGCTACTCCCACCCCAGGATCGTCACCGGCGACCCCGTCCGGGGAGTCACCACGCCCTACGGTTCCCCGGTTTATCCACACCCGCCGGAGATCTGGTTGCCGGGCGAGTCCGGCGCGGACACGAACTGGCTGATCGAGGCGCGGACCAGCGGGAGTGACACCGTCATCGGGTCACGCACGAAGACGACCAGTGAGCCCACCACGGTCACCGACCTGTGGGACTCGCTGCCCCGGCCGCTGCTCGGCGCCTTCGACATCGTCGTACGCGGTCCGTTGGGACGCGGGACCAAGCGCACGGTGTTCGTGGCCGAGGGTCTTGACGTGCGCTTCACCCCCGAGGTCCGGGTGTTCGGCAGCTCGGGTCTGGCCGACGGCCGGGCCGAGCTGTCGGCGGTGATCGGGGCCCGTGCCAACCCGAGGACGCTCTCCTTCGACACCGACCAGCTCGCCGGTGTGGTCGAGTACCGGACCGACATCGAGTCCGAACCCCTGGTGGTCACCCCTCCGCACGTCCAGATCATGCACGAACGGGCCGCCGAGTCGCCGGGCTGGCGGGCGGGTCCGCTGCGGATCGCCTCCGACGTGTTCACCGACGGCCCCGGCGCCCTGCTCGTCCGGGTTCCCGAGGCGCGCACTCTGCCGACGCTGCGGGTGGTGGTCGGGGGACGGATCGTGCAGGAGGTCCCGTCCGGTGGCCGGGCCCAGGAGGGAACGGCCCGCTACGACCTGGTCAGGATCGCCGACACGGTGCACGAGCACCAGCGGGCCGACCTGCTGCTGGACGTGGGTAAGGAGATCATCAGGGTCGCGAGCATTCGCCCCCGCCAGCTCGCGCGGAGCGCCGACCGGGTGGACGGACACCTCCAGCTCGCCGAATTCGTGCCCGTCGAAGGGCTGACGGCCGGGATCTACGCTGCCCGGGCGCCCTGGCGCGAGCCGCTGATCGTTCCCGTAGAGCAGGACGGCAGGATTCCACTCGTCCCCGAACTGGCCGACGCCGGTCCCCTGCTTCTCTACCTCCAGGTGGACGACCCGTGGGTGCCGGCCGAATGGCCACGCTGGCCCGACCACTACCTGACGGTCGGCGGCGAAGGGCATCTGGTCAGCGAGGATCCCGAGGAGACGAAGCTCTCCCGCTTCGTGGCGGGGGAGGGGGCCTTCCCTGACGAGGTCGACGATCTGCGGCGGATCTGGACCACGCTGGATCTCATGCACCAGCTCCGGTCGTCCTCGGACGTGCAGCAGTTCCGGTTGCACTGCTCCCGGCCACTGCTGCGGCGACCCGCCGACGCGCTGGTCGCGCTGGTGGGTCTCGGCTTCGAGCCGGACCGCACGGTGGTCGCCCTCATCACCTCGGGTCTCGCGGCGACCGCCGTACCGGACCTAGATCAGGTCGGCACGGCGCGGAAGATGTGGGCGCTCGCCCCGGCGGCGGCGGTGCTGGCCGGAGACCTGGCGGACGCCGACTGCTTCTCGGCGGCGGAACGGCAGTGTGGTGAGGTGCTGGCCGAGATCACCGAGAAAAGCGTCGACCCCTGGGCGGGAGTGGGGCGGTTCGGGCCCGAGGTCGAGAGGATGGCCCACCTGACCGCCCAGCAGATCGAGGGCATCTGGCGAGCCGCCAACGTCGTCCCCCAGGCGCTGCTCGACGCCGACACCCGGGCGTCGGCGGCGCGCAAGCTTTTCGACGCCCGGGACAGGGAGGCATTGCGACTGGTCAGCCAGATCGCCGCGCACGCGGTCAGGACGGCTCAGTCGGTGCTGGGACAGTCGGCTCTGCTCCGCCAGGTCAACGAGCGAAGGCCCCCGGCGGACCGGCGCGGCTGGTACTCCCTGCCCGCGGCTTCGATGGCATTCGCGCTCCTCGCCAGGCTGGCGGCCAGAGGGGATACGGACTGCACTCGTGCCGAACAGCTCTTCCGCGCCGACTGGGCCCGGCTCGCGGCGGTGGCACCCGACCTCGTGACGATCGACCTCGTACTGGCCGAACTGCTGATCGGCGCGGGGAAAAAGGAGACGCAGTGAGCAACACGCTCGATCCGCTGAGCACCAGCGGCCTGATCGTCGAAAGCTACCGCCGGTATCTGCGGTCGCTGCTGCCGGTCCGCGAACCGCGGATCGCGCGGGCGCTGGCGGAGGAGATCTCCGCGAGTCCCATGCTGACCAAGGGGCCGCTGCTGGAGGCCACCCCGCCGTACGCGACCGGGGCCACGCTGCGGCAGCTCATCGACGAGGGCGTGCTCGATCCGGCGTTCCGCATGCTCGCGGGCAAGGAATCGCCGCTGGAACGGCCGCTGTACCGGCACCAGGAGACCGCGATCCGCAAGGCGGGGCAGGGCCGTAACCTGGTGGTCGCCACCGGAACCGGCTCCGGCAAGACCGAGAGTTTCCTGCTGCCGATCCTGAACTCGCTGATCGCCGAACATGTCCGCGGCGACCTCGGCCCGGGGGTGCGGGCGCTGCTGCTCTATCCGATGAACGCGCTGGCCAACGACCAGTTGAAGCGGCTGCGCAAGCTCCTGGAGAAGGTCCCGCAGATCACCTTCGGCCGGTACACCGGGGACACCCCGGAGAGCGCGCGGGTGGGCGAGGAGAACTTCGAAGCGCTCAACCCCGGCGAGCCGCGACTGCCCAACGAACTGCTCAGCCGAGAGGAGATGCGGGCGAATCCCCCGCATCTCCTGCTGACCAACTACGCCATGCTGGAGTATCTCCTGCTCCGGCCCGACGACCTGCACCTGTTCGAGCAGCGGAGCTGGCGGTTCGTCGCGCTGGACGAGGCACACGTCTACGACGGCGCCAAGGCGGCGGAGCTGGCGATGCTGCTGCGCCGCCTGCACGACCGGGTCGCTCCGGAACGGCCGCTGCAGTGCATCGCCACCAGCGCGACGGTCGGCGACGACCCGGCGACGGTCACCGAGTTCGCCAGGAAGCTCTTCGACGTGCCGTTCGAGTGGGTGCCCGGCGACGCCTCCCGGCAGGACCTGGTCACCGCGACCCGGGTGCGGATGCCCGAGGAGCCGTTCTGGGGACCGCTGCCCGCCGACGCCTACCGGGAGCTGGCCGAGGCCGCCGACCCGGCCGCCGACCTGCTGGTGCTGGCCAAGGAGCGGGGGTTCGCCGCGGACGACCCCGGCATGGCCCTCGCCCACGAACAGGGTATGGCCGAACTGCGCAGGCGCCTGGCCGCGGGACCGGTCCCCTTCGCGGACCTCGCCGGGTTGCTCTTCGACCCGCACGAGCGGCCGGAGGAGACGCTGGCCGCGCTGGTCGCGGTGGGCAGCAGGATCCGTGACCTGGCCGGCTCGCCAGTGCTCTCCGCCCGCTACCACCTCTTCGCCCGGGCGACCGAGGGCGCCTTCACCTGTCTCACTCCCGCCGGGCCGCACGTTTCCCTGGGCCGTCACGAGACCTGCGAGTCGTGCCAGGGAGCCACCTTCGAGTTCGGCGCCTGCAAGCGGTGCGGCGCGGTCCACCTGATCGGCGCGGTCCGGGCGGACGGCGCCGACTACGTCTTCGCCCCCAGGATCAGGCGGGACGAGCGCAGGGTGTGGCTGCTCCTCGGTGACTCCCCGGTGCTGGCCGACGAGGACGACGAGCTCGACGAGCTCGGCGGATCGACCGAGGTCACCGGGGACGACGCGTTCCTCTGCGCGGGGTGCGGCGGGCTGCACCTCTCACCGAGGCTGGTCTGCGGGCGTGACGGCTGTACGGCGACCTCCCTGTGGCCGGTACGTCGGCTCAACACCCACCAGGACTCCCCGTCCGGCTGCGCCGCCTGCGGGGCCAGGGGGCAGGGGATGGTCCGGCAGTTCGAGAGCGGTAACGACGCGGCGGTGGCCGTCCTCGGCACCGCCCTCTACCAGGCGCTGCCCCCGGCTACGAAGGAGGAGCTGGCCGACCAGCCGGGGGAGGGCCGCAAGCTGCTCTCCTTCAGCGACAGCCGGCAGGCCGCCGCGTTCTTCGCCCCGTACCTGGAGTCCAGCTATTCCAGCATCCAGCACCGCCGGCTGATCCTCGAAGGGCTGAAAGCGGCCACCCGGGACGATGACGCGGTCAGTGTCGCCGACCTCACCTACCAGGTGGCGAAGGCGGCGGACCGGGCCCACGTGTTCACCCGCCGGATGTCCGGCCAGGAGCGCAGGCGCGAGGTGGCTCTGTGGATCATGCGGGAGCTGGTGGCGATGGACGACCGCCAGTCCCTGGAGGGGCTGGGACTGCTCCACGTCGACCTGGACCGTGAGCGCCGCTGGCCGGTGTCCCCGGGACTGAGGGGACTGGGGCTCTCCGACGACGAGAGCTGGGCGCTGCTGACCGAACTGCTCCGCAGCGTCAGGCAGCAGGGTGTGCTGACCATGCCGGACGGCGTCGACCCCAGGGACGAGGCGTTCGACCCGCGCCGGGGCCCGATCTACCTGCGGGAGGACGGTTCGGAACCTAAGAGGAAGGTGCTGAGCTGGCTGCCTACCCGAGGGATGAACCGGCGGCTTGACTACGTACGGCGGGTGTTGGAGGCCCTCGGTTCCGCCGCGGACCCCAAAGAGGTGCTCCGCGGCTGTTGGAAGATGATCATCAAACCGCGGGACGGCTGGCTGGCGACGGACACCGTCCGGTCCCTCGGCACGCTGCGCCAGATCGACCACGAATGGCTGCGGTTCGCGTCCGCCTCACCGGACCGGTCGTCGCACCGGTGCGACGTGTGCCGCCGGGTCGCCTCGGTCTCCGTACGGGGAGTCTGCTCCACCATGGGCTGCCGGGGCACGCTGCGGCCGTTCACCGTTCCGTCCCTGGCGGAGGACGACAACCACTACCGCGCCGTCTACCAGTCGATGCGGCCGGTGCCGCTGGTGGCCCGCGAGCACACCGCCCAGTGGACCAGCCTGGAGGCGGCCGACATCCAGCAGAGATTCCTGCGCGGCGAGGTCAACCTGCTGTCCTGCTCCACCACCTTCGAACTCGGGGTGGACGTCGGTGAACTGCAGTCGGTGCTGCTGCGCAACATGCCGCCGACGACCGCCAACTACGTCCAGCGCGCTGGGCGGGCGGGACGCAGGACGGACTCGGCCGCGCTGGTGGTGACCTACGCGCAACGGCGCTCCCACGACCTGTCCCGCTACCAGGATCCCGCCTCGATGATCGCCGGGCAGGTGCGCGCGCCGTACGTCCCGCTCGGGAACGAGCGGATCGACCGGCGGCACGCGCATTCGATGGCCCTCTCGGAGTTCTTCCGGCACGCGAAGAAGGTCGGCGGCGAGACGTGGACGACGGCGGGTGAATTCTTCCTGCCGGAGAACGGCGGAGTGGCCGCCTCGCGGGTCCGGTCCTTCCTCTCGCCCGTCCCCCGAGACGTCATGGAGTCGCTGCTGCGGGTGCTCCCGCCGGAGGTCCAGCGGGAGATCGGCGTCAACACCGGCGCCTGGGTCGACGCGCTGGCCGACCTGCTGGAGGAGATCAGGGCCCAACTCGCCCTCGATGTTGAGATCTTCGAGGAACGTCGCGTCGCGGCCTTCGAAGCGCGTCAGGACCACCTCGTCAGCCGGTACGCCCGAACCATCAACACTCTGACCAAGCGCAACCTGCTCGGCTACCTCGCCAACCGGAACGTGCTCCCCAAGTACGGTTTCCCGGTCGACACGGTCGAGTTGCGCACCTCGTACTCCGGGGAGGCGGTGGGCGCCAAGCTGGAGCTCACCCGGGACCTGTCCGCGGCGATCTACGAGTACGCGCCGGGCTCCGAGGTCGTGGCCGGGGGACTGCTCTGGCGATCCGGTGGCGTCTACCGGCTGCCGGACCGCGAGCTCGTCGGCAAGCACTACCTCGTCTGCGAGCACTGCCAGCACTACCGGGAGGGAGACGAGCAGCTCGATCCGATCTGCCCGTCCTGTTCGACGGTGGCGCGGAACGCGCCGCGGCAGTACTACGTGCCTGAGTTCGGCTTCGTCGCGGAGTCCAAGCCGTCGAAGACCACCACCACGCCGCCCAAGCGGAGCTGGAACGGCGCGACCCACGTCCTCTCCCTGGCGGCCGAGGTGGAGGAGATCGTATGGCGAGCCTCCACCGGCGGGACGATCCTCGGCCGGGCCGGTAAACGGGGACGGCTGATCGCGCTCTCGGAGGGACCGACCGGAGCCGGCTACCTGATCTGCGACTGGTGCGGCACCGGGATGCCGTTGACATCGAAAAAGGTGAAGTCCCACCCGCACCTGCTGCGCGGTACGGACTGCACCGGAACACTCCGGCGACGTTCGCTCGCGCACCCCTACGAGACCGACATCCTGGCGCTGGACTTCGACCATCTCGTCATACCGCTCGCCACCAACACGGCCAGCTGGCACTCGCTGCTCTACGCGATGCTGGAGGGGGCGGCGGAGGAACTCGAACTGAGCCGCGACGACATCGGCGGCACGCTGTACGCCCGGCCGGGCAACCGGATCGGGATCGTCATGTTCGACGCGGTGCCCGGGGGAGCGGGCAGCGTGCTCCGCATCGCCCGGGCTCTGGACGGAGTCGTGAAGGCGGCGCATGCCAGGGTGTCCAGCTGCGACTGCGGTGAGGAGACCTCCTGCTACGGCTGCCTGCGGAGTTTCCGCAACCAGGCCCACCACGAGGACCTCAGCCGCGCGGCGGCCCTCGGCGTACTGGGCCCACTGACGGTGGCCGGTCTGGAGGCGGAGCGGTACTGACCTTGGAGGGCGTTTGATCCTGAGGGCTCCGTCTGTTTTGGGTTCAGGCGCCGTGCCAGGTGGGGTGGATTCGCCGGTGGGGGCGTGGTCACGTCTGTAGACGTGACCACGCGGTTCGTACTCGACCGCGCACTACCTATTGTAGTTGGGTCGTCGCTCCTGTCGATCGCTATCGGATATCGCGCCAGTCGGCAGCCATGTGAAGCGGCTCAACCTCGCCGAGGGCGTGTGGACCGATGCGAAAGGCGACAGCCGTGACCTGGCTGTCCGCGACGTCGATGTGCCGGCCGTGCTGCTGAAAAGCCACCTCAGACTCGTTTCCGAGCCGGCGACGGACAGCATCGACGTGCTGTGGGACTTCTCAAGGCTCGGACGGGCCGACATGTCATCCGGGAGATCGTCACCGACTATCTGGAGTACGTGAGCGGTCGGTGGCGGCGTTGAGGTGCCCGGCCGGCCAGGTGTCGTACGGGTGGCCTCGTCGCGAGAGGTCCGGATGGCACACGGCGTATCCGGCTCAGTCGAAGATGGAGACGCGGGTGCGGTGGTGCCGTGGCGTGTCGATTTCGTCGATCACCGCCACCGCGAGGTCCGCATAGGACAGCTGCGCGGATGCCGATTGCGGCACGGTCTCTCCTCCGATCCGGTAGCGGCCGGTTCTGGGGCCCGTCGATTCCAGCAGCGCGGGCGGGGTCAGCATGAGCCAGTCGACCGCGGTGTGCCCAGCCGCCCGGAGCCGGTCCAGACCGGCCGTGTGCGCGATGGCGAACGGCCGGATCTCAGCCGGGAAGACCGAAGGGTCGTCCATCACCGGATGCCCGCAGGCGTCGCGGAGGTTCGCGAACAGTCCGACCAGAACGAGCCTGGGCACGCGCGCTTCCGCCAGACCGTGCAGCAGGGCGTCGGCCGCCTTGACGAAGAACTGCGGGTCGAGGCCGGCGAAGCCCTGCTCCGGGCCGGAGAACGGGCTCACCGCCTGAACCGCGGCATCATGGCCGAGCACGATCGAGGAGATCGCCGCCACGTCCGTGACGTCGCCCCGCACCACCCGGACGCCGTCCGCCTGAATGTCGCGGTACCTGTCCGGATCCCGGACCACGGCCGTGACGTGATGCCCGCGCCCACGTGCCTCAGCCGTGATCGCCCGCCCCGCCCGGCCTCCCGCCCCGAAGATGACGATGCCGCTCATGTCGCTCCAATCCGGCCGCGTAGGTCGCCGCCGGACAGAACGGTATCCAGGGGATACTGGTTACCTCAAAGATACTGGGATAGCCTCGCGTTCATGGTCGAACCCCTGGACCCGCAGATGTTCGACCCCGTGTGCCCGTCCAGCGCCATGCCGATACGGATCGGCGACAAGTGGACCGCGATGGTCGTGCTCTGTCTCGAAGGCGGCCGGCGGCGGTTCAACGAACTGCGGGGACCGCTGCGCGGCGTCACCCCGAAAGTGCTCACCCAGACCCTGCGGGCGATGGAGCGCGACGGTCTGGTCACCCGCACCGCGTACGACGAGAACCCGCCCCGGGTCGAGTACGAGCTGACCGCACTGGGGCGCAGCCTGCTGACCCTCATCGCGGCCGCACGCGCCTGGAGCGGGGAGCATCTTCCCGCGCTCCTCGAAGCCCGCGACGCGCACGACTCCGCACCCGGCCCATCGCCGCTGAGACAGGCTAAACAAGTTCGTTGAGCAGGATGATCCACGTCGCGTCGGCCTCCCTGGCGGGCCGGCGGTCGGTTTCGCCGACAGGTGCGAAGGGAGTGATCAGAACGCGATGGCCGGGTGCCCGTCATGCGGCGGGAAGCCCGGCCTCACTTCGCGGTTCGTACTCGACCACGCGCCACTCACCATAGTTGGGCCGTCGCTCCTGTCCAACAGCTATTGGAGATCGCGCCGATCGGCAGCCATATGGCAGGAGCGGCTGAAGCCCACCGGATAGCGAGCGGTGATCTGAACCCGCACGTCTATGGCCAACCGGTACCCGTCGGTTCTGGAGGGATCTCGTTCTCCGTAGGCTCCGGGGGAGGGGCGCTCTCGATCGGTTCGGGTGGTGGCTCCGTCTCGGGAAGGCCGGCGGGGAGCGAGGTCGCCGGTATCGGTTCACGCGGCTCAGGAGGTGGGCCGCTGCTCGTCGGGAGCATGGCCGCGAGCACGAGGATGAACCCGACGACTGCCACCAGGCCCACACCGACCTCGTCGGCACCCGGACCGCCGGACAGCCGGCGTGGATGCCCGCGCACCCAGACCCTCTTGCCGTTCTGGTTTCGGTAATGGCCGTTGACCCAGG
The DNA here is from genome assembly GCF_050943795.1 of Streptosporangium sp. CA-115845. NCBI lineage: Bacteria > Bacillati > Actinomycetota > Actinomycetes > Streptosporangiales > Streptosporangiaceae > Streptosporangium > Streptosporangium sp. CA-115845. The sequence continues at coordinate 7,923,657 of NZ_CP191988.1, read as the reverse complement.
TCCAGCGCGTAGCGCCCATGCCAGGACCGTATAGAGGTCACCGGAGCGGGACCAGAACAGCGCACGGCAGGGTTTCCTACCTCGCCGTGAGGCGGTCGCACCTGTTCTGTGCTCGCCGACCACGCTTGTGCCGTCGGCGGTCGACATCACCAGGGGCGTGCCCTTGTAAGGCTGTGTCCGCCCTTTATCGAATTGGTTTTCGACCGGATGTCGGTTCGTTCCCCGTCCTACGCGGAGGCGTTGCAGTGCTCGCCGAGGATGAAAACATCGCGCTCTCAATGTGTGCTGCCGATGCACCGAATCGGGACATCGAATATGTAAACAGGACAAAGTTCTAGAGATCGCGAGATTCCATTGACCGGAAGATCTCGATACAAGTGGCATCAATTTACGTTAAGGTCGCTCTTAAATGAACCGCATCAAGGTCCGTTTCGTCGTTGACCTTTCGTGATTGCTGTGTTATTTTTCGTTCAATTTGCATATAGCTGCCACGGGAGTGGTGAGAAGAGGAGTGGTCGTGAAGCTGACCATGCTCTGCAAGGATTCCAACTCTGGGGGGCAGGGTTGTCCCAGTGTCTACTTAGCGGACAGCGGCGAGATGGTCGTGCAGGGTGTCCAGGTGGACGAGGCCACAATGGGAGAGCTCGCGAACTTGCTGCCCGGTGAAACCGCTGTGCGAATCGACCCGGAAGTCATCCTCGGTGCGATTCGGCGCTACCAGGCCGACCGGTGACGGCGAAGTCGTGCCGGTCACAAAATTCCTATCACTGAACGACCCCCGATTCAACAGCCTTTTCACTGATTTTCATCATACGGCCTATCGCCTGGAAACCCTGCAGATCTATGACGTCTCGTACGAGCAGGAGGCGTTTGATCGGTTTCTCGTCGGCGAGTCCCGTGGCCTGTTTCCGGGAATCGAGAGCTGGATCGACATGGTCAGGGCGGGAGTCGGGGAAGGGAAGCGATTCCACCGTGTTCATGTGCTGGTGGAGCCGCTGTCGGATTATGTTCGCTTCGAATGCGCGTGGTCCTACCGGCATACGGTCAAGGCCGGTGAGGACGTAAGGGTCATCCCGGTCGGTGAGCACGAGTGGCCGGAGGGCCTGCCCAGAGTCGACTACTGGCTCTTCGACTCCACCCGGCTGCTCATCATGAACTACACCCCGGAGGGGGCCTTTCTCTCCGCGGAGCTGATCGAGGATCCACGAAGGATCGTGGAGGCGAACTACTGGCGTGACCAGGCCGTCGGACTGTCCGTTCCGTTCTTGGAATATGCGGCAGGTTACGACGACCTGATGCTCGGGCGACGGAAATGTGAGTGCTCTCGACCGGGATGATTTTTCCTTCACTCCACGGGCGGCGCACACCGTATGCCGGAGATCCGTGGCTGGTCGTCTTCGGACAGTGGGAGTCGGGTTGAAGGACGGGCAGGTGCCGGGCACCACGCACAACGAGATCAGTGGTGAGGCGGGGGCGGCAGTACAGGCGGGGACCGTACACGGTGGCATCCATGTTGGTCCGGCGGTGCGGGGGATATTCCCCGGGCCTCGCCAACTGCCCATGGATGTCACCCAGTTCGTCAACCGAGAAGAACAGATGGCCAGGTTGGACGCCCTCCTGCCATGCGACTCACCGGAGAGCGGCCGGCGGGCGGGCGCGTCGGCCGTCATCTCGGCGATCGCGGGGACACCGGGGATCGGTAAGACCGCCCTGGCGGTCCACTGGGCCCACCGCGTGCGCCACCACTACCCGGACGGAGACCTCTACATCAACATGAGGGGATACGGTCCGGGTCCCGCGGTGAGCGTCGGCCAGGCCCTCGACTCCTTTCTGCGTGCGCTGAACGTCACTCCGGACCGGATCCCCACGGACTCCGAGGAGCGGGCGGCGACATACCGCTCCGTGTTGAACGGCAAGCGTGTTCTGGTGGTCATCGACAACGCGTTGTCCGTCGAGCAGGTGAGGAATCTCCTGCCCGGCTCTCCGACGTGTACAACACTCGTGACCAGTCGCAACACGCTACAAGGACTTGTTGTTCGAGAGGGTGCGGTACGTATGGTCATAGATGCTCTCTCGCCGGCTGAATCGCTGGAACTGCTCAGGAACATAGTGGGAGCAGAACGGATAGATGCGGAGCGGGGTGCCGCGGAGAAGCTGGCAGCACAGTGCGCCTATCTTCCATTGGCGTTGCGCATAATAGCCGAACGCATAACAAGTCATCCATACACCAGTATGGCGGAATTCGCGATGGAACTCGCGGACGAGCACGCCAGGCTCGACGCACTGGGGATCGAGGATGACGAGCTAAGTGATGTGCGGGCAGTGTTCTCGTGGTCGTACAAGGCGCTCAATCCGGACCTGGCGCGAATGTTCAGGTTCCTTGGTCTGCACCCGGGTTCCGAATTCAGCGTTGCGGCCGCAGCAGCCCTGATCGGAGCGGACCAGAGGACCACGCGACGGCTGATAGACGCGCTTACGAGCAGTAACCTGGTACAACCCGTGGCGCCGGAAAGGTATCTTCTACACGATCTGTTACGGGTTTACGCCGTTGAACGGGTGAATGCCGAAGAGACCGTTTCGGTGCGTATCGCAGCCGTAAGAAGATGCCTTCTCTGGTATCTCGTGAGTGTCTACAACGGGCACAGGGTCATTCTGCCGGGATTTCACAGCGTTCCCATCGACATTGACGGCGTGTCGATCACCCCTCTCCTGTTCGATGACGTGGACAGAGCCATGCAGTGGTTCGAGCGGGAGAGAGGCAACCTGCTCGACGCCCTGGCTATGGCCGTGAAGACCGAACAGTTCGACATAGCGTGGAGATTTCCGGCAGTGATGTACGGCTTCTTCGAGCTCCGTTCGTACTGGTCGGACTGGCGTGAGATCCACACTGTCGGGGTGGAGGCCGCCAGGTCGATCGGTGACCGATATGGAGAGGCCTGTAACTATTTGGGGCTCGGTGATGCGAACTGGTTGCTCCGACGCCTCGATGAAGCACTCGTGTGTTACCAGAACAGCGCTGAGGCAGGACGTGAGGTGGGAGACGGCTGGGTTGAGGGCTTCTCACTGCGGCAGATAGGGGCCGTTCTCCAGGAGAGTCGGCAATTGGACCGGGCGATAGAGGTGACCCAGGAGGCGATCAACGTTTTCCAGGCGATTGGGGAGAAAAGAGGGGAGGGGATGGCCTGGCTCAGCCTTGGAAAATGTTACGGGTCGCTCGGAATGCATACCGAAGCGGCCGACTACTGTCGTGTGGCGCTCGGTCTGTTCACAGAGATCGAGGACGGATGGAGCCTCGCCTGGGGCAGGTGTGCTTTCGGACTGGCCCTGAAGGAGTCGGGCTCGTACGAGGAGTCGCGGGACAGTTATCAGCTCGCGCTGGCAACGTTCGGCACCTTCGAGGACAGGCTCAACGAGTCACGGGCCCTGATCGGTATCGGAGAGGCGTACCAGGGCATGGGGCAGCGGGGAGAGGCCCGAGCTTATTTCAGAAGAGCGGCTGCACTCCTGGAGAATCTGGGCGATTCGGATGCCGCTGACCTCTGGGCGAGGATCGGCCCGCTGAACGACTCCGGCTCATGACAGGGCCGGCTGTCTCCCTCCGCGCCGGCGGCAGAGAACTGGCTGTTTCCTGTCATCTCGCCATTCGGAGACTGCATGACGAGATCTTCCTCCGGCCACCCTTCGTCTTCGGGGAGCGGGCGTCGCAGGAGCACGAGGACATGCTGACCACGATCCGGGAAGACCTCACCTTCGGGATCTCCATCGCGCTGTCCGGTGCGGATGTCGTGGGTTTCACATACGGACATCGTCTGCCGACAGATCACCGGTGGTGGGAGAACTTCACGACCCCGGTGCCCTCCGACGTCACACAGGAGTGGGACGGGCGGACCTTCGCGCTGATCGACATCGGGGTGAGCGAACGGTGGCGGGGGAGAGGCGTCGGCCGTCGCCTGGTCGACTCGCTGCTCGGCCCCAGACAGGAATCCCGCGCGGTTCTTTCGGTGCAGCCGGACGCGACCCAGGCGCACGCTTTCTATGCGGCTTCGGGCTGGCAGCTGATCGGCAGAAAAGGCCCAATACCAGGGGTTGTGCCGCCGTTCTGGGATATCTACTGTCTTGATCTGGCGACCGACTGAGCTTGTCCGGTTTTTCCGCCGGTTACGTAGCTCTCGTCAGGTCCGATCGCTTGGTGGTTCCTCGGCCGGTTTCCGGTACGTCCCTTCCGTGGCATCGGTCGGCGAGGAGCCAAGGGTGATGGGTCCGGTGAAGTCGAGCCCCTGGAAGACGGGGCCGTGCACGGTGCCGCTGACGTTGTTCGTCACGGTGTCGCCGCTCGGAGTGGATACCGGACCGGCGTTCTCCGACGACGTTTCGGGAACGCGTCGTGCGAGTGTGAGCGCGTAGACGGAAAGCCCGACACCGATGACGCCGGCCAGGCTGCCCACCACGCTGGCCAGCTTGTCCGCCTCGTCAAGCCCGGCCACCGCGAAATAGCCGCCGAGCCCGGCAACGACCAGGCCGACTGTGAAAGCCACCGTCCAGGTCAGCGTACGGTGCCGTCCTGTCATGTCACAGGCCTCGTCTCTCGCGTAGTGGTCGAGCGATGAAAGCCGCCGAACCCAGGATCTTCACCGAGGAAGAGCCCGTCAACCCCGTCCTCGGCAGCGACAGAAACGGGAATTCTCTGAATAACGCTCGCCTTTGAAGGAACTTCGGTGTGGAGATGGTGGTGGTCGAACTGCCTGCGGACGTCCGAGCTGCGGTGCTTGCCGCGCAGACACGACAGTTCCGATGACACATTCATGACGTACTGGTGCTCCGAAACAACCCGCACCAGAGCCTCCTCTTCCCCCTGTCAGCAGAAAGGTTCGATCGCTGCGGCTGCCCTTCTTGCCAGTGCCCTTGACTCGACAAGCGTCCATGTAGGCAGCAGGTTCCTTGTGACAGAGGTGACGGACGGTGAGCCCACCGGCACACCGTTCCCCGGTGACATGCTGCCCGGGCAGCCGATGATTTCAGCCGGACCAAACGTCGTGATCATCACTAGCGACTCCCTGGAGAGATTCGTGATCCACGTCAGATTCGATAGGAATATGTCGCTTTCGTTCGCGCTGTTGGTCATTCTCGGCCTCTCCCGAGGCTGAGCGGGGCGCGGATGTTCTACGCGATCCTTACGGCTTCAGCGGTCTCGTTCCGGCAGCCGCAACCACAGATCCGGTGGGCCGACGACGGCTCGCGCGTCGGGCGGTCGCAGTCCCGCCGCGGCGCAGCAATAGGCCTCGGCCTGGCCCTGGTAGAGGTACTCGGCGAGAATCTCGTCGGCCGTCAGGTGGCCCCCGGCGTCGCCACCGCCGGGATGCGTGTCCGAGTCCTCAAGGACGCCGTCGCGGCTCACGGCCCCTTGGCTGCCGCTCTTGGGGTTGGCGAACATGCTGTGACAGACCGTTCCCACGGACAGCGGCAGGGTCACTTCGGGGGTGGAGGGGACGTATCCCCATGGCTGGGTGACGACGCATCCGCCGGGAACGTCGGTGACCCCGACGATCCCCAGGTTGCCGTCGGGGTCGGACCACGGATCATCCAGGGCCGCCTCGATGTCGGCGTCATCGGCCGGGCGGGCCTCCAACCGCCGCGCGGCCTCGGCTGCGCTGATGTTCGCCACGCACGCCATGCTGAAGCCTTCTTCGTCGAATTCCCCCAGCGCGGCGATCAGGCGTCGCGCCTCCGCGACCGTCGCGGCCTCGGCGGGGGACAGGCCGGGGTGCCCCGCAGGGACCGGGAACAGGTCGGGCGCCGGACCGGCGAGGGCGAGCCGTCCAGGAGACCATCCGGCCATCATCGGCCGCCACGGGTCCGCTCCGGCGGCGACCAGGACGCGGGCGCTGTCCAGGCGGTGGGCGAAGACGGCCACCCACAGGGCGGTCCGGTCGTCATACTCGGCGTCGACGTCGTCGACGCGACCCGCCAGCTCGGTCACCGACTCAGGGGTTCCCCATTCGGCCGCGAGGTGCAACGGCTTTCCGTCGTAGCCGCCGAAGGAGTAGACGCCCGAGTTCGGGTCGGCACCCGCTCCCAGCCTGGCACGGATCACCTCGATATCAGCCCAGCCACGCCCGCTGATGCCATACCATCCCGTCGGCCCGGAACCGGTCATAACGCTCCTCGGATCGGTGTTCAGTGGTCCAGCCAGAACTGGAGCTTGAGCAGAGTCAAGCTGATGATGTTTGGCGTGAACTCTTCGTGGCTGAGAGCCTTGCGGTGAATTCTGACCTGCCAGGTGCTGTTCTCTTTACCGAGGTCGAATTCTGCGCCGTAGGATACACACCCGGACCATTGGTCAGAGGAGTGGCGCGTGCCGCACCTTGCAGGGTCGATTTGATCGAGCCGGGCCGCTACGCGGTGATGGGGCGCCCAGGCGGCCGACGCCGTACCCGATGCCCCGGCCGAGGCCGATCAGATGTGCACTCTGGTGGGATCGCCGTGGCCGCTGTTCTGGACCGGTCGCCGAAGCCTCGTCCTACTCGCAGGGGTCGGCCGCCGTGCCGTCGGGGAGCTGGGACAGTTCCTCGGCTGCGAACCGGCGCCCGCCCGACACCGCACACAGGCGGCGGGCCCACTCGTCGGGATCCGTGCTCAGCACGCGCGTCGTGCCCGTCCGGTAGAGCAGGCCGCGGCCCCCCGTGAACATCGTCAGATGACCGAGCGCGTCGTTGAGCCTGAACGTGACGAAGTCGCTGCTGTAGTCCAGATCTGCGTGCGCCTGGCGCAGCCGGAACAGGTCGAAGGCGTCGGCCTGGGTGTAGGTGCCGGTCAGCCGCCCGATCGCCGGGTCGCCTCCGGAAGGGAGGTTCCAGAGCGTGAAGGCGTTGCGGTCGTCCGCGTTGTGCACGATCAGCCTGGCCAGGTCGCCGCTCACGGCCACCGGGGTGCTCGGGCCCCTGCCGGGCAGCAGGTAGTCGCGGGTGACCCTGCCGAGCGTCAAGTCGTAGCGCTGCACCCGCCGCGCGGCGCGCGTCACGAGCAGCGCGGCCGTGCCGTCGTAGCCGGGCAGCAGGCTCATGGTGTCCGGGTCACCGTCGGCGGAGAGCTGCGCCATCTGGCCGCTGAGGTCCAGCGGGGGGCCCACCAGACGCAGCGGCACGCTCTCCCATCGGCTCACCAGCCCGCCGGCGAAGGCCACGACGCGGCCACCAGGGGTGGCGTGCAGGCTGAAAGGCGTACTCCCCTGGTGGGGCGCGGCCGGGGCGGGTAGCGTCGCCGAGCCGATCGGTCGCAGGTCCGGTACGGACAGCAGGACGAGCTCGCGCGTGTCGGCCCGCGCCAGCGCGACCTCCTGGCGGCCGGGCAGCGGCACGACGCGGACGGCGTTCTCATCCAGCGGCGACCGCTCACCCGCACCCTCCCGCAGGCGCGCGGGCCTCTCGCTCCGCAGCAGCCCGCTCTCCGCGTTCCACACCCGCAGCCGGTCGTCGTCGTCCACGGTGACCACGTACTTGTCGCCGACCACCGCCGTCGCGAGCACCCGGTGCGGGTTGGTGACGAGCCGGTGGCCCGCCGTCACCTCGAACACCCCGCCGCGGCCCGTGTCCCAGATGCTCCACCTGCCGTCGGCGCCGGTCGCCACGGGGGACACCGACGCTCCCGCGGGTCCCCCGACGATCTCGCGGGCGGTGAGGTCGACCAGAGCGTGCCGCAGGAGCAACAGCCTGCCCCCGTGGCTGAGCCTGCCGGGGTCGGGGTGGTCCGTGCAGTCGACGTGCGGGAGACGGCTCCTGGCCAGGACCTTGCCGGTACGCACGCCGTAGGTGGTCACCTGGATACCGTCGGCGCTGTCCCTGCAGGTCACCAGCGTCCGGCCGTCGTGCGCGAGCGCGGTGCCGCGCTTCCGCGCGGCGGGCAACGTGTAGCCACGCCCGAACCGGTCCTCCCCTTTTGAGACCAGCAGCCAGTTGTCCACGCCGCTTTCCAAGGAACCGGCGTAGGCCGACACGACGTCGTCCTCGCTCATCTCGACGGTTTTCAACTCCCGGCCGCCGAGGTCGGGCAGCCGGATGGCACGGTGGCGCTCCCCGTCCCAGACGACGACCGCGTTCCCCGCCCGGTCGTGGACCAGCAGCCGTCTGCCGGTGGCGTCGAACCCCAGCAGCACCCGGGGCTCCGAGGCGATGCCCGGCGTCTCCGCCCGATCGACCAGGCGGGCCGCCCGGGGGTCCCACAGTTCGATCACGCCGCCCGAGGTGGCAATGGCCAGCCGGTCTCCCTGAACGTTCAGGACACTGCCGGTCACCTTCGCGGCGAAGGGGAGTTGGCGGCCGGTGACGTCCCCACGGCCCGGCTGCCAGACCCGTACGCCGTGCGACTCCTCCTGGACGACCACCGAGCCGTCCTCGCTCGCCATCACACGCTCGGACGTGGCTCCCGAACCCGGCAGCAGCAGCTCGGCGTCCGCGTAGTCGGCGTACTTGCCGAACAGGGCGCGCAGGACACTCGGCTCCTCGGGGTCGCTGCGGTAGGCGGCCAGCGCGTGCAGCACCGCGACATCACGCGCGGTGTGGGCGCTCTCCGCCCGGGTGGCCAGCGTCTGAGCGGCCAGGGTACGGAGCTGGGTCCTGCTCAGGACGTAGGCGTAGGTCGCGACGGCCAGGAGCGCCAGAACGGCGGCCAGCAACGCTCTGAGACGGAGCACCGACCTTCGGCGACGGCGCTCGGCGGACCCTTCCTCCTCCTTCCCCGCGGCGATGAACTCCCGGTCCGCCGCCGACAGGTCGCCGCCGCGGTGGTCGGCCCACCTCAGCGCCTCCGCCAGCCGGGGGCCGCGCAGGAGCTCGGCGGGGTCCTGACGGTCGTGCCAGCGTTCGGCGGCCTGGCGAAGTTCGTGGTGCCAGGTGCGGAACTCCCCGTCCCGGTAGACCCACGTACGTAGCCGCTCCCAGTTTTCGATCAGCGACTCGTGGGTCAGGCGCAGCGTCTGCACGCCCGGTGGGCCTTCCGCGATGACGAGCAGTCGGCTGTCGGCCAGTTCCCGGCCCAGCCGCCAGGTCTCCTCGTCGGTGGAGGACCTGCGTAACAGCGCGCCGGTCGGGGGCTGGCCCGGCGCCTGCCGTACGAGCTGGAGCAGGAGGTTCCGGGCGCGTTCGTGATCGTCCGGCGCCAGGCGTTCGTTCCACACCTTCTCCGCGTAGCCCGCCAGCGCGCCGTGCACCCCGCCGATCTCGTCATAGGTGGCCTGGGTGAGCAGGCCGCCACGCCGCCGCTCCCACAGCATCGTCAGCGCGAACTGCACCAGCGGCATGCGTCCCGGCTGGTCGCCCACGTCCTTGAGGATGTCCCGGACCAGGCCGGGTTCGAACCGCACGCCCGTACGCTCCAGCGGCCCCTCGATCGCGTGGTGCAGCCGCTCCTCGCTCAACGGGCCCACGGGATACAGCGCGCCATGGAGCAGCTCGACGAACTCCGAGTTCGCCAACGGGTACGTCATGAAGTCCGCCCGCAGGACCAGCAGCACGTGCGTGGCCGCTCCGGGAGTGCGCAGCAGTGGCAGGAGCGCGTTGACGAACTCCTCGGCGGCCGCCGGGTCGCTGTAGATCTCCTCGAACTGGTCGATCAGCAGCACCAGCCGTTCCCTGCCCGCCCGCGCGCGCACCCGACCTACGGTCTCCACCAGCCCGCCGTTTCGCAGCGCCGGCTCCAGCACGGCGACCTCCGCCAGTCTGGCGGACTCCGACAGCTCCGGCTCCAGCTCGGTCAGCAGCGCCACGGCGAGGGCGGTCAGCGGTGTGGCGCCCTGCGTGGGACGTACCGGCAGGGCCAGGACGCCGGTGTCACGGCGCAGGATCGGTAGTACCCCCGCCTGCAGCAGCGAGGACTTGCCACAGCCGGAAGGGCCGAACACCGCGGTGAGCCCCGCCCTCAGCGTCTTGGCGGCCAGCGCCTTGGCCTCCTCCTCCCTGCCGAAGAACAACTCCGCGTCGCTCTCCCCGAAAACGTCCAGCCCCCGGTACGGCGAGGCGGCCAGGGATCGGTCCACCAGTTCGGGCCACACCCGGATGATCAACTCGGCCGGGATGACGAAGGCGGTACGGTGCTCCACCCGCGGGTCGTGGGCCACGACGATCCCGATCATCGCTCCGTGCTGGGTGTCCCACACGGCCGCGCCGCCGAACCCCGGCGCGATGACGCGGCCGCCCGAACGTGTGTTCTCGACCTGTAACCACCCCTGACCGGTGACACCGAGAATGCGGCCTGACGCCCACGTCCCCATGTCGTAGTCGTCGGGAAAACCAAAGACGTTGAACTCGTGGCCCCACACGTCGTGCGCGACCAGCAGCAGCGTCGGCTGCGCGGCCGCGGGCGGCGGCTCGGCCAGACGGAGCCCGGCCACGTCGTGCTCATAGGACCAGGAGACGACCTTCGCCTCGATGGGTGCGTGCTCGACGCCGAGCAGTGGGAAGTCCACGAGAACCGGCTCGTCGGGAGGGGACTCCGCGTCTCTGCCCAGCGCGTCGTTGACCACATGGGCGCAGGTCACCACGTCCAGCGGCCCCACCAGGCAACCACCGCCCATGGCTGCGGTCACACCCCGTTCCGGGAGGCCGGCGTGACCGCTGACGCGGGCCACCGACAGGCGTGACTGCGCGGCCCACACCGGGTGGGCCGGCTGGGGCTTGGACGGGTAATGATGATGCTGGTGGTACTGGTATTCGGCACCGACCATCTTGCTGCCGATGAAAGTGTTGTCCCGGACCTCGATGTGGTCGCCTTCAGCGCCCGTCATCGTCCGTCCACGTCCGGTGGAGAAGGCTCGGCAGCGCCGACCGACTTACCGACGACCTTTCCGTTGGTGAAGGTGTTGCCATGGAACTCGATGTGATCACCGCTATACGTACGCGTCTGTCCGCCACCCGAGGCGGGCTGCGGCCCCGCCGCCCCGACGGCGGGCATCGAGGATGTCGACGGCCGGTTCTCCGGCAGACCGGGCCCGGCGGTGTCGGCGCGCGCATGTTCAGCGCGCAACTGCACCAGCAGCGCCGCCACCGCGACCATCAGTCCGACCGCACCGATGAACATGCTGACCACGCTGGCCCGTTGATCGAGCACCTGCAGCAGCCCCGCCGGCACCTGCAGGGGATCGGCGAAGAAACCGACCAGCCCCACCGCCAGCAAGACCGTCGTCAGTAGGATCGCGACGATCACCGCTATCCGCCACATCCGCGCACGCCGCGGCTGAGCAGAACTTTCTGCCGCCTTAGACATGCCTCCAGCATGCATCGGCGCTTCCGCCGGCGGATCCATAGTGACGAACGCGTGATCTACGACTTCACCGGCGATCGCGTCCCGGATCGCCCGCGATCGCAGTCAGCGGGGGTACGGCTGATCCCGTTGCCCGACCTCACCGCGAACGAGGCGCAGCATCGCACGGAGCGCTACCCGGCCGCCCTGGATCGTGAGCGTGTTCCACGCGGTTCTTTTCGGGATTTCGGTTGTTGCCCTATGCGGGGGCGTGAGCGATTGTTCCGGAAATCGCCGTTCCATATAAATGGCGTGGGATGACCTCTTACCGGTGACCGGGGCTTTCCTTGAATGTCTAGCTACTTGACCGTCTCATCGGCCTCTCTATGTACGGCCAACTGAAAATCGCGGTTCCTCGAATAGTGGACTTTCCTTGAGGAGGAGCGCGCTTCGGAGTCTGCCCCGACCGGCATCCGGCTGCCAATACCTTTCAGGCAGGGCTAAAAGGGTGCAGGGCTCGGCCGGCTCCGAGGTCGTGGACCTGCGGATCGAGCTCGCCGAGGCCGGTAAGGTCCGCGATCCTCGAAGGTCTCGCTGGTCGATGACGCCCCTGCGATGTTGACGTCCTTCGGCGCTTCGCCTTCGACGGGAAGGGCCTTTTACACCACCCCTGCCCTGACTGTCTCCCGGATTTAGCTCAGGCTTATTAGTAAAAATCTACAAATCTATCCAGGTCGCGCTGTTAATAATTACAAATAAGTTTATGTGGAAACTGCTGGACATTTACCTCGACTGAATGACACCTTGACGGTGTGCCGGGCGTACGGGGTATGTGCCCGAGGGCCACTTTTCGGATTGGCCTATACGCCTGTCACGGCTCACGGGGATGAACAGAATCGGAAGGAGTGGAAATGGTCAAGGCTACCTTCGCCTACTGCAAGTACGCAGTGAGCGCGCTTACCGCAGTCGCTTTCGCGGCTTGCCCGTACTGACCGACAGTGTCAAAAGGTCGCCCCGGGACGCGTGCGTCCCGGGGCGACCCCGGTTCACTGCCGCCATCGGAGGAGAAATCCGTGCTGAGGACCGCAGCGGCCCAGCTACACCATGGCTATTCCCTTGTGTTCGGTCGCCGGCTTCGGGTGGCGAACATCGAGCGTGTCGTCGCCGACATCCTGGCCACCCGTGCCGAGTTCGGTGGGATCGGCGACCTTGAGGCGTTCCGTGGCACCTCGATGTCGGTCCGGGACCGTAAGCCCATCGACGACCGGAGGTTGCGCCGCCTCGCACGTATGGCGTACGCCGAGACCCCGTACTACCGGGACCTCTTCGATCGTGTCGGCATGCGGCCGGACGAGGTGAACCTGTCAACCCTGGAGCGGCTGCCGGTCACGCGCAAGGAGACCCTGCGGGACACACCCGAGGCACTCGTGAACCGCGGTGTCCGGCCCTGGTATCGGGCGGAGACCTCCGGCACCACCGGTCCGCCGTCGTCGGTGTGGTTCTCCCGCTACGAGGCCGAGCTGCTCACCGCGATGTCCGCGGTCTCGCTCCTGATCGACAACCGGCTCGGCGAAGGCGACGTCATCCAGCTCAACCTGGTTTCGCGTGCCTTCTTCGGAATCCACTGTCTCGCCGGGGCGGCCGCGCTGATCGGCGCGGCGCCCTGCTCCCTCGGGCTGGTGGAGCCCGAGATCTCGCTCTCCCGGCTGGCGGGCGGCGCCCGGCTCTCCGACGCGGAGGCCCGGCCCGTCCTGCTGGTCACCTACTCGAGCTACCTCGGCCTGCTGGTGGAGGTCGGTGAGCGGCTCGGGTACACGGCCGCCGACTTCGGGCTGCGGCAGATCACGTGCGGCGGCGAGCTCCTCACCGAGGGGTTGCGCCGCCGCGCCGAACGACTTTTCGGGGCCACGGTCGTGGAAACCTACGGAATGACCGAGATCGCTCCGGCGAGCGGCCAGATCTGCACCGGGGGGCATCTGCACTTCCATCCGGAACAGGGCATCACCGAGGTGCTCGATCTCACCGGGACCCGGACCGCCGAGCCCGGTGAGCTGGGAGTGCTCACCTTCACCCCGGTCTTCCCCTACCGGGAGACCACTCTTCTCCTCAGATTGTTCAGCGGAGACGTGGTGCGCCGGCTGGCCGATGACGATCTCGGCTGCGAGCTGGCGCAGTTGCCGGCCACCTCACGGGTGCTGGGCAAGGACGGGCACCTGTACCGTTTCGCGGACCACACCGTGACCCCGCGCGACATCCTGGAACTCGTCGAGGCCGATCCGGCGGCGAGGTTCCCGTCCCGATGGTCTCTGCAGACGGGGTCCGACGGGTTGGAACTGCACATCCTCAGCGACGACCGGCAGGCCGCCGACCGGATCCACAAGCGGGGCCTCGAACAGGAGATCCCACTGGCCCGCGTCATCGTGCACGGTGAACGCGCCACGATGCCGCCCACCGCGCCCATACGCGCGGACCTGCGCGAGCTGAGCTTCGCGCCCCTGAAGAAGCGCTCGGAGACCGTACAGTGAATTCCATCCTCGCCGAGATCGTGGTGATCGTCCTCATTCCGGCGGCGGCCATCCTGCTCGGAGTGTTCTACTTCCTCCGGGTGCGGATGGAACGGCCTCCGGTCGGGTTGTACACGCTCGGGGACGTCATGGTGATGATGACCGCCGTCCTCGTCATCCCCGTGGTCTATCTCGCCCTGCCGTCGTTCGCCGTCGCGACGGTGCTGGGCCTGATGACCGTCTTCGCGATCCAGATCACCTTGGCACCGCTGCTGTCGGGGCGGGTGGCGCTGCTGGTGGCGTTCGGCGCGGCCGCGCTCGATCTCGTGCTCTTCCTCTTGGCGTCCACCGCGGCGACGGCCTGGAACAACGCCCTCCTGCTGATCCTCGTCATCGGCGTGTGCAACCTCTACGTCCAGAGTGGAATCAAGGCCCGCGACGTGGCCGTCTTCGCCTCGCTCCTGGCCGGCTACGACCTCGTGGCCACGACGTTGCTGCCGACGATGGGCGACTTCCTGCGCAAGGTCATCGACCTGCCGTTCGCGCCGGTCTTCGCTTGGTCGGGAGGGTCGCAGCCCGTGGTGATCGGTCTCGGGGACGTGCTCATGTTCGTGTTGTGGACACTGGTGTCGTTCAAGGCATTCGGGCGTGCCGCCGGCTGGCTGGCCGCGGGTACCTCACTGGCGCTGGCCGCGACGCTGGTCCTCGCGATGCGGACGGGCCTGCTGACGGAGCTGTTCCCCGTCATGGTGCCGGTGGGCCCCCTGATGGCCCTGCAGTACCTCCTCTGGCGCAAGATGCGGGGTCCTGAGCGGACGATGGCCACCTATCAGGCATCTCGGGAGGCCACCGCGCCGCGTGTCCTCCAGGCTCCGGCCGGAGCCGCGGAGGCTCAGCCACCCGAGCGGCTCGCCGAGCACACGGTGGCCGAATAAGCGACCGACGGGCGTGGCGGCCGGCGCCGCCCCCCGCGGCGCGACTTCGCAGGAGCAGATGTACACCAGGCCGCCCGCCGGGCCGCGGGCGACCAGGCCGGGCGCTGGGGCGCGGCGGTCGCCGTCCTCGACGACTTTCGGCCACCTCCTCCGCCAGGACGTCCTCGACCACTACCGGGCTCAGGTCCGCCGCGCCGGCCGGTGACCGCCCAGGATCGGCGCAGGCGTGCCGAAGACGCGGTTCGCCAGGGGCGGCGTTGCCGGCCCGGGTCAGTACCGCGCGGTGGAGGGCGGAACCTTCGCCGGGGTGGAGCGGAGTTCCTCTTCGAGGGCGTCGACGAGCGCCCTGGCCGCCTGGCGTAGTCGTACGCGGCGGGCGGTGAGGTCCTCGGTGAACGTCCGGGCCTTCGGCCCCACCCAGGTCGGCCGGCCGGTGAGCCGGCCATGGGCCGGGTCGAGGGCGGCCTCCAGGATCGCGACCCGCGCCCTGACCTCCGTCAACGTCTGTTCCAGCAGTTGGCGCCGCGGGTTGGGCACCAGGTCCTCCGGGCGAGAATTCATTTATTCCCCTTCGGATGCGGATACATCGGACGGACTATTGGACATTATTGGACCTGTGGCACCTCGGCCAGCGCTGGAGGAATGCATGACACGTTTTGTACGGTGTGGCGTTCTGGTGTGTGCGGTGGGGTTGCTGGCGGTGTCCGGATGTGGGGAGAGCGGGCCTACGGCGGCTGAGGCGGGGGAGACCCTCAAATCGCATATCACCGAGTTGATGAAGGAGAGCCACGTTCTTGATGTCCGTATCACGGATTCTGGTGGGCGCGATATTCCCTGTGGGGAGGGAAAGGCCAAGCGGACCTTCGCGGCTACGGCGAGGGATGCCGCGTCGCAACGTGATCCGGGCGGGCTCAATACCTACATGCTCGGTGTGCTCTCCTCGGTTGCCCCTTACCGGATTGCCGAAGATCAGGGCAACGCTCCCATTCGGCTTGCCAATGACACATACAAGACGGTGATCATCTTGGAGTCACCGGGTAACGGGCAATACGGAGTGCGGGGCGAGACCGAGTGTCTTCCGACTTCGTGAGCTAGCTATCGTAGGCCAACCCGCGCTCTCTGCTCAGTTTGTTACCGCCTTCGAACCGACTCGCCATCTTTTGGGATAGATCGCCCATTGATAGCTCGTCTTCGCTCCCCATCCCATTGACCGCCGCCCACCGCTCGAAGGACTCCAACCCCTTGTTCCCCTGCTTGACCAGCTCGGCGAACGGTCTGAGGTTGCCCTTGGCGTCGATGATGGACACGCCGGGTGGGCAGCTGGCCTGGAACTCGGCGGCCGTCACCTTCGGGGTGAAGCCGTTGGCCATCAGCAGCTGCGCGTAGGTGTGCTGGCGGCTGAGGGTGGCCGCCCGGTCGTCCTTGTCGACCTTGTCCATCCGGGTCTCGTCCTCCTTGCCGAAGGCGCCGTCGGCGGAGAAGTAGGTGCTCAACGCGTACCAGGCGAAGTCGTACGCCCGGGTCGGCGCGGCGTAGATGCTGATCAGCCCGATGGCGTTGTCCCGGAGGAAGTTCGTCAGGTCCTTGCGCTGCTTGTCGACCATGTCCAGGTCACCCTGCACCTTCTCGATCGCGGCCAGCTCGAAGCCGCGTACGTTGCCCAGAGCGGTGAACGCCTTGTCCAGGTGTTCGACGTCCCCGGTGCGCCGGGCCGTCGCCGAGGCGTCGGCGATGAGCCGCTGGGAGAAGCGGCCCATGCCCTGGTCGAAGGGGGCGAGGTTCTTGGCGGAGTCGGCGAAGGTCTTCAGGAAGTCGTAGGTGTCCTTCGGGCTCAGAGTGAACGCCGCCGTCGTGCCGAAGGCCGAGGTGAAGGGCTTGAGCGTGCTGGCCTCGGTCATGTTGGCGTCGCCGATGTTCGCCCCCTCGGTGATCTCGGCGGCGTAGGCTCCGGCCAGCGTGGACATGAAGATCCTGGCTGCCGGTGCGACCTCCATCGGGGTGGCCGGGGTCTCCTCGGTGCTGTCGGTGTCCCTGAGGTCGCCCATGATGGTCATGACGTTGAAGGCGAACTTCGCGGCCTCGGGGCTGTGCGGGCCCTTCTCGTAGGCGCCGCCTCCGGCGGCGAGCATCCGGCCGAACTCCGCGCTGACGTCGAAGTCCATGCCCGGCGGCCGCTGAAAGGCGTGTTCGGGGCTTTCCAGCCGGTTGAGCTCGGTGAACAGGTCTCTGAGGTCCTCGCGCGACATGGCGTTGAACAGGCCCCTGGCCACCTCGGGGTTGTTCGCCAGGGCGGGCAGCAGTGGGGCGAGGTCGGTCTTCCACCGCCGGGGGCGGGTGCCGTCGCCGTCGCCGACCGGCTTTCCCACCCTGCCCCGCGCTATCTCGGTGAGCCACGCGGCGGGGAACATGCCGTACCGGAGCAGGGATGCCAGCTCGCCGTCCGGCGCCTTCTTGAGGGTGCCCGCCTCCCACTCCGAGCCGAGCAGGGCCGGCTGCGCGCCGACCGCGGTGGCCAGGGCGTCGCCGATGACCTTCCGGTGCTTGTCGGCTGCCTTCCTGTCGTACCTGTCCAGACGTTGGAGCATGCCGAGCATGCCCTGTGGGCCGATGCCCCGGAAGAACCCGGCGGTGAGATAGGCGTCCTGCTGCCCGTCGGCGAGTTTGCCGAGGATCCGGTCGTAGGCGGCATCGGGCAGGCCGAGGGCGGACGGGGGAAGTCGCGAGAGCTGAAAGGCGAGTTCGGTGCCTTTCCTGGCGCTGCCCGCCGGGGACTTTCCGGTCTTCTCGTCGTAGGGCAGCAGCCCCCACTGGAACGGGTTCTGGAACAGGCCGCCGGTCCAGGCCGAGGACTGCTTCGGCAGGCCGACCCCCAGCATGGGCAGGTCCTGGTTGATCGTCTGCAGGCGGTTGCGCAGCCCCAGGAGTTCGTCGCTGACCCAGCCGTCGATCTCCCTGATCGGCAGCAGTCCCGCCGCCGACACCTCGGCCGCCGCGAGGAGTTGCCGGATCCGCTCGGTCTGCTCGCCGATCACGTCGCGACCGCGTTCCAGCGCGGCGATGAAGCCCTGCATCAGCTCGGGGTCGATTCCGGCGAAGTCCGGTGACAAAGGCCCCGTTCCCGATGACATCGCCTCCACGCCATTCTCCCCGCTCCGTTTTCACTTATTTCACTCTAACTCCATAATAGGCATATTAAAATGAAAAATACGGACCTTTCAAGCATTATGGGATGATTTCTACCTCGCCCTGCCTTGCCCTACTGTGCCCGAGTGCACATCCGGTGGGTGATGGAGGGGCGATCCCCTCCCGCGGCCGTTCCTGTTCACCCCGCACCGACCGGCCACCTACGGCACACCGATCCTGGAGACCTGGCGGCGGGCCCACTACGAGCCACCATGAGCCGAGCCAGTACGGAACGCTGTCGCGGACCTCCGAGCGGGACCCGCTCCCCGTTCATCACGGCCTCGAACGAGCCGAGCGCGCGAAACTCGATCGTAGCCGCCAGGTGGCGCACCGGTGAGAGATCATCGAGTACTGCGCCCGCTCACGGGCGCAGGCCGGAAGCTCCACGCTTGTTTCGGGGACGTCGCGATCCATCCCGATTCATGTCTGCCGACGTCGCTTTGAAGGCATCGAATCGCGACCACCCTTATTGATCTTGATGAGATCGCCTCAATGCCCGCGGATCAATGCCGATCACCGTGTTGGGATTGCTGATCGATCCACTTTTCCAGGGCGTCGGCGCATCGCGCGTTGTGCGGCGTGACCCAGTCGCGGGTCTTCCCGCCGAGAAAAGAGACGGAGAACGCGCCGATCCGGGTCCAGCGCGGCCACCCGCGCCGATCCTCCCAGTGGAGTTCCAGTCCGCCCAGGCGGCCACGGCGAAGACCGGTGACCCCGCTGGTCGGGATGGTGCGGGTCCGGAAGCAGCCGCGAACCCTGATGAACTCGTCGGTGCAGGTGACGCCTATCAAGGGGGCTCGTGCCGTAAGCAGGCCGCCAAGGAGTAGTGCCGGAATGCCGAAGACGGCACAATCCAGAAGACCTGCAGGCGGAGCCTGCCGGAAGTCTTCCAGCCGAAAGGGGATATCGATGCCAAGCCTTATCCGTGTCCCCTCAAGGGCCATTGCGATGAGGGCGATCCCCATGAGGGTGAGGCTCAGTCGATGAATCGGATCCGCGCGTAGCTTCACGATCTCATTCTAATGTTCGACCTTGAGGGAGTGGCTCGCTGATTCTCGCCCCTCCAGGGAAGTACTGAGCCTGAAAGTTGGGCGTTGCTACGGTGGGTCGGACAGGACGAGGCCGGTCTCGGCGATGAATCCGGCCAGGAGTTCGGGTTGGTATTGCATGGGCTTGAGCCGGTTCTTGATCAGGGCGGTCAGCTGGTCGATGTCATCCACGGTGAAGTTGAACAGCTTGGTGCGCAGCGCCGCCCAGATGCCCTCGGCGGGGTTGAGGTCGGGGGCATACGGTGGGAACCGGTAGACCGGCAGCCAGTCTTTCTGGTTGGCGATCCAGGCGCGCATCCGAGCCGAGACGTGTTCGGGCAGGCTGTCCCATACCAGCGAGATCGGGCCGCCCAACTGGGCGTGTGCGGAGTTCAGCAGGGACTGCAGCGCCACCTCGTTGAACCCTTTGTTCTCGTGTTTACGGCGGTGATAGGTGAGCGTGCGGTAGATCAGCCGGGTCCGCTCGCCGGGCCGGACGCACAGCAGCGCGGCGATCGAGGTACGGCCCGAGCCGCGATAGGACACCGGAAGGACCGGTGTGTGGCCCTTGGGTGCCCAGGTTCTGCCTTTGGGCGGTCTTAGGCTCTGGCCGGACTCGTCGGCGAAGACGAGCCACGAGCCCCAGGCCGCCCGGGTGCTTTTATCGCCGACCACGCCCGCTTCACCCAGGTGGCGACCCGCGCCTCATCGCGTTGGCCGGCCCGGTGCGCGGGCACCTGGAATGACCGGCCCAGCCGCCGCAGCAGGTAGGCCACCGCACGCGGGGTATAGGAGACGTGGAATTTCCGCGCGATCAGCAGGGCGATACGCGGGCTGGTCCAGCGCTGGTCGTCCCAGCCGTGCGCGGCGGCGCCCTGGCCCAGGAGCGTCTCCAGCAGCCTCAACTGCTCGGCGGTGAGTTTGCAGCCGTTGCCCGCGGCGCCCTTGGAGACCAGCGCGGCCTTGCCTCCACGCCTCCACAGGGCGTGCCATTCATACGCGGACTTGAGTGTGATGCCCAGCAGTTGGGCGACCCGGGTCGGGGTGATTCCCCCGGCGAACATGTCCGCGGCCCGGAACCGCAGCCTCTGCCGACGGTCCCGCTCTGGCGCGGACAGTCCTCCGCTTCTATCGGAGTACCTCATCCTTCAAGACTGCCACCTGGACAAATACCACCTGGCAGGCGCCTGGTAGTTACCTCACGCCCACACTTCTTGATCAGTACGGTCTCGGTCACGTCCCGGGCGTTCATGGGCACGCCGTCCGGGCAGGCCGCCGACCCGGACCGAGCCGCAGCAACGCGTTCCGCAGCCGAGTGAGGGCAAGCGCCTCGTTCTGCCGGCGTTCCTTTCGATTGATCTTCGGGAGCCGTGCCTGTCTGTCGTTACGGGCTTGGCGTTTCCTTACCCGCTGCTACTCGCCGTTGGACGACGACGAACGAACCCGTTCAAAACATCAACTTGCCGGGGCCCTGTCCAGGAAAGTACGCGTGAGCCCTCTTCTTTATGGTCGCCGATATCGTTTCTGGCGGCTTGCCGCGCTTGTCGCGGGCGGCCACCCGACCGCGTGGTGCGGCGGCGCCGCACCACGCGGTGCTAAGACCTCGGGGCCTGATCAGCTCTCCGGGCCGAAGACCTGCTGGATGGTGCCCTCCCCTTCGCCGATGATCTTCCAGAAACGCCGGGAGAGCTCGATGGCATCCTCCTTCGAGTTCACCTCGATGAGCGCGAAGCTGACGATGGCCTCCTTGGCCTCGGTGAACGGCCCGTCGGTGACGGTCATCTCGCCGCCGGAGGCCGAGACGTGGAGGCCGGCCGGGTCCAGGCCGCCGGTCGCCAGCAGTACCCCCGCCCGGGTCATCTCCTCGACGAACGCGGCCATCTCCGCGTGGACCGCCTCGCTCGGGGGTGCCGCGTCGCCGCCCTTGGTGGTCATCAGGAACTGCATCGTCATATCTCCTTCGGGTTATCAGAGAACCGATCCTCGCCGGTCTCCGGCTACGCGTCGATCCGGGCCGGCGGAAATCGACATGCCTCGCCTGACCTGGGCCGCAGCCCGATGTGACAGGGAATGCGATATGACAGGGAATGCTAGTGAGGTGACGTATTCGCAGCTCAGAGGGGTGACGGTGCGGCGGCGTCGATTCCCGCCCTCCTCGTTCGACGCGTCAGCGAGGCCGGGTGAGACCGGCGGACCGAGTACGGCGACGGATCCCCGTCGCAGCAGAGAGGAAGCAGTCATGACCGCCGTCCAGTCCGGTACCGTCACCCCCGTCACCCCCGCGCCGCGCACCCTGCTCGCCTGCTCCGTCGCCGCCGCGGCCCTCTTCACGGTCGTGTCGCTGGCCCAGGCCTTCACCCGCGAGGGCTTCGACCTGACGCGTCACCCCCTGAGCATGCTGAGCACCGGCGACCTGGGCTGGCTGCAGATCGCCAACTTCCTGCTCAGCGGCGCTCTGACGATCGCCGGCGCGATCGGCCTGCGCCGCGTGCTGCACGGCACACCCGGCGGCACCTGGGCGCCCAGGCTGATCCTGGTCAACGGCGTCGCGACGGCCGCCGCCGGGGTGTTCGTCATGGACCCGGGCGACGGCTTCCCGGCAGGCACCCCGCTGGGCCAGCCGACCGCGATGAGCGGGAGCGCCCTCCTGCACATGGTCGCCGGATCCATCGCGTTCACCGCGCTCATCGCCGCCTGCTTCGTGCTGGGCCGCCACTTCTCCCGCGCCGGCCGCCCCGGCTTCGCCGCCGCCTCGCGGCTCAGCGGTCTGGTCTTCGCCCTCGGCGACGTCTGGGCGATGTCGGGCGGGCAGGCGGGATCGCTGACCCTGGCCATCGGCGCGATCACCGCGATGGTGTGGGTCGCCGTGGTGGCGGCGGACCAGCGCACCGCGCTCCGGTAGGGACGCGCCACGGGCCGTGTCCCCTCACACCGCGAGGGGACACGGCCCGTTCTGTTCCGTGGGACCTGCCTCGCGGGGCGACCGGGTGGAACGTCCGGCGGACAGGCAGGTGCGCGAGGCACCTTGCCACGGCCTTGGCGGTGACGCCGTCACCGGCCGACGCCACCACCTCCAGCACGTGCAGCGCGCGCTGGACGGACGAGAGAAGTCCCTGGCTCTCAGCCGGTTGCGACACGGAGGACCTTCATGAACTCGCGCATCCACGCCGGATGGTCGGGCCAGGCCCGCCCGGTCACCAGGTTTCCGTCCACATGGGCCTCGCTGTCGACCCAGGTCGCGCCCGCCACCTCGACGTCCGGGGCGCAGGCCGGGTAGGCGCTGCTCTCCCGGCCCTTCAGCACGCCCGCCGCCGCCAGCAGGATCGGCCCGTGGCACAGCGCCGCGATCGGCTTGCCGGCCCCGGCGAAGTGCCTGACGATCTCCAGGCAGTCGCGGTCGTTGCGGATGTACTCCGGCGCCCGGCCGCCGGGAATGACCAGCGCCGCGTACCGCTCCGGATCGACGTCGGCGAACGCGAGGTCGGAGGGCCAGGTGTGCCCGGGCTTCTCGGTGTAGGTGTCGAAGCCGTCGACGAAGTCGTGCACCACGAACTGGAGCCTCTTGGCGCTCGGCGCGGCGATGTCCACCTCGTACCCCTCTTCGAGCAGCCGCTGGTAGGGATACATCACCTCCAGGTCCTCCGCCGCGTCACCTGTGACGATCAGCACCTTGGCCATCGCGTAACACCTCCGTAATCAGTCTCCCCCGATCTTTACCATGCGCGGGTGCAGGGTCAACGTCGGGGGTTCCACGGGCCGGAAAAACGGACATTGCCTGGTCCGCTCGCCCCGCGAGGACATCGGGTCAGCCCTTGATCTGGCGGGTGATGGACGGGTCGGTGATGGTGGTGTCGTCGGCCAGCAGGAACGCCTTGGAGATGATGAGCGAGAGCATGCCGCCCTCCTCCTCGAACGGCAGGAAGACCTGGTCGGACCCGCCGCGGGGGACGATGCAGAGATAGGCGTCGTTGGGCTCCATCAGGATGTTGCCCGATCCCAGGTGGATCCGGTAGGTGCGCAGGTCACCGCGGACCCGCAGGAAGCGGTCGGTGAGTTCGGCCCGGTCGGCGATGCGCAGCCGGGGGAGCAGCCGCCTCAGGGCGTCGCGGCGGATCTCGGCGGTCTCGGTGAGGTCGCCGAAGTTGTAGGAGTGCCAGTAGTCGCCCTGCCCTTCGGGGTCAAGACCGACGGAGGAGACGCCGACGGCGAGGTCGGCGTCCCGCATGACCTCCGACAGCACCAGCGGCGGCACCTCGGTCAGCGCTGCCGGTCCGTGGAACTCCTCCTGCGACGACTCCTCGCCGGTGCGGTAGAACCGGATCGGGCCGCTGAGGCAGAACGCGGCGGTGCCGCCGCCGTCGGTCTCCCAGGACTCCCAGGGCAGGTGCATGTCCCAGCACGCCTGCCAGCCGAGGATGTCCTTGACGGCCTCGCCCTGCTCCGAGCCGCCCGCCGCGTCCCAGTGACCGAGCGAGAGACCGGTCCAGCCACGTTCGGACAGCAGCGCCTTGGCCTGGCCGTACCGCAGTCGATGTCCGGCGAAGCGGTTGGAGAGCGTCCCGGCCTGCTCCTCGGCCGGGGTGAGCAGGTAGACCTCGCGAAAGGCCTGCTTGAACGGCTGCCGTGACCCGACCTCCAACAGGTGGTCGCGCCAGGCACGGACCTCCTCGACGGTCTCCCTGATGGGATGCCAAAGCTGCATCGGGGTGTCGGCGCGGGGCTGGATCCGGCGGCCGAGCGGGTCGGTGAGCTCCCAGCCGTCGCCGGCCCTGACCGGTGTCCCGGCGGGGCCCTGCAGGATCTGCCAGATCAGCCGTCTGCCGTGGACGCCGGTGACGGGGTGGTCGAGGAGGAACTCCTCGACCTGATTCCAGCGCCAGACCCGGTCCTCGGCCAGCGCCCGCTCGACGCGGAACCGCTCGGCGGGCAGGGCCCCGCGTAGCTCCTTGAGCGTGTTCCTGAACTCGGTGAGCAGCGCGCCGTGGCCCTCCCTTATCGCTTTCGGCGCTGATTTGACCGGTTTGCCCGCCGGGTTGAGGAAGGTCAGCAGCGGTGTGCCCGCCTCGTCCAGCGCCAGCCGGATGACGTGCTCGCCCGCCTTCTCCTCCCGTACGCCATCGGGGCCGAGTCCGAACGTCGGCGCGGTCCGGTCGAGTAACTGCTCGCGGCTGAGCCCGGCGTGGGCGGCCACCGCGTCCAGCACCTGCGCGACCTTCGCCAGAATCGACTTCTTCCTGACCTTGGCCTGCATCCGGGCCAGCGGAGCCACCACCTTCAGACCGCCGTGCCGGCCCAGTGCGAGCAGGGCGGCGTTGACCAGCATCTCGCAGCGCGAGTTGGGCCCGGACCCGCCGATCCCGATGCCCGCCGCCAGCGCCACCTCTCCGAGCAGCGGGACCGTCCACGGTTCGTCGATCAGCTCGCAGGTCCACACCATGCCGCGCAGCAGCGTGGCGGTGCGTTCATGGAGGTATGTCGTCGTGGTCCGCACATGATCGCCGTATCGCTGCTGGACCGTCGACTCCCGGTAGGCGGGCACCCGATCCAGGATCTCCCGGATGAGCACGACGGCGTCCGGCGTGAGCAGGCCGGCGGCCTGCCCGAGCCAGGCGGGCTTGGGACGTGCCGAGGTGGCGGTCATCCAGTGGCGCAGCAGGGGGAACGCCCGCGGGTCGCCGAGGCGCGAGCCGTACTCGGTGGCCAGCAGGGTGGCGAAGCCGTCGCCGCCGCCGACCAGGCAGGTGGCGGCCGTTACGGGGTTCTCGGCATGCCCGGCCAGGAAGAGGTCCAGGTCGCGCTTGAACCGCGAGCAGGAGTGCCATGGGTGGGCGGTCATGATCTCCTGGATCCGGCGCATCGGGGGAAGATGGCGGCGTTGTTCCTCATGGGTGAGTTTCCTGGTGACCGCCCACGGGATGGCCAGTGGGGCCTCGTGGCCGTAACCGTGCAGGATCGGCTCGACCGCTGCCCGCCAGAGCAGCTCGATCTCGTCGCCGGTCCAGGCGAGTTTCCGTTCGGCGACCCGCATGGCCAGCAGCGTGGGGTCGGGGCGGTAGTCGCCGTGCTCGCGGTCGCGGGGCATGTTCAACCGCAACTGCGCCCACACTCCCACCGCACGCCACTGCGCGTCGTCGAGATCGGGCCCGAGCGCGGCGGTGACCTTCTCGGTGAACGTCGGCGCGGGCCAGTGCTGCTCGGGCACATAGAGCTCGTCGAGCCGGGCGAACATGTCAGTGCGGGTCCGGTCGAGGTCGCCGAGCCGGCCGAACTGCTCGGCGGAGAGCTCGGTGAGCAGGTCCAGGTCAGAAGTCAACGGTCGTCTCCAGCGATAGGGGGCACCGCCATGACTACCAACCGGCTCTGACAAATCCCGGTCACGGAACAGCCGTGTCAGGGCCGCGCGTGGCCTGGATCCCACCGGGTGAGCGGCTCAGGTCGGACGGGGCGGGGACAGGCGGGCCAGGGCGGCGGCCGTGCCGTCGATCAGGGCTCGGAGGCCGTGTTCGAAGGCGTCCTCGCCAGGCGAACCACCGTTCTCGCGGAGCGCCACGAGCAGGGTGGCCCCCGTACCCCCGTCGAGCAGTCCGGCCAGCGCAGCGAGCCGGTCCGCGGGCGTGCCCGCGTGCTCCTGGCGTTCGGTCTGCTCCTGAAGGACGCATCCGTTGACGTAACGGGTGAGGGCCGTGATCGTGCGTAGCGCCAGGACCGGAGTGAAGCCGCGGCCGACCATGGCGGTCGTCTCCTCGTCGAACATCCTGATCGTCGCCGGGCTCAGGGCGGCGGCACCGGAGACGATGCGGGCGCCGTCGCGGTGGGCGAGCAGGGAGCCGCGGTACGCGCGGGCACGGCGGGTGAGCCAGTCCTGCCAGGACTCGCCGTCGCGGGGCGGGCCCATCCCGGCGGCCAGGACGATCGCGTCGGCCATCCCGTCGAGCAACTCCTGCTTGTTGCGCAGGTGCCAGTAGAGCGCGGGCGACTGGACGCCCAGCTCCGAGGCGAGCCGGCGCACCGTCAGCCCGTCCAGGCCGACCTCGTCGAGCAGCCGCAGTGCTGTATCGATCATCGTCTGCCGGGTCAGGCCGGCTCCCCGCTTGTTCTCGCCCATCGGTTGACACCTTAGCAGTGCTAAGGAAGCATGGCGGCGACGTGCCTTAGCGCTGCTAAGGAACACTCGCGCGCCGGACACCGCGTGGAGTCAGGGCCGGACCGCGAAGGCCGGTCACAGAGGGGAGAGCCATGTCCAACGTGCGAAAACAGCGGCTGACCAGGGCGCTGCTGACCTGTGGTGCCGTAGCCGGACCGCTGTTCATCCTCGCGGTCGTGATCCAGGACTACACGCGCGTGGGTTTCGACCCCAGGCGGCAGCCGCTCAGCATGCTGAGCCTGGGCGACCTGGGATGGATCCAGATCGCCAACTTCGTCATCACCGGGCTGCTGAACATCGCGTTCGCGGTCGGGCTGTGGCGGGCGTTGCGTCCAGGCCATGGCGGGACCTGGGGGCCGCTGCTCATCGGCGCGTATGGGACCGGCCTGGTCGGCGCCGGTGTCTTCCGCTTCGAACCGGCGTGGGGCTACCCGCCCGGTGCGCCACAGGGTCCTCCCGATGCCCCCGGCTTGAGCTACATCCTGCACGGTGCCGCCTTCGGCGCGGTGTTCGTCTCGCTGGTCGCGGCATGCTTCGTCTTCACTCGTCATTTCGCCGTACGGGGAGAGCGCGGATGGGCGCTCTACTGCGCGGCCACAGGCGTGGCGCTTCCCGCCCTCTACCTGCTGGCGGGGTTGCTGTCGGACGACGGCGAGAACTCCCAGCCCCTGAGCCTGCTCCTGCGCGCCATCGCGCTCCTGGGCTGGGGATGGGCCGCGGTGCTCGCGGTGCGGGTACGCGGATCCCACACGCCGGCTGGGCCCGACGTCACCTACTGGCCACGCTGCCGTTCGTGCCGACGGCGCTAGGCGAGTGGCTGACCGCCTGGAACTACGGCATCTCGGACGAGTTGGCCATCCACCACGGCTCCGGGCTGACCGTCGGGCTCGCCGACGTCAACCGGATCAACGAGGCCATCCGCGCTTTCAAACAGATGGACGACCAGTTCGGGGCCGGGGCGGTGCGCCCGGTGGTGATGAACTACCTGAACAACAACGTGTCTCCCCTGCTCCAGGGCCGTTACGACGACAAGGTCGGCGCGGAGCTGATGTCGGCCGCTGCCGGAATGACCGCGATGGCGGGGTGGACCGCGTTCGACCTGAACCGCCAGGGTCAGGCACAGCACTACTTCGGTCAGGCGCTCAGGCTGGCCAAGCTGGCCAACGACCCGCTGTTGGGTGCCTGGGTGTTGTCCACGCTGACCAGGCAGGCGATTCACCTGGAGCAGTCCATCTGGGCGGTCTGGCTTGCTCGGGCCGCCGTCGACACCGCTCGCCGGGCCGAGGCGCCCCCGAGAGTCATGGCACTGATTCTGGTCAGAGAGGCTCACGCGAGAGCCTTGGGCGTAGGACCGGCACAGGATCGCGACACGCACAAGGTCAGGCAGGTGGAACGACTGCTCATCGAGACCGAGCGGGCGTGCCCAGGGGACCACGGACCGCGATCCGGAATGGGTGAGCCGGTTCGACGAGGTGGAGTTGCGCACGCAGGCGGGCGATTGCTGGAGCCTGCTCGGCGAACAACGGCGGGCGCTGGCGTGCGCGGAGGAGGGCGTGAATGAGTTCAGCCAGGTGAACACAGCCAAGGCGTACCTCGGGAATCGCACCGGCCGATTTGTCAACCCTGGAAGCTTGCAGGTTTTCATCTCCCTGGTCGGCAGCTGATCATTTAGCGGGAGGGTCACGTGCCGATCGCACCAGAGGGCGGTGGATCGATGACGTGATACGGGGACAGGGGAAACGCGGTGAGAAGGTCCGGTCGTTGTCGGCTGCGTAGGTTGGTGATGTCCGCGGAGCGGTCTCCCCATGGGGAGGGCCAGGTGCGATCGGCTCATCGGGTTTCCGTCGCCGTCGGGGCGGAGGTTTGGTCATGGAAAGAACGGCCGCGGCCGTCCGCGCGGGTTCGTCGTCGAACACGTCGGCCACGCTGACCGCTCCGCCGACGCTCCTCCCGGCCTGGACCTGAACCCCGGGCTGGACGTGACCTCTGATCCGCTGAAGAGCCCCCTCACCTGGTCGGCTCTGAGGCGTGGTCCCCGGCCGACGAAATAAGGAAAGACATGCGTACGTCCATCGGTAGATCTCGTTCGATTCTCGCCCGTGCCGCGATGGCCGCCGCCGCGTTGGTCAGCGTCGCGGGGTTCACCGTCGCGGTGCCGGCCACGGCGCACGCGGCCGGTGCGGTTCAGGCGGCGAACAGCTGCTGGAGCGGGCCCAACGTCACCGACTGGCGGGGCAGGACCTTCAAGTCCAGGACCTGTCCCACCTGGACCGGTACCTGGGTGTACAGCGGCCCGTACGGCACCGGTGACGGGGCGACTGTGGTCGGCTACCTCAATGCCGCGAACAACTGGGTGGTGTGCCAGACCAGGGGGGGAGGAAACCCGCGTCTCGGGGGTAACCAGAACACCATCTGGCTGTACACCCAGGGGGACACGACCCAGGCTTGGCCTGAGCGAAAGGCCTGGGGGTGGATCCCGGCGACCGCAGTGTCGTACGGCGCCGACAACGCCGCGGTTCCCGGCGTTCCCATGTGCGACACCTACCCCGGCCAGGTGCCGAGCTGAGCCACCGTAACGGCGATGAGCCGGCCGCCGGTCGATCTGGGCGTGTCCGTGGTGGTGCGCATCGCCGACGCCCGGCGTCCGGGGGCGGGAGACGCTCTCTTGGCCGGCTCTGAGTCACCTCACTCGCCGGGGAGCGTGGTCCCCGGCCGACGAAATAAGGAAAGACATGCGTACGTCCATCGGTAGATCTCGTTCGATTCTCGCCCGTGCCGCGATGGCCGCCGCCGCGTTGGTCAGCGTCGCGGGGCTCACCGCCGCGCTGCCGGCCACGGCGCACGCGGCCGGCGCGGTTCAGGCGGCGAACAGCTGCTGGAGCGGGCCCAACGTCACCAACTGGCAGGGCATCACCTTCCGGTCCAGGACCTGCCCGACCTGGACCGGCGTCAACGTGTACGAGGCCACGGGCCAGAACGCTCAGGGCAAGTACGTTTACACCGGCTACCTCAATGCCGGCAACAACTGGGTGGTGTGCCAGACGCGAGGTGACAGGAACCCCTCTCTGGGTGGGGGCACCAACGACATCTGGCTGTACACCCAGGGGGACACGACCAAGTCGCTGCCCGCGCGAAAGGCATGGGGGTGGATCCCGGCGACCGCGGTGTCATACGGCGCCAACAACGCCGCGGTTCCCGGCGTTCCCTGGTGCAGCAGCTACCCCGGCTACCTGCCCTAAGGGCGATCCTGCTGGAGGACGCGAACGCCTGCCCTCGGAGTACCTCCGAGGGCAGGCGGGATCGCCGCCCCTGACCGTCGGCGCGGTCATCGCGACGGTGTGGGTCGCCGAACCGGCCCTTGGTTCCAGCAGGGAGCCGGTACCGGCTGAGAGACGGTGGTCATTTCGTAATCCACTCAGGCCCGCGCCTTCGATGGGGAGAGGCGTCCCGCCTCACGGGGCGGCCGCCGCGGTGATGAGCCAGATCCCGGTCGTCAACCGGTAGCCGGACGCCGGATCGCGGAAGCGGGCCGGCAGCCCGGCCGTAGCCGGGTCGACCCGGTCCCGCCAGTGCCGAAGCAGGGATCGCTAGATTCCGGTGTGGATGTGCGAGGCCCACAGGGTCGGGCTGGCCGGGTAGTCGTCGCGGAGCCGCCGGATGGCGTGGTGCAGGGCATGGGCCGCTCGCTCGCTGCGCGGTTCGGTCGTACCGCCGTCGGTGAGGTGGGTGTAGACCTCGTCGGCGACGGTGAAGGCGACTCTGTCGTTGATGCCCCACAGGGTGCCGATGACGTGCTTGTAGCCGACCAGCTGGAAGGCGGCGGTGAGGTGGACGGCCTGGTCGGCCAGCCGCTGGCTGGTCTCCGTGGTGCCGCACGCCGACAGGTAGGCCAGCTCGGCATGGGCGAGGTGGAGCCGGGCCAGGGCCGTGACGGTGAGCGGTCTGGTCTCGTGGTCGTACAGCAGCAGCCTGCCGGCGGCGGGGTTGTTCGTGTCGCTGAGCCCGTGGCAGGCCAGATGGGCGATGCGATGACGGGGCAGCGCGGCCAGCACGCTGTCGTGGTCTGCGGCCGGCCCGACGAGGAGGAGGGAGCCGGGGAGTAACTCGGTCAGGCGCCGTGCCTCGGAGCCGGCACCCGGCAGGGCGGAGACGAGGGTACCGGGGGTTTCCGGCATCGCGACGATCAGTGCGCCCTTTCCCCGGCCGACATCCGGTCCGGGGGAGTCGCGGTGGGCCTGCCGGGCGTAGCGCAGCGCGCGAAGGGTGGTCGTGTAGGAGGAGACGACCCGGTCCATCACCGTCGGTGGCGGGTCGCGGAGATCGTCCTCGCCGGTGTCCGGCGGGGCCGCACCGTGATGGCCCGCGGCGTGCAGCGGCAGGAACGACATCTCCCCGACGGGGCACCACCACAGGCGCGGCCACACCCCGTCGGGCTCGACCGGGCCGGTCAGGCCGAGTTCGGAGAGCACCGGACCGGTGATCTCGTCCCACAGCCAGGAGAGTACGGCCCGCACCTGCCGCTGGCCCCGCAGCCGTTCGCCCGGTGAGCCGGTGGCGAGGATGAGCGCGGACTGGAAGCGGTTGATCTGTTCGATCACGTCGCCGATGGTGATGCCGGGCAGTTCCACCAGCCTGACCGGCTGTCCGGCGTCCGAGGTGAGGATCAGCACGTCACAGCGGAAGCTGCTCACGTTCACGATCGCCACCGGCCCGTCGGCCGCCTGCCCGCGCAGGTCGTCGATCCGCGGTGGGAGCAGGAATGTCGCCAGGCCGGGAACCTCGCGAATCCGGGTGAGCAGTTCCTCCCACTCGCGCGCCAGCCGCCGACGGGTCTCACCGGTTTCCTGGGGGTGGCCAGGTGAGGTCACGGGAAGGAGGACCGGGCCGCCGGTGACGGGGTCGAAGCCGGAACGGTCCGTGGCGTCCAGCTCGTCGCGGAGCCGTACGAACTCCGCCGCCAGCTCCGGCGCGTGGGCGCCGAGGTCGGCGAGATCTCCCCGGGCCCCCATGGTCTCGGCCAGTAGCACACCGCGGGCCTGCTCCAGCAGTTCCACCGCCCGCTCCGGGTGCCCTGTCCCGATCGCCGCGGACGCCGCCTCCGCGGCGACCCAGGCCGCCTTGTGCAGGCCGTACTCGCGATCCGCCCGGGACAGCCGGCGCGGAGAGAGCTGTGGTAGCAACGCGATGGCGCCCTCCAGCCTGGCGAGCGCCGTCGTGCGGTCCCCCGCGGCCATCGCCGCCGCCCCCGCCCCTCGCATCGCGGTGAACCTCGTGCTCACGGATGCGGCCGTCGAGGCGGCGGCCTGCTCGAACAGAGCGCCGGCCTCCCGCCGCGCGTCCGGATCGCCGATCCGTTCGAAGGGCTTCCAGAGAGCCTGTGCCAGGACGAGGGAGCACACGCTGTGAGCCGCGTGCTCGGGCGGGGTGGCGGCGAGCGCGGCCCGGTAGGCGCGCAGGGACTCGTCGAGGGTGTTCATGTCCCCGGTCCGCTCGAACATCCTGCCGAGGGCCGCTCCGAGGTTGACCAGGTACGTCGGGTAGAAGGCATGTTCGACCGGGGTCGCGGCCAGGGAGCGGCGGAGCAGGTCCACCGCTTCGGCTTCGGCCTCCGGTTCAGCCATCCGCCTGGCCAGGTCGAACAGGGTCATGCCAAGGATGTTGGAGTAAGCGGGGTGGTTGATGTGTTCGGGCGGGGTGACGGCGAGCGCGGCACGGCAGGCCCGCACCGCCTCGCGCAGGTCTTCCGGGTCGCCGGCCCGCTCGAATCTCAGCCGCAACGCGTTGCCGAGCAGCATGGAGCACGGAGCGTAACGAGGGTTGTCGGAAGGGACGGCGGCGGTCGCGGCCCGGCACACCTCCACCGCCTCGGTCAGCGTGCCGGTGTCCCCCCTCTGGCCGAACAGGGTCATCAGGGCACTCCCGAGGGCACGCAGGGAGTCGGCGTGCTCGGGGCCGCCGGGCGGGGTGACGGCGAGCGCGTCCCTGTTCGCCTCCACGGCCTCGGTCAGGACGTCCGCGTTCCCGGTCCTGACGAACAGGGCCATCAGGGCGATCCCGAGCTCGCGCAGGCTCCTGCCCCGGTGGGGGGCGTTCTGAGGGGTCGCGGCGATCGCCTCCCGGTACGCCTCCACCGCCTCGGTCACCCTGTCCAGGTCCCCCGTCACCTGGAACGACAGGCGCAGGGCGATCCCGAGCTCGGTCAGGTGCCTGGCGCGGGCGGGGTGTCCGGGTGGGGTGGCGGTGACCGCACCGCGGGCCGCCTCCAGCGCCTCGGTCAGAATGTTCGCGTTCCCGGTTTGCTCGAACAGCGCCTGCAGGGCGGCCCCGAGCTGGGCCAGGTGCTTGGCGTGGTCGGGGTGTCCGGGTGGGGTGGCGGTGACCGCGGACCGGTACGTCTGGACCCCCTCGGTCAGCGCGTCCATGTCGCCGGCCAGCCAGAACAGGCTCTGCAGGCAGATCGCGAGACCCGCCAGAACGTACCCGTGATCCGGGTGGCCGGACGGGGTGGCGGCCAGGGCCTGGCGGAACAGCGAGATCGCCTCGCGGGTGGGTCCCGGGTCCCCGGTCGCCCCGGACAGGGTCCGCAGGGCGAACCCGAGGTTGGCGCGACCGGTGACATGGTCCGGATGGCCGGGCGGGGTGGCGGCCAGGGCGCGCCGCAGCAGGTTCACGGCCTCGACGGCGAGGGCCGGATCCTCGCTCCGCCCGGCGCGGCCGAGCAGTTGCCGAGCCTGCTCGGTCCACTCCTCGGGCCCGTCCTCGCCGAGCCGCGGAAAGCCGGCGACCACGCTCGCATTCTGCCGGAAGTAGGTTCGCAACGGTTCGGGAACGCGGTCGGGAGTGACCCGGTGGACCTGCGCCAGCAGGAGCACCGCGGTCCGCATGTCGTCGTTGTCCCTACCCCCGGACAGCACCTGCCAGCGGAACATGTACAGCATGCCGACGGTGTGCGCGACCTCCGCGTCGCCGGCCGCGTCGCCGACGAGGTCCAGTAGCCGTCTCGCCTCGTCCAGGGCGTCGGCACCCAGCAGCCGTCCGGGGTCCTTGGTGGTCGGAAGCGCCAGGATCCGCCTGCGGATCGCGGCCAGAAGAAGCTCTCGCACTGGCGTCCTCCCGGTACCGGTGCTGCGTGATGACCGTGCCCGCCTCGTCGTTTTCTGATGTTAGATCACGTATGGACCGCACGCCTTACACTCGCCATGGCGCATACCGGGAGTGAGGATCATGGACGGGCTGGCGGAGCGAATCGGACACCTGTGCACCCTGCTGGGTGCGGACGACGGCCTGTCCGCGTACGTCGAGCAGGCAGGTGCGGGCGAGACGCTGGCGGCCGTCGTGGACGCCCTCGGCCGTGGCGAGTACGGTGCGGCGTTGGAAAGAGATCTGGACGCGCTGGACGAGGCGATGGCCAGGTTCGGGCTGGGAGCCGTGACCACGTCCGAGCGCGTCTACCGCCCGGCGCCCGGCACCGGCGGCGGCCATCCCGTCGTACAGGCGTGGGCCTGTCCCCTGGTGAGGCGGTGCAGCCGTGTCGAACCCGTGACGCGGGACTCCGCACCGCCCGCGTGCGCGGCCGTCGGCACCGCGATGGCGCTGGTGCGGGTACCGACATGACCGTCTTCCTGGCCGAGTTGGGCAAGAAGCTCGCCGAGAGATGGCTGACCCTCCTCGTCCTTCCCGGTCTGGTCTATCTGACCTGCGTCGTGGTGGCCACCACCCTGCGGCACGGCCGTGCCCTGGACGTGGCGGCACTCCGCGACACCGCCAACCGGATCGCCGCGCAGCCGGCCTCCGCCAGTCCCGGTGCCGTCCTGCTGGCCGCGGCCGGGATCCTGGCCGCGGCGGCCGCCGCGGCCCTGACCGCCGCCGCACTCGGGCAGGCGATCGAGCGGGTCTGGACCACTCCCGGACGCAACCCGCTGGCCCGGCGGCTCACCGAGCGCCGCAGGAATCGCTGGGACCAGGCCGACGCGCGTGTCCGGCGGGAGATCACCGCCGCCGTCCGAGCCCGGACGGGTCCCATGTCCCAGGGACTCGGCGCGCCGGCCCAGGAGGTCGGCGACGCGATCGGCGCGCGGAACGCCATCGGCCTGACGCGCCCGCAGCGGCCCACCTGGATCGGCGATCGCCTGTACGCGGCCGACCAGCGTGTCCACGCGGCCTATGACCTCGATCTGGACTCCGCCTGGCCACGCCTGTGGCTCGTCATGCCCGAACAGACTCGGGCGGAGCTCACCGTCGCCCGTGACAACCACACCGCCGCCGCCCGCCTCGCGGGCTGGGCGATCCTCTACCTTCCGCTCGGATGGTGGTGGTGGCCCGCGATCCCGGTCACCGTCGCCGTCGCCCTCATCGCCTGGGTCAGGGCCCGCCAGGCCACCGCGGTCCTCGCCGACCTCGTCGAGGCCACCGTCGACCTGTACGGCCGGGATCTGGCCACCCAGCTCGGGATCCCCCACGATGGCCCCTTCACCCGTCAGACGGGTCTGGCCATCACCGACACCCTCCGCAAAGACCTGGAATCCCGGCTGACCGCTTCCCCTGACGTCCAGGGCACGCCAGGCGGCCCCTGAGGTCAGGCGCCGGGATACCTCCCGAGCCAGGTGTCGGTGATCTCCTGCTCCCTGGCGGACCAGGCCGCGAAGTCGTCCGCCAGTTCGGTGATGGCGTCGCGGCCCTCCAGGTGGGCGAGCCAGCCGGTGGGAAGCGCGGCCTCGCCGTGCAGGGCTCCCAGCAGGTTTCCGCAGACGGCCCCGGTGGAGTCGCTGTCGCCGGAGTGGTTGACCGCGAGCAGCAGCGCCCGCCCGACATCGCCGGGCGCGGGGTGCGCCAGGGCGCAGTAGACCGCGATGGCCAGCGCCTCCTCGGCGAAGACTGTACGCGGAGACATAACGGAAAATGGCCAATATGAGGCGGGCCGGGCTGCGATTTCGAGGAGTCTCCGAAACGTGGAGAACGGCTGTCACGCGGCCGCGTGAGAAGCCTCCGAAACAGGGGGCGGTGCGACATCCGGGGGATGTCCTCGTCGCCTTCGGGAACCGCGAGCGCTCGGGAAGGCAACAACGGGTGTCCTGACCAAGAGCCGAGAGGCCGGATATGAGCGAGACGAGCCGGACCGGGACGGAGGCCGGCGCGGTCCTTTTCCCCGACGAGGTTCTTTCCCACGATGAGGTGGAGGTCCCCACCGCGGGGGCGGGGATCGACGACGCCTCCCTCATCGAGCGGTCCCGGCGGGAGCCCGAGGCGTTCGCCGAGGTCTTCCAGCGGCACGCGCCGGAGATCAAGCGCTACGTCACCCGGCGGCTGGGGGTCGACGCGGCGGAGGACGTGGTGGCGGACACCTTTCTGGTGGCGTTCCGCGGGCGGGAGGGCTACGACCCGTCCCAGCCCAGCGCGCGCCCGTGGTTGTACGGCATCGCGACCAACCTGATCAGGCGGCACCGGCGCGTCGAGGTGCGGCAGCTGCGCGTTCTCGAACGGACCGGTGTCGATCCAGTGACCGTCCCGTTCACCGAGCGCAGCGACGAGCGGCTGAGCGCCGACGCGGTACGGCGGAGCCTGGCGGCCGCCCTGGCGGGGCTGCCCTCGGGCCACCGGGACGTGTTGCTGCTGGTGACGTGGGGTGGCCTGACCTACCCGGAGGCCGCCCGGTCGCTGGGCATCCCGGTGGGCACGGTCCGCTCGCGCGTCAACCGCGCCCGGAGCAAGGTACGCAGGCAACTCGGCGGGGTCGATCCCACGTCTGTCAGTGAGGAATCCGTCCATGAATGAGATGACCCGGTTGAACCGGCTGCGCTCGGAAGTGCCCCGGCCGGGAGCGCCGGAGCTGCGTGCCGAGGAGCGGCGGCTGCTGTCGGAGATCGCCGCTCTCGGCACGGCGCCGCCCGCCCGTCCTGGTCGCCGGACGGGCCGCCTGCCGGGCCGTCAGGTGAGCCTTCGGGCGAACCTCCGTACGAGCATCGCGTTGGGAGCCGCGGCCATGGCGGTCACCGGGGTCGCGGTTGTCGGCGCCCGTTCGCTCCCCTCGTCGGAATCGGCGGTCCAGGTGGCGCCCGTGGCGGTGGTGGAGGTCCTCCGGCGCGCCGCCGACACCGCGAGCCGGCAGGACGAGCTGCACCCGAGGCCCGGCCAGTTCCTCGTCTACGAGTCGCAGGCCATGTTTCCGGTCAAGCTGGAGGAGGGGCGCTACCTCGACCGCAGCATGATCAAGCTCTGGCTGCCGGTCGAGGGTTCCTCCCTGGATGAGGGGGTTGTATCGGTCAAGCACCTGGAACCGGAGCCCTACCCGGGAGAGCCGCTGCCCGCCGAGGCCAGGCGACGGGCCGGGGGCGGGGGCGAGCCGTCGAAACTTGAGGGCATCGACATCCGTCCCGACCACCTGCGCACCGACTACGCCCACCTGAGCCGGTTGCCCACCGACCTCGCGGGGATGCGCGAGCACCTCTACACCGGTCTGTCCGGGGGGCCCCTCGATCACTACGAGGCCTGGGGGCGGGTCGGTTCGATGATCACGCAGGCGTACCTGCCGGCCGCCCAGCGGGCCGCGCTCTTCGAGGCGACCGGCACGATCCCCGGGGTCGAGACCGTCGACGGGGTCAAGGACGCGGCGGGACGCACGGGGGTCGCGGCGGCCATGGCCAACCGGGAGGGCGGGGTGCGGCACGAGTACATCTTCGACCCCGCCACCTACCTGTACCTGGGCGAGCGGGTCGTGGTGGTGGACGCGGCCAGGGCCGGGGCGCCGGTGGGCGGCGTGCTGACCTCGACGGCGCTGCTGAAGGTCGAGGTGGCCGACCACGCGCCCAAGGTCGCCCGATAGCCGGGGTTCCCCGGGGGGACGGCGCAGGCGCTGGTCTCTGTCACCATTGCCCCATGCGCGCCTTCCGTCTCCTGCGCGCCGCGGTGTTCGCGGTCGTGGGCGTGACGATGTCGCCGGCCACGTACGGCCCGGCCGGGGGTGCCCCGGCCGGGCCGCCCGCGCTCCCGCCGGGTCAGTCGGGGTGGTGCTGGTGTTGCAGGTAGGCGGCGGTCTCGGGGTTGGCGGGGAAGTACGCCTCGATGGCCAGCTCGGCGACGGTGATGTCCAGCGGGGTGCCGAAGGTGGCCATGGTGCTGAAGAAGGCCAGCTCCCGGTAGCCTCGGCGGAGCCTGAGGGGGATCACGATGTGACCGGGTCCTGGCCGGTCTATCTCGGGTTCCGGCTGGTCGCAGGGGTAGTCGTCGAGTTCCCGCCAGAGCGCGGCCAGTTCGGGGTCGGCGGTGAGACTCATCTGGCGGCGGAGCCGGTGCAGCAGGTGGGCCCGCCACTCGCCCAGGTTGATGATCCGCTGTGCTATGCCCTTGGGGTGCAGGCTCAGCCGGAGCACGTTGACCGGGGGGACCAGCAGCTCGGGAGCGACCCCGCGGAGCAGCAGCCCGGTGGCGGGGTTGCGGTCGACGAGGTTCCAGCGCTGGTCGACGACCACCGCCGGGTACGGTTCGTGGCCGCTGAGCACCTGTCCAAGGGCCTCGCGTACGGAAGCCATGTGCGGGGAGTCGAGCGGCGTCTCCGAGTAGAGCGGTGCGAACCCGCCGGAGAGCAGCAGGTGGTTGCGCTCGCGGAGGGGGAGGTCCAGCTCCTCGGCGAGGTGCAGGATCATCTGCCTGCTCGGTTTGGACCTTCCGGTCTCCACGAAGCTCAGATGCCGGGTGGAGATGTCCGCCTGGATCGCCAGGTCCATCTGGCTCATTCGCCGGCGCTCCCGCCACTGGCGCAGAAGCTCACCTACCGGCCGGGACGCGCTGGTGGTGGTCATGCGGCCCACGATAACCGGTGATGATCAGTAAAACCATTACCGAGCACGTAACGCTTGCCATGACGCCGGGGTGGCTCACATCTTGCCGTGCCTGGGCTGCGTGGTCGGGGCGCTGGAATTTATGCCCACGTACTACAGTAAACCGCCGGGCTATTGTCCAGTTCGCTGGACGGCTTCCGTCCAGTACGCTAGCTTCCGTGCGTGCTTCAGACATACTCCGAGATCCGCGATCGGATTTACGAACTCGCGCGCCGACATGCCCTGCGTCCCGACTGGGTCGACGCGGGCAGGACGACACGATCCCTGCTGCTCTACAACTCCGATCAGGTGGTGGTCGCCCGTTCCCGGGTCCCCATGCGTCATATGGACCCCGACCTGCTCGCGGCTCTCGCTCATGACTTGGAAGACGTGTTCGGAAAGGGATGGATGGAATGACCGGGACACCCCTGCGGCTCACGATGAAGGCCGTGCGTAAGACCGACTACTGGATCGCGCTTCCGGTGGATGCACCCATCAAGGGAGGCGTTTCCGGCGATACCCTCGCGGAGCTGTACGAGGAAGTGGAAGCAGCCAAGCACTTCATCCTCGGCGCTCCCTCGGAGGTCGAGATCATTGTGACGTATCTGTATGAGGTGGCTGGTGTTCCGCCCACGGTGCTCGACGCCTACAAGGAGCTTCGAGCGCGGCGCGATCAGGTGGCCGCGCAGCTCGGTGAGACCGCCAGAGAGGCAGTGGCGGCTCTCCGGGCCGCGGGCGTCTCTGTTCGCGACAGCGCGGCCCTGCTCGAACTGTCAAAGTCGCGTGTGGATCAGCTCAGCGCCTGAAGTACTGTCCTCTCTGGCGTGACGGCCTACGGTAGGCGGTCAGCGGTGGCGGACCTTGGTGGTCAGGCGGTTGAGGATGCGGTCCCACTCGGTGCCGAAGGGGTTGTCCTGGACGAGGTAGGTCCAGGTGGCGGTGGGGCGCTTGAGGCCCGCGCCGTCGAGGTCGAGGCCGTCCGCGGTCACCGTGGCGGTCTCGAAGGTCTCGACCGAGCGCGACTCGATCTCGGCCAGCAGGCGCTGGTAGGCCGGGACCGCGTCCTTGTGGAACTCGTCGATCGGGTTGAGCCGCCCGAGAACCCGCAGGTGGATGCCCTCTCGCAGCTCCCCCAGATAGGCCAGGTGGTCGGCCCAGCCGCGGTCGAGGTGGAACAGCACGATCTGGCGGGCGGCCTCGTGGAGCACCTCCTCGTCGACGCTCTCCGCGAGCTCCGACCATCGCTCGGGAGCGGCCGAGGCCATGGCCTCGCCGGCCACCCGCTCGTGCAGGACCCGGCCGCGGCGCTCCAGCAACTGGCCGCGCTGGCGCTCCAGCAGCCGGGTGTAGCGCCAGGTGTTGCGGTGGATCTCCATGTTGACGCCCTCGGCGACCCGCTGGGCGTGGCCCACCAGGGAGTGTTCGGGCACGCCCTTGGCGTACTCGTCGGCGACGTAGTGGGCGATCAGCTCGTCCTCGCCGCTGACGTAGAAGATCGAGCCGCCGGGGTCGCCCTGACGGCCCGCGCGCCCGCGGAGCTGGTCGTCCAGGCGGCTGCTGGTGTGCCGGCCCGAACCGATGACGTACAGGCCGCCGAGCTCGTCGACGCCCTCGCCGAGACGGATGTCGGTGCCGCGCCCGGCCATCTGGGTGGAGACGGTGAGCGCGCCGTGCTCCCCGGCCCGGGAGATGATGGCCGCCTCCTCGGCGTCGTTCTTGGCGTTGAGGACCACGCACTCCAGCCCTCGGCCGCTCAGGGTCAGCGCCAGGCGCTCGGACTCGGCCACGTCCATGGTGCCGATCAGGATCGGCCGGCCGGTGGCGTGCACCTCGGCGATCTCCTCGACCAGCGCGAGGTCCTTCTCCATCCGGTACTCGAAGAGCCGGTCGGGCTCGTCGGTCCGCACACACGGCCGGTTGGAGGAGACCACGGCCACCTTGAGGTCGTAGAACTCCCGCAGCTGGTCGCCGACCGCGACCGCGGTGCCGGTCATGCCGCACTTCTCCGGGTAGCGGGTGATCAGCGCCTGGACGGTGATCGAGTCGAGGATCTCGCCGGTCTCCGAGGGCGACAGCGCCTCCTTGGCCTCCACCGCCGCCTGCAGCCCGTCCGGCCAGCGCTGCAGCAGCGCCACCCGGCCCCGCGACGGGTTGATCAGGTGCACCTTGCCGTCCCGGACGATGTAGTCGACGTCCTTGGTCAGCAGGGCGTGCGCGTGCAGGGCGAGGTTGACCTCGGTCAGCGTGGCGGGGGTGTCGTAGAGGTCGAGGCCGAGCGCCTGCTCGACGGTGTCGATGCCCTTGGTCGTCAGGTGGACGTTGCGCGCCTGATCGTCGAGCTCGTAGTGGTAGCCCTTGACCAGCTGCCTGACCAGCGCCGCCATCTCCGGCACCGCGTCACCGGGGTCGGCGGCCCCGGCCAGCACCAGCGGCACCCTGGCCTCGTCGACCAGCACGGAGTCGGCCTCGTCGACCACCGCCACGGCCGGCGCGGGCACGATCAGGTCCTCCACCCGGGTGCTCAGCCGGTCGCGCAGCACGTCGAAGCCGATCTCGCTGACCGAGCCGTACGTCACGTCCGCCGCGTACGCCGCCCTGCGCTCCTCGGGCGTGGAGCTCTGCCCGATCCAGCCGCAGGAGACGCCGAGCGCCTCGTACAGCGGGCCCATCCACTCGGCGTCACGCCGGGCCAGGTAGTCGTTGACCGAGATGACGTGGACCCGCTTGCCCTGCAGGGCGTATCCGGCGGCGGCCATCGCACCGGACAGGGTCTTGCCCTCGCCGGTCGCCATCTCCGCGACGTTTCCCGACAGCATCGCCAGCATGCCGACCAGCTGCACGTCGTAAGGACGCAGGTCGAGCGTGCGGCGCGCGGCCTCCCTGAGGATCGCGCAGAACTCCGCCAGGTCGTCGACCGAGGGCGTGGGCAGTTCGTCGAGCGCGCGGATCCGCTCCTCGCGGGTCCCGGCATCCGCCACGACCCGCTCGAACTTCGACAGGTCGATGGTGCCGGGGCGTTCGAGGAAGCGCCTGAAGAGCTGAGTTATCGAGGCCACGTCTCCTCCAACGCCCGTTTGCGGGCTCGCGTTCCGTCTCTTCGCACATTGTGGTGCAAAGATCGATTGTTCATGGATCGGAGCGGGTCCGCGAGGCCCGGTCGGTGCCGGGCGGCGGCAGGCGGCGCGTCGCGGACATCGGGCCGGTGGGACGCCGAGGCGCCAGGTCACCGGCCCGACCAGTGCAGCAAGATACAGATTTATCGGCGGTTTGTTATGTCATGGCGTAATAAATCGGACTTATTCTCTGCCGGGGAGGCGTGGACGTCCCCGATGATCGGCACGAAGGTTGTGAGACCGCCGAACATACGACGACCGCCGCGGAAACGACGACCGCCCTGGAGGCACGATGAGCCTGTCCGACCTGCAGCCCGTTCCCACAGACCAGCTCGCCTTCCGGCTGCCGCAGAAGTTCGAGACCGTCGCCGAGGAGCGCCGCCACCGCCAGGAGCGGCTGGTCGCCGCGCTGCGGCTGTTCGGCAGGTTCGGCTTCGAGGAGGGGGTGGCCGGGCACATCACGGCCCGCGACCCCGAGCACACCGACCACTTCTGGGTGAACCCGTTCGGCCTGTCGTTCAAACACATCAAGGTCAGCGATCTGATCCTGGTCAACCACGAGGGCCAGGTGGTCGAGGGCCGCTACCACGTCAACCAGGCCGCGTTCGCGATCCACTCGATGGTCCACCAGGCCAGGCCGGACGCGGTCGCCGCCGCGCACAGCCACTCGGTGCACGGCAAGGCGCTGTCCTCGCTCGGCACGCTGCTGGAACCGCTCACCCAGGACGCCTGCGCGTTCTACGAGGACCACGCGCTGTTCGACGACTACACCGGTGTCGTGGTGGAGACCGAGGAGGGCCGCCGCATCGCGCAGGCCCTCGGCTCCCACAAGGCCGTCATCCTGCGCAACCACGGCCTGCTCACGGTCGGCGACAGCGTGGACGCCGCCGCCTGGTGGTTCATCACGATGGAGCGCTCGTGCCAGGCGCAGCTGCTGGCCAAGGCCGCGGGGCCCACCGTCCAGATCAGCCACGAGAACGCCAAGCTCACCCACGGCCAGATCGGCAACGACACGGTCGGCTGGATCAACTTCCAGCCGCTGCACGACCAGATCGTCGCCGCCGAACCCGACCTGTTCGACTGACGGCCCGCGAGCCGCACGCCCTCCCGCTGGGGACGGTCGTGCGGCTCGCGGGGATTTCGTACGGCTCAGGTCGTGCCGCTCCCGCCTCCCCTCTCGCCCGCGGCGAGCAGGGCGACCGCGCCGAGCAGCAGGACGCCGCCGCACGCCGCCGGCAGGGTGAGCCGTTCGCCGAGCAGCAGGATGCCGAGGAGCGCCGCGCCGACCGGCTCCACCAGGGAGATCACCGAGGCCGTCGTGGCACGCACCGCGGCGAGACCGGTGAAGAAGAGGCCGTAGGCCAGTGCCGTCGGAACCGTGCCGAGAAAGGCGATGATCGCCCAGGAGGCGAGCGGGTCGCCGGAGGGCAGCAGGCCCTGGGCCAGCGCGACGGGCAGCAGGCAGAGCCCGCCGACGACGAAGCCGCCCATGGCGGTGCGGTACGGCTCGCCGGAGGAGGCCCGGTTGAGCAGGGTCACGCCCGCGTACCCGGCCGCCGACAGCAGCGCCCACCCGATGCCGGCCGCGGAGAAGGTCGCGGAGCCGTCGTCGAGGGTCAGCATCGCCAGACCGGTCAGGGCGATCGTGACCGCGCCCAGCCCGGCCGCGCCCAGCCGCTCACCCAGGAGCAGCCGCCCACCCGCGGCGACGAGGACGGGAGTGGCGCCTATGGTGACCACCGTCGCCACGGCCAGTCCCGATCCGGCGATCGCCGCGAAGTAGGCGGTCTGGTAGACGGCCATCGCCACGCCCGTGACCAGGATCCGCCCGAGGGCGGCCCCGAGCCGGGGCCTTCGGATGGTGAGTGGGGTTCCGCCGAGGGCCGGGTCGTCTCCGGCGGGCCGGGTCTCCCCGAGGCCGAGGAGACGGCCGGCCAGCAGGAGCATGGCGGCTCCGGCGGCGAACCGCCAGAAGGAGACGGCGACGGGGCCGAGCCCGCCCGCCTGGTAGAGCAGCGCGCCCGCGGCACCGCCGGTGCCCCAGGCGGTTGCCGCGATGGACACGTACAGCAGGCCCCGCCGCACGGAGACATGCGTCATGGAGGTCTCTCCAGATGAGGTGATTGTCGTCAGGTCGCCCGTATGCGGACGGCAAGCACCCACCGGACCGCTCGGGTCCGGTCGTCAGGAGAGAGGCCGCCCGCTAGCGGGCGGTCGGCGGGGCAGTGATCAGAAACACGGACCCACCATAGCGAGGCGTTCCTCGCGATGGCCAACGTGTATTCCGCCCGTACCTGACAGCAGATGACAGGTATGGGGGGGACGATCGTGCCATGACCATGACAGCGAAATTCCTCGCCGTGAACATAGACTGCGCCGAGCCCAGGCGACTGGCCGAGTTCTACGCGGCGGTCTTCGGCTACCAGGTGCAGTACGCGGAAGACACCTACGCCGGTATCGGCGACGGCACGATGACCTTCTACTTCCAGCAGAACCTCGACCGCAAGCCCGCCGCCTGGCCCGGCCCCGACAAGCAGTTCCACCTGGACGTCCGCGTCGCCGACGTGGAGACGGCGGTCCGGGACTACCTGGCGATC
This sequence comes from Streptosporangium sp. CA-115845, assembly GCF_050943795.1. NCBI lineage: Bacteria > Bacillati > Actinomycetota > Actinomycetes > Streptosporangiales > Streptosporangiaceae > Streptosporangium > Streptosporangium sp. CA-115845. The sequence continues at coordinate 7,880,111 of NZ_CP191988.1, read as the reverse complement.
GGGGCCACCAGGCCCGACTACCAGCCGGGCGAGGGAAAGTGGGTGGTGCTCGCCGATCCCGAGGGCCACCTGTTCTGTGTCTGCCCGATGGGCGACCAGTAGGTCGTCTTTCGAAGCCCTCCGCTGCCGAACCCGGCGAGCGTGAACCGGCATCGCACCGGCATCGCACTGGGCGGCCCGCCGCCGGGTGGGACAAGAAGCGGTGCAGGTCTCTACCCGTTCGTCTCGCGCTCTAAGCTTGCGGGGTGACCCAAGAAGCGCTTCTTCCCAGATGTCCTGTTCGCTCTGCGGGGTGGCGATGACCTGGGTCGGGATATCGATCGCGCTGGTCGGTGCGCTGGGCTACGCCCTGGGGGCCGCGCTCCAGCAGTTCGAGGCGGTCTCCGAGGGCGCCTCGCTGAAGCTGATGAGGCGGCCCCGCTGGTGGATCGGTGGTGTCATCGGGTTCACCGGGGCGTCCCTGCACGCCGTCGCCCTCAGCTTCGCGCCGCTGATAGCGGTGCAGCCGATCAGCGTGGCGACACTGGTGTTCGCGGTGCCGCTGGCGGCGATACTGCACGGCAGACGCCCGCACCGGGCGGAGATCAGTGGTTCGATCGCGGTGGCCGTCGGGCTGCTCGGCCTGTTGCTGCTGGTTCCCGTGCACCCGGTGAAACCGCACATGACGAACCAGGAGGCGCTGGGCTTCCTCGGCTGCGTCGGGCTGGTCATCGTGGCGACCCATCTGCTGGGGCGGAAGATGGGCGGCTCGGCCAAGGCACTCATGCTGTCGGTCGCCGCCGGAGCGATGACCGCCAGCGTCTCCACCTTCGTCCGGGTGGTGGGCGGCAACTTCGGCGGCGACTTCGGCACGCTGCTCAACTGGTTCACGGTCGCCATCCCGGTGCTGCTCGTCTGCGCGGTCGTGTTGCTGCAGAAGACCTACGAGGTGGGTTACTTCGGCATCTCCTACGCGGCGGTGCAGGTGGTCGACCCGATCACCTCGATCCTCGCCGGTGTGTTCCTGCTCGACGAGGCGGTGCCCACCGGCTGGCTGAACGTGGTCCCCGCGCTCTTCGCGGGCGCGCTGCTCGTCTGGGGGACGGTCACCCTGGGGAAGCTCTCCCCGGACCACGGGGTTCCGGCCTCGGAACGCGAGAAGGCGACGGTCTCGCCGTAGGCGCCCTTCGTGGCGGGTCAGGTTGAGGGCGGCGTCCAGCCGAGCACCTCGTCCATCGCGTCGTTCATGCGCGAGGGGGCGAGCCGCCAGCTGAGCGCCGTCATCGTGTCGCGCAGTCGCACGGCCAGCGGGTTGCGCACCCGGGTGACGCGGCAGATCGCGGCGGACCTGGCCACGATCCCGGAGGTGCGCTCCAGCCGGGCGGCGGTGTAGCCGGCCAGCACGTCGTTCCCGCCAAAGGACACGGTGCCCGTGCCGTCGCCGACCACGTGGGCCAGCACCACCGCGTCCTCGATCGCCTGGCAGGCACCCTGGCCCAGGTTGGGGGTCATGGCGTGCGCGGCGTCGCCCAGCAGCGCGACCCTGCCCCGGTGCATGGCGGGCAGCGGGGTGGCGAGGTGGTGGACGTCGTTCCGCAGCACCCGCTCCGGTGTGGCGGCGGCGAGCAGCTCCGGGATCGGGGAGTGCCAGTCTCCGAACAGCCGGCGCAGCTCGGCCGACTGGTCCCCGCCGCCACCGCCCGCCGGGACGGTGTCGGTGGCGTAGCAGTAGGCCATCTCCCCGGCCAGCGGCATGACCCCGAAGACCTTTCCGCGTCCCCAGCTCTCGTAGGCCCGGCCGGGAACGCCCTGGGCGGGGACGAGCAGCCGCCAGGCGGTGACGCCCGAGTAGCTCGGGGCGGGGTGAGCCGGAAACAGCGTGGACCTGACGGGGGAGTGGATGCCGTCGGCCGCGACCACCAGGTTCGCCTCCGCCTGCCCGCCGGCGAAGGTCACCAGGCCGCTGTCCGGGTCGACCCGGGTGACCTCGGTGTTCAGCCGGACCGTACCGGTTTCGAGGCGTGAGGAGAGCGCGCCGGCCAGATCCGCGCGGCGCAGCAGCACCACGGAGTCGCCGCCGTTGCGCGCTGAGGCGGCCTCCGCGCTGGTCCGCACCATCCACCTGCCGTCGGAGCGCCGGATGCCGCCCGAACCCTGGATCGCCGACAGCCCGCGAATCTCGTCGCCGGCCCCGATCGTGTCGAGCGCCTTGAGCGCGTTGGCGGCCACGGCCAGGCCGGAACCGACCGGCTCCAGGGACGCGGCCCGCTCGAAGACCGTCACCTGCCAGCCCCGCCGCTGTAGCGCCACCGCCGCCGTCAGCCCGCCGATGCCCGCTCCGATGACCGCCGCGTGTGCCATGTCCCTCTCCTCTACTACGGATGTAGTGGAAGTTACTACGCCCGTAGTTAAACTACAAATGTAGTATTCGAGGGTGAAGTCCCAGCGTGCCGAGATCATCGCCGACACCGCCATCGACCTGCTCGTGGAGCGGGGGATGCGCGGCCTGACCCACCGGGCCGTGGACGAGGCGGCGGGGCTGCCACCGGGGTCCACCTCCAACCTGGCCCGCACCCGGTCCGCGCTGCTGGAGCTGACCCTCGACCGGCTCACCCGGCTGGAGTCCGCCCTGTTCGCGCCGCTCCTCGACGCGCCGGAGCCGGACGCGGTCGACGTGCTCACCGAGATGACGGCACAGCTGCTCTGGGCGCAGCTGACCGTCGGCCGCCGTCGGACGATCGCCCGCTATGAACTGGCCCTGGAGGCCACCCGCCGTCCCGAGCTGCGCACCATCTACGACAGGGCCGGCGAGCACTTCCGCGATCCCGTGGTCGCGATCCTCGCCGCCGCCGGGTCGGCCGATCCGGTACGGCACGGGCGCCAGGTCGTCGCCTTCGGCGAGGGTGTCATGTTCGACGCCATCGTCGGCGCCGGAGCCGAACCGACCCTGGACGACCTCCGCCTGGGGATCGGGGAACTGCTGCGCGGCATGCTCGGCAGGGAGGGCAGGGAGGGCCGGTAGGGCTCGGCCGGAGCGTCGCGGAGACCGGAGGGGCCCGGAGCCCGAAAGGCTCGGGGGCCGGCGGAAATCCGGGAAGCCGGGGAGGCCCGGAAGGCCGGATGGGCCGGTTCGGGAGCCGTTCAGCGGGCCAGGCCGGTGAGGCGGGCGCGGTGGGCGGGCCACTCGTCGTCCAGGATGCCGAAGTAGACGGTGTCGCGCCAGGTGCCGTCGGGGCGGCGGCGCTGGCGGCGTAGGGTGCCCTCGTGAACGCCGCCGATGCGCCTGATCGCGTTCTGTGAGCGGGTGTTCAGGTTGTCGGTCTTGAGCTGCACCCGGTTCACGCCCAGCGTGTCGAAGGCGTGGTCGATCAGCAGGACCTTGCACGCGGTGTTCACCGCGGAGCGCCACATGGTTCTGCCGTACCAGGTCCAGCCGATCTCGATGCTGTCGGCGTACCCGGGCGTGTCGATGTAGGTGGTCCAGCCGACCGCCCGGCCGGTCTTCCTCGGCACCACCGCGAACGGCACGTAGTTCGGTGCCCCGACCAGCCGCGTCGCGATCCGGGCCAGCTCGGCCTCGGTGCGCGGGGTGGGGGCGGGCATCCAGCGCCACACCTCGTCGTCGCCACCACCGGCCAGGAACAGGTCGGGGATGTGGCCGTCGGCCAACGGCTCCAGCCGTACGGTGTCGTCTTCGAGGGTGGTGGGGGCGGGCATCTGCGCGGTCATGGAAGGGACTTTAGGACTCCGGGTGGACCTGCCCGAAGGTCCACTCGGCAGCTCTTTTTTGGGGACCACTCGGGGGTCCTGTTCCGGCACGGAGCGGGGATCCCGTGAATTTCGGCATGGCCGGGTGTGTCGACAGGCGTACCGTCTGGTCGGTACACTCTCCGGCAGACCGTGAGGAGATCCCATGGATTTCGTGTTCCAGACCGGGACCGGGCAGTCGCGGGGGCGGCTGCCCGACGTCATGGACGAGTCCGCCCATCCGGTGCTCGCGGCCCGGGTCGCCGGGCGCTGAGGGTCTTTTGAAAAGCACATGACCTGACCTCGCCGTTCTCCCTCCCGCGTGCCGGGACTGCGGGCGGTGCCAGGGGGCCCGGGATCGCCGGGCACCCGAATCGATGAAGATCGACGAAGGGAGCGTTCGTGGCGCTGGACGAAGAGGCGGTCAGGGAGCGCGCTGTCGCGTTCCTGGCCGCGCACGACCCCGCGGGGGATCGGCTGGAGTTCCTGCGGGCCAGGTTCGACGCCGGGCTGGCCTGGGTGCACTTCCCCGAGGGGCTCGGCGGGCTCGGGGCCGCCCGCGAGTCGCAGCACGTCGTGGAGCACGAGCTCGCGGGGACGCCGCAGATCAACCCCGGGCTGCAGACGATCGGGCTGGGGATGGCCGCGCCCACGATCCTGGCGTTCGGCACCGACGAGCAGCGCAGCCGGTTCCTGCGCCCGCTGTGGACAGGCGAGGAGATCTGGTGCCAGCTCTTCAGCGAGCCCGGCGCCGGCTCCGACCTGGCCACGCTCGGCACCCGCGCGGTCAGGGACGGGGACGAGTGGGTCGTCGACGGGCAGAAGGTGTGGACCTCCGGCGCCCACCACTCCCGGTGGGCGATCCTGGTCGCCAGGACCGACGTGGACCTGCCCAAGCACCGGGGGCTCACCTACTTCGTGTGCGACATGCACGCCCCCGGGGTCGAGGTCAGGCCGCTACGGCAGATCACCGGCGAGGCCGAGTTCAACGAGGTCTTCCTCACCGGGGTACGGCTCGGCGACGACCTGCGGCTGGGAGAGATCGGCGACGGCTGGCGGGTCGCGCAGACCACGCTCATGAACGAGCGGGTCGCCATCGGCGGCGCGCCGGTCAAACGGGGCGGCGGCATGGTCGGCCTGGTCGCCGAAGCCTGGCGCACCCGGCCCGAGCTGCGCACCCACGACCTGCACCAGCGGCTGCTGCGTCTGTGGGTGGAGGCGGAGGTGACCCGCCTGGCCGGGACGCGGCTGCGCGAGCAGCTGTCCGCCGGGCAGCCGGGCCCCGAGGGTTCCGGTATGAAGCTCGCCTTCGCCTCGCTCAACCAGGCCCTGTCCGGGCTGGAGGTCGAGCTGCGCGGCGAGGAGGGCCTGGCCTACGACGACTGGACCTTCCGCCGCTCCGAAGGCGTCGACTTCGTCGGCCGGGGTTCCGGATACCGCTACCTGCGCGCCAAGGGAAACTCCATCGAGGGCGGCACCTCGGAGATCCTGCGCAACATCGTCGCCGAGCGCGTGCTCGGCCTGCCCTCGGAACCCCGCGTCGACAAGGACGTCCCCTGGAAGGACCTGCCCCGATGACGTACGACGCGAAAGTGGTGAGCGACCGGTGACACTGCTTTACACCGAGGTCGAGGAGGAGCTCCGCGCCTCCGTACGGGGCCTCCTCGCGGACCGCTGCCCGGCCGACGCCGTGCTGAAACGGGTCGAGTCCGAGGCGCCGTACGACATGGATCTGTGGAAGACGCTGTCGCGGGAGATCGGGGTGGCGGGCCTGCTCGTGCCGGAGGACTACGGCGGGGCGGGGGCGTCGGCGCGCGAGGTCGCGGTGGTGCTGGAGGAGCTGGGACGGGCGGTGGCGCCGCTGCCGTTCTTCACCAGTTCGGTGCTCGCCACGAAGGCCCTGCTGAACGTCGGTGAGGAGGACCTGATCCAGGAACTCGCCTCGGGCGAGACGACGGCGGCGCTGGCGGTGTCGCTGGCGGCCTCTCCGTACCGGCCGTTGCCGGAGACCGTCACCGTCACGGACGAGGGGCTCCTGAACGGGGAGATCAGGGCGGTGGCCGGCGCGGACGTGGCGGACGTGCTGCTGGTGCCCGTCGGAACGGCGCTCTACCAGGTGGACGCGGAGAACGTCCGGATCGACGTGCTGCCCTCGCTGGACCTGACCCGGCCGATCGCCACCGTCGCCTTCTCGGACACCCCCGGGCTGGCCCTCGGCAGGCTCGACGTGCGAAGGGTGCTGAACTTCGGCGCGGGGCTGCTCGCCTCCGAGCAGCTGGGCGTCGCCGAGTGGTGCCTGGGCACGACGCTCGCCTACATCAAGGAGCGCCACCAGTTCGCCCGCCCGGTGGGGTCCTTCCAGGCGATCAAGCACCGGATGGCCGATCTCTGGCTGGACGTGGTGCGTGCCCGCGCGGCGGCCAGGAACGCCGCCGACCTGCTGGCCGGGGACCAGGCCGGTTCCGGCGACGCGGAGACGGTCCAGAGCCGTGAGCTGGCGGCGGCGGTGGCCAAGTCATGGTGTTCCGAGGTGGCGCTGCACGTCGCCGAGGAGAGCGTCCAACTGCACGGCGGGATCGGGATGACCTGGGAGCACCCGGTGCACCTGTATCTCAAGCGCGCTAAGGCGACCGAGATCGCGCTCGGCACCCCCGGCGCCCACCGGGAGGCCGTGGCGGCTCTCGTGGACCTGCCCGCCCCCGTCTGACCTTCTCCCCGCTCGCGGACCTGTCCCACCCGGTCCGCGAGCGGGTGGGAACTGGAAGGCTTACTTGGTAAAGGGGGGCTGCTCCGGGCGGAGCGAGGTGAGGAGCAGGTCGGCGAAGTGCGCCCCCAGCTCCGGGCCCGAGAGCGGGCCCTCCGCGCTGTACCAGGTGCCCAGGTGGTGCACGGAGCCGAAGAAGAAGTCGACGACGATGTCGGCGGGCACGTCCTTCCTGAAGGTGCCCTCCTGCTGGCCCTCGATGACCAGGTCGCGGAAGCGCTCGTGGTAGCGGCGCCGCTCGGCACGGACGACCTTGCGGATGTCGGGCGTGAGCAGGTGCATCGACCGGAAGAAGATCTTGGAGTCGTCCAGGTTCTCCACGGTGGTCGCCACGACGTCCGCGGCGGCGGTGTACAGGCGCTCGGCCACCGGCCTCGAGCTCTCGGCGAAGTGGGTCAGCCGCTCCATCTGCAGGTGCAGCACCCGGCCGTAGATCTCGCGGAGCAGGTCGTCCTTGGAATCGAAGTAGTGGTACATGGCGCCCTTGGTGACACCGGCCGCCGAGACGATCCCCTGCACCGACGTGCCCTCGAAGCCTCGCTCGGCGAAGAGGCGGGTGGCCTCGCCGAGCAGGCGCTGCCGTACCGGCTCCTGGTCCTGAGTCATAACGTGTCCCCCATGCTGTGGTGAGGGAAAGCGTACCGACTGGTTGGTCAAGCAGGCGGCTGATCGACGGAGACGTGTTACTTGCGTCACCTTCGCGAGTGGACGATAGCTGGAGCCCCCAATTGGGTATTTCATAGTCCAAGGATCTTCAGTGTGGCAGGTCCCCCCGTTTTCCTTCACGACCGCATCGAGCCATGGGGGGTTCGTCATGCCCGGCGGATCTATCTACGTGACGCCAGTCGACCAGGTTCACGGCCTGTCGCCCCAGGTCATGTACGAGCAGTTCTGGCTCAAGGAAGTCACCCATCGCAGGAAGATGCGCGGGGTCAAGGCGGCCGTCGGCCTGGCGGTGGGCGTCGCGCTGGCCTACCGGTTCAACCTGTCCGCGCCGATCCTCGGGCTGCTGTGCGGCCTGCTCGTCGGTGCCGCGGACGCGTTCTGGACCTGGCGCGAGTACGACGCCACCGCCGTCTGGCGAGGCAGGCGCAGGGGCGAGACCATCACCGGCAGGCTGCTCCGCCGCAGGCTGCGCAGGGCCGGCTACCACGTCCTCGACGGCCGGGCCATCCCGGGCAAGGCCTCGATCGACCACCTGGTCATCGGTCCCGGCGGCGTCTGGGTGGTCGACAACGAGGCCTGGCATCCGGAGACCGAGATCGCCCGGTACGGCGACCGGCTGTTCCTCGGCGAGAAGTACGGCACGAAAACGGCGAAGGCGCTCGTCGAGGTCTCCGAGTCACTGGCCGAGGTGCTCTCCCGCGAGTCGGGCATCCCCGTCACCATCGAGCCGCTGCTCGCCGTGCACGGCGGGCAGCTCAGGCGGTCGGTCACCGCGGAGGGGCTCACCCTCCTCAAGCCCCGCCTGGTCGCGCGCTGGATCAAGGACGGTCCGCGGGCGGACTTCGACGACGCCCAGGTGGAGGTGCTCGCCAGGACCGCGGCCCGGGTGCTGCGCCGGATGAGCTGACCGTACGGGCCGACCGCGCCCGGCCCACCCACGATGGGCGGGAGCGCGGCGCTCCGGGCATCGCGCCCGGAGAACCGATGGAAGCGAACACCTGGAAGCGAACGCCTGGAAGCGAACGCCGTCGCCCGGCGGAGTCCGCTCAGGCGAGTTCCTCGATGAAGGCCGTCAGCTGCGCGACGTTCCGGCACTCGTGCATGGGCACGATCCCCCCGTACGCCGTCGCCACCGAGTCGCCGGTGTCCCACTGGGCGGTCGGCTCCGGGTTGAGCCAGTAACTGTGCCGGGCGTCCCTGGTCAGCCGCTTCAGCGTCTCCAGCGCGGGCGGCTGGTAGTTGGACCGGGCGTCGCCCAGGATCAGCAGTGACGTCTTCGGCCCGATGGCGTCGCCGTACCGCTCGGCGAACGTCTCCAGCGCGTGGCCGTAGTTGGTCCGGCCGAACCGCACCATGTCGGCCTCCCGCACCAGCCGGGTCATCGCCTCCGCCACGTCGGCGCCGGGTACGAAGAACCGGGTGATCTCGTCCACGGTGTCCACGAACCCGAACGCGCGGACCTTGGTGAACTGCTCGCGCAGCGCGTAGGTCAGCAGCAGGGTGAAGTGGGCGAAGGCGGCGACCGAGTCGCTGGTGTCGCAGAGCACAACCAGTTCGGGTTTGTGCGGGCGGCGCGGCTTGTTGAAGGTGGTCAGCGGCACCCCACCGCTGGACAGCGAGGCCCGTACGGTCCTGCGGAAGTCGAGGCGGCCGCGGTGGCCGAGCCGGTGCTTGACGGTCAGCCTGGCGGCGAGGCGCCGGGCGAGCGGGTGGACCTCCCTGCGGAGCCTGGCCAGGTCGGCCTTGGTGATCCGCAGAAAGTCGAGCCGCTCCAGCGGCGGGCGTACCGAGGACCGGGCGATCCGCTCGATTCCGGAGTCCTCGGCGATCCGGCGGCGCACGTCGCGGGAGACGGCGTCCTCGAAGCGCCTGGTGTTCTCGCCGATCCGCTGCCGGGCGACCTTCTCGGCCAGCCCGCCGCGCTCCTGGCCGGCGAGGACCTCGGCGAGCAGGCGCGCCATGAGCGTCTCGGGGGAGAGCGCCCGCATCACCGAGTAGGAGAACCAGTTCTGCCTGCCGGGGCTCGCCACCTGGCGGCCGAAGCGCTCCACCATCGCCCGCGCGAACTCGTTCATCCCCTCGGCGCCCAGCAACAGCTCGGCCAGCCTGTCGCGCAGCTCGGGGAGCTCGGCGGTCTCCAGGTCCGGTTCGGCCTCGTGCGAGGACCGCAGGCCGGTCGTGGAGGCGGGGAACCACAGGTCGAACAGCGTGTCGAAGCCCGGCCGGTGCGAGGGCCGCTTGACCAGCGTCGCGGCGTACGCGGCCCGCAGCGACTCCCGCTCGGTCAGGTCGATCACCTCCAGTGCCCTGGCCGCGTCCAGCCCCTCGGCCAGCGACACCGGCAGCCCCGCCTCGCGTAGCGCGTGCACGAACCCCACGTGCCGGTCGAGCAGGCTCACAGGGCCAGTTCCTTGCGTGCCCGGGTCTGGTCGGAGGCGTGCTTGAGCACGACGCCGAGGGTGGCCCCGATCGCCGCCTCGTCCAGCTCGGTCCTGCCCAGCGCGATCAGGGTGTTGGCCCAGTCGATCGTCTCGGCGATCGAGGGCGCCTTCTTCAGCTCCAGGGCGCGCATGGTGGCCACCGTACGGGCGAGTTGCTCGGCCAGGGCGGCCGTGATCGTGGGCACCTGGGCCAGCACGATGTCGCGCTCGCGCTCCGGTGTCGGGTACTCCAGGTGCAGGTAGAGACAGCGCCGCTTCAGCGCCTCGGAGAGCTCGCGGGTCGCGTTGGAGGTCAGCACCACGTAGGGCTTGCGTACGGCGGTGATCGTGCCGAGCTCGGGGATGGTGACCTGGTAGTCCGACAGGATCTCCAGCAGCAGCCCCTCCACCTCGACGTCCGCCTTGTCGGTCTCGTCGATCAGCAGGACCGTGGGCGTCCGGGACCGGATCGCCGCGAGCAGCGGCCGCTCCAGCAGGAACTCCTCGGTGAAGATGTCGTCGTGGGTGGCGTCCCAGCTCTCGTCCTGCCCGGCCTGGATGCGCAGCAGCTGCTTCTTGTAGTTCCACTCGTACAGCGCCCTGGCCTCGTCCAGCCCCTCGTAGCACTGCAACCTGACCAGTTCGGCCCCGGTCGCCGCCGCCACGGCCTTGGCGAGCTGGGTCTTGCCCACGCCGGCCGGTCCCTCTGCGAGGAGTGGTTTGCCGAGCGCTCCCGCCAGGAAGACCGAGGTCGCGATGGAGTCGTCGGAGAGATAGTCGACGGCGCTGAGCCGCTCGCTGGCGTCGGCGGGCGAGGCGAACCACATGTGTGCTCCCAGTACAGGACCGAATGTTGTTCTAGCTTAGCCGCTGATCGTCACGGATTTCGAAGCCCTGCCCGATGTGCGCTATCCTTCAAGAGCTTCAAGCGCCGCTAGCTCAGTTGGTTAGAGCAGCTGACTCTTAATCAGCGGGTCCGGGGTTCGAGTCCCTGGCGGCGCACCGGCAGGAAGCCCAGGTCAGTGTCACTGACCTGGGCTTTCTTCATTCGGCGATCAACCCGACCGGCCCGCCGGCACATCAAGATCACGCTTGGCCGCTCCGTGGTCGCCCGCCTGTCGTGATCTTGTTTCCGTCATGATCCATCTGCGGTTCACGGCTCTGTCGGTTGTGATCACCTGGACGGCCGGCAGCGATCGGGGTCCGATTACCCTGCCGCCGTGGGAACCGACGTCTACGGCCGCCGGTATTGCGATCGGCGCAGCTCAGGCTCGGTGACGTGCGGAAAGTGGGGCTAGCGGTGTGCCGTCAGGGTGTAGGCGCCCCGGGTGCAGCCGGTGATGCGCCAGCCGCCCGGTGCCTTCCGGGTGGCGACGCCTGTGAGTCCGGCACCACGGACGACCGGCTGGGCGCCGCCGGGGAACCAGACGTCGAGGCCGCACCCGGCGCCCTCGCCCCGGGCCGTGAGGCTCGCCTGGTCCGAGGTGAGGCTGGTCAGGCGGCCGGGGGCGGAGCGTGGGTAGGGGCGCGAGAGCTCGGCGACGTATTCGGGGGGTGGGGGCAGGTTCTTCCCGGTGGCACAGTCCTCGATGATGAGGTTGCCGCCGGTATCGTCTTCGGCTCCGGCGTGGGCGTCGCCGCAGGACTGCTTCCAGACCCAGAACGCACCGCCGATGCGGTGCCTGTCCTCTTGGTCGGTGTATCTCGTGATCGGGGCCGAGGCGGGGTCGCCGAACCACCCCCACTCTCCTGACCAGAGCCCGGCGCCGTAGTACGCCGCTGCCCGGCTCGCCAGGTCGAAGCCGCGCTCGATGCTGGTGATGGTGATGCCGGTGCCCTGGTCGATGGTGATCGACTCGTTGTAGAGGTGGGGGGCGAAGACGAGCAGCCGGTCGTCGGTGAAGTCCTTGGGCACCGAGACCTCGAAGCCGAGACCCGACCAGAGCACGGACGGCTCGAAGAAGACCAGGTGCGGGAAGCCGCGCTTCTCGCCCGCCCTGATGGCCTTGATCGCTCGGTCGTAGTAGCGGCCGAGCAGAACGCCGGAGGTGATCGGCGGTGCCTCGCCGAAGCCGGGCTCGTTCAGCAGGTCGTATCCGGCGACCATCGGCTCGTTCGCGAACCGCTCCGCCAGCATGCCCCAGGCGGCGACCAGGCGGGTCTGGATGCCGTCCCTGTCCTGGTAGAAGTTGGTGAAGGCGCGGGCGACGGCCGGAGAGATATCGCGTCCGGTGAACTCGCACCTGGGGGCGCCGTCGAAGCGGTCGGCCCAGGTGGGGGCGCCGTCCCAGCCGTGCATCGGGGAACCGTTCTCGCAGGTGGTGCCGGGGGCGGCGTTGACGCCCTTGCCCCAGGCGTCCTGGTGCATGTCGATGACCGTGCGCAGGCCGTGCTTGGCCGCGGTCTCGACGGCCCAGGAGATCCTGGCGAGGTAGGCCGGGTCGTATTGGCCGGGCTGGGGTTCCAGGGCTGACCAGGACAGGGCGAGGCGGATGACGTTGAAGCCCATCTGCTCCATGCCGGCGAAGTCGGCCTCGGTGAGCGGTCGCGTCACCGCCTTGTCCGGAAATTTCTGGAAGTAGTCTTCGAGCTGGTTGACGTTCACGCCGCGCAGCAGCACCTCGTTGCCGTCGGCGTCGACGATCCTGCGGTCGGCTGAGAGCGTCAGGCCCTTGGTGTGTGGTGGCGGTGTGGTGGCGGTGCCGGGCTGCAGGAGCGGTACGGCGAGCGCCGCCGCGGCCACGACGGCCGCCATCCGTGTCGGCGCGGAGAAGGCGACGCCCTTATGTGCCGGGCGAAGGGTGGTTCTTCGCGCCGGGAAGGTGGCGGGGAGGAGGGCGACGAGGGCTGCTGTCGCGAGGGCGAGGAGGGCGCCGAAGGAGAGCGCGGGGGCGAGGCGGAGCATGATCGCCGGTGCCCAGAACGTGTCGCCGCCCGCCAGGTCGCCGGGGAGCCCGATGGCCACCTCGACCAGGCCCAGCGTCGCGGCCGCTCCCAGCGCGGAGATCCCGGCCACGACGGCCCGCGGCGAGGTGGTGGTACTGAGCCGGCGGTTCAGCGCCCAGGTCATCACGCCCAGCAGGGTGACGGCGGCGAGGTAGCCCAGCGGTCCCGCCTCGGGCGCCGGGGCCAGCGGGGAGTCGCCGATGGCGTACCCGATGGGTGAGCCGCCCCACCACACCCCACCGACCAACGCACCCACGACCACGGCCACCCCCGCCGCCACCCACCCCGGCCCCGAGGCCGCGGTGGGTTCAGTGCCCGACTCCGGGGAGGGTGGGGTGAGGCGGCGGTGCAGGAACTGCGTGAGCCAGGTGGCTGCCAGGACCGGCAGGCCGAAGACCGCCGCCTTGACACCGGTGAAGCCGGTCGACCACGCCAGGTAGACCACATCGCCGAAGGCCATCACCAGCGACATCGTCAGCTTGGCCGCCATCGCCGACCACACCACCGCGCCCCACACCAGCAGTGCCGTACGCAGCGGGGCACGCCCGCGCGCGACCACCCACGCCAACACCCCGACCCCCGCCAGCAGCAGCGGCACGTAGACGGCCGGCGCGGCCACCTGCCAGAGCCCGGCGACGGGTAGCAGGTCGGCGCCCGTCCACGTGTACGGCGCGGCCAGCCCCGACGGGTCGAACGCCGCCCCCAGCGCGATGACGGCGGCCAGTACCACGACGGCGGTCGGCGACAACCAGCGGTTCCTCATAGTGCCAGCGACCATACATGAGCATTGTTCATATATGAAGAGCCAGATCCACAACAGTGCGGAAGACCAGCCGAACCCGCGGGGCGGCTGCAGTGCGACGCGCTCGTGATCGGGTCGGGGAACTCACCCCGCGGTCGCGGTCGTTGTTGCCGGTCGAGGTGATCGGGTCACCCACTTCGGCGACCGCCCGAGCCGAAGAGCCGGAGGGCTTCGCGCAGGGCGGCCAGGCGTGGCGGTGAGGCCAGCCCGGCATGGTAGAGGTGGAACTCCCGCGCCCCCGCCTCCGCGTAGGCGTTCAGCAGGTCGGCCAGGGCTCGCGGGTCGGCGGGGCGTGGCGGGAGCGCCAGGACGTAGGCGCCGATCCGCTGACCGGGCACGGCCATGGCCGACAGCTCCCTGAGCCGCGCGCAGTCGGCGGCGAGCTCTCCCCAGCAGTTGCCGACCAGCGCCCCGGCCGCCGGTTCACCGGAGGGGAGCGCGGCGAAGGAACCCGCGGCCCACGGGTCGGGGTTGGCGTGCAGCGTGATGGGCGTCCGGCCCGCCGCGGCGATCACCCGTGACCGCAGCCGTGTCGAGAGGGCGACGCGCGCCTCTCGTACGGCGTCCGTCGCCGGGCCCAGGGCCTCGGCCATCGAGCCGGGGTGGCCGTCGACCGCCCGCCGCACCCGTTCTCGCGTTCCCTCCGGGTGGCCGGGGGAGCAGGCCGCGCAGGAACACAGCGACAGCAGGGCCATGTGGACCGCGGACCAGTCGGCGCCCTCGGTCTTCTCGTAGGCGTGCTTGTGGAAGAAGCCCATCGGGCCGCGCCAGCGGCATGGGCACCCGCGCGGCCACCTGCGCCATGCCCTCCAGGCCGGGCGTGGGATCCTCCAGGTACTCCACCAGCCCCTCCAGTCTGGCGCCCATCGCGACCGAGGTCTCGACGCTCCACGCGGCGTTGGGGTCCAGCCGTAACGGCAGCCCGGGGAAGGCCTCGGCCAGGGCGGCGAGCGCCTCGGACTCCTCCTCCGGCGGGAAGACGCCGCCCTTGACCTTGATGGAGGCGAAGCCGTACTCCTCGACCAGGAGCCGGGCCTGCGCGAGCAGCCCGTCGGTGTCGAGCGCCGCACCGAAGCGGTCGGGATCGCCGCCGGGGTGGCCGGCCCGCTTGTAGAAGAGATAGGCGCTGTACGGCACGGCCTCACGCACCCGGCCGCCGAGCAGATCGCACACGGGGACGCCCGCCGCCCTGCCCCTGATGTCCAGGCAGGCCACCTCGAACGGCGACAGCACACGGTCGACGCTTTTCTCCCTGGTGGAGACGCCGGTCAGTCCGTGCAGGTCGGTCACCGCGTCGCCGACGATCGCGCGCACGCGCCGTTCCATTGGAGGCGACCATCGACCACGCCGACACCTCCCTCACCCCGCCCCGGCCCGATGTGCGCCGGATGAAGCACCCGCTGCCCGGCGTCGTCGCCGTGTTCAGCGCGAGCAACTTCCCGTTCGCCTTCTCCGTCGCGGGCGGCGACACCGCCTCGGCGCTGGCGGCCGGATGCCCCGTGGTGGTCAAGGCTCATCCCGGCCATCCCGGCACTTCGGAGGCGGTCGCCCGGATCGTCAGGTCCGCGCTGCCCGACCCCGCCCTGCTCGGCTTGGTCCATGGTCTGGAGGGTGGGGCCGACGTGGTGCGTCACCCCCTGGTCCGGGCGGTCGGCTTCACCGGGTCCCTGGCCGGGGGCCGGGCCCTCCAGGAGCTCATCGGGCAGCGGGAGGAGCCGATTCCGTTCTTCGGTGAGCTGGGCAGCGTCAACCCGGTCGTCGTCCTGCCTTCGGCGGTCCGCGACGGGCTCGCCGAGGGTTTCGCCGCCTCCCTCACGCTCGGCACCGGCCAGTTCTGCACCAACCCCGGGCTGCTGTTCGTGCCGGAGGATCCGGAATCGCTGAAGGAGCCGGCCGCCGCCGTGGCGGCCGGCACCGGTGGTCCGATGCTCACCGAACGCATCCGCGAGGGCTACCGCGTAGCCGGGTACCCGGTCGCGAAGCTCCACCAGCGGCACGAAGAACTCGGCCAGCAGCCGCCGCACGAGCGGGTCGTCCCCGGTGGTGACGGCCCAGTAGCAGGCCAGTGCGATCGAGGGGGCGAAGGCGAAGACGGCGCTGGAGTAGAGCGGGACGCCGATGCCACGGTAGGCCGGGACGGTGAGCTCGGCGGTCGGCAGCCCGTTGAAGAAGGTGAATTCCTCCCTGCCCGTCCGGCGCACCGCCAGGATGATCCGCTGCATCAGGTCGAGGTCGCCCAGGCCGTCCTTGAACCCGACCACGTTCGGCAGCTGGGCGAGCTCGGCCACCGCCTCCGGGGTGTACCTGGCGTTGCCGCGCTGGTACACGATCAGCGGCAGGTCGCTCGCCGCGGCGATCTCGCGCACATAGCGCACGAGCCCTTCGGGCGTGCCGCCGACCAGGTAGGGCGGCAGCAGCAGCAATCCGTCCACGCCGTGCCGCGCCGCGGCGCGTGCCTGGGCGGCGGCGGCGGGCACCGGGCCACCGGCGCCGGCCAGCACCGGAACCCGCCGGTCGGCCGCCGCGACGGAGACCGCGACCACCCGTTCGTAGTCCGCCAGGTCAAGGGCATGGAACTCACCCGTGCCGCAGGCGCAGAACACTCCGGCCGCCCCCGCCGTGACTCCCGCGGAGACATGGTCGGCCAGCACCGGTTCGGCGACCTGGCCGTCGGCTCCGAACGGGGTGACGGGAAAGAACAGAACACCATCAAAGCGCATCTTCAGGAACCTCCAGGGAAGTGCGCCGGTCGATGGTTATCGGATGCCCTCCCGGCGCAGAGTGGCAGCGAGCTTGTGGATGGAGAAGCCCCAGGCGCCCACCGGGAGGATCATCCCGGCGAAGCTGTCGATGAGGTTCACGTGCAGCAAGGGCAGGTCGGCCAGGACCAGCGAGAGCGGCAGCGCGATGATCTCCTCGGGCAGCATCATCGTGGCGAGCATGAGCAGCAGCACGAAGGTCATGCCGCGAAAGCGCTTGCGTGCCAGCGCGTAGGCGGCGAAGACGCTGACCGTCATCTGCAGCAGCAGGCCGAAACCGACCACGATGAAGGAGTTGGCGAGATAGCGGTAGACATCCTTGTCCGCGGTCTGGAGGAAGTTGTCCAGGGTGAAGCCCTGCGGCCACAGCGTGAAAGCGGTCGGATCCAGGGTCTCGCCGAAGGCGCTGACCAGCAGGCCCCACAGCGGGCCCGCGAACACCACCACCATGGCCAGGTAGAGGAGCCCCTTCAGGAGGAGGGTCAGCGGGCCGCGCCGCGCCTCCAGGCCCAGAGCCGTTTCGAACCTCATACGTCCCTCCTACGGCGCGCGAGCCGTACGATCACCGTCAGCGCGAGCGTGACGGTGAACAGCGCGACGCACCCGGCTGCCGCCACCCCCAGGTCGTTGCGCTGGAAGCCGGCCTTGTAGATCAGGGTCATCAGGACCTCGGAGGAGCCGTTCGGCCCGCCGTTGGTGAGCACGTAGACCTCGACGAAGACCCGCAGCCCGCGAATGGCCGCCAGCGTCGCGAGAATCCAGAAGACCGGCCGCAGGGCGGGCAGCGTGATGTGCCAGACGCGCCGCCACGTGGGCGCCCCGTCCACTGCCGAGGCCTCATACATCGTGCGGTCCACGCCGACCAGCCCGGCCAGGAAGATCATCATGTCGTACGGCGCGCCGCGCCAGATGTTCATGCCCATGATCGACAGCAGTGAGGAGTCCTCGTCGGCGAGGAAGGGCTGGGGCGCCACGCCCGCCAGGCCCAGGACGGAGTTGAGCGTTCCCGACTCGCCCGGGTGATACATGATCCGCCAGACCTCGGCCACCGCCGCCATCGTCACCACCACCGGCAGGAACGCGGCGGTCCTGATCAGCCACAGGTGCCGGGCCTTGCCCTCGACCAGCAGCGCGAGCACGAAGCCGAGCAGCAGCGAGCCCGCCGTGGTCCCCACGGCCAGGGTCACGCTGTGCCCCATGGCCGACAGGAAGGCCTCCTGTCAGCACCCGCCGGTAGTTGTCCAGGCCGAGGAACTCATCTCCCAGGAACGGCTGCACCTTGAAGAATGGTCATGCGCGGCGCGGGCATGGGACAGACGACCCTCAGCTTCCGTCCTGACGCCAACACCCGCTACGACGCGCTCACCCCGGACGGCAGCGACTGGGACGAAGACGGCATGACGCATGGTGCGGGCAAGGGCGGCTGGATGTGGCCGGGCCGTGGCCTCCTGCGCGTGCAGACCCGCGAGGTGTCGAGCAAGTACGCCGGCGACTACGCCTCGGCACCCGCCAACCGCAAGGACCAGCGTCAACCAGCACTGGGCCAGCGGCATTCCCCTGCGCGAAGGCACCGCGCTCGGCGGAACCGTGATCAAGCTCGCGACCAACGCGGACATGACCCGCTTCAAGGCGGGCGGCTATCTGTGGGTGGGGGCTGCCAACAGCGTCAAGTTCTACGAGACGCAGACCGTGACCGACACCTCGAAGTACCAGAACCTGCACATGCGGCAGCAGATCTTCCAGATCGCCTCGGTCGACACAGCCGGCCGGAACGTCACGATCGACAAGCCGCTTGAGTACGACCTGCCGCTCAACTCCACCTCCGACGGCTCGGCCGCGATCGGCGGTACGGTCTACCCCAGCCGGGTCACCCCGCTCAAGGTCGTCCAGGGCGTCGGCATCGAGGACCTGACCATCACCCAGGAACTCGACGGCATGCCCAAGAACGGCGGCGGCACCTACAGCGCCAGTCCCGCCGACGCCAAGTTCAACTACGGCAACATCGCGCCCGAGTACGAGATGCACGGCATCGTCCTGAAGTGGGCGGCGAACGTGTGGGTCCGCCGGGTCGGCACCCAGATGACCGGCTCGCATGCCGTGGTGACGGAGAGCGCCAAGAACATCCAGGTCCAGGAGTCGTCCTTCGACGGCTCGTGGAACAAGGGCAAGGGCGGCAACGGCTACTTCCGCGGCTCGCGGGTGTGGGACTCGCTCTACGCCCACAACACCAGCCGTAACCTGCGGCACTTCACCTTCCAGTGGTCGGCCTCCGACAACGTGGCGATCGGCAACGACTTCGACTCCGACCTGAACGTGCACGGCGGGTGGGAGCGGCGCAACCTGTTCGAGAACAACACGGTGCGCGTGCCGTACGAGCACGCCTCGAAGAACTGCAGCGCCAACTGCGGCGAGGAAGGCGGGGGCGCACCGGACGACTCCACCTGGTGGCCGATCTGGTGGGCCGCCGGGCCGAAGGCGGCCAAGTGGTCGGGCTCCAGCGGGCCGCAGAACGTCTTCTACAACAACGCGATGAGCAAGCAGACCACCCAGGGCGGTGCCTACCAGCCGTACTACGCCGACCGGCAGCGGGTCTACCAGATGGGCAGTTCCTCCACCAATCCCTCGCAGTTCCAGCATCTGGCGCTCGGCGGGAGCACGATCCTGGACTGGGCGGGACAAGAGACGGCGGACTACACCGGCTCCGGGGTGCACGCGGGGGTGACCGACTCCTCCGGGTCGCTGTTCCTCAAGGGGCAGGGCAGCGGTGGGGACACCACTGCGCCGAGTGACCCGGGCAACCTGCGGTCGACCGGCACGACGTCGTCCACCGTGTCGCTGGCCTGGGACGCGTCGACGGACAACGTCGAGGTGACCGGGTACGACGTCTACCGGGGCTCCACCCTGGTCGACACCGTCACCGGCACGTCGTTCACCGACACCGGCCGGGCTTCTGCCACCGGTTACACCTACACCGTCAAGGCCCGTGACGCCGCGGGCAACACGTCCGGGGCGAGCAACGCCGTCACGGCCACCACCCAGCCAGGCAGCGGTGGCAACACGGTCGACGTCTCGACCGCCGCCCAGCTCAAGAGCGCCCTGGCCAACGCCCAGCCCGGCCAGACCATCAGGCTCGCGGCAGGCGAGTATCACGGCGACTTCCTCATCCAGCGCCCGGGAACCTCCTCCCAGCCCATCACGCTGACCGGCCCCTCGACCGCCGTGCTGGTCAACGACGGCCCCTCCGGCACCGCCCCGTCCTGCCCGGCCCCGACCGGCGGCTGGGACTCCGGATATGGGCTGTGGCTGTACGGCTCGCCGTACTGGAAACTGACCGGCTTCACGGTCAAGGACTCCAAGAAGGGGATCGTGCTGGACAACTTCCACCACGTGACCATCGACGGCGTGTACGTGCACCACACCGATGAGGAGGGCGTGCACTTCCGCAAGTCCTCGGCGGACGGGGTGATCCAGAATTCGAGGATCTCCCACGCGGGGCTCGTCCAGCCCGGCTACGGCGAGGGCGTCTACCTCGGGTCGGCCAACTCCAACTGGGGCTGCCACGGCAACTCCAGCGGCGTCGACCGCAGTGACCGGGTCAAGGTGCTCAACAACGAGTTCGGCCCCGGCATCGCGGCCGAGCACATCGACATCAAGGAAGGCACCGCCGACGGGGTCGTCCGCGGCAACACCTTCAACGGCACCGGGATCAGCGGGCAGAACTCCGGCGACTCGTGGGTGGACGCCAAGGGCGTCGGCTACCTGATTGAGAACAACACCGGCACGTTCGCCTCGCCCGGGACCTTCGCCAACGGCTACGAGACCCACAACCCGTCCACCACCCCGTCGTTCGACAACGGCTGCGGGAACGTGTGGCGCGGCAACACCTCCAACCTGGGCGGCGTCGGCAAATACGCCATCTACGTCAGCTCCACCTCCAAGTGCGCCGCCAAGCCCAACGTCGTCCACGCGTCCAACACCGTCAGCAACGCCGTGACCGGCCTGACCAACATCAAGGTCACCCCGTAGCGGGAAAGGAGCTCAGCATGTCCTCACCACGGACTGCCACCCATCGTCGGGCGGCCACCTCGACCGCGCTCGCGCTCGCCCTTCCGATGGACTGGCGCGTGTGTGGCGGGGCGTTCCACATCTCCTGATCGAGGCGGGCGCGTGGCAGGACCTCCGGTTCAGGCCGCGCGCCCGCCGTCGAGTCTCGTCAGGGCCTGTCGATCTGGGCTTTCCTCATGGTGTCGCCCCTGGCGGGGGCGCCGGCCGGCCGGTCCCGCTCGCGGGTCCTCGGTGAGTCGGGTCAGCGGACCCGGCGGCCGTGGCTGGGCTCGCTCCGGCGGTTCGCCCGGTCCACGGCCGTCACGTGGTAGTGCGCGCCGCCGGCTCCCTCGGGGTCCACCCAGCGCACGTCGCGGCCCGCGGGGATGACCGCGACCAGGTTGCGGGCGTCGGCGAAGTCACCGGGACCGGCCTGCCGGTCGAACCGGAAGACCGCGAACTGGAATGGGACGTCCCTGCCGGGGGCGACGATGTGCAACTCGGCGCCACCGGCCACCTTGTGCGCGGTGGCCAGGACCGGGCGGCGCGGTGGCCGGCCGCCCGCGAGGCGCGGCAGCAGCGGGGCGAGGGCCGGGCGGGTGTAGTGGTCGGTCACCGCGGTGCTGACGCTGCCCAGCCGGTCCGCACGTACATCGCCGGAGTTGTACCAGATGTCGCCGCCGACCTGGGGGTTGTCCCGGTTGAGAGTGAGGTGCCGGGAAAGCTCGTCCGGCTGGAACCACTGGGCGGGCTGCCCGGCGGCACCGGCCTTGTAGGCGGCCTGGCCGATCCAGAGCTGGACGTCGGTGCCCGCCGCCACGCCGGACCACCAGGGGATCAGCTTGGCGTAGTCGGCGTTCGACTGGCCGATGTACCAGTAGATCTGCGGTGCGATGTAGTCCAGCCAGCCCTTCCTGACCCAGCCCCGAGTGTCGGCGTGCAGGTTGTCGTACGACTGGCTGCCGGCGGTGTCCGAGCCGAGGGGGTCGGTGGACCTGTTCCGCCAGATGCCCGAGGGGCTGATGCCCCAGGCGACCTCCGGCTTGGCCTGCCGTACCCGCTGCTGCATCTCCCGGACGAGCAGGTCCACGTTGTCGCGCCGCCAGGAGGCGAGATCGGGGAAGCCCGCGCCGTAGCGCGCGAAGGCCGCGGCGTCGTCGAAGGCCGCGGTGTTGACCGGGTAGAAGTAGTCGTCGAAGTGCAGGCCGTCGATGTCGTACCTGGTGACCGCGTCCATCATCGCGTCCTGGACGAACGCCCGCACCGCGGGGATGCCCGGGTTGTAGTACAGCTTGCCGCCGTAGGAGACGATCCAGTCCGGATTCCTGCGGCCCGGGTGCTCGGGGTGCAGTTTGGCCGGGTCCGGCTGCATCGACACGCGGTACGGGTTGAACCAGGCGTGGAAGGCCAGGCCGCGCCGATGCGTCTCCTCGACCAGGAAGGCCAGCGGGTCGTAGCCCGGGTCCTGGCCCTGAACGCCGGTCAGGTACTCCGACCACGGTTCGTGCGGCGAGGGCCAGAAGGCGTCGGCGGTCGGCCGGATCTGGACGAAGACCGAGTTGAGCCGACGGGTCCGCGCGAGGTCCAGCCAGGCCAGGTACTCGGCCTGCTGCGCCTCGACGGTCAGGCCGGGCTTCGACGGCCAGTTGATGTTGAGCACCGAGGCGATCCACATCCCGCGCATCTGCCGCAGCGGCGGGACCTTATCGGCGGCGCTGTCGGCGGCGAAGGCGGGCGCCGAGGTGAGGGCCGACAGCGGGAGAGCCGTCGCGGCCGCGGCCAGGGCCAGACCGCTCAGGACGGAACGTCGGGTGGGTGTGCTCATGCGGACCTCCGGGGGGCTGAAGAAGAAGGCGCCGAGCGTGACATTGACAGAAACTTACTTTCAAATCAATGACAATGAAGGAAAATATCGTTGAGATGCGATCCGCTCCACGGCGTTCGGACAGACATGGTCCGCTGCACGCCGAGCGCGGCATCGGCCGGTTCAACCGGGATCACGGCCGGAGGTCCGCCGGGTGGCGGGCGCGCCAGGCGGTGTAGTGCGGCTGACTTTCGAGGGATTCGCGGTGGGCCTCGATGGCGAGGCGCGTCAGCTCCTCGGCCCGGTGGGCGAGGGCGCCGTCGCGGCGCCAGGCCGCCAGGTGCCTGATCCACAACGGTGATCCGGCGAGCGGGCGGACCACGAGCCCGGATCCCGCGGGGAAACTGGCCTGGCAGGGCGAGATCGCATGCTTCTCGGCGATGAGATTACGGATCATCATCGGCTCGATCATGATGTACGGCATCTTCGGGACGAAGCCCTCGTTCTGGCAGGCGGTCACGAAACACTCCGGCCAGCCGGCACCGTCCGGTGGTGAGAGCACCCAGTCGTCGTCCGCCAGCTCCGCCAGTGGCACCTCCTCCAGCACCGCGAGGGGATGGGCCTCGGCCATCGCCACGAAGACAGGTTCCACGGCGATGGGGCGCACGCCCACCGAGGGCGGGATGACCAGTTCGTGGCCGGGGTAGTCGATGAGGGTCGCGGCGTCCAGCCGCCGGGAGGTCAGCAGATCCAGCAGCAGGCGGGGCGAGTGCTCGGTGTGCACGGTGATCGAGGCTCCCGGGACCTCGAACAGCCGCCGCAGCAGGCCGCTGAACAGGGGGTTGGCGTAGCCGCCGATGCGGGCGACGTCCGTCTGGCCGCTGGGCGGCAGGGCACCTGTCATCAGCTCGTCCACGGTGTGCAGCGCGGACCTGGCCCGGGTGAGCACGAACTGGCCGAACGGGGTCGGTGTCACGCCCAACCGGCTGCGCCGGAAGACCTGGCCGCCGAGCGTGGACTCGATCCGGTGCAGCTGGGCGGTCAGGGCGGGCTGGGAGACGCCCAGGGAGGCCGCCGCCTTGCTGAGACTCCCCGCGCCGGCGATGGTGCATAACGCTCGAAGATGCCGTAGCTCCAGCTGCATGGGCCAAATATAGTGCGGCATAACGCTGGATTTATATGTCTCTGGGATAAGACGCGATTCCCTCGTTTGGCGCACAGTTGACGGTGATCCCGACTTTCGAAGGAACCCATATGCCAGTGACCTACCGCCGTTCCGGCCTCGTCTTCACCGATCACACGATCACCGTCCCGCTGGACCACTTCAGCCCGGACGGTGCGACGATCGAGGTGTTCGCGCGGGAGGCGGTCGCGGCGGGGCGGCAGGGGGACGACCTGCCGTGGCTGCTGTACCTGGAGGGCGGCCCCGGCCACAGTGCCCCCCGCTCGCCGGCCGGGTGGCTGCACCGGGCCACCCGGGACTACCGGGTGCTGCTGCTGGACCAGCGCGGCACCGGGCGCAGCACTCCCGCCAACCGGCAGACTCTGGCCGGTCTCGACAACCCCGCCGCCTACCTGCGCCATTTCCGGGCCGACGCCATCGTCAGGGACGCCGAACTGCTTCGCGCGCACCTTCTGGGAGACCGGCCGTGGAGCCTGCTGGGGCAGAGTTTCGGCGGGTTCTGCGCGCTGACCTACCTGTCGCTGGCCCCCGAGGGGTTGCGCGAAGTCATGATCGCGGGTGGACTGCCACCGCTGGCCGGGACACCCGAGGACGTGTATCGGGCTGCCTACCCCCGGGTTCTGGCGCACAACGAGCGGTTCTTCGCCCGCTATCCCGGTGACCAGGCGATCGCCCGTCAGGTGGTCGACCACCTGTACCGGCAGGAGGTTTTCCTGCCCGGCGGGGATCGGCTGACCCCGCGGCGCTTCCAGACCCTTGGCATCACGTTCGGCACGGAGAGCAGGTTCGACACGCTGCATCACCTGCTTGAGGAGGCGTTCGCCGGTGAGAAGGAGTTGTCCGAGGTCTTCCTGCGCCGGGTGGACGCGCTGGTCTCCTACGCCGAGCACCCGCTGTACGCGCTGCTGCACGAGGCGTCCTACTGCCAGGGCGGGGCCTCCGACTGGGCCGCGTACCGCGCGCTGGGCGAGTTCCCCGAGTTCGATGTGGAGCAGGGCGGCCCCGTCCGGTTCTTCGGCGAGATGATCTTCCCGTGGTTCTTCGACGAGGACCCGGCGCTGGTCCCGCTGCGGGCCTGCGCCGAGGCGCTGGCCGTCTGCGAGTCCTGGCCGCGCCTCTACGACCCGGACCGGCTGAGCGGCAACACCGTCCCGGTGGCGGCGGTGATCTATCACGACGACCTGTACGTGGACCGCGACAGCTCCCTCCGCACCGCGAGCACGGTGCGTGACCTGTCTTCCTGGATCACCAACGAGTACGCCCACGACGGGTTGAGCGCCTCGGGCGGGGCCGTGCTGGACCGGCTCGTCGCGATGGTCCGCCGGTGAGCCCATCACTCCATCTCAACTGCCCATAACCCACCGGTTATGAGCAGCCTTGACCTGCGGCTCCCCGGCAGGTACGAACGGGCCGACAAGCTCGACACTCTCGCGTGATCACCCCGTTATCCGACACCGGTGACAATCTGCGGCATTCCCCAAGCAAGGAGAACCCGTGCGCAGATCGTCCGTGGTCGTCGCCACGCTCATGGTCATGGCGTGTCTGTCGACCGGCCCGGCTCACGCCGAGGATCCGGGCCAGACGCGAAAGGTCGAGGTCTTCGGCGAGCACGCCCCCGAGGGCTACACCGAAGTTCCGGTGGAGAGCGGCGACAAGGCGAGGGGCCTGGCCGTGCCGTCCGCCACGGTGACGCCGATCGAGGTCAACGGCCCCAGCGACAAACGCATCGACCTGGTCTACCTCGGTGACGGTTTCACCGAGGCCGAGCAGGACGCCTACACCGCCCAGGTGGCCAACAGCTGGAACATCCTGGCCCAGCGCGAGCCGTTCAAGAGCTATCGCAAGCTGTTCAACGTCTGGCAGGTGAACGTCGTCTCAGGCGAGTCCGGGGTCGACAACGACCCGGTCAAGGGGGTGCGGAAGGACACCGCGCTGGGCGGTGAGTACTGGTGTGAGGACCTGGAGCGCCTGGTCTGCGTGGACATCCCCACCGCTCAGTCCTACGCCGGGCTGGCCCCCGCCTTCGACCAGATCGCCGTCGTGGTCAACAGCCCCACCTACGGCGGTGCCGGCTACATCGAGGAGAACCTGGTCACCTTCTCCGGCGGGCACCGGAGTGGTCCGGAGATCCTGCCGCACGAGTTCGGCCACTCCATCGGCGACCTGGCCGACGAGTATCCCTACTGGGCCTACCCGGACGACGGCAGCACCTACACCGGCGACGAGCCGCCCGACACCAACGTCTCGATCCACAACGCCGGGCAGCAGACCGCGCGGCGGGCCAAGTGGTGGTACTGGCTGGGCGCCGAGACCCCCGACGGCGGCGTGATCGACACCTTCGAGGGTGCCGCCTACTACAACCTCGGCATCTACCGGCCCAGCGACAACTCGCTGATGCGCTCCCTGCTCAAGCCGTTCAACCTGGTCGGCCGTGAGGAGATGGTCCGCACGTTCGTCGAGACGACCGGCCTGATCGACGACTCCACCCCGAGCGGCAAGGTCAGGGCGGGCAGCACCCTGACGGTCACCCCCGTGGGGCTCCCGACCGTGTCCACCCGCTGGTTCATCAACGGCCACGAGATCGCCGAGTGGGCGGGCGGCACCTCGGCGGTGGCTCTGACCAAGAAGCCCAAGGGCCACGGAAAGCCCGAGGCGCCGTGGTGCGGGCGCAAGGACCTGAAGGCCAAGAAGGGCGACTGCACCTACTCGGTGCAGGTCGGTGACTCCACCGACTTCGTGAGGAACCCCGCCTACAAGGCGGACATCCTCACCCAGTTGATCATCTGGACGATCGACAAGCACAAGCACTGAACCAGACGGTCCTGCCGCGCCCCGAGCGGGGCGCGGCAGGAGGACGGCGATCGCCGAAAGATGCTCTGCGGGAGCGGGCGTCTTCCGGCGATCGTGTGCGTTCAGCGCCGGGTCGTCATCCCGTCTTGGCGAGAATCGCCTTGGTCATCGCGTCGAGACCGATCAGGTTGAACTTCTTCCCGAGGGTGCGCATGATCGAGTTCTCCGACGGGCGGTAGATGCCGTACGCGTAGTCGGCGCCCCCCTGGTAGGCGCCGATCACGCCACCGTCGGGAGTGGCCTGACCCAGGTACTGGTACCACTTGCGCCTGCCCGAGGTGAGCTGCGCGGCGGTGTACTTCGACACGTTCGCCGCCGACGGCTCGCCGCCGTTGTAGGTGGTGTTGAGGGTGGAGTACTCGTCCGCGAGGTTACCCATTGAATGTCCGAGCTCGTGCACCACGACCTGGCCGGAGCTCGCGTTGCCGCCCGAGGCGGTGGCGACGCCGCCGCCCGCGCCGTACCCCGCACCGCCGTACTTGGTGCTGTTACCCAGCGCCACCACCTGGTCGACACCGGGTGCCAGTGCGGCGTAGGACTTGGCGGTGGCGGTGTTCACGCAGAGCAGGCGCTCGATTCCCGAGCACCAGAACCCCATCCCGAGCGCGGTGTTCCTGCTGACGCCCTGGGTGGGGTCGTTGTCGACGCCCGACTGGCTAGAGACGACGTTGACCATCCACACGTTGAAGGAGTTCTTGTAGGTGCTGAACGGTTCGACGGCGGTCATCTCGGCCCACTTGCTCG
The DNA here is from genome assembly GCF_050943795.1 of Streptosporangium sp. CA-115845. Taxonomy (NCBI): domain Bacteria; kingdom Bacillati; phylum Actinomycetota; class Actinomycetes; order Streptosporangiales; family Streptosporangiaceae; genus Streptosporangium; species Streptosporangium sp. CA-115845. The sequence continues at coordinate 7,853,403 of NZ_CP191988.1, read as the reverse complement.
CGGCGTGGGCCTGGAAGGTGGCGATCTCGGCGGAGGTGTAACCGTCGCCCACGAAGACCAGGTCGAAGCGCTGGGAGGAGGGGCCCGTCTGCTGCAGGGCGGTGACCGTGGCGGCCGGCGCGGCGCGCGGGGCGGGAGGCACCTGCCGCTTCGGGATCTCGACCTGCTGGATCGTGCCGTCGGGGGAGAAGACCTCCACCCGCTCGGTGGATCCCGGCGGGGACGGTTCGGCGGCGGCGGACGTTGGTGTGGCGAGGGAGGCGATGACGACCGGGATGACGACCGGTACGAGCAGCGCCAGGCGGAGGGGGCGGGGCACGGCGTCTCCTTGGGGGTGAGCGCAGTGGATCTAGTGCCCACATCGTGAATTACCGCCATACGCCCAGATAATCCCTTTTCGAGATAACCCTCCCGTTATAGTGGTGAATCCTGAGCCCTCACGCCCCCGTCCTGATCCCGGTGCAGAGCGGACAGCAGGCGTAGAGTGGAGATACCGAGGACATTTCAGATATTTGCCTTCAGGTCGACGTCGCCCAAGGCGACAGGTGGCTCCGGTTCCCTTACGGGTCGCGGGCCGCGCCCCTGCCGCCGGTCACCAGGACGCGGATCCTCTCTGAGAGGAGGCATCATGACCGTCCTGCAAACTCAGACTTCTCACGGAGCGGGCCCTCAGGCCGCCGGCCCCGCCGCCACAGTCATCCATCTGTACGGCGAGATCGACGTCTTCACCAGCGCGGCGCTGCGCGAACGACTGCTCCGCGCGTTGCGGCGCGGCGCGAACCCGCTCATCCTCGACCTGTCCGGGGTGTCGTTCTTCGACACCTCAGGGCTGGCCGTACTGGTCGGCATCCAGCGCCGCGCCAGATCGCTCGGAGTCACCTTCGAGCTGTCCGCGCCTCGTCACCAGACGGCGGCCCTGCTCCGGGTCACCGGCCTGGACCGCACCTTCACCATTCGCTGAGCGTCAGCGGAGCGGACTCCCCGTCACCAGAGCGCGATGGAACGGGTCAGGATCCTGGTGAGGTCGTCCTCGGTGACCGGCCGGGGGGCGGTGCTGAGCAGGCGCTGCTGCTTCATCGCGCCCTCCGCCAGCGCGGGGACGTCCGCCTCGGTGTAGCCGACGCCGCCGATCCCGTCGGGGAGGCCGATGTCGCGCATCAGCCCGGTCAGCACGCCGGGCAGGTACTCGGAAAGGTCGTCGGGCCTGGCGGCGGACGGGTCGAGCAGCTCGGCCGCGCGCAGGTGCCGCTCCGGCCGCGCCTCGAAGGTGAACCTGAACGCCTCGGGAGCGGTCAGCGCGACGGCCATGCCGTGCGGCACCATCGGCTCGCCCGCCGGGTAGCCCTCGGGGTGGAAGTCCCTGACCCGCCCGGCGATCGGGTAGGCGTTGGCGTGCGGGATGTGCACGCCCGCGTTGCCGAACCCCAGTCCGGCGAACGTCGCCGCCAGCGCCATCCGCCCCCTGGCTTCGACGTCGTCCCCGTCGCGTACGGCGGTGCGGAAGGACTGCGCGAGCAGCGCGATGGCGCGCTCGGACCACATGTCGGCCACCGGGTTCGAGCCGCAGTAGGGCACCCGCTCCTCGGGGCGTTTGCGCTCGTATGAGGTGTAGGGCCGGGCGGTGTAGCTCTCCAGGGCGTGGCAGAGGATGTCCATCCCGGCGGCCGCGGTGACCCCGGCGGGCTGGGTCATCGTCAGGTCGGGGTCGACGACGGCCAGCACCGGGCGGAGCCGGGCGTGGCTGATCCCGGTCTTCACCTTCAGGTCGAGCACGTCGAGCACGCAGATCGTGGTGCTCTCCGAACCGGTGCCCGTGGTCGTGGGCACCGCGACCAGTGGCTTGAGCGGCCGGGACGGGGCCAGGCCGCCGCCCACCGGCGCGTTGACGTAGTCCATCAGCTCGCCCGGGTTGGTGGTGAGCAGGTTGACCGCCTTGGCGGTGTCGATGCTGGAGCCGCCCCCGACGGCGACGAAGGCGTCCCACGGCCCGGAGGCGCGGGCGTGTTCGATGGCCGCCAGCAGGCTCTCGTCCGTCGGCTCGACGCGTACGCCCTCGTACACGCCCGCCTCCATGCCGAACCCGGAGAGCTGCTCGGCGATCCGCTGCGGCGCGCCGGTCGCGGCCACCCCGGGGTCGGTGACGACGAGGACGCGCCGGGCGCCGTACTGTCCGAGATCGAAGCCGATCTCGGCCGAGGCGCCGGAGCCGAACTTCAGGGCGGGGGCGCCGTAGGTGAAGACGGACTCGGGATTGCCCGGAGTACTGAACACGCCCGGCTCCTCTCTCGCTGGTCTTGCCGGTGTCATCGGGAGGGAGCCGCATGTGTCAGCGGGCATACCCAGCGGTATGTTACGCCCGCCCGGCGAGCTAGGGTCGCACCGGTATGGACTTTTCCGTACGCAAGAAACCTGCAAACCGATGGCAAGCCGGACTTACTACGATCGCCGCCATGATGAAAAGAATGATCGCGGTGACCGCTGTCGCCGGAGCCGCCGTGCTGGCGGCCCAGCTTCCCGCGTCCGCGAGCTCCTCCACCGCGCTGCTCCGGCTGCGCGGCGGTTTGACGCTGGAGATCCCGAACTCCTGGCGGGTGTACGGGACCGCGGACCAGGTCCGGGTGGTGACCGGTGCCTGCGCGCGGCCCAACGGCGGTTACTTCCAGCCCAGGTGCGACAGCTTCTGGGTCATCGGGCCGAAGGCCCTCAAGACCGGTGCCGAAGGCTTCGGGCGCTACAACCCCGACCAGGGGCCGTTCTATCCGGCGTCCGACGTGGTGCCCTGCGCGACCAACCCCAGGTACGGCCAGGTCCTCGGCAAGGCGATCGCGGTCGGCTACCGCGACATCGGGGTGGCCCACAAGGCGCACTACCGGGTGTGGCCCGGCCGGTGCGTGACGTACACCGGCGGTGAGCAGAAGTCGACGTTCAACCAGCGCGAGTGGTACCTGCCCCAGTCGAAGATCCTCATCGTCGACCAGTGGGCCACCCCGGGCCTGGCCACCATCCTGAAGAACGCCGTCTGGGACAACTGACCGCCTGACCCGTTGCCTGGAACCAGAGGCCCGATCCTCTGGGTCCAGGAAGCTCGTTCCGTTCACCGGGAAGCCGGCGGCGTGACACCGGCCGAAAGGTCACGTCCCCGCATGTCGAAGCCGATCTTCCAGACGAGGTCAGAGCGGTGTCGTGCTGGGCGACAGGGTGACGTTGACCTGGTAGTCGACGCCGTTGCCGCCGGCGTTCGGCCGCAGCGCGTACTGGACGTCGTTGGTCAGCGGGTCGAGTTTGATGGAGTGGAGGAAGACGTTGTCATCGGCGAATATGACGTCGTTGTCCCGGACGTTGATGGTGACCCAGCCCCCCCTTGGCGGGGAATGAGGGACTGCTCGCCTCGCTGACCGTCCAGGACCGGCTGTCGTCGCTGCCCGGCGGGCACGGGGCCTTGTTGAAGCTGTAGCAGTAGCCCGAGTCGACCGGCAGGAACGCTCCGTTGGCGGGCCAGACACGCACGGTCCGGGTGCTGAACGGCACCAGCCCCGGTCCGGAGACCTTGGCGAAGATCTCGTCGCCGTTCCTGCCCAGCTGTGGGTTCTCATCTGATCTGGCGAGGACTACCTACCTTGACCTGCGGCTCGCCACTTACCCTGGGGACCTTGTTGGCAGAGTCTTCTCAGCTGACGTGGCGAATTTCCGCCGCTCATGCCGACCCCGGCGGGAGCAGTGTCCGGCGGTGGTGGCGCGTGCGGACGATCCCCGCCACATCAGCTGAGAAAAGGGCTGCTCTCGCCACCGACTTCGCCAGATCACTTGAGAACTCGCCACTTCGGCTGAGACCTCACACCCTGGCCCTCAGCGCTTGGGTCGATCAGCACGAGGTCCGCCGGCCTCCAGCCCACACTTCGCTGTCATCACACTCTGGTACTATCCTGTTACATAGGGTCATGATGTCGATAATTCTGGGAGAGGCGCGACCAGCGCCACATCCGTCACTGGAGGGGACATGGGCGAGACTTATACAGCAGCGAACGCGGGCGCGAAGCGCAAGGTCGTGATCGAGATCGCCGAGGAGCACATCGGGACGGTCGACGATGTTCGCACAGCGCTTCGCAAGCGCATCGACGACGTTACCGACGAGCAACTCAGCTGCGCGCGAGGGATTCAAGTCCTTCTCATGTGCTGAGTCACATGTCGGCGATCCATCGAGATGATCTTACTGCGGACGAGACCACGCGCGAGAACGCCCGCATCAATCTCAGACTGGCACTGGAAGCGTACCCTTTGTGGGTAGAACGGGTGACCTGTCCAGACCTGAAGCGATCGTTCCTTGCGAACTGTTCGGCCGCGGTGCCTTACTACCGGAACCTCTTCAACGGCACCGTGCAGGATCTGGACCGGTTTCCCGTCATTGATCGAGCTGATCACGATGACAGACGCCTCGAATTCATCAGCACTGCTTTCGAGGATCCCCGTAGCGAATTCCTCCGGATTTCCACGAACGGCACCTTCGGCCGCAGCCTTCGCGTCGCCTGGGACCTACCGAGCCTCTTCGATCTCAATCACGCGAGCTACCTTCGGCTCTCGACGGTCCTGCCGAACCTCTTTTCGTCCCTGGTCCGGGGTGAACCCTCGGCCTTCGTGATCTCGGATTCACCTCGCGATCTTCGTACCTCGGTCGTGATGCCCGCCCTGGATGGAGCGATCCTGCGAAGACTGACCCTGGGACGCGACGAGGCGACCGACGCCGCGCTCGTCGAGCATCTTCGCCGCGCGCGGATCGCATTGCTGCACGGCAAGCCCTCGGCGCTGCTGAACCTCGTCGAGCTGGACAGCCTGCATGACGGAGGCGGACGGATCGCACCGGCCAACGTGGTGTGCAGCGGCGAGAACCTCTACGCCGACAACCGCGCACGCATCGAGGCATGGTTTGGGTGCCCGGTCGTCGACGCGTATACCGCCAGCGAAGCGGGCCTGATCGCGTACGAGTGTCAGCACCGCGGCGGCATGCACGTTGTGACGGATCATCTGACGGTCGAGGTGGCAGTGAGCGACGAAAGCCTCAGCCCGACCGGGACGGGGCAGTTGCTCATCACCAATGCGCTCAACTGGCGCCACGCCTTCGTCCGTTACCGTATCGGCGACAGGGCGACGGTGACGTCGGGTGAGTGCGGCTGCGGTCACGACGGACAGACCATCGTCGCCATGCCCGGACGCGAACGGGCGACCTACTGGGATGGAAGCACTTCGATCACCGCCGAGGAGATCAATACAGTGATCGAAGCGACCGATCCTCCAGTGAAGCAGTATCAGGTCGCGCCAGGCGAGGATCATCAGATCGTGATCTCCTGGGTGGGTGAGCCTGGCGGGGACACTGCTCGAACATCGACTGCCCTGGCCGCGGCCTTGCGTGAGCGTTTCCCCGGTAGCAGGTTCGGGCTGTCCAACGTCCCGGCCATCAATCTGCCCGGCGGCAAGCTCCGGCGGTTTCTGTAAGGTCAACCGGTAAGAATCACCACGTGCGCCGATGTCGGATCGAGCTGTGACGCGAATGCCCGCAGGCCCACCAGACCGGCTGCGCCTGCCGGGGACACGCGGAGGTCGGCGTACCTGAACATGCTGTCACTGGCCACGCCCAGCTGTTCGTCCGTCGCGTCGCAGAAGTGGCCACCTGTGCGCAGGACCGCGTCCATCGCCTCGCGGGCATGAAACGAGCGCCAGTTCACGAGCGGCTCGTTCACTTCCGTCTCCAGCAGCTGCGCGGCGTCGAGCTCAATCAGTCGACCTCTGGCGAGGCTTGCCGTCAGCGCGGTGTTCCCGGCGCTTCCCACCACGCCGATGCTCACCGTGAGTGCCCGATGCTGGAGTCGGGCGTACACGCCGGCCGCGCACGTGCCGTTGCCGACGGGCAGCCAGATCGACCCTAGCGGTGCCGGACACTGCGCTATGAGCTCGTCGACGATCGCGCCGTACGCCAGGATCGCGATCCTTCCTCCACGGCCGATGGGGTTGGCATCGAACAGCTGACGCTCCCTGGCGAAGTTCCGGCTCGCCTTGACCGCCGCCTCGTAGTTGTCCCCTCTGGCGACCACCACGGCTCCGAGACCGATCATCTCTTCGGACCGGGTATGGCGATATCGGATCGGCACGAAGACGGTGCACGACAACCCGCGCGCACGACTCGCCCAGCTCAGGGCCACTCCGAGGTTGCCGCAGCTGCCGACCGTGACACCGACCGCTCCGTCGCGGATCGCCGCGAGCACCAGCCCGCCGGCAACCCTGTCTTTGTGCGTTCCCGTCGGGTTCCTCATCTCGCACTTGGCATAGACGTACGGCAGATGCAGACGGTCCTCCAGGTAGCGCAACCGGATCAGTGCCGTCTCCCGCTTACCCCCCATCGGGGTTCCGCACGAGACCCGACCCGAGATAGGCGAGCAGGTCGGGATGTCCTCCGTTGCCCCAGGAAGGCGTCGTGTTGATGTCGATCAGGTAGAGCCCGCCGTGGTCATCGCCGACCACGTCGAAAGCTCCGTACTCCACCTGTGCGGCGTCCGCGACGCGGGCGGACATCGCCGCGACGCCGCCGATATCCGCAGGGAGCGCCGCCGGGCGGTCAGCATCGGCTGTGTTCAGGTAGTAGCTCTCTCGCGTGATCCCCACAGGCATCTTCTTGAAGATCGCCGAGTCGAACACCCGCGATACGACCATGGCCTCACCCGCGAGATAGACACGATGGAAGCGATGGGCCGCATTGGTGATGTACCGCTCGACGACCCAGTGTGCCGAGGTCCAGACAGCCGCGGGGACCTCATCGCGCCTCATCACGTGATAGTCCGCCTCCGCTCTCGACGACGGCATGTCGTGCGGTGACTCGTATCCCAGCATGTCCCTTTGCGGAACGGTCAATTCGCACTCACGCACGCCGTGGTAGTTGCAATTCGTTTTGACCAGCAGCAGCTCGTCAGGATCGCCGTCGCGTGGCGCGATGGCCGAGGAGACCCCGGCGCGGGCGCAAGCTCGTTGGACGGCGCGCTTCGAGATATCGGAGATCCCGGCGTTTCGCACCGTGACGCCTCGGGTCCGCAGTTCGTCGACGAGCTTTTCTCGGTCGAACGGCACCCGGGCGGAAAGCGTCAGGTTGACATGGAACACGAAGACGCGACACATGGCCGGTATTCGTGAAAGCACATCCTGGAACCTTTCTCCGAGGCTGACGCTGATGCGGTGCGCCCCCGGTAAGATAGCCGGAAGCAGGGACCCCTTCCAGGCGCTGTGCTCGTAGACGGCCACCTGATCGAAGCTCCGCATATCGCAGTATCGACACACATCTTCGCGCACGTCAAGCGACATTAATCGATCTCCTGGAGACGATGTCCGTCGGCGTTCCCGAGACTCCGCAGGGCCTTTCGGTCCAGCTCGTATGAATGCGGCCCAAGCGTATGTCGACGATCACAGAATTCCTCATCCAGATCCGCTGAGGCGTCACGTAATAACGAGATCGTTCCAGTAACCTCCGAGCCCGCTCGGACAGCGGCGAAGACGATCTCCGGAGCAGCGGCGACTCGTTCCGGCCACGGAAACGACTGCTTGTTGGAAAAGGTAAGGCTGTGATATTAGTGGGTCAGTCATGTTCCACCCGTGGCACAGTCGGCGGATGGACCGAAGGCACATCATCACTTAGGCCCGCTGAGGCGGGCCGACGGGGCGCATCCCGAGACCGATCAAAAGCACCGCGCCCACACCGGGATTCGCCTCACGGCTCTGTGGGTCGGCCAGGGGAACCGTCTGTCCTGACCACCATCGTGCCCTTCTCAGCGTGCCACTCGACCTCAACTCGAACCTGGAGAAACCACCGATCCAGGCTCAACCAAGGGGGCGTCGACACATGGACCGGATACTCGACGATCTGGCGTCATGAGGTTCCCGCGAGCTCCTTCTTCGGAGCATTTATCCTACCAGGTCGGCCTCGACAAGATCCAAGAGGCCGTGATCAGTTCCCATTTCATGCATGAACTGGCCGCCAATTCGGAGCTTCAACTCTACGATGAGGGTCAGTTCGTCGCGAAGGCACTCGACATCGATGCCGAGGCCGTCCATAACCGCCTGATTCCCGCCATGCGCGAGGCATGCGACACCTTCTCCAAGGATCGGGCCACCGCCGCACGATCTAGGGCGCGTGAGAACTATCGGAAGTACGGACTGGCTGATCCACGCAAGGTCGGAACAGCTCAGTTCATCACGGAAGTCATGTTCGACCGGCAGTATCGCAGGGAGCCTCTGGAAAGCTGCTCCAGGGAACTGCTGTGCAGTACCGTGGCGGAGCGAATCGAGTCCGGCTCCCCGATCGAAATGGTCATTCCGGCGCTGCCGTTCAAATTCTCCTCACCCCTCAAGACCCGCGGTCGACTACCGGACCTGGCCGAGCTCAACTTCATTCTCGGTCTTTACGAGATCGTGTCAACGATCGAGCAGATCTACCGAGCGGCAAGACCTGACCTGCGAGGGCGTCTGGCGGGATTCACAGTCGTTTCGGACGGGAGTCGCTACAACAGACTGGTGAACGAGCCGGACAGCGTCATCGAGCGCTACCGGAATCGCCTCGGACTCTGGATCGAACGATTACGGCTTGAGCAGCACATCAACATACTCGACTATCGATCGCTTCTTCGGGACTCGATGCCGGCGAGTGCCTGGCAGCGGAAGGCCGAAATCGCCGACAGGGCGCGTACAGAGTACGGACAAGCGCTGTGGCCGATATTTGACCCGAACGAGATGGCTTCCGCAATGACCATGGCCGCCCGGGTCGAACCCGATCCGGAATACTCCAATCCTGCGGGCCGGTTCGTCTCCCTACTGAAATCCTTGGTCTACACGATCAAGTATGACTCGCTCAAGATGTTCGAGCGCATGCCGGTTGATGCCTACCACGCTCTCTACCGCGATCTCACAGCACACATCTTCAAGCCGTACACCGCGATCTCGCCCTCCGAACTCGCCCGCATCCGCGCGGAAGCCGACGTCGGCGCGGGGCTCGCACCGACGGAACGAGTGAAGGAGTACCTGAGGCAGACGATGCTGAGGGAGTCCTGGGGCTGTGCGATCGACTACATGGCCGAGATCAAGAGCGACCGGGAGCTTGCGGAAGACCCCATATTGACCTGCCTGCCAGGCCATCTCCGCTGGACCATCCACGCGAAGGCCGGTCAGCTGGCGGTGTCGACGCCGATCGCCGCTGGAATCAGAGTCCAGGCATGGGCGGGAGCCGCCGTGTTCAGGCTCACCAGGAAGAACGACATCAAACTGTGCACCCTTCCGGTCCTCGCCCTGGAGGGAGCCGGCGCCATCCCGGTGCGAGTGAGCGGCATGGACGATGCGCTGGCTCTCGCCGACCAGCCTCTCTTCTACATCTACCCGGACGTCACGTTCGCCGACATGGATGACTTCCTCGCTGTCGTCCGAAGGTCGCTCGTGCGCAGGAGAACGAATTAATTCAGCTCGTTCGACTTTCCGCAAAGTATTGACGATTGCCCTTTGTTTATCACATCTATATTAATGTTAGGTCATCCACACCAAAGCGCGTCGAACCGCAGCGCCGCGCTGCGCAGCGACGACGGCGCCACCAAGTGGGAGGTCCACATGGACGGCGGGGGCGCGACCCGAGGTTTCATCCCGTCCGTTCGCCGCGGTGCCGCGGTCATCTCCGGACCGGAAGTCAACGATGGCGGCTGAGGCGGCGGGCCGCCCACCCAAGAGGGCGATCTTCTTCGTCTACGACGGGGGCACCGGCGTAGGGCACCTGAGGAGACTCGGTTGCATAGCCAGAAGACTTCAAGGGCGTCTTTCCTGCCTCATCGTCACCGGCCACCGATCAGCGGCGCACTGGTTCGTGCCAGAGGAGTGCGAGTACGTCCACCTGCCGAGCTGGGACAGTCTCCTGGAAGCCAAGGCGCGTTACTGGGGCCGCCGGCCGTTCGTCTTCCTGGACGAAGCCGACGCCGTTCGGCTGCGAAAGGCGATCCTGACGGCGGTCGTGGAGGCGTTCGAGCCCGATGTCATTTTCGTCGACCACCTTCCGCTGGGAGCGGGGGAAGAGATCGCGGACGTCATCAAGGACACGCGATGCCTCAAGTACCTGGTGACAAGGGGCGTTCTGAACGAGACCGTGAACCTGCGCGAACTCGTATTCGGCGGAAAGGCCGGCCGGTATCTGGATTCGTACTATCACCGGATTCTGGTCGCGACCGACCGGAAGGTCTTCGATTTCGCGGCGCAGTACAACATCTCGCCCGAAATACGCGAGAAGACGGTCCACACCGGTTACGTCACGGACAGCGTGCCGCAAGGCACGGTGAAGACGGCCCGCGAGGATCGTGGCCTCAAAGACGGTGACACCTGGGTAGTCGCCTCGGCCGGCGGTGGCCAGCTCGGAGAGCCGCTGATCGAGGGCTGTCTGGAACTCGTCCGCGCATACCCGGACGTCACGTTCGACATCGTTCAGGGGCCCCGATCGAACATCGCCTGGACGTGGCGGCACCGCGACGTCATCGAAACAGGCAACCTGCGGCTGCACAGGGAGACCCACCAGATGCCCTTCTTCCATGCCGGCGCGGACCTGGTGGTCTCCTCGGGCGGATACAACTCGCTTCTGGAGGCGCTGCAGGGGAACGCCAAGATTCTCTGCTTCCCGTTCTGGAAGGATCGGCGCGATGAGCAATATCGTCATGCCGCCCGGTTGAGGCAATTCGTCGACCTTGACGTATCGGTCGACCTGTCCGAACTACCGGAACTGTTTGCGCGGGCCATCGGCTCGATCGGCAGCCGTGGAGTGCGCGACCGGCGTGCGGAGCTGGACTTCGATGGCACCGGCGCCATCGAGCGAATAGTCCATCGGGATCTCGGGCTGAGCGGCTGAGCGAGCCGTCGCGCACACTCGCGCACAGCAGTGGACGTACGAGTCAGACGGCGTTGTGACCAGGCAGGGGAATCTCCATGGAATATCCGAACATCGGCGTCATCGGTGCGGGGACCATCGGAACCGAGGTCGCACAGAGCCTTGCTCAGGCCGGGCACCTGGTGGTCCTGGTGGATATCGAGACTGAGATCCTCGACCGGGCACGGTGCGACATCGGCAAGAACCTGAAGTACGCGTCCCTGTTCGATGCCAAGGTCCGCGAGACCAGCCATGCCGACATATTGTCGCGCATCGACTTCACGACCGACTACCGCCGTATGGCCGAGGTCGGCCTCGTCGTGGATAACAGCACCGAAAGCTGGCCGATCAAGGAGGCGGTCTTCAGGCAGCTGGATCGAACCTGCCCACCGGACTGCATTCTGGCAGCCAACACCTCCGCGATCTCGATCACCCGCTTGGCCGGCACGACACAGCGACCCGACCGCGTCATCGGCGTGCACTTTATGAATCCCGTCTTCCGAAAGGCCGTCGTGGAGGTCGTCAAGGGCTGGCACACCAGCGACGCGACCGTGGAGGCGGTCCGATGTTTCCTCGGTGGGCTGGGCAAGCGGGCGATCGTCGCCAATGACATGCCCGGTTTCGTATCGAACCGGGTTCTCATGCTGGCGATCAACGAAGCGATCTTCGTCGTGCAGGACAGGGTCGCCACCCCGGCCGATGTCGACGAGATATTCGTCAAGTGCCTGGCACACGAGATGGGGCCGCTGGCGACCGCCGACTTGATCGGTCTGGACACGGTCCTTCTCACGCTGGATGTCCTCTACGAGAGCTACCGGGACGGCAAGTTCCGCGCGTGCCCGCTGCTGAGACAGATGGTCGACGCGGGCCTGCACGGACGGAAGTCGGGCAAGGGTTTCTTTGACTACTCCGGACAGCGAGGACTTCGATGGACGTGAGAACCAGGATCAGAGGCTACCTCAGGCGGGCGATCGTGGAAGAGATCAGCGACGGGGACGACTTGTTCGAACTGGGGCTCGTCAACTCCCTGTTCGCTCTGCAGCTCGTACAGTTCGTCGAGAACGAGTTTTCGATCACGGCCGAGCGAGAAGACCTGGACATCAACAACTTCTGCTCGATCGACACCCTGACGGCGTTCGTTCTCCGGAAACTGAGCACGCCGACGGAGCCGCCACTCGGACACGGCCATGCGGCTGACTGACGCCCAGACCGGCTGGCGCGACAGGGCACGACAGTTCGCTTCCGAGCAGATCGCCCCGCTGGCAGACCAGATCGACCAGCAACAGATCACCCCCGCTTCCGTCCTGGTCGCGATGAGGGAGAACGGGTACCTCGGTGCGGCCCTTCCTGCGCGGTGGGGCGGGGGTGGGATCGATCCGGTCAGCTACGGCCTGGTCACCGAGGAGATCGGAAAGGCGTGCTCGTCAGTTCGCAGCCTGATGACGGTGCACAACATGGCGGCTCAGGCGCTCGTCGCGCTGGGCGACCGGGATCAGCACCAGCGATGGCTGCCGGAGCTCTGCGCGGGTAAAAAGATCATCGCCTTCGCCTTGAGCGAGCCGAACGCCGGCAGCGCGGCGCATGCGATCGAGACGCAGGCGGTGAAGCTGAGCGACGGCTATCTGGTCAGCGGCACGAAGAAATGGATCACCTTCGGGCAGATCGCCGACCTGTTCCTGGTCTTCGCCCATTACGAACGCAAGCCGGTCGCGCTCGTGGTGGACCGGCACAGTGACGGCCTCACGGTGACACCGGCCAAGGACATCTTCGGCACCCGGGGTTCGATGCTGGCCGAAGTCAGGCTCGACAACGTCCACGTCCCGAGATCGCACCAGGTGGGTCCCACGGGCATGGGAATCAGTTTCGTCGCCAACTGGGCGCTTGACCATGGGCGGTTCTCGGTGGCCTGGGGAAGCACCGGAATCATGCAGGGATGCCTGGACGCCTGCGTCTCCTACACCCAACAGCGACGGCAGGGGGACCACCGGCTGAAAGACCACCAACTCGTCCGCCGGCACCTCACCGACATGCTGGTCGCTCACACCGCCGCCCAGGCGGTCTGCTATCGAAGCGCCTGCCTGCGGGAGGTGGGCGACCCGCGTGCCGTCATGGAGACCGCCATGGCGAAGTATCACGCCGCCGGCGCGGCGATCCGGGTCGCCACCGATGCGGTCCACCTACATGGGGCGAACGGCTGTACCACGGACTATCCGGTCGCCCGGTACCTGCGTGACGCCACCGTCGCGGGGATCATCGAGGGGACCCATGAGATCCACCAGGTGACCCTGGCGGACTACGCCTTCCAGCGGCCGTACCTGCGGTGATTCGATTGGCTTCTGGATTCGTCAATTCAGTTCGGGAGTGCGAGTATGCGGGCTGAGCGCAGCCACGCACCTGCCACGGACGAGCGGCCGGGCATCAAGTGCGTCGTTTGGGACCTCGACGACACGTTGTGGCAGGGCACCTTGCTCGAAGGCGACGATCTGGTCCTCGTACCCGGCGTCAGGTACGTCGTCGAGGAACTCGACAACCGAGGCATACTGCAGTCCGTCGCCAGCAAGAACGACTACGACCTGGCCTGGACGAGGTTGACCGAGTTCGGCCTCGCGGAGTTCTTCCTGTGTCCGCAGATCGGCTGGGCCGACAAGTCGGCGTCGATAAGGATCATCGCGGGTGAACTCGGCATCGGCCTGGACACCTTTGCCTTCGTCGACGATCAGGCATTCGAACGCGACGAGGTGCGACACGCCCTGCCCCAGGTGAGTGCGATCGACGCCGTCGACGTCGACAAGGTGCTGGACATGCCCCGGATGCGGCCCCGTTTCGTCACCGACGAATCGAGGAAGAGACGGCAGATGTGCCAGGCCGACATCCAGCGAAAACGGTCCGAAGACGAGTCTCCCGGCAGCCGCGAGAAGTTCTTCGAAACGCTCGACATGTGCATGACGATTCGCCCGGCCGGCGAACTCGACCTGCGTCGAGCAGAGGAACTCACGATAAGGACCAGCCAGCTCAACACGACCGGCCGGTTTTACTCATACGAGGAACTGAACGATCTCAGGGATTCGCCTGACCATCTCCTCCTGGTTGCCGAGCTGGAAGATCGATACGGGACCAGCGGAACCATCGGCCTGGCGTTGATCGAGCGAGGTTCGGACACCTGGCTGGTCAAGCTGCTTGTTATGTCCTGTCGCGTCATCACCCGCGGAGTGGGCGGGATCATGGTGAGCCACATCATGCAGTCCGCCAAACGCAACGGCGTGCGGCTGCGGGCCGACTTCGTCGCTAACGAACGCAATCGCATGATGTACCTGACCTACAAGTTCCACGGATTCCGCGAAGCCGCGGCCTGGGGCGGCGTGGTGCTACTGGAGCACGACCTCGGCACCATCCGTCCGTTCCCCCACTACGTCACGGTCCGGGTCGACGAACGATGAGTGACGGCACCGAGGTTCACCTTTGAAGGTGGCGTTGAACGCCTCGGCCAGAGCATTGTCCAGGCACGTCTTTCAGGTCGGCGCCGTGACAGTGTGCCGGACGACCTCGAACGCTTCGGCTGCCTGGCATCCGATCTGCGCGCCGCGCAGGCGCGCGGCGGCCAGCAGTGCCTCGGCCGAGCGCGTGTGGGGCCAGGGTCTCATTTCTGATGCGTACAGCTTCAGGGCCTGTTCTTTCACGGCGAGGGCTTGCGGGGTCAGGGGCTGGAACCAGGTGGGCCGGAACGGGGTCCCGGTGCCCCATTCGGTGGCTGAGCGGACCTCCCAGGCCAAGACGGTGCGGACGAGACAGCCGGGTTGCGGCCGGGTTGCGGCCGCGGTGGCTTCGGCGGTGATGCGGTGGTCCAGGGAGAGGTCGGCGACGCTGTGGGTGTAGACGACATCGGGCCGCCACCGGCGGACGGCCTCCTCCACCGTCTGGGTGATCCTCAGCCGGGCAACGGTGTCGAAGCCGTTGTCGGGGAAGTCCGCGACCTCGGCCTCGGCTCCGTAGAGGGCGGCGACCTGGCGGACGCAGTCGGTGCGATGGGCGCGGATCGCGTCCTGGCTCTGGCCGGGACGGCTGGTGGCGCTGGCGCTGAGGACCAGCACGTGTACTCGGTCTCCGGCGCGGACGTGCTCGGCCAGGGTGCCGCCGGCGCCGAGGACTTCGTCGTCGGCGTGGGCGGCGACGGCCAGGACGCTTCGCGCGGTGAGGTTCATGGTGCTCCTGAAGTGCACAGAGGCGGACCGTTACGCGGCTCGCGGCGCGGGCCGCGGGCTGATGAGAAGAGAGAAGGGAAACGTGACGTAGGCAGAGGATTTTCCCGGCGTGAGGCTGCGAATCGGCAAGGGCGTGCGGATCGGCGCGGGGACGGTAATCATAGCCGATGACCTGGTACTTCGTGAGGAGGCGGTGTGGCCGGGGTGCGCTGCCAGATCGCGCAGGAAACCCGGTGGTTTACACTTTTCTCTACATCTCTTGCTCTTGTCGCGCACCAGGGTGCTGTCGTCGCGCCACCAAGGAAGGGAAGGCGGATGAAGTTCGCCAAGCCCGGCCCGCTTTCCGGGCCCTGCGTCGTGCTGGAGCCGCTGACGAGGCAGCATCAAGAGCCGCTGCGAGACGCCGCCGGCGATGATCAGAGCATCTGGACGTACTTCACTACCGTACGTGGAGCCGACTTCGACGACTGGTTCGACTACTCCGTTGAACGGTATGCGAACGGTGAGCTCTACCCGTTCGCGGTCAGGCGCCGGGCAGACGACAGGATCGTCGGCTCGACCCGGTACTACGACATGGCGCCCGAGCACCTCCGCCTTGCCATCGGCTCGACGTGGTACACGAGCAGTGCCCGGGGAACCCTCATCAACTCCGAGGTCAGGTTGCTGACGTTGACGTACGCCTTCGAAACGCTGTCGGTCAACCGCGTGGAGCTGATCACCGACCCGTTCAATCTGAGTTCGAGGGCTGCCATGAAGATTCTGGGAGCCGTTCAGGAAGGTGTGATCCGCCAGCACATGATCTACGACGACGGCCGAGTCAGGGATTCTGTCCTGTTCAGCATCATCAAGAGAGAATGGCCTGGCGTCAGAGACAAGCTGCTGCGAAAGCTCGGTTATACCGAGGACATGATAAACATCAAGCCTTTTCCGACAGACTGCCGGTGACATTATCTCCCCGACGGATCGTCACAGGCACCCGTCCGGCACGGAGAATATTTGCATGTATTGACGTAAATCATACGTCAGTATAGCTTTTCGATTAGCCGGCTGTAGGAGAGTCCCGCATCGGGAGGTCTCGTGGGTGAACTCGACGATTTCCGTACCGACACCCTCGCCCGCCAGACCGAGGCGATGAGGGCGCTGTTCTCGGGAGACCAGGCACCGTTCATACGAATGTGGTCGATACAGGATCCGCTGAGCCTCTTCGGAGCATGGGGGGCGTGCACGACGGGAACCGACGAGCTGAACCGGGTCTACCGCTGGGTGGGTTCGAGGTTCTCCCAGTGCAGCGATCTCAGATTCGACGTGGAGGTCATCGACATCATCGGCGACCTTGCCTACACCGTGGGCTGCGAACGCTTCACCGCGTCCGTGGACGGGCGGCCCGCCGAGCCGATGACGATCCGGGTCACCCATGTCTACCGGCGTGAGAACGGCCAGTGGAAGATCGTGCACCGCCACGGCGACTGGGCCCCCATCGACGAGAGCCTGGCCGCGCCGCCCTCGCCATGACACCGACGGAAACCGGCACCTACGAGAGTCCGGTGAGGATCGACGATTTCAGGATGCTGGCAAGAGAGCGGATTCCACCGCACATATTCGACTACATCGACTGCGGCGCCTGCGACGAGATCACAAGCCGAGCCAACCGTCGCGACCTGGACGAGATTCGCCTACTGCCATTGTGCCTGCGTAACGTCGCCGACCTCGATCTGCGGACCAGTCTGCTGGAGCATTCGTTTAGCTTCCCCATCGGGTTCAGTCCGACGGCTTTTCACCGGCTCGTTCACGAAAGCGGAGAAGTCTCGACCGCGAAAGCCGCGAAGACCCTGAACATTCCGATGATCGTGAGTTCGATGTCCAGTATCGCGCTCGAGGACGTCGTCAGGGGTTCCGCCAACGAGAACCTTTGGTTTCAGACGTACATCTTCAAGGACAGAGCGCTCACGAAGGATCTCATCCAACGGGCGGAGAGTTCGGGCTACCAGGCCATAGTCCTGACCGTTGGGTGTCCGGTCGCCGGAAGACGCTACAAGAACGTCCGCAACCGGTTCGCTCTCCCGGATCACGTGGTCGCCGCCAACTTCAAACAGCGAAAGGTGGTCGTCCACAACAACCCTGTTCACTCGGTTGACGGTGCGGAACTCGATCCCGCGCTGACATGGAACGACGTGGAGTGGCTGCGCGGCCGTACCTCGCTGCCGGTCATGCTCAAGGGCATCATGAACCCGCTTGACGTACAACCGGCCTTGGACCTGCAGGTGTCCGCACTCATCCTGTCCAATCACGGGGGCAGGCAGTTGGATACCACGGAGTCGACGATAAGGATGCTGCCCGAGGTCGCCGCGGCCGTGTCGAAGCGAACCACTCTGCTCATCGACAGCGGATTCCGACGAGGCACCGACGTCCTCAAGGCGATCGCGCTGGGAGCCGACGGTGTCCTGCTCGGCAGACCGGTGATGTGGGCCTTGGCAGCCGGCGGAGAGAAAGGGGTCATCGACGCGGTCGGCCTTCTGCTGGAGGAACTGCGCATCGCGATGCGGATCGCCGGTTGTCAAAGCATCGACGAGATCAGGAAGAACTCGTCGGCCATCATCCGCGGGTGACCTTGGGCACCGGTCCGCGTCGGAGACCCAAAGGACGAGCTCGGCCTGGACATCAGCGGCCGGTCGATGGCCCGCGCCTTTTCAATCAGCACTGTACAACTCGCCGCACCTGTTCACGACTTGGACGAAGAAGGTCTCCAGAACCGTCGGGTGCAGTATTTCCCTGGCGAAGCGCTGCCCGTTGTCGGCGATCGTTCTCGCCTGTGCCGGATGGTCGACCAACCATCGATGAACTTCCGTCAAATCTGAGATGTCGTGCCGGACGGGTGCGTAGTGGACCCAGGGCTTCAGGCCCGGGTAGAAGAACTGGCTCCATTGATGCTGTAGCAGCAGGACAGACCTTGAAGCCAGGATTGTGGGCACGCGTTTCCATGCCGCCACCGCACCGTCCAGCGATATCAGGTACTTGTGGCGCACGAAGCTTTCAGCGGGCAGTTCTTCAGCGGGGTCCCCGAACATCTCCCGCAGGTGTAGTTGCAGTGCGACCGCGGACTCGCTGTCGGTCATGTTGTCATAGGTGATCAGGCGCGCGTCCAACACGTCCGGATGCCTCAGAGAGGCCATCAGGAGTGCGTACCGGGCGAAATCCCGCCGATTGTCGAGGTTCGGATACCCGGGACCCGACAGCGTGCCGCGCCACTTGATCACGCTGAGGCGCTGCTCGAACGCGATCGCGTCAGAGGCCCTCGCGATGGCGACGAGCTCGTCGGCGTACTTGGGCCCCAGGATGCCGAAATCAGGTATCAGAACGGAGTGCGAACTGATGTCGTCGTCGTCACGCCGGTCACATCTCAGCAGCGGCGCACCCTTGAGGAACTGGAGGAACCTGGCGCGATTGGCCGGGGAGACGTACACACTGTCGCTCAACAGCACGAAGAAATCCGCGGGCTGATGTATCCGGTGGAGCGTGCGCCTCAGGGAAGGCAGGAGGGACTGCGTCAGCCTCGGCCGCGATATGGGTTTGTCCACGACCACGCGGAAAGTGAGATCCTGAGCGCTGATCCGGCAGCGCACGATCAGTGACGGGCGAGAGAGAGTCCCGGGGGTGGCCAGGAATGCTTCGAAATCGTCCAAGAAGGATTTCTTGATACCATTCAAAGTGAGATGCCGGAATTGTTCTCGCTGCCGAGTGTGAATCGCCACCATCGCCTCCGATGGCATGGCGGGATCGACGGATACGCTCATCACAAGAAAAGTGTACTGGAGCATTCCCGAATCGTCCCGTGAGCCGTTCGAGGTTGGAACGCGTTGGCGAGGGCGGAGTCGTGCACGGCCGCACCGATCGCCAGGCCGCTGAAGCAACTCGCTGCCCCTTGCAGAGAAACACTGATAATCAGCGAGCGGTCAGCCCATCCTCCTTGACTCTCGATCATTGGATATCTCTGAGCTGCATATTGTTGAGCTGGAACCAGACCGATCTGCCCGGGCCGTCGTGCTGGAATCCCCACTCGGTGGCGAGCAGGTCTACCAGCCACAACCCCCGCCCGCCGTCGTCGTCGGCCTCCGGTACGCGTACGGCGGGCGCGCTCGTGACGGAGCCGTCGTCGGTGACCTGCGCGTGGACCATCGTGGTGGTACGGGCCAGGTAGACGGTCAGGCGCCCGTCCTTCGCACGCCCGGAGTCGGAGTGGGCCACCGCGTTGGCGGCCAGTTCGCTCAGCAGGAGCAGCACGTCGTCGAGCGCCGGGGCCGCGACGCGTCCGGTCAGCAGCTCCCGTGCCCAGGCCCGCACCTCCGGCACGGAGGCCACCCGGCCGGGAAAGACCTTCCGCCACGCGCTGTACGGCTCACCCGCCCACGGCATCATGCCGTGATGTCCGGGGCGCCGGTCCTCTTCCTCCGTTGCCTCCCGTTCGGATCTCAAGCGGTCACCGCCGACATGATCATGTCGGCCGCGTTGTCGGCCTCCGCCCAGACCCATTCCCCGCGCTGCCAGAGCCGCGCCCACCACGGCCGCCAGACGAACGCCCAGCCGCGGTAGCGCCGGACGACCGTGACCCTGACCAGTGCCGTGCCCGTCGCCGACCGGATCTCCAGAATCGGCTGCCCGGCCACCGGAAGGACCAGCGAGGTGCACACCCCGAGGCCGTGCAGATCCCAGCTGAGCAGGGTCAGATGAACGAATCGCGCACGCCGCTCGACCGCCGTCACGCTCCGGTCCTCCGGATGCCCCCGGCGGGCACGACCGAGGCGCGAAAGGTCGCCGTTCTGATCATTCATCACTCGTTCTCGCCCCTGATTTAAAGGTATGAGGATGCTTTCTTTTCTGTCCTGTCGAACCGAGAAGACGTGTGATTAGATTGCCCGCGTGGCAGGTGGATTCATGGCTGGATTGGCACCCCGGTGGATGCTCTGGAATGTCGGGTGAGGGTTTCCCCATACCAGGGCCTGGAATCGCCGCTATAACTAAAAATCCGTTTTTCTCTATTTCAGGAGGAATGCGATGAGCGACGAGATCCCCCCGGACCCGGGCTCCCCCCGCGCGCGCTTCGGCGCCGAGATGCGCCGCCTGCGCGAGGCCGCCCAGCTCTCCCAGAGCGCCGTGGGCAGACGCCTCGGCTGCACCCAGACCCAGATAAGCCGCCTGGAGAGCGCCAGCCGCACCCCGTCGAAATCCGACGCCGAACGACTCGACCTGCTCTTCGGCTCCGACGGCAGTACGTACTTCACCGACATGCGTCAACACATCGTCGCCCGCCACGGCGGCCCTACCTGGTTCGTCGGCTGGGCCGAAGAGATTGAGCCGGTCGCCCTCGTCCTGAGGTCCTGAGATCCGCTGCTCGTTCCGGGTCTTCTACAGACGGGTTTCGGGAGATCCCATCTTTGTGACCTCAATATGGAATCGCTATGAAGCGATACGCCGATGGGCTTACCCTGAACACATGTCCCTAAAAATGATCGAGGAAGTGAGGCGGGAATTCTGAGTGCTGCCGTGTGGCGGAAGTCATCGCTTTCTGGCGACAACGGTGGGCAGTGTGTGGAGGTCGCTGCCAACCTGCCCGGTGCTGTCGCGGTCCGTGACAGCAAGGACCCGCACGGCCCCAACCTGCTCTTCACCCCCGGCCAGTGGCGGACTTTCGTTGGTGGCGTCAAATCCGGGGGTTTCGATCGGCTGACCTGACTGACTCTCAGAATTTTTCTGAAGCGTCATTTATGGCCGGAAGTCAGGAACTCACGTGGTGCTTCATGCGTCTGATAGGCCGTGAATCACGCGCGGATTTTTCGGCTGCTCGCGGTTGTGGCGTTATTCGCCGTCGCGGTCGGTGCGGTGTCGGCATGTACGGCCACCGTCACCGACCGTCGGCCGCTGCCCACCTGGCCTGCGAAGCTGCCGAAGCCGCCCGAATTGAACCCCGCCGTCAAGGTATGGCCCGAGGCTGTCTTCACCCTGCCGGCCAAGCTCAAGAAGGGGCCCAACGTCCAGCCGGTCGCCATGCTGAGTGCGAACGAGGCCCTCATGGTCACCCCGTTCGCCCCGCGTGCCCAGTTCGTGGCGTACGACCGCCGAACAGGTCGGCACCGGGTGCTGGCCACGGCTCCGAAGTGGAGCGACTGTGATCTGTGTTACGAGATTCGAAGCGTGGCCGTGGGTGAGGAGCAGGTCGTCTGGACCGTCGGGGTCTACCGCTCCGAGCGCTGGAACCCGGGCCTGCGGCACGTCGAGCTGTGGGCCATGCCGAGGTCGGGCGGGCAGATGAGGCTGGTGACCTGGCTGACGGGTCACTATGACGAGTTTCCTCTCCAGGATGAGCTGACGATCGACGGTGATCAGATCACCTGGCGGAACGAGAACGGCTCCTATCGGATCCCGCTCTCCGGCGGGAAGCCGCAGGAGATCACCGTTCCGGCCGGAAATCCACCCACGGACCGGTCCGATCCGGATGTGCGGTACATGACCTGCGGGGGCGAATGGTGCGCGGGCGAGCTGGAGCCGGGTTACCACGAACTGACCAAGGGGTTCATCCAGCGCAGGGACGGTTCGGAACGCGTCACGTTTCCCGCGGCTTGGGGAGGCGCGCTGATCGGTGACAGATTCGGTCTTTTCGCCCTGCCATATGTGCATGGAATCGAGGTGCGTGGTTCCGTCAAGGATTCGGGCTCAACCGCGCTCCTGTACGACCGGTGCGCCGCCAGGTCGGTGCGGGTCGGTGTGAAGCACGAGGTCGAAGGCTCCAGCGCGATCGGCAGGGGAGCGTCAGGCCCGGAAGCGCCGATCCTGTTCTGGAGAGAACGGGGCAACCGGTATACGGTGCTGGACCTTTCGCGCATCCCTGATCAGCCTTGCCGGAACTGAGCAGGCGACACCAGAGAGGCTCGTCCAGCAGAGCCTGTTGAAGGCGCGACACCGACAGCTCGCCACACTGGTCAAGACCAAGCTCAAACGGATGCAGTACCGTCCCGCGCTGCTCGACGGCTTCATCGCCCGGACTGGCCTGATCCTCGAACCGTCGTAACTCCGGACTTTCACCCTCAGATGCATGAGGGCGGGGTCAGCCGCCGGGTGGGAGCATGGTCCGGCGACCCGGGGCGGCAGGGGATTGGATGGTCATGCCGCCGTCGACGACGAGGAGTTGTCCGGTGAGGTAGCGCGATTCGTCGGAGGCGAGGAAGACCATGGTGTGGCCGATGTCCTCCGGGCTGCCGAGATAGGGCAGGGCGTTCGTGCGCCTGAGGTCGTCGACGACGTCCTGGGGCAGGTTGGCCAGCAGGGCGGGGGTGACCACCGCGCCCGGTGCCACGGCGTTGCAGCGGACGCGGTACGGGCCGTACTGCACGGCGATCGACTTCGTGAGGTTGATGACGGCGGCCTTCACCGCACCGTAGGAGATCTGCAGGACGTCTCCGACCAGGCCGGCCACCGAGGCGGTGTTGATGATCGACCCGCCACCGGCCTGGATCATGTGGGGAAGTGCGTACCGGGAGCCCAGGAGGGTGCTGCGCACATTGAGGGCGACGGCGCGGTCGAACTCGGCCATGTCCAGCCGCAGCAGGTCCAGGTCCACGCGCGGATTCGTACCGCCGACATGGTTGCAGAGCACGTCCAGACGGCCGAACTCGCGGATGGTGGCACTCACCATGTCGGCCACGGAGTCCTCGTCCATGACGTCGACCGTCATCGCGAGCGAGCGACCGCCGGCGGCGTCGATCAACCGAGCCGTCTCCTGTACGGCGCTCTGGTCGCGGTCGGCCACGGCGACCAGGGCACCCTGTGCGCTCATCAGTCGCGCGGCGGCGCGGCCGATGCCGCTGCCGGCTCCGGTGATCAGCGAGACCTTCTCCTTCAGACGGTCCATCGAGCGGCCCCTCGCTCTCCCATCGGCTTGTCAACAGTGATGACAAATGTATGTCACCTGTGATGGCCGGCCTCTTCGGCGGGAGTGGAAAGAGGTCCGTTCGCGGTAGCGCGGTCACGCGTCCCGGCACGCCGCCGGTTGATGGGAATCGAACAGCGCCCTTCCACGGGGCGCCGAGATGAACCGGTTACCGGCGAATCCGGTACAGCACATGCCGACGCAGTGGCCCGTCGGGCACGTTCGGGTGGTCGAAGTCGGCGGCGGGGGCACGGGTCATGCCGATCCGGCGCATCACCGCCTGGGAACGCAGGTTGGTGGTGGTCGTGATGGCGACGACCTCCGGCAGTCCCAGGGTCTTGAAACCGAAGTCCAGGCAGGCCAGGGCGGCCTCGGTGGCGTAGCCGTGGCCCCACGCCGAGCGGGTCAGCCGCCAGCCGATCTCCACCCCGGTGAACGGCATGCCCTCGTCCGCCGGATCCAGGCCGGTGAAGCCGATGAACTCGCCGGTCGCCAGGACCTCCACCGCCCACCATCCGTAGCCCCGCCGGTCGAGTCCGTCCTGGAAGCGCGCGATCGAGGCGGCACTCTGCTCACGGGTCAGCAGGTCTGGGAAGTGTTCCCGGACCTCGGGATCGGCGTTCATCGCCGCCCAGGGATCCAGGTCGGAGTCCCGCCAGTGGCGGAGCAGGAGGCGATCGGTACGTAGTTCGGACATGCCGCCAAACTAATGTGATCAAGGTCGGCGGGGCGACCGATTTTGCCGGGGGACCGCCGTCCGGAGGGAGATCGTCGTGCTCGCCGCGAAAACCGTCGTCGCGGCCACCGCCGTTCTGGCCCGAGAAGCCGCCGAAGCGGCCCGGGGACGTCCAGGCCGGCCGGCACGGGCCGGCCTGGACGTCACCTGATCAGACGAGGTTGATCAGACGAGGTTGATCAGACGAGGTCGAACCGGTCCAGGTTCATCACCTTGTCCCACGCCGCGACGAAGTCGTTCACGAACTTCTCCTTCGCGTCGTCACTCGCGTAGACCTCCGCGAGCGCGCGCAGCTCGGAGTTCGACCCGAAGACGAGGTCGGCGCGGCTGCCGGTCCACTTGACCTCGCCGGTGGCGGTGTCGCGACCCTCGAAGATGTTCGCGTCCTCGGCCGTCGCCTTCCACGCCGTGCCCATGTCGAGCAGGTTGGCGAAGAAGTCGTTGGTCAGCACCCCGGGGGTCGCGGTGAGGACACCGAGCGGCGACTGCTGGTGGTTCGCGTCCAGGACGCGAAGGCCACCGACGAGGACCGTCATCTCGGGGGCGCTCAGGGTCAGCAGGTTCGCCCGGTCGACCAGCAGGAACTCGGCCGGCAGCCGGTTGCCCTTCCCGAGGTGGTTGCGGAACCCGTCAACGGTCGGCTCAAGCGCGGCGAACGACTCCACGTCGGTCTGCTCCTGCGACGCGTCCACCCGGCCCGGCCTGAACGGGACCTCGACGTCGACGCCGGCCTCCTTGGCGGCCCGCTCGACGGCCGCACCACCGGCGAGCACGATCAGGTCGGCGAGCGAGATCTGCTTGCCACCGGTCTGGGCGGCGTTGAACGCCTCGGCGATCCCCTCCAGGGTGCTCAGCACCGTCGCGAGCCGGTCGGGGTCGTTGACCTCCCACCCGTTCTGCGGCTCAAGGCGGATACGCGCGCCGTTGGCGCCGCCGCGCTTGTCGCTGCCGCGGAAGGACGAGGCCGACGCCCACGCGGTGGACACCAGCTCGGACACCGACAGGCCCGAGGCGAGGATCCGCTCCTTGAGGGAGGCGATGTCCGCGGCGTCGACGAGCTCGTAGGTCACCTCGGGGAGGGGGTCCTGCCACAGCAGCGTCTCGGTCGGGACCTCCGGGCCGAGGTAGCGCGCGACCGGGCCCATGTCGCGGTGGGTCAGCTTGAACCACGCGCGGGCGAAGGCGTCCGCGAACTCGTCGGGGTTCTCGTAGAAACGCCGCGAGATCGGGCCGTAGACCGGGTCGAACCGGAGCGCGAGGTCGCTGGTCAGCATGGACGGCGCGTGACGCTTCGACGGGTCGTGGGCGTCGGGCACCGAGTCCTGACCGGCGCCGTGCTTCGGCCGCCACTGGTGCGCGCCGGCCGGGCTCTTGGTCAGCTCCCAGTCGTAGCCGAACAGGTTCCAGAAGAAGTTGTTGGTCCACTTCGTCGGCGTCGAGGTCCAGGTGACCTCCAGACCGCTACCGATCGTGTCGCCACCCTTGCCGGTGCCGTAGGTGCTCTTCCAGCCGAGACCCTGCTGCTCGATGGGGGCGGCCTCGGGGTCGACGCCGACGTGGTCCGCCGGGCCCGCACCGTGGGTCTTGCCGAAGGTGTGACCGCCCGCGATCAGGGCGACCGTCTCCTCGTCGTTCATCGCCATCCGGCGGAACGTCTCACGGATGTCGCGGGCCGAGGCCAGCGGGTCCGGGTTGCCGTTCGGGCCCTCCGGGTTGACGTAGATCAGGCCCATCTGGACCGCGCCGAGGGGGTTCTCCAGCTCCCGGTCGCCGGTGTAGCGCTGGTCGTCGAGCCAGGTGGACTCGGGACCCCAGTAGACGTCCTCGTCGGACTCCCAGACGTCCGCACGGCCGCCGGCGAAGCCGAAGGTCTTGAAGCCCATCGTCTCCAGGGCGACGTTGCCGGCCAGGATCATGAGGTCGGCCCAGGAGAGCTTCTGCCCGTACTTCTTCTTGACCGGCCAGAGCAGGCGGCGGGCCTTGTCGAGGTTCACGTTGTCCGGCCAGCTGTTGAGCGGCGCGAAGCGCTGCTGGCCGGCCCCGGCGCCGCCGCGGCCGTCGCTGATCCGGTAGGTGCCCGCGCTGTGCCAGGCCATCCGGATCATGAACGGGCCGTAGTTGCCGTAGTCGGCCGGCCACCAGTCCTGCGAGGTGGTCAGCACCTCCGCGATGTCCTGTTTGACGGCCGCGAGGTCGAGGCTCTTGAACGCCTCGGCGTAGTCGAACTCCTCGCCGAGCGGGTTGGAGACGGCGGGGTTCTTGGCGAGGACCTTCAGGTTGAGCCGCTCCGGCCACCACTGGTGGTTTCCACCACCCTGGGTCGGGTGCGGGGCGCGCTCGTGCGCGACCGGGCAACCGCCTCCGCCCTCCGTCTTCGCGTCTACGACGATTGCGTCTTGGTTCTCAGACATGGGAATCCTTCCGAACTATGCGGATCACGGTGCTCAGGAACCGCGGGTGGTGGAACAGCCGGGGCACAGGCCCCAGTAGATGACCTCGGCCTCGTCGATCGAGAAGCCGTGGTTGTCGGACGTGGTCAGGCAGGGCGCCTCGCCGACCGCGCAGTCGACGTCGGCGACGGCACCGCAGGACCGGCACACCACGTGGTGGTGGTTGTCCCCGACACGTCCCTCGAACCGGGCCGGGCTGTCGCCTGGTTCGATACGGCGCAGGAGTCCCGCCGCGGTGAGCGCGTGGAGGGCCTCGTACACGGCTTGCAGGGAGATGTGGCCTACGCGATCGCGCACCCCGGAGGCGATCGCCTCGACGCCGAGGTGGTTACCGTCCCGGACGGTCTCGAGCAGTGCGACGCGGGCGGCCGTCACCCGCAGGCCTGCCCCGCGTAGCTCCTCGGCGGTGGTCGGAGTCCTGGGTGCGGTCATGGTGCCAAACCCTAACGTCATAAACACGAACTGTCCAAGATAACGAATAGTCCAAGTCTAGTACCGTGTCGAGCAACGTTCGTCCCGTTATTGCGTGACATGCCATCCTGATGGTGGTCTTGGGGGCGCAGCACGGTCAGGCCGTCTCGACGGCGGAACGAGCACGCGTACGCGGAATCGCGGCATCCGGCTACGCAAGATCGCCAACAGGGCGAACGCCGTCTGACGCGGCACCGGCTTTCCCACGCCCCCAAGGCGATCACGCAGTAGGGCCGTCACGTGCCGGACACGGTGCCCGGCCGCGGAGAGGCGTCGAAAGCCGAAACCGAGGTGCCATGCCGCCTTTCCCCGGTAGCGTCCGATCTTCAGGCAGGCGCCGACCCGTGGATGGACTCACCGTGAAGAAGCTGATCGTCCGGCTCTGGAGGCTCGTCAACGGCTCGCTCCAGTGGCGCATCCTCTGGCTCCGGCACGCCAAGTTCACGGTCGGTGTGACCGGGGTCGTGCGTGACGCGGACGGCAACGTGCTCCTGCTGAAGCACCGTTTCTGGCCGGAGGGCAGGCAGTGGGGGCTGCCGACCGGCTGTGCGAACAGGTCGGAGACCTTCGAGGACACGGTCTGCCGCGAGGTGCGGGAGGAGACCGGGCTGAAGGTCCGCGCGGGAGAACTCGTTCGGCTGAAGAGCGGCTACCGGCTGCGCCTGGAGGTGGCGTACGAGGCCGAGTTCATCGGTGGCACGCTCGAAATCGACGATTTCGAGATTCTGGAGGCGAGATGGTTCGCCCCGGACGAGCTGCCGGAGGAGATGCAGGAGTCACACCGTCTTCTCATCCACCGCGAGCATCTCTAGCCCCCAGGCCGCGCCTGGCGGCGGGCGGTCACCTCGATCGACGACGCCGACCACGACGGAATCTGGAAGCTCGTGGCCGGCCGGTCGTGCCCTCGGCGGGACGGGTGTCCCCGGGGCTCAGCCGGTCGTCTCTTCGACGATGGAGTCGACCCGGTCGGGATAGCAGGCGATGTGGTCCTTGATCTCGGCGACGGCCGGGTGCGGCGACGCGTAGAACCACACCGCGTCCACCGACCGCTTCCCGTCCACCGTGATGGTGTAGTAGCTCGCGTCGCCCTTGTACGGGCAGTAGGTGGCGGTGCCGGTCCGTTCCAGCAGCGAGCGGTCGACGTCGGCGATCGGGATGTACTGAACCGGCGGGTACGCCGCCTCACGCAGCGTCAGCGCCCGCCGCGAGTCGGCGACCACCCGGCCGCCCACCGAGACGACGATCCGGGCCGGATTCGCCTCGATCGTGATCGGGTGATCGGGGCCGGGCTGCAGGACGGGCTTTTCGGTCATGAGAACTCCTTTCTTCCAAAGGTAGTCCGCCGGAGCCTCGGACCGCGCTCCCGTCACCTCGGAGGTCGCCGAGGAGTGGGGACGGCTGAACGCCATACGCACGCTTCCGACGATGGACGGTCTGATCGCCGCGACGGCCAGGGTGAACGGCTGGACCCTGGTCAGCCGGAACGTCAGGGACTTCGACGGCACGGGGCTGTCCGTCGTCAACCCGTTCGACCCCGCCGAGCATCCGCCGGGCGCATAGGATCCGACAGCCGGACAACCGGGGCGAGTGCGAGGACGTGGCGTGAGTGTTGAACTTGGAGTCTGGCTCGGGGCCGAACCGATCACCGCGCAGGAGGCGCTTCGCAGGTATCTCGTCTGGAGCCGGAGCGACGCCGTCCCCGGTGAGCCGCGCCCGGAGACGGCGGCCTTCTACGAGGAGCTGACCTCGCTCTTCCCCGACCTGACCGCCGAGAACTACGCGGTCTCACCGTGGTCCGCGCCGCTGATCGTGGGGGAGGAGTTCGTGCTGATGGACGCGGTCTTCCCACGCGCCGGAGAGGTGTGCCGCGTGGTGCTGGAGCTGGCCCGGCGGCATCCTCTGGTGCTGTTCGAACCGTAGGCCCGGCGCGCGGTGTAGTACACCGCCATCAGCGTGGTCAATCCGGCGGCGATGGCCGGCGCTCTTCCCCGGCTCGCGTCCAGCGCCGCAGGATCCCTTCTCCCTTCGGGCGGTGCGCCTTCGTCGGCGGCGTCAAGATCGGCGAATTCACCCCGCCGGTCCGATAGGAGGTACGGGGTGTCCCGTCCCGTTGCGCGTTGGCCCGCTTGGCGTGAAGCCGGTGCCTCGGGCGGTCAGAGCCCGAGCTCGTCCAGTTCCTTACGCAGTGAGGTCCGGGGGTCCTGGGGCGAGGAGGCCGGGACCGGCCGGGGACGCCTGCGGTCGCGGAAGAGCCAGCCGCCCAGCACTCCGGCGAGAAAGCCGAACAGGTGGGCCTGCCAGCCGATGCCCTCCTTGGGCAGCAGCCCGGTGAACTGGTAGGAGAAGCACAGGGCGATGACCACGCCTATCACGATGTCGATCACGTGCCGGTCGAACGCGCCGCGCACCAGCACGTAGCCGAAGTAGCCGAAGAGGACGCCGCTCGCGCCCGCTCCTGTGGTCTGCGGGTCGGAGGTGAACCAGGCGCCGAGGCCGCTGACCAGGATGATCAGCCCCGTCACGCCGAGGAACTTGGCGACACCCCGGTAGGCCGACAGGAAGCCGAAGATGAACAGCGGCCCTGAGTTGGCCTGGATGTGCTCCCAGCTCCAGTGCAGGAACGGTGCCGACGCGATGTCGGGCAGGCTCGCCGGGTTCCACGGCTGCACGCCGTGCTCCCAGCTCAGCGAGTAGTCCGACGCCCAGTTGGCAATCTGCATCACCCAGATGAAGGCCAGGAACCCGACCATCACCCAGAACGCCTTGCGCACCTCGGCGATCATGATCTCGGCCGTACCGCCTTTGGCCTCCACCGGTTCCTCCCCAGCTGTCCGCGTCTCGTCTGAGGGATAAGTGTTGGGGGGAAATATTACAGATATGGCAGTGGGCTGCGGCCATTCCCGAGCCGCATGTCCTGCCCGTTAACGGTCGGGTGTCGCCTGCCGCGCCAGGTCATCCGCGAGTGCCGCGGCCTGCTCTCCGCGCCGTGACAGCCGGACGGCGTCGGCCACGGTCAGCGTCGGCCACGGTCAGCGGCTGACCCCGTCGGACGGGCGGAGCAGGTCGAGGTCGGCGCGGCGGGGGAGGCTCTCCCAGTCGCCGTCGGCGGTCACCGCGAAGGCCCCGGCGGCGGAGGCGGTGGCGAGGCGTCGCTCGGAGGTCGCCCCGGCGAGGGTCTCGGCGATCCAGCCGGCGGCGAAGGCGTCCCCGGCGCCCACCGGGTCGAGCTCGACGACCCGGTGGGGCTCCGCGTGCCGTACGGCGCCGTCGGAGAGCTCGATCGCGCCGAGGGCGCCGCGCTTGATGAGGACGTGGCGCGGGCCGAGGTCCGACAGGGCGTGGGCCAGGGTGAGCGGGGCGTCGCCCTCGACGACCAGCCTGGCCTCGGCCTCGGTGGCGAACAGGACGTCCACGGCGGCGACGGTCTCGCGCAGCGTGGCGGACGCCTCGGCGGGCGTCCACAGGGCCCGGCGGTAGTTGATGTCCATCGACACGGTCGCGCCCGCGTCGCGGGCCTCGACGATCGCGGCCCGCACCGCCTCGGCGGCCGACGCCGACAGCGCGAGGGTGATACCGGTGACGTGCAGCACGCGTGCCGAGCGGATCAGCGAGACGTCCAGGTCGGCGGGGCGGAGCCGGGATCCGGCGCTCGCCGAGCGGTAGTAGCGCACGTCGACCACCTCGGACGTGCGTCTGCTCTTGATCATCAGGCCGGTGGGCGCCTCGGGATCGACCAGCATCCCCCGTATGTCGACGCCTTCGCCGGCCAGCGTCGAGCGGAGCAGTTCCCCGAACTCGTCGGCGCCCACCCTGCCGATCCAGGCCGCGCGCCCGCCGAGGCGGCAGACGCCGATGGCCACGTTGGACTCCGCGCCACCCACGCCGAGCCCGAAGTCGCGGGCGTGCCTGAGCGGGCCGGTACGCCGCGCGCTGAACAGCGCCATGCTCTCGCCGAGCGTTACCAGGTCGGTCATGGGAGAGGAGTCGTCCTTAGAGCTCGTGCTGGTTTCGCCGGTCAACGGGGCGTGCCGGTGGTGAGGTCGACACCGGTCTTGGCGTCGGCGGGCGGACCGTGTCCGGTTTCGCCGGTCACCGGGTCGCCCCGAGCTTCCTGGAGATGCGCAGGGCCGTCTCGGCCACCAGGGGTCCCAGCTCTCGTACCCTCGTGGCGGTGATCCGGGAGGTGAGGCCCGAGATGGAGATCGCCGAGATGGCGACGTCGTTGTGGTTGAAGATCGGCGCCGCGACGCAGCGCACCTCGGGCTCGTTCTCCCGGTCGTCGACCGAGTAGCCCCGCTGCCGGATCCGGCTCAGCTCGGTACGGAGGCGCGCGGCGTCGGTGATGGTGTGCCGGGTGACGTGCGGCAGCCCGGCGGCCACGATCTCCTCGACCGCCTCCTCCGGCTGCCAGGCGAGGATCGCCTTGCCCACGGCGGTGCGGTAGACGGGAGCGCGGCTGCCGATGCGCGAGGCCATGCGCACGTTGGTCTCGTTCTCGACCTTGTCGATGTAGACCACGTCGGGCGGGTCGTAGACCACGAGATGGACGGTCTCCCTGGCCTCCGTCATCAGCCGGTGCGACTCCTCGGCGGCCACGGTCCGCAGGTCGAGCGTGGCCAGGTAGGCCTGCCCGAGGTGGAGGGCGCCGTTCCCCAGCCGGTAGGCGCCGCTCCTGCGGTCGCGTTCCAGCAGCCTGGCCTCGATGAGCGGGGTGGCCAGCCGGAGCACAGTGCTCTTGGACATGCCGAGCGCCTCGGCGAGCCGGGTGAGCGACAGGCCGTGGCCCGCGCCCGCGTGGTCGCGTACGTGCGCGAGGACGGCGAGGGCACGCCGGAGCGAGGCCGACTGGTTGCGTTCCGGGGCGGGCTCACTCATCACGGCTTTCCATGGTGCTCTGGCAGATCGAATACCAGGTCAAGATAGGCGAGCACACCACCTCACGCCAGCTTGCAGCACAACCTTCTGCACTGCACAACAAATCGATGATCCGCTTCCCGTGGCGGACGGGGCTTTCTAGGGTCTGCCGCCAACAGGAGGAGGCGCTTTGAAATTCCTGAACATGGCCGTGGCGGGTGTGGCCCTGCTGGCCCTCGCCGCGTGCGCGCCGTCCACCGCCCCGTCGGCGGGCGGCGGCGACGAGAAGTCCGGAACCCTGCGGGTCTGGCTCTTCGACGAGCCCAACCGTGCTCCCAAGGAGAAGGTGGTGGAAGAGGCGATCAAAGAGTTCAGCGCGGCCAACGCGGGGGTGAAGGTCGAGGTCACCTACATCCCGACGACGCCGGCCCGGCACGAGAAGTTCAAGGGCGCGTTCAACGACCCGGCCAGCGCCCCCGACGTCGCCGAGTACGGCAACACCGACCTGGCCGAGTACGCCGCCGCGGGCGGCTTCGCCGACCTGAGCGCCGACCTCGCGAGCTGGCCGGAGGGCAAGGACGTCGGCACGGACCTGCTCGGGTCCGCGACCGTCGACGGCAAGGTCTACGGCCTGCCGTGGTACATCGGCATCCGGGCCCTCTACTACCGCACCGACGTCTTCGGGGAACTCGGCCTCAAGCCGCCCACGACGATCAAGGCCCTGACCGAGACCGCCCGCGAGATCCGTAAGAAGAAGCCCGACCTGTACGGCGTCGCCGTCGGAGGGGAGTACACCTTCGGCGCGCTGCCCTTCGTCTGGGACGCCGGAGGCGACATCGAGAGCCTTGACGGCGACGCCGCCCGCAAGGGTGTGCAGAGCTACACCGACCTGCTCAAGGACGACAACTGCCCGCCGCAGGCGTGTGCGAGCCTCACCGGCGGCAAGACCGTCGAACTGTTCGCCAGTGGCAAGGCCGCGATGGGCATCCTGGGCAACTTCAGCAGGTCCGCGGTGGACGCGGGCGCGGCGGCGGGCAAGTACGCGGTGGTGCCGCTGCCGGGCACCGAGGAGGGGACGATCGCCCCCGCCTTCTCCGGTGGCAACAACCTCGGCGTCATGAAGAACAGCGGGCACCGCTCGCTGGCTGTCAAGTTCGTCCAGCTGCTGGGTGGCAAGACCTACCAGACCAAGATGTACGAGGCCATGGGTAACCTGCCCACCCTGACCTCCGCGCGGGACGAGCTCGCGGCCTCGGACCCCTTCCTCAAGCCGTTCCTCGACACCGTCGCGGCGGGCACCCGCTTCGTGCCGATCGACCCGGCCTGGGTGAAGATCGACAACCAGAAGGTCATCCCGACCATGCTGCAGAAGATCGCCACGGGGCAGTCCACAGTCGAGCAGGCCACCGAGGAGGCCGCCGCGGCGGTGAAGGCGGCGTTCGGCCGGTCATGACCACCGCCACCACGACGACGGCGGGCTCCGGGGCCGGGGTCCGCCGGGCGGTGCCGCGCCCCGGCGGCGGGCTCAGGCCGTGGCTCTACCTGCTGCCCTCTGCTGCCGTGCTGCTGCCGCTCTTCGGCTACCCGATCTACATGCTCGGCCTGCTGTCGGTGTTCGACTACCGGCAGGCCCAGGTCAGCGGGGGAGAGCCGACGAGGTTCATCGGTTTCGAGAACTACGCCACGCTCCTGGGCGACCAGCGCTTCTGGTCGGTGCTGGCGCAGACCCTGGTGTTCGCCGCGGCCCTGGTGGTCGCGACGCTGGCCGTCGGCGCGACCCTCGCCGTCGTGCTCACCAGGGCGGGCCGGGTGCCCCGGCTGCTGCTGTCGCTGGCGGCCATGGCTGCCTGGGCCGCGCCCGCCATGACCGGCTCGACGGTCTGGATGTTCCTCTTCGACGCCGACCTGGGCCTGGTCAACCAGGTCCTGGGCATCGAGGGCTATAACTGGTTCTACGACAAATGGGTGACCTTCGGGGTCGTCGGTGCCACGGTGGTCTGGCACTCCTTCCCATTCGTCATGGTGACCCTCTACGCCGGGATCCAGGCCATTCCGGTCTCCGTCCTGGAGGCGGCGGCCCTGGACGGCGCCTCCGCGTGGAACTCGTTCTGGCGGATCATCGTGCCGATGCTGCGGCCGCTGATCACGATCGTGGTCATTCAGTCGATCATCTGGGACTTCAAGATCTTCACGCAGATCTATGTGATGACCAACGGCGGCGGCATAGCGGGGCAGAACTCGGTGCTCAACGTCTACGCCTACCAGACGGCCTTCGGCTCGTCGGAGTACGGGCTTGGCGCGGCGATCGGCGTCGTCATGACCCTGATCCTGCTCACGGTCACCCTCTTCTACATCCGTGCCCTCTACCGTACGGGGGAGAAGCTGTGAGCAGGTCCCGCCTGGTCGCCAACGCCGTGGCGCTGGTCACCGCGTTCGTCACCTTCTTCCCGATCTACTGGATGGTGCTCTCCGCGCTCAAGCCCGCCGGGGAGATCCAGTCACTCCAGGTGCGCCCGTGGACCCTGGCACCCACCTTCGAGCACTTCCGGCGGGTGCTCGGCGGCGAGAACTTCGGCCGCTACCTTCTCAACAGCCTGGGTGTCGCCCTGACCGTCGTCGTCCTGTCCGCGCTGGTGGCCTTTCTCGCCGCGGTCGCGGTGACCCGGTTCCGCTTCCGGTTCCGTACCACCGTGCTGATCATGTTCCTGGTGGCGCAGATGGTGCCGGTGGAGGCGCTCACCATCCCGCTGTTCTTCCTCGTCCGCGACCTCGGCGGGGTGGTGCCCGGCGTGGGCCTCAACACCCTGGGCTCGCTCGTCCTGGTCCACCTGGCGTTCTCGCTGCCGTTCGCCGTCTGGATGATGAGGGGGTTCGTGGCCGCGGTGCCCGAGACGCTGGAGGAGGCCGCGATGATCGACGGCGCGAGCCGGCCGGTGATCCTGTGGCGGATCCTCTTTCCCCTCGTCGCGCCGGGACTGGTCGCCACGAGCGTCTTCTCGTTCATCACCGCCTGGAACGACTTCATCTTCGCCAGGACCTTCATCATCTCGGCCAGGGACAACCAGACGCTGCCCTCGGCCCTGCTGGTCTTCTTCAAGCCCGACGAGAACGACTGGGGCGGCATCATGGCGGCCTCGACGCTGATGACCGTTCCTGTGCTGATCTTCTTCGTGGCCGTCCAGCGCAGGCTGGTGGCCGGGCTGGGCGGGGCGGTGAAGGACTGACACCCGCCAGGCTCCGTTCTCCTCTGTACCGATAATTTTTGCCTGGACCAGGGCAGAACTGTCCCTTGGGATGGTTGACAGGCCAAAATTGGTCCGTGGTCAGGATCGGATCGGTAGGAATGAGCGATTGCGAGGGTGGGAGGCTTCCGCCAGTTCTGGGCCAGTTGTTCGCTGACGGGGCCGACGGGAGCAGCGGGAGTGAGGGCCGGAGGCTCTCGGTGGACCTGCCACCGGGTGACGTGGTGTGGCCCGACCCCGGTTACGCTCAGCTCTCCTTCCGTCGCCGTCCGGCGTTCTGGCTCAGCGAGGTGGCCGTCTCAGGTGAGTACTGGGCACGGCTGCGGGCGCAGCACGGGCACTCCGGCCTGTGGCCGGTGCTGCTGGAGGACTCGATGCAGCCCTGGTCGGCCGGTCAGATCGCCCCGGACACCGCCGTCGAGATCGACAACTACCACGCCGCCGCGTTCATGGCCGAGGTCTGGTCGGACTGGATCGCCAAGGCGCACATCGACCAGCTCGAAATCCTCGACCCCTTCGGGGTCGAATGTCCAGGTCCGGCCCCGGCGGGAAGGCTCGCCGCCGATCCCGGCGTGGTCGCCGACTGGTACGCCGGCCTGGTGGCCGAGCGCAGGACCCCGCTCGGACTGGTCGCGGTCGAGCGCGGGGCCGACGCCCTCGCCGTCATGGGCTGGCAGGGCGCCCTGAACCACAACGAGTGGATGGTCCCGCTCGCGGCGGTGGTACGGAGCTGGGAGGACAGGTTCGGGGTGCGGCTGGTCGGGATGGGGTTCAACACCCTCGACCTCAGCGTCGCCGCGCCCCCGACGACCTCGGAGCACGCCCTGCACGTCGCCGCGGAGCACTGGACGTTCTGCCCCGACAGCATCATCCAGGGCGCGGGGAACCTCATCGACTACGCCGAGCAGATCAAGGGCAGGAACGCCTGGTCGTTCTGGTGGGACTGAGTTCGCCCGGCGCGGATTCCCGGGAGTGCCCGCCGTCGGAGCCGGAGCCGGAGCCGGAGCCGGAGCCGGAGCCGGAGCCGGAGGCTGGGGGGCGGGGAGTGCGGAGGGGCGGATCCGTGGGTGCGGGGAGGCTTCGGGGGCAGAGGTCGCAGGGCGTGGACTCCCCGTGCGCGTGGGCTTCTCGCGAATGTGGATGGGCCTCGGGTGCGGGCTTCCGGGGGGCGAAGTCCGAGATCGGGAAGATGTTCTCGCTGGTAGGGCGGCTGTTGGCCTGGCGGGGTTCCCGATGGGACTTTCTTTGGGGTAGTAGGTAGATCTTCTGGGGTTTTCATGGCATTTGCTTTGCTTTGTCCGATTTCGGTGGGTAGTGTCCACGGATATCGGTTGGCGACCTGCCCTTCACAAGAGGGAGCGGCCGGCCGACGTCGAATCCCGCCGGGCCCGCAGGGTCCAGGGAGCCGGGGAACCACTTTCCCGGGGTGAATCCGCCGCGAACGTGCGGCGGTAGGGCAACTCCATCGCCCGAACCCGTCAGCTAACCCGGTAGACGAGCTGGAGAGGAGATCCCCCTCATGGATCACCGCGTCACCGCGTCGGTGCCCGCCCTGCCCGTGCCGACCACCTGAACTTTCCTCATATCTCCGTCGCCGCGCCTGAGCGCGGCACCTGGACTGTGCTCCGCGTAGCGATCCGCTGATCTCGCCACGCCGCTTTTCCGAAGAGCGCGTCCCCGCCAGTGCACCCCTTGCCGTGTGTCGCAGCTGGCTGTCCCGTTCCCTCGTGAAAGAGCCACTTTTTCATGCGTCTCCCCTTTGACCTGCCCAAGAACAGCCTGCCCAAGAACCTCCTGTACAAGAACCGTCTCACCACCGCCGCCCTCGTCGGTGCGAGCGTGCTCGTCTCCGGCGGCGTCGCCTCCGCGCTGCCCGCCTCCCCCGCCATCGCCGCCCCCATCGCCGCCCCCGCCGCCCCCGCCGCCTCCCCCGGCGCGGACACCGAGGTGGCCGCCAACGAGGTCGTGCTCCTCCAGGGCTCGACCAGGGCCTCCTACTTCTGGGACGACTCCTCGGGCCGGGCCGGTGACACCGGTCTGCCGGCCAGTGGCAAGCCGATGCAGAAGGGCATGATCGCCAGCCCGAGCTGGCCCCTGTTCACCGAGGGCTACGTCGTCTACAAGGGCAAGAAGGCCAAGTTCTTCGTCGGTGACCGCGGTCCCGGCGTGCCCTCCAACGTGGGCGTCATGATCGACCTTGACGCCAAGACCTTCGCCGATCTGACCGGTGGCCGGTTCAACTCCGCCACGCTCGGTGTGGACGGCAACGGCGGCATGGGCCACATCAACGTCAAGTACGTGGTCACCAAGTGGGGTGACGGCGTGGGCAAGAAGAACCACCCCGTGGCGTTCTCCACCGGTGCCTGGCGTTACCGGGACGCGAACCCGGCGAAGCCTCCGCAGACGGTCCTGGTCAAGGCCGAGCAGTCCAAGAAGGCTGTGAAGACCCAGCAGGCGATCCAGACGTTCGCCAAGCCCAAGATCATGTCCGAACCCCTCATCGCGCCCGGGGCGATCATCGCCGCCAAGCCGGTCGCCCTGTCCGGCGCCGACACCAAGGCGGCCGAGCAGGGTGTCCGGGACCTGGGCGCCAACGCCCCGGTGGCGGCCGCGACCTCGGCCGCTCCCTCCGCCACCACGGCCGCCACCCTGGCCCTGGCGGGAGTGCTCGCCGCGGGTGGTGCCACCTACCTGGTCACCGGCCGTCTCCGTCGCAGGGCGGTCGCTGAGGAGAGCTGAGGCCCGGCGCGATCTCCGGCCACCCCGCACCGGCGCGATCGATGAGCTCCTGCCGCGGCCCGTGCCCTTTCTGAAAGGGCACGGGCCGCGGCAGTATCAGACCTCGAGCCGCTCCTCGATGCCGCGCAGGATGTGCCGCGCGAGCGCGAGGTTGGCCCGGTTCCGGTCGAGGGCCATGTAGATGAACAGGCCTTTGCCGCTCCGGCCGGAGAGCGGGCGGATCACGTGGTACTGCGTGCCGAGCGTGATGAGGATGTCCTCGATGCCGTCCTTGAGGCCGAGCGACTCCATGGTCCGCATCTTGGCCTTGACGACCTCGGTGTTACCCGCGGCCGCCACCTGGAGGTCGAGATCCTTGGAACCGCCGAGCGCGCCCAGCGCCATCCCGCTGTTGTAGTCGACGATGACCGCGCCGACGGCGCCGTCGATCGCCATCATCTCCTTGAGAGAGATGTCCATGTTGCCCATTTCTGTCTCCGATCACTGGGTTATCGATATGCGCGAGGTGATGGCGGCCAGTCTGGCCGCCGTCTTGCGACCCTCCAGCCGGAGCAGCCCGAGGTTGGTCCCCGGGCGTGCCAGGACTGTGAGGACGATCTTGGGTCCGGCGGCGTAGCAGGCCGCGTAGCCGTTGGTGCCGGAGATCAGCGTCTCCTCGAAGGTGCCCTTGCCGGCCATGCCCGTCATCCGGCGGCTGAGGGCCAGGAGCGCGGAGGAGAGCGCGCCGGTCTGCTCGGCGGCGGTGTCGCGGCCCAGATCGCTGGCCAGGGTCAGGCCGTCGACGCTGCACACGATGCTCCCGTCCACGTCGGGGATGCGCTCTCGCAGCAGCGCCATCTCCTGGCGTATCTCCTCACGCAGTTCCACCGGCACCCTCCTTCCGATCAGCTTCAGCGTCCGCAGCCTTATCGGCGGCATCGAACCAGGCTCAAGTCAGTGCCTCCAATGCGTTCCTGAGCCGGATGAGCAGGTTGACGTCGGTCGGGTCCCCGGTGGCTCCGGGGAGCGACGCAGGCGTCGCCAGGGAGCCCGTTCCGGCTGCCGGGATCTCCGTGGCACCCCTCGTCCGTCTCGGCAGCGGGTCCTGCGCGGCGGGTTCCGGGACGCGCAGCAGCCCACGGGAGGCGAGCTGCCGTACGGCGAGCAGCACCGAGTACGCCGGGCGGCCCAGCTTGCGTGCCAGGTCGGCCGGGGTCGCCGTGGAGTCGGCGCCGACCAGCACCTCCCACTGCAGCGAGCTCAGCACCACCCGCTGGGCGGCGATGCGCCTGCGCGGGACGACCGGGAGCGTGTCCAGCTCCGCGGACGGCCAGGTCTGTTCCAACTGCGCCTTCCTCCGCTTGCACTCCCGGAGCAGACCGGCCGCGTCGAAGTACCAGTGCGGTCCGAGCCAGTGCCGCTCTCCCCGTCGGAACCTGGGCCGGTGCCCGGTCGACTCCAGCAGGAAGTAGCCGGCGTCGAGCACCGTGCTCAGCACGCAGAACTCCAGCTCGCCCCTGGTGAGCAGACCCTGGGCGAGGAGCCGGTCGCCTCCGAGGATCTGCGGGGCGGCGAACGGCGGCTCGCCGCCCCGCAGATCCTCGGTCGCGGACTGCCTGGCCTGTCGTACGGCGTGGGTGGAGATCCCGCGGCAGGCCGCCAGCAGGTCCTCCAGCCGGGGGGCCGCCGCGCTCTCGGCGTAGGTCACGCGGCCGTCGGTGAGATAGATGGCGCCCGCCTTGCCGAGGCGGAGCGAGCCGGTGGCGCGATCACTGGCGAGCCCACTGAGGATGATCTCGACGCTCGGCACGGCTTCACGTCGATATCAGGCGGCCGGAAAGGGCCTGGAGGCGGTGGCGGGCCAGTGCCAGGTTCGACCGTTCCAGGTCGAGCCTGACATAAATGACCAGTGGGCCGTCGAAAAGCGTTTCCAACGGCCGCAGCAAATGGTGGCCGCCGTCCGTGGTTATGATCATGTCGTCGATCCGGACGGTGCCGCCCGGTGCGGTGACGGCGAGTCCGTCCAGCGTCGCGCGCAGGGTCTCGCTCAGTCCCGCGGCCGATCGCTCCACGTCACCGTGGCGGCTCGCGCCGCCGGTCGCCACGACCGTCCCGCTGGTCTGATCGATGAGGATCGCGTCCAGGGCACCGGGGATGGCCATTACCTCAGTGAGGCAGTCTTCGATTCCGAGCACGTGCTCTCCCTTGCCGGCGACTTCAGGCGTCGCCCGGTCAGCGTAGGGAAAGCCCTCGGGATTCGTCCTTTCCAGCCAGGGCCTTGATAGGAAAAAGCGTAGGATTCACCAACCGAGTAGGAAGATATACACCCCGGGTGGAAATCAACCCGTTGGTTGGTCGGTGATAATCGCCTTTTCGTCCGGCTTGAAAACAAGAATGTTCTTCACGTAGGAATTCGCCGCGGCGGGCAGGCCGACGTCGTTCCCGGCCTTCTCCGACAGGAACCAGCGGTGGTCGAGCACCTCGTGGAAGAACTGGGCGGGCTCCAGCTTGCCGCGCAGATTCTGCGGGACGGCCTCCACCGTGGGCTGGAAGACCTCGGCCAGCCAGCGGTGGGCCACGATCGCCTCGTCCTCGTGGCGCAGGCCGTACGACACACGGAAGCAGTCGAGGTCGTTGAGGAGCCGCCTGGCCTGGTTCTCCTCCACGTCCAGGCCGGTGAGCCGCAGCAGCCTGCGCTGGTGGTGCCCGGCGTCCACCACCTTGGGGCGGACGATCAGCCGCCCGGTGCCCGCCTTGCGGCGGATCATCATCTCGGCGACGTCGAAGCCCAGCGAGTTCAGCCGGCGGATCCGCTGGTCGATCATGTGCCAGTCGACCTCCTCGATGATGTCGTCGGAGGTGAGCTCGCCCCAGAGGCGGTGGTAGCGCTCGCAGATGGAGTCGGCGACCTGTTCGGGGTCGATGGAGGAGTGCAGCAACCCGCCCGCCTCCAGGTCGAGCATCTCGCCGAAGATGTTGGTGTGCGCCACCTCGATGTCGTACAGCCGCTGGCCCTCACTGATCATGGGATGCAGCTCACCGGTCTCGGCGTCGACGAGGTAGGCGGCGAAGGAGCCCGCGTCCCGGCGGAACAGGACGTTCGACAGTGAGCAGTCGCCCCAGTAGAAGCCGCTGAGGTGCAGCCGTACCAGCAGCACGGCCAGGGCGTCGAGCAGCCGGTTGAGCGTCTCGGGGCGGACCGTTCCGGACATGACCGCCCGGTAGGGCAGCGAGAACTGCAGGTGCTGGGTGATGAGCGCCGAGTCGAGCGGCTCACCGGCGGCGTCGGTCCGCCCGGTGACCACGGCCACCGGCTCCACCGACGGGGTGTCCATCCGGCTCAGGTCCCACAGCAGGCGGTACTCGCGCTTGGCGTAGTACTCGCTGATCTCCTTGATCGCATAGACCTTGCCGGAAAGGCGGGCGAAGCGCACCACGTGCCGGGAGATGCCGCGGGGCAGGGAGACCAGGCGGTGCTCGGGCCAGTCCTCCAGCGGGACGTCCCAGGGCAGGCGGATGAGGTCCGGATCGCTCGGGGCGCCGGTGAGCTGGAGAGGCATCGGGTCAGTCCTCGCGAAGGGGGGTACGGGGCGGGGCCGCGTCGCGCTCGGTCCTCGCGACGAGGGTGTACGGGCGGCGGGCGGTCGTGTCGCGGTCAGTTCCCGCGGCGGGGGAACGTGGGCGGATCGAAGGCGCGCCGGACCACCGCGGCGAGCTGTTCCTCGGTGAGCACGCGGGGCTCGCCGACGCCCTTGGCCCGCACGTAGACCTCGCAGAGCCACTCCAGCAGCCTGGTCGCCTCGAAGGCGGAGTCCAGGTCGTCGCCGATCGTGACCCCGCCGTGGTTGGCCAGCAGCGCCGCGCGCCTGTCCGCCAGCGCGGCCCGGACGGAGGCGGCGAGCTCGGGGGTGCCGTAGGTGGCGTATTCGGCGACGCGGACGGTCCCGCCGAGCAGCAGGGCGTTGTAGTGGATGGGCGGCAGCTCGCTCATGGTCGTGGCGACCACGGTGCCGAAGACGGAGTGGGTGTGCACGATCGCGCCGGCGTCGGTGGTCGTATAGACCGCCAGGTGCATGGGAGTCTCCGAGGACGGCCGCAGGTCGCCCTCGACGAGGTGGCCCTCGACGTCGACGATCGGGCAGGCCTCGGGTTCCAGCCGGTCGAGGGAGACGCCGCTGGGCGTCACGGCGACGAGTTCGCCCGCGCGCACGCTGAGATTTCCCGCGGTTCCGACGACCAGTCCGGTCGTGGCGGCTCGGCGACCGTACTCACACAGCAGGCGGCGCTGCTCGGCCAGCAACATGCCGTCAAAAGTAGGGGCTTGCGGTACCGGGCGGCAAACCCTCATTATCTGGTCTAGACCGGTTGTCGCCCCTTGGCTGCCGGCGAGCACGGTTCCTTTATCTCCCTGGCAGTGGTCGCGTCAATGGTTTCAGGGAAATATCGGCTACTGTGTGCCTTTTTGTCATTGAATTGCACCTCCTCGGCGTTTGGTAGCTAGCGGATAGGTCGCAGGGACATCACGGCTCGGTCTAGACCGGCCGGGAAGTCTTGACGCTGGACTCCGCGGATACGTACCTTCGGGCAAACGTTTAGGAAACTTTCCTAATTGATCCCCCGTTCAGGAGGGTTGCATGTCAAACTCGGTCGGTACGCCCGGAGACATCACCCGGCGGCAGTTGCTCCGCCGGATCGGCATGAGCGCTCTGATCGTCGGCCCAGGCGCCGGGCTGCTCAGCGCCTGCGCCACCGGCGGCGCGGCTCCGACGGCCAGCACCTCCGCGGCCCCCTCCGCGGGTGGCGCGATCTCCGCGGCGAACCCGTTCGGCGTCGCCGCCGACGCGCCGCTTGAGGTGGTCATCTTCAAGGGCGGCCTCGGTGACAGTTACGCCACCGAGGTGCACGAGCCGCTGTACAAGAAGGCGTTCGCCCAGGCGCAGGTCAAGCACGTCGCCACCCAGCAGATCGCACAGACCCTGCAGCCGCGGTTCGCCGGTGGCGACGTCCCCGACGTGATCGCCAACTCCGGCACCGACCTGATGGACAACGGTGCCCTGCAGCAGGAGGGCCAGCTCCTTGAGCTCACCGAGCTGTGGGACGCCCCCTCGATCGACGACCCGAACAAGAAGGTCCGCGACCTGGTCGCGCCGGGCACCGTCGAGTCGGGTCTCCTCGCGGGCAAGCCGTACCTGATGAACTACGTCTTCTCCGCGTACGGCCTCTGGTACGACTCCGTGCTGTTCGAGAAGAACGGCTGGACCCCGCCGAAGACCTTCGAGGAGTTCAAGGCCTTCGCCGAGAAGGCCAAGGCCGCCGGGATCACCCCGTTCGCGTACGCGGGCAAGAACGCCGCCTACTACGCGTACTGGATGATCCTCATCTCCGCCGCGAAGATCGAGGGCAACCAGATCCTGCTCGACGTCGACAACCTCGTCGACGGAGTCTGGCAGCGCGACGCCATGAAGCAGTCCGCCGCCGCCTGGGCTGAGATCGCCAAATACATGGACAAGTCCTTCGAGGGCCTGATCCACACCGAGGTGCAGCTCCGCCAGAACCAGGGCAAGGTCGCCCTCTACCCCTCCGGTTCCTGGCTGGAGAACGAGCAGAAGGAGCAGACCCCCGAAGGCTTCAAGTACGCGCTGTCGCCCACTCCCAGCGTCACCGCGGCCGACAAGATGCCGTTCGAGGCCATCCGCGCCGCCGCCGGCGAGGCGTACATCGTCCCGGCCAAGGCCAAGAACCCCAAGGGCGGCCTGGAGTACCTGCGCATCATGCTCTCCAAGGAGGGCGCGAGGGGCTTCACCGAGAAGTCCGGCAACATCACGGTGGTGACCGGTGCCGCCGACGGCCTGAAGCTGTCGCCGGGCAACGCCAGCCTCAGCGCCGCGCAGAGCGCCGCGGGCCAGAACATCGTCACCTTCAGCAACTTCGAGAACTGGTACAAGGAGTTCGAGACCGAGCTGCGCAAGCAGACCAACGCGCTCATGTTCGGCCGCATCTCCGGCGACGAGTTCTGCGAGAAGATGCAGAAGGCCGCCGACAAGACCAAGGCCGACTCGTCCATCACCAAGCAGACCCGGACGGTGTAGCCCCGATGCGGCAAGGCAAGTATCCGTTCATCGTCGGCTTTCTCGCCGCGCCGGTGCTCCTCTACGCGGTCTTCGTGGTCAGCCCGTACATCCAGGCTTTCTACATCGCGGTGACCAACTGGAAGGGCATCTCGGCGAACCCTCAGTTCATCGGCCTGGAGAACTTCACCAGGCTCCTTGACGACGAGGTCTTCTGGGCTGCGGTGCGTCACCACGGTGTTCTGCTGCTTGTCATGCCGCTGGTCACCATCGTGATCGCCCTGTTCTTCTCCTTCCTGCTCAACCTGAGCGGCGGGCAGCGGGGCGGTCGGATGACCGGGATCTGGGGCTCGAAGGTCTACCGGGTGATCTTCTTCCTGCCCCAGGTCCTGGCCGTCGCCATCGTCGGCGTGCTCTTCCAGGCGATCTACCGTCCGGACGGGACCGGCGTGATCAACAGCCTGCTCGGCAAGGTCGGCATCGAACCGGTCGGCTGGCTCATCGATCCCGACATCGCCCTGCTGGCCATCATCGGCGTGATGGTCTGGCAGGCCGTCGGCTTCTACGTGGTGCTGTTCTCGGCCGGCATGTCCTCCATCCCCAAGGATGTGTTCGAGGCCGCCGCCCTCGACGGCGCGGGCAGGTTCACCCTGTTCTTCAGGATCACGATCCCGCTGCTCTGGGACACCATGCAGGTCGCCTGGGTCTATCTCGGCATCGCCGCCTTCGACGCCTTCGCCCTGGTCCAGGTCCTCTCGGTCGACCGCGGTGGGCCCGACAACGCCACGACGGTGCTCCCGATGGAGATCTGGCGCACGGCGTTCAACTTCTCCAAGTTCGGCTACGCGTCGGCGATGGGCGTGGCGCTGTTCTTCATGACCATCACGTTCGCCGCCCTCACCCTGCGCGTGACCCGGCGCGAGAGGATCGAGTTCTGATGGCCACGGACACGGCTCGCAAGCCCGCCGCCTCCCGCCCCGCCGCCCACGCGCGTGCCCGGCGGAGCAAGGGCTCGCTCGGCCCCTTCGGGGTGCTGTCCCACCTCGCGCTGCTGGTCTGGGCGATCCTGATCGTCGGCCCGATCCTCTGGACGTTCCTGGCCTCCTTCAAGACCAACACCGAGATCTTCGGGGACGCCATCACGCTGCCCGCCTCCTTCGGCTGGGACGCCTGGGGCCGGGCCTGGGAGAAG
This sequence comes from Streptosporangium sp. CA-115845, assembly GCF_050943795.1. Taxonomy (NCBI): domain Bacteria; kingdom Bacillati; phylum Actinomycetota; class Actinomycetes; order Streptosporangiales; family Streptosporangiaceae; genus Streptosporangium; species Streptosporangium sp. CA-115845. The sequence continues at coordinate 7,808,634 of NZ_CP191988.1, read as the reverse complement.
GCGCACATCGGGCAGTACATGCTGAACACCGTCTTCGTGGTGGCGTGCAGCACGGCCGGCACCATGCTGCTCGGCTCGATGGCCGCGTACGTGCTGGCGCGCTACAGCTTCCCCGGCAACAGGGCGATCTACTTCCTGTTCGTGTCGGGGATGACGTTCCCGGTCTTCCTCGCGCTGGTCCCGCTCTTCTTCGTGGTGAAGAACCTGGGCCTGATCGACACCCACCTCGGCGTGATCCTGGTCTACATCGCCTACTCGCTGCCGTTCACCGTCTTCTTCCTGTCGGCGTTCTTCAAGACGCTGCCCACCTCGGTGGCCGAGGCGGCGATGATGGACGGCTGCTCGCACACCCGGACGTTCTTCCAGATCATGGTGCCGATGGCCAAGCCGGGGCTGGTCAGCATCACGATCTTCAACATCCTGGGCCAGTGGAACCAGTACCTCCTGCCGATCGTGCTGCTGTCGGGCAACGTCGAGAACAAGTGGCTGATCACCCAGGGCGTCGCCAACATCTCCACCAGTGCCGGTTACGAGGCCGACTGGCCCGGCCTGTTCGCCGCGCTGAGCATGGCCATCATCCCGGTCATGATCGTCTACATCATCTTCCAGCGCCAGATCCAGTCGGGTCTCACCTCCGGCGCGGTCAAATGACCGGATCCGGTCAAACTACCGCCTCCGGCGAGTAATCCCGGGAGTGTCGTCAGGAGTCGTTCATATTCGGAACGACTCCTGTCCCCTCTCCACGGAGAAACCCGACCCATGGCCCACCCCGACCAGGACTTTCCCTTCCCCTTCTTCGGAGCGGGGGAGGCGAGTTATTACATGTGGGCCGAGGTGCACGTCCGCTTCGCCCGGCAGCCCACGGCCTCCCAGCGCGCGGTCATCGTCGACACCGTCCCGGCACCCCTGCGCGGGGCGCTCGACTGGTGCGAGGGGCGCCAGCTCATGGTGGCCAGCGGCCTGTTCCTGCACGGCACGGTGGCCCGCTCCTACCCCGCGCTCGGCGGCGAGTCCGACCGGATCGGCGACGACGGCTGGCTGTACGCCGCGCCCTCCCGGATAGCCGCGCTCAACGCCGACATCGAGAGATGGCTGCTCCGCATTCACCGGGAGTGCCCGATCCTGGCCGGCTACCGCGCCGAGGACCCCGACAGCGGCGGCACCCGCCTGTCCGGCTGGCACGACTGGAGCCTGTCCCGGCTGCCCGGTCTGCTGCCCGAACTGGAGCCCCTCCTGGAGGGAACCAGCCACGCCACCGCCATGGCCCAGGGCATCATGGCCATGGCCCGGCGCGCCGGGAGCCTGCCCCGGCTTGGTGTCCTCGCCGGGGACGTGATCTCCTGGGAGGATGAACCTGCTTGACGACTCCGCGGTGCACGACCGGCTCACCGGCCTGCCCGAATGGCGGCGCGAGGGAGACGAGATCCGCCGGAAGATCACCGCCACCGACTTCCCGACCGCGATCCGCATCGTGGACGAGATCGCGGTCGAGGCCGAGAAGCTTAACCACCACCCCGACATCGACATCCGCTGGCGCACCCTCCACCTCGCGCTCAGCACGCACGACGCCGGCGGGCTGACGGAGATGGACTTCACCCTGGCCGCCCGCATCGACGAGATAGCCGCCGCCAACGCCTGAACGCCGAGCGGTTCGGCCGCCGGCACCCGTAGGGGGTCCGGTCTTCGTCTTCGCTCCCGGCCGGGAGCGAAGACGAAGACCGGAAGCGGTCAATACCCAATGTGATCATATGATTACTCGTTATGGTGGGCGCTGCACCGTCCCGGCCCGCCAAGGAGATCATGGATGCGCATTCTGGGAGTTCTCGCCGTCGCCCTGCTCTGCGCCGGCTGTGGTGAGCAGGCCGTCGACACCCATCCTGCGGGGCGCGGCCCGGCCGTCGCCTCAAGCGCCGCGGGGATCCGCCTTACCGGAGGCGGGGTGTTCTCCGCCCCCGGACCTCGTGCCTCCGTCATCGCCTACGACGCCACGCTGGTGCCGCCGGGAGCCACGGCCCGGGTCACCGCGGAGTCGGGGGCGGTGCTCGCCACCTCCACGGTCACCGTCACCGGCATGCTCCCGGGACGCACCTACGGGGTGCACCTGCACGTCAACCCGTGCGGTCTCAAGCCCGAGGACGCCGGGCCGCACTACCAGCACGCCCACGCCCACGCCAGTGCCCAGAACGAGGTCTGGCTCGACTTCACCACCGACGCCCGGGGGGAGGCCACCGCCACCGCCACCCGGGACTGGGCGTTCGTCGCGGGCCGGTTGCCCAGATCGTTGGTGATCCACGCCGAGCCGACCCGCACCGCCGGCGCCGAGGCCGGTGCCGCAGGCCCCCGCGTCGCCTGCGTCACCCTCATCCAGTCTTAGGACGTGTTCTGCCCCGGCGCTCCGCGATCAGGCGTGGCCCGCGGGGATGGTGCCGAGGCGGCCCGCCTGGTAGTCCTCGAACGCCTTGGCGAGCTCCGCCTGGGTGTTCATCACGAACGGCCCGTAGTGCGCGACCGGCTCGCCGATCGGGCGCCCGCCGAGCACGATGACCTCCATGTTGGGGCTCCGGCTCTCCTGGGTGCCGGCCGCCGACAGCGTGATGGTCTCGCCCTCGGTGCCCAGCCCCGGAAGGCTGCCGAAGCCGTCGAAGACGGCCAGCTGGCCCGATTCGATCGGCTGCCGGTCGCCGCCCGCGGTGCCGTGGCCCGACAGGACGTACGCGAGCGCGTTGAAATCCTTGCGCCAGGGGAGCGTCAGCTGGGAGCCGGGGCTCAGCGAGGCGTGCAGCAGGGTGATCGGCGTCCTGGTGGAGCCGGGGCCGGTGAACTCGCCGACCTCGCCCGCGATCAGGCGGACCAGCGCCCCGCCGTCATGGCTGCTGAGCAGGACGACGTTGGTCCTGCCGATGTCCTGGTACTTCGGCGCGACCATCTTCTCCTTGCCGGGGAGGTTGACCCAGAGCTGGATCCCGTGGAACAGGCCGCCCTTGGCGACCAGCCACTCCGGAGGAGCCTCCTTGTGCAGGATTCCACCGCCGGCCGTCATCCACTGGGTGTCGCCGTCGGAGATCGTGCCGCCGCCGCCATGCGAGTCGGCGTGCTCCATCACGCCGTCGATCATGTAGGTGACGGTCTCGAAGCCCCGGTGCGGGTGCCAGGGGGTGCCCTTGGGCTCGCCCGGCGCGTAGTCGACCTCGCCCATCTGGTCCATCATGATGAACGGGTCGAGATACTGGGACTTGATCGTCGCGAGTGCCTTGCGGACCGGGAAGCCCTCTCCCTCGAATCCGCTCGGGGCTGTGGTGATCGCCAGCACCTGGCGCTCGCGGACCGCGTTCAGCGGCTGCGGCAGGCGGGGCAGGGTCAGTAGGTTCTCTACGGTCACGGCCGGCATTGTGGATTCCTTCCTGCGATGTTCGCAGGCGACAACTCAGTTGATGTTTCAACTATTCCATGGCGGACGAGATCGGGGAAACGGGCCGGTCGCGGGTCAGCCGAAGACCGCGGGCGGGGGGACCGGGGTGACCACGGCGTCACCGTCGTGCAGCGGGCGGGCTCCGGCGATGAACCTGACGATGTCCTCGCCGTACACGCAGCGGGCCTGGGTGAGGCCGCCCGCGGCCCTGCGGGTCAGGTCGGAGACGGGGAGCGGCATCCGGGAGGCGGCGACGATGAGGTTGCCGAAGCGGCGGCCCCGCATGATGCCCGGCTCGGCGAGCAGCGCCACCTGGGGGAAGGTCTCGCGGACGGTGGCGAGCACCCGGCGGGTGAAGGCCAGCCCCTTGCCGTCGGCGACGTTGATCAGCACGGTGCCGGTGGCGCGCAGGACGCGGGCGACGTCTCCCATGTACTCGGAGGTGGCCAGCTCGATCGGCATCGTGGCACCGCTGAAGGCGTCCAGCACGAGCAGGTCGGCCGAGTCGTCCCCGAGCCCGGCGGTGGCGGTGCGGCCGTCGAGGACCCTGACCTTGAGCCGGGGCACCGACTTCAGCCGGAGCTGGTCCCTGACGAGCTGGACGAGCCCCTCGTCGGGCTCGGCGACGATCTGCCGGGACCCGGGACGGGTCGCCGCGACGTAGCGGGGCAGGGTGCAGGCGCAACCGCCCACGTGCACCGCGTCCAGCGGGCCCTCGGCGAGCAGGTCGACGACGCCGGCCATCAGCTGGACGTACTCGAAGTCGAGGTAGGTGGCGTCGTCGAGGTCGACGTACGACTGCGGCACGCCGTCCTTGGAGACCACCCAGCCGGAGGGCCTGTCGAGGTCCTGCAGCAGGTCCACCTCGCCGAAGGTCACCGGATACCGTCCCGGCATCGGCTCCCGCGCTTCCCGCCTGCCCATCAGCTGGATCCTCTTTTCCGCGACGTGAACCCGGAGAGAAACCATATGCCCCGTTTCCACTACGGCGGGTCCCGGCTGGAGGGGACACCGGTCCACGGCCGCGGCGTGTAGGGAGAATCACAACCTACGATGACGTAACTTACGCTACCGTAGGTTTATGGCCACGACCGTCGCAGAAACGCTCGCCGAGTCCGTCAAGCCCCGCCTCCGCGGCTGGTTGCACGCCGGGGCGCTCCCCGTGGCACTCGTCGCGGGATTCGTCCTGGTCGCGCTGGGGCCCACTCCGCAGGCGAGGATCGCCGCCGCGGTCTACGCGATCACCTCCGGCCTGCTCTTCGGGATCTCGGCCACCTACCACCGGGGGGTGCTCTCCCCGCGCACGGAGGAGGTGCTCCACCGGCTCGACCACGCCAACATCTACCTGATCATCGCGGGCACCTACACCCCGTTCGCGCTGCTCGCCCTGGACGCTCCGGCCGACGCGGTGGTGCTCGGCGTGATCTGGGCGGGTGCGATCGCCGGGGTGCTCTTCCGGGTGCTGTGGGTCAACGCCCCCCGGTGGCTCTCGACCGCCCTCTACATCGGCCTCGGCTGGACCGCCGTCTTCGTGCTGCCGCAGCTCGTACGGGGCGCGGGCGTGGTCGCGGTGGCCCTGGTCTTCCTCGGCGGGGTGCTCTACACGGCGGGCGGCGTCGTGTACGCCATGAGGCGGCCAGACCCCTCCCCCCGGTGGTTCGGCTTCCACGAGGTCTTCCACGCCTTCACCGTGGCCGCCTACCTGGTGCAGTACGTGGCGGTCTCCCTGGTGGTCTACGCGGCGGCGTAACGTGCCGTTCTCCGGTGAACCGACCTGGCCCAACCTACGGCAGGTCGATTTGACTGATTTGTGGTCTCGGAAGGAGTGGTCCCCGGGAAGGGAGACGGTCATCGAGAGGGGCTCGGGCCGCACGGTCCCGGCGCCCGGGTATTCATGTCCAGGATGTCGGTAAACCGAAAAATCTTCACAAGAACCGCCTCCAGTGCGTAATGTCTCCGTGTAGATGTGTCAATGGCGGGGGATCATCTCTTCGGATCACTGTGGAGGGGACATGGACGTGCACGCCCGTCTCGCTCGTCATCTGCTCGTCGACGGCTACCGGCTGGTGCTGGACCTTGAACGGAGCCGAGGTTCCCGGCTCGTCGACGCCCACACCGGCCGGAGCTACCTGGACTTCTACAGCTTCTTCGCCTCGGCCCCGCTCGGGGTGAACCCGTTCGACGACGACCCCGAGTTCCTGGCGCTCCTCGGCCACGTCGCCGCGAACAAGCCCGCCAACTCCGACCTCTACACCTCCCACCTCGCCGACTTCGCCGACACGTTCGCCAGGGTGCTCGGTGACCCCGAGCTACCGCACCTGTTCTTCGTGGAGGGCGGAGCCCTCGCCGTGGAGAACGCACTGAAGTGCGCCTTCGACTGGAAGAGCCGTCTCAACGCCTCGCGGGGGCGCTCACCCGAGCTCGGCGGCAAGGTGCTCCACCTCACCCGCGCCTTCCACGGGCGCAGCGGCTACACGCTCTCGCTGACCAACACCGACCCGATCAAGACCGACCGGTTCCCGAAGTTCGACTGGCCCAGGATCGAGGTGCCCGCGATCCACCTCGGCGACGTCGAGGCGGCCGAGGAGAGGTCCCTGGCCGCGGCGCGGGCGGCCTTCGAGCGCCATCCCCACGACATCGCCTGCTTCATCGCCGAGCCCATCCAGGGGGAGGGCGGCGACAACCACATGCGGGCGGAGTTCCTGCTCGCGATGGAACGGCTCTGCCACGAGCATGACGCCCTCCTTGTCCTGGACGAGGTGCAGACCGGTGCCGGGACCACGGGTACCCCCTGGGCCTACCAGCAGCTCGGCCTGAGTCCCGATGTGGTGGCCTTCGGCAAGAAGGTCCAGGTGGGCGGGATCATGGCGGGCCGCAGGGTCGACGAGGTGCCGGACAACGTGTTCCAGATCAGCGGCAGGATCAACTCGACCTGGGGCGGAGGACTGGTCGACATGGTCCGCTCCCGCCGGATGCTGGAGATCGTGGAGCGCGACGGCCTGATCCCGCGCGCGGGCAGGCTCGGCGCCGAGCTCCTCACGGCGCTGCTGGAGATCCAGGCCGGCTTCCCCGGCCTGGTGGAGAACGCCCGGGGGCGTGGCCTGATGTGCGCGTTCGACCTGCCGGACGCCGCGCGGCGCGACCTGTTGGTGGCCACGCTCAGGGAGGACGAGGGCGTGCTGGTCCTGCCCTGCGGCGAGCGCTCGGTACGGTTGCGCCCGGCGCTCTCGATCACCTCCGAGGAACTGAGGGAGGGCACGTCCGCCATCGCCCGCGCCCTGGAGGTCTCCCGCCGCCCGAGGCGCCCCGCCCGGTCGGGCCCGACGGCCCCGAAGCGGTCCGGAGACGTCGTGTCGCCGTTCAGCAGTGCTGAGGGTCCTCGCGCGCGGCCCGTTCCAGCCACAGATCGATCGCGGTGACCCGCGAGTCGACCCCCAGCTTGGCGTATATCCGGTTCACATGGTTCTTCACGGTCTTCTCGCTGAGAAACAGGTGCTGGGCGATCTGCCCGTTGGAGCGACCCGTCGCGATCAGTTCCATGACCTCGGTCTCGCGCCTGCTCAAGCCCGTCACGGCTGTGGGTTCCGCGTCGAAGGTGGCATCGTCGACTCTCATCCGGCCTCCGTGGTTGCAACACGGTCAGGTCGCCGAAACCCCCGGTCCTACGGCGTAGCGATAGCTGCGAGCATAACCCGCAATATCCACTTTTGGTGGGTAAAGGGAGTGGAAATGCAGAACGACCGGTCCCGAGGGACCGGCCGTTCTCTTGGGGTGAGCGAGGGGACTTGAACCCCCGGCATCTAGGACCACAACCTAGCGCTCTGCCAACTGAGCTACGCCCACCATCGCCGCCTTGGCAGCACATGAAAAGTGTAGCGGTCTTTGGGAGTCGTTTCGTACCGGGTTTCCCGCGAGCCGGTCAGGGGTTTCGCGCGGACACCGTCTCGGCCAGTTCCCTGGCGGTGGCGGAGTCGGGTCCCGGCTGGGGCACGAAGACCGCCGCGCGGTAGTAGCGCAGCTCCCGGATGCTCTCGACGATGTCGGCCAGCGCGCGGTGGCCGCCCTGCTTCTCGGGCGAGGCGAAGTAGACCCGCGGGTACCAGCGCCGGGCCAGTTCCTTCACCGAGGAGACGTCGATCATCCGATAGTGCAGGAAGGCGTCCACGGCGGCCATGTCCCGGGAGAGGAACGACCGGTCGGTGGAGATGGAGTTGCCGCACAGCGGAGCCTTCTTCGGCTCCTTGATGTGTCCCTTGATGTATTCGAGCACCATGGACTCGGCCTCGGCCAGCGTGACGCCCTCGCTCAGCGCATCCAGCAGGCCGGAGGCGGTGTGCATCTCGCGTACCACCTCCGACATCTGCTCGATGGACTCGGGCGGGGGTTTGATGACCACGTCCACACCGTCGTCAAGCTGGTTCAGCTCGCCGTCGGTGACCACGCAGGCCACCTCGACGAGCGCGTCACGGCCAAGGTCAAGCCCGGTCATCTCACAGTCGATCCAGACCAGCAGGTCACTCATAGCCCTCAGGGTAGTACTCCCTTACGAGAGCTTGAATGACTTGATCACCTTGTCCACCGTTGAGATGCCGAGATTGTCGGGCACGCTGATGTAGGCCAGCGCCGCTCGGCTGCCCTCACCTCGGTCGACGATCAGGAACGCGGCTCGCTCCCGCTTCCACTTCCAGCCGTTGGCCTCGGACTGCTCGGAGAAGTCCAGGTCGAAGACGAACAGCCAGGCGTCCTTGCCGCTCACCTTGACCGCCTTGTCCTCGACGATCTTCCGGCGGTGCGGGGGGCTGTAGAAGTTGGGCTCGACGACCTGCAGCAACGTCGTGGCGACCGAGCGCATGCTCTCCACACCCTGGTAGCCGTACTGGTCGGGAAGCTCGCCGGTCAGCACGTTGCCGACCCAGTTGCCGCCCTTGCCGTCGAAGTTCTCCTGGGCGGTGGCGACGACCGCGCTGTTCCAGGTGAACCCGAGCCCGCTGCCGGAGCTGGGAGGTATCTGCCACGGCCCTTCGGGGATCTGGTAGGACAGGCCGGTCACGGGGTCGGTGACGCGCCCGTCCACCGGCTGGGGCGGCGGGCTCTGCGAGGGCGTCGGCTCGGGGGTCGGCTCCCGGCTCGCTGAGGGAGGCGGCGTACGGGGCGTGACGGGCTCGCCGGCCTCGTTTCTGCTGTCGGGGTTGATCAGATACATCGCGGCGACCACGATCACGACGATCAGGACCAGCGCGCCGCCACCGCCGAGGATCCACGGGAGCGGACCGCTCTTGCGCGGCGGCGGCCCGGACGGGTGAACGCCGTACGGCGGGAGGGGCATCTGCGCCGTGTTGCCGTTCGGCTGCCCCGTACCCGCCGGTCCCTGCTGCATGGTCTGCCGGCTCCACTGGCCGGTCGGGCCCGTTCCCGCGGGCTCTTCCCGCGAGGGCGCCGCCGCCTGCCAGGTGCCCTGCCCCGCGGGGGGAGGCTGGGAGGAGAAGGGGCCGGTCTGTGATCCCTGAGGCGTGCCCTGCCCTGTGGGGACATCCGCCTGATGGGTGGCATCGGTCCACTGGTGGCCGTCCCACCACCGCAACAGCGGCGAGCCGTAGGGATCGGGGTACCAGCCGGAGGGGGTCTGCGTGGTCATGGCCGTCAGAGTAGTAAGAACGGCTTTGTACTGCATTGTGGACCTTGCGGATCACTCATGAACATTTGTAGGTGAAGGTGGCTCTGTCCTGGATCTTCTTGCCCTCGGGGGCCGGCGAGAGCAGCGACAGGGTGACGGTTCCCTTGAAACTTCCCTCGCCCTTGACCGTCCAGTCCAGGTTCACCTCGTGCGAGGTCGCCCCGGACGAGATCTGGTCGGTCTGCACGATCGGCTCCTTGCGGTCGCTCCGCTTCCACTGGTAGCTGACCTCCCCGCCCGCGCCGTTGGTGTGCAGGACACCGGTGATCTTCACCGTCGTGTCGCAGTCCTGGGTCTTCCTGGGGGCGCTGACGTCCACCTTCGTCACCTCAAGCGGTGTCGACGAACCGCGGAACAGCCAGAGCGCCAGCGCGCCCACGACCATCAGCGCGAGGATCGCCGAGGAGAGGATCGTACGACCGCGACGCCGCCGAGCATGGGGGGCCGCGGCGGCCCTGAGCCCGTCGGAGGGCGGCTCGGTCTGCTGCTGGTCCCGGCCGGCCCGCCAGATCTGGGCGGCCGTGGTCTCGGCGGGCACCCCGGGACCGAACCGCAGGACCACGTCCTCGGGCCGGTGCTCGTCGGCCCCCAGGGTTCGCTGCTCGCCGGTTCCCGGAACGTGGAGCAGCGTGACGATCTCCCCCTCGTCGGGGGCGGCCGGCACGGGCGGCGGGGGCCCTCCCCGGCCGGGCGCCTCATACGTCGGCCGCCGGTGCAGGGTCTCCACGAGCCTGTCGCGGGTGGTGAACCCGGAGGGCAGCACGTCACGCCCGGCGAGCAGGGCGTCGCGCGCGGCGGCGAGCCCCCGGATGGAGGCCGTCGCCGCCACCCGTTCCAGCAGCCCCGCGGCTTCCCGGTCGGCCGAGGCCCAGGTGGCGGCCAGCCCCCGGGCGAGTGACGCCCAGGCGGCCACGTCCCGCTCCGGCGCGGGCGGGCGGCCGAGCAGCGCGTCGAGCAGCCCTCGCTCGGCGAGCAGTGCCGACCCGTCCGGGGCGATCACCACGGTGCCCGGGTGAAGCTCACCGTGGACGAGCCCGGAGGAGTGGACGGCCAGCAGCACCCGCGCGGTCTCCATCAGGACCGTGGCCGCGCTGCCCGCGTCGGGCCCGGACGATCCAGGGGCTCCGGACAGCAGGTCGCGCACCGTCGGTGCCGCCGGTTCCGAGGTGATCAGCCAGACCTCGTCCTGGGCCGTGATGAGGTCGGCGATCGGGACCAGCCCGGTCAGGCCGCTCTGCGTGAGCCTGCGGTCGGCGACCACGGCCGCGATCAGCCTCTCGCGGGCCGAGGGATCGGCGACCAGTCGCGGGTCGAACCTGAGCGCGCCTCCCCGCCGTCCGTCGGCCGCGACGGCCGACGACCAGATTCCCAGGTCGCCGGCCCAGGTAGGACCGGTCAACCGGAATCCGGCGACGCCGCCCCGGTCAGTGTTCATGATTCTGCCCGTTTCCTGGTTACCGGCGTTTCCTGTGCCGTCCCGCCACGCCGCGCTTGACGGCCAGTGTGACCGGCACGGCACAGCTTGTCACCAGGCCCAGCGCGAGGAGCGCCGAGGGGGCCGTCTCGACGGGGGGCAGGGGCGAGCCGGTGAGCCGGGGGGTTCCCTCGGCGGTCGGGGTTTCCTCGGGGTTCGTCCCGGAGGGGGAGGGCGAGGACGTGGTCGGCCGCGTCGTCGGCCGCGTCCGGGTGGGGGAGGCCGACGGCTGGGTCGGGGTCGCCGTCGGGGACGGCGGCCTGGTCGCGGGAGTGTCCGGTTTGCCGGGATTGCTGAGCGTGGAGCTCTCCTCGGGGGCGGGAGACTCGGTCGGCGTCCCGGTCGGTTTCCCGGTCGGCCGCGGGGTCGGCCGTGTGGTCGGCCTCCTGGTGGGCTTCGCCGACGCCTTGGGCGTCTTGGAGGGCGTCGCGGTGGTCGGCACGGGCGGGAGGCCCGGGGTGGTGCTGCTCGGCGTGGGTGTCGCGGAGGGCGCGCTCGCGGTCGGCGACGCCTCCGCGGGCTCGTCGAGCTCGTCGCCGTCGTCCCCGGGGAGCACCGTCTCCAGCGGGTCCGAGGGGGTCGGGTCCTTCGTGACGGTGGAGCTCTGCGGCTGGATCTTCGTGGTCTCGCCCGATCCGACCAGTACCGCGGTCAGCCCGCCGATCACCGCGATGCAGCCGACACCAATGAGGATCTTGACGCTCAGCTTGCTGAGCGAGGAGGTCCTTCCCCCTTTGCCGCCGAGCTCGGTGGTGGCCAGCGAGGTGTCGGCCGCCGGGGCGGGCGCGTCCAGCGGGAACAGCCCGGCCAGCAGCCCGACGATCCCCGCCAGGCGGCGGCGGCCGCGCTCCTGCCAGTCGGGACCGTAGGCGTCGGCGGCCACGGCCTCCAACTCGGTGAGGAACGCGGAGGCGGTCGGCGGCCGGTCGGCGGCGTGCTTGGCCAGGCCGCGCTCCACCAGCCCCTGCAGGGCCCGGGGCACCTCCTCGACCGGCGGCGGCATGACCTGGTGCTGGCGGGCCAGTGCGGCGATGTTCGTGGCCCGGAAGGGGCGGGTTCCGGTCAGGCATTCGAAGAACACGACGGTGGCGGCGTAGACGTCCGTGGAGGGCCCGGCCGGTCCGCCCACCCACTGCTCGGGGGCCATGTAGGGCGGAGTGCCCGCGGGGGCGTCGCCGTCGCCGGAGCGGAGCGCGATGCCGAAGTCGACGAGCTTGCTCTTCCCGTCCGCCTCCACCATCACGTTCTCGGGCTTGAAATCGCGGTGCACCACGCCCGCCGAGTGCGCGGCGGCCAGCCCCATGAGCGAGCCCTTGAGTACGAGCAGCGCCGCCTCCGGGCCGGTCGGACCCTCCGAGCGCAGCAGCGCGCGCAGGGCGACGCCGTTGATCAGCTCCATGACGATGGCCGCGCCGTCGCCGGTCTCGACGTAGTCGTAGAGCCGGACGGAGTGCGGGCTGTTCAGGGTGTTGAGCACCCTGGCCTCGTGCCGGAAGCGCGCCACGAAGCCGACGTCGCCCCTGAGTTCGTCGGACAGGTACTTGATCGCTACCAGGACGCCGTCGGCATCGTGACGCGCCATCACCACGCGCCCCGCCGCGCCGGTGCCCAGTTCGCGGATCTCGGTGTATCCGGGGACTCGCCAGGCCGATGGCGTGCCGTACATAACGGTCTCCTCAGTTGTCTGGGCCCCCACCCATAACAGACGGACCGTAGCCTAGCCATAGAGAAACGCATTTCGCGCATTAATCGCGAATCAGTCTCACTCCACAAGGGGCGATCGGTACGAGCGGCGGGGCCTCGCACGGACAGGCGCGCCCCGTGGTGCGCCGGCCCGCCGCGGAGACTTAACGGGAGACTTAACGAACGGGCATGGTTCGTGACGCGATGTGCGCGGGGACGGCCAGGTCCTCGGTCATCGCGGGATCGGGCTCGGGAGCTCCCCAGACCTGGTGGAGCGGCAGGACCCCCGCCCAGATCGGCAGCTCGTAGTCCTCCTCCTCGTCGATCGGCGGGCCCTGTCGCACCTTCACCGACGCCTCGGCGAGAGAGAGGGCGAGCACCGTGGTCGCGGCGAGCTCCTTTCCGGTGGGCGCGCGGCTGGCGTCCCACTGGCCGGGGGCCAGTTGCTCGGTGATCGCCCGCAGCCCGGCCAGGTGCTCCTCGCCGCCCTCCACCCGGCGGACACGGCCGTAGACCATGGCGCAGCGGTAGTTGAGCGAGTGGTTGAAGGCCGATCGGGCCAGCACGACGCCGTCCAGGTGGGTGACCGTGACGCAGACCTCGTCCGCGTTCCGCAGGGAGGTGGCGCCGGTGGAACCGTGCACGTAGAGGGTGTCGCCGATCCGGCCGTAACCGGTGGGGACGACCATGGGGAAGCCGTCGACCACGACGCCCAGATGACAGACCAGCCCGGCGTCCAGCACCGCGTACAGATCCTCGCGAGAGGTCAGGCCCCTGTTCTTCGAGCGGCCGAGGGTGGTGCGGGGAGTCGTAGAGAGCATGGCACTAGCCTAGGGAGAAGTGGATACCGAGAACATGTCCACTTCCATGCGCTTACCGGAGACCACTTTGCCGCGCCTCGCCGTCGACCTGCCCGTTTCGGTGGACCGCGAGTCCGGTACGGCACTCGCCGTCCAGCTCGGTGACCGTCTCAGGGCCGCCATGCGCGACGGCGCCCTCGCCTCCGGCGAGCGCCTGCCCTCCACCCGCGCCCTCGCCGGCCAGCTCGCGGTCAGCCGTACCGTCGTCACCGAGGCCTACCAGCAGCTGTACGCGGAAGGCTGGCTCGAAGGACGCCACGGCTCCGGCACCTACGTGGCCGACATGGTGATCCCTCCCGTGAACGAGCGCGCTCGCGGCCCCCTCGCGCCACCTCCCGTCGCCCTTCCGGGCCAGGACGCCCCACCGGGGGACGGAGGGCAGGTGATCGACCTGCGTCCCGGGCGGCCGTGGGTCCACGACTACGACCGGGCGGCCTGGCGCAGGGCCTGGCGCGGAGCGGCCGACCTGCCGCCGGCGAGCGACCCCGATCCCCGCGGCCTGCCCAGGCTCCGCACGGCCCTGGCCGAGCACCTGCGCAGGACCAGGGCGATCCCCGTCGGACCGGAGAACATCATGGTCACCCGGGGTACCGGCAACGGGCTCGACCTGGTCGCCGCCACGCTCCTGCGGCCCGGTGACCGGGCCGGCGTCGAGGAGCCCGGCTACCGCGTCGCCAGGAACGTCTTCGCCGGGAGGGGAGCGGAGATCGTGCCCTGCCCGGTCGACGAGGACGGGGTCCTCGTCGACCGCCTCCCGGATGACCTGCGTGTCCTCTACACCACTCCGGCCCACCAGTACCCCCTCGGCGGCCGCCTGCCCATCCCGCGCAGGGAGCGCCTTCTCGCCTGGGCCCGACGCACCGGTGCGATCCTCGTGGAGGACGACTACGACGCCGAGTTCCGCTACGACGTCGCGCCGCTGCCCGCCCTGCACGGCCTCGGTCCCGAGCGGGTGGTGCTGCTGGGCAGCCTGAGCAAGGCCCTGACGCCGGACATCGGCGTCGGCTGGCTGGTCGCCCGGCCGAGCCTCATCGAAGCCATCGCCCTGACCAGGGACGACCTGGCCGACCGCACCGGCGGCCCGGCCCAGCAGGCGGTGGCGGTGCTCTGCGAGAGGGGGGACCTGGACCGGCACCTGCGCCGGATGCGGCTGGAGTACGCGCGCCGCCGGGCCGTGGTCGTCGACATCCTCGGCTCCAGGGTCACCGGCGACACCGCGGGCCTGCACGTCATGGTGGAGCTCGCGGAGCACGCGGTCACGCCGCTGGTCGAGGCCGCCCGTGCCCGTGGCGTGCTGCTCGACTCGATGACCCGCCACTACCACGGGCCGCGGCTGCGGCACGGCCTGGTGATCGGCTACGGCTCCGCGTCGCAGGCGGACGTCAGGCGGGGCGTCTCGGTGATCGCCGAGCTGATCGGGTGAGAAAGGACCGTTCCCACACCGCCGCGAACCCTGCTCAGGGAGATTGCAGGGATGTTCGCAGGCGGCCGTACGTCTTGAGCGCGCGGTCGGCGGTGGTGCGCAGGAGCGGGTTGGCCAGGACCGTGCCACGTGCCTTGCGCACCGGCACCCGCAGCATCCAGTGGACCCCGGCACCGGGGCTCAGCCGGGCGACCCGGCCCTCCGAGACCTCGTACTCGCCGTTCTTCAGCTTCTCCTTGTACTCCTTCTCCCCGCGGCCCATGTCGATGACCCCGATCCCGGCCTCGGCGGCCTTCTCGGCCATGGCCAGGTGGTGGATCAGACCGGGGGAGTACTTCGCGAAGGCGGTGTCGTAGGCGGGGAACCAGCCCGCGAGCGTGGTGCCGGTGCGCAGGCCGAAGTGCCCGGCGACCGGCCGGTCGTCCACGTACACCATGTCGAGGACCCCGCCGAAGTGCTCGGTGTCGGTGGCGAGGAACCGTTCGACCAGTTCCACGATCCACGGCCGGGCGAACCTGTCGTTGCGGCCGGTGCGCCGGTACTGCTCGGTCTTCCAGCCGAGCAGCGTGCGCAGCGGCGCCAGGTCGGTGGTGGCGTAGTCGTGCCGGAGCGGCCCGGTGTCACGCTGGAGCTTGCGGCTCTTGTACGCCGTCGAGCGGTAGGTCTTGCCGGAGGTCACCTTGATCGTCTCGATGTACGACTCGAAGCCGTCGCGGAGATCGATGATCGGTGAAGGGTGCCTGCTGTGCCCCGGCTGGAGCAGCGGCTGCCCGGCGATCAGGTGGTCGAACTCGTAGACGGCCAGGCCGCACGCCTTGATCAGGCTCTGCGCGTCGATCTCCACGTCCTTGGCGTGGACCAGCCCCTGCGCGTCGGTCAGGCCCGCGGCCACGGGCATGCCGATGCCCATCGGATGACGTTCGAAGGGGAAGAAGCCCACCACGTCCTGTCCTTCGTGCAACACCGCGACCCGGACGCGTTCCTGCAGGGCGCCTACGGTGACGGTGAACTCCGGCGACAGGAACGGGCTGTCGAAAGCGGCGTCGGCACCCTGGAGAGTCCTCCAGCGGTCGATGTCGACCGGTCCGAGATCACGGGGCTGAACGATTGAGACGCGCATGAGCTCCTACTGGGATGTGCGGGGTCCCTTTACGTCATCCTGTGCAGGATGACGTAAAGCCTAAGCATGCTGGTAGGGACGTAATGTAACGATAAAGTACGGAAGGAATTTCCCCGCAGTGGGGAGACAACGTTTCGGGATCTCATTGTGGGGTCCCGGCTGGCGCCACCCACCCGAGTGGCGTTCTAATGGGGGCCATGAGCACCCCCGGCATCGACTGGTCCCGCCTCGTCGAATGGATCGCGGCCAACGTCCCCGGCGTCGGCGAGCCCACCG
Source organism: Streptosporangium sp. CA-115845 (assembly GCF_050943795.1). Taxonomy (NCBI): domain Bacteria; kingdom Bacillati; phylum Actinomycetota; class Actinomycetes; order Streptosporangiales; family Streptosporangiaceae; genus Streptosporangium; species Streptosporangium sp. CA-115845. The sequence continues at coordinate 7,792,715 of NZ_CP191988.1, read as the reverse complement.
GGGTCTCCCTGATCGCCGGTGGCAGGTCCAACCTGACGTACATCGTCGAGACCCCCGGGCGCCGCCTGGTGCTGCGCCGGCCGCCGCTGGGCCACGTGCTGCCGACCGCCCACGACATGAGGCGCGAGTGGCGGGTGATCTCGGCGCTCGCGCCGACCTCGGTCCCGGTGCCGGAGCCGGTCGCCTTCTGCGACGACCAGGACGTGATCGGGGCGCCGTTCTACCTCATGGCGCACGTGGACGGCGCGGCCGTGCGGAGCCAGGAGGACACCCGGGATCTCACCCCCGAGCAGACCCGGAGGCTGTCGGAGCGGCTGGCCGAGGTGCTTGCCGCGATCCACGCGATCGACTACGAGAAGGCGGGCCTGGGGGACTTCGGACGCCCCGAGGGATACATGGCCCGCCAGCTGGAGCGCTGGGGACAGCAGTGGGAACGGTCGAAGACCGGCGAGTTGCCCGCCTACGACCGTCTGGTGGCCCTGCTGCGCGAGCGCCTGCCCGCCCGCTCGGCCTCGACGCTGGTCCACGGTGACTACCGGCTCGACAACACGCTCGTGCGAATCTCGCCGGACCCCGACATCCTCGCCGTCGTCGACTGGGAGATGTCCACGCTCGGCGACCCCCTGGCGGACCTCGGCCTCACCCTCACCTACTGGCAGGACCCCGGCGACACCGAGCGCGCCTCGATCCCGGTCGCGGCGGGCGTCACCGTGGCCCCAGGCTTCCTCACCGCCCGCGAGTTCGCCGCACACTATGCCAAGGTCTCCGGCGCAGACCTGTCCGATCTGGACTTCTACCTGGCCTTCGGCAACTACAAGCTCGCCGTCATCGTGGAGGGCATCCACGCCAGGTTCAAGCAGGGCAAGACCGTCGGTGAGGGCTTCGAGCACATCGGCGCCGCCGTTCCCACGCTCGTCGACCGGGCGTTGCGGGTCCTGGAGGGCTGAACCCGCGGTCGCCGTCCACTCCGGACCCGTGGCGTGGGTGCCGCACGGCCCGGTGAGCGGGGGTATGACGGGAACTACTTCTGACTTTCAACCGTCATGCAAGTCGCCATGGATACGCTGGCGACGCGACCGGTAACGCTTGGCTGTGCAGCGGCTCAGCTCACTGGCACGTCCGTTGTCGCTGTGGAACGCTACATTCGTTGACCTGCGAGGATTGAGGAATCGGTGATACCGACTAACGGACGGCACCAGCGACGGCGCCCGGCCTGGCCGGTCGCACTGGGAGCGATGGCGGTAACGGTGGTGCTGGTGGTGGGTATCATCGCCTTCGCTGTCAAACCGGACATTCCCCGCGGACAGCGTATGACAGTTCCTCCCACGCAGGCGGCGCCGACACTGGAGGAACCACCCGCGGTCCAGGACTGGCCACGCTGGGGCATCACCCACACCGAGTTCAGCGCCGACAACGAGAGCGGCACGGTCACCGAGGCCGCCTCCCACATGCTCAGCCGGATCCCGATGCTGCAGAACCAGCACATCATGGGCTGGGGCGCGGGCAACCCCGAGCCCGCGCCCGGCAAGAACGACTTCCGCGACCTCGACCGTCGTATCAAGTTCATGTCCAGGTCCCAGGCCATCCCGATCATCACGCTCTGCTGCTCGCCCGACTGGATGAAGGGCGGCACCTCCGGCCGGACCGACTGGACGCAGCTGGAGACGGCGCCCCGGCGCGAGCACTTCGACGACTACGCGAAGCTCGCCGCGACGGTCGCCAGGCGCTACCCCACGGTCAAGCACTTCATGGTCTGGAACGAGCTGAAGGGTTTCTGGAACAACGCCCAGAACCGCTGGGACATCGAGGGCTACACCGAGTTCTACAACAAGGTCTACGACGCGCTGAAGGCCGTCGACAAGGACATCAAGGTCGGCGGGCCGTACGTGTCGGTCGGCAGCACCACCGTTCCCGAACAGGGGGCGGAGATCCAGGGGCCGTGGGGGAGCGTCATCCAGCGTGACCTGGAGGCGGTCGAGTACTGGATCGAGAAGAAGAAGGGCGCCGATTTCATCGTCGTCGACGGAGCCTCGGTCACCAGGGAGGCCGGTGCCTACCCCGACGAGTTCACCGCCCTGGGCAAGTTCGGAGCCCTCACCACCTGGCTGCGGCAGAAGAGCGGCGACCTGCCGGTCTGGTGGGCCGAGTGGTACGTCGAGCCGGACAGCAGGGACTGGACTGAGGAGCGCCGCATCGCGGTGCAGACCGCGGCGATGATGGAGTTCGCCACCAGCGGCGTCACCACCTCGCTCTACTGGAACCCCCAGCGCAAGTCCACCGACGACGACCAGATCTGCCTGGGCTGCCTGTGGCACCCGAGCACCGGTGCGGAGATGCCCATGGCGGGCATCCTGAGCGGCTTCACCAAGTGGTTCCCGCTCGGGACCACGCTGGAGACGGTCACCTCCTCCAACGAGAAGGTGCGAGTCCTCGCCCAGGAGCGGCAGCTCGTGATGGTCAACACCACCGACGCGGCCGCGAGCACCACCGTGGACGGCAAGCAGTTCGAGCTGAAGCCGTACGAGGTCAGGTGGAGTGAGCGCACCGGTGGCGCCCAGGGGTGACCCGCCGCAGCATTCACCAGGCAGGCTAGGCACGCTCAGGACGGGAGGGTCTGCGCCAGTTGGTGAACCAGCGCAGTAGCCATTCCACGGGCCCGTACTGATGGCGGCTCAGCCACCACCGGCTCCACACGGCCTGGACCGTGAAGATGGCGATGCCGATCGACACCACGGAGAGCGGGCTGAGCCGGTCGACCAGGCTCATCCCGTAGCCGGTGAAGATCAGCGAGCTGATCAGCGACTGCCCCAGATAGTTCGTCAGTGCCAGCCTGCCGGGAGGCGCGAGCGTCCCGGCCAGGCGAGGTGCCGAGGGGAGCAGGCGCAGCAGGGTGGCGGCGTAGGCCGCGGCCAGTAGCGGCGCGGTGACCAGGTTCACCGACTGGCCGACCATGTGGTACGCGTGCCCGCCGTCCGACCAGGTCGCGTGCGTGTAGACCACGGCCCCGGCGAGGCCGACGGTGAACCCCGCCCACTGCAGCCGCCGCAGCGTCACGGTGTGCCTGGACAGGTCACCCAGCAGGCGCATCTTGCCCAGTGCCAGCCCGACCAGGCAGGCGGCGAGCACCGTGGGCCCCTGGAAGAAGACCCGCAGCACGAGGATCCTGGCCAGTTTGTGCAGGTGCTCGTTGATGATCATGGATGCGGAGCCGTGCAGGGCGCGGTCGGACATGGCGGCCTGGGCGGCGTTCTCGGAGACGGCGCTTGAGGCGTCGGTGCCCAGCGTCGCCAGTAGGGCCAGCAACAGCATCCCCAGCGCCAGCGCCACGGTCAGCGCGATCGCGGAGATCATCGCGGTGCGCGGGGTGATCCGCCGCACCGCCAGCAGGACCAGCCCCACCACCGCGTAGGTGGCCAGGATGTCACCGGGGAACAGCAGGATGCCATGGGCGACGCCGAGCAGGAACAGCCCGCCCAGGCGGCGCAGGAACCTGGGGACGAACGCCGTCGCGGAGGCGTGGGCCGAGTCGAGCTGGAGGGTGAAGCTGTAGCCGAACAGGAAGGCGAAGAGCAGATAGAACTTGTTCTCGAAGAACAACGAGACGACCCAGCGCACCTCCCAGTCGAGCGGCGCGGAGAACGACGGCGCCGCCAGCCCCGCCATCCGGTATCCGGAGGCGAGGTAGGTGATGTTGACCACCACGATGCCCAGCAGCGCGAAACCGCGCAGCGCGTCGACCGCCGCGATTCGCCGCCCCGTGCCCTGGGTGGAGGTCCCCGCCCGGTCACGGGGTTCCCCTGTGAACATCCAACCGTCCTTCGACCAGGCTCTGAGACAGGCGTCTCCCGGCAAACGGTGCTCAGTATGGCGCGGGGAGGCCGTCGGCCAAGCGATTTTGTCCTTTATTGAAGTTGGTAGCCGATGACGATGAAGCGCTCCGCGATCACCGCGAGGGCCAGCACGAAGGCGGGCACCGCGATGAACAGGATGCGCCTCCTGGCCCTGGAACTCTGGCCGCGACCACGCAGCAGGAACACCTCGTAGGTGAACAACGCGATCCAGGTCACGCCCAGCGCGGCCAAGCCGACCGGCGTCCACGGCGAGGTCGGGTCGCTGCCGCCGAGCGGTACCCCGCGCTCGGGAATCTCGGTGCCCTCCGGAAAGGTGTTCAGGACGTAGACGGCGGCGTCCTCGCCGCTGAACACCCGCTTGAGATCCTTGTGAGCGTCCAGCGCGGCACGGAACCGGGGGGCCCAGTCGTTCGGGAAGCCGTGGTTGAGCTGCAGGTATCCGGCCTGTCCCCGGGTCGCCACCAGATAGGTGTTGGGCGGGGACGCGCGGAGTTTGTCGAGCACCGTGGAGAGCTGGGCCGGATCCTTGTGCACCAGCGCCTGCTCGTAGGAGATCTTGTCGAAGTCCCGCTCACCCCACGGGATGATGGGCGTGACCTCCGGGCCGAGCACCGGGGACAGGTAGAGGACGCGGGCGCTGGGCTCGTCGTGGTCGTAGATGTAGTGCATCGCCGCGACCTCGCTCGCCGAGACCCGCTCGAACTGCTCGTTGCCGTATCTGGCGATCAGGAAGACCATCGCCAGCGTCATGGCGCACCCGGCGGCCAGCAGCAGTGAGATCCGGCGCGTCAGCTCCGGGTTGAACCGGATGTTGCGCCTGCGGATCGGCACCGTCTCCTCCGGCGCGTCCTCCGTGCCGGCCGGAAGGTTCGGGAAGAAGGCGTACGCGGCCAGGATGCAGGCACCGGGCAGGGCGAACAGGTAGATCCGCAGGCCGATCTCGCCGCCGTAGCTCTGCAGCCCGAGCGCCAGCACCGGGACGCAGAGCAGGAGCAGGGCCGCGCGGTCGCCGACACCGCGCCGCACGCGGCGCAGCAGGCCGACGGCGGCCAGCGCCAGGATGACGCCGCAGATGCCGAGGCGGGCCATCAGGACGAGCGCGTGCCTGGGATCGCTGCCGTCGATCCGGTCGCCGGTGTTGCGCTGCAGGTTCTCCAGGATCCGGCCCAGCCCGCCGAAGAGCTGGTCGATGTGCCCGCTCCAGAAGGTGACCGTCTGGTAGCTGATCCACGCCAGCACCATCAGGCCCAGGAAGAACGGCAGCGCCCAGCTGAGCGAGGTGCGCCGGAGCAGGAGCAGGCCGGTCAGCGCGCCGAGCATCATGAACGGCGTGATCTGGTGCGAGGCGGTCGCGGTGCCGAACAGTCCGATCAGCACGATCAGCATGATCGTCCGGTCGTAGACACCGGTCGAGTGGGGCAGCTCGCCGGGGGTCAGCCCGTCCAGGCGGGCCAGCAGCCGCCGGATGGGGCCCTTGGCCGGCATCGGTTTGTCGCGGGGCTCGACCTTGCCGAACCAGCGCAGCACGATCGCCACGAAGGCCAGGTAGATCGCGTATGTGAAGCCCTGGGAGGAGAAGTAGTCCTGGCCGATCCACTGGACGATGACGAACAGCAGGGCGGCGAACCAGCGGGCCCGGGTGGTGGCGACCACCTGGCGCAGGATCAGCACGAACGGCAGCAGGTACAGCAGGTTCGACAGCAGCGGCGTCCACCGCATGATCGTCGCCAGGTCGGTGACCCCGGCGGCCTTGGTGACGAACGCCACCAGCGCGAAGAACCCCGGCCAGGCGAGGCGGGCGTCGAGGATCGCGGACGACTCGCCGGTGCGGTTGATGTACTCCACGAAGCCGGCATGGACGTAGGCCGTGGGGAACCTGGCCTCGTCCGAGATCAGAGCCGACGCCCCGTGCAGGGCGAAGGTGATCGCCGCGATCTGGAAGAGCAGCAGGAACTTGCGGTCGGTGTTCTGCGCGATCGTGACGAAGAACGCGACGAGCATCAGCAGGATCGCGGCGAACGCGGTCAGCGGCATGGCCGAGATCAGGCCCAGAGCGTCGATCTTGGTCACGTCGACGCCCCGCAGCGGACCCGGCGCCACGCGCAGGGCCAGCACGTACATGATCAGGCCTTCGACCGTGAGCAACGGCGGCAGCCACACCGCGGCCGACCGCATCACGTTCGGCATTCGCGACGGCCTGGCGGCGGCCGGAGCCGCCTTCCCCGGGCTCCGCTGCGCGCTCTGCGGCTCCCGATGGTCCGGTGGAGCCGTGGCCTCCGAAGCGGTCTCAGGGGTCCCTGGAAGCGGGCTGGACGTCGCGACGGCCCTTTCCCGCGGCCTCCGCTCCGGTGTGCCGCCTTCCGCGGTCACCGGTTCCGCAGGCTCCGGCGCCGGGCGGAGCGGTGCCGAGGGCAGACGCATCTCCGTCGTGGTGTCGATCTCGCTGCCGGAGGCGTCCTCGGACTCGGGAGCGTCCGCCGTGGGCGGTGAGATCGGGCGTGCGGGCAGCCGGATGACGGCGGTGACCTCCGAGTCGTCGCCGTCGGAGGTGTCCGGAGCCCCGCCGGGAGCCTGGTCGGAGATCACCTCCGGTGGCGTACCCGGCACGTCGTCGGCGTCGTCCGACGCACTGTCGCCGCCGTCACGAGGACCTTTGGTGGCCTCGCCGCCGGAAACCCCGCTCTTCGGAACCTCGCCGTCACGGCTGTCACCCGGTGCGGCGTGATCGGGAACCTCGCGGTCGGGCGCCCCCTCCGAAGCCTCGGAGGGCGCCGTGCCGGTGAGCTCGCCGCCGGACCCGGCCCGCGCTCCGTCCGAGGGCGCGGGCCGGGTGGGATCGGTCTCCCCGACCTCGGCAGTTTCCGCCGCCGGTGTCGTCGTCACGTCATTACCTGCCCGTTGCCTCACGTCTAACATCATGGCGGCTACGCGGACCGAGGTGCGACGAGCGAACACGAAGTTACGTCATGTTCGACTGCTTTGCGTAGACCGTTGAAGAGCAATACCGCGACCGAATTCCCGCCCGGTGGCTCCTGTCCCGCCGCCTTCGCTCCCTCGGGGAAGCGAGGACGAGGGCGGAGAGGGGTGGGCGCACCCGGGAGGGCGCCGGCCCGCGGGCCACGCCTCTCCCGGGGGCGGACCGGCCGCTCACACCTGGCCGCGCACCCGGCGCAGGCCGTATCTCGTACGCCTGACGACGGCGTAACCCTTCGTCAGCATCCGTTCTCTCATGTAGATCAGCGGGACCTGGTTTCCCTCGACGGCCCGGCTGAACATTCTCATCGACGTACCCTCGGCGACGGTCAGGCGCGGCAGCGCGAGCACGTCGTGCCGGTCGGCGGCGATGGCGTTGTTCACCGCGCAGGCGGCCCAGTAACCGGCCCGCCTGACCTCGCGCCGCACCCGCACGCTGGAGTAGCCGTACGGGTAGGCCATCGTCGAGACCAGGGAGCCGATCTTGTCTTCGAGCAGGGCCTTGTTGCGCCGCAGCTCCTGACGGAGCTCGTCATCCGGAAGCTGGTCGAGCTGAGGATGGCTGTGGCTGTGCCCGCCGATCTCGATGCCGCACGAGGCGGCCTCGCGCGCCTGGCTCCACGACAGCATCGTGTCCAGCGGCCTGCCCGCCGCGTCCTTGCCCGCGTCGCTGACCCACCCGCTGGTCAGGAAGACGGTCGCGGGGAAGTCGTAGTGCTCGAGCAGGGGCAGCGCCTCGCTGTGGAAGTCGGCGTACCCGTCGTCGAAGGTCACCACCACCGGACGCTCCGGGATGGAGCGGCCGTTGTTCTTGTGCAGCGAGGCGACCAGGTCGGCCACCGTCAGCGGCGTGAACCGGTTCTCCTTCAGGTAGGCCAGCTGCTCGGCGAAGGCGGAGGGTCGTACCGCCAGCGGCTTCGTCTCGGCGTTGGGCCGGTCGGAAACCGAGTGGTACATCAGGATCGGTACGCGGATCATGAACGCACCCGCTTCAGTCGAAGGGAACCGATGACGTAACCCCAGGTGGTCCAGGCGAGGCCGACGACGATCGCGCCGGCCCTGCCGAGACCGGACAGATCACCCCGCAGCGCCTCGCCGATCCCGCGCAACGCGCCCAGCGGCAGCGCCTTCATCGCGTGCGCCCGCTCGCTCGACAGCCCGTCGCTCGCCCCCACACTCTGGGTGACCAGCGCCTTGGACAGGCCCTCCGCGTAACACCGCGAGCGGAAGTAGGCGAAGGTGGCGCGCGCGGCCGGCACCTTGTGGCCGATCACCGCGGCGGGTTCGAACAGCATCCCCGAACCGGGCATCCGTTGCGAGAGCCGGATGCAGAACTCGGTCTCCTCGCAGCCCAGCGGGCGTGGCTTGCGCCCCTGCACGCTGCGGCCGATGCCGGTGTGGAACCCGCCGACCTCCTGCACGGCCTCCCTGCGGAAGGCCGCGTTGCCGCCCATGACGTTGCGGATCCGCGCCCGCCGCGTGGGCATGCCGCGATAGCTGCAGCCCACGGTCCAGTTGAACTCGTAGGGGTACCAGCCGGGCCGGTGCCCGGTGCCCCACAGCGGCCTGGTCAGCCCGCCCACCCCCACGATGGTCGGGTCCTGGAAGCCCTCCTCCAGCGCTTCCAGCCACCCAGGCTCCGCGACGGCGTCGTCGTCCAGGTATGCCACGATGTCGCCGGAGGCGGTCGCCGCGCCGGTGTTCTTGCCACCGGACAGCCCCTTCTCCTGGGCGTTCTCCACCACGACGACGCCGGGGTACTCCTTCTTCAGCCTCAGATGGAGGTCCGGGTTGTAGTCGACGACCAGGATGATCTCATGCGGCCGGCGGCTCTGGCTCTCGACCGACTCGACGGCTGCTCGGATGTCCTCCCAGCGTTCCTCGGTGTAGACGCAGATGACGACACTGCTTCTCATGGCTACGCGGCGCCCTGGTCCGCCGCGCGGGAGGTGGTGGCCGGCTCGTGCACCACGGGAGCCGGGTTGCTCCGCCACTCGCGGATGATGGTCTTCAACACCCGGATGCCGTCGCGGACGGCATGCAGGTTGCTCTCGCCGTGGATACGGCAGCGCTCGTGGCTGGGCACCTCGTGAACCTTGAGCCCGGCCTTGGCGGCGCGGACGTTCATCAGGGTCTCGATCTCGAAGCCGTCACAGTCGAGGTTGAGCACGTCCAGGTGGCGGGCCCAGAAGGCGTTGTAGCCGTAGCACAGGTCGCTGTAGCTGGTCCCGTACATCCTGTTGACCAGCGCGGTCAGCGTCTTGTTGCCGAACTTGCGGATGAACGTCAGGTCGTCGCTGCCGCCGCCGGACGCGTAGCGCGAGCCCTTGACGAAGTCGGCCCCGGTGACCAGCGCGCCCACGAACTGGATGATCTCACGGCCGTCCGTGGACCCGTCGGCGTCGATCATCACGATGATGTCGCCGGTGCAGGCGGCGAATCCGGCCGAGAGCGCGTTCCCCTTGCCCTTGCCGGTCTGGTGGACCACGCGGATGTTGGGGCGCAGTTTCCTGGCCACGGCGACGGTGTCGTCCACCGAGTTGCCGTCCACCAGGACGATCTCGTCGATCCACTGCGGCAGCGTCGCGAAGACGTGCGGAAGGTTCTCCGCCTCGTTCATGGCCGGTACGACGACGCTGACAGTCGGGGAGATCGCCATGTTGGGGGTGATGGGGGTGAACCGCTCGATGGGCGGCACCGCCCTCAGGGGGGGCTTGTTGTTGTAGTGCTTGGCGACTTCGGGACTCATGATGACGGATGTCCTTCCGGGCGGTCTGTCGTCAGGGGCGACTGGCGGACGGACCCGGGGCCATAGACGATCGAAACGATCGGGGGAAATGGCGAATGCGATGAGGGATGCATGCAAGGGTCCTGGCGAATGGGGTGTGATGACGGGAGCGGCCTAACCCACTCCCCATGGTTCCTTGACGACCGGAGTGCTTGATTGGTTCTGCGCGGGGGAGCGCATACGGCCGAACCCCTTCAGCACACGGTCAGCAAGCCTGTACAAATGCGGGCGATCCGTAACGATCGTTCGTGCTTTGTTGACCGGGGTACGGCCGATCCAGTGGACGGCGGCCGCAGGGGAGGGACGTGAGACGCGGCCTTCCGCGACGAAGAGGTCACCGCTCTTCAGCCAGCTCTTGTACTCGCGCCCGCCCTTGCCCATGTCGACCTGCCGCAGCCCTGAGCCGGCGGCGTGCTCGGCCATGTGCAGGTGGTGCATGATGCCGGGGGAGTAGCGCGCGAACTCGGTGTCGTAGGCGGGAAACCAGCCCACCAGGGTCGTCGCGGTACGGAGGCCGAAGTGCCCGGCGACGGGCCTGTCTCCGGCGTAGACCATGGTCAGGACACCCGCGAAACTCTCGGACTTCTCGGCGTGCATCTCGTCGAGCAACTGGACGATCCACGGCTGGGCGAAGCGGTCGACGCGGCCCGTCCTGCGGTACTGGTCGGACTTCCAGTTGGTGAGCGTGCGGAGCGTGCCGAGGTCGGACGAGTCCCACTCGAAGCGGATCTCGCCCTGCTCGCGGCCGAGCTTGCGCTCCTTGTAGCGGACGGTCTTGAGGTTCTTCGGCGAGTTGGCCTTCACCTGCTCGATGTAGGCCTCGAAACCCACGCTGAGGTCCATCACCGGCGCCGGTCGCACGCCGGACTCGTACGCCGCGAACGTCGGCTGGCCGGGGACCAGGTGGTCGAAGTCGAAGACCGAGAGCCTGCAGGCGCGCAGCAGGGTACGGACATCCAGGTCGAGCCCGGGAACCGAGATCAGTCCGTGGCAGGTGGTCAGGAAGCCGCCGAGCGGCTTGCCGATCCCGAAGCTGTGCCGTTCGTAGGGGAAGAATCCCACGATCTTGCCATCGTCCTGGATGACCGCGACGCGGACGTAGTCTCGCAGGCGCCCCATGGCGAGCGTGAACTCCACGGAGAGGAAGGGGTTGTCCAGCGACGGGTCCGCTACCTGCAACTCCCGCCACCGTGAGATCTCGGACTCCCCGAGGTCTCCCGGGCGAACGATGACGATGTTCACCTTGACCTGACCCCCTGTTCGGTCTGCAAGCTCCCGCTCCCCCGATACAACACGCGTAGTACGTATATGAAACCGCCGAGCACCGCGATCGTCGCGACTCCGGCACGAGGCGACCATGCGTCAAAAGTGAGCATCGCAGCGGCCAAGAGAACGTTTACAACCAGGCTTGCCGCTGCCCCCACTGATAGTGCCGCAAGAGGGTCACGATCACGCAACAGTCCTACCACTGCGATGCCTGGGACCGCCAACAGGAACAGAGGGGTGAGAACCAGGCGTAACGGGGTGTCGATGTCCACCAAGGCGATCACGGCCCCCGCGACACATGCGAAGGTGAGCGCCCATTTGAGCACTCTGCGGTTGATCGACATCTCCGAAACTCCCAGTTGGTAATGACGTGACTGATCGCGTCTTCATGTGATCAATCACTCAGCATGGACGTCAATGCCGACGCTCGGCACCAGTCCATGGTTTACCGGATTCCTGGGAGAAGTCTCGGTGTTAGGTAAAACGAGATACGGGAATCAGCCGATCTCCCCCTCGGAACTCGCCCCGGTGGAGGGGGTCGGGGTCGGGTCGGGGGCCGGATCCGGGGGAGGCGCGGAGGCGTCCGCCTCCGGGTTCTCCCAGGAAATCGCGCATCCGGTGTTGCCCCCGGCGGACCTGAACGCGATCCGTCCCGCGCCGCTCTCCGAGGGATCCCTGGCTGTGACCCAGATCACGGCCCTCGCCCCCGCCTTCAGCCGTCCCCGGGCGGGATGCACGTCGAGCCCGCCGGAGGTGGTCGCCGACCAGGAGAGCGTGGCGTTGCGGGCCGCGAGCTGAATCTGCCCGGCGCCCTCTCCGATGTCCGACGGGCACGAGACGGTCAGCCGCCCGGCCGCGGGAGGCGGGGTGGTGGCGCGGGTGGCGCGGGACGGTCCCGCCGAGGACCTGCGGGTCGGCGCCGGACGCGCCGCGGTGGGGGTGGGGGCGGGTATCCCGGTCTCCTGGGTCCTGCGCGGAGTGGGGGTCGGCGCGCTCTCCGTCTCCGGGTCCGCTGTCTCCGGGTCCGCTGTCTCCGGGTCCGCTGTCTCCGACTCCTCCGGCGGCAGGTCGGGCGTCGGCTCCGGGCCGGGCTCCAGGGTGATCAGCGCGGGCTCCGTATCCGGTACGGCCTGGGCGTTCCCCAACGCCCCACCGGCCAGGTCCTGCCCGCCCACCACGACCACCGCCCCGGTGGCCGCCAGCACGCACACCGCCGCCAGCAGCAGCACGGGCCCCCTGCGCCTCCGCTGCCTCCGCCGCTGCGCCGGCAGCACCTCCGTACGCCGCCCCTCGCCATCCGGCGGCGTTGCCACGCGCCGGGACCGGGCGCCCGCGGCGTTCACCGGGGGAGACGCCGCCTGCCCGGTCCCACGGCTCCCCTCGTCGCGCGCCCGCCTACCGGCCGGGTCCTTCCTCCCCGCCCGCCGGCGGCCCGGTGGCCGCTGCCCCTCCGCTGGGAAACCGGTCCTGTCGAAGTGGTCGCCCCGGGCGACGATGGAGGCGCGCTCCTCGCTCAGTTCCGGGTTCAGGCAGGTCTCGATCACCCTGCGGCGCAGCGAGAGCGGCGGGTAGGCGGGCGGCACCAGGTCCAGCAGCCGCCCGGCCGAGACATGCCGGTCCCTGCGCTCCACGCATACCTCGCAGCGGCCGATGTGGGCCGACAGCCGCCTGCGCAGGATCGTGGTGAGGGGACCCTCCCACGAGTCGACCATCGCCGACAGGTCGGGGCAGTGCGCCCGGCCGACCTTGGCGAGCACCACGGCGGCCGCCGCGTTCTCCAGGTGGTCGCGGGCCCGGCAGAGCCTCGCCGTCACCTGCCTGGAGGTCAGTCCGAGCACCGCGCCGACCTCGCCGCCGCCGAGGTCGTGCCGGAGCGAAAGCTCCAGTACCTCGCGTTCCTGCCCGCCCAGCTCCGCCAGCGCCTCGTGGACCAGGGCGGCCAGCTCCCGCTCGCCCGGGTCGTCGTGGACGTCGGGAGGCGGTGCCGTCCCCCGTGGGCCGCCGCGCTCCGCGCCCGCGCACCGGACCCGTACGAGGGCGTACAGCCACGCGCGCAGACGGCCGGGGTCGCGCAGACGGTCCACCTGGCCCTGGGCCGTGACCAGGGCGTCGTGTACGGCGCCTGCGGCGTTATCGCGGTCGCCCAGCAGCGAGTGGGCATAGTCGTGGAGACGTTCGGCATAGGAGTCGTAGAGGCTCGCGGGCGCCGTCGTGTCGGCGCGCCGCAGCGTCTCAACGAGTTGTTGATCGTCGGTTCGGCCGACGGTCGGCCATCCGGGCACGGACATTCCTCCCCGCGGGACGGGCTCGTTCACGGGCTTCACCACTCGCCCGTTCCAGGCCCCACACGCGTAGGACGTCACCTCCCCGCAACCGGTTGACCAGATGGGTCAATATCATGCCGACCTGGTATGACCTGGGAAAATTGGTACGGCTGGTGCCAATGTGACACCAGCCGTACGCGATGGAGGATCAGCAGTTGGGAGCGCAGAGCCGGCGCTTCATGCCCTCCAGGAAGAACTTCCTGACCTCCAGGACGTCCTTGGCGATGTATGCGTCACCGCCGGTCGCCTTGGCCAGGGCATCCATCTGGCGCTTGCCCTGGGGGGCGTCGGGGCCGAACGCGATGATCAGGATGCTGACCGGCTTCTCCGGGTTGAACTGCTCCTTCAGCCGCTTCAGGATCTGCTGGTTGCTGATCCCCCCGTCCGGGTCGTCGTTGCCCGCCCCGTCGGTGAGGATCAGCACTGTGTTGATCTTGTCGCTCTGATACTCGTCGGTCATCTGCCGGTAGGCGGCGGCGAGGGTGTCGTTGAGCCCGGTGTCGCCGGTCGCCTTGGCCTGGGCGCCGATCAGCTTCTGGTTGATCACGTCCCTGCGCAGCACGCCGTTCATGTCCTCGGTGAGCGGGCCGACCGGGACCGTCTCGCGGTAGTCGACCCCCTGGCCGTCGAGGTGCGTGGAGAACTCCCACAGTCCCAGCTCGCTCTTGGCGGGAAAGAGCCTCATGCCCTCGACGGCGATCCTGCTGATCGCCTGCATCCGGGTCATGCCGGTGCCCGGCACCGGCAGGGCCATGGTCCCCGAGACGTCCAGCAGGGTGACCATCCTCGTGCCCAGCTTGATCCGGGACCAGGTCTGCGACATCCTCGCGACGGTCTTGCCGTCGGGCGGCTCGATTGCCTGCGGCGCCTTGGCCTGGAAGCCCGCGGAGCCGGAGATCGCCTTTCCGCCCTTGCCGTCCGGGGTGCGGAAACCCTGATCCTGCAGGGTCTTCCTGGCGGACTCGCTGTCGAGTTCCTTCTGGAACGCCTCGGCGGCCTTGCGCACCGCGGCGTCCTTGGCGGTGATCACCACCGGATAGTCGAGGTTGATGGTCCCCTCGGCCGGGTAGAGCGGCACGGCGGGGACCTCGGGCTTCTTGGCCTTGTTGAACGCCCAGACGCCCTGCTCCGAGGCGATGCCCAGCGGGGCCTTGCTGCCCTTGACACCGAGGCTGGACAGCAGCGCGTCCTGGTCGCGGACCGTCGAGGTCGATCCCGACAGGTTCTTGAGCGCGCCGACCAGCTGCTCCTCGCCCGCGCCCGAGGCCGTGGCCACCCCGGCGGCGGCCAGCAGCGCGCCGAGCCCGGCGGCGTTGAGCGAGGGGTCCAGCACCAGCACGCGCACCTTGCGGCCGGGACCGTCGACGTTGGCCACGTTGGCGGCGCTGATCATGCCGCCCCAGCTGGCCTCGCCGAAGCTCTTCTTCAGGTTCGGTATCACCGAGCCCGAGGCCACCATGACGATGGGGGAGTGCGCGATGGACGCGCCCGCCTCCGGCACATCCCGGTTCCTCGCCCGCAGGTTCGCCACCCACAGCCCCGAGTCCGGGATCCACAGGTCCATCGCGGCGGCCTTGCCGCCGACCCCGCCCAGGGCGGAGGCCACGGTCGCCGAGGCGCCCTTGGTCACCGCGACGGTGGTGCACCTGCCCTCGACCTCGTGGGCCGCCTTGTTGAAGCGCTCGGCGATCTGGGACAGGGCGGGCTGGATGTCCGGCGAGGCGGTGATCCGCAGCGGCAGCGCGTCACCCGCGCACCCGCGGTCGCGGTTGATGACCACGAACGCGGCCACACCGAGCAGCACCGCGAGGGCGACGGAGCCGGCCAGCGGGACCAGCACCTTGCCGCGTCCCCCACGCCTCCGCCTGGGCCGCGCCTCCCTGTAGGAGCTGTAGCCGTCCTCGAGTTCATCCGTACGGTGACGTCCCACGGTTCCCTCTTCGATGTCGATGTCAGGAAGCTAGCGGGTCACCCTATCGGGAGGTTGTCCGCAATATTCACGGAACTGTACTTGGAACGGTTAGTGTGGCAAAACACCCCTTTTGGTGCTGTTATCACCATATGTGTTTAAAGTGATACCCTGCGTTCCGGTGGATCGACCGGTGGCCGCCGGTGCCGGAAGTGCTCGTCCGCCGGCGGGGGAGGCGCGTGGTCAGTGCCGGCAGGAGTGCCCGTGCCATGCCCTGAGTCCCTCCCGCGTCGCCACCGCCGCCAGCAGTACCGCCATGGCGGGATCCACCCACCACCACCCGGCGGTGTTCAGTGCCAGTCCGGCCAGCACCCCCGTGGCGAGCAGCGCGCACATCAGGTTCTGCGTCCCCTCGCCGGCGGTCGCCGCCGAGCGCAACCGGATGGCCAGCCGCCGCTTGGCCACCCCCAGAAACGGCATGCCGATCGCGCTGGTCGCCGTCACGGCGATCCCGAGCAGGCTCGGCAGGGGCCGGTGGCCCGCGTCCAGATCGTGCGCCACATGCAGCACCAGGTAGGGGGCCAGCAGCCAGAAGCTGACCGCCACCGCCTTGCGTGCCCGCTCCTCGGCGTGTGCGGACTCGGTCCTCGAACCGGTGAACCGCCAGACCACGATCAGGCTGGCCGCCGCCTCCACCAGAGCCGACATGCCCCAGCCGATGAGGGCGACGGAGTGCGCTCCCAGCCCCGCGGCGATGCCGAGCACGCTCTCCGCGCCCAGCCAGAGGAGGGTGGCCACGGAGAGCAGGCGGGCCCTGCGGGCGTCGCGCAGCCACTCGGCGCTGGGCGCCAGCACAGTCTGGTCGGTCACGACAACCCCCGAATCCCCGATCAACGGCGTTCGGTAATCTAGTCGTCACAGAGTGTTGGAATGCCGGGAAGCGGCAAAGCTCCTCACAATGCCGTCTCCTCCGCTCCCCGGGGAAGCGCCTCCCCGGGCCAAGCCCTGACCGCACGGCGGCGTGCCCGCGCGCTGTGTTCGTGTCACAGGATGGACCTGCCCCAGTGGATCGTCGGAGGGAAACCCGTGCCGTTCACGCCCAGTCATGTGGCCGCGGTGCTGCCGCTGATCTCCTCGGAGCGGATGCGCCGCCTGCTCGATCCCTGGGCGCTCGCCCTGGGGGCCATGGTGCCTGATCTGCCGATCTTCTTCCCGTTCCTGCCCGACTACATGATCTGGCACTCCTACGAGGGCGTTCTCACGATCGACCCGTTCGCCGTCGTCGTGCTGCTGGCGGTCTTCCATCTGGTGCTCCGCGACCCGCTGACCGCGCTCCTGCCCCCCGGCCTCGCCGGGCGCGCCGCGGCCCTGCCCCCCCGTATGTACGGGGTGCGGCGGCTGCCCGCCGTGATCGCCGGAGGCGCGGTGGGCGCCCTCACCCACAAGCTCTGGGACTCCTTCACCCACTCCTACAGCTCTGCCATGTGGGGCTGGAGCTGGCTGGACACCCGGGTGGCGGACGTGCTTCCGCTGTTCCGCCTGCTGCAGTACACCTCCACGGTGGTCGGCCTGGCGGTCGTGCTCTGGTGGGCCTGGCGCGGCCTGTCCAGGATGGAGCCCCGGCCGGTCCCCGAGCGGCTGATCATCCCCGCCCGCGGGCGGATGGCCGTGTTCCTGGCCACGGCCCTGTCCATCCTGCTGGGCGCGATCGCCTGGCCCATCGCCTTCCCGCCACGTGGCATGGCGGAACTCGTGACGAGGCTGGGCGCGGGAGTGGTCGTCGGCTGCTCCGCCATGCTCCTCGTTCACGCGCTGATATGGCAGCTCAGGCGGGTCATGGCAGTATTCGAGGGTGCCTGAAGCCATCGACCCCCACCTGGCCGACCAGTTGGCCGACTACGCCAATCTGCGTGACGTCGAGCTGCGCAAGAGCCTGGAGGCCGAGCACGGCCTCTTCATAGCCGAGGGGGAGAAGGTCATCCGACGCGCCGTCGCGGCGGGCTACCCCGTGCGCTCCGTGCTGCTCACCCCCCGCTGGGCCGAGCCCCTCGCCGACCTCCTCGACCCCCTCGAAGGCCGGGTCCACATCGTGGACGACGCCGTCATGGAGGGTGTCACCGGCTTCCAGGTTCATCGAGGCGCCCTCGCCGCGATGGAACGCCTCCCCCTGCCGGCTACCGGAGAGGTCCTGTCCGGCCGCGCCTCCTCCCCGGAGAGAGAGGCCCCGGAGCGGGGCGCCGGTCGTGATCCCGGACGGCTGCCCGATGCCCGGCCCCGGCGCATCCTGGTCCTGGAGGACCTGGTCGACCACGGGAACGTCGGCGCGATCTTCCGGTGTGCCGCCGCCCTCGGGGTCGACGCGATCGTCCTCTCGCCGCGTTGCGCCGACCCTCTCTACCGGAGAGCGGTCAAGGTGTCGATGGGCGCGGTTTTCGCGATCCCCTACGCCCGGATGGACAACTGGTACGAAGGACTGGAGGAGATCCGGGTGGCGGGATACCGGATGCTGGCGTTGACCCCGGATCAGGGCGCCACCCCCATGGACACCGCCGAGATGAGTGACCGGGTGGCGTTGCTGCTCGGGTCGGAGGGGGACGGGCTGTCCTCGCGCTGGTTGCGGGAGGCCGACGAGCGGGTGTGCATCCCGATGAGCCCCACCGCGATGTCCGCGGGCGTGGACTCGCTCAACGTGGTGGCCGCCGCCGCGATCGCGTGCCACGGGTTGATGCGCGGTGCCTCCGGGGGAGAGGCGCGAAGGTAGTGGAAGCCGCCCCGCACCGCTGATCTCACCGTGCGGGCTCGGCGGTCCCCGGTCACAACCAGGGGTCATCCCCGTCGGGTTCACGGCGAGGAACCGCGGGTTCGGTTTTCTCAGATGAATTCAAAGGGCCATGTCACAAAGCTCACTATTGGCTTTGGTCGCCATCGTCTCCGAGTCTCGACGTCTCGATGCGAGAGCGCCCGGCTGTGCCTCCCCACCCTGCGCTCCCCCGCGAGGAGTGCTTTCGGTCGCGCAGTCTTGACTTCGGCACGTCTTCCCTCCGGGCGTGTCTCCAGGGCCCCGATGCCGTGCGCTTCAGCTCCTGCCAGGGTATTACCCCGGGCACGTATGCGGGAAGAAATGTCGGACGCGCGACCATTGCTCCATTCGGAAGATCTTGGGGGACGGCGGATGTCGCTCTCCGCGCGGTCGCGCCCGGAGAGGCGGTTCCCGAGAAGGCCGTCCGCTAATCCGGTGACTTATTCAGGAGGTAATTTGGCCAATATTTGATTTGGTGTCATTTGTCGTATTTTTGTCGGCGACCGTCTTCCGGCGGCCGGACAGGTCGAGGTCACGCGCGTTCGACGGTCACGAGTCCGCCGCGGGCGCCGCACCGGGCGCGACGTCACCCGCCCGAACGGCGGCCGGTGCCGCGGGGCGGCGCGCGTCCACCTCGATCTCGATCTTCATGCGGGGGTCGGCGAGGCCGCACACGAGCATCGTCGCCGCGGGGCGGACCTCGCCGAAGCGGTCGCGCAGGGTCGGCCAGCAGGGCTCGAAGTCCTCGCGGTCGGGCAGCAGGTAGCGCACCCGGACGACGTCGGCGAACGAGCAGCCCGCCGCGCTCAGTGCCGCCTCGATGTTGCGCAGGCACTGTCCGGCCTGCTCGACCACGTCGTCGGAGATCGTCATGGTCGCGTAGTCGAAGCCGGTCGTCCCGGACACGTGCACCCGGTCGCCGTCGACCACCGCCCGCGCGTACCCGATCTGCTCCTCGAAGGTCGAACCACTCAGGATCGCGAACCGCTCTGTCATGCGGCAAACCGTAGGCAGCCGACGCCGGTACGTCCAATCCTTCGTGTTCTCGCGGTACGCGCGGTGGATCCGGCCGCCCCTGACGATCCGGTCCGGATGATCCCGGTCAACCGATGGCCGGAGCATCTGTGCCGGGGAAGTATCCCGCCTGGTCGCTCTCGCTCTTCCAGATGGGCGTGCCGTTGTGCTTCGTCAGGTCGATGATGTTCGGGGCACGCGTCATGTGGGGCACCGCCAGGCAGGCGCGGTTCGTACCGCCTGATCACAGCTCGGGCGGCGTCTGCTCGCTCGCCCAGTCCAGGAGTCGCGTCGCGGTCTGGAAGCGCCGGTCGGCGCTGGACTCGCCGAGGATGACGCCGATGAGGCGGTGGCCGTCGCGGTCGGCGGCGAACGACAGGCAGTATCCGGCGGCGCTGGTGTAGCCGGTCTTGAGGCCCAGGACCCCGGGCGTCTTGCCGAGCAGCTTGTTGGAGTTGGTCCAGGAGTGCGCCCGATGGACCTTGGACTTGGCCACCACGTGGCGCCTGCTGGAGGCGATGGTCCGCAGCACCGGGTCGCGCAGCGCGATGTCGGCCAGCTTCGCCTGGTCCAGGGCCGTGGAATGACCGGGGGCCGGCCTCGGCAGGCCGTCGGCGCTGGCGTAGGCGGTGTCGACCAGGCCCATGGAGCGGGCGGTGGCGTTCATCTTCGCCACGAACCTCGCGTTGCCCGGCCCGTAGACACGGGCCAGGGCGTGGGAGGCGTCCGCGGCCGAGGGGAGCATGACCGCGTAAAGCAGGTCCCTGACGGTCAACCGTTCCCCGGCGCGCAGGGAGGCGTGGGTCGCGCCGTTCGAGGCCGCGTGCCGCACGTCCGCCGCCTGGATCGTGACGACGTCGTCCAGCCTCGCCTCCCTGAGCACGACGTACGCCGTCATGACCTTGGTCAGGCTGGCCACCGGCATCCGCTTGCCGGCCTGCTTGTTCAGGTGGACCGCTCCGGTGCCCGTGTCGTACAGGTACGCGGCCCGTCCCGGTACCGAGGGCACGGAGGCACGCCCTTGCTCGGCGGGCGCGGTGCCGAGAACCGGTGCGGCCGCTCCGGTGATCAGGGCGGATACCGGGGGTCCGGTGGCCAGGGCCGGCGTCGGAGACGCGGTGACCAGGGTGGCCGTGGCGACCAGCGCCGCGCGGGTGATGAGGCGGATTCCCCCGTGATGCATGCGAGCCATGCTGGCAGAGGCCACCGTCGATATGCGGAAGTTGGCTGTTTGGCTATGGAAAAGTTGACATCGGCGCCGGGTGGGCGAGACCGGGAGAGGCGGCTCTCGGGGGCCGGCGTGTCAAACGGCCCGGGGGAGAGTCAGGGAGTGGCGGCCGGGATGTCCGCCTCGCTGTGGGCGACTCGGCGCCGGCGTCGGCGGACGAACCAGGCGATCACCGCGACCACCGCCACCGCCACCAGGCCCGCCAGGAGCGGCGACCGCACGGCCAGCTCCAGCCAGCCCCAGATCACCGAGTACAGGCCGAAGGACGTCACCGGCGCCCAGGTCAGGCAGCCGAGCGCGCTGGCCACCACGTACCAGGGATAGGAGATCCGCAGCACCCCGGCCACCCAGGGCAGCGTGTGGCGCAGCCCGGGCACCCAGAAGCAGGCGTAGACGGCGACCGCGCCCCATTTCCTGACGACCTTCTCGACCCGCAGGATGTTCTCCTGGCCGATCTTGATGGCCAGCCGGGAGGTGTAGAGCCTGGAGCCCAGGACGTAGCCGACCCAGTAGTAGACCTGGAACACGCCGAACAGGGCCACGCCGCCGACGATCACCCAGAGCCACAGGGGCATACCCAGGAAGGACGCGGAAGTCGGGTCAGGGATACCCGCCACAACAGATCGCACTCTGAACGTCACCGCCACGGTTGTCTCGCCTGCTTGACTCGATATTAGGGCAGGCTTACCTCATCCGTTACGGCGGAGCCCCCTTAGGCACACGGACTGCAAGCGGACGTCAACTCCAGAGCAACCACCCTGGCATACACCTGGGAGTGACAAAGGAAGGTGTCTGTGATGGGTTCGCGTAGCAGTGTGGCGCCGGTGGTGGCGAGTGGAACCGCGAGCGTCGCCAAGCTGCTCGTCGCCACCCTTGCCTTTACCGGAGCCTACCTGGGGGTGGAGACCGCGTACGGCACCGGTGCCCGGACCCCGGCCGGTACGGAGAGCACGGCCGGTACGGCGACGCGGGCACCGGTGCGGACCGTGGTGCTCTCCTCGCAGTCGGTGCCGGCCACCACGGAGCGGGCCCCGGTGGCCGGTGAGGTCACCGTCAGCGAGATCGACGCGTTCGGTCCCTGCGACAGGCCCTACCGGGTCCAGGGCGTGGTCGGCAACGACGACCCCCGGGCCGCCGTCTCCTACGGCTGGCGCCTGGAGCGCTGGAGCTCGAAGACCCACCGCTGGTACGCCTACCTGGGCACCGGCTCCGGCTTCACCGGCGAGACCCAGACCGTCGAGTGGCAGCCCAGGATCGTCAACAACCCCGGCTGGTACCGCGTCGTGCTCTCGGTCTCCGGCGACGCCCCGCTGCGCAGCAAGAAGTTCATGGTCGCCTGCTGAGGCGTGTCAGCCGCCGAGGGAGCGCCGCGCCGCCTCCACCCACCGGCTCACGCCGACCCGCTCGGCCACCGCGAGGGCGTTCTCGTAGTGCGGCCGCACCGCGTCGGTGAAGCCCAGCCGCAGCGCCAGGTCGCCCAGGGTCAGGGCGACCGGCCAGAGTGCCACCACGCCGGTGCCGGCGCCCGCGATCCGGTCGGCGAACGGCTTCAGCGTGTCGTACGCCTCGATCATCCGCTCCCGGTCGTCCAGCAGCATGCCCGCCAGGGCCCGCCAGATCATCGCCAGCTCGTAGAGGAAGTCCGGGCGCACCGGCGTCTTCACCGCGATGACGGCCCTCGCGTCGCGATGGTGGCCCGCGGAGGCGAGGGCCACCGCGTAGGCGTCGAGTGTCCATTTGGCCCCGCGCTGGTGCGCCTCGGCCAGCGGCTCGACCATCTCGGCGGCCTGCCCGTTGACCAGGTTCAGGCAGAACGTGGTGATCAGCGGCAGGTCCTGGCGGCCCTCCAGCATGCCGGCCCTGGCGGTCAGCCGGGCGGCGTCGCGGTAGGCGCGCTCCGCCCCGGCGAAGTCACCGGCGATCATCAGGCGCTGCCCGGCGTACCAGGCGACCACGGCGGCCGGCGCGGGCAGGCCGTACTGCCTGGCCAGCCTCTCGGTGGCGGCCACGTGCGCGTCGGCCTCGGCGAACGCGCCCGAGGCGGCCGCGCACTCCATCAGCACGAGGTGGGCCAGTGCCTGCACCGAGATCTGCCCGGTCGCCCTGCCGACCTCCAGCAGTTCCCTGCCGATGACCTCGCGCTCGCCCACCGGCGTGATGCCGTACGACTGGCGCAGCCGCCCGCTCAGCGCGGTCGCGAGCAGGGCGGGGTCGCCGGACCGCCTGGCCAGTTCCTCGGCCTCCAGCGAGGCCTGCTCGCCCCGGGGAGTGGCCGACCCCTCCAGCTCCAGGGCGAGTGTGGCCAGCAGGCTCGCCCGCAGTGACTGCTCACCGGCGGGCAACTCGACCAGCGCCTGCTCGGCGACGTCGACGATCTCCCAGGCGGTACGGGTGAAGTCGCGGGCCATGCCCTTGTGCGGCACCGCCAGCGAGGCGGCCACCCGGGCGGTGAGCTCCAGGTTGCCCAGCGGCAGTGCGGCGTCCATCGCCTCACGCCGCCGTCTGCGGGCCGCGGCCATGTCGCCGCAGAGCGCCAACGCCTTGATCAACCGCAGGGTCAGCAGCAGGCGCTCCCTGGTGCTGTCGGGGGTGTGGGTGATGCCCGACCTGTCGAAGGCGGCGATGGCCTGTTCCCACAGGGTGGCGGCCTCGCGGTGGGCGAAGCGGCGCTCGGCCTGCTCGGCGGCGAGCTGGGCGTAGTGCACCGCCTTGATGGCGGTCTCGCTGGTGCCCGCCGAGTCGTAGTGGTGGGCCAGCGCGGCCACGTCACCGGGATTCCTGCGCTCGATCACCGCGGCCACCGCGGCGTGCATCCGGGAGCGGCGCAGTCGGGAGGCGTCGGAGTAGAGCGTGTCGCGGACCAGGTCGTGGTCGAATCGGAGCATGCCGGGGCCCGGCTCGGTGACCAGCCCGGCGAGCAGCGCCGCCTCCACCGCGTCGACCACGGCGTCCTCGTCGCCGGAGACGTCGACCAGCACGTCCACGTCGACGTCGCGGCCGATCACCGCGGCCTGCAGCAGGATCTGCTGGGCGACCGCGGGCAGCCGGGAGATCCGCCTTCGCAGCACGTCACGGACGCCCGACGGCACTCCGGAGATCACCTCGGCGGCCGTCGCGCGGTCGCTCACCGCTTCGGCGTCGAGCAGGCGCACCGTCTCGCGGACGAAGAAGGGGTTGCCGCCGGTGCGCTCGACGATGCTGTTGACCGCGTCCTCGTCGACCTCGCGCACGCAGGTCGCCCGGACCAGCTCGGCCACCGCCTTGGTGTCGAGTCCGGTGAGACCGACCCGGACGGGACCGAGCCTGGCCAGCGCGGCCAGCACGTCGGCCTGCTGGTCACTCAGCTCACTGTCACGGCAGGTCACCACCAGCAGCACCCGGCTGGTGGCCAGCAGACTCGGCAGCGCGCGGAGCAGCGCCAGCGTCTGGTCGTCGGCCCAGTGCAGGTCCTCCAGGGTCAGCAGGATCGGCGTCTCCTTGGCGACGGCGGCGAGGTAGCCGCCCACCGCCCGGTGCAGCCGGAATCCGCCGGAGGCCTGGTCGTCGTCGGGCTCGGGGGCCGCGTCGTCCAGCAGCGGGGCCAGCAGCGCGGCGTACTCGCCCGGACCGGCCGCGCTCACCAGGGTGCGCAGGATCTCGACCCAGGCCCAGCCAGGGGGGGTGGCACTGCTGTCGGGGCAGGCTCCGGAGGAGATGCCCCACCCGTCGTCGGACAGCCGCCTGTTGAGCTGGCGGACCAGGGTGGTCTTGCCCGCGCCCGCGTCACCGCTGATGATCGCGACCGTGAAACGGCCGGTCCTGGCCGCGGCGGTGGTCAGCCTGCTCAGCTCCGCGTCGCGGCCGACGAACGGCTCGGGCTCCAGCGGGGGAAGCTCCACCTGGGCCACCGCGGGCCTGGGCGGCCAGGTGTCGGCGGTCACCTGCTGGCGCTGCCTGGTCGGCGGCGGGGCGGCGAGTTGCAGGCCCGGGTCCTGGGACAGGATGTCGGACTCCAGCTTGCGCAGCGCCGGGCCGGGGTCGATCCCGAGCTCCTCGGAGAGGATCGTGCGCGCCCTGCGCAGCGCCGCCAGCGCTTCGCCCTGCCGCCCGCAGCGGTACAGGCCCAGGGCCAGCAGCCGCCAGCCCTCCTCACGGAGCGGGTGCTCGGTGGTCAGCGCCTCCAGGTCGGGCACCGCCTCCGCGGGCATGCCCATCCGCAGGCCGCTGTCGGCGTGCCGCTCACGGGCCACCAGACGCAGCTCGGCGAGCCGGTTGACCTCGGCCTCGGCCCACGGCTGGTCGGCGAAGTCGGAGTACGGGGTGCCGCGCCACAGGCCCAGGGCCTTCTCCAGGCGGGGCCGCGCGGAGGTGGGGTCGTCACCCTCCAGGTGCTCTCCGGCGGTGCGGACCAGCGTCTCGAAGCGGAGCGCGTCGACCTGCTCGGGGGCCGCGCGCAGCGCGTAGCCCGAGGCCACGGTCACCAGCAGCCGGTTGGGACCTCCGCGTGGCCGGCCGGGCTCCAGCACCCTGCGCAGCCGGGAGATGTAGACCTGAAGGCCCGACTGTGCGCCCTTGGCCGCGTCGTCGTCCCACAGGTCGTACAGCAGGGAGTCGACGGGAACGACCTGCCCGCGCGCGACGAGCAGACGCGCCAGGACCGCACGTTGACGGAGCCCGCCCAGGTCGAGCTGGTCCTCACCGGAATGCGCCTCGACCGGGCCGAGAACTCGGAACGCCACCATGTCAGCCGCCACGCTATGTGGGCCTTCCAATCGCACACAAGGTATTTCCCAATCTAGCGGCCGATCGACTCCTTTTCAGGGGCCGGTGCGGTGTTCTCACGCCGGCGCAGGAACGACCACGCGCCGAGCGCCAGTCCACCGAAGGGGATTTCGACAGTGTAGGTCCAGAACCCGAAAAGCAGTGCGGCGGCGGTGGCGGAGTCCAGCGGCGCACCGAAGAAGACCAGCGCGCCGATGGTGCCCGCCTCCATTATTCCGGTACCGCTGGGGGTCACCAAAGCCGTGGTCAGCACCCGGGACAGGGCGAAGGCGGCGATCGACTGGGCCAGACCCGGGTAGGCGCCGGTCGCGTGCAGGCAGACGACCAGGATCAGCCACTGGAGACCGAGGAAGAAGATCATGCCCAGGGTCAGCCCGGCCCAGCGGTTCCGCACGATCTCGGAGGTGTCGGCCCGCAGCTTGGCCAGCGCCTCGGAGACGGTATGGCGACCGGGGCGGATCCGGTGGGGGAGCAGGTGGGCGAGGGCGTCGAGGACCCGGCCCAGGACGCCCGCGGCGCGGTCCCAGTAGAGCGCGACGGTCACCACGGCGACCAGCACCAGGATGGACGTCGCACCCGCCCAGCCGGCACTGGTCACCGCGGGGCTGAGCGGCTGCCCGCTGAGCAGCAGGGCCACGATTCCCACCGCGGGCAGCAGGAACCGGAACAGGGTGTTCCAGATGCCGCTGGTCAGC
This sequence comes from Streptosporangium sp. CA-115845, assembly GCF_050943795.1. NCBI lineage: Bacteria > Bacillati > Actinomycetota > Actinomycetes > Streptosporangiales > Streptosporangiaceae > Streptosporangium > Streptosporangium sp. CA-115845. The sequence continues at coordinate 7,767,106 of NZ_CP191988.1, read as the reverse complement.
GTGGAGACCACGACGGCCCGGACGGGAAAACCCCAGCCCCTGGTCATTGCGAACGTCATCGCCACCCCGGCCGCGCCGCCGAAGGGGAGCAGGTTGCTCACCGCGCTGCCGCCCGCGTTCAGCGTCAGGGCCTGCAGGTGGGTGAGGCCGGGCAGGGAGGCGGTCAGCACGAACGTGTAGGCCAGCAGGCTGAGCAGCCAGACGGCGGCCATCAGCGCGACCTGGCCGGGCTGCAGCGCGGCGAACTGGGCGCCGATCTGTGACCAGGAGACGTGCTTGCCCGTCAGGGCCGCCACTATCTGGGGCAGGAAGATCACAAGTGTGGCGGCCAGCGCCAGCGACGCGACCGACAACCCAACCTGGAGCAATCTGCTCTTCACGTAACACCCCCGCCCCAGTGTGCCGCTTCCGGACTCATCCTCGGGGAGGAGTTTCGAACGGGTGCCTCAGGCGGGAGCCCAGGGGGACGTCCCGCCTGACGTACCACTCGGTGCCGAAGACCAGCCGGTAGAGGGGTTGGGGGATCTTGAGCATGACGCCGAGCGTGCGGGTGTCGGCGCCGGTGGCCTGGGAGGCGTGGGCGGCCATGCTCGCCCGCTTCTGGCGGGCGAAGCGCCGCACGCCGACCCGGTGGGTGATCACCTCGCCGGGGGAGTAGGCCCGCTCGAAGGCACGGATGTCGAGCTGCGGGTAGAACCTCCGGACGAGCCGCAGCCCCCGCAGCAGGGGGTCACGGTTGACCGTGGCCTCCAGCACGATCGGGGTTTTCGCGATCTCGGCGGCCCGGCCGCCGACCCGGTGCACCTGGACGTGGTCGGGGTGCCCGTAGCCCCCGGCCGGATCGTAGGTCGTCAGCAGGTCGGCCTTCTCCTCGGTGAGGATGGCGGCCAGCCGCCGGGCGGCCTCCTCCGTGTCGGCGTCGATGAAGGCGTTGTCCGGCCTGTCGTCGGCGATCCCGCCGCCGGGAGCCAGCCCGGAGTCCCCGTAGCCGAGGTTCACCACCCGGGCGCAGCCGAGCGCGGCCGCCGACGCGTACAGCTCGGCCATCCGGGCGGCGCCCAGTGCCTCCCCGGGTTCGAGGTCGGCCTGGCCTCGCTCACCCGAGGTCGCCACGACGAGCACCACCCGGTGTCCCTCGGCGGCGAGCATCGCCATGGTGCCCGCGGTCAGCAGGGCCTCGTCGTCGGGATGGGCATGAAAGAACACCGCTGTCTTGACGTCGCTGATCAGGCTGACTCCGTTCGCGAGGGCTGGATGTGCCCTCGGGGGGCACGCAGGCATGATCTCACGCGGGTCTACGCTGGCATCGTGAGGATCCTCCACATCAGTGACTGTTACCTGCCGCGCCTGGGTGGGATCGAGGTGCAGGTCGCCGATCTGATCCGGATGCAGCGGGAGGCCGGTCACCATGTCGAGGTGGCGACCGCCACCCCGGGGGAGCCCCTTCCCGGAGTGCACAGGATCGTCGCGGGACTCCCCTTCGACCTGCCGGTCCACCCGTTCGGGGTGGGACACCTGCTCCGTCTGGTGAGAGCGCGGCGCCCCGAGGTGGTGCACGTGCACACCGGCGCGGTCTCGCCGTTCGCCTGGATGGGCGTGCGGGCGGCGACGCGGGCGGGGTTGCCCCTGGTCGTCACGGTGCACAGCATGTGGGACCCGGTCACCAGGGCGCTCTATCGAGGGCTGCGGCTGCTGTTCGGATGGCACCGCTGGGGACTGGTGGGCACCGCGGTGAGCGAGGCGGCCGCCCTGCCGATCCGCGCGGTGGCCGGTCCCGGCGTGCCGGTGCACGTGGTCTCCAACGGCCTGGACGTCTCCGGCTGGCGCGCCGTATCCCCTGCCGTGGAGTCCGTTGCTGTGGATTCCGTACGGTCCGACCCGGTGCATGTCGTCGCGGTGGGGCGGCTGGCGCCCCGCAAGCAGCCGATCCGGCTGCTGCGGCTCCTGCGGGAGGCCCGTGCCCTGGTGCCTCGGGAGATGCCGATGCGGGCCACGATCGTCGGGGACGGCCCGGCCCGGTCGCGGATGGAGCGCTATCTGAGGGCCAACGGGATGACCGGCTGGGTCTCGCTTCCCGGCCGCTACAGCCGCGACCAGATCCGCGAACTGCTCGCCGCGACGGACGTGTTCGTCGCTCCCGCGCCCCGTGAGTCCTTCGGGCTGGCGGCGCTGGAGGCCAGGTCGGCGGGGGTACCGGTGGTGGCGCGCGCGCAGAGCGGGGTGGCCGACTTCGTCCGGCAGGGCAAGGAGGGGTTGCTCGGGCGGAGCTTCGACGACCTGGTCGCGTCGGTGGCCAGGCTGGTGCGCGACCGTGAGCTGCGCCAGGTGATCGCGGCGAACAACCGGGAGACCGAGCCCGTCCGCAGTTCCTGGCCCACGGTGCTCGAAGGCTTCGAACGCTGCTACGAGCAGGCCCGCGGGCGCGGGGCCTGACGGGGCCGGCCCGGTGCGGGCGGGGGAGCACCCCGCCGCCGTCTCGGCCCGGGGCTTTCCCGCCCCGGGCCCGCGCGGGCGGGGACCGGGACGCGGGTGGGGCCGGGGCGGGGTGAAACGGGCGAGGCCCCTGCCGTGCGGTGGCAGGGGCCTCGGGAGATGTTCGGTACGGCCGCCGCGCCGCACTGCCCCCCGCAGGCGGAGCGGCGGCCGTACCGGGAGTGCCTCCTGTCGGAAAGGAGGCACGGGTCCGGTTACGAACAGGCGGCGGCGAGCTTGGTGGTCGCCTCCTGGATCTTCGATCCGAACGTCGAGGCGGCCGCGGCCGCAGCGGTCGGATCACTCGGGTCGATCTTGAACGACCCGAACGACGTGGAGAGGTCGGTGAGCGCGGTGGCCAGATCGCCGTCCGCGGTGTCCGCCAGAGCCTTGAGGTCGGCGGCGAGCTTGGCGATGGCCTCGTTGAACTTGCCGAGGTCACCGGCGCTCGCGGTGGCGGCGGTGGTGTAGTCCGCGAAGGACTTCGACCAGGCGGCCTCGGTGCAGATCGCGTCGTTGGTGGACGACCCGCCGCAGGCGGCGGTCATCGATATGAGAGCGGCTCCCGCTGCGGCGACGGCGATACGGCGGAAGGAAAGGGCACGGAACATTTCTGCCTTTCATTGCATTTCGTGACAAGTGAAAACGATAGCGGAGGCGCTTGCGCGTCACTTTCACGACACTTACAGAAGTGACTCAGGTGACCTGGTGTGATTTCACTCTCGCTGTGGGTAAGAGCGGGGTATGGCTGAGGTGATCGTCGAATCCGGTTCCGGTCAGCGCTCGCTCAAGCGGGTCATCGGGCGCAGGGTCCTGCTGCTGTTCGTGGTGGGCGACATCCTTGGCGCGGGGATCTACGCGCTGGTCGGGAAGGTCGCGGGCTATGTCGGGGGAGCCCTGTGGCTGCCCTTCCTCGTCGCCTTCCTGCTGGCGGCGCTGACGGCGACCGCCTACGCCGAACTCGTCGGTAAATATCCGCAGGCCGCGGGTGCTGCGCTTTATGTGAATAAAGCGTTCAATATCCCCTTTGTCACTTTTATTGTGGCATTCGCGGTGATGATGAGCGGGATCACCTCGGCGAGTGCCGCGGCACGGGCCTTTGGCGGCAACTACCTCGCGGAGTTCGTCACGCTGCCGGTCGTCGTCGGCGCGTTCATCTTCCTCGGCCTGGTCACCCTGGTGAACTTCGCCGGCATCTCCGAGTCCATCAAGGTCAACGTGGTGCTGACGATCATCGAGGCGTTCGGCCTGCTGGTCATCATCGCGATCGGGATCTACGCCCTGCTGTCCGGTGACGGCGAGCCGTCCCGGGCCCTGGAGTTCCACCCGGTCAACGGCGCCTTCCTCGGTGTTCTGGGAGGCACGGCACTCGCCTTCTACGCGCTGCTCGGTTTCGAGGACTCGGTCAACCTCGCCGAGGAGGCCAAGAATCCGCAGCGGGACTTTCCCAGGGCGCTCTTCGGCGGCCTGGCCGCCGCGGCGATCATCTACCTGGGGGTCGCGTTCACCGCGACCATGTTGGTCGACACCAGGACGTTGACCACCTCGTCCGGCCCGTTGCTCGAAGTGGTCAAGGTCGCCGGGCCGGCGTTCCCGCCCAAGTTGTTCGCCCTGATCGCGCTGCTCGCGGTGGGCAACACCGCGTTGATCAACATGCTCATGGCCTCGCGCCTGGTCTACGGCATGGCGCGGGAGGGGATCGTGCCGCGAATCTTCGCGTCGGTCCATTCGACGAGATCCACCCCGTGGGTGGCCATCGTCTTCACCGTGGGGGTCGCGGCGGTGCTGGTCGCCACCGGCGACGTGGGCAACCTGGCCGACACCACGGTGCTTCTACTGCTCTGCGTCTTCATGATCGTCAATGTGGCCGTGCTGGTCCTGCGCAGGGAGCGCGTGGACCACGAGCACTTCCGGGCGCCGAGCTGGATGCCCGCCCTGGGGGCGCTGGTCTGTCTCGTCCTGGCGCTGCCGGTCACCGGCAGGGGGGCGGACGTCTACATCCGAGCGGGGGTCCTGCTCGCGATCGGGATGATCCTCTGGTTCGTCAACCGGCTCTTCCTGTCAGAAGGGCAGAGCTCGTCCTGAGGGGGTGCGGAGGTCGAGGGGGGCGGGTTTCCGGGGCGGCCGAGGCTTTTGGAGGATTAAGACCTTTTTCATGTCGTACTCCCTCTTTGTTGGAGTTTGAGAGAGACTACGCCAGCTGACTGACTTTTTCGCGGATTTTTTCGCCGAGCGCGGACCGCTCGGGGGTGGAGGTATCGTCCCCGGGGTCCCGGCTGTGTCGTTGAGGGAATCAGTAGTGGTGTTTGAGGGGTTGGGGGCGCTGTGTCCGCAGAGTACGGAGGGCATGTTTCCGGCAGGGACACCGTCTGTTCCAAGCCGGAGACCTTGTGGCCGTGCGGGGAGGCTCAGCGGCGGAGCACGAAGGCCCTCTCGTCGTCGCCGCCACGTCGAGCAGTGCCGTGGAGCCCGACAGCTTCGAGCTTCCCGCCTCCACCGCCCACTCGGCGGACGCGGCGATCACCGCGTTCGCCGAGGGAGTCGCCGTGGGATTCCGGGATCCGGCATCGGGAGAGGCCGTGGCCCGCGCTGTCAGGCTCTGGGAGTTCGTACGATCCGGCGTCGGTGTCGAGCTGGGTTCGGGCGCCGTCCGGCCCGCGCCGCACGCGGTGACCAGGAGCGTTCCGACGACCATGACCGCCATCGGGCGCGGTTTCAGCATGCCGTCATTGTTCCTTGTATCACCAGAGGAGGCGATGAAGGTGTTCCCGGAACGATGTGACCGACCGGTGAGGCCGGCGTGCTCCGTGGCCCACCGGGGTGGTTCACATCGTATGAGACAGTTGTGTTGCTTGGGACAAGGTAGGTCAGAAGGTTGGTCATGTTCGTGGGAAATGAGGCGGAGCCTGCTTTCACCGCCACCTCGGGGTTGCACGGCACCACGCTCGTCGTGCGGGCGAGTGGGGAGCTTGATCACTACCACACGCCGGTGCTGCGGGAGGAGATGGGAAGGGCGTGGAGTGCCCTGCCCTCGGAGCTTCTCATCCTCGATCTGTCGGCCCTGACCTTCTGCGACTCCTCGGGGATCGGCGAGTTGCTCCAGGTTCGCCACCACGGCCTGAGCGAGGGAGTGCGGGTCATCCTCACCGGAGTTCAGGGCAACCTCGCTCGGCGGCTCAACCTGGCCGGCCTGACCCAGGTGTTCGAGATGTTCCCTTCCGTGGCCGAGGCGCTGGAAGCGGCCTGAGGCGAGGTTCCGCACGACGCGCGACCACCGTGCGAGATCAAATGGTGCCCTCGCCGACAAAGGTCTCGAAGAGCCGCTCGCGATCGATCGCGGTCGTGATGAACGTCTGGCTGCCGATGGCCGGCCGCGCGCCCCACGCGCCGCCCTCCTCCTGGACCATCTCGACCTCCGCCCAGCCGGCGATGGCGTGGTCGATGGCCACGCAGGCCGCGGTGGGGTCGTGCAGCAGCTTTCCCCCCGGCTTCTTGCGCAGGTAGTGCTCCATGCCCGAGAACACCAGGGCGAGTCCGGCCGTGCGGTCCCGGTACGGCCGCAGCCGCTCGTGGAACTCCCGGTCGTAGCGAACCCCGTGGGTGACGTTCTTGGACACCAGCTCGCGCCGGGCGATCCGGTCACCGGACGACAGCGCGAGCCGGGCCGCCCCGGGGGCGCCGTTGAAGTTGAACGTCGGGCACGAGGTACGGCCGTCGAACTTCGGCAGCCGGTGCTCGGGCGGCACGACGTTGTCACCGGCGAACCCGCCCTGGGCCACCCACCGGCTCAGCCTCACCCCCGCCTGCTCGTCGAGGAACCGCCGGAGGTTGTGAAGCGGCCCGCCGGTGAGAAGCGTGGCCCGGGGGTGGCGCTCCAGAGTCCGGGCGATCAGTGCGCCGGGCGGGGCGTCCGGCAGAGCCGGCACGGGAGCGCCGAGCCAGCGGTGATGGAAGGCGGACACATGATCCTTGCCAGTGCCGGGATCACTGGCGCCCACCGGGACGTCGTCTCGGCCGGCCAGCCCGAGCACGTGCCGGACCAGCCCGACCTGGGCCGCTGACCCGGGGGTGACGGTGACGGCGCGCAGCCGTACCGCCGGATGGGTTGCGACCAGGCACAGGGTCAGCACATCGTCGGGATCCTGGGTCTCCAGATCGAACAACAGATCCAGCATCGCGCCTCGTGATCTTCCCCGCGTTGTGGTGAAAAGTCCACTGATCGTATGAACTCCAAGGAAACGGGGCGAGTCATTTATCGCGATCATGCCGCTGGGCCCGCTCCCCGGCCGGTTGTCCACCACCTCGTGAAGCGTCAACTCCCGCGTGCCGCTCAGCCGATGCGACGGGAAGAATCCCCGGCGTTCAGACCGGGTAGGAGTTCAAGCTCCGAGTGTGATCCATCGAGGGGGAGAGAGGGGGCCTCCATGGCCGAGGAACCGTCGAGGCTGGCCGGCCTGCTGTATGAGATCGGGCTGCTCAAGCGCTACAGGCGCACGGGCTGGCTGGTCGCGGGAGTACGGGACCCGGAAAGCATCGCCGACCACTCCTTCCGGACGGCGATCATCGCGAGCGTGATCACCGCGTTGGAAGGCGGCAACCCCGAGCGCGCGGCCTTCATGAGCCTGTTCCATGACACGCAGGAGACGCGGGTCACCGACATTCCCTACCTCGCCAAGCCCTACCTGAAGGCGGCACGGAACGAGGACGTCACCGCCGACCAGGTGCGCGGTCTCCCCGAGCCCGTGGCGGAGATGGTGAGCGGCGCGGTCGGTGAGTACGAGGAGAAGACCAGCCTCGAAGCCGTCTGCGCCCGTGACGCGGACAAGCTGGAGTGCCTGATCCAGGCGATCGAGTACCGGGAGCAGGGGCATCAGAACGTGCAGCCGTGGATCGACAGCTCTCTCGCCGCGCTGAAGACGCCGTCCGCCAAACGCCTCGCGGACGAAGCACTCGGCACGGGGTCGCTTGAGTGGGTGACACGCGTGCTCAACGGGGAGCGGGACATCTGACGCTCGCCGGCCGACCTCGGGCGGGGATCTTGAGGAAGAGCATCGCATTCTGTGTGGGCCTCTTACACGCTGCGCTCCGAACCAGCCGAGAACGTCATCTGTTGGGGGACGGACCAAGATGTTCGCGGAGCGTGGCGGCGACTTCGCCGGTCGCGACGAGTTGCTCCGCCGTGAGAGCTTCGACGAAGAGCTCGCGAACGGCTCGCAGATATCGAGCGGCTCTCCCGCACCCGGTTCCGGCCGGACCTCGGCCGTGCGCACCTGCTCTACGGCGAGTGGCTGCGCCGCGAAGGCCGCCGCGCCGACGCCCGCACCCACCTACGTACCGCCCACGACCTGCTGGCCGCCGTAGGAGTCGGCGCTGGGACCGAAGATGTGAGGATGTGCGGCCCGGGGTGCGTCATGGCCAACCGGGCCGCGTCCGTACAAGGGGGAGGCCGAACAGTGGTCGGTCGACGGCCGGGCGGATCTGGCCTGGTCGTACCGGGCCCCGTCGGAGGAGAGCCGGCGCGTCGCTTCTGCGACGAGAAGGTGGACGTCTACCTGGACGAGGTCCTTCAGGACCGTCCGAAGTCCAGATTCGCCTGAGTCAGGCCTGGTCCCCGAGATCGATCTCTCGGGGAAGGCCCTGGTTCCGTGGGAACTTCTCCGCGCCATCCCGGTCGGGGGCGGCGAGAAGGAAATGCCTGGAGCCGGAGGTGTCGCCTTCGAGGCGACGGTGCTCGGTGATGTCCATGACGACAGCGACCCCCCGTACCGGGGGACCAGCCGAGGGCCTTCGTGTGATCTCGCCGATCGAGGAGGTCAGGCGGCGACCTGTTCCCGGCGGAGCCGGACGTCGCCGACGCGGCCCTCGCGCTCGCGGAGGATGGTGCGGAGCACCCGAAGGCCGTCGCGGACGGCGTGCAGGTTGCTGGCGCCGTGGATCCGGCTGCGCTCGTGGCTGGGGACCTCGCGGATGACGAGTCCGGCCTGGGCGGCGCGGATGTTCATCAGCGTCTCGATCTCGAAGCCGTCGCAGTCGAGGTCGAGTGCGTCGAGGTGGCGGGCCCAGAAGGCGTTGTAGCCGTAGCACAGGTCGGTGTAGCGGGTGCCGTACAGCCGGTTGGTCATCTTGGTCAGCACCGTGTTGCCGAGCGAGCGGATCGGGCTGATGTCGTCGGATCCTCCGCCGGGAGCGCAGCGCGAGCCCTTGGCGAAGTCGGCGCCCTCGACCAGCGCGGTCACGAAGGCGTGGATCTCCTTGCCGTCGGTCGATCCGTCAGCGTCGATCATGACGATGATGTCACCGGTCGCGGCGGCGAAACCCTCGGTGAGAGCGTTGCCCTTGCCTTTTCCGGTCTGCCTGACGACGCGCAGTCCGGGCCGGAGGGCCTTGGCCACGGCCACCGTGTCGTCGATGGAGTTGCCGTCGACCAGGATCACCTCGTCGATCCAGGACGGCAGGGTCGCGAAGACGTGGGGGAGGTTCTCAGCCTCGTTCATAGCGGGAACGACCACACTGACACTGAAGGCGAAAGGGGCGCTGTTCATGCGCATAAGGTCTACCGAACCGCCTGCAGAACGCTTGAAAGCCCCTTGCAAGCCCGTCCGGGACGGAAGGCCGGTCGCCCCGACCTTCCCCTGGGGGTACGGGGAAGGTCTCTTTGCCGACGGTCAGAAAGGGAGCGTACGACCCGAGGGGCTGCGCAGGTCGAGCGGTACCGGCTTGCGGGGGGGACGGGGGCGTTGCACGACCAGGATCCTTTTCACGATGCCGCTCCATTCTGGGCTGGATCACCGGGTGTTACCCATGTCAGCCCCAAGAATCACCTATCTCCGTATCACATGAAGAACACTGGCCACACGCTCCGCGGCCGTGGCGACGTCCTCCGCGTGGCCGATACGACCGGCCCAGGACAACCAGAACCACCACTCGCCGTCGTCCTCATGGGCGGCCAACACGTCCTCGGTCCTGGCGGGGGCCATCGGGTTGATCACATGGAGCCTTGGATAAAGCCCCGCTGCCGACCTCAGGCGTACCTGGAAGGCGTGTGCCTCCAACTGGGCTGCCAACCGACGCAGGTGGTCGACGGCCTCGCCGCGTTCTGCCATCATCCGGATCACTCCTGGCGGACACTCGTGACTTGCCTCTTTGCAGAGTGCGGTTTCGTGGCACTTGAGGCAATCGGTCCTTCCGCAAACCCCCTCGGGATCAGTGGAATAGACCGGAAAGTCATGGATGTTCCGTGGAGAAACCGCGAATAAAGGGAATCCAGTGCACGGACGCGTTTACGCTGTGGTGCGCCCTTGTTAATGTTGTGTAAACAGCGACCGGGAGAGGGACGCCGTGGCCCGAGGTGAGCACTCGCCCGCATGTGCGCGACGCTGGCGCGAGCAGGCGGCCTCCAGGCAGTGGACCCACTGGCAGACCGCGCAGGCCGTCCACGGCTGCTGCGGGGTGAGCCTGCTCAAGGCACACCGCCTGGCCAGGGGATGGTCGGCCAGGCAGTCCGTTCAGGAGCTGGAGGAGCTCTGTGAGCGCCAGAACCTGGGCGAGGCGCGGGCCAGCATCGACCTGCTCAACGCCTGGGAGAACAACCGGGCCAGACCGCGCCCGCAGACCATCGATCTGCTGGCCCGACTGTACCGCGCGAACGCCGTCAGGTTGGGCCTGGCCGGAGATTACTGCGAGGACGGCGGAGGCGCCAAGGTCGTGGTCGTCTCCGGCGGCGAGGGACGCTCGCCCTACCAGGCCGAGGAGCGGGAACGGTCCGAAGACGACATCGAGCGGCGGGCGCTGTTCCACCACGCCCTGCTCGGCTCACGGTCCGTGATGACGGGCCGGCTACTGGCCGAGGTGGAGCGGACCCGTCAGGACCTGGACCGTACGCTCGCCATCTCCACCGTCTCCGAGGAGCAGCTCGACCGGCTCGACGAGCAGGTGCTGCGTTACCGGCGCGAGTACATCAGCAGCGCGCCGGTGCCGATGCTCTACCGGCTCATGCTGGAGCTGTCGGACGTCAGGACGCTCTCCCTGACCCGTCAGCCCGCGATGGCCCAGCGCCGCCTGCTCAACGCCACGGTCATGCTGGCGCTGCTGTCGGCCGACGCGCTGATGAAGCTCGGCGACACCCGCCAGGCCCACGCCTGGTACGGCACCGCGCGCACCGCCTCCGACGACATGGGGGATGTGCGGTTGCGCGCCCTCGTCCGGGCACAGCAGGCGATGCTGCCGTACTACTACGGAGACCTGGCCGAGACCGTGCGGCTGGCGCGCGAGGCCAGGATGCTCGCGGGGAACGCGCCCAGTTCCCCGGCGGCGCTCGGCGCGGCGGCCGAGGCACGGGCACTGGCCCGGATGGGCGAGCACAAGGCGGCCAGGGTCGCGCTGGCCGAGGCGGAGCGGATCTTCGCCAGGATGCCTCCCGAGGGCCACGACCACCTGGCCTTCCGCTTCTCCGAGCGGCGGCTGCAGTTCTACCGGATCGGCACCCTGATCGAGCTGGGGGAGGACGTCGACTGGAAGCCGGGGCCCACCAGCCCTTCGGAACCGTACGCCATCGACCCGGTGCTGATCCTGCTCGACCAGGCGGCGCACCTGGTCCGTGACGGCAAGATCGACGACGCCTGCCATCTGGCGGAGAAGGCACTGCTTCAGGTCCCGCAGGAGCACCGCACCTCCATCGTGCTCAACCGCGCGAGGGCGCTGCTGTCGGAGGTGCCGCAGACCAGGCACAGGGCGGCGGCGGTGCGCCGTCTGAACGACCTGGTCACCGGCGCGGCTCCGGTCAGCTGATGGGGTCGCTCGCCGAGGAGGCCTTCACCGTCCTGCGGGAGGTCTGCGAGGATCTCGGCATCGATCACCGGGACGCGGAGTTGCTGCGGGTGCGCAGCAATGCCGTCTTCAAGCTGCGTAGCGAGATCGTGGTCAGGATCGCCACCGCGCCCAACGCGCTGACCCGGCTGCCGCTGGTCCTCGCGGTGGCCCGCTGGCTCGCCGAGCAGGGGTTCCCCGCGGTGCGCCCGGCCGACGAGATCTCCGAGCAGCCCGTGGTGCACGAGGGCAGGGTCGTCACGTTCTGGCACTACGTGCCGGCCAGCGGCCGCCCCACCACCACGGAGCTGGGTGAGATCCTGCGCAGCCTGCACCTGCTGCCGGTGCCGCCGATGGCTCTGCGGCGGTTCGTCGACCCGCTGTGCGAGGTGCGCCGCGCCGTGGACCGCTCCGAAGAGCTCACCCCCTGCCAGCGGGCCTGGCTGCGCGACCGCATCGCGGAGCTGACGGAGCGCTGGCTGGACCTCGGCGTGGACGACGAGCCCGTGCTGCTGCACGGCGACGCCTGGATCGACAACCTGCTGCGCTGCACGGACGGCCATGTGGTGCTCTGCGACTGGGACGGCGTCGCGGTCGGCCCCCGTGAGTGGGACCTGGTCCACACCTACCACGGCCAGCGGCGCTTCGGACTGACCGCCGCCGACGTGGACGCGTTCGCCGACGCGTACGGCAGCGATCTGCGTTCCTGGCCGGGATACTCCACGCTCATGGAGGTCAGGGACATCTACGCGGTGGGCATCCACATCCGCAACGCCGCCGCGGACCCCTTCTCCCGGCGCGAGCTGCCCCGCAGGCTCGATTCCCTCACCCGAGGTGAACAACATGCTCGCTGGTACATGGCGGAACCCGCTAGTGTCTCTCAATAAAGATCTTCAAGCGGGGACAGAGCATGCCAAAGGTCACGCTTCGTAATACTTTTCATGTCCGTAACACTCCGGAGGCGCTCCGTGCCCACCTGAGCCAGCCGCAGAGCTACATTGGGCTCTCGCCCATGGTGGTCGCGGTCAAGGACATCGAGCAGGGGGAGGCCGAGACCCGCTACACCTCGGTGGAACGCTTCAAGTTCCTCGGCGTCGTCAAGTACGACAACATGATCAAGGTGACGTTGCGGAACACGCCGCGGACCGTCGAGGGCGAGGTCGACAGTCCCGGCGGGGTGCGTCTGGAGTACCGGTTCACTCTCAGCGAGAAGGACGGGGGAACCGAGGTTGAAGACATCCTGGTGGTGCACGCCTGGGTCAGGCCGATGCTGGGCTACGCCGCGAAGAAGGCTCGCGAGGTGCAGCTCGCCCGCGCCGGGATCCTGGCCGCCCGCCTGGGTTCCGCCTCCTAGGCCTCGGCGGCCGAAGCGGGACGCGTGAGAGCGCCCACGGTCACCGGGAAGGTGATGGCGATCCTCGGCGCGTTCCTGCCGGGAGACGTGAGGCTGACGCTCACCGAGATCTGCCGCCGGGCCGAGCTGCCTCCCGCCACCGGCCACCGGCTGGTCGGGGAGCTGGTGGCGGGCGGCTTCGTGGAGCGGCTCCCCGACGGCTCCTACCGGGTCGGGATGCTCCTGTGGCAGATCGGTGCCCAGGCGACGGAACCGCGGGAGCTGCGTGAGCTCGCCCTGCCGTACATGGAGGATCTCTACGCCGCGACCCGCGAGAACGTGCAGCTCGCGGTGCTCCGCGGCGACCGGGCGCTGTACGTGGAGCGACTACGCGGGCCCACCTCCGTGCCGATCGTCTCGCGGGTGGCCGGAGGGCTGCCGCTGCACGCGACCGGGGTCGGCAAGGTCCTGCTGGCCTTCGCGGACCCGGAGACGGTGGAGCGGGTGCTCGCCGGGGAGCTCACCCCGCACGCGCCCAACACGGTGGTGGACCCCACGCGGCTCCGTACCGAGCTGGAGGAGGTCCGCCGGACCGGGATCGCCCGCACACAGGAGGAGATGTCGGTGGGCACCTGTTCGGTCGCGGTGCCGGTGCGGGGGGCGGGCGGCCGGGTGGTGGCGGCGCTGTCACTGGTGGCCTGGCGGCACAACGCCGACCCGCGCCGGCTGGCATCCGCCGTGCTGACCGCGGCCGGGGCGCTCTCCCGAGATCTCGCCGCCCTCCAGCGCTGAAAGATTTCCGCTGAACGGAAGAGTGACGCGTGCGGGGGTGGACGGTGCGGAATGCTCGACGCATGCGAACTCAGGTCGGGATCGTCGGAGCGGGCCCCGCAGGGCTGCTCCTCTCCCATCTGCTCCACCTGCGGGGCATCGACTCGGTGGTCCTTGAGGCACGGAGCAGGCACTACATCGAACAACGCGTGCGGGCCGGGGTGCTGGAGCAGGGCACGGTGGACGTGCTCAACGAGGCGGGCGTCGGTGACCGGATGCGCGCCGAGGGGCTGCCGCACCACGGCATCGAGCTGCGGTACGGCGGGGCCGGGCACCGCATCCCCTTCGAGGAGCTCGTTCCCGGCCGGGCCATCACCGTCTACGGCCAGCAGGAGGTCGTCAAGGACCTCGTCGCCCGCAGACTGGCCGACGGAGGGAAGATTCTCTTCGACGTCCCGGACGTCGCCCTGCACTCGTTGGAGAGGGACCCCTACCTCACCTTCCAGGGCGAGCGCCTCGACTGCGACGTCATCGCCGGGTGCGACGGCTTCCACGGCGTCTCGCGGCGGTCGGTCCCCGAGGGCGTCCTGACGGTCTTCCAACGGGACTACCCCTTCGCCTGGCTCGGCATCCTCGCGCGGGTCCCTCCGTCGGCCAAGGAGCTGATCTACTCCCATACCGAGCGGGGCTTCGCGCTGCACAGCATGCGTTCCGAGGAGATCAGCCGCTTCTACCTCCAGGTTCCCCCGGACGCCTCGCTCGACGACTGGCCGGACGAGCGGATCTGGGCCGAGCTGCGGGCACGTCTGGAGACGGTCCCCGGGTTCACGCTGGCCGAGGGGCCGATCATCTCCAGGGACATGTCGGCGATGCGCTCGTTCGTCGCCGAGCCCATGCGCCACGGCAACCTCTACCTCGCCGGGGACGCCGCCCACATCGTGCCGCCCACCGGAGCCAAGGGGCTCAACCTGGCGGTCGCGGACGTCCGGCTGCTGACCGCGGCCCTGGCCGAGTTCTACGCGACGGGTTCCGGCGACCTGCTGGACGCCTACTCCGACAGCTGCCTGAAGCGGGTCTGGCGCGCCCAGCACTTCTCCTGGTGGATGACCACGCTGCTGCACACCTTCGACACCGACGACCCCTACGGGCGGCGCCTGCAGATCTCACATCTCGACTACGTCACCTCCTCAGAGGCCGCCGCGACCACGCTCGCGGAGAACTACGTCGGCCTGCCCTTCGATTTCGGAGCCCGCCCGTGACCCTCACAGATCCGCATCCGCACCACCTCACCCCCGGCTATCTCAGCACCCTGCTCCGCGCCCCCTCGTACCCGCCGGTGCGACCCGCCCTCGATCCCGAGGCGGCGGAGCTGCTCGACCCGGTCTACGGCCACCGGCCGGTCGGGCCGCTGGACCACGACCTGACCAGGCAGCACGCGGGCGAGCCGATCGGCGAGCGGATCATCGTCACGGGCCGGGTCCTCGACAGCCGGGGCCGGGCGGTGCCGAACACGCTGCTGGAGGTCTGGCAGGCGAACGCCACCGGCAGGTACGCCCATCCGGTGGACCAGCACCCGGCCCCGCTCGATCCGAACTTCACCGGGTTCGGCCGCTGCCTGACCGACGCCGAGGGCCGCTACCGGTTCGTCACGATCAAGCCGGGGTCCTACCCCTGGCGTAATCACCCCAACGCCTGGCGTCCGGCGCACATCCACTTCTCGGTGTTCGGCACCGCCTTCACCCAGCGTCTGATCACCCAGATGTACTTCCCCGGCGATCCGCTGTTCGCCTACGACCCGATCTTCCAGTCGGTCCCGGAGCCCAAGGACCGCGAACGGCTCGTCTCCGCCTTCGACCTGGATGTCACCGAGCCCGAGTGGGCGCTCGGCTACCGCTGGGACGTCGTGCTGGGCGCGACCCCGTTCGAGGAGGAGTGATGTCGCAGACCCCGTCGCAGACCGTGGGCCCGTTCTTCGGGTACGCCCTGCCGTACGCCGAGGGGCCTCTCGTCGTGCCCGAGGACCATCCGGACGCGATCGAGCTGCGTGGCCGGGTGCTGGACGGTGCGGGCGAGCCGGTGGCCGACGCGCTGCTGGAGATCTGCCAGCCGGGGCTGTTCGGTCGTGGCGAGACCGGGGCCGACGGCTCCTACCGCTTCCGCACGGCCAGGCCCGACGGCTACATCCCCCTGCTGATCTTCGCGCGTGGCCTGCTCAAGCCGGTCTGGACCCGGGTCTATCTCACCGCGGAGGCGCGGTTCCCCGCCGAGGTGGACCCGTCGCGCCGGAGCACGCTCGTCGCGGTGCCGGAGGGGGAGCGGTCCTACCGGTTCGACGTCCGCCTCCAGGGCGACGGCGAGACGGTGTTCTTCGCCTACTGAGTTCAGCGCCTGACCATCTCGGCACGGTCGCGCAGACGGTTGATGTGGGTGCCGACCGCTCAACCGGCGGGTTCCTCTCCGGTGGCCCGCACCGCCAGCGGGAACGAGACACTGACGCCGTAACCGCCGTCCCGTAGCGGCCCGGTGGCGAGCCGCCCGTGGAAGAGTGCGACCCGCTCCCGCATGCCGATCAGGCCGTGCCCGGCGCCCTGGAGACCGGCGTGGCCGTTTCTGGGGCCGTCGTCGACGACCTCCAGGCTGAGCGTACGCGGCAGGTGGGAGACGGTGACCGTGACGCGTGCCGGGCCCGCGTGCTTGAGCGTGTTGGTCAGCGCCTCCTGGATGATCCGGTAGGCCGACAGCTCCAGCCCGGCCGGGAGCGGCCGGGCCTCGCCCCGCACGGTCAGCTCCACCTCCAGCCCGGCGGCGCGTACCTGCTCCACCAGGTCCTCCAGCCGGGCCAGGCTGGGCTGCGGGGCCAGCCCGTCCTCGCCGGAGTCGGTGCACAGCAGGCCGAGCATGCGGCGGAGCTCCTCGACCGCCTCGCGGCCGGCCTCCTCCACCACGGTCAGCGTCTCGCGCTCGGCCAACTGCTCGGGGCGGAGCATCAACCTGGCCGCGCCGGCCTGCATGACCATGACGCTGACGCTGTGGGCGACCACGTCGTGCAGCTCGTGGGCGATCCGGGTGCGCTCCTCGGCCACGGCCTCGCGGGCGAGCAACTCGCCACGTTCTCGCGCCAGGGCCGCGACCTGCCGGTGCCGCCATACGGCGAAGCCCGTGCCGCCGGCGATCGAGGCCATCACCATGGTCACCACCACGTCCCTTGGAGCGGCTTGCTGGTCGACGGCCAGCATCATCGACCCGATGAAAAGTCCGGTGACCACGAGCCCGATCCCGGTCCTGGGATCTCGCAGGGGAGCCTCGCTGATCAGGGTGAACAGCAGGATGAGCTGGGTGTAGAACTGCCAGGCGGCGGCGAGGTCGCCGAAGTACGCGAAGCTCACCGCGCTCGCCAGCGAGTAGACGGTCAGGACCGTGAACGGGGCACGGCGCCGTACGAGCACCAGGGCCGCCGCGGCCATCACCGCGACCAGCCACCACGGGGACTGCTCGTGGTCGAAGGCCGACGTGCGTCTGCTGAGCTCCTCGGCGAGCCCGAACACGGCCATGACCGCCGCGATCAGCCAGTCGACGGCGGTGGGCGGGAAACGGCGGCTCACGACGCGGGGGGAGGGGGGTGCGGCATGACGTGAGGGTAAGGGGCGGGGAGGGAGGTTGACATCCATCTTTGGGGGGATTGCGGATCAAGGCAGGCCTTGATGGCGGTGAGGGGCACAGTACGTGGTTTTCGAGCCATGTTCACCCCGAGGGCGACCCTGATGGGGGCCGCCCTACCATCGCGGGTTTTCGCGCAGGTCAGGGAGATGGCGCGGGGAGCGTCCCCGGGAGGACGGCACCACCTGGCCCCGAGATCCTTACGGGACCGTTCAGGGACGTCAGGGGGCTCTCTCCGATATTCCGGAATCTTGATCGTCGCCATCGTTGAGGCATGGGAAGTCAGGCGTTCACGGGATCTGCGATGATCCTTGGCGGTTACGCGGCGATCGGCACCGGGGCGGCCACGATGCTCGGGCTGCACGTGGTCACCGGTCTCGACCCGGTGCACACGGTGATCAGCGAGTACGCGTTCGAGGCGGACGGCTGGTTGCTTCCCCTGTCGCTCACGCTCTTCGCCGCCGCCGCGACGATCATCGGGGCCATGCTGGCCCGGCGGGACGGGGACCGCGCGGCGGCCCTGCTGGTCGGAATCTGGGGCCTGTGCATGCTGCTGATCGGCGCCTTCCCCACCGACGAGCCGGGCGTGCCGCTGTCGATGTCCGGTGGCATCCACAGGTACGCGGCGTTCGTGGCCTTCCTGACGATGCCGGTCGCCGGACTGCTCCTGGCCAGGCGGCACGCGGCCGGTCCGTACGCCCGCACGATCCGGCTGCTCAGTCTGGCCTCCCTGGGCGTGCTGGTCCTGGTGGTCCTCCCGTACGTGGTGCGGATGGCCGGCGTGGACCTGGCGGGCGAGGACATCCCCGCCGGGGTGACGCAGCGGCTGGTGGTGGGCTTCGAGGTGGCGGTGCTGGCCATGCTGGGCCTGATGGCCGGAGCCGGGTGCGGCCGTACCCGCCGCACGCTCCCAGCGGCCGTTCGCGATCCGGGGTGACGTACTCCCGGTCCGGGGGGAGGCCGGAGCGTGCGAAACACGGACGGGTTCGGCTGCCGATCGACAACCCTCGCCGCTACTTTTCCTGACTTTTCATTATTTGTCGTACGGCTGCCCTACGCTCCGGAAACGTCGATCAACGGAGAGGGTGGAGCATGACCGCGCGGAGCACGTACCTGGAACTGTCCGAGGACGGCGGGAGCTCGCACAAGTTCTACGAGGTGGTGCTCGACGGGACCCAGGTGACGATCAGGTACGGCCGCATCGGCGAGTCCGGCCAGTCCAAGGCATCGGCCTTCGCCAGCGTGGCGAAGGCCGAGGCGGCCGCCGCGAAGAAGATCAACGAGAAGATCCGCAGGGGTTACGCCCCCGCCGTGCAGGGGGTGCGCCAGCGCCGCACGGTCACCAGGCGCAGCGTGGAGAGCGCCCGCTCCACCGCCACCCAGGCGCCGGTGCTCTGGCGCTTCGCCAGCGGCGCGGCGGCGTTCGGCATCTTCGTCGACTCCGAGCGCTGCTGGGTCGGCAACCAGCGCGGTGACGTCTACACCGTCACCCACGGCGGCACCGTCACCGGCCGCTTCCGGCTCCCCGACGGGGTCAAGTGCATCGTCGGCGACGACTTCTGGATCTACGCGGGCGCCGACGACGGCAAGGTCTACGACCTCGGCGGCAAGGTGCCGAGGGTCGCGTACGAGATCGCCGAGGACGTCGACATCTACTGGCTGGACATCCACGACGGCGTGCTGGGCGTCTCCGACCGTGCTGGGCGGATCACCACGATCGACCACGAGGACGAGTTCCAGTGGGCGCGCAAGGGCAGGGGCGACTCGGCCTGGATGGTCCGCTGCGACGACGAGGCCGTCTACCACGGACACTCCACCGGGGTGGCCCGCTATGACGCCGCGGACGGGGTGCCGGTGTGGGAGACGCCCATCAACGGCGCGGTGCTGTTCGGCTGGCAGGAGGCCGGTTCGGTCTACGCCGGCACCTCGCGCGGCGCCGTGCACCGGCTGCGCAAGTCGGATGGCGTCAGCCAGGCGGTCTACCGCTGTGACGCCACGGTCTTCTCCTGCGCCACCGCTCCCGAAGGCCGCTACGTCTTCGCCGGTGACAATCACTCCTCGATCTACTGCTTCGACCAGGGTGGCGAGCGCCTGTGGAAGCTGGCCACCGGTTGCGGCTCCGCCTTCTCCATGCAGTATCTCGACGACCGCCTCTACATCGTGACCACCGACGGCACCCTGGCCTGCATCGACGTGGGCGAGGAGGCGATCAGGGCGGCCCAGGGGGGCAGCGTCCCCGAGTCTGTCGACGTCAAGGCGTCCGCCGGACTGGCGGTGGTGGAGCCCACCACCGTGCTGGAGACCGTGGTGCTCGACACGGTCTCGCACACCGGCGAGGGCGTGGTGGTGGAGTGCTTCCGCGAGGGCGAGCGGCTCCGGGTACGGGTGGTCAGCGAGGGCTACGACACGCGGCGGAACGTGCAGTTCCCCAAGGGGGTGCGCGAGGCCGGGGCACGCTACCTCGTCGAGGGCGTCCGCTTCTCCGAGCGGGGCGGTTTCTACCGGGCCTACGGCGACATCAGGCGCCTGCTCTGACCGTGCGGCGAAGTCGGCCTCCGGCCGGTCGGGAGCCCGTCATGGGCCGAGACCGCCCGGCCCATGACGGGGGTGGTCAGGCCGCCGGGACGGTCCACTTCTGGTTGGCGTTGCCGCTGCACTCCCAGATCTGCAGGCGGGTGCCGTTGGCGCTGGACTGGCCGGTGGCGTCCAGGCACTTGTCGGCCGCGGGGTTCACGATGTCGCGGGCCCCGCTGTGGACCCACTGCTGGGCGGCGGTGCCGTTGCAGTCGTAGAGCTGGATCTGCGTTCCGTTGGCGGTGCCGGCGGCGGTGACGTCCAGGCACTTGCCGAGGGCGCGGATGGTGCCGTCGGTGCCGAGGGTCCACTGCTGGGCGGAGGTGCCGTTGCAGTCGTAGAGCTGGACGGCGGTGCCGTTGGCACTGTTGGCGGCGGCGACGTCGACGCACTTGCCGCCGATGCCGGTGATCTGCCCGGTGGCGGCGGCGGCCGGTGACGCGACCGTCACCCCGGCGAGGGCGAGGGCGACGACGGTGAGCATCCCGCCGAGGGTGGTCGGGAGCGGCGTGCGACGGCGCCGGGGAGGCGACTGTCTGGCGGCCATACGCGGATTTCCTTCCGTCTTGGAGGGGGCGTGCGGGGGGCCGGACATGACGAGCGTGCTTTTTGCGAGTGGCCGTACGCGATCCGGTGGGCCTGACGTGTGGCGGCGCGCCGCTCGGCGTGTCCTGAGGTCCTGCCGCGACGGATACGGCAGGGGGAGGCGAGGTCTTGCCCGGATGGGGAGCGGTCGGCGCGCCTCGCATCCGCCAACGTCCCGCGTTGGAGAGAGCGAGTCATGGGGGGTCCCTTCACGGCAAGGTCTCGCTTGCCCGGGACCCTAGGTCAGACTTCGTTCTCTAGTCAATACAAGAGGTAAAAAAAGTCGCGCGGCCCGGCTGGCAGGCCCGTGCGAAACGCTGTGATCTGTGCGGAGGCGCGAGGCGGTGACCTGCGGAGGGGGCCGTTCCAGGGGGCGGTCCCTGTCAGAGGAATTCGTCAGGACGCCCGCGGCCCGCCGACGGGGCGAGCGGAGCACCCGAGGGTCGTGCGGCACCGGTGGCCTCGTTCGCGGAGGCCACCGGGCCTGTCTTCGTCGTGGTTCCGTGCGGCACCGGCGGCCGCCGACGCCGAGGGTCTCTTACGCGCCGTCCGGATCATCCGGTACGGATCAGGGGCGACCGCCGGAGCCGTCGAGCCCGGCGCGGCGCAGGGCGTCGGCCATCGCACCGCTCGGCGCGTTACGCTGCCGGCCCCCGCGGTCCTGCCGCTGCCGGTCGCCGCGTGCCTGCCCGCCGCTCTGCCCGTCGCTCTGCCCGCCACCCCGCCTGCCGCCGTCGCCCTGGCGCTGACCGCCACCGCCCTGCTGGTCGCGCTGGTCGCGCGGTCCTCGCGGGCCGGACGGCTTGACGTCGTCATCCAGGCGCAGGGTGAGCGAGATGCGCTTGCGGGGGATGTCGACGTCGAGCACCTTCACCCTGACGATGTCACCGGGCTTGACCACCTCGCGCGGGTCCTTGACGAAGTTGTGCGACAGCGCCGACACGTGTACCAGGCCGTCCTGGTGCACGCCGACGTCGACGAAGGCGCCGAAGGCGGCCACGTTGGTGACCACGCCCTCCAGCAGCATGCCGGGGGTGAGGTCGGAGAGCTTCTCCACGCCCTCCTTGAAGGTCGCCGTCTTGAAGGCCGGGCGCGGGTCACGGCCCGGCTTCTCCAACTCGGAGAGGATGTCGGTGACGGTCGGCAGCCCGAAGGTGTCGTCCACGAACTCCGCCGGGCGCAGGGCCCGCAGCACCGTACCGTTGCCGATCAGGGTGGTGATGTCACCGCCGGTGCTCTGCAGGATGCGCCGCACCACCGGGTAGGACTCCGGGTGCACGCTGGAGGTGTCGAGCGGGTCGTCGCCGCCGCGGATGCGCAGGAAGCCCGCGCACTGCTCGAAGGCCTTCGGGCCGAGCCTGGCCACGTCCTTCAGCGCCTTGCGGGAACGGAACGGGCCGTTGGCGTCGCGGTGCTGGACGATGTTCTCGGCGAGCCCGGAGCCGATGCCCGAGACCCGGGTGAGCAGCGGTGCCGAGGCGGTGTTGACATCGACGCCGACCGCGTTCACGCAGTCCTCCACCACCGCGTCGAGGGAGCGGGAGAGCTTGGTCTCGGCGAGGTCGTGCTGGTACTGGCCGACGCCGATCGACTTGGGGTCGATCTTGACCAGCTCGGCCAGCGGGTCCTGGAGCCGCCGGGCGATCGACACGGCGCCGCGCAGCGACACGTCCATGCCGGGCAGTTCCTGCGAGGCGAACGCCGAGGCGGAGTAGACCGAGGCCCCGGCCTCCGACACCACGACCTTGGTCAGCCCGGGGACCAGCTTCACCAGCTCGCCCGCGAGCTTGTCGGTCTCGCGCGAGGCGGTGCCGTTGCCGATGGAGACGAGCTCCACGTCGTACTTCTTCGCCAGCGCGGCGAGGGTGGCCAGCGACTGGTCCCACTGGCGGCGCGGTTCGTGGGGGTAGATCGTGTCGGTGGCCAGCACCTTGCCGGTCGCGTCGACCACCGCGACCTTCACGCCGGTGCGCAGCCCCGGGTCCAGCCCCATGGTCGCGCGGCTCCCCGCGGGCGCGGCGAGCAGCAGGTCGCGCAGGTTCGCGGCGAACACGCGGACCGCCTCCTCCTCGGCGGCCTGCCACATGCGCGTCCGCAGGTCGATGCCGAGGTGGACGAGGATGCGGGTGCGCCAGGCCCAGCGGACCGTGTCGGCCAGCCACGCGTCGGCGGGCCTTCCCCGGTCGGCGATGCCGAAGCGGTGCGCGACGCGGCCCTCGTAGGTGCCGGTGGGCTCGGGCTCCGGCTCCAGGGTGAGGGTGAGGACCTCCTCCTTCTCCCCCCGGAACATCGCCAGGATCCGGTGCGAGGGCAGCTTGGTGAACGGCTCGGCGAAGTCGAAGTAGTCGGAGAACTTGGCGCCCTCCGCCTCCTTGCCCTCGCGGACCGCCGCGACCAGGCGCCCCTTCGTCCACATCCGCTCGCGCAGTTCGCCGACCAGGTCGGCGTCCTCGCCGAACCGCTCGACCAGGATCGCGCGAGCACCGTCAAGCGCGGCGGCGGCGTCGGCCACCCCCTCGCCGACGAACGCCTCCGCAGCGGCCCGCGGGTCGACCGACGGGTCCGCCAGCAGACCGTCGGCGAGCGGTTCGAGCCCCGCCTCCCTGGCGATCTGCGCCTTGGTCCGCCGCTTGGGCTTGTAGGGAAGGTAGATGTCCTCCAGGCGGGCCTTGGAGTCGGCCGCCATGATCTGTGCCCGCAGGGCGTCGTCGAGCTTGCCCTGGCCTTCGATCGATTCCAGGATCGCGGTGCGCCGCTCCTCCAGCTCCCGCAGATAGCGCAGCCTCTCCTCCAGAGTGCGCAGCTGCGTGTCGTCGAGCATCTCGGTGGCTTCCTTGCGGTAGCGGGCGATGAACGGCACGGTGGCGCCGCCGTCGAGCAGGTCCACCGCCGCCCGCACCTGTCGCTCGCGCACACCCAGCTCTTCGGCGATCCGCTGATGAATAGACGTGGTCACGATCTCTCTTCCTTCTTGATGGCGGTCCCAAGCTACCGCCTCACCTCCCCGGCGGGTCGGAGAGCCGGAGGCGGGAATCACGCGAGAGCCGGAAAAGAACCGCGCACCATCATGGGCCGTACCGCGGCGGCGACGGTCGTGAGCAGGAAGCCAGGGCGATACCTCCAGGGTGGGGGCGGCCGGGTCCACTCGATGGTGGCTCCGACCGCGGTGAGGGAGCCGATCACCACCGGTTCGAGGCCCGGGTGGGGACGCTCGCGGACGCGTCCGGCCTCAGCCGACCGGGAGCGGGCGCCCGCCCCGGGGTGCCGCTAACCGCAGGTGATCTCGGTGAAGGCCGGGGGGGTGGCGGCGGCTCCCACGAAGCCGATGTCGGTGGCGGTCGCTCCCGGCCGCAGCGGCGGCTTGTCGCCCAAGGCGTGGATCATCGCGACGGGACCGCTCTGCATGTGGGTGCCGTTCCACGCCTGGGTCAGGGTCGCCCCCTGCGGCAGCATCCACTGGATGTACCAGCCGCCCAGCGGCTGCTCGCCGTCGTTGGTGATCGTCGCGGCGCCCCGGTAGCCGCCGGGCCACGACTCCACCAGGGTGACCGTCGCCCGGCACTTCGCCGCGGCCGGGAGCGCGGCCGGGGTGTCTCGCTGGACGGCCGGGGAAGGCGGTGGCGCCGAGGTGGCCTGAGGGGGGATCGGGGAGGGGAGGTGCGCCGCGGTGTGCCGGCCCTCCGGCGTCCGGCCCGCGCAGGCCGCCGCGATCAGGGTCACCGCCGCGCCGAGCGAGACGAGACCCAGCAGTTGCGCGATCTTCGTGGTGGGCGGCACGGGATTCCCTTCCGCGAGGACACGTGCCCGGTACGGACACGGCGGGGTGAGGCGGGGAAACGCGCGTGGTCCCGCCGGCGCCCGTCAGGCACCGGCGGGACCACGACCGGTTATGGGCTGGTACAGGTGACGGTCGGGGAGCCGCTGGTGCCCGAGGCGGTGAACCCGAAGGTGGTCGAGCCTCCGGCCGCTATCGTCCGGTTCCAGTCGGCGTTCTTGGCCGTGACCGCGGACCCCGATGCGGTGTACGTGCCGTTCCACAGGCTGTTTATGGCACTGCCGCTGCCGAGCGTCCACTTCGCGGTCCAGCCGTTGATGGCGGCGGAACCCGGGTTGCTCACGGTCACCTCGGCCTGGAAGCCGCCCGACCAGGAGTTGACGGTCTTGTAGGAGGCGGTGCACGCCGCGTTCCCCGGTGGTGGCGTCACGGTCGGGGTCACGGTCGGGGTCACAGTCGGCGTCACGGTCGGGGTCGGGGTCGGGTTGGTGCCCGGCCGGCCGACACCGGTCACCTCGCCGTTACCGCCGTCGAAGACCACGTCGGAGCAGTTGTAGAACGTCTCGTTGGAGTCGGAGCGCTTCCACACCGAGTAGATGATGTGGCGGCCCGTCTTGTTCGAGGGCAGCGTGGCGTTCCAGTAGTAGTGGGCGTCGTTGGTACCCGGTGAGCCGACGCTCTGCGGGTGGTCGGCCGTGTGGAAGGGCGTGCTCTCCAGGTCACCCCAGGTCAGCGCCCGGTTGGGGTTCCAGCCGTCCTTGGTGATGTAGAGGTAGAACCAGCCGGGGTGGGCGGCCCACTTGTTGTACTTGAACTGGATCGACGCGCCCGAGGTCAGGTGCGTCACCGGCCAGTCGGCGCTCGGCAGGTCGTACCCGCTGTAGCCGGGGTTGCCGCCGCTGCACGCCTGGCCGTCCGGGATGAACCCCTGGGTCCGCCCGGCGCCGTCGGACCGCAGCACGCTGAACCAGTTGTAGAGCGAGTTGGCTCCGCTCTGGGCCACCGCCGCCGAGCAGGCCGGGTTGATGGGCACGATGTTCCCCTGCGGGGAGAGGCCGTCCTGCCAGCAGAAAAAGGTCCGGCTGCCAGGCGTCATCATGGCGCCGTGCGCCGAGGCCGACTGGGGAACGAGGACGACGGCGAGCAGTGCGGTCATTAATGTGGCCACACTGGCGACAGCCATACTTCGCCATTTACTCACAGAATTACCCTCCCTTTCGAGGGGTGACGAGTAGTTGATCAATGGCGGTGAGGCGCTCACGCGAGACGGACTCTAGGTCGTCGATCCAGGGGTGTAAACGGAGCGCCTTTCCCGAGGTCCGATGACAGGCTGTCGTAGCAGGTCAGATGAGTGGAGGGCGGCTTTGTGAGATGAAAGGTTCACAGCCTGAGCGTGTTCCGGTGAGGTTTTCGCACGAGGGCTTCCGGATGGTGCGGGGAATGCCATACGGAAAACGCCGAGACCGGCCGGAACGGTGTTCCGGCCGGTCTCGGCGGCAAGGACGGACCTGGTGTGACTACAGCTTTCTCTCCGTCGCGGCGAGCTTCTCGAGCGCGGGGCCCGCGAGCCGGTACCTGTCCCACTCGTCTTGCGGTTCCGCGCCGAGCGACCGGTAGAAGTCGATGGCGGGGGCGTTCCAGTCGAGCACCGACCACTCGAACCGGTCGTAGCCGCGCTCCACGCAGATGCGGGCCAGTTCTGTGAGCAGTTCCCTGCCGTACCCGCCACGCCGGTGCTCGGGGCGGACGAAAAGATCTTCGAGGTAGACCCCGTGCGTACCGGTCCAGGTCGAGTAGGAGACGAACCAGATCGCGAACCCCGTGGCCCTGTCCCCATCGGTGGCCATGTGGCAGAACACGCTGGGGGAGGGGCGGAAGAGCGCCTCACGGAGCAGGTCCGGGGTGTTCTTGACCTGATCCGGCGCCTTCTCGTACTCCGCGAGGCCGTGGATCATGTCGATGATCGTCGGAATGTCATCCGGTGTTGCGGGGCGAATCATGCTCGCAGTCTAGGCGCGGGATACAGGGGAACCACGCCAGCAAAGCGGATTTTTGATAATAAAACATGACATATATCGCGATGTAGCTGTGCGGGTGGCTCCTCCCGTAAGTTGGCTGCTGATCGAAGTGCGGGTCGTTGAGAGAGGCGGGTCACCATGTCGACAGAGCCCACGGGGGAGCGGTTGGCGGAACTCAGGCGGGCGTTCGCGGCCATCGACGCCGACGGTGACGGATTCATCACGGAGGCGGAGTTCGGCGGGCACTTCCCCGACCTGCCCGCGGAGGCCATCGGGTCGCTGAACCGGGACGGCGACTCCGATGGCGACGGCCGATTCTCGTTCGAGGAGTTCGTCCGCCTGGTCTCCCGCGGCTGATCCGCCCGCCCGCTCTCCTCGGGGAGCGGGCGCGCCCGGCAGCCATGTCCGTGTCCACGGTCCGGCTCACGATCCCGCCGGGAATCAACGTGAGGCGATGACGCTCTCACCGGAGAGTTCGCGCACCGACTCCTCGACCGTGGAGGCGATGGGAAACGCGTCTCGCAGTTTGGTCAGATCGAGCAGGCGGCCGAGGAATCCGTGCACGCCGACGAGGCGCAGCCAGCCCTTCCGCTCGTAGGCGCGCCGCAGGCTGGTCAGCAGCACCCAGATGCCCGTGGAGTCGCAGAATTCCAGCTTCGTCGTGTCGACGACCAGGCAGACATGGCCCCGTCTCATGAACTCCGCGAGTCTCTCCTCCAGCAGGGGAGCCGATGACTTGTCCAGATCGCCGATCAGGGTCACTACGGAGAACTGCGGACGCGCGTCCACGGTGACGGAAAGCCGAGTCATATCGCCCCGCTGTCTACGGCAGTTGGAGACAGCGCCCTGTCGGGAGCCGTGCAAGGACTGGTGCCATCAGCACCACCGTACGCCCGTGGCTTGTGACAGTTCAACGGGTGACCGGGAACCGCCGGATGTCAGGACGGCGCCCGACGCGAAGCGGACCCGCTCAGGGAGGCGCCGTTTGCCCGTTCCGCCTCCGGGCAGGCCCGGAAAATGGGAACCACAGGCCCGGCAGTGCCCACGGTCAACGCGGGAGCTTCACCTCGTCGACGGCGAGGTCCTGCGCACCGAGCACAGCGAGCGGAGTCCCGACCCCGATCCGGCGGAGCGGACGATCGGGGACCTCCTCACCGCCGCCGCGGCCTTGGCCCTGTCGCCCGCGACACCCTCGGCGTACTCGGCGGTCATCCGTGAGAACCCGGTCACCGTCCGCGGGCGGGGCAGCCTGCCTTTTCACGCCCTCGCGGGGACGGGAAGGGGCAGGTCGCCCCGGTGATCGCGGAGACGGCGCAACGGCATGTCCCGCGCACGGGACTCCGTTCCATGCGTGGTTCCAGACCTTACGAGGCGGATACCGAGTTCGTGACCGGCAGCCCCGCCGTGAGCGTCTGCCGCATCGGCTTGCCGACGCCGGGCGCCGAGGTGATTCCCTCCGGCGCTTCCTGGACGTCCACCGGGTTGATCCGGCCACCGTGCTCGTCGTGGTGATCGGCGTCGGCGTCGTCGAACCACACGCCGCCGTCCGCGAGGTAGCGGAAACGGATGGGCTGCCGTGCGGGGACGGTCAGGCTCACCTGGTAGGTGCCGTTCTCCTTGCGTTGCATGGGGTGGGCGTAGGGGTCCCAGCCGTTGAAGTCGCCGACCAGTGAAACCCCTCCCCTGGCCGGGCCCTCCGCTATGGTGAAAGTCAGCTTGACCTGGCCGTTCTTGGTCGGCTTACCGCGCTTGATCACTGAAATCCTCCTGACATCACTGTCTCCGTGCGTAACGTGCCGTGATCTCGGTTGCGGAAAGACGTGAAGATCACGCCAACTACCGGGTCGCGCCGACAGGGACGTGACGCGACCGGGAGGCCGACGCTCAGTCACGGCCGAGCCGTCGATCCCATATGGATCGTTACCGCCCGTAGCGGCGGGACAACCCGGGCAGACCGACTTTTGATCGGCATCACGTCCGACCTTGACCCGAGCATGGCGGTCGGCCGATCCACGGTCGGAGACTGGTCGGGTGTCGGCCAGGATGGTGGAGTGGACATAATGCCGATCTCCCCGTCGTCACTGGTGGAGGAAGTCGCGAACCGGGTGGACGCGGAGCCTCGTGACTCCTGGGTGCGCGTCGCGCTCGACGGAGCGCCGGCGGCGCGGCCCGGGGATCTCGCCGACGCGCTGGTCGACCCGCTCCGGCTCCGCGGCCGGGAGGTGCTCCGTGTCCTCTCCGCCGACTTCCTGCGCCCGGCCTCGCTCCGTTTCGAGTACGGCAGGATCGATCCTGACTCCTTCTACACCGACTGGTTCGACTACAAAGGGCTGGTCCGCGAGGTTCTGGGGCCGCTCGCTCCCGGCCGGTCGGGGAAGGTGCTGCCCACGCTGTGGGACAGCACGATCGATCGGGCCACCCGCGCGCCCTACGTCACCGTCCCCCCAGGTGGGGTGCTGCTGCTGGCGGGTCCGCTGCTGCTGGGCAGGGGGCTGCCGTTCGACCTGACCGTGCACCTGAGGCTCTCGCCGGGCGCGCTCGCCCGGCGCACCCCGGACGAGGAGCGCTGGACGCTGCCCGCCTACGCGCGCTACGAGGCGGAGGTCGCGCCGGCGCGGGTCGCCGACATGGTCGTTCGCGTCGACGACCCGAGACATCCGGCCCTGGTCACAGCGCCGTGACCCGTCTCCCGGCGGGCGGAGCGGGAATGAGGGCCGGGCACGAAGGCGGGGTGCGTCCCGGTGGACACGCCCCGCCTTCGATCATCCAACGGCACGGTCAGGTGGCGCCTCGCCGCGTTGCCGTCGATCACCGCGGCCCGCCGCGGCTCCCTCCTCCGCCTCGCGAGGCACCACCTGACCGACCCTCGCCACGGCAAGGTCCGCGAGAGGGGGCCTAGACACCCGCGCGCGAGGGCATTCTGCCCTCGGAGTACGTGCCGTGGAGCATCTCCTGCTCCGTCGGCCGCATCTCGTCGCGGGCCTCCTCCATGCGCAGCGCGATCCCGATCCCGAAGAAGGTGGGTGCCCACTCACCGATGAAGATCCCCCACCGGTCCGCCCGGTCGATGCCTGCCTTCTCCGCCGAATTCGATGCCAGCCACGCCGCGAAGGACAGGCCGATCGAGGCGATTCCGGCGATGTACATCGCGTTGGACTTCACGCCCATTTTGTGAAGCGTACTGATCATTTCATCCCCCTGATGGTGGTTCGCTGTTATGGTTACCCTGGGGAACCACAGATAACCAAGTGTGAAGAACCGCAGGTGGGGGCATCTTGGTGCCGGTGGTCCCGGTCACTCCTTGCCGAGGCGCTTGAGGAGGTCTTCGCGCCTGGCGTCGAGTTCGTTGACGAGGATCTCCTGCTCGTCGGCCTGGTTGATCATCATTGATCGTTCGACGAGGTCGGTGGGGCCGAGCTCTCCGACCTGCCTGCGTATCTCGGCGACCTCGTTACGCAGTCTCTCCAGATCCTCTTCGACCTGCCGCAGTTCTTCCTGAAGGCTCATCTGCTGTCCATACCCCTGCTTTCGGCCTCGACTCCCGGCCGTGGCCGTCTCGCCGTGCCCGCCGATCCGGCCTCGCGCCCGCCCGGTGACGGGAACCTGACCGGCCCGGCCGGTGTACCTCCCGCATGAGACGAATCCTTATCCTCCTGGCGTTCATCGTCCCCCTGCTGGCCCTGGCCGCACCGGCGCGGGCCGGAGGCTGGGCGATCACCGTGATGGACCCGGTTCCCGCGAAGACGGCCCCGGACACGACGTACACGCTCGGCTTCTGGCTGCTTCAGCACGGCACCCACCCGTACCTGGGCGACGACCTGGGCGAGGTCGCGCTGAAGTTCACGGACGGGAAGAAAAGCCTCAAGTTTGTCGGAGTGGAGTTGAAGGAGCCCGCCCACTACGCCGCCGCGATCTCGCTGCCCAAGGGAACGTGGCAGGTGGAGGCAGTCCAGGGCTGGTTCGCGCCCTACCGGATCGGCACCCTCACCGTGCCGGGAGGGCTGGAGATCGCCCCGGTTCCCAGGGAGTTCAGGCAGTCGATCGCCGGCCAGCCGCCGCAGGAGCACTGGGGGGCGATCCGGCCGCCGGCCGTCCCCCTGGGCGATGTCGCCTCCAGCACTCCCGCCACGCCCGTCGCCGCCACGCCCGTCGCCACCCCGGCGGCGGCGCCCGCGGGGGGTGCGCCCGGCGGTATGACCACCGTGGCGGTCGTGGAGCGCGGCTCCTGGTGGCGGCCCTCGTACCTGGTCGCGGGGCTTCTGGGGGTCACCGCCCTCGCGGCGCTGGCCTACCGGGTGCGGCGGCGCTGACGACCGCGTCCTCCGCGGCCGTTCGCACGGGCAGGCGGTACGTCCGGGAAGGTGCCGCCGAGGAGGTCGTGCGGGGTGCCGGGGACCGCGCCCCGCGGTCCGAGGAGGAGTAGCCCGTTCGGCAGGGGAGCCCGTGGCACAGGGGCGTCACGGGCTCCTCACACCGGTCAGGTGGTCAGTCATCGTCCCGATCGTGGTGGTCGTCCCGGTCATCCCGGTCATCGTGGTCATCGTGGTCGTTCTTGCCGTTGGTGGCGTTGTCGTCGGCGTCGTCGTCCACGGCCTCCCGGTCCTGCTCCAGGATCGCGCCGGTGGCGGCGTCGACGTCGAAGTCGTGCTCGACGTCGCCTTCGCGGAGCTCGACCTCCCAGTTGGCGGGAGTCTCGTCGCCGTCGAACTCGACCTTGACGAGCTTGGCGCCGGGCACCTTCTCCTGAGCGATCCTGACGGCCTCGTCCCGTGAGACCTTGGCCTCCGCCTCGCCGGGCGCGGGGGTGCTCTCGGCGTCGGGCGTCGGATTCACCGGCGCGGGAGTCGTCGCCGTGCCGCTGGGGGCCGGGGTGGGCGTCGTGGTTCCGGCGGAGGCGACCGCGCCACCTCCGGCGATGACGGCGAGAAGTCCGGTGGCGGCGATGGTGAGTTTCGTGGTGTTTCGCATGTCCCCGAGCCTGCCGGGTGCCCCGTTAGCGCCACGCTGCGCCAACCCTAAAAGCAGGTTAAGGTCCGCCGGTCGGTTCAGCGGGTGGTCTCGCCCTCGGAGGGGGAGAGCAGGCCGAGTTCCTCCGGGTCCACGGTGACGGTCACGCTCTCCCAGCACCTCCAACCCGGGTACGTGGGGGAGAGCAGTACCGCGGCCGGCCGGGGTGTCCCGCACGACGACACCTGCGACCTCGCCTTGGGCCGGTAGCCTCCGTGAGGTTTCGGACACGGGGCCTGAGTCGGAAAATGAGCTGTCAAGGAAGATCTGTCTATGTATGCACATGCGATTGCAAATGCATACGCAAGTGCGTCCTAGCAAGACTGTGAGATTCGCACCGTATATGTGACACTGTGGCACCGTAGGAAGGTGCGACAGGGAGCCGATATGGCCAGACAGACCGCCGAGGACGGTGGTGCGCAGAGCGGTGTTCTCACCTACGCGGGGGGTGCCGGCCCCACCATCCTGCGCATTCTTCTCGGTGCCCAGCTGCGGAGGCTGCGCGTCGCCAAGAACATCACCCGCGAGCAGGCCGGCTATGCCATCCGCGCCTCCCACGCCAAGATCAGCCGGCTGGAGCTCGGGCGAGTCGGTTTCAAGGAGCGCGATGTCGCGGATCTGCTGACGATGTACGGGGTGACCGATACCGAGGAAAGGGCCCCGCTGCTGACACTGGCCCGTCAGGCCAACGCGCCCGGCTGGTGGCACAAGTACGGCGACCTGCTCCCCAACTGGTTCGAGGTCTACGTCGGGCTCGAAGAGGCGGCCTCGACGGTCCGGACCTACGAGGTGCAGTTCATCCCCGGCCTCCTGCAGAGCCCCGAATACGCGCGGGCCGTCATCATGCTCGTGCACGGCGGCGCCTCGGCGAGCGAGGTCGACCGCCGGGTCTCGCTCCGTATGGCCCGTCAGCAGCGGCTGACCAGGCCGGACGCTCCGACGCTCTGGGCGGTGATGGACGAGGCCGTGCTGCGGCGGCCCATCGGCGGGCCCCAGGTGCTGCGCGTCCAGATAGA
Organism: Streptosporangium sp. CA-115845; assembly: GCF_050943795.1. Taxonomy (NCBI): domain Bacteria; kingdom Bacillati; phylum Actinomycetota; class Actinomycetes; order Streptosporangiales; family Streptosporangiaceae; genus Streptosporangium; species Streptosporangium sp. CA-115845. The sequence continues at coordinate 7,735,093 of NZ_CP191988.1, read as the reverse complement.
CCACCTGCTCGAAGCCGTCGAGTTGCCCAACGTCAAGCTGCAGATCATGCCGTTCGACCGGGGCGGCCACGCCGCGGCGGGCGGTCCGTTCTCCATCCTGCGTTTCCCCGAGCGGGACCTGCCCGACGTGGTCTACATGGAACAGCTCACCAGCGCCCTCTATCTGGACAAGCTCGACGAGACCGACCACTACATGCAGGTCATGGACCGCCTGTGCATCCAGGCGTACTCCCTCGCCGAGAGCCGGAGGTTCCTGGAGGACCTTCGCGAGGAGCTCTCGGGCTGATACGGGACTGCAGCGGCCGTTCGCCGGTGGGTTCCGGGGGGATGCGCTGCCCGAGAGTTTGGGGCCGTCCTAATTGTCGATCAGATGATATGTCGTTTCATGATCTGAAATGCTCGCCGCTCGTCTAGCATGCCGGGAAAGAGTGGTGAAGGCGAGGATATGACTGAGCACGAGCAGGTCCCGGCGGGAATCGACCCCACGGTCCCGAGTGTGGCACGTATGTACGACTACTACCTGGGAGGCAAGGACAACTTCGCCTCTGACCGGGCGGCCGGTGACAGGATCGTGGAGCTTGTCCCCAACGTGAAGGACGTGGCGCGTTCCAACCGCGCCTTCCTCGGGCGCACCGTGCGGCATCTCGCCGCCGCGGGGGTCCGCCAGTTCATCGACATCGGCGCCGGCCTGCCGACGCAGGAGAACGTGCACCAGGTCGTCCTGCGCGAGGCGCCCGACTCCCGGGTGGTCTACGTCGACAACGATCCCATCGTGCTCGTGCACGCCCGCGCGCTGCTCGCCGACAACCCGCAGACCACCGTGCTCTCCGGGGACCTGCGGGAGCCGGATGCGATCCTGGATCACCCCGAGGTCCGCGAGCGCATCGACTTCGACCAGCCGGTCGCCGTCCTCATGGTCTCCATCCTGCACTTCGTCGCGGATGACAAGGAGGCCGCCGACATCGCCACCTCCTTCGGGCGGCGGCTGGCCTCGGGCAGCCACGTGGTGATCTCTCACGTTACCTCCGGCGACCTCAGCGAGGAGCAGGTCCGCCAGGGCCGTGGTGTCTACGGCACGACCACCGCGGGCGGTGTCTTCCCTCGTACCCTCACCCAGATCCGCGAACTGTTCGACGGGCTGGAGGTCCTCGAACCCGGTCTGGTGCCCGTCTACGACTGGCGGCCCGACCTCAGCGACGTCGTCATCCCGCCGGGAGCCGGCGCCGTCACGGTGGGCGCCGTCGGACGGGTTCCCTGACCGGCGATCCGTACCGTTCCCGGACGGCCGGCATCGTCCGGGGACGCCTCCACCCGGCGGGCGGTGAACTTAGTTGACACATTCGTGCCAGTCCGGTGTCGTCAGGAACGTACGCGTGATCGCCGCGGCGATCCTCGCCCTGTCGTTCGCCCTCGCCTGCAGCGCGGGCCGGCCCGCGGTTCCCTCCGTCGCCGCGGCGACCTGCACCTGACCGGCCACCGGGTGAGCCCCACCCCCACACCGCCCGCCGGGTGAGAGCCGGGGCTCGGCCCGTGCCGGGCATGCCCGCCTGGCACGGGCCGAGGCCGCCGTACCGCCCGGATGCCGGGTGTGTCAGCCATCCGGAAGGGCGAACTTTATCCCTGAATGAAATGGATACGGCATTGCCTGCGGATTCGTCGGTCCGTAGCATCCGTCACATGTCCATCACGCGTGAGTTCGCCTATGCCTCGCCCTCGCGTCCCGCTGACGGCGAGTGCGTGTGGTACCGCTCCAAGGGTGACGTCTACGACCTGATCCGTACGGGCAGTGACGGGGACTTCCGGTATCACGCCTTCCACGCCCGTGACGGCCGCTATCTCCAGGCGTTCGCCTCCTGGCAGGACGGCATGGAATGGATCAGGGAGCGCGTCGAGGACGAGTAGGGCCGCCCGCCGCGGACGCGTCGGGTACGAGGCGCAACGCCGGGCGCTGGTCGGGCAGGTCGAGCAGCTCACGCACCCGGGAGACCGGCCAGGCCAGCTGGGCGGCGAGCCGCTCCATGGTGAGGCCGGTCTCGCCGACGGCCAGGTCGAAGGCCTGGCGCAGCAGCACGGGCTGCTCGCCGGGGTAGCCGCTGATCGGCTCGGCGGCGAAGCCCGGCTGGTCGCGGAGCGTCTTGAGCCGTTGGTAGGCGCGGCTCGCCGCCGAGTCGGAGATCAGGCCGACCTCGCGGCAGCGGTACAGCAGGGAGTCGACGGACACGCCCCAGGTGCGCTTGAGCTCGACCAGCCTGCGCAGGTCGAGGCGGCCGGGCAGTTCGGGCAGGATGCTGTCGCGCGGGGTGAGGAACTCGGCGGCGAAGACGTCGGCCTCGCGCTCCTGCTGGGTGTCTCCCGAGGCCGTGTCACCGTGCAGCACCAGATGGCCCAGCTCGTGGGCGGCGGTGAAGCGGTAGCGGTGGATGTCGTCGAACCGGTTGGCGGTCAGCACCACGATCGGGCGCGGCAGCTGGGAGGTGGAGAAGGCGTCCACCGTGGTGGCGTCCTCGTCCGGCGGAGGGAGGACCACGACGATCCCCTGCGCCTCCATGTGCCGAACGACGTGCGACAGCGGGCCGGTGCCCAGCCGCCAGAGCCGTCGCAGGGCACGGGCGGCCTGGACGGGGTCGCGGGGCAACTCGACGCCGGAGTGGACCTCGCCGCCGGAGAAACCGGGAAGGGCCACGTCCGGCAGCCTGACCTGCTTCTCCAGGGCGTGAGCCAGCTCCCAGACCTGCTCGACGAAGGCCGCGGCCTTGGCGCGCTGGTGGGCACGGGTGGAGCGCAGGCTCCTGAAGTGCGCCATGGACCCGTCCAGCTTGCCGTGCGGGCGGCCGAGCAGGAAGAACGCCGGTGGCACGCCGAGCACGTCGGCCAGGCGGGGAACGAGCTCGGGGCGTGGACGGGTCATGCCCGTCTCGTACTGCCCCACCGCCGCGGGGGTGACGCCGATCCGCTCGGCCAGGTCCTTCTTCGTCATCCCCGCCAGCTGCCGCGCCTGGGTCAGTCGCGCCTGGTCGAACGCGTCGGTGACGGCCTGCGGGCTCGGACCGCCCTCGGCGACGCCGGACAGGGGGGTCTGGTTACGGTTGCTCATTGTCGCCGGTGACCGCGGTTTCCTCTGGTGCCTCACTACCTACGGGGAAGATCTTGCCATTCTTCCGCTCGGCTGAAGACCGCGTGCTCAGTGCGAGGTCGGGCAGGAGGCCGCCGTCGAAACGCGACGCGGCACCGGGCTCCGTCGCCCACAGGCCGCTGAGGGGACCTGTGGAGGCGGACGGCAACGGGATCGGCTCGTGGTGCAGCCAGCGGATCCTGCCGAACTCGTCGACGAGCTCCGCCTCGCCCCAGTAGAGCCGCAGCAGGCCGGCCTGCGCGTTGCCCGCGTAGGCGACCGGGACCAGCCGGGTCTCGTCGGGCAGTCCGGTGAGCGCGGGGCGGACCGTGGCCGGACCGTCCGCCCCCGCGGACAGGTCCAGCTCCTCCTGGGCACCTTCCCCGTCGAGCGCCAGGTCCAGTTCCTCCTGGCGGTAGGAGGTCGCCGGGCCGAACCGGTCGAACAGCTCGCGGACCAGCGAGGAGATGCGGCCGTCGCTGATCCGGGCCTCGGAGATCGGCGTGCGGTCGTCCTCGGCGTAGCGGAACGGCAGCAGCAGGTTGCCGCCGAGCACCACCAGGTGGTGCGCCGAGCCATGCGGCCTGACCAGCCGGAAGCCCGGCTCGTCACGCAGTCCCTCGGCGAGCGCCTCGTAGCGCCTGGCCATCATGGTGAAGCCGTAGGTGTACCGCTTGTCGCTGTGCGCGGAGCTCTGCGCGTCCTGCGCGTTGCCCATCGCCTCAAGCAGCGAGGCGGCCAGCTGCCGCCGTACGATCTCGGCACGCTCGCCGAACCGTTCCCTCGCCCAGCCTGACCCCGCCTGGCCCGGCGACGACGACCCCCTGCCCATCGGCGACCTCCGCTCACGCTTCGCCCGGTGTCAGACGCTCACCGCCGACACTTCATTTCCGTGCATCGTACTCCCGCTGTGACTCTATTTGATGTTGTCCATCCCTCGCGTCGCCGGCGGCCCCGCTCGGCAGGGGAGGCTCCGCCAGGATCCGCTCGGCCTCCTTGTCGGTGAACAGCCGGGAGCGGATGAGGAAGCGCACCCCCTCCGGGGCCTCAAGGGAGAACCCTCCGCCGCGGCCGGGGACCACGTCCACCGTGAGGTGGGTGTGCCGCCAGTAGGCGTACTGGGAGGCGCTGATCCAGAACGGGGTGTCCAGGGCCAGCACGCCCAGCAGCAGGTCCGCGCCGCCGACCCGGAACTCGCCCCGGGGGTAGCACATGGGCGAGCTGCCGTCGCAGCAGCCGCCCGACTGGTGGAACATCAACGGGCCGTGTCGTTCGTGGAGCACGGTCAGCAGTTCCCCGGCGGCGGGGCTGAGCCGCACCCGCTCCACTCGGAGCGGGTGCGGCTCACCGGTGGGGCCGGTCGGCATCAGAAGAAGCCCAGTCTCTTGGGTGAGTAGCTGACCAGCAGGTTCTTGGTCTGCTGGTAGTGGTCCAGCATGACCCTGTGGTTCTCGCGGCCGATGCCCGACTGCTTGTAGCCGCCGAACGCGGCGTGCGCCGGATAGGCGTGGTAGCAGTTGGTCCACACCCGCCCGGCCTTGATCGCCCGGCCGAACCGGTAGGCGGTGTTCATGTCGCGGGTCCACACTCCGGCGCCCAGGCCGTACAGGGTGTCGTTGGCGATCTTCAGGGCCTCGTCCTCCGAGTCGAAGGTCGTCACCGAGACCACCGGCCCGAAGATCTCCTCCTGGAAGACGCGCATGTCGTTGGTGCCCTTGAAGATCGTCGGCTCGATGTAGTAGCCGCCCTCCAGGCCGGGAACCGTGCGCGGGCCGCCGCCGGTGAGCAGCTCGGCCCCCTCCTTCAGCCCGATGTCGATGTAGGACAGGATCTTCTCGTACTGGTCGTTGCTCGCCTGCGCGCCGATCATGGTGGCCGGGTCCAGCGGGTCGCCGCCGATGATGGCCCTGGTGCGGTCGAGCGCCCTGCTCATGAACTCGTCGTAGATGGACGCGTGGATCAGGGCCCGCGAGGGACAGGTGCACACCTCACCCTGGTTCAGGGCGAACATCACGAAACCCTCGATGGCCTTGTCCAGGAAGTCGTCGTCGGAGGCCGTGACGTCGGGAAGGAAGATGTTGGGGCTCTTGCCGCCGAGCTCCAGCGTCACCGGGATGATGTTCTCCGAGGCGTACTGCATGATCAGCCGTCCGGTCGTGGTCTCGCCGGTGAAGGCCACCTTGGCCACCCGCGGGCTGGAGGCCAGCGGCCGGCCCGCTTCCGCGCCGAACCCGTTGACGACGTTGATCACACCGGGCGGGAGCAGGTCGGCGATCAGCTCCATCACCAGCAGGATGCTGGCGGGGGTCTGCTCGGCGGGCTTGAGGACGACGCAGTTGCCCGCGGCCAGGGCGGGGGCGAGCTTCCACACCGCCATCAGGATGGGGAAGTTCCACGGGATGATCTGGCCCACCACGCCCAGCGGCTCGTGGAAGTGGTAGGCGACGGTGTCCTCGTCCAGCTGGCTGATCCCGCCCTCCTGGGCGCGGACGACCCCGGCGAAGTAGCGGAAGTGGTCGACGGCCAGCGGCAGGTCCGCGGCGAGCGTCTCACGTACCGGCTTGCCGTTCTCCCAGGTCTCGGCGACGGCGAGCCGCTCCAGGTTCTCCTCGATGCGGTCGGCGATCCGGTTGAGGATGAGCGACCGTTCGGCGGGTGAGGTCCGGCCCCAGGACTCGGCGGCGTTGTGGGCGGCGTCCAGTGCCAGGTCGACGTCGGCCGCGGTGGAGCGGGCCACGCTGGTGAAGGTCTGCCCGGTGACCGGGCTCGGGTTGTCGAAGTAGGCCCCGTCCACCGGGGGCACCCACTCGCCGCCGATGAAGTTGTCGTACCGGGAGGCGTAGCTGACGATGCTTCCTTCGGAACCGGGTGGTGCGTAGACCATGGTTTCGCCCTCCTTCACGCGGCTGTAACAGAGCCAACGATGGATGGGCGAGGTTGGTGAAAGGTTGGCGTCGGAGTGGACGGTGCCGGATGCTCCTCCGGAGCCTCCGGACGGGTGACGGTGCCGAGGGGCGGCGTCAGTCGTTCCGCGCCGTGCGGTGGCGGGCGAGCGCCACCGCTCTGCGCGGGTCACCGGGCCCGAGGACCGCCAGGGCCCGCTCGTGTACCTCCAGGTCGTACGGGTGCAGCTCGCCGAAGCGGAACACCGGTCCCGGGTCGTGCCAGCGGAGCACGGCCTCGCGCAGCGCGACCTCGATGTGCTCGCGCCAGGTCCTGATCCCCGGCGCGTCGGACCACGGCAGCAGGGGGCCGCCGTAGAGCCGCGCCGCCTCCTCCACCCGCCCGGCGCGGAGGGCGGCGAGCACCTCGGCGGCGTCGCAGCCAACGGGCGCGGTCAGCTCGTACCGCCGGGTGGCCAGCGCGCCGGAGAGCGCCCGCCGCAGGTGGGAGACCTCCGCCTTGAGGGTGGTCGCGGCGACCTGCCGCTCGCCGTACAGCTCGTCCATCAGCCGCTCGGGGGACATCCCGGGTCCCTGCGGTCCCGCGAGGGCGAGCAGGGTGAGGATCTCCAGCCGGCGAGGGGGTAGCCGGACGGGAACGCCGTCACGACTCAGCCCGGCGCCGCCGAGGGCGCGCAGCCGCAGACCGGAGCCGCCGTTCCGGCCGGGACCCCCGGTGAAGTCGGGACCCCCGGTGAAGTCGGGACCCGTGGCGAAGTCGGGGCTCGCGGCGAAGGAGCCCTGGATGGAAGGCCCGCCTGCGGAGGGGGAGCCCATCCGTTCGGCCAGCCGGCTCTCGATGGCGCCGACCAGGGTGTGCAGCGCGGGCATGGCCAGGGGGTGCGAGCGCTCCCAGGTGCTCGACAGGTCGAGCACGCCGAGAACCCGGCCGCCGGGGGCCCGGATCGGGGCGCAGTAGCAGACCCATCCGTGCAGGGCCCGCACGAGGTGCTCAGCCGAGAACACCTGGGTCGGGCGGCCGGTGCGCAGCGCGAGGGAGAGCGCGTTGGTGCCCATGGCCTGCTCGTCCCAGCGGCCTCCGGGGGCGAAGTTCACCGCCTCGGCCCGCCGCCGCATGACCCGGCCGCCGCAGGTCCACATGATGGTGCCCGTCTCGTCGGTGACCGCCGCGATGAAACCGCCGTCCTCGGTGATCCCGCGTAGCTCGTCGGCGATCGCGGTCAGCGGCTCGCGCAGCGGCGAGGCCCGCCAGCGCTGGCGGGCCTCGCCTTCCTCGGGGGCGCTGTCCTGCTCGGGGCGCACCGTCGCGATGGACCGGCCCCAGGAGTCGACGATCTCCTTCCTGAGCCGCTCGCGGTCATGCGGGCGCCCGCCCTGGAGCCAGCGTGTCCACTCCAGTTCCAGGTTGGTGCGCTGCCGGCGCAGTGCCTGGCTTCCTTCCATGACCTGCCTCAAACCCGTTGCCGCCTACCGTGATGATGCCTCACCACGCGCTACGGCGCACCCTTTCGGGACGGGGCCGCACATCTCAGGCCTGTCGGCTCCGGCGGGCGGGACGCCCTTGGAAGGCATCGCCTGCCTGCGTGCCTTACTCCGTCCGCCTCTCGCGACGCCGGCCCCGGGCGGCTGGACGACGGGGTCGTACGGGCGGCGGCGGAGATCCACGCCTGCGGGCCGTAGGCAGCCGTCACCGGGTGGCCCCGTGAAGCCCTGGCCGGTCCCCTGTCACCCCGGTGCAGGTCCTACGGCTGATGTGCGGAGGCACGATCACTAAGCTTCGATTACTGTGAGCATCCAAATGATTACGAAATTCGGTCGAAGACCTGCGAGACGCCTGGTCGTACAGTGAAGATATGGGCATGTTGACTGTTGATCTCGATGCCAAGGCGGAGAAGGCTCTGAACGAGCTGACCTCCGATGGCCGTTCGGCGACCGAAGCCGTTCGCGAAGCGCTCGTCATCGCTCAGCGTCTCCACCGCATGGAGTTGGCCCGAGTCGCAGCCGAGAGGCTGGCCAACGATCCCGCAGACAGGGCCGAAGCGGAAGCGATCATGAGAGACACGGAGCACCTGCGTGCGTGGTGACGTGTATCGGCTGCGTGCTCCTCGTGACGCGATGGCCCATGAGCAACGAGGTGAGCGTTTCGCGGTAATCCTCCAGTCAGACTTCCTGGCTCATCTCTCCACGGTGCTCATCGCCCCGACCTCGGCCAGTGCGCCTCCCGCGCCTTTCCGCCCCGAGGTCGAACTCCTCGGCAAGCAGACGCGGATCATGGTCGGAGCAGACCATGGCTGTCGCCCCGCACCGCCTGGGTGACTTCGCGGGGCGCCTGGACCCAGCCGAGATCGAAGAGATCGACGACGCCCTGCACACCGTCCTTGGCATGCTCCAGTAGAGAGGACGCGGAGCACACCGAGCCCGCTTCCTCTGCCGTTCTCTTAATGAGGTCCATCGACATGTCCAATGGAAGTGCCTCTATGCGAATGGCCTCGAATTTTTCTGCGGCTGTTGAGATATCGTCCTGGTCGCTGGTGACCAGCCCGCGAACGGCCGTGCCAAAGTAAGCTACCTCGCTTCCGCCTTCCAGCGTAGCGATTGTGAATCCCGCTTCAAGGCCCGCACGCATGCCTCCGAGTGGCACCACCTGCACGCTGATACGGGGAGTGATGATCGAGGTCAGGTGCTCAAGTTGCGCGCGCATGATCTGAGGGCTTCCGATCAGACGATGGATTGCCGCTTCGTCGATCACGCATCGTAGGAGCGGCGGCGCGGGACTCTCCCGGCTGAATATTCCTTGGCGTGCGAGTCGGGCCTGCACGGTGGTCTCGTCCCCGTAGAGAACGTCGCGGGCGTACTCGGGGGTCTGGAGCAGTCCGGGAATCAAGATTGGCTCGTATGCGCGCAGAGCCGTCGCCACCTGCTCTTTGTCGGCCCACTTTCCGAACCAGGAGGGGAAGACCTGCCCCTTCCTCCAGTCGAGGAGGCGGTGGAGGGCGCCGCCGGTGTTGAGGACCGCGTCGCAGGCGTCGGCGAACTCCGGGCTGGCCGGGAGCTGGCCGGTCTCCACCCCGCTGATCAGGGACTCGCTGAAATGGATCTTCTCGGCCGGCTGACTCTGGGTGAGCCCGACCGCTTTCCGGTAGTGCTTCAGCTCCCGGCCCCATATTGCCTGAGGTGTGTAAAGGTCGACCACGATGCCCTCCTTGCCGGAATTCAACAACGGCCGTGCGAATCCCCAACGCTCGTCGACGGCAACCGTTCGACTACCAGGTGTAGCCATTCGGCGGCACGCTGGCCATATGGATTCCAAGGAAGAAGGGGAGGCCGGAAAAGAGGCTCTCAAGGCGTACGCGGCACTGGTCGAAGACCTCTCCCACAACTGGGGCTGGACTCTCAACCTCTACGGAAAGTCCGTCTGGTTCCAGTGCGCCGCGAGGCGCTCCGTTATATCCCCGGCTAAGCCGGGATGAACTTGGAGGAATGTTCATGGGTCGATGACTTTACCTGGACCCGAAAGGCGAAGGGAAAAATAGCATGTCAACGAAAGCAGCGAACACAGCGTAGGCGTCAAATGTGGGCCGCCGCGAGACCCGCGTGATATGGCGAAAGCTGGATTGCCTGAAGCCTAATCTCCAGTCGATGAAAAGACGCATCCGCCGGAAAGACGCCTGAAACCGGCGCCGCATCCTGCGCTGGCATCTTGGAACGGCCGGCGCAACCTCCAGGGTGCAGGGGCGATGCCCAGTGAGGGCATTCAAGGAGATGAGTGGGCCGCCTAAGTCACGCTGACACGTATAACGGAGACGAACGCGGGATCGCCTACAAGGCGCGAGCCTCAGGGCGACGGAGTTCTCGTAGTAGTCGCAGGGGTCACGTCCTGCCAGGGAGAACGGGAAAGCCGTTCACAGGGCGAAGTGATCCGCCTTCTCCTGGAGGCGTATTACGAGCCGTCCTTCTCCGGCCACTCCCACGGTTTCCGTCCCGGCGGGGGATGCCACACCGCGTTACGCGAAGCGGCCACCACCTGGACCGGGACGAGCTGGTTCATCGAAGGGGATGTCTCCGACTGCTTCGGATCGCTCGATCACGACATCATGATCGACATCCTGGCGGAGAAGATCCGCGATGGCCGGTTCCTGAGGCTGTTGCGCAACATGCTCCAAGCCGGATACCTGGAGGACCGGGTCTGGAACGCCACACTCAGCGGTGCCCCGCAAGGTGGCGTGCTCTCCCCAATCCTGTCCAACATCTACCTGCACCGCTTGGACAATTTCGTCGAGACGGTTCTGATCCCGGAATACACCCAAGGCGAGAGCAGAAACCGCAATCCCGCCTACCGCAAGGTGGAACAGGCGCTCGCTCAGGCCCGAAAACGTGGTGACCGTGCCTTGGCGCGGGAGTTACGCGGACGGCTGCGCAGCCTGCCCAGCAAGGATCCACGCGATCCGGGCTACCGGCGGCTGCGATATGTGCGCTATGCCGACGACACCCTGCTCGGGTTCGCCGGACCGAAGAGCGAGGTCGAACATATCAAGGCACGCCTTGCACAGTTCCTGCGTGAAGACCTCAAACTGGAACTGTCGCAAGACAAGACATTGATCACGCACGCCCGTACCAGGGCGGCGAGATTTCTCGGCTATGAGATCGCCGTCAAGCATGACGACACCAAAATCAGTCATGGCCGCCGAGGGCTCACTGCGATGATCTCGCTAAATGTCCCCGCAACGGTTATCAAGGCTCAATGCGCCCCCTATCTTCAACGCGGTAAACCCGCGCGCCAACCCTCGTTGACGGCCATGGACGACTACTCCATCATCAATGTTCACGGGGCACGGTATCGGGGCGTCGTCCAGTATTACCCATTGGCCGGTGACGTCTACAGACTGAGTCGGCTGCACTGGGTCATGCAAACCTCGCTGCTGAAAACGCCGGCGGGTAAGCATCGCAGCTCGGTCGCTAAGATGGTCAGGAAACTCAAGACCACCATCGAGACACCGACGGGGCGACGCATCTGCCTGCAAGGCAGTCGCGAACGCGGCCCGGGCAGGAAACCACTGGTCGCACGGTTCGGCGGTATTCCTCTCAAACGGCAGAAGTTCGCGGTCCTCACCGACCTGCAACCGGCTCGGGACACGACCCGCCGGAAGGAGCTCATCGAGCGCCTTCTGTCAGCTCATTGTGAGATCTGCGGACGAAATGACAAGGCGACTGTTCACCAGGTCAGGAAACTCGCCGATCTTCCGGCAACCGGACCAACGCAGCCTGAGTGGGCAAGGATCATGGCCAGACGACGACGTAAGACCTTAGTCGTCTGCCACCCATGCCACGACGTCATCCATAACAGATGACGAGCCGCTAAATCACGCATAAGTCACTGGAGAGCCCGTTGCGGTGAAAGTCGCACGGCGGGTTCGGAGGGAGGCCGTCGGAAAAGGACCAGCACAGCTGGCACCTCGCTGACGGCCTACCCTGCGCTCGGCGGCATGGGCCTGAAACTCAGGATGAGTGGAAGCGGTGAACCTGGTTGTCCAGATCATCGTTCGGCTCCCGGCTCCTTGTGCCGTCTCACATCAATTCCGGCCGGGTTGACGCACTTGCATCATGCAAGCGATGATCGTTCCCCGATCATGATGACGATCAACGGAAGGAACGTTTGATGCTCCTCAGCGGTAAGGTCGCGGTGGTCTTCGGCGCCGGCGGCGCGGTGGGTGGCGCCGTCGCACGTCATTTCGCCGAGGAGGGCGCGACGGTGTTCCTCAGCGGTCGTACGTCGACGTCCGTGCAGGACGTGCAGCGCGAGATCGTCGCCAAGGGCGGCACCGCGCACGTGGCGCGGGTCGACGCCTCCAACGAGTCCGAAGTGGAGAACCACCTCGCCGAGGTGGCCGGTCGTGCCGGGGCGCCGGACGTAGTGCTGAACGCGATCGGTATCCAGCCGGTGCAGGGTGTGCCGCTGCTCGAACTCTCCCTTGCCGACTTCGTGGCCCCGATCACCGCCTGGGTGTCGTCGCAGTTCCTCACCTCGCGCATCGCAGGACGGCACATGGTCCAGCGCGGTTCGGGCGCCATCCTCACGCTCTCCGCGTCGCCGGCCACGCTGGCCGTCGCGGGGACCGGTGGATTCGGGGTCGCCTGTGCGAGCGTCGAGGCGCTCAGCCGGACGCTCGCGGCCGAACTCGGACCGGCCGGCGTGCGGGTCGCCTGTCTGCGGCCCCATCGCATCGGCGAGACGATCGACGCGCCGGACCTGCCGATGCCGGAGGCCGAGTTCCGTGCCTTCCTCGAAGGCGTGACGTTGCTCAAGCGCCTGCCCAGCTTGAACGACGTGGCTCGCACCGCGGCATTCCTCGCCTCGGACGGCGCCGCCGCGATATCGGGATCAGTGGTGAACCTGACCTGCGGCATGAGCGTGGACTGAGTCGTTACGCGAGCCCTCCCGGGGTGCCGCGGTTTTCGGGGCCGACTTGGCCACCGCTACGGTCCCTGGTCGCGCGGCCGGTCAGGCGCGGGTGAGGTCACCCGCACCCGGTGGGGTCGGAGAAGATCCGTGGCCCCGCCCTCCCCGGAGCACCGGACGGCTCGGTGGCCCGGGCGATCTCCGAGACCGGAGACGGCTCGGTGCGGGAGCGGCGGACGGATGGCGGGCGCCGCCCCCGGGTGAACGCGGTACGAGACCCGCGCCGACGGGTGACCAGGGAGCCCCGATAGGACGGCTCACAGAATAGATGCCCATATATCCTGGCAATCGCCGGATCAAGCACCGGTCTGCCGTTGAAGGTGCCGTACTACTCCCGGGGGGTTCGCTTGTCCGATCATCTGCTGTTCTCCTACGGGACCCTGCGGCTGCCGCAGGTGCAGGTGGCCCGGTTCGGACGGGAACTCGCCGGTCGCCCCGACGCCCTGCTGGGCTTCCGCCTGGAGGCACTGACCATCACCGATCCCTCGGTGATCTCCGACAGTGGAAGCGACGAGCACCCGGTGGCCGTGCGCTCCGACGACCCGCACGACGCGGTCGAAGGCACGGTGTTCACCCTCACCCCGGCGGATCTCGCGGCCGCCGATGCCTACGAGGTCGACGACTACCTACGGGTCGAAGCGGATCTGCGGTCCGGCGCGAAGGCCTGGGTCTACATCGACGCCGCGACCGCCGAGGACCTCCGCTCCCGCCGCCCGCTCGACGCTCAGGCCGACGCGATCACGCGGACCGCTCCCGCCACCGGATCCTGAAGATCCAGCTGATCGACCCCGCGAGCGACTTCTCGACCTCGGCTGACGTGGAGCGGGTCAGGAGGCGCCGCGGGCGTTCCTGCCGTTCACCGGCCGGCGCCGTTTCGGGTCGGCATGCTCAAGAAGCCGTGGTCTCCCGTCTCGCCGTCTTCGACAGGCCGGGGCCCGGTGTCGCCCGTACGTCGGCCGGCGGTGGTGAGGTCCCGCAGTCGGCGCAGGACAGTCGCTGGTCGACATGCCCGCCGCAGGCATTGTGCCGGAAGATCACCGGGGGGCCGTCGGGTGCGGCCCAGCGGTCACCCCAGCGGGTCAACGCGATGATCACAGGCTGCAGGTCGAGGCCCTTCGGGGTCAGCACGTACTCATGAAGGTCGCCGTGTTCGGTGTAACGGCGGGTCCGCATCAGACCGGCCGCGACGAAACTCTCCAGGCGGCTGGCCAGCACGTTCGGCGCGATGCCCAGCTGACGCTGGAACTCGGTGAACTTGGTGTGTCCTCGGAAGATGGCGTCCCGCATGATCAGCAGGCTCCACCGCTCGCCGATGATCTCCAGTGCGCGCGCCGCCGAGCAGTTCTGGTTGTCATAGGTACGGCCGAGCAACGTTTCTCCCTCCTCGCGGGATAGTAGTGCTCTGACCGTAGGCGTTGGTGGTGCGGGTCAGGTCACGCTCCGGACAGGGGGTGACCCCATCGGTCGCACCCGCAGGTCGTGGGCGAGGTGATCGACGCGTTCCCGCAGGCTCCGGCCAGGCCCGTGACCACGCACGCCACCCGGCCGGCGGGCCGGGCGGCGTGTCATCCGACAGCGTGAAAGTTCGGCGTTGCCTGTGATCATGCCTCTGACCTGGGAGGGCGGATATGTTCCGGGTAACGCCAACCTTTGATCGCCAGTTTGTGGTCAATGCGACCGGCCGCGGTCGAACTCGTTGGCCTTCACGCCGTTGAGGAAGGCGTCCCACTCGGCGGGGGTGAAGAAGAGCTTGGGGCCTTCGGGGTCCCTGGAGTCGCGTACGGCGATCAGCTCGGGGTGCTCGGCCTTGTGGCCGGGGGCGTCGACGACATCCTTGAGCTCCGCGACCTCAACGCAGTTTCCGCCGTTGTCCCCGGTCCAAGTGGACTTACGCCATTGAGCTCTGCTCAGGCCCACCTTTCCTCTGCCGTCCTTTTGATGAGGTCTATCGACATGCGTAGCGGCAACGCCTCGGTCCTGATGGACTCGAACTTCCGGATTGCGTAGCGGACTTCTTCGTGATCATTGACGGTGAGTCCATGTAGAGCCGTGTCCACGTTCGCTACATCGATTCCACCATCAAAGGTTGCGATGGTGAACCCGCTGAGCAGACCCGGATGCATCCCGTGGGGAATCATCTGGATACTAAGCGTGGGGCTGGTTATGGAACACAGATACTCCAGCTGCCCTCGCATGTCCTTGGGTTCGCCTATGGGGCGATAGAGAACAGCCTCATCAATGATGCATCGGAGGATCGGGGGCTGCGGATTCTCCCGGGTGAGGATCGACTGATGTTCCAGGCGAGCTCTCAGGGCTATCTCGTCGCCATGCATCACCACACGGGCGTAAGCCTCGGTCTGAAGCAGCCCTGGAATCAGAAGAGGTTCGTAGGCGCGCAGTTCGGTTGCCTCCGGTTCCCTTGCCCGCCACTTGCCGAACCACGACGGGAACTGTTGCCCCTTCCTCCAGTCGAGGAGGCGGCGGAGGGCGCCGCCGGTGTTGAGGACCGCGTCGCAGGCGTCGGCGAACTCGGGGCTGGCCGGGGGCTGGCCGGTCTCCACCCCGCTGATCAGGGACTCGCTGAAATGGATCTTCTCGGCCGGTTGACTCTGGGTGAGCCCGGCCGCTTTCCGGTAGTGCTTCAGCTCCCGGCCCCATATTGCCTGAGGTGTGTAGAGGTCGACCAGGATGCCCTCCTTGCCGGAATTTAACAACGGCCGTGCGAATCCCCAACGCTCGTCGACGGCAACCATTCGACTACCAGGCGTAGCCATTCGGCGGCATGCTGGCCATATGGATTCCAAGGAAGAAGAGGAGACCGGAAAAGAGGCTCTCAAGGCGTACGCGGCACTGATCGAATATCGCTACACGCTGGACCCTTCCCTGGCCGTGCTGGGGGAGAGACGGATACCGCGCGAAACGAGAAACGTGGCCTCCGTCCGCCGATTCGTCCGGGACATCGCCACCGACTGGAACACGTCGGAAGACCCCCCGGAAATCGCCGAACTCCTGGTCTCCGAACTCGTCACCAACGCGATCGCACACGGCTCGTCAGATGTTCCAGACCCGACCGCCATCCGCATCAGAACCATCAGGGAGAAAGAATTGATGACCGTGGACGCTGCATAGCCGTCCCAGAATGAGGCAGGCCAACTGTCTGGATACCTCCGGCAGGGGCCTGGCCGTCGTCGAAGACCTCTCCCACAACTGGGGCTGGACCCTCAACCCCTACGGCAAGTCGGTGTGGTTCCAGTTGACGGCGTGGCCCTGAATCTCGGAAGAGCGTAAGCGGTCGGTTCGGGCGTTGGTGACACGCGTGGTGATGAACGCCGGCGTCTCGGGCCACCATGCTTCGATCGTCTCGGCCGGCGTGATCAGCTCGTCGACGCCGGAGTCGGCGCACCAGGAGAAGAAGCCGGAACAGCCGGTGGGAGATCACCGATCGTGGCGCCTGGGTGCGTGCGCAGGACAGCAGGGCACGCAGTTCTTCAGCCATCGATACTGGGTCCGGGTGGATCGGCTCACAGGACGAACAAACCAAGTAGGTCATGGGGGACGTAGCAGTGAGACTTTTTCATCCTTGAAGCCGCAGCTCAGAGCGGCTAAGCCGGTATAAGTGAACACCCAGGCCGCCGGGCAGGTCGTCGGGCGATCCCGCCCAGTCCAAGCAACTCCACATCACCCGCTCCTGAGCTGTCCGACTGGGAGGATGAAAAGGCTCACCGATCGCCAGAATCCTGAGTTCACGCTGGCCAGGGGTGCGTCACGCCGTATTGCGCCCAGCCCCATCGGCCCGTGACGACCGGGTTCTGTGTCTGTCGGTGGCGGCTGGCAGCATGACGACATGACTATGCAGCCCCTCGATATCTCTTGGCTCTGCGGCGAATACTCCGAGGAGTGCTACAGCTTCATCTACATCCGTGCCACGCCTGAGCAGGTGATTACCCGCCTCGGCGGTCGATGGGAGGACTTCACGCCGGGCCCCTTCCCCGACGACCCGGATCACTACCCACGTTCTGGGGAGCCTCTCGGCGTCACCTCCATCGGCGACTGGACGTTCGTTTTCGACCCTGACTGGCTCGGCACCTGCGAAAACGTGATCACTGAACTCTCCCAGGGCACCCGCCTCGTCTCCCAAGCCGCACTCGCCATCAAGGGCATGGACTACTTCTACTGGTGCGAGAACGGCGAGATCAGATTCCGCCTAGGAGTCGATGAAGAACATCTGACGGAGACCCCGGACGAACTCGCGGACACGATGACGGAGATCGACAAGCTCTACCCATCGTTTCCCCCGCTCTACGAAGGGCCGGCTTTCCTGCTCGTCGAGCACCTGACCGGGATCAGGGCGACGGAGCAACTACTGAAGGGCTCCACGTTCATGTGGGGCCTCGTCCCAGAACCAAGCAAGTCGTAACGTTGGCCAGCAGTGAACCCTTTTCATCCTCACACGGCCTGCGCGACGCGGTGGTTTTGAAGGACGGCATGGCCTTGCACAGATGACCGGCCTTGGAAGGGCTGCGGCGTAGCTTGCGGAGGATTTTCCAGCTTTTCAGCTGGACGTTCGCGCGTTCGCCGGGTCCGCGAAGGCGGGCGTGGGCGCGGTTGGCCTGCTTTTGGGACTCGGGCTTGTCCTTGCCCTTGTACGGGGTGAGGGCCGGGCCCTCGGCTCCCTGACAGCCACGAGCTTGACGTTCTTGTTGCCCTGGGTGGCGTCGTAGGTGAACCGGAAGAACACCTCAGGCCGGGGGAGCGAGGGTGCCGGTGGCGAGGGCGTGGGTCAGGGCGGTGGCGGCGGTCTGGCCCGAGGTGGTCAGCTCCCGGAGTTCGGCCTCGAAGGTGAAGATCCTGCGGAAGGTGTCACCGTACCTTCGCTGCTCCTCGACCGAGAGGCGCGGCACCTGGGCGCGGCGCGGGTCGAAGCGGGTGGAGCCCGACTGGGTGCCGGTCGTCGCGCCCGGGGAGAGCGCCCGGACGAAGCCCGCGAGGAAGAACGGGTCCAGCCGGTCGGGGTCGGGGCGCAGCAGGACGAGCCGGGGGCCGAGCAGCAGGCCGGTCTCCTCGATCACCCGGGTGGCCAGGCCGCCGGTCCCGATGGCGGCGACCACGTCTCCGGGTTCGGTCCTGACCCGGCCCTCGGGGCGGGTGCGCGTCTCCACCGCGCCCCCGTCCAGGACGTGCCGGTCGGTCAGCACCGGATCGCCCGAGCCGTCGATCTCGAAGCGCCCCGCCTGCCAGACGGCCAGCGCCCCGATCCGCTCCAGTTCCGCCAGCGTGACGGACGGCAACTCCTGGCCGGTGCCGGGGACGGCCTCGGGGACGAGGGTGGCCAGCCGCCCGAGCCGCTCGGCCAGGCGCTCGCAGAGCAGCAGATAACCCTCTGCGGAGACCTGCTCCTCGGTTCCGAGATACCGGGAAGGGGTGACGTCGACGTCCTCGTCGACCAGCTCGATGATCGGGACCGTCCGGCTCTCACCCGGCCTGTCGACGTCGAGGTCGGGGTCCGCATGGAACGCGCGCCACCGCTCGGCCACCGCGTCGAGGTTTCCCAGGTCGGCCTCGGCCATCAGGACGCGGGAGGGGGTGCGGTCGTCGGCGGTGGGCTTGCGCAGCACCCAGATGTGCACGGGCAGCGCGGTGCCGCCCGACGCGACCTTCGGGGGGAGGCCGATGACGGCCCGCAGGGTCCCGCGCCGCAGCAGGTTGCTGCGGATACGGCGGCCCGAGCGGCGGTTGGCGGCGATCGCGGGCATCAGCAGCACCGCGACGCCGCCCGGCGTCAGGTGGGCGAGCGCGTGCTGGACCCAGGCCAGTTCCGACTCCATCTTGGGCGGCAGCCCGTACTCCCAGCGCGGGTCGCTGGTCAGCTCGTCGTATCCCCAGTGGCGCTCGTTGAACGGGGGATGGCACACCACGGCGTCGACGGTCAGGTCGGGCCAGGCGTCATGGCGCAGCGAGTCGCCCGTTCTGACCTCGCCACCGGTCTCCGGCGCACCGCCCGCCTTCGCCCTGCCGCCCGCCCGCTTCCGGCCGGCCGCCGGCGTCTCGCCGCCCGCTCCGGCCAGTGCCAGGCGTGACTGCGCCAGCCGGGCGAGGGAGTCGTCGTACTCCTGCCCGTACGCGTGCCGCCCCGGGGCCGCCGCGGCGAGGAGGACGCCGAGACCGCAGGCGGGGTCGAGGACGGACCGGGTGCCTGGCCCCGCCAGGTGGGCCATGAAGTCCGCGATCTCGGCGGGTGTCTCGGCCAGGCGGCGCGAGTGGACGTCGGCGTAGCGGTCCAGCAGGAAGCGGACGGCCGCAGGGCCGCCCTCCTCCTCGGCATACCGCCTGATCAGCTCCCATACGGGGGCCGGGACGGTGCGGGGCCGGCCCTGGCCGAGCAGGAGCTCGGTGGCCTCGGCGACGACCTCGCCGAGCCTGAGGTCGTCGCCGGCGGCGCGGACCTGCTGCCAGACGCGCTCGCGTAGCGGGAGCTCGGCCACCTTGCCCTGCTGGAGCAGCCACGCCTCGACGGTGCCGAGTGAGAAGGTCGGGCTGGTCGCCGTCCCGCCCACGGGCTCGGGGAAGTCCTCGTGCCGTCGCCGCCAGTTGCTCACGGCCGCGCGGCCGACGCCCGCCATCCGCGCGATGTCGGCGGCGGTGACGCTCGCCTCGTCCCCTGCCATCGCCAGCCTCCGTTTTCCCACGTCAGCTCATTTGACATGTGGACGACAACTTATCTCACAGCGTTGACGGGCGTCGATCGGCGGCATCGGGTACGTGTATTTGGTTCACGCAGCGGGGGTGTCGGCGTAAAAGGACCTGCGAATTGTCGGTGGGGCAGGCAAGGATGACCCCATCATGGTTATCCACCCGTCTCTCCCGTTCACCGCCACGACGTCCTCGAGCGGGGACATCGTGGTCTTCTACGTCGGCACCGAGCCCCGGATGACACCGGAGCAGGCGCTCGCGTTCGCCGACCAGCTCCGTGATCTCGCGGCCGGTGTGTCGCGCCTGGGTCGCCAGGAGCACCGGCCGGCGGACACCGGATGTCCTGACCGCGCCATGGCGTATTCGCGATAATCCCTTTCACTCTCCGTGGTCATTGCGTAACGTTCTGCCTGTCGTGGCTTCCGGAAAGGGGAGCCACCTCGTCGATTCGCCGTGCTCCCGAGGACGTCGAAGTCGGATACGGAAGGACGGAACATGCAACCCTTCGAGCTCCCTGACTTCTACCTGCCGTACCCGGCCAGGCTGAACCCCCACGTGGAGACCGCGCGCGAGCACACCAGGGCCTGGGCGCACGACATGGGCATCCTCGATCCCGACCTCGGCATCTGGGACGAGGACAGGCTGGAGGCGATGGACTACGGCCTGCTCTGCGCCTACACCCACCCCGACGCGCCCGCCGGTGAGCTCGACCTCATCACCGACTGGTACGTGTGGGTGTTCTTCTTCGACGACCACTTCCTGGAGGCCTTCAAGCGCAGCGGTGACCTGGCCGGGGCCAAGGAATACCTCGACCGGCTGGCGGCCTTCATGCCGGTGCACCCCACCGGGCCCGCTCCCGAGCCGGAGAACCCGGTGGAGCGCGGCCTGGCCGACCTGTGGGCCCGCACCATCCCGGCCATGTCCGCCGACTGGCGGGCCCGGTTCGTCGAGAGCACCAGGAACCTCCTCGACGAGTCCCTCTGGGAGCTCGCCAACATCAACGCCGGACGCGTCGCCAACCCGATCGAGTACATCGAGATGCGGCGTAAGGTCGGCGGCGCCCCCTGGTCGGCCAACCTGGTGGAGCACGCCGCGGGCGCGGAGATCCCGGCCGCCGTCGCCGCCAGCAGGCCGATGCGCGTGCTGAGGGACACCTTCGCCGACGGGGTGCACCTGCGCAACGACCTCTTCTCCTACGAGCGGGAGGTCGGCGACGAGGGCGAGCTCAGCAACGGGGTGCTGGTCTTCGAGCGCTTCCTGGGCTACGACACCCAGCGGGCGGCCGACGCGGTCAACGATCTGATCACCTCCAGGCTGCACCAGTTCGAGAACACCGCCCTCACCGAGTTGCCGGCCCTCTTCGAGGAGCACGGCCTGGACCTGAAGTCCCGCATCGACGTCCTCGCGTACGTCAAGGGGCTCCAGGACTGGCAGTCGGGTGGCCATGAGTGGCACATGCGCTCCAGCCGCTACATGAACGGCGCCTCGCAGACCTCCCCGGTCGCCCCGGCCCTCCTCGGCGGTCCCGCCGGTCTGGGCACCTCGGCGGCGCGCATCAGGCTGGCGCCCGGCATCACCGGCCCGGGTGGGATCAGGAGTCACACCCACGTCCCTCTGCAGAAGGTGGGGCCGGTGCCGCTGCCCGAGATCTACATGCCGTACCCGGCCAGGATGAACCCCAACCTGGACGGCGCCCGCCGCCACGCGGTGGAGTGGGCGCGCGAGATGGGGATGTTCGAGCAGCTGCCAGGCTTCCCCGGGCTGGCCGTCTGGACCGAGCGCAAGCTCGACGGCTACGACTTCGCCATCTGCGCCGGGGCGATCAACCCGGACGCGACCGGCCCCGAGCTGGACATCTCGACGTTCTGGCTCACCTGGGGGACCTACGCCGACGACTACTTCCCGGTGGTGTTCGGACCCCGGCGTGACATGCTCGGCGCGAAGGTGTTCAACGCGCGGCTGTCGGCCTTCATGCCGCTCGACCTCTCCGCCACCCCGCCGCCGGCCAACCCGATCGAGCGCGGCCTGGCCGACCTGTGGTTCCGTACGGCGACCCCCATGTCGGAGAGCGCGCGTGCCGGGTTCCGCCGGGCCGTCGAGGACATGACGGAGAGCTGGCTGTGGGAGCTGGCCAACCACATCCAGAACCGGGTTCCCGACCCGGTCGACTACATCGAGATGCGCCGCAAGACCTTCGGCTCCGACCTCACCATGAGCCTGTCCCGGCTGGCCCACGGCAAGTCGGTGCCGCCCGAGGTCTACAACACCCGGACGATGCGCGGGCTGGACGACTCGGCCGCCGACTACGCCTGCCTGGTCAACGACCTCTGCTCCTACCAGAAGGAGATCCAGTTCGAAGGCGAGCTGCACAACTGCGTGCTGGTCGTCCAGGACTTCCTCAACTGCGACCTGCGACAGGCGGTCGACATCGTCAACGACCTGATGACGTCTCGAATGCGGCAGTTCGAGCACATCGTCGCCACCGAGCTCCCGGCCCTGTACGACGACTTCGACCTCGACGGGGAGGCCAGGGCGACGCTCGACGGATACGTGGCGGAGCTGCAGGACTGGATGGCGGGCGTCCTGCTCTGGCACATGAAGACCCGCCGCTACGACGAGTCCGAGCTGCGCCACCCACCCGCGACGCTCCGCCCGGTCGGCGGCCCCACCGGGCTGGGGACCCTCGCCGCCTACGTCGGCGGGCGCTGAACGACACACCCATCGTGCCCGGTCTCCGGCCGGGAAGCCCGGCTGTGGGCCGCCCGAGGGGGTGGAATACCGGAAGACCCCCAGGCCGGGTGCCTACTGCGTCAGGCGGAAGGGAGACCAGACCATGTATCTGACCCAGGCCCAACGTGACGCCGGCTGCCGGTGGCGGTTCGACAGGCCGAAGGCCGTCCACCGTTTCAAGAACAGTTCGAACTACTGCTACGTCTCCCGCTGACGAGGCCGCGAGCGGTCGTCGGACGTCCCGCTCGGTCACGTCGTGCGCCAGTCGTGGGACGTCCGGGCGGTCACGCCGTCATGTCGCGTGGGCGCGGTCGAAGGACGTCCCGGTCGCCCACACCGCGCGGTCGCCTCCTGTGGCGGCCGGGCGCGGGGCCGTACCGTACCCGGTCGGGTTTGGAACGCGTCGACAAAGGTGACGCGAGTCCGACACGCTCGCCGCGGTCGGCGACCGCAACAGCCGCCGGGACCACTCCAGGAACTTCTTCCGTATCGGCGGGCCGTGGGCAGGCAGGGCGAAGATGAGCCTCGTGGTCAACGGCGACGACACGATTGGCGATACGTGGCACGGATGTGCCCGTGTCCGGGACCGGACACGGGCATGGATACGGATCAGCCGACCGAGGCCGTTTCCTGGGTGGCCCGTGGCCGGGCGACCAGGCTGCGTTCCGTGAGGGCGCCGAACACCAGTCCGAGGGCGGACCACAGAACGACCTGGGTGCCGAGGGAGGCGAGACGGAATCGCCACAGCAGCACGGCGGGGAAGTCTGCGGGGACCTCGTTGACCTCCGGTAGGACCAGATAGGTGACGGTGACGAGTGCGACGAAGAGGGCACCGGCCACCAGCGTGGCGTTCCAGTTGCCCAGTCGCACCGTCAGACGGCGCCCCACCTGCACCGAGGCGATCACGATCGCCACCGAGATGGCGATCACCGCGAAGTACAGGCCGGTGCGGGCGCCGATGGTGTCACCCACGCCCACCGAGGGCGGATTGGCGGGGTAGATCAGGAACGGCACCAGCACGACGGTGACGAATCCGCCGCCGGCCACCAACGCCGAGGTGGCGCGGACGCCGAACCCTCCGATCCGTCCGTAGGCGAGGGCGAACGCCACGGCGAACAACCCGCCGATCGCCACTCCGAACAGGCCGATCGCGACGGCCAGACCTGAGGTCTGCTGAACGATACGTGAGACTGTTTCCGGCTCGGCGGCCGCCGCCTCGTGCGCCTGATGTCCCTCGAACGCGATGGCCAGGCTCACCTGGGGCTCGCCGAAGATCCAGGCGAACACCAGGGCGAGGGCGGCCGATACGAGCCCGACGAGCATTCCGCGCAGCAGCAGTGCGCGCATCGTCATGGAATCTCCCGTCTGCTGGTCAGTGACAGGGGAAGCCGAGGAGATGCCGGCCGTCGTGGACGAACTCGTGGACGAACTGACCACCGAACACGGAGAACGCCCCCTGCTCTGTTCCGACGAAGTAGAGGAGAAGGAGCGACAGCACCGCACCGAAGATCGCCCAAGGGAGGACTTCACGGAGGGGGATCCGGAGGGGCTGGGGGATGGGTACGGCAGCCTGTGCCATGGAATCGTCTCCTTCGGGAATGCCACGTCCCGATCGTTGGGAGGCTACGACGATGCGCAGACGTGGTCCAGAAGGCCGCAACGGTACGTTCACAGTGGCATGCAGGCTCAGATCCGACCGATTCCACTCGCCGTCGTAGTCAGGTTGATGACAACGTACGATGCGAGTCCGGCTCCGTCCATGGGCCGGAAGGAAACCAAAGGCATCCGCGGACGCCATCCCCCGCTCACCATTCGGAGCCACCACGTGACGATCCGTTTGACCTTGGTCTGTCATGGTCCCACCGTCGCGCTCTCCCGGGCGTCCTTCCCGGCCGACGAACCGCTCACCGAACGAGGCGGACAGGCGGCAGGGCACGGGGGGGAGTCCGCGGCGACGGCCTGGTGCAGCCCCGCCGCCGCGGCCAGAGAGACCGCGGCGGCGCTCGGACTGGACCCGTCGATCGAGCCCGCGCTGCGCGACTGCGACTACGGGCGCTGGCGCGGCCGCGGGCTCGCCGAGGTCCAGGCCGCCGAACCCGAGGCGATCCGGGACTGGCTCACCGACCCCGCCGCCAGGCCGCACGGCGGGGAGTCGATCGTGGATCTGATCGAGCGGACCGGCGACTGGCTGGCGGGCCTGTGGCGGGATTCCTTCCACGGTCGCGCGGTCGCGGTGACGCACGCCGCGGTCATCCGGGCCGCGTTGGTGAACGTGCTCGCCGCGCCTCCCGCCTCGTTCTGGCGCGTCGACGTCCCGCCGCTGGCCCGGGTTCGGCTCACCGCCCACCACGGCCGCTGGCAGCTGCGCGCGACCGAGCCTGACCGGCCGCCGGTCTGACGGAGAGCCACGACCTCAGGCACGGCGGTCGCGGCACCGGGCTCGACCGGCGGCCCGGCGAGCGAGGCGGCGGCCTACCCCGCCGGGTCTGATTCGCCGGGTTCACGCAGGTGCGCGATGAGATCGTGGTACCGCGGGGCGCGCAGCAGGTCGGTCACGCTCAACGCGCGGCCGAGGCGGGCCCCGACGCGGGAGGTCAGGCGCACGCTGTCCAGTGAGGATCCTCCCTCCGCGTAGAAGTCGCTGTCCGGGTCCGGTGACCTGCCGGTGATCCGCTGCCATTCCTGGGCCACCACCGCGTCGAGTTCGGTGGGAGCGGCCGTTACGGACGCGACCGTGTCGCGTGCGACAAAGGCCGCCGGGGCGTACCGCGCCTCGGCCAGCAGACGACGGTCGAGTTTTCCGTGCGCCGTGGACGGCAGCGCCGGGGCGAAGACGATCTCGTCGGGCAGCATCCAGGACGGGATGCGCGCGGCCAGGTGGTCCAGCAGCGCGCGGCGGTCCACCTCCGGCGGATCGGAGCGCGCCACCACGACGGCTCGCAGCCGTCCGCCGCCGTTCCGCACGACGGTCGCCGCCGCGTCCCGCACCTCGGGGTGAGCGCGCAGATGCGTCTCGACGTCGCCCAGCTCGATCCGCCGCCCGCGTACCTTGACCTGCCCGTCGTCGCGCCCCAGCCAGAGAAGGGTGCCCCGCTCGGTGAAACGGACCCGGTCCCCGGTCCGGTAGGCGACCACCGGGTGCGGCGCCGGGTCGGCCCGGAGGAACCGCCGAGGCTCGTCGTCGGCGTCGAGATAGCCAAGACCCAGGCAGGCCCCCCGTACCTGGAGCTCGCCCTCGACGCCGAGCGGCACCGGGCGGCCGCTCTCATCGGTGACCTCGCAGACGACGTTCGGGATGGGGCGGCCGATCGGCACGTTCCCGGTGATACCGGGGTCGTCGATCACCATGTGGGTGATGTCGTCGGCGCACTCGGTCGGCCCGTAGGCGTTCACCAGGGGAGCGCCGCCCGCGCGCAGCCAGCGCCGGCAGAGGTCGGCGCCGGCGGCCTCGCCGTTCACCATCATGCACTCCAGGCCGCTGCCCGGCCGTGGCCAGCTCACGCCGGTCGCCTCCGCCGCGTCGAGCAGGGTGGCCAGGTGGCTGGGGGTCGTCTCGTACACCCGGATGCCGCGCTCGTCGAGCGCGCCGAACAGGCGGCCGGGTTCCAGGAGCAGGTCGTCGTCCATCACCACGACCCGCCCGCCACGCAGCCACGGCACCGCGAACTGCCACACCGACACGTCGAAGGAGGCGGGCGCCGACTGGGCGACCACGCAGTTCTCGTCCAGGCCGAGCAGCTCGACCTTGCTCCACCAGTGGTTCACCATCGCGGCGGTGCCGATCCGCGCGCCCTTCGGGCGTCCGGTGGAGCCCGAGGTGAACAGCAGGTAGGCGCACTCGGCGGGGGCCCGCGGCGGCTGTGCCGGCACGTCCCCGGACGGCAGGCCCTCCAGAGGGAGCAGGGGCACGCCCCTGGGCAGTGCCGAGGCCACCTCCCGGTGGCGGGGGTCGGTGAACACCATCTCGACACCGGCCTGCTCGACGATCCGCGCCAGTCGTTCGGCGGGCAGCCGGGCCGAGAGCGGCACGTAGGTGCCGCCGGCGCGCCAGATCGCCAGCACGGCGGCCCATGAGCGGGCCGAGCGTGGCGCCAGGACGCCGACGACCGGGTGCCGGGCCGAGGTCAGCCGGTGGACGCCGCGCGCGTAGTGGCGGCTCAGCGCGGCCAGCTCGGCGTAGCCGAACGACTCGACGTCGTCCTGCACCGCAACGGCCCGGGGGCGGGTGGCCGCGTGGTCGTCGACGACGCGCGCCAGCGACAGCCCGGCGGGCCAGGTACGCGCCGGGCCGTGGCCGGCCTCGGCCAGGCGCGCCAGCTCCTCGGCGGGCAGCGGGTCGGCGTGCACGAGGGAGTCCAGGTCCCGTGCCGCCGTACGGGCCGCGTGGACCAGGCAGGTGAGGAAGCGGCGCGCGTCGGCCACGGTGACGGCGGGCGCGCGATGCTCCACGGACAGCCGGAGTCCGCGTCCGGCGGCGTCCAGGGAGCACTGCACGGTGAGGTCCATGTAGGTCTGGTCCAGGGCGGTGACATGTCGGACGCGCAGTGACCGGCCGGTGTCCTCGATCAGGTCGCGGTAGGGACGGAACTCGGTGTAGTTGAAAACCGTCGAGGGCTCGAAGCCCGGTGCCAGGGAGCGCAGCACCGCGTACGGGGTGCGCCGGTGGCGCCAGGAGTGCTGTTCGGCGGCCACGAGCCGGTCGACCAGATCACGCCAGGTGGTGTCCTCGTCGAGGTCGACGGTCACCGGCAGCATGTTCAGGAACAGCCCGCACATGGCCTCGGCGCCGGCCAGTTCCGGCCTGCCGTTCACCATCAGCGCGGATCCGCTGCGGCGCCGGCCGGTGAACAGCGCGACGGTGCGCATGTGGACCGCCCAGACGAGGGTGCGCAGCGACACCCGTGCGGCATCGGCCGCCGCGCGCAGCGCCCGCAGCTCCTCCTCGCCGAACACGTGGTCGTGCCGGTGCCAGGTGGTGGGGGTGCCCAACTCGCCCGCGCCCACGGCGAGCCGCCAGGACACGTCCGGGCTGTTGACGACGGCATGCCAATGCGACAGCGCGGCCTCGTCCCTGGCGGCGACGCGCTCCGCGGCCACGAAGGCGGCGTAGGAGGGGATCGACGGGATCGGTTCGCGCACGGTGGGCGGCAGGGGGTGGCCGTCACGGGCCGACCTGGCGCGTTCGTAGCCGTCCAGGATGTCGCGTCCCAGCACCGCGACGCTCCAGCCGTCCAGGAAGGGCTCCACGATGGAGAACACCGCCCGGCCGGGAGCCAGCCGGTGCAGGTGGAAGGCGAACAGCGGGGGGCTGTCCCACGCGAACGGCCGCCCGCGCACCTCGTCCCGCCAGCGCGTCAACGCCGCGTCCGGCTCCGCCACGCCGATCAGGTCGTGCTCGATCAGGCCGGTCTCGACCTGGTCGAGCACGACCTGCTCGGGGCCCGCGTCGGCGGTGAGGTCGAAGGCGGTGCGGACCGCCTCGTGGCGAAGGGCCGCGCCGGCGACGGCGGTACGGAGGAGATCGGCGTCCACGGTGCCGTCCAGCTCGTACGAGGTCACGTACGTCAGGTAGTCGTCGCTCACCTGCCGGTGGTAGACCAGTCCCGTCTGCAGGTGGGACAGCGGGAACCGCCGCTGGACGCGATGCCCGCGCTCGTCCGGTACGGGCTCCGGGGGCCTTTCGTCGCCGGGGCGCTCCTCGCGGCCGGGCGTGAGCCGGTCCGCGAGCGCGCGCAGCGTACGCGCCTCGTAGATGTCGGCCACCTCGACGGCGAAGCCGGAGCGGCGCAGCAGCGCCACCAGCCGCACCGCGTTGATGGAGTCGACCCCCAGATAGAACAGGTCGACGTCGGCGGGGATCTCCGCCTGCCCGAGCAGCTCGCATACCGCCGCCTGTGCCGCCACCCGCTCCGGAGGCTCACCCGGCTCGCTCGGCTCGGCGGGTTCGGCCGGCCCCGGCCCGGGGCCGGCACCGGGCCAGGGCAGATCCAGGCCGGTCAGCTCGCCGAGTGCGGCGCGGGCGAGCTTGCCGCTGGCGGCGTACGGCAGCCGGTCCACCACGGTGAACAGGGTCGGCACCATGACGCGCGGCAGCCGCTCCGCCGCGTGGGCGCGCAGGTCCTCCGCCGTCATCGCGTCGGCCGTGCCGTCGTCGTGCGGTACCAGGAACGCCTGGAGGCGGGCCGGCCCCGTCATGTTCTCGCGGTGGAGCACTCCCGCGGCCGTCACGCCCGGGTGCTCTCCGAGGACCGCGTCGATCTCCTCCAGTTCCACCCGCTGGCCGTTGATCTTCACCTGGTCGTCGCGGCGGCCGAGGAACTCCAGTACCCCGTCGGCTCGCCATCGGGCCAGGTCACCGGTGCGGTAGAGGCGATCCCCGGTGTCGGAGCGCACACCGAACCGGTCTTCGTCCCCGGCGGCGTCACCGAGGTAGCCCAGGCCGACGCCCACGCCCTCCACGACGATCTCGCCGACGGCCCCGAGCGGCACCTCGTGCCCCGCACGGTCCTGGAGCCGCACGCCGAGGTTGTCGATGGGCCGGCCGATGGGCACGAAAGGCCGCCGGTCGGTGGGGTCGAAGGTCCACCGGGTGACGTCGATGGACGCCTCGGTGGGGCCGTAGAGGTTGTGCACCCGCACGCCGAGCCGGGTGTGAGCCCGCTCCGCCAGCGCCCGCGGCAGCCGTTCACCGCTGGTGAAGACCTGCCGCAGGCTGGGCAGCGGCCGCCGGCCGGCGACGTCGAGGAAGGTGCCCAGCATGGCCGGCACGAAGTGCGCCGTGGTGACGCCGTAACGCTCGACGGCGTCGCACAGGTAACCCGCGTCGCCGTGGCGGCCGTGCGCCGCGGTGACGACCGTCGCGCCGGTCGCCGGTGGCCAGAGCAGCTCCCACAGGCACACGTCGAAGCTCAGCGGGGTCTTGGCCAGGACGACGTGGCCCGGCCCGATCGGGAAGGCGCGTTGCATCCAGGCCAGCCGGTTGGCGAGCCCGTCGTGGCCGACCACGACCCCCTTGGGGCGGCCCGTCGACCCCGAGGTGTACATGACGTACGCGGCCCGGGGGCGGGCCGGTGTGGTGAGCTCCGCGGCCGGTCCGGCCACCGAGACGCGGAGCGGCTGCCCGAGCACGGTGAGGTCGCCGGGCTCGGTGGTCGCGCCCTCCTCGACGAGGAGGCGGGCCCGGCTGTCGGAGAGCATGTACCGAGCGCGGGCCGGCGGCAGCTCGGGGTCGAGCAGCAGCAGCACGCCACCGGCGTCCAGCACGCCGTGCACCACGGCGATCAGTGCCGCGCCCCGTGGCAGGCGTACGGCCACGGCCTGGCCGGCGCCGATCCCGGCGGAGCCCAGCCGCGCCGCCACCCGCTCGCTCGCCTCGGCGAGTTCCCGGTAGGTGACCCGGCGGGCGCCCCGCGGGCGGTCCTCCACCACGGCGGGGCTGTCGGGATGCCGTTCCGCGACGGCGCGCAGCCCGCCGCCCGCCATGGCCTGGACGGGCGAGGCCTGGGCGGGCGGGGTCTGGGCGGGAGGTGTCCGGGTGGGCGGAGCCGTCGGCGCGCCCCGGCCGGCCAGGGCGACCGTCCGGTCGGCGGGCAGGGTGAAGACGTCGGTGACGGTGGCCGCGGCGAGGTCGGCGAACCACTCCAGCTCGGTGCGCCGCCCGCCCGCGGCCCGGCACTCGAAGGTCAGGGCCAGCCGGCCGTCGCGGGCGGCGACGTAGACGTTCATCGCGAACTTGGCGGTGCCGTTGTGCAGGAGCCGGGGCCTCCAGCGCAGGCCCCCGGCCTCGATGGGCGGCGGCCGATGATGGCCGACCATTCCGGCCGGTTGCAGCAGGTTGACGACGACCACCGACTCGCCGCCCACCCCCGCGCCGTCCCAGGCCCAGGTGCCCCAGTCGGCGTGCATGGCCGCGTCCCGGAGCTCGCGGCCCACGCGAGTCGCCAGCGATCCGAGGGTGTCCTCCGGCTCGATCTCCATCCGGGCGGGAAGCGTCCTGACCCGGTAGCCGATCTGGGCGTCCTCGGCGGGGGAACGGTGGCTGAACGGCACTCCCACGGCCACCGCGCGCGAGTCGCCGTCCCACCGTGACAGTGCCGCGGCCACCCCGCTCATCGTCAGGGCGAACATGCTGACGCCGAGGTCCCTCGCCCGTGGCGCGGCCACCTGCCGCAGGTCCACGGCGCAGACCCGTCGCAGGAGCACGCCCTCGCCGCTCGCCGCGGGTTCGCCGGTGCCGAGCGGCGAGCCGGCCCTGGCCAGGGCCAGCCGGGGCGTCCAGAAACGCGCGGCCTCCTCCGGCGTCACCAGCGGCCGGTACGGCAGCACCGGCCGCTCGGCCGCCGCCAGGCCCTGGTAACCGCGGATGATCTCCTCGACCGCCAGCCGCACGCTCAGCCCGTCGCACACGCAGTGGTGGAAGGTGAGCTGCAGGACGCCGCCCGCCGGGCCGAGATCCCAGTACACCGCCCGGTGCAGCGCCTCGCCGGGAAAGAACGGCCGCCGGGCCTCCTGGCGCACCTCGGTGGCCTCCTGCGCCCAGGCGTGCGGGCTCGCGGCGCCTGCCCGGATCACCCGTAGCCCCTCCGGGGCCACGTCCTCCCACTCCGGCCGCCCGTCGTCGTCGCGGACCGCCGAGCGCAGCAGCCGGTGCCGGGCGGCGAGGGCGGCGACGGCGGTTCGTAGCGAAGGGACGGCGACGGAGCCCTGGATCTCCAGGGCCACGCAGATGTTGTAGATCGCGCTGAGCGGGTGGCGCCGCTGGTGGCGCCAGAGGGTCGCCTCCTCCGGGGTGAGGGGTTCGTTCAACGCCGGTCCTCCCCGGAGGTGGAGACGGCGTCGAGGACGCGCGCGGCGAAGTCGCCCACGTCCGTGGCCGTGCTGAGATCGTCCCAGGTCATCCGGACGCCGCAGGCCCCGTACACCGCGCCGATGAGTCGCAACGCGCTCAGCGAGTCACCGCCGCCGTCGGTGAACGTGCCGCTGTGCCCGTCAGGCAGGAGGCTCAGCCACAGGTCGCGTACCAGGGCGCGGAGATCATGTGCGGTGTCGTACGTGTGCGACATCTCGCTCCTCACTGATGGGGACTACCCGGCATCGGGCCGATGCCGGGCGATCAGCAGCCGATGGTCTGTCTTGCCGTTGGGCAGCACGGGCCAGGCGGGGATGTCCGTGATCACCGCGGGCACCATGTGGCCGGGCAGCCGCTCGCGCAGCCACGCGGTGAGCGCGTGGGAGTCCAGCGGGGCGGACGCGGGCGTGCGGGCCACGACGCACGCCACGCCCCGCTCACCCGCGTCGACGACCGCGGCCTGGGCTATTCCCGGATAGGCGCGCAGGTGCTGCTCGACGGTCTCCGGAGCCACCCGCATCCCCCGTACCTTGAGCATGCGGTCGGTGCGGCCGGTCCACACCATGGTGCCGCCGGCGGTCGTGACCCGGTCGCCCGTCTCCCACTGCCGCCGGGCGCAGCCGCCGCCGGGCGGGAGCCCGCCGGAGAGGTAGCCCAGGGCGACGGCGTCGCCGGCGACGACGAGCTCGCCGTCGCCGGGCCGGGTCCGGAACGACACATGGCCGAGGGGCGTGCCGATCGGCACCAGGGAGCCGGCCGGCTCGGTGCCGGTGACCTCGTGGGCGGCGATGATCCCGGTGGTCTCGGTACAGCCGTAGGTGTTCCACAGCCTGGCCCGCGGCAGCAGCCGCCTGCTCCGGTGGGCGAGCGCGACGTCGAGGGGCTCGCTGGCGAACAGCACGCCGCGGACCGAGGCCAGCGCGTCGCCGAGCTCGCCGGCGGGCATCGCGTCGAGGACGGCACGCCAGTACGACGGTGTGAGGTCCAGATGGGTCACCCGGTGCTCGCGCACCAGGTCCGCCACTCCCCATGGGGTACGGACCTCCTCCTCACTCGGCACGACGACGCTCGCCCCGCGCGCGAGGGGGAGCAGCAGCTCCCTGATCGAGGAGGAGAAACCCAGCGGAGCCACCCCGAGACAGCGGTCCTCGCCGCTCAGGGAGAGGTGGGCCGGCAACGCGCGCGCGTACTCGGCCAGTCCCGCGTGACCGAGCAGCACGCCCTTGGGCAGGCCGGTGGATCCGGAGGTGAACATGACGTAGGCCGCCGCGCACGGCGCGGGCCCGGGGAGGCGGCCCGGGGTGGAGGGGGATGCCAGCAGTGGGGCGGCGTCCAGACTGGTATGCCCTGCGGCCGGCGGCCCGCCGGCGGCCCTGTCGACGATCACCGTCCGCACCGAGGCAGCCTCGGTCATGTGGGCCAGCAGCGGGGCGGGGTAGAGGGGGTCGAGCGGCAGATAGACCGCGCCCGCCCGCATGATGCCCAGCGCGAGCGCCGGCGCGCGCTCCGACCGGCCCGACGCGAGCCCGACCACGTCACCGGGTACGACTCCGGCGGCGGCCAGCCGGTCGGCCACCGCCCGTACTCCCCGTGCCAGCTCGCCGTAGGTGATCTCGTGCTCGCCGATGATCGCTGTCGTTTCCGGTGCCCGGGCGGCGGCCTCCTCCACCAGATCCGGCAGAGCGCGCCACCTTCCCCGCGTCACGCGGGGGCAGTCGGCGCCGTACGTTTCACAAAAGGACGAATGGGAGGACAATTCTTCCCCCATGATCTTTTGATCTCGATGCTCTCTGGCCGTGATGGATCCGATCGGCTGGTCGCAGGGCCCTCTTCGCCGTCAGTATTAAAGATTTCATGAAAAAAAGCCATACAGCCGGATAGCGCTGTTCACGGTCATCCGAAAATGCCGGCCAAAATTCGATGAGCCCGGGTTTTGGTACGGCCTTCCCCTTCCACCTCTGGTGGAGAGTGTCTGCTCAGAGACAGCCGGCGCGGGTACCGGGCAACGAGAGGTTCGACCATGCCGTCCAGAGGGGTTCACGTCCGGCCGCGGGGGAGCGCCGTGACCGGGGGCGTCGGCGCCCACGGATTCCCCCGGTCGCGATGCCGGAGGTGAAGAACGACCGGCCGTCCGACGTTTCGCTGGCCGGGCTGACCGTCATCAGCGGACTCGTGGACGCGATCAGCTTTGTGGGCATCGGTCAGGTGTTCATGTCGAACATGACGGGGAACCTGCTCATCCTGGGCTTCGCCGCGGGGGACCCGTCCCAGTTCCCGCTGGTCGCGACGGCCATCGCCGTGCTGGCTTTCTTCCTGGGGGCCGGGCTGGCCGGGCGGCTCACCGACAGGGTGTCGAACGTCCGCCGCAGGATGGTCCTCGCCATGACCATCGAGACCAGCCTGTTCGCCGCCACCGCGGTGGGCTCGTTCTTCCTGCCCGCCACCCAGGCCGGCCGCTACCCGCTGATCGTCGCCCTGGGGCTCGCCCTGGGCGGACGGAACACCGTCGTGCGCCGCCTCAAGATCCCCGACATCAGCACGACCGTGGTGACCGGCACGTTGACCAAGCTGGCGGCCGATTCGGTGCTCGGCACCGGAAGGCGCACGCGGGCCCGCCGGCGCGCGGGGGAGATCGTCGCGCTGGTCTTCGGTGCCTGGGTGGGTGTCCTGCTGCTGCGACACCTCGGGTTCAACATCGCGCTGGTGGTGCTGGCCGTTCTGATGGCCCTGATGACCGCCCTCTACATCTGGCGCACGTCACCGGCGCGTGCCCGCTGACCCGTTACGGTCCTACCGGTCGCGCCTTACTGGTCGCGGAAACAGACCAGGTGGAAGGAGCGCGCGGCGGGGGATCCGTCGGGATCGAAGGTGCGCACCTCCATCTGGTCAGGCTGCCGTCCCAGGCCGACGGTGATCAGGCCGGGCGAGACGGGTTCGTCCTTGGCGCTGCCGATCGTGCCGGCGAAGTTCGTCTTCGCCTCTCCCTGGAGCGGCACCTTCCAGGTGAGCGTGTACTTGTTCGGCTTCTCGAAACGGCAGTCGCCGATCAAATAGCCCCGGACCACCGATCCGTCGGCCGCGACGACACAGGCCAGCCTTTTCTCAAATTCCGCCATGGTCTTCTCCTTAATCGTGTTCATACGTTGTGGAAAGGTGCTCCGTCGTCCTTTCTCCCCGCGCCTTCTGCCGATAACCGCCATAAAAACTTTTCGCCGCGCCGGGTTTACTCCGGCTCTGCCGGCGCGGTCGAACTCCGGTGTCCCCGCCGCAACCGCTTGAACGTGTGCAGGCCGAGAACGGCCGGCAGGTCGGCGATGCCGGGACCGCCGGCGTCGACCCAGGCGACGATGTCCTCGATGACCTCGGTGTCCAGCACGAGGCCCAGCCAGACCGGGCGGCCACCCGCCCTCCGCCCCTTGGGCGAGGGGGTGACGACGATGACGTTCGACTGGAGGCAGGGGCCCAGGCAGTCGGTGACGACGCGGACCCGGAAGGGCCGTGGTAGTCGCCCGCGGAGCAGGTTCAGGTGTTCCTGGTGGTCGACGTCCGGGTGCTTTCTCAGCGTGCCGCAGCAGCAGCCCCGGCACACGGTGATCAGGCAACCCTGCTGCCGCGCGGAGGTGAGGACGGCACCGCTCATCGGACACCTTCCCTTCGGACTCGCGCTCTTCCGCTGCGCCCGGACGGCGTGCGGCCGCCTTCCGGCCCACATCTGCCCGTCATATCTGGAAATTTCCTGCTAACCACCACTGAACCCCCGATCCAGCACACGAACACCACTCCAAGGAACCAGTCGACTGTCTATCTTGCTGGAATTTGTCACACCGTGAGCTGTCGGCCTTTGTTCTGGAAACACCTGGCATGCAGTCCGGCGGGCTGATCAGCGTCTATATCGCCCTGTTCAAGGGGTGCTTACCCGGAACGGTGGAAAGTCTTGTTAAGGTCTTCCGGGGTGTTTTTAGGGTCAAAAATTATTTGCGTTTATTTATTCCGTGCTGCAGCATTTGCGGCAAACCTTCAGGGTAGATCGACCAGCGACGTTCTCTCAATGGGACGGAGCCAACAATGGCCACGATGCAGTACGACAAACTCCTGACCAAGGTCAGGAATCTCTCACCGGAAGAGCGCGACGTTCTCGACTCGCCGTACACGATCCCCAACGAGCTCTACGCCGCGCTGCGGTCGGTGCTTCACGACGTCGGTGGTCAGCCGGACACCCCTCAGCCCTACTTCCTGAAGGAGGAGGAGGAGTGGGAGATGAACGCCTACCTCACCTGTGAGTGCCTGGGCTGGCGTGGCGCGTGGAACTCGGAGATGCGGCGCAGAAGGGAGAACGATCTCGGCGCGACCGAGTACTTCGGGCTGCCCTACTACGCCCGGTGGATCACGTGTGCGGCCAAGACGCTGGTCGACGAGAAGCTCATCACCGTCGACGAGCTGAGCACCAAGATCGATGAGATACGCGACCGGTTGGAGGCGAAGAAGAAGTGACGGCCAAACGAAAGTTCAACATCGGTGATCGGGTCGTCATCCACGACAAGACGACGCTGTTCCACCACCGCGCCCAGAAGTTCACCCGTGGCCAGACCGGCGTCGTCACGGATTACCGTCCCGAATGGGTCATCCCGGAGGACGAGGCGTTCGACCCGGCGGGCAACGGGCGGAAAGAGCCCTTCTACATCGTCAGGTTCAAGCAGGACGATCTGTGGCCGGACTACACGGGCCACCACATCGACACGCTGGAGACGGAATTCTCGGAGAGCTGGCTGGAGCCGGCGACTAGCAAGGGAAAGCGATGAGCACACGGCACAACGGTCACGGCGAAGCACCTGGCGAGTTCCAGATAGCCACGAAGGTCAGCGAGTTCGAGATCCTGGAACTCGCGGTCCGGGAGCTGGCGATCGAGAAGGGGCTCTTCTCCGCCGAGGACCACCGCAAGTTCGCCGAGTGGGCCGACGGCATCGGCCCGCACGGCGGGTCGAAACTGGTGGCGAAGGCCTGGGTCGACCCGGATTTCAAACAGCGACTGCTCACCGACGGCACCAAGGCGTGCCTTGAGGTGGGGATCGACTGGCTGCAGCCGACAGGTGTCGGGACGCCCAGCGACTACACCTTCTTCTACGTGCTGGAGAACACTCCGAAGCTGCACAACGTGATCGTCTGCACGCTCTGCTCCTGCTACCCCCGGCCCGTTCTCGGCATGTCGCCGGACTGGTACCGGACCCCGAACTACCGTCGCAGGATGGTCCGGCGCCCCCGTGAGGTGCTCGCCGAGTTCGGCCTGCACCTGCCGGCGGATGTCGAGCTCCGCGTGCACGACTCCAACCAGAAGTCACGCTTCATGGTGATGCCCATGCGCCCCGAGGGCACCGAGGGATGGAGTGAGAAGCAGCTCGCCGAGATCGTCACCCGGGACACCATGATCGGTGTCGCACTGCCCGCGCCGAACCGCAAGTCGGACACCAAGACGGAGACCCTGGTCAGTGGAGGAAGGCGGAGATGAGCACCGCGCCGACGACATATGACGTCCTGATGGACACCCTGTCGGACATCGGTGAGCGCACGGACGCCGGTATGGGGTGTCTGGAGCACGAGCCGGCCGTGTGGGAGTCGAGGATGCAGGCGACCTGCGAGGCCCTGTCCTCGCATGGCGTGCTGGACAACCTGGAGCGCCGGCTCGCCGAGGACAAACTGGGCGAGTCGCTCTACGCCAGGTTCCCGGTGCAGACGCGCTCCACGCTGGTGGTCACCCACCTGCTCATGGACCAGAAGGTCTTCACCGAGGAGGAGCTCCGGAAGAGGATCGAAGTGGTGCGCGAACGCTTCGCCGAGGAGTGACCTTTCAAGAGCTCGTCGCCAGGTAGGGGCCGAGGAGCTCCTTGCCGGGGGGCGACGACGGTCAGGGCGATGGCATCGGCGCGGCCGTCGGCTCGTCGACCAGCGGCAGGGACGGCCCCGCCGTCAGGGGCCGGGCGATGCCGATCCGCCGGCGCCCGCCACCGGATAGCCGGTGCGGACGCCGGTCGGCCTTGTGCCCCACCCCGGCCACCGCGCCGGCGCCGGTGGAGGCCGGCAGCACGACGAGGGCCGGCGAGCATGTTGGTGACGAACCGCTCGTGCCCGGGGACGTCGACGAACGCCAGTCGCCGGCCAGAGCCGAGCGTGGTCCAGGCGAAGCCGAGATCGATGGTCATGCCCCGACGCCGCTCCTCGGCCCAGCGGTCGGGCTTCATCCCGGTGAGCGCCCGGACCGGAGTCGACTTGCCGTGATCCAGGTGCCCTGCGGTCGCGATCACCCACATGAGCGCCTGGCCGCCAACGGAACCTCATCGGGGACGATGACTCCGTTCCTTGCCATCTACTGGGCCTGATTAATGACCGTTTTCACCCATATATAGCCGAATTGCAAGAGTGCCTCGGCGAACCTTGGGTCGGCGAGGACCGTGTTCGTGCGCGGATTGAGGCGACGCAAGTCAGCTATATGGCTGATTATTACCCCAAACCTTAAGCTGCGATCATGAATAGATTGACGCATTACGCGGCAGGCGGCGGATGTGCATGCAAGATCCCCGCGGGAGAGCTGGAGGAGGTGCTCGCGGGCTTCGGCCTGGCGGCGCCGGAGCGGCCGGCGGGCGAGCTGATGGTGGGCATGGAGACCGGGGACGACGCCGCGGTCGTCCGCATCGAGGGCGGTACGGCCATTGTCAGTACCGTCGACTTCTTCACCCCCGTCGTCGACGACGCCTACGACTGGGGCAGGATCGCCGCGGCCAACGCGCTCTCGGACGTGTACGCGATGGGCGGCCGGCCCCTCGTCGCGCTCAACCTGTTGTGCTGGCCCCGGGAGACGCTGCCGTACGAGATCGCCAGAGAGGTGCTGCGCGGTGGCGCGGAGATCGCCCGGCAGGCCGGCTGCCACCTGGCCGGCGGGCACAGCATCACCGACGCCGAGCCCAAGTACGGCATGGCGGTCACCGGGCTGGCCGATCCCGCACGGCTGATGCGCAATGACATGGGGCGGGCGGGGCTGCCGATCTCGCTGAGCAAGCCCTTGGGGCTGGGGGTGCTGAACAATCGGCACAAGGTGACCGGCGAGGCGTTTCCCCAGGCGGTCGAGACCATGACCCGGCTCAACGCCGAGGCGAGCCAGGCCGCGCTGGAGGCCGGAGTCGAGTGCGCCACCGATGTCACCGGTTTCGGACTGCTCGGCCACCTGTACAAGCTCGCCCGCGCCTCCGGTGTCACCGCGGTGGTCGACGCGGCCGCCGTACCGCTGCTGGCCGGTGCCCGTGAGGCGGTGCGCGACGGCTACGTGCCCGGAGGCTCGCGCCGCAACCTGGACTGGGTGGCCCCGCACACCGACACCCGCTCCGTCGACGACGAGACGATGATCCTGCTCGCCGACGCCCAGACCTCCGGCGGCCTCCTGCTCGCCGGCGAGATTCCCGGCGCCCCGGTCATCGGTGAGTTGATTCCCCGAGACTCCCATCCCGTAGTCATCAGAGGCTGATTTCGAGGCCGTGTCCACCCTTTGATCGCGAACATCGGCCGCGGCATCGTGCCCGGGCCGGTGAACCGCGAACCGGCAGATCCGATCGTCAGGTCGGGTGCTGGAATCCCCGGTTTTCGGGCCGTGGCAGGACGTCAAGGTCCCACGAGGTGCGACTCCCGCTTCAAGAAGCGATGCGGCGGCACATATGTTTGCGGACGACTGTGTCGCCGAGGAAAGCGTGGAGATCGTGGCAGCAGATGGCGTCTCCTCTGCCCGTGGTACTGAGGCCACCACCGGCCAGGGAGTGGCGGCGGGATCGTGTGTGCTTGCTCGCGCCCTGGCGCCGCCCCTGTCGTTCGGCCGTACGATCTGCGAGCCTCACCTGCGCGGTGGCGGTGGCGGTGCTTGCCATGAGGGCGGACCCGTCGGCGGAGGCGGTGGCGGTGGCGGTGCTTGCCATGAGGGCGGACCCGTCGGCGGTGGGGCCGGTCGTCCGGAGGGGGGTGCGTACGGTGGAGGTCGCTGGTACCCCTGGTGGGGATGGTGTGGCCCCGGCTGGGGCGGCATCCCGTACGGCGGGGGCGGCGGCCCGGCCACACCCGCCTGCCGCGAGCGGCGATTGCGGATCACGAGGACGATGACGAGGATCAGGACCAGCACCATGACGGCCGCCTGTATGGCCGCGCCGACGGGGTCGGTGAAGGTGATCTCGATCGCGGGCCCGTCGTCGGCCCTGCTCTCCGAGGGCCGGGGAGTCGGGGCGGGGGAGGCCGGGGGCGCACCGAGTGGGTTGGCGTCGACCTGCCGCGTCCTGGCGGTCAGTGCCCGTACCGGATCGACGACACCGTAGCCGGAGAATATGTCGCGCCCCCTGTCGTCGCGGTCCCTCGCGGTGCGTATCAGCCGGTTGACCACGTTGTTCGCGTCGAGGTCGGGGTACTTCGCCCGTACCAGGGCGGCCACCCCCGACACGATCGCCGCCGCGTTGCCCGTGGTCTCGCTGACGAGGTAGCGATTGTCCGACAGCCGCTGGGGCGCGGGGTGGATGATCTTCACGGCGGGAGCCGCGAGCGCCAGCTCACGGCCGGTTATGGAACTGGACCAGGCATCTCCGGTTCTGGTCGTGCCGGCGACGGCGATCACGCCGGGGACCGCGGCGGGGCACTCGACACCGACACCGTATTTGCGGTCACCCGTGGGCGCGACGATCACGACGTCCTTGCGGAGCGCGTAGCGGATCGTCTCGTACTCCTCCTGGGAGCAGCGGTTCAGGGACACCGAAATGTTGATCACGTGCGCGCCGTTGTCGGCGGCCCATCGGACGGCTCGGTTGAGGGTGTCACTGGTGAACGACCTGCCGAGGTTGACGGGCAGGATCCTGGCATCGGGCGCGATGCCGAGCAAGCGCATGTCGTTGCCGCCGGGGCCCACGATGAGCCCGGCGACGCCGGTGTCGTGGCCGTGGTCGCTGCCGTCCTCCCGGCCGTCGGCCGCCGTGGCCTTGTCGTAGGAGCGCCCCCGGAGAACGCGCCCCTTGAGGTCGGGGTGGTCGGCGTCGACGCCGCTGCCGATGACGGCCACCACCACCCCTCTGCCTCGGGACAACCGGTGTGCCTGCTCGACCCGCAGTGCGTCCAGGTGCCAGGCCAGCCCGCGCACGGTGTCGGCCCGTGCGGGAGCGGCGAGCGCGCCTGGTACGACGACGAAGGAAAGGACGCTCATCGCCACGGCTACACCGGCTCGAATCAGCCGCCGTGGGGTGTTCGACAGATACATGCGGCTTCCCAGACTCGGGAGCCTTGCGGCTCGGGACGTTTCTCAGCCTGCCGTACTCGATCATGGCCTGGCAACCGATGCCGGTCCCGGAGACGACGGCCGAGTATTCAGGTACGACGCGACAGGACCCCGGGACACCCCGGAGTCCTGTCGCCGGGCACCTGCGCGCCGAGAGCCGACGACGTGGGCCAGGTGCCAGGACGCGGCGGGGACCGGTTTCAACCGGTCATCGTCTGTTCTCCACGGAATTCCAGTGACGTCGGGATGTTCGGAGACGATGAGGTGCGGGCCGCCGGCCACCTGCTACGCCCGGACATCATTTCTCCCGGCCAAGACGCGTGGTCTTCGAACCGCTGCTGAGCGAGGATTTCGGGGGCGCGACGAAATCGTCGCCCGAAAACGGCGACAGGCAGCTTCCGCGGGATCGCGTCCAATGTCGTGACCGGCTATTTCTGATCGGGAGCGCATGGAGAGCCCTCGATCGCGTCGCGCCCTGACTCAGGCGTCTCCTCAGAGTGGGCCGACGGTCAGCCCGGGTTCCACAGGGGAACGGGAGGCGTAGCCGAGCGCGTCACCGCGCCGGTCGGGGGCGAAGTTCAGCACGGTCCCCACCAGGTGAGCGCCGACGGAGGAGAGCAGGTCCAGTGCCCGTGCCATGTCCTGCCGGTGCGACCTGCCGCACCTGGCCACGAGGAGCACTCCGTCACAGCTTGCCGCGAGCGTCGCCGCGTCGGTGACCGGCAGGAGCGGCGGAGTGTCGATGAGCACGATGTCGCAGGCGTCGACAAGTTCGTCGATCAGCAGGCGCATCCGCTGGGAGCCGAGCAGCACGCTCGGATTGGCCGGTAGCGGCCCGCTGGGCAGTACGGACAGCCGGCCCGCCGACACGTCCCGCTGCCGCAGCACCGCGGACACCTCGGCCCGGCCGGTCAGCACGTCGGTCAGCCCGGGTCCGTCGCCGATCCTCAGGTACTCGGCGATGCTCGGCCGCCTCAGGTCTCCGTCGACGAGAGTCACCCGCAGGCCGGCCTCGGCCAGGACGATGGCGAGGTTGCTGCAGACCAGGGACACGCCCTCGCCGGACAGGCAACTGGTGATCACCAGTGATCTGGGTTTGTGCTCGGTGTTCATGAACTGCAGGTTCGTGCGCAACGTGTTGAAGGCCTCGACCCGGCTGGAGGGGCTGTTCCGTTCGGCGATCAGCGGGTGCCGCCGGGCGCTGTGCTCGTAGCCGATCTCGCCCAGCACCGGCACCGCGGTGGCCTGCTTCAGTGCCTGAGGAGTCCGGATCGTCGTGTCCAGCTGATCCTTCACGATGATCGCGCCCCCGATGAGCGTCAGACCGACCAGTACGCCCAGCGCCAGGTTGATCGACAGCCGCGGTGCGATCGGCGCGGACGGCACCTGCGCCTGGTCGACCACCGAGACACTCACCTTCGCTCCCTCCGAGGGCTGAGCGGGGTGTTCGAGCTTGTCGATCAGTTCCGCGAAGGCCCGGCCGAGGGAGTTGGCCAGCCGTGCCGCACGGTGCGGATCACCGTCGGTGACGGTGGCGCGCAGCAGTACGGTGTCGGGCACGGCCTCGGCCTCGACGTTCTCCCGCAGTCTGTCCACATCCTCGCCTTCGGCGATGGCCTGAATCACCCTTCTGCTGGTGAGCAGGTTCGCGTACGACTGCATGCGTTGCTGGGAGAGCAGGGCGGCCTGGTAGGCGGTGATCGTGCCGCCCTCCTGGTTGCTGGTCGAGACCAGCATGGAGATGCTCGCGGCGTAGGTCGGAGGCGTGCCGGCGGTCAGCGCCAGTGCCGTCACCACCGACAGTGCCAGCGACCCGGCGATGAGCGGCCAGTTCCTCCACAGCAGCCACAGACAGGAGAGCAGGTTCACCGCGGGACTCCGTCTTTCGCGATACTTGTCGGTGGAAGTGGTGGCTGTACTGGATTTACCGCAACCCATTCCGCCAATACTGGACATTAAGCGTTTACTGCTTTTTGGACGTACGTTTTCGATTAATCGCCCGGCCGTACCGGCGCTGCATTCCTCGTGTGATCGATCGATTGCGATAAGTTATAGTCGCTGTTTTGGGGAATTCGGGTAACACGCTGTGCGTGCGCACATTTTTTGCGGCGAGATTAGCGTGAGTGGGCGAGAAAATCAGCAAGGCGCTGAGGGGGCCGCTGCGATGGCAGGGGTAATGCTGCTGAAACGGCCTTCGCCGGACCATGTCATCGTATCGGCGATATTCGCGACGCCTCTCCTCATCGCCGCGATGGTGTGGTACCCGTGGTCGACCGCCCTGCCGGCCCTCGGGGTTTGCGGGCTCGCGCTGGTGCGGCGCCCGTGGCGAGGCGGCCTGCTCATGGTGCCGCTGGCCGTCGTCGGCGGCGTGGCGGGGCTGCCCTGGTGGTGCGCCCCGCTGCTGGCGCTGGTGACGGCCGTCATGTGCCTGGCCTGCTCCCGGCGGATCAGGGTCGGCTCCGAGCACGCGATCGTGGTGTTGCTGGTTCTGCTGCTGGTGGCCAGTTGGGTATCGCCCGGGGGGCAGGGCAGCCCGGGCCATCAGGCCCTGCACGACATGGCACAGGTGACGGCCGGACTGATGATCCTGGCCGTCTGCGCCGCCGCACCGCCTTCCGCGGCGCGATTGCCGATGGTGGTCGTGCTCTCGGGGGCGGCCGTCGCGGTGGCGGCCCTGCTTGTCGGGGACGCTCAGGCCGGGCCCCGGCTGGAGGGGTTCGGACTGAACTCGAACTATCTGGGGAGCCTGCTGGTCCTGCCCACGGTGATGTCCCTCGCCATGGCCTGGCTCCGGCGTGCCCCGTTGTGGGTGGTTCCCGGGGCGGTCGCGCTGGTCGCGCTCGTCGCCACCCAGTCGAGGGCCGCGCTGTTCGCGGTTCTGGCCGGTATGGCGACCGTCGTGCTGTTGCGCGGCCCGCGCGTGGTCCGACTGCCGCTCACGTTGGCGATCGCGGCTGTGGCGGTGCTGGTCGCCGCCGCGCCCGGCGTGCTCGATGTGAGCGGCGGCGCCCGCGGCATCGACGAACTGGAGCGTAGCAACGAAGTCAGGGCGCAGTCGGCCATCCTGGCAGCCAGGATGGCCGCCGATCACCCGCTGCGCGGGACGGGGTACGGCACCTTCGCCGAGCAGGCCGCTCGCTCCCCCCAGCTGGGCATTTTCATCAACACCCATAACGACTACCTGCGGCTGGCCGCCGAGACGGGCATCATCCCGGCGCTGCTGCTGCTGTTGCTCGTCTACCGGGCGGTCCGGCGGGCCACGGGCACGCACGAGCACGCCCTGGCCGGCGGGGTCACGGCCTACGCGGTCGTGCTGCTGTTCGGCAACACGCTGTCGAACCTGATGGCCAGTGTGCCCTTCTGGGTCTGCCTGGGAACGCTGCTCGGGGCTCGGCATCTCGAAACGGCCTACGTCACGACTCACCGAACATCGCCGCGCGCGGCGCCAGGCACATGACAGGAGCACGGTAATGGACGACAACCTTCTGCAGATCCGGCGGGGCGACAGGTTCGCCTTCGGCCGCAACTGGAAGGCCTTCGCCAACCTCGTCGACGAACGTCGCATCCAGCACGCGATCGGCTCGCTGCGGGAGGCCCTGGACGTCGAGCACCTCGCCGGGCGCACCTTCCTCGACGTGGGGTGCGGCAGTGGCCTGTTCTCCCTCGCCGCGCATCGCCTCGGAGCCCGCGTGCACTCTTTCGACTTCGATGCCGAGGCGGTGGAGTCCGCCTCGCGGCTGCGGCACGCCTTCGCCCCTGACGCCTCCTGGACGATCGAGCAGGGGTCGATCCTGGACGGCGACCACCTCGCACGACTGGGGACCTTCGACGTGGTCTACATCTGGGGAGTCCTGCACCACACCGGGGACATGTGGCAAGCCTTCGACAACGCCGTCGAACTCGTCGCCCCCGGCGGACTGCTGTTCGTCTCGCTCTACAACGACCAGGGCTGGGAAAGCCGGATCTGGACGGTGGTGAAGCGACGCTACAACCGGTCGGGACCGGTGACCCGGGGCGCTCTGATCGCCGGCAGCTCGGCCTATATCCACCGGGCCTGGCCCCTGCTCCACATCGGGCGGCTGCTCACCGGGCGGCCCCGCCCCGCGGCGGTCCGGCCGCGGGGCATGTCGCGCTGGCACGACATGCTCGACTGGGTGGGCGGTTACCCGTTCGAGGTCTCCAAGCCCGAGCAGGTCCTCGCCCGCGCACGCACGCACGATCTCAGCCTCATGCGGCTCAGGACATGCGGGGGCGGACTCGGCTGCAACCAGTATCTGCTCAGGCGGCCGGGCGGGTCAGCCGCCGCGCAGGAGCCCGCGGATTCGACGGACGATCTCGCGCATCTCAGCGGCACCCGGGCTCAAGCACCGCAGGGGCACTCCCGTTGAGCGCACGAACCAGCCTGTCTGGGCGGCGGCGAGCGCGGTATAGGCGACCGTGGAGGCCAGAGCACACCCCGTGACGCCCATCCTGGGGATCAGCAGGACGTTCAGGGCGAGGTTCGTCAGCAGTGCCGCGCCGTACATCAGCGAGGTGGGCAACGGCAGGTTGAGCCGGAGCAGATAGGCCGCGGCCGGTCGCGCCGCCGCGGCGGCCGCGACACCCGGTGCGAGCACCAGCATCGGCACGGCGCACCCCGCGAAAGCCTGGCCGGCGGCGGCGATGACCAGAAACGGTCCCGCCAGACAGAAAAGGGTGATCGACAGGACGGCGAGGAGCACGGTGATCCGGATCGTCCGTGCCGTGTACGTCGCGGCCGTCTCCTGGCTCGACTCCATCTGCCGGGGCAGGGCGATCTGAACCACCGCGTCGGTCATGGCCCGCAGCAGCTCGGCCGGCGTCACCGCCATGGAGTAGATCCCCACCGCCGTCGGCGTGCT
The DNA here is from genome assembly GCF_050943795.1 of Streptosporangium sp. CA-115845. Classification (NCBI taxonomy): domain Bacteria; kingdom Bacillati; phylum Actinomycetota; class Actinomycetes; order Streptosporangiales; family Streptosporangiaceae; genus Streptosporangium; species Streptosporangium sp. CA-115845. Next base: position 7,690,187 of record NZ_CP191988.1, on the reverse strand, counting down.
CATGGCGTTCAGGATCAGGACGTCGAGCCGCAGCAGCAGAAAGTGACAGACGGAGCCGAGGTGGTAGCGCAACCCGCACGACAGCGTGCGGGCGGCCAGCCGCCATTCGCGCGGCCGGCGTACGGGCAGGGGCGGCAGTAGCAACAGGAGGTGCACCGCGGCGGAGACGGCCCATATGATCATCACCCACTCGACGGTGAGTCGCCCGAGCAACCCCAGGGCCGCCAGCGCGGAGCACTGGAAGGTGGCGCCGGCCAGCGAACCCCGGTTGACGACCCCGGTACGGCCGTGCAGAACGTACACGTTGTTGAGGTAGACGACCGCCATCATGACGGGCACCGCGGCCAGTCCCCAGATCAGCATGGATCGATCCGCCGTGGGCTCCACGTCGGCGCCGGTATGGAGCACGGTGGCGAAGGCGGCTCCCGCGGTCGCCACGCCTACGGCAAGTCCCAGCCACAGGGCGTTCGCCGTGATCGCAGGCCGGTTGCCCTCCTGTGCCCACAGGGCCGTCTGGGACTTCTCCACCGACAGGTTGCCCACGGCTGTCGCCGTGGTCGCGATGGTGATGATCACCCAGTAGGCGCCGCGGTCGCCCGGCCCCAGGGCACGGGCCACGATGATGCTGGTGAGGCCACCGGCCACGACGAGTACCAGGCGGGTCAGGAGAAGCTGGGCCAGGCGGGTGGCGATCGCGTCTCGGTGGCGTTCGGGCGCGGCCGAAGGGAGTGCTGGGGCGTTCACATGGACCGCAGTCGCCGCTGACCGTCCACCACTGGTCGCACGGTCGGTCGTGCGGGCAGGTGGGTTCGATGCCAGAGCTCGAACTGCATCAAAGTCCAGATGCGGTTGGAGTGGTCTCGCCCGCGGGCGTGCTCGGAGAGCAGGCGGGCGACGGCCCGTGGATCGAAGATCCCCCGGTTACGGGCGGTGGCGTCGGTGAGCAGATCGTGTGCCAGGGGGCGCAGCCCGGTCCTGAGCCAGGAGGCCAGCGGCACCCCGAACCCCATCTTCTGGCGCTGCAGCAGATGCGCGGGCAGCCAGTCCGCCAGAGCGCGCTTGAGGAGGTACTTCGACGTCCCCCCGCGGATCTTCAACTCGCCGGGCAGGCCTGCGGCCCACTCCATCAGGACGTGGTCCAGGAAGGGGGAGCGCGCCTCCAGCGAGTTGGCCATCGTGCTGAGGTCGACCTTCACCAGCAGGTCGCCGGGCAGGTAGGTATTGACGTCGACGTCCATGACCCGGGTGAGATCGCAGCCGGCGAACGACTCCTCGAAGGCCCGCTCGATGATGGCTCCGCTGCGGACGCCCGCTACCCGGCCGCGTTGCCCCGGGGTGTAGATCTCCCGTTTCTGTCTCTCGGTGAAGTAGGACATCAGACGCGTGTACCTGTCGGCGGTCGGCAGCCCCGCCAGCTCCAGGCCCCACCCCACCCTGCGGAGCAGCGACCCCCGGCGCGACAGGGACCGCAGGCTCCTGCCCGCCGCGTCCAGCACCGGTGCGGCCGTCGGCGGCACCCACAGCCGGGAGGCCCGCTGCAACAGCGCGTAGCGGCGGTAGCCGCCGAAGATCTCGTCCGCACCGTCCCCGTTGAGCACCACCGTCACCTCCCGGCTGCTCATCTTGGCCACCAGGAAGGTGGGAATCGCCGAGGAGTCGGCGAACGGCTCGTCGAAGTGCCAGGCCAGGGTAGGCAGCACGTCCAGCGGGGAGTCGGGGAGGACCAGCTCCGAGTGGTCGGTGCCGTAGAGGGCGGCGACCTCTCTGGCGTGCTCCCGCTCGTCGAAGCCGGTTTCCTCGAAGCCGACGCAGAACGTGCGGACCGGCTGTGGTGACTGCCGTGCCATCGCCGCGACGACCGCGGAGGAGTCGACTCCTCCCGACAGGAAGGCGCCGATCGGGCGTTCACCGATCATCCGCAGCCGGGTGGCCTCCAGCAGCAGCTCACGCAACCGCTCGGCCTCCTCCGCCGCCACGACGGGGCCCAGGCGGGGAGTGGCATCCAGCCGCCAGTAGCGGTCGACGCGCACCTGGCCGTCCTGCCACACCAGGGTCGAACCCGGAGGGAGCTTGCCGATGCCCTCGAAGATCGACCAGGGAGCCGGAACGTACTGGAACGTCAGGTAGTGGTGGAGTGCGACCGGGTCGACCTCGCCGCGCCACCGCGGGTCGTCGATCAGGGCCTTCAGCTCGGAGGCGAAACGCAGCGAGCCGGACCGCATCCCCCAGTAGAGCGGTTTCTTGCCCACTCGGTCGCGGGCCAGCAGCAGCCTGCGTCTGCGCCCATCCCACAGGGCGAAGGCGAACATGCCGCGCAGGCGATGTACGAAGGCATCCCCGTATTCCTCGTACAGGTGAACCAGGCACTCGGAGTCGCCGCTCGCGGCCAGGCGGTGTCCTCTGTCCAGCAGTTCGGCGCGCAGCTCGGCGAAGTTGTAGATCTCACCGTTGAACACCGCGACGACCGCGCCGTCCTCGCTGTAGACGGGCTGGTCACCGCCGGCCACATCGACGACGGCCAGGCGACGCATCCCGAGCACGGCCGAGGGCTCCACGTGCAGGCCACTCCCGTCAGGACCGCGGTGCGTGATCGTCTCACACATGCCGCGGACCGTCTCCGGATCCACTCCGCTGGAGCAGACGGCACCCGCTATTCCGCACATCGCCCCTCCAGCAGCCGTCGATACAGAACCAGGTGCCGGTCGATCATGGAATCCAGGTTGAGGTTGTCCAGCGCCCAGGCGCGCGCGGCGGAGCCAAGGGACGCACCCAGGCGGGGGTCACGTAACACGCGCTCCAGGGCATCGGCCAGTGCCCGAGGGTCCGCCGGGGGGACCAGCAGGCCGCGCCCGCTCAGCAGTTCGCAGGTCCCGCCCACCGCGGTGGCGACGATCGGCTTGCCCGCCGCCATCGCCTCCATGACGGCGTTGCTCATCCCCTCGTGGAGCGATGCGAGCACCATCACCGACGCCCGGCGCATCAGGGCCTCGACATCCCGGCGAAGGCCCAGAAGGCGCAGGTCCACGCCCGAGCTCTCCGCCTGCCGCAGCAGGACATCGCGCTCGGGCCCTTCGCCCGCGAGCACCAGGGTGCACGGCATACCCCGGGCGGCCAGCAGCGCGACGGCCTCGATGAGGAAACGGTGCCCCTTGTGCGTCTTCAGGTTGGCCACACTGCACACGATTGGCAGGTCAGTGCTGATCTGAGCCGGTGTGGCGGGCAGGAAGGCCGACTCGGGCAGGCCGTTGTAGATCACGCTGAGCTTCTCGGCTGGGAGTTTTTCCACCCTTCTGGCATCCTCCGCCACGGCCACGGCGTTGGCCACCACGTGCCGGGTCAGCCGGGTGGCGACGCGTTCCAACGTGTAACTCCCGTACCGGACCCGCTTGAAGACGCTCAGGCTGCGCCGCCCCGCCACCACGACAGGCACCCGGGCGAGCCAGGCGATCGGCGCGCCGACCACATAGGCGTGGTACAGAAAGGCGTGCAGCACGTCAGGTCTGAGCCGCCGTATCAACCTGATGAGGCGTGCCGCCGCGAGCAGGTTGCGAGGAAATGCCATGGGACCCGTCGACAGCCCGGTGAATCTGGCGTTGTGCACGGTGATGCCCTCGCGTTCGAGCGCGTCACGGTAGGGCCCGTCCGAGTGCAACGTCACCACGTCGACCGCCACACCGCTGCGGATCAGCCCCGTGGCCAGAAGGAAGATCTGTTTCTCGGTGCCGCCGACCTGAAGCTGCCCGATCAGCAACACGACATGGCGGGGTCCGCCGGACGTCGCCTCCAGGGGCGAGATCACCCCACGGCTACCTTTCGCTTCCATGTTCTTACCTTGGGTGATCAACGCTCGCGGGTGGGGGACTGTCATGACCGGCGAGCGTGTCGCGGAAAGGAATTTCGCCTGCGTTTACGTGGTCCGGACCGTCTCAGAACGACCTCTCAGGTCAGATCGCCTGTCGGAACCGTACGTAACAGCCGTGAGGTGCAGGACTGTTGTGAGCGCTTCGACCCGTCGACCCCGCCGGGGCCGCGCCTGCTCACCTCGGCGGAGATCCCCGCTGACGGCGCGGAGCCGGACCGGTCGTCTTCCGCCGTTACGAAGTGGGAGCTGTACCGCCACGGGGCGAAGCCCCTTCCCGTGGCCATCGGGACGGCCCCGAGAACGACCAAGGCCCGGGTTGGGATGTGCCGCGCGGGGGATAGGAATCGAACCCGCGCTGCCGGCCTGGGAATCGTGGTCACCGCCACCTCCGTCGTCGGACGCTCGGCCGTCGGCGAGAGGTCGTGGACGGGCGACCGGACGGCGGTGCCGTCTCGCGGTGACGGCCTCGTCCTGGAGGGGAACGAGGCCGCCTGCATTTCCAGACCTGTGCGGTTACTCCTAGAGGATGCCGAGGCCGATGTTGCCGTAGTCGAGGAGCGACCCGGTCCCGATTCCGTTCCCGAGTTCGATCCCGAGTCCGTCCCACGGGTCGGAGGGGGAGGCCGTCGCGTGCGCCGGACCGGCGGCTAGCGCGGGCGCGGCCAGGACGGCGCCGAGAGTGATCAGCCCGGCGGCGATCGTGGTGCGGTTCATCGCGGTCTTCTCCTTTGGGCGAGGGCGGCCCGCCTGTCGCGGGCCACCTCTCCATTGCTGTGCGCACTCATACGACTGCCTGGAGAGAGCCGGTTCAACTTCGAACACCATCCGGACAGTCGTCGGAGTTCGGGGCACTCCCGCAGCTGTCCGGCCTGAACCGGGAGGGGGAGCGGCTTCCGCTATGTATCGAACACGCGTCCCCGTTCGGGCCACCTCTCCGGGGAGAAACCGGTCCGACACCGGAGGGTGCGGGTGGTCCGGCCGGTGGTGCCGTTAGCCGCCCATCTCGTCCCACCGGCCGGAAGACCTGGAGGCCCAACTTTTTTGGGTACGGCCGTGTGGTGATCCGGAAGAGCGGCCGGGAGCTCTGCTTGGAAGTAGAGCGGTCGCTGAGGACTCCGTACCGTTTTCGTGTCCCTCTTCAGACAGCGGCCTCCTCGCCGCGTCTGAAAGCTACAGCTCGACGTCGAGCGCAGGTCCGCCTTACTGCGACTTCCATGGCCCGCGGTGTGTGAAGGACCTCGTTCTGGAGCGGACGACGGCCCGCAAGCCCTGATACGTCTACTGAACCGGGGCAGCTCCAGTTGCTCGTGGACAACTGTAGCCTTGGCCGTTATGTCCAAGTTGATAATGAACGGGCGAATTCCCGCGCTGCTTGCGATGGTCCTGCTCCCCCTTGCCGCCTGTGGTGGAACCGACGAGTCGGCGTCCGCGCCGTCCGTCGCCGCTCCTCCCGCGTCAACCTCGCCGTCCATGCAGCCTGCCGCGCCCCAGAAGGTGACCCGCGAGGTCACTCTGGAGGTGAACGGTAAGGGCAAGCTCCAGCAGCCGATCGTCTATTTCGCCGACACCGACGGCAGCGAGTCGGGTGTCACCCTCCCCTGGAAGAAGACCGTGACCATCGAACTGACCGCGGCCGAACAGAAGGTTGGCTACCTGCTCTCCATCATCCCCGGCTCTGTCAGCGACTCCAGCGGCATGCTCAAGCCTGCCAAGTGCCGCATTCTGGTTGATGGCCAGGAGGTCGCCACTAACGACGGCGGCGAGAACATGTGCAAGCACACCCTGAAATGAACTGAGCCTGTTCCTCATTCCCCAGCGCCACGCCCAGTGGCTGGGAAAACCCGTACACCGCCTCCGTGGACGCAACCCACATGGCCCGGGGACCGGTCGACGAACCGGGGTGAGTCCAGCGCCGCCAGTACGTGCGCGCGTTCTTCCTGCGACAACTCGGCCGGGTGATGAAACGGTGTGCGCTCACGGATCACACGCGGCCGGGGATTGCGTTTCCGGTACACGTCGGCGCGGGATTCTCCGAGGATCCGGCACGCTTTCTGCGTGCCGGCGGCGACTTCCAGGCCGGGGAAATACTCATCGAGGGCCTGGTTCAGCTCTCGTCGGAGTCCGCGCTGCCTGAAACCCGTTCCAGCAACTCCGCCGACGGCTGCCGGCCCAGAACCCGGAATGACCTCATAGATCACCAACAGCATCCGAACTTTGTACCAGGGCCAATTTCGCGAGATTTGAGCGCCATCATGGGAATCGCGGCAAGATGGCTCCCAAAGAAGATCGCCGTTCCGGTGGGGCTGATGGATCTCTTGCAGGTGATTGTGTATGGCGGGCTCGGCGGCCTGGTCGTTGAGTTCATGAGCAGCTGGGCCTATCTGAGAGAGTGGCAGGCCGCTCGGCGAGAGCACCTGCGTGTGGACAAACAGCCGTTGCCGCGGCTGAGCGACTACGTCGATTTCCGGGCCGACACGCTGGTGGCGCTGACCCGCATCGCCCTGGGCGCCCTGAGCGGGAGCGTGCTCGCATCTCAGGTGACCGGCCCGATCGCGGCGATCGCCGTAGGTGCGGCAGCGCCCGCACTGTTGAAGCAGATCGGGAGCGCGCAGTCGCTGGGCGCGGCCCAGCAGCGCGCCGAGGCGCTTGGGGAACCCCCGGTGCCTCCCGGGCAGGTTCCATGAGTGGCGTCTCCTTCGGCCGCAGGTACTGGGCGAGCCTCGTAGGCGGTGATCCGGCACCGGTTCCCCCGCCCAGGGCCCGGGAGGGCGTCGCGCTTTGGCAGCGCTACTGGGCGTCGTTGACAGGTAAGCCGCTGCGGCTCTCCTACGGGCTGGCTGCGGTCGCTGTACCCGTCGTGAGGGATACGCGAAGGGAAGCGCCGGCGAAGCCCGGGATCGAGACACTCACCGACGCGTTGAGCAGCGCCACCGGCGCCGTTCAGCGGCGAACCCGGGCGGCATCGCTGATCGCGGCGATCGAGACCAGGCGGGAGCATCTCACGGACGATCTAGCGGCCCGCGTGACCGCCTTGCTCCTGCCGTTGGGGGGAGAGGACCGGTTCCTCACCTTCGCCATCGACCGCGCGCTCGCGCGGATCCGCGGCGAGGACGTTCCCAGCGGTCTCCGCGTCGAGACGCGGTTCGCGATGGCTGCCGGGGAGGATAATGACCACGGCCGGGTGCGGGTGGCGCGCGGCCCCGTCCAGCTGACCGCAGCCCTGACCCGGGACGGCCGTCTCCGGGTAGGTGCCGGCGCGACCCTCGACATGAGAGAAGCCGAATCGATAGCACGTACGTACGGGACGATGTTTCTTCCGATCCGGGTGACGGACGAGTCCGGCTCGGTTCGCGTATGGATGGTCCTGCGGGCGGGATCCGGCGACACGCACGGCGAACTGAGCCTTCCCGAGCCAGTCGGCGCCCATGTGACCGTCGACCTGGACGGACTGCCGGCCGGATCAGCGGAGATCGCTGACAGGTCCGGGGAGGAACTCGTCCGTTCGCTCACCGCGGTCACGACGAGACACGATCTGGCCAGTTGGGAGGCGATCGCTCGGGATCTTCCGAACGGTCATCCGCTCAGGCAGGCGCTGGACTCCTGATCGATGACGTCGCAGGAGACAACTCGCGAACTGCTGACCCGGCTCACCGGCGAACGCCAGGAGTTGTTCCTGCGCATCGCGGAGATGACGGCCGCCGGTGACGTCGGCGGGCTGCGATCCCTGCACGCCGACCCGTCCCATCAACTGCATGTGATCGTGGATGAGCTGCTCGGCTACCGGGACGATCCGGACGCCGCCCGCGTCCTCGGCGCACCGTACCGCGCCGAGCAGGGTTCGCCCGTTCACGCGCTGCGCGCCCTGGCGGGACTCGGCCTAGCCTTGGTGGACGCCGCGGCGGCGCCGGACGCGATCGAAGCGGCACTGCGCTGGCTCGCGCGGGCGAACGGTGCGGCGGACGCGGGCTTCACCGCGATGACGGCCGACCACCCCGCGCTGGTGCGCTGCCTGGGGCTCGTGTGGGCGAGCACGGCGCCGGACCGGGCCAGGGCCGCGGCGCAGGTGATGCTCGCGCGACTGGCCCAGGCCGCGACGCCGGTGCTGCGGTCGGAGGCCGTCGGTGTCCTGTTCGCCTTCCGCGTCGGCGATGGGCAGCGGGCCCGGCTGCGCGCGATGCTGTGTCCCGGGCCGCCCTGCCTGGTGCCGGATCCGGAGCGCATGAGCCTCTTCGCCGCCGACGCCAGGTTCGGCGAGGCACTGAACCTTGCGTGGACGAAGGCGGCGGCCGGGCGTCTCGAGGGCACCGTGCTCTACGCGGTGGAGACCGCCGCCGGGCCTGTTCCCTACGTCCAGGACGGCTCGCTCGGCGCGGCGTTCGCCGTCGTCCTCGATGAGTTGTACCGCCGTAACCGACGGACCGGCTTCTTGCGGATCCGGCGGCTGAGATCAGCGACGTTCGTGGTTGGTGCGCTCAGTTCCGGGGATGCGCTCGCGTCGGTCGGCGGCTACGCGCAGAAACTCCGGGCTGCCGGTGCCGGCAGGGTCGTCTTTCCCGCAGCCGACCACGACGCGGCGGTCGAGGAGGCCCATGACGCCGACCTGGTGCCCGCCCGAACCTGGAAACGGGCGGCGAGCCTGGCGCGCAGGCTGGACCGCAGGGCGCTCGTGCGGCAGGTGCTGGCCGCCACACTTGCCGTGATCATGGTTGCGGTCGGGCTGGTCTGGTTTATCAGCCGGAAGGAGCAGGATGCGTCCTGGCTTGCGCTGGCACGGCGGCTGGCCACCGAGGCCGCCCAGGTAGCGTCCTTCGATCCCGGGTTGGCTGGGCTGCTCGCCGCCGAGGCGTACCGAATGCAGGAAACCCCCGAAATGGAGGCGGCGCTGTTCGGTGCGCTCACAGCCGTCCCGCTGCTGGTCCGCGACGGCACCGAGGAGGAGCGACGGGTCAGGCGGGAGACGGTCCCATCTCCCGACGGGGCCCTCGTGGCCGTCCGTCGTGTCCGCGGTGCTGTCGACGTCGTCGAGACCGGGTCGGGAAACATGATCTTCACGGTCACGGAGGCCAGGGAAAGCGATGCGCCCTCCCGAACCGCGCTCGTCTGGAGCCCGACCGGCGACCGGCTGGCGGCGCTCGACGACGCCACCGGAAGACTTCGCGTATTCGACCGGCGAGGGAACGTGCTCGCGGCCGTACGGCCGTACGAGCTCCAGCCGTACCGGCGCGCCCGCCACCAGTCCGCTCTCGCGTTCGGCCCCGACGGCCGGGTGATCTTCGTCGCGGGGGACGGCAGCGTCCAACCGTTCGTCACCGACACCCTGAGACCTCTGAGCGGACGGTGGCCACGTCCCGGCTCCGGCGACGGCCTGGAAGGGCTGCCCTTCGGGGTCTCCGCCACGCTCGAACGGCTCGTGGCGTGCCAGGACGGACGCGTGGTGTCGTACAACATCCGGGCCATCCTGAAGGGGCGGCGCACGCCCGCGAGCAGGATCGGGAAACGGAACCTTCCGGGGGTGTCCGGCGGGTGCACCGGCCTCGGTCTCTCTCCCAACGGGAGGTTCCTCGCCGTGATCTCGGACACCCGCGTCGCCCTGTGGGACATGTTCGGGGAAGACCACCGGATCGGGACTGAGCGCGTCTTCAACCGGTCGTTCCTCACCGCTGTCCACTGGGACAGCGCCGGCGACCGGGTCCTTCTCCAGGGCCAGGACCGCATCGAGGCCGTCGACCTACTGGAGATCACGCCGCCGCGCACGCTCCCGCAGAACGAGATCCCCGGCGCCTCGGGCACCAACCGAGTGAACGACGTGTGGTTCGACACGGAAGACCCGAACCTGTTCGCCGTCCTCCTCGAAGACGGCCGCCTGCGCTGGATGAGCTGGAAGAACCGTAACCCGCTGGAGACCGGCCGCCGGCTTCCTTTCCAGGGAGGACGGCCCTTCGCCGTCAGCGGGGACAAGGCCGCCGGATACGGGCCCGACGGCTGGGCCATCACACGGCCAGGGACCGATCTGCCACCGATACCGGTGGAAACACCGCCAACCGATCCGGGTGAACTGCGGTTCAGTCAGGATGGATCAGTATTGGCAGCCTGGGAGAACGCCGGCGGGGCGACGCTATGGGACTCCGAGACCGGTCGGGGCCTAGGCACCGTCGACCCGGGGAGCCTCGCGCAGGAGTTCGCGCTGAGCCCGGACGGACGGTTCGTGGCCACGTCCGTCGGGCCCGGGTCCTCCGGGGGAGGCGGCTACATCACCCTCTGGTCGGTCGATGACGGCCAGATCGCTAAGGTCCGCACGTCGGATGGCATCGCGCAGAGCGGTATGACCTTCACGGACAAGGAGCTGATCTTCAACGACGGACCCCGCCTGATCGCATGGCGGACCAGCCGGGTATCTCCCGGGGACGACCGCACCCACACCCTGGGGGACGTACCGACCGGTCTCGCGGCCGATGAGAATGCGCTCTATGTCGCGATGGTCGGCTCCGTGCGTGCGCTCGATGTGGGCACCTGGCAACAGGAGAACGACCCGCTTCCCATCAACACCTCCGAAATGCAGATCGAGAACGGCCGGCTGATCAACCGTCCGTACGTAGACTCCGACCGAGAGGTCTGGAACCTCGGCACCGGGCAGCGCATGGGGGTGCTGCCGACCGTCGACGACGCCGATCTCACGGCCCCCTGGGCGTTCTCCGGTGACCACAAGACCGCTTACGCAGCCACAACGCTTGGGGGCAAGGCGCTCGCCTGGCATCCCGAGGGGTGGATCCGCCTCGCTTGCGCCCGCGCTGCCCGCGCCCTGACACCGGCGGAGTGGCGGCGATTCCTGGATCCCCGCCCCTACGAGCCTGTCTGCCGGTGACGGCCTGTACGGTCCTGCCCTCGCTCGTCCCGATACTCATGAGCTCCGTACTGCCCTCCGCAAGTACATCCTCCTGCCCGAGGACAAGCGGCCGGAGGTGCCGCAGCAGTACGCGGTAGACCCACGCATCGTGGTGAGCAGTGGATACGGCCCGGCCACCAACCGGATGCTCCGCCTCGTTCGCGAAGGCGGTGATTGGCGGACGCTCTCGGCCGAACTGTTCGACGGCAAGGGCTCGTGGGGCAACGGCGCCGCGATGCGGGTGGCGCCATCGCGTGGGGTCACTTCACCTCGGCGGGAACCCGTTCATCGCCCAGAGACTCCTCGGACCTCTTGTTTCGGGTCAGGTAGACGTAGGCCATCGCGCCCAGGAACAGAGCGATCGACGTCCACTGGTTCAGCCGCATCCCGAGGATCTCGTTGGCCGGGTCGACGCGCAGGCCCTCGATCCAGAACCGGCCCGCGGTATAGCCCGCCACATACAAGGCGAAGAGCCGGCCGTGCCGCAGCGCGAAGCGACCGCCGATCCAGATCAGTGCCAGCGCCAGGCCCAGGCTCCACAGCGACTCGTAGAGGAACGTGGGGTGATAGGTGGTGGCGCCCGGCACGGTCCCCGGACGGCCCGCATCGATCTCCAACCCCCAGGGCAGGTCGGTCGGGCCGCCGAACAGCTCCTGGTTGAAATAGTTGCACCACCGGCCGATGGCCTGGCCGATGGCGACGGCCGGGGCCACGGTGTCGGCGACCGCGCTCAAGGCGATGCCCCGGCGGCGGCAGGCGATCCACACGCCCACCCCACCCAGGGCGACGGCGCCCCAGACACCCAGGCCGCGCCAGCCCGGGCCGGAGTCGCTCCAGATCAGGATCGTGTCGATCGGCCGGTGGGGGGCATCAGGCCCGAAGTACAGCTGCCAGTCGGTGATGACGTGGTACAGCCGCGCACCCACGATGCCGAACGGGACCCCCCACGTCGCCAGGTCCAGCATGGTTCCCGGCGTCCCACCGCGATTCCGCCAGCGGCGCTCGGCGATGACGACGGCCACCACGACACCGAGAATGATGCAGATCGTGTAACCACGGATGGGCAACGGCCCCAAATACCAGACTCCTTCGGAGGGACTGGGAATGCTGGCAAGCGACATGGCAGGCAATCTAGTGCAGCCCGCCGCGATCACACATCCCACCGAAGTCCATATTTCGCATGCCTTCACCGCCCTGGCGGCAGGCGTACGACGAGTGATTCCGTTCATCGCCTCGAAGACCACGGTCGCAGGTCAGATGGTAGGGCGCCTGGGACTCGAACCCAGAACCTACGGATTAAAAGATCGATTTTGCGCTGTCCTGGATCGTTCAATGCAGGTCAGAGGGCACGCGCGGTCCGTCCTGAACGGTTCTGAACGACCCTGTATTGCAACCCAAGGTGCAACCTCGCTGTCGGTGGGCCGGGGCTGAGGGACGGAGCCTGCCCTCGACCTCGAACGGAGACCAACCATCATGGGCGATATTGGTCCGGCGCCGCATCACGGGTTCAAAGGATGTAGAAGTCAATCGATCGGAGGGGATGAACTTCTAGCACTGAAGGTGCACCCCTTTTAGGGGACTGTCTTGCAGAGGACGACGTTCTTCACTCTCGCACCGATCTTCTTCTGCGCCGTGGAAGCAGGTGGCCTCAGAGCGCGCGCTCTTTCCTCTTCCGTACGACGCTCTGCCTCCGCTTCTCGTGTGAGGCGGGCTGCTTTGATCTGGGGATTGGGATTGCACAAGGTGTCATATTCCGCCTGCGCGCGTGCTCGGTTCCGTTCGAAGTCCTCGCGTGGCTCTGACGCTCCCGCCAGCGCCAAAGCGGCTCTTCGATTTTGAGGGGGATGTTCACCCTCATGCCGCTGGCACGTTGATCGTTTGATGTGTGCAGGCCAACCGTACGCGGCGGCGTTGGTTGTGGAGGTTGCGGAAGCCGAACGCCACGCGGGCGGCATCCTTGATCAACCGATTCGTTCCCTCGGTACGGGCGTTGGTGATGCCGGTGGTGATGAACGCCGGTGTCTCGGGCCACCAGGCGTCGATCGTCTCAGCCAGAGTGAGGAGTTCGGGGATGCCGGAGTCGGCGCACCAGGACAGGAACCGGTGGAGCCGGTGAGAGATCACCGACCGCGGTGCCTGCTCACGGGCGCAGGCCAGCAGAGCACGGAGTTCTTCCTTGGCGATCCACGCGGTCAGGATCTGCCCGGTGGGCTCGTGGTCGATCAGGTCGTTCCACATCCGGGTGAACGTGCGCTCCGACAGGCGTTCACGGCCGCGCAGCAGGCGGCGCCGGTTGGCCCATTCCGGATCGGTGGCCCGGCCCCGGCGTCCGCGGTGCTCGCGGGTGACGCGCCGGCGCACGCTGGTGAGCGCCTTGTTCGCGAGTGCGACCAGGTGGAAGTGATCGACGACGATGACAGCGTGTGGCAGAGCCTGCTTGACCGCGGTGCGGTAGCAGGCGGCCGGATCGATCGCCACGACGCGCACCTGGCTCCTCCAGTCCTCGCCGCGGGTGTTCAGCCAGTCCACCACGGCCTTACCGGTCCGGCCGGCGGCTTGGCCGAGCAACCCACCAGGCCCGGACAGGTCGACGAAGTTGGTCTCGAACAGCTCGGTCCGCGCCCATCGGCCGGTCGCCTCGTTCTTGATCCACTTTGGTCTGCCTCGGCGGGTCTCGTCGATGCCCAGCACGATCGGCGGTTCGGGTTCGATGAGCAGCGCGTCGGCGTGGGCGGCGAAGTGGCGGTGCACCAGCGGCCGGCCCACCGTGTACTCGCGGCCCACCGCGGCCACGGAGCGGCCCGAGGCGACCTGACGGGCCACCGCCCGGCACAACCGGCCCGTCACCCGCGCCCGCGGCGGGATCTCGGCGACCGACTCGGTGAAGGCCTTGCGTGCACACAGCTTCTCGGTGCAGGCGAACTGCCGTTTGTGCCAGCGCACCCCGAGCGGTTCTGGGCCGTAGGGCAGGTCGCGGGGGCGGGTCGTGCGCCGCTGGCGCACCGAGGTGGAGACGACCCCGCACTCGGGGCAGGCCGCCCAGTCTTCCGGGCGTTCGATATGCACCAGCCGCCCTGGTTGTCCGCCGTCATCGGCGACGCGCTCGACCTTCACCACCGTGATTTCCGGCATGCCGAACAGGATCGAAGTACTGTCGTTCACAGCTTGTGGCCCCCGTCACCAACTGTCCATTGATCAACAGCCAGTGTCGCGGGGTCACGAGCTCTCGCCCGTCAGGCCACGCCCGGGCACTTCCCCCTCAAGATCGAAGAGCCCCTTTCGAGAGATGTTCCTCTATTTCAATTGGGCGTCTCCTCAGCCGAGACACATGGCGATGGGCTGGACTGTCGCGGCACGGATAGCTTCATATCTTCTTCCGGAGGTTGAGCGCGATCACGAAGGCATCGTGAGGTTCTGCGGCATCCCTGGATTGCGATTCACAAAAACGAGCGCACGCAGCATTCGCCTCACCCACATCCCTACTAGCGGCATCATTGACCTCTCAGAAAGGAATCGCCAGACGGCGAGATTCATGGAGGAGCATCTTCGGAGCGAGGTGGGATGCGCCCACAGCCCAGCATCCGATGATGTCACCTGGACGGCGCGCCGGCTGACTGAAGCCGAAGAGATTGCTCTACGCGAATGGCCTCTCTCTCATCACGCTCCGCTCCTATCTGCCATAATGGCCCGCATAAGCCTCCTGTGGAGATATTGGGATAATGGCTCAGAGCTAGACATTAACCCAATATCCCTGCGCCCCCGACTCTCATGGTGGGCAGGGCCAAGTTCGGCGACTTTGGTGGAACTCCTCAAAGACTCCCCCATAAGCGTTAAAGGTCTCAGTGTTTCGTGAGTCGACACAAATACGCGCATACTACGGCTCGGAGATTCGGCGCTAGAACTTCGCGGGCCAAGCCGGGATTCCGAGGATCCTTACATGGATTGATGCTCCCTAGAAATGTAGCGTGGCCAACAAGCGGATCTTGGAAGCGCTCACGGCGCGACATCCCTGGCGGCAGGACACAAAGGACCCCGGGTACCCCTTGGGGTCCTTTGTTGTGTTGGATTCGCCATCCCCGGAATCGTTCCGCGAGCCTCCGGAAAGCTCGTGCTGACCTAAGGAAACGCCAGTGGTCCCATTCCGCGTATATTCCGGGACCACTGGCAGACGGCTGCATATGACTGCATCCAGCTGCATGGACGGTGCAAGATCAATAAGAGTAAAGGCCTAGGGTAGAGCTTAAGTTCCTGGTTGGGAGTGGCAGGACGCCTGGGACTCGAACCCAGAACCTACGGATTAAAAGTGGAAGGTTTTCTCCGGGACGGGTGGTGCCGTGACGTGGAGCTTTATGCCTCACCGGGCATGACAGGCAGAGATCCTTCCGTGTATGTTCCGGATCTTCATGAGCGAGAAGCGTCAGCGGTAGGAAGATGGTCGGTGGAGTCGATCAAAGTCGGACTGGCGTAACGAGTAAAAGACAGGCGGATGCCGGTGGCGCGTTCGGCAAGGGCGAGAACGCTGGAGAGGGATCGTCAGGGAAATCGAGCCCGCCATCAGCGGGTCGAACGGCTTCATCCTCGACAGCCTCGTCTCGGGCCGTACAGCGTTCTCCGACCATGACGTTAGCGCTGTCGGCGGGTGACCACGGGGGCGAGATGACTGGCGGCGCGCACCACGGCCGCCCGGTGGGCCCCCTCGGTGTGCCGCACGGCCAGCTCTACCCGACGGGTGTGCTCCTCCTCGCGCCGCACGGCAGTCCGGTAGGCGAGCCATCCGCGGAGCGCCCCCGTTAGCGCACTAACAATCAGCGCGACGGTCCACAGAGCCGGATGGGCGGCGAATAACGCTTCCACGGCAGTTTCTCCTGACGTACCCCTCGAACGTGATTGAACTGATCTCAGCGTGCGTTTCCCGCGGAGTTTCCGGCTAGCGTGGAAAAACACCGGTAAACTCGCTGACCGTTCTGGGGTGAGCCATGCGAACAGGACGACCGCCCTCGGCTGAGCGCAAGAGGCTCCCGGAGCTCGAGGCGCTCGCCGACTGGTTCGTCCAGGCGATCGACGGGTTCGGGCATGGTTCCATTCGGCGTACGGCGGAGTTAACAGGCCTGAGCCAGCGGGCTCTGTACGATGCCGTCAACGCGGAACGCATGCTGCCGCTGCGACTCGTCCGGGCCCTCGCCGAAGGGCTCGGCCAGGACCCCGAGGACATCGCCCGACTGTGGGCCGAGGCCAAGCGGCAGCGCGACCGGGCGGAGGAGGCCGAGCGCCGCAAGACCCATCCCCACCCGGCGGCCTGGGAGGAGATCCCGCTGCCTTCTCCTGCGCTGCGCGACCTCCTGGAGGCGCAGGACGGCATCCTCAACTGCCTGCCTTACTCACTCCTAGGTCTGGTGGAGCCGCCGCTCTCCGCCATATACGTTCGGCAACAGATTCGGCACCGCCCAGACCCGCAGCCGAGTGACGTCGCGGAGCAGCCGCCGGTGTCCCCGTCCGGCGGCGGGGACAACCTCGGCTCCCATTCCCCGCACCCGGACGGAACCGCTGAGCTTCCATCCCGTTCGACACGGAACACCGCGGCGCACCTGCCGGCAGCGGATCTGGTGTTCTCTTTATCCGACGCCCTCGCCCGGTACGACCACCTCCTCATCACCGGTGAGGCAGGCGCGGGGAAGTCCACCCTAGCCAGCCACATGGTGCGGTCGTTGTGCGGTGTGTGGGTGCGCCGATCGTCCTTCCACGACGCGCCGACCACCGAGCCCCTGCTGCCGCTCCGCGTCTCGGCGTCCCTGCTCGCCGCAGAGCGCGGGTCGTGGAGCGAGCGGGTGCGCCGCGCCGCCCTGAGCATGCTCGGAGGCGTCCTCGTCGCCGACCCGCCAGCCTCACTGTTCGTCGGACGTACACAGGGCGCCCGCTGGATCATCTTCGTGGACGGCATCGACGAGATCACCGATCGGCGCCACCGTGCCGAGCTGATCCGCACCTTGTCCCGGCACTGCCACCGGGAGTCTGACTTCCGGCTGGTGGTCATGAGTCGTCCACTGCCCTCGACGGAATTCGCGCCGCTGCGCGAAGCCCGGCTCGGCGAGTTCGAGATACAGCCGTTCGAACGGCCTGAGCTTGAGGACTACACGCGCAAGTGGTTCGACCAGCAGTGTCCGCGCGCGCAGAACCCAGCTGCGGCCGCGGACCGGTTCCTCGCCGAGGTCGTGGACGAAGGAGAGCTCAAGGAACTCGTTCGCAATCCGCTGCTGGCCACCATGGCCCTGGCGAACGCGACGCTGGAGCCTACCTTGCCGCCCTCGTCGAGCCGCCTGGCCCTCTACGGGAGCTTCCTGGAACGGCTGCGCGACCGTGCCCCGCAGCACGCGGGCGACGCCTTCCCCGCCTGGCTCACCAGCTCCGTCGACGAGCTGGTCCGCCAACTGGCCCGGTTACGCGCCGAGGGCGAGAAGGACCTCGTCGCGGCGGGACGCGCGTGGCTGCGCAGGCACGTGCCGGGCCCGCTGCCACCCGGTTGGGAGAGCGAGTTTCCCGCCGCGCTCGCGGGCACCGGCCTGCTGGTGGTGACCGGGGAGCAGGTGCGCTTCCTCCACCAGAGCTTCGCCGAGTTCCTCGCCTCCTTCGACTACGCCGGAGAACTCCCCACGGACGGCACCGGCCTGGAGACTTGGATCAGGCGGGCCTGCGATGGTGCCCAGCGGTCGTTGGCGCTCTTCGTGCTCTGCCAGTGGGCGGCCAGGGCGGGATGTTCGCCCGATGCCGTCATCGACCGGATCTTTGTCCATCCGTCCAACGTGCGCACACTGCTGGCTGGCTCACTTCTCGCAGAAGGGCTGGAGCCCGAGCCTGGCTGTGCTGACAGGGTGATCCGAAGACTCATCGCTTTGGTACGCGTCCACGCCGATGACATGTGCGATAGGGCCGCGACCGCGCTCGCCGTGCTCGACCGGCGCTTCGGCACCAGGGCGGTTCTCGAGGAGCTTGCCGAGGCTCCGGAACTGGTCGTCGACGCACGCTTCTATGCTCTGTCCGCGCTGAGCAGAATCGCTCCTCCCGCCGTCACCGCGCCCCTGCTCGTGTCTATGCTGGAAGTGCTCTACACACTCCTGCCGAAGGCCGCCCGGCTCGCGAACCAGCTGGACGAGCAGACCAGGCAGGCCGTGCGGGAGCGCCTCAAGGATCTCCTCGCCGAGCTGGACGCCGATGCCTGGGAGTACACCATAGCCGCGGAGGCTTATGGCGTGCTCGGGGCGGCGGAAGAGGCCGAACGATTCGCGCGGCGCGTGCTCGAGGATCCGCTCGCCGATTCGCACGATGTGCGCCGCGCCGTCGCTGTCTGGCTTGGGTCCTCGCCCGCGCCGGCCACCATAGCCCGGTTGGTCGGGCTCGGCTACGCGCGGCCGCGGGGCGATCACGCTGGCCGCATGGCCATCGCACTGGCGCTGGAGCAAGCCGACGCACTCGACGAGGCCGCCGAACTGACCCAGACGATCGTGGACGCCCGGGACAAGGCGACGCACGTCCAGAGGGAGGCCGCCGAGCTGTGGTTGAGAATCCGTGGCTCGCACGAGGCCGAACCCGTCCACCGGCTGCTCTCCTGGTACGACGAGACAGGAAGCGACCTCTGGCGTCAGGTACGGTTGATTCGGTGCCTGCTCGACGCCGGAGTGGAGCATCCCTCCAGGGAATGGGCTCGGGAACGTCTCGCTGGCGAGCATGCGCTGGCTTTCGGCAGCGAGGAAGTCATCTCGCTGGCGATCATCGGCCAGGAGCCCGAGGCCGCGGCTGTGATCGTGTCTCGGTACGGCGATGCGCTCCGTCTTCACACCTTCAACCGGGCCGAATACGCGAAGAGCCTGCTGGACAACGGCTTACCTGATGAGGCGTTCCGGGTGGCGGAGTCGACGCTGCGGTGCTCGTCGGCACGAGACGTGGATTGCCACGTCGCGGCGGGCGTGCTGCTGAAGATCGATCGGCTGCGCGCGGTCGAGACGCTGCGGGCGCAGCTCGAGGGCATGAGCACCAGCGCCTGGGGAGCCGGTGTGATCGAGGCCTTGGATGACGACGGCATGCCGGACCTCGACGAACTGAGCCTGCGGATCGCCGAACGGGTGCTTGTCCTTCCCGAAGTCGAGAGCTTCCACGTCCAGACCGCTCTCGGTGTGATCGCCACGTACGGGGGCCATGACCGGATGACTGTGGTCATCGAAGGGATCTGCCGCCACCCTGCGCTGACGTTCTCGCAGCAGCGCCGCATGGCCCAGATCCTCGCGGCCAGCGGCGAGGACGACGCCGCCAGGGCCGTCTGGCGGCATCTCCTAAGCGTACGGGGCCGTGCGTCGGACAACATTGTGGTCAAACTGCTCGAGGACATCGCCCAGGTTCTGACATACAAGGGGGTGATGGAGCTCGTCCGCGAGGCGCTGGAATCCGGCCCCAAACAGGCGGCCCACCAGCGCCGCCGCCTGGAACGTATGATGTCCTGGCTCGCCAGCTCGCCCGCACGCGGCTAGTCAACTTGCTGAGGGCCGCTCT
This sequence comes from Streptosporangium sp. CA-115845, assembly GCF_050943795.1. Taxonomy (NCBI): domain Bacteria; kingdom Bacillati; phylum Actinomycetota; class Actinomycetes; order Streptosporangiales; family Streptosporangiaceae; genus Streptosporangium; species Streptosporangium sp. CA-115845. The sequence goes on along the minus strand of NZ_CP191988.1, from coordinate 7,670,904 downwards.
TGCTCTCCATGCCTCCACCGATGGCTTTGCCCGGCGCAAGCCATCTGGACAGGAACGCTTAAGATCGACCCTTGGTCGTTACGTATGTGTGTTCTCGCCCCAGGCACTGTTCATCCATGCGCGCCCATGATGGCCTCCGCCGTCATGAGGGAGTCCCGCCGAGTCGGGGGCTCATCTGCACTCCCTCCATGCCGCCTCGATACCCTGAGCGACACCGATGCTCCTATAAGCGTGAGACGACCAGCGAGGTTGCTCGCTGAGCCAGGGTGAGGAACGAACCCTGGATCGTCGATCGCCCCTACGCACATACGGCGACGGACCATGCCGTGGCGATCGTAAGGGCTGCATGTGTGCGGCGGCGTGGCAACCCTGGCCGATGTGTTGGGTCGGTACGGCAGGGCCAGCGTGCGGTGCCCGGCCCGGTGTCCCGCTGCCGTCCGGGACCGGCCCCCAGGCCGCACGCCTGGACGGCGGGCGGGCGGAGGGCCGGAGGTACGGCGGCGCGCCGCGCCGCCGCTTGATACCTACAAGAACAATTCGGCAATGGTCTAAGGACACCCACATGAGAGTGGTTGCTTCTCGGCCACCATATGCACTTGAAGTGCAGGGATGTCCTCTAGGCAAGTTCTCCGAGCGACACCACCCTGTCCATCTCGATCTCGCGGCCGGTCACTGTCGTCCAACGGCAAGTCGACTCGCAACGCGAGACCGCCAGGCCGAGAAGCCAGAAGCCGCAGCAGCCGTAGCAGTGAAAGTGGAGCTCTACGGGCTGTTTGGTAGGGAATTGTTTCCTGATTTCGCGTCGATTGCTCATCGTTAACGCGGACAATCCCTGCTATGACGGCACGACGGTGGGTGTTGGTGGGGACGGCTGTAGCGGTGGCTGTTCTAGCGACGGTGCTCGCAGGCCTGGGATGGGATGCGGCAGACAAGGCCGGCTCTGCCATATCGGCGCTGGCCGGAGTGGCCGCGCTCGGAGTAGCGGTGTGGGCTGCCTGGCCGATGGCTTCAAGCGGCAAGAGCATACACATCGCGGATACGGGGCGGGCTACAACTCATGGTCAGGGCCGGGCCAACACGGGCTTGTCGGGACCTGGGGCAGCTCCTGATCAAGTGCGAGTGGAGCGGACAGGAGACGCCGATGCCTCCGGGGGCGACGCCAACACCGGCGTACAGCTCGATTGATGATCCGTTCTCTGTTGGTGTAGTGATCGGGGGAGCCAATGAGGCGTGATCCTCGAATAAAGAGCACTGTTCGTGATACCGGTGATGCTACGGGTGGACCTGGCAGTTATGCCAATACTGGAAGCCACCATGGGGATGTGTACCTTTTTAGCACGCCTGTGGCGCAATCTGCCTATCGCGAGCAGGTCGAGCAGATCTTCCCGTGGCGGCTGGTCGGGCGCGAGGAAGAATTAGACGAGCTGGCCGTGTTCTGCACCGATGAGCATGCAGACGGCTATGTGTGGTGGCAGGGACCAGCTTGGGCAGGGAAGTCGGCATTGATGGCGACGTTCGTGCTCAACCCTCCGCCAGGGGTGCGCGTGGTGTCATTTTTCATCACCGCTCGCTATGCCGGACAAAGTGACCGAACGGCATTCCTAGACGTTGTGATCGAGCAATTGGCCACGCTGTTAGGCCAGCCAATGCCCGCGTTGTTGACGGAAGCGACACAGCGGGGCTGGTTCGGCCGGTTATTAAAGGAAGCAGCGTCTTCATGCCGCAAGGCTGGCGAGCGTCTGGTTTTAGTAGTAGACGGGCTCGATGAGGACCAAGGAGTGAAGGTCGGGCCGGGTACGCACAGTATTGCGGCGCTGCTGCCCGCGGTGCTGCCAGATGGGATGCGAGTGGTAGCGGCGGGGCGACCGAATCCCCCCGTGCCCCCAGATGTGCCGGGACGACATCCTTTGCGAGATCGAAAAATCGTCCGCCACTTAAGTCCGTCGCCTGCGGCTCAAACGGTTCGGGATGATGCCGAGCAGGAGTTGAATCATTTACTGTACGGCAGCCAAGCTGAGCGTGACCTGCTCGGTTTGATCGTTACTGCTGGCGGAGGGTTGAGCAGTGATGATCTAGCCGAATTATCTGGGTCGTCTACTGATGCGATAAGCAAACAGTTGCGAGCGGTTTCTGGCCGCTCGTTCAGTAGCAGGGACAGCACCTGGCGGCCTCGGGATGGCGCCAAGGTATTTGTCTTGGCCCATGAAGAGCTCAGCGTTGCTGCGCTGAAGGCATTCAGCGCAAAAGCCGTGGCTGAGTACCAAGACAAGATCCATATGTGGGCTGATCGATATCGCGACCAGGGCTGGCCAGCGGGAACACCCGAATATTTGTTACGAGGGTACTTTCGGCTCCTCCAGGCGAACCATGATCTAGAACGTATGGTGGCGTGTGCGATTGATCAGGTCCGACTTGATCGAATGCTTGACCTTAGTGGTGGGGATGCCGCGGCGCTGGCCGAAATCCTTGCTTGTCAGAGCATTATTTGCGAACAGACCGTGCCCGACTTACAAACGATGTTGCTTCTGGCCCGTGTGCGTGACCATCTTGGTGATCGCAACGCAAACGTCCCAATCGGTCTGCCCGCAGCCTGGGTCAGCCTCGGCAACACGATTCGTGCCGAAGCACTCGCTCGCTCCATCACTGACCCGAATTCCCAAGCCAAGGTCCTGGCTCAGTTGGTCACCGCTCTGGCTGTCGCAGGCCACCTCGCCTATGCCGAAACCCTCGCCAGCTCCATCACCGATTCGTACTACCAAACCCAAGCTCTGACCGGGCTGGTTACCGCGCTGGCCACCGCCGGCCACCCCAACCACGCCCAACGCATCGCACACAAAGCAGAAATCCTTACTAGCTCCATCACCGACCCGAACTATCAAACTGGGGCGCTGACCGCACTGTTCACTGTGCTGGCTACCGCAGGCCACGTCGACCACGCCGAACGCATCGCACGCGAGGCGGAAACTCTCGCCAACTCCATCACCGAAACGAGCTCCCGTGCCCAGATACTGATCGGCCTGGTCGCCGCCCGGGCTACCGCAGGCCACGTCGGCCACGCCGAACGCATCGCACGCGAGGCGGAAACTCTCGCCAACTCCATCACCGAAACGAGCTCCCGAGCCCAAGCTCTGACCCAACTGGTTACTGCGCTGGCCACCGCAGGCCACCCCAACCACGCCCAACGCGTGGTCGAAGTGGCGTACAAGGTCGAAACTGTTGCCCACTCCATAACTCACCCGTATTACCAAACCCAAGCTCTGACTCAGCTGGTTACTGCGCTGGCCACCGCAGGCCACCCCAACCACGCCCAACGCGTCGCACGCGAGACCGAAACCCTCGCCCGCGCTATCACTGATCCGCGCTATCAAGTCGAGGCGCTGATCGACCTGGTCACCGCGCTAACCAGCGCAGGCCACGCCGATCACGCCCAACGCATCACACACAAAGTCGAAGCTCTCATCCGCACTATTACCCCTCTGGAATCCCAAGCCCGAGCGTTGATGCAGTTGGTTAACGCTTTGGCCACCGTAGGTCACTTCTCTCATGCTGAAACCCTCGCCCTAACCATCACTGACCCGGACCACCAAGCCAGAGCACTGATCGGCCTGGTCACCGCTCTAGTCACCGCAGGCCACCTCAACTACGCCCAACTCGTCGCGTACGAGGCCGAAAGCCTTATCCGCTATATCAACCATCCCGGTTCCCGAGCCACGGCACTGATCAACCTGGTCACCGCCCTAGTCACCGCAGGCCACCTCGACCATGCTGAAACCCTCGCGCGCTCCGCCATCTACCTAGACGCCCAATCCCAATCCCAAGCCCTTACCCAGTTGGTTACTGCGCTGGCCACCACAGGCCATCTCGACCACGCCCAGCACCTCGCACACGAAGCCGAAACCCTCGCTCGCACCATCACCGATCCGTACCTCCGAGCCGAGGCACTGACCCAGTTGGCCACCGCGCTGGCCACCGCAGGCCACCTCGATGAGGCCGAAACCTTTGCTCGTTCCATCACCGACCCGGACTCCCAAGCCGAGGCGCTGATCGCGCTAGTCACCGCGCTGGCCACCGCAGGCCACCTCGACCACGCCGAAATCATCGCTCGTTCCATCACCGACCCGGACTCCCAAGCCGAGGCGCTGATCGCGCTAGTCACCGCGCTGGCCACCGCAGGCCACCTCGACCACGCCGAAATCATCGCTCGTTCCATCACCGACCCGGACTCCCAAGCCGAGGCGCTGATCGCGCTAGTCACCGCGCTGGCCACCGCAGGCCACCTCGACCACGCCGAAACTCTCACCCACTCCATCACCGACCCGTACTCCCAAGTCCGGGCCATGATCCAGCTGATCACCGTGGGCCTCCCCGATCATGCTCAACGCGTCGCACGCGAAGCCGAAACCCTCGCCCGCGCCATCACTCACCCGTACTCCCAAGCCAGGGCACTAATTGACCTAGTCACCGCTCTGGTCGCCGCAAGCCACCTCGACCACGCTCAACGCGTCGCACGTGAGGCCGAAACCCTCGCCCGCGCCATCACTCACCCGTACTTCCAAGCCAGGGCACTAATTGACCTAGTCACCGCTCTGGTCGCCGCAAGCCACCTCGACCACGCTCAACGCGTCGCACGCGAAGCCGAAACCCTCGCCCGCACCATCACCGACCCGTACTCCCAAGCTCAGGTTCTGACGCAGTTGGTCACTGCTCTAGTCACCGCAGGCCACTCCAATCACGTCCAGTACGTCGCACGCGAAGCCGAAACCCTCGCCCGCACCATCACCGACCCAGACTCCCAAGCTGAGGTGCTGATCGCGCTAGTCACCGCGCTGGCCACCGCAGGCCACCTTGACCACGCCGAGACTCTCACCCGCTCCATCACTCATCCAAATTCCCAAGCCAAGGCCATTGCCTCGATCGTCAGCTATGCCAATGAAGAGAGATCTCGCCGGCTAATCGCATGGGGACTGACAAAGGTCCGGTTCACCGCACTACTTGTGAGCTTTGCCAGTATCGAACCATCAGCGGTCCTCGAACTTGCCCAGATGTTCCAGGACAGAGATTAAGGTTTGCTCGTTCTAACATCTGAGGTGTCGCTGTGCGGGTGTGTCCAGTTAACGGTGTAACTCAGTTTTGATTGGTTCTATCGGGAGGTCGGGGTCAGACGGCCTTCGAAGGTGATCGCGAAGGCGTTGAGCGCGGCCTTCCACCGGTTGACCCAGCGCTTGCGGCCCTTCCCGGTCGGGTCCAGGCTCATGATCGCCATGTAGACGCACTTGAGCGCGGCCTGCTCGTTCGGGAAGTGGCCGCGTGCCTTGACCGCGCGGCGGATCCGGGCGTTGACCGACTCGATCGCGTTGGTGGAGCAGATCACCCGGCGGATCTCGGCGTCGAAGTTGAGGAAGGGCACGAACTCGGCCCAGGCGTCCTCCCACAGCTTGACGATCGCCGGATAACGCCCGCCCCAGGTCTCGGCGAACTCATAGAACCGCTCCAAAGCGGCGGCCTCGGTCGGGGCGGTGTAGATCGGCCGCAGCGCCTTGGCGATCGCGTCCCAGTGCCGGCGGGCGGCGTAACGGAAGGAGGCTCGCAGCAGGTGCACCACACAGGTCTGCACGACAGCCCGGGGCCAGACCTGCTCGATCGCCTGCGGCAGGCCCTTAAGCCCGTCGCAGACCACCATCAGCGCATCGCCGGCGCCGCGATTCTTGATCTCGGTGAGCACGTGCAGCCAGAATTTCGCACCCTCACCGCCCTCCCCGGCCCACAAACCGAGGATGTCGCGCTCGCCGTCGACGGTGACCGCCAACGCCACGTAGACGGGCCTGTCGGCGACCTGGCCGTCACGGATCTTCACGTGGATCGCATCGATGAAGATCACCGGATAGACGGCATCGAGTGGCCGGTTCTGCCACTCGGCCATCCCCTCCAAGACCTTGTCGGTGATGGTGGAGATGGTCTGCCTGGAGACCTCGGCGCCGTAGACCTCGGCCAGATGCGCGGAGATCTCCCCGGTGGTCAGCCCCTTGGCGGCCGGCGAGATGACCATCTCGTCGACGCCTGAGAGCCGCCGCTGCCGCTTGCGCACGATCTTCGGCTCGAAGCTGCCGTCCCGGTCTCGTGGAACGGTGATCTCCACCGGCCCGACATCGGTCAGCACGGTCTTGGACCGAGTGCCGTTGCGGGAGTTGCCCGTCTGACTGCCGGCCCGCTCGTGCTTGTCATAGCCGAGGTGATCGGTGATCTCGCCTTCCAGCGCCGATTCCAGCACCAGCTTCGTCAGCCGGCCCAGCAGCCCGTTCTCGCCCACCAGGTCCAGGCCCTCGGCGCGGGCCTGGTCGACCAGCCGGCCGACCAGCTCGCGATCCGACGCCTTGTCTTTCCGCGTCACCGCGGCTTCCTCCAGGTCCATGTCTGCGGATGCCTGAATCACAGTACTCATCAGGTGTATCTCCTTGATCAGGAGTTACACCGAAAACCGTACAGTCCCGCACGTGCCCGCATGGTCGAAGCGCTGCGCTACGAACCCTGTTCCCCGGCCTGCCCGAACTGGCTGCGCTACGGAGTCCAGCCCAAGGGCGCCAAGCAGGGCATGATCCCGGGCCGGTGCCGGGGCAAGGCGCATAAGCCCGAACACCTCGGCTATGCGGGCCGTCGTGTCCTGGTCTCCCGTAAGTGGTCCAACAAGACCCTGTCCGAGCACAAGCGCGACCGCCGTACCTGGGTCATGGAAGCCCTCGGCCTGGCCGACGAGGTCCTCGACCCGCACCGCTACGTCTGGAAGCCCGTCCCGGCCGGCGACGGCGATATCCCCTCCCTGGCCCTGCGGCTGCTGCGTATGGTCGCCGAACGCCAGCGCTGGCGAGCAACCCTGCTCACACTCCGAGAGAAAGCGACCGGACAAGATCTTTCGGCAATCAGGGAGGCGGCGTGAAGAAGAAGGACGACGACAAGCTCATGACCGTCCCCGAGATCCTCGACAAGCTCGGCGGAGTCTCCGCCCGGACCCTCTACCGCTGGCGGGAGATCGGCAAGTTCCCCCGTGGTCTGCGACTGCCCAACGACGAGATCCGCCTCTACCGCAGCGAGTTCGAGGCCTGGCTTGAAACCCTCCGGGAGGCGGCGTGAGCACCTCGTACAAGGTCAAGTTCTGGGACATCCGGACCAACACGAAGTCCCAGGGGCAGGGCAAGAAGCCGCGCATCGTCTCGCATACCGTCCGCTGGACCGTGGGCAACCGGGAGAAGTCCGCGACCTTCAAGACCAAGGGACTGGCCGAGAGCTTCCTGTTGCAGCTACGGCAGGCGGCCAAGAACGGTGAGTCCTTCGACCTGGCGAGTGGTCTGCCGACGTCGATGGCTGAGGCGAAGGACGCGCGCACCTGGTACGACTTCGCCGTGGCCTATGTGCACGCCTGGTGGCCCCACGCGGCGGCCAAGTCCCGTGAGGGCATGACCGATGCGCTGGCCAATGTCACTCGCGTGCTCATGAAAGATCTGCCCGGCCGACCTGACGACGAGATCATCCGGCGGGCGCTGCGCGAGTTCTCCTTCCTTCCGGAGGAGCGTCGCCCGGTTCCCTCGCCGGAGATCGCTCGCGCTGTGCGGTGGTTGGAGGCGGCCTCGCTGCTTCTGAAGGCCCTGGAGGAGGCCAGGAACACGTGGGCGGCTCTGGAGGCCCTGGCGCTGATGCTGAACGGCAAGGCGGCGGCCGTCTCGACCTACCGGCGCAAGCGGGCGGTCTTCCATCACGTGCTTGAGTACGCGGTCGAGTTGGAGGAGCTTCCGGCGAATCCGCTGCACAAGGTCAAGCTCCGTAAGGCGAAGTCCGGGGGTGAGATCGATCGGCGTTCGGTGGTCAACCCGGCTCAGGCCCGTGAGCTGCTGATCGCGGTGACCTATGTGGGCCGGTCCCGGGGGCCGATGCTCGCGGCGCTGTTCGCCTGCATGTACTTCGGTGGCCTGCGTCCGGGGGAGGCCGCGGGGCTCCGGAAGAAGGACTGTCACCTTCCGGCGTCCGGCTGGGGAGTGCTCACGCTGGAGAAGACCAAGCCGCAGAGCAACAAGCGGTTCACCGACTCGGGGGAGACCCATGACGATCGTGGTCTCAAGCACCGGGCCGAGAAGGAGACGCGGCCGGTGCCGATCCCGCCGGAGCTGGTGGCCATCCTGCGTGATCACATCGACCGTCATGGCGTCGCCGCCGATGGCCGGCTCTTCCGGACCCGTACAGGCGGGCTGATCTCCGGGTCGGCGTACGCCAAGGTGTGGAAGGAGGCCCGGACGTACGCCTTCACCCCCGACCAGGTCGCCTCACCCCTGGCGGGCAGGCCGTACGACCTGCGGCACGCGGCGGTCTCCCTCTGGCTGAATGCCGGGGTGCATGCGCCGGAAGCGGCGGAGAGGGCCGGTCACGGGGTGGACGTGATGCTGAGGGTCTACGCCAAATGCATCGACGGCCAACGCGAGGTGGCCAACCAGCGCATCCTGGCCGCACTCATCAGGTGAGGCCGACCACGTACCACGACGGGACCCCGGGACACCTCGGGGTCCTTCGTCGTTCCGGCCCCGGAATCGGTCCGCGAAGCTCCGAAACTCCCGGTCCCACCTGGGAAAACAGGGCCGGGTCCATTCCGCGTATGTTCCGCGAGCGGTGGCATGCGGCTGCTTCCGGCTACCTGCGGCTGCCTGAGGGGCACGGGCCACGGACAAGCAAAAGACCAGGTCAACGGCTAGATGACCTGGTCTTGGCTGCGCACCCTGCAGGATTCGAACCTGCGACCGTCGGATTAGAAGTCCGGTGCTCTATCCAGCTGAGCTAAGGGTGCCTACTTTAGGGCTTTGAGCTGTACTTTCTTGAAACCACCAAGAAGGTACCACGTGTGCATGCATTGGATAGAGCATAGTATCCGCTGCATGCCCCCCGCCAAGAGACAGGATAGATCACCGCGACTCCGATCCCTACTCGCTTCGTGGACTCTCGCCCTGGAATCCGCCAACCGGTCCAACCACACGATCGTCTCCTACATGGCGACTTGCCGCCAGTTCTGCGCCTACCTCGATCACCACGAGTTGCCCGACCGCGTCGAAGCCATGAAAGCCGAGCACATCCGCGCCTTCCTCGTGGCCTGCCTGCAAGGCTGCTGGGCCGACGACGACAGGAACACCCCTTGCCCGTGTGGTGTCCGCAAGAACAGCCCCGGCAACGCCGACAAGCACTACCGGAATCTCAAGGCGTACTTCGGCTGGCTGATCAAGGAAGGGGAGCGCAAGGGCCCACACCCCATGGCCAACGTCATCCGCCCCACCGTCCCCGACGTTCCCACTGAGACGTTCTCGGACGAGGACCTGCGGGCGCTGCTGAAGGTCTGCGCCGGCGCAAGTCTGCCCGACCGCCGCGACACTGCGATTATTCGGATCTTCATGGACATCGGTATCCGTGTGGAGGGCATGGCGGGGCTGCGCTACAGCAGCGACCCGGAGGACTCCGACGTCATGCTGTCCAAGAAGCTGCTGAGGATCCGAAAGAAGGGGGGAGATGTCGTCTTTGTCCCTATCGGCAAGAAGGCCGCCCGGGAACTGGATCGTTATATCCGTGTACGCGCCCGTCATCCCGACGCCGACTGTGAATGGTTGTGGCTTGGCAAAAAGGGGCAGTTAAAGAAGTCCGGAATTCAGCAGATGCTCAAACGTCGTGGCATGCAGGCGCAGGTGCCCAACGTTCACCCCCACCGGTTCAGGCACACAATGGCCGATGACTGGCTGGAAAATGGTGGCGACGCTGGCGATCTCATGAGGATCGCCGGGTGGGAGTCGTATGCGATGGTGCTGAGATATGGGCGAGCAGCCGCAGACAGGAGGGCGCGTTCCGCCCATGCGCGCCTGTCGCCGGGGGACCGAATCTAAGGGCCGGGTTAGGTCTTTTTTGCAAATGTATCTCCGGAGATACATTCACCTTACCTGAAGCTGCGAGTTTCGGGCATATCGGTCACCGATTAGCGCATTGATCACTTTTTCAACTACGTACAGTGAGAACGCTTATCGATGCTGGTTGCGCCTAGTATCCGCGCAAGAGTGCTAAAACATCGCACCTATTCCGCAACATTCCACTGTCACATACAGTGGTCCGCACTGCCGCAAACGCCTCGGGAAGCAACGCTGCAGCGGCCACCTCCGGGGGTGGCCGATGGAGGGAACGCAATGGCACGACGCACGCGATGGGCCCTCACCGGATGCGCGGGGGCGCTCTGGGGGGCCACGGCGATGACTGCGCTGAACGACATCCACATGAAAATCTACCTGACGACCGCCATGGTGACGATGCTGGTCACCGTATGCGCCATTGGAGTATGGATCCTCAGCGCCGACCATCTCGCCGCCGCCGTGGCCCGAAACAAGATCAGGGAAGCTCGGCTCACCAAGGCACTCTGGGAGGAGGCAGAGGCTCGCGACAAGCAGCGCTACGCAAGGGTGCGATACGAAAGCACCGCCCAAGACCACAATTAGGGTTACCTGTCCTCAGTGATCTCCCCAAGGCTTTGCCGTCGCCTCCTTTCCGCGTCAGCGCGTGCTTTCTCCCGCTGGCGAGGTGTGAGGTGAGGGGATGACACGTTCTCACTGACGCCATCGTCGTATTCGGAGAGTGCTTCGCTCCTTGGTTGAGGAGTGGGGCGCTCTTTGACGACGAGATCGTCCTCTGTCGCCATGCCGACATAGACGAGCAGACTCCCAAGGGTGCGGCCAGAGTCGTCGGCCATCCGGCGTAGCGTCTCCACCGCGTCGTCGAGTTCCTCGGCCCTGACTCCTCGCCGGTCTGCTTCGCGGACGAACCATGGGGGATAGCGGCGGATCGTTGCTGTCTCGGACAGGGTCCCTGTGTCACCAGCCCGGATATTGAGGAGCGGGAACTCTGCCCGCGTCTCGAACCCGGCTTGTTGCGTAAGAGGCGGAGTCGGCTCTCCGCCGTTTGCGATCTTAGCGAGGTCGCCTTGCTGCCAGCCCAGGGCGCTTTCTATGGCGCTCCTGTTGCCCGTCTGGGGCCAGCGTTTCGCTGACTCCAGGTTGTAGATGGTCTTGATGTCGACGCCAGCCGCTGCCGCGAGGGCGGCTTGGGTGAAGCCCAGAGCTCCGCGTCGTGCCACGACATACGAAGCGGCGCGGCCGAGGTCAGGTCGGCGGTTCATGACTCCTCATCATCCGGGAACGAGAGGGAACAATCCAGAACTTGACAAGGCCACACTTCTGGAACAACTGGCAAGGTCAGGGCTAATCAGGGAAGTTTGACGATAGTTACTGCCCGGTAGTTTCCGTTTATGCCCGTTCCGGTCTTGTTAAGTTCCCGATTGTTCCCTAGAGTTCCGGCATGGCAACAAACCCCCTCCACACCGAGGACGTGCGAGACCCCGAAGACATTCGGGTCGGCGCCACGATCCGAGCGCTCACCGAGGCGCACGGCTGGAAAGTGGGCGAACTCGCAGCCGCTCTGAAGTGCAGCCACAGCTACGTGAGCAACGTCATGGCAGGCCGAAAACGCGCGAACCCCAAGCTGTGCCGCCAGATCGCCGACCTCCTCCGCATTCCTCTTGCGGCGATCATCAGCGGCGACGAATACGCCAAGGCCACCAGCCTCGCGGAGAGCGAGGTGTCGGCATGAGCACTGCCGCCGAGCGTAAGAGCATCGCCAAGATCGCCGCGAACACCCGCTGGGCCAACGAGCCCGACCGCACCGCCGCGACCGCGAGAGCCCGCGAGAAGTCGCCGGCCAGCATCAGCTACTGGCTGAAGCAGGTCGATCCCGAGAACGCCATGCCGTACGCCGAGCGGATCAAGCGGGCCGAGAACGCCAAAACCGCCTATTACCAGAAGCGGATGCGGCTGGCGCGTCAGGCCAAGGCAGCCAAGGCTTCAGCAGGTGCCGAGTGAACGAGCTCGCCCTGATCGAGTCGGCGTCTCTGCGTGCTGAGCACGCGGGGCGGGTCGACGTGCTGGACAAGGTGAAGGCACTCACCCTGCTTCCTGACGGCGTCCACATGAGCACCGAACTGGTCGCGAACTACTACGAGGTAGATGTCGACGCCATCGAGAGTGTCATCCGACGCAACCGGGTCGAGTTGGAGTCGAACGGCTACGAGGTCCTGCGAGGTGCGAGGCTCCGCGAATTTGAGACCGTCAATCTGACGGTCTCAAAGCGCCGGGCGTTCGCCCTGTTTCCTCGCCGTGCGATCCTCAACGTGGGGCAGCTCCTTGAGGAATCCAAGGTTGCGCAAGACGTCCGCGCCTACCTTCTCAACCTTGAAGAGATCGCCACCCACGACCAGCGGGCCGACGCGATCGACCGCGTGCGCCTCGCTCAGGCCCGGGTGGAACTCCTGAAGGCCGGCGAAGGCTACCTCGACCCTCAGTGGCAGCGGACAAACATCCGCATTCAGACAGCGATCGGCCTCGGCAAGGAGCCGGAGATCGACCCCGACGATGTCCCTCTGTACGTCCCGGACTTCCTGAAGGGCAAGAGGCTAAAGAAGGACGAGGTCACGTCTGTTCAGTCGATGTTCGGCAAGCGGGCTGCGTCCCTGTATGAGGCGGAGCACGGCGAGAAGCCGGGCAAGCGGCCGACAGAGACTCCGAACGGCAGCATCCGGAACACACTCGCGTGGACTCAGCGTGACCTTTCGATCTTCGAAGAGGTCTGGGACCGCTGGTACGCCTCGAAGTACGCGCCGACGCCCGAGCACACCCTGTTCGGAGTTGACGCGTGAACGCCCCACTGAGCCCCCGTGAGATGCAGGAGCACGGCGCCGCGTACTTGGTCATCGGCTTGTTCGCCCGCGCCGGCGAGCTGGCCGCGCTGGACCGTGAGGCCGACCGTGAGGCCGCTCACCCCCTGACGTAGTGCGGGCCCCGAGCCGAGGCAACGGCTGGAGCCCGCTGATGACCCACCCGCTCAAGAGCACTTCAAAGAGAGAGCAGGCAAGCCATGGTTAAGAGTAAGCCCGATGTCGCGGCTGATGCCCGCGCATGGCAGAACGTCAAGACCCAGTTCCCGGGGACGACGCGTGAGGCGCTCGACCGGATCGAGCTGGGGGAGCGCGCGGCTGACGCGCTGAACGGTGGCGAGCAGTGACCGCCTCTGCGACCCTCGCCGCGCAGCCGATGGCCCCCGCCGCCGTCCTCGCTGCTGCCGCCGACGTGCTGGAAAGTCACATGCACGCCCGGATGGGGCGCGTGGACCTGCACCTGGCTCTCCACGAGGCGGCCCCCACCTACGAGCTGGCGCAGGCGGGCATGGACCTGCTGGTCGATCACCTGCGTGCCACGGGTGCTGATGACCGGTGGGTGGTCCGCTGGACTGCCCGGTGCGGGCGGGACGAGATCGCCGCTCACCTGCGTGCTGCGGCCGAGGCGGTGGTCGCGTGAACGCCCCGACCAAGCCGTTCGTGGAGACCTACTGGAAGGTCGTTCACACCGGTCTCGACGGCGACGGAGACCAGGTTCACGCGGAGTTGCCGTGCGACGGGAGGGTCCTCGCTGAGATCGCCCTGGAGCAGATCCGCGAGTGGCAGGACGACAACGAGTTGCCGGTGGACGCGACCATCCTGACCCGTCGCGGCTGCGAGCCGTGGCGTGTCCTCTCCCGCGCCGGTGAGCGGATCGAGGTGCCCGCCCATGTCTGAGTTCATCTGGGAAGAGCCGCCTGTATGGGGTTTCAACAATGCGAAGTACCATCGCGAGGCCGAAGTGCTCAAGAGTCGACCGGGCGAGTGGTGTCGGCTTTTTGAGTTCAGCAGGCAGGGCAGGGCGAACACGCTCACGCAAACCATCAAGAAGGGGCAGGCGGGCTTCGCCCCGATGGGCGCGTTCGAAGCGGTGACGCGAACCGTCAAGTCCGGCCAAACCGGCGACCGGATCGTCTACGTCTATGCCCGTTACAAGGGAGTCGCCGAGCTGTCTTCTCCCTCTCCGCGAGGTGAGGAGTGATGGCTGCCCGCAAGCTGATCACCATCGAGGGGCAGCAGCGCCCCTACACCGACGGCGAGTGGGTCGTGTATGCGCCCGACGGCTCCGCGTGGGGCAGCATGCGCCCCGGCGCGCGGACCGCTGATGACCCGGTCAAAGCCGCCCGCGAGTTCTGGGGCGGCAGCACCGAAGCGATGGGCTACCTGGTGCGCGGCTACCGGATCGAGCTCATGTCCCGGGAGCGGTGGCAGCGGGAGATCTTCCCGCAGCTGCTCGGGGACTCCCCGCAGGGCGGTGAGGGCTGATGGGTGCCCCCGCAGTGCTGCCCGCCACGATCACGTTCCCGGACGGGGTGACACACCTACGCTCCGGCCAGGTCGCGCAGCTGCTCGGAGTACAGCCTCGGCGGGTCGCTCAGTGGCAGATGAACGGCCTGATCACCGCATCCCTGGTAACCCTGGGCGGGCACCGCAGGTTCACCGCCGCGGACGTGCAGGCGTTCCTGCGTGAAGCTCGTCCCGCCGCTGCTCTCACGCCGCGAGACATCGTGTCCTGCCGGGCATGGAACGGCGGACGCCCAGTACGGATCGCCGCGGTGACGCACACCCGCCGGTGGGGTGTGTACGTGCGCTGGCAGGACGTAGCCGCACACCAGCACGCCATGGACGTGCTGGTCGCCCGCACCTTGTGGGTGCGCTGCCTGTCCCACGGACACGCAGGGGCCGCCTGATGTGCCCCTGGGAGGACGCCATGTCCGCCTACCTGTCACAGGAGGCGGGCGTGGCCCACCTGCCCTCGCTCCCGGGACCGATCACGGACCCGGTCGAGCGCTACGAGCGGCTCCTGGAGTGGGCCGACGACCGACACGACCACGACGACCGAGGAGACGACCAGCAGTGACCATGGCCGAGGCCGAGCAGTTGGAATCGCTGCTCAAGCTGAGGGAGCCATTCCCGGCCGAGCAGATCGGCAAGCTTCCGCGCGTCACCTGCCCGAACTGCTCAGACTCGCGGAAGATCTGTACGGAAGCAGGGCACCGCAAGGAGCGCTGCCAGACCTGCAACGCCTACACCTACAACAAGCACATCCACATCGACTACGTCGGCCATGCCGACGTCACCCAGCGCTTGCTGGATGTGGACCCGTTCTGGTCATGGGAGCCGTTCGCTCTCGACGAGACCGGCCTGCCCGCGCTCGACACCGACCAGTTCGGCGCCCCTGTCGGCATGTGGATCCGCCTCACGGTGTGCGGGGTGACCCGCCCCGGCTACGGGTCGGTGCCCTCCAACCAGCACGACGCGGTCAAGGTCCTCATCGGTGACGCTCTGAGGAACGCCGCTCAGCGGTTCGGTGTAGCGCTGGCCCAATGGCAGAAGGGCGACCGCGACAACCCCGCCGCGGAGAACCCTGTCGCTGATCCTGGACAGCGTGCGGCGCCGAAGCACCAGGCAGCGCAGGCCCGGATCGTCGTGGACACCGACTGGGTCGCCGAGTTCGAAAAGCGCCTTGCCGAAACCGACCTGCACAACGTTCCCCGGTTCCGCCAGGAAGTCACGGACGCCATGCGCGCCGAGCGGATCAACGCTGACACAGCGAACCGGCTGCTGGACCTCGTCAAGCAGAAGCAGCAGGCGTTGAACGCGCCGGCCGATGGGCTGCCACGGAACCAGGACGGCACGATCGCCCGTCGTCAGGTGACGGATGACCAGCTCGCCGCGGTCGGCACGATGACGGGGCCGGAGAAGTCGGCTCACAATCGGCTGGTCAAGGACGTCACCTCGAACCCGAAGACCGCCGAACGCGGGAAGACGCCTGCGGCTGAAGACCCGTGGATCAGCGGTGGTACGTCATGACGGACATGCTGACCGTCGTCAAGCAGCTCGGCCAGCTGTCCCGCGACCTCGACGACGCCGTGAACAAGATGGCTGACCTGGAGTTCACCGCGGTCGAGGCCGAAGGCGACTTCAAGGTGGCTTTCGCGGAAGCGTTCCGCAAGGCGGAGGGGTCGATCGAGGACCGCAAGCAGATCGCGATCATCCAGACCGACCGTCTGTGGCGCACCCACGGCAAGGCAGCCGCGGCGGTGCGGCTCCAGAAGGAGCACCTACGTGCACTCCACGCCCGCATCGATGTGGGACGAACGATCCAATCCACAGCGCGAGCCGAGATGCAGCTGGCAGGTGGTCAGCTGTGAAGCGCACTCCCTTGGAGCGGAAGACGCCGCTGCGGACGACGGCGCCCATGGCCCGCGGCAAGGGACTCCAGCCGGGCGGGACCGCGCTCAAGCGGGCTGTGGTGAAGCCGAAGAGTGTCCGCCGCACCGGCCCGCCCCCGGCGGTCATGGCGTTGCTCGCGGCGAGGTCGGCCGGCTGGTGCGAGCTGGGCATCGTGTGCCTCGGCAACGCGCCCGCGGTGGACCCGTCGCACAGGATCGCGAAGGGCATGGGCGGTACCCGAGACCCGAGGTCGAACACGGCTGCGAACAACCTGCATTCGTGCCGGGCCTGCCATGACCTGGTCGAGCGTAGCCCTGCTGAGTCGTACGCGAACGGGTGGAAGATCCGCCGCGGTAACGCCACCCCCGCCGATGTTCCGGTCCGGCACTGGGTGCACGGCTGGGTGTACCTCGACGAGGCCGGCGGCTGGCGGTCGGCCTTGGAGTACGCCCCCGAGGGGGAGCCGTGACGGAGCTGGCCGGCGTCGAGCGCATCGACTGTCCCACTGCGGCCAATGCCCCGTGTGGCTGCTGTCCGTCTTGTTTCGCCTTGCAGGCCGCGGACCCGAGGTATGGGTCCCCGTCGGATCTGGACGTGTCGGCGTGAGCGGCGCTTTGGCGGTTGCGGTGGTCCTGATCGTCCTGCTGATCCTCCTGCCCCTGCTGTGACCCCGTGTCGGCCCTGCGCTCTCGGGGGTGCAGGGCCGACACCCCCACCTATCTGAAGGAGACCCGCATGGTCCCGTTCCCCGTGTTCCTGGAGCCGGCCGACCCCGACGACGACCCCGCCGAGGGCGTGCTGTTCGCCGTCGAGCAGCCCGACCCCTCAACCGCGCCCCCTCACCTCTGACCCCCTGGTTCCGCTCTTCGGAGGGGGAGAGCGGAATCCCACCCCCTGACTGACAGGAGGCCCACCGTGGCCAAGCTTCACATCGCTGACCTGTTCGACCTCGAATACCTGGAGACCGCGATCGAGGCCGGCTTCATCCGTGAGCAGGCCCACCCGATCGAGCCGCTGCGCATCCTCAGCTACACGGAGAAGACCCAGTACGAGGGGGAGTGGAACCACGCCACCCAGACCTGCCGGGGTCTGATCGTTGACGAGAAGGGCTGGGTCGTGGCCCGCCCGTTCCACAAGTTCTTCAACTTCGGCGACCCCATGACGGGTGAGCTGGACGCGTCAGCGAAGGCCGTCGTGGTCGACAAGATGGACGGCTCACTTGGCATTCTTCACCCGACGTCGGCGGGGTTCGCGATTGCCACCCGTGGGTCGTTCACGTCCGACCAGGCGCAGCACGCCACGGAGGTTCTTCGCTGGCGGTACCCGGACTTCATGCCGCCCGAGGGCGTCACCGTGTTGTTCGAGATCGTCTACCCCGAGAACCGCATCGTGTGTGACTACGGCGGCGCTGACGACCTGTTCCTGCTCGGCGGGGTCGAGATCGACACCGGGCGAGTGCTTGGGCCGGACGAGGTGGCCGGTTGGTCGGGGCCGACGGCGGCGGTGTTCAACGTGCCGACGCTGGCGGACGCTTTGGCGATGCCGCCGCGGCCCGGCGCTGAGGGGTTCGTGGTGCGGCTGGTCGAGTCGGGCCAGATGGTGAAGCTAAAGCAGGCGGATTATGTGGCACTCCACAAGATCATCACTGGGTTGAATGCTCGCGGAGTCTGGGAACTCCTCGGCGAAGGCAAAACCATCGCCGACATCTGCGAACCCCTTCCCGACGAGTTCCACAAGTGGGTGCGCGACCTCGCTGACGACCTTCAGCGAGAAGCCTCCGAACTCCTCGAAGACACCGAGGGCTACCACGAGAAGATCCTCGCTGGCCTGCCTGAAGGGTGGACGCGCAAGGACTACGCGTTGGAGGCGTCCAAGTCCACGCTCCGCGGCTGGCTGTTCATGCTCCTCGACGAGCGCGACCCCCGACCGCACATCTGGAAGACGCTCCGCCCGTCCGGCGACATGCGCCCCGTCCAGTTCTCGGAGGCGACGGCATGACGGAGCTGCTGATAACGCGTGGCCTCCCGGGCTGCGGCAAGACGTACTACGCCTCCGCCTGGGTGGCTGAGGACCCGGGCAGGCGGGCACGCGTCAATCGGGACGACCTGCGCTCGATGATCCATGACGGGGCGTGGATCAAAGGAGTGACGGAACCACGGATCCTCGTAGCTCGCGATGCCCTGGTGTCCGCTCTGCTGAAGCGCGGCGTGTCCGTCGTGGTCGACGACACCAATCTGCCGCAGCGCACCGTCCGAGACCTCGCCAAACTCGCCAAGCGAGCCGGGGCCGAGTTGCGGGTCGTGGACTTCACCCACGTGCCCGTCGAGACGTGCATCGAGCGGGATGCCAAGCGGGACCGCGCCGTGGGTGAGGACGTCATCCGCGGCATGCACCTGCGGTACCTGCGCGGCCGGGATCTGCCTCTTCCGCTGCCCGAGGAGGGTGAGGGCGAGTTGGCCGGCGTCGTCCGTTACGAGGAGAAGCCCGGAACTCCGAAGGCTGTCATGGTCGACATCGACGGCACGGTGGCGCTGATGACCGACAGGTCCCCGTTCGACGAGACCCGGGTCCATGAGGATCTGCCGAACCTGCCGGTCATCAAGGTCGTGCGGGCGCTGCACGCGGCGGGGCATCGGGTGGTGTTCCTGTCCGGCCGGAGGGATGCGTGCCAGGCCGAAACCGAGAAGTGGCTGGCCGAGCACGTCGGCGTGCCGTACGAGGGTCTGTTCATGCGCCGCACGGGCGACGGGCGCAAGGACTCGATCGTCAAGGCGGAGCTGTTCGACCAGCACGTCCGCGACGTCTACGACGTGGCGTGCGTCCTCGATGACCGTGACCAGGTGGTCCGCATGTGGCGTGACCTCGGGTTGACGGTGCTCCAGGTCGCCGACGGCGCTTTCTGATCATCCCCGGTCCCGCTGTACGAGGGCTACAGCGGGGCCAACCCACACAGAGACCAGCAGCGGAAGGAGGGGTGTGTGTGTCAGCCAGGGATGCGGCGACGAACCTCGGCGAGCAGGGCGTCGGTGTCGATCTCGGCGAGGTTAACTGGCGCTTCCGTGATCTTCACCTCCTCCTCGCTGAGGAACCCCGCGTACTTGAACGCCTCCACGGTGGGGCGACCGTAGGCGCGAGCGAACGCGGCGGCACTGTCCGGCCGTGGACCCTTGTCGCGCCACCGGGCGATGCTCGATTGGCCGATGCCGGTCTTGTCGGCGATGGCCTGTTGGGTCGCCGAACCGGTGATGCGCTGCACGTACTCCCACCACTCGCTCACGCGGGCCACTTTATGCGCGTCCGGGTTACCCGTCCACGCATGTCAGGGCTTTGTGTGCCGGTTTCTGGGGTGACATTGCCGTTGCGGTCAATGCATGCGTGCATTATGGTGAAGCTGCAAGCAGATTATCCGCCCTTGCATATAGGGCTTGGCCAGCAGAAAGGAGGCACAGTGAGCGCCCCGCTCCGAATCCGTCACGCCAAACTCGCGAAATACCGCGAGCAGACCGGACTCACCACAGAGCAGCGCCTCGCCGACGCCATGGGAGTGAACCAGGGGACCGTCAACCGGATCCTCCGTGGCAGCAAGATCCCGAGCGCCCGATTCATCTGCGCTCTGGTCCGTGCCTTCGACGGCGCGACCTTCGACGAACTGTGGGAGATCACGATCAGCACCAAGCAGGCGGCCAAGTGAACGAGTTGGCCCTGACCGAATCCGCCTCGCTGCGCGCTGAGCACGCCGGGCGGGTGGACGTGCTCGACAAGGTGAAGGCGCTCAGCCTTCTTCCGGACAACGTCCATGCCACGACGGAGATGGTCGCCACCTACTACGAGGTGTCGCCCGAAGCGATCGACCAGATCGTGAAGCGCAACCGGCCCGAGCTGGAGAGTAACGGCTACAGGGTCCTGTCCCGGACCGAGTTTGAGGGTGTCGCGGGTGACACTCTCAAATTGTCCCCTCAGGCCCGCCGTGTCGCAGTGTTCAACCGCCGGGCGATCCTCAACGTCGGCCAGATCCTCACTGGATCCAAGCCCGCCAAGGACGTCCGCGCCTACCTCCTGAACCTCGAAGAGGTCGCCACCCACGAGCAGCGATCCGAGGCCATCGACCGGGTTCAGCTTGCCAAGGCGCGGATCGAGATGCTCGCGGCGGCGGACGGCTACCTCGACACCAAGTGGGTGCGCCTGAAGATGCGCATTCAGGCTGCGATCGGTCTCGGCGAAGAGCCGGAGATCGAGCCCGACGAGATGCCGCTCTACGTCCCGGACTTTCTCAAGAGCAAGGGGCTGAAGGGCGACCAGATCAAGTCGATCCAGTCGTGGTTCGGACGTCGCCTCGTGAAGTTTGCCCTCGCCGAAGGTCGCCCGGTGCCCGAGAAGCGCGCCGAAGACACCACGTCTGGCGCGCTGCGCGAGACCAACGCTTGGACCCGCAAGGACCTGCCCCTCTTTGAAGAGGTCTGGGACACCTACTACGCCTCGGAGTTCGCTCGCGACGAGCAGGCCGAACTCTTCGCTGGGAGCGATGCCTGATGAGTGAGCGTTTCCGTAACCGCCCGTTCGAGGTGACCGCTATCCAGTGGGTTGGCGAGTCGAACTGCGCTGAGGTGTTCGCGTTCGTTGGCCTGAACCACGACGACTGGGCCGACGAGTTGGACCACTCGAAGCTGCACCTGCCGGTCCTTGAAGGCGACACTGCTGTTCACGGTGACTGGTTGGTGAAGTACGCCGACGGCGCGGTGAAGGTCATGAAGCCGTCGGAGTTCGAGGCCGGCTTCGAGAAGGTCTCGTCCATCCTGTCCAACGCCGAGTGGCGCGCGGAGGGCACCCGCCGATTCGGCAAGGACGCCGCCCAGTGGAAGTTCCGCTGTCCGGCCTGCGGCAACGTCGCCAGTGCCTCTGACTTCATTGCCCTTGGCGTCAGCGGACACAGCGCCCCGCACGGGTGCATCGGTGGTGTACAGGTGGAACTCGGCGGCCTGCCCGGCGTGAAGCACTGCAAGTACCACGTGTCCGACCTGCCGCGCCTGCCCGAGGTCATCAAGGTCGAGGGGGCGGCGGGAGACGCCCTGCTGGCCTTCCCTTTCGCTGAGGCCGCCCCTGCCTCGGCTGCTCTTCCCCTTGGGGAGGCGTCGTGAGCCCCGCTGAGGAGATCCGCGCGGCCGTGGCCCCGCCGAGGCGCCCCGAGAGCGTCGTCGGCAAAGAGGAAGGCATCAAGCACGGCACCCCGGCCGGGTACAAGCAGCACCTGTACCGGAAGGTGCCGCCATGCGCGCAGTGCCTGAACGCCCTGGGCGCGTACCAGAAGACGCGGAAAGCTGCCGGGCACAAGCCGAAGCGGAAGTCGGCAAAGACCTCCCCGGCGGCAGAGTCCGCCCCTGTCGAGACCACCTCCCCGTGGGGTGTGATCCACGGGGACACCGCACGCGAACCCGCCCTCACCTACATCCCCTACCTCGATGAGCGAGGCCAGGTCCTCGCCCGCCACGAGCAGGCCGAGGCCGCACTGCGCGTCGCGGAGCGGGCGACGGACGCCGCCGAGCTCCGGGATCTGCTGGACATGTTGGGCGTGGATCTCGAATCGCTGCGTGACCTTCTTGCCGGGAGCGCCCGGTGAGCGCCGAGACGACCACCACGTCCGACAAACTCCGCGCCGCTGTTGAAGCGCTGACCAGCGACGCCCCGGTGTACGCGCCCGGTACGGCCCGCATCATGAGCAACCCCGCCGAGAACGAGCTGATCATCAGCGTGTGCGACCAGCACGGCGAGGCGGCGCCTGCGGTGAGGTTCGACGCCTTCGGCCACTGCCGGTCCTGCGTCTTCGTCCGCCTGCACTCCAGCGACCTTCGGTTCGCCCAGCAGATCGCGGCCCTGATCAACGCGCGGAAGCCGCTCGCCGCCTGGCTGGAGTCGTGGGACGGCATCGAGATCCGCGAGGACGGGCCGATGTCGGACGACTTCCGGCACACCCTCGTTGTCGCCCGCCACATCAACGCGATCGCTGCTGACCTCATCGCCTCTTCGAAGGCTTCCGCTCCGGCCACGCTGACCACCCCCACCCCTGAGCAGGAGAGCCCCCATGCCTGAGCTGACCATCCCCGCCGCCCCCATCACCGCTGAGGTCGCCTCCCACGTGCTGGCCCACCATGAAGCGCCCGGCGGGGTCGAGCCCACCGACTTCATCGACACCGTGATCGCCGTGGCCACTCGCGTGGGTGCCGAGCAGTTCCTTGCCCTGATCACCCCGTACGCCCACGCCGCCGAACTCGCGACCAAAGACGACGGCATCGCGCTGCTGCAGGTCCTCGCCGGCCAGCCCACCAACTTCTGAAAGGACGTTCTCCTCATGTCTGAGCAGACCAGCACCAAGCCACCGCTTCCCTCCGGCATGTATGACCCGTTCCCCCGCATCGCTGTGGACGAGAGCGAAGACAGCCCGTTCCGGCGAGTGCTCCGCCTCGGCGTCGGTGTCGCTGACAACTGGATGCTCGGACCGGATGGCCCGTACAAGAAGCCTGGCCAGACCGGCGCCGACATCACCAGGGCTCAGGTGCGTGAGGCGCTTCTGCACCTGCTGGAACTCGGGTTCATCGACATCGACGTGGAGCGGCTGATGGCGGCTCCCGGATACCCGCTCCAGCGTGAGGCGGCTCCGGCTGCTCTTCCCCTTGGGGAGGAAGCGTGACGATCACACTCCCTGGACCGGACCTTTCGCTGAACTCTGCCGAGGCTTCGTGCCGGGTCGGCGACCCCGGGCTGCTGTGTGGACGTGATGTGGTGATCACCTTGGTGGTCGGCTGCGTCCACGAGCACCTTCTCCGCAGGCCCTTGTGCCAGTTCCACGTGGAGCGCCTCGCGAACGGGCGCGTCATCTGTGGCCACTGCTTCGACGCCGATGGGCACCGCTGTGAGTTGCACCTTCTCCGCGAGATTCCCGCCTCCATCCCCTGAACGCACGAAGCCCCGCCTGGGCTTAGCAGGCGGGGCTCCACTCCCAACCCTAGCTAGGAGCACAGCAATGACGTTTCACATCGGTGAGACCCTCAACGTCGGCTACTACGGCGTCAAGGTCGTCGACATCACCGACCTCGGAGACGCCGAAATCACGGTCGAACTGGACTGTGTTCTCGGCACCTACCGTCTGACCGTCCCGCTCGGCGTCGCCGAGGTTCAGCGTGTCATTCCCGCCGAGGGCGAGCTGCAGCCGGGTGACGTCTGGAAGGACAGCACCGGTAACCCGTGGTTCGCCGCCCGCTACTACCCCGACTACGACAACAAGGAGGACTCTAGGGGAGTCAACGCGGACGGCTGGCGGACCGTGCTTGTCCCCGAGGACATCAGCGAGGCGGGGGCTCCGAAGCGTCCCGAGGACGTCAACCAGGACTACGGCCCGATGACGCTGGTGTACCGCGAGGCGTCGCCGGGTCAGGTAGAGCCGGAGCCCGCCGCCTCGGTCCGAATCGACAGCCTGTATGGGCGGATCAAGTCCGAGGATGTCACTGTCTCCCACCCCGACTGGAACGACGGGAAGCCGGTGGTTCTCACTGAGCTTCACGGCAGGTTCGACGGGCGCGTGGAGGTCACGTACGGGGTGCCGGAGACCCGCGACTACCTTTCCGCCACCGTGCCCGCTGACACTCTCGTCACCCCCTATGGCGGTGCGGCATGAGCGGACTCACCCCCGAGCGGCGCGCCGAGATCGAGTCCCGCGCCGCGAAGGTTTTCGAGATCTTCGGCGACGACTGGCACCTCATCTACGACAAGGACGAGATCGAGGTCGAGTGCCGCGCTGACTACACGGGAACGAGACCGTTCCCCGGCGCGTACACTCCGATCTTTCTCACTACCCAGTGGCCGGATCACGACCCGACCTCACCACTCGCGGAGTTCCTCGCCGCGTCGATCGTGGACATCCCCACGCTCCTGGGTGAGGTCGACCGGCTGCACGAGGTCGGGCGTGCGCAGCTCGCGATGTGCATGGCGGCAGAACTGGAGCGAGACGCCCGCCTGACAGCCGGGGACGTCGAGCGCTTCTTGAAGCGGGAGCGCGACGAGTACGAGCCGCGTGGTGAGTGCTGGAACACCGTGGACGACGTCCTGGACGCCTTCCGCTTGCACATGGTCACTGGCACCCCGCTCACGTCCCCGAGGCCTGCCGAAGGCCCTGAAGCGCCCTTCGTGGGCGAGGAGCCGAAGACCGAAGCCGAAGAGCTGCGGGAGAAAGTTGAGCAGCTGCGCGCCGAGCGGAACAACGCTGTCGCCACCGTCGCCGAGCAGTGGAAGCGGTCCGTCACTCGGGAGCGGGAGCACAACGCCGACCGCGCTGCGATGGAGCGGTTCCGGGCCGAACGGGATCAGCTGCGCGCCGTCTTGGAGGACCTGACGGTGTCCGTCGAGCACGACCGGGACTCCTCCGCCTGCCGGGAACGCCCCGCCTACCAGGAGCGGCTCAAGCCCTGCCAGCAGCGCGAGGCCGACCATGGCGAGGACTGCCCCGCCTGCACCCTCCACGCCGCCCTTGCTCAGACGCAGAAGGGCGGTGCCCAGTGACTGCTTTGCCTCCCTACACAGGGGTGCTCACCGCTGAGCATCTGGCGGTGGTGGACGAGGTGAGAGAGCAGTGGATGGCCGATGGGCTGTCCACTGAGCGGGTGGACCGGGCCGTTGCCGAGGACGCGGTACGTCGTGCGTACCGGGCGGCAGGGGTGGATGAGCCCGCTCTGATCGTGTGGATGGGGTCGCCGCTGGGCTGTATGGTCGCCGCTACTGCCGTAGCCCAGCTCGGGGGTCAGCTCGGGGGCCAGCTCAGGGACCAGCTCAGGGGCCAGCTCAGGGACCAGCTCTGGGGCCAGCTCAGGGGCCAGCTCAGGGGCCAGCTCTGGGACCAGCTCTGGGACCAGCTCTGGGACCAGCTCTGGGACCAGCTCAGGGGCCAGCTCTGGGACCAGCTCAGGGGCCAGCTCAGGGACCAGCTCAGGGGCCAGCTCGGGGACCAGCTCTGGGGCCAGCTCAGGGACCAGCTCTGGGACCAGCTCGGGGGCCAGCTCAGGGACCAGCTCTGGGGCGTCATCGATGTGCACCGTGACGCCTACTGGGCCGCGCTGTACCACCTCGCGCTCCGCATCGCTCACACCTCCAACGACCGCCTCGACACACTCGCCACCGCGATCCGCTCCCTTGGCTGGTGGATCCCCACACGCGGTGCAGTCATCCTGTCGGACCGTCCCACCGTCATCCACCGAGACGACGACCACCGTCTGCACTGCGAGGACGGCCCAGCCATCGCCTACCCCGACGGGTGGGCCATCTACGCCTGGCACGGCACCCGAGTCCCCCAGTGGGTCATCACCACCCCAACCCCGGAGCGGATCTTCGAAGAGCCGAACGCGGAGATCCGCCGCTGCGCAGTGGAGTCCATGGGATGGCCGCAATACATCCAAGCAGCCGGTCTCGCCCTGGTCGCGGAGGCCCCTGACCCCGGCAACCCCGGCCACACCCTCTCGCTGTACGACGTCCCCGAACGGATCTTCGAAGAGCCCGTCCGGGTCCTCGTCTGCGTCAACGGCTCCGTGGAGCGTGACGGCACCCGCCGCGTCTTCGGCCTCACCACCCCCGCTGACATCGCCGACCCTGTAGCCGCCGCAGCGTGGACGTACGGGCTCCCGGCTGAGACGTACGCGCGCCTACAGCGCCGTACCTAACCAACCCGACAACCAGGGAGAGAGAACAGCATGATCACGCTCCACGAGCTCGTCAGCCGCACCGGGCTGACCGTCGACAACCACCTCGCCGACGCGGAGATCCCCGTCATCGACGGCCCGCAGTGCCAGGGAGACCTGGCCATCATTCCGCTCACGATGGTCGACGGGAGGGTGCGTGTCCGCCCCGGCGCTGATTGGGCGCCGGTCCAGCGTGCCGGGGTGGAGGTGCTGCGCGGCGCCGCCATGGGCAACGCGCACACGCTGGTGGCCGACCCCGGCACCTGCCGGTGGACCGCCGACGTCGACGACCAGGACAACCTGGCGCTGGGCGTCCTTGACACCACCGCAACCGCGTACCTGCTGCATCGCGAGCACGGCGGCACCGGCATCGCCCCCGGCTGCTACGTGGTGCGCCGGCAAAGGGAGCAGCGCGACCTGATCGCGTACGTCGCCGACTAGCCCTCCCGGTGGCGGGGGTGCCAAGCGGGATCCCCGCCGCCCTGTGCCCACTACGCCCCCAGCTAGCACGGTGCCGGATCTCCTCGCCGTAATCGAGGAGATCCGGCACCCCCCATCCAAGCAAATCCTCCCGAACAACGGAGACCCCCGTGGCATCACGCAACACCAACACCGATCAGCGCGTCGCCCCCAAGCCGGAATTCGGCCAGATGACCGAGGGGCAGCGCCGCTTCGTTCAGACAGCGGTCACCGCCCGCGACACCTTCTACGGAAGGTCTCGCACCCACACCGCGCGAGCCAACCAGGTCGGCGCTCGCCTCGACGAGAAGTCCCGCCAGCTTGAAGCGCTCCGCCAGGAGATAGCGCAGCTGCTCGCGGAGAAGACCGAAGATGAGCGTCTCGCGTCGGTCAACTGGGACGACTACCAGGCGCACGAGGACGCTCTGAAGCAGCTCGGCGCGCAGGTGCCGCCGCCGCAGGACCCTCAGGCGTATCCGCTGAACGGCTCCCAGGGGAGCATCCACGAACACGCGGACGCGTTCGGTTCCCCTATCGATCAGCCCGCCGATGGGTTCTGCAACTACTGCGGAAAGCCGGTGTGGAAGCACCCGGACGGCAGTCTCCGGCACGCGTTCAACGGCGTCATGTGCAACCCGGAGGACCCGAACTCCACGAACGCCATGATCTCGCCTTCCGGGAGCGAGGCCGTCGCGTGACCCGCTGGAAGGCGTTCTGTATCGCCTTCTCCTCAGTGGTCATGCGCCGCGGCCAAGGACGCCACCACCCCGCCCGGACCGCGCCGGCTGTTTCGGACGACGCCGCCCCGATCCCCGCCCTCCCCCGTAACCCCTACCCGCAGGAGCCCACCCCATGAACAGCCCTCGCGTCCCCGACGACCTCGACATGATGCTTCTCCTCGCTGACGCGATGGGCGGAGGCGACGTGTCGTCCGCGATCGAACGGCAGGAGAAGCAGGCCCAGCGTGAACTGGTCAACTCCACTGTCATCCCGACCGAGATTCTCAGCGGCTCCGAGGAGGAGTTGACCGCACTCGGTTTCAAGCTCGGCGCCGTGGTCGAAGGTGACCCGCTGTTTCGCCACGCCGAACTCCCCACCGGATGGAAGCGGGAAGGCTCCGACCACGCCATGGGGTCGTACATCGTTGACGAGTTGGGGCGTCGCCGCTGCTCGGTGTTCTTCAAGGGGGCGTTCTACGACCGCAAGGCGCACCTCGGCATCACCTCCGTGTACGGCTACCTCAGCGATTGCTTGTACGAGGATGCGGCGCCGGTCCTCGATGACTCGTGGGCGACCCGTGAAGTCGTTCTCAAGACGCTGGGGGAGATCCGCCAGAGCGAGCAGGAGGGGGTGGACCGGTGGGCTGGTGGGTCCGAGTCCTACGCCGCTGAGTACGAGGCGGAGCACCGCGAGAAGCTCGCCAAGATCGAGGCTCTCCGCTCGTCCTTCGCTGAGCAGACTCCCGGCGGTGCCGCATGACCGTCTCCCCATACGCCCGTACATGGCCGCAGAGACTCGCGGACGGAGCCCCCTTCCTCGGCGGCGCCGTCCTGGCTGTGGGTGAGGCATCGTGGGCTGACCCGCTGTGGATCTCCCTCCTGATCACCGGCGTCGGCTTCGGCCTGATCGGCTTCGGGCTGGAGCATTGCGCCCGCTACCGGCGTCAGCGGAACACCTACCGGCGCCTACTCGTGGGCGCGATCCGCGACTGCGCCCAGCACGAGGGGCGGGACGACCGGTTCGAGCACCTGCCCGGCGATGTCGTCGCTGAGGCGTTCCACGTCAACAAGGAGAACCGCCGTGGCTGACCGCCGCCTGCGCATAGGCCGCTTCTCGATCTACGTGGAGCCCCGTGACATCTGGGTCGGCGTGTACATCGCCCCCGCCGCCGTCTACATCTGCCCGCTTCCGCTGCTGGTCTTGAAGTGGGATCGGAAGGGAGACCGCCGTGGCTGAGTCCCCTGGCCTCGATGCCCTCACCGCTGGATTCCGCGCCGAGATCGGTCCGCCGGTGGAGGAGCTCAACGCCCTCAACGTGCCTGCGGAGCGGATGGCGGTCAAAGACCTGCTGTGGTCCGTGGAGTGGCTGCGCGCCGAGCGGGAGCGGCATCGTGCCGCCCTGGTCGCCCTGGTTCGCAAGGTCAACGAGGACCAGGCGCCCGCCTACTACGAGCACCTGGTGCCCGCCGACGTCATCGCGGAAGCACTCGACACCCCCACCGCGACGGAGACCGACTGATGTCTGAGCCCATGCCCGCGTCTACGCGAGATGCCATCCGCGCCCGCCGGGACGCCGCCGCTGAAGGCCCGTACGAGCCTGAGTGGGACTCCTGCGACTGCGACGACCCTGCCCAGTGCGGGCTAGGCCACCGCTGGGTTCATGCCCTTCGCCTGCCTGAGCCGCACACACGCAACCACGAGGGCAAGGCGCACCCATGGGAGTTCCTCTACTCCGAGATGGGCCAGTTCACCCCGGAGACGGTGCTGTTCTTCGCCGCCGCCCGCCAGGACGTGGGTGATCTGCTCGCCGAGGTGGATCGCCTCACCTCCGCTCTGGAGGAGTCCCGCCGTGACACTCACTGCGCCCGCACGGACTACTCCCTCGCCCGCACCCGCGCAGACAAGGCCGAGGCCGAGTGCGACCGGCTCCGCGTCGAGCTCGACACCGCCAGGGCCGCCATGAGCAGGGCGCTGGGCGAGGCCGAGCACGAGAACGCGGTCTTCCTCCTGCACCGGTACCTGACCGTCTTCCCTGCCACCACAGGGGAGGGGGAGTGACCTTCTCCAAGCTCCGCGCCGTCGCCTCAGCGGTATCGGCCAGCGCGAAGGCCAGCCCCCGTGTCTGGCAGCCGGTTCTCGCCGCAACGGTCTACGGCCTCACGATCACCTGCTCCGGCCTCCTGTACGGCACAGCGGGCGTGTTCATCGCCTGGGTGTGCTTGGGAGTGGGTGCAGCGCTCGGGTTCGTCGCCGGCCTCGATTTCGACCGCACCCAGCGCACCGGGCCATGGCGTCGCCTGGAGCGGGAGTGCGCCGAGCAGGCCGAAAGGCTCGCCCTGGTCGAGGCACAGAACGTCTCTCTGCAGCGTCTGCTCGCCCAGGCGAAGAAAGACCTGGTGTTGGCGACCCAGACCAGCGAGGGCCACTACGCGGAGATCCTCCGCCTCCGCGCGGCAACAGGGGAGACGCCGTGATCACCCTGTTTCCGTACCTCGTGTTCGGCGCCGTGATGTTCCTGGTCGGGTTCGGCTGCTGCCTGGCCATGGTGCTGGTGTGGCATCTCCTGCAACACCTCCGAGAGCTGCCCCGCCCTGCTGAGGCCGCCCAGGCCGATCTCTGGGACGACGCGCTACGGGACCTGACCGCGAGGGAGGGCCGTTGAGCGCCTTGCTCCTCGGCGCCGCGGTGTTGGCGGGCGGCTTCCTAGCCGCCCGCCACCTCGGCACCCTCACCTCCGCTGACGACCTGCACGACGTGTTCGACGACGACGACCTCGTACTCGGCGGACGCCTCACCTACGTACTCCACGACGAAGCCGAAGACCTGATGAAGGGGGAGGGGCGTTGACCCTCACGTTGATGGACTGGTTCTGTGGCGCCGGCGGATCCTCCCAGGGAGCGCACGCCGTGCCCGGTGTTCACGTTGCCCGAGCCGCGAATCACTGGGACAAGGCCATCGAGTCCCATGCCAGCAACTTCCCGCAGGCTGACCACTACAAGGGCGACATCCGTGACGCGCCTGTTGAGAACTGGCCCGCCTGCGACATCTTCTGGGCGTCGCCGGAGTGCACCAAGTGGAGTCGGGCCCGCGGGAAGAAGCGGGACTTCCACAACACCCGCCAGGTGGAGCTGTTCGCCAAGGAGAAAGTGATCACGGGCAAGGCCCTTGCCGAGGAGATGCAGCGCCAGCGGGAAGAGGAGGAGCGCTCCCGTGCGCTCATGGATGAGGTCCCGAAGTACCTCGAAGGTGTGCAGCGCCGCGGCGGTCTGGTCCTCGCCGGTGTCGTCGAGAACGTCATCGACGAGCGCGAGTGGGACGAGTGGTACCGCTGGCTGGCCGATATCCACATCCTCGGCTACCGGACCCGTGTGATCGCGCTCAACAGCATGCACGCCCAGCCCGCCCGGATGCTGATCGCCCCGCAGTCCCGTGACCGCCTGTACGTGGCGTACTGGCACCGTTCGCTGGGCCGTGATCCGGACTGGGACAAGTGGATCCGCCCTCAGGCGTGGTGCGGCAAGTGCGAGGAGATGGTCGCCGCGGTCCAGGTGTTCAAGCGGCAGGGCGCGGACATGGGCCGCTACCGCCAGCAGTACACCTACCGGTGCCCTCGGACCTCGTGCCGTCACGCCGTGGTCGAGCCCGCGGTTCTGCCGGCCGCGTACGCGATCGACTGGAGCATCGCCGGTAAGCGGATCGGTGACCGGGCGAAGCCGCTGGCCGAGGCGACGATGGAGCGGATCCGCGCCGGCATGGAACGGTACTGGGCGCCGCTCCTGACCCCGGCGGGCGGAACGTGGCGGGACGGCGCAACCCCGGTCACCTCGGTGATGCCGACCCGCACCACGACCGAAAGCGATGGCCTTGCGGTGCCGCCGCTGTTCGTGCCCGTCGAAGGACGAGACGGCAAGGTCGCCAGCCTTGCGGTTGAGCCGATGCGCACCCAGACGACCCGTAACGAAACTGGGCTGGCGTGGCTGCCGTTCATCACCGAGCTCCGCGGCGGCGGATCCGATGCCCGATCGGTCGCGGACGCGTTTGCTGCGTTCTGCGCTGCTGGCCAGCACCATGCTCTCACTGCCCTGCCTGCCCAGTCTGGTGAGCACCTGCTGGTGCCGTACTACGGCGAAGGTGAGGCGTATCCGACGAGCCGCCCGGTGGGCGCGTTCTCTTGCCGGGACCGGTTCGCTCTCGCCTCTCCGTCGGTGGACATCGAGGACGTTCTGTTCCGCATGTTGGAGCCGCACGAGATCGGCCGCGGCATGGCGTTTGCCTCTGATTACGTCGTGGTGGGCAACAAGCGGCAGAAGGTTCGCCAGTACGGCGGCGCTGTCACTCCTCCCGTGGGGGAGGTTTTGGTGTCAGCGCTGGCTGAGTGCATCACGGGTGAGGACCTGGATCGCGGGTTCACCACGGCGCTCGCGGGAGTGGCGTGATGACCCGCCCGTACTGCTGCTCCCTCGCCGAGTGGGAGGGCAACGCTGCTGAGCACTCCCGGACGTGCCCTGAGATGCCCGCTGAGGAGGCTACGGATGTCTGAGACCGCCCTGACGCTCCCTGGGGGCGCTGTGAGCGTCGCCGCCCTGGTCGCCGCGGAGTACGCCTCCCACGCGGACCATACCCGGCAGCGGTTCGCCCAGGATGCGGCTCGCACGTTGCTCGCGATGCGGCCCGCGGTGCATGACGAGGCCACCAACGCCTCCGCGGCGGCCCTGGACGCTGCCGCCCGGGTGGTGCTGATGCTCGCCGGCCTGGACACCGGACAGGGACGGACTGGCTCGGACGCTCTCGCGGAGGTGGACCGTGACTAGTTGGAACATTTCCTCTCTCAGCCTGCAGATCGGCACGTGCACCACATGCGGCAAGAAGTCATACGGGACCCGCAGTGCCGCGAAACGAGCTGGTCGAGCCCTGCACCCGGATGCGTGTATGCGCGCCTACCAGTGCGGCGTCTTCTGGCATCTGACGAGCTCTCCCCGCAAGCAGCAGGGAGGCAGCTGGTGAGCGCGAAAGCAGGAGTCGCCCGAGAGGTCCGTGACCGGCCCAGCGGAGCCGGGTGGGGGTGGCAGGACAACGCTTTATGCCGAGGTGAATCCCTCGCCTTGTTCTTCGGCGCCGATAAGGAGCGCCAGCCCGAGCGTGACATCCGCGAACGCCAAGCCAAAGAGATCTGCTCGCGGTGCTCGGTCCGCACGGAGTGCCTCAGCTACGCCCTGTCCCGCCCGGAGCGGCACGGCGTCTGGGGCGGATTGAACGAGGAAGAACGAGCCTCCGAGCGTCGCCGTGAGGCCCGCCGAACCGCGCCCACCCCGCCCACCTCGCCCGCGCCGCGCAAGCTCAGCAAACGCGACGCCGACCTGTACCGGGCGAGCATCCTGCTCATGGACCGCCGCAAGCTCACCTTGGCCGTGGCGGCTAAGCAGCTCAAGGTGAGCGAGCGCGACCTGCGGGCGCTCCGCCGGCGTGGCCGCCAAGCGCACCGTGTGGAAGCGCTACTGGAAGACGGCGCCGAGATCGTCGAGCAGGGCCACACGTGGAAGCAGGCCGCTGAACGTCTCGGGGTGAGCCCCAAGCATCTACGGCGGCTGCGTCACGATGCCCGCCGAGACCTGGCGGAGGTGACCCAGTGATCTACCGGGTGCTCGTCACCGGCGGCAGGGCGAGGGCTGCCGGGATCGAAATCATGGAGGTGGCCGCGTGACGCCGTCCCAGCTGATTGCGGCGCAAGCCGAGCACATCCTCGCCTTGACCAGAGAGAACACACGGATGCGTGCCGCCTTGGAACAGATCGCTCACACGACCATGCAGGCGCCGCTGAACCGGCTCGCCCACCAGGCGCTCGGCCACGAACCGAACCCCTACACGGTCGAGCTGCTCGCGGACATCGAGAGCGATCGGAGGATCGCGTGAGTAGCACCCGAGACGTGAACCGGGTCTTGCAGGACGCAGAACGAGCCGGGTTGAAAGTCGAGATGCGTGGTTCGAAATGGCGGGTGACGAACGCCGAGACCGGCGGTCAAGCCTTCGTCCCAACTAAAGGCGCCGGCCGGAGCCTGGCGAACATCCGCGCGGAGTTGCGGCGCCTTGCTGAGCCGCCGGCGCCGATGGCCGCCGCAGTGAAGCCCGCCCAAGTGGAGGAGGAGTACGACGTGGCGATGCCTGTTGAGGAACTGCTGGGGCTCGCCGCGAAGCAAGGTGTGCGGGCGGAGGTCCGCGGCGGGGTGCTGGCCGTGTCCGGGCCGCTCGACGCTGAACCATTGGCCCGCCTGCTGCGGGACCGATCTGTTGAAGTTCTCGCCCATTTGAACCCTCCGACTGAGGAACCGCCCATGCCGAAGATCAGCGAGATAGCCAGCGTCGCCGGAGACCTCCCCGTGCGGGACGTGGCCGCTGATGCGCGGCGCCTCTGGCAGGTCGTCCGTGGTCTCGCCGCCACCCAGGAGCATCCGCCGGGGCAGAACGCCGGAGCTCAGGGGGCGATCTGGCACGGCGCTCTCCTGCGAGTCATGAAAGAAGCGTTCGCTGACTGGGACAACGACTGGCGCCGCGACGTCTCCACCTACCTGGAGAGGTCCAACCACATGAAGTGCCAGTCCAAGTCAGCTTCCCCGCCGGTGTGGTGGGTGCGAGAGGAGTGGAACGACGGGGGACTGACAGTGACGAAGACCGCGGCCAAGACGCCGGCGAAGGCCGCACCCAAACCGAAAGCGCCACAGCCCGCACCCGTCGTGGCCGTGGACCTCGGGAACGCCGCAGACCCGTTGACGATGCTCCAAGCCGTCGCCAAACGCATCTCCGACGCCGAAACCCGAGCCGACGACGCCGAACTCATGAACGCCATGCTGGAGGAAGAACTCGTCAAAGTCCGCGGGGAGCGAGACGAGTACAAGGCGCAGCTTGACCAGTTCCGCGACACGTTCCGAGTCCTCGCAGGAGGCGGAAAGTGACAAACCATCACTGGGAGCAGGAACGCCGTGCTGTCGAGGCTCTCGGGGTGCGCCCGGCCACTGCTCGGGTCTGCCCGCGGCTGGTCGCCGGCAAGCGGTGCCTTGCCTCGAACCGGCCGTGCGCGTGTCTCCCGTATCACCACCTGCTTGACCACGGTCGGATCTGGCTTGACCAGGAAGGCCGCTACGTTCTCACTGGCGAACCGTACGAGATCGACGACCACAACCTCGGTCGCTTCACCGCGGACATGGCCGAACTCGGGCTGCAGGTCAGCGTCAAGCCCAAGAGCGAGTCGTTCTGGTACCCCGGCCACACCTTCCTGATCGTGATCACGCGGAAAGGCGAGGTGGCGCGGAAGCCGTCGCCGAACGTCGACTCCGGCCACGTCTCATGGGAGGTCATCGAAGAGACCGTCAAGCAACGCTGGGGCGGAGAGCGCAAGCACCGCAACGCCCGGGAGCGGGGCTACAGCATCCCCTCACCGACTGGCGGACACATGACTCTGGAGGTCAAGCTCCGGCCGCGCTGGTGCTCGCTCGCCGTGGACCGGTGGCGGACCACTGACCGGCAAGAGGAGCCTTCCCGAGCATGGTTCGAAGAGCACGCCTGGCCTGTGGTCCAGAAGGCGGTCAGGGAGAAGGCGGGGGCCGGACATTTGCCGGGCGGAGGCGGATCTTTCTCGTCAGCCTCCCCGATCAACCGCTCCGACCTTCTTGATCTCCTCATCGCCTGGGTCGACGCGGAACTCACCTGGGGAAAGCCCGCGGACTCAGCGGAGACGGCCGGCGAGGTGTCTCCGTGACCCTGTCAGGAGTCAGCAGAACCAGGGGAGGCGGAACGAGGCGCCAGCCGTCTGAGGTTGCTTCGACCTCAGTCGTCGAAGAGGTCGCTGAACTCGTCTTCCGGGAGCCCGAGCTGCTGCCGGGTAGGGCGCTCTGGCCGCTCTGCTCCTGCTCGGCGCAGATGCCAGCGGATATAGGCGTTGATCACCTGCGCCCGGTTCGTACCCATCTTTTGGGCCGCCGCGTCGAGGTCTGCCCAGTCGGCGTCATCGACGCGGACCGACCGGTGCTGGGTGCGGGGCTGGTTAGGCACGCCTCCCAGTCTGCGGGGTGTACGTGCAGTTTTCAAAATAGCCTCCCTTTGGTGTACGTACACCAGAGTGTAAGGTGTACGTACACCCGGATCAAGGGAAACCTTGACCAACGGTGCTATTTGGCAACCCCTGAAACGCTAAGAGGCCAGGTGGAACGCACTCTCCCCGCACATCAGACCTGCCACCACAAGACTTTCCGCCTCACCTGCGAGCAGTACGAAGCGCTGATCGCAGAGTCGGAGAACGAGTGCATGGCCTGTGCTACGCCCGCGAGCAAGACCTCCTTGGGGAAGCTCGTCATCGATCACGACTACGACCACGGCAAGTGGGCGGTTCGCGGGCTGATCTGCGGTAGCTGCAACAGCCTGTTCGTGCACGGCGTCGAGGCTCCGTACTGGGCACAGCCGTACCTCACCGATCCGTGGTTCCTGCGCGAGGTTGCCCGGCTGGGGCTGTCGCCTGACCTGCCGCCCGAGCCGGGCCGTGACGCCTGCTTCCGTGACTTCGACAACCACATCTGGTTCTTCGAGGACGGCGCGTGGCGCTGGGCGTGGAAGAGGTCGCTTCGCCTTACGTGGGCGGAGCTCTTCAAGCGGTTCGGGCCGATGGGCCTCACCCTGGCAGACCGTGGCGACCTCGTTGGCTCTCGGGCCTACAAGGCGTACCTGCAGATGCGCGCCTGGCGGCAGGAGTCGGAGGCCGATGAGCCGCCCTTCTGATCGTGAGCCTGCCCGTTCGGGCGGGCTCATCCCATAGCCCCACCCCCTGCTCACCAAGAGGAGACGGCGCAACATGCCGTGGTTCAAGGTCGACGATGGCTTCCACTGCCACCCGAAGGTTCTCCGGGCTGGCAACGAAGCTGTCGGGCTGTACGTCCGCTGCGGTGCGTACGCCGCCCAGCAGCTCACTGACGGGTTCATCCCCGAGCACATCGCCCTGCTCTACGGCAGCGACTCGCTCGCGGACACGCTCGTCAAGGTGGGGCTGTGGCGCCGTGCCCGCGGAGGCTGGCGGATGCCCGACTATCTCGACTACAACCCGTCCAAGAAGCAGGTGCTTTCCGAACGGGAAAAGACGCGGGAGCGGGTGCGTAAACACCGTGAATCCGCAGGTGGAAAGCAGAAAAGTAACACCGTTACTAACGGCGTTAGTAACGGTGTTGGTACGGCTGCCCCGTCCCGTCCCGTCCCGTCCAGTCCCGAAGGGACTAGGACGGATACAGGTAGTCAGTCGTCTTCTCGCCGTACTGCGCGAGGCAATGACGACGACTCGATTGATCTTCAAATTGTTGAACTCCTCGCCGACCGCACCGGGTCAGAGATCAGCGCCCTGTGGGCGACTCAGGTCCGGCAGAACATCCTGACCGGCCGCAACGTCCGCCCCGGTGCCCGCATGGCGTACGTCATCAAGGCGATCAGCGAACGCCCTCACGACTTCCTGCCGCCCGTCGACTCCCACGTCGGCGAGCGTCCCCCGATCCAGGCCGCCCCCGAGTGGTGCGGCTACTGCGACGCCCATGACCGGCGAGTCGAACTCGCTGACGGCACTGTCGCCCGCTGCGAGATGTGCCACCCCCTCGTACGGAGGACCGCATGACCAACGATCCCAACCTCGATGAAGACACCCGTAAGGCCGTCGCCGCACTCGCCTCCCGGGTCCGGTTGCGCGACGCGGCGCTGCGCTGGTCGAGCCCGCGGCACCGTGGCGCTGACCCGTCCCGGCATGCGGATGCTCTGGCTGAGGCTCGCGCCCGGTGTGTGGACGGGGCGGCGAAGCTCAAGGCCGCGGAGCAGGCCGCCGTGGACGCCACGTTCGGGCAGGCGGCCGAGTGAACGCTGAACTCGCTGAGCGCCTCGCCGCTTTGGAGGCGGAGCGGATGCGCCCTGAGCGGCCGGACCCGCGTACGGAGCCGGTGTGGGCGGATGACTTCCGGGCGCTGCTGATCATCCTGGCTCGGCTTCTGGTGAAGCCCGGACCACCTGACCCGAAAGATCACGAAGCTGAGGAGGTGCGCTGATGCCCGTTCGCCCGGAGAACAAGATCCGCTACCCGGCTGACTGGCGGGCGATCAGCGACCGCATCCGTTTCGACCGCGCCGGCGGCCGGTGTGAGTGCGTCGGCGAGTGCGGCGAAGACCACGGCGGCCGGTGCGTCCAACGCCACGGTTTGGAGCACACAGAGACCGGCTCCCGTGTGGTGTTGACCACCGCCCACCGTGATCACCAGCCGGAGCATTGCGACGAAACGAACCTGTTCGCCGCGTGCCAGAAGTGCCATTTGCGCTACGACGCCGACCACCACCGGGCCAACGCCGCCCGGACTCGGGAGGCGCGGAGGACGGCCGGGATGGACCCGCTGTTCGAGCTGGCGCCGCTTGGGTCGCCCGCCCCCGCCCTGCAAGATCACGAAGCTGAGGAGATGTCATGACCGCCCTCGTCCTCCGCGGCGACGCCCGCCACCTGCCGCTCCCCGACGCCTCCGTCGACCTCATCATCACGAGCCCGCCCTACTTCGGCATGAGGTCATACGTCGACGGCGACGAGCATTACTCCGGCCAGATCGGCGACGAGTCGACCCCGCGGGAGTACATCGGCAACCTGCTCGACTGCACTCGCGAATGGGTGCGCGTCCTCAAGCCGGAAGGCTCCCTGTGGATCAACCTGGGGGACGCCTACTACAGCGGCAAGGGTGCGCCGACCCAGCCTGATGTCAAGTCCGTCGCCCGCCGCCCAGGCGTGCGAGCACTCGACCGGTCAGGGCTCGGCTTCCCTCGAAAGTCGCTGCTTGGCCTGCCCTGGCGCTACGCCATCGCGTGCATCGACGAGCTGAAGTTGACGCTTCGGGCAGAGGTGATCTGGGACAAGCCCAACGCCTTGCCCGAAGGGGTCACCGATCGGGTACGGCGCTCCCATGAACACTGGTTCCACCTGACAAGGCAGGCACGGTACTTCGCCGCCATCGACGACATCCGGGAGCCTGGCAGCGGCTACATGCGCCGTCCCGGCGCGACTCGTGAAACCCCTCCCGGACAGCGGCGCCGCGCGATGGCTGACACCGTCAACCCGCTGGGCGCCCTGCCGGGCAGCGTATGGAAGGTCGCCACCCAGCCCTTCAAGGCTCCCGACGAGCTGGGCGTGAACCACTACGCCGCCTTCCCGATGGAGTGGCCGCGCCGCATCATCCGCGGCTGGTCACCCGCCGGAGGTCTCGTCGTCGACCCGTTCGGCGGCACCGGTACCACCGCGCTCGTCGCCGCGGCGCTCGGACGCCGCGGCGTCACCGTCGACCGGTCCGCCGATTACTGCCGCATCGCCGCCTGGCGCACCACCGACCGCGGCGAGCGTGCTCGTGCTCTTGGTCTTCCCAAGCCGCCTCCGCAGGTTGCGGGACAGGCTGACCTGTTCGGCGAGGTGGTCGCATGATCCGCTGCATCCGAGCGGTCTTGGACGCTTCTCGACCGCCTGTGACCGGCCCCCAGGTTGGGGACAAGCCCGCCTCTGACCCGAAGGAGCATCCGTGACCACCCCCGAGGGACACGCGGGCGGGATCGCCCTCACCCACATCAAGCCCGTCCCCGGCGGACACGAGGCGGACGAGTGCAGGGCGGTGAGCAAGCACGGGGACGTGTGCGTCCGCCCGAAAGAGCACACGGGCCTGTGCCGGTCCGGGGTGGGGCGCAAGCACGTGTCCTCGCCCGAGAAGGCCGGAAGGCCTTGGCACTGGTACCGCGCCGCCGAGAAGACCGCGCCTGCGGATGTCGCCCAGGCCGCCGATTTCGAAGAGCACGACGATGGCGCCTGCACCCGTTGCGGCGATGCCGAGGGCGACATCTGGCCGGTTCGCGGACGGCCCGGCTACTTCTGCCGGGCCTGCGCGATCCAGCTCACCGACCGGGATCCCGAAGGCGGACCGGCCCCCACCTCTGACCTGAAGGAGTTCTGATGTCCATCTACGCCCCGCCGAGCACCGCGATGATCACCGAACCGGTGCTTGTCCTGATCCTGCACTGCTCCCGCTGCAACAAGCCGTTCACGGACTACGAGACCGCATCGATCGTGTACTGGCCGACCCGCGAGATCGCCGAGGCCGCCTTCGTGGGAGACGGGCCGGACGGCTGGGCAAAAGTCGGCGATCGGTACCTGTGCGACGGCTGCTGGCACCGCAACCGGGACAACGCTGCGGTTGAGGCTGGTCCGCTGCGGGCGATCGACGACGTCGTAGCCATCCGGGAGCGGGCGGGGTACGCGTCCTCGACCGAGATCGGCGGGCTGGTCGAGGAGGTGGCTCGCACTGCCCGCGCCTGCCAGGACCACGCCCGCAACGTCGACACCCTCGCGGAGATGACCCGCTCGGCTCTCGTGGCCGCCCACCGAGACGGCGCGGACGCCGGAATCCGGGCCTTGTGCGAGCAGGCGGCGATGGTGCCGGAGCTCTTCGACGGCTTGGACCTGCCGCACTTGTGCGGCAACTGCGAGGGCGTCGATCCGGAGACCTGCCTCAACCGTCCTCGCGTCTCGGGGAGTCGTGCGCCGGGTGGGGTTGGTGGGGCGGACGAGGATGCCCCGAGAAGGCCCCTGGAAGCCACTGAGAGCGTCTCGCAGCGCTAGAGCGGCCTCGGCTTAGGGGGAACGGTGTGCGGCCTTCTGTGTCGATTTGAGCCG
Source organism: Streptosporangium sp. CA-115845 (assembly GCF_050943795.1). NCBI lineage: Bacteria > Bacillati > Actinomycetota > Actinomycetes > Streptosporangiales > Streptosporangiaceae > Streptosporangium > Streptosporangium sp. CA-115845. The sequence continues at coordinate 7,631,139 of NZ_CP191988.1, read as the reverse complement.
CACACCAGTTTGAAAGATCACCAAAACCTGGAACTCCAGCTCGGAAAGAGGCGCCATGACCACCCTCGCAGACCTTGACAAGGTCGTTCTCATCGACTTCCGCACCGGCGCCGTCACCGTCGTCACCCTCTGCTGGCAAGACGTCCGCCGCCTCGTCGCGACCGCCGAGGACGCCAACAGCCACGATCCCGACACCACGCTGTTCGCGCTGGCCAGCATCCGCGACGCCCGCGTCACCGAGGTCTACCTCGATGCGGCAACGATCGCCCGGATCACCGCTGACGCGCTCGCCGCCAAACCTCACCCCGCCCTGTAACCCCTGACAGCCAACCCTGACAAGGAAGATCACCATGGGTAGTTCGCCAACCGGGGTCCTCGCCTACGGCTACGCCCTCGGAGGCGCCGGCGGCTGGAACATCAGCGAAGTCGACGAGTACGACGGCATCGACCCCGCCAAGGTCACCTGGTACGACGACGATGACGAGGAAGACGACTTCACGAAGCAGGCCGAAAGGCGCCTGCTCGACGCCTCCGGGTTCACCGAGACCTACGAGGACGGGCATGAGGGCTACTTCGCCCGCGAGCGTGAGGCGAAGGCCCGTCTGGGCGTGGAGTTCTACGGCCACGGCTACGACGAGGGCCAGGTGTACGCCCTCGTGACGAAGACCATCACCGTCGACTGGGGCGAGTCGAAGGTCCTCGATCTGCCCGCGCTGCTCGCGGAGCCCGCCGAGAAGGGGTGGGACGACAAGCTTCGCGCTGCGCTGACGGCCCTCGGGATCACCCCCACGCAGGAGCAGCCCGCCTGGCTCCTGTGCACCTACTACGGCTGACCCACACCTCCCAACCTCTGAAAGGTCCGACTCACGTGTCCGACAACCCCAAACTCCTCACCCCCGGCGAAGTCGCCCGCCTTTTCCGTGTCGATCCCAAGACTGTGACCCGGTGGGCACAGGCGGGCCGTATCGACTCGATCCGCACCCCGGGCGGGCACCGCCGCTTCCGCGAAACCGACGTTCAGGAGCTGCTCCGCGGGCCATCCGGGGAGGCGCTGTGAAGGTCACCGACGGCATGCTCGCTGCCACGTGGGAGCGCCTGACCCGCCTCTGGGACACCCCGGACACCACACCCCGCATCGAACCCGTAGACCCGCCCGCGGACGTCCTGGCCGCCATGTCAGCCCCACCCGTCGACCCGGACCCGCCGACCGCCTGCGACCTCACCGGCGGCGAGATCGAGCCGACCCCGCTCGTCGGCTACCGGGGACAGATCGAAGACGCCGAGTGCGCAGTCCTCGATGACCTCGCCGCGCGGATCGCTGGCGGCATGTCGCCGCTCGCTGCCGCCCGCGACAGGTTCGCCCGACCGTGATCCCCTTCCCCGCCGACGACGAGGCCCCGGCTGCGCCCCGCTTTACCCGGTGCAGGGCGTGCCGGAAGCCGTTGAAGGCCCGCAAGTGGCAGGAGCTCGGCTTCGGCCGGTGCTGCGCGAGACGCCTCGGCCTCCTGCCTGCGGCGGGTCCTCGGCTGGTGCGTCTCGCCCGGGTGCGTGCCGGCGGGGACGTGGAGGGGCAGGCGGACCTGCTCGCGGAGGAGGAGGGGGAGGAGTGACGGGCTATTCGGCGGTCTCCCCGTTGTCGGCTTGTGCTCGACGTCGCCGCCACGCGCGCACCTTCTTTTCGACGTGTGTGCGTACGTCTTCGGTGGGCGTGGTGCCTTCGTCGGCGCACGCCTTTTTGAAGTCTTCCCAGAGTTCCGGGGCGAAGCGGAACGCCTGGCGCGGGTTGCCTTTGGTGGGCATGGCGGCTCTCTCCTTGTCGCGACACCCTGAAGGTAGCACGCTGGGGATTTGGGTGAAAGAAAGGGTTGCGGGTGTCGCGCCACCCTGGCAGTATGGGTGTCGCGCCACCCGTACTGCTTCCTCCCAGCTAAGGAGCGCTAAATGACCGCCACCGCCCCCCGCACCCGCCTCGGCTCCAACCTCGCCAGCCTCCGCGCCACCGCCCGCCCCAACAAGCTCATCGCGGAGCTGGCCGACGCCGCCGCCAAAGCCGCTCACATCGCCGCCGCCGACCGCGCCGCCCGCCTCGCGGTCGCCCTGCTCGCCGAGGGCAACACCGAGACGGCGGCCCTGCTGTTCAAGTCCGCCATCGAGCACCGCGCCGCCGCCTGACGTTGCGATCGGGGCTCCTACGGGAGCCCCATCCGCACCACCCCGCCTCGACGAACTGGAGCCCCCGATGACCGACCTTTACACCGCCAGCCCGTTCGACTCCCTCGTATTCAGCGACGCTCTCACCGCCCGCCTCCTGGAGAAGCTCGCACCCGCCGCCGCCGCTGACCTTCGGGCGACGCTGCCGCCGCCGCTGCTCAAGCAGGTCAACGACGCCATTGAGCGCCACGCGTGGCGTCACCGGTGGTGCGAGTGCTGCCACGCCTGACCGGTTGATCCGCGAGCCGCTCCGCACTTCCGGAGCGGCTCGCAGAACACCCGACCAGACGCCCACCCTTCAAAGGAGAAGCGATGACGAGCACGACCTTCCGTATCGGCCAGCGCGTCCGTACCACCGTTGACGCCCCCGCCGCCTGGCCCGGCGCCTTCTCCGCTCCCGCCGGGACGCCCGGCACGATCACCGACCTGCACGACAAGTGGGACAGCTACGGCGTGCTCCTGGACGGAGACCCGGACAACCTCCCTGCTTCCTTCCGTGCCGACGAACTTGCGCCCCTCAACCTCTGAACGGAGAACCGAGATGCCCAGCAGTGATCCCGTCGACCAGCACCTCTTCAACAGCGTTCGGAAGCGGCACCAGAAGAAAATCGGTGACCTCGCGAAGCACATAGAGGAGTACGCGCTGTACCTGCTGAATGACGTGCAGGCAGGTCAGCACAGCCTCGGCGAGCAGTACGCCCAGACCATCGAGAACGACGTTGCGGAGATTCGGCGCCGGATGGCTGCGCTGGACGCGCTCGACGAGGTTGCTCCCATCGTGGCTGATCCGCCCGCCGCCCCCTGACCCTCTCGGCTCTCTCTTCCCAGCGTCATGGCTGGTCTCGCCTCAGAAGCGGGAGAGAGCACTCACCCCTGACCGCACCGCTCGAAAGGCTCCCCGTGAACTTCCCTCGCTCGCCCCGCCAGTTCGCCCTCGCGTTCACCGCTGGCCTGGTCGTTGTCGCCCGGGTCACCACCCTCCACACCACCCGCCCCTGACCACCGCCCCCCGAAAAGGAGCACCCCCGATGCACAGACTGGAGCGAGAAGCCGACCGAATGTCGCGCTTCCGACAGGGCGCGGTGTACGTCCAGATCAGCGGGGCGGTCACGTCGCTGATCACGTGGTTCACGACGCACGAACCGCGCCTGCTCGGAGCGGCAGCGGCAGCGCTGGCCGGTGCTGCTGTTGCCCGGCTCAGCGCCCGCAGGTGGGCGGCACGCACCCGCTGGTACGCCGAAACGGAGCACTGGGCAGCGCACATCGAAGACGCCCCAACCGTGCGCCTGTTCCCTGGCTTGGAGAAGTGGTTCAACCGGCAGATCCAGACCTGGCCCGGCGTGCTCAGACTGCTCGCGGCGCCGTTCCTGGCGATGGTGCTCGTGCTGGTGTTCCGCGACCAGGTGTCCGCTTGGTTTGGGCCGTTCATCGCGAAGTGACCACTTCCCTTGGCCCTGCAGGCACCTGCAGGGCCACCCGACATCACCAAGGAGAACTGACCCGATGGACCCCACGCAGTTTGCGATCCAGGCCGTCCGCCACGACGAGCGCCAGAAGGTCGCTGCCCGCCTCAGAGAGATCGGCGGCCTGAAGGTTGCCAACATTCTCGCGCAGCGCGACTTCATCGGCCGGCACAAACTGTCCTTCCCCCTCGCGATCAGCGACGTGATTCTCGCCGTCGCCGCCGAGATCGAGAGTTGGCCGACCCCTGACCCTGCATCCGAGGAGGACTGACCTGATGGTGCTCGAAATGCTCACCGGCGGCGGGCTCATCTTGGTCGGCTGGGTGGTTGGCCGGTTCGCTCCCGCCCGCCGACGCCCGTCGAAGCCGATCAAGCCCGTGTGCGGGTGCGGCCACGAGTTGGCCTACCACGACCCCGCGACGGGCGAATGCCACGGCCTGAAGGCCGTGGACAAGCACAACAGATACGGCGACTGGATCGGCAAGGAGCAGGTCAGGTGCACGTGCCGCCAGTACACCGGTCCGACTCCGCTGCCGACCGTGTACGCCCCCGAGGTGGCCTCGTGACCGCCCCTGATCCCCGAGAGGCGCCCACACCTGCCGCCCTGCTCGCCTGCGAGTACTGCTGCAACACCCCTGCTACGCAGGTGTTCTCCGCCGACGTGTTCAACATGGGCCGCCACACCACGTTCACGTGCGGCCCGTGCGGCGACGAGCAAGAGTCCCACGTGCGCCGCCTGAAGGGCCAGGTGTGGCGGTACACCATCACCCCGATCAAGGAGAAGGCCAATGCCTGAGATCCCCTCAGAGGCCGTACAAGCCTGCCCGTGCGTCTGCCACGGCGACCATCCGGGCGTAGAGCATGTGCGCGCATGCTGCCCCCACTGGGATGGACCGCTGGGCTGGCACGTGGGCGAGTCCCTGCCGCACATCGAAGCGCGCACACGCCGCAAGGTAGCCGAGGAGATCCGCAAGCTCGCCAAGTGGGAGTTCTCGGGCGGCTTCGTCAACCTGTTCGCCTTCCAGGCGCGCCATGAGCGCCTGTCGCATGTCGAGACGACGCACCTGTCGATGGCGTTCCGCGCGCTGGCCGACGAAATCGAGGGAGAAGCCCTTGACGCCCGCTGAGCTGATCGAGGCCGCTCTCCGCGACCAGATGCGTGTGTGCGCTGGCGTCCCCATGTCGGGGAGCGAGGCCGAAGACGCTGCCCGCATCGCTGTTGACGCTCTGACCGGGGCAGGGCTGGTCGTCGTCCCCGCCGCGGACTACCGCCACGTGCTGGACTGCGCCGAACAGTTCGCGATGTACCGGTTCGACGCGGACGACTCCATCCTCGTCGCCCGTCTCCGCGCCGCCCTCCCCGAGGAGCGCCCATGCGATACGTGATCTCCGAGTACTACGACGACCTGCGGCAGGTGTGCACCAACACCGGAGACTGCGACTGGAGCGGCGCCGTCCATGACGAGCCGTGGAAGCTCTGCCCGCGCTGCTCCTGCCGCCTGAAGGAGGTTGGCCCCGGTGCCTGAGACCCGTGACCTCGGCGAAATCCTCCGCCAGGAGAGCCTGCTCGATCGGCTCGACGGCATGCTCGCCAACCTCCAGGCACACATCGACCAGCGCGCGCAAGAACTCGCCCAGCCGCTCATCGCCGAGGCCCAACTCAAAGCCGACGCCAAGGTCAGCGAAGCCCAGGGCAGGCAGCAGCGCGCCGAGGACCTCGCCACCGAACTGCGCCGCCAGCTCAAGTACGCCGACCGGCGCGCCGTCGACCACCGCTCCCGCGCCGAAGAGGCTGAGGCGGCGCTCGCCCACCTCCACTCCTACACTGCCCACTGCCGCTCTTGCCGCGCAGACGGCGCGGGGGAGCCCTGCACCTGCGGCCTCGCTGCCCTCACCGCCCTCACCGCCCTCACCGACAAGGAGACCCCCGATGCCTGAGATCCGCGACTTCCACCTGGGCGACATCCTGTCCATCACCACGGGCCTGCTCGTCTCGCCCACCCACATGGACGGCATCTACCGCATCCTCAACTGGATGACCAGCGACAACCTGTTCACTCACCAGTTACCGCGCGCAGGGGAAGAATGCAGGGAGCCGCTCTTGGAGCAGCATCCCGACCTGGCCGACGTTCAGACACCCGACGAGTTCGATGGCAAGGAGCACGTTGAGCGGTGGCTCGCCGAGCAGGTGGAGCGCTTCGGCGAGACGCGCCCCGTGGCCCCGCTCCACCCCGAGGATCACACCCGGATCAACCCGTTCGACGAGTTTCGGATGATCGCCCCCGATGTGCCCATCATCGGTGTAGAGGTGAAGGGCGACCGTGACTGACGACCTCCGCGAGCGCTGCCTGTCCGCCCTCGATGATGAGAGCGGCGGTCTCGGCTTGACCCGGGAGGCCGCGGTGGACGCCATGCTGGCAGTGGTCGGCCCGGACCTGGACGCTGCCCGCGCTGCTCTGGCCCGCGCCCGCACCCTCGCCGGCGTCATGCTGAACGAGGCCTACTGTGCCGGCCACCCGGACACGGCACGGTGGCGGGCCGAGTACGCGGCGATCGACGGCACCTCGGAAAGGACCACCTGATGTCCATCTACGCCACCTGGTTGTGGATCGACGACAACAGCCACGTCATCGGCGGGTGCGCCCAGTACGTGAAGGCCACCGCCGAGGAAGCGCGTGCCGCTGGCGGCTACGCCGCGTCAGGTGGCCGGTACTGGTACAGGGACCGCAGCATCGCCTGCTCGTGCGGGCAGCAGGCGCCCATCATCTACCAGGGCAGTCACATCAATCCGTCCGCTGAGGATCCTCGCGGCGGCGCTGTGCTGTTCTGCGGCGTCCCGAACCACTGTCACCCGTCCGTGAGAGGCACCGATACTGATGACGCCCCCTCCGTGGACTACGGACGCCTAGCAGTCCACCAAGACGACGGGGAGAGCGGCGCGGTCATCCTCGACCGCAAACAGATCACCCAGCTACGGGACACACTGACCGAGTGGCTCGACAGCCGAGACCCGCAGGAGACGCCGAATGCCTGACGTGCGAGGTCCGTCCCTGCGTGACCGCCTCGCCTGGTGGTGGATGTTCCGCGACGTCGCCGCTTCCGACATCACCCTGGCCGCATCAGGCGGGAGCGTGTTCCTGGAGCTCCACACCCGCGCCCGGTTCAAGGGCTGCATCGTTGCGGAGACCACCCCAGACGAGTTGCGCCTGCTGGCCGAGCAGATCCGCGACATCCTGGACGACACCGAGACGCCAGCCGTACCCGCAACCTCCGAGGAGATCGCGTGAGCAACCAGATCGACTACGACGCCGTACGTGAAGCGATGGGAAGGGCGGGCAGGGCGATGAGTGCAGCTGTCGCCGCAAGCGGGCTCTCCAAGAAGGCGCCCGCCTCGCGATCCAAGAGGCCCGCCCGCGCTTTCTACACCTACGACGCTGAGGCAGGCGCCACGTACGTGGCCTTGCACGGCCTTGTCCTGCCTGGCGACGTCACCCGGACTGTGGAAGTGCCCGCTACGGTCAATCTCGACCTCGACGAGGGCGGGCAAGTGATCGGCATCGAGATTCTCGCCGCCTGGCCCGAGGCGTCAGCCGTACCCAAGGGGGAGAAGCCGTGATCGAGGACATGCTGTCCTGGCTGCGCCAGCAGATCGAGACCAGAAAGGCACTCGCCGAAGCGGCATCGCCAAGCCCGTGGTCCGCCAACGCTGAGCATGACGAGGTACTGGCCGTTGACGGAGAGCGGGTCGCGGACGGGTTCGCGTTGAGTGGCAATCAACTTCGGAACACGGTGGACCACATCGTGTTCAACGACCCCCGCCAGATCCTTACCGACTGTGAAGCCGACCTCGCCGAGATCGCCCACCACGTGGAGAACTTCGCTTATGACTGCGAATGGTGCGGCGAGCATGAGGCAGACTTCCCGTGCACCTACCTGCGACGGCAGGCGCATCGCTATCGCCACCGCCCTGGATACCTGCCTGAGTGGGCACCCGAAGGGACGACACCGTGAGCGCCTACGACGCTGACGAACGCGTGGCACGCTTCATCCTGGCCACCTACCGCAAACCTGGTGAGGCCGACAACGAGCATCTCGCCGCCTGCCCAGAGGCGCACGTCGAAGACCCCGACGCCTACAACGGAACGTACGGTTGCGACACCGGATGCGACTACGCCCGCTTCGAGGCGATCATCGCCTGTCCGCACGGCGAGCGAGCAGACTTCAACTGGGGTGATTTCGGCGACGTAGCGAGCATCCTCGAAGAGCTGGACAGGCAGACAGCGGAAGGCGGAGCGCCGTGACCTCCTGGGAAGAGCCTAAGAGCAAGGCCCTGTGGATCGTTGACCTCGACGGCACTCTCGCTCTCCGAGGAGACCGGAACCCTTACGACTGGCACCGGGTAGGAGAAGACACCCCGAACCCGCCGGTTGTCGCCGTCGTCCAGGCGCTCATCCTCGCCGGGCATCCGGTGGCGTACGTGTCCGGGCGCAAGGAGCAGTGCCGCCGCCAAACGGAGATGTGGCTTGAGGCCAACGTCGGCTACTGGGATGACGCGGAAGGACTGTGGATGCGCGCCGACCACGACAACCGGCCCGACGTGAAAGTGAAACGCGACATCTACCAGCGGAACTTCGTCCTCAGGGAGGTCGCCGGAGTCATCGACGACCGCGCATCGGTCACCGCCATGTGGCGGAGCCTCGGCCTGACCGTCCTACAGGTCGCCGAGGGCAACTACTGAGGACACCCCTGCGACAATGCCATCCGTGATCTTCTCCCCTCCGCTCGTCCTCGCCCACCCGCGCATACCCGGCGTTGAGCTTCACCGCGGCCCGCGCTCGGGCGAGTCGTACCTGATCGCCATGGCGGTACGGCTGGACGGGGAGGACCTGGTCGACGTCGGCGAATGGCTCGCCCAGCGAGGCAGGGAAGAACTCGACCGGCAAGAGCGCTAGACAGCAGAAGCGGCCCCCCGCCCACCGGGAAGCCGCCCGCCAACCTCGCCAGCCCCAGCCGTCACCAGAGCCTGTCCCAAGCGTACGACCTCGGGGAGGCCACCAATGTCCGATCGCGTCTGTATCGGTCGCTGCAATGCGTCTCAGCGCCGCAGGACCGAGGAATACACCCGCAACCTCGCCGCATGGCAGACAGAGATGACCGCCTGGGCGAACACCACCAACGATGACTGCGGACCCGAACCTGTCTGCCCCATTGAGCCCACCCTCCGCTGGACGGCCGGCACCCCCATCTGGTGCCTCGAAGACAGCGCAGCGATTCGCGCCTCCCTGCTGGACCTGGATCAGCAGATGGCGCTACGCCTCATGAACGCGGACGGGTATGGATCGATCAGCCTCGAAGAGCGCGTCTCCTCCAGCCCTGAACCGAACTCGCCATCTCCTGCTCATGACCAGCTCGACGATCTCGTCCGGTGGCTCCGTGGCTGGCAAACGGACTACTGGAAGTCCCAAGGCCTGACCGTACCCCCGTACCGAGGTGAGTCGGCTCCGGCGCTGATGGCGGTTGTGTCGCTGCTCTCCGCTCAGTTGGACGGCATACTCGCCCACCCGGAGTACGCCGAAGACTTCGGCGTTGGAGTCTTGTGGTGGCACAACCAGATCAGCGCGGCGGCGAAGACCCGCCCGCGCCGCATCAGCAAGCAGCTCCGCTGCCCGCAATGCCGCCTCGCGACCCTCTCCCAGATCGAGGGCGAGGACCGTATCGAGTGCCGCAACCGCGACTGCGGAGCATCCCGCGGCGGTCCCATGGTCATGACCGTCGACGAGTACATGGCACTTGTCGAAGCCGCGACCCCGGCCCGCAAGGAGCAGGCCGTTGCTCTCGCGGCCCAGCGAACGCCCAAGCCGCACATCGACTACGGTCAGCTGAGTGGGCGAGCATGAGCGAGTCATGCCCCACCTGCCGGGGCCGCGGCACTCTGCCTGATGTGAAGACGTGCGCTCTCGTCGGCTGCGGGCGGGAGTTCCGCTGGCAAGACGAAGGCCGGGGGCGGGAGCATCCTCGCGAAGATGCGATCTACTGCTCGACGTCCTGCCAGAACGTCGCCGCAAAGCGCGCCCACCGCCAGCGAGCAAAAGATGTCAGGTCTTCGCTCGCGACGATCGCCTGACATTTCGCGACGCGCCAGAAAACGGGATGTGCTCACACGAACTGATCGGTAGCGTTGCATGCAGTTCATCGGGCCTGGAGTCGGTGCGGGTCGAAGGACATCGGTTATCTCTTTGCGTAGATCCCGCCGGTGTCTGCTCCCATATCCGCGCCTTCTCCCGGCTCGATGAACTGGTCAGGTCTGGTGTTGGCACGGGTCGAAGCATCATCGGTTATCCACTGTTAATGGGGTGGTTGCGGGTTCGAGTCCCGCCGCAGGCTTCGGCCTGTGTAGCTCAATTGGCAGAGCACCAAAAATACCGGTGGGCGTCCCCATATCCGTGCCTTCACCTGGCCTGATCGCTCGTCAGCCCTGTCGGTGGTGCGGGTCGAATCTGATCGGTTATCACTCACGGTGAATGCAGGTTCGAATCCTGTCGGGCCGTTCGCGGCCCGCCGCCCGATTGGTTAGGGCAAACCCGGTCGGAGTCTCCATATCCGCACCGCTGGCAGGGCTGACGAGCAGGGGAGCGGGTCGAAGAACGTCGGTTATCGGGAACAATTTGTCGCGGGTTCAAGTCCCGCCGCCCAGACCAGAAGTTCCTGGGTGTAGCTCAGCCTGGCAGAGCGATTGTCAAAACCCCGGCGTCCATCACCACATCCGCTCCCCTTTCGCATATCCGCCCACGGGCGGGTCGAACAAAGGAGAGAGCACCATGGCGCGCGACCCCTACGCGGCGATCAACACGATCACCACCCCGCAGACGCAGCGCATCCCCGGCCGCACCGACCAGGTCCGCAACAACGCCGGCGGCTACGTCTTCGCCAAGGACACCTGGACCAAGCTGGAGGACTTCCTGATCCTCGGCACCACGGGCGGCACCTACTACGTGGGCGAGGACAAGCTGACGGCAGACAACGCCGACGTGCTGTTCCAGGCGATCGCTGAGGACGGGCCTCGCGTCGTCAACCTCATCGTGGCGATCTCCACCGCCCGGCCGCCTCGCGCACCGAAGCCGCGGCCGGCCATCTTCGCTCTTGCCGCCGCGTTCGCCCGCGGTGACCTCGACAGCCGCCAGGCTGTGAAGGGTGCGCTTCCACTGGTCGTGCGGACCACGGATCATCTGGCGATGTTCGTCGGCTACCTGAAGAACCTCGGCGGTAAGGCGTCACGCAACGGCTCCGGCCTGGTCGTGGGCCGTTCTCTGCGGACCGCGCTGGCGTCATGGTTCCTGCGGGACGAGCCCGACAACGTGGCGTTCCGGGCGTGTAAGGCGATGCAGCGCAAGACGCCGCAGGGCGAGGCGCTGGCGCTGCGGGACGTGCTACGCATCGCCCACCCCAAGGCCGACACCGCCGAGCACAAGGCGCTGTTCGGGTGGATCGCAGGCAACGTCACCGACGACCAGGCGCGCGAGGTGCTGCCCGCGGTGGACAGGTTCCTCACCGCGAAGGCCGTCACCACGCCGGCCGAGGCGATCCGCGTCGTGGGCGAACTGCGAGTGCCGTGGGAGTTCCTGCCCGACGCGATGCTGCGTGAGCCTGCGGTGTGGGAGGCGCTGGTGGACACGGTCGGTATGACCGCGCTCATCCGTAACCTCGCCCGTATGACCCGCCTCGGCACGCTCAAGCCCATGGGGGAGGCCACCCGCCGCGCGGTCGCCCGCCTCACCAACGGCGAGGCGATCGTCAAGGCACGCATCCACCCGATGGACGCCTGGCTGGCCATGCGTGTCTACGCGTCCGGCACCGCCCAGCCGAACCCGCGCGCCGACGTTCAGAGGTGGAAGCCTGTCCCGGTGATCCTCGACGCGTTGGAGGAGACCTACGAGCTGTCCTTCGGCAGCGTCGAGCCGTCTGGCAAGCGCCTCCTCGTCGCCGTCGACTCCTCAGGGTCGATGAGCGGCGGCTGGGGCGGACGCCTCATGGTGGGCGGGTCTCCGCTCGGCGCTCCCTACGAGGTGGGGTGCGCCATGGCGGTCATGCTGGCCCGTATCGAGAAGGGCAACGTCCACGTCATCGACGTCGACACCTCCGTCCACGCATCCAAGGTGACGCCCCGCACGAACCTGCGGGAGATCGCCTCCTGGCGGCCGTCCGGCGGCGGCACGAACCTCGCACTGCCGTTCGACTGGGCGCGGCAGGAGAAGATGAACGTCGACGGCATCCTGGTCTTCACTGACAACGAGACCTGGGCGGGCCGCTCTCACCCCAGCCAGTCACTGACGGCCTACCGCAAGGCGATCAACCCGGGCGCCCGCGTGGTGGTCGCGGCGATGACTGCGGCTGGCCACACGATTGGCGACCCGAACGATCCAGGGGTGCTGAACATGGCGGGCTTGGATGCATCGCTGCCGATGGTTGTGGGCGGCTTCATCCGGAGCTGATTCGACGAATTTCGGCCCTGCATGCAGGTCAGATTGGACAAGCCCCTGACCTGCATGCAATCCTAGATCGCGCCGATAGGTGTGCCCTCAGGAGAGTGTTCTCCGAGGGCCTTTTTTGTGTGCCCGGGGGGTGACAATGCTCCCTGGAATTGACCCCGATATCGACCCGTCCGAAGTGGTCACCCCTTCGCAGGCCGCAGAGCGTTTCGGTGTCCCGCCTGGCACGGTCCGGTCGTGGATTTCCCGCAGCGATGACGTTAGACCGTTAGGGAAGATCGGCCGGTACAACGTGTACGACTACCGTGACCTGGCCCGCCTTGAGTGCCAGATGCGATTTCGGCCTGACGAGGCCGACGCGGCCTAGATTCCTTTAGACATTCCGAGATGCGCGCCCCTGGCGAGGCGTGCCGGCTCCGCGCTGCTCTTCCCCGATGCGGCGTGTTGAGCCCTGGTGGTGGTCTGGTCTGCGCGCGAGGCGGACCAGACCACCACCCTCAAGAACGCACGCCCGGTCGCACGGGCGTGTGGCGTGACGCTGAGCAGGAGCCCCCAAGCGACAGCTCGCCGCGCTGCGGTGCCGGTCCTCCTCCGCTGGGGGGTGGGGACAGGATCGGCGCCGCTCAACCTCCCCCCGAAACCCCCCTTGGAGAACCATGAAGGTCTACCTGACTGCCAGCGATCAGCCTGGCGAGTACAACTACACGAACCTGCGGATCTTCACCCGCCGCGAGGACGCTGAAGCGTACGAACTCGCTGCCCACATCGAGGAGTTCGACCTCACCGAGGGGCCAGTTGAGGTTCGGACGTGGCACACCATCCGATGGCACCTGGGTGAGAATCAGGAGCCGCAGGAGCGCACGGAGCGCCGCGACTTCGACGGCAACACCAGCACCTTCCGCGCCACATGGGAGGGGCCAGCCCGACGTCCTACGGCCATCGTCGTCGGTAGTTGGGACATGGAGACCACACGCGAAGCGTTCGCCGATGAGCGCGCCCAGTACATGGGGGTGCGCAACCACCAGGCAGCCGAGTGCACGGCAGGGTTGGACCGGATCGAGGTGCAGGTCTGGTACGAGGTCGACGGTCGGGCTGTGCTCAAGACGCCGGTTCACACCACCAGCGACCACTTCACAGTGCCTCGTGATCGCATCGCTGAGCAGGCAGGGATCGCGCCGGGCGTGTCGTTGCATGGGCTCTGGTTCACGGTGGACACCCTCACGTTCACCGACGCCGACGGGTTCACCATCTGTGCCGCGCCGAGCAAGAGCGCGCCGGACTTCACGACCCCTGACGGACGGGGGGCATGGCTGTGAGGTGGTTCCGCCGTCACCGGGGAAGCCAGACCGGAGACGTCGAGTGAGCCGCTCCCTGCCGATCTACGTCGCGGCTCAGTCCACGGGCTACGGGACCGGCTGGTGGTTGTCGGAGTGGCTGTGGCAGCCCGGCAGCGACGCCACCGACGTGATCGTGTTTCAGGCGTTCGCAGCGAACTTCCTGGTTCTGGCATCGCTGGCCGTTATCGGGGCGTTCAGGGAGCAGGCGTGATCCGCCAGGCTTGGCGTGTCCTCGCAGACCCGCCCACCAGCGACACCGCCCGCCTCCTCCGTGTCATGGTGCCGCTCTGGGGCTTGGCGGCAGTGCTCAGCTTCGTACCGGGTTGGCCTGTGCCACTTCACCGGTTGATCGATGTGGCGTGGCTGTACGCGCTGCTGTGGGTGGTACGGCAGCGAGACGAAGCACGAGCCGACGCCGCTGGGCTCCGTCAGGCGGAGAGGAGCCCACGATGACGGCCCTGACGGCGAAGAGCGTCCGCGAGGTCGCCGAGTGGATCCAGACGTGGCGCGCAGAGGACCGGGTTGACGTCGAGACGACCCCCACGCCGAGGATCACCGTGCAGCGGGCGGGCGGGGTGTCGGTGTACGAGGCCGACTCCATTCGGCGTCTCGTGCCCGGCACTGGTCGATCTGCCTGCTGCTGATCCGTTTTCTGTACAAATTGCCTACTCGAAGATGCCGGGAAGCGTTTACCTGCCCTGCATCGGACAGCCCAATATGGGAGAATTAGAACGACAGTTCTTCAACTGAAAAACCCCGGCGACGGCGGTAACCGTCCCGGGGATGGCCAACCCTTCACCAGAGAGTTGACATGCAAAACCATACTTCCCCCACCGTCCGCGCACTGCCTCAGGGGGCAGCGTGAACGAGCTCGCTCTGACCGAATCCGCGTCGCTGCGCGAGCAGTACGCCGACCGGGTCGAGGTGCTCGACCGGGTCAAGAAGCTCCGGCAGTTGAAGGGCACCGACCACGTCACGGTGGAGATCGTCGCCGACTACTACGAAGTGCCCATCGAGACGATCAAATCCACGATCAAGAACAACCGCGCCGAGCTGACCAAGAACGGTCTGCACGTTCTCCGTGGTCGGGAGGCTAGGTCTTTCGCTGACCTAGCAGGACTGAGCTCGGCCATCACGCAGATCGCCCTCTTCCCGCGCCGCGCCGTGCTCAATGTCGGTCAGCTACTGCGGGGATCCGACGTGGCCAAGGCGGTCCGCACAGCGCTGCTCGACGCCGAGGAGCGGGATGCGGGGCTTGTCCCGGCTCAGGCAAGCGGGCTCCCGGGGGACTACGAGGAGGCGCTGGCCGCTCTGCTCGTCAAGGTCCGCCGGGAGAAGGCGCTTGAGGCCGACAACCAGAAGCTGACCGCCCGCGCGGAGATCGCCGAGCGGAAGTTCGAAGAGTTCGAGGGCGGACCGGGCATCACGCTGACGAAGTTCCACAAGAAGTACTTCTCCGAGGTGCCCGCCCGGGTGTTCTTCGAGCACCTGTACTCGCGCGGCTACCTGATCGACCAGCGCGGCATGGGCGCATGGGACGAGAAGAACCAGTCCTACAAGGACGGACCCCAGCACTTCGAGCCCGGGTTCAAGGGCAAGCCGTTCCTGTACCTGCACGAGGCCGGGATCTTCCGGAAGAAGCGGCGCTTCAAGACGCTGGTCCGGCCGGGCGATCCGGAGCTGAACTTCAAGCACCGCCTCGTCGCTGATGGCCTTCGCGGCAACGCCCACACCACCGACTACCTGTTCGCGATCGAGGGCGGCCGATGAGCACTCCGGATTTCGGCTCCTTCGCGACCGCGCTCGTGGGCCGCCACGCCGGGAACCTGATGGATTACGGCCCCGAAGAGCAGACCAAGCGCGTGCTCGCTGCTCTGATGCGCTTCCACTCCTTCACCGGGATCCGTCCCGCCCTGCCCGGCCACATGATCGACCTCGCCGGGTTCGGTGAAGTGCCCGTCCACTTCGAGAGCGACGACAAGCGCTACCTCCTAGTCACCGAGGTTGGGGCCGCTCTCGGCATGCCCGTCTACGAGTCCTGCCAGTGGGCACGCAAAGAGCAGCAATGGGCCTACCAGGAACAGCGGGAACTCGACGAAGAGCGCGGAGACGGCAAGCTCGGCTGGGAATGCCTGGACGACTACTGCGACCTCGGACTCTGGTGTGCCACCGAGAAGCCGCCCAACCCGGAGACGGGCAAGGTCCACCACGCCGACTACGGCGAATGGCTGATCTCCCACGACCGCCTGATGCTGTTCATCCTCGACTCCCCGTGGTCGAAAGAATTCATGGCAAACACCAAGGACCTGATGGCTCACGGCATGAAGAAGCTTTTCGGTATGGGCGGCCTGTTCGACACCGACGTGCCCGAGGACGATGCCCGACGCAAGGCGCGGCGCGGTCCGAACATCCCCTTGGGCGAGCGCGAATGAGCGTCATCCCCTTCCCGAAGCGGGAGCCCGACCCTGATCCGGATGCCCTCATTCAGCCGTGTCGCCTCTGCAAGGAGCAGGGGCGCTCGTTCGAGGGGACCGGCTTCCCGGTCTTCAAGCGTTTCCTGCTGGAGAGTGCGCGCGTCCAGGCGTGTCTGCTCTGCGACGGGAGCGGGTGGCCGGAGTACCGCCTGATCTGATGACCTCGTAAAACTCCACGCTTCCTGACGTCAGGAAGCGCACGTTCTTCGACCCGATCGTTCAGGTCCACGCCGCGTCACGGTCGGGTCGAGCACTACTCCGGGCGGGCGGCAAGGCAAGAAGAGTGGAAGACAGCAACTGGAATCCTTCTGATCTTGCGCCCTTCGCTGGGGATCGTCGCCCGCCCGGCACCACACCCCGACCCCCAGGGAGCTCCGCGTGAACACAACCGCAGACAGCACTCGGCACCTCCGCACGTTGTGGCGCGGAGACAAGCCGTGGCACTGGTTGGCCCTGTACGTCGGACATGTGCAACCGCTCGGCTACCGCAACCACTGGCATAACCGCTGGCGCTGGCAGTTCCACCTCACGCCCATCCACGTCTCACGAGACGGCTCGAAGTGGACAGTAGGTCTGTGCTTCGGCCGCCGCACGATCTTCGTGTTCAAGCACGCCTGACCCTTCCCCTCCGCAGCCGCGCTGTATGTGCGGTAAGTGGTCCGTCTACCTAGGCGTGTACGACAGCGATGGCTACACGTACCGCTGTCACGGCTGCCTGCGCGCTGTGTGGAAATGCAGGTGCAGGTGAACTGGTGTAAGCGCCGCCCCCACGAGTCGACCCCGTGATCAGCACCACGGAGCCCCACGGCTCGACTGCTGGGTGTGAGACTCCTGACGGCTCCTCCTGGTACTCCCACTGCCACTCCCACAGCGTGGATGAGCCATGGACTGCTGACGTACATCAGGTGTGCGGCGAGTGCGGCCACGTCTTCCCCACCGCCGCCGCACTGCTCGCGGATGACGCTGCGACTGCTAAGGAGTTCGGGCTGACCCCGGCTGCTACGGCGGAGCAGGTCGTGGCCTGCCCGCACTGCTCACATGACCTCTGATCTTCACGTCCCTGTCGGTGCCCGCCCGTAACCTGCGGGGATGGACGAGTCTCGGTTGCCGCCGCGCCCGCCGCTCGTAATCTTCCGGGACCGGGTGGCGTGGATTCGGGCTCGCCGCCAAACGGACCTCGGCGCGTGGCTCGCCCTCGTCTACTGGGACACCATGATCGGCCCCAACCGGCACGTCAACGAGCAGTGGGTACCGTTGGCCGACGTCGTCCGGATCCCTGGCGAGGACTACTCCGCCGTCCCCACCCTGACCTAACCCCCACCTGATCCAACGAAAGGCCGTCCACGCCGGGCGGCCTTTTTGGCGTGCCCGCAGGAGGTCGTCGTGGCTCTCTCGCCCACCACCTGGACCCCGGACACGGGCCTCACCTACGCGGAGTGGCTGCGAGACAAGAGCCCGCAGACCCGCCCTCAGGGGTGGACGCACGCCACCCACGACCAGGTCCGCGAGGGCTACGGCAAAGACGGGCGCCGCTTCAAAGCCGTGACCGACCAGCTCGGCAACGACGTGATCGAGCACGGCCAACTCCAACAGTCGGTCCACATCAAGTCCGTGGAGACCGTCCACGCCGTCATCCCCGCATCCGCGATCCAAGGGAGCACCGATGTCCAGCGCTGACCGCGCAGCCGCCCTGCGAGCACAGGCCGACGCCCTCGACGAGCTTGGCCGCCTGGAGACCGAACTCCTCGCCGCGAAGGCCGCCTACGACGACGACCCGTCCGACGAGAACAAGGCCGCCAAGACCGACGCCGCGCATGCGCTCCGCGAGGCCCGTTCCGATACCCGATCCGAGGGCGTGCAGGTCGGCGGAGACGCCTACCTCACCCCCGGCGACGAGCTTCCGCAGTCCGTCACCGTCGCCGACCACGACCAGGAGGTCTGAGACATGGCGATTTCCAGCTCGGGCCTGTTCGTCGCCAACATCGTTGACGTCTTCGACACCACGCAGCTCGCGATCGACCTCGACAGCGAGACCAACAACAAGGTCGCCCTGTTCACCAACTCGGTGACACCGGACTTTAATGCGGCTGCCGCGAGTGCCGCCTACGGGGCGGGTGTGTGGAATGCCAACGAGGTCAGCGGCACTGGGTACACCGCTGGCGGGGCGACACTGACGAGCACCACGTTCACCGGCTCGTCGGGGGTGGCGACGTTCGACGCCGCTGACTCCTCGTGGTCCACTTCCACGATCACCGGTGCTCGCGGAGCTTTGATCTACGCCAACAACCTCACCCCAAAGGCTGCGATCGCGCTGGTCACGCTGGGCGCCGACTACAGCACCAGCGCGGGCACGCTCAGCATCACCTGGAGTGCGTCGGGCATCTTCTACCTGACGCTGGCGTAGCAGCCCGCACCACCTCCCCGCAGCCGCCCACGGGCGGTTTTTTGTTGCCCGTCCCCACCTGAAGCGGAGGGGCGGGCATGGCCGTTGCGCTGCGGTCCACGACGTCGGGTACCCGTATCGGCGGGTTCACCTCCACGACCGTCACCAAACCAGCCGGCGTCGTTGCCGGGGACGTGCTACTGGCGTTCGTCTCCACCGACATCGGGACCCTCGCGAACATCGGCACCCCCACAGGCGGCGACACGTGGCTGCTGCTCGACTCACGCACCAACGGGTCCGGCCAGCTGAACACGAAGGTGTTTTGGAAGGTCGCGGGCTCGTCCGAGCCCAGCAGCTACACCTTCACGAAGAGCAACGCGTCGCAGATGACGATAGTGATCGCGGCTGTCAGCGGCGCGTCGTCGTCGACTCCGACGTTCGCGCAGACTGGTACCGGCTCCGACACTTCGGCCAGCACCCCAGGCATCACTCCGGCCGGGTCTGCGGATCTGGAACTGCGGTATGTCGCCGGGGTCATGTCCGGCGCGAACACGTTCACGCCTCCTGCCGGGTTCACTGAGCAGGCCGATATCAGGGCGGGCAACATCACAGCCGCGACGTTGGCGACCCGAATCCTCGGTTCGGGGTCGGCTACCAGCGCGGAAACGTTCACCGCGTCACTGACCTTGTCACAGCGCATGGGCTTCACCGTCGGCGTGACATCCGGGGCGACGGACGCCACCGCCACCCCGGCTGTAGTCGCCGGTACTGCGGCGGTTCCTGCTCCGACGATCGGCGCGGGCGCCACCGTGGCGCCCGCTATCGTCGCGGCTACCGCGAGTGTCCCTGCCCCGCAGGTAGCGACAGCGATCGTCGCCGCCCCCGCTGTGGTGGCGTGCGCTGCTTCCGTGCCGGCGCCCACAACCTCGACCGGCTCCACCGCCGCACCAGCGGTCGTCTCCGCAACAGCGACCATTCCCACCCCGGACGTCTCTGACGGATCCACACCGCCCACGCTGCGCGGAGACGTCGTCGCAGCCGCACTCGTGCTCGCGAACAACCCGGTCGACAAACCCGCCGGCACCATGCAAGGCGACATCCTGCTCGCTTTGCACGCCGCCGACGTCGGCGTGCTCGACGACATGCCGACCCCGACCGGCGGCGCCACCTGGCAGCTACTGGACTCCTACACCGCAGGCACTTCCGCCCTGCAGACCAAGATCTGGTGGAAAGTAGCGGGCAGCTCTGAGCCGTCCACGTACAACTTCGCCCAGCATCCCGGCGCTGACGGGATCGCGTTCGTCGCCGCCATCCAAGACGCCGCCGACACCACCCCGGTGGTCGCCCAGGCCAGCGCAGGAGCCGGCGCCGCCTCCACCACCCCCGGCATTACCCCCGCGGGCAGTGCAGACCTAGAGGTCCGCTTCACCGCGGCGATGCCCAGCACCGGATCCGGCCTCATGGACTGGACCCCACCAGCCGGATACGCCGAGCAAGGCGACCTGCAGTCCCGCTCCTACACCGCCGCGGCGCTCGCCACCCGCGAGCTGACCTCGTCGTCTCCGACGACCGCTCAGGACTTCACGGCGTCGATCGCGCTCGGCTACAGGGTCGGCTTCACCCTCGGCATCACCGGCGGAGGATCAGCCCCGGTCGACGCGACCGCTTCCCCAGCCGCCGTTGAGGCGACGTCTTCGGTCCCGGCGCCCACCGCCTCGGCGGGCGTGTCCGCAAGCCCTGCTGTGGTTCAGGTCTCGACAAGCATCCCGGCGCCTGCCACAGCAACCGGTTCCGCGGCTTCGCCGGCCGCGATTCAGGCCACCAGCTCGGTTCCGGCGCCGTCGGTGTCTGCTGGTGTTTCGGCTGGCCCGCAGGTGGTGTCCGCGGTTTCGTCTGTGCCTGCCCCGCAGGTGTCGGCCGGCCAGTCCGCGGCGCCTTCGGTGGTGGCGGCCACGGCCAGCGTGCCCGCTCCGGCGGTCACAGCGGTCAAGACCGCTTCGCCATCCACGGTGCAAGCAACTGCCTCGATTCCGGCCCCTACGGCGTCGGCGGGCGCTACAGCCTCACCAGGCGTGGTCGCTGCGACCGCCTCGGTTCCAGGCCCGGCGATCGTCGCGGAGAAGGTCGCCTCACCGGCCGCCGTCCCCGCGGCGGCGTCGATACCGGCACCCTCAGTCTCGGCAGGCTCCACGGCCACCACATCGGCCGTGATCGCCTCGGCGATCGTCTTGGCCCCTGCCGTAAGCGCGGGCGCCTCGGCGGCTCCTGCGGCTGTTCAGGCATCGGCGAGCATCGACTCCCCGACAGTGGAGAGCAACTCCACCATCACAGTGGGCGTTGTCTCCGCAGTCGCTTCCGTACCGGCTCCGAGCGTGTCGGCGTCGGGCAACACCACCGCGAGCCCCGCAGCGGTCGCTGCCTCGGCGAGCATCCCGACGCCCACGGCGAGTGCCGGCCAAACCGCCAACCCGACGGTGGTCGAGGCTACGTCCACGGTGCCTGCGGCGTCCCCATCTGCGGGATCCACAGCCACCCCCGACACGGTAGCCACGACCGCTTCGGTTCCGGCGCCCACAGTCGTCTCCGACTCCACGGTGACACCTGGGGTTATCGCTGTAGCGGTGTCCGTACCGGAGCCTACGACCACGTCAGGCCAAGCCGTCACGCCGGCCACCGTGGCAGCCTCGGCGAGCATCCCCGCTCCGGACGTCACCGCGGGCTCGACCACCCACCCGGTGGCCGTTGCCGTGACGATGTCCATCCCGGCGCCTGCGGTGCAGTCCGGTTCGTCGACGACCGCAACCCCGGGCGCGATCCAGGCCGCCGCGTTGGTCGGCTCGCCCACGACCACCGCGGACTCCACTGCTCTTCCGGCTGTGGTGGCTTCTACGGCGTCGGTGAGCACCCCGGATGTCTCTACGGGCAGCACGGCCTCACCGCCTGCGGTGGTGGCATCCGCGATCGTTCCGAGCCCAGCAACGACCACAGGAGCGTCGGCGAGCCCCTCGGTGGTCACGGCCACCGCGTCGATCCCGGTGCCGGACGTTCTAGCCGACGGCAACTCCACCGCCTCACCAGCGGCGGTCACCGCAGCTGCTGCGATCCCAGCGCCCACCACCTCGGCAGGCGCCTCGGTCACCACGGCGGTCGTCTCGGCCACGGCGGCGATCCCTACGCCCACCGTGTCCACACTCACCACAGCCACCCCGGCGGCGGTTCAGGCCACGACCACGATCCCCGCCGCATCCATCACCACTGCGGCGAGACCATCCACAGTCATGGCCACGGCCAGCATCCCTACGCCCAGCGTGTCCACTGGCGCTCCTGGCGGAGAAATCCCCTGGACGATCGGACCACCTGAGAGGTTCTGGTCAGCTGGCCCGCCCACTTCAAGAGGCTGGTCTGCCGGTCCGCCCTCGCGGGCTTGGTCTATCGGTTTACCCCAACGCTGAAGGGCGGGTAGCTCATGAGCGATATTCCTTGCTACCCGTCCGGAACGAAGGAGTTCATCCGCTCGGGAGTGGTCACGGGCCCGTACACCGAAGCCACACCCGTCTTCATGGCGCTCATGCCGTACGACGTCGAACCCGGCGACGATGACTGGCACGTCGCCCAGTGGGAGAACGGGGCAGGCAGAGCGATGGTCTTCTACGGCAGCGATGAAGGTATCAGCGAGCTTGATGAAGGCCGCTACGTCATCTGGGTGAAACCCATCGCTACCCCTGAGGAGCCGTTCCTCCGCAGTGGCGTTATCCGGATCACATGATCTCTGTTCTGCTGCCATCCCGCAGGCGCCCAGAGTCGCTGGTGGACTCGATCGGCTCTCTCCGCGTCATGGCCGACAACCCAGATGGGCTGGAGATCCTCGTTGCTGCAGACCCAGACGACCCGGACACGGCGGTTGCCGCCGAGCGGTCCCGGGCCATCTGCTGGGTGGCGCCCACCAGGTACGGCTACCACCGTCTCCACGAGTACGCGAACCACCTCGCCCGCCTGGCGTCGGGGGAGTGGCTGCTGTTGTGGAACGACGACGCCCGAATGCTCACCCCCGGCTGGGACTCGCGCGTCGAGGAAGCTGATCGCGGCGTGCTGTGGCCGGCACACAACGACTCGCACCTGCTGGACATTTTCCCGATCGTTCATCGGTCGATCGTCGAGACACTCGGCCACTTCTCCCTGTCGCCGCACTGCGACTCCTGGATGCAGGACATCGCGACCGCGGTAGGCGCCCACCACCGCATCCCGGTGACCATCCTGCACGACCGCCATGACCTGACCGGCGGCCACAACGACCAGACGTGGCGCGACGCCCAAGCTGGGTACCGCACCGCGGACTACCACTCACCCCCCATGCAAGCCGCCCGAGCTCGCGACATCGAGACGCTCAAGGCTGCTTGGACCCCCGAGAGGACACCATGAACGTCGGCTGGATTGGGCTTGGCAAGCTCGGCGCACCCTGCGCCTTGGCCCTGCAGCACTTCGCCGGCCATGACGTCATTGGCTACGACCTCAACCGGGTCCGGGTTGAGCGCATGTTCTCCGAGGGCGGCGACCACGGAGAGCAGGGGCTCACTGATCTGATCGACCGCGGCCCGTTGAAGCTTGCTCACACGGCGGCTGAGGTCGTCGCCCACGCCGACGTGGTGTTCGTGGCGGTGCAGACACCACACGCTCCCGCCTACGGCGGCGAGACCCCTGCCCCCTGGGACCGTCGCGACTTCGAATACGCGTTTCTCGTCCAGGCAGTTCGGGACGTGTGTCGTGCCGCCGCCCACCAGGGCAAGCCGATCACGCTCGTGGTGGTGTCAACGGTGCTGCCGGGGACGTGCAACAAGCACATCCGCGGCCTGCTGAACCCGTTCGTGTCCCTCGTCTACTCACCGCTGTTCATCGCGATGGGTACGACGATCGCGGACTTCCTGCGCCCGGAGTTCGTCCTCATGGGCGCTGACCGGCCCGAGCACCTGGCCCCCGTGGTCGAGGTGTACGGGCAGCTCCATGACCGGCCGGTGTTCAAGACGTCCATCGAATCGGCTGAGCTGATCAAGGTGGCGTACAACACGGTCATCTCCGCGAAGGTCGTCATCGGCAACGCCATCATGGAGATCTGCGAGAAGACCGGCGCAGACTGCGACGAGGTC
Source organism: Streptosporangium sp. CA-115845 (assembly GCF_050943795.1). Classification (NCBI taxonomy): domain Bacteria; kingdom Bacillati; phylum Actinomycetota; class Actinomycetes; order Streptosporangiales; family Streptosporangiaceae; genus Streptosporangium; species Streptosporangium sp. CA-115845. The sequence continues at coordinate 7,607,644 of NZ_CP191988.1, read as the reverse complement.
ATCGACGCGCTCTCCCTGGCCACCGACCGGGTGATCTCCTCGAAGTACCTGCGTGGCGGCATGGGCGACGGTGGCGCATGTCATCCCCGTGATCTGATCGCCATGTCTTGGCTTGCCCAACGCCTGGACCTGTCCTACGACCTGCTCGGCCAGATGGCAATCGCCCGGGAGGCGCAGACCGGCTGGCTGGCCAATCTCGTCGAGCGTTGGGCGGACCAGACCGGCCACCCGATCTGCATCCTAGGCAAGGCGTACAAGCCTGAGAGCGTCCTGACCGCCGGCTCCCCGGCGCTGCTGCTCGCCCACCAACTGCGTGAGCGCGGCCACGAGGTGATCCACAAGGACATCTACGTCGATGGCGAGTTCGACCGCCCTGACGAGCCGCGCGTGTACGTGATCGGTACGAAGCATCCAATCCACGCTACGTGCAACTTTGCGCCCGGCTCCGTCGTTTTGGACCCGCATGGCTACATGCCTGATCAGGCAGGGGTGACTGTGATCCGGATCGGCCGCAAGTCATGAACGCCCACGACGTCATCAAGGCGTGGGACGAAGCGGGTCCGAAGCACATCCACCCTTCCCGTGGCGTGTCCGAAGAGGCGTACTGGGCTTCAGGTGAGCAGACCGCCCACCAGCTCGCCGAGGTCCTCAAGCCCGGTTGGCGGGTCGTGGACTTCGGTGTCGGTGACGGCAGGGTCGCGATCCCGCTGCGCAGGCTCGGGTTTGAGGTGACGGGTGCGGATGCGTCGCCCACCATGCTTACGGCCCTGGCGGGCAACGATCCGGGCTTGCCGCAGGTTCAGACGGATGGCTCGGACCTGTACGCCCAGCTCGGGCACAAGGCGGATGCGGTGGTGTGCCTGGCGGTGCTAATCCACCACGGCCGCGCCTCGGTGCTGACCATCCTCGATGGGTTGTGCAAGGCGGTCCGTAAGGGTGGCCTGCTCATCTTGGATTGGCCGACGAGCGCCCACCCCGAAGAGGCACAGATCTGGATTGACGTCACCACGTGGGATCCCGACGTGCAGCAGGCGGAAGCAGCCAAGCGCGGGTTGAAGCGCGTCGAAGGCGACCACCCATGGGCCGTGTTCCGCAAGAGCTGAAGGAGGCGGTGTGCGCGTCGCTGTAGTGATCCCGTGGCGTGGTGGCCAGCCTGACCGGGAGCGCCACCACGAAACGGTACGCGCCCACCTGCGGTCACTTCTGCCGGACGCCTGGCACATCGACGCCGACTCCGGCCACCAACCGTTCAGCAGGGCAGGCTCCCGCAACCACGGCGTGCGCCTCGCCCAGGACGTCGGCGCCGAGGTAGTCGTGCTGTGCGACGCCGACACGCTGCCCGAGCGGGAACCGCTTCTCGCCGCGATCGACAGCGCCCACGACGAACTCCTCCACCTGCCCTACCGGCTGTTTCGGGGCTTCACTCCAGCAGGCACCGACGCCTACATGGCGGGCACACAGCCCATGGACTGCGGCATCGAGCTGGAATCCGAATGGAGCACCGGCGGGTGCATGGTCATTCAGCCGCCGAGCTGGTGGCGCATGGGCGGCATGGACGAGCGCATGACCGGGTGGGGTGCAGAGGACACGGCAGCCAGGGTGGCCTGTGACGCTCTGCTAGGCCCGACCGTCAAGCACCCTGGGGTGATCTTTCATCTTTGGCACCCCTCAGAGATTGACCCCGCCAGCACGCTCTACCAGGCGAACATGGCGCTGATGGCCCGCTATGTGGCTGCTGAGGGCAACCCTGACCAGGTGCGGCCCATCGTCGCCGAGCACAATCCCGCTGTTCTCGCTTCTACCTGAAGCGCCCACCAGAACCCTCCGGCCGTACACCGGAGGTAGAGAGCCCGGCGTCCTCATGCGCCGGGGCTCTCGCCCACCCATGAGGAGAGATACCCAATGCAGACCAAGGAGTGGTACGGCGAACTCGCCCAGGTGTTTAGGGGCGCCGTCGATTCGGGTCAGCCTCCCGCGAAGGCCGTGGAAAGGCGCTTCGGGCTTGCGAAGTCCACCGCCACCAGGCGCATCAGCGAAGCACGCAAACTCGGCATCTTGCCCTCGGGGCACGGCCATCTGGAACAACGGAACCCCAAGGCTCTCGCCGTCGCCAACGCGCTTGACGTGACCTACGAGGACCTTGTCCGCGCGGTCCATGAGCATGCGGGCGGCGACCTGCGGATCGCCCGGGATGCGCCGAATGCCTGAGCCTGAGGACCCCATCACTCAGCTCGCTGAAGCCGCCATGTCCCTCCACGAAATGTTCACCGCCTACGTCGGCGCAGGCTTCACCGACAACCAAGCCCTCTACCTTGTCGGCCAGCTCGTCGCAGGCGCCCACCGAGGACCCACAGGATGACCAATCCCGCCCTGGTCGTCCTCCGCCCAGGCGACAAGGTCCTCATCACCCTCGAAGACGACCCACCCGACGACGTCATCGCCCACGTCACCTCCGGCCTCCGCAGAGACTTCCCTGGCGTGCACTTCACCGTCGTTACTGCCGTCTCCGGGATTGCTGTACTCCCACCCACCTAGGGCTACGCGGCCACGCGGCAGCGCCCACCACCCACGAAAGCGAGGGCCCCGTGCCGCACCCCTACCCTGGCCAGCAGTGGAAGCACGGCTGGAAACCCCTCACCCCCGGCGCCGTGAAATCCAAGAACCACGGCAAGAAGCCCGCGCCGGGCTCGAAACTCGCCAAGGGCACAAGCGACTCGAAGAGCCCCAGGGACTCCTCGCCCACCGACTCCCAAACCACGAGTCAGCGCATGGACGACGCCATCCGCGCCAGGGCAGGCCGCAGCAACGGCGCCTCCGGATCCTCCTCCCTCCCCTCGCCGGGAAGCAGAACAAACGGCTCCAACCGAGGCCGCTCCGGCCCTTCCGGAGGATCCATCGCCCGCGACGCCCTCACCCGGAAAAACGGGTCCGAGCGAAGCGCCCGAATGGACGAGCGTGAGGCCGCAGCGAACCGCAACGCCACCCCCCTCCGTAAGGAAGCCCTGGAAAGGGAAGCCAGCAACCCATACGGCAAGGGCACCATCGCCCGCGACCCCGACAACATCAAAATCGGCCAAACCGTGTGGGCGGGCAACAAGTGGGTCAAGGCCAGAACCGCCCAAGAGGCGAAAGACCTGTCGCGTCTCGCGAAGCGCCACCTCGACGACCTGCACTCCCAGCCCCGCTACCGCTGAGGCCCACGGGAGGTAGCCATGGCAGACACCAACCCCGGAGACGGTGGCGCCGAGAGGCTCATGCAGTATTGGACGTCCGGCCCTGGCGCCCTCAAGATCCGCTGGGGCACAGACGGATCTTTCGACCGCTGCGTCAAGGAACTCTCCAAGCACGTCGGCCCCGCCATGGTGAAGGGCCTCTGCGCGAATCTCCACAAGAGAGCTACCGGCGAATGGCCGGCCGAGAAGGGCATCGAAAGCTGACGACCCCCAGGAGGTGATCCTCCATGGCACGCCGCATACAGGCCAACCCCAGAGACCGGGTCGAGACGGCCACTATGTGGCGCTCAGCCCCCAGGCCCGTGGATTGGCCGGCGAGAGTCGCCGCGGTGAAGGCCCGCGACCAGTCCTGTAGATGGGTCCTGCATGGCCGTATATGCGGCTCTATAGAGGACATCGAGGTGGACCACATAGGAGACCCGAGAGATCACCGCCTGGAGAACCTCAGAGCCCTGTGTAGAAGCCACCACAGGTTCCGCACAGGGCAGCAGGCAGGGCTGGCAGCAGCGGCCAAGCGGATCCCCAGGAAGAGGCCAGGAGAGCGTCATCCTGGCCTTCTCTGACCCCCTACCTGAGTAAGCGCCGATCTGGCCTGCACGAGCACAGCCAGCGCATCCAACAGGATGTACCGGCCATTCGCATCCCTCATCTCCTCGGGTTTACATGCCAGGCCAGAGAGGGAGATCTCGTCAAGCAGGCCATGCCTAGCCGCCTCGTAGGCATCCCCAAGGCGACTGATCACCGCATACAGCAGGGACCCAAGGCACTCACTCATGAGGCCATCATCCTGCACACACTTCGCACAACAGAGCGTGACGTGTGCTGCATCCATGCAGCTCACATATGCGCGCACTGTAATCACCGCAGGAAGAGACACCTCATGGACATCTTCATACTGCTCGCACTCATCGCCTTCCTCGCCTCGACCATCTGGTCAGCCATACAGAGAGCATGGCCACTCGCTCTCCTCGCAGCCGGCGCATTCCTCCTCACGCTCTCCAGCACAAGCCTCGTCTCATAAGAGAAGGCCAGAAGCAGGAGAGAAGGTGTCCCTGCGCATGGCGACATTGATGGTCGCGTGAGACAATGAGCACGTGTCGATGATGTGGAGTTTCGATGTTGAGGCCAGGCGCCTCCCGGCTCCCGCAACCGCCAAAACGGGCACTTCCGACACATTCCGCCAAAACCATCAAAGCGAACAAATCATCCCATAGTGGGGGGTGCCCCCGCCCCCTCGGCAAGCGAGCGCGGTAGGTGATAGCGCTGCGGATTCTGTACGGGCCATGACGAGTTGTGAGCTCGCGACGACGGCCGGGAGTAGCGCTCGTTCGCGCAGCGCTTTCGGTATTTCCGCAGGTCAGAGCATTTTTTGAAGTAATTGGCGGCTGTCTCGCTTCTGGGTCACCGACATGGTGGCCGGTCTAGGGATGGCCGCTTCGTTGTTGCAACGACCCCGACAGGGGGTGTTGCCATCCCGACATGGGAGAGCAGATGGCTCGTTCTGGTGGGCCTGTGCCCAACCGCAGTGATCAGCGGCGTCGCCGCAACAAGGTCGATATTGACAAGGTGCCAGTCGTCCTGGCGGACGGTGTGGTCCGCGGCCCTGACTGTCCTGATGGAGTGAGGGGGCTGGCGCGCGACTGGTATGAGTCGCTGCGCACTTCGGGCCAGTCGGTGTTTTACGCCGACTCGGACTGGACGTCGGCGTTCATCATTGCTCGCGCAATCGAGAAGTTCGAGGAGCGACCGACTGCGCACATGCTGTCCGCGATCCTGTCAGGGTTCGGTTCGCTCGCTGCGACCGAGGGGGACCGGCGCCGGCTGAAGATCGAGCTGGAGCGGGCTCCGGAGATCGATGCCGACGAGGAGGCGGCGGTCGCGGAGATCGATGAATGGCGCGCTCGCCTCTCCCGCTGATCGTCTCGTCACCCTGCCCCTTGGCGTCCCGGAATACACGCTGGGTTTCGAGGTCATCGGGTGGGCCAAGCAGTTCTTGAAGCACCCCAACGGCCCGCGGGCTGGTCTGCGATGGCAGTACGTGGAGTCTCAGGTCCGTTTCCTCCTGTGGTGGTATGCGGTCGACGAGAACGGCAACTGGCTTTTCCATCACGGGGTTCGACGTCTGGCCAAGGGGTCAGGGAAGTCACCGTTCGCGGCGTCGCTGGCGCTGGCCGAGTTCTGCGCGCCAGTCCGGGTGGACGACTTCGACCCCAGAGCGCCCGGCGGGGTGCGCGGCAAGCCTGTCGACATGCCGTTGGTGCAGATCGCGGCCACTGCGGAATCGCAGACCGCGAACACCATGCGGATGGTGCGCGCCATGGCGGCGAAGGGGTCGCGACTAGTTCAGGCATACAGCCTGGATCCCGGCAAGATGAAGTACTACAAGGCGCCCGAGGGCACCTTGGAGGTCATCACCGCGTCGTCAACCGCAGCCGAAGGCGCTGAGTCGAGTTTCGTGGTCGGAGATGAGACCGAACACTGGAAACCTTCCAATGGCGGGCCAGACTTGGCGTCCACGCTGGAGGACAACCTCACCAAGAGCGGCAACCGGATGTTGGAGACCTGTAACTCCTGGATCCCCGGGATCGGGTCGGTAGCCGAAGCAAGCTGGGACGCGTGGGTCGCGCAGGAGGAAGGCAAGACCCGCGGCGAGTCGAAGATTCTGTACGATGCCCGGGTGGCCCCGCCGGACACCGACATGTCTGATGAGGAGTCGCTTCGCCGGGCTTTGGAGTTCGTGTACGAGGATTGCTTCTGGCAGAAGGTCCGACCCATCATGGAGCGCATTTGGGACCCCAGGGCCCGGCCAGATGACTCCAAACGTAAGTACCTGAACTGGCCGACGGCCGCGCAGGATGCCTGGATGACTCCGCAAGCTTGGTCAGCGATCGCGGACCCGAGCGAGTTCGTGGCCGACGGCGAAGAGATAGTCGCGTTCTTCGACGGCTCTAAATCCCGTGATGCCACTGCGCTGGTCGGCTGCCGCGTTTCCGACGGCTACACCTTCACTCTCGGCGTGTGGGAGCCCGACACCTCCCACGACACCGAATCGGTGGTGCCCGTGACCGAGGTCGACACCGCAGTGGAGCGGATGTTCGACCGCTGGGATGTGCTGGCTTTCTTCGCCGACGTCAAGGAATGGGAAGGCTTCACCAAGGTCACCTGGCCAGGCAGGTACGCCGACAAACTGCTCGTCCACGCGGTGCCGGAGGGCAAGGATCCGCAGGCCATCGCCTGGGATATGCGGGCCCGCACTTACGACTTCACGCTCGCCTGCGAGCTCACCGAAACCGAAATCAACGAGCGGGCATTCCGGCACGACGGCGATGCCCGAGTGGCCCGACATGTCGGTAACGCTCGCCGCCGGCCGAACCGGTGGGGCGTATCGATAGGCAAGGAGTCTCCGGACTCGCCAAAGAAGATCGACGCCGCTGTGTGTGTGATCGGTGCCCGCATGGTCCGCCGCCTGGTACTCGCTTCCCCGAAGTACAAGAACCGCAAGAAGAAGACCTCAGGGCGCGTTTACGGATTCTGACAACCAATTCGAGGGGGTGCTTGTGGCCCTCTCCGAGAAGGATGTTGTCGATACCTCGCGGCGGCTGCTGAAGATGCGCGAGCAGGAGCAGCCCAGGCTGCGGAAGATATCGGCGTACATGCGGGGCGAGGCGTCGTCGGTGTACGTGCCGCGGGGGGCCAGGCAGGAGTACCGGTGGCTGATCAAGCGGGCCAAGGTGAACATCTTGCCCTTGGTCATCACGGTGGTTGCGCAGGCGCTGTACGTGGATGGTTACCGGCCCAATGGTAAAGACGTCAACGCTGACGCCTGGGACAGTTGGCAGGCCAACCGTATGGATGCCCGCCAGCACGGGCTTCACCGGGCTTCGCTGAAGTACGGCGTCTCCTACAACGTGGTGATGCCAGGTAAGCCGACGCCGGTGATCACGCCAAAGAGTCCGAAGCGCATGACGGCGTTCTACGAGGACCCGGTTGATGACGAGTGGCCCGAATTTGCGGTTGAGGAGACGATCCGCAACGGGCTCAAGGGGCAGACCCGGTCGGTTCGCCTCTATGACGACACACACCGGTACATCCTCAAGGAGGACATCAAGCCAGGCGGCAAGCTGCTGTTCGTTCGGAGCGAGGAGCATGGCCTCAAGGTCTGCCCGGTCGTCCGGTACCTCAACGGCGATGACCTGGATGGCGAGGACTGCATCCGCGGCGAGGTCGAGCCGCTGTTCGAGATGCAAGACCAACTCAACAGCACCACGTTCAACCTGCTCATGGCTCAGCAGTACGCCGCGTTCAGGCAGCGATGGGTCACAGGTATGGCGCCTCCGATCGACTCGGAAGGCAACCCGATGGAGCCGTTCAACGCCTCAGTAAGCCGCCTGTGGGTGGCTGAGGACGAGGGGACGAAGTTCGGGGAGTTCGGCCAAACGGATCTTTCGGGCTACCTGAAATCGGCCGAGGAGACGATCCGGCACATCGCGACTGTCTCCCAGACGCCTCCTCACCACCTGCTCGGGCAGATGAGCAACCTCTCAGCGGAAGCTCTCGCTGCTGCCGAGTCGGGGCTTCAGCGGAAGATCGCTGAGCGTAAGTCTGGGTTCGGCGAGAGCCACGAGCAGACCCTCCGCCTTGCCTCCCTCGCGGCTGGCGACAAGCGCGGCTGGTCTGACATGTCTGCGCAAGTCGTATGGCGCGATACCGAGGCCCGCGCTCTGGCCTCGACGGTGGACGCGCTTGGGAAGCTGAAGCAGATGCTCGATGTGCCCGCGCAGGAGCTGTGGGAGCGGATCCCGGGTGTGACGCAGACCGATGTGGCCCGCTGGAAGGCTGCCGCTGAGCGAGGCGACGCCGAAGCGCAGTTGAACGCGATCGTCGACAAGCAGAAGGCCGCCGCGAACGCGATGGAAGATGCCCCGCCTCCTCCTCCGGTTGGCGTCAATGTCGGCGGCTGAGCAGAAGCGCGCCGCGGCGGCCTACCAGGCGCAGCAGCGGGTCGTCTCGTCCAGTCTCGTCCGTGATCTCGTGAAGCTGTTGAAGATGCTGTTCAACGTGGAGCGGGCCGAGGAGTCGTGGCCGGCGACGCAGATGGCGCTCGCCGCGATGGTCGTCGCGTCTAGGCAGCAGTCTGCGAACCTCGCCGGACCGTACTACCAGCGGCTGCGGACTGCGGTTGGCCTGCCTGGCGGGATCGTGCCTGCCGAGCCGCGGGAACTCACCCCGGATCGGTTGTCGGCGGCTCTCGACAGTGCGGGCATGGCCGTGATGCGGCGGTCGCTGCGGCTGGGGGCTACGTCGGCGCAGGCACGGGATCGGATGGCGGTCACGTTGTCCGGCACCGCGACCCGACTTGCTCTTGAAGGCGGTCGGGACGTCATGGAGGCCACCTCCTACGACGACGAGGACGCGCTCGGCTGGGCCCGGATCGGCGACGGCGACTCATGCTCGTGGTGCCTGATGCTGATCGGCCGCGGAGCCGTGTATACGTCTGCCAAAACTGCTGGTGACGTCAGGTACGGCGGCGCCAAGTACCACGACCACGATGGTTGTCAAGCGGTGCCGATCTTCGATGCTGACAGCCCTATCCTTCACCGGGCCGAAGAGTTGTACGCCGACTGGAAGCGCATCACTGCCGGTCATGGCGGCGAGGAGGCGCGCAAGGTATGGCGTCGCCACTGGGAGAGCCGCGACAAGGCTGCGGGGGGATGATGGCTGTCACTCTGGTCTGCGGTCCTCCTGCCGCAGGCAAAACCACATGGGTTGAAGCACGTGCCGGCCCAAGAGCCCGGATCATCGACCTGGACGCAATCTGCCGGTCCCTTGGCTCCCGCTCCTCCCACGACCATCCGCGGCACATCAAACGCATGGCCGAACAGATACGGCGCAGCCTCGAAAACCGCGCCGCAGGAGGCGATGGCGAGACGTTCGTCATCCGTTGCCTGCCGAACCCCGCTGATCGTGAAGCGGCTGCTGAGCGTCTCGGTGCCCGCGTCGTCGTCCTAGCAGTCCCCGCAGATGAAGCCCTCGCTCGGGCCGAAGCCGATGGCCGGCCTGAGTGGACCGGCCAGGCGATCCGTGACTGGTGGGACCGCTACGAGCCGTCCCCAGTCGACGACCCTCACTGACTTTTTCCTTGACCGGACCAGCCGACATGGCAGGCGCCGGTCTTTCCGCATGCCCAAAGGTCGCCGACACGGCGGCTTGTCCCGACACGGGAGATGTCAATGTCTGAAACCGCGACCGAGTTCGCCGAGCCGGCCGAGCCGACGCAGGACGACCAGAACGTCGAGGACGCGCAGCCTGAGGAGCCCGACACGGGCGAACCGCAGGAACCGCAGAAGGACTGGGAAGCCGAAGTCTCGAAGTGGCGCAGCATGGCCAGGAAACACGAGGCCACGGCTAAGGCGAACGCTGAAGCGGCGCGGAAGTACGCCGAGTTCGAGGAGAGCCAGAAGACCGAACAGCAGCGCCTGGCCGACAGGGTCGCCGCTGCTGAGGAGCGGGCTGTTGCCGCGGAGATTGGGCGGGCCAAGCTGCTCGCCGCCGCGGCGTACAACATTCCGACGTCTCTGCTGGATCGGCTCGGCGGCAAGTCCGAGGACGAGATCAACGAGGCAGCTCAGGAGCTCAGCCGTGAGCTTGAGGCTGAGCTGGCGCGGCGCCTTGCGGCGATGCCGCCTCCGCCCGCTCCGCAGGTCGACGAAGGCGAGGAGGAGTACTCCTACCCCGCCCGAACTCGGCCCGTTGAATCGCTCACCCCTGGCGCTCTGCCCGCCGACTACGAGCCCGCGGACGGCAACGACTTCCTACGTCGCCTCGCTGGCCGCTGATCCCCATCACCGCAGCTACCGGATTCCTTGCACGGGGCCCGGCGCCGCTGCATACCTGAAATGAGGTTGCCCCGTGCCCACCTATAACTCTCTGGTCTCCCGCGACAATTCCGATGACCCGCTGATCCCGACTCCTGTGTCGGACCAGATCATCCAGGAGATGCCGACCAAGTCGTTCCTGCTGGAGCGGGCCGGGCAGGTGCGGATGAGCACCAAGACTCAGCGTCAGCCCGTCCTGGACGTGCTGCCGATGGCGTACTGGGTCAACGGCGACAGCGGGATGAAGCAGACGTCCAGCGTCGACTGGAAGAACGTCAGCCTCGTCGCTGAGGAGCTCGCGGTCATCGTCCCCATCCCGGAGGCGTACCTCGATGACGCGCAGGTGCCGATCTGGGATGAGGTTCGTCCCCGGATCGTTGAGGCGATCGGCGCGAAGATCGACGCTGCGGGCCTGTTCGGCGTCGACAAGCCCACCAGTTGGCCGTACAGCATCCACCACTCGGCGGTCGCTGCGGGCAACGTCGTCACCGGTACCTCAGGCAACGACTTCGGCCAGGACGTGGCCGCTCTCGGTGAGCTGATCGCCAAGGACGGCTTCTCCATCACCGGTTTCGCTAGCCGCCCTGGCCTGAAGTGGAAGCTCGTCGGGATGCGGTCGGACGACGGCATCCCGATCTACCAGCCGAACCTGCAGGACGGCACCGGCGCGGGCAACCTCTACGGGTACCCGATTCGGGAGGTCACCAACGGCTCCTGGGACGCGACGGCGGCGGACCTGATCGCGGGCGACTGGTCGAAGGCGATCATCGGTATGCGCCAGGACATCTCGTGGAAGATGTTCGACCAGGGTGTCATCTCCGACGCCAACGGCGCAGTCGTCCTCAACCTTATGCAGCAGGACTCGGTGGCGCTCCGCGTCACCATGCGGGTGGCGTTCGCGACGTCCAACCCGGTCACGGCGCTGCAGTCCAACGCTAACGCGCGGTTCCCGTTCGGCCTGGTGGTCGCTCAGGGCGCCGGTTCCTAACCCCCTCGCAGGCGGAGAGCGCACGGCTCTCCGCCTGCCTGCTCAAGGAGTCTCATGCGGGTCCTCGCGATGCTGCACCTGTTCCCGCCGCACCACAATGCGGGGGCGGAGCGGATGGTGCTGGCGATGCTGCACGCCCTGGTTGACCGAGGCCACGAGGTGGACGTGCTGCTGTCGCAGCGGCACCCAGAGATCACGTCGTCCTACGAGATCGGCGGGATCACCGTCCACCCGCATCGCGGGAAAGAGGACCCGTTCCGATTCCTTGCCGACACCGACGTGATCGTGACCCATCTGGAAAACACCCCACGGGCCGCCGCACTGGGAGAGTCGTACAGGATCCCGGTGGCGAAGGTCGTCCACAACACCTTCACCGCGACCCGCGGCCAGCTCAAACGCGGGATCAGCTTGGCGGTCTACAACAGCGAGTGGATGGCCGAGGAGTTCGCTGACCTGCCGGTGGACTCGGTGGTGGTCCGGCCGCCGGTCGCAGTCGCCGATTATGCGACCACACCAGGGGACTGCATCACCCTGATCAATTTGTACGAGCCGAAGGGCCCGAAGACGTTCTACGCGCTGGCGGAACGCTTCCCGAACCTGCGTTTCTTGGCTGTACATGGGGCGTACGGGCATCAGGTCCTCCGAGATCTGCCGAATGTCGAACACGTCGAGCACCTGGATGGCGACCGGATGCGGGACGCGGTGTACGCCCGGACGCGGATCCTGCTCATGCCGTCCGACTACGAAAGCTGGGGTCGGGCTGGCGTCGAGGCCATGTGCTCTGGCATCCCGGTCATCGCTCACCCGACGCCGGGGTTGCGGGAGTCGCTTGGTGAGGCGGGGATCTTCTGCGATCGGCGGAAGATCGACGACTGGGAAGCGGCGATCAACAGCCTGCTCAAGCCTCGCGCGTACGCCGCGGCGAGCAAGAAGGCCAAGGCTCGCGCCGCTGAGCTCGACCCCGCCGAGGACATCGAGCGCTGGATCGCGGCCATGGAGATTCTCGCCGTCCGCCGAGCTGCTTTCCGCCACCTTGCGACCGCTTAGGAGGTGCTCGTGGCCAATTTGGCAACCAAGACCGACCTGGCGGCTCGTCTCGGACGGGACCTGACATGCGAGGAGGATGCCCGCTTGGATGCGCTGCTCGCGGATGCGTCCGCGCTGGTGCGCTCCTACACGGGCCAGAATTTCGGGCCGGCGACGTCCACGGTGACGCTGCGATCACAGGCCGGGATGATCCTCCTGCCGCAAAGACCCGTCACCAGGGTTACCTCGGTTATCGCGATCGGCATCAACGGCGCCCCGAATGTCGGGCTTGTGGACTGGTGGTGGGACGGCCTCGACAAGATCCGACTCGGCGCGGGCACCTTCGTGATCAACCTGCCGGAGGTGTGGTGGGACGATGACGACGGCTACCCGGGAACATTCGCCGTCACCTACAGCCACGGCGCCGAGGTGCCGCCGGACGTGGTCATGGTCGTATGCGGCATGGTGCTGCGCACCGTCACCGCCCCCACTGCGGTAGGCGGCATCACCTCAGAGACGATCGGCCCCTACTCCTACCGGCTCGAATCCGCTGGCATCGGCACGATGGTGTCGCTGTCAGAGGCTGAGCGAAAGACACTCGACCGCTACCGGCGGACGACCGGCATGATCTCTGTGCGGGTGGGGTGACGATGAGGATCCTCACGAAGCTCCACGCCTACCCGCCGCACCACAACGCCGGCGCCGAGTGGGCTGCTCACAGCCTCCTGCGAGCCCTCGCGGCGCGCGGACACCAGGTCGAGGTGCGCCTGTCGGAGGTGACTGGCCAGCGGGAGCCATTCGAGTTGGACGGCGTCCTCGTTGTCCCGCCTGCGGCCCGCCGCGACTTCGGAAAGGAAGCCCGCACGGCGAAGGTGGTCGTCTCCCACCTGGAGAACGTGCCGTCGGCTGCTGCCGCTGCCCGCGGCTGGGGTCGTCCGCTCGTCATCTTGGCGCACAACACGTTCCCGGCGACGTTCAAGGCGATCGGCTCCGGTACGACGGCGCTCGCGGTCTACAACTCGCAGTGGATGGCCGCGGCGGCAGCCGAGTACTTCGACCAGCATCCGAAACTGGCCCGCCCCGAGCGGGAGGTCATCGTCCGGCCGCCGGTCATCGCAGCCGACTACGCGGCCAGCCCAGGCGACCACATTACGCTGATCAACCTGTTCCCCAACAAGGGAGCTGGGTTGTTCTGGGACCTCGCTGCGCGCATGCCTGAGCGGCAGTTCCTCGCGGTCCGCGGTTCCTACGGCGAGCAGGACGTTCGCGATCTGCCGAACGTTGAGATCGTCGACAACGTCCCCGGCGATGAGATGGCGAAGGCTGTCTACGGACAGACACGGATCCTGCTCATGCCGTCGGAGTATGAAAGCTGGGGCCGGACCGGCGTCGAGGCCATGGCGAGCGGTATCCCCGTGATTGCCAGTCCCACGCCGGGGCTGAAGGAGTCACTCGGCAAGGCCGGCACGTTCGTCCGCCGGGATGACCTGGACGGGTGGCAGGCGGCGATCGAGCGCCTTGATGATCCGGCCGTGTACGAGACAGCGTCCGCCGCGGCGAAGCGCCGTTCCAAGCAGCTCGACCCGGCTGCGGATCTGGCGCGGTGGTGTGAGGCGATCGAGGCCCTCGGGTGAGGGGCGAGGTCGTCGTCTTTCTCCACCGTTCTCCTGGGCCTCGGGACGCTCACGGCAACTCGACCTGGACGTGGGCTGAGACGCCGGTACCGGGCTGCATCGTCTGGCCTACCGGCAGCACCGAGAAGATCCAAGGCCAAGACCAGACGAGCGAGTCGCTGACCCTGCTGGCGCCGTACGGCACAGACGTCACCGCCTACGAGCGCGCCCAGGTGCGGGGGCTGGTGTACGAGGTCAACGGGATCCCGTCGAAGTGGGCCAGCCCGTTCACACAGACCCGGGCTGGCGTCGAGGTCCGATTGACCCGCATCACTGGCTGAGGGGGTGGCTCGTGGCTCCTCGTGCGAAGTTCAGAGGCGACTACAAAGGCATCGGGAAGATGCTCCGCTCCAAGCAGATGCAGCGGGAGATGGAAGCCCGAGCAGAGCGCGTCAAGAGCAAAGCTGAAGGGCTCGCCCCGCGTGACAGCGGCCAGTACGCGGCCTCGTTCAAGGTCGAGACCGGCGTCCGAGCAGGCAGGAAACCCCGCGCTGTGTCCAAGGTCGTCAACGATGCGCCGAACGCCGCGTATGTGGAGTGGGGCACGTCGAAGACACCGCGCCATCGAACGATGGGCAAAGCGGCAGGAGCCGAATGATCGACATTGAGGCGCTGCTGGTGGCGTGGCTTGAGGAGACGATCGTAGGCGCCACTGCCTCCACCGAGACCCCGTCCGACCTCGACGATCAACTGCCCTGGCTGCTGGTGCGGCGCGTCAGCGGCGCCTACGACGGGTTCAGAGTCGACCGGCCGTCCGTGGACATCGCCACGTTTCATACGGACGGGCCTACCGCAATGGACTTGGCCCTTCAGGTGCAGCGCCTTCTTCACGAGGAACTCGCCCGCACCACGTATCGGGGGGCCGTGATCAACAAGGTGAAGACCAGCACCGGGCCTCACCACGTGCCGTACGACAACCCGAACATGCGGAAGGCCGAGGCGAACTACGAGTTCGCCATCCACCCCGCCTGACCTCTTTCCCCTCCCGCCCCCGAGCCATCTGGCCGGGGGCTTTTGCATGCCCACGACCAGCGGCTTGAAGGAGCTCACCATGGTCAACATCATCCGCGCCGCCGATCTCTCGGTCGTCGGCAGCAACGGCGGCGCGTGGTGCGCGCAGCTCGGCACTGCCCGTCCCACCAACCCGGCTGCCGCTCCGACTGGCGCGTGGCTCGCGATCGGCGCGATCTCCGACGACGGCTTGACCAACGGTATCGAGGAGGACTCTGAGTCGTTCACGCCGTGGGGGCAGGTGTCGCCGTTCCGAACGGTGACGACCAGTTCGGTGCGGACCTTCAGTTTCACCGCGTGGGAGACGAACCGCCCCATTGTCAGGAGTCTGCATAACCGCATCCCGGTAGTGGACCTTATCCCTGACGTGGACGGCATCGTTGAGTACGTCGAGACCGCGACTCCGACTCCTGACCGGCGTTCCTGGCTGTTCGACGTCTACGACGGCGAGACGTGGGAGCGGTTCTACGTCCCCGAAGGGGAGATCACCGAGCGGTCGGACGTGACCTACGCGCAGGGTGAGATGGTCGGCTACGAGTGGACCATCTCCACCTACCCGGACGCTCTGGGAGCTCTCGTCTACCACGCTTACCTGGCGCCGGCGGTTGGGGAGCACCTGTCCTGATGCCTCCTACTCAGCGCGCCATCAAGGCATCCAAGGTCATCACAGAGGACGGCGCTCTCGTCTCCCTGTTCTCCCTGCGGGACCGGCAGCGCGAAGCGGTCGGCAAACCGTTCGTGTTCGACATCGACGGCGAGTTCTTCACCATGAAGCCGCCCGGCGAGGCCGACTGGCAGGTCGCGGCAGACCTCGGCGGCGACAGCGGTGACTTCCGTAAGTTCGTTGCTGAACTGCTCGGCGACGACTACGAGCGGTTCTGTAGAGTCCCGAACGTCTCCAGCGAGGACATCAACGCCCTCTTCGAGGCGTGCACTAAGCACTACCAGGGTCTCACCCGGGGGGAATAGCCGGCCTCGTCGCGCTGCTCGCCGAGCATTACGACGCGATCGAGGCCGATCTGTGGATCCACTGCCACCGCACCGACTTGCGCGACCTGTGGAGGCCCGGCGGCGGCGAAGCAAAGCTGACCTGGCGGCTGGTGGGGAACCTGATTCGTCACCTGCCACCGGAATCGGCGTTCAAGACGGCGATGCGGAACAAGATGTCGAGCTCGGAGATCGAACGGGCGAGTAAGTCCGCTGACCCCTCTCAAGGCCAGTGGTCGCATCTGGAGATGTTGGTCGCAGCCCAGAGCGACACGCTGCGGTGGATCGCCTACATTCTCGCCGCGGCCAACGGTGGCAAACCCAAGAAGCCCGAACCCACCCCGCGACCTGGGGTGAAGGTCAAAGGCAAGACGCGTCGCCAGCTCACTCCGCAGCAGCAGGAAGCGGTGTGGGCTCGCATCAACGGCGGCACCTTGGCGGGCACTTGGCAGAACAGTCCGCCGGTGAAGGCCGCACCACAAGCTCGCCCCTGACATAGCGATCCCACGACTCACGATTGGTGGTGGGTCGTGGCGGAATTCCAGGCTGGCGAAGTCGTCGTCCCGGTCATCCCGTCCGCGAAGACCTTCACCGCCGACCTGAAGCGGCAACTCCTCCCCGGCGCGTACAAGGTCGGACAAGACGTCGGCCGTGACATCCAGCGCGGCATCAAAGACTCCCTGGGGGGCGTCTACGACTCGCTGAAGCAGCAGTCACAAAGGCAACAGCAGCAGGCCCCGGCCGAAGGTGCCGCAGTTGGCGGCGCCTTCGCACAGGGATTCAAGCGCGCTCTTCAGAGCGCGTTGCAGTCCTTGCCGAAGGTCGAAGTAGATGCCAATACCTCGCCTGCCCAGGCGCAGATCCAGCAGCTTCGCGCACGCATGGAAGCCCTGTCGTCTCGGACCGTTGGTATCGACATCGACGCTGGCGCCGCACAGGCGGAGCTTGCGGCGATCCAAAGGGAACTCTCCTCGATCGACGGCCGTGCCGTGTCCGCTGACCTGCGGGTAGATGTCGCCTCCGCGCTGGCGGAACTCGCCGCAGTCGAGGCGGGCTTGTCCCGGGTCGACGGGCGCACTGCGAACGCCCGTGTGGACGTGGACGTCGCTGGCGCGCTCGCACAGATTGGCCTGGTCACCGCAGCATTGGCGGCGATCCCTCTCGCGGCATCGGCCGCTTTGGGAGTCGGCGCGCTCGGTGGAGTACTCGCGTCCGCCGGCGCGGGGCTCGTGGGGCTCGCCGCAGTAGCGGCGCCAGCGGTGGGGCGGATCAACGAGGCGCTGAAGGAGCAGGAGCAGGCTGCGGGGAGAGCCGCGTCCGGTCTCAGCTCGGCCGCAGGGGCAACCCGGAACCTGGCGATCGAGTCGGCTCAAGCGCAGATCAAGCAGCTTCAGGCGGCGAATGCCGCTGATCAGATGCGGGCTGCCCAGGACCGAGTGAAGGACGCCGTTGCTGGGGTTACTACTGCCAAGCAGCGGCTGAGTTCGGCGGTTCAAGCTGCGGCTCAGGCGCAGGTATCCGCCGCTGCTCGGGCAGCTCAGGCGGAGAAGTCGCTCGCTGACGCTCAACGATCTGCGCTGAAAGCACAGGAGTCTCTCAACAAGGCCCGCCGTGATGCGATCAAGAATCTGCAGGACATTTCCCGCAGTCTCAGGGGCAACGCTCTCGACCAGCGGCAGGCAGCGCTCGACCTCGCCGACGCCGAGCGGGACCTGAACGCTGCCCGCGCGAAGGGCAACCCCGAGGACATTGAGCGCGCGTCGATCGCCTATGAGCGCACACAGTTGCGCGTCGAGGAACTGCGGGCCGAGCAGGAGAAACTCCAAGAAGAGCAGGCCAAGGGCGTTGAGGGAAATGACCGTGTGGTCTCGGCGAAAGAAGCTGTCGAGGCAGCGAACCAGCGGGTCATCGACCAGGAACGCCAACTCGCGCAGGCGTACGCGGAGTCCGGCAAAGCGGGCGAGGAAGCAGCTAAGCGTGTAGCCGAAGCCAGGAAGGCAGTCCAGGACGCAGAGGACCGCGTCGACGACGCCAAGCGCGCCATTGAGCAGCAGAAACGCCAGCGCAAGATCGCGGAACTGCAGGAGAAGATCCGCAAGGAGCAGGCGAAGGACGCCGCGAAACGCGCCGCTCAAACAGCAGCCGCGACACAGGCGAAGAGCGGGCAGAAGACCGCTGAACTCTCGCCTGCGGAAGCGGTCGCCGCCAAGCAGATCAAGGCGTTCAAAGACGCCTACGAGCAGTTCCAAAAGGAACTCGGCCCTGCGGTCCTGCCGGTGATCACTGGTGGGCTCGATGTGGTGGCGAAGCTTTTCAAGCCACTAACCCCGTTGATCAAGGGGAGTGCAGACGCGCTGGTCGGGCTGGAGAAGTCCGCGGCCAAGGCAGTCGGGGCGTCGACCTTCTTTAAGGATCTGTCGACCGTGGCGCCTACGGCGATCACCGGGCTCGGTAAGAGCCTCGGCAACATCGGTGTCGGCATCGCCGGGCTGATCAGGGCATTCCTGCCGTTTGTCTCGACGTTCGTCGGGGGGCTGGAGAAGGCCACCGCCGCGTTCGCTACCTGGGGCAAGAACCTCGGAAAGTCCGAAGGGTTTAGGGCATTCGTCGGCTACGTGCAGGCGAATTGGCCGACTGTAAAGACGCTGTTCGCTAACGTCGCCGCGGCGGTCAAGAATCTCATTGTCGGCCTGGCTCCGCTGGGGTCCGGCGCCCTGTCTGGCCTGTCTGGCCTAGCGGGTCTGCTCGCCAAGATGCCGCCCGAGACCCTCGCCGCTATAGCCACTGCGGTTGGTGCGGTCGCGTTGGGTGTGAAGGCTTGGGGCATCTCGCAGAAGATCCTGAACGTCGCGTTAAGTGCGAACCCGATCGGCCTGATCATTACAGCGATCGGCCTGCTCGTGGCTGGGCTGACGTACGCCTATCAAAACTCGGAGACGTTCCGGCAGATCGTCGATGCGGCGTTCCAAGCGGTCGGGCAGGCCGTGTCCTGGGCGTGGGAGAACGTCATCAAACCAGCGCTTGAGGCGCTGGTGACGTTCTGGAACACCGTGCTGGCGCCTGCTTTGAAGTGGCTGTGGCAGAACGTCATCGTCCCCGCGTGGACGGGGATCTCTACCGCGGTCAAGGTCGCGTGGGAGAACGTCATCAAGCCCGCGTTGCAGGCGTTGTGGACGTTCATTACGACGGTGCTTGCCCCAAAGATCAGCTGGTTGTGGGAGAACGTCATCAAGCCCGCGTTCGCCAAGGCGGGCGAGGCTATCAAGGCGGCGTGGACCCTGGTGATCCAGCCCGCTTTGAAGGCTTTGTGGTCGTTCATCACTGAAACTCTCGCCCCGAAGATCAGTTGGCTGTACGAGAACGTGATCAAGCCCGCGTTCTCGAAGATCGGCCAGGCGATCAGCGACGCGTGGACCAAGGTGATCCTTCCGGTCTTCAACTTCCTGAAGGACTTCATCACCAAGGACATCCCGAACGCGTTCGACAAGGGCGTCGGGATGGTCGGTTCCGCGTGGGCCAAGATCCAGGAGATGGCGAAGAAGCCGGTGAACTTCATCATCGGCACCGTCTACAACGGCGGCATCGTCAAGCTGTGGAACACGGTGGCCGACGCCCTCGGCCTGGAGTTGAAGCTTAAAGAGATTCCACAACTCGCAACCGGCGGCATCTACCCGGGGTACACGCCGGGTCGCGACATCGGGCTCGCCGCAGTGTCCGGCGGTGAAGCCATCATGCGGCCCGAGTGGACCCGCGCTGTCGGTCCGGGGTTCGTCGACTCGGCGAACAAGGCGGCACGGTCCGGCGGAGTGTCCGGCGCTGCGAAGTTCATGGGTGGTTTCGCGAACGGCGGGATCATCGACGGCTTGATCGGCGCCGGGGTGAAGGCCGGCAGCGAGGCGTTCTTGAACCCGCTACTGGACAAGGCCGCCGCGGCGATGGGCAACAGCCCGTGGGCCAAGATGCTGGTCGGTGTGCCGAAGCGGATGATCGCCGAGGTGGTGGCGTTCCTCACGAAGAAGGACGCCGAAACGGGCGGCCTGTCCGGCGGGAAAGCCGTTCAGTACGCGCGGGAGCAGATCGGTAAGCCGTACGAGTGGGGAGCGACCGGCCCGAACTCGTTCGACTGCTCCGGCCTGGTCATGCGTGCCATGCAGGCTGCGGGTCGTACCGACGTGCCGAGAGTCAGCCAAGATCAGATGAAGTGGGTGACGCCGGCAGCCAAGCCGCAGGCGGGCATGCTGGGCTTCCCAAATCCGGGGCACGTGTGGATTTATGGCTCGCCGAACCGGATCATCGAGGCTCCGCAGACGGGGCTGAAGGTTCGGGAGGTCGCCGCCCGCGCTGCTCAGTTGATCGGGCACGCACCAACGTACGACAGCGGCGGGTTCCTCATGCCTGGCACGTCGTTGGTGCACAACGGTACTGGCAGGCCCGAGCCGGTTCTCACTGACCAGCAGTGGCAGGCCGTCCAGCAAGGCGGGACACGCGGCGGCGACGGAGCACTCCTCAACATCGAGGAGTTCCACGCCACCCCGGAGCAGTCGCCGTATGGGATTGCGAAGGACCTACAGTTCATCATGGGTACCGGAGTCCGAGCTCGCGGTGGCCGGTAGGAGGCCGTGGGGGAACTAACCCCGCGGCCTTTGCTGATTAGGGCGAGGCGCTGGTGTGCCGAGGAGGCGAGCCTTCTGCGCCTCGAACTCGTCGCGAGTCATGGCGCGCTGCTCCACGAGTCGCCACATCGTCGCGAGTTGGCTTGCCACATCGCTCTGCTGGGGCGAAGGGGGCGGCATGCGTATTGCTGCTTTGGCTTGATCGATCGCGTGGGCTAGAGCTTCGAAATGGGGTTGGTGCTTACGGGTGAATATGACGCTGTTCTCGTCGCGTCCGGCTTCCATCGTTCGGTGGCCTACCCGTGAGCGCAGCTCAGGGGAGCCGCTGATCGCGAACTGGATGAAGCCGTTGGTGAGCAGCCCTGCAGGTTTGAGCTGGATGGCGCCGATATCGGTGACGTGGACTCGTTTGGTTCCTCCGCCGGCCACCATGCGGGAGACGCCGCTGTGGCCGATGGTGACGAACTGGCCGTCGAACTCAACCCATCCACCCAAGTAACCGTCCGCGCGCATCGGGCCTCTTTCCTGCTGGTGGTTAGCGCGCATGCGCGTTGGTTTTCCCCGACCGACCGGCAGTTTGCCATGTCCCGTCGGCGTCATGTGGTCGTATCGCGTCGATCTGTTACCGAGAATCCCGAATTCCTACTTCTTTGACCTGTTGGGAGGCGGCTTCGGCGTGCCCGAATACGACCCGTCCCGGTGGCCGTCCTATGGGGCGTACCTGCGGGACAAGCACATCCAAACCCGCCCTGAGGGCTGGTCTCACGCCACCCATGACCAGCGCCAGAGCGGTCGGCGTGATGACGGCACCACCTGGCAGAAGACCCGCGACCAGTTGGGCCACGACACCACAGAGCACAGCGACGGCCGCCGTGATGTCCGTATCAACTTGGGATTGCGAGGCGCTGATGGCAATTGACCGCGACGCTGTGTTTGTCGACACGTTCGTCAAGGCGCTGACGAACACGATTGCGCTGGATCTGTCGTCAGCAGCTGCATTCAAGATCGCCATGTACACCAATGCGGTCGTGCCGAACTTCTCCCAGTCCAATCCCGCCTACGGCGTGGATCCATGGGACGCCGGCGAGGTTTCAGGTACCGGCTATACGGCAGGCGGAGAGACACCCGCCGTGGTGTCGTTCGCCGAGCTCGGGAGCACAGGCAAGGCGGGCTGGAAGTTCGATCCGGTCGGCTGGGCGGACTCGACCATCACCGACGCTGAGGGTGGTTTGGTCTACGCGCCTGGCCTGTCCGATCGGTGTGTTCTCTTCCGCCGCTTCGGCCAGGCATACTCCACCCAGGACGGCCTTTTTGAAATCACCTTCCACTCCGATGGGGTGTGGCGGCAGAACCTCCTGGGCGCGACCGCCTAACCCGACCTCCCCCTGATGCCTCACCCAGCCGGTGGGGCTTTTTTCATGCCCCGAGACGGAGAGCATCCATGGCCAAAAGTGGCTACTCGATCACTACTGAGGGCGCCGTCCCCCTGACCGGAGGTACGGCCCGAACCATCCTCGGCGTCAAGAGCGGCGCCACCACCGCCAACCACGGCGTTGACCTGCGAAAGCTCCGTGTCGGCTTCAACGGCACGTCGGCCAGCGCGGTCCCGGTACTGGTCGAGGTGTGCGCGGCTACGTTCGCCACGAACGCTCCCGGCACACAGTCCACGAGCGTGACCGTGCGCCAGGCGTACGGGCGGCTCGCGGGCACCGGCTTCACTGGCGCGAAGGCGTGGAACGCGTCGAACGAGCCGACCGTGCTGGCCGTCATCGAAGAGTTCTTGCTCACCCCGAATGGCGGCTTGGTTCTCTACGAATGGGCTCTCGGTGAAGGCCCGGATTCGCCGCTGGGTGAGGGTTTCGCGCTCCGTTGCGCCGCCCCTGCCGGTGTTGATGTTCGAGCTGGCTTGTGGTTTGAGAGGGCTTAGCAGGTGGCGGCTTCTCTGCGTTCGGTCGCCAGCGCAACCCCTAACAGCGTTGGATCATTCAACGTCACCAAGCCTTCCGGCACGGTGGTCGGTGACGTTCTGATCGCTCTTCATTCCACGGACGAGGGCACCCTGGCACAGATGGGCACCCCGACGGGGGGCGCCACCTGGCAGTCTCTCGGCACCCGCAACAGCGGCACCACGCATGACATGAAGACCAAGGTGTCGTGGAAGGTCGCAGGCAGCAGCGAGCCAGCGAACTACGGTTTCACGCAAAACAGTGCGGGCATGGGGGTCGTCGCGGTCGTCGCCATCATGGGTGCCGATGGAAACATCACCCCAGTCCTGGCACAAGCAGGCGCTGACACGTTCGGCACCACAGTCACCACACCAGCAACCACTCCCACAGGGGTTAACGACTTCGAGTTGCGGTGGGCAGCGGGCAACCCGGACTTCGAACCAGTCACCTGGACTGCTCCCGTTGGGTACACCAAACAAGCTGACCTGCAAGGCGACAACACGACTGCTTGCCTCGCGACCAAGCTCCTCACCTCAGCTGATGCGACGGACGCGCTGAACTTCATCGCCTCAGAAACCATCGGCTACCGGCATGGTTTCACCATCGATGTGGCGTCCCTGCCTGATCAGCCGCCGCGCCGCCCTGTCGTTGTCTCTCAGGCGGTCAACCGCTCCTCACGCTGGTAAGGGGGGCTTGTGGCTCGTATCGGGCGAGGCCATCCGAACCGGCCGATCGTTGTCCGGCAGCCCCGCAACCACGATGCTCACCCGTCGCTGCCAGCCTTCGAGACGGCTGCCGAGTTCCCGGCGCTCGACATCTTCACGCCGGGCATCACCGTCCCACTCGGCGCCTTCGAGACGGTCGCCGAGTTTCCGGCGCTGGTGGTCCGCAAAGACGTCCGCCTCGCTCTGCCGATCTTCGAGACATCCGCCGAGTTCCCGGCGCTCGACATCTTCACGCCGATCCTGGCCGGCGAGCTCATCACCGGCGACTTCCAAATCGAGTGGGGGCGCCTTCTCCTCGGCGGCCACGGAAACGTGTACCAAATCCTCGAACCAGGCGTCGAAGGCTGGGACGACCTACCCGAGCTTGACTCCGGTAACGCGCCACGGTCGGCCCGGCATGGCTCCTGGTCAGGGCGGGACTACGCGCAAGAGCGCACCGTGTCAGCGACGATCGCGATCGACGGGCCTCGGGACTCCACCGCGTGGGTGCTGGCCATGCGTAACCTTCGTCGCGCACTCGGCGTCTCAGAGGACGGCTCCGAGCAGACACTGACGATCCGCACCCTCGGAGAGACCCTGCTCGCCCGAGCGAAAGCACAGGCGCGCGTCATGCCAGCAGGGTTGTACGGGCAGCGCTGGACCGCAGTGTCCGTGCGCTGGGTGTGCCCCGACCCCAGACGGTACGACCTACAGCAGCAGTCCGTCACCGTGGACGCCGGAGGGGCGGACGACTGCACCAACGACGGGGACGTGTCCACCAGCCCGCGGATCAAAGTATTCGGCCCAGTCGCTAACCCGGTCATCACCAACACCAGCCTCGGTCGGATCCTCCGATTCGTCGTCAACGTCGAAGAGGGCCAACTCCTCGACATCGACACCAACGCCGGCACCGTCACGATCAACGGCGAAGACGCCATGGACACCCTGTCGTCTTTGTCCGTGCCCGTCGAAGAGTGGGTCCTCGGAGCTGGCGCGAACACGATCTCGTACAACGTCTCCTCCGGCGGAAGCGCCGGTATCGAGCTGCAGTTCCGCAGCTCCTACCTCTAGCCCTAGCCGTGTCGACCCACCCGAAGGGGGGCCGGCATGGCACCCGAGATCCGCTCCGTATCCGAACGCGCATGGGACGGGCCGTCAACACTCATCAGCCGCCCTCTCCTCGCCGTCAACGGCGACCTGCTGCTGCTGATCCACTCAGCGGACAACGGCTCTCAAAGCGACATGCAGGTCTCTGGCGGATGGACACTCGTCGAGACCGCAGGCGGGTCATCAGGTAATTGGGCTGGCACGAAGGTCTGGCAGCGGGTCGCAGCCAACGAGCCATCGACGTACACGATCAGCCAGGGCGGGGCGGCTGACGGCGTCGCCGTCATGCTGGCCATCAGCGGCGCCGGATCCGGCGTGGTCGTTAAGACCATCAGCCGCTCCTCACAGACCATTTTCATCCAGACGCCGGCGGCGACGCCGCCAGCGATTGGATGCCTGGAATTACGGTGGGCGGCCGGTGTCCGGTTCGCCTCAACGCACATCAACTGGATTACTCCTGCCGGGTATGACGAGGTTGCTGAGCTGCAGTCCCGCACTCACGCAACAGGTGCGCTGGTCGAGCGGACACTGACCAGTAACGCGCCGGTCGGCGGAGCAGAGTTCCTGTCCTCACTGGGCTTGAACGTCTGGAACGGCCTCACCATCCTGGTGCCGCCCTCGGCGGGCGGGCCTGGTGGTGAGCCGCCGCCTCCGACGTCGCCGCCTCCGACGATCCCCGCGATCCCGTCGGGCGAGCAGGTTGTCCACTACACCTACGAGTTCTGTGATCTCCTCACAGATCGCCTGGTCTGCAAAGACCTCGACCTGTACGACGTGTCCTATGACCGGCGGATCATCGAGGCCGGCACGTTCTCTGCCAGCATGAAGGTCACCGACGAGGTGACGGCTGCGAAGGTCGCCCGCATCGTCCCCCGGCACCCTGATGACCTCTCTACGGGGCCGGGCAGGGTGATCGTCCACGTCTACCGCAACGGGGTCGTATGGGGAAGCTATGTCATCTGGCGGGCCTCAGTATCCCGGTCAGGGCGCAGCTCTCCTATCGAGGTGCGGATCGAGGGGGCGTCGCTGGAGTCTTACCTCGCACAGGTCAAGATCCGCGACGATCTCGGCCCGTACGAGGGCATCGACCAAATCGATATAGCCCGCAACCTGCTCAACTCCATGCAGTCGAAGGCGCGCTACAACATCGGCCTAGTGCTGCAGGGCGGGACGTCCAGCGTCACCAGCACCGCGGCCTACCTCGCTTCGGAGGCCAGCACGTACGGGGAGCGCCTTGCCCAGCTCGCCACCAACGAGCACGGCTTCGAATGGTGCATCCAGGTCGTCGATAACGGCGACGGCACCCGCACCCGGTACTGGGTGTGGGGCTCTCCGACGATCGGCTCCGAGGCTGCGAACCATAAGTTCATGGAGCCCGGCAACGTCTTGTCCTGGTCCGAGGACATTGACGCGCTCCGCGGCGGTACCACGTTCCAGGTCCGCGGGGAGAGCGTCAATGACGACGCATCCACGACCAGCGAACCGCTGGCGTCCATCGTCGCTCTCGCACAAGCACACATCGATGCGGGCTGGCCAGGCATCGATGTCACCGCAGACCGCTCTGGGGTATCGGATCGAGACGCTTTGAACGGCTACGCCGCCTGGTGGGCAGCGCACCGGGCGGGCACGGTTCGGGTGCACCAGGCGACCGTACGTCTTCCGCCGAACACCAGTTTCGGGCCGGGCAATCTCGGCGACTGGGTGACGATCATGCTGGTCAACCCGTGGTGGCCCATCGTTAACGGCGTCGCGAGCTTCGCTAAGTCATGGCGAGTCGTCGGCATGGCCTTCAAGCCGCCGAGCAAGGGGAGCGGCCAAGAGGAATGCACCCTTGTTTTCGAAGAGGCCGAGGAGGCGTAGCTCGTGCCTGAATACCCAGATGACATCCTCGCCGATATCGCTGACATGCGGAAACAGCTATCCCAGCTGTTCGGTAGCGGCCAGCAGCGGCCACCGATCACGCAAGCATCCGCAGGCCTGATCATGCCCAACCGGGCCTCCCCGGATGCGCCGGCGAGCGGCGTCCACTACTTCGCGAAGAGCAATCGGCCCACGGCGCTTGCAGCGAACGGCACTGAGTATGACTTGGTGCCGATCCCGCCGCTGCGAGCACAGCCTGTGGATATCGCCGCGAACATGGTGTCGGGCCCGATCGGCGGTGCTCCGAACGCCACCCAGTACAACAACCTGTACAACGACGTGCGGGAAGTACGGGCTCAGCTCAACGCGCTGATCAACAGCTTGCGTGCGGCGGGCATCCTCCTCACCTGATCGGAGCGGCTCGTGCGGACCACTTTGGCCTTCGAAGACGACGACCGCTCCGAGCAGCTACGACGTGATGCCGCTGAGATGCGCGACAAGTTCAACAGCCTGCTGGACGCGCTCCGCGCCAAGGGCATCGTCTCCTGATCCTCTCGCCCTCCGCAGGAAGGCTTCGCTGTGCTCATTCATCCTGGAGTCGCCTGATGGGGCGCCCCGCGTGGCTGTGCCGCATGCGACATCGCGTCGGCATCCGCGGCGAGTTCCTTCTCGCCCTGGCGTTGATTGACCTCGTCCAGTGCTACCGGCTGTCGTTCCCGACAGCCGAGACGCTGGCTTCGACGACGACGCAGTTCCTCGCGATCGTGCTGCCGCTGCCGGTGTGGGGCGCGATCTGGGGTGTGGGCGGCGTGTTGTGCCTGGTGCAGGCGTTCATGGCGTCAGATCGGTTTGCGTTCGCCGCGGCCAGCACGCTGAAGGTCGGCTGGGCTCTTACCCATGTTGCGGCGTGGGTGTGGGGTGTGCCGCAGGCATGGTGGTCGGTTGCGATCTGGCTGGTTTTCGCCCGGGTTGTCCATGTGATCGCGAAAGTTCCTGAACGGCCAGAACTGGTCATTCCTTCTACTCCTACTGGTGGTGTCCCCTGAACACGGTCCTGCTGCATCTGGTCGAGCCTGCGGAATGGGCTCCAGGGGACACTGTCGCTATCACGGTAGCGGTAGTGGCGTTGATCAGCGCAGTAGTCACAGGCGTCCTTGCAGGTAGGGCGTCGGTGAAAGCGAACAAGGTGACCGCGGAGTCTGCGGAGCGGGTAGCGGAACAGGCTGCTGCTTCGGAACGCGCGAGAGTCGAGTCAGAGGCGTTCTCCCGGGCGAAAGAGATTTACGACCACGCCATCACTGAGTTGCGTGAGGAACTGGAGCGGGTCCGCAACCAGTACGAGCGGACACAAGAGCAGCTCGACAAGATCTCAGAAAAGCTGATGACCGAGCGGACCTTGTCCCGCGAGGTGCGTGACCAGCTCGACCAGGCGCAGCGAGACATGCGGGCGATGAGCGCCCGTATCGAGCAGATGGAGCGCCTCATCGCTCAGCTGCGTCAGCAGATCCTCACCGCCGGGTTGCAGCCCGATGAGCACATCGTTCACCGAGGAGGTTCACCGTGACGGAGAAGACCGAGGCTGAGCTCGTCGCCGAGGGTGTCGATACCCGCGACTGGGGGCCGACCGAGCCTGACGAGGGTGCCGTCCTGGAGTCGCTCGGCTACGTCCTGAACGAGGAGACCGGCATCTACGAAGGCCCCGGCCACGAGGGTGGGGAGGTGACGGAGTGACTGCGGCGAAGATGCTCGCCGAGGCGCGCAAGTCCCTCGGCATGGCGGGCCGGCCGAACGCTGTCACGAGGGACTACTCCGGCCGCCATGGCGTCGTGTTCCTGCTGGCGCCTTGGTGTCAGCAGGCGGTCACTAAGTGGGCGCGTGACTCCGGCAACGATGGCCCGGTGCTACCTGCCGGAGACCGTGCCTACACGGTGTGGCACGCCGAGGACGGCGACCGGCTGGGGCTCTGGTACGCGGGCACGGCCATGAACATCCGCAAGTACGCCGAGCCCGGAGCGGTCATCTTTTTCGACTGGGGGGGATCTGACCGCATCAGTGCGATCGACCACGTCGGCATCGTCGAGGTGAACTTGGGCGATGGTCGGGTGCAGACGATCGAGGCGAACACGGGTAACGCCTGCAAGCGGCGCGTGAGAGGTCCGGACGTCACCGCAGGGTTTTGGAACCCGCGCTACGCCAAGAAGGTCGAGAAGGATCCAACGGAGGTCATGGTGGGAAAGCTGCCGCTGGTCAAACCTGGCGCGAAGGGCAACCACGTCAAGACGATCTTCTTCCTGCTGAAGGCGCGCGGCTACGCCAAGGACCTGGACGAGAAGGTCTACGACTCGACCGTGTACTCGCCGCAGATCGTAGCTGAGGTCAAGCGGATGCAGGGCGACAAGGGCCTCACGAAGGACGGCGAGGTCGGCCCCGGGGAGACCTGGCCGGCGCTGCTCGGCGTGTGAGTCGTGGACGTCATCCACGCTCTGGTGTGGCCGTACCTCGCCCGGGTGTCCGTGCTGTGGCCGGACCTGCCCGCCGAGCCCGACGAGGACGACGGGCCGATCCCTGGACTCGTTGACGAGTCCAACTGATCCGTCACTGAGAAGTGGCACCATTCCTCCCGCCGCCCCTGGCGGGCATCCCCCAAGGAGGGGCGAATGATCAATGTAGGTAGCTTCGCTAAGGCCATCGTCGCCGCGCTGGCAGCCGGTACCGGAGCGCTCGCTCAGGCCATGGCTGACGGCGTCATCGTGCAGGGCGAGTGGGTGACGACCGCGCTGGCTGTCCTCGGAGCGCTCGGTATCACCTACGTGGTGCCCAACGCCAAGCAGTCGGACGTGTCGCAGCGGTAGGCTGTCCGGGTCGGGCACCCGGGAGTGCTCGGCTTTTTGCTTCCTGTCGTCCTCCGGGACTGGCAGGTGCCCGCCTCTGCCACGGGACGCCGTGGCACCCGCCTCTGGGTGGTACATCGGCGGGGTGCTCTCGTCGTCCAGTGGCCTAGGACACCGCTAGGAGTAGGGATCGAGGCCCGCCGTAAGGCAATGGCCCCCCTAGCGGAAACGCCGGTTCGAATCCGGCCGAGAGCACGTGGGGGCGCCGGGGTTCCCGACCGGCTGGCGTGATGCCGATGTACCAGAGCTGGACGACCCGCCAAGCGCCTTGCGGCGCCCCCAACTACCAGCCTGGCGCGAAATAGCAGCAACTGGGAGTTGGGAGGTCAGCGTGAGCAAGCAGGACCCGCGCCTGTCGGAGCTGCGGCGGACCATGCTGGATGCCGGGCTGGATCTCGTCTGGGAGATCCACCTACCTCCGCTGCCCGAGGGCGCCGACGACGCGGAGACGTGATGGCCGACGGTCGAGAAGAGCAGGCCATCGCCGAATGGCTGACCATGGTGTGGGCCATCGAGGAGCTGGCCGATGCTCGTGACTGTGCACGCCTGTGGCTGTTCGAGCAGACAGGGGAGTGGTGATGGCCCGCATGCTTGGCCGCTACCAGGCTCCAGGTTGCTGCCCTGGGATGCGTGAGGGGTGGCGAAGAACCCGCAGGGTGGACGGCCCTGACTGCTCCGGCGGCGGCACGGACACCCGGTGGCGGAAGCGGGTAGAGCAGCGCGAGTTCGCCCGCGAGCTTCGCCCGACGATCCTGCTGCCTCACCCGATGGAGGACCTCTCCGACTGCCGTCATGGCTGCAACGGCGACTGTTTGGTCAGCGGGTCCGACGTGTGCACCTTCGCCTGCCATGCTCCGGCCTCCGGAGTTTGAGCAGGCCGCGCGCCAGCGAATCGAACTACTCAACGTCGCACGCCATACTGGTGTTGGAGCCCCGGACGCGCGGCCATGCCCGGTCGGGGCTCCACACACGAAGCGCCCGCCTCCTCACGGACGGCGGGCGCTTTTCGTCGCGTCCAGGATTACGCGGCTTATCTCTTTTCCGTAAATGCCCGCATTTGCCTACGTGGATCGTTCCCGCCTGCCACTCTGGTGGTGCCGCGCCACGGCTTTCCCTCCCCTCTCTCCTGGAGTTCCCGCATGCGCTTCAAGACTCCCGCCGCGATCCTCGCGACCGCTGTGCTCGCGGTCGGCTTGACCAGCATCACCACCGCCTCCGCCGCACAGACCACCTCCGCTGACGGCGAGGTGCACGCCTGCGTCAACACCAAGACCCGCTACGTGCGCATCGTCAACGCCGGCGCGAAGTGCCGCACCACGGAGTACAAAACGTCGTGGGGCGCTCAGGGACAGACCACCGTCGCTGGCCCTGGCCCGCAGGGAGAGCGCGGCCCCGCCGGCCCGCAGGGGCCGAAGGGTGAGCCCGGCATCGGCACTCAGGGTCCGCGTGGGCTCCGTGGCCCGGCTGGCGCCCCGGGAGAGCCCGGCAAGGACGGAACGGATGGCAAGGACGGCCAGGGCCTCGACGGGCCGTTCGTCCTCGACATCAACGGCGTCCAGTCCCTGTGCAAGTGGGACGGCTCGGTGAAGGGCTACCCGAGGCTGAAGTGCAAGCTCGGCGTCCCCAACCCGGCGCCGACTCCGACCGCCACCCCGACGTCTACCTCCACCCCGCAGCCGACTCCGACGCAGGCCCCGTAGCTCGCACCGCACACATGAGAGCGCCGCCCCCAGATGGGGGCGGCGCTCTTTTGCGTTGTATGGCTACCGCTCGGGCAGTGCCCGCCGGGTGAGGAGCCACGCGGTCACAGTGGTCTCGTGCCACCGCGGCTTGCGGGTTCCCTCGCCAATGTCGGGCTCCGGGGCCTGCTTGCGCGCGACGTAGCTGGTGAGGGTAGTGGTGGCGATCTTCGCGCGCTCAGCGACCTCCTCGGTGTCGAGCATCTGGCCGCCGAGCTCGACGTTGGCCTCGGCGAGGGAGGCGAGGATGCCAGCGGTCAGCTGGTGCGGTACTCCACCCACGCCCGGCAGGCCGCGGACATCCGCCGCCGTTTGCTCTGCAGATGCTCCGGCCCGACCAAGGCCATGCGTGCGGCGAACAGGGCGCGGGTCGCGGCCAGCGCGGTCACCGCGTCACCGGGGGCCGAGCTCCACGCGGGCACCCGGGCGGCCTTCTGCTCTGCCTCGGCGGGTGTGTGTCCGGCGTCGACCAGGCGGGGAACCAGCAGGGCCACGTCCACCCAGGCGGACCCCTGGCAGGCCATCGACCAGTCGACGACTCGGCACCGGTCTCCGTCGACGAGCAGGTTTCCCGCGTGCAAGTCAGCGTGAAGCAGGGATGCCCCGTCGAGTTCGTCCAGGTTGAGGGCTTTGACGAGCGGCTCGTAGTCGCCGTAGCCGGGGGAGTCCGCGAGGAACACCTCCGCCTCCCGTCGCAGGGCGGCGGCCTTGACTGTCACCGACGGTGCGCTGGGCCATGGGCACGGCACGGAGATGGCGGCGACCGCGTCCATCACGGCGGGGACGTCTAAGGAGCCGGGCGCCAGGTCAGCTTCCCGGCCAGGCGCGTGCTCGAAGAGCAGGAGGTGCCAGTCGGCGACATCGCCAGCCCACAGCAGGCGGGGCGCGGGGATGTCCGCGGGGAGCGCCTGGTTGGCGGCGCGCTCACGCAACAGGTGCCCGGCGACCGGTGCAGCAGCGGGGGCCGCCTTCACGAAGAAGACAGCCCCCTCTGCGGTAATGGTCGCGGCGACGCCGGAGGTCAGCCCGGCCTCGGCCGATCGGATGTTGACGACCGGGCCGGTCCGCTCCTCAATCGCGGCACGGGCAGATAGTGGCAGGTCAGCCCACTGCCTTCTTCGGACTGTCACTGCACCCCGCATAGCACTGGTTGCACTTGCCGCTGCTGCACTCGGCGGCGGTCGGCCACACCATCGGGTCGACCCGGTAGCCGGCCGCTTCCATCGCCTCGATGGTAGCCGCGAGACCGGTCCCCGTCCCGGAGTCGTCGGGGTTGTCGTCGGGGGCGTGGTGGATGAACCGGCCCGCGGCACGCTGGCAGAACTCGGCGTACTCGCGGGTGTAGAGGATGAACGTGTGCCAGCCGATGTCGACGGTGTCGGACGGGCCCAGGCCGGCGCCCGGGTTGGCGGCGCAGGTGGCCAAGAAGGCGAGCGCCTGCTCCATGATGACGTCGGCCTGGTGGGCGTGCTCGGGGTGGTCGACTGCGATCCGCGCGGTGAGCCGGTCGAACAGGTCGGGGGTGATGAGGGTGCGGGGGGTGGTGGCGGGCCGGTCGAGGATGACGGTCACGGAGTCCTCCGGGGAGGTTGGAGCCCTAACCCTGTGTTAAGGGCTGCTACTCCTTGACGTTCCTCCGGTCAGAGAGGAACGTCGAGGCTCCACCGATGTGAACCGATGTGAATGGTCCCCACATGGCCCCTAAACGATCACGTCCGGTCGTGAATCCAGCCTTGGCTACAGCGATTGACCAGGCAGGATGGACCCGCGCCGAGACCGCGCAACGCGTCAACGCCGTCGCCGCGGAAGCCGGCACCCCGCTGTATTACGACCACTCCACGGTCGGCCACTGGCTGACCGGGACGACTCCCCGCCCGGAGGGTATAAGCGCCGCAGTGGAGGCATTCCGCCGCAGCCTGCACCGGCCGGAGTTGACCGCCGCGGATCTCGGCTGGCCCGGCGTTGCCTCGGCGCCTGGTGCGACGGATGATCCGTGGCAAGGAGACGTGGTCGCCCGGCTGATGGCCCTCGGGGAGGACGACA
Source organism: Streptosporangium sp. CA-115845 (assembly GCF_050943795.1). Lineage (NCBI taxonomy): Bacteria > Bacillati > Actinomycetota > Actinomycetes > Streptosporangiales > Streptosporangiaceae > Streptosporangium > Streptosporangium sp. CA-115845. The sequence continues at coordinate 7,574,948 of NZ_CP191988.1, read as the reverse complement.
TGCTGAATCGCCGAACGATGCTGACCGCAGGAGCGTTCTCTTTGGCCGGACTCGCGGTCCCTCCGCCGATGAGCCCAGCCCGCGCGTCAGCGCGCCGAGGCGGCCCTGGAGACGTGGAGCGCATCCGTGACACCACTCGGCATTTCGCCGACCTTGACGACCTGTACGGCGGCGGCCACGCCCGGCGGGCAGCCGCCGCCTACCTGGTGCATGACGTCGCCCCGCTGCTGCACGGCACCGCGGGCAGGGCCAGGCCGGAGCTGTTTCGGGCTGCCGCGGAGCTGACGTACCTGGCGGCGTACATGGCGATGGACGCCGGCGTCCAAGGGCTCGCGCTGCGCTACTACGTGCAGACGGTGCGGCTCGCGGACGAGGCGGGGGATCGGGTGCTGCGCGCCACCTCGCTGCGGTCCATGGCAGTCCAGGCGCGAGAGCTCGGCCACAACCGTGAAGCGCTGGCGTTGGCGGATGGGGCGGCGTCCGCGCTCGGCGGCAAGGCTCCAGGGCGGACGGTGGCGTGGGTGACCGGGATGCAGGCCGAAGCGCACGCTGGGGTCGCGGACCGGTGGGATGCGCTGGCGCTGCTCCGTCAGACAGAGGCGCAGTTGGAGCGCGTCGACTCGATGCCGGACTCCGAGTTGGTCGGCAACTACCGGCGCGAAAGCCTGGAGCACCAGACCGGGCTCGCTCTCACCGCGCTCGGCGACCACGTCACCGCGGCGACGCACTACGCGGCCTCCATGCAGACCCGCAGGCCAGCAGAGCGGCGTACCCGCGCTGTGGTTGGTCTGAGGTGTGCCGGGGCGCACCTACAGGCCGGGGATCCTGAACGGGCCGCTACGGCTGTGCTGGGGTTGCGGCAGGACCTGGAGGGGGTCGTGTCAGCGCGGGTCCGCGGGGAGCTGCGGCAGCTACGTCAGGGATGGCAGGGGTACCGATCTGACGCGCACGTCGCGGAGGCTGACGCGTTGGCGGCCGGCCTGCTGCGTTGAGGCCCCGACTCCCCTCGCCGGAGCCGGGACACGATCATGAGACGTCTCAGGAGTCCCACGGGTTACATCCCATACTCGGCCGGCATACCGAGAGCCCCCGCCCTGTGTCGGGGCGGGGGCTCTCACATGGGGTGGCTACCGGGGCAGGAGCTCCGGGGCCCACTCGTGGCCATTGATGCACCGCACCAACGGCCCGTCCTGGCTGGTCTTCTCGCCCGGGTTCCAGCACGTCGGGCAGGTCGGGTAGGGCTCGCTCATGGTCTTCCCTCTCTTGTTAGAGGCCGAGGAGTACGGCGGCCTGCACGGCCCCGGTGATGTTGGCGGTGGACAGGCCGGATGCGACTCCCTGGGGGGAGCCGATGATGCTGGTGGAACCACCCCACCCGGATGCTTCGGTCGCGGCGGGGTCCTCCTTGTTGAGCTGGGCGGCCAGAGCTGCCCAGTCCAGGTGTGGCAGGGTGCTGCTGTTCCAGCGGGCCACGGTGTGCTTGCGGTGCGGCTCGCCCCCGGCGAAGGAGAACGCCGGGTTGGTGGCGACGACGACGGGGGCGTGCCGGTAGCCGATGCTCATGGCCAGCCGGTGCGCGCCGGTGACGGTCGCGATCTCGCCCCACACCTGCACCCGCAGGTCGGCCAGCGCCGTCTCTGCTTCCGCGAGCGCCCGCGCCCGGTAGTCGTCCTGGCCGGTGAACTGCCCACACAGGAGCCAGTTCCGCATCCGGAGCACCCTGTCACGGAGGGGCAGTCGGTGGTCCATGCACATGGCCTCCAGGGCGGTGGTCTCCCGCAGCAGGCTCTCCGCGCCCTCGATCGGGCGGGGGCCCGGCCACGGCCCGGTGGCCTCCTTGTCGGCGTCGGCGATGAGCTTGGCCCGCTCCAGCAGGCCGGGGCCGCCCTGAACGGCGCGGCCGTCGGCGAGGGTGTACGCGGTGTCGATGAGGCTGTCGCCGTACCCGGTCACAGCCTCCTCTCGGAGGGTGAGGATGGCCATGGCTCCGAGCGCGTCAGCGTCCGGGCGGACGGTGACCAGGCAGGTGCCACCCGGCGGGATCGGCCACGTCAGCGCCGCCTCGATCGCCGCCGTGGTCGCGTCCCCGCCGAGGTGCTGGGGGTCGATGTTGCCGAGGCTGCACCGGGCAGCCAGCGCGGGGATGGTGACCTCCACGCCGAGCACCGGCCCGGCCAGGATCGCGTCATTCGCGGTTGCCGCTTCCGGGGTACGGCGGAGGTCCAGGGCTGCGTAGGTGTAGATCATGGTCCCCTCCTTGGGGGGTTGTGTGCGGCCTGCCCCGGGCGGGGCTGACCGTGGGACCCCTCGGAGGGGCGATGAGGATCCTGCTTCCACTTACTACAGATGGACGAAGCCGAGCGGGGTCAGGCGGTAACGGATGTTGTCGTACGTGAGACCGCTCAGCTTGTCCGAGGTGCGATGGTCCTCGACAAGCTCAAACCCTCCCTCGGTGAGAACTTCTACGGCGCGGCCCAGGAGATCCTGGGCCGCTTGAATGTCGGAGGGGGTGGAGTTGGTCGGCAGCGCGGCCTCCATGACGACCCGGCCGGCATCCCCCCAGGAGAGCGTCTCCCCCTTGACGTAGATGCGGATCACTGGTTCTGGGAATGTCCGGGTGGGGTCGTGCTGGAAGTTCACCGGGATGCCCCTGCTGATCAGGTGTTCCGTGGCGCGGAGCCTGGTCAGGTGGGTTAGGACGTTGAGGGGGACGACGGCGGCGATGTGCTTGCCGTGGCGGGTGAGGTAGGTGACTTCCCGTCCGAATTGAGCGTTGTCCGCAATCGGGCCGATCTTGGCCCGTGCAGCCTCGATGCCGATCTCTCCGATGTTCACCTGTTCACCGGCAGTCGTAGCAGTGGCCGTTTACGGCTTGGAGCCCGGGGGCGTCGCCGTGTGGGTTGAGGGGGCCTCCGCAGCCCTGGCAGCCGCCGTGTCCGCGCCGGGGCGCCGGGGTGTTGCTGAGGCGGTTGGCCTCCAGGGTGGTGAGGCCGATGACGGCGTCTTCGCCCTCGCACTTGATGCCGTACGTGGCGCCCCCAGAGGGGTTGGCCAGCTTGACCAGCTGGCCGATGCCACCGAACGGCTGGCCGTCGATTTTCACCAGGTAGCCCTCCCGTCGGGGAGTGCGGGTGATAGCGGCGGTTTGGCCGCTTCGGAGCTTCTTCGAAAGCGTCATAGTTAAACCTTAAGGACCTTAAGGTTTTCTGTCTAGGGGTTTGCTGACTGCCGGGCGAGAAAGGTTGGGGCCCCAGGAACAGCCAAGCCCCCGCCGTAGCGGGGGCTCTCGCGGTGTGGCTATCGGTTCAGCCAGGCGTCCACGTCGACCTGTTCCCACAGCGGGGTACGCCCCACCCGATCCGTGGGGGGAGGGGCCAGCCGCTTGGACGGGTGCGCTTTGGATCGCCACGACGCGGCGGTCATGTGTCGGCCGTGGGTGGCCAGGTAGGCGGCGACCTGCTCGGCGGTCATCAGTGTGCTGGAGTCCTCCACCTGCACGAGCGGTTCCCCGCCTAGGCTGGAGCGGGTGGCGCCGACGATCCGCCAGCCGGGCGGGATCTTTGCCGCCTGCCGCTCCAGCCACTCGACGGCGGACATCGGGGAGTCGGCGGGGTACTTGTCCCAGCGCGCCCAGTCCATCGTGAGGGGCTGATCGGCCTGCTCGGGGGTGAAGTAGTGCTCCCAGTTCAGCTGGGTGTCGCGGATGCGCTTGTCGGAGCGCAGACGAATCGTGTCCGCGACGGCGGCAGCGCAGTGTGAGATGGCCTCGGCGAGCGCGCGGGCACGAGGCGACAGCTCATCCAGGTCCACCTCGTCGTAGGGGGCGATGACGCGCTTGCCGTCCTGGGTGCGGGCTGTGCGGATTTTGATTTTCACGGTGGCCATGGGGGTGTCCTAGATGCAGTCGCAGATGCGGGGGTCGAGGCCGCAGTAGTGGCACTCGTCGGCGGAGGCGCGGGAGAACAGGCCGGTCAGCGCGGTCATCTCGCGGTGGGCGAAGTCGCCTCGGTGTCCCTGCTGTGGGCGGGGCTGCGGCGGCGTCCATCCGGCCTCGTGGAGCGCCTTGCCCCTGGCGACCATGAGGCGGTCGTACTCGGTGTCAGCGGAGTACGAGCCGGTGGCCTCATAGGTGCGGTACTCGGCGATGCAGCGGGCGTCCTTGAAGGGGTGGCGGATGCCGAGCTTGGCGACAGCGGCTTCGAACTCGTCGCGGCTGATGGCGGTGATGGTCACGGTCTTGGCTCCCAGGACGATGCGGCGGGAGAGGGATGCGGCTTCGATGACCCACCGGCCGCCGAGCTTGATGGCGGCGATGACGCCTTTGCGGCACCAGGTGCGGATGGTGGCGACGGTGACGCCGGCCTGGGTGGCGGCTGCGGTGGTGTCCATAACCCAAGTATGCATTGTCACGATGCGCATCGTCAAGATGCACGCTTGGGTTAGGTAATGAGTCTGCCATTGGCGCCATCGCCAGGATCGCTCTGCCTGTGCTCACCCCGCCTGATCACCGCGGCTTCTTCCTCGGTCCCGCCTGCGGCGAGGTGGAGCCGCGCCAGCGCGGCGTCCCGGTCAAGACGGGTCAAGGCGGCGAGGGCGGCGCCGAGCTCAGGATCCATGCCGCCCATGCTCGCGTCTCGGGGTGATCGTGCGCAGGAAGACACAGCAACGCCCCCACCCCGAAGGGCAGGGGCGCCAGACCGTACAAGGTCAGATCTGGGCGACCGCGGTCTCTTCCGCGTCCTTGGCCGCCTGCTTCTCTGCTGCGTCGAAACACGGCTCGCACATCTGAGGCTCGTCGTCGCGCATGCTCACGAACAGGTGCTCTTCGCAGAAGTAGTGCCCACACCCGAACTCGTCGCCGCCCGGGGTGTGTCCGCAGAGGCAGCCGAGCCCGCGATCGATCTTCGCTTCGCATCCGTCCCGGTTGCAGGTGTCCTCGACGGCGTATCCGGCTTCGATCCTCTCGCCGTTCCGGTAAACCTCGTATCGCGCGTACCCCATGGCTACGAGACCGCCGCAGCCTGCTTGCCGCCCGCGTTGACGACCTCCTTGAACTCCGAGCCAGGCTTGAACTTCGGCCCCCAGTTCTCGGGGACACGGATCTGCTCGCCGGTGCCCGGGTTGCGTGCGCCGCGCTCCGGCTTGTGCTGCCTCTCGAAGGTGCCGAACCCCGGCAGGCTGACCCTGTCGCCGGACGCCACCGCAGACTGGATCGCGGAGAGGGCGGCGTCGAGCGTTTCGCTGGCGGCCTTCTTCGTCGCACCGGTCGCGGTAGTGATGGCCTCGATGAGCTGATTCCGATTCACGATCTATCTCCCACGTGAGGTGAGTTAACAATGTTTTCGCGAAGTTGCAGTGAATATCGCATATGTGGGGCAGACTGTGTGGCCGAACGTGATTCGGGGGATCGCGGGAGCATGATCGCTGCGACACCCGCATAATCCGCGTTATCGATGAAGTCACCACAAGACCTTCGCAACCTTCACCGAAGGGTCATTTTCGAGACGCCTCAGCGCGTGAACGTAGATTTTGGTCGTATCCGTCGACTCGTGACCAAGAGCCTCGGACACCTCGTCAAGGGACGCACCACGCTCTATGGCCAGCGTGGCGAAAGTATGCCGAAGCGCGTGCGGAGTGACACGCTCGGGACGATGTAGCCCAGCTTGCCGAGCGACCCGCTTCACAAGATCAGTGATGTCTCCAGCGAGCATCGGCCGACCGGCCGCGGTCGCGAACAACGGACCCTGTGCGAAGCCGCGCCCGACGAGGTAAGCACTCAAGACCTCCATCGCCTCCGGCGGAATCTGCCGGGTGCGGATCTTCTCACCCTTGCCGACGATCCTCACCGTCTGCATGCCGTGCTCGTAGCCGAGCGAGGCGTGCGTCAACGTCGTCACCTCGGCCACCCGAGGGCCGACCGAGAGCATGAACGGGATGATCGCCGCCGTCCGTAGCCTCTGCCATCCGTGGTCGTTCGCCGCGGCGTAGACCATCGCCCGCGCTTCGGACTCTGTCAGCGATACCGTGCTCGACTCCTTCCGGTTGGTTTCCGGACGGTTCGCGCCGCCGAACTCGTTCGCCTTGATGACCCGCCGGCGAACGAGGTAGCCGTACCACGACGACACCGCGGCGAGCTTCCGAGCAGCCGACCGGGCGGACAGGCCGCGCACCTGGAGCGAGCGGGCGTACACGTCGCCGTGGCCCACATCCACCGACAGCGGGTCGAGGTCGAACTGATTGCAGAACGCCAGCCACTCCCGGAGGTCCCTGCCATAGGCGGCGCCGGTGTGCGGGGACCTTTGGCGCATCAGCCACGCCCACACCAGCTCCTGAACCGACGGCTCCAGCAGAGACATCTCGCCGCGGAGTTGCTGCCGCCACAACGGCTCCGCCCCCTGGGATGACGGGGTGAGGGCGGAGCCGACGATCTGGCCAACGAGGACCGTCATGCCGCTACTCCGAGGTTCCGGCGCCGCTGGAGTGTGCGGCGGCTCCGCTCGGAGATGCCGCCCCAGATGCCGAACATGATCTCGTTGTCGAGCGCGTACTCAAGGCACTCGGCGCGCACCTCGCAAGAGCGGCAGATCTTCTTAGCGGGGCTGGGGCCGCCCTCCTCGGGGAAGAATGCCTCGGGGTCGGTTTCCGCGCACAGGGCGAGGTCCTGCCAGTCGAGTTCACGCTCAGGGATGTCGTCGTGCTGGCGGGGTGGCCAGTAGGTCGCGGTCATGAGAGGGCGCCTGACAGGTGGGCCAGGGCGATGGCGACGATCGTCACTCCCCCACCCATGCAAACGATCATGACTGTGGGCGTCCGCAGATGCTGGCCGCGGATCGAGCGGACCGCGACGTCGAGGGCGGCGAGATGGAAGACGGCCAGAAGGATCCAGAACTGGGCTGGCTGTAAGGGTGGGGCGAGGCTCATCAGATCGGGGTAGAAGATCAGTCCGAGCAGGGCGACGATGATCGTGATGGTCGCGTTCGTGATCTCTCTTGAGCGGCTCGGGCCTGCGAAGCGAGGCGTTCGCCGCCGGGCTGGCAGGGGTAGCTCGATGTCGTCGTCAAGGGGGGTCTGGGGGGCGTCGTCGGCCATGGCCGCTCTCCGTTCGTGATCTTGGCTGGTTACTGTGCGTGCGCGGGCGCCGAGCCGTGCGCGGCGCCGGGCGGACTGTGACGGCGACTGTGACGTTCCGGCTGTTCCGCCTCGTGTCCTTAAGGGGGGGAGGGGTTTGCGCCCGGTTTGCGCCCCTGTAACTGTGACGTGATCTTGCATCACAGTTACGGCGTCACACCTCCATCGTCAGCGACTCTGCGTAGTCGTCGAGGTCGCCGCGGCGGGTATGCCGAACCTCGTACACGCCATAGCCCTCGGCGTCCTCGACGCACCCCCACTCCTGCAGAGTCTTGAGCTCCTTACGCACCCAGGAGTCCCCTCGGCGAGCCCGCCGATCCAACGCGTCATACAGGTCACTCGGCCGGAAGGTGCCGCCCTCGCCGACGTCGTCGTGCAGCACAGCGAGCAAAACGTCCAGGGCCTCGTTGCGGTCGAGGATCGGCGCGAAATGCGCCTCGTCGGGATCCGGCGGGAACTCGATGTCGGCCGCGGCAACCGCGGGCCCCGCCATCTCGTCCTCGTCGCTTTGGGTGTAGCGCTCAAGCCCGTCGACCGCCATGCCCAGCACGGCGCCCGCCTCGTCGTCGCCATGCAGCATGTTCGCCATCTCGCCGACGACGTCCTCGGCGGCCTCGGTCAACTCGGCGCGCTCGTCTTCGGCCGTCGGCACACTGTCGTCTGGGTCGCCGAGGTCGAACCCCTCCTCCGGCTCCGCAGAGAGCGGAGCGGTCGAACTGGTGGCCGCAGGCAGGGGTGCGGCCAGGGCGGGGCGTTCGTCGAGCAGGGCCGCACCGGCGAAGGCATGCTGTTGTGGCCGGCGGCCGAACTTGGCCTCGATCTGCGCCCGGTACTGCTGGTAGGGCTCACCCCACGTCTTCGCCGTCCACGGGTCACACGGGTTGGCCAGGTGCATGTACTCGGCCAGGGCCGCGGCGATGTCAGATCCGTCAGGGGCATGCCGGGCGAACCGCGCCGGCACGGCTTGCCGCGACAAAGGCAACTCGGGGAACACGACGAGGCAGGTGCCGGGCTGCTTGTTCTTCCACGCGCCGGGGTTCACGCCGAGCTCAAGCAGTTCGGACGGCACCACGAGGGCGGCGTCGTCGTAGTCGTAGGTGCCGAACACCAGCATCGCAGCCATGTTCGAGCGGGCGTTCGTGTCGACGCGGTCGTGAATGCCTTTCTGCGCTTCCAGGATGATTTCAATGCCGACCGAGGCGGCCCGCTCGGTCAGCTTGGTCATGTCCTGGTTGTTGTACAGGGCGGCAGCCTCATACACGTGCACGGCCACCCATGACAGGCCGCAGCCCGGCTCCCACTCCCGGCACACCTTGCCGAGCAGGTTACGGCGAGGGTCGCCCAGCACCGCCGCACGGGTCGGGATCGTGGAGTTCACAAGCCGGTGAAAGAACGATCTGATCTTGGGGGCGGTGTCGAGCACATAGTCGGCGCCCTCAGCGATCGGGCCGAGCTGCTGGTCGGCCTTGACCGGGTCGCACACGACGAGGACCGCGTCGGATCGGGTGGCGATGTTGACGTCGAGCAGTTCGCCCGCGGCGCCCTTGCCTGCCCGGCTCATGCCGTAGATGCCGAGGTGAGACTGCATTTTAGGGTCGTCGTCGGGGGTGCGCGGCGCGACGTAGGGCAACGTCAGCGACAAGTCGAGCAGGTCCCGGTAGCGGCCGATGCCCTCGATGGGCTCGATCATCGACTCACCCGGCGCGTTCGGACCCTGCCAGTGCATCGCCACCTTGAGCGGGTCGCGGCGGGCAACACGCACGATCACCTGGTCGAGGTAGTCGCCGACGATGACCGACGCGCCACCGGCGATGCCGCCGGCGAACCGTGTCATCCGCTCCAGCAGCGGGCCCACATCCGAGGGGATCCCTGCCTCGCCGAGGTCGAGGCCGACTGCGAGCTCGTCGGCGTCGTCTTTGAACACGGTCATCTGCGAGTCGACCAGCGAGGGCGCGTGTTCGGCGGTGAATGTCTTCCAGCGCCGCGGCAGTGCCGTCGAGGCGCCACCGCCTTGGCGTTCGAGCTCGCGCATCGCCGTGCTGGTGTGGCGCCGGTTCCAGACGATCGCGGACGTGATGCCGAAGATCCCGGACGCGATGAGCACGTACTTGTCGGGGCCGTACGCCACGGTGTAGGCGATCACACCGACAGGCGCTGAGACGTTGAACAGCTCGTGTCCGCGGCCGAGGGTCATCCGGCCCCGGGTCAGCGTCAACGAGACGTACAGCATCACCAGGCCGGCGACGGCGATGCAGAGCGCGGTGAACGTCTGCACCTGCCCCCAGCGGGCCAGGAACCATGCCGCGGGGGCCAGGCCGAGCGCGGTCGCCAGCAGCGCCCAGGGCGCCAGGACACGCCATGCCTGCGACAGTTCGCCGCCGACGTCGCCGAGCGATTTGCGCAGGGTCTTTTCGCTGCGGCGGGTCTCCCGCAGCCCCTTGTTCGTCAGCACCTGCGACATCAGACGTCCATTCGATCGTTGACGTCGGGCTTCCACCGGCCCTCGGTCTTGCCGTACTTCTTCTCTCGCAGCCGGTCGATCTCGACTCCGGCGTGCTTTTCAAGGGCGGGGTAGAGGATCCGCACGCCGTGCCGGGCAACCCGAACGGCGACAGCAGCGGTGATGAGCCCCCTGGTGGCTTGCAGGGCGCGCAGGTACTTGTCCTCGCCCGTTCCGAGGCCCTGCTTGTGGGCCTCCTTCAGCAGGGCGAACACGCGCTTGACGAGCTCCTTGCGGCGCATCTCGAACTCGGTCGCCAGGTCACCGAGCAGCTCGTCGGCGGCTCGGCCGTACACCCGCACCTGTTCAGGTGTGCGGGTCGGGATCTTGCCGAGATCGGCCGATCGGCGTGCCACGGGTCAAACCTCCAAGATCGGGTTGTCGGGGTCGTCGTCTCGGCCGGGCGGCAACGTGCCGGGCGGCCAGATGACTGCGGGAGCCGGGCCAGCGGTACCAGGAGCCTTGGGCGCGAGATCGACGTCGTCGCGCTCGACTGGGTGGATGCGCGGCGTCGCGGCGCGGGCGCCGAGCCGCAGCCAGTACCAGGCCGCGCCCACCGCGGCGGCCACCACCAGGCCGGCCAGGACGACGCCAGCCAGGATCAGCGCGGCGACGAACGCACCGACCAGGCAGGTGGCGCCGAGGAAGGTCTTGGCCAAGCGGGCGAGGATGTGCGCGGGACGCCGGTGCATTCGCTCTTGCGCCCACCAGACGCGCAGCGAGGTGCCGTCGTAGCGGGAGCGCCGGAACCCGGCGAGCAGGGCGAGGACTCCCGCGGTGGCCAGCAGCCACGACAGGGTGCTCATCGGGGTGTCTTGGTTGGGCTGATCCACCGCGACAGGTTCGCGCGGAGGCTGCGCCACAGGGGCCACAGGACACCACCGGAGCAGATTCCCGCGACGAGTCCGGCGGCGACGAGAGCGACGTCTCGGTGCCAGCCGAGTACGCCGGCCACGAGGAAGTAGGCGCCGATGCCGAGGCCGGTCGTCACGACCAGCGCGCCGATCGAGATCTCCATGCCCCGCTTGCTCCTGGTCTGGGCGGGGGCGGTCTTGGCCGCGGTCTTCTTGCGGCGGATCGGCTGGAACGCTGAGTCAGCCATAGTCGGGCTTCCTTAAGGCGGGATAGGGAAAGGGGTCAGCTGGACGGCTTGGAGCCGTTGACGGCCTTCTTGGCGTTGGCCTTGCGCTTCTCCCGCCAGGGGAGCGCCGCGACGAGCTCGGCCCGCAATCTTGACGCCTGGCCTACGTCGGCGCCGGCCTCACGGGCGAGGTCAACAACCCGGGGGTAGCGGCCCTCCGCGCGCTCCTGCTCCCAGTGGCCGCGCATGACATCGGCCTTGCGCTGGTCGTTGACCTCGGCGTTGACGCTGCCCGGGGTCACATCGGGGGTCAACTCCGGGGTCATGTCGGTGAGAGCTGGCGGCGGCCATCCAAGATCGAAAATGGCAGGGTTGTTGATATCGAAGTTGACGACCTCGGTGACACCCGGGCGAGTCACATCGGCTGTCACATCCGAAGTCACGGCCGGAGCCTCACCGGTCCACTCCGGCGGCACGATCATGACCAAGTCGTTGATCCCGGAGTTGACGGGGTTGATGACCCCGGGGCGAGTCATGGTCGAGGTCACGTGGTTGGCGAGCATGGAGACGTTCGCCTCGATCGCGCGGAGCTCGTCGCGCACGGCGAGGCTCTCGTTGAGTTGCTGTGTTTCGTTGGCCAGGCGGGCGAAGTCGTTCGGCGCCTCTTTGACGGCGGGCATCCACTCAGAGGCCGGGACCACGTCGAGTAGGCCGCTCGTGCTGTACAGGGCGCCGGTCTCGGAGCGCAGCCGCTCTTGCACCTGCGGGTCGCGCGCCAGCCCGGCATGCTCGGCCGCCCTCTCGAACGCCCGGTCCAGCTTCGTCAGCGCGGCGCGCATCTTCCGCTCTGATGCGCCGGTCTCGCGGAGCATGCGGGCGCGCTTGGCGGCCAGCGCGACGCGGGTGAGCCGGCGCTGTGCGTCGACTTCCTCCGCGGTACGGTCCCGGCTTTCGGCCAGGCCGAGGCGGACGAGGATCCGTTCGGGGGTGAGCCGCCAGTGGATGCGCTTCCTGCCCGTGGCGCGGTGGCGTTCGATCGCCATGCCGCGCTCCCACAACCAAGCGGCCACCAGGGGTGCGGCGAGCCGGAAGACCGCCTCGGGCAGGGACGAGGCTTCCATGGCGGACAGGACCGCGGACAGGCCGGTGAGCGCCCACACCGCGATGCCGTCGATGCCGGCCGAGAAGTTCTCCCGCATGTTCTTGCGGGCGCGTACGGCGGAGATGACGACAGCGACCTCGATGAAGGCGAACATCAGGGCGCGGAGTGACCAGTGGACGTCGCCGATGATGCGGTCGAGGAACTGCCACATGCCTTGGGCGGACACGATGGTGGCGATGGTCGCCGCGAGCCAGGTCAGCAGGTCCGCGCCAGTCGGTTTGGTCGTGCTGGCCTTCGCCTTACGAGCGAGAGCCGCGGCCCCTTTGAAGACGCCCCAGCTGGTGAGGAGAACGGCGATGACGCCGAGGCCGATCGTGATGGCTGCCACCACGTCGGGCACCCATGACGGGATCGGCGGAAGTGTGGGCCATTCGGGCATGGTCACTGCTCCCCCCGCAGGAGGTTGGGCTCGGCGCTGAAGAACACGATGTTGGCGCCCTCGAACCCTTCGGGGGCCTTCTGGAGCGCCCAGTTCAGCAGTCCGTTGCGGGTGTTGCCGGGTTGGGCAGCGGCGACCCGGTTGATCGTGGCGTACTGGCCGTCTTTGGCGAGGGTGAGGATGACGTGGAACTCCATCACCGGCCGCCCTTCCGCTGCCGGTCGAGCCCGGCGTCGCAGGCGGCGCGCACGCTGTCGGGCTCTCCGCCGGGCCAGCCGAAGGGCACTCGGGGGCGACTGCTGCGGATTGCCGGGAGGCTGGCCAGGTCCGGACTCGCAGGTGACGCGGGTGCGGTGGTGTCGCTACGGTTCTTCATTGGTTCGGACTCCAAGGCAAGTTGGGGCTTCGTGCCAGGTAGAGGCCCCGTCCGGTTGCCGCCGGGCGGGGCTCTCCTGCGTTCAGGGGCGGGGCTGGAAAGTAGGCTCGTCAACGAGGGGCGGGTTGCTGGGGTCTGCCAGCTGGTCCAGGCACTCCTGCAACAGTTCGTCGGTCGTCTTACGGGGTGCTCGCGGGGCGAGCTCGGCGGGGCGGGTGGTGCTCCACTTGTCACCTGGCCCGCGCCGGTAGACGACGATGGCGTCCGGCTCGTGGTCGAACAATGCCTGCGAGCCGCCCATGCTCTGGGCGAGCTCTTGGGCGAGCTCTTCGGTCATCGGGGTCGTCTCCACGCGGGGCTCCCCGGATCGGGGGGTCCATTGGACGCCGAACTGGATGGCGTGGGCAGGTGTGCTGGGGTCGGTCACGGCTCTCCTCGGATGGGCGGGGTCGTGTGGGTGGCCTCGCACCCCTCCGTGCGAGGCCACCACCCTCCAGGGGCAGGCGCGCTGCACCCGGAGGGGGCGTGCACCGGCCGCCACCGCCTCAGGGCAGGGGCGGCCAGGAGATCAGGAGGGCGGAGTGTGCGGGCCGTAGGCGACGCCCATAGACACGTTCCGCTTGCACTGTCCCGGCCCGAGATCGCCTTCCCGGGCGCCCCAGAAGTGGCCGACATACAAGGACCACAGCCTCTCCAGCGGCAGGCCACATAGCTGGCAGGCGAAGGGGCGGAAGGGCGGCGCGGGAGGGGGCGCTGTCATGGCAGCCAGGCTTCCCGCCAGGTGGCCAAGACGGAGGAGACCACGGCAGCGCGGATCTGCGGAGAGTCAGGGTGGCCGGTACGCCAGTCCCGAGGCTCGCAGCGCTGCTCCAATGAAGGTTCGGCGGGTGCGCTGCTCATACCGGCGCGACCTGTCGGACGTGCAGCTCAACCCACGCCATGTGGCCGCCTCGGGTACCGCCGGAGCCGTAGCGGTCAGCAAGGGCCGACACCAGTTGGTGTGTTCCTGGGTTCGTTGACGCGCCGGGTACGGGCGTATTGGCGTCGTGGATCTCGAAACGGACGTGACTGAAGTCGACGGTCGTGATGAAGCTGATGTTGCCGCTGGGGGCGGTACGGGTGAGTGCGTCTGTGAACAGGACCCGCACGACCTGTTCGGCGTCGTCGACACGGTCAGGCTGGTACTGCTTGGCGACGGTGCGAGCGTGTTGTACGGCTGCGTCGATGCTGCCGGGTAGCGCGGGGTAGTCCTGAGTGAAGGTCGGCATGTGTCACCACCAAGGGAGAGCAATCCGGCTATCCGGCTCGCTATTCGTATAGCCAGCTTGCAAGCCGGATATCCGGCTGTCAAGCTGGTGGCGTGGATCAGCCCCGCTATCTTCAACTCGCCGCACTCATCCGACGACAAATCGTCACTGGAGAGCTCCCGGCAGGCGCTCGCCTGCCCGCACGCCAAGACCTGGCCGCTGAGCACGGTGTAGCCGAAGGCGTCATCCGGGAGGCGATCCGCCAACTCGCCCAAGAGGGCCACGTCGTGTCCCGCCCTGGTGCTGGAGTGTTCGTTCGCGAGCGGCCCATGGTGCGCCGCATTCCCCGCTCCTGGCACCGAGAGCGGCGGGCCGGCAGCCCGTTCTTCGCGAGCATGCTGGAACAAGGCATGGCGGGGAGCTGGGACTACGAATCGTCCACGGTGCGGGCGTCGCCAGAGATACGTGCCCGGCTCGCTCTCGACGAGCCCGAGGATGGCCGCGATGACGTCATGCACACCCGGTACGTATTCCGTGCTGATCAGACGGCCTGGATGTTGTCGGACTCCTATGAGCCGCTATACCTGACCAAGGGCACAATCATCGCTCTCCCCGAGGACGGGCCCCTCGCAGGTTGCGGGGTGACCCATCGAATGGTTGAGATCGGCGTCATCGTGGACGACTGGGTCGAAGACGTTGGGGCTCGTGCCGCTCTCCCCGGTGAGGCCAAGCTCCTCGGTATCTCCCCTGGCGGCATTGTGCTGACGGTCGAGCGGACCTACCTCGCAGAGGGGCGCCCGGTTGAGGTTGCGGACATCGTCGTCCCTGCAGAGACGTCCCGTCTTGGCTACTCGGGGCCGGTCGGGGAGAGCTAGTTAGATCGTCTGACGAACGAAGCGGGCCCCAGCAAATACGCTGGGGCCCGTTTCGCGTTCCATACCTGCGGCCAGTCCAGATCCATACCGGCCGATCCACCGTATAGCAGGAGGTGTCGGCCCCTAAATCTGTAGACACAGGTCTACAGATTTAGGCGGCCTGGGCTCGTCTTAAAGTGCGTGATCATGAAGATCGATCCGACGAGCGACGAGCCGCGCCACCGGCAACTAGCGAGGCAACTCCGTGAGCGGATCGATGCCGGCGACTACCGTCCTGGCCAGCAACTGCCCAGCGAGGAGCGACTTCAGCAGATTTCCGGACTCGGTCGTACTACGGTCCGAAGGGCCCTAAGCATCCTGCGGAATGAGGGGATTGTCCGCACCGTGACAGGCTCTGGCACTTACGTGCGGGGCGGCCAGGAGGTCACCATGATGGAAGTCACTCGCGGCGACATCATCGGGACTCGGATGCCTACCGAGGAAGAGCGCCGAGTCATGGGGATCGACCAGGGAGTCGCCCTGTTCGAGATCCATCGCCCTGGACAGAAGCCCGAGCTGGTGCCTGGGGACAGAGTCAGGCTGATCGTTGGATAGGACGCGATTCACCCCATTGAGCCCGGGGAGCAAGAAGCCGGTGCTTCCCGCGGGATGGGCCACCCCGGCAATATGACTGTCGGGGTGGCCCGCCCCCTTGCGGGGCCGCACCGCCAAGCCGCATGCCTCGGGTTGGTCAGAGCTGGCGGCGCGGTGGCCGTGTTCCCTCGCCTGACCTAGTCATGCGGTCGTGGTTTCGGATGGTAGTCGCTCAAGTCGCGACTGTCACCAATGAACAGTGGGTTAATGCTCCCGCGAACTTCGATAGATGTTGTGTCATCCGGTGTCTGCGAGGTGGCGTCACCGCCAGGTTTGTCTATCCCAAGCAGACGTTCAGGCGCATGGATCAACAGCATCGGATTTCACGCATACACACAAATGCCGACCTGTATCAACACAGGTCGGCATGCATAGAACGGTTTGAAGGATTAGAAGTCCGGTGCTCTATCCAGCTGAGCTAAGGGTGCTCCCGCTTAATTGTGCATGATCCGGGGAGTGCTCATGTATCGGTTTCGGGGCTGTGTCGCGAGGATCACTCCGCGGCGCCTCGCGCCCTCGGCGGGAACGGCCGTCAGGGCGCCTCGGCCCGGGTGGGCGGCGGCCGGATTCCGGCTGTTCGGGACGGGGAAACCGGGCCGGACGGGGCGGGTACCTCTCCGGTGACCTGCCGCTCTCCTGCCGGGCGGGGCAGCGGATGTCCGATGGGCGGACGACTTCCGGATGTTCCATCCGACAGGGAGATGTCTGCCCGAATCGTCCCCGCGGGGAGGCCGGGCGGTCTACGCTCGGGTGGCATGTTCGCCGTCACGACCCAACAGGAGATCCCCCTTCTGGGCGGTGATGTCACCGACGGGGTGGTGCGGGTCGGGGACACCGTCCGCCGGCCCAGCCGGGCCTCCACCGCTTCGGTGCACGCGCTCCTGCGGCACCTGGAGCGTTCCGGGTTCGAGGGGGCGCCCCGGGCGTTGGGCGTGGACGAGCGGGGCCGGGAGGTACTGAGCTACGTCGAGGGTGGCTCCGCGGCCAGGCCGTTGCCCGGGTCCGCGCTCGGCGGGGAGTCGCTGGCCGCGCTGGCGCGGCTGCTGCGCCGCTTCCACGACGCGGCCGAGGGGTTCGTCCCGCCGCCGGGGGCCGTCTGGGAGGGCGGGTCCAACGACGACGCGGCCCCGAAGCTGATCGGGCACTGCGACGTCAATCTGGACAACGTGATCTTCCGTGACGGGCTGCCGGTCGCGCTGATCGACTTCGACATGGCCCGGCCGACGACCCGGCTCTTCGACGTGGTGACCACGCTGCGGCACTGGGCGCCGATCGCCGATCCCATCGATCTGGAGCCGCTCCAGCGCCGTCTTGAGGTCGGGCCCCGGCTCCGCCTGTTCTGCGACGCGTACGGCCTGGCGCCTCGCGACCGCAGACGCCTGCTGGATCTGGCCCGGCTCCGCTTCGACCGCTCGTACCAGGTGATGCGTGCCAGGGCCGAGGCCAGGGGCGGCGGATGGGCCCGGATGTGGGCCGGTGGGGCGGGGATGCGCATCCGGCGGGCCCGGGTGTGGCTGGAGACCCACCAGGATGAACTCCATGAACATCTCATTTAGTCGACTAGTCGCCAAAGTGGGACTAAGGGGACCTGGGGTAGCCGAAGGGGTGGGGATGCTCGCCGGGGTCGTGATCGACGCCGTGCTCGCCGATCCCCGGCGCGGGCACCCGGTCGCGCTGTTCGGCACCGCCGCCGCCGAGGTGGAGAAACGGGTGTACGGCGACGGCCGGGCAAGGGGCGTGCTGCACGTCGCACTGTGCGTGGTTCCGGTGGCGTTGCTCGGCCACGCCGCAACCCGGCCGCGTGATCCCATGGTGCGGGCCGCGCTGAGCGCGGCGGCGACCTGGGCCGTCCTCGGCGGCACCACGCTGGGCCGCGAGGGGGCGGCGATGGCCGAACTCCTGGAGGACGGTGACCTGGCCGGGGCCCGGGAGAGGCTGCCTCATCTGTGCGGGCGGGATCCTTCCGGGTTGGCAGCGCCCGGGCTGGCGAGGGCCACCGTGGAGTCGATCGCGGAGAACACCTCCGACGCGGTGGTGGCGCCACTGTTCTGGGGGGCGGTCGCCGGGGTGCCCGGCCTGCTCGCCTACCGGGCGGTCAACACGCTGGACGCGATGGTCGGCCACCGCAACGAGCGCTACCAGCGCTTCGGCTGGGCCGCGGCCCGCCTCGACGACGTGGCCAACTTCGTACCCGCCAGGATCACCGGGCTGCTCGCCGCGCTCGGCGCCCCCCTGGTGGGCGGTTCGACGCGGCGGGCGGCGGCGGTGCTGCGCGGGGACGGCCACCGCCACCCCAGTCCCAACGCGGGCCGCTGCGAGGCGGCCTTCGCGGGTGCGCTGGACCGTACGCTCGGCGGGGTGAACGTGTACGGCACCCGGGTGGAGCACCGGCCGAAGATGGGCGAAGGGCCCGAGCCCTCGGTCGCCGACATCCGCAGGTCCGTACGGCTGGCACGGGCGGTCGGCCTGGCCGCGGCGGGGCTCGCCGTCCTGGCCGCCGTACGCGGATCGCGCGGGAGGAAGGGGTGAAGGGGGCGCTGCTGGTCGCCGGGACCACCTCCGACGCGGGCAAGAGCGTCGTCACCGCCGGGATCTGCCGCTGGCTGGCCCGCCAGGGGGTGCGGGTCGCGCCGTACAAGGCGCAGAACATGTCGTTGAACTCCTTCGTCACCGCCGACGGCGCCGAGATCGGCCGGGCCCAGGCGGTGCAGGCCGCCGCGTGCGGGCTGGAGCCCGGCGCGGACATGAACCCGATCCTGCTCAAGCCGGGCAGTGACCGGCGCAGCCAGGTCGTGGTGATGGGCAGGCCGATGACCGAGGTCGACGCGATGGAGTACTGGGACGTCAAGGAGCGGCTCCGCCAGGTCGCGGTGGACGCGCTGGAGCGGCTGCGGGCCTCCTACGACGTGGTGGTCTGCGAGGGGGCGGGCAGCCCGGCGGAGATCAACCTGCGTGCGGGCGACATCGCCAACATGGGCCTGGCCCGTGCCGCGAACCTGCCGGTCGTCGTGGTCGGCGACATCGACAGGGGCGGGGTCTTCGCCTCGCTGTACGGGACCGTGGCGCTGCTGGAGCCCGCCGATCAGGCGCTGATCGCCGGGTTCGTGATCAACAAGTTCCGGGGGGCGCCCGAGCTCCTCGAACCGGGCCTGGACATGATCAGGGAGCTGACCGGCCGCGAGGTGTACGGGGTGCTGCCCTGGCTGGACGGCCTCTGGATGGACGTCGAGGACTCCCTGGCCCTGGACAACCGGCCCGCGCTCGGGGCGCGCGCCCCGTACGGCAGGCAGAGTCTGCGGGTGGCGGTGGTACGGCTGCCGAGGATCTCCAACTTCACGGACCTGGACGCGCTGGCCTCCGAGCCCGGAGTGACGGTCCGCTACGTGACCTCGCCGGGCGAGCTGGAGGACGCCGATCTGGTGGTGCTGCCCGGCTCCCGGGCCACGGTCTCCGACCTGGCCTGGCTCCGCGCCACCGGCCTGGCCGAGGCCCTGCGGGGACGGGCCGTGCTGGGCATCTGCGGCGGCTACCAGATGCTCGCCAGGACCATCCGTGACGACGTCGAGTCGGGGGCCGGCCTCGTCGAGGGACTGGGGCTGTTGCCCGCCTCGGTGGAGTTCGCCGAGGCCAAGACGCTGGGCCGCCCGGTGGGCGCCGCCTACGGCTGCCGGGTCGAGGCGTACGAGATCCACCACGGCGTCGTGACGGCCGACGGCGGCGAGCCCTTCCTGGACGGCTGCCGGTACGGCTCGGTGTGGGGCACCACCTGGCACGGCGCCCTGGAGAACGACGATTTCCGCCGGGCGTTCCTGGCCGACGTGGCCGCCGTCTCCGGCCGCGACTTCACCCCGGCCCCTGACGTGTCGTTCGCCGCCCTGCGCGAGGCGCGGCTGGACGCGCTCGGCGACCTGGTCGAGCGGAACGTCGACACCGGGGCACTGCTCCGGCTGATGGAGGGCGGGGCACCTTCGGGCCTGCCGTCGCTTCCGCCCGGCGCCACCCGGAGCGAGGCCCCGTACCTCTCCCGGGGCGGATCCTCCGCCGGCTGACCGGTGGCGGGGACGGGCGTCCCCGTTCTTTTCCAGCGCGACAGGGAAGAAGAAGGCGATAGCCTAGTAAAATTGATATTTCCCCTGCCAGATCCGATGGGGGAAGTCTGGGAGGTCGATGATGGTCCGCATCATCGTGTTGCTTTTCGTCATCGCCGTGATCGCCATGATGGTTCTCGGCACGGCCCGGAAGATCCGCTCCTTCTCGGCTCCCAAACCCGCCGTCGACAGCCCCCGCGAGATCCTCAGACGTCGTTACGCGGCCGGTGAGATCGACGAGGACGAGTACCTCCGCCGGATGTCGGGTCTCTCCCAGGAGTGGTAGGCCCACCTCCGCGGCCGGTCAGGCGGCGGGGGCGGAGGTGGGCCGATTCGCGGTGATCCAGGCGTCGATCTCCTCCCACTGGTCGAAGAGCCACCGGATCTGGCTCTCGCGGTCGCGCGGCACGTCGGCGGCCTGGACCCGCCACCATTTGGCCTTGATCTCGGCGCTCATCGGCAGGCGGCGCCAGATGTCTCCGAGGGTGACCAGGTCGTCGAGGCCGGTGTGCGCGACGAAGATCACATCCGCCTCGGGGCAGGCCTCGATGGCGGTGATGGCCCCGTTGGGGCGGGGCGCCATCAGGTGTTCCAGCCCGCGGGCCCGCGCGGCCTCCTCGGACAGGCCCTTGCGTTCCAGCCGGAGGATGGCCCGCCAGCGACGCCTGGGGGTGAAGTTGCCGCCCTCCGGGAAGATCACCAGGGCGTCGTCGGCGTCCATGCCCGAGGCCAGGCGGCGGATCTCGCTGAGAACGCCGTTCTCGGAGGCCTTGCGCGGGACGAAGGCGTTGGGGAGGCGGTTGATCACCACGTCCAGTGAGGGGTCGAGTTGCAGGGCGGCCTTCATCACGATCCTCGGGCGCCTGCCGTACCGGGCGAGAAGGTGGTGGACGAGCAGGAACGAGTCGCCGGGACCCGCGTGGCGGGACAGCACGACGACGGGGCGGGTGAGGCGCCGGGAGAGTTCGTCGGAGGTGAGGGTCGGCTCGTCGATCTCGACGCTCAGCCGGAAGATCCGCACGGCCACTCCGTACACCTTGGACAGGAGCCACCGGATCAGCGCGTAGTGCCGCTCCTGGTGCTCGTCGCGGTGGAGCCATCCGCCGAACCCGCTCGCCACCCAGAGGCCCAGGCAGGCGACCAGCGCCATCGACTCCAACGTCAGCCACGCCACCGCGAACCAGACCAGCCGGATGCCGCGCCGCTGCGGGGGCGGCAGGCGCAGCGAGGCCGCGGCCACCACCAGCAGCCAGATCGGGAGCGTGACCACCGCGACCACGGTGAGCACGATGACGAGCGGAGCCAGGATCAGACGGCGGATGATGCGAGGAGGCAGCATGAGCGGCTCCTGCCTGGGGGTGTACGGCTCTGACGGGTTGATGATCGGTATGGAGGGGAGCGCCGGTTCCCTCGGGGTGGGGGACTCAGGTGGACGGGTTACGGGCCAGGTAGTCGGACGAGGCCTGGTACGCCCGTTCTATGTATCCAGATATATTCGATATATCCCGATAGCGCAGCTGGGCCAGATCCATTCCCGGGCGTGCCTCGCCACCCGACGGCATGACGTGGACCTCGATGTCACCCGGCAGGGTGGCCATCTCCTCGGCGAAGCGGTGCCGCCTGGCGATCTCGAAGGCGGTCATCCCGACCTCCCACGGGCGCCGCGGCACCAGCAGGGGACGCTCGATCCTGCCCACGTGCAGCACGTAGACCCGGCGGGCGCCCAGCGCGACCGCGCGGCCGACCGGGATGCTGTGCACCAGCCCGCCGTCGAGGAAGTGCTCGCCGCCGATGCGGACCGGGGGCAGCAGTCCGGGGACGGCACAGGAGGCCAGCACCGCCTCGACCAGGGGTCCCTCGGTGAACCAGTGCGCGGTGGCACGCTCGACCGAGGCGGCCACGCACTGGAACGGCACCGCCAGGTCCTCGATCCGGGAGACGGAGAGCGTCCGGGTCAGCAGGTCGCGCAGCGGCTGGCCGGAGTGCAGGTGGGTGCCGGTCCTGGCGAGGGTGGACAGCCGGGTCACCCACGACCCCGCGAACGCGGTACGGACCACGTTCGAGCCCCACAGCGTGGTCAGGCGCGTGACCGCGTCACCGGGGGAGGCGGCGAGCACGACGCCGTTCAGCGCGCCCACGGACGTGCCGACGATCACATCGGGCTTGATACCCGCCTCGTCGAGTGCCCGCAGCATGCCCACCTCGTGAGCGCCGAGGACCCCTCCGCCGCCGAGGACGAAGGCGGTGTCCACGCTCATCGATCCTCCGTAGGTTGCCAGGCGGCCCGGTGCCGCGTGATTCGTCAACGACCTCACGATAACCGCGCCGGGGATTGGTACGGCTCTTGCGGGGGCGTGGCTTCGGTGTCGCGACGGGTCGGAGACTGCGCCGGGGGTCGGTACGGCTCTTGCGGGGGCGTGGCTTCGGTGTCGCGACGGGTCGGAGACCGCGCCGGGGGTCGGTACGGCTCTTGCGGGGGCGTGGCTTCGGTGTCGCGACGGGTCGGAGACTGCGCCGGGGGTCGGTACGGCTCTTGCGGGGGCGTGGCTTCGGTGTCGCGACGGGTCGGCGGGGCGGGGTCCGGATTCGGGCAAGGAAAAGGCGGCCAACTGTCGGGATCCGGCCATGGCCCCCGCACCGGCGGGCGGGCACGATCGGGTGCATGACAGCGGTGGTGGAGACCGAGGGGCTCACCAAGTTCTACGGCGGGCGCCGGGGACTTGAGGATCTCGACCTGGAGATCCGGCCCGGGGAGGTGTTCGGGTACCTCGGCCCGAACGGCGCGGGCAAGACGACCACGATCCGGCTGCTCCTGGACGTGATCCGCCCCACCAGGGGCCGGATGACGGTCCTCGGCGGCGATCCCCGCGAGGCGGGCGTGCGGAGCCGGATCGGTTACCTGCCCGGCGAGCTGGCCCTGGAGGGCAGGGAACGGGCGGGAGACTACCTCGCCTTTCTCGGCGCGGTACGCGGCGGCGTGCCCAGGGGCCGGATCGCGGAGCTGGCCGAGCGGCTGGAGGCCGACCTGGCGGTGCCGATGGGCAGGCTCTCCAAGGGCAACAGGCAGAAGGTCGGGCTCATCCAGGCGTTCATGCACGAGCCGGAGTTCCTGATCCTCGACGAGCCGACCAGCGGCCTGGACCCGCTGGTGCAGCAGGAGTTCCTGGCGATGATCCGCGAGGTCCGCGCCTCCGGCCGTACCGTGCTGATGTCCTCGCACGTGCTGGCCGAGGTCGAGCACGTCTCCGACCGGGTCGGCATCGTGCGTGCCGGCAGGCTGGTCGCGGTGGAGGACGTCTCCGCGCTCCGCGAGAAGGCGGTGCGCCGGGTGGAGTTCCACTTCGACGCGCCGGTGCCCCGCGAGGCGTTCGAGAACCTGCCCGGCGTGCGGGACCTGCGGGTGGAGGGCGCCGGGGTGCGCTGCACCATCGACGGCCGCCCGGACGCGCTGGTCAAGGCGGCGGCGCGGTTCACCGTGGTGCACATGGTCAGCGCCGAGCCCGACCTTGAAGAGATCTTCCTGACCTACTACAGCGATGAGGAGGCGCGTCATGCCCGCGCTGGTGTCGAAGAGCCTGCGTGACTACCGGCGGGCGCTGCTCGGCTGGACGATCGGGATCAGCGCGTTCTTCGGGCTGTACCTGGCGTACTACCCGACCATCGTGAGCAACCCCGAGCTCTACGGGCAGGTGGCGCTGACCAAGTTCCCCGGGGCGATGCGCGATCTCATGGGCGGTCTGGAGGACGGCTTCACCAGCGGTCCCGGCTACCTGCAGGCGCTGGTCTACCAGCTGTTCGGGCCGATGCTGTTCATCATGTGCGCCGCGGTGATCGGTAACCGGGCGATCGCCCAGCCCGAGGAGACGGGCACCCTGGAGCTGACCCTCACTCTCCCGATCACCCGCAGGCGGCTGGTCCTGGAGCGCTTCGCCGCCCTCGCCCTCGCCCTGCTCGGCATGACGGCGGTCACCTTCCTCGTCGTGCTCGGTCTGGCCTCGGCCGTCGGCATGGACGTTCCGGCCGACCGGATCCTGGCCGGTCACACCGGTGTCTTCCTGCTCGCACTCTTCTTCGGCACGCTCTGTCTGACCGTCGGCGCGGCGACGGGACGCAGGGGGGTCGCCCTGGCGGTGGTCGGGGTGGTCGCGGTGGCCGGCTACGTGGTCGAGACGATGGGCAGGGACGTGGACGGGGTGTCCTGGCTGCGCTGGATCTCGCCGTTCCACTACTACCTCGACGGACGGCCGATCCAGCAGGGATTTCCCGCGTGGGAGTATCTCGTGCTGGTAGGGGCGATCGTCGCGCTGGTCCTGACCGCGATACCGGCCTTCGACAGGCGTGACGTGGGAGTCTGATGGACGAGCTGCTTGGCGGCCATCTCCGGACGTTAAGGGAGGCGGCCGCCACCGGCAGGCCGCCGGGCAGAGCCGAGCTCGA
Source organism: Streptosporangium sp. CA-115845 (assembly GCF_050943795.1). Lineage (NCBI taxonomy): Bacteria > Bacillati > Actinomycetota > Actinomycetes > Streptosporangiales > Streptosporangiaceae > Streptosporangium > Streptosporangium sp. CA-115845. The sequence goes on along the minus strand of NZ_CP191988.1, from coordinate 7,551,042 downwards.
CGACTGCCGCGCCGCCGGTGCGCTGGCCGCGGAGCGAGGCGTGTCCGTCCGGGCCCTGGTCGAGGCGGCCCTGGCCATGGCCGAGTCGGTGAGCCCCGCTCCGCTCCCGGCCCTGCGGCGTACGGTCTCCGCGCTGATGGAGGGGTACGAGAACGCCCAGCGGTCCGCGCTGCGCCAGGAGGAGCTCGCGCGCCGGGAGTTCGTCGACGACCTGCTCCAGGGACGCGTCCATCGGCTCGCCGAGCGGGCCGAGCACTTCGGTCTCCGCCTGGTCGAGAGCTACGCGGTCGCCGTCGCCCGCCCCGCCGCCGATGCGAACGGCGGGCTCGCCGAGGGGACGGTCCGGCGGATCGAGGACGCGCTGATCACCCGGTTCGGCTCGCACAACGTGCTGGTCGCGGTCCGGGACGGGATGCTCGTCTGCGTGGCGCCGGGCGGCCTCGCCGCCGCGACCGGCGAGTTCACCCACCACGTCCGCCAGCTGTTCGCGCCCGGCTGGCGGGTCGGTCTTGGCAGGGCACACCGAGGCCCCGGCGGGGTGGTCGCCTCCTATCGCGAGGGCGCCAACGCCATCGAACTCGGCGACCGGCTGGGGTTGCGCGCCCCCGTGCTGAAAGCCGCCGACCTGCTGGTCTTCCCGGTGCTGCTGCGGGACCGGGCGGCCATCGAGGACCTGGTGACGACGGTGCTCAGCCCGCTGCTCGAGGCGCGGGGCGGTCCCGATCCGCTGCTCGCCACGCTGGAGGCGGTCTTCGCCTCCCAGGGCAACCAGACCGCCGCCGCGCGCAGGCTCGACGTCAGCACCCGGGCGGTGACCTACCGGCTGGAGCGGATCCGTCGCACCGGGTTCTCACCGGACGACCCCACCCAGCGTTTCACCCTGGAGACGGCGGTCCTGGGCGCCCGGCTGCTGGACTGGCCCGCCCAGCCGCTGCGCTGACCGCTCCGCCGTACGCGGAGCCCCGGTGGCCCGTCATCGAAGAACAGGGCGACGGGCCCCGGAGTCGCGACCCGGGTCGACGCCGGACGCGGTGCCTTCGCGCGTGCCGCCCTTCAACGCGCCTTCGCGCGTTCCTGCACGCCCGGTACCGGGCAAAGGGCGTCAGGGGATCAGCAGCACCTTGCCGGTCGTACGGCGGGATTCGAGGTCTGAGTGGGCGCGGGCGGCCTCCGCCAGCGGGTAGCGGTTGGAGATGTGCACCCGGATCCGCCCGTCGGCCACCCAGCCGTAGATCTCGGAGGCCCGCCAGACGAGCTCGTCGCGGGTGGCGATGTAGGCGTTCAGGGTGGGGCGGGTCAGGAACAGGGAGCCGTTCCTGGCGAGGATCTGCGGGTCGACGGGTGGGACCGGGCCGCTGGCCTGGCCGTACAGCGCCATCATGCCGCGCGGGCGCAGCGAGACGATGCTCTCGTCGAAGGTGGCCGCGCCCACGCCGTCGTAGACGACGTGCACGCCGGAGCCGGTCAGCTTGCGGACCGCGTCGGCGAAGTTCCGGTAGCGGAACACCTCGTCGGCGCCCGCCTGGCGGGCCAGGGTCTCCTTCTCCTCGGTGGAGACCGTGCCGATCACCCGGGCGCCGCGCAGCTTGGCGATCTGGGTGAGCAACAGGCCCATGCCACCGGCGGCGGCGTGCACCAGCACGTCGTCACCGGGCTTCACCGCGTAGGTGGAGTGGGTCAGGTAGTGCGCGGTCAGTCCCTGGAGCGTGACGGCCGCCGCGGCCTCCGGGGCGACCCCCTCGGGTACCGGGAGCAGCCTGGAGGCGGGTATCGCGACCCTGGAGGCGTAACTGCGCGGCACGGACGCCCAGGCGACGGTGTCGCCGACGGCGACGTCGTGGACGTCCTCGCCGACCGCGACGACGGTGCCCGAGCCCTCCTCACCGGGGATGAAGGGCAGGGAGAGCGGGTAACGGCCCATCCGGTGGTAGATGTCGATGAAGTTCACGCCGGAGGCGGCGACGTCGACCAGGACCTCCCCGGGGTTCACCTCGGGGTCCGGATGGTCGTCGACGTAGGTGAGAACCTCGGGGCCGCCGGTGGCGGAGACGGCTATGGCGCGCATCGTGCTGAACTCCTTCGATCTGTCAGTGTCCCGATCGTCCCCAACACCGGGCGGATCACTCAGGGCTGCCCGGTGGCTGCGGGGCCGTGCAGTGTGAAGTTGTCGAACGCGGTCCTGAGCACGGCGTCGCTGTTCTCGCCGACCCGGGCGATCACGCCCACCAGGCCGTTGGGCAGCGGGTTGGTGTCGAGGAAGGACTGCGTCCGATCGCCGTTGACCCACATGTTGAGCTGCACGCCCCCGTCGACCCCGGTGCACTCGGCTTGAAGGCGGGCGGTCTTCCCCTTGGGCAGGTCGACCTTGACGGGTTTGGTGAGCTCGCCCCCAGCGCTCTTGACGGTCTTGCGGATGCGGGCGTTCCCCGCGGTGTCGAGCAGGAACTCGTACCGGGTCGCCTTGTTGTCGTCCTCGCCCCGGCAGAACAGTCCGTACTCGCCCATGCCGATGCTGCCGGAGCGGATCGTGATGTCGGTGCCGAGCAGGATCCGGCTCGGCGTGACCGGTGTGGGGCTCGCCGTGGGGTTGGGGGTGGCGGGGGGTGCGGGCACGAAGGGGATCGGGGCCTGCTCCCGCTTGATGGGGGAGTAGCCGCTGACGTCGATGGCGTAGTAGCCGTCGGGGGCGTAGCCGTAGCCGTAGGTGTCAGCGAGCGGATTGTAGGCGCCGCCGCTCCAGCCGGTGCCGCTCTGGGTGAAGTCGTCCTGGTAGAGCAGAGCGAGGTTCTCCGGGGGGCCGCCGGGGGAGAGGGCCAGACTCAGGCCGAACGCGCCGGCCACCACCAGGGCCGCCGCGGCCGCTCCGATGACCAGCTTGCGGCGCTTGGCCGACTGCTCACGCGGAAAGATCCCGAGATCGCTCTGCGGACCCAGGAGCGTGTGGCCGGGGCCCGTCTGCGGGTTGCCGGAGAACGTGTAGCCGGGCTGGGAGGACATCGAGGTGGGGGTCCACCGGGGGTCGTCGGTCCCCGGGGCGTTCGCGGGCCCGGCCGGCTGCCCCTGCCAGGAGGCCTGAACCGAGTGGACGGTCTGCTCGGGCGCGGCGGAGCGGCCCACCAGATGGTCGAGGAGCTGCTGGGAGGTGGGCCGGTGCCGCGGGTCCTTGGCCAGGGCGTAGCCGACCAGCTCGCGCAGCGCGGGCTCCATGCCCTCCAGGGTGGGCTCGGTGTTGAGCACCTGGTACAGCACCGCGGGCAGCGCCTCGCCGCCGAACGGAGCTCGCCCGCTCGCGGCGAAGGCCATCAGGCAGCCCCACGAGAACACGTCGCAGGCGGCCGAGACCGGCTCGCCGCGGAGCACCTCGGGCGCCATGTAGCGGGGGGTGCCGAGGATCTCCCCGGTCCCGGTCATCCCGCTGAGCGTGTCCAGCGCGCGGGCGATGCCGAAGTCGATCACGCGGGGGCCGACCGGGGAGAGCAGCACGTTGGAGGGCTTGAGGTCGCGGTGCACCACCCCGGCGGCGTGGATGGCGGTCAGCGCGGTCGCCACCCCGACGGCCAGCGCGTCCAGGCTGGAGCCGTGCAGCGGCCCGCCGGACTCCACCGCCTCCTCCAGGTTGGGGCCGGTGACGTACTCGGTGACGACGTAGAGCTGGTCGCCGTCGAGCGCCGCCTCGATGACCGCGGCCGTGCAGAACCTGCGGACCCGCTGCGCGGCGTCGGCCTCCCTGCGGAAGCGCATCCGGAACCGCTCGTGCTGGCTGTACTCCGAGTTGATGACCTTGATGGCGACCTGTTGACCGTCGGGGGACTCGCCGAGATAGACCGTGCCCATCCCGCCTCGGCCCAGCCTGCTGACCAAGCGGTATCGGCCTATCTGTAGTGGTTCGTCGGGACTGAGGTTGTTCACCTTTGTACCTAACCGCGTACGCCATCACATGAGTGGCTCAGCCTATCGATCTCTGGCCGCTCGCCAGCTGTCGCAACAGCGGAAGGTCCACTTTTTCCAGGCCGTCCACGGCCAGCACGCCCTCCCGCGCCATGCCGCCCGCGACCGACACCACCCGGCATCCGGCCGCGCGGGCCGCCGCGAGCCCGGTCGGGCTGTCCTCCACCGCCACGCACTCGCCGGGATCGACGCCCAGCTCGGCGGCCGCCCGCAGGTAGGGGTCCGGCAGCGGTTTGCCGCGCGCGGTGTCCTCGGCGGCCACGACCAGGGTGAACCGCTCGGCCCCGACGGTCTGGAGCACCATGTCCACGATGCGCCGGGGGGAGGCACTGACCAGCGCCGCGGGTACGCCACCCGCGGCCAGGTCGTCCAGCAGCCGGATCGCGCCGGGCAGCGGCGTCACCCCGCCCGCGATCCGCTCGGCGAAGGCGTCGGTGAGCCGCGCCCCCACCCGTTCGACGGTGTCCGCTTCACCGGGGAGCGCGGACGCGTCGGAAGCGGTGGACGACGCGCGCCGTACCAGGTGGGCGGCCACGTACTCGACCGGGCGGCCGAGCACGTGGCCGGCGTCGGCCTCGGCCAGTTCCAGACCCGACTCCGCGGCGACCGCCGCGCACGCCTGCCACCACATTCCCTCGGTGTCCACGAGTGTGCCGTCCATGTCGAACAGGACGGCGCGGAGCTCACCCGACACCCGCGGGATCCTCCGACGCCTCGGACGCATCCGGCCCCGAGGGCCCCGAGGGCCCCGGGAGAGCGGGGGCGGTGCGCGCCGCGACGAGGACGGGCCGCTGCACGAGGGCGACGTCCACCCGCGTGCCCGGCGCCAGCCGCACCGCGTCGTGTCCCGGTACGTCGCTGAGGATCTCCAGCTCGCCCAGCCGCACCCGCAGCCGCGCGACCGAGCCGCGGAAGGACGAGGCCACGATCGTGGCACTTCCCTCGGAGGAGGGCGTGACCAGCACCGCCTCGGGGCGGACCAGCACGTCGACGTCGGAGGCGGCGGGCCGCGGGCCGTCCACCGGCATGAGCCGGCCCAGGACCGTGACCTCCTGACCGGACAGGTGGCCGGGCACGTGGTTCATCGCGCCGACGAACTCCGCGACGAACGGGGTGGCGGGCCGGTCGTAGACCTCGGCCGGGGGACCGCACTGCTCCAGCCGTCCGGCGCGCAGCACCGCGACCCGGTCGGCGACCGACAGGGCCTCCTCCTGGTCGTGGGTGACGAAGATGGTGGTGATGCCCAGTTCGAGCTGGAGCCGGCGGATCTCCTCGCGGAGCGTGACACGGACCTTGGCGTCCAGCGCGGACAGCGGCTCGTCGAGCAGCAGCACGCGCGGCTCCAGCGCCAGCGCCCTGGCCAGGGCGACGCGCTGTTGCTGGCCGCCGGAGAGCTCGTGCGGGTAGCGCTGGGCGTGCGCCGGCAGGCCGACCAGCTCCAGCAACTCGGCCGCCCGCGCGTGCCGTCTGGCGGTGGGCACCTTGCGGACCCGGAGCCCGAAGGCCACGTTGTCCCTGGCGTTGAGGTTGGGGAACAGGCTGTAGGACTGGAAGACCATGCCCGCGTCCCGCCGGTTGGCGGGGACCCGGGTGATGTCCTTGCCGTCCACCAGCACCGCCCCGGCGTCGGGGTGCTCGAACCCGGCGACGCAGCGCAGCGCCGTGGTCTTCCCGCAGCCCGACGGGCCGAGCAGGGCCATCAGCTCGCCCTGCTCCACGGTGAGGTCCAGGCCGTCCAGCGCGACCGTACGGCCGAACGCGCGGCGCAGTCCTCGGAACTCGACGGTCACGAACGCTTCCTTCCCGCACCCGAGAGGGTGAGCAGCAGCAGCCAGATGAGGAGCAGGCTGATGATCGACAGTGCCACGGAGAGCTGCCCGTCGTTCCCGGAGATGGTGACGATCCAGACCGGGAAGGTCTGGTAACCGAGCAGGGCGGCGACCGTGTACTCGCCGAGCACCAGCGCGAGGGTGAGGAACGAGGCGCTGGCGATGGCGGAGCGGATGTTGGGGATGATCACCCGGAACAGCACGTACGGCCACGAGGCGCCCAGGTTGCGGGCCGCCTCCACCAGGGTCCGCACGTCGATCGCACGCAGCCCGGCGTCCAGCGACCGGTAGGCGAACGGCAGCGTCAGCACCACGTACGCCAGCACCAGGACGATCGGGAACCGCTCGTCCTGGACGGCGATCAGCGTCGCCCAGAGCGGTGTGGCGGCCAGCGCGTCGATGCCGCCGCGCAGCGCCGTGCTGATGCCGACCACGTAGGTGATCGGCGGCACGACCAGCGGGAGCGTGGCGATCAGCTCCAGCACCGGCCCCAGCCTCGACGCGCCGAGCCGTACGGCCAGCATCGCCGGAAGGGTCAGCAGCAGCACCGCGACGATGGTGGCGGCGGCCAGCCCGAGGGAGAGCAGCAGGCTGGACAGGAAGCCGGGCGCCGACAGGATCCGCCCGTAGGCGGCGAGTGAGAAGCCCTGCCTCTCGGAGTAGACGGTGAACCAGAACGACACGGCCATCGGCACGACGAAGTAGAGCGCCGCGACGATCAGCACGACCCCCCGCCAGGCCCGTCGCCGCCCGGGGCGGGCGGCGGGGCCCGGGCCGCCGGGAGTGACGTCGGGCAGGGCGGCTACCGCAACCATCTGGAGCTCCTCCTCTGCAGCGGCAGGTAGACCGCCATCACCAGCAGCGCGATGACGATCATGTCGAGGCTCAGGGCGAGCGCGATGTTCTCGTAGCCGATGAGGACGTCACCGGTGAGCGCGTCGGCGATCTGCAGGGTGACCAGCGGGACCGTGCTGCCGACCATGGCGGCGGCGGTGGCGTAGGCGGCGAACGCGCCGCCGAACAGCAGGACGACGCCGCCGAGCAGCGCGGGGGTCAGCACCGGGATGCCGACGTGGCGCCAGAACTGCCAGGTGGTGGCGCCGCTGTTCTGCGCCGCCTCCCGCCACTGCGGGCGCAGGCCGTCCAGCGCCGGGGTCACCACGAGCACCATCAGCGGCACGGAGAAGTACAGGTAGACCAGGGCCAGGCCCCAGAAGTTGTACAGCGTGCCGGGGCCGATGCCCAGCGCGGTGGTGAGCACCCCCGAGTTGCCCAGGGTGGCGATCCAGATGAAGGCCAGTGGCACGCCGCCGAAGTTGGCCAGCACGCCGGAGAAGGTCAGCACCGCCTCGCGCAGCGCCGTGAAGCGAGAGGTGATCACGGCCTGGGCCAGGAACGTCCCGAGGACCGCGGCGACCACCGCCACCACCGCCGACAGTTGCACGCTGCTGAGCAGGGCGTTGAGGTAGGCGCCCTGCAGGCTCCTGGACAGGTTGGCGGTGCCGATGGACGACACCCTGGTCGCCGGATCCCTGACGGTGAACGCCCCGACGAGCAGGGTGATCGCCGGGATGCCGAACGCCACGGTCACCACGACCAGCAGCGGCAGGGCGCCCAGCCAGTTCCTGGATCGGCCGTGGCCGCCGCGCGGGGCGGTGCGGGCCGTCATCCCGAGACCGCGGCGCCCCAGCCGTTCGCCAGGACCTCCTTGGCCTTGTTGACCTGCGCCTCCGACGGGAAGGTGGGCTCGCCGTCGACCGGCGGGAGGTTGGCCTCGGCGGCCTTGTCGACCGAACCGTCGGCCTGCATGGCGGGCAGCAGGACCGGGCGGGCGAAGCCCCCGAGGTAGAGGTTCTGGCCTTCGGTGCTGTAGAGGAACTCCTGCCACAGGCGCGCGGCGGCCGGGTGCGGGGCGTCCTTGTTGATGGCCTGGGCGTACAGCTGGAAGTACTTGCCGTCGCTGGGGATGACGGTCTTCCAGTCGATGCCCTTCTCGGCCATCTTGGGGGCGTAGGCGGCGTTGTTGTAGTCCCAGTCGATGCTGATCTGGGTCTCGCCCTTCTCGATGGTGGCCGGGGTGGTCTCCACCGGGTTGAAGTTCCCGCTCTCCTTGAGTTTCTTGAAGAAGTCCAGGCCGGGCTGGATGTCGTCGAAGGAGCCGCCGTTCGCGAGGGCCGCCGCGTACACGCCCGCGAACGCCGAGCCGGACTTGGTCGGGTTGCCGTTCAGGGCGATCTTGCCCTTGTACTCGGGCTTGAGCAGGTCGGCGTAGGTCTCCGGGCACTTGTCGATCTTCTTGGCGTCGCAGCCGATGGAGATGTAGCCGCCGTAGTCGTTGAACCAGAGGCCGGAGGGCTCCTTCTGGTTCTCGGGGATCTTGTCCCACGTCTGGACCTTGTACGGCGCGAACAGGCCCTCGGCGGCGCCGCTGATCGCGAAGGACTGGCCGATGTCGAGAACGTCGGGGGCGCGGTCCTGACCCTTGCGGGTCTTCACCGCGTTGATCTCGTCGGCGCTGGAGGCGTCGGGCGTCTCGCTCTCGATCTCAATGCCGTACTTCGCCTTGAACGCCTCGATGATCTTTCCGTAGTTGGCCCAGTCCGGCGGCAGGGCGATGACGTGGAGCTTGCCCTCCTTCTTGGCGGCCTCGACGAGCTTGTCCAGCCCGCCGAAGTCGGCCGCGGAGGTGGCGGTTCTGGCGTCCACGCCGGCCGCGGAGCCTCCATCGGAGGCGGTTCCCGACGGGGTCGACGTGCCGGGGGCGGCCCCGCACGCGGTGGCTCCCACCAGGAGGAAAGCGGCCAGACCTGCAAGGCGAACTCGGGATGCGATCACTGTGTCTCCCAAGGGGGTGTCGCGCAATATTTCATGAAAGTAGACGAACTTGTACAAACAAGCTAGACCTCGTATGCCGTGAATAAGTTGCTGTTTGGTGAACGCGTGGAGTACGTGGGTGAAATGCGAAAATCGCAGCTATGTGGGTGATTCAGGGGTGTTTAGGGTGGAGGTCGGCCTCGTCGGTCGGTGCGCGCAGCCAAGCAGCGCGCCCACCTTCGAGAACAGGGGCGGGAACAGAGCCGGATGTCGGGCCGAATGCGAGGGTGGTTCTGAGAGGTGAGGCGGGATTGCGCGGTCACCGGACGTTCGCGGGTGTCCTGAAGGGGGCGCGGGTGTTGGAAGGCGCAAGGGAAGGAATCCCGTCGTTCGGGGGGTCGAGGGAGAGGGGCCTGATGTGACCCCCCGTTACCTGGGCATCGCGGAGAGGCTGCGCGACGCGATCATGCGAGGCGAGTACGCCGTGGGGGCCCAACTGCCCTCGGAGGCCGATCTGGCCACCCGCTTCGCGGCCTCCCGGGGCACGATCCGTCAGGCCGTCGCGGTGCTCGCCACCGAGGGCCTGGTCGGCTCCCGGCAGGGGGCCAGGCGCATCGTGCTCGGCCGCGAGCGCAGCCAGAGCTTCGCCGAGCTGCACAGCTTCGCCCAGTGGGCGCGGGCGCTGGGCTACCGGGTCAGCGGGCAGGTGCTGCAACAGCGTCGCAGGGGCGCGGACGCCACCGAGGCGGCCCGGCTGGCGCTCCAGCCGGGCGAACCGGTGCTGTCGGTGCTGCGGCTCCGTTCCCTGGAAGGCGAGCCGGTGATGCTGGAGCGCACGACCTACGCCGGATGGATCGCCCCGGCCGTCGAGCGGATCGAACCCGGCTGCGAGTCGATCACCCGGGCCCTTTACGACAGTGTCGGCCTCGTCTTCGCCTACGGTGAGCACCTCATCGACGCGGTGGCCGCCGGCGTGCAGGACTCCAGGCTGCTGGCCGTGCGCAGGGGCAGCCCGCTGCTGCGTCAGCGCCGGGTCACCACCACCCACGAGGGCCGGCCCGTCGAGTGGTCCGACGACCGCTACCGCGCGGGCAGCGTGACCTTCGGCATTCGCAACTCGGTGGACGCCAACCCGCTGGTACGGCAGATGGGTGACTTGCGCCCGGCTCGATGAGAACGTATGTTCGATACGGTAGGCCCGCCTTCCCCCGGGCACTCATCCGAAGCCGCGGGGAGAAGAGGCGTCTTGAACCGACTCTACGGCGACCCTGTCGAGGTGTGGACCCGCGAGGGACGGCCCGTCCAGTTCGTCTGGCGAGACCGGCTCTACACGGTCCACCGGATTCTCGACCACTGGGTTGTCGCGCGCGAGTGGTGGAAGGTCTCCGACAGTGATCCGGGCGAGCGCCGGTTCTGGCGGGCCGAGGCCGCCACCGGTGGCCAGGTCGGCACCTACGAGCTCCGGTTCGACACCGCGGGCGAGGGCTGGCTGCTGATCAGGGCCTGGGACTGACTTCCCGCCCCAGGCCGCGGCCACGCTCCAGGACCCCACTCCGCCCCGGCGTCCGGCACGCTCCGGACGGTTCGCCGGGATCCGGTGCCGGCGCCTGGCGCCCGCGGTCTGGATCCCGGTGATCTGCCGGACCGTCGCCGCGCAGAGCAGTGCGGCGACCGTGACGGCGGTCAGCTCGGGTGGGCCGAAACCGGTCAGGCCGCTGCTCGCCTGGGACACGCCCGGCCAGAGCCGTACCAGCACCAGCGTGAGCGCGACCAGCCAGCTCAGCCACCAGGCGGCGAGCAGCACCCGCCAGCGCGTGCGGCGGTCGGCCGGCGGACGGGAGGCCCGCCACAGCCGGTCGACCAGCACGGCGGGGGCGACGAGGTTGACCACCGGCACGAACCAGCTCGCCAGGACGGTGACCACCGCGGGCCGGTCGGCGTACTGCTGGGCACGGAGCAGCCAGTTCAGGTACGCGACGACGGCGGCGATCGCGGCCGCGGCGAAGAAAATGATCAGGATCGCGAAGACCGTTACCGCGCCGAAGATCGCGTCGGCACCGGGGGCGTGGGGGTCGCCGCCGAGTTTCGAGATCTCCAGGACGAGTCGCCGGCCACGGGCCTGTTCGAACACGGCCAGGGCGGCGGTCGCGACCACCAGGACGGTAAGGGTGAAGTAGACGGCCGAAGCCGACCTTTTCTGTAGAGATGGGATAGAGCGCATGTATATCTCCCCCCGCCATGCGCTGAGGACCTGCCCTTTTTCTATCCCGTCAGCCCTTTCGCTAATCAGCCCACTCGGACCACTCTGTCCACTCGGCCAACTCGGCTCGCTCAGCTCACGGTGCCCGACTCCCAGGCCCACGCGGCGATCTCCACCCGGTTCCTGGCGCCGAGCTTCGCCTGGATGCTTCCCAGGTGCGTCTTCACCGTCGACAGCGACACGAACAGCTCGGCGGCGACCTCCTGGTTGGTCCGTCCCCTGGCCACCAGGCGTACGACGTCCAGCTCGCGCTCGGTGAGGGGATCGCGGGGCGGCCGGAGGGCACCGGCCCGCGGGTGGGCCAGGTGTTCGAGCAGGCGCACGGTCACCGAGGGCGACACCAGCGCGTCCCCCGCCGCCGCGGCCCGGATCGCCTCGATGAGCAGGGTCGGCCCGCTGTCCTTGAGCAGGAAACCGGTCGCTCCGGCGCGCAGCGCTCCGTAGACGTACTCGTCCAGGTCGAAGGTCGTGACGATGACCACCTTCATCGGGTTGGGCACCTCCGGTCCCGCCAGGAGGCGGGTGGCCTCCAGGCCGTCCAGCTTGGGCATCCGGATGTCCAGCAGGCAGACGTCGGGCCGCAGCCTCCGCGCCAGCTCGACGGCCTCGGCTCCGTTGGCGGCCGTCGCCAGGACCTCCATGTCCTCCTGGGCGTCCAGAATCATCTGGAACCCGGTCCGCACCAGCTCTTGGTCGTCGGCGATGAGCACTCGAATCGTCACCTGACGGATTTTGCCAGTTCCGTACCGAGGTGAAATCGGCAGTCCGGTCAATGTGCCCCGGCCGACGACGGCAGGGTAGGGCGCCGGCGGGTCCGCGCGGCACCATGGAAGCGGGCGCATCGGACAATTTTGTGGCCGGCCAGTGATCGGAGCCCCGGGAAAGGCATTACTGGGTGTGGATGATCCAGAAGCGCGATTCACCGCGCTGTACGACCGGCACTATCGCAGCGTGCTCGGCTACGCGCTGCTGCGGGCCGAACGACAGGCGGCCGAGGACATCGCGAGCGAGACGTTCCTGATCGCCTGGCAGCAGCTGGAGCGGCTGCCGGAGGCGCCGCTGCCGTGGCTGCTCGGCATCGCCCGCAACCTGCTGCGCAAGCAGTGGCGTTCCGGGCTACGACGGCAGGCGCTGGCGGACCGGCTGGCCGACCTCTCCCCCGAGGGAGACGTGGCCGAGCAGGTCACCGAGCGCGAGGCGGCGCTCGCGGCGCTCACCGGGCTGTCCGAGCTGGACGTCGAGGCCGTGGTCCTGGCCAGTTGGTACGGCCTCACCCCGGCCGAGGCCGCCAAACTCGTGGGCTGCTCGGCCCGCGCGTTCACGGTCCGTCTGCACCGCGCTCGCCGCCGCCTGTCCCAGGCATTCGACTTCACCCCCATCACCCTGCAGGAGCAGTCATGAACGACGTTGACGAGCGCATCCGCGCGCTGCGCCCCGACGCCCTCACCGACGACGCCTACCGGCGTCGCCGCGAGGCCGACCTCGCCCGCGCCTTCGCGACGGCCAAGCCTCGCCTCCGCCCCGTGTCCCGCCTGCGTCTCAGGCCGCGACTCGTGCTGACCGGCGCCCTCATCGGGCTGGCCGCCGCAGTGGCGGTACCGGCGGTCATGACGGGCACGATCGGGCTGCGGGGACCGGGGGGCGGCCGGAGCGAGGGGGCCCCTTCCTCCGTCGCGGCCCCGGACAGGTCCCCGGCAGAGAAAACCGCCGTGACGCTCGACGCCCGGTCGTTCCTGCTGGCGAGCGCGAAGACGGTGGCGCATGAGAGCACCCCCGAGGGCCGGTACTGGTTCGACCGCACCCGGACCTTCGAGCCCGTCGGGTCCGGCGCGATCGTCGCCCACACCGACGAATCCTGGTCCGACGGCAAGAACGGGCGGCTCTCCTCCAACCAGGACGTCCAGGTCACCTTCGAGACCGCCGCCGATGAGGCGGCCTGGAAGGCCAAGGGATCCCCGTCCCTGTGGCCCGCCCCGCGTACCGAGGACTTCTCCATGGTCCTGGGAATGCAGATCGGTGCCAAGACGCTGACCCTGGGCACGGAGCAGAAGCTGCCAGGCGACGTCGAGGGACTGGAGCGCTGGCTCCGCTCGGCGCACCGCGAGGGATCGTTCGCGAACTTCGCCTTCGAGGGGGCGCGTCACCTGCTCTCCATGCCGACGAGCGCGGCCACGCGCGCCTCGATGCTGCGCATCCTGGCCGCCCAGCCGGGACTCGTCCTGAAGCAGGGCGTCCTCGACCCGATCGGCCGCACGGGCACCGCGGTCACCACGGCCAACGGCCACCACACCCTGGTCATCGACGAGTCGGGGGCGCGCCTGCTGGCCTTCCGCTACGACGGCCCGGACGAGAAGCCCCGCGCCACCGACTCCCGCACCGTGTTCATCCCCGCCCGTAAGGGGCTCAAGGTCGCGTACGAGAGCTCCGGCTGGGTCAACGAACTCGGCGCCCGGAAGTGATCTCCCGCCCCGCCGCCCCGGAGGGGGCGGCGGGGCACCCGGCGGGTCCGCCACCCCGGCGGGGGCGGGGTGGCTCAGCCGAGGACCAGGTCCCGGATCGCCTTCAGGGAGGTCTCGTCGCGGGGGCCCATCACCAGGAGGTTGCTCACCGGGCTCTTGCGCCACAGCTCCAGGCGTTCGCGGATGCGGCCCACCGGGCCGACCAGGGAGATGCCGTCGGCCAGCTCGTCGGGGATCGCGTTGAACGCCTCCTCCCTGCGCCCGGCCAGGTAGAGCGCCTGGATCTGCTCGGCGGCCTCGGCGTAGCCCATCCTGCCGATGATGTCGGCGTGGAAGTTGCGGCTCTTGGCACCCATGCCGCCGATGTAGAGGGTCAGCATCATCTTCACCCCGTTCAGCGCCGCCCTGACGTCGTCGGTGATCAGTGTCATGACCATGGCGGCGATGTCGAAGTCAGGCCCGGCGCCGGCGAGCGAGGGGCCGTACATCCGCTCGATCTTCTCGGGGAACACGAAGAGCGGCAGCCAGCCGTCGGCGATCTCGGTGGCGAGCGCGACGTTTTTCGGGCCCTCCGCGCCGAGATAGAGGGGGATCTCGCCGCGGAGCGGGTGGGTGATCAGCTTCAGCGGCTTGCCGAGGTTCGCGCCGCCCGGGTAGGGCAGGGGGTAGTGCTCGCCGTCGCTGGTCACCGGCTCCTCGCGGCGCCAGACCTTGCGCATGATCTCGACGTACTCGCGGGTGCGGGCGAGCGGCTTGGGGAACGGACGGCCGTACCAGCCCTCGACCACCTGAGGGCCGGACGCGCCGATGCCGAGCAGCAGCCGCCCGCCGGTGAGGTGGTCGAGGGTCATCGCGGTCATCGCGGTCGCCGCCGGAGTCCTGGCGGAGATCTGCACCACCGATGTGCCCAGCTTGATGCGGGACGTCCGCGCGCCGTACCAGGCCAGAGGGGTGAAGGCGTCGCTACCGTAGGCTTCCGCGGTCCAGACGGACTCGTACCCCAGCCGTTCCGCGGCCTGGACGAGTTCGGTGGCGTCGTCGGCGTCGCGCTGCCAGTAGCCGAGGTTCAGGCCGAGTCTCAGGTCGGTACTCACCGGGTCTCCTCGCAACGTAAGGCCGGACACGCTCCGCAATTAGAACACGTTCTACATTGGTCGGTCGAGTGTGAGGTGTCGAAATTCGGTCTCCCGGGAAGCGTCCATCTGTGCTCTATGCAGCTCGCAAGCTCCTCTCCCTGATCTTTCTCCTTGCCCTCGCCGTCGCGGGAGCGATCCCGGCCGTGGCGCACGCGGCGGGGCGGCCCAACATCGTGCTGGTCCTCGTTGACGACCTGGATGCAGGGGATCTCCAGAAATTTCCCAACATCTCAAACCTCCTTGCCCGGGGTGGCACCAGCTTCGACCGGTTCTTCGTGCCGAACTCCTGGTGCTGCCCGTCACGCGCGTCGATCATGCGCTCCCAGTACGTGCACAGCCACGGAGTGCTGACCAACACCGCTCCCGAGGGCGGTTTCACCAAGTACTACACAACCGGCCTGGAACGTTCCACGCTCGGGACCTGGATGAAGTCGGCCGGATACCGCACCGGCCTGATGGGCAAGTACCTCAACCACTACCCCGGCGGCGCCACCGCCGCCACCTACGTGCCACCCGGCTGGGACGAGTGGGACGTGCCGGTGCGCAGGCTCTACGAGGAGTACGGCTACACGCTCAACGAGAACGGCGCGCTGCGGGCCTACGGCTTCGCGCCGGAGGACTACCTGGCCGACGTGCTCAGTGCGAAGGCGGGGGCGTTCGTCTCCCAGCCGGGCGGCGACCCGTTCTTCCTCTACCTCGCCCCGATCGCCCCGCACAACCCGGCCAACTACGCCCCCCGGCACGAGGCCGCCTTCGCCGGAGCGGTGGCCCCGCGCACCCCGTCCTTCAACCAGCCGGATGTCAGTGCCGAGCCACTCTGGCTCAGGTCGCTCCCGCAGTTCGACGCCAGGAAGGTGCAGAAGATCGACCGGCACTACCGCGACCGGCTCCGGGCGATGCTCGGCGTGGACGACATGGTGGGTGCCCTGATCGAGTCCCTCAGGGTCTCCGGCAAGCTGGATGAAACGTATATCTTTTTCGCCTCCGATAACGGGTTCCACCAGGGCCAGCACCGGCTCGCCCAGGGCAAGACCACCCCCTTCGACGAGTCGATCAAGGTGCCGCTCCTGGTCCGCGGCCCCGGCGTACCGGCGGGCCGCGTCATCGGCGACATGGCCTCCACGGTGGATCTGGCCCCGACGTTCGCCCAGCTGGCCGGTGCCACGCTCCCCGACTTCGTCGAGGGCCGCTCCCTGCTGCCGCTCCTGCAGGGCCGCACGCCGCCCTCGTGGCGCCAGAACGTGCTGCTGGAGTTCTACCGCCCGACGGACCCGGGCTCGGCTCGCCAGACTCCGGTCCCGGCCTACCAGGGCATGCGGACCGCCTGGCACACCTTCGTCCGCTACGCAACCGGTGAGTACCAGTTCTACGACCTCGTCGCGGATCCTTACCAGCTCCGCAACATCGCCGCCGAGACCCCGCTCTCCGTGATCGCCCAGTTCAACCAGCAGCTCGACGCCCTGGTCTCCTGCTCGGGCGCCACCTGCAGGTCAGCCGACTCGGTCAAGCCGCCCGTGCTGCCCGTCAGGCCCCTCTTCCTCGGTCCGTGGGGACCGTGAGATGCCGGGGTAGGCCCGCAGCAGGTGGGCCTCGACGGCGGCGGCGGCCCCCGCCGCGTCCCCGGCGACGATGGCCCGGTGGATCCGATGATGATCGGCCATCAGTCCTGCCGTGTCGCCGAGGCGCTCGACCGCGCCGACCGCGTAGCGGCGGAGCGAGTCACGCAGCGAGAGCATCATGGCGGTGGTCAGCCTGTTGCCCGACGCCTCGGCGATGGCCACGTGGAAGGCCGTGTCGTGCTCGACGAACTCCTCCGCGGTCGTCGAGGCGTCCATCCTCTCCAGCGCGGCGGTCAGGGCCGACAGGTCCGCCCCGTGTGCCGCGGCGTGCGCGGCGGACCACTTTTCGATCATCAGCCGGGCGTCGACGACCTCCGCCAGTGACAGGTTCGACAGCCCGAGATGGAGTCTGAGCAGGTCGCTCAGGGCGTCCGCAGGCCTGGAGATGAGGCAGGCCCCCGCGTCCGGCCCCCGCCCGACCTGCGACGACACCACGCCCAGCGTCTCCAGAACCCGCATCGCCTCGCGTACGGACGACCGGCTCACCCGCAGTTGCTCGGCGAGTTGCCGCTCGCCGGGCAGGCGGTCGCCGACCGTGAGCCCGTCGTCCGCGATGCGCCGCTCGATCTGGGCGATCACGTCCTCGAACGCCCGGGTGCGCCGGACCGGCTGCCAACCGCTCAAGGGGGCCTCCTCCTTGTGACGGAATATGGTCAGACCATACTATGGTCTGACCATATTCCGTCACAAGGAGTGCCGTGCGCGTCGCCTTGTTCATCACCTGCGTGAACGACACGCTCTTTCCCGGCACCGGGCGAGCGGTCGTCACGCTGCTGCGTCGCCTCGGATGTGACGTCGAGTTCCCGCGGGCGCAGACCTGCTGTGGCCAGATGCACGTCAACACGGGGTACCCCGAGGAGGGCAGACGGCTCGCGCGGCACTTCGTGGACGTCTTCGCCGAGTACGACGCGGTCGTCACGCCGTCCGGGTCGTGCGCCGCGATGGTCCGTGAGCAGTACCCGCGTCTCGCCCGCACCCCGGCCGCCGCCGGGGCCCCCGCGGGGGAGAGGCCCCCGCCCGGCTCGTTCGCCGCGGAGGTGACCGAGACGGTGCCGAAGGTCTACGAGCTCTCGGAGTTCCTCGTCGACGTCCTCGGTGTCACCGACGTCGGCGCCTACTTCCCGCACCGGGTGACCTACCACCCGACCTGCCACTCGCTGCGCGGCCTCCGCTTGGGAGACCGGCCCACCCGCCTGCTTGAGCAGGTCAGGGGCCTGGAGCTGGTCCCGCTCCCCGGAGCGGACGAGTGCTGTGGCTTCGGCGGCACCTTCGCGGTGAAGAACCCGGCGATCTCCGCCGCCATGTGCGCGGACAAGGTGCACAATGTCGCGACCACCGGTGCCGAGGTGCTGTGCGCCGCCGACAACTCCTGCCTGATGCACATCGGCGGCGCCCTCGTACGCCAGCGCGCCGGTGTACGGATCATGCACCTCGCCGAGATCCTCGCCGCCACGGAGAGCGGCGACGACAGGGCGGTGCGCGGATGAGCGGGGGCGCCACCTTCCTCGGCATGCCGGCCTTCCCCGCGAACGCCGCGGTCGCCGTGCGGGACTCGCAGCTCAGGTACAACCTTCGCAAGGCCACCCACACGATCCGCGGCAAGCGGGCCGCCGTGGTCGGCGAGCTGCCCGACTGGGCCGAGCTCCGCCGGGCGGGCAAGGAGATCAAGGACCACACCCTGCGCAACCTGGAGCGCTACCTGGTGCGCATGGAGGAGGCGGTCACCGCGGCGGGCGGCCACGTTCACTGGGCGGCCGACGCCACGGAGGCCAACCGGATCGTCGCCGACCTGGTCAAGGCCACCGGCGAGACCAGCGTGGTCAAGGTCAAGTCGATGGCGACCCAGGAGATCGGCCTCAACGAGGCACTCGAACTGGAGGGCGTCACCGCCTACGAGACCGATCTGGCCGAGCTGATCGTCCAGCTCGGCGACGACTGGCCCTCACACATCCTGGTCCCGGCGATCCACCGCAACCGCGCGGAGATCCGCGAGATCTTCCGGGAGAAGATGGCCGACTGGGGGCGTGCCGCGCCAGAGGACCTGACGGACGACCCCCGCGCCCTCGCCGAGGCCGCCCGGCTCCACCTGCGCGAGCGCTTCCTTTCCACCAGGGTCGCGATCTCCGGCGCCAACTTCATGATCGCCGAGACCGGCACGCTGGTGGTGCTGGAGTCCGAGGGTAACGGGCGGATGTGCCTCACCCTGCCCGAGACGCTGATCAGCGTGGTCGGCATCGAGAAACTGCTGCCCGGCTGGCAGGACCTGGAGGTCTTCCTCCAACTGCTGCCCAGGAGCTCCACCGGCGAGCGGATGAACCCCTACACCTCCACCTGGACCGGCGCGGTCGAGGGGCAGGAGTTCCACCTGGTGCTGCTCGACAACGGCCGGACGAACGTGCTGGCGGACGAGATCGGCCGTCAGGCGCTGCGCTGCATCCGCTGCTCGGCCTGCCTGAACGTCTGCCCGGTCTACGAGCGGGCCGGAGGCCACGCGTACGGCTCGGTCTATCCGGGACCGATCGGGGCGATCCTCACCCCGCAGCTGCGCGGCACCGCCTCGAAGCTGGACGCGTCGCTGCCGTACGCCTCGACCCTCTGCGGCGCCTGCTTCGACGCCTGCCCGGTCGCGATCGACATTCCCGAGGTCCTGGTCCACCTGCGTGGCAAGGTCCGCCACGCGCGCGTCGAGCGCCTGGGCATGCGTGCCGCCGGCTGGGTGTTCAACCGCCCCGCGCGGCTGGCACGTGCTCAGCGGCTCGGCGGCCGCCTGCGCAGGTTCGTCCCCGGACGCCTGCCGGGCCCGCTGTCGGCCTGGACCGACACACGCGACATTCCCGATATTCCCCCCGAGTCATTCCGTGACTGGTGGGACCGTACAGACGGAGGCGTTCAATGACCGCTGCGGGCAGCAGGGAGCTGATCCTGTCGCGGATCCGCTCCGCGGTGGCCGGGGCCGGCGAGGTCGAGATCACCCGCGCCTACCGCACCGCACCGGACCAGGCCCGCGCGACGGGCCTGGTGGAACTGCTCGCCGAGCGGGTGGCCGACTACCGGGCCGTCGTGCACGTGGTGGACGAGGGGGAGGTGGCCGCGACGATCGCGGCGGCGCTGGCCCGCCGGGGCGCCACCCGGCTGGTCGTCCCCGAAGGACTGCCACCCGAGTGGGTCCCCGGAGAGCCGGTCACCGACGATCCGCCGCTGAGCGCGGCCGAGCTGGACGGGGTGGACGGTGTCGTCACCGGGTGCGCCGTGGCGATCGCGGAGACCGGCACGATCGTGCTGGACGCCGGCCCCGGGCAGGGGCGCCGGGCGCTGACCCTGGTACCGGACTACCACCTGTGCGTCGTGCGCGCCGGGCAGATCGTGGCCGGCGTTCCCGAGGCCGTCGGCAGGCTCGACCCGTCCAGGCCGCTGACCTGGATCAGCGGCCCCTCCGCGACCAGCGACATCGAGCTGAACCGGGTGGAGGGCGTGCACGGCCCGCGCGCGCTGGAGGTCGTCGTCATCCGCTGACCCGGCAGCGGGAGGCGCGTCGGGCGCGAAACACGGATGTGGCCGTGCTGGACGTCTACGGCATGCCCGGCTAGCGTGCCATGGCGTGTGATCCACAGGGCTCGGCCGGCGGACGGTTGTCGCCCGCCGGAGCCGATCTGATCCTCGCCGTCCAACACGTCCGCAGGGAAAAGGCGAAATTTACCGATCCGTTACCTGTTCATGCGGTGTCAAAATCGGATATTGTCGCGAGTCGCTACTGCGTAGTCCCAGGTCAAGGTCATTGGAGTCCTGTTTCCATGATATTTAGCGAGGGGACTGCCGGATTTACCCGGCAGGTGAATTGCCTCCCTGCTACGGTTCCGATGTCTGAAGCGGTCAGGGCTTGGCCGTCGCCCACCTCGGCCGAGGGAAGCGAGAAGCCGCTCCCCTCGGGGAGCGGAGGAGTCACGAAACCGCCGCTGCTGCTCATCGGGCAGGGCTCGCACAACGACAATGGATCCGCTGAATTCGGCAGGTTCATCCACCGGCTCCGCTGCCGCCTGGACCAGACGGCAGCGGACGTCTCCGGTGGCTACATCGCCAAGGCCAGGCCACGCCTCAGTGACTCCGTCGCATCGCTGGTCGCGCGCGGGCACCACCGGATGGTGGCCCAGCCCATGAGTCTCACCGGCGGTACGTGGCTCGGCACGGACATCCCCTCCGCGATGGCCCGCGAGCGGGAGAGACATCCCATGCTCACCTGCGACTACGGCCGTCCCCTGGGCTCCGACCCCCGCATTCTCGCGCTGCTCGCCGAGCGTCTGGCCGACGCCGCCGCCGAGGTCGCCAGCCTCCGGCTGGTCCCCGCCGCCGGGCCGCTCGACGAGGAACCCGAGCACATCGAGATCGGCGAGACCGCCGTCGTCCTGGTCGGTGACGGCTCCACCAGCCCCGAGACCAACGCCGACGTGCACCGGGTCTCCCGGCTCTTCTGGGAGACCCACGCCCACGAGTACATGACCGTGGAGACGGCGTTCGTCTCCCTCACCCCGCCCGGTGTCCCCGGCGGCATCGAGCGCTGCCGCCGCCTCGGCGCCAAGCGCGTGATCGTCGTGCCCTACCTGCTCTTCGCCGGCGGCCTGCTCGACCGCGTCTGGGCTCAGGCCATGGCCTACGCCGCAGGCCACTCGAACCTGGACGTCCGCTGCGCCGACGTCATCGGCGACTGCGAGGGCCTGGCCGACGTGGTCATCGAGCGCTACGAGGAGGCGCTCAGCGGCATCGCCTGGTGATCCCGCTATGGTTTTTCGTGTTTTTCCGAAAGGTGGTTTCCGGGCAGACTGGAGCGCATGACCATCCTCGAGGAGACCATCGCGGCGATCCGACCCGCCGATCCGGCGGCCGTCGCCGAGGCCCGAGCCCATCAGGACCGCCTGACCAAGCCCAGGGGCGCGCTGGGCGTGCTGGAGGACGTGGCGATACGGCTGGCCGGGGCCGCGGCGGTCAGCCCGCCGCCACTCCCGGTTCCCGCGGCTCTGGCGATCTTCGCCGCCGACCACGGTGTCCACGCCAGGGGCGTGACCCCGTGGCCGCAGGAGGTCACCCTGCAGATGGTCGGCAACTTCCTCGCGGGCGGCGCCGTGGCCAACGCCTTCGCCGCCCAGGTAGGCGCCTCGGTGACGGTCGTCGACGTCGGTGTGGCCGCCGACCTCGACCCCGCGCCAGGACTGACGATCAGTAAGGTCGCGTACGGTACGGCCGACCTGTCCCGCGGACCGGCGATGACCCCCGAGCAGGCGGTCGCGGCCCTGGAGGCCGGGATCGCCCATGCCCGCGATCTCGTCGACGGAGGCGCCCGCTGCCTGATCACCGGAGACATGGGCATCGCCAACACCACCGCCTCGGCCGCGTTGATCTGCGCGTTCACCGGGCACGAAGCGGCGGCCGTGACCGGCAGGGGCACCGGTATCGACGGCGAGACCCTGGAACGCAAGGTCGAGGTGGTCCGCGAGGCACTCCGGGTGAACGGCCTGGAGCGCGAGCCGGGTGCCGCCCCCTCGGTGTCCGCCCCCTCGGTGTCCGCCCCATCGATGTCCGCCCTGGAGACGCTGGCCGCGGTCGGCGGCCTGGAGCACGCGGCGATCGCCGGATTCGTCCTCGCCGGGGCCGCTCTGCGGGTGCCGGTCATCCTGGACGGTGTCATCGCGGGGGCGGCGGCGCTGGCGGCGGCGGCGATGGCGCCCGACGTCGTCGACCACTGCGTGGCCGGGCACCGCTCGGCCGAACCCGGTCACGCCGCGGCCCTGGATCACCTGGGCCTGCGCCCCCTGGTGGAGTTGGAACTCCGGCTCGGCGAGGGCACCGGCGGCCTGCTCGCACACCCGCTCGTCTGCGCCGCGGCCAGGGTGATGCACGAGGTCGCGACCTTCGATTCCGCCGGTGTGACAGACAAGGAAGCCTGACCTGCGGAAGTCTTGAAGCCGGCCGGTTGACAACAGTCAGCCGTCTCTTGACACCTGTTAACACAGGTGCAGCAAAGAGAGCCTCGTTAGCCGGTAGGTTTACCTCTTAAGCACGTCATGATTCACAATTCCTCGTGAACGGGAGATCGGTCGCCATGTCGCCCTACCTGCTCGGCTTGCGCCTCTCCGGGCGGCGGGTACTCGTCGTGGGCGGTGGGCGCGTCGCCCAGCGGCGTGTGCCGGCGCTGCTCGACGCGGGCGCACTGGTCACCGTCGTCTCGACGAGCGTCACGCACGCCCTCGACGATCTCATCGCGACAGGCCGCGTGACCTGGGAGGCCAGGCGCTACCAGGCCGGCGACGTCGACGGGGCCTGGCTGGTGCAGGCCTGCACGGACAACCCGGAGGTGAACGCCGCCGTGGCCGAGGAGGCCGAGGCGAAGCGGATCTGGTGCGTGCGCGCCGACGACAAGGACGCCTCCGCGGCCTGGACCCCCGCCGGCGGCAAGGTGGACGAGATCAGTGTGGCGATCACCGCCGGCGGCGATCCCCGGCGTGCCGCCGGGATCAGGGACGCCGTCGTGAGCGCCCTCAGGGACGGTACGGTCGACGCCCGGCGCAACCGCACCAAGCCCGTGGGCGTCGCCCTGGTCGGTGGCGGTCCCGGCGACCCGGGCCTGATCACGGTCCGTGGCCGGCAGTTGCTGGCCCAGGCCGACGTGGTCGTCGCCGACCGTCTCGCCCCGCAGGCCCTGCTCGACGAGCTCTCCCCGGACGTCGAGCTGATCGACGCCGCGAAGATCCCCTACGGGCGCTACATGGCTCAGGAGAGGATCAACGAGCTGCTGATCGAGCACGCCAGGCAGGGCAAGTTCGTGGTCCGGCTCAAGGGAGGCGACCCGTTCGTCTTCGGCCGCGGCGGTGAGGAGTTGCTCGCCTGCGCCCGCGAGGGCATCCCGGTGGTCGTGGTCCCCGGCATCACCAGCCCGGTCGCGGTGCCGGCCGCCGCCAACGTGCCCGTGACGCATCGCGGTGTCAGCCAGGAATTCCATGTGATCTCCGTACACGTCCCGCCGGGCGACGAGAGATCCACGGTCGACTGGCCCAATCTGGCCAGATCCGGCGGCACGCTGGTGCTTATGATGGCGGTCGAACGGATCGGGGTGATCGCCGAAACGCTGCTCCATAACGGACGTTCGCCGGAAACTCCCGTAATGGTGGTACAGGACGGTACCCTTCCGACCCAGCGCGCTCTTTACGCCACGCTCTCCACCGTGGCGGAGCGCGTAAGCGCGGCTGAGATTCGGCCCCCTGCGATCGTGATCGTCGGTGATGTCGTGAAGGTCGGCCAGGAGGTCGAGATGGTTCGAGCGGAGCGAGTACCGTGAAATCGGCTTCCAACAGGCCTCCCCATTCGGGTGGTGGCCGTGACCCTCGCCTCGCCGGCACCCCCCAGGAGCCACCCGGCGGCACCCCGCCGGATGACCAGGAATCCCCCGGCGAGCAGACGGTGACCTTCGGCGCCATCCGTCCAGACGATGACGCCGCCTCCATCCGCGCCCGCACCCAGCCCTCCGCCGGTGCGGCCGGTCCCGCCGTGCCCCCCGGCAGAACAGCGGGTCCCGCCACGCCTCCGGGCAGGAAGGCCGGTCCAGCCGCCCCGGGCGGGGCGGTCGATCCAGCCGCCCCGCCCGCTTCGGAGGAGGCGATGGCGGCCTTCCACGCCGCCGCGGCCGCCGCCCAGGCCGCGATCGCCGCCATCACCACCTCCCGGGAGGTGGCCAAGCCCACCTCCGCCGGTGCTCCGGGCAGCCGTCCTCCGGGTGCCTCCCGCAGCGGCCCCGCCACGGCCTCGCCCGGTGTGGCCTCCGGTCCGAACGCCTCTCCGGCCGCTTCCCGCGGCGGTGCCCCCGCCCCTCAGAAGGCCCCCCGTGGTGCCGGCCCCGCCTCGCCGGGTGCTCCCCGTGGAGGCGCTCCCGCCCCGCCGGTGGCGGCCCCGGGCCAGGGTGCCCCTGCTTCCCCCGGCGCTTCGCGTGGTGGTGGCCCTCCCACCACTCCTCCCGGTGTCCCTCCGAGGCCGGGTGCTCCCGCCTCCCAGGGGGGTTTTGCGGGAGCTTCTCGCGGAGACGGCCCCGCGGAGGGCTCTCGCGATGCGATTTTCCGTCCGGGGCCCGCTTTCCCGGGCGCTCCCCGTGCCGGTGGTGGCCCCGTCACACCTTCTCCCGGCGCCCCTGCTCCCCAGGCCGGTCCCGGCGCGCTCTTTCGCCCAGGTGCCCCCGTTCCCCCGAGCGCTCCCCGCGCCACCCCCTCACCCGGCGCTTTCGGGGGTGGCGCCTCGAGTTCCGCCCCAGGGGAAGGTGCCGCAGGCTCTCCCCGTACGGCGAATGAGGGCTTCTCCCCCCGGGCCGAGGGGGGCGGGCCCGCGCCCGGAGTCCCCGGCGCCGAGGACGGGCGGCCTCGCGCCGAGCCCGCCGCTCCGCCCCTTCGGGTGAGCAGACCCCAGGAGAAGCAGGAGGAGCCCGAGAAGGACGCCGAGTCCGACGAGGTCGTGGTCCTCCTCGCGGATGACGGTGAGATCGGGGACGTGCGGCGGGAGGGGCGTCGCGAGGGGCCGGAGAACGAGGC
Organism: Streptosporangium sp. CA-115845; assembly: GCF_050943795.1. Classification (NCBI taxonomy): domain Bacteria; kingdom Bacillati; phylum Actinomycetota; class Actinomycetes; order Streptosporangiales; family Streptosporangiaceae; genus Streptosporangium; species Streptosporangium sp. CA-115845. The sequence continues at coordinate 7,526,416 of NZ_CP191988.1, read as the reverse complement.
GGAGAGCGACGCCGGGATGCCTGGCGCCGGCGGAGCCGAGGATGGCGGCGAGGCCGGAGAGCGGGCCCTGAGCGGCGACGAGGCTCAGCGCGACACCGAGCCCGCCGAGATCGATGAGCAGGCTCCGCGGGAGGGCGAGACCGGTGAGACCGGCGGTGCGAACCGAAGTGACGGCGAGCCCTCCGAGACCGGCGAGGAGACTCAGCGCGACGGCGAGACCGGCGCCGAGGTCCTGGACGGGGCCGGCGACGCGGACGAGAACGACCGGAACGAGAAGGCCGGAGGCAAGGAGGACGCGGGGTCGCCGGGCGACCGGATGCGGGAGACGCCGCTTCCCGACGCCGTCTCCGAGGCCCTGAGCAGCGCGCTCACCGCCGTACGCGCCGGTGTCACCGACCTCGGTTTCGGCCTGGACATCCCCGGGGCCGAGGAGGCCAGGCGGGTCCAGAGTGAGATCCTGGCCCAGCTCGACGACTACGTGATCCCCCGCGTCCACACGAGCACCGCGCCCGCCCTCGTCGTGGTCGCGGGCTCCACCGGCGCGGGCAAGTCCACACTCCTCAACACGCTGGCCAACGCCAAGGTCAGCGCGACCGGCGTGCGCCGTCCGACGACCGGAACGCCTGTGCTGGCCTGCCACCCCGACGATCACGAGTGGTTCGCCAAGGGCGACCTGCTCGGTAGCCTTCGGCGGCTCAGTGAGCCCGACCCCGAGGCGGCCTCCGGCGGCCTTGTGCTCGTCTCCACCGAGCGCCTACCTCCCGGTGTGGCACTGCTCGACACCCCCGACATCGACTCGGTGGTCGAGGAGCACCACGAGATCGCGCACCGCATGCTCGACGCGGCCGATCTGTGGATCTTCGTCACCACCGCCGCCCGCTACGCCGACGCCCCGGCCTGGCGGCTGCTCCGCCTGGCCAAGGAGCGTGGAGCCAAGCTGGCCATCGTGCTCTCCAGGGTGCCGCCCAAGTCCAGAGAAGTGATCACCAAGCACTTCGTCAGGATGCTGACCGAGTACGGTCTCGGCGAGGTCGACCGGTTCGTCGTCAACGAGGGCAAGGTCACCGACGGCATGCTCCCCGACCACGAGGTGAGCGAGCTGCGCCTCTGGCTGACCGAGCTGTCGGTTGACGAGCGGCGTCGCGAGCAGGCCGTGCGGGCCACCCTGGACGGGGTGCTGAACAGCTTCCGCACTCGTGTCCCCGCCCTGGCCAAGCAGCTGGAGATCCAGGTCGCCTTCCGCAGAGACCTCCGCGCCGACGTGGAGAGCGCCTATGCCCAGGCACTGGTCGAGATCGACGAGAGCACCGGCGACGGCTCGCTGCTCCGGGGTGAGGTGCTCGCCCGCTGGCAGGACTTCGCCGGTTCCGGCGATCTCATGCGCACCCTCCAGCTGCGCAAGCCCGGCCGCCTCGCGGGCAAGGCGAGCCATCAGGCGCCCGAGCGGCTCAGCGCGCTGAGATCCGCGCTGCGGACGGGGTTGGAGTCGGTGGTCGTCTCGGCGGCGCAACGGGCCGCGGAGGAGGCCGCCTCGCGCTGGTTGAACCGTCCGGGCGCACAGGAGGTCCTGGCGGCGGCCGCCGAGCTCGGGCACGCGTCCGACGATCTCCCGCGCAGGGCCGGCCGGACCATCGCGGCCTGGCAGGAGCACATCACCGAGCTGATCCGCACCGAGGGGGTGACCAAGCGATCGGTGGCCAGGGTGATCTCCTTCGACGTCGAGTCCCTGTCGCTGATCCTGACCATCGGGCTGCTCGGTTACGGCGCCTCGGAGGCGCGGAACGGCACCGGTGCGTTGCCGCAACGGCTGGTACACGCGCTGCTCGGCGCGGAGTCGCTGCGCAACATCGGGGTGAAGGCCCGAAGTGATCTTCGCGCCCGGATCGGCATGCTCTTCGACGATGAGACGGCGCGGTACATCCAGGCTCTCGACGGCGCCGGCATACCGGATGAATCCGCCGCCACCCGCCTTTACCAGGCAACGTACAACCTTGAGGTCGCCCGATGAGTGTTGGCACCACCCAGTCACGCCAAGGGCTCGGCAGCCGGCTCGCCGCGCTGGCTCGGATCGTGGAGCTGGGGCCGGGCAAGGTCGAGCCCAAGCTCCTCACCGATTCGGGGCAGCTGTTGCTGCGTGCCGGTGACAGGCTCAAGCTCTCCTCCGACCACACGGTGGTCGCGCTCGCGGGGGGCACGGGCAGCGGCAAGTCGACGCTGTTCAACTCGATCTCCGGCCTGGAGTTGTCGCCGACGGGAGTGCGCCGCCCGACCACGGCCCGCACTCACGCCTGCGTCTGGGGCCTGGACGGCGCAGGCCCGCTGCTCGACTGGCTGCAGATCCAGTGGCGCCACCGCTTCGCGCGGGCCAGCGCCCTGGACCGCGGGGAGAGCCGGCTGCACGGGCTGATCCTGCTCGACCTGCCCGACCACGACTCCATCCGGGCGCTGACCGACACCGAGGCCGACCGGCTGATCCAGGTCGCGGACCTCGTCGTGTGGGTGCTCGACCCGCAGAAGTACGCCGACGCCTCCACGCACCGGCGCTACGTGACCGACCTGGCCGGGCATGAGGCGGTGACGGTCTTCGTGCTCAACCAGTCCGACCGGCTCGACGAGGAGGAGTTGGCCGAGTGCGTCGCGGACCTGGAGGACCTGCTCCACCGCGAGGGGGTCGAGCACCCCGTGGTCGTCACCACCTCGGCGATCACGGGTACGGGCGTGGACGACCTCAAGGCGGTCCTCGCCGAGACCGTGTCCAGGCGCAGGGCCGCCACCCAGCGCCTGGAGGCCGACCTCGACCGGCTGACGCTCCGCCTGGCGAAGGTCATGCCCGCCGACGGCACCCCGGCGCCGCCCTCCTCCATTGACGACGCCCGCCGGATCGGTCTCACCGACGCCCTCTGCGACGCGGCCGGAGTCCCCGCCGTCGGCGAGGCGATGGAGAACGTCTACGCCGCGAGGTCCGGTGAGTGGGTCGGCTGGCCCTACACCCGCTGGGCGGCCAAGCTCCGCCCTGATCCGCTGAACAGCCTGCGCCTGGGCGATCTGCGAGACGAGATCCGCAGCCTGACCGGTGGCTCGGTCAGCGCGCAGCCCGCCGAGGTGGACACCGCCGTCCAGGCCCTGGCCGACGGCCTGACCTCCGGCATGCACGAGGCGTGGCAGAGCGGGATCAGGGATGCCGCGCGCTCCCGCTCGGCGCAGCTGCCCCAGGTGCTGTCGGAGGAGCTCTCAGAGGTCGCACCGCGCCTGGACAGGGTCCCCGGCTGGTGGCGGCTGCTTCTCGCCTGGCAGTACCTGCTGGTCCTGCTCTTCGTCGCGGGCCTCGCCTGGGTCGGTACGGCTCTGGTCTACGGCGTGTTCGGCACGGGGGAGCCGCCGGCGGGGCTGGAGGTGTTCGGCGACGCCGCCTCGCTGCCGTGGGTGGGGTTGATGATGCTCTCGGTACTCGGGCTCGGGCTGCTCACCGCGGTGGCCAGCCGCAACTTCATCGTGCTCGGCGCGGGCAACGAGCGTGACGCGCTGGAGCGCGAGATGCGCCGCAGGGTCGCCGGGCTCGCGGAGAGCATGGTGATCGAGCCGGTGGAGCGCGAGCTGACCCGCTACAACGAGTTCTACTCGGCCATGCGGAGCCTGCGAGGCTGATTCCCGGGGGTTGTCCACAGCGTGGCCGAGGATCCGGCGGTTGTCCCCAGAGCGCGATTCGGCGACTCGCGAGGGGTACGGCTCGGACCATCGTGTCTCTCACACCGCCGGCACTCAGCCGGCTCTCATGGGAGGCACGATGAACGACATCTACGTCACGCTGACCGGTAACGTCGCGGCCACGCCGCGCCAGCACACCTTCCCCGACGGTTCCCGGGTCACCTCGCTCAAGATCGCCTCGACGAGTCGTTACTTCGATCGGGAGAACCAGCAGTGGCGCAACGGTGAGACGACCTACTTCGGCGTCCGCTGCTTCCGCGGGCTCGCCGACAACGTCGCCCAGTCGGTCCAGCTGGGCCAGCCCGTCGTCGTTCAGGGACGGTTGCGGATCCGCGAGTTCACCCACGAGGGTGAGCGCCGATTCATGCCCGAGGTGGAGGCCAACTCGCTCGGACACGACCTGCGCTGGGGGCTCGGGAGCTTCAGCAAGCCACAGCGCGGCGGCCCGGTCGCGGCCCTGGGCAGCACGGAGCGGATCGAGCTCGATCGCGAGACGTCGGACTGGGCCATGAGCGGCGGTGCCCCCGTCGAGGCGGGGGCTTCCGGAGCCCTGCCCTCGCTGCGGGCCGGGCTCGACGACGAGCGGGTCGCGCCGGGCGGCGGACCGGCCGAGGGGGGTGCGATTCACGGAGAGGCCGCAGAGGCCGCCTCGCGTGCGGTGGATCACGGCTCCACCGGGGAGGAGCCGGCGGGGGGAGAGGCCGTGACCAGGAGAAGGAAGGCGGCGAGGGGCACGACAAGGCGGGTGGAGGCGGTGGGTGCCGACGACGACCCGGCCACGGGGATCACCGGGGAGGAAACGGCCGGGGCCGTGCCGGGCGCGGTGAAGATCCACCCAGACGTGAGCGATGAGGCACCCTGGCCGACGCGGGTGCGCGTGGCGGCCTGAGCCGCCTCCCGTTGGGAGGCCCGGGCCGCGGGCCTCCCAACCCGATCGGCTGTTCGGAACCGGAGAGGCGGGTGGAGGAATCGTTCGAGGTGGGCAGGGAGTCGAATTCGGGCAGGGGGATGGGTGCGGGTCCGCGCAGGGGAAGAACGCGGACAGCGGGATGGGGCGGATTCGAACACAAGACTTAGAACGGAAGATTCAGCGGAGAAGATTTCGGACGGGAGATGAGGACGGGCAGGCGTCCGGTGAAGTGCGGACTTCGCAGGATGGGATGTCTGACGGAAGTGCAAGGCCTCGCACGGTAATAGGGCCTGGTCTGAGCGGAGTGAGGGGGCACCGGCCGGACGCGGTCGGTGTCTCACCACGGAAGCGCGGGGACGCCGAGATGACCAGCCGATGGTCTTGCCCGTGTCAGATGCCCAGGACACCTGTTTAGGTCCAGGTCACGCCCCGCAGCATGGCTTTGCTCCTTTCCCACACGGCCCGCTCGCGAGGGAGCGGTTTCCAAAACGTAGGTCAACCGGTGGGCTGGCCCACTCCGTCAAAGGTAGCGGTTCCCATCGCGCGTCGCACACTCCGCAACTATTGTGTTACACATCGTTAGTCGGAGAGGGGGACGACATGGCGGCTCCCAGCCACACCTCGGTCAAACCGCGCGACGGCATGACACCCTTGGTCGATCGCTGGCCCCTGCTTGGACAGCGTCGCCCGCTGGTCGGCTATCTCTGCGGGATAGTGGCGCTGGATCTCGCCGCGATCGTGTTCTTCCTGGCATCCGGGGTCTTCCGCTGGTCCGATGTGCTGACCTTCAGCGCGCTGATGGCGTGTGGAGCCGTGTGTATCGAGGCGACCCGGAGGCTCGGCATGCCGGCCGGTGTCCACCGGGACCTGCTCTCCGCCTGGTGGCTGCCCGCCGCGCTGCTGCTCCCGCCGCTCTACGCGCTTCTGGCGCCCATTCCGCTCCAGTTCCTGCTGCAGAGGCGGGTGCGCGCGACGGTCGTCTACCGGCGGGTCTTCAGCTCGGCGGCGATCGGCCTGGCCGGATGTGCGGCCTCCCTGCTCTTCCACGCCGCGGTCGGTGACCTGAACGCGCTGACCAGGGGCGACGGCGGGCCGATCCTGGTGGCCGTCGGCTGCGCGGTCCTGTTCACGGTGATCAACACCGCGCTGATCGCCATCGCGGCGCACACCGCCGACCCCGACAGTCGCTGGCGGGAGGTCCTGTGGAACCGGGAGAACCTGCTCCTCGACGTCGTCGAGCTCTGCCTCGGCGTCATCATCTCCATCACCTGCGGGCTCAATCCGGCTCTGCTGGTCCTGGCGCTGCCCCCGGTGGTGCTGCTCCAGCGCAGCCTGCTGCACGCCCAGCTTCAGGCCGCGGCCCGCACCGACCTCAAGACCGGCCTGCTGAACGCCGCGGCCTGGCAGCGAGAGGCCGACACCGAGATCGTCAGAGCGCGTCGCACGGGGGAGACGCTCGCGCTGCTGATCGTCGACATCGACCATTTCAAGAGGGTCAACGACACCTACGGTCACCTGATCGGCGACCAGGTCCTCGTCGGGGTGGCCGACACCATCCGCAGCCAGCTGCGCGACTACGACGTGGTGGGCCGGTTCGGCGGTGAGGAGTTCGTCGTCCTGCTGCCCAGGGCCGACGTGACAGAGGCCCGCAGGGTTGCCGAGCGGCTGCGCTCCCGGGTGGGACGGATGGCGGTCCCGGCCGACGACAACATGATCACCGTGACCATCTCGGTCGGTGTCGCGATCATGAGCGTGCACGGGGACGACCTGATCGAACTGCTCGCCGCGGCCGACCTCGCCCTCTACCGTGCCAAGGAGCTCGGCCGTGACCGGATCTGCCTGTCGGCCACCATCGTGCCTCCGGCCCGCAGGCCCGGACCCGAGGCCGCCCCTAACTGAACTTTCCAGGCCCTAAACTAAAGGCATGCCGGAGTACATCTACACACTGCAGCGCGTGCGCAAGGCGCACGGCGACAAGGTCGTCCTCGACGACGTGACGCTGTCGTTCCTGCCGGGCGCCAAGATCGGTGTCCTGGGTCCCAACGGCACCGGAAAGTCGACGCTGCTGAAGATGATGGCGGGCCTGGAGCAGCCGTCCAACGGCGACGCCCGGCTCATGCCCGGCTTCACCGTCGGCATGCTCCAGCAGGAGCCCCCCCTCAACGAATCCAAGACCGTCCTCGGCAACGTCGAAGAGGGCGTCGCCGAGACCAAGGCGATGCTCGACCGCTTCAACGAGATCGCCGAGCTGATGGCCACCGACTACAGCGACGAGCTGCTCGACGAGATGGGCAAGCTCCAGGACGCCCTCGACCACCGCAACGGCTGGGATCTCGACAGCCAGCTGGAGCAGGCGATGGACGCCCTCCGCTGCCCTCCGCCGGACGCCGAGGTGACTCAGCTCTCCGGTGGAGAGCGCCGCCGGGTCGCCCTCTGCAAGCTGCTCCTGGAGCAGCCCGACCTGCTCCTGCTCGACGAGCCCACCAACCATCTCGACGCCGAGAGCGTCCAGTGGCTCGAGTCCCACCTGGAGAAGTACCCGGGCACCGTCCTGGCCGTCACCCACGACCGCTACTTCCTGGACAACGTGGCCAACTGGATCCTGGAGCTCGACCGCGGCCGTTGCCACGCGTACGAGGGCAACTACTCCACCTACCTGGAGGCCAAGACCGCGCGGCTCAGGCTCGAAGGTCAGAAGGACGCCAAGCGCAAGAAGCGCCTGGAGGAGGAGCTGGAGTGGGTCCGCTCCAACGCCAGGGCCCGCCAGACCAAGAGCCGGGCGCGCCTGCAGCGCTACGAGGAGATGGCCACCGAGGCCGACAAGTACCGCAAGCTCGACTTCGAGGAGATCCAGATCCCGCCGGGCCCGCGTCTGGGCACCACGGTCATCCGGGCCGAGAAGCTCACCAAGGGCTTCGAGGAGCGCGTCCTGATGGAGAGCCTCTCCTTCGACCTGCCGCGCAACGGCCTCGTCGGCATCATCGGTCCGAACGGTGTCGGCAAGACCACCCTGTTCCGGATGATCACCGGCGGCGAGACACCGGACAGCGGTGAGATCATCGTCGGTGACACCGTCAAGATCTCTTATGCCGACCAGAGCCGGGGCGGGATCGACCCGACGAAGAACGTCTGGGAGGTCGTCTCCGACGGGCTCGACTACATCAAGGTCGGCCAGGTCGAGATGCCGTCGCGCGCCTACATCGCCGCGTTCGGGTTCAAGGGCCCGGACCAGCAGAAGAAGGCGGGCATCCTGTCCGGCGGAGAGCGCAACCGGCTCAACCTGGCGCTTACCCTCAAGCAGGGCGGCAACGTGCTCCTGCTCGACGAGCCCACCAACGACCTCGACACCGAGACACTCTCCAGCCTGGAGAACGCGCTGCTGGAGTTCCCCGGCTGCGCGGTCATCACCTCGCACGACCGGTGGTTCCTGGACCGCATCGCGACCCACATCCTGGCCTGGGAAGAGGGTTCGAACTGGTTCTGGTTCGAGGGCAACTACGCCGACTACGAGAAGAACAAGATCGAGCGTCTGGGTGCCGAGGCGGCCCGGCCGCACCGTGTCACCTATCGCAAGCTCACCCGCGACTGACCCCGGTTTCCGGGACGGGCAGGGCATCTGGCACGGGCCGTGTCAGGTGCTCTCCCGGTCGCGACCGCACGAGCCTCCGGTGCCCCGCCGTACGACGGGCAGCGGGGGCTCGCTACGGTTCTGGGTGTGTTTGGACAGAGCGTCGCGGACGAGGTCGGCCATGGCCACCGGCATGTGTTCCCCAGGACTGTCAGGTTCGCCGACATCGACTCGCTGGGTCACGTCAACAACGTGCGGTTCCTCGACTATCTGGAGGACGCGCGGATGGGGATGTTCCACATCGACCCCCATCACGAGGGGAACGCCCCTTTCGCCGGGCTGGTGATCGCCCGGCATGAGATCGACTACCGGCGTCCCCTCACCTTCCGTCCCGACCCGGTCCGGGTGGAGTCGTGGGTGACGGAGATCCGTCCGGTACGGTTCACTCTCGCGTACGAGATCCGCGACGATGACGAAATCTTCGTCGAGGCCCGCTCGGTGATCGTGGCCTATGACGTGCAGGGTGCCTCCCCCCGACGGCTGAGCCAGGACGAGATCGCCTACCTGCGCAGGTTCGCGGCGGACTGAGGCCCCCGGGCGAGGCGGGCCTTCTCCGGCTCGACGACCGACCCGGACCGGCGGGCGGTGGACGCCCGTCCACCGCCCGCCGGGAGCCGTCAGACCTCGGGGGCGTACAGCCAGACCGCGCTGTCCGGCAGGAGCAGGTGGCCCTCCACCGGGGCGCTGCCGATCAGGACGCGGTCGTGCGGTGGCAGTCGCACCGGTTGGGAACCGCAGTTGACGGCGCAGATCAGGGAACCCCGGTTGAAGATGAGGGCGCCCTCGGCGCTCTCCTGCCAGGTGATCTCTTCGGGCAGCGTGCCGCGGAGGTCGCGGCGGACCCGCAGGACCTCCTGGTAGAAGCTCAGCGTTGAGCCGGGGTCGCTCGACTGGCGCTCGGCGGAGAGCACGGCCCACTCGACGGGCTGGGGCAGCCAGGGCCGTGTTCCATCGGGCGAGAAGCCGTACGGTTCGGCCATGCCGGACCAGGGGATGGGAACCCGGCAGCCGTCGCGGCCGGGCAGCTCTCCCTTGGAACGGGCGAAGATGGGGTCCTGACGGGCCTGCGGGGGAAGATTCTTCACCTCGGGGAGGCCCAGTTCCTCCCCCTGGTAGAGATATGCGGAGCCCGGTAGGGCGAGCATGGCGAGCAGCGCCGCGCGGGCGCGGGCCAGGCCCGTGGTGGAGTTGGTCAGGCCGTCGCCGTACCGGGTCACATGACGGACCACGTCGTGGTTGGAGAGCACCCAGGTGGGAGCGGTCACCGCGGCCAGTGTGTCATCGATGATCTTCTTGAACGCGGGTCCGGACCAGGGGGCCTCCAGCCAGGCGAAGTTGAAGCTCTGGTGGAGCTCGTCGGGGCGGAGGTAGAGCGCGAGATCCTCGACGGAGTCGGTCCAGACCTCGCCGACCGCCACCCGCTCGCCGTCGTAGGAGTCGAGCACCTTGCGCCAGGCGCGGTAGACCTCGTGCACCTCGGGCCGTCCCCAGATCGGCGACTCGGCCTTGAACGCCTGATCCTGCGGCGGGGTGTCCGGCAGATCCTCGGCCTTGTACAGGCCCATCGCCACGTCGATCCTGAACCCGTCCACCCCCCGGTCGAGCCAGAACCGCAGCACGTCGAGGAACTCGGCGTGCACCTCGGGGTTGCGCCAGTTGAAGTCAGGTTGTTCCGCGGCGAAAAGGTGCAGGTACCACTGTCCGTCGGGGGTCCTGGTCCAGGCCGGGCCGCTGAAGGTCGACTGCCAGTTGTTGGGAGGCAGATCACCGCCGTCACGGAAGATGTAGCGATCGCGTCCCTCACCGCGCAGCGCGGCCTGGAACCACTCGTGGGCCGAGGAACTGTGGTTCGGGACGATGTCCACGACCACCCGGAGACCGAGCCGATGCGCCTCGGCGACGAGCTCGTCGAAGTCGGTGAGCGTGCCGAAGAGGGGGTCGACGTCACGATAGTCGGCCACGTCGTAGCCGCCGTCGGCCATGGGGGAGCGGTAGAAGGGAGTCAGCCAGATCGCGTCCACACCGAGTTCTGCGAGGTACGGCAGACGCTGCCGGATGCCGGGCAGATCGCCGACGCCGTCTCCGGAGGCGTCGGCGAAGCTGCGAACGTAGATCTCGTAGACGACGGCATCACGCCACCAGGGGGATTCCATGTGCTTTGGACTGCCCCCGCTTGACGATGTTTATGCGTCAGGGGCGTTGATCATGCTGCTCGCCGCGTACACGAGATAGTCCCAGAGACGTTTCTCCAGGTCCTCGGGGAGCTTCAGGGAGAGCACCGCGTCATGCATGTGCCTGAGCCAGGCGTCGTGCTCGACCGAGCGGATGACGAACGGGTTGTGCCGCATCCGCAGGCGCGGGTGGCCCCGCTGAGCGCTGTAGGTGCTGGGGCCGCCCCAGTACTGGATGAGGAACAGGCGCAGCCGCTCTTCGGCCCCGTCGAGATCATCTTCGGGATAAAGCGGCCGTAGCACCGGATCGGCCGCCACCCCCTGGTAGAAGTGGTGCACGAGACGCCTGAAGGTCTCTTCGCCGCCGACGGCGTCGTAGAAGGACTGGGATTCCTCGGGGGTAGCGGACACGCCTCCAGCCTAATCGACGTCAGCCGGCGATCGGGATTTCGGCTCGGTCGAGGGCGGACTTGACCCGGATGCGGAGCTCGCGGGCGACCTCCGCCTGCCGGGAGGGGATGGTCTTGACGCTGATCCTGAAGATGACGGCGGTGTCGGAGATCTGCTCGATACCCCAGACCTGCGGCTCCTCGACGATGATGGAGTCGCGGAAGGCGAGGTCGTTCCATATCTCGTCCGCGACCTGCTTGAGCAGGTCGCGGACCGCGGGGATGTCGGAGGCGTAGGCCACGGGCACGTCGACGGTGGCGCGAGACCAACCCTGGGACTCGTTGCCGACGCGGGTGATGGTGCCGTTACGGATGTACCAGACCCGGCCGTCGCTGTCGCGCAGCCGGGTGATGCGCAGGGTGACGGCCTCCACGGTGCCGATCGCGGTGCCGGTGTCGATCACGTCGCCCACGCCGTACTGGTCCTCCAAAAGCATGAACATGCCCGCGATGAAGTCCTTGACGAGTTCCTGGGCGCCGAAGCCGACCGCCACGCCCAGAATGCCCACGCTGGTCAGCAGGGGGGCGATGGGGACGGAGAGCCGCTCCAGGACGGTCAGCGCGGCGGTGCCCAGGATGATGATCGAGGCGACCGGCTTGAGCACGGAACCGATGGTCTCGGCCCGCTGTCTGCGCCGCTCGGCCACGATCGCGTCGAGCCCCTCCGGGCTCACTACCTCCCTACCGCGTAGCCGTCCCGCCAGGGACGCGCGCTCGGAGGAGGCCTTCCGTACCACCCGGCTGATCAGCCGGTGCGCCACGTTGCGCAGAACCAGCGCGATGACCACGACCAGCGCGATGGCGATCATGCCGGCGACCGCGGGAGCCGCCCAGCTCACAGGGATGATCATCTGCACGAAGTCGCAGATCATCCCTCCGCCGTCCCCGCATCCCTTTGTCAGACCCGCGCTCATGTCGAGAAGCTCCTCGACCACGACCCCAGGGCCGGGGGTCGAGGTGACGCCGGGGGTCACGCTGGGAGTCAAGCTGGGGGTGGGGCTGGGGACGGGAGTGGGGGAAAGCAGGAACACGGAGTGGATCCCTCTCGGATCGGATCGACGAGTCAGATGGGCGAGTCATGCGACCTACCCATATTGCCGATCGAACCGGCCTCCGTCACATCACGCCGGGGAAGACGGGGACATCCGGATCTGGGGCCGCGGAGGCGGACCCGGATGCCCCGGTGACGGGCGGCCCGGACGGGACACGCACCCGGAAGCGCGTCCCGTGCCGTTCCCGAGGGGGATCCCTCCTACTCACCGCCTGGACGAGAGACCAGGCGGCAGCCTTTGCCTTACAGCAGTTCGTGGGCTTCGGCTCGGGAGAGCCTCCGCGGTTTCACCGTTGGGAGTCCGCGCCTGTCCGGCCGGCGGTCCCTCATGGAATGCGGCACGGCCGGGCGGTCCGCTGATCCGGTTCGTGCGGACCGGTCCGGCCGGTCCGACGATTCGGAGCCGACGGGGTGCCCAGCGTCCGAGGACGCTCCGCACCGGTCACCCCGTCGGCTCCGCCGGGCCGTGGTAGGTACGGCGCATCGGGCGGGTGAAGCCCTCCGCACCGCTCACCTCATTCCCCTACCGCGGCAAGTACGCGTGCGACCTTGGTCGCGGCACCGGCTGGGTCTTCCACCGTGTGCATCCGTTCACCCCAGGACCACCAGTAGTACCAATCCCGGTGGCTGGGGGTGGCGTGTGCTCGGCAGGTGACGTTCTCCGCGAGGCTGGTCGCCTTCGGGTTGATCACACGCACGAACGCACGACCGGAGTGGGTCCGCACCACACGGGCGTGCAGCCCGCGGCAGTCAAGCTCCGTCACCAGTCGTTCCAGGTGCCGGAAATCGTCTTCACCCACCTCGCCCCTCCTCGTGGTTTCGGTTTGCCGGCACCGAATCGTGTTCGCTCGATCACGCCTTCGGTGCTGCCCGCCAAAGATGACTCACGGCGGCCCTGTGGGTCAATTCAGGGAAAACCCAGTTCAGGGTGGGCGTTGTGCCAAGTAGGTTGAAAGAAACAGTCCGCCGGAGGACGATTCTTAGCCGATGGCTTTATTGGCGCGTTCCGGATGAGTCAAACGTGGTCCATCATTCTCGGTAGGCACAGTGCGACGAAGAGATCACAGTGTGTCAAGGGAGAGAGGACCGGTCGGGACTAAGTGTGCCAGCCAGCCCAGCTGGCCACGAGAGAGGGGCCGGTATGTCCGGCAGGCAGCACAGGGAGACAGAACTAGCACGGCAGGTCCGGGCCCGTGGCCTGGCCGCCGGGAAGTCCTCGGCGCAGATAGCCGAGGAAATCTACGAGAAATGCAATTCGCAATTCGGGACTACCCGGGTTAAAGGTCACCGCCTAGCACACGGTGTCGCCCTCGCGGACGTCATCGAACAGATACGGGCGCTGTTCGAACGTGACGGCAAGTCGGCCCCCGGCATCGGTGAGACGCTCCTGTCCGCGTACGAGAGCGGGCTGAAGCGGCCCGGTCCCGAGTATCTGCACTACCTGTGCTCCGCCTACCGAGTCGAGCCGGCCTCCCTCGGGTACGACGGCCCGTGCATCTGCGGCCACGGCCACAGGATGCCCGGTGTCGTCCGAGGCGATCTCCAGGACGGAAGACCCGACACATCCCCTGATCCGCGCGAGCTGCTGATCCAGCCGATCGGCTTGGACCTTTCCGCAGACGGGGGCGAGGAGGACGAGAACGTGTTACGGAGGACACTCTTACAGCTCCTGGCCGGCAGCGGCATCGTGCTGGACGGGCAGGTGCTTGGATCGGTGGAGAGCATCCGCAGAAGGATGGACGACACGCTGGTCTCGGCCACCGTCTCGCCCGCGATGCTCGACCAGTGGGAGGAATCCACCATCGGCTTCGGCCGCCAGTACATGAACACCCCCCCGCTCAGGCTGCTGTGCGACGTGATGCTGGAGTTCAGCGCGGTGCGCAAGGCCATGGAACGGCGCCAGCCGGTCGACCTGCAGGAACGGTTGTGCCGCATGGCGGCCCAGCTGGCCGGCCTGAGCGGCATGATCATGGTCAATCTCGGCGACCACAGGCTCGCCCGATCCTTCTTCAGGACCGGCAGGACCGCCGCGGACGAGACCGGCGACCGCGCGCTGCGGGCGTGGGTCACGGCCAGGGAGGCTCTGGTCCCGCTCTACTACGGTGACCCGCGTGAGGCGCTCAACCTCGCGAAGAAGAGCCGGGACCTGGCAGGGCAGACGCCCTGCGCGGCCCAGGCCATGGCCCCGGTGGTCGAGGCCCGTGCACTGGCGATGATGTCGGGCGCGGGCAAGAAGGACGTGGTCGACCAGGCGAAGCGGGCGCTGTCCCGGGCCAGGGCGGCCTTCTCCCAGATGACCGCCGCGGACCAGGACGACGCGACCTTCGGTTACACCGAGCGCCAGCTCTACTTTCACCAGGGAGACGCGCTGGTCAAGCTCGGGCAGGCGATGGAGGCCGACCTCATCCTGGAGCAGGCGCTCACCAAGTACGGCCCGACCGACTGGCTCGACCCGACCTTCATCAAGTTCGACCGTGCCCAGTGCAAGATCCTTGAGGGCGATGTGGACGAGGCGCTGGAGATCGCCCAGAGTACGATCTCGGGTCTCGACGAGGCGTGCAGGCCCGACATCCTCATGCAGCGCGCCCACGAGGTGGGCAGGCAGGCCGAGGTGAAGGCTCCCGGGCATCCCAAGCTCAAGGTCTACCTGGAATCGCTGCGCGGTCGCAGCGCGTGGACGGATGACGCGGTGGCCGACGGGGGTGGCAGTTGAGGCCGAGGCTTCGGCGTTATCGCTGGTCCGACATCGAATCCGTCTGGGCGCTCCACCAGATATGCCTCGCCCAGGTCGGTCTCGCGCCGGGAGACGGCGTCTACTACGAGGACGATTTCCCCAGGATCCACGAGATCTACCTCGCCGACCGGGGAGAGTTCCTCGTGGGTGAGACGCCGGACGGGCGTGTTGTCACGATGGGTGGGCTCCGTCGCGTTGACGATCAGACCGCTGAGATGTGCCGTATGCGGGTTCATCCGGAGTTCCAGCGTCGCGGGTTCGGTGCCCAGATGGTCGTCGCGCTGGAGGCGCGGGCGATCGAACTCGGCTACGTAAGGCTCCGTGGGGATACCACCCTGAGCCAGCCCGCGGCGATGGAGCTCTATCGCAAGTTCGGGTGGCGCGAGATCCGCAGGGAAGAGCGAGGGGGATCTGTGGTGGTTTATGGAGAAAAAGAGCTAATAGTCGCTATGTCCACATTAATGCAGTGACTCGAATTTAGACCACTTTGCTATTTGGCATTGCCAATTTCGAAAATATCCGAATACTTGTTCTTTGTGGCTATCGCCGTCCTCGGGTGTGAGTGCGATGAAAAAGATCATTGTTCACAAATTTGGCGTGTCCAGGCTCGGTGGCATTGCCGGTGCCATCCACAAGGGGTGAGGGTCTCCCCGCTCGGAAGAATCGTTCCCTGACGACCGCGGCCCTCGATCTTCGAGATCGAGGGCCGTGCCGCACGGGATTTCACCCCAGCCGGGTGATGCGGGAGACGACCTCCGGCAGGTCCGGGGGCTCCAGGTGGTCGGGGAGGTCGGCCATCTCCTCCGTCGAGAACCAGCCGGAGCCCAGGTAGGTGGTGTTCTCTTCGGCGCTGAACGACCCCGGGCCCACCTCGGGGGTGCCCTCGAACCTGGCCAGGTAGAACCGTTCGGTCTTGGCGTAGTGGACGCCGAGCCAGTGGAAATCACGGCGTACCGGCACCCAGCGGTCCATGATCGCCTCGCCGGGCAGGCCCGTCTCCTCGGTCAGCTCTCGCCGTGCCGCGTCAAGGGGGGTCTCGCCCGGGTCAATGCCGCCGCCCGGCGGCTCCCACAGGTTCTGGCCGCTGACGGTGTCACGCCAGTGCATGAGAAGCACCCGGCCCAAGGAGTCCACACAGATCACCCGGGCGGCGGGCCGGTCGTTCGGCTGGGGGGCGTTCATCTAATAACTCCCGTGGATACCCCGGCCTTCAGGCCGGGGAGGAAACGGGAGCGGGAAGGCGCTCTAGCGCCTGAGCGTGCCTGGACCCGCACGACCCACCCCACCCAACACTTAACTGATCTTGCAGTAGGGTGTGAAACATGGCGCAGATCGTGAAGCGGGCATTCAAGTTCCGCTTCTACCCGACGGACGAGCAGGCAGCGGAGCTGTCTCGCACGTTCGGCTGCGCCCGCCTCGTCTACAACAAAGCCCTCGAACACCGCACCCGCGCCTACACCCAGGAAGGCCGCCGCGTCTCCTACGTGGAGTCCTCGGCCGCGCTCACCGCGTGGAAGAAGACCGAGGACCTCGCGTTCCTGTCCGAGGTGTCCTCGGTCCCGCTCCAGCAGGCGCTTCGCCACCTGCAGGCCGCGTTCTCCAACTTCTTCGCCAAACGCGCGAAGTACCCCACGTTCAAGTCCCGTAAGAAGTCCCGGGCGAGCGCCGAGTACACCCGTAGCGCCTTCCGATGGAAGGACGGCCGGATCACCCTCGCGAAGATGAACGGGCCACTGGACATCGTGTGGTCGCGTCCGCTGCCCGAGGGGGCCGAGCCGTCCACGGTGACCGTGTCGAGGGACGCGGCCGGGCGCTGGTTCGTGTCCCTGCTGGTCGAGGAGCGCATCACCCCGCTCCCCCGGCCGCGAGTACGGTTGGGGTGGACGCGGGCCTCACCGCCCTGGTCACCCTCTCCACCGGGGAGAAGATCGTCAACCCCGGGCACGAGCGGGCCGACCGCAGGCGCCTGGCCAAGGCTCAGCGCAGCCTCGCCCGCACGGAGAAGGGGTCGAACAACCGGCGGAAGGCGAAACTCAAGGTCGCCCGCGTCCATGCCCGGATCGGTGATCGGCGCCGTGATCACCTGCACAAGGTCACCACTCGTCTCGTCCGTGAGAACCAAACGGTCGTGATCGAGGACCTCACCGTGCGCAACATGGTGAGGAACCACAGCCTGGCCCGCGCGATCTCGGATGCGAGCTGGCGTCAGATGCGGTCCATGCTGGAGTACAAGGCCGCCTGGTACGGGCGGGAACTCCTCGTCGTGGACCGCTGGTTCCCCTCCTCCAGGCTGTGCTCGGCGTGCGGGGCGATCCAGCGGTCCATGCCGTTGGGCGTCCGGGACTGGGTGTGTGCCTGCGGCGCCGCCCATGACCGGGACGTCAACGCCGCGAAGAACATCCTCGCCGCCGGGCTGGCGGAGAGGTGAAACGCCTGTGGAGCCGGTGTAAGACCTCAAAGGGGATTTCTCCTGGCGGGCGACTGGCGGTGAAGCAGGAACCCTCACGGGCGACCGTGGGAATCCCCCTCGTTTACGAGGGGGAGGATGTCAAGGATCAGGGACGCTATCACCGACGGATCCGGGTCCGGGCGGCTCTCCGTACCTCCTGGCTCGCCGCGTGCCGACCGACTGGGTGTGGCGCCGGGATTCGCTGTACTCTGCCCAGGTCAGGTGGAAGTACCTTACGATCCGACCTCTCCAGCTCAAGGGTGAAGGCATGAGTTCCAGGGCCGAGTTTGTGTTGACGCTGTCCTGCCCGGACCGTCCTGGCGTGGTGGCGGCGGTCTCCGGTCTCCTGGCCGGACGGGGCTGCAACATCATCGAGAGCCAGCAGTTCGGTGATGCCGTGACCGAGCGGTTCTTCATGCGGGTGCAGTTCGCCTCTCCGCTGCCCGACGGGGAGCTGCGCGAGGCCTTCGCGGCGCTCGCTCCCGAGTTCGGCATGGATTTCAAGCTGCGGGAGGCGTCCGTCAAGCCGCGCGTGCTGGTGATGGTCAGCAAGTTCGGCCACTGCCTGAACGACCTGCTCTACCGGACGCGCTCGGGCCTGCTCGACATCGAGATCGTCGCGGTCGTCTCCAACCACCCGGATCTGCGGCCGCTGACCCAGTCGTACGGCATCGACTACCACCACCTGCCGGTCACTCCCGAGACCAAGGCCAGGCAGGAGGCGGAGGTGCTGACCCTTGTCGATCACTACCAGGCCGACCTGGTGGTGCTCGCCCGCTACATGCAGGTGCTCTCCGAGGACCTCTGCGTCAAGCTCGCGGGCAACGTGATCAATATCCACCACTCGTTCCTGCCGTCGTTCAAGGGCGCCAAGCCCTACCACCAGGCGCACTCCCGCGGCGTGAAGCTGATCGGCGCGACCGCGCACTACGTGACCGCCGACCTCGACGAGGGACCGATCATCGAGCAGGAGGTCGCCCGGGTCAACCACACCCACTCCGCGGACGACCTCGCCGCCATCGGCCGTGACGTCGAGTGCCAGGCCCTGGCCCGTGCCGTCCGCTGGCACACCGAGCAGCGCGTCCTGCTCGACGGCCACAAGACGATCGTCTTCCCCCGCTAGCGCGGTGATCGCGAGCCCTCGCCGGGTCCGGAACGGCCGACTCGGCCAGAGCGCGCGTATCACCCACCCGGCAGCCTCCGTGTTCGAGACGGTCAGGGCTTGGCCGTCGCCCACCTCGGCCGAGGGAGGCGAGAAGCCGCTCCCGGCGGGGAGCGGAGGCGTCAGGGGTTATTCTTTTTCGCAGTTTTCTGGGGTTTGACTCCGGTGGCGTCCTCGGGGTGGGAGGCCCCGTAGGGGCGCCCCTTCTCGTCGGTGCCGATCTTCTCGCGGCCCTTCTCGTCTTTGCGTGCGATCTTTTCGGCGCCGGGGCGCTCGCCGGTGCCGGCGCCGCGGGCGGACCGGGCCTCGGTACCGGAGACGCGCCCGGGTCCCCTGTCGCCCGGCGGGTGTCCGAAGGCCAGGTTGCCGGATCGCACCACCTCCTCGCTCGCGTGGCTCACGCCGGAGGAGCGGCCGCGCTCCCCCGGCGTGGTCTTGTCCTGCCTGCTCGGGTGTTCGGGTTTGTTTTTCTTGCTCATGTCGTGAAACCTCATGGATTCGCTGGTGCTCAGCAGATTCTCGGTAGCGGGTCGCCGACCAGCAGGTCGACGATCCGGGTGCCCCCGAAAGAGGTCCTCAGCAGGACCAGCCCCGGCGGGTCGTCGTTGATCCGTCCGATGATCGCCGCCTCGGAGCCGAGCGGGTGGGAGCGGAGGGCGGCCAGTGCCGCGTCGGCGAACTCCCCGGCCACCACCGCGACCATCCGGCCCTCGCAGGCGACGTAGAGCGGGTCGATCCCCAGCAACTCGCACGCCCCTCGTACCGCCGGGCGGACCGGCACGGCCGCCTCGTCGAGCACGACGGCGACCTGCGAGGCACCGGCTATCTCGTTGACGATCGTCGCCACCCCGCCGCGGGTCGCGTCGCGCAGGCACCGCACCGCGCCGTCCTCGCAGGCGTCCAGCAGCAGTTCGGTGAGGGCGTTGAGCGGTGCGGTGTCGGAGCGCAGGTCGGCTTCGATGTCGAGCTCTCCCCGGGCCAGCATGACGGTGATCCCGTGCTCGCCGATCGGCCCGGACACGATGACCGCGTCACCCGGCCGCGCGGCGGCGGCGCTCAGCCGGATGGGCCGCTCCAGTGTCCCGACGCCGGAGGTGGTCACGTAGCAGCCGTCGGCCTTGCCCCGCTGCACCACCTTGGTGTCGCCGGTGACGATCCACACACCCGCCGCCCGCGCCGCCTGGGCCATCGAGGCGGTGATCCGCCGCAGGTCGGCGACGGGGAAGCCCTCTTCCAGGATGAATCCGGCCGACAGGTAGCGGGGGCGGGCCCCGCACATGGCCAGGTCGTTGACCGTGCCGTTCACCGCGAGGTCGCCGATGTCGCCCCCGGGGAAGAACAGCGGCGTCACCACGAACGAGTCGGTGGTGAAGGCGAGCCCGTCGGCGACCGCGCCGTCCTCCAGGGGTTCCAGCATCGGGTTGCGGAACGATTCCAGGAACACCGCCTCGATCAGGGTGTGTGTGGCCTTGCCGCCCGCGCCGTGCGCCAGGGTGATGCGGTCCTCCCGGACGCGTGCCTTGCGGCGCCGCACCCGCTCGATCCGCTCCAGGACCTGCCGCTCCCGGTCGGATGTGTCCGGGCCGCCCGCCTCTCCCGTCCGGTCCAGGACCCGCTGCTCCCCGGTGTAGCCCTCCCCGTCGTTCACCTCCGGGTCGCCTCCCTGACGCGCTCGCGCGAGAACCGGCCGAAGTTGTAGTACGCGGCGCAGGCGCCCTCGGACGAGACCATGCACGTGCCGATCGGTGTCTCCGGGGTGCACGCGGTGCCGAACACCTTGCACTCCCAGGGCTTGAGCACCCCCTTGAGCACCTCGCCGCACTGGCACGCCTTCGGATCGGCCACCCGCCCGCCGGGGATCTGGAAGATCCGCTCGGCGTCGAAGGCGGCGTACCGTTCGGTGACCCTGAGGGCCGACTGGGAGATGAACCCCAGCCCGCGCCACTCGAAGTACGGTCGCAGCTCCATCACCTGGTTGATGACGTGCAGAGCCTTGGGGTTACCGTCCCACGGGACCACCCGGGAGTACTGGTTCTCCACCTCGGAGCGTTCCTCGGCCAGTTGCGCGAGGAGGCGGTAGACCGTGTGCAACAGGTCCAGCGGCTCGAAACCGGCCACCACCAAGGGCTTGCCGTAGCCACGCGAGATGAATCCGTACGGCCGGCAGCCGATCACGGTGGAGACGTGGCCGGGGCCGATGAACCCGTCCAGACGCAGGTCGGGGGAGTCCAGGATCGCCTTGATCGCGGGGATGATCGTCACGTGGTTGCAGAAGATCGAGAAGTTCTCGATCCCCTCGGCCTCGGCGCGCAGGACGGTCATCGCCGTCGAGGGCGCCGTGGTCTCGAACCCGATGGCCATGAAGACCACGCGTCTGCCGGGGTTCTGCCGGGCGATCTTCAGCGCGTCCAGCGGGGAGTAGACCAGCCGGATGTCGGCGCCCCGCGCCTTGGCGTCGAGGAAGGAGCCGTTCCCGCCGGGTACCCGCATCATGTCGCCGAACGACGTCATGATCACATCTGGCTGCTCGGCGATGTGGATGGCGTCGTCCATCCGTCCCATGGGGATGACGCAGACCGGGCAGCCGGGGCCGTGCACCAGCGTGACGGCCTCGGGCAGGTAGTCCTCCAGGCCGTGCTTGTAGATCGTGTGGGTGTGCCCGCCGCACACCTCCATGAACTTGTAGTCGCGGCCCGGCTCGCAGAGTGCGGCGATCCGCGCGGCGAGCATCCGGGCCTTCTCCGCGTCGCGGTACTCGTCGACGAAACGCATCAACCCTCACCCCTCTTCGATCATGGATTCTCGGAGGGCCGCGATCTCGTCCTCGTACGCCTGGCCGATGCTCTCCAGGAAGTCGAGCGCGGCCCTGGCCTCCACCTCGTCGATCTTCGACAGCGCGAACCCGACATGGATGAGGATCCAGTCGCCGGGTACCACGAACTCGCCCTCCAGCAGGCCGATGTTGATGGCGCGCTTGACGCCGCTGACGTCGACCATGGCCAGGTCAGGACGGTCGGACAGGATCTCCACGATCTCCCCGGGAATTCCCAGGCACATGAGCGGCCTCCGCCATCTGGATGGATTCGAGGACGAGGTCGTCGCCGCCCTCGGTGTCGATATCGGTGCCGCCGCACCCCGCGCAGGCGGCGAAGGGGTCGACGGAGGTGGACGTGCTCCCGCAGGAACGGCAGGTCATCCGCACCGGGACGATGACCAGGTCCACCTGGGCGCCCTCGGCCACGGACCCGTCGGCGATCGCGGAGAACGCCTGGTTGATCATCGGTTCGGTGACGCGGAGCAGGGCACCCACGTGCACTCGCGCCCGCCGTACCCTCCTGCCGTCCGCCCGTTTCTCCACAGCGGTGAGAATCGCCTCGGCGATCCCGAATTCGTGCACGGCTGTTCCCTCTCGTTCGAGCTCGATGTCCCAGTGGCTGGATGTGTCACATGCTGCGCATCCTCATATAGCGCTTGATGTCGGGAAATGTCAGGTAGAGCAGTACGGCCGCTCCCACCAGCACCGACCCGGCCAGAAGGCGTTTCAGCATGTTCGTTCCTCCTCGTGACCCGCGGTGGCGAGTGCCATCGCGATCTGTTGCCCGGCCAGCTCGACGACCAGGTCCGCCGCCCTGCCGACGGCGTCCGCGACCGGCGCGCTGAGCTCCATGCCCGGCGAGGTGTCGGCGGGCTGGCAGCCGACGAGCAGGACGCGGCCTGCTCCGCCACCGAGCGTGTTCACCAGCGACAGCACGGTCTCGGGTGTCATCGAGTGCGCGTCGGCGAAGGAGCCCGGCGTCTCGCCCGCCGTCGGTTCGAGGACGTACAGGGTGCCGGGCGGGCCGTCGCGGGACACCGCGTCGATGAGGATCGTGCTGTCGTACCCGCCGCCGGTCAGCTCGTAGGCCAGGTGGATTCCCCGGATGCCGAAATCCCGCAGCTCGACCTCGTCGGGCAGGTCGATGTCCGCCAGGTGCCTGGCCACCGCGACCCCGAAGCCGTCGTCGCCGAGGAAGACGTTCCCCACACCGGCCACCAGGATCCTCATGCGCCGGTCTTCCCGTCGGGCGACCTCTCCGAGGCCGACTCACCCGAGGCCGAGCCGCCGGTGAGCGGGTCGTCCGGGAGTGGCTCGACCTCGTCGGGGGCGAAGTAGAGGAAGCGGCCGTGCGATCGGTGCAGGTCGGCGCCCGGGTCCTCGTCGAGGGTGACGGCCAGGTGGTGGGCGCCGTCGAGATCGAGGAGCACCGCCTCGACGTGTGCGGTCCGGCCGGCCAGGAACATGTCGTGGGCGTCGGCGCGCCGCCTGCCGGGAACCAGCCGGACCCTGCTGCCCCTGGAGACGGCCACCCCGCAGACCGTCACGCTGTCGGTCTCCGGCGAGACCGTGGCATCGCCCGCGGGGTCCCACCAGGGCGTGGGAACCTCCGGCCGGTTCTGGAAGCCCCCCTCCTGCCACGGAGGCTCGCCGGGCCGTAGGTCCGTGGTCGCGTCCACCGAGCGGATCGCGCCGTGCAACCGCTCCACCAGTTCGGGCGGCATGCCGCTGACCATGTCGATGAGCTCGGCCACCCGGGGGTCGGTCGCCCGAGCCTCCCGCGTCTCCTCGTCGGTGAGGGTGAGCGTGCGGAGGTGGAGCATCTCGTCGATCTCCGTGGAGTCGAACAGGGTGCCGGGGCTCTCCGGAGCGATGTCCGGGTGGTCGTAGAGGATGATCGGCGAGGAGAGCATCACGTCCCGGTGGCCGGGCTCGCCCACGAGTACGGGCCAGGTGTGCTCGTTGCGGCAGGTCTCCACGGCCGGCCGTGCCCATTCCGGCGGGTCGAGCAGGGAGACGAAGGCCCCGGCGGTCACCGCGATGAGCAGGTGCGCCGAGATCAGCGAGTGCCGCAGCGCCTGCTCGCGCGGCGCGCCCAGCGGTTTCCAGTCGTCGGTGTTCGCCACCCGGGCGCGCAGCTTGACCAGGTCGTAGGGGCCGGGCACCAGTTCGGCGGAGACCCTGAGCTCGGCGTGGAGCGGCAGGTGTTCGGAGACGACGCGTCCCACGACCTCTCCGGACGATGCCACGATCGGCTCGATCACGCGATCCCCGGGAATCCGTACCTCGATCACCCGCTCGGGGGCGTCGAGCAGACCGGCGATGGGGAGCACCGTCTCCACCTCCCGCTCGGTCGCCTCGTCGAAGCTGAGGTAGGTCCGCTGGCCGTTCCGCAGCTGCTGGACCGGCCAGTAGCCGTCGTCCTCGGCGCGCTCGACGCCGCGTGTTCTGAGGTGGAGGAAGCGCAGGCTCAGGTGCGCCACGGCGTATGTGGCCCCTTCCAGGAGGCATTCGGTCACGCTGGCCGGATGCTCGGCGGTCGCGGTGAACCCCGGCGGGACGAGCACCCCGAACTGCCAGCGCACCTGGTTCTTGGCCGCCGAGGCGCGGTAGGGATAGAGCAGGTAGCCCTCGTACAGCACCGCGTCCGCCACCCGCCGGGCGATGTCCATCGGCACGCTCATCGTCGCGCCTCCTTGAGCAGTAGTTCCAGGGTCTCGTCCCAGGTGGCCAGGGCGCGGGCGGACTTGAAGCGGCTGAGTTCCCGAAGCGTGTCGCGCCGCAGCCGCAGCCACCCGGAATCCGGGAAGTAGCGGTCCATGAGCTCCCGCCACACCGCCACCGGCAGCCGGCAGCGGGCCTCGTGGTGCCAGGGCACCTGGCTCACCGAGAAGCCGCCCGGCGTCCTGGCGAACACGGTCCCGCTGAAGAGCATGAGCATCGGGATCTCGCCCTCGTCCAGCGCGGCGAAGTACCTGCCCGCGGCCACCTCCAGGTCGTAGCCGCAGGGCACCGGCAGGTCGATCTCGGTACTTCCGGTGAACGCCGGGACCATGACCGAGACGTTGGCGAACTGCAGGGGCTTCAGCGTGTCGCCCCACCGGGCCGGGTCACCGAACAGGTCGCCGAGCAGTTCCGCCTCGGCATCGCCGTAGCGCCTCAGCTGCGGCTCCACCCGGAGCTGGCAGCGGAGCGCGATGGTGTGCACCCCGTCGGGGGAGGGGTCAGTGACGCGCAGCCGGAAGACGAGCGTCGGGAAGGCTGCGTACGCCTCCGCCCGGACGCCCACGCAGTCGAACGCGAGCTCAGCCACGGCCGTCACAGCCCCTTACCGAAGTACCGGACGCCTCGGGCGTGGGCGGTACGGTGCGACTGCGGCCGCGCAGGCCGGCGAAGAAGCCCTCCACGGCCTCCCGCGCCTCCTGGCCGCCGTCGAAGCCCTTCCAGTGCGACCGCACCAGGCCGACCAGCTCGTAGCAGGTGTCGATCGGCACCAGGTGGCAGGCGAAGCCGCCGTCGGGGCGGCGGTCCACCAGGAGCGCCTCCACATCGGGCTGGACGTCGGCCATCGCCGGGTTGGCCATCAGGACCCGCTCCCACGTCTCCAGCGGCAGCAGCGACTCGGTGGCGCCCGCCGGGCTCGGGTAGAACGCGACCGTCCTGCCCAGTACGGAGTTGTGGAAGAAGAACGCCGTGCGGACCGGGATCTGCATCTCGTCCCAGTCGGCCGAGCTCAGCGGGAACCGCGGGTCGTGAAGGTAGCGCCGAGGGATGGCCCGGTAGCGTGCCCGGCCCCCCGTGCCGTGGGTGAACAGCAGGTGGCAGGCCCGGCAGGCGCACAGCAGTCCCCGGGTCTCGACGTTCACGACGTGGCCGTGGTCCTCGCCGGCAGGCTCCGCGCACAGCTCGCAGAGCGGCACCGGCGGACCGCCCCTGCTGGGCGGCTCGCGGAACCTGCGCAGTCCGGTGGCCGTCACGACACCGGCCCCGGCCCCGGCCCCGGCCCCGACACCGGCCCCGGCCCCGACACCGACGCCGACGCCGACGCCGGCGTCCGCTCCGGCACCGGGCACGGGCCGGGCGCGCGGCGCTGGATCTGCAACAGTTCCGAGCGGTCGTCGGTCACCCCCTCGACCTCCACCCCGGACACCTCGGGAGCGGCCTGGCCGATGGCCCGCTCGATGGCGTCGGTCACGGTGAGCCGCGAGGACGGGCAGCCGTGGCAGGTGCCCTCCAGGCGGAGCCGCACGATCCCGTCCTCACCAACGCCGAGCAGTTCCACGCCGCCGGAGTGCGACCCCAGGTAGGGCCGTACGCCGTCCAGCGCCTCGCGAACGCGCTCGGCCGTGCTCAGCGGGTGCAGGTCGTGCAGCACCAGCAGGCCGGACACGAGCGGGTCGCCGACCAGGCGGCGCAGCACCTCGGCCGCCTCGGTCTCGGTGACGATCTCGACGACGCGCTCCAGACCGGCGCCGTACAGCTCGACGAGGGCCCGTACCAGGTCCTCGGCCTTGGCGCGGGTCACGGCGTCGCTCAGCGTGCCGAGGTCGGCGATCAGCGCCTCGACGCGATCGCCGGTCACCCGGATGTCATGGGCTTGCGGCATCTGCCCAGGCCCCCTTCCCGGTGCCGGGGAGCGGTCGGCCCCCCGGCGGCCGCTGGATCAGGTGGTGTCG
Organism: Streptosporangium sp. CA-115845; assembly: GCF_050943795.1. Lineage (NCBI taxonomy): Bacteria > Bacillati > Actinomycetota > Actinomycetes > Streptosporangiales > Streptosporangiaceae > Streptosporangium > Streptosporangium sp. CA-115845. The sequence goes on along the minus strand of NZ_CP191988.1, from coordinate 7,500,666 downwards.
AAGGCGTGCGGGGTGTGCAGCCTGCGGAGCTCCTCGCCGCCGCCGAGGTACATGTGCACCCCGCACGGCAGGCACGGGTCGAAGCTTCGCACGGTGCGCATGATGTCGATGCCCTTGAAGTCCGCGGGCGGGTTCTCCTCGAAGATCGGTGTGTTCTGCACCGCGTCCTCGTAGGGTCCCGGCGTACCGTGTACGTCGCGGACGCTGGCGTTCCAGGGGGTCGGTGGATACGGGTGGTAGTTGGCGATCTTCCCGTCCCTGATCACCATGTGGTGGGACAGCACGCCCCGCACGGCCTCGGTGAAGCCGCAGCTGATCGTCTCGTCGGGAACCGTGAACGGCGTCCAGGTCTGGGTGCGGCCCGCGCGTACCTCGGCCAGGCCCTGCTCGACGAAGTACAGCGCGCACGCCGCCGCGTAGGCCTGGAAGTAGGTGCGGGCCCGGTTGCGCTCCAGGGCGTTGGACAGCGGCTGCCCGTTGTGCTCGGGGATCGTCCACTCGAACGTCTTCTCCGGTTTCAGCGCCGTCCGCGGCAGGTTGATCTCCACGCTGTGACCGGTGGACCTGACGTAGCCGATGTCGACCTTGCCGGCCAGTGCCGTCGCCCAGAGCCTGGCGATGGGGCCGCCGCCGGTGTCGAGCGCGAGCGTGTTCTCCCCGTCGAACCAGCGAGGCGACATGACCCAGCTGTACTTGTCGCTGAAGTCGCGTTTCTGTGGGTGCGGAATGGTGTGCTGGTTCCACGGGTGCCGGATGTCGACCGGGTTGCCCAGCGGATCGTGGGTGACGAACGGCTCCTGCCCCTGCCAGTCGTCGTAGTAGGAGCTGCCCAGCAGGATCCGGATGCCGAGATTGATGTCGACCAGGTCGTTGGTGACGAGCCTGCCGTCGACGATCACCCCCGGTGTGACGAACATCTCGCGACCCCAGTCGCTCATGTTGCGGTAGGTGTAGTCGCAGTGCGCGGGGTCCTGGAAGCTTCCCCAGCACCCCAGCAGCACGCGCCTGCGGCCGACCTCCTCGTAGCCGGGCAGCGCCTGGTAGAAGAAGTCGAACAGGTCGTCGTGCATGGGCACGACCCGCTTCATGAACTCCACGTAGCGCATCAGCCGGGTCAGGTAGTCGGTGAACAACTGCACCGTCGCGACCGTGCCGACCCCGCCGGGGTAGAGCGTGGAGGGGTGCACGTGCCTGCCCTCCATGAGGCAGAACATCTCCCGGGTGGTGCGGCTCACCGCCAGCGCCTCGCGGTAGAACTCGCCCTCCAGCGGGTTCAGCGAGCGCATGATGTCGGCGATGGTCCGGTAGCCGTGATCGCCCGCGTGCGGCGCCTCGGTGCGCTCGGCCATCGCCAGCACGCCGGGGTTGGTCTCGCGGACCATCTTCTCGCAGTAGTCGACCCCCACCAGGTTCTCCTGGTAGATGTTGTGGTCGAACATGTACTCGGCGGCCTCGCCGAGGTTGACGATCCACTCGCCCAGGGCCGGGGGCCGCACCCCGTAGGCCATGTTCTGCGCGTAGACCGAGCAGGTCGCGTGGTTGTCGCCGCAGATCCCGCAGATGCGGCTGGTGATGAAGTGGGCGTCGCGCGGGTCCTTGCCCTTCATGAAGATGCTGTAGCCGCGGAAGATCGACGAGGTGCTGTAGCACTCGGCGACCTGCCGGTTCTTGAAATCGATCTTGCAGTAGATGCCGAGGCTCCCGACGATCCTGGTGATGGGGTCCCAGGCCATTTCCACGAGTTCCGGGTTCTGCTCCGATGTCGTCATGTCAGCTCCAGGGCGCCTTGTAGCCGGTCAGCAGCTCGCGCCCTTTGTGGCGCCATTTCGGTTCCTTCTCGACGGTCTTGGAGGTGATGCCGCGCAGGGTCCGGATGACCGTCCCGTACGCGCCGCTCACCGTCGAGGAGATGAGGGCGCCGGGAGGCTCGTCCATGAACGGCATGAACTTGTCGGGGAAGCCCGGCATCGTGCAGGCGATGCAGATGCCTCCCACGTTCGGGCAGCCGCCGATCCCGTTCATCCAGCCGCGCTTGGGGACGTTGCATCGGACGACCGGCCCCCAGCAGCCGATCTTCACCAGGCACTTCGGCGAGCCGTACTCGGTGGCGAACTGGCCCTGCTCGTAGTAGCCGCCGCGGTCGCAGCCCTCGTGGACGGTCTGGCCGAACAGCCATGTCGGCCGCAGCGCCTCGTCCAGCGGGATCATCGGCGCCTGCCCGGCGACCTGGTAGAGCAGGTAGAGGAGCGTCTCGGAGAGGTTGTCCGGCTGGATCGGGCAGCCGGGCACGTTGACGATCGGCAGGCCCGCCTTGGACCTCCAGTCCCAGCCCAGGTAGTCGGCGACGCCCATCGCCCCCGTCGGGTTCCCGGCCATCGCGTGGATGCCGCCGTAGGCCGAGCAGGTGCCCGCGCACACGATCGCGGTCGCCTTGGGGGCGAGCCGGTCCAGCCACTCGCTGGTCGTCATGGGCTGGCCGGTGTCGGGGTTGTTGCCGAAACCGCACCAGTAACCCTCCTGCTTGATCGCCTCGTTCGGGATCGAGCCCTCGACGACCAGCACGAACGGATCCAGCTCGCCGCGATCGGCCTTGAAGAACCACTCGATGAAGACGTCCGCGCCCTGCATCGGCCCGGACTCGAAGTCGATCAGAGGCCAGTGCACAGCCACCTTGGGAAGCCCGGGAAGCGCGCCGAGCACGATCTCCTCGATGCTCGGCTGTGTCGCCGCGGTGAGCGCGACGGAGTCACCGTCACAACTCATCCCGGCGTTGATCCACAGTATGTGGACGGTCGGTTCCTGCCGCTCCGGAGAGCTGCTGCTTGCCGCGTCTGTCGGCGCTGCCATGACGTCTCCCCACTCCTGGTGGATGTCTTCTGTGGAACGTGAAGGGGGAGGGGGAACGCCGGCTCTCAGCCGGGGTCGTGCGCCCGCGGGATCGGTGCCGGTCCGAGCGCGTGCCGGGTGAGCTCCCACAGGACGTGGTAAAGGGTGGTCTGTGCCTCCTGGATCCGGTGCACCGAGGAGGAGGGGACGACGAACAGATGGGCCAGAACGCCCAGCTCGGACAGTTCGGTCAGCCTGCCGCCCCCTCCGCCGGCCAGCCCGACGGTGAGCATGTTCCGGCGGGCCGCCTCCTCGAACGCCCGGACGACGTTGGCGGAGCCGCCACTCGTGGACAGGCCGACGGCGATGTCCCCCGGCCGGCCAAGCGCCGCGAGCTGCCTGGAGAAGACCACCTCGAACCCGACGTCGTTGGAGAGCGCGGTGACCACGGCGACGTCACCGGTCAGGGAGAGCGCGGGCAGGGCCGGGCCGCGGTGGGGGTGCAGGAAGGCGGTGGCGACCTCCTGGGCGTCGGTGCTGCTCCCGCCGTTGCCGAAGCTGAACAGCCTGCCGCCGGAGGCGAACCTCGCTGCCATCTCCCCGGCGCACGCCGCCAGCTCCGCCGCCGACTCCTCACCCAGCCACCGGCGCAGCCGCACGATCTCGCCGGTCTTCTCCACCGCCGACCGCCTGGCCTCGGTCTCGGTCTCGGTTTCGGTCTCCGCCGTGTCCGGCGTCCGGTCCGCGTACTCGTACTCGTACTCGTACTCGTCGAGGAAGGGGTACAGCCCCCGGGTGCCCTCCGCGGGCGTTCCGTCAAGCGTGCTCATCGTCGTCCCCCCGTCCTTCGTTCCCGTGCGCGATCACGGCGATGGCCTCCCTGGCGTGTACGAGGACGGTGTCGCCCACCACCGGGTCGATCAGTGCCACGCTCACCTCTTCGAGGACCCCGCCGGCGTCGACGATCGCCAGCTCCCCCTCCAGCAGCCTGACCACCCTCACCGGCAGTGCCTGGTCGGAGCAGGTGATGCAGACACCGGCGGTACAGTCCTCGGGCCCGTTCACCTGGACGCCCCTTGCGCGGGTGGGCCGAGCCGGTCGAAGAACACATGGACCAGCTCCCAGAGCAGGTGGTAAGCGGTGACGTGGACCTCCTTGACCACGGCAGGGTCGTCGGACGCGGCGACCAGGACGTGGTCGGCCGGTACCCGGTCGGTCACCTCGCCTCCGTGCCCGTCCCCACGGTCTGCGCCGCCGGTCAGGGCGATGGTCAGCAGGCCCAGTTCCCCAGCGGTCCGCAAGCCTCGCGGGACGCTCACGCACCGGTCGTCACGGGAGATTCCCAGGGCGATGTCGGAGGCGTCCGCCCAGTGGCGCACCTGGTGGGCGAAGACCTCGGCGGCGTCCCCGCCGTCCTCGCCGTCCTGGCCGGCCGTCGTTGCGTCGTTGCTCAGTGCCACCGCCGCGAGCGCCCTCTTGCCCACGATGACCGGGTGCATGAACTCGACCGCGATGTGTGCCGCGTCCGAGCCCGCGCCGCCGTCGCCGAAAACGATCAGTTTGCCGCCGAGGTGGAACCTGGCGGCCATGGCCCGGGCGGCACGCGCGATGCGCTCCACGTCTCCCGCCAGGGCGCGCCCGGCGTGCTCCCGCCGCGCGAAGGCCGCGATGACCTCCGCCTCCGTGACCGGGGTGACGGCGGACGGTGGTTGGGTACTCGGTGTGACAGGCATGTCAACGCTCCGTATTTTTCACGGTAGCCGCTACGTTACGGTTGGCCGTTTCAGGGCCGACACCCTTGGCTCGACAACCAACGGCAAAGCTCTGATCATCGACGTAACCTTCCCGTCCAGATCATGCGAGCCCTGAGGCGTTCCCGCCGGGCGCGGGAAGGATGGCGGGATGGGCACGGGGCGGGCGCGGGTCCGCGTCAGGATCAGGGTCGAGGGGATCGTGCAGGGGGTGGGCTTCCGCCCCCATGTCCATTCCCTGGCCCGGCGGCTGGAGCTGTCGGGTTGGGTGGGCAACGACGGCCACGGCGTTTTCATCGAGGCCGAGGGGGTGCCCGGCGACGTCGCGCGGTTCCAGGAGGACCTGCGAGGTCAGGCCCCGCCGCTGGCGGTGATCCACCGCATGACGGCCACCGCGATACCGGCGCGTGGAGAGCGCGGATTCCGCATCGCGGCCAGCCGGGACGGAGACCAGCGGGTCACTCTTATCTCACCTGATGTCGCGACATGTGATGACTGCCTGGGCGAGCTGTTCGACCCCGCCGACCGGCGATACCGCCACCCTTTCGTCAACTGCACCAACTGCGGGCCGAGGTTCACCATCATCCGGGACCTCCCCTACGACCGGCCCGCCACCACGATGGCCGGATTCGCCATGTGCGGGGAGTGCGAGAGGGAGTACCTCGACCCGTCGGACCGCAGGTTCCACGCCCAGCCGATCTGCTGCCCGGCCTGCGGCCCGGTTCTGCGCCTGCTGGACGGCGGCGCTCCCCACGGCGGCGGTGACGATCCGATCGTGGCGGCGGCGGAGGTGCTGCGGGCGGGCGGCGTCCTGGCGGTCAAGGGGCTCGGCGGGTACCACCTGGCGGTCGACGCGGCGGACGAGGAGGCCGCCAGGACCCTCCGCGCTCGCAAGCGCCGCGAGGACAGACCGTTCGCGATCATGGTTCCCGACCTGTGCGCCGCCCACGCGCTCTGCGAACTGGACGACGAGAGCGAGCGGCTGCTCACCGGCCCGCGGCGCCCGATCGTGCTGCTGCCCCGCCGCTCCGGCACCGCGCCGGCCGGAGCCGTGGCGCCGGGCGACCGCACCCTCGGCCTCATGCTGCCGTACACGCCGGTCCACCACCTGCTCGCCGCCGAGTTCACCCGGCCGTACGTGCTCACCAGCGGGAACCTCTCCGATGAGCCCATCGCCCACCGCGACGGCGACGCGCTCGTCAGGCTCGCCGGGATCGCGGACGCCTTCCTGACCCACGACCGGCCGATCCACATCCGTGCGGACGACTCCGTGGTCCTCGTCGCGCGAGGGCGGGCGTTACCGCTGCGCAGGTCCCGGGGATACGCCCCGGAGCCACTGCGGCTCTCACCGCCCGCCCGGCGGCCCGTGCTCGCCTGCGGTGCCGAGCTGAAGAGCACGTTCTGCCTCGCGAGGCGGGGGTACGCCTTCGTCTCCCAGCACCTGGGCGACCTGGAGAACTACGAGACGCTGCGCTCCTTCACCGAGGGGATCGAACACCTCGGGCGCCTGCTCGGCATCACCCCCGGCCTCGTCGCGCATGACCTCCACCCCGAGTACCTGTCCACCAAGTACGCCCTCGATCTGGAGTCGGTGGACCTGACCGGGGTGCAGCACCACCACGCGCACATCGCCTCCTGCCTGGCCGACAACGCCGAGAGCGGCCCGGTCATCGGGGTGGCCTTCGACGGTCTCGGTTACGGCACCGACGGCACGATCTGGGGTGGCGAGCTCCTGGTGGCCGACCTCGTCGGCTTCATCCGTGCCGGCCGCCTGGCGCCGGTGCCGATGCCCGGCGGTACCGCGGCCATCAGGCAGCCCTGGCGGATGGCGGCAGCCCACCTGAACGCGGCGTACGGCGCCGCGCTCCCCGAGGACCTGCCGGTCAGGACACGCCACGGCACCCGCTGGGACGAGGTGCTCGCCGTGGCCAGAGCGGGGACGAACTCCCCGCTCACCTCCAGCGCAGGCCGCCTGTTCGACGCGGTGGCGGCGATCCTCGGGCTCCGCGACACCGCCGGATACGAGGGACAGGCCGCGATCGTCCTGGAGCAGCGGGCCGACCCGGCCGAGGGCGGCGCCTACCCGGCGCGGATCCTCGACGAGGGGTCGCTCGTGACGATCCAGGTCGCGGATCTCGTCCGTGCGGTCGTCGAGGAGACCCGCGCCGGGGTGGTCCCGGCGCTCGTCTCCGCACGCTTCCACAACGGACTCGCCGCCGTCACCGCCGCGGCGTGCGCCAGGATCCGCGAGAGCACCGGGATCGGCACGGTCGCCCTGTCCGGCGGGGTCTTCCAGAACCGCCTGTTGCTTGACGGCCTCGCCGGCGCCCTCGGGCTCGGAGGCTTCCGGGTCCTGACCCACCGCGCCGTACCCCCCAACGACGGCGGCATCAGCTTCGGCCAGGCCGCCGTGGCGGCGGCGCGCGACGTCCTGGGCCATCCCTGCCCCGGGTCCTGACGAGGGACGCCGCGGAGTCAGGGCCGGTACGTCCCGAAGTACCAGAGGTTGCCCTCCGGGTCCTTGCAGGCGTAATCGCGCGAGCCGTAGTCCTGGTCGGCCGGCTCGAGGGTGACCTCGGCTCCGGCCGCGACGGCCCTGTCGTGGTGGGCGTCGGTGTCGTCCACGGCGATGTAGATCCCCGGGCCGCCGGGCTCGCCTCTACCAGTCATGATCATTCCGGTGCCGACGATCAGCTCACCATGGCCGACGTCCCCGTCGCCGGACGTGACGAGCTCGTGGACCTCGAATCCGAATGCCTGGACCAGCCAGTCGACGGCCTTGGCGGGGTCGTGGTAGCGGACCAGCGGATACACGGTTCGCATGTTTCCTCCTCCTGTTCGGTGATCACCACGATGTCACCGGCAGGAGGGGCCGGGCTTGGAAAAATCTGACCTGATCATCCGGGGGCGCGCGGCGGCGCGGCCAGCTCGCGGGGGGTGACCCCGGCCATGGCCCTGAAGTCGCGGTTCATATGGGCCTGGTCGTAGTAGCCACAGACGGCCGCGGTGTCGGCCAGGGACATGCCGGACCTCAGCCGGCCGGTGGCGTGCTCGAAGCGCAGTACCCTGGCCGCGGCCTTCGGCGCCAGCCCGACCTGGTCGTGGAAGCGGGAGACCAGATGCCGGTGGCTCCACCCCAGCTCGGCGGCTATCGAGGCCACGGACACCGCGCCACGGGTGGCGACCAGGCGGCTCCACGCCCAGCCGACGCGGCGGTCGGGAACCGGCGCGGAGTCGATCCGCTCGCTGAGCGCCTCGTCCAGCAGCACGAGCCGGGCGGCCCGGCCGGAAGCCTGTGCCAACCGCTCGACCGTGGTCGTGGCCCACGGCCCGAGCACCTCCTCCAGCGACACCACCCGGTTGGTCAGTTCCCGCAGGGGCACTCCGAGCAGCCGTCTGGCTCCGAGCGGCGTGAGGTTGACCTGCACCCCCTCGGCGGTTCCGGCCGTGGTGGTGTCGACGTAGGTGTCGTGCAGGCCGCCCGCGAACGACGCCAGCCGCCGGTCCCCCCGCGGCCCGTTCAGCGCGAGCGGCGCGCCGAAACCGAAGATCATCACAACGCCGGCGAACGGCGGTTGCCGCCGGGGCACGGGCTCGGCGTAACGCTCGGTATAGGCCGACAGGTGCGTGATGTAGGGCCGAAGGAAGGCGCCGGGCTCGCCTTCGACGAAGGTCAGGCCCTCGGCCACCGCTGCGTCGTCCACCCCCCGACCATAACCGCCGCCCACGACAATCCGGCGTCGCGGCCGTGCTGGGAGAGGACGCCCCAGGAGGTGCCCTCTCCGCTTTTCGGGAGGTCGCTTTTCAGGAGGTCAGCCCGGTGTGGTAGGCGAGAAAGGTCAGCTGGTCGGCGGCGAGCTCGATGGTCTTGCTCACCGAACGGGCCCCGTGACCGGCCTCGATCTCGTTGCGGAGCAGGATCGGCCGGTCACAGGCCTGGGCGTGCTGCAGGGCCGCGCACATCTTCCAGGCGTGCAGCGGATGGACCCGGGTGTCGGACTGGAAGACCGTGAACAAGGTCGCCGGGTAGCACTCCCCCTCGCGCACATGGTGGTAAGGGGAGTAGGAGTGCAGCCAGGCGAACTCGTCGGGCTTCTCGGCGGAGCCGTACTCGACGTTCCACGTCGCGCCCAGGCCGAACAGCTCGTAGCGGATCATGTCGAGCAGCGGCGCCGAGCAGACCACCGCGGCGTACAGCTCCGGGCGCTGGGTCAGGGCCGCGCCGACCAGGAGGCCGCCGTTCGAGCCGCCGGAGATGGCCAGTTGCGAGGATGTGGTCACGCCGGTGGCGATCAGGTACTCGGCCGCCGCGTGCAGGTCGTCGAAGACGTTCTGCTTGTGGGAGAGCATCCCGGCCCGGTGCCACTCCTCACCCTGCTCACCGCCGCCACGCAGCTGGGCGATGGCGTACGTGCCGCCCGTCTCGACCCAGCTCAGGATGGACGCCGAGTAGCCGGGGGTCATCGAGAGCCCGAAACCGCCGTAGCCGTACAGGACCGTGGGGCGCGGGCCCTCGGTGCCGGGGCGGGAGATCACCAGCATGTGGACCTCGCTGCCGTCGGCGGAGCGGTAGGTCACCTGCTCGGTGTTGACGGTGGGCACCTCGACGGCACCGGGGGAGGCGGCCCAGAGCGTCGTCTCGCCGGTGCGGGCGTCGTAGCGCTGGATGCTCGGCGGCGTGGTGTTGTCGGTGTAGCCGAACCACGCCTCGTGACCACCCTCCGGGCGCTCGCTGATGCCGCCGATGGTGCCCAGGCCGGGCGTCGGTACATCTCCGACGCGCTCACCGGTGGCCAGGTCGTGTACCGAGATCTCGCTGATCGCGTGGCGGGTCCAGCCGACGAGCATGACCGGCCGGTCGAGCTCGTCGAGGATCGCGAAGTCCGTCAGCACGGCCTCGGAGTCCTGCGGGACGAGGTCACGCCAGTTCTCGAACCGAGGGTCGGAAGGGTCGGTCACGCAGACCCGGGCGCGCGGGGCGTCGCGGTCCGTGAAGACGTACAGGCGGCCGTCGCGGCCGAAGTGCAGGGCCGTCTGGGCGTCGACGTCCTGCTGGACGACGACCAGGTCGGGGGAGGAGGGGGAGGAGGCCTCCAGGTCGGCCACCCACAGGTCGTTGCGCGGCGCCGTGCCGCGGGAGGCGGAGATCTGCAGCCAGCGGCCGTCGCGGGAGACCGCCACGCCGTAGTAGTTGGTCTTCTCCAGGCCCTCACCGAAGATCAGGACATCCTCCTCGGTGGAGGTGCCGACCCTGTGCAGGTAGACCCGGCGGTGGAACTGCTCCTCCCCCTCGGGCACCTCGGTGGCGGGCAGTCTGCGCACGTAGTAGAAAGCCTCGCCGCCGGGCAGCCACGCCACCGGGGAGTAGCGGCACCGGTCGATCGGTCCCTCGATGCGGTCGCCGAACGCGACGTCCATCAGGTAGAGGCTCGACTCCTCGTCGCCGCCCACCGAGACCTGGTAGGCGAGCAGGCGGCCCTCCTTGTCGGGCTGCCAGGAGTCGAGGGTGGTCAGCCCGGTCGAGTCGAGCGCCATCGGGTCGAGCAGCGCCCGCTCGGTGCCGCCGGGATCGACGGTGTAGAGCACGGCGTGCTCCTGCTCCGGGGTGCGCCTCATGAAGAACCGCCGCTCTCCGCGCCACGTCGGCGCGCCGACCGAACCGGACCTGAGCAGCTCCGTGATCCGCGCCTTGAAACCCTCGCGCCCGGGGAGGATGTCCAGCTCGGTCTCCAGCAGCCTCTCCTGCCCCACCAGCCAGTCCTTCGTCGCCGGATCGTCCGAATCCTCCAGCCAGCGGTAGGGGTCGGAAACAGGCACCCCGTGGAGCTCCTCGACGAGCTCAACACGGCTGGCTGGAGGATATGGCTGTCGCGTCATGGCAGGAACCCTACGACCTCGGCAGGGCAGAACGCGGGCATTGCGCGACGGGCGTATCTGATCTGCGGCAGGAGGAGTTAAGAACTAGTAATGCGGGCATAAAACGTATCAGGTTTCTCTCCAGTCATTTATGGGTGGCGGGAACCGCGACGCAGAAGCCAAACTTGGTGAAGGACGGTGCCGTGGTGAGCATCCGCTGGGCCGTCCGGCGGAGGTCCTCGTGACGGAAGCACCCGGGCCCCAGGAGGGGCCGCCAGCCGGGGCACGCGGTGGCGTGCCCCCTCAACTGACACGTCCTGCGGCGGGAGAGGCCCGCTGATGCGCCAGGTCCTGCTCTTGAACGCCACCTACGAACCCCTGACCACCCTGTCCCTGCACCGGGCCGTCGTGCTCGTGCTCAGGGAGAAGGCGGACGTCGTGCACCGCGACGGGCGGGGCGCCGTGTTCCGCTCGGCGAGCCGCACGCTCGACGTTCCTTCGGTGATCAGGCTTCGAAGATATGTCCGGATTCCCTACCGGTCGCGGATTCCGCTGACCCGAACCGCGTTGATGCGTCGGGACGACTACCGATGCGCCTACTGCGGCCAGCGGGCCGAGACCATCGACCATGTCATCCCGCGCTCGCGAGGTGGCCCCCACACCTGGGAGAACTGCGTCGCGTCGTGCACGACGTGCAACCACCGCAAGGCCGATCGCATGCTGGAGGAACTGGGGTGGACGCTCAGCGTCGCCCCGGTGGTGCCACGCGGCGTCCACTGGCGGTTGATCGGCGCGCACATCGTCGGCGATCCCCAGTGGGCGCCCTACCTCGCGGAGAGCGCGGCCTGAGAGCGGGGCCGCCGTGCTCGCGCCGCACGGCGCGAGCACGGCGGCATGCCCGTTGGCGCCGGTGATCCCCGATAGGCACAATCATGGTCATGACATGGACCTTCACCTCCGACATCGAGGCGTACGCGGGGATGGCGGAGCCGTGGCTGCTGCGGGATCCGGTCCGCAATACCGTCCCTCTCACGGTCCTGCGCGCCATACGGAGCGGTCTGTGGGGCGATGACGTGCTGCTGGGCAGGCTGGAGCGCGACGACCGGATCGTGGCGACCGCGATCCAGACGCCTCCGCACCCCCTGCTGCTCCCCGATATCCCCGCCGACACCGTGCTCGATCTCGCCACCGACCTGATCGAGAAGGAGCGGGCGATCCCCGGCGTGACCGGGCCGCTCCCGCTGGCCGAGGCGTTCGCCGCCTCCTGGTGGCGGCCCGAGGTCAAGCGCCGCGCGGAACGCCTTTACCGGCTCGGCGTGCTGCTCGGCCCGGACCCCGCTCCGCAAGGGGCCTCGCGCGTGGCCGTCGCCGACGACCTCGATCTCCTGGTCCGGTGGGGCGAGGAGTTCCAGGCCGAGGCCGAGGCCGTCGGCCCCGTCGACCTGACCCCGCTGGTGGCCAGCCGGATCGCCAGGCGGGAACTGGTCGTGTGGGAGGCGGGCGGGCGGCCCGTCGCGTTCGCCGGGGCCTCCTCTCCCATCGGCGGAATATCGCGGGTCGGCCCCGTCTACACACCCGCGGAGTTTCGCCGGAAGGGCTACGGCACCGCGCTCTCGCATGCCGTGAGCGCCAAGATGATCACCGAGGGTGCCGAGGAGGTGCTGCTCTTCACGGACCTGTCCAACCCCACGTCCAACTCGATCTACCAGGCGATCGGTTACCGGCCGGTGGCCGACTACGCCTCCATCACCTTCGGCTGACCTTTCCCGCCCGCCCGGGGAGGCCTCGCGCGAAGAGGCAGGACGTCGGCGGCACGGGTGTTCGGCGAGCGAGCCGGGTAACCTTGGGGTCATGCCCCGATACGACTTCCGCTGCCGCGCCTGCGGGTCCACCTTTGAGATCTCCCGTCCGATGGCACGCTCCGGTGAGCCGGCGCTCTGCCCCGACGGCCACGACGACACGGTCAAGTTGCTGTCCACCGTCGCGGTGACCGGCGGCTCCGCGAGTCCCTCGGCCGCGCCCCGGCCCTCCGGCGGTGGCGGGTGTTGCGGCGGCGGTTGCTGCGGCTGACCACATCGGGAGTCTGCCACCCGGACCGGCCCGGACCGGCCCGGGATGGCAGCTCGAGATGACCTGACCGCGACCGGTTATGCGGCGCGCTTGCCCTGGAAGGGCAGGAATCCCTCGGCTCGGTGCGGGCGGGCCGGCATGAAGGTGGGTTCGGTGGCGACGATCCGGTCGAACCGGAACGCCCGGATCGCGTGGCGCATGCGGCACATGCCGACGAGATACCAGTATTCGCGGTGGACCATGCAGGTCACCGGGTCGACGTCACGGACTGTGATCCGTCCGGAGACGTCTCGGTAGTGGAGGCGGATGACGAGGCCTGAGGTGATGGCGTTGGCGATCGTCCGGGCACGGTCGGCGATCGGGGCGGGCATCGGCTCGGTGAGGGTCGTCAGGGTGGCGGCGACGACGGCGTCGTCGATCTCCATCTGCTCGAACGCATGACGCAGGCCGCTGCGGGCGGCGTTGGCCTGCGGGCCCGACCCAAGATGCGCCATCGACAGGGCGAGGGCGGCGATCTCGGCGGCCGTCAGCGGGGTGGTGAGCTTCATGACGCTAGTCATACCCAGATAATACGTCCGAGCACTGACATTTTTTCGAACTTCCTATCGGGTAAGGAATCTCTACCCGACAGGAAGCCCAGGTCAGCGTGACAGCTGTGACAGGTCGCGCGAGGCACCGGTGGAGGCGGAGGTGGTGAGCGCGGCGTATGCCTGCAGTGCGGCGCTCACCGGGCGCTGGCGCATCCGCGGCCGGTAACCGCCCAGGTCGGCCAGGAGCCTCTCCCGGCGGGCGGCCAGTTCCTCCTCGGAGACCTTCAGCTCGATCGAGCGGCCGGGGATGTCGATCGTGACGAGGTCGCCGTTCTCGACGAGCGCGATGGTGCCGCCCTCGGCCGCCTCGGGGGAGGCGTGACCGATGGACAGCCCGCTCGTACCGCCGGAGAAGCGGCCGTCGGTGATCAGCGCGCAGTCCTTGCCCAGCCCCTTGCCCTTGAGGAACGAGGTGGGGTAGAGCATCTCCTGCATGCCGGGCCCGCCCTTCGGCCCCTCGTAGCGGATCACCACGACGTCGCCGGCCTTGACCTTGTTGTTGAGGATGCCCTCGACCGCGTCGTCCTGCGACTCGAAGACCACCGCGGGGCCCTCGAACCTCCAGATCGACTCGTCGACCCCGGCGGTCTTGACGATGCAGCCCTCGGTGGCGATGTTGCCGTAGAGGACGGCCAGGCCGCCGTCGCGGGTGTAGGCGTGCTCGATGTCACGCACGCAGCCCTCGGACCGATCGAGGTCCAGTTCCTCCCAGCGGGCGCCCTGGGAGAAGGGCTTCACGGTGCGGGCGTTGCCGGGGCCCGCGTGCCACAGCTCAAGGGCCTCGGGCAGCACGTGCGGCGACTGCGGGTCCCAGGCGTCGAGGTAGTCGCCCAGGGTGCCGCCGTTGACCGTGTGGGCGTCGCGGTGGAGCAGGCCGCCCCGGTCGAGCTCGCCCAGGATCGCCGGGATGCCGCCGGCGCGGTGGACGTCCTCGACGTGGTACTTCGCGGTGGCGGGGGCGACCTTGCACAGGCAGGGCACCCGCAGCGAGATCTCGTTGATCTCCTTCAGCCCGAAGTCGACCTGGGCCTCGCGGGCCGCGGCGAGGATGTGCAGGATCGTGTTGGTCGAGCCGCCCATCGCCACGTCCAGCGCCATGGCGTTCTCGAACGCGTCCCTGGTCGCGATGGCGCGCGGCAGGACCGTCTCGTCGTCCTGCTCGTAGTAGCGGCGAGTGATCTCCACGAGCTGGCGTCCGGCGTCCTCGAACAGCTTCCTGCGTGCCTTGTGCGTGGCCAGGATCGTGCCGTTGCCCGGGAGCGCGAGGCCGATGGCCTCGGCGAGGCAGTTCATCGAGTTGGCGGTGAACATGCCGCTGCACGAACCACAGGTCGGGCAGGCGTTCTCCTCCATCTCCAGCAGCTCCGCGTCGGAGACGGCGTCGTTGGCCGCGGCGATCATCGGGTCGATCAGGTCGAGCTTCCCGTTGGGGGTCTTGCCCGCCTCCATCGGACCGCCGGAGACGAAGATCGTGGGGATGTTCAGCCGGAAGGCGGCGAGCAGCATGCCCGGAGTGATCTTGTCGCAGTTGGAGACGCAGATCAGCGCGTCGGCACAGTGCGCGTTGACCATGTACTCGACCGCGTCCGCGATCAGTTCGCGGCTGGGCAGCGAGTACAGCATGCCGCCGTGACCCATCGCGATGCCGTCGTCGACCGCGATCGTGTTGAACTCGCGAGGGATCGCCCCCGCCTCGCGGATCGCGCCGGCCACGACGTCGCCGACCTCGCGCAGGTGGACGTGCCCGGGGACGAACTGGGTGAAGCTGTTGGCCACGGCGATGATCGGTTTCCCGAAGTCCTCGCCGGCTACGCCCGTCGCCCGGAGTAGGGCCCGGGCCCCGGCCATGTTCCTGCCGTGAGTGACCGTACGAGACCTGAGGGCGGGCATGAGGCTTCTCCCATCATCGAAACCGTGGTCTATGAATGGTACGGCCACCGCTCAGCGCGTGAGACGACTGCCCATGCCATGAGACATCGGGTTCGTGACCACAGGTTCCGCGAACACCGCCGCTTCGCGGACACCGTGTGGGAGAGCCGGTGAGGACGACCGAGGTCAGTTCTCCGGGTAGCGTGCGGGCAGGACCTGCGCGGCGACCTCGTAGATCCTGTCGATCTCGGTGTCGGTGAGTGAGCGCTCCCGCTTGGTGATCCATTTACGGACACGACTGCCGTCGAACACATCGACCTCGCGGACGTTGAGGACCTTCCATGGGATGGCCGGGCCGTAGATCGCCAGGGACGGCACGATCGCGATCTCACGGCCGAGCTCCGCACCGATCAGCTCGGCGGCCTGGGACGCCTCCCAGCGCGCCTCGTCGAGACGGGGCTTCTGGTTGAACGGGCCGTGGAACAGCTTGCGGTGCGACTGGACGCGGACGGGCAGGCGCTTGTCCCACTTCTCGGAGTCGACCGCGTAGACGCCGGTGGGACCCACGACCAGGTGGTCGATCTGGGCCTCGCTGCCGGGGATCGCGCGGGCGTGCAGGGTGCGGTAGCCCCCGCGCTCCAGCCGTTTCAACTGCATCTCCGTCCGCCGTTCCGCGACCGAGGAGCGCCGCCAGGCGGGCACCGACGAGTTGGAACGGGCGTGAAGCACCGTGTCGACGATCGCGGCCACCACGGCGGCGGTGAAGCCCAGCTGCCAGCTGGCCAGCAGGATGGCCGCGAGCACGCCCACACCGACCGCGACGAGAACGCGTCGGCGCAGGTGGCGGTACTTGGGATGATCGAGCAGGCTGCGCAGCGCGGCGCGCTCGACGGGTGCGTACGTAGACGCTGGTGCGGCGGGTCGAGACGTCGGCCGGTCCTCGGCCTGTCGGTCACTGACCCAAATCGGTGACGTAGTGTTACCGTCTTCTGGTACCTGACCGGAATCCACGTAACTCACGGTAGCTGACGTCCTCGGGGGGTGCCTAGTATTGCGTATCTCATACTTTTGTGACCACCCTCACCCGCTTGGCGATGCTATGAACCGGGTATCTACGGGCTTCCACTCTGGATAACCGCGCGCTCTGCGCCTACTGTGCGGGGCGTGGCTCACATTCACGATCTTAACGCTCTGGAGCAGGCGGCAGCCGTGCGGCGCAGGGAGGTCTCGCCCGTCGAGATCACCGAGCACTACCTCGATCGGATCGCCCGCCTGGACCCCCAGATCGGCGCGTACGTAACGGTGACCCCCGAACTCGCCCTGGAGCAGGCGCACAAGGTCGAGGCGAGGGTGCTCGCCGGAGACGATCCCTCACCCCTGGCCGGGGTGCCTATCCCGATCAAGGACCTCAACCTCGTCAAGGGCGTGCCGATCCACTTCGGCTCGGCCACCTACGAGGACTTCGTCGCGCCGGTGGACGACAGCGTGGTCGAGCGGCTCAGGGACGCTGGAACGATCATGCTCGGCAAGACCGCGACGCCCGAGTTCGGGTTGCCGTGCTACACCGAGACCGCCGTCTCGGCGCCCAGCCGCACCCCGTGGGATCTCTCCCGGTCGGCCGGCGGGTCCAGCGGCGGCGCGGCGGCGGCGGTCGCCGCGGGCCTGGCCCCCGCCGCGCAGGGCAGCGACGGCGCCGGGTCGATCCGCATCCCCGCCTCGGTCTGCGGGCTGTTCGGTATCAAGCCCTCCCGGGGCAGGATCAGCTTCGCACCGATAGTTCCCGACCTGGCCGGCCTGTCGACCAACGGCCCGATCACCAGAACCGTCGCCGACGCCGCCGCGCTGCTCGACGTGATGGCCCACCACAACCCCGGCGATCTCTATCACGCGCCGCCGCCGGAACTCGGCTCCTTCCACGCGTACGTGGGCCGCGACCCCGGCCGCCTGCGGATCGCCCGCTACGCCGAGCCGCTGGTCCCCGGTGTCGTGGTGGACCCCGAGGTGCTCGCCGCCTACGAGCACGCCTCGGCGGAGCTGGCGGCGCTCGGACACGAGGTGGTCGACATCGCCCCGCCGTTCGGGCCGGACATGGTGCCGCAGTTCGTGACGCTCTGGTACGCGTTCTCGTGCATGCACCCGGTCGATCCGACCAAGCAGGACAGGCTCCGGCCGCTGACCGCCTGGCTGCGCGAGCGCGGCTTCGCCACCCCGGCCCCCGACTTCCTGCAGGCTCAGTCGGCGCTGCAGCTCGCCACCCGGTTCGGCCTGCTGGCGACCGACCCCTACGACGCGGTGCTCACCCCGACCGTGACGCAACCGCCCAGGCCCGTGGGCTGGTTCGAGGACGTCGAGGGCCCCGAGGAGACCTTCGAGCGGATGAAGCGGTTCGCCGCCTTCCCCGCCGTCTACAACGTCAGCGGCCAGCCCGCGGTCAACCTGCCGCTGCACTGGAGCGCGGACGGCCTCCCGATCGGCGTGATGCTGGCCGGCAGGTTCGGCGGCGAGGGCACCCTGATCTCCGTGTCGTCGCAGATCGAGGCCGCTCGCGGGGGTTTCTGGGGTGAGCGCAGGCCCACCACCTGGTAGTCCTCGACGGGCCGCCGACCTGGGGTTACTTTTGAGACATGGACAGCGCGATCGGGGTCCTCGGCTTTCTCATCGGGGTCTCCGGGGGCCTGTTCCTGCTCATCGTCCTGCTTGTGACGATGCCCGGCAGGATGCGCGACAGGGCCGCGAGGAGCACATCGGCGGGTGCGGTCTGGCTGGGGGGACCGTTCGGCAGCGAGCGCGGGGTCAGCGATGTCGTCCTGGTGCTGACGGAGCGGCGTCCGAGCCTGCCTCCGGCGCCTGAGGCAGACTGGGTCTCGCTCGCGGAGACCGCCGAGCCGGGGCGGCACACCGGTGGAGCGTCGGCGGCCTGGTGAGGCCCGGCGAGAGCCGGTGAAGGCGAGGTACGGAGATGCTGACCCTGACCTCGACAGAGGGGGACGACGTCCGCGGGGCCCTGCGCACCGCGGAGCGGCTCACCGGACTGCGCTTCGCCGCCTACCTCGGGCCGGCGATCGGCCCGCGCCGTCACTTCTCGGAGCGGCTGCACGCCGCGCTGGGAGAGGAGGCCGACAGGGCGGTGCTCGTCTTCGTGGACCATCCCGGGAGGGCGCTGGAGATCGTCACAGGTCCGCGGGCCAGGGCGTGGCTGCCCGACGCCGAATGCCGCGCGGTCGCGATGTCGATGGCCGCGATCCTCGGCCTGGGCGACCTGGTGGGCGGGGTGGTCACCGGAGTCCTGCTACTGGCGGACCGGGCGTCGCGGCGCGGATGATCCGTTCGCGCTGAGCGAAGATGATTTTCCCGGATAATCGGCTCGTGCTGAGGATCAGGTGGGACGCGCTGCTGGGTCGCTCTTCCAGGGGGTTCACGGCGGCGCGGGAGCCCGACATGATCATCGGCTACGTGCAGGAGGCAGCCGCCGATGTCCGGGCGAAGGTCCGCAGGGAGGACGAGACGGCGGTCATCCTGCTGGTCACGACGGGCGCGGCAGCCGGTACCGTCGTCGCCGGGCTGCTGAACGGGTACTGGAGGCCCGGCGAGCTGTCCAGCAGGATCGAATGGCTCTGGTGGACCGGCATGTTCTTCTGGCTGATGGGGATCCTCATGCTGGTCGGAGCCCTCTACCGCCGTACCGCGAGGCTGGCGGGCAGGACGCTGGAGAGACGCCGGTTCTATCCCGGGGGGTTCGGCGGCGAGGTACGGCCGGGACCGAGGTCCGGCGACAGGGTCGACCTGCTCGTCCTGGAGATCAGGAGGCTCAGCGCCGTCGGAGACGCCAAGCAGCGCTACATCCGCCGGGGCGTCTGGCTGATGCTGCTCTCCATCACCTGCTGCGCGCTGTCGGTGTTCGTCAGCCGGTTGCTCTGATCCGCTCCGCCGTCAGTGCCGGCTCAGTGCCGGCTCAGCGTCGGCTCAGGGCCGGTTCAGGGCCGGTTCAGGGCTGGAGAAGCCGCACCAGGTGGCTGCTGATGTCCGTCAGCAGTGTCGAGGGCGTCACCGGGGCGCTCGCGACGGCGGAGAACAGGGCCGGCAGCCCCGGCAGGGGGAAGCCGTCGTCACCGGAGGCCTCGGCGCCCACCTCGTTCTTGGCCAGGATGGTCCGGCTGCGCTCCCAGGCCTCGATGACCTCCTCGGGAGAGGGCACGCCGAACCCGTGGCCCACCGGAGCGGCGTGGCGCAGCCGCACCAGCGGGGTCTCGGCGAAGGCCAGCGCCACACCGGCACGCAGGGCGAGGTCGTCGCGGCGGTCCGCTCGTACCCAGTCCATCGCGGTGCAGGGGCTGCGGCAGTCGGCCACGCAGGTGGCCAGCGCCCCGGCGACCTGGCTGTGCTGGCGGTCGAAGTAGGCGCGCCACCCCTCGGCGGGCTCTCCCGCCACGCGCAGTGTCCGGTTGACCGCCGACTGCTCGGCCTTCGTGTGATCGCACTCGCGGTCGCCGATCACCCCGAACCTGCTGTCCGGCGCGGTCAGGCCCTCCGGCCAGCGCGCGGGATCACCGGCGTTGCCGAGTACCGGCTCGAATGCGAGCAGCGGGAGATACTCGCTGGCGATGTGGATGGCGGCGACCATGGGGCTCAGCTCGCGACGGTGCCACCTGACCGCGATGACCTCCAGCAGCAGCCCGTACGCGGGCCGCAGCGACTCCAGCGCGCCGCGTGGCTGCTCGCGGGGTGTCTGTGGCATCGTGCAGGCCCGAGCCCGCCGCCGTAGGTCACCCGGTACGGCCCGCGCCTCGGCGGCGAAGTCCTCCGCGTCGAGCGAGAGCAGTCGCTGGCCGAACTCGCACGCCGCCTCGATGTCGCCCGCCTCCTCCACGACACCGGAGGCGAGGGCTCCGACATCACCAAAGGCGTACCTCCTGGCCAGGGAGACGAGCAGATCACGTGCCGATTCCACGGGGTTGCCCTCTCTTGACTTCGCTTTCCGGGGCCGGAGCCCGGAGTCTTCACCTCCGGCGAGATCTCGATGACCGGACGGAGCCGGACATGAGGTGTTTCTTGCGGTTGACACCTATCTCTACCAGCGTTCGCCCCGAGGTGCTCAGGGCCGCCTGGCCTCAGCGGCCCGTGACGGCGCACCGGACGGACACCCCTCGCCGTCCTGGCGGGGAGTGTCCGTCCGGTCTCAGCGGCGAGGTCAGCCCGTGGAGGCGTCCTTGGCCTGGGCGCGCAGGGCGCGGCCGATACCGTCGGCGCCTTCGAGCAGCAGGCGCCGCAGGGCGTGCGGCGGCTGGTCGGCCGAGATGAAGTCCTGGGTCCTGGCGACCGTCTCGGGGGAGATGACCAGAGCCGGGTAGCAGCCGTTGGCGAAGTTCTGAGCGCTGTCGGAGGTCCAGGACTGCCAGATCCTGCCGACCTCCTCGAAGTACTTCGCCGCGTACGGCTCCAGCAGCTCCGGGTGGCGCGCGTCCATGAAGCCGAGGATCGTCGAGCGGAGCAGCGCGCCGCTCAGCTGGCCCTCGATGATCGCGGCCCAGGCGTTCGCCTTGCCCTGGGCTGTCGGGATCGAGGCACGGGAGAGCGCGGCGGAACGCTCGCCCGTCGCGGTGGCGTCGCGCAGCAACTCCTGAGCGATGTCCTCCTCGCCGAGCAGGCCGCCGGAGACCAGGGCGTTGGTCAGCGTCCAGCGCAGGTCGGCGTCGACGGTGAGGCCGTCGAGCACGGTCTCACCGTCCAGCAGCCCCTTCAGGAACGCCAGGTCCTCGGTTGAGGTGCCGGCGGCCGCCAGCGCGTTCAGGTAGGCGAGCTGGTAGTCGGAGCCGGGGGCGGCACCGGTGACCAGGTCGCGCAGCGTGGAGGCCAGCCGGGCCATGCCCTGGGCGCGCCAGGCGGGGTCGGCGTACTGCTGGAGGGCCAGGCGGGTCTGGCGGAGCACGGTCTGGGCGACCGTGATGTCGGTGATCGACTTGATCCCGGAGACGGCCAGGGCGAGATAGTCGCGGGCGGACATCTCGGCGTCCCGGGTCATGTCCCAGGCGGCCGACCAGCACAGCGCACGGGGCAGGGACTCGGTGAACTTGCCGATGCCGCCGTTCACCACGGTCTGCAGCGACCGCTCGTCGAGCCTGACCTTGGCGTAGGTCAGGTCGTCGTCGTTGATCAGGATCAGGTCCGGCTGTACCTCGCCGACCAGCTCGGCCACCGCGGTGCGCGCGCCGACCACGTCCAGCTCGACTCGCCTCACCCGGACCAGCCTGTCGTCCCGCAGGGAGTACAGGCCGATGGCCACGCGGTGCGAGCGCAGCGTCGGGTAGTCGGCGGGGGCCTCCTGGAGCACGTCGAACTCGATGAAACGGCCCTCGGGGTCGGTGGTGAACGACGGGCGTAGCGTGTTGACCCAGGAGGTCTCCAGCCACTCCTTCGACCAGGAGGACAGGTCGCGCCCCGAGGTGCGCTCCAGCGCGCCGAGCAGGTCCGCGAGCGTGGTGTTGCCCCAGGCGTGCTCGCGGAAGTAGTCGCGTACCCCGGCCAGGAAGTTGTCCAGCCCCACGTAGGCGACGAGCTGCTTGAGGACCGAGGCGCCCTTGGCGTACGTGATCCCGTCGAAGTTGACCTCGACCGCGTGCATGTCGACGATGTCGGCGGCGATCGGGTGGGTCGAGGGCAGCTGGTCCTGGCGGTAGGCCCAGGACTTCTCGACGTTGGCGAAGGTGGTCCAGGCGCCCTGGCCCCAGCGGGTGGCCTCGGCCTGGCAGAGCACCGAGGCGTAGGTGGCGAACGACTCGTTCAGCCACAGGTCGTCCCACCAGCGCATGGTGACCAGGTCACCGAACCACATGTGCGCCATCTCGTGCAGGATCGTCTCGGCGCGGCGCTCGATCATCGCGTCGGTGACGCGCGAACGGAAGACGTAGTCCTCCAGGAAGGTCACGCAGCCCGCGTTCTCCATCGCCCCGGCGTTGAACTCGGGGACGAAGAGCTGGTCGTACTTCCCGAACGGGTAGCGGACGCCGAAGATCTCGTGGAAGAAGTCGAAGCCCTGCCTGGTCACCTCGAAGAGGTTCTCCGGGTCGAGGTGCTCGGCGAGCGAGGCCCGGCAGTACAGGCCCAGCGGGATGCCGTCGTGCTCGGAGGTCACCTTGTGGTACGGCCCGGCGCACAGCGCGGTGATGTAGGTCGACATCACCGGGGTGGGCGGGAAGTGCCAGCGCTTGGCCGCCTGGAGCGCACCGTGCTTGCCATGGTGCTCCGCCAGCTCCTCGGCCGAGTCGGGCGCCGCGTTGGAGATGACCTCCCAGTGGGACGGCGCGAGCACGGTCAGCTCGAAGGTGGCCTTCAGGTCGGGCTGGTCGAAGCACGTGTACATCCGGTGCGCGTCGGCCGTCTCGAACTGGCTGTACAGATAGACGCTCTTGTCGACCGGATCGACGAAGCGGTGCAGGCCCTCGCCGGTGCGGGTGTAGGAACAGTCGGCGTCCACGCGCAGTTCGTTGGTCTCGGCCAGACCCGGCAGCGGCAGCCGCCCGGTCTCCAGGTCATAGCCGCTCACGTCCAGCTCGACGCCGTTCAGGACCGCCTTGCGCACCTTCGCGCCGGCCAGGTCGACGAACGTCTCGGCACCCGGGCGGGTGCTGGTGAAGCGGACCGTGGTGACGCTCTCGAAGCGCTCCTCACCTTCGGTCAGGTCGAGCTCCACCGCATAGGACTGCACGCTGAGCAGCCGTGCGCGCTCGCGCGCCTCGTCACGGGTCAGATTGCCTGCCACTACCGCTCCCTCTTCACAACTTCCCCCGCTTCGTTGCTAGGGGGTGACTGAATCCTGCCACGTAAGGCCGCGACGCGCGGCGTTGGCACAACCTGTAGGACGATCATTAAATTTGAGAATAAAGCCACATGTAAAGGTATTAATCCACCCATGGAATAGGGAACTTGGCTGCCCGGGTTGTGACTGTCGACGAAGCCTTGCGATCAGGAAGCCGAGAAGATGACTGAGCGAATCCCCGTTGACCTCTGGTTTGACCCCTTTTGCCCGTTTGCGTGGATGACCTCTCGCTGGCTGCTGGAAGTGGAGAAGGTGCGGCCGATCGAGCCGCGCTGGCACATCATGAGCCTCAACGTGCTGAACGAGGACAAGGAGATCCCCGACAGCTACCGGGAGATGATCGCCAAGGCCATCGGCCCGGTCCGAGTGGTCACCGCCGTGCAGGAGAAGTACGACTCCGAGACGGTGGGCCGCCTCTACACCGAGCTTGGTACCCGCTTTCACAACCAGGGCAGGGTCAAGGAGCTCGACACGCTCCGCGAGACCGTCGAGGAGGCGCTGGAGGCCGCCGGGCTCGACCGCGCGTTCGCCGACGCGATGGACTCGACGGAGTTCGACGAGGCACTGCGCGCCTCGCACAACGACGGCATCGACCGGGTCGGCCAGGAGGTCGGCACCCCGGTGATTTCGGTCGAGGGCGTCGCCTTCTTCGGCCCGGTCATCTCGCCCGCGCCCAAGGGCGAGGACGCGGGCAAGCTCTGGGACGGGGTACGGCTGGTCGCGGCCACCGACGGCTTCTTCGAGCTCAAGCGGTCCAGGGACCGGCGTCCGATCTTCGACTGATCCGCGGCTCCGCCCTTTCTCCGGCCCGCCGGACTCGACCGCGGCGGGCCGGAGCCGGGCACGCTCGGCCTCCCCGGAGCCGTGAGGAGGGAACCGGGGCCGAGGTCCGCCGGGCCGGCGGAATCGCGGTTCTGTCTCCGTACAACGATGATCTCTGTGTGATCGCGGTACCCGCCGTGCCCTCGCGAAACAGGGGCACGCGCGCAAGGATGAGGGGCATGCGTCACCTTTATCTGGATGGAGCCTGGCAGCCCTCCGCGTCGGGCGAGAGCATTGACGTGATCAACCCGGCGACCGAGGAGCTGATCGACAGGGTGCCCGCCGGGACGCCCGCCGACGTCGAGGTCGCCGTGGCCGCCGCCCGCGAGGCCTTCCCCTCCTGGTCGGCGACGGCCCCCGCCGAGCGAGGCCGGATCCTCACCGCCGCCGCCGGGCTGATACGAGAACGCTCCGACCAGATAGCCAGGATCATCGCTACGGACATGGGCGCGCCGTACGGCGTGGCGATGAGGGTGCAGACGCTGATGCCGGCCGGGGTGCTGGCCTCCTACGCCCAGCTGGCCGAGACCTACGACTTCGAGGGCGGGCAGGTCGGCAACTCCCGCGTCTTCAGGGAGCCGGTCGGGGTGGTCGCCGCCATCACCCCCTGGAACTACCCTCTCCACCAGGTCGTCTGCAAGGTGGGCGCCGCGCTCGCCGCGGGCTGCACCGTCGTGCTGAAGCCCAGCGAGGTGGCCCCGCTGGCGGCCTTCGCGCTTGCCGGGATCTTCGACGAGGTCGGGTTGCCCGCCGGGGTCTTCAACATGCTCAGCGGTTACGGCCCGGTGGTGGGTGAGGCCCTGGTCACCCACCCGGAGGTGGACATGGTGTCGTTCACCGGTTCCACCGGGGCCGGGCGCCGGGTCGCCTCGCTCGCGGCCGAGACGATCAAGCGGGTGGCCCTGGAGCTCGGCGGCAAGTCCGCCAGCCTGGTCCTGCCGGACGCGGACCTTCCGGCGGCGGCCAAGGCGACGGTGGCCAACGCCTTCCTCAACTCCGGCCAGACCTGCTCGGCCTGGACTCGCATGATCGTCCACCGGGACCAGTACGACGAGGTGGTCCGTCTCGTCGTCGACGCCGCGCGGAAGTACCCGGTCGGCGACCCCTTCGACGAGACGACCCGGCTCGGCCCGCTCGTGTCGGCGGCCCAGCGTGACCGGGTGATCCGCTACATCAACCGAGGCCAGGAGGAAGGTGCCCGGCTGGTCACCGGAGGCACCGACCGGCCGATGGAGCGCGGTTTCTACGTGGAGCCCACGGTGTTCGCCGGGGTGGAGCCGGGGATGGTGATCGAGCAGGAGGAGATCTTCGGTCCGGTCCTCACGATCATTCCCTACACCCGGGGTGAGGACGAGGCCGTCGCCATCGCCAACGGCACCCCGTACGGCCTGGCCGGCGCGGTGTGGGCGGGTAGCGAGCAGCGCGCGGTCGAGGTGGCACGACGGCTGCGCACCGGCCAGGTGGCGATCAACGGCGGTCAGTTCAATCCGCGAGCCCCCTTCGGCGGCTACAGGCAGTCGGGCCTCGGCCGCGAGCTGGGCGAGTTCGGCCTTGAGGAGTATCTGGAGATCAAGGCGATCCAGTTCTGAGGGCGCCGGGCGCGGCTGTCCGCGCCCGGCCGGCCCCGCCGGATCAGGGCGCCTGGAGCAGAACCTTCCTGGCGGCGTCCTTGGCCAGCCGGTCCACGTAGAGCATGCCGTCGAGGTGGTCGGTCTCGTGCTGGAAGCAGCGTGCCAGCAGGCCGCGGGCCCTGAGCCGGATCGGCCGCCCCAGCCGGTCCAGGCCGCTTACCGTCACGCCGGCGGCCCGGGGCGTTCTGGCGTAGAGCGGGGTGCCGGTCTCGCGGCTGGGAACGGACAGGCAGCCCTCCTCGTCGAGGACCTCGGAGTCGTCGTCCACGGTCAGCTCAGGGTTGATCACGTGCCCTTTGCGGTTGCTGCAGTCGTAGACGAAGATCCTTTTCGACACGCCGATCTGCGGGCCCGCCAGGCCGACGCCCTGCGCGGCGTACATCACGTCGAACATCTCGTCGATCATGCGCCGCAGGTCGCGGTCGAACTCGGTGATCGGCTCGGCGGGCGTGCGCAGGACGGGGTCACCGACCACTCGGATGTCACGCATGTGGAGTTCTCTCTTGTAAGGGTTAGGTGAGCATAGGGACTATTACTCTAGCCGGGGCCGGGTAAAGCCGCCCGCGCACACCTGCGAAACTGGGTGGGTGCGTGTCTACATCGGTGCCGACCATGCCGGCTATGAGCTCAAAAACCACATCGTCTCCTGGTTGGAGGAGAACGGCCACGATGTGGTGGACTGCGGTCCCTTCGTCTACGACGCGGAGGACGACTACCCGCCGTTCGTGCTGCGCGCGGCCCAGGGCGTCGTGGACGACCCGGGCAGCCTGGGGGTCGTCATCGGTGGTTCGGGCAACGGCGAGCAGATCGCGGCCAACAAGGTGCGCGGCATCCGCGCCGCCCTGGCCTGGAGCGAGGAGACCGCCAGGCTCGCCCGCGAGCACAACAACGCCAACGTCGTCAGCGTCGGCGCGCGGATGCACCCGGAGGAGGAGGCGACCCGGTTCGTCGAGGTCTTCCTCGACACCTCGTACTCCGGGGCCGAGCGCCACAACCGCCGGATCGCGCAGCTCACCTCGTACGAGACCATCGGCCAGCTCCCGCCGCTGCCGTAGTCCTCACCGCCTGCGCGTGGGCTCCTTGCGGGGCGTCTCGTCGCGCAGCGGGCGGCGGTCCGCGCTGTCCTGCTGCTCCTGTGTCGGGCGGGAGACATCCCGCGCCCGCATCGCGATGATCGTGTTGATCTGCAAGCTCTGCAGTGCCATGCCGCAACCATAACCCGCCCGGCCCGTCCGGGCGGGTCCACTCCGGGTCCGGCCTGATCGGCGGGCTGGACGGCCGTGGCCGTGGTCAGAAGATCGTGCCGCCCCAGGGGGCGGGATCCCACGACATCGCGGTGGACAGTTCCCGCAGGGCCCCCGCGCGCGACTCGCGTACCACTCCCGCCGCCAGCAGGGCCGCCAGCGGGCGCCCGCCCAGGTAGGCCGCGCCCAGCACGGAGACCGGCAGTGCCAGGTCGGCCGGATCGTCGCAGGGCACGCAGCGGGCGGCGGAGGTGTCGGCGGTCAGCCGCCAGCGGCGCGCGTTCCACGGGCAGACGTCGTCCTCGACGTCGATCACCACGTCCACCGGAGCGGAGTAGCGGCGGGCCGGAAGGGCCCGCTCGACGTCCACGACGCGGATCCACAGCTCGTCCAGCCAGCGCGCGTGGAGCATGCGGGGTTCGGCCAGCAGGTGGATCAGCGGGTCGTCCGAGGGACGGTTCCTGGAGGTGACGTGCGAGACCAGGTCGCGGTCCAGGACGTGCCGCCAGAGCAGTGCGTAGGCGGCGGGATCAAGGCCGAACAGCTCCTTGATCTGCAGTTCGCCGTCGGGGACGTCATCCTCGGTCCAGCTCTGCCTGATCCTGAAGAGCGCGTAGCCCCGCGGACCGGCGTCGTCCTCGACGACCACGGCGCGCAGCGGTCCGGCGCCGCCCTGGTCGGCCTCGTGGTCGCTCAGCACCGAGTTCCAGCGCCCGGGCGTGCGGGCGTACAGTCCCGGACGCTCGTCGAGCGCCGACTCGTGGATCTTCTCGAAGGTGGCCCTGGCGTCCGCGGGCCTGACGACGCGCAGCCGCAGGCCCGGATCGGCGGGGGCGTGCCGGGTGAAGGCCGCCTTCGCCGTGGGGATCCGGAAGACCAGGCTGTCCGCGGCCCTGCCGTAGCCGTAACGTCCGTAGATCGCGGCCTCGGAGGCGTAGAGCGCGGCGACCGCCTCGCCCCGCTCGTGCAGATCGGACAGCTGGCGGGTCATCAGTGAGGAGAGGACTCCCCGGCGGCGATGGGAGGGCAGCACGCCGACCGCGGTGACGCCGCCGACCGGCATCGGGCCGCCGGGCACGGTCATGGTGAAACTGCACACCGCCGTGGTGCCCACGAGCAGATCGCCGTCGAACACCCCGAGCGAGCGGTCGAACTCGGTGACACCTCTGTACAGCTCCGCCCGGTGCGGGGGGACGGGAGCGTTGAACGCCTCCTCGTCGACGGTCGTCCAACCTGACCACTCGGCTTCGGTGATCGGACGCAGGCTAAGAGTCATTTTTCACACGGTAGATGGGACAAACAGTTCCCGCCAGCTAATATCCACGCTTAGTGATCAAGGCATTGGTCAAGTCGGCTGCCCAAATGGGGGATAGCCAGATACAGTCAGGCGCATCATGAGTTCCCGTCCGGTGCCGCTGCTTCCCCCGGCGGTCCGCGCGTTCCTGGTCCGCATCCCGCTTCTCGTCCCCATCGTGCGCCTGCTGCGCCGGGGCCCCCTGGCGCGCGACCGAAACCTGCTCATCACGCTGATCCTGCTGACCCTGTTGATCGGTGTGCTGGCCGCGAAGGTCTCCATGGAGTGGTTCTCCCCGGCGCTCATGATCCCGATCACCCTGGTGGCCGGGCTTCAGCTCCGGCTGAACAGTCTGGTCAAGCTGCTGTGCGCGGTCGCGGCCTCGCTGATCTACGTGGCCGTGGTGCGCGGGGTGGACTACATCGGCCCCGGCCTGCTGGTCACCTTCGGTTTCACCGCCGTGCTGGCCGCGCTGATGGCCCGTACCCGGGGCAAGCTCGGCGTGCAGGGCCTGCGCGGCGACGCGATGCTGCTGGAACTGCGCGACCGTCTCAAGAGCCAGAGCGACCTGCCCTCGCTGCCCAAGGAGTGGGGCTCCAAGGTGGTGCTCAAGCAGGCCGGAGGATCCTCCTTCGGCGGTGACTTCCTGGTCTCCATCCGCGAGGGCGACACGATGGAGCTCGCCCTGGTCGACGTGTCGGGCAAGGGCGTCGACGCGGGCACCCGGGCACTGCTGCTGTCGGGCACCTTCGGCGGGCTGCTCGGCTCGGTCGACGACTTCCTGCCCGCCTGCAACACCTACCTGCACCGCCAGCGCGAGGCCGAGGGCTTCGTCACCGCGGTCCACCTGCGGCTCAACCTCGCGACGGGCGAGTACGTCATCACCTCGGCCGGTCATCCCCCGGTGGTCAAGTACGAGTCGGGCGCGGGAACGTGGCGGGTCTCCACGGCCAAGGGCGTCGTCCTCGGCGTCGTACCCGACCTGCACTGCGAGGCGGACCAGGGGATGCTCCGCAAGGGCGACGCGCTCATGCTCTACACCGACGGCCTGATCGAGCAGCCGGGGCGCGACATCGACGCGGGCCTCGACCGCCTGCTGGGAGAGGCCGAGCGCCTGGTGCCCTCCGGGTTCCGCGATGGTGCCCGTAACCTGGTCACCTCCATGTCGGCGGGGCACAACGACGACTGCGCCCTCATCCTCATCTGGCGCCCCTGAGGTGTGAAAGGCGTCAGAGCCAACCGGAGTCGACGGCGACACGCACGGCGTCGAGACGGTTGCGGGCCTGGGTCTTGCACATGATCCGTGACAGGTGGTTGCGGACCGTTCCCACGGAGAGAAACAGTTGGCCGGCGATCTCGCCGGGCCTGGCGCCCCGCGCGACCAGCCGGAGCACGTCGAGCTCCCGGCGGGTCAGGGGGTTGTCCGCCGACCTCAGGGCCGCCACCGCGAGTTCGGAGTCGACCGCGCGGCGGCCGGCCGCGACCCGGCGGACGCCGTCGGCCAGTTGCCCGGGGTCGACCTCCAGGCTCATGAAACCGAGCGCGTGGGCGGCGAAGGCGCGGCGGACCTGGCCCGGGTTCGGGGCGCGGGAGAGCAGCAGGACACTGCAGCGGGGAGCCTCCTCGTGCAGCCGGAGGGCGGTGGTGAAACCGTCGGCCCCCGGCAGGTCGAGGGCGATGACCGCGGTCTCGGGCGCGTACCGCAGCACGGCGGGGACGACGTCCTCGCCGTCGGCCACGTCGGCCACCACCCGCATGTCGCTCTCGCCCTCCAGCGACGCCACCAGCCCGCGCCGTATCAGGGGTAGGTGTTCGGCAACCAAAATTCCGATCAAAACGCTCCGATCTCTCGTCCTCACCATCATCAAAGAGTGATTGTATGATCGCTTAATGTCAATGAAGTGTGGCTGATCGGCAAAGTGTCCGCACGTGACTCGATGAGGAACGGGGCCGTGAAGGCCGGATACTTCGGCTAATCTCTTATGGGGCATTGTCGGTGAAACCGCGATGGGAGTATGAACCTGTGAGCTGGCTCTCCGTGGTCGGAGTCGTTGTGTTCCTGGTGGGACTGATGGTGTCGATCGGGCTGCACGAGATCGGCCACCTGGTGCCGGCCAAGCTGTTCGGCGTCAAGGTCACCCAGTACATGGTCGGTTTCGGCCCGACGATGTGGTCGCGCCGCAAGGGCGAAACCGAGTACGGGATCAAGTGGCTCCCGCTCGGCGGCTACATCCGGATGATCGGCATGCTGCCGCCCCGGCCCACCGACGCCCCGGGCAAGGTGCGCTCGGTCTCCACCGGGCCGTGGCAGGGCCTGATCGAGAACGCGCGTGACGTGGCGCTGGAGGACGTGCGGCCGGGCGACGAGAACCGGGTGTTCTACCGCAAGCCCTGGTGGCAGAAGGTCATCATCATGTCCGGCGGTCCGGCGATGAACTTCATGCTGGCGTTCATCCTGTTCGGCGTCGTGCTCATGGGATTCGGCATCCCCGTGCAGAAGACCGAGATCGCCTCGATCCCGCAGTGCGTGAAGACCGCGGCCGACTACGCCAAGAACCAGGAGTGCACCGCGGCCGACAGGCCCAGCCCGGCCAGCGTGGCGGGGCTGAGGCCGGGGGACGTCATCGTGGCCGTGGCGGGCAGGCCCGCCGCGAGCTGGGACGCCGCGACGCGGGCCATCCGCGACCACGGCGCGGGGCCGATCGCGATCGGTATCAGGCGCGGGGGGCAGGAGTTGACCGTCAACGCCACCCTCATCGCCCAGGACCGCGAGTCGCTCGACGAGCCCGGCAAGATCGAAAAAGGTGTCGGATACCTCGGGGTCAGCCCGAAGATCGCCATAGAGCAGCAGAGCCTCGGCGCCGTGACCGAGCACATGTGGGACCTCACCTCGGCCACCGCCTCCGCGTTGGTCAGGCTCCCCGAGAAGATGGTGGGCGTCTGGAACGCCGCCTTCTCCGGTGACGAGCGTGACAAGAACGGCCCGATCGGCGTCATCGGCGTCAGCCGCATCGGCGGTGAGATCGCCGCCTCCGCGATCCCGCTGGAGAACAAGATCGTCGTCTTCATCAACCTGCTGGCGGGCTTCAACCTGGCGATCGGCCTGTTCAACCTGATCCCGTTGCTCCCGCTGGACGGCGGCCACATCGCCGGTGGCCTCTGGGAGGGCCTCAAGCGCGGCTTCGCGCGCGTCGCCCGCCGCCCCACCCCCGGCCACGTCGACATCGCCAAGGCGCTTCCGCTCACGTACGCGATCGCCTTCCTGATGGTCATCATGGCGGGTCTGCTGATGTACGCCGATCTGGTCAACCCGGTCCGCCTGGCCGGCTGACCGTCTTCTGGCGGGGGGCTCCCGTCGCCCTCCGCAGGCGTTAGGGTGGCGCCGTGAACGAGGGGACGCCCGGAGCGATGATCGATGTGGCCCTGTTTCGGCTCCGCCGGATCTGGTCGCGGCCACTGCGCGTGCGCAGGGCCGAAGAGCCGCAGCGGCCGGTGCAGATGTCGAACGTCATGGTCGTGCACGCCGTGCACAAGCTGAGCCTGGACGTGCCCGAGGTGACCGTGGGTGCCGTGGCCGAGCAGTTGGACGTTGATCCCTCCACCGCCAGCAGGCTGGTCAACGACGCGATCGGCGCGGGGCTCGTGGAGCGCGAGGAGTCGGCCGTGGACGCCAGGCGGGCCAGGCTCGTGCTGAGCGAGCGGGGCCGCCGCGTGCTGGAGGTGGTGGTCCGCCACCGGCGCACCTACCTGGACGGCCTGATGGCCGACTGGGACGAGCAGGACCGCGAGGTCTTCGCCCGGCTCCTGACCCGTTTCGCCGATGCCGCCATCGCCCGTCCGGCGAGCCCGGCCAACCTCGACCGGCTGATCGCCGAGACGCTGGCGGAGACCCCCGCCTCCAGCTGAGCCGCCCGCTGCCGGCCCGCCTGGTTTCCGGCGGGCCCCGCCTACTCCCCGGCGACCCCGTCGATCCGCTCGCGGATGATGTCGGCGTGGCCGTTGTGCCGGGCGTACTCCTCGATCATGTGGACGAGGATCCAGCGCAGCGATACGTCGTGGCCGTGGCGTTGCGCCTTGCCCACGGTGTCGACGGGGAGCCCGGCGGACACCTCGCGAGAGTGGGCGATCTCCTCCCGCCAGCGGGCGAAGGCCTGCTCCGTCGTGGTCGTCTCCAGGGTGTCGAAGTCGCCGTCGGGATCGTCGTCGGAATAGTAGAACGGGCCGATGTCCTCACCGTTGAGGACGTTGCGGAACCAGCTGCGCTCGACCTCGGTCATGTGGCGGACCAGACCCAGCAGGGAGAGCGTGGACGGCTCGGCGGAGCGCAGGCGAAGCTGCTCGTCCGACAGACCGGCGCATTTCACCGCCAGGGTCTCCCGGTGCCAGTCCAGCCAGGAGTGCAGCATGGTGTTCTCGTCGGTGATGAAGGGGGTGTCAACGCGTGTGTCGGTCATGGTGCCCGATCCTTTCGCCGCCGGTGGCCGTTGTCATGAGTTTTTCGCAGCCCGGCGGGCGCACGCCGGTCCGCGGAGATGCCGGCGATGAGTCGTGACGAGGGGGAGGGCTTGTCCCGGATGTAATCGTTTGATCGTAAGGTGACTCCGGTGAAGGCGATCGGGGGATACGAGCTCAGGCGTGAGCTGGGCCGGGGCGGTATGGGCGTGGTGCACCTCGCCACCACCCCGGCCGGTGGCCTGGCCGCGGTGAAGGTGATCCATCCGGAGCTGGCCGGCGACCCGGCCTTCCGGCGGCGCTTCGACCGCGAGGTCACGGCGGCGCGCAGCGTGGCCAGGTTCTGTACCGCTCCCGTGCTCGACGCCGGGATCGAGGAAGGTGCCGCCTACCTCGTCACGGAGTACGTGAGGGGACCCGACCTGGCGCAGGCCGTACGCGAGCAGGGGCCGCTGACCGGCGCCAACCTGGAGGCGCTCGCGGTCGGGATCGCCACGGCGCTGCACGCCATCCACGGGGCGGGGGTGATCCATCGCGACCTCAAGCCGTCGAACGTGCTGCTGTCGCCGCTCGGCCCGCGCGTGATCGACTTCGGTATCGCCCAGCTCGTCGACCACCAGAGCCTGACCAGCCAGACGATCATGGGTACGCCCGCCTTCATGGCCCCCGAGCAGGTGCGCGGCGAGCCGCTGACGCCCGCGATCGACGTCTACGCGTGGGGCGGGGTGATCGCGTTCGCCGGCACGGGACGACTGCCGTTCGGCGGCGGCCCGCCGCCGGAGGTCCTCTACCGGATCCTCAACGAGGGGCCGAATCTCGACGGCCTCGACGAACGCATGCGGGCCGTCGTCGAGCGGGCCATGGCCAGGGATCCCGCGCGGCGGCCGAGCGCCCAGCAGTTGCTGGACGAGCTGATCGGCGGCCGGCCGACCCCGGCGGCGGCAAGCCAGGTGGTCGAGCGAGCCTGGGCCGTCACCGGTGCGCCGGGCGGCCCTGAGGGACCGGTCACCCCGGAGACACGGCCCGGAAGGGGCACGCGGCGGTGGCCGTGGATCACGGGCGCCGCCGCGCTGCTCGTGGCGCTCCTGGCAGGCGGATGGGCCGCCTACACCGGCCTCGGCACACCGGCGCTGCCCTACCACGCGGACTTCGCCGAATCCTGGGCCGTCGGCGCGTCCGACGGTGGCAGGGCCGAGCAGGACGGCGAGTCCTACCTGCTGACCGCGAACCCCGGCTGGCGGCTGTGGAAGTCGGCGCCCTTCTCCGGCGAGCCCGCCGAGGGCATCGTGGTCAGCTCCAGGATCCGGCTGGAGCGGGGCTCGGGGGAGTTCGGCGTCTGGTGCCGCGGCGACGCGAGTACCGGTGACCGCTACGACTTCGCGGTCACCGGTTCGGGCAGCGCCTCGATCACCAAACGGCACGGCGGGCAGAGCACGGTCCTGCACGGGCCCGTACGGGTGCAGAAGTCAGCCGACAACCGGATCGTCGCCCAGTGCGAGCAGCGGGGGGACCGGGTCGCCCTGAGCATGTGGCTCAACGACGAACTGGTGAGCGAGACCGCCGACACCCGGAACCCCTACGGCCCGGGGGAAACCGGCGTCTACGCGGCGCCGGACACGGCCGAGCCCGTCCAGGTCAGGTTCCGCTCGTTCGAGCTTCGCCCGGCGAAGGGCTGAGCGGTGCGGTTCGGCGTGCTGGGACCGCTGCGGGTCCTTGACGGCGACCGTGACCTCACGCCCGGACCTGCCAAGCACCGGGCGCTGCTGGCCGCGCTGCTGCTGCGGCGAGGGCGGGTGCTGACCGTCGACCGGTTGATCGCCGAGGTGTGGGGCGAGGAGCCGCCGGCTTCGGCCGAGCCGGTGTTGCGAGTGTACGTGAGCGCGCTGCGCAAGGTGGTGGACGGGATCCGGACCGTGCCCGGAGGCTATCTCCTCGACGTCGACCCCGACCAGGTGGACGCGCACAGGTTCGAGCGCCTGGTGAGCGCCGGCAGGCGGGCCAGGGACGCGGGCAGGATCGCCGAGGCGGCCGACGAGCTGCGCGCCGCCCTGGCGCTCTGGAGGGGACCCGCGCTGGCCGGCATCGACTCGGGGCCGCTGCGGCTGGCCTATGCCGTACCGCTGGAGGAGCTGCGGCTCACCGCGCTCGAAGAGCGCGTCGCGCTGGACCTGACGCTCGGCCGCGGCGCGGAGCTGACCGGGGAGCTGCGCGCGCTCGTGGCCGCGTACCCGCTGCGGGAGCGGGCATGGGGGCAGCTCATGCTGGCGCTCAACCAGGCGGGACGCAGGCCGGAGGCGCTGAGCGCCTACCAGGAGGCGCGGCGGCTGCTGATCGACGAGCTCGGCCTGGAACCCGGTGCCGAGCTGCGGGAGGCGCACGAGCGGGTACTGGCCGGGGACGCGCCTCCGAGAGCCGTGCCGAACGAGATGCCGCCGGACGTCGTCGATTTCGCCGGGCGAGAGCGCGTGCTGGACTGGATCCGCGGGGCGGTGCCCACGGCCGGTAGCGCGCCCGTCCACCTGGTGCTGCACGGCCCGGCGGGAGCGGGCAAGTCCGCGATGGCGATCCACGCGGCCACCGCGCTCGAATTCCCCGACGGACGGCTTTACGCCTCGCTCAGGGCCAGGACGCCGGGCGCGGTGCTGGAGGACCTGCTGCGCTCGCTCGGTTGCCCGCAGGGGGCCGTGCCCACCGAGCCGGCCGAGCGGGCCCGTCTCTACCGCAGCATGGTGAGCGGGCGGCGGCTGCTGGTGGTGCTGGACGACGCGGTCGACGAGGCACAGGTGCGCCCGCTGCTGCCCACCGGGCCCGGCTGCCTGACGTTGGTGACCAGCCGCTCGCCGCTGCTCGGCCTGGAGGCGGCGCGCACCTGCGAGCTTGACGTGTTCGATCCCGGCGAGTCCGTGGCGATGCTGGCCAGGGTGGTGGGCGAGCAGCGCGTGCGGGCCGAGCCGCAGGCGGCGGCGCGGATCGCGGCGCTGTGCGGCGGGCTGCCGCTGGCGCTCAGGATCGCCGGGTCCAGGCTGGCGCGGCGGCCGGACTGGACGCTGAAGCACCTGGCGGGGCGCCTTGAGGACGAGCGCGGCCGCCTCGACGAGCTCAGCGCGGGCGATCTGGCGGTACGGAGCAGCCTGGCGCTCGGCTACCACGCGCTCTCGGGTCGGGAACGCCTGCTGCTGCGCCGCCTCGGTGCGCTGTCCGCGCCCGACTTCGCCCCGTGGGCGGCCTCGGCGGTGCTCGGCGCGCCCGCCGACCGGCTGCTGGAGGCGCTGGCCGAGGCGGGCCTGCTGCAGGAGCGCGGGCTCGACGCGACCGGCCAGGAGAGGTACGGCTGGCACGATCTGACCAGGCTTTATGCCGCCGAGCGCCTGGACGAGGAGGAGGGCGCGCCCGGGCAGGTCCTCGCCGTGGCCGGGCGGGAGATCCTTGACCGCACCCGGCGGGCCAGGGCACTGCTCCTGCCCGCGGAGCCGGGCTCGGGCCAGACCCTGGCCCATACGGCGGAGCAGGTCATGGCCCTTGCGACCACGCAGTTCAGGGAGTCGGCCCGCTGGCTGGCCGCCGAGCGGGGGTTCCTGGTCGCGATGGTCGCCGACTTCCAGCGGACCGGCCTGGACGAGGCGGCCTGGCGGCTGGCCTTCTACCTGACGCCCTTCTTCGAGCTCGGCGCGCACCATGAGGACTGGCGGACGGCCGCGGAGATCGGCCTGCGGGCCGCGAGGCGGATGGGCCACCGCCACGGCGAGGCGCTGCTGTTGCGATCCACGGCGGACCTGCACCGGGTGCGGGGCCACCTGGTGGCGGCGGCCGAGGCCCTCCAGCGGGCGCTTCCGCTGGCGGAGGCGGGAGAGGTGGCACGTACCCGGCACCGGCTCGGCCTGGTCCACCTTGCCAGGGGGCGGCCGCAGGAGGCGGAGGCGTGTTTTGTGGCCTGCCTGACCGCGTTCTCGGCCGCGGGCGACCAGCGCGGCAGGGCCGATGCGTTGCGCGCCCTCGGCGGGCTGCGGCGTGCGGAGGACCTGCTCGTCAGGAGCCTCGCGGCCTATCGCGAGCTGGGCGATCCGCGCGGTGAGGCGGCCGTCTCGCTCGACCTCGCCGGGCTCCATCTGGACCAGCGGCGCCCCATCGAGGCGCGTGAGCGGGCCGAACGCGGTCTCGGTCTGCTCAGGCGGCTGGGTGATCGGCTGCCCGAGGCCGCGGGACTGGTGATCCTGGCCAGGGTGGCCATGGCGGAGGGCCGGCCCGACGTCGCCCGCGGGGCCGCGGAGGAGGCGCTCGGTACGTTCCGCGAGCACGCGGACCGCAGGGGGGCCGCGCAGGCGCTACTGACCCTGGCCGCAGCTCTTTTAGACCTTGATGAGATAGATGGTGCAGTTGGTGCGATAACAAGCTCTATGGGAGAGTTTGACGTTCTCGGCGACCGGTATGGCCTCGCCGGGGCAGAAGAACTCGCCGGCGAGGTACGGCGCCGCCGCGGCCTGCGCCTTTAGCGCACTATGCGGATCCTGAAGGTGTCCTGCCTAGGGTCGGGTTCGATTCGATCCATGACGGTTAGAGGTGGGACGCGTTGAGAAGAGGAATCACGCCGGCGGTGGCCGCGTCCGTGCTGGCGATCGTGTTGGCCGGTTGCGGGGTGCTTCCCGGGCAGCAGGGCGGCGGTGGCGGCGAGGAGAAGCAGGCCACCGGCTCCACCGAGCTCGTCGAATCCGCTGACTCCGCTGACTCCGCCGTGCCTTCCGGGTCCGCCGAGCCTTCCGAAGCCGCTGGGTCCGCCGAGCAGCAGGTCGCGCCCGCCGAGCAGGGCGAGGTGATCGCCGGCAGGGAGGTCAAGGCCGGCGGTGCCGACCTGACCGTGCAGATCACCGGCCTCAAGCGGCAGGGCCGGCTCTCCACACTGACCTGGACGGTCACCAACAAGGGCGAAGAGCGCTGGCAGATGAGCAGCGACATGGGGGACACCCCGGACGGTCTCGGCCTGACCGTGGCCGGGATCAGCCTGGTCGACCCGGTCAACGGCAAGCGGTACACCGTCGCGCGCACGGGCAAGTACCCCAAGGCCAAGTGCCTGTGCTCCGACTACGACGTGTTCACCGAGCCGGGCGAGGTGCTGCCGCTGCACGCCACGTTCGCCGCCCCGCCGCCGGACGTCACGAAGATCAATGTGGACCTCAAGGTGCTGGGCGTTTTCACCGATGTCCCGATCTCCTGAGCGTCTCGCGGTCCTCGCGCTCGCGCTCACCCTGGTGACGGGCCCGGCCGCGGTCGCGTGGGCCGATCCGGAGGAGGCCGTGGCCGGGGTGGAGGACATCGTCGCCCCCGTCGAGGACGTCATCGCCGAGGTGGAGTCGCTCGACGGCGCCGAGAGCGAGTCCAAGCAGGGTGATCAGGTCACCGTGGCGCTCGCCGGCGACGTGCTGTTCGCGCTTGACCGGGCCACGCTGACGCCGCAGGCGCAACAGCGGCTGCGGCGGGTCGCCGAGCGGATCCAGGCCGACTCCGCGGGCGGGACGGTCAGGGTCGAGGGGCACACCGACGACCAGGGGGCCGACGCCTACAACGACGCGCTGTCCCTGCGGCGGGCGCGGGCCGTGCGGCAGGTCCTTGCGCGGCAGCTGTCACACGTGACCTTCCAGGCCATGGGTTTCGGCGAGAGACGGCCCAGAGTGCCCAACGCCGTCCAGGGGCGGCCGGTGAAGGAGAACCAGGCGAAGAACCGGCGGGTGGAGATCGTCTTCGACGCCAAGCGGTGATCCGAGCCCTGCCCGGCGGGTCGGCGCGTCGAGACCCGATCCGTCACGGCGGCCGCCCTGTGGCCCGGGGCGGAACGTCGTACACAGGAACGGAAGGGGTCGCGTCCGAACCCGTTTCCTTCCCGGCCCAGCCGGTGTCCGGGAACTCTCTCCCTGGTACGGGTGGCTAAGCACACTGGGGCGTGCTTAGCCACCCGTACCAGGGAGAACCGGACCTCCGCGAGCCCCGCGGCTCGGAGCGCCGGTACATCGAGAGCCGAGCTGTCACCTGCTGAAACCGGCCGTCAGGCCGCTGAGCAGCTGACGGCGGCCGACCACGTACAGGATCAGGAGGGGGAGCGTGGTCAGCACGACGGAGGCGAGTACGGCGGGCACGTTCACGCTGTACTGTCCCTGGAAGGTCCACAGCGCGAGCGGCAGCGTGCGCTTGTCGGGGCTCTGGGTGAGGATCAGCGGTAGCAGGAATCCGTTCCAGATCGTCAGCGCGTTGTAGATCGTCACCGTCACCACGGCCGGCAGGGTGAGCGGTAAGGCCAGGCGCCAGAGCGTCGTCATCTCGCCCGCGTCGTCCAGCCGCATCGACTCGAACAGCTCTTTGGGCACGTCACGGATGAAGTTGGCCAGGACCAGCACCGACAGCGGGATCGCGAAGGCGATGGACGGGAGGATCAGCGCCGTCAGCGAGTCGTAGAGGCGCAGCCGGATGATGATCAGGTAGATCGGGATGATGGTCGCCTGCAGCGGGATGGCCAGCCCCATGAGAAAGAGCGAGTTCACCCCGCGCAGAAAGCGGTGGGCGCCGCCCCGGACGATCGCGTACGCCGCCATGAACGCGACCGTGACCGCCGGGACGACCGCGCCGACGGTCACGATGAGGCTGTTGAGGAAGTACAGCGGGAAGTCGGACTCGATGACCATCTTGTAGTTGGTGAGGGTCGGCTCGGTAGGCGGCGCCAGCGGGTTGGTGGCGTAGTAGGTGCTCTGTGCCTTGAAGCTGGTGATGAGGATCCAGTAGATCGGCACGATCACGATCGCCAGCCACAGCCAGCCCGCGGCCCCGCCCAGCCGGTTGGGGCGTTCGCCGCCTGGACGTGGTCGGCGCCGGCGCGGTTCCGTTTCGGCCGCAGGGGTCCGCTTGAGCCCGGTCGTGTGGGTCAAGCCCATGGTCAGGCCCCTTCCATCTGGCTGGCTCCTGCGTCGCCGCCGCCGAGCCGGCGCAGGAGCAACGCCAGGGCGAGGCCCACGAGGACGAGGATGACGGCGATGGCACTGGCCGGTCCCATGAGGTTGGCCTGGAACCCGCGCTTGTACATGTCCAGGGCGAGCACCCGGGTGGCGTCGCCAGGACCGCCCGCGGTCAGCACGAAGATCAGGTCGAAGAAGGTCAGGGACCCGACGACCATGAGGGTGGAGGACGTGATGATCGTGTACTTGAGCTGCGGCAGCGTGATGCTGAAGAACGTGCGGACACGGCCCGCGCCGTCCAGTTCGGCGGCCTCGTACATGGAGCGCGGGATCTGCCGTACGCCGCCCTGGTAGATCAGCGAGTGGAAGGGAATGAACTGCCACGACACCACGAAGATCACGACGCTGAAGGCGAGGACGGGCTCGCCGAGCCAGTCCTGTGCGAGCAGTTCGATGTGCAGCCCGGCACCGAGCCCGAAGTTCGGATCGAGCAGCGCCTTGTAGGCGATGGCGACGGCGGCCGAGCTGAGCAGCAGTGGGATGAAGTACAGCACGGCCAGCAGCGCGCGATAGCGCTGGTGCCCGGCCAGGAACACCCCGATCAGGATGCTGACCGGGGTCTGAACCGCCCAGGAGGCGGCCATCACCAGCAACGTCACCCACAGCGCGTGCAGGAGGCCGGGGTCGCTGAGCACGGCCCACCAGCTGGTGAGCCCGGACATCTGGATGTCGCCGAGCCCGTCCCAGGATGTGAAGCTGAGGAACAGGACCCCGACCAGTGGAATTACCCCGAAGGCGACGAAGACCGCCAGAGCCGGCACGGCCAGCCACGGGAGGACGCCGCCTCGGGCCTCTCCCGTGGCGGCCGGCGGCGTCCCCCTCCGAGCGGGGGTGGCGAACGCGCTCAACTGCCGATGACCGCGTTCATGTTGGACACGAACTGCTGCGGCGTGATCGACAGCTGGAACAGCTTGGCGATGTTGTCCAGCAGCACCTCGGCCGCGGTGGGGCTGAGCGCCTGGTCCCAGGATTGGGCGAACGACTTGGCGTTGCTGGCGATGCCGTAGACGAACTTCAGGAAGTCCGCGTCCTTGGCGGTGGCGAACGCGCTGTCGGCGCCATTGACGATCGGCACCGCGCCCGTGCCGGCCCACTCCTTGACGTCCTCGTCGTTGAGCACGGCGGTGGCGAAGAACTTCTTGGCGATCTCCTTCTGCTCGGCGGTCGCGTTGGACGAGATCGACAGGTATTGGCCCGGGTTGCCGACGGTGTTGCTGGGGTCGCCCTTGCCGCCCTCGACCGGCGGGAAGTTCATGTAGCCGAGGTGGCCGCCGGAGACGAAGTCACCGCCGTCGGTCGACATGCTGCCGTACGTCCAGCCGCCGTGCAGCATCATCGCGGCCTTGCCGGTGTACAGCAGGGCCTGGTCGGCGTTGGAGTCGGCGGTGATCGAGGAGAAGCCCTTGATGAACCCGTCCGCCTTGACGAGGTCCTGCAGCTTGGTCAGGGCGTCGAGGGCGGCGGGGTGGGACCAGGCGTCCTTCTTACCGTCGAACACGGCTTGGAACACCTCGGGTCCGCCGATGCGGTCGAAGAGGAACTCCAGCCACATCATGTTCGTCCAGCGGGACTGGCCGCCAAGGGAGAACGGGGCGATGCCGGCGGCGTTGAACTTGGGGACCAGGGCCATGATGTCGCCCCACGACTCCGGCGGCTGCACGCCGACCTGGTCGAAGATCTTCTTGTTGTAGTACAGGACGATGGGCTGCATGGTCTCGCACGGCATCGCGTAGATCTTGCCGTCGATCGTGGCCGCCCCGAAGGAGGAGGGGAACAGCCGGTCCTTCACGGCGGCGTTCTGGTCGAACCACGGGGTGAGGTCCTCCACCTGGCCGGCCTGCACGTACGTGCGCAGGGTCCCGCCGCCCCAACCCCAGATGATGGTGGGGGCCTGGCCCGCCCCGATCGCCGTCTTGATCTTCGTCTTGTACGCGTCGTTCTGCAGGATCGTCGTGGTGATCTGCCCGTTGGGGTTGGCCTTGTTGAACCGCTCCACGGCCCGGGTGCGCACGCCCTCCTGTGGCTGGACCGCCAGGTACCAGTAGGTGGCCTTGGTCCCGCCGCCTCCGCCGGCCCCGCCTCCGCCCGCCGCGGTGGGGCCGGAAGTGCCGCAGGCCGCCAGCGCGGCTCCCAGGGGGATGCCCATGGAGAGGGTGAGGAAGGTGCGGCGAGATGGTGTCGTTGACTCCACGCTGATCTCCGTATGTCGAATGCCGAGCTGGGCGCGGCTCCATGTGAAACATCGGTGGCGGTGGTCGTCGGTCGTGGATCAGCACCTCCGCTGCCAGGCACCCACTCTTCTTGAGCCCGGCATGTCGAAACATTTCCGAAACAGGCCGCGTGGCACGCAAATTTAGATTTCCGCTACTTGCCTGTCAAGGGGTGGCCTCATATCGGCACGAGCTTCGTATATAAGGTATGTAAGGTACTCTCATCTGGGGCTTTTCCTGGTCATCTCGTGTACGCCAGGATTCGAGCAGAGCTGCCGCAACACACCGAAAAGTTTCGGAAAGTTGTCCGGATGAGTTTTTCTTGAGGAGAGAGCAGATGACGGCGCTAGATGGGGCCTCCGCGGCGGGCCGGACCCTCCGTCCGTGGCAGGACCCGGCACTCCCAGTGGCCGACCGGGTCGACGCCCTCCTTGAGGAGATGACCCTGGAGGAGAAGGTCGGCCAGCTCGGCAGCCGATGGCTCGGCAACGACATGCGGGCCGACCAGGGCGGGGAGCCCGGGGAGGAGGCCGAAGGACCGGCGAACGTGGCCCCGATGCAGGACGTTTTCGCGGCCTCGGGGAGGGTGCCCTTCGAGGAGGCGATCCGCCACGGGCTCGGCCACCTGACGCGGGTGTTCGGCAGCGCTCCGGTGACTGCGGCGGAGGGCGCCGCGGAGGTGGTACGGCTGCAGTCCGAGGTGGTGAAGCACTCCCGGCTCGGCATCCCGGCGCTGGTCCACGAGGAGTGCCTGACCGGTTTCACCACTTACGGCGCGACCGTCTACCCGGCGGCCATCGCCTGGGGTGCGACGTTCGACCCGGACCTGATAGAGCGGATGGCCGCCGCCATCGGGCGGGACATGCGCGCCGTGGGCGTCCACCAGGGCCTGTCACCGGTGCTGGACGTGGTGCGCGACTACCGCTGGGGCCGGGTCGAGGAGACCATGGGCGAAGATCCGTACCTCGTCGCGATGCTCGGCGCGGCCTACGTGCGCGGCCTCGAGAGCGCCGGGATCATCGCCACGCTCAAGCACTTCGCCGGCTACTCCGCCTCCCGGGCGGCCCGCAACCACGGCCCGGTGCCGATGGGCCGGCGCGAGCTGATGGACATGATCCTGCCGGCGTTCGAGACCGCCATCGTCGAGGGCGGCGCGCGTTCGGTCATGAACTCGTACTCCGACGTGGACGGTGTCCCCGCCGCGGCCGACTCGTGGCTGCTGACCGACCTGCTGCGCGACGAGTGGGGGTTCACCGGGACGGTGGTGTCGGACTACTGGGCGATCCCGTTCCTCGCGACGACGCACCAGGTCGCCGCGGACACCGACGAGGCCGGGGTGCAGGCGCTGACCGCGGGCATCGACGTCGAGCTGCCCGACACGCTCGGCTTCGGCCGGCACCTCGCCGGGCGGGTGCGGCGGGGCGAGCTGCCGGAGTCGCTGGTCGACCGGGCCGCCCGGCGCCTGCTCACCCAGAAGGTGCAGCTTGGACTGCTGGACCCGGACTGGACGTCGGAGAAGTCGGTGGCCGGGGCGCGGGCCGTGGACCTGGACTCGCCGGCCAACCGGGCACTGGCCCGGGAACTGGCCGAGCGGTCGATCGTGCTGCTCGACGCGGGCACCGCGCTGCCGTTGCTCGGCGAGGGGCGTCCGGGGCCGCGCCGGGTGGCCGTGGTCGGCCCCTGCGCCGACGACCCGCACACGTTCATGGGTTGCTACGCCTTCCCCAACCACGTGCTGCCCCGTCATCCGGGGCTCGGGCTCGGCGTGACCGCGCCCAGCCTGCTCGACGCGCTGCGGG
The DNA here is from genome assembly GCF_050943795.1 of Streptosporangium sp. CA-115845. Taxonomy (NCBI): domain Bacteria; kingdom Bacillati; phylum Actinomycetota; class Actinomycetes; order Streptosporangiales; family Streptosporangiaceae; genus Streptosporangium; species Streptosporangium sp. CA-115845. The sequence continues at coordinate 7,457,444 of NZ_CP191988.1, read as the reverse complement.
CCGAGCTGCCCGATGCCGAGCTGATCCACGAGCCAGGCTGCGGCGTGCGGGGCGACGACCGCTCCGGCTTCGCCGCCGCACTCCAGGCGGCCCGTGAGTCCGACGTGTGCGTGGCCGTCGTCGGCGACCTGGCGGGAATGTTCGGGCTGGGTACGTCGGGCGAAGGCTGTGACGCCGAGGACCTGCGGCTGCCCGGCGTGCAGGAGGACCTGCTGGTCGAGCTGGCCGCCACCGGCACGCCGGTCGTGGTGGTCGTCGTCTCTGGCCGCCCGTACGCGCTGGGCAGCGTGTCCGGGACGGCCGCCGCGCTCGTCCAGGCGTTCATGCCCGGCGAGGAGGGCGGGGCGGCCGTCGCCGGGGTCCTGTCCGGCAGGGTGCAGCCCAGCGGAAAGCTGCCGGTGCAGATCCCACGCGGCCCGGGCGGGCAGCCGGGCACCTACCTGCAGCCGCCGCTGGGCTCCAACAGCCACGGCATCAGCAATCTCGACCCGACCCCGCTGTTCCCGTTCGGGTACGGCGCCTCGTACACCACCTTCGAGCTCGACTCCTTGAGGATCAGCGACGCCGAGGTGCCCACCGACGGCGAGTTCACCGTGTCGGTGCGGGTACGCAACACCGGGGGCCGGGCGGGTGAGGAGGTCGTCCAGCTCTTCCTGCGCGATGTGGTCGCCCAGGTCACCCGGCCGGTGCGGCAGCTCACCGGGTTCGCCCGGGTCCGGCTGGAGCCCGGCGCGAGCGCCCTGGCGACCTTCACCGTGCCCGCCGACCGGACCGCGTTCACCGGGCGCGACCTGCGGCGCGTCGTCGAACCGGGGGATCTTGAGGTGCTCGTGGGCACGTCGGCGTCCGACCTGCCCTGCCGGGGTCACATACGATTGACCGGCCCGCTGCGTCACGTCGGCCCGGGCCGCCGACTGGTCACCCGCGTGGATGTGGAACCGATACCGAGCTCTTCCGCCACACAGCAGGGAGGAACAGATGCCGGCCAGTCCTAAACGGGCCACGCTGGCCACGGTCGCGGCCTCGGCGGGCGTGTCGGTCGCGACCGTGTCGAAGGTGCTCAACGGCCGAGGTGACGTCTCCCCGGTGACCCGCTCCCTCGTGGAGTCGTTGCTGGAGCAGTACGACTACGTCGCGCCGCCGGGGTGACGCGGCCGTGCCGGCCACGATCGAAGTGGAGCTGGACGCCGATCTCAACGCGTACTCGACCGAGATCGTCCAGGGCGCCGTGCAGGCCGGGGCCGAGGTCGACGCGGCGATCGTGGTGAGCATCCGGACGAACGCCGACCGCGCCGGAGCCTGGGCGCGCGGCCTGGTCACGGCCGGACGACGGGCCCTGATCGCCATCACCAGCGAGTTGACCGCCGGGCAGCTCGCCGCCCTGTCCCGGGTGCGGTTGCCACTGGTCGTGATCGACCCGCTGAACCTGCCGCAGACCAGGGGGGTCACCAGCGTCGGTTCGACGAACTTCGCCGGGGGCCTGGCCGCGACGCAGCACCTGCTCACGCTCGGGCATCGGCGCATCGCCTACCTCGGCGGCCCGGCCACCGCCGCCTGCAACCAGGCCCGGCTGCACGGCTACCGCGCCGCCATGGAGGCCGCGGGCGCTTCGATTCCGCCGGGTTACGTACGGGCGGGGCACTTCCGCTACCAGGAGGGTGTGACGGGCGGCGCGGCCCTGTTCGACCTGCCTGAGGTCCCCACTGCCATCTTCACCGGCTGCGACGACATCGCGCTCGGCGTGCTGGAGGCGGCCAGGGCGCGAGGGTTGCGCGTGCCCGAGGATCTCAGCATCGTCGGCTTCGACGACACCCAGGTCGCCTGCATGGCCTCGCCCCCGCTGACCACCGTACGCCAGCCGCTGCGCGAGATAGGCGGCGTCGCGGTACGCACGGCCCTGCGCCTGGCGGCAGGCGAACGAGTCGACTCCCACCACGTCGAACTCGCCACCGAACTGGTGGTACGCGGTTCCACCGCCCCCGTCCCACCCGAGGGCTCCACCGGCCGCAACTGACCCGCTTACGGCCGCCCACCGGGGTACCGACGCCGTCCAACACAGTGGCGCGTTGTCAACACGGGGCCGCCCAGACCTGTTGTCAGCCCGGTGGATCAGTACATCGAGATGTGCGGGTGGTCGTAGTGGTTGGCGGTGATGCCGCCGCGGTTGGACATGGTTCTCCAGCCGGAGCCGTGGTTGATGCGCTGGCGCCAGATCACGTACTTCACTCCGAGCTTGGCCTTGTTCTTGATGGCCCAGGCGGCGATCTCGTCGCCGAGCGCGAGGTTGGCGGCTGAGGGCATCGTGCCGCCGGTACTCATCATGAAGTCGCAGGCGCGGCCGAGGGGGTGCTCGCCGCCGTCGTTCGCGGACCGGTAGCAGCCGACGGCGTACGGGAGGTCGAAGCGTCTCCTGACGGCCTCACGCATGATCCGGGTCCGGTCGGTGATGTTGTCGGCGCCGGTGGGGAGTTGCGGGGCCCAGCTGCCGTCGGCGCGGCGCCCGGAGCCGACGGGGGCGAGCCGGTCGAGTCTGTTCTTGATCTCCTTGATCACATCTTCGGCCTCATCGCGCTGGGCCTGCAGATCCTTGGCCTCCTCGATGATGTCGTCGGTGAGCCTGGCGGCCGTCTCGGTCGCCCTCTTCCTACGTTCGAAGCTCTCGGCGAAGCCCTGCAGGTGCGCGCTCTGCTGGGCGGTGAGCTGCTCCATCACCGCGGCTCCCCCCATGTCGTCGGCGAACAGCAGCGCGGGCAGGCCTCCGATGCTGCTCTGGTAGCGGAGCTGGACTATGGAGTCGACCTGCTTTTCCGCCCTGGCGTAGAGGTCGGAGGCCCTGGCCAGGTTCTGCTTGGCGACGGCCTCGGCCTTCTGTGCCTTCTTGAGGGACTCGCGCTTGGCCGCGTATGCCTCGATCAGCCCGTCGACCTTCTTGCCGAGCTTGGCCAGCTCGGCGCGGAGCTTGGCCTCGGTCGGCTTGGGCTCCGCGCTTCCCGCGGTGGGGGCACCGAGGGTGAACGTGGCGATCAGGCTCAAACAAAGGGCCAGAGTCGCATGCCGACGGAACGTGGGGGACGGGGCCGCCACGAACTCTCCTCTCCTTCCGCCTACCGGGTTAGCTGACGGGTTCGGGCTGGAGAACGCCCTTCCACCGAAGTGGTTTCACCCCAGGTGCGGTGGTTCCCCGGCTCCCGGGCGATGCGCCTGGGATTAGGCATATCGGCTGTTGCAGCCGATGTGGGAAGGATAGTAGTGGTAAACACAGAGTCACGCGACTTCAAGACGAGACCAATTGGTGATTAGTTCGTGACAACAGAGCGCAGAAGGTGTGCTGTCTCCTCGGGCAGCACGTCGTTCACGAAGGCACCCATGGCCGACTCGGAGCCGGCGAGATATTTCAGCTTGTTCGGCGCGCGGCGGATGCTGAACAGCTCCATGTGCGCGTACGACAGGTCGCGACCGGTGTTGACCGGCGCCTGGTGCCAGGCCGCGATGTAGGGCATCGGCACGCCGAACAGCCCGTCGAGGCGGCGGAGCACGTCGGTGTAGAGCGGTCCGAACGCCGCGCGCTCCGCGGGCTCCAGCCCGACCAGGTCGGGGACCTGCCGGTGGGGGTAGAGGTGGACCTCCACCGGCCAGCGCGCCGCGGCCGGGACGAACGCCGTCCAGTGCTCGTTCGAGGCCACCACCCGGACCCCGGCCTCCCGCTCCGCGGCGAGCACGTCGGCGAACAGGTTGCCGCCGGTCCGCTCCCGGTGGCGCCCGGCCGCCCCGAGGGTCAGCTTGGTGCGCGGGGTCACGTAGGGGTACGCGTAGATCTGGCCGTGCGGGTGGGCCAGGGTGATGCCGATCTCGGCTCCCCGGTTCTCGAAACAGAACACCTGCTCCACACCCGGCATCGCCGACAACTCCGCCGTACGGTCGATCCAGGCCTCCATGACCAGCTCCACCTGCTCGGGGGGGAGCAGCGCGAATGAGGAGTCGTGCTCGGAGGTGAAGCAGACCACCTCGCAGCGGCCGATCCCAGGGCGGACCTCGCTCAACCCGCCGACCTGCTGATAGTCGCCCAGATAGGTGGAGAACGAGGGGAACCTGTTCTCGAAGACCGCCACGTCGTAGGCCGCGGAGGGGATCTCGGTGAGGTTGCCGGAGGTGGAAGGGCAGAGCGGGCACTCGCTGGCCGGAGGCAGGAAGGTGCGGCCCTGGCGGTGTCCGGCCACCGCGATCCACTCCTCGGTCAGCGGGTCGTAACGCAACTCGGAGGCGGTGGGGCGGGGCGGCAGGTCGCGTCCGTCGACCGCTCCGCGGTCGGCGTCGTCGTGGCGGTCGAAGTAGAACAGCTCCCGGCCGTCGGCCAGGTGGGTGATCGTACGCTTCATCGGCCGACGCTCTCGCTCTCCTGCTGTGGCTCTGTGATGATCAGCTCTCCCACCGAGGCGGCGAGCTCCTCGCGGGCCTCCTCGGTCAGGCCGGAGTCGGTGACCACGATGTGGGCCTGGGCCAGCTCGGCGATCGTGCTGATGCCGACCGTGCCCCACTTGGTGTGGTCGGCGAGCACCACCAGGCGGTGTGCGGAGGCGACCAGCTCGCGGTTGGTCTCGGCCTCCAGCAGGTTGGGTGTGGTGAACCCGGCTCGGGCGCTCATCCCGTGCACGCCGAGGAAGAGGGTGTCGACGTGGAGTCCCCGGATCGCCGTGACCGCGATCGGGCCGACCAGCGCGTCGGAGGGGGTGCGGACCCCGCCGGTGAGCACGACCGTGCGGTCGGCCCTGGGGGAGCGGTGGAAGACGTCGGCGATCCGAATCGAGTTGGTGATCACGGTCAGCTCGGGCACGTCGGTCACGTGGTGGGCGAGCGTCCAGGTCGTGGTTCCCGCGGAGAGTGCGATGGCGGTGGCGGGCCGGACGAGCAGGGCGGCCTGCTGGGCGATCGTCTCCTTCTCCGCCTGCTGGCGCGCCGACTTGGCGGCGAAGCCCGGTTCCTCGGTCGAACCGGACCCGGTGACGGTGGCGCCACCGTGGACCTTCTCCACCAGCCCGCGCTCGGAGAGCACCTCAAGGTCGCGCCGGATCGTCATGTCGGACACGCCGAGCTCCCGGACGAGATCGGCGACCCTGACCCCGCCCCTGCTCCGCACCCTCTCCAGGATCGCCTGCTGCCGCTGCTGGGCGAGCATTGACTCACTCCCTTTAATCCACCAGATTCCACCAAAATACCACAGCGAGTATCGGGAAATAATGGTGAATTATGGTGGTCACCTGCTCACAGCCGCTCAAGCTCCGCCATGATGTTCGCCCGCGCCGCCTCCTCCAGATCGGCGATGTGGAAGATCGCCGGAAGATCGAGCAGCGAGCGCAGCACCGCGGCCCTGCCGGACCTGAAAGCGTCGTCGGGCACGAAGGCGTACTCCTCGCGCACGGCGGTCGTGTAGCCGGCATAGACCTCCGGCGACGCGCCCAGGATCGCCAGGTCCGCGTCGGACAGCACGGCCCCGTCCGCGTCGCCCGGTGCGGGGGCGTGTGTGACGGTCAGCCTGACCAGCCGGGCGACCGTGGCCACCGCCTCGGGGGAGAGCCCCATCTCCGGCAGCGCGCGCTCGGCCAGGATGGCGCTCCGCTCCTCGTTGTCGCCGCGCCGCGGGTCGTAGACGGCGTCGTGGAACCAGGCCGCCAGCCGTACCAGGTCCGGGTGCTCGGCATGAGAGGCCAGGGTGTCGATGTGGGCGAGCACGGCCTCCAGGTGGGTGACGGTGTGATACCTGCGGTGCGGCTCGTCGTACCGGGTGATCAGTTCACGGCCGAGGGGTTCGGCCTCGAGGCTGGCCAGGGACCGCCAGCGGGCCATCAGCTTCTCGCGCATGAGGGCGAGCCTAGAACCTGGCCGGAGGGGAGGGTCCTCCGGTGCGGGAGGCACTGATCGTCAAGGTTGGGGCAACGCACTCACCGGAGCGGGGCGGATCGCGGTTCGGGCCTTGTGCGCCGGGCGTCGCAGGAGGAACGTGAAGGTCTGAACCGGTGACATCGAGTCCCGTACGGGTCCGGAATGACGGGTCCGGAATGACGGGTCCGGAATGACGGAGGCCGGCACTCGCGGGACCTGGAAGGACCTCAGGGAAGGGGTGGTCGGCATGGCCAGAAGATCGCGTAAGGGCAAGGCCCGCAAGAAGCACAAGGCCAACCACGGCAAGCGGCCGACCGCTCGCTAGCCGCACTGATCACAGAGGCCGACTCCACGGGGACGGGCGGTCACGCGGGGCGGCCCCAGGAGGCCAGCAGCCGGGTCTGCGCGTCGGTGTCGGAGGGCACCTTCCGCTGCTCTCCGGCCTGGTGCTCCCCGACGGCCGCGGTCTGCCGGTAGCCGGGTTCCGCGTCGGCGAACCAGGTGGCGCAGGCCGCGACCAACTCCGGGTCGAGCCGCTCGTCGGCGCCGATGGCGCGAGCCAGGTCCCAGGTGTGGATGAGAGCGTCGGCGAACAGTTCGGTGATGTACTCCCGGCCGGGCACGTCGCCGAAGGGCAGGTGGACGACGCGGTCGAGGACCCGGTGATCGACCGCCGCCTGGACGGCGGGCACGGCCGAGGTGTCGAACGCCTTGATGGGGTCGTCGCCGAGCAGGTCGCCCTCGAAGGCGTCGCCGATCTCCGCGTGGGTCCGCCCGGCCAGCAACTCGGGAGCCCACAGGTTCTCGCCGACCACGTGGTTGACGAGGGAGCGCACGTCCCAGTCGACGCACGGTGTCGGATTCTCCCACTGGTCGGGGCCGATCCGGTGGACGAGAGCGCCGAAGTCGTCCAGCGCGCGACGGTAAGCCTCGGGTACGTCGATGGTCATCATGTCCTCCCGATGCCCTCCCGGGTTCTCTCCCGGCCCTCATCTTGACCGTAACCCCTGGCCCGCCAGTAGTCATCGCGTCAATGGACATGACCGGTACGTCCGGGAGCGCATCCGACCGGACGGCTTCATCTCCCGGTCATCTCGGCGTCGGGGAAGAGTCACGGTATGGCGTGAGGATTTCTCCTATGCGCACCACGACCTTCACCCGAGCGGCCGTCGCCGCGGCCACCGGCCTGATCCTGCTGCCCGCGGCCGTGGCCCCGGCCGCCGCCGGATCCGGCCCCCGAGGCATCGAACTGACCTTCCTCGGCCGCTACACCACCGGCACCGTCGCCGCCGGTGCCTCGGAGATCACCGCGTACGACGCCAAGACCCGTCGGGTGTTCGTCGTGAACGCGCAGGCCGGTACCGTTGACGTGCTCGACATCCGCGACCCGCGCAAGCCTCGCAAGGTCGCCACCCTGGCCACCCCCGGGGCCAACAGCGTCGCGGTACGCGACGGTCTGGTCGCCGTCGCCCAGCAGGCCGCGGTCAAGACCGACCCGGGCACCGTCGCCTTCTTCGACGCCCGGAGCGGGAAGAAGCTCAGGCAGGTGACCGTCGGCGCGCTGCCCGACATGGTGACCTTCACCCCCGACGGGCACCGGGTGGTCGTGGCCAACGAGGGCGAGCCGTCCTCCTACTGCGAGGGGGAGAAGGCCGACCCCGAGGGCTCGGTGAGCGTCGTCGATCTGAAGCGCTGGACGGTGCGGACCGCGGGGTTCCAGAAGTTCGACGCCGAGCGGCTGCGGGGCAGGGGGGTGCGGATCACCGGTCCCGGGGCCACCGCCGCCCAGGACCTGGAACCCGAGTACGTCACGGTCGACGGCGACACCGCCTACGTCACCCTCCAGGAGAACAACGCGCTCGCGATCGTCGACCTGAAGCGGGTGGAGGTCCGCGACGTCGTCCCACTGGGCCTGAAGGACTGGTCGAAGAGCGGTTTCGACGCCTCGGACAGGGACGGGAGGATCGACATCAGGCCCAGGCCGGTGAAGGGCCTCTACCAGCCCGACGGGATCGCGCACTTCCGCGACCGTGGGCGCACCTACCTGGTCACCGCGAACGAGGGCGACGGGCGTGACTGGGGCTGCCACGCCGACGAGGTCAGGGTGAAGTCGCTGAACCTCGCGATGCCCGACGCGGAGAACCTCAAGAAGGACGGCGAGCTCGGCCGGCTGAACGTGGCCGTCGACTCGCCCAGGGACGCGAGCGGCGCCTACACCGAGCTGCACGCGTTCGGCGCCCGTTCGATCTCGATCAGGTCCGCCTCCGGAGAGCTCGTCTGGGACTCCGGCGACGAGCTGGAGCGGCTCGTCGCCAAGGAGCTGCCCGAGGCGTTCAACGCCGACAACGAGGCGAACGACTCCTTCGACAGCCGCAGCGACAACAAGGGCCCCGAGCCCGAGGGGGTCACGGTCGGTGAGGTGCGCGGCCGCACCTACGCCTTCGCCGGGCTGGAGCGGGTCGGCGGGATCGTCGCCTACGACATCGACGATCCCCGGGCGCCGAGCCTGGCCGGATACCTCAACACCCGCGACTTCGCCGGCTCGGTCGCGGACGGCACCGCCGGGGACGTAGGCCCCGAGGGCGTGCTGTTCATCTCCGCCTCCGACAGCCCGACCCGCCACGCGCTCCTGGTGGTGGGCAACGAGGTCAGCGGTACCACCGCGATCTACGAGGTTCGCTGAGCCGCACGGCCGCGAAGACACGCCGCACACCAACCGGCCTGTTCCCACGCCGAGCACGTCAACGGCACGGGAACAGGCCGGTGACGTCGCCGGTCTGACCGGGAGTGATCCCGGCACCGTGCGGCGAAGCGGCGACCCACCCGAAGCCACGCACGCGGCAGGGCGGAGAGGGGGTCAACGCAGCCGCTGCTCGATCCAGACGATCTTTCCCTTCGGGGTGAGGCGGGAGCCCCAGCGGTGGGCGAGCCAGTTGATGAGGTGCAGGCCGCGACCGGTGTCGCTGGTGGTGGACGCCTCCCGCATCACCGGCTCGGACGCGGAGCTGTCGGACACCTCGCAGACCAGCGTGGGCCCACGCAGCAGGCGTAGCTCGACCTCGCCCTGGCCGTGCTCGACCGCGTTGGCGACCAGCTCGCTGACCATCAGCTCGGTGTTGTCGCACAGGGAGTCGAGTCCCCAGCCTCCGAGTGTGGCCCGGACGAAGCGGCGGGCCTGTGCGGCGGAGCGGCGGTCGGCGGGCAGCGACGTCTCGACGAACTCCTTCTCCGTCAGCTCGGACACCCTGGCCAGCAGCAGGGCGATGTCGTCGCGCTCGTGCCCCGGCCGCTGGGCGCCGATCGTGAGGTCGCAGACCTCCTCCAGGTCCTGGTCCTGGCCGGAGAGCAGGCCGCGCAGCGCGCTGATGCCCTCCTCGATGTCCCGGTCGCGGCTCTCCACCAGGCCGTCGGTGTAGAAGGCGAGCACGCTCCCGTCGGGAAGCGTGAACTCCCGCATCACGGCGGGCTCGTTGCCGATGCCCAGGGGCAGTCCCGGCGGCAGCTCCAGCAGTTCGGTCTCGCCGCCCGGTCGCACCAGAATCGGCGGAACGTGACCCGCGCAGGCTATCGCGCACCGCCGCGTGACCGGATCGTAGGTGGCGTACACACACGTGGCGATCTGGCTGGCGTCCAGGTCCTGGCTCATCAGGTTGAGCCGGAACAGCACGTCGGCCGGGCTCAGGTCCAGGCTGGCCAGCGTGCGGGCGGCCGTGCGGAGCTGGCCCATGGTGGCGGCGGCCCTGATGCCGTGCCCCATCACGTCGCCGACGACGAGGGCGACCCGGCAGCCGGGCAGCGGGATCACGTCGTACCAGTCGCCGCCCACCCCGACCAGATCGCTGGCGGGCAGGTAACGGGAGGCGACCGTCAGGCCCAGCGGCTGGGAGAGGTCGACGGGCAGCAGGCTGCTCTGCAGAGTCAGCGCGGTACGGCGCTCACGGTTGTAGAGCCTGGAGTTGTCGAGGCACACCCCGGTCCTGGCCGCCAGTTCCTCGGCCAGGTTGACGTCCTGCTCGTCGAAGGGCTGGCTGGTGGGACGGCGGGTGAAGATGACGAAACCGAGCACCCGGCCGCGCGCCTTCAGCGGTACCACCAGGAACGAGCTGTCCTCCAGCACCTTCGACACCGAGTCGCGCTTCCAGAACCGCCCGATCTCCTCGGCGGTCCGGCGCCCCAGGCGGGGGTAGAGGATCGGGTTGCCGGTGGCCATGCACCGGGCATAGGGGGTCCACGACTCGTAGACGGCCACCTCGTCCACGGGGAACGCCCTGGCGTACATGTCGGGGGAGTTGTCGGCCACGCCGACCGCGATCCGCCGCACCAGGGCCGAGCCGTCGGTGGTCTCCTGGGGGAAGTCCCCCTCGGTCACCAACCGGTCCTGTACCAGGATGCCGGCCGCGTCCGCGAAGCGCGGCACGGCGACGTCCATGAGTTCCCTGCCGGTCTCGAACATGTCCAGTGTGCTGCCGATGCGTTTGCTGGCCGCGTTGAGCAGGGACAGCTGCTCGTGCATGGATGCGGGACTGCCCATCCTGAACCCTGGCGTCGCTGGATCTTTGGTGACGAAACGGGACTTCACTCGCTCCACCGGGGTGCGGGAACCGGCGTCCACCAGGTTGCCAGTTCGAGATCTTCTGCGATGGCGTTGGCGCCGTTGTATCCGGGGGCCGCGGAGACCGAGCCACCGGGGTGGCTGCTGGCGCCACAGAGATAGAGGCCGTCGACAGGGGTGCGGTACCGGCCCATCTCGGGGACCGGCCGGTTGCCGCCCAGCTGGGACGGCTCGTAGGCCCCCACGTGGTGGCTGCCTCGCACCATGTTGACGCAGTGCCGCTCGATGTCGAGCGGTGAGAAGACCCGCCTGCCGAGGACGGCGCCTCCCGCGAGGTTGGGGGCGTACTCGGCCCACTCGGCGAGCAGCCGCTCACCGACCTCCTCGCGCCGACGGTCCCAGTTCACCGGGTCGCCGTCGAGGTCGTACGGGGCCCATGGCCACCAGAAGGCCACGTGTTTACCGTCCGGCGCGTACGAGGGGTCGAACAGCGAGGGGCATGCGCCGTTGCCGGCCAGCCGGTCGGGCAACTGTCCCTGATGGATCTGGTCGAAGGTGCGGCCGAGCTGCTCGCTGTCGTCGGCGCCGAGCACGACGAGGAAGGCCCGGTCCACGTCGGGCTCGAACTCGGCGGCCCGATAGCGCGGCGCCTCGTCGAGCGCCAGGTGGAGGGTGACGAGGCTGTGCCCGGCCCACTTGTAGTCCTCGACCTTGGCCGCGATCTCCGGGCCGAAGTTCTCCGGGCCCGCCAGCCGAACGGTCTGCGGGGCGTCCACCGCGCTGGCCACGAACCGGCGGGCGGTGAGCACGTCGCCGCCCGCCAGCTCCACCCCGGTGGCCCGCCCGTCACCGACGAGGATCCGCTCGACGTGGGCACCGGTCACCACGGTGCCGCCGTGCTCCTCGACGACGGCGCGCAGCGCGCTCGCGACGTTCCCCGCACCGCCCACGGGCACGCCGAGCCGGGCGATGCGCGACAGCAGCCGGGGGAAGAATCCGCCGGTGCCCGGCACGTCCTCGATGGAGATGGCGTGCAGGAAGGACTTGAACAGGACCCTGACCTGGTCGCTCTCGAAGTTCCTGTCGACGGCCTCGTACAGCGAGAGCGGCATGTAGCTCATCAGGTCGCGGCCCAGGTCGCCCTTGAGCCGCTCGGCGAGCACCGGGGGTGGTAACGGGCTGGAGTACAGGAACCCGTTCATCAGGTCCCTGGCCGCCTCGGCATAGCGCTCGTACAGCTCCAGCCAGCGCCCGGCGTCGGCCTTGGAGAACCGGGCGAAGGAGTCGGCGGTGCGTTTGGGGTCGGTGTAGACGGTGATCGCCCGGCCGTCCCGGAAGATCGTGGCGTGCTGGGTCTCGGGATAGACGTAGCTCAGGCCGTACCGCTGGAGTTCCAGGTCGGCGGGGACCGGTCCCTCCTCCAGGAAGTGGTAGCTGCTGTGGGTGTTGTGCCGAAACCCCGGGAGGGTGAGCTCCTGGGTGCTGCAACCACCGCCGGCGACGTCGTTGCGCTCGACGACCGCGACCGACAACCCCGCCTTCGCGAGGTAGGCGGCACACGTGAGGCCGTTGTGGCCCCCGCCCACGATGACGCCGTCGAACTCCGACACGTTCCCTCCAGGGCACTCTGACTGCTGGTATGGAGGATTGTAAAGAATGATCTATATGCGAACCCTGTGTTTAACAGAGATTCGTAGATATTTCCACATGGACTAGGACTTAGTGGCGCTTAGCCGACGAAGTGGCCACGCCAGGCCGCACCGGGAACTCCCTGAGTTCCCGGTGCGCGCCGGGTCACAGGGAGGGCAGCCCGGCCAGGGCCGTGTCGATCCGGTCCTGCGGCGGCGAGAGATCCTCAAGCCGCCCCGACAGGTAGCGGTCGTAGCCGTCCAGGTCGAAGTGCCCGTGCCCGCACACCGCGGTCAGCAGGACCTTCTCCTCACCCGTCTCCCTGCACCGCAGTGCCTCGGCGACGACCTCGGCCAGCGCGTGGGCCGCCTCGGGTGCGGGGACGACCCCCTCGGACCTGGCGAAGCGCAGCCCCGCCTCGAAGCAGTCGTTCTGGCCCATGGCCACCGCCTCGAACATCCCCAGCTCGTACAGGTGTGACAGCAGCGGGGACATGCCGTGGTAGCGCAGCCCGCCCGCGTGGATGGGATCGGGGACGAAGCCGTGGCCCAGGGTGTGCATCTTCAGCAGCGGGGTCAGCCCCGCGGCGTCGCCGAAGTCGTAGGCGTAGACGCCCCTGGTGAGGGACGGGCAGGCCGCCGGCTCGACCGCCCGGATCACCGGGGCCATCCGCCCGGCCAGCTTCTCCCGCAGGAACGGAAAGGCCAGCCCGGAGAAGTTGGAACCGCCTCCGGTGCACCCCACGACCATGTCCGGTGCCTCGCCGAACGCGGCCATCTGCTCGATCGCCTCCTCGCCGATCACCGTCTGGTGCAGCAGCACATGGTTCAGCAGGCTGCCCAGCGCGTACCGGGTGCCCGGTTCGGCCCCCGCGGCCTCGACGGCCTCGCTGATCGCGATGCCGAGGCTGCCCGGCGAGTCGGGGTCGTGGGCCAGCGCCTCGGCGCCGTACGCCGTCAGCGGGGACGGGCTCGGGTGCACGGTCGCGCCGTAGGCCCGCATCAGGCTCCTGCGGCCGGGTTTCCCGTCGTACGAGACGCGGACCATCCACACCTCGCACTCCAGGCCGTACTGCGCGCAGGCGAACGCCAGTGCCGAGCCCCACTGGCCCGCCCCGGTCTCCGTGACCAGCTTCCCGACCCCCTGGCGCGCGTTGTAGTAGGCCTGCGGGACGGCGGTGTTCGGCTTGTGCGAGCCGGCGGGTGAGCCGCCCTCGTACTTGTAGTAGATCCTCGCGGGGGTGCCGAGGGCACGTTCGAGCCTGCGGGCCCGGATCAGCGGGGTGGGCCGCCAGAGCCGGTAGACGTCGCGGACGCTCGCCGGGATCGGGACGAACCGTTCGGCGCTCGCCTCCTGGTCGATCAGCTCCACTGGGAACAGCGGCATGAGATCGTCCGGCTCGATGGGCCGCGAGGTGGCCGGATGCAGGATCGGTGGTGGCGGGACCGGGAGGTCGGCCACGATGTTGTACCAGTTATAGGGGATACGGGACTCGTCGAGCAGGATTCGGGTGGCTTCGGTCATCGGGTGCCTCCACATGTCGGATCCACTCAGTGCCCTTCTCGTCACCCACCGTAGTTCAGCTCGCGCGCGACGTCCCGGCTCCTCGCGACACCCGCCGTCACCGAGGCCGCGACGGCCCGATCGGTTCCCGGCGAGAGAGTCCGCGCCCCTGAACACGCCCGCCACGCGGAGAAACCATCACTCATACAACGCCCCTGAAAGCGGGAAGAGCCCCGGGAAAGCCGTAGGGCCGGCTCGCCCACAAGGGGTCTGAGCCGGCCCGTCCCGATCAGTCCCAGCTGAACCGACAGAGTTCGGCGGTCCAGCTGGAACAGGGCCGGACGGTGCTGGATTGCAACTGGGAACTGGAGCGCGGGCCGGTCTCCATCCCTCCGGAGATCATTCCCGATCTGCGGGCGCACCTCGACGAGTTCGCGGAGCAGGGGGGCGATGCCGCGGCGCTCCGGCTTCCGCCGGATCTGCAGGAAGGTACAGGCCGACGTGGGCTTACCGGGGTTCCGCTTCCATGATCTCCGGCACGTCGGTAACACCTTGGCATCGGACAGCGGAGCAGGCCTCAAGGAGCTGATGACCAGGATGGGACACTCCTCCACCAGGGCGGCGCTGATCTACCGGCACGCGAGCAAGGATCGTGGCCAGGCCATCGCGCGTGCCCTCGGCCAGGCTTTCAAGAAAGCTCGGGATGTCGGGCACAAAAAAGCGTCGGGCACGCCACGGGCACGAAAGATCCTGAAGTTTTGGAAAAGCGAAAAGGCCAGGTCGCCGTGTATGGGCTGACCTGGCCTTTTGCTGTTGGAGCGGACGACGGGAATCGAACCCGCGTAGCCAGTTTGGAAGACTGGGGCTCTACCATTGAGCTACGTCCGCGCGAAGCGGCTTCAGTCTGGTCTAGACTTCATCCGTTCGTCAGGGCGTAAGCGTACCGGAGTTCCGGAGCGTGCGCGCACTCGACCTACCGGGGTGTGGCGCAGTTTGGTAGCGCACCTGCTTTGGGAGCAGGGGGCCGCAGGTTCAAATCCTGTCACCCCGACGTATGCCGGGCATCGGTTCCGACCGGTGCCCGGTTTCTCGTCGTGCGGGATGCGATTTCTCGGCCAGGCGAGACAGGCAGGGCACCTGGATGATGCACGTCCGGAAGATCGCCTCGCGGCGCGGGAGCGCGGTGCGGAACGTCAGCGGTGGGCGCTGAAAAGGGCCCAGACGGCCTTGCCGCCGCAGTTGAGGTAATCCCAGCCCCAGCCCTGACTGTAGGTCTCCACGATGTAGAGGCCCCGGCCGTTCTCCGAGACGAAGTCCGGCTCCTTGGGGGTCGGAACCTCGTTGCTGGGGTCCATCACGGCCAGGAGCACATGGGGCGAGAGACGCAGCAGGACGAGCGTGATCGGGGTGATTTCCGGCTGGCCGGGCGGACACAGTGCGTAACGGACCGCGTTGGTGACGAGTTCCGAAACCACTAGCGCTGCGTCATCGCTGAGCTCTGCCAGTCCCCAGTCGCGGAGCGTCGAGCGGGTCACGTCCCGGGCGGTCTTCACCGAGTCGGCCTGGCTGGGCAGAGGGCACGCGGTGGCGTCGGACTGGTTGGCCTCGAGCAGCTCGTCAAAGCTCACCTCGCGGGTCGCCTGCAGGTAGTCGGCAGCCGATTTTGGCTCCTCCACCATCCTGCCGGTACCTCCCGCTGTCATCGTGAGTCTCCGTACCACGTGAGAGTTTTCAGAGCTTGTGCACCATAAGCCCAATATGCACTAAGCCATCATGGGTCACTGGAACGTCTGCTGCAAGACCCAAATGCACGTGCAGTTGCAATGTGCAGCGGCGTGGCTGGTTAGGTCGGCGACTTGGCGAATTGGGCAGTGACTTGAGACCTTGTCATAGCGGCCGGAAGTAGTGACACTGTGTGCGCTGGCCCAAGTAGAGAGGGAGGCGAAGTGGCGCAGGTTCAACCGGGATCAGGTCCCACAGCTCTGCGTATCCTCTTAGGCTCCCAACTGCGTCGTCTACGCGAGGCCAAGGGGCTCTCGCGAGAGGAGGCAGGCCATCTGATCCGCGGATCCGAATCCAAGATCAGTAGGATGGAGCTCGGCCGGGTTGGCCTGAGAGAGCGCGACGTGGCGGATCTGCTCACCTTCTACGGGGTGGAGGACGACCGCGCCCGGTCGGCGATCATGGATCTGCTGCTCAGAGCCAACGAACCCGGCTGGTGGCACCGGTTCAACGATCTGCTGCCCTCGTGGTTTCAGACGTACGTCGGCCTGGAGGAGGCAGCCTCCCGGATCCGTACCTACGAGGTGCAGTTCGTGCCGGGCCTGCTGCAGACGAAGGAGTACGCCAGGGCGGTCATCACCGCGGGGAGCGCCGGCATAGCGCCCGACGAGATCACCCGCCGGGTCGACCTGCGGATGGAGCGCCAGCAGGTGCTCGGGCGGCCCGACGGCCCGTTCTTCTGGGCCGTCATCGACGAGGCCGCGCTGCGACGTCCCATCGGTGGCGCGGACGTCATGCGGGCACAGCTGGAGCATCTGCTCGACCTCATGCGGCAGCCGAACATCACAATCCAGGTGATGCCCTTCAGCTTCGGCGGCCACAGCGCGGAGGGCGGTGCCTTCAGCGTGCTCCGCTTCAACGACAGCGAGCTCCCGGACGTGGTCTACGTCGAGCAGTTGGCCAGCGCCCTCTACCTGGACAAGCGCGAGGACGTCGACCGCTACAGCGAGGTCATGGAACGGCTGTGCGCGGTCAGCACCACCCCCGGTGAGACGAACGACATCCTGAGGCGGATCATCAAGGAGGACTGAGCGGCCATTGGTCGCTCCAAGGTGCCGCTCTGCCCTAGACTGGCCTGCGGCGCTGAACACCCGCCGCAGTGGAGCGTGCCCTAATCTCGCGCGTCTCGATGGCTGTGCCAGGTGCCACTCATGTGGGCGCGGCGCGAGAGCTTGCCGCGATAGCCGCTACGACTTGGCGCGCCCGCGATCACTCGAAGTTTGATCAAGGAGACGACCCCGTGAAGACCGCTGTGGAGGAGCTCAGCCCGACCCGGGTAAGGCTTACCGTCGAGGTGCCGTTCGAGGAGCTCGGTGAGAGCCTGCAGGCGGCGTACAAGAAGGTCGCGCAGCAGGTGCGCGTCCCCGGGTTCCGCCCCGGCAAGGTTCCGGCCCGCATCATCGAGCAGCGGTTCGGCCGCGCGGTGGTGCTGGAGGAGACCCTCAATGACGCGGTGCCCAAGCTGTACGGCCAGGCCGTCGACGAGAGCGAGATCTTCCCGGTCAGCCAGCCGGAGATCGAGGTCACCAAGATCGAGGACGGTCAGCAGGTCGAGTTCACCGCCGAGGTGGACATCCGTCCCGAGTTCGACGTCCCCGACTACCAGGGCATCGAGGTGACCGTCCCGGTCTCCGAGGTCTCCGACTCCGACATCGACACCCAGCTGGACGGCCTGCGCCAGCGTTTCGCCACGCTGACCGGCGTCGAGCGCGCCGCCGCCGCAGGCGACTTCGTCGTCATGGACCTGGCCGCCTCGATCGACGGTGTCAACATCGAGGAGCAGCAGGCCAACGACGTCTCCTACGAGGTCGGCGCCGGCTCGGTGCTGCAGGGCCTGGACGACGCCCTGGTCGGCCTGTCCGCCGGTGAGACCAAGGAGTTCACCACCAACCTGGTCGGCGGCGAGAACGCCGGCGAGGAGGCCGTGGTCACCATCACCGTCAAGAGCGTCAAGGAGAAGGTCCTCCCCGAGCTCGACGACGAGTTCGCCCAGCTCGCCAGCGAGTTCGACACCCTTGACGAGCTCAAGGCGAGCATCAGCGAGCAGGCCCGCCGCAACAAGCTGATCGACCAGGTCGTCCAGGCCCGTGAGAACGCGCTCGACGCCCTGCTCGGCAAGATCGACATTCCGCTGCCGGAGAGCGCGCTCAAGGCCGAGGTCGACAACCGCAAGCACAACCTCGAGCACCAGATCGCCGACAGTGGCCTGAGTAAGGAGGCGTTCTTCCGCCTCTACCAGACCACCGAGGAGGAGCGCCTCGCCGAGTTCGACGAGAGCGCCGCGAAGGCGCTCAAGACGGGCTTCGTCCTCGACAAGATCGTCAAGAGCGAGGAGCTCGGCGTCAGCGAGCAGGAGCTGACCAACTTCGTGGTGCGCCGCGCCATGCAGATGAACGTCGCGCCCAACACGCTGGCCCAACACCTGGCCGACAACGACCAGCTCACGCTGGCCATGGTCGAGATCGTCCGTGACAAGGCCAAGAGTGTCATCGGCGATGCCGCGAAGGTGACCGACGAGGCGGGCAACGAGGTCGACCTCAAGGCCATCTACACCGAGATCAACGGTGAGGAGTCCGCCGAGACCGAGGAGGCCGCCGAGGCTCCCGAGGCTGACGCCGCGAAGTAGCCCCAGGCCGAAGCGAAGGGTGCCGTCGAGTGCCCCGGACGCCCCCGCCGCGCCCAGCGTGACGGGGGCGTCCGCGCTCTCCCGGTCCCGGCCAGGGCCTTCGGCCGCTCCTCCAGGCCGAGCCGAGGGCGATGTGGGGTGAGCGCGCCGCAGAGCGCCGCCCTGGCGCTCTCCTGGATTCCTCCGGCTCCTCCCCTGCTTCCAAGGGGTTCGCGGGCTCCTGGGCCCTCTGAGCGCCGCGATTTCCCTGTCTTTCGCCCCGGAAGTCCACTCAGCGGTCCTCCACGATCCGCTTCCGGCGTCCGCCCCCGTGTCCGCGGGCTCCGACACGCCGTGCGGGCTCCGGTTTCCGAGCCTTTACCGAGGCGCGCGGCGGGAGGTTCCAGGCGCGGTGCGGAGGCGGCGGGCAGCATGCGCCGTCAGCGAACAGTGCGTTGAGGGGGCATGTCCGGTAGGCCGCGCGCGTTAAGGTCACAAGCAAAGCCAATCGATTACGACGCATCGGAAGGTGACGCTGTGACCAGCCCGCCGACCTTCTACCAGCCGACCGGCTCCGGGCCCGAGTCGATGAGCCAGCCGAACGGCTCGTTCAGGCTCGAAGACCAGCTCTACCAGCGGCTGCTGCGTGAGCGCATCATCGTGCTGGGCACCCAGGTCAACGACGAGATCGCCAACCGAATCTGCGCCGAGCTGCTGCTGCTCGCCGCGGACGACTCGGAGCGCGACATCTGGCTCTACATCAACTCGCCAGGCGGTTCCGTGACCGCTGGTATGGCGATTTACGACATGATGGAATACGTGCCTAACAATGTGTGCACGGTCGCGATGGGTCTGGCCGCTTCCATGGGCCAGTTCCTGCTCTGCGCCGGCGAGCGGGGCAAGCGCTACGCCCTGCCGCACGCCCGCATCATGATGCACCAGCCGTCCGGCGGCATCGGCGGCACCGCCGCCGACATCGCCATCCAGGCGGAGCAGATGCTCTACGTCAAGAAGACCCTCGCTGAGCGCATCGCGTTCCACACCGGTCAGAACCTGGAGCAGATCGAGGCCGACTCCGACCGTGACCGCTGGTTCACGGCCGAGGAGGCCAAGGACTACGGCTTCATCGACCAGGTCGTGCGCAGCGCTCGACAGGTGCCCTCCACGGGCGCCGTCTCCTGAAGGGGCACAAGGTGAGTGAGTTGATCCGGCCGGGAGACATCAACGGCCGCTACGTTCTTCCGTCCTTCACCGAGCGCACGTCCTACGGCATGCGGGAGATGAACCCGTACGCCAAGCTCTTCGAGGACCGCATCATCTTCCTCGGCGTGCAGGTGGACGACGCGTCGGCCAACGACGTCATGGCACAGCTGCTGACCCTGGAGTCGCTCGACCCCGACCGTGACATCAGCATCTACATCAACTCGCCGGGCGGTTCTTTCACCGCCATGACGGCGATCTACGACACGATGCAGTTCGTCCGGCCGGAGATCCAGACGGTCTGTCTGGGCCAGGCGGCCTCGGCGGCGGCGGTCCTGCTGGCCGGCGGTACGCCCGGCAAGCGCTTCGCCCTGCCGAACGCCCGCATGCTGATCCACCAGCCCTCCACCGAGGGGGGTGGCCAGGGGAGCGACATCGAGATCCAGGCGCGTGAGATCCTCAGGATGCGCGCGCAGATGGAGAGCATCATCGCTCAGCACTCGGGCAGGGCGCCGGAGGCGGTCCGCAAGGACATCGAGCGGGACAAGATCCTTGACGCCGTGGAGGCCAAGGAGTATGGGCTGATCGACGACATCATCCCGTCCCGCAAGAAGCTCGCGAAGGCCGTAGCCTCCTAACGAGGCATATCGCACCGGAACCGTGCCGAATCGGGCACGTTCCGGTGCGACTCGCCGCTAGGGGGCTCACTGAGGGCTCAGAAGACGGTAACGTCGAAACCTAAGCGGGATGACTTTTCGATCGGGTATCGGGCCGGTCGGAAGAAACGGACCGCGGCAGCCAGGGCGGTCCCACGCAAAGGAGTATCTGGGGTGGCACGCATCGGCGACGGGGGAGACCTGCTGAAGTGCTCTTTCTGTGGAAAGAGCCAGAAGCAAGTCAAAAAGCTCATCGCCGGACCCGGCGTATACATCTGCGATGAGTGCATTGATCTCTGCAACGAGATCATCGAGGAGGAGCTCAGCGAGTCCTCTGAGCTCAAGTGGGACAGCCTTCCCAAGCCGAGGGAGATCTACGAATTCCTCGACGCCTACGTCATCGGTCAGGACCAGGCGAAGAAGGCTCTCTCCGTAGCGGTCTACAACCACTACAAGCGGGTGCAGTCCGGCGAGCGCGGGCGTGACGACGGCATCGAACTGGCCAAGTCCAACATCCTGCTCCTGGGCCCGACCGGTTCCGGTAAGACGCTGCTCGCCCAGACGTTGGCGAAGATGCTGAACGTTCCGTTCGCCATCGCCGACGCCACAGCCCTGACAGAGGCGGGCTACGTGGGCGAGGACGTCGAGAACATACTGCTCAAGCTGATCCAGGCCGCCGACTACGACGTCAAGAAGGCCGAGACCGGCATCATCTACATCGACGAGGTCGACAAGATCGCTCGTAAGAGCGAGAACCCGTCGATCACCAGGGACGTCTCCGGTGAGGGCGTGCAGCAGGCCCTGCTGAAGATCCTGGAGGGCACGACCGCGAGTGTGCCGCCGCAGGGCGGCCGTAAGCACCCGCACCAGGAGTTCATCCAGATCGACACCACCAACGTGCTGTTCATCTGCGGTGGGGCCTTCGCCGGTCTCGAAAAGATCATCGAGTCCCGGATCGGCCGCAAGGGCATCGGTTTCAACGCCATCATCCGTTCCAAGGAAGACATCGACAGCTCCGACATCTTCGGGGACGTTATGCCCGAGGACCTGCTGAAGTTCGGCATGATCCCCGAGTTCGTCGGCCGGCTTCCGGTCATCACGAGCGTTCACAACCTTGACCGTGAGGCGCTCATCCAGATCCTCACCGAGCCGCGCAACGCCCTGGTCAAGCAGTACCGACGCCTGTTCGAGCTGGACAATGTCGAACTCGAGTTCACAGACGACGCACTTGAGGCGATCGCGGACCAAGCGATCCTGCGCGGCACCGGTGCCCGTGGCCTGCGAGCGATCCTGGAGGAGGTTCTCCTCTCGGTGATGTACGAGGTGCCGTCGCGGCAGGATGTGGCGCGCGTCGTCATCACCCGCGAGTCGGTTCTCGAACACGTCAACCCCACGCTCGTGCCGCGTGACCAGCTCAACAAGCAGCAGCGGCCGCCGCGCGAGAAGTCCGCGTGATCCAGCCTGAACAAACCGGTTTTCACGGCTGACGCCCCCGCAGGATCTCCCTGCGGGGGCGTCAGCCGTTTCCGGCGGTTTCCGCCGGGCCGGCCGGTGGTGCATTCGCCGGATGATTTCAGCAGCCGGTCCGCGGGGCCGATGGCATGGCGGGGCTCGCGAGATGGGGGAAGATGCCGCAACTCTTCGGCTGGGGAACATCGAGTGCGCGGACATCCCTAGACTTGGGCATCGTGACGACGCCAGAGCTGCCCACCCAGTACACACCTGCCGACGTGGAGACCCGGAGCTACGAGCGCTGGGTATCGGAGGGATACTTCACCGCTGATCCGAGCGGCGAGCGCGAGCCTTACAGCATCGTCCTGCCTCCGCCGAACGTGACCGGTGTCCTGCACATCGGCCACGCACTCGACCACTCGATCCAGGATGCGCTGACCAGGCGCGCTCGCATGCGCGGCCAGGAGACGCTCTGGCTGCCAGGCATGGACCACGCCGGCATCGCCACCCAGAACGTCGTCGAACGCGAGCTGGCCAAGGAGGGCCTGTCCCGGCACGACCTCGGCCGAGAGGCGTTCGTCGAGCGGGTCTGGCAGTGGAAGGAGGAGTCCGGTGGCCGGATCCTCGGCCAGATGAAGAAGCTCGGCGATGGCGTCGACTGGTCACGCGAGCGCTTCACGATGGACCCCGGACTCTCCCGCGCCGTTCAGACGATCTTCAAGAGGCTCTTCGACGACGGGCTCATCTACCGCGCCGAGCGCATCATCAACTGGTGCCCGCGCTGCCTGACCGCGCTCTCGGACATCGAGGTCGAGCACAGCGAGGACGAGGGCGAGCTCGTCTCGATCCGCTACGGCGACGGCGACGACTCCATCGTGGTCGCCACGACCCGGGCCGAGACGATGCTCGGTGACACCGCCGTGGCCGTGCACCCCTCCGACGAGCGCTACGCGCACCTGATCGGAAGGGAAGTGGAGCTACCGCTCACCGGGCGCCTCATCCCGATCGTCGCCGATGAGCACGTCGATCCGGCCTTCGGCACCGGAGCGGTCAAGGTCACCCCGGCGCACGACCCGAACGACTTCGAGATCGGACGTCGCCACTCGCTGCCGTCCCTGACGATCATGGACGAGCGCGGTGTGGTCACGGCCCACGGCCCGTTCCAGGGGCTCGACCGCTTCGAGGCCAGGCCCGCAGTGGTTGCCGCACTACGCGCCGAGGGCCGGATCGTGGCGGAGAAGCGCCCCTACCTGCACTCCGTCGGGCACTGCTCGCGCTGCAAGACCGTGGTCGAGCCGCGGCTCTCACTCCAGTGGTTCGTCAACGTCTCGCCCCTGGCGAAGGCGGCGGGCGACGCGGTCCGTGACGGCCGGACGAAGATCCACCCGCCGGAGCTGGCCAAGCGCTACTTCGACTGGGTCGACGACATGCACGACTGGTGCATCTCCCGGCAGCTGTGGTGGGGGCACCGCATCCCGGTCTGGTACGGCCCCGACGGTGAGGTCGTCTGCGTCGGCCCCGACGAGCAGGCACCCGATGGCTACGTCCAGGACCCCGATGTCCTCGACACCTGGTTCTCTTCCGGACTGTGGCCGTTCTCCACTCTCGGCTGGCCGGACAGGACACCTGAACTGGCGAAGTTCTACCCGACCTCGGTCCTGGTGACCGGTTACGACATCCTGTTCTTCTGGGTCGCCCGGATGATGATGTTCGGCATCTACGCGATGGACGGCGAGCCGCCGTTCCGGACCGTGGCTCTGCACGGCATGGTCCGGGACCAGTACGGCAAGAAGATGTCGAAGTCGTTCGGCAACGTCGTCGACCCGCTCGACTGGATCGAGCGCTTCGGCGCCGACGCCACCCGTTTCACGCTGCTACGCGGAGCCAACCCCGGCTCCGACGTGGCGATCAGCGAGGAATGGGCAGGAGGGTCGCGCAACTTCTGCAACAAGATCTGGAACGCCACTCGCTTCGCGCTGATGAACGGCGCCGTGACGGGTGAGCTTCCGGTTGAGGAACTGACCGCCGCCGACAGGTGGATCCTGTCCAGACTCCAGGAGATCGTCGCGTCGGTGGACGCCGCGTTCGAGGACTTCGAGTTCGCCAAGATCTCCGACCTGCTCTACCACTTCGCGTGGGACGAGGTCTGCGACTGGTACGTGGAACTTGCCAAGATCCAGATCGCCTCCGGGCAGGAGCACACCCGGCTCGTGCTGGGCCATGTCTTCGACTCGTTGCTCCGTCTGCTTCACCCGCTGGTTCCGTTCGTCACCGAGGAACTGTGGCGAGCGGTCACCGGGAACAAGTCGATCGCGGTCGCGCCGTGGCCGACGGTCCAGGAGTCATTGCGTGATCCCTCGGCGGAGGAAGAGATCATCGCGGTGCAGGGGCTGATTACCGAGGTGCGCAGGTTCCGTTCCGATCAGGGCCTCAAGCCAGGGCAGCGGGTCGCCGCGCGGCTCTCGCTCGCCGGTACGGCCTTGGCCTCTCACGAAGGGGCGATCCGGTCGTTGCTCCGGCTCGACCAGCCGTCCGATTCGTTCGCCGCGACCGCCCGTCTCGATGTGAGCGGGGTTGTCGTGGAGATCGACACGGCGGGGACGATCGATGTGGCCGCCGAGCGTAAGCGCCTGGAGAAGGATCTCGCGGTGGCGCGTAAGGAGGCGGCCCAGGTCGCGGCCAAGCTCGGCAATGAGCAGTTCATGGCCAAGGCGCCGGACGATGTGGTGACCAAGGTGCGGTCCCGTGCCGCACAGGCCGACCAGGACATCGCGCGGTTGCTCGCTCAGCTGGCGGCGTTGCCGGCGAACTGACTGGCCGATGGCCTGAGTTCGAGAGCAGTGCGAGAGTCCTGATCTGAGAGTTCCAGCCGGTGGCTGGGAGGAGAACGGCCCAGGTCAGGAAGTTGGGGCGAGCCGAGAACCCGGAGTCTTTTGACTCCGGGTTCTCGTGTTTGAGAGCTTGAGTCTCAGGGAAGACCTAGTCGTTACCAGGAAGTTGGTCATGGTGGCCCTAGGAGGCTGCTAGAGTTCTTCAAGCAGGGCAGAGTCCTGCGATCCCCTCTGAAAATCTGGAAAATCGGGCGTGTCTGCACAAGTTGGACATCGGCCGGATGTTGGAGTAAGTTAGAGGGGTTGCCCTGGAGACAGGGTGGTCGCAATCCTAGCGGGTTCGGCGGGTCTGGGTCGATGGTCGGAAAGCCGACAAGTTGACACAAGTCCGGCAGATCCGATAAGATGGTGACACGGAATGGAACGCCCCGAAGTCCGGGACACCGCGAACGCGGGCCTTCGGACAACGGTGTACGCGTCCGTTTCTTGAGAACTCAACAGTGTGTTAAAAGCCAGTGCATGAAGCACAACCCTGTCCAACCTGCCCTTTCATCGGGGTGGGGGACGGATTCCTTTGGTTGAACATCCATCATGTGAGATGGGTGCTTTCAGCCGGGAGCAACTGTTCAGACATTGTTTGGAGAGTTTGATCCTGGCTCAGGACGAACGCTGGCGGCGTGCTTAACACATGCAAGTCGAGCGGAAAGGCCCTTCGGGGTACTCGAGCGGCGAACGGGTGAGTAACACGTGAGTAACCTGCCCCTGACTCTGGGATAAGCCCGGGAAACTGGGTCTAATACCGGATACGACACCTCCCGGCATCGGGTGGGTGTGGAAAGTCTTTTCGGTTGGGGATGGACTCGCGGCCTATCAGCTTGTTGGTGGGGTAACGGCCTACCAAGGCGACGACGGGTAGCCGGCCTGAGAGGGCGACCGGCCACACTGGGACTGAGACACGGCCCAGACTCCTACGGGAGGCAGCAGTGGGGAATATTGCGCAATGGGCGAAAGCCTGACGCAGCGACGCCGCGTGGGGGATGACGGCCTTCGGGTTGTAAACCTCTTTCAGCAGGGACGAAGTTGACGTGTACCTGCAGAAGAAGCGCCGGCTAACTACGTGCCAGCAGCCGCGGTAATACGTAGGGCGCAAGCGTTGTCCGGAATTATTGGGCGTAAAGAGCTCGTAGGTGGCTTGTCACGTCGGGTGTGAAAGCTTGGGGCTTAACTCCAGGTCTGCATTCGATACGGGCTGGCTAGAGGTAGGTAGGGGAGAACGGAATTCCTGGTGTAGCGGTGAAATGCGCAGATATCAGGAGGAACACCGGTGGCGAAGGCGGTTCTCTGGGCCTTACCTGACGCTGAGGAGCGAAAGCGTGGGGAGCGAACAGGATTAGATACCCTGGTAGTCCACGCTGTAAACGTTGGGCGCTAGGTGTGGGGACCTTCCACGGTTTCCGCGCCGTAGCTAACGCATTAAGCGCCCCGCCTGGGGAGTACGGCCGCAAGGCTAAAACTCAAAGGAATTGACGGGGGCCCGCACAAGCGGCGGAGCATGTTGCTTAATTCGACGCAACGCGAAGAACCTTACCAAGGCTTGACATCGCCCGGAAACACTCAGAGATGGGTGCCTCTTCGGACTGGGTGACAGGTGGTGCATGGCTGTCGTCAGCTCGTGTCGTGAGATGTTGGGTTAAGTCCCGCAACGAGCGCAACCCTTGTTCAATGTTGCCAGCACGCTCCTTCGGGGGTGGTGGGGACTCATTGGAGACTGCCGGGGTCAACTCGGAGGAAGGTGGGGATGACGTCAAGTCATCATGCCCCTTATGTCTTGGGCTGCAAACATGCTACAATGGCCGGTACAGAGGGTTGCGATACCGTGAGGTGGAGCGAATCCCTAAAAGCCGGTCTCAGTTCGGATTGGGGTCTGCAACTCGACCCCATGAAGTCGGAGTCGCTAGTAATCGCAGATCAGCAACGCTGCGGTGAATACGTTCCCGGGCCTTGTACACACCGCCCGTCACGTCACGAAAGTCGGCAACACCCGAAGCCCGTGGCCCAACCAGCTTGTCTGGGGGGAGCGGTCGAAGGTGGGGCTGGCGATTGGGACGAAGTCGTAACAAGGTAGCCGTACCGGAAGGTGCGGCTGGATCACCTCCTTTCTAAGGAGCATCGAACCTGAGTGGCTATGGCCGCGAGGGTCCATGCCGTGTTCGTGGGCGAACGTTCCACGCTCGGCGCGCTCATTAGTGGAGCACTGGCTAATCGGATGATTCGGGTCTGCCCGGGTCGGCTGGTACCGCCTTGGTTCTTCGGAGCCGGGGAGTGGGAACGTCGGCTGGGAGACGCGGATGGGTCTGGACACACTGTTGGGTCCTGAGGAAACGGACATCATGGCGGGCCCGCCTGTGGCGGGCTTGCTGTCTGTTGGAGCCTCATGCGGGACCGGCCTCCTGTCATACCAGCTCGACCTGTTGAGGGTTCGGGCGATCGATGGCGGGGCGGGTTTGGTCGCTGTTTGTTGTTTGAGATTTGCATAGTGGACGCGAGCATCTTTGTGGCCAAGTTTTTTAGGGCACACGGTGGATGCCTTGGCATCAGGAGCCGATGAAGGACGTGGGAGGCTGCGTTAAGCCCCGGGGAGTCGCCAACCAGACTTTGATCCGGGGATGTCCGAATGGGGAAACCTAGCACCAGTCATGTGGTGTTGCCTCCGCCTGAATGTATAGGGCGGTTGGTGGTAACGCGGGGAAGTGAAACATCTCAGTACCCGTAGGAAGAGAAAACAAATTAGTGATTCCGTGAGTAGTGGTGAGCGAAAGCGGATCAGGCTAAACCGTAGGCGTGTGATAGCCGGCAGGCGTTGCGTTTACGGGGTTGTGGGACCCTCTGACGGTTTCTGCCGAGACCGTAGACAGTAAGAAATCCTTCCGATAGCCGAAGCTTCTGGGAAGTGGCGCCGTAGACCGTGAGAGTCGGGTAGGCGAAATTGGTTGGACTGTTGGAGGGGATCCCAAGTAGCACGGGGCCCGAGAAATCCTGTGTGAATCTGCCAGGACCACCTGGTAAGCCTAAATACTCCCTGATGACCGATAGTGAACAAGTACCGTGAGGGAAAGGTGAAAAGCGCCCCGGTGAGGGGTCGTGAAATAGTACCTGAAACCGTGTGCCTACAAGCCGTAGGAGCGTAAACGAGGCTTGCCTTGTTTGTGATGTGACTGCGTGCCTTTTGAAGAATGAGCCTGCGAGTTATGGTGTGTGGCGAGGTTAACCCGTGTGGGGGAGCCGTAGCGAAAGCGAGTCTGAATAGGGCGTTTGAGTCGCATGCTGTAGACCCGAAGCGGAGTGATCTAGGCATGGGCAGGTTGAAGCGCGGGTAAGACCGCGTGGAGGACCGAACCCACCAGGGTTGAAAACCTGGGGGATGACCTGTGTTTAGGGGTGAAAGGCCAATCAAACTCCGTGATAGCTGGTTCTCCCCGAAATGCATTTAGGTGCAGCGTTGCGTGTTTCTTGCCGGAGGTAGAGCACTGGATGGCTAATGGGCCCGACAAGGTTACTGACGTCAGCCAAACTCCGAATGCCGGTAAGTGAGAGCGCAGCAGTGAGACTGCGGGGGATAAGCTCCGTAGTCGAGAGGGAAACAGCCCAGACCACCGACTAAGGCCCCTA
The DNA here is from genome assembly GCF_050943795.1 of Streptosporangium sp. CA-115845. Lineage (NCBI taxonomy): Bacteria > Bacillati > Actinomycetota > Actinomycetes > Streptosporangiales > Streptosporangiaceae > Streptosporangium > Streptosporangium sp. CA-115845. The sequence goes on along the minus strand of NZ_CP191988.1, from coordinate 7,429,688 downwards.
AGCGTGTGCTAAGTGGGAAAGGATGTGGAGTCGCAGTGACAACCAGGAGGTTGGCTTAGAAGCAGCCACCCTTGAAAGAGTGCGTAATAGCTCACTGGTCAAGTGATTCTGCGCCGACAATGTAGCGGGGCTCAAGTACACCGCCGAAGTCGTGGCATTCACACGTATAACTGAGCCTTTGTGGTTTAGGTGTGTGGATGGGTAGGGGAGCGTCGTGCGGCCGGTGAAGCAGCGGAGTGATCCAGCTGTGGAGGCTGTGCGAGTGAGAATGCAGGCATGAGTAGCGAATCAGAAGTGAGAAACTTCTGCGCCGGATGACCAAGGGTTCCTGGGGCAGGCTAATCCGCCCAGGGTAAGTCGGGACCTAAGGCGAGGCCGACAGGCGTAGTCGATGGACAACGGGTTGATATTCCCGTACCCGCTACGATGCGCCAATACTGAATCCAGTGATACTAAGGGTCCTTAACCCCTCCGAGCCTTCGGGCTTGGGGTGAGGGTGAACGCCTGGCCTGAACTGGTAGTAGGTAAGCGATGGGGTGACGCAGGAAGGTAGCCCAGCCCAGGCGATGGTAGTCCTGGGGTAAGCATGTAGGGAGAGAGGTAGGCAAATCCGCCTCTTATGTATCCTGAGATGTGATGCCGAGCCGATTGTGGCGAAGTGGGTGATCCTATGCTGCCGAGAAAAGCCTCTAGTGAGTGTCGTGGCGGCCCGTACCCTAAACCGACTCAGGTGGTCAGGTAGAGAATACTAAGGCGATCGGGTGAACTGTGGTTAAGGAACTCGGCAAATTGCCCCCGTAACTTCGGGAGAAGGGGGGCCTTCGCTGGTGACGAACCTTTGCGTTCTGAGCTGGTGGGGGTCGCAGAGGCCAGGGGGAAGCGACTGTTTACTAAAAACACAGGTCCGTGCGAAGTCGTAAGACGATGTATACGGACTGACGCCTGCCCGGTGCTGGAACGTTAAGGGGACCGGTTAGTCGCACTTGTGTGGCGAAGCTGAGAACTTAAGCGCCAGTAAACGGCGGTGGTAACTATAACCATCCTAAGGTAGCGAAATTCCTTGTCGGGTAAGTTCCGACCTGCACGAATGGCGTAACGACTTCCCCGCTGTCTCAACCGCAGACCCGGCGAAATTGCACTACGAGTAAAGATGCTCGTTACGCGCAGCAGGACGGAAAGACCCCGGGACCTTCACTATAGCTTGACATTGGCGTTTGGAACGTCTTGTGTAGGATAGGTGGGAGACGGTGAAGCTATCACGCTAGTGGTGGTGGAGTCATTGGTGAAATACCACTCTGGTCGTTTTGAACGTCTAACTTCGGTCCGTGATCCGGATCAGGGACAGTGTCTGGTGGGTAGTTTAACTGGGGCGGTTGCCTCCTAAAGAGTAACGGAGGCGCCCAAAGGTTCCCTCAGCCTGGTTGGCAATCAGGTGTCGAGTGTAAGTGCACAAGGGAGCTTGACTGTGAGACCGACGGGTCGAGCAGGAGCGAAAGCTGGGACTAGTGATCCGGCGGTGGCATGTGGAAGCGCCGTCGCTCAACGGCTAAAAGGTACCCCGGGGATAACAGGCTGATCTTCCCCAAGAGTCCATATCGACGGGATGGTTTGGCACCTCGATGTCGGCTCGTCGCATCCTGGGGCTGGAGTAGGTCCCAAGGGTTGGGCTGTTCGCCCATTAAAGCGGCACGCGAGCTGGGTTTAGAACGTCGCGAGACAGTTCGGTCCCTATCCGCTGCGCGCGCAGGAGACTTGAAAGGAGCTGTCCCTAGTACGAGAGGACCGGGACGGACGAACCTCTGGTGTGCCAGTTGTTCCGCCAGGAGCACGGCTGGTTGGCTACGTTCGGAAGGGATAACCGCTGAAAGCATCTAAGCGGGAAGCTCGCCTTGAGATGAGGTCTCCCACCACGAGAGTGGGTAAGGCTCCCGGTAGACGACCGGGTTGATAGGCTGGAGGTGGAAGCGCAGTAATGTGTGGAGCTGACCAGTACTAATAGGCCGAGGACTTGACCACAAAGCAACATGCTTGATCTGTGCAGCGCTCTGTCCCTTCGCCGGGTCCGGAGCAGCGCCAGATCAAGGTCTTGCTCGCGTCCACTAGGCAATTCTGAGACAGCAAACAGTGGTTTGTGTGTTTCATAGTGTTACGGCGGTTATGGCGAAGGGGAAACACCCGGTTACATTCCGAACCCGGAAGTTAAGCTCTTCAGCGCCGATGGTACTGCACCGGGGACGGTGTGGGAGAGTAGGTCGCCGCCGGACAATCTTTATTGAGGGCCCTCACCTTTTGGTGGGGGCCTTCGTGTTTTCCAGGGAGTCTTCCGGAAGACCGGGACTCCCTCCCACCGGTCGGTTTCGTATCTCGTACTGGGAAAGTGTCCCGCCGGGTGGTGAGGGTCTTTTTTGCGGTGGGGGTACTCGTGTCCGGAACCTGACCGGGACGTCAGTAGGCTGGAGACGTGGACTATCGAGCGGTTGAACAAGCGATCATGCAGCGCGGAGTCGAGTGGAACTTCGAGCCCAGTCTCGACAGGATCGCCGCGCTCATGGACCTGCTCGGCTCCCCGCAGCACTCCTATCCCGTCGTGCACGTGGCCGGTACGAACGGTAAGTCGAGCACGACCCGGATGATCGAGGCGCTGCTGCGCGAGCGCAATCTGCGTGTCGGCCGGTTCACCAGCCCGCATCTCGTCTCCATGCGCGAGCGCATCAGCGTGGACGGTGCTCCACTGAGTGAGGAGCGCTTCGTCGAGGTCTACGAGGACATCGCGCCCTACCTGGAGATGATCGACGCTCAAGGGCGACGGCTCTCCTTCTTCGAGACCCTCACCGCGATGGCGTTCGCCGCGTTCGCCGACGCCCCCGTGGACGTCGCGGTCATCGAGACGGGAATGGGCGGCATCACCGACGCCACCAACGTCGCGGACGGCGCCGTGGCGGTCATCACGCCCATATCCCTCGACCATGTCGACTACCTCGGGCCCGACGTCGAGACGATCGCGGGGGAGAAGGCCGGCATCATCAAGGCCGGGGCGACCGCGGTGCTCGCGCAGCAGGAGCTTCCCGCAGCCGCGGTGCTGATGCGGCAGGCGGCCGAGACGGGCGCCACCGTGGCACGCGAGGGACTGGAGTTCGGAGTGCTGGGCCGGGAACTCGCCATCGGTGGGCAACTGCTCCGGCTCAAGGGTCTCAAGGGTACCTATGACGACATCCTGCTCCCCCTGTACGGCGCTCACCAGGCCGGCAACGCCGTCTGCGCCCTGGCCGCGGTCGAGGCGCTGACCGGCGGGGACGAGCCTCTCGACGCCGAGTTGGTGCGGCAGGCGTTCCTGGGGGTGCGCTCGCCCGGCAGGCTGGAGGTGGTGCGCCGGGGCCCCACGGTCGTCGTCGACGCCGCGCACAACCCGGCGGGGATGCGGGCCACTCTGGACGCCGTGCATGAGTCCTTCGACTTCGCGAAGCTCATCGGAGTGCTGGCGGTGTTCGAGGACAAGGATGTCGAGGGCATCCTGGAACTGCTGGAACCGATGATGGACGAGATCGTGGTGACCCGGAACTCCTCGCCAAGGTCCATGGATGTGGACGATCTCGCCGCGCTGGCCGAGGAGATCTTCGGTCTTGACCGGGTGCACCAGGTCGAGCGGTTGGACAGTGCGATCGACAGGGCGATCGGCATGGTCGACGCTCTGGGAGAGTTCAGCGGTGCCGGGGTGTTGATCACAGGTTCCGTGGTCACCGCCGGCGACGCGCGGCTCCTGTTCAAGGCAGACGAGACGCAGTGAGCGGTGAGTGCCGACGGCCGTCGGCCGGGCGACTGAGAAGGAGCGAGAAATGATCACGGTCACTCCGGGCATGAGGCGCCTCTGCGCCAGCGTGCTCGGCATGGAGGCCATAGTCGTCGGGCTGTTCACGCCGGTGGCCATCAACACCCAGGGCGTCGAACCGGCCATCGCGGCCACCGTCGGGCTGGGTCTGGCGCTCCTCTGCGTGCTGGTCATCGGCCTGCTCAAACGGCCTTTCGCCTACGTCGCGGGAAGCCTGGTCCAGGTGCTCGCCATCGCCTCCGGCTTCATGGTCCCGACCATGTTCTTCCTCGGAGTGATCTTCGCCGCGCTGTGGATCACAGCGATATTCGTCGCTCGCCGTGTCGAGGGCGTGACTTCTCGCTAAAGTCGGCCAACATGGCCGTCCCTCCCATTCAGCCGACTCGGGCAGTGGGCGCCGGGCCCACGGGCCTGATGCGCGCGCTTCATGTCCCGTTGATGCTCGACGTCGTCCTCGGACTGCTCGTCGCAGTAGTGCTGCCGTTGGCGATCGTCGCCATCCCCAACACCATCTCGGTGGTCGCCGCCCTTCTGCCACCGGAAGTCTCACAGATAGCGATGATCAGGGCGCATGGGCTGGCGCTCCCCGGGATGGTCCTGACCATGCCGGTGGCCGCGGTGCTCGTGCGCCGGGTGCGGGCGGCCCCGATGGTGGTCGCGGGGCTGACCCTGCTCGCCCTCGCGGACGCCGCCGGCGGCTATGCAGGGTCCACGGTGCTGGTGGGGGTCCTGCGGGTCCTGCACGGTGTCGGCGCGGGCCTGCTGGTCCCCGCCACCCTGATGGCCGTCTGGGGGCGCTCACCGTTCCTGCGGGCGCTGTGGGCGGCGGCGCTGGCGGCGAGCCTCCTGGCCGCACAGGCGCTCGCGCTCTGGCCCCTCGACCAGGTCGACTCCTGGCGCGTCACCCTGCAGCCGTACCCGATGCTCACCGGGGTAGCGCTCGTGCTGGCCGCGCTCTACCTCGTGCTGTGGCTGAAGGAGGGTGAGAGTGCCGGTCCGGGCGCGGTCGGCGCGGCACGCGGGCGCACGCTGTGGGCGGTGGTGCCCGCCGCGGGCGTCGCGGCCCTTGCCCTGGGCAGCACGTTCGACTGGTCGGCGAGTCTCGTGATCCGCGCGGCCCTGGTGTCCGTCGCCGTGCTGCTCGCCCTGGCCTCCGCGGGGGCCTCACGGGGGGCCGCCGGCCGCGCGCCGGCCTACGCGATGGTCGCGGTCGGCGTCGTTGTCCTGCCTACCGCGGCCCAGGTCACCTACGTCGAACTCGGCGGGCTGGGAGGTCCGGGTCTGTCCGGCCTGTGGTCGGCCTTCGCGATCGCCACCGTGATGGCGCTCCTGGCCGCCGCGCTGACGAACCGGCTGGGCGCCACGGCCATGCCCATGGTCACCGCCGGTGGACTGGTGGTGGTGGTCGGGGGCCTGTGTGCGGTACGGCTGTTCCTTCCTGCTCCGGGCGGGCTCGCGCTGATCCTTCCGTTCACGCTGCTCGCGGGTGGTGCCTCGGTGGCCCTCACCGGCGCGCTGCGCTCCTGTGCCGAGGAGGCCGCGCTCCTGGCGCTGTCGCTGTTCTTCCCCGCGGTGCTGGCCGGATTCCTGCTGGGCAGCGGTGTCCAGGTCGCCCAGCTGCGGGAGGCCAAGACCCCGCAGGCGCTGGTCGACGGGTTCGTGGACGCTCTGCACCTGTGGGCACTGATCGGGGGTGGCCTGGTGCTCGTGGTGATCGTGCTCGCTGCCGTGCTGGCCCGTCTCCTGCCGGGGAGTCCGGGGAGTCCGGAGAGCCCGCCGGATGCCGGTACGGCGGACACCTCGCCCGTGGCGGGCCCCAGCTCCGGGCTGGTGCCCTCTCCCGCGGGGGAGGTCGATCCCGCCGGCGGGGTACGGCAGGGAGGCGTCATGCGAGGACAGCCAGGGCCCACGGTGGTGCGGCCGCGCCCCGAGGCGATGACCGGTTCCCACACGCCGGCCCGCTCGAAGCCGGAGGCCGGGCCCGTGCGCGGGTCCGTCGCCGCGGCGGGAGGAGGTGCCGGGGCGGGCAAGGGCAACAGGTCCAGGCCCCGGCACGAGCCGGACCGCGTTCCCGAGCGGGACCCCGACACGGAGCCGGAGCCTGAGCCGGAGAAGGTGGTCGCGCCGCCGGTGGTGGTGCCACCGCCCGCGCCCTCCCCGGAGGACGGCCCGGGGAGCGGTCCGGCCCTCCAGTGACTCCGTCGACCACGGGAAAGCGCGCGAAGGGCGGTAAACTTCGCGCGATTACCGCAGTCAGCGACCCATACGTGTTCGAAGGAGAACCTCAGTGTCCGAGCGCACCCTTGTCCTGATCAAGCCCGACGGTGTGGCGCGTGGTCTCATCGGCGACGTGATCGCCCGTGTCGAGCGCAAGGGCCTAAAGGTCGTGGCGCTGGAGCTGCGCACCCTGGACGTCGACACCGCCAAGACGCACTACGCCGAGCACTCCGAGCGGCCGTTCTTCGGTGAGCTGGTGGAGTTCATCACCTCCGGTCCGCTGGTCGCGCTGGTGCTGGAGGGGCCGCGCGCCATCGAGGCCTTCCGCTCCCTCGCCGGCCTGACCGACCCGGTCAAGTCCGCTCCCGGCACCATCCGCGGTGACCACGCTCTGGAGATCGGCGAGAACGTCGTCCACGGTTCGGACTCCCCCGAGTCCGCCGCAAGGGAGATCAAGATCTTCTTCCCGGATCGCTTCTAGGCGCCCGCTTTTATCGTGTTTGTCGGGCCCCGCCGTCCTTCTGGACGGCGGGGCCCGACCTATTTGGCTAACCCAAGATTTTGCTGCGGTAGGCCGGCTCATTGCGCTCAAGGGTGGGTGCGTCACGTTACGATTCGAGTGCGTTCCGTAGTTTTCGCCGACGACCTGACGGAAGGAGGCCAGCCTTCCTCATGGGCAGCAATCTTGCTTTTTTGGGCCGTGACATGGCAGTCGACCTCGGCACCGCGAACACCCTCGTGTACGTCAGAGGGCGCGGAATCGTGCTCAACGAGCCGTCCGTTGTAGCGATCAACAGCATCACCGGGAAGATCGTGGCCGTTGGCATCGAGGCCAAGCGGATGATAGGTCGCACTCCGAGCAACATCATCGCCATCCGTCCGCTCAAGGACGGTGTCATCGCCGACTTCGACGTCACCGAGCGCATGCTGCGCTACTTCATCCAGCGGGTGCACAAGCGCCGCCATTTCGCGAAGCCGCGCATCATCATCGCCGTGCCGAGTGGGATCACCGGGGTCGAGCAGCGGGCGGTCAAGGAGGCCGGATACCAGGCGGGCGCCCGCAGGGTCTACATCGTTGAGGAGCCCATGGCCGCCGCGATCGGCGCCGGGCTCCCCGTGCACGAGCCCACCGGCAACATGGTGGTCGACATAGGCGGCGGCACCACCGAGGTGGCGATCATCTCGATGGGCGGTGTGGTCACCAGTCAGTCGATCAGGGTGGGCGGTGACGAGCTCGATCAGGCGATCATCGCCTTCGCGAAGAAGGAATACTCGCTCATGCTCGGCGAGCGCACCTCCGAGGAGATCAAGATGGCCATCGGCTCCGCTTGCATGCTCCCGGAGGAGAGCCATGCCGAGATCAGGGGACGTGACCTGGTCAGCGGCCTGCCGAAGACGATCGTGGTGTCGGCGGCCGAGATCCGCAAGGCCATCGAGGAACCGCTCAACGTGATCGTCGACGCGGTCAAGACCACACTTGACAAGTGCCCGCCGGAGCTCTCCGGAGACCTCATGGACCGGGGGATCGCCCTCACCGGAGGCGGCGCGCTTCTCAAGGGCATGGACGAGCGGCTGAAGGCCGAGACCGGTATGCCGATCCACCTCGTCGACAACGCCCTCGACTCCGTGGCGCTGGGCACGGGCAAGTGCGTCGAGGACTTCGACGCACTGCAGCAGGTCCTGGTTCCCGAGCCGCGGCACTGATGAAGGACACCCGCCGGGCACGGGTCAACCTGGGGCTGCTGCTGGCCGCCGCGCTCGTGCTCGTGACCATCGACCACCGTTCGGCCGCGCAGTCCCCGTTCGGGCCGCTCCGCATGGTCGGCACGACACTGTTCGGCACCGCGGAGAGTGTGGGGTCGGGGATCGTGCGGCCGGTCGGCGAGTTCTTCGAGACGATGACCGAGGCTCCTTCCGCGCGTGGACGCGTCGAGGAGTTGCTCGCGGAGAACCAGCGGCTCAAGCGGGACCTGGTGGCGCAGAGCCTTGACCGGGGGCGTTCGGAGGAGCTGCGCAAGCTGCTCGGAGTCTCGGGCACCGGCGGATACAAGATCCTGCCCACCCAGGTGATCGCTCGGCGGGGGGCTCCCGGGTTCGAGGAGGCCGTCGAGCTCGACGTGGGGCGCGCCGACGGGGTGCGTACCGAGATGACGGTGCTGAACGCCGACGGCCTGGTCGGCAGGGTGATCCACGTGGGCGCGTCCACCTCGACCGTGGTCCTGCTCAGCGACCCCGCCTCGGCGGCCGGTGCCCGGCTGGAGGGAAGCAACGAGATCGGGGTGGTGCACGGGGTGGGGGAGAACGGCCGCCTGGTCCGCTTCCGGCTGCTCGACTCGACCGCGCCCATCATCCCCGGCCACCGCATCGTGAGTTTCGGTTCCCAGCGCGGTGCGCCGTACGTGGCAGGGGTGCCGATCGGGGTGGTGGAGCGGGTGGAGGCCACGCCGGGTGAGCTGACCCGTATCGCGTACGCGCGGCCGTACGCCGACCTCACCGCGCTGGACGTGGTCGGCGTGGTGGTGCAGGCGCCGCGCCGCGACCCGCGTGACGCGGTGCTCCCCTCCGGCCCGCGAAAGGCGGCGCCTCCCCGCTTCCAGCGAGAGGGGGTCTGACGGGATGGGGCGCAATGCGATCTTCGTGGCGCTGCTCCTGGGAATCATGATTTTCCAGGTGACCGTCGTCAACAGGCTGCCGCTGCCGGGGCAGGCCGCGCCGGATCTGGTGCTGCTCGCCGTGGTGGGGTACGCGCTGGCCCGCGGGGCAGCGGCGGGGGCGGCCATGGGTTTCGCCGCCGGGCTGCTCAGCGATGTGCTGCCACCGGCCGCGCACCTGTTCGGGCACCACGCGCTGGTGCTCTGCCTCGTCGGCTTCATCGCGGGGCGCGCGGTGGAGAGCCATCCGGGGGCGGGGCCGCTCGCGGCGCTGGCCTGCGCGGTCGCCGGTCCGGTGATCGCGGTGGCGACCGGTGCCCTGCTGGGAGACCCGCGGACCGGCGTGTCCATGCTCACGACCACGCTGCCGCAGGCGGTGCTCTACAACCTGCTTGCCGCGTCGCCGGTGGTGTGGGTGGTGCGAAGGCTCGTCTGCGGGCCGGAGCCGCGCCCTGTCCAGGTGCTCGGATATGTCATGCGGAGCCGCTTGTGAGGCACCTCGTGCTGGGGGACACGTGAGCGGCGGTGGGGAGGAGCGAGCATGGGCCTGATGCGGGGGCGGCTGGTCGTGGTGCAGTTGCTGGTGGTGTCGATGCTGGCGTTGCTCGCTGTCCGGCTCTGGCAGGTGCAGGTGGTGCGCGGTCCGGAGTACGTGGTGGCCGCCACCGAGACGCGCACGCGCGATGTCGTCGTTCCCGCGGTACGCGGGCAGATCCTTGACTCGACGGGCCGTCCGCTGGTCCGAAACCGGACCACGCTGGTGGTCTCGGTCGACCGCACCCGCCTGAACCGGATGGAGGGTAACGGCAAGGAGGTGCTCGAGAAGCTGGCCGCCGTGCTCGGCCGTCGCCCCGCCGAGCTGCGGGAGCGGATCAGGGCATGTGGGCCGGGGGTCACCCGTCCCTGCTGGCCGGGCTCCCCGTACCAGCCGATCCCCATCGACGCGGATGTCACCACGCGCGAGGCCCTGCAGATCCTGGAACGGCAGGAGGAGTTCCCCGGGGTCACGGCCGAGGTGCAGGCGGTACGGGAGTATCCGAGCCGGAGCGCGGGAGCGCAGGCGCTCGGCTACCTGCAGCCGATCACGCAGGAGGAGCTGAACAGGCGCGACGGGCTCAGGGCGGCGTTCTCCGGGGTCGACCTGGTGGGCAGGGACGGCCTGGAGTCGGTCTACGACGTGTCGCTGCGTGGGACGCCGGGGAAGCGGCGGGTGCAGGTCGACCGGCTTGGCAAGGTCATCGGGGTGGAGCAGCACGTGCCTCCGGTGCCGGGCGACACGCTCATCACCAGCATCGACTCCAGGGTGCAGGCCACGGCGGAGAAGGCGCTGGCCGAGGCGATGAAGGGCGCGCCCACGGCGGACGGCGCGGCGGCGGTGGTGCTGGATGTGAAGACGAGCAGGGTCGTCGCTCTGGCCAGCGCGCCGACGTACGATCCGGCGATCTGGACCGGGGGAATCTCCGAGGTGCAGTACCAGCGCCTGCTGTCCGGCAAGGCGGGCAAGCCGTTGGTCTCCCGGGCCATCAAGGGCGAGTTCGCGCCTGGTTCGACGTTCAAGGTGTCGTCGGTGGCGGCGATGCTCAAGGACGGCTACCCGCTGCACGGCCAGTACGACTGCCCGGGGTCCTTCATGGTGGGCGACCGGCCGTTCAACAACTTCCGGGGTATCGGGCTGGGAACGCTCACCCTGCACATGGCGCTGGTGAAGTCCTGCGACACGATCTTCTACCGGGCGGCCTACGAGCAGTGGCTGCGCGACGGCGGGCTCAATCCCAAGGGGAGGACCAAGGAACCGATGGCGGCGATGGCGCGCGCCTACGGTTTCGGCCGCCCCACCGGCATCGACCTGCCGGGTGAGTCGGCGGGCCGGATTCCTGACCGGGCGTGGAAGAAGACGCTCTGGTCGGTGACCAAGGACACCAACTGCAAGCGGGCCAGGACCGGCTACCCGGAGGTGGCCAGGAGCAGCCCCAGCAGGGCCGCCTTCCTCAAGCGGTTGGCGTACGAGAACTGCCTGGAGGGGTACCAGTGGCGGCCCGGTGACGCCGCCAACTTCTCCATCGGGCAGGGCGACGTGCTGGTGACGCCGCTGCAACTGGCGGCGGCCTACGCGGCGCTGGTCGGGGACGGCAGGCTGCGCAGCCCCCGGCTGGGCTGGGCACTGGTGCGTCCCGACGGAACCAAGGTCAAGGAGATCGAGGTGCCGGTGGTGGGCAGGCTGCCGCTCTCACCACGGGAGCGGGCCTACATCAAGGGGGCGCTGAGCGAGGTCGCCTCCGACGGCACCGCGGCCGGGGCCTTTGTCGGGTTTCCCATGAACAAGGTCAAGGTCGGCGGAAAGACCGGCACCGCCGAGGTCTACGGCAAGGCCGACACGTCGTGGTTCGCCTCGTTCGCCCCGACGGACAAGCCGCAGTTCGTGATCGTCGCCATGGTGTCGCAGGGCGGGATGGGCGCCCAGACCGCGGCTCCGGCGGTGCGGAAGATCTACGAGGGCATCTTCGGGTTCAAGCCCGACGGCAAGCCGGCCTCCCCGATCCTGCCGGGCGGGCGCCCGATAAGAGCGCTTCCGGTGATCGCGAAAGACGGGACGGTGGCGCGATGAGGTCCGCTGTGGCATCGGTGACACTGTCCGCGGTGGTGTCCGCGGTGAGGTCCGTGACGGCGTCGGCGGTGACGTCCGCCAGGAGAGCGGCGTGAACCGGGTGGCGGCCGCGCCGCCGAGGGCGTCCCTGGCCGGCAGGACGGTGGCGGCGGCCGCCGCGGTGGGCCGGATGGACGGTGTGATGCTGGTCGCCGTAACCGCCCTGGGGGTGATCGGCACGATGCTGGTCTGGTCTTCGACCAGGACATGGGCGGCCGGCTCCACGGGACTGGTCAAGAAGCACATCCTCAACCTCGTGATCGGAGCCGTGCTGGCCGGTACGGCCGCGATGCTGGACCACCGGACGTTGAGAACCTTCGCGCCGCTGGTGTACGGCGTGACGCTGATCGGACTACTTCTGGTGATCACCCCCCTCGGCAGCACCGTGAACGGCGCACATTCGTGGATCATGCTGGGTGGCGGTTTCGCGTTCCAGCCCTCGGAGTTCGCCAAGCTCGGCCTGGTGCTGATGCTCGCCATGCTGCTGGCCCAGCCCGCCCGCGGCACCGACCGGCCGAGGAGCTTCGACGTCGTGATCGCGCTGGTGGTGGCCACCTTCACCATGGGGTTGGTGATGCTCCAGCCCGATCTGGGAACCACGATGGTCATCGGGGTGATCACGGCGGGTGCGATCGTCGTGGCCGGCGCCCGCAAGCGCTGGATCGGCGGGCTCACCCTCGGCGTGCTCGGCGCGGGGGCGGCCGTGTGGTTCCTCGACATCCTGGAGCCGTACCAGATCGCTCGGTTCACCGCGTTCCTCAACCCGGCCAGCGATCCACGCGGGGTCGGCTACAACAGCACCCAGTCGTTGATCGCGATCGGGTCGGGAGAGGTGTTCGGCAAAGGGCTGTTCGGGGGTGGCCAGACCACCGGCCGCTTCGTACCCGAGCAGCACACCGACTTCATCTTCACGGTGGCGGGAGAGGAGTTCGGCTTCCTCGGTTCGGTCACCGTGGTGGCACTGCTCGGGGTGATCCTGCTGCGGGGGGTGCGGATCGCGCGGGAGTGCGAGGACCGGTTCGGCGCGCTGGCGGCCGGGTCGATCGTGTGCTGGCTGGCCTTCCAGTCGTTCGTCAACATCGGGATGACGGTCGGGATCATGCCGATCACCGGTCTTCCCCTGCCGTTCGTCTCCTACGGCGGTACCGCCACCTTCGCCAACATGATTGCTTTTGGGATGCTTCAGGCGATTCACGCGCGCCGGCAGTCTTTCTAGCGCCGGCATGGGTGACTGCCTATGGCACTCTCTCCAGGCGGATATTCTTGATGGCATGTCTGTCGAGTCGCTGTTTCCCCGCCTGGAAGCGCTCCTGCCCAGAGTGCAGAAGCCGATCCAGTACGTCGGAGGTGAGCTCAACTCGACCGTCAAGGACTGGGACGAGACCACGGTTCGCTGGGCGTTGATGTATCCGGACGCCTACGAGGTCGGTCTGCCCAACCAGGGCGTCCAGATTCTCTACGAGATCCTCAACGAGCTGCCGGAGACGCTGGCCGAGCGGACCTACGCGGTCTGGCCCGACCTGGAGGCGCTCATGCGTGTCGAGGGCGTACCGCAGTTCACGGTCGACGGGCACCGTCCGGTACGGGCGTTCGACGTGTTCGGTCTCTCCTTCTCGACCGAGCTCGGCTACACCAACATGCTGACCGCGCTGGATCTGGCGGGCATCCCGCTGGAGGCGTCGGAGCGGGGCGACGATGATCCGATCGTCCTGGCCGGCGGTCACGCGGCGTTCAATCCCGAGCCGATCGCCGACTTCCTCGACGCCGCCGTGCTGGGCGACGGGGAGCAGATCGCCATCGCGATCACCGAGGTCATCCGCGAGTGGAAGGCCGAGGGCTCGCCCGGCGGGCGCGACGGGCTGCTGATGCGGCTGGCCGAGTCCGGCGGGGTCTACGTGCCGAAGTTCTACGACGTCGACTACCACCCCGACGGCCGTATCCAGCGCGTCGCACCCAACAGGTCGGGTGTGCCGTGGCGGATCCACAAGCACACGGTCATGGATCTGGACGAGTGGCCGTACCCGAAGAAGCCGCTGGTCCCGCTGGCCGAGACCGTGCACGAGCGGTTCAGTGTGGAGATCTTCCGCGGCTGCACCCGGGGTTGCCGGTTCTGCCAGGCCGGCATGATCACCCGTCCGGTGCGTGAGCGCTCGATCACCACGATCGGCGACATGGTCGAGGCGGGCGTGAAGGCGTCAGGTTTCAACGAGGTCGGCCTGCTGTCGCTCTCCTCGGCCGACCACTCCGAGATCGGTGAGGTCGCCAAGGGACTGGCGGATCGTTACGAGGGCACCAACACCTCGCTCTCGCTGCCCTCGACCCGGGTCGACGCCTTCAACATCGACCTGGCAAACGAGTTCTCCCGCAACGGCCGGCGCTCCGGTCTGACGTTCGCTCCCGAGGGCGGCTCCGAGCGGATGCGCAAGGTGATCAACAAGATGGTCACCGAGGAAGACCTGATCAGGACCGTCACCACCGCGTACACCCAGGGCTGGCGGCAGGTGAAGCTCTACTTCATGTGCGGCCTGCCCACCGAGGAGGACGTCGACGTCGAGGGCATCGCCGACCTGGCCAAGAAGGTCATCAAGGCCGGTCGAGAGGCCACCGGGTCGCGCGACGTCCGCTGCACGGTCTCCATCGGTGGCTTCGTTCCCAAGCCGCACACCCCGTTCCAGTGGGCCGGCCAGGCCGACCACGAGACGGTCGACCGCAGGCTCAGGGCGTTGAAGGAGGCCCTGCGCGGTGACAGGGAGTACGGCCGGGCCATCGGCCTGCGCTACCACGACGGCAAGCCCTCGATCGTGGAGGGCCTGCTGTCGCGGGGCGACCGCCGGGTCGGGGAGGTCATCCGCGCGGTGTGGGCGGACGGCGGCCGGTTCGACGGCTGGAGCGAGCACTTCTCCTATCAGCGCTGGATGGACGCCGCGGCCAAGGTCGGCGTCGACGTCGACTGGTACACCACGCGCGAGCGCGAGGAGAACGAGGTCCTGCCCTGGGACCATCTCGATGCCGGTCTCGACCGCGAATGGCTCTGGCAGGACTGGCAGGACGCGGTCAACGACGTCGAGGTCGAAGACTGCCGATGGACCCCGTGCTACGACTGCGGCGTCTGTCCCACGATGGGGACGGAGATCCAGATCGGGCCCACCGGGAAGAAGCTGCTGCCACTGACGGTTGTCTGAGATAGGCGGTGCGTGAGCGCCGCCCACCCAAGAGACGACGACCACGACTTTGGAAGGACGACACCACCCTGAAACCCGCTCCCGACGGGCCGCCGCCCGCGCCAGTGGTGCAGCGCCTCCGTGTGCGCTACGCCAAGCGCGGCCGCCTGCGCTTCACCAGCCACCGCGACATCTCCCGGGCGCTTGAACGCGCGGTCCGGCGAGCCGACGTCCCGGTGGCGTTCAGCGCGGGCTTCTCGCCCCACCCGAAGATCTCCTACGTGGGAGGGGCCGCACCCACCGGGGTCGCCAGCGAGGCCGAATACCTCGAGATCAGCGTGACGCGCGAGTGTGACCCGGAGCGGCTGCGAGCTGCTTTGGACGCCTCGTTGCCTCCCGGTCTCGACGTGCTTGACGTCGTGGAGGCCGGCCCCGCGAGTCTGGCCGACCAGATGGAGTGCTCGGCGTGGGAACTGCGGCTGCCCGGAGCCGATCTCGCCCTCGCCGGTGTCGCGGTTGAGAAATTCGTCGGCACCGATCACGTCGAGGTCGAACGCCTTACCAAGAAGGGGATGCGACGTTTCGACGCGCGGGAGGCGGTGCTGAGCCTCACGGCATTTGAGGGCAAAGGGACAACAGCAGGTCAGGCGTCCAGTCGGCCATGTGTCATACTTCGCATGGTTGTACGGCACGCAACTCCTGCCGTTCGACCCGACGACGTTCTCACTGGACTGCGTCTTGTGGCTGACTTCGCGCCGCCGGTGCCCCCCGAGGTGACCAGGCTGGCGCAGGGCCCGCTGGACGTTCGCACCGGTGAGCCCGCTGATCCGTTCGGCCTGGACCGCGACATTACGCGCGGCGGCGAAGCGGAACCGGTGGGCAGGCACGTCGGCGGCGACATATAGGACTTGGCGCCGGGCTATGAGCCTGGCGGACAGTGAGAGACGAGAGCTCCCGCGCGGCGCGGAGACGTGCCCGGGAGCTGAACGGGAGAGCGCCCGCATGCTCGACAACGAGCCCAACGCCGGGGTCAACAGCCTCGGTGGGGATACGACAACAGAAGAGACGCGGCCACCGGCGCCCCGGCGCAGGGCCGCGAGCCGACCCGCGGGACCTCCGCCGGAGGAGCCGGATTCGGCTCCCGAGGTCGTGACGGCACCCGCACCCCGGGCGGCGTCCGGCGTCTCGCCGGAACCATCGGCGGCCGGTGCGCCCGGGCCCGCGGCGGAGCCCGCGAAGGCTGCGGAGCCCGCCGAGGTGGCAGAGCCCGTGGAGGCGGCAGAGGCGAAGGAGGCTGCGCCCAAGCGCGCCACCAGGCGCAAGACCGCCGCGACGGACGGCACCGCCACCACCACGCGGCGTAGTCGTGCGAAGAAGGTGGCCGAGCCGGTCGCCGAGCCTGCCGAGACGGCGGCCGCCGCCGAGCCCGCGCCGCAGGAGGAGCCCGCCGCCCCTGCCAAGCGCAGCCGTACGCGCAAGAAGGCAGTCGTGCGGGAGGAGCCGACCGCGGCCGAGGAGGTCACCGGCGAGGTGCCCACGGCCGGGGCGGAGGAGGCCGAGGCGGAGCTGCTGCTCGAACTGCCCGTCGACGAACCGCTCGATGACGAGCCCGCGGGTGAGGACCTCGTCGAGGACACCGTCGAGGACACCGTCGAGGACACTGTCGAGGAACGGCGGCCGGGGCTGTTCGCCGACCCCTTCGGGCTGGTCGCCCAAGAACGTTCCGAGGTGCCCTCGGTGACCTTCCAGGCACCCGCGGCGGTGTTCCAGCCACTGTTCCAGGCCCCCGACCCGCAGCGGGCCACGCAGCCCGCCGTCCGGCCCGCGCCGGTCCAGCCTCCCGCGCCGCAGCCGGAGCCCGAGCCCGTCGAGGCGAAGGCTGAGATCGCCGAGGAGCCCGAGGACGAGGACACGGACGGAGACGAGGACGCCGGTGGCCGCCGGCGTCGGCGCCGCAGGGGCGGTCGGGGCCGTGGCAAGACGCGGGACCTCGACGAGAGCGAGGAGACCGAGGCCGAGCAGGACGAAGAGGACAGGCCCGAGGCCGAGCAGGACGAAGACTCGGAGAGCGGCAGCTCGCGTCGGCGTCGCCGCAGGCGGCGCAGGGGCACCGACGAGGCGGGCGAGGTCCACGACGACCCGCCGAACACCGTGGTGCGCATCCGCGCGCCCCGCGCCGGGCGCAGCACCTCGGTGGACGAGGTGCAGAGCGTGCGAGGCTCGACCCGCCTGGAGGCCAAGAAGCAGCGCCGCCGCGAGGGACGCGAGCTTGGCCGCAGGCGTCCGCCGATCATCACCGAGTCGGAGTTCCTGGCCCGCAGGGAGTCCGTCGAGCGCATGATGGTGGTCCGCCGTACCGGCGGGCGCACCCAGATCGCGGTGCTGGAGGACGGGGTCCTCGTCGAGCACTACGTCAACCGCGAGGCGAGCCAGTCGTACGTGGGCAACGTCTATCTCGGCAAGGTGCAGAACGTCCTGCCGAGCATGGAGGCCGCGTTCGTCGACATCGGCAAAGGCCGTAACGCGGTGCTGTACGCCGGAGAGGTGAACTTCGACACCGCCGGGCTGGAGGGACAGCCCAAGCGGATCGAGGTGGCGCTGAAGTCGGGCCAGTCGGTGCTGGTACAGGTCACCAAGGACCCGATGGGGCACAAGGGCGCCCGTCTGACGAGCCAGATCAGCCTGCCCGGGCGCTACCTGGTCTACGTGCCCGACGGCTCGATGACCGGGATCAGCCGCAAGCTCCCCGACAAGGAGCGCACCCGCCTCAAGAGCATCCTCAAGAAGGTCATGCCGGAGAACGCCGGGGTCATCGTCCGCACGGCCGCCGAAGGCGCGTCGGAGGACGAGCTGAGCCGCGACGTGGCCAGGCTGTCGGCGCAGTGGGAGAACATCCGGCGCAAGGCCAAGTCGGCCAGCGCGCCGGAGCTGCTCTCCTCCGAGCCGGACCTGACGGTCCGGGTGGTCAGGGACGTGTTCAACGAGGACTTCTCCTCGCTGGTCGTCGCGGGAGACGAGGTGTGGGAGACGGTCGACGAGTACGTCCGTTACGTCGCCCCGCACCTGGCCGACCGCCTCAGTAGGTGGGAGGAGGACGGTGACGTCTTCGCCGCCTACCGGATCGACGAGCAGATCGCCAAGGCGATGGAGCGCAAGGTCTGGCTGCCCAGCGGGGGCTCGCTGGTGATCGACCGGACCGAGGCCATGACCGTGGTCGACGTCAACACCGGCAAGTTCACCGGCCAGGGCGGCAACCTTGAGGAGACCGTCACCCGCAACAACCTGGAGGCGGCCGAGGAGATCGTCCGCCAGCTCAGGCTGCGCGACATCGGCGGCATCATCGTCATCGACTTCATCGACATGGTGCTGGAGAACAACCGGGACCTGGTGCTGAGGCGGCTGCTGGAGTGCCTGGCCCGCGACCGTACCAAGCACCAGGTCGCCGAGGTCACCTCCCTGGGTCTGGTCCAGATGACGCGTAAGCGGGTCGGTCAGGGTCTCCTGGAGGCGTTCTCCACGGTCTGTGAGTGCTGCAACGGCCGCGGCCTGCACGTCTCGGCCGAGCCGGTCGAGGGCAAGCCGGAGCCGCGTGGTACGCAGGGCAAGATGGCGGTCGAGAAGGCCGTCGCGGAGAAGCTCGGCAAGGACGGTAGCCACGCTGTGGCGGCCGGTGACCAGTCGGGTCGTGATACGGTGACCGATGCGCTTGATGGAGTCCAGAACGAGGACGGTCAGGCAGCACAGGCTTCTGGCCGGGGGCGGAGACGCTCCCGCAAGGCCAGGTCGGCCGAGTAGGTCCTGTCCCGCAGATTTTGCCGTGGCGTGGGTCTGCCGGACGGTGCCTCGCAGGGCGGAAGAGGAGCTCATAGCGTGCTATGGGTGACGGAACCGTCGCGAGGCCCCGTCTGGACGACCAAGGCAGGCAGAAGATCCAAGGAGCAGGACCTGAGGTCGGCACCCCCGACGTTCCGCCCGGTTCGACCAGGACACCGTCAATCCGGTATTCTGGTGAACCGGTGCGCTCATGGCGCGCCCTGTTCGCGCGCCTACCCGGTACGTCATCAATGACCACAGCCGGATGCGGGGCGCAGCATCCAGCGAGCAAGCAGTCAGAAGAAGGGTTCCGCGGTGTACGCGATCGTTCGTTGCGGCGGCAGGCAGCAGAAGGTCTCCGTCGGTGACGTCCTTGAAGTGGACAAGGTCGCCGGCGAGGTCGGTTCCACGGTTTCGCTGCCGACGGTCCTCGTCGTCAACGACGGCGACGTGACCACCGAGGCGGGCAAGTTCACGGTTGCCGCCGAGATTCTCGGTGAGACCAAGGGTCCGAAGATCCGGATTCTGAAGTACAAGAACAAGTCGGGGTACAAGAAGCGCCAGGGTCACCGTCAGCGGTACACCCAGGTGAAGATCACCGGCATCGACCAGGCCTGAGTTTCGGGAGTTTTGCGAGATGGCACACAAGAAGGGCGCGTCGTCCACTCGGAACGGCCGCGACTCCAACGCCCAGCGGCTCGGTGTGAAGCGCTTCGGCGGTCAGCTGGTCAACGCCGGCGAGATCATCGTTCGTCAGCGTGGCACCCACTTCCACCCCGGCGACAACGTCGGCCGTGGCAGTGACGACACGCTGTTCGCGCTGGCCGCAGGCCACGTTCTGTTCGGTGTCAAGCGCGGGCGCCGCGCGGTGAGCATCGTTCCGGTCGCGGAGTAGATTCGCACCGACAGACGTTGAGGGCAGGGGTGGATCGCATTCGGCGGTCCACCCCTGTTCGCGTTTTCCGCAGAAGTTCCCGTAGATAGAGGTAGGAAAGTAGAGATGCCGGACTTTGTGGACCAGGTGGTCCTGCACATCAAGGCCGGTGACGGGGGAAACGGCTGCGCCTCTGTCCATCGGGAGAAGTTCAAGCCGCTGGGGGGCCCGGACGGGGGCAACGGCGGCCGCGGCGGCGACGTGATCCTGGAGGTGGACGCCAACACGGCGACGCTCCTGGAGTACCACCGCCGCCCGCATCGCAAGGCCGACAACGGCAAGCAGGGACAGGGCTCCAACCGCGACGGCGCCAACGGTCCCGACATCGTCATCCCGGTGCCGGACGGCACCGTGGTCAAGGACGCCGACAGCGGTGAGGTCCTCATCGACCTGGTCGGCGCGGGCACCCGCTATGTGATCGCCGAGGGCGGGCACGGTGGGCTCGGCAACGCCGCACTGGCCAGCGCCAAGCGCAAGGCCCCCGGTTTCGCGCTGCTCGGCGAGCCCGGCGACGAGCTCGACGTGATGCTGGAGATGAAGAGCGTCGCCGACGTGGCGCTGGTCGGCTTTCCCAGCGCGGGCAAGTCCTCCCTCATCGCAGCCCTCTCCGCCGCCCGGCCGAAGATCGCCGACTACCCGTTCACCACGCTGGTCCCCAACCTCGGGGTGGTCACCGCGGGCGCGACCGTCTTCACGGTCGCGGATGTCCCCGGCCTGATCCCCGGCGCCTCACAGGGCAAGGGCCTGGGGCACGAGTTCCTGCGCCATGTCGAGCGCTGCAACACGCTGGTGCACGTGATCGACTGCGCCACGATGGAGCCGGGCCGCGACCCCATCAGCGACTACGAGGCGATCGAGGCCGAGCTCACGGCGTACGGCAAGCTGGAGGACCGGCCGCGCCTGGCGGTGCTCAACAAGTCCGACGTGCCCGACGCCCGCGACCTGGCCGACATCGTCGGGCCGATGCTCGCGGAGCGGGGGCTACGGGTCTTCTTGATCTCCGCGGCCACCCACGAGGGGCTCAAGGAACTGACCTACGCCATGGGGGAGATGGTCGCCGCGGCCAGGGCCGCAGCCCCCGTCCCCGAGCCGACCCGACTGGTCATCAGGCCCAAGCAGCACGGTGACACGGGATTCGCCGTCCGCCGGATCGACGAGGACACCTTCCAGGTCACCGGGGCCAAGCCGGAGCGGTGGATCCGCCAGACCGACTTCACCAACGACGAGGCCGTGGGCTATCTGGCCGACCGGCTGGAGCGGCTCGGTGTCGAGGAGGAGCTCACCAAGGCCGGGGCGAAGGCCGGGGCCGAAGTGATCATCGGTTCCATGGAGAACGGCTACATCTTCGACTGGCAGCCGACGCTCAACGCCGAGGCCGTGCACCAGGGGCCGCGTGGGTCGGACAACCGGCTCGGTTAGTACGCTTCCCGCTGTTCTTCCAGTGATCATTTTTGAAAGGTGCGTGTCGTGGACTCTGCGCGCGAACGGATCCGTAAGGCCTCACGCCTCGTCGTGAAGGTGGGTTCGTCCTCGCTCACCACTCCGCAGGGAATGATCGACGTCGACCGGGTGGACGCCCTGGTCGACGTGCTCGGCGCCCGGCGGAAATCCGGTACCCAGATCGTGCTGGTCTCCTCGGGCGCGATCGCGGCGGGCCTCGGCCCGCTGGGCCTGGCGGCCAGGCCACGCGACCTCGCCACCCAGCAGGCCGCGGCCTCGGTCGGTCAGGGCGTGCTGGTGGCCCGCTACACCTCCTCCTTCGCCAGGTACGGCCTGCGGGTCGGCCAGGTGCTGCTGACCGCCGACGACATGATGCGCCGCTCGCACCACGTCAACGCCGAGCGCACGCTGGCACGCCTGCTGGAGTTGGGCATCGTCCCGGTGGTCAACGAGAACGACACCGTGGCCACCGACGAGATCCGGTTCGGCGACAACGACCGCCTCGCCGCCCTGGTCGCTCACCTGACCAGGGCCGACGCGCTGGTGCTGCTCTCCGATGTGGACGCCCTCTACGACGGTGACCCCCGCCGCCCCGGCGCCCGCCGGCTCACCGAGGTGCGCGGGCCCGCCGACCTCGTCGGGGTCGAGCTCGGCAAGGGCGGCGCGGTCGGCACCGGTGGCATGGTCACCAAGGTCCAGGCCGCCAAGATCGCCACAGGGGCGGGCGTTCCCGTGGTGCTGACCGCCGCCGCGCACGCGGCCCAGGCCCTCGCGGGAGCCGATGTCGGCACCTACTTCCACCCGGAGGGCCGCCACCCGGGCACTCGCCTGCTCTGGCTGGCCCACGCCACCACCGGCCGAGGCCGGCTCCACCTGGACTCCGGCGCCGTCGAGGCCGTGGTGAGCCGCCGCAAGTCACTGCTTCCCGCGGGGGTCACGGCGGTCGAGGGCGACTTCGCGGCGGGCGACCCGGTGGATCTGTGCGAGCCGCTCGGCCAGGTGGTCGCGCGCGGCCTGGTCAACTTCGACGCGGGGGAGATCCCCGGACTGCTCGGCCGTTCCACCAGGGAACTGGCGGCCACCCTGGGACCCGAGTACGAACGAGAGCTCATCCACCGTGACGACATCGTCATACTGGAATCCCACCACTAGTTCTTTTTGGAGCGCGAGATGTCCGAGGACTTCCTGAAGGTAGCCCTGGCGGCTAAAGAGGCCGCCGCCGAGCTGGCCCCGCTGCCGAGGGCGCCGAAGGACGCCGCGCTCCATGTGATCGCGGACGCGCTCGTGGCCGGGTCCGCCGAGATCGTCGCGGCCAACGCGCTCGACGTCGAGAAGGCCAGGGAGAGCGGGACCTCCGAATACATGATCGACCGTCTCAGCCTCGACGAGGCCAGGATCGAGGCGATCGCCGAGGCGGTCCGTCAGGTCGCCGACCTTCCCGACCCGGTGGGTGAGGTGATCCGGGGCAACACGCTGCCCAACGGACTGGAGTTGCGCCAGCTCCGGGTCCCGCTCGGGGTGATCGGCATCATCTACGAGGGCCGGCCCAACGTGACCGTGGACGCCGCGGCGCTCTGCCTCAAGAGCGGCAACGCCACCCTGCTGCGCGGCTCCTCCAGCGCGTACGAGTCCAACACGGTTCTCGTCAGGATCATGCAGGAGGCGCTGGCGGGCACCGAGGTGCCCGCGGGGGCCGTCCAGCTGGTTCCCGGGCTGACCCGCGACTCGGTCAAGCAGCTCATGCGGGCCCGCGGCCTGGTCGACGTGCTGATCCCGCGCGGCGGGGCCTCGCTGATCAATTCGGTGGTGGAGGAGTCCATGGTCCCGGTGATCGAGACCGGCGTGGGCAACTGCCACGTCTACGTCGACGCCGACGCCGACCTCGACCTGGCGATCCAGATCCTGATCAACGCCAAGGTCCAGCGCCCCTCGGTCTGCAACTCCGCGGAGACGCTCCTGGTGCACGCGGCCGTGGCGGACACCTTCGTGCCGCGCGCACTGGCCGCGCTGGCGGCGGAGGGCGTCACGGTGCACGGTGACGCCCGCGTCGCGGCGTACGGTGACGTGGTGCCCGCCGATGAGGAGGACTTCCGGATGGAGTACCTCTCGCTGGACATCGCGGCCGCCGTGGTCGACTCGCTGGAGGACGCGGTCGCGCACATCAGGAAGTACGGCTCAGCCCACACCGACGCGATCGTCACGCGCTCGGTCAGCGCCTCTCGCAGGTTCGTCGCCCTGGTCGACTCCGCGGCCGTGGCGGTCAACGCCTCGACCCGGTTCACCGACGGCGCGGAGTTCGGTTTCGGTGCGGAGATCGGCATCTCCACCCAGAAGCTGCACGCGCGCGGCCCCATGGGCCTGCCGGAGCTGACCTCGACCAAGTGGGTCTACACCGGCGAGGGCCACCTGCGCACCAGCGAGGGCACGGTTCTCGCCTCGGCCGGAGCCCGCCTGAGGTAGGGGCGCGGGCCGCGGAGCATTCCCGATGCCAGGGACCAACGGCATCGGGAATGCTCCGCGAGCCGCACGGTACGGGTGTGATCCATGGGGTTCCCGGATCATCGTGCTGCCAGGCGCTCGGGGGTCTATGGTGTAGTCGGCATTCCGGAGGTTCAACGGGGTCTCGTTCGGTGACCTTGATGCTCACTGAGCGTTATGGTGTGTCGCTCCGTGTGATCAGGGTTGCTTATGGTTTGACTGGACTTCATGGAAATCGTCGTTGCATTCCTCTTCATAGCTTTTGTCGTTTTTGGTGCGGATCGGCTACTGCTGCTCATGGAGAGCCGCGGGCACGTCAACTGGCGCCGCACCCGGCGCCGCGACCTGTCGGCGGAACCCACTGTGAAGCTCGACAGCCTGCTGGAAGACCCGGTCCGCAAGCCCACGCGCCGCCCCTGAGACGCCCCGCCCGTGGCCTGACCCGAGCCTGACGAGGCGCACGAGGAGGCGTGCGTCCCGCCATGCCCGATCTTTCCGGGAGTCCGGCGTGCCATCGGGAAAACGTCACACTCGCCCGCTATGGTGTGGTCTCCTACGGCTGGACAGCAGGGAAGCGAGCGGGAGCGAGCGACCCGATAGGCGCAGCGGTCCCTGACCCATGTGGCCGACGCAGGAGGTCACATGGGTCGTCTCGGGCGGGTCGGTCCTTACACGTTGCTGGAGCGTCTCGGCCGGGGAGGCATGGGCGAGGTCTACCTCGCGGTCGGCCGCCGTGGTGACAACGTCGCGCTCAAGGTCCTCCACGACATGGTCGACACCGACTCCGAGGCCCGGATACGTCTGGAACGGGAGGTCCGTGCCCTTCGCAGGGTCGAGAGCCCCTACGTGGCCCGCGTCGTCGACGCCGACCTCAACGGTGATCGGCCCTACCTGGTCATGGAGCACATCGAGGGAGAGACCCTCCTGGAGCGGGTGCGGCGCGGCGGTCCTCTGGAAGGCGGCCTGCTCACCCTCGCCCAGGGGCTGGCCACCGCCCTGTCGATCATCCACGCGGCCGGGGTCGTCCACCGTGACCTCAAGCCCGCCAACGTGCTGGTCAACGAGGACGACGAGCCCGTCCTCATCGACTTCGGCATCGCCCATGTCCTGGACGCCACCAGACTCACCCTGACCGGTACCTTCCTCGGCACCCCCGGTTACGCCGCCCCCGAGTTGTTCGCCGACGAGCCCGTGGGCGAGCCCGCGGACGTGCACGCCTGGGCGGCCACCGTGGCCTTCGCCGCGACCGGCAGGCCCACCTTCGGCAGGGGCACGGTCGAGGCGCAGATGTACGCGATCCTCAACGGTCAGGCCGATCTTGAGGGTGTCCCGGCAGCCCTGCTGCCCCTGATCCGCGCGGCCCTGCACCGTGAGCCGGCCAAGCGCCCCACCGCGGCCCTCCTCGCCGGCCGCCTCGGCCGCCTCGCCCGGGTGGCCGCGCCCGAGGCGGGAATCTCCCAGAAGCCCGGCGGAGCAGGGAAACAGGAGAGCCGTCCCAAGCCCCGCGCCAAGGGCGACGAGCCCGCGAGGAGCGGCCGACCGGCCAGGGGAAGGTCGCCCGCCCCGGCGGCGGAAGGCTCGGCGGGGCCCGCGCGGGCGGTACGCCCCCCTGCCGCCGCGGAGGGCACGTCACGCGGTGGACGGGCGGCGCTCGCCTCCGATGAGGCGTCCCGCGCGGGGCGGGCGCTCCCCGCGGCGGGGGAGACGTCGCGGGGCGGGCGTCAGGCCTCCCCGGCCGCTGAGGCGTCCAGCGGTGGGCGTGCGGCTCTCGCGGCAGGTGAGGTGTCGCGGGGCGGGCGTTCCTCCGCCGCGGATGGCCGGGTGACCCGGCGCCGGGCGGGCAGACGGTCCGGCGGTGTGGCAGGGGAAGCTCAGGCCCCTGGCCGGGCAGGGCCGCTGCCCACGGACAACGCGGCGCTGCTCCTGCTGGCGGTGCTGGCCGTGCCGTGTGTCGTGGCCACGGTCATCTGGCCGCCGGCCACCTTCGCCGTCACCGGCCTGTTCGCCGCACTGGCCCGCGCGCTCTGGAGCGGGCACTGGCTGGTCAGGAAGCGCAAGTCGGCCAGGGTCCGGGTGGCCCTGCGGGTGCTGGGCTTCCCGGTGATCCTCGCCGCCTCACTGCTGACCGTCCTGGCCTGGCCGGGGCTGCCGGCGGCCGCCCTGGCGGGTCTCGTACTCTGGCTGACCCTCGGTGGCTCGCTGCCACCGGAGTGGTGGCTGCACTCGGCCCCGGTCGCCGTTTCCGGCGTCGTGTTCGGCGTCGTCTGCGGCGGTCTCCTCGGCCGGGAGATCGAGCGGATCGGCGCCGAGCTCGTCGAGCTCCGCAAGGAGGGGCTGCGCGCGCTCGCCGTGCTGGGCGGCTTCGTCGCCCTGTGCTCGGCGGCCGTACGCGCGATCGCCCTTCTCGTGTAGGGGCGTTCTTTCGCGTACGGCGCCTCCCGGAAGACCCAGCGACGGCCGTACCGAATGTTTGTCACATGAAGCGGCCACAGGTCGTCGGCACTGACGAGCCGGTTCTGGCCGATCCGCAGCCGTATCGCCGGCGATTCTTACTGGGGATATAAATAAAAAGGGCCCGACGGTGGGTGTCCGGGCCCTTTTGGTGGAACTCTCGATTAATTTCCATCGCGGCGGGAGAAGCGATTGAAGATGCGCTCCCCGGCGTTGACAGCACCTTCCGCCACGTCGCGCAGGACACCGATGAACGGGTCCTGGGACTGCGACCAGGACTCGCGATAGGAGCGGGCGGCAGCCCGGACCTCCTCGGAGATCTTCGCGTTGGAGTCGTCGGCGCGGCGGGGGTAGTCGCCGGCGATGATCGTGTCGTACTCGCCGCCGCGGCGCCACTTGTCGAGCTCGGCGACGCGGGAGACGGCGAACGGATGGGTGGTGCCCAGCAGGTTGAGGACCTTGAGCAGGCCGTCGCGGACGTCGCCCGCGGTGTCGTACTCCCGTGCCTGGTCGAGGAAGGCCTCGATGTTCATCTCGTGCAGGCGCGAGCCGCCGGCGAGCTTCATCAGGGCGCGCAGCGCCGCATCGGGGTCCTGGCCGCAGAGCAGGCCGCCGCGGTCGGCGGAGAGCTCGGACTTGCGGTGCCACTCCTCCAGGCCGGCCACGATCGCGCGCAGGCCGATGTAGCCGAGCGGGATCCAGGCCACGCGCGAGGCCAGACGGGTCAGGATGTCGAGCATGGTGCGGTAGACGGCGTGGCCCGACAGGATGTGGGCGGTCTCGTGGCCGATGACGAAGCGCTGCTCCTCCAAGTCCATCAGGTCCAGCAGGCCGGTCGTGACGACGATGAACGGGTCGTCGAAACCGATCGCCTTCGCCTGCACCAGCGGGCTCTGCTGCACGTAGACCTCGGGAATGCGGTGGAGGTCGAGCGCGTAGGCCGCGTCGCGGCCCATGTCGTGCAGTGCTCGGAACTGCGTGTCACCGGTGCGTACGGCCGAGGCGAGGTAGATCAGGCGCAGGCGGCGCTCACTGACCAGGCCGGACATCTGCTTGAGCACCGTGTCGAATCCGCTGAGCGATCGGAGGGCGACCAGCGCGGACCGGTCAGCGGGATGTTCGTAGGCGCGTGAGCTGATGCCGGGAAGCTGCACGCGGTTGCGATCCGGGGTGGTGGTCATGTCCGGCATGCTACGTCGGGTCTGCCTGCCACGCGCGGGGGGTGATTAAAAGCTCTGTACGGCTTGCGCGTATGGTCCGTTTCATGATGAACGCGCCTACCGGTCGGGGGAAGCGGCGCCTGGGCGTCATGGGCGGGACCTTTGATCCGATCCACCATGGTCACCTGGTCGCGGCCAGTGAGGTCGCCCACCACTTCGACCTCGACGAGGTGGTCTTCGTGCCGACGGGACAGCCCTGGCAGAAAGCCGACAGGACCGTCTCCGCCGCGGAGGACCGCTATCTCATGACGGTCATCGCGACCGCGTCCAACCCTCGCTTCTCGGTGAGCCGCGTCGACATCGACCGCCCGGGGCCGACCTTCACCATCGACACGCTCCGGGAGATCTCCTCTGCTTGGGGGCCCGATGTCGATCTCTACTTCATCACCGGCGCCGATGCCCTGGCCCAGATCCTGAGCTGGCGCGATGTCGACGAGCTGTTCACCATCGCGCACTTCGTGGGCGCCACCAGGCCCGGCCACGTCCTGCACGACCCCGGCCTTCCCGAGGGGAAGGTCAGCCTGGTGGAGATCCCGGCGCTGGCCATCTCGTCGTCGGAGTGCCGCGAGCGGGTGGCCGCCGGGGAGCCCATCTGGTATCTCGTGCCCGACGGCATCGTCCAGTACATCAACAAGCGTGGCCTCTACGGCAAGGCGTCGGCTGAGGAGGATCGTCCTCGGCGGTTGGGGCAGGGCAGGCCGGGCGAGAATCTGTGAATCGCGATGATCTGCGGAAATGGCGCAAGTAAGAATGTGTTTCGCTATGATTCGAGAAGTTTGCGTGGGACGGGTGCCCACAGTTCACCCGGCTTGATCGTCGAGTGACCCGGGCACCTGCCCGTCCCACCCGAGATCGGCAGGCGCGGCCCCGACCGCGCGGTACGCCCCCGATCAGACCGCCAACCCGTTTGCGGTACGGAATCGGGCGGCCCACGATAGGCGTTGTTCAGACGGTGGCTCTTCAACGAGCGCCGAATCGGGCACCCTGATAGGTGACAGCGCCGACTAGCAGGAGGACTGACCCACACCGTGACAGCAACCGACAGATCCATCCAGCTCGTCAGGCTCGCCGCCGAGGCGGCGGCGGACAAGCTGGCCGATGACATTCTCGCCTATGACGTGAGCGACCAACTCGTCATCACCGACGCGTTCGTGCTCTGCTCCGCCACCAACGACCGCCAGGTCCGCGCCATCGTCGACGAGATCGAGGATCGGCTGCGGATCGAGGCCGACGCCAAGCCCGTCCGCCGCGAGGGCGAGCGCGAGGGCCGCTGGGTCCTGCTGGACTACATCGACATCGTCGTGCACGTCCAGCACGAGGAAGACCGCACCTTCTACGCGCTCGAGCGCCTGTGGAAGGACTGCCCCTCCATCGCGCTGCCGGACAGCGTGACCCAGGTCGCCGCCCAGCGCGCCCGCGGGGCGGTAGCTGAGTGAGCCGTCGCATCGTCTGTCTCAGACATGGTCAGACGCTGTGGAACGTCGAACACCGCTTCCAGGGCCACAGCGACATCCCGCTTGACGAGACCGGGATCGCGCAGGCGACCCGTGCGGCCTCGCTGCTCGCCGCGCTCCGCCCGAGCATGATCGTCTCCTCCGACCTCCAACGGGCCTTCGACACGGCCTCGGCACTGGCCCGGGTCACCGGCCTGAACGTCATGGTCGACAAGGATCTGCGAGAGCGGGGCGGCGGGCAGTGGGAAGGGCTCACCCGGGAGGAGATCTCCGCGGGTTGGCCCAGGGAGTTCGCGGCCTGGGAGGCGCCTGGCGGCGAGGAGGTCGGCGACGTCGCCGACAGGGTGGCCTCGGCGGTACGTCGCTGGGCCGAGCAGGTCGACTCCGACGGCCTGCTCGTCGTCGCCTCCCACGGGGCGGCGATCCGGCTCGGCATCGCCAAGCTCATGAACCTGCCGCAGGAGCTCTGGCCCGCCCTGGGCGGCCTGGGAAACTGTTCGTGGTCGGTGCTGGAGGAGTCGCGCAAGGGCTGGCGCCTGCTGGAGCACAACGCCGGAACCCTCCCCGAGCCGGTCAGTAGCGACGACAGCCCCGAGGCCACCCAGGAGTGACCTCGCCGGTGCGGCTTGCGCCCCGGTGGCGGGCGCGGGCCGTGTGGCCGTCGATTAGGTGAACATGTCGGTGTCCTTATATGCTTCCCAAGCGCCGCGACGAGAGCACTCGAAGCGGTGACCAGGGGCTATGGCGCAGCTGGTAGCGCGCCTCCATGGCATGGAGGAGGTCTGGGGTTCGAATCCCCATAGCTCCACAGCTAAACCGCCTCTGACCTGCGCTTTTGTGCAGGTCAGAGGCGGTTCCCGTTTCTGGTCGCGGCCCCCGGCGCGTCTTGCCGGGCCGGCCGCGCGCCCTCCGTCTGAACGTGAGGCCGGCCCGGTGAGACGAGCGGGGGATCACGGACGCGGGCGGCGTACGCGATCCCTTCCGCGCTCCTTCATGATCGTGCAGCTGGAATGGTAAAACAGCGTGCTTTAGCTGCTCTTAAGGCGTGCTTACGTGTGATCTAACCAATGTCTGGCTTCTCCGCTCCCCGCGGGAAGCGGCCTCTCGCCTTCCTCGAACGAGGCGGGCGACGGCCAAGCCCTGCCCGTTTCCGGCACGGGACCCACAAAAGGGAAGAAACGCGCCTATCGCGCACCGCCAAGCATGACGGTGACCTTCAGCGGGCTGTTCAACGTGATGCGTCCCCACGGGACCAGCGGCCGCGGACCAGGCGCCGGGTGATGCGCGGAGGCCGATCGTGCCGGTCGGTGCGGAGCCAGAGCTGGACCCTGGCGCCGCCGAGGGAGGAGGCGTCGATCCGCAGTGTGCCGCCGGTGGACTCGGCGAGCCGGCGGGCGATGTCCAGGCCCAGCCCGGTGGATCCCGCGCCGCTGCTCCCGCGCCGCAGCGCCGCCTCCGGGTCGGGGATCCCGGGGCCGGCGTCGGCGATCAGCATGCCGACGGTGCCCGAGCCCTGGTGCAGGGTCACCGTGAACGCCGTGCCCTCGGGGGTGTGCCGGAAGATGTTGCCGAGCAGGGCGTCCAGCACGGCGCTGAGCTCTCCCGCCGCGACCGGAACCCGCGTGGGGGTCGAGGCGCCGATCAACTCCCAGGCGCGCTGCTGGTCCTCGGCCAGGGCGGACCAGAAGGTCAGCCGCTCGCGCAGCACCTCGGCGGCGTCACAGTGGACGGGCTCCGGCGCCAGGGAGGGTTGCCTGGCCGCCGCGATGATCTGGTCCACCTCCGCTTCCAGGCGGCCCAGCGCGCTCCTGCTCTGTTCGGCCTCGGGCCCCAGGTGGTCCAGGCTGAGCCGGAGCGCGGTGAGGGGTGTGCGCAGGCGGTGCGACAGATCGGCGGCCATCTCCCGCTCGGCGGCCAGGAGCTGGACCACACGGTCGGCCATGCTGTTGAACGCCTCACCGGCCGCGACCAGCTCGGGTGGGCCCTCCGGCTCGATGCGGACGCTGAGATCTCCGGCGCCCAGCGCGCTCGCCGCCCTGCCCAGGCGCCGGGCCGAACGCACCACCCGGACGCCCAGCCGGTCGCCGACCAGCAGGGAGCCGGCGACGAGCACCGTCGCCACCCCGCTCAGCACGGCCCACGACGCGGTGACGCCCCGGGTGAGGTCGTCCGAGGGGATGAAGATCTCGATGACCACGGTCCGTCCGCCCTCCAGGGCGACCGGGCGCAACAGGAGGTAGCCGGTGTCCATCTGCGCGGTGATGGCCCTGGTCAGCCGGGAGGCGGCGGCCACGGTCTCAGCGGGGGCCCTGACGGTGCCGGCCGAGCCGCCGCCGGGCAGATGGACCGCGATCCGGTCCTGCGCGCCCGTGCTGAGCAGCGCGTGGGTGAGCCGGGTCTCCTCGACGGTGATGGCCAGCACCGGGACCAGAGCCGACGCCTGCCTTTCAGCCTCGGCCATGGCCCGGCCGTAGGCGATCTCCCTGACGATGAGCCCGAGCGGGATCAGGAAGGCCAGGGCGACCATCGAGGTCCCGGCGACGGTGAGCAGGGCCAGGGTCCGTCTCACGGCGGTGTGATCAACATGACCCCCACGCCGCGTACGGTGTGCAGGTAGCGGGGGGAGGACGCGCTCTCGCCGAGTTTGCGCCGCAGCCACGACAGGTGGACGTCGATCGTCTGGTCGTCGCCGTAGGACTGCTGCCACACCGCGGTGAGCAACTCCTTGCGGGAGACCACCCGGTCGGCGCGGGCGGCGAGGTAGGCGAGGAGGTCGAACTCGCGTCTGGTGAGGGTGAGAGGGGCGCCGTCCAGGTGAGCCTCGCGCCGGTTCAGGTCCACCGACAGCGCGCCGACGCACAGTAGCGGTGGTGGGGTCGCGCTCCGCGCCCGGCGCAATATGGCGTCCAGACGGGCGTTCAGGTGGTCGCCGGAGAACGGCTTCACCAGATAGTCGTCGGCCCCCGCCTGGAGCAGACGGACGATCTCCGCTTCGTTGTCCCTGGCCGTGACGATGATGACGGGGACGCTGGATACGCTGCGGACCATCTTGAGAGCCTCCGCCCCGTCCAGGTCGGGTAGCCCAAGGTCGAGGACCACCGCGTCCGGGGGGTTCTGGGTGATCTCCCTCAGGGCGTCGAGGGCACGTCCCGCGCTGCGCACGACGTGCTGGCGCCTGCTGAGTTCCTGAATGATCGCGGATCGTACGTACTCGTCATCTTCGACCACCAGAACTGTCGCCATGTCATGTAACGGTAGTGAATAGTGGGACATGTGACGTAATAATCCGTGACATGCGGCAAACGCTGGGGTTCATAGCGGTGTGGTGCGGAGCCACCGTCCTGGCGATCTCGGTCGCCTGGTTCGGCGTCCGCGACGTGCTCCGCAGCGAGGTCTTCGAGGACGCGAGCATCGAGCCCCTCAACGCCGCCCTCGGCCACACCGGAGACTCGCCTCTCCCGCCGGGGGCGCCGACGGGACCGCAGGTCGTCGGCGTGCCGACGGTCTCCCCGGAACCCGTCCGTACCCCGGCGCCCCATCTCATCCCGCCCACGCGGGATACCGCCAGGTCGCAGCCGGCCCGTTCCCCGTCGAGGACGGCCGTGCCGGTGCGCACGCGGGACGCCGGGCTCTCCCGGTCCGCGCCGTCGTCCACCGCGCCCAAGCCGACGGCCACCAGGACCAGATCGATCTCGACCGAGAACCTGCGCGTGGTGAACGTCAAGGGCGGTTCGGTCTCGTTCGCCATCGAGAACGGTGTGTGCCGTCTGATCGCCGCGGCCCCCAACGCGGGCTACGAGGCCAAGGTCGCCTCGGCCACCGGGTGGATCCGGGTCGACCTGGTCAAGGGAGAGCACGGCTCGGCGGTCTTCTGCATCGGCGGGGAGAGCCGTACAGACCTGTGGGAATACTAGGGTTCGCCGATCTCGCGCAGTCGTGCCGCGGCCTCGGTGACGCGATCCTCGCCGAAGACCGCGATGCCGTGCAGTTCGAGCAGGGCCGAGGTGACTCCGTGGCCGGGAACGCGCCGACCGGCGAAGGTGCCGTCGTAGACGGTCAGGCTGCCGCAGGAGGGGCTGCCCTCCTTCAGGATCGCCACCTTCACGTCGAAGGACCTGGCGACGGCGAGCGCCGCCTGAGCGCCGGCGAGGAAGGCTGCCGTGACGTCGGCACCCCCGGCGGTCAGCACCCGGGCCGTCCCGGAGAGCACCGCCGCGCCTCCGGCGCCGCCCTCGATCTCCGCGGCGGGGCGCGGGACGGGCAGGCCGCCCTCGACCTCCGGGCAGAACGGCACGAGCCTCCCCTGGCGCCGCCACGCGGCCAGCAGCGCGTCGCCGCTCGTCTTGGCGGCCCCGTCGTAACGGACCTTCCGCCCCATCAGGCAGGCGCTGACCAGGATCTTTTCCACGGTCTCAGAATAGGTGCCGTGAAGGAGGGGGCGAGGGGGGCGGGCAGTACCCTACTGCTCATGCTTTTCGATCCCCTGCGGTCTCGATGATCGGCCCGCTCGCGACCGGCCTGATCCTGTTCTCCCTGGCGGTCGGCCTGGTCAGCCTCCTGACCAGCATGCGGAACAGGGCGATGGGCACCGTGCTTCTCGTCGCGCTCGGGGTGCTGGAGGTCGGACTGCTGGTCCAGGCCGGGTTCGTGATCGCCGCGATGGTGCGGGGCGAGGGGCCGGCGAGCTCGGCCACGCTCATCGGCTACCTGGCGGGCAGCGTGGTGATCCCGCCGGTGGCGGCCTTCTGGGGGATCGGCGAGCGCTCGCGCTGGGGTCCCGCGGTGATCGCGGTGGCGGGCTTCGCGATTACCGGCGTGGTCGGGCGGCTGCTCCAGGTCTGGCAGGGGATGCCGTGAGCGAGCCGGCGATCGGCAGCGGACCCGGCCGCGCGCTGGTGGCGGTCTACGGGGTGTTCGCCCTGGCCGCGGGGGCCCGCGCCGCGGTGCAGATCGCGACGCGCCTGCAGGAGGCCCCGCTGGCCTACTGGCTGTCGGCGTTCGCCGCCGCCGTCTACGTCGTGCTCACCGTCGCGCTGGCCAGGGGGAACCGGACTCTGGCGCTGGTCGCCTGCGGGATCGAGCTGGCCGGGGTGCTCATCGTCGGCACGCTCAGCATGGTCTATCCAGAGGCGTTTCCGCGTGCCACAGTCTGGTCGGGTTATGGAAGCGGATATCTCTTCATCCCGTTTGTGCTGCCGGTCCTGGGGCTTTACTGGCTTCTGCGGCGCCGCTAGTTAGGCCCGGCCCGCGGTGACCTGGAGCGTTTCAAGACCTTCATCGAGTCGCGCGGCGGCGAGGCCGGCGCCTGGCGCGGGGATGTGCCGGGACCGCACGAGCACGGCGCCCGTGTCGGCGGCACCGGCATGACCGGTGGCTACGGCTCTGACGAGCCCGCGCCTCCGCGCACCGTG
Source organism: Streptosporangium sp. CA-115845 (assembly GCF_050943795.1). Lineage (NCBI taxonomy): Bacteria > Bacillati > Actinomycetota > Actinomycetes > Streptosporangiales > Streptosporangiaceae > Streptosporangium > Streptosporangium sp. CA-115845. The sequence goes on along the minus strand of NZ_CP191988.1, from coordinate 7,395,988 downwards.
GGCCAGGGTTACCCGCCGGAGTCCGCGCCTCCGCCTCCCGGCGGTGAGCCGCCGCTCACCCCGGGGCCACGCATCTGACGCTCGCGGGTCCGGGATGACCGCCTGATGTCCGCCCGGACCGCAGGCTCGCTCGGTGCGGCCCCAGATGTCCGGTGCCCTGACCGTCCGGGTTCTTCGGCGTCGGAGCCGGGGACACGCCGGTGCGCGAGAGAGCCGGGTCACGCCCTGTAAAGGGACACGTGACCCGGCTTTCATGTTGTCAGCAGTTTTCGATCGTCCCCGCCCCGGCGCGTCGGTCAGGAACAAACGGAGGTTTCAGTCCTGTTAAAGTTGCGGTCAGCCAATCATCCTACGATTGGATGAAACCACTAAGGAGGACTGAAACCAGCATGAGCGTGCTAACCCATCAGACCAGGGGCCGCACCGGTGGAACGACAGGATCTCTCGCCTGGTTGCTCGTGCTGGGAATCGTTCTCGCGGCGCTGAACCTGCGCACCGCCGTCACGAGCGTCGGGCCGGTTCTCGACCAGATAATCTCCGGCCTCGGCATGACCGCCCTCGGAGTCGGGCTGCTCACCACGCTCCCCGTGCTCATCTTCGCCTCGGTCGGCGCGCTGACCCCGGCGCTGGCCAGGAAGGTCGGCGAGCACCGCCTCCTGCTCTTCTCCCTCATCGTCCTGGGCGCCGGCCTGCTCATCCGCTCGATGGTGGACTCGGCCGAGGTGTTCCTCTACAGCAGTGCCCTGGCGCTGTCGGGCGGAGCGGTGGGCAACGTGCTCATCCCCAGCCTGATCAAGCGCCACTTCCCCGGCAGGGCCGGGACCATGACCACCGTCTACACCACGGCCCTCGCGGTGGGCACGATGCTCGCGGCCGCCGCGACCGTGCCCATCCAGCAGGCCACCGACGGCAACTGGCACGTTGCCCTCGGGGTGTGGGGGGCGCTCGCCGCCGTCGCCGCCATTCCGTGGCTTGCGCTCGCGCGCAGTGAGCCGGAGCGGCGCGGCGCGGGCGAGGGAACGAGTGCTCGTGCCCTGCTCCGCAGCAGGCTGGCCTGGGCGGTCGCCGCCTACTTCGGCACCCAGAGCATGGTCGCCTACATCATGTTCGGCTTCCTGCCGAAGATCCTCATCGATGGCGGCTACAGCAGCGGGCAGGCGGGTCTGGTGCTGGGCGTCTTCACCGCGATCGGTATCCCGGTCTCGCTCCTCGTGCCCTGGGTGGCGTCGAGGTTCTCCGACCAGCGGCCCGTGGTCGCCGCCTTCGTGGTCTTCTACGTCGCCGGTTTCCTCGGCCTCTGGCTCGCGCCCGTCGGCCTGGCGTGGCTCTTCGCGAGCCTGGTCGGCATCGGGATGGGGTCCTTCCCGCTCGCGCTCACCATGCTCGCCATGCGCACCCGCACCCCCGAGGCGACAGCCGCGCTGTCGGCTTTCGGGCAGAGCACCGGATATCTCATCGCGGGCGCCGGACCCCTGGTCATCGGCTTCACCCACGAGTCGACCGGCGGCTGGACGCTGCCGTTCCTGCTGCTGCTCGGGGTGGTCGCGGCGCAGTTCGTGGCCGGCTGGTACGCCGGGCGGCCGGGTTACCTGGAGGATGAGCGGGCTCTGGCACGCTGACCCTCCCTCGCCGCGCGGCCTGTGCCCTCTCGGGGGCGGCACAGGCCGCGCCGGCGCAGCCGTCAGGCGATCGACGAGTGCGGCTCCGGGTGACCCGCTCGCCGGGTGGCCCACAGGGCGGATTCCGCCGCGATCAGAGCGCTGTGCGAGGAGACCTCGCTGAGCAGGCCGGGGGCCGCCACCGAGTCGCCGACCAACCAGACGCCGTTCCCCCGGTCGATCGCGGGCCGGTCCCGCCAGGTGGTCCCCGGCAGGTCCAGTGCTCCGGTGCGGCCGTTGCAGGTGGCCTCCCGCCGCCAGGTCGTCCGCTCCCGCCAGCCGGGAAGCCCGAGATCTGCCACCCGCTCCGCCCTGGACACCGCCTCGGCCTTCGTCTCACCCGCTCTGACCGGCATCTGTAGCTGGCAGAGGGTCTGCCCGTTGGTGGCGAGCGAGGGGTCCGCCAGGCTGTACTGCTCCATGAAGCCGCCCTCGTCCAGGTCGGAGACGAGGAAGAGGTCGTCGCCGCTCGTACGGAGGCCGAGGTCGAGCAGGACGGCCTTCCCGCTCTCCCAGCGCAGCGACCCGTCGCCGAGCAGCGTCCTGGCGGCGTCCAGTGCGGTCGCCACGATCACGGGGGTGTCCTCGGGCAGGCGGTCCACCCGCGAGCCGGTCTCGATCCGCACGCCCAGGCCGCGTGCGTGTACGGCCATCCGCTCGATCACCCGCCCCCAGCCGCCGACGATGTAGCGCGGTGCCGGATACCTCGGCGCGGTCGCCCGCAGCACTCGCTCCCAGACGAACGCCGCCGACAGCCGTCCGGCGTCGGCGTCGTAGGTGATCACACCGACCAGTCCGGCGAGAGCCCGCATGGCCTCCTCACCGAAGTGCCGGGTGGCCCAGGTCCCGAAGTCCTCGTCCACCGGGGCCCGCAGTCGCCGCTTGGTGCACGCCCTCAGCAGTGACCAGGGTGGCATGGCGGACAGCCGGTCGCCGTGCCGGAACCTGCCCTTCGCGAGCTTGCCGGGCGTGGGCTTGGTGTACGGCCCGACCAGCCCCCTTCTCGCCAGCCAGCGCCATGGCTCGCCGTCGGAGTAGAAAACGTGGGGACCGTCGTTGGCGATGTACGGCGCCGCGGTGCTGCGGGCCCGGCCGCCCGGCTCCCGGTGGGCCTCGTGGAGGGTGACCCGCGCGCCGCCCTCGGCGCACGCGATGGCCGCGGTGAGCCCGGCGAGCCCGCCGCCGACGATGCTGATGTCTCGCATGTTCGATGTCATGCCCTCACGACGGAGCGCGGGGCGCCGTTCGTGACATCACCGCGATCCCCTCAGCCGGGAGAGCTTCTCCGGGTTCGCCACCAGGAAGACGGTCCTGATCAGTCCGTCCCCGACGACCAGCGAGAACACCGTGATCGGCTGCCCGCTCACGCTCACCACCGCGGCGGGCCCGCCGTTCACCTCCGCGATCTCCACCTCGAAGCCGGGGAACGACTCGGCGCCCAGGCTCTCCATGAATCTCCGTGCGCCCGTCTCGGATCCGATCGAGGACAGGAACCGCGCCACCCTGACCGCGCCCCTGATGACCCGCAGCGGGGCCTTGACCTTGCCGCCGCCATCGCTGACCAGCGAAGCGTCCTCGGCGAGCAGCGTGGTCAGCGCCTCCAGGTCTCCGGTCACGGCCGCCGCGGCGAACCGCTCGGTGAGCCTGCGCCGCAGCCCCCGGTCCACCTCGAACCTCGGTCTGCCCTCCTGGACGTGCTCCCTGCCGCGCCGGGCCAGTTGCCGGGTCGTCGCCTCGCTGCGCCCGATCACCTCGCCGATCTCCGCGTACGGCATGTCGAACGCCTCCCGCAGCACGAACACCGCACGTTCCAGCGGGGACAGGGTCTCCAGTACCACGAGCAGCGCCAACTCGACCGAGTCGGCCAGTTCGGCGTGCTCGGCCACATCCGGGGTGACGACCAGTTCCGGCAACCACGGCCCGACGTAGGACTCCCGCTGGGCCCGTACCCGCCGGAGCCGGTCGATGGAGAGCCGTGTCACCACCCTGACCAGGTAGGCGCGGTCGTCTCGCACCTGGGAGGCATCCACCCCCGACCAACGCAGCCACGCCTCCTGGACCACGTCCTCGGCGTCGGTCACGCTGCCCAGGATCCGGTAGGCGACCCCGGTCAGCAGGTCGCGGTGTCCTTCGAAACGCTCAACGGCCATAGGGGCATAGACGTATCACGGCCCTCCGGTGTGACATAGCCCGGTAAACGACTGTTTACTGCCGCGCCTTACCATGCGAGAGCAGAAGTCGGCAGCGAAGGAGCGTGCAGTGACGGGAACGATCGTCGTCGAACCGGGCACCGTGCAACAGGGCAGACATCTCTGGTTGCCCCTGGTGGCGCTCTCCGCGGCAGGGATGGTCGTCTCCGTCCAGCAGACCGTGGTCATCCCGCTGCTGCCCCGGCTGATGGCCACCTTCGGCGTGTCGGTGGCCGAGGTCACCTGGGTCTTCACCGCCTCGCTGCTCGCCGCCGCGGTGGCCACGCCGCTGCTGTCGCGCCTCGGCGACATGTACGGCAAGAAGCGGATGATCCTGTTCACGGTCGGCCTGCTCGTCCTGGGCTCGTTGGTCTGCGCCCTGTCCGGTTCCTTCACCGTACTGATCGCCGGACGGGCCCTGCAGGGCGCGTCGGCGGCGCTGGTGCCGCTGGCCATCGGCATGATCAAGGACACTTTCCCGCCCGACAGGGTCATGACGGCCATCGGGGTGGTCAGCGCCACCATGGGCGTCGGCGGCAGCCTCGGCATGATCGTCACCGGCCTGATCGCCGACCGCACCCCCAGCCACCACCCGGTCTTCTGGATCACCGCGGGGCTCGGCGTGATCGCGATCGTTCTCATCGTGCTGAGTGCCCCCGGTGGCGGAACCGGTGCCGGAGGCCGCCCCGACCTCATCGGCGCGGCACTGCTGTCCGCCTGGCTCGTCTGCCTGCTGCTGGCGATCTCCAAGGGCAACGACTGGGGCTGGGGTTCGGGAGCCGTCCTGTGGCTGTTCGCGGGCGCGGGCGGATTCGGTGCCGTCTGGGTCTTCAGCCAGCTGCGGCTCCGAGCGCCGATGGTACGGCTCCACCTGCTCGTCGGCCGTCGTTCCCTCCCGGCCAACCTGGCCTCGCTGCTCCTGGGCTTCGCCATGTTCGGCTCCTTCGCCCTGATCTCCAGCTTCATCCAGACGCCCCCGTCCGCCGGGTATGGTTTCGGGGGATCTGTCCTCGACGTCGGTCTCTACGCCCTGCCCAGCACCGTGACCATGCTGCTCTCCTCCTTCATGGCCGGCCGTCTCTCGGCCTGGTTCGGCCCCGCCTATTCCCTCGCTCTCGGCGCGGGCCTGTGCGCGATCGGATTCGGCTGGTTCACCCTCTTCAACGACTCGGTGCTCCAGTTGGTCGGCGCCAACGCGGTGCAGGGGCTGGGCTTCGGCGTCGCCTACGCGGCGCTGGGCGCGCTCGCCGTGCAGCACGTGCCCAGGGACCAGAGCGGCATCGCCAGCGGTATCAACTCCCTGGTCCGCTCCATCGGCGGCAGCCTCTCCGGTGCCGCGACCGCCGCGCTCCTCACCTCCATCACCGTCGCCGGTACCGCCATCCCATCCCGGGACGCCTACGTGATCTCCTTCGGGATCATCACCGGGAGCGCCCTGGGGTCGGCGGCCATCGCGCTCGTGTCCGGAATGATGGCGCGAGGGGTGTCCGAAGTCGGTTAAGATTTCATCTGCATCGCAAGGGGCTATGGCGCAGCTGGTAGCGCGCCTCCATGGCATGGAGGAGGTCTGGGGTTCGAATCCCCATAGCTCCACTTCGGTGGTTGGGGTTCGCTGTTCGCAGACGGAGATCTGCTTCCGGCGGGCCCCTTCGTCGTTCACACGGGGGGACGCCCCCCGGGCCCTTCGCTTCGCTCGGGGAAGTGCCGCGCGTTGTGCGGTCTCCGTGCTGTTGGTGGGCGTGGCTGGTAGGGCCAGGCTCGTCGTAGGGCGAGAAGGCGAAGCCTGGGAACCGGTATCCGTGTTCAGTGGTCGACGCTCTGCTGGTGGGGGCGGGGTCAGTCGTCGGAGGCGACGATGACGGCCAGGGAGCCCTCGTTCCGGTCGATCAGGACCAACTCGTGGAACTCGCCGAGGATCCATCCCAGGTCGTCGTCGCGGGCCGCCTCGTCGAGGTCGCGGAGGCGGTAGAGGGAGGTGGCCGCGCGGATCAGCCGGTGGACCTCGCTCTCCAGGTCGTGGGCGACGGTCTCGGGGAGATCGGTGTACCTGTCGGCCCAGGTGCGGATCGTGGCGGAGGCGGTTTCCGCGTCGACGCTCTCGAAGGAGGCGGTCGAGAGCGCGTCAAGGCGGTAGGGGCCGTGCACCGACCCGCTGTCCTTCCAGGAGTCGGGGCCCAGGTAGTCGTCCCGGTACAACTGGTGCGAGAGCAGTGCGGTGAGCAGCGGTTCGTCATCCTGTCCGGGGGTGATACGGAAGTGCTTCACGTCCACCCAGCGGTAGGTCCTGTCCTTGAAGTTGACCAGGGTGGTCGAGGTGAACGCCAGTTGCTCCATGACTATGACGATAGTGACTTCCGGGACCTGTTGATCACCGATTGACCGAACCGGACGAGCAGCCGGGAGGTGCGGAAACCGGGTACGAACTGGGCGCACGCGACGTTTGCCGCTCCGGGGCGAGGGCAGCCGTCACCGTATCCGGCACGGTGCTACAGGAGGTCAGATGCTGCCCCGGAAGCAGAGGATCGGCACGGTCGCGGTGATCGCTCACCAGCGGAAGTCATTCGGCGGAGGGCTGGACGAGCTGCGCAGGCTCCTCGCCGACGAGGGAGTCGGCGAGCTGCTCTGGTACGAGGTGCCCAAGAGCAAGAAGGCGCCGAAGAAGGCGCGGAAGGCGCTGAAGGAGGGGGCCGACCTGATCCTGGTGTGGGGCGGTGACGGCACGGTGCAGCGCTGCGTGGACGCGATCGCGGGCTCGGGTGTCACGGTCGGCATCCTCCCCGCGGGAACGGCCAACCTCTTCGCGCAGAACCTGGGCATCCCCGAGGACCTGCCCAAGGCCGTGCACGTCGCGTTCCACGGTGAGAGCCGGAAGCTGGACCTGGGGAAGGTCAACGGGGAGCACTTCGCCGTCATGGCCGGGGTCGGCTTCGACGCGGCGATGACGGAGGAGGCCGACCGGGGGTTGAAGGACCGCCTGGGGCGTGCGGCGTACGTCTGGACGGGCCTGCGTCACGTCCGCGGGGAGCTCGTGCCGATGGAGGTCAGGATCGACGGGGTGACGTGGTTCGAGGGCGAGGCCAGCTGCCTGCTGCTGGGCAACGTCGGTACCATCACCGGCGGCATCGAGGCGTTCGACGACGCGCGTCCCGACGACGGATGGCTGGAGATCGGCGTGACCACCGCGAACGGGCCGATCCAGTGGGCCCGCGTGCTCGGCCGGATGAGCGCAGGGCGGTCCGAGGAGTCGCCGTTCGTCCGGATGACCCGGGCACGCAAGATCACCGCCAGATTCGACTCTCCCATGACCTACGAGCTGGACGGTGGCGCCAAGGGGGCCGTCACCAAGCTCAAGGCCAAGGTCGTGCCCGGCGGCATCACCGTCCGCGTCCCCGAGTCCACCGGCTCCGAGCAGCTGTGACCCCGGGTCCCCGGCCACCGTGGACCCGGGGACAGACGTCAGGTCGACGCCGATTCTCCCTTTTAGTCAACATTCATAACAAATGCAGATTCGATATGGTTTGTCGACTAAATCGCTTGATGGAAAAGAGCGGTAATGACCAGTAGTCATTGGGCGGAGGTCGCCGGCCCCGGCCGCCCCCGGCGGGTCCGTTCCGGTGCTCGCTCGCGGGCGAGGTCAGAGCATCTGACAGGGATCGTGTACGGGCTGTGATCGAGCTGAACGTGTCGATAGAGATAGCGCGTCCGGCGGCCGAGATATGGCGGATCATCGCCGACTTCGGCCAGGATCCCCGATGGCGCGCGGGCGTGACCACCATGGCGCCGGACCCGCCGGGCCTCGTCGTCCCGGGTACCAGCGCGGACGAATCCATCACTTTCCGGGGCCGTGTCCACCACACCGGCAGCGTGGTGACCTCGGTGGTCCCCGGGACGGAGTTCGCCTGGCGGATGATCTCGGGGATCGACGCCGAGGGCGGCCGGTCGGTCGTGCCGCTGGACGGCGACCGGTGCCTGGTGACCGTTCACCTCAAGATCAGGCTCCGCGGCCTGCAGCGGCTGCGTGTCCCCTTTGTCAGACGCGCGCTCAGGAACAAGCTCCAGCAGGACCTCCGCCGCCTCGGCGACCTGGTCATCGCGCGCGCGTGACCGTCATCTGCAACTCGGTCACCCAGCTGTCATGGTCGTCGGGTGGGCAGTCGATGGAGACCTCCCGCGCGAGTCCGACACTCCGGTAGCCGTGCTCGTCGATCCAGTGGGCCAGCGCCTGGAACGTCGGGCCCGTCTGCTCCATCGAGCCGCGGTGAATGATGGTGGCGGCCGACTCGATCTCCGGCAGGTCCACGATCGCGAAGTCGTGGTCGCCGCCCGTCTCCGCGGCGACCTCCAACCCGGCGTGCACGATCACCCGGCCATCGGCCTCCGGTTCGTAGCGGGCGATGCCGTAACCGGTGATCCTCACTCCGGCGGTCTCGACCCTGCGGCACAGGTCGTCGAAGAGCGGCTGGATGACGGGGCCGATGTCCTCGGCGTCGTAGCTCGCCGCGACGGCGGTGAGCTCCGCCACGCGGGTCGCGGGGATCGGCTTGAGCAGAACCTCTTCGGGATACATATGACCTTCCTTGGCGATTGTCGTGAGCCTTACCTCAACCCGGATCAGCCGTGCGACGTCCGCCGCGATCCGCTCCTCCAGTTCCGCGCGGCGCAACCGCAGCATTCCGTGAAGCTCCGCGGCGTCGACCTGCTCGTCCAGGATCGAACCGACCTGGTGCAGGGTGAAGCCGAGATCCTTCAGGGCGATGACGCGGTTGAGCCGCGACAGCTGGTCGGCCCGGTAGAAGCGGTGACCGGCCGGGTCGACATGGGCGGGCTGAAGTAGGCCGATCGCGTCGTAGTGCCGCAACATGCGCACCGACACGCGGCCGAGCTGGGCGAACTCTCCTATGCTGAACATGGTGCCTTCAGGTGTAGGGGCTGACACCGTGTCAGCCGCAACCTCAGATCCGCCCCCCGCGGATAACCGGTTGTCCGGCCGTTCCCCACCTGGGAAGCATGGTGGTCATGTCACTGCGTTTTCACGAGATCGCCGAGGGCGGTCACCGCATCCTCAACCCGTTCACGAACGACAAGCTGGCGCTGCTAGGCGAGATCGCCAGGCTCCGGCGGGGAAGTCGCCTGCTGGACCTGTGCTGTGGCAAGGCGGAGATGCTCTGCCAGTGGTCTCTCGCCCACGGGATCGAGGGGGTCGGGGTCGACATCAGCGATGTCTTCCTCGACGCGGCACGTGCCAGGGCAGGGGAACTCGGGGTCGCCGATCGCGTACGCCTGGAGAAGGGCGACGCCGGAGCCTACCCGGTGGAGCCGGGCACATTCGACGTCGTGTCCTGCCTGGGGGCGACCTGGATCGGCAACGGGCTGGAGGGGACGGTCAAGCTGATGCTCCCCCCGCTGAAGGAGGACGGGATCCTGCTCGTCGGCGAGCCGTACTGGAACTCCGAGCCGCCCGCGGCGGCATACGAGTCGTTCGGCTTCGGACCGGACGACTTCACCTCGCTGGCGGGGACCTTCGACAGGTTCGAGGCGGCAGGGGTCGAGGTGCTGGAGATGGTCCTCGCCGACCAGGACAGCTGGGACCGTTATGTGGCGAGCCAGTGGTGGACGCTGAGTGACTGGCTGCGTGACAATCCCGACGATCCCGACATCGAGGGAGTGCGCGGCTTCCTGGAACGCTGCCGCCGCTCGCACGTCGAGTACGGCAGGCGACACCTCGGCTGGGGTGTCTTCGTGCTGCGCCGTCGTTGACGGCTACTGACGGGTAGGAATAGGTTCCCAGAGACCGGCTGGTCGGTTCGAGGGAGCTTGCATGCGGGTGCGGGACAAGGTCGTGGTGGTGACCGGGGCCTCGAGCGGGATCGGCCGGGCGATGGTCCGCAGGTTCGCCGCCGAGGGGGCGGCCGGCGTGGTCGTGGCCGACATCGACACGGCGGGCGCGACCGCGGTGGCCAGGGAGATCGGTGACCGGGCGGTCGCGGTACGGGCTGACGTGTCGGTCGAGGAGGACGTACGGGGCCTGGTCACCACCGCCGAGAGTGCCTTCGGCCCGGTCGGCCTGTTCTGTTCCAACGCCGGCGTCGCCACCGGCCGCGGGCTCGACGCCACGAACCCGGACTGGACCCGGACGATCGCGGTGAACGTCCTCGCCCACGTCTACGCGGCACGCGCTGTCGTGCCCGGTATGGTCGAGCGCGGTGAGGGCTACCTGCTCAACACCTGTTCGGCGGCCGGGCTGGTGAGCTGCCCCGGAGACGCCCCCTACGCCGTGACCAAGTCGGCGGCGATCTCCTTCGCCGAGTGGGTGTCCATCCACTACGCGACCAGGGGCGTCAGGGTCAGCGTGCTCTGCCCGCAGAGCGTGCGCACCGCCATGTTCGAGCGCGGCGTCGCCGCGGACCATCTCAGTGCGAGGGCGGCGGGCGCGTCGGGACCCGTCCTCGACCCCGAGGCCGTGGCCGACGCGGTGGTCGAGGGCCTCGCCGCCGAGCGGTTCCATATCTTCCCGCACCCCGAGGTCGCCGGCTTCGTCCGGCGCAAGGCCGAGGACCCCGACCGCTGGCTGACCGGAATGGCGCATTTCGTCGACTCGTTGCGGGCGTGATCGCCGACGTCCGGCCTGACCGTCCGTGCCGGCTCAGTTCCCGGCGGCCGGATCGCCGACCTGGCCGATGAACAGCGGGGTCAGCGTCGGCCGGTGAACGATCGCGAAGGCGAACGGGTGGTCGGCGCGGACCTCGGCCTCGGGCGTGGCCGGGGCCGATACGGCGAAGGCGAGGCCGGTGACGGCGGCGGCCTCGGTGCCCCACTCGTTCACCGTGATGTTGGCGCGGTGGACGGCCTGCTCAAGAGAGGCGCCGTCGGTGATGCCCGAGTAGTCGGTTCCCCGCAGTCCCAGCTTCCCGAGCGGCTCCGCCAGGTCCAGGCTCGTGGAGAAGTCCCAGCGTGGCATGGCGAGCCTCACCGGCCGTTCCCTGAGCCCGGCGGCCACCCGTGCCGTCACGGCGGGGGAGAGCAGATCGCCGGGAGAACCGCCCGCCTGTGGTACGAGAACCCACATGGCCAGGTCACCGCCGGCGTACCGCAACTCCACGGCCTGCCAGTCGGGCCCCGCCGCGTACGGGAGGACTCCGTCGCGGCGCATCAGGGCCGTACGCACGGTCGTGCCGTCCGTTCGGGTGAAGGTGGCGCCTTCCTCAGGCGGGTCGACGAACGGCGTCGTCCACTCGGCCCTGAGGTAGACGGCGTTGGCGATGACCATTCTGGTCTGTGGGCTCAGGTTGTCGAACACCTTCCTGATCCGCCCGGCTGTCCGCTCCTCGACCCAGGAGTCGATGACCTTGGCGCCGTCTCCGGTGAAGTCCACCTGACGCACACCCGCGCCGTACTGTGCCGCGAGCGTGCGCAGGAACTCCGCCCTGACGCTCAGCCCTTCCTGGGTGAAGAGCCCGTTGGCCATGCCCACGATCGCAGGGGCGGGGGCATCTTGGGCATCCCGCTCCGCGCCTGGGGCAGGGGCAGGGGGTGGCGGGTCCTCGGTCGTGATGATCTGCCTGGTGAGCGCGTTGAGCGAGGTATGTGGTCCTGCCGAGGGGAAGCCGAAGACCCTGTCGAGTTCGGTCGCGGTGTCCGCGACCGCCCCCGCCCTCGCCAGGCCGAAGGCGTAACCGATGCTCAGCGGAGACAGGACGGCGTTGGCCCCGGGGCTCGCGGTCGCGGTGAGCAGGGCATGCCCGAAGGACGTCAGACCACGCACGGTCTCCGCGACCGGAGGGTTCTCCGGGACCTCCCGCCGCACCCCCTTGGCGGTGATCACGTTGGGCTCGGCCATGGCGCACGACGACAGGACGGCGATGGCCAGCAGAGTGGGAAACAGTCGGCGCATTCCTCTAACACGCATGCCGCCGCACGGTGGTTCACCTCCGGTGTGGCCGGGGGCATCAGGTGAGTGCGGCGAAGGTGTCCGCGCGCGGGGTGTCGATTCGCGGGCCTGCGGAAGAGGCGACGGTCCTGCGCGGGCGTGGGATCTTCCGGCAGGGCTCGGACAGACAGCGAGGTACGGAGCGATATCGCTCCGTACCTCGCTGTCTGTCAGTTCTTGCGGTCAGTCGACGGCCACCTACCCGGCACAGCCGTTCCCGAATGCCACTTTCCTGGTCCTGGAGACCTGTGGAGTGAACCGCTGGGCCGGGAGGTGCCAATCGATCTGTTCCATGAGACCCCTGGAAACCTCAGCAGATCTTCATGGGAGTACAGGCCCGAACATGCATGGGGGCCCAGATGATCGGGGCAGTGAAAACCGGCGGCCTGGCCGTCGGGGTGCTCAAAGTCCCTGATCCGGGAGGGCCTTGCGGTCCTTCGGGTCCTGCGGGTCCCTCGGGTCCTGCGGGTCCTTCAGGTCCTGCTGGGCCTTGCGGTCCTGCGGGTCCCTCGGGTCCGGGTGCGCCGTCGGCACCTACCGGTCCGGGTGCGCCGTCGGCGCCTTCGGGTCCTTCGGGTCCTGCTGGGCCTTGCGGTCCTGCGGGTCCCTCGGGTCCGGGTGCGCCGTCGGCACCTACCGGTCCGGGTGCGCCGTCAGCGCCTGCGGGTCCTTCGGGTCCTTCGGGTCCTGCTGGGCCTTGCGGTCCTGCGGGTCCCTCGGGTCCGGGTGCGCCGTCGGCACCTACCGGTCCGGGTGCGCCGTCGGCGCCTGCGAGTCCTTCGGGTCCTGCTGGGCCTTGCGGTCCTGCGGGTCCCTCGGGTCCGGGTGCGCCGTCGGCACCTACCGGTCCGGGTGCGCCGTCAGCGCCTGCGGGTCCTTCGGGTCCTTCGGGTCCTGCTGGGCCTTGCGGTCCTGCGGGTCCCTCGGGTCCGGGTGCGCCGTCGGCACCTACCGGTCCGGGTGCGCCGTCGGCGCCTGCGAGTCCTTCGGGTCCTGCTGGGCCTTGCGGTCCTGCGGGTCCCTCGGGTCCGGGTGCGCCGTCGGCACCTACCGGTCCGGGTGCGCCGTCAGCGCCTGCGGGTCCTGCGGGTCCTTCGGGTCCGGGTGCGCCGTCGGCACCTGCCGGTCCGGGTGCGCCGTCGGCGCCTGCGGGTCCTGCGGGTCCTTCGGGTCCGGGTGCGCCGTCAGCGCCTGCCGGTCCGGGTGCGCCGTCGGCGCCTGCGGGTCCTGCGGGTCCTTCGGGTCCGGGAGCACCGTCAGCGCCTGCCGGGCCTGCGGGTCCTTCGGGTCCGGGTGCGCCGTCGGCGCCTGCCGGTCCGGGTGCGCCGTCGGCGCCTGCGGGTCCTGCGGGTCCTTCGGGTCCGGGAGCACCGTCAGCGCCTGCCGGGCCTGCGGGTCCTTCGGGTCCGGGTGCGCCGTCGGCGCCTGCCGGTCCGGGTGCGCCGTCGGCGCCTGCGGGTCCTGCGGGTCCTTCGGGTCCGGGTGCGCCGTCGGCGCCTGCCGGTCCGGGTGCGCCGTCGGCGCCTGCGGGTCCTGCGGGTCCTTCGGGTCCGGGTGCGCCGTCGGCGCCTGCCGGTCCGGGTGCGCCGTCGGCGCCTGCGGGTCCTGCAGGTCCTTCGGGTCCGGGTGCGCCGTCAGCGCCTGCCGGTCCGGGTGCGCCGTCAGCGCCTGCCGGGCCGGGTGCGCCGTCGGCGCCTGCGGGTCCTGCCGGGCCTTCGGGTCCGGGTGCGCCGTCAGCGCCTGCCGGGCCTGCCGGGCCTGCGGGGCCGGGTGCGCCGTCGGCGCCTGCGGGTCCTGCGGGTCCTTCGGGTCCGGGGGCACCGTCAGCGCCTGCCGGGCCCTCGGGTCCGGGGGCACCGTCGGCGCCTGCCGGCCCTTCGGGTCCTGTCGGCCCTGCGGGTCCTGCCGGTCCCTCAGGGCCGACGGGGCCCTCAGGTCCGGTTGCGCCAACGGGACCTCGGGGCCCCACCGGGCCTCTGGGGCCTGTGGGCCCAGCAGGACCCTGGACTCCGTCAGGAATCCGGCACAGGAAGGTTGGCAAGCCCAGCCACTTGCACAGCGGGATATAAGCCGAACTGCCCGAGATCGGCTGCGGCTGCAATGCGCCCTGGATGATTGCCTTGGTGCTGGAGAGGTCGCGGGCGTTAACTGTTCCGGGGACGGAGATGAAGCTTGTACAAATAGTGGAAATCGTCAGAAGGCAGGGGTCAACCTGGGTTCCCCTGGCGGATTCGATTCTCTCGTGACGAGCCTGCGCCGAAGTCGAAAGTTGCGAATCGGCTGAAACTGGGACAGGGGAGTGCAGAAGAAGGACGGCTCCGGCGAGCGCGCCGCCCGCAAGGGTCCGTTTCATGAAAATAGACACGTGCGTTGTCTCTCCCGTTGTATTCAGCGAAAACACTTTGCGGCCATTCTTGGGACGCTCGGGAAGTGGCGGGAGAAGTGTCGATCGAATCAGGTGTGGAAGCTTGATGAAGGGTGCGCGTTTCTTTGCTTTCCGTAAATTTGGATCGCTACATAAAAGCCCAATATCCTGTCGTGGCAATTAATCGGATAAATGAATTATATTCACTCAAGTCGGATAACGGGCTGGCTGGACGGTGATTGAACGTAGGCCTCGACGCCGTCCGGCACCGGCTGTGGGCCGAGGTCGGAGCCGTCGTCGTCACCGCGGAAAACGCCCGTTTGCGGAACTCGCTCCACTGCCGGGACATGTTCGTCGAACACGATCTTCGTACGTCGTACGCGTAACGTTGTGTGATGTGCACGGCCGGGAGGTTCCCGGCCCGAACGGGGCGAAGTTTTCGCGACTACCCGACAGCGGTGGAAGGCGGGTTCGCGCGGGCCGGCGACACCGGGGCGCGGAACGCCCGGCGGTAGGCAGAGGGAGAGGTGCGCATCGCCCGGGTGAAGTGGTGGCGGAAGGCCGCCGCGCTGTCGAAGCCCACCGCGGACGCGATCTCCTCCACCGGCGCGGAGGTGGACTCCAGCATCGTCAGGCTGGCGGTGACCCGCTGGGAGATCACCCAGCGCAGCGGGCTCGTCCCGGTCTGCCGGCTGAAATGTCTGATGAACGTGCGCCGGGACATGCGCGCCACCTCCGCCAGGGCGGCGATCGTGATGGGGGCGGCGAGGTGGTCCAGTGCCCAGGCCATCGCGGTCGCCACGGCGGTGCTGTCCTCCACGGGCGTGACCGCCGCCTGGATGAACTGGGCCTGCCCGCCCTCCCTGTGCGGAGGGATGACGAGCCTGCGCGCGACCTCGTTGGCCACGCCCGGCCCGTGGTCCTTGCGTACCAGGTGGATCAGCAGGTCCAGTCCCGCGGCGCTGCCGGCGCTGGTCAGGATGTCCTCACCGTCCACGTAGAGGACATCCGCGTCGACCCTGACCCGTGGGAACCTCCGCCGGAGCAGGTCGGCGTACCTCCAGTGGGTCGTCGCCTCCCTGTCGTCCAGCAATCCGGCGGCGGCCAGCGCGAACGCACCCGAGCAGATCGACACGACCCGTGCCCCCCGGTCGTAGGCCCGCCGCAGCGCCGCGATCACCTCGGGGGACACCTCACCATGGACGTCGGCCACCCCGGGCACGATCACCGTGTCCGCTGAGGCCAGTACGTCAAGCCCGTGTTCCGCCCGCATGGTGAACCCGCCCGCGACACGCAGGTCGGCAGGACTCTCGGCGCAGACCGACAGCTCGTACCAGGGCACCTCCAGCTCAGGCCGGGCGATGCCGAAGATCTCGACCACGCAGCCCAGCTCGAAGGGGGTCATGCCGTCGAAGGCGAGCACGGCGACGGCGGGATGCGCGCCGCGTGGTTTCGGAGGCGGAACCAGCATGGCGAGATATTAACGATAAGCGGCATTCATGCCACTGTCGGGCCGGGCTCCCCGGCGGGCACCATTGCCTCACCGAGCCGTCCGCCGGCTCCGCTGGAGGTCGCACGGGGCGGTACGAGTGGCTTGCGTGAAGTCCGCCCCGATCTGTCCGCTGCCAAGCACGTACGAACGAAAGGTTAAGCATGGACGCCATCGCCGCTTCCCTCTCAGTCCCGGTGAGCGCGGTAACCTCGGTACCGGCCGCGGGGAATGCCGTCGCGCTGGCGCATTTCGCCGCCCGGCTGGCGTTCGAGACCGACGTGTCCGATGTCGCCGCCGACCTGGCGGCCGGGGTCGCGAGCATCGTCGTGGTCGACTCACGGAGCCTGGCGAGCTGGGAGCAGGGCCATGTTCAGGGCGCCGTCCATCTGCCCACCGCGCTGATCGCCACCCAGGCCGGCTCGGTGATCCCGGTCGGCGTGACCGTGGTGACCTACTGCTGGGGGCCTGGTTGCAACGGCGCCACCCGGGCCGCGCTGGAGTTCGCCAGGCTCGGCCACCCGGTGAAGGAGATGCTCGGTGGCTTCGAGTACTGGGCCAGGGAGGGCTTCCCCGTCGAGACCGCAGGAGGGGTGTCCCGCCGGCCCGTCGACGCGCTGACCGCGCCGGTCTCCGGGGCCGCCTGCGCCTGCTGACGGCGCCCGGCGATCGGTGAGGTTCGAGGCGGTGGGCGTACGATGCCGCGGGTGTCGGTGCTGGGTACGCCCATCCCACCGATGCCCGACGCACCGGTGGGCAGGCGGGGCATGAAGGTTCTCCCGGAGGGCGACCGGCGGTGCAGCGGGAAGCCTGGCCGGTGAGGACTCCGTTGCCCGACACCGGACATGCGGGGCGCGGAGCTTGAGAACGAATCGGGGAACGGAGCCGGCGAAGACCGGTCTTCCCCGGCTTCGGCCGTGCGGACAGGTCAGGACGGGATGGGGATGTGAATCCTGGGCAGGCCCTCGGGTTCCTTGCCGGGATAGTCTCCACCCAGCATGGTGGCCACCGTGTAGAGATGCCAGGCCTGGTTGGGCTTCTTGAGGACGGGGTCGGCGAACAGCGCGCGAACCTCGTCGGGGTTGACGATGGGCGTCAGCAGATCGAGGCGGCCCAGGACGTGGTCGCGTATCAGGCCGGTCAGCTCCGTACCGGGGCTGGTCCGCCAGTTCCAGCCACCGCCGCCGGTTTTCGGCGCGGTCAGCACCTGCGGCCTGCGCTGCCAGGGGTAGTACCGCTTCCCGGCGGTGAATCGCCACGGCTTGCCCTCGATCGGGATGTCCCTGAGCGACGGGGCCAGGACGCCGAGGAGTTCGTAGATGACCTCCTCCGACAGCCGCCAGGTCTGGTCGAGACCCAACGCGGCGCGGACCACCCGGTTGTCGAGGAAGGGCCAGATCTGGTCGCCCCGGCGCAGCGAGCCCGCCCGCGCCCCCGCGTGCCAGCGGCCGACCTTGTAGGAGATGTACATGTGGTCGAGCGCCTCCAGCGGAGCCCGCTCTCGCCACGGCCCGGCCAGCTCGCGGGCGTGCTCGTTGGCCGCCTCACTGAACAGCGCCGGATCTCGCAGGAAGGTCACGTCCACCCGGCGGCGCAGTGCTTTCTCCCCCAGGTCGGTCTGGAGCAGCAACAGGCCGCCGGCCCGCAGGATCTCGCCGCTCTGCCCGGACATGGTCGGCTTGGCGCTGTAGGGGAGGTAACCGACGACCGACTCGTACGCCGATGTCATGCCTTCGCAGGCGCGCAGCGTCTCGTAGGCCCGCGCGAGCGGGTGCTCGATGACGATCGCGTCCTTCTTCTCGGCGCGGGCCGGGGGGATGACGGTGTGCTCGACGCGGAGCGCCTGGGCGACGCGCCCGGCGAGGATCACGTCGGGGTGGGTGTCCAGGCCGTTGGTGGTCGCGCGCAGCGGGATGCCGGCCGCGTGCAGCACCGCGGCGATCAGGCGGCTGTCCCTGCCACCGGTGAGCGCAAGGTTCACCGGTTCCCCCGCCGCGCGCAGCGGCTCCACGGTGGCCAGCAGCGCCTCGGCCAGCTCCCCGACGAGCTCCTTCTTCCGCCTGCGCGACTCCGGTGCCGGCACGGCCGTCGGGAGCGGGGTCGTGGTGATCGTACGGGTGCCGCCCCTGACGGTCACCGACGAGGACGGCGGCAGCGCGCTCACCCCGAGGTAGGGCGTCTCGTCGGACAGGAAGTATCCCTGCCGGACCATCGACTGCAGCGCGAGCACGTCCCAGTCGACGCGCTCGCCGCAGGCGAGATGGACCAGGAGGGCCCGGCTGCCGATCACGTGCACGCCGGGCGTCTCGGCGTAGTAGACCGGGCAGACCCGGTGGATCGCGGTGGCGGCCGACAGCTCGCCCCCGGTGGCCCGGAACACCGAGAAGCACCCGCCGACCGCCTCGCTGTCCAGCGTGGTCATGCCCGCCAGCCGGTTCACGTCCTCCGGTGCGGCCAGGTAACCGTTCACCCCGGTCACCCGGTCGTGCTCGGTCATCAGCGGCGGGGGCTGCCGCGAGTCGTCGGGCTCGTTGGTCCAGGCGAACATGGTGATGCCGGGGCGGTGCCACTCGCGTGACCTGATGACCTCCGGCGGTACGGGGAACGCGCTGTCGATCGCGCTCCTGACACGGTGCAGCATCGCCTCCGGTATTCCGGCTTCCGGATCTTTGGCCGCGAGGCCGAGGTACACCCGCATGACGAAGAATCCTATGTCGCGTTTTTTCAGGATGACTGGGAATCCGGCCACACAGCATGGCCGAGATGAACGAGATGCTGTCGCACACCGTCACCCGTACGGCGACCGCGGCCCGCGGCGTCCGCGACGACCAGCCGGGTCCGCCCACCCCCGGCGAGGACTTCGGCGTGCGGGATCCGGCCCGGAAACCCTGATCACGTGCCGAACACGGTTTGCGCTCGCTTGGGTCAAGCTCCCGGCGGGAGGCTGGAAGGAGCCGTCGTAGGGGGTGACACGCATCCCTAGGAGGCGACATGAAGTCACGCCCGCTCGCCATTGCCCTCGCCGCGATCGTCCTGCTGTCCGCAGCCTGCGGAGGGGCGTCGGACGGGAAGGGAACCGCCAGCCAGCCGATGCCCGAATCCGGCAAGCAGGTCCCGCGGCCCTCCCTCGCGGAAACCGGTGGCCTTGCCACCTCCGGGATCGAGGACTCCGAGGCCGACGCCGCCAGGCAACGTGACACCGCCGCCGAGCAGATCTCCACCTTCGCCCTCGACGTGGACACCGCCTCGTACGGCTACAGCAGGCGGACCATCCAGGAGGGCAGGTTGCCGGAGCCTGGTCAGGTCCGGCCCGAGGAGTTCGTCAACTCCTTCGCGCAGGACTATCGGGAACCGGACGACGACGGCTTCACCGTGCACATGGACGGTGCCCGTACGCCGGGGAACGGCGCCGCGCTGCTCCGCGTCGGCCTGCAGACCCGCAGGGCGGACGCGGAGGCCCGGCGCCCGGCGAACCTCACCTTCGTGGTGGACGTGTCCGGTTCGATGAGCGAGTCCGGCAGGATCGACCTGGTCAGGGAGGCCCTGCACAAGCTCGTCGACCAGCTCGGGCCCGGTGACCAGGTCTCCATCGTGGCCTTCAGCGACCGGGCGGACGTCGTCCTGTCCATGACCCCGGCAACCGACAGGGACCGGCTCCATGCCGCCGTCGAGCGCCTCGCCATAGGACAGTCGACGAACCTGGAGGAGGGACTGACCAGTGGCTACGCGCAGGCCGCGACGAGCTTCAGGGCGGTGGCGGTCAACCGGGTCATCCTGCTCTCCGACGGACTGGCCAACGTCGGTGACACCACCTGGCAGGGCATCCTCGCCCGGGTCCAGGAGGCCGCAGGCAGGAAGATAACCCTGCTGTGCGTCGGCGTCGGCCGCGACTACGGTGACCAGCTGATGGAGCAGCTCGCCGACAACGGGGACGGTGCCGCGGTCTACGTCGGCTCCGCCGACGACGCGCGCAAGGTCTTCGTCGAGCAACTCGTCACCAACCTCGACCTGCGCGCCCGCGACGCCAAGGCACAGGTCGTGTTCAATCCCTCGGTCGTGGAGTCGTACCGTCTGATCGGCTACGAGAACCGGCAACTCGCGACCGAGGACTTCCGTGACGACGCCAAGGACGGCGGCGAGATCGGTCCCGGTCACTCGGTGACCGCCCTGTACGAGGTGCGGCTGCGCGGCGGGGCGTCGGGTCAGCTGGCCACCGCCACCGTACGCTGGCAGGACCCCGACACCCGCGATCCCGCCGAGGCCACCCGCGCCCTCGCGGCCGGTGACCTGGCGGCCTCGCCGTGGCGGGAGTCCGCGCCGAGGTTCCAGGTCGACGTGGTTGCCGTGGGCTTCGCCGAGTACCTCCGCACTGGGGAGGGGATCGCCGGAGCGGACCCCGGGGATCTCGCCGCCCATGCCAGCCGGCTGGCCGCGTCCACCGAGGACCCCGCGGTGACCGAGCTCGCCATGCTGATCGAGAAGGCCATGTCGCTACGGTAGGCACCCGCCCGCGGCCCCGAGGCGAGCCGGCCCCTGTGGCGGCCCGCCTCGGCGGTTACAGGGTGTGGAGTGATTTCCTATACACTGGCGTGGACGCCGGGCAGGGCCCGGCGACATCGGTTCACACCGAGGGGCTATGGCGCAGTTGGTAGCGCGCCTCCATGGCATGGAGGAGGTCTGGGGTTCGAATCCCCATAGCTCCACTCCTCACGAAGGGCGGCCAGATGGCCGCCCTTCGGTGTTTTCCCGGACGAATCGCTCTCAGCCGAGCTCGTAGTCGAGGTGGAAGGAGTGGGCGCCGTCGTCGTTGACGATCTGCCCCCCGCCCCGGATGCCCAGCAGTTCCCCGGTGCCCGAGTCGGGCAGGATCGTCCAGCTCAGCTCCGACTCCCCGGCGTGTGTCGCGGCCGTGTGGTGGAGCACGAAGGTGCCCTTGCGGCCGTGTGCGGTGCCGGTGAAGCGCTCGAAGCCCGCGTAGGCCGCCGACGTCTCGACCGGGGCGACCGCGGTGATGATGTCCGTGGTGCTGGTGCCGACCAGGTCGCCGTCGAAGGTCTTGGTGATGTGGACGCGGGAGAGCGTGGCACCCTCGGCCTCGTCGTAGGCGTGCGGATCCCAGCTGTCGATGGTGAAGGTTCCGGTGGCGCGAGGCATGGTCTGGGCTCCCTTGGAAGGTCTCAGCTCTTGCGCTCATCCTGGCGCCTGTACCTGTCATCTAATGTCAGATACGGGGCTCTCCAGCCGTGACCGCGGCGGCGAGAAGGGGGCGCTCTAGGAAAGGCGCCATTTATCCATGTTCCAGGTGATGGTCGACTGCGCGGGGTTCGGGACGACGTTCTGGAGCGTCTCGTCCCACGCGCTGAGGCCCGGATGCTGGAACAGCGGGATGGTGGCCAGGTCCCTCCAGAGCCGCTTCTCTATCTCACCGATGATCGGGTCCTGGGCGGCCAGGTCAACGGTCGAGTTCAACTCCTTGATGAGGAGGTCGACCCGCCTGCTGGAGTAGCAGCCGTTGTTGTTGCCCTTGCTGTGGGCGTCGCACTTCTGCGGCGAGGTGAAGCTGGAGGCCCAGCCACTGACCAGGGCCGAACCCGACCAGGCGAACAGCGCCACGTCGTAGCCGTTGGTCGGCATCACGGTGCCCAGGAAATCCTCGGAGCCCTTGTCGACGACCTTGAACCCGGCCTTGTCGCAGGAGTCGATGATGAGCTGCACCGCCGCGGTGCGGCGCGGGTTCGGGGTCTGGTAGCCGATGCTGACTTCCAGCCCCGTCTTGCCGGTTTTCCGCAGTAGTTCCCTGGCAGCCGCGATGTCCTGTCGCGTGTACACGTCGGCGCTGCCGCTGGCGGCCACGACCGCGGCGCTGTTGGCCTGGAACGGAGCCACGGTGCGAACCTGCAGGGGCCTGGCCGCGGGTGCGACGGGCTTGATCAGATGGTCGACGATGAGCTGCCTGGGCACGCATCTGGCGAACGCCTCGCGCAGCCTTCTGTCGCGGAACGGGCTGGAGTGGAAGTTGAAGTCCAGGTGCTCGTAGGTGTACTTGTCGGAGACGCTGACCTTCACCCCCCGCAGGGACTGCAACTGCTTGAGCACCTCGGGTCCCGGCTGCGGCTCGACGATCTGGACCTCGCGGTTCTGCAGCGCCTGCGCCTGCTCGTCGAGGGTGATGAAACGCTCGACGATCGTCGGAGTCGCGGCGGGGGTGCCCCACCACCTGTCGTTGGCGATGAGGGTCAGCCGCTGCCCGGCGTCCAGCTTGGAGAGCTTGTACGGTCCCGAGGAGGGGATCAGCCTGGCCTCGGGCAGCCTGCCCTCGGAGACCCAGCCGTCGTTGAAGAACTTGATGCCCTCGGCGAGTTTCTTCGAGTCGGTGTTCTTGACCGCCGCGATGAAGTCCTCCTCGGACAGGCCGTCCTGCTCGGCGACCACGTGGGCCGGCAGCATCTCGGTCGCGCCGGGGCCGCCGGCCACCCAGTCCGCGAACGGCTTGTCGTAGGCCAGGGTGAACTCCTTGCCGCCCTTCTCGCAGTCGGGGACCTCGGTGTCCTGGACGCCGTTGGTGTCGGCTGAGGCGAAGCCCTTGACCTTGCCGGACCGGAAGGCCCACCACAGCATGACGTCGTCGCAGTCGATCGGGGTGCCGTCGGACCAGACCGCCTTGGCGTTGATCGTGTACTTGACGCTCAGCGGGTCGTCGGAGATCTTCTCGTAGGTTCCGAAGTCCTTGTCGGGGACGATCGCGCCCTTGTCACCGTAGAACCAGAAACCCGTGAGCACCCGCTGCAGGGGCGCCGCGTTGCGCGTGGCGTTCTCGGCGGTGGTGTTGTTGTTGTAGGAGTGGAACTCCTGCTCGTACGCGTAGGCGATGGTCTCGGCCGGGATCGACTCCGAGCCCGATGCCGTCGGGTCGTCCGTCGGATCGGTGCTCGCGCAGGCGCTGAGCAGGAGCGAGCCGCATGCCAGCAGTGCCAGGATCCCTGCCGGCCTTCGGGTGTGGAACACGGCACACTCCTTTGATCGCCCGTTCTCCGGCCGGTCCCGTAACGGCCCCGCGGAGCACGAGTGTCGTCGCTCCCTGATGGCCGCGCGGGACCGGAGACCGGCCTCGCGTCTCCCCGTGACCATGCCGGATGCGAGACCTCCAGTTGACGAGAATAGAAAAAACGGAACCTTTGAGCGAATTCTCCCAGTATGTGAGATGGCCATTACCGGGCTCCCGGCGTGCCTGCGTACGGGAAGGGCATCCGCGCCGGGGAAAGCGGCGGTACCGCCGGAGCGAAGATGGCCCGATCCTTGTGGGTATTGGCACTCGGGCCACTCGCGTGGAGCGTTTCGCCCCTCGATTATGGGGCGCATGACAACGACTCTTCGGGCGCCTGAACGCAAGCTGCACCGCGCCTGGATCGTGGCGGGAGTCGCGTTCGTGGCCATCCTCGGCGCGGCCGGGTTCCGGGCGACGCCCGGCGTGCTGATCACACCGCTCCAGGAGGAGTTCGGCTGGTCCCGGGGCACGATCTCGCTGGCCGTCTCGGTCAACCTCATGCTCTACGGGCTGACCGCGCCCTTCGCGGCAGCGCTCATGGACCGTTTCGGAATGCGTAGAGTCGTAACGTACGCCCTGCTGCTGGTCGCCGCGGGCAGCGGGTTGACCATCCTGATGAACGCCCCCTGGCAACTCGTCCTGTGCTGGGGGGTCCTGGTCGGCCTCGGCACCGGCTCGATGGCCCTGGTCTTCGCCGCGACCCTCACCGAACGCTGGTTCGTCCGCCACCGCGGCCTCGTCACCGGTGTGCTCACCGCGGGCGGCGCCACCGGGCAACTCGTCTTTCTGCCCGTCCTCGCGCACCTGGCGGCCGACAGCGGCTGGCGGGCGGCCGCCGTCACGGTCGCCGTCGCGGCTCTGGCCGTGGTCCCCCTGGTCTGGTTCCTGCTGCGTGACCGGCCTGAGGACGTGGGCACCACGGCTCTGGGCGCAGACCCCGCCGCACCCCCGGCCGTGCGGCCCGTGCGGACCGGTGGCGCCGCCTCGCGGGCTCTCGGCGTGCTGTGGAGCGCCGCGCGTACGCGCCCCTTCTGGCTGCTCGCAGGGGGGTTCGCGATCTGCGGGATGAGCACCAACGGTCTGATGGGCACCCATTTCATCCCCGCCGCCCACGACCACGGCATGGCCGAGCCGGTCGCCGCCGGGCTGCTCGCGCTGGTCGGGATCTTCGACGTGGCCGGCACCGTGGCGTCCGGGTGGCTGAGCGACAAGGTCGACTCGCGCGTCCTCCTCGGCGCCTACTACGGGCTGCGGGGCCTGTCGTTGATGGCCCTGCCAAGCCTGTTCGGGGCCACCGCCGAGCCCAGCATGCTGGTCTTCATCATCTTCTACGGCCTCGACTGGGTGGCCACGGTCCCGCCGACCGTCGCCCTGTGCCGCCAGATCTACGGTCCCGACGGGGCTGTGGTGTTCGGCTGGGTCTTCGCCTCCCACCAGATCGGCGCGGCGGTCGCCGCGGTCGCCGCGGGAGTCACCCGTGACCACTTCGGCGCCTACGACCTCGCCTGGTACGCCGCGGGGTTGCTCTGCTTCGCCGCCGCGCTCATGTCGGTGCTCATCACCAGGAAGCAGGCGTCCCTGAAGGTCTGACCTCCTCCCTGTCCCGAAGGGACGGGCAGCCAGGCCACGGCCGCCGGATGGACAGGTGTGGAAGGTACTCGTTCCCGAAGTGTGATGGGGATCCCGCACGGGAAAACCGGATTTGTCGTACGCTCCCGATCGTGCTCGATGGGTTGGGTGGGACTCAGGGGACCCGGGAGACGGGTTCCGCGCCGACATATGTGACCGCCGAGGCGGAGACGTCGGAGTTGCCGAAAATCGTGGTGGAGAGCCCCCCGAAACCATCGGACTCACCGGTGAAGCGGTCCCGCATCGGCGACCTGCCGATGCGAGTGATCTACCGCATCCTGGCCGTGGGCGTCGCGCTGGTCCTGGCCGCCGTCGCGGCCGTGGTCGGTTTCGTCTCCTCGGGCTCCTCAGATCAACCGGGCGGGGGAAAGACGGGGCAGATCGCCGCGCCATCTGCCGCGCCACCCTCGCCCGGTCCAGGATCGCCGGGGCCGTCCGCCTCGGCGTCGGAGCAGGCGTCCCCGTCGGAGAGTCCTGCCGAGACGGCCGCTCCGTCCCCCTCGCCCGAGGCCGGGGGAGCGGCCCCCGACCGCAGCGCCGTCATCGCGGCCCTCACCGACCCCCGGGTGCCCGAACTGCCGCGTGACAAGCGGCTCGGCCGGCTCCCCGGCAAGGCGTACAAGAGCAAGCGCCGCATCGAGGACGACAGGTCGGGGGTGTCGCTGATCCGTTTCGGCAAGCCCTGGAAGGTCTTCGGCGCGTCGCCGTTCTCCACCAAGCAGGTGCTGCCGAAGGTGAAGGGGACCGCCCACCGGGCGATGCTCGTGAGCTGTCCGGTGCCGATCCTGGTGCAGCGGGAGGCGAAGGACACCGCACTGCTGGCGGCCCGGTGGACACTCAACCACCACCCCAAGGGCAGCAGGATCGCCTGGGTCGCCTCGCAGCCGATCAAGGACGGCTGGCTGCTCGCCTACCGGGTGAAGTACAAGGTCAAGAGCAAGACACGCTCCTCCATGGCCGCCCTCGCCGTGGTCGAGGCTCCCGGCGCCAAGCCCGCGATGCTCTTCGTGACGATCCCCGACACCCAGAGCAAGCGCTGGCGCGACATCAACACCGCGGTCTCCTCCCTCAGATTGAAGTAAGCCCCATCTGGGCAGGAATCGCCATATCTATGTGATCTGGTGAAACTCGGGGGAATTTCACGGCAGGCCGCTCCATCGCCACCCGCGCGACGACCTCCCGCACGCTCGCCGGGCGCGAGGTTCCGGGCTCGGGGCGCGGGCGAAGGACGGTCTCGGTTCGAGAGCCCGGACTGAGCCGGGTGTCCTGGGCATCCGTCCAGGCAGGCTCCCCCAGCCGTCGAGGGGGAAGTCTTGAAGCGACCGGCGTCTCAGGAGCGCAAGGGGTCTGACCAGGACACGGCCGACAAGCAGCGCGGATCCAAGCCCTGGCGGTCCGAGGGCCTGCCCGACGGGCCGCCCGCCCCGCAGCGCCCGAGGATCAACTGGGTGCGTTTCCTGGTGACCATGCTCATCGTCTACGCGGGTTTCTTCATCGTCTCCTCGTTCTTCGGCGAGGTCACCGAGCCGATCTCCTACACCCGGTTCACCGATCAGGTGCGGGCGGGGAACGTCAAGGACGTCTACGCCACGGGTACCTCGATCCAGGGCACCCTCAAAAAACCCGTCCGCGACCCCGACAGCGGCAACACCGAGTACGACAAGTTCTCCACCGAGATACCGGTCTTCGCCGACCAGGCCGCCCTCTACCGGCAGCTCACCGCGACGGGCGTGAACATCAAGGCCGAGCCTGTCGGCGGCCGGAGTTTCCTGTCCAACCTGCTGCTCTCCCTGCTGCCGGTCCTGCTGCTGGCGGGCCTGTGGATCTGGTTCATCCGGCGCTCGGCGGCCGCGATGGGCGAAGGGCTGGGCGGTCTCGGCGGGCTCGGTGGCCTCGGCAGGTCGAAGGCCGCCAAGCCGGTGGAACCGGCCAAGGTCCGGGTCGACTTCGACGACGTCGCGGGCATCGACGAGGTCGAGAACGAGGTGGCCGAGGTGGTCGACTACCTCAAGGACCCCGACAAGTACCGGAGGCTGGGGGCGAAGCTGCCCAAGGGGGTGCTGCTCACCGGGCCGCCGGGAACCGGCAAGACACTTCTCGCCCGCGCCGTGGCGGGCGAGGCGGACGTGCCCTTCTTCTCGGCGAGCGCCTCGGAGTTCATCGAGATGATCGTGGGGGTCGGCGCCTCGCGGGTACGCGAGCTGTTCGACGAGGCTCGCAAGGTCGCACCGTCGATCATCTTCATCGACGAGATCGACGCGATCGGCAGGGTCCGCGGCGGCAGCACCATCGGTGGCCACGACGAGCGCGAGCAGACTCTCAACCAGATCCTCACCGAGATGGACGGCTTCACCGGTTCCGAGGGCGTCATCGTGATCGCCGCCTCCAACCGGGCGGAGGTCCTCGACCCGGCGCTGCTCCGTCCTGGCCGGTTCGACCGTACCGTCGTGGTGTCGGTGCCGGATGTCGAGGGGCGGCTGGCGATCCTCCGGGTCCACAGCAGGGGCGTGCCGCTCGCCGACGACGTGGACCTGGAGCGACTGGCCAGAACCACCCCCGGCATGACGGGTGCCGACCTGGCCAACCTGGTCAACGAGGCGGCGCTGCTCGCCGCCAAGCGCGGCCACGACAAGGTGCGCGCCGCCGACTTCGCCGACGCGCTGGAGAAGATCCTGCTCGGTGCGGCCCGCGCCGTCGTGATCCCGCAGGACGAGCGCAGACGCACCGCCTACCACGAGGCCGGCCACGCGCTCCTCGGTATGCTCCAGCCCGGCGCCGACCCGGTCAGGAAGGTGTCGATCATCCCGCGTGGGCGGGCGCTCGGTGTCACGCTCTCCACGCCCGACACCGACAAGTACGCCTACGACGAGAAATACCTGCGCGGCCGGATCGTCGGTGCCCTCGGAGGCATGGCGGCGGAGCAGGTCGTCTACGGGGTGATCACCACCGGCTCGGAGAACGACCTGGAGCAGGTCACCGTGATCGCCCGCGGCATGGTCGGCCGCTGGGGCATGTCCTCCAGGATCGGCCCGCTGAGCGTGCTGCCCGGTGCCGCCGCCGGTCAGCCCGCCGCCGCCCCCGACACCCTCGCCGCGGTGGACCAGGAGGTCCGGCGCATCGTGGACGAGTGCTACGAGGTCGCCCTGGCGGTCCTGGAGGAGAACCGTGAGCGCCTGGACGGCATCGTCACGGCCCTGCTGGAGCACGAGACCCTCGGCGAGGCGGAGGCGTACGCCGCCGCGGGCCTTCCACCGGGCGCCGCCCCCGAACTTCCCCCTTCGGGACCGCCCCCGCAACTCCCGCCCTCGCCCCACGCCTGACCCGCGAGCCGCCGCCCGGGCACGCTGCCCGCGGCCTTTGACCGGACGCCCGGCCCGCGGAGGCCTCCGCCCGCGGCGAGGGGACGGCGGGAGCCGCGCTAGGCTCGATCGGCGTGACCCAGATCGTTCTCGCCTCCGCATCCCCTGCCCGCCTCGCCCTGCTCCGAAGCGCCGGACTCGATCCAGGAGTGATCGTCAGCGGTGTGGACGAGGAGGCCGTCACCGCCGACAGCCCGAGCGAACTCTGCCTCGCGCTGGCCCGCGCGAAGGCGGCTGTGGTGGCCGAGGGCCTGACCGACGGTCTGGTCATCGGCTGCGACTCGGTGCTGGAACTCGACGGCCGGGCCTACGGCAAGCCGTCCTCTCCGGCGGAGGCGGTCGCCCGCTGGCGGGGCATGCGCGGCCGCGAGGGCCGTCTGCTCACCGGCCACTGCGTGATCGACGCCGCGGACGGGCGCGAGGTGGCGGAGGTGGGCGCGACGGTCGTGCGTTTCGGCACCGCCACCGACGACGAGATCGCCGCCTACGTCGCCACCGGCGAGCCTCTCCACGTGGCCGGGGCCTTCACCCTGGACGGCCGCGGCGGCTGGTTCGTCGACGGCATCGACGGCGACCACGGCAACGTCCTGGGCATCTCCCTGCCCCTGCTGCGTCGCCTCTTCGCGGCCCTCGGCGTCTCCGTGCCCGGCCTCTGGCCGCGCGCCTGACGTCCACGACCCGGCCCGCGTCCGCTCTCGCCCGTAGACGGGCCATGAGGAGCAGTCCCGGTTGACGTCCGGTCCCGATAATCTTCCGCCATGGGTCATTTCCGCTCCTTTCTGGACGGCATCGGGTTCTTCTTCCAGGGACTGCGCTGGGTCGCGCGATATCCGCGCTGGTGGTTGTTCGGGTTGATCCCGGCGCTGATCGCGTTCGTCCTCTACGCGGTCGGCCTCTACTTCCTCGGCAAGAACGCGCTGGACATCGCCGCGTGGGGCACGCCGTTCGCCGACGGATGGAGTGAGGCGGCGCGGACCGCACTGCGCGCGCTGGTCGGGCTGGCGCTCTTCGGCGCGGGGCTGGTCCTGGCCGTGGTGACCTTCACGGCGGTCACCCTCATCCTGGGCGACCCCTTCTACGAGAAGCTCTCCGAGAAGGTGGAGGAGACCTACGGGGAGGTGCCGACAGGGTACGAACTCCCGCTGTGGAAGTCGATACCCAGATCCATCCGGGACAGCCTGGTCACCCTCGGCTGGTTGTTGCTGTTCACGATCCCGCTGTTCTTCCTCGGCTTCGTGCCGGTGGTCGGGCAGACGGTGGTTCCGGTCCTGGGCGCCCTGGTCTCGGGTTTCTTCCTCACGATCGAGTTGACCGCACTGGCCCTGGAGCGCAGGGGACTGGCGCGCAAGAGCCGCTTCGGCCTGCTTCGCGCGAACAAGGCTCCCACGCTCGGCTTCGGGGTCCTGCTCTTCCTGCTCTTCCTCGTCCCGTTCGTCGCGATCATCGCGATGCCTCCCGCTGTGGCCGGTGCGGCCATCATGGTCCGCAACCGCCTGGCCCCGGCCCTTTTGTCGGCGGAGAGGACGGGTTGAGAGGCGCCTGAGGAAGCGCCGGCCGTCAGCGCGCCTCGCCCCGGGCGCCGGTGGTGAGGGGGACGGTCCGGTGGGTCTCCACGGGCCGGTGACCGGGATCAGCCCGGCTGTGGACGGCCGCACGTTCCGTCCACAGAAAGGAGTTCGGGCCGAAAGACACGGGAGCGGGTCCGGGAGGCTTCCGGCCATGACAACAGAGAGTCCGGACTCGCCCGAGTCCCTGTTTCCGCCGGTTTCCCAGCCCCGGCTCCTGCTCGGCTCCACCGAAGACGTCCTGGGCGCGGTCCCCTACCTGCTGGGGTTCCATCCCGCGGAGAGCCTGGTCGTCATCGGCCTCACGGGCGGTCTGCCCAGGAGCAGGCTGCACCTCACCGTCCGGTGGGACCTTCCCCTGGCGTCCGGCGGTCTCGGCGACATCGTTCCGCTCTTCCGGAAGGAGGAGGTCACGCAGGTCGTCATGGTCGGCTACGGTCCAGGTCCGCTGGTGACCCCGGCCATCGACGAGGCCGGTGCACTGTTCCGCAGGGGCGGCCTCACCGTCGTCGACGCGCTCCGGGTGGAGGACGGCCGTTACTGGTCGTACGGCTGCCCACGGACCGACTGCTGTCCCGTCGAAGGCGTGCCGTACGAGAGGCGGGCCACCGTCGTCGCGGCCGAGGCGATCCTGCACGGACTGGTCGCGTTGCCGGACAGGCAGGCGCTGGAGCGCTCACTCGACCCGGTCACCGGGTCCGCGCGGGTGGCCATGCGTGAGGCGACGGGCCGCCTCACGGAGGAGTTGAGCGGCAGGCTCGCCGGATGTCGTGACGCCGACGGGCTCGCGGTGGAGTTCGTCGCGGAGGGGGTGACCAGGGTCCGCGAGGCGATCGCCACCTACGCCTCGGGCAGCCGGCTCGACGACGATCAGGCGGCCAGGCTGGGGTTGGACCTGGCGGTGATCAGGGTTCGCGACGAGGCGTGGGCGCTGGTCACCGACGACGGTCATGACGCGCATCTCAAGCTCTGGCACGACCTCACCCGGAGGCTGGAGCCGAGGTTCGTGCCCCCGGCCGCCTCGCTGCTCGGCCTGGTCGCCTGGCGGCGGGGCGACTCCGCGCTGGCGGGCGTCGCCCTCACCCGGGCGCTTGAGGCCGATCCCGGCTACTCGATGGCTCACCTGCTCATGCACGCGATCCACCACCTGGTCCCGCCACACGCCCTCAACGACAGGATGCCCAGCCCCGAGGAACTGGACCAGGAGATGGGCAGCCCCAAGATGGCCTGGCTGCTCCCGATGGCCGCGTTGCTGGAAGAACCCGGTGGCCCCGCGCACGATGCGACCACCGGGTTCCCGGCTCAGCTCTCCGCGCGCTTCTGGCGCTCGTTGTAGGCCCTCATCCGGGGGGGATAGCCGGTCAGTTGCACGTCGTAGACGGGCAGGGCCAGGTCGCGGGCCACCTTGCGAATCACCGCGGGGGAGCCGACCCGGCGCCGGGTCCATTCGCCGTCGTCGGCGACGGCCACCGCCGTGGTGTCGGTCGCGAACGTCTCCGGCTCGACGTAGAACTCCACGCCCCGGCGTGACTTCGCGAAGGCGATGAGCGTCTCGATGTCGGCGTCGGTGGCATCGCGGTCGAACTTGGCGATTTTCGGCCCGCGCTTGCGCCTCAACCCATAGCGATCTCGCCATCTCATGTCTCTTTGTATACCTCTCCTGCTCGATCCACGGTGAAAGGCCAAGGGTCGGTTTCAGGGGCCTATAGGGGTTCATCCTGATATACGGGGCCGACAATCTGGACGAGCATTGAGGTCGAAGAGGCGACGAAAGGGTATCGGTCTCATGGCAGGCACAACGGCATCGGCGGGTCAGTGGCACGGGGGAGTGCCGGTGAGCGGCCCTGGGCCCGGTCACGCGGAGCTCCGGGTCAGCAACCAGGATCGTGACCGGGTGGTCGAGCACGTCCAGGCCGCCTATGCGGAGGGAAGGCTCGACAAAGTCGAGTTCGACGACAGGCTGGAGCGGGCGATGACGGCCCGCGTGCACGGCGACCTCATGCCGATCATGAACGAGCTGTACGGTACGCAGCCGGTCCGGCCCGCGTTCCAGCCGCCGGTCACGCCCCAGGCGGCGTACGGCCACCACGGGCACCTCGGCAGGCGGGGGGGCGACACCGGAGCGGAGCGTCTGGGCGCGGCGGCGGCGCACATGCTCCCGCTGGTCGGCCTGCCCATCCTCGGTCCGCTGGTCATGATGCTCACCGCGGGCAGGACCTCGCCCTACATCCGCGCACACGCGGTGGAGGCTCTCAACTTCCAGCTGACGCTGATCGCGGCCACCATCGTGCTGGCGATCACGGTGGTGGGCGTCATCCTGACGCCGCTGCTCTGGATCGGCGGCGTGGTGCTGTCCGTCATCGGCGGCGTCGCGGCGATGGGCGATGGAGACTTCCGCTACCCCCTCACGCTGCGCCTCGTGAAGTGACCCGGTAAAGGCCGGAAGGCGTCAGAGCATGAGGGAACGGACCATGTCGACGGTGTCGGCCTGGTCCGCCGTCTTGTCGGGGCGGTAGCGGATGACCCTGGCGAAGCGCAGGGCCATGCCGCCGGGGTAGCGGCTCGACTGCTGCACGCCGTCGAAGGCGATCTCGACGACCAGCTCGGGGCGGACGGTGACCGTCCAGCCGTCGGTGGGGCCCTCGGCGATGCCGAGGAAGCGGTCGGTCTGCCAGGCGAGCAGCTCGTCGGTCAGGCCCTTGAAGGTCTTGCCGAGCATGACGAACCCGCCACGCGGGTCGCGGGCGCCCAGGTGCAGGTTGGAGAGCCTGCCCTCGCGGCGGCCATGGCCCCATTCGGCGGCCAGGACGACGAGGTCGAGCGTGTGCCGGGGCTTCACCTTGATCCAGCCGGCTCCGCGCCTTCCTGCGGCGTAGGGCGTCAGGAGCGATTTGACCACCACACCCTCGTGACCGCCTCTGATCGCGTCCTTGAAGAACGCCTCGCCGTCCGTGACGTCGCCGGTGACAAGACGCGGGGTCACCAGCTCGGGGGGCACGGCCGCGGTCAGGGCCGCGTGACGCTCCGCACCCGGCAGGTCGAGCAGGTCGGCGCCGTCGACCCGCAGCGCGTCGAAGAAGAAGACGCTCAAGGGGGTCTTCTCACGCGCTCGCGGCACGTCGGCGCGGCTGGACACGCGGCCGGAGGTGACCTGGAAGGGCTCGGGGCGGCCGTCGGGGCGCAGCGCGATGACCTCGCCGTCGAGAACCAGGTCGCTGGAGGGCAGGGCGCTCACCGCCTCGACCAGTTCGGGCACCTGGGTGGTGATGTCGTCGAGGGCGCGGGTGAAGACGGACACCCGGTCGCCGGAGCGATGTGCCTGCACCCTGACCCCGTCGAGCTTCCACTCGACGGCGACCGGGCCGCCGAGCTTGCCGAACGCGGTCGCGACGGAGGTGGCGCTCTGGGCCAGCATCGGCGACACCGGCCGGCAGACCTCCAGGTGAAAGGCGCGCAGCGCCTCGACCCCGCCCGTCAGGGCGGCGGCGCCGACGGCGGGAAGCCAGCCGCGAAGCGTCAGCGCCCGCCTGACCTCGGCGGCCGGCACCCCGGCCGCCTTCGCCACGGCCTCGATCATCACCCCTTCGAGCGCGCCCTGGCGCAGCTCGCCCCCGAGCAGGCGTGACAGGAAGACCTGTTCCTGGCGGGTGAGGGCGCCGAACAGCTCGGCGACGAGTGTCCTGCGTGTGCTCTGCGAGCCGGGACCGGCCAGGGACTTGACACGGTCGAGGAGGTCGTGGACCTCGCGCAGGGTGGCGGTGGCGGCCAGCCGGGGTTCGGGCGGATCCTGCAGGCTCGTCCAGCCCACGCCGACGTTGCGCTGCGGCAGCTCTCCGGAGAGGTAGGCGATGGCGATCTCCGCCTCGTCCGGCTCGACCCGGCCGAGTAGCTCCGCGAGATGCGCGGTCTTCGCCAGCCGGGCGGAGACGGCGGCCACGGCCGCCGAGGTG
Organism: Streptosporangium sp. CA-115845; assembly: GCF_050943795.1. Lineage (NCBI taxonomy): Bacteria > Bacillati > Actinomycetota > Actinomycetes > Streptosporangiales > Streptosporangiaceae > Streptosporangium > Streptosporangium sp. CA-115845. The sequence goes on along the minus strand of NZ_CP191988.1, from coordinate 7,362,812 downwards.
CGCGCGAGGTCGATCAACAACACAGTGGCCAGCCTAAGAGCTGTAAGCGACATTTCGGTGAGAGGGGGGCCTGTTTTTCACCGGAATCGCAGCGTGGGGGCCCTGTCGTTCACGATGGCGAGGAGCTGAATCGCCCTCCCTGAAAGCACGCGCGAAAGCGGGGTGGGCGGGCCGCCCTGTCACCGAAGTTCTTCGGTGACAGGGCGGCCCGCCCACCGGTGCTGTCCCGTCTCCCGGGCGTCAGCTCACGCCGAGCAGGTCCACGACGAAGATGAGCGTCTCGCCGGGCTTGATGCGGTTACCCGCACCGGCGTTGCCGTAGCCGAGGTGCGGCGGGATGGTGAGACGGCGACGGCCGCCGACCTTCATGCCCGCGACGCCCTGGTCCCAGCCCGCGATGACCCGGCCCCCGCCCAGCGGGAACTGGAAGGCGTCGCCGCGGTTCCACGACGCGTCGAACTCCTCGCCCGTCGAGAAGGCCACGCCGACGTAGTGCACGGTGACCTGGTGCCCCGGCTTGGCCTCCGGGCCGTCCCCTACGACGATGTCGACGATCTCCAGCTCCGAGGGCGGGGCGCCTTCCGGAAAGTCGATCTCCGGCTTCTCCAGTGCCACGTGGTTCTCCTTGGTTGGATACGCGCCGGTCGATTTCCGACCGGCCGGACGACTCTACGGGGTCCGGCGCCGCCACGAGAGCCACGGGGACGGGACGGCTCCCGCGTCGTCCTTCGGGAAAGGACCGTGGAGCGGGCGGGGAGACGAGGCGCACGGGATTCACCGCCGGAGTAACGGCGCGCGTGGGAATGGCGGGACGAGTCGTCGGGACCACCTGGTCCACCTGGTCCACAGTCGGAGGCATCCACGCCGCGGGTGGCCGGCGACGGGTGGAGCCCTGCCGAGAGTCACTGGGGAGCGCTCTCTGATTGAGAGAGTGACCCGGCTCGCGAGGAGTGTCAAGGGTGTGGAGCAGCATCGTGGAACATGATGGAAACGCGACCTTAATGTGACCTTTCGTTGTGGGAGCGCTCCATCCACTGCTAAATCTAACTCTTAAACATGTCTGACCTGGGAAAACGCCTCGAAGTCTGGGAGAGCGCTCTCCAAGAAAAGCCGACTTCGGGGCTCGGGCCGGCATTCGGGGGGCCGTTGACATGCAACCCCGTTGGTATCAATCTGCTCAGGGAGCGCTCTCTCCATGATCATTTATGAGGACCCAAGGAGGGTTCCATGCGTAAGTCACGCCACCGGTTCCTCGCCCCGATGGTCGCCGTCTCCGCCCTGGCCCTGGGCCTCACCGCCTGCGGCGGCGACAGCGGCGGTACCACCGCAGACGGTGGGGCGGCCTCCCAGCCGGCCGAGAAGATCAAGCTGACCGTCGGGCTGTTCAGCGACTTCCACTTCGCGCCGCTGTACGAGGAGTTCAAGAAGACCCACCCCAACGTGGAGATCGTGGAGCGCCGCGCGCAGTTCAACGACCACCACGCCAACCTCATCACGCAGCTCACCACCGGCGCGGGCGCGGCGGACGTGGTCGCGGTCGAGGGCGGCTACATCGGCACCTTCACCCCCGTGCCCGACAAGTTCCACAACCTCAAGGAATACGGTCTGGACTCGCGCCAGAGCGAGTACCTCGACTGGAAGTGGAAGCTGGGCGTCTCCAACGACGGTTCCTCGCTCATCGGGCTGGGCACCGACGTCGGCGGCCTGGCCATGTGCTACCGCCCCGACCTGTTCAAGAAGGCCGGCCTGCCCACCGACCGCGACGAGGTGTCGGCGCTCTGGCCGACGTGGGACGCCTACGTCGAGACGGGCAAGAAGTTCGTCGCGGCCAAGGTGGCGGGCGCCAAGTTCACCGACGGCCCCGGTGAGCACTTCCGCGCCATGGTCGAGCAGGCCCCCGTCGGCTTCTACGACGCCCAGTACAACATCGTCGCCGCCACCAACCCCGAAGTGCGCAAGGCGTTCGACACAGGCGTGAAGATGATCAACGACGGTCTCTCCGCCAACCTCGCTGCCTTCTCGCCGCCGTGGAACACCGGAATCGCCAAGGGCACCTTCGCCACCATGGTCTGCCCGGCCTGGAAGACCGGCACGATCAAGGACCAGAAGCCCGGTGAGGGCACCTGGGACATCGCCGCGGTGCCCGGTGGCGGCGGCAACCAGGGTGGCACCCACCTGGTGCTGCCCAAGCAGGGCAAGCACCCCAAGGAGGCAGCGGAGCTGATCAACCTGCTGACCAGCAAGGAGAGCCAGATCAAGCTCTTCAAGGAGGCCAGCGCGCTGCCCTCGCTGCCCGCCCTGTACGACGACCCGGCGGTGTCCGAGTACGTCAACCCGTACTTCGGCAACGCGCCGATCGGCAAGATCTTCACCGACGCCGCCAGGGCGCTCAAGCCACAGCCCGTCGGTCCCAAGGCCGGTGACGTGCTGAGGGCGATCGGCGACGGTCTCCAGCGGGTCGACCAGGGCAAGCAGAACCCCGAGGAGGCCTGGAAGCAGGCGCTTGAGGACGTCGGCAGGATCAAGTAACCGCCCCGTCGGCCGACTGGTCTCGCACCGGTCGGCCACCTGCTTGTCATCCGGACGAGCCGCACACCCGCCTTCCTCAGCGCATCATCGAAAGGAGCTGCCATGGCCACTCGGGCACCCGATCGCCTGGTGGCGGTCCCACCGGGCAAGCCGACGGGACCTCGCCGCCGCCTCCAGCGCCACCTGGTCCACCGGCTCGACGTCAAAGGCTCGCCGTACGCGTATGTGGCCCCGTTCTTCCTGCTGTTCTCCGCCTTCGGACTGTTCCCCCTGGCCTACACCGCCTGGGTGAGCCTGCACGAGTGGACGCTGCTCCGGGACGAGCAGCCCTTCGTCGGCCTGGAGAACTTCAGGACGCTGCTCGCCGACGACTACTTCTGGAACGCCACCTTCAGCACCCTGTCCATCGGGGTGCTGTCCACGGTTCCGCAGCTGCTGCTGGCCATCTGGCTGGCCCACCTGCTGAACCGGCCGCTGCGGGCGCAGACCTTCTTCCGCATCACGCTGCTGCTGCCCAACGTGACCAGCGTGGTCGCGGTGGTGGTCATCTTCAGCCAGCTCTTCGGCCGCGACTTCGGCATGATCAACTGGATGCTGTCGCTGTTCGGCGTCGAGGGTGTCGCCTGGAACGAGGGGGTGCTGACCTCCCACGCCGCCATCTCCGCCATGATCATGTGGCGCTGGACCGGCTACAACGCGCTGATCTTCCTGGCGGCCATGCAGGCCGTACCGCGCGAGCTGTACGAGGCGGCCACCATCGACGGCGCGAGCGACATGACCCAGCTCCGCAGGATCACCATCCCGATGATCAGGCCCACGATCGTCTTCGTCGTCGTCACCTCGACGATCGGCGCCATGCAGATCCTCGCCGAGCCACTGCTGTTCGGCACCTACCTCATCACCGGAGGGGTGGACCGGCAGTACCAGACGCTCTCGCTGTTCATCTACGAGAACTTCACCAAGCTCGACTTCGGCTACGCCTCGGCCATCTCCTGGATGATGTTCGTCTTCATCGTCCTGGTCGCCGGCGTCAACTACCTGATCACCCGCCGCGCGAAGGGAGGGTTGACGTGAGCGCCCGTACCGCCGTCTCCGGAGCCCGGCGCTCCACGGCCGCCCGCAGGCTCACCTATCTCACGCTGGCGGCGGTGGCGTTCTTCTCCATGCTGCCGCTCTACTACAGCATCGTGGTGGCCTCCCGCGACAACGCGGCCCTGGCCGACGTCCCACCGCCGCTGCTGCCCGGCGGCAACTTCTTCGCCAACGTCGCCCGCGTCTTCGACACCGTCCCCTTCGCCCTGGCGATGGTCAACTCCGTCCTGGTCTCCGGCTCCGTCGCGATCGCGGTGATGTTCTTCTCCACGCTGGCCGGGTTCGCCTTCGCCAAGCTGCGCTTCCGCGGCCGCAACGCCCTGCTCCTGCTCACCGTGGCGACCATGATGGTGCCGACCCAGCTCGGCATCATCCCGCTGTACATGCTGATGGTGAAGCTGGAGTGGACCGGCACCATGTACGCGCTGATCGTGCCCGCGCTCGTCAACGCGTTCGGCGTGTTCTTCATGACCCAGTACCTCTCCCGGGCGCTGCCGACCGAGTTGCTGGAGGCAGGCCGGGTCGACGGCTGCAGCACCTGGGGCCTGTTCTGGCACGTCGTGCTTCCGGCCGCACGCCCGGCGGCGGCGGTGCTGGGCATGCTCACCTTCATGTCGGTCTGGAACGACTACTTCTGGCCGCTGGTCGTGCTGACCCCGGAGGATCCGACGGTGCAGGTCGCCCTGTCCACGCTGGCCAGCGGATACGTCAACGACTACGTACTCGGCCTGGCGGGCACCACGCTCGGCACCCTGCCGCTGATGCTGGTGTTCGCTCTTCTCGGTAAACAGATCATCGGAGGAATAATGCAGGGAGCGGTGAAGGGATGACCGTCGTCGGCACTCGGGGGGCCACCCTTACGGAAGGGCGTGCGGACTTCCCCACCGGTTTCGTCTGGGGCGCGGCCACCGCGTCTTACCAGATCGAGGGGGCCGTGCGCCAGGACGGCCGCGAGCCCTCGATCTGGGACACCTTCTCGCGTACCCCGGGCAAGGTCGCCGGGGGCGACACCGGCGACGTGGCGTGCGACCACTACCTCCGTCACGCCGACGACGTCTCGCTGATGAGCGAGCTGGGCCTGGCGGCGTACCGGTTCTCGGTGGCCTGGCCCAGGGTCCAGCCGTACGGGAGCGGTCCTGTCAACGCGCGAGGCCTCGACTTCTACAGCCGCCTGGTGGACCGGCTGCTGGAGGCGGGCATCACGCCGTACGTCACCCTCTATCACTGGGATCTTCCGCAGGTGCTGGAGGACGCGGGGGGCTGGCCCGAGCGCGACACCGCCTACCGGTTCGCCGAGTACGCGGCGGCCGTGTACGCGCGGCTGGGGGATCGCGTCCACAACTGGACGACCATCAACGAGCCGTGGGTGGCGGCCTTCCTCGGTTACGGCAACGGGGTGCACGCGCCTGGCAGGACCGATCCCGCGGCGGCCTTCCGTGCGGCCCACCACATGCTGCTGGGACACGGGCTGGCGGCACGGGCGCTCCGCGAGGCGGGCGCGCGGGAGATCTCGCTGGTCCTCAACCTGTCGCCGGTGATCACTCCGGCCCAGGTGGCCGATCCGGGGGCCGCGCCCTCGGCGGCGGACGCGGAGGCGGTCGGCCGGATCGACACCCTGCTGACCAGGCAGTTCATCGACCCGGCGGTACGCGGGGAGTATCCCGCCGAGTTCCTCGACATCGTCGGGCGCAACGGTGGCGTCGACCACATCCGGGACGGCGACCTGGCGATCATCAACCAGCCGATCGACCTGCTGGGTATCAACTACTACAACCCATGCGTGGTGGAGTCGGGTCCCGGCCAGGCGGCCGACGCGGCGTGGCCGGGCAGCGAGGACATCAGGTTCTGCCCGGCGGACGGCGTGCCGGCCACCGCGATGGGCTGGCCGATCGTGCCGAACGGGCTCTCCCGCCTGCTGGTGCGGCTCTCCGACGACTACCCGGAGGTCGGCCTGATCATCACCGAGAACGGCGCGGCGTTCGACGACGTCGTGGAGGACGGCGGCGTCCACGACGCGCGCAGGACCGACTATCTGGACGGCCATCTGCGCGCCGTGCACGCCGCGATCGCGGACGGGGCGGACGTGCGTGGTTACCTGGTCTGGTCGCTGCTGGATAATTTCGAATGGGCCGAGGGGTACCGGCGGAGGTTCGGGATCGTACATGTCGACTTCGCCACCCAGCGGCGCCTGCTCAAGGACAGCGCGCTCTGGTATCGCGAGGTCATCGCGCGCAACGGACTGTAGGGGAACACGATGAAACGACCCACCCTGGAGGCGGTCGCCGCCCGTGCCGGGGTCTCCCGGTCGACCGTCTCCCGGGTGGTGAACGGCCAGACCACGGTCACCGCCGACATCCGAGAACTGGTCATGCGCGCGGTGAACGAGCTCGGCTACGTGCCCAACGGGGCGGCGAGGAACCTGGCGACCCAGCGGACCAACTCGGTCGCGCTGGTCGTCTCGGAGTCGCCGAACCGGGTGTTCTCCGACGACCCGATGTTCTCCACGGTCATCCGCTCGGCCAGCCTGGAGCTGGAGGCCGTCAACAAGCAGGTCGTGCTGCTGCTGGCCGGGTCGCCGGAGAGCCACGCCCGGGTGGAGAACTACATAGCCGGCGGTCACGTCGACGGCGTCATGCTCGTGTCGAGCCACGGCGCCGACCCGCTGCCGATCGCGCTCACCCGGCTGCGCGTCCCGGTCGTCTCCTACGGCAGGCCGGCCGTGCCGGTCGCGATGCCGTACGTCGACAACGACAACGTCGCCGGCGCGGCCACCGCCGTGCGGCACCTGCTGGAGCAGGGCAGGCGGCGCATCGCCACCATCGCGGGACCGCTGGACATGATCGGCGGCCAGGACCGGCTGGCCGGGTACCGCGAGGTGCTCCGCGACTCCGACCGCCGCTCGATCATCGCGGTCGGCGACTTCACCCGGGAGTCCGGGGCGGTCGCGATGCGGCAGCTGCTCGCCGACGACCCGGAGCTCGACGCGGTCTTCGCCGCCAACGACCTGATGGCGATCGGCGCCATGCACGCGCTCCGTCAGGCGGGGCGGCGGATTCCCGGCGACGTCGCGATCGTCGGCTACGACGACATAGAGGCCGCCCGCTACACCGACCCGCCGCTCACGACCATCCACACCCCGCACGCCGAGCAGGCCGCGGCCATGGTCCGTCTCCTGCTCGGCCTCCTCGACGGGGGGCCCGCCGAAACCGTGATCGTCTCCACCGAGCTGGTCGTCAGGGCGTCGTCGTAGACCCCCGGACGACCAGCTCGGTGGGGAGCATCACCTGTGCCTTCTCCTCCAGGTCGAGCACCATGCGGGCGAGCCTCCGCCCCATCTCGACGGTCGGCTGCCTGACCGTGGTCAGCGGGGGCTCGGTGTAGGCGGCGGCGGGGATGTCGTCGAAGCCGACCACCGCGACGTCGCCGGGGACCTGCCGTCCCGCCTGGCGCAGGGCCGTGAGCGCGCCCAGTGCCATCAGGTCGTTGGCCACGAACACCGCGTCGAGCTCCGGGTCGTCGGCGAGCAGCTGCCGCATCGCCGACGTACCCGACTCGCGGGTGAAGTCGCCGACCGCGACGATGGAGCGGCGGTCGGAGTCACGGAGCACGGCACGGTAGCCGTTGAGCCGGTCGATCCCGGCGATCATGTCCTGCGGTCCCGCGATGGTGGCGATCCGACGGCGCCCCTGCTCCACCAGGTGCCGCACCGCACGCTCGGCGCCGCCGACGTTGTCCATGTCCACGTACGGCAGGCCGCTGGGCACGCTGGGCCGGCCGCTGCACACCACCGGCACGCCGCGCCTGGCGAGGATGCCGGGCAGCGGGTCGGTTCCGTGCATCGAGGCGATGATCACGCCGTCCACGTGGCCGTTGGTGGCGTAGCGCTCGACCCGCTGGTAACCGCCGGTTAGGCCGGTGAGCATCAGCACAAGCTGCTTGTCGGCCTCCTCGATCTCCATGCTGACCCCCCGGATGATCCCGGAGAAGGTGGGATCCTCGGAGAAGACCCGGGTCGCCGGTTCGGGGAAGACGAGGGCGATCGAGTCGGCCCGTTGGGTGACCAGGCTCCGCGCCGCCTGGTTGGGCACGTAGCCCAGTTCGTCCACGGCGCGGTTGACCGCCTCGCGGATCTCCGGCGCCACGCGCGTGGAGCCGTTGACCACGCGTGAGGCGGTCGCCCGGGACACACCGGCCCGGGCGGCCACCTTCTCCAGGGTTGGCCGGGCCCTCACAGTCCGTTCCGGCGTACTACCTTGCTGTACCACAGGGCGCTGTCCTTGGGGGTACGGCGTTGGGTTCCGTAATCGACATGTACGACGCCAAAGCGTTTGCGGTAACCTTCGGCCCACTCGAAGTTGTCCAGCAGGGACCAGACGAGGTAACCGCGTAGGTCCGCACCACCCTCGATGGCCGCGTGCGCCGCGCGCAGATGCCCGTCGAGATAGGAGAGGCGGCCGACGTCGTGCACCTCGCCGTCCTCGACGACGTCGTCGTAGGCGGCGCCGTTCTCGGTGATGATCAGTGGGGTGCCCGGATAGTCGCGCGAGAGCCGCAGGAGCAGATCGGTCAGGCCGAACGGCTGGACCGGCCAGCCCATCGCGGTCTTCGGCGCGTCGGCGAGGCCGAAGGCGATGCCCTCGCTGCCCGGGTAGACGGGGTTGGCGGGCTCACCGGTGCGGGCGGCCACGGTCTGCGGGTGGTAGTAGTTCACGCCCAGCAGGTCGATCGGCTGGCTGATGGTCTCCAGGTCCCCGTCCCGCACGAAGGACCAGTCGGTGAAACGGCGGGCCCGCTCCACGACGTCGGCGGGATACTCGCCGCGGAGCACCGGGTCCAGGAAGATCCGGTTCTGCAGGCCGTCGACGAGCTCGGTCGCCGCGACGTCGTCGCCGAGCACGGGGGCGAGGTTGAGCGTGATGCCGACCTTGGTGGCGCCCGAGGCGCGCAGTGCCTGGACGGCCAGGCCGTGGCCGAGCAGCAGGTGGTGGGTGGCGGCGAAGCCCAGCGCGGGCTCGGCGAGGCCGGGAGCGTGGATGCCCGAGGCGTAGCCGAGGAAGGCCGAGCACCAGGGCTCGTTCAGGGTGGTCCAGGTCTCGACCCGGTCACCCAGCCGGCCGTGCGCGATCGCGGCGTAGTCGGCGAAGTGCGCGGCGGTCTCCCTGCTGGTCCAGCCACCGAGATCCTCCAGGGTCTGCGGCAGGTCCCAGTGGTAGAGCGTCACGATCGGGGTGATGCCCGCGCCGAGGAGTTCGTCGACGAGGCGGTCGTAGAAGTCCAGGCCGCGCGGGTTCACCGGGCCCGAGCCGTCGGGCTGCAGGCGGGGCCAGGAGATGGAGAAGCGGTAGGCCGCGAGGCCGAGGTCGCGCATGATGGCGACGTCCTCGGGATAGCGGTGGTAATGGTCGCATGCGACGTCACCGGTGTGGCCCGAGTAGACCTTGCCAGGTGTCCGGGAGAAGGTGTCCCAGATCGAGGGCCCCCTGCCGTCGTCCCGGGCGGCGCCCTCGATCTGGTAGGCCGCGGTCGCGGCACCCCAGACGAAGCCCTCGGGAAACCTCAGCACGCCGGAGTCCCGAAGGTGGTAGGACTTTTCGGCGGACATGGTCATGTCCTCACCGTCCCATTCTGTGTGGCTGTTCCGTGAGAGCGCTCTCACGAGCATCACGGTATCGCACGGATTGTGTCAAGAAAAATGAGACTGTAACCGTAATATCACGGTTCTTGACATTGGGTGGTGTGCGGACAATTCTTCCAGAGAGCGCTCTCTCACTCCCCGGCAATGTACATATGGAGGAAGGTCCATGTCGCTCCTCTCTCGGCCCAATCGTGCCGTCCTGGTGGCGGGCACCATAGGGCTGGCGCTGGTCGCCACCGCATGTGGATCCACGGAGGAGGCCAAGCCATCGGCGGGCGGCGGCAGCAGCACGTCCCCCGAATGCGCCGCCTTCAGCCAGTACGGCAAGCACGAAGGCAAGACCGTCAGCATCTACTCGCCGATCCGCGACGCGGAGGCCGACCTCTTCGAGCAGGCGTGGAAGCCGTTCGCCCAGTGCACCGGAATCAAGATCACATACGAGGGCACCGGCGAGTTCGAGGCCCAGATCCAGGTCCGCGCGGACGGCGGCAACCCCCCCGACATCGCCTTCTTCCCCCAGCCGGGACTGCTGGAGCGCTTCGCCAAGGCGGGCAAGCTCAAGCCCGCCTCCGAAGAGGTCAAGAAGCTCACCGGCGAGGGCTGGTCTGCGGACTGGGCCAAGTACGCCACGGTCGACGGCACCTTCTACGGCGCCCCGCTGGGCGCCAGCGTGAAGTCCTTCGTGTGGTACTCGCCGAAGATGTTCACCGAGAAGGGCTGGGCCGTCCCCAAGACCTGGGACGAGCTCATGACGCTCAGCACCACGATCGCCGGCACCGGCATCAAGCCGTGGTGCGCGGGCATCGAGTCCGGTGACGCGACCGGCTGGCCGGCCACCGACTGGATCGAGGACATCCTGCTCCGGGAGATCGGCCCCGAGGGCTACGACGACTGGGTGGGCCACAAACTGCCGTTCAACGACCCCAAGGTCGTCGCGGCGGTGGACAAGGTCGGCGCGATCCTCAAGAACGACAAGTTCGTCAACGGCGGCTACGGCCCGGTCAAGTCGATCGCCAGCACCGCCTTCCAGGAGGGCGGTGTCCCGATCACCGAGGGCAAGTGCGCCCTGCACCGCCAGGCGTCCTTCTACGCCAACTTCTGGCCCGAGGGCACCAAGGTCGCCGAGGACGGCGACGTGTTCGCCTTCTACCTGCCGGGCAACGACCCGGCCAAGAAGCCGGTGCTCGGCGCGGGCGAGTTCGTGGCGGCCTTCACCGACCGCCCCGAGGTCCAGACCGTCCAGGCCTACCTCGCCTCCGCGGAGTTCCCCGCCGCCCGGATGAAGCTGGGCACCTATGTCACCGCCCGCAAGGGCGTCGACCCGGCCAACGCCCAGAACCCGATCGACAAGCTCTCCATGGAGATGCTGCAGGACCCGAGCACGATCTTCCGCTTCGACGGCTCGGACCTGATGCCGGCCGCGGTGGGCGCGGGCACGTTCTGGAAGGGCATGACCGACTGGATCAACGGCAAGGACACCAAGACGGTCCTCGACTACATCGAGGCATCCTGGCCCAAGTCCTGACATAACTCGATAGGTCCGGTCCCGCGTGATGCGGGACCGGACCGTCGTTCCCCCCGGCCCGATCCTCCCGGGAGATCCTCCGATGGACTTCGACTTCGCCGCCGAACTGCCCAAACTCGTCCAACTGCTGATCGGCGTCGCCGCCTTCCTCGTGGTGGTCGCGGTGATACTGGTGCTGGTCGACCGCGCCCCGATGCGACGGCGCGCCTGGCCCCACGCCACCATCCTGCTGTTGCCCGCACTTCTGCTTCTCGTCATCGGCCTGGTCGTTCCGGCCGTAAGGACCACCCTGCTGTCGTTCATGAGCGGTGACGGCAAGCAGTGGGTGGGCATGGACAACTACGGCTGGATGTTCACCCAGCCGGAAGCGGTGACCGTACTGCGCAACACCCTCATCTGGGTGCTGCTCGTCCCGCTGCTGGTGACCGCGATCGGCCTGGTCTACGCCGTCCTGGTGGACCGCACCCGCTTCGAGTCGCTCGCCAAGTCGCTGGTCTTCCTGCCGATGGCGATCTCCTTCGTCGGCGCGGGCATCATCTGGCGCTTCGTCTACGCCTACCGCTCCGAGGAGCAGGACCAGATCGGCCTGCTCAACCAGCTCGTGGTCGCCGTCGGCGGCGAGCCGCAGCAGTGGCTCCAGGAACCCCCGCTCAACACGCTCTTCCTGATCGTGGTCATGGTCTGGATCCAGGCGGGCTTCGCCACCGTGGTGCTCTCGGCGGCCATCAAGGGCATCCCCGCCGAGATCGTCGAGGCCGCCAAGCTGGACGGGGCGACCCCGTTGCAGATGTTCTTCAGGGTGACGTTGCCGTCCATCCGCTCGGCCATCGTCGTCGTGATGGTCACCCAGTCGATCGGCACGCTCAAGCTGTTCGACATCGTCCGCACCATGACCGGCGGCCAGTTCGACACCAGCGTCATCGCCAACGAGATGTACAACCAGGCCTTCAGGTATGGCGAGACGGGCAAGGGCGCGGCTCTCGCGGTCTTCCTGTTCGTACTGGTCACCCCAATCGTGATCTACCAGATCCGCCAGCGCAGGGAGGCCCTGAGGTGACCGGGCGATCAGGCTGCGCGAGCACGCCCCGGACGGAGGAGGCCACGTGGCCACGTTGACCCAGAGCGCGGTGCGGACCCGGGCGGAGAACGCGCCGCAACGCGTACGGCGGCGGCTGAGCGGCCGGGTCGCCAGTGCCGTCGCGATCGTCATCGCCGTCCTGTGGACCACCCCGACCTTCGGCCTGCTGCTCTCCTCGCTGCGCCCGGAGGACCAGATCAAGACCACCGGCTGGTGGACGTTCTTCTCCGACCCGCAGCTCACGCTGGAGAACTACCAGCAGGTCCTGTTCGGCACCTCGTCGTCGTCCGGCCAGATGATGAGCTTCCTGATCAACTCGGTGGTCATCACGATCCCGTCGGTGCTCTTCCCGCTGGCGCTGGCCACCTTCGCGGCGTACGCGCTGGCCTGGCTGCCGTTCCGCGGGCGCGAGTGGATCTACATCGGCATCTTCGCGCTGCAGATCGTGCCGCTGCAGATGTCACTCGTGCCGCTGCTGTCGTTCTTCTCCGAGGGCGTGGCCGTCTTCGGCGTCCAACTGCTGCCCGCCTGGGACCTGGAGGGACCGGCCCGCTTCGTCCAGGTCTGGTTCGCCCACACCTGCTTCGCGCTGCCGCTGGGCGTCTTCCTGCTGCACAACTTCATGTCCGAGCTCCCCGGCGAGCTCATGGAGGCGGCCAGGGTGGACGGGGCCAGCCACGGGAAGGTGCTGCGCACGATCGTCCTGCCGCTGGTCGGTCCCGCGCTGGCCACCTTCGCCATCTTCCAGTTCCTCTGGGTCTGGAACGACCTGCTGGTGGCCCTGATCTTCGCCGGTGGCACCCCGGACAGCGCGCCGATGACCGTACGGCTGGCGCAGATGGCCGGCACCAGGGGCAACGAGTGGCAGCGCCTGACCTCGGGCGCGTTCGTCTCGCTGGTCATCCCGCTGATCGTCTTCCTGTCGATGCAGCGCTACTTCGTCCGGGGCCTGCTCGCCGGCGGCGTCAAGGGCTGACCGACCCCGGGCTCTCCTCGATCCGGGTGTTCGCACACGCGGTGAACACCCGGATGAAGAGAGCGAGGTGCCCCTTCTGCCGCCCTCTCCGGTAGGCCCCGGGCGCCCGGGGCCTACCGGGTGTGTTTCAGGAGCGGGGCTGTTCCGGAGCGGTCCCCTTCGAGGGGACCCGGTGCTCCGCGGCGTTCGGCCGCGGCGGAGCGGGCCGGTCCTCGGTACTCGGTGGTGTGGGGGCGGAGGTGACCGGCCTGGCCGGAGGCGGAGTCGAGATGGCCGGGCGCGCGGAGAGGTCGGGGGTGACCGGCTGCGGAGGAAGGTCGGAGGTGACCGGGCGGCCGGAGAGGCCGGGGGCGGTCGGCTGCGGGGGGAGGTCCGTGGCGAGCGGCCGCGCGGGGGTGGAGTGACCGGGGGCGGTGGTCTGCGCGGCGGCGGGGTCGTACATCCCGGCCGACGGCGGGACCTCCACGACGACGGTGTCGGCCGGACCGGGGAGCGACGACTCCAGGACGGCGCGGGCGTGATCCAGGTACGAGGCCGTGACCAGCACGTCGTAGCGGCCGGCGACGATCGCGCTGCGTGAGGCGAAGTCCCGCTTGCCGCGGGTGAAGACGTGGTTGATGAACCCGAACGCGGCGCCCATCACGGCACCCCACAGGGCGGCCCAGAGCACGAGCACGATGAACGACAGCGTGGTCGAGGTGAACAGTCCGAGGAACATCCCGACCACGGTGCCGAAGGCCGCGCCGCTGCCCGCTCCGGTGAGCGCGGCCCGGCCGTTGGTCACCCTGCCGGTGACGGTCTCCTCAAGTCTCAGGTCGCTGCCGACGATCGCCACGTTCTCGACGGGAAATCCCGCGTCGGAGAGCCCGTCCACGGTTCGCTGCGCCGCGAGGTAGTTGTCGTAGCCTGCCAGGACCCTCCGGTCCACCACGACCTGCGTGTCCAGGCCGGTGGGCGTCTCGTTCATGGGTGCTCGCCTTTCGGGGTGGGGGACGACTCGACGGTCGGACTACCCCGTGACCGAGGGAGGATGCCTGCCGGTGTCGGCATCTTGTCGTGTGTGGCGACTCCGGGCGGGGCAACGTGGTGCGAGGGCGGACGGTGATGATCCACGAGGGACTGCGATTACCGCTGGGACGGGGTGGCGACCCGGGAGGGTGGGCGCCGCGGGGACGGCGGCGCCCACCCCGGCGGGTGAACTACCAGCTCTGGTGGAGCGGCATGCCCTCGGTGTAGCCGGACGCGCTCTGCACACCGACCACCGCGCGCTCGTGGAACTCCTCCAGGGTGGAGGCGCCCGCGTAGGTGCACGAGGAGCGCAGGCCGGCCACGATGGCGTCGATCTGGTCCTCGACGCTGGGCATGGCCGGGTCGAGATACATCCTGGAGGTGGAGATGCCCTCCTCGAACAGCGCCTTGCGGGCCCGCTCGAAGGGGGAGTCCTCGGCGGTGCGCAGCATCACCGCGCGAGCCGAGGCCATCCCGAAGTTCTCCTTGTACTTGCGCCCGTCGGGGGCGGTACGGGTGTCGCCGGGCGACTCGTAGGTACCGGCGAACCAGGAGCCGATCATCACGTTGGACGCCCCGGCGGCCAGGGCCAGGGCCACGTCGCGGGGGTGGCGGACGCCGCCGTCGGCCCACACGTGACGGCCCAGCCTGCGGGCCTCGGCGGAGCACTCCAGCACGGCGGAGAACTGCGGGCGGCCCACGCCGGTCATCATCCGGGTGGTGCACATGGCCCCGGGCCCGACGCCGACCTTCACGATGTCGGCTCCCGCGTCGACCAGGTCGCGCACGCCCTCGGCGGTGACGACGTTGCCCGCCGCGACGGGTACACCGGGGTCGAGCGCGCGGACCGCCCGCAGGGCGCTGATCATCTTCTCCTGGTGGCCGTGGGCGGTGTCCACCACCAGGCAGTCCACCCCGGCGTCGAGGATCTCCTTGGCCTTGGCGGCCACGTCGCCGTTGACGCCGACGGCCGCGGCGACGCGGAGCCTGCCTGAGTCGTCGACCGCGGGCTGGTACAGGGTGGCGCGCAGCGCGCCGGTCCTGGTCAGGATGCCGACCAGTCGGCCGTCGCCGTCCACGACCGGGGCGAGCCGGTGGCGGCCCTCGTGGAGGCGGTCGAAGACCTCGCGTGGGTCGAGCCCGGCGGGCAGGGTGAGCAGGTTGTCGGACATCACCCGGGAGAGCTGCGTGTACATGTCCACGCCGGAACAGTCGCCCTCGGTGACCACGCCGACCGGGCGGTTCTCCCAGTCGACGACGATGATCGCGCCGTGGGCCCGTTTGGGCAGCAGGTTGAGCGCCTCGCCGACGGTGTCGTGCGGGGTGAGCGTCAGCGGCGTGTCGTGGACCAGATCGCGCTTCTTGACCCAGTCGACGACGCCTGCCACCACGTCGATCGGGATGTCCTGCGGGATCACGGTGATGCCGCCCCGGCGCGCGACGGTCTCGGCCATCCGCTTTCCCGCCACGGCCGTCATGTTGGCGACCACGATGGGGATGGTGGTCCCGGTGCCGTCCCTGCTGGAGAGATCGACGGCGAGCCGTGAGCCGACGGAGGAGAGCGACGGGACCATGAACACGTCGCTGTAGGTCAGGTCGTAGGCCGGTACCGGCTCATTGAGAAATTTCACGTTATTCCACTCTATCCCGCGAATTGCCAGAGGTGAGCGTTCCCCCTTTCCGTGCTCTCCAAGAGGATCCAGCAGGTCGGAGCGGAGGCTAAGATCCGGTTTGCATGAATAAGTGGGTGGCCAAGAGGAGGCGTTGTGATCCTGGTTGATCGGCCCGAGATGCTCGTAGTAGGCCATGCCGTACGAACGTCGAACGCCGACGAGATGGAGCCGGGCCGGGGGAGGCTCCGCGCGCTGTGGGCGAGGGCGGGGGCCCCCGGAGCCTTCGCGCACGTGCCGGGACGGGTCGACGAGAACATCTACGCCGTGCTCACCGACTACGAGAGCGACCACAACGGCGCCTACACCCAGATCGTCGGGGTCGCCGTGCGCAGTGCCGCGGCGCTGCCCGAGGGCATGGTGGCGGTACGGGTGCCGGGGGTGCCCTCGCTGAAGCTGGAGGCCAGAGGGCCGATGCCGGACGCGCTGACCGAGGAGTGGCAGCGGCTGTGGAAGCACACCGAGTCGGGAGGAACCCCGCCGAGGGCCTTCACCACCGATGTGGAGGTGCACCACCCCGGGGGAGCGGACATCTACGCGGCGGTCCTGTCCCCGATGCGCTGAGCGGTTCGGCGCGGCTCCCGTCGCGCCGGGACGGGTTCAGTCGTCGTCGTTCGGCGGGTCGGGCAGTCGCCAGCCGGAGATGATCAGTGGCAGCACGAAGTGCGTCAGGAACAGCGCGATCGTCAGGGCGACGAGCGCGTCCCATGGCAAGGAGTGGTCGTGGCCCCGGGCGATGCCCACCCCGATGACGACGGCGGCGAGCGCGACCAGGATGCCGGTCGTGACGCGGTGGGCGACGGCGACCGCCCGCAGGCGCTCGCCCACCTGACGCTCGTCCAGGTCGCGCTCGCGCAACTCGACGACACCACGGGTGGCGATGTTGAGCAGGCTGACGGCCGGTAGGTAGACGACCGTCGCGATCGCCAGCAGGGCGAGGCCGGCCAGGGCGCTCCTGTCGTCCCGGGGAACGGCCCAGGAGATGGCCACGTCCACCCACAGCAGCGATATCGCGAGGACCACCGCCGAGGCGAGCAGCCGCCTGCGACCCCGGGTGGCGTACCAGCTGGGCAGGTAGTCGCGCTGCATGATCTCAACGCGGGTCGGTAGCCTGTCTTTTTTCCGGGTGTTCATGACTCCACCTGACTAGTTGCTGCCGAGTCGCGGGAACGGCTTGAGGGAGAAGACGACTTCCAGCGGCACCTCGAAGTGTTCGGCGATGCGCAGGGCGAGGAACAGGCTGGGGCTGTACTCGCCGCGTTCCAGGTAGCCGATGGTCTGGTAGTGGACCCCCAGCGCGGCCGCCAGATCCTTGCGTGAGATCCCGCGCTCGGCTCTCAGCACCGAGATCCGGTTGTACACGTCCTCCGAAGGCATTCGGGCGGGTCTCCCGGCGCTCAGGAGACCCGCGCGGCCGATGGCCGGGCCTGGTCGTGGGGGGCGAGGGACTCGTTCCGGAGTCGCGGATCGACGCCCCGTGCCACCTCGGTCGCCTCGCACGCCGCCTGTGGTTTCTGACCGTTCGGTGCAGTACTCATGTGTGTGAATGTAGTACATCTACTACATTCGAATCAACCCCTACGACGAAAAGCGGCACGTCTATGGCAGACGTGTCGCTGGTGAGGTGGCCGAGCCGATCGGAAGACGGGGGCGGGTCGGGCCGGTGGGCGGGAAGGCGTGTTCAGCGGGGTTTCAGGACGGCGGGGAAGGAGAGGGCCACCGGGGGCGCGCGTTCAGCGGGGTTTCAGGACGATCGGGAAGGAGGTGACCCCCCGGACGAAGGCGTTGGGCAGGATGCGCGGGCCCTGCTCGTCGGCCCGGGTGGCCGAACCGATCCGGCGGACGAACTCCTCGAAGAAGATCCGCAGTTCCAGCCGGGCCAGTGCCGCCCCCAGGCAGAAGTGGGTGCCGAGACCGAAGGCGATGTGGCCGCCGGCGGGACGGGTCACATCGAAGACGTCCGGGTCCGTGAAGACCGAGGGGTCCCGGTTGGCGGAGCCGTACATCAGCAGGACCTGACCGCCCGCGGGGATCCGCCGGCCGTGCAGGACCGTGTCGCGGGTGGCGCTCCGGCACATGTTGAGGATCGGGGTGGTCCAGCGGATGAACTCCTCGACGGCGTTTCCGATCAGCGAGGGGTCCTCACGCAGCATCCGCCACTGCTCGGGGTGGTCGATCAGCGCGCCGATGGCGGTGGCGATGACGGTCCTGGTGGTCTCGGCGCCGCCGTCGAGCAGCAGCAGCGCCTCGTTGGCCAGGTGGTCGTCGTCGTAGCCGGCCTCCCGGCTCCAGATCGACGTCAGGTCGTCGCGCGGGCAGCCGCGCCGCTCGGCGGCCAGCTCCAGGACGGCGGTGGCGAACTCCCCGGCGGCGACGGCGGCCTCATGAGTGACATAGCGCAGGCCGCCCCCGGCCGCGACCGTCGTCTCCGACCAGTGCACCAGCTCCGGCCAGCGTTCCTCGGGGAAGCCGAGCAGCCAGCCGATCATCCGGCCCGGCAGCGGCGCGGCCAGTGCGGGCACGGCGTCCACGGCGCGCCTCTCCAGCGCCTCGTCGATGAGTTCGGTGACGACGGCGCGTATCCGGCCGGCGTACCGCTCCGCCACGTGGCGCGGGGTGAAGCGCCGGTAGACCAGGCGTCGGCGTTCGGCGTGTTCCGGGTCGTCCATCCCGATCATCGACGGGTCGCTGGGGAGCTGTGGCCGGTAGCCGCCCGCGTTGGACCACAGTTTCGGATCGCGCTCGATCGCCGAGATGTCGGCGTGCCGGGAGACGCCCCACAGCGCGTTCTCCGCGTCGTGATAGACCGGCGCGTGCTCGCGCAGCCAGGCGTACACCGGTCCAGGGTCGCCGGCGTACATGTCGCCGTCGAGCAGATCGATCCCGGCGGCACCGGGCGACTCGGCAGACGCGGGCGCCGCCGCGACGCGGCGCCCGATCTCCTGGCCCACCTCTGAGAACGGGCTGGTCATCGAAGATCCCCTTCGAGCCTCTGTGATCCCTCCGGCATCAGGCCAGCACCCCCGCGTCACGCAGTGCGGCCGCGGCCTCGTCGGACAGGCCCCAGGAGGTCAGATCCGCCAGCCGGGTCGCGGGGGAGAGGTCCTGCTCCGCCACGCCGAGCAGGCGCGGCGCGGGGGCGGGCTGCCGGACGCCGCCGACCTCGACGAACGTGCCCCTGGCCTTGTTGTGCGGGTGCTCTGTGGCCTCGCTCACCTCCAGGACGGGGGAGACGCACGCGTCGGAGCCGTCGAAGAGCGCCTCCCACTCCGCGCGGGTCCTGGATCTGAAGGCCTCGGCCAGCCGCTCGCGAAGCGCGGGCCACTGCTTCCTGTCGTTGCGGTCGGGCAGGTCCTCAAGCTCCATCAGTTTGACCATCTCCGCCCAGAACTGCGGTTCCAACGGGCCGACGGCCACATGTTTGCCGTCGGAGGTCTCGTAGGTGTCGTACATCGGCGCGCCGGTGTCGAGCAGGTTCGTGCCCCGCGGGCCCCAGAAGCCGGTCTGCACCCCGTGGTAGAACATCGCGAACAGCGTCGCCGCGCCGTCCACCATGGCGGCGTCGATCACCCGGCCCGCACCGGTCCGCTCCCGCTCGATCAGCGCGAGCAGCACGCCGTACGCGAGCATGAGGCCGCCCCCGGCGAAGTCGCCGAGGATGTTGATCGGCGGGGTGGGACGCTCGCCGTCGCGGCCGAGCATCGACAGCACGCCGGAGACGGCGATGTAGTCGATGTCGTGCCCGGCGGTCGGCGCGAGCGGGCCGTCCTGGCCCCAACCGGTCATCCGCCCGTAGACCAGGCGCGGGTTGATCGCGTGCAGGTCGTCGGGGCCGATGCCGAGGCGTTCGGCGACCCCGGGCCGGAAGACCTCGATGACCACGTCGGCATGGCGGGCCAGTTCCTTGAACGCGGCCACCCCCTCGGGGGACTTCAGATCCAGGCCGACCGTTCTCTTGCCCCGGTCCATCACGTCGGCACGTGGGTTGTCCCCCGCCTTGGCGACGACGCTCGCGCGCTCGACGCGCAGCACCTCGGCCCCATGGTCGGCGAGCATCATCCCGGCGAACGGCCCGGGGGCCAGCCCCGCCAGTTCGAGCACGCGGACTCCGGCCAGCGGGCCCTTCCTGGTCACGCGCTCCATCGATATTCTCCTCGGATGTGGTATCGACTCTAGCCCGGTACGGCGCACACAAGCAAGCGCTTGGTGTGATGTATGACCGTTCCCTCCGCTCAAGTAGAACAACATTCGGCTTTCCGTGGCAAGACACATCGCGATGAGCCGCGTGGCGCCCGTGCGCGTATGGGAAACTTGCGCCTTCGCCGAATGGGACCTAGGGGTTTTGCGATGACATATCCGCACAGTGAACGGATGGTCGCTGGGCGTTATCGACTGCTGCGGGAGCTCGGCAGGGGCGGCATGGGCGTCGTCTGGGAGGGCTACGACACCCTCCTCAACCGCCCGGTCGCCGTCAAGGAGGTGCTCCTGCCGCCCAACCTCTCCCCGGCCGAGCACCAGCTCCAGCTGACCCGTACCTCCCGCGAGGCCAGGACCGCGGCCCGGCTCAACCACCGGAGCATCGTGGCGATCTACGACGTGGCGGAGCAGGACGGTCGTCCCTGGATCATCATGGAGCTGGTCAGGGCCCGAGGGCTGGACGAGGTCGGTCTGCTGCCGGTGCGCCAGGTCGCCGACATCGGCCGTCAGGTCCTCTCGGCCCTGCGCGCGGCACACGAGGCCGGGATCCTGCACCGTGACGTCAAGCCCAGCAACATCCTGCTGGAGGCCGACGGCCGCGCGGTGCTCTCCGACTTCGGCATCGCCACCATCGAGGGCGACACCTCGCTGACTCAGACCGGCATGGTGACGGGCTCGCCGAGCTTCCTGCCGCCCGAGCGCGCCACCGGCACCGACGCGGGCCCCTGGTCCGACCTGTGGGCGCTCGGCGCGACCCTCTATGCGGCACTGGTCGGGCACGGCCCCTTCGAACGCCGAGACGCCATCGCCACCCTCGGCGCGCTCCTC
Source organism: Streptosporangium sp. CA-115845 (assembly GCF_050943795.1). Lineage (NCBI taxonomy): Bacteria > Bacillati > Actinomycetota > Actinomycetes > Streptosporangiales > Streptosporangiaceae > Streptosporangium > Streptosporangium sp. CA-115845. Next base: position 7,342,274 of record NZ_CP191988.1, on the reverse strand, counting down.
ACCGAGGAGCCCGATTTCGGCAGGGTGCCCCTGGAGATGCGCGCGGTGCTCACCGGCATGCTCCAGCGCGAGCCCGCCCACCGGCTGACCGCCCAGCAGGCCGACGCCATGCTGGCGGAGGTCCTTGACGACCCGTCGGCCGCGGCCCGGCGCACCGGAGAGAGGGCGATCCACCGTACGGCACGGACCGCTGAGAGTCCGCGCGGCACTGGGGAGTGGGGCAGGCACGAGACCGAGACCTCGCCCGCGTCCGGTCGTCGGCGCGGTGGGGGGCGGCGCGGTGGCCGGATCCCCCTGGTCTTGGCGGCCGTCGTGCTCCTGGCCGCCGGTGGCGCCGTCGCGGCCGTGGCGATGTCACAGCCGGAATCACAGCCGGTGGCGCGCGCCGAGCCCGCCCCCTCGATGGCGACGGCCGAACCGGTGGAGGAGACCAGGTCCCGGACGCCCACCCCGAGTCCCACCCCCACTCCCAGCAGGACCAGAGCGGTGGTGCCCACCGGAGGGTTGAAGGCCTGGCGGGCCCGTCCGCCGGAGAACTGGTCCATCAGCTATCCGGCCGGCTGGAACGGCGACTGGGCGGCCGAGACGGGCTACACCCAGTGGCTGCGCAGGGACGGGGCCGCCCACCTGTCTGTGGAGGTGCTGGAGGCGAACGCCGACGGTCTGGCCTCCCTTCAGGAGATCGTCAAGGAGAACGTGGTCCAGTGGAGCGAGATCCACTCCGAGGACACGGCGAGGATCCCCCTGGCCTACGGCTCCGGACTTCAGTGGGAGTTCACCTGGAGCATGAAGGACAACGGCGGAGCCCCCTGGGCCACGGCCGGGGTGACCTACCACGAGGTGCAGCGTTTCATCGAGGTGGGCGATACGGTCATGGTGCTCAGCTGGACCACCCACGACGACGACTGGGATGCCCAGCGGTCCCTCATGAACCGGGTGTTCGGCAGTTTCCATCCCCGCGGCGGCGAGTGACATGACCTGGAAGGTGCTCGCGCTACCGCCGCTCCCCGAGGGGGCGGTGCGCAACCTGCTCGGCTCGCTGGGCGACCGGATCGCGGTGTCGGTCCCCGCGGCCCGCGACCGGGAGTCGCTGCTCGCTGCGCTCGGCGAGGCCGAGATCGTGGTCGGTGACTGGAGCGGCGAGCTCGTCCTGGACGCCGAGGCGGTCAGGTCCGCCCCGAACCTGGCGTTCGTGCAGCAGCCGTCGGTGGGCGTGGACGGCCACGACCTCGCCGCGCTCGCCGAGGCCGGTGTGCCGCTGGCCAACACCGCGGGGGTGAGCGCGACAGGGGTGGCCGAGTGGTGCTTCGCGGCTGCGCTCGCACTGTCGCGGCGGCTGACGGAGGCCGACGCCGCGGTCCGCGCCGGCCGCTGGCCGCAGCTGGATCTCGGGCCCACCGAGCTGTACGGCTCGCGCGTCGGCATCGTCGGTTTCGGCCCGATCGGCGAGACCTGCGCGCGGATGTTCGCCGCCCACGGGTGCGAGGTCTCCTACTGGACGCGCACGCCGCGCGAGGTGCCCTACACCTACCGGGGGCTCGCCGAGCTGGTCGCGAGCTCCCAGGTCCTCGTCCTGGTCATCCCGCTGGTGGAGGGGACCAGGAGGCTGATCGACCCGTCCCTGATGCCCGCGGGCTCGCTGCTCGTCAACGCGGCCCGGGGGCAGGTGGTCGACTCGGCGGCGCTGCTGTCGGCCCTGGAGTCGGGGCACCTGGGCGGCGCCGCGCTCGACGTGTTCGACACCGAGCCGCTGCCGCCGGACGACCCGCTGCGGAGCAGTCCCAGGGTCCTGCTCTCGCCGCATGTGGCGGGGGTGACCCCGCAGTCGACCGGCCGCCTGATCCGTTGCGTGCTGGACAACCTGGAGGCCGCGATCGACGGCCGCCCGGTGACGAACGTGGTCAACGGGGTTGATCCGGTGGTCGGCCGCAGGTTCCTGGAAGGACAGTCGTAGAGTTTTCCAGTGTTTAACGCGCCCCGCCTGGCTCCGGAGACATCCGAGATATAACGTGCCTAGGGGCGATCTTTCCAACGATGGTCATGGGGGTGATTACCGTGCGACAGATGACAGAAATGTCGGCGCACCGGCAAGCGGTGGAGCAGATCAGGGATTCCTACGCCGCCATTCCCGGCGACGCGGTGCCCCGGCTCTCCAAGGCCACCACGAACCTGTTCCGCTTCAGAGAGGGCACTCGGTCGGCGAAGCTTTCCGCCAGGGACCTGGACCAGGTCATCGCGGTCGATCCGGAGACGATGACCGCCGAGGTCCAGGGGATGACCACCTACGAGCACCTGGTGGACGCCACGCTCGCCCACGGGCTCATGCCGTACGTGGTGCCGCAGCTGAAGACGATCACGCTGGGCGGGGCGGTGACGGGGCTCGGCATCGAGTCCACCAGTTTCAGGGACGGGCTGCCGCACGAGTCGGTGGAGGAGCTGGAGATCCTCACCGGCGACGGAAGGATCGTCGTGGCCCGTGACGACAACGAGCATCGCGACCTGTTCCGGGCGTTCCCCAACTCATACGGCACGCTTGGCTACGCCCTGCGGATCCGGATCAAGCTCAAGCCCGTCCAGCCGTACGTCAGGCTGACCCACATCCCGTTCGGGGACGCCGACAAGTGCATGCTCGCGATGCGCGAGATCTGTGACAGTGGCGAGTACGAGGGCGAGCGCGTCGACTTCGTGGACGGCACGTTCTTCGGTCCGGGTGAGCTCTACATCACCGTGGGACGCTTCGCCGAGCGTGCTCCGTACCTGTCCGACTACACCGGGATGCGCATCTACTACCGGTCGATCCAGACCAGGACCCGCGACTGGCTGACCGTCCGCGACTACCTGTGGCGCTGGGACACCGACTGGTTCTGGTGCTCGCGCGCCTTCGGCGTGCAGACCGCGCTGGTGCGCTCCCTGATGCCGCGTAAGTGGATGCGCTCGGACGTCTACCGCAGGCTCGTGGGCCTTGACCGCAAGTACGGGGTGATCGCCAGGGTCGACCGCTGGCGCGACCTGCCGGTGCAGGAGTCGGTCATCCAGGACATCGAGGTGCCCGTCGAGCGCGGTGCCGAGTTCCTGAGTTTCTTCCACGACAAGGTCGGGATGGCGCCGGTCTGGATGTGCCCGCTGAAGTCCACCGGCGAGTGGCCGCTCTATCCGCTGGAGCCCGGCCGGCTGTACGTCAATTTCGGCTTCTGGGGAACGGTCCCGTTGCCCAGGGGGCAGTTCGACGGTTACCACAACCGTCTCATCGAGAACCGGGTCCACGAACTGGACGGCCATAAATCGCTGTACTCCACCTCGTTCTACCCAGAGGATGAATTCTGGCGGTTTTATAACGGAACCGCCTATTGGCCGGTCAAGCGGGCATACGACGGGGGTGGCCGGTTGCTCGACCTCTACGACAAGTGTGTTCGGGGGCGTTAAGAGAGGTTGATTCTGTGTTGCTCGCAGAGATCTTCGAAAAGGTGATGGGCTCTGAGGCGGATGTACGCTTCGTCGCCTACGACGGAAGTAAGGCCGGCCCGGCCAGCGCCGACATCAGCGTCGAGGTGAAGACCCCGGCGGCCGTCGCGTACCTGGCACAGGCCCCCGGGGAGCTGGGACTGGCCAGGGCGTACGTGTCCGGCCACCTCGATGTCCAAGGGGACATGTACACGCTGCTCTCCCGAATGTGGTCGCTCACGATCAACGACCTCCCGGTCGGGCAGAAGCTCGCGGCCATCAGAGCTCTCGGAGTCCGCCCGCTGCTCACCCGGATGCCGCCGCCTCCGCAGGAGGTGCGGCGCAGCATGCTCGCCCGGATGGGCAGCAGGCACGCCAAGCAGCGCGACGCCGAGGCGATCCACCACCACTACGACGTCTCCAACAGGTTCTACTCGTGGGTGCTCGGCCCGTCCATGGCCTACACCTGCGCGGTCTTCCCCGAGCAGGAGTCCACCCTGGAGGAGGCGCAGCTCGCCAAGTTCGAGCTGGTCGCCCGGAAGCTGGGCCTGAAGCCGGGGATGAGGCTGCTGGACGTCGGCTGCGGCTGGGGCGGCATGGTCATCCACGCCGCCCGTGAGTACGGGGTGAAGGCGCTGGGCGTCACCCTCTCGCGCCAGCAGGCCGAGTGGGCGCAGAAGGCCATCGCGGAGGCCGGTCTCGGCGAGCTCGCCGAGGTCCGTCACATGGACTATCGCGACGTGCCTGAGACGGACTTCGACGCCGTCAGCTCGATCGGCCTGACCGAGCACATCGGCAAGGAGCAACTGCCCTTCTACTTCCGCTTCCTGTACGACAAGCTTCTCCCCGGCGGGCGGCTGCTCAACCACTGCATCACCCGGCCGACGGGCACCGAGAAGACCCTCAACGCCGGCGGCTTCATCAATCGCTACGTCTTCCCCGACGGGGAGCTGGAGTCGGTCGGCTACCTGGCCCGCCAGATCGAGGACACCGGTTTCGAGATCCGGCACGAGGAGAACCTGCGCGAGCACTACGCGCAGACCCTCCGCTACTGGTGCGCCAACCTCGACGAGCACTGGGACGAGGCGGTTCAGGAGGTCGGCGAGGGTACGGCACGGGTGTGGCGCCTCTACATGGCGGCCTGTGTGGTCGGCTTCGAACGCAACAAGATCCAGCTCCACCAGGTTCTCGGGGTGAAGCTCAACGACGACGGCACCGCCGGCGTCCCGCTCCGCCCCTCGCTCGACTGGCCCTGACCTCTGGGACACGCGCTCACGCGGGACCCCCGCGCGGGAGACGCTCATATGGGATGTTCCTATACGAGAATCCGCGCGGGCCCTCACGCGGACGCGTTCACGCCGGACCGACGGCCCCCGTCGCGGACATCTCGCGGCGGGGGCCGTACGGCTTCGTGGCGTAGGACGAGGGATCGATGGCCTTCACCCGCAGGTCACGGTGGGCGTTGCTGCTGCTCGATGTACTGCTTGAGTACCGTGAGCGGTGCGCCGCCGACCGACCCGGCGAAGTAGGACCCAGACCAGAAGTGTCCACCCCACAGATGGTTGCGGACATGCGCGGCATACTCCTTGCGCAGGAGCCGTGCCGAGACGCCCTTGAGACTGTTGACCAGTTTGGACAGGGCGACCTTCGGCGGGTAGTGGATCAGCAGATGGACATGGTCGTGGTCGCCGTTGAACTCACGCAACTCGACCTCGAAGTCCGCGCACACCTCCCGCATGATCTCCTCGCAGCGGGCCAGCATCTCGTTCGTGAACACCCCCCGCCGATACTTAGTGACGAACACCAAATGCGCGTGAAGGTGATAAACGACATGGCGTCCTGTCCGGACATCGGGATTTGGATTCCAGCGCGGTGACATAAACCAAACGATACGATCAATGCGTGGAGTTGGTGAAGCAGACCCGGGCGCACGTGGCGCGTCTCGACCTGAGCGCGGCACAGGCGGCCGTGCTGGATGGTCAGGCGCACACCGCTCGCACCCTGTGGAACCTGCTGCATGAGTACTTCACCTTCCGCCAAGGCCGTCTGGCCTCGGTCAAGGACTGCGACGCGGCGATCCGGCAGGCCCGCCGCGAGATCGACTGGATGGGCCAACTGCCCGCCCAGGCGGCGCAAGCGGTGCTGAGAACGTATCGGCAGGCGTGGGCGAATTTCCTCAACCCCGACCATCCGGCGAAACGGCCCACGTTCAAGGGCCGCCTGCGGTCCCGGTTGGCCGTGGATGTCCCCCAGGCCCGCGATTTGCAGATCAAGCGGGTCAACCGGCGGTGGGGTGCGATCAACCTGCCCAAGGTCGGGCGGGTGCGGTTTCGGTGGACCAAGGACCTGCCCGGCCTCACCAAGGGCGGCCCTGCCGGGCGGATCACCGGAGCCCGCCTGGTCAAGGAAGCCGACGGCTGGCACATCGTGTTCCGGACCGAACGCCAGGTGCCCGCCCCGCTCTGCCACCCCGGCCCGCAGGTCGGGATCGACCGGGGAATCAACGTCGCCCTGGCCCTGTCGGACACCACCATGCGTGAGCACGCACCCTGGCTCGCCGGCGGCGAGAGGGAACACCTGCGCCGCTTGGAGAAGAAGTCCGCACGCCAGCGCCGCACACGCACTCCCGGCCGGCCCACGTCCAAACGGCTGAGGCGCACCTACGACCAGATCGCCAAGGCCCGCGCGACAGCCAAGCGCCGAGCCGTGGACTGGCAGCACCAGACCACCACCGAACTCGCCGACACCTTCAGCGTGATCAAGGTGGAAGACCTGAAGATTACGAACATGGTCCGCTCTGCCAAGGGCACAGTCGACAACCCCGGCGTGAACGTCGCACAGAAGGCCGGACTGAACCGCTCGATCGCCGGGGAGGCCTGGGCTCGCACGGTCACCCTGCTGGAGTACAAAACCCGTGATCGCGGCGGGATGGTGGTGAAGGTGCCCACCCCGGGCACGTCGCAGACCTGCCACCGGTGCGGGCACCGCGACCCGGCCAGCCGCGTCAAAACCGTGTTCACCTGCACAAGCCCCGCGTGCGGATGGGTCGGGCATGCCGACACCAACGCCGCGATCAACATCAACAACGCCGACGGAACAGCGGTGTCAGGACGTGGAGACCTCGGGGTTACCCGGTCTGCGAAGCGTCAACCCCCGCGCGCCGCTTGACCACGACGCGACGGGAGAGTCTCCGGCCTTCAGGCCGGGGAGGAGTTCAAATCTCCATGTTCGACGAGTACAACGAGGGCAACCAGATCGCCAAAACCGCCGAAACCCTCGCGAGCGTCCCGGCCAACTCCGGCATGCTCGCCCTCGACGAGGACGGTACCGCCTGCTCGGCCGACTACTACCTGCGCCTGACCGGCGACGGCGGCAGAATGCTCAAGGGCCAGATCGCCCTCACCGCCACCCGCCCCACCCGTGCTCTCCGGCGGGGGCGGCGACAACCTGGCGCGAGGCAAGGCGGTGACGGCGAGCAGCCACAACATGAACTTCATCCCGCCGAACGCGGTCGACGGTGATCCGAACACCTACTGGGAGAGCGCGAGCAACGCGTTCCCGCAGTGAATCCGGGTCGACCTGGGGGCGGCGGTGCCGGTCGGCAGGGTGGTGCTGAAGCTGCCGCCGCCGGCGGCGTGGCAGGCCCGCACGCAGACGCTGTCGGTGCAGGGCAGCGTCAACGGGGCGTCGTTCACGACGCTCGCGGGATCGGCGGGCCACTCCTTCAACCCGGCCTCCGGCAACACGGTGACGATCACGTTCCCCGTGACGTCCACCCGGTACGTCCGGTTGGACGTCACCGGAAACACCGGCTGGCCGGCCGCGCAGCTGTCCGAGTTCGAGGTCTACCCGGCCTGACACCTTGGGACCGGGTTCCGGGACGGTACGTCGGGTGCCTCCCGGAACCCGGCCTCGCCGCCGTGGCCTCATCGGCCAGGCGGGTGCGGACCGCTCAGCGCAGCTCGCGCTTGAGGATCTTGCCCGTCGCGGTCATCGGCAGCGCGTCACGGAACTCGATGATCCGCGGATACTTGTACGCGGCCATGTTCTCCTTACCCCAGGCGATGAGCTCGTCCTCGGTGATCGTCGCGCCGGGGGTGCGGATGACGTACGCCTTGACCTCCTCGCCGTGCGAGTCGTGGGCGACTCCGACCACCGCGGCGAGGGAGACCTCCGGATGGGTGATCAGGACCTCTTCGAGCTCGCGCGGGTAGACATTGAAGCCACCCCGGATGATCATGTCCTTGGCCCGGTCGACGATGGCGTAGTAACCGTCCGCGTCGCGGGTGGCGATGTCGCCGGTGCGGAACCAGCCGTCCCTCATGACCTCGGCGGTCGCCTCGGGCCGGTTGTAGTAGCCCTTCATCACGTTGTGGCCGCGGATCGCGATCTCGCCGGGGCCCTCGCCCTCGATCGTCTTCCAGTCGCCGTCGACCAGCTTCATCTCCACACCCCAGATCGGCGTGCCGATCGTGCCGGGCTTGGTGGGCCTGCCCAGCTGGTTGAAGCTGGCCACCGGGGAGGTCTCCGACAGGCCGTACCCCTCCAGGATCCCGATCCCGAAGGTCTTCTCGAAGTCCCTGAGCACCTCGACGGGTGAGGACGCACCGCCGGCCACCGCGACCCGGAGCGAGGTGGGCACCTCGTCGCCCTCGGCGTGGATCTTCGTCAGCATGGCCCAGTACATGGTCGGCACGCCCGCGAACAGCGTGATGTTCTCGGCGCGCATCAGTTCCAGGGCGGGTCCCGGCTCGAAGCGCGGCACGAGCACGACGGTCGCCTGGCGCCGGAAACCGGCGTTCATGACGACGGTCTGCCCGAAGGAGTGGAAGAGCGGCAGCACCGCCAGATAGGCGTCGCCGCCCTCGGTGCGGGGGAACATCTCATCGGAGACCATGGCGTTGAGCAGCATGTTCTGATGGCTGAGCTCGGCGCCCTTGGGCTGGCCGGTGGTACCGCTGGTGTAGAGGATCACGGCGGTGTCGTCGGGTGCGGTCTGCACGGTCTCGAACTCGCCGGACACGCCGTCGAGCGCAGCCCAGAACGTCTCGCCGTACTCGGACTCGGTGGCGAACGCGGCGGCGGGCAGCACGAAGAAGTGCTCCGCCGACGATCCCTCGAAGCCCGCCTTGCCCCGCTCGCCGAGCGGCAGCTCGGGAGTGCCCTCGAAGCAGAACAGCGCCTTGGCCTGGGAGTCGTCCAGGTGGTAGGCGATCTCTCTGGACTGCAGCAGCACGTTGAGCGGCACGACCGTGGCGCCGGTCTTGAGAATGCCGTAGTAGACGAAGGGGAAGTACGGCAGGTTGGGGCAGGCCAGCGCGACCTTGTCGCCCTTCCCGATTCCCCTGGAGACCAGTAGGTTGGCAACCTGGTTCGCGACGGTATTGACCAGGGAGTACGGCAGCCGCAGGTCACCAAAGACCAGTGCGGTGCGGTCGGGGTTCTCCCGGGCGCTGTCCTCCAGTGCGATCGACAGGTTGAGCATCGTGCGTCCTCCTCCGAGCGAGCTCTGACTCGCCCATACTGGCAGCCTCCAGTTACCTACTGATAGGTAACTTTGGTTACAAATTGACGGGCAAACCGTGGGGGAGTAAGCAGATAAGAGCCCGCTTACGGGGAGGCGAGCTGACCGTCTGTGCGAGGAGGGGTCAGTGAGCGTGGAGTACGACTACGTCATCGTGGGCGCGGGGTCGGCGGGGTGCGTGCTGGCCAACCGTCTCTCCGCGGACCCGGGCACGAGGGTCGTCCTCATCGAGGCGGGTGGTTCCGACCGGAGGCTCGAGGTCCGGATGCCGGCCGGCTTCGCCAAGCTGTTCAAGACCGAACACGACTGGAACTTCACCACCGCCAAGCAGCCCGAGCTCTCCGGCCGGGAGCTCTACTGGCCGCGCGGCCGGATGCTCGGCGGTTCCTCCTCGATGAACGCCCAGATGTGGGTGCGCGGGCACCGCGCGGACTACGACGGCTGGGGCGTGCCCGGCTGGTCCTACGACGAGGTCCTGCCCTATTTCCGCCGGATCGAGCGCCGGGCCGGCTCCAACCGCGGCGGTGTGTACGGCACGGAGGGTCCGATCCACATCTCGGAGCTGCGCTCCCCGAACCGCGCCACCGCGCTCTTCCTGCGGGCCTGCGAGGAGTTGGGCATCGCCCGCCTGGAGGAGCTCAACGGCCCCTCCAACGAGGGCTGCTCGCCGACGCCCGTCACCCAGCACCGGGGACGCCGCTGGAGCTCCGCCGACGCCTATCTCGGACCCGCGGCCAAGCGGCCCAACCTCACGGTGCTGACCTCCTCGCAGGTGAGCCGGGTGCTCATCGAGGGCGGGCGTGCGACCGGCGTGGAGTGCGGCGGTGGTGACGGTGGTGGTGACGGAGGCACCGTGGTGCGGGCGCGCAGGGAGGTCGTGCTGTCGGCGGGGGCGATCGGCTCCCCGCACCTGCTGATGCTGTCGGGCCTCGGCCCGGCCGACGAGCTGCGGGCCGCCGGCGTCGAGCTGGTCCACGAACTTCCCGAGATCGGTGCCAACCTCCAGGACCACCTGGCCTCGGGTGTCGTCCTGCACTGCCCCGAGCCGATCACGCTCGCCGGCGCCGAGTCGGCGGGCAACCTGCTCCGCTTCCTGGTCGGTCGCCGGGGCATGCTCACCTCCAACGTCGGTGAGGCCGTGGCGTTCATTCGCACCTCTCCCGAGGAGCACGCTCCCGACATCGAGCTGATCTTCGCTCCGGGCCCCTTCGTCAACCACGGCCTCACCCCGCCGCCCGGCCACGGCCTGACCATCGCCTCGATCCTGCTCCAGCCCGACAGCCGCGGCCGCGTCTCGCTGGACGGCCGCGACATCGTGATCGATCCCGGCTACCTGACGGCGGAGGCCGACGTCCGGCGGCAGGTGGCCGGGCTGCGGAAGGCCGGGGAACTGTTCGCCACCGAGGCGCTCCGGCCGCTCGCGGGGCCCCCGATGGACCCGTACTGGGGGGCGAGGAGCACCGAGGAGCTCGTCCGCTGGATCCGCGAGCGCAGCGAGACCCTCTACCACCCGGTCGGCACCTGCCGGATGGGTGAGGATCCCGAGTCGGTGGTGGACCCCGCCCTGAGGGTCCGCGGGGTCGTGGGTCTGCGGGTGGTCGACGCCTCTGTCATGCCGGTCATCAACCGGGGGCATACCCACGCGCCCACCGTCATGATCGCTGAGAGGGCCGCCGACCTCATCGCCGCAGACCGCTAAGGGTGCCGACTATAAGCAGACAAAGTGTGCTATGGCTCACACTTGACGTAAGTAAGTACTTGCATGAATCTAGGGCAATGACCGTGAACATGGCGGATATCGACCTATCGGAGATGCCGTTCTGGGGGCTTCCCCAGCGGGAGCGCATGGAGGCATTCCGGCGTCTTCGCGCGCTGGACCGGCCGGTGTTCACGAAGGAGAACAAGATCCCCTTCATCGGGCACGGGGCCGGTTACTACGCTCTGGTGCGGCACGCCGACGTCTCCGAGGCCAGCAGGAACGCCGGGGTGTTCAGCAGCGAGCCGACCGCCAACAGCATCGCCGACATGCCCCGCTGGCTGGCGGTGTACTTCGGCTCGATGATCAACATGGACGACCCCCGGCACGCCAGACTCCGCCGCATCGTCTCCAGGGCCTTCACCCCCAGGGTCCTGGCGAAGATGGAGGAGGACCTGCAGCGGGCGGCGACCCGGATCGTGGACGAGGCGATCGCCGAGGGGCCGGGTGACTTCGTCACCCAGGTGGCCGCCCGGCTGCCCGTCGAGGTCATCTGCGACATGATGGGCATCCCTCCGGAGTTCCATCACCGGGTCCTGCGCGCGACCAACATCATCCTGGGCAACGCCGACTCCGAGTACACCGGGATCGATCCCGAGCTGAACCGCTGGAACGTGGCCCGGGGCCTGGTCAAGCTACTGGCCGCCGGGCGCGAGCTGAGCAGGCTGGCGGCCAGGCTCGGCCGCGAGCGCCGGGGCGCCTCCACGGGCGACCTGACCAGCATGCTGGTCAACGGCGATGAGCACCTCACCTCGCAGGAGCTCGGCTCGTTCTTCATCCTGCTGGTGGTTGCCGGAAGCGAGACCACCCGCAACGCCATCTCGCACGGCCTCAAGCTGCTCACCGACAATCCCGAGCAGCGCGAACTGCTCGTCGGTGACTTCGAAAAGCACCTTCCCGGCGCGGTGGAGGAGATCATCCGTTACTCCACCCCGGTCATCCAGTTCCGCCGTACGGTCACTCGCGACCACGAGATGAACGGGCAGCAGTACCGCAAGGGTGACAAGGTCCTGCTCTTCTACAACTCCGCCAACCGCGACGAGAGCGTCTTCACCGATCCCGACGCCTTCGACGTCACCCGTCACCCCAACCCGCACGTGGGCTTCGGCGGTCCCGGTCCCCACTACTGCCTGGGCGCCCACCTGGCCCGCCGCGAGGTCACGGTGATGTTCCGCGAGCTGTTCACCCGCCTGCCCGAGATCCGTTCGGCCGGTGAGCCCTCCTATCTGCTCTCCAACTTCATCAACGGGGTCAAGCACCTGCCGTACACGACCTGACCGCCGGCGCCGGGCGAGGGCCGGGCGGGGGCTGGGGCGATCACCGCCGCGTCGGCCAAGCGAATGCTAGGTTCCGCCCCATGGACATCAGCACCGTCACCGCCAATGGCGTCGAGTTCGCGTACCTGTCGGCGGGGGAGGGGCCGCTCGCACTCTGCCTGCACGGGTTCCCCGACACCGCGCACACCTGGCGGCACCTGCTACCCGAGCTCGCCGGGCGTGGCTACCGCGCGGTCGCGCCGTTCATGCGCGGCTACGCGCCCACCTCGATTCCCGCCGACGGCGCCTACGAGGGCGGGGCGCTGGTCGCCGACGCCTGCGCGCTGCACGAGGCGCTCGGCGGCGACGCCGACGCCGTGCTCATCGGCCACGACTGGGGCGCCTTCCCCGTCTACGGCGCCACCGCCTTCGCCCCGGAGCGCTGGCGCAGGGCGGTCGCGATGGCGGTGCCCCCGATGGGCGCGATGCTGGCTGCCTTCCTCGACTACGAGCAGCTCAAGCGGTCGTTCTACATCTTCCTCTTCCAGACCGGGCTCGCCGAGGCCGCCCTGTCGCGGGACGGGTTCATCGAGGGGCTGTGGCGCGACTGGTCGCCGGGCTACGACGCGGCCGAGGACATCACGTTCGTACGGCGTGCCCTGGGCTCCCCGGAGAATCTGGCCGCCGCGATCGGCTACTACCGGGCGATGCTCGGCACGGTGGCACCCACCGGCCGCTACACCGCCGAGCAGTCCGCGACCGGCGGGCAGGTTCCGATCCTCTACCTGCACGGGGTCCGTGACGGCTGCCTGGGGATAGGGCAGGTCGATCAGGCCGCGGCCTTCCTTCCGCAGGGCTCCAGGGTGGAGCATGTTCTCCGGGCAGGGCACTTCCTGCATCTGGAACGGCCCAGGGAAGTCAACGACATCGTTCTCGACTGGTTGCGCTGAGGATCCTGTGGCAGGATCGGTAAAACCGAATAGGGTTCTAGTGGAGGCTGGCGTGACGGTTTCACTCGCGGACATCGACCTGTCGGACATCGCTTTCTGGGAACGTCCGATGGCCGAACGAGAGGCCGCCTTCGCGGTGCTCCGTGCGCAGCCGGGCCCGATCCTGTTCGCCGAGCCGGTGATCCACTTCGCGCCCCCCGGCCCCGGTTACTACGCCCTGGTCCGGCACGCGGACATCACCGAGGCCAGCCGCCACCCCGAGATCTTCTCCTCGGGCCGGGGCGCGACGTCCATCCAGGACCTCGGCCCCGACTTCGGCGAGTACTTCGGCTCGATGATCAATATGGACGATCCCCGGCACGCGAGGCTCCGCCGGATCGTCGCCCGGGCGTTCACACCGAAGATGATCAAGCAGTTCGAGGCCGACGTCGAGGCGACCGCCGCGCGGATCGTGGACGAGCTGATCGCCGCCGGGCCCGGCTGCGACTTCGTGACCGAGGTGGCCGCCAAGCTGCCCCTGAAGATCATCTGTGACCTGATGGGGATCGGCCCCGAGCACTACCAGGAGGTCTTCGACGCCACGAGCATCATCCTGTCGGGCGGCGACCCCGAGTTCATCACCGACCTCAACCGTGCGGCCGAGCTGCTCCTCGGCGCGGGGCAGCGCCTCCAGGACCTTGTCGTCTCCCTGGCCGCCGAGGGCGGAGACAACCTCACCACCTCCCTGACCAGTGCCAACATCGACGGTGAGAAGCTGACGATGCAGGAGCTCGGGTCGTTCTTCATCCTGCTGGTGGTGGCGGGCAACGAGACCACCCGCAACGCCATCTCGCACGGCCTGCATCTGTTCACCGAGAACCCCGACCAGCGGGCCCTGCTGGTCGAGGACCTCGACGGGCGCCTGCCCGGCGCGGTCGAGGAGATCGTCCGCCTCGCCTCGCCCGTCGCCTGGATGCGCCGCAGCCTCACCCGCGACCACGAGATGAACGGCCACCTCTACCGCGAGGGCGAGAAGGTGCTGCTCTACTACTGGGCGGCCAACCGCGACGAGAGCGTCTTCACCGACCCGCACCGCTTCGACATCCTGCGCACCGAGGGCCCGCACGTCGGCTTCGGCGGACCCGGGCCGCACTTCTGCCTCGGTGCCCACCTGGCCCGCCGCGAGATCACGGTGATGTTCCGCGAGCTGTTCACCCGCCTGCCCGCGATCCGCTCGGCCGGTGAGCCCGACCGCCTGCGATCCAGCTTCATCAACGGGATCAAGCACCTCGACTGCGACTTCTGAGGTCCTGCCGCACCCTGCCGGTGGTGATGGGCGAAACGAGACCGCCGGCAGGACCGCGGGCCCGGGCGACTCCAGCCAGGTCAGAGCATGGAGTGCGCCCGTTGAGAGGTCACCGCCCCGGCACGCGGATCGACTTGAAGACCGTGTTGATGTCGGGGAGCAGTTCCTTCCTGCTGTCCGGCACCGACATGTAGACGATCGCCGGCAGGTCGGCGCCGGTGCTCACGGCCGCCACGACCATGGTCGTCTTCGAACCGCCCGAGGTGATCTCGTACGCGGCGAGCTGGCCGGGCAGACCGTTCACGGACAGGGTCTGCTGGGCGGTCTTGCGGGCGGTGTTGTCCTCGGGGAAGAACCGCTTGCGACCGGTGGAGGCCACTGCGTTGATCACCGGGGCGAGGTTCTCCGGCGAGGTGTACTTGCTCTTCAAACGAGGCGAGAGCGGGCCCGACATCAGCTGCGCGTACTGGGTTTTGCCCGTGGAGTCCGTACCGGCGGGGAGGTACTGGCGGGTTGTGAAGCCGTAGGTGGTGGGCACGCTGGGGCGCTGGTCCTGCCGCCACGGGGCACCGAGCTGGGCCAGGGTGATCCCCGCCGGCTGGTCGGTGAGCGTACCGGCCACCGGCGAGGGATCGCCGGTGAATCGCGGCAGGCGGCCGATGGCGGAGGGCTTGGTGGTCTTCTGGGGAGCCGCCGAGGACTTGGGTTCGGCGATCTCCTCCTCGGCGGAGGCCAGCGGCCCGGCCAGGAACGCCCAGAGCACCGCGCCGACCAGCGCGATGATCACAGATCCGGCCAGCGCGAAGATCCAGACGGGCCGACCCCGCTCCTCAAACTCGTCCTCGTCCTCGATGGCCTGGTAGTTGTCGCCGAAGACCGTGTTCCACAGCTCCTGCTGGCGCTCGGGCGGAGGGGTCTTCGGACCGCTGATCTGGCCGGCGGTGACGAACGGCCTGTTCGGGTCGGAGGGGTCGCGGCTCAGGTGATGGCCGGGTTGCCCCGGATACGCGGGCTGTCCCGGCTGGGGCTGCGGCGGTTGGGGGCCGGCTCCGGGGTGAACGGGAGTTCCCTGGGGCGAGGGGGCCTGGGAGGCCGCCGCCGCGTTCGCCGCGGCCATGGCCCACATGGCGGGGTTGTCCGGCACGCCGTAGCTGCGCCGCGCGTTTCCGGCGCCGTTTCCACCGCCCCCGTCAGAGGGGACGGCGTCCGCGGAGGCGTCGCCGAAGTGAGCGGCGGGGCCCTCGGCGGGAGGATCGGCCCAGGAGGAGGAGAACGTCGACGTCTGTGCCTCGGCGAAACCCTGGTTTCCCATGGGGGGAGCGGGCGGCCAGGTGGCGCCGGACGCCGGAGGAGTGGGCGGCCACACGCTGTTCTCCACCGGCTGAGCCGGAGGGCGGCCGGAGGCGTCGCGCGGCGGTGCGGCCTGCCACGCCTCACCCCCGCCGGGAGTCTGCTGCCCGCGCGCATCCCCCTGTGGGCCTGCCGGATGCGTCCGGCCGTCGCTTTGCGGGGTGGATGCCTGCGCCCAGCCGTTGCCGCCCGGGGAGGTCTGGCCCCAAGGGTCCGACTGGGGAGTGGGGATGGATTGTGGCCACCCGTTGCCGGGGGAGGACGGATTGTGGTCGCCGGCGCCGCCTGACCAGCCGCCGCCCTGTGACGGGGTGGGCTGCGGCCACCCGTTGCCGGGGGAGGTCTGGTGCGGGTCGTCGGCGCCGCCCTGCGGGCTGGACGCCTGTGCCCAGTTGTCGTTCCGCGGGCTGAAAGCCTGCCCCCAGCTGTCGTTCTGCGGGCTCGAGGCCTGTGCCCAGCCATCGCCGGGGGAGGTCTGTGCCCAGCTGTCGTGCTGTGGGGTGGACGCCTGTGCCCAGTTGTCGTGCTGCGGGTCGGAGGTCTGTGCCCAGCTGTCGTGCTGCGGAGCCATGGCCTGTGCCCAGCCGTCGTGCTGCGGGGCCGGTGCCTGCGCCCAGCCGTCGTTCTGGGGTGCCACGGCCTGTGCCCAGCTGTCGTGCTGCGGGGTCGACGCCTGTGCCCAGCCGCCGCCCGGGGAGGTCTGGCCGGGCGAACCGGCCTGCGGGCCGGAGATGTGCTGCCCCCCACCGGGCGAGGTCTGCCAGGAGCCGTTGCCGCTCTGCGGCTCCTCCTGCGGGCTGGGGAGCCGGGGGCCGGTGCCAAGAGGGTCGTTCGTCCACGAGGGTGACGGTTCGGCAGCCTCCGGCCATGCCGGAGGCAGGTGGGACTGGCTGGACTGCTCCGAGGCCATGCTTTCCTTACCTCCCGCGTGGGTGCCCGAATTAGGCGTATTGGGCATGATCTCACGTGAGACGGGGGGGCTCGCAGGGAAACTGGAGAACGCCCCTCTGAACTGGAGTCCGGTTGGGTCGGTCGGTGGGTCCTGCATGGGCAGGCCGACCTCCAACGGATCCGGGCCCCGCCCCGGCTCTACTGAATGTGCCACGGTGAAAAGAGTAAACGCGAAGGACGTACGAGGTCACAACAGGTGCATAGCCATCGGGTCTCGTTCGCTCCGGCGAGTGCGGAAATCCTCATTCTGCCGACCCGCTCGGACGGCTGTCTCCTGTTTGCCGCGATCGGGGCTGTTTCCCCAGGCCACGAATATGCCTTGCGGGCTGCGATAGTCTTGCTCTATGCGTGCCGCGAGCCTGCTTACCGGGCCGCATCGGCCTCCCCGCCCCTGAGCGCCCTGCCGATGCGGCCACCCTCCGCGTGAGCGGGGGGTTTTTGCATTGGGCCAGGCGGGTCAGACCATCCACGCAGACATACCCGAGGGAAAATCGACGTGAGCGAGCGAGCCGACATGCAGAGCGACGAGCAGCACTATGACCCGCAGGCCCTGCAGGTCAAGTGGCAGCGCAGGTGGGAGGAACTGGACCCCTTCCGGGCCTCCGACGACCCCGCCGACCCGCGTGAGCGGCGCTACATGCTCGACATGTTCTCCTACCCCTCGGGCGACCTGCACATGGGGCACGCCGAGGTGTTCGCCCTGGGCGACGTCATCGCCCGCTACTGGGTCCAGCGCGGCTACAACGTGCTGCACCCCGTCGGCTGGGACTCCTTCGGCCTGCCCGCCGAGAACGCCGCGATCAAGCACAACGCGCACCCGGCGGAGTGGACCTACGCCAACATCGAGACCCAGGCCAACTCCTACAGGCGTTACGCGATCTCCTTCGACTGGTCCCGCCGCCTGCACACCAGCGACACCTCGTACTACAAATGGACCCAGTGGCTGTTCAACCGCTTCTTCGAGCGCGACCTGGCCTACCGCAAGGGCGGCCTGGTCAACTGGTGCCCGAACGACCAGACCGTGCTGGCCAACGAGCAGGTCAAGGACGGCAGGTGCGAGCGCTGTGGCGCCGAGGTCGTCCGCCGCGAGCTGACCCAGTGGTATTTCAAGATCACTGATTACGCCGACCGGCTGCTGGACGACATGGCCCTGCTGGAGGGCGGCTGGTCCGAGCGCGTGCTGACCATGCAGCGCAACTGGATCGGCCGATCCGAGGGCGCCGACGTCAACTTCGTGATCGAGGGCCGTGACGAGCCGGTCACCGTCTACACCACCCGTCCCGACACCCTGTACGGTGCCACCTTCTTCGTGGTCGCCCCGGACGCGCCGCTGGCCGAGGAGATCGTCGCCGACGACCGGCGCGAGGCGTTCGAGGCCTACCGGGTCGAGGTGTCCAAGCTGTCCGACATCGACCGGCTGTCCACCGAGAAGGAGAAGACCGGCGTCTTCCTGGGCAGGTACGCGATCAACCCGGTCAACGGTGAGCGCATGCCGGTCTGGGCGGCCGACTACGTGCTGTCCGACTACGGTCATGGCGCGATCATGGCCGTGCCCGCGCACGACCAGCGTGACCTGGACTTCGCCCGTGCCTTCGACCTGCCGGTACGGGTCGTCGTGCACACCGGCCTGGCCGACCCCGGTGAGACCGGCATCGCCACCGCCGGGGACGGTGCGATGGTCAACTCCGGCCCGCTGGACGGCCTGACCAAGGCCGACGCGATCCGGAAGATCATCGAGGTGCTGAGCGAGCGGGGCACCGGCCGCTTCACGGTCAACTTCCGGCTGCGCGACTGGCTGCTGTCCCGCCAGCGCTTCTGGGGCTGCCCGATCCCGATCATCCACTGCGCCGACTGCGGCGAGGTCCCCGTCCCCGACGACCAGCTGCCCGTCACCCTGCCCGACCTGCGCGGCGAGGCCCTGGCACCCAAGGGCGTCTCCCCGCTGGCCTCGGCCGAGGACTGGGTCAACGTCTCCTGTCCCAAGTGCGGCGGCCCGGCCAGGCGCGACACCGACACGATGGACACCTTCGTCGACTCCTCGTGGTACTTCCTGCGTTACGTCGACCCGGCCTACGAGGACGGCCCGTTCGACGTCGAGCGCGTCCGCAGGTGGGGCCCGATCGACCAGTACATCGGCGGCGTCGAGCACGCCGTGCTGCACCTGCTGTACGCCAGGTTCTTCACCAAGGTCCTGCACGACATGGGCATGGTCGACTTCGTCGAGCCCTTCACCCGCCTGCTGAATCAGGGGCAGGTCATCAACCAGGGCAAGGCGATGTCCAAGTCGCTGGGCAACGGCGTCGACCTGGGCGCGCAGATCGACGCCTACGGTGTCGACGCGGTCAGGCTGACCGTCGTCTTCGCCGGCCCGCCCGAGGACGACATCGACTGGGCCGACGTCTCGCCGGCCGCGTCCCAGAAGTTCCTGGCCCGGGCGTTCCGTGTGATGGTCGAGGCGGGGGCGGCCTCCGCTCCCGGCGTCGACTTCGCAGGTGGAGACCTGAACCTGCGCAAGGTCGTGCACCACACGATCGACGAGGTCACCAGGCTGGTCGACTCCCACCGCTTCAACGTCGCGGTGGCCCGGATGATGGAGCTGACGAGCGCGACCCGCAAGGCCATCGACTCCGGGCCCGGTGCCGCCGACCCCGCGGTCAGGGAGGCCGCGGAGACGCTGGCGGTCATGCTCTCCCTGGTCGCGCCGTACGCGGCCGAGGAGGGCTGGGAGCGGCTGGGACACAGCGGCTCGGTCGCGGTCGCGGGCTGGCCGGCGGCGGACCCGGCGCTGCTCGTCCAGGACTCCGTCACCTGCGTCGTCCAGGTCGCGGGCAAGGTGCGCGACCGGCTGGAGGTCTCTCCGGAGATCTCCGAGGCGGACCTGAAGGCGCTGGCGCTGGCGTCGGAGAAGGTCCAGGCGTTCCTGCCCGGTGGCGCGCCGCGTAAGGTCATCGTGCGCGCGCCCAAGCTGGTCAACATCGTCCCGTAGACGGTTCGAGAGGGGCGCGCGTCCAGCGTGCGCCCCCGAACGTTCATGGGCCGACCGATGTTCGGCTCATCCGGCTCGGGCACTGCCCGCCGCTCGTCGTACCGTCATCCGAAAACACTCCGGGCGACCGGCACCCCGACGTCGGGGTGCCGGTCGCCCGGAGTGTTGAAGGCGCGCGTGCTTCAGAGCTTGCGGAGGACCGCCACGACCTTGCCGAGCACGGTGGCCTCGTCACCTGGGATCGGGTCGTAGTTGGGGTTGTGCGGGACCAGCCAGACGTGGCCGTCCCTGCGCTTGAAGGTCTTGACCGTGGCCTCACCGTCGATCATCGCCGCGACCACGTCACCGTTGTCGGCCACCGGCTGCTGGCGTACGACCACCCAGTCGCCGTTGGCGATGGCGGCCTCGATCATTGAGTCTCCGGTCACCTGGAGGAGGAAGAGCGTGCCCTCGCCGACGAGCTGCTTGGGCAGGGCGAAGACATCCTCGATGCTCTCCTCGGCGAGGATCGGGCCGCCGGCGGCGATCCGGCCGACGAGTGGCACGTAGGCGGCGGTCGGGCGGCTGACCGGGGTCTCGTCCTCGCCGGAGTCGGGATCCACCCACAGCACGGGCTCGCCGGGAAGGCGCACCTCCAGAGCACGGGGGCGGTGCGGGTCACGCCGCAGGTAGCCCTTGCGCTGCAAAGCCGTCAACTGGTGCGACACGCTGGAGGTGCTGGTGAGCTGCACCGCCTCACCGATCTCCCGCATGGACGGCGGGTAACCGCGCTGCTGCACGGAGTCGCGGATCACCTCAAGGATCTTCCGCTGCCTGGGGGTGAGGCCAAGGGAGTCACGCCTTCGCACCGCCAGGTCGCTGGCGGCCGAACCGTTCTCGTTGTGCTGGCTCATACGAACTCCTCGCCTCCCGGTCTGTATCTGATGTGTCGCACACAGCGACCATACAACGACCGAAGATCATATTCAAACAATTGTTCGAATGTCCTCGATATCGGCGACGCCGTGGTGTACAACATCGTACGGGAGTTCGATCGACATCGTGTTCGATTCACCGATCTTTCTTCGACATGTGTTCGGCCAGGTCGAGGGGATGGGGGCCACCGTGAAACCGACCGCGACGACACCACGATCCATGGCCGTGCCGAGATCCCGGACCGCGCGGCGATCGCCGGGGGCACCGCTGCTGCGCCTTGTGCCGCCACCGAGATCGGAGCCCGCTCCCGCGCCGGAATCCGGCAGGGGGTCCGGGGCGGGGCGGGGTCCGGAAGGCGGAAGGGTGCCGGGGCGGCCCGGGCGCGAGCGGGCGGCCGGGCCGCCCCGGGAGCCGGAGGCCGGGGGGGAGCCGAGGCCGAGACTCGGGCGTGGAGCGAGGCGCGGGCGGGAGCCTCGGCGGGGGCTTGGGCATGGGGCGCCGAGGCGGGTGCCCGGGGCGGGAGCGGTTCGTGCCGGCGTCCGCCGCCCGGGTGCCGCCCGGCCCCGGACGGCCGGGCGGCCACTCCGGCTCACCCGGCGTGGGAGGATCGTGGCGGTGACGGCGCTCGTGCTGTTCACCCTGGGGATGCTCTGGGCCGGCGGGCGCATCGACACGGCCCTGGCGGGCGAGCGGACGGGTCACGAGGGCCTGCCCCGGATCACGGTGCACGCGGGTGACACGCTGTGGGAGATCGCGGACGCGTTGACGCGGGAGGGCGACGCCGGTCGGGAGGTCCGTCGCATCATGGACCTCAACGGGCTGGCCGACTCCAAGGTCCGGCCCGGAACCCGGCTCTATCTCCCCGATGGCCTCATTCGCTGAGAAGGGGCGCATTCCGTGGGGCGCGTGGGATCGGCCGGCGGGGTTCGAGGAAGGCGTGGGCGAGCCGCGCGAGGGTCCGATGAGGGTCCGATGAGGGTCCTGCCTGGCATATCGTCTGGGGCGCAGGTGCGGGAAGGGGTGCGTGAGGTGGGAGGGCGTTGCCCGAGAGGCGACACGCCGAGACGTGACGGCTGATCAGCGACTTCGTGTGGCGAGGGCCTTTCAACTTGCGTTCATGGTCGCGCACTTCTACCGTTAGACCACAACATCTAGTGGCTGCACTACAACACTTCACCACAGATTGTGTTTCCATTACCGCATCTCGACCATTCGAGGGGCGTGCGCGAGCGTCTCGACATACGCGCCTATGGGGCAGGTGAGGTGGGTGAGCCGCCCTCGCAGCTCAAGGAGGCGACGCGCGTGCACTGTCCGTTCTGTCGTCATCCGGACACGCGAGTCATCGACAGCAGAGCCACCGAGGACGGCGGTGCCATCCGCCGCAGGCGCACGTGCCCGGAGTGCGGGCGCAGGTTCACCACGCAGGAGACGGTCCTGCTCATGGTGAGCAAGCGCAGTGGCGTGACGGAGCCGTTCTTCAGGGACAAGGTGATCGCCGGGGTCCGGCGGGCCTGCCAGGGGCGGCCCGTCGGCGAGGACTCCCTGGCGCAGTTGGGCCAGCGGGTCGAGGAGAGCATCCGGGCCACCGGATGCGCCGAGATCGCGGCCCACGAGGTCGGGCTGGCGATTCTGGGGCCACTCCGCGAACTGGACGAGGTGGCGTACCTGCGGTTCGCCTCCGTCTACCGGGGGTTCGAGACCCTGGCCGACTTCGAGGCGGAGATCGAGCAGCTCCGGGCGGGGCGCTCCAGCGGGCAAGACTGAGAAAGACCCTGGGCGCCGGGGGTGAGCGGCGTGTTGGTGTGGTCCGATATGAGGGCTCGCGGAGCCCCAGGAGGGGGAAGTCATGACGGAGACCGCCGGCGCGGTGGCACGTGGGAGCAAGCGGCCGCGCAAGGGCCTGAGGATGAAGCGCATCTTCACCACCCCGGGCGTGCACCCCTATGACGAGCTGTCCTGGGAGCGCCGTGACGTCGTCATGACCAACTGGCGTGACGGCTCGGTCAACTTCGAGCAGCGCGGCGTCGAGTTCCCCCAGTCGTGGTCGGTCAACGCCGCCAACATCGTGACCACCAAGTACTTCCGCGGCGCGGTCGGCACCCCGCAGCGGGAGTGGAGCCTCAAGCAGCTGATCGACCGCGTGGTGGGCGTCTACACCCGTACGGCGGTCGAGCACGGCTACTTCGCCGGCGAGGAGGACGTGGAGATCTTCGACCACGAGCTCAAGCACGCTCTGGTCAACCAGGTCTTCAGCTTCAACTCCCCCGTCTGGTTCAACGTCGGCACGGCGTCGCCGCAGCAGGTCAGCGCCTGCTTCATCCTGGCCGTCGACGACCAGATGGAGTCGATCCTCGACTGGTACAAGGAAGAGGGTGTGATCTTCAAGGGCGGTTCCGGTTCCGGCGTCAACCTCTCCAGGATCCGCTCCTCCAAGGAGCTTCTCTCCAGCGGCGGCACCGCCAGCGGCCCGGTCTCCTTCATGCGCGGAGCGGACGCCTCCGCGGGCACCATCAAGTCCGGCGGTGCCACCCGTCGCGCCGCCAAGATGGTGGTCCTCGACGTCGACCACCCCGACATCGAGGAGTTCGTCGAGACCAAGGCGCGTGAGGAGGACAAGATCCGCGCCCTCCGTGACGCCGGGTTCGACATGGACCTGGGCGGCAAGGACATCGTCTCCGTCCAGTACCAGAACGCCAACAACTCCGTGCGCGTCTCCGACGAGTTCATGCGCGCGGTGGAGCAGGGCGAGGAGTTCGGCCTGCGCGCCCGGCTCACCGGCGAGGTCATCGAGAAGGTCGACGCCAGGAGCCTGTTCCGCAAGATGGGCAAGGCCGCGTGGGAGTGCGCCGACCCCGGCGTCCAGTACGACGACACGATCAACGACTGGCACACCAGCCCCGAGACGGGCCGCATCACCGCCAGCAACCCCTGCTCGGAGTACCTGCACCTGGACAACTCCTCGTGCAACCTGGCGAGCATCAACCTGCTGAAGTTCCTGAGGGACGACGACACCTTCGACATCGCGAACTTCGTGAAGATCACTGAGCTGATCATCACCGCGATGGACGTCTCCATCACCTTCGCCGACTTCCCGACCGAGAAGATCGGCGAGACCACTCGCGCCTACCGCCAGCTCGGCATCGGCTACGCCAACCTCGGGGCGCTGCTCATGGCCACCGGCCACGCCTACGACTCCGAGGGTGGCCGCGCCCTGGCCGGAGCCATCACCTCGCTGATGACCGGCGCCTCCTACCGCCGCAGCGCGGAACTGGCCGCGGTCGTGGGACCGTACGACGGCTACGCCCGCAACGCCGACGCGCACAAGCGGGTCATGCGCAAGCACAACGACGCCAACGAGGCTCTGCGCACGTTCGAGAAGATGGACGGCGACATCCACCACGAGGCCTCCAGGCAGTGGGCCGAGTGCCTCCGCATCGGCGACAAAAATGGATACAGGAACGCGCAGGCCTCATTGCTGGCGCCCACCGGGTGCCTGACGGGTGAAACACTGATCACCACGGACCGGGGGCTCGTCCGCTTGGCCGAGATCGCTGACGTGTACGGCGATCGCTGGCAGGACCTGGACATGATGGTCTCCACCGACGAGGGACCGCGCCGGGCTACGAAGTTCTTCGTCAACGGTGAGGAGCCCACCCGTCTCATCCGCACCCACGGCGGCTACCGCGTCCAAGGCACGCTGACCCACCGTGTCAAGGTCGTCGACAGCGCGACCGGAGCGTGGGAGTGGAAGCGCCTGGCCGACATCGAGCCGGGCGACCTCGTCCCCATGCAGCTGCAGACCCTCGTCGGTGAGCACCGTGCGGTTCCCCTGCCCGTGCTCGACCAGGCGTACTACGCCGGAGACCGCTCCATCGTCGTCCCCGACCTGGTGTCGCCGGAGCTGGCCGAGTTGGTCGGCTACTTCATGGGTGACGGCAGCCTGCATGCCAAGGGTGTCCGGTTCTGTGTCGCGGACGCCGACCTCGATGTGGTCGAGCGTCTTCGTATCCTGTCCAAGGAGCTTTTCCACCTCGAACCAGTGCTCACCCAGCGGGAGGGATACCAGGAGGTCGTCCTCCAGTCGGTGCGGCTCGCGCGCTGGTGGCAGGCCTCCGGTTTCGCGAAAGAGCTTCCCGGTACCGACCACTCCGGCAAGGGCTGGACGCCGCGGATCCCCTCGGCGATCCTTGAGACCAACGACGGCGAGATCTACGGTGCCTTCCTACGCGGTCTCTTCGAGGCCGACGGCACCGTCCTGGAGGGCGTGCCGAGCCTCTCGACGGCTTCCGGCTCCTTCGCGGGTGAGATCCGGACTCTGCTTCTCGCCCTCGGCATGGCCACCACGACCCGTGAAACGGTCAGTGGCTTCGGCGGGCCGATCTTCCAGGTGCGGTTGCGCAACGTCGACCACGCCCTGAACTTCGACGAGATCATCGGGTTCATGGGAGACCGCAAGAACAAGCTCATGACCGAGCTGGAGCCTGAGCGGTCCGCCAGGAAGGACCAGGTGTTCCTGTCCCGAGAGGTGTGGGAGACGATCCTTCCCGAGGGACATTCCCTGCGCGAGACCGTGTTCCAGTCGGTTCGCAGGAGCGGTGGTGTCGCTCGGATGCTGGCCAAGCAGGTTTTCGCCGAGTTTCCCGACGAGCGGCTCGGCCACGCGCTCGGCTACCTCTTCGAGCGGGTCGAGGCGAACGAGGACGGCGGCGTGCAGCCGACCTACGACCTGTCCGTCCCGGACAACGTCACCTACGTGGCCAACGGTATGGTCAGTCACAACACCATCGGCCTGATGATGGACTGCGACACCACCGGCATCGAGCCCGACCTCGCCCTGGTCAAGTTCAAGAAGCTCGTCGGCGGCGGTTCCATGCAGATCGTCAACCAGACGATCCCGCGTGCGCTCCGGCAGCTGGGCTACCAGGAGGAGCAGATCGAGGCGATCGTCGAGTTCATCGCCGAGCACGGCCACGTCGTCGACGCCCCCGGCCTGCGCCGCGAGCACTACGAGGTGTTCGACTGCGCCATGGGCGAGCGCGCGATCGCCCCGATGGGGCACGTCCGGATGATGGCCGCGGCCCAGCCGTTCCTGTCCGGCGCCATCTCCAAGACCGTCAACCTCCCCGAGTCCGCCACCATCGAGGACATCGAGCAGGTCTACCTGGAGGGCTGGAGGCTTGGCCTGAAGGCCCTCGCGGTCTACCGCGACAACTGCAAGGTCGGCCAGCCCCTCTCGGCCGCCGGCAGGAAGACCGAGGCGAAGGAGGTCGCCGCCGAGCCGGAGATCCAGGTCGTGGAGATCAGCCGTCCGACCCGTCGCCGGATGCCGAACCAGCGTCCCAGCACCACCACCCGCTTCACCGTGGGCGGCGCCAAGGGCTACATGACCGCCTCCTCCTACCCCGACGACGGCCTCGGCGAGGTCTTCCTGAAGATGTCCAAGCAGGGCTCGACCCTCGCGGGCGTCATGGACGCGTTCTCGGTGGCCATCTCCATCGGCCTGCAGTACGGGGTGCCGCTGGAGACCTACGTCGGCAAGTTCGTCAACATGCGCTTCGACCCGGCCGGCATGACCGACGACCCGGACATCCGGATGGCGGCCTCGGTGATGGACTACATCTTCCGCCGCCTGGCCCTGGACCACCTGCCCTACGACGACCGCGCCGCCCTCGGTATCTTCTCCGCCTCCGAGCGCGCCGCCCAGCAGCGTGGTGAGGACCCGGCCCCGATCCACGCCGACGAGGTCATCGCCGAGCTCGCCACCTCGGCCCCCATCGAGGAGCCCCAGGCCCGAGCCGAAGCGGTGCCGGTGGAAACCCCGCGGCGGGCCGGTTCCCTGGAGTCCCACCAGGGCCGCACCGCCGACGCGCCGCTCTGCATGACCTGCGGCACCAAGATGCGCCCCGCGGGCAGCTGCTACGTCTGCGAGGGCTGCGGCTCCACCAGCGGTTGCAGCTGACTCCCCGAAGTCATCCGGTCTAACCGGAACTCGGCGCTTCGGCTGAGGTCTTGCTGATGTTGGGTTTACGGGGAGGTCCGGCCTTTTGGCCGGACCTCCTTGCTATTGACGCAGGGCCCTCACATGCTGGTCTCCGGTTTAACCGGCACATCACCGGTTAAACCGGAAGAGGTATTGCGGCGAATAGTCACCTTCGTCTCGTGCAGGGAACCCCTCAACAGGGGATGC
This sequence comes from Streptosporangium sp. CA-115845, assembly GCF_050943795.1. Taxonomy (NCBI): domain Bacteria; kingdom Bacillati; phylum Actinomycetota; class Actinomycetes; order Streptosporangiales; family Streptosporangiaceae; genus Streptosporangium; species Streptosporangium sp. CA-115845. Next base: position 7,315,673 of record NZ_CP191988.1, on the reverse strand, counting down.
AGGCGGAGCTCTTCGCCGACATGCTGCGGGGCTACGGCACCATGCTTCTGGCGGCCGGCAGGGATCGGCAATCAGTCGGCAAGCTCCTGCAGATGCTTCGTGGATTCGTCGTGTGGTCGGACGCCTGGCCTTGGGAGTGGACTGCTCAGGACGTCGATGAATGGTCGGCTGACATGCGTGAACGTGAGATCGCACCGTCTACGCTGCGCAGCCGCCAAGGAGTGGTTCGCCGGTTCTGCGAGTACGCCGTCAACCCGCAGTACCCGTGGATCGAGCTGTGTCAGGAGGCGTTCGGCCAAGTGCCGAAACAGGTCTGCCACGAATGGAACACCACCCGGCACATCGAAGAATACGATCACCGACCGGAACGGCGCGAGGTCAGCCGAGACGAGCTGCGGGTGCTCTTCGACCACGTCGACGACCGGGTTGAAGAACTCGTGGCCGCCAACCACAAGGGCGCGGCGATTGCCTGGAGAAACGCGACCATGTTCAAGGTCCAGTACGCCACTGGCGTGCGGCCGGGCGAACTCGTCAAGATCCAGACCTGCGATCTGCTGCCCCATCCGGTGGCGCCGCAGTTCGGCCGCCTGGCCGTCGTGAGAGTCCGCTGGGGCAAGCGCAGCAAGGGCGGCACTTACCGCCAGCGCGGAGTGCAGATGGTCTTGGACTGGGCGGTCGAGGCGCTTCGTGTCTATTTGGAGGACATCCGGCCGGTCTTCCCCGAAGGGCCTTGGCTGTGGCCCTCCGAGCGCTGCGACGCCTCCGGCCGTCAGCAGCCGCTCACGACCCGTACCTATCAGAGCGCCTTCGCGGACCGCCGCGATGCCTGCGGCCTGGACACCAACCTGACGCCGCACTGCCTGCGTCACAGCTATCTGACACACACCGCCGAGGCAGGCCGCGATGCCGCATGGCGGCAGCGCCAGGCCGGGCACAAGCTGGCGTCGACGACCTCGAACTACACCCACATCGGCGAGGACCACATGAACCGTGAGATGACGGCGGCAATCGCCGACCTGACCACGCGGACCCGGTAGCGGCAGCGGAGGAACCATGGCCCAGGCGACAGCCAAGAACGACGTCGGCGGTACTGCGCGCGGACCGCTGGTGCGGACCATGCCCTGGGGGCAGGCGGTGCGGTGGCAGTTGCCGGTACTGATGGCCAATGCCCAAATCCGGTTCGCCAAACAGGTCCAGGAACTGCTGACGGCCCAGGGGGTCAAGATCGGACACAGCCGCGTTCACGAGCTGGTGACCCAGGCGCCGGCACGACTCACCGTCGAGGTTCAGTTCGCGCTGTGCCGGATCTTCGATTGCACGCCGTCCGATCTGTGGCTCGACCTCGGTCAGGTCGCAACTGATCACGAGCCCGACCCCGCAGCCCGGCAACGGCTGCGCGGTGCGAAAGTCGTTCGCGCCGGTGAGTTCCTGTGACGGCCGCCAAGACTGCGGCCGAGATGGCTGAGGCTATTCACGGTCGCCTTTCCGGCACGACGCTGGACGCTGTCGCCGCCGCTATCGAAGCTGCCGGACTGGCCCAGAGCGGTCTTGCGCGCTTCGTCAACCGGCTACAGAGTCCCGCGGGGGCAGAGTGGCCGAATGTCGCCATGACCGGGGAGGTCTCATATCGGCTGGCGGTTGCACTGCACGAGGCCGGCATCATCGACCGCATTCCTTCGTGCACGCATTGCGGACGCCCCCGTCGGGTGGACTCGCGAGGATCGTCGCAGCTGAGGGGCTGAGATCATTCCGGACAGCGGAATCTGCGGCCGTGAGCTACGCCACCGACTGAAGTGCTGTGTACTCGTCGAGGACTTCGAATGGCGTCCGGTAACCAACAGATGAATGAAGTCGGCGCCGATTGTAGAAGCCCTCGATATAACGGATCACGGCTCGGCGAGCCTTCGCCCGGCTGGTGAAAACATACCGTTTCAGCCACTCGTTCTTCAACGCCGAAAAGAACGATTCGGCCATGGCGTTATCGTAACATATGCCGGTACGGCCAACGGACCTCCGAATACCCAACCTCTTCAGTGCGGCACCAAATTCATCGGACGTGTAGTTCGACCCTCTATCGGAGTGGAAGATCGCGTCCTTTTCAATGGTGAAGGCCTGTACCGCGTTCTCTATCGCCTCGGTGATCAACTCGGTGCGGTAGTGATCGGCCATCGCCCACCCCACCACGGCCTTGCTGTAGCAGTCGATCACCGTGGCCAGGTAGCAAAACCCCTCCCAGGTCGGGATGTAGGTGATGTCGCCTACCAGCTTGACGCCGGGCCGGACGGCGGTGAAATCGCGTCTGACCAGGTCGGGGATGCCCCGGAAGGCGCCCTGCTCGGTGAGCTTCGGCGTGAAGGGCCGCACCTGCGCCGGCAGCAGGCCCAGCTCGCGCATCAGCACCCGTACCAGCTCAGCCGAACAGCGCTCACCGCGGCGCAGCAACTCGGCGTGGACGCGCCGGTAGCCGTACACCTCCTCGTGCTCGTAGAAGATGCCCGCGATCAGGTCCTGGAGCAGGTCGCGACGCTGCGCGGTCGCCGAGGCGGGCCGGTCGCGCCACTCGTAATACCCCGAGCGGGACACCTCCAGCCAGTCGCACATTTTCACAATCTTATGGTTGGCCTTCTCCGCGTCGATCAACTCGAACTTCGCGGTCACCGATTGTTCTCGGCCGCGAAGAAGGCCGCGGCTTTTTTCAAGAAGGAAAGCTTCTCGCGGAGCTCGGAGTTTTCCCGCTCGAGTTCACGCAACCGGGCGCGCTCGGGGCCACTGAGGGAGTGCGGTTCTTCTTCCGCACGCGTTCGCTTGTAGGTGTTCACCCAATTGCCGAGCGTGGTGTCGTGGACGCCGAACTCTCTGGCGACCTCGGCGATCGTACGGGGGCCATCGAGGACCATGCGCACAGCCTCGTCCTTGAACTCCTGGCTGAACCTACGCCTGGAACCTTTCGGCATGTTTCTATCTCCTTCGGACTGTTACCACCCTAGCGAGTGGTCTGTCCGGAATCCTTGGAGCACCTCACAGCCGACCTGCATGGCTTGCGGGCCCCGTAATGCCGACGGGTCCAAGGCCCGGAGCGTTGATCCCAGCAGATCGACGTGCCCTGCCGGACTCCACAGGATGCCGGCATTGGCCTCACGCTGTGACAACTGCGCCGACGATCAGGACACAGCTCTTGTCGAGCGCGCGATCGTGCAGCTCGGTGCCAGCAACGACGCCGCGCAAAAGGTCATCGTAGACGTCCTGATTCACCGGATATCCCGACGCCGGGTCGCGGAATGGATGCGCGCTGGCGGGTCACTGACTCAGGACAACGCACCCCCGCCACTGGTTCAACGGCTTCGGCACGCCCTTGCTGCCGAACTGCCACATCTTGCCCGGCCCCGCTGCGCGGGCTGCGGAAGAGAGCGGCGTGTCCTTCCCCATCGAAGTGAAGACGGCCGTATCTGCGAGAACTGCTATCGGAAGACCTCAGGACGAATCGAGACCTGCCGGTCCTGCCAGAAGGAGCGCAACGTCGCCTGGCGCGACGAAGACGGCTGGTCCTGGTGCGCCCCATGCCGCCGACGCCATCCCGATGTCGTCGAACCATGCGTCCGCTGCGGGCAGATCGGACATGTCGTCGCGCGAACACCGGATGGGCCGATCGGGCTCTGCTGCTATCAGACCCCTGTGGAGCAGTGTCGTGGTTGCCTACGGCACCGTCCTGTCTCCGCCCGGACCGATGACGGACCGCTCTGCAAGTCCTGCGCCCGACGCCCCTTGGAGACCTGCGCCAATTGCGGACAAGAACGGCTGATCCCTCGGCTGAGGACCCGTGGCCGTTCCGGCTGGTGCTTCGGCTGCATCGCGCAGGCCACAGCGACGTTCGCCACGGTCGGCGAAGACCCTGTGGAGGCCGCAGACGCCGACAACGTGCGATTGGCGGTATGCGTCACCTGCGGCAGAGACCACGGCATCAGCTTCCTCCCAGACGGCCCGAGATGCTCCAGCTGCCGAGATCGGGCCATGCGTCGACGGGAGGAGTGCAGCCGCTGTGGGAAGACCAGGCGCGTCTTCTTCATCCCCGGAGTCTGCAGCGAATGCCTCGGCGTCGACGTCGGTGGCACCTGCACTGGATGCGGGCTCGAGGACCGGCTCCACTCGGGCGGTCGTTGCGAAAGATGTGTGCTGACCGAGCACATTAGAAAGGTCTTCAACGATTGTGGAGACGCAGGCCGCGCGGTCGCCGAGCGGTTGGCCGCCAGCCCCAACCCCAGATCCAGCCTGAACTGGCTCGAGCAGAGCCCCACGGCACAGATTCTTATCGGACTTCTTCGGCGTGAGCACAAACCCGCTCACGAAGATCTCGACGCGATCGAAAGCCTGGAGCGTGCCGATGGCAAAGCAGATCGGCGCCAAGCCGTCGAGAACGCCAGGATGATCCTCGTCTCGACCGAAGTTCTCGAACCCCGACATGCTCTCGCCGGCCGTTACGAAGCCTGGGCGCGACAGGTGCTGGCCAAGGTCGAGCAGGCCGCCGACCGCTGGACTCTCCAGCAGTTCCATCGTCACCGGCTCCTACCATCCGTCGAAGGTCCATGCGAAGCCGGCAAGGCGACTCGTGGCACCGTGAGGCGAGCCCAGAACCAGCTACGTGCTGCGATCGACCTGCTGGCTTGGGCTCAACTGCGAGGCGGACTGGCCGGGCTCGACCGATCAGGCGTCGACGAGTGGCTGGCAGGCCCGAGCACCCGCCACTGGGCCCGGGAGTTCTTGCTCTGGGCAATCCGCCAACGTCTGCTGGACCTTCCGATATCCGCCATCCCGTTGCGGATGCCCCAATCCCCACCCGCCGTCGAGGACTACCAGCTGCGCATCGACTTGCTCACAGACTGCTTCATGAAGAAGGGTTTCCCGCAGACGTTCGCGTTGCCGGTCTTCTCGTCGTCCTCTACGGTCAGCACCTGTCTCGGATCGCCAGCATCGAACGAGAGAGCGTCGACCCAGCATCTACGCCCCCACGGATCAAGCTGGGTAAGGATTGGCTAGAGCTCCCCGAGCCGATGGGTCGGCACATCGCCGAGCTGCTCGCGCAGGGTCCTCGCCGGAATGCGCCATTCATCGAAAACGCCAGGTGGCTCTTCCTCGGAGATGGAGCCGGAACCCATCTATCCTCCGACCGACTTGGCGTCCGGCTGGCCAAGTACGGCATCCACGCCCGACCGATGCGCAACACCATGCTGTTCCAGCTGGGCACGACCGTCCAACCAAGGACTCTGGCCCGGCTCCTCGACCTCCACATCAACACCGCCGTGGACTGGGTCAACAAGGCTGGCGGCATCTACGCGAACTACTGGGGACAAGTCCTCCGGGATGAAGACGTCGAGGATCTTGACCTCTTCGACCCAGGACTTGAAACTCTCGACGAGGATGGCGATGACGATCCGGAGGATCTCCTCGACGAACTCGGAATCCTATGACAAGCACGTGGACCACGTGAGCACCGTCGCTGTGTCTACGCTTTCGGCACCGGAGCGGGGCCTATCGCAGACCCTCGTTTGCGGTGTTCTCGCCGAACGGGTCCCGTCAGTGGCTATGAAAGTGTGAACGAGAGCCAGGTATTGATGAGTTTGAGGGCCAGTCGCTGATCAACGGGCTTGAAATGTTGATGACTTTGGGAGCCAACCTAAACGGTCTGAACCACCCAAGGAGCGTCACTATGAGTGAGTCTTTTCCAGCCGCTACCCGCCGGGGATGACCTAGCGGTGGGGGGATGCAGGACCATACTGGAATACTGCAGCAGCAGGATGGGCAGCACCATCTGAGCGTGTGGCCTGGACATCGTTACGCTGAAACACATGGGACATACGGAACAGAAACCGTCTGACGACTCCTACCGATTCTTCGATGAGCAGGCGTTATTCGACGCGCTCGACCACGGCGCACCGCCACTCCCGATGACTCTCCCGCCCGGCTCGGCCACGATCGCTGTGGCAGGCCTGTGGGGTCGCTATGGATCGGTGATCGTACTGTTCCGCAACGGAGAAGACGAAGAGCTCTACGACGACACTTACCTGCTGGCGCGCTCACCGGCCGGACAGTGGCAGTATCCGCTCACCTCCTCGGGAGGCGGCATGCCGGAGTGGGTGCTGAACCGGCCGGATGAGCCGCTGTCCGACTGGCGCGGCAACGACCTGGTGAACCTGTCAGCCCAGCTTGCACATCCCGACACGGAATGGGTGGCTGAGTTGACGATGATGGCGACGCGAAGGATAGCCACCGTGCAGGTGCGCTACGCCGGAGACGTCATCGACGTTCCCGTTCCGGCCAGCGGACTGATCACCGTGCCGCACACGATCCGCCACGTCGACGACAGGGCCGAATTCCGGGGCTTCGACGGCTCCGGTGAACTCATCGCCGTCACGCACTACCAGCCGTTGACTGACGATGACCGCAGGTACGAGTGGCCGGATGCCTTGCTGTGGGCCGACTGATTCCTGAGCACGCCATCATGCGCATGGCGCCCTGCGGTGACCTTCTCGGCCGTACTCACTACGAGCATGACACCGATGGAAAAGACTCAGTGACGGGACCAGTGATCAGCTGGCTAGGTGGTCGGCGCGGGCTCGGGTCTGAGCCAGGCGGTAGGAGTCAGTGCCGGTTTCGATGATGTTGCCTGCGAAGGTGAGGCGATCGACGATCGCGGCGCAAAGGCCCGGGTCGGTGAAGGTCTTGGTCCAGCCCGAGATTCCCGACGGATCGCTACGAACAGCTCGACCTTAGGCATCGACCGCGGCACCGGCACCTCCTCACATGGAGTAGCGCCTCGATACTCCCACCGCGACAGCGTCGGTGGCTCCCGAATTCACCAACACGGCTTAACCACCTCAACCGCCGCGAGAGCCGTTGACCAACATCTGGCCTCGAATCTCACCTACAAAGCCACGTCAGCATCCGTCACTGCTCGCGCAAGTCACGACAACAGCAGTAGCCGACTGGCGGCATGAGCTCGAACTCAGCGTACCTATGACTCCCAGCAGGTCCCAGTACTTCCAATATTCCGGGCGGAAAAGCAGTGTTGGATATAACGGCCGAATCTGCATAGTGCCTGGTGATCGAAGGGGGCCGGAATCAAGTCCGGCCCCTTTTCGGTGTTTCCGGGGCAGTGAACCGTTCGCTGATCTGGAGGAGGCGTCGGAGTTCTCCCTTCACGGCTCGACGAACTTTTCCGCCACCCACGATGGGGCGCGCCTTGCTCGGGCGAGCCATGCAGGCCCGACGTTCGATCGCGGTCAGAGAGCTCTGGCTGACGAGTTCAATTCGCTTTTCGACGGGGCTGTCAACTTCCGGTGAACAGGCTGACCTGTCGACGTATCGCTGAGGGCGGGATCCCTGCCCACGATGTAGTGGGCGGGCCATCTCGTCGGGTTGGCAGATTGCCAGGCACGATCGATAGTTGCGAACATGGGCGAATTATCGGGTCGGGCGCTCCTTGCCAGGAGCGCCCTGGTAGGACTTATCGTCGGTGTGGTGGTCGCCGTCATCTGGACCGACGACGTAATGGGCTACAGAGGGCTGAGCAGCTTTGTCATCAGGGCCATCCGGCCCAACGAGCTGGCGCTCTCCCAAGGACCGGGCGGCGTCATCAACGGCCTCGCGATCATCGTGGTCCCGATTCTGCTCAGCGGGATCTTGGCGCGGTCGGCCAAGGTCTCCCGTTGGTGGCTGGTGGCACTCGCCGGATCCGCGGCCTTCGGGGCGCTGACCTCGGGGCTGTTCGCGCTCGCCCCTTCCCACAGGGCGGCCTACGGCCTGCCGGAACCGCTCTTCGGGATCACCTTTCTCCTGGCCGGTGTCGCGGGGTACGCCGCCGCGGCCTGGATGGTCATGCCGCGTACCGCCCTGCCGCGGATTCTCCTCGCGGGAGCGATGATCGCTTTTCCGGTAGGTGCCGCCCAGGTTTCGGATCAAGTACGGCACTGGCACCAGGTCCGGGACCTGGACACGATGGGAGTGCCGCTGGTCTCCCTGAACCTCCCCGGCCGTCGGTACGTGGCGGGTTTGTGGCGACTCGATCCAGAGGACGGAGGCCCGGCAGTCGAGCTCACCTATCGCCTGGACACACCCCGCATCATCCTCCATCGCTTTTACACACCCGGTTTCGATATGCGAGCGGACTGGGAGACGCAGGTGTTCATTCGTGCCACGGCGGCAACCCCCGGCCAGGCGTGTGCCGCACGGTATCTGAAATCCGCGCGGTATCTGAAACCCGTCTGGGCTTTTCCGAGCAACGATACCTGTCGGCCGCTGCCCGATGGTCGCGTCCTCTGGATCATTGACGACAGGCCCGTGGCCCTGTTCGCCAGATACGGCGAGGTGCTGCTCCAGATCAGCGGTCTTGTCGTGACCGAGGCGGAACTACTCGCCGCCACCGACCATGTTCGGCCGACGACCGCCCGCGAGCTGCTGGACCGGAGGACCGGAGGGCGTCGCTAGTGTACTGCCCACACTGGTTGGGTACGCGGCGACACGACTTGATGATCTTGTAATGGGTGAGGGCCTGCAGGAGGGCGATCACCGGCCCGAGCGGCTGCATCGTGGCGAACTCCTTGCGCGCGATCGAGTGGGGGTTCCCGGCCTCGAAAGTGGTGGCGCGGTGCATGTCCTTCACCGCCGGGGTCTATCGCAGACCCACGTTTGCGGTGTCCTCACCGAGCGGTTCCCGTCAGCGTCTGTCACTGCTGGCGCGGGTCACGACAACAGCAGTAGCCGACTGGCACCATGAGCTCGAACTCGGCGTACCTATGACTCCCAGCAGGTCCCAGTATTCTGGGCGGAAAAGCAGCGTTGGATACGGAAGCCAAACCTGCATAGTGCCCGGTAGGAAGGGGGTCGGAGTTGAGTCCGGCCCCCTTCTGGTGTTTTCAGAAGGTCGTAGCGGCGAAAGCAGGGGCAGTCGATGGCCGATGCGGACGGTCGGCGAGAAGTGCGGACGGTCGAGCAGGTGCGAGGGTACCTGTTCACTCAGATCAATTCGGCTCTTCGTCGGCCAGGAATGTTCGGCGGAGAGATCGCCCTAAGAATTTACTTCGACGCAATGGCGTTCACGGACGATCGTGAACAAGTCTGGAGTGAGGAACAGGATTCCCTTCGTGCTCGGAGGGCTTTTCTCTCCACGGGAGTTCGGGGAGCCTTCGAGTCTCTCTGGGTGTCGGAACCGATGACATGGCCGCGTCCGTCTATGCCGAGTTCGCCTATCGTCACGGATGTCTCCGGCTGGACCGTATCCTGTCGCGGGACGGGTACGACAAGCTGATCGGTGCCAACAAGGCTTGGTGTGAGCGAGATCGACCCCTCGGACAGACCCTCGGTATGTTCGGGCCGCCGTCTGTCCACTGCGGTGGCACGAACCCGTACTTTCCCAAGACCCTGGTATATGCGACGGGGCACCCCCAGGATTCTTTGCTCTGCTTCCATTTCTGGAACGAGTTCCTTCATTTGCGTACGGATCAGACCGCATTGTACGGCGAGCCCATGCTTCTAGCCGTCCGCGGCGAGGGGGCCGACTTCGCCGACAGCTTCACTTTCACGCCTGTCGGCGCGAACCAGTGCCAGGGAGCCCGGAGGAGTAATCAGTTTTCCGAATAGGCGTCCTATGCTCCAAGCGGACAGGCGGTAGTCGTCGAGGAGGGCGATATGGCATGAGACGGCTATCCATGGCGAGTGTGGTCGAACGGCGGCTCCTGGTGAACTACCGGGTCGATCCAGAAATCGCCGCACGTTTGCTGCCGATGCCACTGCGGCCTCAGCAGGTCGGAGGATGGGCGGTCGCCGGAATCTGCCTGATCCGCCTCGGGCGGGTTCGACCCACGTGGCTCCCGGACGGTCTGGGGATGCGCAGTGAGAACGCCGCGCATCGCATCGCCGTGGAGTGGGACGGGCCGCGAGGTCCTGAGACGGGGGTGTACATCCCGCGCAGGGACAGCGGATCGATGGTCACTGTGCTGGTCGGCGGCCGGTTGTTCCCCGGTGTGCACCACCGGGCGTCGTTCGACGTGCGGGAAACGGCGGAGGACCTCCACGTGGCCTTCGACGGCCGTGACGGCCTGGTCAGCGTGAGCGTACACGTTCGCACGGCAGAGCTGTTCCAGGGCAGCGAACTGTTCACCGACCTGGGTGAGGCATCGGAGTTCTTCCGGCACGGCTCGACAGGTTTTTCCGCTACCCACGACGAAGGGCGTCTTGACGGGCTAAAAATCGGGGCCGACTCATGGCGCGTGCGGCCCGTCGACGTCCACGCTGTCCGGTCCAGCTATTTCGACAACCGGGATCGGTTCCCGCACGGCAGCGCGAAGCTCGACTGCGCGCTGCTGATGCGCGAGGTGCCGGCAACATGGACCCCGGTCCAGTCAATGCGGGTTACGACGCCGGACCGCAGGCACGCCGGAAACACCGAACCTTCCGAATAAGCGCACTCCCTCAGTACCCTCGGCGCTGCCGAGGAATGAAATGCCTGGTCAAACAGGGCCTGCTGGGTTCCACTCCTGGCTTCGGCCGATATGACCTCCCATTGTTAATGTGATTGATACCGCCGGTGCTTGCCTGGTGAAATCGGCAGATGAGGTGAATGACGCAGGAATACCGCAGCCCATGAATAAGTGCTCTGCCCCAGTATTCCAGCGCCGTCCGATGTGAGACGGCGGATAGGTGCGGAGAGTCGGCGATGACAGGTCGGCTCCCCGCCTCGTCGGGTACGGCTGGACCGGCACCGGTGGGCATGGCCGCTGCCGCGTCCTCCCGCCGCCGTCTCGGCATCCTGGCCGGCGACCGCGACGCGCGAGGTCGTGCGAGGGGGCGGCGGGGATCTCCGTTCCGTCTGGCACCCTGGTCGGGTGATCGAGGAGTTCGAGGCGGAGCGGCCGAAGATGTTCGGCCTGGCCTACCGGATGCTCGGTTCGGCGGCCGAGGCCGAGGACGTCGTCCAGGACGCCTACCTGCGCTGGAGCGGTGCCGAGCGTGAGCACATCGGCTCCCCCGGAGCCTGGCTGGCCAAGGTAGTCACCAACCTCTGCCTCAACCGGCTGACCGCCGCCCGCGCCACCCGCGAGCGCTACGTCGGCTTCTGGCTCCCCGAGCCCGCGCCGACCGGCGCGCTCGGCCCGATGGAGACCGCCGAGCAGCGCGACGCGGTGTCCCTGGCCTTCATGCTCCTGCTGGAGCGGCTCACCCCGGCCGAGCGGGCCGTCTTCGTGCTGCGGGAGGCGTTCTCCTACGGCTACCGCGAGATCGCCGACGTGCTCGATCTGTCCGAGGCCAACTGCCGCCAGCTGTCCGGCAGGGCCCGGCGCAGGGTCGGTGAGCGTCCGAGGTTCGACGCCCCGGGCGAGCAGCGGCGAAGGATCGTGGAACGGTTCCTGGCGGCCGCCACCAGCGGCGACCTGGCGGGGCTGGAGCGGCTGCTCGCCGACGACGTGGTCGCCTGGGCCGACGGTGGCGGCAAGGTGCGCTCCGCGCTGCGGCCGATCACCGGCAGGGAGAAGGTCGTCCGCTACCTCGCCGGGATCGTCGGCAGGTACGGGCAGGGGGCGGAGTTCACCCACGCCGACGTCAACGGTCAGGACGCGGTCCTCGCCTGGCATGGGGGAGAGCTCATCGCGATCTTCGTGATCGAGATCTCCGCCGAGACCGTCGTCGGCCTGCGTGCCGTGCTCAATCCGGAAAAGCTGTCACATTTGCAAGGGGCTGCCGGTTCGTAGGGGTATGACAGAAAACATCCTGGTAACCGGTGGTACGGGGGTCCTTGGCCGCCACGTTGTGGACCGCCTCGCCAAGGCCGGTCATCCGGCCCGAGTGCTGAGCCGCACGCGCGGGCCCCACATCGGAGACCTGAAGACGGGGGCGGGACTCGGCCTCGCCCTCGACGGGGTCGATACGGTCATCCACCTCGCGAGCGACCCGCGCGACGCCTCGGCGGACGTCGAGGCCGCCCGGCGGCTGATCGCCTTGACGCCTCCCAAGACCCATCTGGTCTACGTCTCCATCGTCGGCGTCGACCGGCACCCGTACACCTACTACCGGCACAAGCACGAGGTCGAGAGGCTGATCGAGAGCTCGGGGCTGCCGTACACCGTCCTGCGCACGACGCAGTTCCACAACCTGCTGGTGCTCATGCTGGGGAAACTGGCGAAATCGAAGGTCCTGCCGGTCCCGGCCGGGACGGCCTTCCAGCCGGTGGAGGTCACCGAGGTCGCCGAGCGGCTGGTGGAACTGGCGCTGGGCACGCCCGCCGGGCGGGTTCCCGACATGGGAGGCCCGGAGATCGCGAGCGCGGCCGAACTGGCGCGGACCTATCTGCGGGTCACCGGCGGGCGCGGGCTCGTCATACCGCTGCCCATACCCGGCAGGATCGCCGCAGCCTTCCGGCGCGGCGTGCACCTCGCGCCCGACCACCCCGACGGGCGCGGTACCTTCACGGACTTCGTCTCCGTGGCCGCCGGCCGGAGCGGCTACGAGGCAGGAGCGGAGGGACGATGAACGAGACGGTCTCCACCACGCGCGTGCCGTTCCGGACCGCGACCTGGTCGCGCGTCCTGCTCGCCGCTTGCCGGACACCTGCTCCTCTCGGTGCCGCACCTGACCTTCCACCTCGGTCACCTGGGGCACTTCGACATGGTGGACGCGGTGGGGCAGGTCGTCGTGCTCGCCCTCTGCGTGCTGGCCCCGGTGTTCCTGCTGTTCCTCACCCGGAAAGCCTCCGGCGGCGAGTAGGCCCGAGACCGCCGGTGACCGGGCCGTGGACGTGGAGGCGGTCGGCGCCGGGGCACGGGAAGGGGCCGGAAACGGAGAAAGACCCGCTCGGGCGGGTCTTTCGCGATGGAGGTCAGGCGGCGGAGGTAGGGCCGCTCGTCTGTGGAAAGCGCAGAACGTTGCGGCCCGTGTAGGCGCTGAGATCGACCACCTTGGCGTCGCCGGTCACTCCACGGCGTGTCGCGGAACGAATATCCCTGATCTTGAGCCGTGCGACATATGGTGGCACGACCACAAGTCTCTTCATTGAGCCCCCCGGCGTGATGGTTCCGTTATATGAAATATCTACAGATCGCCGCATAAGACTGCCGTAAAGACCAGGTCAATAGGGGAGTGGGCGACCCGAGGGAGACCTCAGATCCAGGCCGGAGGTGCGGACGGGGCGGCGTGCGCTCCGCTGCCGGATGATCCTGGCGCGTCGAATGATCTTCCTCCCCTCCTCGGGCTCGCCGTGCTATGCGTCGCCTGACACCGGCGTGCCCGGGGCTGGTGGGCCCGGCACGCGCGAAAGTCCGTGCGAGCCAACCTAGCCCGCCCCCGCCCTCTGGATCAACCGGTTTGGCTACGGAGAGCCTCCGAATGCGTGCGTACGGTGATGGCGGCCCGGGGCTGGACGCTGATCGCCGGGATCGCCGCGACCCATGCCACCGGCACCTCCGGCCGACCACGGCACGACGTGTTTTTCGCGGCGTACGCGCGCCGAACGCGGCACGTCCGGTGCGGGCCCGGCTACTCTGACGACCGGTCGGCCCGTGACGTCTCCGATCTCCGAACGGTCCTCCCCGGCCGGCCGGAAGCAGGCATCCTGGTCGGTGTTCCCGGCCTCGTCGAGGTCGCCCAGCAGGCCACGGGCCATGCCGGCCGCGAGAGTTTCGTCACCGTTCACTCAAGGAGGGCGAGACGTGTTCGGAATGTTCGGCACTCCGCGAACTTCGTCGTCCTCAGGAGCGTCCAACCTGCCGTTGAACGGAGTGTGAGTTGAGCACGACACTTATCGACGGTGATCCGCAGCGGCTGGGCGGTTACTGGCTGGCCGGGCGGTTGGGTGCGGGTGGTCAGGGTGTGGTCTACGAGGCGTACGACGTCGACGGCAGGCGTGTGGCGGTGAAGGTGCTGCACGGTGACGCCGGGAGCGATCCGGAGTTGCGTGAGCGGTTCGGTCGTGAGGCCGCCGCGGCTCGCCGGGTGGCCTCGTTCTGTACGGCGGGGGTGCTGGACGCCGATCTGGACGGGCCCAGGCCGTACATCGTCAGCGAGTACGTCGAGGGCCCCAGCCTGCGCAGGGCCGTCGCCGAGGGGCGCCGCTTCACCGGAGGCGACCTGCACCGTCTCGCGACGGCGATCGCCACCGCGCTGACCGCCGTCCACGAGGCCGGGGTCATCCACCGCGACCTCAAACCCGACAACGTGCTGCTGGGTCCTGACGGCCCCCGTGTGATCGACTTCGGCGTCGCCCGCACGGAGGACATGTCACTGACCGCGACCGGCATGGTGGCGGGCACCCCGACCTACATGGCCCCCGAGATCTTCATGGGCCAGCGCGCGAGCACCGCCGTCGACATCTTCGCCTGGGGCGGGATCATGGTCTTCGCCGCGACGGGTGCCGACCCGTTCCGGGCGGAGAGTCTGGGCGGGATCATGCACCGCGTGCTGTCGGTACAGCCCCAGCTGGACATGCTCCCCGAGCACCTGCGACCGTTCGTCGCGGCCTCCCTCGCCAAGGACCCCGCCGCGCGGCCCACCGCGAGGGACCTGCTGCTCGCCCTGGTCAGCGGGGACGGCGCCATCGACACACCGAGACTGCTGGCGGCGGGCAGCGACGCCGGGGCCCAGATCCGCGCGGCGTCCGCCGACCCCGCGCTCGGCACCCTCGCCGAGGACGCCTACGTCGCGCTCGGCCCGGCCGAGCGCGAACTCGCCCCCGAGATCTTCCTGCGGCTGGTCACCGTGACCGACGACGACCAGCTGATCGTACGGCAGGCGCGATGGGCCGAGCTTCTCGACGGGCGCGAGGAGGGCGAGGTGACAGCGGTCCGGCGTCTGGTGGAGGTGTTCTCGTACCTGGTCGCCCACGACGAGGAGGAGGTCTGGCTGTCGCGGCCCGCGCTGCCGCAGGCCTGGCCGAGGCTGCGGATGTGGGTCCAGGCCAACCGGGACGGCCTGGCCGTGCACCGCGGCATCCTGACCGCGGCGCGGCGCTGGGAGGCCCAGGGGCAGCGGGAGGGCGACCTGTTCCAGGGCA
This sequence comes from Streptosporangium sp. CA-115845, assembly GCF_050943795.1. Taxonomy (NCBI): domain Bacteria; kingdom Bacillati; phylum Actinomycetota; class Actinomycetes; order Streptosporangiales; family Streptosporangiaceae; genus Streptosporangium; species Streptosporangium sp. CA-115845. Next base: position 7,300,642 of record NZ_CP191988.1, on the reverse strand, counting down.
GCAGCCTGGAGAACGCCATGCGCTGGGCGGCCACGGGGCGCCGCAACATCACGCTCAGCCCGGTCGAGCGGGACTTCCTGGAGGCGGGTGCCGCCCTCACCCGGCGCCGCGCCCGCCGGGGCCGGGTGCTGTCCGGCACGCTGGCCGTGCTGCTGGTCGTCGCGCTGGTCGCCGGGGTGCTCGCCGTGCAGCAGAGCAGGGTGGCCGACGCGCGCAGCGACGTCATCGCCTCCCAGCGCGACCAGGCGACGGCCGCCCGGCTCGCCGCGACGGCCGACGCGCTGCGGATCGCCGAGCCGGTCAGGGCCATGCTGCTCAGCGTGGCCGCCTGGCGGCTGGCGCCGGTGACCGAGGCCAGGGCGAGCCTGGCCGGTTCGCTGGCCCAGCGGGAGACGGCCGCCTTCCATGATCCGGCCGCGGGAATTCAGACCCTCAGGGCGCTGAGCGCCGACGGGCGCACGCTCGTCAGCGCGAGCGACGGCGAGGCGCGCTTCTGGGACGTGCGGACCGGAAGGCGCACCGGCGGTCTCACCGGCGTCGGCGACGACCTGCGCGACATCGCGCTGAGCCCGGGCGGCGGGTTGCTGGCCGTGATCAGCGGTCTGAGGCTGAAGGTCTGGAACGTGCGGACCGGCAGGCCGACGGGGTTCTCCATCGCCGTCCAGGGGCGGACCGCGGGTGGCGACACCGGGGTGTTCTTCGGGCAGTCCGACGACTGGCTCGTGGTCACCCAGGGGCAGGGCCTCACGCTCTGGAACGTCGTGACCGGTAAGGAACTGTCGCCGCCCGTGTCCGTCGGCGGCTTCGACATCTCGGCCGACGGACGCGGGTTCGCGATCGGCGACCTCAACGGGGAGACGGCGTCCTTCACTCTGGAAGACCTGCGCAGGATCCCGCTGGGCAGCCGCTGCAACGGCTGCGGGCCGCACGTGGCCTACAGCCCCGACGGCACGACCGTCGCCGTGGCCAAAGGCAGGCGGATCGAGCTGCGCGACGCGTCCACCGGGGCCGACCTGGATCGTTTCTTCGAGGATGGCGCCACCGGCGACCTCGTCTTCAGCCCGGACGGACGCTTCCTGGCCTCGGCACTCGATACGGCCCTGCGGGTCTGGCGGGTCCAGGACGGCCGGCTGCTGCTCACCCAGAAGATCGACGCGTACCAGCCCGTCGTGGCCTTCGACCCGGACGGGCGTACCCTGCGTTACCTCACGGAGGATTCGGTGACGAGCCTCGACGTCTCCGCGCTGACCAGGCCCGTCACGCTGAAGGGGCCCGGGACCGGCTGGGCGACCCTCAGTCCCGACGGGAGGCTCCTCGCCTCCAGGGGCGACAAGGCGAGCGAGGTCGTGATCCGGGACGTCCGGCGGCGCGCCCGCGTGGGCTCGCTGGAGGTCGGGCCCGAGGGCGCCGACGGCTTCTTCGAGATGGCCTTCAGCGCCGATGGCGGGCGGCTGGTGGCCAACACCGGAGGGGACAGTTCCCGACTGACCGTCTGGGACACGGCCACCTCCAAGCGGATCGCCGCCGTCGCCACCGCCCGCGCGGGCCAGGTGCCCGCCGTGGCCATCAGCGCCGACGGCACCGCGGTGGCCTCCTACACCCTCTACTACGACTCCGACGAGGTGCCCGGCGGGGAGATCCACGTCTGGGACGTGCCCAGCGGCCGGCTCCGCTGGTCGCGGGCGCAGGAGATGGTCGATGGGCTGGTGTTCACCCCGGACGGCAAGACGCTCGCGGTCGCGGGCGGTGACCACCGGTTGCTGGACGCGAAGACCGGCGAACCGTTCGGCGACACCTACGGCTCGCCCGGCGTCGGCATCCCGACGATCGCGCTGGCCTTCGGCGAGGACGGAGCCCGCTTCGCCATCGCCGACCAGGTCGGGCGGATCTCGGTGTTCGAGACCCGGGGCAGGGACCGGGTGGGCACCCTGATCCGGAGCGAGCGGGGCGCGGGGGCCGCTCTGACGTACTCGCCCCGCGGCGACGTCATCGCCGCGGCGGTGAACGAACGGTCGGTGGGGCTGTGGGACGTCGCGACCGGGCGCCGCCTCGGCCAGCCGATCGTCGCGCAGACCGGCGATCTCCAGTCGCTGGCGTTCAGTCCCGACGGGGCCAGGCTGGTCGCCGTCGACTCGGCCGGCACCTTGAGCGAGTATCCGGTCGAGCCGGAGGCGGTGGCGCGGGTGGTCTGCGAGCGTGCGGGCCGCACCCTCTCGCGTGAGGAGTGGCGCACCTACCTCGGTGACCTGCCCTATCGCAAGGTCTGCCCCGGCTAGCAGAAACTTTTTCTCCGGAGATCGCATCAAACACCCCATGAGAGTGGCGCGGGAACTGATCGTGGGTGATCCGCAGCGGCTGGGCGGTTACTGGCTGGCCGGGCGGTTGGGTGCGGGTGGTCAGGGTGTGGTCTACGAGGCGTACGACGTCGCCGGCAGGCGTGTGGCGGTGAAGGTGCTGCACGGTGACGCCGGGAGCGATCCGGAGTTGCGTGAGCGGTTCGGTCGTGAGGCCGCCGCGGCTCGCCGGGTGGCCTCGTTCTGTACGGCGGGGGTGCTGGACGCCGATCTGGACGGGCCCAGGCCGTACATCGTCAGCGAGTACGTCGAGGGCCCCAGCCTGCGCGGGGCCGGCCGGATCTTCGACGGTGACGACCTGCACGCCCTCGCGACGGCGATCGCCGTCGCGCTGACCGCCCTCCACGACGTCGGGGTCGTCCACCGCGACCTCGCACCCGACAAGGTGTTCCTCGGCCGGAGCGGACCCAGGATCGTCGGATTCGGGGTTAGTCCCGGGCTGAGAACCGCGCTGACCGCCACCGGGCTCAGGCCACGCGCGCCGTCGTACACGGCGCCCGAGGTGTTCACCGGCGGCGAGGCGGGTCCCGCCGCCGACGTGTTCGCCTGGGGCGGGATCGTGCTGTACGCCGCGAGTGGCGAGGATCCGTTCGCGGCGGGCAGCCTGGGCGCGGTGATGCACCGGATCCTCTCGCTCGACCTCGACCTGAGCCCGCTGCCCCGCTCGCTGCGGCCCCTGGCCGCTGCCGCGCTCGCCAAGGATCCCCGGGCCAGACCCGCCGCCCGTGACCTGCTGATCGCCCTGATCGCCGCCGACCCGGCCGTTCCCCGGACGGGTGCGCCGGAGCCCGAGACGGCCCCGCTGCTGCGGGCGGGTGCCGAGGTCGCGGCCAGGGTCCGCACGGCCTGCGACGATCCGCATCTGGGCGCGCTGGCCGAGTCGGCGTTCGCCGCGCTGGACCCGGCGGACCGGGAGCGCGTGCCGGGGGTGTTCCTGAGGCTCGTCGTCATCGACGCCGACGGGCAGGCGGTCGCCCGCGAGGCCAGGGCCCCCGCCGGGTCCGAGGGCGTCCTGCACGGTTTCGCGGGGCTGGTCGGGCACCGGGGAGACCAGGCGTGCCTGGTCCACCAGGCGCTGCCCTATGCCTGGCCCCGCCTGGCGGAGTGGATCGACGCCAACCGCGCCCGTCTTGTGGCACGTGAGAGGTTCGCCCGGCTGCTCCCCCCGCTGCTGGCCGCCTCGGCGGTGTTCGCGCTGGTCGCGGTGGTGATCGTGGTGGGAAGGATTGTCTGACTGACAGCTACCTGGGTAGGACTTAACCGGAAATGCCGAGTTTTCGGGGGGAAACATGGCGACTTGTGAAACGTGCGGTAACGACTACGACATGAGCTTCGAGGTGCACACCCAGGGTGGGGTGCACGTCTTCGACAGCTTCGAGTGCGCGATCCAGCGGCTGGCACCGATCTGCGAGCACTGCGGGGTCCGCATCGTCGGGCACGGCGTCGAGGCCGGTCGACACTGGTTCTGCTGCGCCAACTGCGCACGCCAGGAGGGGGCGACCGCGATCGTGGACCACGTGGGGGCGATGGCGTAAGGCGGTGGCGACACGGCGTGGCGGCATGAGGCCGCCACGCGGGAGATGCTTGGCCGAGACGCGGTCACCGGGCGAGGTGCCGGTGCGCCGAGGCCGGAGGTGTCGGCAGGGCCGCCACGGTCCGGACCGCTCATCAGGTTCAGCGCCGGAGGGCGAATCGCCTCCTTGCCGCGGTGCCGGTGTCCGAAACGGTCAGGGGTGCCTTTACCGGCCGGGGGAGGCGAGAAGCGGCTTCCCTCGGTGAGCGCGGGAGTCACAGGTCTGGTTGGGATCGTTCCGTGCCTTCACACTGAGCCCTATGTGGGATTTTGATGTCATCGTTCTTGGTTCCGGGCCGGGTGGGCAGAAGGCCGCGATCGCCGCCGCGAAACTCGAACGGCGCGTCGCGCTCGTCGAGCGGCGCAACATGCTCGGCGGAGTATGCATCAACACCGGCACCATCCCCTCCAAGACGCTGCGCGAGGCCGTCCTGCACCTGACCGGCCTCAACCAGCGCGGCATGTACGGGTAGAACTCTCTCAAGGGCGCTAAGTCTTGGAGGGTTCATGATTAGGCCGGGGTGAGCACCCGGCCGCCGGGTGGCGCCCAGCGGGTTCGTCCCGCGACAGCCGAGACAAAGACGCTCACCAACCCAAACTCTCAGAAGCGACTCGTCGAAGCCCTGTGGTGGATGCGCCGTACGCGCATGCCGCCGTGGGGCTTCTCCCTGTGGGTCTGCTTTCTTGGGTGGCTCCTTCCGCTGAGAGGAAGGAGTTGGTTTGGAGCGCTTGCCGAGCGCCGAAGCGCGCGCATGGGGCAGGAAGAAAGCCGCCGAACGCCCCCGGTGGACCGCCGAGAAGTGGCACCGGATCAGCGTGATCCTCGGTGTCGAGATCATCGGCGACCTCGACGAAGGGCCTATGGCCGGACCCGATGACGAGGTGGCCGCATGACTCCCGGCCACTTCTCCGCAGACATCAGAGCCGCCATCGAACGCGCAGCCATGCCGGACTTCGACCGATGGCACCGCATGGTCTACGCGACCGGCGGCTGTGCCCAGCCGATCCGGCTCCACGGTGAGCGGATCACCGTGGACGCCGGAACGGGTGAGGTCCTGGACGTCTACCGCACCGCCGACGAGCCGACCGGGTTCCTGCTGACCGCGTGTGGAAACCGCCGGGCCTCCCGGTGCCCGGCCTGCTCGGCGACCTACAAGGACGACACCTACCACCTGATCATCTCCGGGTTGCGCGGCGGCAAGGGCGTCCCCGAGGACGTGAGCGGGCATCCCCGTGTGTTCGCCACCTTCACCGCCCCGTCCTTCGGTGCGGTCCACGCCCATCGGGAGAAGGACGGCAAGACACTGCCCTGCCGTCCCCGGCGCGACTTCCCGGTGTGCGAGCACGGGCGGCCGGAGGGCTGCGGCGCCCGGCACGAGCGCGATGATCCGCAGGCCGGGCAACCGCTCTGCGTGAGCTGCTACGACTACGAGGGCGCGGTGCTGTGGAACGCCCACGCGGGGGAACTGTGTCGGCGCCTCACCCAGGCGCTTCCCGGCGTCCTCGCCTCGCTGCTCGGCGTCCGCCGTTCCACGCTGCGCCGTACGCTGCGGCTGTCGTACGCCAAGGTCGCCGAGTACCAGGTGCGCGGCCTGGTGCACTTCCACGCGGTGATCCGCCTCGACGGCCCGGACGGACCCGCCGACCGGCCGCCGGACTGGGCGACCGTCCCTCTCCTCGACCAGGCGATCCGCCAGGCGGCCGGACAGATCGTCGTCCCCATGGCCGATGGTCTTTCCCCGATCCAGCTGAGCTGGGGCGATCAGCTCGACGTTCGTCCGGTGTACGTCTCCAACGACCTCGACGGCGTGAGTGATCAGCGGGTGGCGTCGTACGTGGCCAAGTACGCGACCAAGGGAGCCGAATCCGCGGGAACGGTCGATCGCCCGGTCCGCAACGCCTGGGAGGTCGCCGGACTCGACGTGACCGAGCACGCCCGGCGCATGATCTACACCTGTTTCGTCCTGGCGGACCTACCCGAGTACCGGGACATCCCGCTGCGGCAGTGGGCTCACATGCTCGGCTATCGCGGGCACTTCTCCACCAAGAGCCGTCACTACTCCACGACCCTCGGCGACCTCCGTCAGGCCCGCGCCGCCTACCGGGCCGAACAGGCTCGGCTAATCCTCGGCCTGCCGGAACCTGAGGACGGCAAGACTTTCACGCTGTCGGAATGGCGTTACGCGGGCAGCGGCCATCGGCACGGCGAACCGTTCTGGGCCGAACTCGCCCGCCAAAGCATCACCGCCGCTCGACGGATCGCCCGAGATGGTGAGCTGGAGGACCGGCATTGATGCCTGGCCTTCCCCGTCGCCGAGTGGTGCGGCCGGCGGAATGCCGTAGGCACCCGAAGGGCTCGCGAAGCGAGTTCGGCCGGCGGCACCACGACCGATCCTCACCGGCCTCGATGGCCCCAGGAGGCTACGCATCCGCTGAGGTCGTCGCCTCCTGCGCGATGGCGTGGGTCAGCTCGTCGGCGAGACCGTTCATGCCGTGGGCGCGAGCGCTGGTCACCATCATCTGCAGGTCACCGGATATGCGCCGGGATCGGACCCCGGTGGCGTCCTGTACGGCCCGGCGCGCCTCGCGTTCGCCGTGTTCCAGGTCTCCGGCGCGCATGTGCAGGGTGGCCAGCCGGGTACGGCAGCGCAGCCCGGTGCGGGTCCGGCCGCTGTCCAGCCTGACCATGGCGGACGACAGGCGTTCCCGGGCTCGGGTGTCCTCTCCCAGGGCGAACAGGGCCAGACCCAGGGCGCTGTCATGGTGCCCGGGGGAGACGGTGATGCGCCGCGCCCAGTCCGGTGAGGAGGCCGGTTGCGGCCTGGTCAGTGCCTCCTCGGCAAGGTCGACATGTCGCAGTCCCGCCGGGCGATCGTGGGCTGCGGCACAGTGCCGGGCGGCGACGGCGTGCAGATTGGCCCGTTCGGCGGAGCTGATCCGCTCATCGCCCAGGGCCAGCCGGAGGATCTCCACGCCTTCCGACGGGCGGCCCGAGTCGGTGACGACGGTCGACAGATCCAACATGACGTGGGCGCGCAGGTCCCGGTCAGTGCCGCGTGCGGCGTTGTCCAGGGCGAGGGTGAGCACCCGGCTGGCTTTGGCGGTGTCGCCAGCGTCGTAGATCGCCCAGCCGAGCCGGTCGGCCAGCAGCCCGATCGCTGAGGACAGGCGTTCACGGACCGGTGGCGTCATCGGCCTGTCCAGCAGTTCGATCGCCCAGCTCAGAGAACCGCGCGCCATGGCCGCCGCCATGCTTCCGCCGTGTGCCAGGTCCATCCGGGTGTACAGGTCGGCGGCGGCCTCGACCGCCTGGACCTCGGCGATGCCCACGCTGGTGAGGTCCTTGCCGTCCAGCCCGTCCAGGAGGCGGGCCAGCGGCTCCAGCGCAGCCGATCCCACGGAGGCGGCGGCGATGATTCCTAGAACATTTCTGCGTTTCATGTCTTCCATAGTGTCCGGTAAGAGGGATTCGGTGTCTGTTGCCGCAACATGTACGCCTAAGGCTTGTTGGTAACTGCGAAGTAAGGCCGGTGTGACCTCGCGTTGTCCGCGCTCCACTCGGCTGAGATGTCCTTTTGACATGCCGATCTGCTCGGCGAGCACATCGAGACTGATCTTCACGCTCTGCCGCGCTGTTCGTAAGTCCTGGCCACTGACCACGTCGAACGCCCTCTCTGACCGCTGCGGCAACGATTGTTGCGGCAACGGTGCAACGGTGAATTGCCGGTTGTCGACCCTGATGCTTTTACCAGGCGAAGAACAGGCGGCTACCAATCGTCTTCTTCGCCCCGAAAGGTCATTTCCCTGTCCGGTAATCATCGAAAGCAACTGCCGTCACGCGGCTACGGCGCAATCCATGGTGGCTCCGGCACAGGGACGTGGTCAATGACTACGGCGAAGGACGGCACCGTGACCAGCCTCGAAACAGGAACCACCCCGCAGCGTCACCTGCGGCGCCCCTATCCGGCCTTGAGCACGGTCGATCCCGTCCGGCAGGCCGAACTCCTGCGTGCAGCCCTGGAGAGGCACGGCATCGCCGCTGACGTCCACGACGGCTACGGGCTGGCGCTGGTGTCGGTCTGGGTCGGCCTGGTGGTGTGGTGCGACGGAGAGCGGTTCTGGTGGCGTACCGGTTGGGATGCCCGGCGTCGGCGGTTCGTCTATGCCTGGCACCCCACGACCGAGCCCGAACGAGCCGCCCGCCGGATCACCTTCCGCTACCGGGAGCTTCGGGAGACGCATCCGCTGTCGGAGCTGATCGCCGAGAGCATGTCGTGATCACGCTGGATGAGTGCCTGAGCCTGCACGTGGTGATGGCTCAGCGAAATCACGTACGGCTGGAGTGGCGAACGCCGTACCCGGTACTCGCCCGGGTGCGGCCGGTGGCCTGGACCTGCTTCTGCCGGGCCACGGTCTACGAATTGTGCGAGGGCGGCGGCCGGGCATTCATCCAGCGGACCGTCCAACTCGATGCCGACAACGAAGTCCATGAGACCTCTGTCGGTTCGATCCTTGAGGCTCGGGCGATCTGGGCGGCACTACTGTCCGGAAGAGCCCGGTGAAGACGGGCGTGGCGGCGTGGGATCCGGAGGGACGGCGCCGCCACGCCTGCCAAGGGCCAATCGGATGACTCCTGGTCCATTTTTCTTTCGCCCTGGTACTACGACTGTCCGCTTTCCAGGCAGACCAACCACCCTGGTCGGGTAGCGGAGACCGTGGTCAGAGGGTGGTGGACGGTGGCCGAAGTGAGTCCGTGTGTGGGGACTTTGCTGTCAGCGCTGCTGTCATTCTCGGCCGAAGGCCGAGTACCTGAGTGTCTACTTGCAAACGGGAGCCAGTCATGACGTAGAGGGCTCCTCGCCCTGCTCAAGTGGTAGTTGCGGACCGGTGGCGTGTGGTCATGTGAGGCGGCGTTGCTGTATCCCGCTGCTGTACAGCGCTCTTCGCGGGACCTCGGCCCCTTTGTCAACGCGGATGGAGCGTGCCTGGCAGGATCAGCAGGGAACAACGAGTGCCGTCACGTCGCCTGCTCTCCCGTCTGGCGATCTCCGCCGTGGTCACCCACACCCCTACCGGGACGACAAATGACCTACCTCGATGAGTTTGACGAGTGGCTGCTCCTACTGGATGGAGAGCCCGCTCCCCGTCGACGACCGAGCCCCCGGTCAGCCCGCCGTTCGCGGTGGGTGTGTGCGCGCGGGTCGCCGCCACGGCCAGTGGCCCTCCAACTCGACCTCGAGGGAGAAGCTAAGGAACGTCCGCACCAGCACGATCACCGCGAGCACTCCAAGGCTGGCGAACGTTGGCGAGACCGCGACCGTACGGATGATGTCACCGGCGACCAGAAACTCCAGCCCGAGCAGGATGGCCCGGCCCAGGCTCTGGCGGTACAGCCGGTACGCGTCCGAGAACTCCTTGCCGCGGTGGAGTAGTCGACGTATGAACACACCCGTGGCGATCAAGGCACCGCACACGATGACGGCCACTCCAGCGACGTCCACCGCCGCGCCCACCGTCTCAACCGTGGTCGCAAGCTCCATGACGGCTCCTCCGTTCGAGCTCGCACTCGGCACCTTGTCGTGTGCTCGGTGAGGCAAACGTTATGGCCGCACTGCCGACCGCTGTCGACCGGCTCACCGTGGACAGAGAACGCGATCGGCGGGCCGCCAGCGGGCGGGCACTGTTAGACGCTGGGCCCGCCGAGTCGTTCCTCACTCTTCCTGCGGGGCCATGAGGTCTTGTCCGCGGATGTGCGGGGACTGGGCAAGCTTGACGCTGCCATAGAAGATCAGGCCCACGCCGAGCAGTTCGAGCACGATCCAGCCGCCCAGGCGGATGCTCTCGCCGAAGAGCGCGACACCGAGGCCGATGCTCGTCACGGGGTCGGTGACGTTGAGCGTCGGCTGAACGACGACGAGGCTGCCGCTCTGCAGGGCGGTTTGCAGCACGAAGACGCTGAATATGCCTGCGGCGACCATGGCGTAGACCGGCCAGGTGGTCAGCACAGCGGCCTTTTCTGTGTCGAAGAGACGGGTGCTCTCCTTCATCAGCGCGGCGGTGACGGCGAACCCTAGACCGGACGCGATGCCGAGCAGCGCCGCACGGTGCGAGCCGCTCCTGATCTTGGCCATCCCGATCAGGAACGCAGCGATGCCCCCGCAGACGATCGCGGTGATCACCCAGTCCTGGGCGATCGGGGCCCGGCGCCCTCCTCCGGGGCTGGCGGAGGCGAGCAGGAGCGCCAGCCCGAGGGTCACGGAGATGATGGCCAGCCACAGCTGACGGTCCAGTTTGATCCTGAACCTGAGCCAGATGATGAGCATGGTGAACGGCAGCTCCATGATGAGGAGCGGCTGTACCAGGGAGAGCATGCCGAAGTTCAGCGCGCTCGCCTGGAAGAGGAAGCCGCCGATCATGGCGCCGATGCCGCCCAGCCAGACCGGTCTGCGCATCATGTCCCACAGCAACGACAGCTTGAACGCCTCGCTCTGTGGGGCGGTCCGTGCCGCCTGGCGCTGCAGTACGGAGGAGAGGGCGTTGCAGGCCGCCGCGCACACGGCCAGGATCACCGTGAGCACCGAGCTCACCCGGCCTTCCGGCCCGAGGCCGCCTGCTGTTCGTCGGTGGAGGTCATAGGGCTTCGCACATGCTCCGGCGGTCTCGTGGCGCTCGTCATCTCGAGCATCTGGTGAACGCGCTGGTAGCGCAAGCACCCCACGCCGCGTGCGGACATAGCCGGGACCTGCCTTTGCGCCCTCCCCTGCGCGGCTCTTCGCGTGGCCGTCCTCGGGTTCTCCGGGCTTCCCTGAAAGGCGAAAACGAGGTCAGTCGCAACTCACGCACGTCCCGCTGGAGCGACCAGCCAAAGTCCTAGCCAAGCAGCGTTATTGACGACCGTGGGAGGGCATCGGGGTGCTGTACGTTCCCGAGTCACGGAGGACGGCATGGCCCGGAGATTAACCGCTGCATCGGATGACAAAGCACGCAGCCAGGCGGGCACGGGCAGGAAACCACATGTCACCGTGCCACTGTTCGGCACCTTCACTGTGCCGGAACCGGACCGACTTGTCTTCTACGCGGTGCTCGGCGTGCTGGGTGCCCTAGAAGTCATCGATTGGCCCGTCGTGGCGGCTATTGGGGTCGCCCACCTCCTGGTCGACCAGCATCGTTTCCCGATCCTTCGGGAAGCTGGCGAAGTCACTGAAGAAGTGGTGTAACCGGGCACCCTCGTCGTGGAGAGTCTGGACGGGGCAGGCGCTTCGCTTTCTGTCGGTCCCGCCGCCAGCCTGATGTGCTGATCTCTCGTCTGCCTTCGACCCATCCGAAGGACAGCGGGCCGGCGACGGAGGGGCAGGCCCGGCCTTGCGTGTACATGTTCCCGGTGACCTTCCTCGTCCGCTGGTTGTCCTGCCTGCACGGCTGGGCTTGACCTGGAGGAGTCGGGCTGCTGGGCTCTGCCTGGGTCGATGGCGGGCGAGCGATCAGGACTTCCAGTCCCACCATCTACGGCCAGCGCGTTCCGCGGGCCACCTCTCGGAGCCTGAGCGCCCCGGGGTTTGGGGCGGCGCCCCAAGGTCGTCGCTGCTCCTCTGGAAAGAGTCTCATCGGCATAAAGCATGCCGTCAGTTCGCCGACCGTCGTACCGTGCTTGCTGGCGGGCAGCGCGACCGCGAGGCGGGACCGGCCGATTGGTCTGCTGTGTCCCTGCCGTGGGGAAGAGTTGCCAGTTCAGCGGCATAGAGAGTGGATTGGGCTGAGGGTGCGCCCGTTTCTGGAGCTCCAGGTTGGTGTCTCGAACCTATTCCCTTTAGAGGTCTTCTGTGGCCAGAGCTACCGGGTTAAGGATGAGATCACCGCGGCCGATCTGGGCATTCGCACCCAGCACGTGATCGGCCGGGAGATCGACGTGATCCGCAGCCAGCTGTCGCGCAACCACGTGGCGGTGCTCAGCGGGATGGGCCATTTTGTCGACCCGCACACGGTCGGAGTCGTCGACGAGCACGGCCACGAGACCAAGGCGACCGCCGACAAGATCATTATCGCCACGGGTACCCGGCCGGCCCGCCCCGACACCGTGGAGTTCGACGACCACGCCATCATCGACTCGGACGGCATCCTGAAGCTGCAGGACATCCCCGACTCCATGGTGGTCGTCGGGGCCGGGGTGATCGGCATCGAGTACGCCTCGATGTTCGCCGCGCTGGGCACCAAGGTGACGGTGGTGGAGCGCCGTGACCGGATGCTCGACGGCATGCTCAAGCTCCTGGTCTCCCCGGAGACCCGCGCCCTGCTCGGCGTGCACGTCTTCGGCACCGGCGCCACCGAACTGCTCCACATCGGCCAGGCGGTCATGGGCTGCGGCGGCACCATCGACTACCTGGTCGACGCCGTCTTCAACTACCCCACCCTGGCCGAGTCCTACAAGGTCGCCGCCCTGGACGCCATGAACAAGCTCCGCCGGGTGGCCCGCTTCGAGCTCTGAGCCCGCCGATGGGGTCCCGTGCGGGGAGGAGCGCTGCGATCATGGCGGTATGACGCAGCAGGTTCCGGATGGTGACGAAAGGCTGAGCCGACGGGAGATCTCCGACGCCGTCGGCGATCTCGGGTGGCGCTATGTCCTGGACGTGGTGCGCACGTCGGTGACCGTGGCATCGCCCGCGCGGGCGGTCGAGGTCGTCGCGCGGGCGGTGGCCGTGGCCGGCGCGGACGGAGAGCGAAGCCTGGAGATGGACGTCCGCTCTGGCCGGGTGGTCCTGACCCTGCGCTCACCGGTCACCGGTGCGGTGACGCCGGTCGAGGTCGAGCTCGCCGGTCGGATCTCCGCGGTCGTGAGCGAGCTCGGGCTGAGCACCGGCCCCGACGTGGGCGGCCGGGAGGTGCGGTCGGTCCAGGTCCTTGAGATCGCGATCGACGCGATCGACATCGCCGCCGTCCGCCCGTTCTGGAAGGCGGTGATGGGTTATGACGACGAGCCCGGAGCGTCCGGCGGCGAGGGCGCGCTCGTGGATCCCGTCGGGCAGGGTCCGGCGATCTGGTTCCAGCGGATGACCGCGCCCCGGGCGCAGCGCAACCGGATCCATCTCGACGTCTCGGTCCCCCACGACGAGGCGTCCCACCGGGTCGAGGCCGCGCTCGCCTCGGGCGGGGTCCTGCTGTCCGACGCCTCGGCGCCCTCCTTCTGGGTGCTGGCGGACGCGGAGGGCAACGAGGCGTGCGTGACGACCTGGCAGGGAAGGGACTGACGGCCGACCGGTGCCGGCCGTGATGCTGCCGAGGCACCACCCGCGCGACCACGGTGAGTCGCGCGAGGACCGGCAGCGGCCGGGCGAGACCGGGCGTCCGGGATTCGTCCGCTCAGGTTCCGGAAGGCTCGTCCTTCTTGCCCGCCACGAGGGTGTCGCCGGCCTTGCCGGGGGCGGGCGGCGCGGGTGGCGCGGTAGCGGAGGAGGGCTTGCGGGTACGCGTGCGCGGACGGGCGGCGGCGGGGAACTCCGCGGTGTCGGTGCTGCTCTCGGAGGCGGCCGGAGCGGGCCTGTCGGTGTCGGCGGGCTTCTTCCCGGCGGCGGGCAGGGCGGGCGCCGGAGGGGTCTCCGGCTCGCGCAGCGCGGCGATGACGTCGTCGGCCTCGGTCTCGGCGGCGAAGTCCTCGGCGGCCTCGGCCTCACGGCGCTTGATCACCACCATGTGGTCGACCGACAGGCGGCCCGCGCCGCCCACCGCCAGCAGGATGGAGGCGGCCCCGAGCGCCACGATCAGCTTGGCGTCGCCCCCGGTGAGCGGCAGGCCCGTCTCGCCACTGGCCAGTACGAACACGGCGAGGGCCTCGGCGAACAGCAGCAGCCCGCACGCGGGTACGGCGAGCCCGGCCACCAGCAGCGCGCCGCCGATGAGCTCCGTCAGCATGGTGGTGGCGGCCCACACGCCCGGTGCGGGGGCACCCAGGGTGGTGAACTGCCCGGCGGTGGCGGTCAGGCCCGCTTCGAGCTTGTGCCAGCCGTTGGCGAAGAAGATCCCGCCCACCCCGAGCCTGGCGGCCAGGGAGGCAAGATCGTGGAGGGTTCGTCGCACGGTTCCTCATTCTGGTTAGATTCACCGTTCCTGCCCAGGCTTGACCGATAGATGACCGAGCGAGGGCCTTCCAAACCCCTCACGAGGGGTCACTCCCCTCTCCGTCTTCTTCGGGGCGGCGGGGTACCAGGAGCATCACGGCCAGTGCGGTGCAGCCGAGCAGGAGCACGCTCACCACGATCGTCGTGTGCAGGCCCGCGACGAACGCGACGCGGGCCGCGGAGAGCAGTGCGTCTCCTACGCCGCCGCCGATCTCCTGCGCCATGTGCGCGGCGGAGGCGAGCGACTGGCGGGCCTGGTGCATCGTCTCGGGAGCGACGCCGGGGACCGGGCCCAGCGAGGGGGCGTACACGACCGTGGTGATCGTGCCGAGCACCGCGACCCCGAGCCCGGCACCCAGTTCGTAGGCGGTCTCCTCGATCGCGGCGGCACCGCCCGCGCGTGACTCGGGCGTGGCCGACATGATCGTGTCGGAGGCGGCCAGCAGGGCGACCTGGATGCCGAAACCGATGCCGACGAAGCAGAACGTCAGGGCCACCGGATGCCCCTCGGTGCCCCAGAACAGGGTGGGGGCGAGGGACAGGGCGGTCAGCGCCAGCCCGCCGCTCATCGTGGCGCGCAGCCCGAACCAGCGCAGTAGCCGAGCCCCGGCCAGGCCGCCCGCGATCGCGGCGATCATGAGCGGGAGCATCCGTACGGCCGCCCCGAGCGGGCTGTCACCGAGGACCAGCTGGAGGTACTGGGCGAGCATGAGCTCCAGCCCGACCAGGGCGAAGACGGTCAGCAGCACGGCGCCCACCCCGGCGCAGAACGCCCGTCGCCGAAACAGGCCCAGGTCGAGCAGGGGAAAGGCCAGTCGCCGCTGCCTGCGGACGAACCAGGTCAGCAGCCAGACCCCGCCCAGCAGGACCGCCACCCCGCCGAGATGCCCGGCGCCCGTCTCCTTCAGGCCGAAGGCCACGCCGAGGATGCCCAGCACCGACAGCAGCGCGCTGGGCGCGTCCCACGGCCGGTCGGAGCGCGTCCGGATCTCGGGAAGAAGCCTGATCGCGGCGGGCAGCAGGACCATCAGGATGGGGACGTTGATCAGGAAGACGGCGCCCCACCAGAACTTCTCGAGGAGCAACCCGCCGATGAGCGGGCCGACCGCGGCCCCGGCCGCCGCCACCGCGCTCCACACGCCCAGCGCGATCGCCCGCTCGTGCCGGTCGGTGAAGACCTGCCGGATGATGGAGAGGGTGGCGGGCATGATCATGGCACCGCCGACGCCGAGCAGCGCCCGCGCCGAGATCAGCGCGAGCGGGGTCGGGGCGAACGCGGCCGCCGCCGAGGCGACGCCGAAGACCACGTATCCGGCCAGCACCAGCCGTTTGCGCCCGTAGCGGTCACCGAGCGTGCCAAAGGTCAGCAGCAGCGGCGCGACCACCAGCGAGTAGACGTCGATGATCCACAGCAGTTCCACGGAGGTCGGCTCCAGGGCCGCCGTCAGCGTGGGCACCGCGATGTGCAACACCGTGGCGTCCACCGCGATCAGCAGCAGGCTGAAGCAGAGCAGGGCGAGGATCGACCACCGGCTGGCCCCGGGCGCCGGTGAGCCGCCGTCCCCACCCCTGGCTTTGGCCATGATGGTGGTCATGGGCCGCTCAGGAGTTGTCAGCCTGGACGAACATACGTCGCAGCCTAGGCGAAGTGCGGCAGTGCGCGGGGTGGCATTCGATGATGGATTTACATGGATATGTGTACCTTGTGTCTCGCGATCGATCGGCGATCCGTGTTTCCGGTGACACTGTGAGTGACCTCTCTAGAGAGATACAGGCATATACCGTTATCTAGGCAAATGGTGATCTCCCACGGACCATGGCGATCGTGGGGAGTCAGCGTGAGGCCCGTGAGCCGCCGTGGTGAGCGGGGCCGGCGGGCATGACTCGGCCCCGGTGCCGCCGCCCCGAGATCCCGACGACCCCCGGCAGTGGTGTGCCGTGGCCGCCGCGTTGCTGGGCCGTGACCATCCCGAGGCCGCGCTGGAGGCCGCCCGCAGGGCGCTGGACCTCGACCCCCGATCCGAGTCGGGAACCGACTGGGGATACCGCCTCGCCAGCCTGGCGTTCGAGCGGCTCGGTCGCGACGCGGAGGCCGTGGCCGCCGCCGAGGAGGCGGTACGCCTCGCGCCGGGCTCCTGGGCCGCGCGGATGCGCCTGGGGGCGGCACTGCGCAGGGTGCCGGGCCGCTGGCGCGAGTCGCGGGCACAGGCGGCCAGGGCCGTCCGCTATGCGCCGGAGGAGCCGGACCCGCATGTTCTCACCGGTGACCTCGCGCTGCTGCGCGGTGAGTACCCCCGCGCGCGGGCCGCCTACCGTGACGCGCTGCGCCGCCTGCCCGACCATCCCGGCGCCAGGATCAACCTCGGCCTGACCTGGTTGCGCTGGGAGCGCCCACGCGCTCACCACGACCCCGCCTGGCCGGTCGACCCCCGTGAGACGGGTCGGGCCAGGCGCGCCCTGGAGACATGGTCGCGGCAGATCCGCATCCTGCTGGCCGTCGCCCTCGTCGCGGTCTGCGCGGCGGAGTTCGGGTTCGGCCTGGCAGGCGTGGCGAGGATCGGTGGCGGGCTGGTGCCGCTCGCCGTCCTGGTGATCACCCTCAGGCAGGCGCACCGGGTCGGGCTCTGGTCGTACGTGCCCGGCATGCTCGCCCGCGACCTCTGGCTCGGCACGTCGATCCTGATCACCCTGGTCGTCGTGGCCGCGTACGTCGCGGTCGTCGCCACCCTCCCACCGGAGGTCCCACCGCTCCTGGCCGGACCGCCGCCGGACGCCACGGGGGCGCTCTGGGCGGGCCTCGCCGGGCTGGTGCTCCTCAACGGCGCCGTACTGCTCGTCCTGCGCGTGCTCGTCGATGCCTGGCGCGGGCGGCCGGTCAGGGCGCTGGCCGAGTTCGCCGCGGCCGGTGACGACCGTACGGCCAGGCGGGACGTCAACGTGACCCTCTGGCTGGTGGCGGGCCGGATCTGGTCGGTACCGGTGACGGTCGTGCTGGTGGTGGCGGTCCTGGACGAACGGCGTTGGGCGCTCGCCGCGCTCGCCGTGCCGCTCGTGCTCGGCCGGGCGTACCGCGGGGCCGGTCCCGCCCTGGGCCTCGGCAGGGTGCTGGCAGCGGACCGCGGGCTGGCGGTGGCGCTGGCCCTGTCCGCCGCGGCCGCGCTCCTGCTCGGCATGGCGGCCGCGGTCACCACACTCGGGCTCGCCCAGGCGGGCGAGTGGGCCTGGCGGGCCGGGACCGTGCTGCCGGCCGTCTCGTCGGCGGTGTTCGCCACGAGGTCGGTGCGGGCGTGGTGGCGGGGTGCGCCGGGTCCCTGGCGCGCCTCGCTGGTCATGTGCGACGGCTGCGGCGGCCGCCTGCCCGGCGATGCCTCCCCGCCGGTGGGGCTCAGCGGGGAGGTACGCGCGGCCTTCACCCGCGCGCGGGGGGTGGTGCTCGCCTACGCCGACCCCAGCGGCCCGCGCGCGCTGGCCGTCGGCGCGGTCGGTTCGGTCGGCCCGAGCGGCGAGTTACGCCTGATCGCCGCCTCCGACGCGTGGGAGGCCGCCGAGCGCGATCCCAGAGTGGCGGTCTTCGTCGCGGACCCGCAGGGCCGCAGCTTCTGGGCCGAGGTACGCGGCATCGCGATCGGCGACACCGAGGCCGGCCTGCTGAGGATCACCCCCAAGCAGGTCGTGGTCGGTGAATATCCCGGCCGGCACCAGGGCCGTGTCCGCCGAGGCTGAGCCGCACCCCGAAAGCGCGGCCGCGCCAGGCCGGGCGGCCGTCGGGAGCGCGGACCGCCTTGCCCGGCGGTGACATTCCCATGCCCGTCACCCGGCCGGTTCCCCGGGAAGGACGGGCGCGGGGACCGGGTACTCCCACCCGGCGGGAACACGGGCGCGAACCGCCGTGCGAGGGGCGCGGAGGCGGCACAGGGAAGGGTGTGGCCACCGGTGCGGCACCGGTGGCAGCTTGCCACCTCGAACGTGGATTTCATCCGTTCTCGTCCACATATCTGATCGTGCCCGCGCGGCGGCGTGGCGCGACGCCCAGGCACGCGCAAACGTCCTCCCGGTGCGGTATAACCGGGGGCGGACCGGGGAGGCGTGATGCGGGAATCCAGCAGGGCCCAGCCGGCGGGGCGCGCGGCCGCACGGGATCTGTTCGAGCGGGTGCGGCTGGGCTACTTCCGGCTCTCGCCGCCTCTGCGCAGGCTGATCTACGTCGCGGTGCTGGTCGGAGCGGTCGGGCTGGCGTTCGGCCTCGGCTGGTCGGTGCTCAACACGCTCTTCGTCACGCTGACGCTGCTCGGCTTCGCGGCGCTGACCCTGAGCTTTCCCCGCGCCGCGGCCACCCTGCTCGTGGTGCTCGCCTGGCTGTCGGCGCTGATGATCTTCCAGGGCGCGTCCGGCTGGAACTCGCCGATCCCGACCGCGCTGATGATCCTCGCCCCACTGGTGGCCGGTGCGGCCCACCTCATCCGCTGGGTCACCCCGTGGGTGAGCACGGCCATGGCACTGGTGCCCGCCGGACTGGTGGCCGTCCTACTCGGCGTGCTCATCCCCGGGCTCGCGCCGGTCACCGCCATCTGGGTCGCGTACGCGGTGGCGGCCGGGGTGCTCGTCCAGCGCTTCCTCCAGGCCCGCCGGGTGCGGGCGGCGTCGGCGGTGGGGGAGCGGAGCCAGGCCGGGCTCAGGGTCCGCGGGGGCGTTCCCCCCGCACCCGCCGCCGTGACCGGCGAGCGGGAGGCGCCGCCGCCCATCTCGGTGGAGGAGGCGCTCGGAGAGCTGGACGCCATGATCGGCCTGGCCCCGGTGAAGGAGCAGGTGCGCTCGATCGCCGCCTCGATCGAGGCGGCCAGGCTGCGCAGGGAGGCCGGATACTCCACCGAGCCACCGATGCGGCACTTCGTGTTCGTCGGCCCCCCGGGCACCGGCAAGACCAGCGTGGCCAGGACCGTCGCGAAGATCTTCTACGCCTTCGGCCTGCTGGAGACCCCCTACGTGGTCGAGGCCCAGCGGGCCGACCTGGTGGGGGAGTTTCTCGGTGCCACCGCGATCAAGACGAACGAGCTGGTCGACCGGGCGCTCGGCGGAGTGCTCTTCATCGACGAGGCGTACAGCCTGATCAACTCCGGTGACGGCCAGCCGGACAGGTTCGGTGCGGAGGCCGTGCAGACGCTGCTCAAGCGGGCTGAGGACGACCGCGACCGGCTGGTCGTCATCCTGGCCGGATACGAGAAGGAGATGGCCACCTTCCTGTTGTCCAACCCCGGCCTGTCCAGCCGGTTCGCAAGCCGGGTCCGCTTCCCCAGCTACGCCCCCGATGAGCTGCTCCAGATCACCGGGTTGCTGCAGAGGCGCCGGGGAGACCGGCTGTCACCGGAGGCCGAGCCCGCGCTGCTCGCCCGATTCGAGGACATCCACCGGCGCTCGATAGTCGACGACCTGGGCAACGCCCGGTTCGTCCGCAGCCTCGTGGAGGCCGCCGCGCAGGCCAGGGATGTGCGCGTGGTGGGGGCGGGCGGCGCGCCCACCACTGAGGACCTGGTCACCACGGCCCTGGAGGATGTCGTCAAGGCCTTCGACGAGCTCACCGCCCGCTACCGGGGCTACCAGGCCGCGCCCTCCCTTGAGGAGGCGCTGGCCGACCTCGACCGCATGGCGGGTCTCGAACCGGTCAAACGGCAGGTGCACGCGATCGCCGCGCAGCTCAGAGTGGCCAAGATGCGTCAGGAGCGAGGGCTGCCGACCCCGCCGCAGCTGCGGCACTTCGTCTTCGCCGGGCCGCCGGGCACCGGAAAGACCACGGTGGCCCGCATCCTGGGCCGTATCTTCGCCGCGCTCGGCCTGCTCGCCCAGCCCGACGTGGTGGAGGCCCAGCGGGCCGACCTGGTCGGCCAGCACCTCGGCGCCACCGCGATCAA
The DNA here is from genome assembly GCF_050943795.1 of Streptosporangium sp. CA-115845. Taxonomy (NCBI): domain Bacteria; kingdom Bacillati; phylum Actinomycetota; class Actinomycetes; order Streptosporangiales; family Streptosporangiaceae; genus Streptosporangium; species Streptosporangium sp. CA-115845. The sequence continues at coordinate 7,280,700 of NZ_CP191988.1, read as the reverse complement.
GACGAACGAGCTGGTCGACCGGGCGCTCGGCGGAGTGCTCTTCGTCGACGAGGCCTACGGCCTGGTCAACTCCGGCTACAGCGGGGGCGACGCCTTCGGCACCGAGGCCGTGCAGACGCTGCTCAAGCGGGCCGAGGACGACCGCGACCGGCTGGTGATCATCCTGGCCGGATACGAGCGGGAGATGAACACCTTCCTGTCGTCCAATCCCGGCCTGGGCAGCAGGTTCAGCCAGCGGGTGCGGTTTCCCTCGTACTCCGCCGAGGAGCTCACCGAGATCGCGGTGCTGCTCGCCGACTCCTCGGGTGACAGGTTCGACGACGCCGCCCGGCGTGACCTGGCCGAGGTCTTCGCCTGGGTCTGCGACGAGGGCCTGATCGACGGCCTGGGCAACGGCAGGTTCGCGCGCTCGCTCTTCGAGCGCGCGGCGATGCGCAGGGACGTCCGCCTGGCCGCCCTGGGCGGTGCCACCGCCACCGCCGCCGACCTGACCACCATCACCAGCGTTGACCTGCGCGCCGCCGTGGACGAACTCTCCGGAAAGTGATTCCGGGTCCGACCGGCGTCATCGTTCACCGAGATCCCTCCGATTCGGTACGCTATGCAGCCCATCGGTCGCTGAGTGTAGCAAGATGGTCACCGACAGCGGTGGGGCTCCGGAGGAGGAAAGATGACGGGATTCCTTGCCCGCAGGCTGCTCAACTATCTGGTGCTGATCGTCGTGGCCACCAGCCTCGCCTACATGCTGGCCGCCTCCGCGCTCGACCCGCGATCCAACTACGAGGGCCGCAACCCGCCGATCCCCCCCGCGGTCGTCGACGCCCGCCTCACCGACCTCAACCTCAACGACCGCACCCCGCTCTTCGAGCGCTACCTGACCTGGGCGGGCGCCCTGGCGCACGGCGACTTCGGCAGGACGGTGGCCGGCGGCTCGGTTGGCGACGACCTCGGGCGCCGGATCGGCGTCACCCTGCGCCTGATCACGGTCGGGCTGGTCGTCGGCAGCGTCACCGGCGTGCTCGTCGGCGCCTACGCCGCGGTCAAGCAGTACGGCGCCTTCGACCGGCTCTCGACAGGTCTCTCCTTCGTCGTCCTCGCGATCCCCACGGTGGTGCTGGCCAACATCCTGATCATCGCCGCGGTCCGGTTCAACGAGGCCGTCGGCGCCCAGATCCTCCTCGTCAGCGGAGAGGCGACCCCCGGGCTCCAGGGCGGGTTCGCCGCCGCCGGGATCGACCGGATCCAGCATCTGCTGCTGCCCACGCTGTCGCTCTCGCTCGGCCTGGCCGCCGTCTACAGCCGCTACCAGCGCAACATGATGCTCGATGTGCTCGGCGCCGACTTCATCCGCACGGCCATGGCCAAGGGGCTGAGCCGCCGCGCCGCGCTGACCCGGCACGCGCTGCGTACCGCGCTGATCCCGGCGGTCACCTACTTCGCCTTCACCTTCGGGGCGCTGCTGGTCGGCACCACCTTCACCGAGAAGATTTTCGGCTGGCACGGCGTGGGAGAGCAGCTGGTCGACTCGATCTCCACCAACGACATCAACACCGTCGCCGCGATCAGCTGCTTCGCCGCGCTGGCGGTGCTGCTGGCCGCGTTGGCCTCCGATGTGCTCCACGCCGTCCTCGACCCGCGCGTCCGGGTGGGGTGAGCCGGAGATGACCATCGCCGAGGAGGAGCTCACCGAGCAGCGGGCGTCCGTGGACAGGATCAAGGCGCCCTCACGGCTGCGGGTGGTCATGGGCCGCCTCCTGCGCTCGGGCCGGGGCCGGACCGGCTCCGTGCTCCTCGTGCTGATCTTCCTGCTGGCCTTCGCCGGCCCTTACCTCACCCGCTGGACCTACACCGCCAAGGACTTCACGGCCTTTCTCGCGCCGCCGTCGACCGAGCACTGGTGGGGGACCCTGCAGACCGGCGCCGACGTGTACGCGGTCACGCTGCGCGGCATGCGCAGATCCCTGGTCGTCGGCCTGCTCGCCGCGGTGGTCGGCACCGCGCTCGCGGCCGTGGTGGGGGCCTTCGCCGGATACTTCGGAAGCTGGACCGACCGTTCGCTGACCTGGGTGACCGACCTGCTGCTCGTGCTCCCCGCCTTCCTGATCCTAGCGATCATGTCCCCGCTCTTCGCCGGGGGACAGTGGCCGATGTTCGTGCTGGTGCTGGCGCTCTTCCTCTGGATGGTGACCTCGAAGATCGTCCGGAGCATGACCATCTCGCTCAGGGAACGGGAGTTCATCCAGGCGGCCAGGTTCATGGGCGTGCCGCCGACAAGGATCATCTTCCGGCACATCATTCCCAACATGTCCTCGCTGCTGGTCGTCGACGCCACGCTGAACGTCAGCGCCGCGATCCTCACCGAGACGTCCCTCTCCTACTTCGGCTTCGGCATCCAGCCGCCGGACGTCTCGCTGGGCAGCCTCATCGCGGACGGCGCCCAGACGGCGCTCTACGCCCCCTGGACGTTCTGGTTCTGTGCGGGCCTGTTGATCGTCACCGTGCTCGCGGTGAACCTGGTCGGCGACTCCCTGCGCGACGCCTTCGACCCCACGGCCCGCAGGGGTGGGTGAGCGGATGACAGGCGAGCGAACCGCGGACGCGAGATCCCGGAGCGGCCGGACCGGCGGACGCGGCGCCGGGGCCGACCCCCTGCCGGTGAGGGCCGGAACCGACCTCGTGCCCGCCGGCCCCGTGCTCGAGGTGCGCGACCTCGACGTCACCTTCGGCCGGGGCCCCGGCGCGGTCCGCGCGGTCAGGGGAATGGGTTACGCGGTCCGTCCGGGCGAGGTGCTCGGGATCGTCGGTGAGTCCGGCTCCGGCAAGTCGGTCACCTCGCTGGCCGTGATGGGCCTGCTCCCGCCGCACGCCCACGTCACCGGGTCGGTGCGGCTGCGAGGACAGGAGATCCTGGGCGCCCCGGAGAGGACACTCACCGCGTTCCGCGGCAAGACCATCTCGATGGTCTTCCAGGACCCGCTCTCCGCGCTCACCCCCGTCTACCGGGTCGGCGACCAGATCGCCGAGGCGGTCCGCGTCCACCGGCGGATCGGCGCCGCGCAGGCCGCCAGGCGCGCCGTCGAGCTGCTCGACCTGGTCGGCATCCCCAACGCGGCGCAGCGCGCCAGGGCGTTCCCGCACGAGTTCTCCGGCGGCATGCGCCAGCGCGCGGTGATCGCGATGGCGATCGCCAACGACCCCGACGTGATCCTTTGCGACGAACCGACCACCGCGCTCGACGTGACCATCCAGGCTCAGGTGCTGGAGGTGCTGAAGACGGCGCAGCGGGAGACGGGCGCGGCGATCGTCATCATCACCCACGATTTGGGGGTGGTGGCCGGGTTCGCCGACCGGGTGCTCGTCATGTACGCCGGGCGCCCCGTCGAGATCGGCTCGGTGGACGAGGTCTACTACCGCACCCGCATGCCGTACACCATGGGCCTGCTCGGTTCGATCCCGCGCCTTGACCGCGGCCGGGAGCAGCCGCTGGTGCCCATCGAGGGCAGCCCGCCGTCACCGGCGGCGCTGCCGCCGGGCTGCCCGTTCGAGCCGCGCTGCCCGATCGCCGTCCCGGTGTGCGCCGAGTCCGAGCCCGAGCCGGTACGGGTGGGCTCGCCCGGCCACCTCGCGGCGTGCGTACGCTCCGGTGAGATCGAGGCGGAGGGGTGGTCACCCGCCCAGATCTACGGTGTGCGCGCCATCGCGGGGGAGGCGACCGGCCCCGGTCCCGCTGTCGGTCCAACTGTCGGTCCCGTCGCCGGGGAGCGGTCACGGCCGCGTGGCGGGCGTGAGGTGGTCCTGGCGGTCGAGGGCCTGGTCAGGCACTATCCCCTGGTGAAGGGGAGGCTCCTGCGGCGGCGGGTCGGTACGGTCCGCGCGGTGGACGGTGTCAGCTTCGACATCCGCGAGGGTGAGACGCTCGGCCTGGTCGGGGAGTCGGGCTGCGGCAAGACGACCACCCTGATGGAGATCCTCGAACTGGTCGCACCGCAGAGCGGCGGGATCACGGTGCTGGGCCGCGACACCGCACAGATGAGCGCCCGTGACCGGATGGCCGTCCGGCGCGACATGCAGGTCGTCTTTCAGGACCCGCTGGCCTCGCTCGACCCGAGGATGACCGTCTACGACATTCTCGCCGAGCCGCTGCGCACGCACGGCAGCCGTGAGGTGGGGCCGAGGGTCCGCGAGCTGCTCGGCATGGTCGGCTTGGAGGCCGGTCACGCCGCCCGCCATCCGCAGGACTTCTCCGGAGGGCAGCGTCAGCGCATCGGCATCGCCCGCGCTCTCGCCCTGGAGCCCCGGCTGGTCGTGCTGGACGAGCCGGTCTCGGCGCTCGACGTGTCCATCCAGGCCGGGGTGCTCAACCTGCTGGAGGAGCTGAGGACCCGCCTGGGCCTGTCGTACCTGCTCGTGGCGCACGACCTGGCCGTGGTCCGGCACATCGCAGACCGGATCGCGGTCATGTATCTCGGCAGGATCGCCGAGATCGGGCAGGCCGGCCGGGTGTACGGCGCTCCGATGCATCCCTACACGCGGGCCCTGCTGTCGGCCGTCCCGCTGCCGGATCCGGTCATGGAACGCTCCAGAAGGCGGATCCTGCTGGAGGGAGACCTGCCCAGCCCGGCCGATCCTCCCTCCGGCTGCCGCTTCCGCACCCGCTGTCCCCTGTTCAGGTCCCTCGACGAGACCGTCAGAAGGCGTTGCGTGGAGCAGGAACCCCAGGTACGCCGGCTCGGAGACGACCACGGAGTCTCGTGCCACTTCGCCGAGAGGTCCGGCGCCGGATGATCCAGCCGAGTGCCCTTCTGTTCGCCCAGTCGTATCCTCCGGGAGGAAAACAGTGACATCGATCCGGCGCGTGGGCGCGCTCGCCACCGCGCTGGCCGTGGTCCTGGCGGTCTCGCCGGTTCTGACCGGCTGCGGTGGCGGGGGCGGGGCGGGGAGCGGGTCCATTTCGGCGATCAAGGCCTACGACGTCAACCCCGTCGCCCGCGACCGGGTCGTGGACGGAGGGGTGCTCCGCTGGGGGCTCGGCGAGTATCCGTCCAACTGGAACCTCAACCACGTCGACGGCAACCTGGCGACGGTCAAGAAGGTCATGGACGCCCTCATGCCCTCGCCGTTCCGCTCCGACGCCAAGGGGCAGATCTCCCCGAACACCGACTACCTGTCGGCGGGCAGGGTCACCTCGGACGGCCCCAGGCAGGTCGTCACCCTGACCCTCGACCCGCGTGCCAGGTGGTCCGACGGCACCCCGATCACCTGGGAGGACTACCGGGCCCAGTGGCAGGCGATGAACGGCCGCAACGGCGACTACCGGGTGGCGAGCACCACCGGCTACCAGGACATCGAGAAGGTGACCAGGGGCAAGGACGACCACCAGGTCGTGGTGACCTTCGCCAAACCCTTCGGCGACTGGCAGTCGCTGTTCGCGCCGCTGTACCCCCGAAGCACCAACGCCACCTCCGAGGCGTTCAACAACGCCTGGCTGAACCGTATCCCGGTGACCGCCGGCCCGTTCAGGTTCGTCTCGTTCGATCCGACCGCCAAGACCGTCACCATCGCCAGGGACGACCGCTGGTGGGGAGAGCGGGCCAAGCTGGATCAGATCATCTACCGCTCTCTGGAGAGTGACGCGCTGGTCGGGGCCTTCAGCAACGGTGAGCTCGACACCTTCGACATCGGTCCGTCCGCGCCCGACTACGCGCGCGTCAAGGCCACCCCGGGCGCGATCGTGCGGCAGGCGGCCGGGCCCGACTTCCGGCACATCACGATGAACGGCGAGAGCGCCCTGCTGTCCGACCGGAGGGTACGCAGGGCCGTGGCGATGGGTATCAACCGCCAGGCCGTCGCCCAGTCCGACCTCCAGGGCCTCGACTGGCCGATCGTCCTGCTGAACAACCACTTCTTCATGAACACCCAGGAGGGCTACCAGGACAACGCCGGTGAGATCGGTACCTACAACCCCGTTCAGGCCGGGCGGGAGCTGGACGCCGCAGGCTGGAAGCCGGAGGGGCGGATCAGAAGGAAGGGCGGCAGGGAGCTGAACCTGCGCTTCGTCCTGCCGTCCAGCCTGCAGCTCACCAAGTCCGAGGCCGAACTCGTCCAGGACATGCTCGCCCAGATCGGTGTCGGGGTCACCCTCCAGTCGGTACCCACCGATGACTACTTCACCAAATACATAATTCCTGGCAATTACGACATCACTGCCTTCGCATACATGGGCACACCGTTTCCCGTCTCCAGCGCCTACGGTCAGTACGCCGACGCCACCAGGCGCCCGGACGACACCGGGCAGTGGAACGCCAACCTCGGCCGCATCGGCTCCCCGCAGATCGACGCCGCCATGAACAAGGCGACCGCCGCCCTCGCCCCCGGGCGGGCCATCGCCGACACCAACGCCGCCGACAAGCTCATCTGGCAGGCGGTCAACGTGGTGACGCTCTACCAGCGACCGCAGAACGTCGCGGTCAAGAGCACGGTCGCCAACTTCGGCGCCCGCGGCTTCTACGACCTGAGATACCAGGACATCGGTTTCACCCGGTGACGCGGCCGTGCAGGGTGGCCCGGTCGGGCGGGGCGTCTCGCGGTCCTCGGACGGCCGAATACCCGAGGACCCCGGGAGGCCCTCGGCAGCGGGACGGGCGGGCTTTCTGTCGGGGGCGGAGTGTAGAAGTGGGCCATGGCTATCTCGGTTACCTGGCCCCAGGTGCTCGCGTGGCGGTTGGAGCGGCAGTTCGTGGACCCGGCAGACGGGCCGGACGCGGTCTCCGTCGTGCGCAGGCTCACCGGGGTGCAGGCGCAGGTGGCCTCCTCCGCCGGCTTGGCGGTGGCCGTGCGGAGCGCGCGGCCGAGACCCGATGAGATCGACGATGCCCTGTGGCGAGACCGCAGCCTGGTCAAGACCTGGACGGCGCGCGGCACCCTGCACCTCGTCCCCGCCGACGAGCTGGCCTGCTACGCCGCCGTCCTCGGCTCGTTCCGCAACTGGGACAAGGGCTCCTGGCAGCGGGGCCACGGGGTCACCGCCGCCGAGGTCGCCGCCATCCTCGACGCCGTGCCCAAGGCGCTCGCCGGCCGCGCCCTCACTCGCGAGGAGCTGGTCGACGGGGTCATCGAGATCACCGGCGACGCCCACCTGAAGGAGGCGCTCACCTCCGGCTGGGGCGCCCTGTTCAAGCCGCTGAGCTTCCTCGGTGAGCTCTGCTACGGCCCGCCACGCGAGGGGAGGGTGACCTTCGTCAGCCCCCGCGACTGGGTGCCCGGCTGGCCGGCGGAGCTTCCCTCGGCCGAGGAGGGCGGCGTGCGCCTGCTCCGCTCCTTCCTCGGTGCCCACGGCCCGGGCACCCCCGAGACGTTCGACGGCTGGCTCTACCGTGGGGCGGCCCGCAAGGGGACGCTGCGCGGCTGGTTCCGGGATCTCACCCCCGAGCTGGCCGAGATCGAGGTCGGTGGCAGGCCGATGGTCATGCTCGCCGAGCACCTCGACGACCTGGCCGGCACCCGGCCCGCCACCGGGGTCCACCTCCTGCCAGGCTTCGACCAGTACATCCTCGCCGCCCCTCGTGACCTGGAGCCCCTCCTGCCCGCCAAGGCGAAGGCGAGGGTCAGCCGGGCCGCCGGCTGGATCTCCCCCGTCGTGATCCACGAGGGCCGGGTGGCCGGGATCTGGGAGGCCAAGGACAAGAAGGTCGTCGTCGATCTCCTGGAGGAGGTGCCCGCCGCGGCTCTCGCAGCCGAGACCGAGCGGGTGGCCGAGCTGCTGCGCTGATGGCTCCGGCTTCGAAAGCCGTCATGACCGGGGCTTCCGTGTTCGAACACCGAACCTCGTGTCCGAAGTGCCCTCCCGCCGGCTCCGCTGAGGAGCGGTTCAGCCGCGGCGGAAGCGTACCCGGTCGCCGGGGCGGAGCTGGGCGGCCCTGGCGAGGCCCGCCGAGGTCAGCACGGCGATGACCGGGTAGCCGCCGGTCGGCGGGTGGTCGGCGAGAAACACGATCGGCTGGCCGCTGGGCGGCACCTGGACGGCCCCGGCCACCATGCCCTCGCTGGGCAGCTCCTCATCCCGGGCCCGTTCCAGACGGGCACCGCGCATTCGCACGCCCACCCGGTTGCTGTCCTGGCCGACCTCGTACGGCTCCGCGCACAGGGTGGCCAGGGCTCCGGGGACGAACCAGTCCTCCCGGGGGCCCGGCAGGGCAAGCAGGACGCCCGCTCCGAGCTCCGGCGAGGGCGCCGCGTCCACGGTGATCGGCGGCAGGCCGTCCGTCGGCCCCATGGGCAGGACCGTTCCGGCGCGGAGTGGGGGAGGGCCGAGCCCGGACAGCGAGTCGGCCGACCGGCTCCCCATCGTGACGGGCGTGTCGAGGCCACCACGGACGGCGATGTAGGTGCGCAGGCCGGTTTCCGGTGTCCCGGTGCGCAGTTCGCCGCCCGCGGGCACCCAGAAAGGCGCGCACATCCCCTGTGGGGCCGGCACGCCGGGAGCCGCGTCGTCCGGGGCGGTCCCGTGCGGTCGCAGGAGCTCCAGCGGGCAGGCGGCCCCGGTGACGGCGACCCACGTCCCGGTGGTGAAGCGCAGCCGGGCGCCGCCGAAGGTCAGCTCGATCCCTGCGGCGCCCTCCGGGTTGCCGACCAGGCGGTTGGCCAGCCGCAGGCTCGGCTCGTCCGCGGCACCCGAACGGGGCACCCCGAGATGGGCGTACCCGGGCCGGCCAAGATCCTGCACCGTGGCGTACGGCCCCGGCGCGATCACCTCGATCATGGCCCGCCGACCGCCAGGAAACGCACCCGCGTCCCCGGCGTGAGCAGGGTGGGCGGGTCGGCGGTCACGTCCCAGACCGCCGTTGTGGAGCGGCCGAGCAGCCGCCACCCGCCGGGGGAGGCCGAGGGGTAGACCGCCGAGTAGGGGCCGGCGACCGCCACGGATCCGGCGGGCACCGAGGTTCGCGGGATGTCCAGCCGTGGGACGCGCAGCGCGGGATCCAGCCCCGTGAGGTAGGCGAACCCGGGGGCGAAGCCCAGCCAGCCCACCACCAGTTCCCGCCCGGTGTGCCGCTCGACCACCTCCCTGGGGGAGAGGCCGCTCAGCACGGCCACCTCGTCGAGGTCCGCGCCGTCGTACACGACCGGGATGGTCACGGCCGGCGCCGGCGCGGCGGTGTCCGCGCCGATCGTGGACCCCGCCTCCAGCAGGTGAAGGAGCCGGTCCCGCAGGCGCGTCAGGTCGGCCCCCGGCGCGGTGACGAGGACCGTGGCGGGGCCGGGCACGATCTCCACCACCCCGGCCGGCCGATCGGCCCGCAGCAGGGCGTCCAGCCGGTGGGAGATCTCCAGTGAGCCGGTCTCCACCAGCAGCGACCGCTCCCCGGCCCGCCGGATCACCGCCGGCCCCTCACGTGAAGGACCTCAGTGTCACCCCGGCGTCCACCAGGCCGTCGCGGACGGCCCGGGCCACCAGCACCGCGCCGGGGGTGTCGCCGTGGACGCAGATCGAGCGCGCCTTGACGGGGACCAGCGAGCCGTCCACCGCCTCGACCACTCCCTCGGTCACCATTCGCACCATACGGGCGGCGACCGTACCGGGGTCGTGCAGCACGGCGCCGGGAGAGCGGCGGGAGAGCAGCGTTCCGGCACCGGTGTAGGCGCGGTCGGCGAAGGCCTCGATGACCGTGGTGACCCCCTCCCCGGCGGCGATCTCGTGGACGGCGGAGCCGGGCAGGGTCAACAGCGGCAGGTCCCGGTCGTAGTCGGCCACCGCCGCCACGACGGCCCCGGCCTGCTCGGGGTCGCGGCAGATCCGGTTGTACAGCGCGCCGTGCGGCTTGACGTAGGAGACCCGGCCGCCCATCGCCCTGGCGATGCCGTCCACCGCCCCCAGCTGGTAGAGCACCTCGGCGCAGAGCTCCTCAGGGTCGACGTCCATCTCGCGGCGGCCGAACCCGGCCAGGTCCCGGTAGGACACCTGGGCGCCGATCGCGACCCCCCGGTCGATCGCCGCCGCGCACGTGCGGCGAATGGTCAGCGGATCACCCGCGTGGAACCCGCAGGCGATGTTGGCACTGGTCACCAGTTCGAGCAGGGCCGCGTCCTCGCCCAGCCGCCAGATCCCGAAGCCCTCGCCCAGATCGGCGTTGAGATCGATCATCATGACTCACCTACATCGGAGGTTCATCGGGAATGTCCGCGATGTCATCGAGGGCGATGGCCAGCTCCTCGGGGTCGTCGCCGATGCGCTCGGCGATCTCGATCAGCACGTGCAGCACGTCGTGCCGGTCGTGGCCCAGGTCCAGCAGCCGCTGCGCGGCCTCCCAGAGCTGCGGCGGATCGCCCTCCCACAGCCGGGCGGCGATCTCCTCGTGCCAGGCGAGATGCTCGTCGTGGTCGGGCCGGGTGGGCTCGCCCGCGTGGTCGATGCCCAGCAGGATCCGCCGGTCGGCGTCGTCCGCGGGGTTGAGCAGGCCGAGCTGGATCTCGCCGTGCGTGCCCTGCAGGAAAGGGAACGCGAACACCCGCCTGGCCAGTGCCGACAGGTCGCCGTCCGGCAGCAGCCGGTCGAGCAGGTCGCGGTCGAGCCCGAAGGTCGTCGGATCGCGGTAGGACTCGGCGAACTTGCCCGTCGCCTCCCAGACCGCGTCGAGCGTGGCTCGCAGCCCCTCGTCCGGCAGCCCGGTCCGGCCGGCGGCGAAACGCGCCCAGGCGCCCAGCACGTGCGGCACCGCCTCCTGCTCGGCGGTGGTGAGCATCACCTTGCGCGGCAGCCAGTCGAGCAGGAAGGTCTCGCACTTGGTCGGGCTGACCCGGAGTGGGCGGCCGAAATCCTGGTCGCAGCCGTAGTCGATGATGTGGTCGGCGCATCGGGAGGCCGCGGAGGGGTCGGACAGGTGCTCGGCCGCGTCCGAGGAGAGGAACTCGGCGGCCAGCATCGCCCGGCGGTCGCGGCTGTAGGGGGCCTCGCTGTGCAGCGGGGCCGGCCGCTTCCGGCCGGGCGGCAGCGCCTTGATCCGGGACCTGGCGAAGGCGTGGTAGGCGCTGTAGCTGTCGCTGACCGGCGCGGCCGTCCTGCGGTGGCCGTACTCCGCGGTGGCCTTCATCGCCGATTCGAGCAGCGCCCTGGCCTGCTGCGGCTCGATCTGGCCGAACCTGAGCATCGGGTTGTCCTCGGCCTCGGCCCTGGCCTGCTCCAGCAGCTTGTCGACGTGCGATGAGACCCAGGCGTCACGGGCGATGCCGCGCATGTTGTAGTCGACGATCACGACCAGCGCGTGCCGGTCCTCGCCGCTGTCGGCGCCCCGGTAGCCGAAGGTGCACACCACCGTGTCCTGGTCGCCGTAGGCGTCGCGGGAGACGAAGCAGCCGGTCGTCTTGACCGCGCCCAGCCGGTCGGCCCAGCGGGGCCTGGCCACGCCGCGCTCCATGAGCGCCAGCGCGGCGCCCTCCGCCTTGGCCGCCTGGCGAGCCGTGCCGAGGTAGGCCAGCGCGATCAGCAGGGTGAGCGCGGCGGGCGAGCCGGCCTTGGCCGCGTAGTCGACCAGGCCCTCGCCGAGGACCTGTTCGGCGTCCCCGCGTTTCAGCCGGCGCCCCCACCAGGCTCCGACCATGTCGGAGACCATGAGTTCGGCGTCCAGCGGGCTGCGTACGGCCAGCAGCTCGCGAGCGGCGAGCAACATCTCGGAGAAGACCGCCTCAGGGGACTGGCTCTCTCTGGGGTCTCGACGGTGTCGCCGGCTCAAGCAGTCTCAGCCTCCCCCGTCGGCCGCGTGAGCTCAGCGCGGCCGTCGCCGTGCGGATCGGCCCGCTCGCTTCGCTCGCTCACGTCCCAACCTTCTCGCATTCCCGGTCCAAACGGTGCGTAGAGACGGCCGGGTTCCCCGATGCTACCGGGGACCGCGGGGCGGCGGCGCGGAGTTGACAAGGGCGAGTAGATGCTCGCGGGCGACACGCTCGACGACCTCGGGCGTCGCCTCGATGCCGAGGTGCTCCGCGCAGGCACAGACCTCTGCCACGCACCTGCCGACGGTCTCGACGGGAACGGTCAGGAACTCGGCGGCCAGGTGAGAGGTCACCGGCTCGTGATAAGTCGTTGAAGGCCCGGTGGAGCGGGTGGCAAGAACGGGCATGGATGTCGCATTCCTCCGGAGTTTCCCGGGAGCATCCCCCGGATGTGTCGGCGGGGACGTGCGTTCTCATTCCACAACTTATCTCGGGAGTGTCAACCCTCGGCACCCTGATATGGGAAGCTGGCCCCGTATCTTGACTGAATCCTGCAACAGTGGAGTAAGCGAGTGTCCCCGAAGAGGGAGCCGAATTGACGGCGAGTCAGTAGCCTGATCTCGCCTGCAAGCCCGACGGAGATGAGGTGAGCAGTTGCCGGGACGGTCCGGCGCGATCCTGCTAGGGTCCTGGCCGCAAACGTTCGAAGGCGCAACGCCGACTGGTCGCCGCCCGTACGGGAGCCCCGGCGCGTCGGCCCGGGGATCCCGGTCATCGGAGCGGTGGCGTTCCCGGGGTGTGCTGACCGCATCTTGGGCGGGGCTTCCGTCCGCACCTGCCCATCGCCGATGATGTACTCCAGGATCCGGTCCCCCGGAGCCGCGCTACGCCAATTCGCAAGTTTGGAGATGTGCCTCGTGGGAGACCCTGGCACGCGACGGAGGTGCCGACCATGAGCGCCGAAACCTCCGTGCCCCGTCCCCGGGAGTCGGGTGTGGACATCTCAGACTCCGGCCTGCTGCAGGGCCTGCTGTCACAGTCGCCGTTCGCCTTCGCGTTCTTCGACCCTGGAGGTCGCTTCGAGCGTGTCGACGAGGTCTTCGCCAACGTGGTCGGCCTGCCCGCCGAGCGCCTGGTCGGCCGGGCCCCTGGTGAGTTGCTCTCCGCCGACCTGACCGCCCTGATCGAGGGCTCGGTGCGGAGCATGGTCGCGGGAGCCTCGGTCGACGGCGACCAGCGGATCCGGGTGCGCACCGTCGGTGGTGAGACCCACCACTGGTCGCTGACCTTCTCCCCGATCCACGACGACAAGGGCGCATTGCGCGCGATCTGCCTGGTCGGCGTCGACATCACCGACAGCAGGCAGGTCGAGGAGGATCTCAGGCGCAGCGAGGAGCGATACCGCTCGCTGGTCGAGGCCCAGTCCCAGCTGGTCTGGATCACCGCGCCCAACGGCGTCGTGGAGGAGGACGCGCCGCAGTGGCGGGCCATCACCGGCCAGGGGCTGGAGGAGTACCTGACCCACGGCTGGCTGGAGGCCGTCCACCCGGACGACCGCCCGCACACCGAGGAGGCCTGGCGTGAGGCGCTGCGCGGCCGGATCATGTTCGAGTGGAGCTACCGGGTCCGCACCCGGGCCAGCGGCTACCGGCACTTCGAGGTGCGCGCCGTCCCGATCATCCGGCACAACCGGGTCGTCGAATGGGTGGGAGCCAACACCGATGTCACCCCGCAGCGCGAGGCCGAGGAGATGCGGGGCCGCCTGACCGATCAGCTCGGCGCCGCGGCCCTGCGGACCGCGCGCCTGCAGGGCGCCACGGCGCTGCTCGCCGAGGCGCTCACCGTCGAGCAGGTGGTCCAGGTCATCATCGACGTGGGTCGTACGGCGCTGGCCGCCGACCGGTCGGCCGTGGCGCTGCTCGACGTCGACCGGGCCGCGCTGAAGCTGGTCAACAGCGGTGGCATCCCCGACGTTCCGGGCGCGCCCGGCGAGGAGATCCCGCTGTCACACTCCAGCGTGATGACCATGGCGGTCAACAGCCGGCGCCCGGTCTTCGCCGAGTCGCCGGACAGCCTGCGGTCCCAGCTGGTCGACGCGGGCGGCGATGACGACAGCATCACCGGTTTCATCGCACACAGTGACGAGCGGGCCTGGGTGGGCCTGCCGCTGCTGGCCGCGGGTCGCGCGCTCGGGGCACTGAGATTCTCCTTCACCCGCCCGCAGAAGATCTCCCAGGAGGACGGGGTGTTCCTGGAGGCGCTCGCGGGGCAGTGCGCCCTCGCCGTGGAGCGGGCCACCCTGTTCGAGCGCGAGCACCGCACCGCCGAGACGCTCCAGCGCAGCCTGCTGCCCGATCGCCTGCCGGTGGTCAGGGGGCTGGTCCTGGCCCAGCGGTTCCGCTCGGGAAGCCGCCATGTGCAGGTCGGCGGTGACTGGTACGACGCGTTCGTGCTCCAGGACGGCCGGGTCGCGGCGGTGGTCGGCGACGTCATGGGCAAGGGCGTCAAGGCCGCGGCGGGGATGGGCCGCATCCGCAACGCCATGCGGGCCCTGGCGTTGACCAACCCGCCGCCCGCGGCGGTCCTCACCGGCCTCGACCGGGTCTTCGAGGCGACCGAGGAGGAGGAGCAGGTCACGACCCTCGCCTACATGGTCGTCGAGCCCGGTACCGGAGAGGGCACGCTGGCGCTGGCCGGTCACCCGCCGCCCCTGCTGGTCTCCCCTGAGGGCGTGCCGATACTGTGCGACGGCGAGCCGGGCACCCCGCTGGGCTGGCCCACGAGTCGCAGGCAGTTCAGGTTCTGTGTCCCGCCGGGCCACACCGCCGTCCTGTATTCGGACGGTCTGGTGGAGAACCGGAAACGTGGTCTTGATGCCGGACTCGCTGATCTTTGCTCTGTTGTGACCGAAGCGCCGGCTGAAGTGGTCGGAAGCCCTCACATGTTGCTAGATTTCCTTGTCGACCGGATGTTGTCTGGATATGAGCAGGATGACGACGTCACGGTGCTCGCGATTCACGTTCCCGCCGCCACGAAGAGTGACTGAATGAAACAGTCATAACGGTTGCTTTCGGGTATCGGTGCCTCGCTTCCGTACGCACTACTCTCTTGGTCGGCCTAGGGTGGAGGGCAACCGCCAGGAGGCGGCCGTATGGATCACGGTGTCATGCCACAATGCTGGACAGGTGCGTCGCGGTTCGCGCGGCCTCGCTAACCACAACTAGAGGTAGAAGTGCCCCTAGTTGGGCATCTGGGTCCATTCTCGTCTCGCTTTCCTTCGAGAGGTGTTCGTGTCGCCTGCAAGTTCGACTCGCTCGAAGCCATCCGAGCTGAACGAGCCCGTCATTCAGCAGCTGATGGAGCGGGGGCGCTCGCAGGGGTTCCTCGAGTCCGAGGATGTCCGCAAGGCCGTCGAGGAAGCGGACATTCCGATGGCGCAGGTCGCTGGAATCCTGCGAAGCCTCAGCAAAGAGGGCATCACCGTACGGCTGACCGCCGAGGACTCCGCGGCTCCCAAGAAGTCCCGCACTCCGGCCAAGCGTCGTACCGCCCCGGCTGCGCCCGCCGCCGTCAAGAAGACCAAGACCGCCGCGGCGGCCAAGGAGCAGCCGGAGACCGTCACCGCGGTCGTCGGCGGCTCCGAGCCCGCGGCAGCGGCCAAGAAGCCCGTCCCCGCGGCCAAGAGGCCCGCGGCGCCGGCCAAGAAGGTCGCCCCGGCTGCCAAGAAGCCGGTTCCGGCCCCGCCGAAGAAGGCCGGCCCCGAGGTGGCCGCTCCGGCTCCCGCGTCCGAGTCGAAGTCGCTCGCCGGCGATGACGACGAGGTCATCGAGCTCGAGGACGTCGAGCTTGAGGACTTCGACCTGGAGGCCGTCGTCGAGGTCGAGGTCGAGGTGGAAGCCGAGGTCGAGACCGAGGAGGAGCCCAAGGCCGAGGCCATCGAGGTCAACGAGGACGAGGTCCTCATCCTCTCCGATGACGACGATGACGCCCCGGTGCCGCAGGTCGCCGCCGCCGGCGCCACCGCCGACCCGGTCAAGGACTACCTCAAGCAGATCGGCAAGGTCCCCCTGCTCAACGCGGAGCAGGAGGTCGAGCTCGCCAAGCGGATCGAGGCCGGTCTGTTCGCCGAGGAGCAGCTGGGAACCGACGGCGAGAGGCTCCCGGTCGACGTCCGCGCCGAGCTGGAGTGGATCGCCGAGGACGGCCGCCGGGCCAAGAACCACCTGTTGGAGGCCAACCTCCGTCTCGTGGTCTCGCTGGCCAAGCGTTACACCGGCCGCGGCATGCTCTTCCTGGACCTGATCCAGGAGGGCAACCTGGGCCTGATCCGCGCGGTGGAGAAGTTCGACTACACCAAGGGCTACAAGTTCTCCACCTACGCCACGTGGTGGATCCGGCAGGCGATCACCCGAGCCATGGCCGACCAGGCGCGGACCATCCGCATTCCGGTCCACATGGTCGAAGTGATCAACAAGCTGGCCCGCGTCCAGCGGCAGATGCTTCAGGACCTGGGGCGCGAGCCCACTCCCGAGGAGTTGGCCCGCGAGCTCGACATGACCCCCGAGAAGGTCGTCGAGGTCCAGAAGTACGGTCGCGAGCCGATCTCCCTGCACACCCCGCTGGGTGAGGAGGGGGACAGCGAGTTCGGTGACCTCATCGAGGACTCCGAGGCCATCGTCCCCGCCGACGCGGTCAGCTTCACGCTCCTGCAGGAGCAGCTCCACTCCGTTCTGGACACGCTGTCCGAGCGCGAGGCGGGCGTGGTCTCGATGCGTTTCGGCCTGACCGACGGCCAGCCGAAGACGCTGGACGAGATCGGCAAGGTTTACGGGGTGACGCGCGAGCGCATCCGGCAGATCGAGTCCAAGACCATGTCCAAGCTCCGCCACCCGTCCCGGTCGCAGGTCCTGCGTGACTACCTTGACTGAGGTTCTCTGACAGAGGGCCCGCACTGTTCGGTGCGGGCCCAACGTCATTAACGCCGGTGTAATAGGTCGGTAGCACGGGGTGTGAAACGAACTTCTAGGCTCCCGCCTCATGGGTGTGGCCGACGTTGACAGGATTCGCGCCCGGAGGCTGCGGGTGATCGTCGATCGTCCGTGGGCGGACGTGATGCTCGACGACGCGGTCGCCGCGGTGCGCCGGAGGGTATTCGAGAGCGGTACGTTCACGCTCGGCGTGGCCCGTGGCGATCCGGAGAGGCGCGCGCTCAGGGTCGAGGCGCTGGCCAGGGCGGCCGTCGGCCACAGTGGCGCCATTGAGACGCTGGCGCTCCATGATCGGGCCAACCCCGACCTGTGGCTCTGGCTCGGGCGTACCCGCATCGAGGAAGCCTGGACGATCAAGCCGGATGTCAAGGCCCGGGCCGTGCAGGCGCAGCGTCTGCAGGCGTTCCAGGCGGCGATGGAGAGAGCCAGGCAGCCGCTTTTCACCGCGGCGGCGCTCGTGCCGTCCGATCCGGTGCCCTGGGAGTCGATCATGTGGCTCTATCTCGGCCTCGACCGGCCGCGCCAGGAGAAGGACGCGGTCTGGTTTGAAACCGTTCGCCGTTATCCGACGCTGTTCCCGGCCAATGTGGCCAGGCTCATGACGTTGTCACCGGCCTGGGGCGGCAGCGCCCAGGAGATGCTGGAGTTCGCCAGGCAGGCCGTGTCGCGGGCGCCCGACGGGGACCCGATGGCGGCCCTGCTGCCGCTGGCGCACTTCGAACAGGTGGCCGCCGAGCGGTCACCGATGTCGCGCGGAGGGTGGTTCTCGGACGGGGCGCTGCGCGAGATCGTCTCGCACGCGGGCCGCTGGCTGGGCGGCGACAGCCATCCACGGTCCATAGAGGCGCACAACCTGTTCGGGGCCGCCTTCTATCTGGCCGACCTGCGCAGGCCCGCGCGCGGGCACCTGACGCGTACCGGGGGCAGGGTCAGCCGGTTGCCGTGGTCGTATCTGGGTGATCCCGCTCAGCAGTTCGAGCGGGCCTGCGGGCGGCTCCGTCTTGTCCCGGCGTGAGACGTGCACACCGGGTCCAGCGCGTGCCGCCCGGTCTTGACATAGGGCTATAAGGGAAATGTGGCGAATATCACACCGTTACGTTGAGTATCCATGACTGCCTCCCCCTGGGAGGCGGGCAGAGGGTGACGGAGTGCCCAAGGTGGTCCAGGACCTTCGTGAGTTCCTCGGGACTCTGTGGATCGACGTCCCCTTCCAGCAGTGAGCGGGCTATGACGCCGCGAGTGGCCTTCGCCATGTGGCTGACGACCTTCCCCTCCTTGAGCACCCGCACCGCCACCGCCTTGCCGCCCGGCTGCCACGCCGTCGCGTAGGTGCCCGAGCGCAGATCAACCACCAGACCGGGCTCGGCGTCGAGCAGCGGGGTGACCGATCGGCGCCAGAAGGCGCCAAGACCGCCGAGCGGCGGCAGTCGCACCCCCATCGACAGCCGGTACGAGGGTACGCGGTCGCCGATCCGCAGCAGACCCCAGAGGCCGGAGAAGATCAGCAGACTCTCCGAGGCCCGCGCCGCGGCCTCGGGGGAGAGCGAGGCCAGGTGAAGGTTGTCGTAGAGCACGCCGGTGTACAGATCGGCCGCGGCCAGCGTGGGCGCGGTGCGCAGAAGCAGGTTCTTGCCGATCTCGCCCGCCTGTCCTGGCGACAGCCCGAGCACCTCCCGTGCGGCGGGACCCGCACACAGGGTGGTGAGCGCGTCCAGGACGCGCTGCCTGGACGGGATGAGGGCGGGGAAACTCAGCCGGGGCAGGTCGAGGGCGGGGCCGTCACCCAGCGCGGCCTTTCCCTCGGACGGAGGCAGCAGAATCAGCACACTCACCGAGCGTAGTGCGGCGACCGAGGGGTTATGATCCTGCAGCATGATCGATGAGGTCTTCGACCGGCTGGTCGACCAGGCCTGGCCGGCGATTCACCGGGTGGACGCGGGTGGTTGGATCCTGCGCGCGGCGGACGGGGTGACCAAGAGGGCCAACTCCGTGCTGCCGCTGGGTGAGCCGGGGGATCTGGAAGCAGGCGTCGAGGCGGCGGAGAAGTTCTACGCTGGCCGGGGTCTGCCCTGCGTCTTCTCGGTGGGAGGTGGCGCCACGCCCGGCCTGGACGCGTTACTGCACGCGCGTGGCTATCGGGTGGTCGATCCAACGCTGGTCATGACGGTGAGCCTGGTGCCCGAGGCGCCCGGGAACGGCGTCGGCGCGTCGCGGGAAGAGGTCGATCTCGCCGAGGCGCCCTCGCGGGCGTGGCTGGACGCCTGGTGGAGCGTGGACGGGAGGTCCGGTGGCGACGGTCTGGCGACGGCCGCGCGGATCCTCACCGGTGTGCCCGCCACATACGCCTCGCTCGGCGAGGAGGCCGTGGGGCGGGGTGTGGTTCAGGGGGAGTGGTTCGGGATCTACTCCATGGCCGTGGTGCCGCACGTGCGGCGCAGGGGCCACGGACGGAAGGTGTTACGCGCCCTGCTCACACATGCGCGAGAGCAGGGCACGCAGCGGGCATATTTAGTAGTGGTGGAGTCGAACACGGTGGCCAGGACGCTCTACGAGCGCCACGGCTTCACAGTGGCGGGCCGATATCACTATCGGGTCCGCTGATGGCTCCATCCGTCTGGTTATCGTTCGTCGTTGCCTGCCGTTGCCGGAGCGTCACTGAGACGCGCAGACTCGTCCTGGATGTTGGCACCCTTGTCTCTCAGCACGGCTACGTGCTGACGCCCGTGGTGGGCGCAGAACAGCAGCTCCCCACCTATGGGCAGGGTCGCGCGGATGTAGGCCTGGGCGCCGCACCGGTCACAGCGGTCCGCAGCGGTCAGCTGCTTGGCGGGGGCGAGGGTTCCAGTCACGTATCGCCTTTCAGGTCATCCCCTGAGGTGGAGGATCTGGCGTCAGTCACTTGAGAGAACATCTAACCCGATACGAACGTTCCCAACCGACCCCCTGCTACGCCCAGAGCGGAAAGCGGCCGAAAGTAACGATGATCACGCTGGATGTAACGCCGTTGTCCACCGGATGGCAAGCTTGTACGCGTCGTGGCGGGAAGAACGGTAAGCTGCGCACACGTGTTCGACAGAGCTGGGAGTGGGTGTGACCGCAGTTAGCGCGGAGACGGGTTATACGGCCCGCCACCTGTCGGTGCTGGAGGGGCTCGAAGCCGTCCGCAAGCGCCCCGGTATGTACATCGGGTCAACCGACAGCCGCGGTCTCATGCACTGCCTGTGGGAGATCGTGGACAACGGGGTCGACGAGGCCCTGGCCGGTTACTGCACCCGCATCGAGGTCGAACTCCACGCCGACGGCTCCATCGAGGTCCGTGACAACGGCCGGGGCATCCCCGTCGACATCGAGCCCAAGAGCGGCCTGGCGGGCGTCGAGCTCGTCTACACCAAGCTTCACGCCGGCGGGAAGTTCGGCGGCGGTTCCTACGGCGCCTCCGGTGGCCTGCACGGCGTCGGCGCCTCCGTGGTCAACGCCCTCTCCTCGCGGCTGGACGTCGAGGTCGACCGCGACGGCCGGATCCACGAGATCAGCTTCCGCAGGGGCGTTCCCGGCGCCTTCGAGGGCGACGGGCCCAAGGCCAAGTTCAAGAAGAAGTCGGGGCTGCGTGACGGCGGTGCCGCCGCGAAGAAGGTCACCGGCACCCGCGTGCGCTTCTGGGTCGACCACCAGATCTTCCTCCCCGAGGCCGAGGTCTCCCTCGACGAGATCCACGTCCGCCTGCGCCAGACCGCGTTCCTGGTCCCCGGCCTCACCCTGGCCGTGCGTGACAGCCGCGGCGAGGAGGCGGCCGAGGAGGAGTTCCACTTCGACGGCGGCATCTCGGAGTTCACCGAGTTCCTCGCCCGGGACGAGGCGGTCTGCGAGGTGCTGCGCCTGCAGGGCGTGGGCCACTTCCACGAGACGGTCCCCGTCCTCGACGACCTGGGGCACATGACCCCGACCGAGGTCCAGCGCGAGCTCACCGTGGACGTGGCGGTGCGCTGGGGCAAGGGCTACGACAGCACGGTCAGGTCCTTCGTCAACGTGATCGCCACCCCCAAGGGCGGCACCCACGTCAACGGCTTCGAGCGCGCCCTCGTCCGCACCCTGAACGAGCAGCTGCGCGAGACCCGCCTGCTCAAGAACGGCGACGCCCCGGTCACCCGCGAGGACATCATGGAGGGTCTCACCGCGGTGGTGACCGTCCGGGTGCCCGAGCCGCAGTTCGAGGGTCAGACCAAGGAGGTCCTGGGCACCTCGGCGGCCTCCCGGATCGTCGCCCACGTCGTCTCGCGTGAGCTCAAGGAACTGCTCGCCAACCCGTCGCGCACTGTGAAGCCGCAGCTCCGCGCGGTCCTGGAGAAGATCGTCGCGGCGGCCAAGGCCCGTATCGCCGCCCGGGAGCACCGCGACAACCAGCGCCGCAAGACCGCCCTGGAGAATTCGGCGCTCCCCGCCAAGCTGGTCGACTGTCGCAGCGACGAGGTCGACCGCAGCGAGCTGTTCATCGTCGAGGGCGACTCGGCGCTGGGCACCGCCCGCGCGGCCCGCGACTCGGAGTTCCAGGCGCTGCTGCCGATCCGAGGCAAGATCCTGAACGTGCAGAAGGCGTCCGTCGCGGACATGCTCAAGAACGCCGAGTGTGCCGCGATCATCCAGGTCATCGGGGCGGGTTCCGGCCGATCCTTCGACATCGAGGCGGCTCGCTACGGCAAGGTCATCCTGATGGCCGACGCCGACGTCGACGGGGCGCACATCCGCTGCCTCCTGCTGACCCTGTTCCACCGCTACATGAAGCCGATGGTCGAGGCCGGGCGCGTTTTCGCCGCCGTGCCGCCATTGCATCGGATCGAGGTCATCAACCCCAGCCGCGGTCACGGCAAATACGTCTACTGCTACTCCGACGCCGAGCTGCACAAGGTGCTGCGTGATCTGGAGCGCAGGGGTAAGCGCTGGAAGGATCCGGTCCAGCGGTACAAGGGCCTGGGCGAGATGGACGCCGACCAGCTGGCCGAGACGACCATGGAGCCCCGCCACCGCACCCTGCGCAGGGTCCGTATCCAGGACATCGAGGAGGCCGAGCGTATCTTCGCCCTTCTGATGGGCAGCGACGTGGCCCCGCGCCGGGAGTTCATCGTGAGCAGCGCGGCCGAGATCGACCGCGACCACATCGACGCGTAGCGGAGCGGGCCGCGGGCCGCGGGCCGCGACGGGGCCGGATCCCGAGGCTCAGATCTCGACCGGCATCAGCTTGCCGGTGCGTACGTCGTAGACGGCGCCGCCCACCGGCATGCCCGCCGGAAGGAACGGGCTGGTCCTGATCCGGGTGAGGTCGTGGCGTAGCGCCGCGTCCTGGTCGGGGACGGTGTGGAAGTCCAGGCTCCGGGTGTCGATACCGTGGCGGGCGGCGATCGCATGCACCTCGTCGTCGGTGACCTTGGTCATGCCGCAGTCGGTGTGCGGCATGACCAGTACCCGCTCCACCGCCAGTAGGTTGACCGCCAGGACGAGCGTACGCAGCACGTCGTCGGTCACCCTGGCTCCGGCGTTGCGGAGGATCTTGGCGTCACCCGGCTTCAGGCCGAAGAGACCCAGCGGATCGATCCGGGAGTCCATGCAGGTGACCACCGCAAGGCCGCGAGCCGCCTTGCCGGTCAGTTCCGCGTCGGTGAACGTGGCGGAGAACTCCTCGTTGGCGGCCAGCAGGTCGTCAAAGGCACTCACGTACGTATCCCTTGGTCGATGAAGTTAACGGACTAATGATGCTTCATACCCGTTTGGTGAGAGTTGTCGGGGGCGCCTCAGGTGACGACTTCACCAAGATCCCACCCTCTGGACTCGCATTGAGTGATGATGTCGTCACTCAAAGTCCGGGAGGTGGAGAGGGTAATGAGCAGGACGGAATCGCTGGCCGACTATCTCCGTGACCAGGGCAGGCGGAAGCTGGACCGGGTGGAGTCCAGGGACGGGGGGCGCAACGCGCGCTCGGCGCTGGCCCTGCTCGACGCGGCGGCCTACACCCGGTCCCTGAAGGAGGACGACCCGTTCGTGGCCGTCCTCGTGGAGGCGGGGTGTTTTGGGCCGTACGGGGCCGGTGGGTTCGATCCGCCGGATCGAGTCGCCCGGGTCATCCGCTTCTGGGAGTCGGGTGAGCCCTGGCAGTTGCTGATGGCCATCAGGTTCGCGCTCCAGGGGGCGCTCACCTGAGATCCCGAGCGGATCCCGAGCATCGCGCAGTGCCGGGTGGCGTCGCGGGGGTCGGGGGACGCGACGCCGGCGCCCGGTGCGCGGGACCCGTCATCCCCGCCGGCCCCGAGGAGCCTCCGTCGTCCTGACGGGGGCTCCTCGGGGTCCTGCACAGGGGATGAGGATCATTCCGGGGAGGTGGCCGCCCCCTGGTCCTGCCAGCCGTCCTCGGCGCACAGAGAGCCGCCCACGGCCGACACCGTGTGGGTGAGCCGGACCCCGGAGCCGTCGCGGCGGCCCAGCTCCTCGGGGAGCGGCACGGGCTTGCCGACGGCCGAGACCGCGCGGGCCGGGCCGGGGCCCGCCCAGGCGAGCAGCAGGACGTCCTCGCCCTTGAGGAACCGCTGGACGCGGACACCGCCGGTGCCGCGGCCCTTTGGCGGGTATTCGGCGAAGTCGGAGATCTTGGCGCCACCGATCTGGGTGCCCGGCAGTGCGGTCGAGGAGCCGGCGATCGTCACGACCTGCGACTCGCGGGAGGGGTCGACCACGCCGAACCAGACCACCACGGCGTCTCCGTCCAGCCGCACGCCGGCCATGCCGCCCGCCGGGCGGCCCTGCGGGCGGACCGCGGAGGCGGGGTAGCGCAGCAGCTGGGCCTCAGAGGTGATGAAGACCAGGTCGTGGTCCTCACTCGTCAGCTCCGCCGCGCCCACCACGGTGTCGCCGTCCTTGAGGCCGATGACCTCGAAGTCGTCGCGGTTGGCCGGGTAGTCGGGGACGACCCGTTTGACCACGCCCTGCGCGGTGCCCAGTGCCAGGCCGGGCCCGTCGGGGTCGAGCGAGCCGACGCCGACGACGGTCTCACCCGGGTTGAAGGTGACGTATTCGGTGACCGGATGGCCTCCGGACAGCGACGGCGGGTTGGCCGAGCGGGGCAGCGTGGGCAGGTCGACCACCTGAACCCGGATCATCCGCCCCTGGTTGGTGACCACGCCCACCTCGCCCCTGACCGTGCTCCGCACCGCGGAGACCAGCACGTCGTGGGCCGAGCGGTCACCGTCGCCGGCCAGCGGCGAGGCGTCGGCCGTGCGGGCCAGCAGTCCGGTGGACGAGAACAGCACCAGGCAGGGGTCGTCGGCGACCTCCAGGGGGGCCGAGACGTTCCTCACCACCCCCGAGGACTCCAGCAGCACCGTGCGGCGCGGGGTGCCGAAGGTCTTGGAGATCTGGGCGAGCTCGTCGGAGACGACCTTGCGGAGCCTGTCGTCGGAGGACAGGATCGCGGTCAGCTCGGCGATCTCGTCACGCAGCGTCTGGCTCTCGCGGTCGAGCTCCAGCTTGTCGTAGCGGGTCAGGCGGCGCAGCGGGGTGTCGAGGATGTAGTTGGCCTGGATCTCCGACAGCTGGAATGCCTGCGTCAGGCGCTCGCGGGCCTGGGCGGAGTCATCGGAGGAACGGATGACCCGGATCACCTCGTCGATGTTCAGCAGGGCGACGATGAGGCCCTCGACGAGGTGCAGCCGCTCCTCGCGCCTGCGCCTGCGGTACAGCGAACGGCGGCGGACCACGTCGATACGGTGGTCGACGTAGACCTGGAGCAGCTCGCGCAGGCCCAGCGTGCGCGGCTCGCCGTCGACCAGCGCGACGTTGTTGATGCCGAAGGTCTCCTCCATCGGGGTGAGTCGATAGAGCTCCTCCAGCACGGCCTCGGGGATGAAGCCGTTCTTGATCTCGATGACCAGGCGGAGGCCCTTGTGCCGGTCGCTGAGGTCCTTGAGGTCGGAGATGCCCTGGAGCTTCTTGGCGGTGACCAGCTCCCTGATCTTGGTGACCACGCGCTCGGGGCCGACGTTGAAGGGCAGTTCGGTGACGACGATGCCCTTGCGGCGGGGGCTGACCTGCTCGATGGCGCACTTGGCGCGCATCCGGAAGGTGCCACGGCCCTTGGCGTACGCGTCGCGGATGCCGTCGAGGCCGATGATCGTGCCGCCGGTGGGCAGGTCGGGGCCGGGGACGAACCGCATCAGGTCGTCGAGCGTCGCCTCCGGCTTCTTGATCAGGTGGCGGGCGGCGGCGACGACCTCGACGAGGTTGTGCGGCGCCATGTTGGTGGCCATCCCGACCGCGATGCCGGTGGCCCCGTTGACCAGCAGGTTGGGGAAGGCCGACGGCATGACCGTGGGCTCGGTCTCCTGGCCGTCGTAGTTGGGTTTGAAATCGACGGTGTCCTCGTCGATCGACTGGACCACGGCCATGGCCGCCGAGGCCAGCCGGGCCTCGGTGTAGCGCATCGCGGCGGGCATGTCGTCGGGGGAGCCGAAGTTGCCGTGCCCGTCGATGAGCGGCAGGCGCATCGAGAACGGCTGGGCCATCCGGACCAGCGCGTCGTAGATGGCGGTGTCGCCGTGCGGGTGGAGCTTGCCCATCACGTCGCCGACGACGCGCGAGGACTTGACGTGGCCCCGGTCGGGCCGGAGACCCATCTCGCTCATCGAGTAGAGGATGCGGCGCTGGACCGGTTTGAGGCCGTCCCTGGCGTCCGGCAGCGCACGCTGGTAGATGACCGAGTATGCGTATTCGAGGAAGCTGGTGCGCATCTCGGTGGAAACGTCGATGTCGACGATCCGCTCCTCGAAGCCCTCGTCGGTCGGGGGTGTGGTCGTCCGTCGAGCCATCTGATTTCCTGCGCGCGCGCCCCGGCCGTCAGGCCGGGGGGGAGGCGCATCCTCCTTCTGTCTTCGTGGTCGAACCGTTGGCACCGGCTCCCCTGGGAGCCTCAGGCCGGGGCGTCCGGCGGGAGACCGGGTATGGTACCGAGACTCGATACCATACCCAGCTCATCCGACACCTTCGGGCCTTCCTCGGCCTGCCGCCGAGGGCTGCCGCCGTTCCGGGCGGGGTGTCAGGGGGTGTCGCGGGTCCTGGGGCCCGCTCCGGGCCAGGGGCCGGGGGTCTCCCCCTCGTACTCGTCGCCGGGCACGTTCAGTTTGGTGTCGTAGATCCTGAAGCCGCGGGCCTGGTAGTTGGCGAGCGCCACCGGGCTGTCGAGGGAGCAGGTGTGCACCCACACCCGCCGGGTCGGCTCCCGGCCGGGCTGCCGGTCGGCCAGGTCCCAGGCCCTGGCGGTGCCGACCTCCAGCAAACGGCCGCCGACGCCTCTGCCGATCGCCCACGGCAGGAGGCCGAAGCAGGTGATCTCGACCGTGGCGTCGTCCTGGGGGGCGAGCTCGACGTAGCCCGCGGGGGTGCCGCGGTGGTAGGCCACCCACGTCTCCACGCCGCCCTCCAGCCAGTCGCTCCACTCCAGCCAGGTCCACGGAAGCCGGTTGGTCCAGTGCCATTCTCCGCCGACGGCCGTGCTGAGAAACCGGCTGAACTCGGGCGAGGGCACCTCGGCGGATACGACGTCGATCTCGATCGACGGCGATTTGGCGGGCAGCAGGTCCGAGCGTGAGGTCTGTTCGAGATACCAGGTGGTGACGTCCATAGTGGATGCATCAAACCATGGCGCGGAGCCTGCCAGCTCCCTCACTCCCCGCCGACCCGGCGCGACCTTCTCGTGAGGGTGTCCGCAGTGGGCGGGGCCCGCCCTCGACCGGTGCCGGTCCGGACTGTGTTGCTTACCAAGCAATTGCTTGTTTTAGTGGATCGGGCTAGGCTCGGAAAGAGGGCTGGGTAAGGATGACCTAACCTTCGCGAATGCCGTGCGGCCACGATGGAGGGGCGTCCGAAGATGATCGAGTTCAAGCCCGTGACCAGGCACATCGGCGCCGAGGTGAGCGGTGTCGAGCTGCGCAAGCCACTGTCGGAGGGGGAGGTTCAGGAGATCCGGCGAGGCTGGCTGGAGCACAAGGTCCTCTTCTTCCGCGACCAGCACATCAGTGACGAAGAGCACATCCGCTTCGCGGAGAACTTCGGCTCGATCAACCACCCCGCCTTCAAGAAGGACGGCGGCACCGCCATCCACGTCCTCGACCAGACCGACCCCAAGGGCGAGGGCGGCGACGAGTGGCACAGCGACAACACCTTCGAGCCGGTCCCGCCGATGGGCTCGCTGCTGCGCTGCGTGCAACTGCCCTCCGTCGGCGGTGACACCCTCTGGGCCAACGCCCACCTGGCCTACGAGACGCTCTCGCCGCCCATCCAGCGGCTCTGCGACGAGCTCACCGCGATCCACGACATCACGGCCTCGATGAAGAAGGCCATCTCCAAGGGGCACGACTTCGACCTCGAGCAGGTCCAGGCCAAATGGCCGCCGATCGAGCGTCCCGTGGTGCGCACGCACGCCGAGACCGGACGCAAGGCGCTGTTCGTCAACCGCTCCTCCACCACGCGGCTGGTGGGGTTGTCCGACCGGGAGAACGAGGCGTTGCTGCCCTACCTGATCGACCACATCCGCTCTCCCGAATACCAGGTCCGGCTCAAGTGGCGGCCGGGCACGCTGGCCTTCTGGGACAACCGGAGCACCCAGCACTACGCGGTCGCCGACTACACCGAGCGCCGCCGCATGCACCGGGTGACGATCAACGCCTTCCCCGAACACCTGGACGCCTAGGCCCTGCCCGGCGGATCTCGCCGTGGCGAGGATCGGCCGGGTGGTGTCTCGCCGCGGTGACCGGCGGCAACGCGGCGAGGCACGGCCTGACCGCGATGGGCAAAAGATCCAAGGGGCGGGGCCTAGGAGCCGCGGGCACGGTAGGCCGTGACGGCGGCCTCCACGCCCGGATGCAACCGTCCCCGGTCGGACAGCCACCCCCCGATGCCCATACGTCCGAGAAGCTCAAGGGGCTGGAGGCTGTCGAGGGCGACCCACAGGTCGATGCCGTGCTGTCGTACCAGGCCGTAGAACTCCCTGGCCGCCGACACCGCGGTGAGATCCATGCCGGGCACGCCGGTCAGGTCGAGAAGCACCGCCCGGGGCCGGGGGGTGGTGGCCTCGATGAGCGACCTCACCCGATCCGCCACCCGCCGGGCGTTGGCGAAGTACAGGCGGCTCTCGATACGCACGATCAGCAGCCCCGGCTCGGTCTCGTCCGACGGGTGACGCCTGAGGTCGCGATAGGCCCCCGACTCCGGGTCGCGGCCCAGGGGGTAGATCGGCGGGTTGTCCACCTGGTGCAGCAGCAGAAGTATCGAGATCACGACCGCGGCCAGCACGCTCTGCATGATGCCGAGGCCGACCGCCACCAGCATCGTGACGCAGGCGAGCGCGAACTCCGGCCGGCTGGCCCGCCAGATCGCCGCCAGCCCGTGGACGTCGATCAGGCGTGCCGCGACGGTCAGCACGATCCCGCCCAGGACGGCCGTGGGCAGCGGGGCCAGGACCGGGGTGAGGAGGAGCAGCACCACCGCGGTGCAGAGCGCGGTCACGATCTCGGCCCGCTGGCTCCGGGCGCCGAAGGCGTCGTTCATCTCGCTCTGCGTCATCCCACCCGCCGCCGGGTAGGCACGGAAGATCCCGCCCACGGCGTTCGCCAGTCCGAGTGCGAGCAGTTCCCGGTCGGCGTCGAGCGGCGGGTCGTCCAGGTGCCGGAAGATCCTCGCCGCGGTGATCGACTCCACGAAGGCGAGCAGCGCCATGCCGAGGGCCATCGGCGCCAGTGCCCTTACCAGGCCGAGGTCAGGCAGGAGCGGGGTCGGCAGGCCGCCGGGCACCCTGCCGACCGTGGCCACGCCGTACGAGGACAGGTGCGCCAGGAAGCTGATCAGTGTGACGATCGTCACCGCCACCAGCGGGCCCGGCACGTGGGGCACCCGCCGAAGCACGACGAGCAGCACTATCACCCCGGCCGCCACGAGCATCGTCGGCACGTTGGCCTCATCCAGCCTGCCGACCGCGGAGAGCAGCCGGTCGAAGACCTTGGTTCCCTCCGCGTGGACGCCGATCACCGTACCGAGCTGGCCGGCCGCGATGGTCAGGCCGATCCCGCTCTTCAGGCCGGTCATCACCGGGTCGGAGATGAAGTCGGCGAGGAATCCCAGCCGCAGGACGCTCGCGGCCAGCAGGATCACCCCGGTCAGCACGGCCAGCGTCGAGGCGGCCGTCAGCGGCGCGGTCCCCGGGGGCGTCGCCGCGAGGGCGGCCGCCGTCAGCGCGGACAGGGTGGAGGTGGTGCTGACCGACAGCGGGCGTGAGGTGCCGAGCAGCGCGTAGGTGATCATCGGGACCAGCGCGCAGTACAGGCCCGCCTGCACGGGCAGCCCGGCGATGGTGGCGTAGGCCACCGCCTGGGGCAGGACGACGGAGGCAGTGGTGATCCCCGCCACCGTGTCGGCGCGCAGTCTGCTGAGGTTTGGCATGTGGATGGAGCGCGGTTCTCCCTGGTGTGCCCGGTTGGTGATCCCACTGTCCTACCGGTGCCCGCGGGGGGAGCCGAAGAGGCTCCGGCGGTTCGGTCAAGGTTCGGCCATCACCGTGCGACGTCGTCCGGGCGGAAGGCGCCGCCGGAGTCCGGAGTGAAACAGTCGGCTGGACCTGGTACCAATGACCGGTGAGCGAAGAGCAGATGCTGCGAGAAGAGGCCGAGGGGCGGCTGCGGGCGCTCGCCGGGGAACACGCCCGGCTGCGCGAGGACCAGTGGTCGGCCATCAGGGCACTGGTCATGGACCGGCGCCGGGTGCTCGTCGTGCAGCGCACCGGCTGGGGCAAGTCGGCCGTCTACTTCATCGCCACCGCGCTCCTGCGCGAGCTGGGTGAGGGGCCCACCGTCATCGTGTCCCCGCTGCTGGCCCTGATGCGCAACCAGATCGCCGCCGCCGAGCGCGCCGGGATCAACGCGGTCACGATCAACTCGGCCAACCCCGAGGAGTGGGAGCGGGTCTACCACCAGGTCGCCGAGGGTGAGGTCGACGTGCTGCTGGTCAGCCCCGAGCGGCTCAACAACCCCGACTTCCGCGACCACGTGCTGCCCGAGCTGGCCGAGAGCGCGGGCCTGATCGTGGTCGACGAGGCGCACTGCATCTCCGACTGGGGCCACGACTTCCGTCCCGACTACCGGCGGCTGCGCACGCTGTTCGGGGAGCTCACCGAGGGCGTGCCGATCCTCGCGACCACCGCCACGGCCAACGCCAGGGTCACTCGCGACGTCGCCGAGCAGATGGGCGAGGAGACGCTGGTGCTGCGCGGCGCGCTGGAGCGCGACAGCCTCCATCTCGGGGTCGTGCGGCTGCGCGGCGCCGAGCAGCGCCTGGCCTGGCTCGCGAGCACGCTGCACGAGCTCCCCGGTTCCGGCATCGTCTACACGCTCACCGTGGCCGCGGCCCAGGAGATCGCCGCCTACCTGCGCGAGCAGGGCCACGAGGTGGTCGCCTACTCCGGGCAGACCGAACAGGCCGAGCGGCTCGCCGCCGAGCAGGCGCTGCTGGACAACAAGATCAAGGCGCTGGTCGCGACCTCCGCGCTCGGCATGGGCTACGACAAGCCCGACCTGGGCTTCGTCATCCACGTCGGGGCCCCGCAGTCCCCGGTGGCCTACTACCAGCAGGTCGGCAGGGCGGGCCGCGGGGTCGAGCGGGCAGAGGTGATCCTGCTGCCCGGCGCAGAGGACCGCGACATCTGGGCGTACTTCGCCTCGCTGGCCTTCCCGCCGGAGCCCGTCGTGCGGGCCGTGCTGGCCGCGCTGGAGGAGGGCGGAGTGATGTCCACGGCCGCCCTGGAGAACCGGGTGGATCTCAGCCGGAGCCGCCTGGAGACCATGCTGAAGGTCCTCGACGTCGACGGCGCCGTGCGCCGGGTCAAGGGCGGCTGGGAGTCCACCGGCGAGCCCTGGGAGTACGACGCCCCGCGCTACGCCAGGGTCGCCGCCGAGCGGGAGACCGAGCAGCGGGCCATGCTCGACTACCTCGACACCACCGGCTGCCGTGAGGAGTTCCTCCGCCGCCGCCTGGACGACGACACCGCCGCCCCGTGCGGGCGCTGCGACAACTGCACCGGCGCGCACCGCTCGCCCGAGGTGGACGAGCAGGCCGTGCGTTCGGCGGCCGACCGGCTTCGCCGGCCCGGGGTGGAGGTCGAGGCGCGCAGGCAGTGGCCGACGGGGCTGACCGATCTCAAGGGCCGGATCAGGCCGGAACTGGGCGCCGAGCCGGGGCGGGTGCTGGGCAGGCTCACCGACATCGGCTGGGGCAATCGCCTGCGCGGCCTGCTGGCCGACGGCGCCTCCGACGAGCCGATCCCTGACGACGTCTTCGCCGCCGTGGTCAAGGTGCTGTCGTCCTGGGAGTGGGCGCAGCGCCCGGTCGGTGTGGTCGCGGTGCCCTCGAGCAGCCGCCCACAGCTCATCCGCAGCCTGGCCGAGCGGCTGGCCCAGGTGGGGCGCCTGTCCTATCTGGGCGATCTCGGCTACCGGTCGGGCCCGCCGGGACGGCAGTTCAACAGCGCGCAGCGGGTCCAGGCGATCCGGGGCACCCTCGCCATGCCCTCCGCCCTGGGCGCGGCCGTCGCCTCGGCCCAGGGACCGCTCCTGCTGGTCGACGACCGGATCGACACGGGCTGGACGATGACCCTGGGAGCCGCCATGCTCCGCCACGCCGGAGCCCCTGCCGTGCTGCCCCTCGCCCTGGCGGTCACCAGCTAGGAGGGCGCCGGACGGTGCGGCTCGCGGCTCGGAGGCCAGCCCTCCCGGCCGGGGATACGGGCCGAGGCCGGGGTCCGGCGATCCGGCGGGTGGTCACCGCCCGTCCCGGCCTGCCGGATCGGGAGAAGGCTCCCAGCCCGGCCGCCTTTGCCGGCTCCTGCGGCGGTTCCGGATCGACCGCCGTCCCCGTGGCGTGGTGGTGGGCACGGTCCGTCGATCGCTCCAGGTCTCACCATGTGAGAACCCCTTTAGCCTGCGTAAACAGGCCAGACATCGCCGTGACCAGGAAAAAGGCGAGCCGGAGCGCTTCCCGTGAGGCTCGTCTCGACGGAAAACGAGTGGCGTGCTCAGCTTCCCGGCCCTTTCTCAACGAGCTCTCCTCTTGGGGCCGGGGAGTTGCCGGCGTGCACTCCTGACGATGCCGACGATGATCGGGAGGTTCTTATGGGCCACTTAGCCGCTCTTAATGCGCCCTCCCGGCACGGGCCGGCCTGCGGGCGTGGAGACCTTAAGGCCGCCGTTAGGCGCCGCCGGCAGGCTGGTCCGCGTCCGGAGGATCACCAACGGAACCGGTCACGGGTGAGATCCGGGCAGTCATTTCGCACCAATGGCTCGGCATCGGCCCATGCTGGAGAACACGAATGGAGATTCGGCGTCGTGAGTGAACGTGGTTCGGCGGGGGACGGCGTCTCCGGTGCAGACCGTCACGTCCTGGGGGACATCGCTCGTGCGACATTGCGCCGCATGGCGGGTGACAAGGACTCGATGCTCGGTGCCGGGTTCGACGGCGTCCCAGATTGGGATTTCCGCGTCGATTCGCCCTGGACGTACGTGACTCCGGCCGGCGCGACCACGCGGGCGCAGGGATGGAAGCTGCATGTGGCGGCGACGCCGTTGTCGGCTTCGGTGGTGCTGGCGCGCGCGGTGCGGGTGCTGGGGCGCCGCCGTTGTCCCTTCAAGTACGCCACCGACTTCGACGAGCTGGGTCGGCTCGTGGCACGCAACCAGGATCGTGGGTCGGTGGGCAAGTTCATCACGGTCTACCCGCCCGACGACGCGAGCGCGGTGCAGATCGCGGAGGAACTGCACGAGGCCACCTACGGCCTGCCGGGCGCGCCGATCCTCTCCGACCGGATCTACCGGCCGGGCAGCCTGGTGTACTACCGCTTGGGGGTGTTCTCGGCGCCCAGCGTGCTCGACAACGACGGCTCCTACGCCTCCCGGCTGACCGCGCCCGACGGCACCCAGGTGCCCGATGAGCGCAACGCGTGGTACTCCCCGCCGGCCTGGGCGGCTTGCCCCTTCGAGTCGGGCCAGGCTCCGGTGCGGACCACGGCGCCGCAGGCGGTGTTGCTGGCCGATCGGTTCGTGGTGCGCGAGGCCATCCGGCACGGCGCCAAGGGCGGGGTGTTCCTGGCGGAGGACCGCGCGGACGACGGTCAGGTGGTGATCAAGCAGGCGCGTCCCCACCTGGGCGCCGGGCTCGACGGAACCGACGAGCGGGACCGGATGCGCCACGAGGCGCGCATGCTGGAGATCTTCGGACCGCTGGGCGTCACGGCGCGCAAGGTGCTCCTCTTCGAACAGAACGACAACCTGTTCCTGGCGCAGGAACACATCGCGGGCACCCCGCTGAACGGCTGGGAGGCCGCTCAGCACGACCGGCCCGGCGCCGTGCTGGGCGTTCTGCGCCGGATGGCCGCGCTGGTCGCCGTCGTGCACGAACAGGGCCATGTGCTGCGCGACCTGACGCCCAACAACATCATGGTGACGGAGGACGGCGACTGCCGCCTGATCGACCTGGAGATGGCCGTCGTGCCCGGCGCGCCGGTCGGGCGCGCGTTCACTCTCGGTTACGCGCCGCCCGAGCAGGTGAACTCCGCCCTGTACGCTCCCGCGCTCGGCGTGGAGGCCGACCTGTACGCGTTCGGGGCGACGACGTTGTTCACGGCCACCTCCTGCCAGCCGCCCCACCTGCGGGACCGGCCCGCCGACGCGCGGTCCTGGGACGAGCGGGTGGAGACGGTGGTGCGGGTGGCGACCGCGGGCGACCCGCTGGCCA
The DNA here is from genome assembly GCF_050943795.1 of Streptosporangium sp. CA-115845. Taxonomy (NCBI): domain Bacteria; kingdom Bacillati; phylum Actinomycetota; class Actinomycetes; order Streptosporangiales; family Streptosporangiaceae; genus Streptosporangium; species Streptosporangium sp. CA-115845. Next base: position 7,247,197 of record NZ_CP191988.1, on the reverse strand, counting down.
CCGCGCTGTCCCCGCTGATCCTGGGCCTGATGCGCGAGGATCCCGCGCAGCGCTGGGACCTGCCGCGGGTGCGGGAGTTCCTGGACGACGTGGACGTCGCCGCCCTGGGGTCCGCCACCCGGACCGCCGGTTTCCGTCTGGGCGCGGCCGAGCAGGACCGCTTGCTCCACGACGGGCTCGCCTACACGTTGCGCACCATGTCGCCCGGCACCAGCGAGCAGCCGGTCGCCCGCCTGTGGCCCAACTGGGGCTTCGGCCTGACCGCCGACCCGTGCGCCGTCCAGTACGGCTCCGCCGGGGTGATCGCTCTGTGGGCCGCCGTGCTGGACCCCGCCCGGGCGGACGACGCGCTGCCGCCGGACACCCGGGCCCGCCTGACCGCCGCCCTGCGGGACGCGGCGGACTGGACGGTGCGGCGGCTGGCGCGCGAACAGCGGCCCTCCCCAGGTCTGTACTTCGGCCGGGCGGGCATCGCCGTGGCCCTGCACGACGCCGGCCGCGCGCTCGACGAGGAGAGCCTGCGCACCGCCGGCGTGGAACTGGGGCTGGACCTGCCGGTCGCCTGGCCCAACCCGGACATCTGCCATGGCGCGGCCGGGACGGGGACGGCCCTGCTGCACCTGTGGCGCGCCACCGGCGACCCGCGATTCCGGGACCTGGCGGACGCTTGCGCCGATGGCCTGCTCAAGGCGGCGCAGCGGACCCCTGACGGTGTGCTGTGGCCCATCCCCGCGGACTTCGGTTCCGTGCTGGCGGGTGCGGAGCACTACGGCTTCGCGCACGGCGTCGCCGGGGTCGGCGCGTACCTGCTGGCCGCCGGGATCGAGCTCGACCGGGACGACTGCCTGGAGGCCGCCCTACTCGCCGGGAAGACCCTGCTCGGCGCGGCCGGGTATCACGGGGAGAGCGCCTGGTGGGCCGAGGGCCCGGGCGGCGGGACGAAGCTGCCGCACTGGTGCAACGGCTCCTCCGGGGTCGGCACCTACCTGGTGCGCCTGTACGCGGCGACCGGGGACCAGCGCTTCCGGGACGCCGCCCACGCGGCCACGCTGGCCGTCCACGGCAGCCGGCTGGTCTCGGGGACGGCCGCGTGTCACGGAATCGCCGGCGACGGGCAGTTCCTGCTGGACATGGCCGACCTGCTCGGCGAGCGCGCCTATCACGACCAGGCGGAGGAACTGGCGGCACCCTTGTGGGCCCGCGCCGTCCTGCGCGACGGGCTCATGGTGGTGCCCGACGAGCTCTCCGGCGAGGACATCTCCGTCGCCTGGAACACCGGGCTGGCCGGGGTGCTGGACTTCCTGTACCGGTTGCGGCACGGCGGCCCGCGCCGGTGGATGGCCGAGACGGGCGCCGAGGCATGGACGCGCGGCGGCGAGGCGTGATGATCCCCGAGACGATGAGCCCGGTCGCCGCGGTGACCGGCGGGCGGCGGAGGTCGTTCGTCCACCGGCTGAACTTCCGCTTCTCCCCCGGCGGGAGGTACGCCGCCTGCCTGGCCGCCGACGATCGCGACCCCGCGATGTACCCGGAACTGTGGGATCTCACCGGCCCCGAGCCCCGGCCTCGGGCGGTGCACACCCGGGACGGCGAGACCGCGGCGAGCGTGCCGCTGCCCACGGACGACGGCGACCTGCTGCTGTGCCGGTCCGGAGCCTACGGCTCGCGGCTCACCTTCGCCGCGTCCCGTGCCGAGGGCGGGTGGCCGGTCGAGGAGGCCGAGCTGATCGCCGTCCGAAGAGGCGGTCTGCGGCTCCTCCCCGGCACGGCGCGGATCCCCACCCTGGTGCTGGAGATGGACGGGGACGGGGGCACCACGGTGTGGCGCCTGCCCGGCGGGGCCGTGCCGCCGGAACAGATCACCTGGGTGCCGCACCTGATCGGCGGAGCGGTCTGGCTCGACGAGCGCGGGCACGCCCTCGCGCTGGCCACCGGCGAGCCGGGGGCGGGCACCATGGTCCTGGATCTGACGCGCGGCACCATCACGTCCCTCGGCCTGCCCGCCGGCGAGCACCTGCTGCTGGCCGCGCCCCGCGGCGGGGTGCTGCTGACCGCCGCGTCGCGCGGTGGCGGCTACCGGCTCGGCGTGCGCCGCCTCGACGACCCGGCGCCGACGGCCTTCCCCGATCGGCTGAACGCCGTCGAGGGCAGCGTGACCCCGCTTGCGCTGGACCCCACCGGGCGGCTCCTGGCCCTGTCGGTCACCCGCCGCACGTGCTCCCACCTGCTGGTTCATGATCTGACGGCGGACGCCCCCGGCGAGATCGAGCTGCCGCCCGGCGCCCTGCATCCGACGGCCCACTGGTCCGACGCCGGCCTGCATCTGGTGCACAGCGCCGCCGACCGTCCGACGGGCGTCATCACGATTCCGGACCCGTCCCGGCCGAGCGTCCTGGCCGCGACCGGCGAGCACTGGTCCGGGTGGGCCTCGCCGCGGGCGCGGGAGTATCCGGCGCCGGCGGGCAGCACGGAGGCCGTCGTGTACGGCGATCCGGCCGGCGCCCCGCGCCTGGTGGTGGCGCTGCACGGCGGCCCCGAGGCCGCGTGGCAGCTCAGCTTCGACCCGCTGTTCCAGCGCCTCGCCGCCGAGGAGATCGCGGTGGTGGCGCCCAACCAGCGGGGCAGTACCGGTTACGGCGCGGCACACCGCGAGGGCATCCAGGGCGTCTGGGGCGGTCCCGACCTCGCCGACATCCTGCACCTGGGCCGCCGGCTGGCGGCCGGCCGCGGTCCGGGCCGGCCGCGGCCCATGCTCTACGGCGCGAGCTATGGCGCATACCTGGCGCTGCTGGCCGCGGCGGCGGAGCCGGACCTGTGGGAGCGGGCCGTGGTCGTCGCGCCGTTCCTGTCCGGTCGGCTGCTCTACGAGGACGGGCCGGTCTCGGTGCGCAACCTGATCGACCGGCTGGGCGGGTGCGAGGAGATCCACGATGACGACCTCGGGCCGCGCGATCTGCTCCGGCTGGCCGACCGCATCCGGCTGCCGCTGCTCATCGTGCACGGCGAGCATGACCCGATCATCCCGGTCGACCACTCCCGCCGCCTGCGCGAGCGGCTGCGGCGAACCCGCCACCCCGACGCCGCACCGGTGACCTACCTGGAGGTTCCCGGCGCGGGCCACGACCCGCTGTCCGACATCGGCGGGCATGCCGTCAGGGAGCGCGTGCTCGGCTTCCTGCGCGGCGGGCAGGACCGCGCCGACTGAGGCGCGGGCCGCCGGACCGGTTCCCCGGGACGCGCATTTCGGTCCGTGCCCTATCGCCCACCGCATCAGCTCCGCGATCCGAGGCCGGCGCATCCTGCTGCCGGACGGCACCGCCGCGTACACCGGGACCCACGCGGACCTGCCGACCCGTTCCCCCTGTACGCCGACCTGGTCGGGCACTGGACGAACGACCGAACACCCGGTGCCCGTCCCGGGCCCCCGCTCTCGACGAGGAGGTCCTCATGAGCGCCCCCGTGAACAAGCCCACCGACATCATCTGGGACGTCACCTACGCCTGCCCCCTGCGCTGCATCCACTGCTACTCCGAGTCGGGCAGGCGCCCGGCCCGGCAGCTGGGCCACGGCGACATGCTGCGGCTCGCCGACGCGATCATCGCCATGCGCCCGGACTCGGTGGAGTTCGCGGGCGGCGAGCCCCTGGTGGTCAAGGGGATCTACGAGGTCGCCGAGCACATCGGCCGGGCGGGGATCACCGTCAACCTCTACACCGGCGGATGGACACTCACCCCCGAGACCGCCGAGGAGGCGGCCCGGGCCTTCCAGCGGATCACCGTCAGCATCGACGGGACCGACGCGAAGGTGCACGACCGGGTACGGGGCAGGGCCGGCTCCTTCGACCGCGCGATGAACGCCCTGGCCATGCTGGACGACATCGCCGCCCGGCGCGCGGCAGAGGGCGGCACTCCGCCGGTCTTCGGGATCGACTGCTCGGTTGTGCGGAGCAATTTCCACCAGTTGCCGGATTTCTGCGCAGACATCGCCCCCCGGTTCCCGCGGATGCGCTTCCTCAACCTGGCCGCGGCGGTGCCGTCCGGGCTGGCCAGCCGACCCGGCTTCGCCGAGACCGAACTGCTCGGCAACCAGGAGCTCGGCACCCTGACCAGCGAGGAGTACACCGAGCGGCTGCGGTCACTGGCGCCGGCGTCGCTGGCGGTGACCACCTCCGACAACTTCATTCTGATGATGCACCCCGGCCTCGTCGCGAGCTACGGGTTCACGCTGATGCAGATCGAGCCCGACGGCGAGGTGCGCGCCATGCCGATCTACGAAGGGTGCGTGGGAAACCTGCTGACCGAGGCCCCGGACGTGCTCTGGCGGCGCGCCGTCGAGCGGTGGAGCGATCCCTTCGTGGTCGAGACGCTGTCCCAGGTGCGCTCCATGACCGACTGGGCAGAGGCGGTCCGGCGTATCGACCGCCGGTTCGGATTCCCGGAGGTGCTCGCGCGCATCGACCGCCGCCCGCCGTGGCCGGCCGCGCAGCCCGCGTGAGCCCGAGGCCCGCCCGGCCCCGCTGTCCGGCGGCTACTACGACGGCGCCGGGCGTCCGGGGGCCGGGACGGTCTCGTCGAGGGCGGCGGCGAGCAGATCCAGGAAGTGGTCTACGGGACCGATGCAGGCCACCGCGGATCCGCCCGAGATCCGCCCGGCGTAGGGCCGCAGTTTCCTCCAGGTCGTCCGGCATGCCGGCAGGTCGCCGACGGCGGCCTGGGCCGCGCCCTGCAAGCAGGTCATGGTCAGCCACGACCAGTCCATCGGCGGGGTCGGCCACCCTTCCCGGGCCAGGGCCCGGGCCTCGTCCAGGCGGCCCTGGGCGCACAGTTCCAGCACCCGGGCGTCGTGGTCCACGCTGGGATGGATGCCGGCTATCTGGTCGATCAGCGGTCCGGCCTCGGCGATGGCGCCGCGCTGGTAGCACAGCATGAGGCGGCCGTTCGCCACGACCGCGCCCGCGTACCACATGCCGAGCCGCTGGGTCTGGCGTTCGGCATCGTCGTACAGGGCGTCGGCCTCGTCGAACCGGCCGCCCAGGGCGAGCCGGTTGGCCCGCCACATGGTGTGCTGGAACCGCGGCCATGGGAGTTGCAGGTGATCCAACATGACGTCGCAGCGTGCGGCGACTCGGTCCGCCCCGTCCAGATCGGACATCTCCAGCTTGTAGTGGGTGTCCATCATGTAGGCGAGCAGTTCGAATCCCGGCGTCCCGGTGTCCAGCGCGAGCCCGTGCAGCTCATCGGTGATCTCCATGAGCTCGCCGATGCAGGTCACCTGCGGCACGGACAGCGAGCGGGCGTTGAGCGCCCGCATGAGCAGGTGCGCGTCACCGATCCGGCGCGCCATCGCGACCGCTTCGGCGGACAGGGAGAGGCAGCGGGTGTTTTCGGCGCCACCGTCGTACAGTTCCTGGGCCAGGCCGCCCAGCAGCAGCGTCCGCTCGGCGCTGTCGGTCTCGGGCAGCCGGCGCAGGGTGTGCTCGAACTGCTCCACCAGCTGCAGTTCCACCGGCTCGTACGGGTTGCGCAGCGTCCAGATGGCCGGGGCGTCCAGCGCGGTGAGGGCGCGGGCGGTCAGCTCGGGGCCCGCTCCGGCGCGGTTGGCGACCCGCAGGGCCTGCGCGCGGACCTGGCGGGCGCCCATCGCGTCTCCCGCCTCCAGCAGGGCGCGCACCTGCTGCAGCAGGAGCTCCACGTGTTCGGTGGGGTCGCCGCCGCAGGCGCCGTGCGCGGTGACGGCCCGGCCCCACCAGGCGGCGGCCTCCCCGTACGCCGCGCGGGAACTCGCGTGCCGGGCCACCGCGCGGGCCCAGTGCGCCGTCTCCCGGTACGCCGCCGGGCCCGCCTCCACCGAGTGATAGGCGATGGTCGTCACGTCGGCGCTCGGCTTGGCCGACAGCGCGGCCATCACCTCCCGATGGATCATCGCCTTCCGCAGCGGTGGGACGTCGCGGATCAGGGTCTCTCTGACCAGATCGTGGACGAATGTCATGCATCCGTCGCCGGTGACGATGAGCTCGGCCTGCGCCGCCCGGTCCAGCAGGCCATAGGTGTGCGTCGCGTCCGGCTCCGACGCCTGGCACACCTCCGCGACCAGGCCGGGATCGAAGCTCCTGCCGATCACCGCGGCGATGCCGAGCACCTCGGTGGTCCGCGGCCCAAGCATGGCCAGCCGTTGCCTGATCAGATCGGCCACCGCGTCCGGCACGATGTCCAGGCCCTGGCCCTGGGCCAGCAGGCGGGCGCTCTCGCAGACGAAGAACGGGTTGCCGCCGGTCCGCTCGGCCAGCCGCTCGGCCGCGGGGCCGTCCACCTTGCCGCCCATCTCCTCGGCGAGGGCCCGAACCTCGGTGGTGGTCAGGCCGCTCAGCCGGATGCGCACCAGATCGTAACGGGCGAGATGGTAGAGGACCTCGTCCACCGAGAGCTTGAAGGCATCGTTCGGGGAGGCGCCGGGGTGATTCGTCAGGTCGCGGTACGCCGCTTCGCGGAACGCGGTGACCAGGGTCAAGGAGACGTTCCTGGCCTGCTCCCCGGACAGTACGACGACGTTCCGGAGCAGTTCGAGCGTGGCGGAGTCGGCCCAGTGCAGGTCGTCCAGGATGATCACCAGAGGCCGGAGCCGCGCGGCCTCGATGAGCCACTGCGCGATGAGCTGGTTGCGATGACGCGGCGCCGTCCCGGGCGCGCCGGTGAGCCGCTCGTCGCTCAGCAGCCCCGCCAGCGCCTGGCGATCCGGGGGCGGGACGGACTCGGCCAGCGCGCGCAGCACCTGCAGCCACGGCCACAGCGGTGGCACCCCCTCTCCCTCGTGGCAGCGCCCCCACAGCACCAGATAGCCGAGATCGGCGCAGTCGTCGCGGAACGCCTGCAACAGCCGGGTCTTGCCGATGCCGGGCTCGCCGCTGACCGCGGCGGTCACCATGCCGTTCCGGTCCATCAGGATGGGGAGGGTCGTCAACGTCGCGAGCTGCCGATCCCGCCCGATCAGATGCCCATGGGCGGGCCCCGGCAAGGAGACCTCGGCGGACACGGGGGGCGAGGGGGGCTCGGGCGGGAAGGTGAGCGACCGCGACTGCTGGAGGATGTCCTTCTCCAGCGCCTGCAGCTCAGGGCCCGGATCGAGGCCGAGTTGTTCGGCGATGACCTTCCGCGCCCGGCGCAACGTGGCCAGCGCGTCGGCCTGCCGCCCGCTGCGGTAGCGGGCCAGGGCGAGCAACCACCACAGCCGCTCGCGAAGCGGATGTTCCCCGATCTCGGACTCCAGCTCGTGGACCACCGCCTGCGGGCGGCCGAGAGCCAGCAACGCCTGGGTCCGGCGCTCGATCGCGGTCAGGCGCAGCTCGCACAGGCGGTTCACCTCGGCGATCGCCCACAGCTCGTCGGCGAACTCGCCGTAGGGCAGGTCGCGCCACAACCGCAGCGCCTCCTCCAGGAGGGTGAGCGACTCCGCGGGCGGGCGCTGTTCCGCGTCGGAGACGAGCCTGCCGAAGCGCAGCGCGTCGACGTTCGCCGTGGCGAGCATGTAGCCGGGCCGCCGGGCGACCAGGAGCCGCGGCGGGGTGCGCGGAGCCCGGTCCGGTTCGATCGCCCGGCGCAGGTTCGATATGTGGACATGGATCGAGGCCAGCGCGTTCACCGGCGGCGCGCCGTGATACAGATCGTCGATCAGGGTGTCCGTGGAGACGACCGTACCCGCCGCGGCCACCAACCGGGCCAGGACGGCTCGCTGCCGCGGACCGCCGAGGCTGACGGAGGCCTCGGCGGCATAGGCCTCGAAGGGACCCAGAACCCGGAACTCGATGCTCCGCTCGTCGTCTGGTCGCCCGTGAAGCGACTTCTCGACCCCGCTCTCCGAGTGCCCTGCTTCACTGCCCCGCACGTTGCCTCCTGGCGAAGAGTGGTTCACGACGTCGTCTCATGATCGCCGGAAACCCGGCTCCGCCTCGTCACTCGTGCGGCGGATTTCGGCTCAGTCGAAAGTGGGACACTCTCCGTCCCCGCATGGTGTTTCTCCTGCGACCGGTGCCAGGAAAGAGCCGGTCAGGCTGAAGCCGAGCCGGGTCGTGCCGGCCTTGTCCGACACCGGCTCTCAGTCGTCTTCCAGCGGCGTTCACGCCGCGATCAGCTCTTCCGGTTCCCACGCCCGGCGACCGGCGTGCTCGCTCGTCCAAACTCGTGACGATCACGAACCGCGACCGTGATCTATCGCAGCGCTACTTGGCGGCCGGGGCCATGTGGGAGAGGACCGCCGAATCGGGTCTGCCCGGCCAGGGGACCCCGCTAGAGGCGGGGGCGGGCGCCCAGGTGCGAGATGGCCCGGGAGGCCAGGTGGCAGCCGGAGGCCAGGGCCTCGGCCGGAGGCTTGCCGCCGAGCCAGGCCGGCAGGAAGCCCGCGGTGAAGGCGTCACCGGCGCCGGTGCCGTCGACCACGCGTTCCACGGTCCCGGCGGGGACCTTGATCGGGTCGGGGCGGTTGTTGCCGAACCAGAGCGCGCCCTCGTCGCGGAGCTTGACGACCACCTGCGGGAACCAGGCGGTGAGGACCTTGGCGGCGGCGGCGGGATCGTCGCGGCCGGTGAGGACCTTCGCCTGGTCGGTGTTGGCGAACAGCAGCTTGGCGCTCTGCGTCCACTCCAGGAAGGGCTCGGCTCCGGTGCGCTCCAGGGGAGCGGAGGAGGAGCAGTCGACCGAGACGGACATCCCGGAGCGGCGAGCCATCTCCAGCGCGGCCATACCGGCGTCGCGGGAACCCTCGTTGATCAGTGTGTAGCCGGACAGGTGCAGGTGCCCGCCCTGGGAGAACAGGTCGCGGGGCAGATCCTCGGGGGACAGGGCCGCGTTCGCGCCGGGGTCGGACAGCATGGTGCGCTCGCCCTTGTGGGTGACGAGCACCACGCAGGTGCCGGTCGGCCGCTCGGGGTCCATGACGAGGCGGGCGTCGACGCCGTAGCCCATCAGCTCCATGTCGCGGTTACGGCCGGTGATGTCGGCACCGCGCCGCCCGATGAAGGCGACCTCCGTGCCCTCGACGGCGAGCCAGGAGGCGATGTTGGCCCCTGAACCACCGCCGTGCATGGTGACGACCGCCGGTGTGTCGCTGGCCCTCGCCAACGGGTAGCGAGCTCTCGCGACCGCGTCGGTCATGAGATCGCCCACCACGACCACCCGCGTCATGATGTCACCACCTTGCTGCCTTCGATGCCGACGTGCCTCTAGCCGTGCTTCAAGCCGTACCTCTAGCCGCGAAAAACTTAACAGCTTCCGGCCAGGGTATGGGGTCTTGACCAGACACCGGACCATAGTCGATGCACAAGCGTTGCGTGAATTCGTGCCGCTGGTCCATCTTGTGAGATTCGCGTCTACTCTCGGGGCTGTGGAGGCTGCTCAGTACCCTGCTCACTGGGAGGCGGACGTCGTCCTGTCGGATGGCGGAACCGCCCACGTACGCCCGATTCGGCCCGCCGACGCCGACCGGTTGCGTTCCTTCTACAGCCGGTTGTCCGCCGAGTCGATCTACTTCCGCTTCTTCGGCCCCCGGCCGCGGCTGTCGGATCGGGAGATCACCTGGTTCACCAACGTCGACTACGTGGACCGCGTGGCGTTGATCGCCACGATCGGCACTGAGATGGTGGGGGTCATCCGCTATGACCGGATCGAACCCGGCGAGGCGGAGGTCGCCTTCCTGGTCGAGGACGCCCACCAGGGCCGGGGGGTCGCCTCGGTGCTCCTCGAACACCTGGCCGCCACCGCCAGGGAGCGGGGCATCGCCCGCTTCGTCGCCGATGTGCTGCCCGCCAACCAGAAGATGATGGCGGTCCTCAAGCAGGTCGGTTACACCGCGCAGAGCAGTTTCGCCGACGGCGTGGTCCGGATGACCCTCGATCTCACCCCGACCGAGACCGCCCAGGAGGTGACCGCCTCCCGCGAGCATCGCGCCGAGTCCCGCTCGATCGAGCGCCTGCTCTCGCCGGGCTCGGTGGCGGTCGTCGGAGCGGGCCGCGAGCCGGGCGGCGTCGGCCAGACCGTGCTGCGCAACCTGCTCGGCGCCGACTTCACCGGTCCGGTATACCCCGTGCACCGCGAGGCGCGGGCCGTGGCGGGGGTGCGGGCCTACCCAAGTGTGACGGACATCGACGGGGAGGTGGACCTCGCCGTTCTCGCCGTACCCGCCGACGGGGTGATCGACGTGGTCAAGGAGTGCGCGGAGAAGGGGGTGCGCGGGCTGATCGTGGTCTCCTCCGGATTCGGCGAGACCGGCCCCGAGGGGCGGGCCAGGCAGGACGAGATGGTGCGCATCGCCCGCGCGTACGGCCTGCGGGTCGTCGGCCCCAACTGCCTCGGCGTCGCCAATACCGACCCATCGGTACGCCTGAACGCCACGCTCGCCGCCACCCTCCCCGAGCGCGGCAGGGTCGGCTTCTTCAGCCAGTCCGGAGCCCTGGGCACCGCGCTGCTGCAGCGGGTGGCCCAGCGGGGCATGGGCATCTCCTCGTTCGTCTCCGCGGGTAACCGCGCCGACGTGTCGGGCAACGACCTGCTCCAGTACTGGGAGGAGGATCCGCAGACCGACGTGATCCTGCTCTATCTGGAGTCGCTGGGAAACCCCCGCAAGTTCGCCCGCCTCGCGCGGCGTATCTCGCGCCGCAAGCCGATCGTGGTCGTCAAGAGCGGCGGCACCACCCAGGGCGTGCCCACCGGTCACGCCGCGCCCGTGCTCGGCCTGCCGGACACCGCGCTCAGCGCGCTGTTCGAGCAGGCGGGAGTGATCAGGGTGGACGACCTGATCCAGCAGTTCGACGTGGCGCAGCTACTGGCCTACCAGCCGTTGCCCGCCGGGTCCAGGGTCGGCCTGGTCGGCAACTCCGACGCGATGGCGCTGCTGGCGGCCGACGCCTGCGTGCGGGTCGGTCTGGCGCCCAGAGCGCCGGTCAACCTCGGCGCTCGGGCGGGCGCCGCCGAGTTCGGCACGGCCCTGGCCTCGGTGCTCCCGGACGTGGACGCGGTGGTCGCGATCTACATGCCGCCCATCCCGGGCAACGCCGAAGAGGTCGGCGCCGAGCTGTTGCGAGCCTCCAGGGACTGTGGCAAACCGGTGCTGGCCATCTTCGAGGGCAAGATCGGCATGCTCGGGGAACTGCGGGCCGGCGCCACCCCTGAGCGGGGCTCCATCCCCTCGTACACGGCGCCGGAGGAGGCGGTCCGCGCGCTCGCCCATGTGGTGCGGCACGCGCGCTGGCTGGAGCAGCCCGCCGGGGTGCCGGAGGAGATCGAAAGCGTCGACACCGGTGCGGCACGGAGCCTCGTGCTGGCCGCTCTTGGCGACGCCCCGGCCGAGATCGACGCCTCACGGCTGCTCGCCCACTACGGGGTGGAGGTCTGGCCGGAGGAGACGGTGACCTCGCCCCAGGAGGCGGTCGACGCCGCGACCAGGCTCGGCTGGCCGGTGGTGCTGAAGGCCGCGGGAGCCGAGGCGGCCAAGCGCGCCGGGACCGTGCGCCTGGGACTGTCGGGACCCGACGGGGTGCGTGACGCCTACGCCGACCTGACGCGCCAACTCGAACCCGAGGCCGTGCTCACGGTGCAGCGGATGGCTCCGCAGCCCGCGGTGCCGACCGTGGCCGGTGTGATGGACGACCCCGCCTTCGGCGCGGTCGTCTCCTTCGGGCTCGGCGAGATCACCGCACGGCTGCTGCGCGACGAGGCGTACCGGCTGGCACCGCTGACCCGCGAGGACGCGGCGGCACTGGTGAGGTCGCCGCGCGCCGCCCCCCTGCTCCTGGGCGAGTACGGCTACCCGCCGGTCGCGGTCGAGGCGCTGGAGGACCTGCTGATCCGGCTCGGGCGGCTGGCGGACGATCTCCCCGAGGTGGCGCGGCTCACCCTCGACCCGGTGCTGGTGGGGGAGTCAGGGGTGACCGTGCTGGGCGCCCGGGCCGTGCTCCGCAGCCACCAGGGGCCGCGTCCCGACGGCGGCCCCCGGCGCCTCGGCTAGCGCGCTCTCCCACCGGGCCCACGGCAGGAGAGCACGGTGCACTCCGGCCTCGGTCAGGTCGCGGGCGTCGCGGGGACGATCTGGACCGTGCTGGCGACGGTGGCGGTCGCAGGGCGGGTTCCGGTGGGGACGGCCACGGCCTCGACCGCCCTGCCGGAGGCGGTCAGCGTGCCGGTGGCGTCCCTCGCCACGGTCACGCCGACCGTGATCCGGGGAAGCTGGAAGCCGGGGGAGGCCAGGTCACGCGTTTCGCAGCCGACGCTGCCGGCCGTGATCCGGCATCTCCAGCCCGCGCCGGAGGCCCGTACCGGGGTCAGGCCCGCGGGGAAGTGGTAGGTGACCTCGGTCGGGTACCCGATCCCGCCGGAGGCGGGGTCGGCGGTGACGTCTATGGAGAACGTGCCGGTGCCACCCGCCTCGAACGGGCCGTCGTGGACCGTGGTGAGGATCAGGTCGCCGGGGAACCTCGCTCCCAGGGCGGGCGGCACGCCCGCGACGGCCGCCGCGACGATCAGCACCAGACCGATTCGTCGCATCGGCCCGCGTCCCGCCGGATCTGGACGTTCATCGGTCATATTTCCTTATCCCCCGATTCCATTGGGAATCCACCGCTTCCAATTCCGATGCGGTGAAAAACATTCTCGGATTTGCGAAACAGTCACCGAATGCGGCGAACCGCCCGTCGCCACGGCTCGGGACGGCAGGCATGCCACCGCCACTGCTCCCGGTAGCCCCGAAAGGATCACGCCAAACCGATCGAAGGGAAAAGTCGAGGGCCGGTGAGGACGTCCGGCGGCACCCACGCGGGCGCCCACGCGGCAGGGAAGGGGCCGTGGCGGGCCGGATCACGATTTGCACCACCTGCCAAAGGTCGCGCGCTCCCGGTGAAAGCGCTGCCCCGGACAGGGCAGGATGGACCCATGAGGGAAACCCGACTCTCGTCCGCCGGCCTGCGCGACGCCATCGACCGCAGTGGCTACTATCCCGATCTGGTCGCCGACGCGGTCGAGTCCGCGCTCGGCAAGGAGCAGGTGGGCGCCTACGTCGTGCATCACGAGGCCACCTTCGACCCGGCCATGGAGGTGCGCAGGCACGTCACGGTGCTGGTGCTCTCACCCACCCGGCTACTCGTCTGCCACACCGACGAGCACCCGCCCGTGGAGGGGGTGTCGGCGTCACACGCCTCCACGACCACCGAGGCCGTGCGTCTCAGCCGGATCCAGTCGGTCGCGGTCACCAGGGTCGTCCCCGACCCCGCCTCCTACGTGCCGGGCGTGCCGCCCACGGAGGTCACGCTCACGATCGGCTGGGGCGCCATCTCCCACGTCGACCTGGAGCCGGCCACCTGCGGCGACGAGAACTGCGAGGCCGACCACGGGTACACCGGTGCCATCACGGCCGACGACCTCTCCCTGCGGGTGAGCGAGGCGGCCGACGGGCCAGAGGCCGTCTCCCACGTGCTGGCCTTCGCCAAGGCGCTGTCAGAGGCAACGGCCCGCACGGCCGCCTCGTGAGGGCCCAGGTCCCCGCGTACGGCACGGCCACTCTCGCGGACCTCTCCTCCTCACTGCTGGCCGCGGTCGGGATGGACGGCGACAACCCCCTGGGCCTCGCCCCGGCCGAGCGGGTTCTGCTGTTCCTCGTCGACGGCATGGGCGCCGAACTGCTCCGCGCCCACCCGGAGACCGCGCCGTTCATGTCCGCCATGCTCGACAGGGTGCTCACCGCGGGCTTCCCCGCCACGACCGTGACCAGCCTGGCCACGCTCGGCACCGGCCTGCCGCCGGGCGAGCACGGCATGCTCGGCTACCAGCTCGCCGTGCCCGGCACCGGCTACATGCTCAACTGCCTGCGCTGGACCGCCCAGGGCCCCCTCGTCGAACCCGGCGACTGGCAGCCCGCTCCGACCGTGTACGAGCGTGCGGCGGCGGCCGACATCCAGGTCAGCTACATCGGCCCGGCCAAGTTCGAGACCACCGGTTTCAACAGGGCCGTCTACCGGGGCGTGCGCTTCGTCGGTGCCGACGAGGTCGACGACCGGATCGCCGGGGTCCGCCACGCGCTGACCGAGCCCCGCGCCCACGTCTCGGTCTACTACGGAGACCTCGACTCCGTCGGCCACCGGACCGGCTGGGGCTCCCCGGCCTGGCTCGACCAGCTCGCCCGGGTCGACCGGATGGCCGAGCGGCTGGCCGAGACGCTCCCGCCCGGCTCGGCGATGTACGTCACCGCCGACCACGGCATGGTCAACGTCACCGAGCGCGTCGACGTCGACACGCTCGGCGTACTGCGTGAGGGCGTCGCACTGCTCGGCGGGGAGGCCAGGGCCCGTCACGTCTACACCGTCCCCGGCGCCGCGGCGGCGGTCCTCGACACCTGGCGCGACATCCTCGCCGGAAAGGCCTGGGTGGCATCCCGCCAGGAGGCGGTCGAATCCGGCTGGTTCGGTCCCAGGGTCCGCCCCGAATGGCTGCCCAGGATCGGCGACGTCCTTGCCGTTCCGTACACCGACTGCGCCATCGTCGCCTCGGTCGCCGAGCCGCAGGAGGCGGCCTTCGTCGGCTGTCACGGTTCGCTGACACCCGCCGAGCAGCACGTTCCCCTCCTGGAGGTGAGCACCAGATAGACCCGCGCGCTACGCCGGGTCGTGGGCCGGTCGAGTGACCGATGCTCCGGGGCCTGACGCCACCGGCTGATCCCCGCACCCGAAGCAGACGAAGCCCGCCACCCCGGTCTTCCCGCTCGCGGTGGCCAGCGCCCGTGCGGGCGGGGCGCCGGAGGCCAGCGACCTGTGGAAGGCGGTCATCAGAGCCAGCGTCTCCTCGTCGCGCACCGGCACCAGGCTGGCCACCACACACCGCGTCCCCAGCGACAGGAACGTGCCCGCCAGTCCCAGCGGCGCCCCGTCGGCCGGGGCGTGCGCCATCCCCGCGTCGCAGGCCGACAGCACCACCAGGCCCGGCGGGGTGCGCAGCCGGAGCAGGTCGTACGCCATCAGCGGGCCGTCGTCGAGATCGATGCTCGACAGCAGCGGGCTGCGCGGGGAGAACATTCCGTGCGCGGCCAGGTGCGCCACGTCCGCCCGCTCCAGCGCCGTCATCACCTCCGCCCGCCGAGCCGCCACCCGCTCGGTTCCCGGGTGGCACTCGCCGACCATGCGGGCCTCGGCCTCCGAGCACCGCAGCCCCGGACCCGCCACCGTCACGACCCGCCCGTCCCGCACGGCCGGCACCTGCCTGCCGGCCAGCCAGGCGGCGGCGCTGGCCGCCACGCTCACCGGCCGGTCCGCGTTCATCGGCAGCAGTGGCCAGGGCAGGATGTGCAGCGTCCCCGTCGGCACGATCACCAGCGGCCGGTCGCCCAGCCGGTCACGCAGTGGGCGGAAGAGCAGTCGTTCCAGCTCCGCGGCCTCCGCGCCGGACTCCGGAGCCCTTCCGTCGAGCAGGTGTGTCCTGCGCAGCCCGTACCGGAGGCGGACGGTGGCCTCGGCGACGGTCGCGAACGGGCCGAGGCGGCGCAGCGTCACACGCTCCCCGGTGACCACGACGGCGGCCAGTTCCGCCTCGTGGCGGACGAACTCCACCAGGGCCGACTCCCCGAGCGCCGCCCGCAGCGCGGCCAGGCCGGGCGCGAGCGGCCGGCCCGCACCCCCGGTGATCGCCCGCCACCGCTCGGCCCACGCCAGGACCGTGTGGCCTCGCCCGGTCCGCATGGCGAGGGCCAGCCCGAACTCGGCCAGTGGCTCACCCTCCCTGGCGGCGTGCGCGCGCACCACCGGGTCCTCGAACGCCTTCGTTCCGGACCCCACCTCCGCGAGGCCCGCCAGCACCGCCGCGAACGCCCCCCGCCGGTCGCCGGCCAGGAACCGCCGCAGCGCCGTCGCCTGGCGGGCGACCACTCCGCGACCCGAGCGGGCGAGGAGGGCCAGCTGACCCTCGGCGGACGGCCGGTCACCCAGCCGGAGCGCGACCTCGGCGGCGTCGAACCTGAGCGCCGCCGAGGCATCCCGGTGCCCGGCGGCATCGAGCGCCTCGGCGCACGAGAGCATCTCCGGCACCGTCGCCGGCAGCTCGGCGGAGGACGGGTCCAGCGCGAGCCGGGCCCGCAGCAGGATCTCTTCGGCGAGTGGCGTCAGGACCGTCCGCCCCTGCGCGGCCAGCTCGCGAGCGGCCAGCTCCGCGCTCTCCCGGGCCCGGCGCGGATCTCCGGTGCGCAGCTCGACCCTGGCGAGCAGGAGGCGGGCCTCGGCCAGGGCCACCCCGGCGCCCGCCGCCGCCAGCTCGGGAACCGCCATGTCCAGCAGCGCCCGAGCCTCACCGGGCAGGTGGGCGGTGACCAGGGCCTCGGCCAGGTTGCAGCGGACCGTCGCCAGCCGCTCCGGGTAGTCGAGCAGGACGTCCTGGGCACGCCGGTAGGCGGTGAAGGCGGCGGGCAGGTCGCCGCGCCGCGCGGCCAGGAACGGCAGGTTGCCCTCGGCGAGCGCGAGCACATGTTCCAGGCCCGCGCCCCTCGCCAGCTCCGCGCACCGGCCCAGGTCGGCCTCCGCCGCCTCGAACTCCCCGAGGAACACCCGGGCGAGCCCGCGGTTCAGCATCGCCCCGGCCACGAACCTGACGTCGTCGCCGAGGACGGTGATGGCCCGGTCGCAGTGTTCGACGGCCTCGCGGTAGCGGCCGAGCCTCGCCAGGGCCATCGCGCGGTGCACGCCGAGCTTGCCCAGCTCGGCCGGGGTAAGACCGGGCTCGGCGTCCGTGGCGATGGCCAGTGCCTGCTCCGGGTGGCCCAGCTCGGTGCGGATGTGGACCAGCGACAGGCGCGCCTGGGCGGCCCGGTGCGGCAGCCCGGCCCGCAGTGAGATCTCCACCGCCCGGTGCAACCGCTCCTCGGCGAACGGCAGGTCGCCGAGCTCACGTGCCGCCACCGCCAACGCACGGTGCGCCACCGCCTCCGCCTCGCAGTGCCGGCAGCCCGAGGCCCGCTCCGACACCGCGCCGCCACCGTCCGGATCACCCGTCTGGCCGGTCGTTCCCCGGCAGGATGCGGGGAGCGAGGCGAGCACGGTACGGGCGAGAGCGAGGGCTCGGGCCGGGTCGCTGCCCGAGAGGTCGACCGCGCGCTCGGCGGCGGCGAGCGCCTCGTCGAAGGTCAACTACGGGCGGATCCGGGTCCAGCTGGTGACCACCGGGAAGCTCTCCGGCCGGTGACACACCACGCTGAACCAGCCCGGCGGCAGGCCGGTGACGGCGAACTGGCCCGTCGGGGACAGGGGACGCGATTCGGTGAGGTGTGGCGTGCGGATCTCGACCAGCGTGCCCGCCTCGGGACAGGGGGAGATCTGGCCTGCCAGGTCGACCAGACCGTCCAGGGAGGTGACCTCCAGCTCCACCGTGAGCTCGGCGGCGACGAACCTCAGCAGCCGGGGCTCCTCGGTGGACCGGACGCCCTGCGGCGCGGGGGTGACCACGGGGCGGGCCATGCCGGCGCCGGGCAGCCGCAGACCGAAGACCGCGCGGGCGGCGGTCGTCACCTGGGCCGGCACCGGGTCGCTCCCGGAGGCCAGGCGCAGCGCGGCTATCAGGGACTCGTCGTCGATCGTGGTCGGATGTCGCGTCACGGTGTCGCCTCCCGAGTGGTGAGCATGGTGCGTAGTCGGTTCAGGCAGCGCCCCCGGGTGGGGCCGTAACTGCCGCTGGGCATGCCCAGACGCCCGGCCAGCTGGTGGACGCCCGCGTCGGGGGCCGTGGCCATCAGCCGGAACAGCGAGCGGCACGGCTCGGGCATCTGGTCGACGGCCTGCCACAGACGACGGCTCTCGTCGGCGGTCAGCACGGCCAGCGCCGGATCGGCGTGGACGTGCCCGGCGTCGGCCGGCTCGGTGTCCACGCACGCGCGTTCCGCGTCCACCGGGTCGGCGACCAGCCGCTCGCCCCGGTGTCGCCGGCGGAGCAGGGACGCCTCGCGCTTGGCCGTGGTGAACAGCCAGGGGCCGATCCGGTCCGGGTCACGGATGGTGTGCAGGCTCTCGAGCAGCCGTAGCCACGTGCCCTGCACCGCGTCGGCGGCGTCCGCCGGGCTCAGGTCGTAGGCGCGCACCGCCGACCACAGCGCGCCCGTGAAGCGGGTGACCAGGGCGTCCCAGGCCGCCTGGTCGCCGGCCAGGACGGCCTCGATCGTGGGCTGGTCGCTCACCGGCACCTCCGGACCACGTAGAGCACTCCGAGTATTCGAGTGAATACTTTGGGTGAGACTTTAGTCGGGCGTGGGCACGACGACTCCCAAATCGGGGATCCGCCTGGCCCCCACCGGATCGAGGACGTGTTTCGCGGCCTCCCGCGGGGGCCGGTCCGCCGACGCCGCGGCGATCACCCCGCTCACCAGGGCGGCGGCGAAGGAGGTCCCGCTCCAGCACGCGTAGCCGCGGAACGCGCCGTGTTCGAGGAAGGTGCTGGACAGCCACTCGCCGCGGGCACACGCGTCGACCCAGGGGCCGTATGCCGAGAACGGTGCCCTGGCCCGCTCCGCCGCGTCCAGTGCTCCGACGGCGATCACCCCGGGCGAGGCGGCGGGCCAGAAGGGGCGGTCCGAGGCGGTGTTGCCCGCGCAGGCCACCGTGACCGTGCCGGCCAGTTCCGCCAGGGCGGCCTCCACCAGCGGGGAGGGGCCGTCGTCGAAGGTGTGCCCGCCGAAGGACAGGTTGAGCACCCGGGGCGGTTCGGCCCTGAGCCGGCCCAGGACGCGCAGCAGTCCGGCCTCATCCCCGATGCCATGGTTGTTCAGCATCCGGATCGGCCGCGGCCTCGCCGCCGGGGCCGACCGCAGGACCAGCCCGGTGATGAACGTGCCGTGCCCCGCCTGGGGGTCCAGCTCACCGTCGCCGTCCGAGTCGGGCACCTCCGCGGACTCCTGTCCCCGTTCCAGAAACCACGGGCTCGTCTGCCACCACGGGTGCGACGCCAGGCCCGTGTCGGCCAGCGCCACCGTCACGGCGGTCGTGGCGGGCCCGTCCGCGGCGGGTTCGGGCATCGGGAGGGCGGGGCTGGGAAAGGGGCGGGAGGCCGGGCCTCCGAAATAGAGCGGCTGGCCTGTCAGCACATGGTTGGGGGAGGCGGGAAACCCCCGCTCCCGTAACGACGCCACCAGGCCGCAGACGTCCACGCCCGCTGAGAGCCGCACCCGGTAGATCCCCTGGGCCTCGGTGACGGCGTCGGCCCAGCGGGCGGTGGCGGCCATGCCCGAGGCGTCGGTCAGCAACTGACCTTTTCTGATCAGAGCGGGTGATCCAGGGATGGGTTCGACCCGTTCTATATCGGTATCCATCTGGTCCTCCGGGGGTGCTCACCAGCTTGCGGGGATTCTCTTCGCTCCCGAGGATGCCCTGGCCAAGCGTCCGCGTCGCAACATCTTGGTATGACCCCCCTCTGGTGCGACGTCACAACCGACGGTAGTCTCTCCTTCAGTCACTTGTGATCATCCTGGGACGAGGCCGTTGGGGAAGGCGCACCTCGTACCGAAACGGGAGGTCCGGTGTCTGCTCGTGGCGTGCTTTACGTCCACTCAGCTCAGCCTGCGCTGTGCCCTCATATTGAATGGGCGGTCGCAGGTGTTCTTGGCGTCCCCGTAGACCTGACCTGGACTCCACAGCCCGCCGCGCCCGGTCACGTGCGCGCACAGGCCGAGTGGGAGGCCCGGGTGGGTACCGCGGCGGCCATCACCTCATCCCTGATGGGCTGGCAGCGGATCCGCTTCGAGATCACCGAGGACGCCTCACCGGGTGTCGACGGGTCCCGGCACGCCTACACCCCGTCTCTCGGTGCCTTCACGGCCGTTGTCGGGGCCACGGGCGACATCCTGATCCCGGAGGACCGGCTGCGCTCCGCCATGCTGATGGCACGCCAGGGCCGCGTGGTGCTGGAGGAGGAGATCGATCGCCTGCTGGGCAAGCAGTGGGACGCCGAGCTTGAGTCGTTCCGCTACGCGGGGGAGGGCGCACCGGTCCGCTGGCTGCACGCCGCCGTCTGACCTCGGAGTCCGACCCCGCCGGTCTCGCCGCTCCCGTCGATGTGACCGGCCCGTACCCACCCTGACGACCCCCTTGCCGGGTCAGCGGCTGATCATGTGCACGTCGCGCCGGGAGACATGGCTGAGTTTCCCGCCGGATGTCGAAACTTTTGATGCCTTCATAGCGACATAAAGGGGTGTCGGAATCTGGATCGTCGGGAGTGGGCGTGTCACTGCGTGTCGGAGACCCTCAGCGGATCGGTGGCTACTGGCTCGCGGGGCGCCTGGGTGAGGGCGGGCAGGGAGTCGTCTACGACGCCTACGACGAGACGGGCGGCAGAGTCGCGATCAAGGTTCTGCGTGCCGGCGGTAGGGCGGATCCGCAACTGCGGGGACGCTTCGCCAAGGAGGTCGCCGCCACCCAGAAGGTCTCCTCCTTCTGCACCGCGAGGGTCATCGAGGCCCACCCCGAGGCGTCCCCGCCCTACATCGTCAGCGAGTTCGTCCATGGCCCGACGCTGAAGCAGGCGGTCACGACCGCCGGGCCCTACCACGGTGACGGGCTCCACCGCCTGGCCACCGCCATCGCCACCGCCCTCGCCTCCATCCACCGGGCAGGGGTGATCCACCGGGACCTGAAGCCGGAGAACGTGCTGCTCGGCCCGGACGGTCCACGAGTGATCGACTTCGGTATCGCGCGAACGGAGGAGGCGTCACTGACCACCGACGGCCTCGCCGCCGGCACGCCGCCGTACATGGCGCCCGAGGTGCTGTCAGGGCAGCGCGCGCAGGCGTCCGCCGACGTGTTCGCCTGGGGGGCGGTGATCCTTTTCGCGGCGACCGGCCACCACACCTTCACCGGTGAGACCACCGCCGCGATCCTGCACCGTGTCCTGACCTTCCACCCCGACCTGAGCGTCCTGGACGGCTCGCTCCGCATCCTGGTCGGACGGGCGCTGGAGAAGGATCCGGAGCTGCGCCCGTCGGCACAGGAGTTGCTGATGGGCCTGATCGGGAACCCCGGCGACACCGGCAGCCTTCTCCGGGACGGCGTACGGGCAGCCGAGCGGGTACGCCCGCCCGCGCAGCTGCACGCCGCCGATCCCGCCCTCGGCACACACGCCGAGACCATCTATCTCAGCCTGCCGCCCGCCGCGCAGCGGCTGATGCCGGAGATCTTCCTGCGGATGGTCGGTGTCGACGAGGACAGTCAGGACACGCTCAGGCGGGCTCCACGTGCCGAGTTCGCCGACGGCAGGTCCGAGGAGGAGGCCGCCCTCGTGGCGCAGGTGCTCGCGGCCTACGGCTCCGCCGGTCTCATCGTCACCGACCCGGACACCGACACCGTGACCATCGCCCACCTCGCGCTGTTGCGGGCCTGGCCCCGCCTGCACGAATGGGTCGACGCCGAACGTGGCGGCCTGCCGGTTCACTGGCGGCTCAACGCCGCGGCCCGGCGTTGGAAGGCGGGCGGGGTCAAGGACGGAGACCTCTACCAGGGAAGCGCGCTGGAGACCGCACTCCAGTGGGCGGCCACCGGCCGCCACCACCTGAACCTCACCGGTTCGGAGAGCGGCTTCCTCACCGCCAGCACCGTGCTGGTCCGCCGGCGGGGCAGACGACGCCGGCTGGTCACCCTCATCCTGGCCGCGTCGCTGGCCCTCGCGGTCGCCGCAGGTGGCCTCGCCGAACAGCAGCGCCGCACGGTGGCCGAGCAACTGGACCGGGCGCAGGCCCAGGCGATAGCGGGCAGGGCGGACGCGCTGCGGGCCACCGATCCGCGGGCGGCGATGCTGCTGAGCGTGGCCGCCTGGCAGACCGCTCCCGTCGCCGAGGCCCGGTCGAGCCTCTACAGCTCGCTGGCCCAGCCGCAGCAGGACCTGTTCGCCGATCCGGACGCCACCGCCACGACGGTTCACGCCCTGAGCCCCGACGGCCGGATGCGCGCCGACGTGAACGAGAACGAGGTCCGGGTCTGGGAGGTCGGCACGCGCGAGCGGCGCCACACCTTCACCACGACCGGAAAGGCGGCCTTCGCCGCAGCCCTGAGCCCGGACGGCAGCAGGCTCGCCACGGCCGCCGGCGACGGTTTGCGGCTCTGGGACCTCGCCTCGGGAAGGCAGGTCGGCGCCACGTTCGGCGACGCGTCCTACCTTGAGCACGCGGAGAAACTGGAGTTCAGCCCCAGCGGACGCCTGCTGGTGGTCAGCGATGACGGCGAGCTGCCGCAGAGCCAGCTGTGGGATGTGGACAGCCGGCGGCGGATCCTGCCGCCGACGACGCTGACCTACCTCGACGTGAGTGCCCTGTCCATCGACGACAGGGGCGTCATATCGGGTATCCCGCCGGCCGGCGTCAGCGATGGAGGGTCGACGACCGAGCTGTGGGATCTTCGCACCCGGACACGGGTGCCGGCACCGTGGCTCTCCGATGGCGGCTTTCTCCCCCTGGCGTTCAGCCCCGACGGCAGGACGCTGGTGAGCACGACGTTCGACCAGGCTCGGACGGAGTGGAGGGCGGAACTGTGGGATGTCGCCTCCGGCAGGCGGCTGGCCGGGAAGTTCACGCCGACGCGGTCGATTCCGCGGTTCGCGTTCAGCGCCGACGGCCGCTTCCTCGCCTCCTCCGACGCCGAGAGCGCCAGGGTGACGCTCTGGCGGGTGAGTGACCGTCGTGAACTGGCCCGCTACCCGCTTCCCGGCCTGGGGAGCGTGACGCCCCGCTTCGGGCCTGCGGATCGCACGCTCCGTCTGCTCGGAGACTGGGGTTCGGTGCTGACCCTCGACATCGAGGCCTACACCCATCCGCTGCTCAGCGGCACCGGCGGCCACGACGCGGTGTTCAGCCCCGACGGGCGCGTCATGGCGGTGGAGGGCAGGGGAGAGGTCCGGCTGTGGGACACGGTGCTGCGCAGGCCGCTGGGCGATCCCATCCGGGTGCCGGGAGACGACCTCACGCACGATCGCCGGGCACGGGCCGCCGCGACCTTCAGCAAGGATGGGAAGACCCTCGTCGTCGGCTACGGCACGATGGTGAGCGTATGGCAGGTCTCCACCCGGCGCATGCTCGCCTCCTTCCCCTACAGCGAGCAGAAGCCGCGAACCGACGCGGTGGTCGGCCCGTACCAGTACGACGGCATCGAGGAACTCGTGCTCAGCCCGGACGGCAGGACTCTCGCCGCCACGTTCTACCTCACCTGCGGGGAGTGCGCCGAGCCGCTGGGGGCCCTCGCGCTCTGGGACCTGCCGAGCGGGCGCCCGATCCGGCTCATCGAGCAGCAGCACACACCAGCCCTGTTCGGCCGCGCGGGCTTGGCGTTCCTTCCAGACGGGCGCACCTTGGCGGTGGGCAGCCTGGGCGCCGTCGGCCTCATGGACGTCGCCTCGGGCAAGCTGGTCAACAGGCCGAGCGGAGCGGCCGACTCCAACAGCGTGGTGGCGGTAAGCCCTGACGGCGCCACCGTCGCCACCGGTGAGGAGAACGGCCAGATCAAACTCTGGAACGCCCGGACCTGGCAGCGCCTCGGCCCCGTCCTGGTCGGTCACACCGGCGCCGTCACGGATCTGGTCTTCGACCAGGGCCTGTTCGCCAGCGCCGGGCGGGACGGCACGGTAAGGCTCTGGAATCCCGCCACCGGCCGGCAGATCGGCTCCGCCGTCACCGGGCACACGGACGAGGTCGCGGCGATCTCGCTCGGCCCCGACGGCACCAGCCTGTATCACGCCGCGCGCGACGGCGGCTTCCAGGAGTTTCCCCTGGACTCCCCACGGGTCGTCGCGGCGGTGTGCGGGCGGGCGGGCGGGAACCTCTCCACCCAGGAGTGGGCGCGTTACCTGCCCGACCTGCCCTACCGGGAGGTCTGCCCCGCTACCGGCACCTGACGCCGCAGCTCGTCGAGCCCCCGCTCCGGCGGGACCGGGACGGGGGCTCGACGAGCCACGTTCAGAGCGGGATGTTGCCGTGCGCGCCCCGGGCGGGGGTCGCCTTGGCCAGGATCCTGGCGATGGCGCCCCGGGTCTCCTCGGGCTTGATGACCTCGTCGATCACGCCGAGCTCGATGGCCCGATCGAGGCCGCCGGCGAGGACCTCGTGCTCCTCGGCGAGCCTGCTCTCCAGGGCGGCGCGCTCCTCCTCGGGGGCGGCGGCGAGCTCGCGGCGCTTGAGGATGCGGACCGCGGCGACCGCACCCATGACCGCGATCTGGGTCGTCGGCCAGCCGAACACCTTGGTCGCGCCCAGCGAGCGGGAGTTCATGGCGATGTAGGCGCCGCCGTACGCCTTCCTGGTCACCAGGGTGATCCGCGGCACGGAGGCCTCGGCGAAGGCGTGCAGGAGCTTGGCGCCGCGGCGGACCACACCGTCGTGCTCCTGTCCGACGCCCGGCAGGTAGCCGGGGACGTCGACCAGGACGACCAGTGGCACCCCGAAGGCATCGCACATCCGGACGAATCGCGCGGCCTTCTCCGCCGAGGCGGAGTCGAGGCAGCCGCCCAGGCGCATCGGGTTGTTGGCCACCACGCCCACGGTCCGGCCCCCGAGACGGCCCAGGGTGGTGACGATGTTGGGCGCCCACTTGGCGTGCAGCTCCACGCCCGGCTCGTCGAGCAGGCCCGCCACGAGCGGCTTCACATCGTAGGCGCGGCGCACGTTCTCGGGCAGCAGGCCGGAGAAGTCGACCTCCTCGACCTCGGTGCGCACCCGGCCCTGGTGGCCGAGGAGCACCGCGAGGCGGCGGGCCTGCAGGTAGGCCTCCGTCTCGGTCTTGGTGACCACGTGGACGACGCCGCTGCGCTTGCTGTGCGGCTCGGGGCCACCCAGGCCGGCCATGTCGATCTGCTCGCCGGTGACGCTGCGGACCACGTCGGGACCGGTGACGAAGATACGGCCCTCGTCGGCCAGGATCACGATGTCGGTCAGCGCCGGGCCGTACGCGGCGCCGCCGGCGGCGGGGCCCACGACAACGGACAACTGCGGGATCACGCCTGAGGCGCGGGTCATCGCGGCGAAGACGCGGCCGACCGCGTGCAGTGACTCGACGCCCTCGGCGAGGCGGGCGCCGCCGGAGTGCCAGACGCCGATGATCGGGACCCGCTCGCGGACCGCGACGTCGTAGGCGTGCACGATGTGCTCGCACCCCTCGCTGCCCATCGCACCGCCCTGCACGCGGGCGTCGCTGACGAACGCGACGACCGGCACGCCCTCCACCCGGCCCGTCGCGGCGAGCATGCCGCTGCGGTCGACCGGCGAGATCAGCCGGAGCGAGCCCTCGTCGAACAGAGCGGAGAGGCGCACCTGGGGGTCACGGGGATCAAGAGGCTCCTGTTCGGAGGCCTCGCTCACCACCCCGTTGTCGAGCACAGTCATCACGAGCTCCTGTCAGACGCTGGTGAAGGCCACGGCGACGTCGTGCCCGCCGAACCCGAAGGAGTTGTTGATCGCGGCGATCTGGCCACCGGGCAGAGCACGTGGCCCGGCGCGCACGATGTCCACCTCGACGCCGTCGTCGAGGTCGTCCACGTTGATCGTTCCGGGTGCGCGCCGCTCGTGAAGCGCGAGAACCGTGAAGACGGACTCGATGCCGCCGGCGCCGCCGAGCAGGTGACCGGTCATCGACTTGGTGCCGCTGACCAGCGGGTGGTCGCCGATGACCTCCTTGATCGCGATTGTCTCCACCACGTCGCCGGCGGGAGTGGAGGTGGAGTGCGCGTTCACGTGCTTGATGTCGCCGCCCGTGAGGCCGGAGTTCTCCAGGGCGCGGCGCATGGCGAGCATGACCCCGGCACCGGTCGGCTCGGGCTGGGCGATGTGGTGGGCGTCGGCCGAGTACCCGACCCCGGCGGCCACCGCGTAGATCGTGGCGCCACGCGTACGGGCGTGCTCCTCCGACTCCAGCACCAGGATGCCGGCGCCCTCGCCGAGGACGAACCCGTCCCGGCCCTTGTCCCAGGGCCGGGAGGCGCGCTGGGGCTCGTCGTTACGGGTCGACATGGCGCGCATGGCGGCGAAGGAGCCGATGTTCAGCGGGTGGATGGCGGCCTCGGTGCCGCCTGCCACGACCACGTCGGCCCGGCCGGAGCGGATCATTTCGATGGCGTACCCGATCGACTCGGCGCCGGTGGCGCAGGCGCTCACGGTGGCATGGACGCCGGCGCGGGCGCCGACCTCGATGCCGATCCAGCCCGCCGCGCCGTTCGGCATCAGCATGGGCACGGTGAACGGTGAGAGCCGTTGCCAGCCCTTCTCCTTGAAGGTGTCGTAGGCGGCGAGGATCGTGGTGATGCCCCCGATACCGCTGCCCACGACGACACCGAGCCGCTCGGGGTCGACCTTGTCGATCGCGGCGTGCGCCCACGCCTCACGGGCCGCGACCAGTGCGAACTGCTCGGCCCGGTCCAGCCGCCGGGCCTCCGGCCGGGGCAGGACCTCGGTCGGGTCCACCGCGGCGAAGGCGGCGAACTTCACCGGGACGGAGTCGACCCAGTCTTCGGTGATATCGCGGACCCCGGACTGACCGGCGAGGAGCGCCGACCAGGTCGAGGCGACGTCTCCACCGAGAGGCGTCGTCGCGCCGAGCCCGGTGACGACGACACGTACCTGGCCTGTACTCACGTTCTACGCTCCTTGTGAATCGCTGGTCTTAGGGGTAAGGATCGAGACGTCTTTAGTTCTGGATGAAGTTGATGACGTCCTTGACGTTCTTGAGGTGCTTGAGCTGGTCGTCCGGGATCTCCACGCCGAACTCGTCCTGGGCGGCGACGGCGATCTCGACCATGGACAGCGAGTCGATGTCGAGGTCGTCGACGAAGCTCTTCTCCGGAGTGACCTCGGAGGCCGGGATTCCGGTGATCTCGTTGACGATCTTGCCAATGCCGGCGAGGATCTCCTGCTCGGTCAGAGCCATGTCGCGTGTTCTCCTTGAAATGGGTTTTCTTCTGGCTTTCCGTGCGGCGGAGCCGCGCGGAAGTTCTAGGGGATCTCGATGACCTGACCGGCGTAGGTCAGGCCCGCGCCGAAGCCCAGCAGCAGGGCGAGCCCGCCGGACCGGACCTCGCCGCGTTCGATCATCCGAGACAGCGCAAGGGGGATCGAGGCGGCCGAGGTGTTGCCCGCCAGGACGATGTCCTTGGCGATGACGGCGTTCTCGGCGCCGAGCTTGCGGGCGATCGTCTCGATGATGCGCAGGTTGGCCTGGTGGGGCACGAAGGCCGCGAGGTCGGCGGGATCCACCCCGGCACGCTCGCAGATCTCCTTGGCGACGGGGTGGAGCGCGGTGGTCGCCCAGCGGAACACGGTCTGGCCCTCCTGATGCAGGAAGGAGTCGCGGTCCTTGATGATGATCGCGTCGAACTTGTCACCGGCGCTGCCCCAGACCACGGGACCGATTCCCGGGGTGTCGGAGGGGCCGACGACCGCCGCGCCCGCGCCGTCGGCGAAGATCACCGCGGTGGCGCGGTCGGTCCAGTCGATCCACTGGGAGAGCTTCTCGGTGCCGACGACGAGCACGTTGGTGGCCGAGCCCGCGCGGATCGCGTCGTTGGCGACCGCGAGCGCGTAACAGAAGCCGGAGCAGGCGGTGTTGACGTCGAACGCGCCGGGGGCGTCGATGCCCAGCCGCGTGGCCACCCGGCCGGCGGCGTTGGGGATCTGGGTCTCCAGCGTGCAGGTGGCGACGATCACCAGGTCGATGTCGGAGACCGACAGGCCGCTCGCGGCGAGTGCCTTGCCGCCCGCCTGCACGGCCAGGTCGATCTCCGACTCGCTGTCCGGGGCGATCCGGCGCTCCTTGATGCCGACCCGGCTCTGGATCCAGGCGTCGTCGGTCTCCATGGTCGCGGACAGGTCGTCGTTGGTGACCACCTGGGAAGGCTGGTAGTGGCCGAAGGCCAGGATCTTCGCGCCCGGAGAACCCTGAGGGGTCTTCATACGTCTGTCACCGCTCCTCATTCGACTGGAGAGCGGCTCGTGCGGCTCCCAGATCGTCGGGGGTCTTCAGGGCAACGGTCGTCACCCCGCGCAGAGCACGCTTGGCCAGGCCGGTGAGCGTGCCGCCGGGGACAAGTTCGATCATGGTGGTGACGCCGCGCTCGGCCATCGTGGCCATGCAGGCGTCCCAGCGCACCGGGTTGGCGACCTGGGTGACCAGACGCTCCAGGAAGTCGGCGCCGCTGGTGACCGCCGCGCCGTCGCTGTTGGACAGCAGGGTGACGGCGGGGTCGGCCGGGGTGAGGCCCGAGGCGGCCTCGCGCAGGCTGTCGACGGCGGAGGCCATGTGCACGGTGTGGAACGCGCCGGCGACCGACAGCGGGATCACCCGGGCGCGGGCGGGCGGCTCCGCCTTGAAGGCCGCCAGCTGCTCCAGCGTGCCGCCGGCGACGATCTGCCCGGCGCCGTTGACGTTGGCGGGAGTGAGCCCGTTGGCGGCGATGGCCGCGAGGACCTCCTCCTCGACCCCGCCGAGGACGGCGGACATGCCGGTCTCGGTGATGGCCGCGGCCTTGGCCATGGCCTGGCCGCGCTCGCGGACGAGGCCGAGGGCCTGTTCGGGCGTGAGCACCCCGGCCAGGGTCGCGGCGGTGAACTCGCCCACGCTGTGCCCGGCGACGATGTCGGGAGAGGCCCCCAGGACCTCGGCGATGGCCAGTCCGGCGGCCACGAGCAGGGGTTGCGCGACGGCGGTGTCACGGATCTCGTCCGCGTCGGCGGTGGTCCCGTAGGCGATCAGATCGAGTCCGGCCAACTCCGACCAAGCGGTCAGCCGGTCGGCCAGGCCCGGTAGTTCGAGCCATGGACTGAGGAAGCCTGGAGTCTGGGCACCCTGGCCCGGAGCGACGATGACGAGCACGAAATCCAGCCTGCCCTGTAGAGGTTCAATACTCGGATAGAGATCCAGACGAAGTTTATCCCCACTTTTTTGTAGGGAACCTACAGTGGGGGTTTCGTGGAAGTTAAGTAAAGCCTGCTACGTCACCGGCGTTTCCGATAGGCGTCCGAGGATCAGTCCCACCTGCAGAGTGAAGGCGGATCGCCCCTCCGTCGGCTGGTAGCCGGTCAGCTCGGTGATCTTACGCAGACGGTAGCGCACCGTGTTCGGGTGGACGAACAGCAGCCTGGCCGTCGCCTCCAGGGAGGTGCCCTGTTCCAGGTAGGTCGCCAGGGTGTCGAGCAGTGGCGTACCGATCAGTGGCTGGTAGACGTTCTCGATCAGCTGTGCCCTGGCGTCGGCGTCACCGTCGAGGGCCCGCTCGGCCAGCAGGTCCTCGGCGTGGACCGGCCTGGGCGCGTCCGGCCACCCCGCGGCCGCCCGCAGCCCGGCCATCGCCGCCCGCGCGGATCTGGCGGCCGAGTGCAGGTCCGCGACCTCGGGCCCGATCACGATCGGCCCGTTTCCGAAACGCGGCACCACGTGCCTGGCCGCGGCGGCGACGCTGTCCGCACCGCCCACGATCACGATCAGCCGGTCGCCCTGCACTCCGGCCAGCATGTCCAGACCGGACCTGCGGCCCCGGTCGCGCAATGCGTCTATCACCGCCTGCGGGTCGTCGTCGGGCGTCTGTCCGGCCAGCACCACGACGGGGGTGGAGGTCCAGCCGAGCGCGGCGGCCCAGGAGTGCAGGCCGTCGTCGACCTCCCCCCTGACCAGGGCGTCCACGATCAGCGCCTCCAGTCGCGCGTCCCAGGCGCCGCGCGCCTCGGCCTCCCGCGCGTACACCTGCGCGGCGGCGAACGCGACGTCGCGGGTGTAGCGGAGCATCGCCTGCTGGAGCTGGTCATCGCCGCCGGGCGCCGCCAGCTCCTCGGTCTGTGCCTCGACCACCTCGACCACGACCCGCACGATGTCGACCGTCTGCTGCAGCGAGATGGACCGCTTCAGCTCCCTGGGCGCGGTGCCGAAGAACTCGATGCTGGGCGTCGGGCGGCCCTCGCCGGCGTGCTGGAACCACTCCACGAAGGCGGCGATCCCGGCCTGGGCGACCAGCCCGACCCAGGACCTGTCCTCTGCGGAAAGCGCGCGAAACCACATCAGCCGGTCGTCCATCCGGGACATGGCGGCCGTGCTCAGCGTGCCCATGGCCCGCTCCAGCCGGCGCGTGGTGTCCTCCCTGACCCGGTCGGGATCGAGATCCCTCCCGTCCGACCCGATCACGACGTCGCTGTGCCTGACCGCTCGCTCGCTCCGTTCCCTCACGCCACTAAGAGTGCCAGGTCGTCGGAGATGCGCCGGCCACGGTTCCCGACAGCGCACGCTCCTCGATCTTGTACGTCCGGTACGACCGGGCCCCTTGCGGTGGACGCGACCGCGCTCAGACGACCGCGACGGCGGTGATCAGCCCGATGGCCAGGTGGGTGACCGCCAGCAGCCGGGCGCCCGGTTGGAGTTCCGGCTCCTTGACCAGATCGCGCACCGAGATTCCCGCCACCCTGTCGAACGCGATCATCGCCACGGTCTGTACGGCGATGCCGACCAGGCCGAAGACCAGTGTCGCGAGCAGGCCCTCCTGCAGGGCGCCGCCGGAGGACCAGATGGAGGCCGCGACGATCAGCCCGACGGCGGCCAGCCCGGAGCAGGCCAGCAGCGTGGCGTTGGGGTTGCGCTCCTCCTTGATCAGCCGGCTGAGCTTGCCGGGAATGGCCATGTCGATCACGTAGAAGCCGATGATCAGCAGGATCACGCCGAGGGCGGCGTAGGCGGCGATCGCGAGCGCGCCGCGCCCGAGAATCTCGGCGAGCGAGAGCGTCTCGGTGCTGGGCACGGAGGGCACGTACGTCATGGTCGGCACGGGGGTGGGGGTCATGTGTCGTTTCTCTTTCCGGGACTCAGAGTTCGATGCGGTGCGGGACGAATGACGACGTGTCGTCGGTGATGAACCCCGAGGTCTCGCGGATGCCGACACCCGCCGCCTCGTCGTGGACCACCCAGGCGCCGAGCACGGGGCGCCAGCCGTCGAAGACGGGCAGTGCCTGGAACTCCTGGTAGACGTACCCTTCGGCGCCGTAGCCGCCCGAGGTCTCGACGCGCTCGCCGGGGGCGACGATTCGCATGCTCGCGCCCTCGCGGCCGAGCAGCGGCTTGGTGATGTACGAGGACATGTCGCGAGGGCCGTCGAGATAGGCGGGCAGCAGGTTCGGGTGGTCCGGATACAGCTCCCAGAGCACCGCGAGCAGTGCCTTGTTGGACAGCAGCATCTTCCACAGCGGCTCGATCCAGGTCATCGAGACCTGCTGGCGCACCGCCCGTGTGCCGAACGGGTCGGCGACCGCCCACTCCCACGGGTACAGCTTGCAGAGCGAGCGGATCACCCGGCGCTCCATGTCGACGAAGCGGAGGTTGAGGTCGTCCCAGCCGATGTCCTCCATGGCCACCGCGACGGTCTTGAGCCCGGCCTGGTCGGCGGTCTCCTGCAGGTAGGCGAGGGTCATCGCCTCCTCGCCCGAGGCGTCCATGTTGGTCCAGGCGAAGTGCGTGGGTCCGGTGGGCAGGCCGGTCGAGATCTGCTGCCACCTGGCGATCAGCCGTTCGTGGATGGAGTTCCACTGGTCGTCGTCGGGATAGCGGTCGCGCAGCCAGAACCACTGCACCACCGAACTCTCCAGCAGGCTGGTGGGGGTGTCGGCGTTGTACTCCAGCATCTTGGCCGGACCGGTCCCGTCGTAGCGCAGGTCGAACCGGCCGAACAGGTGCGGATCGTTCCGCTCCCAGGAGGCGGCGATCTCCGGGGCCACCCAGTCAGGAACCGCGAAGTCGGCGTAGCGGTTCTTCTCGATGACGTGCTCCACGGCGTGCAGGCACATCCGGTGCAGGTCCTCGACCTGGTTCTCCAGGTCCAGGACCTCGTCCATGGAGAAGACGTACTGCACGGTCTCGTCCCAGTACGGGCGGGTGAGACCCTCGGGGTGTGCCGAGCGGTGGTAGGCCAGGCCGTGGCCTTCGATGATGCTCTCCCAGTCGGCGCGGGGGAGCGAGGTCTCGCGTCTCATCTGTGCCGGATCAGCTCCCGCTACCCGACCCACTGCGCCCGCCGAAGCCGCCCCGCTGGATCACGGTGCCCTTACGGCTGGTGATTTTGACGTCCGAGGGGCGCACGGTGGTCCCCTGCCGGATGCGGACGCCGTTCCTGACGCCGCCGTAGTACCAGCTGTAGGCGCCCCGCGACCCGTGGTAGCGGGTGTCGTCGTCGCAGAGGTCCTCGTCCACCACCTGGTACGTGCCGTCCGGCTGGCGGCTGTTGAGGTCGACGCACTCGGCGCCCACCTCCTCGTAGTCCTGCTGCGTGGAGCAGGAACTGACCAGAAGCAGCGAGACGACGCTGATCCCGGTGATGGTGACCACCCTGGAAGCCTTGAACCCCGAAGACCTGGCGGGTGGTCTGCCGGGAAGATTCTGTGGTGCGGCCGGCGGGTGTTTTGGTGGTTGGGCCATCGAGCTCCAATGAGATGCGTCGGCCTAGGCTATCGATGCTGTTTTGTCGGTTCAACCGCGGTATGGAGCCATGGTGAGGATCACCGTTGTTCACACATGGGAGATCGCGTCCGGTCGGCCCGGCGAAGAAGGGTGATCATCCCCCGTCCGATGTGTAATGTTCTGGCAAAGCGCAGGGAACGAGGGGTCCGCGGTGCCGGAGATCAGACCGTTGCGGCCGGGGGATCCGCCGCGACTGGGGGAGTACTCGCTCAGTGGCAGGCTGGGGGAGGGCGGTCAGGGGGTCGTCTACCTCGGGGAGTCCGAGGGCGGCGAGCGCGCCGCCATCAAGCTGCTGCACGTGCGCTTCACCGAGGAGGTCCACGCGCGCGCCCGCTTCGCCCGCGAGCTGGCGGCGGCTCGCCGGGTGGCCCACTTCTGCACCGCCCGGGTGCTCGACGCCGACCTCGACGGTGAGACGCCCTACATCGCGAGCGAGCTGATCGAGGGCCCGTCGCTGCGCCGGGTCGTCGAGCGCGACGGGCCGCTGTCCGGTGAGGCACTGGAGAGCCTGGCCATCGGCACCGCCACCGCGCTGACCGCGATCCACCACGCGGGCATCGCGCACCGGGATTTCAAGCCCGACAACGTCATGCTCGCCACGGACGGCCCCCGGGTGGTCGACTTCGGCATCGCGAAGATCATTGACGAGAGCGGGACGATCACCACCCGCGCGGTCGGCACCCCCGCCTACATGGCGCCCGAGCAGATCGCCGGAGAGCGGGTGGGGTTCCCCGCCGACGTGTTCGCCTGGGGCTCGACCATCGTTTTCACCGCCACCGGAAAGGCCCCCTTCGGGAGCGACACGATCGTGGCGACGCTCAACCGCGTCATCAACCACGAGGCCGACCTGAGCGCCCTGCCCGACGGGCTGCGTGAGCTCGTCGCCACCTGCCTGAACAAGGACCAGAAGCTCAGGCCCACCTCGGACGTGCTGTTGAAACGCCTGCTCGGCCATCCGGTGGACGAGGCGGAGGCATCCGAGGAGGTGCTGGCCGAGGGCGTGCAGGCCGCCACAGTGGATCTGACGCGGCCGGAGGAGCCGGTCAGGCGCACCCGGAGGCGGGTCGCGATCGCCGGCGGGATCGCCGTCCTCGGCGGGGTCGGCGCCTTCCTGGCCGTCCAGTTCGGTTTCCCGCCCGGCGGGCGGGCCGAGCCCATCCGTCCGCCGTCATCGCCCCCCTCGGTCGCGGCCGAGGTCACGAAGGTCTCCACGGGCTCACCCCTGCTCGATCGGATCAAGGCCACCGGCAGGCTCCGGGTGGGCTACCGCGGCGGCCTGCCGGGGATCTCACTGGGCGACGACCCGCCGCGCGGGTTCGAGGCCGACGTGGCCGCCTACCTGGCGAAGGCCCTGTCGGTGCGCGCCGGCGGTCTCGAATTCGTGCCCGTGGGCTACGCGGCCAGGGAGGAGGCGGTCGAGAGGGGCAAGGTCGACCTGGTGATCTCCAACCTCTCGATCGACGACGCCGATCGCAGCCGGGCGGCCTTCGCCGGGCCGTACTACGTCGCCCATCGCGACGTGCTCGTCCGCGCCAGTGCGAAGATCGACGATCTGAAGGACCTGCGCGGCAGGAGGATCTGCCTGTCGACCGGCCAGACCACGGGCACGATGATCCGGGACAGGGGCGTCGACTTCGTCGCCGTACGGGATGACGACCCCGCCAAGTGCGCGGTACAGGTGGCGGACGGCCGTGCCGACGCCATGGTCGGTGACGACCTGCTGATCGCCGGCTTCGGCGCCCGCCTGCGCGGCGTCAAACTCAAGATCGTCGGAGTCAGGCTCACCTCGGAGCGGTACGGTGTGGCACTTCGAACCGGCGACCCGGTGGCCTGCCGGAAGATCAACGAAGTGATCACGTCGATGTACCGGGACGAAACCCTGGCACGCCTGCTCGAAAACCACCTGGGCAGGGTCGACTTCCGTTTCGAGACCGCGCTGCCCCGGCTGGAGACCTGCTAGGAGGCTGGTGTTAAACGGCCGCTTAGCGATCATGGTGGAGCGTCACACCCACAGAGCGTCCATTCCGGAGGCAGATTCGGCCTCCAAGTGGAGTGTGTGCTCCCGATCCTCACTGTTTTTGACGGCTTGGTGGAGGGACCAAGATTACTTCGCGCGAAAAACACCAGCCTCCTAGGCCCCCTCCCGGGTGAGGCGGTTCCCCGGCAACGCGGGGGCGTCGCCAGGGGGACCGCGGTGCTCGGAGGGTCCGGGAAAGGGCATGTCAGGAGTTCGAGCAGGTGATTCCCTTCGCGGGAACCTTCCCGTCGATCAGGTAGGCGTCGGTCACCTTCGAGATGCAGGCGTCGCCGGACAGGTAGGCGCCGTGCCCCTCGCCCTTGTAGGTCACCAGCACGCCGGTCCTGAGTTCCGAGGTCAGTTTCGGAGCCCACTCGTACGGAGTGGCGGGGTCGCCGGTGCCGCCGATCACCACGATCGGGGCCGAGCCCGTGGCGTTGACCCGCCTGGCCTCGTCGCTGCCGGGAACCGGCCACATCGAGCAGGTCAGGCCCATCCCGCTGCCGCCGAACAGCGGGGAGACCCTCATCGTCTCGGCCTCGACCGTGGCCAGCTCCCCGGGAGTGGGTCGTTCCGCGGTGTCGACGCAACTGATCGCCGGGAAGCTGCTCATGAGCGTCGTGTAACTGCCGTCGGGCAGGCGGCCGTTGTAGCTGTCGGCCAGTGCCAGCATGATCCGTCCGTCACCCTTGATCGCCTGGCCCAACGCCTGGTCGAGCAGCGGCCAGGTCATCTCCGAGTACAGCGCGGCGGCGATGCCGGTGCCCGTCAGTCCCTGCGTCAGAGTACGGTCGCCGACCTCGAGCGGGGTGTCCTTCAGGTCGTCCATGAGTTTCATGACGTTCTTGTTGGCGAGGGTCACGTCGGTGCCGATCTCACACTGACCGGGTTCCTTCACGCAGTCCTTGAGGAAGGCGTTGTAGGCGTGCTGGAAGCCCTTCGTCTGGACCATCGTGCGATCGGCCAGGGACACGCTCGGGTCCAGCGGGGCGTCCAGCACGAATCGGCCCACGTTCTTCGGGAACTTGGTCGCGTAGACCGCGCCGAGCTGTGTCCCGTACGAGATGCCGAAGTAGTTCAGTTTCTTCTCGCCCAGGGCCGCGCGGAGGCGGTCCATGTCCGCGGCGGCGTTCACCGTGCCGACATAGGGCAGCAGCCTGCCCGAGGTCTGCCCGCAGGCCGTCACGAACTCCTTGGTGGTCTGCCGGATCTCGGCGCGATCGGCGTCGTTGGTGGGCAGGGTGTTCATCGAGGTGTACTTGTCCATCATCGCGTTGTCGCCGCACCGGACGCCCGCGCTGCGGCCGACCCCGCGGGGGTCGAAACTGACCAGGTCGTAGCGGCGGTTCAGATTGGTGAAGGCCTTGGCGGCCTGGGCGAGGGTGTCGACGCCCGAGGCGCCGGGACCGCCGAAGTTGAAGACCAGCGAGCCGATTCGGGTACCGGGACCCGAGGCCCTGACGCGGATGACGGCCATGTCGATGGAGTCGCCGTCAGGCTTGGCGTAGTCGAGCGGGACCTTGAGCTTTCCACACTGCTGCGCGCGTTCGGACTGCGCGGGAGGCTGGCCACCGGGTCGCTTGATATCGGTGCACGGGCCCCAGGCGATCGTTCCCGAGGGCGTGGCCGAGGGCGTGGCGGCCGGCGCGGAGGTGCCCGCGGCGACACTGTTTCCGTCGCCGCTGCCGCCGCAGGCGGCGAGCGCGGTTGACAGGGCCGCGACCGTCGCGGCCGCCCTAAGGATTCTTGCCATGAAAAAGCTCCCCCTGGAATTGTTCGCCGGGGGAAGCGATTCCACCCTAACCGGGCGGGCCTCCATGGAAAAGGAGAACCCGCCCGGAAAGGATCACACGCCCATGGACTGGGTGTCGTTGCTCTCGGCGCCCCCGGCCTCGGTCACGCCGTTCTTCAAGTGGTACATGGAGATGGCGTCGCCCAGCACCTCGGGGTCGAGCTCACCGCGCTCGACCAGCTGGGTGAGCACGGCCAGGGTGATCGAGGCCGCGTCGACGTGGAAGTGGCGGCGCAGCGCCGACCGGGTGTCCGACAGGCCGAAGCCGTCGGTGCCGAGCGAGTTCCAGTCACCGGGAACCCACTGGGCGATCTGGTCCTGGACCGCCCGCATGTAGTCGCTCACGCCCACGAACGGCCCCTGGGCCTTCGACAGCGCCTGCGTGACGTACGGCACGCGCTTGTCCGCCTCGGGGTTGAGCAGGTTGTGCTCCTCGGCGGCGAGCGCGTCGCGGCGCAGCTCTGTCCAGGAGGTGGCCGACCAGACCTCGGCCGCCACACCCCAGTCCTCGGCCAGCATCCGCTGGGCCTCCACGGCCCACGGCCCGGCCACGCCGGACGCCAGGATGTTGGCCCTCGGGCCCGAGACGTCCGGAGCCGGGGCGAACCTGTACAGACCCTTGAGCAGGCCCGCCACGTCCAGGTCCGCGGGCTCGGCGGGCTGGAGGTAGGGCTCGTTGTAGACGGTCAGGTAGTAGAAGACGTTCTCCGGCTGCTCGCCGTACATCCTCCGCAGGCCGTCCTTGACGATGTGGGCCACCTCGAACCCCCACGACGGGTCGTACGAGACCGCCGCCGGGTTCGTCGAGGCGATCAGCGGGGTGTGGCCGTCCTCGTGCTGCAGGCCCTCGCCGTTCAGCGTGGTGCGGCCGGCGGTGGCGCCGAGCAGGAAGCCGCGGCCCATCTGGTCGGCGAGCTGCCACATCTGGTCGGCGGTGCGCTGCCAGCCGAACATCGAGTAGAAGATGTAGATCGGGATCATGTGCTCGCCGTGCGTGGCGTACGACGAGCCGACCGCGATCGTGGAGGCCATCGAGCCCGACTCGCTGATGCCCTCGTGCAGGATCTGGCCCTCGGTCGACTCCTTGTACGACAGCAGCAGCTCGCGGTCGACCGCCTCGTAGGTCTGGCCGTGCGGCGAGTAGATCTTCGCCGTCGGGAAGATCGCGTCGAGACCGAAGGTGCGCGCCTCGTCAGGGATGATCGGCACGAACCGGTGGCCGATCTCCTTGTCACGCATGAGGTCCTTGAGCAGGCGGACGAACGCCATGGTAGTGGCGACGTTCTGCTTTCCGGAGCCCTTCTTCAGCTGCGCGTAGGCGGCGTCGCCGGGAAGTTTGACCGGCTTGGCGCGCGTCACGCGCTTGGGCAGGAAACCGCCCAGGGCCGCGCGCCGCTCCTTCATGTACTGGATCTCGGGGTCGTTCTCGCCCGGGTGGAAGTACGGGGGAAGGTCGGCCTCGAGGGCGGAGTCGGGGATCGGCAGGTAGAGCCGGTCGCGGAACTCCTTCAGGTCGGCCTTGGACAGCTTCTTCATCTGGTGCGTCGCGTTGCGCGCCTCGAAGTCCTTGCCGAGGGTCCAGCCCTTGATGGTCTGGGCGAGGATGACGGTCGGCTGGCCGACGTGCTCGCGGGCCGACTTGTAGGCCGCGTACACCTTGCGGTAGTCGTGGCCGCCGCGCGACAGCTTGCGGATGTCCTCGTCCGACAGGTGCTCGACCATCTTGCGCAGGCGCGGATCGTCGCCGAAGAAGTTCTCGCGGATGTACTCGCCGGACTCGACGGAGTAGGTCTGGAACTGGCCGTCGGGGACGGTGTTCATCTTGTTGACCAGCACGCCGTCGACGTCGGCCGCCAGCAGCGGGTCCCAGTCGCGGCCCCAGACGACCTTGATGACGTTCCAGCCGGCGCCGCGGAAGTAGGACTCCAGCTCCTGGATGATCTTTCCGTTGCCGCGTACCGGGCCGTCGAGACGCTGCAGGTTGCAGTTGATGACGAAGGTGAGGTTGTCGAGCTCCTCACGGGCCGCCAGGCCGATCGCGCCGAGCGACTCGGGCTCGTCCATCTCGCCGTCACCGAGGTAGCACCAGACGTGGCTCCGGCTGGTGTCCTTGATCTTCCGGTTCAGCAGGTAGCGGTTGAACCGGGCCTGGTAGATCGCCCCGATCGGGCCGAGACCCATGGAGACCGTGGGGAACTCCCAGAAGTCGGGCATCAGGCGGGGGTGCGGATAGGAGGGCAGGCCCTTGAAGCCGTGCGAGAGCTCCTGGCGGAAGGCATCGAGCTGGGCCTCGTTGAGGCGGCCCTCAAGGAAGGCGCGGGCGTAGATGCCAGGTGCGGCGTGGCCCTGGAAGAAGACCTGGTCTCCGGACTCGCCGTGGTCCTTGCCGCGGAAGAAGTGGTTGAAACCCACCTCGTAGAGCGACGCGGCCGAGGCGTAGGTGGCGATGTGCCCGCCGACGTTGGTGCGGGCATTGGCCCGGGTCACCATGATCGCCGCGTTCCAGCGCGTGTAGGCGCGGATCCGGCGCTCGACGTACTCGTCGCCTGGGAACCAGGGCTCACGCTCCGGCGGGATGGTGTTGATGTAGTCGGTGCTACGCAGGCCGGGCACACCGACCTGATGCTCGCGGGCCCGTTCCAACAGCCGAAGCATCAGGTAACGAGCACGAGTGCGACCTTCCGTCTTGATGACGTTGTCGAGCGACTCGAGCCACTCCTGGGTCTCACTGGGGTCGACATCAGGAAGCTGGCTGGGTAGGCCGTCGCTGATGATCGAGAAACGCTGGCGTCCGGAAGCCACTGGGTCTCGCCTTCCGAGGATGGACTTTTGTCTGGTGTAGGTCGTCTTCCATCCTGGTCGCTTACCCCGGAAAGTGCATCTCTACTTACCGGTAACCAGGAGATCCCTGCTGGCAGGGGTGCATAAGTGGCCTAGACCACCGATGGTAGGACGAATTGCCGTCAAAGGGTACATCGAGGTTCCTTCTTTTTACAGGTCCCCTCCCTGTGAATCCGGGTCCCGCCGTCTGGCCGGGTCCGGAACCCTCCCGCGAGGAGGGCTCCCAGGGCTGGGAGGAGCGACTGGAACCTTGCATATATGTAACGAGTGGCCCTCCCTCTTAGTGCCCTCCGCGCCCCTTTCGTACGCCCATGGAGCGCTGGAGCGTCCCGTATAAGGTGATCTACCCAGTGCGGGCGCGTGACGGATGGGGCGCCTGATGTGCTCCGCGCCGGGTGCGGTCGTCATCGCAGCTCACGATGGATCGTAGGATCGGTATGTGAGATCTCAGACGATCGAGGTGGTAACGGGTTCCCGGGAACGGGTGCACGACATCACCTCCGAGTGCGAGAGCTTCGTCCGGTCATGTGGGGGCGACGGTCTGTTGAACGTCTTCGTGCCCCACGCGACCGCCGGGGTCGCGCTGCTGGAGCTGGGCTCAGGCAGTGACGACGATCTGCTCGTGGCGCTGGAGGCTCTGCTTCCCGCCGATGACAGATGGAGGCATGCGCATGGCTCAAGAGGGCATGGACGGTCGCATGTCATGCCCGCCCTCATTCCGCCGTACGCCACCGTCCCGGTCCTGTCGGGGCGGCTCGCGCTGGGAACCTGGCAGTCCATCGCCGTGGTGGATCTCAACGTCGACAATCTGGAACGCCAGGTCCGTTTGTCATTTTTGTCGGACTAATTCATACGTAGCCCAGTCGTTGCCGTGGCGACCGTTGACGACTAAGGGTCACAGCGTGTGGACTGTGCCGAAGCACTCTGAGCACCGTGTGATTGCGGGGCCATCCAAGCAGGAGGGACAAACGTGAGCGCGACCGCGGGTCAGGCCCAGGGCGAACGCGGCCTGGCCGAACGACTCGGCCTCAAGCAGGGTCAGGTGGTGCAGGAGGTCGGATGGGACGAGGACGCTGACGACGATCTGCGCGACTCCGTCGAGGAGCTGACCGGTAACGAGCTGGTCGATGAAGACTTCGAGGACGTCGTCGACGTCGTGC
The DNA here is from genome assembly GCF_050943795.1 of Streptosporangium sp. CA-115845. Classification (NCBI taxonomy): domain Bacteria; kingdom Bacillati; phylum Actinomycetota; class Actinomycetes; order Streptosporangiales; family Streptosporangiaceae; genus Streptosporangium; species Streptosporangium sp. CA-115845. The sequence goes on along the minus strand of NZ_CP191988.1, from coordinate 7,206,938 downwards.
TGCTCTGGTGGCGTGACGGTGACGGTGATCTGTTCGACGCCCTGAGCAGCGTGGTGACCAACCTCACCGATGGTGGCCAGATCTGGCTGCTCACTCCCAAAGCCGGCCGGGACGGGCACGTGGAGCCGAGCGACATCGGGGAAGACGCCACCACTGCGGGTCTCTCGCAGACCAGCAGCATCAGTGCGGCCCCCGACTGGTCGGGGACGCGTCTGGCGACGCCCAAGGCGCGCCGCTAAGGGTCCGCCCTGCCGTACGGCTCGCGCGAGCCGTACGGCAGGATGATGGCGCATGCCTCATGCGACGAAAGGAACCCTGGCCATGGCGATCGAGGTGGGTACCCGAGCTCCGGGCTTCGAGCTGAGCGACCAGCACGGTACCCCGGTCAAGCTTTCCGACCATCGGGGCAAAAAGATCGTGCTGATCTTCTACCCTCTCGCGTTCACCGGCGTCTGCGGCGGCGAACTCGACGCCATCCGCGACGAGTTCATGGCCGACATGCCCGAAGACGTTGAAGTTCTCACCATCTCGATTGACTCCATCTTCGCTCACCGCGCGTGGGCGGATCAGAAGGGCTACACCTTCCCGCTGCTCTCCGACTTCTGGCCGCATGGACAGGTCGCACGGGCGTACGGTGTGTTCGATGAGGAGAAGGGCTTCGCGGAGCGCGGAACCTTCATCATCGACGGCGAGGGCGTGGTCCGCTGGCGTGTCGTGAATCCGATTTCACAGGCCCGCGACATCGCCGAGTACCGCAAGGTGCTCGCCGAACTTCCCTAAGCGGTGATCCGGCGACCGCCCGTTCGCGCGGCGCCCGCCGGTCCGACCTCTCGGAGGCGATCATGCCCTGCTTCTCCTGCGGGGCCAGGCAGACCGACCCGATCCGTGGTGCCAGCCCGTGGACGCGCGGGGTGCGCGACGAGACGCAGGTGCTGATCTGCCCGGACTGCCGGCGCACCCATGAAGTCGAGCTCGACACGTGCTCCTCATGCGGCTCCGTCGCGCTCATCTGCCGGCTCGGCGAGGTGGAGTGCCGGTCCTGCGGCTCGGTGCGGCTCGCCCGCGCCGACGGCCGACCGGCCGTCGCCTGTGCCCCGGGCCTGGCCGACGAGGTGGAGGCCGCCCTGGCCAGGGTGCTGCGCCGGGTCCCCTGAGGGGCCGGTTTCGCTTGAGGCTACCCGGCCGACCAGGTCCGCGCACGCAGTGCCGGTTGATCATCGCCGGGGTGAAAGCGCAGCGAGGGCGAGGAAGTGGGGGTTTCTGTTCTCCGGATGGTTCGGCATGCCACCGGCGTGCCGAACCACCCGGATCAAGGAAACCACCGCTTCACTGCGCCATCCAACGATTGATCGCCCCAGATACCCGTAAGTCGTGTATGAGGCCGTAGCAGGGGTTCCTGTCTGGCCCTCGCCATATCGGTGGATCTACCCCATCCGAGCACGCGTGCCGTGCGCTAGGGTCGGGCTCGGTCCCGCCCCCTCGACCTGTTGGATGGGTGCATGAGCTCCTTCGTTGTTGCCCTTGACGTCGGTGGAACGTCGATGAAGGGCGGCCTCGTCACCGGGTCCGGTGAGATCATCCGCGCCGACCGCCGCGCGACCCCACGGGATCGGGGCCCCGCCGCCGTCGTCGCGACGATCCGGTCATTCATCGACGACCTCGCCACCGCGGGCGGCGGTACCCCCGCGGGTGTCGGACTCGCCGTGCCCGGCCTGGTCACCGCCGATGCGGCCCTCTACTCCGCCAACATCGGCTGGAGGGACGTCCCCGCGACGGATTTCGTCCCGCTCGACGTCCCCGTCATGCTCGGCCACGACGTCCGCACCGGTGGCCTCGCGGAGAGCGTCCTGGGTGCCGGTCGCGAGCTCTCCGACTTCCTGTTCCTGCCCATCGGCACCGGCATCGCGGGCGCCGTGATCCTGCACGGCGAGCCGTACGGCGGGAGCGCCGGCTGGGGCGGCGAGATCGGCCACACCCCGGTCTTCCCGGAGGGCGAGCCGTGCGCCTGCGGCCAGATCGGCTGCCTGGAGACCTACGCCTCCGCCTCCGCCGTAGCCCGCCGCTACTCCGCTCGCGCCACCTCGTCCGCAGCCCCCGCCTCGCCTGACACCGTCCCCACCGCCTCAGCCGCCACCACCGCCTCGCCCACTGCCTCGTCGCCCGCCATTGCCGCTAACCTTGCCACTTCGCCCACCCCAGCCTCGCCCGTCACCGTCCCCACCGCCTCGCCCGCCCCCGTCACCGCCGAGCAGGTCGCAGCCCTGACCGCCTCCGGAGATCCTCTCGCCATGGAGATCTGGGGCGAAGCGGTCGAGGCGCTCTCCCTGGCCCTGGCCACCTACACGCTCCTGCTGGACCCCTCGGCCATCGTCCTCGGCGGCGGCCTCGCCGAGGCGGGCCCCCTCCTCTCCGTCCCTCTGGCCGAGCGCCTTGGCAAACGCCTCGCCTTCCGCGACGCACCACCTCTGCGCCAGGCTGCCCTCGGCATGTCAGCCGGCATGCTCGGCGCAGCCCTCCTCGGCTGGCGCGCCGCCGGTTTCGCCGACGCGGGGGCCAACTGGTCTCCCGATGTGCTGAAATCCCCCCGGGTGGCGTAAGGTGTTGTCCCGTCTGTCCAACGGGATTACCCCGGGCGCTTAGCTCAGCGGTAGAGCGCTCGCCTTACAAGCGAGATGTCACTGGTTCGAACCCAGTAGTGCCCACCAGCCAAAACGCCCCGTTTCTGATCTTCAGAACGGGGCGTGAGTGACTAACTGGGTGACTAACTCCCGAAGATGTCGTCCATCGCCTCCGCGCCCTGCATGAGCACCGGGCGAATCTGCTTCCGATAGACCGTCTCCGTGACCACCGTGTTCCGGTGGCCGACGAGCCGGGAGATGTCCTCGATCGGGACGCCGGAGTCCGACAGCAGCGAGACGAAGCTGTGCCGCATCTCGCGAGGAGTCCAGTCGGTGCCACGGAGTCCCGCCTTCTCAATGATCTTCCGTACGTCGCGTCGCACGTTGCCCGCGCTCATGGCGGTCCCCTTCGAGGTGGAGAAGACAAGGCCCGCTTGTGCTCCCGCCTTCTCCTGCTCTTCCCGGAGAATCCGCAGCGCGTCCACGCACCGCCGGGGGAGCTTGAGAGAACGGCGCGACTTGACGGTCTTGGTGTCTCCCTTCTGCTGCACGGACCGCCACACGTAGATCGCGAACTGCTCGTGCTCCCAGCCGGTCTCGGTGACAGGTGCCCACACGTTCCGGCTCTCGTCGAAGGCGACCACGTGTGACCAGAGAAGCGCACGCAACTCCTCCGTACGGGCACCGATCAGCAGCGAGAGCACCACGTACGCCCGCATGCGCGGGTTGGCCTGCTCCGCCAGGGCGAGAATGGAACTGGCCTGTGCGAGCGTGAGCGCCTTGGAGGTACGGCCCTCCCGTCCTTCCGGGATCTCGCAGAGATCGACCACGTTCCGCTTCACCTTGTCGCGGCGCATGGCGCCCTTCACCGACCGGTTGAGGATGCCGTGGATCAGCTTGAGAGACCGGGTGCTCAGCTCACCCGTCTTGCTCGCGAGCCACCGGTCGACGTCCTCCACCGACAGATCCCGCAGCTTGCGCGCTCCCACCGCGGGGATCACGTGCTTGTCAGCGTAGGTGGTGTACATCTTCACTGTGGTCGCTGATCGCCCGCCCAGGCCGTGCTGCAGCCAGTACTTCACGGCGTCGGCCACCGTGTAGTTCGCCGGAGCGATGGCCAGGCCGTCGTCATAGTCGCGAATGATCTCCTTGAGCTTGTCCTTGGCTTCGGTCTTGCTCCTGCCGCTGGCCTTCTTGACGATGCGCTTTCCGGCGGGGGTGTAGCCGACCGTCACCGAGGCGATCCAGCGCTCTCGCTGCTCGTCCCAGTGCAGGCCGCCGTCTCCCCGGCTGCGTCGTGCGGTCATGATGCCCTCGCTTCCCGTTCGAGTAGAGCGATGTAGTCGGAGATGGCCGAGGCCGGGATGAGCCGGGTGCGGCCCTGGGTGACGGAGCGCAGACGGCCCGCCTTGATCTGCTCATAGATCACGCTGCGACTCATGCTGAGCAGGTGCATGGCGTCGCATATGCGGTAGAGCCGCCGTTCACCGGGCGGTCCGGGTGCTGTCATCCGCCCTCCCGCTCGGTGGCGATCCTCCGAGCGGTGGCGACCTTCTGGCGGATGTGTTCGGCCATGATCGCCTCACCGGGGGAGTAACCCGATCCGGCGAACCGCCAGTGACCGAGTACGAGGGTCGTCTCGTCACCGAGGGCCGGGAGCCCGTGCCGCTCGCGTGCTTCGGTGGCCCTGTGCGTGGTGCGTACCTGCCGAAGGTCGCCGAGGGTGGTTGAGTAGCGGCGCGACTTGGATGAGAAGTGGCCACGAAATCCCAGCATGTGCGCCCAAGGCCGCAGCCGGAGAGCCTTGTATTCAGGACGTGCGCCCAGCTCCCAGCAGGTGCGGATCATCCGCCGGGCATGCTCGTTGACCGGGAGCGCGTCCAGGTGCAGCCCCGGCTTCAGGCCCGTCCCATGGCAGCGACCGCAGGACGCCATCAGGCTCAACCGTCCTCGACCGCCGCAGGCCGAACACGACAGGCGATGGTCGACGGTGCCGGAGGCTTCGGCACCCTTGGTGGCGTACTTGGCGATGTAGCCCGCCACCGCCCGCTCGCTCAGCCCGTCCGCCGCCTGGTCGAGCAGGATGGGCCGGATGTCGAGCTGATCGCCCCAGACCAGATCCCACCGGCCGAGATCACTCAGGGGAGAGGCGACCGTGACCCGCTGGACCGCCGGAGGGATGGCCCGGCTGAGCAGGTCGTGATCAGCCCAGTCCGGAGGGACCTCACTCCCGCCGCCCGGACCGTCGAGCCTGACGATGGCGTGGAAGTGCACCAGGCCGCGCCGCTGGTACTCGGCGACCTTGGCGAACGACACCCGGACCCACCTGGCGAACTCCCGGCGGCTCAGCCCCGCCTCGCTGGCGAGGGTGCGCCGTACTTCCAGGGTGAAGCGATGCCACAGCGCGCCCGCGTGCGCCTGCCAGAGCACCGCGCCCACGTAGTCGTAACACCGGTCGCAGATGGGTTGTCCGAGCCGTTCGTCTCCCGGTTCGTGGCGAGCATGGCAACCGACCGGATGCCCGTGCTCACAGACCTTGTCGCGCTTACGGGGACGGCAGGCCCGTACCGTCCCGTTCTTCTCCCGCCGCGTGTGCACCGGTCCGAACGAGGGAGCTGTGAGCGTGACGAACGCCCGAGGGTGAGCGCTCACCTCCTGCGGGACACCTTTGCCGCCGGACAGGCCCGCCCGGATCAACTGGAAGGTGTCGGCCCGGTAGACCTCCGAGCAGGCCGGACACACCGAGGCCCGTCGGTTGCCGCAGGCCACCAGCAGATGCCCGGACGGCTCATCCATCGTGCGGTAGCTGTGCAGCACCTCACCGCTGGTCACGTTGACGATCAACGACTCGCCCGCCAGGTGCACCGGGTGGGCACACCCTCCGGTCGCCGCGACCATCGAGCGCCACCGGTCGTAGCCCGGATCGTTGATCACCCGTGCGAGATCGACCAGCCATTCCGGCTGCTGGTCGGCGGTGCGGTGCTGCGGTTCCTCCTTGCTGTTCATGACGTCCTCCTTCGCTTGCTCCCAACAGGTACTCCAACACGTGCTACGTCTTGGCCCATGTGGACATGGTAAACAACACGTGCTACCTCTTGTAAAGAGCAAATGTGGAAGAAGGAGAACTCGGCATGACCGATGACAAGGGCGCCGCCCGGTGGCGAATCATCGCCGACCTCCTGCGCTCAGATGTGGTGCAAGACCACTACCAGCCAGGACAGGCACTCCCCGGCGAAGCGTTCCTCGCCAACGAGTACGCCACCTCACGCCCGACGATCCGCAAGGCCATTGCCCAGCTCGTCGGCGAAGGACTACTCACCGTCGCCCACGGCCGAGGCACCTTCGTTCGCCCCACCCCTGACCGCCGCCTCATCCTCATGGGCGGCTCAGAGCGCGAAGACCTGCTCAGCCCCACGTACGACCCCGCCAAGCAGGGATGGGAACACGTCACTGTCGCCAGCGAGGCCGAGCGCACCGCAGGCGGTGTCACTCCCAACTCGGCACTGTTCATGACCATCGAGGGCAGCAAGGCCGACGTCCTGGGAGTGCGCCGAGGCCGCATGGGCGTCTACCGCTACGCCTACTGGCAGCACACCAAGACCCGCGCCCGGATCCACCTGTGCTCCTACCTCCTGGCCGACCAGGTCGCTGTGATTACCGGCGAGGGCAGAGGTATGGAGATCGACTCTGAGATCGAGCCCGAGGACTACTACGCCCACCTGGAGCGCACTCACGGGCCACTGCGCTGGATCACCTCGGTCCACACCCAGATGCCCTACGGTGAGACCTACGAAGACCTCAACATGGAGCCCATCGGCACACCCTTGTTGCTGGTCCGCCGGCTGATGCTCAGCGAGGACGGGCGCCCGCTGGAGTTCACCGAGATCGAAGCCCCCGGCGACCGCTTCGAAGCCGCAGCAGCCAGCGAGCATGACCAGGCCGGATCAGACGGACAGGTCGCACTCAGGGTGTAGTGGGCTCAGACTTTCTTTACTGGTTCAAGGCGACCCGCCTGCGGCGACTCGCCGTGCGTTGGATGGTCGCAGGCCGCGCTGCGGCTCTCCGGCCGGTCGCGACCTGCGCCATCCACGCGCGAAGAATCATCCTGTTCATTCAATCGTTTGCATCGGGGGTGAGCGTGCCTTTTTCTTTGAGTGCTATCTCAGCACCATCTCGCATGGAGCGTGCAGCTTCGACTATATAACGAATGCTCTTGGCCTCATAGATGGCTTCCGTTATAAAGAAAGAAATTCCATGCAAGTCTGCACGGAATAAATTTCCCTTGCGGTCGGTTATCGAGGTTGAGATCACCAGTGAATCGTGCGGGTGCCCGTTTTTCTCGGAGGATCTTGACACCTCAAAATCGGCATCCTCTAGAGCTGTAACTATTCTACCCGGATTCCCTATTATGGCAATGATTAGGCGACCATGCATTAGGTCGAATATTGCCCTTTGGGGAATCGAGTAGAGGTAGTAAGGTAAGAATAACTGGGCCCCCTTGCTTTCATAGGTCGGTATTCCATTTATTACGATCGAATTCTTCTCCTTATTGTCGGGGTACAATATCCCTGATTCAAGAAGGTCTTGAGGAATGGCCGTCTTCTGAATGTCCTCTATGGTTACGCCGTCAGTGTTATAAAAGGCAGCATAAAGAAAGGCTCCCTCGATGCATTCGCTTGCGTAGCCCTCTGTGCGGGAGCGTCGGATCACGCGCCTTAATGGCTTCCAGTGTGAAATGGCTTCGGAATCAAACGCCATTGTAATTAATGGGCTCTCTCCCTCTATTTTGGTAACTGTCCCTTCTTTGGCTTGCTGGCGAGCGAAGGCCTTCGACATTCGGCGTGCTTGGCGCCCTACTCTACGGTCTGGGATGGGTAGCGGATTCCTGTTGACGATATCCTCAAGGCTGTTCATGTCCTGAGGGCCGGGGTCGTTGTTTGGAATCGACGCATGGCTTTCCGGAAAGTCAAACGGAACTGACGATACCATTGTCACCTCATATTCGTACTCCGTCACTTTCTCGTCTACCTGCCGCTCTCCTTTGAGATGTGTCTTCACCTCAACTGTGTGTAGCTTGCGCTCACCATCCTCAGGTTTGATAAATGTGACATCACCAATCCTGAGACAGTCTGTAACATCGTGAAGCAGAGGAAATCCCCATCCTTCGTTTGCCAGATGAGAGGAAATTGTAATTAAGCCACGGCTGCCATGGCCTTCTTGAGAAATTGGAACGGAGGCATTGGTGGAGAGGGATCGTATGACCTTCTTGTCCAGTCCTAAAAGAATCCAGGCGAATGCATCTCCAAGTCGCCGCGCATGCCATCTTGCAACCCTGAGATCCTGCAATATCTTATACTTGGATTTATCGCCACGAGTTCGCGATTTGGCATTTGAAATCGATTCCTGTATTTCACGCTGAAGTTCAAGCAACGACTCTTGGAGTTGCCAAACACCATCTGCTCCCTTGAAGCGGCCACCGATCAGTGTTTTTGCAAGCCGCTCCAGTCGGTGCAGGTAGGGCTTAGCGTCTTGTGGGCCCTCACTAGAAGTGCGGGATGCTGAGGTCTTGGCGATGGGAGGACGTGGCATACGTAGAGTCTTGCTCATCAAAGCGATGGATGGGAGTAGTTTGCCCCACACTCCTCCCATCTATCTGAGACCCTTACTCTCGCGCAGTGTGATCATTCACAGATGGCCTAGATGCCAGCCAGATTGCTCCCTACAACTGTCGGTTCAACCGCTTCATGGCTATTTCTAAGTTCCATCCGGCATTGCGCCGGCCGTCTCCACTCGGTGCCCATCAGGAACGTCCCGTAACGAGGATCAAGGGCTCTGCCGCCCTGCTTCCGGTGCTCGCGCCTGGCGGCACTGCGCTCCGGGTCAGGTTGCCACCGGATGACACGGTTACCTGGTCACGGTCATTACTGGTCGGGTACGGCAACGCGACCACGGGAGGTCTCTCGCCGCACCCGACCGGTGATCATTCGATGTGGCCGGTTTACGGCGCGCGTTTTCCGTGACTTCCCGGAGTGCGGTGGTGGCTTTGGAGGCGGGTCAGCGCGGCATCGACCAGGCGGCCGAGGTTGCCCAGTTCGTACAGCATCCGGTGGCGCTCAGCGTTCTCCCACGCCCTGATGACCGACCTGATGTCGCCCGATTTACCGGCCGTGACGATGACCTCTTTGCCGTTGACTCTCTTGGTGGCCGCATCGCCCACGATGATCCAGCCGTGCACGGTCACGTCCCCCGAGCAGCCACGATCAGGGCGACCACCTTTTCCGGATGCTCGCTTCGCACCGCCTGAAGGTCCGCGCCGTCGCGAAGAGAGACCAAGTAGCTGCCCGAGCGCGCCCCCACGGTCACCGTGGCCACGCGCCAGCCTTGCGGACCCTTCACGGTCAGCTCCGGCGGGTGTCGCTCCATCCACGACCGAAGCGGAGGCTGGTCGGGCCAGGCGGCCGCACTGTTGGCGAACAGTCCGAGACTGATCGTGTGGTGGCAGTGGGCGCGGATTCCCCGCGCGTTGAGCAGCCGCTGGACGACGGCCAGCGCCCTGTCATGGATCTCCACCGTCGCCTCGTCAACGGCGGGTGGGACGGTTCTACAGTTGTCCATGGGTCGCACCTCCAGTGTGCGATCAAGGGACCCGTACGGCGCTGAGATCGCCTGCGGGTCCCGCCATTTGCACGGTCTCTCCATCACATCGCCGCAGACACGCCCGCTGACAGTGCGACTAGGGGAGACTGAGGGAGACGAGCGGATCCCCGACTCTCCCCTGAGGAGTACGCGATGCGCGATCTTCCGGGCTGGGCCGTACGGCTACGCGCCGAACGACGGCAACGGCTGTGGACGCAGCGGGACATGGCCAAGCAACTCACTGAGGCCGCCGACGCCCGCACTCGTGAGCGCTTCCCTGAACGGGAGTCCTTGGTGCGCATGATCAAGGACTGGGAGGCGGGCAGGCACCAGCCCAAAGACCCCTACCGCGTCCTGTACTGCCGTACGTTCGACATTGATGAAGCCGAGCTGTTCGGCGATCGGCAGGCGGTTCAGGATCGTACTCCCGCCGAGGTTCTGAGCGTTCCGATCCCCGCATTGCCGTTGCCGACCATCGCGCCCGACGCGGACATGTTCGAACGGATCACCCGCACCCTTCAGCAACCGAGCCGCGTGGATCAGCAGACCGTGAAGTGGTTGGACACCTGCTTGGCTGAACACCGCAAGGTCGAAGACACCATCGGTTCTCGCCCGCTGCTCGGGATCGTGCGCCAGCAACTCGGCGTGGTGGTCGAACTGGCTCAGCACGCCCGTGGCTCGCTCGCCGACACTGTGGTTGACCTGGCCGCCCAGTACGCCCAGTTCGTCGCGTGGATGTCCCTGGACGTCGACGACCAGGCCGCCGCGCTCGCCTGGTATGACCGCGCCCATGATTGGGCATTGGAGATCGGCGACGTGAACATGGCCACCACCACGCTCAGCATGAAGGCCCACCAGGCATGGAGCGCGGGCAACGCCCGCAGGTGCGTCCGGCTCGCCGACGCGGCCCGCTGGCACGATGGCCAGGTGACGCCGGGGGTACGAGGGATGGCCGCGCAGATGGCAGCCCGAGGTCACGCGCTCGCAGGTGACGCCAGACCAGCACGCACGCTGCTGGACGAAGCCGAGGCGCTGATCCGACGAGCCGCCGAGCACGCCGACGACGAGCCGGTGTGGATGTACTTCTATGACGAGACATGGTTCCGTCTCCAGCGCGGCATGACTGAGTTGCACCTTGCCAACTGGTCGAAGGCGATCGACCTGCTGACAGATGGACTGTCCGGTCTGCCGGAGAGCTACAAGCGCGATCGCGTCTGGTATGGCTCGTGCTTGGCTAAGGCACACGCCGAGGCCGGAGACGCGGCGGCGGCCCTACAGGTGAGTCTTCCCCTCGTAGTCGACGCTGTCATGTTGAACCGCCATGCGAGCAGGGAACTGGTCGACGTCGAGGTCTTGCTTGCCGGACGCAAGTCACCTCAGGCTGTCACGTTGAAGGAGGCGCTCACAGCCGCTGGTCGTGCGGATGGAAGCACGCTCTGACCGGCTCGGACAGATGAATCTCTGGGTGACTAACTGAGTGACAACGACCACGGACGAGGCCGGACGACGGTGGATCACCATGGACCGTATGCGCAGGTGGGAGCGGGTATTGCCCATGGTCCCGCTCCCTCCCGCCTTGCCTTACAAGCGAGATGTCACTGGTTCGAACCCAGTAGTGCCCACCATCAGCTCCTCACCTGCGAAAACAGGTGAGGGCTTCTCTTTTTACCGCTTAACCACCTCGCCATGTCGCTTAGCCAGATGTCGCCTCAACACGTGAGCACACGCTTGTGTCATGCCCCCTTGGCGTCTCGGGGGGGGCGAGGTGACTCTTCGATCGTTGCCGTCGGCGATGGTTCGCTACTCTGAGTGAGGTGAGTGCGCGGAGGGAGTCTCAGGTGCATAAGCCATATGGCTTTGAGATCGAGCCGGAGGTCCGTGAGTGGCTCGACAACCTGAGCGACAGCGACTTCAAACGGGTTGACGAGGTAGCCGGTCTACTGGCGGAAAAAGGGGCTGAGCTTGGCGGTCCATGGTCGGACCATCTGGAAGGGGCAGTCTGGGAACTGCGGGTTCGGCTCCGTGATGTTGCAGCGTAGGACGATCGTGTTGCTCACGGTTTTCCGCAAGACCAAGCAGCACGATCAACGGCAGATCGACAGGGCGGTGCGGGCGCAGAAGATCTGTGAATGCGACCACCACGGGTTGGTGGCCGAGATCTATGAGAGGAAGGTGTGATGACTGGTTATCACACCCGCTGGGTGCGGCCTGAACCTGAGATCGAGGATCCCGAACGGATCATGATCCGTGAAGCGCTGGCTTTTGGTAAGGCGCTGTATGACCGGCGTGGTGCGCTTGGACTGACTGTGGCGGAGCTGGCCGAGCGTGCGGGTATGACCGAGGGTGAGATCGAGGGCATTGAGGAAGGCGGGACCGCGCCGACGATCGCCTTGCTGCGGCATCTGGCCGCGGCGCTGAACGCCGACGTTCGCCTCACCTCCGGTCATGATCTGGGGTCGGTCTGGTTCGAGCCACACGCGGCCTGATCGGCGGACACCGGTCACCCGGCGCGCAGGAATCCCGCTCGCTGCCGAGGTGCTGTGGGGAGTCACCGAAATCAGCACTGATGACAGGATGCGCAGAGAGCGCGAGCTCTGGGTGACAACGGCCACGGACGGGGCCGGACAACGGTGGACGGCCGTGGACCGTGCGCCCAGTTCAGGACCGTTGTCGTCTCTGGTTGGGCGCCTGCGACGAAGCTGTGCCGCATCTCGCGAGGGGTCCAGCCGATGCCACGGAGTCCTGCCTTCTCGATGATCTTCGTACGTCGCGGCGCACGCTGCTTGCGCTCATCGGGGTGCCCTTCGAGGTACAGAAGACGAGGCCCGCCTCTGTCCCTTTTTAAAGGCGATTCGCCTGCGGCGTCTCGCCGCGCGTCGGGCGGTCGCCGACCGCGCTGCGGCTCTCCAGTCGGTCGCGGCCAGCGCCGCCCACGCGCATGACCACCGCCATGAAGAACCCGAGACGGCGAAACTCAACGACGAAAGGGACATCAACGCGCGTATCGCATTCGCAGCTCGTCCATTGCGAGATCCCAGAAGGACCTGTAACGCTCAGCGCCGGGTTTCCATGGCGCGAGATACCAGGCTTCCCACTCACCTTCAGCGGTGCGGACGTGGGGATTGAGGAGAGCCACTCCATCATCCCAATACCCGGCCAGAAAGGTGTCGGGCACATACTCCCCTCTGTAATGAATGGAGTCCTGCTCCAGTCCGTAGACGAAGTAGAGCTCGTCGGGCACGCTCCATGAGTTCTCCTGCTTGGGTGCTGACCAGCTCTCGGCGATCGAGGGATCGACATCACGGAGCCAGCCGACTTCTTCGACACGCAGCAGGCAGCAGTCATCGTCGCTGCCCCACCCGTTGGCGAACAGGAGAAACTGCCGGTAACTCGGCGGCAGCTCCACGCCCAGCCGCTCTTCAAGCTCGCGGACCTCTGCTTCGGTAGCCGGAGGATACAGATCGCCGAGTGGACTGACCGCCGGGTGATCAGAACCCTCGGTCACCGGATGCCGTGCAGGGAAACGTTCAGACCATGCGTACTGGGCACTCATTGTGAAGAAGACCTCGTTTCGAGTGGCTGCTGCACGTGCAGCACAAAGCTAGGGCTGCCCCTCCCGATAACCTCCAGGCGTGGGACATACTGAGCCGATCATAAATTTTGGGACTATTGGTGCTACCGGCTGATGTAGGCCAGGTGCGGGTCGGTGAAGAAGGCCCGGACAATGTCGGGGCGCTTCTGCAGTCGGTGCATGCCACTGTGCATGGCCGCGGCCAACTCCTGCTCATCGGCGACCGCCTCACGGGCCGCCCGGGCCTTGATGTTCTGGCCGACCCACTCATCGGGGTTGAGATCGGGCGCATAAGCAGGCAGGAAGAACAGGCGCAACCGGCCGCCGGTACGCGCGACGAAGTCACCGACCGCCCGGGCGGTGTGGATCGAGGAACCGTCGACGATCAGGAAGATCAGCCCGGTGACGGTCCGCAACAGGTGCGCGCAAAACCCGATGAACGCCCACCGGTCCATCGAGCCGTGACCCAGCCGGTAGCGCAGCGTGCCGTCCGCCCCGACCGCCGAGAACATCTTCACCGACCGGCGTTCCGCCCCGGCCCGCACCAAAGGAGTCTGTCCGATCAGTCCCCAGGTGGTGCCATGGCGGTGATCGACGCGCATGCTCATCTCGTCGGCGAACATCACCAGCGCCTCTTTCTCGCGCGCTTGCCGGCAGATCCACGGGAAGACCACGCCCGTCCACCGGGCGATGGCCGCCGGATCACGCCGCAACGCCCGGTAAAGCGGGCGCTGCGGTGACATGCCCAGCCCGCGCAGCAGCCGACCGGCCGCCGCCACCGACACCCCGATGCCGAACCAGGCCGCGATCACCACCGCCACCAATGCCCTGGTCCACAACACCACGGCCGTGCCCAGTACCTGACGGGGGGGTGACATCACGCACCACCGCCTTGACGGTCTGCTCCTGCCCAGGTGTCAGCCGCCGTGGCCGGCCCGGCGCCTTCTTGATCCTCAGCGCCTCGTCACCGCCCGTCCGAGCCTGGCGTTTCCACCGAAACACCGATTCGCGGCCCACCCCCAGCGCCTCAGCCACCCGATCCGGTGACATGCCCCGCTCCAGCAACCGGAGGGCGAAGACCTTCTCCTCGAACGTCGCTCTGCGACCTTTCCTGGCCATACTCCCAGCATGCGCCCGCCGGAACTTGATCTCCCACCGCCACCCGATAAGTACCAAAACTTATGATCGGCTCAGTAGCCCCACTTGGTTTGGCCAGTCAAAAGGCCGCTGTCCGGTCTTCGGAGAGCGACCTTCTTGTTGTTTGCGTGTCTGAGCCTTGTATGCCACTGGCAAATTGGCTATAAGCGGACAAGGCGCATGTGGTGGTTCTCGCATGACCTGGGAGGTTCGCGGACGGCCCTTTCCCCCGCCGCGCAACGGCGTCCAGGTCCGCCGCCGTGGTGTCAGGAGACCGTCACCGAAGTGAAGCGGGTCTCGAAACCCTCGCCCCTGGGGGCCGCGCACATGACGCCCGCGAGTGCCGGGACCCCCGGAGGGAAGTAGGCGAAGCGGAGCATGGTGACCGGCGCCGCGCCGTTGAGCCCGTACCTCACGGTCACGGCGTCACCCTTGCGCTCCAGCTCCAATGTCACCGACTCCACCGGCTCGGACACCGTGAGCATCGACCAGTCGGAAAAGTCCCTGGTCACCACGGCGCTTAGGTTGATCTTCCTGTCGACGTACTCGACGCCCGCCTTGATCCAGTTCCTCTCGTCGATCCGGAGCATGGCACCGGCCTGGTCGTACCGGTCGGCGTAGGAGGCCTGGAATGTCGTGGTCACCCGCAGGTCGCCCGGCAGCGTCCTGCCGAAGATGTGGGCGGTGTCGTATATGTACCCGTAGTGGGTGACCCGCCACAGATCGGTGCGCGCCTCGGCGGTGATCCGGAGATCCTCATCCGCCGCCCACTTCGCGGGCTCGTTGATCCACTGCCACTCACTGAAATCCTGGACCGTCACGCGGTCATTTTACCGCTCGCCTCTGAGAGATCCACTGCCACTCACCGAGGTGATTTCAGCGACTTTCACGTCAGGTAGCCATGTTCGAACTGGATCACGGACTTCTACAACACCATCCGGCGGCACAGCGCCAACGATGGCCTGCCGCCCATCACATTCGAACGTCACATGATCGACAAGAGACACGTCTCATCGGCCCTGCTGAGGACCGCTGTGGCATAGAACCGTCTCCACGTTTCCAGGGGATTGACACTTGTCCGCCAGTCGTTGCATGCCATCGGGGTGGCCTCGCCGGCGTATTCGGCCAGCGATCAGCCGGTTTTGCGTTCCATGCCGGATAGCAGTCTCTGGATGCAGGTGCGGGCGCGCAAGCGTACCTCTCGCCGTCTGAACCGGCCCACCACGTGGGCGAACGCGTCATCCGGGCCGGCTTGTAGGCGCGCCGCGCTGAGGTGTTCTAATCTGGCCAATGCGGCCACCACATGATCTTCAGTTCCATCAGATCCTCCCGAGGGGACCGTCGCCTTTAGGCGACGGGGGAATCGGGAGCGGGAGGGCCGCCAAGGCCCGAGCGTGCCCTGACCTGTCTGGTCTGCGCATCAGAGATCTCCGTTCGTCGTGCATTAGATGAGCGGCGCTGTTATAAACATCATGTGACTCGTCGGATACGCACTTCTCCCGGTGCGGCGTATGACCTCGGGTACCACGTGGTGTGGTGCCCGAAGTACCGCCGCCCGGTCCTTGGCGGGCGGGTGAAGGACCGCCTGGAGGAGCTGATCCGCACCAAGGCCGACGAGCACGGGTGGGAGATCGTGGCGCTTGAGGTGATGCCCGACCACGTGCATCTGTTCGTCAAGCCCAACCCGAAGAACTCGCCGTCGTACGTGGCCAACCAGTTCAAGGGCTTCACCTCCCACCACCTGCGCGCCGAGTTCCCGCACCTGCGCTCCCAGCTGCCCACGCTGTGGTCGCGGTCGTACTTCGTGGCCACGGTCGGCGCGGTGTCGGCCGAGACGGTGCGGCGCTACATCAACACTCAGTACGAGCGCACCTCCAAAAGTGGTGGTGCTCGTGCGTAGGTCGTTCAAGTTCCTGCTCCGCCCCACCAGCAGGCAGGCCGCCGCGCTGACCGCCTGCCTGGACGACCACCGCGCCCTCTACAACGCCGCGCTGGAGCACCGCCGCACCGCCTACGCCAAAGCGGGCGTGAGCATCCGCTACGGCGAGCAGTCCGCCGACCTGAAACACATCCGCGCCGATGACACCGGCGGTCAGGGCCGGTGGTCGTTCTCCTCCCAGCAGGCCACCCTGCGCCGCCTGGACAAGGCGTTCGCCGCGTTCTTCGCCCGCGTCAAGGCCGGGCGCACCCCGGGGTTTCCCCGCTTCAAGGGCAAGGGGTGCTTCGACACGGTGACCTGGCCCAAAGACGGCGACGGCTGCCGGTGGGACTCCCAGCCCGAACACCCTACCGCCACCTACGTGCGTCTCCAGGGTGTCGGGCATATCCGCGCCCACCGGCACCGGCCGGTGCGCGGCACCGTCAAGACGATCAGTGTCAAGCGGGAAGGCTCCCGCTGGTACGTCGTGCTGTCGTGCGACGACGTACCTGCCGAACCCTTGCCCGCCACCGGCGCGGTCGTCGGGATCGACCTGGGCGTGGCCTGGCTGGTCACCACCAGCGACGGCGAGCACCTGGACAACCCGCGCCACCTGGCCGCCTCCGCCGAGCGCCTCGCCGTCGCCCAGCGGAACCTCGCCCGCAGGAAACGCGGCTCCACGCGGCGCCGTAAAGCGGTGGCGCGGGTCGCGGCCCTGCACGGCAAGGTCCGCCGTCAACGCCTCGACGGCGCACACAAGGCCGCACTCGCGCTGGTCCGCGACTACGACGTCATCGCCTGCGAGGACCTGCGGATCGCGAACATGACCCGCTCGGCGTCCGGCACCGTCGAGGTGCCCGGCCGCAATGTTGCCCAGAAGTCCGGCCTCAACCGTTCGATTCTCGACGCGGGTTGGGGGGTGTTCTTGACGATCCTGTCGCACAAGGCTGAAAGCGCCGGTCGAGAGCTGATCGCGGTGAACCCCGCCAACACCTCCCGCACGTGCGCCCGCTGCGGGCATGTCGCGAAGGAGAACCGCCTCGCCCAGGCCACGTTCGTCTGTCAGCGGTGCGCTCATGCGGCGCACGCCGACGTCAACGCGGCGATCAACATCCTGCGGGCAGGGCTTGCCCTTCGCGACGTCGCGCAAGCGGCTTAGCGAGAAGCCGCTCCCTTCAGGGAGCGGAGGAGTCACTACACCTGAATGATCACAGCGGTGGCCGTCCGTCGTAGTTGTGGCCCTAGCCCTACGGCTTCACATGCGCACAAGCTTGCCCAATCTCACGATCTGCGACTGGAGTATTAAGCGACGGCTGGCGTCAAACTAAGCAAATCCGCAGGGAAAGGCGTGGGCGGCAGGAGGGCGCGCCCGCCCCAGTAGATTCCCGACCGCAATGCTACGAACCGGGCCGGAAACCGAGTTCTCTCTGCTCAGAGCAGATCTGCCTCAGGCAGATCGTGTCGACGCCGATCCGGATCGCCCCACATGATGGACGCATGGGTGAAGAATCGAAACTTCCACTGTTCAACGCGCGGGTAAGGCATCAGCTTTACGAGCGGCGTGTTCTCGTTCTCGACGGCCCTCTCGATGATGACAATGGGACGTTGCTCGCCACGCAATTGATAGCACTCGCCACGCAGGATGCGTCGACCGATATCGCATTGTGGATTCACTCCCCGGGCGGCTCGGTTCCATCGATGCTTGCGATCCGTGACATCATTCGACTCATTCCCTGTGACGTATCGACCCTCGTTCTGGGCATCGCCTACAGCGCTGGGCAATTCTTGCTGTCATCGGGTACCCGAGGGAAGCGCCGCGCTCTGCCGCACGCACGTGTCCTGATGCACCAAGGCTCGGCGGGAATCGGTGGCACCGCAGTCGACATCGAACTGCAGGCCGGCGACCTTCGGCATACTCGCGACACGGTGCTCGGTCTTATCGCCGAGGACACGGGTCAGCCCGTAGAGCGTATATTCGAGGATTCTCTGCATGATCGCTGGTACACAGCGCAAGAGGCACTGGACTACGGCTTCATAGACGCAATCGTCCAGAGCTTCAACGAAATCGCGCCACACAATCGCCCACGGCCTGGATTCGGCGTCACCGAAGGAGTCGGTCAGTGACCACGTACACGATCCCCAACGTCATCGCCCGGGATTCTCGTGGCGAGCGGATCATGGATGTCTACTCGCACCTGCTCACCGAGCGAATCGTCTATCTGGGAACCGCAATTGATGCGGGCGTCGCGAACGCGCTCGTCGCGCAGCTTATTTTTCTGGAGTCAGACAACCCCGATGCCGACATACAGTTCTATATCAACTGCGAAGGCGGGGACCCGAGCGCAATGCTCGCGATATATGACACCATGCGCTATATCCGCCCGCGGGTTGAGACAACCTGCGTTGGACAGGCCATCGCGGTGGGTGCCGTCCTTCTCGCCGCAGGCGCCGAAGGAAAACGTGCCGCTCTCCCGCACGCACGAGTGATCCTGCACCAACCGGCTGCTCAGGGGCGCGGAACGATCCCCGATCTCATCTTGCAAGCCGACGAGGTCGTCCGTGTCCGAGCAGACATCGAGCGCATACTGTCACGGCACACGGGCCAGACTATCGAGACCCTACGCGCCGACACTGATCACGATCGCGTGTTCACCGCGACCGCGGCCTTGGAGTACGGGCTCCTCGATGAGATCATCGAGGAGCATTCACAGGCTCGTGGATGATCCCGGCAGGCCACGCTACGCGGCCAGAGCATACGCCGCCGAGCAGGTAGCACCTCTCGACGTGCTGCTCTGAGCAGACCGCAAGCTCTCGGCAACGGCAAGGGTCAGATCGACCAGGGTGACATCCAGCGCGCCGGCGACCGCAGCGATCATTTCGCTCGATGGCTCTTTGAGGCCTCGTTCCATCTCGGAGAGATACTGCGGCGAGACGCCGGCGCGACGCGCCGTCTCGCTCAACTTCTCGCCCCGCTCGTGACGAAGACCTCTGAGACACTCACCGAGTGCGTGCCGCCACAGCGGCTCACGAGCCGGAGACGGCTTGGGATCGGTCCGATCGATCGCCGGACGTAGCGGCGGGACAGAGGAGGCCATGCCTCACCATAGGTAGAGGGCGCGTTCGAGTTCTGCTGGCTTCGCGCAGAGCAGAACCGTCCCCGCCTCCTCCGTCCCGGACCTCGGGGCCGGTGAGGATCGCAACTCGAACTCTGATGTGCGAGCCGAACTGACATCGCTGGAGGGCGAGCAGCACGTCGTATGTGCGTCGTTATACGTGGCGGGATGGGCGCTGAGGCCGAACTATTGCAGGTCAGGCCCTATGTGACAACCCATGGACAGGGCTCTGTAAAACCGTCGGCTCAGCCTGTGCGGATCCCTTGGGCCAAGGGTTTGCGGCATCTCAGCCTGAGCAATGTCAGTCGGACGGAGCATCCGGGGGCGTTCGATGCCCAGTTCACCACAGGTCGATGCGCTGACCTGTGATCACTAGCGTCTGATCGTCTGAAGTCATGCACTCCGATGATCAGGAGGCCGGTATGCCGTGCTTGCTCGATGAGCTGGACGACAGCGTTTACATCAGCTACAGGCAGTTCATGCTGCACGGCGTGCGCCGGTTGCACAGCGCGGAGCCGGCGAACGTGATCGTCGAGATGGAAGACCAGGTCTATGTGTATCTCTCGGACGGCAGGTGCCGGATCGAGGCCTGGGATGAGGAACCGCCCGCGCCTGACGGGTCCTGGCAGGCAATGGCGAAGGCACGATGCGTGGCGGACACCGGCGTGGTCGGACTGTCCAGCTTGATGTCCGGCGGGTCGGGGCGGAGAATGCTGATCGGACCGCCCTTTTTCGAGTACGGCCTACGCATCTTCGCCGGGGCTCAGGGGCTTCTGCTGAGATTCTGGCCGATCAAAGATGTCTTTGATCCCACACAGCATGCCCGGCCTGCCGGACTCGCCTCAACACTTATCCCTGCCGACGTCGTTGAGGTGCGGTCGCAGTTCGGAGACTGGCCGTCCTCCAGGCCCTTGCCCGCACCTCCCACGTCCCGGGGCCGGGCCGCGATGGGAAGGGGACTCTCCAACCTGGTACCGCCTGGCCTCCTGCCTGCTGAGCTGACAGCCGATCAGGGCGGCGACTCCCCGGAGACCGAGGGCGTCGATCGGGAGGCTGACATGTCGCCGGAGTGGCGGGAAAATCAGCGGGAGGCAGAGGAGGACCAACGCCAGGTCGACGAGCTGCTCGGTGATCTACGTTGGAAAGTGCTCACTCACGCGCCGTTCGACCTCATGGAATGGCCCGAGGAAAGTCGCGACCGCTACCTGAACGAGCTGCGCTCCGGAGTGCGGATCGCCAAGCGTCTCAATCCGGACGGCATGCGGACCTTCCGGCTTCGTGGCGAGGACATCCAGCTCTCCACCGGTCGCGCACCCGGGTTGTCCTGCCGGGCGTGGTGCTGGGGTGCTGAGGATGAGCCCTGGGGTGACACCCTCATGACCTCACGTGAGGTGCTGGCCCGCGACGTGCTCGGACGCAGACAACTGATCACCGGAATCGTGACGATACTGCGCGGTGAGAACGGTGTGGTGGAGGTGCGCGACGCCATGGGACCCGAGATCGAGCGAGTGATCGCGGCTGAACGCACATGGGCGGAGACCCGGGAGTCAGCTTCTCGGCCGTAAACGACCGAGAAGCTGACCTGTTCGGCAGACACCTCACGCTCCAGCTGGCCCACGAGCCTGCGCACGCAGGTGGACGCGACGCCAATAACAAATCAACCTCTAACCGCAGGACCTGGCTTGCCTGTTGGTGCTCCGGCTTCTTGATGTGTTGATGGGACTTCGGAGAATCTGAAGGTCTATCGTCCTGGTCGTTCGTCTTGCTGTGAGGTGAGGGCGAGGCGGCAGGGGGCGGCGCTGGCGGTGGTGCGAGATCTTCGGGTGGCTTGGTCCAGGTGGCGATGGGCTGCCAGCAGCATCACCTGCATCTGTTCGGCAAAGGCGATACCGAGTACAGCGACAACGCCCGTGATGAGACGGCCCTTGAGCAGCAACTAATCGGTGGCGATAGCTGCGACCACCGGAAGGAAGGCGACAACCCACATCAGGATCACCCCATGACCATATGCGCATCCGGTGATCGACCGGCGAGTGCCGAAGGGCACCTCTGCCGGCCGCAGGGGGTGCCGAACGGCATCTGGTCCACCAGCCGGCCGGGCCGGGAGGCTTGACGCATGAAATCCTTCACTTCTGGCCGGTACGGCTACGCGGCCGCGCTGTGGGCGCTGCTCTACGGTGCGCTCGGCGCCGGATGGGCGCTGGGGATGCCCGGCTTCCCCTGGGGCGCCGAGGACCCCGACCTCGACGGGCAACTGTCGATCCTGGCCTGGACGACCCCGAGCTTCGGATGGTGGATCGTCGCCTTCTCGGTGATCATCGCGGTGACGGCGCTGGCGCTGAACCGCAGGAGCAGCAACCGAGCGCCGTTGTTCCTGGCCTGGCCGAGCGCCGCGCTCCTGATCCTGGTGATCCCCGACTTCCGGGTGATGATGGGTGTCGCCTACACGCCGCTGCTGCTGGTCGCCCCCGTCTTCGGCTGGGACCTGGGCGGCACCACGCTGGCCGACGCCTGGACCTGGCCGGTGCTCAACCAGTTCGTGTGCGCGTTCGGCGGTCTGCTGCTGGCCGCCGCGGCCCTGGCCTACACCCGCGACCAGAAGCGCAAGAGCTGGTTCATCCCGGAGCGCGGGCGCATCGCGGTGTACGTGGCGGTCGCGGTGCCGTTGTTCTACTGCGCCACCCGGTGGGCATGGGTGCTGGGCATCCCCCTCGGCGTGAGCGAGGGCTTCCTGGCCGACGCCCCGCAGAGCCTGTGGCTGGCGGGCGCCTACCTGGCCACCTTCGGCGCGTGCGGCGGCGTGCTCACCCTGGGGCTGACCCAGGGATGGGGAGTGACCTTCCCGCGCTGGATGATCGGAGTGCGCGGCAAGCGAGTGCCGCCGCTGATGGCGGTCATCCCCGCCGGGTTCGTCTCGATCATCGTCACCGTGGCCGGGATCACCTACATCAGGTCGACGATCGCCGGCCGGTTTTCCTGGGCCGACTGGGGGGCCTGGCTGCCGGAATGCTTCTGGCCGGTCTGGGGCGCCGCCCTGGCCATCGCCACCGTCTGCTACTACGAGCGCCGCAAGTCGGACGAGCAGCAGGCGGGGGCCGCCCACGCGGTCCTTGCCGGCGACAGCGCCGGGCGCTGAACCTCACGCGAGCGGTACGGGGCCTCTCACAGGCCCGCCGCTCCGTCGATGCGCTCGCGGAGCAGGTCAGCGTGGCCGTTGTGCCGGGCGTACTCCTCGATCATGTGAATGAGCACCCAGCGCAGCGACACCGTTCCGCGCCAAGCGTCCTCCCGGTGAGGTCGAGGTCGGCCGCGGCGGCGACGTAGCTGTCGGCGAAAGCCACCTCCTCCCGCCACGCCTGCCAGGCGGCGGCGACGGAGGCGGGGTCGGCGACGGCGACGTCGAAGTCGCCGTCGGGGTTCTGGGGAGAGGAGAAGCGGGCAGGCGCGTCATGCCCGGCCATCACCCGCCGGAACCAGCGGCGCTCCACGTCGGCCAGGTGACGGATCAGGCCGAGCAGCGAGAGCGTGGAGGGCTCCACCGACCGCCAGGCCAGTTCGGCCTCCAGGCCCGCGCACTTCAGCTCCAGCGTCGCGCGGTGCGAGTCGAGAACGTTGCGGAGCATGCTCCGCTTGTCGCCGGTGGCGGGATAGCTGAAGCGACGCTCATGCTCGCCGGCGAAGAACTCGGCTCTTCTGCTACGGCCGGAGTTGCTCAAGGTCTATGTCCCTTTCCTTATGCGGACGCGAATGACCTGCCTTTCGGCGACGAGTCCTTCGATGCCGTCACGCACGGCTGTCTCCTGCGGAACGTGGAGAATGTCGAGCGCGTGCTCGAAGAGCAGTGCCGTGTGCTCAAGCGCGGAGGCCGGGCCGTCATTCTGGAGACCTGCCCGCCTCGCGGACTGCTGGCCAGTCGCCCCGAGCGCCTGAGCCGACCCCGGAGGTTGGGGGTGCGGTATTGGGCCAGTGTTCGCCGCTTCCCTGGCGGATCGGCAGTATGACGCCGGCATCGGCCCTATCGGTGCGCGCAGCCGCGTGCGGGCATGGTCCGCGATCAGGGCTCGGCTCTGCCGGTCGCCCATGCCCAGGCCGCGATGGCGACGCGGTTTCTGCTGCCGGTCTTGCGCTGGATGGTCGCGATGTGGTTCTTCACGGTCCCCGGGGAGAGGAAGAGTTCCGCAGCGATCTCGGCGTTGGTCCTGCCGTACGCGAGTAGTGCCACGACCTCGTCCTCCCGCTCGGTGAGGACGACGTTCGGTGTCTGGTGCGGCAGGCCGTGGCGGCGCAGCAGCCGGACGGTGAGCTGCGGGCTGATCAGCATGTCGCCGTTCATCGCGGCCCTGATGGCCTCGATGAGCAGGGTGGGGCCGGAGCGTTTGAGGATGAACCCGGCGGCGCCGTGCTGCAGTGCCGCGTGGACGTACTCGTCCAGACCGAACGTCGTGACGATCACCACGTGGATGTCGGTGCCGGCGAGGGTGCGGGCCACCTCGATGCCGTCGGCTCCGGGCATCCGGATGTCGGCGAGCACGACGTCAGGTTCGATCGCCTTGGCGGTGTCGATTGCGGTGCGGCCGTCGGCGGCCTCGGCCACGACGGCCATGTCCGGCTGGGCGTCGAGAATCATGCGGAAGGCGCTTCGGATGCCTTCCTGGTCGTCGGCGATGAGGATGCGGGTGGACACTCCGGCGATTGTGCCAGCACCAGATACACGGTCAGCGACCACCCACCGCGTACCGCCCTTGTGACCAGTTCGCCGCCCTGCGCCCGGACAAGCTCGGTCAAACCGGGCAGGCCGGACCCGCTACGCCGGCCGTCTCGCGCTCGCGTCACGCCGTCGTTGGTCATCGTGATCTCCAGGCGGCCGGGTACGGCGCTGACGTCCAGGTCGACGCGGCCGGCCCGGGGAGCGTGCCGCCGGACGTTGGTGAGGCCTTCGACCACGATCCGGTAGGCCAGAGCGGCCGTCTCCGGCGGGATCGCCACCTGCCGGTCCAGTTGCGGGTCCATGCGCAGGTGGACCGGCGCGGGTCCGGCGACGGAGAACCGTTCGGCCGCCTCACGGATGCCGCTGAGGCCACCGGTGGAGGTGAGAGGCCGGTCGTGGTGGAGCATGTCCAGGGTACGGTCCAGCATCGACATGGCGCGCTGGCCCGCCACCTCGACGCGTTCGAGCGCCTGCCGCGGATCACCCGCGATCCTGCCCGCCTGGGCGTGCGCCACCATTTCGCTGATGTCGTGAGCAACGAAGTCGTGCAGGTCTCTGGCGAGCTGGAGTCGCAACGCGGTTCGGGTGTCGGCCACAGCGCGGGCCTGCCGTACATCGAGAAAGCGCAGGTAACCCCCCACCGCGGCGGCAAGGACCGCACCCGCCCCCCAGAACGCGCACACGCCCAGCCCTTCCAGCGGTGAGGCCGGCGTGAAGAAGCGCAGCAGCCAGGTGGCCGCGGCCATGCCCGCCACGGGCGCGGCCAGCGCCGCCCGCCGAGCCGACGCGTACCGGGTGATCAGGCCGGCCAGCGTCATGAGCGCCAGGCTCTCGATCATTCCCAGCACGGCGGCACCCGGCTCGGGCCGCACGACGCCAATGACGTGAGCCAGCGTGACGGCCAGCGAGCCGACCGCACCCACACACGTCAGCGTGGGCAAACGCGACCGCGGCGCCGAGCACGACAGCGCCACCACCACCACTGTCACGCAAACCAGCAGCGACAGTGACACGGCGATCCACATCAAGCCCACCGGACCGACGATACGTGCCCATGCCCCCCGGCCACAGGTGCCGTTCGGTACTCTCACCGGCGGCCGAAGGTGCCGAACGGCACCTGGTCCGGCTGGGCCACCCTCCGGCGACGCTCATCACCTGAACATCATGACTTTCCCCTGGCGAGGCTACGCGGCGGCGCTGTGGGCGCTGCCCTACGGCGCGCTCGGCTCTGCGTGGGGACTCGGGCTGCCCGGCTATCCCTGGGGTGCCTCCGATCCCGACCCGGACGCCGCGCTGTCGATCCTGGCCGGGACGACACCGCGCTTTGGATGGTGGATCGCCCCCAGCGCCCCGCGCACCATGTGGACGTCCTCTGTCAGGAGGACCTTCAGGCTGCGATCGCCCTCCCCCCGGACCCCGGCGACCCTGCTCCTCCGGGAGGCGATTCGTGAGCCTTCGCTTGTGGTTCACCTTTCGACCGTCGCCGATACATGTTGGCGTCATTTGATCTAAGGACCTTGATCAAGCGTTGGTTCCGTGGTGCCGTGAAAGTGCGAGGCATGCTCACATCGGCGCGGAGAACGCCGCCGACGCCCCACCACGCCGACGCGCCGTCAGGTCATGGAGCCAGTCCTTCGAGAAAGCGGAAGAATGCGAAAACTGTCGTCATTCACGTCCATCGCGAGGGCATCGAAGTCAGCGACCGTGTCAGAGAGGAGCACATCCTCCCCTACGTTCTTCACGCGCAGGCGTTCCCGGCTCGGGATCGTGCTCGGCGCCACCGCTCTGGGGGTCGTGATCCCCGCGTCGGCGGCCCATGCCGCGCCGCCACAGAACCTGCCCCAGTCGGCCGGAGGGTACGAGGCCTCGTTCTCGCCGGCCTACGACTACGACGGCGACGGCTGCTACGCCACCCCCGCCATCGGGCCGGACGGGACCCTCGCTCCGGGGCTGAACCCGACCGGCGCGGTCAACGGCAACTGCCGTGACCAGTCAGACCTGGACAACTCACAGACCTACGCCCGTTCCACGTGCAACAACGGCTGGTGCGCCATCGTGTACGCCAGCTACTTCGAGAAGGACCAGGCGCTGCCCGGCATCAGCCTCGGCGGCCACCGTCACGACTGGGAACACGTCATCTCCTGGGTCAACCAGGCCTCCAACCAGGTGGAGTACCTTTCGACCACGCAACACAGCAGCGTCGTGACCTATCCGCGCTCGCAGGTGCGCTTCGACGGGTCGCATCCCAAGGTCGTCTATCACAAGGACGGGGTGTCCACGCACTTCTTCCGGCTCGCCAACGGCAATGACGAGCCGCCGGAGAACCACTACCACAACTGGCGCTATCCCCCGCTCGTGGACTGGAACGGCTGGCCCAGCACCTGGCTGCGCGACAGGCTGATGAACGCGAACTTCGGCGCCGCGACCATCAAGATCAACGACGGCAGGTTCGGGGACCTCCTCTCGCGCGCCAAGCCGAGTGGCATCCCCTTCGACCCCTGGGCCTGACGAGCCCTCCTACCAGGGCATCCGCGGCTCGGCCGCCTGATCGGCCGACCCGGTGAGCGCTCGTGGTGACCGTACCGGCTGTTCCCGCCCTGTGACAGATGATCAAAACGAGGTGATAGGTTCCGCCTTTCCAGGCAACGTGATGTGCCCCGAGTTCTGTGGAGTCAGGGTATGAGCAGGACGCGGCCGAGCTGGGAGCGGCTCTCCATGATCCGGTGTGCTTCGGCCGCCTCGTCGAGCGGCAGCCGGGCGTGCAGCGCGGCGCGCAGTCTGCCCTCAACCGCGTGCCGCGCGACCTGGTCCATGTCCTCGCGTGCCTGCTGCGGCGCGGCCGCGCGCCAGGCGAGCAGCGAGAACCCGGCCACCGATCTCATCGCGAACAGGCTGGTCAGCGGGATGTCGGTGGCTTCGCCGCCGGCCGCTCCGTAGACGACGGCTCGGCCGAACGGCGTCAGAAGGTCGAGGCTGCGCAGCAGGACGCGGCCGCCGACGGAGTCCAGGACGACGTCGACTCCTCCTGGCGCGGCCTCGCGCACCCGTTCTGGCCAGTCCTCCGCGGAGTAGTCGACGGCCACGTCGGCGCCGAGTGTGCGGGTGAAGTCCAGCTTGGCGGGGGAGCCGGCCGTGGCGATCACGGTGCCGGCGCCAGCGATCTTGGCGAGTTGCACGGCCAGATGGCCGATGCCTCCCGCGGCGGCGTGGACGAGCACGGTCTCGCCGGGTGACAGCCGGGCGGCGCGCAACGTGCCCAGCGCCACGGGGGCGCCCATCGGCAGCATGCTCGCGGTGGCGTCGTCGATTCCCTCCGGCACGGGCGCGAGCCACCCGGCGTCGGCGAGGACGTGGTCGGCGAAGGCGTCCTCGGCCAGCGTGGCGACCCGCCGGCCGGTGAGGGCGGGGTCGACGCCCGGCCCCACCGCGTCGACCGTGCCGACCACGTCGCCGGTGAGCACGGCGGGCAGTTCGCGCCGGTAGATTCCGCCGGTGTCCGGCCCCTGACGGAACTTCACGTCGACGAAGTTGGCGCCGATCGCCTCGGCGCGGATGCGCACCTGGCCGGGGCCCGGGCTTGGGGTCTCCGCCTCCTCCATGGTGAGCACCTCGGGGCCGCCGTAGGCGTGGTAACGGATTCGGCGCATGTCGTCCTCCCGCATCGAGGGTAAAGTGGACCTGAGGTCAAGTTCGGTGCGAGCGTACTTGACCGGCGGTCCAGTTGTCCATGGGAAAGAGGAGCCGATGATCGAGGAGCGTCGCGAACGCGCTGACGCGGCACGCAACCGTCGCGCCATCCTGCGTGCCACCGAGGACCTTCTCGCCCGGCACCGGCCCGAGCAGATCTCCATGGAACAGGTCGCCGCCGCAGCCGGGGTCGGTAAGGGCACGGTGTTCCACCGTTTCGGCAGCCGGATGGGGCTGATGGTCGCGCTGATGCAGGAGCGGGCCTACGCCCTGGAGGAGGCCGTGGCGAGCGGACCTCCGCCGCTGGGGCCCGGCGCCCCGCCCGAGGAGCGACTGATGGCCTTTCTGGACGCGATCGTCGATGTCGTCGGCCGCAACAAGGGGCTCCTCGCGGCGCTCGGCCACGCCGCTACGGCGGCGCCCCGGCCGGAGTGGAAGGAGCACGGCGAGCACCGGGACGAAGACGGCGACCACCCCGTATACCGGTTCTGGCACGGTCACACCAGTGCGCTGATCGCCGCGCGGCGCCCCGATCTGGACGGGGAGTTGCTGGCCCACATCCTGCTGGGCAGCCTCCAGAGCGAGCCGGTTCTGCGGCTGCTGGAGCGCGGAGAGGCGACGCGGCTGGCCGCGTCGCTGCGCGTCATGGCCTCTGGGATGCTCGCGGCCCCCGCCCTTGCCTGAGGTCGACCCGGTCGAGTCGGCCAGTGGGCCGCCTACGGTCCTGTCATCGCAGGCCGGGGGGGTGGCGAGATGAGAAACGGGTGGTGCGGCTGAAACCGTGGGAGGTCGGTGACGAGCCGCGGGCTGTCGTCGAACAGACCGCTACCGAAGAAGCAGCGCCGGACCCGCCGGCCGGGCCGTAAACGGCCGGGGGACCGCCTCACGTTGCAGGGGCATCTGTGTTCGTGCTGCACACCGATCATCCGGCGGCGAGGACTCGTTGTCTTGTCCAAGGATGGTGTCCAGCGGGATCCAAGCCGGCGACAAGTGATGATCGGTAACTTGCCCGGAATGAGAAAGCGATCTTCTGCCCTCGTCGTGCTGGCCACGGCCGCCCTGCTCGCTGCTCCCACCGCCGCCCTGGCCACGGCGAACTCGCCGGCGGCGGCTCCGGCGGCCGCGTCGGCTTCCGGGACCAAGACCCTCTCCTTCCGGGGGATGAACCTGAAGATTCCCGCTACCTGGAAGGTGTACGACTACACGGACCGGGTCCTGGTGGCGACCGGTAGCTGCAAGGTTCCCGAGCCCTTCGCCCCGAACTGCCGGGGGTTCTGGCTGTACGGCCCGAAGGTGATCGCCTACGGCGCCGAGGGCCGCCGTTACACCGGCGAGAAGCCGTTCGTCCCGGCCAGCGGGGCGCCGGCGGGCTGCCCCTTCGAGTACGGAAGCATCCAGGTGACCGGCAAGGCCACCTCGACGGGGCCGCGCCAGGTCGGGCGCGGGCACAAGGCGAAGTACACCGCCTGGGCCGGCCGGTGCGTGAAGCAGAGTAGCGGCCGGCAGGCGGAGAGTTTCACCCAGCGGGAGTGGTTCCTGCCAGAGTCGAAGATCGTCGTAGTGGACGTATGGGGCGACCAGAAGCTGCCGGGCCTGCTGAAGAACGCCGCTTGGAGCTGACCTGAGAACAGGGAGCGGTCCGGACCTCCTGCTCCCCGCCGAGCCCGCTCTCACTCCCCGTTGAGGGCACGTCTCACCCGGTCCAGTCCCCAGGCCGAGGGTGGCCGTCATGGGAAATCACCAACACCTGCTCTGGATTGCTATAGGTGTTCGCGTACCTCAAGAGTGAATCCAGAGCACCCGAACCGGAGTTTTCGGATGGGATGGGAAGCGGGATTTCCTCCTGGTAACGATGAAAAAGGTCCTGGTAACCCAGATTCTGGAGGGCATGGTTCCTCCAGCCGGGAACGGGATCGTCCGCCCTGGCTTGCAGTCCCATGACTGAATATCCCCGCGGAGTAAAGACGCGGTGCAATCCCGCGACAGTGGCGCCGGTACCGAATCCGCACATCAAATAGCGAATTTCCGGCCAATTCGCACGGACTTCCCGCAAAAGCTGCGACCCCCATAGCTCCACGCACCTCACCAAAGCCGCGTTGGTGAACTGCCTCGGCCAGAACCAACCCTCCTGCTCGCGCTGAAGGCAAAGCTCGTGAGCCTCCTTGAGGCTCATGATCGTCTGCACCTCGCCGCGGAATCCGCGCCTCATGAGATGATCGTGACCGGAGGCATCCGTGATGGCGACGGTCGGCAGTCCTCTTTTTCTCCCGAGCAGATCCAGGGCAAGCGCGGTTGACGAACCGGAGATCTCGGCGAATCCTCGGATATCTTTCGGAACCGCTTCAAGGAAAAGCTCGTACGTCAGGTATTTGAGGCTTCCCGATTCGCACATGCCCCCCAGAGCACGGCCGGGCCGTTCCCGTCAGGTCGGGTGAGGGCGAAAGGTGCATTCATGGCGTTCACGCGGGGACGACCGAGCCTCGGACATAATGGTAGTCAAAGAAATCCACGTACAGGTACTCGGGGTAGGACACCATCTGATCCCGTCCCAGGAGGATGGCACGCATGATCTCGCTCACCATCATCCCGGCCGCGGTGGTGGCTCCGATCACGCACGTGGGAGCGTGCCCGCGCCCGGCGAAGCAGGCATCCCAATGCTTCTGTACGGCATAGCTGCCGAGCCTGGGGATGATCTTGGGTAAATCGATACGCCCATCCGGAAGCATGTAGAGATCCTGGTAAAGAGGCGCTTCGGGCTGGAAAACCGGCTCTTCGATTTTGAGGGTGAACATCCCCCTCAAAATCGAAGAGCCGGTTTCCTTGCCGGGGTCACGTACAACGGCAGGACCGTCATGAACTTCCTGCGGGCTCGGCCTGCTCCATGGCCGAATCCCGCGGCACGCATGTCATCGAATGCCGGGAGACCTGGTGAAGGTGCCTGTCCGGCACCACGTGGTCTTCCGTCATGGAGCTCGCTGAAACACATTCTTGTCCACGCGGCGGATCCCGGGTTTCCCTGATTCGCTTGGTGGTGATCGTTTCCAGGGCCTGTCTGGTTCTTCGTGCAGGAAGGCCGTCATCGTTCTCTTTCTTGCAGTAATTGATTTACCTGCCGCGGCGGCCTGATCTGCATTGGAATTTCGATCGTCTTTGCCGTGGCGTGAAACCGGTCACTTCGCGGCAAGATTGTCCAGCCCTGGTTGAGGAATACTTGGAGTCTTCTTGAGGGAGCTCCGTATGCCCTGGTCATAGGGGGCAGGCGAGGCGGGACCACGGACGGGGTGGGGGTTGTTGGACGTGGCTCCCCCTCATACCGTGATATCCGTATCGGTCGATCTGGCGCGATCCGATCACCTCGGTCCGCAACGAGATCGTGTTCCCCGGATACACCGGCTACCTGCCGGGACTGCGTTCTCCCTGTTCAACGGCCTGTTCGCGAGAGGTTTGGAGCCGGGTGTGGCAACGATGATCGTGTACGAGACGCACTCGATCACGACCGACAACGAGGTCGGAATCGCGACCGGCTGGTTACCGGGAGAGCTGTCGTCGCGAGGCCGTGAGCTGGCTCGGGAGCTTGGTGAACGCCGCCGCCATGATGGCTTGGCCGCGGTGTTCACCTCTGATCTTCGTCGTGCCGTGCAGACCGCGGAGCTCGCTTTCGCGGGCATCGACATTCCGATCTATCAGGATGAACGGCTGCGCGAATGCGACTACGGCGAGTGGAACGGAATGCCCGTGGCGCGGCTGGCCGTCGAAAGATCCCGGCATATCGACGTGCCGTGGCCCGGCGGGCAGAGCTACCGGCAGGTCGTCGAGCACACCCGTGATTTCCTGACGGATCTTGCCGGGCCATGGGACGGCAGGAGGGTGCTGGTGATCGCGCACTCGGCCAACCGGTGGGCGCTGGACCATCTGCTCGGCGGGCGGACACTGGAGGATCTGGTGGACGAGGAGTTCGCCTGGCGGGAGGGCTGGGTCTACGAGTTGCCCGAGAGATGGTGAGGCGGAGCCGCGCCGTGCCTCATTGATGATCTTTCACGTGTTGCCCGGCACCCTCCGGAGACACACTGGGGGGATCACCGGTGTCCTTCCTGCGGTGTGTCATCCCAGGCCGGGATGTTGAGTATCGCGTCCATGCGCCGTAACTCGTCGCGGTGCAGTGCGCTCAGGCGGGTCAGGACCTGTTCTCCCTCCGGTGTCAGTGACACCCGCACGGCCCTGCCGTCACTCGGGTGCGCGCTCCGCTCCACGAGTCCCTGTGCCTGTGCCCGATTGACCAGTTCGACCACGCTGTGGTGGCGTAGCTGGAGAGAGTCGGCGAGCTCTCGCACGGTCGCCCACCCGCGGCCGGGAAACCCCTTCAGCGCCAGCATCAGCTGGTACTGCTGCGGAGTGAGGCCGTTCCTCCGTGCTGTCTCCTCGCTGAAACGTAGATAACGGCGGATCTCAAAACGGAACCGAGCCAACACCTCGAAATCCCGCTTCGTCAGGGGTTCGAGTCCTGCCCCGTCGTCTTCGGCCGCCGCCGCGTCATGACGCGGCGGCTTCTCGGTCCCACGATCCGCCATGTCACAAACGTATCGTGATACGACATGTTTGTGCCGCCCTCCTGGAACATACCTCGTGGCGATCATCGGCCTGTCGCGGGCGGGTCGCCGAGTTCCACGTGCGGGTGATGCAGGTGTGATCCCGGTGAGAGGAAGGCTGGATCTGCTCGGCAGAAAGGTGCATATCGGACACTTTGTATCGCGCTACGATAGAAAGGTCCGAACAGGGAGGCAGTGAGGCCGCGCCTGACGGACAGGCACCTCTGGGAGGTGTGTCGTGCCCAGTGATCGTGAACGCGAGGCGGCGCGCGAGATCCAGCGCCGGTTGCCGGTCGAGGACCCGGGCTTTGCACGGCCCTTCGACGCCGACGCACGGCACCCGCACCGCGCGCCGTCCGGCCTGATCCGGGGGAGTCACCCGATATCGCCGGTACTCGGGATGACGCTCCAGCTGATCCCGCCCGGTGATGAGATCACCGATCGGCGCCGATCCGGGGGCGTGGCACCGGGTGCGGCGGCAGGTGTCACCGTCGGCCCGTCCGCCGCGAGCGGGGCCCGCGAACCGGCCGGCGATCCAAGAGGCCTTGGGAACGGCGGGACCCAGGGGAGACGTAGGAGGATGAAATGATCACTACCGTCATCTACGTGCTGATCGCGATCATGGTGCTGGGTGCGATGTGGCTGAAGGCCGGTGTGCGGATCGTCAAACAGTTCGAGCGGGGCGTCGTCTTTCGGTTCGGACAGGTCCGCCCCGAGCTCCGCGCTCCCGGACTCGCCCTGATAATGCCGGTCGCCGACCGTCTGCAGAAGGTCAACATGCAGGTCATCACCATGCCGGTGCCCGCCCAGGACGCCATCACCCGGGACAACGTGACGGTTCACGTGGACGCCGTCATCTACTTCCGGGTCGTCGACCCGGTGCGCGTGGTGGTCGGCGTCCAGGACTACGAAGCCGCCATTCGCCAGGTCGCGTTGGCCTCGCTGCGGTCGATCATCGGCAAGAGCGAGCTGGACGATCTGCTGTCCAATCGGGAGCGGCTCAACCAGGGCCTGGAGCTGATGATCGACAGCCCGGCCGTGGGCTGGGGCGTGCACATCGACCGCGTCGAGATCAAGGACGTGGTGCTCCCCGAGTCGATGAAGCGGTCCATGTCGCGGCAGGCCGAAGCGGAACGTGAGCGGCGCTCCCGCATCATCACCGCCGAGGGCGAGCTGCAGGCCTCGAAGAAGCTGGCCCAAGCCGCCGAGACGATGGCCCTGCACCCCGCCGCACTGCAGCTCCGCCTACTCCAGACCGTCGTCGAAGTCGCCGCCGAGAAGAACTCCACCCTGGTGTTGCCCTTCCCGGTCGAACTGCTTCGCTTCCTGGAACGGGCGACACCTTCCGAGTCCGGCCAGGCCGCCGCGCACTCCGGCCCGGCGCTGTCCGGGGGCTTGTCGGCGCCGGTCGACCAGCACCTTCCAGGCACCCGCATCCCCAACCAGGTCGCCCCCAACGCTGCGGAAACCGGCCGGTAGGCCGTACCGGACTTCGCCGCCGGGCAGCGCCCCCGAAGCGCCGGGAGATGGCCAGGGCATTCACGGGGAGGTTGATGAACGGCATCGGAGTCCCCCTTCTCGATGTCTGGAGGCATGGAAGGAGGCCCCGGCCGCCTCCACCGGGAGCGTGGCGACGATCCGTGCTCACGCCTGATGGTGATCACTGACCGCGACCTCGCGGATGGATGCCTGCAGTTCGGCCTCCTCCCCGTCGCCGAGCGCCGCCATGGCCGAGGGAAAGGTCGCCGACAGATCCACCATGATGTCGAGGACCACCTCATCCAGGAGCTCGTCGAGGGCCGACGGTCCCACCTTGGATCGTGCGCCGGCCAGTCGCGGCCCGTTGACCATGGTTCGGGCGACCTGGCGTAGTTCCTCGGGAGTAAGGATCACCTGCGGGTCCCAGGGGCGGCTCTGGTCGAAACGTTGCTCGTCGAACTCCTCGATCTTCAGCTTGACGGTCGGCCTGCGGTCGGGAGGCAGGGGGACATCAGGCCGCAGGACGATCCCCTCGGCCAGGTTGTCCGGCACGCCGGGCAGGCCGAGTGCCGCCGGCACCCGGCTGGGGAACCGGACCGGCAGAGCATCGAGCTCCGACCGGGTCCCTCTGCCGAGAATCGGCACAACGTCGAGTTCGGCGTCGGCGGCGATCGAGGCGACGTCCGCGTACGGCAGGAAGACGCCGGGATCTCCGGGACCCTGGTGGCACAGCACGTCGAAAAGGGCAAAGCGGATTTCCGGGCTGTACCAGACTCCCGTTTGAACCGGAGTGATGCCCGGCACCGGCGAGACATCGGGGTGGGGGTAGTGGCCTCCGTACAGCTCGCCGTAGACGCGTACGGCCACGCCGCTTTGAGCCAGGGCGGCCTTCGCGGCCTTTTCGAGGTGACCGCGCAGAAGTTGCCAGCCGAAGAACGGCTCGTCGTCGCGCAGCCACGCCTTGCGCTTGCCCACGAACGTGTCCCGGCCGTCGTGGGCGACCACCATTTGAGCTCCGTGCACCTTCTCGGTCGCCACCCAGGGGCCGCCGACGACCGTCCCGCCGAACCGCTCGGTCGTAGGGATTTTGGGGTAGGTCAGGTGTCGCATTGGAGCAGTATGACCAGGACGAGCGCGGAGGGAACCTGATTTACCGAGCCGAACGGCGGATCGGGATCGCGGCCGACCTTGGTGGCCCGGCCTGGACGAGCAGGTCTCCGCGCTGGACATGTCGGTGCAGGGCCAGGAGCTGATCGCCGTCACGTGACGCTGATGAAACGGTACCCCTGGCAACGCGGCGGCTCAGTGATCCGCACTGACGAACACCGAGGATCAGCGAACGGTTCGTCTGGAGCCTTGTCGGTATCGGCCGCAGACCGCCGGAGGCCGTCCGGGCGCCGGTGAGAAAACCTGTGTCCCGCCCGGGGAGGTCTCAGTACACTCGCCACGAATCACATGCCGCCGCGACATCGCGGTGCGTGCCTTGACGAGTGAGGGGAGCCGGCCGTGCGTCACAGCACCGCTGTTGTCATTCCCCAGTCACGGTATGAGGTGATCCTGGTGTCTTCGTTGGTGCCCGGTGCCGGCCGCGCGGCCGGCACCGGACGTCCGTGACGAACGCCTGACCCCTGTCTGTCCGACGCCGATGCGGTCACGCCGCATCGGGGGTCTTTTCGTCCGGGAAACGCGCTGTCCGCTGTGGAGCGTCCCGAAGGGCCATAGGCCGTGCGTACCAACCTGAACCATCACCTCACCGACCAGCTGACTGGCGTCCGTAATCTGGGCATCCTCGCCCATGTCGATGCGGGCAAGACCACCATCACCGAACGGATCCTGTACGTCACCGGCGCCACCTACAAGCGTGGCGAGGTACATGACGGGACGACCGTCACCGACTTCGACCCCCAGGAACGCGATCGCGGGATCACCATCTTCGCCGCGGCGGTGAGCTGCGCCTGGGACGGCCATCGGATCAACCTGATCGACACGCCGGGCCACGTCGACTTCTCCGACGAGGTGGAGCGCTCGCTGCGGGTGCTCGACGGCGCGATCGCGGTGTTCGACGGTGTCGCCGGAGTCGAACCGCAGAGCGAGTCGGTGTGGCGGCAGGCCGACCGGTACGGAGTGCCGCGGATCGCCTTCGTCAACAAGCTGGATCGCGCCGGTGCCGACCTCGATACGGCGGTCGAGTCGATCCGCGAGCGGCTGCGGGTGGTCCCGCTGGTGGTCCAGCTGCCGATCGGACGCGAGGACGGGTTCACCGGAGTGGTGGATCTGCTGCGCATGCGATCGCTGATCTGGACCGGCGGTCGCGACACGCCCAGGGAGGGTACGGTGCCGGACACCCTGCGACAGGAGGCGTACCGACGCCGTCGGCTGCTGGAGGAGGCGGTGGCCGAACTGCACCCGATCGCGCTGGAGGAGTTCTGCGCGGAGCCGGCGATCTCCGCGCAGACCCTCGCCGTCGCGCTGCGCGACCTGACCCGCAGGGGTGAGGGCGTGCCGGTGCTGTGCGGATCGGCCTACCGCAACCGCGGGATCGAGCCGTTGCTGGACGCCGTCACGGCCTACCTGCCCTCGCCGGCGGACGTGCCGGCGGTACGCGGCACCTGGGACGGCGCGGTGCGGGAGCGGGCCGCCGACCCGGCGGCGCCGTTCGCCGCGCTGGCTTTCAAGGTGAGTGCGACCGCCACCGGGCGGCTGACCTACCTGCGGGTGTACTCAGGGACGATCAGGAGGGGAGACGCGGTGCTGGAGGCCGGCGCGCGGCGCACCGAGCGGGTCGGCCGCATCCTGCGGGTACAGGCCGACCGGCACACGGAGGTGGACCTGGCGGTGGCCGGGGACATCGTCGCGGTGGTCGGATTGAAGGAGGTCCGCACCGGGGCCACCCTGTGCGCCCCCGCGGAGCCGTTGCTCCTCGAACCGCCGAGTGTGGCCGATCCGGTGGTCTCCATGGCGGTCGAGGCCCGAAGGAGCACCGATACCGACCGCTTCGCGTCGGCGCTGGCCCGGCTGGCCGAGGAGGATCCCTCACTGGTGGTCAGAACCGACCCCGAGACCGGCCAGACGGTGCTGTCGGGGATGGGGGAACTGCATCTGGAGGTCGCGGTGGAGAAGATCCGCCGTACCCACGGGCTCGATGTCAGCGCCGGCCGGCCACAGGTGGCCTACCGGGAGACGGTCGTCCGCGGGGTGTCCGGGCTGCTGTACCGGCACGTCAAGCAGGAGGGAGGCGCCGGTCAGTTCGCCCACGTCGTCCTTGACGTGGAGCCGCTGGACGTCACCGGCGGCGCGGCGGGCTTCGTGTTCCACTCGACCGTCGTCGGTGGACGGGTACCGCGGGAGTACGTCCGGGCGGTGGCGGCCGGTTGCCGGGATGCCCTGGTCGAGGGGCCCCTCGGCGGGCATCCGGTGACCGGCCTGCGGGTCACGCTGACCGACGGAGCCACCCATGCCAAGGACTCCTCGGAGATGGCGTTCCGGACGGCAGGCCGGCTCGCGCTGCGGGAGGCGCTGCGGACCGGTGTGATGGCGTTGCTGGAACCGCTGGTCGAGGTCACGGTCACCGTGCCGGACGATGCCATCGGCGGGGTGCTGGGCGATCTGTCGGCACGGCGCGGCCGGGTCTCCGGCTCGGCCGCGCGGGCAGGCACAGTGGTGATCACCGCGACCGTGCCGCTGGCCGAGCTGTTCGGCTACGCGACCCGGCTGCGCAGCCGCACCCAGGGCAGGGGAACCTTCACCACCCGGCCCAGCGGGTACGCCCCGGTGCCGAGCACGGTGTCACCCGGGACGCCGCCCCGGTAGAGGTCGGCCTGGCCCCGCCCGCACACGGGCGGGGCCATGCCGATTCATGCCGATTCATGCCGATCTCGGCGCCACCGACTCGCTGCGCGGGCACTGTCGGCGCCGGGTGAACGGTGACCTCCAGCACCTACTACGCCACCTGGAGCCGTCAGGCCGGGGGCGAGGGACCGGGTGTGGCCCCGGCGCTTGAGGTCTCGCTATCCGCAGTTGCCGAAGGTCTTGCGGCCGCCGGTCGCCTCGGTGTAGTCCAGCCGGGTGTCTCGGGTGCTGCCCCAGTACGAGACGCACTTGCCACGGGCCTTCAGCTTGACCGGCCCGGCGTAGTACTTGAACTTGCCCGCGTCGGTCTTCGGCTTGCCGCCCTGCACCGTCAGGGTGGCGGTGGTGTAGGTGGCGGTCCGGTAGAAGGCGGTCTTGATACTGACCACGCAGTTGTAACCGGTGCTGCGGTTGTACATGAGGTAGACGTAGCCGAAGGTGTCACGTCCGGACTTGAGGGGGCGGGTGCCGTCCTTCACCCGGGTGAACCCCGCCCCGCAGACGCCCTCGGGAGTGTAGGGGGTGGAGGCCGCGTACGCCGTGTATGCCGGGTTGGCCGCGAGAACGCCGGCGGCCAGGGCCGCCACGGCGATGACCTTCGTAACAGACCTGATCACTTGTCTACCCTTCGACGGGGGCTGCGGCCCGTACTACAGCGGATCAACCCGTCGATCTTGGCTTACTCCTCTGCTTTCCGGCAATGGGCACCGGGATGAGGCCTGGCCGACGGGTAAGAAATAACCATCGCCGACCCTGAGCAGGTCGTTCTCGAATCCGACCCCTACCGCCGGCTGGCCTACTCCTGGCACACCTTCACCCCGGAGTTCGCCGAGGTCTGGGAGTTGGGGGCGGAGGTCGCCGCCCAGTGGGCCAAGGAGCGCAGGTCGAAGGTGACCTTCGACATCGAACCGCTCGGCCGGATGGTCAAGCTGACCGTCGTCCACGACGGCTTCGACCCCGGCAGCACCCTGCTGGAGGGCGTCGGCGAGGGCTGGCCGCACATCCTGTCCGGCCTCAAGACGCTGCTGGAGACCGGCGAGCCCCTCCCCGGCGAGGGTGACTGCCTCAGCGGGTCTCCGCCCGGCGTGCGCGGGCCGCCAGGGTCAGCACCTCGTCGAGTGGCCACTGGTCGTAGGCGTGCTCGCCGTACCCGCACGCGACCACCCGGCCGTCGGGGGCGATCAGGAAGTCGGCGGGGAGTCCCAGCCGCCCGCCGCGCGGCCGGATGGACGGTGGGCGCTCCTGCCCGCGGGCGACCGTCCAGAGACCGCGTACGACGGCCAGGACGATCGTCGCCCAGACCCGGGGGTCGAGCAGCGCGCGGGGCGCCTGTTCCACGCCGAACTCCGCGTACAGCCTCTTGTCCGGGTCGGCGACGACGGCGAACGGCAGGCCCGTGGCGTGCTCGGTCAGTTCCCCGGCGGGGGAGTGGAACACCACCACCTCGCGGATTCCGGCGGCCTCGATCTCGGCGTGCCGGGTGACGAAGGAGCGCAGGTGCAGGTTGCAGACCGGACAGCCGGCGAAGCGCCGGAACTGCAGGTGAACGAGACGGTCCGGGTCCGGGACGGGGGCCGCGGGGCCGGTGACGGAGGACAGTTCGCGGGCGGAGACGGTGGAGCCAGGCTGGAGGCGCATCGAAACTCCCTCGTAGGTGTACGGTATATACCTACGATTGTAGGCGTATGCCGTACACTTTCAGCCGCCATGCCACGCCCGCGTTCGCTCACCCAGGACCAGATCGCCGCCGCCGCCCTCGCCGTCATCGACCGCGACGGCCTCGCGGCCCTGTCGATGCGCGCGGTCGCCACGGAGCTCGGCATGAGCGCGATGGCGCTCTACCGCTACGTCGGTGATCGCCAGGAAGTGGAAGGGCTCGTGGTCGAGCTGGTGCTCGGCGGCGTCGACGTCTCACCGCCGCCGGGGACGTCATGGCGCGAACGGGTCACCACGCTGGTCGGCAGGTTGCGCGACCAGGTGGGCGCGCACCCGCACATCGTGCCGCTGACGATGACCCATCGGCACCGTTCGGTGGGCGTGCTGCGCTGGTCGGAGGCGGTGCTCGGCATCCTCGCCGAGGCCGGTCTGGCGGGTGCGGACCGGGTCGTCGCGCTGCGCGGCCTGCTGAGCTACGTGATCGGCGCGGTCCAGCTGGAGCATCTGGGCCCGCTGGCGGGCGCGGGCACGACCGTCATCGCCGGGCTCGCCCCTGCCGACTTCCCGTATATGGCCGAGACGGCGGGTCACGCGCGTCTCGTCGGCGCAGACGAGGAGTTCTACGGTGGCCTCGCCATCGTGCTGCGCGGGATGTGCGAGACCTGATCTGAGCGGGTGGCGGGTGCGCGAGAGGCTGAGGGTGTCCCGGCCCGGGCCGTGCCCGCGACGGCTTTCGGCGGCGGGGCGGTTTCGCGGGATTGTCGGAGCGCTCTGATAGACGTGGCCCATGGGTGTGAGTGTTGGTGAATTCCTGGAGATGCTCGACAGGCTTCCCGAGGTTCAGCAGAACGACTCCGGCAGCTGGACCTCGCTGAAGGTCCGAGGCAAGGGTTTCGGCTACCTGTGGGGGGACACGGAGACCGTGGGTCTCAAGGCGACGATCGATGAGCAGATCGCGCTGGTGGCGGAGCGGCCGGAGGTGTTCGAGGTCCAGTTCACCGCGGGCCGGTTCGGCTGGGTCGTGGTGCACCTCGCGAAGATCGATCCGGATGAGCTGTTCGAGCTGGTCACCGAGGCGTGGTGCCTGACGGCCCCCAGGCGGCTGGTCGACGCGCACGAGGCCGGGCGGTAGTCCCGCGGCTCTGTGCCAGGGGGCCGGTATGCGCCGGCTCCTCGACGGAGGTGCGGATTCACGCCGGCCCGGGACGCCGGGGACCCTCAGGTCCAGCCGCACGTTCGTGGTCCGCGCCGAGGAGGGCGGCGGTACGGAGCGGCTGGGCGGCTGGGCGAGCCGCTCACGGCCCCGTCAGTTGTCGATCCCCGCGCCACCCCTGTTGCCGGGAGTCCTGTGGTCGCTGATACCGCTGCCGATGCCGACCCTGCCAGGACCTATGTCGACGCCGACCCCGTTCCTGTCGATGAGACCGTGACCGTCGCCGCTGTGACCGCGCCGGGCATGGCACCGCTCAGGGTTCCGGTGCTTGCGGCAGGGCTTCTGGGCGGAGGCGACAGTGGCCGAGGCGTTCGAGGCGTACGAGGCGTACGAGGCCATGGTGTCCGCGACGGCGGGCGGAGTCGGCGTCATCATGGGGGCGACGAGGGCGGAGGCCGTCATCGTCACGGCTGCGAGAGCGTTCCTGACCTTGATCATCGCATCTCCTCGCGGGTGGAGATCTCCAGCTCTGGCTCTGGGAGAAAGCGCGGTCGGACATGGTGTCCGGTGGTGTGCCGGGCCGGCGGTCGGCACGGCAGGGAACCTGTTCCCACGGTAAGCAGAGGGACCCTAGGCGGTCGGTCACAGGACCTCAAAACCTCGGGGCGGTCCGATGACCCGCCGGTGGCGGACAGGAACCGGAAGGGGGCTTCCCGCTCGGGGCTGATCCTGCGGACAAGTGAGTCGCTTCCATGTACTATGCGATTCGCCGTAGTTACTCGCTAGTAGCGTCGTTGCTGACGCAAGCTCCTGCCGGTCTTCGACGTCAGGAAGGTGTTCATGTTCGACGGCTCGCTCGTCGCGGGTGCGGCTGCCGGCCCCCGCCGGGCCGGGTCAGGTGCGCATGAGCGACAGCCGCGAAAGGAATCAGGCATGCCCACGCTCGACCGTCAGGACGACGTCTTCATCCTCGACATCGGGGACACCGAGAACCGTTTCCACCCCGACTGGATCGCCTCCGTCAACGCCGCGCTGGACGAGGTGGAGAAGGCGGAGGGGCCCCGTGCCCTGGTGACCGTCGCGACCGGCAAGTTCTTCTCCAACGGCCTGGACCTGGACTGGCTGTTCGCCCATGCCGACCGGCACCAGGACTACGTGGTCAGCGTCCACGAGCTCCTGGCGCGGATGCTGGCCCTGCCGGTGGTCACCGTGGCCGCCCTGCAGGGGCACACCTTCGCGGCCGGCGCCATGTTCTCCCTGGCCCACGACTTCCGGGTGATGCGCGCCGACCGGGGCTACTGGTGCCTGCCGGAAGCCGACATCAACATCCCGTTCACCCCGGGTATGTCCGCGCTGATCCAGGCCCGGCTGGCCCCGCAGACCGCGCACGAGGCGATGACCACCGCACGTCGCTACGGCGGCCATGACGCCCTGGCCGCCGCCATCGTCGACCGTGCGGTGGACGAGGACGCCGTGCGGCGGACCGCCATGGAGATCGCTCGCGCCCAGACGGCCAAGGGCGGCCCCACCCTCGGCACCATCAAGGCCCGTATGTACGGGCCCGCCTTGGAGAGGCTGCGGGAGAAGGACAACCCCCTCGGCTGAGCGGTCGAGGTCCAGCGGGGGTGGCCACACCACCCTGGAGTTGAAGGTCGGCTACATCCGGACCGGCGGCCGGACGCTCGCCACGGAGGGCGGCGTCAGCCACGCCGGCCGTGGCACGGATATCACTGGAAGGCGGGGAACCTCCGGCTGGAGGATCCCCGCCCGAGTGGTTCTCAGCGCTTGTTCACCCGCAGGGACACGATCGTGCCCGGAGGGAGGGCGGCAGTGGAGGTGACCCCCGCGGGCTGCCATGGCCCCACGTTGTAGACATATCCGACGGACGGGTTGGCGTGGAGGACGGTCACGGCGACCTGATGCTCTCCGGTGCCGCTCGCGCAGTAGCTGGAAACCTTCGATCCCGCTACCTGGGTGGTGCAGCTGTCCGGGATCGCATGGGCGGTGGAGGTCGTGCTCATCAGTGCGGGACACCGGCTCCGAAAGCGGTGTGCCGGGTGGACGAGGCCGCGACCCGGCCCGCGACGACGACGTGGCGGGGCGGTGCGTGCCGGGTCAGGGCCTCGCGGAGGGTCCGCCCCTCAAGGACGACAAGGTCGGCGGGAGCCCCGGGTTCCAGGCGGTGGGCGGGCAGGCCGACGACCCGCGCGGCGTCGACGGTCACCATGTCGTACAGCCGTTCCAGGGCGGCGTCGGTGCGGGCGTCGAGCAGGTGCGCGGCCAGGAACGCCACCTCCAGCAGGTTGTGCCGCCCGAACGGGTAGTAGGCGTCCTCGATGTCGTCCTGCCCCAGCGCGACCGGAACCCCGGCGCCGGCCAGCTCGAAGACCGGTAGATGGAGCGGTCCGGTGTGCGGGTCGCTGACGAAACCGAGCCCCGCCGCACGGCACAGTCCGGCCAGGCGCCGCAGGTACGGCTCGGGATAGAGCGCCATCGCCCGCGCGTGCTGGGCGCTGCCGCGCCCGATCATGTTTTGCTCCAGCAGCTCCCGCGCGAGCATCTCGGTCGTCCGCAGCCCCGGGTCTCCGGCGTCGTCGACCAGCATGGCGACGCGCAGCCCGTGCCGCCGCGCGAGATCGACCATGCGTCGTACGTGCTCGGCGGCGTCGGCGTCGGTCCACTCGATCCACGGGATGCCGCCCACCACGTCGGCGCCGAGCCGTACGGCCTCGGTGACCAGTTCCTCGGTGCCGGGCTCGCGGAGCAGGCCGTCCTGCGGGAACGCCACCACCCGCACGTCGACCACGCCGCGGAACTCCTCGCGCAGCGCCAGCAGCGCCTCCACCCCGGTCAGCCCCGCTGCCGGATCGATGTCGGCGAACGCCTGCACGGCCCGGACACCGTGCCGCACGGACTCCACCAGCACCGGCCGGGCCCGCTCCAGGACGGCCTCCCGGGTCTGACCGGCCTTGACGGCGGCGGCCGTCTCGATGGCTCCCATCGCGGCCCCCATGGTGC
The DNA here is from genome assembly GCF_050943795.1 of Streptosporangium sp. CA-115845. Taxonomy (NCBI): domain Bacteria; kingdom Bacillati; phylum Actinomycetota; class Actinomycetes; order Streptosporangiales; family Streptosporangiaceae; genus Streptosporangium; species Streptosporangium sp. CA-115845. The sequence goes on along the minus strand of NZ_CP191988.1, from coordinate 7,163,809 downwards.
CGTCGGTGTACTCCGACAGCGCGGCGGGCCCGGCCGCGTCGAGGGTGTGCGCCTTGCACAGGTGCAGGTGGGCGTCCACGAAGGGCTCGGTGACCAGGGCGCCGTCGGCGTCGATGGTCACACCGGTCGCCGGGCCGAGCTCGGGGTCGTCCTCGGCGACGAGGCTGAGCAGCCCGCCTGTCGCCGCCAGCGACCACCTGCCGGGGCGGCCACGGAGGGAGGCGTTGCGGATGAGGAGATCTGGGGTGTCCATAGGACAGCACGGTAGAAGCGCAGCCACGAGATCCGGGACGGCCAGACCTGCCAAGCCACGTACCGCTAAGCGGCTATCCGTATCGCCGGAGCGCCGTGCGCGGATCGGCGGATCCAGCAAAGGGAGGAGGCGCACGATCTCGACGGTTTCCTCCGAGACCTTTGGGCGAGTCCTCGCACGGACCGTCAGTAGACCGGGGTCACCTCGCGGACCACCCGGTTCATCAGGTAGAGCATCGGCTCCACGCCCGATTCGATGCGGTTGAGAGAGTCCCAGTACTGCTGGTTCCGCTCTCGGAAGCCTTCCGGGCCGTCGTACGAGAGGACCACGATGAACTGGTTCCGCTCGTGATCCACCCAGGCGCCATGGATCTCGAACCCGAATTCACGGCGGAGCGGTGCGACCTTCGATCGCCACTTCTCCACCCATTCCGCCATCAGGCCCTCCTGGATCGTGTAGGTGCGATGCTGAAAGGTCCTGGGCATGTCGTCGCCTTCCGCCTCGGGTCGGATACGGGGCCACCTGCGATGAAGATCGTACGACTACCGGGTCGGAGCACGCACGGGACCACTCCGGCCTGCTCCAGGCCCGATGCGGGGTCAGGATGAAAGTTTCATGGTTCGCTGACAGCGGGAAAGCGCTTTCCTGCGGTGTTGCCATCCGCTGACACGGACAAGTCCGCTCAGGTGAGCGGTGCGCACTCGCTGGGGGGAAATCCGGAGCGCAGGTCCTACCGGCCTGCCGGACCAGCAAGGAGTTCGGCTGTGCAGAGCAGATTCGACAGGAGGGCCGCCGTCGTCGCCGGCGCGGTCGTCGCGTCCGGATGGGCGGTCGGCACCTCCGCCGCCGCGGCCGATCCGGCACCCGGCGCCTGCACACTCGGCAACGCGGGTCATGGGTGTGCGCCTGCGGCGCCGTCCACGACCGTGACGTCAACGCGGCCGTCAACATCCTGGCCGAAGGACGACGAATCGTCGCCGCTGGACGGAAACCCGCCGCTGAGAGGCGGCGGGAGGCGGAGACGTTAAACGCCCGTGGAGGCCGGGTAAGACCACCGCTCGCGGTGGCGCAGGCCGATGAAGCAGGAAGCCTCAGAGGTGCCGCGTGACGCGGCACGGGCTGAATCTCCGGCCTTCGGGCCGGAGAACGGGTCAAGCCCACCTGTTCGCCAACTACGTGAGCGTCACCGACTACTTCATCGGCCTGGGCGTGGAGGGCAGGATCTACGCCGAGAGCAACTACGTGAAGGGCGCCAAGACGATCACCCAGGACTTCGGCAACGCCGGCCTCACCTGGGCGAGCGGCAACTTCTACGACAAGGCCACGATCGCGCGGGCGAACAGCGGCGGCAGCACGATGAGCGACTGGCTGCGCGCCGACGGCAGCGTCGCGGCGCCGCCGTACGGCTACTCGGCCGGCTCCGCCTCCGCCGGCCCGCCCTCGGCGGGTGCCGGTGTCGGCGGCGCGGACACGATCCCCTGGCCAGCCGGCCACAGTGCCCTCAGTGGGCGACGTCGAAGACCTGCTTTTGCAGGCCGTTGCTGTAGACCTCGTGCTCGGTGAGCTTCAGCTTCTGGGTGTCCTTGTCGGTGGCGCTGAACAGTCGCTTGCCGGCGCCGAGCAGCAGGGGGAAGACGAGGAGGTGGTAGCGGTCGATGAGCCCTGCGTCCGAGAGGCTGTTGTTCAGCGAGGCGCTGCCGTGGATGATGATCGGGCCACCGTCGGTCTCCTTGAGGGAGGCGACCTCGTCCAGGGAACGCAGGATCGTCGTCTCGCCCCAGTTTGAGACGAGCCTGTCGTCGGTGAGGGTGGTGGAGACGACGTACTTCGGCAGGGGCTTGTAATGGGCGAAATCCGCCATGTTCGGCCACACCGGGCTGAACGCCTCGTAGCTGACCCGGCCCATCAGGATCGCGGCGGATTCCTGCTGCTCCCGTCCCTTGATCTCGAACGCCTCGGGGACGAACTCGATGTCCTTGAAGGTCCAGCCGGAGTTGCGGTAGCCGGGCTCACCGCCCGGCCCCTCCACAACGCCGTCGAGGGAGATGAAAGCGGTGCTGATCAGAGTGCGCATGTCGGTTTCCTTGGGTGTGTCGTGCTCGGTGGGGTTGCCCGCCGCTGCTTCGGGTGTGTTCGAGGCGGCGGGGTCCTGGGGAGAGCTGGGGGTCAGCTGAGGAGGCCGGTGAGCCAGTGCTGCCAGGCGGCCTCGGCTCCGTCCGTGTCCGGCCCGAACAGATGGTGGAACATCAGAGCTCTGCTGGGGCCGTGGCGGAAAGTGTAGATCGCGTCGGTGGAGCGGACTGCGATGTGCTCGTCGTCCGACCAGACCACCTCGCCGTCCAGTGGCGGCAGCCCCGCCGGGTCGGCGTGTGCCCGGTCACCGACGGACACCGAGGAGTCACCCGGGCCGCCCCGCCCGCCTCGCAGGCGATCAGTCCGAGAGGCGCCCTGCCGGGCCGCTCCCCGCGGACACGGCGAACCCGCTGTGGTTCGAAGCGACCGCGGCGGCACCCTTCCGGGGTGTAGGCGGCGGCTATCGCAGACGGGAGCTGAGCCCCGGGATGACGACGACGGCGACCGCGATGTGGGTGAGGATCAGTGTCACCCGCGTGGCCGCGTCGACATCCGGAACCAGCAGGTCAGGCAGAAAAGACAGCGTCACCAGGGCGACCGTCGTCCGGACGAACGCCCGAGCGGGTTGCCCCGACCGCCGCCGGAAGGCGGCTGCCAGCGCGATGCCCACCACCGAGAACACGAACGCGAGCTGCGTGAAGCCCAGCAGCGGAATGGGCTCGCCGGCAATCTCAAGCGGCACGCCGGCGGCGTCCGCCGCCGCGGCAACCAGCGTCGCGGCGACAGCACCTCCCGCGGCGAACGCGAGGCCCGGCAACCAGAGCGGGCGACTGCCGGCCCTGATCGGCTCGGCGTCAGGGGCGATCGAGGTGGATACGGACACGTCGGTCTCCTTGTCGAAGGGGCTCGGCACGTCGTAGGCGACGGCGCCGGGAGCCACTTCAGCGTCCAGCAGAAGTGAAAAATTGTCAAGACAAGAAAAATTGTCGGAATCGGTGAAGGCGGCGATCAGGCCGGGGGGGCAGGGCGCGAAGGCCGGCACGGGCCCGCTCGTGGTCGCCCGTCCTGGCCGGCAGTTCGCCGATCTCTCTGCGGAACTCCAGGGTGAGGGCGTCATGCTCGTTCAGCGAGGTACGGACATCGCCCAGCAGATCGGTCATCCGCTCTCGCGCGATCTCGTTCCACCCCAGGGCGGCCGAGCTGAGCGCCTGGTTGTAACGGCACTCCAGGGCGACCCGGTGTTCAGGGCCGAGCGTCGCGATGAGTGCGGGGATCGGCTCCTCGAAGTCGTCCAGGGCCGCCGGGTGGTCGCGGGCGGTGAACCGGGCGTTCGCCAGGTCCATCTTCAGGGCGATCAGCAGCCGGTGATCCCCGATGGGCGGCGCACAGGCGGCCACAGCCTCGGTGAGGATCTCGTCGGTGGTGTTCAACCCGAGCGCCCGGTCATCCCGTGTGGGGTGGCGACAGCATGGTTATCGAGATTTCCGAGATGATCTGATGCGGCACATCGAGGGGGCTTTCCGGCTCGGTCGCGGATCTGGGCGCTTCCGGCCGAGACCTTTGACCACGTCACCGCCTTGCTCATCCGCGATGGGGCGTCAATAGACGGGGGTCACCTCGCGGATCACCCGGTCCACCAGGTAGAGCGACGGATCCAAGCCCATCTCGGCGCGCTTGGGAGAGTCCCGGTACTGCTGGTTCCGTTCCTGGAAGCTCTCGGGTCCGTCGTACGAGAGGACCCAGATGAACCGGTTCCGTTCGTGATCCAGCCAGGCGCCGTGGATCTCCAACCCGAATTCGCGAGGGGTGGGCCGTTCGCGGTTGGCCGGGAAAAGGAGGTGAGCACCGACAGGATCCTTGGCAGGATGGCCGTGCTCCATACCATTCGAAGGGAACGATTGTGGCCCGTGCCATCACTTTGATCCGCTCCGCCTCCCTGTCCGGCGTCGCCGAGTACGCCTACGCGGCCACGGCGCCCGCCGAATCGCGGCTGATCTTCCTTGCCGGGGCGTGTCCGTTGAACGAGGACGGATCCACGGCGGCGGTCGGGGACTACGCGGGCCAGGCGGCGAAAGCCATCGAGAACATGCGGATCGCTCTTACCGAGTCCGGTGCGTCGCTACAGGACGTCATCAGCACCAGGGTTCTCGTCGCGTCATCGCGGCAGGAGGACCTGGGGGCCGCCTGGAAGGTGGTCCGGGACTCGTTCGGTGACCACGACGTTCCCAGCACCTTGATGGGCGTCACCGTGCTCGGCTACCACGACCAGCTTGTTGAGATCGAAGCCGTCGCCGCTGTGCTCGACTCCTGAAAGCCGAAGACACCTCGAACGCAACCACCCGTCCGGTCCAAGCACATTCCCCCTGAAAACCCGATGCGCGCGGCCGGGGGCTGCGATGCCCAAGGTGGAGCGACCGACGCGGGTGCTCGAACTGTCTGCCGGGCCGGCCCGCAATACTTCCTCAGCGCCATTCACGTCTGGCCGGTTCGAGCAGGGCCTCGGCCAGTATCCGGGCCAGCCAGTCCTGGAAGTCACCCACGCTCCAGCCGCAGATCTCGGTAAACCGCTCGAACAGCTCGAACGAGGTCAAGGCGTAAATCTGATCGGCGGCCCGCTCGACGGTCAGCCCGGTGCGCAGCGCGCCGATCGCGGCCAGATCCTCGGCCGGGCCCCGGCTGCCTACCAATCGCTGCTGTTCGGTGCTCGCCAACAGGTCACTCAATCCGGCATCGGCGGCTGCGGCGGCGCGCAGCACGCGATGCACCGGGCCGACGCGTTGAAAGATCGTCACAGCCATCGCCGCGAACATGGACAGTTTCCGTACCGGATCAGGCTCGGCGATGATCGCCTGCACCTGCGGCCGGGCGCTCTGCGGGATGGGTTGCGCGTCGTCGGGGGTGTCTTCTTCACCGTGCTCGCTCCGTCGCTGCGTGAGCTGCCCGGACCCGCCTACGTGCGGTACTGGCAGGCACTCAACACCGACTACGGCCGTGCCATGCCGGTGCTCCTGCTCACCTGCCTCGCACTGCTCCTGGCGACGTGCGTACTGTCGTACCAGCGTGGTTGGCTCGTCCTCGGACTCAGCATCGCCGCCCTGCTGCTGGTGACGGGCACGATCGTGCTCTCGGTGACCCAGCTGGAGCCGCTCAATCAGCTCGCGAACTCCTGGAATGCCGATCAGCCGCCGACCGGCTGGGCGGATGCCCGCGAACGCTGGTGGAACCTGCACACGGCACGCACTGTGATGGCGGTGCCGGCCTTCGCCGGACTCCTGATCGCCCAGGCGGTCGACCGGGGCGGCAGCAAAACCGTCAATACCGCAGATTCGGCCATACAGCCCGCGCGGGTCTCCAGTTGATCCTGACGGCTACAGCGACCATTTCGAATCGCGATCGTCCCTGCGATCAGCAGGTAGAGCGAACACGCCCATCGAGGAGCAGGACTGGGACCGGTTCGCCGAGCGGCGCGATAGCGGTTCCTGGCGGTCTCCTCACCCCTGATTCGTGAGCGGGAGGCGGAGGATGAAGCGCGCGCCGCGGGTGGGCGGGGCTTCTACGTGCAGGGTCCCGTGGTGGGAGTGGGCGATGTCGCGGGCGATGGCCAGGCCGAGGCCGGTGCCTCCTGTGTCGCGGCTGCGGGCGGTGTCCAGCCGGGCGAAACGCTGGAAGATGTTCTCGCGTTCTGACGCTGGGACTCCCGGGCCGTCGTCGGTGACGGTGAGTTCGGCGCTGTCACCGCTGCGGCGCAGCCCGACCTCGACGTGGCCTACCGCGTGGCGCTGGGCGTTGTCGAGCAGGTTGGTCAGTATCCGGCCGATCTGCCCGGGGACGGCGTCGACTGTCACGCCGGGTTCGAGCCGGAGCCGCACCGGGTGCGGATCGTGCGCGCGGCGGGGCACCTCGGTCTCGATCAGCCGTGCCAGGTCGACGTTCTCCAGCGCGGCGGCCTGGTCGGCCCCTTGCCTGGCCAGTTGGAGGAGGTCGGTGGTGATGGCCTGCAATCGGTCCACATCGCCCAAGGTGTGTTCGAGTAGTTCGCCGAGGTCGGTCTCCTCGGGGTGGAGTTGCGCCTCCTCCAGCTGTGCCCGCAGCCCGGCCAGCGGGGTGCGCAGCTCGTGGGAGGCGTCGGCGGTGAAGCACCGCTGCCGTTCGAGGGACTCCCGCAGCCCCGCCTGTAGGTGTTGCAACTCCTGGACGCGGGTGTGCTCCACCTCGTAGAGGCGGGCTCGTACCAGGGCCTGGGAGATCAGTCCGCTGAGCGCCGTGAGCAGCGTACGCTCCTCGCCGGGGAAGTGGTGGGGCCGGTCGAAGGAGATCACGCAGCACCCCCGGTACTGGCCGGGCACGAGCAGCGGCAGGATCGCCCAGGCGTTCTTCTCCGAGTCGTCGGCGCTCCTGCGGGCCATCCAGCCGGTGAGGTTCGGATAGCGCTTGTGGTGCTCGGCCCTGGAGGTGATGAAGACCGGGGCACGCGATCGCAGGGCGTCGGAGAGGGGGGACGGCTCCATGAGCACCTGGTCCTCCAGCCGGTCAAGGACGTCCGCGGCGTGGTTGAAGGCTCCGGCCACGTGCAGGCGATCGTGGTCGATGGTCAGCACGATCAGTCCCGCCGCGCCGAACGGCGGCAGCACCCGCTCGGCGATGACCCGCACGAGGTCACGGGCGGTCACGGCGTCGCCGAGGGCTCGGGTCAGTTCCTGGACCCAGGCGGTTCGCTCGGCGGCGGCCTGCTCGGCGGCCTTGCGCTCGGCGTCGCGCAGGCGCTTGTCGGTGACGTCGGCGAGATAGAGGGTCAGGCCGTCGGGCACCGGCACCAGTCGCACGTGGTACCAGCGACTGTCGGTCGGCCACTGCACGTCGAGAGTGGCGGGCTCCCGCTCGGCGGCGGCCCGGTGGCACGCCGCCCGCAGGTCGGGCGACTTTCCTGTCGGCAGGTCCCACAGCACCTGACCGTAGGGGTCGGTGACCCCCAGGAGGCGCTCGGCGTCGAGGTTGACGAAGGTGATCCGCCAGTCGCGGTCCACCGCGAGGAAGGCGTCGCTCATGTAGCGCAGCGCGCGGCTGACCGACTCGCGGGCGATACGGCTCTCCGTGGTGTCCCAGACCGTGCCGATCATGTGTGTCGGCTCGCCGGCCTCATCCAGCACCAACCGGCCGCGTTCCTGCACCCAGCCCGTGGTTCCGTCCGGGCGGCGGGCACGATACTCGATCTCGAACAGCCCCCTGGTGCGGACGGCCTCCTCGGTTGCGGTCATCACCCGGGGATAGTCATCTGGGTGGATGAGCTCGACCCAGTAGTCAATGGTGTGGGGGCCGCTGCCCACATCGATCCCCATCACGGTCAGGCCGGCCTCGTCCCAGCGCAGTTCGCCGGTCAGGAGGTTCCAGTCCCAAGATCCGATCCTGGTCGCCTTCAGCGCCTGCCGGAGATGAGAGTCGGTGGAGAGGTCCTGCCGCCGCGGGTATCCGCTGTCTGAGTCGGTGCCGGATCCGGCCAGCCGCTGGGCCAGCCAGTCGGCCAGCGATCGCAGGAACGCCCGCTGGCGGTCGGTGGGCTTGGTGGGCCCGCAGGAGAGTACGGACAGTACGCCGACCGGCGCGTCGCGGACGCGCAGCGGCACGGCCGTCAGGGTCGCGGTGGGCGGTATGGCCGCGGCCGTCTCCTTGGCGCTCTCGCGCCCGGCGCCTGGGGCGACGGACGTGCACACGGGCGCTCCGTCGCGCAGCGCCCGGACGATGACGTCCCGGATCTCCTCCCCCCACGTCTGCAACTGGGCGGGAGGCACCCCGGAGGCCACCAGCAGGCGCGGCCCCCCGCGGATGACCCGCGCTCCAGACCAGTGCACCATCCCGCTCAACCCACGCAGTTCGGCGACCGCCTGGTCCAGCGCGTACTTCAGCACCTCGATCTCGCCGAGGCCGACGGAGGCGAGCGCGAGAGTACGCAGCCGCTGGTTCTCCTCGGAATCGGCGCCCCAGGTTTCGTTCCTCGCCATCCTCTCGCCCCCCAACTGCCACAACAGAGGCACGGCGTCGGGCAGATGTTCTTCGCGCTGCCGACAGCGGACGAACTATTTTCCGAATTTATCATAGTAACGACTGATTTTCGGAAAAAAAGTAAAGCCTCTGGCGAGCGGAGACCCGGCCGGTTCCAACCTTGCCATTTCAAGACGGACTTTTTGCGAATCCATCATCGACACTCCCAGCGGCGAGCTCCCGAGTCGGATCAGACGTCTCATGGAAGCGCAGCGTTTGCTTTATTAAGTGGCTAAGAGATGGTAATCGCCCGATCCATTCGGTAGCCTGCGCACCCGACCTGTACTCTTTGCAGGCGGCTCCCCGGTGAGGAGAATTTCGACTTCTTATTTTTCGACCGGCACACGGCATTGATCCATGATTATGGTGAGATCGGCCTCCAATCCGGTGGATGGATGACGCACGATCCCGTCGTCATCTCCGCACTGGAGAAGAAGGCGATCGGGCTTCGGACGACGGCTTTCCATGCGGCGCGGGCGGCCGAACAGTCGGCGCTGTTCGCGTGTAGTTTCGCGGTGCGGTCGCGGAGCCGGTCGGTCAGGTCCGGGGGCGTCGCACGATGAATGCGAATCATGGGGTGTCGGCGATCCTCGCGGCCACCTCTTTGGCCGTGGCATCGGCCCGAGCGGCGACATGCTTTCCGGGGCCGGGTAGGGCGTCACCCTGCGAGACAGGTCCCCAGGCGGCCATACGGCAAGAGGGCGAGCCAGGTGGCTCGCCCTCACCGGAGCCTTTCTGATCAGTTTTCCAAGCCGGGAGGCGGTGGGTTGGACTGTTTGAACCGTTTCATGTTGATCGCGCGCCACGCTCCCACCCATTGCTCCATGTCCGCCTCGCAGGCCGTCACGATCGCGCGGACGACGCGCAGCGCCGGCATCCGGGTCAACTTGGGATTGAGGGCGTCATGCAAGGTGGTGTACGGAATTTGGCGGTAATACCCCCACCGGCCCTCCACCTCCAACTGGCGGATCTGCTGAAGGCTCACGCCCGCCCATGCGCGTAGGAGACATAGCTGATAGCGGTACTGCCAAGGGCTGTCGGCCAGCCACGGATCCGGTGCGGCGGGACCCTGGGGAGGCTTAGGACCCGGAACGGTGACATGAGGGGTTTCGATTTGGCTTTTGGTTGACCGCGGGCGTTGTGCACGTTGCGGTCTTGAACTCTCACGAGTCCGGATCGCCGATCTCCGCGATCCGTCCGCGCATCTCCGGGCAGAACTCCTCCAGGAGGATCCGGAGACTGAGCCGGTCGTTTCGATCCTCACCGGCGACGACCACGATCGGTTTCCTGGTCGGCCGGATGCGGGTTCCCCCGCGCCTGCTCACAGATCGCCTCCCAGCGCACCGGAGAACCACAGCTCTCCCAGAGGCATCCCCTCGCTGGCTCGCACGATTTTCTCAACCTGGGCGGTCGAAACCGCCGGGATCACGGAGGAACCGTCCTCCGCGCGCTCGCACACGATGAGTTCCTCCGGTTTGAGCCGGTCGGCGAGGGCCGGTGAATGGGTGGCGATGATGAACTGTGTTCTGTCGCTCGCCTCCCGGACTCGCTCGACAAGGATCTCCAACGCCTGCGGGTGCAGGCCATGATCGATCTCTTCGACGCAGGTGAGCGCGGGAGGGCTGGGGTCGTAGAGCATCGCGAGAAGACCCAGCAGGCGGATCGTGCCGTAGGAGGCGTCGAGCAGCGAGGTGGGGTCGCGCAGCCCGCGTTCCCTGAGGACCACGACGACGGAATGAGCGCCCCCGGACCGGTAGTCGAAGTCGAGCGCTTCGAGTTGGGGGAGAACCTCCACCGCGTCGGCCTGGAGCCGCTCCCATGCCTCCTCGTCGGTGTCCCGCAGAGTCAGCAGGAACCTCGCCAGGTTGGAGGCGTCATCCGCGATCGCCTCGTATCCGCTCCGAGGAACGCGCGATGGCAGGCGCGCGCGGTGAACATCGACGTCGAAGACGCGGAAGGTGGTGAGGAAATCGGCCAGGGCCACCACCTCTCGCCCGCCGAAATTCTCCGACAGCCGGGGCAGAGTGGACAGGCCGGTGCTGAACGGCTGGATTCCGACCTCCATCACCGCGGTACGCCGCTCGGACTCGTCATCCGAGATCACCTCGTCGGCCCCGTACTGTGAACTCGCGGCTCGCTCACCCGACACTTCGATCCGGTTCCGCCAGCCGCCGGCCCGGCTGAGGTGAAAGATCTCCTCCCGTGCCGGAGGACTACCGTTGATCTTCAAGCGGTACACATCGAGCGGACACCCGGATGTCTCGGGTACGGACCAGTGGCCCTTCAGGCCGATCTGGATGTGATTCGGCCTCAGCTCGCCGCCCCGGAACACCAGCTCGTCAAAGCCGCCCCGGTCCTCAAGCGCCGGTCCCAGGTCGGTCCGGACGATGTCGGCCAGGAAATCGAACACCCGCAGCACGTTTGTCTTGCCCGCGCCGTTGGGCCCGACCAGCACGTTGACCGGCCCCAGCGGCAGCGCCACCTTCCGCAGGCTGCGGAAGTTTTCCACTTCCAGCTCTACCAACCGCCCAGCCATCAACCCCACCTCTTCCTGCCCGGCGCCGACGAGAGCCGTCCGGCGAGCCGCTTTCCGAGCCTCACGAACCATCTTTCCTGTTCCCACGGCACCGATTCGTCGAGATCGCCGAGAACCCTGCCGGGTGGTCGGTGTCTCGGACCACGACGCGAGCAGTCAATCATCCGGCAGGCGATCATCCATGGACGGCAGGACACGAGGTTGGACAGCACCTACCGGCCGCCCTGGTGCGTGGTCGGGCGGCCGGTAGGGGAGATCGTTCAGCCGAGGTCGAAGTCGTCGGCCTTGAGGGTGTTGATGAAGGTGGTCCATTCGGCGGGGGTGAAGAAGAGGTTGGGGCCGTGCGGGTCCTTGGAATCGCGGACGGCGATCAGGTGGGGGTGTCCGGGCTTGTGGGCGGGGGTTTCGGTGAGGTTTTCCAGCTCCGCGACCTCGACGCAGCCGACCGGGCACGGCAAGTCGGTTCCTGATGAGCTTGTGCTTGTCGCCCAGGGGCTTGCGCATCTTGGCCCAGCGGTCCCGGGCGTCCAGCAGGATCACCTTGTCCTTCAAAGCGGGAGCCTTGCGGTTGGACAGGATCCAGAAATACGTGGAGATGCCGGTGTGCGGTACTTCTCCAGCACCTCGACCGCGTCCGGGGAGAACGCGCCGATGTAGGAGCGCAGGTCGCGGGCGACGTTCTCGGAATCCTTGCCCAGCGTCCCGGAGTCGAGCGGGCCGGTGTTGTGGAAGCTCGCGCCGGAGGCGTTCCCCTGGATCAGATCCTCGCCGAGGGCGGCGACCCGGCGCAGCGAAGCCTCGAATTCCGCCAGCTTCCTGAACGCCTCGCCGTACACCCGCTGCTCCTCGATCGGCAGCAGCGGGATCTCCGCGCGGCGTACGTCCACCTGGGCGCGGCTGCCCACGGTGGGGTAGTTGCGCAGGTTGACCGAGCCGCTCAGGAAGCCCGCCACGAAATGGGGTCGAGCAGGGCCGGGTCGGGGCGGAGCCCCGAGGGCGGGCGGCCCTTACTCGTCCCCACCACAACTGTGTTCTCTTCTGTCACTCGCGTGAGCGCCCGTTTGGCGAACAGCGCGCCGACATTCTGGAATGATCGCGTAGATATCCTGTCGGACATCGAGACTGACGGACAGTGACTGATGCCCCCCATCGATCAAATCACCACCTTCGCATCCGACCAGCCGGTGTTGACGAGCTTTATTGGCGTGTTCGCTCTCGTCCTCCTGGTCGCGGCCTACTTCGCGCTCCGCGCCGTCCAGCGGATGGCGGTCCGCTTCTTCCACTCCCATGTCGCGCCCCGTCCGGTGGAGGACATCCTCACCATCGTCGCCGCCAGCATCGCGACGGGTGTCTCCGCCCAGGGCATGTGGCGCTTCTCCGGTGACGTGCTCGGCTTCGACGGTCCGCTGCGGCTGCTGCTCTTCGCCTTCATCGAGGTCGCCGTCATCACCAGCGCGGTCCGGGCCCGCCGCAACATGCGGGAGAACTTCTCGGCCGGCATCGACGGCATCGCCGTGTGGGCGCTCACCGGCCTGACCGCGGTGCTGTCCAGCATGGACGCCCGCAGCATGGCCGAGGCCATCTTCCGGCTCGCCGCGCCCCTGGTGGCGGCGTGGCTCTGGGAGCGCGGCATGGCGATCGAACGCCACCGGATCAGCGGGCGCTCGCGCATCAACTGGCGGCTCACCCCCGAGCGGGCGCTGGTCCGCATCGGGCTGGCCGAGGTCAGCGACCGTACGGCGAGTGAGGTCGACGCCCACCGCAGGCTGACCCGGGTCGCGCTGGCGGCCAAGCGCGCCCGCGCGCTCCGCGAGTCCGGGGCGTCCGACCGGAAGATGCGCGCGGCCCTCGCCAAGCTGGACCGTGCCATGGACCGGGCGGTGGAGCACACCGGCCTGGCCGTCGACTCGGTACGCCAGGAGGCCCTGCTCTCCCAGATCGGCGCCCTCTACAACACCTCCGCGCTGATCGACCTGACCCCGCCGGTGCCGTGGGACCCGGAGCCCGAGCCGGTGCGTCCCGCGGTGGCCGCGGGGCGACCGGTCATCGACGATGACGATGACGAGGTCCAGGTGCTGGACGGCCCACCGCCGGTCGTCGACACGGCGCAGCGCGCGGCCCTGATGCGTGCCGCGCGGGAGTACTGGGACAAGCAGATCGAGCGGAGGTTCGTGCCCCGGGCGACGGACATCGCCCACGAGACCGGGGTCTCCCTGGCCACCGCCCGCGAGTACCGGGCGCTGTGGAAGCTGGAGCCCAAGGCTCACGCGTTGCTGGAGGCGGCCTTCCACGAGCACGGGATCATCGACACCGGCACCTTCCCCGCCATCGAGACCGAGCAGGTCCTGACCGTGAACGGCTCGTCCGCCGCGCGCTGACCTCGCCGGGAAAGACTCGCCCCCCGTCCGCGGAACGCGGCCGGGGGGTCTGTCGGTTCGGGGTGGTTCAGGTCGACTCGCGGACGATGAGGTCGGTGGGCAGTATCACCGGCTCCACATGCCCGGCGCCGTCGATCAGGGCGAGCAAGAGGCGGACCGTCTCCTCGGCGACCCGTTCCAGGGGCTGGCGGATGGTGGTGAGCGGCGGATGGGTGGTGAGCGCCACCGCCGAGTCGTCGAAGCCGCCCACCGCGACGTCCTCGGGCACCCGCCGCCCGGCGGCGCGCAGCGCGGAGAGCGCGCCCGCGGCCATCAGGTCGGAGGCGACGAACACCGCGTCGATGTCGGGGGCACGTTCCAGCAGCCGGGCCATCGCGCTCTCCCCGCCCAGCTGGGTGTAGTCGCCGTGCTCGATGAGCCTCCTGCTCGCCTTCCGGCCGAGGATGTCGGCGAAGCCCTCCAGCCGCAGCGCGCCGCCGGGGGTGTCGAGCGGGCCGGTGATGGTGGCGATCCGCCTGCGGCCCCGCTCGACCAGGTAGCGCGTCATCTGCCGGGCGCCCTCGCGGTCGTCCGCCGCCGCGTAGGGGATCACGTTCTCCCTGCCGATGACCGCCCCCTGGGCGACGGCGGCCACACCGATGTCCACCAGCGCGTCCGCCAGCCTGTCGCCCGCGTGGGTGGAGACCAGGAAGACCCCGTCGGCGTGGCCGCCGCGCAGGTAGCGGACCACCCGGTCGCGGTCGCCGTCGTTCCCGGCGATCATCATCACCAGCGATATGTCCCGCTCGGCGAGCCGCCGGGTGGCGGTGCGCAGCAGCACGCTGTAGTTGGGGTCCTCGAACAGTCGCTCCTGCGGCTCCGACAGGACCATCACCACCGAACCGGTCCGCTGGGTGACCAGACTGCGGGCGGCCCGATTGAGCACGTAGCCGGTCTCGGCGATGGCCCGCTGGACCGCGGCGTGCGCCGCGGGGCTGACGTACCGGTCGTCGTTGAGCACCCGGGAGACCGTTCCCCGGGAGACCCCCGCCACCGCCGCGACGTCATGGATGGTCGGACGCTTCGCCATGCTCCCATTGTCCCCTCGACCGGGCGAGGTCCGGTCGGGCCCGGCCACTAGCCTTTCACGGCCCCGCCGGCCAGGTCGGTCCGCCAGTAGCGCTGCATGGTGAGGAAGAGCGCGATCAGCGGGATGATCGACAGCAGGGTGCCGGTGAGGATCAGGTTGTACAGGGAGGGCTGGTTGGCGCCGGCCGCTAGCAGCGTGTAGAGCCCGACGGTCAGCGGGAACCTCTGGTCGTCGCCCAGCATGATGAACGGCAGCAGGAAGTTGTTCCAGATCGCGACGAACTGGAACAGGAAGATGGTCACCATGCCCGGGATCATCAGCGGCAGCGCCACCCGGCGCAGCAGCAGCCAGTGCCCGGCGCCGTCGATGCGCCCCGCCTCCAGCAGGGCGTCGGGAACGGCGGCGGTGGCGTAGATGCGCGCCAGATAGATGCTGTACGGGTGCAGGATCTGCGGGAGCAGGACCGACCAGTAGGTGTCGGCGAGCCCGAGCCGGGAGAAGAGCAGGTACTGCGGGATGGCCAGCACCACGGCGGGCACCAGGATGCCGCCGATCAGCAGGTTGAAGATCAGGTTCCGGCCCCGGAAGCGGTACTTGGCCAGCGCGTAGCCGGAGACCGCGGAGACGGCGGTGGAGAGCAGGGCGCCGCCGCCGGCGTACAGCAGCGTGTTGAGCATCCACAGCCAGAACACGCCGTCGCGGTAGGCGGCCAGGTCGGCGAGGTTGGAGAGCAGCCCGGTGCCGGGGGCGAAGGCCGAGGTGGAGAAGAGCTCCGCCTTCGACTTGGTGGCGGCCATCAGCACCCAGCTGACCGGCAGCAGGCAGTAGAGCGCGCCCAGCAGCAGGATCGCGGTCGGTGCGATCCCGTACGGGCGGCGTCGCGCGGCCGCCCTCCGGCGTCCCTTCGCGGTGAGGGTCGTGGCGGCCATCAGCTCTCCCCGAAGGCGCGGTCGCGGACGACGCGCAGGAAACCAAAGGACAGGACGAGGGAGATCGCCGCGATGACGATCGAGGTGGCGGCGGCCGAGTAGAGGTCGCCGGTGACGAAGGCGTCGCGGTAGACCTTCATGAGCGGGCTCCAGGTCGAGCTGATCGTGTTGGTCAGCGGCCGCAGCGTGGCCGGCTCGGTGAACACCTGGATCGTGGCGATGATGGAGAACACGGTGGTCAGGATGATCGCGGGCAGCAGGATCGGGATCTTGATCCGCAGCGCTGTCTGGATCTCGCTCGCCCCGTCGATCCTGGCGGCCTCGTAGTAGGTCCTGGGCACGGCGCGCAGGGCGGTGTAGAGCACCAGCATGTTGAAGCCGACGCCGCCCCAGACCGCGATGTTCGCCATGGAGAGGACCACGGTGCCCGAGCCGAGCAGGTCGACGTCGAGCACCTGGCGGATCGGGCTGAGGCTCGGCAGGTAGAGGAAGCCCCACAGCAGGGTGGCGGCCACGCCGGGCACCGCGTACGGCAGGAAGACGGCGACCCTGGAGAAACGCGCGAGCCGCACGTGCGCCGAGTCCAGCAGCAGCGCGAAGAGCAGGGCGAGCCCGAGCATGACGACGAGCACCAGCAGGCCGTAGCCGAGGACGCGCAGCCAGCCGGCCCACAGCTCGCCGTCGGCGAGCGTCGCGGTGTAGTTGTCGAGGCCGGCGAAGACCTCGCGGCGCGAGCCCTTGCCCAGGCCGAGCCCGGAGACCTTGGTGCGCCGCAGGCTGAGGTAGGCCGTGTAGCCGATGGGGACGGCCATGAAGAGCGTGAACAGCGCCATGGCCGGTGCGAGGAAGAGGTAGGGGACGGCGCTCGCGGTGCGGGCGCCGCCGCCGGGGCGTCGGGTCATCGGGGTCATCGATGTCATTGGGAGAGCTGGAATCCGGACTTCTGCATGTCGGCGACCGTCGCCTCCTGCATCGTGCCGATGGCGTCGGAGAACGCGGACCTGTCCTGTACGGCCTTGTCGAAGGCGTCCTTGAAGGCGTTGTACGTCACGTTGACGTTCGGCCCGAAGGTGAAGCCCCGCGCGGTGGCGGAGATCGCGGCGGCCTGCTGCCAGAAGTCGGGCTGGTTGGAGAAGTAGTCGGGGGTCTCGCCGAGCATGGTGCCGCCCTTGGCGGCGGCCGGGTAGACCGCGCCCTCCTTGACGAGCAGGCCGAGCGCCTCGGGGTCGGTGTTGAGCCAGGTCGCGAACTTCGCGGCGGCGGCCCGGTTGGGGGACTTGGCGGCGACCGCGGTGGAGGAGCCGCCCCAGAAGCCGCTGGCGTTCTCGCCGGCGCTCCACTGCGGCAGCGGGGCGATCGCCCACCTGCCCTTGGCCTTGGGGGCGTTGCTGGACAGCACACCCGGCGCCCAGACGGCCGAGGGCCAGGTCAGCAGCTTGCCGTCGTTGAGCGCCTTGTTCCACTCGGGGGTGAAGTACGGCTGGTCGTCGATGGCGCCCTCCTTCACGAGGCCGCCCCAGTAGTCGGCGACCTTCCTGGTGGCGTCGTCGTTGACCGTGACCTTCCAGGACTCGCCGCTGATCGACCACCACTGGGCGCCGGCCTGCTGGGCGAGGCCGACGAAGGCGCCGGGGTCCTTGCTGGAGAAGGTGCCCAGGAAGACCTTGGGGTCCTTCTTGCGTACGGTGCGGGCGGCCTCGGCGTACTCGTCCCACGTCTTGGGGACCTCGATGCCGTACTTGTCGAACAGGTCCTGGCGGTAGTAGAGCATCATCGGGCCGCTGTCCTGGGGGAGCGCGTAGACGGCGTCGGTGCCGAGCGTGACCAGCCCCCAGATGCCCTCGCCGAACTCGCCCTTCGCCTGCGCCACGTCGCCGGAAAGGTCGGCCACCGCGTCGGCGGCGACGAAGGAGGGCAGCATCTGGTACTCGGCCTGGACCAGGTCAGGGGGGTTTCCCGCCTTGGCCGCGGTCAGGAACTTGGCGGCCGCGTCGTCGCCGCCGGCCTGCTTGCTGACCGTGACCTGGATGTCGGGGTTGGCGCTGTTCCAGGCTGCCGCGATCTTGTCCATGTTGGGAACCCATGTCCAGTAGGTGAGCTTGACCGGCCCTGCGGGGGCCGAGCTCTGCGCGGCCGGGGCGGCCGGCTCCTGGGCGGCGCCGGAACATCCGGCGGCCAGGGTGGCGGCGAGAGCCGCGGCCGCCACTGCGAGCCGGTTTCTCTGCATGCGTTCCTCCGTGTCAGGGATGCCGTGTCGGGGGGTGCTGTATCGGGGGCTGTGCCGGGGGTGCTGTATCGGGATGTCGCGCCGGGGCTCGGGGCCCGCCATGCGGACATGTCTGTGAACGTTCACAGACTGAAATCCGAGATGTCGCCCTGTCAATGCTCGTTACGCTCTTGTTAATCGCCTGACCGTGCTGGTGTTCCCGTGGCGACTCTTCCCCGGGTGTCGGGTTTCGATTACTGTGCACGTTCACAGAGATGAGCCAAGGGGGAGCAGTTGCCTGGATATCCCGTCCTGCCGGAGGGCATCGCGTACGGAGGGGACTACAACCCCGAGCAGTGGCCGGAGGAGGTCTGGCACGAGGACGTCCGGTTGATGCGCGAGGCCGGGGTGAACCTGGTCAGCCTCGGCATTTTCGGCTGGAGCCTGCTGGAGCCGGAAGAGGGGGTCTACGACTTCGACCGGCTGGATCGGATCATCGACCTGCTCGGCTCCGCGGGCATCAGGGTCGACCTCGCGACACCGACCTCCTCCCCGCCCACCTGGTTTCGGACCGCCCACCCGGGCAGCCACCTGGTCGACCGCGCGGGCCATGTCATCGCCGGAGGCTCCCGGCACAGCTTCTGCCCCAGCTCCCCGGAGTACGCCGTCGCCTCGGAACGGATCGCCGGCCGGCTCGCCGCCCGCTACGCCGGGCACCGGGCGGTCGTCATGTGGCACGTCCACAACGAGTACGGCTGGGCGAACGCGCGCTGCTACTGCGAGACCTCCGCGGAGGCGTTCCGCGACTGGCTGCGCGAGCGGCACGGGGACGTGGCGGCGCTCAACGCGGCGTGGGGGACCACGTTCTGGGGGCTGACCTACGGCTCGTTCGACGAGGTGGAACCCCCGAGGCTCGCGCCGGCCGGCCAGCTGACGGCCCTGCAGCTCGACTACGCGCGCTTCTCCGTCGACGCGCACATCGCCAACTTCCGCCGCGAGCGCGACGCCATCCGTCGCTTCAGCGACCTGCCGGTCACCACCAACTTCATGATCCCCAACTGCGAGCCGATGGACTACTGGCGGTGGGCGGGGGAGGTGGACGTCGTCTCCAACGACCACTACCTCGACGCCGGGCGGGCCGAGGGCCACATCGAGCTCGCCATGGCGGCGGATCTCACCCGCTCGGTGGCGGGCGGCCGGCCGTGGATGCTCATGGAGCACTCCACCGGCGCGGTCAACTGGCAGCCGCGCAACCTCGCCAAGCGGCCGGGGGAGATGCGGCGCAACAGCCTCGCCCACGTCGCCAGGGGATCGGACTCGGTGCTCTTCTTCCAGTGGCGCGCCTCCCGCTACGGCGCGGAGAAGTTCCACTCGGCGATGCTGCCGCACGCCGGGACCGACTCCGAGCTCTGGCGCGACGTGGTCGCCCTCGGCGCCGAGCTGCGCGAGCTGGCGCCGGTGCGCGGCTCCCGCGTCAAGGCCGAGGTCGCGCTGGTGTGGGACTGGGAGTCGTACTGGGCGCTCGAACTGGAGTGGCGGCCCTCGGTGGACCTGAGGTTCCGCGAGCGGGTGGAGGCGTACTACGAGGCGCTCTGGCGCGAGCACGTCACCGTCGACTTCGTCCACCCCGCGGCCGACCTCTCGGCGTACCGGATGGTCGTCGTGCCGAGCTCCTACCTGCTCACCGAGGCCGCGGGCAAGAACCTGCACCGCCACGTGGAGGCCGGGGGCCACCTGGTCGTCTCCTGCTTCTCCGGGATCGTCGACGAGAACGACACGATCCACCCCGGCGCCTACCCCGGCGTGCTGCGCGACGTGCTCGGCCTGTCGGTGGAGGAGTTCCACCCGCTGCCGGAGAACGGCACGGTCGCCGTCGGCGACGACGGGCTGACCGGCCGGATCTGGTCCGAGCGGGTCCGCCTCGCCGGAGCGCGTACCGTGCGCGCCTTCACCGGCGGACCGGACGCGGGCCACCCCGCGCTGACCCGCCACGAGCTGGGAGCGGGCACCGCCTGGTACGTCGCCACGGCCCTCGACCCCCGCGTGGGCCAGGACACGGACGGAGACCTGCGCGCGATCCTGCGCGCGGTCCTCGACGCCGCGGGCGTGTCCCGCCCGCGCGGCCTGCCCGACACCCTCGAACTCCTGCGGCGGGGCCGCCACCTCTTCCTGGTCAACCACGGCGACGAGCCGGTCACCGTCCCGGGTGTGAGCGGGACCGGGGTTCTCGACGGCGCCGAGCACGCGGGGTCGGCGACGGTACCGGCCGGCGGCGTCACCGTCGTCGAGCTGACGGGGGACGCATGAGCTCCCCCGGTGCCGCGCCGGCCACCTGACCGCGGCACGTCACCGGGGGTCTTCGGGGGTTGTCCGCACCACTCCATCCCAGAGCGAGGACAGATGAAGAAGATCCTGGTGGCGCTGCTGCTCTGCGCCGCCGCAACGCTCACCCCCCTGGCGGCCCTGGCCGCCTCGACGGTCACCAACGGCGGCTTCGAGACGGGAAGCCCGACCTCCACGCCGACCGGCTGGAGCACCACCGTCGGCAGCGGTTCCGCCGCCGCCGACTTCACCGAGGCGGGCGGCCACGCCGGCTCCTACCGCCTGTCCCACTGGGCCTCCGGCGCGTACACCGTCGAGACCCACCAGACACTGACCGGCCTGACCTCCGGCACCTACACGCTCCGGGCCTGGGTCAGGTCGGGAGCCGCGAGCCAGAGCTGGATCGCGCTGCGGAACTGCGGTCCCGCCGAGAGGAGGACCTACCTGCCGGTCAGCTCGTCCGAATGGATCCAGATCGCGGTCACCCAGACCGTGACGGGCGGCCAGTGCACGGTGAGCCTCGGCTCCGCCGCCGCGGCGGGCGGCTGGGCCAACTTCGACGACGTCACCTTCGCCGCGGGGTCGGCGACGCTGGCGATCAAGGGCGCCGACACCTCCAGCCTGCCCAAGTCCGAGGCCCTCGGCGGGAAGTACTACAGCGCCACCGGCGCGCAGGGTGACGCGCTGGCCATCATGCGCTCGGCCGGGCTCAACTACGTCCGGCTGAAGGTCTGGGTCAACGCGGCCGACGGCTACAACGACAAGGCGCACGTGCTGGCCCTGGCGCGGCGGATCAAGGCCCAGGGCATGGGGCTGCTGATCGACTTCCACTACTCGGACACCTGGGCCGACCCCGGCAAGCAGTACAAGCCCGCCGCGTGGGCGGGGTACACGCTCGCCCAGCTCAAGACCACTGTCTACAACCACACCTATGACGTGCTGAACGCGCTGAAGGCGCAGGGCACGACCGCCGACATGGTCCAGGTCGGAAACGAGATCAACGACGGCATGCTCTGGGAGGAGGGCCGCAGCTCCAACTTCGGCAACCTCGCCCAGCTCCTCAACTCCGGCCACAGCGCGGTCAAGGCGGTCTCCGGCTCGACCAGGGTCGTGCTGCACGTGGCCGAGGGCGGCAACAACTCGCTCTTCCGCTGGTGGTTCGACAGCGCCGCCGCCCACGGCGTGAACTACGACGTGATCGGCGTCTCCTACTACTCCTACTGGCACGGCACGCTCGGCGCGCTGCAGACCAACCTCAACGACATCGCCTCCAGGTACGGCAAGCCGGTCCTGGTCGTCGAGACCGCCTACCCCTTCACCACGGGCAACGACGACGGCCTCACCAACATCATCACCGCGGCGACGCCGTACCCCGGCTACCCGGCCTCCGCCGCGGGCCAGTCGGCGATGCTGCGCGACGTGATGAGCGTGGTGCAGGCCGTGCCGAACGGCCGAGGGCTGGGCGTCGTCTACTGGGAACCCAGCTGGACCGCGGTGCGCGGCAACGGCTGGGACCCGGCCGACGCGTCCTCGGGCAACGGGTGGGAGAACCAGGCACTGTTCGACTTCTCCGACCGGGCGCTGCCCGCGCTCACCCAGTTCAGCCACCAGTGACACGTGCGGCTCCCGCGGGCATCGCCCACGGGAGCCGTTGGAGCCGTTCCGCCCCAGGTCCGGGTCAGGACGGACCTGGGGCGGACGGATCAGACCGAGATCCGGCCGGCGCCGGCGCCGCCGGTCACGATCGACTTGACGCTGGAGGCGGTGTCGAGCGAGTAGGAGTAGGGGACGGAGGCGACGCTGCCGCCCGCGTCCCCGGCACCGGAGTTGACGAAGTGGTTGTTGCGGGCGACCAGGTTGGCGGCCGGCGAGGAGCCCTCACCGCGGTGGTAGGGGTCGGGGGTGTTCTCGAAGTAGTTGCCCTCGACCAGGACACCGGCGTTCTTCGTGGACGCCACGCCGTATCCGCCGCCGCTGCCGACGTTGCCGTAGTAGTTGTTGTAGACGTGCACCGGGTTGCCGAAGCGGACCCGCGGGTGGCGCTGGTTGGTGCCGTCGAACCAGTTGTGGTGGTAGGTGACGCGCAGCTTGCCGGTGTCCTCGCCGGCGTTGCCGTCGTCGTGGCCGAGCAGCATGGTCTTGTCGTGGCTGGAGACCCGGTTCCAGGAGATCGTGACGTAGTCGCTGGCGCGCTTGACGTCCACGGCTCCGTCGTAGCCGTTGCTGAAGGAGTTGTGGTCGATCCAGACCCGGGTGGAGTACTGGACCTGGATGCCGTCGTCGTCCCAGTTACGGAAGGTCAGGTTGCGGACGATGACGTTGGACGCCTCGGAGATGTTGAACCCGCAGCCCGAGATGACGGCGCCGGAGTTGCCGAGGACCGTCTTGTTGGAGGCGACCTTGAGCATCCCGGAGCAGGAGATCGTGCCCGACACCCGGATGACCGCCGCGCCGCTCGCCGAGAGCGCGCTGGTCAGCGCGGAGGCGCTGCTGACCGTGGTCGCCGGGGTGTTGCCGCCGCCGGTGGTGCCGCCGCCCTGGGTCGCCCAGCCGACCAGGCCGGTCTGGTTACCCGGGGGGTTCGTGGGAGTGACCGTCGGGGTCGGGGTCGGCTGCGTGCCGCCGGCGGGGACGAGCCGCCACTGCTTGGTCGCCACCGAGTCGCAGGAGTTCTGCTGCACGAGGGCGCCGGAGGAGGTGGAGTTGTCCAGGGTGTTGAGGCACTTGCCGCCGTTGGCGTTGACCACCCGGTAGTTCGACCCGGACTCGGTCAGGTTCCAGGTCTGGGAGGACGCGCCCGAGCAGCTCTCCTGCTGGACGGCCTTGCCCGCGGAGGTGCTGGCGTCCTTGACGCCCGCGCACTTGCCGCTGTGCGTGGCCTTGAGCTGGGTGCTGCCCCCGGACACGGTCCAGGTCTGCCCGGCGCCGCCGCAGCCGCTCTGGGTGAGCTGGACGCCGTCGGACGAGCTGCCACCTGGAACGGTCAGGCAGAGGCCACTGCCGTCGTTCACCAGGGTGTAGTTTCCCGCGGCGGGAGCGGCGGCCGCGGCGGCGGAGACGCCCGCCACCGTTCCCGACAGGGCGAGGGCCGTGGCGGCGATGACCGCACCGGCCGTTTTCCCGTTGAATCTGTACAGCACAGTCGAGCTCCTTGCTGGTCCGGCAGGCCGGTGCGGCCTGCGTTTCGGATTCCCCCCAGCGAGCACTCGCCGTTCACATATGCGATCCGCGGACATGTGAGCGAACAATCCACAAGCTAGGTAAGCGCTTTCCCGCTGTCAACCCGCCGGTGAAACTTTCATGACGGATGCTGTTGCCACATCCTCCACCGGTCACGGAACGTGACCGGTGGAGGAGATGACGGCGCCTGGATGCTCCCCACGTCTTCCGCCTGCCGCGGTCGGCCGGGCCGCGCCTCGGCGGCGTCGCCGGTCACAGCGGCCTCGGGGGCAGGGCCTAATCGACCTCGGCGCTGCCGTTGACGCGGAGCTTGCGGCGGGCACGCTCGTAGAAGCTCGTGGTGCCGAGCCGGACCACCCACGCGGCGGCGCGCACCGAGGTGACGGTGAGCTCGTCCCCCGGAGACAGGTGTGCGCCCACCGCGCCGTCCACCTCCAGGGCCAGCCGGCCGCTCGCCGGCAGCAGGCCGAGCACGACCCGCTCGTCCGCGGACAGCACGAGGGCCCGGTTGAACGACGAGTGCGCCGCGGCCGGGACCACGAGGAACGCCTCCACCGTCGGTGACACGATGGGACCGCCCGCGGAGAAGCTGTAGGCGGTCGACCCGGTGGGGGTCGCGACGATCACCGCGTCGGCCGCGTAGCGCACGAAGGGGTGCCCCTCTACGGTGATCGACATCGCGGACAGCCCGTGGCCCGGTATCCGCACCAGGGCGATGTCGTTGAACGCGGTCACCGAGGTGCCGTCGGGCAGGGTGGCCCGCACCGCCATCCGGGGTTCGACCGTGTAGGCGTTGTCGTCGATGGCCGACAGCGCGAAGGGCAGTTCGTCGACGTCGATCTCGGCGAGGAACCCCAGCTTGCCGAGGTTGACGCCGAGGATCGGAGTCCGCCGCCCCGAGATGAGCCGCATGGTGCGCAGCATCGTGCCGTCACCGCCGAGGCTGACGAGCAGGTCGGCGCGGTCGACCAGGGTGGCGCCGTCGACGGACACCGCGCTGCAGTCGATGCGCCCGACCTCGTCGGGCAGCCCGAGCACCGTGACGCTGCGGGCGCGGGCCCACTCCACGATCGTGTCGATGGCCACCTTCGAATCGCGCTGCGGGTGCAGAACCAGTCCCACGGTCTTGACCATCCCCATGGCTCACACTGTACGGCGATTCGCCGTCGGTCCCGCGCGGTGAAACCCCGGTGCGCTGCCCCCTCCGCCCGGGGCCCGGCGGGAACGGATGGTGCTCCAAACTGAACACACAGTGAAATGCCAGGAAAGATGGGTAGCCTGCCTGGGCATGAAGTGGCAGCGTAAGGCCAACGACGCCCTGGTCAGGCTCACCGGATTCCAGCTCAACCGGGTAGGGAGAATCGGTTCGTCGGCGGACGTGGGGGCCCCGGCCGCGGAGGAGCCGTTCGGTCCGCCCGCCGACCCGGAAGTCGACCGGCTGCTGGTGGCGCCGGTCTTCGTCCTCTCGCCGGTGAGGTCCGGCTCCACGCTCCTGCGGGCGATGCTCAACGCCCACTCCATGCTGCACGCCCCGCACGAACCGCACGTGCGGAGGCTGAGGGTGGAGTTCGGCACCTCGCTGGCGGAGCGGGCGATGAAGGCGCTCGGCCACAACCGGGCCGACCTGGAACACCTGCTGTGGGATCGGGTGCTCCACCGCGAGCTGGTCAGGAGCGGCAAGACGTTCTTCGTGGACAAGACACCGGCCAATGCCTTCGCCTACCGGCGCGTCGCCGCGTGCTGGCCGGACGCCAGATTCGTCTTCCTGCTGCGCCACCCGGCGTCCATCGCCAGGTCGTGGTACGAGGCGGGGGCGGGCAGGCGGACGCCGGAGGAGGCGGCGCTCGACGCCCTGCGTTACATGAAGGCGGTGCAGCGGGCACGGGGGGCACTCAGCGGGTGCACCGTGCGTTACGAGGACCTGACCGCCGACCCCGAGGCCGAGGCGCGCCGCGTCTGCGACTTCCTGGGAGTTCCCTGGGAGCCGGAGATGCTGGCCTACGGCGAGCAGACCGTGCTGGAGAAGGGGCTCGGCGACTGGAAGGACAAGATCCGGTCGGGGCGGGTGCAGCCCGGACGCGACCTACCGGGGCCGGAGGAGATACCCGACTCGCTCCGGCCGATGTGCGAGAGCTGGGGATATCTGCCGCGTGTCACGGAGTCCGCATGACGGCGCCGGAGACCACGAGGATCCGCTACCTGCTGCTGCACGCGTACGGCATGGGCGGGACGATCCGCACGGTGATCAACCAGGCGAACGCGATGGCCGCGGCCGGCCACGAGGTCGAGATCGTCAGCGTGGTACGGCGGAAGGAGCGACCCCAGTTCGAGATCGACCCGCGCATCCGTCTCCTGACGCTGTCGGACCAGCGTGCGGGCAGGCCCGTCGATTCCATGGGGCGGCGGGCGTGGCGGTGGATCCGGGGCAGGATCGTGCCCGCCGGCGAGTTCGCGGCCTCCTACTTCACCGAACGCGTGGAGCGGGCCGTCATCGACTACGTCTCCGCGCTCACCGACGGCGTCCTGGTGACCACCCGCCCCGCCCTGAACCTCATCTCGGCCCGCCGTGCTCCCGCGAGCGTCGTCAAGGTCGGGCAGGAGCACATGAACCTGGCCACCCACTCCGAGGCGGTCCGCTCGGAGATCGGCCGCCATTACGGCAAGCTGGACGCGGTGGTCGTGCTCACCGAGACCGACAGGAGGGAGTACCAGGCGCTCCTGCCCGCCACGCGCGTCGAGCGCGTCCCCAACGCGGTCGGCTCCGTGCGCCGGACCCCCTCCCGGAAAGACGACAGGCTCGTGGTCGCGGCCGGGCGGCTGGTCGGGCAGAAGGGCTTCGACCTGCTGATTCCCGCGTTTCGGCAGGTTGTGGACCGTCACCCGGACTGGCGGCTGCGCATCTACGGCACCGGCAAGAAGAAGGGTCAGTTGCGCGCGCTCCTGAAGGAGTACGGGCTGGGTGACAACGTCACCCTGATGGGACGGACCGACCGTCTCGACGAGGAACTGGCCAGGGCCTCCCTCTACGTCCTCAGCTCGCGGTTCGAGGGGTTGCCGATGGTGATGATCGAGGCGATGACCCACGGGCTGCCCGTTGTGGCCTTCGACTGCCCGACCGGCCCGGCCGACGTGCTCACCCCCGAGGTCGACGGGCTGCTCGTCCCTCCCCGCGACATCGACGCGTTGGCGGCGGCGATGGTCCGGCTCATCGAGGACAGGGAGCTGCGGCGGCGGATGGGAACGGCCGCGGCCGTCGCCGCGCACGACTACACCCCCGAAGCGGTCATGCCGCT
The DNA here is from genome assembly GCF_050943795.1 of Streptosporangium sp. CA-115845. NCBI lineage: Bacteria > Bacillati > Actinomycetota > Actinomycetes > Streptosporangiales > Streptosporangiaceae > Streptosporangium > Streptosporangium sp. CA-115845. The sequence goes on along the minus strand of NZ_CP191988.1, from coordinate 7,137,534 downwards.
CTGGGAGAAACTGTTCGCCGAACTGCTGGACCGAGGACCGAAACAGTCAGGCTGACCTGATCCTCCGGTTTCCCTCGCTTCTCCTGAATTAGGGAAAAATCCATTCTTTAGTGCCTGCCGGCGCCCTGCTGTGGGATGAAGGCGACTTCCATGCCGTGGGCCCTGCCAGTCGTGGGTGCTTCCTGGCGTTTTCCCTGTTCTGTTGGTGGATGACGGGTGCGTGCCTGAGATGAGAAATGTCGGCAGGCCCGGCAGGCAGGGGGAATCGAGTCGGATCCGCGACCTGCCGGGACCTCGGTTCGGGCCTGGACGGCGTCGAGAACAAGACATTCAATATTTTTCGGGCATTTGACGATGGAGCCTTTGTTTATTGTTGGCCCGATCGTATTCAATGCTTGACAATATATTTAAGGGCAACCCAAAATTGAGGCGTCCATGATGGCGGGTCGAATTCGGATCCGCGCATCGGGAGGTCAGTATTTTGCCGTTTCTGTCGCGGTTGACTGACGTTTCCTCCTGGTTGATTCATGTCTTCGCTTTCCCTGTTGGTACGAGCACGGATCGGTGGTGTGTGTTGTGACGGAGTTCGAGGCTGGCCGGTCGCAGCTGAGTCTGAGTACGGACGCCGCGCGTAACCTGGCGACGACGACCAAGTCGACTCCCCAGATGCAGGAGATCACCTCGCGGTGGCTGCTGCGGATGCTTCCCTGGACGCAGGTGTCGGGCGGCACCTACCGCGTCAACCGGAGGCTGACCTACACGATCGGCGACGGGCGGGTGAGCTTCACCAATGCCGGATCGCAGGTGGCGGTCATCCCCGCCGAGCTGTGCGAGCTGCCCCTGCTGCGCGGGTTCGACGACTCCGACACCCTCGACGCGCTGGCGGGCCGGTTCGTCCAGCGGGAGTTCCGGGCCGGCGACGTGCTCGCGGAGTCGGGGCAGCCGGCCGACGAGGTGGTGCTCATCGCGCACGGCAAGGTCAACAAGGTCGGCACCGGGCCGTACGGCGACGAGATCGTGCTGACGGTGCTGGCCGCGGGTGACCACTTCGGCGACGAGACGCTGGCCGGCACGGACGGCGAGTGGTCGTTCACCGCGAGGGCGGTCACCAGCGGCACGGCGATGGTCCTGCCCCGGCACGCGTTCCTGGAGCTGGCCGAGCGTTCCGAGGAGCTCCAGGCCCATCTGCGGCGGCGGGAGACCGCCACCAGCGGGCCGCAGAACAAGTACGGCGAGGCCGCCGTCGAGGTGGCCGCCGGGCATGCGGGAGAGGCCGACCTGCCGGGCACGTTCGTCGACTACGAGCTCAGCCCGCGCGAGTACCAGCTGAGCGTCGCGCAGACGGTCCTGCGGGTGCACAGCCGGGTGGCCGACCTCTACAACGACCCGATGGACCAGGTCGAGCAGCAGCTCCGGCTGACGATCGAGGTGCTGCGCGAGCGGCAGGAGCACGAGCTGATCAACAACCGCGAGTTCGGGCTGCTGCACAACGCCGACCTCAAGCAGCGGATTCACACCCGCAGCGGGCCGCCCACCCCCGACGACCTCGACGAGTTGCTCAGCCGCCGCCGGAGCACGAGCTTCTTCCTGGCACACCCGCACGCCATCGCCGCCTTCGGCCGCGAGTGCAACGCGCGCGGGCTCTACCCGCAGGGCGTCGACGTCGGTGGTAGCGGGGTGCCCGCCTGGCGTGGTGTCCCCATCTTCTCCTGCAGCAAGATTCCCATCACCGGCACCCGCACCACGTCGATCCTGGCCCTGCGCGTCGGCGAGGACAACCAGGGCGTCATCGGCCTGCACCAGACCGGCATCCCCGACGAGTACCAGCCCAGCCTGTCGGTCCGGTTCATGGGCATCAGCGAGAAGGCGATCATCTCCTACCTGGTCAGCGCCTACTACTCCGCGGCAGTCCTGGTGCCCGACGCGCTCGGCATCCTGGAAGACGTAGAGATCGGCCACTGAGGCCGGAGTCTCCGGTCCTGACGGACGCGTTTCCCCCGGGCCCGCCCGGGTCCGGCACCTCGGCCGTTCTGGCCGCATCGCTTCTTGGAACGGCCGAGTGAGGAAGAGCCAAGCATGACGACCACTGAGATGAGGACAGGCGGGCGGTCCGCGGACGAGGTGCTGATCTGGAGCCGGAACATGGTCGAGGCGACCCTGCGTCCGGCGATCGACACGCTGTCGGCCCCGATGAGGCGCATCGCCGGTTATCACTTCGGCTGGTGGGACGAGCAGGGCCGGCCGTCCGCGCTCGGCGGGGGCAAGGCGCTCCGTCCCGCGCTGGCCCTGCTGGCGGCCGAGGCGGTCGGAGGTGCCGCGGCCCTGGCGCTTCGACCGGCGGCGGCGGTCGAGCTGGTGCACGACTTCTCCCTGCTGCACGACGACGTGATGGACGGTGACCGGACCCGCCGCCACCGTCCCACGGCCTGGGCAGTCTTCGGTGTCAGCCCGGCCATCCTGGCCGGTGACGCGTTGCTGACGCTGGCCTTCGACGTGCTCGCGACCGGCGGGCACGCGATCACCGCCGAGGCGACCCGGGTCTTCGGCACCGCGATCCAGGAACTGCTCGAGGGCCAGAGCGCGGACGTCGCGTTCGAGGGACGTCACGACGTCGGGCCGGCCGAGTGCCTGGGCATGGCGGCCGGCAAGACCGGCGCCCTGCTGGGGTGTGCCTGCGGGCTCGGCGCCCTGTTCGGGGGCGGCGACCCAGAGCAGGTCGAGCACCTCACCGCCTTCGGCAGGGACCTGGGGCTGGCGTTCCAGCTCGTCGACGACCTGCTGGGCATCTGGGGAGATCCCGAGGTGACAGGCAAGCCGGCCCACTCGGATCTGCGTAGCCGGAAGAAGTCCATCCCGGTCGTCGCCGCCCTGACCTCGGGCACCCCTGCCGGACATGAGCTGGCCGGTCTCTACCACCGGGAGCGGCCGCTCTCCGACACCGACCTGGTCCGCGCGGCCGAGCTCGTCGAGGTCGCGGGTGGGCGGGCCTGGACCCAGCTGGAGGCCGATGAGCTGCTCGCGCGGGCCCTGCGTCACCTGGGATCCGCGGGCGCGCTGCCCCGGCCCGCCGCCGAGCTGGCCGCACTCGCCCGTCTCGTCGCCCGCCGCGACCGCTGACCGGAACCGTTGCAGCGCTCTCGCACCTGGCCACCGAACAGTTGTCAGCCCCGCGTTCGCCACCGACTCACGCACCCGGAGGGTGTCTTTACCGGGCCGTCACCGTCAGGAGGCGACGGCGGAGGCCCGGGTCGCCCCGGGCCTCCGCGTCGACTGCCTCAGGTGGGACTACCGGTGGTAGCTGTACACGCGCACCCAGTCGGACCGGCTCCTGCTCTCGGAGAGGTCGTCGGTCCCGTTGAAGATCGCGCGGTACTCACCGCTCTTGGTGGCGCGGGCCCTGGCGTCGAACCTGCCCTTCCAGTCGGTGTTGTCGGAGGTCACGAACTTCCAGGCGCTGGAGCCGCGCTTGCGGAAGTAGATCTCCACCTCCTCGCCCCGCACGTTCTTCCAGTAGTGGTCGTCGACCTGGAGACGACCGGTGAAGTAGACCCAGCGGCCCTTGCGGACGGACTCGGGACTGGCGGAGAACCGGTAGACGCGGGTCTCGGCCTTCTCCTTCTTCTCGTGCTTGACGGAGAAGTTGACCTCGTCGGTGACCTTCTTGCCGTCCTTGTCGTACGCATCGGCGATCGCGACCCAGCGGCCCTCGAAGTCGGAGGCGTCGAAGCTGGTCGTGAAACGCCACAGGTCGCCCTGGTGGAAGATCTGGGGCTCGCGCGTGTCCTGGGTGCGCAACTGGTCGGAGACCGGCTTGAGGCGCAGTTCGACGCGCTCGGCCTCGGTGGTGCGGACCTCGATGGTGACCCTCGTGTCGTCGTCACCCTGCACGACGACCGGATTGGGGTTGACGCTGTCGATGCGCACACTGAGAGCGACTCGCTCCGCGGAGGCCGTTCCGGCGGACATGAGCAGCGAGCCGCTCACGGCTGCGGACAGCAGGCCGATGGCGATTCGTTTCATCAAGATGATTTCCTTTTCTCCCCGTTGGCGTAGGCGGTCGGGAGTGACCACCTCCTCCCTATAAGACGGCCTAGAAGTAAGCGATGTTGCCCAAAGTCCCAAAAAAGGGAGCGTTAAGTCTCTGCAGAGTAACGCTTCTCTGCGGGAATGGGCAGGTCAATAGCCGATTGCCGCCGCCAGAAAAGTTTTTTCCACTAAAAGAGATATGTCTGATTTGCCGGGAATAAGGGCTGGGGTGGCGTGCGGCCTCTCCCGGGGTGACCTGACCTCGAATCGGACATATCGGACATGGCGTTGTGGTCGCCGAGGGCGGATAACGTTTACGCATGAGTGCCACCATCGTCGCCAAGGATCTGGCCGCCGGACACGGCGACCGAGCGCTTTTCACCGGGCTCGACCTGGTGGTCGCCCCGGGCGACGTCGTCGGCCTGGTCGGGGTGAACGGCGCGGGGAAGTCCACTCTGATGCGGATCCTCGCCGGGCTGCTGCCTCCCGAGCACGGCTCCGTACGGCTCAGCCCGCCCTCGGCGTCGGTCGGCTACCTGCCGCAGGAGCGCGAGCGCCGGGCGGACGAGACGGTCGCGGACTTCCTGGCCCGCCGTACCGGGGTGGCCGCCGCGCAGCGCGCGCTGGACGCCGCGACCCAGGGGCTGGTCGAGGGCCGTCCGGGTGCCGACGACGAGTACGCCGCGGGTCTGGAGCGCTGGCTCGCCCTGGGTGGTGCCGACCTGGAGGACCGCGCGGGGGAGGTGGTCGCCGAACTCGGCCTCGCCGTGGAGCTCGACCGGCCGATGACGGCGCTCTCCGGGGGGCAGGCGGCGCGGGCGGGCATGGCCTCCCTGCTGCTCAGCCGCTACGACGTCTTCCTGCTGGACGAGCCCACCAACGATCTCGATCTGGAGGGGCTGGAGCGGCTCGAACGCTTCGTCACCGGTCTGCGCGCCGGGACCGTCCTGGTCAGCCACGACCGCGAGTTCCTGGCCAGGACGGTGAACCGGGTCGTCGAACTCGACCTCGCCCAGCAGTTGATCCGCCTGCACGGCGGTGGTTACGAGGCGTACCTCGCCGAGCGTGAGGTCGCCCGTCGGCACGCTCGTGACGAGTACGAGGAGTACGCCGGCACCGTCGCGGCCCTCAAGCAGCGCGCCGGGATCCAGCGTGCCTGGATGGAGAAGGGCGTCAAGAACGCGCGGCGCAAGGCGACGGACAATGACAAGATCGGCCGTAACCTCCGTGCCGAGACGACCGAGAAGCAGGCCGCGAAGGCCCGCCAGACCGAGCGGATGATCGAGCGGCTGGAGGAGGTCGAGGAGCCCCGCAAGGAGTGGGAGCTCCGGATGGAGATCGCGGTCGCCCCCCGCTCCGGAGCCGTCGTCGCGACGCTGCGCGAGGCCGTGGTCCGGCGCGGCGCGTTCACTCTCGGCCCGGTGAACCTGCAGATCGGCTGGGCCGACCGGGTGGCGGTCACCGGTGCCAACGGCTCGGGCAAGTCCACGCTGCTCGCCGCGCTCCTGGGCCGGATCCCGCTTCAGGAGGGAGGTGCCTCACTCGGTCCCGGCGTGGTCGTCGGCGAGGTGGACCAGGCGCGCGGGCTGTTCCTCGGTGACGAGCCCCTGGTGGACGCCTTCGGGGCCGCCGTGCCCGACATGACCCCCGCCGACGTCCGTACGCTGCTGGCCAAGTTCGGGCTGCGCGCCGCGCATGTGCCTCGCCCGGCCGTCACCCTGTCGCCGGGGGAGCGGACCAGGGCGGCGCTGGCGTTGCTCCAGGCGCGCGGGGTGAACCTGCTCGTGCTCGACGAGCCGACCAACCACCTGGATCTGGCCGCGATCGAACAGCTGGAGTCCGCGCTCGCCTCCTATCCCGGTACGCTGCTGCTGGTCACCCATGACCGCCGGATGCTGGAGGCGGTGCACACCACCCGGCGCATCCAGGTCGACACCGGTCGGATCACCGAGAGCTGAACGGGACGGCTGCGGGCTCCTTGACTCTTGACGTAACTTTCGCAAGTTTACGCAAGTAATTGCTTTCCTTGCCTTATAGTTTCATCATGACGCGACGGCTTGCAGAAGTGGCCAAGAAGGTCGGGATGAGCGAGGCGACGGTCAGCCGCGTGCTCAACGGGAAGCCCGGGGTGTCCGAGGCGACCCGCGAGGCCGTTCTCACCGCGCTCGACGTGCTCGGCTACGAGCGGCCGACCCAGCTGCGGGGTGACAGGGCGAGGCTGGTCGGGCTCGTCCTGCCCGAGCTGCAGAATCCCATCTTCCCCGCTTTCGCCGAGGTGGTCGGCGGGGCGCTGGCCCAGCAGGGGTTCACCTCCGTGTTGTGCACCCGCACGCTGGGCGGCGTCTCCGAGGCGGAGTACGTCGATCTGCTGCTCCAGCAGCAGGTGTCGGGTGTGGTGTTCGCCGGAGGCCTGTTCGCCCAGGCGGACGCCTCGCACGAGCACTACGAGCTGCTGCGGGAGCGGCGCCTGCCGACCGTGCTGGTGAACGCCGCGGTCGCGCATCTCGCCTTCCCGCAGGTCTCCTGCGACGACGTGGCCGCCGCCGAGATGGCGCTGGGCCACCTGCGGTCGCTGGGCCACGAGCGGATCGGCATGGTGCTCGGCCCCCCCGATCACGTGCCCTCGCGGCGCAAGCTGGACGCGGCGGGGCTCGGCCCGGAGTTCGTGGAGCACACCATGTTCTCCCTGGAAGGCGGGCACGCGGCGACCGCGCGGCTGATCCGCAAGGGCGTGACCGGCGTCATCTGCGCCAGCGACGTGATGGCCCTGGGGGCGATCAGGGCGGCACGCAGAGCGGGGCTCTCCGTGCCCGGAGACGTCTCGGTGATCGGCTATGACGACTCCGCGCTGATGAACTGCACGGACCCGCCGCTGACGACGCTGCGCCAGCCGATCGACGCGATGGGGCGCGCGGTCGTCGACCTCCTCGCGGCTCAGATCGACAAGGCGCTGGTCCCGGCCGACGAGCTGCTGTTCGAGCCCGAACTGGTGGTCAGGGCCTCGACCGGCCCGGTGAAACGCTGAGGGAGCTCACTGTTTCCACAATCGTTTGTCGCTGATTTTCTTATTTGCATTAGCATGTTGCGGAAACATGCTTTAAAGCAGGGATTTAGTGTTCAAGAATTCCTGAAATTTGCAGCTCAGGTGGTGGTCTCCACTGCCGGTCGGCCCATCGGAGGGCGATGCACTCACTCTGGGACGTCGTGGGGCTTGTCCGGCACTTTGGTCGTTACTGAGCCATCTGCGGGCCGCCCTTTTACCGTTTTGGTCACGCTGCGTAGTTGTTGATCTCTTAAGGTGATCGCAGCGGGTGTGGAAGATCCATTACTTGCTCATCCCCCCGAAGACTCCGTCATTCGGAAGGAAGAGACCTTGCGTAAGAGATTCGCCGCACTCACCTCGGCGGGGGCGGGCGCCTTGCTGTTCATCCTGGCGGCGCCGGCGGTGGCGGCCCCCAGCGCCGACACCATCGTCACGTTCACCGTGACGGCGGGAAGCCTGGACATCACCGCGCCGGCCGGTCCGACCAACATCGGTTCCACCGCTCCCGCCGGTTCGGTCACCGGGCAGATCGGCCCGGTGTCGGTCTCCGACACCCGCGGTGGGGCCACCTCGGTCTGGACCGCGTCGGTGTTCGCGACGGACTTCACCGTCGACGACCTGACCGTTCCCTTCGCCGCGGTGCAGTACTGGTCCGGCCCGGCGACCGACACCACCGGCGGCGGCACCTTCACCCCCGGTCAGCTCACGGCAGGCGACGCCGTCGCGCTGACCGGTACGACGGAGACCGCCGTGACGGTCTTCGGCCACACGGGGGGCACCGGTGGTAGCACGGCCACCTGGAACCCCATGTTGATCGTCAACGTCCCCATCACGGCCGAGCTGGGCGCCTACAGCGGGACGGTGACACATCAGGTGGCGTAACCGGCTCGCTGGAGCGTTCATACCGACGCTGCTGGCCGCGCTGTTCTCCGGCGCGGCCGGCGCGAGCCCGGTCACCACCGACCCCCGGGGCACGATCGGCATCCGCCTCCTTGAGGCGCCGGTCAGCCACCGCAACGACCCGCGCGCGCTCTCCTACATCGTCGACCATCTCCATCCGGGCACCACCATCCGGCGAAAGCTGGAGGTTTCCAACACCTCCAGGAGGACCCAGCGCATCCGCCTGTATCCGGCCAGTGCCGACATCGTGCGGAACACTTTCAGCGCGCCGCCGGGCCAGGTCCAGAACGAGCTGGCGACCTGGATATCACTCGACCGCCCCTCGATCGACGTGGCACCGGGCGGCAAGGAGGTCGCGCAGGTAAAGATCACAGTGCCGCCCGCCGCCTCGCGTGGCGAGCGGTACGGCGTCGTCTGGGCGGAGACCGTGGCCGAACCCGACGTCACCAACCCCGTGCGCGTCATCAATCGTGTCGGGATCCGCGTCTACCTCGACGTCGGGAACGGCGGTGACCCGCCCTCGGACTTCCGGGTCGAGAGCCTGACTCCCAAGCGCGGCACGGACGGCAGCCCGCAGGTGGCGGCCCTGATCCGTAACACCGGTGAGCGGACGCTGGACATGAGCGGGACGCTGTCGCTGTCGGACGGACCGAGTGGCCTGCAGACCGGGCCCTTCCCCGCCGACCTGGGAGTCACGCTGCTTCCGGGGGCCACCGCTCCGGTGGTCGTGACCCTGGACCCGCAGGTGCCGGCAGGGCCCTGGAAGGCGAAGCTGACCCTGATGAGCGGCATGGTGAAACGGGCGGTCACCGCCACCATCACCTTCCCCGCGACGGGCACCGGCCCGCCTGTCACGCCCGACCAGGACTACCTGCCCATGGCGGGGCTGATCGCGGGACTGGTCGTGCTGCCCGCGACGGCACTCGGATTCATGGTGCGCCGCAGGCGCCGGGCCGCCTCCCCGGTGAGCTGACGCTCTCACCGGGGAAGGCGGCCGGCCGCCGGTCACTTCGAGACGTAGAGGATCTTCCAGGTGCCCGCGTACAGGCAGTTCAGCGAGGGCTTGGCGGCCTTGGCCTCCGAGCAGACCTTCAGTTCGAGCTGGTAGAGGTCGTTCTGGGAGAACGCGAACGACTTCGGGGTGCCGTACGAGCAGTCGACGATGCTGCGGTGCTTGAACGGCAGATTCTTCCCGTCCGCGGTCCGGTAGGTGAGGCGGAAGACCGCCCAGCCGCAGGAGGGCCCCTTGGTCAGGTCGTAGATCTTGCCGGAGATCCGGCCCGTCGCGGCGGCCGGGATGTCGGCGTGGTCCTCGCCGGAGACCGTCAGCGAGCCGTGCGTCTTGGCCTTCCGGCCGGGAGCGTACCGGACGCCCCACTGGATGGTGCCCTGGGTGGCGCTCCGCGCGGCCGTGGTGTCCTCGGTGGGGCCGGTCGCGGCCTGGGCGGCCACCGGGGCGATCGATATGAGAGCGGCGGCGAGGGCGAGTGCTGTCAGGGAACGGGTGATCGTCATGGGAGGGGTTCCTTTCCGGCTGCGATGCCCACAGTCTGAGATGGGCTGCTTTCAACCGGGTTGATCGCCATCTGCAAGCGAGTATCAGCCGCCTGTCAGGGGGAAGGGGAACCGGCAGGAGGTAAGCACATGGAAGCGCTGGGAATCGACATCGGCGGGTCGGGGATCAAAGGCGCGCCGGTGGACGTCACCACGGGGCGGCTGACGCGAGAGCGGTTGCGCATTCCCACACCGAAGCCCGCCAAGCCCAGAGCGGTGGCCGAGGTGGTGGTGCGGATCGTCCGGCACTTCGACTGGGACGGGCCGGTGGGCGTGACCTTTCCTGGAGTCGTGGTCGACGGGGTCGCCGGCTCGGCCGCCAACGTGGACAAGGACTGGATCGGCACGAACGTGCGAGAGCTGTTCTCCGTGGAGACCGGCCTGCCGACGACGGTGCTCAACGACGCCGACGCGGCAGGCCTGGCCGAGGCGGAGGCAGGGGCGGCCAAGGGCAGATCGGGGGTGGTCATGCTGCTGACCTTCGGCACCGGGATCGGCAGTGCCCTGCTCATGGACGGCCGTCTGGTGCCCAACACCGAGCTCGGCCACCTGGAGATCAGGGGCAAGGAGGCGGAGAGGCGTGCCTCCGACCACGCGCGGGAGGCACACGACCTCGGCTGGGACGAGTGGGCCGACCGGGTGGCCGAGTATCTCGAACACCTTGAGGTGCTTTTCTCTCCCTCGCTGTTCGTCATCGGCGGAGGGGTCAGCAAGAAGGCCGACAGGTTCCTGCCCCGGATCAGGATACGTACCCCGATCGTCCCCGCGGCTCTCCAGAACGAGGCGGGAATCGTGGGCGCGGCCATGGCGGCCTTGCGAAAGCAGCAGAACCGGCTCGCCTAGTGCGATGACCGCCCACGTCCGCCGGGTTTCGGTGATCCGGGGACTTCGGCGGCCCGGCGGTCGACACCGCGCCGCCGCCGAACGTGCCCGATGTCAGGTGGCGAGGAGGCCGCGGGCTTCCGCGAGGAGTTCGAAGGAGCGCAGCCAGGCCTTCCGGTCGGGGGAGGCGGAAACGGTGATCAGCTCGTCGGCCTGGAAGTTCTCGGCGAAGCGGTGGAGATAGTCCGTCACCTCGGCCGGGGTCCCGACGGCGGAGTAGACGGCCATCTGGAGGATCTGCTGCCCCGCGGGGGAGGCGAGGATGCCGTCCGCCTCCTCCGGCGTGAACTTCCGGCCCCGGCCGAGCAGCAGGCTGACCCGGCTGCGCTTCATGGCCAGGAAGTGCTCCTGCGCCTCGGCCGTGGTGTCGGCCGCCAGGACGTTGACGCCGGCGATGACGTACGGGCGATCCAGCTGTCGGGACGGCTTGAACTCGCGCCGGTAGAGCGAGACGGCGTCCTGGAGCGCGTTCGGCGCGAAGTGGGAGGCGAAGGCGTACGGCAGCCCGAGTGCGGCGGCGAGCCTGGCTCCGAACAGGGAGGAACCGAGGATGTACAGCGGCACGTCGGTGCCCTTGCCCGGCGTCGCGTCGACGCCCGGGATCCGGGACTCGCCGGTCAGGTATCCCTGCAGTTCCACGACGTCCTGCGGGAAGTCGTCCGCGGCCGTCGGGGTGCGGCGCAGGGCCCGTGCGGTCTGCTGGTCACTGCCCGGCGCCCGGCCGAGACCCAGGTCGATACGCCCCGGATGCAGCGTTTCGAGGGTTCCGTACTGCTCGGCGATGGTCAGCGGGGAGTGGTTGGGGAGCATGACACCGCCGGCTCCGAGGCGGATCGTCCGGGTGTGCGCGGCCACGTGGGCGATCAGGACGCTGGTCGCCGAGGACGCGATGCTGGGCATGTTGTGGTGCTCCGCGTACCAGATCCGCCGGTAGCCCCACTCCTCCGCGCGCTGGGCCAGGGTCACGCTGGCCCGCAGGCTGTCGGCGGCCGTCTCTCCCTCGCCGATGTACGCCAGATCAAGGATGGAGAGTGGAGGAGCCATGGGGAGCAAGCCTTTCGTCGCGGGGAGGGGGGAGCGTGCCCCCCTTCGAGTGCTGTTCAACGGCACCGGCGCCGCGGTTATTTCAGCGCCGCTCGCCGGGCGGTCACCGGGATCCACCGGCCAGGTTGTCTGGAAGGATAGTTAGGGATATTGTTGACAATCTCGTAACTAATTACGTTGGCGGCTCGGGCGCCATTCCGGCGGACTGTTGACGATCAAGCGGACGGCCGGGCCGTGTCGCCGTCTCGGGTATGAGGAGGACGGGTATGCCGACCAAGGGCCCTCTGCTGGTCATCACCGCTCATCCAGGTGATTTCGTCTGGCGCGCGGGTGGGGCCATAGCCCTGGCCACTCGAAGCGGGCAGCGCGCGGTGATCGCCTGTCTCAGTTTCGGCGAGCGTGGTGAGTCCGCCAGCCTGTGGCGCCAGGGACGCGGGCTGGAGGAGGTCAAGGCGGTCCGGCGCGAGGAGGGCGAGAAGGCCGCCGGCGCGCTGGGCGCCGAAGTGCTCTTCTTCGACGCCGGTGACTACCCGTTGATCGAGACGCCGGAGCTGACCCGTTCGCTGATCGACCTGTACCGGGACCTGCAACCGACCGTCGTGTTGACGCACGCGCCGAGCGACCCGTACAACATCGACCACCCGGTCGCGGGAGAGATCGCCAGGAAGACGCGGATCCTCGCCCAGGCGCCCGGCGTGCCGGGCGACGGCGAGGTGATCGGCGCTCCTCCGGTGTTCTGTTTCGAGCCGCATCAGCCGGAGGTGTGCGACTTCCGGCCCGATGTCCTGCTGGACATCACGCCGGTGTGGGAGCAGAAGCTCGCGGCGATGCGGAGCCTCGGCGCGCAGGGCCACCTGGTGGAGTACTACAGCGATCTGGCACGCCGGCGCGGGGTGCAGGCCAAGCGCAACAGCGGGCCGAACCTGGGGCTGCCCGTGGAGACGTTCGCCGAGGCCTACCAGCGGGTCTACCCGCAGGTCACCGCAGAGCTGGACTAGGAGGACTCGCGTGGCAGGGCACTATGTCGTACGGAATGTGACGCGTCCCGACCCGGACGTCGTCAAGGAGTTGCGTGAAGCCGGGGTGGCCACGGTGCACGAGGCGGCGGGACGTACCGGGCTGGTGTCTCCGGAGGTCGGCCCCCGCCAGGACGGCGCGGTGATCGCGGGTCCCGCGGTGACGGTGTCGAGCCATCCGGGCGACAACCTGATGATTCACGCGGCCGTGGAGATGTGCCAGGAGGGCGACGTCCTGGTGGTGACGACGACGTCCCCGTCCACCGACGGCATGTTCGGCGATCTGCTCGCCGCGTCCCTGCTCTCCCGCGGAGTGGTGGGGCTCGTGACGGACGCCGGTGTGCGCGACATCGCCGCCCTGCGAGAGATGGGGTTCCCCGTCTGGGCACGCGCCGTCTCGGCGCGGGGCACCGTCAAGGCCACCCCCGGCTCCGTCAACGTGCCAGTCGTCTGCGGTGGACAGGTGGTGCGGCCCGGCGACGTCGTGGTCGCCGACGATGACGGGGTCATGTGCGTGCCCGCCCGGTCGGCGGCGGAGGTGCTGGCCAGGTCACGGGCCCGGATCGCGGCCGAACGGGACAAGCGCGCGGCCCTGCGGTCCGGCGTGCTCGGCGTCGACATGTACGGCCTGCGCGAGGTGCTGGCCCGGCTGGGCGTGGAGTACGTCGACGAACACCCCGAGGGTGCCCTGTGAGACCGCGTGTCGCCTTTCTCGGACTCGGCGAGGCCGGCTACGCCGTCGCCTCGGGTCTCAGCGCCCGGGCGCACGTCACCGGCTTCGACCCCGCCTGGACGGGCCGCCCGGCCGAGTTCACCGTCTCGGCCTCCGCGGCCGAGGCGGTGGCCGGCGCGGACGTGGTCATCGCGCTCACGGCGGCCGTCGACGCACCCGGCGCGCTGGAGTCCGTTCTCACCAGGACCGCGGACACCGCGATCTACCTCGACCTGTCGACGGCGAGTCCGGATCTCAAACGCGACCTCGCGGCCACCGCGACCGCGCACGGGCTGACCTTCGCCGAGGGGGTCCTGATGGCGCCGGTGCTCCGGCTGCTGGTGAGGACCCCCGTCCTGGCCGCGGGCCCCGGCGCCGGGCGGGCCGCCGAGCTGCTTTCCGCCTGCGGGATGGACATCACCCCGCTCGGTGGGGAGGTCGGCGAGGCGGCGGCGCGCAAGCTGCTGCGCAGCATCGTGGTCAAGGGCCTGACCGCCCTGATGGTCGAGTCATTGCGGGTGGCGGAGTCGCAGGGGCTGGGGCAGTGGTGCTACGACCATCTGGTCGACACCCTGACCGAGCTCGACGGTGACGTGGTCCGCAGGCTTCTCGACGGCACCGTGGCGCACAGCGTACGCCGCGTGGCCGAGATGGAGGCGGCGGCCTCGATGGCCAGGGCGGCGGGGGAGCCCGCGGCGATGACCCTGGCCACCGCCGAGGTCCTGAAGTCGGTGCCCGGCCAGGGGGTTCCGCGGTTCGGGACGGCGCCGTGAACACCGTGCGGGAGATCGAGGACGAGGGGATCCGGTGCATGCTGATGCGCGGTGGAACCTCGAAGGGGGCCTACTTCCTCGCGGAGGATCTGCCCGCCGACCAGGCCCGCCGCGATGACCTGCTGCTCCGGCTGATGGGCTCGCCCGACGCCAGGCAGGTCGACGGGATCGGCGGCGGTCACCCGCTGACGAGCAAGGTCGCGGTGGTGTCGCGCTCGGCCGATCCGCAGGCCGATGTCGACTACCTGTTCCTGCAGGTGCAGGTCACCGAGGCCCGGGTCTCGGCACAGCAGACGTGCGGCAACCTCCTGGCCGGCGTCGCACCGTTCGCCATCGAGCGCGGACTGATCCCGGTGGACGGCGACACCACCCGGGTGCGCGTCCGGATCGTCAACGGCGGCGGTATGGCCACCGCCACCGTGGACACCCGTGACGGCCGGGTGAGGTACGCGGGCAGCACGCTCATCTCGGGCGTGCCCTTCGGTTCGGCGCCGGTGACCCTCGATTTCGAGGGCACGGAAGGCTCCGTGTGCGGCAGCCTGCTGCCCACCGGGTCGGTGCGGAACCGGATCGCCGGCGTGGAGGTGACCTGCGTCGACAACGGCATGCCCGTCGTGCTGATGGCCGCCGAGGCGCTCGGGGTGACGGGATACGAGTCGCCCGCCGAACTGGAGGGCGACGCGGCGCTGAGGGCGAAGGTCGAGGAGATTCGCCTCCAGGCGGGCCCGCTCATGGGACTGGGCGACGTGCGCGCGACCACGGTGCCCAAGATGTCGCTGGTGGCCGCCCCCCGCGACGGGGGCGCCATCTCGACCCGGACCTTCATCCCGCACCGGGTCCACACCTCCATCGGAGTGCTGGGAGCGGTCTCGGTCGCCACCGCCGTACTCCTTGAGGGCTCGGTCGCCGCCGAGATCGCGGTGAGCGGGCCACCGGGAGACATCCTGCGGATCGAGCATCCGACCGGCTTCTTCGACACCTCGATCGAGGTGTCGGGCAGCGGAGCGCGGCTGCGCGTGCACCGGTCGGGAGTGCTGCGCACCGCGCGCAAACTCTTCGACGGCCTCACCTGGCCGCGCCAGACCTGACCACCGGCGTGATTTCGAGAACGAGCCCGCCGTGGGCCCCACCGACCCTGAGGAGATCCGATGCAGTCAGAAGCGTTCCGCGACATCGCCCATGTGGGATCCGTCGAGCTTTTCACCTCGGTGCCGGAGGAGACCCGTGACTTCTTCGTCGACCTGATGGCGATGAAGGAGGTCCACCGGGAGGGCGACTCGATCTACCTGCACTCCTGGGACGACTACGAGCGGTACACGGTGAAGGTCACCGGCGCCGGCCAGGCCGGCGTCGGCTGTACGTTCCTGCGGGCGGCGAGCCCGCAGGCCCTGCGGCGCCGGGTCGAGGCCATCGAGGCGGCCGGCTTCGGCACCGGGTGGAGCGAGTCGGAGTTCGGGCTCGGGCCCGTCTACCTCTTCACCGACCCGGACGGTCACCGGATGGGGCTGTACTACGAGACGGAGCGGTATGTCGCGAGCCCGGAGCATCGGCCGTCGTTGAAGAACCAGGCCTCGGCGTTTCCCGGAAGAGGGGCGAACGTCCGGCGCCTGGACCATGTGAACTACCTGGCCGCCGATGTGCCGGCGGCCTCCGGCTTCATGTCCGGCGTGCTCGGGGCGCGGCCCACCGAGCAGATCGTCACCGACGACGGTGAGGTCGCCGCCATCTGGTACTCGGTCTGCAACAAGTCCTACGACCTCGTCTACACCTCCGACTGGCGCGGTGCGCGGGGACGCCTGCACCATGTGGCGTTCGCGACCGACACCCGGGAGGACATCCTGCGGGCCGCCGACGTCTTCCTTGAGGCCGGCATCCACATCGAGACCGGCCCGCACAAGCACGCCATCCAGCAGACGTTCTTCCTCTATGTCTGGGAGCCCGGCGGCAACCGCATCGAGCTGTGCAACGCCGGTGCCCGGTTGATCCTGGCCCCGGACTGGGAGGTCATCACCTGGACCCAGGCCGAGCGCGCCAAGGGGCAGGCCTGGGGGCTGAAGACCATCGACTCGTTCCACACCCACGGCACCCCCGTGATCGAGTGATGCGCCCGGCACCCCCGGAGGGCCGAGGGCGGACAGATCATTTCGCCGGCTTCGGAACCTATAATGTTGACGCCTTCAGTCGCCGCCCTACGGTGACCGAAACGGGAGGAAGGTCATGGGAGCGGACGATCTCCAAGATCTAGTCGCGAAGATCCGCCGCTCGGTGCTGACCGGGCAGTTCGCCGCAGGGCAGCGCCTCATCGAATCCGAGCTGTGCGACTTCTACCAGGTCAGCCGGTCCACCGTGCGGCAGGCACTGCGTGAACTCGTCGCCGACGGCCTGGTCGAGGTGCAGCGCAACAAGGGAGCGCGCGTCCGCACGATCTCCACCGCCGAGGCGGTGGAGATCACCGAAGTACGGATGGTGCTGGAGGGCCTGCTGGCGGCGAAGGCGGCGGAGCAGGTGACGCCCGAACAGGCCGAAAGACTGCTCGGGATCAAAGAGGCGATGCGCGAAAGGGTGGCGGCACACGACCCGCTGGCCTACTCGGATCTCAACGCCGCACTGCACGCGCTCATCCAGGAGATCGCGGGGCAGTCGACCGTCCGCAACATCCTCGTCCGGCTGCAGGGCCAGCTCGTCCGTCACCAGTTCCGGCTGTCGCTTCAGCCCGGGCGGTCCGCCGTCTCCCTCGGCCAGCACGAGAAGATCGTCGATGCCATCGTCGCCGGTGACCCGGCCGGCGCCGAGGCCGCGATGCGAGCACACCTGCGTGACGTGATCACGCAGATCTCGCGATTCCAGACCCCCGACGTCGACGTGGCGGTGCTCGCCGAGGCCTGATCCGGCACGCACACCCCAGGCCTGTTCCCGGTGTCCAGGCCCGCTTCGGCATGCCCGCGCACAGGTCCGTCCAAACTGCTCACAAGCTTGGTTCGTCATTTGGTGAAAAAATCGTTGACAATCGCGTACATGATTTATAGCGTCGTCCTCATAAAGCAGCCTTATGGTCGGGGAGAGCAGCCGCCGGTCGGTTGTCGTCCCTCAGTGCGGTAGCACCGCTACCGGAACCCGTACGGGTCCGGAGGTTTCCGCGTCGTCGCCCGCCGGTGGACGGCGAGGGAAGACTCGCCCAGCCGACGTGCCTCCTGCGACCACGACGAGCGCCGACGTCAATTCCCCCCAACTTCACCGACGTCCTGGAGAAGTACCGTGATCAGATTCCGCGTAGCCATGGCAGCCGCCTCAGTCCTGTTCCTCGCGGCATGCGGGGGAGGGCAGGCAGGGCCGTCGGTCGCACCCGCCGCCGGTACTCCGTCCGGCCCCACCTCGGTGAAGGTCAGCGTCATCCCCATCGTCGACGTGGCCCCCATCTACCTCGGCGTGGAGCAGGGCTTCTTCGAGGAGGAAGGCCTGAAGCTGGAGCTCGTGCCCGCCCAGGGCGGCGCCGCCATCGTGCCGGCCGTCGTCAGCGGTCAGGTGGAGTTCGGGTTCAGCAACCTCACCTCGCTGGTCATCGCCCGGTCCAAGGGGCTGCCGCTCAAGGTCGTCGCGCCCGGCGCGGGTTCGACGGGGGAGCAGGGCAAGGACTTCGGCGGGGTGGTGGTCAAGGCCGACAGCCCGCTGAAGTCGGCCGCCGACCTGGTCGGCAAGCGCGTCGCGGTCAACACGCTGGGCAACATCAACGACACCACGGTCCGGGCCTCGATCCGGGCCGCCGGCGGAGACCCGAAGAACGTGAACTTCGTCGAGCTGGCCTTCCCGGACATGCTCGCGGCCCTGGAGGCGGGAAACGTCGACGCGGTCCAGATCGTCGAGCCGTTCCTGGCGACCGCGCTGAAGAACGGCGATCGCGTGATCGCGTCGAACTACGTGGACGCCGCTCCCGGGCTGACCATCGCCGGGTACTTCACCTCCGAGCAGACCGCCACCGCCAAGCCCGACCTGGTGAAGCGCTTCACCGCCGCGATGCAGAAGTCGCTGAAGTACGCCACCGACAACCCTGACGCCGCGCGCAAGGTGCTGCTCACGTACACGAAGATCGACTCGGCGCTGACCGGATCGCTCACGCTCCCGACCTTCCCCGCGGAGATCAACACCAAGTCGCTGGAGACGTTGATCCAGCTCGCTCTGCAGGACGGCCTCATCCAGGCCGCGCCGAACGTCAACGAGCTGCTGCCTTGACAACGGTGACGATGGCGGACAGGCAGGGGCGGGGCGGGAGACGTCACCGTCCGTCGCCCGTCTGGCTGCTGGGCCTGATCGGTCTGACAGGGTTCGTGGCGATCCTGGAGCTGGTACCCAGGGCCGGGCTGGTGGATGAGCGGTTCCTGCCGCCGTTCAGTGACATGCTCTCGGCGCTGGTGGAGCAGGCCGGAACGGCAGAGTTCTGGCAGGCCCTGCTGGAGACGTTGCGCGGCTGGGCGATCGGCCTCTCGATCGCGATGGCGGCGGGCGTGCTGCTCGGGATCCTGATCGGCGGCGTCCCGCTGCTGCGGGCGGCGATGACCTCGACGATCGAGTTCCTGCGCCCGATCCCCTCGGTGGCGTTGATCCCGCTGGCGGTGCTCCTGTTCGGCACGGACATGCGCTCGACGCTGCTGCTGGTGGTGTACGCCGCCTTCTGGCAGGTGCTGGTGCAGGTGCTGTACGGGGTGCGGGACGTGGACCCGGTCGCACGGGAGACCGCGCGCTCGTACCGGTTCGGTCCGCTGACCCAGGTGCGCACGGTGATCTGGCCGACCGCGCTGCCGTACGTGATGACCGGGTTCCGGCTGGGGGCGGCGGTGGCGTTGATCCTGGAGATCACCGGTGAGCTGATCATCGGATCCCCCGGGCTCGGCAGGCAGATCGCGGTGGCACAGACCTCGGGTGCGGTGGCGTCGATGTACGCCCTGGTCATCGTGGTCGGCCTGGTAGGTGTGGTGGTCAACGTGATCGCACGCGCCGGTGAACGCCGGTCGCTGCGTTGGCACCCCTCGATCCGTACGGAGGTGCCGCAGTGAGGGAGCCCGGTACGGTCCTGAGAATCCTGCTGCTACCGGCCCTGCCGGTGCTGCTGGTCGCGACCTGGTGGCTGACGACGGCGGACAGCACGAACTTCTTCTGGCCGCCGCTGGAGCGGATACTCGGCACGTTCGGTGAGACCTGGTTCACCGGCAGATTCACCGCCGACGTGCTGCCCAGCCTGGCGCGGCTGCTGGTGGGCTATCTGGTGGCCGTGGCACTGGGGGTGGCGCTGGGCACCGCGATCGGGTCCTCACGGACGCTGCGGGCCCTGGTGGAGCCGGTCCTGGAGTTCTTCCGTGCGGTCCCCTCGCCGGTGCTCGTGCCGATCCTGATGCTGTTCGCCGGCATCGGTAACGAGATGAAGGTTCTGGTCATCGTCTCCGGATGTGTCTGGCCGGTGCTGCTGAACACGGTGGAGGGAGTGCGCGCCCTGGACGAGGTACTGCGCGACACCGCCCGCTGCTACCGGCTGCGCCCCCGGTCGGTGCTCGTCCATCTGGTGCTGCGGGGAGCCAGCCCGCAGATCGCCGCCGGAGCGCGACAGGCGCTCTCCATCGGCATCATCCTGATGGTGATCAGCGAGATGTTCGCCGCGAACAACGGCGTGGGGTTCACCATCATCCAGTTTCAGCGCGGCTTCGCGATCCCGCAGATGTGGACCGGGATCATCATGCTCGGACTGATCGGCGTCGTCCTTTCGGTGATCTTCCGGGTGGTGGAGAGCCGGGCACTGAGCTGGTACACCGGTCTGCGCATGTCGCAACGGACAAAGGGTTGACATGACCACCACACCCATCGGCGCCACCGCGCGTCCCGAGGCCCCGACCGCGCTGCTCGACGTACGTGACCTGCGAAAGGTGTACGGCGGCGGGAGCCGCAGTGTCGAGGCGGTCCGTAACCTGACCTTCAGCATCGCGCCCGGCGAGCTGGTCTGCATCGTCGGCCCCTCCGGGGCGGGCAAGACCACCCTGCTGAGATGCGTCGCCGGGCTGCTGGACACCACCGCGGGCGAGGTGGTGCTCGAAGGCGAGAAGGTGACCGGCCCGCCCCGCGGCATGGCCGTCGTGTTCCAGGAGTACGGCCGAAGCCTGTTCCCCTGGATGACCGTGCGGCAGAACGTCGAACTCCCGCTGAAGGAGAAGAAGGTCCCCAAGGCCGAACGCCGGCGGCTCGTCGAGCAGGCGCTGGAGGCCGTCGGCCTGGCCGACGTCCACAACGCCCACCCCTGGCAGCTGTCGGGCGGCATGCAGCAGCGGGTGGCCATCGCCCGCGCGGTCGCCTACGAGCCGCACATCCTGCTGATGGACGAACCCTTCGCCGCCGTCGACGCGCAGACCCGCGCCGACCTCGAAGATCTCGTCCGCACCCTGTGGCGGCGCCTCGGGGTCACCGTGCTGTTCGTCACCCACGACATCGACGAGTCCGTCTATCTCGGCCAGCGCGTCATCGTGCTGTCCAACTCGCCGACGGTCGTGCTCGAAGAGGTCGCCGTCGACCTGCCGGACGATCGCGACCAGCTCACCACCCGCTCCCTGCCCCGCTTCGCCGAGCTCCGGGCCCACGTCTACGAGCTCATCCAGCGCGCCAAGCGCGGCGACCGGCCGGCGGGCTGAGCGGGCCTTTCCGGCCACGGTGACCGTGGACGCCGCGGGCGCCCTCTGGGCGGCCGCGGCGGCGAGGAGATCCAGGCGGCGGAACCACCGAGGGCGTGCTCGGGTCCGGTGACCCTCACGCGCGGACGAGTGCTTCCCGGAAGCGAGGATCCGGAAGAGATTCGCGATGTCTCGCAGACCGTTCACCGGTGGCCGCCGCGCACCGTTTTGGACCGGTCGTGGACGGGACTCTGAAACTTTCATCGGGTTCGAAACCCGTTCGGTGAGGTCAGGGGCCGGGAGGGGGCTAATTCAGGGGCTCCGACGTGCAACAAGCTGTACACACGGGTGAAACATCCGGACTATGGGAGCGCTCCCACCATCGTCCTGGAGATGATCACGCATGAGAGTCAATTCGCGTCGCCACGCCTGGCGTAATCGGGCGGCGACCACGGCGGCACTGCTGGTGGCCGCCGCCGGCCTTGCCACCGGGCAAGCTGCCACCGCGCACGCCGCAGTCGCCTGCGACGTCGCCTACACGACCAACGACTGGCAGGGCGGCTTCACCGCAAGCGTGACCGTCAAGAACCTCGGTGACCCGCTGACCGGCTGGACCCTCGGGTTCAGCTTCCCGACGACCACCCAGCAGCTCACCCAGGGCTGGAGCGCCACCTGGGCGCAGAGCGGCCAGGCCGTCACCGCCAAGAACCTGGACTGGAACGGCAACCTGGCCACCGGCGCCTCGACCAGCATCGGCTTCAACGGCAGCTGGTCCGGTACCAACCCCAAGCCGACCTCCTTCACGGTCAACGGCGTGGCCTGTGGCGGGACCACCCCCGGCAACCAGCCGCCCACGGTCAGCCTGACCAGCCCCGCCTCGGGTGCCTCCTACCAGGCCGGTGCCGCCGTGCCGCTCACGGCGACCGCGAGTGACGACGGTGCGGTCAGCAAGGTCGAGTTCTACGTCGACGGCACGCTGGTCAACACCGACACCACCGCCCCCTACTCCTACTCCGCCACGGGCCTGGCGGCCGGCTCCCACACCGCCAAGGCCAAGGCGTACGACAACGCCACCCCGGCGCTCTCCACTGAGACCGCCGCGGTCCCCTTCACCGTGGCCGGCACCTCGACCCCGTCGATCGTCGCCTCCCCGACCTCCGTCAGCGTCCCCGAGGGTGGCTCCGCGACCGTCGGTTTCAAGCTCAGCCAGGCGCCGAGCGGCAACGTCACGGTCAACCTGAGCAAGACCGGTGACAGCGACATCACCATCTCGCCCGCCACGCTGAGCTTCACCACCGCCAACTGGAACACGGCGCAGAACGTGACGGTCTCGGCGGCCCAGGACGCCGACCAGACCAACGGCACCGCCACCATCACGGCCGCCGCCAGTGGCCACACCGGCGCCACGGTCACCGCCACCGAGGCCGACGACGACGGCGCCCCGCCGGTCGGCCACGTCGACAACCCGTACACCGACGCCACCGGTTACGTGAACCCCGACTGGTCGGCCAAGGCCGCCGCCGAGCCGGGCGGCAACGCGGTCGCCAACATCTCCACCGGTGTGTGGATGGACCGCATCGCCGCCATCGCCGGTTCCTCCTCGGCCATGGGCCTCCGCGCCCACCTGGACGAGGCGCTCCGCCAGGACGCGGCCAACGGCAGCAAGCCGTTGACGATCCAGTTCGTCATCTACAACCTGCCCAACCGGGACTGCTCGGCGCTGGCCTCCAACGGTGAGCTGCTCATCTCCGAGAACGGCATGAACCGCTACAAGACCGAGTACATCGACCCGATCGCCGCGATCATGGCCGAGCCCAAGTACGCGGCCCTGCGGATCGTGTCGATCATCGAGATCGACTCGCTGCCCAACCTGATCACCAACCTCAACGTGGCCAAGTGCCAGGAGGCCAAGGACACCGGCGCCTACGTCAACGGCGTCCGCTACGCCCTGGACAAGCTGCACGCGATCAACAACGTCTACACCTACATCGACGCCGGTCACCACGGCTGGCTCGGCTGGGACACCAACTTCGGCCCGTCCGCCGACCTGTTCGCGACCACCGTCTCCGGCACCGTCAAGGGCTTCGACAGCGTGGACGGCTTCATCACCAACACCGCCAACTACTCGGCGCTGAAGGAGCCCCACTTCACCATCGGCACCACGGTCAACGGGCAGACCGTCCGCCAGTCCAGCTGGGTCGACTGGAACTTCTACGTCGACGAGCTGTCCTTCGCCCAGGCCTTCCGGAACACGCTCATCCAGAAGGGCTTCAAGTCGAACATCGGCATGCTGATCGACACCTCCCGCAACGGCTGGGGAGGCTCGGCCCGTCCCGGCGCTCCCAGCACCTCCACCGACCTGAACACCTTCGTCAACCAGTCCCGGGTGGACCGCCGGATCCACGCCGGCAACTGGTGCAACCAGAGCGGTGCCGGTCTGGGCGAGCGCCCGCAGGCCAGCCCCGCCGCCGGTCTGGACGCCTACGTCTGGATCAAGCCCCCGGGTGAGTCCGACGGCTCCAGCAAGGAGATCCCGAACAACGAGGGCAAGGGCTTCGACCGGATGTGCGACCCGACCTACGGCGGCAACGGGCGCAACGGCAACAACATGAGCGGCGCACTGGCCGACGCGCCGGTCTCCGGCCACTGGTTCTCCGCCCAGTTCCGTCAGCTGCTGCAGAACGCCTACCCGGCGCTCCCGTAGTCCGCTGATCCCGGGTCCCGCCCCCCGCGGGACCCGACCTGCGAAGCTCCGCCGCCCCCGCCGGGGGCGGCGGAGCCGTTCTCTTTTTCGGCGGGGCGGATATTGGGATGCGGGGAAGCGGCGGGTCGGGCAGCATGAACGGTTGGGGCTTCACGTGGAGGCCTTCGAAGGGCACGCGTGAGCCGTCAGGCGCGGGCCGAAAGTATCCTGGGTTTCAGTATGGGAACGCCTCCTTTGACATCTCCGCTCTCCGAACTGCACGCGCGCCTGCCCGAGCTCACGCTCCGTGACCAGCGGCGGCTACGACGCAGGCTCGACGGGGCTCGCAAGGTCAGAAACCGGGCCGCGCAGCAGAAGATCACCGTCGAGATCACCGCCGACATCGAACGGGCCGAGCGCCGGGTCGCCCGGCGCCGCGCCGGCGTCCCCACGGTCAGCTATCCGGAGGCGTTACCGGTCAGCCAGCGCAAGGACGACATCCTGGAGGCGATCCGCGACAACCAGGTCGTGATCGTCGCCGGTGAGACCGGATCGGGCAAGACCACCCAGCTACCGAAGATCTGCCTGGAGCTCGGCCGGGGCGTCAGGGGGCTGATCGGGCACACCCAGCCCCGCCGGATCGCCGCCCGTACCGTGGCCGAGCGCGTCGCCGAAGAGCTCGACACCCCGCTCGGCGACGCCGTGGGCTACAAGGTGCGCTTCACCGACCAGGTGAGCGACGGCACGCTCGTCAAGGTCATGACGGACGGCATCCTGCTGGCCGAGCTGCAGAACGACCGCGACCTCGACCAGTACGACACGCTGATCGTCGACGAGGCGCACGAGCGCAGCCTCAACATCGACTTCATCCTGGGCTACCTCAAGCAACTCCTGCCGCGTCGCCCCGACCTGAAGGTGATCATCACCTCGGCGACCATCGACCCCGAGCGCTTCTCCAAGCACTTCGGTGAGGCGCCGATCGTGGAGGTCTCCGGCCGGACCTACCCCGTCGAGGTGCGCTACCGGCCGATCGCCGAGGACGACGACCAGATCCAGGCGATCGGCAACGCCGTCGACGAGCTGTGCGCCGAGGGACCCGGCGACATCCTGGTCTTCCTCAGCGGCGAGCGGGAGATCCGCGACACCGCCGAGGCGCTCGCCAAGCGCAAGGACGCCGAGATCCTGCCGCTGTACGCCAGGCTGTCCGCCGCCGAGCAGCACAAGGTCTTCCAGCGGCACACCAGGCGCAGGGTCGTGCTGGCCACCAACGTGGCCGAGACCTCGCTGACCGTGCCCGGCATCAAGTACGTGGTCGACCCCGGATTCGCCCGCATCTCCCGCTACAGCCACCGCACCAAGGTCCAGCGCCTGCCCATCGAGGCGATCTCCCAGGCCTCGGCCAACCAGCGCAAGGGCCGCTGCGGCCGGGTCTCCGACGGTATCTGCATCCGGCTGTACGAGGAGGACGACTTCGTCACCCGGCCGGAGTTCACCGACCCGGAGATCCTCCGCACCAACCTCGCCTCGGTCATCCTGCAGATGACCTCGATCGGCCTGGGCGACATCGGGGCCTTCCCGTTCGTCGAGCCGCCCGACCAGCGCCAGGTCAGGGACGGCTACGACCTGCTCCAGGAGCTGGGCGCCTTCGATCAGGGGCGGCAGATGACCCCGCTCGGCCGCAAGCTGGCCGGGCTCCCCGTCGATCCGCGACTGGCCCGCATGGTGCTGGAGGCCGACCACAACGGCTGCGTCCGCGAGGTCATGGTCATCGCCTCCGCCCTGTCGATCCAGGACCCGCGTGAGCGCCCGGCCGACAAGCAGCAGGCCGCCGACGACAAGCACCGCCGGTTCGCCGACAAGGAGTCCGACTTCGTCTCGTACCTGAACCTGTGGAACTACCTGCAGGAGCAGCAGAAGGAGCTCTCCTCCAGCGCGTTCCGGCGCCTGTGCAAGGCGGAGTTCCTCAACTACCTGCGGGTCCGCGAGTGGCAGGACGTCTACGGCCAGCTACGCCAGATGTCGAAGACCCTCGGCGTCGCCCTCAACAGCACCCCCGGCGACGAGCAGAAGATCCACATCTCCCTGCTCTCCGGACTGCTCTCCCACGTCGGCGTCAAGGACATCGACAAGAAGACCGCGGAGCCGGGCGCCCGCCGCGGCACGAACGAGCCGCGCAGGCCGATGACCGAGTACGTAGGCGCGCGCAACGCCAGGTTCGCGATCTTCCCGGGTTCCGCGCTCGCCAAGAAGCAGCCGCTCTGGGTGATGTCCGCCGAGCTGGTGGAGACCTCCCGGCTCTGGGCCCGGGTCAACGCCAAGATCGAACCCGAGTGGGTCGAGCCGCTCGCCGCGCACCTGATCAAACGCACCTACTCCGAGCCGCACTGGGAGAAGAAGCAGGGCTCGGTGATGGCGTACGAGAAGGTCACCCTGTACGGGGTGCCGATCGTGGCCCAGCGCAAGGTCAACTACGGCCGCATCGACCCCGAGCTGAGCCGGGAGCTGTTCATCCGGCACGCCCTGGTCGAGGGCGACTGGGAGACCCACCACGCCTTCTTCGCCGAGAACCGCAAGCTCCTCGAAGAGGTCGAGGAACTGGAGGAGCGGGCCAGGCGCCGCGACATCCTCGTCGACGACGAGACCCTGTTCGACTTCTACGACCAGCGCGTTCCCGCCGACGTCGTCTCCGGGAGACACTTCGACTCCTGGTGGAAGAAGGTCCGCGCCGACCAGCCCGACCTGCTCAGCTTCGAGAAGTCGATGCTGATCAGCGAGTCGGCCGGCGACGTCAGCCGGCGCGACTACCCCGACGTGTGGCGCCAGGGCGGTCTGCGCTTCCCGCTGACGTACCAGTTCGAGCCCGGCACCGACGCCGACGGCGTCACCGCGCACATCCCGCTCGCGCTGCTCAACCAGGTCAACGTCGAGGGGTTCGACTGGCAGATCCCCGGGCTGCGCGAGGAGTTGCTCACCGCGCTGATCCGCAGTCTGCCCAAGAACATCCGGCGCAACTTCGTCCCCGCCCCCAACTACGCCAAGAAGATTCTGGAGCGGGCCAGGCCCACCCAGGAGCCGCTGCTCGCGGTGCTGGAGCGCGAGCTGCTCAACCTGACCGGCTTCCAGGTGACGCGCGAGGACTGGCAGCCCGGCCTGGTCCCCGACCACCTCAAGATCACCTTCCGGGTTACCGACGGCCGCAGGCAGAAGCTGGCCGAGAGCAAGGACCTGGCCGATCTCAAGCGACGCCTCGCTCCCAAACTCCGCCAGACCCTCTCCAAGGCCGCCGACGGCCTGGAGAAAACCGGCCTGACGGGGTGGAGCGTGGGCGCGCTGCCCAAGACGTTCGAGCAGCGCAGGATGAAGGCCTATCCGGCACTCGCCGACGAGGGCGCCACCGTGGCGGTACGGATGTTCGAGACCGAGGCCGAGCAGCGCCGGGCCATGTGGGAGGGCACCCGCAGGCTGCTGCTGCTCAACACCCCGTCCCCGGCCAAATGGGTGCTCGGCCGCCTCGGCAACCAGTCCAAGCTCGCCCTGAGCCGGAGCCCGCACGCCGGTGCCGTCGCCCTCTTCGACGACTGCATCGCCTGCGCCGCCGACCATCTCATGAACGAGTACGGCGGGCCGGTCTGGGACGAGTCCGCCTTCACCGCCCTGCACGAGGCGGTCCGCGCCGAGCTCTTCGACACCACGGCCGAGGTGGTCGCTCGCGTCGAGAGCATCCTCAAGGTCTGGCACACCGTCTCGACGCTGCTGCCCGAGTCCCGCTCGACGCCCGCGATCGAGGACATCCGCGACCAGGTGGCCAACCTGGTCTACCCGGGCTTCGTCACCGAGACCGGCCACAAGCGCCTGCCCGACCTGCTCCGCTATCTCAAGGGGGCCGAGCGGCGGCTGGAGAAGGTGCACGAGGACGCGTTCCGCGACGGGGAGCGGATGGGCAAGGTGCACGACATCGAGGACGACTATCACGAGCTGGTGGAGAAGCTCCCCCCGGCCCGCCGCTCCGACGACGACGTCCGGCAGATCCGCTGGATGATCGAGGAGCTCAGGGTCAGCTACTTCGCGCAGACCCTCGGCACCCCGTACTCGATCTCCGACAAGCGCATCCGCAAGGCGATGGAGAAACTCTGAGCCGGTTCGCCCGCCGGGGCTGTGCCGTCGTGCCACAGTGCTGTGCCCGGAGATCCGACTGACGCGCTCCCCGGCCTGAAGGGCCGGGGAGTCAGCCCGCGCCGCATCACGCGGCACCTCCTGATCAAGAAGGGACTCGTCGCGTACACAGTGCCGCGCACGGCGGACCTTCTCAGCCGCCGGCCAAGCGGTTGACGAGGGGTTTCAGTCAAGGGACAGCCCTGCGGCCGGAGTCACCCGGGCGGCCCGGCGTGCCGGGAGAACAGCGGCGAGTAGTCCGGCCAGGACGGCGACGAGGACGACGACGCCGAGTGATGGCCAGGGGACTCGCATGGTGGCGTCGCGGAGAGCCCGCGTCACGAACGTCTCGTAGCCGACCCAGGCGAATCCGACGCCGATCACGGTGCCGAGCAGGGTGGCCACCACCGACAGCAGCACTGCCTCGGCCGCCAGCATCCGCCGCAGCTGCCTGCGGGTGAGCCCGAGCGCGCGCAGCATCGCGTGTTCGCGGGCGCGTTCGAGTACGGAGAGCCCCAGGGTGTTCGCGATCCCGATCAGGGCGATCACCACGGCGATGCCGAGCAGGCCGAGCACCGACCAGGTGAGGATTCTCAACTGCTGGTCCTCCGTCTCCCGGGCCTGCAACCCGTTGTCGATCGTCGCGCCAACCGGATCCGCCAGCTTGTCCAGGTCACCGACAAGTTGAATCGGGTCGGCGCCGGAGGAGGCGCGGATCCAGATGGCATGCGGCTCGGGGGAGTCGGTGAGGGTGGCCAGCGTCTCGGGCGCGACCACGCCCGCCGGGCCCCAGCCGGTGCCGGCGGCGACCTGCAACCGGGCTAGCCGGTGGCCGCCTCGCGGCGTACCGAACGCGCCACCTGCCGCCGGGTCGCGCCGACGCAGCGCAGCAGCGCGAAGTCGCGGAGTCGTTGCGCGAACAGGATGGAGAACGTGTTCGCGATGACCAGGACCGAGACGAAGAGCGCGATGCCGGCGAACACCAGCAGCATCACCGACAAGGTGTTCACGTTGTTGTTGAGTTCGGTCTGCTTCTCCGTGACGAATGCCTCCGGCGCCTGCACCTTGGCGCCTTCCGGGAGCCGGCCTACCTCCCCGCGCACCGCCATCCGGCCCAGCGAGAGCGAGGGGTGGTCGCGCCACTGCAGCAACTGCGGCCAGGTGACGTACACCGAGGCCTGGGCCGAGGTGGAGGGCGACTCCACGAGGCCGACCACTCGTACGTCGGTCGCGGTGGCGCCCTCGCCGATCCGAATCCGGTCGCCGACCGCGACCTCCCTGGCCTGGGCGACCCACACGTCCACCACCGCCCCGCCCTCGCGTGCTGGGAAGCGGCCCGAGCCGAGCTCCTGCCAGCGCATCTCCTCCGAGGGGGCGATCGGCCCCACGGCCGTTTCGGGGAACAGACGGTCGCCCGCGCGCATCGGCAGCATGGCCCGGCCGATCGCGGATGCGTTCTGGCCGTGTCGCTCGGCGAGTGCGATCGCGGCCTTCGTGCCCAGCTCGGAGACCACGTGGTCGGCATTGCGGTACGGCGCCCCGAAGCCGTCCATGAGTCCGCTCCGTGCCCCGGACGTGAGCACGCCGACCACGACGACGAAGGCGACTCCGACGATGACCGCGATCGCCGCTGCGACGTACCTGCGGAGGTGGGTGCGCAGCGACGCGAGGAAGACGGTACGCATCAGGCGATCCGCCCGTCCTGCATGGTGACCACGTCGTCGGCGTACGTCGCCGCGTCCCGCTCGTGGGTGACCATCGCGACGGTCTGGCCGAGCTCGCGCGCCGACCGGCGCAGGTGGTCCAGTACCTCCGCCGACGTGGTGCTGTCCAGGTTTCCGGTGGGCTCGTCGGCGAACAGCAGGTCCGGCTGGGTGATCAGGGCCCGGGCGATCGCGACCCGCTGCTGCTGGCCGCCGGACAACTCCGCGGGCCGGTGGCCGAGCCTGTCGGCCACGCCGAGGGTATCGGCGAGCGTGCGCGCGCGCTCCCGTGCCGCGTCGTCGATCCGGCGACCGCCCAGCTCAAGCGGGAGCACGATGTTCTGGAGCGCGGTGAGCATCGGCAGCAGGTTGAACGACTGGAACACGAAGCCGACGTGCTCGCGGCGGAAGACCGTGAGCGCGTCGTCGCCGAGTGATCCGAGGTCGGTGCCGGCCACGGTGACGGTGCCGCCGCCGGCCTGGTCGAGTCCGGCCAGGCAGTACATCAGCGTGGACTTGCCCAACCTCGGGTTATTACACTTCTTTTCCGTTGATCAGCCGGGTTGCCATCTGGTTCCCCACCGGTGCCCGTGCCGCCTTATGGCGATCTTCGTGAACCCTGACCCGGCTCTCCGCAACCCATCCACCCGCCCGAGGAGCCGTCATGGCTCGCGTCGAGTAGATCGCTGACCCGCTCACCAAGATCACAAGAGCACGCCTGATTGGCTCAAATCTTCCTTACTGGTTCAAGGCGCCAGCGCTCCGCGCCGCCGCACCTCAGCCCACCAGACCCGAGCCACCGGACCAGTTGCCGAATTAATTGGCGACTCTCACGACGCCCCGCCTCAGACTGTCCCAGCCTGTCGCGACTCTCTTGATGCTTGACGCAATGGCATCGGATGATGCTTGACACGGCCTTGGACGGTCTTTCTCCGCTGAGTGGTCCTCCACCCGGGGCGGCGCGACGAGCCCTGAGCGGTCATGCGAGACGGCCGTAACGGCAGACGGTTCTCCTCAATGACGGCTGTCTGCGGCCGGGGCGCCCTATGACTTACAAGTCGTTCTCCAGTGCCGGTCTCTAGCGTCATCGTCGACCCTCGTGCCCGAAGCGGCCGAGGAGGGGACGGATACCGGTACGGCGCAGGGGCGAGCTCAGGCGCGTGAACGACAAGGAGAAGAGAGATCATGGTGGACTCCGAGGCAGGCCAGGCGATCGCCGTCACACGGATCACCGAGTGCTTGGATGACGGGTCGATCAGCCTCGACCTGTCCGGTCTCCGGCTGAGCACGGTGCCCGAGTCACTCGCCCAGCTCACCGCCCTCAAACGGCTCGACCTGCGCGACAACCGGTTGACCGTTCTACCCGAGTGCCTAGGGAACCTCACCGCCCTCGAATCGCTCGACCTGTACGGCAACCAGTTGACCGCTCTACCCGAGTCGCTGGGGAACCTCACCGCCCTCACCTGGCTCGACCTGTATAACAACCGGCTGACCGCTCTGCCCGAGTGCCTAGAGAACCTCACCGCCCTCGAATCGCTCAACCTGAGCAACAACCAGTTGACCGCTCTACCCGAGTCGCTGGGGAACCTCACCGCCCTCAAACAGCTCTTCTTGGGCGGCAACCAGTTGACCGCTCTGCCCGAGTGGCTGGGGAGCCTCACCGCCCTCGAATGGCTCCTCCTGGGCAATAACCAGTTGACCGCTCTGCCCGAGTGGCTGGGGAGCCTCACCGCCCTCGAATCGCTCAACCTGAGCAACAACCAGTTGACCGCTCTACCCGAGTCGCTGGGGAACCTCACCGCCCTCACCTGGCTCGACCTGAGCGGCAACCAGCTGACCGCTCTACCCGAGTGCCTAGGGAACCTCACCGCCCTCGAACGGCGGCTCGACCTGGGCGGCAATCGGCTGACCGCTCTGCCCGAGTCGCTGGGGAACCTCACCGCTCTCACCTGGCTCGGCTTGGACGGCAACCAGTTGACCGCTCTACCCGAGTGCCTGGGGAACCTCACCGCTCTCACCTGGCTCGGCTTGGACGGCAACCAGTTGACCGCTCTACCCGAGTGCCTAGGGAACCTCACCGCACTCGAATCGCTCTACCTGGGTGACAACCAGTTGACCGGTCTACCCGAGTGGCTGGGGAGCCTCACCGCCCTCGAATCGCTCAACCTGGGCAACAACCAGTTGACCGGTCTACCCGAGTGCCTGGGGAGCCTCACCGCCCTCACCTGGCTCTACCTGGGCGGCAACCAGTTGACCGCTCTACCCGAGTCTTTGGGGCACCTCACCGATGCCGCCTGGTTCGGCCCCGACGGTCGCTAACCGATTGTGGTCCCGCGCTTCCTGCGCGTCTTAGCCAGGACATCGCCGCGTGATAGCGCTGTTCCACGACACTCAACTCCACCAATGCCATTCCGGCCCCCGAAGCGCAGATAACGCCACGAGCAGGCACAGAAGACGATCAAGGTGTCAAGCATTAAGCGAGGCCAGAGTGTCAACCATCAAGCGAGACAGGACAACGCGAAGCCGCGCCAAGTTGCCGAATTAATCTTATTGAGGTCAAGCAGGCGGCAGCGCTCCGCACCGCCGCCCGGCGCGGCACGCCCGCCCCCGCCGCGCGGACATCGGGACCGGGCATGCGGCCTGACGGCCGGTCCCGCCCCGCGCCCGCCCAGCACGAACGCGCGGACCACGCCGCCCGCCGCACCAGCCACCCGCCGCACCGAACGCACCCGCCGACCGCCAACGCGCAGCCGCCCAGACCCAGGATTCCGCGATGACGTACACCCGCGCGGTACGTCATCCAGAAGACGTACCGATCCCGCGATGTTCAACACCCGGCGCTAGGCCGCTCCGACTGGCAGGCCCCAACCGCAAGCGGACCCTTCGGGTTCCTTCGGATTGGCGCCGGCCCGCTCCGCTCCGTGATCTTGAAAAGGCGCCGCGGACTCATGGAAATGATCTTTATCGCCTGCCGACACAAAAATAGGAGGGGCGACCGCTGTTCGATCGCCCCTCCCCATACTCCATCCGGCACCCCGTCCCTGGGGAAGCGCCATTTGCGATGGGAGATACGGGCGAATCACGTCTTCCCCCGTACCCCACACCACCCATGGGGCTCACAACTTCGGCGGGCAACGGGGAGGTCTCCACGAGCGCCCTCAAAACTCAGGAGACCTCCCCGGCCAGGTGCGACGGCGTATTCACGTGGGGATGACGCACCGCCGCACCAGCTCAAAGGGTCAGCAGGCCAGCCGGAACCAGACCGCGCGACCTATCTCCGGATCATGATCAGAACCCCAGCCGCTGGATAGGTGATGGACCCAGTCCAGGCCCCGCCCGCTGAGAGTGTCCTCATCCGCCGGTCGCATCGCGGGCACGTTGACCGACGATCCCTCATCGATCACCTCGATGTGGATCACGCCCTCACCCAGCCCCACAGCGACCGTGACCAGCCCCTCAGGGGCAGTACCGGAGTCACTGTGAAGAATGCTGTTCGTCACGACCTCGCTGACCAACAGCCTCACCGTCTCCAGGACCTCACCCGAGAAGCAATGCGCACTCA
Organism: Streptosporangium sp. CA-115845; assembly: GCF_050943795.1. Taxonomy (NCBI): domain Bacteria; kingdom Bacillati; phylum Actinomycetota; class Actinomycetes; order Streptosporangiales; family Streptosporangiaceae; genus Streptosporangium; species Streptosporangium sp. CA-115845. Next base: position 7,104,840 of record NZ_CP191988.1, on the reverse strand, counting down.
GCAGATCCACCACCCACTTACGAGCCTGCCCCGCCGACTGCACCTCACCACGGAAATTGCGAGTGCCCAGGACACACAGCCCGTCCCAGCGCTGGAACATCGCCTCTACCGCGCTGTAGACGCCTTCCCGGCTCACCGCGCCGCCGCCTTGAGAATGCGCCGCGCCGCGTCCTCGTTGAACGCATCGACTCGCTGAGTACGACCGCGCCCCCAGGTGAAGACCCACACTCCGTGCTGGACCAGGATGGTCACCCGCACCGCCCCCGCCTCACCCACCACCACACACGGCTCCGAGGTCACGGGGAGTTCCACCCTCGTCGCCACACCCAGATAACGGAGATCCCAGGCCAGCCGGACAAGATGGATGAACCGGTCCTCCAGCGGATCTTTCACGACTGGTTGCCGTACGACAGCGGATGCTTTGCCCCGGTTCCCCGTCGTCGCGTTACTAGAGCGCCTGGCTCTAGGATGATCCATGGATCGCACCTCCAGCGTGCGGTCAAGGACCCGTCCAGTGCGCAATCACTGAGGCGGGTCCGCTCTTTTATGAGCTTGGATGAGAGCGAGAGCTACGCCATGCCTCTAGTGCAGACAGGAGGAGCGTCGCGACTCTTGAGCGCAAGCCGTAGCCCCTGCCGTACGGAGCGGAGAAGCACTCATAGGGCGATCATCGCTGCGGGCATTGGCCCTAGTTAATGCCGTAGCACTGGCAGCACTGGGATTATTCTTCTCACGAATATCTGTGCGGTAGCACTTCCGCACCTAACCTAATGTTATGAGACAGGACCAAGGCCGTCCCTCGCTTCAGTTCTGGTCCACGCCCGCCGTAGCAGCCGCTCTCGCGGAGTGCGACATCCCCGCCGTCCTCGCTGAGGTGCAGCGGGTCAACGGATGGACGCAGGGCCAACTAGCCGAGGCGGTCGGCTACTCCCAGAGCTGGGTTTCTAAAGTGCTGCGGAATCGTCAGCCGCTCACAGTGGACCAGGTCCGGGAAATATCAGTCCGAATCGGACTTCCACTTCATTTGCTCCGATTCGGTGCCCGAGGGGATGACGATCCAACGAAACGCAGAGACTTCGGCAAGGCGGTAGCTCTCGCAGCTCTACCCCTGCCCAAACGTGCGGAGGTGAACGAAACCACCGCACCCACTTTGACCAACATCACCGGCGCTCAACGACGTCTAGAGGCAACGACGCCCGCCAATGAGCTAGCCCGAGGAGCCGTAGCCCATGTGAATCTGGCGAACCGTGTCCTCGGACGCGCTGCCCAGTCCGACTTCGCCAGTGACATCCGTGCAGTGATGAGCGAAGCCGCCGGTTTCGCCGCATGGGTTCATGCCGACATGCACGACATCGGCACCTCGCGCACCTACTACCGTTTGGCGATCGACAGCGCCCGTCAGGCCGAACACTTCCTGTTAGCGGCTTACATGATCGGCAGTCTGGCCGCCTTCGAGATCGACGCCGATGATCCCAGGTTGGCGCTAGACCTACTCGCCCAAGCGCGGAGGGAACTAGGTGAACAGCCACCGGCAACCGCACGAGCATGGCTGTGCAGCATTGAGGCACTCGGCCACGCGACCGCCCATGACGCCCCCGCCGCTGTAGCCGCGTTACGAGAGGCCGAATCCGCAGTGATTGCCAGCGAACGGGCAGCAGCACCGCCGTGGCCTTGGGTCTTCCCGTTCGATGATGCGAAGCTCGCGGGCTATCGCGCACTGGTCATGGTACGACTCGGCCGCGCAGACGAAGCCGTGGCCGCGTTCGCCGAGTCGTTGTCATCGGTCCAACCAGCCATCAAGCAACGTGGAGTGCTCATGACTGAGATCGCCACTGCCAAGGCCATGTCCGGTGACTATGACGAGGCTTTTCACCTGGTATCAAACGCCCTGACGGTAGGGATCACCTACGGTTCAGAGCGGATCATCCAACGCACTAAGCGGTTCCGCCGAACCTATGGCGGTCCAATGACAGGCAGCGCCCGCGCGTTCGACGAGCGTCTTCGCGCGACTCTCCTATAGAAAGAAGGCCATGATCCGTATCGCCGTCTCCGGACACCGAGGCCTTTCCGCCGCGATCACTACTCTGATCGACGATGCCATTCGCTTGCTGCTTGCCGAACATGCCCCTACGCTCACGGGCTTGTCATGTCTCGCGGACGGTGCTGATCAGATTTTCGCCCGAGCCGTCATCGACCTAGGCGGAGTGCTGGAGGTCGTGACCCCCGCCAGACAGTACCGGGAAGGGCTACCCGCCGAGGCGCACCAGGAGTACGACGCGTTACTCGCCAGAGCCGAGCAGGTTCACGCGATGGATTTCATCGAGTCCACATCTGAGTCACACATGGTGGCCAGCCGTTTCATGCTTGATCACGCTGATGAGCTAATCGCCGTCTGGGACAGTAAGCCTGCCAGGGCATACGGCGGAACGGCAGATGTCGTAGCTGAAGCCAGAGAGCGAGGGCTGAAGATCCATGTCATCTGGCCTGAAGGTGCTCAGCGCTAACGACTACGTCTGTTCGGTCTACACGGCCCGCTCCGCGCGCCGATTCGCGTGGCGCGTACAGGTAGGTGCCCCCGCCGCCCAATTGTCCGGGGCTCTCGGAACCCGTCAAGCACGGCTGTACCGGCAGGGCAACCAGCTTGGCCGGAAGGTCACCGGGCAGGGTACACACGAAGCCGAACTTGACGGAACCCGGTCGCAGTCCCGGTGTCGGCAGCTACGGGGGACGGGGAGATGTGGGGCGTCCGCGTATGGCACACGGTCAGGCACGGCCCCCTCCCCGGAGAGCGGAGCAATGCAGAGGGAATGATCAGGCTAGGCGGAGTATGTGCGGCATCCTGCCAGGTAGACAGTCATCCCTAGGCCGAGAAGAAGTGTAACAATCCTAGAACGGGCTTACCCGATCCGCTCGGCCCCATGATCGCGGTGAACCTGCCTCGTGGGAGATCGAGGTCGATGCCGCGCAGGGCATGCACCTGGGTATCGCCCCGGCCGTAGGTCTTGGTCAGGTCCCGCGCGCTTGCGGCCAGGGTTTCCTGAGCGGCCTGCGGAGTGGTGGTCGTCATGCCGCCAGTCAAGGCAGCGTGGTGTTGCCGGCACGTATGTGGTTTTCGATATGCCGACGATACGCTCCGGCTCGTAGCCTCGGAGCATGCGTGTGTTGATCGTTGAGGACGAACGCTTTATGGCGGAAGCCATCCGCGACGGCCTGCGCCTGGAAGCGATCGCGGCGGACATCGCCGGTGACGGCGACACCGCTCTGGAACTGCTGAGCGTCAACGCCTACGACATCGCCGTCCTCGACCGAGACATTCCCGGACCGACCGGTGACGAGATCGCCAAACGCATCGTCGCCTCCGGCAGCGGCATGCCGATCCTCATGCTCACCGCTGCCGACCGTCTCGACGACAAGGCCACCGGGTTCGAGCTCGGCGCCGACGACTACCTCACGAAGCCGTTCGAACTCCAGGAACTCGTGCTCAGGCTCAGAGCACTCGACCGCAGGCGTGCGCACAACAGGCCGCCTGTGCGAGAGATCGCAGGTCTGCGGCTGGATCCGTTCCGCCGAGAGGTCTACCGCGACGGCCGCTACGTCGCGCTGACCAGGAAGCAGTTCGCCGTGCTCGAAGTCCTCGTCGCCGCCGAAGGCGGTGTCGTCAGCGCCGAAGAACTCTTGGCGCGAGCGTGGGACGAGAACGCGGATCCGTTCACCAACGCCGTGCGCATCACGGTCTCGGCACTGCGCAAACGGCTCGGCGAACCCTGGATCATAACCACGGTACCTGGTCTTCCTGCTGGTGTTCGGTCTCCTGGGAGGGTGGATTCTCGCCGGCCGCATGCTCGCCCCGCTGACCCACATCGCGGACGCCACCCGCATGGCCGCGAACGGGTCACTCTCCCACCGGATCCGGTTGGAGGGCCGCAAAGACGAGTTCCGCGAACTCGCCGACGCCTTCGACACGATGCTCGCACGGCTCGAAGCACACGTCGCCGAACAGCGGAGATTCGCAGCCAACGCCTCGCACGAACTGCGCACCCCGCTGGCGATCTCGCAGACGCTTCTCGACGTGGCCCGCAACGATCCGAACCAGGACACCGGCGAACTCGTCGACCGCCTTCACGCCGTCAACGCCCGAGCGATCGACCTCACTGAGGCGTTACTCGTGCTCAGCCGCGCCGACCAACGGTCCTTCACCCGAGAACCCGTCGACCTGTCCCTCCTCGTAGAAGAGGCCGTCGAAACACTGCTCCCGCTCGCCGAGAAACGCGGTGTCAGCATCGAGACCTCCGGTGACATCACCTCGGCTATCGGGTCGCAGGCGCTCCTGCTGCAGATGACGACGAACCTTGTGCACAACGCCATCGTGCACAACCTGCCCGAACAGGGCACCGTGTGGGTCACGACCGGCGTCCGCCCCGAGACCGTGGTGCTCACTGTCGAAAACAGCGGCGAGAAGCTGTCCTCACAGCTGGTCTCGACACTCACCGAACCGTTTCAGCGCGGCACCGAACGAATACGCAACGAGCACGCAGGCGTCGGCCTCGGCCTGGCCATCGTCAAGAGCATCACCCGGGTACACGGCGGATCCCTCACCATCGTCCCGCGTCCTGCGGGCGGACTCCGTATCGTCGTTCAACTGCCTACCCCACCACCACATACCGCCAAAAAGTCAGGTACCGCATAACGTGGTTCGGTCGAGGTGGCGTCCCGCACCAGGGTGATCTTCCCCAGATCACGGATACGGGGCGTGGGGGCCTTGCCGATGACCCCGGTTTGCGGAACCGCCGGACGCGGGGCGAGGGCCGGTTCCGCTCAGGCGGCTCCGGTCAGGCCCCGGATGGCCAGGCCCAGGCCGAGTACGATGACGACGGCGGCGGTGCCGATCGGGGCGAGAGACGACAGGCGGGCAGCCATGCCGTGTCCTCTCGTCGCCATCCGGTCGAGTCGTCCCGCCAGCCTGACCAGGAGCAGGCCGGTGGCGGTCAGGGTGCTCGCCATGCCGATGCCGTAGGCGAACACCAGCGCGATCCCGAACCAGGTGCGGCCGAGCCCGATGGCGCCGAGCAGGACGACGAGCGCGGAAGGGCTGGGCACCAGGCCTCCCGCTACCCCCATCCCCACCAGCCCGCGTCGTGAGCGGGTGGCCTCGGTCCGTGCGGGCCGCTCCCGTTCCAGCACCGCCGTCCGGACGACTCCACGGCCCGGATCAGCGTGCCCGTGGCCGGATCTCTGGTCGTGCCCTTCGACGGAGGGCCCGTGCCCGTGCCCGTGCCCGTGTCCGTGCCCGTGTCCGTGTCCGTGCCCGTGTCCGTGTCCGTGTCCGTGTCCGTGTCCGTGTCCGTGTCCGTGCCCGTGCCCGTGTCCGTGCCCGTGTCCGTGTCCGTGTCCGTGCCCGTGTCTGTGGCCGGAGGGCTCGCCGCTGCGGTGGGCGCGCCAGGCCGATCGCAGCAGACCGGCGCCGATGACAGTGATCAGCAGGCCGCTGGCCAGGCCGAGCCAGCCGAGCACGGCCTCCCCGGTGAGGGCGGAGAAGGCGCTCAGCAGCAGGCCGACGACGAGAACACCCAGCGTGTGGGTGGCCGTCACGGTGGCGCCGACGACCAGCGCGTCACGTGGGCGGCCGCTGCGGCCGGCGAGGTAGGCGGCCATGATGGTCTTGCCGTGACCGGGGATGAGCGCGTGGCCGGCGCCGAGGACCGCGGCCAGCGCCACGGAGAGCAGGCCCAGCGGAACGGTCAGCGACGCGGCGCCGATCAGGTTGGTGAACAGGCGGTCCAGCGCGGCCAGTGCGTCTGCGACGGGTCCGCCGGACACCAGCGGTATCGCGGTCGCCGCCGAGCCGGTTCCCGGCGTCACTCCCAGCCTCACCGTCCGCTGGTCCAGTGGGTCGGCCAGCAGGTCGCCGGGGTAGGACCGCAGTTCCCGGCTCACACTCGTGCCGGGCACCGAAGGACGCACCAGCCGTAGCCCCGCGGCGGACACCGCGGTGATCTCCCGCCAGCCCAGTCGGTCGGCCAGGAAGCCGTCGCTGAACTCGACCGTCCCGCTCCCCTCCGAGGTCCCGGAGCCGGAGGCCGCGACGGCGGTGGGGGCCTGGAGCGGTTTCGCGGCGGCGTGCAGGCGGCATGTCAGGCGGCTGGTCTGCAGGCCGCCCTGACCGGGCTCGTAGGCGAAGACGGCCTCGGAGATCTGCCACACCGTCGCGGCCCCGTTCACCGTCAGGCGCTGCGCGGTGGCGAGCTCGCCGCACCGGGCGGTGCCGTACGCCGACCGTTCGGCGTCCGAGACCGTTCCTGAGCGGTCGGCGTCCACCGCGGGGCGGGCCTGCAGGGTGGGCAGCTCGGCGCTGTCCACGACCGCCAGGTTCTCCACCCGGTCCGGGGTGATCCGCAGGCCGTTGTAGTGGTTGACGGTGAAGTTGCCCAGTGGGTGCGCCACCTCCGCGTTGGAGGGCGCGGCGCCCGCGGCGAGCGTCGCGCACATCGCCAGGCCGCAGGCGGCGGTAGTGACCGCAATCATCAGGAGAACCTCGCTAGGGCAGGGAGATCGGCGGAGAAGGTGGGGTCGGCGTCGCGGGCCCGGGCGGCGGAGCGCCTGGACTCCTCGGTGCGGCCGAGCGAGCGTTCGATCTCGGCGCGGTGGTGATGGAACAGGGCGTTGCGCCAGCCGGTGGCGGTGGCCTTACGCGCGTACGGCAGGGCCTCCCGGTCACGGCCGTCGCGGTGCAGGGCCCAGGCCAGGGCGTCGGCGGCGACCACGTTGGGGTTGCGGGCGTATTCGGCCTCGGCGTGTTCGACGGCCCGCGCGGGAGAGCCGTGGTCGGCCTCGAACTCGGCCCAGGTCAGGTCGTCCTTGACCCCGGCGGCTTCCATCAGGGTCCGCTGCGCGCGCAGCAGCGCCCACTGCTCGGCGGGATCCCTGCCCGCCGCGACCAGCACCTCGGCGTACTCGATCACGTACTGGGCCAGGGGCAGGCGCCCGACAACGGTGGCGTAGAGGTCGGCGGCCTCGGCCGGCCGTCCGTCCAGCGCGGCTGCTCTGGCGGTTCCGGCCAGAGCGGCGGTGAAGTCGGGGGCAGCCTTCAGCGCGAGGCGGTACTGCTCGGTGGCGCCGCGCGGATCACCGGAGCGCAGGGCCAGCTCGCCCAGGTAGTGACGGCAGTAGGCGATGTCGTCGGGGGAGAAGGCGTCGTCAAGGGCGTGCTCCAGCATGCGGCGTGCCGTCGTACGATCCCCGCGGAGTTCGGCGTCGTAGGAGGCCCGGGTGAAGGCCGCGACACCGGGGCGCAACTCCATCATCCTGCTGATCGCCCGGGTGGCCTCGTCGTAGCGGCCGAGCTGGGTGTAGGCGTCGGCCAGCACCGCCTGGGCGCCTTGGCCGTAGGGATTGGCGGTCTGTGACAGCTTGGCCAGCCGTACGGCCTCGGCGAAGTCGTGCCGACCGGCGGCGAGCGATGCCTGGCCGGTCAGCGCGGCGAAATTGCCGGGGCTCAGCGCGGCGGAGCGGGCCAGCGCCTGCTCGGCCTTCGGGTAGAAGGACGGGTCGGCGCTCAGGCGTGCCTGCTGGACGTAGGCGGAGCCGAGCCGAGCCCAGGCCTGGTGGTCACCGGGCAGCCGCCGCAGCCGGGCGGTCAGCGCCTGGATCGCGCTCTTGAGGGAACCGGCCGAGACCGGGATCTCGGCCGGCTGCCGGGACGGGGCGGTGGCGGACGACGGCGTTCGATCGCCGGGGATCAGGGCCGCCCCCGCGGTCAGCGCCGTCGCCAGGCCCAGCACGCTCACGGCGATCCGTGCTTTTACGGATGTCTTCACGGTGGTTACTCCCAGGAACCGGGGGCGGGACCCGGGCAGGCCGGGTCCCGCGTCGTCGGATCAGCCCGCGTTGACCGACGTGTTGCCGGGCAGCGGGATGTAGGGGAACCGGGTGCCGAACGGCTTGTCGTTCCGGTCCACCTTGTCGCCGGCGGCCAGCGCGTCGACGAGCCTGCCGCTCTGGGCGGCACCGGCCATCGCCTGCAGGGCGATGTCGATCACGTCGTCCCCGAGGCGGCGGCCGTTCGGGAAGCCCTGCAGGTCGCCGGCGAGCACGCCGAGCCGGTGCGGGTTCGTGGCAGGCGCGACGGCCATGTTCAGCCGCAGCATCTCCGCCGGGCGCAGCCTGCCCGCGTCCTTGTTGAGACTCTGCGAGTTGAGATCGGCCTTGATCGGGCCGTTGGCCTTGGCGATGCCGGTCAGGAAGATCTCGACCAGGTCGGCCCGGGGGGCCTTCGGCTCCTTGAGGCCGTAGACGGCCTCAAGGAGCTTGGGCACCTCTGGGTCGGTGACGCGCTTGACGACGGCCGGGACGTCGGCGTCCTTGTGCGGGGGCAGCGAGTTGAAGGCGTCCTTCAGCCCGGCCGGGACCACGACCTCGTTGACCAGTGGCTGGCCCAGTCGAGAGACCTGGACGTAGCCCTGCGGGCTCCACTTGTCCACGGTGGACCAGACGCCGATGACCGGGTTACGGCCGGCGTCGCCCTGCAGGGCGACCTCGTTCTTGGGCACCTGCAGGGCCAGGCTGTGCACGTTGTAGCCCCTGAGGGTGTCCTGGCCGACCTCGGACAGGTCGCCGCCGTAGAGCAGGTCGAAGACCCGCAGGTCGGCGAAGAACGCCTCGTCGGCCTGGCCGGCGAACACCTTCCCGCCGCCGGGCAGGCTCCTGATCGACTGGGTGCGCAGCGAGGCGTAGTCGGGCATCGAGGCCGGACCGGTGTTGCTCGGGGCCACCACGCCGTCCTTGACCAGGGTCCGCGTCCCTCGGTGGGTGATCTTCTTGACCGTGTAGCGCTGCCTGAACAGCAGGTTCTTGTCGTTCAGCGAGGTGACGGGGCCGTTGTCGTACAGGAAGGTGGCCGTGCCGCGCCTGTCCTCGTCACGGAACGTCCACTGGTAGACGGTGTCGGGCTGTGCGTCACCATCACTGTCGATCTTGATGTTGTAGCGTGACCTGGCGTCGAACTGGTAGAAGTTCGGCCCGCCGTTCGGCTCCTCGAACGGGATGAAGTTCGCCATCAAGGTGACGGTGTCGGGTCTGTCCGGGCTGACGAACGCGTACACGTCGGTGTTGTCGTTGCGCGGGTCACCCGCGATCATGGGCGCCTCGCGGTGCGAGGACGCCGCGCCGGTCTCTGCTCTGAGCAGGGCGAACGAGGAGGCGGTGAGTGCTCCCGCGACGCCGATGCCGATCAGGGCGCGCCGACTGATTCGGAGCTCCATGTTTCGTTGGTCCTTTCGGCCGCCGGTCACGTCTGTGACCGGCCCATGAGGGCTGGGGAGGTATCCGGTCGGGTTCTTCTCCCCTGCGCCGTATTCGTCGCCGGACCGCCCTCGGATTGGTCGATTTTTTCGGGCCGTGGACCATCCCTGATTTCGCTGGTTGAGGCACTTGTATGCCACTGGGGCCTGTACGGGGTTGAGATCATGAGGTCTGAGGGATTCGCCGTGCGACCCTGATAGACCATCGCCATGGCGCGTGGAGACCTCACCAACGAGGAATGGCCCTTGATCGGGCCTCATACGGCCTGGAGGGCTGCTCGGGCACCCTTCCGAGCAGCCCTCCAGGGCCGGGCCTCTGGTCAGGGAATCCTGGACAGGTCGATGACGTACCTACCGCTCGCGGTCAGGTATGTCATCATCCGCCCGGCCCGGTCGGCGACCGGGACCTCACCCTGCGCGGCCTCGTTCCCGATGCCCAGGTCCGCCAGCGTTCCGGTCTTCAGGTCGTAGAGTCCAAGACCCGGGGCGTCACTCCCGAGGGTGCGCACGTAGAAGCGACTCTGGCTTGGCGGCTCCGGGATCTGGAAGCCGGTCGGCACCTCCTGCTGTTTTGAGCCGTCACGCAGCCGGGTGAACGCCCTGGCGCCGCCGGACGTCGTCGCGATGCAGGACTGGACGCCGCAGGCGAGCAACTGCTCTCCCCGGCGGGCAGGGGTCGCGTCGCTGGTCTGCCCGGTCTCCAGGTTGACCAGGTGCGTGAACGGCGCCCCGTCCTCGGGGCTCCACGTGCCAGGCGAGCCCGCCCACGGCCAGGACAACAGGTGCAGCCCGGTCCCGCGGTCGACCGGGGTCACCTGGCCCCCGTTCACGGGAACGCTGAACACCCCGCCCTTCAGCACGGAGAACACAATCGCGCCTTTCGCCACGGTGAGGCTGTCGATCATGTCGCCTCCGGTCTTGTGCTCGGCCACCTGCCTGGCCTCGCCACCGGTCAGCGGCACGGCCCAGAGGTGTACGGAGGTCTTCGTCGAAGTCCACCACGCCACCACGCCCTCACCCATACCGAAGTTCGCGGCGCCCCCCTCTGCCTTCTTCGACTGGCGCACGTCCGTGATCTTCCGCAGATCCCCTCCGGCCAGGTTGTAGAGGTAGAGAACCTCGGGCTGCTCGACCTTGCGCCACGCCTTGACCAGCAGCGTCCCGTCGTCGATCAGTGCGACGGGGCGAAGTTCCCTGCCCTGGGAGTCCTTGACGGGCATCTTCCACACAGCCTGCGGCCACATCTTCTCGATGGGTTCCGCGGTGGCGCTGATCATCGCGGACGGCACTTCCGACGGGCCGGCCGCGGGCAGCACCCTCCCGTCGCCGCCCCCCTGCAGGCCCACGGCCACCCCGCCGGCGACCACCATCACGGCCGCCGCCGCGAGCAGCGCCTGGGACCTGTTCCTGCGCCGCCGGTAGCCGGTCTCCAACCGTTCCGCCGCCGAGGCGGCCAGCCGCGGCGCTCGTTCGGCCATGTGTCCCAAGGTCCTGCTCAACCGCTCTTCGATACCGTTCATCGCCGCTCCCCGCGATCCGACATGACGCCTTCCTCGATGTGCTCACCCACCGCGGAACGGAGCTTTCCGAGCGCCCGCGACGCCTGGCTCCGCACGGTTCCACGAGAGATCTTCAGGGCCACCGCGATCTCCTCGTCGCTCAACCCTTCGTAGTAGCGCAACACCAGCACCACCCGCTGCTTGCGGGGCAACCCGGCCAGTGCCTCCCCCATCGCCTGCTCGTCTTCGCTGGGCAGCGCGTCGTGGTATCCGTGCTCGGGTAGGTCCCAGGCGAGCAGTTCGCGCCGCCGCAACCGCCAGGCCGCCGTGTGCAGCCTGGCCATGGTGGTACGCACATAACTTTCCGGATTGTCCTTGGCGCGAAGTCTCGGCCAGGAGGCGCGTAGCTTCAGCAGCGCCTCCTGCACCAAATCGGCCGCGTCGTGCGGGTTCCCGGCCAGGACATAGCCGTAACGCAACAACGCATCGCCGCGCTCGGCGACGAACCCGGCGAACCGGGGATCTGCTTCCAACTGCCTTCGCCTTTCGTCGTCCATGTCACTTCTCAGATGGACTTGCCTGGCGAACTGTTGCATCGCCCTGCGGAAAGGTGCGGAAGTCCTCCCACGGCCGGAACCGGTCGTGGGAGGACTTATCAGGGCCGGATGGCGCGGCGAGGGGGAGTCCCAATCGCATGATCGGAACACTGAGCAGGCCCTGGTTCGGCGTACTGACCCACGCCACGCTGTCGACGATGTGAACGGTGGCGTTGTGGGCTGAGCCGACGACACGACCACCCCGCCAGGGCGGTCGGCGGGGTGGTCGTCGTACGGGGCGCTGCCGTGCTCAGGTGGCGGGCAGGTCGACCAGGAGCAGGGGCCGGGTGGTGGGCTGGGCCGAGCCGCCTTCGGGCTCGATGGTGACGCCGAGCTGGGTGGTGGCGGCGAAGGGGGTGGTGACGACGAGCGGAGTACGGCCGGAGTCATCGGGGCGGATCAGGCCGGCCGAGCGGATGCCCGTGGGGCCGATCTGCCAGAGCTGGTAGGTACGGCTGTCGGGCAGGGTGGCCAACCCGCTGGCCAGGAACACCATTTCTCCCTCGGCGCGGGAGAACACCACGGTGGCGGTGCCGCCCCGCTGCGCGGTCACGGTGAGGGTACGGGCATCGGGTGCGGCCAGGACGGCGGAGATCCGCCGGTCGCGCTGCTGGATCTGCTCCAGCTGATCCTGGGCGCGGACGGCGAACAGACCCAGCGAAACGGCGGCGGCCAGTCCGGCGGCGGCCAGTCCGACGGCCAGGCGGGGCCACCACGGGGCCTTCCTCCTCGCGTCGGGTGCGTACGCGATGAGGGAGGGCGGCAGCTGACGGACCTGATCTATCTGGGTCATCACCCGCTCGCGCAGTCCCGGCGGCGGGTTGGTGGCCGTGGCATGGCCGAGCCTGGCGGCGGTCTCGGTCATGCCACGCACCTCTTGCGCGCACTCGGCGCAGCGGCCAAGGTGCTCCTCGAAGCGCAGCCGGTCGGCAGGGTCGTCGATGGCGTCCAGGACGTAGGCGCCGGCCAGGGTGTGCGGGTCGTGACCGCTCTCGACGCTGTTCATCGTTCCACCCCCAGGCAGTCGCGTATGCGGATCAGCCCGTCACGCATCCGGGTCTTCACCGTGGCCAGCGGCACCTTCAGCAGCTCGGCGACTTCACGATAGGAATATCCACCGTAATAGGCGAAAGTGACGGATTGACGTTGCAGCTCGGTGAGCCCGTCAAGGCAGCGGCGCAGCCGTTCGCGTTCCAGGCGGGCCCCCACCGACTCGGCGACCTCGTCGAAAGGACGATGCACCTCCAGCCTGGCCACCCGGTCCTCGCGGTCGACGGCGCTCTGGACGGCGCGGACGCGATCGACGGCGCGGCGGTGGGCGATCGTCATGACCCAGGCCATCGCCGAGCCACGGGCGCGTTCGTAGCGAGCGGCACTGCGCCACACCTCGACGAGAACCTCCTGGGCGACCTCCTCGCTCTGCGCGGGGTCGCGCAGCACGCGCAGGACCAGCCCGTAGACGGGGCCGGCGACCAGGTCGTAGACCCGTTCAAAGGCGGCGCGATCTCCTCGCGCCACGTGTTCGAGCAGGTCTTCCAGCCCGCTCTGGAGGGAGTGGCGACCCTCCGCCGGCCTCAGTGCCCGTCTAGGCCTCATGCACCCTCCCCGCCATGAGCAAAACACGTTTCGCCGCTTCTTTGAAGCGGAACGGCAGGTGGATCGGTCGGCCTCCCATCCGGTGCCACCGGCACATCGGGGCGGACGGGATGAGCGTGCCGTATCCCAGGGGCAGCGCCTCGCTGGGACGGGGCAGGTCGAGTCGGTGTCGTTACAGGAAGATCGAGGTGTCCAGGTCGAAGTCGACGGGGGAGGGGATCCGGAGCGGCTTGCCCATCTCGGTGTGCGTCATGGTCCGGTAGCTGCCGTCCTCGGGATCGCTGAGGACGGTCACCGCGGGCGGCGAGGCGACGGGGTCGACGATCAGCATGATCGGGATGCCGCAACCCGCGTAGATCCTGGGCTTCGTGGCACGGTCCATCTCCATGCTCCCGGGCGAGACGATCTCCGCCACCAGGATCAGCCCCGAGGAGAGGATCTCCCGATCTCCCCAGAGTGGAGCCTTCACGGGAAGCAGACAGTAATCGGGAACGACGGTGTCCCGCGGACCTTCGACGCAGATGTCGACATCACCGGAGAAGCTCTCCCAGCCGTTCTTGTCCTCCACCGGAATCAGGGCTCTGCTGAGGCATCTTGCTATACGTGCGTGCCGGGGGGTCGCGGAAGGACTCACGATCAGGTTCCCGTCGATGACTTCGGCCCGTAGGCCACGGATAGGGGGAAGGGACTCGAAGATCTCCCTCGGGGTGCGAGGTAGTGGACGGTCCTCAGGTGCGGCGGGCTGAGCGGGCGGCTGGGGCGCGGTGCGCGGTGCGGATCGCTGAGACGCTGTCATCACCATCGACCTGTATCCCTTCGTGTTCGAACATGTACTCTAAGTGTTCCATGGGATGTCGTCGGTCGTGAGAGAAATACGCGGCGATTATGGAACGGCTGCGGGGCGTGGCGGGATCGAGAGCAATCCCGGTATCGCGGGGCCACGCCGACCGTCCGCCACCGACCGGCCTTCGGATGGGGAAGGACATCAAAGGAAGATCGAGGTGTCCAGGTCGAAGTCGACGGGGGAGGGGATCTGGAGCGGTTTGCCCAGCTGGACGCGTGTGACGGTCCGGTAGGCGCCGTCCTCGGGATCGCTGAGAATCGTTGCCGTCCCAGGGGTGGCGATCGGGTCGACGAGCAGCATGATCGGCACCCCGCCCGTGGCGTAGATGCGGGGTTTGTCGTCGCGGTCGGTTCGGGCGCTCCCCGGGGAGACGACCTCGGTGACCATGATCAAACCGGAGGAGCGCAGCTCCAAGGCACCCCAGCGCGGGCAGTCCGCGGGGGCGATGACGAAGTCGGGAATCAGGCTGTCTCGGGGGCCGTCGATGCAGATGTTCACTCCGCCCACGTGTGCGCGCCAGTCGCGCTCCATGACGACCGGCTGCAGCGCGTAGGAGAGGAGCGTCGCGCTCCAGCTGTGCTCGGGGGTGCCCACGGGGCTCACGATCAGACTCCCGTCGATGACTTCGGCGCGGAATCCGGGGGTGGGGGGCAGCGTTTCGAGGAGATCTCGCGCCGTGCGAGCGGGCGGCGGATCCTTCGGGGAAACATGGTGTGAGGGACGTCCCCGTGTCGTTGTCACCATTGACCTATCCCCCTCCGTGTTCGAGTAAGCACCCTAAGTGTTGCATGGACTCTCTTTGGATCCGGGACACATGCCCTCCGGTTATGGATCAGCTTGGTGAGAGGGGCAGGTGGTGCCGGTGTCCGGGCGCGTTCGTGCGAGGGGGCTTGCTCTGAAACGGTCCCTGGGTGTCCGTTTTGCCGGGGCGGGCTACGATCGGATGGGCTTGGGAAGGGGGGCGGCGTGGTCAGGGCGCTGGTGTTCGACGTGGGTGAGACGCTGATCGACGAGACGCGGATCTGGTCGCGCTGGGCCGACCGGCTCGGCGTCACCCCCTTCACCATGCTCGGCGTGCTGGGCGGCATGGCCGCGCTCGACCGGTCGTTCGAGGACGCGTTCCGGCTGCTGCGGCCCGGGTTCGACGTCGAGGCAGAGCAGGAGGCCTGGAAGCGTGACGACCCCGCCGGGCTCCGGGTGAACTTCGACGCCGACGACCTCTATCCGGACGTACGGCCCGGCCTGGCCGCGTTGCGCGGCCTCGGGTACGAGCTGATCATCGCGGGCAACCAGCCGCCGCAGGCCTATGACGCGCTGGCCGCGATGGATCTGCCCGTCGACGCGATCCACACCTCCGACGGCTGGGGCGTGGCCAAGCCCGCCCCGGAGTTCTTCGCCAAGGTCGTCGCGGTGTCGGGACGTGCGCCCGAGGAGATCCTCTACGTGGGCGACCGGCTGGACAACGACGTCCTTCCCGCTCGGGCGGCCGGCATGCGGACCGCTCTGATCCGCAGGGGCCCGTGGGGGTATCTCCACGCGGAGCGTCCCCAGGCGGCCGGGGCGGACCACATCGTCGACGACCTGCACACCCTGGTCGCCGTCCTCACCCGCTGACCGTCGTACCGGGAAGGTCGGGGAGCTCCCCACCGCGCCGGCTTCTGAGCGCACCGCCGGCGGGCCGTCGAACCGGTTCAGGCGATCCGGCGCGGCAGGACGTGGACCGGAACCGCTCAGCCGTCATGCCGGTCACCGACGGTATCGATCATGTCTGGCGGTATGCCCGCAGCCATCGACGTTTTGTCGTTCGCCGCTGCTATAAATTGCGCTGCCACCTGATATTTCACGGAAAACAGCGCTCGATGGCATTAGGGCGACATGTTGCCGATCGTGCTGTCCAGGGTGTTCCTCCTGGCCGCCGGCGCCACCATCACCGGCCCGTCCATCACCCGCCAGATCCACCTCTGACAGGAACCGTCGACATGAGCCTCTCCCCCCTCGCGCACCGCCTGCTCCGTCTGATCAACGGGACCGCGAACGACCCCACGTACTGGCCCGACGCCTCCCAGCTGAGCACCGGACTGGGCGCGGTCCAGGCCGGCGACGGCAGCTCGACACCGGCACGGTACGTGGTCGACGAGCAGCGGCTGGCCGTGGCGGCCCGCGAGCTGGTCGGATTCCTGATGCCGGACGGAAAGCAACCGTACGAACCCTTCTCCGTGCTGGTGGCGGCGGGGCTGGCGGGCATGGGCGCCGAAGTGAGCGCCCGGCTCACCGAGGGGCGCGGGCCGATCGCGGTCGCCGAGATGGACGTGCTACTCGGCTGGGACGTGGAGCGGCGGGCGCTGCTCGCCGAGGCGATGCGGGAACGGTCAGACCATGACGCCCCGCTGCCCGGCGTGATCGAATGGCTCGGTGGCCAGCCCGGTTACCCGGACTTCGCCCGGACGGCTCTGGAGGCGGCCGAGGCCCGCGTCGCGGCGATCCACACCGGCGAGATTCCCTACCGGGCGGAGAAGGCGTTCGAGGACGGAGAGAAGGCGATCATCGGCCGGGCCGTCCGGCTGGCGCTCTTCCGGGACGAGCCCTGGCTGCCCGAGCTGCTGGACAGGCTGCTGCGCGGGATCGCGGTGGCGCCCACCCAGGCCAAGACCCTGCCCTCCCAGGGGCTGCTGTTCGAGATCGCCCGCGCGGTGCGGGACTACCCGACGCCCGAGGCGATCTCCGCGCTGCGCGCCGCCCGCCAGGCCACCCGGCACGCCGGGGTGCCCAAGCAACTGGACCGCATGTTCAAGCGGATCGAGGCCGCCCTGGCCAACCGGCTGGAGGTGGCGTTCCGGATACCCGACGGGCGGGTACGGCAGGCCGTCGGCGAGCACACGGCGGTGATCTCAACCGACGGCAAGGTCGAGCTGTCGTGGTGGCACGGGGACAAGAAGCTGAAGGCGGTCCCGGCGGCGGTCAGGCGGGAGCACCCCGAGGAGGTCAAGCGGCTGCGCGCGCTGGCCAAGCAGACCCTGCAGCAGCAGGCCACCCTGAGCAGGGCGCTGGAAGCCGGATGCGCCGGCGAGACGGCTCCGCCGTATCGGCAGTTGGAGGGTCACCCGGTCACCGATCGGCTGATCTGGGAGTTCGAGGTCTCGCCCGGCGTGTGGCGCAGCGAGCTGGGGTTGACCATGCCGGACGTGCCGGTGCGGCTGTGGCATCCGGCCCGCGCGTCCGTGGAGGAGGTGCGCGCCTGGCGGGAGGTGGTGCAGGACAAGGAGCTGCGCCAGCCGTACAAGCAGGCCTTCCGCGAGGTCTACCTGCTCACCCCCGCCGAAGAGGAGACGCGCGACCACTCGCGCCGGTTCTCCAACCACCTGCTCCGGTACGGCCAGGCCAAGGCACTGCTCACCGATCGCGGCTGGAGTGGCATGTCGCTGGGTCACTGGGACCCGGCCGGAGGGTCCGACGAGTGCACCGCCGCCAAAAAGCTGCCCGGCGGCCTGACCGTCACCTGGGACTTCCACCTGGACGAGCACTCCTACGAACGCGACGGCTACGGCACCACCGTCTCGATCTGCGTCAGCGGTGACATCCGTTTCCTCGCCGGTACCTCGCCGGTCCCGCTGGCCGAGGTTCCTCCGCTCGTCCTGTCGGAGGCGCTGCGAGACGCCGACCTGGCCGTCGGAGTCACCTCCACCGGTCTGGACCCCACCGGCCACGGGGACTACTGGCAGTCCTACAGCTTCGGCGACCTGGCCGAGAGCGCCCGGGTCCGGCGCGACGCGCTGTCCCGGTTGATCGGGCGTACGACCATCGCCGGCCGGTGCACCCTGACCGACCGCTTCCTGGTGGTCCGGGGCGATCTACGCACCTACAAGATCCACCTGGGGTCGGCGAACATCCTGATGGAACCCAACGACGCCTACCTGTGCATCGTCTCCGCACGCGACCCCCACGCCGGACTGTTCCTGCCGTTCGAGGAGGACGGCCGGTTGGCGCTCATCCTCAGCAAGGCCTTCCTGCTGGCCAACGACACCGCCATCACCGACCCGTCCATCACCCGCCAGCTCCGGGCTTGAGCCACGCGGGAGGGGAACCTCCGCGATCACGTGCTCAAGGCCCGGATCAGTCGGGTTCGATGTGGATGGCGCGTTCCTCGGCTGACAGGTCTCCGCTGTCGGGGCCGACATCCCGGGCGTACTCCTCAGCCGTCTCGTCCGGGCCGAGGCCCTCATCCGGTGCCACCAGGCGGTCCTCCTCGCGTGGGGGCCGCCGCTCGTGGTTCGGGGCCTCACGCCAGAGACGTTCGTCAAGCGTGTCCTGATGTCCGGGATCGTTCGGAAGGATCTCGTGGTGAAGGCCGAGGTCATCGGTCCACTCCTCGACTTCGACCGCCTGCTCGTCACTTAGACCTTTACGGTCCGGGGGCATTTGACTCATATTCCGGCCCTACCCGTTTTGCGCCCGAAAACCCACAGGTCAGAGCATGGCTCGGCGGCCGTCCCTTCGGCCGCCAAGCCGTCCGCTGCCAGGCGGGTACGGTCACCCGTCGCCGTCGCCGAGCCAGACGAGGTCGGAGCCGAGCCGGTACGCCGCGCTCCGCGCGCTCGTCCACCGGCCGAATCCTCTGACAGCGCCGACGGTGGCCGCGTCGCCGCCCGGCAGGGCCAGCCCGTAGGCCACCAACCGCGCCATGATCTCCTCACCCTCTCCCTCGGCCTCCTGGACCAGCGCGAACACGCGGGGCAGTCCCCCGGCCAGCGCCCGAACCTCCTCCCTGCCGAGAGTCGAATCGGACTGCCAGGACAAACCGCCTCCGCCTCCTCCGGTCTCGCCGCGCCACGAGACCATGCCGTGGTAAACAGTCGGGTAGTCGGAACCGTTGAAGTGCTCCATCTCGGGTGCTTCCTTCCGGCATCGGGACCGGGGCGAGCGTGGCCTATCAGCGAAGCCCGCCCCGGTCTCCTGCTCTTCCTTGGTGTTCGTACGACCACGGGCTCTCCGGTTGACCGGTAGCTGTCGAACCGTGCACTTATTGTGATCGTCTCCTCACTCTGGGTATAGTTGCATGCACGACACGTGCTCCACAAGTTGTCCAACTTGATTGTTTGAGCTGGCATCCGGTTTGCGTGGATCTGCTCAGAAAGTCAGAAAGGGGGAGCATGGCTGCTCCAAAGTGGGTCACGTTGCGTTCTCAGTGGCTTGGTCAGCAACTCCGAGAGCTGCGCGAGGCCAACGATCTGCTCCTCAAGGACGTGGCCGAGTATCTGCAGCGCGATCCGGGCACCGTCAGCCGCTTCGAGTCCGGCGGCTATCCCATCCGGCGCCCGGACCTGCTGGCCCTCCTCGATCTGTACGGCGTGGCCGACGGCAGGCGACGCGAGAGCCTGATGAAACTTAGCCAGGAGGTCTGGCAGAAGGGCTGGTGGGACGGGTACGCCAACGAGGTCGTTGGCTGGCTTATCGACTATGTGTGGTTGGAGTCGCGGGCCCAGGAGATTCGTACGTTCGACAACACTTTGCTGCCAGGTCTGTTCCAGACCGAGGATTATGCGCGTGCGGTGATCGCAGCCGCCGATTTTGATGTTGAGGCCGGGCAGAGATCGCGCTGGCTCGAACTTCGCATGGCTCGCCAGGGGATTCTCCAGGGTGATGCTCCGCCGCGACTGTCGGCGATCATCGACGAGGCGGTACTACGCAGAGAGGTCGGCGGTTCGCAATGCCTGGCCGCTCAGCTCCATCACCTGGCTGAGTACGCCGCTCGGCCGAACATCGAGATTCGAGTGTTGCCGTTCAGCGCCGGAGCACATGCCAGTCCGACCGGCGCGTTTCGGATCCTGACGATAGAGAAGCCATTTCCCGAGGTTGCTTATGCGGATACCCCGAAGGGCGCAATTTACGTGGAATCGCCTGATACCGAGCGCTTGGTGCAGGCGTACGATGAGTTGCAAAAGCTCTCGCTCGGGCCTGAGGAGTCCGTAAAGGTCATTTCCAAACTGTCAGAGGAGCGGTCGCGGTGAACATGATGGAAAGACATGGGATGCCCAGCTCGGAGGAGTTGGACCAGGTGGCCTGGCGCATCAGCACGAAGAGCGAGAACGGCGGCGGAAACTGCGTGGAGGCCGGGCCGTTGGCCGATGGTAGTGGGCGGGTGGCGGTGCGGCACAGTCATCGGCCTGATGGTGAGGTGATCGTCTATACCCGCGCGGAGTGGGAGGCGTTCGTCGGCGGCGTCAAGGACGGGGAGTTCGACTTCCCCGGAACCTGATCTCCGGCGTGAACCGTACAGATTCTCCGACGGTGGAGAAGGTGCGGTGAAGGCGCCTCAGATCCAGCGGTGGGTCAGGCCGCGGCCAGGTCCTCGTTGCGCAGGCGCATCTGCTTGCTCCTCGCGATGAGCCGGTACAGTGCCGGGCTGCCGAAGACCACCCGCCGAAACCGCATCAGCAGGGCGCGGCGAACCCGCTCGGCACGGGTGGTGGGAGTGAAGCCGACGCGGTTGCTGACGCCGCTCTTCTGGTGGGCGTCGACATAGGGGCGCAGCTTCTGCTCCCAGGACGTCAAAGCCTGCTCCAGGTCGCCGGGGTGGCGCCGCAGCATGGCGCCGAGGAGATCGGCGCCGGCGATGCCGCTGGTGGCGCCCATGCCGGAATAGAGGGTGGGGCACCAGGCCGCGTCGCCGACCAGGACGACCCGCCCGCGGTGCCACCGGTCGAGACGGGCCTGCTCGACGGAGTCGAACAGGTACTCATCGCTGGACTCCAGCACCCGCACGGCGGCCTCCATCATCTCCCCGAGCGGCTCGGGGCCGTAGACCTCGCGGATGCGCCGGGCGGCCGGCGTGGCGAACTCGGCGTCGACGTCGTCGGTGCGGTAGGAGAACAGCACCGTGGAGGGGCGGTCGGCGAAGGGGAAGACCCAGAACGACCGGCCGGGTTCGACCAGGATCGCCCCCTCACCGCGGGTGAGACCGGGCAGGTCTTCGGGCAGCGCGAATGCCGCGATCATGTAGTTGAGCCGGTGCAGGTACTTCTCCGGCGCGCCGAAGGCCAGCCTGCGCACCGTTGAGCGCAGTCCGTCGGCCCCGACGACCAGGTCGAAGCGTTCGCTGTGGGTCGAGTGGTCCGCGGTGTTGCGCAGGGTCACCGTCACGCCCTCGCCGTCCTGCTCGATCGCCTCGGGCACGGTGGCGTAGCGAACCTCGACATCCTCGGGCAGCGCGTCGAAGGCCGCCCGTTCGACATCGCCGCGCATCATCATCCACGGACCGTTGGGCAGGTCGGCGAACCCCATGCCCGGCCTGCGGCGCCCTGAACGGTCGACCTCGTAGTTCACGCTCGGGGACGGAATGCGGTTGTGCAGCCCCTTCAGGATGCCGAGCCGGTCGGCCGCGATCCGGCCGGAGCCGAACATGCCGATGAAGTAGCCGCCGCCGCGTCGAGTGGCCGCCTTCTCGATGATGACCGGGGTCCAGCCGGCCTTTCGCAGAGCGATGGCGGTGGAGATGCCACTGATGCCAAGCCCGACGATCAAGGCCCTGGGCGAGGATTTCGGGGAGGTGGTGGTCATGATCCGGGCTTCTCCCTTTTGAGGCGTCGCAGCACTCTTCGGATATCCGGTGAATAGTGATACATCACTACATGCTAAATTAGCTCATATGTCAATGCGTGACGAAGGAGCCGTGACGTGCAGGACACCAGCCGCCGCATTCCCGCCGAGATGGTGCAGGCCGCTCTGCGGGCCGCCGAGCGCTTGGGCAAGGACGTGGCCGACGTGCCCGTCCAGGCGATCGCGCGGGAGGCCGGCGTCTCCCGGAGCACCCTGCTGCGCCGTCTGGGCGGATCCCGTCAGGCGCTGGACGAGGCGGTACGCGCCGCCGGTGTGGACCCGGGCGGGCAGCGTCCGGTGCGCGAACGGGCGATCGAGGCCGGCGCGCAGCTGATCGGTGAGCACGGCCTGGCCGTCTTCACGCTGGAGACGGTCGCCGCCTCCGCCCAGTGCTCGGTGTACAGCCTGTATGCCGCCTTCGGCGGCCGGGATGAGCTGTTGCGCGCGATCTTCGAGACCTACAGCCCGATCCTGGACGTGGAGAAGACGATCTCCGGCCCGCGTGCCGACCTACGCGAAACGGTCGCCACGATCTACCGGCTGTTGGTCGAGGCGCTCGACCGCGAGCCGCGCGTGCTGCCGGCCATGCTCGCCGAGACGCTGGCCCGCCCCCACGAACCCGTCCTGCAGAGCCTGCGGCGGCACTTCGTCCCCCGCATGCTCGCCGGGCTGGGTCAGTGGTTCGCCGACGAGATGGCCGCAGGACGCATCCGCACCCTGCCGGTGCCCCTGCTGATGCATCAGCTGGTCGGCCCGGTCCTGCTGCACTTCATGACCCGCCCGGCCACCGGGCAGGTCCCCGGCCTCGACCTGCCCGATACGGAGGAGACCTGCGCGATCTTCGCCGAGGCGTTCCTGCGCGCCGTCGCCTTGCCGTAGCCGCGGTGTGGCACGGGGCGCGTGTCCGAAGCCCATTCCCGGCCGGTCACCACACCCGCGCGCCTGATCGGCGTCGGCATCCACCCCGAGTACGCCCCTCCCGGGCACCGGGCGAGCCCTGCCGAACCTGAAGACCGATTCCATCACCGACCACCTGAAAGACAGGAACCCCCTGATGCCCCCAACCGCCATGGCCCACTCCGCGGCCGGTCCCGGCACCTCCACCGATCAGCCCCCCGCGGGTGCCGCCCGCATGTTGATCGGCGTCGTCATCGGGGCGACCGCGCTGCTCGTCGTGATGCTGTGCGCCTTCGCGCTGCCCGCTGTCAAGGGTGGCCCCCACCACGTGCCCCTCGGCCTGGCCGGACCGTCACCGGCCACCCAAGCCGTCCAAGGAGGCCTGGACGGCGACGCCTGGGACGTCAGGCTCTACCCCGATGCGCAGGCCCTCCAGACCGCCATCAAGCAGCGCGAGGTCGTCGGCGGCCTCGCCCTCGGCGCCGACGGCATCACCGTCTACACCGCCAGCGCGGCCGGCCAGCAGGCCAGCGCGGCGATCACCGCCCTGGGCACCGGCATGGCCGCCCGGCAGCAGAGCAAGGCCACCGTCTCCGACGTGGTGCCCTTCCCGGCCGACGACCCCCGTGGCGCCGGATTCACCGCCAGTGCCCTGCCCATGATCGTCGGCGGTATCCTGCCCGCCGTCCTGCTGCTGCGCCTGTTCTCCGGCCACGCCAACCTGCGCCGCCGCCTGGCCGGAGTGATCCTGTTCGCCCTGGTCGCCGGGGCCGCCGTCGCCGCCGTCCTGCAGTACGGGTTCGGCTCCCTGCACGGCGACTACTGGCTCACCGCGCTCGGGCTGTCCCTGGGCATGGCCGCGCTGTCGATCCCCTTCCTCGCGCTGGAATCCCTGCTCGGCTTCGCCGGCCTGGGCGTCGGCGCCACCGTGATGATGCTCCTGGGCAACCCCCTGTCCGGCATGGCCGGCCCTCACTGGCTGCCCACCGGCTGGGCCACGCTGGGCCAGTTCCTTCCCCCCGGTGCCTCCGGCAGCCTCATGCGGGCCCTCAGTTTCTTCGACGGCACCGGGGCCGGCGCCCCTGCCCTGACCCTGGCCGCCTGGGCACTGGCCGGTCTGCTGCTCATCCTCATCGCCGACCGCCGCACCACCCGCCGCCCCCGTCCCGAGGCATCCGCGCCGGCCGTGGCCTGACCTCCCGGCTCAAGTCCCTCGCGGGTGTGGCACCAGGTCTCGTGCCACGCCCGCGAGTGCCTGGCGACACGGAGCCGCGACCACGGATGCGGACGGCCGACGGCACCCCCGTACTACCGATCAACCGGACGGCGGCCGTAGGAGTTCCGGGCCCGTACCCGTGCGGAGTGGACGGCGTTGAGGACGGGGAGTTCGACTTCCCCGGCACCTCGTGCTGAGGCGAGAGGGCTGAACACGACGACGGCCCGTCAGGCCCGGTCCGGTCATTCGTCCGACAGGTAGATGGGACGTCCTTCGTGCCGGGCGAGGCGGGCGGTGAGCAGGCGGGTGGTGATGTTCCCCGAAAGGAGGGTGACGGCGGTGTGCCACGGGAGGAACGCCACCTCGTCGAGCTCCTCGGCCTCCGGGGTGATCTGGTCGACATCGCTCAGCACGCCGCCGTCGAACACGAAGTGGATCAGTGAGCGGGGGCGTTCCCCCGACGGTGGCTCCCAGTGGACCACGAGGAGATCACCCACCTCGACGGGCACGCCGAGTTCCTCGGTCACCTCGCGCCTCGCGCACGCGTGGGGCGCCTCGCCCTCTTCCACGACCCCACCGGGGAAGTCCCAGGTCGGCCGGTAGTTGGGTTTGACCAGCAGCACCCGGTCCTCGGGGTCGGTGATCAGCAGGCAGGCGCAGGTGAACACGGTGGGCAGGGTGGCGTACCAGGTGACGGGGTCGAGGTAGGGCTTGCTCACCCTCGCCACGCTACCGCCGCGAGCCGCCCGTCCCAGGCAAGGCCCGCCGAGCCGTCCGCCGGGCTCGATGAGATTCCCCTTGTCCATTCCGCCACGTCGGACACGTCAATATGGCCTACGCCCGACGACTTATCAAGGGCAAGATCGGCGGTTCGGGAACAGGCACTTACCGTCTGGACCCGGTCAAGGATTCGCTCAATCGGTTCGTGAAGAACGGCTCCCTGTTCGGGGATATATCACCAATATTTTAACAATCTGTACAGTTTCACGCTCCCGTCCGCCTGCAATCCCCAGTGCGATACGCCGTACGCCAAGGTCGGCCACACCACCTGGAACAACTGGACGATCATGTGGATGGTCCCGTCTGGCGTCACCCTGGCTTGGAATTTCACCATCACGCCGTCAGGCGCCACATGGACGATCAAGGCGCCGAGCTGGGTTATAGGCCTGGCATCTGGCGCGTCGGCCACGTTCGGCTTCCAGGCCAACGGCCCGTCCACGCCGTCCGACATCACCTGCTCCTGGCGAGCTGGGGGCATGAGGCTCATCGTGACGGAGGAGTTACAGGATTCGCATGACTCTTTCGGGTAATTAAGAATTCCTCTGTGATCTACATCACACAGTCTTTTGAGTCTGCCAATGGTGCAGGCATGTGAGCTGCCCGAACCCTTGGGCCGGTTCAATTCGCCGGCCTCCCGCACCGCTCTGACTGGCTTGTCAAGATCTATACCTGGTTCGTCCTATCTATGTATATCTGTGGTGTTCTTTATGCGGCGCTTACGGGGATGCGCTTGAGGCCCTTGGGGTTTCTGGTCTACGGGGAGTGTGGGCGTGGCCATGTGGCGTGCTCAGGCAGGTACGAGTGTGCCGGGTCGAAGCCGGTTCGGGCTCGGACGGAGCGGACCATCGAGGTGGGTGAGCCGCGTCGGCTTGGTCGTAACCCTGGCTCTCATGCCGGGGGTTCTCGCGCTGGAGGCGCAGTCGTTCGCGATCGGCCCTTCTCCGAACCGGCTGACAATCCCCGGTTCCCCATCTTCAGGTTCCGTCAGCAGTGCCCCTGTCCAGGATTCGGGGTCCGCGGCGAATCTGCCGCACCTCGTCGGCCCGGCCGCCACTCAGCCGCAAGCGGAAGGCAAGACGGGCAGCGACGGTAAGCGGCCCAAGGGTGCGCTTCCGCTGGAGAAGCCGCGCGAGATGGTGGACGAGCCGGCCACGAATGGGCTGAACAGTCCGCCGCCGTTGACATGGGAATCGTCCCCCGCTGCCACCGGATCAGCACAGGTGACGAACGGCGGACGACAGGCCCGTGTTCGCGCTGAGAGCACTGGTATCCGCAAAGTCTCTCCGTCGACGCTTAACGGCCGGAAAAGCGCGGTGCAGGGCGATACAAAGGCAGCCCGGACGCAGGCTGTGTCGGCTGTCACGGCCGCCGCACTGCCGACGGTGTCGGTTGTGGAGGCCTCCCCGGGACAGCAGGTGTCGGGGTTGTGGACGTTGTCGTCCACGGAGCCGATCTTTGATGCCTTCGGTGCTGATCCGGAGTCGCGGACACTGCGCCTGGAAGCCCAGGTCGAGCATGACCCGTCGGCTGCCGGTCAGGGGTCGGGGTTGATCTGGTCCGGTACTGGAAATCTGTCGACCAGTGGGTGTTCCACGGTGATTAAGTGCTGGTTGCAGACTCCTGCGGTGGCTTCGGGCAAGCTGAAGGACGGCTGGTTGATCCGTTGGCGGGTGCGGGTGTCGACCTCTGCCGCGGTGTCTGGTCCGTGGTCGGAGTGGCAGGCCGGGCGGGTGGACACCTCTAAGCCGACGGTGTCGGTTGTGGAGGCCTCCCCGGGACAGCAGGTGTCGGGGTTGTGGACGTTGTCGTCCACGGAGCCGATCTTTGATGCCTTTGGTGCTGATCCGGAGTCGCGGAAACTGCGTTTGGAGGCGGAGGTTGAGCATGATCCGTCGGCTGCCGGTCAGGGGTCGGGGTTGATCTGGTCCGGTACTGGAAATCTGTCGACCAGTGGGTGTTCCACGGTGAGTACGTGCTGGTTGCAGGCTCCTGCGGTGGCTTCGGGCAAGCTGAAGGACGGCTGGTTGATCCGTTGGCGGGTGCGGGTGTCGACCTCTGCCGCGGTGTCTGGTCCGTGGTCGGAGTGGCAGGCCGGGCGGGTGGATACCTCTAAGCCGACGGTGTCGGTTGTGGAGGCCTCCCCGGGACAGCAGGTGTCGGGGTTGTGGACGTTGTCGTCCACGGAGCCGATCTTTGATGCCTTTGGTGCTGATCCGGAGTCGCGGAAACTGCGTTTGGAGGCGGAGGTTGAGCATGATCCGTCGGCTGCCGGTCAGGGGTCGGGGTTGATCTGGTCCGGTACTGGAAATCTGTCGACCAGTGGGTGTTCCACGGTGAGTACGTGCTGGTTGCAGGCTCCTGCGGTGGCTTCGGGCAAGCTGAAGGACGGCTGGTTGATCCGTTGGCGGGTGCGGGTGTCGACCTCTGCCGCGGTGTCTGGTCCGTGGTCGGAGTGGCAGGCCGGGCGGGTGGACACCTCTAAGCCGACGGTGTCGGTTGTGGAGGCCTCCCCGGGACAGCAGGTGTCGGGGTTGTGGACGTTGTCGTCCACGGAGCCGATCTTTGATGCCTTCGGTGCTGATCCGGAGTCGCGGAAACTGCGCCTGGAAGCCCAGGTCGAGCATGACCCGTCGGCTGCCGGTCAGGGGTCGGGGTTGATCTGGTCCGGTACTGGAAATCTGTCGACCAGTGGGTGTTCCACGGTGAGTAAGTGCTGGTTGCAGACTCCCGCGGTGGCTTCGGGCAAGCTGAAGGACGGCTGGTTGATCCGTTGGCGGGTGCGGGTGTCGACCTCTGCCGCGGTGTCTGGTCCGTGGTCGGAGTGGCAGGAGGCCACGGTCGCGGTGAGCGGGACGGCAGGCAGCGGCCTGGGTGCGGTGCCGGCCACCCGTGGCACCGACTCGTGGACGGTGGCTTCGGCCATGCCGTGGCTGTATGCGAAGGTGACCGACGCCGGTGGAGCGAAGCTGGTGCTGGGTGCGGAGATCGAGCACGATCCGGCCGCGACCGGGCAGGGCGCGGGGCTGATCTGGTCCGGCAAGGGCACCACCTCCTCCTCTTCCGGTGGTAACGCGTGGGTGCAGGTGCCGGCTGGGAATCTGTCCGATGGGATGAAGGTCCGCTGGCGG
This sequence comes from Streptosporangium sp. CA-115845, assembly GCF_050943795.1. Classification (NCBI taxonomy): domain Bacteria; kingdom Bacillati; phylum Actinomycetota; class Actinomycetes; order Streptosporangiales; family Streptosporangiaceae; genus Streptosporangium; species Streptosporangium sp. CA-115845. The sequence goes on along the minus strand of NZ_CP191988.1, from coordinate 7,077,395 downwards.
GTACGCGGTGTCACCACCGCGGGCGCGGAAGGTGAATGGTCCCCCTGGCAGAACGCCACCGTCGATGTGACGAAGCCGGCTGCTTCCGATGTGGGGTTGACTCCGGCGACCAAGGGGGCGATGTCGTGGACGGCTTCGTCGGTTACGCCGTGGGTGTATGCCAAGGTCAGCGACCCTGATTCGCGTGCTTCGCGGCTGTGGGTACAGTTCGAGCACGATCCGGCCGCGACCGGGCAGGGCACGGGGCTGATCTGGGAGGGCAAGGGCACCACCGCCTATGCTTCCGGCGCCAACGCGTGGGTGCAGGTGCCGGCCGGGAATCTGTCCGATGGGATGAAGGTCCGCTGGCGGGTACGTGGTGAAACCACCACCGGTGCTCTCGGCCCGTGGACCGACTGGACCGCTACCAGCATCGACCTTCGCAAACCGTCGGTGGCGGGATTGTCGATGACGCCGGCGACTTGGGACGCAGGGGCATGGACAGCGGCGGCGACTTCGCCGTGGCTGTATGCGAAGGTGACCGACTCGGAGAATAGAGATTCCCTGCTCGCCGTGGAAATCGAGCACGACCCGACAGCGATCGACCAAGGCAGCGGCCTGATCTGGACCGGGAAGAGCGCTCAGCCGTACCGCTCCGGCGACAACGCGCTGGTGCAGGTGCCGGCCGGGAAGTTGTCCGATGGGATGAAGGTCCGCTGGCGGGTACGTGGTGAAACCACCACCGGTGCTCTCAGCCCGTGGACCGACTGGATCCAAGCACGCATTGACCTCCACAAGCCGTCGGTCGAGTCGCTGGGTATGGATCCGGCTCTTGCGGGTTCCGCGTCGTGGACGGCGGGGACGTTGACGCCGTGGCTGTATGCGAAGGTGACCGACCCGGAGAACCGGTCGAGCAAGCTCAACGCGGAAGTGGAGCACGACCCGGCTGCGGCGGGTCAGGGCACGGGCCTGATCTGGTCGGGTTCCTCGGACAAGACATACGCGCCGGGAACCAACGCCTGGGCGGTCGTCCCGGCCGGGAAGCTGACCGACGGCTGGCACATCCGCTGGCGGGCACGGGCCACAACCACCTCTGGAGTGTTGGGGCCGTGGTCGGAGTGGATGTCGGCTCGTGTGGACACGACGATCCTCAAGACGATCCCGCCCGGGCCTGTTGTGAGCAAGGTGTCGGCACCTGTCGGTCAGCTGGTATCAGGGGTGTGGGTATTGCCGAGCGCCAGCCCGGCCTTCACCGCCGCGATCTCCGATGTTGATCGGCGGCCTGGCGTGCTGGAGGCGGAGGTTGAACATGACCCGTCGGCTACCGGGCAGGGTTCGGGGCTGATCTGGTCGGGGCAAGGGAAGACCTTCGGGGAGACCTGTTTCACAGGGCAGACGTGTTCGGCCTCGCATCGGTCCCCTGCGGTGACGACGTTGCAGAATGGCTGGCTGATCCGTTGGCGGGTCCGCGCAGTGGTGCAGTCCACCGATTCTCTTGGTGCGCTGGTGTCTGGTCCGTGGTCGGAGTGGCAGGCAGGGCGGGTGGATACCTCCAAGCCGACGGTGTCGGTTGTGGAGGCCTCCCCGGGACAGCAGGTGTCGGGGTTGTGGACGTTGTCGTCCACGGAGCCGATCTTTGATGCCTTTGGTGCTGATCCGGAGTCGCGGAAACTGCGTTTGGAGGCGGAGGTTGAGCATGATCCGTCGGCTGCCGGTCAGGGGTCGGGGTTGATCTGGTCCGGTACTGGAAATCTGTCGACCAGTGGGTGTTCCACGGTGAGTAAGTGCTGGTTGCAGGCTCCTGCGGTGGCTTCGGGCAAGCTGAAGGACGGCTGGTTGATCCGTTGGCGGGTGCGGGTGTCGACCTCTGCCGCGGTGTCTGGTCCGTGGTCGGAGTGGCAGGCCGGGCGGGTGGATACCTCTAAGCCGACGGTGTCGGTTGTGGAGGCCTCCCCGGGACAGCAGGTGTCGGGGTTGTGGACGTTGTCGTCCACGGAGCCGATCTTTGATGCCTTTGGTGCTGATCCGGAGTCGCGGAAACTGCGTTTGGAGGCGGAGGTTGAGCATGATCCGTCGGCTGCCGGTCAGGGGTCGGGGTTGATCTGGTCTGGTACTGGAAATCTGTCGACCAGTGGGTGTTCCACGGTGAGTAAGTGCTGGTTGCAGGCTCCTGCGGTGGCTTCGGGCAAGCTGAAGGACGGCTGGTTGATCCGTTGGCGGGTGCGGGTGTCGACCTCTGCCGCGGTGTCTGGTCCGTGGTCGGAGTGGCAGGCCGGGCGGGTGGATACCTCTAAGCCGACGGTGTCGGTTGTGGAGGCCTCCCCGGGACAGCAGGTGTCGGGGTTGTGGACGTTGTCGTCCACGGAGCCGATCTTTGATGCCTTTGGTGCTGATCCGGAGTCGCGGAAACTGCGTTTGGAGGCGGAGGTTGAGCATGATCCGTCGGCTGCCGGTCAGGGGTCGGGGTTGATCTGGTCTGGTACTGGAAATCTGTCGACCAGTGGGTGTTCCACGGTGAGTAAGTGCTGGTTGCAGGCTCCTGCGGTGGCTTCGGGCAAGCTGAAGGACGGCTGGTTGATCCGTTGGCGGGTGCGGGTGTCGACCTCTGCCGCGGTGTCTGGTCCGTGGTCGGAGTGGCAGGCCGGGCGGGTGGATACCTCTAAGCCGACGGTGTCGGTTGTGGAGGCCTCCCCGGGACAGCAGGTGTCGGGGTTGTGGACGTTGTCGTCCACGGAGCCGATCTTTGATGCCTTTGGTGCTGATCCGGAGTCGCGGAAACTGCGTTTGGAGGCGGAGGTTGAGCATGATCCGTCGGCTGCCGGTCAGGGGTCGGGGTTGATCTGGTCTGGTACTGGAAATCTGTCGACCAGTGGGTGTTCCACGGTGAGTAAGTGCTGGTTGCAGGCTCCTGCGGTGGCTTCGGGCAAGCTGAAGGACGGCTGGTTGATCCGTTGGCGGGTGCGGGTGTCGACCTCTGCCGCGGTGTCTGGTCCGTGGTCGGAGTGGCAGGAGGCCACGGTCGCGGTGAGCGGGACGGCAGGCAGCGGCCTGGGTGCGGTGCCGGCCACCCGTGGCACCGACTCGTGGACGGTGGCTTCGGCCATGCCGTGGCTGTATGCGAAGGTGACCGACGCCGGTGGAGCGAAGCTGGTGCTGGGTGCGGAGATCGAGCACGATCCGGCCGCGACCGGGCAGGGCGCGGGGCTGATCTGGTCCGGCAAGGGCACCACCTCCTACGCTTCCGGTGGTAACGCGTGGGTGCAGGTGCCGGCTGGGAAGCTGTCCGATGGGATGAAGGTCCGCTGGCGGGTACGCGGTGTCACCACCGCGGGTGCGGAAGGTGAATGGTCCCCCTGGCAGAACGCCACCGTAGACCTCCGCAAGCCGAGCATCGACGGCCTGGGGATGAATCCGGCGATTCGCGGCACGACATCGTGGACGGCAGAGTCGTTGACGCCGTGGATGTATGCCAAGGTGACCGACCCGGAAAACCGGCCCAGCAAGCTCAATGTCGAGGTGGAGCACGACCCGGCCACCGGTGACGAGGGCACGGGCCTGATCTGGTCGGGCGCCTCTGACAAGGAATACGCGTCCGGGACCAACGCCTGGGCGGTCGTACCGGCCGAGAAGCTGACCGACGGCTGGCACATCCGCTGGCGGGCACGGGCCACAACCACCTCTGGAGTGTCGGGGCCGTGGTCGGATTGGGTGTACGCGACCGTGGCGGCGCTGCCGTTCGAGTCGTTCTCCCCGGCGAACAACAGCCAGGTGGGCACCCTGACGCCGGTGCTGTCGGCGAATGCGCGCCCCTACAACAAGGGCGAGGTCAAGTACTGGTTCCAGATCTGCGCAGGAACCGCACCGAACTGGCGCTGGTGCAAGGACTCCGCGGCGGAGACCAAGGATTGGACCGAGGAAGGCACCTGGCAGGTCAACGACAAGCGGTTGAAGTGGGGCGAGACGTACTCGTGGATGGCCAAGGCGGCCACCACCTACACCACGGTGACCTCCTCGTGGCGGACCTTCACCCCGGTGCCGGAGCAGGGCAACATCAACGGGCTGTTGGCAGCGGGGACGCAGGGCCGTGAGTTCAACCACACCTCGGGCAACTTCGCGCACACCGCGACCGACGCCTCAGTGGCGGCGGTAGGGCCGCCGCTGTCGGTGAGCCGTACCTATAACAGCCTGGACCCGCGCACCGACGGCATGTTCGGCGCCGGATGGACGACCCGTTATGACATGCGGATCGAGGTGGAGCCGACCGGCAGCCTGCTGGTGACCTACCCGGGCGGCGAGCAGATGCGGTTCGCGCCAACGGGCAATGGCAGCTTCGCACCCCCGCAGGGAACATTCGCGACGCTGGCCGCCGAGCAGGCGGGTGGCTGGCGGTTGATGGACAAGTCCGCCACCTCCTACTGGTTCGACGCTACCGGCCTCCTCACGAAGATCACTGATCATCGGGGGCGGGCGCAGGAGCTGACTCGCGGCACCGATGGCAAGCTGACCAAGGCGACCGCCACAGGCGGCCGGTCGCTGACATTCACCTGGGCAGGGAACCACGTGATGAGCGTGTCCACCGACCCGGTGGATGGCAACCCGCTGACCTGGGCTTACAGCTATGAGGGTGATCAGCTGGTCAAGGTGTGCCCGCCGACTTCGGCGACCGCCTGCAACAGCTACACCTACGGAGCGGGCTCGCGGTACAAGAGCGTGATCACCGATTCGCGGCCGGAGTACCACTACCGGCTGAACGAGGCCGAGACCCGTACCGGCAGCACCGTCGCGAGCGCGGCGGGCTGGAACATCACCGAGGAGCAGGCCAAGCTGGACGGGACCACCCCGGCCGACCTCGGCGCCCAGGTGCCGGGTGCGCTGGCCGGGTCGCCGGACACCGCGATGCGCTTCAAGGGAGCGGCGACCTCGACCTTCGTGCAGCTGCCACGGAACGCCGTGAGCGGCCAGGGCGTGGAACTGGCGGTCGAGGCGTGGTTCAAGACCACCGCCTCCGGCACGGTCATCGGCATGCAGAACACCGCCGACAACACGCCGTCGGCGTCCGCGCCGGTGGTGTATGTCGGCACCGACGGCAAGCTGCGCGGCCAGTTCTTCACCGGCCTCTCGACCATCGCGCACACCCCGATCACCTCCACCGGGGCGGTGAACGACGGAGCCTGGCACCATGTGGTGCTGTCGGCGACGGAGACCAAGCCGGCCACGAGCTCGACGCCGGCGGAGCACACCCAGACGCTCTACCTGGACGGCCTGGCCGTGGGCACGCTGGCTGGGGAAATCCAGCACGGCGACATGTGGGAAACCCGGATCGGATCCGGTCAGGCCTCTTCGGCCTGGCCGTTCACGACCAGCGCGGCCGCGATCTTCCCGTTCAACGGCGACATCGATGAGGTGGCGGTGTACGGCAAGCCGCTCGGCGTGGCAGCGGTGGCCCGGCACTTCACGGCCGGGAAGCCGCAGCCGCAGCTGACGCAGGTGACGTTGCCGTCCGGCCGGGCCTGGGTGGTCAACACCTACAACCCCGACGGGGGCCGGTTGGCCACGCACACCGACGCCCATGGCGGCACGTGGAAGCTATCGGACCCGGTGTACGCCAAGCAGACCACCATCTCCACCTTCGCTACCGTGACGGTGACCGACCCGTACAACGGGGTCGTCACCTACGTCGCCGACGCGCAGCGTAGCTACAGGCAGGTGTCGGTGACCGACCAGATCGGCGCTACCACGAGATACATCTATGACATCGGAGGTTTCCCTGCCAAGGATTACGATCCCAACGGGAACGCGGTGGAGATGGCATTCAACGCCCGGGGCAACATGTTGTCCAGGAAGACCTGCCGGGCGGCCAACAGTTGCTCCACCGAATACTTCACCTATTTCCTAAATGCGGAGAACTCCTTCGACGCTCGCAACGACCTGAAGATCGCACACCGGGACGGCAGGTCGGCCTCGCCGACGGATGAGACGTACCAGACGTCCTGGACGTTCAACACCTATGGCGAAGAGGTCAAGCAGACCACCCCGGCCACCGAGGACTTCCCGCAGGGCCGTTCAGCGGTGAAGACCTACACCGACGGCACGGAACCAGCGGTAGGCGGAGGGAACACTCCGGCAGGACTGCTGAAATCAGCCAAGAACTACAACGACGACGAGGTCACCTACGCCTACACCTCGTCCGGGGATGTGGCGGTGGAGACCGTGGCGACCGGGCTGACGTACAAGCGGGAGTACAACGTGCTCGGCCGGATGGTCAAGGAGATCGAGGTCTCGAAGGCGTTCCCGGACGGGCTGGCCACGACGATCACCTATGACGCGCTCGGCAGGAGCACCTCGCATACGGGCGCGGGCGTCAAGAACGAGGTCAGCGGTGTGACGCACACGGTGAAGTGGAGTCGTACCTACGATCAGGACGGGTTGCCGCTGATCGAGACGCTGTCCGACCTGACCGGCGGCGACGCGGCCAGGACCACCGCCTACGGCTATGACTCCTACGGGCGGCTGGAGACGGTGACCGGCCCAGAGGGCGGTGTGCAGCGCTTCGCCTACGACCGCAAGGGGCAGAAGGTGAGCTTCACCGATGAGCGTGGCACCACCTTCCATTACGGCTATACGGCGCGGGGTGAGCTGGCGACGAGCACGCTGAAGGGGTGGACCGGCAGTCCGCTGGACCCTCAGCAGGCGGCCGACGTGGCGATGGTCTCGTACGCCTACGACCCGGCCAGCCGGCTGGCCTCGGAGACAGATGCGATGGGCCGTACCACCGCCTACACCTACTACGGCGACGACCTGCCGGCGAGCAGGATCGCCAAGGGGGCGCGGCTCAACGGATCGTCCACACCGCGAGACGTGGTGCTGGGATCACGGGTGTACGACGCGGCGGGCAACGTCGTAGAAGAGACGACCGATGGTGGCACGCTGCGGTTGGCAGGCGTGTACGACGCCGCGGGGCGGCTGACCCGGCTCGCGACGGATCCGGACAAACTCAACCGGGTCGCCAACTACAGCTACGACGCCAACGGCAACGTGATCAAGATCAGCCGGAGTGCGGCGGGCTCGGACCGCACCGAGGTCAGCGAGTACGCCTACAACGCCGCCAACCAGCCGATCCGAGAGGTGGTGCACAACGACGACGGGGAGGAGCTGATCACCACGGTGACGGTGGATGACCGGGGCCTGACCACGGCGACGACGGATCCGCGGGGTAACGCGCCGGGCGCCGATCAGGCAGCGTTCACCACCAACATCACCTACAACGCCCTGAGGTTGCCCACGCAGGTGCAGTCACCGCCGGTGGCGGTGGAGCATGCGGGCGTGGCCCCGGTCACCCAGCGGCCGGTGACGAGAACCGCATACAACACCTACGGGGAGCCGACGCACCGGGCCGATGCCGAAGGCAGGGTCGTGACCAGTCTCATGGACCGGGCCGGCCGAGTGGTCGAGCAGACGATGCCGGCCTACACGCCGCCGGGCGGGCAGTCGATCACGCCGAAGACCACCTCCGGCTATGACACGGCGGGCCAGCTGATCAGCAACACCGACGCCAGGGGGCGGGAGACCACGTTCGTCTATGATGGCCTGGGCCGGAAGGTACAGGTCAGAGCACCTAAGGCGGCGCTGTCGAGCTACGGCTACGACCTGCTGGGCGAGACGTTGTGGACGGTCGACCCGATCGGCGCCCGGTCGGAGTCCACCTACGACGACCTGGGCCACCAGATCACGTTGACGACGATCGAGCGCCAGCCGGTCCAGGCCATCTATGTCACCCGCATGGAGTACGACGACGCCGGCCGGGTCACCAAGACCACCCGGCCGACCGGAGACAGCTCCATCCGGGCCTATGACGCCACCGGTGCGCTGACCGCGCACACGAACGCGCTGGGCGACACCACGACGTTCGCGTACGACCTGGCCGGGCGCCCGGTCAAGTCGACCGACCCTCTGGGGCTGTCCAGCACGGCCGCTTTCGACCTGGCCGGGCGGAAGATCCAGACACAGGAGCTGGACGCGCAGGGCGCGGTGCTGCGTACCCTGCGGTTCGGGTATGACGCGACCGACAACCTGATCAGCGAGACCTCGGCCGAGGGGCACACCACCACGCAGGTGTTCGACGCGGCCGACCGGCTGGTGGAGCGCCGTGAGCCGGTGTCGGCGACCGAGACGATCACCACGCGCTTCGGGTACGACGCCGCCGGGGCGCAGACCCGCTCGACCGACGGGCGCGGCAATGCCACCTACACCACCTACAACAGCCTCGGCCTGACCGAGTCGGTGATCGAGCCGAGCACTGCGGCGCATCCGCAGGCGGCCGACCGTACGTGGACCACCGTCTACGACGCCGGCAGCAATCCGGTGACCACCCTGCTCCCGGGCGGGGTGCGCATCGACCGGGTCTTCGACGAGCTGAACCGGCTAACCCAGCAGACCGGCACCGGCGCGGAGGCCGACACCGAGACCAAGACGTTCGACTACGACCTGGCGGGCCGGGTGACCAGAGCCAACGATCTGACCTTCGTCCTCAACGACCGAGGGCTGCTGCTGAAGACCAGCGGAGCGGGCGGGGATGTCAGCACCTATGCCCACGACGCCAACAACCGGTTGGCCCAGCGCGTGGATGTGACCGGCACTTCCTCCTTCACCTGGGACAACGCCGACCGGCTGACCCAATCGGTCGATCCGGTCAGCGCGAAGACCGTCGACTACGGCTACGACAAGAACTCGCGGCTGACCTCGATGGCCTACGGCGCGTCCGGGGCGCGGCGCAGTTACAGCTACGACGGGCTGAACCGGCTGACCAAGGACCAGCTCACCACCTCGACGGGAAGCCTCATCGCGTCGATCGAGTACGGCTACGACCTGGACGACAGCCTGACGTCCAAGACGACCGCGGGTACGACCGGCGCCGGGCGGAACACCTACACCTACGACTGGTCCAACCGGCTGACCTCCTGGACCACGCCGGACGGTACCAAGACCGGCTATGAGTGGGACGCGGCAGGCAACCGGGTCAAGGCCGGTGGCAAGACCTTCACCTACGACGAGCGCAACCGCCTGGCCTCGGGAGACGGGCACACCTACACTTACACCGCCCGTGGAACCTTGGCCGAGGACTCGACCGGCATCGTCCGCCTCACCAAGTTCGACGCCTTCGACCGGTTGATTAAAGACGACACCGTCGTCTATGACTATGACGCCCTGGACCGGGTGGAGACCCGTACCGGAGGCGGCAAGAGCACCCGGATGGTTTATGACGGTGTGAGCAACAATCTGACGGCGGTGACCGACGGCGGTACAGGCGTGGTGAAGTCGACCTTCGGCCGCGACGCGCTAGGCCGCACGCTCGGATTGTCGGACGGGGGCGGCGGGCGACTGGCCTTCTGCGATCTGCGCGGTGACTTGATCGGCACCTTCGGAGCAGATAGCACGTCCTTGGCCGATTCGGTCGTCTATGACCCCTTCGGCGAGGTGCTCGCCCGTACCGGGCCGGCTCACGACCTAGGTTACCAAGGCGGCTATACCGACCCGGACACCGGCAAAGTGAACATGGCCTCCCGCTGGTACCAGCCCAGCACCGGAAGTTTCGTCAGCCGGGACACTCTCGGCCAGGTCCCCGACCCCAGCGTGCAGCTCAACCGCTATACCTACGCCAATGACAACCCGCTGACCTTGGTGGACCTGGACGGGCACGCGGCGAAGAAGACAACGGCGAAGCCGAAGCCGAAGGAGAAGGAGAAGGAGAAGGAGAAGGAGTACAAGGCCTGCGAGAAGCAGGGCTTCAAGAACAAGAACGGGATCAACTGCGACGCGGAAAAGAAGATAGCTAAAGAGACGAAGAGTTTCGTCATCGACTGTAATAAGGGTCTCAGCGGCGACGAAAACGCGTGTTCGGACGGTGCGGCCGCTTACACTACTTGTCGCCTGGGAGGAAAGAAGTCGAACACCTGCGAAGGCACTGGCGTCAAGGAAGCCTGCGTCACTCAGGGCGGAGGCAGCCTCTGTAAAAGTTCCATCGAGGCATACGACTCCTGCCGGTCGGACAAATCGATCGCTCGTTCCGTGTGCATCGAAGGAAATCCGCAGTACGTCGACTGCATGCATCGCTACAGCAACGCGCACGACACCTGCGTCGGGGCGACCGGAGCCTACGAACGATGCCGTATCGACGGCGAGAACGGCGGTTCCAAACCTCAATGCATGGTGGCGGGCGAGGTCTACGCGGTCTGCTCCTACCAGGGCGGGCTCAAGGATCTAGGCGCTCGCAGCGGCTACGACCAGATGGACTCCGTCTGCAAGGAGGTGGCCAACGATACGGTCCGGTGCTTCCTGAAGGTCAAGGGCTCGCTCGGAGACTGCTTCGCTGCCGGTGTCGTCCAACTGGACTGCGTCAAGGCCACGAAGAGAGTCGGCGACTGCGGAAAACTGGCCGACGACATCTACTGGTGTATGTCTAATCCCAAGTCGGACTTCTGTGACTCCACCCCTTACGAGAGGCGCTGTGTGACCAAGGAAAAATCCAAGACGTGCGAGAAGTACTACTCGTCGGTTCAGGCGTGGTTCACATCGGAGATCTACAAGAAGTCCGATCTCACGACACCCGGGGTCTGTCAGGTGAAGGATTTCCTGTCTTTCATACCTGTGGCCAAACCGGCGGAGACAGCGGCGAGCACAGTCTGTGGACTCATTGATAACGGGATCAAGATTCTCAATACAGTTAACAAGAACGTCGATCTCAATGCCGACTGGAAGAAGGCGCGCCTGAGCTCTCCCGGCACCGGGCTCATCCTCAAGAAGGTTTGTATCGACATTGCCGGCAATGTAGGCTCTGTTTGCATTAACTCCGCCCATCCTGCCTGAATGGGAGGCTCTCATTGAGGCGGAATCAACGCCCGGAATGGATCCAGGCAGGGCTGTGCGGAGGCATCGCGCTGGTAGCCTTGCTGGGCATCGGGTTTCTCTACGTGGTGTCCAGCCTGCCCGGCGGGTCCGGCACGCCGGTTCACCAGCGGGTCACGGTCGGGGCTGCAGTGGAAAGGGCTCAGAGCCGGACCAGTGGCGCACTGCTGAGCGCGCCGGGCGTGTCGCGGGCCCGCTACCGGTCCTGCAAGGCGTCCGGTTTCAAGGGAAAAGCCTGCGAAAGCGCCGTCGCCCTTGAGCGCGATCTGAAGGCGTTCCTCGCCGACTGCCGCAAGGCCGACGCGGTCGGAAGGGACAGGAGCCCGTGTGTCACGGGCGCTGACGACGTCGCCAAGACATATTTGAACTGCCGGTTCACCGGAAAAACCGACCGGCAGTGTGAGTCGCCCGCAGTGCACGAAGCGTGCGTCTACCGAGGGGCCGGACTGCTCTGCAAGGACGCCGTTCCCGTCTATGCCGACTGCCGCAGCCCCGATGCGAACGGTGTGGTGACAGAGCGGAGCATCTGCGTCGAGGGAAACATCGAATACGAATATTGCAGGTATGCCTGGGGAGTCACCGTCAGCGGGGATGTCTGCGTGCCCGCGACGGCGATTTATCAGACCTGCCGGCGTGGATCGCCGGTCCCCGAATGCGAGGCCAGAAGAGACGAGTACGCGAGGACCCACCATCAGTAGAGGCGGAGAAGCGCCTTTCCTGCTTTCTGATTAGGCCCGGACGAGGCGCCTGGCATGGGCAGGCGGAACACGGCCGTAACTCCCGTGCATCGTCGCGGACCCTGATCGCGTGAATCGCGAAGGAAGAACTCCGTACCCTGCCGGCCTGCGCCCGCGAGCGGGCACCGTGCTCAGTGATCTCTCAGCCGAGCTTCTTGACCAGCACCTCGAACTCCAGGTCGTCCCTGGTCGGCAGGCCGAAGCGCTCGTCGCCGTAGGGGAACGGGGCCGTCTCGCCGGTGCGGACGTAGCCTCGGCGCACGTACCAGGCCAGTAGTTCCGCGCGGACCGAGATCACCGTCATGCGCATCTCGTCCACGCCCCACTCGTCGCGGGCGAGACGCTCGGCCTCGGCGAGGACCGCCTTGCCGAGGCCGCCGCCCTGCAGCGTGGGGCGTACCGCGAACATCCCGAAGTACGCGTGCCCGCCCTGGCGCTCCACCTGGCAGCAGGCGACGATCTCGCCCTCCGACTCCGCGACCAGCATGCGGCCGTCCGGGTTCTGCACCGCGGCGGTCACGCCCTGGGCATCGGTCCGCTGCCCGCCCAGCAGATGCGCCTCGCTCGTCCAACCGGCCAGGCTCGACTCTCCCCGGTACGCGGACTCGACCAGGGAGACCAGGGTGGGGATGTCCGTGACGGTGGCGGCACGGAAGGTCGCTCGCGCGGTCCGCGAAGGGCTGTTCATGCGTGCGGGGTCCTCTTCAGTAATCGGTGGATCATGCGGATGCCGGGACATCCGGTGCCGTGAGCCAAATCTAGCGGGACGGTTCTCCCCGGCCGGCCGCCACCTCGGTGCGGAAGTCGCCGCCGTACCCCAAAGCCCGGCATCGGACTGAGTGACGGCCTCTTCCGTCCAGTCGCGGCTCTCCATCTGCCGGGGCGGGCGTTCGCCGGTGGCGGGATCCGATGGGTACCGGACGTGCTCGGAGGGTGGTTTGCTTGCCCCATGGACGAGGTACAGATCACTCGCTATCTGGACAGACTGGGCGTGGCCCGGCTCGCGGAGCCGGATGCTCTGAGCCTGCGGGCCTTGCAGTTCGCGCACCTGAGGACGGTGCCGTTCGAGAACCTGAGCATCCATCTCGGCGAGCCGATCTCGCTCGACTCCGACGCGCTGTTCGACAAGATCGTCAACCGTCGTCGCGGCGGTTTCTGTTATGAGCTGAACGGGTTGTTCGCCGAGTTGCTGACCGCGCTCGGCTACCGGGTGACGTTGCTGGCCGCCCGGGTCTTCGGCGGCGGCGCGCCGGGGCCGCTCTTCGACCACCTGGCACTCCGCGTCGATCTCGACGAGCCGTGGCTGGTCGACGTCGGGTTCGGCGACTTCTCCGACGAGCCGCTGCGGCTCCACGAGCGTGCGGAGCAGAAGGACGGCGGGGGCGTGTTCCGGATCGCGCCCGCCCCCGGCGACCACGGTGACCACGGCGACCTCGACATCACGCACAATGGCGACCCGGGTTACCGGCTGACCGCCCGGCCCTACGAGCTGGCGGACTTCGTCCCGACGTGCTGGTGGCAGGCGACCTCCCCGCAGTCGCACTTCACCAGGTCACCGATCTGCTCGATGCGCACGGCCCGGGGCCGGACCACGCTCAGGGACCGCAAACTGATCTCCAGCGTGGACGGTGAGCGCGCCGAACGCGTCCTGGACGAGACCGAACTCCTCCCCGCCTACCTCGACTCCTTCGGGATCACCCTCGACCGGGTCCCCTCCGCCGCTCCGACGCCATAGCTGCCCTGACCAGGTTGAACCTGGCCGAGCTTCTGCCCACGGAACGACCTGGAGCGCGGTTCTCCACCGGGATACGGCCCGGTCAGGTCGTGGTGAGGGAGCGGTCGCGGTTGACCAGGGCGGCGTAGGGGCCGCCGGCGGCGAGGAGATCGTCGTGGCTGCCGCGTTCGACGACGCGGCCCCGGTCGAGGACCACGATCTGGTCGGCGTCGCGGATCGTCGACAGGCGGTGCGCGATCGTGATGGTGGTCCGGCCGCGTGACAGGGTGTCCAGCGCCTCCTGGACGGCGCGCTCGGTCTGGGTGTCCAGGGCGCTGGTGGCCTCGTCGAGGACCAGTACGGGCGGGTCGCGCAGCAGCGTCCTGGCGATGGCCAGGCGCTGCTTCTCGCCGCCGGAGAAGCGGTAGCCGCGCTCGCCGACCACGGTCTCGTACCCCTCGGGCAGCGAGGCGATGTGGTCGTGGATCCGGGCGGCCCGGGCGGCGGAGACGATCTCCTCGTCGGTGGCCGAGGGGTTGGCGAACCGCAGGTTGTCGGCGATCGAGGAGTGGAACAGGTAGGTCTCCTGGGAGACCACGCCGACCGTCTCGGCCAGGGCCTCGAAGGTCAGCTCGCGCACGTCCACCCCGTCGACGGTGATCCGCCCGCCGGTCACGTCGTACAGCCGGGGCAGCAGGTAGCTCAGCGTGGTCTTGCCCGAGCCGGTCTCGCCGACCACGGCCAGGGTGGTGCCCGCGGGGACGACGAGGTCGATGTCCGACAGGGTCGGGGTCTCTCCGTAGGAGAAGTCGACGTGCTCGAAGCGGATCTCGCCGCGTACGCTCTTCGGCGTGCGGGTGCCGGGGTGGATGTCCACGGCCAGGTCCAGGTACTCGAAGATCCGGGCGAACAGCGCCAGGGAGCTCTGCACGTCGACGCCGAGCCGGAGCAGCGACACCGAAGGGCGGAACAGGTTCAGCTGGAGGGTGGTGAAGGCGACGACGGTGCCGATGGAGATCGCCGAGGTCAGTCCGGTGGCCCAGTAGATCATCGCGGGCATGGCCGCCATGATGATCTGGATGGTGGACTGCCGCCAGCGCCCGGCCATGCTGGAGCGGAGTTCCAGGACGGCCAGTTCGTCCGAGGCGACGGAGAACCGCCTGGCGAGCTCGGGGCCCTGGCCCATCGTCCGGCCCAGCAGGATGCCGCTGATCGACAGCGACTCCTGGATCATCGACGACATGGCGGCCATCTTCCGCTGCCGCTCGGAGGTGATCTTTCTGCGTTCCCGGCCGACCCGGCGGCTGATGCCGACGAAGAGCGGGAGCAGCAGCAGCGACACCACGGTCAGCCGCCAGTCCAGCACCAGCATCGCGATGACCGTCGCGATCACGGTGGTCAGGTTGGAGACGATCGCGGCGGCGGTGGAGGTGACCACCAGTTGCATGCCGCCGATGTCGCTGGCGATGCGCGACTGCACCTCGCCGGTCCTGGTGCGGGTGAAGAAGGCCATGGACATGCGCTGCAGGTGGCCGTAGACGGCGGTGCGCAGATCGTGCATGACGCGCTGGCCGACCCCGTTGGAGATCAGCATCTGGATGACGTCGAGCACGCTGGTGACGACGGCGACCGCGACCATACCGAGTACGAGCAGCGTCAGCAGACCGGTCCTGCCGTGCGGGATGGCGTCGTCGAGCACCGCGCGGAGCATGAACGGCGAGGCCAGCGAGACGAGCGAGGACAGTCCGATGAGGGCGCCCACGATGACCAGCCGGCCCCGGTAGGGGCGGAACAGGCCGACGACGCGCCGCAGGGGCGCGCGGGGCTCGCTGTTCGCGGGGGGTGGTCCGTCTTCGGGGGGCGCTTCGTCCGCGCGGGGATCGTCGGTCATGCGAGGGGGTTCGTGCCGTTCGGCACTCCTGGTCTGTTCCGTCATGGAACTCCCTTCTGAAGTTTGCTCGAACTAGAGATTACTGTGCTGGTCAGGCCCTTCCTTGGGCAGCCGACCCGTCGAGGAGTCCGCCCGGCGGGAGCGGCCTGATCTCGAACGCGTCATGCGGGAGACCGGACCCGTGAGGGGGCGAACCTCCCGGCTTCGGTGACTCTGTTGCCCGATCGCCGCCGGCCGACGTCCGGCATCGTCATCCGGTACCGGACGCGCAGGTCTCGGAGAGCGAAAACGAATCGGGCAACGAAGTCTTCAGCGGCGGGGAGGAAGTCGACGACTTTCCTGGCAGGAGATCGTTGATCTATTCGAAAGCGATCTATAACGTCATTTAGCGTGACTCGTCCCCCCAAGTTGCTTAAAGTACTGATCGCCGCAGTTGTACTGATGCCCATCGGTCTCGCCTCCCTGCCCGCCTCCGCCGACCCCGCCCCGGACCCGGAGCACCCCTGGCGCCTGGAACACTGGCCCCAGACCCAGCCCTGGCAGCAGGACGCCCCCGAGGCTCCGGCCGCGCGGCACGCCCAGCCCGTCACCCCGGCCCCGATCGACCCGCAGAACTGGAAGAACCCGGACCACATGACGTGGGCCGACTACCGCAAACCCCCCGGCACCAACTGGGCCGACCCCGCGACCAAGGGTTCCAAGCGCACCTTCCGCGGCGCGCTCGTCCTGGCCGACTATCCCAACCAGCCGTTCGTGGTCACCCAGCCCAAGGGCTCGACGGTCTTCAGAAACCCCAGCGCCGAGGCCCACGACATTCCCCGTGACCAGGTCGCCGGCTTCTACCGGGACTTCCTCAACACCCCCAACGACCTCAACCGGGGCCACACCATCCACGAGTACTGGATGGAGGACTCCGGGGGTCGCTACGGCGTGGAGTTGACCGCGTTCGGCCCCTACCAGATGCCGGGCAAGTCACACGAGTACGCCATGGAGTTCCAGGGAGGCACCGCCTGCCCGGCCGGTGACACCTGCAACCGCAACATCAGGACCGACGCGCGGGCGGGGTGGATCGGCGACGTCGGCCAGGAGGTTCCGGCGGGCTTCGACTTCGTCTTCTACCTGAGCGCCGGCCAGGACGAGTCGGCCACCTGGCAGGAGTTCGGCCCGATCAAGTTCCCCACCAAGGAGGCGGTGACCGACGACTTCGGCCCGCCCGACCCGGCCCTGCCCAACTGGGCCAGAACCCGCTACGTGGAGTGGACGTCCTGGGCCTCGGCCTCCTCCATCTGGCCCAACGCCGGGGGCGGGTCCTCCACCCAGGCGGAGAGCTCGGGGCAGGGCGTCTACGCCCACGAGCTCAGCCACATCCTCGGCATCGGCGACAACTACAACAACCCGTTCGGGGTGCCGCCGCGCCGGGCCTACACCGGCATCTGGGAGATGCTCAGCCGGGGCAGCTTCAACGGCCCGGGCGGCCCGCACAGCCGCTGGATGATCCCGCCCACCGGGGGCGGCTCCATGGGAGCCCAGCACATGCTCCGCAACAAGATCAAGCTTGAGATGGTGGACGAGGCCAACGTGCTGCGCCTGTCGCGGGAGGCACTGGCGGAGTCGGGGCTCGTCGTGGCCAAGGTGACCGCCCGGGTGGCCCAGCCGGGATCCGGTGGCCTGTCCGGGGTCAACATCGCCTTCGGTGACGGCGACCGCAGCCCGGCCTGCGACGTGAACGCCGACCCGCTGTGCGACGGCGGCGGCTACAACAACTACACGCTCGAGGTCGTGGACCGGATGGGCGCCGACTCCTTCACTCCCGACTCCGGCGTGCTGCTGGCCAAGACCAAGAACGCCGACCGGGCGCCCTTCGAGTGGGTCATCGACGCCAACCCGCAGGACATCGGCATGACCGACTACGTCCTGCCGGACGGCACCGCCGTGCCCATCACGATCGGCGACTACCGCCAGTTGTCGGACGCCCTGTTCCACGCGGGCACCGGCTCGGGCTCCGAGTTCGAGTACGTGGACGAGGCGAACCGGCTGCACTTCTACGTCCTGGATCTCAAGCGCGACCGCACGGGCGTGCTCTCCTACACGGTGGCGATCCGCTCACTGGACGGCGCCGGCCCGAACAAGCGCGGGGTGAAGGTGCTCCCGTCCGTCGGCCTCCCGTCCGGCGACGGCCCTTCCACCTGCCGCTTCCCGCTGTTCAACACCGGCAGGGCCGCCCAGGCCGCCGGGCAGCACCCCGAGGATGTGAGCGCCTATCTCAAGAGTGACGTCTACCGGCTGTCGGCGAAGGTCGAGGGACGAGGCTGGACCGCCTCGCTGCCCAACGAGCTCGCGACCGCGGGCTCGGGCAAGAGCACGCTGGTCGCCGTCAACGCCCTGCGGGCGGCGGGCGGCAGCCACCTCGCGAAGGTGACCCTGACCGCCACCTCGGAGAGCGATCCCACCAAGACCGCCAAGGCGACCTGTCAGGTGCTGGGGCGCTGAGGCCCGGACCGTGTCACCCCCGGCGGGGGTGACACGGAAGGTGTCCGGAGTGAGGGCGCGCGGCGCGTTCCTCGTGGAGAATGGAGCTGATCGTCCGGTGGCCGGGTCACCCGGCCACCGGACGGTCGTTCGCAGGGCGTGTCGTGCTCTTCCTACGAGGGGTGTGAATGGCCGGGCCGTCGAACGTGCCTGATCGGCGTGGCTCCAGACCGCCGAGACGCCGGATCCCGCTGGCGGCGCCCGCGGTGGCGGGGATCGCCGCGGCCGTGGCCAGCGTCCTGGCGACCTCGCTGGACGTGTGGGAGCTGCCCACCGAGGCCAAGGTAGGCGCCACCGCGGTGGCCGGCCTCCTGGTCGGACTGCTCACCTGGGCGACGACCGGCAGGCGGTCCGAGGAGCAGGAACCGGCCGCCACGGCGCCGTGGCGGCCGCCGGACCAGTGGCCGCCGGTCTCCGCGCACTTCACCGGCCGTACCGAGTCGCTGGCCGAGCTGCGCGAGGTCTTCGCCGCGCGCCGCCGCTCCAGAGACCACGCGGAGAACGCCTCACCGCTGGTCGTCTCGGTGTACGGCAGGGGCGGGGTGGGCAAGTCCGTGCTCACCGCCAGGTTCGGCCACGAGATCGCCGGGAGCTTTCCCGACGGCCGCCTCTACGCGGACCTGCGCGGCGAGGTGGAGGCTCCGGTCGATCCGGAGGAGGTGCTGATCGGCTTCCTGCGCGCGCTCGGCGTCCGGCTCACCACCGACCCCGGAGGTCTCGCCGAGCTCCGCGCGCTCTGGCTGACCTGGACCAAGGGCAGGCGCATCCTCATCTGCCTGGACAACGCCCGGGACGGCGACCAGGTCAAGGACCTGATCCCGGCCGAGCCGGGGTGCGCGGTCCTGATCACCTCCAGGCAGCCGCTGTTCCTGCTCAACACCTACGACAAGCGGCTGTCGGTGTTCAGCGAGGCGCAGGGCGTCGAGCTGCTGGCCCGGCTGGCCGGGGACGACCGGGTCGCCGCCGACCTGGAGTCGGCCCAGGAGATCGTCCGGATGTGCGACCACCTGCCGCTGGCCATCAGCATCTGCGGCGGACGCCTGGCCACCCGGGAGAACTGGACGCTGCGCCGGCTCGCCGACCGGCTGCGGGACGAGCGCCGCCGCCTGGACCAGCTTGAGATCGCCCGCAGGCTGGACAAGAGCGTGCGGGCCTCCCTCCAGCTGAGCTACGACGACTGCACCGGCCTGCAGCGCCGCCTGTTGCGCCTGCTCAGCCTGCTGAGCGCTCCCGATGTGCCCGGCTGGGTGGCGGGGGAGCTGCTCGCCACCTCGGAACCCGAGGGCGCCGACCAGCTGGAGGCGCTCATCGACGCCCAGCTCGCCGAGTGCTCGGGTACCGACCTGTCCGGGGTGATGCGCTACCGGCTGCACGACCTCGTCAGGATCTTCGCCCGTGAGCTGGCGTTCTCCGACGACGACGACAGTCACCGCCGGGCCGCCATCGAGCGGGTCCTGTCCGGCTACCGCCGCCGCGCGGAGGCGGCGGCCGTGGCCCGCTGGCCCCAGGACTGGGGCCGCAGGGTCAGGCCCGCCGAGCCGGGAGCGGTGACGCAGGCCCAGGTCTCGGCGGCCGACTGGCTCAACGCCGAGCGGCTGACCCTGGTCGCCGTGATCGGACAGGCCAGGAGCATGCAGATGTGGGAGCTCGCCTGGGGGCTGGGCCGGGCCTTCTGCTCGCTCTGCCACTCGCTGCGGGCCTACTGGTCCGACTGGCGGGCGGTCGCCGAGATCCTGTGCGAGGCCGCGGAGCGGATGGACGACCGGCGGGCGCTGGGCATCGCGCTGCTGGACCGGGCGGCGGTGGCGGGCGGCCAGGGCGGCCACCACAGCGCCGCGGCGGACGCCGAACGGGCTCTGGAGATCTTCACCGACCTCGGCGAGTCCTGGTGGGCGGCGCGGGCGATGCGCACGGTCGGCATGACCCTGTTCAACAACGGCAACCTGGACCGGGGACAGGGCTACCTGATCGGCGCGGTCACCGCCTTCAAGGGCGAGGAGGACCGCTGGTGGACGGCCAGGGCCCGGCGCAACCTCGCGGAGCTCAGGCTTGCCCAGCGCAGGCCCGAGGAGGCGCGCGAACTGCTGGAGGAGGCCCTGGAGGTGTTCGAGCGCGACCGAAACCGCTACTCGGAGGCGCAGACGCTGCGCGCCTACGGGGAGGTGCTCGGTGTGACGGCCAGGGGATCGCACGCCGCCGGGGACAGCCGAGCCGCCGAGGAGGCATTCGCCAGGGCCGGTTTCAGCCTGGACCGGGCGGCCGAGATGTTCCGGCTCCGCGGCGAGCTGTGGGAGGAGGCCAGGTGCCTGCGCGCGGCAGGGGAGGTCGGCAACCCGGCCAACGCGCTCCGCGAGCTCACCTACGTGCGCCGGGCCACCGAGATGCTGACCGCGCTCGGCGACTCGTGGGGCGTCGCCAGGGCCGAGCTGTCGGCGGGACGCGCCCACGGGCGGCTCGGCCGCACGCGAGAGGCGCAGGAGTCGCTGCTGCGGGCGGTGCGCGACTTCGAGGAACTGGGTGATCGCTGGTGGATGGCCAGGAGCCTGCGCTACCTGGGAGAGGCGTATCTGGAGGCGGGTGAGCGGCAGGCCGCGGTGGACGCCCTGCGCCAGGCCCAGGACATCTACCGCAGCCTCGGCAACCAGGCGGGGATGGACCGCACCCTGGAACTCCTGCGCCGTGCGGAGGGCTGAGCGTCCCCCTTCACGCCTGGCCGAGAGCGCGGCCGGGGGCCTCAGGGGTCGGCGGTCGTCAGCAGGTGCCTGGCGGCGCCGCGGGCCTCGTCGATGCTCTCGTGGAACAACTCCCTGATCTGCCGGGCCTGCTCGGTCAGGCGTTCCAGGTCGGGGACGGCCAGCGCGTCCTCCGCCGTCTCGGCGATCAGCGCCTCGTACTGCGGGGTCCGTTCGGCGAGCACCTGAAGCTGCCGGTGGGCGAGGTAGAGGCCGTCGGCCTTGCGGACCTGCCTGGCGTACTCCTCCAGCGCGCGGATCCGCCTGGTCAGCGAGCTCTCAGCGGCCTTCAGCGCCTCGACATAGGGGGTGAACGCCTCGGCCACCTCCGGTGGGGGCGCGTCCGGTACGAGGCGGCGGTGCTCGGCCCTCAGCTTCGACAACCGCACCAGTTTCGTGGCGATCTGCCAGGTCTGCGCGGGCAGCGTCACCGCGTTGTCGATCGTGTCGAGCAGCCCTGCCTGGTTGATCCGGGAGTCGAGCACCGTCCTGGTGGCGTCCTGTGCGCGGCGGAGCAGGTCGCCGCAGTCGGTGTCGAGGTCCTCGGGCAGGATGAACCGGTCGCCGTGCTCCACGGCCAGCCGGACGCGCCGCCGCTCGCGCAGGCTCCGGGGGTTGTCGCTCAGGCTGCGCAGCGCGGCGATGAAGATCAGGATGAGGGCGGCGAGGAAGCCTCCCGTGCTGCTCAGCACCGCCATGAGCAGCAGGATCCCGGCGATCGCGAACGCCTTGATGAGATCGGGTCTCCCGGCCTCGGGGATGTGTCCCAGCCGGGCCGCGCGCAGCGCCTGCGGGCCGGCGCGCAGGACCGAGGAGATCGATTCGGGCAGAGCCGGATCGATCAGCAGATGCGGGGCGCGTCTTCTCGGATCCACGCGACCTCCTTGCGTCGGGACACAGGCGGGCACCTTCACTCTTCCTCATGGAGAAAAATGCGGTGCATTTACGGACGCGGTACATGGACATCGGCAATTACGGAAATAGGTCCTATGCGTTAACTGGCCATACGTAAAGGGGAGTATAAACTTGGCGGCGATGAACGACTTCACGCGTTGGATTGATCTTGAAGGTGCCGTCAACGTACGCGACCTCGGCGGGCTCGCCACGGTGGACGGCGGGACCACACGCTTCGGCCGCATCTACCGGGCCGACAACCTGCAGCATCTGACCGAGCGGGACATTCAGCTGCTCGTCGCCGACCTGAAGCTCCGCAACGTCGTCGACCTGCGCTCGGGTCCGGAGGTGCGGCTGGAGGGGCCGGGACCGCTCACCGGGGTGCCGGAGGTGAGCATCCACCACCTCACCCTGTTCGCCGAGGGCGGCAGGTACACCGATGTCGAGGCCGACACCATCGACGCGGACCGGGTGCTGCCCTGGACGGCGCGGGACGAGGAGGACCTCGCCGAGTTGCGGGTGACCGGCTACTACTACGCCTACCTCCGCGACCGTCCCGACTCGGTCCTGGCGGCCCTGCGCGCCATGGCCCGCGACGACGGCGCGGCCCTCGTGCACTGCGCGGCGGGCAAGGACCGCACCGGTGTCGTCAGCGCCCTCGCGCTGGAGGTCGCCGGTGCCACCCGTGAGGCGATCGTCGCCGACTACGTCGCCACGGGTGACCGCCTGGAGGGCATCCTGGCCCGGCTGCGTTCCAGCGCCACCTACCGTGACGACCTCGACACCCGCCCGGCCGACGACCACCGGCCGAGGCCCGAGTACATCGAGCAGTTCCTGCACGTCCTGGACAACCGTTTCGGCGGCCCGCTCGAATGGCTCGCCTCGCACGGCTGGAGCGCGAGCGACTCCGGTCTCCTCCGCGCCCGCCTGCGCGACTGAGGTTCCCTGTCAGGTCGCGCGACCGGCCCGCGCTTCCGGTACGGAGGCGCGGCACCCGGATGTTGAGCGGTGGCGCGTCGTCAGGTCGTCAGAGGGTGACGACCCGGCGCTCGGCGGCCGAGCGCCGGGCCGCCTCCAGCACCGTGAGAGCCTCGACGACCTCCCCGGGGTCGACCGGTGGCGGAGCGCCCTGGCGCAGACCGGCGGCCACGGCCCGGTAGAACCCGGCGTAGGCGCCGGGTTCGGTGGGGACGACGCGGTTGTCGTCGTCGGTGCCGAGGGTGCCCCACCGCTCCGGAGGCTCGGCACCGAAGCCGGGAGAGGCGGGGGTGAGACCGGCGCGCAACTGCTCCTCCTGCACGTCCAGCCCGTACTTCAGGTAGCCCGCCCGCGAGCCGAGCACCCGGAAGCGGGGGCCGAGCCGGGGGGCGACCGCGCCGGCCCACAGGTGGGAACGGGCCCCGCCCACGTGGGAGAGGGCGATGAAGGTGTCGTCGTCGGCGTTCACCCCCGGGCGCCGCACGTCCGACTCGGCGTAGACGTCGACGACCGGGCCGAGCAGGCGCAGCACCTGGTCGACCAGGTGGCTGCCGAGGTCGTAGAGCAGCCCGGCGACCTCGTCGGTGCCGCCCGTCTCGCGCCAGCCGCCCTTCGGCAGCGGCCGCCAGCGCTCGAAGCGCGACTCCAGCCGGGTGATCTCGCCGAGCTCGCCCGCCGCGACCAGCCGCCCGAGCGTCAGGAAGTCGCCGTCCCAGCGCCGGTTCTGGAACACGGTCAGCATCAGGCCCCTGGCACGCGCCAGCTCCACCAGGCCGCGCGCCTGTCCGGCGGTCGCGGCCAGCGGTTTGTCCACCACGACCGGCAGGCCGGCCTTCAGGGCGGCCTCCGCCAGCGGAACGTGGGTGCGGTTGGGGGAGGCGATCACGACCAGGTCGACCGGGTCGGCGCCGTCCCACAGGGCGGCGGCGTCGCCGACCACCCGCGCGCCGTACCTCCCCGAGGCCTCGGCGGCCCGGCCGGGGTCACCGGTGACCACCGCGGACAGCCGCATACCGGGGGTCGCGGTGATCAGCGGGGCATGGAAGAACGCCCCCGCCACCCCGTACCCGATGAGGCCGACGCGCAGGTCAGTCACCGCGATGTTCGTCGCGTTCGGCCAGGAACGCCTCGAACTGGGCGGCGAGTTCGTCGCCGGTCGGCATCTCCGTGGACTCGGCCATCAGGCTCGCGCGCTCGGAGCCCGCGGCGAACGCGTCGTACTGCTGTTCCAGACCGGTGATGGCGGTGGACAGCTCCTGGGATGCCTCGATCTGCTCGGCGATCTCGGCGTCGGTCTTCCCGGCGGCCTCGCGCAGGCCATCCAGCGGGAACACCAGCCCGGTGCTCTTGGTGACCGCCTCCAGCGCGGTCACCGCGGCCGAGGGGTATTCGGCCTGCGCCAGATAGTGCGGAACGTGCACGGCGTAGCCGAGGGCGTCGTGCCCCTTGGCGCCGAGCCGGAACTCGATCAGCGCGGTCGCGCTGCCGGGCACCTGGACCTTGCCGAAGGCGCTGGTCTGACCGGCGACGAGCTCGGGCCGGGTGGCGTGTCCGGTGACGCCCAGCGGGCGGGTGTGCGGGACGGCCATCGGGATGCCGTGGAAGGTCACCAGCCTGCCGACGCCCAGCCGGGTGACCAGCGTTTCGACGGCGGAGGTGAACAGCTCCCACTCGCGGTCCGGCTCGGGGCCACTGAGCAGCAGGAACGGTGTGTCGGTGCTGTCCTGGACGAGGTGCAGCGTGATCTCGGAGCTCTCCACGGACACCCAGCGGTCACTGTCGAAGGTCATGGTGGGCCGCCGGGAGCGGTAGTCGAGCAGGCGGTCCACGTCAAAGGTCGCCACGACCCGGTGCTCCAGCTCGTCGAGCAGATGGGTGATGGCGAGCCGTCCGGCGCCACCGGCGTCCACGAACCCGTCGAAGTGGTAGAGCAGCACCGGATCGGTCAGCTCAGGGACGTCTCCGCTGAGCCGGTAGAGATCCGTCGGGTCGAACACCGTTTTCCAGCCTTTCGTCGATCGTCTCTTCAGCTCAACCCACGGGGGGTCCGTTGAATTCCGGATGCCCTCGGCGGTCACAGGCACCCTATCGGGGCACAACGGGTCACATGCAGCCTGACCCTGAGCTTGAGGAGTTCGCAACCCGTCTGTTCGACCTGGCGAGAGCCGGTGAGACGGAGACGCTCCGTGCCTACCCTCGGCGACGGACGCGGCCCGGATGTTCGGCCAGGGCGAATACCGGAAATGGTTCGGGCGTTAAGCCGAAAATTGCGATATCCAGGTGTTTGCCGATGTATAGGAAAAGTATCGCCCTTCGGCCATCCTTGAGGAGTGGGAACTACTACTACGCGTAGGTCAGGCCTACCACTTCGCGTCCCCCCGTTACCCTGCCCCTTTCCCAGCGAGGTCAGCCCCCATGTCGAAAGGGTCAACGCCGAGACCCTCGACTGGCTGGTGGACACCGGCATCCTGGATGACGCCGAGACCGTGGAGCGCTATCGGCGGGCGAAGTACGGCTGGCTGGGGGCCCGTACGTACCCCTACGCCGAGCACCACACGCTCCGCCTGGTGACCGACTGGTGCGTGTGGCTGTTCGCCTTCGACGACGCCTTCTGCGAGTCGGGCCGCGGCGCAGGCGAGATAACCCGCGCCCTGCCCCGGCTGTTCACCGTCCTCGACGACCTGGAGACCGGGCAGGAGGTCGACGACGTCTTCGCCAGGACGCTTCTGGAGATCAAGGGCAGGATCGCCAGATACGGGGACGACGACCAGCTCGACCGCTGGCGCTCCGTTACCAAGGACTACCTCTTCGCCCAGGTGTGGGAGGCCGCCAACTGCGAGGCCGACGTGGTTCCGCAGCTGGACGACTACCTCTTCATGCGGCGGCGCACCGGTGCCATGCTCACGGTCTTCGCCCTCATCGACGTCGCGAGCGGACGCGCCCTCACCCCCGAGGAGTGGCGCCACCCCGACGTCAAGGCGATCACCGAGAGCGCCAACGACGTCGTGGTCTGGGACAACGACCTCATCTCCTACGCCAAGGAGAGCGAGGGCGTCAACTCCCGCAACAACCTGGTGAGCGTGCTCGCCAGGCACCGGGGCTACTCCCGGCAGCAGGCGATGGAGGCGATCGGCGCCATGCGCAACCAGGCCATCGCCGACATGGTGGCGCTGCGCCCCTCCCTTGAGGCGCTCGGCTCCGAGGCGGTGCTCGCCTACGTGCGCGGCCTGGAGTTCTGGATCAGCGGCAGCGTCGACTACTCGCTGACCAGCTCCCGTTACCAGGATCGTCCGTAGTGCTCCGGCGGTTACGCCGCGGGTGAAGCGGACTCTCCCGCGTAGCGGGGCTGGAAAAGCTGTTTCGCCGCTACGACGGAACAGCGGGTAGTACGGTGATCGCCGTCAGGTACCGCCGGGCGGGTGGGAACGCGGGCCGGAAGGCTCGAAAGCCGGTGGAGACCCGGTAAGACCACTTCGGTGGCACAGGTCGGTGAAGCAGGAAGCCGCAGAAGTGCCGCATCGGCGGCACAGGCTGAATCTTCGGCATTCATGCCGAAGAGCGCGTCAAACGACGGCCTGGCAGCAGGGGGAGAGTCCGCCGGGTGACTCACCCGGAGAGCACCTGACCGTCCTCGTGGTCTCCGAGCGCGAGGACGATCAGCTCCTCCAGGTTCAGCTTCCTGCCCCGGGAGAAGGCCTCCTCGTGTGCCTCGTCGCCGAGGACGCGCCTGCACTCCTTGACGCAGCGGTCGTGCTCGGAGTTGAAGAAGGGGGAGCCCATCTGCGGCATCCCGAAGGTCCGCCAGTTGGCCTGACCGCCGCCCATCAGCAGGGAGGCGAGCACCGGCTGACCGTCCTCCAGCGCCTGCCTGGCGACCACCTCGATCGCCAGGCCGATGCCGAGCACGTCGTGGAAGTAGCGTTTGAGGCGGAGCGCCTCACGGGCGTTCGACGTGGCCTCGGGCGAGCGGCCCATCGCCTGGCACACGCTGGCGAGCGCGTAGATGGCGTACGAGCGCAGCCACAGCTCGCCGCGCTGGGTGCAGACCGCGATGCAGTCGCGCAGCAGCACCTCGGCCTCGGCCGGCTCGTTCTGGATGAGCAGCACCATGGACAGCTCGACGATCGAGGGGAGCAGACCCGGGTTGAGCTCCCGCCCGCTCTTGTGGAACTCGATCGCCACGCCCAGCAGCGCGCTCGCCTTCTGCAGGTCGTTCTGGAGGAAGGCGGCGGTGCCGAGCATCTTGGTGGCCAGGATGACCGCGCCCGAGTCGCCGACCCTGACGGCGTCCGAGCTGCACTGCTCCGCGGCCTCGATGGCACCGCTGATGTTGCCCTGCGCGCTGTTGATGTAGGACAGCACCCAGAGCGCCTTGCACCGCTCGGCGCTCGGCTGGCGAGCCAGCTCCAGGGTCTTCTCCAGGTAGAGCCTGCCCTCGCGGGCCAGCCCGCAGGCGACCCACATGAACCACAGGGAGGACAGCAGCTTCAGCCCGGACTGCACCTCGCCGGGGGTGCGCAGGCAGTAGTCGAGCGCGACGCGGATGTTGTCGTGCTCGTGGCGCATCCTGACGTACCAGTAGACCTGGCGGGCGCCCGACCAGGCGTCCTCGCTCCTTGAGGCCAGCTGCAGGTAGTAGTCGCGGTGCTTCTCCCTGATCCGGTCGCGCTCGCCGAGCTTGTCCAGCCACTCCTCGCCGTACTGCCGCAGGGTGTCGATCAGCCGGTAGCGGTGCCCGGACGGCGTGCCGTCGCTCAGCAGGATCGACTTCTCCACCAGGCTGGAGATGAGGTCCATGATGTCCTCTGAGGGGAGGCTGTCCCCTGAGCAGACGTAGCGGGCGGCATCGAGCTCGAAGTCTCCGGCGAAGACCGACAGCCGTGCCCACAGGAGCCGCTCGGCCGGTTCGCACAGCTCGTGGCTCCAGCCGATCGCGGCCCGCAGCGTCTGGTGCCTGGGCAGCGCGGTGCGGCTGGCCCCCGCGAGCAGGCTGAACCGGTCGGCCAGCAGGCCGAGGATCTGCTCCACGGAGAGCGCGCGCATCCGGACCGCGGCCAGCTCGATGGCGAGCGGGATGCCGTCGAGACGGCGGCAGAGCTCGGCCACCGGGCCGATGTTGCCCTCGTCCAGCATGAAGTTGGGCACCACCGCACCGGCCCGCGCGACGAAGAGCTGAACCGCCTCGTTGGTGAAGACGTCCTCGCCCGGGGAGTCGCCGGGGACGGTCAGCGGCGGGATGGTGACCGTGTGCTCGCCCTTGGCGTTCAGCGACTGGCGGCTGGTCGCCAGGATGGTCAGGCCCTTGGCGCTGCGGAGCAGGTCCTCGAAGAGCGCGGCGCACGCGTCGACCAGGTGCTCGCAGGTGTCGATGATCAGGAGGATCTCGCGGTCGCCCAGCCACTCGATCAGCGTCTCGTCCGCCGAGCGGGCGGACTGGTCGGCGATCCCGAGGGCCGAGGTGATCGTGTGGCGCACCATCCCCGAGTCCTGGAGGCGGGCCAGGTCGGCGAACCAGACGCCGTCCTTGAACTGGCTGCGCATCAGATGCGCGATCCGCAGGGCGGTGCGTGACTTGCCGACCCCTCCGATGCCGGTCACCGTGACCAGGCGGTGCTCGTCCAACCGCTGCCTGAGCGTGGTGAGCAACCTGGTGCGCCCCACGAAGCTGGTCAGCTCGTTGGGGAGATTGCCGTCTCGCCGCCATCCTGCTGGCGTTGTCATGGCGCCTCACGGGGGTTGCGGAAACCTGCCCTCGCATCGTACCCGCTGGGCTTTCACCTGTCCCCGGCGTCGCCAAGCCCCGCCTGCCTTCTCCGCGAAGAGGCAGGTCCGGCCTATCTTCTCCGCGAAGAGCGAAGACCGGCCGGGCGGATGGCTAGCATGGGCACGTGACAGTGCTCGAACCCGATGACCTGCGTCCCGTCGACCTCGCAGACGACGGCCTGCCGGTCCTGCCCGACCAGACCGCCGACGACACCGACGTCGGCTGGAGCGAGTGGCGCGAGGCCGACGACGACGCCCGCCTGATCGAGGAGCGCCCCCCGCACTGGGGCTGACCTACGTCCGCGTCCCTCCGCGCCCGGACTCATCAGGCGCGGAAAGGGACATGTCAGGGCGGCCCCACCCGGGTGAGAAACGCCGATCGATCTCCCGGCGGGATGGCCGGGTGCTTCGGGCGGACCGACCGGCCGGGGCGATCACGCGCCGTCCTCGACCAGGTGGGCGAACTCCGGATGGTGCCACGGCAGGGTGACCGGTTCGGCGGGGAGGTCGCCCGCGAAGAGGCGGTCCAGCAGGGGCGGCAGGTTCCAGGGGACCACGTTGGCGGTGGTGGAGCGCAGTTCCGGCAGGGACCACCAGTGGTGGGCGCCGATATCGGTGCGTTCGTAGTCGGTGAAGCCCGAGGTGTCGACGGTGAAGCCGGGCACCCGCAGGAAGAAGTACGACTCGACGGAGTAGTACATCCGGCCGTTCCAGGCCCCCCGCCAGTGCCCCGCCGTCGTGGCGACCATCGGTCCCAGCAGGTCGGCGGTGACGCGGTGGCCGGTCTCTTCGAGGAGTTCGCGGGCGGCCGCGACGGCGACGGGCTCGCCCGGGTCGATCCCGCCGCCGGGGGTGAACCACGTGCCGTCCGCTCCTTGGAAGAGCAGCAGGCGGTCGTGGTGGTCGGCCAGGAAGACGCGGGCGGAGGGCCGCTGGATGGGGCGGGTCACCCTCACCACCTTAGGGAGTTCAGCCGACGCCGCTGACGGGGCTGCAGATCCACAGGACGCCGGCCATCTTGGTG
This sequence comes from Streptosporangium sp. CA-115845, assembly GCF_050943795.1. Taxonomy (NCBI): domain Bacteria; kingdom Bacillati; phylum Actinomycetota; class Actinomycetes; order Streptosporangiales; family Streptosporangiaceae; genus Streptosporangium; species Streptosporangium sp. CA-115845. Next base: position 7,048,252 of record NZ_CP191988.1, on the reverse strand, counting down.
CCGTCGTTGCGCACGTGGTGCGGCGTGCTGCTGCGGAACTCGATGCTGTCGCCGGCCCGTAGCACGTACGTGGCGTCGTCGAGGGTGAGCACGACCTCCCCCGCGGTGACGATGAAGACCTCCTGCGAGTCGCCATGGGTGTACGGCTCGTCACCGGTGCTCGATCCGGGATCGAACTCGCCGCCGTAGATCTCCAGGTTCCGCAGCGGGCGCTGGGTGATCAGGTATTTGCGCGCGCCGGGCTCGCTGGCCAGCCGGGGATGCTCCTCGAAGCGCACCGCCTGCGGCTTGGGTTGCTGGTCCTCGGTGAACAGGTCGGCCATGCTGACGCCGAGCGCCTCGGCGACGCTGCGCAGCGAGCCGATGCTGGCGCTGGTGTGCCCGCGTTCGAGCTGGCTGAGAAAGCTGGGGCTGACGCCCGCCGCGTCGGCGACGGTGCGCAGGGAGAGCCGGCGCATCGTGCGGAAACTACGGATCTGTTCTCCCACATGGCGGTGGACGGGGGCGGCCTGGGTGTCCTTCGGTGACATGGACGCCAACTCCTCGGTCTCCTGCGTGTGCGGCGGCAGGTGATCTTACCGGGTCACGGTTCGGCAGCACTAAATACACTCCTTGTCAGTGTAGCTGAACACTCTGTACAGTGCCCTGAAACACAAGTTGTGTCATAGTGAACAACGCATTTCGCTGGGAGAGAACAATGGCTGGCGACGGTTTCATCCTGGGCTCAGGCCGCGCGATTCAGCGGAGGGACTTCCTCCGCCTGGCCATGGCGGGCGCCGCGGCCGTCGGCAGCGTTCCGCTCCTGGCCGCCTGCGGCGCCGAAGAGAGCGGCCCCGCCGGATCCGCGGCCAAGGGCGGCGGCATCACCTACGCCTCCTACGGCGGCACCACCGAGGACGCGGTCAAGAAGGCATGGGGAACGCCGTACACCACCAAGTACGGCACCGCCCCGCGTTACGCGAGCCCCGTCGAGCTCGGCAAGATCCGCGCGATGGTCGAGGCGGACAGCGTGGAGTGGGACGTCGTCCAGGCGTCGTTCTCGCACGCCCGCAACAACCGTTCCGAGCAGCTCTACCAGGTCATCGACACGTCCAAGCTGGACACCTCGGACATCATCGAGAACGCGATCCAGGACCGGGGCATCGGCGCCTACGTGCTGTCGTACGTGATCGCGTACAACAACGAGAAGCTCGGCGACAGGGGCCCGAAGAGCTGGGCCGAGTTCTACGACGTCAACGCCTTCACCGGGATGCGCGGGGTGGAGAACGACCCGCAGATCATCCTGGAGACCGCCCTGCTGGGCGACGGCGTCAAGCCCGAGGAGCTGTACCCGCTGGACCTGGACCGGGCGTTCAAGAAGCTGGACGCGGTCAAGTCCAAGATCGTCTGGTACAAGACCGGCGCCGAGCAGCAGCAGCTCATCCAGAGCGGCACCGTCGACCTGCTGGTGGCCTGGAACGGCCGCGCCTACGACCTGATCACCAAGGGCGCCCCGGTCAGCGTCGAGTTCAACCAGCAGCTCACCTACGTCGGCTACCACGTCATCCCGAACGGCGCCAAGAACGTCCAGGGCGCGATGGACTTCATCGGCGTCTCCCTGGAGCCCGCCAACCAGGCCGCCTTCGCCGAGCTGACCTCCTACGCGCCGGTCAGCAAGAAGGCCGTCGACCTGGTCGGCGACAAGGTCCGCCCGCTGCTGCCCACCGCCCCGGAGAACCTGGCCAAGGCCGTATGGGTCAAGGAGGACTACTGGGTCGAGAAGCTGGACGAGGTCTCGGCGCGCTGGACGGAATGGCAGGTGGCCTGATGGCCCGTGCCGGAGCGCCGCGGGCGCGGCGGCCGGTCCTGGGGGCCTCCTCGCTCAGCCTGCTGGGCCTCGTGTTCGTCGTACTCGCGTTCGTGGTGCCGCTGGTCCTGATCATGCTGCGCAGCTTCACCGAGGCGCCGGGTGGCCTGCACTGGTACGGCACGTTCCTGGGCTCGGAGGGCTACCTCCGGGTGCTGGGCACCACGTTCGAGGTGGCCGTCCTGACCACGCTGGCCTGCCTGGTGCTCGGCCTGCCGTTCGCCTGGTGCATGACCATCGCGAGCCCCAGGCTGAGGACGCTGCTGACCATCGCGCTGATGCTGCCGCTGTGGACCAGCCTGCTCGTGCGCACCTACGCCTGGCTGGTGATCCTGTCGCCCAAGGGCCTGGTCAACTCCATGCTCATGAACATCGGGCTGATCGGTGAGCCGCTCAAGCTGGTGCACAACTCCACCGGCGTGCTGATCGGCATGACGCAGATCATGCTGCCGATGATGGTGCTGCCGATGTACGCGGTGATGCGCTCGGTGGACATGCGGCTGGTCTCGGCCGCGCAGAGCCTGGGCGCGCGGCCGGCGGTGGCGTTCTACACGGTCTACCTGCCGCTGGTCATGCCGGGGATCATGGTGGGCGCGGTGATCGTGTTCATCGTCTCGCTCGGCTTCTTCGTCACCCCGCAGATCCTGGGCAACGCGCAGAGCACGATGCTCGCCCAGATCATCGAGCAGCAGTTCTCCAAGCTGCTCAACTGGGGGCTCGGCTCGGCCATGTCCACGGTGCTGCTGGTGCTCACGCTGGTGGTGCTGGCCGTCGCGGCGAAGACCTTCGGAATCGGAAGGCTGCTGCGCCGATGACCAGACGACTCGCGTGGATCGTCACCGCGCTGGTGACGGTCTTCCTGCTGGTGCCGATCGTGGTGATCGTGCCGGTGGCCTTCAACGCCTCGCCGTACATCGAGTTCCCGCCCAGCGGCCTTTCGCTGCGCTGGTTCGAGAACTTCTTCACCTCACCCGAGTGGGTGGAGGCCGCGCTGGTCAGCCTGCGGGTGGCGGCGATCACCACGGTGCTCGCCACGGTCCTTGGCACACTCACCGCCATCGGCCTGACCCGGACCAGGGCCCGCTACCTGGGCGTGGTCAACGCGGTCATCGCGCTGCCGATGATCGTTCCGATGGTCGCCTACGCGCTGGGAGTGTACGCGGTCTACGTGCACTTCGGGCTCGTGGGCTCGATGACCGGGCTGATCGTCGCGCACACGGTGCTGGCGCTGCCGTATGTGGTGCTGAACGTGTCGGCGCCGCTGCAGACGCTCAACCCGAACGTGGAGCGGGCGGCGCGGAGCCTGGGCGCCTCGCCGGTCAGGGCGTTCCTGACGGTGATCCTGCCGCAGATCGCCCCCGGCGTCATGGCCGGAGCGCTGTTCGCCTTCCTGACCTCGTTCGACGAGGTGGTGGTCGCGATCTTCGTGACCAACCAGGAGACGACCACGCTGCCGGTGAAGATGTGGGAGAGCGTGCAGACCGACCTGGATCCGACGATCGCCGCCGTCGCGACCATGCTGATCGTCACCACGTCGATCCTGCTGGGCGGGTCGGCGCTGCTTGGACGGAAGAACCGAGATGAGAGTGCACACGATGACGCCGACGCCTGAGATCGCCCTGCGCCTGGACTCGCTGGCGAAGTCCTACGGGAACGTGACGGCGGTCGACTCCATCGCCCTGGACGTCCACACCGGTGAGTTCCTGACCCTGCTCGGCTCCAGCGGCTCGGGCAAGAGCACGACGTTGATGATGGTGGCCGGGTTCGAGACGCCGACCTCCGGCCGGATCCTGCTCAACGACCGGGACGTGGTCGGCATCCCGCCACACAGGCGGGAGCTGGGCGTGGTCTTCCAGAGCTATGCCCTGTTCCCGCACATGTCCGCGCTGGACAACGTCGCCTACCCGCTGCGCATGCGCGGCGTGGCCAAGCAGGAGCGGCGGGCGCGGGCCATGGAGGCGCTGGAGGGCGTGCAACTCGCGGCGGGTGCGGCCCGGCGGCCCAGCGAGCTGTCCGGCGGGCAGCAGCAGCGGGTGGCCCTGGCCAGGGCGCTGATCACCGACCCGCGCGTGCTGCTCATGGACGAGCCGCTCGGCGCACTGGACAAGAAGCTGCGCGAGCACATGCAGATCGAGCTGCGCCGTCTGCACCGCGAGCGCGGCGTGACCGTCGTGTACGTCACCCACGACCAGGACGAGGCGCTGAGCCTGTCCGACCGGATCGCGGTGATGAGGGACGGCCGCATCGAGCAGGTCGGCGCGCCAAGGGAGATCTACGCCGCCCCCGCCACCCGCTTCGTCGCCGACTTCATCGGCGAGGCCACCCTGCTCGAAGGCCGGGTGGCCGGTGCCGCCGGCGACGACCTGTACGACGTCCGCACCACCGAGGGCCGGGTGGTTCAGGCCGCCTCCGCCCGCGCCTTCGCCAAGGGCGACGCGGTCGTGGTCATGATCCGCCCCGAGGTCATGCGGCTGGGCGGTGACGGCTCCGAGCGGGTCGGCGTCAGGGTCGTGGACGTCGGCTACTTCGGCAGCGAGCTGCGCTACGAGTGCCGTACGGCCGACGGCGCCACCGTGATCGTCCGCGAGCTCGCCGAGCGCGACCACCGGCCGGTCCCCGTCGGCCAGGAGACCGAGGCCCGCTGGGCCGCCCGCGACTCCATCCTCATCAGCGCCTAACACCTACCGAAAGGCCGCAGTATGTCCCACGGCTCAATCGTGCTCGTGAACGCCGACGTACGCACGATGGACGATGACCACCCCCGCGCCGAAGCGGTGCTGATCCGCGACGGCGTCGTCGAGCGGGTGGGCTCGACGCAGGAGATCGACGCGCTCGCCGGAGACCTGCCCCGCGTCGACTGCCAGGGCCGGACCGTCCTGCCGGGTTTCGTCGACGGGCACACGCACTTCGAGCTGTCGTGCGCGTCCCTGACGTACTGGCTGAGCGCCCAGACGCCGCCCGCCACGTCGCTGGCCGACATCGCCGAGGCGATCAGGTCGCAGGCCGAGGCGGACGGCAACGGCTGGCTGGTCTGCCGCTCGTCGTTCGGCCTGCAGACCAAGGTGGCCGAAGGGAGGCTGTTCACCCGGCGGGAGCTGGACGAGCTGGAGCCCGAGCGGCCGCTGATCATCTTCGCCGGGCTGCACGTGTCCATGCTGAACACCGCGGGCCTGAAGCGCATCGGCATCCTGGACGGCCTCGAAGAGCGCGGCATGACCATCCACCGCGACGCCGACGGCGAGCCGAACGGCGTGGTCACCGAGGTCTGGGACAAGCTGCCCGGCTTCTCCGCCGAGCTCATGCGCGCCGCCGTCGAGCGGCACACCGAGTCGCTGCTGCTGGCCAACGGGATCACCTCGATTCACACCATCCCGTTCGCCGCCTCCGACGAGGCCGCCCTGCGCGACGCCCAGGCGAACGGCACCCTGCCCGTCGCGGTCACCACGTACACGCACGTGCCCAGGCTGGCCCGGCTGGAAGACGTGATCGCGGCCGGCCGCCGCTCGGCCGGCGAGCCCGCCCCGTGGCGCTTCGGCGGCGTGAAGATCTTCGTGGACGGCCAGCACGGCGACGGCCTCGACGAGGTCTTCGACGACGCCAAGTGGACCCAGGACGAGCTGGACGCGTTCGTCGGGCTGGCCGACGAGAACGGGATCCAGCTCTGGATGCACGCGGTCAGCGAGGGCGCGGTGCGGATGGCGGCCGAGGCCGTCGCCAAGACCGGCCCGGCCAGGCACGGCCGCCTCCGGCACCGCATCGAGCACGGCGCCGACTACCTCGACCTGGACGACGCCCGCGCGATCGCCGATGCGGGCGTGCGGCTGGTGACCACGCCGCACTTCCTGGCCTCGGCCAGCGAGGAGCGGCTGGCCCGCAAGGGCACGCCGCTGCGCAGCCTGATCGACCTCGGCTTCGAGGTCATCGGCGGTACCGACACCACCGGCACGGTGCCCGAGGGCGCCTCCCCGCTGTACAACATCGCCTGCGCCGTCAACCGGGGCGGCCCCGGCGCGACGCCCACCGCCGAGGCGATCACCTTCGACGAGGCGGCCCGGATGTTCACCTCGTGGGCCGCCGCCGGCGGGCACGAGGACCAGGTACGCGGCGCGCTGAGGCCCGGCCTGGCCGGGGACGCGGTGATCCTCTCGCACGACGTGTCCACCGTCGCCGACGCGGACCTGTTCGACGTGCGCGTCGCGCGCACCATCATCGCCGGGATCACCCGCCACGCCGGAAGGGCCTCGGCGTGACAGTCAACGGAGAGGTGTCGTTCTGGTACCGGGAGATCGGCCTGCCCGCTCCCCGCCCCGCGCTGGAGCGCTCCATCGAGGCCGATGTGTGCGTCGTCGGCGCCGGGTACACCGGCCTGTGGACCGCCTACTACCTGAAGAAGGCCGACCCCGGGCTGAACGTCGTCGTCCTGGAGCGCAGGTTCGCCGGCTTCGGCGCCTCCGGCCGCAACGGCGGCTGGCTGACCGCCGCGCTGGCCGGATCGGCCCGCCGTTTCGCCAAGACGCACGGCCGCGAGGGCGTCGTGGCACTGCAGCGGGCGATGAACGAGACGGTCGACGAGGTGATCGACGTCGCCGCCAAGGAGGGCATCGACGCCGACATCGTCAAGGGCGGCATCCTCGACGTCGCCCACATCCCCTCCCACCTGCCCAGGCTCCATGACGAGGTACGGCACGCCCGCGAGTGGGGCAACGACGACATCACAGTCCTCGACGCCGCGCGGACCAAGGCCAGGATCGCCATCCCCGCCGCCCTCGGCTCCTCCTTCAACCCGCACTGCGCCCGAGTCCAGCCCGCCAAGCTGGTGCAGGGCCTGGCCAGGGTCGTCGAGGAGCTCGGGGTGACGATCTACGAGTCGACGCCGGTCACCGAGATCGTGCCGAACGAGGCCCGCACCCCGCGTGGCACGGTACGCGCCCGGTACGTGCTGCGGGCCACCGAGGGCTTCACCGCGGAGATCGCGGGCGAGCGCCGGACGTGGCTGCCGATGAACTCCTCGCTGATCGTCACCGAGCCGCTGCCCGGCCATGTCTGGGACGAGATCGGCTGGGAGGGGCGCGAGCTGCTCGGCGACCTGTCGCACGCCTACATCTACGCGCAACGCACCGCCGACGACCGGATCGCGATCGGCGGGCGGGGCGTGCCGTACCGGTTCGGATCGAAGACGGACGAGGACGGGAAGACGCACGCCTCGACCGTGCGGGCGCTGCGGGAGGCGCTGGTCCGGCTCTTCCCGGTGACCCGCACGGCCGCGATCGACCACGCCTGGTGCGGGGTGCTCGGGGTGCCGCGCGACTGGTGCTCCACCGCCGGGCTGGACCCGGTCACCGGGCTCGGCTGGGCGGGTGGCTACGTCGGGCACGGCGTGGCCACCACCAACCTCGCCGGGCGTACCCTGCGCGACCTGGTGCTCGGCGCGGACACCTCGCTCACCCGGCTGCCCTGGGTGGGCCGCAGGGTGCGCAAATGGGAGCCCGAGCCGCTGCGGTGGCTCGGTGTGCAGTCGATGTACACCGCCTACCGGGCCGCCGACCGGGCCGAGCTGGCCAATGGGCGCTCCACCACCTCGTCCATCGCCAAGGCGGCCGACCTCGTCGCACGCCGTCAATGAGTTCACCCGAGAGTCAAAGGAAAACGCGCGATTATGAGCATCGTCCTGCCCGACGCGACCACAGCCGACCTGGGACCGGACGCCCCGAAGCCGACCTCGGTCGCCGGTGACCAGCGTGAGGCCGGCCTCACGGTGTGGAGCAGCGAGGACGGCGACACCGTCACCGGCGTGTGGGAGTGCACCCCCGGCACGTTCACCGCGGTCCGCGACGGCTACCACGAGATCTGCCAGATCCTGACGGGCCGGGCCACCATCACCCACGAGGACGGCACCAGCGCCGAGGTCGGGCCCGGCAGCACGCTGGTCATGCCCGAGGGCTGGCGCGGTGAGTGGCACGTCCACGAGACCCTCCGCAAGATGTACGTGACCATCCACCTCTGACTCCCCGAGCCTCCTCGCGCCCGCCCGGCGCGGGGAGGCCGGCCAGGCTCTGGTACGACATGCGCCCCGGCCCTGACTAGGAGACCACGTCCTTGCTCCGGAAGCGGCGGAAGGCGAACGCGATCAGGATCGCCGAGTAGGTGACCGAGACGGCCACCCCCTTGAGCATGCCCTCGTACGAGGGCTGGGGCGCCAGGGCGTCCAGCCACGCGTTGTTCCAGAAGGTCGGCAGGAACTCCCTGAGCGAGCCGAGCGCCTCGACCGCCTGCAGGATGCTACTGACGATCACCAGGCCGACCGCGCCGCCGACCGCGCCCAGCGGGGAGTCGGTGCTGACGGAGAGCAGGAAGGCCAGGGCCGCGACCACGAACTGGCTGACCAGGGCGTAGCCGATCACCACCCCGAACCGGGGCAGCACGTCCAGCGCGGCGATCGTCTCGCCGGTCCCCGGCACCCGGACGTCGTTCCAGCCGAAGGCGAGGGTGCCGGCCAGCAACGCCATCACCGGCAGGCAGACCACCGCCGCCGCGGAGTAGCCCATCGCGACGACCAGCTTCTGCCGCAGCAGCCGGTCGCGCGGGATCGGGGAGGCCAGCAGGTAGCGCAGCGACGACCAGCTGGCCTCGCTGGCCACGCTGTCGCCGCAGAACAGTGCCACCGCGACGACCAGCAGGAAGCTCGCGGACACCGACAGGGCGAACGCGGCGAAGTTCAGGCCGCCCTCGACGGCCAGGTCGGAGATGCGCAGCGAGGTGCCGGGCTGCCCCGACCCGGCGCCGACCTTGAAGGCGATCACCAGGATCCACGGCAGCGCGAGCAGCAGGCCGAACATCACCAGCGTGCGGCGCCGCTTGAACTGGCGGACGATCTCCACGGCGAGCGGCAACGTGCGGCCCGGCGCGTACCCGCGCGCCGAGCCGTTTCGCGCGAGGTCGCCCGGCGAGCCGGCCGGGGTGGTGAGGGCGGCGTTGGAGTCGCTCATACCTTGTTTCCGATCAGGTCCAGGAAGACGTCCTCCAGGCGGGTGCCCGAGCCGTTGACCGGGGTGCGGCTGGCCAGCAGCTCGCTCACGGTCCCGGCCGTGACCAGGCGCCCGCGGTGCATGACCACCGCGTGGCTGCAGGTCTGCTCGACCTCCGACAGCAGGTGGCTGGAGACGATGACGGTACGGCCCCCCTCCGCGTAGCGGATCAGGACCTCGCGCATCTCGCGGATCTGGGGCGGGTCGAGCCCGTTGGTGGGCTCGTCCAGCACCAGCAGATCGGGCAGGCCGAGCATGGCCTGGGCGATGGCCAGGCGCTGGCGCATGCCCTGGGAGTAGGTGCGGACGGCGCGGTCCAGGGCCTTGCCGAGCCCGGCTATCTCCAGGGCCTCGGCGAACCTGGCGTCCTCGGCGGGCCGCCCGGTCGCCTTCCAGTACAGCTCCAGGTTCTCGCGGCCGTTGAGATGCGGCAGGAAACCCGGGCCCTCGACGAACGAGCCGAGCCTGGACAGGACCGGGGCGCCGGGCACCACCCGGTGACCGAAGATCCGGATCTCGCCGCCGTCGGGCCGGATCAGGCCCATCAGCATGCGCAGGGTGGTGGTCTTGCCCGCCCCGTTGGGGCCGAGCAGGCCGAGCACCTGGCCGTGCTCCACGGTGAACGACAGGTCGTCCACCGCGCGCTCGCCGTTCCGGTACGCCTTGGTCAGCCCACTGATCCGCAGCGGTACGGAGTCCAGTTCGGGGTCGCGGCCGTCGGTGGTGCGGCGGCGCCCGGCGAGCAGCAGGACGGCCGCGACGACGAGGGATGCCAGCGGCAGCGCCCAGATCCACCAGGCGGGGCCGGTCTGCGGGGTGAGCAGGGTGGCGTGGGTGGGGACGGTCACGGCCGGCGAGGCCAGGGCGACCTGGTGGACGGCCGGGGCCGCCGGGGTGCCGTAGGCCAGGTCGGTGGTGGTGAACGCGACCCGCAGCCGGTGTCCGACATCGAATCTGTGGTCGATGGCGGGCAGGGTCACCGTGGCCTCGCCCGAGCCGTCCGCGCCGATCGCGATCCTGAGCGGGGCGACGAGCCCCTCGGGCAGGATCGGCGCCTGGGTCGCGCCCGCGATGTCGTAGAGCTTGGCGAACAGGGTGACCTCGTCCGCCGGGCTCTTCGCCTCGTCGCTCCCGGTCCGCGTGTCGGGCGCGGGTTCCGCGGTCACCCGGACCCGTACCGTCGAGCTGCCGGTGACCTGGAGCGGGGCGGTCAGCGGGGCGGAGTCGAAGACGGCGCTCTGCCCCGCCATGTCGATGGACAGGTTCACCGGGGCGCCACCGCCGAGGCCGCCGAAGCCGGGCACCGTGGAGATCGAGGAGGGAGAGCCGCCGGGCGGGGTGGCCACCGACTGGTCGGGGCCGCTGAGCGGGACGGAGGTCTGGCCGCTGCCCGACAGCCCGGGGTAGCGGTCGGCCGTGGCGTGCAGCTGGACCGGACGGCGGGTGCCGGGGTCGCGGGCGCCGGCGCGGGTGACCGTGAAGGCGTCGCCGGCCTGAGCCGCGTCGCCGGCCTCCTTCAGGTAGCGATCGAACCAGCCGAGCGTCCTACCGTGCAGCCAGTCGACCTCGCCGTCGCCGCCGTCGTGGCCGCCGTCGAACCAGGCGACCTGTACCGGGGCGCCGGTGGCGGCGATGGCCTTGGCGTTGGCGTCCGCGTGGCCCAGCGGGAACAGCGAGTCGCGCTGTCCCTGCAGCAGCAGCGTCGGAATCCTGATCTTCCCGGGCACCGAGATCGGGCTCGACCTGCGCAGCGTCTCCACCGCGCTCGCCGTCGCCCGGCCGCTCTGGGCCACCTGCTGGTACATGTCGCAGATCTCCGGCAGGAACCGGCCGCAGCGCACCTCCTCGGCGGTGAGCGGCCGCTCCTGCGCCTGCCGCTCCGCGCCTCCGCCGTTCCCACCACCGAGGGGGGCCGGGCCGATGGCCGGTGCGGGGCCGCCCCGGCTGAAGAAGAGCCCGGCCCACATGCGCTTGAACACCCCGTTCTGGGGCCCCTGCCCGGTGGCGTCGGGGAACAGCGCGTCGGCCAGGTCGTACCAGGTGATCTGCGGGACGATCGCGTCGATCCTGGGGTCGTGGGCAGCGGCCATCAGCGCGATGGCCCCGCCGTACGAGCCGCCCGCGATGCCCACCCGCGGGTCGCCCGCCGCGTCGAGCCGGACCTCGGGCCGCTTCGCGACCCAGTCGACCAGCTGGCGCACGTCCTTGACCTCGTAGTCGGGGGAGTTCAGCGCGATCTGCCCCGAGGAGCGGCCGAAGCCCCGCGCCGACCAGGTCAGCACGGCGTAACCGTCCTGGGCCAGCCGCACCGCGGCGTCCCTGACGCTCTGCTTGCTGCCGCCGAAGCCGTGCGCGAGCAGCACCGCCGGAGCCCTGCCGCCTCCGGCGGGAGGGAAGAAACTCGCGTCCAGGGTGACCCGCTGGTCGTCGCCCGGCCCGTCGAGCACTGTGATCATCTGCTCCTGGGCCCGTACGTCCGGTGCGGACGGCCAGACCAGCCAGGCCACGACGCCGACGGCCAGCACGGCGACCACCGCGATCCAGGTGGCCGACCTTGCCCCACGTTTCACCGGTTCTCCTTGAGCGTGGGAATCCCCTCCCTTCGAAAGAGGGAGGGATGTCACGGCGTGAGCTTACTGATCCAAGCTGAGACGCTCCTGAGACGACTCTCAGGAGCGTGCCCGCCGGTCATCCGAGCAAGGATGATCACCTGTGCCGGAAGGGTGACGGTCGCCCCGATGGCTCGGGGATGTCCCTGATTGCGGACTGAGGTGGAGGGCGGCATCATTTCGACACGTGAAGCCAGTAGAAAGCCTCCGAAGAAGAGCCACTCCGGTCATCGAGTGGGCTCTGCCGTATTGGACGCGAGGGAAGGCCGGCAGGGAGACCCCGGAGGACCTGTTCAGGCTCCTCTACTTCGGGTGGCTGGTGGCTTTCTCCTTCAAGGTGCTCGGGGCGTCCTGGGACGTCTCCTGGCACTTCAAGTGGCTCCGTGACGACCTGGCCCCGCCGCACCTGCTCAACAGTGTCGGCACCGCCATCGCCCTCGCGCTCACCATCATCCACATCTACACCGGTTACGGCGTCGACAAGCTCGCGCAGCGCCTCATCACCTGGGGCACGGCGGTCTTCCTGATCGCGGTACCGCTCGATCTGATCAACCACCGGGTCAACGGGCTCGACATCACCTCGTGGAGCCCGTCCCACCTGATGCTCTACATCGGCACGCTCTTCATGGTCTGCGGCGTCCTCTGGGGCTGGTTCATCCGGGCGGTTCCCGGCCGGACGCGCACGCTGGTCCTCGGCGGGCTCTTCGTCTTCCTCTTCGAGAACGTCTGGTTCCCGGAGCAGCACCAGGAGTACGGGGTCTACGGCCTCGCCGCCTGGGACAGGGGCGAGCCGGACGCGGAACCGATCCTGATCAGGTTCGCCGCCGACCAGATCGGCCTGCCGGTGGACGACAGGGCGGTGGCGCTCCACTTCACGCTGCCGGTGCCCGACCAGCTCTACCCGCTCTACGCCGTGATCGCCGCCATGCTGGTGGCCGTCTGCGCGCGGGCGATGATCGGCCGGATGTTCTCCGCCACCGCGGTGGTCGGCGCCTACGTGGCCTTCCGCGCCCTGATCTGGCCCCTGCTCTCGGTCGCCGACTTCCCGCACTCGGCGGTGCCGGTCTTCCTGATCGCCGGGGCGCTCGCCGTCGACCTGGCGTTCCTGATCAGGATGCCCGTGGTCAGGGCGCTGGTCGGCGCACTCGGCGTCACCCTCATCGTCGACCAGGCGCTCCGCTTCCAGCACGCGATGTTCATGGCGCCCCCGCTGGTGACCCCCGCGACCATGCTGATCGGGGGGGCGGGGCTGGCCGTGCTGTGGCTGGCGGCCGAATGGGCGTTCGGCCGCTACACGCTCCGGGCTCAGGACAGGGAGGCCGTGGTCAGCGCCACCGCCACCCCGTAGGCGAGTCCCATCACGGTGATCTCGGCCGCCGCCCACGCGACGACCGCCGTCGCCCGCCGCTCCGCGATGTGCGGCAGCAGGCGGAAGCGGATGTGGGCGGCGAACGGGATCAGCAGCGCCACGCAGGCGACCTTGACCACCACCAGCGGGCCGTACTCACCGCTCAGCAGCGCCCCCGGCAGCTCCACCCCGGGGGTGAGGGCCATCGTGGCGAGGCCGGTCACCAGCCCGGAGACGCTGACCAGGACCAGCGCCAGGGTGGCCAGGCTGGAGAACTTCGGCAGCACCCGCGCCAGCAGCTCCCGGTCCGCGGCGACCAGCAGGATGATCGTGAGCAGGCCGCCGGTCCAGGCCGCCGCGCCCATCACGTGCAGCTCCATCGAGATCATGATGGGGTCGTGCCAGACCGAGTCGACGGCGTGGCCGGTGACCGGGATCGGCAGCAGTCCGAAGAAGGCGATCACGATCCGCAGCTCGGCGGGGACCTTCTCGCCGTACCGCACGGCCAGCAGCCCGATCCCGGCATAGGAGAGCGCGCAGGCGGCGCTGAAGAGCATCCCCTGCCCGGTGCCGACATTGTCGACGTAGGCGGCGATCATCGACGGGGTGGGGATCGTCCCGGGGTTCAGCTCGGCCGCCTTGAAGACGATGACGACCAGTGCCAGCAGTGCCCACGCCCAGGCGAAGGTGACGGCCATCGGCCGCGCCCGGCGCATCACCGGTTCGGTCCGCTCGGGGTCGTCGAACCCGAGCAGCTTCGGCAGCAGGCTCAGCCCGACCACCGCCACCGTCGCCAGGTCCAGCAGCACCCGCAGCACCGGCAGGCCGTACTCCACCAGTGGCCCGGCGACGTCGATCCCCGGCACCGCCTCCTGCGCGGTGAACGCGGTCGCGGCCAGCACGGCCAGCACGGCCCCCGACACGAACCCGCCGGCCACCAGCCTCCTGGCGGTGCCGGCCTCGGGAGCCCGCTCGACGGTCACGGTCATCTCGCGCCCTCCTCCTTCGTACGGCGCATCGCCACGACGGTGGCCCCGCCCAGCAGGACGATGGAGGCGGCGATCCACAGCACCGCCATCCCGGCCCCGCCGTTCTGCGCGGCCTCGGCGGCCTGGGCGCCCAGGCCGGGGTCCTGGGCCGCGGCGGCCGAGGCCGCAGGTGCCGGGTCCGCGGGCGCCTGCTCGGTACCGGCCTGCCCCGAGGAGGCCGGGCCGGGCGCCGTCAGGGTGAAGGTGATCTTGCTGGCGACCGGGTGACCGTCGGAGGAGAGGATCCGGTAGCCCACCACGTACTCCCCGGCGGGGCCGAGGGCCTTCACCCGGACGCTGGCCTTCGCCCTGTCGACCGAGGTCTTGCCGTCCTCCCACCGCGTGCCGTCGGGACCGGTCACGCTGATCTGCGCGAAGCCCTGCCGGACGGGCTGGTCGAAGGTGAGCGTGATCGTCTCGGGTCCGGTGGCCAGCGCGGCACCGTCCTTGGGGTCGCTGTCGATCAGCACGTTGTGGGCCTGCGCCGGGGTGACCGCGCCGAGCAGCGTGGCGCACGCGAACAGCAGGACCGTGAGTAGCCGCCTCACCGATCATTGCCTTCCGTTGGGTCCGTCATGACCTGGACATGTTCCCACGCTCGCGTGCCAGGGACGTGGTCGCCCGGGCGAAGGCCGGGCATGGAGGGAAAATGGAGGGAAAAGGGGGGCGGCCGATGGGCCCGGCCCCCTCTGAATCCCGCACCGGAAGATGCCCGGGACGGTGCGGAGGCCGGAGGCGCGAAGAGCAGGAAAGGAGAGCGCGGGAAGGGAAAGAAAGGAGCGCGGGGGCGCGGTGAGGGGGTGATGGTGGAAGGCCGGGGAAATAGGAGAGGAGCGGTGCGGAAAAGCCGCGGAGGAGGAAAAGGAAATGCGGGCGGCAGGCCGGGGAAAGGTGAAAGGAAGGGCGCGGCCGGCGGGCCGTGCCCTTCCTCGTCATGCCGTGACGCCGCCGGGCGGAGTCACGTGTGCGGTCAGCAGGGCAGGAGTGCCTCGTCCTCCGTGGGGACGCCCAGAATCGCGGTGAATTCCTTGTAGAGCCTGACCCGGTTCGCGACCTGCCTGGGGTTGCCGCCGTTGCACTCCAGGGCGCCGTTGATGGCCCAGATCGTCCTACCGAAGCCGTGGCCGCCGACCATCGCGTTGTGCGCCGTCATCGTGCCGGGGCCGTTCTGGGTCATCCAGTACCAGATGCCGGTCATCCACGCGACCGAGGCCTCGTTCTGCACCAGGTTCGGGTTGTTGAGCAGGTCGATCTCAAGCGCGTCGCCGGCCGTCTTGTAGTTGAAGTTCCAACTCAGCTGGATCGGCCCGCGACCGTAGTAGGAGGACAGGCCCGCGGGGCAGCCGTACGGCTCGCGGAGGTCACAGTAGTGGGGGTAGTTCGCGGTGTTCACCTCGACGATGTGGAATAGGCCGCCGGTCTCGTGGCTGATGTTGGCCAGGAAGGCCGCCGCCTCCCGCTTCTTGGCGGTCTCGTCGCCCGTGCTCGCGAAGGCGGGGTAGGAGCTCAGGGCCGAGACCAGGCCGTTGTAGGTGTAGAAGGGCTTGCGGTTCGGGAACATCTGGTTGAACTGGGCTTCGCTGACCATGAAGCTTCCCGGGTTCGGGTCGCAGACCCCCTTGTCCGTCCAGATGCCGGAGGAGCCACCCGGGGTGTCGCCTCTGGTCCACCACTTCGCCCGCCAGTTACGGCCGTTGTGGGAGGCCCTCAACCCGCCGGCGTACCCCTTCGTGGACTCCCACGCGGACGCGCAGATCGGGAGGGGGGTGGAGGTGGCTGCGGCTGAGGCCACAGGGAGGCCCACTGCCAGCGTGCTCGCGATCGCTATGGCGGAGAGGGACGCCATGATGCGCTTTTTAAACATTTGTTCTCCTAGGTGCGGTGTGAACCGCACGTGACGACGATGGGGCCGATCCTTATACGAACTTTGACGCCACGACCTGTTACCCGTTGGAGATCGCCTCCATGGGATTGACGATAACCAATCGGAATTCGAGTTCTTGCGTCAATAGATCGGCTGCAAAGTTCTGCATGGTGCGTATGGCCGATGGCGCAAAAGGGTCCGGCCAGGCATGAGGGCCCGCAATGACTTTCCGCTCGCGGGCGGTATGGAGTCTGCCCGCGAGCGGAAATTGTCCGCTCGCCATAAGCGGGCGCCGAATCGTGTCTCCTCGGCCATTCCCCCATGGGTAAAACCCGGATGGCGCCTTGTGAGGCTTCCATCCGGGTTTCGGCCCCATTGAGAGGCTCGGTGTGCTGTCTCTAGCTCAGGCGCAGCCAGAGGGAGGCGACGTTCGGGGGCTCCCAGCCCGCCAGGGCCGTGTGGGGCTGGCGGCACTCATATTCGACGCCCGCGTAGGAGACGCGGGTGCCGGTGGTGTAGGCCGTGCCCGCCTTCCAGGCCGGGGAGGTGCCGGTCGGGGTGACCGTCGGGGTCGGGGTCGGGGTCGGGGTCGGGTCGACCGTGGGGGTGATCGTCGGCGTGGGCGTCGGGGTGGGGGTGACCGTGGGGGTGATCGTCGGCGTGGAGGTGGGGGTGGTGCAGGCCCCGAGGTCCTTCCAGACGTCGTTGGTACCGGGCTCGTTGTTCTGGGTCCACCACCTGGCCTCCCACTGCCTGCCATTGTGGGAGACCTTGTTGCCGCCGTGGTAGATCTGGGTGGGCGACCACGGGGGAGCGACACAGCCGCCGGGATCGACGGTCGGGGTCGCCGTCGGGGTCGCCGTCGGGTTGACGATCGTGCCGCCGCGGGCGTGGTCGACGGTCAGGCCGTAGGTCTTGCCGCCGAAGCTCACCGTGAAGTTGGCCGGCGACGGGGCGGGCAGATAGTAGATGTAGTCCATGTTCAGCGAGGCGCCGGGGGCCAGCGGCTCGTTGGCCCGCAGCTTGAAGGAGATCCGGTTGAAGTCGCCCTTCAGGCCGCCGATGTTGTTGCCCGTGCCGTGCTCGTTGCTGATCACGGTGACGCCGAAGCCGGACTGGTCCCTGGCGGTCCCCGGGGCCGAGCTCGCGTAGTCCCACTGGAACTCCGCGCCGCCGGGGATCGTTATGGTCGACTTGTTCGTGATCTTCAGCTTCCCGGTGATCGGGTAGTTGTTGTCCCCGATCGGGAAGCCGCCGATCTCCACGTTCATGTCGAGCTTCTCGTTCGGCACGTTCACCTTGGCACGGGTCGCGCCGTACGGTGCGGCGGTCTTGAGCGTGTCGTACATCTGGCTGGTGAGCGTGTTGCCCATGAACCACTCGCCCTTGGCCGCGTCCCACGCGTAGTCGCCGGCGAGCTCCCAGATCATCAGGCCGCCGATGCCCCTGTCCTTGACGTAGTTGGTCTTGACGCCGATGGACTGGTCGTCCTCGGTGGACAGGAAGACCTTCTTGGTGGAGTTCCACAGCCATGGCGCGACCAGGGTGGAGTCGTAGTGCCGGGTGTAGGTGCCGGTCAGCGTGTGCTCGGGGTTGGCCGGGTTCAGGCCGTAGGCGGGACCGTAGGAGCCGACCCGGCCGTCCTGGAGGTTCTTGGCGTGCCACAGCGGGTTGCCGCCGCCGCTGACCTCGGTGTTGTTCTCCTTGTCGTGCCAGAGGTTGTCGATGCCGCGCGCGCCGTCGCCGCAGGTGGTCAGGCCGATCGGGCAGCCGCCGGTGCTCTTCGCCGTGCCCCACAGGCCGTTGGTGCCACCGGTGACGTTGCGCCAGCCCCGGGTGTAGTAGGGCACGCCGATGTTGATCCGGCCGGCCTGCATCGCGCCGCGGAAGTAGTGGTAGGCCCAGTCGGTGTTCAGATAGCCGATCCCGCCGTACGCCGCGGTGTTGTAGACGTTCCACTTGGCGAGTTCGGCGTCCTTGCCGTCGTCGTAGAGCGCGGCGTTGGGGCCGACGAACTCGTTCCACGAGCCGTGCAGGTCGTAGGACATGATGTTGAGGTAGTCCAGGTACTGGGTGACCTGGAAGGTCTCCATGCCGCGCAGCAGATAGCCGGACGACGGGGCGGCGACCGTCAGCATGTAGTACTTGCCGTCGGCGACCGAGGCGGCGTTGAGCTTGTCGCGCAGCGTCTTCATCAGGATCGCGTAGTTCTTCATCAGCGACGCGCGGCGGGCGTTGCCGACCTGCCAGTCCAGCGGGTGGCCCGCGTCCTTCATCGAGGTCGGGTACTCGTAGTCGACGTCGACGCCGTTGAAGCCGTACTTCCTGATGAAGTCCACCGAGGAGTCGGCGAAGGCGTTGATGCCGGCCGTGTTGGTGGAGCCGTCGGCGTTTGTGGTCATCGTGTAGAAGCCGCCGGAGGGCTGGCGCGCGCCGGAGGGGTCGAAGTAGCCGCCCGTCTCGGCCCAGCCGCCGACGCTGATCAGCGTCTTGACGTCCGGGTTGGCCTTCTTGTACTTGTTCAGCAGGTTGAAGTGGCCCTTGTACGGCAGGGCGGGGTCGAGCGTGTCGATCCCCGGCCACTCCATGCCGGTGGCCGCGTTGGTCGGGCTGTCGGGGCCGACCGAGATCCTGTTGTCCGAGCCGACGTGCGCGAACGCGTAGTTGATGTGGGTGATCTTGTTCCACGGGATGTCTTTGGCCAGATAGGACGGCTGGCCGTTCTTGCCGGTCCGCCAGCTGGTGAAGTAGCCGATGATGCGGCGCGGGTGGTCGGCGCCCATCTTCTCCCGGCCGGCCTCGTCGTAGACCTGGCAGAAGGGCACGTTGAGGCCGGGGGTGGTGTAGAGGCCGTCCGGGCGGCAGGACTCGTTGTCGGCCGCGGCGCCGGCCGTTCCGGCCAGCGCGCCCGCTATCAGAGCGAGTGACGCGCCCGCCGCCGCAAGGCCGGCGCGTAGACGTGAGGACATGGGGGAGCTACCTCCAAGGCGAGGAAACATAGCCGTGATCCCGCCCCCCCACGGGTCATTGAACGGGAAACTATGCGCTCCCATCAGGCGCGTCAATGCTTTCTATTAAGAAAGTTTACTTATAATTAGCGCCGGGTGGCCGCGGACGGCAGATGGTCAGGTCAGGGTCGCCGCCGTGTTCCAGATCAATGTCCGCCGGTGTGGCGGTCGGCCCCCGGTTTCTCCAGGGCGGTCCTGAGCGCGCCGAGGAACTCCGCCGCCTCGCGGCCGTTGGCGAAGCGGTGGTCGTAGGCGAGGCCGAGAGAGATCACCTTTCTGGTGACGAAGGCGCCTTCGCGGATCTGGACCACCTCGGGGCGCGGGGCGCCGAGGGAGAGCGCGCAGATCTGACCGGGGAAGACGATCGGGATCGCGGTGATCACCGAGGTGTCGGTGTGCAGGGTGAGCATGATGTTGCCGCCCACCAGGTCGCGCTCCCTGAAGGCCCCGCTCAGCGCGATCTCGCGGAAGCCTGCCAGGTCGCGGGCGATCTCGTCGAGCGGGCGCCGGCCCGCGTCGCGCACCACCGGTACGTACATGCCGCCTCCGACGTCGACGGTCACCCCCACCTCCGCCGTCGTGGCGCGGCGGGCGCGGCGACCGTCGACGGGGGTGGCGAAGAAGAGGGGGAAGCGGTCGAGCAGCCGCCCGGTCGCCTGGACGAGCAGCTCGGGCAGGCCGATGAGAGCACGTAGCCGCTTCGTCTCCGCGCGGGCGAACGGCAGCGCGTCCGTCACGTCCACCCGCATGACCGTGAAGGAGGCGGGGATCTCCCGGTGCGACCGCTCGACCACCTCGGCGGTACGCCGCTGCGCTCTGGAAGGCTCGATCAGCCGGGAGTCGTCCTGGTCCGGCGGGATGAGCGGGACGGGGCCTCTCATCGGTTCGATCGGGGGAAGGGTGACGCTCACCGCGCCGCCCGTTCCGGCCCGCGAGATGTGCGGCGGGACCAGGTCGGCCCGCCGGACCACCTTCCTGCCGAGGGCCCGGACCTGGTCCAGGGAGATGCCGTACTCCGCCATGGCCTGCCGGGCGGGGGCGGTGATGACGATCTTCTCCTGCCCCGCGCCGGTCTCGGCGGGTGCGGGTGCGGGATCGTCTCCGGGATCCTCGCCGTCGGGCAGCAGGCGGGCGATGGCCTGGCCGGGAGAGCACTCGGCGCCCACCTGAAGCAGGTGCCGCAGCGTACCGTCCCGTTCGGCGGTCAGCTCCTCGGCCGCCTTGGAGGTCTCCAGCACCGCGAGCGGCTCCCCGGCCCGTACGGCCTGGCCGTCCTTCGCCTCCCACGCCACCAGCAGGTACGAGGCGTCGTTGTTGTTGAGCTTGGGTACCCGGATCTCGGTCACAACAGGGCCTCCGCGACGGCGTGCCGGATCCGGCCGGACTGGACGAGGATCTCGCGCTCCAGGTGGGGGGCGGCCGGGATGACGCTGTCGGCCGCGCTGATGAGGCTGATGGGGCGGCGCAGGGTGGACCAGAGCCGGGGGTGGAGCACCCGCGCCACCTCGGCACCCCAGGTGCCGCCCGCCGAGCCGTCCTCGACGACGCACACGTGCCGGGCGCGGTCGAGCCCGGGGAGCGTGGGCAGCGGGTAGAGCCGCGCGGGAACCAGCAGCTCGCAGGCCACGTCCTCCTCCATCAGCAGGGCGCGCATGGCGTCAAGCGCCCGGTGGGTCATGCCGCCGTGGACGATCAGCGTGCAGTCGGGCTCGGTCACGCCGTCCACGAAGACCCGGGCGACGCCGTCGGTCAGCTCGTAGCGGAACAGGTCGTCCACGACACCGCCCTCGTACCTGCGCCGGGTGTAGAGGACCTTGTCCTCGAAGAACAGGCAGGGCTGTTCCAGGGCGAACATCAGGGCGAACAGCTCGCCCGCGTCATGGAAGGGGGTCATCTCGAACAGCGAGAGGCCGGGCACGCCGATGAAGTGCTTCTGCGGGCTCTGGCTGTGGGTGGGGCCGTAGCCGCGGTTGCCGCCCGACGGGCAGCGGACGACCAGCGGGATGGGGACCCTCCTGCCGTACATGGAGGTGGACTTGGCGGCGAAGTTCACCAGCTGGTCGAAGGTGAGCGCGGCGAAGTCGGCGAACATGATCTCGACGATCGCGCGGTCCCCGGCCAGCGCCAGGCCCGCGCCGATCCCGGCGATCGCCCCCTCGCTCAGCGGAGTGGACCGGACGCGGTGGCCGAACCGGGTGGACAGGCCCTTGGTGACCTTGAAGGCCCCGCCGTACGGATCGCTGATGTCCTCACCGAGCAGGTGCACGCGGGGGTCGGCCTCCATCAGGTCGTGCAGTGCCCGGTTGAGGTGCTCGGAGACGCGGGTCACGGGCGCTCCCAGACCGACGGGGGACGGGCGGCGACCTCGGCGGCGATCCGCTCGACCCGCTCGCGGGCCGCCAGGTCCAGGGCGGCGAAGTGCTCGGGGAAGTCCCGCGCGTAGCGGGCGTACCAGTCGTGGCCGGCGGCCAGGGCGATCTCCTCGGGGGTGCGTGTGTCGTCGCCCTTGCTGTGCGGGCCGATCCGGTGGGTGACGAACTCGACCACCAGCGGACGCGACTCCCCGCGGACCACGCCGAGCAGGGGCGCCAGCTCGGCGCGGATCTCGCAGACCTCGGTGGAGGTCACCCGGTGGTGCGGGATGTCGAACGCGGCGGCGCGGGCCGCGATGCTCCCGGCCATCTGCGCCGACGTCGGGGTGGACTGGGCGATGCCGTTGTTCTCGACGACGACCAGCAGCGGGACCCGCCAGAGCCGCGCCATGTTGAGCGCCTCGTAGACCGCCCCCTCGCCCCAGCTGCCGTCACCGACGTAGACGCAGGTGAGCGCGCCCGTCTCGTTGAGCTTCAGGGCCACGCCGACCGCGACGGGCAGGCTCTCGCCCTGGACGCCGGTGGACAGGAAGCGGCGGTGGTAGACGTGCTGGCTGCCGCCGACCCCGGCGCAGAGCGCGCCCTCGCGACCCATGATCTCGGCGAGCAGTCCGTGCGGCTCGGCGTACCTGGCCAGGAAGTGCCCGTGGCCGCGGTGGTTGCTGAGGACGAAGTCGTCATCGCGGAGCAGCGGCGAGAGCGCGACCGGGATGTACTCCTGGCCCAGGCAGGTGTGGGTGGTCCCGCTCAGCTCACCCGCCTCGAAGAGCCTGAGCAGGGTCAGCTCGAAGTGCCGGATGAGCAGGAGGAGTTCCAGGTCCTTTCTCGGCGGTGGGGACGGCGGCTGCCGCAGGCACGGGGGGATTGGGGCGGTGACGACCACGTGTGCGCTCCTGGCATCGAACGATCTTGGGGAACACGCTCGGCCACGGAGGCGGAGGCGGCATGGGAGCGCTCCCATTCGGAGCGTAGGAGGCGCACGAATGAGAGTCAATGACTGTGCGGATGACAGATATTCAAGAAATGAAGAATAGGGGTATTCATCTGCAAAAAGGACCTAAAAGGCGGTTTGTTTTGGTTCGCGGTGCTCGAAAACAGCGCTGTAACCTTGACGAATTCGGCGGGAGATCTCTAGCCTCCTCCGTGGGAGCGTTCCCACGACGCCGTGCAGCCGCGCGGTGACATGAGGCGCCCGGCCGGGCGCCCCCACTCGCCCGAACGCTCACATCTTTCGGCGCCGGGGTGACTCCGCGCCGCGCAGGTCTCCGGGCCGCGCCGATCCGGCCGGCCGACATGGGATCGCACACTCGGGCGATCCCGTTCCCCGCCACGGGGGAACGCTCACGGGTTCCTCTTCGCCAGTACGGAGGTGTCTTGACGCGAACCGGCCTCTCACCGGCCAAGAAAGCACTGCTCGCCCAGCGACTGGGCGGCCGCGTCGTCACGGCGGCGATTCCGCCGCGCCCTTCCGGAGCGGTGCCCCCGCTCTCCCCGGCGCAGGAACGGCTCTGGTTCCTGGAGCAGTACGCCCCTGGCACCTCCGCCTACACCGTGGCCTTCGCGGCCACGCTGGAGGGGGAGGTCGACGCCGAGGCGCTCGCCCGGGCACTGACCGAGGTGGCCCTCCGGCACGAGAGCCTGCGCACCCGGCTGGTCACCACCCCCGACGGCGGTCCCGCGGTCGTCGTCGACGACGCGCCCGCGGTCGTGCTGCGGACCGCCGGCGACCTCGCGGAGATCGACGAGGAGCTGGCCAGGCCCTTCGACCTCGCCGCGGGCCCGCCGCTGCGGGCGCTCCTGGTCCGGCTTGGACCGTTCGAGCACGTACTGCTGCTCACCATGCACCACGCGATGACCGACGGCTGGTCGTGCGACATCGTCATGGAGGAACTCCTCACCCTGCACGCCGCGTACCGCGAGGACCGCGACCCGGAGCTGCCGCCGGTGCCGGTGAGCTACGGCGACTACGCGCACTGGCAGCGGGAGCGCGACCACGCCGAGGAGATCCGCTACTGGCGGCGGCGTCTGGACGGGCTGCCCCCGCTGGAGCTCCCCGCCGACCGCCCGCGTCCCGCCGAGCAGAGCTGGGAGGGCGCCGCCTGTGGCGTGGCCCTGGACGCCGAGCTCGGTGCGGCGGTCGCCGCGCTGGGCCGCGCCCACGGCGCCACCCCGTACATGATCCTGCTCGCCGCCTTCGAGGTGCTGCTCTCGCGCTACTCGCGGCAGGACGACTTCGCGGTCGGCTCGCCCGTCTCCGGGCGGGACCTGCCCGAGCTGGAGCGGGTGGTCGGCGTGTTCGTCAACTCGCTGCCGATGCGCGCGGACCTGTCCGGCGACCCCACGTTCGCCGAACTGCTGGCCAGGGTCAGGGAGACGGCGCTGGACGCCTACGCCCACCAGGAGCTCCCCTTCGACCGGCTCGTCAGCGAGCTGGGCGTGGAGAGGGACGTCAGCAGGTCACCGGTGTTCCAGGTGATGTTCGCCCTGCAGAACTACCGTTCCAGGCCGCTGGAGGCCCCGGGCCTGACCATGACCCCCTATCCGGTGAAGGCCACGGCCAGCCGGTTCGACCTGGCCCTCTACCTGTTCGAGACCCCCCACGGGATCGCCGGCCACCTCACCTACAGCACCGCGCTGTTCGACCCCGGCACCGTCGCGCGGATGGCGGCGTGCTTCGAGAACCTGATGAGGTCGATCGTCGCCGACCCCGGCGCGCCGATCTCCGAGCTTGAGATCCTCCCGCCGGACGAGCGCCGCCGGGTCCTGGCACTCGGCGAGTCCACCCCCGTGACCCCCTTCGGTACCGGGCTGCTGCACGAGGCCGTGTCCGAGCGGGCCCGGCTCACCCCGGACGCCGTCGCGGTCGTGGCGGGCGACACCTCGCTCGGCTACGCGGAGCTCCAGGGGCGGGCGGAGCGGCTCGCGCGCCTGCTGCGGCGGGCCGGCGTGGGCCGCGGCGACCGGGTCGCCGTCTTCCTGGAGCAGTCGGCGGACACGGCCGTCGCGGTACTCGGCGTGCTCAAGGCGGGCGCCGCCTACCTCCCGCTGGAGCCCGACCATCCCGGTGACCGGATCGCCTACGTGCTCTCCGACGCCGGGGCGCGGGCGGCCGTGACCACGTCCGGCCTTCGTGACCGCCTGCCGGAGGGGCTGCCCACGGTCGGAGTCCCCGCCTCGGGCGACCCGGAAGGCGCCGAGGACTCCGACGGGCCGGACGCCGGGCCGGTGGAGAGCGGGGTGACCCCCGACGACCTGGCGTACGTCATCTACACCTCGGGGACCACCGGGCGGCCCAAGGGCGTGGCCGTGCAGCACCGGCAGGTCATGGTCTATCTCGCCGGGGTGCGGGAGCGGCTGGAGATCGAGCCGGGCGGGGTGTTCGGACTGCTCCAGTCGCTCGCCTTCGACTTCGGGGTGACGATCTTCTACCTGTGCCTGATGACCGGGGGCGCGCTGCACCTCATCCCCCCGCGCACGGCCGCACCGGAACTGGCGGCCTACTTCCGCAGGCACGGCGTCGACCATCTCAAGATCACCCCATCCCACCTGGCGGCGCTGCTCGCCGACGCGACCCCGGACGAACTGCTCCCCGGCAAGCTGCTGATCCTCGGCGGCGAGACGGCACCGCGCGCCTGGGCCGCGGAACTCGCGGCGGCCGGGCGGTGCCGGGTGATCAACCACTACGGCCCCACCGAGGCCACCGTCGGCGTCACCACCTACTCCGTCGAGCCCGGAGCCGCTTCCGAAGTCGCTCCCGCCTCGGGGGCCGCCCCGGGGGCGGGGACGGCGCTGCCCATCGGATCGCCCATGCCCGGGGCGCTGGTACACGTGCTCGACGACAATCTGCGGCCGGTCCCGGCCGGGGTTCCCGGCGAGCTCTACCTGGGCGGCGACCGCCTGGCCCGCGGCTACCTGGGCCGTCCCGGGCTGACCGCCGACCGCTTCCTGCCCGACCCGTACGGCGCCCCCGGTGCCCGGATGTACCGCAGCGGCGACCTCGGCCGCTGGCTGCCCGGCGGGGAGCTGGAGTTCCTCGGCCGGCGTGACCTGCAGGTGAAGGTCCGCGGCTACCGGGTGGAGCCGGCGGAGGTGGAGGCGGTGCTCTCCGAGCATCCGGGGGTGACGGGCGCCGTCGTGGATCTGAGAGGCGGGCGCCTGGTCGCCTACCTGGTCGGACAGGCGGGCCCGGCCGCCCCGGAGGCCGCCGAGATGCGGTCCTGGCTGGCCGAGCGGCTCCCCGACTACATGATCCCGGCCCGCTACGTGTGGCTGGACGAGCTGCCGCTGAAATCCCACGGCAAGGTCGACAGGTCGAAGCTGCCGGATCCTGCCGCCGAGGTCTCGGCGGCGGGGTTCGTGCCGCCGCAGACCGCGCTGGAGGAGACGGTCGCCGGGATCTGGGCCGAGATCCTGGAGGTGGAGCGGGTCGGCGCGCTCGACGACTTCTTCGATCTGGGCGGCCACTCGCTGCTCGCCATGCGGGTGATCGCCCGGCTGCGCGCGCAGGTCCCCGAGCGGGCGGTGACCGTGCTGGAGCTGTTCAAGAACCGCACGGTCAGGGAACTGGCCCGGCTGCTGGAGACCGGCGGCGACGGCGGGCGAGAGCTGCTGCACCGGCTCACCCCGCCCCGCGCCGCCAGGGCCACCATGGTCTGCGTGCCGTTCGGCGGCGGCAGCGCCGTCGTCTACCAGCCGCTGGCCGACGCGCTGCCCGCCGACTGGGCGCTGTACTCGGTCGCGGTCCCGGGGCACGAGCTCGGCGAGCGGTCGCGGCCGTTCGACGAGGTCGCCCGCGAGTGCGCCGAGGAGATCCTCACCGGGGTGCGCGGGCCGCTGGTGCTCTACGGGCACTGCGGGCTCGGCGTCATGCTGATCGTGGAGATCGCCCGGCACCTGGAGGCGGCGGGCCGCCCGGTCGACGCCATCTACCTCGGCGGCGTGTTCCCCTTCGCCCGCCCAGGGCGCGGCCTGGGCTGGCTCGGCACCCTGATGGACCGCATGACCAGCGACCAGGGCAGGATCAACGCGCTCTCCGCGGCGGGGCTCGACGTCGAGGAGTTCGAGCGTGACCAGCTCAGACTGATCATCGAGAACCGCCGCCAGGGCACCCGCATGGCGGAGCGCTACTTCACCCGGCTGTTCGAGGAGGAGGAGGCCCGGCCCTTCGCGGCACCGGTCATCGCGGTGGTGGGGGAGCGGGACCCGGCGACCGAGTTCTACCAGGAGCGCTACCGCGAGTGGCTGCGGCTGTCCGGCACCGCCGCCTGCGTGGTGCTGGACGAGGCCGGGCACTTCTTCGTGAAGTACCGGGCGCGGGAACTGGCCGACATCCTCACCGGTACCCACCTGGCCCTGGCCCGAGGACAGACCGCGCCGCTGGAGCGCGCCGAGGACTCCACCTGGTGGCTCCAGGGCGTCTCCGGTGAGCCCCACCGCTCCGACTCGCCTCCCGCCCTCGTCCCCGTGTCCGGCGCCGTGGAGGGCTCCGACGGCGCCATGCGGACCGGCGGCAGCGCCGATCTCCGGGCCGATCTCCGGATAGTCGGCCCCGACGAGCCCGTCACCGCCCCCGTCACCGCCCCCGCCACCGCCCCCGCCGCCGGCGGGCCTCCGCCCGGCATGCGGCGGTTCCTGCTGGTCTCGGTGGGGCAGCTGGTCTCGATCACCGGGTCCGCGCTGACCGAGTTCGCCATCCCGATCTGGATCTACCTGACCACCGGGTCGCTGGCCAGGTTCGCGCTGTTCGCGGTGCTGGGACTGGTACCCGGCATGCTGGTGGCGCCGCTCGCCGGAGCGATCGTGGACCGTTACGACCGGCGCAAGGTCATGCTGTGCGGGGACATCGGCGCCGGGAGCACGCAGCTCGCGCTGGGCGTGCTGCTCTGGACCGGAAATCTGCAGATCTGGCACATATATCCGTTGCTCGTCTGCCTGTCGATCGCGCTGACCTTCCAGCGGTTCGCCTACGGCTCGGCGATCCCGCAGTTGGTCCCCAAGCGGTTCCTCGGCCACGCCAACGGCGTCGTCCAGATGGCCACGGGCACCGCCCAGCTCGTGGTGCCGCTGATCGCGACCGGGCTGATGGCCACGATCGGGCTGGAGGGCATCCTCGTCATCGACGTCGCCAGCTACCTGGTCGCCACGCTGGTCCTGCTGTTCGTCCGCTTCCCGACCGCCATGCCCTGGCGCCGCAGGGAGAGCGTCCTGGCCGAGATGGCGAACGGCATCCGCCACTCGTGGGGCAACCCCGGCTTCCGCGGCATGCTGGTGTTCTTCGCGGTGCTCAACGTCTTCCTGTCGCCGCTCTTCCTGATGATCTCCCCACTGGTCCTGTCGTTCGCGACGCTCGACGACGTCGGCAGGGTCGCGTTCGCGGGAGGGCTCGGGGTCTTCCTCGGCGGCCTGCTGATGACCGTCTGGGGCGGGCCCCGCAGGCGGCGGCTGTACGGGGTGCTGCTCGCCACGCTCGCCCTGGCGGTGTTCTGCGTGCTCACCGGATTCCAGCAGAACCTCGCCCTGATCGCGGTCGGCTCGTTCGGCATGTCGTTCTGCCTGACCCTGCTGAACGGCGTCTACGCCACGATCATCCAGGTCAAGGTGGCACAGCGGTTCCACGGCCGGGTCATCGCGCTCAACACCCTCGTCGCCTGGTCCACGCTGCCGATCGGCTTCGGCCTGGTCGCACCGTACGGCAGCGCCCTGTTCGAGCCGCTGCTCGCCCCCGACGGCCCGCTGGCCGGCACCGTCGGCCTGCTGATCGGCACCGGCGAGGGCCGCGGCATCGGCTTCATGTACGCCTGCTTCGGGCTGGCCATCGCCGTCATCGCGCTCGTCGCCATGCGCGTACGGGTGCTGGCCCGCTTCGACGCCGACGTACCCGACGCGCTCCCCGACGACCTGGTCGGTTTCGAGGCTCTACGGAGCCGTACCCGCAAGAAAGAGGAGGTTGGGTCATGAGTTTCCTGGTGGTGCTCAACGACGAGGAGCAGTACTCGATCTGGCCGGCGGGCAGGGAACTGCCCGCCGGATGGCGGGCCGAGGGTTTCGAGGGGGACAGGGAGGGCTGCCTCGCCCACATCGACGAGGTGTGGACGGACATGCGCCCGCTCAGCGCGCGCGGGGAGGGGGCATGACCGACCCGCTGGCCTCCAGGATCGCCGGGATGATCTCCGTTGCCTGCGACGGGCGGCTCACCGCCGACGAGATCATCGGCTCCGGCACCTCCCTGTCCGCGCTGGGCGTCACCTCGCTGGCGCTGCTCCGGCTCATCGACGCCGTCGAGGACGAGTTCGACGTCGCCCTCGACCTCGGCGGGGGCGCCGCCTACCTCGACAGCTTCCCGCTGCTGGTCGGTTATGTGAGCGAGCGGACCTCGTGAGCCCGGAGACCGTGCCGCAGCTGCTCGCGCTCCGCGCCGAGCAGGACCCCGAACGGGAGGCGGTGATCGTCGAGGGCGTCGCGTCGATGACGTTCGGCGAGTGGGACCGGCGCTCGGACGACGTCGCGCACGGGCTGCTCGACCGCGGCGTGCGGCGGGGCGACCGGATCGGGCTGCTCTTCGGGAGCCGGGACTGGGTCGACTTCGCCGTCGCCTACTGCGCGGTCCAGAAGGCCGGCGCCGTCGCGGTGCCGCTCTCCGACCGGCTCGCGCCCGCCGAGGTACGGCACATGCTGGCACACTGCTCGGCCTCGGCCCTGCTGTGCGGGCGCGACCTCACCCCGCCGGACGGCGACCGCTGGAGCGCGGCCGTCGCGGAGCTGGAGGGTGGGGCGGCGGGGCCGCCCGGAGTGCGGGTCGAGCCCGCGGACCTGGCCCAGATCCTCTACACCTCGGGCACCACGGGGCTGCCCAAGGGCGTGGGCGCCAGCCACGCCAACCTGGCCTTCGGCTGCGAGATCCGCCCCAACCGCCGCAGGTTCGGCCACTCGCGCCACCTGCTGCACGCCTTCCCGATCGGTACCAACGCCGGTCAGACGATGCTGATGAACGCGCTGGACGCCCGTCCGGCCATGCTCACCCTCGGGCGCTTCACCCCCGGCCGCCTCGCCCGGCTGATCGAGTCGCGCCGGGTCGGCACCGTGTTCGTGGTACCCGCCATGGCCATCGAGTTCCTCAACGCGGGACTGCACGAGCGCCACGACATGTCGAGCGTCCTGCTGCTCGGTTCGGCCGCCTCGGCCCTGCCGCCCGCGGTGGCCGCGCGCCTGGCCGAGGCCTTCCCCAACGCGACGGTCACCAACTACTACACCTCCACCGAGGCCGCTCCCGCCCAGACCATCATGATCTTCGATCCGTCCAGGCCGGGGGCGCTGGGACGGCCCGCGTTCGGCGGGGCCCTGCGCATCGCCGACGCGCACGGCGACCCGCTGCCCCCGGGAGAGACCGGCGAGGTCTGGATGCGCTCACCCACCGCCACCCGCTTCTACTACCGGGACGAGCAGGCGGGCGCCGAGGCGTTCAGGGGCGGCTGGGTGCGGATGGGGGACATCGGCCGGCTGGACGCCGAAGGCTACCTGCACCTCGTCGACCGGGAAAGCGACGTGGTCAAGTCGGGCGCGTTCAAGATCTCCACGCTTCAGGTGGAGGCGGCGCTGCACGAGCACGAGGCCGTCGCGGAGGCCGCGGTGCTCGGCGTTCCGCACCCGGTACTCGGCAGCGTACTCGCCGCGGCGGTGGTGCTGCGGTCCACCGGTACCTCCGGCGGGGATCTACGGGCCTTCCTGATGGACCGCCTGGCCGGGCACGAGCTCCCCGAACGGGTGCTCGTCGTCGACACCCTGCCCAGGAACCAGTCGGGAAAGGTCGTCAAAAGGGAGCTGCGGGGCCTGTTCGAGGTCGCCGCGACAGGTCAGACGGAAGGCACTTGACATCCTCCCTCTCCTGAAGGAGAGGGATTCCAACAGCAACTACCCCACCAGGAGGAGGTCGCGTTGAGGTTCACGGTTCACAGGCTCCGGAAACCCGGCGCCTCCCCGCGCAGCCACCGTCTGCCCCACGGCGGTATCCCTGATGTTCTTCGCGGCGTTGACATCGGCGTTGTCCCGATGCCCGCAGGCCACACACAGGAAGAGAGCTTGGCTCTCGCGACTCTCCCCGGCGCGATGCCCGCAGGCGTTACAGGTCTGCGACGTATACCGCGGATCGACCTTCCGCACCCGACCCGGGGCCTTGTGCTCCAGCCGGGTTACCAGCCGGCCCCACCCCGCGGCGAGGATGCCCCGGTTCAGGCCCGCCTTCTGACGGACGCTACTTCCCGGCGCCTCCAGGGTGCCGCGAGCCGACCGCGTCATACCGGCGATTGTGAGGTTCTCCACTGCGATGAGGTCGAAGTCGCGGGCCAGATCGGTGCTGGTCTTCTCGATCCAGTCCGTGCGCCGGTCGCTCTCGCGGGCCTTCAGTCTCGCGATGGCCGCCTTCACCCGCTCACGCCGCTTCGAGCCGCGCCGAGCCTTGGCCAGCTTGCGCTGCAGGCGCAGCAGGCGCGCCTTCTCCCTCTCACGCAGCGTGGGAACGTTCAACAGGTCGCCCGTGGACAGGGCGGCCGATACGGTCACTCCCCGGTCCACGCCGACCGCCTTCCCGGTTGCGGGGGCGGGGATCGGCTCGGGGATCGTGGCGAACGCGACATGCCAGCGGCCCGCCCGGTCACGGGTGATCCGAAACGACTTCGCCTCGGCGCTCACGGTGCGAGACCGGCGGAACCGCACCCACCCCACCTTGGGGACCCGCACCTCACCGACGTGACGCGACAGGCGGCGCACATCGCCGGGTTTGACCGCGACGATGCGAAATCCCTCGGCCTGCCCGCGCCTGCGCCACGTCGGCCGCTTGTGGGTTTTGCCGAAGAAGTTCGCCATGGCCTGGTGGAAGTCCTTCAGCGCCTGCTGCTGCACGATGATCGACCCGCCGCGCAGCCACTCGAACTCCGCTCGCGCCTCGGTGAGCTGACGGCACTGCTCGGCGAACCCCGGCGCCGATTTTCGGCCGCGCTTCCAGTGAGAGTGCTGCTCCACGGCGAGATTCCACACGAACCGGGCGTGCCCGCAGTGCTCGGCCAGTGCCGCCTCCTGGGCGGGCGAAGGCTGCAGCCGGAAACGGGACACGCCGATCAACCTACCGAAAGGCACCGACAGAACATGGACGAACAGAAGGGCTTCCTCCCCTCCCTGAAGGACGGGGCATCCGCCCTAGATGTCGGGTGAAGATGTCGATGTCGCTCACAGCGGGATGGGACCGGGCGACCTTCGCCCAGCACGGTATGTGGATCACCGAGCGGATGGGGGCCGGTGGCCGGGTCTACGCGATGCCGCTCACCCTGCGGCTCGACGGCCCGCTCGACACCGGCGCGATGCTCGCCGCCTGTGCCGCGGCCGTCGAGCGACATCCCGTGCTCGCCGCGGTCCTGGCGGAGCGGGACGGCGAGGTTCGCCTGCTCCCCGGCAAGGTGCCCCCGCCGATCCGCTTCGAGGAGACTCCGCCCGAGCCCGGCCGGCTTGAGGAGGAGGTGGCGCGCCCCTTCGACCTGGAGTCGGGTCCGCCGGCCAGGTTCACCCTCTTCAGGCTGGGGGACGAGCGGCACCTGCTGCAGATCGTCGCCCACCACGCCGTCTTCGACGGCGTCTCCAAGGATCTGCTGCTCCGTGACATCGCCGCCGCCTACGGGGGCTCCGCCCTCGCCCCCCTGACGCTCTCCTGCGACGAGATCGCCCGCGCCGAGCAGGGCCGGGTCGCCGCCGCGCTGGAGGCGGCGGCGGAGTTCTGGCGGCCGAGATGGCAGGACGGGCAGGACCTGCTGCTGCCCGGCCTCACCCGCACCTCGCTGCGCGCCGCGCCCGGCGACACCGTGGAGTTCCGCCTCGGCGGCGAGGTCGCCGCCATCGCCGACCACCTGGGCCTGACCCGCTTCGAGGTCGTGCTGGCCGCGCTGCACACGCTCCTGTACGGGTACGGCAACGCCCGCGTCACGGTGGCGGTGGACCTGTCCACCAGGACCGAGGAGACGCGCGAGCACGTGGGGGCGTTCGTCAACGAGCTGCCCGTGGCCTCCAGCCCGGCCGGGACGTTCGCCGAGTTCGCCCTGTCGATCAGGGAGGAGCTACGGGCGATCTACCGCCATCGCGAGATTCCCCTGGCCAGGGCGCTGGGCGGGATCAGCCCGCGCTCCGCGCTCACCCCCGTCTCGGTCAGCTACCGCAGACGCCCGGCCGGTGACCCCTCCTTCGCGGGACTGGACGCCTCGGTCGACTGGGCGGCGTCCAACGGCGCGGTCCGCAACACCCTGCACCTGCAGATCGTCGACGGCGCCGACGACACGGCCGGGGCCGAGGCCCGGCTGCGGTTCAACCCCGAGATCCTGGACCGCGCCGCCTGCGAGGGCGTCGCCGAGCAGCTGCGGGTCCTGCTCGCCGGCATCGCGGCCCGCCCCGGCGCCCCGCTCGACGAGCTGCCCCTGCCTCCCCGGGTCGTCCCCGCCGATCAGCCCGATCAGGCCGATCACGGCCTCGTCACCGGTCCGGTCTCCGGCGGCGAAGGCGCCAGGGGGGAGGACACCGAGCTCCTCGGGCAGGTCACGGCGATCTGGTGCGAGGTGCTCGGCGTGGACACGGTCCAGCCGGACGACGACCTGTTCGACCTCGGCGGTCACTCGCTGACGATCACCCAGATCATCGCCCGGGTCCGGGACGGGATGGGCGTCGAGCTCTCCTTCGAGGTGTTCATCGACTCCCCGACCGTCGAGGGCGTCGCCGAAGAGATAGCCAGAGCCCGATGACGGCCGAATCCGGACGGCCACCGGTGGTGACCGTCGAGTTCTCCGGGACGCGGGGCGGCGAGTCGCCGCTCACCTGGGGCCAGCTGGCCATCTGGAGGATCACCCGGTGGCTTGAGGACGGCGACCCGTACTTCAACATGCCCTGGGTGCTGCCCGTCTACGGCAGGCACACCCAGGGCGCCGTCATCGGCGCCCTGCGCGGCCTCGTCGAGCGGCACGAGACCCTCAGGACCACCTGTGAGGAGACCGCCGGCGGGCCGGTCCAGCGGGTGGCGAGCCGGGGCCGGTTCGACGTCGAGGTGGTCGACGCCGGGGAGGACAAGCCACTCGCCGCCGCCAAGAGGGTCTCCGCGGGGCTGGCCTCCAGGGGATTCGAGTACGCGGTCGAGTTGCCGTTCCGCTGTGCCGTCGTGACCGTCGGCGGCCGCCCGCGCGCGGTGGCCTTCGCGCTGTCCCACCTGGCGGTGGACGGCTGGGCGCTGGACGTGCTCGCGGGTGACTGGCGGGCGCTGCTGGCCGGGGACGAGCTGCCCGCGCCCGGGTGGCAGCCGCTGGACCAGGCCGTCTTCGAGCGTGAGGGGGCGGGAGCGGCCCGCGGCGAGCGGGCGCTCCGCCACTGCCGCGCCGAGCTTTCGAGGGTGCCGGAGACCATGTTCGACTTCCCCCGCATCACGGCGGAGGAGCCGAGGTTCGTCCGGGTCGGCATGGAGTCGGTGGCCGTCGCCGCCGCCACCGAGATCCTGGCCGGGCGGTGGTCGGTCAGCACGGCCAGCGTGCTGACCACGGCGAGCGCGGTGCTGCTGGGCGTGCTCACCGGGCACCGCCGGGTGGTCATGCAGCTGATCGTGGCCAACCGGCACGACCCCAGGACCGCGGCCATGGCCGGCACCGCGGTGCAGGACGGGCTCCTCGTCCTCGACCTGCCGGACGGGACGTTCGCCGACGTGGTCCGTGCCGGGCACCGGCGGGCGTTGATGGCCTACCGCAACGCGCACTACGACCCGTACCGG
This sequence comes from Streptosporangium sp. CA-115845, assembly GCF_050943795.1. NCBI lineage: Bacteria > Bacillati > Actinomycetota > Actinomycetes > Streptosporangiales > Streptosporangiaceae > Streptosporangium > Streptosporangium sp. CA-115845. Next base: position 7,014,371 of record NZ_CP191988.1, on the reverse strand, counting down.
ATGACGGCGCTGCGCGAGGAGATCGGAAGGGAGCGCGGCACCCCCGTCGACCTGTCCGCCTACTTCAACGACACGCGGACCGTCGCCCACTGGCCCAACCTGCCCAGGGTGGAACCCGCGGGCGACCCGGCCGCGGTCGCCGCCCTCACCGAGCGGACCAGGTTCTTCCTCGTCGGAGCCTGGCCCGAGGTGGACGCCACCGCCTTCTTCGCCACCGGTCCCGCCACGAACACCTGCCAGCTCTACCTGCTGACGGACACCGCCTGCCTGCCGCGCTCCACCGCCTACGCGCTGCTGGGCGGGGTGGAGAGGCTGCTGGTCAGGGCCGTGGCCGAGGAGGTGGCGCTGGACGAGATCGCCGAGCTGTGCGGCATCGTCCCGATCGAGCGCCCCGCCGTCCGGGAGACGGCCTTCCCCGATACGCCGGAGAACGAGGAGGGCCCCGTGGCGGCGAGGTCCAGGGAGGTGGCCGGTGACCACGCCTGACCCCCGCGTCGCCGCGGAGACGGACCTCACGGTGCGGGAGTCCGCGCCGGATGCCGCCCCGCGGGAGCACCCGGCGCAGGACCGCCGCGAGGAACTGCTCGGACGGCTGGCGCGGCTGTCGCCGGAACGGCGCGCGGCGCTGCTGGCAGAGGCGCGGGGGCGGGACGGGGGCAGGCGGTGGCCCCTGTCGTTCGGGCAGGAGCGCCTCTGGTTCCTCAGCAGGTTCGACCCCGGTGACACCACGTACCACACCCCCTGGTGCGTGCGGCTGCGCGGCCCCGTCGACGTGGCGGCGCTCGCCGCCGCCTTCACCCGCGTCGCCGAGCGGCACCACGTGCTGCGCACCCGGTTCCGGCTGGCCGGTGACCGTCCCGTCCAGATCGTCGTGCCCGTCGCGCCGGTGCCGGTGGAGCGGGCGGACGTCACCGGCGACCCGGCCCCGGCCGTCGTGGAGTTCGTGAACCGGCCGTTCGACCTCGAAGGCGGCCCGCCGCTGCGCGTGGCGCTGCTGCGGCTGGGCGAGGAGCACTTCCTGCTCTGCATCGTCCTGCACCACATCGTCGTCGACGGCTGGTCGCTGGACGTCCTCATGCGGGAGGTGACCGAGTGCTACGCCGCCCACCGCGAGGGCAGGCCGCCGGCGCTGGCGGAGCTCCCGGCGCAGTACCCGCAGCTCGCCGAGGAGGACAGACGCCGCGCCGAACAGGACGAGGACGCCTCCCACCTCGACCACTGGACCCGCACGCTCGCCGGGGTGCCGGCGCTCGACCTCCCCGCCGACCACCCTCGTCCCGCCCGCTGGAGCGGGCGCGGCGGGCAGGAGAGCCTGCTCGTGCCCGACGAGGTGATCACCCGGCTGGAGGACGTCGCCAGGAGCGCGCGCTGCACGCTCTTCATGGCGCTGCTCGCCGCCTACCAGGCGACCCTCTCGCTGGCCTCCGGGCAGCGGGATCTGTGCGTCGGGGTGCCGGTCTCCGGCCGGGACCGTACCGAGATCGAGCCGCTGATCGGCTACTTCGCCGGCACGCTCGTGCTCCGTGCCGACCTGTCGGGCGATCCCACCTTCCTCGAACTGATGAAACGCACCCGGCTGACGCTCTTCCGGGGGCTCCAGCACGCCGGCACGCCGTTCGAGCGGATCCTCGCCTCGTTGCGCCTGCCCCGTGACCTGAGCAGGCCGCCGCTCTTCCAGGCCATGTTCAACCTGCACAACCTGCCCAAGGACGACCTGCTGCGGACCACGATGGGCGACCTGTCGGCCGAGGGCTACCCCGTCCCCGCGACGGGCCGTACCAAGGCCGAGGTGTCCGTGGACGCCTGGCGGGGGCCCGAGGGCCTCGGCGGCGTCCTCGACTACAGCAGTGACCTGTTCTCCGCCGGAACCGCGCGGCGCCTGGCCCGCACCTTCACCGACGTGGTGGAGCGGGCCGGGACCGACCCGGGCCTCCGGCTGTCCGACCTGAGAGGTGTACGACCGTGGTGATGTCCTTCCCGGCGCGAAAGCCGGGACTCACGGCACCAGACCCGCAGGGAGAGGGCATGGTGACGGTGCCGGAACTGATACGCGACCGGCTGGAGACGGCACCCGACGCGGTGGCGGTCAGCGGGCAGGGCGGCGAGCTGACCTACCGGGAGCTGCACCGGCGGGTCGACGACCTCGCCGCGGTGCTGCGCGAGTGGGGAGTGGGCCCCGAGGTCCCGGTCGGGCTGTGCATGGAGCGCACCACGGGAATGGTCGTCGCGGTCCTGGCGGTCTGGGCCGCCGGAGGCGCGTACGTCCCGCTCGACCCCGCCTTCCCCGAGGACAGGCTGTGGCTCATGCGCGAGGACGCCGGGATCGGCCTGGTGCTGACCCAGGCCGGCGTGGACCGGCGCCTGCTGGCCGGAGTCCCCCGGATCCTCGTGCTCGCCCCGGACGGCACCGCCCCCACCGCCCCCACCGCCCGCCGCGGCACGCCGCGAGAACCGCGGGGCGACCTGGCGTACGTGATGTACACCTCGGGTTCCACCGGGCGGCCCAAGGGGGTGGAGGTGCCGAGGCGCGCCGTGCAGAACCTGCTCGGCTCGTTCGCCGAACGGCTGAAGCTCACCCCCGAGGACCGCTGGCTCGCCGTCACCACCCTGTCGTTCGACATCTCCGTCCTGGAGTTGCTGCTCCCCCTGGCGTGCGGGGCGCGGGTCGTCGTGGCCTCCGCGAGCCAGGCGGCCGACGGCCGAAAGTTGCGGGCGCTGGCGGTCGCCGAGCGGATCACGGCGCTGCAGGCCACCCCGGCGACCTGGCGCATCCTGCTGGAGGCCGGCGGAGTGCCGGAGACGATCCGCACCCGGCTCTGCGGGGGAGAGGCGCTGCCGCGCGACCTCGCCGACGCGCTCCTCGCCCCGGGGACGAGCCTGTGGAACGTGTACGGGCCGACCGAGACGACCGTGTGGTCCACCGCGGGGATCGTCGCGCCCGCACCGGCCCAGGTCGTGCTGGGGGAGCCGATCTCCGAGACGTCCCTGTACCTCCTGGGCGACGACGGCCTGCCGGTCGCGGACGGCGAGGCCGGGGAACTGCACATCGGCGGGGCCGGGGTGGCCCGCGGCTACCGGGGCATGCCCGCCCTGACCGCCGCCCGCTTCCTGCCCGACCCCTTCGCGGCCGGCGGGGGGACACGCATGTACGCGACCGGCGACCTCGTCCGGCGCACCCCGGACGGCCGCCTGGAGTACCTGGGCAGGGCCGACGGCCAGGTCAAGGTGCGGGGGTTCCGCATCGAGCTGGAGGAGATCGAGACGATTCTGCGTTCGGTGGAGTGGGTGCGCCAGGCCGCCGTCGGCGTCCACCAGGGGCCGGACGGCCTGCCCACGCTGGTGGCGTACCTGGTCGGTGCGGAGGGAGCGGCGACGGAAGGGCCGTGGGAGGCGCTGCGCGCCAGACTCAGGGCGAGCCTGCCCGAGTACATGGTGCCCGCGCACCTCGTCACCCTCGACGCCCTGCCGCTCACCCCCAACGGCAAGCTCGACCGCGCGGCGCTGCCGGCACCCGACAGGGCCCGGGCGTCGACGACCCCCTACCGGGCGCCGTCGAGTTCGGCGGAGGACGAACTCGCCGCGATGTGGGAGGAGGTACTGGGGATCGAGCGGCCGGTCGGGGTCGACGACGACTTCTTTGAGCTCGGCGGGCACTCGCTGACGGCCGCCCAGATCATCGCCAGGGTCCAGGCGCGCTTCGGCGTCGCCGTGCCGCTGGTGGCGCTCTTCGAGCATCCGACCGTCGCCGGGCTCGCCCGGCAGCTGGACCGCCTGGACGACGACGACCTGGACCTCGTCGAGGTCGCCGCGCTGCGCGAGCAGCTCGACGGCCTCGGCGCCGAGGAACTCGCGGCGATCTTCGACGAACTGGGGCCGGGCGCATGAGGGCGCCCCTGTCCCCGGCGCAGGAGCGGCTCTGGATCCTGCAGCGCGTCGATCCGGACGACGCCTCCTACAACATGTATCTCGTACGCCTGCTGCGCGGCCCCCTCGACCAGGCCGCGCTGATCTGGGCGCTCACCGACGTGCTGACCCGCCACGAGAGCCTGCGCACCAGGTTCACCGAGGCGGACGGTGTTCCCTGGGCCGTGGTGGAGAGCGGGGCACCCGGGATCGAGTGGCTGCGCTCCGGGAGCCGCGAGGACGCGGAACGCCTGGTGGCCGAGCGGACCAACGAGCCGTTCGACCTGGCGGCCGGGCCTCCGCTGCGGGTGGCGGTGATCCGGATAACCGACGACCGGCATGTGCTCTGCGTCACGATGCACCACATCATCTCGGACGGCTGGTCGCTCAACGTCATCCTGGACGACCTGGCCGACTGCTACACCGCGCGCCTCGCCGGGGCCGAACCCCGGCTGCGCCCGTTGCCGGTCCAGGCGGGCGACTACGCGCGCTGGCAGCGGCGCAGGGCCGAGCGGGCCGTGCCGTACTGGCGGGAGAGGCTCGCCGCGCCGCCCCCGGTCGAGCTGCCGTTCCGCCGGGAGGGGGCGGGGAGCGGACGAGGCGAGTTCCAGTATGTCCGGTTGTCACCCGAGACGGCGCGGAGGCTGGAGCGGCTGGCCGCCGAGCAGCGCACCACCCTGTTCACCGTGCTGGTCGCCGCGTACCAGACGTTGCTGCTGCGGCACACCGGGCAGACCGACGTCCTGGTCGGCACCGTCGTCGCGGGCCGGGACCGGGTCGAGCTGGAACCGATGGTCGGATACGTCTCCCAGACGGTGATCCTCCGCGGGGACCTGTCGGGCGACCCGCCGTTCACCGGCCTGATCGGCCGCAGCCGTGGCGAGGTCCTCGCCGCGCTGGGCAACTTCTCGGTCCCCTTCGAGCAGCTCGGCCACCCCGTGGAGTCGCTGCTGTCCTCCATGCTCATCCTGCACAACCAGGACGCCGGTCCCCGGCGGGCGTTCGGCGGGCTGACCGTGGCCGACATCGACGCCGGGTTCCGGCAGGCCAAGGTGGACCTCCTCGTCGAGGTGTGGTCCGACGAGAACGGGCTCGGGCTCTCCCTCTGCCACGACACGGGCCTGTTCGAGGCGGCAGAGGTCGGCCGCCTGGCCGCCAGGTTCGCCCTGCTCCTCGAATCCGTCGCGGCCCGCCCCGGCACCCCGCTCTCCGCCCTGCCGATCTGGACCGACGCCGACCACGCCGACATCCACACCCTGTCGGCCGGGCCGTCCGGCTCCGAGCTCACCGGGGACGTCCTGGTTCCCGAGATGATCCGCCGGGCCGCGCGGCGGACGCCCGAGGCCGTCGCCGTGGTCTGCGGGCGGGAGAGCGTCACGTACGGCGAGCTGCTGGCCCGCGCGGGCAGGCTCGCCGGGGTCCTCCGTGACGGCGGGGTCGACCGCGGCGACGTCGTCGGGGTCTGCCTGCCCCGCTCGATCGAGGCGATCACCGCGCTGCTCGCCGTCTGGTGGGCGGGGGCCGTCTACCTGCCGTTCGACCCCGACGTCCCGGACGAGCGGCTGGCCTTCTCGATGGCGGACAGCTCGGCCACCCACCTGATCACCCTGCGCGAACCGCCGCCGGGCGGTGTCCCCGTCGTCGCCCCCGTACTCTCCGGGCGCGATTCCGACGCCCCTTTGGACGTGACCGGGCCGCTGGACGCCGCGTACGTCATCACCACCTCGGGTTCCACCGGCGTGCCCAAGGGCGTGCTGGTGGAGCACGGCGCGGTGGCCGCGCGGGTGCGGTGGATGCGCGCGGACTACGGCCTGACCTGCGGCGACCGGGTCGTCCAGTTCGCCTCGCTCAGCTTCGACGCCCATGTCGAGGAGGTCTTCCCGGCGCTGGCCGCGGGGGCCACGCTGGTGCTCCTCCCCGACGGGGCGACGAGCCTGCCCGACCTGCTGGCCTCGCCGGAGGGTGAGGCGGTCACCGTGCTCGACCTGCCGACCGCGTACTGGCACTCACTGGCCGAGGAGCCCGGCGAGACCGCCTGGCCGGCCTCGCTCCGTCTGGTGATCCTCGGTGGCGAGCAGGTCTCCGCGGCGGCGGTGGAGCGCTGGCGCGGCCTGCTCGGCGACCGGGTCCGGCTGGTCAACACCTACGGCCCGACCGAGGGGACGGTGATCGCCACCGCCGCCGACCTCGGGGCGCGTGACGTCGTGGGCCGCCCGCCGATCGGCGGCCCGATCGCGGAGACCACCGTCCGGGTGCTCGACGACGGGGGAGAGCCCCTGCCACCCGGTGCGGCCGGGGAACTGGTCATCGGCGGGGCCGGGGTGGCCCGCGGCTACCTCGGCAGGCCGGCGCTCACCGCCGGCGCCTTCGTCCCCGACCCGTACGGTACCCCCGGGGCGCGCCGCTACCGGACGGGGGACCGGGCGCGGTGGCGCTCCGACGGGCGGCTGGAGTTCCTGGGGCGGCTGGACGCGCAGCTGAAGATCCGAGGTTTCCGGATCGAGCCGGGTGAGGTGGAGAGCCGCCTGCTCGCCCATCCGCAGGTGGGCCAGGCCCTCGTGACCGGCCGGGGCGAGGAGCTCGTCGCCTACGTCACCGGCACCGCGGATCCGGCGGACCTCAGGGAACACCTGGGGCACTCGCTCCCGCGCCAGCTCGTCCCCACCGCCTGGGTGAGCCTGGAGGCGTTCCCCCTCACCCCGGGCGGCAAGATCGACCGTGCCGCGCTCCCCGAACCGGTCGCCGCCTCCTTTGCCGAGCGGGTCGCGCCGCGCACGGACGCGGAGAGGCTGGTGGCCGGGATCTGGGACGAGCTGCTCGGCACGGGGGCGGTCGGTGTCTTCGACGACTTCTTCGCACTCGGCGGGCACTCCCTGCTGGCGACCCGGGTGGTGGCGCGGATCAGGCGGGCCACCGGCATCGAGGTCCCGATCCGGACCGTCTTCGCCATGAGCACCGTCGCCTCACTCGCCGAGGCGCTGGAGGAACTGCTGATCAAGGAACTGGACGCCCTGACCGACGAGGAGGTCATGGACCTGCTCGCGGGCACCGACCATTCCTGATCCCGCCGGTGGCGCTCTCGGGCGCGCTCCTGGCGGGAATCCGGTGTCGGCCGGGGGCTGTTGGTAAGGGGGAGAGGCGGCGTAGCATCCGGGCACGCCTCGTGTTGTCGGGCGCTTGTTCGGAGTCGTGAGTCACGAGGATGCGAGGCCCCATGAGTGTTGTCCAGCCTGTTCCCGACCCGAACGCGGCGCTCGCGGAGCCGACGCGCAAGGTGGGGCCCTGGTGGGTGGCCGGCATCTCGCTGGCCAACCTGGCGCTCTGGATGGGGTACTTCGGGCCGCTCCAGGTCCTGCTTCCCTCGCAGGTGGCGGTGATCGACCCGGCGGGCAAGGAGGGGGCGCTGGCGCTGGTGACCGGACTGGGGGCCGCCGTCGCGATGCTGTTCAACCCCGTCGCGGGGGCGCTGTCCGATCGCACGGCGGGGCGGTTCGGGCGCAGGCACCCGTGGTCGCTGGCCGGGGCGCTGGTCGGCGCGGGGGCGCTGGCCCTGCTGGCGGGGCAGGGGTCGATCGCCGGCCTGGCGGCCGGCTGGTGCCTCGCGCAGATCGGGCTCAACGCGATGCAGGCAGCGCTCACCGCCGGGGTGCCCGACCACGTGCCGGTGAGCCAGCGAGGTGAGGTGTCGGGCTGGATCGGGATTCCCCAGTCGCTGGGGGTGGTGCTCGCCGTGGTCCTGGTCACCATGGTCGCCACCACCACCGAATCCGGATATTTCCTGATAGCGGCGCTGATCCCGCTCTGCGTGCTCCCCTTCGTCCTCACCACCTCCGACCCCCGCCTGCCGGCCAGGCCACCCTTCGAGCTCGGGGCCTTCCTGAGAGGTTTCTGGATCAGTCCCCGGGCCCACCCCGACTTCTTCTGGGCCTGGCTGACCCGCTTCCTGATGCAGCTCGGCAACGCCGTCGCCACGCTCTACCTGCTGTACTTCCTCACCGACGCGGTCGGCTACGAGCGGCTCTTCCCCGGCGAGAAGGCCGAGGACGGCCTGCTCGTGCTGATCCTGATCTACACCGCGATGGTCGTGCTCACCACCGTCGTCGCGGGCGTCGTCTCCGACCGGCTCGGCCGCCGCAGGGCGCTCGTCACGGCCTCCGGCGTGATCAGCGTGGTCCCCGCGGTGATGCTCGCGTTCTGGCCGCAGTGGCCGGTGGCGATGGCCGGCGCCGCGATCATGGGGGTCGGCTTCGGCATCTACCTCTCGGTCGACAACGCCCTGGTCACCCAGGTCCTGCCGGCCGCCGAGGGGCGTGCCAAGGATCTCGGCGTCATCAACATCGCCAACTCGGGACCCCAGGTGCTCGGCCCGGTCATCGCCGGTCCCATCGTGGCCGGTCTCGGTGGCTATCCGGTCCTCTACCTGACCTCCGCGGCCCTCGCCCTGCTCGGTGCGGCCCTCGTCTGGAAGATCCGCTCGGTGCCCTGACCGTACGGCCGGACGCCGCCCGCCGCCGGGAGCCGTGCCCCGCGCGTGCGCGGTACGGCTCTTCGTTCCCGGGGGCGCCGACCGGCCGGTCGGCGCTTCAGCGCCCGCTCAGGCGGCGGACGGCGAGGGAGGCCACCCGGACGGCGGCCGAGGGAGAGAGGCGGGTACCGCGCCAGGCGAGGCGGCCGGCGGCGGGCGCCACGATGAGGGCACGGTTGCGGGCCATGCCCCTGATGATGTCGGCGGCCAGCGCGTCGACGGAGTAGAGACGGCCCATGGTCCTGCTCGCCGACTCGCGGGCACCGGCACCGGTGCGGGTCTGCGGCAGGCCGGGATTGGCGTTGTCGAGCAGCGGGGTGTCGGTGAACCCGGGGCAGACCACGCTCACCCGGACGCCGTGGGCGGCGGCCTCGGCGCGCAGGGCGAGCGAGAGCCCGACCACCGCGTGCTTGGTCGCCGTGTAGGGCGCCATCAGCGGCGCGGGGACCAGCCCGGCCAGGGACGCGGTGTTCACGATGTGCCCGAAGCCCTGCCGCTTCATGATCGGGTAGGCCGCGTGGACGCCGTGGACGACGCCGCGCAGGTTCACGTCGATCGTCCGGTTCCAGTGGTCGAGGGTGAGCTCGTCGACGGTGCCGCCGACCGCGATTCCGGCGTTGTTGAAGACGACGTCGAGCCGTCCCCGCTCGGCCGCCACCCGCTCGACGAGGTCGGCCACGGCCCGCGCGTCGGAGACGTCGAGCGTCGCGGCCGAGCCGTTGAGCTCCTTGGCGGCGCGCTCGGCCCCGGCGCCGTCCAGGTCGGCGATGACGACGTGCGCGCCGCGCCCGGCGAACTCGCGGGAGACGGCCAGGCCGATGCCGGAGGCGCCCCCCGTCACGATCGCCGTTCTCATGCGCCCGCCTTCGCGGTCCGCGCCGCGGTGGGCGCCGGGGGCGCCCAGATGCCCATCGCCTTCCACACCCGGCGCTGGACGGGGTTCACCAGGCCCAGCTCGGCGCAGAGCTCGCGGGTCCTGCCGATCGAGTCGCGGATCTCCGCGGCCGTCTCGGGGTTGCCGGTGTAGACCTCCCTGACGACATCCTCGGGGATGCCGAACGTCCTGATCATCGAGCTTGGCGGTGAGAGCATGATCCGGGCCATGATGCCCAGGATGACAGGGGAGACGAGGCCCAGGGTGAAGCGCCGGTAGCGGGGCATCCGGGGCACCCGGCGGCGCAGGTAGTGGCGGGCGAAGGAGATGTGCCTGGCCTCCTCGGCGATGTGGATCCGTATGATCGTCTCCTCCAGCGGATGCCGGGCCCTGCCCGTTTTGATCATCTTGCGCTGCACGTGGTCGATCGGGTCCTCGCCGCCGAGGACGAAGACGAAGAAGAGCTCGGTGGAGATCAGCGGGATCCACGGGGTGATCTGCGCGAGCAGGCTCAGCGGCCCCGGCATGCCCTTTATCGGAAGTTTCGTGCGGTTCACGAACTCTTGGAACATCATCCCGTGATGTCCCTCTTCGATGGTCTCGTGGTAAACGTAGCGGAACTCGGGAGAGCCGTTCGGCAGCCGGTAGGCGTAGTTCAGCAGTCCGCGTTTGAGCAGGTTCTCGAACTGCAGGCCGATCTTCATGGCGGTCGCCACCCGCCACAGCCCGATCCTGGCGCGGATCTCGGGAGGCTGTGCCCGGTACCAGGCATGGCCGCCCAGCCTGTCGACCTCGGGCAGTTCCCAGCGCGGGTCGTCGGCGAAGACGAGGAACTCCTTCTCGTCCCAGGGGATGTCGGCGTACGGCTCCCAGTGTTTGTCGACGGACGCCTTCGAGAGGCGCTCTATGACCGCCTCGTAGGCGCGTCTCTCGGTGACCTGCTGGTCGCCCTCTCGGTCCGCGGCGGTCTCTGGGGCTGGTGTCATCGCTGCCCTCCCATCGGATGTCTGCGTTAATTGTACGAAGCATCCAATAAGACGGAAAGCCCCGCGGAGGTATGAGGTCCCTCGCGCCGGTGTGACGTCCTTCACTCAGCGTTGTATTAAGGCCACTCCTGCTCCGGTCGGTGACCTGTCCGTCGCTGCAGGTGATGTAACCCTTCGACTATGGCAGTGGTTGCAGCCCCCCGGCCCCTCCTGGGAATCGCGCTCCTGACCTTCGTCAGCGCCGCCTGGGGGTCGGCTTTTCCGCTGATGAAGGACCTCATCGTCCGCATGCCCGTGGCGGACCTTCTCGCCGAGCGGTACGGCATCGCCACGGTGGTGCTGGTCGCGCTCCGCCCGAGTAGCCTGCGAGGGCTCTCCGAGAGCACCTGGCTGATCGGCATCCTGCTCGGCCTGCTGTTCGGCGTCGGCCAGACGGTCCAGGCGGTCTCGCTGCACGACCTGCCCTCGTCGGTCTCGGGGTTCACGGTCGGCTCGTACGTGGTGATCACCCCGGTCCTCGGGCTGGTCCTGCTCGGCGCCAGGACCTCGGCCAGGATCTGGGCCGCGGTGGCGCTGGCGACCGTCGCGATGACCGTGTTCACCCTGCTGAAGGGCGTGGAGGGTGACATCTCCCCGCCCGCGCTGGTCGCCACCCTGGTGTCGGCCGTCCTGTACGCGGCCCACACGCTGGTGCTCGGCAACTCCGCCGAGGCGCGGCGACACGCCTATGCGGTCACGGTCATCCAGCTCGGCGCCATCGCCGTCATGACGGGCGTCCTCGCCCTGCCGGGCGGTCTGACCCTGCCCGCCACGCCGGTCGACTGGGTGATCCTCGGCCACCTGTCGATCGTGGCCTGCGCGCTGGGTTTTCTGGCCCGCTCGTGGGGCCAGGTCCACGTGCCGCCGGTGCCCGCCACGGTGATCCTGTCCACACAGCCGCTCTGGGTGACCGTCCTGGCCGTCGCGCTGTACGGGGAGTCGCTCACCCCGAGCGTCTTCCTCGGCGGAGGGCTGATCGCCCTCGCCATGCTCCTGGTCGTGCTGCCCGGGGGGCTGTTCAGCGTGATCTGGCGTGGAATCCCGGGCATTTCACGCCCGGGAGGAAACGACAGCACGGCAGGGCCGCCAGGGCCCGAGCGGTGCGGTGACCGGTAGGCCGTCGAGCGGCTCAGCCCGGGCGTCTCTGGTCTTCGATGTACCCCTTGATGATGCTCAAGGGTGCGCCACCACGGGAGGCGACAAAGTAGGACGGTGACCAGAAATGGCCGCCCCACAGATACTTGCGGATGTGCGCGGAGTACTCCTTGCGCAGCAGGCGGGCCGAGACGCCCTTGAGGGAATTGACCAGGGTCGAGAGGGCGACCTTGGGTGGGTAGTGCACGAGCAGGTGTACGTGATCTTCCTCGCCGTTGAACTCGACCAACTCCGCCCCGAAGCTGTCGCACACCTCGATCATGATGTCTTCGCAGCGGCGCAGGATCTCGTCGGTGCCCCCTCCCCCCGCCGATACCTCGGGACGAAGACCAAATGCGCATGAAGCGCGCTAACAACGCTTCTACCTCTTCTTGTATCGGGGTTCGGTTCCCATCTCGGTGACATGGACCCAACGCTAAAGTGTTCGAGGTGAATCGTCGCCTACAAGGCGGCCCGTGCCGGTGTCGCTGTGGTGTACGTGGACCCGGCCTACACCTCGCAAAGCTGCTCGGCCTGCGGGCACATCGACAAGAAGAACCGGCCCGACCAGGCCACCTTCGCCTGCACGTCGTGCGGCTTCGCTGAGCACGCCGACGTCAACGCAGCTCGTAACATCGCCGCACGCGGTGTCACAAGCTGGGCAGTGAGTCACGCTGCCTGACGCGGACCAGACCGTCGAAGCCACCGACGGCGAGGAGCTGCAAGCTCAGTTCTTCAGGGCTGAGAAGCTGACCTCAGTTCGGCGGGGGAGAGGCCCAGTTCCGCCGCGGCGGCCGTCTGGATGAACTCGGTCATGCGCGCCCGGGAGAGCAGCCGCCTGTGCACCGTCACCTGGGTGGCCAGGCCGTCGATGAGAGACATGATCCGCCAGGTCGAGCCCTCGGGGTCCGCGCAGACGAAGGCCCCCGCCTCGACGCCGTCGTCGATGATCGCGTGAAGCGCCTCCTTCCACCGCGTGTCGATCCTGCGGGACGTCTCCTCAAGCTCGGAGTTGCGCATCGACTCGGCCCAGGCGTCGATCCACAGGGCCCACGACGTGGTCTTTCCGCCGGGGGGATAGAACCTGAGCAGGGCCCGCAGCCGGTCGAGGGGTGAGCCGCCCGACTCCTCCATCCTGGCGAGCGCGTCCAGACGGAGTTGGGCCGCGTAGGAGAAGGCCTGGGCGAACAGCTTCTCCTTGGTCTCGAAATGGTAGAAGAGCAGCGCCTGGCTGACGCCGGCCGCCTGCGCGATGTCCGCGGTTCGGGTGTGACCGAACCCCTGGGCCGCGATGACATCGCAGGCGGTTCGGAGCAGATCTTCACGACGTAATCGCCCAAATCCCCTTGCCACAAGGGAACCCTAGCGGGTCAGGGGGCGCCGCCCTGGTCGGGGTGCAGGGGGATCCGCAGGACGAACCGCGCGCCCCGGACGCTGTCCTCCAGCCTCAGGATGCCGCCGTGGGTGCGGGCGATCTCCCTGGCGATGGGGAGTCCCAGTCCGGTGCCTCCCTCGTCCCTGTTGCGGGAGGCGTCCAGCCGGGCGAACCGCTGGAAGACCAGCTCCCGCTGCTCGGGCGCGATCCCGGCGCCGTCGTCGAGCACCTCCACGACGGCCGTTCCGTCGTCCCTGGTCACGCTCACCAAGACCTTGGAGTCGGCATGCCGTTCGGCGTTGTCCAGCAGGTTCGTCAGCAGCCGGGCCATCCGGAGCCGGTCGCCGGTGATCGCCACCCCCGGCTGCAGCTCCCTGTCGATCCGGACGTTGCGCCGGTGCCTGTCCAGCTCGTCGCAGACCAGCACGCCCAGGTCGATCCGCTCGTAATGGGCGGGCACCCCGGAGTCGAGCTTGGCCAGTGTCAGCAGGTCCGAGACGATCGCCTGAAGCCGGTCCAGGCTGGCGAGCATCGCGTGGGCCTTCGCCGTCCAGTCGACGTCGTCGGGGTAGCGTAACGCCTCCTCCACCTGGGCGCGCATGGCGGTGAGCGGGCTGCGCAGGTCGTGCGAGGCGTCGGAGGCGAACCTGCGCTGCTGCTCGGCCGAAGCCTCCAGCCGGTCCAGCGTCTGGTTGATCGTCTCGGCCAGTTGCCTGATCTCGTTCCGCGCGGCCGGCACCGGCACCCGGCGGCCGATGTCGGTCGCGGTGATCTCCTCCAGCTCGCGTCTGATCGCCTTGACCTGCACGAGTGCCGTCTTCACGGCCCTGAGTGTCACGATCGTGAAGGCGGCGCCGCCTATCACGATGGTTGTCGTGACGGCGGTGAGCGTCAGCCGACGGTGTACCGACCGCGCGTTCCCCGCGAACACTTCACTCCTCGGCGCTAAATAGAGCCACTAAACGGATTAGTTGCCGTTTCCTGGTGATTGATGGCCAAGAAGGGGCAAATATCCTTTCACCTCCCCCTGTAGATCATTGCTCTGTACGGCTGATCGGGCGCTGGCTAGAGTAAGTGAGCACTGATTGGAGCGGACATGAATCTTCAGGAGTACCGGCGGCGTGCCAGGACCTGGCTGGAGGCCAACGCCGGAGACGCCGAGACCACCCCGGACGCGGGTGGGGTCGCCGCCGCGAAGGTCTTCATGGCGCGCATGTACGACGCGGGCTACTCGGGGATCGGCTGGCCGAGCGAGTGGGGCGGCCAGGGGCTGACCCAGGCGGAGGAGCGGGCCTTCGCCGAGGAGGCCGCGGGGTTCACGCTGCCGACCTACGTCTTCTCCATAGGACTCGGGATGTGCGGGCCGACCCTCGTCGACCTCGGCACCCCCGAGCAGAAGGCCAGGCACCTGCGTCCGCTGCTGCGTGGCGAGGAGATCTGGTGCCAGCTCTTCTCCGAGCCCGGCGCCGGCAGCGACGTCGCCGCCCTGCAGACCCGGGCCACCCCGGCCGAGGACGGCTGGACGGTCACCGGGCAGAAGGTCTGGACCTCGGTCGCCCAGCACGCCTCCTACGGGCTGCTGCTCACCCGTACCGACGTGGACGCGCCCAAGCACAAGGGCCTGTCGATGTTCATCGTGGACATGCGCGCCCCCGGCGTCACGGTCCGCCCGCTGCGGGACATGACAGGCCGCGCCCACTTCAACGAGATCTTCTTCGACGACGTGCACATCCCCGCGGAGAACCTGGTCGGCCAGGTCAACGACGGGTGGAGCTGCGCGGTCACCACACTCCTGCACGAGCGCCTGTCCATCTCCAGCGGCGTCGGCATGGGTGGCCGCAAGGACAACCCGGTCGCCTTCGAGGTGCTGCGCCACACCGCCGACACCGCCGACCCGGTGGTCAGGGACCAGCTCGTCGAACTGCACATCCGCTCCCGCGCGCTCGCCCTGTTCAACGAGCGCCTCTCCCAGGAGACCAAGGCCGGCGTCTTCCCCGGGGCCAGAGGCAGCGCGGCCAAGCTGCTGCTGGCCGAGCTGACCATGTTCCAGGCCGACCTCGCCACCTCGCTGGCCGGGCCGGGGGCCGTCGCCTACGAGGAGGGTGGTGGGCGGCTGGCCGAGGCCGTCTCACTCGCTCCCGCCATGGCCCTCGGCGGCGGCACCAACGAGATCATGCGCAACATCATCGGTGACCGGGTGCTCAACCTGCCGCCCGAGCCGCGGGTGGACAAGAACGTGCCGTTCAAGGATCTCAAGGTGAACGGGTGACCTCCGGGCTCGCGCGGAAAGGCGGAAACACATGAAACTCGTGCTCACCGAGGAGCAGCGGGAACTGCGCGGCGCGGTCCGTGCCTTCCTCGCCTCCGCCTCGCCGCTGCCCGAGGTCCGGCGGGCCGTCGAATCCGAGACCGGCCACGACCCCGAGGTCTACCGCAGGCTCAACGGTGAGCTCGGGCTCGCCGGCCTCGTCGTCGGTGAGGAGCACGGTGGCGCGGGGGCCGGGTACGCCGAGCTCGCGGTGGTCCTGGAGGAGACCGGCGCGGCGCTGCTGCCGGGCCCCTTCCTGGCCACCACCCTCGCCACGATCCTGCTGACCGAGGTGGGCGACAAGGAACTGCTGCCCGGCATCGCCGCGGGGAGCACGCTCGCGACCGTCGCCCTCGACGGCGGCCGCGCGCTCAACGGTGCCGAGGCCGACGTGGTCCTGGCGATCGAGGGGTCGCGGGTCCTGGCGGTCAGAGGCGGTGACCGCACCCCGCTGACCACCCTGGACATCACCCGCAGGCAGGCGAAGGTGGATCTGGGCACGGGTGAGGAGATCGCCTCGTCGCCGGAGGGCGTGGCGAGGGCCAGGGACCTGTTCGCGGTCGCGGTGGCCGCCGAGCAGCTCGGCGTGCTGCGCGCCTCGCTGGACGCCATCGTCGGCTACGCCAAGCTCCGGGTGACCTTCGGCCGCCTCATCGGCTCCTACCAGGGCGTCAAGCACCGGCTCGCCGACATGCACTGCAAGCTGGAGCAGGCCGAGTCGATAGTCCGCTACGCGGCCTGGGCCGCGGACGAGGCGCCCGACGAGCTCTCCTCGGCCGCCGCGCTCGCCCAGGCCTACGTCGGCAGGGCCTGCTTCGAGGTGGCCCGGGACAACCTCCTGCTGCACGGCGGCATCGGTTTCACCTGGGAGCACGACGCGCATCTCTACTACAAGCGGGCCAAGGCCGACGAGGTGCTGCTGGGCACGCCCCGCACGCACCGTACCCGCCTCGCCGAACTGCTGGAGCTCTGAGGAGGAACGTCCATGGCCGACATCAGCGGGCTACCCACCTTCTACCGGATCGCCGAGGCCGATCCCGGCCGCCGCGCGCTGATCCACCTCGACGGCGCCGTGACGACCTACGGAGAGTTGCTGGCCACGGTCAACCAGGTCTCACACGGCCTGCGGGCCCGCGGGCTCGGCCGAGGCGACGTGGTCGCCGGAGTGCTGCCCAACGGCATGGACGCGGTGGTCATGCTGATGGCCACCGGGCAGGTGGGGATGTACTACGTACCGGTCAACTGGCACCTCACGGCCGCCGAGATCGACTACATCCTGACCGACTGCGACGCCCGGATCGTGGTCGCCGATCCGTCGTACTCCGTCGAGAAGGCCGTCGGCGTGGCCGAGCTGGCCGAGGGGCAGCCCACGACCGCCCCTGACGACCGCTCGGGCGGCGGCGTCATGTGGTACACCTCGGGCACCACCGGGTTCCCCAAGGGCGTGCAGCGCCCGCTCTCCAGCCACGAGCCGGAGGTGACCGCCCCGCTCTACACCTGGTTCCTGGGCGAGGTCTGCGACCTGCGGGCCGGTGACGAGATCCACCTGGTGACCTCGCCGATGTACCACTCCGCGCCGTGCGCGCACACCATGTTCGCCCTCCACCTCGGGCACACCCTGGTGATCGCGCCCAGATTCGAGCCGGAGGCCATCCTGGAGCTGGTCGACAGGTACCGGGTCGGCAACGCGCTGATGGTGCCGACCATGTTCCACCGGATGCTGCAGCTTCCGGCGGAGGTCAGGGCGCGCTACGACGTGTCGTCGCTGCGGCAGGTGATGCACACCGGCGCGGCCTGCCCGGTGGCGGTCAAGAAGGGCATCATGGACTGGTGGGGGCCGGTGCTGTACGAGTACTACGGCTCCACCGAGACGGCCATCGCCTTCTCCGTCAAGCCGCACGACTGGCTGGAGCGTCCCGGCACGGTCGGCCGCCCGGCCCCGACCTTCGAGGCGAGGATCCTCGGCGCGGACGGGGAGGAGCTCCCCGCGGGCGAGCCCGGCATGATCTACGTCAGGTCGGGCACCGGCGGTTTCGAGTACCGCAAGGACCCGGAGAAGACCGCCGCCAGCATGCGCGGTGACTGGTACGCCCCCGGTGACATCGGCTTCATGGACTCCGACGGCTTCCTGTTCCTCTGTGACCGCCGCACCGATCTGATCATCTCCGGCGGGGTGAACATCTACCCCGCGGAGATCGAGGCGGCGATCCTGGAGCACCCGGCGGTCGCCGACGTCGTGGTGATCGGCGTGCCCGACGAGGAGTGGGGCCACCGGGTGGTCGCCCTGATCCAGCCGGTGCCCGGCCCCCGCCCCCCGGTCGAGGAGCTGCTGGAACACCTCGGCCCGCGGATCGCCCGCTTCAAGCACCCCAGGGTCATCGAGTTCCGCGACGAGCTGCCCCGCACGCCCACCGGGAAGCTCTCCCGCTCCAAGGTCAGGGAGGAGTATCTGGCCTCCTGACCTCCAGCGTCCACGGCTCGCCTCGGGATTCCGGCCACGCGCTCGCGCCCCTTGTCGTGGAAAGCAGCGTCAGCGGGTGATCCACTCGGTGGAGGTGGTGACCTCCCGCAGCACGCCGGGGATCGGCTCGACGCCGATGCCGGGTCCGCCGGGGACGTCCAGATGGCCGTCGCTCAGCTCGAAGGGCGGCGTGATGTCCGTCGTGTAGTAGCGGCGGGAGGCGGAGAGGTCGCCGGGCAGCGTGAAGCCGGGCAGGGCGGCCAGGGCGACGTTGGCGGCGCGGCCGACGCCCGTCTCCAGCATGCCGCCGCACCAGACGGCGACGCCGTGGGCGCGGCACAGGTCGTGGATGCGCCGGGCCTCCAGGTAGCCGCCGACCCGGCCGGGCTTGACGTTGATCACGGAGCAGGCGCCCAGCGAGATGGCGGCGGCCGCGTCGGCGGCCGACTCGATGGACTCGTCCAGGCAGATCGGGGTGGCGATCCTCTTCGCGAGTTGAGCGTGCTGGACGATGTCGTCGTGGGCCAGCGGCTGCTCGATGAGCAGCAGGCCGAAGGGATCCAGCCTGGCCAGGTGGGGTGCGTCGGTGAGGGTGTAGGCGGCGTTGGCGTCGACCTGGAGGAGCAGGTCGTCGCCGAAGCGCTCCCGTACCGCGCGGACCGCTGCCAGGTCCCAGCCGGGCTCGATCTTGAGCTTGATCCGGACGTAGCCCTCGTCGAGATAGCCCGCGACGGTGTCCAGGAGCTCGGGGACGGAGTTCATGATCCCGATCGACACCCCGGCGGGGACGCGGTCGGCGGTGGCGCCGAGGAAGGAGGCGAGGGACTGGCCGGACGCGCGCAGCCAGGCGTCCAGGACCGCGCTCTCCAGGGCCGCCTTCGCCATCCGGTGGCCTTTGAAGGGCTGCAGCGCGCGGCCCACGCCGTGGACGTCGGCACGGGCGGGCAGGGCCGGGATGAGGAAACGGCGCAGCACGTCGGCGGCGGCGTCGACGTACTCGGGGGAGTAGAGCGGGTCGGACATGGCCACGCACTCGCCCCAGCCCTCCGCCTCGGGGGTGACCACGCGGAGCAGGAGCACGTCGCGTTCGGTCTCCGTGCCGTAGGAGGTACGGAACGGCGTGACCAGCGGCATCGCGACCCGCCTCACCTCGATCCCGGTGATCTTCAAGCTTCCTTCTCCCATTCGTCGCACCGGGTTCCATTGTCGTGCCGGGCGTCATCGTCGTGTCGGGCGTCGTGTCGGGCGTCGTGCCGGGTGTTCGTCGTGCCGGGGGCGCTCCCGCGTCGGGAATGCCCGTCTGGGGGCCGCCGCTCCACGAGGTGGCCCGTCTTACGGCCGAAGCCGATCACCCCCTTGCCGGGCAGGCCGCCACCCCGTCCCATCTCGGCTCATGCCCCCGCGAGGCTCAGGCGGGCCTGCCCAGCTCGGCGCGGAACAGCCGGTGCACGTTGCCGCCGATGATCTTCACGATCTCCTCGTCGGCGAAGCCGTGCTTGAGCAGGGCGTCGGTGACCAGGGGCAGGCCGCTCGGGCCGGACAGTCCGGGCAGGGTCGCGCCGACGTCGACGCCGCTGTAGCCGGGCTCCTCGCAGCACGGGGGAGTGACGTCGTGCATGACCTCGCGGATGAAGTCCGGACCGAGCCCCACATGGTCGATCCCGCCGACGCTCACCACGTGCTCGATGTGGTCGACCAGCCGGTCCACCGTGTACTCGGTGACGTCCTCCGTCAGGAAGGCGGGCAGGAAGTTGACGCAGACCACGCCGCCGGTGGCGGCGACGGCGCGGATCTGGTCGTCGGTCAGGTTGCGGTGGTGGTCGCGGAGCGCGCGGGCCGAGGAGTGGGTCGCCATCACCGGCCTCCTCGCCAGCTCCAGCACGTGCCCCACCCCTGAGGCGCCCAGGTGGGAGATGTCGAAGATCATGCCGAGCCGTTCCATCTCCCGGACCGTCTCCACCCCCGCCGCGGTGAGCCTGCTGCCGGTGGCGTCCTCGCCGCTGCCGTCGGCCAGCGCGGTACGGCCCCAGTGCGCGATCGAGGCGACCCGCACGCCCAGCCGGTGCAGCGTGGCCACCAGTTCGACGGCCGAATCCAGGCCGGGCATGCTCTCCAGCGCCAGGACCAGGGCGATCCTGCCCTGGGCGAGCGTCTCGTCGATCTGCGCGCCGTCCAGGCAGAGCCGTACGGCGTCGGCGTTGCCCTCGGCCAGCACGTGGGCGCACTCGATCATGCGCAGTGTCTGCCGGAGCGCGCCCTCGGGGCGGTACTGGTCGTCGATGAAGACCGGCAGTACCTGGAGGTTCACCCCGCCCTCGCGCAGCTGGGGCAGCCAGCGCTCGCGGAAGAACGACGCCCACCGGGCAGGGGGTCTGGCGGTGACGGCCATCAGCAGGTCGTTGTGGGTATCGGCGACCACGGAGTCGCGGTGGAGGTCGGCGGACACAGCGGGCCCTTCTGCGCGTACGGCTCTCGTTCGCCACGACGGTATCGGCACTTCACCTCCCGCGTCTCGCGGGGGAGTGTGGGTCAGCGCGCGAAGTGGAAGGCGTCCGGGTCCGGGGCGCCGGTGATGCGGCGGTAGGAGGTCGTCGTGCCCGGCCAGTTGTTGGTCACCCGGCCGGTCTCGTTCTTGTACCAGCTCGTGCAGCCCGCCTGCCAGACCATGCGCTCCATGGCCGCCTCCAGGCTCCGCCGCCAGGTGGCCATCGTCTCTAGCCTGACCTCCATCGGCCCGCGCGCGGCCAGCTGCGGCAGGCAGCCCATGACGTACCGGACCTGGCACTCGATCATGAAGACGATCGAGCTGTGGCCGAGGTTGGTGTTGGGGCCGTACAGCAGGAACAGGTTGGGGAAGTGCGGTACGGCGATGCCCAGGTACGCCTCCGCGCCGTCCTGCCACTCCTCGGCCAGGTGCCGGCCGCCGCGCCCGGTGACCTGGATGGGAACCAGAAAGTCGGAGGTCTCGAAGCCGGTCGCGTAGACGATCGCGTCGGCCTCGCGAAGTCCGGCGGCGGTCTCCACACCGGCGGGGACGATCCGGGTGATCCGGTCGGTGACGACGTCCACGTTGGGGCGGGTCAGCGCGGGATAGAACTTGCTGTCGGCGACGATCCGCTTGCAGCCGACCGGGTAGTCCGGGGTCAGCTTGGCCCGCAGCACCGGGTCGGGGACCTGGGCGTGCAGGTGTTCCAGGGCGCGCTTGCGGATCGGGTCGGAGCTCCAGCCTCCGGCCAGGGCCGGGTAGAGGGCGATCTCCGCGTACCGGTAGATCCACTCGCGGTAGGCGCGCTGCAGGAACGGCACGTAACGGAAGGCGGCCCTGGCACCGGAGCCGAAGACGGCGTCCGCTTTGGGGATCACCCAGTTGGGCGTCCGCTGGAAGACGTCCAGGTGATCGGCTACCTCGGCGACCTTCGGGATCAGCTGCGCCGCCGAGGACCCGCTGCCGATCACGGCCACCCGCCGGCCGGTCAGATCGAAGGAATGGTCCCAGCGGGCGGAGTGGAAAGCCGTGCCATTAAACGTTGACATTCCCGGAATGTCAGGCAATCGGGGGCGGTTGAGCTGTCCCACGGCCGACACCACCACGTCGAACAGCTCGTCCCCGGCCGTGGTGCGGACCCGCCACTTCCCCAGCGACTCCTCGAAGACGGCGGCGACGACCGAGGTGTTCAGCCGGAGGCGGGGTCGCACGCCGTACTTGTCGGCGCACCTCTCCAGGTAGCCCAGGATCTCCGGCTGTTCGGGAAAGCGGCGCGTCCAGCTGGAGTACTTCTCGAAGGAGAAGGAGTACAGGTGTGAGGGGATGTCGCAGCCCGCCCCCGGATAGGTGTTGTCGCGCCAGGTGCCTCCGACGTTGTTCCCCTTCTCGAAGATCGTGTACGAGCGGATGCCGGCCTTCTCCAGCTGGATGGCCATGCACAGCCCGCCGAATCCGGCACCGATGATCGCGATCTTCGGACTCATGCGCACGCCCCCGGGTCGGTGTTGTCGCGGCAGCGGTCCCCGATGCCGGCAAGGATCAGGCGCTGGTGGACGTCCCCAAGCTCCGGCTGCCGCCTGCGTCCACGTCTCCCCAACTCCACACCTCTTCATATGCGACAAATACTGGAATAAATACTGGAATCAACTGCTCCCCCATGGGTCAGTATCCACTTACATTAGGTGATCCGTTCGCGCCGGGGAATAGGCCGATAGTCTGCGCGGGTGCCTACGCTTGCCGACATCGTCACAGAGTTGGAATCCCGCTACGACCCACGCTGGGCGGAGTCGTGGGACGCGGTCGGACTCGTCTGCGGAGACCCCGCCGCGGAGGTACGCAGGATCCTGTTCGCGGTCGACCCGGTGGCCGCCGTCGCCGAGGAGGCCCTCGACTGGGGCGCCGACCTCATCGTCACCCACCACCCGCTCTACCTGCGCGGCACCACGAGCGTCGCGGCCACCACCTTCAAGGGCCGCCTGATCCACACGCTGATCAGGAACGATGTCGCGCTCTTCACCGCCCACACCAACGCCGACGTCGCCGATCCCGGCGTCTCCGACGCGCTTGCCCGCGCCGTCGGCCTGACCGGGCCGCTCGTCCCGCTCATGCCCGCGGCCGACGACCCCAGGCGCGGCCTGGGCCGGATCGGCTCGCTGCCCGTCCCCGTCCCCCTCGCCGAGTTCGCCCGGCAGGCCGCGCGCGGGCTTCCCGCCACGGCGGGCGGCCTGCGGGTCGCCGGAGACCCCGGCCGCCCCGTCCAGCGGATCGCGGTCAGCGGAGGGTCCGGAGACTCCCTGCTCGGGGTGGCCCGCGCCGCCGGGGTCGACGTCTTCCTCACCGCGGACCTGCGCCACCACCCGGCGAGCGAGTTCATGGAGGCCGACGGCCCCGCGCTGATCGACGCCGCCCACTGGGCCACCGAGTGGCCGTGGCTCGCCGACGCGGCGCACCATCTGGCGTCCGCATCGGCCGCCAGGGGGATTACTGTTGAGACGCGCGTTTCCGAGACGGTCACGGACGCCTGGAAAACAACAGCAAAGTGCGAGGATTTCACGTGAAAGCAGCCCCTGCGGCCCAGAAGCGTCTGCTTGACCTGGCCGAACTCGACTCCGCCCTCGACCGGCTGGCCCACCGCCGCCGCACCCTGCCCGAGCTGGCCCAGATCGACGAGCTCTCCGCTCGCGTCGCCCGCATCGCGACCCAGGTGATCGCCGCCGAGACCGAGTCCGGCGACCTCGCCCGCGAGCAGACCAAGGCCGAGGCCGACGTCGACTCGGTCCGCATCCGCGCCGAACGCGACCAGAAGCGCCTCGACTCCGGACAGGTCTCCTCGCCGAAGGACCTGGCCAGCCTCCAGTCGGAGATCGCCTCCCTGACGCGCAGGCAGGGCGACCTGGAGGACGTGGTGCTGGAGATCATGGAGCGCCGCGAGGCGGCGGACGCACAGGTCGCCAAGCTGGTGGCCGAGCGCGACGAGCTCACGGGCACCCGCGGCGTCGCCGAGGACCGCAGGGACGCGGTCTTCGCCGAGATCGACAAGGAGAAGGACGAGGTCCAGCGCAGGCGGGCCGAGGTCGAGAAGGACATCCCGGCCGACCTGCTCGCCCTCTACGGCAAGCTCAGGGAGCAGTTCGGGGTGGGCGCCGCGATGCTCCAGGGCGGCCGCTGCCTCGGCTGCCGCACCAGCCTGTCCATCGCCGAGATCAACCGCATCAAGGCCGCCTCCCACGACGAGGTCATCCGTTGCGAGGAGTGCCGCCGGATCCTGGTCCGCACCGCGGAGTCCGGCCTGTGACCTCGTACGTTGTGGAGGCCGACGGCGGCTCGCGGGGCAACCCCGGGCCGGCCGGCTACGGTGCCGTCGTCAAGGACGCCGCCGACGGCCAGGTGCTGGCCGAGACGGCCGAGTCGATCGGCACCCAGACCAACAACGTCGCCGAGTACCGCGGGCTCATCGCCGGCCTGACCAGTTTGCTGGCCCTGGCCGGAGACGGTGCGAAGGTCGAGGTCCGGATGGACTCCAAGCTGGTCATCGAGCAGATGGCCGGCCGGTGGAAGGTCAAGAACGAGGGCCTGCGCCCGCTCGCCCTACAGGCCGCGGCCCTTGCCAGGCGCCTGAAGGTGACCTGGCGCTGGATCCCGCGCGAGAAGAACAAGGACGCCGACCGTCTGGCCAACGAGGCGATGGACGCCGCGGCCAAGGGCCGCACCTGGATCGCCTCGGCTTCCTCCGCTCCCGTCGGGGGAGCGATCGGCGCCTCCGGGACCGCTGTCTCCGGGAGCGGTGCCGCCGCCACCCTCACCGGTGGGGGCCCCGCCGAGGACCTTCTCCTCTTCGACACCGATGACCTCGGCGCCGGTGATTCCGGTGGCGGTGTCGTCATCCGGGAGCCGGCGGGACGGACGGCCGTGTCCACCGGGCGCGGCACCGGCTGGCGCCCGCCCACCTCGGTCGCGACCTCGCTGTACCTGCTCCGGCACGGTGAGACGCCGCTCTCCGTCGAGCGCAGGTTCTCCGGGCTCGGCGATCCCGAACTCACGCCCAACGGCATAGCCCAGGGCGAGGCCGCCGCCGCCAGGCTGGCGGGGGAGTCGTACGGCATCCAGGTGATCGTCAGCTCACCGCTGAGGCGTGCCCGTGCCACCGCGGAGATCGTCGCGGCCAGGACCGGTCTTGAGGTCGTCGTCGAGGAGGGTCTGCGGGAGACCGACTTCGGCGACTGGGAGGGCCACACGTTCACCGAGATCCAGTGTCGCTGGCCGGACGAGCTCGCCGCGTGGCTGGCGGACCCGTCCGCCGCGCCGCCGGGTGGGGAGAGTTTCGGGGAGGCGGCGCGGCGGGTCCAGGCGACCGGGGACCTGCTGATCGAGCGCTACGAGGGTAAGACGATCCTCGCCGTCTCCCACGTCACGCCGATCAAGATGCTGCTGCGATTCGCGCTGCTCGCTCCCCTCAGCGCGCTGTATCGCATGCATCTCGACCTGTCAGCCCTGTCCCTGATCGAGTACTACGCCGACGGTCCGGCGGTGGTGAAGGCGTTCAACGACACCTCCCACCTGCGCTGAACCGGCGGTTTCGGGTCCGAAGGATCTCGGCGCGAAGGGCGGTACGGTGCCGGGCCTCCGGCCGACGATCGAACCCGATGCGGGAGACGGCCGACACTCGCCTCCCGCATCGGTGCGTGTGTCCACCCCCGGTGGGATGGCCGTATCCCATCACACCGGTGCGGATCCCGGCAGCGCGCGGGACCGGTCATCCTTGCTCTCATCGCTTTCCCCTGACGCTCGTCTGTCCCGTCCCGCTTGATTCATATTTCAGCGCAGCCGACTTGCCGTTCGGTTGGAGTCCACTTGGGACCCGTTAGGCTTGGAACACGGCGGACGAGCCGGCCGGGCGGCCGCGTCGGGTCTCTTCGGAGATCCGCCGAGGAAGGTCCGGGCTCCACAGGGCAGGGTGGTCGGTAACGCCGACCCGGGGTGACCCGCGGGACAGTGCCACAGAGAACAGACCGCCTCCCCTCGCGGGGAGGTAAGGGTGAAACGGTGGTGTAAGAGACCACCAGCGCCCACGGTGACGTGGGCGGCTCGGTAAACCCCACCCGGAGCAAGGTCAAGAAGGGGCGCTCTCCGGAGCGTCCCGCGCGCGACGCTTGAGGGCTGCCCGCCCGAGCCGCGCGGGTAGACCGCTTGAGGCCGCCGGCAACGTCGGCCCTAGATGGATGGTCGCCTCCTCACGCAAGTGAGGGACAAAACCCGGCCTACAGGCCGACTCGTCCGCCCTGTCCTTCTCTGACCTGCGGCGAAGCTTTGATCGGGCAAGATCAAAGGGGCCGTACAGCAGCCGATACAGCAACACCGCCTTACAGGATCACCCTCCACCGATCCGCAACCACCACCTGAGCAGGGTGAGACGCCGCTGACGAGGCATCCGCCCTTCCCTACGGATCAGAAGGTTGGGGTTTCGAGTACCTCCGGCCGCACAGCAGGTCAAAGGCCCTCCGGGATCACCTCGGAGGGCCTTTTTCGTGCCCATACAGCAACTGGTCCTCCCCTCGTGCTGTGGAGGTTCGACCCAAGGGGGACGGGTCATGGGAGGGCTTTCTGGGATCTTTGAAACCTGCCGAAGGTCAGAGAGCACAGGCCGACCGTGACGGTCACGTCCTGTGTGAACTCCTCACAGAATGATCTCTCAGGGCGTTGTGACGGTACGGTGTGCCGATGGGGGACATCTATGAACTCGTGCTGTCGGTGGACATCCGTGCTGACGTGACCGACGACGAGCTCGCCGAGCTGCGGTGGCATGTGGGGCAAGGGCCACGACCTGAGCGGCTGCCGATCGGCACTGACAGATACGTGGAAACCTATCCACTCGGTGATCCCGACGACCCCGATTGCGAGTGGGAGGACGCGGAGGCGGAGCCCGTGTTCGCGCGGCGCGGCGCTGCCTGGCGGGTGGGGGGCGCGCTCGTCGCCGAGTTGGTCGCGCGAGAGCGATCGGACGGCTGGGCGCTGACGGTACGCCAAGAACTCCATCCCGGCGACTTCTACCGGCTCCGGACACTGCTGGACTGGCTCGGCCGGTGCTCGGTCGGCGCGAATGCCGGCGGTGTCGAATCCTTCGTCGGCTATCTGCGCTTCCACGAGAGCGCCGAGATCGCGCCACTTGTTCTCGTGGACGGGCGGATTCGCGTGCCGGAGGACATCGAATCGCATACCCCGCACTGGGAGGACGCCACGTTGTGACCGGCCCGGCCCGTGACATGGTGGAGGAGACAGGTGATCAAGAAGGATCCGCTGAGATTCGGGCCTGGACGGGCACGGCGCTCCTGGCTGATGTTCGTTCTGAGCGTCGTTTTGGTGCTCACAGTCGGAGTCCACATGGCCGACCGTGACGACCTGGAGAAGGCGAGGCGATCGGTCACCACGCCGGCCGGGGAGGACGACACATCGAACGCGAAGATCATCGACAAGGATCAGCGCATCGAGATTGACGAGGGCAGCCCGTTCTGGCCGCTGATCGAGGAGCTTCGAAGTGCTTCCCCTCACAGTGATTCCACGGCCACGGATTCCAAGAAGGAGTGATCGGACCGGCTGCGAGCGACCGCCGGCCCGGAGAGGTCATGGAACGATCATGTTCCGGGTGATTGTTGATCGAGAGATTCTCGCAGGTCAGAGCAGGTGTCTTGCCGGATGAGTGATCGCTCTCCTAAGGCGGGTGTCGCATGTTCGAATCATGCCGGGGCACTGTTCTGGTCAGCCACTTAGCTCTTGACCTGGGGCTCAGCCCGCCCCCCTTTTAACGATCACATGTAGCCGATTGCCGTCATATGCAGCCGTAGGTCAAAGGTCACGGAACAAGCGCGGGACGATCTTGGAGATGTTTCGTCAGGTCGTCACCAGCAACTCAGCCATTAGCGGTACGAGTCGACGCCTTCCGCCGGCGCGACTTAACCATGAGGTCGCGGCATGAGAGTACACGCATCCGCCGTGTTCTCCAGCGTGTCGACTGCGGCAATGCACACGTCATGAGATGGCGGTGAGTGCCGGCATACAGGCCCGTACGACCGAAAACCGGTTGCCTCGCGTGGTGGGCTCGGGGAACGTGGTGTCCATGACGCTCTGACGGACAGCACCCCGCCACTCCGAGATGCCACGGCGCCGACGCGCCCCGCAATGCTGTCACCCCATACCCCTTTGAGGGAAGAGAGCCTTTTTGTCTCAGCAACACTCCCGGCAGGAGTCCCCGCTGCCGTCCACCACGGTCATGGGGCCGGCCACCGTCACCGTGTTCGCCTCCTCCGCGAGCTGGATCGAGTCCGACGCCCTCGCGCAGTGCCACCAGGTGGCCGCCCTCGACGGCATGACGCACGTCGCCGCCATGCCGGACCTGCACCCCGGCAAGGGCGCCCCGATCGGCGCCGCCATGGCGTCGACCGTGCTGTACCCGTTCCTGGTGGGCTCCGACATCGGGTGCGGCATCGCCGTGTTCCCCATGAAGCTCAAGCGCGCCGTACCCGAGAAGCTCGCCACACGCTTCCCCGACCTCGATCGCGCGCTGGATCCCGAGCAGGATGCCGACGACCCGGCCTGGGCCGTTGTGAAGGGCGATATCCCCGCCGGTCACGTCGAGGGCCTCGGGACGGTCGGCCGGGGCAATCACTTCGTCGAGCTGGCGCGGATCGGGACCGTCTTTGAGCCGGGCCACGCGAGCCGTCTCGGGCTCGCCGACGGCGACCTGGTTCTCATCGTCCACAGCGGTTCCCGGGGGCTGGGCGAACGGATCCTGCGGGCGCACACCGCGGTCCACGGCGCGGGCCCCGCCCCTGATCCCGGCGCCTACCTGGCGATGCATGACGACGCCGTACGCTGGGGATCGCTCAACCGGCGGTTGCTGGCCGCCCGGGTCGCCCATGCCCTGGGGGCCGAGCCCACCGAGCCGCTCGTCGACCAGTGCCACAACCTGGTCGAGGTTCGCGACGGGGTCTACCTGCACCGCAAGGGGGCAGCGCCGGGTGACGGCCGCGACGTGCTCATCGCCGGTACGCGAGGCACCCCCTCCTACCTCGTGGCCGCCCACGCCGGGCCGGACGCCGGCCATTCCGTCGCGCACGGCGCGGGCCGCAAGATGTCGCGTGCGGACGCCCTGCGCCGGGGCCGGGCCAAGCACACGGTCGAGGAACTGCGTCGCACACCGGTGGGGTCGCTGGTGGTGTGCGGAGACCGCCGGCTGCTCTTCGAGGAGGCGCCGACGGCCTACAAGCGCATCGAGCAGGTGATCGCCGACCTCGTCGACCATGACCTGGCCACGCCCGTGGCCACCACGATCCCTCTGGTCACCTACAAGACACCCGACCTCGGATCCACCCCCCGGCGGGACCAGCGCCGCAAGCGAGGCGCGCGGTGAGCGTCCACCTGCTCCTGTCGGCCGGGCGTGGCCCGCAAGAGTGCGCCTGGGCGCTGGCCCGGCTGCTGCGCCGCCTGGAAGCCGACGCCACCCGGCAGAACCTGGAGACCCATCGGGCCCAGGCCGTTCCCGGTGACCGGCCCGACACCTACCGATCGGTCCTGATCCGGATCTCGGGAGCCGGCGCCGAGGCGTTCGCCGCCTCGTGGACCGGAACCCTGTGCTGGCAGGCTCCCAGCCCGTACCGGGCCGGCACCGGCCGGAAGAACTGGTACGTCATCGCCCAACCGTGCCAGGTCGACACCCCGCGCACGACGTTCACGGAGGCGGACGTCGACATCGTCGCCTGCCGCACCGGCGGCCCCGGCGGTCAACATCGAAACAAGGCAAGCACGGCGGTACGGGCGACCCACCGGCCCTCGGGGATCGTCGTCGTGGTCGACACTGAGCGGCAGTTCAGCCTCAACCGCCGCATCGCCATGCGGTTGCTGCGACAGCGCATCGAGGACGGCGACGAGACGGCGGGGCGCGCCGTCACCACCGCCCGCCGGCGCGTCCACGATGAGCTCGTACGCGGCGACCCCACCCGTATCGAACGCCCGGAAACGCCGAAGCAGGACCTGGCTTCACAGGAGCAGACGCGCCGACGACCGTGACGGTTCACCCGACCATGCCCTACGTTCTGAGCTGCCAGTCTTTGCTATCGGCTTCTGACTGCCTTTCCCCACGGACCGGAAGGTCCGAGCCTTCGTCGGTCGGCCCTGACGATGCACCCGTGGTAGCTCTGGATCGGTTCGTTGCCCGGTTCCTGATCTTGTCTCACCCGTCTGCGAAGATCTTGAACTCCATTCACCTGAAGTGACGGAGTTTCACGACATGAGCGATGGGCGGCCTGCGGGCTCCGACGTGTACGGCTACTACCGGCGTCTGCTCAAGGATCACTGGCTGGAGAATGCCATCTGCTGGACCGTTGTCGTCCCCGATGACGGGAAACCGTTCACGCTCGCCGAGATCGGACGAGCTGACCACGGGGGCCAGGTTGAGCCAGGAGTGGCTTGACCAGGAACGCCCGTATCTCACCTGCCAGGACCCCGTGGTGGACTGAGCGGGGGCAATGGCTGTGGGATCCGAGCGGCCCGGAGAAGGCCCTCGACGCCCTGAGACGTGCAGAACCTGGATAGGAGCCCGCGGACCTGGAGAGTGTCGTGCCGGTGCCGGCCTTCGTCTCGACCGACCCGATCCGGCGGCTTCCCACGACCCGCTGGATCGAGATGCGAAGGCGGCGGATGACGCCGGCCACGAAGTTCAGTCATGGTTGCGGTGCGCCCGCTCCACTGAGGAGGATCCCGTCACCGAGCCTGAGCTGGAGCGGCATGGTGAGTCTCGCCGTGTTCTGGGCCACCGGAAAGCCCTCCACGCTCCACGTTATGCTCGCCGTGCAGTCGCCCGCGCGCAGGCTCATCAGGCGACCGTTGCGAATGCTCGCCTGGAGCAGGCCGACGCCGAACTCCAGGTCGATGCCGAAGCCGATGCGGGCCACGTACTGACCCTCGATGTACACGTCGACGTAGGGGGCGTGCTTTGACGTGATCGTATGTCCGGTCAGGCGCACTATTTCGGTGCTTCCGGGTTGTTCGACGCTCCTGCGTGCGGCGAGCCCCAGCTCCCGGTACTGCAGCCAGCCGCCGAGCAGGACCGTGCCCAGCTCGATGCCGCGCAGCAGTTCGCCGCCCGCGTCGGCGACCCTGCCGTTGAGCGCGCCGCGGAAGGCCGAGCCCGCTCGCTGGGTGCCGTCCTCGACCTGCTCGAGTGTGCGGCGCGCGTCGAGGGCCCGCGACAGCTCCGCCGCCGCGTCCCTCGGGTCCGGGAAGAGCAGGAGATCGGCGGTGCCCGGCTCGGTTTCGATGTGGACTGTCACGATACGACCTCTCTCAGTTCCTGGCGGCCGGGGTCCGCGAACAGTTCCACCCGAATGTCCGGCACCGGGGCGGACGGGGCCGCGCCGGGCGGCGGAGAGCCGGTCAGGTGGATCTCCAGGCGCGGGGCGGGATCGGGGTGCGGATCGCAGTGGATCGACGGCACCTGCTGGGGCTGGATTTGAGATGGGAGCTGGGGATACGGCAGGGTTTGGGCCGGGGCCGGGGCCGGAGACGGGGACGGGGCCTGGTGCGGGTCGCTCCCTCGCACGGTACGGCGGGCCCGCAGGGTCCGGGCGACGAGGACGAGGACGAGGGCGATTGCCAGTCCCGGGAGCACGATCCCTACGAGCGCTACGGGGATCAGCGGTGAGGAGGAGCCATTGTCGGTCCCGGGGATCTCCCCAGGGCCCGTTTCGCCCTCGTTTCCACCTCCGCCCGGGTTTGGCGCCTCCGTCACCGCCTCCCGCAGCGACACCGTCACGGTCGCGCCCTCGGAGACCTGGCTGCCGGCCACGGGATCCTGGCTGCGGATCTCCCCCGTCCCGGGCGAATCGGGATCCACGCGGAGCACCAGGCCGGCCTCCGAGAGCTGCAGCCTGGCCGCTGCCGGGTCGAGTCCGATCAGCGACGGCACGGTCACCTGGGGCCCGGGCTTCACGGGCGGTGGTGCAGGAGTGGTGATCTCGGACGGGGGCGGATTCGGGGAGAGCAGGTCTATTCGCACGGTCGTGCCGAAGCTCACCAGTTGGCCCGCGGGCGGATCCTGGCCGGCGACCTTCCAGTCGGCGCTCGCGCTCGCCGGCTGCGGGTCCTTGCCCAGGCCGGCGGCGTCGAGAGCGGTTTCAGCGTCGGTGCGGGAAAGACCTTGCACATCTGGGACCTTCGGGCCGACCGTGAGGACGACCGTGTAGGCGACGTCGTCCCGGGCGGCGATGCCACGGTCCGCCGAGCAGTCTTCCACCACGTAGTCGATGACGTAGGACGTCGAGGTCGGCAGGAGGGTCTGGGGAAACACCTGAATGTCGATGTCCGCGTCCGGCACGTTCCGAAGCGTGTCTATCGCCACCTGGAGCTCCTGACGCCGTACGTCGGGTGGCTCACAGCCGTCGGGCACGGTCGGCGTGGGGGACGGTAGCACCGGGCTTATGAACACGGCCAATGACACGGCGAGCATCGAGAGGTGGCGAAGCATCGGCTACTCCGCGGGGGATGCGGTCATGACGCCCGGGACACGGCTGGTGCTTGACATTTGATTCACTCCCCTTGAACGAGGTCACTTACTCAGGGCGATGATGAGGAAGAAGAGCACGATCAGCACGGCCCCCGCCACGACCGCCCACTTCACTTTTCCTCCCGAACCTGCCGAGGTGGCCGGCCCCGGAGGCGTGGCAGTGATCGGGGCCGGTGTCACGGCCGACTCGCCCGTCGGCCAGGGCTTCTTGATGAAGCCGTCCACGTTGACGTAGAGCCGCTCCCCGATGACCATCCTCGGCCACACCGCGGCCGCCTCTCGGAGCCGCTCCCGCACACCGGGCGGCGGCAGGGTACGGCTGCACTCGATGAGCGTGTCGGCGAGGGCCGACGGCATGACCCTCCGGAGGACCACCGGATCCGGCTGCCAGGTTTCGACCGTCTCCTGGACGCAGCGCACCACCGCCCAGGCGAACTTGTAGTGGTCCGAGGTCACGTCGAAGGCCACCCCACGCCGCTCCACCGGAAGCTTCCACTGCTCCGGGTCGACAGGAGGCATCGCGCCCTCACCCAGGAGCGGCACGCAGGAGTCGCAGTCGAGGAGGTACGCCTTGGGGCGCGGATCGATCGTGAAGACGGCGTTGCGCAATTGCAGATCCCCCACCGCGTACCCGTGCTGGTGCAGCCAGGTGACGGTGTCCAGCAGCTCACCGAGCACGGCCAGCTTGTATGGCGGCTCGTAGTACGCCTTCTTCACCTCGTACCGTTGCGCGATCCGCCTCGCACGGTCCGGACTCCGGGTGAGCTCGTCGAGGTGACGCGGGGTCTCGGTCACCTCGCCCGAGCCGGAGGTCCGCTGTTCGAACATCGACCTTTCGGCGAGCCTGATCAGGATGCCCTCGGCCCTGGCGGGCGTGCCGACGACGGCGATCGGCCAGGCACACCTCCCGTCCAGCACCGCACGCTCCTCGTCCGGGAGCTCCCTGCGCCAGCGGATCATGGAATGCAGCGCGGGGACGCGCACCTCGTCGGCGGTCTCGGACTTGTACCTCTTGAACAGGTAGGTGCGCTGGTCGGGGGCGATGCAGAGCCGCAGTCCGTCCGTCTGCCCTCCGTCGCGGAGCACCGGCCCCTCACCGGTGAATGTCAGCTCGCCGACGCGGACGATCATCGGAAGATCCGTCACGGCACGGCCGTATCGTGGCGTCCGGCCCAGATCGCGACCACCGTCCGGTCGTCGTCGAAGGTGGAGAGGCGGAAGTCGACCTCCCGGACGAAGTCGACCAGGCTCGGCGGCGTGCGCCAGGTCTGGGACAGCCGCTGGGCCAGTGGGGTCCGGCCGCCCGCGACGCCCGCGGCGAAGCCGTCGCTGCTGAGCACCAGCAGGTCACCCGCGCGCCACGAGAACATTTGGACCTGGATGTCGGCGAGGTCGCCCGGGATCGCCGCCGTCACGTTGTCTCCTCCTCCCCCGCCCACCAACGCCTGCCACTGGCCGCCGGTGACGAGGATGGCCGGGGAGTCGCCGACGGCGGCGCACACGGCTTGCCCCTCTCCCTCCGAAGGGAGGACGGCCACGGTCAGAGTGGTCCCGGGCCGTGCGGAAGGGGCGCGTTCGGTATTGGTGCCCGGCCGCGGCGAGCCCAGGGACTCGGTGGTCCGCCGGACCGTGTCGGACACGTAGGCGAGCACGGATTTCCAGTCCCAGCTCTGCGGGCGTTCACCGGACCGCAACGCGGAGTCGATCCCGTCCAGCGCGGCCCTGACGGCGACCGTGGATGCGATCTCCGCGTGGCGCGCGCTGCCCAGGCCGTCGGCCACGACCGCGATGACCCAGCGCTCGTCGCTGCTGAGCCGCACGCCGTACGCGTCCTGCCGGGTCTCGCCGCGGAAGCTGTGCGTGCGGCCCCGTACCGTGGCGGCGCGCACTGTCGTGCCCTTGACCAGGCCTCCGTCGAGTGCAAGCCCGGCATCGGCCGAGGTGGTGCTCCAGGGCAGGTGCACGGCGATCCGCCTGGGCTCGGGACCGACGACCACGCGGGTGTCCTGCGTGGCAGCGGACCGCGGCGCATTGGGGGGCGCCACGTCCGGCTGCCTCCCCCCACGCACGGCGGTCGTCACGGGACGCCAGCCGAGGAGGTAGAGCGCGGTGAACGCCGCCGCCCCGCCCAGCAACAGGGCCAGGATCATCTGTGCCAGCGGGAACCCGGACGACGTCGACACGTTGTCGCCCGCCCAGTCCCTCGCCACGTCGGCCGGCCTCTTCCCGCTGTTCCTCACCTCGGTGAGCAGACGGTCGACGACCTGCGGGGTGAGCGCGTCCGTCACCTCCTGGAGCACCCGCTCGGCCTCCGGATCCCCCTTGGCGACCTGGTCGCTGGCGAACACGCTCAGCGTCCGGGGGGGCAGGATATTGTCCGGGTCTTCGAGCGGGACGAGGTTCCCCTTCTTCGAGCCGGCCGGGACGATCGCGCCTCCCGTGAAACCGGACTGTGTCAGGGCGGCGTCGAAGTCGGCCTGACTGCTGACGGCGAGTCCCCGGTCGGTCAGCGCCCGGTTGAACACGCTGAACTCTGGCGGGACCAGGACAGTGACACGGGCCGTGTCGTTCTGGTACTTCTGCGCGAATTCGGCAATCGTCCGGACGTCCCGCCGCAGCGAGGGGGACACGGCGAGCACCGCGCGGCTCTGGATCGCCGTCCTGCTCACGAGTGTGTGCCCGGGGAGGGCTGTGGGGAGTCGCTGGTCGTCCGGCGTCGACGGGGCCGGCGACGCGGCCACGAGCACGTCGAGGTCGTAGTCGACGGCGACCCGTGCGTCGTCCGGCTGCTTCGCGTAGTCCGCGACCTCGGCCACCTTCTTGGCGACGCCGTCGACGTCGGCCCGGTCGAGCGCGGCGGCGTAGATCTCGGCGACGAGCTGCTCACGCTCTCCCGCCCGCGCGTTGACGATGATCTGCCGCCCCGAGTCGCCGGACCCGCTGCAGCCCGCGAGGGCGAACCCGATGACGAGGGTGGCGACCGCGCTGGTACGGACCCGGCCCGGCGGGCCCATCAGGAGCCTCCGCACGGGAGCCGGCGCATGCCGGCCGGAATCGGGATCACGAAGTCGGAATTCCTGATCGAGCTGCCGATGCTGTCCTGGACCGCCTGGGCTATCGCCGCCACCACCTTGACCGCCTGGATCGACTCGTCCGCGACGTACGCCAACGGGTTGTTCCGGAAGGATGTCGCCACCTGGCAGAGGGTCTGCTCGGTGACCTGGCCGAAGCCCATCGCCGTGATGTGCGGGCGGTGCGGGAACGCGGGGTCGGTCAGCCTGGCACGGGCGGGCAGCCAGACCTCGGCGGGCTGGCGGCCATTTCCGACGAAGGGCTCGCCGTCGGTGATGAAGAAGACCACCGGGGTCTTGAGCTGGTACTGCCCGGCCAGGCGGGCGCAGTCGGCCTGGATGAGCTGCCGCAGGGTCAGGAACACCTGCTCGTAATTGGTCTGACCACCCTTTGGCAGCGCGGGGATGTTGCTCGCGTCACAGGGCCGGGTGAGTGGGAGCACCACGTCGGCCCTGTCATGGAAGGCCACGATGGACACGTGCGCGGCCTCGCTCACCCCCGGATCACCGGCCTCGAGCTGAAAGAGCAGCTCCCCGACACAGTTGGAAAGGATGTCGAACGGAGTCTGCCTGCCGTCCTCGCGGGGGGCGTGCATCGAGTGGGACACGTCGCACGTGATGTAGAAGGGAAATGCCCTCGGAAGGGCATAATTGTAGGTGGGCTCCGGAGAATGCGACACGGCGACTACTCTCCTCAAGATCGCTGACGCGGACGGCCCGAGGTACGTGATACGGGCCCCCTCACCCCATTAGATACGCCGTGAAGGCCCCAGCATTACTCATTTTCGGGAATTAATAGCTGCGGCACGGTGACAGGCTCCGACAACGCCGGTCTGTAGGGTCAGAATAGCGATCTATAACGCGAAGGGATTCGCCGGTCCACTGGCCAGACCCTTTGAAAGCAGGGATGGCCCTTTGCTATCCGTGCAGCATGTTGTCCCGTGATCGCTTGTTGCTCCCGGTTGTCGGCGGCGTCGGAAGCGGCGAGTGCGGGCAACTGCTCCTATCGCGGGTGCGAGGTGGGTAGCGGATGGTGCTTGGTCTGGGTGCGGTTCTCGCCCTTCGTGGGAGGTGGGGCACAATCGCCGGCTGGGTGACGGCGGCACTGTTCGTGGTGATCGCCGTGGTGTTCACGATCCCCTTCGCCATCGAGATCGTCACCGATGACTGCCGGAACACGCTCCGTTGCGGGGGATGGAACATCATCAAGGTCGGGCCGGTCATGCATTATTTGGGCGGCGCGGTGCTGGTCATGTTCTTGTCGCTGTTTCGGCGTGGTGAGACGACCGTTATGCCTCGGTGAGGAGAAAGCTGCGTCCGATTGAATGGGGCTCATGACCGCTCATGACGTGGCCCGGCTGCTGCCTGATATCCCGGTGCTCCGCGACCTATGCCGGTCCATGGCGGTGCTGGAGGCCGTCCTGAGCCCGGAATGGTCCAGCCGCTACCACTCTTTCGACGCGGACTGGAGTCCTGGGGAGGAGATGGCCTCGATGCGGAACGGCTCCGGAGACGAATACTCCATCGTCTTCTCCGCGGCGGGCGCCTACATCCGCGGCTTCGACCACGAGGCGGTGATGAGCCCGTACGGCAACGACGGGCCGTGGCCGGGGGTACTCGACTCCGTCCCCACGTCTTTCGCCACTGTGTAGAAGAACCTGCGTTCTGCGACGAGGACGGCATGCCAGTCGTGACCGCTGTCGCCCTGCTTCGTGACGAGGGCTACGTGGTAACGATGCCGCAACGAGGATCGTTCGTCGCCGACCGGGAAAACCGGCCGGCCAAGTAGGCGGCACCCCAGATCAGGGGACACGTCCGGATACTGCCCAAGCTTGAAATTGCTCACTCTGAGTAGTCATATGGAGCGTGCAGTAACGGACGGGGCGGTCCGCAGCAGGCGGGACGCCCCTGCTCAAAGGAGAGAACCGCGGATGAACCGCAACACGATCGCCGCCGCACTGATTGCCCTCGGCTCCGTCCTGGCCGCGCCCGTAGCCGCCGGCCCGGCCCACGCAACGCTCCTAGCCGACCCCGTCGGCGATCTGGTCAACGGGATCAAGGGCTCCAGCGACTCGCCCCCCGATGATGATTTCGACCCCTTCGACTCCCGCTCCGACAGCGACTCCGACAGCAAGTCCGACAGCGACTCCCGCTCCGACAGCAAGTCCGACAGCGACTCCGACAGCGACTCCCGCTCGGACAGCAAGTCCGACAGCAAGTCCGACAGCGACTCCCGCTCCGACAGCAAGTCCGACAGCAAGTCCGACAGCGACTCCCGCTCCGACAGCAAGTCCGACAGCAAGTCCCGCTCGGACAGCAAGTCTCGCTCCGACAGCAAAGCCAACTCCGACAGCGACTCCGACTCTGACTCCGACAGCGACTCCGACTCCGACAGCGACAGCGACTCCGACAGCGACAGTGGCTCCGGCTCCGGCTCCGGCAGCTAGACTCGTTCTTCGCACATCACCCTGTTTTACCTGTGGTGATTACTCACGGCGATAGAGGTCGCACCACTTTGGCGGTAGCGATACGGCATGTGCGAAGAACAGGGGGAGCGGGCCGTGGAAGGCAGGGAGGGCGGCGAAGGACTTCACGACCGACGCCTGCGGCACCCCGGTTCACGTCCTGCCCGACGATGATCGGCCCCGCCCGGCGCTCTCGCAGGCAACCCGCCATCCCTGCCGCCCAGGGCGGTTCTCAGGGGTTGTGGCGGCACCCGTCCAGGGCTGCCTAAAGCGCCTGGGTTGCAGGTCAGGAGGGGTCTGGAAAGCCCAGGTGGGAGGGATCTGAAACCAGATCCCTCCCACCTGGATCTAGACCCTTCCTGGACCGGTCTTAGACGATGATCTAGGCCCTCTCCAGCTCTCGGAGGCCGGCGGATCTATGGTCACGTAGCGGAAGCTCCGCCGCTGCCCCCTTCGCGCAGGTCGGTTCGTCAAAGCGATCCTTATCCCTCAGACCCGCGAAGCAGGATGAAAACGCTCATCCCCCAAGTCGGAGTGCTTCGCCGCTGCTCTTCTCGGCGGTCAATCCGGGTGGTCGGTTGGTTCCAACATGGGCACGAGGAACTGCCGGGCCACCGCGGCCAGTTGCTCGTCGTCGTCGAGGTCGATGATCTGACTGGGGATCGCCAGGAAGGAGGCGGAGACCCGGACCATCAGTTCGGCCACGAGGTCGGCGTCCAAGTCGCTCGACACGTTGCCCGCGCGTTGCTCGTGGCGGAGCTGGCCTGCGACGAACTGCCGCACGGTGGCGAGGGTTCGGCCCCCGTCGCTGATCATGGAGGGGACGACCAGATCCGGTTCCGCGGTGATCAGACCGCCGATCAATGGGTTATGGCGGATGGCGCGCAATGAGCTTACAAAGCCAAGAACCGCCCGATCAGCGGCGGTATGAGCCTGTTCGATGTCGATGAGGAACTGGTCGAAATATCGGCGGAATTCTCGACGTACCACATGTTCGACCAGCGCGTCCTTGGTGGCGAACCGCCGGTAGACCGTGATCCGCGAAACCCCGGCCCGGCGGGCCACGTCCTCCATGGTCGACCGCCGGATACCCATGCGGCAGAACTGCTCATACGCCGCGTCGAGTATGCGCGCACGGGTCTCGTCCGTGTCGTCGACCTGTTCGACGGCATCAATGTACGCGCGCTCCAACAGCGACTCCGAGTCCGACGGCGCCATGAGCCCGGACAGTGCAGATTCCACGATCACCTCCTGTGATTGATTCTGCCTCAATCCCTGACAATCGCTGTCACGGTCTTGTGATGTCCGACACTGTGTGCTGTATTGGTGATACTCAGATCCGTCTCATGTTTCATCGTATCAGCAATGCTCTCGACCTCACGAGGAGAAAGGACGAAGGCATGGACAAACTCAGCAGGCGCGACATGCTCCGGGCCGGAGGGACGTTGGGCGCATTCGGTGCGCTGACCGTCGCGACCCCCGCGCAGGCGCGCGTGTGGACGTGGTCGCCCAGTGGCTCGGTGGTGGGCACAGGGGCAGGCCTCGACCCGCGATGGGTGTGGGACCCGGAGGCCGACACGCTGGTCGCCTCGCTGATCACCCGGGGCGACGTACCCAGGGTCAACACTCTGCTGCGGACCTGGACCAAGAACGGTCAGCCGTTGCCGGCCGGACTGCCGGCGGACCTGAAGGCCTTCATGGAGAAGGCCCGTCAGCTGCCGGCCTGGGCCGACAGAGACAAGATCGCCGCCGCGGCCGACTTCAACAACAGGCGGGGGCTCTACACCGGCGTGCTGTACGGCTTCGCCAGCGGCATGATGAGCACGGTCATCCCCAAGGAGGCGCGGGCGGTCTACTACTCGCAGGGTGGTGCGGACATGCAGGACCGCATCTCCAAGACCGCCAAGCTCGGGTATGACATCGGGACTCGGAACGCCTACGACGCCGACGGCGAAATGATCGTGACCTGCGTCAAGACCCGGCTGGCGCATGCGGCCGTGCGCCACCTGCTGCCGAAGTCCCCGCACTGGCAGGGGGCCGCCGACGAGGATATTCCGATCAGCCAGGCGGACATGATGGTCACCTGGCACAGCCTGCCCACGACCGTCATGAAGAATCTGGTCGCGTGGAAGGTGCCGATGCCCGCCGCCGACTCCGCGGCCTTCCTGCACACCTGGCAGCTGGCCGCGTACATGCTCGGTATCAAGGAGGAGTACATCCCCGCCTCGTGGGCCGAGGCAAATTCCCAGGCCAAGCAGGTCCTGGACCCGGTGCTGGCCCCGACGCCCGAGGGCATCAAGCTGGCCAACATTCTCCTGGAGCTCGGCGCCACGATCGATGCCGGCCTCCTCACCAAGCGCGTACTCGGCTCGTTGACGCGCTTCATGCTCGGCGACGAGATCGCCGGATGGCTGAGTATCCCCAGGTATCCGCTCTGGGATGGGCTCCTCAACACGTTCTGGGGACCCTTCATCGCCGTCCGCGAAGGCGTACTCAAGGTGTTCCCAGGGGCGGACAGCACCTACTGGCTCTTCGACGAGCTCCTTCGCAAGGTACTCCTGGCCTACCTGTCCGGAGCGCAGCAGATCAGCATCGAGATTCCGCTGACCAACAACCCGAACTACCCGAACTCCTGAGCCGGCCCCTCGGCCCGGAAGTGGAGGAAAGCCCCCGGCCTGGCTTGCTTTCCGTAGGTCAGGACACCGTTACGAATTCTCGGGCCCGGAATCCAGCAGAGTCCGGGCCCCAGACCTTCCGTTCGAGTCCCTTATGCCTCTTCGGCATCGATGAGAAACAACCGAAATACCGAGATCCGGTCCGGGGTCGCAAAGCGACCAGTTGTTTTTCTGAACGTTTTCGACTCGGCTCGCACTCTAGTTAAGACACAAGTAAACCTGGTATGTATCGCCGTATCATCGGCTTGCGGAACTCAGGAGGAGTCCGGCATGGCGGAGCTGAGCAGGCGCAAGATGCTGATCTCAGGTGGAGCCCTGGGGGCGCTCGGAGCGCTGGGGACGGCGTTCCCGGCTCGGGCGATGCCCTGGACCTGGGCACCGGGCGGTTCGATCGCGGGTGCCGGCGCCGGCGCCGATCCGCGGTGGGTCTGGGACGAGGAGGCCGACCCGCTGGTCGCCTCGCTGCTCGATCGCGGCGCCGTCCCCGAGGTCAACCGCCTGCTGTGGGACTGGACCCGTAACGACCAGCCCCTGCCCGCAGGGCTGCCGGCGGATCTGCGGGACTTCATGGAGAGAGCACGTCAACTGCCGTCGTGGGCGGACCACGGCAAGCTGAACACCGCGGCCGAGTTCAACAAGTCCAGAGGGTTGTACCTCAATCTGCTCAACGGCGTGGGTGGCGGCATGCTGAGCACAGCCATTCCCAAGGAGGCCCTCGCGGTCTACTACTCCAAGGGCGGCGCGGACATGGAAGACCGCGTCGCCAAGACGAGCATCCTGGGATTCGCCGTCGGCGCCCTGAACGCGTACCGGCCCGACGGCTCCTGCGTGGTCGAGGCCGTGAAGACCCGGCTGGTGCACGCGGCGGTACGACACCTCCTGCGGCAGTCCCCCCACTGGACCGGCGACATCCCGATCAGCCAGGAGGACATGCTGGTCACCTGGCACACCCTGCCGACCTTCGCCATGCGCAGGATGCTCGAATGGAAGGTCCCGATCAGTGCCGCCCACTCCGAGGCGTACCTGCATGTGTGGCAGGTGACCGCG
This sequence comes from Streptosporangium sp. CA-115845, assembly GCF_050943795.1. Taxonomy (NCBI): domain Bacteria; kingdom Bacillati; phylum Actinomycetota; class Actinomycetes; order Streptosporangiales; family Streptosporangiaceae; genus Streptosporangium; species Streptosporangium sp. CA-115845. The sequence continues at coordinate 6,973,469 of NZ_CP191988.1, read as the reverse complement.
CACATGCTCGGCATCAAGGACGAATACCTCCCCGCCACCTGGGCCGCGGCCAACGCCCAGTCGGATCAGATCCTGCCCCGGAACATGGGGCCGACGCCCGAGGGTGTGGAGCTGACCGACATCCTGCTGGGTCAGCTCGCCGAGCAGACCAGTCCCGCCGGCATCAGCCGGCCGCTGTGCAACGCGCTCGCCCGGTACCTGGTCGGCGACCAGGTGGCCAACTGGGACGGCATCGAGCGCGAGCCGGTGTGGGACCTGCTGATCCCCACCATCTGGCCGAAACTGGTGAGATTCCGCGAGGGCCTCATTCCGCTGCCGCTGGTACCCGAGACCGCCTGGGTCCTCGACGAAGCCGTGCGGAAGTACATCCTGTTCTATCTCACCAAGGCCAAGGAGACCAAGATTGAGATCCCCACGATCAACCGTCCGGGTTTGAGCTGAATGATGATGGGATCGAATGGTGGCGGGCTGAACGAGGCCATCGGGCGGCGCCGGTTCCTCGGGTATGTGGTGGCGGCTCCGACCCTGGTGGTCGCCGCCGAACTCAATCTGACGCCGGCGCCCGCCCTGACGCCGGCGCCCGGCATCCAGTTGCCCTCACCGGAGCTCACGGAACTGCTCGACCTCAACGACATGATGACCGCGGCGGCGCTGCCGACCTCGGGCCTGATCTCGGTCGAGGTCAACCCGGACGGCACGGTGTCGTTCGCGTTGCCGCGGGCCGAGGTGGGGCAGGGCATCACCACCTCGACGGCCATGTTGATCGCCGAGGAAATGGCCGTGCCACTGGAACGGGTGCGTGTCACGCTGGCCGATGCTCGGCCGGAGCTGGTGTTCAACCAGCTCACCGGCGGGTCGAACACCACCATCGCCACCTATACCCCGATCCGGGTCGCCGCCGCCATCGCCAGGCTCCGATTGCTGGCGGCCGCGGCGACCGAACTCGGTTCCGCGGTCACCGACCTGACGCTGAAGGCCGGAGTGATCACCGCTCGCTCCGGTGACAGTGTCGACATCGGTGCGCTCGCCCAGAAGGCCGCGAGCACGCGGACCCAGCGGGTGTCGGTGGAGCTCACGTCACGCGAGAACTTCACCGTCATCGGCAGACCGCACAACCGGATCGACGCGCTGGACGCGGTGACCGGGCGCAAGAAGTTCGCGATGGACCTCGACGTCCCGGGCGCGAAGCCGACGATGGTGTGCCGCCCGCCGACCATCAACGGCAAGGTCGGCTCGGTGGCCAACCTCGCCGAGGTCCGCGCCATGCCGGGCGTCACCGATGTCGTGACGATCTCCACCGGGGTGGCGGTGCGCGCCGAGACCTTCGGCCAGTGCATCGACGCCGTACGCGCCCTGCGGGTCTCCTGGAAACCCGGTACCGCGGAAGGAAAATCCGACGAGACCGTGCTCCGGGAACTGGAGGCCGCGGAGCTGCCGCTCGGGCTCAGGCCGCTGACTCCGACCGTCGAAGGCAAGTTCACCTTCTACTTCCGCAGCAACAGCGCGCTGGAACCCAACTGCGCGATCGCCGACGTGCGGGCCGACCGCGCCGAGATCTGGTCGGCGTTGAAATCGCCGCTCGTCGCCAAGCAGACCATCGCCGCCAAGCTGGGGCTGCCGCTCGGCAGCGTCACCGTGCACGTCACCGAAGGCGGTGGTTCCTTCGGGCGCAAGCTGTTCTTCGACGCCGCGCTGGAAGCCGCCGAGGTGTCCCAGCGGATCGGCAAACCCGTCAAGCTCATGTGGCACCGTGCCGACGACTCCCGCCAGGGCCGCACCCACCCGATGGCCACCTCGCGGGTCCGCGTCGCCTACCTCGGCAACACCGTGCTGAGCTACAAGCAGCGGCACACCAGCGTCTCCACGGACCTCGGCCACGGGCTCGGTGAGATCATCACCGCCATGGCCGCGAGGCTTCCGGTGGGCGACATCGGCTTCTCCCAGACGTTCTTCCATCTCAGTCAGGCGATGTCCTACAACTTCGGCGCCAGTAGCCAGTTGCTGAACGAAACCGACAAGGGCTTCAACACCGGCAGCATGCGTAACGTCTACTCACCCGACGTCACCTGCGCCCGGGAACTCATCGTCGACCAGCTCGCCACGAGGATGGGCAAGGACCCCTACCGGTTCCGGCATGACTTTCTCCGCGATGACCGCTCCCGGGCGGTGCTGGCGAAGGTGGCCGAGGTCGGCGCCTGGGGGCGGTCGATGCCGGCCGGCACCGCGCAGGGCATCGCGTTCCACGCCGAGTACAAGGCCGTCAGCGCGGTGCTGGTGGAGATCGACTGCCGGCCAGAAACCGTCAACCGCCCCATCCGCGACGGCGTGGCCGGACCGCGCGTCACCAAGGTGGTGATCGCGGTGGACGTCGGCCTTGCCGTCAACCCCCGAGGTCTGGAAGCGCAGATGATGGGCTGCGTCATGGACGGCATCGCGCTGGCCCTGACCTCCAGCCTGCACCTGCGCGACGGGCACTTCCTCGAAGCGAGCTGGGACAACTACTTCTACACCCGGCAGTGGAACACCCCGCCCGAACTCCGGATCATCGTCATGCCCAGCACCTCCGAGGAGCCCGGCGGTGCCGGGGAGCTGGGCGTCGCCGCGTCGCTGGCCGCGGTCGCCTGTGCGTACGGTCGCGCGACCGGAACGATGCCCACCAGCTTCCCGATCAACCACGGCACGCTCTCCTTCACCCCCAAACCGACCATCCCGCCTGTTCCCCCATCCCCGACCGACGGCCTGAACCACGCCCGCTGAAACAAGGAGATCTGAGTGCCTGAGCACACCTTCCGCGTCAACGGCGAGCAGGTCACCGTTGACGTCGACGGCGACGTGCGCCTGCTGTGGGTGCTGCGCGACATTCTCGGCATCACCGGCCCGAAGTACGGCTGCGGCATCAATGTCTGCAAAGCGTGCACCAGTCACATCAACGGCAAAGCGGTCAACCCCTGTGCGATCCCCGTCGCAGATCTCCAGCCGACCGACGAGGTCACGACCATCGAAGGGCTTCCGGCCACGGTCGGCAAGGACCTGCACCCCATGCAGCAGGCGTGGCTCGACCGCGACGTCGCCCAGTGCGGCTACTGCCAGCCCGGCCAGATCATGGCCGCCGTGGCACTGGTCCGCCGCGCCAAGGCCGAAGGCCGCGGAATCACCGACGCCGACCTCGACGGCCTCCGCAACATCTGCCGCTGCGGCACCTACTCTCGTATCCGCGAAGCCGTCAAGGCCGGAGCCGAGAACATGTGAGGCACATGTGTGCCCGGGGACCCCGTGCGCGTCGCCGCAGCGTCCGTCATGACCTGCCGTGAGGATCAGGTTCGTGACGTGCTGCGGTTCCCGCAGCGTCTGCGGCTCTCCGCCATCTGGCAGGGACAACAGGTAGCTGCCGGGGCGCGCCCCCATGGGCAAGGACCACGTCGACCACCGCGATGCCTCACGGAAATTCAACCGTCCAGGCCGGTCAGGAGGTCGACAACGCGGATGGTGGCGCCGTGCTCCGGGCCGTAGAGCCTGGTGAGGTCCTCGCACAGGGTCGTGAGCGTCGCTCGGCCTCTGTCCACGGCGCCGACGCCGATTTCCAGTTCGCCGATCTGGCGACGCAACTCCAGAAGTCGTGCGTCGTCCTCGGGGAAGCGGCTTCCCTCGTCCGCCAGCAGCTCACGCATGATGTGCAGCGCGAGCTCGGGATCACCGGCGTGAACATGGCAGGTCGCCTCCTGCAGCCTGCACTGGGACACCCGCTCGTGGTCGGGCTCCGGTCGCAGGAGCAGGTCGTCGGCGATCCGCCGGAACTCCTGGGCCGCGCGACGGTAGTCCTGCCCCGTGAGCAGGACGTCCGCGAGCTGCCCGCGCAGATCGATCACTTCGGTGTCGGCGGCGCCGAGCTTCCGGCTCGCCGCCCCGGCGACCCTCGCGAGCAGGCCTGCCGCATCGCCGTACCGCGACTCCCTGACCAGTGACACCGCCTGCCTGCGGGCACGCCCGATGTCACCGCGGCTGAAGTCGTCATCCACCAGGGCATCGCCTGTGGCGGGAACCGTGGCGGAAACCGTGGGCTGTGCTCCGGCGGTGAGAGTACGGCTGACCGCGTGCGCGTACATCCGGGCAGGGCTGGAACCCGGAGCGGTCATGTCGCCGAGCGGCCCGGTCCCCGCGAGGTACGGCATGAGCCGATCGTGGACCTCGGCCGCCGTCGCCGGGCGGTCCTCCGGACGCTTCTCCACCATCGCCAGGATGAGCTCGTCCAACTCCTTCGGCACGTCCGGCCGGAGTCGCCCGACCGCCGTGGGACGCGCGTTGACGTGCTGGTTCATCACGCTGTACTCGGAGGGGCCGGTGAACAGCTGCCGTCCGGTGAGCAGTTCGTGCAGCACCGCGCCCAGCGAATAGACGTCGCTTCGCCCGGTGGGCTGCTCGGCGTTGACCTGCTCGGGTGACATGTACGCGGCGGTGCCGAGCTGCTGACCGGTCCTGGTCAGCTTGGTCATCCCAGGGTCCTGCATCAGGGCCAGGCCGAAGTCCACCACCTGGATGGAGCCGTCCCGGCGCAGCATGAGGTTGGACGGCTTCAGGTCACGATGAAGGATGCCGAGGCCATGTGCCGCCGCCAGGACCGCCGCCACCTGGGCGCCGATGGACGCGACCCAGCCCAGCGGGAGCGGCCCGTGCTCGGCGACGATGTCGTCGCCCCCTACCCCCTCGACGAACTGCATCACCATGAACAGCCGGTCGCCCAGCTGCGGATCCCGATAGTCGCCGAAGTCGTGCAGCACCGGCGCGCCGGGGTGGGCGAGCCGTGACATGATCTTCGCCTCGTGGGTGAACCTGGCTTCGAGCTCCGGGTCGCGCACCCCGTCGGGGAACCGGATGAACTTGATCGCCACCCGGCGGCCGAGCTTTTCGTCCTGGGCGCCCCAGACCACGCCCATGCCACCCTTGCCCAGGTGGACGGGGTCAAGCCGGTAGCGCTTGAGGATGAGGGTCACCCATGTCTCCAGGGGGGATCAGTCGGGACGCAGGCTCCCGTCGAAGAGACCGTCGATGCCGGCCGCCACAAGATTATCGCTGATCTCGCGGAGCGCACGGGTGGCGTCCTCGTAGGCGAGCAACTGGCGGAAGACCACGCCGTACCGGCGCTGCTCGTCGATCGGAAGCCTGGGCAGTCGCGCACGACGGGGATCGAGCCGCATCGAGGAACCGAGCCGGATGCCGGAGCCACCGGCGGCACGCAGGCAGCCGGCCAGGAAATGGGGGTCCAGGCGGTCGGGATCGGTGCGGATGAGGAGGAGTTGGGGGCCGAGAACGGCTCCCGGCTCGGTCATGACCCGCGGAACCGAACCGCTGCCCGTGACCACCGGGGCGACGACATCGTCGCGCTCCACCTGCACCAGGCCGGGTGCGTCGGCACTGTGACCCGTGGGCGCCCGGCCGAGCAGGAGGTCCTTCGCGGTGAGGACGGGAAGATCGCCGCCGCCGGGAAGCTTGAGCGGGCCCTGAAGGATGGTGACGGCGCCCGCGCGGGCGAGTTCCCCGAGGCTGGACATCGCCGGCTCACGACCCCGGACCGCGGACAGGCGCGGCAGGATGGAGCTCAGCGACCCGGTCAGGGCCACCGCCTTCTCACGCAGCGCGGTGAAGCTCGACGGACCCGGCTGGTCGAGGACGGCGATTCGCCGGCTGGTCGTCAGATCGACCTCCTCGTCCAGCAGGTCGATGATCCGCACGGTGTCGCCGCCCTGGGGCAGGTCTTCGCCGTCGCGGAAGGCCTTCCACGACGCTTCGGCCAGGGCGAGGTCCTCCCCGGCGTGCACCATCAGCACCTCGGACGGCGGCTGGGCGCCGGGCTCGGGCCTGCGCAGGACCCACAGGTCCGGCGCCCCGCTGGAAGCCGGGGTGGCGCCTGCGGAGAGTGTGATGATCGCCCGGAGTGCTCCGGCGCGCAGTAGGTTGCCCCGGACCCGGCGGCCGGCCCGGCGGCTCGCGGCGACGCCCGGCATCACGATGACCACCAGGCCGCCCGGCCGGACATGTGCCAGGCAGTGCTGCACCCAGGCCAGCTCCGACTCGCCGCGGGGCGGCAGGCCGTACTCCCAGCGCGGGTCGTTGGCCAGCTCCTCGTAACCCCAGCCGCGCTCGTTGAACGGCGGGTTGCAGACGACCACGTCGGCCTGTTCCCCGGGGAAGGCGTCCGCGCGCAGCGAGTCGCCTGTCTCGACGCACGAGTCGTGGCCGTGCAGTCTCAACCGGATGCCGGCCAGGCGGGCGGCGCTCTCGTTCACCTCCTGGCCGAGCGTCCGTGCCCCGGCGGATTCCAGAAGCAGGGTTCCGATCCCGCACGCGGGGTCCAGTACGACACGCCCGGCCGTTTCACCGATGCGGGCCATGAGGTGGGCCACGCCCCGGGGAGTGGTCAGCAGCCGGCGGGAGTGCAGGCTCACATAGCGGTCGCAGATGCCGTCGAACGCCGCGACGGGCCCCTCGGCCCGGCCCACCTCGGCGATCGCCCCGACCAGTTCCGCGCTGACGTCCAAGCCGTCGGGAACCAACGGGGACAGTCGTTTGAACAACGTCTTCGCGTTGAGGCCGGGGTCCTGTCGTTGGTGCAGGAGTACGGTTCCGGCGAATCCCACGGCGTCGCCGAGCCGCAGGTCGTCGGTGGTGGCTCTCAGCCGCTGCCAGAGCCGCTCGATCGGCGCCACCTCCACGTAGCGGTCGTGGCGGCGTAGCCAGGTCTCCACCTCTGCCAGGGAGAACGCCGGGCTCGACGCGGTCCCGCCCACCGGCTGGGGGAAGTCGTCGAACCGCTTGCGCCAGTTGCTGACCGCGGCCCGGCCGACATCGGCGAGCCGGGCGATGTCGGCGGCGTTGACCATGACCTCGTCGTGCATCATCGCCCTTTCTCGGGCAACCAAAGATCATTACCGGTACGGCGGAGCCGCTCCCGATGGTCCTCGTGACCGGGCAGCGCCCGCTCGACGATCCGCCAGAACTCGGCGCCGTGATCGGCACGGTGGAGATGTGCGAGCTCGTGCACCAGCACATAGTCAATCAAACTCGGCGGAAGCTGCATGGTCGCCCAGTGGATGTTGACCTGACCGTCGGGTGAGCACGAACCCCACCGGTAGCCGAGCGGTCGCACCCGCAGCCCGGCCGGTTCGACCCCCATCCGCGCGGTCCAGGGCCGGATCCGCCGGGTCAGCCATCGCGCGCCGACCCGGCGATACCAGTCGACCAGCTCCTTCGCGCCGCCGCCCCGGGCCAGCTCCAACCGCCCGTGGATCAGGCGTACCTCGCCGGAGTCGACGACGCGCAGCCGGTGGGAGCGCCCGAGATAGAGGAACCCCTCACCCGAGACGAACTCCCGCTCCGGCGGGGCCTCGCCGAGATCGCGCTTCTCGGCGAGTTTGCCGTACAGCCATGACCGTTTCGCCTCGACCAGCTTGGTGAGCTCGGCCCGGGAGACCTGCGGGGGAACGACAGCGGTGACCGAGGCGTCCCGCTCCACGGTGAGCCGTACGCTCTTGCGGCGGTCACTCACCGAGACGGTGACGTCGAGGTCACCGACCCGCAGGACTCCAGGAAAATCACTCACGGTCACCAGCATGCCAGTATCAGGCTCTCGGGATGTCCGCCCGATTGTTCCAGATAACGTCACGCGCCTTGTCGGCGACCTGATCCAGCCGGTGGAAGTCTCCCAGATTCCGGGTGACCAGAATCTCAAAGATCTCCTTCCGGAAATCCTCGACGTTCGTTCTCTTCTTCCAGAAGTCAACGAGACCGATGGTCCGCGCCGCCAGCTGGTAGATCTCCCGGCAGGCCTCGACGAACCGCAGATCGTTGATGTCCTCGGCGGAGGTGGCCAGCTCGGTCAGCAGCAGGCCGTACAGGGCGCTCTCGGCCGGGCCGAAGCCGTGCGGGTTGTCCCGCCGGTCCTCGTTGATGTCGGTCATCAGTTTCTTGAACGCGAGCAGCTGCTGGTCCCAGTCGTCCTTGAGCTCGACCAGGATCTGCTCAAGCCGCTCGCTGAGCAGCTGGTAGCGGGCCGGGTCCTGGCCGCGATGCACCTCGATGTGGTGCCGGATGGCGTTCTCCATCTCCGAGGCCTTGGCCCGGGTGCCGCCGGTCATCGCCTCGACCCTGGCCGCGAAGTTGGCGGCGGTCAGCTCGATCGGCGGGAGCTGCTGCTCGATGCCGAGCGAGGTGACGTGCTCGTCGATCAGCAGCTTGATCTTCTTGCCGTAGGCCCCGGGGCCGAACTCGCCGCCGTCCACCCGGTAGCGCCGGTTCGCGGTCAGCCTGATCACCATGAACCGCTTGAGGTCCGGCAGGTACGGCTTCGCCGCCGGGTCGGGCAGCACCACGTTGACCGTCCGGGCGAACAGGGCCAGCTCGGCGCCGAACCTGTCGCGCAGCCGGGGGTCGGCCAGCTCCAGCACGCACCCCTCCACGTCGGCCGGATCGCGGAACATCATCCGGAGCCGTTGCATCTGTGGTTCCAGCTTGACGATCTCGCTCCGCAAATCGCGCAGCGCCCCCGAGACGTCCCGGCCCTCCTCGTCGTCGAAGTCCTCGTCGGCGTAGACGCGCAGCGCGTCCACCAGGTTCTGCGCCACCCCGCGATAGTCGACCACGTAGCCGTACGGCTTGCCGTCCGCGGTCCGGTTGACCCTGGCCACCGCCTGGAGCAGGTCGTGCATCTCCATCCTGCGGTCCAGGTACATCACCTGCTCGATGGGCGCGTCGAAGCCGGTCAGCAGCATCGACTTGACGATCACGAAGGCGATGTCGTTCTCCCCGAAGGGGCGGGTGAAGCCGTCGATCCTGGCCTTCTGCTTCGCCTCGTCGGTCCACTCGGTGAAGCGGTCCTCGTTCTCCGCGTCGCCCTTGGAGATGACCGGCACGAAGTCGATCCGCCGGAGCAGGTCGAGCTGCCCGTGCGCCTTCACGAGCTGGGCCTGGCGCGGTCTCAGCTCCTCCAGCGCGCGGTTCAGCAGGTGCGGCGGAAGGCTCAAGACGTCCCGGACGAGTTCGTCGCGGGCGGCGATGAGCGCCTCCCGGTAGCGCAGCGTGGTATCCCGGTCGTGCGCGACCACCTGGGCCTTGAAGCCCTCCGGCAGCACCTTGTCCACGTAGTGGCGGAGCATGTGCTTGGCCTTCACGTCGACGAGCCGCTGGGCGGTCGAGACGGTCCCCTTGGTGGCCCAGCGCTGCTGGAGCTGCTTCCGCTCCTCGACGGTGAGGTCCTCGAACTCCTCCTCGAAGAGCTCGTCCATGTCCTGGCCGTCCTGGAGCGCGCCCTTGACCTTGAAGCCCTCGTAGAGGATCGGCACGATCACGCCGTCCTCTTCGGCCTCGCGGAGCCGGTAGGTGTCGATGAACGAACCGAACAGCTCCACGCTGGTCTTGCGCTGCCCCTTCTTCGTCATGATCGGCGTGCCGGTGAAGCCGATCCGGGCGGCGTTGGGCAGCGCCTGGCGCAGGTTCGAGCCGAGGGAGGAGGTGTGCGAGCGGTGCACCTCGTCGATCAGCACCACGATCGACTCGTCGGTGTTGACCTCGCCCAGGTCCAGGCGGTTGGCGGGGGAGCCGTTCTGGTTCTTCTGGATCATGACGAAGACCACCCCCGGACCGCTCCGGCCGAGCAGGGTCCTGGCGCGGGCGCCGCTCTTGGCGGTGTCCACCTTCTCGCCGCTCAGCTGCATGGTCTCGCCGAGCTGGTCCTGGAGCTGGGTCCGGTCGGTGACGACCACGACCTTGTAGTGGGCCAGCTCGTCGGCCGAGCGCAGCCGGCGGATCAGGAAGGTCATGGTGAGGCTCTTGCCGGAGCCCTGGGTGTGCCAGACGATCCCGCCGCGCTCTTTCGGCCTGCCGGTCAGCAGCCGGTGGACGGTCCGCTCCACCGCGCGGAACTGCTGGTACCGGGGGGAGACCTTGACCGTCACACCGCTGTCGAGGGTCATGAAGGTCACGTAGTTGTGCACGATGTTCAGCAGGTTGGCGCGGTTGAGTACGCCGGCGGCGAGGATCTCCTGCTTGCTGAGCTGCTCCTCGGCCTTGCCCCGTAGTGCGGCGAGCGCCGCCATGGTGAGCGGGTACGGGTCGCGCCAGGGTACGTAGTGCTCGGGCGCGGCGGTGAACGTGCCCAGCCTCGCGTCCTCGCCGCTCGTCGCGACCGTCAACTGAACCGAGTGGAAGAGCCTCGGGTTCCCGGTCTGGCCGTTGCTGTAGCGGCGGATCTGGTTCACCGCGGTGCGCAGATCGCTCTGCGTGGGCGCCTTGCACTCGACGACGACGAGCGGGACACCGTTCACGAAGAGCACCAGGTCGGGGACGATCTGCTTGCTGCCGCCGCTGCCGGGGACGTCCACCCGGAACTGGTTGATCACGACGAACTCGTTGTTGTCGGGGTTCTTCCAGTCGATGAAGTGGACGGTACGGTCCCGGCCGCCGTCCGGCCCCTCCACCGCGACGCCCTTGATCAGCAGCTCGGTGACGTGGGTGTTGGCCTCAAGCAGACCGGCGGCGGGCACCCGGGTCAGCGCGTTGAACGCCTGGCTGATCCTGGTGTCGTCGAGCCATCGTTGGCCCTGGTCGTCAAGGTTGATCCGGAAGAGCGCTTCCCGCAGCTGCTTCTCAAGGACCACCTCGTTGAAGGAGTCGCGCAGCGAATCCCGCGCGATGAGGGGCAGCACCGCACCCTCCTTGGCGCCGGCCACGTGCTTCCACCCCATGGCCTTGAGCTGCTCGATAAGCGGACGTTCGACAAGTTCGTACTCGTAGTCGGCCATCGTCCGACTCCCCTCGGTAAACGATCGGACATCGTCAACCCCCGAACACACCACCACCGCGCCGGGACGGGCATCGCGCTCGCCCGCCCCGGCCACGGGGTCAAAGACTTTCCACTACGGCTTCCGCCTCAGAAACCCGAACCCGCCCTGTGAGTAGATCCTCCATGAGGCCTTGCTTTAGCCGGATCAACCCTTGCTCTTGTCTCATGAGGGCCTCGATCTGAGCCACGTAGGCGGCGTCATCTCGGACTACCCGGTCGATCAACTCCCTGTCGGCCCAGGGGATCATCAGGCGGCGAATGGCTGCCTGACTTATATTCTTCATGCTGCCGCTCGTGCCCGTTGCCGCTGTTTCGATCTGACGACGGATTTCGGTAAGAGAAAGAGCTAGGTGGACGTATTCGGCTGAGGTTCGAGTAGGATTGACGTGAAGCCGAAGCGTCTTGTCGCACAGCATCAACCCTGGCGGTGTTTCGCGTACGACGCAGGTCAGCCCCACAAGCTCGGACGTATTGGCGCGAGAAATCAGTAGATCGCCAGGGTGGACGCAAAGATTCTTGACGTGGAGAGACTTGTCATGCGCGACTTTGTTCTCTTCGGGGCGAAAACCATGTCGCCCAATCGCGCTTACCTTGAGAACTCCCCACTCACCTGGACCCGCCGGGCTGTCCTCGACATTCGGGCTGTTTCCCGCTTCAATCGCGTCCAGGGTGCTGGCCAGCGGCGCAACTGTCCAACGGCCATGCATCTTTCTTTCGACGCACGAAAGCTCCGAAGCCTCGACTGAGCGAAGTATGGACAGTCCATCATCCATCAGTTTGCGAATGTGGGCCGTCCTTAGTTGCGTGAACTTTGTGGAGGGGGAGCGGAGGTGGAATATGGCCAAGTCGAAGGAGTCGAGAATCTCCGCGATCCGTCGCTGCTCGGCGAGTGAGGGGGTGAAGATCTTTGAGTTCAGATAGTCCGCGTAGCGGAGATTGATAATCCCTGTCGTTTGTTGCTGAAACTGCCAGATCTCCGGCCGCTTCTGCAGGCGCTGAAGGCTCCAGGTGACGTATGCGGGATCCGCCAGGCGCCGGTTAACCCGGAGTGTCCGGAAAAAGTTTGAGCTGGCAAAGGCATGTTCGCCCTCTTGCCGAAAGAGGGCAACTCGCCCCACGGGCTTTCCAGGTCCACCTCCGGAGGCTTCCAGAAGAATGTCTCCCCCTGCCAGGCGCTTCTCAGCCAGCTCTCGAGCGCTGAACCTGCGAGCAGCCCCGGTGCTCAAATCCACGTGTCCGTCATCGTCGAGATTGGTCGACCGGAGAATCGATACGTTCGCGCCCCTGGTCGATGACGGGTCCTCTCCCCAGGCCCCGGGAAAATGGGCATCGAGGAGATCCCTGATCCTGCTTTGTGGTTCAGGCATAACCCAGCTCCTTGAGATAGTTCTCCAGCCGAGCAGCAGCCGCCTCGCGTTGGGCCTCCAGATCCCGCAGGGTCACCGCGTACTTGTCCGCCCAGGTCCGGAAAGCCGCCTCGGCCAGCCGACGGGCAGTGGCCGTACGGGATTCCAAGCGGGACGTGAGCTGTGACCGCAGGACGCCGATCACCAGGTCGCGGCGCGCATCGGCGTCGAGAGCGCCGACGGCCATCCGGAGCCGGGGCAGGAAGTGGTCCTCCAGCGCACCGACCTTCTTGCGGGCGGCGGTCGTGCGCGCCTTGAGGTCCTTCAGCTCGTCCTCGGAGAGCCGGTCCTCGGCCGACTCATCCGGCTCGTCGGCCTCCTCGTCCTCCTCCGAGGGCTTGGCGGTGGCCGCCTTGTACTGGGCGTTCAGCTCGGCGTACGCCGCCTCGGCCTCCTCCAGCTCGGCGAGGTAGTCGGGGATCAGCGCGGGCACGACCCGGTGATCGCGGGCCTTGCGCTTCTCGGCGGCGAGCTTCTGCTTGTCCCAGTACTCCACCTCCTCCTCGTCCAGCTGGAACACCGACTCGATGGTGGTCAGCCAGCCCTCGACCACGCCCTCGAAGCCGTTGAGCCCGAGGGTCTTGATGTCGTACTGCGCCTCGCCCCACCACGCGGCGACGATGCCGGCCAGCTCGAACCGGTCGAGCACCTTCAGCGGCAGCAGCTCGGTGACGAAGGAGTCGAGCAGCTCGGCCCGGACCTCCATGACCTTGCGCGTGTCGGGCAGCTCGACGAGCCGCTTGCTGTGCCGGGTCCACCACTCGGCGAACGCCCGGCGCAGCCGCTCCTCGGTGGGAGCCGCGAGGGCCGGGATGCGCTCGGCGGTCGCCCGCCACCCCTCGGGCAGGAAGTCGTGGTAGTCGGCGTCCCGCTCGGCGAACAGCACGGCGGGGTCGACGCCGAACGCCTCGAACAGCCCCGCCCTGGCCGCGACCTCGGCCTTCGGGACGCCGCCGTGCAGGTGGGCGCGGACGTCCTGGGGCTCGGGCGGCGGGGTGTTGTCGACGTAGCGGCGGATGTTGAGGTTGAAGTCGTTCGCCCGCAGCTCCTCGACGTCCACGACGCGGGCGAAGCCGGGGATGTCGCGGTACTCCTGGTAGGCCGCGACGATCTTCTCGGCGTGCTGCGGGTCGAGATAATTCTGTGCGCGCCCGGCGGTGAACTCGCGGTCGGCGTTGATGAACAGCACCTTGCGGCGCCGCTCGGCGGGCCGCGGGTCGGTGCCGCGCAGCACGAGGACGCAGGCCGGGATGCCGGTGCCGTAGAAGAGGTTGGGCGCCAGGCCGATCACCGCCTCCAGACGGTCGTCCTTGATGATGCCCTCGCGGATGTCCTTCTCCTTGCCGCCACGGAAGAGCACACCATGCGGCATGACCGTGGCGCCGATGCCGTCGGGGGTGAGGACGGCGAGCACGTGCTGGGCGAACATGAGGTCCGCCTTCTTGCCGGTCTCCGGCGCGTAGCCGTACTTGAAGCGCTCCGGGTGCCTCATGTCGGCGGCGGAGTAGTTGAGCGAGAAGGGCGGGTTGGTGAGCACTCGGTCGAAGCGGGCGAGCTCCCCGTCCTCCAGGTGCCGAGGGTCGGCGAGGGTGTCCTCGTTCTCCAGGTCGGCGTTGAGCACGCCGTGCAGGATCATGTTCATCTTGGAGACGGCCCAGGTGGTGCCCGCGGTCTCCTGGCCGGCCAGGGTCAGGTCGCGGGAGTCGAGGCCGTGCTCGTCGATGTACTCCTTGGCGTGGATGAGCATGCCGCCCGAGCCGGAGCACGGGTCGTAGACGCGCATGCCGGGCGTCGGCTTGACCAGGCGGACCATCATCCGGACCACGCCGCGCGGGGTGTAGAACTCGCCGCCCTTCTTACCGGCCGAGTCGGCGAACTGCCCGATCAGGTACTCGTAGGCCGAGCAGGTCGGGGAACTCGAAGTCCTCGTTGCGCAGCCGTACCCGGTGGAAGTGGTCGACGAGCTGTTGCAGGCGCTTGTCGGAGATGGTGGACTGGCCGACCTTGCGCATGAAGTCGATGTGCTCCAGCACGCCTTCGAGGGAGGTGGAGTTGTGGTTCGCCAGCCCCTCCAGCGCCTTGTTGAGCAGGTTGCCGACGTTCTTCTCCCGGGAGTGGTCCTTGATGTGCCGCCAGCTGGACTCCTGGGGGACGTAGAAGCTCTCACCCCGGTAGAAGGCCGGCGCGGCGGCCATCCGCTCGGCCTCCTCCGGACTCCTGCCCTGGGTGAGTCACTTCTGGACGAGCTCCTCGCGGACCACGTCGAACTGGTCGGAGGCCCGCTTCAGGAAGAGCATCCCGAAGATGTACTCCTTGAACTCCGAGGCGTCCATCTTGCCGCGGAGAATATCGGCCGCTCCGAACAGATGCCGCTCAAGCTGTGGCAACGTCAGCTTCGCCACGGGGGGTGGCCCTTCTGTATTGATGAGGGGGACATCCGGCTCGGCGGCACAGGCGTCTTATCAACGAACGCGCGCCTACTCAACGACAATGCCGCCAGCCGTTAACGGCAACACTAACACCAAGGGAAGGTTATCTCTACACCATCGATAATCTCTGTGTGCGGCGTTCACAGTCAGTAGCGAGGTCTCTGTGACGCATGACCGTGGTACCGGTCCTCGCCTCGGGACTCCGTCAGGCCGGGTGGAGCATGACCGAGCCCTTCGCCGGGGACCTCTGCTTTCGGGGAAGGCATGGTGTGGCCGGAGGGCGGATCACTCGCCGGGGCCGTCACTCCGATGGGTGGGCTCACGCTGGACGACCTTCTTGCCCTGTCGCGGCAACGGCTCTCTCGGTGGCGCGAGGATGAACAGGCACTTCCACAAGGGAATACCTGTCAATAAGTGGGCCTGCGGCTTAGCCTGGGACTGCGACATCACCAGGGAAGGGCGGGGCCCATGGACGACGGTTGCACCATCGGAAACCGGCTCAGGAAGATTCGTGACGACCGATCCTGGACACAGGAGGAGCTCGCCGAGCGGGCCGGTGTCAGCAGGGACATCATCGCGAAGCTGGAGCAGGGTCGCCGCGAGTCGGCGCGGCTCACCACCCTGATGAGGTTGGCGAACGCCCTCGATGTGGACCTGTCGGCGCTGACCGGCAAGCGCGACCGGATGGGCGGCGAACGTGACGGCGCCAGCGTCCTGAAGTTGCGGGACGCCCTGCTGTCGGCCTCTCTGCTGCCCGGGGCGGACGACGGCCACGACGGTGAGCCGACATCACCGGCGGACGTGCGGGCCGCAGTGGATAACGCGTGCCGCCGCTACTGGGCCGGTGACTTCCCCACCCTGGTCGCTCAGCTTCCCGGGTTGATCGCCGAGGCGCGGCTGTCCCATGCGGCGTACGGCGCGGCTGCCGTCTACCCACTGGCCATGGCCTATGATCTGGCGGCCAGCGTGATGGTGCATCTCGGCCGGGACGACCTGGCGGCGATCGGCGCGGAGCGGGCCATCACCGTCGCACACGGCGGCGATGACGAACTGCTGTGGGCGACCCTGCACGGCACGTACGCGTGGGTGCTGCTGCACCAGGCACGGCCCGAGGATGCTGAAGCCCTCGCCGTTAACATGGCCGCCCGCGTCGAGCCGTCCTTCTCGGCACCGGTCGCGCACGTCGCCGTGTGGGGCAATCTGCTGATGTGGGCGCTCGCACCGGCTGCCGCCAGTGGGCGAGACGTGACCGACTACATCAGGATGGCATCCGCAGCGGCCGAGCGGCTCGGTGGCAGGACTCGCATCTACAACAGCTTCTTCGGCCCGGCCGAGGTAGCGGTTCAGGCCACCCACGCCTACGCGATACGACGGGAGCCGGATAAGGCGCTGGGGGCGGCCCGGCGGGTGAAGTCCGGTGCGGTCGGCGGCATCTCCTATGGCCGTCATCTGATCGATGTCGCCCAGGCGCACCTGGATGCCCGGCACCGGCAGGTGGCCGTCGAGCGGTTGCAGGAGGCTCACGAGCTGTCGCCGGTGTGGTTCCGGCATCAAGGCGTCGCCCGTTCCTTGGTGGCCGAGATCCGGGAACAGGAGACGCGCCTGTCACCCTCGGTCCGGTCGCTGGTGCGTTCCCTCAACCTGGACCGGTAGGACAGAGCGTCCTCCCTCACTGGCAGGAGCTGGGAACAGGAGACGCGCCTGTCGCCCTCGGTCCGGTCGCCGGCGTGTTCTCTCGACTTGGACCGGTAGGACAGAGCGTCCTTCCTCGGTGGCGGGAGCTGGGGCCTGTCGTCCTCGGTCCGGTCGCTGATGCGTTCCCTCAAGCTTTGGCCCGCAGGACGGGATGTCCCCCCTTGTCGGCGGAAGGACGAGGGTGTGGGACATCGCGTCCCTGGTGATCCATCCTGCGCGATCTCACTATCAGTACATGACCCGTTACCGAACGGATGAGCGGCACGGCCTCCACGGCTTCCCCGAACCGCAGCATGCCTCAGGCACCCCCGCCCACGCGGTGCGGCTACTTCGCCAGGCCCTCCACGGTCGCGGTGTGGCGACGCTGGACGGTGACGTCATGAGAACGGCCGGTGGCCACTACACACTGAGCCTCGCGCCTGGCCTGCTTGTTTGGAGCGTTCCGGACGTGTTCCGCTGGTTCAGCGCCGGAGACATGGTCCGGCACCCCTCGGTCGACCCCGCCGGTGCCGCCGACCTTCTGGCGGAGCTGTTCGACCGGCAGCCGTGGCTGCGGCATCAGCGGGAGTACCTGGAGGCGCTTATGGAGCCCGCCGGAGCATCACCCGTCTGACCATCGACTCTGGCGGGCTCCGCGTCGGCCGCGGCCTACGCCCCGACACCGCCCGGCCCCCCGGACGCCCGCCAGAGGCGGCCCCGGGACGATCACCGGCTTCCGTCGCCGGAAGACCCCGGGGCCGCTCATCTCCTTCGCCGACCCCACCGCACGAGTCCTTCACCGACCATCACCGCACGAGAGGACGTACACCATGATTCCGCCACCGGGCACCCCGGCAAGCGACCGGCTCCGACAGACCACGCAGTGGGGACTCGCCACCGCGGCCCTTCAACGGCTGCGGGCCAGGCTCACCGACCACGAGATCTTCCCCGAACTCGTCCGGGAAGGCGGACAGCCCCGCCTGCTGCTGGGCGAGACGCTGACCGTGTGGACCGGCTACAGCGGTGAGGTCATCTACTGGGGACCTGACCTGGGGGCTCCGGCCGCGAACGCCCCGGCCTTCGACCTGACCGACGTCGCACGCCGGATCGCCGAACTGGTCTACACCGCACCGACCCCCTGAATCGCGTGACGGCACGTGGAGCCGGACTCAGTGTGCCGCCACGACTCCACTCTTCCGTACGCGGTGGTGCGGCGTGTCCCCCGGGGGCCGCGCGGGAGAACCGGGGCCGCGTGCGGAAGAAGCGGTCGGGTCCACACCCGGGGCAGGGGACTGGACACCTCCTGTCCTTCCGGCCGCGGTGGGGGCGCTCTCGCCTGGCTCGCTCGGGCGCCCTCACCATACCCACACGTCGCCTCGGAAGGACGAAACCATGCCCCTGCCTGGTATGTCCGACGCGTCGGTTGGGTCGACACCATAGACCCGTGGCGGCGCCCGAAGCGCGTCGTCACGATCCCCCCTCCGGGCCTCGGGAGCCCGCAGGGCGCACCAAGCGGCCAGATACCCCTCGTGGGCACGAGGGGCATCGCTCTCCGGCCGCCGGAGCACCCCGGATGATTTGCAGGTCCTCCCGCCGGGGCGTCTCCTCCCGCCCGCGGTTGCTCACGTGACAGCGGAAGTAAAAGGGGAAGGCATGAAGATCGGATTCAGTTTCTGGGGCTTTCTCGGCTCCGGCATCCTCGACACCCCGGACGGCGGCCGGTTCTGGCGCCGCCCGATCATCGACGAGCTGATCAGCCGGGGCCATGAGCTCGTGCTCCTGCAATCCAACCGGGATCTGCACGAAGCGCGGCAGGTGCTGCCTTACCGGTGGGACACGGGTTTCCCGGACATCGACCTGCTGCTGTGCGAGTACCGCTGGCCGCTGCCAGGCCGTAACACCACCCCTTGTGGCACGCCGGGCCACACCTGTGACCTGCACCGTCAGCAGGCGCTGCTGTACCACTACACCCACAACCGGACCACCGCGACGGTGCTGTGGGACACCGACCGGCAGATGGCCCCCGACGACCTCCTCCGGCGCATGCCGAACGTGGTCGTCTGCGACACCGCTCGCCGCCCCGCCGCAGGCGCGGCAGTGCTGTTCAACATGGTCCCCGACGAACTGATCGACGAAGCCGACCCCGAGCGGCTCGCCACCCTGCCTCGGCCGCTCGCCCTGGCCTACGTCGGCAACCAGTACGACCGCGACGAGGCGTTCGGGGAGTTCTTCGTTCCCGCCGCCGCACGCTTCCCGCACCGGGTCGCCGGGAAGTGGCCGCGTACCGAGGCATGGCCACAGGTGAACTTCACCGGCCGCTGCCCCTTTGGTGACGTGGCCGGCGTCTACCGTACGGCGCTCAGCACCATGCTGCTGCTTCCCGACCGGTACGCCACCGTCGGCGCCATCACCCAGCGCGCGGGCGAGGCGGTGACCGAAGGCTGCCTGCCGCTCACCCCTACGACCATCGCCTGCACCGACCAGGTCATGCCTTCGGTGCTGCATGTCGCCGATCGGCATGAGGTTATCGAGCGCATCGAGTGGTTGCGCAGCATCGCGGGCGCACCCGAACACGCCGAGCTGATCGACACGTGCCTGCGGTATCTGAAGCCGATGCGGGTCTCGCACCAGGTGGCCGCCCTGGACCGGATCATTACGGACCTGGCCGACGCCCGGCGCTCGGCCGATGAGGGGAGCCGTTGATGCTGCGGCCCGCGGTGTTCGCGGCGTTCCACGACGCCTACCGTGCGGTGCTGGATCTGGTGGTCACCACCCCCCAGTACACGATCTCCTCCCGCGGCAACCGCTCGCGCGAGGTGCTGAACGTCTCGTTCACTCTCACCGACCCGCGCCGCCGCACCCCGGCCCTGGCCACGCGTCGCACCAACATCGTCTTCAATCTCGCTGAGGCGCTGTGGTACCTGGCCGGACGCGACGACCTCGACATGATCGGCTACTACGCGCCGCGGCTGCGCAGCCTGGCCGTAGACGGTGCGCGGCTGGCCGGCACCGCCTACGGACCCCGGCTGTTCGCCCCTCGGGGCAGGAGCCAGTTCGACCACGCGGTCAAACTTTTGACCGCCGACCCCGACAGCAAACGCGCCGCCATGACGGTCATGCGGCCGTTCGAGTTCGCCGACCCGGGCAACCCCGACGTCGCCTGCACTCTCGCTGTGCAGTTCCTGATCCGTGACGGCCGCCTGCACACCGTGGTGTTCATGCGCGGCAACGACGCCCTGCTCGGCCTGCTCTGCGATGTGTTCTCCTTCACCTTCATCGCCGAGTTCGCCGCGCTACAGCTCGGCGTGCCACTGGGCACCTACACCCATCAGGTGTCCTCCATGCACGTCAACGAGCCCGACCTGCCGCGAGTGCAGGCGATTCTCGCCGAGCACGCCCAGGCGCCGGTGATGGCCCCCGCCATGCCGACCACCACCACCTGGCACACCATCCAGGAGGTCCTGGAGTGGGAAGGGGACCTGCGCACCAACCGGCGCCGCCTGCCCGCCGGCTCTATCGCCGATCTGCCGATGGAGCCGTACTGGCAGCAGGTCGTGCTGCTGCTGGAGGTCTACCGGCAGGTCACCCACCAGCCGGACACGCCGGTAGACATCGGCGTGCTGGCCGCCTTGAACCCCTACTACCAGCGGCTGGTGGCCTGCCGCTGGCCCGCACACCTCCCGAAGGACTGACCGATGGCGACTTCCCCCAACTGGTCCGCCTGGACCGTGATCCTCCTCAAACCCGACTGCCTGATCCGCGGCCTGACCGACGACGTGCTGGCCTGGGTCGCCCGCGAGGTCCACGTCACCGCCCGCCAGGAAATCCATCCGACCGAGCAGCAGATCTTCGCCCACTACGACGACATGCTCGCCCCGGAGATCTCTCGCGAGTTCGGCCTGGACGTGCCTGCCGAGCTGCGTCGCATCTACGTCGGCAACCCGGTGATGGTCGCTCTCGGCCATGGGCCGGACGCCGCCGCTCGGGTGCGCGCCCTGCTCGGCGCCACCGACCCCGGCACCGCCGGACCCGACACGATCCGCGGCCACTTCGGCACCGACAGTTTGACCACGGCCCGCACCGAGGGACGGCTCATCAACAACCTGATCCACACCTCCGACCACACCGGCGTCGTCGAACGCGACTTCGGCATCTGGTACGGCCTCGACCAGCGGCACCTGCTTACCACCACCGCAGACAGGAGCAACGCATGACCGTCACCCCCCATGCCCGGCGCCCCCTGCCGATCCTGACCCCGGAGCAGGTCGCCGGCCTCAAGCCGCAGCTCGCCGACGTCATCGAGTACCGCAAGTCCGGGTTGTCGCTCAACCACATCGTCGGCTGCCCGTTGGAGTGCGGCTACTGCGTGCGTCACCTGTTCGACAACTTCGAGATGAAGACCCCGCGCGCGCTGATGAGCGACGAGACCGCCGTCGAGCTATTGACCGGCGACCACTACTTCCAGCCGCACCTGACGCCGATCCAGGTGTTCAACCGGGCCACCGACCCCATGCTGCCTGTGGTCAAACCCCACACCTTCGCCGTGCTGCGGCTGTTGGACGAGCGCGGTCTGACCAACCACGTCCTGGTCATCACCCGCTGGCGCGTCGCTCCCGAGGACTGCACGATCCTCAACAGCTTCCGCAACCTCAAGCTCACCGTGCTGGTGACGCACTCCGGCATCGACCACCCCGGCATCGAACCGGTGGACTCGGCCATCGCCGCGGCCAGCCTGCGCACCTTGTACGCCCGCGCCGACCGGTACCGCACCATCCTGTACTGGCGGCCCATCGTGCCGGGCCTCAACGACTCCGACGAGCACCTGAAACGGGCGGTGGAGCTGTCGCAGCACGCGCACGCCACGGTGTTCACCGGCCTGTTCTTCCGCAAGGAGATCGCCGCCTACTACCGCGACCATGGCCTGCCGGAGCCATACTCCGGCACCGCCCGCCGCAAGATCATGCCGGAGGAGTCCGAGCACCGGGTCCTCAAGGCGTTTCACCGACCCGTCGACCGCGATGTACCGTGGGGGCCGCTGTTCCGCAAGACGAGCTGCGGTGTCGCCTACGCCCACGGCGAGGCCGACTACAACGGCCACTACGGCATCCGCGAGCTGTGCGACATCTGCCCCGTCAACCAGCTCAACCTGTGCCGCAGCGCCTGGAAGCGGCCCGATGAGGCTGTCGTCACCGCCCAGGCGTGCGAGCTCGGCGCGGTCGGCAGCGTGGAGGTCACCGACCGCGCCATCATGGTCGAAGGTCTGGACGAGCCGCCGCGTTACTTCCTTCAGCACACTCACGGCTACCAGGTCCACGACCGCACCAAGCCCCACCACTACCGCAGGCACGGCCGGGCGGACATCGGCTGGCCGGCCACCTAGGAGAGACCGTGGACTTCGGTACCTGGCCTGAGCTGCTCGTCGTCGATGTGGAGGGCAACGGCGCCACCCCGCCGGACCTGGTGGAGGTCGCCGCTGTCCGCATCGCAGGTGGTCGGCCGGTGCCGACGCTGTGCACGCTGGTGCGGCCGCCGCGGCCGATCACGTCCTTCGCCACTCGGGTGCATCGCATCACCAACCACGACGTGGCCGACGCTCCCCGCTGGGAGCAGGTCGCCCCGGCGATCCAGGCGCCCCTGCAGGGAGCCTGGATCGCCGCCCACAACGCGCACGTGGACTACACGGCGCTGAGCCGCCACCTGCCCGGCTGGGAGCCCGCCGGGGTCATCGACACTCTACGTTTGGCCCGCGCCACCTACCCGGACGCGCCCGGCTACGGCCTCGATGCGCTCCTGACCCACACCGCTATCCCACTGGATGGCATTCCCGGCTGTCGGCACCGGGCCGGGTTCGACGCCCACGCCACCGCGCTGCTCCTGCTCGATCTCGCCGGCCACTACCCCACCTGGCAGGTTCTCGCCGCAGCGGGCGTCCCCCCGGGCATGCCCGGCGCCGCCGTCCCCGACCACGAGGAACAGACCCTATGGTGACCTTCCCCGTCCACCTTGGTATCGCCGGAACCCACGGTACTGACACCACCCGGCTGACCCGCCGCATCGAGATGGAGCTGCGTGCGACCGGCCTGACCGTGACCCGCGTCGGTGGCCTGGCCAAACGAGCCGCCGACCTCGGGTTCCCCAAGATGACTCGGCACACCCCCACCTCCACCGAATGGATTATCGCGTTCGGGACCGCCGCCGCCCTGGAGGCGGAACTGACCTCGGACATCGTCATCGCTGACGGCACCGCGCACACCGCCCTGGCCTACTACCTGGCCGCCGCCGAGCATCGCAGCCAGCGGCCTGCACTTGCCGATCTCGACCGCCTGACCGCCCTGACAGAGCTACACACCAGCCGCCAGGCACTGATTCTGGCGACTGTCCTCGACCCCGCCGCCCCGTTCGACATCCCCGCCGGCAAGGACCCCGACTACTCCGACACGGCATTCCGGGCCCGCGTCGACCGGCACCTACACAAGATCCTCACAGAGCAGAGGCCCGACTATCTGCCCGTCCCCCACTCCGAGCACGCCGCAGCGGTGCAGACCACCGTGGCCACCGTCCTCGACACGCTGGAGACGCCGTGACCACCCTCCCGCCAGGCGGCGCCATCACCATCGCCGGCAAGCGCGTCTCCCGCCTGGGCCTGGGAACCATGCGCCTGACCGGCCCCGGCACCTGGGGATTGCCCACCGACGTTGTCGTCGCCCGCACGGTGCTGCGCACCGCGAGCGAACTGGGCATCACCCACTTTGACACCGCCGACGCTTACGGCCCGCACACCGTCGAAGACCTCATACGCCGCACCCTGCACCCCTACCCGGACGAGACCCTGCTGGCCACCAAGGTCGGGATGATCCGCCCCGCCCCGAATGTCTGGAAACCGCTCGGTCGACCGGACTACCTGCGCGCCGCCGTCGAAGCCAGTCTGCGACGCCTGGCCGTCGACCGCATCGACTTGTGCTACCTGCACCGGATCGATCCCGCGGTCCCGCTGGACGACCAGGTCGGGGAACTCGCTGCTCTCCAGAGCGAAGGGAAGATCGCCGCGATCGGCCTGTCCAAGGTCACGCCTGAACAGATCCACCGCGCCTCCCAAGTAGCGGCCATCGCCGCCGTGCAGAACTGTCTCAACCTCGACGAACCCGGAGATCCGGCCTTGGTTTACTGCGCTGAGAACGGCATCCCCTACATTCCTTATCGGCCGTTGAACGCCGGCCGCCTCATAACCACCGCGGGCATCGACAAGTCGCTGGGGTGGCTACTGGCTCTTGGGGAGCACGTCGCCCCCATCCCCGCCACCAGCAGCCCGCAGCACCTGCACGCCTTGGTGCAGGTCACCACCAAGACTTGCGCCCAGCGCAACGAGACAGGGTAGCCAGCAGAAGAAATCGATCAACGCCGAGCCGTACAAGAACGTCCAGAGCGCGTGGCTGCCCCCTGGCGCTGTGTTGGTCAATACCTACCCGTACATGGCCGCCGTCGGCGGCGAGCGCTAGCGGCCGGGCATGCCATACGCCACCCTCTCTGTCAGATTGCTGTGACAGAGGGTGGTGTACAGCCCGATCGACCGGGCGCGGTGTCGGCCGCGGCGCCGCCACCATCGGCTGTACGGCGCGGACGTCCGTATCAGCCCCGACGGGACGATCCACCTGCGGCGCGGCCGATGGAAGGCCACCATCGCCTGACCTCGGAAAGCCCACATCACCCCGCCCTTTCCAGAAGGGCGGGGTGATTTCGTAGCTCACCCGGGTGCGGGGCGGAGCAGGTGATGTTCATGCCCTCCAGGCGGCTTCGCTGTGAACGTCTCGCTGGTAAAAAACTTGCATACTGAGTTCACAGAACTTATTCTCGATTCACTTGCCACAGAGAGAAGCGGGTGGGGCGGGCTATGAGATCCCTGCGTGACGGACGGTCGATCCACCTTCTGGACATCGAGAACCTGACGGCGTCCTCCTCGCCGACGACGGCTCAGGTGAGGCAGACGATGAACGAGTATCGGGAGCGCGTCCCGATCGGCCCCATCAGATCCTCCCGAGGGGACCGTCGCCTTTAGGCGACGGGGGAATCGGGAGCGGGAGGGCCGCCAAGGCCCGAGCGTGCCCTGACCTGTCTGGTCTGCGCATCAGAGATCTCCGTTCGTCGTGCATTAGATGAGCGGCGCTGTTATAAACATCATGTGACTCGTCGGATACGCACTTCTCCCGGTGCGGCGTATGACCTCGGGTACCACGTGGTGTGGTGCCCGAAGTACCGCCGCCCGGTCCTTGGCGGGCGGGTGAAGGACCGCCTGGAGGAGCTGATCCGCACCAAGGCCGACGAGCACGGGTGGGAGATCGTGGCGCTTGAGGTGATGCCCGACCACGTGCATCTGTTCGTCAAGCCCAACCCGAAGAACTCGCCGTCGTACGTGGCCAACCAGTTCAAGGGCTTCACCTCCCACCACCTGCGCGCCGAGTTCCCGCACCTGCGCTCCCAGCTGCCCACGCTGTGGTCGCGGTCGTACTTCGTGGCCACGGTCGGCGCGGTGTCGGCCGAGACGGTGCGGCGCTACATCAACACTCAGTACGAGCGCACCTCCAAAAGTGGTGGTGCTCGTGCGTAGGTCGTTCAAGTTCCTGCTCCGCCCCACCAGCAGGCAGGCCGCCGCGCTGACCGCCTGCCTGGACGACCACCGCGCCCTCTGCAACGCCGCGCTGGAGCACCGCCGCACCGCCTACGCCAAAGCGGGCGTGAGCATCCGCTACGGCGAGCAGTCCGCCGACCTGAAACACATCCGCGCCGATGACACCGGCGGTCAGGGCCGGTGGTCGTTCTCCTCCCAGCAGGCCACCCTGCGCCGCCTGGACAAGGCGTTCGCCGCGTTCTTCGCCCGCGTCAAGGCCGGGCGCACCCCGGGGTTTCCCCGCTTCAAGGGCAAGGGGTGCTTCGACACGGTGACCTGGCCCAAAGACGGCGACGGCTGCCGGTGGGACTCCCAGCCCGAACACCCTACCGCCACCTACGTGCGTCTCCAGGGTGTCGGGCATATCCGCGCCCACCGGCACCGGCCGGTGCGCGGCACCGTCAAGACGATCAGTGTCAAGCGGGAAGGCTCCCGCTGGTACGTCGTGCTGTCGTGCGACGACGTACCTGCCGAACCCTTGCCCGCCACCGGCGCGGTCGTCGGGATCGACCTGGGCGTGGCCTGGCTGGTCACCACCAGCGACGGCGAGCACCTGGACAACCCGCGCCACCTGGCCGCCTCCGCCGAGCGCCTCGCCGTCGCCCAGCGGAACCTCGCCCGCAGGAAACGCGGCTCCACGCGGCGCCGTAAAGCGGTGGCGCGGGTCGCCGCCCTGCACGGCAAGGTCGGCCGTCAACGCCTCGACGGCGCGCACAAGGCCGCACTCGCGCTGGTCCGCGACTACGACGTCATCGCCTGCGAGGACCTGCGGATCGCGAACATGACCCGCTCGGCGTCCGGCACCGTCGAGGTGCCCGGCCGCAATGTTGCCCAGAAGTCCGGCCTCAACCGTTCGATTCTCGACGCGGGTTGGGGGGTGTTCTTGACGATCCTGTCGCACAAGGCTGAAAGCGCCGGTCGAGAGCTGATCGCGGTGAACCCCGCCCACACCTCCCGCACGTGCGCCCGCTGCGGGCATGTCGCGAAGGAGAACCGCCTCGCCCAGGCCACGTTCGTCTGTCAGCGGTGCGCTCATGCGGCGCACGCCGACGTCAACGCGGCGATCAACATCCTGCGGGCAGGGCTTGCCCTTCGCGACGTCGCGCAAGCGGCTTAGCGAGAAGCCGCTCCCTTCAGGGAGCGGAGGAGTCACGGATCAGTTCATCGTCGCGGTGAACCCTCGCTCCATGGTGAGTGTGGGAATCGCGATCCGTGGGGTGCAGCTGCTGATCCGCCCGGGCGCCGACGGAGCCGACAGCGCCCTCGCCGAAGCGGCCGTGAGCGGCAGGATCGACCTGCGGTTCGAGCGAGTCGTCATCGGTTCGGGGGACGGGTACTTCGCCGACCTGGCCGCCTGGCTGGCGGCAGCGGGACCGCATGTGACCGTGGTCAGCCGCCCCGCTTCGCTGAACTGGCGCCTTTACACCGCCACCAGCGACATCACCTATCTGCCTCCGACGCTGGCTCTGGCCGCCTGACATCCATCGTGCCGACCCGCACCAAGCAGTGGTCGGCCCGATGTGCTCTAACCCGCGCACCAAACTGTCCGGACTGCCGGGGGAACCTCGGTTCGGTGAGCAGGGTCACGGGCGACCGCGCGGTGTGATCGACGGAGTGTCTTAAGTGTTCTTGGCGTCCGTCGGAGCGGACGTGTTCTGCCTGCGGACGTACTCCAGCAGATCCTCTTCGTCGATGACCTCGTCGGCGGGTGGGGTGGTGATGACGAGACGGCATCCCCAGTCGGTGTAGCGCGTGTCGCTCCGCTTGACCAGCGGCTCTTTCCCCACTCCCGCGGTGTCGGTGGTGACCAGGCGCTTGGGCAGACCGTCACGGCCGGTCCAGAGTTGCCAGGAGACCTTCCCCTTGCTCTTCTTGCCGATGGCCTTCCCCGAGGTCCAGGCGATGGGGGCGCTCTTGGAAATTCTGCGCAGTTCCTGGTAGCTCACGGTGCCTTGGTAGAGGAAACCGCCGGAGACGGCCTTGCTCGCTGAGCGCTTCAGTACGGCCTTCATCATGGACAGGTCGTACATGTCGATCGGCTGCAGGCTGGCGCCCCGGGCCATGTCCCGGTTCATGCGTCCCCTGTGCTCGTTCGGGAACCGGACCCACTTCTTGCCATCCGGAACGGGCCCGGGGTACCGGGTGGCGTCGTCGTACACGTTTTTACCGACGCGGATCACCCGGTAGGGATCCGATTTCTTGGACGGGAGCCCCTTGCCTTTCGGCCAGGAGAGATCCCACCAGGTGAAATCCGCAGCCACCGGACCTGACGGAGCCAACTGGAGATGACCGCTGATCCGGATCCCACTCCCGGAGACCGTCGACTTCTTGCCGTAGAAGAAGCGGTTGGTCTCGGAAATCCGAACGCCATGCTCACTTCGGAACTGCTGCTTGAGCGCGCGTGCCGGATCAGGAGCGCCTGTCTGCGCGGCGGCGGGACTCATGGCGCCCGACATGGACGCGATCAGTACGGCGACCGCCAGGGCAGCCCATCGTCTCATGGAGTATTCGTCCTTTTTAGGCTTTTTGCAGCACTGGGTAGAAAAGTGGAGTTCGGCCGGGCCATGCGGATTTTCTCACGGCGACTCCGCGGCTGCCAGAGAGCGCTGACGTCGCTCCACGGGGAGGAAGCGGACGACGATGAAGCCGATACTCGCGGCAGCCGCCACCCACACGACCGTAGGGCGAACGGCTACGCGAACGCGACAACGGCATATCTCTCATCCTGGATGGTTCGCCCCCACAGGGCGGGATCAGGCAGTGGCTCGACGCGGGCGGTTTCGCCGGTACGCCGACCGCATGGACGCGGAAAACCTTTTGCGTGGTGGAGGGGACGGCCGACACACTCTCGGGGTGGTCGAGAGCAGGAACATCGACGGGCGCGCCGGCATCGACGCGGGGTTGGTGAGGCAGCTGGTCGCCGCCCAGTTCCCCCGCTGGAGCGCCCTTCCCGTGACACCGGTCGAGGTCGACGGGTGGGACAACCGCACCTACCGTCTCGGTGACGAGATGACGGCACGTCTTCCCACCGCGTCCGGTTATGCCCCGGCGGTCGATAAGGAGGACCGATGGTTGCCGGTGCTCGCCCCGTCGTTGCCGGTCGACATTCCCGTTCCCCTGGCGAAGGGGGTTCCGGGCGAGGGATACCCGTTCAACTGGTCGATCCGCGGTTGGCTGGACGGCGAGACCGCGAGCCCCGACCGCGTCGACGACCTGTCCGGGTTCGCGGCCTCGGTCGCCGGCTTCGTCCTCGCCCTGCAACGCGTCGACGCGACCGGCGGGCCGTCGGCGGGCGCGCACAGCTTCCACCGGGGTGCGCCGCCGGCCTACTACGACGACGAGACACGCCGTACCCTCGCCGCCCTGGAGGGCCGCGTCGACACCACCCGGGCAGCGGCCGTGTGGGACGCCGCGCTCAAGGCGACCTGGTCCGGGCCGCCGGTGTGGTTCCACGGCGACATCGCGAGCGGGAACCTGCTGGTCAGGGATGGAAAGCTGAGGGCCGTCATCGACTTCGGGACGTCGGGCGTCGGCGATCCCGCCTGCGACCTGGTGATCGCGTGGACGATGTTCTCCGGCAACAGCCGGGAGGTCTTCCGCAACGTCGTCGCTCAGGATCCCGCCACGTGGGCGCGTGCTCGTGGCTGGGCCCTGTGGAAGGCGTTGATCACCCTGGCCGAGAACATCGACAGGGATGAGCGGAAAGCCGCGGAGAACCGTCACGTCATCGACGAGGTCCTGGCCGACCACGATCGAGCCGGCTGACGTCATCGGGACCGGCGCTCACCCGGCCGTGCCGTCTCCGAGTCCGCGCCGTCTCTGTCTCTGAGTGCGTGCCGGCCGCCTCCACGCGACGTCTACGCGGTCACCCGCGCCCACCGTCGTGAAGGCGGCCGTACGGATCACGCTCGCCGCCGCCGGGCCGGCGGTGTGGATGGTCTGCACGATCGGGTTGTCGGCCCTGGCCAGGGACGGCAACAACGTGGTCAGCAAGAACAGGCTCACGGTCCTGATCGCGTGCCGTGACTGCGCTCGCCCGATGGGGCGTACGCCTTTGCGGTGAACGTCAGGAACGCCCGAGCCGGACCTGTGTCATGCCGTCAGCGCTGTAGTGTCAGCAGGCCCGGCCGGTAGGGCAGGAGGCCGTAGTCGCCGCCGGAGTTGGGGCTGCGTCCCTGGTAGAGCAGCTGCAGATTGCAGGGGTCGACGGTCATGGTCTGGTCGGCGCTGGTGCGGATCAGTTCGCCGTGGCTGATGTCGTTGGTCCAGGTGGCGCCGCTGTTGGCCTTGCCGGCGAAGGGGTTGCTCTCGGTCGCGGCCTGCGGTGTCCATGTACCGTTCAGGCTGGTGGCCGTGAAGGAGCGGAAGTAGCGGCCCTGCGAGCCGATCGCCTCGACGATCATGAGGTAGCGGTTCTCGTTCTGGATCTTGTAGACCTGGACGGCTTCGAACAGGTTGTTCGTCGTGTCGCTCATGATCACGGTCGAGTTCGAGCCGAAGCTGCCGGGGAAGTTGCCGATGGGCATGCCGGCCCGGTAGATCTTGCCGTTGTCGCCGGCGAAGAACAGGTACATGTTCGTGCCGTCACCGATGAGCGCCTGGTCGATGGGGCCTGTGCCGGAGCCGGTGATGCTTCCGGAGAAGAGCGTCTGCGGTGCCGACCAGCCGTTGGGGTTGGTGGGGTCGGTGGAGGTGCGGTAGGAGAAGGCAGGTCCGCCCCACTGGTAGGCGAGCACCCAGATGTTCTTGGGGGCGAAGTAGAAGAGCGTGGGCGCGACAGTGGAAGCAGACATCGTGTTCTGGCTGGCCGAGGCCATGTCGGACCAGTTGGTGAAGAGGCCGAAGTTCATCGAACCCCAGCTCGTGCCGTTGTCGTGGGTGGTGGCGTAGACGAGCTGCCTGCCGTTGTAGGGGGCGACGGTGAAGTCCTTGAGCGAGACCCACCCCGACTTCGGGGTCGCCAGTGAGCCCGTCGATGTCCAGCGGTACGTCGAGGGAAGAGCGCACGTGCCGGTCGGCGTCGGGGTCGGGGTCGGGGTCGGGTTGGGCCCGCTGCCGACCTGGACGAGTTGCCACTGCTGGTTGTTGCCGCCCCAGTCGTCGTACTGGACGATGTTGGCGCCGTCGGTGGTGGAGGCGCCCTGTACCTCCAGGGCCTTGTTGCTGTTGCGGTTGATCAGGCGGATGTAGCCGCCCGCCGAGTCGGCCGGCCGCCACTGCTGGTTGGTGCCGTTGAGGTCGGCCCACTGGACGATGGTGCCGCCGTTGGCGGTGGAGAAGTTGTAGACGTCCAGCACCTTGCCGGAGAGCCTCGACTTCAGGCGGTAGTAGCCGCCGCCGGAGTCGACGAACTGCCACTGCTGCTGGTTGCCGTTGTTGCGGGTCCACTGGGTGATGCGGGCGCCGTCGTTGGTGGCCAGGTTGTAGACGTCCAGGGCCTTGCCGCTGTTGCGGTTGACCAGGACGTACCAGGCGTTGGTGTCGACGGCCGCCGCGTTCGCGGCAGTCGTCGAGCCCATCGCGACCAGGAGACTGGCCATGAGCGTGGTCACGACCGCGATGATCGCCATCGTGCTCCGGCGCGGGCGCCGGGTGTGCGTGATTTCCAAGGTGTGCTCCTTGTTCGAGAACCGTTCAGCCGACACGGACGAGCTGCCACTGCTGGTTGTTGCCGCCCCAGTCGTCGTACTGGACGATGTTGGCGCCGTCGGTGGTGGAGGCGCCCTGTACCTCCAGGGCCTTGTTGCTGTTGCGGTTGATCAGGCGGACGTAGCCGCCGCTGTCGGCGACGCGCCACTGCTGGTTGGTGCCGTTACCGTCGGCCCATTGGACGATCGAGCCGCCGTTGGCGGTGGAGAAGTTGTAGACGTCGAGGACCTTGCCGGAGTGGCGGGACTTGACCCGGTACCAGCCGCTGCCGGAGCTGACGAACTGCCACTGCTGCTGGTTGCCGTTGTTGCGGGTCCACTGGGTGATGCGGGCGCCGTCGTTGGTGGCCAGGTTGTAGACGTCCAGGGCCTTGCCGCTGTTGCGGTTGACCAGGACGTACCAGGCGTTGGTGTCGATCGGTCCCGAGGTCGGCGTGGGCGTCGGGTTGGTGCTGCCGCCGTTGAGCGCGTTCAGTACCGAGGTGTAGGCGGCCTTCTTGTTGCCGGCGGCGTCGAAGAGCAGGGGGTTCTCCCCGGTGCGCCAGGAGTCGCTGTCGCGGATGCCCCAGACGGTGATGCCGGTGCAGCGGGCGACCGCGAGGCAGGCGCGGGTGACGGTGGCGTAGTTGTCGGCCTGGTTGGAGCCGGCGATGTCGAGTTCGGTGATCTGGACGTCGACGCCGAGGTCGGCGAAGCGCTGGAGGTTGGCCTGGTAGTCGCCGGGGACAGAGTTGCCGAGATGGGACTGGAAGCCGACGCAGTCGATGGGGACGCCGCGTGATTTGAAGTCGCGGACCATGTTGTGGATCGCGGTGCTCTTGGCGTTGATGCCGTCGGTGTTGTAGTCGTTGTAGCAGAGCTTGGCGCCGGGGTCGGCGGCGCGGGCCGCCCGGAACGCCGCCTCGATCCAGTCGTTGCCGGTCCGCTGGAGGCTGGAGTCACGCCGGGCGCCGGAGGTGCCGTCGGCGAAGGCCTCGTTGACGACGTCCCAGGAGTGGATCTTGCCGCGGTAGTAGGTGGCGACCTGGGTGACGTGGTTGATGGCGGCACTGCGCAGTGTCGAGCCGGACAGGCTCTGGGCCCAGCCGGGCATCTGGGAGTGCCAGAGCAGGGCGTGCCCGCGCACCTTCATGCCCCGGCTGATCGCATGGTTCGCGATCCGGTCGCCGTTGGTGTAGTTGAACGAGCCACGCGAGGGTTCGGTGGCGTCCCACTTCATCTCGTTCTCGGCGGTGACCGAGTTGAACTCGCGGTTCAGGATGTTCACGTAGGTGGAGTCACCGAGCTTGTTCGCGGCGACGGCGGCGCCGAAGTAGCGACCGCCTCGCTCCGCCGCCGACGCGCCCAGCGTGGAGGCGGCGCTCGCCGGAACGGAGATCGCCACCGACATGCCGATGGCGACCACGCAGGCGCTCAGCAGGGACAGGAGTTTCCACAGCCGTGGGTGCCCGGAGGTCCGGGCCGATCGGCTTGGGGTGTTCATCATGGGGTGCCCTCTCGTTTCACGGTGTGGTGAGGTCGAACCGGCGTACTGTCACCGCGCCCCCGAGGGACTGGGTGGCGTAGTTGAACATCGCGAAGCGGTAGCCCATGAAGAACTGCCAGGCGTTGTTCAACGTGAAGGCCGGACCGAGGGAGGTGAAGGTGACGCCGTCGGTGCTGTAGGAGAATCTGGCCTGGCGTCCGGAGCCTGGACGGATGTCGGCGTTGACACGCAGCCAGATCCGGCCGCCGGAGATGTTGGCACTCGCGGCCTCGGTACCGGTTCCGGTGGTCTGCCAGCTGCTGTTCATGGTGAGGCCGTTGGTCATCACCACCCGGTTCGTGCCGTTGTCGCGTTTGACGCCGATCCATGCCGATGAGTCGCGCAGCATCGCCAGCCCGGACCGGTCACCATTGCTCATCGTCGAGTAGTCGAGCTCGATCGTCGCGGTGGACGACGGACCCTGAATGCGGTGGGTCAGGGTGTTGCGGGCGTTGTACAGGTCGTTGGTGACGGTCGCGGTCTGCAACCGCAGGCCGCTGCCCGACGACCACTTGGTGTTGTCGGGGTTGTGGTTCCATTCCCAGCGGTGGCCGAGCGCGCCCGAGGTGAAGGTGTCGGGGCCGATCATCGACTGGACGGTCCGGTTGGTCTGGATGTTCGGTTTGGGGTAGGAGGCGCCCCAGCCGCCGTTGACCGTCTGGATCGTAGGCCAGCCGTCGCCGGTCCAGGTGATCGGCGCGAGAGCGGGCACCCGGCCGCCCGGGTAGGCGTCGACGAACGACATGTAGTACCAGGCGCCGTTCTGGGTCTGCACGAGGCCGCCTTGGTGGGGCACGCCGCCGCCTACGAGCGGGCCCGGCATGTTCAGCAGGACCTGGCGCATCTCGTAAGGGCCGAACGGGCTGGTCGACCGCAGGACGTACTGGCCGTTCGCGGGCCGGGTCAGCCAGATGTAGTAGTAGCCGTTCCGCTTGTAGAAGCGGGCCCCCTCCAGGGTGCCGACGCTGGAGGGGGTCTGGAACACCTGCTGGGCGCGCACCTGGCTGAGCCCGTCGGCCGAGAGCTGGGCGACGCTGATCGTGCCGTTGCCGTAGGCGACGTACATCGTGTCGTTGTCGTCGACGAGCAGGCCGGCGTCGTAGTAGCAGTTGTTGATCTGGGAGCGCTTGGTCCAGGTGCCGTCCACCGCCGAGGCGGTGTAGACGTAGGTGCGGTTGAACTCGACGCAGCCCATCCAGTAGTACGTGCTGTTGCTCGGCCGGTAGTTGAGGGTCGATGCCCAGATGCCCTTCACGTAGGCCCGGCCGCCGTTGAGGTCGTAGGCGTTCGAGTTGAAGTCGAGCCGGGGGACCGAGTGGCCGGCGTACTCCCAGTCGACCAGGTTGTAGGAGCGCAGGATCGGCGCGCCCGGCGAGTAGTGCATCGTCGAGGCCGAGTAGTAGTAGGCGTCGCCGACCCGGATGATGTCGCCGTCGGCGAAGTCCTGCCACACGACCGGATTGGTGTAGTCGCCCCCCGTGGTCGGCGTTGGTGTGGGGGTCGGGTTCGGTTCGCTGCCGACCTGGACGAGTTGCCACTGCTGGTTGTTGCCGCCCCAGTCGTCGTACTGGACGATGTTGGCGCCGTCGGTGGTGGAGGCGTTCTGGACCTCGACGACCTTGTTGCTGTTGCGGTTGATCAGGCGGATGTAGCCGCCCGCGGAGTCGGCCAGGCGGAACTGCTGGTTGGTGCCGTTGCCGTCGGCCCACTGGACGATCGAGCCGCCGTTGGCGGTGGAGAAGTTGTGGACGTCCAGTACCTTGCCGGAGTGGCGGGACTTCAGGCGGTAGTAGCCGCCGCCGGAGTCGACGAACTGCCACTGCTGCTGGTTGCCGTTGTTGCGGGTCCACTGGGTGATGCGGGCGCCGTCGTTGGTGGAGAGGTTGTAGACGTCCAGGGCCTTGCCGCTGTTGCGGTTGACCAGGACGTACCAGGCGTTGGTGTCGACGGTCGCCGCGTTCGCGGACTGGGTCGTGAGAAACACGCCCACGAGGAGCAGAGATGAGAGAACCGCGAGCACACGTCTCACAGGAACCTCCAGAGGTTGTTGTCCGAGCCGTTGTCGTCGGTGAGCACGATCTGCGCGCCTTGGGCGGTGCCGGCCAGACCGAGGACCCGGCCGCCGTTGGCGCACTGGATGCGGAAGGTGGCGTCGCTGCCGTAGCGCAGCCGCCAGCGGTGGTCATTGGTGCCGTTGTCGGCCCACTGCACGACCCGGGAACCCGCCGCGGTGGCGGCGTTCTCCACCCCCAGCACCTTCTGACTGTTGGAGTTACGCAAGCGCAGGTAGCCGCCGGTGTCGGCGGCGGCCGTCCAGAGGTGATCGGCGGTGCCGGTGTCGCCCCACTGGATGACGAGCGCGCCGTCGGCGGTGGACATGTCGGTGACCCCGAGCACCATGCCGGTCGCCACGTTCTGGACGCGGCGCGCGCCGTTGGGCACGAACCGCCACTGGTTGTCGGCCGAGCCGTTGTCGGAATCCTGGACCGCCTGGGCGCCGTTGGCGGTGGAGCCGTTCAGGATGCCCAGCAGCTTCGAGCTGTTGGCGTTGCGAATCTTGACCGAGCCGTCGCCGACGTCAGTGATCGTCCACCGGTGGTCGGCGGTGCCGTTGTCATCCCACTGCAGGATCCGGGCGTTGTCGGCCGTCGACATGTTCTCGACGCCCAGCACCTTGCCGCTGTTGACGTTGCGGAACCGCAGCCCGTTGCCGTCCACGATCGGCACCCAGTCATGGTCGGCGGTGCCGTTGTCGGTCCACTGCAACGCCAGACCGCCGTCCGCGGTCGACATGTTCTGGATGCCGAGTGCCAGCCCGCTGGCCGCGTTGATCAGCCGGAAGCTCGTCCCGCCGCCTCCGCCGCCCTGCCCCGTGGCGTTCCAGTAGACGACGTAGTTGTGGTCGGCGGCGTCGTAGAACGGACCCAGATTCACCGATGCCCCGTTGGCCGTGGCCGTGAACGCCAGCGTCGAGGTGCTGGTCCGGGTGATCGTCGAAGGGGTCAGTGCCGGCGCAGACGACAGGGATGTGCTCCCGTAGTCGCCCGACAGCACGACTGGGCCGTAGGTGACGGCCTGCAGGTTCGGGTTGTCGTTGGCGGCCTTCAGAACCACCCGCATCGGGAGCCGTACGGTCATCGTGTCGCCCGACGTCCACGACCGGGTGATCGAGGCGTAGGTGCCCGGGGTGGTGACGACGTTCTGCTGGACGCCGTTGACGCTGATCGTCGCGCCCTGGGTCCAGGCCGGGATGCGGACCCGTATCGTCCATGACCCGCTCACATTGCCGGTGACCTGCAACGATGTGGTGTCGCTCACCGGATACGACGTCGTCTGGGTGACCGTGATGCCGCGCTGTGACCAGTTGAGCGTGGAGGGCGCGAACAGGTTCACGAACAGTGTGGTGCCGTTGTGGAAGTAGATCGAGTCCATCAGCTTGGTGTTGGTCTCGATGCCGGTGCCCTGGCAGCACCACATCGAGTCGTAGTCGGTACTCCACGTGCCGCCGCCCCAGGCCGGGCCGACGCCTCTCCTCCCGCCGGGGTTGAGCGGGGTGAAGTAGGTGACGTGGCCCCGGCTGTCGGCCGGGTTCTGCTGGCCGAGCAGGTGGTTGAGCAGGGCGTTCTCGTAGTAGTCGAAGTAGTCGGCCCGGGTCGGCGACAGCGTCCACAACTCCCGGGTGAGCTTGAGCATGTTGTAGGTGTTGCAGGCCTCGCCGGTGTCCCTGGTCAGGTGCGCGGCGATGGTGTTGGGGGCGCGGAAGTGCTCGGCCTGGCTGTTGGAGCCGTTGGCGTAGGTGTGGGCGTTGATCGTGATGGCCCAGGCGTTGGCGGCGATGTCGCGGTAGCGGGTGGTCCCGGTCGCCTTGTACTCCCGCGCGGCGCCGATCCATTTGGGCACCTGCGTGTTGGCGTGCAGGCCACTGAGCCGGTCCTGGTTGGAGGCGAGCGGGTCGAAGACGGCGGCGTGGTCGAAGCGCTGCGCGACCGTCAGCCAGCGGGAGTCCCCGGTCATCTGGTACAGGTCGGTGAGCACGGCGTTCATGCCGCCGAACTCGGTGCCCAGCATGGCCTGCGTCTGGCTGGAGGACAGGCGGCCGGTCCGGGTGTCCACCCATCCGGCGAGGGCCAGAAGCACGGTCCTGGCCTGGGTGTTGCCGATGTGCCGCCACACGTCCAGCAGCCCGGCGAGGGTCTTGTGGATGCAGTAGTACGGCACGTTGCCGTTGCTCAGCGTGCGGTTCTCGACCGCGGTGATGTCGGTCTCGGGGAAGCCTGACAGGTAGCCGGTGGTGAACCCGGCCGCGCCGTTGTTGGCCTGGCATCTGGCCAGCTCGGCGACCATCTGGTTGGCCTTGTCCCGGCAGGTGGTGTCTCCGAGTACGGCATAGGCCTGTGCCCAGGCCGTCAGGAAGTGGCCCTGCATGTGGGACCGGAACGGGAAGCTGGGCGCGTCCCAGCCACCGTTGGCCGCCGCGCCGTTGGTGGACAGGCGGTGGTTGGCGCGGAAGACGTACAGCAGCCGGTCGACGTCGACGAAGCGCAGGTAGTTGAGAGTGCGGTTCTGGTTGTCCAGCCAGCGGCCGGAGGTCAGCCGGACCTGGCCGAGGTCGAACTCGTAGGCCGAGACACCGACTTCGGATCTGGCCCACGGGAGCGCGGCCAGAGCATGAGGCGTGCCCACCATCTGGCCGACGGCCGAGAGCGCGGCGGTCGCGCCCGCGGCCCGAAAGAGTTGGCGACGGCTCAGGGACATGGGGAAGCTCCTTAGGGCTGGGGGGTGAGGTGACCGGTCGAAGCCACCACGGTCGGCTATCCATTTCACGCGGTCAGGCCGTTGGCGCGGCTGACCACGGCTTTTGGTGCGTAGGTGCCGCGCTCGGAGAAATTGTTAGCGATAACATTTCACTCATGAGGTAACCCGGAAGGTCGCGTCCTGCCGGTCGGCGGTGCTCGATGACAGGTTGATCGGGTCGATGTCAGCCGCCAGCCGTTCACCGCGTCGCCGAGGTTGTGAATCATCACGTTGGCGGTGAAGCCGGCGTTCCACTGGCTGGTGATCGTGTATTCCACCCGGCAGGCGACCGCTCCGTGTGCGCTGGTCGCGGTCAGCGGGCCGATCAGAGCCGGCGTCAGGACCGACATCACAAGGATGACCAGTCGTCGGTACAGCGGAGGGTGAGCGAAAGGTCCGCCTTGGATGTGCGTTCGAGATGAGGAGAGCATCCAACGCTCCTTGGCCACGTCTAAGAGGTGGCGGCCACTAAAACCTGTTATCGCTAACATTCGAGACTCCAGATCTCCATGGCCTGCTCCCGTGGATGCGTTGTCGCGGAGTACATCCGACTGTTCGATCCAGGTCAACGAGTCACAACCTTCGCTGACCTGGGCATTGCCACTGACACGTTTCCCGGCCTGGGCATTCGTCCGGTGGGAGATCACGTCGCGCTGCCCGCGCATGTGAAAGTTTCACAGAAGTCACCAGTTGGCAACCGTAGAATTCTGGCCGAATCCGGCTAACTTCCTCGACGGACCTTGATGGATGACTCGGGACACCCGAGCCGATCGATGGAAATTTTCCGGTTGACTTCCGATACCTGCCGGATCAACGATCGTTCCAAGCGTCTGGTGAAGCGGGCTGGAAAGGGGGAGGAACAGCGGAAACGGCCATAACGAGAGACCGAAAACCGCCCGGATACACTCCCGATATGACCTCGACCGAGGAATCCCCCCACGCCGACTCGGCCCCCTCCGAACCACTGACCCTCTCTCAGCTCGCCGAGCTGGCCGGAGTCTCCATGGCCACCGTCTCAAAGGTCGTCAACGGCCGCTCGGAGGTCGGCCCGGAGACCCGCGCCCTGGTCGAGGGCCTCATCCGAGAGCACGGTTACCGCAGACAACGCCGCCGCATCAAACCGGCGGGCCTCATCGAGGTCGTCTTTCACGAGCTGGCGGGCGACTATCCGATAGAGATCGTCAAGGGTGTCCAGCAGGTCGCCCGGCGGCATGGCCTGAGCGTGGTGATCTCCGAGCTCGGCGGTCGGCATGCCCCGGGACACCGGTGGATCGAGGACGTGCTCAGCCGCCGCCCCACCGGTGTCATCACGGTGTTTTCGGGTCCCACGGATGACCAGCGCGTGCGGCTGGCCACTCGCGAGGTTCCCTTGGTCGTGCTGGATCCCGCCGGGGATCCTGGCCGCGGCGTACCTTCGGTGGGGGCCACCAACTGGAGCGGTGGCCTGGAGGCCACCCGTCACCTTCTCGAACTCGGTCACCGCCGAATCGCGATGATCACGGGGCCTGAGTACGCGCTTTCCGGCCGGGCACGCCTGGACGGTTACCGTGCCGCCCTTGATGCCGCCGGCGTGCCGGTCGACCCCGACCTGATCTGCCAGGGGGCGTTTCAGATCGAGGACGGCCTGGCCCACACCCGCCGACTGATGAAGTTGCCTGAGCCACCTACTGCGATCTTCGCGTCCAACGACGGCCAGGCCGTCGGCGTCTACCACGCTGCCCATGAGCTGCGCCTACGCATCCCGGACGACCTCAGTGTGATCGGCTTCGACGACATGCCCCCCTGGCGCTGGGCCATCCCGCCGCTCACCACGATCCGCCAGCCCCTGATCGAGATGGGCGCCACGGCCGCCACCATGCTGATCAGCCTGGCTGAGGGGGAGTCGCTTCAGCAGAGGCGAGTGGAGCTGGGCACCGAGCTCGTGATCCGCGAGAGCACGGCTGCCTTTCAGGGGAAGCCGAAAATGCCTGTGGATCTTACGTAAGTTTCTGTGGCATGAACGATTGACGAGGCCGTAACGTAACCCGGCGTTGCCGGCAGAGTTGTCAACGCAAATGCCCATCTCTCGCTGATCGTTGCTGTTCGCCGGTGCCTGAGGAACCGGCGATCCGGCTTGGCGTCCGAGCATGAAAGGCCGGTGTCGCGGCGGTCGTTGCCCCGCACCAACACGAGCGACGCGCCGCCGAGCCGGGCGACCTCGTCAGGGGGAAACGGCTGTGGGGAACATCGGTACAGCCGTTGGCGCTGAGAACGATCATGGTCCGGCTGTAGCCGGAAGGGTGTTGACACGGTTCTCGTATTCGCGGCGGGCCTTGCGCTGTGCCGGGATCGCCGGGGTGCCCTGGGTGCCGCGCACGAGGCGGAACATCTCGGAGATATGCACGATGTCGCCGGGCCGCGCGTACGCCGGCAGCTCGCCGCGTCGCGGGTCTGGCGGGAGCCGGTGCTGCCGGAGCCGGTCTGCCGATCCGCGAAGCCGATGCAGGAGCTCCGGCTGAGCCCGACCGCACGGTTCCAGCTCCGGTAAATACGTTGCGGGGTCCGAAACGGGCGGGGCATGCTGGGTCGATCGAGCGGCGAAGAGCGCTTTGTCGGGGATGACCGGCCCGCTGTTGGTGACGGTAAGGGCCGTCTGCGTGCCGGAGGTCTGTGTGGTGACCTTTACCTGCCCGTCTTCGTGATTGTGGCGGATGGCGTTGTCGATGAGGTTGGCGACGAGGCTTTCGATCAGTCTCGGGTCCCCGGCCGTCACTGCGGGCGTCAGGTGTTCGGTTAGGTCGACGCGTCTCTCCATTGCCTGGTCGCGGCGGGAGGCGATCACTCCTTCGACGACGTGGGCGAGGTCGAGGGTGTCCCAGCGGGTGACGCCGCGCTCGCTGGTGGCCAGAGCGAGCAGCGCTCGGACGAGCCGCTCCTGGTGTTCGCCAAGAGCGAGGGCGTCCTGGCAGGCCGATCCCGGGCCCGGTTTCGGTGATCGCACTCGATGAGGGGTGGTCTTTGGGGGTGGCCGCGTGGATGCCGGCAAGCGGGACGGCGACGAATACGACCACGAAGACCCCGGCGGCGTAGATGCCCGCCGCGTAGGCGAGCGCGAGCCGCGTCTGCAGGGACCTGCCGGCGAGCGTCCGGGGGGTCATGACGGTCCGATGCGGTAGCCGCCTTCGCGGATGGTCTCGATCACGGGCGGGTCACCGAGCTTGGCTCGTAACCGGTGCATGGTGTGCTTGACGGCGCTGCTGAAGGGGTCGGCGGCCTCGTCCCAGACGCGTTCGAGCAGTTCCTCGGCGGAGATGACCAGGCCGGGTACGGCGAGCAGGCATTCGAGCAGGGCGAACTCCCTGGGGCTCAGGTCAAGGCGCCGACCGGCCCGGAACGCGATACGGCGGGCCGGATCGAGGGTGATGTCCCCGCATACCAGGGTGGGCGGTAGCGGCGGGGCTGTGGGGCTGATCCTGGTGCTCGTGGTGGCGGTCTCGTTCTTCACGGCGGAACACCGGCGGGCTGATCGGGACCGGTCTGCCGGCCGAGCCGCATCCAGCGTGGCTGCTGGAGGCCAAGGCCATGGTGGTCGGCGCGGTCGCGTTCGTGACGGGGCTGGTGACCTCGGGGGTCGTGGTCCCTGTCGGCCTGGCGATGTTGCGTGCCAATCAGAACCCGATTCAGCCGATCACCCTGGGTACCGAGCTGCGGGTGATCGTCGGCTACGCGGCGCTGACCGCGGCCGCCGCCGTGCTGGCTCTGGGCCTGGCCGCGCTGGTCAAGCGGGGCATCGTCGCCGTCGGGCTGGCCATCGCGCTGGTCGTCGTGCCCTACCTGCTGGCGACCGCGGGTCTGGTGCCATGGCTGCTGATGATCACCCCTGCCGCCGGGTTCGCGATCACGCAGAGCGTCCCCACGTTCGCGCATGTGGACGTGGACCAGTCACTGCTCGGGGGCTATTACCCGCTCCCGCCATGGGGAGGTTTGGCCGTGACCTGCGGGTATGCCGCCCTCGCCCTCGGGGTGGCGATAGCCGTACACCGCAGGAAAGCGCCACGTTAGGTTCCGCTCCCTCAAAGGTGCGGAACCCGCTCGGCGCGTTCGGCGGTAGCACCCCGGGATACGGCTCGGACAATGCCGGAAACATGCCCGAACCTCGAGGTCCGCCGAACCGCCTTTGGGCCCTTACGCCGACAGTGCAGGCTGCTTCGGAAACTGACACCCCTGATGTTCCGCCTCAGGTACGTGGCAACGGTCTCTTATCCAGTACATGGTGCCGACCTGCTGGTTCACCGCGAGGGCAGCCGCACGATCCGGGTGCGTCATCCGGTACATCGAGATCGGATGTGGGTTTTGGGCGTATGTGGGCTAGACCCCTTTGATGCGTTTCATGGTGATGTGGGAGTCGACCCGGGAGACCGCGGGCAGCGGCAGGATCTGCCGGCTGAGGAACTCCTCGTAGGCGATCGGGTCGGCGACCGCCACCCTGATGTAGTAGTCCGGGCGGCCGAACATGCGCCGGAACTCCATGACCTCCTTCAGTGCCGCGACCCGGGATTCGAAGTCCTCCACGGTCTGCAGGTCGTTGACCGCGATCTCCACCGAGATGACCACTTCCAGGGAACGGCCCAGGGCCGCTGGGGAGATCTGCGCCCGGTACCCGGCGATCACGCCGGCGTCCTCCAGGCGCTTGACCCGGCGCAGGCACGGCGGGGGAGTCAGCCCCACCCGGCCGGCCAGCTCCACGTTCGACAGCCGGCCGTCCCGAGTAAGGTGAAATAATATTTCACGATCAATGTGGTCAAGCCTAATAATATTGCTCATATGCTTCACCCCTGATGGTTTTTGAAACCATATTATGCACTATACGCACTAAAATTGCTTTCATGAGTGCAATGCGAGCGAGGGGCGGGTCGCGGGACTTCGCGGCGGCAGCGGCCGACACCGCCTCGGTGGGGCTCAGCCTGTTCCCTCTCGGGATCAGCTTCGGCGTCCTGGTGGTGCACACCGGGCTGAGCTGGTGGTGGGCCACGGTGTTCACCGCCGTGGTCTACGCCGGGTCGCTGGAGTTCCTGCTGCTGGGCCTGGTCGCCTCGGTGACACCGCTGGGGCAGATCGCGGTGACTGCGCTGCTGGTGAACCTCCGGCACGTCTTCTACGCCCTGTCCTTCCCGCTGTCGCAGGTCCGGCCGCTCGGCCGCATCTACGCCACCTTCGCGCTCACCGACGAGGCCTACGCCATGACCACCGGCGATCGCGCCCGCTCCTGGAGTAGCGCCCGCATTCTGTGGATGCAGGTGCTGTGCCAGGGCTACTGGGTCGGTGGAGCCACCCTCGGCGCGCTCGCCGGATCCCTGATCCCGCTCACCCTGCACGGCCTGGACTTCGCCCTGACCGCCCTGTTCGTGGTCTTGACGATCGATGCCTGGCGCGCCCAGCGGGATCTGCCAGCTCCCCTGCTGGCCGCGGCCGGCTTCGCCGTCGCCGCACTCTTGACTCCCGGGCAGGTGCTGCCGGTCGCGATGGCCCTGTTCACCGCAGGCCTGCTGATCCGCTACGCCGTGGACCGCCACACCGCCTCCCGTGCGCCCGACGATCACACCCGCCCCGTGCCCGCCGCGGCCGTCTCAGCCGGGGAAAGGTGAGAACCCGTGCCCAGCCCGCACTACCTGGCCGCCGCCGTGGCCGTCAGCGCCGCCGTCACCTGGGGCCTGCGCGCCCTGCCGTTCGCCGTCCTGACTCCGCTGCGCCGCTCGGCCGTCCTGGGCTACCTCGCCCTGCAGATGCCCGCCGGCATCATGTTGATCCTCGCCCTGTACACCCTGCGCGAGGTCCGCCCCACCTGGTCGGCCGTCGTGCCCACCGCGGTGGCCCTGGCCACCGCGATCGGGCTGCACCTGAAAACCCGCAACGCCGTGATCAGCGTCCTGGGCGCGACCACCTTGCACGTGGTGCTGTCGACCCTCTGGCAGACCTGACGACCCATCGCATGCATACCCGGCGCGGGCGTGCAGTTTTCCCAGCTCAGCGGCTCCAAGATCGACCCATGGCCGCTTTTCCCCGCACCTCGGCCGGCCCCAAAACTTCGGTGAGGGGGGCGGTTGCAGCACCTGACGCAGAGTGTCCATTATGGGCAGATGTTGGAAAACTTGCCCCTTTTTATCGGGGCCACTCTTTTGATCTCGATGGTCCCGGGGCCGAGCACAGTTGTGATCATGCGGCAGTCCATGACGTC
Source organism: Streptosporangium sp. CA-115845 (assembly GCF_050943795.1). Taxonomy (NCBI): domain Bacteria; kingdom Bacillati; phylum Actinomycetota; class Actinomycetes; order Streptosporangiales; family Streptosporangiaceae; genus Streptosporangium; species Streptosporangium sp. CA-115845. Next base: position 6,930,286 of record NZ_CP191988.1, on the reverse strand, counting down.
TGGCCGACGGGCCGGTATAGCGGCCGTGCTGGGCAACGAGGCGGGATGGCTGTTGTGGTCGGTGGCCGCGGCACTGGGGTTGTCCGCGTTTCTGGCGCTTTCGCAATTGGTCTACGACGCGCTGCGGCTTGCCGGCGCGGCTTTCCTGATCTATCTGGGAGTGAAGGCGCTGTGGTCTGCCCGCAGGGGTGGGTATGGGGCTGCAGCTGAAGCGGTGGAGCGGGCGCCGGATTCGTGGGGGCGCAACTTCCGGCTAGGGCTGGTCACCAATCTGGCCAACCCGAAGGCGGGCCTGTTCGCGATGTCATTTCTGCCACAGTTCGTGCCGGCCGGCGTGCCCGTGCTCAGCGCGCTGCTGCTGCTCGCCGCGGTGTCTACGCTGATCGATCTGGCCTGGTATCTGGGGGTCGTGTGGCTGGTGGGGGCGGCGCGACGGTTCTTCGGTCGGCCGCGGGTCCGGCATCGGCTGGAGCAGGTATCCGGGCTTGTGCTGGTTGTCCTGGGCGTTCGTTTGGCGGCCGAGTTTCGCTAGCGGCCCGTCACGCAACCTCGGTTGGGTAACTGGTCCAGCCGCGGACGGGTGAGCCGGCGGCGAAGTGATGTTGCCCCGAAGTCGGCCGCCACTTTTGGCGGGGTCATGTGGGGAGCCTGCCGGACAGCCTCAGCCCCATCAGTCCTGGCGGTCATGCGCAGTTACGCGATCGGCGCGCTGCGGCTGCTCGACTTCACCGGCATCGCCGGCATCGCCGAGGGAACCCGCTGGGCCCGCGATGGTTTCGGCAGCCCGTTGATCGCTCTCGGGCTCACGATTTGAGAACGCCGTCTTGAGAACGCCGTCAGCCCTGGGATCTATCTCGAAAGGCTCCGCATTACCGTTGCGCTAGATCGATATAGAGGTGGCATTCCGGTATGTCTTTTTCTCTTGCGTGAAATTTTAGCAGGAAGGTAGCCGATATGGCCGACGTACGTGCCGAGGATCCAGGGAGGATTGGCGCTCACCGTCGAGAGCGAGGCCTGTGTTTATCGATCCCGGGTGCGGGGATACTTGTCGTCGTAATCGCTCATTCCGGGCGAATCAACGAATCCGGGAGGCTGACATGAATGGATACCTACCGTATCGTGATTCCACTCCGACTACCCGTATTGGGGGCGTGCGCGGCTGGCAGGCGGACATTCTTCGCGGCCAGTCGTAGCTGAATGAGCCGAGGTACTGCGGTGTGTCAAAACCGCAGTGCCTCGACCTAATTACGGGCGGGGCGATGCATCGGGGGGCGTTTGTGGCGCGATTGTCGTACCCTGCCGTTTGGCGCAGCGATGTGGTGGAGGATCTGTTCGGATTCCCGGTTTCCGATCCCTACCGGTGGTTGGAAGACGGCAATGACGCGCATGTGCGGGACTGGGCCGCGGCCCAGGATCGTCTCTTCCGCGAATATCGCGCCGGATGGCGCGAGAAGCAATCGTGGGCGTCCTTGGTGGATCAGATGTCATCCTTCGGCGTGTCCGAGCCTCCGATGGTGCGTGGTTCGGTCATGTTCCTTGCCGAGCAACTCCGTGGGGATGAGCAACGGCGCCTGCTCGTCGTTGACGCCGAGGGGAACAGGCGGGTGCTGGTCGATCCGGCGGAGATCGATCCGTCCGGCCATACCGGGCTGTATGCCTGGTGGCCATCGCGCGAGGGCGAACGTGTGGCTGTCCAAATGGAGGTCGCCGAGCAGCCCGGCAGCGACATCATGGTGCTGGACGTGCGTACCGGGGAGACGGTGGACGGGCCGTTGCCACGCGCCCGTAACACCTCGCTCGCCTGGCTGCCGGGAGGGGATGCGTTCTACTACGTCAGCCGTGTTCCCGATGAGGAACTGGCCCCCGGCGACATGCGTCTGCAGCGGCGGGTGAGGTTGCATCGGATCGGTTCGCCCTGGCAGACCGACGCGGTGGTGTTCGGCGACGACGATGCCCCAGACCACTACTACGGGCTCACGGTCAGCGCCGACGGCCGTCATCTGGCGATCACCGCGATGGTCGGGCCCGCCTCGCACAACGATGTGTACGTGGCCGAGCTCACCGATCCGGAAGCCCCGCGTTTCATCAGGATCGTGGATGGGCGCACCACACGCGCCCGGGTTCTGCCCCGCTTCCTCGCGGACAACGATCTGCTGCTGGTCACCGACTACCAGGCTCCGTGTGGCCGCATCTGTACGGCGCACCGGCACGATACCGACCCGGCCACATGGCGCGCGCTGGTAGCCGAAGATCCCCAAGCCCCCTTGGACGAGTGTCTGGTCCTGGACGGCCCGGCACTTCCGCGGCCCCTCCTGCTGGTGGCACGCGCCCGCCACGGCACCTCCACCCTGACACTGCACGACCTGGCCAGTGGCCGGATGCTCACCGGCCTGCCCCTTCCCGGCGCGGGCGTCGTGTCATCCCTGCGCACGAACATCCCACACGGGCATCACGCGTGGTTCAGCTACTGTGACGCGACCACACCCCCCACCATCTATCGCCACGACGCCACCAGCGGGAGGACGGAACAGGAAACCGGCGCCACAACAGCCGGACATACTCCAGAAATCCGCAGCCGCAGTGTGCGTTATCCCGCCGGCGACGGCACCGAGATCACGCTGCTCCTGTTCACCCCGGCCGAGGAGCATCAGGGTCCTCGCCCCACCCTCCTTTACGGCTACGGCAGCTTCGGCATGCCGATGCGCTCATGGTTCTTCCCCATGGCAGCCGCATGGGTCGGCGCCGGCGGCACCTACGCGGTCGCCTGTGTACGCGGAGGCGGCGAAGAAGGCCAACGCTGGCACGACGCCGGCCGTGGACCACACAAACACCGCGCGATCAGCGACTTCAACGACGCCGCGACCTGGCTCATCGACACCGGTCGGACCACCCGCGACCAACTGGCGATCTTTGGCCAGTCCGCCGGCGGCCTACTGGTCACCGCCGCCGCCACCCAGCGACCGGACCTGTACGCCGCGGTCATCGCCGATGGCCCGCTGTGTGACATGGTGCGCTACGAACACTTCGGCCTGGGACGCACCTGGACCGACGAGTTCGGTACCGCCTCCCACCCCGAACAACTCCAATGGCTACTCACATACTCCCCGTATCACAACATCACGCCCGGAGCCCGCTATCCCGCATTCCTCCTCACCGGCGCGGTAACCGATCTGCAGACCGGAGAGGCCCACGTCACCAAAATGTGCGCGGCACTCCAACACGCCACCAGCGGTGACCGGCCGATCCTCATGCGTCGAGAACCCGACACCGCCCACGCCGCCTCTCCCGCGAGCAAGGAACGCGCCCTGACCGTGGACATCCTGGCCTTCGCCGGAAAACACACCGGTCTGTCACCGAAGGAAACAACCACGCGTCCTCACGAGACCGCCGCAGAAGCACACTGAGAACGGGGCCTGACCGTCTTTCGTGATCTTCGTGCGGTCGGCTGAGGGGTGTTTTCGCCTTCTGGTCAGCGTGGGGCCCGGCTGCCGGGCCGGTCCCCACTGACGAACGCCGGGCATCGGCGAACGGCTACACCCAACGGCGAAGGGCGTCGACCGTCGTTTCCGGTGAGGTGTTGAAGCAGAACCGGATCCCGGGTGCCGTCGCCACCAGCACGTTGATCAGCCGTTCGAACAGGAGGGTGTGCTCGGGGGCCATCCGCACACCACCTCCGATCATGGCCAGCTCGAAGGTGCCCTCGGACAACCGTTCACGGATGGTCCTCTCCGCCGCGTCCGGGTCGGTACCGATCAGGCACGACACCGCGTCGAAACCCGCCGCACGCAGAGCCGCGTCGCCCTGCTCGATCCGTGCGGTGAGCGTCGCCTCGTCGAGGCCTGGATACCGGGTGTAGTCGATCGCGTTCGGATGTAGCCCGATCGTCAGAATCGTTGCCATCCTCGCTCCTACCAGGGGACGGGGCCGTTACGGTCGAAGAAGCCTCCGGTGGGCCCGTCAGGGTCCAAAGTGGCCAACCTGATGATCGCATCGGCTCCCTCGGCGACGGTGTGGACACCCGTGTGATGGTTCATGTCGGTGGCGGGGTTGCCCGGATCCGCGGCGTTGACCTTGAACCCGGGCAGCGCTCGGGCGTACTGGGACACGATCATGTTGAGCGCCGCCTTCGACGAGGCGTAGTCCAGGGCCAGGAAGCCGGACTCGGGGCGGGTGGGGTCGCCGGCGTGTGTCAGCGAGGCGAGACCGCTGGACACCATGACGATGCGGGGCTGTTCCGACTTCCGCAGCAACGGCAGGAACGCGTGTGTGACCCGTACCTGACCGAACACGTTGACCTCGTACAGCTCCCGTAGCGCGTCGGCGCCCATGTCGGCCGGATCCAGCAACGGGCCACCGACTCCGGCGTTGTTGACCAGCACATCCAGGTGATCCACGCGCCCGGCGACGGCCTTCACGGCCGCCGCCACGGACTCGTCCGAGGTCACGTCGAGCTCGACGAACTCGACATCGAGCCCTTCACCCGCCAGCGTGTCCGCGGCCTGCATGCCGCGTTCCCGGTCCCGGGCGGCCAGCAGGACCAGCCACTCTCTCCCGGCCAGGCGGCGTACGGTCTCCCGGCCCAGTCCCTTGTTCGCTCCGGTGACCAGCGCCACCGGCTTCATGTCCGTCATGGGGTCGATCGTCGGTGCGCGCGTCCGGGCACGCCAGGACCGCTGAGGCACGGGACCCGCGGTACCACCCGGCCGCGTGGTCCGTGCGACATCATCGAGGAGTGGACCGCGCCGAACTCGCCGAAGTACTCCGCACGGCCCGGGCCCGGGTGCGACCGCAGTTCGCCGTTCCCGGCGTCGCCCACCACCTCCACGTCGTCGACCAGGTCCAGCAGCGCCACCAGGCCCTCGCGCATGAGCTGCTGGTCGTCCACGACCAGAACCCTCACTCCGGCACCTCCGCCCGTACCTCCCACAGACCACCCGCCGGTCCGGCGTTCAGAGCCCCGCCCGCGAGCGCCAGCCGCTCACCCATGCCCTGCAGGCCGTGCCCTGATGACGCCGCCGCCTGTCCGGCCGCGCATGGGTTGCGCACCACCAGCCGGATGGTGCCCTCGCCGTAGCCGAGCTCGACCCTGACCGGCTCGCCCGGGGCATGCTTGGCGGCGTTGGTCAGCGCCTCGCGTGCCGTACGCAGCAGGCAGACCTCCGCCGCCGGGGTGATCGGCCGTCGCGTGCCCGTCGTGCGCAGCTCGGCGGGCACGTCGTGGTCCCTGCGATGCTCGGCGACCAGCAGGCTCAGCGCGTCGGGCAGCGGCGGCACGTCCTCGCGCAGGGCCGCCACCGCCGAGCGCGCCTGGACCAACCCCTCCCTGGCCAGAGCCCGCGACCTGCGGATGCGCGTCACCGCTCCCTCCACGTCGCCTCGCTCGGTGAGTACGGCCTCGGCGACCTCCAGCTGCACCCCCAGGGCACCGAGGGAGTGTGCGAGCCCGCTCGTCGAGCGCCATGGCCCTGGCCCGGTCCTGCTGGGCCCGGCGGTAGTGGCGCCGGTGCAACGCGAAGAGCACGGTGCACATCATGACCGCCCCGCGGACCACGATCGCCGGTCGAGGCTGCTCCCACCACAGCATGCTGCCGACCATGAACGTCAGGTCGCCCACGGTGACCGCGACGATCGCTCCCATGCTCGGCGTCATGTGCGCCGCGAACAGCAGCAGTGTCGCGAACAGCAACACCGTGGGCGCCGCCTCGGCCGATCCTGACACCGACGCGGCGATCGCCGAACCGGCCGCGAGCAGGAGCTTGCCGTTCATCTTTCCCCCATTGGCGTCCAGGAGCCGGTGCAGCAGGTCGAGCCAGAGGCCCGACCGTCCAGAGCGTTTGTCCATGCCTGGGAAGGTAGGGATCGGGTGGGGTGGAGCGGCACCCTCGAAGGGTGGAGAGCGGGGTGGAGCTCGACGTAGCCGGTAGCCGTGTCGCCCACCTGGCAACTACCCGGGCGCGCACGTGGTCGTCTGCCAGGTCCCGCCGGAACGCTGGACGGAAGAGATTCGCGCCCTGGCCGCCCGCTGGGAGGCGGAACAGCGACCAGCGAATCCACGGCGACGGTGAGCGGCGGTCGGGCTGTAGAACGGGGGCATGGACGACCCCGCAGACGCGACCCCGCCCCTTGTGATCGATCGGGACGCCGACCGCGTGTTCAACCAGCTGTATGGGCGATGGATCGACGAGTACGGCGTCGACCCCGACGAGGACCCGGAATTCCGCAGACGGAGCGGGGCCCAGCCGTACCTGGCCGGTTCGCGGTTCCAACGTGGTCGACGCCAAGTACAAGGCCGGGAAACCCGAGGGCTTCCCGGGCGTCGGCCTCTACCAGATGCTCGCCTACTGCATCGCGCTCAACCTCCCGGAAGGCCACCTCATCTATGCCAAGGGCAACGCCCCGCACGCAGCCCACCGCGTCCGGCGCGCTCGCATCACCATCCACCAGCACGCCCTCGAACTGGACCAGCCACCGGCCGGGTTGCTCACCGAGGTGAGAACTCTGGCCCGGCGGCTGGTCGCGGTCATGCCCGTATAACCGGTGCCCGTCAGTCGAACTCGCCGTTCCTGACACTGCTGACGAACGCGGGCCACTCCGAGGAGGTGAAGATCAGGCTCAGCTTGTCGGGGGCTTTCGAGTCACGTATCGCGACGATACCGGGAAGGTTCCGAGCGATTTCCACGCAGTTGTTGTTGTCGCCCTGGCTGAATGTGCTCTTGCGCCATTCGGCGCCGGACAGATCCATCGGTGCCTCACAACCGGTCGATCAGGCTGATCGTGGCTATGCCGGTACAGCGGGCCTGTCAGGCGAAGTCGCCGTTCCTGACACCGCTGATGAACGTGGCCCACTCGCCCGGGGTGAACTTCAGCATGGGTCCGCCGGGGTCTTTGGAGTCCCGTACGACCTGGCCCCCACCGGGGAGCACCGCGACCTCGACACAGTTCTGTCCCTCTGCCGAGCTGAGGGAGGATTTACGCCACGTGAGATCGGAATGGGTAAGCTCCATGACTTTCGCCCTTACTTGAGGTTTTTTGCCAGATTTTCAATGTACGTCACTGATGCGTCCGCACTTAGTGCTGATGCGCGGAGGTAGCCATAGCTTTTCCGATAGTGGGCCACATCCTCCGGCTTCTCCAGAAAGAGATCACCGGCCGCGCCGACCTCCACGTAGATGATGCTGGGGTCCTCGGATGCCTGGTAGTCAAGGATCGTGAAACCACCGGTCATCGAGGTGTGCGCACCAACCGCGTCCTGGAGCACTTGGATACCGACGTTCCGACGTTCGGCCATCCGGCACAGTTGGTGGAGTTGGTCGCGCATCACAGCGATACCGCCGACCTGTTTGCGGAGCGCGGCCTCGTCGATCACCGCCCAGAAGGTTGGCCGGTCTTCACGATCCAGGATTCGCTGACGGGCCAGGCGCGCCTCGGTCAGGCGCTCGGTGTCGCAGGTCTTCATCACCTGCCCGCCCTTGAAGATCGCTGTAGCGTAATCCGCAGTCTGGAGCAGGCCGGGGATCAGCATCGCCTCGAAGGTTTGGATCTCCGTGGCTTCCCATTCCAGGCCGACAAGTGCTCCACGGCGGGCAACAACTTCGAACTCGCCATCGCCATCGCCATCGCGGTCGCGGTCGCCACCTTCGGCGTCACCTCCGGCCAGGCCCTGGCCGGCCGGGTCGGTCAGCTGCCAGTCCAGGTAGCGTTTGCCGGGGAAGATCGGGCAGGTGTCGCCGCAGCCCGGTCATCTCCTGACACCACACCCGAGCCCGTCGGCTCGCACCGAACGCCCCGTACTCACCAGGTGCGCCGGTCAAGCTCCGCCGGGTTCGGCCCGGGGAGTCCGTCCGTGGCGTGTAGCGCGTACAGGTTGCCGTTCGAGCTGCCGACGTAGACGAGGCCGCCGGCCACGACCGGCAGGGTCTGGAACCTGCCACCGGTCTGAAAGTGCCAGCGGGGCGCGCCGGTGGCCGCGTCCAGCGCGTGCAGCGTGCCGCCCTCGTCCTGGGCGAAGACGGTGTCCTCGTGGACCGACACCTGGGTGGTGCGCGGCCTGCTCCACCGTTCTTTCCCGGTTTCGGGGTCGAGGGCGTGCAGGCTCCGGCCGGCGACGTAGACCTTCCCTCGTGACGCGGTGACGTTCCACCGGCCGCTGTCACCCTCGGTGGTGAGCCTCCATCGCTCCTGGCCGGAGGCGGCGTTCAGCGCGTACGTGCGCCCGGCGAGATCGCCGAGGTAGACGGTGCCGCCGATCACGACGGGGTCGTACCGGACGGCGGCGCCGACGTGGGCGCGCCACCGCGCCTTTCCGGTGGCGGGGTCGAGCGCGGACGCCTTCGCGCCGGTGATCACGAAGATGGCCTCCCCGGTCGCGGCCAGATAACCGGCCGGGTTGATGTTGCCGGTGCCCACGCGGGAACGCCAGCGAAGCGCGCCCGTCCTGGCGTCGAGGGCGTACAGCACGCCTTCCCGGCTGCTCACGTGGACGGTGCCGGCGGCCACGACCACGCGGCCCAGGGTGCCGGGGACGCGGAAGCGCCACCGCCGCTTGCCGGTGGCGGCCTCCAGCGCCACGACGTGGGTGAGTCCGACGCCCGCGTACACGCCGCCGTCCTGGATGACGAGGTCCTTGATGCCGGCGTACCGGGTGCCGAAGCGGCGGTTCCACCGCATCCGGCCGGTGGCGCTGTCGAGGGCCGCCACCCCGTCGCTCCTCACGCCGTAGAGCACGCCGTCCACGAGCATGGGCATGACCGGCCAGGATTTCCACCGCGCCCGGCCGGTGACGGCGTCCAGGGCGTACAGACCGTCGTCGGCGCCGGCGTACACCACACCGCCGTCCACCACAGGGTCGGCGCCGACCCTTCCGTCGGCGAGATGGGTCCACCCGCCCGTCCGCGCCGGAGGCGGGACGCGCTCCCCCGGCCGGTAGCGGGCCATCAGGTTGTCACGCACCCGGAACGCGGCCAGGCGCAGCACCAGTCGCGACGGCGACGTCAGATGGACGATGACCGGGCCCACGTTGACCAGCGCTGCGCCGAAGGTCCCCCCGGGGCCGTGGGCGGTGTAGGAGAAGACGCCCTCGCCCGCGATCGTGGGGTCGTGGTCGAAGCTCTCGTGACGCCTGGTCAGCTCGGCGGCGGCGGCGAAGAGGGCGCCGGCGTCCGGGGACACCCAGCTCACGGAGAGCGAGATGACCCCGCCGTCGTCCTCGGATGGCACCCAGTCGCAGGTCACGGGCCTGGGCAGGGTGAGGCGGCCCAGGGACTTGTTTCCCGGGACGCGGCGGACGTCCTGGCCGAGGTCGCGCGAGGTGAGCAGGGAGCAGGCGTCCGGCCAATCGCCCGGCGGGACGCCGCCGAGTGCGACGGGGCCGGTGGGACGTCCGTAGACGGGACGCAGGGCGATGATCCGGGCGTCACCGTGGATGAAGGCCAGATGGGAGGTCGCCCCCACGAAGACGGTGGTGTGGGTGAGCGGCCTGTCGAGGGGGAGCGGGTTGGGAGGGCCGGTGTCCTGCTCTCGCGAGTTGAGATAACCGGGTAGCGGCCACGCGTTGTTCCAGTCGAACCCGGGGCGGTCCTCGGCGTCGGGATGCCGGCCGACCTCCGGCGCCGGGATCCCGGCGGTGGCCCGCTCCAGGTGGGAGCGGGGCAGCGGTGTGCCGTCCCGCGTGAAGAGGAAATCGTCGCCGTCCAACGCCGCGATGACGAAGCCCTCCGACGCCTCCCTGAACCAGAGCCGGACGCCGACGCCCGGCGCGGTGCGCCAGGTGGTCACCGGACGTGTCCAGTTCCGCCGTAGCGTGCGCGGATCGAAGGAGTCGAGCCGCACACGGCCTTGCCCGCAGCGGCTCAGCAGCAGCAGAGCCCCGGATGTGGAGCCGGTCTCTCCCTCGCAGCCCACCGCCTCGGCGGCCCGCGCCCGGACGCCGCCGGTTCGCGTGTCGAGCGAGAGCAGCCCGGACTCCCGGTGGAAGACGACGACGCCGTACTCGGACACCTGGATCCGCGGAAAGTTGTACTCCCGTGGCCCCGACGGGGGCAGCGCGTGCCGCCACAGCGGTCCGCCGGAGGCCAGGTCGTAGCCGTACAGGGTCCGGTCCGACGATCCTTTCCGGCTCCCGGCCACGACGAGGGTGCCGGCCGTGGCCCACGCGTCGCTGAGGGAATGGAGCGGGGTGCGAACGGTGAGCCGGATCGCGCCGGTGCCGGGATCGCGCACGGTCACCGTCCCCTCTTCCGACATCGCCATGATCAGATTCTCGCCGGACAGGAAGGAGAACGAGGCCGTCTCATCGGCGGGGGCCGACCACGCCGCCTTCCACCCCACGAGCTCCAGCGGGGGCCGCCCGTCGTCGGCGACCGCGAGCGCGGCGGCCACCGAGAGCGCCGCCAGAACCCGGAGGCAGCGGGTGATCAGCATGTCCGGCGTTTCCCGCAGGAGACCGGCTGCCAGCCGCCCTGCGGCGCCTGCCGGTAGTGGGACCGGTACCGGGCGGCCTCGCCGGTCAACCGGAACGGCCCTCCGTCCGGTCCTTTGACCATGACCTCTTCTGTACGGCCGTCCGCGAGCACCGTGACCCGCAGGTCGAACTCGTAGTACGCCTTCTTGCCGGTGAAGCTCAGGCTGAGCGTGACCGGCTCGTCCCGTTTCAGGTCAATCTGCTTCTTCCGGAAGTACGGGGTGTCCCCGCCGGTCGTGAACCGAGGCGCGGGACGGTCGAGGTCGGCGGCCATCTCGACGGTGCCCGCCTCGCCGCCGCCGGTGAGGGCGATCAGGCGGGCACCCTCCGACACCGGCCTGCGGGCGAGGACCCGCGGCTCGATGTCCACGATGCGCAGGCTGCTGCGGTTCCCGGTCAGCGCGACGGTGACGTTCATGCTGTCGATCAGGGCCATCTGGTGGCGCGCCAGCACCGCCGCACGCTGCTTGTCCGCGTGGGCGGCCAGCATGAGCGCCCGGTCCTCGGGATCGGTCACCGGTTCGCGCAGGACGGTGTCGCGCTCGGAGTAGTCGACGGCTACGTGGCCGACGGTGATCGGGGCGGCGCCGCGTACCTGCTCGACCGTGTCGGAGCCGTGCGCGTTGTACCACTCGGTGAACACGACGCCGAACGCGGCCAGGATCACGGCGCCGACGATCCCCGCCAGCCACGCCGGCAGCCCTTTCGGCCGGGCGGGATCGGACGCCTCGGCATCCCCCTGCCGCTGGGCCGCGGCGTCGCGGCCGATCGATGTGCGCTTGTTCCGGCGCGCTCTGCCCATGGGAACGCATTCCTCCACGACTGATCGTCGAGACCAGGGTAGGCACGAGCTTGAGCGCGAAGGAGCGGTTTTTCGGTTATTCACGGCTGTCGGGGATTCGGGTCGGCCTGCCGGCGACGAGGTGGATGGCCGGGCTCGGCGCGTTCGCACTGCGCTCGGACATCGAACTCCAGCACCCACCACCGGGTGATGACGGCCGATAGTGCTCTGCTGCGGTCAGCCGCGTGGCGGTTCGACGCGAATAAGAAGAATTCGGGGCAAATGTGATCTTAATGTCATAAAGATCCACCATTGTGGAGGAGTGCGAACGTGGCTCAGTGATCAAGTTAGGAAGCGGCTGGGCGCGTTTGGCCTGATTGTGCCCTCCGTCGCGCAGTGCGCTGTGGGCGCCGCGCTGGCCTGGATCGTCGCCGTTCATCTGCTCGGCCACACCCACCCCCTCTTCGCGCCCATCTCCGTGATGATCTGCGTGGGTGTGGGGTTCGGTCGGCGGCTGCGCAGGGTGGCCGAGCTGGTGGTCGGCGTCAGTCTGGGCGTGGGCATCGGCGACCTGCTGGTGTCATGGATCGGCTCGGGCCCCTGGCAGATGGCGCTCGTGATCGCGCTGGCGATGAGCATCGCGGGGCTGCTGAACAGCGGTGAGCTGTTCGTGTCGCAGGTCGGGTCGTCCGCGGTGCTGGTCGCCATGCTGGTGCCGGGCGAGGATGTCGGCGGGCTGGACCGGATGGCCGACGCGCTCACCGGCGGCGTCATCGGCATCGCCGCGGTCGCTTTGCTGCCTGCCAACCCGCTCACCATCGCGGGCAGGCATCTGTCCGGCGTGCTCGACGCCTTCTCCACCGTGCTGGAGCAGGCGGCGGAGGCGATCGAGAAGGGCGATATGGAGCTGGCCGCCGAGGCCCTGGAGGGCGGACGCAGGACCCAGACGGCGGTCGAGGAGTTCGAGGCGGCGCTGGAGAACAGCAAGGAGATCATCATGATCTCGCCGCTGCACTGGCATCACCGGGCCAGACTGACCAGGTACGAGACCGCCGCCCTACCGGTGGATCTGGCGCTGCGCAACGCGCGGGTGCTGGTTCGCCGCACGCTCGCGGCGCTGGGTGAGGCCGGCCCGCCGCCGGCCGCGCTGGCCGAGTTACTGCGCGAGGTCTCGGAGGCGGCACTGCTACTGCAGCTCGAACTAGGGGCTGGGCGCGAACCGATGCTGGCCAGGCAGGCGTTGCTCGCCGTCGCCGCGCGGGAGCGGCCGAAAAACCTGGGCTTCTCCGCGAACGTCATCATCGCGCAGCTGCGCTCCATCGCCGTCGATTTGCTTGAGGCGACCGGGATGGACCACGACGTGGCCTCGGCCGCGCTGACCCCGCTGAACGAGCGGAGCGACGAGAGCACGCGCGGCTGAGGCCGAACAGCCCGAAGGCTCGCCAGAGGGGAGATGCCCCGCCTTTCACCGGTCAGTGCGGGGGGCGCAGGGCGCCGCCGGTGAGGCCGTCGGCTGCCTGCACTCGTCCGGTCTCCGGAAAATGGCGTGACGGCCTCCGGCGTAGTGTCGGAGGCCGTCGTGATATCCGCTCGAAGCCGCGTGGTCTTACTTGAAGCGGCGCAGGCGCAGGCTGTTGCCGACCACGAAGACCGAGGAGAACGCCATCGCGGCTCCGGCGATCATGGGGTTGAGCAGGCCGAGTGCGGCCAAGGGCAGGGCGGCCACGTTGTAGGCGAAGGCCCAGAACAGGTTGCCCTTGATGGTGGCCAGGGTGCGGCGCGACAGCCGGATGGCGTCGGCGGCCACCCGCAGGTCGCCACGGACCAGGGTGAGGTCGGAGGCCTCGATGGCCGCGTCGGTGCCGGTGCCCATGGCCAGGCCCAGGTCGGCCTGGGCGAGCGCGGCGGCGTCGTTGACGCCGTCGCCGACCATGGCCACCGACCTGCCCTCGGCCTGCAGGCGCTTGACGACGTCGACCTTGTCGGCGGGCAGCACCTCGGCGATCACCTCGTCGATGCCCACCTCGGCGGCCACCGACCGGGCCACGGTCTCGTTGTCACCGGTGAGCAACACCGGCCTCAGTCCCAGCGCTCGGAGCTCGCGGATGGCCTCGGCCGAGGTCGGCTTGACCGTGTCGGCCACCACCAGCACCGCGCGGGCCTTCCCATCCCAGCCGGCCGCGACCGCGGTACGGCCCGCCGCCTGAGCCGCTTGCAGTCTCCGTTCCAGTTCCACCGGCAGGTGCTGTGACCATTCGGCGAGCAGTGCGGGGCGGCCCACCAGCACGGCGTGCCCGTCGACGATGCCTTGGACTCCGAGGCCTTCGAGGTTGGCGAAGTCCTCGGCGGCGGGCAACTCGCCCACGCGCTCGGTGGCGCCCCGGGCGATGGCCTGGGCGATGGGGTGCTCGGAGGCGTGCTCCAGGGCGCCGGCCAGGCGCAGCACCTCGGTGGCGTCCTCGCCGTCGGCGAGGTGGACGTCGGTGAGGGTCATCTTGCCCTCGGTGACGGTGCCGGTCTTGTCGAGCACGACGGTGTCGATCTTCCTGGTGGATTCCAGGACCTCGGGGCCCTTGATCAGGATGCCGAGCTGGGCTCCGCGACCGGTGCCGACCAGCAACGCGGTCGGGGTGGCCAGGCCCAGGGCGCAGGGGCAGGCGATGATCAGCACGGCGACCGCGGCGGTGAAGGCCGCACCGGCACCGTCGCCGGTGCCCAGCCAGTAGCCGAGCGTGCCGACGGCCAGCGCGATCACGATCGGGACGAAGATCCCGGAGATGCGGTCGGCCAGCCGCTGCACGGCGGCCTTGCCGGTCTGGGCGTCGGCGACCAGCTTGGCCATCTGGGCGAGCTGGGTGTCTGCGCCGATGCGGGTGGCGCGGATGAGCAGGCGGCCACCGGCGTTGACGGTCGCGCCGGTCACCGCCTCGCCGGGACCCACCTCGACCGGCACCGACTCGCCGGTGAGCATGGAGGCGTCGATGGCGGAGGAGCCCTCCTCGATCACACCGTCGGTGGCGATCTTCTCGCCGGGCCGGACCACGAACCGGTCCCCGACCTTGAGCTGGTCGGAGGGGATGCGGACCTCCTTGCCATCGCGTAGCACCGCGACGTCCTTGGCCCCCAGTTCCAGCAGGGCCCGGAGCGCGGCGCCGGCGCGGCGCTTGGAGCGGGCCTCGAAGTAGCGGCCCGCCAGGATGAACGCGGTCACGCCCGCGGCCGCCTCGAGGTAGATGTTGCCCGAGCCGTCGGTGCGCTCGATCGTGAACGCGAACGGGTGAGTCATACCCGGGGTACCCGCGCTGCCGAAGAACAGCGCCCACAACGACCAGCCGAGAGCGGCGATGGTGCCGAGCGAGACCAGGGTGTCCATGGTCGCGGCGCCGTGGCGCAGGTTGATCCACGCGGCCCGGTGGAAGGGCCAGCCCGCGTAGACCACGACCGGCGCGGCCAGGACGAGCGACAGCCACTGCCAGTTGGTGAACTGCAGCGCCGGGATCATCGCCATCGCGATCACCGGCACGGCGAGCACCACCGCGGTGACCAGCCGCTGGCGCAGCGGCTGAAGTTCATCGGCCGGGTCGCTCTGTGATCCGTCCTGCTGTGTGCCGCTGTCCGGCTGCACAGGAAGCGCGGCGGTGTAGCCGGTCTTCTCGACTTCGGCGATGAGATCTTGCGGGTCGATGCCCTCGCCGAAGGTGACCTTGGCCTTTTCTGTGGCGTAGTTGACGGTCGCACTCACGCCGTCGAGCTTGTTGAGCTTGCGCTCGATCCGGTTGGCGCAGGACGCGCAGGTCATGCCACCGATCGAGAGTTCGACCGTGCCTTGCGACCTGTCGTCGGTGAGGGGGGACATCACCTGCTCCTTTCGCTCGTCATGCCAGAGGTCAGTGGTTGTGGTCGCCGTGTGAATCGGACGCCGACGGGGTGGCCGCCGGTGTCGGGCTTGAGGCGGTGGCCGGTGTGGGGAGTTCACCGGCGCGGGCGGTGAAGGCGGCGGTGCGCACGTCTCCCTCGTGCTGGAAGTCCAGGAACAGCCGGTAGTCGCCCCGGCTGGGCACCTCGGCGTAAAAGGTGATCTCCGGACCCGGCTGGGTCCTGCCGTCGCCCGGCTCCCCGTCGGGATGTACGTGCAGGTAGGCCAGATCTCCCGCGCGCAGCGCGACCAGGTGACCGTAGGCGCCCAGATAAGGCTGCAGGTCGGTGACCGGGCGGCCGTCCTTGCTCACCTTCAAAGTGAGCTTGCTGGAGGCACCGGGGGTGAGTGCCCCGTCGAGCTCTACGGTGTAGCCGTCGACCGTGGACGTACGGCTCAACGCGGGCAACGCCCTGGGCTCGTAGGCGCCGCCCGCGTGCAGGTCGGCGCCCAGGGTCAACCCGGTGCCGCCCTCGGGGGCGAAGTCGGCGAACGCCCGGTAGGCACCCGCCTCGGGCAGCGTCAGCTTCACCGACCACACACCCTCGCCGACCGGCTCGGGGTGCAGGTGCTGGAAGCCGCCCAGATCGCGGGAGACCACAATGAAGTGCAGCTTCTTGCCATGCAGCGTCTGGTAACCGGTGACCGGGCGGCCGTCGGGGCCGATGACGGTGAACCGGAAGTCGGTCGGCTCGCCGGGAGTGATCGTCGTCGTCTCGGGGGTCAGGGTGTAGCCGTTCTGGGACACTTGAAGCCCTCCTGGGATGGATGCCCCGGTCGCCGTCTGGCTGGGGGCCGGCTGTGCGTGAGTTGCGTGAGCGTCCGCAGTCTGGTTCGGGGGTAGGGGCTGGGCCTGGTGGCCGTTGACGGCGGGCGGCGTCCCGGTGGAGCCCACCGCGGTGCCGGCCCCGAGAGCTCCGCCGAAGATCACAACGAGTCCGAGGGCGTAAGCCCCGAGCTTGGCGGGTGTGTTCATGACGGAGCCACCACTTCGTATCCGGCTTCCTCGACGGCGGCCGTGATCGCGGCGTCGTCGATGGGGCCGTCACTGTCCACGGTGATCAGGCCGGTGGCCAGGTCCACGGTGACGCCGGTGACGCCCGGGACCTCGGTGACTTCTTCGGTGACCGAGCTGACGCAGTGGTCGCAGGTCATGCCCTTGACGGTGTAGGTGCTGGTGGTGGCCATGACGGCCCTCCTCTTCATGCGTGGATCCGTGTGCTGATCAGGATGGTTATGGGTGGGTCAGGAACGGACAAGGCGGGCGATGCTGTCGGAGGCTTCCTTGATCTTGGCTTCGGCCTCGGGCCCGCCCTTGGCGGTGGCCTCGGCCACGCAGTGCGCCAGGTGCTCTTCCAGCAGGGAAAGGGCGAAGGACTGCAGGGCCCGGTTGGCCGCTGAGACCTGAGTGAGGATGTCGATGCAGTACTTGTCTTCCTCGACCATCCGCTGCAGCCCGCGGGCCTGGCCTTCGACCCGGCGCAGCCGCCGCAGGTGATCCTGCTTGTTGTCGGTGTATCCGTGCATCTGTCCCCCTACGTTCAGCTTCACATCTATCCTAACACCATACCCCCCTATGGTATTCCGGGTGGTTGGTGAATCGGATGCACCGCAGGGAGAGCGGAAGGGGGCGTGCCGGGGCACGCCCCCGAACCGTGTCAGGCGCGCGCCGCTTCCCGCTGCGTGTCGGTGTCGGCAGGCGTCGGCCTGGCCTTGCGCATGAGCAGCAGGGTGAGCACGGCCCCTATGGCGGCCATGGCCCCGGCGCCGATGAAGGCGGCCTGGAAGCCGTCGGTGAGTTTGGGCAGGTTGCCCAGCTCTGTGGCGCCCTGGGAGGTGGCGATCGCGGTCATGACGGCCAGGCCGAGGGCCGAGCCGACCTGGTAGGTGGTGTTGACGATGCCGGAGGCCAGCCCGCTCTCCTCCGGCCGTACCCCGGACATGGCCGACATCATCGCCGGGATGTAGGCCAGGGACATGCCGACCGCGGCGATCAGCGAGGCGGGCAGCACATCGGAGATGAATGCCCCGTCCGGACGGACCAGGGATAGGCCCGCCACCCCGGCGGCCAGGACGAGCAGGCCACCGGCGATGAGCGGTTTGGCACCAAATCGGCCGAGTAGCTTGGCGGTGATGCCGATCATGAAGATCATGATGGCGATGGTCATCGGCAGTAGCGCCGCGCCGCTGGGGAAGGCGCCGTAACCGAGAACCTGCTGCAGGTAGAGGTTGAGGAAGTACCACATCGGGATCCAGGCGGCACCCAGCAGCGCCATCGCCAGGTTCGCGGTGGCCAGGCCGGGGGTGCGCCAGACGCCCAGCGGCATGAGGGGCTCGCGCACCGTGCGCTGGATCACCAGGAACACGATCAGCAGCGCGAGTGCTCCGGCCAACTCCAGCAGCGTCGCAGCCGAGCTCCAGCCCTGCTCGGGAGCGCGCACGATGGCGTAGACGGCCAGGGCGATGCCCGCGGTGACCGCGATGGCGCCCAGCACGTCGACCGAACCGCGCTTGCCCTGGACGGCAGGCAGCAGAGCCGGGACCGCGGCCAGGGTGGCCAGGCCGATCGGCACGTAAACAATGAACAGCCACGGCCAGCTCAGATACTCGGTGATGACGCCGCCCAGGAACACGCCGGCGGTGCCGCCGGCCGGGGCCGCGGCGCCGTACAGGGCCATGGCCTTGCCCAGCTCGCGCGGGTTGTGACCGAAGAGCATCATGAGCAGGGTCATCGAGGCCGGGGCGATGAGCGCGCCGCCGATCCCTTGGACGCCGCGACCGAGAATCTCGACCCAGGCGTTACCCGCCGCCGCGGCGACGATGGAGCCGGCGATCAGGATGAGCCAGCCGGTGGTGAAGACCTTGCGGGCGCCGAACAGGTCCGACAGCCGTCCGCCGAGCAGCAGCAGACCGCCGAAGGCGATGACGTAGGCGTTGAACACCCACTGCAGGTCGCCCTGGGAAAAGCCGAGGTCGCGCTGCATGTCGGGCAGGGCGACACCGATGATGGAGGTGTCCATGATGACCATGAACTGCGCGGCGGCCAGCACGATGAGTGCCTGCCACCTACGTGGATTGACGGCGTTCATGCCGCACTCCTGATTCCGCACATCCCCGCCGGAATGGCAGGATGCGTCATAGGGGGGTGGGTGTGATGTCGAACTCGGACCGGCCCCGCAGGTGGGCGTGCACGCCAATGCACGCCCACCAACTGTTTGCTCAGGCGGACTTCCTCTAGGAAGCGCCGACGGGCGAGGTCTCGGCCAGGGCGTAACCCGCCTGGTCCACCGCCGAGCGGATCTCCTCGTCGGAGAATCCCGCGCCGCTGACAGTGACCGCGCCGCTGGCCAGATCGACCTGGACGCCGGTGACGCCGCCGACCTTGCCGATCTCAGCCGAAACCGACGAGACGCAGTGCCCGCAGGTCATTCCGCTGACCGTGTAGACGCTTCCGCCGCTGGTCTCCACCTGCGCGGAGACGCTGTCCGCGGAGACGCTGTCCGCGGAGACGCTGTCCGCGGTGCCGCACGCACATGCCGTGCACATGAGGTTCTCCTCTCGCATGTACCCCTAGGGGGTATCTCGGTTTATGACCTTAACATACCCCCATGGGGTTAAATTTCAACAGGGGGCATCTATTTCACCGTCGCATGGCGCTTTCCTCCGCTACCAGCGGATCTACACCGGAAGGAGCAAGGCATGCGGTCGCATGCTATACCCCCGCACCGTATATATAGCGGGCGATGACCAGCCTGGCGACGGCGAGCAGGAGAGCCTCGGGCGGCTGGTGAGGCAGGAGGCATCCGGGCCCACCAGGACGGCGGCCTCGGCATTGACGGCGAGCCGGAGGGTTGTGACTTGCGGCGTTCAGCGGGGTCTGATTACCGAATGTCGCACCACGGCAGAGACCGGAATCCAGCAGCGGCATGCA
The DNA here is from genome assembly GCF_050943795.1 of Streptosporangium sp. CA-115845. Taxonomy (NCBI): domain Bacteria; kingdom Bacillati; phylum Actinomycetota; class Actinomycetes; order Streptosporangiales; family Streptosporangiaceae; genus Streptosporangium; species Streptosporangium sp. CA-115845. The sequence continues at coordinate 6,911,199 of NZ_CP191988.1, read as the reverse complement.
CCTCGCACTACCTGCGACGTGGTCGAATCATGGAAGAGAGGGGGATGCCGACCGCCCTACGATGGCTGCATGTCAGAGCGCGAACGCCCTTCGTCCCCCTCTGCCGTTCATCGGCACCAGCGGACTCCTGATCGGGAACAGTTGGAGAAGGCGAGCGCGGTGTTCGCCCTGCTGTCCGATCCCACGCGACTGCATCTGTTGTGGCTGTTGGCCGCGGGGGAGACGGACGTGACCGACCTGGCCACGGCCAGTGGCGCGGCCCGGCCCGCGGTCAGCCAGCATCTGGCCAAACTCCGTCTGGCGAACCTGGTGCAGTTCAGGAAGGAGGGCCGCCGCGCGGTGTACTCGCTGCGCGACGGACACCTGCGCAACCTTGTGGTGGAGGCGCTGAACCATGCCGACCATAAGGTGACCGGCGAACCCTGGCACTCCTGAGACCCGAACGGGGAATTCCTCCGCCCTTCCTACTGTTCAACGCGTGCATAATTGCGCACATAAGCACGCTGAAGGCCGCTGTGGCCTGAGAGGGCGGAGTCATGTTCTTCGTACTACGTAATCGCACCTACCGGCACCTGTTCGCCGCGCAGGCCATCGCCCTGGTGGGCACCGGGCTGGCGACCGTGGCACTGAGCCTGCTCGCCTACGACCTGGCCGGAGCGAGCGCCTCCGTGGTGCTCGGTACCGCGCTGGCCATCAAGATGGTCGCCTTTGTCGGCATAGCCCCAGTGATCAGCGCTTTCGCCGACCGCATCCCGCGCCGGACCCTGCTGGTGACCGCCGACCTCATCCGCGGCGGCGTCGCACTGGCCCTGCCGTTCGTCACCGAGGTGTGGCAGATCTACGTCCTGATCTTCCTCCTTCAGGCCGCCTCGGCGGCCTTCACCCCGACCTTCCAGGCGACCATCCCCGAGGTGCTGCCGGCCGAGCGTGACTACACCCGGGCGCTGTCGCTGTCTCGGCTCGCCTACGACATGGAGAGCCTGTTCAGCCCCGTGCTCGCGGCCGGGCTGCTGACCCTGATCAGCTACAACCGGCTGTTCTTCGGAACCGTCCTGGGGTTCCTGGCCTCGGCCGCGCTGGTCGTATCCGTCGTCCTGCCCAGGCCGGCACCGGTCCGGCGCAGCGGCGGCGCCTTCGCCAAGGCCACCTACGGCGCCCGGCTCTTTGGGGCCACGCCGCAGCTGCGCGCCCTGCTCGCCCTGAACCTGAGCGTCGCGGCCGCCGGCGCCATGGTCATCGTCAACACCGTCGTCCTGGTCCGCGATCACCTGGACCGCACCGCAGGTGACGTCTCGATCGCACTCGGCGCGTTCGGGGCCGGATCGATGGCCGTCGCCCTGCTGCTGCCCCGCGTGCTGGACAGGCTCAGTGACCGCAGGGTGATGCTGCCCGCGGCTGTCGCTCTCTTCGTGGTCCTGGGCGCGTTCACCGTCGGCCTGACGGCAGGCGTCCTGTCGTGGTCATGGCTGCTGATCGCATGGGCGCTGCTGGGCGCCGCGACATCCGCGGCGCTTACCCCGACCGGTCGCCTGATCCGGCGCGCCGTGCTGTCCGCCGACCTGCCGGCCGCCTTCGCGGCGCAGTTCTCCCTCTCCCACGCGGCCTGGCTGCTCACCTATCCACTGGCCGGGTGGCTGGCCTTCAGCGGCGGGATGGTCGCGGCCGCCGCCGTACTTTCCGCGATCGGTTTCGTCGCCGCCGCAGCGGCCTGGGCTCTTTGGCCCACTGAGGCGGCAGTCCGCTCCACCGCCGCGCCCAGCCACCAGCTCACCCGAAGTGACACCAAGGAGGAGCATCAGCTGGCCGCTTGATGGGTGTCGGTAAGAAATGTGTCCTGCGCCCCAAACCATAGGATTTCCACTGACCAGAGGGCTAAGCGCCCATGAGATTGGCTGGAGGGTCCTCAGGCGATGGCCAGGAGCTTGGCCAGGTCGGCGGGCAAGGGGCATGGGTTCGGTGAGCCCGACGCGGGTGCGGCCGGTGTGGTCTTCGGCGTAGCGGCCCAAAGCGGAGTCGGCTCCGAAGTGGGCGCGCAAGCTCACCGACGAGGACCGCCGAGCTCTCTCACCGCTGTTCTGGGTACATGTCAACCCATACGGATGGTTCAGGCTCGATGGAGAGCGTGTCACACCACGGCGTACCCGTACGTGGTGACGAACGGTTCGAGATCGGGAACTCCGAAGCTTTCGCACATCGACTTGAAGATCGCGGCCTTTTCCTCGCCGAAGCGGCGGACCTGAGTGGTGTAGAAGGTGGCGGAAACAAATGTCGGGGGGTCGGTTTTGCTGTGAAACTTGTCCGTGTACATCACAAGTTCTTCTTCGCCTGATTCCGCCATGTAGTCGGCAGGTGGCAGCGGGAGACCTTGTCGCTGTACGTCGTGACGGCTGATTCCCATCCCGGTGTGACAGGAGCAGAAGCGGCAGATCTTCTCCGGGAACCCCTCGCCAAGGAGAAGTTCGTGGCCGAGTATCCCGTGACGCACATAGCGTGCGTGATCGAGCTTTCCAGCCTGGTCGTACAGCCGGTACACCCCGATGTCATGAAGCAGGCTGCCGGCCCGCACCAGGTCCGGATCGAGATCGGGGGCGGCACGGGGGAGGAGCTGTTCCGCGATTCCACACACGATTTCGCAGTGGGTGTGGACGAGCTCGAACGCTTCCCGGGTGGGCGCGTACTTCGCGTGCAGCGCGCGAATCTCTCCGTCCGTTGGAATCCGCATGCCGGGAGTGTCCCGGTGATCCGCCGTCTCGGCAAGGCGGCATGCGTGCCCGCCGGTGCTGTCGCCGCCGAGCCGGCCTGACGCATAACCGCGCTCCAGGGCTGTCCACCCGGGTCGTGTCACCGGCCCTGGCGGATGCGCGATACGTGAGGTTCCGGTTGACGACGGCTGTGCCACGTCGCTCAAGGTGACATGAGTCAATACAGCTTCGGGGGATTCCCTTTGGTCTCCACTACTTTTCGGGTCTGGCTCTCCCATTTCCAGATGAGGTCACGCCACTCCGGGGAGTCGAAGTAGTCGTCCACGGGGGTGGAGGTGTCGAACTCCGGCATGTAGCTGCCCAGGACGCCTTTTTCCAGTATGCCGTCGGCGATTACCCCGCGCTCCCGCAGGATCAGAGAGGGAAGCCCCAGTTGGAAGGCCATGGCCGGCTCGATGTGCGACCAAGGGCTCGTCAGCCATTGGTCGCTGACGATGTAGGGGGAGCGGCCCGGTAAGTCGGCCAGATGGTTTCCAACGGCCCGCTCAACGTATGTCCGGCGGAAGACAATCGTGATCAAGGCGTTTGACTCAAGCATCAAACGGCGGATCGCTTTCAAGGGGGCGTCCATGTCGTAGTCCGTCACGCCCAGGGTTCGGAGTGCGAAACCGCGGTCGTCGAGATAGCCGCAGAGTGCTTCGACGAACGCCTCTTGCCGAGAGTTGCACGGTTTCGGATAACTCAGAAAAATGGATATTTTAAATCTGGACCGGGGGACGGGGCGGCGGCGCTCACGTCGGCAGCCTACAACAGGCCGCAGCGGCGCTATGTTCAAAATAGTGAGCGGGGAAGAATCAAAGCCTAACCATTGGTGCGGGACATCATCACCGGTCACTCGGACCCAGGGCGAATGGTCTACCGGGATCTCCGGACACCCCGAGGGGAGGCGCGGGTGATCAGGAGGTTTCCTTGATCTGGGTGATTCCGCACACCGCTGGCGTGCGGAATCACCCAGATCAAGGAACTGGCCTGTTTTTCATGGTGATAAGACTGATTTATCCCCATTCAGTCAGGGGCGATAACCATGACCGGTTCCCGGTGTGGCGTCTCGCGCCGGATCCGTGGACATGGCCTCCCGTCGTTTGCGGCTCACGCGTACCGGGAAGAGCGCTTCCATGCAGGTCAGATGCTGTTTTCAGATGCGGGGCGCGTGGCCGGACGCGTATGGGGAGACCGGCCACCGTGTCACGCACGCTGAAGTGTCCGTGCCGTGACGGGGATCGGCATGCTGGCCGGGGCGGCGAGCGCGATGGATCTGCTGGCGGCACGGCTGCAGATGGCGGTGTCGCTGGGCTGGCACATCGTGCTGTCGTGCATGGGTGTCGGCATGCCGGTCCTGTTGGTGTTCACCGAGTGGCGGGCGATCCGCACCGGCGACGACGACTACATGCGGCTGGCCCGCAAGTGGGCCAGGGCCGTGGGAGTGCTGTTCGCGGTCGGGGCGGTCTCGGGGACGATCCTCAGCTTCGAGCTGGGCCTGCTCTGGCCGGGTCTCATGGGGACCTACGGCCAGGTGATGGGGTTCCCCTTCGCGCTGGAGGGGATCGCCTTCTTCATCGAGGCCATCTTCATCGGTGTCTACCTTTACTCCTGGGACCGGCTACCGCCCAGGATCCACCTGCTGACCGGGATTCCCGTCATGATCGCGGGGACGGCGTCGGCGTTCTTCGTGGTCTCGGCCAACGCGTGGATGAACCAGCCGGTCGGGTTCGAGGCGCAGAACGGGAAGATCACCAGCGTGGACCCGTGGGGCGCGATGCTCAACCCGGCCACACCGCTGCAGACGACGCACATGATCGTCGCGGCGTTCATGGTCGCCGGGTTCCTCGTCGCGAGCGTCTACGCGGTGGCCATGCTGCGTGGTCGGCGCGACCGTTACCACCGGCTGGGATTCCTGGTGCCCTTCACGCTCGCCTCGATATTCACCCCGCTCCAGATCCTGGTGGGCGACCTCATCGCCAGGTTTCTGGCCACCAACCAGCCGATCAAGCTCGCCGCCGCGGAGGCTCTCTTCCAGACCCGCGCCGGTGCGCCGCTGAGCATCGGCGGTTTCGTGGTGAACGACGAGCTGCGCTACGCGCTGGAGATTCCCTACGGCCTCTCCCTGCTGGTGGGCCTCCACCCCGGCACCGTGGTCCAGGGGCTGAACATCGTTCCCCCGGCTGACCGCCCGCCGGTCAACCCTGTGCACCTGGCCTTCGACACGATGGTGGGGATCGGTTTCTTCCTGCTGCTGATGGCGGCCTGGTTCGCCCTGACCTGGTGGCGGCGGCGCGACCTGCCGCGCTCCCCGTGGTTCCTGAGGCTCGCGGCCGTCTCCGGCGTCGCCGCCGTCGTCGCGGTGGAGACGGGCTGGATCGTGACGGAGGTCGGCAGGCAGCCCTGGGTCGTGTACAACAAGCTGCGCACGGCCGACGGGGTCAATCCCGCCCCCGGGCTGTGGCTGGGCTTCCTCGCCCTCCTGCTGGTCTATCTGTTCCTCACCGTCGCCATCGGCTACGTCCTGCGGCGGCTGGCACGTGAACCCAAGGAGGTCCCGGCGGAGGAGATCCCCCGCGAAGTGCTCCTGCACGCCCCTCAGGAACGGGACTGATCCGATGGACCCGGCGCAGATCGTGTTGCTTGTGCTCTGGGTGGGGGTGACCGGCTACGCGTTGCTGGGCGGAGCCGACTTCGGCGGCGGCATCTGGGATCTGCTGGCCGGGCGCAGCAGGGCGGGCATGCCGGAGCGCAACCTCATCGAGCACTCCATCGGGCCGGTCTGGGAGGCCAACCACGTGTGGTTGATCTTCGTGCTCGTCATGTTGTGGACCGGGTTCCCACCGGTCTTCGCCGCTGTCATGTCGACCCTTTACATCCCGCTGACGCTGGTGGCGTTCGGCATCATCGCCCGGGGATCCGCCTTCGCCTTCCGTAAGGCCGCCACGGAGCTGTGGCAGAAACGCCTGTTCGGCGCCGCTTTCGCGATCGCCTCCGTGCTGACCCCCTTCTTCCTGGGCGCCGCCGCCGGAGGGGTCGCCTCGGGGCGGGTTCCGGTGGGCCTCGCGGCAGGGAACATCGTGACCGGCTGGCTGAATCCGACCTCCATGCTGGGCGGGGTTCTCGCGGTCGGCACCTGCGCCTACCTGGCCGCGACATACCTGTGCGACGACGCGGTACGGGCGGGGATGGCGCACCTGGCGGAGAGTTTCCGGACCAAGGCGCTGATCACGGGATTGTGCGTCGGAGTCGTCGCGCTCGCCGGCATCGCGGTGCTCCGCGCGGACGCGCCCCGCCTGTTCGACGGCCTCACCCACCGGGCGCTGCCCTTGGTGATCGCCAGTGCGGTGTTCGGGCTGCTCTCCCTGGTCCTGCTGTGGCGGCGGAACTTCACGCTCGTCCGGATCACCGGCGCGCTGGCCGTCACCGCGGTGCTGTGGGGCTGGCCGCTCGCGCAGTACCCCCTGATGCTCCCGCCGTCCCTCACGGTGAACGAGGCCGCGGCGCATCCGGCGGTGCTGACCGCGACGCTCATCTCGCTCGCCGTCGGGGCGCTGCTCCTGGTGCCCTCCCTGGCCCTGCTGTTCCTGCTGCAGGGGCGCTGGTCGTACCGTCCTGACGCGTCTGACTGACCGGGCCGGTACGGGGCGCCGGGACGCGGCCCCCGCAACCGGTCGAGGTCGTCGGCGGGGCCGCGGGGCATGCCCGGCCACTCCGCACCGTGCGGAGACCCATACCTGGGTCCGACCGGCCATCGGCGAAACCGGTCTCTTTTTCATTACATGATCCGATATGGCAGCGTGGACCGTTCCCAGCTGCCACTGTGGTCGAGCCGCGCCACGGCCTTCCCTTTCCTCTCTGGAGTTCCACATGCGTTTCAAGACGCCTCTGGCGATCGTGGCCACCGCGATCCTCGCGGTCGGCCTGTCCAGCGTCACCACCGCCTCGGCGGCACAGACCTCGGCCGCTGACCTCATCTACGCGTGCAAGGCCAAGAGCACCGGCTACGTGCGGCTCGTCAACGCCACCACGAAGTGCAAGCCCACCGAGGTCAAGGTGTGGTGGGCCAAGGAGTCCGCCCAGGGCCAGAGCTCGGTCGCGGGCCCCGGCCCCCAGGGACCCGCCGGGCGTGACGGCAGGAACGGTACGGACGGCAAGGACGGGGCCCCGGGCCCGGTCGGACCCCGTGGCTACACCGGCAAGACCGGCCCGCAGGGTCCCGCCGGTCCGGCCGGCCCGAAGGGCGCTCCCGGTGAGGCCGGCCCTGAGGGGCCCCAGGGCCCCGCGGGGGAGGACGGCGGCCTTCCCGCCGTCTACGCCTACCGGGTCGGCCACATCTGGACGACCTGCAAACTGCTGAGCGGGTACGCCATCGCCGCCTACGACTGCAAGATCACCAAGGAGCCGGCGAAGGAGAACCCCGCTCCCACGCCGTCGGGCACCCCGTCGCCCTCCCACACGTCGAGCCCTACCCCTCGGTAGGCCGCGTACGGCGAAGAGCCTCGCCCCTCCACCGAAAGGGGCGGGGCTCTCCGTCTTCTCTGCGCTCTTTTCCGTGCCGATGGAGAGGGATCGGCCGAACACGCGCCCGCTCCCGAGGGCGCTGTGTCAGATGCCACGGTGCATCGCCCTGGTACCCATGGCACCAGTCCCAGAGCGCGTAGATGCCGGCCTGGCCCCGTGCGTTGTCGTCGTGGTCGGGTGATTCCAACTGTGGGCGTCGCTCGACGACTTTCGGAGCCGGATGGCCCCGGGTTCATAACGATCGGCGTATCGGCGTAACCCCAGCCCGCCTGGGCGCTGATAAGACGGGCATGTACCCACCCGCATGGGTTCGCCGTCGTCGCCTCAGGTCCCCGTCGTCTCGATCAGCCGGCCCGCCCGTTCCGCTCATGGAGCCAGGTGCCACAGATAACCAGATATGTGTGTTGACACTGTAAACGCATAATACGTGTCACATTTCACGGTGATCGTGTACTTTGCTGGGGATGGCGGGGTTCTGTCGACGCACGGTGCGGGAGCCCGCCGATTGCCGCTGGGCTCCGTTCCCAGCCTGGAGCGCAGGGAGACCGACGAGTGCCTGTGAACATGGACCGGGTGGCGAACCGGTTCCGTCTTCTGGGAGCCATAGGCAAGGGAAACATGGGGGAGGTCCACCGCGCGGAGGATCTCCAGGCGGCGGACGCCGAGAACCGCGTGGTCGCGGTGAAGCTGATCCTGCGCAGCCGCTCCGGCGCGATCATCGACTCGCGAGCCGACGCCAAGGCGGTCCAGCGGTTCGACCGCGAGGTGCGCATCATGCGCAAGCTCGACCACGCGAACCTTCCGCACATCGTCGACGGCGGTGTGGACGACACCGGCCTGCCCTATCTCGCCATGGAGTTTCTGGACGGGGAGACGCTGCGGGATCTGGTGAACGAGCATCCGCAGCTGCCCATCGCCTGGGTCGCGGCGCTGGGCGCGCAGATCGCGGACGGCCTGTCCGCGGCGCACACCGCCGGTGTCATCCACCGCGACCTCAAGCCCGCCAACGTGATGCTGCTCCGTGGCGGAGTGGTCAAGGTCCTCGACTTCGGCATGGGGCGGATCCTCGACGACATCGAGAGCGGCAGGGTGACGAGCACCGGTGTCACGGTCGGCACCGCCCGCTACATGGCCCCCGAACAGTTCCTCGCCGCGACGGTGACCCAGGCGGCGGACCTGTACGCCCTCGGCTGCATGCTGTTCGAACTCCTCACCGGTGTTCCGCCGTTCCACAGCGAGTCCGCGTACGAGCTCGGCCAGAAGCACCTCACCGAACCGGCACCCCCGGTACGGCTGCTCCGCTCCGACGTCCCCGAGGAGCCGGCGAGGCTAATCGGACAGCTGCTCGCCAAGGACCCGGCCGACCGGCCCGCCGACGCCGTCGCCGTCCGAGAGGCCCTGGCGCCGTTCGCGGTGGGGGAGGTGGACGTCCCCGGCTGGCGTGAGTCCGATCCGGTGCGTCACCTCACGACCGTGCGCGCCGAGGACCGCGTCGCCCGACCGGCCGTCGAGCCGGCGGACACCCCCGAGGCCCGGCCGGCCGGGTCCGGTATGGATGTCTTCGGAGTGCACAAAAAGCTCATTGAGGACTACCGGTCGTTCACCGAGGGTGGCACGATCATCCGCGATGACCGGATCGCGGCCTTCGTCGAGGACGATTTGGACGCCAAGTCCCAGTGGCCCGACCCCTGGCTGTCACTGAACCCGTTCTTCGCCTCGGGCGGCACCGTTCTCGAACTCGCGAGCGAAGGGGTGCTGCACCCGGAGTGCGCGCGCATCTTCCAGGCGGGCAAGACCAAGGACGGTACGGTGTGCGACGGCCGTCCGCTCACGCTCCACCGCCACCAGCGCGAGGCGATCGACACCGCCCAGTCCGGTGACTCCTACGTGCTCACCACCGGCACCGGCTCGGGCAAGTCCCTCTCCTACATCGTGCCGATCGTCGACAAGGTGCTGAAGGACCGCGAGCGGGAGGGCTCCAAGGCCCGCAAGCGGGTACGCGCGATCATCGTCTATCCGATGAACGCCCTGGCCAACAGCCAGATCAAGGAGCTCGACAAGTATCTGCGCGATGGCTACGGCCTCGGCCGCGAGCCGGTCACCTACGCCCGCTACACCGGTCAGGAGAACGACGAGCGGCGCCGGGAGATCCGCGACAACCCGCCGGACATCCTGCTCACCAACTACGTGATGCTGGAGCTGATGCTCACGCGTCCTGAGGACCGGCGCTCGCTCATCAGGATGGCGAAGGGGCTGGAGTTCCTCGTCTTCGACGAGCTGCACACCTACCGAGGCCGCCAGGGCGCCGATGTGGCCCTGCTCATCCGCCGGGTACGCGAGGCCTGCCAGGCCGAGCGCCTGCAGTGCGTCGGCACCTCCGCCACCATCTCCAGCGAGGGCACCGCCGAGGACCAGCGGGCCGTCGTCGCGCACGTCGCCACCACCCTGTTCGGCACCGAGGTGAGCCCCGGGAACGTCATCGGTGAGACGCTTGTCCGCGCCACCGAGGAACCCCCCCACGCGGTGCCGGTCGAGCGGCTCCGGGCCCCGGGAGCTCCGCGCGCCTACGCCGACCTGGTGAAGGACCCTCTCGCCCGCTGGATCGAGACGCGCTTCGGTCTTGCCGCCGAGGCGACGGGGCGCCTGGTCCGGCAGAGACCCGCCAAGATCGAGGAGGCGGCCGCCGAACTCGCCACGGACAGCGGGCTGACCGAGGCCGACTGCGTGCGGGCGATCCGCCACACCCTGAAGGCCGGTTCGGAGGCCAGGAACCCGGTCACCGAGCGCCCGCTGTTCGCCTTCCGGTTGCACCAGTTCCTCTCCAAGGGCGACACCGTCTACGTCACCCTTGACGACAAGCCGGCCCGCCACCTGACGCGCGACTACCAACTGGTCCAGCCCGGCTCGGACGGCAAGATCCTGCTGCCGCTGGCCTTCTGCCGCGAGTGCGGGCAGGAGTACCTGACCGTGTGGCGTACCGAGAAGAACAACCGGGTCGTCTACGAGCCGCGCCGGGACACCTCGGCCACCGGCGGCCGTGCCGGGGACGGCTACCTCTACATCGACTCCGACCGGCCCTGGCCGCGTACGCCGGAGGAGGCCATCGCCGACCGCCGCCTGCCCGAGTCCTGGCTGGAGATCGACGAGCTGGGGCAGGAGGTCGTGCGCGCCTCCTACCGGGTGCGGCTGCCCAGCGCCATCACCGTCGACCCGTACGGGATCGAGGGCCGGGGCGAGCTGAAGGCGGCCTTCATCCCCTCGCCGTTCCTCTTCTGCCCGCACTGCGGGGTGAGTTACGAGCAGACCAGGGGCAGGGACTTCGCCAAGCTCGCGACCCTCGACCAGGAGGGCCGCTCCTCGGCGACCTCCCTGGTCTCCGCCTCCATCGTCCGCTCCCTCAAGGCGGCTCCCGCCGAGGCGCTCAAGAAAGAGGCCCGCAAGCTCCTCACCTTCGTCGACAACCGGCAGGACGCCTCCCTTCAGGCCGGTCACTTCAATGACTTCGTGCAGATCACCCAGCTGCGCAGTGCCCTGTACCAGGCGGCCGTCGAGGCGGAGAAGGCGGGTGAGGGCGGAATCAACCACGAGGAGCTCGCCTCCCGCGTCGCGGGCGCCCTGGGCCTGGAGGTCGCCGACTACGCCGGAACCGCTGACCTGCCCCCCTCGCTGGCGCGCAACGCCGCCAAGACTCTGCGGGACGTCATCGCCTTCCGCCTCTACCTGGACCTGGAGCGCGGCTGGCGCATCACCATGCCCAACCTGGAGCAGACCGGCCTGCTGGAGATCCACTACGAGGACCTCGAATGGCTCGCCGAGCAGCAGGACCGCTGGTCCAGGACGCACCTGAGGCTGCGTGAGGCCGAGCCCGGCCGGCGCGCCGAGATCATGCGCACGCTGCTCGACGAGATGCGCCGTGGCCTCGCCATCGACGTGCAGCACTTCCGCGAGGACTTCGACACCCTCCAGCGCGCCAGCGAGGAACGCCTCGTCGGCCTCTGGGCGCTCTCCGCGGGCGACCGCCCCAACGTCGGCACCGCCTACCCGCGGGGGTCCCGGCCCGGCCTGGACCGCTCGGGCCTGTTCCTGTCCGGACGTGGCAAGTTCGGCAAGTACCTGCGGCGGATGCACTTCAAGGACCTGCCGGTCGACGACGTCCAGCAGATCATCGTGGAGCTGCTGAAGGTGCTCGCCAAAGCCGGCCTGGTGAAGGAGATAGACGCCTCTCCGCAGCGTGCGGGACGTTTCCGGGGACCCGCAGGCCCGGCCATCACCGGCTACCGCATCTCGGCCGCCTCGCTCATCTGGCGTGCCGGAACGGGGGAGACCGGCACCCATGACCCGCTGACCCGCACCTACGCCAGCGGCGACGGCCCGCGCGTCAACACCTTCTTCCGCGACCTCTACCGGAACACGGCCGACACGCTCAGCGGGCTCGCCGCCCGCGAGCACACCGCCCAGGTCGCCCCCGAGGAGCGGGAGAGGCGCGAGGAGGCCTTCCGTAAGGCCGACTTGAAGCTGCTGTACTGCTCGCCGACGATGGAGCTGGGTGTCGACATCTCCGAGCTCAACGCCGTCATGATGCGCAACGTGCCGCCCACCCCGGCCAACTACGCCCAGCGCAGCGGCCGGGCCGGCCGGTCCGGGCAGCCCGCGCTCGTCACCACCTACTGCGCCACCGGCAACAGCCACGACCAGTACTACTTCCGCCGCTCCGAACGCATGGTCGCCGGAGCCGTCGCCCCGCCGCGCCTCGATCTCGCGAACAGGGACCTCGTACGCTCGCACGTCCAGGCCATCTGGCTCGCCGAGGCAGGGCTCAAGCTGGGCCGCGCCATTCCCCGGATCATCGACATCGGCTACGCCGAGGACGCCCGCCGCCCCGACCCCGCACTCGCCCTGCAAGACGACATCGTCGCGGCCCTGCACGACACCGGTGCGCAGGCTCGTGCCGTGGCGGCCGCCCGCAAGGTCTTCGGCGGGCTGCTGCCCACCTTCGCCGACACCACCTGGTGGGACGACCAGTGGATCGAGCAGGAGATCCGTACCGCACCCGAGAGGTTCGACCGGGCGTTCGACCGTTGGCGCGACCTGTTCAGGGCCGCCCTCGTCGACCAGGCCGAGCAGAACCGCCGGGTCCTGGACCATACCCTCTCCGAACGCGACCGTAAGATCGCCGTCGGTCGCCGCCGGGAGGCCGAGACCCAGCTCAACCTCCTCAAGAACGAGAGCGTGGACAGCAAGTCGGTGCTGTCCGACTTCAACCCCTACCGCTACCTGGCCAGCGAGGGCTTCCTGCCCGGTTACTCCTTCCCGCGCCTGCCGCTCGCCGCGTACATCCCCACGGCCGGGTCCCGGTTCGGCGAAGGCGACTACCTCCAGCGGCCCCGTTTCCTGGCCATCCGCGAGTTCGGGCCCGGCGCCCTCATCTACCACGAGGGCGCCCGCTACCAGGTCACCCGCATTCAGCTGCCGCCGGACGCCACCGGCGACATCGTCACCACCGATGCCCTCCGGTGCACCGGCTGCGGCTACCACCACGACACCCATGACCTCGTCGACCGCTGCGAGATGTGCGACGCGCCGCTGAGCGAGACCACGTACGGGCTGCTCCAGCTGCACACGGTCTACACCAAGCGCCGTGAGCGGATCTCCTCCGACGAGGAGGAGCGTCGTAAGGCGGGCTTCCGGCTGGTGACCTCGTACTGCTTCAACAGGCACGGCAAGCGCCCCGGCCGTCAGGACGCCCTCGTCTCCGACGCCGCCGGCAGGCTCGCCATCCTGTCGTACGGCGACTCGGCGACCGTCCGCATCACCAACACCGGCCGGGTGCGCGCCAAGCCGGACGAACCCGCCGGTTTCTGGCTCGACCCCGCCGACGGCCGATGGATGAACGAGCGCGACGCCGGTGAGGCCTCCGGCGACTCCGGTGAGATGCCCGTCATCGACGCCGAGGGCAATGAGAGGCGGCGCAGGAAGCGCGTCATCCCCTACGTCCAGGACACCCGCAACATCGTGGTGCTGAAGCTGGACGAGCCGCTGGAGAAACCGGTCGCGCTCTCGCTGATGTACGCGCTGGAACGCGGCATCGAGGCCGCCTTCGAACTGGAGGACTCCGAGCTGAGCAGCGAACTGCTGCCGCCGGACGACGGCCCCCGGGACCGGATGCTGTTCACCGAGGCGGCCGAGGGCGGTGCCGGTGTGCTGCGGCTGATGCAGTCCGAGCCCGGCGCGCTGGCCCGTGCCGCCGCCGAGGCCCTGGCCATCTGCCACTTCGCCCCCGACGGAACCGACCTGGGGGGCCCGCACCCCGACCGCCCCTGCGCCCTGGGCTGCTACGAGTGCCTGCTCACCTACGGAAACCAGCTCGACCACGCCTCCATCGACCGCCACCTGGTACGTGACCTGCTGCTGCGCCTCGCGGGCGGCCAGGCCCTGACGACCGGCCAGGGCGAGTCCCGGTCGGAGCAGCTGGCGCGCCTGACCGCGCGGTCGGACACCGCACTGGAGGCCAGGTTCGTCACCTGGCTCAAGGGGCGCGGTCTGCGCCTGCCCGACGAGGCGCAGACCCTCGTCACCGAGGCACACGCCCGTCCCGACTACGTCTACCGGCTGCCCGGCGTCAACGTCGCGGTCTTCGTCGACGGGCCCGTCCACGAGCACACCGCGGTCGCCGAGCGCGACCGCGAGGCCGAGGACCGGCTGTTCGACCAGGGCTGGGACGTGGTTCGTTTCCCCCACGACGCCGACTGGTCCGCCATCGCGGAGCGGTTCAGGCGCTACTTCGGCCCCGGCACAGGCGGCTGAACCAGAGAAGCGACAGCACCCCTACCCGAGGAAGTCACCCCCCGATGACGACCGTCTACACCGCCGGTTCCCTGGTCTCCGCCCGTGGCCGCGACTGGATCGTGCTGCCCGAGAGCGCCCCCGACATGCTCGTGCTGCGCCCGCTGGGCGGGGCGGACGACGACATCGCGGCCGTCTTCCCCGGCTTCGAGGACGTCACGAGCGCCGAGTTCGCACCCCCGTCGGCCACCGACCTCGGTAACGAACGCACCGCGGGCCTGCTCCGCTCGGCCCTGCGCATCGGCTTCCGCTCCGGTGCCGGCCCCTTCCGCTCGCTCGCCGGGATCGCCGTCGATCCCCGCGCCTACCAGCTCGTACCGCTGATGATGGCGCTGCGCCAGAAGACCGTACGGATGCTGATCTCCGACGACGTCGGTATCGGCAAGACCGTCGAGGCCGGTCTCATCGCGAGCGAGCTCCTCGCCCAGGGCGGTGCGAAGGGACTCGCCGTGCTCTGCTCGCCCGCGCTGGCCGAGCAGTGGCAGCAGGAACTGCGCACCAAGTTCGGCATCGACGCCGAACTGGTCCTCGCCTCCACGGTCTCCAGGCTGGAGCGCGGCCTGGACCTGGGCCAGTCCCTCTTCGACCGGCACCCCCACGTGGTGGTCTCCACCGACTTCATCAAGTCCACCCGGCACCGCGACGACTTCGTCCGGCACTGCCCCGACCTGGTCATCGTCGACGAGGCGCACACCTGCGTCGCCGCCGACGAGAGCGGCTCGGTGCAGAACCAGCTCCGCTACGAGCTCCTTCAGCGCATCGCCGACCCCAAGGCCGACCGTCACCTGCTGCTGGTGACGGCGACCCCGCACAGCGGTAAGGAGAGTGCGTTCCGCAACCTGCTGGGCCTGGTCCGGCCGGAGCTCGCGACGGTCGATCTCGGCTCGGAGGAGGGCCGCAAGCTGCTCGCCGCGCACTTCGTGCACCGCAAGCGGGCCGACGTCCGCCGGTTCCTCACCGTGCACGACGGCCTGGCCGACAACAGCCTGGCCGAGGAGACCACGTTCCCCTCGGACCGGTACTTCAAGGACGAGACCTACAAGCTCTCCCCGGCCTACCAGGCACTCCTCGACGACGCCGTCGGCTACGCCCGCGAGCGGGTGACCGCCGCCGGTGACCAGGGTAAACGGGAGGCCCGGATCGCCTGGTGGTCGGCGATCGCGCTGCTGCGCTCCCTGGTCTCCTCACCGCGTGCCGCCGCCCAGACGCTGCGCACCCGCTCGGCGGCGGCGAAGGCCGGCACCGCCGAGGAGGCCGACAAGCTCGGTGCCCCCCTGACCAGTGACTCCTCCGACAACGACACCCTGGAGGGTCTCGACGTCGCACCCGGCGCGGAGATCGACCAGGCGGGCGCGCGGCTCGCCGAACTGGCCGACCGGGCGGCCGAACTGGAGGGAACGGCCCAGGACCTGAAGCTGGCGGCCCTGGTCAGGCACCTCAAGGGGCTGCTGGCCGAGGGCCACCACCCGATCGTCTTCTGCCGCTACATCCCGACCGCCGAGTACGTCGCCGAGCACCTGGACGGCAAACTCGGCAAGAAGACCGTCGTCCGGGCCGTCACCGGAACGCTCTCCCCGCAGCAGCGCCTGCAGCGCATCGAGGAGCTCGCCGACGAGGCGGGCGACGAGGCCGCCGCCCGCCGCGTCCTGGTCGCCACCGACTGCCTCTCCGAGGGCGTCAACCTCCAGCATCACTTCGACGCGGTCGTCCACTACGACCTGGCGTGGAACCCCACCCGCCACGACCAGCGCGAGGGCCGGGTCGACCGCTATGGCCAGAAGCGGGACATCGTCAAGATCATCACTCTCTGGGGCAGCGACAACGGCATCGACGGCAAGGTCCTCGAAGTCCTCATCAAGAAGCACCGCCAGATCCGCAAGGACCTGGGCATCTCCGTCTCCGTCCCGGACGCGGCCTCCTCCGGGGTGACCGACGCGATCGTCGAGTGGATGCTGATGCGCGACCGGCATCGCGAGCAGGAGACCCTCTTCGGCCTGGAGGAGCTCGGCGCGATCGATGCCAGGGCCGCCGAGCTGGAGACGGAGTGGAACTCCGCCGCCGAACGGGAGAGGACCTCCCGCTCCCGCTTCGCCCAGCGTGCCATCCACCCCGAGGAGGTCGCCCGCGAGGTCGCCGCGATCCGCGACACCCTCGGGCGGTCGAACGAGGTCCGCGGCTTCGTACGGCATGCCCTGGAGGCCCTCGACGGCGTCCTGCGCGACGACGCGGGCGGCACCGGCGACTTCACCGTCGAGGTGGGCGGCACCCCCGCCGGGCTCCGCGACGCGCTGGCCCCCGTCCTCGGTGGCGACGCCGTCGAGCTGGGCCGCCCGGTCCCGTTCCGTACGACGGCGGCGGTGGCGCGCGGTGAGGTCGCCATGGTCCGCACCGACCCGGTGGTCGGCGCGCTCGCCGGGTACGTCCTCAACGCCGCCCTGGACGACAAGGCCGACGGCCCCCGCCCGGCCCGCCGCTGCGGAGTGGTCCGGACCAAGGCCGTCGGTACCCGCACCACGCTGCTCCTGGTCCGCTACCGCTTCCACCTCACCCTGCCCTCCAGATCGGGGGAGCGGGAGCTGGTCGCCGAGGACGCCCGGCTGCTCGCCTTCGAGGGTTCACCGGCGAACGCGGTGTGGCTGCCCGCCGAGGCCGCGCTGGGGCTGCTCGACGCGACCGCCGACGAGAACACCGACCCCACCTTCGGCGAGCGCACAATGAGCCGAGTGCTGGACGGTCTGCCCGCCACGAAGGCACGTCTGGAGGCGTACGGCGAGGAGCTCGCCGCCGAACTCCTCGCCTCGCACCGCCGGGTCCGCAGCGCCTCCGGCGAGATCGTCCGGGGTGTGGACGTCACCGCCCAGGAAGGTGCCGACATTCTCGGCGTCTACGTCTACCTGCCGACCTCCGGCGCCGTCGCTCCCGCAGTCACCCCCGCCGTTGTCCCCGCCGTCGCCGGAGGAGCAGCCTGATGTCCGCCACCGCCCGCAACCAGGTCTTCTCCGCCGTGCACACCATCGGCGGCCTGCTCCCCGCCGACATGCTGGTCCGCATCTCCGAGGGCAGAGACGTCAAGGGCTCGCTGCCCGCCGACTACCGCGTGATCGGCTCGCGCTCGGTGCGCGACGACGCCGAGCGCCGCTGGGACTATCTCAAGTCGATCTGGAAGGAGCTGCGCGCGAAGCTTCCCGTCGCCCCGGAGGCGGAGACCCCGGCCGACCCCACCGGCCTGGCGATCACGCAGTGGCTGGAACCGCTCTTCGCCGAACTCGGCTTCGGTGACCTGACGGCGGTCGGCGCGGCGGGCATCCCGTCCGACGACGGTGGCAAGACCTTCGCGATCAGCCACCGCTGGAGCCAGGTCCCGCTGCACCTGACCGCCTGGAACGCCGAGCTGGACCGGCGCCCCGGCGGCGCGGGCACGGTCCCGCCGCAGTCTCTCGTCCAGGAGTGCCTGAACCGTACCGAGGCGCACCTGTGGGGTGTCCTGACCAACGGCCGCCGGCTCCGCCTGCTGCGCGACTCCAGCGCGCTCGCCACCGCCTCGTACGTCGAGTTCGACCTGGAGGCGATCTTCGACGGCGAACTGTTCAGCGACTTCGTCCTGCTCTACCGGCTGTTGCACGTCTCCCGCTTCAAGGTCGAGAAGGATGTGGCGCCGTCGGCCTGCTGGCTGGAGAAATGGCGGATCGAGGCGATCGCGTCCGGCACCCGGGCGCTGGACCACCACCGCGACGGGGTCCAGAAGGCCATCACCGCGCTCGGCACCGGCTTCCTCAAGCACCCCGACAACAAGGACCTCCGCAAGGACCTGGACGTCCACGCCTTCCACGCGGCACTGCTCCGCCTCGCCTACCGGCTGATCTTCCTTTTCGTCACCGAAGACCGGGACGCGCTGCACCCGCCCACGGCGGGTGAGGAGGAGCGTCGGCGCTACGCCGCGTACTTCTCCTCCGGCCGGCTACGCCACCAGGCGAGCCGCCGCCGGGGCACCGCGCACACCGATCTCTACCAGACCCTGCGGATCGTGCTCGGGGCACTCGGCAACGAGGACGGTCACTCGAAACTGGGGCTGCCCGGCCTCGGCGGCCTCTTCGACGACACCGCCGCCGACGCCCCGCTGCACGGCCTGTCGCTCTCCAACGTCCATCTGCTGGAGGCGGTACGCCATCTCGACCGGGTCCGGGACGTGGCATCGGCCCGCTGGCGCCAGGTGGACTACCGGAACATGGGGGCGGAGGAACTCGGCTCCATCTACGAGTCGCTCCTTGAGCTCGTCCCCAAGCACAGCGCCGTCGATCGCACCTTCGAGCTGGTCAACCGCCTCGGCAACGACCGCAAGAAGACCGGCTCGTACTACACACCGGGCTCCCTGATCGAGACCCTGCTCGACTCCACGCTCGACCCGGTCATCGACGACGCGCAGAAGCGCGGTGAGCTGAAGGCGTCGGCGGCGGGCGAGCCCGACCCGGCCGAGGCCATCGTCGCCGAGCTGCTCTCGCTGACCGTCTGCGACCCGGCCTGCGGCTCCGGCCACTTCCTGGTCGCCGCCGCCCGCCGGATCGCCAAGCGCGTCGCCGCCATACGGGAGCGCAACCCCGAACCCACCCTGGACGCGGTCCGGCACGCGCTGCACGAGGTGATCGCCCGCTGCGTGTACGGGGTCGACCTCAACCCGATGGCCGTCGAGCTGGCCAAGGTGTCGCTCTGGCTGGAGGCCCTGGAGCCGGGCAAGCCGCTCGGCTTCCTGGACGCGCACATCAAGCACGGCAACGGCCTGATCGGGGCGACACCCACGCTGCTGCGTGACGGTATCCCGAACAAGGCGTTCAAGCCGGTCGAGGGCGACGACGTCAAGTACGCGGCGTCCCTGGAGAGGCAGAACGACAAGGAGCGGGCGGGACAGGGGGGCCTGTTCGACCTGAATGAGGAGACGAAGGTAGCCAACACCACCTTCGCCTCCGGCCTGCGCCGCATTGCCGACGCCGCCTCCGACACCCTCGAAGAGGTCCACCGGCAGGCCTCGGCCTACCGTGACTGGGAGACCTCCGCCGCGTACGTCAACGCCCTGCACGTGGCCGACGCCTGGTGCGCGGCGTTCATGTGGCACAAGACCAAGGACGCGCCGCCCGCCATCACCCATGACGTCTTCCGCGCCCTCCAGGACCCGGACGCTGCGGCCGCCTCGGGGGCGACCCACGACGAGATCGTACGGCTCCGCAAGCAGTACCGTTTCTTCCACTGGCACCTGGCGTTTCCTGACGTCTTCACCGTCCCGGACGGCGGCTCCGACGCGGGCGTGGACCCGGCTACCGGCTGGGCGGGCGGTTTCTCGTGTGTCCTGGGCAACCCGCCGTGGGACAAGGTCGACTTCGAGGACAAGAAGTACTTCAGCGTGGTGGAGCCGTCGATCGCTGAGATCTCAGGTACGGCGCGGCGCACGAGGATCGTCGAGTGGTCCGAGGAGAACCCGGACGCGGGTGAGCGCTATCAGGCCGAACGCCGCAAGGTGAAGTCGACATTCCACTTCACCAGCAAGTCTGGGGCGTTTCCTTTCTGTCAAAAAGGTCTCAGCGCCAAGGGGGTCAATTCCCTGTTTGTGGACCATCTCTTTGCGGAGCGCTTCTCGTTAATCGTCGCACCCGTGGGGCGCTTCGGGTGCATCACCCCGACTTCTATTGCGACGGGTGCAGGGGCGCAGTATCTGTTCGGCGACCTCACCCAGCGTGGTGTCGTCGCTTCCCTATACGACTTCGAGAACAGCAAGCCGCTGTTCGTCGGCGTGCACTCCAGCTACAAGTTCTGCCTGCTCTCGATGACCGGCCGGGATCTGCGCGAACCGGCGGCGAAGTTCGCTTTCTTCCTCGAAGATGCCCTTGAGCTCGACGACGCTGAGCGCGTATTCGCGCTCAGCCCCGAAGAGATCGCTCTCATCAGTCCAAACACGGGAAGTCTTCCCATCTTCCGAAGTCGCCATGACGCCGAACTCACCACTGCGGTCTATCGTCGTATCCCGGTTCTATGGAATGAGGCCATAGGGAACGGCAACCCTTGGGGGATGAGCTTCAAGAACCTTTTCAATAGCACTGATGACTCGGACCTCTTCCGTACCCGTGAAGTCCTAGAGGCAGAGGGGTGGAAGCGAGAAGGAAATATCTTCGTGCGGGGGAGCGAGCGGATGCTTCCGGTGTACGAGGGCAAGATGGCGCACCTTTTCGATCATCGGTGGAACCGGTACTACGGTCTCGGGGACAACGACTATGAAGCCGTCCCATCGGAAAGAAAGATCGACGCATATGAGGTAACAAATCCTCGTCGCTGGATCAAAGAAGGGGGATTCGTTTCGACCGTTCGCAAGAAGAAGGATATTAAGGTTCCGGGCGTGTCTTTCAGGCTGGAGGAAGAAGGGTGGAGTAGTGAATGGCTATGCGGTTGGCGAGACGTCGCTCGCACGACCGATGAGCGTACCGCGATCCCTGCCTTCGTTCCTCTTGCAGCAGCCGTCGAGACCTTTCCCCTTATGTTGCCGTCAACTGCTCCAACGCTTACTAGCACTCTTATCGCAGCACAGTCCTCCATAGTCTTCGATTTTGTGGCCCGTCAGAAGGCCAGCGGAGCCCACATGGGACGCAGGCTTTGGAAGCAGCTCCCTGTGCCCACTCCTGATGACATGACCCCCCACATCCCCTTCCTCACCCCTCGCGTTCTCGAACTCGTCTACACCGCTCACGACATGGGCGGGCTTGCCCGCGACCTCGGCGACTCCGGCGCTCCCTTCCGGTGGGACGAGGACCGTCGTGTCCAGCTCCGCGCCGAACTGGACGCGTACTTCTTCCACCTCTACGGCATCGACCGCCCCGACGTGGACTACATCCTGGAGACCTTCCAGACCGAGAACGGCGGCCTCAAGAACAACGAGATCGCCAAATACGGCACGTACCGCACTAAGAACCTCGTCCTCGCCCAGTACGACCGGATGGCCGCATCAGACGTAAGCCTCACCAATCCCTTAATCGACGGCGAGAACTACACCTCCACCCTCACCCCACCCCCCGGCCACGGCCCCCGTCACCCCAAACAGTCGACCACCACGACCTTCCGAGGCTCGGAGAGTGCGGTCGTGATCGGCGAAGCACCCGAAGCGGCCCCCTATATCGATCCCGAAGTATCGGAGGAGCCTCCAACCCCGGAAGTGTGTCCGGGGACCGGCCAGAAGGGGCGCCTGGAGTTCCGGGATGGATGGGAGGACTGGTACGTCCACTGCCCCGCCTGTAGATCAACGTGGGTGGGCGGTAGTTCCGTGATCGTCCCGCACGAACCCCGGGGGTGACGTCGAGCCTGGGTGCCTTGAGCCGAGGAGATCGCTGTTCCCATGCCAGGCGATGACCGTGTGACCTTAACTGCTGGTTGTACCGACACCGAGAGGGCCTGATGTCCAACCCCCACCCCGAATTCCAGCTCCGTCTGCCCGATGGTGGACCCGTCGCGCGCGGCCGGCTATTGGACGAGAAGGGGGTTAATGGCAGCCAGAAGTTCCTGGTGCGCGCCGACTCACC
Organism: Streptosporangium sp. CA-115845; assembly: GCF_050943795.1. Taxonomy (NCBI): domain Bacteria; kingdom Bacillati; phylum Actinomycetota; class Actinomycetes; order Streptosporangiales; family Streptosporangiaceae; genus Streptosporangium; species Streptosporangium sp. CA-115845. The sequence continues at coordinate 6,889,538 of NZ_CP191988.1, read as the reverse complement.
CGTCCGGCCGGTGGGCGTGCCGTCGTTCCCTATCCGGATGCTGTCTTCGTATATGTCCTGACCGGCCGCAGTGGCAGCGGATGGCTTGCATGGAAGATCGTTTACAGGCGTCCGCGGGGAGACGTCCTGCTGCAGATGAAGTAGAGCCCAATTGAGACGGCTAGTTCGCTTGATAAGCGGAAGGTCGACGGGTTTCCTCTCTCTTCCAGAGAAGCCTTGTTTGGTTTCCAGATCCCTCGGATAACATCGGTGTCAAAGTGTTTGATTCACAATCTCACATGAAAGCAGGTTTGATGCATCCCTTATTCACTGCTCCAGTCGACCGAGTTGATCTCACTATGATCGAAGATTTCGTAAGTCTCCAGATCCCAGAAGGATTGACAGTCGAGTATAAGCGAGGAGGCGACAAGGCGATCGATACAATTGCTGCATTCGCCAACACCTATGGCGGTCTCCTGCTTTACGGTGTGACGGAGGTCGGGAACCAGATCCCTGATGAGATTATCGGGGTTGATCGCAAAGCTAAAGACAGCTTGGTCAACAAGATGAGCAACTCCTTCGACCCCCCTTACTGGTCTCCAGAAATCATTGAGGTGGAAACAAAAGAAGTGGGGAAACTTGTCCTAGTCATCAGAGTGAGTGCGAGCGAGGCGCCCCGCCCCATCGTTCTCGACGGAGCGATACCCGTTAGGTTGGATGGCAGAACCATAAAGGCGCCACGTCAGATGATGCGGAGCCTGCTAGTTGAGGGGGAGGTCGGTAGCATGAATTCTTCTTACCTCAAGCCGACGCATCATCCGCACCATCGACCGTCGGTTTTCAAGCAGCAGACAACCGATCCAGATTTGGTGATTCGTACTATCACCCATCAGCCGCTGTGGAGAGGACACCCGCAGGGGCGCTTTGCTCCTGGCACAGATACGGTCATGATTGAAGCACTAGCCAACAGTTTGTTTACTGGAAAGACAGTGTACCTGGCGGCACAAGAGGTAGAAAAACCGCAGGTCACCGAATGGCAAGTGGATCCGACCTATGTTTCAAGCCGGAGCTTAAAGTTCTGGTGCACAAGCAGAAATCCATCTGGGAGCTCTGAAACACCTCCAGGGATGCGAGCCGAGTGCATTATTCAGATTCAAGGAGAAGGGCCGTTCGAACTAGAAGTTTGTCTTGACCAATATCTCTGGCTTCCCAGGGAGAAGAAGCTCGGAATTCCGACTCTTGAGCATATGCTAATGCGGGAAATCCAGGCTCTCATAACCACGATCTTCCCAAAGGCAATGGAATCAGCCACTGGAGTTTCGCAGATACCGGTACCCCTGGTGGAGGTTCACGTGGCCGCGCGACATGATGTCATCCATGACCCGGAAGTGGAAAAGGCCTGCATCGAGCGGTTTCTGGAGGTGTCAAGCCTCGGGGTGCAGGCGACCCACGAACGCCACTATGGAGGAAGCGCCATGCTCCTTCCCGAACTACTTCAAGATGAGAAATGGGCTGATGCTGTTCACGACGCCCTAACCACGATGGTGATGGACTGGGGGTTTCCGTCTCCTCAGTTCCAGTGGGCGTGCTCGTGATCCCTGTGAGCGGCCCGCGAATTAATATGAAAGGAGGCAGATGTAATAACGCTCGTGACGATGACTCAAGCTAGTGGCTTCGCCTGTAAACATTTTGGCTGAACAGAAGGTTGGGCATGAAGCGGCAACGGGCAATTGAACTGGTAGAACAGATCCTTCGGAATCTCGATTCCTATCATGATGAGTGGCCGTTTAGCTTGGTTACTGAGGTGAAGATCTTTGGTTCATTCGCACGGGGCGCGATGAATCCCCGTGATGTTGACATGGATATCGAGCACCAGACTTCCCGTGAATGGGCCACTACGAGTACCAGCATGCGGATACAAGGTAGAGACCCGTACTCACTCTTCCGTCGACCGTTGCTTGAAGGTCGTAGGGGGTGTGAGATGTTCTTCAATTTCCAGAACGAAGTGGACTTCGAGATGATGCCGCTCTGGCGTCGTGGCGACACGCTTCAGTCGGCCATTGATCGTTTGCATGCTATCCCGATAGATCCGGCTGCTGGCCGCGCCCCACGTGACGCGATGCTTCCCGAGTTCGAGGGTTTGGACCGATGGTTGCCTCTGTACGCACGGGAGCAGATCATCTCAGCCATCGACAGCGGAGCGATTCACTTGGAGAGGTTTCAGCTAGAGGATGCCGTTGTATCCGATCCGGATGCGGCCTGGGTGATCCGCCGCCGGTGGGATAAAGGAAGCCCTTTGCTTCGAGCTGCGAATGCCGTACTTGCTCACTGGGAAGAGCGTGGTATCAAGGCTAGATTGATTCACCTTCACGGCAGGGACATGGTGCGGGGGCAGGAGACACCTTATTTTGCGAGCTTCGCCGGCAGGTATCTACGAGCGATTCCGTGGTGCCTGTCTGAGCACGGCGGTGTGGAGTGGATTGAGGTCGTGCATCCGACCCGCACCCGTCCACTCGAATGCCTCAGAATCCTTCCGCTCGATCCGGAAAAGCTAGCAAATTTACACAACTGGAGGTAATCCCCTTCTTTGGTCCACATCTCGGGCAGCGGCCACTGTATCCTTTGGGCCGCCCGTTGCCTCAACGAGCGTCAGACGATCCGGGTACTTCCTGATCTCGCCTAGTAGGCCGACGGTATCCCGCACGCCGCCCACCGCGTCCGGCACACCCGCATCACCATCCACCAGCACGCTCTCGAACTCGACCAGCCACCGGCCGGGCTACTCACCGAAGCGAAAGCCCTGGCCCGGCGACTGGTCGCGGTCATGCCCGTATAGCCGGTGTCCGTCAGCCGAACTCGCCGTTCCTGACACCGCTGACGAACGCGGACCACTCGCCCGAGGTGAATTTCAGGACGGGGCCGCCGGGGTTTTTGGAGTCCCGCACGGCCTGACCTCCCTCGGGGAGTGCCGCGACCTCGACACAGTTGTCACCGGAGCCGGAAAGGGAACTCTTTCGCCAGGTCAAGGAGTAGGGTTGGGCAAGATACATGATTTCCCCTCGGCTCATCGCGATTATGTCTGTGCAACGAGGTTTTGGTCAGTCGAAGTGACCGTCCCTGACACCGCTGATGAATGTGGACCACTCGCCCGAGGTGAATTTCAGGACGGGGCCGCCGGGGTTTTTGGAGTCCCGCACGGCTTGACCCCCACCGGGGAGTGCCGCGACCTCGACACAGTTCTGTCCCTCTGCCGAGCTGAGGGAGGATTTACGCCAGGTGGGATTGAGCTGGGTAAGGTCCATGTTTTTTCTCAGCTCCTTGTGGTTATATCCGTGGAGGGTCTGTGATCAGTCGAAGTGGCCGTTCCGTATACCGCTGACGAAGGCGGACCACTCCGAGGGGGTGAAGATCAGGCTCGGCTTGTCGGGGGATTTCGAGTCACGTACCGCGACGATGCCGGGAAGGTTGCGGGCGACTTCTACGCAGTTGTTGCCGTCGCCCTGACTGAGGCTGCTCTTGTGCCATTCGGCACCGGATAGATCCATGGGTGTCTCACAATCGGTCGATGAGTTCGGACAGATAAGCGATCGAGGCGTCAGCTCCAAGTGCATTGGTAACGAGGCGCTGCATCATCAGGTTATAGCGTTCGAGATGTACGGGCTCTTCAAGATAGAGATTGTCTGTAGGGGTTTCAATGTAGACGACGTTCTGATCGGTGGGGTCAGGAAACCCGAGAATGACGAACTGACCCCACATGCCTACATGAGGGCCCACCGACATTGGAATGACCTGAATGGTCACGTGCTCAAGCGGATGGGTGTCGATCAACTTGCGAAGTTGGTCGCGCATGACCTCCGTATCACCTACTGGCCGTAGCAGGGCTGCCTCATCGATGATCGCCCGGTACCGGGGCGGGTTCGGACGCCGCAGGATCTCCTGTCGGCGCATCCGCGCTTCCACGCGCTTGTCGAGCTCGGCAGGATCATAAGACAGAGAGGCTCGGATCAGTTCGGCTGTGTACGCGGAGGTTTGCAGCAAGCCGGGGATCACGAGGGGCTCGAAGGTGTCGATTGAGGATGCCTCTGCTTCGAGCCCTACGTAGCTGCCGGTGAAGACACCTTTGTACTGCTCCCACCAACCTCGCTCGCGAGCACCCCGGACAAGGTCCATGACCGCTTCCCGATGAGCATCCTCTGCCCTGTACAGATCAAGGATGTCCCGGATGTCGCGAGGTCGTGGCCGGGCTGTTTTGCCTGTTTCGAGGCGCGAAATCGTGGCCCGCGACATGTCCAGCGACTGAGCGACCTCTTCCATGGTCAGGCCGGCGGCCTCGCGCAAACCCCGGAGTTCGGCAGCCAGACGCCGTCGGCGCACCGTTGGACTCTGGCCACTGTATGTCATCGGTTACCTCCAGGGCGTAGGGAAGTCGATCGTAGAGCACTCGGCGCAAGGGAAGACATATCGGTCGAGTTTCAGAATGAGAGTTGCAGTTTGAGCCGTACAGGCCACATGATAGGCGCGTCAGCGAACACGCTGTGTAAGGAGATCGTGATTCTGTGCGACATCAACCGTCGGCTAGGTCGGATTCCGGTCTTGTGTCTCTGAACCGCGCATGCCAAGTGCGGCACTCCCTCTGTCGGCCTCGCCCCCGCTGGAGCACTTATGAAGACACCTCGCAACGCCCTCAAAGCATGCTGGGATCTGCCCGCCGATCCCGAGGCGGTCGGTAAGGCACGTGGCCTCGCGCGTGAGGCCCTCGCCGCCTGGGACATGTCCTCCGTGGCGGAGAACGTGACCATGGTGGTGTCCGAGCTGGTGAGCAATGCGATCCTGCACGGGAAGGCGCCGATCACCCTCGCCCTGTACCGGTACGGGCGGGTCGTACGGGGGGAGGTCACCGACCACAGCACGGGGTGGCCGAACCCGGTCCCGGCCGGTCCGGATGAGGAGCACGGTCGCGGGCTGGCGATCGTCACGGCCTACGCCGATCGCTGGGGCGTCGTACCGGCCTCGGAGGGCAAGCCGGCGGACGGCAAGACCGTCTGGTTCGTCTGCGCGGAGTGGAGGTCCCGGTGAGCGGTCCGCTGCCCATCCTGGATCTGCCCGACGGGGTGCGCCTCTGCGCGGGGTGCGGAACCCGCATCGTCACGCTGGCCGCCGCGGTACGCCTGATCTGGGCCGACGTCACCGACGACACGATCTCGGCCGAGGCCGTCAAGCAGATCACCGCGCCGGTCGCCGACATCTGGGTCGACGTGCTGTGCAACCCGTCCTGCCCGCCGGGCGATCACGAACCGTACCCGGGCTGACTCGAAGCCACCACACCGGGCGGCCCTCCCCGTCCGGTACCGGCCGCAGGGCATCACCACCTCGTCCGCCTCGTCTCTGACCAAGGGGGCAGACGTTCAGCCGCTGAGGTCGGCTTCGATGTCGCTCATTTTTCGAACCAGTCGCATGTTCCCCGGGACACGGATGAACCCGTACTTCTCATAGAAGCGCGCCGCCTCCTCGTCGAGGGCGTCGACGACGACCAGGCGAGCGGCCACGCTCCGAGATGATTCCAGGGCCGTGCTGAGGGCGTGGACGAGCAGGCGACCGCCCAAGCCGCCGCCCTGCAATGTTTTGTGGAGTGCCAGTCGCGCCAGGATGACGGCGGGAATCTGGCTCGGGCCGCCCCGGCCCGCCTTGGAAGGGACCTCGTCTTTCTGCAGCAGATGGCCGGCAAGAGAGTAGTAGGCGACGACGTCGTGCTCCCCATCCGAGGTCCACACGAAAGTACGGGCGGTGCGGTTCCGTTCAGCCTGCAGGGCTGACGTGCTCAACCAGAAGTTCAGTTCCTCCTTCCCGCAGTCGAACGAATCCATGCGGTGCTGCTGGTCGAGCGACTGGGGGTCATACACCGTTACTTCCTTTTCGGAATCTCTCGGCTCTCCCGCGCAGCACGGGCCAGCGCCTCGTTCCGCTGAGGAGGTGCATCAAGTGAATCGATGATCGCCTCGAAGAAGTCGGGGGGCACCACGGTGATTCGTTCATGGCGCATGACCTCTTCGGCCGCGTCGAGAGCGGCGTGCAGAACGAACCCGGTGACGGTCTCCCGTCTGGCGCGGGCGGCCTGTTCGATCAGGTTCTTGTCTTCCGTGCTGATGCGGACTTCGAGTCGGCTTCTGGTGTCATGCCTGGGGAAGGCGGTGCTGCCTGGCGCGGGACGGGTCATGACTACTGGCTCCTCCATAGCGGGTGCCGGCATTGCGTCGGCACCGGTCGGGCGGTCGGCGCCGCGGTGCGCGGCGCTCTTCAACCGCAGGGAGATCACTCCCCGCCGCTTAGGTTTCGTACGGACAGTGTCCGTACAAGTTGGCCGGATGTCAAGGCGGAGCACAGGGGCGTCCGGATCTCCACTAAAGGTGTCCTCAATGGCGGCGTGCTCCAGCATCTGCACGACCAGGGTCGGCAGCGTGGACGAGGACGTCGGTTTGCCGATCGGCTGGGCGTGGTCGGCGTGCGACGTGTGTGGCGAGCCGGTAAAGGCTTCTGGCCCGTTGGCCGCTGTTCTGGTCGGGGCCGGACACGTCGGCGGGGAGATGCCCCGGTTCTCACCGGTCGGTGCGGGGGCGCAGGGCTCCGCCGGTGAGGCCGTCGCGGGCCAGCGAGGTGGCGCGGTCGCTCAGTTCGGTGAGTTCCCTGACGCGCTGTTCGAACTCGCCGAGGACGCGGAAGGCGGCGCCGTACCGGCGCTGGTCGTCGATGCCCATCTGGGGGATGCGCGAGCCGCGAACGTCGGTGCGGAAGCTGCCGCTGGCGCTGGTGGAACGCCGGGTGTTCGCGGCGCTGCGCAGGAAACCGTGCAGGTAGTCGGTGTCGAGCTGGTCACTGGTGGAGACGGCCCCACCCTCGATGAGTTCGACGAGTCCGGCACGGGCCAGGTCGGCCATCCTGACCGTGCCGCCCTCCAGGTAGCCGGGACCGGAGGCGAGAGGTGGCAACAGCTCCAGCAGTTCGTGGAGCCGGCCCACCAGGGCCTCGCGGATGGACAGGTACTCCGCGAGATGGTCGGTACGGGCCGCCGCGACGTAACGCGAAGGGGTGAGATCCACCGTCTCGTCGAGCAGATCGATCAGCGGCACGTCCACGACCTGCTCTGGAGCGGGCTCGAACGGGCCGTCGGGGTCGTTGGCCGTCAGGTCCGCCATCCGGACGAAGGAGGCCGAGCTCTCGGGGGAGGACGGCCGGGCCAGCAGCCAGAGATGCACGGGCTGGGCGTGCGAGGCGGCCATCCCGGCGGGCAGCGCGACGAGATCGGTGAGGATGCCGCGCCGTACCAGCTCGGCGCGGATCCGGCGGCCCGCCTTGCGGTAGGCGGCGGAGGCCGATGCCACGAAGACGACCCTGCCGCCGGGTGCGACGTGCGCGTAGCAGTGCTGCAACCAGGCCAGTTCGGCTTCGGCCCGGGTGGGGACGCCGAACTCCCAGCGGGCGTCGAGCAGCAGGTCCTCGCGCCCCCAGTCGGGCACGTTCACCGGCGGGTCGCACACCACGAGCGCCGCCCGCAGCTCCGGTCGGCGGTCCTCGCGCAGCGAGTCACCCACCCTGATCGTCACGTCCGCATGCCCGGCGAGCCGCGCCCGCGACTCGGCGAGCCGGGCGGCCGACGGATCGACCTCCTGCCCGGCCAGGGTGACCTCCGGAGCACTCCCGAGCGCGAGGAGCAGGGAGCCGATTCCACAGGCGGGGTCGAAGACGGTACCGCTCACCGAACCGGCGAAATGCCGTACGGCACGGGCCAGCCGGGCGGTCGACACCTGCTCCGCGCCCGTCCGGCCCGCCGAGCCCATGAAGCGTTCGGTGAGCCCCGCGACGACGTCGGCGGGTGAACTCCGCGCGGCCAGGTCCTTCACCAGCGACCGGACCTCGATATCCAGTGACTCGGAGAATCCGGTGGTGAGCAGTTCGGCGACATCGGCGAGGCCGCGCGCCATCTCGTCGCCGTACTCACCGCGCAGGGCCTGCCAGATGAGCACCTCGCCGGAGACCTCACTGCCCTTGCGATGCCGGTCCAGCCAGCTGTGCACCTCGGGCAGGGCGAACAGAACATTGTGCGCCCCGCCACCGGCAGGCGAGGGAAAGTCAGCGTGCCGCCTACGCCAGTTGGAGACCGCGGCCCGCGTCACCCCGGCCAGCTTCGCGATCTCCACAGCCGAGACCAGGGAATCAGCCCCGGCCTGGGAATCGACATTCACGGAGGTAACAGTACACGGGGCAGAAGAATCTTCTGAGAGAAGGGTCTATTGACATTGTCAACACGGGGCTGGATCACACAGGGCGGCCCGGTTCCCAGCCGCTGACCATGCCGGGGGTCACGGGCGAGCATGACCACATCGCCCTCTGAGTAGGGACAGGCCGAACACGGGCCCGCTTCCGAGGGCGCCGTGGTCAGATGCCGCGGCGCATCGCCCTGGTGCCCATGGCCAGGCCCACCGCGGCGACGACGCAGGCCCAGAGCATTCCGTACAGCACCGACAGGTCCGCGAATCGGCCGGAGAACAGTGCCCGCTCCGCCTCGACGATGTGGGTGACCGGATTCAGCGTGGCGGCCGCCTGGAGCCACGCCGGACCGAAGTCCATCGGCAACAGCACGCCGGAGAGCAGCATCAGCGGGAACAGCACCAGCTGGGTGACCCCGTAGAACAGGTTGCCGCTCGGACTGGACGCGATCGCGAGGACGAAGGAGAGCGAGCCCAGGCCGATCCCGAACACGACCAGTATCGCCAGCCCGGTCAGCACCCCCGGCAGGTGCGGCCGGAAGCCCAGCGGCACCGCGAGTGCGATGATCAGTGCGGCCTGGGCCAGCAGGATCACGAACTCCTTCATCGTCCGGCCGACCAGCATCGCGGTGCGGTTCAGCGGGGTGACCAGCATGCGCTCCATCGAACCGCCGATCAACTCCACCAGCAGGGAGTACCCGGCCATCATCGGCCCGGACAGGCACATCATGATCAGAATGCCGGGCACGAACCACTGCCACGGCGATCCCTGGCCCTCGAAGCTCTGCGTTCCGGCGAGCAGCGGACCGAACAGGAAGAGGAAGAGCAGCGGCTGCCCCATGGTGAAGAGGAGGCCGAGGGGTTCGCGCAACACGGGGACGAACTCGCGGGAGAACACGGTCGAGGTGTCACGGAGGAAGAGTCGTACGCTCACGGGGGTGACCTTTCTTGCCGGTGGGGGAGGGGCCGGTGGCCCTCGCGGTTCGGCGGGAGGGGCATGGCACCGGCGGCCAGGCGCTGTGCGGGTCGTGGCCGGCCAATGCGGGAAGCACGGCGCCGACGGCCGGGTGCCGCGCGGATCGTGGTCGTTCAGTGCGAGGGGGCGGAGCCGACGGTCAGGCGTCGTGCGGCGCGGTCCCGTGGCTCTCGTCGCTCTCGCGCAGGCTGCGGCCGGTCAGCGCGAGGAACACGTCGTCCAGCGTGGGCCGGGCGGTCTCCGCGGTGGCGACCTTCACCCCCGAGGCCTCCAGGGACCGCAGGTACTCCGGCAGTGCCCTGCCCGCGTGGGGCACCCGCAGCCGTACCGTCCTTTCGTCGACGGTGACCGCGTCCGATCCCGCGATCCGTTCGGCGGCCTCGGCGGCCCTCGCCGCCCCCGGCTCGTCGTGGACGGTGACCGTGACGCGGTCGCCGGCCAGCTCGCCCTTCAACTGCTCGGCGGTTCCATCGGCGATGATCCGGCCATGGTCGATGATCACCACCCGTTCGGCCATGGTGTCGGCCTCCTCCAGGTAGTGAGTGGTCAGGAAGAGGGTCGTGCCGTGTTCCTCGCGCAGCCGCAGGATGTGCTCCCAGATGTTGGCGCGGCTCTGCGGGTCGAGGCCGGTCGAGGGCTCGTCCAGGAACAGCAGGCCGGGCCGGTGGATGAGGCCCAGGGCGATGTCGAGGCGGCGGCGCTGGCCGCCGGAGAGGGTGCCGGGCTTCCGGGTGGCCAGCGTCTCCAGGTCAAGCAGGCCGAGGACCTCGTCGGCCCGCCGCCGCGCCTCGGCCCGCCGCAGCCCGTAGCAGCGTGCCTGGGTCACCAGCTCGTCGCGGACGCGGAAGTTCTCACCCGCGCTGCTCTTCTGGCCGACGTAGCCGATGCGGGCGCGGACCCCGGCCGGATCCGACACGACGTCGCGGCCCGCCACGGTCGCGGTTCCCGACGTCGGCGGGAGCAGGGAGGTCAGCATGCGCAGGCTGGTGGACTTCCCCGCGCCGTTCGGACCGAGGAAGGCCACCAGCTGGCCCGCCTCCACATCGATGTCGAGACCGCGCACGGCGTCGACGACTCCTTTTCCGACCTTGAATCGCCGGGTCAGTCCTCGGGCATGGATCATCGTCCCCTCCTCGGGGTGGTCGGTTGCCGGCATGCCGAAGAAACCCCTGGTCGGGGGTTCGGCTGGAGATGATTCATCTTTACCCACGTGATCCGGATCAGGCAAACGTGAAACGTACATTCACATTTGGTCTGACCTGCGAAAACTCGCGCTCCCTCGGATCGGTGAAAGGTCCTTTCCGCCACCCGCCCGAACCGGGTTCTCCACGCTGACCTGGGCTTTTCCGAATCCGGCTGGAGCAATGAAAAAAGTGTGAAATTCCCGTTACGCCCCGGGAAGCCGGGCCCCGCCGGCGCCCCCTGAGCCGCCGGAACGTGAGAGAGCCCCAGGCGCCGGATCGGCGCCCAGGGCTCCGGTACGCTCCTGGGAAAAGGTGCCGGTCAGGTTCCCTCGGCGTGCGCGGGGGCGTGGATCCGGCGGGGGGCGGTCAAGGCGCCGCGGCGGCGCCGGAGCAGGGTGTCGATCGCCCAGGGGCCGGGGCCGAGCACGGCGATGATCAGGAACGACCAGCAGAACAGCGCCGCGAGCTCGCCGCCGTTGCGCAACGGCATGAAGTCCTGTGGCAGGTGCACCACGAAGTACGCGTAGGCCATCGAGCCTGACGCGAGCGTCGCGTTGAGGCGAGTGAGGAACCCTGCGAGGACGAGCCCACCGCAGACCACCTGGATGAGCGCGGCCCACCAGCCGGGCCAGGCGCCGAACGCGAGGGCCTGGCCGGTGCCACGGTTGCCGCCGAAGACGCCGAACATCGACGCCAGGCCGTGGCACAGGAAGAGAAGACTTGTCACGATGCGGAAGAGCGAGAGCACCGGCCCGTTGAATCGGTTGATCTGCATGGAATCACCCCTGATTTTCATGGAGCCGCGTATCCGTTGCTTCCACACGGCATCGCCGGGCCACATTCCACCCTCGCTCCGTACGGTTCGATGACACGGCGGCCCGCATCCTTGTTTACCCTTTTGTCAAGGTTGATGTCATGGTAGATCATCGCAGGCGTGATGTCTGGAGTCGACGATCATTACTGATCGGTAAAGAATGAGTTAAGTGCGAAAATTGCAGCTGAACCGAATGGATCGCCTTTTACCGACAAATATTCTACTTAACTATTTAATGTATGTTTCAATCACATGGCTGATTGGCGCGTTCCATGCGCGGCCGTGACCCGTCACCTGTGTACCCGGGACGCGGAGGTTGTGGACGTCGCCCGAACCGTGCCCCCATCGACAGGCGAATTCCAGTATTCGTCGTACCACGCCGACCGGATACTAAGGTGCCGCGCAGCGTGCAGGTGGTGGGCGACGTGCCGCGTACCCCATGGGCAGGGCCGATCGCGGGCGGCAGCCGGCGCGTCCGCAAGGGACGGATATGAATGAGCCACAGGCTCCGCAGGAGGCGTGATGAGCGTGCAGATGAGGGTCCTGTCGGTGCTGCTGCGCAGGCTGTACAAGCCGCGCATGGCCACCGCCGAGCGGGCCCGCAAGGCGATCAACGCGGTCAAGGCCGACCCGGCTCCCCCGGCCCGGGTAACCGCACGGCACCGGATGCACCGGCGCAGCCTGGAGGGGTTCGACTGCTACACCGTGGTCCCGCGCTCGGCCCCGGCCAAAACGGTGATCTACCTGCACGGCGGCTCCTACATCAATGAGATCACCAAAGAGCACTGGAGCTTCATCTCCGCACTCGCCGATGCCGGGATGCGGGTGGAGGTGCCCATCTACGGACTGGCTCCCCGGCACACCTACCGCGAAGCCTTTCCTTTCCTCACCGCCGTCTACCGCGACCTGCTCCAGACCTACGAGGCGGAGGCCGTCTTCCTCGCCGGAGACTCAGCCGGAGGCGGCCTGGCGCTGGCCCTGGCGCAGGACCTGGCCGCCTCCGCGCTGCCCCGGCCCGGCAGACTGATCCTGCTGTCACCATGGTTGGACATCACCATGTCCCACCCCGACATCCCCGTCGTCGAACGGCGCGATCCATGGCTCAGCAGCGTCGGCCTGATCGAGGCCGGGCGTGCCTGGGCCGCGGGGGACGATCCGCGCGGCCCGCGGCTGAGCCCCGTCCACGGTGATCTGACCGGCCTGCCACCGGTCGAGCTCTTCGTGGGCACGCACGACGTGCTCTATCCCGACGCCCTGCTCCTGCGGGAGCGCGCCCCGGACGGTGTGCAGGTGAACCTGCACGTCGTGCGGGGAGCCTTCCATGTCTACGTCCTGACCCCGGTCCCCGAGGGCCGCCGCGCCATCGCGACGATCGCGCAGATCCTGCGGAAGAGTTGAACGCGGCTCCGCCGCGATCGAAGCGACGGCCGGCGCCACATGCGCCAATGGCAACCCGCTACGAGTCCTGCCACGACAGGGCCAGGGTGGAGTGGCGCTTGCGGAGGAGCAGCCCGCCGCGTGGAGGATCACCCAGGTAGGCGTCGATACGGAGTCCGGTCGTCATGGGGCGATCCGCCATGTCCCACGCCTGGACGTGGGCGACCAGCTCGCCCGCGAGCCGCAGCCTGTCCGGCCCGTGGCCGCGAGCGATCAGGGTGCCGTCCGGTGACGGCTCCAGCATGCAGAGGTTGTCGCGCTCGACGATCCCGACGGCCATCCGGAACCCGGTCAGGTCGAGCGGGGGCGAGGCCAGCCACCCGGGCCGTGCCTCCGACACGGTGCACCACCGGGGCTCGTGCACCGCCAGCCAGAGGCTCAGCCCGTCGAGGAGCTGGGAGAAGCCGACGCTGATCTCGGTGGAGAGCTCGACCACGGGTCCGTCGAGCGCCGCCAGCACGTCACCGATCTCGCTCGCCTCGGGCAGCGAGATCGTCAGGTCGGACTCGCGGTCCAGTACCAGCGTCGTCTCGGGGCCCGCGAAGGGGCCGCGCATCCGCATGAACCCGCAGGGCAGCACCGAGCGGCTCGTCCAGTACCCGTCCGCTCGCTCCATCGCCACCGAGCGCTGCACGCCCCGCAGGTCCAACGGGGCCACCAAGCGCCCGCCGGGCCCGAGCTGCTCAAGCCAGGCCGGTGCCAGGTCCCACACGCCGACGGTGGCGATCATCCGGTCGTAGGGCGCCCCCGGCGGGAATCCCCCGGATCCGTCGGCGCACACCAGCCTCACCTCGGGGTGTCCCGCGACCGCCAGGTGCTCCCCGGCGAGCGTGACCAGCTCGGGGTCGATGTCGACGCTCACGACCTGGCCCTCCGGCCCCACCAGATGGGCGAGGAGCGCGGCGTTGTAGCCCGTTCCGGTGCCGATCTCCAGCACGCGCTGCCCCGGTTCCACCCCGAGCTGGTCCAGCATCAGAGCCATGATCGCCGGCTGCGAGGAGGAGCTGATCGGCTGGCCGTCCGCGTCGCGTTTCGTGACGATCGCGTCGTCCTGGTAGACGGTCTCCGCCGGCAGGTCCGGCAGGAAGACATGTCGCGGCACCGCCCGCAGCGCGCCGGTCACGACCTCGCTGATCCCCCGCGTGCGCACCTGTGAGACCAGCTCTTCCCGTAACGCGTGCCACTGAGCCATCATCGACCTCCGTGCCCTATGCGCATCTGGTGCCCTGAGTTATATGCCCCGAAGATGTGACGTTCCCGTGGCGCACCGATGTCCGGCGTTCCGCGCCGGAGTTGGAGGGGGAGAACATGGGGCCCGGGGGCCGTGACGGTACTCCGCATGCGAGTGCCGCGCAACGCCCGCCGACACGAGAGGCCGGCGGGCGGCTCCCGCCTTCCGGCCCGATGGGAGAGGACCTGGAAGACCGGGAGCGGATGACATCACCGCGGGGAGATGCGCCTACCCGTTGGTGGGGAAGCCGAGGTTGACGCCGCCGTGGCTCGGGTCGAGCCAGCGGGAGGTGACGACCTTGCCCCGGGTGTAGAAGTGCACGCCCTCGGTGCCGTGCACGTGGGTGTCGCCGAAGAGCGAGGACTTCCAGCCGCCGAAGCTGTAGAAGGCCATCGGCACCGGGATCGGCACGTTGATGCCGATCATGCCGACCTCGACCTCGTTCTGGAAGCGCCGGGCCGCGCCGCCGTCGTTGGTGAAGACCGCGGTGCCGTTGCCGTACTCGCCGCTGTTGATCAGCTCCAGGCCCTCCTCGTAGGAGGAGACCCGGACGATCGCCAGGACCGGGCCGAAGATCTCCTCGGTGTGCACGCGGGAGCCAGGCGGGACGTGGTCGAGCACGGTGGGCCCGAGCCAGAAACCGGAGGTCCCGGCCGCCGCCGCGCCGCCGAGGACCGGGGTCAGCCTGCCGTCCACCACCAGCGTCGCCCCTTCGGTGACGCCCAGGTCCAGGTAGGACGCCACCTTGTCGCGGTGCGCCTCGGTGACCAGGGGTCCCATCTCGGAGCGGGGGTCGTCGCCGGGGCCGACGGTCAGCTTCTCCACCCGGGAGACGATCCTGCCGACCAGTTCGTCGCCGACCGGGTCCACCGCCAGCACGACGGAGATCGCCATGCAGCGCTCGCCGGCCGAGCCGAAGCCCGCCGAGACCGCGGCGTCGGCGACCAGGTCCAGGTCGGCGTCGGGCAGCACCAGCATGTGGTTCTTGGCGCCGCCGAGCGCCTGGACCCGCTTGCCGTGCGAGGTGCCCCGCTCGTAGACGTGGCGGGCGATCGGGGTCGAGCCGACGAACGACACGGCCTTCACATCCGGGTGCTCCAGCAGCCGGTCCACGGCCTCCCTGTCACCCTGGACGACGTTGAAGACACCGTCCGGCAGCCCGGCCTCCTTCCAGAGCCGGGCCATCAACAGCGAGGCCGAGGGGTCCTTCTCCGACGGCTTGAGGACGAACGTGTTGCCGCAGGCGATCGCGACGGGGAACATCCACATCGGCACCATGACCGGGAAGTTGAACGGGGTGATCCCGGCGACCACCCCCAGCGGCTGCCGGATCGAGTAGGAGTCGACCCGGGTGGAGACACCCTCGGAGAAACCGCCCTTGAGCAGGTGCGGGATGCCGCAGGCGAACTCCACGACCTCCAGGCCGCGGGCGACCTCGCCCAGCGCGTCGGAGTGGACCTTGCCGTGCTCCGCGCTGACCAGCCCGGCGAGCTCGTCGCGGTGGGCGTACATCAGCTCGCGGAAGCGGAACAGCACCCGCGCCCGTCGGGTCAGCGAGGTGTCCCGCCAGGCGGGGTAGGCCGCGACGGCGGCGGCCACGGCCGCGTCCACCTCGGCGGTGGAGGCCAGGTGGACCCGTCCCGTGACCTCCCCCGACGCCGGGTTGAAGATCTCGCCGAGTCGCGCCGAAGGTGTGCTCCCGATGTCATGGGGGGAGTCCCCGGCGGGGAATCCGTTGATCCAGTGAGTGATGTTCTTCACGTTCTTGTGCTCCTTTCGTGCCTGCGGCGTGACGGCGAGGATCAGCATCCGCAGTTCGGGGCTCGATCTCACGACCTACGCAGGGGAGCCGAGGGCCAGTTTCACCACGTCGGCGACGGCTCCGTCCGCGCAGGCTCCGACCACGACATCGGCCACCGCACGGACCTGCGGGTGGCCGTCGCCGACCGCGACCCCGAGTCCGGCTGTCATGATCATGTCGATGTCGTTGGGGTTGTCGCCGACGGCCGCGATCTGCTCCAGCGGTACGCCCCGGGAGGCGGCCAGCTCGCGGAGTGCGGTCCCCTTGGTCGCGCCCTCGGGCAGCACCTCCAGATAGGTCGCCTCGGATCGAACCGTGCTGGTTCCTGGAATGTCCAATTCGGGAAGCCGATCGCCGATCAGCATGCATTTGGTGATCTCACCGGGGGGCAGTGCCGACCAGTCGCCCGGATCCCGCAGGGTGATTCCGT
The DNA here is from genome assembly GCF_050943795.1 of Streptosporangium sp. CA-115845. Lineage (NCBI taxonomy): Bacteria > Bacillati > Actinomycetota > Actinomycetes > Streptosporangiales > Streptosporangiaceae > Streptosporangium > Streptosporangium sp. CA-115845. The sequence continues at coordinate 6,873,425 of NZ_CP191988.1, read as the reverse complement.
CGCGTCGGGCGTAATCCCGCAGTTCGGGCACGTCGTGGACGGCCAGTGCCTCGCCGCCGGAGAACGCCACCGGGTAGACGCCCCGCGGGAGTTCTTCGAACAGGCCGAGCAGCGCCTTCCACGCGTTCACCGGCAGATGGCAGGAGCGCAGCACGGTTCCGGTGCCGAGATCCACGGTGCGAGCGCCGTTGTAGAGGATCGCCGCCCCGGTGAGGCCCAGCTCCTCGTAGTAGCGGAGGGCTGACAGCTCCATCCGCCCGGTCGCGATGACCACCTCTCCGCCCGAGGCGACGAAGCGGCGGAGCGCGTCCCGGCTGGAGGGCACCATGGCCAGGTCGCGCCCGACGAGTGTTCCGTCCAGGTCGGTGACGATCCAGCGGATCACGAGGCGGTCCTCGCCGAGGAGACCTCGGCCATCACGGAGCCTGCGAGGTCGAATCCACCGACGCAGGCGAGATAGCCGCCGGGGGTGAAGATGCTGCCGGACAGCGGGATGTAGACGCCCCCGGCCTGCTCCACCAGGAGCGAGCCGGCCGCCACGTCCCAGGCGTTGACGTACGTGCCGTACGCGACGTCGGACCATCCGGCGGCGACGTGCGCCAGCTTCAGCGCCGCGCTCCCCGGGCGGCGCGTGGTGGCGAAGGCGTTGACCATCCGGGCGAAGCGGTGCAGCGCCGCCTCTCCCTCCGCGGCCAGGTCGCGTGGGGAGGGATAGCTCGACAGCAGCACCGCCTCCCGGTCCGTGCGTGCGCCGGCGCTGCGGATCGGCGCGCCGTTGTGGAAGGCCCCGCCGAGTGAGGCGGTGAACTCGTCGTCGCGGACGGGGTCGTAGACGACGCCCGCCACCACCTCGCCGTCCACGACCGCCCCGATGGAGGTGCAGAAGAACGGCAGGCCGGCGGCGAAGTTCGCGGTGCCGTCGATGGGGTCGACGTACCAGCTGATGTCGCCCTCACCTCGGACGCCGTCCTCCTCTCCCACCACGACGCTGCCCGGGCACAGCCGGTCCAGGACCTCGCGGATACGCTCCTCGGCCGCCTTGTCGTGCTCGGTCACCGGGTCGTGGAAGTCGCGCTTGGTCTTCACTTCGGGCCGGGAGCGGAAGGCCTCCCTGAGCCGGTCGCCGACCGCCCTGGCCGCCTCGACCGCGATGGCGGCCAAATCGCGCGAGGTGTTCAGGTCCATGTCTCCTCCAGGAGGCTCAGCAGGCCGCGCGGGTCCTCGACTGTCGCCTGAGGGCGCTGCCGCACTTTGTAGGGGATCTTCTCGGTGCTCCGGGAGACCATCAGGATGGTGGCCCCCACCCGAGCACGGGCTCCGCAGACCACGTCGCGGTCGTAGTTGTCGCCGACGTACCAGGTCTCCGCGGGGTCGACGCCCAGGGCCCGGCAGGCGATCCAGATCATCTCCGGATTGGGTTTGCGGACGCCGACCTCGTCGCTGTAGACCTGCACCGCCACCTGGCGGTCGAGGCCGTTGAGGGCCATGTAGTCGCGGTGGACGGCTCCGCACAGGGCGTTGCTGACGACCGCGGGCGTGACGCCGTGCGTCCAGCAGGCGGCCAGCAGTTCCTGCAGCGCGGGCCGGGTCTTGCGGTCGCTGCGCAGCTCGCCCATCCGCCTGCAGAGCGGGGTCGCCTCGGCGATCACCAGTGCGCGGGCCTGCTCCGGCCAGTCGCCCGCGACGTAGTCGGCCCAGAACCCGCGGTGCGTCATCTCCGCCGGGGCGAACTGACGGGAGGTGGAGTCCTTCCAGTACTTGTCGGCGCGCGCGCCCGCCAGGATGTCGTTCTCCACATCGTCGAGGCCGAGGCCGTGGAAGCCGGCCCTGGTGAGGAGCTCGTGCACCTCCGCGGCGAGTTCGGCCGCCCACGACGGGCGCCGGGCGGTCTCCACGATCACCCCGCCGAAGTCCAGCAGCAACGCCTTGGGCCGGATCACGCGCCGACCCCCGTCCTGTCCCAGGAGGGGATCCGCGTGCCGTCCGCGCCGAACAGGTGCATCTGGTCGGTCCAGCAGGTCAGCACCTCGCCGGCGGCGGCCTCGACCGGCGTGTAGGAGAGCGCGTACAGCTCGGTGTCCAGGACGCGCAGCCGTACGGTCCAGGAGGAGCCCGCCGGCAGCACGGCCTCGACGGTGGCCTCCTCGGACCAGGCGGAATGGGGTGGCGAACCGAGGCGCAGCGCCTCTGGACGGACACCGACGGCGGCGGGGGCGACGCTCTGCCCGGCGCGGGACTCGACGAAGCGCATCAGCGAGCCGGCCAGACCGGTGGGAGAAGGGCCGATCTCGACGATCGCCATCGGCGGGCTGCCGACGAACTCGGCGACGAACCGGTTGGCGGGTCTGGCGTACATCTCCATCGGCGGGGCCAGCTGCTGCAGCTCGCCCTCGTTCATGACCGCGACGTCGGTGGCCATGGTGAGTGCCTCCAACTGGTCGTGGGTGACGAAGACGATCGTCGCCTTGGACTCCTCGTGGATGCGTTTGAGCTCGGCGCGCATCTCCAGCCGGAGCCGGGCGTCGAGGTTGGACAGTGGCTCGTCGAGCAGCAGCACCGTGGGGTTGATCGCCAGCATCCTGGCCAGCGCGACACGCTGCTGCTGACCACCGGACAGCTGGGAGGGATAGCGGTCCATGGCGGCGTCGACGTGGACCATCTGCAGCGCCAGCTCCGCCCTGGCCCGCCGCTCGGGAGCGGGCACCTTGCGCATCCGCAGGCCGAACTCGACGTTCTCGCGCACCGACAGGTGGGGCCAGAGGGCGTAGTTCTGGAAGACCAGCCCCATGCCGCGCTTCTCCGGCGGGACGTAGAGTCCCTGCTCGACGGAGTCGAGGACCCGGTCACCGACGGCGATGGTGCCGGCGGTCGGCTGCTCAAGCCCGGCGATCATCCGCAGCGTGGTCGTCTTGCCGCAGCCGGAGGGGCCCAGCAGGCACATGAACGCGCCGTCGGGGACGGTCAGGTCGAGGTTCTTCACGGCGTAGTCGCCACCGCCGTAGCTCTTGGCGATTCCGCTCAGGGTGATGTTCGGCATCTATCCTCCTAGGCCGGACGCCAGGCTGCTCTTGGTCAGACGCTGGGTCAGGTAGGTCATGGTGAAGGAGACCAAGGCGATCATGAGCACGACCGCGTTGGCGAGCTGGGTGTATCCGTAGTCCACGAGGCCGATCGACAGGGTGGTGAGGAGCTGTGTCCCGGTGGTGGTCAGCATGATGACGATGCTGAGTTCCTTGAGCCCGGAGATGAACGGCAGCACGATTCCGGTGACGAGGGCGCCCTTCTGGATCGGGAAGATGATCCGCCGCATCCGCTGCCACCAGGAGGCGCCGGCGATCTGCGCGGCCTCCTCCGGTTCGCGACCGAGTTGCATCATCGCCGCGATGCCCGAGCGCGAGCTGTACGGCAGGTGCGTCACGGCCATCACCAGGATCAGCAGGAACGTCGTCCCGTACAGCGCGGGAACCGGCCCCCTGGCGACGGCGAACAGCGACAGCGAGGCGGCCGCGAACGCGATGCCGGGGATGAGGTAGGGCAGGAAGGAGACCTGGCGGAGGAACGCGGCGACGCGCGGGGCCGTTCCGCGCACCACGACGTACCCGATCAGCAGGCCGGCGACCGCGCAGATCAGCGAGGCCAGGCCGACGATGCGCAGCGAGTTCCAGGCGGCCTCCCACAGTTCGGAACCGCGGAAGACGCCGTGTGGGAAGCCGACCGCTCCGGGCAGCTTCTCGGCGAACCAGTAGTCGAGGGTGAAGGTCGACAGGTCCAGGGGCGTGCGGGTGACCGTGGAGACCAGAAGCGTCAGGACCGGGACGAGGACGCTCACCGCGAAGACCACCAGGCCGAGCGCGAAGGCGGGCCAGCGCCAGCGGCGCAGATCGCCCAGCCGGTCCATCGCCCCCTTGCCGCCCACGGTGACGAACCGGCGGTGCTCACGCATCATCCGGGTGTCGACGAGGACGATCAGCACCCCGATGATCACGATGACGGTGGCGAGTACGGAGGCCACGCCGGTGCTGCGGTCGCGGATCGACTGGAAGAGCCCGGTGGACAGCACCCGGTAGTCGGCCGGCAGGCCGAGCACGTAGGGCGTACCGAACGTGCCGAGCACCCGGCCGACCACCAGCAGCACGGCCGAGGACAGCGCCGGGAGCATCAGCGGCAGCACGATCCGCCGGATGACGGTCCGCTGCGAGGCGCCGAGGATCCGCGCGGAGTCCTCCAGCTGCGCGTCGATGCGGCGCAGCGCGTTCCCGACCAGGAGCAGCACGAACGGGTAGTAGTGCAGCCCCAGGGTGATGATGATCGGTACCGCGCCGTAGGCGAGCCAGTCGGGTGTCCGGATGCCCTGGGCCTGCAGGAAGCCGACCTGCCCGGCGGCGCGCTCGTTCTTGAACAGCGACAGCCAGGCCAGGGAGAAGGTCCACGACGGCAGCATGTAGGGGACCACCAGGGCGCCGGCGAGCCACTTGCGCCCGGGCACGTTGGTCCTGGTCACCAGCCAGGCCATGCCGCCCCCGAGGACCAGCGCGAACAGGGTGGTGCCCACCGCGATCACCAGCGTGTTGAGCAGCGGTTCCCAGAACAGCAGGCCGCTGATCTGGGAGCGGAACACCCGCCACAGGTAGTAGCCGGTCCATTCGCCGGTCTGTTGCCCGGCGTGCACGTCGTCGCCGTACTGCAGACGGAAGGCGTCCGACAGCACCGCGATCAGCGGCGCCACGACGAGGTAGGCGAGCAGGATGACGAGGATCAGTCCGAGCGCGGCGGTCGGATCGTGGCGCAGCACGCGGAGCCGGTACACCAGCCTGCGCCGCCTCGGGGGAGGTGGCGGCGTTTCCGCCTTGGTGAGAAGAGCCATGGGTACTTCCTTCGGGGGGTTCACAAGGACCGGCGCGGTGCGTGGTCCGTCAGCTTCCTCAGTGGCTTCGCTTGAGCATCGCGTCGGCGAGCGCGTCGGCGGCCTCGCCGAGCCGCCGGCCCACGGCGTCCAGGCGCGACAGCAGCTCGCGTTCACGCAGGGTGTCCATCTCCAGCGGCCCGGTGAACAGCTCGGTGAGCCGGGTCTGGTAGAGCTGGCGGACCCGGCTGCAGGCCTTGCGCGTGGCCAGCACGGCCACGGTGACCGAGCCGGGATCGTCGATCATCTTCAGGACGGCGTTCTCCAGCTCATCGAGGCCGTCGCTCACCACCTGCAGCGGCTCGACGGCGAAGCCGAGATCCTCCGGTCCGAACAGGTCGGTCTCGCGCACGTAGTCGCGCAGGTGGTCCAGCACGTCGTCGATCGACCGGGAGAGCCGGAACAGGTCCTCCCGGTCGATGGGGGTCGCCAGCACCCGCCGCAGAACGCGCACCAGTTCGGCCCGCGCCTCGTCGCCCTCATGTTCCACCTCGGTCATCCGGGTGCGGGCGGCCGATCGCCCGATCGTGCCGGAGGCGGTCGAGCGGGCCAGTACGGCTCCGGCGCGGGCGACGGCGACCTGTTTGCGGACCAGTTCGACGACCCGCCGTCCGGATCGGCCGCGAAGGTCGTCCCAGGCCCGCGCGAACCGCCGGGCGCGACCGCCCGCGCCGCTCACAGCAGCCTCATCGCGAGCCCGGCCAGGCAGCCCAGGGCCATTGACGACGGCAGCGTGACCAGCCATGCCGTACCCATGTTCACGACGCTCTGCCATCGCACCCTCCTGGCTCCTTCGCTTGCCGCCACGCCGACCACTCCGGCTGTGATGGACTGGGTCATGCTCACCGGGCTTCCCAGGGCCGAGCTGCCGAGGACGGCGCCGGTGGCCGCCGTCTCGGCCGAGACGATGTGCAGCGGCCGGGTGATGACCAGGCCGCGGCCCAGTCGCTCTCCCACCCGGGTGAGACTGGTCAGGGATCCGGCGAGGAACAGCAGTACGAGGACGGCCATCCACACCGGCGGGACCTCGATGGGGCCGACCCCGCCCAGCCCGTCGCGGCCCACGTTCAACGCGACGCTGACCACCGCGATCATCTTCTGGCCGTCGTTCACCGCGTAGGCCACGCACTGGCCCGCGTAGGCCAGCAGATGGGCGGAGAGCAGGAGCCGGGGCATCCGGTGGTAGGACGGCACCCGGCGCGACAGGGTTCCCAGCAGGTGGCCCAGGACCAGGCCGACCAGGGGGGCACCCGCCCCGACAGCCAGGACGGTGCCCAGACTCCGCCACGACACCGGCAGTCCCGCGCCGAGCCCCGCGCCGCTGATGCCGCCGATGACCGCGAGCGTCAGGCTGGTCGGCAGCCCTTTGCCGGTCAGTACCGCGACCACGATCACCGCGGTCACCACCCCGGCCAGGAACGCCGTCGCTCCGCCACTCGTGCCGAGCCCCGCCAGCCTCTCGGTGAAGGTCCGCGCGACCGAGACCCCCAGCACGTACGGCCCGGCGAAGAGCGCCACCATGAGAAGCGCGGCGATCGCCCATCCCGGCGAGCGGGGGAATCTGAGCCCCAGCCCGATCAGGGTGGCTCCGTCGTTGGCTCCGCTGACCAGCACGAAGAGGACCGCCATCGCGGCGAACGCCGGCGTCCAGCCCATCACAGGTAGGGCCGCTGATCGCGTTTGGCCTCGTCGTAGTGTTCCCGCGCGGCCCGGGTCTGGGCCAGTTCCGACACCTCGGCGATCGGGACGTCCCACCAGGCCTGGGCGCCGGGGCCGCCGCCGGGGACGGTCTCGACGTAGACGACCGTGGTGCGCGCGGACGCCACCGCCTTGGCCAGCGCGGCCCGCAGCGCCTCCGGATCGTCGGCGCGCAGCACGTCGGCGCCGAGGCTGGCCGCGTTGGCCGCCAGGTCCACGGGAAGCCGGTCGCCGTCCAGCTCTCCTTCCGAGCCGCGCATCCGGTAGGCGGTGCCGAGTCGCAGGGCCCCCACCGACTCGCTGAGGTCGCCGATCGAGGCGAAGCCGTGGTTGTCCACCAGGACGATCACGAGCTTGACGCCCTCCTGCACGGCGGTGGCGATCTCCTGGGCCATCATCAGGTAGGAGCCGTCGCCGACCAGCACGAACACCTCGCGCTCCGGGTCCGCGAGCTTCACCCCGAGCCCTCCGGCGATCTCATAACCCATGCAGGAGTAGCCGTACTCCACGTGGTAGCCCCTGGGGTCCCGGGCCCGCCACAGCCGGTGCAGGTCACCCGGCATGGACCCGGCCGCGTTGACGACCACGCCGTCCTCGGCGATCTCGTTGAGGATGCCGAGCACGACCGGCTGGGTCAGCTCCGTCCCGGCGTAGGTCCGGCTGATCTCGGCCTGCCAGCCGGTGGCCAGGGCGGCCGCCTGACGGGTCCACTCGGGGTCGGCCCGCCAGTCCGTCCGGTCGAGGGCGCGCAGCGCCTCGCGGGCGTCGGCGACGAGCATCGCACCGGAGTTCTTGGCCGCGTCGAAGGCGGTGACGTTGACGTTGAGGAACCGGGCCCGGCCGAAGAGGGTCCGGGAGGCGGTGGTGAAGTCGCTGTAGCGGGTCCCGATGCCGATGACCAGGTCCGCCTCCCTGGCCAGGGCGTTGGCGGCGGCGGTGCCGGTGTGGCCGACCGCGCCGACCGCGCACGGGTGGTCGTAGGGCAGCGCGCCCTTACCCGCCTGGGTCTCGGCCACCGGCACGCCGTGGTTCTCCGCGAAGCTGAGCAGTTCCGCGCAGGCCCGGCTGTAGGCGACCCCGCCTCCGGCGACGATCAGCGGTCTGCGCGAGCCGCGGGTCAGTTCGAGCGCCCTGGCCAGCGCGGCGGGCTCAGGCGCCGGCCGGGCCACGTGCCACACCCGCCGGGCGAACAGCTCCCCGGGCCAGTCGTAGGCCTCGGCCTGCACGTCCTGGGGGAGCGCCAGGGTGACCGCGCCGGTCTCGGCCGGGTCGGTCAACACCCGCATCGCGGCCAGGAGGGCGGACGGCAACTGCTCGGGCCGGTTGATCCGGTCGAAGAAGCGGCTGACCGGGCGCAGCGTGTCGTTGACCGTCACGTCGTAGGAGCGCGGGTCCTCCAGCTCCTGCAGTACCGGGCCGGCGACCCGGGTGGCGAAGACGTCGCCGGGCAGCAGCAGCACCGGGAGCCGGTTGATGGTGGCCAGCGCCGCGCCGGTGACCAGGTTGGTGGCGCCGGGGCCGATGGAGGTGGTGCAGGCGAAGGTGGAGAGCCGGTCGCGCGTGCGGGCGTAGCCGACGGCGGTGTGCACCATGGCCTGCTCGTTGCGGGCCAGGTAGTACGGCAGCGCGTCGCCGGTGCCCGCGCCCTGCTCGGCCAGGGCCTGGCCGACGCCCGCCACGTTACCGTGGCCGAAGATGCCGAAGACGCCCGCGATCAGCCGCTGCTCGACGCCGTCGCGCTCCGCCCACTGGTTCGCCAGGAACCGCACCAGCGCCTGAGCCACCGTGAGCCTCATGAGGTACCTCCAGGGAGTCCGCTCCCGGCGTCCGCGACGCGACGCGAGACACGGGGGTCGACCGGCTGATCCGCCCAGGAGGAACGGATCCACGCGTGCCGGGGGTCGTCACAGAAGGCCATGGACCGCTGCTCGGCGGGTCCGGCCAGCACGTTCAGGTAGTACAGGTCGTAGCCGGGGGCGGCCATCGAGGGGCCGTGGTAGCCGTGCGGGACGAGTACCACGTCTCCGCCGCTCACCTCGGCCAGGGTGTCGTGTGTGCCGTACACCCGCTGGTAGCCGGGGCCGCCCTCGAAGTAGTAGATCTCCTCCAGTACGGCCTCGTGCTCGGAGGCCGTGTCGTGCTTGTGCGGCGGGTAGGACGACCAGTTCCCGCCGGGGGTGAGCACCTCGACCGCGACGAGCTTGTCGCAGTCGAAGGCGTCCGGCGCGCAGAAGTTGTTGACCTGGCGACTGGCCTGCCCGGCGCCGCGCACCTCCACCGGGACCTGCTCCGCCGGGCCGTACCGGACCGGGAAGTGCCGGGTCGCCCGAGCCGAGGGGAGCGCGACGCGGCCGTGGCCGGTGATAACCGCGGACGTGTCGATCGGCAGGTAGGCGAAGTCGGTCACCGCGTCGAAGACCGACGCACGCCCGGACAGCGACAGCCGCAGGCCGCCCGCGGTGACCTCGCACGAGCCCGACAGCGGCAGGACCAGCATCTCCTCCCGGCCGGTGGAGAAGTGCACGGGGTGGTCCGGCAGATCCACCACCCGCAGGCCGGCATAGGTCCAACCGGCCGACTCGGGGGTGATCTCCACTGCCCACGGGGGCGAGGCGGCGGTGCCGTGGGGGATATGTGTCACGACGACTCCAGCAGGCTCGCCGCGGTGTCCACGGCCGCCGCCACGTCGTCGCCCGGCGGGTAGAGCAGCGCCCGGCCGACGACCAGACCACGTACGCCGGGCAGTCGCAGTGCCTTGCTCCAGGAGCCGAAGACCTGTTCGGGTGCCTTGTCGGGGTCACCTCCGAGCAGCAGCGTCGGCAGTGTCGTGGCCTCCATGACCCGCTCCATCCCCTCGACCACCGGGATCTTCAGCCAGGTACGGGCGGAGGTCGCGCCGAGCCCCTGGCCGACGCTGATGGCGTGGATCATCGCCTCCGGCGACAGATCGTGCCTCACCACGCCGTCGACCCGCCTGGACCAGAACGGCTCGATCATCGCCATCAGCCCGTAACTGGCCAGCCGGGTGACGGCATGCCCGCAACTCGCCAGGGTGGCGGCGGTCGAGGCGTCCTCCAGCGCGATCCTGCACAGCATCTTGCCGCCGTCGAAACCCATCGCCGCGATCGACTCGGCGTCGTAGGCGGTGAAGCGGTCGTCGAACTCGAACACCGAGCCCTGCACGCCGCCCCGGTTCATCGAACCGATCACGATCTTGCCGTCGAGCGCGCCGAGCAGCAGCAGGTCCTCGACGATGTCGGGCGTGGCCAGCAGCCCGTCCACGCCGGGCCTGGCCAGGGCGGTCATGAGCCGATCCAGCAGACCGGCACGGCTCTCCATCGCCATCGGCTCGCCGCCGACGCCGAGCGAGCCCCGCGCCGGGTGATCGGCCGCGATGATCAGCAGCTGGTCACGGCCGGTCGGCAACGGCCTGCGCCTGCGCTTGGCGGCCGCCTCGGTCACCCGCTCCGGATGCCAGGCCCGGTCTTCGAGCAACCGCCGGTAGTCCTCTTCACGCATGCGCGGCGTCCCCTTTCGGAAATCCGTCTGACAGGACGTTCTCGATCTCGTCCACGGCCGGCATGGCGGGGGCACAGGCCAGCCGACCGGCCACGATCGCCCCGGCCACGTTGGCGAACCTCAGTACCCGCTCCAGCGGCCAGTCCTCCAGCAGGCCGTGGCAGAGCGCCCCGCCGAAGGCGTCGCCCGCGCCGAGCCCGTTGACGACCTCGACCTTCACCGGCGGCACCTCCACCGTCTCGGTGGCGGTCATGCCGAGCACCCCGCCCGGGCCCTGCTTGACGATCGCCAGCTCGACCCCGGCCTCCAGCAGCGCCCGGCCCGCCTCGTGGGGCTTGCGGGTGCCGGTGGCCACCTCGGCCTCCTCCAGGTTGCCGACCGCGACGGTGACCTGTCCGAGCGCCGCGCGCACCTGGTGGCGGGCCTCGCGCTCGTCCGGCCAGAACATCGGCCGGTAGTCCAGGTCCAGCACCGTGTGCGGCACCCGTCCCCGGGCCCGCCAGGCGGCCAGGTGCGCGCTGCGGGACGGTTCCGCCGACAGCCCGGTCACGGTCGTCCAGAACACCCCCGCTGACGCGATCGCCGCGAGATCCAGCTCCTCGGGGAGGATCTCCAGGTCGGGAGCCTTGGGATAGCGGTAGAAGTAGAGCGGGAAGTCGTCCGGGGGCAGGATCTCGCAGAACGTCACCGGTGTGGGCAGGCCGGGCACCTCGGTCACGTGGCGGTCGTCGACGCCGTAGGCGCGCAGCGCGTCGTGGACGAACAGGCCGAACGGGTCGGCCCCGGTCCTGGTGATCACCGCGCTGGAGCGACCCAGCCGGGCGGCGGCCACGGCCACGTTGGTCGGGCTGCCGCCCAGGTACTTGCCGAAGGTCTCCACCTCCCGCAGCGACACCCCGACCTGGAGCGGGTAGATGTCCACCCCGACCCGGCCCATCGTCAGCACCTCGGCGGGCACGCTCACCTGAGGCCTCCGAGATAGGCCAGGCTGGTGCGGACGTCCTCCATCGGGTTCGCGTCCCCGGAGTCGAGGACGACGTCCTGCTCCAGCACGTACCAGCCGGGATAGCCGGCCGCGGTCAGGCCGGTGACGATGCCCGCCACATCGACGTCGCCCTGGCCGAGCGGACGGTAGATCCCCGCCCGCACGGCCTGGGTGTAGGTGAGAGCGCCCGTCCGGACCCGCTCGGCGAGGGCTGCCTCGACGTCCTTGAGGTGGACGTGGGCGATCCGCCCGGAAGCCCTGCGGACGACGTCCAGCGGGTCGGTGCCGCCGATGAGCAGGTGGCCGGTGTCCAGGCAGAGCGCGACGCCGCAGCCGTCGAGGATCCGGTCCACCTCCTCGCTGGTCTCGATCATGGTTCCGACGTGCGGATGCAGGGTGACCGGGCGGGCCGTCTCCTGACGGATCCGCTCCAGATTGGTCAGGAGCGTGCGCCAGCCCTCCGCGTCCAGCACGGGGCGCGTGTCGTAGCCGTCCACGCCGGTGGCGGCGGCCAGGACGGCTACCGCATCGTCCTCGAAGGAGGCCAGCGTGGCCCGCAGACCCGGCAGCGGGTCGTGGGCGGGGTCGTGCAGGACCACGGGGACGAAGCCGCCCACGGCGCGCAGGTCGTAGCGGTCGAGCAGGCGGGCACGGCGGCCGGGATCGGCGGGCAGGAAGCCGTCGGGGCCCAGCTCGGTGGCCGTCAGGCCCATCTCGGCCATCTCGGTCAGCACCCGCTCGGCGGGCAGCTGGTATCCCCAGCCGGGCACCTCGCAGACCCCCCAGGAGATCGGTGCGGCGGCGATCCTCACTTCGTCACCTCCAGGAGGCGGATCGGCCGCCCCTCGCGGAGCGACAGATCGGCCGCCTCGGCGAGGTAGAGCGCGGACAGGGCGTCTTGGACCGTGCAGGGGCTCTCGCGCTCACCTCGCACCATCGCCAGGAACGCGCGCATCTCCGCGACGTACGCGGCGTCGAACCTGGCCTGGAAGTCCGGCCACGGGTCCCCGCCCGTGTCGAAGCCCTCGGCCGAGCGCAGCGGGGTCCGGTCACCGAGCCCCGCCGCCCAGGTGGCACGGGTTCCGGCCAGCTCCATCCGCACGTCGTATCCGGCGCCGTTGTAGCGGGAGCCCTGCAGCGTGACCAGCGTGCCGTCGTCCATGGTCATCAGAGCGGCGCTGTTGTCGACGTCTCCGGCCTCGGTGAAGAAGGCCTCGCCCCGATTGGAGCCGGTCGCGTAGACGGTGTCCACCTCGCGGCCGGTGACCCAGCGCAGGATGTCGAAGTCGTGGATGTGGCAGTCACGGAAGATGCCGCCGGACAGCGCGACGTACTCGGCGGCCGGGGGCCTCGGATCGGCGGTCAACAGGTGGACCCGGTGCAGTTCACCGAGCTCACCACCGCGCAGCGCCTCGCGTGCGGCGGTGTAACCGGCGTCGAAGCGCCGCTGGAAGCCGATGTGCACGGCGATGCCGCTACGCCTGACCGCTTCGGCGACCCGCCGGGTCTCCGCCACGGTCGGGGCCGCGGGTTTCTCGCAGAACGCCGGCACGCCCAGGTCGGATGCCCGTAACAGCGCCTCCGCATGGGTGGAGGTCGGGGTCGCGATCACCACCGCGTCCGCGTCGAAGGGATCTCCGACTCGGGCCTTGAGCCGTCCCGCCACCTCCTCGGCTCTGGTGTGATCCACGTCGGAGACGACGAGGTCATCGACAAGAGTCGAGAGGGTGGCGGCATGGAACATGCCTATCCGGCCAAGGCCTAGCAAACCCACACGCATGGCGGCTCCTTGTGACAGGGGCCTCCAGTTCTAGATGAACGACAGGTGAACCGTCAATGATTTGTCCTGACATTCTGACTAGCTATCATCATCACTATGATGAAGCCGGAAGGGATGACGCGCTCAGCGCTCCACGAGGGTGACCTCAAGGGAGTAGTGGGAGGCGCGGTAGACGTGTGAGCCGTGCTCCACGGCCCTGCCCTGGTCGTCGTAGGTCGTGCGGACCATGGTGAGCAGTGGGCAGGCGCGACGCTCGTTCAGCAGCCGCGCCTCGGCCGGGGTGGCGGCACGAGCGCTGATCCGCTGGTTCGCGACCCGCATCCGGACGCCGGCCGAGCGCAGCAGCTCGTAGAGTCCGCGAGCCTCGAGCATCTCGGCCGACAGGGGCGTCAATCCCAGGGGCAGCCAGTTGTGCAGCAGGGCGAGCGGCTCCCCCAGTGCGTATCTGAGCCGCTCCAGCTGGAGCACCGCGGTGCCCGGCGCGACCCCGAGGGCTTCGGCGACACTCTCCTCGGCGGCGACCGTGTCGATGGACAGCACCTGGGTCATCGGCTTCTGTCCTGCCCTGCGCAGGTCGTCGTAGAGACTGGTGAGCTCGACCGCCCGCTTGACCTGGCCGTGTACGACCTGGGTGCCGACGCCGCGTTTGCGGACCAGTAGCCCCTTGTCGACGAGGTACTGGATGGCCTGGCGGATGGTCGGGCGCGAAAGCCCCAGTTGGTCGGCGAGCTGAATCTCATTGTCGAGCCGGGAACCCGGGAGCAGCTCGCCTGTCTGGATCGCCTCCGCGATCCGCTCGGCTACCTGGAAGTACAGGGGAACCGGGCTCGACCGGTCGAGGTCGATGTCCAATCTCGTCGCAGTCACGGTCAGATGGTATCTGACGTCAGAATGTCCTGACCAACGGCCGATTCAGGCCCGCTCGCCGGGCCGCCCATCCGGTAACGAGAGTGTGTCGGATACTTCATCAAGGTAAGAATGTCTTGACAAGCTATTCACGTGATGTTCATTGTTGAGCCCATTGCGGCGCCGAGTCGGGGTGCTTGGCGGCGCCTACCACCCCGATGGGCAAAAGGAGTGACGCTACCGTGAGGCGTACCAAAAAGATCATCCCTATGGCGCTGCTGGCGCTTGCCGCCGCAGCCTGCGCGCCTTCCACGGCCACCGGCGCCCCTTCGCCGGCGACGACCGCCCAGCAGCCGCTGCCCGGCCCCTCACTCGACGCGAACTTCGACCTGGACGCGCTGGTCGCCGCGGCCAAGAAGGAAGGCAGCGTGCTGGTCTACGACTCCAGCGGTGACATCGAAGAGGTGGCCAAGGCGTTCACCGCGAAGTACGGCATCAAGATGGAAGGGGTGAAGTCGGACACCCCGCAGACCGCCGAGAAGATGCTCAGGGAGCATGCCGCCGACAACATCACGATCGACGCGGCGATGTACGAGGACGGCGGCGTGCTGGTGGGCCAGCTGATCCCGCAGGGCGTGGCGCGGACATGGGTGCCCGGCGACCTCACGGACCAGATCCCGGCCGAGAACCAGAACCCGCTGCTCGCGCTGTCGAAGGCCACGGTCTTCGCCTACAACACCAAGCTGTCGCCGGAAGGGTGCCCGGTGAAGAACGTCTGGGACCTGACCGAGCCGGAGTGGGCCGGCAAGCTGGTGATGCAGGACCCGCTGGGCAAGCCGACCGTGCTGTCGTTCTTCACCCAGATGGACGCGCACGGCAACCAGGCGCTGGAGCAGGCATACCAGACCAAGTACGGCAAGGCCCTGGAGACCGGGGAGAAGAGCGCCGCCTATGAGTGGATCAAGCGGATGGCGGGCAACAAGCCGGTGCTGACCGGCTCCGACGAGGACATCTCCGGTGCGGTGGGCGCGCCGAGCTCCACCGACAAGAAGATCGGATTCATGTCGATCTCGAAGTTCCGTAACAACGAGGACAAGGGGTACACCCAGGCGACGTGCGAGGGGATGGCACCGTTCGTCGGCTTCAGCTACCCCAAGTACGTGGCGATCGCCGCCAAGAGCAAGCACCCCAACGCCGCCAAGCTGTACGTCCACTTCATCATGACCGAGGAGGGCGTCAAGCACGAGATCGGCGAGGGCGGCATCTCCGGCAACAGCACGGTCAAGCCCCTGGTCACCCCGCCCGGGCTGTCCGACTGGAAGGGGCAGCTCTTCCACACCGATCCCAAGGGACTCCTCGGAGACCTGCAGGGGCGCCAGACCGTCTCCGACTTCTGGCGGGTCAACCACGGCTGACCCGGTGAAGGCGCCCGTGTCACCGTCAAGCACCTAAGTTCCCGCGGCGACCCCCTTCGGGTCCGGCCGTGTACGGCCGGCTGCGGCCAAGGTATCCAGGCGTTGTGGTGGGCGGCGCTTGGCCTGGATACCTCCCCTGCCCTGCTCGCCGGCTTCGAGCACGCGCTCGCCGCTCAGCAGGCCGACGTTCGGGAGAAGACCGCCGTTTCAGCGCGAGGTGAGCACCTCGGCCTGGAACCGCTGGACCAACGCCCGTGCCTCCTCCTCCCGCCCGGGAGGCACCGCGACGTCAGTGAGCGGCCGCAGCTCGCCCTTCGCCATCACGGTGAATCGCAGGAACGCCGGGGTGCCCCTGGTGGCATCGACGAAATCCACCTCGCGCAGCCCGAAACCGGGCGCGTACAGCGCCGCGTACCCGCCCGGCCGGCGGTAGACACCGAGCGGGCCGATGTACACCTCGCCCTCCGGGCGGACGCGTGCCATCAGGGTGCCGCGCCCCAGCTCGGTGGTTCCCGCGGCCGCGACGAACAGAAGCGCCACGACCGCGATCGTCACACCGATGGCCGCGACTCCGTGCACATCCGCGGCGGCCCCGGCGGCCATGAGCACCAGGCCGGCGGCCACCGCGAACAACGGGGCGGTGTAGGAGATCCGTTGGTCCCGTTCGCGGCGGCCCTCGATGTCGTTCGCGGCCTTCCAGCCGGCCTCGTCGTACCGCCAGTGCGCCCAGCTCTGGCCGGCCAGCATCCGGTTCATGTCCCGCAGATGCGTTTGCGGTCGTAGCGCCACCGCGGACAGGTACGAAGCCACCGGCAATGCCGCGATCGGCATACCGAGGGAGACGAGCCAGGCAGCGCCGGAGCCCTGGTCCCAGTCACGGAACCCAACCCGAAAGCCCACGACCATCAGCATCGTGACGCCGAGGAGCACCACCACTGTTGACCGAAGGTGCAGGATCGAGAACAGCCGGATCACGGTGAAGACCGTCACCCGCCTGTTTCCGGATGTCGTCAAGATCTCGCTCCTCATCGTCACTGGTATGACCGGACCCGGTGCCTGTCGCGCCGCACCAGGCGCGGAACCCGAGGATGAGGTTAGGAGCCGGCGATGAAGAACGGCTTGTCGATCACTGGGATGACCTTGAACGACGCCCCGCGCCTGACATCGGCCGTCGAAGCCGTCGGCGAACGTGGTGCGGTCGATCCGGACATGACCCGGGAGGATCGGGACGTTGACCGTGTCGTCCGGCCGGTCGGCGAATCTCAGGCCTGTTCCCACATCGGCCGTCCAAGGCCAGACACCCGGCTGGGAAATCCCAGCCGGGCGTCTGAGCACACCGTTCACGGCTTGATCAACCGATTACGGCCACCCGGCGGATTCTCGAATCCGCCGGGTGGCCGAGGGCTTTGCCCGCTGCTCAGTCGCGCGGGTCCCAGCCGTCGGTGTCCACGTCCAGGTCGAGTTCGTCGGCGATGTCACTCCAGTCGGCGAACTTGAAGTTCGTGTTCTCACGGTCGGGCGCGGTCGGCGTGTTGGCGCCGTCGTGTGAGATGAACAGACCTTCCTCGAAGTCGCCCAGCGGGACGTTCAGCACGGTCGAGCCGTCGCTGTGCTCGACGCCGTCGACGCCGTTGTGCGATCCGATCCTGAACTGACCCAGGTAGGCGTTGGAGCCTTCCCTGCGGTAGACGGCGAAGGTGTTGTCGCCCTGGCTGGAGGCCAGCAGGTAACCCTTGCCGTCCTCTCGGTAGTAGATCGTGAGACCTTCGGCGTCCGCGGTCAGACGCTGACCGCCGTAGCCCGGGTCCGTACCGGGGGTGCACTCCTCTGTCGCCGGGTCGTAGGTGGCGGGCACGCCGTACTCGCGGACCTTGTCCATCAGCACGGGTGTCCCGGTGAGGTCCGCGCGCATCCGCCAGATGCCGACGTCCTCCTGGGCCGCGTAGAGGACGTCCTTCTCCTGGTCCACGACCATGCCCTCGACCTGCGGCTCCCGGCCCGGCTCGTCACAGGGCGTCCAGCTCTGGCCGTTCGGCAGGGTGAACGACGGGGGCAGGTTCAGGGTCTTGACGAGCTGGTAACCGACCTTGTCGTTCGGCTTGGGCAGAAGCTTGACCAGGCCGATCGAGGTCCGGTGACGGCGGCTGACCAGCGCGTAGGTGCCGGTGGAGTCCTTCCAGGTGGCCAGGCCGTACGCGGTCTCGGCGTCGTTGACCTGCTGCTGGGTGGTGTTGAACACGAACGGTGCGGCCGGGTCGGTCACGTCGGTGAGCTGGCCGTTCGCGATGGCGTAGATCCGCAGCTGGTCCCGGCCACGGTCGGAGACGACCGCGAGGTCCCGCCCGCCGAAACCGTAGGTGACGTCGACGTTGTTGAACCGTCCGACCTCGTCGTCAGGCCCCGGGGCCGCGGGCGCGGCGAGGTGCTGAATCTGCTGCCCGGCGAGGTTGTAGACGAAGAGCCCACCCTCCTTGGCGGTGCCGATCACCACGCTCTTGCCGGACTTGGACGGATGGACCCAGATCGCCGGGTCGTCGCCGTTGGAGTTGCCGCCGGCTTCGTCGTCGTACAGGGCGGGGGTCTCTACCTGAGGATCCACCACCAAAACACTATGACTGGTCGCGGGGAGCGATGCCCCTCCTACCAGTGAGAACGTCAGGGCTGCCAGGAAAAGCCTGGACAGAGGACGCATTGCGCCTCCTCGTTTGGGGGATGAGGTTCAACAAGAACGTAACGACGAATTCACCATAAATCAATAGGACGTACGTATGTCATGACATAGGCCCTGTAAGGGGTGCTCGCGCTGTCGTATATCCGGTTCGAGGGGGGATGAAATCACCCGCTCGTCGCCCAGACGGTCGGTCTCGTGCCCGACGGGTGGGTTGAGGCGGAGCTCGTCGGCGACGTGGCGGGGCACACTGACGGGCGGATCCGCCGGCGTCCGGAGTTCCCGCGTGCCCCAAGTGTCAGTGAACGGTTCTAACCTTCTGGCATGAACAGCGACTTCGACTTCCTGCACGGCACCTGGGACATCGACAACCGTAGGCTCGTCAAACCCCTGAGCGGGAGGGACGAGTGGGAGGAGTTTCCCAGCGTCGCCGTCTGCCGCGGCTTCTTTGACGGCGCGGGCGTCTTCGACGAGATCACCTTCCCCACGAAGGGCTTCAAGGGGGTGTCGATACGGACCTTCGACGTCGAACGCGAACTGTGGGCGATCTACTGGATCAACAGTGAGACCGGAATCCTCCACAGTCCCGTCTTCGGCACGTTCGCCGACGGGAAGGGGGTGTTCCACGGCGATGAGACCCACGAGGGCACCCCCGTCCGGATGCGGTACACGTGGTCGGAGATCACACCGACATCGGCCCTGTGGGAGCAGGCGTTCTCCGCCGACGGGGAGAAGACCTGGGAGACCAACTGGACGATGAGGCACACCCGCCGCGCGTGACATGGCACGGGTGAAGGGGTGGGTGGAGGACGGTGTCGGCAGCCCTCCACCCTCGGCCCCGGGAGCGTGGACCGCTGTCCGGCGTTCGGGGGACGGAGCCGGACAGCCACGACCCTATGCGTCAGCCGATCCGGCGTCTGCGTAGAAATACACCCCTGCCGCGGGCGGATCGTGGTGACCGGGAATCCCTACGCCCACTCGGCCAGGATCGCGGCCTCCTTCTCCGGATCGATGCCGTGCCCGCGGAACGCGCGCTCGCCAGGCGGGACCTCACGCAGCCACGCCCAGGTGTCGCGGACGGTCTCGGCGACCGGGCGGCAGGTCAGCCCGGCCGCGATGGCCTTCGCCGACGAGGACAGCCAGACCCCGGCGAACTCGGGGCCGTCGGGAGCCCAGATCGGGAACTCGGTCCACGGCGACACCTTCCGATCGAGCAGGAAGCGGTCGTCGACCCAGACGAACTCGGCGTCCGAACCGGTCGCCGCGCGGCACTCGGCCAGCCAGTCACCGTAGGTGGTGTTGCCGCGCACCCCGCCGGTGAGGAATCGGTCGGCGGTCCCGGCCTCGGCATGGGTGAGGACGAACGCGGCGATGTCACGGACGTCGATGACCTGCATCGCCCGGTCCGGGTCACCCGGGGCCAGCACCCGCCCGCCCCGGGAGATCCGGTCCAGCCACCAGGGCAGGCGGCCCACGTTCTCGTACGGGCCCAGGATGAGACCCGGCTGGATGATCAGTACGTTGCCGTCGAAGCCCTCCTCCACCGCACGCTCGCAGCCCGCCTTGAGCATGCCGTAGTGACCGTCCTCGGGACCCGCGTCCGGCGCGCACTCGAAGAGCGGTGAGCTCTCGTCGCACTCCCGCTCGGGGAAGTCGGAGAGAGCCGAGATGCTGGAGATGTACGTGTAGCTGCCCGCCCGGCCGGCGAGCCTCCGCACCGACTCGCCGACGACCCTCGGGACCTGCCCGTGGACATCGATGACGGCGTCCCACTCCCGGCCCGCCACCAGGCGATCCAGGTCCTCCGGCACCTCACGGTCGCCCCTGACCGCCTCCACGCCCACCAGGTCGACTCCGTTGCGACCCCGGTTGAACGTCGTGACCTCGTGCCCGCGCCGCAGCGCCTCCTGGGTGATCGCCCGGCCGAGGAAGACCGAACCACCCATGATCAGAATTCTCATAGCGCCTCATTCTTGGCGCCCGGCGGATATCGGACCACAGGCTTTCGCCCGTAGCGCAAGCCATCCGCTCACAGCGGATGGCTCGCGATCGGTGGATGCTCCAGCAGGTGCACCCGGGCGGTGCCGATGTCGAAGTACATGCCGACCAGCTCCAGGTGCCCGGCGCGGAACAGCCGGTCCACCTGCGGGTAGGTCCGGAGGTTCTCCAGCTGCTGGATCACGTTGACCCGGCAGAGGCGGTCCAGCGGGCCCTCGTCGTCGCCGGTGCTCTCGCTCTCGATGAACCGTGCCAGGGTGTGGTTGCCGTGGCGTAGCCAGCGGCCCAGCGCCGGCAGGTCCGCCGCCTTCTCCCCCCCGCTGAGCAGGGCGGTCATCGCCCCGCATCCCGAGTGTCCGCAGACCGTGATGGTGCGGACGTTGAGCGCGTCCGTCGCGTACTCGATCGTCGCGGCCACCGAGTCGTCCGCCGGCACCGAGCCCAGCCGGGGCACCAGGTTGCCGACGTTGCGGAGGGTGAACAGGTCTCCCGGGCCGCTGGCGGTGATCAGGTTCGGCACGATGCGGGAGTCCGCGCAGGTGATGAAGAGGTGCGAGGGCTCCTGCCCGCGGGCCATCCCGTGCAGGAGGGGACGGACCAGCGGTGCCGTGCGCAGGTGGAACTCCCGCGCCCCGGCCAGCAGGTCGGGCACGGCGGGACTGCCGCCGCGGGGCACGTGCCGGGTGGCGACCAGCGGATGGCGGGTCGAGCGCCGCCCGCTCCGCCGGTGGGACCAGGGCAGCCACCACCGGTCAGGTGCCAGGGGCGGGGTCTTGGCGGGGAACATCCGGGCGCCGCTGGCCGCCATGGCGTACCACTCGTCGTGGATCTCGTCGATGTCCACGCTCCCACCGCCGCGCTCGTGCTCGTGCCGCCAGTCGTGGATGGCCTCAAAGGCCGCGTTGTCCATGAAGTCGATGTTCAGGTCGAGGTCGACCGAGGCCCCGGCCGGGATGGCCCGCAGCTCCGAGGTGAGCGTGGGCACCCCCAGGAAGGTCAGCGAGCCGCCGATCACCACGTGCCAGCGGCCGTCCGGCTCGGCGGTGGCCCGCACGGTCACCCGGGTGAGGCGGCGCAGCGCGAACAGCGCGGCGAGGCCGAGGCCGACCAGCACTCCCTCGGCGAGGCCGAGCAGCACCACCCCGGCCATCGTGACGACGTACACCGGCACCTCGCTGTGGCCGCGCAGGTTACGCAGATGCCCCATGTTGACCATCTGCACGCCGATGAAGACCAGCAGCGCGGCCAGCGCCTCCATCGGGATCAGGGCGATCATCCACCCCAGGCCGACCGCGAACAGCAGGATCCACACGCCGTGCAGGATCGCCGACCAGCGGCTGCGCGCCCCCGCCCTGACGTTGGTGGTGCTGCGGACGATGACCCCGGCCACGGGCAGGCCGCCCAGCGCGCCGGTCATCACGTTGGCCACGCCCTGGCCGATGAGCTCCCTGTCGAGGTCGGAACGCCTGCCCTCGTGCAGCTTGTCGACGGCCACCGAGCAGAGCAGCGACTCCACCCCGGCCAGCAGCGCCAAGATCAGCACCGCGGCGATGATCCCGTGCCAGTCACCCGTGGGCCAGACCGGGGTGGCCCAGGAGTCCAGGCTGGCGGACAGGTCGATCCGGGTGACCTCCCAGCCGAGCACCCAGGCGGTCACCGAGGCGGCGAGCAGGGCCGCCAGCGGCGCTGGGAAGGCCCGCACCCGGGCCGGCAGACGGGTCCAGGCGATCAGGACCGTGATGGTCAGCAGGCCGACGAAGACCGCGTGCGTGTGGTTGTGGATGATCTGCTGGGGCAGCTCGATCAGGTTCTCGATCGCGGAGCGCTGCGGGTTCCCGCCGAGCACCACGTGCAGCTGGGCGAGGGCGATCACCACGCCCACTCCGGCGAGCATGCCGTGCACCACGGCGGGCGAGACCGCCAGTGCCGAGCGGGCGACCCGGCAGACGCCCAGCAGCAGCTGCAGGACGCCCGCGAGTAAGGTGATCATGCAGGTGGCCCGCCAGCCGTATCGCACCACCAGGTCGGCGACCACCAGGGACAGCCCCGCGGCGGGTCCGCTCACCTGGACGACGGAGCCGCCCAGCAGACCCGCCACCACGCCGCCCACCACGCCGGCGATGAGCCCCGCCGCCAGTGGTGCTCCCGAGGCGACCGCGATGCCCAGTGAGAGAGGCAGGGCCACCAGGAAGACCACCAGGGATGCGGGTAGGTCGTACCGCAGCACGGAGGCGATGCGACCTACCGTAAACAAACCGTCGCTCTTCGTGTCCGTCTCCATGTGCAGACCCTACGGGGCCGCGCCGCATCAGCCGGGCGTTTACCGTGGACTTTTACGGAGGACGGGGAGAATCAGCGGTAATAGTCGGGGTAGTCGGGCTCCTGGGCCGACCGATGGTGGTTGCCCCGCGAGCCGCCCCGGCCTCGTCCCTCGGCGGGCGCGGTCTCGGGGGCGGTGCCGTAGAGCTCGCCGTAGCTTGGCCAGCTCGCGCCGTCGCTCCCGTCGGGGGTGCCGGGCTCCGGCCACGCGACCGGGCTGGCCGGGGTGGCGGGCTGGGGCTCGTAGCCGTACCCGCCGGTCGTCCCGCCCCGCGGGTCGGCCGGGCGGTCCTGGGCGGGGGGGAAGGCCCGGGAGGGGCCGGTCGAGGCGGAGACCGCCGGGCTCGGACCGGTGATCGCGTCGTCGTCGATGGTGGCCCAGCCCGAGCTGACCTCGTACGAGCCCGCGGGCGGAGCGCCGTAGACCGGCGTCTGATACGAGGAGTAGGACGGGGCCGGGTCGTCGAGGATGTCGGCGGTGTTCGCCGCCGGCCAGCCACCCGACGTCGGGCTCGTGGCCTGTGCCCAGGGGTTGTCCGCCAGGTTGCTCTTGGGCGGCTGCGCCGGGGTGCGGTAGGAAGCCGCGAGCGGGTCGGGCGCGGGCGTGGCGGGGAAGCCGCCGCTGGTCGTGGGACCCATCGGGGGCATCGAGGCGGGCGGTCCACCGTTGCCCGGACGGGCACCGGACGAGCCGCTGCCGCTGGGCCGGGAGCTCGCGCCGCGGCGAGGGTACGAGCCGCCGAGCGGGTCGTTCAGCGGGTCGGGCCGGGAGGGGGCGCCGTTGCCCTGGACGGGCTGGGGCGACGGCTGCGAGGGTGTCCGGTTCCCGCCGCGGCGAGAACTCGCCCGCGAGGGACGGGCGTCGCCGAAGGCGCCGGGAGTGGGTGCCGCGAACGTCACGGTCCGCTGCTCGGCGAGTGACGCCGCGCTGGGAGCGGGGTTCGGCTGGACCGGGGCGATGAGGTCGTCGAGGCCGGAGGGCAGCGAGGCGGAGGCGACGGCCGGCTCGGGAGCCTGCCTGGCCGGTCGGGGAGCGGGGGGTTGCGGGGCGCCGCGGGACGGCTGGGGTCTGGCCGGGAGCGGTGCCTGCACTGTCGTCGCGTCGGCGTCGACCTGCTGGTTCTCCTTGTCGACGGGACGGCTCGCGCCCATCTGAGCTGCCAAGGGCCCTCCGAAACCGCCCTCGTCAGCCTGGAGCCGTGTCCAGTAGTCGTCGTCGTAGTCGTCCACCTGGCCGAACTCGTTCAGCCCCCGTTTGCCACGGGAGCTCGGCGGCCGCGGCTGGCGTGGCGGCTTCGGCTCGTCGAACGGTGTCAGGTCGGGGGTGAAGTGGTTCATCTTCGGTTCTCTGGTGGCGAAGTCGTCGCTGGACATGGTCGGAGTCAGCGCCTCCTTCTCCGCCATCTCCCGCAGACGTTCCGCGGGGAGCGCGCTCTCCCTGCGGTTCATCGACCGCATTCCCAGTGCCACGACGACGAGCACGAGGAGCACGACGGCGACCAGGCTTACTACGACCGCGATCATTGCACCACCCTCAAGGCCATGGCCTTACAGCGGCGCCGGTGAGGTCGCGCGGCCATCGACGCGACCTTCCCCCATGCATCACCTGCGCTTGGACATTGGATCTGATTGTGTCGGACCACTATGAGCGTTGTCACACCCTAAGTGAAGAATTGGTAACCATTACTACCTCCGGTGTTTGGCCAGTCACTCGATGTGCGCCGCGGTGAGCCGTCCCCAGGCGATCGTCTTGTCCGCGATGCTCCTCAAGGTCTGGTCAAGGGTGGCTCCCTTGCGAAGATCGACCTTGCCGTCGAGCGCGTAGACAGTGAAACGATAGTTCTCCTGGACGCCGCACGGGGGGCTATAGCCCACCTTGCCGTTCGTCGTGCTTCCCTCCACGGCTCCCACCGGGACGCCGCCCTCAGGCAGTTCGTTGGTGCGGGGGTCGATGTCGAAAACGACCCAGTGCACCTCGCCGCCTGTCCGGGAGTTGCTGTCCGCCACGATCGCGACGGACTTCGTACCCTCGGGCACGCGAGACCAGCGCAACGGGGGATTACCGGCCGAACCCTTGCATGAGTAGTCGGACGGCAGGGGGCCGCCGTCTCTGACCCGGGGGCTGGAGACGCTGATCGGCTCCAGCTGAGATCTCTCCGTCGAGGCCATGCCGCTGGCCATCCCACAACCCGAGGACGCGACGACGAGCGCCGCGGCGATCACCAATCCCGAGATGAGCCGCGGGCGGCGCGTAGACATGTTTGGCTGCCCCATGCCCGATGATGCTACGCGGGTCTGGAAGATGCGCAGACCGGATCGCGAGGTTCCGCGGGGGGGAAAAGGTCGAAAAACGGGCAAAATCGAGGGACGGAAGGGGCGAGAGTTAACATCAAACTGGTTTCGCCGTCCCCTGGCCGTCGCTCGCCGGTCATGTCTCGTCGTTTCCGGCGGCCGTGACGCCTGGAACATCCGCGACGGCTGGAGCGTCCGTGGCGGCTGTGCCCCCGAGACGCCCCTCCAACGGGCCGCCCTGCCCCTGCCGGATCCAGCCGGACCGGTTTCCTAGGCCTGGCGGAAACTTCGTGCAGCGGCCTGTTCGGAGCCTCTCGGGGAGAGCCGCCCCGGAGTGCGCCCAACGCGGTGAGACATCGCCCGGCCACGCCGGGCGGAGGGGACCAGGGGCGCTCGGGGCACTTCAGGGACAGGGCGCCTAGACGCGGCTGCGGAACGCGCGGATCGCCAGAGGGGCGAAGACCACGGCGAAGCCGGCGGCCCAGAGCAGCGAGAAGAGAGCGGCCCTGGTGACGTCGCCGCCGATGAGCAGACCGCGGATGGCGTCCGCCAGGTGCGTGACGGGGTTGAGGTCGGACCAGGTCCTCAGCCAGGACGGGAAGGTGGCGGAGGGCACCAGGGCGCTGCTGGTGAAGGTCAGCGGCATCATCGTGGAGAAGGCGATCATCTGCACCTTCTCGGGGCTGGAGGCCTTCAAACCGATCAGCACCGACATCCAGGACATGGCCAGGGCGACCACGACCAGCAGCGCCAGGGCACCCAGCAGTCCGAAGAAACTGGTGGTGACCCGGAAGCCCAGCACCATGCCGAAGCCGATCAGCAGGGCGAAGGCCCACACCTGCTTGGCGGTGTCGGCGATGATGCGCCCGGACAGGGGCGCGGTGCGGGCGATGGGCAGGCTCCGCAGCCGGTCGAAAACGCCCTTGGTGATGTCGGTGTTGAGGCCGATAGCGGTGGAGAGCGTGTAGAACAGGGCGTTCTGTACAAGCAGGCCGGGCAGGGCGAACTGCAGGTAGTCGCCGGTGGATCCGGAGATGGCGCCGCCGAAGACGTAGGTGAACAGCAGCAGGAACATGATGGGCTGGATGCTCAGATCCAGCAGTTCCCACGGGTTGTGTTTGATCTGAACCAGGCTGCGCCAGGCCAGTGTCATGGTCTGCTGCAGAGTTGCCAGGGGGGTGACGCGCTTGGCGGCCATCTGCGGGATGGTCGTCGTCAGTGTGGTCATGCGAACGTCTCTTCCTTGTCGGGGGTCTCCTCGTCCTCGGGCAGGTGGCCGGTGATGGCCAGGAACACCTCGTCCAGGCTGGACTTGCGCAGCGCGAGCTCCGAGGCGATGACACCCTGCTCGTCCAGACGGCGCACGATCGCGGGGACGGCGGCGGGGTCGTGGACGGAGGCGGTGGCCCTGCCCCCGCTGAGGTCGGGAATCTCGCCCAGCACGTCGGCCAGCACCTTGCCGACCAGATCGAGGTGCTCGGCCTGCGAGGGACGCACCTCCAGGACCTGGGCGCCGGTGGTCGCCTTGAGCTGGTCGGAGGTGCCGGAGGCGATGACCCTGCCGTGGTCGAAGACGACGATGTCGTCGGCGAGCTGGTCCGCCTCCTCCAGATACTGGGTGGTGAGCAGCACGGTGACACCGTCGGCCATCAGGCCGCGCACCACGCTCCACAGGTCTGTGCGGCTGCGCGGGTCGAGCCCGGTGGTGGGCTCGTCGAGGAAGAGCACCTGGGGGCGGCCGACCAGGCTGGCGGCCAGGTCCAGGCGGCGGCGCATGCCGCCGGAGTAGGTCTTGGCGGCCCGCCCGCCGGCGTCGGACAGGTCGAAGCGCTCCAGCAGCTCGCCCGCGCGCGCCCGGGAGTCGGCACGCGTCATGCCCAGCAGGCGGCCGATCATCACCAGGTTCTCGACGCCGGTGAGCATCTCGTCGACGGCGGCGTACTGGCCGGTCAGGCCGATCAGCGAACGCACCTGGTGGGCCTGGCGCGTCACGTCGTAGCCGCCGACGACGGCGGTGCCGGCGTCGGGGCGGAGCAACGTCGCCAGAATGCGCACCGCGGTGGTCTTGCCCGCCCCGTTGGGGCCCAGCACACCGAGCAGCCTCCCCTGAGGGACGAGGAGATCCACCCCGTCCAGTGCCCGGGTCTCCCCGTAGCGTTTCACCAGACCCTCGGCCTGGATCGCATAGCTCATCGGTCGTACCTCTCCGTGGTCTCCGGATCTCCAGCATGTACTGCGCCACCGACACTTTTTCGATCCACGGCCCGGCTGGAGGGGAAACGGACGGTGACAGATCGTGGAAGGGGAGCCGCCTCGTCGGCGCGCCTGTCCTCGGACCTGCCGCGATGTCCGCCGGGCTCCGGCGGAGCTTTTTGCGTCACGCCGCCGGAGCACCCCGTGGGACGTGACCGTTTAGGCTGACAGCGTGAGTGACCGAGCCGATGAGCCCAGCCCCACCTCGCAGGAGGCCACGGCGGCCGGTCGGCCGGGCGAGCGTCGCAGAGCCGTCTCCCTGCGGGCCCCGGCCAATCCGGTTTCGCGCAAGGCAGTCACGTTGTGGCTGATGGAGGGGGTTCTCTGGTCCATTGTGCTGGTGGGTGGCTCTTTCTTCCTGGTGAGGTGGATCGACGAGGGCCGCTGGTCGTGGTTGCCCGGATGGGCGCTGGACAACGTCTGGCGGCTGCCGTGGCTGATGGTGCTGCTACTGGTGCCCGGCACGCTCATCGAGCCGTTCTGGCGGTACGCCGTGCACAGGTGGGAGCTCAGCGAGGACGTGGTCTACGCCCGTTCCGGATGGCTCAGCAGGGAATGGGTGTTCGTGCCGGTCAGCAGGATCCAGACCGTCGACAAGGCGCAGGGCTGGTTCGAGCGCATGCTGGGCCTGGCGACCGTCGAGATCCGCACCGCCTCCCACGCGGGCTCGTCCACGATCAAGGGCCTTGACTACGAGGTCGCCGCCGAACTGGCCGAGGGGCTCGCCCGCCGCGCGGAAGAGCTCAGGGACGACGCGACGTGACCGGATCCCCCCGCGACCGTTCAGCGGCGGAGCCGCCGGAGGGCACCGAATCCTCGGTGTCCGGTTCCGGGCCCGTCCCGAATCCTGATCCCGGCCCTGCTCGTTCGGTCGATGGAGCGGGGGAGGGCACCGAGTCCTCGCTGTCCGGATCCGTCCCGCATCCTGATCCCGCTCGCCCGGCCGACCGGACGGGGCCGTCGCTGCGGCTCAGCCCGAAGGTGTTACTGACCGATCCGATCCGGATGCTGCCCTCGCTCTTCCTGCCGCTGGCCGGTGTGCTGTTCCTCGGTGGGTTCTCTCCGGGATCGTTCGTGTGGGCGGCGCTGGGCGTCGTCGGCTCCGTCGCGTTCTCGGCCGTGCGCTGGGTCACCTTCACCTACCGGGTCGCCGGTGACCGGCTGGAACTCACCCGGTCGCTGATCAGCAGGTCGGTGCGGACGATCCCGCTGGAGCGGATCCGCGGCGTCGACGTCAGTGCCCCGCCGCTGCACCGCCTGCTCGGCATCGCCGTCCTGCGGATCGACACCGGCGCCGGCGGCGACGACAAGCAGGAGGGCGAGCTCGACGGGGTCACCGTGGAGGAGGGGGAGCGGCTCAAGGCGGTGCTGCTCTGGCACGCACGTGCCCGCATGGCGAGACGCGCCCAGGCGCGCGAGACGGCCTCGGCGTCCGGCTCCGTTGGGCTCACGGCCACGAACGTGGCGGAGCCGGCGCCCCCCGCCGTCGTCCGTCACGAGGTGGGTGACGCGACCCCCGAGCGGGTGTTCTTCGTGCTGCCGCGAAAGTGGCTCGTCTACGGCCCGCTCTCCGGTTCCTATCTACTGACCCCGTTCGCGCTGGTCGCCGGTGCCGTGGGCCTGGCGTTCCAGTGGGGCGGCGAGTTCAAAATCGACAGGCGGGTCGTGATGGGCGCGGGGGAGTGGCTCTGGGAGCATCCGCCCCTGCTCGTCGCGGCCCTGGTGCTGCTGCTCCTGGCCATGCCGGTGGTCGGTGTGATCATGTATGCGGTGTTCAACTGGGACTTCACACTCCGCGCCGGCGAGGGATACCTGATCGCCGGGCGCGGCCTGGTCACGCGCAGGAGCGTGTCCCTGGAGCGGCGCAGGGTGCGCGGGTTCGAGTTCGTGGAAGGGCCGGCCGAGCGCTGGGCGGGGCTCGGCCGCGCGTGGGCGATCGTGACCGGTCTCGGCGACTCGGAGACCCGGGGCCAGTTGCTTCCCGTCGCCCCGAGGGAGACCGTGCTCGGCGTGGTGGGTGAGGCGATCGGCCCGATCACCACCGGGCTGCGGCCCCATCCGCCGGCGGCGCGCAGGCGCCGGCTGTTTCGGGCGATCTTCCCGTGGCTGGTCGTCGCCGGCTGCGCGACGGCGGCGGCCCTGCTCTGGTCCGGGCTCTGGTGGGCGCTCGCGGTGCCCGCCCTGATCCTCGCGCTGCTGGGCATCCCGCTCGGCCTGGACCGCTACCGGTCCCTCGGCCACACCTACGACGGGAGCCGCCTTTCGGTCCGCTCGGGGTCGCTACGCCGCTCTCAGGCGGTGGTGGAGAAGCGGGCGGTCGTCGGCTGGACTCTGAGCCAGACCTGGTTCCAGCGCCGCGCCGGTCTGCTGACCGTGACCGCGGGCGTGGGGGCGGGTACCGGTGGCTATGCCGCCCTCGACATCGGTGAGGCCGAGGGGCCGGCCTTCGCCGCCGAGGTCACCCCGGCCTGGCTGGCCCCGTTCCTCGTTTCCGAGGACCTGGGCCGCGGAGATCCGCTTCCCACGGAGTCCTCGCCCCTCGGGTCGGCGGCACCTGGCGAACCGCCCACGCGGGACAGGCCGTCCTCGTCCGGGGAGCCGGGGAACGGCTGACATACGGTGAGGCGGGGGGCCGGTGTTCCGGTCACCCCCGCCTGACGCGGTGCGGTCAGTCCTGGCGGCGGGCGCCGAACATGATCTCGTCCCAGGTGGGCACGGACGCCCGCCGCCCCCGGGACTTCTTGGCAGGTCGGGCCGGAGCCGGTGCCGGCTTCGGCGGCTCCGCGGGCTTCTCCGCCGCGGGCTTGTCGACCTTGGTCTCCTGCATTGCCCCCGTGTCCCCCTGTGTCTCTTGCCTGTCCGGCTCGGCCTTGGCCCGCTCGTCCACGCTGACGCGCGCCGCCGGTACAGCTATCGAACCCTCCTGGGCCGGTTCGGTCTCCGATGGGGGGGTCTCCTTCGCCACGGTGGCGTTCTCCGCCTTCGGGGAGACCCGCTGCTCGGCGGGCTCGGGCGGGACGGTGACAGGCTCCGGCGGGAGCGCGGGCGGGAGAGGGGCGGAAACCTCGGCGACCTGGGGAGCCTCCGTGACCTCCGGAGCCTTCGCGGCCTCCGCGACCACGGGCTCGGCCGTGGCCTCAGGTGCGGCGGCCGCCGGCTCGGGGGGAGCGGCCGGTACGTGCGCCAGAGCCCGCTCGGGCAGGTCGGATCCGGTGACCGATTCCCGCGCCGTGGCGGGCACCGGGTCCGGCGCGCCGGCCGGGAGCGGCCCGACCGGAGCCGGCTCGGACGCCGTCACAGTCGTCGTCACAGTCGTCGTCACAGGGGGCTGGACAGCGGCAACGGGCTCCTGCGCGGCGGGTGCCGCAGGCTCCGGCTCCGGGGCGGGCGGCGGCTCGTAGGCGGCGGGTTCCTGCGCGGCGGGCTCGTACACCGCCGGTGAGACCGGCTCGTACGCGGTGACCGGGTCCGGCGGCACCGGCCTCGGCAACACCGGCTCCGGAGGCCTGACCCGCGAGGCGGGATCGGAGCCCTCGGCCGCGGGAACGGCGGGCTCCGATGCTCGCTCGGACTGGTATCCGGCCGGGTCGGGAGCGCGCAGCGGCGGCACGGACACCCGCGGGGCCTCGTATCCGGGGGGGAGCGGAGGCATGGGCGGCTGCTGGTAGGCGGCCGGAGGTTCGGTCTGGGCGTAGGCGGGCCGGGGCTGTGCCACGGACTCGTGCCGCAGGACCGAGGGGAAGGCGACCGGCTGCTGGCTCGGCGGTTCGGGAGCCAGCGGCGGCACCGGAGCGAGCTTGGCCACCCGCGGCACGAACGGCGTGACCGTGGTGTCCTCGACCGGCTTGACGTCCTCTCCACTGGACAGGCGCAGGGCCTCGTCGTCGTGGGGCGTGATGTGGCGCCGGCGCGGGTCGAAGAGCCACTCGGCGTTGCGCGTGTGACCGTTCCACACGAACCCGAGCTTGATGCGCCACATGTTGTCGTCCCGCTTGGCGGAGTCCCACTCGATCTCGTCGGCGGGGACGCCGCGGCGGGTCAGCCGCTCGGCGACCAGATCGCCGAGGGTGGGACCGGGAGCGGAGTCGCCGGGCAGGCGTACGGCGCAGCGCTGCGCCTGCTGTGCCATGTACTCACGTTCCTGGAGCACGGGGCCCTCGAACCACCGCACGCGCTCGACCGGGATGCCCGCCGTATTGGCGATCTCCTCCGCGGTCTCGCCGGCACGGATCCGGGCCTGGATCTCCTTGGGGCGCAACGGACTCTCCACTTCGATCTCGTACTGGCCGAGACGGGAGAAGTTGCCGCGGACGGCAGCACGGAGCCGGTCGTCGACGGGCAGCGTGAACCGGGTACCCCGGCCGGCTGTCGCCAGCACGAGATAGGTCCCGTCCTCACTCACCGCGACGAGTCGGAGCTCCTGCATGCGAGTCCCTTCGTCGTCGTGCTCAATCTTCCCCCGGACCCTTGAGTCTCTCGCGTGTGCCGGTTGCCTGCCAGCACCGTACCCGGCATGTCCGAACATCGCCTTCCTGGATGGGGCTCGCAGCGATGTGACGCCGGTCACATTTGCTCCATTCATCTAATTACAGGGCACCGGTCTGGAGCAGCAACTTCGGGGTCCTCAAGGGATTCTCATGGATAACCCCGTGAACCGCTGCGGACTTCCACCAAGAACCGGGAGATGGCGGTGAGGCCGGTCCGCCGGTCCGGGGAGGGTATGTCGCGATCGCGGCGTTGTGCGGGGGCCGGTCGTCGCGGTCCGTGACGACGGATCGCGGCGGCGGCTGGCATGGACGGCGGGAGAAGGTCATCTCCAGCGGACTCCCTCGGGGTCGAGCGGCGCGGGCGTCTGCGAATCTGCCCGTCGCACGTGCCGGGGGAACGACGGGACACGCGGACGCGTCACTCTTCGAGCGAGCCTTTGCGTCACCCTTTACCGAAAGCTTGTGACAAGCGGCCGAATCGGGGGAACGGGACCGCCTCGGCGGCCCCTCAGCCCAGGACGGTGTCGAGATACTCGTTGGCGAACGCGCGTTCGGGGTCGAGGGCGTCCCGCACCATCAGGAAGTCGGCGAACCGGGGATAGACCGTCGTCAGGTAGGCCGCGTCGCGGGTGTGCAGCTTGCCCCAGTGCGGACGGCCGCCGAGCCTCGTCATGATCTCCTCAACGCCCTCGAAGTAGGCGGGGTTCGGGGTCGGCCGGTAGACGTGGCAGGCGATGTAGGCCGAGTCCCTGCCGTAGGCGGTGGACAGCCAGGCGTCCGAGGCGGGGGTGACTCGCACCTCGACCGGGAAGCTGATCTTCCAGTCCCTGACCTCCAGCAGGTCGCGGACCTCGCGCAGGGCCTGACCGAGGTGCTCGCGCGCGATGGCGTACTCCATCTCCAGGAAGCGCACCTGGCGCACGCTCGTGAAGATCCGATGCGAGGCGTCGGTGTGGGTCGAGGCCGACAGCGTCGCGGCCGAGAGCGCGTTGAGCCGGGGGATGGCGCCCGGGTAGCGGCCACCGATGCCGCACACCGCGCCGAACAGGGTGTTCTCCATGAAGTGGTTGTCGAGCCAGTACCTCAGCGCGCCCGGCGGCCGGGCCGGGCCGGAGCTGCGGTTGTTGCGCTTGGTCAGGCAGGTGTCCGTGTGCGGCATCCAGAAGAAGTCGAGGTGCTCGTTGCCGGTGACGAGGGAGTCGAGGGAGTCCAGGATCGAGGACAGCGCCATCGGCTCCCGGACGCTGCGCAGCAGGAAGGAGGGCTCCACCCGGAAGGTCACCGCGGTCACCACGCCGAGTGCGCCCAGGCCCACCCTGGCCGCGTCGAACAGGTCCTGCTCGGCCACCCCGCGGATCTTCCCCTCGCCGTCGCCGCGGACTGTGGCGATCTCGCCGTCGGCGAGCACCATCTCCAGTGCCAGCACCTGGTCGGCCAGTCCGCCGATGTCCCTGCCGGTGCCGTGGGTGCCGGTCTGGATGGCCCCGGCCAGGGTCTGGGCGTCGATGTCGCCCATGTTGGCCAGGGCCAGACCCCTTTGGTGCAGCTCCCGGTTGAGCGCGCCGATCGTCGTCCCCGCCTCGGCCGTCACCCAGCCGTCTCCCACCTCGCGGATCCCGGTCAGCGCGTCCGGCCGCAGCAGGATGCCGTCGGTCAGGGCGACCGAGGTGAACGAGTGCCCGGTGCCGGTCATCCGCACCCGGCGCCCCGAGGCGACGGCGTCGCGCACCGCCCGCGAGACCTCCTCGGCACAGGACGGCCTACGGACCTCCGTGGGGGTGGCGGATTGGTTCCCTGCCCAGTTGCGGAAGGTCTCGCCCATGTTCACTCCTGCCCTGCGGGCGTCACCCGGCCCTGTCGTGGGCGTCGACGCCCCCGAGACGCGGGTTACCGCCGGTTCGTCACTCGCTCCTCCAGCGAACATGAACAATACTCATGATTAATGCTGGGCGACAGGGGTTCGCAGCCAGGCGGAGCCGCCGACGCCGATCGCCACGGCCAGCAGGGCGCAGGCGAAGGAGAATCCGTAGGCGTTGGAAGCGCCGAACGTGTCGGTGAGCCTGCCGCCCGCCCACGCGCCGATCGCCACGCCGAACCCGACCGAGGTCGAGATCCAGGCCATGCCCTCGGTGAGCAGATGGACGGGGACCAGTTGCTCGGTCAGGCTGTAGCCGGTGATGACGGTCGGGGAGATGGCCAGCCCGGCCAGGAAGAGCGCGCCCGCCATGATCCTGATGTCGCCGACGAGCATGATCGGGGTCAGGCCCACGGCGAACACCGCCAGCGAGCCGATGAACCTGGCGCGCAGCGAGACGGTCCACTGCCGCGCGCCGTACCAGAGCCCGGAGACCAGGCTCCCGCCGGCGAACGAGGCGAGCAGCAGTCCGGCGGCGGGTTTGGCGCCCTGTTCCTCGGCGAACGCCACCGTGACCAGGTCGACCGAGCCGAACACCGCCCCCATCGCCAGGAAGGTGCATGACATCAGGGCGACGCCGGGGATGGTGATCGGGGTGCCCGAGCGCTCTTCCCTGGGGCGGACGGGGGGCTCCGTGCCACGCTGCAGCCCGAAGGCGATGGTGCCCACGATCGTGCAGGTCAGAGCCACGATCAGGCCCGCGTACGGGTTGATCATGGTGGCCAGGGCGGTGACCAGCGCCGGGCCCGCGACGAAGATGACCTCGTCGGCGACCGACTCGAAGGAGAACGCCGTGTGCAGCCTCGCCGTCCCGCCCAGCAGGTGCGACCAGCGGGCGCGCACGAGCGAGCCGAGCGAGAGCGCGGTCGCGCCGACCGCGACCCCGGTGGCGAAGAGCGTCCACCGGGGGGCGCCGAACTTGGCGCAGAGCATCAGGCCGGTCAGCGTGGCGCCGTGCGCCAGCGTGAGCGGGATGACTATCCTGGCCTGGCCGAACCTGTCCACCAGGCGTCCCGACAGGGGGGCCGCGACGGCGAAGGAGACGCTGACGGTGGCCGCGACCGCTCCCGCCGTCGCGTAGGAGTCGGTGAGCGCCTCGATGAGCAGCACGATGCCGATGCCGAGCATCGACATGGGCATCCGCCCGAAGAATCCCGCGATGACGAAACCCTTGACGCCGGGAGCGCTGAAGAGCCCTCGGTACGGCCCGACCACTGACACTCCCTGATGCTCTATGCGGGTGGAACATGCCGACGATTCCGCACGGGATCGCTTCTCGGCAAGTGACTTTCCGGGCAACGGCTCCCGGCGGGGTCCGTTGAGGCTAACGTGAGCGCGGTGTCACGTCTTCCCGGGTTGAGGGCATTCGTCCCAGTGATGGTTGCTCTGGCCATACTTGTCGCTCTCGGTGGCGTCGCGCTCGCGGTGATCACCGGCGGCCGTCCCGCGGCCCCGGACGAGAACACCGTCATGGAGTCCCGCATCCGGGACCTGGCGGCGATCGCGCCGGTGGTCAGCCAGCCGCCGGCCCCGCCGACCACGGCAGACTCGGCAAACCCGGAGAACCCCGAAAGCCCGGACCCGGCAGGCTCGGACCGCAAGAGCCCCGGCCCGGGCAATCCCGCGGGCGAGGAGACCGCCCCGGAGACCCCGGCCTCGCAGCCGTCCGCGGCCCCCGGCGCCCAAGGGACGGACAGCCCAGGGCTCACCTCCACCCCGCCCCGGCTGCTGGTCATATCCCCGTCGGCGCTGACCGAGCAGACCAAGGAGGACATCTCCCGGCTCAAGTACGTCCAGAAGGTCGACTCCTTCGACGGCGGGGCGGTCAAGGTGTCCG
The DNA here is from genome assembly GCF_050943795.1 of Streptosporangium sp. CA-115845. Classification (NCBI taxonomy): domain Bacteria; kingdom Bacillati; phylum Actinomycetota; class Actinomycetes; order Streptosporangiales; family Streptosporangiaceae; genus Streptosporangium; species Streptosporangium sp. CA-115845. Next base: position 6,838,510 of record NZ_CP191988.1, on the reverse strand, counting down.
GGGTCGGACTCAACCTCCTCGCGGTCGATCCCGCCCGTTTCCGGGCGTGGGTCCCCAGGGCCGTCGCCGACCAGCAGGGGGTGTGGAGCGCCCTGGCCAGGGGCGAGTTCGTCGCGGACAGCTCGGCGGCGCGCCGCCTGGGACTGGTCCTCGGTGCGGAGTACCAGGTGGACGGCGGTCCCCGGCTGCGGGCCGCGGCCTCGGCCACCTTCGGCCTGCCGGGCGTGGACGGCATCGTGGGGGAGGAGACCGGCCGCAGGCTGGGCCTGCCGCCGGGGGTGGCGCTGCTCGTGCACGGGCCCGAGAAGGCCACCGCCGCTCTCAAGGCCCGGGTGGGCAGGCTGCTCGGCTCAGGCTCCCAGGTGGTCGCCGTCGGTGGATCCGGCACGGACAGGGCCGGCACGGACAAGGCCGGCACGGACAAGGCGGCCCCGGCGAAGACCGGTACCGGCAAGCCCGCGAAGGCGGCCCGGGTGACGGTCGGCAGACCCGGCAGTTACCTGGAGCTCTATCGCGCCTCGGCCGGGGTCTGCCCGGGGCTCTCCTGGACGGTGCTGGCCGCGATCGGCCAGGTGGAGAGCTCCCACGGGCGCAACAACGGCCCCTCCTCCGCGGGCGCGCAGGGACCGATGCAGTTCATGCCCGCCACCTGGAAGGCCTACGGCGTGGACGGCGACGGCGACGGTGTCGCCGACATCTGGAGCCCCTACGACGCGGTCCCCTCGGCGGCCAACTACCTGTGCGCCAACGGAGCGGCCCAGGGCGGCAAGAAGCTGGAGAAGGCGATCTGGTTCTACAACCACTCCTGGTCGTACGTTTCCAAGGTCCTGGCCATCTCCCGCGGCTATGCCGCCGCCTACCCCTGAGGCACCCGGTGCCCTACCCGCGGCGGCGCGGCGGCGCCGGGCAGCAGGTGGCCGAGCACGCGACGGGCTCGGGCTCGGCGAGCAGCTCCGAGACCATCGAGACGAACCGGGGGTGGGTACCGGCCGTGGCCGCCCTGACCAGCGGCAGGCCGATCTTCCTCGCCGTCTCCGCGGCCTCCACGTCGAGGTCGTAGACGACCTCCATGTGGTCGGAGACGAAACCGATCGGCACCAGCACCACCGCCTGGGCGTCGACCTCCAGCAGATGGTCGCAGACGTCGGGCTCCAGCCACGGAATGTGAGGGGCGCCGCTCCGGCTCTGCCAGACCAGGTCCCAGGCCCTGTCGCCCCCCAGCTCCGCGGTGACCAGCGTGGCCGCGCGGCGCAGCTGAGCCTCGTACGCCCCGCCGCTCTCGCCGGCCGTCTCGGCCATCGAGACCGGAATGCTGTGCGCCGTGAAGACCAGCCGGGCGGAGTCGCCGAGCCCGTCGGGCAACCGGTCCAGCGCCTCGCGGGTGTGGTCGGCCATCGCCGCGATGAAGCCCGGGTGGTCGAAGTAGTGCCGGAGCTTGACCACCTCGGGGGCACCCTCGACCGCGGCCCTGGCCAGCGCGATGTCGTCGATGTACTGCCGGCAGCCGGAGTACGAGCTGTAGGCCGAGGTGACGAAGGCCGCCGCCCTGCGCACGCCGTCGGCCGCCATCTCGCGGAGCGTGTCCTCCAGATAGGGATGCCAGTTGCGGTTTCCCCAGTAGATCGGAAGATCGATGGTCGGTGCCACGGCCGCGATCAGGTCGCGGCACTGCTGGTTGATCGGGCTGGCCCCGCCGAAGCGCTGGTAGTGCGCCTCGACCTCCAGCAGTCGCTCGCGCGGGATCCCGCGGCCCCGCACCACGTTCTCCAGGAACGGCATCACGTCGTCAGGCTTCTCGGGACCCCCGAACGAGACGACGAGGAGTGCGTCGTAATTCCCCATGGCCTTCATCAAACCGCATGCCGGGGCGTTCTCTCGCATGGTCACCATGAGTAGTTCGTCATCAACAACATTTGTGGATGCGTGTTCGGGGGCATGTCCGAAGACGGCAGCCGGGGTAGGTTCGAAACTGTGACCCCATTTAACGACATCCGCGATTATGTCGGCGTGCCGCGGGTGGCATCCCTGCGGCTATCCCCCGATGGAACGCGCCTGGTCAGCGTGGTGCAGGCGCTCAACCCCGATGGCAAATCCTACGGAACCTCCCTTTGGGAGATCCCGCTCGACGACCGAAGGCCGTATCGGCTGACCAGATCGGTCAAGGGCGAGGCTGGGGCCGAGTTCACCCAGCGTGGTGATCTGCTCTTCGGCTCGCGCCGGCCAGACCCGACGGTCAAGGAGGCCGACGAGGAGGTTCCGGCGCTCTGGCTGCTGCCCGCGGCGGGAGGAGAGGCCCGGCAGATCGCATCCAGACCGGGGGGCGTCGCCGGGTTCGCGATCGGCGGGCAGACCGTGGTCTTCTGCTCCGACGTGCTCCCGGGCGACGAGGCCGGGGAGGCCGAGCGGCGCAAGACGCGCAAGGAGGCGGGGATCAGCGCGATCCTGCACGAGAGCTACCCGGTGCGTTACTGGGATCACGACCTCGGTCCCGGCGAGCCCCGGCTGTTCGCGGGCACGCTGGGCGATGAGGAACGGCTGACCGAGGTCAGGGACCTCACCCCTCAGCCGGGCAAGGCCTTGGCGAGCCACAGCGCCTACGACGTGACGCCGGACGGCTCCACGGTCGTGGCCACCTGGGGGATCTCACTGCCGCACGGCGAGCTCCGTTTCGAACTGGTCGCCATCGAGGCGGCCAACGGCGGTGCCCGGCGGGTCCTCGCCGCCGATGACGGCCACGACTTCGACGGGCCGATCAGGATCTCCCCCGACGGACGCCTGGTCGCCTGCGTCCGGAGCAACCACGCCGACATCGACCACATCCCCGAGAGCACCCTGTGGATCGTCGATCTGGCCACCGGTGAGGGCCACCCCGCGGGCGGGACGCTCTGGCCGTCCGACATCGTCTGGGCGCCCGACTCCCGCTCGCTGTTCGTGGCAGCCGACTATCACGGCCGCCGCCCGATCTTCCTGGTCCCGGCCGACGGCTCCGCGCCGGAGCGGCTCACCGGCGACGACGGCGCGTACGCCTCGCTCAACGTCGCGCCCGACGGCACCGTCTACGCACTGCGCGGCGCGGTGGACGCGCCCGCGGCCCCGGTCAGGGTGGCCGCGGACGGCACCGTCGAAAAGCTGCCCTCCCCCGCCCCGGAGCCGGTGCTGCCCGGCAGGCTCACCGAGGTGACCGCTACCGCCGACGACGGCGTGGAGATCAGGGCCTGGCTGGCGCTGCCCGAGGGAGCCTCGGCGAAGAACCCCGCGCCGATCCTGCTGTGGATCCACGGCGGCCCGCTGGGCAGCTGGAACGACTGGTCCTGGCGCTGGAACCCGTGGATCATGGCCCAGAACGGTTACGCCGTGCTGCTTCCCGACCCGTGCATCTCCACGGGATACGGGCCGGAGATGATCCGGCGTGGCTGGGCCAACTGGGGCCCGCGCACCCACGCCGACCTGATGGCGATCACCGACGCCGCGTTGGAACTGCCCGAGGTCGACGCCACCAGGACCGCCGCCATGGGCGGCTCGTTCGGCGGCTACATGGCCAACTGGGTCGCCGGGCACACCGACAGGTTCAGTGCGATCGTCACCCATGCCTCGCTCTGGAACCTCGACCAGTTCGCCGGCACCACCGACGCGTCCATGTACTGGCAGCGCGAGTTCGGAGCCCCGGGCACCGGGCTGTACGCGAAGCTCTCTCCGCACCGGTCGCTGGGGAACATCTCCACCCCGATGCTGGTCATCCACGGTGACAAGGACTACCGGGTCCCCATCGGCGAGGCGTTGCGCCTCTGGTGGGACCTGCAGCGCTCCGACGTGGAGTCGAAGTTCCTGTACTTTCCCGACGAGAACCACTGGGTGCTCAAGCCGGGCAACGTGGTCGTCTGGTACGAGACCGTGCTGGCCTTCCTGGACCAGCACGTCCTCGGCCGCGAGTGGAAACGCCCCGAGTCGCTGTCGTGAGCCCGGTGGAGGAGATCGCCGGTTCGTGAGCCCGGTGAAGCGAGTGAGGAGCGAGTGAGGAGCGAGTGAGGAGCGAGTGAGGAGTGGTGAGGGGATCGTGGACGGTGCCGTGACCTTCGGCAGGCTGGCGGAGGAGATAGCCAGGGAGGCCGGTGAGATGCTTCTGACCAAGCGTCCGCCCCGTCCCGAGGTGCTGGTCACCAAATCCAGCCCCACCGACGTGGTGACAGCCCTCGACCGGGCCTCGGAGGAGCTGATCCGCGACAGGATCAGGGCGGTCAGGCCCGGCGACGCGATCCTCGGCGAGGAGGGCGGCTCCACCGGCGACGGCAGGGTCCGCTGGATCGTCGACCCGATCGACGGGACCGTCAACTTCCTGTACGGGCTGCCCGAGTGGGCGGTCAGCATCGCGGTCGAGGTGGACGGCGAGGTGATCGCGGGGGTGGTCAACGTGGTGCCCCGCGGAGAGGTGTTCACCGCCGTCAGGGGCGAGGGCGCGTGGCTGGCGGGGGAGCGGTTGCGCTGCAACACCGGTGTGCCGCTGGAACGGGCACTGATCGCCACCGGATTCGGCTACGAGAGCGGGCGGCGCGAGGTGCAGGCGGAGGTGCTCCGTCACGTGGTGCCGCGGGTACGTGACATCCGCAGGGGTGGATCGGCGGCCTCGGACCTCTGCTCGGTGGCGGCGGGACGGGTGGACGGCTACTACGAGCGCGGCCCGAACGCCTGGGACTACGGGGCCGGCGGCCTCATCGCCCAGGAGGCGGGGGCCAGGCTCGGTGGATTGGCCGGCAAGCCGGCCAATCCCGGCCTCGTCCTGTGCGCGGCACCCGGCCTGTTCGAGGAGCTGCACGACCTGTTGCTCCCGCTGGATCCGGAGCGCGACGCCTGAGGCCTCCACTTCAGCCCCTCGGGGTACGGGTACGAAAGAGCCCCCCGGCCAAGACGGCCGGGGGGCTCTCTCCCATCAGCGCTGAATGGGGACGCCGTTGTCTGTGGCCAGACGATGGAGATCCTCGATCTCGGCGGTGAAGGTGTCGGCGAGGTAGTCGTCGCCGGAGGACCTGGCCTCCTGCAGATTCCGGTATGCCTGGTCGAGGCGGTGTTCGATTGTGGTGGTGAACTCGCCCATCTCACCTTCTTTCTCACGGGGCGCATGGGGGCGGAAGGTACCGCGATAGAGACTGGAACCGGCTGTACCCACGGTGGCCCAGTGGCTAAACCTGTGTGTTTCCGACATCACATGGAGTGTCTACCCCCGGGAGAGCCTTACCGTGTGCTTACAGGGGATGGGGCGAGAATGAGGGGCCGTTCCAGCGGCTGCTCATGGAATGTGACGGGAGGTGCCATAAGCCGTGCGAGTGCTTGTGGTCGAGGACGAGCGGGTGCTCGCCGACGCGATCGCGACCGGGCTCCGGCGCGAGGCGATGGCCGTGGACGTGGCCTACGACGGCGCCGGCGCGCTGGAGCGGACGGGCTACATCGACTACGACGTCATCGTCCTGGACCGGGACCTGCCCAAGGTCCATGGTGACGAGGTCTGCCGCCGGCTGGTGGCCTCCCGTACCGCGTCGCGGATCCTCATGCTGACCGCCTCGGGCGACGTCGACGACAAGGTGGAGGGGCTGGGGCTGGGCGCCGACGACTACCTGGCCAAGCCCTTCGTGTTCATCGAGCTCGTCGCGCGGGTGCGGGCGCTCGGCCGGCGCTCCGCCCCGGCGCTGCCGCCGGTGCTGGAGCGGGCGGGGGTCCGCCTGGATCCGGGCAAGCGGCTGGTGACCAGGGACGGCGCGGAGATCGCGCTCACCAAGAAGGAGTTCGCGGTCCTGGAGGAGCTGATGCGCGCCGAGGGCGCGGTCGTCAGTCAGGAGGACCTGCTGGACAAGGCGTGGGACGAGAACATCGACCCGTTCACCAACGTGGTGCGCGTCACCATGATGACGCTGAGAAAGAAACTGGGCGAGCCCCAGGTGATCGAGACGGTGCCAGGGGTCGGGTACAGGTTGTGAGCGTTCCGGCAGGCGGGGGAGAGGAACGTCCGACGTTCGTCCCCGCGGACGAGGACCGGGGGTCCGTGCCGACCCACCCGATGATCAGCCCGCACTCCGAGCGGGGCGCCTGGAAGAGCGAGCAAATCGGGTCCGACCCCCCGGACAAGGGTGCTCAGCCCCCGCCGCCGACCGGGCCGCCCGCCTGGGACGGTCCGCCCCCGGCGGGTGTGGCGCCGGTCGAGCACACCCCGCTGAGCCGGCTGCGGGCGATCATGGACCGGGTCAGCATCCGGTGGCGGCTGACCATCACCTACGCGACGCTGTTCTTCGCCGCCGGTGCCCTGCTCATGGTCGTGATCTACCTGATGGTGGGCTGGGCGCTGAACACGGCGTGGCCGAACTTCCCGCTCAACCTGGACGAGCTGATACCTCCCGACCAGGTACGCCTGGTCGAGCAGCAGTGGTACTGGTACCAGCACGCCGCGATCGCCACAGCGCAGCGGGAACTGCTGGCCCGCTCGCTGCTGGCCCTGCTGGGGGTCGGCATCCTGGCGGTCATCATCGGCTACATCGTCGCCGACCGGGCGCTCAAGCCGATCCAGCAGATGACCGCCACGGCCCGCAAGCTGTCGGGCTCCACGCTCGCCCACGAGCGGATCGACCTCAAGGGGCCCGACGACGAGCTGAAGGAACTGGCCGACACCTTCGACGAGATGCTCACCCGGCTCAATGTGGCCTTCGACACACAGCGAAGATTCGTGGCCAACGCCTCGCACGAGCTGCGCACCCCGCTGACGATCAACCGGACGGTCCTGGAGATCGCGCTGGGCGACCCGGAGGCGTCGGGCGATCTCAAGGCGCTGGGCCGCACCCTCCTGGAGGTCAACGCCCGCAACGAACGCCTGATCGAGGGACTGCTGCTGCTGGCACGGAGCGAGCGTGAGCTGAGCGTGCGCAAGCCGGTGGACATGAAGGACGTGGCCGAGACGGCCGTCGACCAGCTCGCCGCGCGGGCCGCGGAGGCCGGGGTCACCGTGATCACCGAGCTTCGCGGTGCCGAGACCGTCGGCGATCCGGTGCTCCTGGAGCGCTGCGTGGCCAACCTGGTGGAGAACGCCATCAAGCACAACCTCCCCGAGTCCGGACGTCTGTGGGTCAGGACGGGAATGGTGGAGGGTGCGCTGATTGTTCAGGTGGCCAACACGGGGCCACATGTCCCCGCGTACGAGGTGAACAGTCTTTTCGAGCCGTTCCGGCGGCTCAACGCCGACCGGGTCGACTCCGACAAGGGTGCGGGGCTCGGGCTTTCCATCGTCCGCGCGGTGGTGCGGGCTCACGGGGGCAACGTGACCGCCATCCCCAGGGACGGAGGAGGTCTGGTGGTCACCGTGCGACTTCAGGCGCGTTGATCCGGCGGGGGGCGTCTCGTTCACGCCGTACATGTGGTTGGATGTGCCGTCGAACACGGTGGTGCATGCCGCCGATGCTGTGGTTTACGCCATATTTGGCTAACCGTGGCCATTGGCAGTACGTCCCTCACGTGTAGGGAGGTTCAGTGACCATTCCGGCAGGGTACCGAAGCAGGAATCTCGTCGGCAGATCGGGCACAAGTCGTGCCTCTCGAACGTTACACACGCGCGAGTGAGCGCACACAGATAGATGAGGGGGATGGAGCAGACCGATGGCTACCGATTACGACAGCCCACGCAAGACCGACGACGACCTCAGCGAGGACAGTCTTCAGGAACTGCAGGCCCGCCGTACCGACAAGTCCTCGGGCAGCATCGACATCGACGAGACGGATCTCGCCGAGTCGCTCGAACTGCCGGGCGCGGACCTGTCAAACGAGGAGCTCTCGCTCCGGGTGATTCCTCGTCAGGCCGACGAGTTCACCTGCGCGCGCTGCTTCTTGGTGCACCACCGCAGTCAGCTCGCCGTTGAGAAGAACGGTCAGCAGATATGCCGGGAATGCGCGGCTTGACGATAATTCCGATGGCCTGTTCGGGGTGTGCTCTTCCAGCCATGGGATAGGGGCCCAGGACAGCCTTGAGGAGGTTCCGAGACATGACGTCAGAGAACAGGCGGACCGACGCGGCGCCGGACGACTCCACTGCCGAGGAGTCGGACGGCGCGCCTGATCGGGAGGTGGCTGAGATCGTCGGCCGGCTCGCGGAGCCGGGTGACATGAACGGGGCCGAGCGGCGAAAGCTGCTCGGCCGCCTCACGAAAGCACTGACCCGGAGGGCGCGGAAGGCCAGGGAGGCGGGGGTGGGCCGGGGCCGCTGGCTGTCCGACGTGTTCATGGCCGTGGCGCCCCGCATTCCCATCCGGGACCTGCGCACCCTCTCCGAGCACCACCACGGCCTCACCGCCGAGGCACTGGCCGACGACCTGGTGCGTACCGCGGCCAAGGCCACCATGACGGTCGGAGCCATCGGCGGGGCCGTCGCCGCGGCCGAGTTCGCCGCTCCTCCCCTCCTGCTCTCCGCCCCCGCCCAGCTCGTGGCCGAGACCCTCGTCGTCGCCGCGATCGAGGTCAAGCTCATCGCCGAGCTCCACGAGGTGTACGGGATGCAGGTGCCCGGCAACGGTTCCCAGCGGGCCATGGCCTTCGTGGCGGCCTGGTCCAGGCAGCGCGGTGTCGACCCCATGTCCCCGGGAACGATGACCGTCGCGCTCGGCACCGCGACCAGGACCGCCCTGCGCAACAGGCTGATGCGCACCCTCGGGCGTCACCTCACCACCCTGGGCCCCTTCCTCACCGGCGCCGTGGCGGGAGGGATTCTCAACCGCGCCGCCACGAAGAAGCTCGGCGAGATGGTACGGAGTGATCTGAGGGTTCATCATGCCCTTCCACCTGGAAAGCCATAGAAACTCCTCAAACGGGTAGTTAATTCAGTAAGCCCCCGACTACCTGGAGGAATTTGTGCAGGGCCGCAGTACGTTCGTGATCGTCGCCAATCGTCTCCCCGTCGACCGGGTGGGGGAGGACATGTGGCGGCGCAGCCCTGGCGGCCTCGTCACCGCGATCGCCCCGGTCCTGCAGCGCAGGGAAGGAGCCTGGATCGGCTGGCACGGGGCCCCCGGCGAACAGCTCGAACCCTTCGAGCACGACGGCATGCAGCTGGTTCCCGTCCCGCTGTCCGAGCACGAGGTCGAGCTCTACTACGAGGGTTTCTCCAACGCCACACTCTGGCCCCTGTACCACGACGTGGTCGCCACCCCCATCTACTCGCGTGTCACCTGGGACGCCTACCGCGTGGTCAACGAGCGCTTCGCCCAGGCCGCCGCCGCGGAGGCCGCGGAGAACGCGGTCGTGTGGATCCAGGACTACCAGCTCCAGCTGGTCCCGGCCATGCTGCGCAAGCTCCGCCCCGACCTGCGCATCGGTTTCTTCCTGCACATCCCCTTCCCGCCGATAGAGCTGTTCGTCCAGCTCCCGTGGCGGCGCGAGATCCTGGAGGGACTGCTCGGCGCGGACATGGTCGGCTTCCAGCGTCCCGGCGGCGCGTCCAACTTCATCCGGCTCTGCCGCCACCTGCTCGGCCTCCAGCACCACAAGCACGAGATCTACGTGGACGGCCGGGTGGTGCGCGCCGGGGCCTTCCCCATCTCCGTCGACTTCGGCGAACTCGACTCGCTGGTCCGCGAGCCGCACATCATCTCCAGGGCCAGGGAGATCCGCAGGGAACTGGGCGACCCCGAGTGCATCCTGCTCGGCGTCGACAGGCTCGACTACACCAAGGGCATCGGCCAGCGCCTGAAGGCGTTCGGGGAACTGCTCGCGGAGAAAACGATCAAACCGGGCGAGGCGGCGTTCGTGCAGATCGCCACGCCGAGCCGGGAGCGGGTCGAGGAGTACATGCGGCTGCGCGACTCGATCGAGCTCCAGGTCGGGCGGATCAACGGCGAGCAGGGAGAGCTCGGGCAGCAGCCCGTGCAGTACCTGCACCAGTCGTACGGCCGCGACGAGCTCGCCGCGCTCTATCTCGCGGCGGATGTGATGATGGTCACGCCGTTGCGTGACGGGATGAACCTGGTCGCCAAGGAGTACGTCGCCTGCCGCAACGACCTGCGCGGCGCGCTGGTGCTCAGCGAGTTCGCCGGGGCGGCCGACGAACTGCGTCAGGCGTTCATGGTCAATCCCTACGACGTCGACGGCCTCAAGCGGATCATGCTGACCGCGATGCGGGCGACCCCGCACGACCTGTCGCGCCGGATGCGCTCGCTGCGCCGGAGGGTGTCCACCTATGACGTGGACCGCTGGGCGAGGGAGTTTCTCACCTCGCTGGAGTCGTCCTGACCCGCCGCCAGGCTCTTTCGCCGCCCCCGGCGGGGCCGGGGGCGGGGCCGTCAGCTGGTGGCGTCCTTGGCCGCCCCCTTCAGGGACTTCCACGCGTCGTAGCGCCTCTTGGCGCCGCGGGCGACCACGATCTGCGCCACCTGCATGCCGACCCCCATCACCACGGCGTAGCCGATCGCCTCGCCGAGGCTGATGTCCGGCGACTCGCTGTCGGCGGGCGGCTTCTTGCCGGTGCTCTTCTCCCAGGCGAACCCGATGACCTTCTTGGCGCTCCAGGCGGTGACGAGGCCGAGAAGGCCACCGATGGCTCTCCACGCCATGTCCTGCTTCTCGCTCTTGTCGGCCATGTGGTCCTCCCGTTTGCTGTCCGCATCAAGAACACTAGTCTCCCCGAGCGCCATATCGCGTGAAGCCATGGCGAGGCATGACAGAACGGTGACCGTGCCCATGCCGGGGCGGCCTGGAAGCCGTACGCTCCGGCCGCCAGGAGAGCGAGAAGACGGCGCGTACGCGAATCTGTCCTTTCCGTCGGGGGAACCTGCCGTACGGTCGAGGCAGGACAGGTGAGGGGAGGACAGGCATGCCGCCAGGATGTGGCAACTGCAGCTGCTACCTCGAGGACAGGGTGATCTCCCGCCCGCCGGGTGAGCGCTGAATCCAGCCGGGTGAGCGCCGGCCCCTGACCGGGCGGGCGCCGACCCCCGACAGCACGCCGGATGGCCCGGCCGGGTGGCCGGGCCACTCCTCCTCGTGTCAGGGCGATAACTCTCGCGCGTTTTCCTTCCCGGCGTGACAGTCTGGAAGGTGTGATATCAGATCGGGAGCGCCTGACGAACCTGGTACCTCGTACGTTGCTGCGTCTCGCGATGTGGAGCCTCTGCCTGATCATCATCGGCTGGGCCGTCTTCTACTTCGCCCAGTTCATCGCGACGTTGCGCATCGTGATGCTGCCGGTGGCCATCGCACTCCTGCTGACCGCGCTGCTCTTCCCGATCACCAAGCGGCTTCGCGCGATGGGCATGCGGCCCATCTACGCCACCTGGGTCACCATGATCGTCGCGCTCGCCGTGCTCGGCGGCACCGGCTGGATCATCGGGGCGCGTGCCAACGAGGAGTTCCCCGGCCTCGTCGACCAGGTGCGCCAGACGGCCAAGGACGTCGAGAACTGGCTCTACACCGGGCCCCTGCATCTGCAGCCGACCCAGATCAGCAGCTGGGTCGACGAGATCGGCAAGCAGATGACCAACCAGCGCAACGAGATCACCCAGACGGTCCTCACCGGCGCCACGGTGGCGCTGGAGGTGCTGGCCTCCATCGTGCTGCTGCTGTTCGTGACCTTCTTCATGCTCAAGGACGGCGACCGGATCTGGTCGTGGTTCCTGAAGGGGTTCGGCGGGGTCGCGCCGCGCGTCGACAGGGCCGGGCGGACCGCCTGGGTGACGCTCTCGCACTACGTGCAGGGCACGGTCGCGGTGGCCGCCGTGCACGGCGTGGTCATGGGCATCGTGCTCGCCGGAATGGGTGTGCCGCTCTGGGCGGCGCTCGCGGTGCTGATCTTCCTGGCCAGCTTCATCCCCATCGTCGGCATCTTCTTCGCCGGTGCCGTGGCCACCCTGGTCACCCTCGGCGCCAAGGGGCCGATCTACGCTCTGATCTTCATCGGCATCCTGATCGTGGAGCAGCAGCTGGAGAACCACGTGCTCCAGCCGCTGATCGTCGGCAGGGTGCTCCACTTCCACCCGCTGGCGATCATCCTGGTGCTGGCCGTGGGCGGCATCCTGGCGGGTATCGCCGGGGCCGTGGTGGCGGTGCCGGTGGCCGCCGTGATCTACCGGGCGCTGCCCAAGCTCAGCAGTGACGAACCGCTCGCCCTGCCGCCCGCCTCGCCGCATCCCGATCCCGGCGAGGCGGGCGGGACGGGGCCTGCGGCGGAGGCGGGAAAGCCGGTGGATGAGGAATCACCGCAGCCCAGGGAGTAACGTTCTGCTCCGTGACCCGTTCCATCTTGACCACCCCTCCGCCGGATGCCGTCCTGCCACGGCCACTCCCCGGCGGGCCCGCCCCCGGCGCCACCCTCGGTTCCCACTACAGCAGCTGTTTCGGCTGCGGCGAGGACCACCCGACCGGCCTGCGGCTGACCGCCGTCACCCCCGACGGGATCACGGTGATCGCCACGTTCACCGTGGGAACGGCACACCAGGGTGCGCCGGGCCTGGCGCACGGTGGCGTGCTCGCCACGGCGATGGACGAGGTCATCGGCATGCTGGTCTGGCTCTTCCAGCGCCCCTACGTCACCGCGAGGCTGGAGACCGACTATCTCGCCCCGGTTCCGGTCGATACCGTCCTGCATATGCGTGCCTGGTGCAACGGCATGTCGGGCAGGAAGGCGTACCTTGAGGCTGAGGGCCGTATCGGTTCCCCGGACGGCCCGGTCGCCGTGCGGGCCGCAGCGCTCTTCATCGAGGTGGGCATGGAGCACTTCGCCGAGCACGGTGACGCCCAGGCGATCATCGACGAGCACCACGAGTACGAGGTGAACCCGTGACCCACACCGTCGAGGTGCTGATCCACCGGCTCGACGCCGACCTGCCGCCGCCGTCGTACGCCCACCCGGGCGACGCGGGCGCCGACCTGCACGCCGCCGAGGACGTCGAACTCCTCCCCGGAGAGCGGGCCGTGGTCGGCACCGGGCTGGCGATCGCCCTGCCTGACGGGCATGCCGCGTTCGTCCACCCGCGCTCGGGCCTGGCCGCCAAGTACGGCGTGACGCTCGTCAACGCGCCCGGCACCGTGGACGCGGGATACCGGGGCGAGATCAGAGTGACGCTGCTCAACACCGACACCAAGGACACCGTGCGGCTGCGCAGGGGGGACCGGATCGCGCAGCTGGTGATCCAGAAGGTGGAGAGGGCGGCGTTCCACGAGGTGGACCGGTTGCCCGGATCGGCGCGAGGCGCGGACGGGTTCGGGTCCACCGGCCGCTGACCGGGAGTGAGCCCGACGAGGTGAGGGAGGTGGCGGACGATGATCCGAAACCTGGGCGCACCTTCGGCCCCGGAGGCCACCCGCCGCCGTATCCGGCGGGGGATGAGTTACCAGCGAAACTTCAAGGAGCGTGAGGAAAATGTTCCGACGTCACCGTCGTGAGGAGTCCCCGGCCGCCAAGGCCGCAGTGGACGAGGCCCCGCAGGTCCCGGCGCGGGAGTCGGGCCCGTGGGACGCCGACGAGCCCTACCCCGAGCGTGAGCGGGTCGACCTCGGAGGCATGCGCCTGCCGGTCGGCCCCGGTTTCGAGGTCCAGCTCAACCTGGCCGGTGACCAGATCGTCGGTGCGGTGGTCCTGTTCAACGAGAGCGCTCTGCAGGTGCACGCCTTCGCGGCGCCCAAGCGGAGCGGGATCTGGGACGAGGTCAGGGCCGAGCTGGCCGAGGGGGTGAAGAGCGCCGGAGGCACCGCCGAGGAGCGGGAGGGGGCGTTCGGCGTCGAGCTGGCCGCCAGAATCCCCGCCGAGGGCGTCGAGCAGCCGGTCCGCTACATCGGGGTGGACGGGCCGCGCTGGTTCCTGCGTGCGGTGATCAGTGGGCGCGCCGCGCAGGACGCCGAGGTGGCCGAGACGCTGGAGGGTGTCGTCCGGGACATAGTCGTGGTACGCGGCGACGAGCCGATGGCCCCCAAGGAGGCGATCGAGCTCCGGCTGCCCCCCGAGGCCAGGCAGGCCGTGGAGCAGCAGGCCGCCGGGGGCAAGGGGCCCGACCTCAACCCGTTCGACCGGGGGCCGGAGATCGCGGAGATCCGCTGAGAGGCCGGATCGCGTACGCTGATTCGACTCGTACGTGAAGGAGATGTCCGTGGGTTCTCAGGAACCGCATAAACAGAGCGGTCTGCGAGGCTTCTTTCGCCGACTGACCGCAGGCCAGGCCGAGCTGGAGGCCGACGAGCTTCAGCAGGACCTCGATCGCCAAGGCGCCACGCCCATCGTCTCGTGTGGCGGGCGCCGACGCTTCTGCGTGAGCGGTACGCTGCGGACGGTGACGTTGCGCCCTCGCGGGGGTGCTCCCGCGCTGGAGGCGGAGCTCTACGACGGTTCCGATGTGATCGATCTGATCTGGCTGGGCCGCAGGAAGATCGCGGGCATCGAGCCTGGTCGCCTGGTGCTGGCCGAAGGGCTGGTGAGCATACAGGATGGGCGCAAAGTCATGTTCAATCCCAGATACGAGCTGCGCCCGGCAGGCGGTGCGTGAGCGATCGATGACCACGGAACGGTGAGCGAGAAGATGACCAGCACCGGCGAGACCGCAGCGCACGACACGGTCGAGGCCGCGATCCGCAGCCAGCTTGCCAAGGCGTTCGGCGGGGTGCGGGGCGTCATCGAGGCCGCCGTGCCCACCATCGCCTTCACCGGCATGTGGATCGCCACCTCTGACCTGAAGCTCTCTCTGATCGTCAGTATCTCGGCCGCGGTGCTGCTGCTCGTCGTGCGGCTGGCGCAGCGCTCGACACCGCAGTTCGTGATCAACAGCCTGATCGGCATCGGCATCGGCGCGTTCTTCGCCTCCCGCACCGGCCAGGCGGAGGACGTCTTCCTGCCCGGCATCCTCTACAACGCCGGCTACTCCGTGGTGATGCTGCTGTCCATCGTCACCCGATGGCCGGTGGTGGGGTTCCTCATCGGGTCCGTCACCGGTGACCCGACCGCGTGGCGCGCGGATCCGGCCGTGGTGAGGCTGTGCACCAGGCTCACCTGGCTGCTGATGATCCCGTGCGTGGTCCGGGTGGCGGTGCAGCTCCCCGTCTACCTGATCGGCAGGGACGACGCGGTCGCCGAGCTGGGCATTCTCAAGATCGCGATGGGCTGGCCGCTCCAGGTCGCGGCGCTCGCCGCCATGGTGTGGCTCCTGGCCCGTGGCCGGACCCCGGTGCGGCCCGTGACCTCCTGACGGCAGGTCCGCCCCGCTCCGCCGTCCCCGGCCCCGCACGGACGCCGCTGACCGGTGATCGGGCTTCGGACCGGCATGCCGGTCCGAAGCCTTTCCGCTCAGCGCGGCGCGCGGTGCGGGGACAGGAGTTCGGCCAGTTCCTCCTCGACCTCCTGGCTGGCCACGAACATCAGCTCGTCGCCGGCCTCCAGCGGGTCGTCTGCGGTGGGCACCAGCACCCGGCCCTCGCGCAGGATCGCGACCAGGGCGGTGTCGTTCGGCCACGGCACCGAGCCGGCCCGCTGACCGACGACCGGCGCGTCCTCGGGCAGGGTGAGCTCGACCAGGTTGGCCTGGCCCTGGCGGAAGGTCATCAGGCGCACCAGGTCGCCGACGCTGACCGCCTCCTCCACCAGCGCGCTCAGCAGGCGCGGGGTCGAGACGGCCACGTCGACGCCCCACGACTCGTTGAACAGCCACTCGTTCTTGGGGTGGTTGATCCTGGCGACCACGCGCGGCACGCCGTACTCCGTCTTGGCGAGCAGCGACACCACGAGGTTGACCTTGTCGTCGCCGCTGGCCGCGACGACCACGTGGCAGTCGGCCAGGCCCGCCTCGTCCAGCGAGGAGATCTCACAGGCGTCGGCGAGCAGCCACTCCGCCCGCGGCACGGTGTCAATCTTGATGGCCTTGGGGTCGATGTCGACGAGCAGGACCTCGTGGCCGTTCTCCAGGAGTTCGGCGGCGATCGACCGGCCGACCGCTCCCGCGCCGGCGATGGTGACGCGCATCAGTGCCCCTCCTCCGGCGCCCCGGACAGCACCTTGTTGATGCGGTCCATGTCCGCCTCGACCGCCATGACGTGCAGTACGTCCCCCTCCTGCACCACCGAGTCGTTCCTGGGCAGCAGGGTCTCACCGATCCGGTTGATGAACGCCAGGCGGGTTCCCGCGGCCTCCTCCAGCCTCCGCACCGGGGCGCCGATCCAGCCGGGATGGTAGGCCACCTCGATCAGCACCACGCGCCCGCTGGGGTCGCGCCAGAGCGGCTCGGCACCCTCGGGCAGGACGCGGCGCAGGATCTGGTCGGCGGTCCAGCGGACCGTGGCCACCGTGGGGATGCCCAGCCGCTGGTAGACCTCGGCGCGCCGGGAGTCGTAGATCCTGGCCACGACGTTGTCCACGCCGAACGTCTCGCGGGCGACCCTGGCGGAGATGATGTTCGAGTTGTCGCCACTGCTCACCGCCACGTAGGCGCCCGCGGCCTCGATGCCGGCCTCTTCCAGGACGTCCCGGTCGAAGCCGATCCCGGTGACCCTGCGGCCCCGGAACCCGGCCCGCAGGCGGCGAAACGCCTGCGGGTCACGGTCAATGATCGCGACCGAGTGGCCGCTGTCCTCAAGAATGTGCGCCAGAGTCGAACCCACCCGGCCACACCCCATGATCACGATATGCATGCTCCCCCGCCGGTCGCTGTGAGGCGGATCTTGGTTCCCAATGTATTCAGCCAGTATGGCGCCCCAAGGAGTGCCGTGTGAGTGCAGCCGGGTAATAGCGACTAGCATCAGCAGACGTGTCGAAGGTGACGGACCTTGTCAAACGCCTTTTCATCGGGCGTGCGCTACGCAGCACACAGTTACACGAGCAGCTGCTTCCCAAGCGCATCGCACTACCTGTTTTCGCGAGTGACGCGCTTTCCTCGGTGGCCTACGCCCCGCAGGAGATCCTCGTCATCCTCTCGCTGGCCGGAGTCTCCTTCTACAACTTCAGCCCCTGGGTCGCCGTCGCCGTCGTGGTGGTGATGCTCACCGTCGTCGCCTCGTACCGGCAGAACGTGCACGCCTACCCCAGCGGGGGCGGCGACTACGAGGTCGCCACGGTCAACCTCGGCCCGAACGCCGGTCTGACCGTCGCCAGCGCCCTGATGGTCGACTACGTGCTGACCGTCGCGGTGTCGGTCGCCAACGGCGTCGACTACGTGGGGGCCACCATCCCCTACGTCGCCGAGCACAAGCCGCTGGTCGCGATCGCCATCGTCGTCCTGCTGACCCTGGTGAACCTGCGTGGTATCCGGGAGTCCGGTGCGGCCTTCGCGATCCCCACCTACGCCTTCATGTTCGCCGTCCTCGGCCTGATCGTGTGGGGAAGCTTCCGGGTGCTCATCCTCGGTGACGAGCTGCGCGCGCCCACCGCCGGGTACGAGATCGTCGCCGAGCAGTCCAACCTGACCTCCTTCGCGGCGGCCTTCCTGATCCTGCGCGCGTTCTCCACCGGCTGCGCCGCACTCACCGGTGTCGAGGCGATCAGCAACGGCGTGCCCGCCTTCCGCAAGCCCAAGAGCAAGAACGCCGCGACCACGCTGCTGATGATGGGCCTGGTCGCGGTGACGATGTTCGTCGGCATCATCTCCCTCGGCCTGGCCTCGGGGGTCAAGGTCGCCGACCCCGCGGTCGCCTTCCGGGACGTGCTCATCGACGGGCGGCCCGCCGGGCCCGGCTACTACCAGCAGCCGATCATCTCCCAGGTCGCCGACGCGGTCTTCGGAAACGGCTCGCTGCCCTTCTTCGTCATCTCGGCGGTCACCGCGCTGATCCTGTTCCTCGCCGCCAACACCGCCTTCAACGGCTTTCCCGTGCTCGGCTCGATCCTGGCCCAGGACCGCTACCTGCCCCGCCAGCTGCACACCCGGGGCGACCGGCTCGCCTTCTCCAACGGCATCGTGATCCTCGCGGCCGGGGCCTGCCTGCTGCTGTGGGGCTTCGAGGCCGACGTCAGCCGCCTGCTCAACCTCTACATCGTGGGCGTCTTCGTGTCGTTCACGCTGAGTCAGATCGGCATGGTCCGGCACTGGAGCCGGCACCTGAGAACCGAGACCGACCCGAAGGTCCGCCACCAGATGTACCGCTCGCGGACCATCAACTTCTTCGGCGGAGTGATGACCGGTGTGGTGCTGGTGGTCGTGCTGCTCACCAAGTTCACCCACGGGGCGTGGATCGTCTGCGTGGCCATGCCGGTGCTGTTCCTGATGATGAAGGGCATCCACCGCCACTACGAGAACGTGGCCCGCGAACTCGCCGCCGACGACTCGGCGGTGGACGAGTCGATACTGCCCGCGCGCAACCACGCCATCGTCCTGGTCTCCAAGATCCACAAGCCGACCCTGCGAGCTCTCGCCTACGCCCGCGCCACCCGTCCCTCCAAGCTTGAGGCGATCACCGTGGGCGTGGAGGGCACGGAGGCCAGAGAGCTGCAGGAGGAGTGGGAGCGGCGCGGCATCCCGGTGCCGCTGAAGACGCTCGACTCGCCCTACCGCGAGATCACCCGGCCGATCCTGGAGTACGTCAGGTCGCTGCGCCGCCGTTCTCCCCGCGACGTGGTGAGCGTCTACATCCCCGAGTACGTCGTCGGCCACTGGTGGGAGCACATTCTGCACAACCAGAGCGCGCTGCGGCTGAAGGGCCGCCTGCTGTTCCAGCCCGGTGTGATGGTCATCAGCGTGCCCTGGCAGCTCCATTCCTCCGACCGGCTCAAGGGCCGCCCTGAGCCGCTCGCGCCGGGCGCCGTCCGCCGTCCCCGCCGGGAGGCGGCCCGGGACGAGGACGTCAAGGCATAACCTTTCGTATGCGCTCCTGACCGCAAGGAGGCTCGACCGACGACGAATTCTCTGGGGGCGACGGCCATGATGATCGAACTGACGGTGGGACCGGTTGCACACGGTGGCTGGTGTGTCGCGCGCCATGACGGCCGGGTCGTCTTCGTGCGGCACGCGCTGCCCGGCGAGCGCGTCATGGCCGAGATCACCGAGGAGACCTCCCGGTTCCTGCGGGCCGACGCCGTCGAGATCCTGGAGCCCTCCGCCGACCGGGTGAGCCCGCCCTGCCCGTTCGCGGGCCCCGGCCGCTGCGGCGGCTGCGACTGGCAGCACGCCTCCTTGGAGGCCCAGCGCCGCCTGAAGGCCGACGTGGTGGCCGAGCAGCTCAAGCGTCTGGGCGGAATCGACTGGAAGGGCGTCGTCGAGGAGGTCCCAGGCGCCCCCGACGGCCTCGGCTGGCGTACCCGCGTCCAGTTCGCCGTCGACCGTGAGGGTGGGGTGGGCCTGCGCCGCCACCGCTCCCACGACATCGAGCCGGTGGACGCCTGCCTGATCGCCCACCCCGAGGTCGAGAACGTCGGAGCCGAGGTGATGAACTGGCGCAACGCCTCCTCGGTCGAGGTCATCGCCTCCTCCACCGGTGACCAGGCGGTCGTGATCGCCCCCAAGCCCCGGCGCACGGTGGCCGTACCCGACCTCGACACGAGCGTGGCCGTCTTCGTCGACGAGGGCAAGGGCCGCAGCCGGGTCGTCCACGGCCGCAACCATCTCGTCGAGCGCGTCGGCGAGCGTGACTTCCAGGTCACCGGCAGTGGTTTCTGGCAGGTCCACCCCGGCGCCGCCGCCACCCTGCTCGACGCGGTCCTGAAGTTCGCCGCGCCGCGGCCGGGCGAGTGGGCCCTCGACCTCTACTGCGGCGTCGGCCTGTTCGCCGCCGGGCTCGCCGAGGCGGTCGGCCCCGAGGGGGCCGTGTTCGGCGTCGAGTCCGAGTCCGTCGCCGTCCGCGACGCGGAGCGTAACCTCCGTGACCTCCCCCAGGCGCGCTTCGCCAGGGGACGGGTGGAGAACGCCCTCGACCGCTTCGGTATCGAGCGCGCGGACCTGGTCGTCGTCGACCCGCCCCGGGCGGGTCTGGGCCGCGACGTCGTCGACCGCGTGACCACTCTTGAGGCCACTCGGATCGTGTACGTCTCCTGCGACCCGGCCACCCTGGCCCGTGACCTCGCCTGGCTCGCCGAGGGCGGCTACCGCCTCGCCGACCTGCGCGCCTTCGACGCCTTCCCGATGACCCACCACGTGGAGTGTGTGGCGCTGCTGGTCAGAGGCTCGATATAGGCTCTGACCAGGTGTTATGCAACACGTCGTGGTCCGGCGTTTTCCAGGATCTTTGCGCACCGGCTGCGCATGATCATGGAACCGTGGGCCCGTCACATCGGGTGGACAAGAGACCCGGCCGATACAGACCAAGGGGTGGACCGCGATAGCGGCACCCGTAGGGTCCCGGTACGGCAGCGAGGGGAGTCGCCCTCGCCGGCTGCCGGGCAGAGGCCGCCGAAGCGAAGAGCCCCCACCATACGGCGGGGGCTAGGACTCGTCCTGGCAGGGAATCGCCGCCGCCGTCGGCGCGGCAGGCGCGCTCTCGAGGAAGGCCTGGGTTGAGACGGCATAGGCGGAACACAGAAGCCGGCCAAGGCGCGTCGCCCTGCCGTCACCGAAACGCCGGGTGGGAACACCCATGACATGCAGGCGCTGTTCCAGGGCCACGCCTGAGACCGCGACCACCGTGTCACCGTACCGATCAACCCAGCGAAACGCGTCCCGGAGCAGCGCAAGGGCAAGCGGGCCGAAACCCGCTGCCGTAGTGCGGGGCCAGGCCCGGCCGGTGGCCAGGCGGCTGAGCTCCCAGATGCTCGGATCGCGAGGAGCGGGGGCGCCGCGCAACGTCTCAGAGAAGACGTCGGGGATCATATAAGGACCGTCGGTGGGCAGGAGCCGACAGCACCCCGTGACCTCCCGGCAGACCTCCCCATGGCTGATCACATAGACCGGATCGCAGTCGTCGTAGGAATCTCGCTCCATTCCGTGGAGGCTGTCGACGTTCCAGCGGAGGCGTTCGTAGAACACCTCGTGGCGGAGGCGGAACATGCCGGTGAGTAACCACGCCGGGAGGTCACCCGTGCGGCCGACGACAATCCGTTGTACGCAATGGTTACCGGCGTCGATGTCGTATCTCTCCAGTGATCGGGGCCCGCGCCACCCACTGGCTGCCGTTCGGCATGCGCTGCACCTCGTCGCGCCACTCGCCGACGAGCAGTCCGACTGCACCCCCGGCGTGACCATCTCACCGGCGAACCGGTAAGAAACCATCCTGATCGGACCATACGCCCTAGACGGGGTGAGTCAAGCACTTTCTATGCCCTCACCGGGACAGGAGCACCCTGTGATCACATGATCGCCAAGCCGTACGACCCGGGCGACGAGCGCGAGCCGTCCGACCCGCCGTTTATCGGCGAGGTCGAGGATCTCGACGTTGACGATCCGTGACCTGCGAGGAAGCCCGCCGCTCTCAAATGACCCACCACGTGGAGTGTGTGGCGCTGCCGGGCAGCGAGCCGGCCGAGGAGTGACCCGGGGGAGAACGCGCCGGGGCGGTGTCTCATCGCGTCCCGGCGCGGTCCTTCGCCGAGGCGGGGGAATCGCCGCGCGTGCCGCCTTCCGCGGACGCGGCGCGCACGATCGTTCCCACCACTCCGCCGGCGACCAGGCCGGAGACCACACCCGTGATCACGCCCGAGCCGATGCCCACGAGTACGCCGACGAGTACGCCCCCGGCCAGGCGCGCGATCACAGCCGCGACCGCGTGCACGGTCGCGCTCACCGGCTACGCCTCGTCCGCGAGGCCGAGGTGCTCCTCCAGCCGTTCGAGCCTGCGCAGGACGGGACGGAGCTCCTCGCGTACGGCCGCCGACAGTGCGCTCGCCGCGTCGGCGGGCTGGGCCGGGACGACGGAGGCGGTCTGGGTCTGCGCGCGCAGGTGGACGTAACCGGCGAGGGCCGCCGCGACCGCGCGGCGGGTCAGCCGGTGCTCGGCCCCCAGTTCCCGCAGGACATGCCCGGCCACTCCCTCCGGTTCGGCGATCAGCCCGAGAAGCAGGTGTTCGCAGCCGATGTAGTTGTGGCCGAGCGAGGTGGCCTCGGTGACGGTCATCTCCAGGGCCGCCGCCGCGGGCGCCCCGAAGGCGAGCTCGGCGTCGCCGGTGGTCGCGGCCGGGGTGGCGGTGCTCGGCCGGTCCAGCCGGCGCCGCACCTCCTCGGGGTCGATCTCCAGGGCGCCCAGGACCTGGAGCGCTAGATTGCTCCCCTCGGCGAGCATGCCGCCCAGCAGATGCTCGGTGCCGACCTCGGCCGCGCCCAGGGCCCGAGCCTGCTCCACCGACAGCTTGATCACGGACCGGGCCCGCGGGGTGAAGTGGGGGAAGCGCGCCGCCAGGTCGTCGAGGTCGGGGGCGCTGAGCGCCGTCTCGCGGATGGAGGTCACCCGCCGCACGGCCTGCTCCAGTGCCCGCTGGCACACGGCGGAGACCGGCACGCCGGCTCTCTTGACCGCCTCGGCCAGCTCGTCCGGCAGGTAGACGTTGATCTTCGGCATCACATCTCCCCTTGAGGGTTACAGAAGGGTTATAACCCATAAATAACCCCAAAGGGGAGTGGTTGTCTAGTGTGCCGCGCCGGTGAGGAACCGGGTGATGCCGGGGGCGAGGGCCGCGCCCCTGGCGGAGAGCCATGCCAGGTTGTTGCGGCTGGTGAAGGCGGCGAGTCTGCGGGCGTCGAGCCGGGTGAGATCGCCAGACCTGGCCAGCACGGGTGTCAGGGCGATCCGGTTCCAGGCGGCGCTCTCACCCAGGGAGCGGGCTATCTGCGGATGCGCGGCGCGGACGGCGGAGGCGATCGGGTGCAGGCGGCCTCCGGAACCGGGGGAGGTGCCAACGGGGGCAAGCAGGTTGACGGTGGCGATCTCGACGCCTTCCGCCCGGGTGACCCGGAGCAGCTCCTGGTCGCCGAGGGCCAGGCCGGTCCCGGTGACCGGGAGGGTGAAGCTGACCGTGAGGGGGCGGCCCTCGCGGGCGGCCTGCCGCTGCAGGGCCGCGATCGCCCTGGCGCGCCGCCGCACGGCGGCGTCACCGGCCGGGGCGTGGACCTCGAAGTCGATGTACCTGGCGTCGAAGGCGCCGATCGCCCGGCGGTAGGCGGCGGTGAGCCGGCCGAGGTCCGCGCAGGCGGTGGCGAGTTCGCGTCCGGCGGGGCCACCGAAGGCGAGGCCCGCGTCCCCGCCGGCGGCGCGCAGGGGGCCGAGCCGGTTGGCGACCGGATTGCGTCCCTGTCCCTGGAGCCCGCCCCATCGGGGGACGCAGCCGCTGCGCCCGGCGGTGAGGTGGCCGAGCGTGAACCAGCGCACGCGGCTCTTCCTGGCCGCCTTGGAGAGGTTGAAGCGCGGGTCGTGGACCGCGTCCACGAACGCCACGAAGCCCGACGGGCGAACGACAGCCGGTGTGGGCGCCTGCTCGGAGGTGGGCCGGGTGGCGGTCCCCGAGGGTGGCGCGCCCGCCCCGGCACGCCTGCCGGCGGCGGCCCACTCGCCTTGCGCCCTGGGGGGCAGCAGCCAGATCGCGCCACCGGTTCCCACGGCGAGCGCGATGGAGGCGAGCACCACGAGGGGCCGGGGCGGGGTGCCGGGCTCGCGGTCCCGGCGAGTGCCGGGACGGTCGGTCGCCACGGGCATGTGATCCCCCTTCCTCAACGACAGGGGTGATCGCTGTGAGTGTCGGATCCGCTACCCGTTGCGTCGAAGGGCAGAACGGTAGCAAGCGTTCCGGCCGCGGCGTGGGCTTTCTGCGGATGCCGTCCGGAGTGCCCGGATAATGGTCGTCATGAAGTTGAGGATCTTCACGGAACCGCAGCAGGGTGCCACCTACGACGAGTTGCTGACGGTCGCGCTGGCCGCGGAGCGTCTGGGTTTCGACGCCTTCTTCCGTTCCGACCACTACCTGCGGATCGGAGCGGGCGACCCCGGTTCCGGCTCCACCGATGCCTGGACGACCCTGGCGGGCCTGGCCAGGGACACCTCCACGATTCGCCTGGGCACCCTGGTCACCCCGGCCACCTTCCGGCTGCCAGGGCCGCTGGCGATCAGCGTGGCCCAGGTCGACCAGATGAGCGGCGGCCGGGTCGAGCTGGGCCTGGGCACCGGCTGGTTCGACGCCGAGCACGTCGCGTACGGCATCCCGTTCCCGCCGGTCGGCGAGCGGTTCGGCCGGTTCGAGGAGCAGTTGGAGATCCTGATCGGGCTCTGGACCACACCGGTGGGCGAGACGTTCTCCTTTGAAGGCGCCCACTACCGGCTGGCGGACTCGCCCGCGCTGCCCAAGCCCGCGCAGAGCCCCAGGCCGCCGATCATCATCGGCGGCGTCGGCACCACGCGCACCCCGCGCCTGGTCGCCAGGTTCGCCGACGAGTACAACGTGCCGTTTCGCACCCTGGACGACACCGCGAAGGCCCTTGACCGGGTCGGCAGGGCATGTGAGGCGGAGGGCAGGGAACCGGTCGTGCTCTCGGTCGCGCAGACCGTCTGTGTCGGCTCCGGCGACGCGGAGATCGCGCGGCGGGCCGGGGGCATCGAGCAGGACCTCGGCGTGCTGCGCGCGACGGGCCTGGCGGGTACCCCCGCCGAGGTGATCGAGAAGATCGGCCGCTTCGCCGAACTGGGCGTCGAGCGGGTCTACCTGCAGGTGCTCGACCTGGCCGACCTCGACCACCTGAACCTCATCGCCGAGGAGGTCCTGCCCCACGTGTAGGCCGCGGGCCTGCACGTCACCGCTCACGGGCAGGCCGACCTTCTCCGAGATGGCCGTGTCGGGGGTGTTCGGGAGTAATAATCCATAGCCGTCCCGGCGGGCGTGCGGCACACTGAGCCGGGTGCTGCTGACGATCTCAACCACCGTACGGCCCGCCACGGATCTCGGGTTCCTGCTGCACAAGCATCCCGACCGGATCCAGGAGTTCGGCCAGTCGTGCGGTGTGGCACGCGTCCTCTACCCCGAGGCGGGCGAGGAGCGCTGCACGGCCGCGCTGATGCTCGACGTCGACCCGATCCGCCTGGTGCGCTCGCGCGACCGGTCCACGCCCGACTACACGTTGGGCCAGTACGTCAACGACCGGCCCTACGCCGCGTCGTCGCTGCTGGCCGTGGCGCTGGCCGACGTGTTCCGCACGGCGCGCACCGGGCGCTGCGACAGCCGTCCCGAACTGGCCGCGGGGCCGATCCCGCTGGAGATCACCCTGCCCGTGCTGCCGTGCAAGGGGGGTCCCGAACTCGCGCACCGGCTGTTCGAACCGCTGGGCTGGCGGGTCGAGGCGACCGCCCTGCCGCTGGACGAGGAGTTCCCCGAGTGGGGCGACTCCCGCTACGTGCGGCTGGTGCTGCGCGGGGAGGTCCGCCTGGCCGACGCGCTCAACCAGCTCTACGTGCTGCTCCCGGTCCTCGACGACGCCAAGCACTACTGGGTGGCCCCCGACGAGGTGGACAAGCTGATCAGGGCGGGTGAGTCGTGGCTGGCCGCCCACCCCGCCAGGGACCTGATCACCCGCCGCTACCTCGGCCGTCGCCGGGCCCTCACCCGTACCGCCTTCGCCCGCCTCGCCGAGATCGGCGACGACGTGGAGGAGGACCTCGAACCCCCTGCCGAGGAGGACCCTGCGGCGGCGCCCGCCATCGCCCCCGGTGGGAACGGCGCGCCGGGCGAGGTCCTCCCCGCCGGTGATGCTCCTCCCGGGGGGGAGGGGCAGGCCGGGCCCGCGGGTGCCGCCAGGCGGCCGTTGAACACCCTGCGCCTGGAGGCCGTGCTCGCCACGCTGGAGGGGCTGGGCGCGAGCACCGTCATCGATCTCGGGTGCGGTTCCGGCCGCCTGGTCGGGGCGCTGCTTGAGCGGCCCCGCTTCACCAGGGTGGCCGGGGTGGACGTCTCCTCCCAGGCGTTGGCGCTCGCGGCCAGGCGCCTGAAACTCGACCGGATGCCCGAGCGCCGGCGGGAGCGGCTGGAGCTGTTCCAGGGAGCGCTGACCTACACCGACGCCCGGTTCGCCGGATACGACGCCGCGGTGCTGATGGAGGTCGTCGAGCACGTCGACCCACCGCGCCTGGACGCGCTGGAGCGGGTGGTCTTCGGAGCCGCCCGGCCGGGGCACGTGATCGTGACGACCCCCAACGCCGAGCACAACGTCCGCTACGAGTTCCTGAGCGGCATGCGCCACCCCGACCACCGCTTCGAGTGGACCCGCGCCGAGTTCCACGCGTGGGCGGCAAAGGTGTGCGGCGAGTACGGCTACCGTGTCGAGTTCCTGCCGGTCGGCGACGACGACCACGAGGTGGGCCCGCCCACCCAGATGGCCCTGTTCGGCCTCGCGAGCGCGGCAGGCGGTCTCGGGAGCGCGGGGGGTTCCGCGGGCCCGGAAGGGCCCGCGAGTGCGGGAAGCGCGGGAGGTGGAGATGACTGAGATCGCCGTACCGGAGATGTCGCTGGTCGTGCTCGTGGGGGTGTCCGGCAGCGGCAAGTCGACCTTCGCCGCCAGGCACTTCGCGCCGACCCAGGTGATCTCCTCCGACTTCTGCCGGGGGCTGGTCTCCGACGACGAGAACGACCAGGCCGCCACCCCTGACGCCTTCGATGTGCTCCACTACATCGTCGGCACCCGCCTGCGGCGCGGGCTGCTGACGGTCGTGGACGCCACGAACGTCCAGTGGGAGGCGCGCAAGAAGCTGGTCGAGCTCGCGAAGTCGCACAACGTGCTGGTCGACGCGATCATCCTGGACGTGCCCGGGGAGCTGGCGGTCGCGCGCAACGAGACCAGGCCCGACCGGGATTTCGGGGCGCGCGTGGTCACCAGGCAGCACAAGGATCTGCGCCGCTCCATGGGCAAGATCTCCCGCGACGGCTTCCGCCGGGTCCACGTGCTGCGCGGGGCCGAGGAGATCGAGGCCGCCACGGTTGTCACCGAGAAGGCGTGGACCGACAGGCGCGAGCTGACCGGCCCGTTCGACATCGTCGGCGACGTGCACGGCTGCCGCGCCGAGCTGGAGGCGCTGCTGCGCGACCTCGGCTGGGAGGTCGACCCCGGTGGCGCGGGGGCGGTCCACCCCGGGGGCAGGACGGCGGTGTTCGTCGGCGACCTGGTGGACAGGGGGCCCGACTCGCCGGGCGTGCTCCGGCTGGTCATGGGCATGGTCGCGGCGGGGACCGCGCTGTGCGTGTCGGGCAACCACGAGCAGAAGCTGGCCCGCGCGCTCAACGGCCGCAAGGTAAGGGTGACCCACGGCCTCCAGGAGTCGCTGGACCAGCTGGCCGCCGAGCCGGAGGAGTTCAGGCGGGAGGCGCTGGCCTTCATGGACGGGCTGATCAGCCACTACCAGCTCGACGGGGGCAGGCTCGTCGTCGCCCACGCCGGGCTCAAGGAGGCCTACCACGGCCGTGCCTCCGGCAGGGTCCGCTCCTTCGCGCTGTACGGCGACACCACCGGAGAGACCGACGAGTACGGCCTGCCGGTGCGCTACCCCTGGGCGCGCGAGTACCGGGGCCGGGCCATGGTCGTCTACGGCCACACCCCGGTCCCCGAAACCGAGTGGGTCAACAACACGATCTGTCTGGACACCGGGGTGGTCTTCGGCGGGCGGCTCACCGCGCTGCGCTACCCCGAGCGGGAGATCGTCTCGGTGCCCGCCGAGCGTGTCTGGTACGAGTCGGTCAGGCCGCCGGCCGCTCCCGGCCACCGCGACCTCGGCCTGCTCTCCGTCGAGGACGTGCGGGGCACCAGGCACATCGAGGTGCGCCACGGCGGTGGCCGCGTCAAGGTCCGCGAGGAGAACTCGGCCGCCGCTCTGGAGATCATGAGCCGGTTCGCGGTCGACCCGCGCTGGCTGGTCTACCTCCCACCGACGATGGCGCCCCCGGAGACCTCCCGCCTCGACGGCTACCTGGAGCACCCGGCGGAGGCGTTCGCCGAGTTCGCGGCGGCCGGGGTGACCCGGGTGGTCTGCGAGGAGAAGCACATGGGCTCGCGGGCGGTGGCCGTGCTGGCCGCCGACCCGGAGGTGGCGGCGGCGCGGTTCGGGATCGCCGACGGCAGCGCCGGGGCGGTGTACACCCGTACCGGAAGGCCGTTCTTCGCCGACACCACCGCGCTGGTCGACAGGCTCAGGCGGGTGTGCGCGCCGCTGATGGAGGAGCTGGGATCCGGCTGGCTCGCCCTCGACTGCGAGCTGCTGCCCTGGTCGGCCAAGGCCGAGGGGCTGATCCGCGGCCAGTACGCGTCAGTGGGGGCCGCGGCCCGTGCGGTGCTGCCCGAGGCGATCACCGTGTTGGAGGCGGCGGCCGGGCGCGGGTTGGATGTGGGCGATCTGTTGGACCGTACCCGCCGCCGCTCCACCAACGCTGCCCGTTTCAGGCAGGCGTATGCGCGTTACTGCTGGCCTGTCTCCGGACTGGAGGGCCTCCGCCTGGCACCGTTCCAGATCCTCGCCTGCGAGGGCCGGGCGACCGCGGTCCAGGAGCCGCACTCCTGGCACCTGGACCTGCTGTCCCGGCTCGACGACCCGCTGATCGCGCCCACCCGGCACGTGTTCGCGGATCTGACCTCGCCGGAGTCGACGGAGGCGGCCACGGCCTGGTGGTCGGCGCTGACCGCCGAGGGCGGCGAGGGCATGGTCGTCAAGCCGCTGGACCCGCCGGGCGGGCAGAGCAGGGTGCAGCCGGGGGTCAAGGTGCGTGGGCGGGAGTACCTGCGGATCATCTACGGCCCCGACTACACCGAGAGCCTGGACGTCCTGCGCCGCCGGTTCCTGGGCCGCAAGCGCTCGCTCGCCCTGCGCGAGCACGCGCTGGGTGTCGAGGCGCTCTCCCGGCTGGCCGAGGGGGAGCCGCTGTGGAGGGTGCACGAGGCGGTCTTCGCCGTCCTGGCGCTGGAGTCCGAGCCGGTCGATCCCCGCCTGTAGCTTTTCGGCGAAGCCGGAGAAGAAGGAAGGTATTTTTCGGGATTGCGCCGATCGCCCCGCCCGTACCGGGTCCTTGGGCTCCGAAGAGCTTTGCCGGCCCGGACGGCCGGGTAGCGGAGAGCGAGACCTCGCTGCGCAGCGAGCGTCGGCCCCGCCCGGGCCTGGTTCGGGGCCGGCCTGTCGGTGGCGGCGGCCGGTCGGCTGCCGTGCGGGCTGGGCACGTCGCCGCGCCGCCCGGCCCGCCGGTCGCCGCGGCGTGATCCGGCGGCCGTCGCCCGGTGGACGGGCGCGGTCTTCCCGCCACGATCTGTGGCGCTTGCCGCTCTTGGGGATGGGGTTGAAGATGGTGCCGTCGATGAGGAGATGTGGCGGCTGCGGGAGCCTCTCGCCTGACCGGCCGGAGCCACGTCCGTACCGGCCGGTGTGAGCGCCCCGCGGGGGGCGGATGATGGGCGAGCGCGCCGCGGGTCGCCCGCTCGCCCCTGAGCCGATAAGAAGCCGATCAGAAAGCGGCCGGGGGGCCGACCCGGCGGGAGCGCGTCCTGGAGTGCCACCGCCTGCGGTGGAGCATGCCCAGCACGGCCATCGCCAGCCAGGCGAGGAAGACGAACTTCAGCACCCCGAACCCGCCGACCAGCACCCCGGCCACCAGCACCAGGATCATCAGGGGAAAGAACGGCGGTCCGCCGCGGCGGCCCACGTGGTGGTGACTCCAGCCCGGGTGGTGACGGCGGCCCTCGGGACGGTGGGCGCCCCAGGGGTGGCCGTGCCCGCGGCCCCGGTGGCCCGCGCTCCACGGCCCTTCGCCGGGGCCCCAGGGGGCTCCCGCGCCCCAGGGACCCCAGGTGTCCTCGGACTCCTCGGTCCGAGGGGCGCGCGGGCCGGGAAGGTCCGCGCTCACCCGGGCCAGCTCGCCACCCGTCCGCGCGGACAGGGTCAGTTCGAGGCGCTCGTCGAGTTCCTCGCGGGTCAGGCGGCCCTGGGCGTAGTGCTCGCGCAGGGCCTCCATCGCCACGTCACGTTCGGCGTCTCCGATGCGGAGGTCGTCTCGGGGCGTCATGGTCGGGTCACTCCTCGCCGGTGTCGCCGTCGGCCAGGATCTGGTAGAGCTTGCGGCGCGTCTCGGCCAGCGTCTGCTTCGCCTGCCGGATCTGCGACTCGCTGCCGGTCTGCAGGATCTGGAGCATGGCGAACCCCGACTGGCGGGCGGTGTCCATCAACTCCCAGGTGCTGTCGTCGATGTCGGGCGTCATCTCCTCCCACGGCGCGCGCACCTCCTCGGAGTGCTCGGTCACGTAGGCGCGGCCGGCCTCGGTGAGGCTGAAGGTCTTGCGCCCCTCGTTCTCCTCGGCCAGGACCAGGCCCTCGTCGGTGAGCTGCTGCAACGCCGGATAGACCGCTCCCGGGCTGGGCTTCCAGCCACCCTCGCTGCGCCGCTCGATCTCCTGGATGATCTGGTAGCCGTTCCGCGGGGACTCGGTGAGCAGGGCGAGGATCGCCGCGCGGACATCGCCGCGCTTGGCCTTGCGCCCGCGCCCGAACGGTGGTCCCCCGCCGAACGGGCCTCTGCCCCCCCGGCCGCCTCGACCACCCCTGCCGAAGTCCCAGGGGAACCCGCCGCCGGGGAAGGGGCCGTGGTGCCCGCGGTGCCGGTGCTCGTGCGGTCCGCCCTCGTGGCGCTGGTGCGGCCCGTGCTGCGGCCCGCTCTCGTGCCATCCGGCGGCCACCTGCCGCCACGCCTCCTTGGCCGCGCGCTTCATCTCGCGCCTGACCTCCTGGGAGCCGAACCCGGCCCAGGGGCCACTCGCCGCGTTCGCTGCCGTCATGTCGTACCTCCATATCGCGATCGTCTTTTGATCGCTCTCGATGCCTCAAAGATATATCGAGAACATTCTGACAGCAACACTTGTCCTGAAATATGGTTCTTCCCTTGAGGGGGAGCCGATGGTCACCGTGCGGGTGCTCAGCGGGTAAGTGAGGCAGATCACGTAATTCTTGCCGGATTCTGGAACAAGCACTGAGACCTGCACGTTACAAAGGACGTAGACGGGATTCGTTCCGCGCCGGAAGGGCTGGGGGGTGCTTTCGGTGCGGAACGGTCCCGTCTGTCGTTTCCGCAGGCCGCCGCCTGCTCGCCGATCTTTCCCCACCCGTCTCCGGCCTCCCGTGGAGGCGATCCGGAGGGTGTTCGGCGAAGACTCCGGGTGAGACCCCCAGGGCGAAGGCGATCTTCCCGGGTGGGTGCTCCCGTACGGCCGTCCCCGGCACCGATCGGCGGTTCCATCCGTTCCCCATTCGTAGGAAGATGCCGATGGCAGGCACTTCTCGTGAAGGGACGGGGAGATCGAAGCGGACGAGCGTCGCCCTCGAGTGATCCTGGAAACGGGTGGAGGCGACCGGTGCTCACGCGCCGGGATCTTCTCGCCCACGCGACACGCCGATGGTGCAAAATGGCACGGTCCTCCACCTGGAGGGGTCTTTGCCGTACAGTCTCCCGGCGTGATCTTGATGGTGGTGTCTGAGCGATGATGGGGCATACGCATGCGCTGACGGGCGCGATCGCCTGGCTGGGGGTGGCGCCCGGGCTGGCCGCGCTGCCCCTGCTGACCGAGACGTCGAAGTTCATGGAGACCGGCGTCATGGTCAACGCGCTCAACCCGGCCGAGTTCGTCGCCGGGGCCATCATCTGCGCCGGTGCCGCGATGCTGCCCGACCTCGACCACCCGAGCGCGACGATCGCGCAGACGTTCGGGCCGGTCACCTGGGGTCTGAGCAAGGCGGTGTCATGGCTCGCCGGCGGACACCGCAACGCCACCCACTCGCTGGTGTTCGCGGCCGCCGCGGGCTTCGGCGCGCACTACCTGGCCGGCACCTATCCGATCGGCCGCGACATCCTGGTGGTCCTGCTCATCGGCCTGGCGCTGCGGGCGATCGGGATCGGCATCCCGGGCAAGAAGTTCGCCTCGGCGATGCTCAACGTCGGTATGACGGCCGGGCTGTTCGTGGTGTTCCGCAGCGACGGTGTGGGTTACGCCTGGCTGGGGCTGGCGGTCGCGATCGGATGCCTGACCCACGTGGTGGGTGACTGCTGCACCGAGAAGGGCTGTCCCGTGCTCTGGCCGATGCGGCAGAGGTGGCTGCTGCCGTGGAAGATCGGCATCAAGACGGGCCGCGCCTTCGAGCAGAAGTTTCTCGCCCCGGTACTTTCCGTCGTCGTTCTCGGGCTGCTGTACCTCCGCCTCGTCCCGCAGTGATCATACTGGGGGGTAATTTGATGTCGAGATACCCGGAGGGATATCTTGATATCGAGACATCCGCTGCAACCTGCGGGCGGCTCGGAGGTTAGGTGTACCTAACAGTCCGGGGTGCTCCGGCGGTGCGGCAGGATTCAATCGCGCCTTATGTGCCGGCGCGACAGACATCAGGGTGATGAGGGAGGCGAACCGTGTCCTCGAACAGCTTCGGCAGCCGTGACACGCTCCGCGTCGGTGACGCGGGATATGAGATCTACCGGCTGGACGCCGTGGAAGGGTCGGGGCGTCTCCCGTACAGCCTGAAGATCCTTCTTGAGAACCTGCTCCGCACGGAGGACGGCGCGAACATCACCGCCGACCACATCCGTGCGCTCGGTCAGTGGGACCCGACCGCCGCGCCGAACGTGGAGATCCAGTTCACCCCGGCTCGCGTGATCATGCAGGACTTCACCGGCGTCCCGTGCGTCGTCGACCTGGCGACCATGCGTGAGGCCGTCCGCGACCTCGGCGGCGACCCCGCCAAGATCAACCCGCTCGCCCCGGCCGAGATGGTCATCGACCACTCGGTCATCGTCGACTTCTTCGGCGGGGCCGACTCCTTCCAGCGCAACGTCGCGCGGGAGTACGAGCGCAACCACGAGCGCTACCAGTTCCTGCGCTGGGGCCAGACCGCCTTCGACGAGTTCAAGGTGGTCCCGCCGGGCACCGGCATCGTGCACCAGGTCAACATCGAGCACCTGGCCCGCGTGGTCATGATCCGCGACGGGAAGGCCTACCCGGACACCTGTGTCGGCACCGACTCCCACACCACCATGGAGAACGGCATCGGCGTCCTGGGCTGGGGCGTCGGCGGCATCGAGGCCGAGGCCGCGATGCTCGGCCAGCCGATCTCGATGCTGATCCCGCGGGTGGTCGGTTTCAAGCTGACCGGCAAGCTCCCGGCCGGGGCCACCGCCACCGACCTGGTGCTCACGATCACCGAGATGCTCCGCGAGCACGGTGTCGTCGGCAAGTTCGTGGAGTTCTACGGCGAGGGTGTCTCCAGCGTTCCGCTCGCCAACCGGGCCACGATAGGCAACATGAGCCCCGAGTTCGGCTCGACCTGCGCGATCTTCCCGATCGACGGCCAGACGATCGACTACCTCACGCTGACCGGCCGCTCCGCCGAGCAGGTCGCCCTGGTCGAGGCCTACGCCAAGGCCCAGGGGCTGTGGCTGGACCCGGAGGCCGAGGAGCCGGTCTTCTCCGAGTACATCGAGCTGGACCTGGCCACGGTCGTCCCGTCGATCGCGGGCCCCAAGCGCCCCCAGGACCGCATCGCGCTGTCCGACGCCAAGAGCGCCTGGCGCGCGTCCGTCAAGGACTACGTGCCGAGCATCCAGGGCCCGCTCGACGAGGCGTCCGACGAGTCCTTCCCGGCCTCGGACTCTCCGGCGATCTCCCACGCCGGCAACGGTGACCGGCCGCACGCCGCCGGTCACAACGGCAGGCGCCCGCACCGGGTCGTTCCGGTCACCCTGGCGGACGGCACCACCTTCGAGATCGACCACGGCGTGGTGACCATCGCCGCGATCACCAGCTGCACCAACACCTCCAACCCGTACGTCATGATGGGCGCCGCGCTGCTCGCCAGGAACGCGGTCGAGAAGGGCCTGACCCGCAAGCCGTGGGTCAAGACCTCGCTGGCCCCCGGTTCGCAGGTGGTCACCGGTTACTTCGAGCGCTCGGGGCTGCAGCCCTACCTCGACAAGATCGGTTTCAACCTGGTCGGCTACGGCTGCACCACCTGCATCGGTAACTCGGGCCCGCTGCAGGAGGAGATCTCCGCCGCCATCCAGGAGAACGACCTCGCGGTCACCGCGGTGCTGTCCGGCAACCGTAACTTCGAGGGCCGGATCAACCCCGACGTCAAGATGAACTACCTGGCCTCGCCGCCGCTGGTGGTCGCCTACGCCCTCGCGGGCACCATGGACATCGACCTGAACGCCGAGCCGCTGGGCACCGGTTCGGACGGTGAGCCGGTCTTCCTGGCCGACATCTGGCCGGCGCCCGAGGAGATCGCGGAGGTAGTGGCCTCCTCGATCGACCAGAAGATGTTCCTGAACGACTACGCCGACGTGTTCAAGGGCGACGAGACCTGGCGCTCGCTGCCGATCCCGACCGGTAACACCTTCGAGTGGGACCCGGACTCGACCTACGTCCGCAAGGCACCCTACTTCGAGGGCATGCCGTCCGAGCCGGAGCCGGTGACCGACATCTCCGGGGCCAGGGTGCTCGCGAAGCTGGGCGACTCGGTCACCACCGACCACATCTCCCCGGCGGGCGCGATCAAGGTCGGCACCCCCGCGGCCGACTACCTGAGGGAGAACGGTGTCGCGGTCAAGGACTTCAACTCCTACGGCTCGCGCCGGGGCAACCACGAGGTCATGATCCGCGGCACCTTCGCCAACATCCGGCTGAGGAACCTGCTGCTCGACGGGGTGGAGGGCGGTTACACCCGCGACTTCACCGCCCCGGGCGGGCCGCAGGCCTTCATCTACGACGCCTCCGCCAACTACCAGGCCGCGGGTATCCCGCTCGTCGTCCTGGCCGGCAAGGAGTACGGCTCGGGCTCCTCGCGGGACTGGGCCGCCAAGGGCACCGCGCTGCTCGGCGTCCGCGTGGTCATCGCCGAGTCCTACGAGCGCATCCACCGCTCCAACCTGATCGGCATGGGCGTGCTGCCGCTGCAGTTCCCCGAGGGGGAGACGGCGCGGTCCCTGGGCCTGACCGGTGAGGAGACCTTCGAGGTCGTCGGCGTCGAGGCCCTCAACGAGGGTGGCATCCCGCGGACCGTGACGGTCCGGGCCGACGACAAGGAGTTCCAGGCCGTCGTACGCATCGACACCCCCGGAGAGGCCGACTACTACCGGCACGGGGGCATCATGCAGTACGTGCTGCGCTCCCTGCTCGCCAAGAGCTGAGCAGGAGGGGCGGGGCCGCACGCAGGCTCCGCTCACATCGGGGGACACCCCAGACAGGAACCGCCCGGTGGGACATCATCCCGCCGGGCGGTTTTTTTGTGTTCTCCCGGTCACCGCCCGGAAGCGGCAGGTGGGGGCCGTGCGGGGCCATGGGGGTTGATGACGCGTTTCTGGATTGTTACCGGCCACAACAAACTTTAGCCATGGAAGGTCTGGCGCTCCTGGCCGGTGCCGGAATACGTTGCCGCAAACAACATTCAACGGAACGGTGAGCCGAGATCCGGTGGAGCCGTACCCGCGAATTCGGCATGCCGCACCTCCGTCGTACCCCCCACTTTCGAAGAAAGGACCCGGGCACCATGCGCAAGGGGATCCTCAGCCTTACCGCCGCCGCCGCGGCGATGACCCTTGGCCTCGCCGCTTGCGGGAGCGACGATGCCGACACCAGCGCGTCGAGCGGCGCGTCCCCCGCGGAGAGTTCGGCTGCCGTGGCGGGCAAGGTCGGCGTCATCCTCCCCGACAGCAAGTCCTCCGCCCGCTGGGAGACCGCGGACCGCAAGTACCTGGAAGAGGCGTTCAAGGCCGCGGGCGTCGCCTACGACATCCAGAACGCCCAGGGCGACAAGACCCAGTTCCAGACCATCGCCGACCAGATGATCACCAATGGCGCCACGGTTCTGATGATCGTCAACCTTGACAGCGGCACCGGCAAGGCCGTGCTCGACAAGGCCAAGGCGCAGGGCGTGGCCACCATCGACTACGACCGCCTCACTCTCAACGGCGGCGCGTCCTACTACGTCAGCTTCGACAACACCAAGGTCGGCACCCTGCAGGGCGAGGGCCTGGTGAAGTGCTTGTCGGATAAGAAGGCCGACAAGCCGATCATCGCCGAGCTCAACGGCTCGCCGACCGACAACAACGCCACGCTGTTCAAGAACGGCTACGACGGCGTGCTCAAGGCCAAGTACGACTCGGGGGACTACGTCAAGGGCCCCGACCAGTCGGTTCCCGACTGGGACAACGCCCAGGCGGGCACGATCTTCGAGCAGATGCTCACCGAGCAGCCGAAGATCGCCGGTGTCCTGGCCGCCAACGACGGTCTCGGCAACGCGGCCATCTCGGTCCTGAAGAAGAACAGCCTGAACGGCAAGGTCCCGGTCACCGGTCAGGACGCCACGGTGCAGGGCCTGCAGAACATTCTCGCCGGTGACCAGTGCATGACGGTCTACAAGGCGATCAAGAAGGAGGCCGACGCGGCGTCCGCGCTGGCCATCGGCCTGGCCAAGGGCGAGAAGCCCGCGGCGACCGGTACGGTCAAGGACACCGAGAGCGGCGCCGACGTGCCCGCCGTTCTCCTCGACCCGCAGCCGATCTTCTTCGACAGCGTCAAGGACGTCGTCGCCGACGGCTTCGTGACCAAGGACGAGCTGTGCACCGGCGAGTTCGCCGACAAGTGCACCGAGGCCGGAATCCAGTAGGGCGTGCGGGGGACGGACGGCCGCCCCGGAGGCCGTCCGTCCCCCTGCGCTCCATCGCGGCGTATCCGCACTGTGACGCCGGAGGGACGTGGCAGGTGAACGTCCATTCCGGCCACGGGGCAGGACACCGCCCGCAGGCGCCCGAGCCGCGCGAGCTTCGCCGCGCGAAATGACCACAGGGAGCACAACCCCATGACCCCCGCACTGGAACTCCGCGGGATCGACAAGAGCTTCGGTCCCGTACAGGTCCTGCACGACGTCGCCTTCTCCGCCTACTCCGGAGAGGTGACCGCGCTGGTCGGCGACAACGGCGCAGGCAAGTCCACACTCGTCAAGTGCGTCGGCGGCATCCACCCGATCGACTCCGGCGAGTACTTCTTCGACGGCAAGCCCGTCCGGATCGGCAGCCCGCGCGACGCGGCCGAGCTGGGCATCGAGATCGTCTACCAGGACCTCGCGCTCTGCGACAACCTCGACATCGTCCAGAACATGTTCCTGGGTCGTGAGCACCGGCGCGGCATCGTCCTCGACGAGGACACGATGGAGGCGATGGCGGCCAAGACCCTGGAGAGCCTGTCGGTCAGGACCGTCAAGTCCATCCGCCAGCTCGTCGCCAGTCTCTCCGGCGGCCAGCGCCAGACGGTGGCCATCGCCAAGGCCGTGCTGTGGAACAGCAAGGTGGTCATCCTCGACGAGCCGACGGCGGCGCTCGGCGTCGCCCAGACCGCGCAGGTGCTCGAACTGGTCCGGCGCCTGGCCGACCAGGGCCTGGCCGTCGTGCTGATCTCGCACAACATGAACGACGTGTTCGCCGTGTCGGACCGGATCGCCACCCTCTACCTGGGCCGGATGGCGGCCCAGGTCAAGACCTCGGACGTGACCCACGCGCAGGTCGTCGAACTGATCACCTCCGGCCGTAGCGGGGACCTCGGCCTCACCAACGGAGCCACCGTATGACCGCCACGATTTCCCCGAAGCGCGTACCCGAGGCCCCCTCGATCAGGAGCAACGTTCGCGGCTACGCCGAGCGGGTACGCGGCGGCGACATGGGCGCGCTGCCGGCGGTGTTCGGTCTCGTGGTGCTCTGCGCGATCTTCGCCATCCTCCGGCCGTCCTTCCTGACCGCTGGAAACTTCGCCAACCTGTTCACCCAGGGCGCCGCGGTCACGGTGATCGCCATGGGCCTGGTCTTCGTGCTGCTCCTCGGCGAGATCGACCTGTCGGCGGGCTTCGCCAGCGGTGTCTGCGCCGCGGTGCTCGCGATCCTGCTCAGCAGCCAGGGACTGCCCTGGTACGTGGCGGTGGGCGCGGCCATCCTCACCGGCGTGGTGATCGGCACCGGGATCGGCTCCATCGTCGCGAAACTCGGCATCCCGTCGTTCGTGGTGACGCTCGCCGCCTTCCTGGCCTTCCAGGGGCTCGTCCTGCTGCTGGTCAAGGGCGGCACCATCATCGCCATCCGGGACGAGACCATCCTGGCGATCGCCAACAAGAACCTCCCGCCCGCGCTGGGCTGGATCCTGCTGGCCGTGGGGGTCGCCGGATACGCCGGTCTCCAGCTGCGGCGTGCCCGCAAGCGCGCCGCCCGGGAGCTGACCGCCGATCCGGTCTCGCTGATCGCGGTCCGGGTGGGCGCCCTCGCGCTGCTCGGCGGGCTCGCCGTCTACTTCCTCAACATCGAGCGGAGCCGCAACGCCGCGGTCGTCTCACTGGCGGGCGTGCCGCTCGTGGTGCCCATCATCGTGGTGCTGCTGCTGGTCCTGACGTTCGTGCTGCGCCGCACGGCGTACGGACGTCACCTGTACGCGGTCGGCGGCAACGCCGAGGCCGCGCGCCGGGCGGGTATCAACGTCGACCGGATGAAGATCAGCGCTTTCGTGATCTGTTCCTCCATGGCCGCGATCGGCGGCGTCATCGCCGCCTCCCGGGCCAGTTCCGTCGACCCGAACACCGGCGGCAGCAACGTGCTGCTGTACGCGGTCGGCGCCGCGGTCATCGGCGGCACCAGCCTGTTCGGTGGCAAGGGCCGGGTGCTCGACGCCATCCTCGGCGGTGCGGTGGTCGCGGTCATCGAGAACGGCATGGGCCTGATGGGCTACAGCTCCGGCGTCAAGTTCATGGTCACCGGATCGGTACTGCTGCTGGCCGCCATGGTGGACGCGCTCTCCCGCAAGCGGGCGGCCGCCACTGGTCTAAGGTGATCAGCGACTCCGATCCACCGAAGGAACCCCTCGTCATGCGGGCAGGCCCCTCCCAAGAGGAGATCAGGCGCCACAATCTTGGCGCCCTGCTCCGCCACGTCCATCTGAGCGGCCCCACCTCGCGCGCGGAGCTCACCAACCGGATGGGCCTCAACCGCAGCACCATCATGGCCCTCACCGCCGACCTGACCGCCGCAGGCCTGGTCAGGGAGGAACTTCCCAGGGAGACCGGCCGGGCCGGGCGCCCCTCCCTGGTGGTCCGCCCCGAGTCGGCGCGGGTCTACGTGTTCGCCTTCGACGTGGGCGTCGACCGGATGGTCGCCGCCCGCGTCGGCCTGGGCGGCACGATCCTCGACCGCCGCGAGACGGTACGGAGGCGCGGTGCCTTCTCCCTGGAGGAGATCGTCGGCCCGCTCACCGCCTTCGCCCGGCAGATGCACCGCAGGACCCGGCCCGACACGGTGTGCGTGGGGGTGGCGGCGGCCTTCTCCGGTGGCGTGGGCCGCGATGACGGAGGCATCAGGTTCGGGCCCAACATGGCCACCGTGGAGGACGTGCCGTTCGCCGAGGAGATGACCCGCCGGCTGGCACTCGGCCTGCCGGTCACGGTCGGCAACGACGCCAACCTCGCCGCCCTCGCCGAGCAGACCCGGGGCGTCGGCGTCGGCTGCCGGGACCTCGTCTACCTGCACGGCGACGTCGGCATCGGCGGCGGCGTGATCGCCAACGGCCAGTTGCTCGGCGGCCACCTCGGTTTCGGCGGCGAGGTCGGGCACATGATCGTCAACCCCGACAAGGGCCGCCTCTGCGGGTGCGGCTCGCTCGGCTGCCTGGAGGCGGAGGTCGGCGAGCGTGCCCTTCTTGAGGCCGCGGGTCGCTTCGGCCCCCAGGTCGGCAGGGACGCCGTCCGCGCCGTGGTCGACGCCGCCGACCGGGGTGACGTCGTCGCGCAGGCCGCGCTGAGCCGCGTCGGTGACTGGCTCGGCCTGGGCGTCGCCAACCTCGTCAACATCTTCAACCCCGAGATGGTGGTGTTCGGCGGCATGCTCAGGGAGATCTACCTCGGCTCAGCCGCCCAGGTCCGCAGCCGTCTCGCCCTCGACGCCCTGCCTCCGTCCCGTGAGCACCTGCGCCTGCGCACCTCGGCCCTCGGTGATGACGCCACCCTGGTCGGCGCCGCCGAGCTGGCCTTCTCCCAGGTCCTCGCCGACCCTCTGGAGGTCCTCGCCCGCGCCGGCTCCTGACCCGCGCCATCGGCTGGAACGGGAACAGCCCGGTCACATCGGCGAGGACGCCCGTGCGAGTTCCTGGAGCAGTAGACCGCCTGGGCGTCGTCGGGGAACTCACCGCAGCCGGTGGGAGGCAAACCACCGGGTAAGGCTGTTAGGCGGCCAAGTTCTGAGAGTACGGCCGCGTGCGGCGGGTTCGAGTGGGTTTTGCGCTGGTTTCCTTCGGGACCGACGGGTGATCAGGCGACCCGGCCCGTGGCGGCGGACCAGGTGTTGCAGCCGGAGGGGGAGCCGGAGTCGAAGCCGCGCTCCATCCAGTAGGCCTGGCTGCGGCCCTTGCCGTGGTCGTTCTTGGGCCAGTTCTTGTGACCGTTGGCGTTGACCCAGCCGACCATCGCCTCCCACTGCGCCCGCTCGACCGGCAGGTCGCCGGCGATCCGGCGCAGGAAGACGGAGGCCAGGCAGTCGGCCTGCAGTTCGAGGCGGCGGGAGTAGGAGAGCTTGGTGGCCGCCTTCGCGTACCAGACACTCCTGGCGTAGTAGTCCATGATGCCCGCGAGGTGCTGCACGTGGTGGGCGTACTCGTGGGCCATGAACTGGGCGTGGTTGGCCGCGTAGGGGTTCCGCAGGACCTGGCGGGTGATCCCTATGTAGATGGTCTTGTTGGTCGAGCAGTACAACCCGCCCGCGCTGCCGGGCCACCGGCCGCAGGGCGTGGTCACCTTGGAGGTGGAGAAGCGCAGCCTGGGCCTGGAGAAGGACAGGCCCGCCTTGGAGAACTGGGTCTTCCAGGAGCGGTTCAGGCAGTGGGTGATCCGGGTCATGAAGGTCCGGTAGGAGGCCGCGCTCCCCGCGCGGATCGTTCCCGCCGAACATCTGGTGACCGGCATCGAGCCGGTGCGGTAGAGGCGGTTTGACGTCGCGGTGGCGCGGCCCTGCGGCGCGGCCCGCTCCTTGACGGCCGAGCCCTTGGCGGGGGCCTTGCCGGAGCCCTTGCCGGGGGCTGGGGTGGAGGTAAGGGCGGGGGAGGGAACGGGCGCGGGGGTGACCGCCGGAAGGATCGCCGGGATGACGTAGGGGACGGCGATGACGATTCCCGCGGCTACCGCCGCGAATACCAGGAAGGTCACGATCAGTGACAGTTGTCGCCTGGAGGGGAGGGGGTTCATGGTGAGGGAAAGGCTAGGGCAAGTATGTATAAACCGTGCAGTTTTTTCACCCGGGAGGGCAGCGCCTGCCATCCGAACTACACTCGTCGTGACGGTCACTGGACAGAGGGGATGATTCCGTGAGCGAGCGGACCGGGCAGCCTGGAAGTCTTCTGGAGTCGGTCAAGGGGCCAGGGGACCTCAAGCTGCTGGCGGTGGACGAGTTGCCACTGCTCGCAGGCGAGATCAGGGATCTTCTGATCGCCTCCACGGCCCGCAGCGGCGGCCACCTCGGCCCCAACCTGGGCGTCGTCGAGCTGACGATCGCGATGCACCGGGTCTTCGACTCGCCGCGTGACCGGATCCTGTGGGACACCGGTCACCAGGCCTATGTCCACAAGATGCTCACCGGCAGGGCCGGGCAGTTCGACACGCTCCGCCAGGAGGGCGGCCTGTCGGGCTACCCCAGCCAGGCCGAGTCCGAGCACGACATCATCGAGAACTCGCACGCCTCGACCGCGCTGTCGTACGCCGACGGCCTGGCCAAGGCGTACCGGCTGCGGGGCGAGGCGGAGCGCACGGTCGTCGCGGTGATCGGAGACGGGGCGCTCACCGGCGGCATGGCCTGGGAGGCGCTCAACAACATCGCGGCGCGCAAGGACCTGCCGCTGATCATCGTGGTCAACGACAACGGCCGCTCCTACTCGCCGACCATCGGCGGGCTCGCCTCACACCTGGCCTCGCTGCGCACCACCCAGCGCTACGAGGACATGCTCGACTTCGTCAAGGGCAGCCTGAACAGGGTCCCGGTGGTCGGCGCTCCCGTCTACGACGCCCTGCACGGCGTCAAGAAGGGCATCAAGGACGTCCTGGCCCCGCAGGTCATGTTCGAGGACCTCGGCCTGAAGTACATCGGGCTGGTCGACGGCCACGACGAGCAGGCGGTGGAGTCCGCGCTGCGCAGGGCCAGGGACTTCCGCCGCCCGGTCATCGTGCACGTGCTCACCAAGAAGGGCTTCGGCTACTCCCCGGCGGAGAACCACGACGAGGACTGCTTCCACTCGCCGGGCGTCTTCGACCCGCTGACCGGCGAGGAGAAGCCGAAACCGCACGGCTGGACCAACGTCTTCGGCCAGGAGATGGTGCGCCTGGGCGCCGAGCGCCAGGACATCGTGGCGATCACCGCCGCGATGCTCGGCCCGACCGGCCTGATCCCGTTCTCCGAGGCCTATCCCGACCGCCTCTACGACGTCGGCATCGCCGAGCAGCACGCCCTGACCAGCGCCGCGGGCCTGGCGCTCGGCGGTCTGCACCCGGTGGTGGCCGTCTATGCCACCTTCCTGAACCGGGCCTTCGACCAGCTCCTGATGGACGTCGCCCTGCACCGCCTCCCCGTCACGGTCGTGCTCGACCGGGCGGGCGTCACCGGCGACGACGGCGCCAGCCACAACGGCATGTGGGACCTGTCGATCCTGCAGGTCGTCCCCGGCCTGTCGATCGCGGTTCCCCGCGACGAGCCCCGGCTGCGCGAGCTGCTGGCCGAGGCCGTGAAGGTCGACGACGGCCCGACGGTGCTGCGCTACCCCAAGGGCCCGGTGGCCGCCGAGATCGAGGCGGTCGGCCGCCTCGGCGAGATGGACGTGCTGCGCGGGGGCGACGCCGATGTGCTGTTCGTCTCCGTGGGGCCGATGGCCGAGCTGTGCCTGGAGGCCGCCGGCCTGCTCGACGCCCAGGGGATCTCCGCCACGGTGGTCGACCCGCGCTGGGTCAAGCCGCTGGACGAGGCCCTGGTGGCGGCCGCCCGCGACCACAAGCTGGTCGTGGTCGTCGAGGACAGCGGCAGGGTGG
This sequence comes from Streptosporangium sp. CA-115845, assembly GCF_050943795.1. NCBI lineage: Bacteria > Bacillati > Actinomycetota > Actinomycetes > Streptosporangiales > Streptosporangiaceae > Streptosporangium > Streptosporangium sp. CA-115845. Next base: position 6,795,589 of record NZ_CP191988.1, on the reverse strand, counting down.
GCGGTGTGGGTGACGCGGTCGCCCGCCTGCTGCGCGACGCCGACGTCGACGTCCCGGTCCGCACCTACGGCATCCCGCGGCGCTTCCTCGACCACGCCAAGCGTGCGAAGATCCTCAGCGAGATCGGCCTGACCTCGCAGGACATCGCCCGGCAGGTCACCGAGGCGATCGCGAAGCGCTCTCCGGCCCTGGAGAACGAGCCGGCCGGCTGACCACACCTCCTTTCCAAACATCCTCGGCTCCGCCGTTCAGGCGGTGATCCGCTGGGCATGACCTGATGCGTCGGCAAGGGTGACCACCGGCGCATCAGGAGGGGTCGTGGGTGTTCTTCGCGTCAAGTCGGTGGAGCAGTCGATCTCGGACACCGAGGCACCGGAACACCGGTTGCGCAAGGACCTCACCGCGCTGGACCTCACGGTCTTCGGTATCGGCGTCATCGTGGGCACCGGCATCTTCGTGCTCACCGGCCGGGTCGCCAGGGAGACGGCAGGGCCCGCGGTGGCGCTGTCCTTCGTGGCCGCCGGGATCGTCTGCGCGCTGGCGGCGCTCTGCTACGCCGAGTTCGCCTCCACGGTCCCGGTGGCCGGGTCCGCCTACACCTTCGCCTTCGCCACCCTCGGCGAGCTGCCCGCCTGGATCATCGGCTGGGACCTGACGCTGGAGATGATGCTCGGTGCCGCGGTCGTCGCGGTCGGCTGGTCGGGGTACCTGACCTCGCTGCTGGCGTCCCTGGGGGTCCCGCTGCCCGGCGTGATCGCGGGGGAGGGGGCGGTGTTCAACCTGCCCGCCGCGCTGGTCGTGCTGCTGCTCACCGGAGTCCTGGTCCTCGGGATCAAACTGTCCTCCCGGTTCAACCTGATCATCGTCACGATCAAGCTCGCGGTGATCCTGCTGGTCGTGGTGGCGGGGCTGTTCTTCGTCAGGGGCGCCAACTACTCGCCGTTCATCCCGCCGTCCAAGGCGACCCCCGCGGTGGAGGGACTGGCCGCGCCGCTGATCCAGGTGCTGTTCGGCATCACCCCGGTCGCGTACGGGGTGCTGGGCATCTTCAGCGCCGCGGCGGTCGTGTTCTTCGCCTACATCGGCTTCGACGTGGTCGCCACCGCCGCCGAGGAGACCCGCGACCCGCAGCGGGACCTGCCCATCGGCATCCTGTCCTCACTCGGTGTCTGCACCGTGCTCTACGTCGCGGTCTCGCTGGTCGTGGTCGGCATGCAGCCCTACCGTCAACTCAGCGAGGCGGCGCCACTGGCCGACGCGTTCAAGGCCGTCGGCCAGACCTGGGCCGCGTCGCTGATCAGCGTCGGCGCGCTGGTCGGCCTGACGGCCGTCGTGATGATCCTCATGCTGGGCATGTCACGGGTGATGTTCGCCATGTGCCGTGACGAACTGCTGCCAAGCGGGCTGGCCAAGGTCCATCCGAAGTACCGCACGCCGTACGTCATCACCATCATCATGGGTGCCGTCGTCGCGGCCCTGGCCGGGCTGGTGCCGCTGTCCACGATCGCCGAACTGGTCAACATCGGCACGCTCTTCGCGTTCGCGGTGGTCTCGATCGCGGTGGTCATCCTCCGCCGCACCCGTCCCGACCTGCCCCGCTCCTTCCGCACCCCGCTGGTGCCGCTGGTGCCCGTCCTGTCGGTGCTCGCCTGCCTCTACCTGATGCTCAACCTGCCGGTGGAGACCTGGATCAGGTTCGGGGCGTGGATGCTCCTCGGATTCCTGATCTACATCGGCTACGGCTACCGGCACAGCAGGCTGTCGGAGCGGCGGCGGGCAGGGACCCGGTGACGCGCTCCCCCGTCCCGCGACGGTCGCGAGACAGGGGAGCCACACCGGGAAAGGGGTGCGTCAGGCGGGCACCGAGGCCACGCCGGGCGGCAGGAAGCGCACCTCGGAGATCCCCTCGCGGTCGAGGTAGGGGGTGACGCCGCCCAGGTGGAACGGCCACCCCGCGCCGAGGATCATGCACAGGTCGATGTCCTGGGGAGCGGAGACCACCCCCTCGTCGAGCATGAGACGGATCTCCTCGGCCAGGGCCCGCAGCGCCCGCAGCCGGACCTGTTCGGCCGTGGACGGTGAGGTGCCCCCGGCGAAGAGGGCCACCGCCTCGGGGTCCAGGGAGAAGTCCGGCGCGTAGACACCCGGCTTACCCGCCGCGACCAGCCGGGCGAGGTTCTCCGACACCCCGTAGCGGGACGGGAACGCCTCGTGCATCGTCTCGGCGACGTGCAGTGCCACGGCCGGGCCGACGAGCTGCAGCAGCGCGAACGGGGTCATCGGCAGGCCGAGCCCGTCCAGCGCGTGGTCGGCGAGCTCCAGCGGGGTGCCCTCGTCGACGGCACCGATGACCTCGCCCATGAAGCGGGTCAGCAGGCGGTTGACCACGAACGCGGGCGCGTCCTTGACCAGCACCGACGACTTCTTCAGCGACCGGCCGACGGCGAAGGCCGTGGCGAGCGTCGCGTCGTCCGTCCGCTCCCCTCGGACGATCTCCAGCAGCGGCATCACCGCGACCGGGTTGAAGAAGTGGAAGCCCACGACGCGCTCGGGGTGCCGGAGCCCCGAGGCCATCTCGGTCAGCGAGAGCGAGGAGGTGTTCGTGGCCAGCACGCACTCGGCGGAGACGATCGCCTCCACCTCGGCGAACACCTTCTGCTTGACCTTCATGTCCTCGAACACGGCCTCGATGACGAAGTCGGCGTCGGCGAACGCGTCCTTGGTCAGCGAGCCGGTCACCAGGGCCCTGAGCCGGTTGGCCTGGTCGGCGGAGACACGGCCCTTGGCGAGCAGCTTGCCGATCTCGGTGTGCACGTAGCCCACGCCCTTGTCCAGCCGGGCCTGGTCCAGGTCGGTCAGCACGACCGGGACCTCCAGGCGGCGGGCGAACAGCAGTGCCATCTGCGAGGCCATCAGGCCCGCGCCGACGACGCCGACCTTGGTGACCTTGCGGGCCAGGGCCGCCTCCGGGGCTCCGGCGGGCTTCTTGGCCCGGCGCTGCACCAGGTCGAAGGCGTACAGGCCGGCGCGGAGCTCGTCGCCCATGAGGAGGTCGGCCAGCGCCCGGTCCTCGGCGGCGAAGCCCTCGTCGCGGGTGGCGGTGCGGGCCAGTTCGAGGAGCTCCAGCGCCCGGTACGGGGCGGGGGAGGCGCCGTGCAGCTTCATGTCGAGCAGGAAACGGGTGTCGGAGACGGTCTTGGACCAGTCCTCGGCGGTGTGGTCGGCGCGGGAGACGGTGACGTCGCCGCGCAGCACCGCCGAGGCCCAGCGCAGCGACTCCTCAAGGAAGTCGGCGGGCTCGAACATCGCGTCGGCGACACCCAGCCCGAACGCCTCCCTGCCCTTGATCATGCGGTTCTGCGCGAGCGGGTTCTCGATGATGAGCTTGACGGCCGCGGCCGGTCCGATCAGGCGGGGCAGCAGCTGGGTGCCGCCCCAGCCGGGGACCAGGCCGAGGAAGCACTCCGGCAGCGCCACGGCGGGCACCCCGGAGGAGATGGTCCGGTACGTGCAGTGCAGCGCGATCTCCAGACCGCCGCCCATGGCCGCGCCGTTGACGAACGCGAACGACGGCACGTCCAGCTCGCCGAGGCGGCGGAACACCTGGTGGCCCAGCCGGCCGATCTGCAGCGCCTGGTCCCGTTCCGAGACCAGCGCGGCGCCCTTGAGGTCGGCGCCGACGGCGAAGACGAACGGCTTGCCGACGACGCCCACGGCCGCCAGGTCGCCGCGCCCGGCGATCGCGTCGAGGGCCTCGCCCAGTGAGGTCAGCCCCCCGGGGCCGAACGTCGACGGCTTGGTGTGGTCGAAACCGTTGTCCAGCGTGATCAGGGCCATGGTGCCGGCCCCCTGGGGCAGCTCCACGTCGTGGACCGTCGCCCGGGTGACGATCTCGTCGGCGAAGAGTTCCTTGATGTCCGTCACTTGTTACCTTCCCAGCTGAGGTTCTCCCAGATGACCGTTCCACCCATGCCCAGGCCGACGCACATCGTGGTCATGCCGTAGCGGACGTCGGGGCGCTCACCGAACTCGCGGGCGAGCTGCGTCATCAGGCGCACCCCGGAGGAGGCCAGCGGGTGGCCGAAGGCGATGGCGCCGCCGTAGGGGTTCACCCGGGCGTCGTCGTCGGCGATGCCGAAGTGCTCCAGGAACGCCAGCACCTGCACGGCGAAGGCCTCGTTGATCTCGAACAGTCCCATGTCGGAGATGGAGAGCCCGGCCAGGCGCAGCGCCCTTTCCGTGGACGGGATCGGCCCGACCCCCATGACCTCGGGGTCCACGCCGGCGAAGGCGTAGGAGACCAGGCGCATCTTCGGGGCGAGGCCTAGCTCCTCGGCGACGTCGGCGGCGGCCACGACGCAGCCGGTGGCACCGTCGTTGATACCGGAGGCGTTGCCCGCGGTGACCCGGCCGTGCGGGCGGAACGGGGTCTTCAGCGCGGCCAGACCCTCCAGCGTGGTGCCGGGGCGGGGGGCCTCGTCGGCGGTGGCCAGCCCCCAGCCCTTCTCGGCGGACCTGGTCGCCATCGGGACCAGGTCAGGCTGGATCCGGCCGTCGGCGTAGGCCTTGGCGACCTTCTCCTGGGAGGCGAGGGCGAAGGCGTCCGCGCGCTCCTTGGTGATGGAGGGATAGCGGTCGTGCAGGTTCTCGGCGGTCATGCCCATGACGAGGGCGGAGCCGTCCACGAGTTGCTCGGCCAGGAAGCGGGGGTTGGGATCGACGCCCTCGCCCATGGGATGGCGGCCCATGTGCTCGACGCCGCCGGCGATGGCGACGTCGTAGGCGCCGAAGGCGATGCCTCCGGCGACCGAGGTCACCGCGGTCATCGCGCCGGCGCACATGCGGTCGATCGAGTAGCCGGGCACGCTCTTGGGCAGCCCGGCCAGTATCGCGGCGGAGCGGCCGAGGGTCAGGCCCTGGTCGCCGATCTGCGTGGTGGCCGCGATGGCCACCTCGTCGACGCGCTCGGGAGGCAGATTCGGGTTACGCCGGATCAGCTCGCGGATGACGCGGATCACCAGGTCGTCGGCGCGTGTCTCGGCGTACAGGCCCTTGGGGCCCGACCTGCCGAAGGGTGTGCGCACACCGTCGACGAATACGACGTCACGAGACGAAGGCACGGGGTTCGCTCCTCGTTGCTGGATGGCTTCCCCCCTATGCTACTCGTGGGTAACAACGTTTGGCGCGGCCGGTCCCGCGCGAGGTGGGTAAGTTGTTCCCCAAGGTGCGCGGTCCGGTGCGGCATGTCCCGGATGCGGGACGGCGACAACTCTGACAGACTTTGGAAAACGCTTTCCGGGAGGTTGCCGGTGGTCACGCTTGAGGATGTCGCCCGGCACGCGGGCGTCTCGCTCGCCACGGCGTCACGGGTGCTCAACGGCAGCACCAGACAGGTGGGCGCATCCCTGCGGGCCAAGGTGGAGCTGGCCGCCGCCCAGCTGGGATACCGCACCAACGTGGCCGCGCAGACCCTCGCCAGGGGGGCCAGCAACGTGATCGGCCTGGTCGTTCACGATCTCACCGACCCCTACTTCGCCGCGATCGCCGACGGGGCCATGCGGGTCGCGGAGGACCAGGGGCTGATGGTCATGATCGGCACCACGCACCGCGACCCCCAGCAGGAGATCGCCTATGTCTCGACGCTGAACGCGCAGCGGGTCCGCGCCGTGCTGCTGGTCGGCTCCCGGATCGCCGACGAGCAGCTGACCCGGCAGCTCCGCGAGGAACTCGACCGCTACCGGGAGACCGGTGGCCGGGTGGCCTGCGTGGGCCAGGACCTGCTCGGGGTCGACGCGGTGGTGCCGGACAACCGCCTGGGCGCCGCCGCGCTGGCCCGTGCCCTCGCCGGGCTGGGGCACCGGAGTTTCGCCGTCCTGGCCGGGCCCGAGCGGCTGATCGCGTCCATGGACCGGGTGGCCGGGTTCGCCGCCGCGCTCGAAGAGCTCGGTCTGCCCGCGCCGCGTGTCCTGCACGGCTCCTTCGACAGGGAGGGCGGCTACTCGGCGGCCACCCAGGTGTCCGGGGTCACGTGTGTCTTCGCCGTCACCGACGTGATGGCGGTGGGCGCCCTGGCCGCCTTCAGGGACCGGGGCATCCGCGTCCCCGAGGACGTCTCGGTGGCGGGCTTCGACGACATCTCCACGCTGCGCGACCTGGTTCCCTCGCTGTCCACGGTGCGGCTGCCGCTCGCGGAGATGGGTGCCCGCGCGCTGGAGATGGCCCTCGCCCCGGACGAGGGGGCCAGGGCCCAGGTCGTGACCGGCGAGGTGATCCTCCGCGAGAGCACCCGCGCCCTGGGGTGAGGTCGCCTCGGCCGACCCACCTCTGCCGCGATGTCACGTGCCGCGATGTCACGACGGCGGGCCCGGACCCCGCGGGGTCCGGGCCCGCCGTGTCGTAGGGGAGCCGGAAGGAGGATCGGGACAGGCGGTCAGCGGGCGCCGGAGATCGGTTTTCCCTGCTCGTTGACCGGCGGGACGATGAGCTGACCGCGCAGCCAGCGGATCGTCCGGATGACTCCGTCTCCGTAGCCGGGGGAGTGCTGACGGCCCCGGCCGAGCTGTCGCGACACGTCCTCGGCCGCGCTCTCCTCCATGCCGAGGTTGAGTCCGGTCGGTCCGTGGATGGGACGCGGCGTGTTACGGACCGGGGACTTCCTGCGGGTGCCGAGCACCCACTCACACACGGCGATGGTCCCGGAGCACCATTCCCGTTCCCACTCGCCCGTCGCGTTCGGCAGGCCCGCATGGGCCAGTTCGGCGATCCGGCCGATCTCGGCCTCGGTGCGCAGGATCACGCCGCGGCCGCCGACCAGGTGTCCCCAGCCTTCCGAGGATCGGCGGCCGGGGATCGGCAGCCCGTCCTTGGCGCCGATCAGCCAGCTCAGGGTGCTGATGACCCCGTCGGCGGGGACGACCCGGCCCTCGCGCGGAACCCGCTCGGCGGCGTCGATCTCCGCGCGGGCCTCGGCGAGGGTGGGCGGGGATCCCGACGCCGGACGGCCGCTGATCGGCGCCTGCTCACGCTTGCCCAGGGCCCAGAGGATCGCCTCTCCCTGGCCCGAAGGGGCCGAGTCGGGGTTGGCGGCCTCCCACTCCCTGATCGTTTCCAGTACGGCAAGGACATGTTCCGGCGGCCGCTGTATGGCGGGGCTGGCTTCGCTCTCTGCGGTCGTCATACCCCTACCGTACGAGCAGCTGCCAGGTCACTTCACCGTGAAGCGGTAATCCGGGCCCGACGAACGCGGTTTCCCCCGATTGGAACGCTCCTGTCGCCTCGGACTCCGTTCCGCGGGCCCGCGTGTCATTCCCCGATGAGCCCGGCGAACGAGGACCGTACCCTGGCCAGGATCTCGTCGGGGTCGGCGGCCCACACATCGGCGTTGAAGATCTCCACCTCGATGTCCCCCGTGTAGCCCGCCGCGGCCACCGCCTCGGTCAGCGGTGCGAAGTCGATCACGCCCTCGCCCATCACTCCCCGGCCGAGCAGCACGTCGGCGGGGAGCGGAGACAGGAAGTCGCACACCTGGTAGCTCGCGATCCGCCCCGAGGCCCTGGCGATCTGCTCCAGGACGTTCGGATCCCACCACACGTGGAAGGTGTCGACGACGACGCCCACCTGCTCGGGAGGGTGCGGTTCGGCCAGATCGAGGGCCTGGCCCAGCGTGGACAGCACGGCCCGGTCGGCGCAGTACATCGGGTGCAGCGGTTCGAGGGCCAGCCTCACCCCGCGCTCGCCCGCGTACGGGGCCAGCACGGCCAGCGCCTCGGCGACCCGCTCCCGAGCGGCGGGCAGGTCGCGGGAGATCGCGCCCAGCGGCCGGCCGGGCACCACGCCCGGCAGGCCACCGACCACCATGACCAGGCAGGCGGCGTCCAGCGTGGCGGCCTCGTCGATCGCCCTGCGGTTGTCGTCCAGGGCCTGCGGATCGCCGGAGGTGAGGAAGCCGCCGCGGCAGAGTGACGAGACCCGCAGCCCGGTGTCCGCGACGAGTTCGACGGTCTCCTTCAGGCCCTGCGCGGCGACGTCCTGCCGCCACAGGCCGATGGCCTCGACACCGTGCCGCACGCACCCGTCGACGGCCTCGGCCACCGACCACCGCTTCGTGGTCCACTGGTTCAGCGAGAAACGGCTCTTCGCCCGTGCCCTCACAGGCCGTTCACCGCCAGCAGGGAGCGCATCCGGAAGACCGCCAGCTCGGGGTCGGCCAGCAGCCCGGCCCTGTCGGCCAGGCGGAACACCTCGGCCAGGTGGGGCAGGGAACGGGCCGCCTGGGCGCCGTTGACCATGCTGAAGGCGTCCTGGTGGCCGTTGAGCCAGGCCAGGAAGACGATGCCCGTCTTGTAGTTGTACGTGGGGGCCTCGAAGATCTTCCGTGAGAGCGGGACCGTGGGGTCCATGATCTCGTCGTACCGTCCGAGGTCGCCCGCGTCGAGCGCCTGCAGGGCCGAGGCGGCGGCGGGGGCGATCGCGTCGAAGATGCCCAGCAGCGCGTGGCTGCCCGACCTGATCAGCGAGGGGTAGTTGAAGTCGTCGCCGGTGTAGAGCCTGACGCCTTCGGGCAGCGCCTCGCGCAGCCCGATCTCGTGCTCGGCGTCCAGCAGCGAGACCTTGACCCCGTCCACCCTCGCCGCGTGGTCGTGGATCAGCGACAGGAACGACGCGGTGGCCTCGGCCACGTCCCGCGAGCCCCAGTAGCCCGCCAGCAGCGGGTCGAACATCTCGCCCAGCCAGTGCAGGATCACCGGGCGATCGGTCTGGGAGAGCAACTCGCCGTAGACCCGGTGGTAGTCCTCCGGGCCCCGCGCGATCGCGGCCAGTTGCCGGCTCGCCATCACGATGACCCCGGCGCCCGCGTCCCGCACGGTCTCGATCTGCTCGCCGTAGGCCGCCACGACCTCCCGCAGGGTCCGGGCGTCCGGCGCCTGGTCGGTGCCCGCGCCACAGGCCACCAGCGTCGCCGGGTCGCCGAAGGCCTTCGCCTCGGTGGCGCTGCGCCGGATCAGCTCGCGGGTGGCCGCCCAGTCAAGGCCCATGTTGCGCTGCGCGGTGTCCATGGCGTCGGCGACCCGCAGCCCGTGGGACCACAGGTGGTGGCGGAAGCGCAGGGTGGCCTCCCAGTCGACGGCGGCCCGGGAGCCCGGGGTGTTGTCGCCGAGCGGGTCGGCGACCACGTGGGCGGCGGCGTAGACGGTGCGGCTCCGGGCGGGCCCCTCGGGCCTGACCCAGGTGACCGGCTCGCGCAGGACGTGCTCCCCGCCCGGGAGTGCGATCCTCATCACGGCTCCACCGGCAGGCGGCGGCCCTCTGCGGAGGAGCGCAGGCCCAGCTCGGCGATGCGGACACCGCGCGCGCCGGAGGCGAAGTCGTAGGGGAACGGTGCGTCCTCGACCACGTGGCGGACGAACCGTTCCCACTGGACCTTGAACCCGTTGTCGAACTCCTCGTTGTCGGGCACCTCCTGCCAGCCGTCCCTGAAGCGGGCGCCCGCGGGCAGGTCGGGGTTCCAGACCGGCTTGGGAGTGGCGGCACGGTGCTGGACGCGGCAGTCACGCAGGCCCGCGACGGCACTGCCGTGCGTGCCGTCCACCTGGAACTCCACCAGCTCGTCACGGTTCACCCTGACGCTCCAGGAGGAGTTGATCTGCGCGATGACCCCGCCCTCCAGCTCGAACACCCCGTAGGCGGCGTCGTCGGCGGTGGCCCGGTAGGTCTCGCCCCGCTCGTCCACCCGCTCGGGGATGTGGGTGACGGCCTGGGCGTAGACCGAGGTGATCCGGCCGAACAGGTTCTCCAGCACGTACGCCCAGTGCGGGAACATGTCGAGGACGATGCCGCCGCCGTCCTCGACGCGGTAGTTCCACGACGGGCGCTGGGCGGCCTGCCAGTCGCCCTCGAACACCCAGTAGCCGAACTCGCCGCGGACCGAGAGGACGCGGCCGAAGAAGCCGCCGTCGATCAGGCGCCTGAGCTTGAGCAGGCCCGGCAGGAAGAGCTTGTCCTGCACGACGCCGTTCTTCACGCCCCTGGCGGTCGCGGCCTCGGCCAGTGCCAGCGCGTCCTGGGACGTCTCGGCCGTCGGTTTCTCCGCGTAGACGTGCTTGCCCGCCTCGATCGCCTTGAGCACGGACTTCACCCGGGCCTGGGTGACCTGAGAGTCGAAGTAGATCAGATTGTCGTCGTCGGCGAGGGCGGTGTCGAGGTCCGTGGTCCAGCCGGCGATGCCGTGCTCCGCCGAGAGTCTCTGGAGCTTCTCGGCGGACCGGCCGACCAGGACCGGCCTGAGCAGGACCTGGCCGCCGTCCGACAGTGTCACACCGCCCTGCTCGTTGATCGCCAGGACCGATCGGACCAGGTGCTGGCGGTAGCCCATGCGACCGGTGACACCGTTCATCACGACGCCGATGCTTTGCGGGGACATCTTCTCCGACCTCCTATGGAAAGCGCTTTCCATGCCACGGTACGACAGTCGCCGCACCTGCTGCAAGCGCCTGCCGGGGGAGGGGGGCGATGTGCGCGTCCGGGGGAGCCGGTGACCCGGGGGTCGTCCCGGAAGGAAATTCGCCGGTTACCGGAATTTCACCGCGCGTTCGCATCGGAAGGCGGGGTGCCCGAATCACCGTAATTCACATTATTGCAGATCAAGCGCATCTGACCATGGATTAATGCAGTATCCGACCAAGTACATCCTGACTCGTCGTCAAACCATGACATTTGCGTATTTGTCATGACTTGAGACGTTCCGTCTGTCCTCCTCTCGCGGTGCCCAGACCCCCCGACTGGCCGAGGTGGAGCGACAGAAGGGGCCACTCGTGAAACGAGTCGTCACCGCGGCTTCCGCTGCCCTCACGGCAATTCTCGTCACCTTTTCCCTGACAGCCGGAACGGCTTCGGCTACCCCGCCGAACATCCCTTCGGCGGCCACCGCCGCCAGCAGGCTCGCGACGCTCACCGTCGCCGCGGAAACCAACCAGTCCTCCTATGACCGGTCGTTGTTCAACCACTGGATAACGATCAGCGGCACCTGCAACACCCGGGAGACGGTGCTCAAGAGGGACGGCGTCGGAGTGGTCGTCAACTCCAGCTGCGCCCCCACCTCCGGCAGCTGGTACTCCCCGTTCGACGGCGCGACCTGGACCGCCGCCGGCGACGTCGACATCGACCACATGGTGCCGCTCGCCGAGGCCTGGCGCTCCGGCGCCTACGCCTGGACCAGCGCGCAGCGGCAGTCCTACGCCAACGACCTCGGCGGGCCCGAGCTGTGGGCGGTGACCGACAACGTCAACCAGGCCAAGGGTGACCAGGACCCCTCGACGTGGCAGCCGCCGCTGAGCTCGTTCAGGTGCACCTACGCCAGGGCGTGGATCCAGGTGAAGTACTACTGGAAGCTGACGCTGCAGAGCTCGGAGAAGAGCGCCCTGCAGAGCATGCTCGCGACCTGCTGAGCGCTCGGTCATCCCCGGTGCGGGGCCCGGCCCCGCACCGGGGATGACGTCGCTCCAGTGATCTACTTTGTAAAGGGCGTCGGCCGGTTCAACAAGCCTGGCCCTTGAGCTCCAGACGGATCAGGGCCTTGGCGATCGGATGGGCGGTCAGCTCGATCTGCCACTCGCGGGCGCCCAGCTCGCGCAGCCGGGCGGTGACGGTCTCGTCGTCGACGACGGCCGGCGGTTCCCAGGTCAGGCGGCGCACGGCGTCGGGCTGGATCAGGTTCTCCGCGGGCATGTGGTGCTCGTCGGCGAGCGCGGCGACCACGGTCCTGGCCGCGGCCAGCCGCCGGGCGGCCACCGGATCGCGGTCCATCCATCGGTTGGCCGGCGGGGGCCCGTCGCCGGGGGTGCTGGGCTGCGGCAACTCCGAGTCGGGCAGCGAGCGGGCGGTGCCGATCGCGGCCAGCCAGTCGCGCAGGTGCCGCCGGGCACTGCGGCCGGTGAAGGGAGGGATCTCGGTGAGCGCCTTGGTGGTGCGGGGCAGTTCCAGGGCGGCGGTGACGATCGCCGAGTCGGGCAGGACACGGCCGGGGGCGACGTCGGACTCGCGGGCGAGCCCGTCGCGGAGCGTCCACAGCTCCCGTACCACCGCCAGCCCGCGCAGCGAGCGGACCTTGTGGATTCCGGAGGTGCGCCGCCACGGGTCGGAGCGCGGGGTGGGCGCCTTGTGCGCGAGCACGGAGGCGAACTCCTCCTGCGCCCACGCCAGCTTGCCGCTGGACTTCAGCTCCTCGTGCAGGACGTCGCGGAGCTCGATCAGGACCTCGACGTCGAGCGCGGCGTAGCGCAGCCAGTCCTCGGGGAGCGGGCGGGTCGACCAGTCGGCGGCCGAGTGCCCCTTCTCCAGCCTGAAACCGAGGACGTTCTCCACCATCAGCCCAAGACCGACCCGCTCGTAGCCGAGCAGCCGGCCGGCCAGCTCGGTGTCGAACAGTTCTCGCGGGTGGAAGCCCACCTCCGCGAGGCACGGCAGGTCCTGGGAGGCGGCGTGGAGCACCACCTCCGCGTCGGCCAGCGCCGAGTCGAGCTCGGACAGGTCGGGGCAGCGGATGGGATCGATCAGGGCGCTGCCCGCGCCGACGCGGCGCAGCTGTACCAGGTAGGCGCGGCCGCTGTAGCGGTAGCCCGAGGCGCGTTCGGCGTCGACGGCGACGGGGCCGGTGCCCTCGGCGAAGGCGCGCACCACGCGCGCGAGGGAGGCGGAGTCCTCGATGACGGGTGGGATTCCCTCACGAGGCTCCAGCAGTGGAATTACGGTCGTCTCATCGGTCACGTTCTGAAGGGCTCCGGATCCTCGCGACGGCGCGGCGGCAGTGCCGCCACGTCGGGTGGCAGGGGTGGTATGCCCGCGGCAAGGCACATCAGATCGCACCAGGCGGCGACATGGCCGGAGAGGTCTTCCTGCAGCGGTGACCAGGACGCACGCAGTTCCAGCTCGGTGGTCACCGGGTCTTCGGCCTTGTTGCCGAAGCCCTCGGAGACCGCTCTGGTGACGGTGCCTCCGGCGGCGGCGTAGCCGGCGCCGTGCGCGTCGAGTGACTCGGTGAGCCAGCTCCACGCGACGGGGCCGAGCAGCGGGTCTTCGGTGATCTCCGGCTCCATGTCGGCCCGCACGTAGGCGACGAGCCGGAACTGGCCGTCCCAGCCGCGCTGGCCATCCGGGTCGAAGAGCACGATGAGGCGGCCGATCGCGAGCTCGTCGTCGTCGCGGTACACCGACGCGCCGATCGCGGCCGAGTAGGGGGCCAGGCGCTGCGGCGCCGGAATGTCCTCCAGCTCGATCTCGGGTCTGACCTCCGCGGGGCGCATGCTCGCCACCGCGCGCCTGAAGGCGGCGGGAGCGGGCGGCGCGTCACCGACGGTCATATCGGAAGCGTAGGTCGAAACTGATCGCATGGGGACCACTGGGATATGTGTAGGAGCCATTGGAACCGATCAAGACGCTGCCGGCGGCCTGTGGAGGGCGGGGGTGACCTCGCCGTGGGAGACTTCGGGGAGGAACGTGTGACCGCGCTCGGCGCCGGTCCGTTCCGGGCGTTCAGGCCGACCGTGCTCGACGGGGCGGGATTGTCGTTCGGGAATCCGCACACGGGCGCAGGAGGCACGGTGCTCACCGCGACGTTCGGGTGAACTCCACATGGTGGACATCGCACGGGCCTTTCGTCGGGTCGTGGTCCGACGTTGGCACGTCGCGCCGACATTTCCGCGCAGCGTGCTCGGCGTGTCCCCAAAGTGGTGCAGGAATCGATGCCGCGCGGTGACTTGGCGAACATTTGGACCAGCCGGGGGCCGGTCCAGGATCACCGATGGGAGGAACTGTACCCGGAAACATGATCGCTTCGTGCCGTGCGGCGCCATCCGGCTGGTGCCAACATCGGATTTCAGTGGACGAAGCTCTCGAAACCGGTAAGACAGTATCGTTGTCATCACTTGACGGCGCCAGGGTGGTGTGAGGTGCAATCTCATTGAATAACTGGTGATTTCGGGCTGATCTCGCCGGTCAGCGACCGCAGTGAGCCGACCGGCCACCAGGCATGGCACCCTGGTGGGGTGACTTCCGAGCCCGCCGACTCCGCTTTCCTGCGCGCCTGCCGCCGCCAGTCCGTATCCCACACACCGGTGTGGTTCATGCGCCAGGCAGGTCGCTCGCTGCCCGAGTACCGGGCGCTCCGCGAGGGGGTGCCGATGCTCACGGCCTGCGCCACCCCCGACCTGGTCGTGGAGATCACGATGCAGCCGGTCCGCCGCTACGGCGTGGACGCGGCCATTCTCTTCAGTGACATCGTCGTCCCGCTCAGGGCGATCGGCATCGACCTCGACATCAAGCCCGGCATCGGCCCGGTGGTGGCCGCGCCGATCAGGGACGCCAGGGCGGCCGAGGCGCTGCGCCCGATCGAGCCGGACGACGTCTCCTACATCACCGAGGCCGTCCAGGCGCTGACGAAGGAGCTGGGCGCGACCCCGCTCATCGGTTTCGCGGGAGCCCCCTTCACCCTGGCCTCCTACCTCATCGAGGGCGGCCCTTCCAAGAACCACGACCACACCAAGGCCATGATGTACGGCGAGCCGGCGCTCTGGCACGCCCTCATGGACCGGCTGACCGAGATCACCCTGGGGTTCCTGCGCGTGCAGCTCGCCGCGGGAGCCTCCGCCGCCCAGCTCTTCGACTCCTGGGTCGGCGCGGTGTCGCCCGACGACTACCGCGAGTTCGTCCTCCCCTACACCAGCCGGATCTTTGACGGCCTGGCCGGTCTGGGCGTGCCGCGCATCCACTTCGGCGTCGGCACCGGAGAGTTGCTCGGCCTGCTCGGCGAGGCGGGGGCCGACGTGGTGGGCGTCGACTGGCGGGTCCCGATCGACGAGGCCGCCCGGAGGGTCGGCCCAGGCAAGGCGCTGCAGGGCAATCTGGACCCGGCGATCCTGCTCGCCCCGTGGGAGGTCGTGGAGCGCCGCGCGGGCGACATTCTCACCCGCGCGGCCAAGGCCGAGGGACACGTGTTCAACCTGGGGCACGGCGTGCTGCCGAGCACCGACCCCGACCAGCTGGCCCGCCTCACCGACTTCGTCCACGAGGCCTCGGCCCGCTGACCATCCCGGCGGCGTACCGCCGCCGGGTGCTAGGCCCGTTTTCCGCACGTGCCGCGTCGTTGCAGGTCAGCAGCTACATCTGATCCAGCACCGTGGGTAATCACCCCAGGTCGATCGAGGTCACGTGCGGAATGCAGGGCTAGGGGCGCTTGTGCGGCACCGGCCCGTCCCCTGTCCGGGGTTCGTCATCCTCCCGCGACTCCTCGGCATCGTCGGGGTCGGGCTCGGGGTTCCCGGGGCCGGGGGTGAGCGACCGGTCGCCCTTCCTCCTGCGGCGGAGCAGGAAGGCCGTCAGCAGCCAGGCCGGGACGATCACGATCAGCCAGGGAAGCAGCACGCCCAGGAGGGTCAGGCCGAGCCTGACGGCGACGACGAAGGCATTCCAGCCTGCCTTCAGGCCCCCGAGGAAGCCGGCAGGCTCCTCCTTCTTCTTCTCCTTCTTCTTGATCACCTTCGCCGGGCCGATCAGGTTCAGCGTCAGCGTCGCCATGCTGGTCTGCGAGGCGAGGGTCTTCTGCCTGGCCTGCAGGGACTCCAGTTCGCTCTCGCGGTTGGAGACCTCCCGCTCCACCTTGAGCACCTCGCCGATCGTGTTGGCCTTCTTCAGCAGTGTGCGCAGCGAGTCGAGCGCGGCCTTGGCCGACTTCAGGCGGCTCTCCACGTCGGCCACCTCCTCGGTGACGTCTTCGGTGTTCTGCTGCAGCGACTCGCGCGTGCCCAGCTCCCTGCCCAGGCGGTCGAGCGTGCCGGGGTAGTTCCCCGGCGGGATCTTGAAGACCAGCATCGCGGAGTCCTCGCCACCGGAGTAGGCGTCCGACTTCTCCATGGCCAGGTAGCCGCCCACGCCGGTGACGATCCGCCGGGCACTGTCGGCCGCCGCGGTGACGTCCCTGGCCTTGATCCTCATCTCCGCCGTGTAAATGATCGCCCGGTTCTGCGGGATCACCTTCACCTTGTCTGCGCCCGAGGCGGCGGACGCGTCCCCCGTCTGGGGTGCCGGGGCCTCGTTGGCCGGCGCCTGCGAGGCATAGACGCCCTGCTCACTGTCAAGGGCGGGTGCCGCCGCGCCGGAGGTTGACTGGATGTCTCCTCCACAGGCGGACACCAACAGCGTCAGGCCCGTCAAGAAGACCGCCAGGCGCGGGCCGTACCGGAATCTGCTCATGAACCTCATGACGGCGGGTGCGGTGGCGGAGTTCGGTGCGGGGCAGTCACGATGGCGTCACGTTCTGCGCGCCGTCGGGTCACGGGGAGGGCGGGGCGCCGAGGTGGGAGACGGGGCCGGGGGTGTGGACCGGTACGGTCAGGAGTCATGGAAGGCAACCGGAGGCATGTGGTGGTCGTCGGCGGCGGGATCGCCGGACTGGCCGCCGCGTGGCATCTGCGTCAGGGCGGCGAGAACCTGCGGGTGACCGTCCTCGAAGGCGCCCCGCGGGTCGGGGGCAAGCTGCACGCCACCGAGGTGGCGGGCGTCGCGATGGACGCGGGGGCCGAGGCGATGCTCGCCCGGCGGCCCGAGGGCAGGGAACTGGCCAGGATGGTCGGGCTGGGCGAGGAGTTGCGGCTTCCCGGCACCACCCAGGCGGCCATCCTGACCCGGGGCGCGCTGCGGCCCATGCCCAAGGGGCACGTCATGGGCGTGCCGTCCGACCCTCTCGCGCTGGCGAGGTCGGGGATCCTTTCCCCCGGGGGGCTGGCCAGGGTGGTGCTGGACCGGATCCTCCCGGCGACGCGGGTCACCACCGACGTGTCGGTGGCGGCCTACATCCGGGCCAGGATGGGCGGCGAGGTGGTCGACCGGCTCGTCGAGCCGCTGCTCGGCGGTGTCTACGCGGGCAGGACCGAGCGGCTCTCGCTGGACGCGACCATGCCGGGGATCGCCATCGCGGCCAGGACCGAGCGGTCGCTGCTGGCCGCGGCCGGGGAGATCGCCGCGGACGCCCCGAAGGACGCGGGGCCGGTCTTCACCACCCTGAGCCGGGGGATGGGCAGCCTCCCCGAGGCCGTCGCCGCCGCCTCCGGGGCCGAGATCAGGACCGGCGTCATGGTCAGGGAGTTGCGGCGGACCGAGGGCGGCTGGAGGCTGGTGGCCGGACCCACCAGGGAGCCGGAGACGATCGAGGCCGACGCGGTGATCATCGCCGTTCCCGCTCCGGCGGCGAGCCGGCTGCTCGCGGAGGAGGTGCCCCAGGCCGCCGCGGAGCTGGCCAGGATCGAGTACGCCAGCATGGCCGTCGTCACCCTCGCCTACCCGCGGGAGGCGTTTCCCCGGCCGCCGTCCGGCAGCGGCTACCTGGTTCCGGCCGTCGACGGGCGCCCGATCAAGGCCGCCACGTTCAGTTCGGTCAAGTGGCCGCACCTGGCGGAGACCGATCCCAACCTGGTCCTGCTGCGCTGCTCGATCGGCAGGCTCGGCGAGGAGGCGGTGCTCCAGCGCGACGACGCGGAACTGGTCGCGCTGGCGATGGCCGAGATGGTCGAGGTCATGGGCGTGCGCGGGCTGCCCCGCGACTCGCGGGTGACCCGCTGGGGCGGTGCCCTGCCACAGTACGAGGTGGGTCACCTCGACCGGGTGGCGCGCATCCGGGCGGCCGCCGCCGTTTCGCCAGGGCTGGCGCTGTGCGGCGCCGCCTACGACGGCCTTGGCATCCCCGCCTGCGTCTCCACAGCCCGCACCGCGGCAGCCCGGATTCTCGACCACCTGGACCCCACGGGAGAATGGCAGGACAGAACCGATTCGCTGACGAAGGGGTGAGGACGACGGACGGGAACCCGCGGCCCAAGGCACGAGACCTGAACCAGGTGATCCGCTACACGATGTGGTCGGTCTTCAAACTGAGCGAGCGCTGCCCGGGGCACCGCGAGGGCATGGCCGCCGAGGTCGAGGAGCTCTTGGCCCAGATGGAGCGCAAGGACGTGGTCACCCGCGGCCTGTACGACGTGGCGGGCTTCCGCGCCGACGCCGACTTCATGTTCTGGTGGCACGCTCCGACCTCTGAGGACCTGCAGGAGACCTACTCCCGCTTCCGCCGTACCGGCCTGGGGCGGCTGTCCGAGCCGGTCTGGTCGGCCATGGCGCTGCACCGTCCGGCCGAGTTCAACAAGTCGCACATCCCGGCCTTCCTGGCCGAGGAGGAGCCTCGTGCGTACGTGAGCGTCTACCCGTTCGTGCGCTCCCTGGAGTGGTACCTGCTGGACGACGCGGACCGCCGCCGGATGCTCGCCGAGCACGGCAAGATGGCTCGCGACTACCCGGACGTGCGCGCCAACACGGTGGCGTGCTTCTCGCTGAACGACTACGAGTGGATGCTGGCGTTCGAGGCCGACGAACTGCACCGCATCGTCGACCTGATGCGCACCCTGCGCGGCGCGGAGGCGCGGCGGCACACCCGGGTGGAGATCCCCTTCTACACCGGTGTCCGCAAGCCGCCCAGCGAGCTGATCGCCGCGCTGCCGTAGCCTCCGGGGGCCCGTCGCCGCGGAGTCCGGTCTCCGGCGGCGGGACTCCTGCTCCGTGAGATGAAGGGCGTGTCTCCTGTGACGGCTCGCCGAAAATAATCTCGCGTAGGTCTCTTTGCCACCCTTTGCCTTTGTCATACTCGTGGGAAATCACCTGTCTATGTGAGGCCAAGGGTGAAAAGGGGCGAAGATCTGGCACGGTCCAGGCGGCGTACGCGGGGACGTCGGAGAAAGAAGTCTCGCTCACGGCTCCTTGAGGTCTCGGTGGGCGCCGCCGCGCTGGTGGTGGGAGCGTTCGCGGTGAGCGGGGTATGGTCTTCCGGGGAGACGGCTCCGGAGGGCGAGGTGGCTCGGGTGCCGGCGCCCGCCGCGGCGCCGCAGGGGGACCCCGTGGCGGGCGCGGTGATGGCCGCCGAGCTGGACGGGAAGAGCACGGGGGGTGCCGAGGAGGACGCGAAGTCCTCCAAGGCGGAGAAGAAGCGTCAGAAGGCCGGTGAGGCCGAGGCGTCGGGGCCTTCCAAACACACCGACAAGAAGGCGTTGGCCTACTTCGAGAGCCGCAAGGTGACCAAGCGGGTCAGGGATATCCGAATGGTCGGTGGCTATCTACGGATATATACGGACCTGCCGGAATCGGCGGACAACTCGAAGCAGGCGATCAGGCTGTGCGAGGCGGGCGTCGACTATCTCGTCGGAGAGCTCGGCATGCCCAGCCCCGTGGTCTTCGTCCAGGCCGAGTTCGGAGAGAACGGCAACCCGGTTCTGGCCAACGTCCTCGGCCCTGACGACCCCGACTGCCGCGTCACCTACCCCAAGCCGAAACGGTAGTCCGCGCGGTGCTCGGGCCGGGTCACCCGGACCCGGGTCCTGCCGCAGATCGAACAGCGCTGGGTGATCACCCGGCCGATGGTCTCAACGATCTCCCACTTGTGGCGGAGATGCACGGGGGCTCCTTGGGCAGACACACTACGGAGATATGTGGATACGGTGTGTGAGGTCGCTCTGCCCCTTCCTGCGCCTCACTAACCTCCGGGATGGACCGATGTGGCTGTCTTCGCGCGTCGCGGACCGGCCGGATCGCGACGCGCGAGGCGGTGACCTACTCGGCGGGCTCCAGCCTCAGCGAGACGGAGTTGATGCAGTAGCGGTCGTCCGTGGGCGTGCCGTAGCCCTCGCCGTGGAACACGTGGCCGAGGTGTGAGTCGCAGGTCGCGCACCGGACCTCGACGCGGACCATGCCCATCGAGCGGTCCTCGATCAGCGTCACCGCGTCGGACTTCGACGGCTCGTAGAAGCTCGGCCAGCCGCAGTGGCTGTCGAATTTGGTGTCGGACCGGAACAGCTCGGTGCCGCAGGCCCGGCAGCTGTAGACGCCCACGGTCTTGGTGTCGACGTACTCCCCGGTGAAGGGGCGCTCGGTCCCGGCCCGGCGAAGCACGCGGAACTCCTCGGGAGAGAGCTGGACGCGCCATTCGGCGTCGCTCTTTACCACCTTGTCCATCGCATCAGCCTATGCGGTCGCCGTGGCGTGTGGAGGGGCGAGGCCCGGGGTCGCCCCGTTCGGAAAATCTTGACGGGCGAAGCATCCTTTGATGACCGTTTTGGCGTCTTTAAAAGTGTGGAGGGTGGTTCACCTTCCCGTTGAGGGGTGAGATCACCTGCCCGGTCGCCCACGTTCCGCGGGCCGGCCGGAATGCCGCCGTCCGGGTGGCGCGCCAGCGCCTGGGCCCGGTGGGCATGAGGCAGGTGATCATACGGTCCGCCCCGTCGAGTGCCCGGTCCCGCCGCCGTGGCGGCTCCGGGGCGGACCTGCCCTCCCGCCCGGCTTCCGGTCTGCCTACGTAGGATTGCCGCCGGGTGGCGAGCCGCCGCTCGCGATCCACCTCCGGCTTCCTTAGGAGTTCGGCGCCACCGCCCTGGAACTGGTCCAGGTGGGCGTGGCCAACGTCCGGCGGACCTCGGGCGAGGTAGCGACGCACTGGGTGTCGATGCAGTTCGCGGTGCTCATCGAGCCTTTCGAGGTCACCCTGTCGGAGCCGGACCGTATCGGGAACCTGACCTGGTTCGGCGAAGGGGACGTCCCGGCGGGGCTCCATCCCGCCCTGCCGGGCCTGCTCGATCGGGTTGCCCCTCACCTCGGCTGGTCGGCCACCCGCGCCTGACCTCCCGCTCCTCGGCGGCCAGTGACGCGGCCTCCGCCCTGATCCGGTGCCGCAGTTCCTCGGCCTCCTCGGGCAGGTCCGGTTCCAGCGACCGCCGAGCCCCGGCCACCGCCGTCCTGGCCACCCGCTCGGCCCACTCCCCGGCGTCGCCGCTCAGCGCCCGTAGTAGAGGTGGGCGTCGTGCTCGAAGGTGTAGCCGATGCCGCCCAGCACCTGGATCGCGTCCGCCGCGCACCGTACGGCGGCGTCCGCGGCGAGCACCCCGGCCACCCCCACCGCCAGCGCGACCTCGCCCTCCGGATCGACACCGGCCGTCTGAGCGGCCCCGTCGAGCGCACGGGCGGCGTCCCAGACGGCGGCGCGGGCCTGTTCGAGGGTGACGAGCATGGCCGCGCACCTGTGCTTCACCCCTGGAACTGACCGATCGGGCGTCCGAACTGCTCCCGTACCCGGGCGTACTCGGCGGCGGTGGACACCGCCCACGCCGCCACCCCGCAGGACTCCGCCCCGAGCAGGACGGCGGCCAGGTCCGAGACGAGGCGGGAGGTCACGCCGCCCAGCACGCGCTCCTGGGGCACGGCCGTCACCGTCACCGCCGCCAGCGGCCGCGTCAGGTCGATGCCGTCGACCGCCTTGGCCGAGCAGTCGCCGGGGTCGAGCGCGGCCCACCGGCCGTCGGGAAGCGGGACCACGAACAGCCCGGCATCCGCGGACCCGAGCACGGTCACGGCGGCCGGTCCGGTCGCGTCCGCCGCGCTCGTCATGACCGTACGGGCACCGCCGGGCAGGGCGATCGCGGCGGTCAGCGTGCCGTCTGCCAGTGCCCGCAGCAGGTCGTGGTGGGGGGACGGTGCGGGGGCGGCGCGGGCGATGACGGCCTAGGCCAGGACCGTGGGCAGGTGGGAACCCGGCGCGCAGTGCTCGCCGAGCGCCTCCAGGGCGACCGCCAGTTCCCGCAGGCCGCCGCCCTGCCCTCCGTACGCCTCGGGCAGATGAAGCCCGAGCAGGCCCTGCGCGGCCAGCGCGGCGCGGAACGGCTCGTGGTCCATGCCACGCGTCGCGATGTTCCGCCCGGCGAAGCCGTGGACGGAGACGGCCAGCGCCCGGTGCTCCTCGGTGATCGCGATTCCCATGCCCAGACTCTAGAACCATATTCGGTTTCCGGTAAGGGGCATGCCCGGCGGGGCTCACCGGTCAGATATGGATGATCGCGGCCTTCTCCCTGGTGTACTCCAGCACGGCGTCGTGCCCGTACCCGGAGTCCTTGACGCCGCCGAACGGCAGCCCCGGGGGCATCTGGCGGAAGGTGTTGACCCAGACGGTGCCGCTCTGCAGGTCGCGGACGAACCTGTGGGCGCGGCCGAGGTCGCGGGTCCACACGCCGGCGGCGAGCCCGTAGGGGGAGTCGTTGGAGATCGCCAGAGCCTCCTGTTCGGTGTCGAAGGGGATGGCCACGGCCACCGGACCGAAGATCTCTTCCTGGCAGACGCGCAGCGCGTTGTCGGAGGTGGTGAACAGGGTGGGGGCCACCCAGTAGCCGCCGGGCATGGACGGGACCACGTCGGCCCCCGTCTGGCCGCCGAACACCAGCTCGGCGCCCTCCTTCTCGGCGATCTCCAGGTAGGAGGCGACCCGCTCGTACTGCCCGGCCGAGACGATCGGGCCCATCGTGGTGGCCATGTCGAGCGGGTCGCCCAGCCGGACGTGCGAGGCGATGGCGGTGATCCGCCCGATCATCTCGTCCCAGACCGGCCGGTGGATCAGGATGCGGGACCCGGCCACGCAGACCTGTCCGGCGTTGCCGGTGTAGACCGAGTTGACGGTCACCCCCTGAGCGGCGGCGTCCAGGTCGGCGTCGGAGAACACGATGTTCGGTGACTTGCCGCCCAGCTCGAACGTCAGCGGCTTGAGGTGGTCGGCCGAGGCCCGAGTGATCGCCTGCCCGGTCTGGGTGGAGCCGGTGAGGCTGATCTTGTTGACCCCGCGGTGCCTGACCAGCGGGTCGCCGACGTCCTCACCGAGGCCGCTGACGATGTTGAGCACGCCGGGCGGGAGCACCTCGGCCAGCAGTTCGCCGAGGCGCAGCACCGAGGCGCAGGCCTGCTCGGCGGGCTTGACGATCACGGTGTTCCCCGCGGCCAGCGCGTAGGCCGCCTTGGCGGAGAACGTCGAGATGGGGGAGTTCCACGGAATGACGCAGAGCGCCACCCCGTACGGCTCGCGACGGGTGAGACCCAGGCTGTCCGGGCCGAGGATCACCGTCTCGCCCTTGACCGCGTCGAGCACCTGCCCGGCGGCGATCTGCCACAGGTGGGTCATGCCGGGCAGGTCCTTCTTCAGCGTGTCCCGCAGGATGCGCCCGTTGTCCCTGGTCTCGATCCTGGCCAGTTCCTCGGCGTGCCGGGCGAAGACCTCCGACACCCCGCGCAGGAAGTGCGCCCGGCCGAGTGCGGGCATGGCGGACCAGGAGGGGAAGGCCGCGCGCGCCGCCGCGACGGCGGCCTCCGCGTCGGCCCGGCCGCTCGCCGGGACTCGGGCCCAGACCTCGCCGGTGGCGGGGTTGACGGAGTCCAGCGTGCGGCCGTCGGCCGCGGCCACCAGGCGGCCGCCGATCAGATTGCGGTACTCGTCCACTCATCACTCCCGCGTCAGCCGTACCGGAAACTTGCCCAAGCGTACGCTTGCTTGACGAGGAAGTGGAAGCGGGAGGCGGCGGTCAGCCCTGGCGCCGCCGCGCGAGGGCGAACGACAGGTTCACGCTGATGATGCCGACCCACACGAGGATCAGGATGAACGCGAGGATCGAGTCGCCCAGGCCGGAGAAGGCCAGCCCGATCGTCGCGGGTATCCCGGTCGCCAGGGAGACGATCGCCAGTGCCAGCCGCTGCCCGGCGTCCACGGAGGGGCGGACCGCGGGGCCCTCCTTGCGGGCGCGGGCGGCGAGCCGGTCGTCCACCCGCTTGTCGATCTCCCGGTCCATCTTCTCCAGGAAACCCTCGACGAGGGAGTCTTCGTATTCCGGTCCGAGGTCCCGGCGGGCCTCGAGCGAGGCGCGTAATTCGTCACCGGAGGAGGATGATCGTTCCATGGTCGAGATATATCGCTTCTTTAGAGGTATGTCCACATGAATCATGGAACGCCGGGACCTCCGGCGCTAGAGGGTTCCGGCCTTCTCGTCTCGCCGGACATACCGCGTGAAGAGAAACCCCTCGTCCTCCAGCACGTGGGCCAGGCGCAGGCGGGTGAGCGAGGGAGGGCCGTCGAGGGCACGGGCGGCGTCCCCGCCGATCAGCAGCGGGCTCACCGTGAGACAGAGCTCGTCGACCAGGTCCGCGGCGGCCAGCTGGGCGTTGGTCTTCGGACCGCCCTCGCAGAGCATCCGGCTCAGGCCGCGCTCGCGGAGCGCCTCCACCGCCAGCACCGGATCCACCCGCTCGCCCCCGGCCACGATCACCTCGGCACACCTGGCGGCCTCCTCGCGGCGCTCCTTGGGGGCGGCCGCGCAGGTGATGACGATGGTCCGGGCGTACGGTTCCGCCTCGGTGAACAGGGGGGCCGACAGGTCGAGGTCGAGCCCGCGAGTGATCACCGCCACCGGCGGGGCGGCCGGCCGGCCCTCGCGCAGCCCCTGCCACGACGGTCTGGGCCGTGCCGGGCCGTACCCCTCGGCCCGCACGGTCGCCGCACCGGCCACGACGACGTCGGCCAGCCCGCGCAACGTCCAGAAGACCTGGCGGTCGCCCCTGCCGGACAGCCCGCCGGACAGTCCCTTCAGCCAGGTACCGCCGTCGGCGCTGGCGACCATGTTGATCCGCAGGCAGGGGCCGGCCGGGTAGGCGTAGGCGCGGACGAGGTCGACCTCGGCCGAGGTCTCGGGGTGAATGAGGCGCATTCTCCTACCTTCGCATGGAAACGACCTGTGAGTTCTCCCGGAGCGTTCGATACTGGATCTGAGGGCTGGGGTGACTGGGGGCGGCTCCCGGTACATGATTCATTCCGGGAGACACGGGAGGACTGTGTGGGGCTGGTCACGATCGTGACATGGTTGATCACCGCGATGGTCGGGATCTACCTGCTGTACCTGTGGCTCTCCGGGGGAGGGCTCCGCCAGCAGGCGACCAAGGTCACCCGCTTTCCCGCGCTGCTCATCTTCGCCCATCCGGCCCTGGCGGTGTCCGCCCTGGCCTGCTGGATCGGGTACGTACGCACCCTGGAGCCGGCCTTCGCCTGGCTGTCGTTCGGAGTCCTCGCGCTCTCCGCGCTGCTGGGCTTCACCATGTTCACCCGCTGGCTGGGCGGCGGACGCCACGCCCGCGGCGCCGAGCAGCGCTTCCCCACGGTCGCGGTCGTGCTGCACGGCGTGGCCGGCGTGGCGACGTTCGTGCTCGTCCTGCTCACCGCCGCGATCGCGTCAGGGGCCTGAAGGCCGCGAGCGGCCGGCCCTACGCCCGCTCGCAGTGCAGGATCTGCACCGAGCGGGCGGTCACCTCCACCGCGCTCTCGGCCGACCAGGACTCCTGCGCCGACTGCGCCGACGAGAGGAGCTCCGTCCCCTCGTCGGCGGTGTCCAGCACCCGCCGCCACCGCTTGCCGTACTTCGCCTCGGGGAGGGTGAAGATCATCTCCTCGTGATGGGCGTTGATCAGGAGCAGGAACGAGTCGTCCGTGATCCGCTCGCCACGGGTACCCGGCTCGGTGATGGCGTCGCCGTTCAGGAAGACGGCCAGTGACTTGGCGTAGCCGGTGTGCCAGTCGCTCGCCGACATCTCCTCTCCCGCCGGGGTGAGCCAGACGATGTCGCGGGTGCCGTCGTCGGCCTTGTGGCCGTGGAAGAAGCGGCGCCGCTGGAATACCGGGTGCTCGCGCCGCAGCTTGGAGAGGCTCCTGACGAAGTCGAGGAGGTCCGCCTCGCCGGAGGCCAGCGACCAGTCGATCCAGGAGATCTCGTTGTCCTGGCAGTAGGCGTTGTTGTTGCCGCCCTGGGTCCGGCCGAACTCGTCACCGGCCAGTAGCATCGGCACGCCCTGGGAGATGAACAGGGTGACCAGGAAGTTGCGGCGCTGGCGCCTGCGCAGGCTCACGATCTCCGGGTCCTCCGCGGGGCCCTCGACCCCGCAGTTCCACGACCGGTTGTCGTCGGTGCCGTCGCGGTTGTTCTCCTTGTTGGCCTCGTTGTGCTTGCGGTCGTAGGAGACCAGGTCGGTCAGGGTGAACCCGTCGTGGCAGGTGACGAAGTTGATGGAGGCCACGGGGCGGCGTCCCGAGGTGGCGTAGAGGTCGGCGGAGCCGGTCAGCCGGGAGGCGAACTCGGGCAGCGCGGACCCGCTGCCGCGCCAGAAGTCGCGGACGCTGTCGCGGTACTTGCCGTTCCACTCCATCCAGAGCGGCGGGAAGTTACCGACCTGGTAGCCGCCGGGCCCCACGTCCCACGGCTCGGCGATCAGTTTCACCTGGGAGATCACCGGGTCCTGCTGGATCAGGTCGAAGAAGGCGCTCAGCCGGTCGACGTCGTGCAGTTCGCGGGCGAGGGCGGAGGCCAGGTCGAACCGGAAGCCGTCCACGTGCATCTCCAGGACCCAGTAGCGCAGCGAGTCCATGATCAGCTGGAGGGCGTGCGGCGAGCGGACGTTGAGGGAGTTCCCGCAGCCGGTGTAGTCGAGGTAGTAGCGCCGGTCACCGTCGTGCAGGCGGTAGTACGCCCTGTTGTCGATGCCGCGGAAGCTCAGCGTCGGCCCCATGTGGTCACCCTCGGCGGTGTGGTTGTAGACCACGTCGAGGATGACCTCGATCCCCGCCTCGTGCAGCGCCCGTACCATCGCCTTGAACTCCTGCACCTGCTCGCCGCGCTGGCCCGAGGAGGAGTAGGCGGCGTGCGGGGCCAGGTAGGCGATCGTGTTGTAGCCCCAGTAGTTGGTCAGGCCCCGGGCGACCATCGCGTGCTCGGGCACGTACTGGTGCACCGGCATCAGCTCCACCGCGGTGACACCCAGGCTCAGCAGGTGGTCGATGACCGCGGGATGGCCCAGTCCCGCGTAGGTGCCGCGCTTTTCGGCGGGCACCGCGGGGTGGCGCATGGTGAGCCCGCGGACATGCGCCTCGTAGATCACGGTCTGGTGGTACGGGGTCCGGGGCGGCCTGTCGTTTCCCCACTCGAAGAACGGGTTGACCACCACGTTCTTCGGCATGAAGGGGGCGGTGTCGGTGTCGTTGCGGCTGCCGGGATCGGTGAACCGGTAGGAGAAGAGCGCCTCGTTCCACGTCAGGTCGCCCTCGACGGCCTTGGCGTAGGGATCGAGGAGCAGCTTGGAGGGGTTGCACCGGTCCCCCTGCGAGGGGTTGTAGGGACCGTGGACGCGGTAGCCGTACCGCTGTCCCGGCATGATCCCCGGGAGGTAGCCGTGCCAGACGAACCCGTCGACCTCGGTCAGCTCGACGCGTTCCTCGTGCCCGTCGTCCCCGAAAAGGCAGAGCTCGACGCGTTCGGCGGATTCGGAGAACAGGGAGAAGTTGGTGCCCACCCCGTCCCAGGTGCCGCCAAGCGGATATGACTCTCCTGGCCAGACTTCGCGCATGTGCCCCTATTCTCCTCTGGTCGGGCCCCCTTGTGCAGGGTGTTCTCGCCCTTGTCACCTTAAGGTGGCGTTGAGGAGATTTGTCCTAGTCTTTCGGTGCACCGTCCATGACCATGCGTGTCCTGTGGGACACGCATGGTCACGAAGGCGTGGTGATCACCCCGGCGGTGACCGCCCGGTGAGCGGTTCAACCGTGATCAGCCCGATCGTGGCCGGTCGGCCGTGATCAGCTCAGCAGCTCGGCGTTGAGGCTGATCGTCGTGCCCGCGAGGGCCTTGCTCACCGGGCAGTTCGCCTTGGCGTTCTCGGCCGCCTCCTGGAACTGCTCGGCGGTCAGGCCGTCGACCTGGGCGCGGACCGAGATGACGATCCCGGTGATGCCCACACCCGGCTGGAAGGTCACGTCGGCCTTGGTCTCCACGGTCTGCGGCGGGGTGCCCGCCTGGGCCAGCCCGTGGGACAGGGCCATCGAGAAGCACGAGGAGTGCGCGGCCGCGATGAGCTCCTCCGGAGAGGTCTTGCCGTTTGCCTGCTCGGCGCGTGAGGGCCAGGACACGTCGAACGTGCCCACCCCGGAGGAGTCGAGGGAGACGCTGCCCGCGCCCTCCATCAGCGAGCCCTTCCACTGGGTCGTCGCGGTACGTGTCGTCGCCATGGCGATCATCCTTTCGATCATGAAGAGTCAACCAAGACCGACCCTACTCGCCTCCCCGGAGCCGATGCCCGAACGGCCCCGCAACGCCCGCCGGGGGCGGGTCAGTAGGAGGCGCGCTCGACGAGGACGTCCAGATCCAGGCCGGGGGGGAGTGTGCCGAAGGCGCGGCCCGCGTCGCCGGACAGCCGGGAGACGCAGAAGGCGTCGGCGACGGCCGTCGGCGCCAGCCGTACGAGCAGCGACCCCTGCAGCACCAGGGCCATGTCCTCGGCGACACGCCGGGCGCGGGCCTCGATGTCCGTCGTGTCGTCCAGGGACTTACGCAGACGGTCGACGGCGGCGTCCAGATGGCGGTCGGCGCCGGAGGCGAGCGAGACCTCGGCGAAGAACGCCTCCTGTGCCTCGGGCTCGCGGCCCAGGGCGCGCAGCACGTCCAGCGCCGCGACGTTCCCCGAGCCCTCCCAGATGCCGTTGAGCGGCGACTCGCGGAACAGCCGGGGCATCTGCGACTCCTCGACGTAGCCGTTGCCGCCCAGGCACTCCAGCGCCTCGGCCGCGTGCGCCGGAGCGCGCTTGCAGACCCAGTACTTGCTCACGGCCAGCGCGGTGCGGCGCAGCGCGGCCTCGGTCCGGTCCCCGGCGATGGCCCGGTCGGTGGCGCCGGCCAGCCGCGTCATCAGGACGGTCGCCGCCTCCGACTCCAGGGACAGGTCGGCCAGCACGTTGCGCATCAGCGGCTGGTCGGCGAGCTTCCTGCCGAACGCGGCGCGCCGCCTGGCGTGGTGGACCGCCTGCGTGACGCCGTACCGCATGCCGGCCGCGGAGCCGATCACGCAGTCCAGCCGGGTCATGTTGACCATCTCCAGGATGGTCCGCACGCCCCGGCCCTCCTCGCCCACCAGGTAGGCCGTCGCGCCGTGGTACTCCACCTCGGCGCTGGCGTTGGACCGGTTGCCCAGCTTCTCCTTCAGCCGCATCAGCTGGACGGCGTTGCGGGTGCCGTCCGGCAGGATCCGGGGGAGCAGGAAGCACGACAGCCCGCCGGGGGCCTGGGCGAGAACCAGGAACACGTCGCACATCGGGGCGGAGTTGAACCACTTGTGCCCGGTCAGCAGGTAGCTTCCGTCGCTCAGCGGCTCGGCGCGGGTGGTGCCGGCCCGCACGTCGGAGCCGCCCTGCTTCTCGGTCATCGCCATCCCGGCGAGCACGCCGCGCTTGCCCAGCGGCGGGCGCAGCCCGAAGTCGTAGCTCCGCGAGGCCAGCAGCGGCTCCCACTCGGCGGCGAGCACCGGGCTGTGGCGCAGCGCGGCGATCGACGCGTAGGTCATCGAGATCGGGCAGCCGTGCCCCGCCTCGACCTGGCTCCAGAGATAGAACTTGGCGGCGCGGGCCACGTGCGCGCCCGGCCTGGCGCTCGTCCACGGGGTGGCGTGCATGCCGTTGCCGACGGCGACGGTCATCAGCTCGTGCCAGGCGGGGTGGAACTCCACCTCGTCGATCCGCCGTCCGTACCTGTCGTGGGTGCGCAGCACGGGCGGATGCTCGTTCGCCAGCCGTCCCCACTCCTGGGCCTGCTCGGAACCGGCGAGAAGGCCGAGCCTGCGCAGTTCCCCCGTGGCCCATCCCGCGCCCTCCCGGTCCACGCCGTCCATGAGGGCGGCGTCGGCGGACACGTCGTGCCCGGTGAGCGGATCTGCCTGGTTGAAGACGTCATGGGTCACGTGGGGCCTCCGGTGAACTCATCCGGCCCGTCGCCGGCTCCTATGCCTATCTCAACATCCCTCCGGGGGGTTGGCGCACTTAATTGTGGTGCTATGTCCGACTTTCGCGTGGACGTGGAGGGGGGCGGTCTCCGAGAACGCCTCCCGCCGTACGCGTCCTCCGCCCCGGCGCCGGCCGGGGGGAGTCGCGCGTACGGCTCGCGGTTCACAGGTTCTTGACCAGGTCGCGGACGTAGTCGTCGTCCTCGTCGCTCTCGGCGAGCACGCGGTCGGCGCCCCGCTGGGCGCGGGCGTCCCCCCGGGTGGCCAGGCCGCGGGTGGCCTCGGCGACAGTGTTCAGATCCTCGTCGTCGAGCCTGGCGGCGAGCGCGTCGCGGATCGGCTCACTGTCCTGCGCCAGACCCGCCAGGCCCATGGTCGCCCAGTCGCGTACCTCCGCGTCGGGGTCCTCGGTCATCGAGATGAGCAGCGCGAGCCCCTCGGCGTGGCCGGCCGGCAGGACGGCGGCCAGCGCGGCGGGGTCGGCCTGGCTGCGGCTCCAGCCGTCGGAGGTGATGATCTCCAGCACCTCGGGCAGGGCGCGCGGGTCGGCGTGGTGACCGAGCGCGCCGAGCACCGAGCGCAGCACCCGCTCGTCACCCTCGGTGGCCGCCATCCGTCGCAGGATCGGCAGCGCCTCCTCCAGGAAGGGCTTCTCGTCCTCGGTGAAGCCGAACTCGGCGAGCACGTCGACGGCGAACTCCCGCTTGCGCGGGTCCTCGCTCGCGCACAGCCGCGCCGCCGCGTCGAAGGTCTCGCCGTCGCCGCGCCGGCTCAGCGAGCTCGCCACGGTCCACCAGGTCTCGGCCTCCTCGTCGATGTCGCGGTAGGGCATCGCCCGCTCGACCAGCTCGTCGAAGGGCAGCCGCTCGCCCGTCGCGTCCTCCAGCAGGGTCGCGACGGCCGCGTGCCCGCGCTGGCAGGTGAGCTCGGCCACCCGGGTCCCGTCCGGGCCCACCGCCGCGACGGTCACCAGGTCGGTGCCGTCTGTGGCCCGGCTGCGGCCCACGACGAACTGCGAGCCCTCGGGGGCCTGCTCGGTGAGCTGCTCAAGGAGCGCGCTCTCCAGCTGGGTGCCGAGCCAGTCGTAGGCGATGGACAGCGGCGTGTCGCCGTCGCCGTCGGGCCGGTCGGCCTCGGCGCCGGCCTCCAGCAGCGTGCGCACGACGCCCAGCGCGCCGCGCCGGGTGGCCAGGGTGAGCGCGGTGTCGCCGCCCTCGTTGGCGTCCTCGGGGTCCGCTCCGGCCGCGAGCAGGGTACGGACGGCGTCGGCCCGCCCGTTGGCGGCGGCCCAGAGCACGGCGGTCCACCCGTCGGCCTCCCGCCCGGACACCTCGGCCCCGGCGGCCAGCAGTGCCTCCACGGTCTCGACGCGGTCCCAGGCCGAGGCGGCGCACAGGGGCAGCCCCGCGTCCTGTCCGCCGCTGATCCGGTTGGGGTCGGCTCCGTGGGCCAGCAGTGCGCGCACGATGGCCAAGCGCCCCGCGCTCGATGCCAGGTACAGGGCGGTGGGCTCTTCCGCACCGCCGGGGTCGGCGCTCGTCCCGCTCTGCAGCAGCCGCTCGACCCGCTCGGCGTCGTTACCCGTCACCGCGTCCAGGAGTTCTCGATACATGCCTACGGATCCTATTGCCTGCCTTGGCGAGGAGGCCGTACGCCGGTCGTGACGCCCGGCGCGGTGCCCCGCGCCGCCGTATGGTGGACGCGGTGTCCGGTGACGGGGGCGTCAGCAGGTCTGGCCTCCTTCTTCGGAAGCGCCGCTCTTCCTACCTTCTGGGGATCCTCTATTCAGACAACTCGCGATATGTTGTGAGTTATGAATGATCCCGGGGAGATGCGGGTCTCGGACGCCGAGCGAGAGGCCGCCGTCGAATGGCTGCGGGTCGCCTCCGTCGAGGGGCGGCTGACCCTCGGCGAACTGACCGAGCGCACCGAGGCGGCCTACACCGCCCGTACCCAGGGTGAGCTGGCCGTGCTCACCTCGGACCTGCCAGGGGGCCACCCGGCGCCCGCCCCCGCCTACCCTGCGGCCGAGGCCGGGCGGGGCGGGGCGGCACGACGCTGGTTCGTGGCGGTGATGGGCAGTTCCAAGCGGCGCGGCACATGGCGGATCGACAAGCCGCTCGGCGCCGTCGCCGTGATGGGCGACGTCGTGCTGGACCTGCGCCAGGCCGAGGTCCGCACCGGGGTGGTCGACATCATGGCCACCGCGGTCATGGGCGACGTGAAGATCATCGTCCCGGACGGCGTGGACGTCGAGCTCGACGGCATCGCCATCATGGGGGACAAGAAGGTCCAGGTCATCGAGGCGCCCCCGGGGACGAACGTGCCGATCGTCCGGGTCAAGGCCTATGTCCTCATGGGGGACATCAAGGTGGTCGGAGACTCGCAGGCCAAGCCCCTCAAGAAGAAGTGGGCCGCCTGGCGGGAGCAGTGGGACCAGATGCGCGGTGAGCTGCCCGGTGAGGCACGCCCCCACCAGATCCACCCGCCCCCCCAGCCCTGGAGTTCGGCGCACCCTCCCCGGCCTCCCAGGCCGCCCCGGCTGCCCGGCCTCTGACGGCCGCCCCCAAAAGCTGTTTCGCCGCCAAGGCGGAACAGCGTGTAGTGACGTGATCGCCGTCAGGTACCGCCGGGCGGGCGGGAGCGCGGGCCGGAAGGCTCGAAAGCCTGTGGAGACTCGGTAAGACCACTTCGGTGGCACGGGCCGGTGAAGCAGGAAGCTGCAGAAGTGCCGCGTCAGCGGTACAGGCTGAATCTTCGGCATTCATGCCGAAGAGCGCGTCAAGTGTCGCCCGTGCCACTCCCGGGCCGCGGCACGACCGAGCGCGCCTTGGGCGACTCTCCGTATACCCGGACCGCGCCATTCCGGGCCGCGTGGCCGTGCGCTCGGCCGCCTCTGTCCCCGTCCGGGTTTTCTCCCCGCGCCTCCGGCGGGCGAGTCTCCGGACGCGTGCAACGCCTCGGGGCACCCGGAGCGTAGTACTCGGTGACATACACCGAGCAGTAAGGATCCCCTGATGCGAGACCGGGCCGACTTCGAGCGCTACGTGGAACAGCGCTCGGCCCGCCTGCTGCGGACCGCATACCTGCTGTGCCGCGACTGGGGCACGGCGGAGGACCTGCTGCAGACGGCCCTGGCCAAGGCGTGGCTCGCCTGGCGGAGAGTGGGCGACGATCCGGACCCCTACGTCTACCGCATCCTGGCCAACACCCACGCCAGCTGGTGGCGGCGCAGGTGGCGGGGGGAGGTGCCGAGCGCGGACCTCCCCGAGACGCCGGACGAGGCCGCGGAGGACGCGGTGGCCGGCCGGGAGGCGGTCAGGCAGGTCCTGGCCGGGCTTCCCGGCAGGCAGCGGGCCGTGATCGTGCTGCGTTACTTCGCAGACCTGCCCGACCAGCGGATCGCCGAGATCCTCGGCTGCTCGGTGCCGACCGTGCGCAGCCAGGCCAGCCGGGCACTGCGCAAACTGCGGGTCGATCCCGCGACCGTCGCCGCGATCACCACGGGGAGCTGAGATGACGATCACCGAATCCGAACTGCGCGAGACCCTGACCGGAGACGGAGACGACGGCCACAGCGGGGGCGTGGCCGTCGCCGACGTCCACCGGCGGGTCCGCGCGATCAGGCGCCGCCGCTGGGGCGCGGCCGGCGCGGCCGCGGCCGCCCTCACCGTGGCGGCGGCACTCAACGTGCCCCTGGGCGGCGGTACGGCGAGTGAGGCCGACCTCTGGACCGGCGTCATGGCCCGGCCGTCCGCCGGCCCGCCGACCGTGTCACAGCCACTGGGAGAACCGTATCCCGCGCGCGAGGTCATGACCCGCAGCTTCGGGACCGGCGGGACACGGGAGGAACTACGGCTCGGGTCCGGAAGCGCTTCGATGACGGTGACCGTTTACTGCTCCGGGCCGCTGCGGCGGGCGATCGTCTGGATCGACGACGGCCCTCCCGGAAGGCAGCTCTGCGGAACCGGCCCCGACGGATTCCCCATGGTGATCTCCGATGAGGACCGGAGCGCCACGGCGATCAAGGAACAGAAGAGTCCGGTGGCCGGTGAGCGGGTCGTGTCCGCGGCCGTACTGCCCGGCGAGATCGACGGCACGGGCAAGACGATCAACATGCTGCTCGAAGGGATGGACGACTACTTCGAGGGCTGGCAGGCACAGCTCACCGAAGCGAAGCCCTTCCCGCTGAAGTGGTCGGTCAGCGCGCGGGAGGTGATCTTCCCCGTCTGCCGGGACAACGTGCGCCAGGTGGACCCGAGAACCGGGAAGGTGGTCCTGCTGCGCTGCGAGGGCGAGGCCACCGCACCCCCGAGCGTGCCCTGAGCCTCCTCGTGAGGTCCCTCAGCCCCCTCGTGGGGTCCCTGAGCCGCGGAGCCGGGCACGGTGGGGTTCAGGCGGTGGCGAGCACCTGCTGTCGGTGCGCGGCCCGATCGTAGCGTTCGAGCAGCACCGCCGCGAGCTCCGGGGCGGCGCCCAGCACGTCGGCGACGACGTCGGCGCCCGCGGCCAGCGTCTCGCGTCGGATCTTGTCGGCGAAGTGGCCGGGGGCCAGCAGGTAGGGGGCGATGACGACCCTGGCGGCCCCGGAGCGCCGCAGGCGCAGCACCGCCTCCTGCGGGGTGGGGCCGGCGGCCGAGGCGTAGGCGGCGCTCACCGACCGCCAGCCGCGCCGCGTCGCCCAGTCTCCGGCGACCTGGGCGATCGTCGCGTTGGCCCGTGGGTCGCTGGAGCCGGCCGAGACCAGCACCACGGCGGTGCCCGTCTCGCCGGGCTCCACCCCCGCCTCGGCCAGACGCCGCTCCAGCGCGGTGACCAGCAGCGGGTGCGGGCCCAGGGTGGCGCCCGCGTGCACCCGCAGCAGGGGCCGGCGGGCCGTCGCCTCGGCCAGCGCGCCGGGGATGTCGACCCGGCTGTGGTAGGCCTCGGTGAGCAGCAGCGGCAGCACCACCGCCTCGGTCAGTCCCGACAGCGCCGCGGGGAGCGTCGGGGCGGCGTGGTCGAGGTAGGCGGTGCGCACGAGGAGCTCCGGGCGCGCGATCCGTACCAGGTCGAGCAGGTCCTCCACGGTCGCGGCGGCGCGCGGGTCACGGGACCCGTGCGCCACCGCGATCAGCGGTGTCACGGAAGCGGCGCCGGGGGAGCGCCACGTCATACGTGCAGCCCGCACTCGGTCTTGCCCATGCCGGCCCAGCGACCGCTGCGCGGGTCCTCTCCCGGGGCGACCTGGCGGGTGCAGGGGGCGCAGCCGATCGAGGGGTAGTTGTCGTAGTGCAGCGGGTTGATCAGCACTCCGTTGTCGGCCATGTAGTTGTCGACGTCGTCCTGCGTCCAGCCGGCGATCGGGTTGATCTTGACCATCTGGCGCTTGGCGTCCCACTCCACGACCTTGACAGCGGCGCGGGTGGCCGCCTCGTCGCGGCGGATGCCGGAGACCCAGGCGAGGTAGGGCTCCAGCGCGCGGTTGAGCGGCTCGACCTTGCGCAGGTAGCAGCAGAGGTCGGGGTTGCGTCCGAACAGGCGCGGACCCAGGTCGCGCTCCTGCTCCGCGACGGTCCGGGACGGCTTCACGTTGATCACGTTCACGTCGTAGACCTGCTGGACCGCGTCACGGGTGCCGATCGTCTCGGCGAAGTGGTAGCCGGTGTCGATGAACAGCACGTCCACGCCGGGCTTGACCCGGCTGACCAGGTCGATCAGCAGGGCGTCGGCCATGGAGGCGGTCAGGCAGAGCCGGTCGCCGAAGGTCGCCGCCGCCCAGCGGATGATCTCCAGGGCCGAGGCGTCCGCCAGGAACCGGGAGGCCGACTCGACGATGTCCTGCAGCTCGAACGCACTCCGCTGCTGCCGTAACCCGATCTCGATGTCCACCAGTGTCATCGCTCGTTCACCCAATCCTCATTCGCCCCGCGGAGCGGTGCGCTCGTCGCGCCGGAACTCGCCGTCTGGACCGTGCGGCTCGCGAGGGCCTTACCGGCCCTCGCGTGGACCGCGTCGGATTCGCCGCGCGTCACGAGCGCACCCCGATTCCGAGAAACTTCAACTTGAAGGCACGCGCGCACGACCGGCAGTACCAGCCGCCGTCGCCCTCGTAGGGCTCCAGGTCCTCCTCGCCGCAGTACGGGCAGTGGAAGGGGACGGCTCGCTCACTCATCCGTTCCGCCGTTCACTTCAGGTCCGCGTCGTCGGCGCGCTGCACCCAGTCGGAGAAGATCTCGTCGTCCTTCTTCTGCTCCTCGAAGTTGCGCAGCACCCGCTCCACGTAGTCGGGAAGCTCCTCGGAGGTGGTCTTCAGGCCGCGGACCTTGCGGCCGAAGCCCGGGTTGACGCCCAGCGAGCCGCCCAGGTGCACCTGGAAGCCCTCGACCTGCTCACCCTTGTCGTTGACGACGAGCTGGCCCTTCAGGCCGATGTCGGCGACCTGGATGCGCGCGCAGGAGTTGGGGCAGCCGTTGACGTTGATGGTCAGCGGGTTCTTGAAATCGGGCAGCCGCTGCTCCAGCTCGTCGATCAGGTTGGCCGCGGTGGCCTTGGTCTCGACGATGGCCAGCTTGCAGAACTCGATCCCGGTGCACGCCATGGTCTGGCGCCGGAAGGTGGAGGGGTTGACCTGCAGGTCGCCGGCCTCCAGCTCGGCGACGAGGCTGTCGACCCGGTCGGGCGCCACGTCGAGGATGACCATCTTCTGCTCGACGGTGGTGTGCACCCGGTTGGAACCGTGCCGCTCGGCGATGTCGGCGATCAGGTGCAGCCTGTCACCGTCGAGGCGGCCGACCTTCGGTGCGAAGCCGACGTAGAAGTTGCCGTCCTTCTGCGGGAAGACGCCCACGTGGTCCCTGCGGCCGCCGCGCGGCTCCTCGGGCGCGGGGCCGTCGGGCAGGGCGTGGCCGAGGTACTCCGTCTCCAGGATCTCCCTGAACTTCTCCGCGCCCCAGTCGTTGATCAGGAACTTGATCCGGGCCCGGTGCCGCAGGCGGCGGTAGCCGTAGTCGCGGAAGATGCCGATCACGCCGCCGTAGGCGGGGGCGACCTGCTCGGGGGTGAGGAAGACCCCCAGCCGCTTGCCGAGCATCGGGTTGGTGGACAGGCCGCCGCCCACCCAGAGGTCGAAACCCCGCTCGCCCTTGTCGTTCACGACGCCCACGAACGCCACGTCGTTGATCTCGTGCACGGTGCAGTGCGCCGGGCACCCGCTCACCGCCGACTTGAACTTGCGCGGCAGGTTGGAGAAGGCGGGGTCGCCGATGTAGGTGTCGTAGATCTCCTGGATCTGTGCGGAGCCGTCGAGGACCTCGTCGGTGTCGATCCCGGCCAGCGGGCAGCCCAGGATGACGCGCGGGGTGTCGCCGCAGGCCTCCGTGGTGGACAGGCCCACCGACTCCAGGCGCTCCCAGATGTCCGGGACGGCCTCGATCTCGATCCAGTGGAGCTGGATGTTCTGCCGGTCGGTGACGTCGGCGGTGCCCCGGCCGTAGAAGTTGGAGATGTCGGCGATGACCCGCAGCTGCGCCAGGTTGAGCCGGCCGCCGTCGATCCTGACCCGGAGCATGAAGTAGCGGTCGTCGAGCTCCTCCGGCTCCAGGATCGCGGTCTTGCCGCCGTCGATCCCGGGCTTGCGCTGGGTGTAGAGACCGAACCAGCGCATCCGGCCGCGCAGGTCGGAGGGATCGATGGAGTCGAAGCCCTGCTTGGAGTAGATGTCGATGATCCGCTGACGGACGTTGAGTCCGTCATCGTTCTTCTTGTTCTCCTCGTTCTTGTTCAACGGTTCGCGGTAACCGAGAGCCCACTGACCTTCGCCACGCGGGCGCTTGTGGTGTCGGTTGACCGGCCGGGCCGGGGTCGTCATGTGCGCGTCCTTTTTGAGGCTCGATGGGATGATTTCCGGACGCGCACGGGCGGCACCTCCCGCCTCGTCGTTGAGTGCGGGGGTCGATTACTCAGAGAAGAACGCCTGTTACGCGGCCGAGCTGGGTGAAATCAGCAGAGGGCGACGATTAACGGACGTCACAACAGATGGCACTGCGGACACGCAGAAGGTCGACGTGGCGTCGCACGACGAGCAACGGGTCCGCTGGCATGTCTCTGACGATACCTTGGTGGCACTGGATGTCCAATGTCGGGTCCACAATCTGGACGCGAGGGCGAGAGGCCCGGGTCATCCCTGGCGCGGCCAGCCCATCG
Organism: Streptosporangium sp. CA-115845; assembly: GCF_050943795.1. Classification (NCBI taxonomy): domain Bacteria; kingdom Bacillati; phylum Actinomycetota; class Actinomycetes; order Streptosporangiales; family Streptosporangiaceae; genus Streptosporangium; species Streptosporangium sp. CA-115845. Next base: position 6,757,717 of record NZ_CP191988.1, on the reverse strand, counting down.
CCGACTCCGTGGGCCTGTCGGCGGGCTTGTGCTGGCAGTCGCACCACGAGCCCCCTCGACACTTCTCGTGCCGCCGTGCCTTGCACTCCTGGCAGATCATGTCTCCATTCTGCGCTGTTCCTTCTAGAACATTACTCGGTTACCCTGGCCTTGGCTGGAACAGGGAGGCGCCATGGGCCTGGTGGACGAGCTGCTGGCGGATCTGCACGCCGAGACGGCCGAACTCGACGCGATGATCGGCAGGCTCGGCGCGCAGGAGTGGGAGCTGGCCACCCCGGCCGAGGGCTGGATGGTGCGCGACCAGATCAGCCATCTCGCCTGGTTCGACGACGCCGCCACCGTCTCCGCCACCGACCCCGACGGGTTCCGTGCCGCCCTGCCCGCCCTCCTGGCCCGTGGCGACTCCGCGGTGGACGAGCTCGCGGTCGCCTCGCGCAGCCTGGCCGCCGGCCAGATACACGACTGGTTCCGCGAGGCCAGGGCCCGCGGTCTGGAGGCCTTCGCCCGGCTGGACGCCGGTGCCAGGTTGCCCTGGTACGGGCCCGACATGTCGGTCGCCTCCTTCGTCACCGCGCGCCTGATGGAGACCTGGGCTCACGGGCAGGACGTGGCGGACGCGCTCGGCGTCACGCGCGCGCCGACCGCCAGGCTCAGGCACGTGGCGACGCTCGGGGTACGCGCCCTGCCGTACGGCTTCGCGGTGCGCGGCCTGGAGCCGCCGGCACGGCCGGTGCGGGTGGAGCTGACCATGCCCGACGGATCGCCGTGGGCGGCTGGCCCCCCGGGCGTCCCCGATCTGGTCCGCGGCACCATGCTCGACTTCTGCCTCCTGGTGGTCCGGCGCCGCCACCTCGCCGACACGTCCCTGCTGGTACGCGGCGAGACCGCGAGGGCCTGGACGGCGGTCGCGCAGGCCTTCGCCGGCCCCCCGGGCAAGGGAAGACCCCCCCTCGGCCAAGGGGAGAGCCGAACATAAGGCCACCCCAACCGGACCGAGAACCCCTTGTAAGGGACGCGCCCGCCTTCACGGCCTGGAGGGACTCCCCGTGAGGCCTCACCGCGACGCGCCAGCGTCGCCATAAACACTGTCTGACATCCTTGTAAATATGCGGACTCTGTTGAACGTCATCTGGTTGGTCTTCGCGGGGATCTGGCTGGCGATCGGCTATGTCCTCGCGGGCATCATCTGCTGTGTTCTGATCATCACCATCCCGTTCGGTATCGCGTCGTTCCGGATCGCCGCCTACGCGCTGTGGCCCTTCGGCCGGACCGTGGTGCGCGACCCCGACGCGGGGGTGATGTCCACCATCGGCAATGTGATCTGGTTCGTCGTGGCCGGGATCTGGCTGGCGATCGGGCACCTGCTGACCTCGATCCCGCTCTTCCTGTCGATCATCGGAATCCCGCTGGGCCTCGCCAACCTCAAGCTGATTCCCGTCTCCCTGCTGCCGCTGGGCGCCCGTATCGTCGACAGCGACGACGCCCAGGCGTTTTACCACCGGTAACCCGGGCAGAGGGGTGAGATTCGATCGTTGCCCGCCTGACTCGTGATCAAGCACGGCTAGGAATACCGTTGTGTGGCATGACGTCCACTGATGCCCCGGCCCAGCGGCCCGGGCCCAAGCGGCGCCCTTCGCGCGGGCCCGGGACATGGCTGCGCACGGGCCTCGCGTGGATTCGCGGTATGGATGTCTGGGCCCGGCTGCTGGCGGCGCTCACGTGGATTCGCGGAACCGACCTGTGGGCGCTGGTCACCGCCACCACGAACGCGGGCGTCACCTACCGCGTCACCGGCCTGGCGGGGGAGGCGGCCTTCTTCGCGCTGCTGTCGCTGCCGCCGTTCATGCTCGGCCTGATCGGCGTGCTCGGCCAGCTGACCCGGGTGTTCGGCCCCGAGACCGTCAAGAACGTCAGCGACTGGATCGACCAGCAGGCCCACCTGCTCTTCACGGACAACGCCGTCGACACCGTCGTCACCCCGCTCATCGAGGACGTGCTGAAGCCCGAGAACCAGGTCTCGCTGATCTCCCTGGGCTTTCTGCTCGCGCTCTGGTCGGGCTCGCGGGCGCTGTTCGTCTACGTCGACCTGATCTCGGTCGCCTACGGCCTCGGCGAGGAGCGGGGCATCATCCGCACCCGCCTGATGTCCTTCGGGTTCTATCTCGCGGGCCTGCTGATCGGGCTGGTGGTGATGCCCGTGCTCGTTCTCGGTCCCGTCGCGCTGCGCGGTGCCCTGCCGACCGACTACGCCCCGCTGGTCGACGTCCTCTACTGGCCGGTGGTCGTCATCGGCTCGGTGATCTTCCTTACCCTGCTCTACCACGTGAGCGTGCCCGTACGCACGCGCTGGTGGCGCGAGCTGCCCGGGGCGGTGCTCGCACTCGTCATCTGGATCGTCTGCGCCGCCGTGCTGCGCGCGGTGCTCGCCGCCTGGTTCTCCCCGGTCTCCATCTACGGCTCGCTCGCCGCGCCCATCGCCGTACTGCTCTGGCTCTACATCACCGCGCTGGCCGTGCTCATCGGGGCCACGCTCAACGCCGAGGTCGACCGGCTCTGGCCGGTCGACGGCGCAGGTCGCGCCAGCCGCATGGGTTAGTCCGCTATCGTCTATGCGGCGACTGGCGCATAGGGTGGAGAGACCACCAGGGAGCCGAAGGGCGAGAAGGCCGAGCGCCTGGGTCTTCACGCGATGTCGACGATGACAGGGGAGTGAAGGCGCATGAGTGCTCTTTCCGGCGTGGATCCGCAGATCGCCGAGCTCATCAAGGCCGAGGAGCGGCGGCAGGCCGACACGGTCAAACTGATCGCTTCGGAGAACTATGTCTCCAAGGCCGTTCTCGAGGCCACGGGCACCGTCCTCACCAACAAGTATTCCGAGGGCTACCCCGGCAAGCGCTACTACGAGGGTCAGCAGGTCATCGACCAGATCGAGACCATCGCCATCGACAGGGCCAAGTCCCTGTTCGGGGTGAACCACGCCAACGTCCAGCCCTACTCGGGCTCGCCCGCCAACCTCGCGATCTACCTGGCCTTCCTGAAGCCGGGCGAGACCGTGATGGGCATGGGCCTGCCCTTCGGCGGCCACCTGACCCACGGCTGGTCGGTCTCGGCCACCGGCAAGTGGTTCAACCCGGTCCGCTACGGGGTTCGCAAGGACACCGGTCGCGTCGACATGGACGAGGTGCGCGAGATCGCCCTCCGTGAGCGACCCAAGGTGATCTTCTGCGGTGGTACCGCGATCCCGCGCACCATCGACTTCCCGGCCTTCGCCGAGATCGCCCGCGAGGTCGGGGCCGTGCTCGCCGCGGACATCGCGCACATCGCCGGCCTGGTGGCCGGTGGCGCCCACCCGTCCCCGGTCGGTTACGCGGACGTCATCTCCACCACCACCCACAAGACCCTGCGCGGGCCCAGGGGCGCCATGCTCATGGCCACCTCCGACGAGCACGCCACCGCCCTCAACAAGGCGGTCTTCCCCGGTCTGCAGGGCGGCCCGCACAACCACACCACCGCGGCCATCGCGGTGGCGCTGAAGGAAGCGGCGACCGACGACTTCAAGGACTACGCTCGCCAGGTCGTCCTGAACGCCAAGGCGCTGGCCGAGGAGCTCAGCAGCCGCGGCTTCGATCTGGTCTCCGGTGGCACCGACAACCACCTCATCCTGTTCGACCTGACCCCCAAGGGCATCGGCGGTAAGCCCGCCGCCCAGGCCCTGGACAAGGCGGGTCTGGAGACCAACTACAACACCGTGCCGTTCGACACGCGCAAGCCGTTCGACCCGTCGGGCATCCGCATCGGCACCGCGGGCGTGACCAGCCGCGGCATGGGCGTCGCCGAGATGCGGCAGATCGGCGCCTGGATCGACCAGGTCGTCACCGCCCTGGCCAAGGACGAGGACGAGGCCAAGCACGTCATCACCCGAGTCCACGGCGAGGTCAGGGAGCTCACCTCCCACTTCCCGGCACCCGGCCTGTGACCGAGCCCTCGCGGACGGTGCGCCGGGCACGCTCGGGGCCGTGCCGACGAGGCTGAGCAGATCTTCAAGGGCCGGATCCGTCAGGGCCCCGGTACGCCACGCGTCCCGGGGCCCTGACGCGTTCCCCGGTACGGCCAAAATGGGTTTGCACCGGGCGGGAGGGGCTGCGCTATGGTTCTCCGGAAGGCGTCGTTCGAGAGACGGGCGGCCGTGAGCCACGAGGAGGTGGAGATCATGCGGATTGTTCTGATGATCATGCCATCCATCAACCTCCGGGTGCCCGCCTAGCCGATTCGCGACGGGGCACCCGACCTTTCAAAAGGGTGTACCCACGTTGTCTTCGCCAATCATCTCTTCATCGGCCGCTCTCACCGCGCTCGGCTGGAACGACTTCTTCGCCGCCGAACTCCCCGCCGGTCTGACTCCCGCCCGGGTGTCCCGCGTCGATCGCGGTGCCGCCGAGGTGCTGTCCGCCTCCGGTCATCTCCGGGCCGACTACGGTGCCCGGGTGCGGCGCGAAGCCGCCGCCGATCCCGTGGCCCTGCCCTGTGTCGGTGACTGGGTCGGGCTCCGCCGACTGGCCGAGGGCCGCTTCGAGCTGGAGGCGCTCCTGCCCCGGCGCACCGCGTTCGTGCGTGGCGGTGTCGGCAGGGTCTCCAGGAGCGGGCTCTCAGGTGACTCACAGGGGCAGGTGCTCGCCGCCAACGTCGATGTCGTCTTCGTCGCCGAACCCGCGCTGCACGCCACCGACACCGCGGATCTGGGCAGGATCGAGCGGCTGCTCGCGCTCGCCTGGGAGAGCGGTGGCCGTCCCGTGGTGCTCGTCACCAAGTCCGACCTGATCGGCGAGGGGCTCGACTTCCTGCTGAGGGAGGTGGCCACGGCGGCGCCGGGGGTGGACGTGCACCCGGTCTGCTCGGTCACCGGGGAGGGGGTCGGCATCGTCCGCGAATACCTTGAGGGCACGCGCACCGCGGTGGTGCTCGGCGCCTCCGGCGCGGGCAAGTCCACGCTTGTCAACGCCCTGGCCGGGGCGGGCGTCATGGAGACCCAGCAGGTCAGGGCCGGCGACGGCCGGGGACGTCACACCACCGTGCACCGCGAGCTCATTCCGCTGGCGCAAGGCGGACTGATCATCGACACGCCCGGTATCCGCCGCATCGGCCTGTACGACATGGGCGAGGGTGTGGACATGGTCTTCTCCGACCTGGAGGAACTCGCCGGGCGCTGCAGGTTCGGCGACTGCCGCCACGACAGCGAGCCGGGCTGCGCGGTGCTCGCCGCGATCGAGGACGGCACGCTTCCAGAGCGGCGGCTGGAGAGCTGGAACAAGCTCCAGAGGGAGGCCGCGTGGATGGCCTCCAGAAGTGACGCGCGGCTCCGCAAGGAACTGCAGAACAAGTGGAAGATCATCCACAAGGAGATGCGGAAGCCGGGCCGCAGCAGGCCGTGAAACGAGGGAAACGCCCGTCGTGCGGTGGCCTGCTTCAGACACCGCACGTGCGGGGCCCGACACGACAACGTGTGATCTCGCAAGGGGGACGCGAGATCACACGTGCGGGGGAAGCCGGGTGGAGGTACTACTCAGGCGACGGCACTGATGCCGGCGCTGGCGGCGCGGCGCATGCGACGGCGACGCTCGGAGGCGCGCTCGTCCTCGTTCAGACCGCCCCAGGTGCCGTACTTCTCCGGACGGGACAGCGCGTAGTCCAGGCACTCGGCGCGAACAGGGCACTGGGCGCAGATCGCCTTGGCCTTACGTTCGCGGATGTCACGCTCGGGCTGACGCTCACCGTCGGGACCGAAGAAGAGCACGAGGTCCTCGCCCCGGCACGCGGCGTCATCCTGCCAGCCCCAGCTGGGCCGAGGCCGGGCGGTCTGCCGACGTACCTGAGACATGAGAAAACCACCTTATAGTTGAGAGGTATTTCTGGTTGATGCCGCATTTGGACGCTTGTGGCGTCCCTGGATCCAACGCCTGGATTGGCCGTGATGTTCCCTCAGGTCAGGTCAGCGCGGACGTGGCGTACAGCACAGGGGTCAACCTGTCCAGCGCTACCAGCCGGTAGGTAGTGATCGTATCGGCGCAAGCCGTACCACATGGCGTTGTCAGCGTCATGGGTTCAACCACTACCCGAAAACGAGCGCCACTACCGCGCACAAATACCTCGGTGACGGCGCCGTCCGACCTGGAGGATTCCACGGCCACTCCGCCAACCGAGAGTTCGCCCGTATGAATGCGGATGAAATGCTCAGCGGCCTGCAGTGACTCAGGGATACCTGCGCGTCCCCGGAAACGGTCGAGAATGATCTCACCGGACCGGTACGCGTTGGCTGCCGCGATCGCAGCAGCCTGAGACATGCTGCCGTAGTAAAGCCCGTGTGGCAAGCACACGAGGTTGGCGGCGTATCGATCGCCGCCAACATGTGATGTTTCCCATACTGTGTCCGGCAATGATTTTGCCAAGAACCGAGCTAGGGGTAGTCCAATGCGGGCGCAGCACGCGTTGCGCTTGGCATGCGTGCAGACCAGAAAAACCGGCTCACTCACAAGTATGCAGGACTCCGGGACCACTCCGGCCACCACGCTGTCAAGGTCAAGATCGTCCGGACCTGCGAAGACGCCTTCGGCGACCCACGGCTCGGCGGCGGTGGAGTCGGCGACCATGACGTGAATGCCGGTTTCCACGGGGTTTCTGCGACCCGGGCGGCGAATCAGTTGAGGCCGGATGCCGAGCCGCGTGGCCCGTTTGATAAGAGTGTGAACGCCCTCGGGAAGTTTGCAGTCCTCAAGGTGGGAGGCCCAGGGGCCGGAGTGCTCGATCAGCAGCCAGAAGCGGGCTCCGACGGTCGCGCTGGCGTGGACGGGCAGTTCGCCGGTATGGCAGCCCCGGGGGTGCTCGCATCCCCTGTTCGCCCTGTTCGCCATGTTCGCGCCGCCGGTGATCACACTCTCTCCTCGCTCCGAGTTAGGCAAGACTAACCTAACAGTCGGGTCGGGGTGGCGCAGGGGGAAAAGGATCCTGGGCGGGTAAAAGCGCGCCGGCGATGTCAGTGGTGTCAGTGGGCCAGTGCCGCGCGCGCCAGCGGGAGGGCGGCCTCACGGTCGGAGGGGACGAGTCCGATCCTGGTCCGCCGGTCGAGGAGGTCGTCCACGTCCAGGGCGCCCTCGTGCCTGACCGCCCAGACGAGCTCGGCCCCGGTGACCCCGGTCGGGCCGGCCTCGGCCAGCCAGGGCTCGCGGACCATCAGCGCCCGCACGGCGCCCGCCTCGCTCCCGTACCGCTCCAGGAGCCGGTCCGTACCCTTGCCGTTCCAGCCGTCCGGCCGGACGGCCCCGACGAGGGGCAGGCTCGCGGTGCGGCTCCGGCCCGCCGTGAGCCCGCCGAGCGACACGGCCCGGTCGACCGCCTCCTCGGCCATCCGCCGGTACGTGGTCAGCTTGCCTCCCACCACCGTCACCATCCCGTCCGGCGTGGCCAGTAGCGCGTGCTTCCTGGACAGGTCGGCGGTGTGGCCGTCGGCGGCGAGCAGCGGCCGCAGCCCCGCGTAGGTGCCGGCGACGTCCGCACGCCGTACCGGCTCCTCAAGCACGGAGTTCAGGACGGTGAGCAGGAAGGTCACGTCCTCCTCCGGTGCCTGCGGGACATCCGGGACGGGACCGTCCACCGGCTCGTCGGTGAGGCCGACGTGGATCCGCCCGTCGGACTGGGGGAGCACCAGCGCGAACCGGTTGCTCTCACCGGGGATCGGGATGTGCAGCCCCGCGGCCAGACCCGGCAGCGCCTCGGGTCGCAGTACCAGATGGGTGCCGCGCGAGGGGCGCATCCGGATGTCCGGGTGGAGCCCGGCGGCCCAGACCCCGGTGGCGTTGACCACCGTTCTGGCCCGGATCGTGAAGGTGTCCCCGCCGAGCTCGTCGCGGACCAGCGCGCCCTCGCCGGACACCTCCAGCGCCCGGCAGCGCGTCAGCACCCTCGCCCCCCAGCGGGCGGCGGTCCTGGCCACGGAGACCACCAGGCGGGCGTCGTCGGTCAGCCGCCCGTCCCACGACAGCAGGGCGCCGCGCAGCCCGCGCGAACCCAGCGGGGAGGCGAGGGCGAGCGCCTGCTCGGCGGAGATGCGCACGGGGCCGGGCAGGAGGTGGCGGGGTGTGCCCGCCGCGATCCGCAGCCCCTCGCCGAGCCGGTACCCGGTCATCACCAGCGCCGCCTGGCGCCGGGAGACCGCGGGGACCAGCGGCAGCAGGTAGGGCTGCGCCCTGACCAGGTGCGGCGCGGTACGGCCGAGCAGGTGGCCGCGCTCCACCGCGCTCTCGTACGCCACCCCGACCTGCCCTCTGGCCAGATAGCGGAGCCCGCCGTGGATCATCTTGGAACTCCACCTGGAGGTCCCGAACGCCAGGTCGTGGGCGTCGATCGCGGCCACGGAGAGACCTCGGGAGGCCGCGTCGAGCGCCGCCCCGGCACCGGTCGCGCCCAGCCCCACCACCAGCACGTCCACCACGAGGTCGCGGACCTCGGCGAGCTCGCGGGCGCGGCGGGCGGCGTTGAGAGATGATTTCACCGTCGTAGGTACCTTTCCAGGAGCGTGGCGAGCTCGGCGTCCAGATCGTCCCTGGTGAGCGGGTTCAGCATGGTGGGGCCGGAGAGCAGGAACGACTGGGCCGTCAGCAGCACGCCCCTGGCCAGCCTCGTCGGGTCACCGGGGCGCACGGTGCCGAGGTCCTGTCCTGCGATGATCGCAGACTCGACGAGGCTCAGCATGGCCTCATGGCTTGAGCCCCGGCGATCCAGCAGGTAGGGCAGGAGCAGCTCGGGGTCGACCTCGACGATCTTCCGCCAGAGCGGGTGGTCGCGCAGCGCCCGCACCACCGCCACCGCCGCGGTGACCGGGTCCTCGGTGGCGAACCGGCCGGCGACGCGCACCCACTCACGGGTCATCAGGTCGGCGACGAGACTGCGCATGTCGGGCCAGTGGCGGTAGATCGTCATGCGGGACACCCCGGCCCGGCGGGCTACGTCGGTGAGCGTGGCCCGCCGCACGCCCACCGCGAGGACCACCTCGCGGGCGGCGTCGAGGATCTGGTCGCCGCTCTCCGCGGCCGCGTTGTGACGGATGGACGTCATATGTCACAGTGTAGGGGTGGAAAAACCGATGAGTGTCGCGGAACCCATGCTCTGGTCCGGCTGGGGGGATCCCGCCAAGGCCGCCGACCTGCCGGAACCGATCCGCAAGCTGCTCCACGAGATGCTGGGCGTGCGCCCGCCGCGGGAGCGGGCCGCCGACTTCGGCGAGGTCCGCCTGCCCGCCGTGGCCCTGTCCCCGCTGGTCCTCACCGCGTTGCGCGGGGTCGTCGGCGCCGACCACGTGCGCTTCGACGACGACGCCCGCCTCCGGCACACCCGCGGCAAGTCCACCCCCGACCTGCTGCGCATGCGCGCCGGAGACGGCTCCGACGCGCCCGACGCGGTGGTGCTGCCCGGCTCCCACGATGAGGTGCTGGCGGTCCTGGCGACCTGTGCCGCGCACCGGGTCGCGGTGGTCCCTTTCGGCGGCGGCACCTCCGTGGTCGGCGGCCTGGTCGCGACCAGGCGGGGCTTCGCCGGTGTCGTCTCGCTGGATCTGGCCCGGCTGAACCGGCTGGTCGCCGTCGACCGCGAGTCGATGGTCGCCGAGATGGAACCGGGGCTGCGCGCCCCGCAGGCCGAGCAGCTTCTGGCTGGGCACGGGCTCACCCTAGGACACTTCCCGCAGTCGTTCGAATACGCCACGCTGGGCGGTTTCGCCGCCGCCCGCTCCAGCGGCCAGGCCTCGGCCGGCTACGGCCGCTTCGACGACATGGTCGTCGGCATGACCGTGGCGACCCCGCGGGGCACCCTCGACCTGGGCCGGGCACCCGCCTCGGCCGCCGGGCCCGACCTGCGCCAGGTGATCCTCGGATCGGAGGGGGCCTTCGGCGTGATCACCTCCCTGAGACTCCGCGTCCGGCCGGCGCCCGCCGAGCGCGTCTACGAGGGATGGCGGTTCGAGTCGTTCGCGGCGGGCTCGGCCGCGCTGCGGCGCCTGGCCCAGGAGGGCGCCCTGCCCACGGTGCTGCGCCTGTCCGACGAGACCGAGACGATGATCGGGCTGGCCAGGCCGAGCGAGCTCGGCGCCCTGTCCGCCGACGCGGGCTGCCTGGCCATCGCCGGGTACGAGGGCTTCTCGGAGGTGCCCGCCCTGCGGGAACGGGTCGCCGCCGTGGCGTCCGGGCTCGGCGGCGTCTACCTCGGCCCCGCCCCCGGCGAGTCGTGGGCCCACGGACGCTACTCCGCGCCCTACCTGCGCGACTCGCTGCTCGCCGCAGGGGCGACCGTCGAGACGCTGGAGACCGCCGGATTCTGGTCCAACCTGCCCCGCCTGTACGAGGCCGTGCGGCTCTCGCTGCACGCCTCGCTCGGCTCACCGCTGGTGATGTGCCACATCTCCCACGTGTACGGCACCGGCGCCTCCCTCTACTTCACGGTCGTCACGGCGCAGACCGACGACCCCGTCGGGCAGTGGGAGACGGCCAAGCGGTCGGTCAACGAGGCGATCGTCACGGCCGGGGGCACCATCTCGCACCACCACGGCGTCGGCCGCGACCACCGGGAGGCCCACGCGGTCGAGATCGGCGATCTGGGTGTGGAGATCCTGCGCGGGATCAAGGACCGGCTCGACCCCGAGGGCATCCTCAACCCGGGCGTCCTGGTCGCCCCGGAGAAGCCCGTCTCCTGAGGCCCGTCTTTCCGGCGGGTCTCCCGGGGGCGCCTTCCGGCTTCCGGCGGGCGAGGGGAGGTCAACCGGTGACCACCAGCTTCTCCATGGCCTCGCGGAGCGGCCCGGGGATCCCGGCGGGCCGCCGGGTCTCCCGGTCGACGAACACGTGGACGAAGTGGCCCTCGGCCACGACCGTCTCGCCGTCTCCGCGGAACAGTCCGAGCTCGTAGCGGACGCTGGAACGGCCCAGGTGCCCGATCCGCAGCCCGACCCGGACGGGTTCGGGAAAGGAGACCGACGCCCTGTAGACGCAGTGCGACTCGACGCACAGGCCGATGGCGTCGCCGTCGTGGATGTCCAGGCCCGCGCTCCTGATCAGCCAGGTGTTGATCACGGTGTCCATCATCGAGTAGTGGACGGCGTTGTTGACGTGGCCGTAGACGTCGTTGTCCTTCCACCTGGTCGGAACGGTCTCCCAGTAGGCGTACACGGTGGAACTGTATTCCAGACGCGAGATCCCGGCGGGGACGGGACCGAGCCGGGCAGCGGGCCGGTGGGAGGGGAGTATCGGCTCGTCGCGCGTCCCGGCGGCGGTGCGGACGGCGCCCGGATGGCCGACGCCGCCGACGAGGTCGCGCCGCTGGAGCCGGGAGCCGTGGGCCTGCCGGCCAGGGGACCGGAACGGGCCGGCCCACCCTCGCGCACTTCGACGATTTCCGGTTCGGCTGCTTCTGATGTGGATCGCCCTCTTTTATTGCCTGCGATCCGGGTGCGACTCCTTAAGATCATTGCCAAGATATGGTCATGGTCGATGTTGGACGGGCGGCGCAGCGCGGGCGTGAGGTCTCCTCCCGGGTGTCCAAGGAGGGCGCGGGCTGGTCCTGCACGCGCAGGGGGGCCTTCGAGGACCTGCTGCCCAGCCAGAAGCCCTTCTCCTGGCTCGATGTGCGTACGGTCTGGCGCTCCAGGAACGAGGTCCTCGCGGCCCTGTTCGGAGACCCGTCGGGGCAGGTACGGGCGCGCTGGGTGGCCTCTCAGCGGGCCCGGGGTGCCGACCCCTCCTTCCGCATCCCGATGGACGTCGGTCCCGAGTTCTCCTTCCTGGTCCTCGGTGACACCGGGGAGGGCGACTCCTCGCAGTACGCCGTGGTGCCGGGCATGCTCAGGATCGGCGAGGACACCGCCTTCGCGGTCGTCGCCAGTGACGTGATCTACCCCACCGGCTCGGGGAACGAGTACGAGGACAAGTTCTTCCGCCCCTACCAGGACTACCGGGCGCCGATCTACGCGATTCCCGGCAACCACGACTGGTACGACGGGCTCGGCGGCTTCATGCGCGTCTTCTGCGCCGCCCCGTCGCTGGAGGTGGAGAGCGAGGGGGGCAGGCTTTCGCCCTCCGGGCTGCGCGGCCTGCTCTGGCGCAGGCCCGAGAAGATCGACGAGGCCCGGCTGGCCAGGGCGCGCGAGCGGCGGTCAGGACCCGAGCAGCAGGCCGTGCAGCCGGCCCCCTACTGGGCGATGGAGACCCCCGGGCTGCTCATCGTCGGCGTGGACACCGGCATTCGCGGCGACATCGACTCCGAGCAGGCCGGCTGGCTGCGCGAGGTCTCCCGCGATCCCCGGCCCAAGGTGCTGATCACCGGAAAGCCCATCTACACCCGCAACGATTACAAGCCGTCGAAGCTGGCCGGGGGCGGCACCATCGACGACATCGTCACCGACCCCGCGCACAACTACGTCGCGGCGATAGGCGGCGACGTGCACAACTACCAGCGCTTCCCGATCAAGGTCGGGCAGCGGACCATCCAGTACATCGTGGCGGGCGGCTCGGGGGCCTTCATGCACGCCACCCACACCATCCCCAGGGTCACCGTCGGCGGCCTGCACGAGGACGACTACAGGTGTTACCCGCTCCGCGGTGACTCGTTGTCGTTCTACAGCAGGCTCTACAGCGACCGGCTGCGCATGCGGTGGCTCTACCTCACGCCGGACGAGAGCGCGGCGCTGATGTCCCGGCAGATCGGCAACATCCCGGTACGGGACCTCCCGGCCGTGCCGATCACCCGGCGGATGAGATGGGCGGCCCGGATCCTCGGCGGCTGGCCGATGCCGTTCCGGCTTCCGGTGGGCAGGATCTTCCACCGCTATCTGTCGGAGCTGTCGGACTGGGACACCCCGCCGTTCTTCAAGAGCTTCCTGCACGTCTCGGTGACGCCCGAGGACCTACGGATCCGCTGCTTCGCCGCCACCGGCTGCCTGCCGCAGGAGATCGAGCCCCCGCTTGAGGACGAGATCGTCATACCGCTCGCCTGACCCGGCCGTAATGTCGTATCGGCGTGGCACTGTTGGCGTATGAACGTGTCAGTCGCGGCCGCCCCCGGCGGTGGGGGCGTTCTGCGCGTGGACGGCGAGTCCGCCGTGGCCGTCGCCGATCTGGTCTCGGCGGTCCGCGAGCTGGAGGCCCGGCGGCCACGCTGGGTCTGGGCCGACACGCGGGAGGTCTATCCCGCGCTGCTCGCCGCCGGCGTGCGGCTGGCGCGCTGCCACGATCTGGCGCTGACCGAGAGCCTGCTCCTGGCCCACGAGGGACGGTTCGGCGAGCCCCGCTCGGCCAGGGCCGCCCACGCCAGGCTGCGCGGCCTCCCCGTGCCGGACGACCATCAGGGACCCCAGGCGCGGCAGGCCACCCTTTTCGAGGAGGAGGCGCCGGCACCCGACGCGGACCTGGTCGCCGAGGTCCACGCCGACCAGCTGCGGCGCATCGAGGCCACCGCGGACCCGCGGCGGTTCCGGCTGCTGGTCGCCGCGGAGTCGGCCGGGGCGCTGGTCGCCGCGGAGATGGCCAGGGAGGGCATGCCCTGGCGCGAGGACGTGCACGACGAGCTGCTGACGGGCCTGCTCGGCCCGCGCCCGGTGCACGGTATGCGGCCCGTCAAGCTCCAGGCCCTGGCCGACCAGGTGGCGGCGGCCTTCGGCACCCCGTTCAACCCCGACTCTCCGCAGCAGATCGTCAGGGCGTTCAAGGCGGCGGGCGTGCCCGTCTCCTCCACCAGGGCCCACGACATCAGGCAGGTCGACCACCCCGGTGTCGCACCCCTGCTCGCCTACAAGGAGATGGCCAGGTTCTACAGCTTCCACGGCTGGGCCTGGGCCGACCAGTGGGTCCGAGGCCACCGCTTCCGGCCCGAGTACGTGGTGGGCGGCGTGGTGACGGGCCGTTGGGCGACCAACGGCGGCGGCGCCCTGCAGATCCACAAGCTGATGCGCAAGGTCATCGTGGCCGACGACGGTTGGGCGCTGGTCGTCGCCGACGCGGCTCAGCTGGAACCGCGGGTGCTGGCCGCCATGGCCGGGGACGGCGGCCTGGCCAAGGCGGCCGGGCAGATCGACCTCTACCAGGCGCTGGCGCAGGCGTTCGGCGGCGAGCGCGACAACGCCAAGATCGCCATGCTGTCGGCGATGTACGGGGGCACCAGCGGAGACGCGCCCAAGCTGCTGGCCGTGATGCGCCGGCGCTTTCCCCGCGCCTACCAGTTCGTGGAGGACGCCGCCCGCGCGGGGGAGGAGGGCAAGGTGGTCCGTTCCTGGCTGGGCCGCACCTCGCCGCCGCCCTCGGCCGGCTGGCGAAAGCTGGTCTCGGGTCCCGAGGGAGGCCGCGCGGCCCGCGACCGCGGCCGGTTCACCAGAAACTTCGTGGTCCAGGCGACCGCGGCCGAGTGGGCGCTCGCGCTGATGGCGGTGCTGCGCGGCCTGCTGCCCGACCCGGCCAGGCTGGTGTTCTTCCAGCACGACGAGGTGATGGTGCACTGCCCGGCCGAGCAGGCCGACGAGGTCGTCGCGGCGGTCGGCAGAGCGGCGGAGGAGGCGAGCCGGCTGCTGTTCGGATCGACTCCCGTCCGCTTCCCGATGCAGGCGGTCCAGGTGCGGTGCTACGCCGACGCCAAGTGAGCTCCGCCTGGCGGGTCAGTTCCTGCTCAGGGCCAGCCAGACGCCGGTGATCGTCACCATGACCCCGACGGCCACGCCGAGCGCGCCGTAGGAAAGACCGCCGACGATCACCCCGGCGGCCACGGTTCCGGTCGCGCCGCAGAGGTTCGTCAGCAGGTCCGACAGGCCCTGCACGGAGGTGCGGTGTGCCAGCGGCACCGCCTCGCTGAGCATCGCCGAGCCGGCGATCAGCCCGCAGGACCAGCCGAGGCCGAGCAGGATCAGCCCGGCGGCGACCCGCGTGACATCGTGCGTCCCGGCCCCGCCCGCGAGGACGGCGGAGGTCAGCAGCAGGCCCATCCCCAGCACCAGCACCGGTGTCCGTCCGGCCCGGTCGGCCAGCCAGCCGACCACGGGGGACAGCACGTACATTCCCGCGATGTGCAGGCTGATCACGATACCGATGACCGTGTACGTCGAGCCGCCGTGGTCCAGGTGGACCGGGGTCATCGACATGATCGACACCATGGCGGTGTGGCTGACCGCGATCGCGGCCAGCGCGCGCCCCGCCAGGGGGGTCGCACGCAGTACCCGCCAGGCGGCGCGGAACGTGCCCTCGCCCTTCTCCGGGGCCGTGGCCGTGGCCGAGGGGGGAGTGGATCCCGGGTCCGGCCGCTCTCCGGGAGCGGGTGACGCGGCCTCCGGGACCGTGCCGTCCAGGGCGGTGCCGTCCGGAGCGGTGCCGTCCGAAGCGGTGCCGTCCGAAGCGGTATCCGGGGGCAGGGATGGGGGCGGGGACGCGGAGCGGGCCAGAAGCAGGGGGTCCGGGCGCAGGGCCAGGAGGATGACGCCGAGAGTGATCGCGAAGCTCAGCAGGGCGAGGACGAACGGGCCGCTACCCGGTGCCAGGCCGAACCCGGCACTGAACCGCTCGGCGGGCCCCGCCAGGTTCGGGCCGGTGACCGCCCCGATGGTGGTGGCCCACACCACCAGCGACAGGTGCCGGGCCGAGTGCCCCGGCGCCGACAGGTCGGTCGCGGCGTAGCGGGAGGCCAGGTTGCCCGCGCTGGCCGCGCCGAACAGCACCAGCCCGGCCAGCAGCAGCGGCCACGAACCCATGGTGAGGGCGAGCAGCGAGACCAGGCAGCCGATCAGGGCGCACCCGTAGGCCAGGGTGAGCCCGGCCCGCCGGCCACCCCGGCCGGACGATCTGGCGGTGGGCAGCGCCAGCAGCGCGGCGCCCAGCACCGTCGCGGTCCCGGCCAGCCCGCTGAGCGTCGTGGAGCCGGAGAGATCCCTCACGGTCACCGAACTGAAGGCGAGTCCCACGGCGACGCCGATCCCGCCGCTGATCTGGGCGGCGGAGAGGACGGCGAGCGTCCGCCGCTGCACCGTGGAGATCCGCTCACCGCCGTCACTGCGGGCATCGGAGATGTCGGGGGGCGTGGTGTCGGCGGTCATGAGTGAAGTCTGTCATCACTCGTGACCGGACCGGGAAGTCGTCTCGCGGGCGGGCTCAGTCGGCGGAGCTGAAGGTGGCGAAGAAGGTGCCCAGGATCTCCGAGTTCTTCTCCCAGTCGAGATCCTGCACCCTGAACGTGATCTGGTAGGCGGTCTGGCCGTTGACGGCGACATAGCGCGTCAGCCCGTGCATCGGGACGCCGTTGGGCTGGACGTAGGTGTACTCCCAGTCCGCGGCCTTCCACGAGCGATAGTCCACCGCCGTCACGCCCACCTCGGTGTACTCGTCCAGGCCCTTCTTGCTCGCCTTGCCGAGTGCCGTCACCGGGTCCTCGACCGGTACCTCGACGACGACGATGTTCTGCCCGCCGCCCTTCGGCCCGGAGAAGGTGACGGTTCCCTTGGGGCCGGCCTTCACGGTCCAGTCGCCGGGCACCGCGCCGGAGACCCCGGCGGCGCTCGCCGACGTGAAGCCGTCGGGAATCTCCTCGTCGGCCCCGGAGGACGTCCCCGGGGCGGCGGGTGCGGAGATCGCCGCCGAGGGGCCCGTGAGGTTCGCGGTGCCGGAGTCGTCGCCGAGCAGGAGGGCGATGAGCACGGCGGCCACGATGGCCAGCACGCCGCCCCCGCCGAGCACCAGCAGACGGCTGTCGGGGCCGCTGCCGCGCGACCGGCCGCCCTCGCGCTCCGGAGCGCGGCGCGTGCCCGCGCGTGTCCCGGCCCTGCCGGGTGAGGTCAGGGCCTGGGAGTTCCGTACGGCGTCGGAGGGGGCCTGCTCCTGCGGGGCCGGGGTGGGCCCCGGGATCGGCCAGGGTGCGGCCCCGCTCCGCCCATCGCGCGGTGGTGCGGACGGCGGGACGCCGGGAAGGTCGCCGGAGAAGCTGGTCAGCGCGTCGAACGGGTTGCCGTCAGGTCCGGTCGCCGGGGTGCGCAGCGCGTCGTACCCGCGCTGGTGCCCGCCGGTCTGCGCGGACCTGGGAGCTGAGGAGTGCCCGGGGAGGGAGAGCAGGTCCGCGCGGTGGCCCCCGCTCGGGCCGGCGAGTGCGTCGTAGGGGAGCGCGTGGCCGCCCGAGGAGTCGGCGGCGGGGTCGTAGGGCACCCGGATCGGGCCGGAGGGCGTCTCGATGATCCGGGAGGGCATCGGCCCCGGCGGCACGTCCAGCGGGGGCATCAGGTGCATCGGAATGGAGTCGCCGGGGACCGGCATCGACGAGGGCGACGGGCTGGGCGTGCGGTTCGGGGCGCTGGAGCCGTGGCTGCGCAGCACCCGGTCCAGCAGATCCGACACCTGGGCGGCGCTCATCCGGTCGGCGGGGTTCTTGCGGAGCAGGCCCTCGATGACGGTGATCAGGGCGCCGGCCCGCTGGGGGCGGTTGGGCTCCTGGGTGAGGATCGCGCCGAGCACGGCCACCGCGTCAGGACCCTCGTAGGGGGGCCGGCCCTCGACCGCCGCGTAGAGCGTGGCACCGAAGGACCACAGGTCGGAGGATTGCGTGACCTGCTGGCCCGACAGCCGCTCCGGCGGGATGTAGGCGGGGGAGCCCATCAGCAGGCCGGTCTGGGTGATCGTGACGTCGCCCTCTATCGCGGCGATGCCGAAGTCGGTGAGCACCACCCGGTCGGAGGTCAGCAGCACGTTGCCGGGTTTGACGTCGCGGTGCATGATCCCGGCGGCGTGGGCGTGGCGGAGCGCGTCGAGCACCCGGATGCCGATCTCGGCGGCCTGGACCACGGGCAGCGGTCCGCTCTGCCGTACGGCCTGCTCAAGCGACCAGGCGCGGACCAGCTCCATCACGATCCAGGGGCGGCCGTCCTCCTCGACGACATCGTGGACCGTGACGATGCCGGGGTGGCTGAGCCGGGCCGCCGAGCGGGCCTCGCGGAGCATCCGCCGGTGCGCCCCCTGCTTGCCCGCGTGGTCGAGTCCGTAGGGGAGGATCAGCTCCTTGACCGCGACGTCCCGGTCGAGCAGGACGTCGTGGGCGTGCCACACCATGCCCATCCCACCACGGCCCACCGGCGACACCAGACGGTAGCGCCTGCCCACCAGCCTGCCCTGGCCCTCCGGTGTGGCTCCGGCGGAATCGCCACCCTCAGGCCCCTGGGGGTTTCTCCCGAGCAAGCGATCGGTCATCGTACCCCGTTCCCCACAACCAGCCCTTTTTGTAAGGCTGGACACGATATCGGGATGTCATTCGACAATGGAAGTTGGCATACGGAGAAAGCGCGTGACGGCATTTGTCGGTGATCGGTGTTCTATCGGATCACTGAACGTGTGTCCGCGCCCTGACGTCGCCGAATGTTACCGGCGGGCGGGTGAATTGTCAGCTTCGCCCGTTCCCAATAGCCAAGGGATCACGCTAAACCGATCCGTTTCCATGATCGGCCGCCTCGGCCAGCGCGGCCAGCGCCGTGCTGAAAGCCGAGGCGGGCGGGCTGACCAGACCCGCGCCGACCTGTCCGGTCCCCGCGACCCGGCCGGCGATACCGGTGTTCACGGTGGGCAGCAGGCCCGTCCTGGCGACCAGCGTGACATCGACGCCGACCGGCGTGCCCCGGAAGTCCAGCCCCGGGATCTGGTACGCGGGATGCTCGGCCAGGGTGATCTCGTACATGGAGCGGGTGGCCGCCATCGCGTCCGAGACGTCGCCACCGACGAACCGCACGATCGCCGGGGCCGCGGCCATCGCGAAGCCCCCCAGGCCGGCCGTCTCGGTGATCGTGGAGTCGCCGATGTCGGGATTGGCGTCGTCCGGACCGTACGCGCCGAGGTAGAGACCGTCCGGCACGCCCGCGGGGCCGGTGAACCAGCGATCGCCCAGCCCCGAGACCTGGACCCCGAAGTCCGTGCCGTTGCGTGCCATCGCGACGATCATCGTGGAGCCGGGGACGTTCCGCGCGGCGTCCGCGCTGACCTTGCACGCGGCCATGCCCGCGTTGAGGAAGAAGTGGTCGTTGCCGTTGATGAAGCGGAGCACCTCGGCGGCATGGCCGGGAGCGGCCTCCACCACTTCGGGAGCCAGCTCGCGGACCAGCAACGAGGTGGCGGCGCGGTTGCGGTTGTGCAGTTCGTCGCCCATCTGCAGGGCCTGCGCGGTCAGCGCCCGCAGGTCCAGCGGACCGCTCCGCTCCAGGGTGGCCTGGAGCACGGGGCCGAGCACCTCGGCCATCCAGCGCAGCCGCCTCAGCACCTCCGGGCCGTACGCGCCGTAGCGCAGCACCTTGCCCAGCCCTTCGTTGAGCGAGCAGTAGGCGGTGCCGCCGTGTTCGGCGTCACGGACCTCGAACATCCACATCGACGGGGTGACCACGCCCGCCATCGGTCCGACGGTCCGGTGGTGGTGGCAGGAGTCCAGCCGCGCCTGCCCGCGAGCCAGCCGCTCCTCGGCGTCGGCGGCGTCGGCGGCCAGCCCCTCCAGCAGCATCGCCCCGATGAGCGCGCCCCGCATCGGACCCGACGCCCGTTCCCACTCGATCGGCGGCCCCGCGTGCAGGAACGTGCCCTTCGGCAGGTCGAGTACCTCGTGCGCGGGCCGCACCCCGACGAGCTGCGGCCGGGCGGAGACCAGGCGGCCCACCGCCGTCTCGTTGGCGCGGCCCCTGCGCGGGTCGGCCAGCACCCGGGCCAGATCGGCCTCGGTACCGGGCATCGGCGGGCGCCAGTCCACCCGCGTCCGGGGGACGGCCTGGGCGTCCAGCGCCTCGTCGAGCACGCCGGCCCCCACCGTGATCACTTCCGGCTCGCCGGAAAGCATGGTCAGCGTCATGGGTGAACTCCTGAGCGAGGAACGGTGACGTCCGGGGAGAGGGCAGCCGCTCCCCGGCGTCCGACGGCGGTCAACGAGCGATCCCCGCGGCGACCTCGGCGGCGTGTCCCGCGGCTTGGGCGTTGGAGGTGAACACCGCGGCGCCCGCCGAGTTCAGGGCCTCGGCCTGCGCGTTCAGTCCCTGCGGGTCGCCCTCGGAGCCGACCAACGCGACGATCACCGTGACCCCTCTCGCGGCGGCCCCGGCGATCGCGGGCGCGAGCGTCGCGGCGGGATCGGGGTCGGCGCCGTGGCCGAGGACCACGTCGATCAGGACGACCTCGCCCGGCGGCACCTCGGCCAGGGCCTCCAGGCGGAGCGTCGGGTCGATCATCGGGTGGGCCCGGCCGACCGTGTAGGCGTCGTCGCCGAAGTCGGTGAACTCCCCGCTTCCGGTGATCAGCCGCGCCTCCACGCAGAGCGTCCCACCCGAGTAGATGCCGCGCAGGCCTCCCGCGTGCTCCCGCGCCGTGCCGGGGGCGGGCCAGGACGGCCAGGCGGGGACCGGGGCGCCGAGGGCGCGCAGGGCGGTCTCGGTCGCCGTGGTCAGGTCGTCCTGGCCGGGGCCGAGCAGGGCGGTCACGATCGGAGTGCCGAGCTTCGCGACGGTCTCGGCGACGGCCCGCGCGACCTCGGGGGCGGGAGGCTTGGAGATCAGGACGATCAGCTCGGTCGCGGGGTCGGCGTCGAGGGCCTCCAGGGCGCGCAGGGTGGACAGCCCACCCACGTCCGCGGACAGGTCACGGCCGCCCACGCCCAGCACGTGGGAGACCCCCACTCCCGCGTGGTCCAGCAGGCAGGCCACCTGCTGGGCACCGGTCCCCGAGGCGGCCACCAGACCGACCGGGCCCGGCCGCAGGACGTTCGCGAATCCGAGACCGGCTCCGCCGATCACCGCGGTGCCGCAGTCCGGGCCCATGACCAGCACGCCGAGCTCGGCGGCGCGTCGCTTGAGCAGTACCTCCTGCTCGACCGGCACGTTGTCGCTGAAGATCATCACAGACAGGCCGGCCTCGACCGCGTCCAGCGCCTCGGCGAACGCGTACGGCCCGGGGACCGAGACCAGGGCCAGCGTGGCGGCGCGTGCGCGGGCCGCGGCACGGACCGTGTGCGGGGGGTGCTCGACGGCGGCGCCGCCGGCCGGCGGGGTGGAGAGTCCCGTCAGTAACCCGTCCAGCTCCGCGAGGGCGGCCTCCAGGGTGTCCGCCTCGCCGCCGCGCAGCGCGATCAGCAGGTCGGCGGGACCGGCCTTGGGGAGGTCGAAACCCAGCTCGGCGGCGATCCCGAGGTTGAGTTCCGTGGCCATCGCCACCACCGCGACCTCCACGCCGGGAAACGCGGCCGCCGTCCGGCTGACCCGCATCAGGCTCACGGAGTCGTGGTAGGCCCCGGTGCGCACCCGGACCACATCAGTGCTCAATTGCCCCTGCCTTCCAGATCGATCACCGCCGCGAGCCCGATGCGCAGCCCCCATGCCAGGTCGGCCCCTGAGGTGTGGCCCAGCTGGAGCAGGCGGCGGAGCGCCGGCTCCAGGGACTGCCGCCCCGCCAGGCCCCGCAGCACGGCCAGGACCTCACCGCTGCCCTCGCCCCTGGCGGCACAGTGCAGCAGCGCCGCCGAGATGGGGGTGGTCCTGCCCCGTACGTCGAAGGTGACGGCGGCGGCCAGCCAGTCGGCCAGCCAGACGGCGCGGCCGGCCCCCGTCGCGCCGCCCAGGTGGCGCAGCGCGACCAGCAGTCCCGCGAGCACGTCGTCACCGCTCGGCGTGAGCCCGGGGCCCAGACCGACCAGCTGCTCGGCGGCCACGACGCTTTTCAGCAGCGAGCCCTCGGCGCACCCCTGGGCCAGCAGGCCGGCGGCACCGTTGCCCTCCAGCCCCGACCGCCTCGGAGACCGCTCGCACAGCTCGGCCATCGCGGGCAGCGAGCGGACCAGCTCCGCCACCTTCACGACGCCGAGCGGCGGGGCCGGATTCCACCAGCGGTGGGCCCGCAGGCTGAGCCGCCCGATATCGATCGAGCCGTCGCCGACGCACGCCTCGTCACCCACCGCGACCTGAGGCATCGGGTCGCTGACCACCATGGCGTTGGGCAGGCGGGTGGCCTGCCCGGTCACCACCGCGATGACCTGCGGTTCCAGCTCGGTGCGTACCTCAAGGTAGACGCCGGAGGGGAAGGCCGCCAGCACCCGCGCCGGGCGGCGAGGCGCCTCCAGCACCCGGCGCAGGGTCGTGCTGGCCGCGCCGGTCCCGTGTGTCCGCACGTGCACGTGCCGCGCCTTCGGGCGCGTTCCAACGCTCATGAGCGCTCCTCGGCAGGCCCCGTGGGTGTGAAGGTGCTCTCTCCAGCGGTTCGCTCGCTCACGGACTCCCCCATCCATTGAGCCGTACGGTAGAACGGGCGTGGACGCAGGCCGTACGGATAAAGCTGCCAACAGTCAGCCCAAAGGTTGGCTCTTCCTGACAGACGGGTCTATCGGTCACAATTACCTCATGGAACCTCCCGTACGGCCGGCGAGTACCGGAACGATCATTCACGGAGTCGCCGTCGGCGAGGTCCTCGGCGTCTCGACGCTGGCGGGAGCCCGGCTGATCGCGGGAGAGCGGGGCCTGGACCGGGTGGTGCAGCGGCTCAACGTGATGGAGGTACCCGACGTCCTGGCCTGGGTCAAGCCGCACGAGCTGCTGCTCACCACCGGCTACCCGTTGCGCAACACCCCCCAGTCGCTCGGCAGGCTGGTGGCCGACCTCGACGAGCGCGGTCTGGCCGCGCTGGCCATCAAGCTCGGCCGCTACCTCGACGAGTTGCCGGAGGAGATGGTGGAGCAGGCCGACCGGCTGGGCTTCCCATTGATCCAGCTTCCCGACGACGTCGGTTTCGACGACATCCTCAACCAGGTGCTGACCGACATCCTCAACCGCCAGGCCGTCGTGCTGGCCAGGGCGGAGGAGGCGCACCGGGCGCTGGTCCAGGTCGTGCTCGCCGGGGGCGGGCTACGCGAGGTGACGGCCGAGGTGGCGGGGCTGCTTGACGTGGGCGTGGCGGTGCTGGACGGGACGGGCCACGTGCTGGCCTCGGCCGGGCCGGTCGAGCACGTGTCCGCGCTGCGCGGCGCCCCCGACTCCCGCCACACCTCGGTGCCGGTGGTGGCGGGCGGCCACCACCACGGCAGGATCGTCGCCTGCGGTCCCGTCGGCTCGATCGGTGACAGCGATGTCGGCATTCTGGAACGTGCCGCCACGGTCGCCGCGCTGGTGGTGACCCGGCAGGAGGCGGTCAACGCCGTCGAGAGCAAGTACCGCGCAGACTTCCTGCGCGACGTGCTCACCGGCAGGGCGGGAGGCTCCGAGCGGGTCTCCTCCCGGGCCAGGGCCTTCGGCTGGGACCTGCAGCGCCCGGTCACCGTGCTGGTGGCCGAGCTCGACCCGGAGGGCGACGAGCGCGCCGCCCAGGACCGGCTGGTCACCTGCTGGACCGGCGCGATGCGCCGCCACGACGCGCGCGGCGCGGTGGCGGGCTTCTCCCACGAGGTCGTCACCATCGTGGACGCGGCGGTCGACGCGGACCGCCTGGCCAAGGACGCCGCCGTGGCCTTCGCCGAGTGCCTGCCCGCCACCTTCTCCACCGGCGCCAGCCGCACCGCCGTCGGTGCCGAGGCGCTGCCCGAGGCGTACGGCCAGGCGCTGAAGGCCGCGCGGGTGGGCCGCCAGCTGCACGGCAACGGCGCGGTCGCGCACTTCGACCAGCTCGGCGTCTACCGGTTGCTCTCCCTGGTCAACGACACCGCCGAGCTGCACGCCTTCGTCCGCGAGACGCTCGGCCCGCTCGCCTCCGACGACGACGCGGAGAACGCCGACCTGCGCCGCACCCTGCAGGTGCTGCTGGAGACCAACCTCAACGTGGCGGAGACGGCGCGCAGGCTGCACTTCCACTACAACACACTGCGCTACCGGATCGGCAAGCTGGAACGCATGCTCGGCGGCTTCACCGAGGACGCCCACCTGCGGCTGAACCTCACCCTGGCCCTGCACGTCCTGCGGATGAGGGGCATCTGAGGCCGGTGCTCCACGTCCCGGACGTGCGCGGGAGCCGGCGTCCGAAGGAGCACCCGCGTCCTGGAGCGCGCGGGACCTAAGCTGTTCGGCGTGAACGAGACCTTCGAGCTGGAAACCGACTACATCCCGCTCTGTGACCTGCTCAAGTACTGTGGCGTCACCGAGACGGGGGGCCAGGCCAAGCACTTCATCGCCGACGGCAACGTGCTGGTGGACGGGGAGGTCGAGCTCCGCAAGACCTGCAAGATCCGCAGCGGCCAGGTGGTGACCGGCGACGGCTTCGAGATTCGGGTGGTCGCCGCCGGAGCCTGATCCCGTCCCCGGCCCGCCCGGCTCCCCGGCGGGCCGTCCGCGCTGCCGACTATGTCACATACCTATATCTTTCGCCGTCCCGGGTGTCCTTCACCGGGCGTTCTCGCTGGTGGTGCGCGAGGCATTCACTGGTCAGCCGCTTAGATTTGGCAGATCATGACGATGTCCGCGCCTGGACTCAGTCCTAATGTGCCCGCAACGGTAGTAAGGGACTCGCCGGAGGGATGCCCGCGGGGTGGCCACCGACCGACGGCCCGGTGAAAGGTGGGGCTTGATGGTTGCAGGTTGGACGAAACACGGCGACGGCCGAACACTCGCCCCGGGAGAGGTGGTCAGACCCGACGAGCGGCTGTCATGGCCGCGGATGGTCGGATTCGGGGCGCAGCACGTCGTCGCGATGTTCGGCGCGACGTTCGTCTTCCCGTTGGTGATGGGGCTCGACCCCAACGTCGCCATCATGTTCTCGGGCGTCGGAACGATCATGTTCCTGCTCATCGTGAAGGGGAAGGTCCCCAGCTACCTCGGGACCAGCGCGTCGTTCGTGGGGGGCGTGCTCGCCATCCGGGCGCTCATGGGCGGTGACACGCCCGCCACCGACGCGATCGTCACCGGCGCCATCCTCGTCGCCGGACTGGTACTCGCGCTCGTGGGCGTGGCCGTCCACTTCCTCGGCGTGCAGGTCATCAACCGGGTCTTCCCGCCGGTCGTCACCGGCGCCGTCGTCATGCTGATCGGCTTCGGCCTGGCGTACGTCGTCGCCGACATCTACTGGCCGCAGGACCAGTGGATGGCCCTGATCACGATGACCGTCACCTTCGTCCTCATCGTGCTCTTCAAGGGCTTCATCGGCAGGATCGCCATCCTGCTCGGCCTGATCATCGGCTTCGTCCTCTCCTGGGGGGCCGACAAGATCTTCGGCAACATCACCGCCTTCAACGCGGGCACCGGCGCGATCGACACGCACCCGAGGGTGAGCTTCGACGCGGTGGCGGCGGCCGACTGGATCGGCTTGCCGAGCATGCACTTCCCCGACTTCAAGTTCTCCGCCGTACTGCTGGTGCTGCCCGCCGTGATCGCGCTGGTCGCCGAGAACGTCGGCCACGTCAAGGCCGTCGGCGAGATGACCAAGACCGACGTCGACCCGTACATGGGCCGGGCGGTCATCGCCGACGGCGCCGCCACGGTCGTGGCCAGCACCTTCGGCGGCTCCCCGACCACCACCTACGCCGAGAACATCGGCGTGATGGCCGCCACCCGCGTCTACTCGACGGCGGCCTACTACATCGCCGCCGTCATCGCGATCCTGTTCGGCCTCTGCCCGAAGTTCGGCGCGCTGGTCGCGGCCACGCCGGGCGGCGTGCTCGGCGGCATCACCGTCATCCTGTACGGCATGATCGGCCTGCTCGGCGCGAAGATCTGGATCGAGAACCGGGTCGACTTCGCGGACCCGGTCAACCTCGTCCCGATCGGGGCGGGAATCATCCTCGCCATCGGCCCGGTCAAGCATATGATCAGCTCGGACTTCACGCTGGAGGGCATCGCCCTCGGCACCATCGTGGTGGTGGTGGGTTACCACCTGCTCCGGGCCATCTCCGGACGGGGCGGCGCCGGTCCGGCAGAGGTGTCCGAGCTGCGACGAGAGGCCGCCGGGTGAAACCACCCCCCTTCGAATACCACGCCCCCCGCTCCCTCGGCGAGGCGCTCGACGCCCTCGCCGGGGCCGGGGAGCACGGCAAGGTGCTCGCCGGGGGGCAGAGCCTGATCCCGCTGCTGAACATGCGGCTGGTCGCCCCCGCGCACCTGGTCGACATCAACCGGCTGGCCGAACTGGCGGCCGTGGATGTCGAGCCTGGCGGAGTGCGGGTCGGCGCCCTGGCCAGGCACGCCCAGGTGGAACGCTCCGAGGAGGTCGCCGCGGCCCAGCCGCTGCTGCGCCGGGCGCTCCGGCTGGTGGCCCACCCGGTGATCCGCAACCGGGGCACCGTGGTCGGCAGCCTGGCCCACGCCGACCCCGCCGCCGAACTGCCGGCCGTGCTCGCCCTGCTGCGGGGCTCGGTACGGCTGGCCCGGCCGGGCGCCGTCAGGGAGGTGGCCGCCGAGGACTTCTTCATCGGCCCCCTGGAGTCGGCGATCGACCCGGGCGAGCTGGCCGTCTCCGCGTTCTTCCCCGTCCCGCCCCCGCGCTCGGGCACCGCCTTCCGCGAGGTCGCCCGGCGGCACGGCGACTACGCCCTGGCCGGGATCGCGGCACTGGTCGCACTGGACGACGATCTGAGGATCACCTCGGCCACGGTGGCGTGCGTGAGCCTCGGCCCCGTCCCGGTGCTCGTCGACGTCACCGAGGCCGTCGGGCACCGGCCGCCGGACTCGGCGGACTGGGCCTCGGCGGCCCGCGCCGTGCAGGACGGGATCGAGCCGGAGGCAGACATCCACGCGACCGCCGCCTACCGGCGGCACCTCGCCGGAGTCCTCACCGAGCAGGCACTCCGTGACGCCGCCAGGGAGGCCGTAGATGCATGAGATCACGCTGACCGTCAACGGGGTGGTCAGGCAGGCCTCGGTCCCGGCGCGGCGGCTGCTCTCGGACTGCCTGCGGCACGACCTCGGCCTGACCGGCACGCACGTCGGGTGCGAGCACGGGGTCTGCGGGTGTTGCACGGTGCTGCTGGACGGCGAGCCGGTCCGCTCCTGCCTGACGTTCGCGGTCACCGTGGACGGGCGCGACATCACCACGGTGGAGGGGCTCGCCGGCACCGACGGCACGCTCTCGCCGGTGCAGCGGGCCTTCGCCGAGTGCCACGGCCTGCAGTGCGGCTTCTGCACGCCCGGCTTCCTGTGCACGGTGACCGCGCTGCTGCGGGACAACCCGGCGCCGAGCGACGAGGAGGTGCTGGAGGGCATCTCCGGCAACCTGTGCCGGTGCACGGGCTACCAGAACATCGTCAAGTCCGTCCACCGTGCGGCCGAGATCATGGCGGAGGAGCCTTGAGCGGGCGCGGGGAATCCCCGGGCGTTCCGGAGGACCCTCGGGTGGGCGAGGCAGGAGACACGTCCCGGTGAGGCGATCATGACCACGAAACTGTTCGGCGAGCCGGTCAGGCGGCGCGAGGACCCCCGGCTGCTGACCGGGCGCGGCCTCTACCTCGACGACCTGGCGCCGGGGGCGCTGCAGGCGGCGTTCGTCCGCTCCCCGCACGCCCACGCCCGGATCCGCGACATCGACGTCTCGGCCGCCATCGAGGTCGAGGGGCTGGTGGCGATCTACACCTGGGAGGATCTGCCGGGCGCGCTCGCCGAGCCGCTGCCGCTGCTCATCCCGCATCCGGCGCTGACCCACGGCCGCACCGCGTACCCGCTGGCCCGCGAGATCGTCAGGCACGTCGGCGAGCCCGTCGTGATGGTCGTCGCCCGCGACCGCTACCTCGCCGAGGACGTCTGCGCGCTCATCGAGGTCGACTACGAGATCCTCAAGCCGGTGGTCGGGGTGGCGGAGGCCACGCAGTCCGCCCAGCTCGTGCACGCCGACGTGCCGGGCAACGTCGGCGCGCATCTGGTCCAGGAGGTGCCCTCGGCCGCCGGGCTCGGCGCGCGCGAGGCCATCGACGCCGCGCCGCACACGCTGGCCTTCCGGCTCGACATCGAGCGCAGCGCGTCCATGCCGCTGGAGGGGCGCGGCGTGCACGCCCGCTGGGACGCCGACGACCGCTCGCTGCGCGTCCACTCCAGCACCCAGACCTCCACCAGCGTCCGGATGGCCATCGCGGCCAAGCTCGGCCTGCCGCTGCCGAAGGTCGAGGTGGTCGCCCCGGACGTGGGCGGCGGTTTCGGGGTGAAGATCGTGCACCCCTGGCCGGAGGAGATCCTGGTCCCGTGGGCGGCGATCACGCTCGGCCGGGAGGTCAAGTGGACCGAGGACCGGCGCGAGCACTTCATCTCCTCCGCGCACGAGCGCGCCCAGGTGCAGTCGGTCCGGGTCGGCTTCGACGACGAGGGCCGGATTCTGGGCCTGGACGTCGAGATCCTGCACGACCACGGCGCCTACACGCCGTACGGGATCATCGTGCCGATCATCACCTCCACCCAGCTCCTCGGCCCGTACCGGATCGGCGCCTACCGGGTCGAGTTCTCCTCGATCTACACCAACACCGTGCAGGTCACCCCCTACCGGGGGGCGGGCCGCCCGCAGGCGGTCTTCTGCATGGAGCGGACCATGGACCACATCGCCGAGCACCTGGGGGCCGACCGCACCGCGGTGCGCGCGGCCAACTTCATCCAGCCCGACGAGTTCCCCTACGACCAGGGCCTGATCTTCCAGGACGGCCGCCCGCTGATCTACGACAGCGGCGACTACCCGGAGTCGCTGCGGCTGCTCAAGGAGCTGATCGGCTGGGACGACTTCCCCGGGCTGAAGGCCCGTGCCGCCGCCGAGGGGCGCACGCTCGGGATCGGGATCGGCTGCTACGTCGAGGGCACCGGTGTCGGCCCCTACGAGGGCGGGCACGTCCAGGTCACCTCGGACGGCCGGGTGCACGTCTCCACCGGGCTCACCTCCCAGGGCCAGGGGCACGAGACGGTGTTCGCGCAGATCGCCGCCACCGAGCTGGGCGTGCCGCTGGAACGGGTCTCGGTGGTCACCGGGGACACCCGCAGGTTCGGCTACGCGGTCGGCACGTTCGCCTCGCGGGCCGCGGTGATGAGCGGCAACGCGATCGCCCTGGCCTGCCGGAAGGTCAGGGAGAAGGCGCTGCGGATCGCCGCGGAGGCGCTGGAGGCCGACCCCCGAGACCTGGAGATCGTCGACGGGGAGGTGCGGGTGGTCGGCGCCCCCGGCACCACGATCCCGCTGGCGACGGTGGCGGTGCTGTCGAATCCGTTGCGCTACGCCTTCGACGCGGAGGCGGCCAGGGCGACCCAGTTCGCGGGCGCCTCGTCCTTCGACCGGCCGCCGGTGGCCGAGGGGGAGGAGCCGGGTCTTGAGGGGCGCGACTACTACTCGCCGATCCGCTCGACCTTCGCCTCCGGTATGCACGCGGCGATCGTGGAGACCGACCCGCTGACCGCGGAGATCCGCATCCTGCGCTACGCCGTGGTGCACGACTGCGGCAACCTGATCAACCCGATGATCGTCGAGGGGCAGATCCACGGCGGGGTCGCCCAGGGCGTCGGCGGGGCCCTGTACGAGAAGATGGTCTACGACGACCACGGCCAGCTGCTGAACGCCTCGTTCATGGACTTCCTGATGCCGTACGCCACCGAGGTGCCCTTCGTGGAGACCGCGCACCTGGAAACCCCGTCGCCGCTCAATCCTTTGGGCATCAAGGGAGCGGGGGAGGCGGGGGTCATCCCGGTCTCGGCGGTGATCGCCTCGGCGATCGAGGACGCCGAGGGGATCCGGATCGACCGGATGCCCATCTCCCCGTCGGACCTCTTCGACCTGCGCCGCGCCGCCACTGGACGGTCCACGTCCGAAATCTGACCCTTGGCCAGGCGGCGCAGGCCAAAGCGAGCCACTCCGGGGCACGGTCGTCATGCGCGCGGAATAAGTAAGACGAAGTTGATGTGGCAGACAGGGGCGTGGCCGCCGTCTTGGTCGCGCATGCCTGGATCTCCGTATTCGAAGACCGTCGGTCAATGCTCGTGGACCAGGCAGGTGTCAAGTCGAAAGGGTTGGTCCTTGATCTGCCGGAGGATCGGCTTCCAGCCATCCCACTCCGGGTTCGCATGACGGCCCAGCACGACGGCCGCGACCCTTTCCGCACCCGCCAGCTTCAGCGCGTACGACACCGCCTGAATACGGGATCCCGTGGTCCAGGTGTCGTCGAGCAGAAGCACCTGGGCGCCCCCGATCTCCCCGCCCGACACGCTGAACCGGTCCGCCCGGAACTCGCGGACGTCGGATGGGATGTTCAGGTTGGCGGAAAAATTCACCCATGGCAGCCCGATCCGACTGCCGAGCAGCATTCGTAGCGGATGCTCACCCGACCGGCCTCTCGTGCTGGGTACGACCGCCACGTGGCTCCACCGGGTGATGTGGGCCGCCCGTGCCACGCAGCCGAGATGATCCTCGACGAGGAACAGCAGAAGGTTGAGCAGGTTGGTCTGGATCTCCGGTGACGGGATCGTCGCCTTGTAGGCGGCGAGACCGTAGGCGTGCTGGGCCCGCTTGATCGCGTAGGAGATGGGAACCACGACGTCGGCGGCTCGGAACTGGGCAGCTCTCAGATGCTGGTCACAGGGATAACAGCGGGTCCAGCCGGGGTTGGCGGGGCCGCAGCAGAGACGTAACAGACCAGGGGCGTGGGTCTGAGTGGATTGCGTAGATAGTGGGCTTGCTGGGCGACACGTGCGCGCACGAGCTTCCAGGGGTCAACTGCTCCAGGCAAGGTGGTGGGCCTCCGGAAGCGATTCAGGGCCGGTGTGCAGATCCGAGATCAACTGCTCCACCACCGAGAGTAACTCTTCCAGGCCGGCGACCACATGGACGCCGGGTTTTTTCGCATATTCCCGTGCCCAGTCGTGCTCCAGGAGCTGATCGGGCATCACGACGGGACGGCCGTGTTCCAGTGCGAGCCGGGCCTGAATGCGTGCACCGCTCTTCCAGGGCGCTTCCACCACCACCGTGGCCGCCGCGTAACCGCTCATCACGGCGTTGCGCATCGGGAAGCTCTGTTTGCTCGGCGGCGTGTCAGGCCAGAACTGACTGATCACCGCGCCTTCAGCGGCGATCCGCTCCTGCAATGCGCGGTTCTCGTTCGGGTAGAACCGGTTGATCCCCGTCCCGATGACGGCCACCGTGCGCCCGTGCGCCTTGAGCGCGGCGGTGTGTGCGGCGGTGTCGATGCCTCTGGCCAGGCCGCTGACAACGGTCACGTCGTTCAGGGCCAGTTCCGTCGCGACCGCGGAGGCGATCCGCAGGCCCTGCTCGCTCGCCTGCCGGGTGCCGACCACGGCGATCGCCCGCCGGTCATGCGTCAGGGCGCCTCGGGAGAACAACAGTGGGGGCATCTGGTGGATGCTGCGGAGCTGACTCGGATAGCCGGGATCGAAGCAGGCGTGGATCTCGATGCCGGCCGCCTCCCACCCTCGCAGGGTCTCCGCCGCCCCGGCGATGGCGGACACCACCGGATCCGTCTCGGGAAACAGCGTGTCCTGCAGTCTGAGCGTGGACTCCAGCACGGCTACCGCGCTGCCCGTTTCCAGCACCTCGATCGCGACATCCTGCCACTTGGCCCCGGGGCGCTGCAGCAACGCCACCAGAGCGGCACGTTCACACAGTTCCGGAACCATGCTCCCGATGCTACCGGTGCACAGGGGCACGGCCCCAGAGCCTCACCATTTCCATCATAAAAACAAGTGTTCGAACCTCTGACGAGATCTTCGATCTTTGTGGGTGACTCTCCCGCGCATCCCCGATCTCTGCCCCGGTCGGGCCGGGCTATCAGGATGAGCGCTCCGTCCTCGCTCTTTAGGAGAACCTCCTGGGGAGGGGCCATTCACCGAGCGTGCATTTGGGAGTATCGAACCATTCCGTGTCGGGCTCAAGTGGGACACGCGAGGGCCTCGATTCCAGCCGCGTGACGTGGGCGACGAGCACCGAGGTCAGAGCGTCAGCGTCAGTACCGCCCACGCCACGCCCGCTCCGGCCGCCGCACCCGCGACGGTCTGGGTGGGCGTGTGGTGGGATACCCGCACCCGCGCCCAACCGATCACGCCGACGAGAGCGGCACCCACCGCCAGCGTCGCCGCGGCGGGCAGCACGTGCGCCAGCACGACCGCCGCCCCGGCGGCCACCCCCGTGTGAAAGGAGATCTTCCACCTCATCGTGATCGAACCCATGACCAGGACCCAGCCGAGCATCACCGCCGCCGTGGCCGTCACTATGGCCGGCGCGTCCAGCAGGGCGAGCAGCACCAGGCCGGCCGCCACCGTGATCAGACCGGTGAGCATCGGCCCTCTACGGGATTTCCGGTCGACCAGGTGCATCGAGTCCAGGCGGCCCCGCCGCACACCGACCGCGATCACCCCTACGGGCACACTGGCGCACAACGCCGCCGCGAGCAGACCCCACATCGCACCTGTCCACCCGTGAGCGAGCAGACCGGTCACCGGCGGCAGCGCGATCACGACGTACTGGGGAGCGGCCACCTCCGTCACCGCCCAGGCGAGGCCCCCACGCTCTCCCTTGCCCCCCGGGCCTTGTCCAGGCGTTCCCACGTCGTTCACACGCTGATCAGCCATGCCGCTCCTCACCCTGTTACCGCTGACCCGGCGGCGGTGTTCGCATCGGCGTTGGCATCCGCCGGGTGAATTCTCGCACTCGATCGCCTATGTGCTGATCGACCTCTTCGACCGGAGGGGGAGCGCGCGGCTGTGGACCTGGTGTCAGTCAGTGGACGCGGTGCTGTTCGGCATGGTAGCCGCCGCCGGGCCAGATCCAGTCCCCGGACAGGCTGTTGCCGTCGGGGCTGAAGTGGGCGCGGTAGTAGGCGGGTGAGCCTTTCTCGCCGCCCCAGATGGTGAGCGTGTCGCCGTTGATCTCGTAGACGTAATCGAGGGTCTCACCCTCGCTGCCGTAGAACCGGGCGGTGATGTCCTCGCCTGGTTCCTCGGCGCCGAACGGCTTGTTCCGGCCGATGATCTCGATGCCGGTGATGTGCCGGCCGTCATGCTGGAGATCGACCTCCTGCTTGAGGAAGTGACGGCCTGCCAGCCAGGAGTAGGTGACCTGGCCGGTGACCTCGCCGCTCACCTTCCAGGTGCCGACGAGCCGGTCGAGCTCGGCCAGCGCGGTGTCCTGCTTGTTCGACATGAGGGCCTCTCTCGTACGCTTCGATTGGGTTTAGCTGTATGACGGCATGGCGCCCGGAAAGGAATCGGTGCCCGGCTCAGCCGTGCAGGAATTCCACGAGCGCGGGCGCGAGCTTCTTGGGGGCCATGGCCACGGCGCCGTGGTTGAGGCCGGGCAGAATGCGGTGTTCGGCATTGGGCAGGACCTGGGCGAGCGCCCGTGCGGCGTTGTGGAATCCGGCCGGGCTCTTGCCGCCGGTCAGTACCAGGGTCGGCGCTGTCGCGGCCGACCACCGGCCAGCCTCCAGCGGCCTACCCTGCTGGGTGTCGCCCATCACCGCGGCGTCGTAGGGCAGCGTGTGCGCCAGTGCCTTGAGGCTCGACCAGACACCCGGCATCAGCCGCATCATGGTCACCATGAACGCGGGCATGCCCTGTGCCTTGGTCATGAAGTACCTGACCGCGTCGCCGCGCCGGTCGGTGGCCAGCAGCGTGTCGAGGTGCCGGGCGTAGTCCTTGGGCGGGCCGAAGCCGTCGTCGCTGATCACGAACGGCGGCTCGTAGAGCGCCAGTCTCTCGATATCGAGCCCGGCCGCCGCGGCGCGCAACGCCAGCACCGCCCCCGAAGAACTCCCGAACAGCGACGCCGACCCCCCGGCATGGTCGATCAACGCCGCGATGTCCTCGACCTCGCGTTCGGCCGCGTACCCGGCGGCGTCGCCGCTGGCGCCCCGGCCCCGCCGGTCGTAGTTGATCACAGTGCAGTGCCGGGCGAGCAGGCCGGCGAGCCTCCCCGCATCGGAACGGTCGGCCAGCGCCGAGGACACCAGGATGACCGCAGGCCCGGCACCGAGCCGTTCGAACGCGATCTCGGTTCCGTCCCGGGAGGTGACCGTCGTTTCGCTGGTGGTACGCATGATCGTTGCCCCGTCTCAGGTGTCATGTGGTGTTAACAGCTGTATGACGGCGCCTGGGAGGAGAAGGAATCGGTCTGGTTTCGACGTATCGCGACCAGGGTGACGGCCCCCGGTCCCGGGCTGCGCAGCACGCGCAGTGGCAGGCCGGCCAGACAGAGCATCGCGCCGACGCCGAAGCGCTGCCTGGTGCCATCGGTCGTCTCGAGTTCGACCTCCCCGCCTCGCACCCAGACGATCGCGTCGTGCCAGGCGGACGCGTCGTGGTCGCGGACCTCACCGCAGGCCAGGACCACCTCGCGCCGCCGGAATCGCACGTTCACGACAGGACCAGGGGCAGGCCGAACGCGGCAAAGTGGCGTGGTGCGAACGATGTGATCTCGGTGATCCGGCCGCCGTCGATCCGCAGCACGTCCAGCACCTGGCCGCGGAACCGCCCGGTCAGGTCCCTGGTCTCGGGTGTGGTGGGGTGTTCGACATAGTGCGCCACCGCGGGTTGGAGATTCGCGCCGGTGACCACGCTGCGCCAGCGCCCGTGATACCACTCCGAGCCGGAGTCGAAGACCTGTCCGGTAAGGGTCAGCAGCGCGTCCCGCCCGACCAGCCACGCCGGGTGTGGCGGCATCGTCATCCGCACGTCCTCGGCGAGCAACTCGGTGAGCATACCCAGGTCGGCGTGCTGATGCGCCTGGACGTAGCGTCGCAACAGCGCGCGCTCGCCCGTGCTCGGCTCGGCCGAAGGTGCCCAGTCCTCGCGCCGCCGGGGCAGGTGCTCTTTCAATGTCGCCCGGGCCCGCTGCAACGCGCTCTTCACCGACGCCACGCTGGTGCCCAGCAGCGCGGCCGTCTCGGTGGCGGGCCAGCCCAGCACATCCCTGGTGATCAACACGGCTCGCTGCCGGGCGGGAAGTCGCTGGATCGCCACCAGGAAGGCGAGCTCGATCGTCTCCCGCGCGACCGTCACCGACTCCGGCCCCTCGGCTCCGTCGACGGCCGGCTCCAGCAGCCGATCCGGGACCGGCTGCAACCACGACACATCGGCGGGCGGCTGTGCCGGCGTGCCCGACTCGACCAGCGGCGGAACCCGGTACGGCGCGGCCCGCCGGTTGTTCCGGTCGATCAGGTCCAGGCACGCGTTCGTCGCGATCTTGTACAGCCAGGCCCGGAACGTCGACCGCCCCTCATAGGTCTCCCGGCGGCGCCATGCCCGCAGGAACGTCTCCTGGACGATGTCCTCCGCGTCGTCGTAGGAGCCCAGCATCCGGTAGCAGTGCACCCGCAACTCCCAGCGCAAAGGCTCGACGAGCGCTCCGAACGCCCCCTCGTCACCGGCCAGCGCGGCGCCCACCACGGCAGTGTCCTCCGCCGGACCGCCCCCGCCTTGCTCCTCGACCACGACTACCGCCCCCTACGCCAACACGTGTTGATGACGATAAGACGGCCACCACCACCAGAGGGAATCGGATCGCCTGCGCCCCTCGGAAGAGACCTGGGTGTTTGACCCTGTCTTCCGGCCGCTCCACGAGATTGCCGCCTACACCACAACTGGCCGGCGACTCTCACCCTCAAGTAACCAGGCAACTGCCTCCGGGACACGCTCGGAAACGGCCTGAGGTTCAGCACCGCCCTTCCCGATCAGGTGGTGGAACGGTGTACTTGTCATACCCCTCGGAGTAGGGGGATCGGGCGGCCAGCGGGCAGATCAGTCGCGACAGATCGCTGTCAGCCGGGACCGCGACGCCACCCCACAGGCGTACGGTGCCGTCACCACCGGCGCTGGCCAGCGTCCCTCCGGCAGGGCTGAAGGTCACGCCGCTGACGAACGGCAGTCCGTTGGAGGAGGCGGTGTGCCCGGTGAGGGGGTCGCCCAGCTGCCGGTGGGTGGTGGTGTCCCACAGACGGATGGTGCCGTCGGCTCCCCCGGTCGCGAGACCGCGTCCATCGGGGCTGAAGGCCACGCCGTTGATGGAGTTGACGGCTGCTTGGTTGCGGGTGTCCTGGTGCCCGGCGAAGGGATTGCCGCGCTCCTGCCCGGTGGAGAGATCCCACAGGCGCACCACGTTCTCATCGGTGTCGGCGGTGGCGAGGGTACGCGCGTCGGCGCTCAGGGCAAGGGCGCTCACCGAGCCCTCGCGACGTGGCGGGAGAACGGTGACGCCACTGTGGCCGGCGATGTTCCACCGGCGGACGCTTCCGTCGACTCCCGCGCTGGCGAGGCCGCGCCCGTCTCGGGTGAACGCCACCTCAAGAACGCGGCCGTCGTGCCCGGTCAGCGGGGCGCCGAGTGGGCGATGGGTGGCGACGTCCCACAGGCGTACGGTGCCGTCGTCTCCGGCACTGGCCAAGCTGTGCCCGTCCGGGCTGAAGGCGACGGTCTGGACTCTTTCCCGGTGTCCGGCGAGGGTCGCGACTTCGCGGTGCGTCGCGATGTTCCACAGCCGTACGGTGCCGTCGGCTCCGGCACTGGCCAAGGTGCGCCCGTCCGGGCTGAAGGCCAGCCGGAGAGCATGCTCTTTGTGGCCGGTGAGGGGTTCGCCGAGACGTTGGTGGGCGGCTATGTCCCAGATGTGCACGATGCCATCGCTTCCTGCGCTGGCCAGGGTACGGCCGTCAGGGCTGAAGGCGACGGTCCAGGCGAACTCGGCGGCGGCGTTGAAGGGGGCACCGAGTTGGCGGTGCGCGGTGACATCCCAGAGACGGACGGTTCCCTCGAATCCGGCACTGGCGAGAGTGCGTCCGTCCGGGCTGTAGGCCAGCCCGATGACGGTGTTCTTGTGCCCGGTGAGCGGGGCACCGAACTGGCGGTGGGTGGCGACGTCCCACAGGCGTACGGTGCCATCGTTTCCCGCCGTGGCCAAAGTGCGTCCGTCGGGGCTGAAGAGCACCCCGTTGACGGGATTGAATGCGGAACCGATGGCGTCCATGTGGCCGGTGAGCGGGGCGCCGAGCGGACGACGGGTGGCGACGTCCCACAGCCGTACGTCCTTGTCAGCGGCCGTGGTGGCCAATGTCTTCCCGTCCGGGCTGAAGGCGACGCCGCCGATGGCGCCCGTGTGGCCGGTCAGCGGGGTTTCGAGCGGACGACGGGTGGCGACGTCCCACAGCCGCAGGGTCTTGTCGTCTCCGGCAGTGGCGAGGGTGCGCCCGTCCGGGCTGTAGGCGACCGTGTAGACGGGGCCCTGGTGTCCGGTGAGGGGGACACCGAGCTGCCGATGGGCGGATATATCCCATAAACGTATGGTTTTATCGTTTCCTGCGCTCGCGAGCGTGTGCCCATCCGGGCTGAAGGCCACCGCCCAGACGAATTCGCTGTGGCCGGTAAGGGGAGCACCGATGGGGCGATGAGTGGCGACGTTCCACAACCGTACGGTGCCGTCCAGCCCGGCGCTGGCCAATGTCTTCCCGTCCGGGCTGAAAGCGACGGAGGGAACGACATCCTGATGGCCGGTGAGCGGGGTGCCGATGGGGCGGTGGGTGGCGACGTCCCAGAGCCGTATGGTGCCATCGGTTTCCGAGACGGCCAGAGTCTTTCCGTCCGGGCTGTAGGCCACGGCCCACGCGGAGCCCTCGCCTACCGCGATGACGCCTCGGCCGGCACCGGCGAGGATGTCGAGCACGCTGTAGCGCGCCTCGGGCGTACGGGCGATGCGCCAGGCGTTGGCGGCCAGCGCGGCGGACCGTACCGGATCGGCGGCCGCGATGTACTCGCTCTGTAGCGCCCGCTCGCGTGACGTGGCCTCCTGGCTCCGCGCCTCGGCGAGACGCTGCTGGGTCCTGGCGTCGTTCGCGGCGAGGACGGCCGCCCCGGCGCCTCCCAGCGAGGCGATCAGCAGGGCGATGAGGATCACCAGGGTGACCCGGCGGCGCCGTCTGGCCCGTTTCGCGGCCGCGTCACTGCTGGTCAGGAAGTCGGCGACGACCTCGTTCAGAAAGGGGTGGCGGGTCGGGCCGGAGCGCCAGCGCTCGCGGGTCCGGTCGATGGCCTCCAGGCGGGCGCCGGTGTAGAGATAGCCGGGCTCGCGTCGCTGGCGGTCCCAGCGCGCGGCGTCCTCGGAGAGTTGCTGGCCCACGAGCAGGTCGGCGCGGTCGGCGTCGATCCAGGATCGCAGTTGCGGCCAGGCGCGGATGAGGGCTTCGTGGACGATGTGGGCCCGATCCTGATCCACGGTGATCAGCCGGGCTCGGGTGAAGGCGTCGAGGATGACCCGGGCTTGATCATGTTCCGGACTGCCGGCCGCAGGGAGCAGTTCCAGCAGGGGGACCGTTCGGCGGGTGTCGTCGGTGGCCTCGCCAAGCCGGACGAGGCGCAGGAACATGCGGCGCGCGGCGTCCCAGGCCGAGGAGTCGGGAGGCTCCGGCCCGCTTGGCAGCCGCTTCGCGCTGTGGGAAGGCGCGGTGCCGGGCGACTGCGGTGACCGGGGCACGGTGGTGAGAAGGTCTGGTGAGCGGAGGGAGTTCAGGGTCTCGTCGGCGGTGCGGGCCAACGCCTGGGTGATTCCACCGGTCGCGCGGTAGGCCGCCAGGGTGAGGACACCGTCCTCGCGGCGTTGCCAGGTGGCCAGCAGCGCATGGGACAGCAGCGGCAGAGGGGTGCTGTCGGTGCTGTCGCCGAGGTCGTCCAGCAGTTGTTCCACCAGGCCCTCATCGAGGGTGAGGCCGGCCAGCCGGGCCGGTTCCTCGATCACATCGCGCAACTGGTCGCGGGTCAGCGGCGGAACGACGGCCGCGTGCTCCAGCGCGTCCACGAGTCCGGGGTAGGCGGTGCAATGGCCGAAGAAGTCGGCGCGCACGCCGATCACCACGGGCACCCTGCGGGAGATCGCGACGAGTGCCCTGATGAACGGTGCGCGGCGAGACTCGTCCTCGCAGAGGGTGAAAACCTCTTCGAACTGGTCAATGAGGAGAACGGTGTCCTCAGGAAGGGCGTCCCCCAGGCGATCAGGGCCGGACGGGGTTATGAGCCGTTGGTGTCCTCCACCCGTGTCCCTCAGACGATCGGGGTCAGGTGGCGTCGCGAGCCGCTGCTCTCGTTCAGCTGTCGTGTCGCCCGTGCGATCGGGGCCGGGCCGGCTGCCTCCGGTCAGGTCGGTCACGCTTTGGAGAAGACCGCTGAAGGGGTCGGCGCCAGGGGTGAGCAGCAGGCAACGTTCGGGGCCCAGCGCCGCGATCAGCCCGGCCTGCAGGACGGAGGACTTGCCTGAACCGGAGGGACCGGTGACGACGAGCGGTGCGCCTCGCTCGGAGATCACCCGATCGGCAAGGGTACGAGTGAGTGCTTCGCGGCCGAAGAAGAAGGCCGTGTCCTCGGCGCGGTAGGCGCGCAGACCTCGGTAAGGGCTGTGCTGCCCGTCATCGGGCAGTGCCGCCGGGAAGCGGCGACCGGCCGGGGTACGGTACGCGGCGTTGACCACGATCGGGCGGCCACCGTGGTCGGCGGCCTGGCGGCGGGGAACGGGCAGGCCGCGTTCGCGCAGGCCACGGGTGAGACAGCGGTGCACGTCGTCAAGGCCGAGCAGGTACGGTCCGGTCGGATCACCTTCGGTGAGCAGGTGGATGAGCGCGCCGGTGAAAGCGGTGTGGCGATCCCCGGGCAGCGCCCAGGCCGCCTCGTCGCGGCTGGTGGAGGTCAGCAGATAGGTGTCCGGCCAGCCGGTGGCGCGTCCGGCCCAGCAGCAGTCCAGGATCACCACGCTCAGCCGGGCCCTGCTCCCTGACAGCAGGTCGGCGACTTCCGCGTACGGCAGCGCCTGGTTCCTGACCGGGCCTCGGGTGAGGTCCACCGTGGCCTGGGTGGCGAGATACAGGTGGTTGTCGGGACCGATGAGACCGTGCCCGACATACACGAAGACCAGTACGTCGGTGGCCTGCCGGGACAGGGTGTCGATCGCCGTCGCCAGCCGGGCGGGATCGTCCGGGTTCACCAGGAGCGTCAGCTGCTCGGGAGCCAGATCGGTGCGCTCGACCAGGGTGGTGGCCAGGTCGGTCGCGGCGGAGACCGCCTGGGGCACGTCGCCGATCCTCGCCTCCGCGACGTGCCGGCCCGAGCCGACGATCAGCACGCGAACGCCGGATCCGGACAGCAGGAGCCTCGGCGCGGCCTCAGCCACCGCCCGTCTCCTCCTCGGACGGGGAGGGATCCGCCTCTTCCTCGGATTCGGATGGGGAAGGGTTCGTCTCCTCCTCGGACGGGGAGGAGTCCGCTGCGGACCCTGCCGATCCGGATGCCGGCAATAGCGGGGGGTGGGTGTTGAGGGCGGCTTCGAGCTGGGCCCTCAGCTCCTGTACCTGCGCGGCGTTCATGGTCTTCACCCGGTTGGCGGTGACCTCCATCTCGGTGTCGGTGGCGCTCCTCCGGATCCTGATCTTGACGTCGCTGGTCCGATAGCGCAGCCAGGCGATGAGAACGCCGGCGAGCGTGGCCACCACCTCAGGCGCGTCGGCCACGATCTGGACGGCCTCCGCGACGGGCCCGAGCGCGCCTTCTGCCGGTGGGCTTTCGACGAGGCCGACCCAGCGGCGCAGCTCGGGATCCTCCCGCAGCCAGGCGTACACGTCCCGCACCTGGCTCGGCACGTCCACCAACACGAGCGCGACATCCTGCACGCCGTCTTCCACGCCGCACCTCTCCCGTTCGTGGTCCAGAGCGGGTGGGGTGACCACCGGTAATGGCGATCGTCTTTCCCTCTCGGCACGAGACCCGGTTTCTCGCCGGTGCGAGACCCACTCCGGATATCGCTTCCAACCTCCGCTTCGCTACCTGTCACAGCTGACGAAACCCGGGAAGTGCGGAGCGGCGCCGTTCTACCGGACGGTCGGCGCCTGCCGATGCCGTCTCCACTCGGCCCAGGTGAGTTCATACTCGACTTCGCCGTGCTCGAAGCCCTCGATCGCCTCCGGCCAGTCCCCGGTGAAGCTCCGGACGAATGACAGGCCGGCTTTTTCCATCACGCGGCGGGATCGCGTGTTGACGGCCATGGTGTTCAGGGCGGAGGAGGTGTCGGTTCCCGGCCGATGGCGAGGACAGGAAGACCGGGGAGCTGCCCCGCGCGTCGGTTTCCGTTCCGTGAGATCGCCGCCCGATCGGTGATGGTCGGCGCGCGCGGGTCAGGTCAGGAGCGCGCGGGTCTCGGCCAGCAGGTCGCACTGCTCGCGCCAGTCGCCGCCCGCGAAGCCCAGGACCACGTGCCGCGCCCCGGCGTCGCGGTAGGCGGCCAGCCGCTCGGCAACCTGCGCGGGTTTCCCGGTGAGGGGCAGTTGCACGGCCTCCTCCATGGGGATGCCGTACCCGGTGATTCCCGAGGCGATGGACTCGCGGGTGGGCAGGCCGGGGCTCGAACCGAGGACGCCGGTGGCGCCGATGACGACGACCGGCTCGGGGCGCCCGTGGGCGGCGGCGAGCTCGGCCAGCCTGGCCCGGCCCGAGGCCACCTTCGACGGCGGGACCATCGAGGGGAACCAGCCGTCTCCATACCGGGCCGCCCGTCGCACGGCCACCGTCGACGCGTTGCCGACCCAGATCGGCGGCGGCGTCACGGCCGGTTGGAGCCGTACCTCGCCCGGCTCGTCCACCAGCGCGACGGTCTCCCCGGCCAGCAGCCGCGGCAGCAGCTCCAGTGCGGTGTCGGTCCGCCTGCCACGCTCGCCGTACGGGACCCCGGCCGCCGCCCACTGCCCGGCCCCGCCGCCGGACCCGACGCCCAGCACCAGCCGGCCGCCCGAGACGTGCTGCAGGCTCGCGATCTGTTTGGCCGCCCAGGCCAGGGGCCGGATCGCCGGGACGAACACGCTCGTGCCGATCCGGATCCGGGTGGTCGTCGTCGCCGCGACGGCCAGCGCCACGGCGCAGTCCAGCGACGCCGCCCCGGTGGCGAGATGGTCGCCGTGCCAGACGCCGTCCAGCCCGGTCTCCTCGGCATGGCGCGCGGCGGCGCCCAGATCGAGCCGCTGCTCCCGCTGCACACCGACGCCGGGCAGAATCACTCCGATATCCATGAGCGCCATCCTTCAACCTCAAGTGACCTTGAGGTCAACTCCGCCCCTGTGTGGCGCGATCCGGTGGGGATGCCCGGGGACGGGGATCAATGGCGGGGGGAGCGGCGTGGTCTGGCGGGCGGGGAGGCGGTGTCGGGGGCCAGCTCGGTGACGAGCCGGCAGGTGTCGTGCACCGGGTCCTGGGTGTTGGCCTGGATGGCCAGTTTCCTCAGTAGCTCGCGGAAGAGGGAGCGGTCCGCCTCCTCCAGCGGTGCCAGGACGTGGTCCTCGGCGTGTTCGAGCCGGGTCTGGGTGTCGGCCCAGGCCGCCCTGCCCTGCTCGGTGGCGATGATGCGCTTGTTGCGCCGGTCGGCGGGGTCCGGTCGGCGCTCGACCAGCCCGGCCTGCTCCAGGTCGTCGAGCAGGTAGGTCATGACCGTCTTGTCGACACCGAGGCGCTGCGCCAGCGCTCCCTGGCCGGCGGGGAGCTCCTGGGCGGCCGCGGTGAGCACCTGGTAGCCCCTGGGCCCGCCGGGCAGGTGGCTGACCAGCGCGTTCGCCGTCCTGACGTAGGCGCGGAAGACCACCCCGAGGGTCCAGCCCAGGTCGCTGTCCAGGGCGTCCGAGGTCTCCATGCCGGGACGTTGGGTTGCGGGCATGCCGCCAGGTTACCAGCATCGAAGGGGAAAAAGACCTTCTGTTTGACAATCTATCTGTTTTAAATACGATCTGTCATGCCACGGTGCCGCATATCCGACATGACATTCCAAGGAGAGACATGGCCGACTACGGGCACGAGCTGCTGTTCGGAACCTTCCTGACCCCGGTCGCCGAGCAGGTTCAGCGGGTCGTCGCGCTCGCCCGGCTCACCGAGCAGGTCGGCCTGGATCTGGTGACCGTGCAGGACCATCCGTACCAGGCGCGGTTCCTCGACACCTGGACGCTGCTGTCGGTCATCGCGGCGAGCACCTCGACGGTGCGGGTGTCGCCGAACGTGGCGAACCTGCCGCTGCGCCCGCCGGCGGTGCTGGCCCGCAGCGTCGCGACCCTGGACATCCTCAGCGGCGGCCGGGTCGAGCTCGGGCTCGGGGCGGGTGCCTTCTGGGACGCCATCGCCGCCGTCGGCGGCCCCCGGTTGAACGCGGCGCAGGGGGTCGACGCCCTGGCGGAGGGCATCGAGGTCATCCGGGCCGTCTGGGCGACCGGCGGCGGATCCGTACGGGTCGACGGTAGGTATCACCGCGTCTGGGGAGCCCACCCCGGCCCGGCGCCCGCCCACGACGTCGGCATCTGGCTGGGGGCCTACAAGAGGCGGATGCTCGACCTGACCGGGCGGCTCGCGGACGGCTGGCTGCCCAGCAACGCCTACGCCGCCCTGGACGCGCTCCCGGCGATGAACGCCGCCATCGACGAGGCCGCGGCCGGCGCGGGACGCGCACCCGGTGACGTCCGGCGCCTGTACAACATCTCCGGCGCCTTCACCGGCTCGGGGCGCGACTTCCTCCAGGGACCGGCGCACGTCTGGGCCGAGCAACTCGCCGAGCTCACCCTCACCCAGGGGATGAGCGCCTACATCCTGGCGAGCGACGACCCCGACGACATCCGGCGCTTCGCCGCCGAGGTCGTTCCCGGCGTCCGCGAACTCGTCGAGGCCGGGCGCGGCGGTTCGGGGCCGTCCGCCGCCGACCGGTCCGGGGCCGCCGACCCCGAGGTCGGCGGCACGTCAACGACCGGCACCCCGACCGCCCAGGTCAGGGGCGCGGTTCCCGCCCTGGGGGTCACACCCACCCCGGACGACGGCGTCCGGCTCGCCGACGTCCAGGTCTGGGACGAGAGCACCCGCCCGACCGGTCCGGACCCCGACCCGGATCGCGCCTACACCCCACAGCAGCGAGCGGCCGGACAGCACCTCGTCGACATCCACGACCACCTTCGCAAGGAGCTCACCGAGATTCGCGGGCTCGTCGACCAGGTCACCACCGGTGCCATGGATCCCGGTGCCGCGCGCTCGCACATCAACACGATGACGATGCGCCAGAACAACTGGACGGTCGGCACGTACTGCGAGTCCTACTGCCGCATCGTCACGACCCACCACACTCTGGAGGACCAGAGCCTCTTCCCGCACCTGCGCCGTTCGGACCCCAGGCTCGCGCCCGTCGTCGACCGCCTCCAGCAGGAGCACCACGCCATCCACGACGTCCTCGAAGGCGTCGACCGGGCGCTGGTCGCCTTCGTCAGCCGGCCGGACGGTCACAAGGAACTGCGGG
The DNA here is from genome assembly GCF_050943795.1 of Streptosporangium sp. CA-115845. Lineage (NCBI taxonomy): Bacteria > Bacillati > Actinomycetota > Actinomycetes > Streptosporangiales > Streptosporangiaceae > Streptosporangium > Streptosporangium sp. CA-115845. The sequence continues at coordinate 6,713,498 of NZ_CP191988.1, read as the reverse complement.
CGGCCATGGACCTGCTCACCGACACGCTCCTGTCCCACCTGTCGTACGAGGAGAGGGAGCTGGTCGAGCCGCTCGCCAGGCTCGGCCTGCACTGAACGCCACGCGCGGGTTCGGAGTAGGGCTCTCCCGGCGACCGGCGACCGGCGACCGGCGACCGGCGACCGGCGGTGAAGCGGGAAGCCTGACCTGTGAGAGGCGGGCCAGGGTGTCTCAGGACACCTCGGCGACCAGGCGTTTGCGGAAGACCCAGTACGACCACGCCTGGTAGCCGAGCACGAACGGCAGCGCGATCAGGCCGATCCAGGTGAGCATGCCCAGCGTGTACGGGCCGGAGGCGGCCTCGGCGACGGTGAGGCCGGGGAGCGGGGCGGGCCACAGGGCGCCGAACAGGGCGGCGCCGCCCAGCGCGATGGACGAGGCGGTGGCGGCGAACGCCCAGCCGTCCCGGCCGCGCCAGGTCAGCGCGATCCCCGCGGCCAGGGCCGCCATCGAGGCGAGCGCGCCCGCCCAGAGCCACGGGGCCGCCGACCAGCCGGCGGCCACCGCGTCCGTGGCGGGGATGTTCGGCAGTGCCACCACCGCGGCGGGCAGCGCCACCGCGGCGGCGATCATCGCGGCGCGCCTGGCACGGGAGCGCACCGGCCCCGAGGTCTTGAGCGCGACGAACACCGCACCGTGCAGCACGCACAGCGAGAGGGAGAGCACCCCGCCGACCAGCGCGGCCGCCGCGCTGTTCCGCAGCAGGTCGGCGAAGAGGGCACCCCACAGGAACGCGGGGAGCGCGCTGCCGACCAGCACGCCCAGGTCGCACCAGACGCGGTCGGAGGCGTGCTGGACCTTGCCGCGCCACTCCAGGCCGATGCCGCGCACGATCAGCCCGACGAGGATCAGCGTGATCGGCAGGTAGAACTCGCTGAGCAGCCCGGCGTACCAGGCGGGGAAGGCGGCGAACATGGCGCCGACCGCGGTGATCAGCCAGACCTCGTTGCCGTCCCAGACCGGGCCGATCGTGCCCAGGACCTGCTTGCGCTCGGCCTCGTTCCTGGCCAGCGCCGGTGCCAGCATGCCCACGCCGAAGTCGAAGCCCTCCAGCACGAAGTAGCCGATCCACAGGAACGCGATGAGTACGAACCAGAAGGTGGTGAGTTCCATGGTTGTCGCCTTCAGTACATCAGGGTCGGCTGGAGCCGGATGTCCGCGGTCTGGTCGTCGTCGCGCGAGGGCGGGGTGCGGGGCGCGACGGGAGCGGCGGGCTCGGGGCCCGCCTTGACGTGGCGGACGAGCAGCACGGCCTCGGCCAGCGCGAGCGCGCCGTACACGGCGGTGAAGACCGCCAGCGAGATGGCCACCTCGGTCAGGCTGACACCCGGCGAGACGCTCGCGGCGGTGAGCAGCTCACCCTGGACGGTCCACGGCTGGCGGCCGATCTCGGAGAGCAGCCAGCCCGCGATCATCGCGATGGTCGGCAGCGGCAGCGCCAGCAGGGCGGCCCTGGCGAACCAGGCCGGGATCTCCCGCTGCGGGCGGTTGCCGCCGCGGCGCCCGCGGGTCAGCCAGAGGCCGAGAACCGACAGGCCCACCGTGGCCATCCCGAAGACGATCATCACGCGGAAGGACCAGAAGACCACCGGCAGGTTGGGCAGGTAGTCGGCCGGGCCGAACTGCTCGGTGAACCGGGTCTGTATGTCCGCCGTGCCCTGGACGACCGCGTCCGGGTCGTTGGTGGACAGGAAGCTGAGCAGTTTGGGGATCTCCACCCCCGGCACCGGGGAGAACGCCGCGCCGGCCGTGTCGTGGGTGAGCCCCTCGGCGGCGGCCAGCTTCATCGGCTGCTGCTCGTACAGCAGCTTGGCGGACATGTCCCCGCTGACCGCGACCACCACGCCGGCGATCGCCGTCATGGCCAGCGCGGCCCGGATCGGGGTCCGCCAGATGCTCGGGGTGTTCCGCCGCGCAGGGGCGGCGCGCCGCTCCTGCAGGACCTGGTAGCCGCAGACCGCCAGCACGAAACCGCCCCCGACCACGAAGGCCGCCCCCACCACGTGGGGCACCTGCACGAGGGCGGTGGAGTTGGTGAGCACCGCCCACAGGTCGGTCATCCGGGCCTTGCCGTCGACCACCTCATAGCCGACCGGGTGCTTCATCCAGGCGTTGGCGGCGAGGATGAAGTAGGCGGACACGGTGGAGCCGATGACCGCGATCCAGATGGTGGCCAGGTGGATGCGTTTGGGTAGCTTGTCCCAGCCGAAGATCCACAGACCGATGAAGGTCGACTCCAGGAAGAACGCGAGCAGTGCCTCCAGCGCCAGCGGGGCCCCGAAGACGTCGCCGACGAAGATCGAGTACTCGCTCCAGTTCATGCCGAACTGGAACTCCTGCACGATGCCGGTCACCACGCCCATCGCGAAGTTGATCAGGAAGAGCTTCCCGAAGAACTTCGTCAGCCGCAGGTAGTGCTCCTTGCCCGTGCGGTGCCACGCGGTCTGCAGACCGGCCACGAAGACGCCGAGGCCGATGGTCAGGGGTACGAACAGAAAGTGGTACACGGTGGTCACCCCGAACTGCCACCGTGCCAGGTCTAGTGCGTCCATCTTCCCTTCGCGTTCCCCTCGCGGGCCTGTTGCTCTACAGCCCGTAGTTCTATCCTTAGTAGTACTACAAGCTGTAGAGCAAAGAGAGAAGGGGGCGCCGCGAGCTGGTGCGATCTTTGTCACATGATCCGGTGCGAGACCGCACTTCTCGGCCGGACCGAGACCGTCCCTCGGCTCGCGGCGCCGGCTCTTCTCATGCCGCGGGGAATATCTCCACGCATGTCCCGTCACATGGACGCATCCCCGCCGCCCGCCATCCCCCCGGAGGCGTGACTCCATGGTGGGGCGGGAGGCACCCCCGGGGCGTCCACCTCCGGAGTGATTTCGAGGTACGCCGCGCGGGCGACATCGCGAGCCTCCCGCGCCGGATGCAGGGCCCTCAGCACCGTGCGAAGCGGGCACGGGCCGGCCTGTGCCCACCGAGTCCGGAGACTCCCGGTCGCCGGTGACGGTCGCGGCGGGACGGTGACCGGAAACCCGGCCGAGGTTCCCGGCCGGCGCTAGCGGGTCGCCGCCTTCGAGGTCGCCGCCTTCGAGGTCGCCGCCTTCAGGTACGCGTCGAGGTTGCCGATCTCGAAGCCCCGACGTTTGATCTTGGCGACGAGGATCTCGAAGTCACGGGCGAGGTTCGGACGGAAGTGCAGCAGCAGCACATCGCCGGGGCGGAGCCTCTTGTCGGGCACCTGGTAGGCGATCTTCCCGCCTGGCTGCACGGTCGCGGTCCAGAGCAGGAGCGCGTCGATGCCGCAGGCCTTGGCGGCCCTGCGGGTCGCGGTGTTGTGGTTGCCGAACGGAGGGCGGAACAGGGTGGGCGCGGTGCCGGTGTGCCTGCGGATCAGTGTGGAGGCGCCGCAGATCTCGGCCCTCTGCCCCTCGTAGCCGAGCGCGGGCAGGTTCGGGTGCGTCAGCGTGTGGTTCTCGATCGTCGCCCCCGCGTCGCGCAGGTCGCGTACGTACCTCCACTTGCCCGCGCCCAGGAACCTGCCGCCCTGGGCGGTCGGATCGGTCGCGCCCCTGGCCTCCACGGCGTCGCGGGTGACGAAGGCCGCCACGGGGATCCGCTGGTCACGGACCTGTGCCACGAAGCCGGGATCCTGCTCCCAGCCGTCGTCGATGGTCAGGAAGACGACCTTCCGCCTGGTGGGGATGGAACTGATCACCGGAGGCAGGCCGTCACCGGGACGGGGGATCACGCCCACCTCGCCCGGCCTGGGCATCGCACCCGGCGGCCCCGCCGGTGTCCTCGCGGCTCGGCCGTCCCCGCCGGCGGGGGCCTTCCCCGCACCGGAGGAGGCACCCGGCGCGGGGGCGGCGCCCTCGCCGGCCCCGCCGTCCGGGCCCGTGGCGCACCCGGCGCTCACCGCCAGGGCCGTCGCCGCCGCCACCGCTCTTGTCGTCCAGTACGTCCCCGATGCCATGGGCGACCATCCTGCCAGCAGCCGGGAATCTGTTCGATCATGCCGCGCGAGGGCGATTCAAATGGCTATGTTGTTGTACTTCCTTGATCGAAGCATTTAGCGGGGTAGGGTCAGCACTACCACGAGTAGGGGTGGGAGCGGGGGTTTGCGGGCGCGGCGAGCACGCAATCCTGGGAAAGTCCCCATGCCCGGTTGATGTAGATATGTAGCGTCGCCGGCTGAGGTAATCATTCGAGTGATCCGGCCCATCTGAGGAGAACCGTGACCAACTCCACCGCGATCGACGACGCGGATCCCCCCGCCCCTCCTGAAAGCGTGGAACGGGGTAGTGATTTCGCCCGCCTGTCGCGCCGGATCGTCCAGGCGGGGCTGCTGGAACGGCGCCCCGGTTACTACGCCGTACGGCTCGGGCTGGTGGCGGTGGCCCTCGTCGGCGGCTGGGCCGCCTTCTTCGCCGTCGGCGACTCGTGGTACCAGCTGCTGGTCGCCGCCTTCCTCGCGGTGGTGTTCGCGCAGATCGGTCTGGTCGCCCACGATCTGGCCCACCGCCAGGTCTTCCGCTCCCGCCGCTCCAGCGAGCTCGCCGGGCTGGTGGCGGGAAACCTCACCGTCGGCATGAGCTACGGCTGGTGGATGGACAAGCACACCCGCCACCACGCCAACCCCAACCACGAGGACCACGACCCCGACGTCGCCCCCGACTTCCTGGTCTGGTCACACGAACAGGCCGCCGAGAGCAGGGGGTTGTCCAGGCTCCTGGGTCGCCGGCAGGCGTTCCTGTTCTTCCCGTTGCTCACGCTGGAGGGGTTCAACCTCCACGTGTCCAGCGTCCGGGCCCTGATGCGCCCGACGACCAAGAACCGGGCCGTGGAGGCATCGCTGCTGGCCGTGCACGCCGTCCTGTACCTGGGCGCGCTGTTCACCGTGCTGTCGCCGGGCAAGGCCGTGGTCTTCCTGCTGCTGCACCAGGCGATCTTCGGCGTCTACCTGGGCTGCACCTTCGCGCCCAACCACAAGGGGATGCCGATGCTCAGGGGCTCCGAGAAGCTCGACTTCCTCCGGCGCCAGGTGCTGACCTCGCGCAACGTGCGCGGTGGCAGGGTCCTCGACGCCGTGCTCGGCGGGCTCAACTACCAGATCGAGCACCACCTCTTCCCCAGCATGCCGATGCCCAACCTGCGCCGCGCCCAGCCGATCGTCCGGGCCTACTGCGAGGAGTTGGGTGTCGACTACCTGGAGTCCGGGATCGTCAGCTCGTACGCACAGGCGCTGCGCCACCTGCACGACGTGGGCGCGTCCCTGCGAGCCGGAAGCCCCGTGCCCGGCTGACCCGGCCGGTCTCGTGTGTCAGGGCGGCAGCACTGACAACGAAGGGTCGCGCCGGCGGGCAGATGTTGCTGTTATCCGCCCGCCCCGCGATTGCCTAGGGTGCTTGGTGTGAAGCTCGCAGGCAGTGCCGTGCTCGGCATCGACAGAGATCGTGTGTGGTCAGCGCTCCAGAACCCGGCCGTGCTCGTACGCACGATTCCGGGGTGCGAGCGCCTTGAGGAGACGGGCCCGGACACCTACCGGATGACCGTCACCGCGGGAGTGGCCTCCATCAAGGGCGTCTACCAGGGCGAGGTCGCCCTGTCGGAGCCCGAGGCTCCGGAACGGTTCGTGCTCAGGGCTCGCGGCCAGGGCGCCCCCGGCACCGTGGACGCCACGGTGCAGGTCCGTCTCAGCGAGGTCGAGGGTGGCACCCGGATCGACTACGACGCCGAGGCCGTGATCGGCGGCATGATCGGTGGTGTCGGCCAGCGCATGCTCGGCTCCGTCGCGAGGAAGACCGCGGGTGACTTCTTCTCCGCGGTGGAGAGCCACCTCGTCTCCGGTGTCTCCGGTGAGATCCCCGTCGCCGCGGTACCCGCGGAGGCCGCCGCACCCGCGGAGGCCACCGCACCCGCCGTGCCGGGAGTGACGCTCGAAGCCGGCCCCGCGCACGTCTTCGAGCGCCCGGCGAAACAGCCCAGAGCCGGAGTCCCCGTCTGGTCGCTCCTCGCCGCGTTCGGCATGGGCGCGGGCGTCGCGCTCGGCAGCGCGGTGATCGGCTGGCTGCTCGGCCGTACCGGCAGGAAGCGGTGACGTCGCTCACAAAAGGAGAGGGGTAAGCGCTTCCGCCGGCGGCGGTGCCGAGGGGGTGTCAATGTCCCTGCCAGCAGGAACGTTCGAGGAGTCGATCATGCCTCGATGAGGGATCTACGGTGTCCGGGGCGGCGGTCCGCGCGTTTGACCAGGCAAACTTACGCCTTTTAGGATCCTGGCGTACGTCTGCCACGACGGGTCACGGGGGAACATGGAGCCGCTGCTGATCCTGCACGCCGTGGCGGCGGTGCTCGCTCCGGCGCTGGTGCGCCGCTTCGGCAGGGCCGCGTTCCTCATGCTCGCCGTGCCACCGGCCTGCGGGTTCGGCTACACAGTCTGGATCGCCCTGACCGGCATTCCCGTCGAGTCGCACCACGACTGGGCGCCCGGCCTCGGGCTGGGGCTGTCCTTCCGCGCCGACGCGCTGGCCCTGCTCATGACGGCCCTGGTCACGGGCGTGGGCGCGCTGGTCGTGCTGTACTGCTCACGTTACTTCTCCGCGGGCGCCGAGGGGCTGGGCCGGTTCGCCGGGGTGCTCGTCGCCTTCGCCGGGGCGATGCTCGGGCTGGTGGTCGCGGACGACCTGCTGCTGCTGTACGTGTTCTGGGAGCTGACCACGGTCTTCTCCTACCTGATGATCGGCCACGACCCCGCCGGCAGGACCAGCCGTCGCGCCGCGATGCAGGCGCTGATCGTCACCACCTCCGGTGGCCTGGCGATGCTGGGCGGCATGGTCATGCTCGGCGAGGCGGCGGGAACGTACCGTATCTCGCGGATCGTGCAGAGCCCGCCGTCCGGCGGCCTGGTGGCGGTGGCGGTGGTGCTGATCCTGGTCGGCGCGCTGTCGAAGTCGGCGGTCTTCCCGTTCAGCATGTGGCTGCCCGCCGCGATGGCCGCGCCGACCCCGGTCTCGGCCTACCTGCACGCCGCGGCGATGGTGAAGGCGGGAATCTACCTGCTCGCCCGCCTGGGCCCGGCTTTCGGGGAGCTCGCCGCCTGGCGGTGGACCGCCGTACCCCTGGGCCTGCTCACCATGCTGCTCTGCGCCTGGCGGGCGCTGCGCGAGCACGACCTCAAGAAGCTGCTCGCCTACGGCACGGTGAGCCAGCTGGGCTTCCTGACGGTGCTGTTCGGCGCGGGCACCCGCGACACCGCGATCGCCGGGGTCGGGATGCTGCTCGCGCACGCGCTGTTCAAAGCCTCCCTCTTCCTGGTCGTCGGCATCATCGATCACGCCACGGGCACCCGCGACCTGCGAGAGCTGAGCGGCCTGCGGCGCTCGGCGCCGTGGCTGGCCGCGGTCGCCACCGGAGCCGCCGCCTCGATGGCGGGCATCCCGATGTTCCTGGGGTTCGCCGGTAAGGAGGCCGCCTTCGAGTCACTGCTGACCGGACGGGGCATCGACACGGTGGTGCTCGCCGGAGTCGTCCTCGGGTCGGCGCTCACCGCCGGCTACAGCGCGCGTTTCCTGTGGGGCGCCTTCGCCGCCAAGCCCGGTGTCGAGCCGGTGTCCGTGCACTCCTTCGGCGCCGCGCTGTTCCTGCCGCCCGCGCTGCTCTCCGTGCTCGGCCTCGCCGTCGCCCCGTTCGCCGCACGGTACGGCGAGGCGATGCGGAGCTACACCGACACCTTCCCCGGGCCCGGCCACGGCACCCACCTCGCGCTGTGGAGCGGCGCCCAGGTGCCGCTGCTGCTCTCGGCCGTCGCGCTGGCGGGTGGAGCGCTCCTCTTCCTGGCCAGGAAACCGCTGGCGCGGATCGGGGAGGGCCTGCACGTGATCGACTCCGGCCGGGCCTACTGGGGCCTGGTCCGCGGGCTGGAACGTTTCTCCCTGCAGCTGACCGGCGTCGTCCAGCGCGGCTCGCTGCCCGACTACCTCATGATCGCATTCGTCTCGGTGGCGGCGGTGGGGGTCTTCTCGCTGGCGTACGGCCCCGGACCCGACCTCCGGCTGGACGTGGTGGCCTGGAACCGCATCGAGCAGCCCGTCATCGGCGTGCTCATCATCGCCGCGACGGCCATCGCGCTCCGGGTGCGCTCCCACATCGTGCTCGTGCTGGTGGCCGGCCTGACCGGGTACGGCACGGCGCTGCTCTTCCTCGTCCACGGCGCGCCCGACCTGGCGCTGACCCAGTTCCTCGTCGAGACGCTGAGCCTGGTCGTGTTCGTGCTGGTGCTGCGGAGGCTTCCCCTCGGGCCGAGGGAGGAGCGGGGGCGGCTGTCGTTCGGCGCGCGGCTCACCCTCGGCATCGTGAGCGGTGTCGTGGTGGCCGGAGCCGGCATGTTCGCGATGAACGCGCGGCAGGCGACACCGATCGGCACGCTGATGGCCGAGGCGGCGAAGGAGGCCGGGGCCGCCAACATCGTCAGTGCGCTCCTGGTCGACATCAGGGCCTGGGACACCATGGGGGAGAGCTCCGTGCTCGTTGTGCTCACCCTCGGCATGACCGGCCTGATCTTCCTACGCAGCCGCTCGTACGCGCCGCGACCCTCGCCGGAGAGAACCGGGGAGGAGCCCCGGACGTACTGGCTGGCGACCACCCTGCCGCCGGGGCAGCGGACGGTGGTCCTTGAGTTCGTGGCCCGGGTGACCTTCCACACCGTGATGCTGGTCTCGGTCTTCCTGCTGTTCACCGGGCACAGCGGGGTGGGCGGCGGGTTCGCCGGAGGCATCGTGGCGGGCCTCGCCCTGGTCCTGCGCTACCTCGCCGGAGGCAGGTACGAGCTGGCCGCCGCCGCACCGGTCGCCCCCGGAGTGATGATCGGGCTGGGGCTCCTGCTGTCCACGCTCACCGCGCTGGTGGGGCTGCTGGGCGGCGCCGGAGTGCTGGACATGCTCTCCGCCGACCTGTACGTCCCGCTGGTCGGCAAGCTGCACCTGTCGACGGTGCTCCTGTTCGACCTCGGGGTCTACATCACGGTGATCGGCATGGTGCGGGACATCCTGCGCAGCCTGGGCGCCGAGCTGGATCGGCAGATCGACGAGGAGGAGGGCCGGTGACCGCGCCCGTGCTGCCGCTCCTGGTGGTCGCCGTGCTCGTGGCCGCGGGGGTCACGCTGCTGCTGGAGAGGAGCCTGGTCCGACTGCTGGCCGGCGTCATCCTGCTCAGCAACGGGGTGAACCTGCTGATCCTCACCGTGGGCGGGCCACCGGGAGAACCGCCGATCCTGGGCGTCTCCGACCCGGAGCGGATGGCCGACCCGCTGCCGCAGGCCATGGTGCTCACCTCCATCGTCATCACGCTGGGCGTCACCGCCTTCCTGCTTGCCATGATCCATCGATCCTGGCAGCTCACCGGTGCCGACGAGGTGCAGGACGACACCGAGGACCGCCGGGTGCGGCTGCGCGCCAGGCAGGGCGAGCTGAGCCAGGCCGTGCTCGACCGGCAGGCGGCGTACCAGCGGCTGGTCCGCGAGCAGCGCGCCGAGCTGGCCCGGTTGGAGGAGGAACACCACGAGTGGGAGCGCAGGGAGGCCGAGGAACTGGAGCAGCGGATCCTGGACGTCAACGTAGACCTGGGCCACTGGTTGCAGGAGCACAAGAACGACGGCCTGTCCGCCGAGCGGCTCGCCGAGCGTTTCGCCGAGGCCCAGCAGGCGGAGGACGTCTCCAAGGAGGGCCGGGAGAGGCGCCTCCGTGAGGTGCGCGCCGAGTTCGGCCGCAGGCAGCGGGAGCAGGCGGCGCGCGAGCGTGAGATCCGCAAGCGGCTCCGCGCCCGCCAGCGCGATGCCCGCGGGCAGATGCGCGCCGCGATCCGGGAGGACCGGGCACGACAGGCCAGGGCGGAAGATCCCGAGCTGGAGGGGGAGGACTGATGGAGGCGCTGATCCCGGTGCCCGTGGTGCTGCCGCTGCTGGCCGTCGGTCTCAAGCTGGCCATCGGCCAGAGGCTGCGCAAGCTGCAGGCGCTGATCAGCGTGGGCACGCTCGCGGTGGTGCTGCTCGTGTCGCTGGTCCTGCTGTTCGCGGCGGATCAGCAGGGGCCGCTGGTGGCCCGGGCCGGGGGCTGGGGCGGGCAGATCGGCATCGCGCTCGTCGCCGACCGGCTCTCCACGCTGATGCTGGCGGTCTCCTCCGCGGTGACGCTCTGCGTGATGATCTACTCGCTCTCCCAGTCCTGGGCCGACCAGGAGTACAAGGCCTCACTGTCGATCTTCCACCCGGCCTACTTGATCATGGTCGCCGGAGTGTCGGACGCCTTCCTCTCCGGGGACCTGTTCAACCTCTTCGTCGGGTTCGAGATGCTGCTCGGCGGCTCGTACGTGCTGCTGACCTTCGGCGGGACCGAGGCCCGCATCCGGGCGGGCGCCACCTACACGGTGATAGGACTGGCCTCGTCACTGCTGTTCCTGGTCGCGATCGCGGTGGCCTACGGCGCCACGGGCACCGTGTCGCTGGCGCAGCTGGCCGAGCGCTTCTCGGTGCTGCCCCAGCATGTCAGGCTGCTGGTCGAGTTGACGCTCCTGCTGGTCTTCGTGGTCAAGGCCGCGATCTTCCCGATGTCGGCGTGGCTGCCCGACTCGTATCCGACCGCGCCCGCCCCCGCGACGGCGCTCTTCGCCGGGCTGCTCACCAAGGTCGGCGTCTACTCGATCATCCGCCTGGAGGCGCTGCTGTTCCCCGGCGGTCCGGTGGGCGACATTCTGATGTGGGCGGCGCTGCTGACCATGCTCGTCGGGGTGCTCGGGGCGGTGGCGCAGACCGACATAAAACGGATGCTCTCCTTCACCCTGGTCAGCCATATCGGCTATATGGTGTTCGGAGTCGCCCTGTACAGCGTCCAGGGCATGGCGGGTGCCATCTTCTACGTGGCTCACCACATCACCGTGCAGACGAGCCTGTTCCTGGTGACCGGCATGATCGAGCGCCGCACCGGCACCACCTCCCTGGAGGGTCTCGGCGGTCTGGCGAAACTGACACCCGTGATCGCGGTGCTCTTCTTCGTGCCCGCGATGAACCTGGCGGGCATCCCGCCGATGTCAGGCTTCCTGGGCAAGCTCGGGCTGATCCAGGCGGGAGTGGCGGACGGCGGTCCGATGGCCCTGACCCTGGTCGCCGGAGGGCTGGTGACCAGCCTGCTCACCCTGTACGCGGTGGCCACGACCTGGAACAAGGCGTTCTGGCGGGTGCCGCCCGCGGGAATGGTCACCGAGGGGGGAACCGTGCTGGAGACCCAGGAGGACACCCAGGAGGACGGGGACGGAGCGGACCCGAAGCCCGCCGCCGGGTCCGCCGGCGAGGCGATCGTCACCTCCGTCACCATGCCGAAGCTCATGTTCGCCTCCACGGCCGCCCTGGTGGCGCTGGCCCTGTCCTTCACCGTGCTGGCCGGCCCGCTGTCCGCCCTGTCGCAGCGGGCCGCGGCGGAACTGCTGGCCCGTGAACCGTACATCTCCGCGGTGCTCGGCGGTGAGCGGTGAGCGAGCCCCGCCCGACGTTCACGGTGCTGCGGCTGCTGGGCAGGCCCGTGCCGCTGCCGCAGGTGCTCTGGCTGACGCTGATCTGGCTGCTGCTCTGGGGAGACCTGAGCGTGGGCAACGTGCTCGGCGGCCTGCTGGCCGGGCTGGTCCTCGTGTGGCTGCTGCCCCTGCCGATCCAGGACACCGGCATCCGGCTCCACCCTGTCAAGATCCCGCTGTTCCTCATCCGCTTCTTGCGGGACATGGTGGTCTCCAGCTTCCGGGTGGCCTTCTGGGCGCTGAGACTGGGCAAACCGCCGCCGGTCCAGTTCGTCGAGGTGAGGCTGCGTGCCTCGTCGGAGCCGATGGCGGTGCTGGTGACGGTGGCGCTGTCGGCGCTGCCGGGCAGCCTGGTGCTGGATGCGAACGTCCGGGAGAGAACGCTCCTGCTCCACGTGCTCGGCGTGCCCGGTGACCCGTCGACGGTCAGCCAGGTCACCCAGGATGACGTGACCCGGCTGGAGAACCGCATCGTGGCCGCCTTCGGCACTCGCGCGGATCAGGAGGAGGTGCGATGACGACGGTTTACCTGATCGCCCTGGGACTGCTCGCCGCCGCGGCGGCGATGACGCTCTACCGCCTGGTGCGCGGTCCGACGATGCTGGACCGCGCCGTCGCGCTGGACGTGCTCACCGCCGTCGTCATCTGCGCGATCGGGGCGGGGGCGGCGACCTACCGGGAGTACTCGATGCTGCCCGTGCTGCTGGTGCTCTCCCTGCTGGGGTTCGTCGGCTCGGTCTCGCTGGCCAGGTTCTTCTCCGGGCGTGCCCGGTGACCGCGATGGACGTGGCCGCGGCCGTCTGCCTGCTGCTGGGGGCGACGCTGGCGTTCGCGGCGGGGGTGGGCATGGTCAGGTTCCCCGGCACCCTGGCGCGCATGCACGCGGCGACCAAGCCCCAGGTGCTCGGCCTCCACCTCATCCTGCTCGCCATGTGGCTGCGCGACCCCAGCTGGAAGATCGCCGGCGTCATCGTCCTGGTCGCCGTCTACCAGGTGGTGACGGCCGCGGTGGCCGCCTACATGGTGGGAAGGGCCGCCTATCTCACCGCGAAGCCGCAGGACGACGGCGACGACGGCACGGCCGTACCGTCTCCCGGCGACGCTCGCGCCCAGTAGTGCCCTGTCAGGTGTCAGCCGAATTCACCCGATTTTTGTTACGACGGCAACCCCGCCAGGGCGCCGGCGTAGATCTCGACGGCCTCCTCGATCCGGGGAGTCTCGCAGTACTCGTCGGTGACGTGTGCCTGCTCCGGCTCCCCGGGGCCGCAGATCACGGTGGGTACTCCGCCGCAGGCGGCGGCCAGCACCGAGGCGTCGGTGAAGTAGCTGGCGGCCGGTCGGTCGCCCGGGGGGCGGGCCCCCGCGGCGAGCAGGGCCCGCACGAAGGGGTCGTCCGGGTCGGTCCACACCGAGGGCAGGTCGGTCAGCACCTCCAGCGAGGTCTCCCCGCCGAGCCTCTCCCGGAGCCGCTCGCGTAGCTCCGCGTGGTCCTGGCCGGTGACCGTGCGTATGTCGACGGTCGCCTCGGCGAGGTCGGGGACGGAGTTCACGTTGATCCCGCCGTGTACGGTCCCCACGTTCGCGGTCGGCGCGCCGAGCCAGGGGTGGGGGGGAACGCCGTGATCGAAGCGCTCGACGGCGCCGATGGCGCGGGCCAGCTTGTAGATCGCGTTGTCACCCAGGTGGGGCATCGAGCCGTGAGCGGTCCGGCCTTGGGCGGTCGCCTTCAGCCAGAGCGCGCCCTTGTGCCCGAGCAGGGCACGGTTCGCGGTGGGCTCGGCCACCAGCAGTCCCCGGGATCGGCTGACCAGCCCGCGGGCGATCATGTCGATCGCGCCCTCGCAGCCGGTCTCCTCCCCCGCGGTGAGGACGATCTCCAGCGCCACCCGGCGGCCCGGCCCGCGCGCGTGCCGCTCGGCGGCGACGACCAGCGCGGCCACTCCGGCCTTCATGTCGCTCGACCCCCGCCCGTAGAGCCGGTCGCCGTCCATCTCCGCGGCGTGCGGCTCGTGCGTCCATGCCTGGCCGCCCAGCGGAACCGTGTCGAGGTGGCCGGTGAGGGTGACGGGCATGCCCGTTCCCCACCGGGCCACCAGTCCGGTACGGCCGGGCGCGTGGTCGTGTGCCCGCACCTCGAAACCGGCGGCTTCCAGCCTGCGGGCGAGCGGCTCGGCGACCGCGGCCTCGCCGCCGCCCACCGAGTCGATCCTGATCAGCTCGCTGGTCAGTGCCACGACGTCGGTCATGTCGTTTCCTTGTCTTCCCGACCGTCCTCGGTCATGGTTCTCCGGCTCCGGCGGGGGCCACGCCCCTGGTCGCGGGTCGGCTGGTCTGCCGTACGACGAGCCGGGGGGCGATCGCGATGCGCTGCGCGGGCCGTGGATCGCCCACCCGTACCTGGTTCAGCAGGCGTACCGCCTCGGCCGCCATCTCCTCCACGGGCTGGCGCACTGTGGTGAGCGGCGGGTCGCACATCGCCGCGTGGCCGACGTCGTCGAACCCCACCACCGATATCTCCTCGGGAACCCGTACACCGCCGAGCCGCAGCGCCCGCAGCAGGCCGACCGCGATCTCGTCGTTTCCGCAGACCACCGCGTCCGGCAGGGCGTCGCCGGCGAGCAGCGCCTGCCCGGCCTCGAAGCCCCAGGCGAGGGTGAACTCGCCGAGCAGCGGCGGCAGGGAGGCGATCCCGGCACGGGCTGTGGCGAGCTGGAAGCCGGCCAGCCGCAACCTCGCGGAGGAGTTCATCAGGCGGCTGCTGACGAAGACGACGGAGCGTGCTCCTCCGGCGACCACGTGGTCGACCGCCTGGGCCAGCGCCGAGTCGTCGTCCACGCCGACCCAGTCGGCTCCGCCGCCCTCGATGTAGCGGTCCACCTGCACCAGGGGCACCTGCCGGGCCGCGTTCAGCACGGCCGGCGCGCTGGCCTCGAAGTCGCACGGGCTGATGATCAGGCCGTCCACCCGCCGGGCCAGCAGCGTGTTCAGCCGCCGGGCCTCGATCTCGGGTGTGTACAGGGAGGCGCACAACAGCAGGTCCCGCCCGGTCTCCTGGAGCTGATGCTCCACCGACTCGACGATCGTGGTGAAGAACGGGTTGCCGATGCCGGGAACGATCATGCCGATTGTTCCGGTGGTCTGGTCGCGCAGTGCCTTGGCGATGGCGTTAGGCCGGTAGCCCAGCTCGGCGGCGGCCCGGGTCACCCGCTCGGCCACCTCGGCGGTGACCTTGCGACGCCCGGACAGGGCACGCGAGGCCGAGGCCACGGAGACGCCGGCCGCTCTGGCCACGTCGTGGATTGTCACGCCCATGTTGTGTAATCGATTTCCCTGGTCGTGCTGAGGATAACCGGCCGCCTCCCCGTCATGTGAGCTCGCTCGTATGCGGGTGGTTAGCACCATAGAGCGTCCGCGGCCTTACGTCACCTTGACGTGGGTTTTCCCTGATGGCTAACATCCCCGGACATTGGTAATCGATTACCAACCCCCGCTGTATCAGCGTCTCGAAAGGCTGATTTGATGGCACGACCGACTCGCTTCACCCGCCTGACCGCCGTCACGGCGATCCTTGCCACCGGCCTGCTGGCCGCGGCATGTGGCGGCACGGACGCCTCCGACACCGCGCCCTCAGCCGACGGCGGAGAAAAGCCGAAGATCGGCCTGGTGCAGATCAACCAGCAGGCGATCTTCTTCAACGAGATGAACGCCGGTGCTCAGCAGGCCGCGCAGGAGGCGGGCGTCGACCTCACGATCTTCAACGCCAACGACGACTCCGTGAAGCAGAACGAGGCCATCGACAACTTCGTCCAGCAGCAGTTCGACGGCGTCATCGTGGTGGCCATCGACGTCGAGGGCATCAAGCCCGCCGTCAAGATCGCCAAGGACGCGGGACTGAAGGTCGTGGCCGTCGACGCGATCGTGGACTCCCCGGCGGTCGACACCCAGGTGGGCGTGGACAACGCGGCCGCGGCCAAGCAGATGGGCACGTTCGTCAACGAGTGGGCCAAGAAGCAGAATGTGGCCGCGCCGAACATCGGCGTGGTCGGCGCGCTCAACTCCTTCATCCAGAACGTGCGCAAGGACGGCTTCAACTCGACCGTCGAGGCGGCCGGCGCCAAGATCGTCCAGACCGTGGACGGGCAGAACAAGCAGGAGGCCGCCCTGGCCGCCGCCGAGAACCTGCTCACCTCGCGCTCGGACCTCACGGCCGTGTACGCCACCGGAGAGCCCGCGCTGCTCGGCACGGTGGCCGCGGTGAAGTCGCAGAACGCGAGCGACCGGGTCAAGGTCTTCGGCTGGGACCTCACCGCGGAAGTGATCGGCGGCATCGACGCCGGCTTCGTCGCCGGAGTCGTGCAGCAGGATCCCAGGACCGAGGGCTACGAGGCGGTCAAGGAGGTCAAGGCGCTGATCGGTGGCGCGCAGGCCAAGAAGACCATTGATGTGCCCGTCACGATCGTGACCCAGGAAAACGTCGACAAGTACCGTTCCACGTTCAAGTGAGCGACGGAGAGACCCCTATGACCGACTACGAGGCGACCGGCGCGGACCGTGTGGTCATGCGCGACATCCGCAAACGCTACGGGATGGTCGACGCGCTGCGCGGGGCCAATCTGCGGGTCGGTGCGGGCGAGGTGGTGGGACTGGTCGGCGACAACGCCGCCGGCAAGTCCACCCTGATGAAGGTGCTCGCGGGCACCGTCGTGCCGGACTCCGGGCAGATCGTCTTCGACGGCCGCCAGGTGTCCTTCGCCACCCCCCGCGACGCTCGCGAACTGGGGATCGAGATGGTCTACCAGGACCTCGCGCTCTGCGACGACATCGACGTGGCGGGCAATCTGTTCCTCGGCCGTGAACCGCGCCGGGCCGGTGGCCTGCTGCTGGACATCAAGCGGATGCACAAGGACGCGCGCCGGCAACTTGACGCGCTCAACATCCGGATCCCGCTCACCGACATCCCGGTGGGAGGGCTCTCCGGCGGACAGCGGCAGGCGGTCGCCATCGCCCGCGCGGTCACCTTCGGCCCCAAGCTGCTCATCCTCGACGAGCCCACGGCCGCGCTCGCCGTCGCCGAGGTCGAGACGGTGCTGGAACTGATCAAGACCGTCTCCTCCCAGGGGGTCTCGGTGATTCTGATCACCCACCGCCTCCAGGACCTGTTCCGGGTCTGCGACCGGCTCTGCGTGATGTACGAGGGGACGCTCCGCGCCGACCTCGACGCCCGCACCACCAGCCTGGAGCGGCTCGTGTCGGAGATCGTCGCCCACGACCAGCCCGAGGGAGCGCGGTCATGACCGTCACCAGTGAGAGGGTGGTCACCACCCGATCGGCCCGCCTCACCGCCCACATCGGCAGCCACGCCCAGACCATCGCCATCGGGGCCGTGCTGGTCCTGCTGCTGATCTTCTTCTCGTTCTCCGCCGACCGCTTCGCCAGCGTCGGCAACCTGCTCAACCTGATCCGGCAGATCTCCCCGACCCTGATCGTCGCGGTCGCGATGACCTTCGTGATCAGCACCGCCGGCATCGACCTGTCGGTCGGCTCGACGGTCGCGCTGTCCGGATCGTTGCTGGCGATCGTCCTGCAGCAGGGCTGGGATCCCACCCTCGCGCTCATCGCGATCCTCGCGCTCGGCGCGGCGATCGGGTTCGTCAACGGCTGGTTCTCCTCCTACCAGGGCATCCCGGCGTTCATCGTCACCTTGGCCATGCTCTCGATCCTGCGGGGCACCGCCCTGCGCGCGACCGAGGGGTACTCCACCCCGATCGACGGTGAGTTGTGGATCGTCCAGCTCGGCCAGGGCCGCATCGCCGGAGTGCCGGTGCCGGCCATCCTCGCCGTGGTGATCGCGCTGCTCGGCTGGCTGGTCCTGACCCGCACGCCGTTCGGCCGCTACGTGGTCGGTCTCGGCTCCAACGGTGAGTCGCTGCGCCGTACCGGTGTGAACACCCGCAGGATCGGGCTCACCGTCTACGTGCTGGCCGGCCTGGCCGCCGCGCTCGCCGGAGTGCTGATCGCCACCCGGCTCAGCTCCGGGTCGTCGAACGCGGGCACCGGGTTCGAGCTGGAGGTCATCACGGCCGTCGTGCTCGGCGGGACCAGTCTGTTCGGCGGACGGGCCAGCATGCTCGGCACCATCTTCGGCGCGCTCACCCTCGGCGTCATCGCCAACGGCCTGGTGCTGCTGCACGTCTCGCCGTTCTACGTGCAGATCGTGCAGGGCAGCATTCTCCTGCTGGCCATCTTCGCCAACAACAAAATGTGGGCGAGGTTCGGCGCGGTGCGGAAATGACCGGTCGGGCCGAGGCGGCGACCGCGACCACGGTGCTCGGCGAGGTGCCCGTCGCCGAGCTCGGCATCACTCTCTGCCACGAGCACCTGCGCAACAACGGCGCCAGCGCCTGGCACCCCGCCCCCGAGGGCGACGCCGAGGGTGAGCTGATCGCCGGCTCGCCGGTGCGGATGGAGTTCCTCGGCCGGCTGCGGCTGGACCCCTACCTCTCCCGCGACAACGTGTCCCTCGACGACACCGGTGTGGCGATCGAGGAGGTGGCCCGATTCGCGGCCCGTGGGGGCCGCACCGTGCTGGACGTCACCCCGGAGGGCATCGGCCGCGCCCCGGCGGAGCTGGTCCGCATCGCCCGTGCCACCGGCCTGAACATCGTGATGGGCTGCGGCTTCTACCTGGAGCGCACCCAACCGGCCCGGGTTCGTGGCATGAGCGCCGCCGACGTCGCCGACGAGATCGAGCGAGATCTGGTCGACGGCGCCGGGGGAGTACGTGCCGGGGTGATCGGGGAGATCGGGATCTCCCCGGACTTCACCCCGGCCGAGGAGAAGGTGCTGCGCGGCGCCGCCCGAGCCCAGGCCCGCACCGGCGCGCCGCTCTCGGTGCACCTGCCCGGGTGGGTACGGCACGGCCACCGGGTGCTCGACGTCGTCGCCGAGGAGGGCGGCCTCCTCACGGCCACCGTGCTGTCACACATGAACCCCAGCCTGCGTGAGCGCGACTACCAGGTGTCCCTCGCCGCCCGGGGGGCCTACCTCGGATACGACATGTGCGGCATGGACTACCTCTACCCCGGCGAGGGCCAGTCGCCGTGCGACGAGGAGAACGCCGCCGCCGTCGCCTGGCTGGTCCGCGCCGGCCTGGGCGGTCGGCTGCTGCTCTCCCAGGACGTGTTCCTCAAGACCATGCTGGTCCGGTACGGCGGAACCGGCTACGCGCACATCCTCACGCATTTCGTGCCGCGCCTGCACCAGCACGGGCTGACCCCCGAGGACACCGACCGGCTGCTCGTCGCCAACCCGCGCGAGCTCTTTACCACCCCGAAGACCCTCTGAAGGAGACGATATGACCCGCGTGCTGATCGCCGGCGAGTCGTGGATGAGCGTGTCGACCCACTACAAGGGGTTCGACGAGTTCACCACGACGACCTACCACACCGGCTTCGAGCCGCTGCGCGACGTACTGGTGGCAGACGGCATCGAGGTCGACCATCTACCCGCGCACGACGTGCCCAAGCTGTTCCCCGGGACGTCCGAGGAGCTGGCGGCCTACGACGTCGTCGTGCTCTCCGACATCGGCGCCAACAGCATCCTGCTGCACCCCGACACCTGGCTGCACAGCAGGAAGTCGGCGAACCGGCTCGACCTGCTGGCGAGCTGGGTGGAGCAGGGCGGCGGCCTGGCGATGGCCGGTGGCTACCTCAGCTTCCAGGGCATCGAGGCGAAGGCGGCCTTCCGCGGCACCCCCGTGGAGCGGGTGCTCCCCGCCCGGATCTCTCCCTACGACGACCGGGTGGAGACCCCGCAGGGTCTTCCGGGCGTCGTCGTCGATCCGGCCCATCCCATCGTGGACGGGCTGCCCTCCGACTGGCCCGACCTGCTCGGCTACAACCGCTTCGAGGTCCCCGAGGACGCCCGGCTGCTCGCCACCGTCGGCGCCGACCCGCTGCTCGCCGTACGGCAGGCGGGGGCGGGCCGCACGCTCGCCTGGGCCTCCGACATCGCCCCGCACTGGTGCCCCGAGGAGTTCGTCACCTGGGATGGTTACCGCACCCTCTTCACCCGGGCCGTGCGCTGGCTGGCGAAGGAGATCTGACATGCCGATCCCGGTGATTCTCGACTGTGATCCGGGGCACGACGACGCCCTGGCCATCCTGCTGGCGGTGGCCGACCCGGCGATCGACCTGCGCGCGGTCACCACCGTCGCCGGCAACCAGACCGTGGCGAAGACCGCCCTCAACGCGCGGCGGATGCTCAGCCTGGCGGGGGCGACCGGGGTGCCGGTCGCGGCCGGTTGCGACCGGCCGCTCGCCGGCCCGCTGGAGATCGGCGACTACGTGCACGGGGAGAGCGGGCTGGACGGCCCGGCCTTCGGCGAGCCCGACGTGCCCCTCGATCCGCGCCACGGTGTCGAGCTCATCCACGACACGCTCGCCGCCGCCGACGAGCCGGTGACGGTGGTGGCCATCGGGCCGCTGACCAACATCGCCACGCTGCTGCGCAGCCATCCCGGCGACCGCGACCGGATCCGCGAGATCGTGATCATGGGTGGCTCCACCGAGCGCGGCAACCACACGCCCTACGCCGAGTTCAACATCTACGCCGACCCGGAGGCCGCGGCGGAGGTGCTCGGCAGCGGCATCCCGACCACCTGGGTGGGGCTCAACGTCAGCCACCAGGCGCTCGTCACCGCGGACGTGCTCGACCGGATAGCCGCGCTCGGCACCCCGCTGGCCCGGGTCTGCGTGGAACTTCTCACCTTCTTCGGCTCCAGCTACCACCAGACCTGGGGATTCGAGGCGCCCCCGCTGCACGATCCGATCACCGTCGCCTACCTGATCGATCCCACGGTCCTCACCCATGTCCGGGTGGGTCTGCGGGTCGAGCTGGACGGCGCGCACACCCGGGGCGCCACCGTGGCCGACCTGCACGGCCGGATGGACTGGGAGCCCAACGCGAACGTCGGAACCGTACTCGACCGGGACCGGTTCTGGGACATCATGATCGGTGCGATCGACACCCTCGGCTGACGCTCGGACACCGGCCGGGGCCGCCACGCGCTCTTCGGCCGCCCGCGTGACACGTGGGCGGCCGAAGGCCGATGCCGTTCCCCAGCGGGCCGGTGCGCGACCTGATCATGCTGGCCGGGGGTATCAAACGGATACTCTCCCGCACCCTGCTCGGCCACATCGGCGCACCTCGCCGCGTCACCGCAGGACGACGGCAGGTGGTGGCGCCCGGTGACGCTCGCGCCTAAGGATCTCCCGGCGTACCGTGTCGGTATGCGTGAGGGACGTGCGGAGGACGCGAGAACCGAGGCCAGACGACTGATCCGTGACCTACTGGGCGAGGAGCGGCCGGACGCCGCCCTGCTGCTGGGCGAGGCGGGAGCGGCGCTGGGCGCCGACCGTGTCGCGCGTTCCGTCGAGCTCGCCCGAGGCGCCCCCCTCACCCGCAGATCCACCGAGCTCGCCGCGCTGGCCGCCCTGCTGGTCGGAACCCGCGAGCTCGGCGAGCGGTGGTGGCGGCGCGAGCGCGGCGGCAAGCTGCCCGCGCCGGACGAGGTGCTGTGGAGCTCCACCGCGATCGAACCGTGGACCGACCTGACGGTTCTGGAGATGCTCGCCGCCTGGATCGCCGACGACGCGGCGGACGAGACCTGGGGCCGCCCCGCCGCCGTCACCGACCTCAACTCCTGGCAGGCCGAGGACCGGGTCGAACTGCCGCCCGGCGCGCGCCCCGGCCAGCGGATCGTGGTCTCCTTCGACGCGGGCGGCCGCCTCGACGCGCTGGTGCTGCGCCGGGCGGACGACGAGCTCGGTTCCAACCTCGACTTCGACTCGCTGCGCTACTCCCGTCCCGCCGAGGCCCAGTGGAGCTGGGGCGTCGCCGCGGGGCTGGGCCCGCACCGGCTGGACGAGCACCCCGACCCGTACGAGCAGCCGGTCGACACCGAGGCCGCCGGAGTCCTGCACACCTGGGCGCTGCGCCAGGGCGCCTCCGCGGAACAGGCGGGTGCGGTCTGGCGCAACAGGGGCGACGTCATCGCCGCCATCGAGCGGATCGACTGGATGTGGCGCAGCGGCGAGTGGTTCGCCTGGTGGCGCGGGGTGTCGGCCCTGGTGGACGGCGAGCCGGAGCAACTGGCCGCCCGGCTGAGGGAGATCGCCGACGCCGCCTAGTGCTCCGTTCCTCAACGGAGGTCGCGAACGCGCGGCCGAAACCCCGGGGCTGTCGAGGTGGCCTTTCCTGCGTCCTGAGTCAACGTGGATCTGCGCGTCCGATGAGGAACGTCGCACTAGACGATCGCCTGCGGCGCGGAGATCAGCTGGGAGGTGCTGTCGGCTGAGAGCCGCCCGCTGCTCACCAGCGTCGACCCGAACCTGGAACGGCTGGGGCACACGGCCGCGCAACACCTGTTCGCCGCCATCGACGGGAAGGTCGCCCCGGGCATCCACACCATGCCCTGCCGGCTCGTGATCCGCGACTCCACCGCACCAGGCGGCCCTTCCTGAAAGGCGCCGGGAGCCGCCCTGGGGACAGGCCGTCCAGGCCTTCCGGTGGTCCCGCGCGGTGGCCCCCGTGGCTCCGCGCGGTGTTCCAGCCCGGTGCGGACCTCAGCCGCGGTCGGGGCCGGCGCGTAGCGCGTCGACGGCGACCCGGGCGGCCTGGCCGATCGCCAGGTCGACGTCGATGCGCCGGGTCGCGTGCAGCTGCTCGGTCCTGGCGAACACCGCCACCGCGTACCTCCCGCCGCCGGGATACTCGGCGACCCCCGCCTCCATGTGCAGGCCGGGCAGCGTCCCGGTCTTGGCGGACACCCGCACCTCCGGGGGGAACCCCGAGGCGATCCGGGTCCAGGAGATCTGCCGCGCCAGGTAGTCGCGCACCGCCGCGCACGCCTGCGGCGGTCCCGCCTCGTCGCGCCAGATCAGCCCGAGCAGCCGGGTCATCTCGCGCGCGGTGCTCGAGGTCGTGTGACCGGGGTCGAAGACCCGCAGCGCCCAGACCCGCTCGGCGGGCAGGGTCGGGAAGATCCGCGCGAACTCGGCGCCGTCCCGCGCCCCCACATCCGCGAGCATCGACTCCAGCACCTGCCTGGGCCCGCCGATCACCCGGGTGCGTCCCAGCCCCAGCTCCGCGGCCAGCATCTGGACGGTGTCCAGGCCCACCCTGCGCATCAGCAGGTCGGCGGCGGTGTTGTCGCTGACGGACATGGCGAAGTGGGCCAGGTCGCGGAGCGACAGCTCCACGTCGTCCGCGCATCCGGCGGTTCCCCAGCCGCCGAGCCTGTCCCCGGCCGTCACCAGCACGCGCTCGGCCGGGTCGAGCTGGCCGGCCGCGGCCTGGCGGGCGAACTCCAGGACCAGCAGCACCTTGAAGATCGAGGCGATCACCACCTGCTCGTCGGCGCGTACCCCGACCGCACGCCCCCCGGTGATGTCCAGCGCGTGCAGATGACCGTCCAGGCCGGCCGCCGCGAAGATCTCCGCTATCCGTTCCTCTGTCGACACACCCGCAACGCTATCCAGGCCCGCCGGATGTCTGTGAAGCACGGTCGTCCATGCCTGGGGAGATCCGACGGATCTCGGGGGATGAAGGCGCGCGCGGACGATCGCCTATCGTGGCGCCGTGGACCTTTCCCGGCACCTGCGGCATTTCCTCGTCGTCGCCGAAGAACTGCACTTCGGCCATGCCGCGGAGGTGCTCGGCATCGCCCAGCCGCCGCTCAGCCAGTCGATCCAGCGACTGGAGCGCGAGCTCGGCGCCGAGTTGTTCGACCGCTCGCGCCGCCAGATCGAGCTCACGGCGGCGGGCCGGCTTCTCGTCGGGGAGGCCAGGCGGTTCCTCGCGGGCGAGGAGCGCCTGCGGACGATGATGCGCCAGGCCGGTGAAGGCGAGCTGGGAACCCTCCGGGTCGGGGTGCCCCCGGAGATCCCGGCCGTGGCACTCCACGCCCTGCTGCGGCGCGTCACCGAGGACACCCCGGGGCTACACCTGGAGCTCCAAGAGCTCACGGTCCCGGAACAGCTCCGCCGCCTGGCCTCCGCCCAGCTCGACGCGGGCCTCGTGCACCACCCCGTCGATGCCCCCGGTCTGCTGTACGGCCCTGTCGTGAAGATCCCGCTGGGCGTGGTGCTGCCACGCACCTCCCCCCTGGCAGTGGTACGGCCGGAACCGGGGGCGCGGCGGCCGGGATCGCGGCCGTGGGAGATCGAGCTGGCCGACCTCACCGGGCACGACCTCGTCGTCTTCCCCCGCGAGACCTTCCCGGCCTGGTACGACCACCTGCTCGACGTCTGCCGCACGAAAGGTTTCTCCCCGGTACGGCTCCGGCACGCCCGCAACCCGGAGTTCCTGCTGGGACTGGTGCTGGCGGGCCACGGGGTGGCGTTCGAGCAGGAGGCGATGGCGCGCAGGGAGCCACGGGTGATCTGGCGCCCCCTGGCCGGCGACCCGCTCCAGCGGGGGATATGCGTCGCCTGGCCGGAACGGTCGGCCCACCCGGCGGCCACTCGCTTCGCCGTGCTGGCCGCCGAGGTCCTCGCCCGGCACGGCACCGCCGGGACACCGCCGCCGGCCCTCGGAGTGGCACCGTCGACCGAGCCTCGCCCCTGGTCCATCGTCTACGCGCCCTGACCCCCTTCCGGCCGCCGGCCTGGTTGTCATATCGGCCCGGCGCTGACCGCATCCGGCCACTGCCCGGCGGTCACGGTCGGCCGGTTCTGCCCCTGCTGCCGAGGGAACCTGGCGACGCAAAGAATGCTCTACCAGGACAAGACCGTGTCTCTATCGACGGCCGACGAGCACGGGTGTAGACAAAGATTAATTGATACCAAAAAAGGTGACAAATTAACCCTTGTTGGCTCAGGGAACACTGGTAGGAGATCCCGCGTCATGTGCGGGTCATCGGACAGATGGACGCGGTGACGCAGGCGGGGCCACCCACCAGAACCTGGTCGCGTTGGAGCGCACGAAGTGCCGGCGCGGATGCGAAGGCGAGATTCCATGAAGCCGGCGCGAGCCGGCCGGGAAAGTCGTCCGTGCCATCTCCCTCTGAGCCGGGAGTCCTTCCCGCAGCCAATCAAGATCGGAGCAAGACCGTGTGCCAGCACATACCCCCCTGTCCGTCCGCGGACGCTTTTGACCATGAGGCGGCGCGTCTCGTGGTCTCCTACCCAGAGCAGGGGTGGGGGCTGCTCTGCAACGGCGTGGTGGTCTTCGATGACACCGGGGAGCTTATGCCCGACGGACGTAGCATTCCCGCCCATCGCGACATTCCCGCCCAGCACAGCCACTGCGTCGGGGCGGCATGAGGGCTTCGGCCTCCCAGACGGCCGCCGGCCCGCCCTCTCGTCGGGGGAGGGTGCCCCGGCGGCTCTTTTCCGTCCCGGTCCCGGTGCCCGGGACATGGCGGCCCGCGAAGGTCGGGTGACGATGCGTCGGATCCAGACCCGCAGGCGGTCACGGTCCTCCGCCCGGCTCACCCTGGACCTGCGGACTCCGGCGGGCAGGCGGTTGTCGTACTGACCCCGCCTCACCAGGTGTGGGCGATACCGCGGAATGAGCGGCCCTTCGCGCCGGTTGCAGCGGTATGTGAAGGTTGAAATCTACTCAGACGTCGTCTGTCCCTGGTGCTACATCGGTCATGCCCGCTTCGCCCGCGCCGTCGAGCGCTACCGGGCCAAGGGCGGGGAGGTGGAGGTCGAGTTCAGGCCGTTCCAGCTCGCGCCGGACGCGAAGTCCACCGGCGAGCTCACACTCACCTGGGCCGCGAAGAAGTTCGGCGGGGCCGAGCAGGCCGCGCAGATGTTCGGGAGAGTGGGCGGGGTCGCCGCGGAGGACGGGCTGGTGCTGGACTTCGACCACGCGATCCAGGCCAACACCTTCGACGCGCACCGCCTCATCCGGCTCGCCGGAGAGCAGGGCAAGGGGGAGGAGGCGCTGTACGCGCTCTTCCGGGCGCACTTCACCGACGGTCTCGACGTCGGCTCGCGCGAGGTGCTCGCCAAGCTGGCCGGGGAACTCGGCGTACGGGCGGACCTCGACGGTGCGGACGGCGCGGCGGCGGTGCGGGAGGAGCTGGCCCAGGCCCGTGCCATCGGCGTCAGCTCGGTACCGCTCTTCCTGTTCGAGGGCCAGTTCGCCGTCTCCGGCGCCCAGCCCGAGGACACCCTGCTCGCCGCCCTGGAAGAGGTCGCCGAGCGCACCGGGCAGTCACCGGCCGGCGGGAACGCCTGCGATGACGAGGGATACTGCGCCGTCTGACGACGCCGGGCCCGCGCGGGGGAGGTCAGCCGGGAAGACCGGGCAGGCCGAGCTCGCCGGAGCGGTGGTGGCGGCGGCACAGGACCTGGTAGCGGATCGGAGCGGCGCCGGTGTCGCCGATGACCACCTGCTCGCCGGTACGGGTCATGCTGCCGCCGACCACCCGGGCGTTCAGCCGCCCGGGGCGCCCGCACCAGCACAGGACCTCGACCTGGAGGCGGTTGATCTCGTCGGCCAGCTCGAAGAGCCGCTGGGCGGCGGGGAACATCCGCGAGCGGAAGTCCGAGGCCAGGCCGAAGGCGTAGACGTCGACGCCGTGGTCGTCGGTGAGGTCGGCGAGCTGCTCGATCTGGGCGACCGTGTAGAAGCACGCCTCGTCGCAGATGACGTAGTCGATGGGCTGGTGCGCGCGGACCAGGTCCACCAGGTCCAGGTCGTCGTCGACCTCGACGGCCTCGCTGCCCAGGCCGATCCGGCTGGTGACCTGCGCGCTGCCCGAGCGGTCGTGTTTGGTGAGCACCAGGCCGCGCCTGCCCTGGCGGCCGTGGTTGTAGTTCATCTGCAGGGCCAGGGTGGACTTGCCGCAGTCCATCGGGCCGAAGTAGAAGCGCAGCACCCCGTCCCGGGAGACGGCGGGAACGGCGGAGAGGGCAGACGTTTCGGTCACGGGGCGCCAGCCTAGTACTTCTGGCGTGGTCAGCGATCTCCACCCCTGGTGACCGGTTTGTCGCTTTCGTTGGCCCTGTGATCCCTGCGGTGCCGGGGAGTCGACGGGGCTCGGCCGGTGGGTCAGAGCAGGCCGCTCTCGATTCGTGATCTTCATGTTTTGTAACGGTCCATCCTTGGACATCCGCCTGAAAGGTCATGGTCTGCGATCGAGGGTGAAGGACGGGAGGTACGAGGGGGTTTAGAGGGAAGATCCGCTGGTAGGGGTGGGTGGTCCCTGGCTGGCATAGCCTGACTGGGCTTGACTTGGCTTGACCGTGAAAAGCATGGGAGATTCCCTTTGGCATATCGGAAAGTGGGAGAACCAGTGACGACCACCAACAAGACCGTTCCACCTCTCGGCAAGACCCCGGCCACCCTGACCTCCGGCCCCTCCAGCGCGGAGACCACGGAGATACCGGTGGCGCTCGCGGCGATGATGAGCGAGGACGAGGCCGTCGCCGCCCAGGCCGAGGCGGCTCGCTGGCGGTACGGGTTCTACGTCGTCATCGTGGGGCTCGTGGTCATCCTGATCGGTTTCGCGGTGATCACGCTGCGCGGGGGCGACACGACCGCGCCGTTCGCCGGGCTCGTCGGCGTCTCGGGCGCGATCATCGGCGCCTACTTCGGCGTGCAGATCGGCCAGTCCGGCAAGGACAGGGTCGAGGCCGAACTGCGCCGTACGAACGAGATCGCCATCCGCCTCGCCGCCAAGGTCCACGCGCACGACGCCGACTCGGTGATCAACACCACCATGGGTCCCCGGCGCCGCTAGAACGCGCACCGCGGACCTCCGGCAGGGCCGGCCTCCGGCAGGGCCGGCCCTTCGCGTCTCCGCGGACGTTCACCGGTACTCACCCCTCCGCTCCCGCCAACACTGCCCAAGGATCGGGCGTAGCTTCGGCAGGGTCCGCCGATTTGCGGATTCGCCGGGACTGGGTAGACACGGGGGCATGCGCAGCGTCCGTATCGGGGTCGACACCGGGGGCACGTTCACAGACGTGGTCGCGGTGGACGAGCAGACCGGTGAGATCACCACGACCAAGACTCCCTCCACCCCCGCCAACCCAGCCGACGGGTTCATGGAGGGGGTATGGAAGGTCCTCAGAAAGGCGGCCGGGGCCGAGGAGGTGACCCTGGAAGCCGTGTCGGCGGTGGTGCACGGCACCACGGTCGCCACCAACCAGCTCCTTGAGGACCGGATCGCCGACCTGGGCTTCGTCACCACCGAGGGTTTCGAGTTCATCCTGGAGATCGCCCGCCAGAGCGTGCCCGACGGCTACGGCAACTCCTATTTCTGGGTGAAGCCGCCCCGCATCGTCCCGGTGCACCGGGTCAGGACCGTCGGCGGGCGCCTGGACCACACCGGGGCCGAGGTGCGGCCGTTCGACGAGGAGCAGGCCGTCGAGACGGCCCGGTGGTTCCGCGACCGCGGTATCACCGCGATCGGCGTCTGCTTCCTGCACTCGTACGCCAACCCCGCCCACGAGCTGCGCATGCGGGAGGTCCTGGAACGGGAGCACCCGGACGCGGTCGTCTCGATCTCGTGCGACGTGCTGCGCGAGTACCGCGAGTACGAGCGCTCGGTCACCACGCTGGTCGACGCCGCGGTCAAACCGACGATGCGCCGCTACATCGCCAACCTGGCCGAACGTCTGGGAGAGGCGAACGAGACGGGGGAGGGCCTGCCGTTCTCCGTGATGAAGAGCAACGGCGGTGTGCTCTCCGCGGCCGAGGTGGTGCACCAGCCGATCACCACGGTGCTCTCCGGACCGGCCGCGGGCGCGCTCGGCGCCGCGCTGATCGCCGCCACCGCCGGGCACCCCTCGGTGATCACCCTGGACGGCGGCGGCACCTCCACCGACGTCGCGGTGGTCGTCGACGGGGAGCCGTCGCTGACCACCGAGGGCAGCATCGGCCGCTACCCGTGCAAGATCCCGATGATCGACATCGTGACCGTCGGCGCGGGCGGCGGCTCCATCGCGTGGATCTCTCCGGAGGGCACGCTGAAGGTCGGGCCCAGGTCCGCGGGGGCCGACCCGGGGCCGCTCTGCTACGGCCGGGGCGGCACCGAGGTCACCGTCACCGACGCGCACGTCTTCCTCGGCCGGGTTCCGGCGCACCTGCTCGGCGGGGAGATCCCGCTGGACGCCGACGCCGCCCGGCAGGGGATCGAGGCGCTCGCGGGCAAGATCGGACTGACTCCCGAACGGACCGCGACGGGCATCCTGGAGATCAGCGCGTTCAACCAGTCGAACGCCATCCGCCAGATCACCGTCAAGCGCGGCCTGGACGTGCGCGACTTCCCCATGGTCGCCTTCGGCGGCTCGGGACCGCTACTGGTCTGCAGGCTCATCGACATCCTCGGCCTGCCCTCGGTGATCGTCCCGCCCGACCCCGGCAACGTCTCGGCGTTCGGGCTGCTCACCGTGGACGTCAAGAACGACTACGTGCGCACCTTCGTCACCCGAGACCTCTCGTTCGCGGCCGCCGCGGAGATCTTCGGCGAGCTGGAGGGACAGGCGGCCTCGGCCCTGGACCGCGAGGGTTTCGCAGGAAAGGCGCACGTCTACGCGCGCAGCGCCGACCTGCGCTACTACGGCCAGGCCTACGAGGTCAGGGTGACGGCCCCGGCCGGACCGCTGGACGAGGCGTGGCGGGCCGAGGTGCTGGACCGCTTCCACACCGAGCACCACAAGCTCTACGGGTACGGCTACCGCGACGACCCCCGGCACGGCGTCGAGTGGGTCAACCTCCGGGTCTCCGGTATCGGCCCGATCACCCGCCCCGCCATCGGACGCCGGCCGCACGGCACCAGCCGGCCCGAGCCGGTCGCCTTCCGTGAGGTCTGTTACGACGAGTGGGGCAGCACCCCGATCCACCGCCGCGCCGACCTGGCGGCCGGAGCGGAGATCAGCGGTCCCGCGGTCATCGAGGAGTACGGCTCCACACTGCCGGTCCACCCCGGCTTCACCGCGACCATGGACGAGTTCGGAAACCTGGAGGTGCGCCGTGGAGCGGACGCGAATGGCTGACCCGGTACTGGTGGAGATCGTCGAGGGAACGCTCGCGTCCGTGGAGATGGAGGTCGAGACGGCCATCGCCCGTACCGCCCGCTCGCCCATGATCCGCGACGCGCACGACTTCCGCGCGGGCATCCACGACGTACGGCTGCGCAAGCTGACCGGCAGGTCCTACTCGGCGCTGGTCCAGCCGATCGTCAGGGACTTCCCGATCGCCGAGATGAAGCCCGGCGACGTGTTCTTCCACAACGACGTCTACCTGTCCGAGGGGGGCATCGGGCACCTGCCCGACCTGTGCGTGACGGTCCCGGTCTTTCACGGCGGGGAGGTCGTCGCCTTCGTGCAGGCGTTCGGCCACCATGACGACATCGGCGGGGGCGTGCCCGGCTCCATGCCGAGCAACGCGCGCAGCGTGTTCGAGGAGGGGCTGATGGTCCCGCCGATCAAACTGTGGGACGAGGGCGTGCCCAACCGGGCGGCGCTCACCATCATGACCCGGAACTCGCGGATGCCCGACTCGCTGGCCGGAGACCTGGACGCCGAGTGCTCGGCCTGCCTGATGGGCGCGCGGCGGCTGGGCGAGCTGTTCGACCGGTACGGGCGCGAGGCGGTCGAGGCGTGCTTCGACGCGATCATTTCCAACACCACCGAGACGTTCCGCAGGGAACTGCTGGCCAAGATCCCCGAGGGCACCCACGTGTGGGAGGACTACGCCGAGCACGACGGGGTGGACGCCCCCCGCCTGCACACCCAGCGGATAACCCTCACCGTCGACCACTCCGCGCCGGTGCCGCTGGTCATCGACTTCACCGGCACCTCGCCGCAGGCCAAGGGGCCGATCAACCACGCGGGCGACTACGCCGACGGGGTGTTCCTGAAGAAGTGGCTGGCGCCGATCCTGCGCAACCTGGCCGACACCCCCGAGCGGATGGCCGAACTCGACGTCAACGAGGGCGTCGTGCCGCTCATCGAGATGCGGTTCCCGCAGAAGGGCACCCTGCTCACCCCGATCTTCCCGGCCCCCACCAACGCCCGTACCTTCGTGATCCTGCGCCTGCTGGGCGTGCTGGCCGGGGTGCTGGCCAAGGCGACCGGCGGCCGGATGCCCGCCGACCAGGAGACCATCCGCTACACCGGCGTCTACGGCGACGGCCTGGACGGCACCCCGTACCTGATGCGTGAGGTCCTCGGCGGCGGCTCGGGCGGCCGGTGGTACGCGGACGGGGAGGACACCATCCACGTGGTGCCCGACTCGCGCAACATCCCGGTCGAGTTCGCCGAGTCCCGCTGGCCCTTCCGGGTCGAGCGGCTCGGCCTGGCCCGCGACTCCGGCGGTCCCGGCCTCTACCGGGGCGGTCTCGGCTACGACAAGCACCTGCGGATGCTCCGCGACGCCTCGTTCATGTCCATCGCCGACCGCTCGATCCTGTCCTGCTGGGGGGTGAACGGCGGCCGGGCCGGAAAACCCTTCGTCGTGGAGATCGACGGGACGGAGATGGAGGGCCTGGTGGACGACTCGCCGGTCCGGGCGGGCGAGATCATTCGGGTCCGCACCACCGGCGGTGGCGGCTGGGGTTCTCCACTGGACCGCGATCCCGCCCTGGTGGCCGCCGACGTCCGCGACGGCAAGGTCTCGGCGGACGGCGCCCGCGACGACTACGGGGTCGTCCTGTCCGGTCCCCGCGACGATCCGCAGGTGGACGCCGAGGCCACCGAGATCCGCCGCGCGGAACTGCGCGCCCTGGTCACCGACGACCTACCCTTCTTCGACCGGGGCCCGGGTTTCCCGCCCCTGTCCGGTGGCCTGCCGTACGCGGAGGTGGACCTCGTGTAGCCGAGCGGGTGTACCGCCCGCATCGGCGTTCCGCTCCGGGAGCCCCCGGCAGAGGTGAAGGCCGGGCCGTCACCTCCCGGCCTCGCCTCACGGTCCCCATCAGGTCGATCGGGAGATGGGAGACACCCCGCTACGACGGCCGTGAGGACCACGGCCGGCCCGTCCTGGCGATCGCCCCTCCCCCGGCAGCACGCCGGGGGAGGGGCCCGGCGAGTTCGTGTGCCGGGCCGCAGAGGTGCTAAACTGAGAGCAGTTGCGGTTGTGGTACCCATGAAACTCTGTGTGCACCTGACGGATGACCTTCAGGTGCATTTTTGTTTTCCCGGTCATCTCCGGATGGGCTCATCGCGGCGACGCGGGATCCGCGCGGTGCGGATTCCGGCTCTGCCCCCTATCGAAGGAGAAGGTTATGGCTACGGGAACCGTGAAGTGGTTCAACTCGGAAAAGGGCTTCGGCTTCATCGAGCAGGACGGCGGCGGCGCCGACGTCTTCGCTCACTACTCCAACATCGCCGCCCAGGGCTACCGTGAGCTGCAGGAGGGCCAGAAGGTCTCCTTCGACGTCACGCAGGGCCAGAAGGGCCCGCAGGCCGAGAACATCGTTCCGGTCTGACGTAGCACGAGCACGGCAAGGGCCGGGGCCCGCATCCTTCGAAGGGTGCGGGCCCCGGCTCGTTCCGTGTCCGGCGCTCCTTGCCCGCTGAGCGAGAAGGCGTTTTCATGAGGGAATGCCGCTGACGATCACTGTGGTACGACACGGTCAGAGCGAGTCCAACGCGGCCTTCGAGGAGGCTTTTCACGCGGGGCGGGCGGTCGTCCTGGAGCGCCCCGACTCCGAGGTCGAGCTGACCCCGCTCGGCAGGGAGCAGGCCGCCGGGCTGGGGCGGCGTCTGGCCGGTGGGGACCCGCCCGACCTCGTCCTGTGCTCGCCGTATCGCAGGGCCGTGCAGACTTGGGAACTGGTCGCCGCCGAACTGGGCGTGGATCCCGAGGTCCGGCTGGAGCCGAGGCTCAGGGACCACGGCATGGGACGCTGGTCGGGGATGAACCTGATCGCGCTCCGGGAGAGGTTTCCCGGGCAGGAGGAGAACCTGACGGCGCGTCTTTACGCCGGATTCCGGCCGCCCGGGGGCGAGAGTTACCCCGACGTCGCCGACCGGGTGCGCGAGGTGGTCGGGGAACTGCGCGCGGGGCACGCCGGGCGGCGGGTTCTGATCGTCGCGCACGACTCGGTGGTGCTGATGTTCAAGCACGTGATCGAGGATGTCCCGATCGACTCCGTCGAGGCGTTCGGCCCGGTCGGCAACGCCTCGGTCTCGGTGTGGCGCGGAACCAGGCCCGAGGTCTTCAACGAGGTGGGCCACCTGCTGGGGACGCGGCCGCGGTGATGCTCCGCTCCGGCCGGGGTTTTCCTGATGATCTCACCCCGCCCGTCCCACCGGGTACTGGTATGGGGGATCATGGGATTCCCTCATCCGGGTATCGTGCCAGTCTCATGGCAAGCGGGCCGGGAACGGAGGAAGCGCTCCTCCGGTCGGGTCCGGCCGCCACGCATCGGAGGTTGATCTTGCAGGGAGCACTCGGCGACATCGTCGTTCTCGATCTCTCCCGTGCGCTCGCGGGTCCGCACGCCACGCAGATGCTCGGCGATCTGGGTGCTCGGGTGATCAAGGTGGAACATCCCGGGGGAGGTGACGAGTCCCGGGGCTGGGGCCCACCGTTTGTGGGTCCTGAAGGTGATATCTCTACTTATTTCCTGGCGGCCAACCGGAACAAGCAGTCGATCACCCTCGACCTCAAGTCCGCCGAGGGCAAGGCGCTGATCGAGCGTCTGGTGCGGCAGAGCGATGTGCTGGTGGAGAACTTCCGCACCGGCGTCCTGGACCGGCTGGGCTTCCCCGTCGAGCGGCTGCACGAGCTCAACCCCCGCCTGGTCATCCTGTCGATCACCGGCTTCGGCCATGACGGCCCGGAGGGCGGCAGGCCGGGGTACGACCAGATCGCGCAGGGCGAGGCCGGACTGATGAGCCTGACCGGCCCGTCGGCCGACGAGCCGTACCGGGTGGGCGCCTCGATCGCGGACCTGCTCGGCGGCATCCACGGCGCCTACGGTGTGCTGGCCGCGCTGTACGAGCGGGAGCGGACCGGGCGGGGCAAGGTCGTGCGGACCTCGCTGCTGGCCGCGGTGACCGGGGTGCACTCCTACCACGGCACCACTTGGACCGTCGGCGGCCAGGTGCCCGTCGCCAACGGTAACCACCACGCCTCCATCGCCCCGTACGGGGCCTTCCACTGCGCCGACGGCATGATCCAGATCGCGGTGGCGAACGACGCGCAGTGGCGCAAGGTCGCCGCCCTGCTGGAGATGGATCCAGATGTCGCGAAATATGTCACTAACAGGGAAAGATTTGCGCATCGGGATGAGCTGATCGCGGACATGGAGCGGAGGCTCACCAAGCACGACAGGGCGTACTGGCTGGCCGCGCTCGGCGAGGCCGGGGTGCCCGCCGGGGCGATCAGATCCATCGACGAGGTCTACGCCTGGGAGCAGACCCGTTCCCAGGGGCTGGTCGTCGAGGTCGACCACCCCGTGCTCGGCACCATCGAGCTGCCGGGACCGCCGCTCCGCTTCGACGGCGACCTTCCCATGCGCCATACCGCCCCGCCCGCCCTCGGCGAGCACAACGACGAGGTCCTCGCCTGGCTGGAGGAACGTGAACGGTCAACGACCCCCTCCTGAAGGAGGGGGCTTGAGGCGCGGTGATGCGCTTCGAAGCCCCATGTTGACCAGCCCTGGCCGTCATGAATTGGAGGTGTGATCCAGATGGCCACGTTGAACACAAGAGCGCAGACCGACCTTGGGGCGCTTCCTCAGCTCCAAGCTCTCGAATCCGTGAGAGCAGACACGCCCGAGGGTGGGCACGAAACGGCTCACGGACACCGCCTGGCGGCGGTATCCGGTGTTCACCATGGGCGAGGGGAGACCGGTCCGGCCGCACCGCCGCACCGGCGTCACCCCGAGGGCGCCTCGGCGCCGGAGGGAGCCAACCGTGAGGTTCACCCGGTCGTGTTCGTCCTGGACCGCCGCGGCCACCCGCTCGACCCGTGTCATCCCGCCCGTGCCCGTCGTCTGCTGGCGGCCGGGCGGGCGGTGGTTCACCGCCACACCCCGTTCGTCATTCGTCTCAGGGACCGGTCGGCTGCCGACTCCACCGTGGCAGGCGTGCAGGTCGGTGTCGACCCCGGCTCCAAGCACACCGGCCTGGCCGTGTTCACCGATCATGACGGGAGCCGGGCCGGACGGTATGCGATCCGGCTCGACCACCGGGGCGCGCTGATCCGCGACAGGCTCGCCTCCCGGGCCGCACTGCGCCGGGGCCGCCGGGGGCGGAAGCTGCGCTACCGCTCCCCTCGGTTTCTCAACCGCACCAGGCCGCAGGGGTGGCTCGCGCCGTCCCTGCGACACCGCGTCGACACCACCTTGTCGTGGGTGGCGCGGCTGTCCCGGTGGGCGCCGGTGGCCGCCGTCCACGTGGAGAAGGTCTCCTTCGACACCCACGCCCTATCAGCCGGACGGCCGCTCGAAGGAGTGGAATACCAGCGGGGCACCCTCGCCGGGTACGAGGTCCGCGAATACCTGCTGGCCAAGTGGGGGCGCACCTGCGCCTACTGCGGCGCGAGCGGCGTGCCACTCAACCTTGACCACATCCACCCCCGCAGCCGGGGCGGCTCCGACCGCGTCAGCAACCTGACCCTGGCCTGCATTCCGTGTAACCAGACCAAGAACGCCACCCCGGTGGAGGAGTTCCTCAAGGACAAGCCCGTCCTCCTGGCGAAGATCCTCAAGCAGGCGAAAGCACCGCTGCGCGACGCCGCCGCCGTCAACATCACCCGGTGGGCGCTGTGGCGGGCGCTGGAGGCCACCGGCCTACCCGTGGCAGGCGCCTCCGGCGGGCGCACCACATGGAACCGCTCCCGCACCGGCGCGCCGAAGTCTCACACGTTGGACGCGCTGCACGTCGGCTCGCTCGACACCGTGACCACCTGGCCGTCCACCGTGCTCGTGGTCAAGGCGACCGGGCGCGGTACCTACTGCCGTACCCGCACCGACCGCTACGGCTTCCCCCGCCTGCGGCTGCCCCGGATCAAGCAGGTCAAGGGGTTCGCCACCGGCGACCTGGTCCGCGCGACCGTCCCGACCGGCAAGAAGGCCGGAGTTCATACCGGGCGGGTCGCGGTCCGCAGCACCGGCAGTTTCAACATCACCACCCGGCACGGCCTCGTGCAGGGCATCGGCCACCGCCACGTCCGCCTGCTCCAGCGAGCCGACGGCTACGGCTACACCACCCACCCGGAAACGCGGCACCGTGCCGCGTTTCCTCCCCCGCCCGAAGGCGGGGGTCTCCACGCTGGAGGTATCTGATGACCCCGGCGCGGCCCGACGCGCGGACCCTGATCGACACCTTCCTCGATCCCGGGACCTGGCTCTCGTGGGACGAGCCGCCCGCCGATCCCTTCCCGACCAACCCGGGATACGCCGAGGAACTGGCCGCGATCCGGGCCAGGACGGGATACGACGAGGCGGTGGTCACCGGGGAGGGCCTGCTCGACGGGCGCCGGGTGGCGATCGTCGCGTGCGAGTTCTCCTTCCTGGCCGGCTCGATCGGGGTGGCCGCCGCCGAGCGGCTCACCGCCGCGATCGAGCGGGCCACCGCCGAGCGGCTCCCGCTGCTGGCGGCCCCCGCCTCGGGCGGCACCCGGATGCAGGAGGGCGCGATGGCCTTCGTCCAGATGGTGAAGGTCACCGCCGCCGTGGCCGCGCACCGCGCCGCGGGCCTGCCGTACGTCGTCTACCTGCGCCATCCCACCACCGGTGGGGTCTTCGCCTCCTGGGGCTCGCTGGGGCACGTCACCGCGGCCGAGCCGGGTGCGCTGATCGGGTTCCTGGGGCCGAGGGTGTTCGAGGCGCTGCACGGCTACCCGTTTCCCGAGGGCGTCCAGGTCGCCGAGAACCTCTTCGCCCGCGGCCTGGTCGACGCCGTGGTGTCGGCCGAGGACGCCCGGCGGGTCGCCATCCGGGTGCTCGCCGTGCTGTGCGCCCCCCGGGAGGGGCTGGATCCGGGTCCCGAGCCGGACGAGTGGATCCCGGTGGTCCAGGCGTGGGACGCGATCAGCCGCTCCCGCCGCGACGACCGTCCCGGCGTGCGGGCGCTGCTCAAGCTCGGAGCCTCCGAGGCCACCCCGCTCAACGGCACCGGTGTGGGCGAGCACGATCCCGGGCTGATCCTCGCCCTGGCCAGGTTCGGCGAGGTCCCCGCGGTGGTGCTCGGTCAGGACCGGCGGCGCCAGCGGATCGACGCCCCGCTCGGCCCGGCCGGGCTCCGGGTCGCCAGGAGGGGGATGCGCCTGGCCTCCGAGTTGGGGTTGCCACTGGTCACCGTGATCGACACCGCCGGGGCCGCGCTCTCCAGGGCGGCGGAGGAGGGCGGCCTGGCCGCCGAGATCGCCCGTTCTGTGGCCGACCTGGTGATGCTTGACGCCCCGACCGTCTGCCTGCTGCTGGGGGAGGGCGCGGGCGGCGCCGCCCTCGCGCTGCTCCCCGCCGACCGGGTGCTCTGCGCCCAGCACGGCTGGCTGTCGCCGCTCTCCCCGGAGGGAGCGTCGGCGTTGCTGTACCGGAGTGTCGACTTCGCCCCGGAGATCGCCGAAGCACAGGGCGTGAGGTCCACGGACCTGCGCCGGGACGGCCTCGTCGACCGGATCATCCCGGAGTTCCCCGACGCCGCCTACGAGCCGG
Organism: Streptosporangium sp. CA-115845; assembly: GCF_050943795.1. Taxonomy (NCBI): domain Bacteria; kingdom Bacillati; phylum Actinomycetota; class Actinomycetes; order Streptosporangiales; family Streptosporangiaceae; genus Streptosporangium; species Streptosporangium sp. CA-115845. The sequence continues at coordinate 6,676,270 of NZ_CP191988.1, read as the reverse complement.
AGGCGTTCTGCCGCCGGGTCTCGCGGGCACTGGAATACGAGATCGCGACCCTGCTGGGGCGGCCCCCCGCGGACCGCCTCGCCGCCAGGCTCTCCCGCTACCGCCGACTCGGCGTGGGCTGAGCGGGCGGCGGCGACCGCGCGTCGTGGCAGGTCACCTGGGAGCCCTCAGGCGGACGTCAGCCGCGAGGGGAGGTCACGGCTCCGAGAGCACCGGGGTGAGCGGGACCGGCAGGCGCTCGATCCGCACGGAGAAGACCTCGTCGCGGGGGACGACCACCTCGTACGCTCCGTGGTCGACCATCCAGTAGCCCAGGGCCTCGGCCTTCACCCCGCTGTGCCCGGTGTAGGCGATGTGCAGGCTCTCCTCACCGTTCTCCTCGGAGACGTCGAGGACCAGGCAGGGCTCACCGCCGAACGCGCCGACGGTGCGGACCAGCACCAGCCAGTCGAGGTCCTCGCGCGCGACGACCAGCCGCCAGTAGCCGGAGGCCGCCTCGAAGCCCGGCTGGGCCTCCTCGTTGAACAGCACCACCTCGGTGGCACCCGGGCCGAGGGCGGCGGCGTACGTCCGGCCGGAGTAGTGGGCGGCGAACCCCGAGGCCACCGGCTCGATCTCGGCGCTCATGAGGCGGGCCGCCAGCTCAGGCCGTCGTAGCGGCCGAAGAGGCGCTCCTCGCCGTCGGTCACATGGATGATCTCGGCCCCGGCGGGGATCGGCATGGGCGTGGTGTGGAACTGCGGCACGACGTGATCCCGCGAGGTGGTGAAGCCGTTCCCGGCGAAGGGTGGTGAATCGTTCCAGTCACCACCCATGTGCGGGCCGTACGGCACGACGTAGGCGTCCATGTCGCGGGCGTACCAGCGCATCAGATAGATCTCCGGGACGGTGGCGGTCAGCTCCGAGCCGTCGAACCCCAGGTCGAGACCGGCGAAGAGCTGAGCGGGGGTGGTCAGCCGCACGCAGTCCTGAACCCGGTACACGTATCCGGAGATCACGGTGCGTCTGCCGGCCAGATAGGGCACGAGCAGCCGAGGAGGTATGACCTTCTGCATCTGCGTTCTACGCCCAGGTGGATCACTCACGGTCGGCATTTTACGATCCACCGGCCCGGAGTCGCCGGTGTTCCAGGCACGGCAGGGCATTCCGGGTGGCAATCGTGATCTGGGAGTCGAATTCGCATATCTGTACGCCGGGTCCGGGGCCCATATCGGTGCGTACCACCCCCATCGGGTCGACCAGCATGCTCCGCCCGATCCCGAAGTCGTCGCGGGCCTCCGGATTCGGCGCCTGGCCCACGGCCGCGACCCAGGTGGTGTTCTCGATCGCCCGGGCCCTGACGAGGGTGGTCCAGTGCTCCTCCTTCATCGGCCCGGAACCCCACGCGGCGATCACCGCGAACAGCTCGGCCCCGGCGTCCACCAGGGCCCGGGTCAGCTCGGGGAAGCGGATGTCGTAGCAGGTGACCAGGCCCACCCGGAGTCCGGCCAGCTCCACCACGACCGGCGTGTCGCCCGGCGCGACCAGCTCGGATTCGCGGGCGCCGAAGGAGTCGAACAGGTGGATCTTCCGATAGGCCGCCTCGATCGAGCCGGTGGGGCCGATGGCGACCGCGGTGTTGTGGACCCGGTGATCACCGGGCTCGAACACCCCCGCGATCACCGAAAGACCGTGCTTCCGTGCGGCCTCGGCCAGCCCGGTGACGAACGGTCCGTCCAGCGGCTGGGCGAGATCGGTGATTCTCCTGCCGTACCGGGTGAGCGTGGCCTCCGGGAAGATCGCCAGCTCGGCGCCGCCCGCGGCCGCCTCGGCGAGGGCGTCGAGGGCGCGGCTCAGGTTGGCGGATGGATCTTCGGCCACCGGGATCTGGCAGAGGGCTATGCGGGTCACGGGTGTGACCCTATCCGTCTGTTCGGCACTCGTTCCAACCACGTGAGGCTCCGCCACGCCCATTCCAGCGGCCCATACCTGAACCTGGACAGCCACGCGCGGCTGAGGAGCACCTGGAACACCAGGACGGTGGCGGAGAGCGCCACCCCGGCGAGCCGGGTCGTGTCCGTGACGAGCAGCGGTACGAAGAGCAGGATGATCGGCGTGCTCATCAGATAGTTCGTCAGGGCCATCCGGCCGAGCGGGGCCAGGACCGCCAGCAGGGAGTCGCGCAGCCGGGTTCGCAGCAGGAGCAGCAGCCCGGTGCAGTAGGCCGTGGCGGCGGCGAGCCCGGCGGCCGGGTAGACGGCCCCGTAGAAGAGGGCGGGGTCCTTGGCGATGCGGACCCAGAGCCAGGTGAGCGTGACGCCCAGCACCACGCTCGCGACGAACGCGGGGAGCAGCAGCCATCCGGGCGGCGGGCGCTCCATCAGGGCCATGCCCAGCACGAACAGGCCGGGGATGAGGATCACCCCGCCGCCCTGGTGCACCGCCCAGGCGGTCAGGGCGACGCCCAGCAGCACTACCGCGGGCTGCGGGAAGAACGAGGCGGGCAGCAGGACCAGCGCTCCGAAGATCGCGTACGGCAGGAGCACCTCGCCGGGGTTGACGATCTGGTGGAGCGCGCCCAGCGCCGCGAGCACCGCCAGCCTGCGCAGCAGCACGGCCCGGGGGCTCTCGGTCCGCTCGGCCGCCGACCGGAGGAAGAGGACGAAGCTCAGCCCGAACAGGAACGAGAAGATCGGATAGAACCTGCTCTGCAGCAGGTTGTCGATCGCCCAGTCGACCGCGTTCTGGCCCGGGTCCCTCAGGTGGTCGCGGGTGTGCTGCCAGGTGTTGACCAGCATGATCCCGCACACCGCGAAGCCGCGGAGCGCGTCGAGTTCGTGGAATCGTCGGGTCACAGGAAATAGACGTACCACCACATAATCACCTGTGCATAGTCCGGGGTGATGTGATCCCCATCGGGTTGGTGATCTTGGGGCGGAAGTGTGGCGCCCTTGCCGGAGGTCGCTCGGTAAATCGAGCTGCGACGCTGGGTAACGGACTATATTCTCTCGGTGCTGGTATCGCTTTGATACCAGAGGCGCCTTACAGTGGGAGGCATGGCTATGACATTGCGGCTCTCCGATGAGCAGACCGAAGCCCTCCGGCGGCGTGCGGACAGAGAAGGGCGGAGCATGCAGCAGGTCGCGTTGCACGCCATCGACGACTATCTCGCCAGGGTCGCCGACGACGACCTTACCGATGATCTCGCTGCGCGAGGGGCCGAGCGTTTTGCCGATCTCCTGAGAAGGCTTGGCGAGTGACGCTGTTCATCACTCTGGAACAGGGGCTTCGGATCGTACGAAGGGCTGTTGGCGCGCCGATCCAGGTACGCGACTTGGGTCTCCTGGAGGCGGCACTGTTCCGTCCTCGGGCGTCGGTGTTCGGACAGGACGCCTATCCGGATCTCTTCACCAAAGCCGCAGCGCTGTTACATTCGATCATTTCCAGTCATCCGTTCGTCGACGGCAACAAGCGGGCGGCGTGGCTCACGATGTATGTCTTCTGTGCCAAGAACGGTGTCATGATCGAACCCGCCGATGAGGACGAGGCCTACGACTTTGTCATCGCCGTCGCCTCGGGCAAGCTCACCGAGGTCGATGAGATCGCCGACGTGCTCCGGAGCTTCGCCGTGACCGCTTGAGGCGGGTACCGCACCACCGTCGCCGGCCGGTGGCGCCCCGTCGGGCGGGGAGGGGCCGGGCGCGCCCAACCTCCGTCCCCGCCTCGGGAAGTCGCTACCTCTTGACGCGTACCTGGTCGGCCTGGAAGGGCGTCCAGGGGCCGATGCCCCTGGCGGAGGGAGTCGCCGGGCCGCACAGGGCCTGGAGCAGGTGGCCGCCCATCGCGTAGTCGATCGGGTGCGGCACGATCTGGTTGTTCTCGTCGATCTCGTTGTACTTCATCAGGTTGATGCCGATGGAGAGCTGGCGGCCGCCGTCCTCGCGGGCCAGGGCGTAGGTGCCCATCCCGAACACGCCGCCGCTGTGTCCCCAGACCCGCCCGCAGGGCGTGTTCTCGTTGTAGATGCCGAGGCCGTAGTTCATCACGACGTTGCCCAGCCCGTCGGTGACCGGCACCGTGGTCCTCATCTGGGCGAGCTCGGCGGGCCGCAGGATCTTCCCGTCCAGCAGCAGGCGGTAGAACCGGTTGAGGTCGTCCATGGTCGACACCATCGCCCCGGCCATGCCGAACCAGGACGGGTTGTAGACGCTGTAGTCACGCGGCGGATCGATCAGCCCGTAGAACGAGTCGTACGCCTTGGAATGCGGACCGTGGATGAACGGGGTGCGCGGGAAGTACGTCCCGCGGAGCCCGGCCTTGCGGATCACCTGGTCGGTGATGTATCGCTCGGGATCGGTGCGGGTGACCTTCCGCAGCAGCAGCCCGGCGATCACGTAGTTGGTGTTGGAGTAGGCCCAGGACCGCCCCGGCTCGTTCGTGGGCGGAAACTCCAGGCCGATCCTCGCCAGTTCTTCCGGCTGGGCCGTGCGGAGCCGGTTGTCGTCCACGCTCTGCGTCGATCCCACGACCAGCGAGGGGAAGGCCCCGGCGATGTAGTCGGCGATGCCGCTGGTGTGGTTCAGCAACATCCGTACGGTGACCTGCCTGCCCCGTTCACCGGGAATGAGGTCGGGGAGGTAGCGGGCGATCGGCGCGTCCAGTTCGATCCGGCCCTTCTCGACCTGCTGGAGAATCGCCACCGCGGTGAACGTCTTGGTGATGCTCCCGATCCGGTGCGGCATCTCCGGCCTGACCGGACGTCCGGTGTCCACGTCGGCCACTCCGGCGGCGCCGTTCCACCGCGCGGGCCCGTCGCGGACGTCGGAGTAGACGCCGTACATCCCCGCGTCCCTGATCGCGTCGAGGCTCTGCCGGAGGGCCCGACGGTCAAGGCCCGCCTCGGTCGCGGCGGGCGAGGGGTCGGCCGTCGCGGCGACGGCGGGTGCGGGAAGGGCGGTGACGCACGCCAGGAGCAGCCCGAGTCCGGAGATCGCCTGCCGTCGAAGGGAGTTTCCTGCGGGTGCTCTCATCAACAACCACCGCTTTCAGGACGGGATCACGATGTAATGATCTTTGCAATCATTTCGTGATGTGCCAATTCCCTCGCAGGTAAGGCGCCGGCCGCCTGCCGGAGGGAAGGGGATACGCGACAGTCGGGGCAGTGGAAAAGCCGGACCGGCCTACCCGGTAAAGCGAATTCCAGCTCCGGGTGGCAATTCTCGGTCACGGTGTCGAGGGAATGTCGGATTCGCCCTCTGATGAGCAGGCCGAAGCTCTTCGACGGTGCGCGAAGAGACCGGGACGCGGCATGCGGCAGGCGGTGTCATCGGCCGTGGCCGAACGCCTGGAATGCGCCCTCCCGGTGACAACGAGGAGATTCGCCGAATGATCGGCGCCGGGTCAGGTGTCGTCGGTGAAGGCTCGGTAGGCGGGGCGGAGCAGGTCCAGGATGGGGATGTGCCGGGCCTTGATCTGTGGCGGGTCGAGGGTGCGCAGTAGCAGGTCGGGTGGGGGGACGGGGAGGCCGGTACGGTCGCGGAGCCGGGCAGGGGAGACGCTCGGCTCGTAGAAGGCGGTCAGCCGGTCGGTGAACGGCGCGTCGTCCACGTCGAACAGTCCGGGTCCGTTCTCGCCGGAGCCGGAGCCGGAGCCGGAGCCGGAGCCGGAGCCGGGCGCGGTGCTGCCGCCCGCCTCGCGGAGGGCGTCGAGCAGGGCGTCCCTGGCGATGCCCCGCCAGGCCAGCACCAGGAACGGGTCGTCGTCGAACCTCTCGGCCAGCACGTACAGCACGGCGGACAGGTGTTTGCAGGGGAAGCCCCAGTCGGGACACGAGCAGGTCATGTCCAGGTCGCCGGTGCCGGGGAAGAGCGGCAGGCGGCAGGCGCGGAAGACGTCCTCGATCTCCGGCGGCATCTCGCCGGCGAGCAGCTTGGCCCGGTAGAGGGCCTGGGCGGCCAGCGCGTCGGTGAGCTTACGCCACTGGTCCGCCCGGTAGGGGGTGATCCGGATCTCGACCAGGTACGGGGTGGGCCGAGACCCCTGGACCCGTGCCGCGACCAGCCCCGGCCCGAGCTCTGTGTTGAGGACCTGGCCGGAGCGGGCGTACGAGCGGCCACGGCCGAGCCTGCCAGGGTCACAGACGTCTTCGAGGATGTCGATGAACCGGCGCGACCACCACCGCTCGCCGATCGAGCCCCGCCTGCTGCGGACCCGGATGCCGCCCTCGACCCGGATCGGCACGGACGGCTCGAACCAGCCACTCCTGCTCATGACGCCTCCTCGTGGACCCGCTGACGCGTGAGACCGCGTCCGGCGATGTGTCCGATGTGTCCCCAGCTCCGCCGACGGGGGAGGCCGTATCCGCCGGTTCGCTCGCTCATGAGGCCGCGCCGGTTGACGCGTCCGTCGATTCGTACGCTCACGAGACGGCCTCCGGTCCGAGACGGAACAGCTCGTGCAGCCGGTCGGTGGACAGGCCGGTGATCCAGTCCTCACCGGTGCCGACGACGCTCTCGGCGAGCGCCTGCTTGCGCTCGATCATCTCGTCGATCCGCTCCTCCAGGGTGCCGACGCAGATGAACTTCCTGACCTGCACGTTCCTGGTCTGGCCGATCCGGAACGCCCGGTCGGTCGCCTGGTTCTCCACGGCGGGGTTCCACCACCGGTCCACGTGGATGACGTGGTTGGCCGCGGTCAGGTTGAGCCCGGTGCCCGCCGCCTTGAGCGAGAGCAGGAAGAGCATCGGCTCGTCGTCGTCCTGGAACCGCTCCACCAGCGCGTCCCGCTGTCTCTTCGGCAGCCCGCCGTGCAGCCAGAGCACCGGGCGGTCCAGGTGCGCCGAGAGGTACGGCTGGAGCAGCGTGCCGAACTCGGCGTACTGGGTGAAGACCAGAGCCTTGTCGCCCTCGCCGACGATCTCCTCCGCCAGCTCCTCCAACCGGGCCAGCTTCCCCGACCGGCCGGACAGCCGCGAGTTGTCCTTGAGCAGGTGCGCCGGATGGTTGCAGACCTGCTTGAGCTTCAGCATGGTCGCGAGCACGTTGCCGCGCCGCTCGATGCCCTCACTACCGGTGATCCTGTCCATCATGTCGGTGACCACCGCCTGGTAGAGGGTGGCCTGTTCGGGGGTGAGGGTGCACCAGACCTTCATCTCCATCTTGTCCGGCAGGTCGGAGATGATGGTCTTGTCGGTCTTGAGGCGCCGGAGCACGAACGGCCCGGTGGCGCGCCGGAGCGCGGCGGTCGCGGTGGCGTCGCCGTCCCGCTCGATCGGCTCCTGGTAGCGCTCCCGGAACGTCCTGGCCGAACCGAGCAGGCCGGGGTTGCAGAACTCCATCAGGGACCAGAGTTCGGCCAGGTGGTTCTCGACCGGCGTGCCGGTCAGCGCGAACCTGCTCCTGGCCGGCAGCGCCCGTACGGCCTGTGCCTGCCTGGCGGCGCTGTTCTTGATGGCCTGCGCCTCGTCGCAGACGACCCTGGCCCAGGAGAGGCCGGCCAGCGTCTCGCGGTCCCGCAGGGTGGTGCCGTACGTGGTGAGGACCAGGTCCGCCCGCTCCACCCGCTGGGCGAGTTCCGCCCCGCGCAGCCTGGCGGTGCCGTGGTGCAGGTAGACCTCCAGCGAGGGGGCGAACCTGGCGGCCTCCTTCTGCCAGTTGCTGAGCAGCGACATCGGGCAGACCAGCAGGGTCGGCCCCGGCCGCACGCTCGCCGCACGCTCGTTGAGCAGCAGGGAGAGGGTCTGCGCGGTCTTTCCCAGGCCCATGTCGTCGGCGAGGACGCCGCCGAGCCCGATCTCGGACATGAAGCTGAGCCACGACAGCCCGCGCTCCTGGTACGGCCTGAGCACGCCGTGGAAGTCGGCCGGAGTCGTGATCGGCACGAGGCGGCGGTCGGCCTCGCCGGACAGCAGGTCGCCGAGGAGACCGTCGGCGTCCACCCCGACGACCGGCAGTTCCTCGTCGCCGCCGTGGATGACCTCCTGGATCACCTCGCCGACGGTCATCTCACCCGATCGGCGCCGCTCGACGGCTCTGAGCGCGGCGGTGAGCTGCCGGTCGTCCAGCTCGACCCAGCGGCCCCGCACCCGGACCAGCGGCACCTTGAGCCTGGCCAGCTCGGCCAGCTCCTCCTCGCTGATCGTCTCGTCGCCGATCGCCAGGTCCATCCGGAAGTCCACCAGCTGGTGCAGCCCGAAACCCTGGTCGGCCGCCGCGCCAGGACCGGTCGGCTGCGAGCGGGCGGTGAGCTTGAGACCGAGCCTCGTGGTGCCGGCCCAGGCGGGCAGTTGCACGCCGAACCCGGCGGCCTGCAGGAGCGGGGCGGCCTGGCGGAGAAACGCGAACGCGCCGGCCGTGTCGAGGACCATCTCGGAAGGACGGCGATCGCGCAGCGCCTCTCCCACCCTGGGGTAAAGCCGTGCCGCCCGGCCGAGCCCGGCGAGCAGCGCCTCGTCGGGACGTCCCGGCAGGCCGGGAGCGGTCTCACCGGCCCAGATGAGCGGCGCGGGAAGGTAGAGGCTCAGGTCGTCCGAGGACTGGAGGGCGAACTCCAGCCGCCAGCGGGAGCCGTCGGGTGGCGGCGCCGGACGGCCGCCGTACTCCGTGACGAGGTCGCGGGCGGGCTCGGGCTCCGGGCCGCTCTCGGGCTCGGTCAGCCGGAAGCACACCCTGACCGGGCCGTCGAGCCGGTGCGCGGAGTCGAACCACTCGCGGAGCGGCCCGGCCAGCTTCTCCGCCGAGGTCCGGGTCAGCCCGGGAAGCGCGGCGTCCGCATCGGTGAGGGCGACCATCCAGCGGTCCGGGAGGGGAGCGCGCGGTCCCGGCCGGTGTCCGCCGAGCAGGCGGTCGGGGAGCGCCCGCCGTACCGCGGCGTCGGTAAGGCAGGCCACGGCCTCGATCAGTACGTGGGCCGAGGGCCGCTCCTCGACGACGGCCCGGCAGACGGGCGGCATCGCGGCGGCCAGCTCACGGAAGTGGGCCGCGTAGGGGCCGGTCAGCACGGGACGCCACCGGGCCGCGTAGCCCGCGTCCTCGGCGACGAGCTGTGGCAGCACCCGGCCCCGGCGGATCAGATCACGGGCGTACGCCGCGACGACGGCGAGGTAGCGCAGGGAGGCGCCCGGGACCGGCGCCCGGTCCGCTCCGTCGGGGAACTCGTCGGGTTCGTACCTCTCCGCCGGGAGACGGGTCATCTCGTCCACGGCGTCGAGCAGGCTCAGTGCCGCGCCGGGCTCGATCAGCAGGGCGGGCACCCGCCAGCGGCCGATCTTCGGCTGCCGAGCGCCGATCTCGATCCCGGACTCGGCGGAGGGCAGCGGGCTCCGCGCGGAGCCGGGCAGCAGCAGGACGAGCTCTTCGAGGACGGCCTTGCTCACGGCCGCCGCCGCGATCTCTCCCCAGAGCGACACCCCGTCCGCCAGGCCCGTCGCCGGGGCCGCGAACGGATGCGGCCGGACCTTCGCCCGAGAGGCGCTCCCCGCGGAACCGTCCGCGTCCTCCCCCCACAGTGTCAGCCTGTCACCGACCCAGGCCCCATGGATGACCAGCACCGCCAAGTCCCCTCCTCGCGCCACGAAAGACCGTAACAGCTGTGGTACGGCGGGTGGCCCTCTCTTGCGCACCGACGACTTCGGCGGTACGCGAGGTGATGTGATCGGTTGATCCGCGCCGGCGCCGTACCCTCACGGCCGCGGACGGGGTGATCCGGGGCGCCGATTACGCTGGGGCGCGTGGACGATCCTTTGGTGACACGGATGCGCGGGTTCGGCACGACCATCTTCGCCGAGATGTCGGCGCTGGCCCTGCGGACGGGTTCGATCAATCTGGGGCAGGGCTTTCCCGACACCGACGGGCCCGCGGCGATGCTGGAGCGTGCGGTGTCGGCGATCCGCGAGGGCGCCAACCAGTACCCGCCGGGGCCGGGCGTGCCCGAGCTGCGCCAGGCCGTCTGTGAGCACCACAAGGACCACTACGGCCTCTCCTTCGACCCCGACGGCGAGATCCTCGTCACCGTCGGCGCCACCGAGGCCGTCGCGGCGGCGATCCTGGCGCTCTGCGAGCCGGGGGACGAGGTGATCGCGTTCGAACCGTACTACGACTCCTACGCCGCCTCCGTCGCCCTCGCCGGAGCGGTGCTCCGCCCGGTCACCCTGCGCCCCGTCGAGGGCCGCTTCACCTTCGACCCCGCCGAGCTGCGCGCCGCGGTCGGACCGCGCACCCGCGTCGTCCTGGTCAACTCCCCGCACAATCCCACCGGCACGGTCCTCACCCGTGCCGAGCTGGACGAGATCGCCCTGCTCTGTCAGGAGCGCGATCTGATCGCCGTCACCGACGAGGTCTACGAGCACCTCACCTTCGACGGTGTCGAGCACGTCCCGCTGGCCACCCTGCCCGGCATGCGGGAGCGGACCGTGATGATCTCCTCGGCCGGCAAGACCTTCTCGGTCACCGGCTGGAAGACCGGCTGGATCTGCGGCCCGGCCGAGCTCGTCAGGGCCGCGCAGACCGTCAAGCAGTTCCTCACCTTCACCGCCGCCGCGCCCTGGCAGCTCGCCGTCGCCCACGGCCTCCGCCACGAGCTGGATTGGGTCTCCCGTCTCCGGGCCGACCTGGAGTCCAAGCGCGACCGGCTGGCGGCGGGGCTGGCCGCGGCGGGCTTCGAGGTCTACCGCCCCGCGGGCACCTACTTCGTGCAGACCGACATCCGCCCCCTCGGCTTCACCGACGGCCTCGCCCTGGCCCGGGAGCTGCCGTCCCTGGCGGGCGTGGTCGCCGTCCCCACCCAGGTCTTCTACGCCCGCCCCGAGCGTGGAAACCACTTCGTCCGCTTCGCCTTCTGTAAGAGGGATGAGGTCATCGATGAGGCGGTGAGCCGCCTGGCCCGGCTCGGCGCCCGCTCCTGACGGGTGGGGCGGTTCGACCTGGAGGATGCCGATCGGGCATCCTGGGAGTGACGCGACTGGCGGCAAGGGGATGGCATCAACCATCGGGGAGCTCGTCGTGGGAGTCGACCGCCTGGGCGCCCACGCCGAGAGGACACGTATGTCCCAGTCCGTTCGAAACGGCTCAGACGGCTCGGAGTCCGAGAGCGCGCCGTCCGCCCGGCTGCTTCCCGGCGGCCCGGTCGCGCAGAGCATCCTCGCCGACGTGGCCGCGCGGGCGGCCGCGCTGACCCGCGGGGGCGTCACCCCCAGCCTGGCGACGGTTCTCGTCGGCGACGACGACGCCAGCGCCGGATACATCCGGATCAAGCAGCGGCAGGCCGCCGAGCTCGGGTTCGCCTCGCCGCACGAGCACCTGTCCGCGAGCGCCACCCAGGCGGACCTGCACGCGGTCATCACCGCGTTCAACGACGACCCGGCGGTGCACGGGCTGCTCGTGCAGCACCCCGTCCCCAGGCACCTCGACTACGACCGGGCCCTGCAGGTCATGGATCCCGACAAGGACGTCGACGGCATGCATCCGCTCAACATCGGGCGGCTGGCGCTGGAGCTTCCCGGTCCGCTGCCGTGCACGCCCGCGGGGATCGAGGCGCTGCTCGCCTACTACGACATCCCGGTCGCCGGCCGGGAGGTGGTCATCCTCGGGCGCGGGGCCACGCTCGGGCGGCCCCTGTCGATCCTCCTCGCGCAGAAGCGCCCGACGGCGAACGCCGCCGTCACCGTCGTGCACACCGGGGTGAGCGACTGGCCCCGCTACACGCGCCGCGCCGACGTCCTCGTCGCCGCCGCGGGTGTGCCGGGCATCATCCAGCCCGAGCACGTCAAGCCCGGCGCCGTCGTCATCGGCGGCGGCGTGCGCTACGAGGGCAGGCGCCTGCTGCCCGACGTCGACGAGTCCTGCGCCCAGGTGGCCGGGGCCATCACCCCCAGGGTCGGTGGGGTCGGGCCCACCACCGTCGCGATGCTGTTCCGTAACGCGATCACCGCGGCCGAGCGCGCGACGGCCTCCAGGTGAGTTCCCCGGTGGCCTTCCCGGGGGGGAGGCCACCGGGTGGCCGCGTCCCGCGAAACGCCGGCCGTCGTGTCGCCACCCTGAAACCGATCTCTCTGCGTGTACGTTCTGCTGCGGAGAGTGGTCGTCGGGGGCGGGGGTCTTCCGATGGTGCACGTCGCTCTCCACTCCCGTAACCCGCAGGAAGGAGAGCATCGACGATGCGACGGAGATTCAGGGTGCTGGCGTCGGCGGCGGCGGTCGCGCTCGGTTGCGCGGGGTTCGTCCCCGGCGCGGTGGCCGCCTCGAGTTCGACGTCCGCCGCCTGGGGTCCCATTCGCAGTCACCAGAACTGGCGCTGCCTGGACGCCGATCTGGGCACCATCGGCCCGAACGGGACCAAGGTGCAGCTGTGGGGATGCAATGGCTGGGACAACCAGTCCTGGAGTTATGACGTGTCCAGCCACACGATCCACAGCAAGGAGAACGGCCGCTGCCTGGACGCGGACCTGGGCACCGTCAACGCGAACGGCACCAAGGTGCAGCTCTGGGACTGCAACGGCTGGGCCAACCAGAAGTGGATCTACGACGCGACGAGCCACACGATCTACAGCATGTACAGCGGGCGCTGCCTGGACGCCGATCTGGGCACCATCGGCTCGAACGGGACCAAGGTGCAGCTGTGGAACTGCAACGGCTGGGCCAACCAGAAGTGGACGCTCTGACCGCCGTCACTCTCGGGCGGCGGGACCGCATCCTGTCCTCCCGTGCGCCGGAGCCCGGGGCCGGCGGAGAGTGGGCCGGCCCCGGGCGGTGTAGGGGGAGGTTCGCTACCTGCCGACGGTGACCGGCGGGGCGGTCGGATCGGCGGCGGTGGGCGGGGTGGCGGACCGGGCCGAGCGCAGCGGGATCTCCTTGATCATCAGGACGGTCACCGCGGCGAGGACGGCGATCGGGACACCGACCAGGAAGACCGCGCTCATCGCCCGGGTGAAGGCCTCCAGGATGATCTCCAGGACCGGTGCGGGGAGCTTGTGGATGGCCTCGGGGGAGCCGAGGCTGGGGGTCGCGCCGCTGCTCAGCGGCAGCTTCGCGGCCTTCGCCAGGGAGATCAGCTCCGCGGTGAGGCGGTTGGCCAGGATCGCGCCGAAGGCGGCGACACCCACCGCGCTGCCCAGGGAGCGGAAGAACGACACGCCGGAGGTCGTCGAGGCGAGGTCCGCCTTGGACACCGCGTTCTGTGCGGCCAGGATCAGGATCTGCATGGTGGCGCCGAGCCCGATGCCGAGCACCGCGTTGTCGACGCCGACGAGTAGCAGCGAGCTGTCGACGTGCAGGCGCGACAGGAGGAACAGGCCGACCCCGACCAGCAGCATGCCCACCGCGGGGAAGATCTTCCACCGGCCGGTTTTGCTGACGAACCTGCCGACCGCGATCGAGGAGACGAGCAGGGCGAGCACCAGGGGAAGGGTCATCAGGCCGGAGCCGGTGGGGCTCATACCCTTGACGATCTGCAGGTACTGGGGCAGGAACATCAGCGCGCCGAACATCGCCGCGCCGACCAGCAGGGAGGCGACGGAGGTGAGCACGAAGGTGCGGTTGCGGAACAGGTGCGGGGGCAGGATCGGGTCGGCCGCCCTGCGCTCGGCGACGACGGCCAGGCCGAACATCACCAGGCTGAGCGCGCCCAGGCCGTAGGTCCATGAGGAGTTCCAGTCGAACTCCTTGCCGCCGAGGGAGAGCAGCAGCATCAGCGCGGTGGTGCCGCCGGTGATGAAGGTCGCACCCCACCAGTCGACCTTGGTGTCGCGGCGGGTGAAGGGCAGCTTCAGCACCTTCTGGATGACGACGAACGCGACCACGGCCAGCGGCACGCAGATCCAGAACGTCCAGCGCCAGGACATGTTGTCCACGATGAACCCGCCGAGCAGCGGGCCGGCCACCGTCGAGACGCCGAAGACCGCGCCGATGTAGCCGGAGTAGCGGCCGCGCTCGCGGGGCTCCACCACGTCGCCGAGGATGATCTGCGGGAGCGCGGCGAGACCGCCGGCGCCGATGCCCTGCACCGCTCTGGCGGCGATGAGCTGGCCCATGTCCTGGGAGAACCCGGCGGCGACGGAGGACACCGCGAAGACGACCAGGGCGACCTGGAACATGAGCTTGCGGCCGTAGAGGTCGGAGACCTTGCCCCAGATCGGGGTGGAGGCGGTCATGGTCAGCAGGGTCGCGCTGGCCACCCATGCGAGCTGGTCCTGGCCGCCGAGCGTGCCGACGATCGTCGGCAACGCGGTTCCCACCACGGACGTCGAGATCATCGACGTCAGCATGGCGAGCATCAGTCCGGCCAGGATCTCCAACACCTGTCTGTGGGTGAAACCCGGTGTGGCCTCGGCCTGGATCTGTTGTTCGGTCGGCATGAACCGCCCCCAATGCGTGTAGAGTACATATTAAATTAGTAGACGCTTGTTTACTCGTCAAATCTGGAAGGATTGCGTAGGTGGATGAGACACGGCAGCGCGACAGAGAGGGCACCAGGCGGCGCATCCTCGACGCCGCCCGCCGGTTGTTCGCCGACCTCGGCTACGACCAGGTGACGATGCGGATGATCGCCGCCGAGGCGGACGCCAACATATCGCTGATCAACCGTTACTTCGGCAGCAAGCGAGAGCTGTTCGCCGAGGTGCTCGCGATGCAGGGACGCTTTCCCGGCGTCCTGGACTTCCCCGAGGAGGAGCTTCCGCGCCGCCTGGCCGAGTACATCGCCGAGCGGCTCCGCTCAGACCAGGCGAGCCCGGTGATGGCCGCGCTCATCCGGTCGTCCAACTGCCCGGAGATCCACGATCTCATCCGGGACCGGGTCAGTTCGGCGATCCTGGAGCCCCTGTCGGCAAGGCTCTCCGGTCCCGACGCGGCCTTCCGGGCGAGGATCGCCACCGCGCTCGTCACCGGGACCGGCACGATGCGCCAGCTCTACGGCCCCGAGTCGAGCGACGTTCCCGACCGTGAGGCGGTGATCGTCCGGCTCACCGCGGTCTTCGAGGCCTGCCTCAGCCGGTGATCATGCGGCATGCCGTGCCGGGGACGTGGTCGACCTGCAGTGTGGTGTGGTCGATGTGGAAGCGCTGGTGCAGCAGCTCGGCCAGCTCGCGGCGGACCTGGTGGCAGTCGCCGCCGGGCATGACGGTCACGTGCGCGGAGAGCGCGGGGAAGCCGCTGGTCACCGTCCACACGTGCAGGTCCTCGACACCCGTCACGCTCGCGTGGGCGACGATCGCGGCGCTCACCTCGGCCGGGTTCACCCCGTCGGGTGCGGCCTCGAACAGGATACGTCCGGCGTCGCGCAGCAGACCGTAGGCCGCCTTGGCCATCAGGGCCGCGACGACCAGGGCGGCGATCGCGTCGGCCCGGCCCCAGCCGGTGAGCCAGACGACCGCGCCGGCGATCGCGGTGGCCACGAACGCGTACAGGTCGTTGAGGATGTGCTGGAAGGCGCCCTCCACGTTGAGGCTGCTCCGGTCGGCCCTGGCGATGAGCCACGCGGCGACGGTGTTGACCGCGATCCCGGCCAGGGCGGTGCCGAAGACCAGGGCTCCGGCGACCTCGGGCGGCTCGATGAGCCGCCGTACGCTCTCGTAGACGAAGTAGGCGACGAGCGCCACGAACGTCAGCCCGTTGACGGCCGCGGAGAGGATCTCGGCCCGCTTCCAGCCGAAGGTGTAGGCGCCGCGGGCCGGGCGGGCCGCCATCCTCATCGCCACCAGCGCGAGCGCGATGGCGCCGGCGTCGGTGAGCATGTGCCCGGCGTCGGAGATCAGCGCGATGGAGTTGGCGGCGATGCCGATGACGACCTCGACCGCCATGAAGGCGAGCAGCAGGGCGAGCGCTGCCGCGAGGTAGCGGCGGTCGGCGTCGGCGCGGTGCCCGTGGCCATGCCCGTGACCCATCGTAAGATCCATTCTGTCAACACCTGAACACCTGCTCATATATTAAGCAAGGTGAGCCTAACCCGGCAAGACGCAGCTCCGTCCATGCCCCCGCGCGTGCCGCCGTACACGGACTCCTGGGGCGGAAGCGGGGAGGGGGGAAGATACTAACTTTCGGCGTAAAACCGGGTGAGAGCTTGTGCGGGCCAGGCCTGGGACCGGCTGATCTTTCCTCCTATTTTGGGGTCTCTTGCCATCATCGGAGATGACCAGATGTCCTTTGTGCAGTGGGTGCGCGCGCAGGTGGACCGGCACGGGCACGAACGGTCCTACACCTTCGTGGCGGACCGCAGGGGCGAGCTCGTCGAGCAGGACCGTCTGACCTTCGCCGACCTGGACGCACGGGCCAGGTCGATCGGCGCCTGGCTGGCGGGGCGGCGGATGGCGGACCAGACGGTGCTGCTGCTGCACCCGGCCGGTCTGGAGTTCCTGGCGGCATTCCTGGGTTGCCTGTACTCCAGGGTGGTCGCGGTGCCCTCGCCGCTGCCGCAGACCGATCCCCGCGCGCTGGAGCGCGCCGAGGGAATCATCAAGGACGCCGACGTGCGGCTGGTGCTCACCGACTCGGCCAATCTGGACATGCTCGACGCCTGGCTGCGCGACGTCGGCCTGGACGGCACCGTCGAGTGCGTGGCCACCGACGCCCTCGGCCTCCCCGACCCCGATGACTGGACGATGCCCCGGATGGGGCCCGGCACCCTCGCCTACATGCAGTACACCTCCGGTTCCACCAGCGAGCCCAGAGGCGTCATGATCACCCACGCCAACCTGCTCCACAACGAGGGGGAGATCTGGCGGGCGATCGGCTCGCCCAAGGTGGGCATCGGGGTGGGGTGGCTGCCGCACTACCACGACATGGGCCTGGTCGGCATGCTGCTCCAGCCGATCTACGCGGGCGGCGACCTCTACTTCGCCTCGCCGATCGCCTTCGTCATGCGCCCCGCGCTCTGGCTGGAGATGATCAGCCGGTACCGGGCCGGATACACCGTCGCGCCGAACTTCGCCTACGAGTGGTGCGCGGCCCGGGTCACCGATGCCCAGGTGGCCGGGCTCGACCTGTCCAGCCTGCGCTTCGCGCTCAACGGGGCCGAGCCGGTGCGTACCGGCACGCTGCGCGCGATGGTGCGCCGCTTCGGAGCCGCGGGCTTCAGCGAGAAGGCATGGGCCCCGGCGTACGGCATGGCCGAGGCGACCCTGGTGATCACCGCCACCCCGCTGGGGCACGGGCCGACGGTCCGCGGGTTCGACGCCGCGGCGCTGGAGCGGCACGAGGCGGTTCCGGTGGAGAACCCGGGAGAAGGCGTGGAACTGGTCGGTTGCGGGCGGCCGATCAGCATGTCCGTGCACGTCGTCGATCCCGGTACCGGAACCGAGCTGCCGCACGGGCGGGTCGGAGAGCTCTGGATACGCGGGGAGAGCATCGCGCGGGGGTACTGGCAACGTGCGGAGGCGACCCGCGACGCCTTCCGCGGACGCACCGCCGTGGGTGAGGGGCCGTTCCTGCGGACCGGGGACCTGGGCTTCCTGCTGGACGGCGAGCTGTACGTCACCGGCCGCATCAAGGACGTCGTCATCGTCAACGGGCGCAACCTCTATCCCCAGGACCTGGAGGAGGCCGCCCGGCAGGTGCACCCGTCGCTGGGGGCCGGGGCGGCCTTCGGGGTACGTGCCGAGGGTGAGCACGTGGTGCTCGTCCAGGAGATTCGCGAGCGGGGCCTCGACGCCCCCGCGGAAGAGCTGGCCCGTGGCGTGCGGGGCGAGCTCGCCCGGTCCTTCGGGCTGCCGTCGATGAGCGTCGTGCTGGTCAGGCGCGGCGGAGTGGGCAAGACCACCAGCGGCAAGATCCAGCGCTCACGCACCCGTGACCTGCTGCTGAACGGATCGCTGCCCGTCGTCCACGCCGAGCTCACCGCGGCCGTCGCCGCGCGCGTCCGATCAGAAGGAGTGTGAACATGTCCGCCGACGCCGGGATCGCCGCAGACCTGGACATCATCCGCGGCTGGCTGGGGGCGCGGGTGGCCTCCTACGTCATGCGCTCACCGGAGGAGATCGACCCGCTGGTGCCGGTCGCCCAGTACGGCATGGACTCCGTCTACTCGCTCAGCCTCTGCGGTGACATCGAGGCCGAGTACGGGCTGGAGATCGAGCCGACCATGGCCTGGGAGCACCCGACGGTCGCGGCCATGGCCGACCACCTGCTGGGACGGCTGAGCACGGGCCGATGAACGGGGCGTCGCCGGCCGGGCTGCTGTGCGGGCTGCTGTGCGGGCGGCGCACGAAGTGGGTGGTGCTGCTCGTCTGGCTGGGCATCGTCGTCGTGGCCGCCTCCCTCGCCGGACGGCTGGAGTCGGTACAGCAGGACGACATCGCCGGATACCTCCCCGCCGGCGCGGACTCCGCGCAGGCGGTCAGGCGCATCCTCGGCATGCAGGGGGAGAACCTCTCCCCGGCGACGATCGTCTACGAGCGGCCGGGCGGTCTCGGCGAGGCCGACGACGCCGAGATCGCCAGGGACGTCAAGGCGCTGGCCGGGGTCCCCGGGGTGGTGGCCGAGATACCCACCCCCAGTGGCGGCAGGACCTTCGGGCGTGCGGAGTTCGACAGGGAGCTCGCACCGTACCGGGACGCCCGAGGACGGCTGCCCGAGCAACTGCGGATGGTCGAGCAGAAGTTCCGGGCGCCCAGGCTGACCAAGACGATCAAGTTGATCGCCATGCAGCGGTCCGGGGACGGCGAGGCGGTCCAGGTCGTGGTGATCGTCAGGGACCAGGGCGGCAGGGAGACCGCCGAGATCGTCGACCGGATCCGCCGGGTCGTGGACGAGGGCCGTCCCGCGGGACTGGCCGCGCACATCACCGGCATGGTCGGATTCCAGGCCGACGCGCTGGCCGTGTTCTCGACGGTGGACGGCGACCTCCTGCTGGCCGCGCTGGGCGTGGCCGTGGTGGTGCTCCTGATCACCTACCGCAGCGCGGTCCTCTGGCTCTTCCCGCTGGGAACGGTGCTGGTCGGGCTGGCCGTCGCGATGGGGGTGAACTACCTGCTCGCCGCCGCGGGCGCGATCACGGTCAGCAGCGTGGCGGTCTCGCTGCTCATGGTCCTGGTGATCGGCGCGGGCACCGACTACGCGCTGCTGGTCATCGCCCGCTACCGCGAGGAACTACGCAGGCACGCCGACCGGCACGAGGCGATGGCGGTCGCGCTGCGCAGGGCCGGGCCCGCGGTGGTGGCGAGCGCGGCGACGGTGGTCGCCGCGCTGCTCTGCCTGGTGGTGGCCGAGCTCAACTCCACCAGGGGCCTCGGGCCGGTCTCCGCGGTCGGGGTGACCAGCGCGATGCTCGCCATGATGACCCTGCTTCCCGCGGTCATGGTCGTCTTCGGGCGCTGGATCTTCTGGCCGCTCGTCCCGCACCACGACCCGGACGCCGAGGAGCGTCCCGCCGACCACGGCAGGTGGGGCGCCCTGGGCGGCAGGATCCGCGCGAACCCCCGTCTGGTGTGGGTCGTCACGGTCATCGGGCTCTGCCTGTGCGCGTCCGGGCTGGCTTCCTACCGGGCGGGCGGGCTGGGCAACGCCGACGTCTTCCTCTCCAGGCCGGACTCGGTGGTCGGGCAGGAGGTCGCCGAGCGGCACTTCCCCTCGGGCGAGGCCGATCCGGTCCAGGTGGTCACCACCGAGCAGTACGTCAGGGACGTGATCGTGGACACCGCGCAGCGGCCCGAGGTCACCGCGATCTCGCTGGGCGCCGCGGGCAACGGCGACATCCTGCTCAACGTGACGGTACGCGGGGGCGACGGTGAGGAGGCCGAGCAGCACGAGGTACTCGCCCTGCGCGACCGGCTGCGGGCGGTCGCCGCCCCGGACGTCAACGTGGGCGGCAACGTGGCGCTCATCGCCGACCTGGAGCGCGGCGCGCGGCGGGATCGGGTGGTGATCATCCCGCTGGTGCTGCTCGTGGTCTTCGCGGTGCTCGCGGTGCTGCTGCGCTCGCTCATCGCGCCCATGCTGCTGCTGGCCACCGTGGTGCTGTCGTTCCTGGCCACGCTGGGAATCAGCTCGCTGGCGTTCGCGCACCTCTTTGGCTTCGCCGGGGTGGACCAGGGGTTCGTCCTGCTGGTCTTCGTCCTGCTGGTGGCGCTGGGCGTCGACTACAACATCTTCCTCATGCACCGGGTTCGGGAGGAGGCGCACCGCTACAGCACGGCGCACAGCGCGATCCTCGGTCTGGGCGCGACCGGGGGTGTGATCACCTCGGCGGGAGTCGTGCTCGCCGGCACCTTCGCGGTGCTGGTGGTGCTTCCACTGACGCAGACGGTCCAGATCGCCTTCGCGGTGGCCGTGGGGGTGCTGCTGGACACGATGATCGTCCGTTCCGTACTGGTGACCGCGCTCACCCTGGACGTCGGCGACGTCGTCTGGTGGCCGAGCCGCCTGGCCAGGGGCACCGGCTGGTGGCACCGCGGACCGCGCCCCTACCGGCCCACTGCCCCGGCGGTCAGGCCGCGGGTCATGCTCAGGCCCCGGCGGCTGGTGCGCCCCCGCGTGGTGCTCGGATCCGGCAAGGTCGCCTTGAGAAAGAGCGAAAAAGTAGGAGGCGAGTTTAGCGGTAAATGATAAAAGGCGTTATTGCGAGGCAGATCGCACCTGTGATTTACTTGCCGGTAATAAACGTGGGGATGGATCGTCGCACACAATGCGTTGCTGTCCCTTCGAGGTGCTAATAAGCACCCGTCAGGCATTTTCCGGCCCAGATGGAAAGCGTGGCGACGGTGTTCAGCAAGAATTCCCTCCTGCCATTGTCTGCAGCGCAGAGTGGAATATGGGACGCCCAGCGGATTATCCCTGGCGAACCGCTCTACATTGCCCAGTACATAGAGATCTCCGGCCCGGTCGACCCGGAGGTCTTCGCCGCGGCCGTGCGACTCGCCGCCGGGGAGGTCGACGCCGTTCACGTACGGATCATCGGTGGCGAGACCGAGGAGGCGGGCCGGGCCGGTCAGGTCGTCGAGGAGCGTGAGGTGCCGTGCCCGTTCCTCGACCTCGGCGGGGGAGAGCCGGGCGACGGGGGACTCGGTGCGGAGCGGGCCGCTCTGGAGTGGATGCGCAAGGACCTGCGCTCGCCGTTCCGCGAGGACGCGCTCGTGGCCACCGCCCTGATCCGGATCGCGCCCGACCGCCACCTGTGGTACCTGCGCTGCCACCACGTGGTCATGGACGGCTACAGCGGGCCGATGATCGCCCAGCGTCTCGCCGAGGTCTACACCGCGCTGGTCGACGGCCGCGACCCCGGCCCCGGCGGTTTCCAGTCGCTGGCCACGTTGCTGGAGGAGGACGCCGCCTACCGCGCCTCCGACCGTTTCCAGGCCGACCGCCGCCACTGGCACGGCAGGCTCGCCGAGCTGAGCGCGGTCCCCGCTCTCTCCCCCGGCACCGCCGCCACGTCGCGGTTCAACCGGCGGAGCGGCACGCTCGGTGAGCGCGACGCCGCCGCGCTCACCGAGGCCGCGCTCTCCCACGGTACGGCCGTCTCCGGGTTCATGATCGCGGCGATCGCGGCCTTCGTCGGGCGCCTCACCGGCGCCCGCGAGGTGGTCCTCGGGCTGGCCGTCACCGCCAGGACCACGCCCGCCGCCCGGCGAACACCGGGGATGCTCTCCAACGTGCTCCCGCTCCGCCTGGCGGTCTCCCCCAAGACGACCTTCGGCGAACTGTCCGCCCAGGTCACCCGGGAGGTCGGGCGGCTGCTGGTGCACCAGCGCTACCGGTACGAGGACCTGCGCCGCGAACTCCGCGGCACAGTGGGCGGCCGGCTGTTCGGCCCGGTGGTCAACATCATGCGGTTCGACTACGACCTGAGGTTCGCCGGTCACACCGCCGTCGCGCACCCGCTCTGCACCGGGCCCGTCGAAGACCTGTCGATCAACCTCTACGACGGCTCCGACGGGCGCGGAGTCCGCATCGACTTCGACGGCCACCCCGACCTGTACGGCGAGGCCCTGCTGGCCGACCACCACGGCCGTTTCCTGCGCTTCCTCACCCGAGCCGTCCAGGCGGGCCCCACCACCCGCGTCGGCGCCGTGGAACTCCTCGACGAGGCCGAGCACACGCTGCTGGCCGACTGGGGCGCCGCGCCACGCGAGGTGCCGCCGGGCACGGCCGTCTCCCTGTTCGAGGACCGGGTGCGATGCGCTCCCGATGCCGTCGCCGTCGTCGCGGGGGACACCGAGATCACCTATGCCGAGCTGAACGCGCGGGCCAACCGGCTGGCCCACCACCTCATCGCCCTCGGCGCCGGGCCCGACCGCTATGTGGGCCTGTCGGTGCCCCGCTCCCTGGACATGACCGTCGCGTTCCTCGGCATCCTCAAGTCCGGCGCCGCCTACCTTCCCCTCGACCCCGACCATCCGCCGGAGCGCCTGGCGACGATGCTCGCCGACGCCGCCCCTTGCGCCGTGGTGACCCACGCCGACGCCGGGTTCCACGCGCCGCCCGGCGTCGGGGTCGTCCGGCTGGACACCTGGACCGGCGACGGCCTGCCCGCCACCGACCCGGTGACCGGGCTGCTGCCGGAACACCCGGCCTACGTCGTCTACACCTCCGGATCCACCGGCCGCCCCAAGGGGGTGGTGGTCACCCACGCGGGCCTGCCCGCGTACGCGCGCACCGAGATCGACAGGTACGCGGTGACGGAGGACAGCCGGGTCCTGCAGTTCGCCCCGATCGGGTTCGACGGGGCGGTGCTCGAGTGGCTGATGGCCCTGTCGGCGGGTGCGGCGCTCGTGCCGGTGCCCGCCGGGGTGTACGGCGGCGAGCCGCTCGGCCGGTTCCTCGCCGAGGCACGCGTCACGCACGCGTTCGTCACCCCCGCCGCGCTGGCGACGGTCCCGGTCAGACCGCTCCCCGAGCTGCGGACCCTGCTGGTGGGCGGCGAGGCGTGCCGCCCCGAGCTGGTCCGCCGCTGGTCCGCCGGGCGCCGGATGATCAACGTTTACGGGCCGACGGAGACCACGGTCGTCGTCACCTGCAGCGACCCGCTGACCCTCCCCGGCGAGACCCCGATCGGCCGCCCGGTCTACGACGCCCGCCTGCACGTGCTGGACGCCGGACTACGCCCGGCCCCGCCGGGTTCTGCCGGGGAGCTGTACGTCTCGGGACCCAGCCTGGCGCGCGGATACCTGAACCGGCCGGGGCTGACCGCCGAGCGGTTCGTCGCCGACCCCTTCGTGCCCGGCGGGCGGATGTACCGCACCGGCGACCTGGTCCGCTGGGGCGCCGACGGGCAACTCCACTACGTCGACCGTGCCGACCGGCAGGTGAAGGTCCGCGGTTTCCGGATCGAGCTGGGCGAGATCGAGGCGGTACTGGCCGCGCATCCCGGCGTCGAGCAGGCGGCCGTGCTGGCCCGCCGTGACCGGGGGCCCGGGCCGGGGGGAGACCTGCGGCTGGTCGGGTACGTGGTCGGCGGCGCGGGCGCGGAGGAACTGCGCGGGCACCTGCGGCGGTCCCTGCCCGAATACATGGTGCCCGCCGCGATCGTGACGCTGGACGAGATGCCGCTGACCGCCAACGGCAAGCTCGACCGGCGTGCCCTGCCGGAACCCGCGGGGGAGACCTCGGGGCGGGAGCCCGCGACCGACCGCGAACGCCTGCTGGCCGGGCTGTTCGCCGAGGTCCTCGGCCTGCCCAGGGCCGGGGCCGACGACGGGTTCTTCGACCTGGGCGGCGACAGCATCCTCGCCATCCGGTTCGTCTCCCGAGCCCGGGAGGCCGGGCTCGCGCTCACTCCGAAGCAGGTCTTCCAGCACCAGACCCCCGAGGCCCTCGCCCTCGTCGCCCTCGCCACGGAGGAGCCCGCGGACGGTACGGATCCGGCGGGTGACGGCACGGGAAGCGTCGAGGTCACCCCGATCATCGCCTGGCTCGCCGAGGGCGAAGGGCCGATCGAGGGATTCAGCCAGAGCGCGGTGCTCCGGGTACCCCCGGATCTCGGCCTCGACAACCTGACGGCCGCCGTCCAGGTCGTGCTGGACCACCACGACGCGCTGAGGCTCCGGACGTCCACGCCTCCGGCGGGTGCCGGGGCCTGGGGGCTGGAGATCGCCCCGGCTGGAGCGGTCCTGGCAGCGGACTGCGTGCGCCGGGTGGAGGTCGTTCCGGACGAGGCGGCCGGCGAGGGCCTCGGTGTCGTGAACGGTGCGGCCGGCAGTGTTCCCGGTGTTCCCGGCGTTCCCGGCGGGGACGGTGCGCGGGTTCGGGACGTGTCGGACGAGACGGTGGCCGGGTATGCCGAGCGGGTCCGGGGTGAGCTGGATCCCGGTGCCGGACGGATGGTACGGGTCGTGTGGTTCGACGCGGGCCACGAGCGGTCCGGACGGCTTCTGCTGGCCATCCACCACCTGGCCGTCGACGGCGTCTCCTGGCGGATCCTGCTGCCCGACCTTCTCGCGGCCTGGAGCGGAGGGAGAGAGGGCACCGAGGTACGCCTGCCCGAGCCCACCACCTCCTTCCGCACCTGGGCGCGTCTGCTCCAGGCCGAGGCCGTGAACCCGGTACGGGTGGCCGACCTTCCCGCCTGGACCGCGCTCCTCGCGCCGTCCCCGCCGGCCTCACCGGCGCGGGCCTTGTCCTCGGGCGCTTTCGTCCCCACGACCGATGGCTCACTCCTTCCCGCCGCGCCGGTACGCGAGCGGGGAACCTGGGGGGAGCGGCGGGAACTGGTCGTGGAGCTCTCCGCCGACGTGGCGGGGCCGCTGCTGGGCAGCGTGCCGGGTGCCTTCCACGGGAACGCCGACGACGTGCTGCTCGCCGGGCTCGCGGCGGCGGTCGCGAGGTGGAGCGGGCGGCGTTCCGTACTCGTCGACCTGGAAGGGCACGGCAGGCAGGAGGTCCTCCCCGGCGTGGACCTGTCCGCGACCGTGGGCTGGTTCACCGCCGTGCACCCCGTCAGGATCGACGCGGGCCCCGTTGACTGGGCCGATCTCAAGAACGGAGGCCAGGCCGCGGGCCAGGCGGTCAAGCGGGTGAAGGAGCAGCTCCGCGCTCTTCCCGACCCACTGGGCTATGGCCTCCTGCGTTACCTCAACCCTGACACGGCACCCGTACTCGCCGCACTGCCCCAGCCGGAGATCGGTTTCAACTATCTCGGCCGGATCACCTCCTCCGGGCTGGACTGGGAGCCCGTAGCCGGAGGGCTGTCCGGTGGCCAGGATGCCGCCGCCCCGCTCAGGCACGGCATCCAGATCGACGCGATCGCCCTCGGTGACGTCCTCCGCGTCACCTGGACCTGGGATCCCAGCCGCCACGCCGACAACCGGATCGCCGAGCTGGCCGCCGCCTGGTCGGAGGCTCTGACCGGCATCTCCCGGCACGGCGGCGGCGGCCTCACCCCCTCCGACGTCGCGGTGGCCCTCACCCAGGACGACCTCGACGAGCTCGGCCCCGGCCTCCAGAACGTCTGGCCGCTCGCCCCGCTCCAGCACGGCCTGTTCTTCCACTCCCTGCTGGAGGTGGACGTCTACACCGCTCAGCTGACCCTGGAGCTGAGCGGCCCCCTCGACGCGCCACGGCTCAGGGCCGCCGCGGAACGCCTGATCCGCAGGCACCCCAACCTCCGGACCTCCTTCGAGCTGCGCGGCGATCCGGTGCAGCTGGTGCACCGGCGGGTGGAGGTGCCGTGGCGGGAGGTGGCGGGGACCGACGCCGAGACGGTGGCCGCCGAGGAGCGGGCCCGGCGGTTCGACCTGTCCCGGCCACCGCTGCTCCGTTTCGCGCTGGTACGGCTCGGACCCGGCAGGCACCGGCTGATTCTCACCAACCATCACATCCTGCTGGACGGCTGGTCGACACCGCTGCTGGCGGCCGAGCTGTTCGCGCTGTACTCGGGCCAGGAACCCGCCCCCGCGCCGCCGTACGAGAATTACCTGGCCTGGCTGGCCGGTCGGGACGGCGAGTCCACCCGGCGGGCCTGGGAGCGCGCGCTGGACGGCTTCGACGAGCCCGCCCTCGTCGCCCCGCACGCCCCCGCCGAGCCGGTCGCGCCCGCCAGGGTCACCGCCGAACTCGACGACAGCCGGACCAGGGCGCTCACCGCTCTCGCCCGCACGCACTCCAGCACGCTCAGCACCGTTATGCAGGCCGCCTTCGGCCTGCTGCTCGGCCGGCTGACCGGCCGCCGGGACGTCGTCTTCGGCGGTACGGTCTCCGGCCGTCCGCCCGAGCTGCCCGGGGTCGAACGCATGGTCGGCCTGTTCATCAACACCCTGCCGGTCCGGGTCCGGCTCGACCCCGCGGAAACCGTGGGTGACCTGCTGCGCAGGCTCCGCGACGAGCAGGCGGAACTGCTGCCCCACCACCACGTCGGCCTTGCCGAGATCCGGCGCGGCCCCCTGTTCGACGCGCTGCTGGTGATGGAGAACTACCCCATCGACTCCCGTAGGGCGATCGGCGACCTCGACCTGACCTCGGCGGACGTGACCGACGCGACGCACTACCCGATCACGCTGCTGGTCGTGCCGGGGGACGTGCTCCGTTTCCGGCTGCAGTACCGGCCCGACGTGTTCACCGAGGCGGAGGCCGCGGCCCTGCTCGACCACTTCCAGAACCTGCTGGCCGGACTGGTCGCCGAGCCGGACACCGCCGTCGGCCGTCTCGACGGGCTCTCCTCGGGCGAGCGCGAGCTCGTGCACTGGAACGACACGGCCGCGGACGTGCCCCGCACGACGCTGGCCGCGCTGTTCGAGGCCCAGGTCGCGCGGACGCCGGACGCGACGGCGCTGGTGTTCGAGGGGGACGAGCTGAGCTACGCGGCGTTCAACGCGCGAGCCAACCGGCTGGCCCGTCTGCTGGTGGCCGAGCACGGGGTGGGCGCCGAACGAGTGGTGGCGCTGATGCTGCCCAGGTCACCGGACCTGCTGGTCGCCATGTACGCCGTGATCAAGGCGGGCGCCGCCTACCTGCCGGTCGACCCGGAGCTTCCTGCGGCGCGGATCGCGTCGATGCTGGATGACGCACGGCCGGTTCTGGTGATCGACGGTGACTGGCTGGGCCGTGCCGACGCCTCCGGGTATCCGGCTTCCGACCTCGGTGTGCCGCTCGTGCCGGAGCGTCCGGCGTACGTGATCTACACCTCCGGTTCGACGGGGCGGCCCAAGGGGGTCGTGGTCACCCACGGTGCGATCGTCAACCGCCTGCTCTGGGCCCAGTCCGAGTATCGCCTGGGTCCGGCGGACCGCGTTCTGCAGAAGACGCCGGCCGGATTCGACGTGTCGGTCTGGGAGTTCTTCTGGCCGCTCCAGACCGGCGCCACCCTGATCGTCGCCAGGCCGGACGGGCACCGGGACCCGTCCTACCTCGCCGGGCTCATCGACTCCGAACGCATCACGGTCCTGCACTTCGTCCCCTCCATGCTGGCCGCCTTCCTGGAGGCGGTGCCCTCTCCTGGTTCGCCGGAGGTGTCCGGAACGGGTACGGCTCTTCGGTTTCTCATCTGCAGCGGTGAGGCGCTGCCGCTCGCACTCGCCGACGAGGCGGCGGCCCGGCTGGGGGTGCCGGTGCACAACCTCTACGGCCCGACCGAGGCCGCGGTCGACGTCACCTTCTGGGAGCACCGTCCCGGCACGGAGACCACCTCCGTACCGATCGGTCACCCCGTCTGGAACACCCGCCTGTACGTGCTGGATTCGTGGCTGCGGCCGGTTCCGGCCGGGGTGGAGGGGGAGCTGTACCTGGCCGGAGCGCAGCTGGCGCGGGGGTATCTGGGGCGGGCCGGGTTGACGGCGGAGCGGTTCGTGGCGTGTCCGTTCGGTGGTTCCGGTGGGCGGATGTATCGGACGGGGGATGTGGTCCGGCGTCGTGGTGATGGGGTTGTGGAGTTTGTGGGGCGGGTTGATCAGCAGGTGAAGGTGCGGGGTTTTCGGATCGAGTTGGGTGAGGTGGAGGCGGTGCTGGCCCGGCATGGGTCGGTGTCGCGGGTGGCGGTGGTGGTGCGGGAGGACCGTCCGGGGGACCGGCGGTTGGTGGCGTACGTGGTTCCGGCGGAGGGGGGTTTGGTCGAGGTGGGGTCGGTAGGTGCGGAGCCGGTGCTTGATGTGGGGGAGTTGCGGCGGTTCGCGGGGGAGGTGTTGCCGGAGTTCATGGTGCCGTCGGCGGTGGTGGTGTTGGAGGCGTTGCCGGTGACGGGGAACGGGAAGCTGGATCGGGCCGCGTTGCCGGTTCCGGGTTCTGGTTCGGGTTCTGGTTTTGGGGCGGTGTCGGCCGAGGGCGCGCGGGGTGTGGTGGAGGAGCTTTTGGGTGGGGTGTTCGCGGAGGTGTTGGGGGTGGAGCGGGTGGGGGTGGGGGATTCGTTTTTCGTGCTGGGTGGGGATTCGTTGCTGGCGATGCGGTTGGTGGGTCGGGTTCGGTCGGTGTTGGGGGTGGAGGTTTCGGTTCGGGTGGTGTTCGAGGTTCCGACGGTGGCGGGGTTGGCGGAGTGGTTGTCGCGGGAGGGGTTGGGTGGGGTGCGTCGGCGGGTGTCGGTGCGTTCTGGGGTGGGGGGTTCTGGGGTGGTGCCGTTGTCGTTCGGGCAGGGGCGGTTGTGGTTTTTGAATCGGTTGGGGGTGGGGGCGGGGGTTTATAACGTGCCGGTGGTGTTGCGGTTGGTGGGTGGGGTGGATGTGGGGGTGTTGGGGGTTGCCCTGCGGGATGTGGTGGGTCGGCATGAGAGTTTGCGGACGGTGTTTCCCGAGGTGGACGGGGTGGCGTGTCAGCGGTTGCTGGACACCGCGGAGGTGTCGTTCGACCAGGTAGGTGTCGGGGAGAGTGAGCTGGCCGACGAACTGCGGGCCTTCGCGGGACGCGGCTTCGATCTGGCGGTGGAGACGCCGCTGCGGGTGAGGTTGTTCACCCTGGATCCCGGAGAGCATGTGCTCGCCCTGGTGTTGCATCACATCGCGGGTGACGGGTGGTCGATGGCGCCGTTGGCGCGGGATGTGCTGGCGGCGTATGCGGCGCGGTCGCGGGGGGTGGCGCCGGGGTTCGTGCCGTTGCCGGTGCAGTATGCCGATTACGCGGTGTGGCAGCGGGAGTTGCTGGGGTCGGAGTCGGATCCGGGGAGTCTGGTCAGTGCGCAGGTGGCGTTCTGGCGGTCGCGGTTGGCGGGGTTGCCCGAGGAGTTGGTGTTGCCGTTCGATCGGCCGAGGCCCGCGGTCGCCTCCCACCGGGGCGGCACGGTTCCGGTGACGGTGGGGGCCGAGACGGGGCGGCGGCTCAGGGCGTTGGCGCGTGAGGCGAACGCGACGGTGTTCATGGTGGTGCAGGCCGGGTTGGCGGCGTTGCTGACCCGGTTGGGGGCGGGTTCGGATGTTCCGATCGGTTCGGTGGTGGCGGGTCGTATGGATGAGGCGTTGGACGATCTGGTGGGGATGTTCGTCAACACGTTGGTGTTGCGGACCGATACCTCGGGGAATCCGGGGTTTCGGGAGTTGGTCGGGCGGGTGCGGGAGGTGGATCTGGCGGCGTACGGTCATCAGGATCTGCCGTTCGAGCGGTTGGTGGAGATCGTCGCTCCGGCTCGTTCGATGGCCCGCCACCCCCTCTTCCAGGTGATGCTCGCCTTCCAGAACAACCCCGTCCCGACCCTCCAGCTCGACGGGCTGTCCATCTCCGTCGAGCCGTTCACCCCGGACACCGCCAAGTTCGACCTCCAGCTCACCCTTGCCGAGCGTCCCGGCGGCGGCCTCGAAGGCGGTCTGGAGTTCAGTCTCGATCTGTTCGATCGGGTGACGGTCGAGGACATGGTGGTGCGGTTCGGGCGGTTGCTGGAGTCGGTGGTGGCCGATCCGGATGTCCGGTTGAGCGAGATCGATCTGCTGGATCCGGTCGAGCGTGAGGTCATTCTCGGTGAGTGGGCGGGGCGGGGGGTGGTGTCTGCCGGGTCGACGTTGGTGGGGGAGTTCGAGGCTCAGGTGGCGCGGTCACCGCACGCGGTGGCGGTGGTGTGTGAGGGGGTGGAGGTGTCGTATGGGGAGTTGGACGCGCGGGCGGGGGTGTTGGCGGGGGTGTTGGCGGCGGCGGGGGTGGGTCCGGAGCGGTTGGTGGTGTTGGTGGTGCCGAGGTCGGTGGAGTTGGTGGTGGCGGTGGTGGCGGTGGTGAAGGCGGGGGGTGGGTATGTGCCGGTGGATCCGTCGTATCCGGTGGAGCGGGTGGCGCGGATCGTTGAGGATGCGGCTGCGGTGGTGGCGGTGGTGGTGCCGGGGACGGAGGGGGTGTTGCCGGCGGGGCTGGCGCGGGTGGTGCTGGACGGTTCGAAGGTGGTGGCGGGTGCGGGGGTGCCCTCGGCTCCGACTCCGGCTTCAGTCTCGACCTCGGCCCCAATCCCGGCCTCGGCTCCGGTTTCACCCCCGACCCGGATCCAGACCGTGGTTCCGATGCCGGTCTCGGTCTCACCCCCAGTCCTGGCCCCGGCCTCGGTTCCGGTCTCAATCCCAGCCTCAACCCCGGACTCGGTCTTGGGGGGTGGGGTGCTTCCCGGGCATCCGGCGTATGTGATTTTCACGTCGGGGTCGACGGGGCGTCCGAAGGGTGTGGTGGTTTCGCAGGGGAGTGTGACGCGGTTGCTGGCGTCGACTCGGGAGTGGTTCGGGTTTGGTGAGTCTGATGTGTGGGTGTTGTTTCATTCGTATGCGTTTGATTTTTCGGTGTGGGAGTTGTGGGGGGCGTTGTTGTCGGGTGGCCGGTTGGTGGTGGTGTCGTTTGAGGTGAGTCGTTCGCCGGTGGAGTTTTTGGGGTTGTTGGTGGAGTGCGGGGTGACGGTGTTGAATCAGACGCCGTCGGCGTTTTATCAGTTGATGGCGGCGGAGTGGGATCTGGGTGGGGTGGATTTGTCGTTGCGGTATGTCATCTTCGGCGGGGAAGCGCTGGACGGCAGCCGTATCGCCGAGTGGCATGGCCGTGGGATTTCCCTGGTCAACATGTATGGGATTACCGAGACGACGGTGCATGTCACTTATGCGTCGCTGGATGTGGACAGTACGGCCGGATTGATCGGGGTGGGGATTCCGGATTTGCGATTGTATGTGTTGGATGAGTTTTTGCGGCCGGTGCCGCCTGGTGTGGTGGGGGAGTTGTATGTGGCGGGTCCGGGGTTGGCGCGGGGTTATGCGGGGCGGGCGGCTTTGACGGCGGAGCGGTTTGTGGCGTGTCCGTTTGATGGTTCTGGTGGGCGGATGTATCGGTCGGGGGATGTGGTGCGGTGGGGTCGGGGTGGGGGGTTGGAGTATGTGGGGCGGGTTGATCAGCAGGTGAAGGTGCGGGGTTTCCGGATCGAGTTGGGGGAGGTGGAGGCGGTGTTGGCGGCGCATCCGCTGGTGGCGGATGTGGCGGTGGTGGTGCGGGAGGACCGGCCGGGGGATCGGCGGTTGGTGGCGTACGTGGTGGAGGCCGCGGCGGACGCGGCGGTGGATCTGTCGGGGGGGTTGGATGTGGGGCGGTTGCGGCGGTTCGCGGGGGAGGTGTTGCCCGATTACCTGGTGCCGTCGGCGGTGGTGGTGGTGGGGGCGTTGCCGTTGACGGGGAACGGGAAGCTGGATCGGGCGGCGTTGCCGGCGCCGTCGGTGGTGGTGTCGGGTGAGGGGCCGTTGTCGGTGCGGGAGGAGGTGTTGTGCGGCCTGTTCGCCGAGGTGCTGGGGGTCGAGGCGGTGGGGGTGGATGACGGGTTCTTTGATCTGGGTGGGGACAGCATCGTGGCGATCCGGTTGGTGGCTCGGGGGCGTGCGGCGGGGGTGGTGTTCTCGCCTCGGGATGTGTTCCGGTATCAGAGCGTGCGGGAGTTGGCCGCGGTCGCGGTCGAGGAGCGGCAGCAGCGGGGCGAGGCGGAAGACGCGGGGATCGGCTGGTTTCCAGCGACTCCGATCATGGCCTGGCTCGCGGAGCGCGAAGGTCCTGTCGCCGGTTACAGCCAGACGGTCGTCCTGCGGGTTCCTCCCGGGCTGGGGCTGGATCGTCTGACCTCCGCGGTGCAGGTGGTGCTGGATCACCATGACGTGCTGCGGTTGCGGGTGTCGGCGGAGGGGGGGTATGAGGTCGCTTCGCGGGGGGCGGTGGGGGCGGAGGGGTGTGTGCGCCGGGTGGAGGTGTCGGGGGATCTGGCCGCGGTGGTGGCCGAGGAGGCGGTCGTCTCGCGGTCGGGGTTGGATCCGGTGGCCGGGCAGTTGGTCCGGGTGGCGTGGTTGGACGCCGGATCGGGGGTGTCGGGCCGGTTGGTGGTGACGGTGCATCATCTGGCGGTGGACGGGGTGTCCTGGCGCATCCTGCTGCCGGACCTGTTCACCGCCTGGCACGCGACCGGTCAGGAACCGGTCCCGCAGGTGATCGCTCACGAAGGGGTCGCCCAACGATCGGTCCCGGGAAAGACGACGGCGCGCGAAGAGGGCACCCGGCAAGACGCGACCGCTCAAGAAGGGCTCCCTCAGGGAGTGGTCGCTCAGCTGAGCGTCCCGGTGCTGGAGCCGGTGCCCACCTCCTTCCGTACCTGGGCACACCGCCTGCACGACGAGGCTCCCAACAGGGTCGGTGAACTCGACCACTGGGCCGAGATCCTCGACGGCCCTGATCCGCGCATCGGGCGCAGGCCCCTCGATCCGCGCCTCGACACCGCCGCGACGTTGCGCGGTCTCCGCCGTACCCTGCCTCCGGAGAAGACCGAACCTCTGCTGGCGGCGGTTCCCGCCGCGTTCCACGGCCGGGTCAACGACGTGCTGCTCGCCGGGCTCGCCCTGGCCGTGACCCACTGGCGCAGGAAGCGCGGCGCCCGGGGCACCTCCGTCCTGCTCGACCTGGAGGGGCACGGCCGTGCGGAGATCTTCCCCGACGTCGACCTGTCCAGGACCGTGGGCTGGTTCACCACCATCCACCCCGTCAGGCTCGACCCGGGTCTGACCGGCTGGTCCGACGAGCGGGCCGCGGCTCAGGCGATCAAAAAGGTCAAGGAGCAGCTCAGGGCGCTGCCCGACCCGCTGGGTTACGGGATGCTCCGCCATCTCGCGCCGGAGACCGCGCAGAAGCTCGCCGAGCTTCCCCGGCCGCAGATCGTGTTCAACTACCTCGGCCGGGTCGCGGTCACCGGAGGCGACTGGAACCTGGTCCCCACCGAGATCGGCGGCTACGACCCCGGGATGCCGGTGGCACACGTCCTGGAGGTCAACGTGACCGCGCACGATCGGCCGGACGGCCCCCACCTGGAGGCCGTATGGTCCTGGCCCGAGGGGGTGCTCGACGAGGCGGATGTCGCCGAGCTGGCCGATACCTGGTTCGAGGCACTCGCCGGGCTGGCCGAGCACGGCACGGGAGGACACACACCGAGCGACCTCCTGGTCGACCTGGACCAGGGGGAGATCGACCGTATCCAAGCCGCGTGGGAGAAGCGTTGACGCAGGTCCAGGACATCCTCCCGCTCTCGCCGCTGCAGCAGGGCCTGTTCTTCCACGCCCTCCACGACGAGCACGACCTCTACACCGCGCAGGTCACCCTCGATCTGGACGGCCCGCTGGACGTCCCCGCGCTCCGTGCCGCCGCCGCCAGGCTGCTCGAACGCCACGCCAACCTGCGCGCCGCCTTCTGGCACGAGGACCTCAGCCGGCCCGTCCAGGTCATCCCGGACAGGGTCGAACCGTCCTGGCGGGAGGTCGAGGGGGCAGACCCGGCCGCGGTGGCCGCGGAGGAGAGGGCACGCCCGTTCGACCTGGCGGTGCCGCCGCTCATCCGCTTCGTTCTCGTACGGCCGGAGCCCGGCAGGCACCGGCTGATCATCACCAACCATCACATCCTGCTCGACGGATGGTCCACCCCGCTGCTTGTCACCGAGCTGTTGGCGCTCTATCTCGGTGTGGAGGCTCCGCCCGCGCCGCCGTACAAGAACTACCTGGCCTGGCTGTCCCGCCAGGACCGCGCCGCCGCGAAGGACGCCTGGGACCGGGCACTGGAGGGCATTGACGAGCCGACGCTGGTCGCGCCCGCCGCGGGCGCGCCCGTGACGCCGGGCAAGGTCGCCACCGAGCTGGGCGCCGACCTGACCGCCGCGCTGACCAGACTGGCCCGTCGCCGTGGCGTCACGGTCAACACGGTCCTGCAGGGAGTGTGGGGACTGCTGCTCGCCAAGCTGACCGGCCGCGAGGACGTCGTCTTCGGCGCGGTCGTATCGGGCCGCCCGCCTGAGTTGCCCGGGGTCGAGCGCATGGTCGGCCTGTTCATCAACACCGTGCCCGTCCGGGTCCGGCTCCGGCCCGCCGAGCCCGTCGGCGAAATGCTGGAACGCCTCCAGGACGAGCAGGCGGAGCTGATGCCCCACCATCACCTGGGGCTGACCGAAATCCAGCGCGGCATCCTGTTCGACACGGTCACCGTGCTGGAGAACTACCCGTTCGATCCCTCCACCACCGGTACCGCCCTTGGTGAGGTGCGGCTGACCGGCTTCGGTTCGACAGACGCCCACCACTACCCTCTCGCCCTCGCCGCCGTCCCCGGAGACCGACTCACCCTGCGGCTGGACCACCGGCCCGACCTGTTCAGCACCGCCGAGGCCCGGCGGCTGCTCGACCGGATGAGCCTGCTGCTCACCACGATCGTCACCGATCCGGACACGCCGGTCGGCCGGATCGGCATCCTTGACGTCGCCGAGCACAGCCAGGCCGTCGAGGAGTGGAACGACACCGGCGCACCGGTGCCGCGCCGTACGTTGCCCGAGCTCTTCGAAGCCGCCGTCGCCCGTGACCCCGAGGCCACCGCGCTGGTCCACCTCGGCGAGGCTGTCACGTACGGGCAGCTCAACGGCCGCGCCAACCGTCTGGCTCGGCTGCTGGTGGCCGAGTACGGAATCGGCCCCGAGCGGTTGGTGGCGCTGGGGTTGCGCCGTTCCGCCGATCTGGTGGTCGCGGCGCTGGCCGTGCTGAAGGCGGGCGGTGCTTACCTGCCCGTCGACCTCGGCTACCCGGAGGAACGGGTCGCCTACATGCTCGCGGACGCCGCCCCCGCCCTGGTGGTCGACGCCGACTGGCTGGCCGGGGCCGACACATCCGGATACGCGGAATCCGATCTCGGTGTGCCGCTCGTGCCGGAGCGTCCGGCGTACGTGATCTACACCTCCGGTTCGACGGGGCGGCCCAAGGGCGTCGTGGTCACCCACGCCGGCATCGCCGCCCTCGCATGCTCGCAGGTCGACAGGTTCGGGATCACCCCGGACAGTCGCGTTCTGCACTTCGCCTCGCCCAGCTTCGACGCCTCGGTGATGGAACTGCTGATGGCCTTCGCCGCCGGGGCCGCCATGGTCATTCCTCCTTCCGGCGCCTACAGCGGGGCCGCGCTGGCCGATGCCCTGCGGGAGGCGCGGGTCACCCATGCCCTGATCCCCCCGGCAGCTCTGGCCGGGGTTCCGGAGGTCTCGCTGCCCGACCTGCGGACCTTGATCGTCGGTGGGGACGCCTGCGCGCCGAACCTGGTGGACGCCTGGGCCCCCGGCCGTCTGATGATCAACGCGTACGGCCCGACAGAGGCGACCATAGCCGCCACCATGAGCGCCCCCCTGAAGGCGGGTGAGATCCCGCCGATCGGCTCGCCGGTCCGCGACGCTCGGGCGTACGTGCTGGATTCGTGGCTGCGGCCGGTTCCGGCCGGGGTGGAGGGGGAGCTGTACCTGGCCGGGCCCGGTCTCGCGCGGGGGTATCTGGGGCGGGCCGGGTTGACGGCGGAGCGGTTCGTGGCGTGTCCGTTCGGTGGTTCCGGTGGGCGGATGTATCGGACGGGGGATGTGGTCCGGCGTCGTGGTGATGGGGTTGTGGAGTTTGTGGGGCGGGTTGATCAGCAGGTGAAGGTGCGGGGTTTTCGGATCGAGTTGGGTGAGGTGGAGGCGGTGCTGGCCCGGCATGGGTCGGTGTCGCGGGTGGCGGTGGTGGTGCGGGAGGACCGTCCGGGGGACCGGCGGTTGGTGGCGTACGTGGTTCCGGCGGAGGGGGTTTCGGCAGAGGGTGTTTTGGTTGGGGTGGGGTCGGTAGGTGCGGGGCCGGTGCTTGATGTGGGGGAGTTGCGGCGGTTCGCGGGGGCGGTGTTGCCGGAGTTCATGGTGCCGTCGGTGGTGGTGGTGGTGGGGGCGTTGCCGGTGACGGGGAACGGGAAGCTGGATCGGGCGGCGTTGCCGGCTCCTGGGGTGATTTCGGAGTCGGATCGGGGGGCGCGTTCGGTGGTGGAGGAGCTTTTGGGTGGGGTGTTCGCGGAGGTGTTGGGGGTGGAGCGGGTGGGGGTGGGGGATTCGTTTTTCGTGCTGGGTGGGGATTCGTTGCTGGCGATGCGGTTGGTGGGTCGGGTTCGGTCGGTGTTGGGGGTGGAGGTTTCGGTTCGGGTGGTGTTCGAGGTTCCGACGGTGGCGGGGTTGGCGGAGTGGTTGTCGCGGGAGGGGTTGGGTGGGGTGCGTCGGCGGGTGTCGGTGCGTTCGGGGGTGGGGGGTTCTGGGGTGGTGCCGTTGTCGTTCGGGCAGGGGCGGTTGTGGTTTTTGAATCGGTTGGGGGTGGGGGCGGGGGTTTATAACGTGCCGGTGGTGTTGCGGTTGGTGGGTGGGGTGGATGTGGGGGTGTTGGGGGTTGCCCTGCGGGATGTGGTGGGTCGGCATGAGAGTTTGCGGACGGTGTTTCCCGAGGTGGACGGGGTGGCGTGTCAGCGGTTGCTGGACACCGCGGAGGTGTCCTTCGAGGTTGTCCGCGTCGACGCCGACACGCTCGGGCCCGCGCTGGCGGCCGAGGCGGGGCGGGGCTTCGACCTGACCGTGGAGACGCCATTGCGCGCCCGCCTCTTTGAGCTTGACTCCTCCACCCGGATCCTGCTTCTGGTGTTGCATCACATCGCGGGTGACGGGTGGTCGATGGCGCCGTTGGCGCGGGATGTGCTGGCGGCGTATGCGGCGCGGTCGCGGGGGGTGGCGCCGGGGTTCGTGCCGTTGCCG
This sequence comes from Streptosporangium sp. CA-115845, assembly GCF_050943795.1. Lineage (NCBI taxonomy): Bacteria > Bacillati > Actinomycetota > Actinomycetes > Streptosporangiales > Streptosporangiaceae > Streptosporangium > Streptosporangium sp. CA-115845. The sequence goes on along the minus strand of NZ_CP191988.1, from coordinate 6,639,418 downwards.
GTGCAGTATGCCGATTACGCGGTGTGGCAGCGGGAGTTGCTGGGGTCGGAGTCGGATCCGGGGAGTCTGGTCAGTGCGCAGGTGGCGTTCTGGCGGTCGCGGTTGGCGGGGTTGCCCGAGGAGTTGGTGTTGCCGTTCGATCGGCCGAGGCCCGCGGTCGCCTCCCACCGGGGTGACACGGTCCGGCTGGAGATCAGCCGGGAGGTTCACCGCGGCCTGGTGAAGCTGGCGCGTGAGGCGAACGCGACGGTGTTCATGGTGGTGCAGGCCGGGTTGGCGGCGTTGCTGACCCGGTTGGGGGCGGGTTCGGATGTTCCGATCGGTTCGGTGGTGGCGGGTCGTATGGATGAGGCGTTGGACGATCTGGTGGGGATGTTCGTCAACACGTTGGTGTTGCGGACCGATACCTCGGGGAATCCGGGGTTTCGGGAGTTGGTCGGGCGGGTGCGGGAGGTGGATCTGGCGGCGTACGGTCATCAGGATCTGCCGTTCGAGCGGTTGGTGGAGATCGTCGCTCCGGCTCGTTCGATGGCCCGCCACCCCCTCTTCCAGGTGATGCTCGCCTTCCAGAACAACCCCGTCCCGACCCTCCAGCTCGACGGGCTGTCCATCTCCGTCGAGCCGTTCACCCCGGACACCGCCAAGTTCGACCTCCAGCTCACCCTTGCCGAGCGTCCCGGCGGCGGCCTCGAAGGCGGTCTGGAGTTCAGTCTCGATCTGTTCGATCGGGTGACGGTCGAGGACATGGTGGTGCGGTTCGGGCGGTTGCTGGAGTCGGTGGTGGCCGATCCGGATGTCCGGTTGAGCGAGATCGATCTGCTGGATCCGGTCGAGCGTGAGGTCATTCTCGGTGAGTGGGCGGGGCGGGGGGTGGTGTCTGCCGGGTCGACGTTGGTGGGGGAGTTCGAGGCTCAGGTGGCGCGGTCACCGCACGCGGTGGCGGTGGTGTGTGAGGGGGTGGAGGTGTCGTATGGGGAGTTGGACGCGCGGGCGGGGGTGTTGGCGGGGGTGTTGGCGGCGGCGGGGGTGGGTCCGGAGCGGTTGGTGGTGTTGGTGGTGCCGAGGTCGGTGGAGTTGGTGGTGGCGGTGGTGGCGGTGGTGAAGGCGGGGGGTGGGTATGTGCCGGTGGATCCGTCGTATCCGGTGGAGCGGGTGGCGCGGATCGTTGAGGATGCGGCTGCGGTGGTGGCGGTGGTGGTGCCGGGGACGGAGGGGGTGTTGCCGGCGGGGCTGGCGCGGGTGGTGCTGGACGGTTCGAAGGTGGTGGCGGGTGCGGGGGTGCCCTCGGCTCCGACTCCGGCTTCAGTCTCGGTTCCGACCTCGACCCCAGACCTGACCCCAGCCTCGACATCGACATCGACATCGACATCGGCTTCAGCCCCGGCCCCGGCTTTGGTTCCGGTTGTGGGTGGGGGGCGGGGGGTTCTTCCCGGGCATCCGGCGTATGTGATTTTCACGTCGGGGTCGACGGGGCGTCCGAAGGGTGTGGTGGTTTCGCAGGGGAGTGTGACGCGGTTGCTGGCGTCGACTCGGGAGTGGTTCGGGTTTGGTGAGTCTGATGTGTGGGTGTTGTTTCATTCGTATGCGTTTGATTTTTCGGTGTGGGAGTTGTGGGGGGCGTTGTTGTCGGGTGGCCGGTTGGTGGTGGTGTCGTTTGAGGTGAGTCGTTCGCCGGTGGAGTTTTTGGGGTTGTTGGTGGAGTGCGGGGTGACGGTGTTGAATCAGACGCCGTCGGCGTTTTATCAGTTGATGGCGGCGGAGCGGGATCTGGGTGGGGTGGATTTGTCGTTGCGGTATGTCATCTTCGGCGGGGAAGCGCTGGAGTTGGGGCGGCTGCGTGACTGGTACGACCGCCATCCCGAGAATGCGCCGCTGCTGGTGAATATGTATGGGATTACCGAGACGACGGTGCATGTAACCTATTTGCCACTGAATCGTGGAATGGTGGAGGAGAGTGCTCCGAGTGTTATTGGGGTGGGGATTCCGGATTTACGGTTGTATGTGTTGGATGAGTTTTTGCGGCCGGTGCCGCCTGGTGTGGTGGGGGAGTTGTATGTGGCGGGTCCGGGGTTGGCGCGGGGTTATGCGGGGCGGGCGGCTTTGACGGCGGAGCGGTTTGTGGCGTGTCCGTTTGATGGTTCTGGTGGGCGGATGTATCGGTCGGGGGATGTGGTGCGGTGGGGTCGGGGTGGGGGGTTGGAGTATGTGGGGCGGGTTGATCAGCAGGTGAAGGTGCGGGGTTTCCGGATCGAGTTGGGGGAGGTGGAGGCGGTGTTGGCGGCGCATCCGCTGGTGGCGGATGTGGCGGTGGTGGTGCGGGAGGACCGGCCGGGGGATCGGCGGTTGGTGGCGTACGTGGTGGAGGCCGCGACGGGCGCGGTGGTGGACGCGGTGGTGGAGTCGGCCGGCGGCCCGGTTGGGGATGGGAGGGCGTCGGGGGGTGCGGGTTCGTCGGATGTGCCGGGTGCGGAGCCGTCAGGCGTGTCCGGTGCACCGGCCCCGTCGGATTCGTCGGGGGGGTTGGATGTGGGGCGGTTGCGGCGGTTCGCGGGGGAGGTGTTGCCCGATTACCTGGTGCCGTCGGCGGTGGTGGTGGTGGGGGCGTTGCCGTTGACGGGGAACGGGAAGCTGGATCGGGCGGCGTTGCCGGCGCCGTCGGTGGTGGTGTCGGGTGAGGGGCCGTTGTCGGTGCGGGAAGAGGTGTTGTGCGGCCTGTTCGCCGAGGTGCTGGGGGTCGAGGCGGTGGGGGTGGATGACGGGTTCTTTGATCTGGGTGGGGACAGCATCGTGGCGATCCGGTTGGTGGCTCGGGGGCGTGCGGCGGGGGTGGTGTTCTCGCCTCGGGATGTGTTCCGGTATCAGAGCGTGCGGGAGTTGGCCGCGGTCGCGGTCGAGGAGCGGCAGCAGCGGGGTGAGCCGGAAGGGGCGGGGGTCGGCTGGTTCCCCGAGACCCCGATCATGGCCTGGTTGCGTGACCTGACCGGGCCGATCGGTGACTTCAGCCAGACGGTCGTCCTGCGGGTTCCTCCCGGGCTGGGGCTGGACCGTCTGATCTTCGCGGTGCAGGTGGTGCTGGATCACCATGACGTGCTGCGGTTGCGGGTGTCGGCGGGCGGGGAGTGTGAGGTCGCTTCGCGGGGGGCGGTGGTGGCGGACGGGTGTGTGCGCCGGGTGGAGGTGTCGGGGGATCTGGCCGTGGCGGTGGCCGAGGAGGCGGTCGTCTCGCGGTCGGGGTTGGATCCGGTGGCCGGGCAGTTGGTCCGGGTGGCGTGGTTGGACGCCGGATCGGGGGTGTCGGGCCGGTTGGTGGTGACGGTGCATCATCTGGCGGTGGACGGGGTGTCCTGGCGCATCCTGCTGCCGGACCTGTTCACCGCCTGGAACGCGATCTCTCAGGGAGTCGTCCCGGTGCTGGAGCCGGTGCCCACCTCCTTCCGTACCTGGGCACGCCGCCTGCACGACGAGGCGGCCCGCAGGACCGGCGAGCTCGATCACTGGACCCGAACGCTCGGTGGCGGCACCGGGCGGCTGGATCCGTCCACGGACACCTTCGCCACCCAGCGCCACCTCACGCTCGAACTTCCCGCCGATGTCACCGTTCCGCTGCTCACCCGGCTCCCGACGGCGTTCCGCGGCCGGGTCAACGACGTGCTGCTCGCCGGGCTCGCCCTGGCCGTGACCCGCTGCACCGGGCAGCGGGAGGTCCTCCTCGACCTGGAGGGACACGGCCGTGCGGAGATCTTCCCCGACGTCGACCTGTCCAGGACCGTGGGCTGGTTCACCACCATCCACCCCGTCAGGCTCGACCCGGGCCCCGCCGACTGGACCGACCTTTCGGGGCCCACCGCCGCGCGGGCGATAAAACAGGTCAAGGAGCAGCTCCGTGCGACTCCCGGCGAAGGCGTCGGTTACGGCCTGCTCCGCCACCTCAACCCCGTCACCGCGCGGGAACTGGCCCGCTGTCCCGTACCGGAGCTGGCTTTCAACTACCTCGGCCGCGTCGAGGCCGCCACAGGTGCGGACTGGTCCCCGGCGGCCGAGTCGGAGGCGGTGGGCGGAGGGCACGCGGCCGACCTCGCGCTCCCGCACGCGCTGGAGGTCAACGCCTTCACCAGGGACCTGCCGGACGGGCCGCGCCTCTCGGCGACCTGGTCGTGGGCCGGGCGCCTGTACGGCGAGGAGCAGGTCAGGGAGCTGGCCGAGGCGTGGTTCACCGCCCTCACCGGCCTGTCCCGACACACCGGAGACGGCCTGACCCCGTCGGACCTGCTGATCTCCATCAGCCAGGAAGAGATCGACGCGTTCGCGGCGGAACTCGACGCGGAGTGGAGCGCACGGTGAGTCAGCTTGAGGACATCCTGCCGTTGTCGCCGCTGCAACAGGGCCTGTTCTTCCACGCCCTGTTCGACGAGGCGGCGCCCGACGTCTACACCGCGCAGCTCGTGCTGGAGCTGGAGGGCGCCCTCGATGTCCCCGCGCTGCGGGACGCGGCCTGTCGGCTGGTGCACCGTCACGCCAACCTGCGGGCCTCGTTCCGGCAGCGGGCGGGTGGCGATCCGGTGCAGCTGGTGCACCGGCGGGTGGAGGTGCCGTGGCGGGAGGTGGCGGGGACCGACGCCGAGACGGTGGCCGCCGAGGAGCGGGCCCGGCGGTTCGACCTGTCCCGGCCGCCGTTGATGCGGTTCGTGCTGGTACGGAGTGGTCCCCAGAGATACCGGCTGGTTTTCACCAACCATCACATCCTGCTGGACGGCTGGTCGACACCGTTGCTGGCGGCCGAGCTGTTCGCGCTGTACTCGGGCCGGGAACCCGCCCCCGCGCCGCCGTACCGCAACCATCTGGCCTGGCTGGCACGCCAGGACCGGGCCGCCGCGCGGGAGGCGTGGTGCCGTGCCCTGGACGGGGTCGCCGGGCCGACCCTCGTCGCCGCGGACCTCGCCACCCGGACGCCGGTGAATCCCGGATGCGTCCGAGCCCATCTCGACGAGGATCTCACCGGCCGGCTCACCTCCGTCCTGCGCGCCCGATCGCTCACCCTCAACACGGCGGTCCAGGGGGTCTGGGCGCTGCTGCTGGCCCAGCTGACCGGCCGCGACGACGTCGTCTTCGGCGGTACGGTCTCCGGCCGCCCACCCGAGCTGCCCGGTGCCGAACGCATGATCGGGCTGTTCATCAACACCCTGCCGGTCCGGGTCCGGCTGCACCCCGCCGAGACCCTGGCCGGGCTGCTCGAACGCCTCCAGGCGGAGCAGTCCGAGCTGTTCGCCCATCACCACCTCGGCCTGTCCGACATCCAGCGCGCCTGCGGGCTGGGGCAGCTCTTCGACACCATGACGGTCCTGGAGAACTACCCTCTCGACACCGCGACCCTGAACGGCCGTTCCGTGGAAGCGGGCGTGGAAGCGGGGCCGCGGCTCGTGGGTGCCTCGGGCAGCGACGCGACCCACTATCCGCTGGCCCTGGCGGTCGTCCCCGGTGAGCGGCTCTCCCTGCGACTCGACCACCGCCCCGACGTCGTCCCCCACGCCGAGGCCGTCAGGCTCCTGGACAGGCTCGTCCTTCTTCTCAAGGCCGTCGCCACCGACCCCGGGCTGCCGCTCGCCCGGCTCGACCCGCTCTCCGCCGACGAGCGCGTCCGGATCCTTGACGACTGGAACGGCCCCGAACCCCCGCCCGTGCCCGGGGCCGCGACGACGATCGCGACTGCCTTCGCCGAGCGGGTGCGGCGGGCACCGGACGCCGAGGCCGTCGTCGGCGACGGTTTCTCCCTCACCTACGCCGAGCTGGACGACCGGGCCAACCGGCTGGCTCACCGGCTGATCGGGCTGGGCGTCCGCCCTGAGACGCCGGTCGCGGTCCTGCTCGGCAGGTCCGCCGACGTGGTCGTGACGACCCTGGCCATCGCCAAGGCGGGGGGAGCCTACGTCCCGATCCACCACGGCCACCCACCGGACCGGATGAACTGGGTGATGGCCGACACCGGCGCTCCCGTACTGGTCACCGACCGCGCCCCGGGATTCGAGCACGCCGCCCAGGTGATCCGGGTGGACGAGCCCGTCCCGGCCGATCCGGCACCGCCGGAGCCGCGGGTCGAGGTTCACCCCGAGCATCTCGCGTACGTCATCTACACCTCGGGTTCGACGGGAACGCCGAAGGGGGTCGCGGTGCGGCAGCGCGACGTCGTGGCCCTGGCCGCGGATCGCAGGTGGGAGCGGCACCGGCGGGTGCTGATGCACGCGCCGCACGCCTTCGACGCCTCCACCTACGAGATCTGGGTGCCGCTGCTCCGTGGCGGTACCGTCGTCGTCGCGCCGCCGGGCGACCTCGGTCCCGACACGTTCGCCGGCCTCGTCACCAGGCACCGCCTGACCGCGCTGTTCATCACGACGGCACTGTTCAACCTGGTCGCGGAGGAGGCGCCGGGCACGTTCGCGCCGCTCGCCGAGGTCCTCACCGGAGGTGAGGCAGCCTCGGCCGCGGCCATGCGCCGGGTGCTGGCGGCCTGCCCGCGGACCCTGCTCGGCCATGTCTACGGGCCCACCGAGACCACGACGTACGCCACCCATCACCCGCTCTCCGAGCTCTCCCGCGCCGGCACGCCGCCCATCGGGCGGGCCATGGACGGCATGCGCGCCTACGTGCTGGACGGCTTCCTGCGGCCGGTCCCGCCGGGGGTGCCGGGCGAGCTGTACCTGGCGGGCGCCGGGCTGGCCCGCGGTTATCTCGGGCGCCCGGCGCTGACCGCGGAACGGTTCGTCGCCTGCCCGTACGGCGGGCGGATGTACCGGACCGGGGACGTGGTCAGATGGTCGGCGGACGGCGAGCTGGAGTACCTGGCCCGTGCCGACCGCCAGGTCAAGATCCGGGGGTTCCGCATCGAGCCGGCGGAGATCGAGGCGGCCCTGGCAGGGCACCCGGGTGTCGTCCAGGTGGCCGTGACCGTCCGCGACCGCCGCCTGCTCGCCTACGTGGCCGGCACCGTGGCGCCCGAGGAACTGCGGCGGTTCGCCGGGCGGACGCTCCCCGAGTACATGGTGCCGTCGTCGGTGATCGGCCTGGACACGCTGCCGCTCACCCCGAACGGGAAGGTGGACCGCGCCGCCCTGCCCTCGGAGTCCGCCCCCACCGCGGGGCGCGACCCTCGCACCCCCGAGGAGGAGTCGCTCTGCCGGCTGTTCGCCCAGGTGCTCGGCCTGGAGCGGGTCGGCGCCGACGACGGATTCTTCGACCTGGGGGGTGACAGCATCGGGGTGATCCGGCTGGTCTCCCTCGCGGCGCGGGAGGGGCTGGTGATCAGCCCGCGCGAGGTGTTCGCCCACCAGACGGCCGAGGCGCTCGCCCGCGCTCGGGGGGAGAGCACGCGGGACCTGGGAGAGGGAGGTCTGGAGATGCTGCTCCCGCTGCGTGCCTCGGGCTCCCGGCCGCCGCTGTTCTGCGTGCACCCCGGTGCCGGGCTCGGCTGGCCGTACGCCGGACTGCTCCGCCACTTCGGCCCTGACCAGCCCCTTTACGCCTTCCAGGCCAGGGTGCTGGCCGAGCCCGACTACGTGGCCCCATCGATCGAGGCGATGGCCCTGGACTACCTGGAGCGCCTGTTCCAGGTCCGGCCGCACGGGCCGTACCGGCTGGCGGGCTGGTCGATGGGCGGCCTGATCGCCCACGCCATGGCCGTGGAGCTGCGCGAGCGAGGGGAGGAGGTCACGCTGCTGGCACTGCTGGACTCCTACCCGGGCCAGGAGATCAACCCGGACGAGCGTGACGTGCTGGTCGAGTTGCTCTCGGCCATCGACTACGACGGGCCGGGCGAGATCGGCGACGTCGTGGAGTTCCTGCGCGAGCAGGGCGGCCCGTACGCCACGCTGGACGAGCGGACGCTGACGGCGGTCTACCGGAACTACCGGAACGGTGTGAAGATTTCCGAGGAGTACGCGCCGAGGATGTTCGAGGGGGATGTGCTCTTCGTGACCGCGGCTCACGGCCGTGAGGAGGGCGGTCCCACGGCCGCCGACTGGAAGCCGTACGTCACCGGCGCCATCCATGATCACCAGGTCGCCTGCGACCATGCGAACATGTTGAGTCCAGGACCCGTCGCGGAGATCGCCGCCCTTCTCAGAGAGGACACAGAGTGAGCAGCAACCCATTCGAGGACCCCGAGGGCGTCTATCTGGCGTTGATCAACGACGAGGGCCAGTATTCTCTCTGGCCCGCCTGGTCGGAGATCCCGGCGGGCTGGACCGTCGCCTTCGGCGAGGACTCCAGGCAGGCCTGCCTGGACCACATCGAGACCAACTGGACCGACATGCGGCCCAACAGCCTGATCAGGGCAACCGAACAGTGAGCGGCCGAGTGCGCGGAGGAAACGCATGACCTGGCTGCGCTGCGCCTCCCCCCGCCCGGGGGCGACCACACGGCTGTTCTGCTTCACGCACGCGGGCGGGTCGGCCACCGCCTACCGGGACTGGCCCGCGCTGCTACCCGACTCCGTCGAGCTCCACGCGACGCAGCTGCCGGGCAGGGCGGACCGGTTCGGAGAACCGTCGCCCCAGGACATGGACACGCTGGCCGACCTGGTGACCGAGGCGATGTCGCCGCTGCTGGACCGGCGTTTCGCGCTGTTCGGGCACAGCATGGGAGCGATGCTCGCCTACGAGGTCACCCGCCGCCTGGAGGCCGGGGGACGTACCCCGGCACGGCTGCTGGTGTCCGGGGCGAGGGCACCGCACGATCCCCGGGAGAGGATCGCGATCTCGGATTACGACGACGACCGCCTCGTCGCCGAGCTGGCCAAGCTCGGCGGTACCGAGGTGGAGATCCTCTCCCACCGGGCGATGCGCGAGATCGTCCTGCCCTACATCCGCGCCGACTTCCGGCTGGTCGAGGCCTACCGCCATCGCCCGGGCCCTCCGCTGCACACCCCGATCTCCGCTCTCGTCGGCGACGCGGACCCGGAGGTCACCCCGGCCCAGGCCAAGTCGTGGGAGGCCCGCACGGTCTCCGACTTCTCCCTCACGGTCTTTCCCGGCGACCACTTCTACCTGCAGCCGCAGCGCGCGCCGGTGGTCGGGGAGGTCACCCGGCTGCTCGCGGGATGAACGAGCCGATCAGAGGATGAGCGCGAAGCAGTCCGGCCGGTAACCGCGGGGCATCGGCCCGGGAGTCTCCAGCGCCTTGTTGACGTAGGAGAGCATCACCGGATCGAGCGCCTCCAGGTTGTGCCCGACGGCACCCTCGATGATCCCCTTGAGCGGGCAGTCGTCCTGGAGCATCCGGTTGGTCACCTGCTCGGGCGGCCCCTCGACGAAGGTCGAGGCGGCCTCCTGCTCGGCCTTCAGCCCGAGCGCGGTGTAGTCGACGCCGGGCTCGATCATGGAGGGGGTGTTGAGCTCCTTCATCAGCGGCGAGTCCGAGTGGAGCTCGTCGCAGACCGTCTCCCCGCCGCAGCTCCTGCGCAGCTCCCCGGTCAGCTCGTGGTGCGGCGCCCCCATGGTGACCAGCTCGGACACCTTGCCCGCCCCGCCCTCCGAGCGCAGGTACGCCCGGGGGACGATCCCCCCGAGGCTGTGCCCGACGATCGCCACCTTCTCGGCCCCGGTGGCCTGGAGCACCCCGTCCACGAAGTTCCCCAGCGTCCGGGCCGAGCGCCTGATCGAGTTGCTCCAGCCGTAGTCGAGGGCGAAGACGCAGTAGCCCTGTTTGCTCAGGTAGGGGGCCGCCACGGGCCAGGTCACCGCTCCCGTGCTTCTCGCACCGTGGACGAGCACCACCGGATACGGCGTGTCCTGGCGGGGTCGGCAGTCGAAGTCGTTGGCCTTCGACAGTCCTTCCGAGGCCAGCCGTCTGGCCTCGGCGACCATGTCCACCCTGGGTGGCGGGGACGCGGACCGCCCGCCGGTGAGCGTGCCGGCCGCGACGGTGAGCACCGCGAACCCCGTCACGACACACAGGACGATCACGATGATGTGGCCGAGACGGAGCTGCCCCACTCGATCTCTCCTCAGAAAGAACGCCGGACAAGAGCCTTTCTCGCCACCTCGCACCGGAGCTATGCCCTGCCCGCGCCTGTTGCCGCCGCAAAGTTGGCACTCCTGCAACAAGCGGTCTCCCTGCCGATGCCACAGCCGGGGGCGTCTACGCCTCCGGAGACCACTCGGCTGGCGGATTGTGTCGAAGAGTTGGCCTTCCTTGGGCAGTGAGTGCCCATGAGACGCGGCGTGGGGGCCGTTAGCGTCAGCCTGTGGGTGAACGAGTACTGATCGCGCTCGGTGGCAACGCGATGACGGGGCCTGACGGCGGGGCCTCACCCGGCGACCAGCGCCGCGCGGTCGAGCAGGCCGTCCGCCATGTCGTCGCGCTCATCGCGGACGGCCACCAGGTGACCCTCACCCATGGCAACGGCCCCCAGGTCGGCAACCTGATCCTGAAGAACCAGCTCGCCGCGCACGTCGTGCCCCCGGTGCCGCTCGACTGGTGCGGGGCACAGACACAGGCCACCATAGGCACCCTCGTCCTCAACGCGCTCGACGGCCGCGCGGCCGTCGTGGTCACCCGCACGCTCGTCGACCCCGCAGACCCGGCCTTCCAGGACCCGGTCAAGCCGATCGGCCGCTACTTCAGCGAGGCGGAGGCCCGTCGCTTCGAGGAGCTCGGGCAGAGCTGGCGCCGCTTCGACCGGGGCTGGCGCCGCGTGGTGGCCTCCCCCGAGCCGCTGGAGATCCTCGACGCCCCTGCGATCGCCGCGCTGGTGGCCGCGGGCTTCACCGTCGTGGCCGCGGGTGGTGGCGGCGTGCCCGTGGCCCGCGACGCCGGAGGGCGGCTGGGCGGGGTCGAGGCCGTGATCGACAAGGATCTGGCGGCGGCGGTGCTCGCCCGGGACGTGCGGGCCACGGTCCTGGTCATCGCGACGGACGTCCCCGAGGCCGTCGTCGGGTTCGGCACGGCCCAGGCCCGGCCCCTGGGCGCGGTCACCGCGGCCGAGTTGCGCGTACTCCACGCCGCCGGGCACTTCGCCGACGGCAGCATGGGGCCGAAGGTCGAGGCCGCGCTGCGCTTCGTCGAGCAGGGCGGCGACCGGTCGGTGATCACCTCCCTGGAGAACATCGGGGCGGCGCTCACCGGCGAGAGCGGCACCGTGGTGCGAAAGTGAACACGACGCGATTGAAAGGTGGCAGGGATGCCGGAACCCATTGAAGTGCGCAAGGTGCCCATCGAGAGCGTGACCGACGCCTCCGGGCTGGCCCGGCTCATCGACGACGGGGTGATCGAGGCGCACCGGGTGCTCGCGGTGATCGGCAAGACCGAGGGCAACGGCGGGGTGAACGACTACACCCGGATCCTGGCCGACAGGGCCTTTCGCGAGGTGCTGGAGGCCAAGGGACATCCTTCCCCCGAGAGCGTGCCGCTGGTGTGGTCGGGGGGCACCGACGGTGTGCTCAGCCCGCATGCCACGATCTTCGCCACCACGGCGAACGCCGAGCCGAGCGACGAGCCGCGGGTGAGCGTCGGCATCGCGATGAGCGAGGTGATCCTGCCCGAGGACATCGGCCGGCCCGCGATGGTGGAGAAGGTCGCCGCCGGAGTGCGTGAGGCCATGAAGCTCGCCGGGATCGACGACCCCGCCGACGTCCACTACGTCCAGACCAAGACCCCGCTGCTCACCCTGTCCACGATCAACGACGCCAAGTCGCGCGGCAAGGACGTGGTGATCGAGGACACCGGCCCGTCGATGGACATCTCCAACTCCACCACCGCGCTCGGCATCGCCGTCGCGCTCGGCGAGATCGAGATGCCCGCCGCCGACCAGATCCACCGCGACCTGTCGCTCTACTCCTCCGTCGCCTCGTGCTCCTCCGGCGTCGAGCTGGACCGGGCCCAGATCGTGGTCGTCGGCAACGTACGGGGCATCGGTGGCCGCTACCGGATCGGCCACTCGGTCATGAGGGACGCGCTGGACGCCGACGGCATCTGGGAGGCCATCCGCTCCAGTGGCATCGAGCTGCCCGACCGCCCCCACCCGTCCGACCTGGGTGACCGGCTGGTCAACGTCTTCATGAAGTGCGAGGCCGACCCGTCGGGCAGCGTGCGGGGCCGCCGCAACATCATGCTCGACGACTCGGACGTGCACTGGCACCGCCAGATCAAGGCCACCGTGGGCGGCGTCGCGGCCAGCGTCACCGGTGACCCGGCCGTGTTCGTCTCGGTCGCCGCGGTCCACCAGGGCCCGAGCGGCGGCGGCCCGGTGGCCGCCATCGCCGACCTCGGCTGACGGGTGCGCGCTCGGGCGGGGCGGAAATCCTCCCCGGGCGTCACCGCGGGTAGGCTCCCGATTCGTGCCGAGTATTCCGCAGCCCCTGGTCCCCGGCGACGACGGCGCCGCCGACGCCACCGTGACATCCGCGCTCGCCGCCTTCGCCGCCGGGGAGGCGGAGGCCGGTGCGGTCGTCGCCGCGCTGAGCGGGACACGGCTGCTCGTGCCCGTGGTCGCCCTGCTGAAGGAGTCGGAGATCGGCGAGCACGGGCTGCGGCAGGAGAAGGAGAGCGAGATGGCCCTGCCGAAGCTCGTCGGTGCGGACGGGCGCGAGGCGGTGCTCTCCTTCACCGGAATGGAGCCGCTGCGGCGGTGGCGCCGGGACGCCAGGCCCATCCAGGCCACCATCCTTCAGGTCTGCCAGGCGGCGGTGCACGAGAACACCGCCGCGGTGGTGATCGACGTCGCGGGCCCGGTGCCCTTCGTGATCGAGGGCGCTCTGCTGCGGGCACTCGCCGCGGTCGAGTCGGGCACCCTCGACGAGCTGGGCCCCGAGGTCACAGTGGCACGGATGGAAGAGATCGCCGAGCCTCCCAGGCGCCGGCGGTTCGGTTGGCCATCGCGCGGACGAGGTTGACCGTTCCCGGCGGGGCCGGGGTTCGCGGATTATGGTCGCTCCGTGAGCGAGTACGCCGAGCCGGCACACCGGCCCCCCAGCCCCCCTCCTGCCGTCAGGCGCCCCCGGGTCTTCGGGACGGTGGTGGTCTCGTGAGCCTCGTGGCGGCGCCGCTCCTTCCGGTCCTGGCCGCGGCCACGTCGGGGGCGGTGATCGGGCTGTGGACGCGGCGCGTGGTGGCCCGCCACTCGATGCCAGACGGGGAGCGGTCCGGGCGGCCCCGGCCGGTGGCGGGGGTCGTGGAGGTGACCACCGCGGTGGTGCTGGCCGCTCTCGCGCTGCGGGCGCTCTGGCCCGGCGTACCGGCCCAGGCGGTGACCACCCCGGCCGGGAGGGCCGGAGAACTGCTCGCCTTCGGCGGGCTGGCGGTGGTCGCCGTCGCCCTGTCCTTCGTCGACGCCGCCGTCCACCGGCTGCCCGACCGGCTCACCCTGGCCGCCTACCTGGGAATCGCCGTACCGCTCGTCGTGTCGGCCCTCGTCGACGGCCGCCTCGGCGATCTGCTCGGCGCGGGTCTCGGCGGTCTCGCCCTGGCGGGCTTCTACCTGGTGCTGCTTCTGATCAATCCGGAGGGGATGGGGCTGGGCGACGTCAAGTTCGCGGCGAGCCTGGGCACCGCCCTCGGCTGGCTGGGCTGGGACACCCTGGTCGCCGGGACCTTCCTCGGCCTGGTGGCCGGGGGCGTCTACGGGGCCGCCCTGATGGTCCTGCGCCGCGCGGGCCGCAAGAGCGAGATCCCCTTCGGCCCCTTCATGGCCATGGGCACCCTCGCCGCGGTCCTCACCGCGCTCTGACCGCCGGCGGATGTCTCACTCCGTGAACCGGGGCCATTCCAGTGGGCGACACGTGGAAGACTTGTCAGCATGTTGCGTTGGTTGACCGCCGGAGAGTCTCACGGCCCCGAACTCGTCGCGATCCTGGAAGGCCTGCCCGCGGGGGTGGAGGTGACCACCGCCCAGCTGGACGAGGCGCTGCGCCGTCGCCGCCTCGGTTACGGTCGCGGGGCACGGATGAAGTTCGAGCAGGACGTCGTCACCATCGTGGGCGGGGTCCGCCACGGCCGCACGCTCGGCAGTCCCGTCGCCATCCGCGTGGGCAACACCGAGTGGCCCAAGTGGGAGACGGTCATGGCGGCCGACCCCGTCGACCCGGCCCTGCTGGAGGGGCAGGCGCGCAACGCGCCGCGCTCCCGCCCACGCCCCGGCCACGCCGATCTCGCGGGCATGCAGAAGTACGGCTTCGACGACGCCCGCCCGGTGCTCGACCGGGCCAGCGCCCGGGAGACCGCGGCCCGTGTCGCGCTCGGCCAGGTGGCGAGGAGCTTCCTCAAGCAGGCCCTCGGCGTCGACATCGTCAGTCACGTCGTCTCGATCGGCGGGGCGGCGACCACCCCTGGCGTCATCCCCGGCCCCGGTGATCTGGAGGCGATCGACGCCGACCCGGTGCGCTGCGCCGATCCGGAGGGCAGCGCGGCGATGGTCGCCGAGATCGACAGGGCGCACAAGGACGGCGACACCCTCGGCGGCGTCGTCGAGGTGGTCGCCTACGGCCTGCCACCGGGCCTGGGCAGCTACACCCACTGGGACCGCCGGCTCGACGCCCGCCTCGCGGCCGGCCTGATGGGCATCCAGGCGATCAAGGGTGTCGCCGTCGGCGACGGCTTCGAGACGGCCCGCCGCCCCGGCTCCCTGGCCCACGACGAGATCGAGAACACCGCGGACGGCATCCGCCGGATCACCAACCGGGCCGGCGGCGTCGAGGGCGGCATGACCAACGGCGAGCCGCTGCGCGTCAGCGCGGCGATGAAGCCGATCTCCACGGTCCCCAGGGCGCTGGCCACCGTCGACGTGCTGACCGGCGAGGCGGCCAAGGCCCACCACGAGCGCTCGGACGTGTGCGCGGTCCCGGCCGCCGCGATCGTCGCCGAGGCCATGGTGGCGCTGATCCTGGCGGACGCCGCGATCGAGAAGTTCGGCGGAGACTCCGTCGAGGAGGTCGCCCGCAACCTGTCCGGCTACCTCTCCTCGTTGGTGATCAAGTGAGCGGGCGCCAGGTCGGCGAGCCGCGGTCCAAGGAGGCCGGATGAGTCCCCGTGCAGTACTGATCGGCCCTCCGGGGTCGGGCAAGTCGACCGTCGGACAGCTCCTGGCCGACCGGCTCGGGGTCGCCTTCCGCGACACCGACGCCGACGTCGAGCTCACGGCGGGCAAGCCGGTGAGCGACATCTTCATCGAGGACGGTGAGGAGATCTTCCGCGAGCTGGAAGCCGACGCCGTACGGCGGGCGCTGGCCGAGCACGACGGCGTGCTCTCCCTCGGTGGCGGCGCGATCCTCGCCGAGGCCACCTGCGAGCTGCTGGCCGAGCATCCGGTGGTCTACCTGGAGGTCGGTCTCTCCAACGCCGTCCAGCGGGTGGGCCTGGCCTCGGCGCGGCCGTTGCTCGTGCTGAACCCGCGCAGCCGGCTGAAGAAGCTGATGGACGCCCGCCGTCCCGTCTACGAGAAGCTGGCCAGGATCGTCGTGGTGACCGACGAGCGCGAGCCCGGCCAGATCGTCGACGAGATCGTGAAAGGCCTGGAGCCGTGACGATCTCCAGGATCAAGGTCGCCGGTGAGAACCCGTACGACGTGGTGGTCGGCACCGGAGTGCTCGGCGAGCTGCCCGGCCTGCTCGGGCCGAAGGTCCGCACCGTCGCCGTGATCCACCCCGAGAGCCTGCCGGAGATCGCCCGCCCGGTCTGCGGCGCGATCGAGGCGGCCGGGTACGAGGTGGTCCCGTTGCCGGTGCCCGACGCCGAGCGCGCCAAGACCGTCGAGGTGGCCGCGGAGCTCTGGTCGGCCTTCGGCCGCGCGGGCATCACCCGGTCCGACGCCGTGGTCGGCGTCGGTGGGGGGGCGACCACCGATCTGGCGGGGTTCGCCGCCGCCACCTGGCTGCGCGGTGTCAAGGTGGTGCAGGTGCCGACGACACTGCTCGGCATGGTCGACGCGGCCGTGGGCGGCAAGACCGGTATCAACACCCCCGAGGGCAAGAACCTGGTCGGGTCCTTCCACCCGCCGGCAGGGGTCCTGTGCGACCTGGCCACCCTGGTCTCGGTGCCCCGCGACGACTACGTGGGCGGCCTCGCGGAGATCATCAAGGGTGGTTTCATCGCGGACCCGAAGATCCTCTCGCTCATCGAGGACGACCCCGAGGGGGCCAGGCTCCCCGAGGGGCGGCACACCCGCGAGCTGATCGAGCGCAAGATCCAGGTCAAGGCCGACGTCGTCGGCGCCGACCTGCGCGAGGGCGGCCTGCGGGAGATCCTCAACTACGGACACACCCTGGCCCACGCCATCGAGCGCGTCGAGCGGTACCGGATGCGCCACGGCGAGGCCGTCGCGATCGGCATGGTCTACGCGGCCGAGCTGTCCCATCTGGACGGCAGGATCGGTACCGACCTCGTGGAGCGGACCAGGTCCATTCTGACCTCGGTCGGGCTGCCCACCGCCTACCGCCGCGAGGCCTGGCCCGAGCTCCGCGACCACATGCGCCTCGACAAGAAGAGCCGCGGCGCCACGCTGCGCTTCGTCCTCCTGGACGACCTGGCGAAGGTGTCCCCGCTGTCCGACCCCTCGGAGGAGCTTCTCGAAGCCGCCTACCGGGAGATCGCCCGGTGAGCCTCACGACACCGGTGCTCCCGGCGGGTATCGCGGACTTCGGCCTGAGGTCGTACGGGCCGGCCCTGCCCGCCATCGCCGAGAGCACCTCCTGAATCCGGGCGACCCGGAACTTCCCGCGCTCCGGCGGCCGCCTCCGGCCCCCGGCGATCCCGGTGCCGGGGTCGCCGGGGGCCGAGGCGGTTTTAGGAGGCGCTGAGGCGTTTGAGGGCGCTGCGGACCTTCGCCGGGTCGTTCGTGGGCCAGAAGGGCGGCAGGGAGTCACGCAGGAACCCGGCGTAGCGGGCCGTCGCCAGCCGCGGGTCCAGCACCGCGACCACGCCCTTGTCGTGCTGGCTGCGGAGCAGGCGGCCCGCGCCCTGTGCGAGGAGCAGCGCGGCGTGGGTGGCGGCGACCGACATGAACCCGTTGCCGCCCTTGGCGGCCACATGGCGCTGGCGAGCGGAGCTGAGCGGGTCGTCCGGACGGGGGAAGGGGATGCGGTCGATGATGACCAGACGCAGCGAGGGGCCGGGGACGTCGACGCCCTGCCAGAGGGAGAGCGTGCCGAACAGGCAGGTCGGCTCGTCTTCGGCGAACTGCTTGACCAGCAGCATCGTGGAGTCGTCGCCCTGGCAGAGCAGCGGCACGCTCAGCCGGTCGCGCAGGGCCTCGGTGGCCGCCTTGGCGGCCCGCATCGAGGAGAACAGGCCGAGAGTGCGGCCCCCCGCGGCTTCGATCAGCTCGGTGATCTCGTCGATGTAGGCCTCGGGCAGGCCGTCACGGCCCGGCTGGGGCAGGTGCTCGGCGACGTAGAGGATGCCGCTGCGGGGGTGGTCGAAGGGAGAGCCGACGTCGATGCCGTTCCAGCCGGCCCGGCTCTTGCCGGTCTTCTTCCCGGACTTGGGGGCGGCGCCCGCCTCGCCCGCCTCGTCCTCCTCGGCGGGCTTCCCGCCGCCCTCGGCACCAAGGCCCCACTGGCGGGCCAGCCCGTCGAAGGCGCCGCCCAGGGCGAGCGTGGCCGAGGTCAGGATGACCGTACGGTCGCCGAAGAGCCTGTCGCGGAGCATGCCCGCCACGGTCAGCGGCGCCACCCGCAGCAGGGGCGGCCGCCGGTCGGTGCCCGCCTCCAGCCAGACCACCTCGGCCCGGTCGATCTCCTCGGCGTGGCCGAAGGCGTCGAGCATGCGCTGCGCGGTGTCGTGCACCTCGTCCAGGGAGGTGAAGGCCGCCTTGCGCAGTCCCGCGCCCTCCGGGTCGTCCTTGTCGCCGGTGCGTGGGCCAAGGGCGGTGATGCACGCCCACGCCGAGTCGCGGATCAGCGCGAGCGTCAGCCCGAGCACATCGGGAAGCTCGTCGAGGCGCCCGGCGGGGGCGACGGCGAGGAGGGCCCTGAGGTCCTCTCCGGCCTCCAGGAGCCGGTCGGCCAGGTGCTGCTCGATGAGCTTGCCGACCCGTCGCACGGCCACCGTGACCATGGTCTCCGACAGCTCGCCGCTGACCACCGAGGTGACGCGGTCGACCAGCTCGTGAGCCTCGTCGACCACGACCACCTCGTGCTCGGGCAGGAGCGGGAAGTCCTCCATCGCGTCGATGGCGAGCAGCGCGTGGTTGGTCACGACCACGTCGGACTCGCCGGCGCGGGCGCGGGCCAGTTCGGCGAAGCACTCCATACCACTCGGGCAGCGCGTGGCTCCCAGGCACTCCCTGGCGCTGACCGAGAACTGGCGCCAGGCCTGCTCGTTGACGCCGGGGACCAGCTCGTCGCGGTCACCGGTCTCGGTCTCGTTCGCCCACTCCTGGATGCGCTGGACCATCCGGCCCGTCGCGTTGACCTCCCGGGGGTCGAAGAGCTGGTCCTGCTCCTCGTCGGGCCACCCCGCGCTCGCCTTGTAGCGGCACAGGTAGTTGCGGCGGCCCTTGAGGATCGCGAACGTGGGCTCGTGCGGTAGCTGCGGGGCGAGGGCCTTGGCGAGGCGGGGCAGGTCGCGGTCGACGAGCTGGCGCTGGAGCGCGATGGTGGCGGTGGAGACGACCACGGCTCCCTTGGAGGTCATCGCGTGCCTGATCGAGGGGATCAGGTAGGCCAGTGACTTGCCGGTGCCGGTGCCCGCCTGGACGGCCAGGTGGTCGCCCGACTCGATCGCGTGCTGCACCGCCCTCACCATGGTGATCTGTCCGGGGCGTTCGACCCCGCCCACCGCCTCGACGGCGGTGCTCAGCAGGTCCTCAACCGGGGGGATGTCCACCTTTGAGGAGACGTCTTCGGGAGCGGTGATGGAGTCGGTCGGCACGACAGCCAACCGTACCGGCTCGCTCCGACAAGCGTGGCGGCTCCGGCGGGAGCGGTGCGCCCCCGCCTTCCTCGGTCCTGTCGTGATCCACCGGGCTGACCACGGGAGGCCGATACCTCCAGCTGGTGATCCACGTGTCGCAGGTCCTGCTCCCGGTTCGGAAAGATGACCCGCCGGACCCTTCCGGGATGCTCCCGCGCTCGGTCGTCGGAATCGCCGGGTGGAGGCCCCGTCGTTCACGGCGGGGAGGAAACGCGGAAAACGGCGCCGTCCGGTGGCGGTGAGTGACAGACTCGGTGCGTGCCGGTGACGGAAATGCTCAAGCCCGCGCCCTCGCCTGAGCAGGGGCAGGCCCAGCGTGCAGACCTGCACTCGTGGGGTTTCCATCGACTGCGGACGTTCGTGACGTACAAAGCGGTTTCGGCCGGGGTGGCGGTGCGGCCGGTGGATTCGTGTGACACCTCCCGCACCTGCCCGGGGGGCGGCCACATCGACAAACGGAATCGTGCTACCTGCTCTTGAGCTTACGCTCGGATATAGTCCCCTTTAGGTGTTCTATTGCGTACCCTTTGCTCGTTAGGCGGTGACCGAGAGTGATGGTCGGCGTGACGGTGTCCGCCGCGATTGCACCGCGATTGCACCGCGTGAGGTGCGATTGCCCTGCAAAGTCCCTGCTCGAACTGGATGTTTGGGGCGTTTGAGTACATTATGTCCTCCATGTCGGAAGTTGTCCCGTTGCCGTCGTTCGGCGAGGTGTTCTTTGACGAGCGTGGCCAGGAGCGGGTGCTCCGGGTCACCTGGCACGAAGGCACGCTGGTGCTGAGCCTGTGGCGCGGCGAGATGTGCACCGCGAGTTTCCGCATGCCCATGAACGACGTGGGGCGGCTGGTCGACACCCTTGACGAGGGCTTCGTCCAAGCCGGTGGGCAGTACCCCGACGAGGTGGGCGAGCCCGTTCACACCGAGCAGCAGATCCACAGTGAGTATCCCGGCACCGGTCAGTACGCCAGACCGCGGCCCGAGGACTACGCCCAGCCCCAG
Organism: Streptosporangium sp. CA-115845; assembly: GCF_050943795.1. Classification (NCBI taxonomy): domain Bacteria; kingdom Bacillati; phylum Actinomycetota; class Actinomycetes; order Streptosporangiales; family Streptosporangiaceae; genus Streptosporangium; species Streptosporangium sp. CA-115845. The sequence goes on along the minus strand of NZ_CP191988.1, from coordinate 6,619,525 downwards.
CAGCAGTATCCCGACCCGGCCGGTCACCTCCCCGCGCCGGACGAGCCCCGTCAGGCCGCCGCGCTCGGGCCGAACGACGTGCTCGTCGCGCGGGGAGTGGTGCCTCCGCCGGATCGACCCGACTGGTCTCAGGATCGGATGGCGCCGGGGCACGGCTCCTCCGACGCCGTGCCGCGTGAGAACATGATCGTGAACGACGCCCTGCCCTACGGGCAGCCGCAGTCCTTCGATCCGCTCGGTACGGGCCCGGTGCCCGGCGAGGCCGCCTACCAGATGCCGGGCGACCGCTACCCGCCCGCGCAGCAGCCCGATCCGTACGGCGCCCAGCAGCCGGACCCCTACGGCACGCCCGCGCAGCAGCCCGCCGACCGGTTCGGCGCCCAGCAGCCCGATCCGTACGGCGTACCGCCCCAGCAGCGGCCCGCCGACCCGTTCGCGCCGCACGCCGACCAGTTCCCCACCCCCGCCCGCCGGCCGGATCCCGACCTCTACGGGCAGGGGCAGCAGAACTCGACGGACCCCTTCGGGTTCGCCGCCCAGCAGCAGGCCGGGGGCCACGGGATCCAGCAGCCCGACCCGTACGGCTACCCGGCCCCCGCGCAGCCGGATCCCTACGCGTTCGGCACCGCGCAGCCGCACCAGGCCGGTCACCCCGCCGACCTTCGGGACCTGTACGGCTCGCCACCCGCCTACCCGCAGCAGGACGTCGATCCGTCCGACCCGCTGGGCCTGGGCGGCCAGTCCGCACCCGACCAGAGGCTGCCGCGCCCCTACCTCCAGGACCCGCCGCACTCCACGGGCGAGAGACTCCGCCCCGAACAGGGCTACGACGACCGGTACGACCGCCGCCATGACGAGCACCAGTACGACGACAGGCGCCGTGAGGGGCGGCGCCGCGACGACCGGGAAGAACGCCGGGAGTGGTGACTCTCCAGGGGAGGTGGGTTCCCCGGAGACGGGTTCCGTCGTGTCCCGGGCGCGAGATCCACATCCGGGGGTAGCGTCGTTCTGTCCGCCGAAGGGAAAAAGCCGGCGCTCCGCTGTCCCGGACGGTTCGCGAGGCGCGCGGAGGCACGGAAGCTGATCGATCCCTATCGGGCGGAGTGGTGTGGACCAGTCGACCGTGGTGCAGACGCTGGTCGTATCTGTCCTCGGCATCGCGGTGGCCGCCGTCGCCAGGCGCAGGGGGTGGCCGGCGCCGCTGCTGCTGGTGCTCGCGGGCCTGGTGCTGTCGCCCGTCTTCCCCGAGTACGAGCTCGACCCCAACCTGGTCCTGCTGGTCTTCCTGCCCCCGCTGCTCTACTCGGCGGCGGTCGACAGCTCCTACCTGAGGCTCAAGGACTTCCGCAGGCCGATCGGGCTGCTCTCGATCGGCCTGGTGCTGTTCACCACGCTGGTCATCGGGTGGATCACCCACCTGCTCCTGCCCGAGCTGCCGACGGCCGCCGCGTTCGCGCTGGGCGCGATCGTGGCCCCGCCCGACGCGGTCGCCGCCGTCGCCGTGGCCCGCAGGCTCGGATTGCCCCGCAGGACGGTCACCATCCTGGTGGGGGAGAGCCTGTTCAACGACGCCACCGCGCTCACCGCCTACCGGGTGGCCGTCGCGGCCGCGCTGGGAGGGGGCATCACCTGGCTGGAGGTCACCGCCGACTTCGCCCGGTCCGCGGTGGGCGGCGTGCTGATGGGCCTCGGGCTCGCCTGGGTCCTGGCCCGGGTGCTGATCCGGTTGCGCGACCCGCTCATCGAGAACACCGTCATGCTGCTCGCTCCGTTCGCCGTCTACCTGGCGGCCGAGAGCGTGCACGTCTCCGGTGTGATCGTCGTGGTGATCGTCGGGCTCTACATCGGCCATCGCCTGCCCAGGGCGGGCTTCGGTACCCGGCTGCTGTCCGGCGCGGTCTGGCGGGTCCTCGACTTCTTCCTGGAGACGATCGTCTTCGCGCTGATCGGCCTGCAGTTCTGGCCGATCATGAGAGGGCTGGAGTGGGCCGACCCGTGGAAGCTCGCCGGGATGGCGCTGGTCGTCTTCGCCGCCGTGGTGGTCACCAGGGCGCTCTGGGTCGTGCCCAGCCTCTACCTGCCCCGGATCCTGTCAAGGAAGATCCGCGAGAGCGAGCCCCACGCGCCGACCTGGCAGCAGGTGACCGTCGTGAGCTGGGCGGGCATGCGCGGAGTGGTCTCCCTCGCCGCGGCCTTCGCCATTCCGCAGACCCTGCAGGGCCGCGACCTGCTGCTCTTTCTCACCTTCTCGGTGGTGATCGGTACCCTCCTGGTCCAGGGCCTGACGTTCCCGGCGCTGATCCGCAGGTTGAAGATCTCCAACGAGCGGGAGATCTACACCGACAACCTGACCGAGGCGGCCGCCCAGCAGGCGGCCACCTCCGCCTCGCTGGCCCGGCTGGACGAGCTGGTGGGCGAGGGCGTCGACGAGGTCTATCGGGAGGTCGTCGACCAGCTCAGGGCGCGCGCCGAGCGCCGCACCCTCGCCGCCTGGGAGCGACTGGGCAGCGGCACGGGACCACAGGGGGAGGAGACGCCCAGTACGGTCTACCGGCGGCTCCGCCGTGAGATGCTGGCGGTCGAGCGCGAGGTTTTCGTACGCCTCCGCGACGAGCGGCGCATCGACGACGAGGTGCTCCGCCGGGTTCTCCACGAGATCGACTTCGAGGAGGCCATTCTGGAGCGCGACTAGCCTGGGTCAGCCACCCTGGGTGTAGACGGTCTTCCACCGAGAGCACCGCCCGGCCGGCCGTGCGGAGGTGCCCCGGCAGGTCCTCGCCTTGATCTGCAGGACCCCGCCGACGTTCTTACGGAACGTTCCCGGGCCGGGAACGCAGTTGTAGTAGGACGCCGTGTGCCACCGTCCGTTCTGAGCGCTCAGGTAACGTATCTGGGCCCATGCGCAGCCCGAGCCGCGGGTGTCCTCCAGCGTGCCGTACACGACGAGGCCCGACTGGCCGACGGTGACCTTGCCCCAGGCCGCGGCGAGCCCGTCGGTGGAGTGCAGGGGGCCCCATCTCCAGACCGTGGGGGCGGCGGTGGAGGCCAGGGCCGGGGCCGAACCGCCGAGAGCGAGCGCCGCGGCGGTGGTCAGGCCGAGCAGGACACGAAGACCGGTACGCATGGAGGGGTTCCAAACTCTTGAGCATCGTTACATGTCAAGAGATAGGCCCTCGTGCTTGGAAAAGACTTGCGGCTGACATCCCCGCGGGGTGGAGGAACCCCGCTGCCGCCGGTCAGCCGATGATTTTGTCCACGTAGCACCACCGCCAGTCCTCGCCCGGTTCGAACGAGGCGATGACCGGATGACCGATCACCGTCGCGTGGGCGGTGGCGTGCTTGTTGGGAGAGGAGTCACAGCAGCCGATGTGCCCGCAGGACAGGCACTTGCGCAGGTGAACCCAGCGATCTCCGGTCGCGAGGCACTCCTCGCACCCCTGCGGTGTGCGCGGCGCCGGGTCCTGGGCCTGCTCGAGATGTTGACAGATCTGCATGGTCTCCCCTTCGTCCGAACACTGATGATCGTACGGCCGGAGCCGCGGTCCGGTCCCCAACGCCTCGCAGTCCGGGTAACGAGCCGGTACGACAGGCACCTGCCGCACCGGCTCGTTGGGTAGGGTCTGGGCATGCGATCCCTTCCGCGACGAATCCCCGCCCTCGCCGCCTCAGCGCTCGCCGCCGCCCTGATCACCACCGGTTGCTCAGAGATCCAGGAGGTGAGCCAGGGCATCGACAAGGCACAGCAGTGCGTGCAGGCCGCGGGCATCGTCACCGAGACCGTCTCGAAGGTCTCCGGCCTGCTCAACGACCCTGCCGCGATGGAACAGGCGCTGAAGGACGGGGGCGCCAAGCTGGGCGACCTGGCCGACAAGGCGGCCAACACCTCGCTGAAGGAGGCGGCCGACAGCGTCTCCAACACCCTGGAGGGCTTCAACGTCCCCGATGCCAACAGCGCCATCGACACCGCGCAGAAGGTGGCGACCGACTCGGTGCGGTGGGTCGAGCAACTGACCAACGCCTGCGGATAGCCCTCACCTGCGGGGGCTCCGTCAACCCGGGTTCTCTATGGGGAATGTGGCTGAAATAGCGTCGTTCTCATGAAGCCTCCGGAGCGTGAACCGGATCCCCGGTTCACCCTTGCCAACGAACGCACCTACCTGACCTGGCTGAGCACATCGCTCGCGCTGAGCGCGGGCGGTGTGGCCATGGCCGCGGTCTCCGCCGATGTCTTCGTCCCATGGATGCGGACCCTGCTCGCGGTGGTCCTGGTGTCGTTGTCGGCTCTGGCGGCCGCGATGGCCTACCCCCGCTGGCGTCGTGTCCAGCACGCCCTGCGCATCTCCGCCCCGCTGCCGCCTCCCGCCCTCGCGCCCCTGTTCGGGTACGGCGTGGCGGCGGTCGCGGTGCTTGCCCTGATCCTCATTCTGCTGTCGCGATGAACGGCCCCTGGGACGAGGGCCTGCAGAGCGAGCGGACCCAGCTCGCCTGGATACGTACCAGCGCCATGCTGGCCGTCACCGCCCTGGCCGGTGCGGGGATCGCCCTGCGCGCCGGCACGCCCCTGATAGCGATCGTCCCCTTCGTTCCGGCCCTGCTCTGCGCCGGCCTCCTGCTGACCCACACGGGTATCCGTTTCCGCCGCGTCCAGGAGGCACTCCACCAGAGCCGTCCCCTCGACAACCGGGCCGACGCCCTCATCGCCTGGCTCGGCACCCTTGCCGCCGTGGCCGGAGCCGTCACCTTCGTGCTGGCCAGGTTCGGAAAGTAAGGGATACGCGGCCTGGCACGTTTCGATGATCTATCCGGGATCGACCGCGTCGATCCCGGATAGATCATCGCGAACCGCGGGCCGCCGGTCAGGGGCGGGGGTCGCCGCCGAGGGCGACGGTCTCGGCGACCTCCGCGTGGCGCTCGGCCTCCTCGGCGGCGAACCGCTCGGTGTCGAGCTTCTCGGCGATGTCCTCGTCCTGCCGCATCAGCTGGTCCAGGTTCTGGCCCGCCATGTCCAGCACGCCCATGTCGGCGTAGGCCTGTTGCAGGCGGGGGCTCCACAGCCCGATGTCCTTGACGCAGGGAACGATGCGGCTGAAGAGCAGCGAGCGGAATAGCTTGAGATATTGGGATTTGTCAACGGATTCCATGGCATCGGCGACCTCGGCCTTGTTCAGGCCCAGATTCTCCCAGGTCTCCTGGCCGCGCAGCCGGTCGCGCATCAGGTAGCAGCCCTCGATGACGAAGTCCTCGCGCTCGCGCAGCTCCGACTCGCTGAGCTGACGGTAGTAGTCGCGCAGCGCCATCCGGCCGAAGGCCACGTGCCTGGCCTCGTCCTGCATCACGTAGGCGAGGATCTGCTTGGGCAGCGGCTTGGTGGTGATGTCGCGCATCACGCCGAAGGCGGCCAGGGCGAGGCCCTCGATGAGCACCTGCATGCCGAGGTAGGGCATGTCCCAGCGGGAGTCGCTCAGCGTGCTGTCGAGCAGCGACTTCAGGTGCGGGTTGATGGGGTAGGCCAGCCCCACCTTCTCCTGGAGGAAGCGGGCGTAGGTCTCGGCGTGGCGGGCCTCGTCCATGGTCTGGGTGGCGGCGTAGAACTTGGAGTCGAGGTCGGGGACCGACTCCACGATCCTGGCCGAGCAGATCATCGCGCCCTGTTCCCCGTGCAGGAACTGGGAGAACTGCCAGGAGGCGCCGTGCAGGCGCACCTCCTTGCGCTGCTTTTCGTCCATCCGCTCCCAGAGCGGGGTGCCGTGGATCGCGATGGTCTCGTCGGGGATGCCGAGCACGTTGTACGGGTCGACCTCCAGGTCCCAGTCGATGCGTTTGACCGAGTCCCACTGCTTGTCCTTGCCCTTCTGGTAAAGGGCGAGCATGCGGTCCCTGCCGTTGTCGTACTCCCAGGTGAAGCGGGCGGCTCCGGCCGCCTCGACGTCCCACGTGGAAAGCTCGGCGGGGATGGTGTAGAGATCGTGTGTCGACATGCGGCCTCCAGAGACGTACACCGTACGTACGCAACGAGCGTGCCACGTACACTGTACGTACGTCAATGAAGCCGATGAGGGGACAATGGTCATATGCCTGCCGAGCCACTGTCCCGAGCGCGCATCGTCGCCACGGCGATCGACCTGATCGAGCGGGAGGGCGCCGACGCGGTGTCCATGCGCGCGATCGCCGCCGAACTGGGGGTGGGCGTGATGTCGCTCTACAACCATGTGCCGAACAAGGAGGCGCTGCTGGACGCGGTGGCCGAGACCGTGCTGTCGCAGATCGAGTTCACCGACGACCCGGACGCCGAATGGACCGACCGGGTGCGCATGCAGGCGCTCGCCTTCCGGCAGATCGCGCATCACTACCCGCGGTGCACGATGGTGGTGGTCAGCCGCCAGCTCCGTTCCACCGCCGGGCTGCTCCCGGTGGAGCGGGCGCTGGCCACGCTGCGCGGCGCGGGCTTCGGGGGCGACGAGGCGGTGCGCGCCCTGCGGGTGTTCATCGCCTACATCGTGGGCTCGCTGCTGAGGGAGGTCGGGGTGACCCCGACGTTCGCCCCGGTGCACCGATCCGACGTCCACGTCAGCGAGGTCGACCCCCTGCTGTTCCCGCAGGTCGGTGAGCTGGCTCCGGCACTCCACGAGTGCGACCACGAGGCGGAGTTCGCCTTCGGCCTCGAACTGCTCATCCAGGCGATGGCCCTGCAGCTCAAGAGGTGACGCCCGGGACCTCGCGGCCCCGGGCGCCGGGAGAGTGTTCCCTTCCCCTGGACACTCTCCGTGCGGGTCAGTACCAGTTGCTCGACCGGAAGTGACCCCACGCGCCGCACGGTGACCCGTAGCGGCTCTTGATGTAGCTCAGACCCCAGTGGATCTGCGTGATCGGGTTGTACCGCCAGTCCCCGCCGCTGCCGCCCATCTTCGAGCCGGGCAGTGCCTGCGGGATGCCGTACGCCCCCGAGGAGTGGTTGTAGGCGCGGTGGTTCCAGTTGCTCTCCCTGGTCCAGAGGCTGTCCAGGCAGCGGAACTGGCTGTGCGGCCACGCGCGGCGGGAGACGAGACGATAGGCGATCGTCTTGTTCCTGCTCTTGGCGGTCCTCGCGACCGCCTTCACTCTTGGCTTCACCTGGGTGACCCAGGTGAGGCGATGAACGGTTCTCGCCGTCCCTTTCCTGGACGACTCGGCCGTGCTGTCGGCCTGTCCCGACGTCGAGGATCCGACCATCGCCGAGGCGGCGAGAACGGTCACGACTGTGTTGCGCAGAACGCGGTAGCTGCTCACATGAATCCTTGTCCTTGGGCCGCGTGCGGAAGTCGCAGGAGGGCACGTAGGTGCTCTCCTGCGGTCGGCGATCCGGCGCCCGTGGCTCGGGCGGGGAACGTCCGCGCGGTCTCGCCGGCCTGTTTCCGGCATGAGACGCCGCGGCGGTCTCTCTAGGCGGCTTTCTAGTACGCGAGAGAGTGTCGGACGGCGGATGGGACACGCGAAGGGAAGGTGTTTGCCCGATCTTCTTGATCTACGGGAGATTCGGCGAGGGTCCGGTTACGACCGGCGAATCGCCCATGCGTGGAGACGGTGTGAAAATCACCCCGTCATGGGGTTTCAGATCACCGCTCCGGGATCAGTGGATCAGTACCAGCCCCGCGAGCCGAAGTGCGCCCACGCCCGGCACGGCGATCCGTAGCGCTGCTTGATGTATCCGAGTCCCCATCTGATCTGTGTCCTGGGGTTGGTACGCCAGTCGCGGCCGGCGCCGGCCATCTTGCCCGCGGGCAGTGCCTGCGGGATTCCGTACGCCCCCGAGTGGCGGTTGCGGGCGCGGTGGTTCCAGTTGCTCTCCCTGGTCCAGAGCTTGCTGAGGCAGTTGAACTGGGCTCTGCTCCAGCCGTGCGCGGCCACCATCGGCCTGGCGACGGCCTGGTTGCCCGTTCTCGCCGAGGACGCCTGGGCGACCGTGGTGGTGGTGCCGAGGGTGAGTGCCGAGGCGATCACCAGCACACCGGTACGGCGTAGCGTCGACATGGGACTCCCTTGTGCCTTGGGGTTGAGGGACGGCCGCCACGATGCCCGGCGATCCGCGGCCGGGCCAGTCGACAGTGCCTGTCAGGAGCCATGTCAAAGATCGGTAAGAAGATGATCAGAGTCCTGGTGAGGGGGGTGCCGTCTCATCTGTGGTCTCTGTCACATTTCACTTTATGGACGACATAACTCTCGAATGTGACAGGGGGATTAGGGTGCGGAGCATGGGAATCCGTGATACCGCCATCCACACTCTTTCCGACGTGCCCACCACCCTGGCCGAGCTGGCCGGAGAGCGGGCGGTCCTCGTCGTCAACGTCGCCTCCAAATGTGGCCTGACCCCGCAGTACGCCGCTCTCGTCGACCTCCAGCGGACCTACGGCGACCGGGGCTTCACGGTCGTGGGAGTGCCCTGTAACCAGTTCTACGGACAGGAGCCGGGCACCGCGGAGGAGATCCAGGAGTTCTGCTCCACCACCTACGGCGTCGACTTCCCGCTCCTCGCCAAGAGCGAGGTCAACGGCGAGGGCCGGCACCCGCTCTACGACCTGCTCACCCAGACCCCCGACGGCGAGGGCAAGGCCGGCGACGTCGAGTGGAACTTCGAGAAGTTCCTCGTCTCCAAGGACGGGGAGGTGCTCGCCAGGTTCCGGCCGCGCGTCCTGCCCGACGCCCCCGCGGTCATCGAGGCGATCGAGAGGTCCCTCTAGCCGCGCAGCTGCCCCTGACGATCAGCTCGGTGGGCAGCAGCACCCCGCGCGGCCGCCTGGTGCCGCCGCGCAGCACCAGTTCGGCGGCGCGGTAGCCGATGTCCTGGGCCGGCTGGGCGATCACCGTCAGCGGCGGTGAGCACAGCTCCGCCCAGGGCACGTCGTCGAACATGATCAGAGACAGGTCCCTGGGGATGCGCAGGTCCAGCTCCCTGGCCGCCAGTACCGCCGCCTCGCCCAGCAGGTTTCCCCCCGCCAGCACCGCGGTCAGGTCGGGCCGGTGCTGGAAGAGCCCGGCCGCGGCGGCGTACGCGGAGTCGCGGCTGCCACGGGCGACGACGACCAACTCCTCGTCGACAAGGGGGCCGAGCGCCTGCCGGAAGAAGGACAGGCGCTGTTCCTGCCCGGGACCGCCCAGGTAGGCGATACGGCGGTGCCCCAGTCCCGTCAGGTAGTCGACCGCGGTCCTGATCCCCGCGCGGTCGTCGGCCAGCACCGCGGGGATGTCGTCGTGCCCGGGGGAGAGCCGGTGCGCGAACACGGTGGTCAGCCCGGCCCGCAGGGTCGGCGCCCAGCCGTCGCCGTCACCGGAGGGGACCGCGATCACCCGGTCCACGCCCTGTTCGAGCAGCGTGCCGATCAGTTCGGCCTCACGCTCGGGATCGTCGCCGGTGGCACCCAGGATCACCGGCTCTCCCGCCGAGCGCGCGCAGGTGAGCACGCCGTCGGCCAGCCGGCCGTAGAAGGTGTCGGTGATGTCGGGCAGCAGCAGCCCGATCCCGCCCGAGCGCCGCTGGCGCAGGTTGCGCCCGAGCGCGCTGGGCCGGTAGTCGAGCTGGGCCGCGACGTTCAGCACCCGTTCCCTGGTCTCGGGACTCGCCGATCCGCCGGACAGAACCCGGGACACCGTGGCGACCCCCACCCCGGCCGCCTCGGCGACATCCTTGATCGTCGTACGACGCATGTTCATGGAAACGATTCCATCATGCTTTCCGTGTTCGATCCAGCGCGAAGCGATAACGGCTGCCCTGTTGACAGGCCAGAACCAGTCACCCTCTTGACAGGGATATCCGTTTCCGGTGAGATGCATGAAAACGTATCCAATATCGGGTGAACACGGGGTTGCCCGAGGCGCTAAGGACTTCCATGGCATCCATCGTTCTCAGCAAAGTCGACAAGATCTACGCGGGCGGCGTCAAAGCCGTGAACGGCCTCGACCTTGAGATCAAGGACGGGGAGTTCATGGTGTTGGTCGGGCCGTCCGGCTGTGGCAAGTCCACCGCCCTGCGCATGATCGCCGGGCTTGAGGACATCAGCGGCGGCGAGATCGCCATCGGCGACCGGGTGGTCAACCACCTGCCTCCGAAGGACCGCGACATCGCCATGGTCTTCCAGAACTACGCGCTCTACCCGCACATGACCGTCGAGGAGAACCTCGCCTTCGGTCTGAAGCTCCGCAAGATGCCCAAGGCGGAGATCGCCAAGCGCGTCAACGAGGCCGCCAAGATGCTCGGCCTCGACCAGTACCTCAAGCGCAAGCCCGCCGCTCTCTCCGGTGGCCAGCGCCAGCGTGTCGCCATGGGCCGCGCCATCGTGCGTGAGCCGCAGGCCTTCCTCATGGACGAGCCGCTCTCCAACCTGGACGCCAAGCTCCGCGTCTCCATGCGGGCCTCCCTCAACACCCTGCACGAGCGCCTGGGCGTGACGACCGTCTACGTCACCCACGACCAGGTCGAGGCCATGACCCTCGGCGACCGCGTCTGCGTGCTCCGCGACGGCCTGCTCCAGCAGGTCGACACCCCGCAGAACCTCTTCGACAAGCCGGTCAACCTGTTCGTCGCCGGCTTCATGGGCTCCCCGTCGATGAACTTCGTCAACGCCGAGCTGGTGCGCGGCGAAGGCGGCGCAGCCGTCGCCTTCGCGGGCTTCAGGCTGCCGGTGCCGAACGAGAGCTTCACCGAGAAGCGCGGCCTCGACCAGTACTTCGGCAAGAAGATCATCCTGGGCATCCGCCCCTCCGACTTCGAGGACTCGGTCGCCGCCAACGGCGCCTCGGGCGGCTGGACCCGCCTGCAGGTCCGCGCCGAGGTCACCGAGGAACTGGGCTCCGAGATCAACGTGCTCTTCCTGATCGACGCTCCGCCCGTCCAGCACCAGGACACCGTGGCCGCCGCCGACGCCGACGGCGACGAGGAGGCGACGCTGCCGCTGGTGGGCGACAAGTCGCTGTGGACCGCCCGGGTCAACTCCCGCAGCCACGTCCGCCCCGGTCAGAGCATCGAGCTGGTCGTCGACACCCACAACCTGCACTTCTTCGACCCGGTCTCGGGTCTGGCGATCGGCCACGAGGCCAACGCCCGCGTCTGATCGGCTCGGCGGGCCTCAGGGGCCGTCCTCGACCACCCCCGCAGGCCGGAAAGGGCCCGCGCCACGACCCCCTCCCGTGGCGCGGGCCCTTTCTGTCGGCCGTGTCAGGCCGGTGTCGTCAGGCCGGTGGTGTCAGGTCAGCGGCGGCCGAAACGGCGGGAGACCAGGGCGATCACGTTGGCCGGAAGCAACCTGCTGACCCCGACGATGGCCTTGTAACGAAGGTCGGGGACGCTCACCAGCACACCGCGGGCCAGATCGCGCATGGCCTCGCGGGCGACGTTGTCCGCCGACAGCCACAGGAAACCGGGGATGCTCGACTTGTCTATCGAGGCGCGCTCGTGGAACTCGGTGTGCACGAAACCCGGGCACAGGGCCATGACCCGCACGCGGCTGCCGGTCAGCTCCACGGCCATGGACTCGCTGAAGCTGACCACCCACGCCTTGGAGGCGCTGTAGGAGCCCCCGGGCAAGAACGCCGCCACCGACGCCACATTGATCACCGCGCCCCGGTCGCGTTCCCTCATGCCCGGCAGTGCGGCCAGCGTCAGCCGCAGCACCGCCTCGCAGTGCAGCTTGAGCATCCGCACCTCCTCCTCCACCGGAACGTCGAGGAAGTGGCCCTGGTGGCCGAAGCCCGCGTTGTTGACCAGCAGGTCGACCCCCTCGCGGAGCCGTCGTTCCACCGCATCCAGGCCCTCGTCGGTCACCAGGTCGGCGGCGAGTACCTCGCTGCTCACCCCGTAGCGCAGGCGCAGCTCCTCGGCGACCGAGATGAGGCGTTTCTCGTCGCGGGCCACCAGGACGAGTGAGAATCCGTCGGCGGCCAGACGGCGGGCGAAGGCGGCGCCGATGCCGGCCGTCGCCCCGGTGATCAATGCGGTTGGCATACCCGCAGTCTAGGGACGACACGGTGGGGGAGGGGCAGGCGAACGCCCCGGGGCCTCCGGCCGGTGGCCGTGTCGACCCGTGATCGTCAAAAGGCGGAGAACAGTTGGCGATCTTTCAGTAAGTGTCACGAGGCGGCGAGTTCGTTCCCGACGAGGTTGCATATAACGGGTTCCAGGGACATGTCGCCCGCATTTCGGGCGTCGTTTCCACAGCTTGAGATGCCGCCACCGGGGAGCTTGAAATGGCTGGAAAGTGTTTGGGACCCACCGCCTTGACGATGACCGCCGGGGCCGTACTGGCCTTCGGAATATCAACGGCGGCCTCCGCCGCGACTTTGACCACCGCGATCGGCCTGTCCACGTCGGAGGTCCAGCCGGTGCCGTATCCACCGCGTCCCGCGGAGCAGGTCAACACGATCGGCCAGGACCAGGTCAACACGATCGACCAGAACCAGAAGCAGGGAAACAACATCCGCCTGGAAAACCGCGGGAGGCATCACCGTAACTGTAGGGAGGGGTGCCGTAACTGCGGGGGGAACTGCGGCGGTGGCGGCTGCGGGAGAAGTGGGAGAAGCTGCGGGCCGCGCGCGGTAGCGGGGAAGCACGCGGTAGCGGGGAGGCAGCTGCCGTTCACGGGGGCACCGATGGGGGCGATGGCCGCGCTCGGCGGTGGCCTGCTGGCCGTGGGAGCGACCGGCACGCTGATCTCGGTACGGCGCCGTCGATCTGCCAGTGCCGAGTAGGCGACGACGCCGGATAGTCGTGGTGGGCCTGCTGGTCCCCGCAGCCCTGGGGCTGGCGGGGGGCTGGTCGGTCCACCTCGGCATGCGCGTGCGCGATCACCTGGAGGCGGCCAGGGGCGCGCTGGTCCAGTTGCGCGCGGTGGTGGGCGCGGGCGATCCGCGCCCGCTGACCGAGGCGCTGGCAGAGGCCCGGCGGCACGCGGTCGAGGCCCGGCGGCTCACCGAGGGCCCGGACTGGTGGGTGATCGCGCACACCCCGATCGTGGGGAACGCCGCGACCACCGTGCGCGGTCTCGCCGGGGCCGCCACCGAGCTGACCGATGTGCTCGCCGGCGTGCGGGAGGCGGCCGGCCCGCTCCTGACGATCAGGACGCGCTCCCCGGGCGACCTGCGGCATCAGCTGGTCGTGCTCGACGCCGCGGCGCCGGCCCTGGACGACGGCGTCACCCGTCTCGGGCGGGTGCTCTCCCACCTGGCGGCCGCCCCGGACAGCACCGGCCTGGACCGGCTGGACGAGGCGCGGGACACGGCGCTGAGCGAGATCGGCCGGCTGCGCGGCCTGCTCCGCGACGCGGCGGACACCGCCACCCTGCTACCCCCGATGCTCGGCCGCGACGGCCCCCGCCGCTACTTTCTGGCGTTCCAGACCAACGCCGAGGCGCGAGGCACCGGGGGGCTGGTCGGGGCCTTCGGTATCCTGCGGGCCGACCGCGGCAGGGTCTCCGTCGAGCGCCTCTCCGCCAACACCGGCCTGGCCGCGAGTCCGGTCCCCGTCGCCGACCACGGCCAGGACTTCCTCGGGCGCTACGGAACGAGCGCGACCAGGATGCTCTCCGTCTCCAACCTCTCCCCGCACTTCCCGTACGCCGCGGCCACCTGGACGGGGCTGTGGGAGCGGCAGGCCGGCGGGCGGCTGGACGGCGCCATCGCCACCGACCCGGTGGGCCTCGCCCACCTGCTGAGGGCGATCGGGCCGATCCCGCTCCCCGACGGGAGTGAGGTCACCGCCGAGAACGTCGTCGATCTCACCGAGCGGGAGGCCTACGCCCGCTACCCCGACCCCGTGGCACGCAAGCGGTTTCTCATCGAGATCGCCGGTGCCGTCAGCGAGGCGCTGCCCACCTCCCTCGCCGACCCCACCAGGTTGCTGCCCGTGCTGTCCGACATGGTGAGCGAGCGGCGGATCCAGATCTGGAGCCGCCACGAGACCGAGCAGCGGCGGCTGTCGCGTACCCCGGTGGGCGGCGTGCTGCCGTCGAGCCCGGGTCCGTTCGCGGGCCTGGTGGTCAACAACTCCGCCGGAGGCAAGCTCGACTACTACCTGGAGCGCTCCCTCGACTACGAGCTGGGCCCCTGCCAGGGCGGGCTGCGCTCCTCGACGGTGCGGATCCGGCTCACCAACGACGTCCCGAGCCGGACGCTGCCCTCCTACGTCACCGGCAGGCTCGACGCCCCGCGAAGCGGCCACCCCCCCGGTTCCAACCTGCTGTGGGTGTCGCTGTACGGCGGCCTCGGCGTGAGGATGACCGCGGCCCGCCTCGACGGCGACCAGGTGAAGGTGATCAGGGAGGCCGAACGCTCCCACCCCGTCTACTCGGCCCTCCTGGAGTTCGCCCCGGGACAGTCCAGGAGGCTGGAGTTCGACTTCACCGAACTCGCCTCCGACGCGCCGCCGCTGGTTCCGGTGCAGCCGCTGGCCCGTCCCCAGCGGACTCACGTCACCCAGGACGCGCGGGGCTGTGCATTCTGACGTCCCCGGCGCCCACCCCTGCGCCGTGCCGGCGCGCGGTATCGGCAGAAAAGAGCAAAGAGGCGCGTGCCACGGGCGGTGGCGCACCGCGGGCGGCCTACCCTCGCGCCATGAAGGCTTCACCGGGGACCGGCGGGACCGCACAGCACCCCGTGACCGTGGAAGGCGCCGGAGCGGCGGGCGGCGGCGAGGGCGTCCCGGCCGGACACGAGGGCTGCGGGCAGCGCTGCTGGGAGGCCGGGCAGGCGAGGGGGACGCGGGACGGTACCCGCTTCCGCATTCTCTACGTGTGCACCGGTAACGTGTGCCGTTCCCCGCTGGCCGAGCGGCTGACCCGCGCGGCCCTCGGGCCGTGCCCGGCGGTCCAGGTGATCAGCGCGGGCACGCACGCGGAATCGGGACGGGAGATGACCGAGCACGCCCGGCGGGTCCTGATACGGCTGGGTGGCGATCCCGCCGGCTTCGGCTCCCGCCCGCTCGTCCCGGAGCTGGTGGCAGCCGCGGATCTCGTGCTGACGGCCACCTGCGGGCACCGCGCGGAAGCGGTGGCCATGCACTTCGCGGCGGCCACGCGGACCTTCACCATCGCCGAGTTCGGCACGCTGGCGCGGGCCGTGTCACCCGAGGAGATCATCCGGCACCGGGATCCGGCACGGCGGGCTCACACGCTGGTCGACGAGGTGCGGGCGCTACGCGGGCTGGTCCGGGTGGACCAGCCCGACATCGCGGACCCGTACCGGCGATCCCGGCTGGTCTACCAGATGGTGGGACGGAGCATCGCGAGGTCGCTCGCCGTTCCGCTCAGGTTGCTCACACCTGCACCGGCTTCCTGACCTCCGGCTCGTAGCCGTAGCCGTAGCCGTAGCCGTAGCTCTGGTAGGCGCCGTTACGCGACGGGACGAAGTTCAGGACGGTCCCCACCACGCGGGCGTTGATCGACGCCAGCAGCTCCGAGGCGCGGGCCATGTGCTCCCGGCGGGTCCTGCCGTACCGGGCGACGAGTAGCGCGCCGTCGCAGAGCGCGGTGATCGCCGCCGCGTCGGTGATGGGCAGCAGCGGTGGCGCGTCGATGATCACCATGTCGTACATCCCGGTGAGCTGGGCGAGCACCTCACGCATCCCGCCCGAGCCGAGCAGCTCGCTCGGGTTGGGCGGGATCTGGCCGCTCGGCAGGACGGACAGGCCGGTCTCGCCCCAGACCTGGATGACCTCGCTCAGCCGGGCCCTGTCGATCAGCACGTCCGTCAGGCCGACCGCCCCCTCGATGCCGAGGTAGCGCGGAATGCTGGGACGGCGCAGGTCGCCGTCCACCAGGACGACCCGCCAGCCGGCCTGGGCCAGCGTGATCGCGAGGTTGGTGGAGGTCGAGGACTTCCCCTCGCCCGGCAGGCAGCTGGTGACCACGAGTGACTTCGGCTGCCGGTCGACGCCGATGAACTGCAGATTGGTGCGGAGCGCACGGAACGCCTCGGATCTGGAGGAACGGCCGCGGCTGCGCAGGATCAGGGGGTGGTTCTTGGCGTCCCGCTCGTAGCCGATGATCCCGAGGGTCGAGCTGCCCGACGCCTCCTGCAGCGCCTGGGAGGACTTGAGGGTCGTGTCCAGACGGTCGCGCAGGACGATCGCGGTCAGCGCGACGAACAGTGCGGCCAGTACCGCGATCACCAGGTTGACCAGTGGTTTTGGGCTGACCGGCTCCCGGGGGACGTCCGCCTGATCCACTATCGTGATCTTGACGGTGGGGCGGCTGCGCGGAGTGGGCCGCTCGATCTGGTCGATCAGCTCGGTGAACCGGGCCCCCAGGGCATTGGCCAGCCGGGCGGCCCGTGCGGGGTCGGGGTCGGTGACCGTGGCACGCAGGAACACGGTGCCGGGGACGGCCTCGGCGGTGATGTTCCGCTGGAGGCGCTGGATGTCCTCGCTCCCGACGATCTGGCCGACCAGTCGGCGGCTGGACAGCAGGCCGGCGTAGGACTGCACCCGCTGGGCCGACAGCATGCCCGCCTGGTAGGCGGTGGAGAGACTGCCCTCCCTGTCGTGGCCCGACACCAGCATGGAGATCGTCGCGACGTATTTCGGCGGTGTGTTCGCCGTGACGGCGAGCGCCGCGCCCACCGCCAGGGTCACCGAGAGGAGGATGAGCAGCCAGTTCCTACGCGTCAGCCGTACGTAGTAGAGCAGATCCACGGGGTCAACGCCGCCTTTCACGGATTTTCTGAGAGGTCCTGGAGGGCTGGACCGGCGAGTGGACGCTCGAGCCTCGCAGCAGACTGACGAGAACGATGGCGATCACGCCCGCCACGAGCACCGCGACGATCGGTGACAGCAGGCCCAGGACCATCGCCAGGCAGAGGGCACCGGTGACCGCCGTGACCACGCCCAGCGTCGCGGCGACCGCCCGGGTTCCCAGGCCGGCGCGGCGTAGCCGGTGCGACAAGTGGTCGGTGCCGCCCTGCAACGGTGAGCGGTCCGTCAGCATGCGGGAGAGGAAGACAGCGCAGGTGTCGACGGTCGCCATGAAGGTCGGCAGGAACAGCCCGGCGATCGTCTGGTCCGGGGACCGCCCCATGACCAGGACGGCCGCCGAGCAGGCCAGCGTGAATCCGAGGAACAGCGATCCGGAGTCTCCCATGAACATTCTCGCGGGTGCCCAGTTGTGCGGCAGGAAGCCCAGACACGCGCAGGTGAGCGCGGCCAGCAGCACCGCGAGCGCGATATGGCCCTGGACCAGGGCCGTGGCCGCGAGGAGGGCGGCGGTCACGGAGGTGACGGTCCCCAGCGCGCCGTCCATGTTGTCCAGCAGGTTGAAGGAGTTCGTCATCACGACGACCCACACCACGGTGAGGGCGCCGTCCAGCCATGTCCCGGTCACGGTCGCCTGGACGCCGGAGAGCACCACCCCGATCGCCACCACGGTCTCCACGGTCAACCTGGTGGCCGCGGGCAGGGGGGCGATGTCGTCGATCAGGCCGAGGACGCACACCGCGGTGGCGGCGAGGAGGATCGCGGTGATCTGCAGATCGGCGAAGCCGAGCGCGATCGTGGTGGGCACGACCGTACCCGCCGCGATCGCGATGCCGCCGAGGTAGGGGGTCGGGCGGGCGTGGGCCCGGTGCCCGCCGGGGCGGTCGACGAGATCCCAGCGCAGCGCCAGGCGCCTCAGCGGCACGGCGGTCGCCACGCTGAGAAGGCAGGCCGCGCCCGCGGCGAGGGCGATCGTTCCGTTCACCGGGGGTACGCCGCCGGATCGCCGACGGACTCTCTGATGATCTCGGTGAGGATCCTGTCGAGAGAGCGCCGGGGAGCCCAGCCGGTGAGCGCGCGGAGCTTCGCGGTATCCGGAACCCTGCGGGTCATGTCCTCGAATCCCCGCTCGTAGGCCTCGGAGTAGGGGACGAGGTCGATTCCGGAGGTGGAACCGGTGAACTCGATGATGAGTTTCGCCAGTTCCATGATGCTCACCTCGTCGGTGGAGCCGATGTTGAAGGTCTCACCGATGGCCGCGTCCTCGTCGAGCAGCCGGAGCAGCGCGTCGACCACGTCCGCGACGTGCGCGAAACAGCGGGTCTGGGTCCCGTCGCCGAAGACCGTCAGCGGCGTGGCCGACAGGGCCTGCCGGACGAGGCTCGGGATCACCATGCCGTAGGTCGGACTCTGTCGCGGGCCCACCGTGTTGAACAGCCGGACGACGATCGTCGGTAGGCCACGTTCCTTGTGATAGGCGTTGGCGAGGATCTCGTCGACGGCCTTGGCGGTGCTGTAGGCCCAGCGGACCACTGCGGGGCTGCCGAGGATACGGTCGGAGTCCTCACGCAGCGCGTCGGAGGGGTTCTTGCCGTAGATCTCGCTCGTGCTGGTGATCAGGATCTTCTTCCGGTACCGGTGCGCGGCCTCGATGACGATCTCCGAGCCCCGGATGTTGGTCGTCAGCGACCGCAGCGGCTGCTCGACGATCAGCTTGACGCCGACCGCGGCCGCCATGTGGACGACGACGTCGCAGCGGTGCACCAGCTCGTCGACCATGAGTTCGTCCAGGACCGAACCGTGTACGAAACGCAGCTCCGGATGGGGCCGCAGGTTCTCCAGCCGGCCCGTCGAGAGGTTGTCCAGGACGACGACGGAGTCACCGCGCGCGAGCAGCGCGTCGGCCAGGTGCGATCCGATGAATCCACTGCCACCCGTTATCAGATAGTTGGTTCTTGGTGCCGTGCTCACGGGTTCCCCTCATCACGTGCTTGGAGAGATCTCTGTTAGCGGGAGGAATCGGTGGTTCACGCGTACGTGCCAAGCGTCGGCTCGATGCCTGGAACCTGGGTTCCCTCGAACCAGCGCACCGTCGCGCGGAGCCCGTCCTCAAGCGGGACGGGACACACGCCGGGGAACAGTTCGCGTAGCAGTTGGGGAGAGGCCTGGGATTGCCGGATGTCGCCCGCCCGCGGCGGCAGGTGAGCCGACTCGACCGGGCGGCCGAGGATCTCGGCGAGGACGTCTGTCAGGTGCCGGAGGGAGACCGTGGTGCCGAACGCCAGGTTCACCGGCTTCGTGCTGGTCATCCGGCGCGCGGCCGCGTCGACGAGGACCTGGGTCACCGACCTCACGTAGGTGAAGTCCCGCGTCTGGAGGCCGTCGCCGTGCAGCGGCACCGGCTCGCCCCGCAGCGCCGCGGAGACGAACGCCGGGATCACGGCCGCATAGGCGTGTCCGGCGGTCTGCAGCGGGCCGTAGACGTTGAAGAAGCGGAACGGCAGGACCGGCAGGCCGTAGCTGTGCGCGTAGGCCAGCGCGTAGGCCTCGCCGGCGAGCTTGCCGGCCCCGTACGGGCTGAGCGGCCTGGTGGGCAGGTCCTCGTGCTTGCGGGGTTCGGGACAGTCGCCGTACACCGAGGACGAGGAGGCGAGGATCACGTGCGGCCTGCTCGCGCGGCACGCCTCCAGCACGTGCAGGGTGCCGGTCGCGTTGACGGCGTGCGAGGCCAGCGGATCGGTCAGGGAGCGGGGGACCGAGGGCCGGGCGGCGAGGTGGATCACGTGCGTGACACCGGCCACCAGGTCCGTCAGCAGGTCCCGGTCCAGGATGCTGCCCGTCACCACCGCAGCCTCGACGCCGTCGAGGTTGCCGAGGTCCCCGCTGCTCAGATCGTCCAGCACCGTGATGTGCCCGACCTCGGGCCGCTCCGCCAGCACCCGGCACAGGTGCGCGCCGATGAAGCCGGCGCCGCCCGTCACCAGCACCCTCATCGCGCGTTCTCCTCCGCCAGGAGCCGCCGGCCGGCCTTCCCGCACAGCGACCGGTAGAGATGCTCGGTGTCGGAGACGAGGCGCTCCACGCTGAACGCGGACCTCGTCCAGTCGTGGGCCGCCTCGCCCATCCGGCGGGCCAGGCCCGGGTCGCGGAGCAGGCGGACCGCGTGCGTCGCCAGTTCGCCCGGGTCGGTCGAGGACAGCAGTCCGGTGTGCCCGTCCCTGACGATCTCGGCGACGCTTCCCACCCGGGTGGAGACCACCGGTGTGCCCGCCATGCCCGCCTCGATGAGCGAGAGCGGGGTGCCCTCGTTGTCGGAGGTCAGCACGACCACGTCGGCGGCGGCGTAGACGGCCTCCACGTCCTTCCTCCAGCCGAGCAGGTGGAAGGAGTCGCGGACGGGCTCGACGTCCCGTGCGACCCGCCGCTCCAGGTCGCCGCCCCCGCACATGACGAAGCGGCAGCCGGGGATCTGCCTGGACACGATGTCGGCCACGGCGAGGAAGCGGTCGGGCCGCTTCACCTGGGTGAGGCGGCCCACGTACGCCACGACGGGTGCGTCCGGCGGGAGTCCGAGCGCGGCGCGGGCCGTCCCGCGGTCGGGGACCGGTCCCAGCCGGACGCCGGGAGGGATCACCACGTACTGGGCGGGGCGTCCGATCCCGGCCCGGAGCAGGTCGTCCCTGACCTGGGCTCCCACCGTCACCAGCCGGTCCGACATGGAGGCCAGGATCCGTTCCGAGCGCACGTAGAGCCCGCGCTTGACCGGGGAGAAGTAGCCGTGCAGGAGGTGCCCGTGGAAGACGTGCGCCCGGGCCGAGCCGACACCGGACAGCCGGGACGCCGTCCTGCCCAGGGCGCCCGCCTTGGCCGTGCGGGTGTGCACGACGTGCGGGCGGAACGTCCGTATGGCGCGGATCAGGGAGAAGAGCGCGCGGCAGTCGTCTCCGGGCCTGACCGACCGGCCGAGGTAGGGCACCCGGTGAACCCGGGTGTCCGCGTCGTGCAGCCGGAGGTGGTCGCCCTCGTGCTCGTTGACGTGACCGGTGTAGAGGCGGTGGTCGAACTCGCCGGTGTCCAGCCCTTGCGACAGTCCCGACACCTGGGTGGCGGGGCCGCCGACGTTCATCCGGGCGATGATCTCCATGACACGAATCCGGCCATCCGGCTTCATAGCGGCTCCTTGATGACGGGCCTGGCTCACGTCGGAGAAACTAGTTCTCCGCCCGAGCCGTTTGCCGACGCCATCACGGTGTGGGCGCGATGTTTTCCCCATTCCCTACCTAGGCATGATCTAGTTGGGTCGCCCCAAGTGTTCACAGTCCACCCTTTGGTCCCCGTCGGGGGTGACGACGTGGTGAGTGGCTGTGACGACGGCATAGGGAATTAGACCTTTTTCTCTATCTCCGCATTTCTGTGTTCCGCTATTGGAAAATCATCTGAAATCCGAACATTTGAGGTCGGTGATGTGCCGCAACGAAGCGATCCAGAAACCCGTGCCGAGCACGGCGACGGCCAGCGCTCCCCATGCGAAACAGCGTGATGCCTGGAACGGGCCCGAGGCGGTCCAGGCGGCGGCCAGGAGCACCCCCAAAAGCATGACCCCCTCCGCCGAGAGATACGCGAGCCTCCAGCCCGGCCTGCCGAGGGCGAGGGGAAGCACGTTGGACCAGCACACCGCCCCCTTCACGCACGCGGCGCCCAGGAGCACCACGGCGACCACGCCGATGTGGGCGTACTGAGCTCCGTAGGCCATGCCGATGACGGCGTCGGTCGTCGGGAGCGCGACGGCAAGGGTCGCCGCTCCGGCCACGGTGAACAGCAGGGCCGTGCGCGCGATGTCCCGCCTGATGGGCGCCGTCCCGGCTCCCGCCGTGACGGCCCGGACGATCCGGGGATAGAGCATCGCGGCCACCGGGACGGCCAGGTTGGCGTAGAAGCGGCCGGGGGCCGATGCGATCTTGAGAATGGTCACCAGGTTGGGGCCGCCCAGCAGGCCCGCGAGGGTGAGGATGCCCGAGTCGGAGATCCCGGCCACGCTGGTTCCCAGGGACGTCTTCACGGTGAAGGCGACCATGTCCGAGGGCAGCCGGACCCGTGCGACGGCCGGTCCCAGCTCCGCGACGAGCCCACGGGTCGCCAGCAGGTAGAACACCACCGCCATCACCAGCGCGCCCGCGGCCTGACCCGCCAGGTAGAGCAGGGGCCCGCCGAGGAGGAGCCCGCCGAGGGACAGCCCGAACGACAGGAGCGCGCACCGCGTCCTGAGCGAGCCCAGCGCGCGCAGCCGGTCCGTCAGCGCGAAGGCCGCACCCGCCGTGCCGTACGACGCCATGGCTCCGCGGGCGACGATCGCGAGAGCGAGCATGAGGGCGAACTCGTCCGAGACGTGCTCCAGCAGGCGCGCGGTCAGCAGCGCCGTGAGGCTGAGGCCGGTCGCGGCCACGCCGATCGCCACGTCCAAGTGGATCAGGCGCATGAACAGTGCGGAGCCCCGTCCGCTCCGCTGCTGTTCGATGGGGACGAATCGCTGGGCGGCATTCTCCAGGCAGGGGTCGCACAGCAGGAACCAGACGGTCGCGACGGACTGGGCGAAGATCACCTGGCCGGATGTCTCGCTTCCCGTCAGGCGTACCAGGGCGATCAGGCTGAGAGTGGGAAGAACCGCCTCGCCCAGGCCGGCGGCGGTCAGCGACGCGAAGGTCCGCAACTGACGCCCGCCGGGCGGGCGCATCCGGTGGACGGTGCGTCCGAGAGTGTTGACCATCTCCTAGGAGCAGACCTCGTCGTACAGCCGGTCGAACCAGTCGGCCGCCCGGCTGATGTCCACGAGTTCCGCGCTCTCCCGCGCTCCCTCGCGAAGGCGGGCGTGGATCTCCGGTTGTGCCGCCCGCAGGATGCCCTCGGCGAGGGCGGCGGGGTCTTTGGGCCTGACGAGGAGGCCGTTCACGCGATCCTCGATCAGATCGGGTACTCCGCCTACGGCGGTGGACACGACCGGCACGCCCGCGGCGAGAGCCTCCATGACGACCACGGGCAACCCCTCGTAGCGGGAACTGAGCACCAGCAGGTCAGAGGAGGCGATGAGCCGGCCGGCATCGGGCACGTGACCGAGCAGGCGCACGTTGCCCAGGCCGAGCTCCTCGACCAGGCGGGCCATCCGAGCGCGCAGGGGACCGGATCCGGCGAGCAGGAACACGGGCCGGGGATCTTGCTTCTCGACCCTCGCCGCGGCCTCGATGAGCAACTCGTGGTTCTTCTGCGGGTGGAAGTTGGCGACGTGCACGATCAAAAAAGCGTCCGGGGAGACGTGCCACTCCCGCCTGGTCTGTTCCGATCGAGCCGCCCAACGGCGCTGTTCCGCGACGTGGACGCCGTGCACGCGAACGGACAGGCCGCGTGAGCGCCTGCCGGTGCGAGCGCGGGCGACCTGCGGAGAGACGGCCACGGTCCGGGTGTCCAGCCAGCCGGTCGCCCGGTCGAGCAGCATCGTCGGCAGCCGGTAGCGCACATTGTGCACGGTCGAGACCAGGACCGGGCGGGGACTCAGCAGCTGGGACACGGGCCGCAGGAGCGACGCGGGAAGGGGGGAGTGGATGTTGAGAACGTCGGGTTCCAGCCTTCGCACCACGCACGCGAGGCGGGCGGCGCGAAACCAGCGCGGGCACGTGGTGAGGTCGACGACTCCGATGCCCGCCGATCGCAGCCGTCCGCTCAGCTCGCGGGTGGAGGCCCGCAGGCATACGACGGTGTAGCGCTTGCCCGTCGGGGGAGCGGCGAGCAGCCTCTCGACGAGCAGGACCTCCGCGCCGCCCACGTCCAGCGTTTTGATCACTTCGCAGACGTGCAGGTTCCTCATGACACACCTGTGGCGAAGAGAGAGGCCCGGTCGGCCAGGAACGTCTCGTACCACTTCTCGATGTGGCCGGCCACCAGCGGCCAGTCGTGTTCCGCGACGGCCCGCACACCGCGTTGCATCAACCGCAGGCAGAGCATCTCGTCGTCGAGGACCGTCCGCAGCTGGGTCAGGAGGTCTTCCGCGCTCTGCGTGCGGAAGACGCGGTAGGCGTCCTCGTCCGCGATGGCCGGGTCGAGTGAGGAGTCGGAGGAGACGATGACGGCGGTGCCCAGCGCGAGGGCCTCCATGGGAGCCGTGGGAATGCCCTCCCCGATGGTGGGGAACCTGTGGGAGGCGTGTACGAGGATCTGGGCCCGTCCCATCAGGGAGTAGACGTCGTCGGGGGAGAGGTGCCCGGCGAATTCGATCTCCGAGCCGGTTCCGGCGAGCCGCTCAAGCCGGGCGCGTTCGGGGCCGTCCCCCGCGATGACGAGTCGCACGCCCGGATGGGTGGCGCGCAGCCTGTGAAAGGCATGGATGGTCAGCGCGTGGTTCTTCACCTTCACCAGCGAGCCGACGCTGACGATCAGTCCCTGTTCGACGGGATGTCTCTCCCGAAGCCGGGTGAGGTGATCGAAGGCCACGCCGCTGGGAACGATCCGCATCAGCCGGTCCGGTATGCCGGCCGTCAGCAGTCCGGCTCGGGGTCGCTCCCCGGAGACGACGAATCCGTCGATGTGGCGCAGGGCCCACGGCATGATCCGCTGGTGACGCACCGTGAGAGCGCCGTGTACGTGGAGCACGCTGGGGATGCCGAGCCGCCGGGCGGCGGCGCCCAGGCCGAGTGCCTCACGGTGGTCGCCGTGCAGGTGAACGATGTCGAACCGGCGCGCGCGGCGAAGTGCCCGTGCGCACTCCATGCCGAAGGCGACCACGTCCGACCTTCTGGAGACGGCGCGGCTGAGACCGGTCCGTATCGGGGGGAGCGTCTGTGCGCCGCGCGGGACGTCGCCACGCCGGTGGGCGACGGTCACCGTGTGCCCCCGCAGTGTCTGCTCGTGGACGAGCCGCTCTATGTAGCGCTCTTTCCCCCCGGGGTCGGGCGGGAGCCGGTATCCGATGTGGAGAATCCTCATGTCAGCTTCCCTGAGAGGTCTGTTCCTTCGGGCGCTCGGTCACGTCGCCCGGACAGGTGCTCGTCGGGCACGTGTCCGGTGGTCGGTGACGAGAGTGGAGAAGTGTGCCCTGGCTGCCGTGGGTCAGCAGGATCGTCTCGGCAGTGGAATAGACCGTCTCCACGTCTTTTCTCCAGCCGATCAGGTGGAAATCATGCCGGGGTACGCCGGAGAAACTAGCCCGGGATCCGACCTGCCGGACGGTGCCGTAACGGCGGTGGCGAAATGTTTTCCCATCGTCTACCTGCGCATGATCCAGGCACTGCGGGCGGATGGAGGTTGTCCGGCCTGTCATGAGGTGGTGGCTGAGGGTACGGGAAGCCGATACGGTCAGGGGTCGCCGAGATGGAGAGCGTCCATTCTGTGGCTAGAGAGTGAGAAAAATCGAGGTAAGCGGTTATTTGTCTGTTCCGCCGTCCTGAACATGTGGCGAGCCGCAAAACATCCATCGGGTATCGAGTGATGGTAAGACCTGTGAGAGCCAGATAAATTCTCGTCGTGTCGTCGTGTCAATACCTGTTCGCGGGGCCAGACTGCCTGGTCTGCGTGTTTTGTCCAAGACGATGACAGGAAATTCTAGATTTCATCGTATATATCCTTCTCGAAGAGAGGCGATGCCATGGGGGATGCGCTGTCGGGCCGCCGAGTGGGCGCCTGGATTCCCGGAGGTCTCCGGAGTGCGAAGACGTGTTCCGGTGGGCCCGCGGTGGGTGACGTTGAGACGGGCCGGAGGTGATTGTGTATGGAATATATTCTTGTTGCTTTTTGTATAATTATTTTGATGTTTCTGGTTCAGGTGAACTTCGAGACGGGTGTGGCGGGTCGAGTGCTTCCGGTGCTGCTGGTGGCTTTCGCGGTCAGGCTGGTCATCCATGTTCTGCTGATCCGAAACGGGGGCATGTGGTATGGCGGGGACAACCTGATCTACGAGGTCAGGGCCATGGAGATCGTCGAAGAATGGAGGCAGCAGGGTTTCCATTTCGTCATGTCCGGACAGAGTGAGTTCCAGAAGTCCGTGGCCCTGCCGTGCAACCTGTTCGCGATTGTGATCTATCTGTGCGGCGGGAGGGCTGCACTGGCCTGCACATCTGTCGTCGCCCTCGTTGCCTGTGCGCTGTGCATCGCCATCTACAGGTTTGCCCGACTGCTCGGCGCGGACGAGCGCTCGGCGTTTCTGCTGCTTGTCATCTCGGCATTCACCCCGGCATTCTTGGTGCACACATCCGACATGTTCAAGGACGGTTTCAGTGTTTTCCTGGTGGTCGCCTGCCTTGGTCTGTCCTGTTCGAACATGCAACGCTTTGACATGCGTAAGCTGGTCATGCTCGTACCCTTCATGTGGGCGTTGTGGCATGTGCGGCCCTATATGGTTTTCATGTGCATGCCACCTCTGCTGCTCAGCCTCCTGGGCTCCAGGAGGGCACTGTCTCCGCGTATCATGGCCGTCTTCGCCGTGGCGCTGGTCGGTGCCCTTTACTTTTTTGGCGACTTCGGGAGCATCGGCGTCCTGGAAACGATGGAAAAGCAGATTGAGTACGGGCAGTCGGATACCGTGCGTCGTTCCATCGCCAGTCAGGATTCAGGCGTGACGTTCGCGGACGGCGGCAACCCGTGGGGTGCACTCGGAGCCAAACTCATGTACACGCTCCTGTCTCCGTTCCCCTGGACGGAGGGGAGCATGATGCTGCAGTTCGGGAAGGTCGAAGTATTGATCTGGTACTTCCTTCTCTACAGTGCCGTACGAGGGGCTCGCCGGCTGTGGTGTTACGACCGCAGGATGCTCTTCGTCCTCCTGCTGTTCATTGTTCCGGGCATTGTCATCTATGCCACCACCATGGGAAACATCGGCCTCATATTCCGCCAGCGCATGCCGATCTTTATGGTCACGAGCGTGCTCTCGGCGGTGGCGTGGACCAAGGTCGAGAGGGAGTCTTCATCCGCGGGTGGACGTCATGGTGATGACGCGAAATCGGGGGCGGTATAGCCGGGCGATGCCGGGAAGAAGGCGCGGGTTCGAGATTTACTTCCACGTCCGTCCTGCCTGGCCGCCGGGCCCAGGTTTTTCCGGCGGCCGTGCTGCGAACCGGTTCTTCTTTCTCCTCTTGGCCTGGCTAAAGGGCCGGAAAAGAAATTTTCGAAAGCTCGTGTCCGAGACGCCTCTGACATGCCCGAGTCACCAGGCTTGGGCGTATGGACACAACCTCGTCCGCTCATGGTTCCGTGCCGACCCTGTCCGAACCCGTGAGAGCCGGTCGATCAGACGGGTTACCGCGTAGCGGGCGGCGTTTTTTGCTGTCAGGGTGGCTGCCGACGGCGTTTGCGGTAATCTTCACCGCTGCCGTTCTGAGTTTCCATGGCGTCTCCGCCTGGGATATGGTCGTTTTCGGGGCCTATATCGCACTGGGTCTCGCTCTCCCGGGCGTGTTGCTGATCCGGGCCCTGTACGGCGGTGCCCGTACTCTGGCCGAGGAGGTCGCCCTTGGATTAACCCTCGGCTATTCCCTGGAAATATTCGCCTATATCTTCGCCAGGGCCGTCGGCGCGCCGTTGCTCGTCCTGGTGTGGTCACTCGGCACGTACACGCTGTTTATCGCGGTGCCTCGGCTACGGAAACACTGGAAAGGAGTTCCCCGCCCGGGCGCCCCCATCTGGTGGTCGTGGTCGCTGGCGCTGGCGGTCGTCTATCTGGTCGCCTGGAGCGCGATCACGTTCTTCGGCCCTTACGCGCTCACCTGGCCGGCGCTGGGGGCATCCCATGTCGACACCTCCTTTCACCTGTCTCTGATCGGTGAACTGAAGCACCACATGCCCCCCACGGTGCCGTGGGTCGCCGGGGAACCGCTTTTCTATCACTGGTTCATCTACGCGCATCTGGCGGCCGGAAGCTGGGTGACCGGTCTGGAACCGGTGGTGCTGCTTCTCCGGTTGGCCATGCTGCCCATGCTGGCCGCACTCGTCGTCCTCGTGGGCATGCTCGGGCACCGAGTCATCGGTTCACGCCCAGGCGCGCTGGCGGCTGTACTGGGCGCGATGTTCATGGCGGCTCCCAGCCTGTATCTGGGAACGAACGGGATATTCACCTGGGGCGGGATTCAGGACGCGGCATGGACCAGTCCGACCCAGACCTTCGGGGCCGTTCTGTTCGCACCGGTGGTCCTGCTGTTCGTCGAGCTGCTGGAAGGGCGGTCACGCCGTGGTAGCTGGCTCCTGGGGCTGGTCTTCCTCCTGGCGGTGATGGGTTCCAAGGCGACCTACCTGCCGTTGCTGGTGGTGGGACTGGCCGCGGTGACCGTTGTGGAGGCGATCAGGAGCCGCCGGTTGCCGCGATCCCCGCTCATCGCGCTGGGGATTACCACGATGTGTTTCCTCTATGCGCAATTCGTTCTCTTCGGGCGCGCGCAGCAGGGGGTGACCCTGGCCCCTTTGTCGCTGATGGAAAAAATCTGGGCCGATCTGACCGGCCGGCCCTCTGCCGTCGATCTCACCCCGGCGACGGCGGTCGGCATCACATCGGTATACCTGCTGTGCTGGATCGTCACGTGGTGCGGAGTGCTCGGGCTGTTGAGCCGGCCGAGCCTGCTGCTGCGTCCCGCTGTGGTGATCATGGTGAGCATGGGAGCCACCGGCCTCGGGGCGGTCCTCCTGTTCGGAAACGCTCACGGGAATCAGCTCTACTTCCTCAGAGGGGTCTACCCCTATATGGCGATCGTTTCCGTCTACGGGCTCTTCGTCGTCGTACGCCGGGCGTGTGCGTCACGCGGGGCGGTGGCGGTGGCGGCCGGGGGCGGAGTGTTGGCCGCCTACCTGATCCCGCTTCTCTGCGGTGTTGAGATTCCCCGACGACCCGGGCAGACGACCGCTGTCCTGTACCTGCCGTACATCGTCCTGCTGGGCTTCGTCCTGTTGACGGTCGTCGTCCTGATCGCCACCAGACGGGGCTGGAGCCGGTGGGCCCTCGCCCTGACGATGGTCGCTTGCATAGGCCTGCCCGCCGCGGCGCACACCCGGGTCCTTTCCGTGCTTCACCGTGTCGCCGAAGACGGTCTGGACGGGGTGCTCAGACAGCCGGCGGCCGAGGCGATCCCGCAGGGGGCCCTGGCCGCGGGCCGGTGGCTACGCGATCATTCCGGCCCGGACGATGTGATCGCCACGAACGGGCACTGTCGCTGGGGGCACGAGGTTCCCTGCGACGGCCGTCATTCGTGGGTGGCGGCGTTGACCGAACGACGGGTGTTCCTCGAAGGGTGGGCGTACACCGCGAAGAACTGGGATCGCTGGCGGCCGGGCACGGTGCTGGAAAACCAGCCGTTCTGGGATGGTGAGCGAATCCGATCGAACGACGCGGTGTTCCTCGCGCCCTCGCGGGAGTCGGTGCTGCGCCTGGGAGAACGATATGGAGTGCGCTGGCTCTTCGCCGACCGACGCCGGGTGAATCCGGAACGGAAGATCGACGACTATGCGAACCTGCGCTTCGCTTCGGGTGACTACGCCGTTTATGAGATTCCGGGCGACGTGCGATGACCAAGATTGACAGGATGGTTCGGAAAAGTGACGCGGGGCCTGCGGCACTCGACTCCACATGACGGGCTGAGAGTGATCGGGGCCGAGGGCGGGGTGGGAAGGCGCGATCTCCGGGTTCGTCCCGAGCCCGGAGATCGCGTCTTTTGCTCACTGTGGCCGACAGGCCCGATGAGCCGAGGTGGTGACCGGCGACAGCGTCACGGACGCCGGTCCGCTGTCACGCTAGTCGGCGTCGAACACCACGTCGACCCAGTAGTTGGTGGACTGGTAGCTGCTGGTCGGGAAGGTGTTCGTCGAGCTGTACGTGTAGACGCCGTTGCCGCCTTCCGCACCGTTCGCGAGCGCCAGCAACGGCTCGTTCGTGTATTGCTTGGAGAAATATGGACGCGTTACTGAGTAACGTCCGGGCACTGTGTAGTAAGAGGCGATATAGGTCGTGTTCGGGGTCACCCTGACGGGTGTCGCGAAGTTCACCTGTTGCCAGCCGGATGCCGTCTCGTTGGTGAAGGTGGCACTGGCGAGCGACTGTCCGTTGCTCGTCCACAGGTTTCCGACGTGGGTTCCGGTGTTCTCTGCGCCTTTGTAGAACCGGATGCCCCTGATGGTGCCGCTCGTCAGCGTCCTGAACTTGACGCCGACCGCCACGGACTTGTCGTCGGCCTGGGACGGGACGTCGGGTGTCGCCTTGCTCTCCCACAGGCTCTCGGACGGCACGAACGCCACGTCGACCCAGTAGTTGGCCGCCTCGCTGGTGCTGGTCGGGAAGGTGTTCGTCGCGCTGTACGAGTAGACGCCGTTACCGCCCTCGTCGCCGTTCTGCAGTGCTAGAAGCGGGCCATTTTGATATCTATTAGCAAAATACGATTGCGCTATCGAATAATAGCCAGATGTAGTGTGGTAAGAGGCGATATAGGTCGTATTTGCGTCTACCGTAACAGGTGTCGCGAAGTTTACCTGTTGCCAGCCGGATGCCGTCTCGTTGGTGAAGGTGGCACTGGCGAGCGACTGTCCGCTGCTCGTCCACAGGCTTCCCGTATGGGTTCCAGTGTTTAGCGGGCCTTTGTAGAAGCGGATGCCCTTGATGGTGCCGCTCGTCAGCGGCTTGAACTTCACACCGACCACGATGGCGCGGTTGTCGGGCTGAGAGGAGACCGGCGGAATCGTCTGGTCGTCCCACAGGCTTCTCATCGGTACGAGCACCACGTCGACCCAGTAGTTGGTGGCTTGATAGGCGCTGGTCGGGAAGTTGCTTGCCGCACCGTAGGCGTAGACACCGTTACCGTTCGACGCCGCGCTCGCCGGCACGGTGAACGGGCCGTGAGCATAGGGAATCGAGAAATATGGGCGTGATATTGAATAATTTCCAGACGCCGTATGATAAGAGGCAATATAGGTGGTATCTGCGGTTACTGTGATCGGTGTCGCGAAGTCCACCTGCTGCCAGCCGGACGCCGTCTCGTTGGTGAAGGTGGCGCTCGCCAGGAGCTGCCCACTTGAGCTCCAGAGGTTGCCGACGTGCGTTCCCGTGTTGGACGAGCCCTTGTAGAACCGGATGGACTTGATGGTGCCCGCGAACTTCGTCCGGAATTTCACCCCGACCTCGACCGCGTTGGCGTCGGGCGTCGAGGAGGTGGCGGGCTCGGTGCTGGGCGGCCAGGCAGTGCAGGCGCTGCACGAGGTCTCCATGCTAACCGTGATCACGGTCGGGAACGTCTGGAGGTTGCCGATGTCGTCAACCGCCCGGACCGCGATCGTGTAGGTTCCGGAGCTCAGGGGTGTCCATCGGTACTGCCAGTTCTCCCGCCCCGTCGCCGGAAGCCAGGTGGTGCCGTTGTCGACCGAGACCTCGACGTCGGCCACCACGCCCCCTCCGGTGTCGGCGGCCGTTCCCTGGATCACGAGGGTCGTCAGCGCGGAGCCGGAGAATCCGTCCACCGGACTCGTGATCGTCGCGGTCGGGGGGCTGGTGTCCGTCGACTGGGTGGCCGGGACCAGGCCGGTCTGAAGGCTGGCCGGCTGGATGCCCATGTCGGCAAAGAGGTTGACCGTCGCCTGCTGCATCCGGATGTCCGTGGGGGAGCCGGCCCGATCGTGGTTGGCGTCCAGCCCCCACGCCCACTGGGTGGTCCCCGCGCCGAAGACGAGCGCGCCGCTCGTGCTCCGGTAGAGCGTCAGGTGGTGTGTCGCGCTTCCGAGGCTGTAGCTGCTGCCGTAGTCGATCAGGTATCTGGAAGGCAGGTTCACCAATGTTCCGGACAGCCTGGCCCGGCCGGTCGGTTCGACCTCGTTTTCGGGGGAGACGTCCCATTCGTAGCCGAGCGTTCCAGCAGGGAAGACGGCCTGCTGCCCGGCCGGGAGGGTCGCCACGGAGGTGTTGCGCCACAGGCGCATCTTGCCGTACTCGGCGGGGACGGTCATCGCGTCGTTGGAGACGCCGTTGACCCTGAACCAGGTTCCCGTGACGGCGTTCTCCGGTCTTCCGCCGTCCGAGGGCGGGGAGAAACGCGGGTCACGCCAGGTACCGGTCCACTGGGTGGACGGGTCTATCTTGGCGTTCGCCAACGTCTCCTTGTACGTGACCAGGGTTCGATACGGGGTGTTCGTCCCGTCGCGGCTGCTCTCCCAGCGGGTTTTCCAGAAAATTTCGTTCCCGGAGAAGAAGGCCATGTGAACGCCGTTGTCCCGGGCGCTCGTGACGTTGCTCCGCATCTCGTTGGACCAGTACTCGTCATGGCCGGAGGACATGAAGATCTTGTGTTCGAGAATCTCCGAGCCGCGCATCGCGGTGTCGATGCTGCTGGTGTAGCTGACGTCGTAGCCGTTGGCTTCGATCCACCTGATCATGGGGTATTCGGAGTCAAAGAACCAGCTCTCCACCGAACCGCCGCAACAGCTGGAGACGCGGGTGATGAACGGCCGGTTGTAACTGACCTTGTAGGCCCGTCCGGCCGGGGAGGTGGAGGAGGAGTACAGGCTGCTGTTGCCGTATCTGTTGTACGCCTGCCAGGTGGCGTCGGAGGTCTGCAGCAGGAGCTCCGATCTGCGGGCGTCATCCCGGACCACGAATATCATCTGGCTGGCGCTGGTCAGCCCGTCCTCCCGGATCAGGTTCGCGATGTAGACCCCGGAGACCGCGTCGGCCGGCACGGCCCACGAGGCGGACACCGCCCAGCTCCCGCAGTCGACCAGCCCGGTCGCCGTCTCGCTGAAGCAGCTCGGTTGGATCTGGGGCAGCGGGATCGAGGGGCGAACCGTCGTCACCTTCCGCGCGCCCATGCCGCCGTAGTACCCGATGCGATAGATGTCCACGCGGTAGGCGGTTGCCTGGGTGTTCACCTTGAACTGAGCGGTCTCCCCCTTGTTGACACTCATGTTGGTCACGTATCCCTGGATGTCGGGGCTACCGCCTCCGGGGACGTCCCACTCGCTGGACGGGTTGCCCGGCAGATTGTTCTCCAGGCAGATGACCGAGGTCGGCGGGCAGTCCGCCTGAAGCGCCGAGGAGCGGGAGGACGCGTTCGCGATGATCTTCCGCTTGGCCCGCTTGGCCCGCTCGGCGGCGTCGCCGCGGTGCCGGGCGCCGGTGTCCGCCACGGTGACCACCTCCCGCGCGCCACCGGCACCGGCACCGGCACCGGCACCGGCGTCGGCACCGGGGACCGGGGACCAGGCGGCGCAGAGCAGGCTGATCGCGGCGAGGACACCGGTTCGGAAACGGATCGGCACGGTCAGCGGTGACCGTCGTCTGCGGCTCGCTTTCCCGGCATCGTCTGGGTTCTGTGGCATACGTGACCTCCCGGGCACTTTCTGGGGTGAACATCTCCGCCCGGGACGGAGTAGTGAACAGAAAAGAGACAAGCATGCCGAGGTTGTGCCGGAAATGATATTTGAATAACGGCGATTTCTTTACAAAACGGGTTGTCGCTCTAATGTTGCACTAGAAGACTACTTTCGGAATAAAGGTGATTTTCCCTGACGGGAATATCGGTCGGAAGTCCGGATGCTCCACCCCTGGCCTCACATAAAGGACTGGCAAGAAAACCACCGAAAGCCTGCGCCCGGAGTCGTCCGGGGGACGGGCGTCATCATGCTTGCGCTCATGGAGACGACGTCACCGGCGCGGGGTCACGCGCCGAGCCCACCGCCACCCGTACACGTCACCCAGGCAGGTGAGCCGCGCCGCGGTGAACGCCGGCCTGCCCGGCCTCGGATCCCGGGTATCCGAGCCGTACCGCGCTGGTTGCCCGCGGTCTTCGTCGTCGCCCTCACCGTTGCCGCGCTCCTTTTCCACGAGGTGACGGCCGACGACATCATCCGCTTCGCCGCCTACCTCGCCTTCGGCCTGGCCCTGCCCGGCACCCTGATCATCCGGGCGGTCTACCGCGGTGAGCGCACCCTGGCCGAGGAGCTCGCCCTGGGCGTCGCCCTGGGCTACGCCCTGGAGATACCCGCCTACCTCGCCGCCCGCGCCGCCGGCCTGCCCCTGCTCACCCTGGCCTGGCCCGTCACCGTCTACGTCCTCTTCCTGACCGTGCCCCGCCTGCGCCGGCACTGGAAGAGGCGGCCCCGCCCCGCGGTCCCCATTTGGTGGTCATGGTCACTGGCCCTGGCCATCGCCTACCTCACCGCTCTGGGCGTGGTCCGCTTCTTCCGCGGCCACGCCCTCGCCTGGCCCGCCCTGGCCACCTACTCGGTCGACATGCCCTTCCACCTGGCCCTGATCGGCGAGCTCAAACACCACGTGCCCCCGACCGTTCCCATGGTCGCCGGCGAACCCCTGCTCTACCACTGGTTCATCTACGCCCACTTCGCCGCGTCCAGCTGGATCACCGGCATCGAACCCCTGGTGCTGCTCTTCCGCCTGGGAGCGCTGCCCATGACGGCCGTGCTGCTGATCCTGCTGGCCATGGTCGCCCGGCGGGTCACCGGCTCCCGCGCCGCCGCGCTCCTGGCCGTTGCCGGCACGGTGTTCGTGACCGCCCCGAATCTCTACCTGGGGGTGAACATCGGGAACTTCACCTGGAGGGGCTTCCAGTCCTGGACGGGACTCACCCAGACCTTCGGCGCCCTGCTGTTCGCCCCGGTCGTCCTGCTCCTCGCCGACCTGCTCGACGGACGCGGGCGCCGGGCCGGCAGATGGCTCCTGCTCGGAGTCTTCCTGGCGGCGGTCATGGGTGCCAAGGCCACCCACCTGCCATTGCTGGCCGCCGGACTGGCCGCCGTCGCCGGAGTCGAGATGATCAGGCGGCGCCGGCCGCCGTGGCGGGCGCTCGCCGCGCTCGCCATGACCGCGGTGTGCTTCGGCTACGCGCAGACGGTGCTGTTCGGCGGTGCGCGGCAGGCGATGACGGTCGACCCCCTCTCCATGCTGCGCCGGGCGTGGGGGGAGCTGACCGGCGGTGCCGGCGCGGCCGAGCCGACGCCGGCCTCGCTGCTGGGTCTCACCGCGCTGTACCTGGTGTGTCTGGCCGTGACCTGGTGTGGGGTTCTCGGGCTGCTGTGCAGGCCGAAACTGCTGCTGCGGCCGATGGTGGTCCTGCTGCTCGGGATGGGCGCCGCGTCCACCGCCGCTGTCCTGCTCCTCGGCCATCCTCATCTCGGCCAGCTCTACTTCTTCGGGGCGACCTATCCCTACTTGATGATCGTCGCGGCCTACGGGCTCGTCGTCGCCGTGCGGCGGGTGCGGATGCCCTCCAGGAGGGTCGCCTGCGCGGTCGGCGCCGGGGTGGTGGCCGCCTGTCTGATCCGTGCGCTCTGCGACGTCCGGGCTCCCCTGAGCGCGGGGCGGTCGGAGTTCGCCCTCTACCTGCCCTACGCCACGCTGCTCGGCGTTGTCGCCCTGGCGGCCGTCGTGCTGGTCGCGACCGGGCGCCGAGCCCTCCGGAACTGGGTCTTCCTGCTCGTCGCGTTCGCGGCGGTCGGTGCGCCCGCGGCCTGGTGCGCGCGCGTCCTGCCCGTCGCGGGTGACGTCCCGGTGGCTCGTCCCTTCGGTGAGGTCCAGCCGGTGGCGCTCCAGGACGTTCCCGAAGGAGCCGTGACGGTGGCCCGGTGGTTGCGCGCCCACTCCGGCGCCGACGATCTGGTCGCCA
This sequence comes from Streptosporangium sp. CA-115845, assembly GCF_050943795.1. Taxonomy (NCBI): domain Bacteria; kingdom Bacillati; phylum Actinomycetota; class Actinomycetes; order Streptosporangiales; family Streptosporangiaceae; genus Streptosporangium; species Streptosporangium sp. CA-115845. Next base: position 6,584,197 of record NZ_CP191988.1, on the reverse strand, counting down.
CGAACGTGTACTGCCGCTGGGGGTACGAGGACCCGTGCGACAGCCGTCAGTTCTGGGCGGCGGCTCTGTCGGAGCGGCGCGTGCTCGTCGAGGGATGGACGTACACCTCCGCGAACATGGGCCGCTGGCGTCCGGGACTGCTGCCCGAGTACTTGCCCTTCTCCGACGGCGAGCGGCTCCGGGCGAACGACGAGGCCTTCCGCGCGCCCTCGGCGTCCGCGATGCGACGCCTGCGCGAGGAGTACGGGGTGCGCTGGCTCCTCGTCGACGAGCGCCACCTGGACCCCGGCTCGAAGATCGGGGACTTCGCCGAGCCGAGGTTCCGCTCCGGCGACTACGCGCTCTACCGGCTGGCCGACGGACAGACCGGTGTGATCTAAGACTTGCGTAATGGATCGCCAAGGAACGACGGCGCGACGCGTGTCGGACGGGCCTTTCGTTGTTCACTTCGGCCGTGAACGCAACCGACCTGACGATGGTCCCCTTCAACCGGACGCACATCTCGATGAACGAGCTGGAGTACCTGGGGGAGGCCGTGCGCCGGCGATCCACCTGCGGAGACGGGCCGTTCACCCGGCGGGCGGCCGAGCTCCTCGGAAAGATCACCGGGGCCGGCCAGGTGCTGCTGACCACCTCCTGCACGCACGCGCTGGAGATGTCGGCGATCCTGCTGGATCTACAGCCCGGCGACGAGGTGATCGTGCCGTCGTTCACCTTCGTGTCGACGGCCAACGCCTACGCGCTGCGCGGGGCGGTCCCGGTCTTCGTCGACTGCAGGTCCGACACCCTCAACGTGGACGAGCGGCTGATCGAAGCCGCGATCACCGATCGCACCCGGGCCGTCGTGGTCGTCCACTACGCGGGCATCGCGTGCGCGATGCGGGAGATCGCCGAAATCTGTGACCGGCACTCCCTCACCCTGATCGAGGACAACGCCCACGGCCTGGGCGGGTTCTACCGGGGCCGGCCGCTTGGATCGTTCGGCAGCATGGCCGCGCAGAGCTTCCACGAGACGAAGAACGTGCAGTGCGGGGAGGGAGGCGCGCTGCTCCTGAACGACGCCGGTCTCGTCGCGCGTGCCGAGGTCGTCCGGGAGAAGGGCACCGACCGTAGCCGGTTCTTCCGCGGCCAGGTGGACAAGTACCGGTGGGTGGACATCGGCTCCAGCTACCTGCTGTCCGACGTCCTGGCCTCACAGCTGACCTCCCAGCTGGAGTCGTTCGAGGAGGTCCAGTCACGGCGCCATGCCGTCTGGTACCGCTACCACGAGGACCTGGCGGACTGGGCGATCAAAAACGGGGTCTCCCGGCCGGCGATCCCGGAAGGCTGCGCGCATCCGGCGCACCTGTACTACCTGCTGCTCCCGGATCTGGAGAACCGCCAGGCCTTCATCGGTCATCTCCGGAGCGAAGGCGTGCAGGCGACGTTCCACTACCAGCCCCTGCACGCCGCGCCCGCTGGGGCGCGGTTCGGCCGGGTGGCCCCGGGCGGCTGCCCGGTCACGGAGAGGGTCGCCGACCGTCTCGTCCGGCTGCCGCTCTTCGCCGATCTGGACGAGACCGGCGTGGCGCGGGTGATCGACGCCGTCCGGTCCTACGAGGTGAGCTGATGGCCTGGCACGACGTGATCGAGGCACGGGCCGTACGGGCGGTGGAGTCGCCGCTGGAATCGGCCCGGTTCGGATGTTCGGTGGAGCGCCTCACCGTCCCCGCGAAGTCCGCCTCACCGTTCTCCGCAGTCCGTGAGGCGCTGCTGAACTCGGTCGCGGACGTCGTCGTGCTCCGGTATCCGGCTGAACACGTCGACTGGTTCGCGAGGCTGACCGTGCCCGGCCGGACCGCCGTGTTCGCGGACTCCCTGGTGTACTGGCGGCTGCGCGCGGGAGAGGGGCGCGGGCCCGCTCCGTCGCCCGGGCTGCGGACGTCGGGGCCGGTCGATCCCGCCGAGGTGCGGGCGCTGGTCTCCGACATCTTCGGCGCGTACGGGAACCATTATCTGGCCAATCCGCTGTTCGACGCGGACAGGGCCCTGGCGGGCTACCAGGAATGGGCGCTGAGGTCCTTTACGGAGGGGGAGTACCTGGCGTTGGAGGATCCGGCACCGGAGGATCGAGCCGCGGGGGAGGGGAGGCCGTGCCTGCTCGGGCTGGCCACGCTGGAGGAGGACGGCCCCCGGACGGAGATCCTGCTGGCCGGGGTGGTCTCCGGCTCGCAGGGGCGTGGGCTGTACGCCCACCTGCTCAGGGCCGTCGAGGACCGTACGCTGGCACGTGGCGCGGCAGAGGTCGTCATCTCCACCCAGGGGCACAACACGCGGGTGCAGAGGGCATGGGCGAGGTACGGATTCGAGCCCGTCCAGACCTTCCTCACCGTTCATCTGCTCCGGAGCCGGCTCCTGCGTGCGCGGGAAGGCTAGGGCCGCCGGGTCGCGGGGGAAGGACGGCGGCAGGCGACCCGGCGCGCTCGCGCACCACGTAGGTCGGGCGGCCCATGCCGTTTCCGTGAATGCGGCCGATGTACTCACCGAGGAGTCCGATGGACACCAACTGGGCGGACGAGAAGAGCGCGACCATCGAGGCGATGGTGGTGAATCCGGCCACCGTGGTGTCGCCCGCGGCGAAACGCCACAGGACGGCGCCCCCCAGCAGCAGGCCGATCATGCCGACCAGGAACCCGAGGTAGCTCGCCGCGCGGAGCGGAGCCGTGCTGTAGCCGAGGAGCATGTTCATCGCATGCCCGATCAGCAGGCGCGGCGTGTAGTTCGATCGCCCGTGGTCGCGCTCGTTCATGTGCACGCCGACGGAGCCCACCTGTGTGGTGGCCCATGACAGGGCCACGTCGATCGACGCGTGTGGCCCGGACAGGTCGGTGAAACCGTCGCGCGTCCGCGTGCGCAGGGCACGGAAGGCGCTGATCGTACGCGCGGTGCGGATGCCCAGCGCGCCGGCCATGGCGGCCTTGACGGACCGGGACGCGAGACTCCGCAGGAACCCGTGCTCCTCGTGGTGCGGGATACCGTACACGAGGTCGAGACGGTCGCCTTCGAGGGCGGCCAGCAGGAGGGGGATCTGCTCGGGCGGATGTTGCAGGTCGTCGTCCATGGTGACGATGACCTCGAAGACAGCCTCCCTGATGCCGGCGACCAGCGCGTTGTGCTGCCCGTAGTTCCGGGACAGCCGGATCGCCCGGACGACGTCGAACCGGCGGGCCAGCTCGACGGCGGTCTCCCAGGTGTCGTCCGGGCTGCCGTCGACGACGAGTATCACCTCGTGCTGGACGGACAGGCCCCGAAGGACCGGCACGAGCCTGTCCACCAGCGCCGGGAGGGTCCGCGCGGAGCGGTAACACGGAATAACCACCGACACCGACATTAATCCCCCGATTGTTTTTCGTCACCCACTACAATCCTTTTTCAACCCCACTGTCGGATCACGACCCGGAGCGCCCGTCGCATGGTTGAAGTTGAAGGCAGAACCGCCGATGGCAAGAATTCGCCTTTCGGGCGGCTGGCTGTGATCTCGGCCTTTGGTGGCCACCGCATCACATACCTGCTCGCCGGTGCCGTAACGGCCATGGTCTATTGTGGTCTCCTTGGCCTGGGATTAATGGTTGCTGAAGATCGCATCCCTTATCTTTTCCTGGTCGTGGTCAGTCATTTGACGACCGTGGTGATCGTCTACCCCGGGTACAGGCTGGTGGTCTTCCGCGGTTCCGGAGACCCCTGGCTCACCGGCTACCTGCGCTTCTATCTGGTCGGTCTGAGCTTCCTCGCGGCGTCCGTCATCGGTGTCCCGTTCCTGGTGGAGTTCGCCGGGATCCCGATCATGGTGGCCCAGGGGGTGGTGATAGTGACGAGTCCGCCGCTGAGTTATGCGATAAACCGGGCCTGGGTGTTCTCCGATCGAGGAAAAGTGTGAAATCGGCAACATGCCATGCGCTCTTCGGCAAAGAGGCGAGCCGGTGCGGAAACGCTGATTCCGGTTCCCAGTAAACTTCGGCGGAAATATGGCGCACGGTCATGTGTTCTTCGTGGAAGGACTAAAAGAACGTTGAAGGCACTCGTTCTGGCGGGCGGCAAGGGGACGAGGTTGCGCCCGCTGACCCATACCTCGGCGAAACAACTGGTCCCGGTGGCCAACAAGCCGGTGCTCTACTACGGACTTGAGGCGATCCGGCAGGCCGGCATCACCAGTGTGGGCATCGTCGTCGGCGACACCGGTCACGAGATCCGGGCCGCCGTGGGCGACGGCTCGCGGTTCGGGCTGGACGTCACGTACATCCCCCAGGAGGCTCCCCTGGGGCTGGCGCACTGCGTCCTGATCGCCGGAGAGTTCCTCGCCGACGAGCCGTTCGTGATGTATCTGGGGGACAACTTCCTGGTGGACGGCATCACCGGTCTGGTGGACGCCTTCCGTGAAGGCGACCACGACGCGCAGATCCTGCTCACCAGGGTCGCCGAACCGCAGTTCTACGGGGTGGCCGAGCTCGGGCCGCAGGGCGAGATCGTCAGGTTGGAGGAGAAACCCGAGTACCCGCGCAGCGACCTCGCGATCGTCGGGGTCTACATCTTCTCCCCGGCGATCCACCAGGCGGTACGGGCGATCACCCCGTCGGCGCGCGGTGAGCTGGAGATCACCGACGCCGTCGCGTGGCTCGTCGCCAACGGCTTCCGGGTCCACTCGCACCTCGTCAGCGGCTACTGGAAGGACACCGGGCGCCTCCAGGACATGCTGGAGTGCAACCGCATCGTCCTCGAACGCGTCGAGCCCGCCATCAGGGGCACCGTGGACGACCTGAGCGAGATCACCGGGCGGGTCGTCGTCGAGGCGGGCGCGGTGGTGGAGAACTCGATCCTTCGCGGACCGATCGTGATCGGCGCGGACACCAAGATTCTCTCCTCCTACGTCGGCCCCTTCACCTCGGTCGGTTCCGGCTGCCTGGTCGACGGCGCCGAGATCGAATACTCCATCGTGCTTGACGGTTCCTCGGTGCGGGGCGTCTCACGCGTCGCGCACTCCCTGATCGGGCGCAACGTCGAGGTCAGCCGCGCGGCCGGGGTGTCCAACACCCACGAACTCATGGTGGGCGACCACAGCAGGATCCAGGTGCGAGGCTGAGAGCTCTCGTCATCGGCGGTGCCGGGGTCGTCGGGTGGTGCCCGGGACGCCTCGGTGTCAGGGCGTCCGCTCCTTGGAGCGGACGCCCTGACGGTGGCATCGGAGCCGGATGTCAGCCGGCCGCCGGAGAACCTCGGCCGGAAAGGGATCGGATCACTCGTTGAAGACCGGGTCGACCCAGTAGTTCGTCGCCTGGTAGCCGAGTGACGGGAAGGCGTCGGTGAAGCCGTACCGGTAGACGCCGTTGGAGCCCTCGGCGCCGTTGGCCAGGGCGACCAGGGAGCCGTTGGCGTACTGCGAGGTGAAGTAGGGCCGGGTCACCGAGTAGTTGCCGGACGTGGTGTGGTAGGCGGCGATGTAGGTGGTGCCGGCGATGACGTTGACGGGGACCGCGAAGTTGACCTGCTGCCAGCCGCTGGCGGTCTCGTTGGTGGAGGTGGCGATGGCCAGCCGCCCGCCGTTGGCGGTGAACAGGACCACGGTGTGGGTGCCGGTGTTCTGCGGGCCCTTGTAGAACCGGATCCCGCTCACCTTGCCGTTCGCCGTCGGCTTGAACTTGACGCCGAGGGTGACCCCCTGCGGATCGGACTGCGACACGACGGCGGGCGTCGCCACCTTGTCCCACAGGCTGTTCGTCGGGACGAACACGACGTCGACCCAGTAGTTCGTCGCCTGGAGACTGCTCGTCGGGAAGGTGCTCGTCGCACCGTAGGTGTAGACGCCGTTGCCGCCCTCGGTGCCGTTGGCCAGGGCGACGAGCGGGCCGTTGGTCCGCGAGGTGGTGAAGTAGGGCCGGGTCACCGAGTAGTTGCCGGACGTGGTGTGGTAGGCGGCGATGTAGGTGGTGCCGGCGGTTATCGGCACCGGTGTCGCGAAGGTGGCCTGCTGCCAGCCGGTGGCGCTCTCATCGGTGAAGGTGACGCTGCTCAGGAGATTGCCGTCGCTCGTCCACAGGCTCCCGGTGTGGGTGCCGGTGTTCTGCGGGCCCTTGTAGAACCGGACGGCGGTCACGGTCCCGCTTGTCGTCGTCCGGAACTTGACGCCGACGGTGATCGGCAGCGGATCCGCCTGTGACACGACGGCGGGCGTTCCCGAGTTGTCCCACAGACTGTCCGAGATGTTCACGGTGACGGGCGCCGACGTGCTCGGTGCGAAGTGGATCGGGGCTTCGTGGTCGAAGGTGTCGCCCCCGAGATAGACGGCGATGATCTGGTGCTCTCCCCCGACGAGGTTGGAGACCGTGATCCGGGCGGGGCCCTGGTCGTCGTGCCAGGCCGAGCCGAGGACCGTCGAGCCGTCCTTGAAGACCACCTCGCCGACGGGCACGATCAAGCCGCTGACCGCCTGCACCGCGGCCGTCAGGGTGACCGGGGACCCGGTCCACGCGGAGTTCGCCGAGGTGGTCAGGGTCGTGGTGGTCGGCGGGTCGTTCGGTACGGTGATGCGGGTGGGCGGCAGGCTGTTGGTGCCCTGGATGGAGACCGTGATGCCGAGCCCGAAGGCGCGGCCGATGACGTTGGCACCGCTGTTCACCCCGACCGAGTTCTGCGCCAGGATGTTGCCGCGGAAGGTGCAGTACGTCCCCAGCGTCGCCGTGTCGCCGACCTGCCAGAAGACGTTGTCGGCCTGGGCTCCGCCCAGCAGGGCGATGTTGCTGATGCTGGCCGCGGTGAGAATGGTCGACTTGAAGATGAAGACGGCGCCCGGATCATCCTGGGCGTCGAGGGTGAGGGTCCCGTTGATCGAGAAGTTGCCGGTGATGCTGCTGTAGACGCCCGGCCCCTTGGTCGTCCCGCCCAGCTGGGAGGGGACGGTGGCGGTGGGCGCGCGCCCGACGATGTCGTTGTAGGCGGCGACCGCGTCGGTCTTGGCCTGCGCCGCGGCGGTGTCGGCCAGGTGCGTGCTGCCCGACACCACGCCGGGAGGGAAGCCGGCCAGGGTGTTTCCCGGGCTTACCCCGAGGTCACCGGTGACCGTGGTGGAGTTCGAGTTGCCGACCGAGGTTCCGGCCAGAACCCCGAAGGAGGCGGCGCTGCCGATGTCCACCGGATCGATCGCGCGCGTACTCCGGTCGGCCGCGTTCGCGCTTCCCGGTGTGCCGGTGACCGCGCCCATCGCGAGGACGGCGACCACGGTCGCCTTCAGCACGGCGCGGCCAAAGGCTCGCGGGCGGCGCAGGGAAAGCGGCAGGCGCCGGGGAAGCCCGGCGTCGGCTGTGGTCGTGGTCGTGTCTGTCATCTGGTCGAGCGCGTCGCGAACGGGTTTTGACATGCGACACAACTCCTCACTGATCTCGTGCTGTGTCAGGCGCCCGGTACGGTCCGTCGCCTGCGAGCTGTCATGAATGAAACTTGAGGCCTCTATCGGGCTCCTGTGTGATTTGTGGTATTAATCCCAGGAGGCGATTAAAGGTCGATTGAAAGGTAAATTGCCGAAAATATTGTCACGTTGGCGAAGGATGCCGCGTGACACGCTGACGACTGTGCCGTGGAGGAGGGGCGCGCGAGCCTGTGCGCGATCAAGAAGGTCATGTCTCGGTATGCGGCTGATGGAAAATTTACTCGACAATACTTCCTGATATTACTTGTTTTTCGGCGTTAAATTGATCTCTGTGCTGTTCAGGAGGGTGAGAGATGGGCGAAGTGGTGTGTAGGTTCGCTCGACCGTCCGCTCGGTTGTCATATGTGCACAAAAGGCATAAGTGTTTATTTAAAGTTGTTGGGCGGCCATTGGGGGCTTTAATCTGTTGTCACCGGAAGGAGTGGTCTCGTTTGCGCGCCTGAATGACTCCGGGCGTCGGGCGACACGCCCGGAGAATGACAAGATGGGCGGTGCGGGAAAGCGAAACTCCTACAGTCGAGGTCGTATCTCATCTCGAATCGACGGGGGTTCTGCCGTGGGAGAGAAACTGGTTGTGGTCGGCCAGGGGTATGTCGGCCTGCCTCTCGCGATGCGGGCCGTCGAGGCGGGGTTCGACGTGGTGGGCATCGACGTCGACGAGCGGAGGGTCAAGCGGCTCAACGCCGCGGAGTCCTACGTCGAGGACATCGGCGACGAGACGCTGTCCGCGGCCCACCGCTCGGGGCGCTACCTGGCCGACACCGACTACGCCGTGGCCGAGGGGTTCGACGTCTGCGTGATAACCGTGCCGACGCCGCTGCGCGAGGGCGTTCCGGATCTGCGCCACATCGGCGCGGCGGGAGAGTCTCTCGCCCCGCTGCTGCGGCGGGGCGCCACGGTGGTGCTGGAGTCCACCACCTACCCGGGGACCACCGAGGAGTACCTGCTGCCGCTGCTGGAGGACGGCTCCGGACTGCGGGCGCCGCAGGACTTCCATCTGGGCTACAGTCCCGAGCGGATCGACCCGGGCAACGCGCGCTGGCGCCTGGAGAACACGCCGAAGGTGGTCTCCGGGATCGACGAGGCCTCCCTGGAGAGGGTCGGGGCGTTCTACGCGAGGATCGTGGACGAGGTGGTCCCGGTCTCCTCGCCGCAGGTGGCCGAGCTGTGCAAGCTCCTGGAGAACACCTTCAGGCATGTCAACATCGCCCTGGTGAACGAGCTGTCGATCTTCGCGCAGCAGCTCGGCATCGACGTCTGGGAGGCCATCGACGCCGCCTCGACCAAGCCGTTCGGCTACCTGCGCTTCACCCCGGGGCCCGGGGTCGGCGGGCACTGCCTGCCGATCGACCCCTCGTACCTGTCATGGAAGGTCAAGCGCAGCCTGGGGCACAACTTCCAGTTCGTGGAGCTGGCCAACGACATCAACGACCACATGCCGGACCAGGTCGTGCGCCGGGTCGGCCTCGCGCTGAACCGCCTGCGCAAGCCGGTCAACGGCAGCCGGGTGCTCGCGCTCGGCCTCGCGTACAAGAAGAACGCCGGAGACTGCCGCGAGTCGCCCGCGATCGACGTGGTCAGGGGCCTGCGCAAGCTGGGCGCGGACGTACGGGCCGCGGACCCGCATGTGGACTGCTTCCTGCTGCCGGAAGGCGTCGAGGTCGTCGCCTTCTCGGAGCGGGAGCTGGCGGCGGCGGACGTGGTGCTGGTCCTCACCGACCACGACCGCTTCGACTACGAGCTCGTCCAGCGGGCGAGCGCCTTCGTCCTCGACACCCGCAACCGCTGCCGCGGGCCCAACGTCGAGAGGTTGTGACCCACCTCGACCCACCTCGACCCACCTCGCCCCGCCGCGCGCCTCCCGCGGGACGGCGCGTCGGCGGCGCGGGGAATCCCGGCCCCCGACAGGCTGGGAGAAGGTCGACGACGGTGACCCCGCCGGGCTCCGCGGGGGCTAGGACTTCAGGACGCGGGCGATCAGCTCCTCGACCTGGCCGTTGAGCCTGGCTCCCCGGGGCCACCCGGCGTAGTGGGTGAGGAAGATGACGATCTCGCGCAGTTCGTCGGGGGTGAGGTCACCGGTCCTCAGCGCCGCGTCCAGCTGGAGCCCGACGACGTCGTCCATGCCCTGCCCGACGAGCAGGCCGACCAGCAGCAGCCGCCGGTCGCGGGTCGAGATCCCCTCTCTGGACCACACCTCGGCGAACAGGTGCTCGACGGTCATCCCGAAGAAGTCGCCCGGCCCGTCCCCGACGTGATCCCAGCCGTAGACCTGTTTCATGATCTCCAATCCGCGCCTCCGGCGGTCAGGAGTGGTGTCATTCGTGTGATCGCTCATGAGGCACTCCGAGTCCGTCGGCCAGCTGTTCCAGGGCGAGGGCGGCCAGGGGGGTCTCCACCCCTCTGGCCCGTGCCAGTTCCAGTGCGAGGGTAAGGTCTTTCTCCCCCAGAGTCCTAACATGTAGCAATATGTCGTACCAGGGATCATCCGGCGTTACAGGTCCCGTCGTCTTCCTCAACATGATCGCCCCCGGGCCGCCGGTGATCGCGTCCGAGTGCCTGACGGCCCGCGCCAGCGCCTTCAGCGAGATCCCGCACGACTCGGCCAGCCGCTGCGCCTCCGCCGCCGCGGCGAACGACGCGAAGTGCAGCAGGTTGCGCGCCAGCTTCGCCCTGGTGCCGGCCCCGGCGGGGCCGACGTGCAGCACCAGCTCCGCCCAGCGCCCGAACGGCTCCTCGCACCGCTCGACCGCCTCCTGCGGGCCACCCACGAACACCGCCAGCCTGCCCTGGTGCGCGCCCATGAAGCCGCCGCTCACCGGGGCGTCCACCACGTGCACGCCATACGGCTCGGCTTCGGCCGCCAGTTCCTCGGCGGTGGACGGGGCGATCGTCGAGTGGACGGCGATCACCGTGCCCGCCCTGGTGGCCGGTAGTCCGGCACGCACGACCTGGCGTACCTGCTCGTCGTCGAGGACCATCACCTCGATCAGATCGGCCTCTGCCATGATCTCCAGCGGGTCCCGCACGGCTCGCGCGCCCTTCTCCACCACCGGCGCGCACGCCTCGGCCCTGATGTCGTGCACGAGCAGCCCTCCGGGCCAGCCGGCCAGGTGCGTGGCCATCGGCGCGCCCATCTGCCCCAGCCCGATGAATCCGAGTCTCAACGGAGAACCCCCTCGTTAATTCGAAGGTCACACGATCGGGGTTGCGTCCACGTTGCGCCGCTCATGACCGGATCACCTGCCCGCCGTCCACGTTGAAGATCTGCCCGGTGATCCAGCCCGCCTCCTCCGACAGCAGGAACAGGCACATCCCTGTCAGGTCCTCGGGCCGGCCGAGCCGCTTGAGCGCCAGGTCACCGACCATCTGCCTGCGGTAGCCCTCGGGGACCACCGCCCGGGTGGCCTCGGTGTCGGTGGGGCCGGGGGCGATCGCGTTGACCCGGATGCCCATGCCGCCGAGTTCGTGGGCGAGCTGCTGGGTCAGGCCGTTGATGCCGACCTTGGCCAGGCCGTAGAAACCGGAGTAGACCCATGCGGCGGTCGACGACTGGTTGACGATCGAGGCGCCCTCGCCCATCAGCGGATAGCAGGCGCGCACGCAGTTCAGCGCCCCGTCCAGGTTCACCGCCATGAACCTCCGGTAGTAGTCCCAGTCCACGATGATCAGGAAGTCCAGCCTCATCCCGCCGTAGATCGCGGCGTTGTTGACCAGGTGGTCGAGCCTGCCGAAACGCTCCCTGGCCACCGAGGCCATCGCCCTCGCCGACTCGGGGTCGGCCACGTCGGTCCTGACGAACACCCCGCCGACGTCCTCGGCCACCCGCTCGCCCAGCTCGGTCTCCAGGTCGGCCACCACCACCTTCGCGCCCTCGGCCGCCAGGGCGCGGACGTAGGCCTCGCCGATTCCCCGCGCGCCGCCGGTGACGATCGCCACCCTGTTCTCGAAACGCATCACCGACCTCCGTGCGGGGTGGCGACGACCTTGCTCTCCAGGTACTCCTCGAAGCCGAGCACGCCCATCTCCCGGCCGACCCCCGACTGTTTGTAACCGCCGAACGGCACGTCCCCGCCGTACCACTGCCCGCCGTTGACGCCGACCGTTCCGGTCCGCAGCCGCCCGGCCACCGCCAGCGCGCGTTCCTCGTCGCCCCCGTGCACCGCGCCCGACAGCCCGTACGGCGAGTCGTTGGCGATCCGCACCGCGTCGTCGTCCCCGTCGTGCGGCACGGCCACCAGTACGGGGCCGAAGATCTCCTCCTGGGCGACCCTCGCGGAGTTCGGCACCCCGACGACGAGGGTCGGCTCGATCCAGAAGCCCCTGTCCCGCTCCGGTGGCCGCCCACCGCCACAGGCGAACGCGCCGCCCTCGTCCACGGCCAGCCGCAGGTAGGACTCCACCCGGTCCCGCTGCGCGGCCGAGATCACCGGTCCGCAGACGGTTCCGGGGTCGGCAGGGTCGCCCACGCCCAACCTGCCCAGCGTCCTGGCCGCGGCGTGCACGCCCTCGTCGAACCGCTCCCGGGGGAGCAGCAGCCGGGTCGTGATCGCGCACCCCTGTCCGGCATGGGTGGCCACCGCGAAGGCCGCCATCGCCGCGGCCGAACCGATGTCCGCGTCCTCCAGCACGATGTAGGCGGACTTGCCGCCCAGCTCCAGGAAGACCCGCTTCACGGTCGCCGCCGCCGAGGCCATCACCGAGCGGCCCGTCGCGGTGGAACCGGTGAACGAGACCAGGTCCACCCGTGGGTCGGCGACCAGCTGGGCGCCGAGCGCGTGCGAGGAGGAGGTGACGACGCCCAGCACGCCGGGTGGGAAGTCCGTCTCCTCGTGGACGATCCGCGCCATGAACTCGGCCACCAGGGGAGTGTCGGGGGCGGGTTTGAGCACCACGGCGTTACCCGCCGCCAGGGCCGGGCCCAGCTTGGCCAGGTTGATCTGGTGCGGGAAGTTCCACGGGGTGATCGCGCCGACCACCCCGGCGGGCTCGCGCAGCAGGGTACGCCGCGACGTCATGCCCATCGGCGCGCTCACCCCCAGATCCCGCGACCACTCGTAGGACTCGGCGAGGTCGGCGAACCAGCCCAGGTCCGCCACCGGAGCGTCCAGCTGGGGGCCGTACGTCAGGAAGACCGGGCAGCCGGCCTCCGCCACCGTCAGCTCCCGCAGCTCGGCGGCGTGCGAGACGAGCCCGTCTCGCAGCTGGCGCAGGCAGCGGGCACGCAGCCGCGGGTCGGCGGACCACACCCCGGCATCGAACGCCTCCCGCGCCGCGCCGATCGCCGCGTCCATGTCGGCGGGCGTCCCGTCGGGGGCCTCACCGACCACCTCCTCGGTGGCGGGGTTGACGCTCGCGAACCGGCCGCTCATCGCCGCCCCCTCACGGCCGGAGCCCGCTCCGGCACACGACCGGAGGACGGCGCGGCCCGTTCCGGAACCCGGCGGGCGCGAGCGGTCGTGGTCCGGTGCGGCGCACGACCGGGACGGCGGCTCACCGGCGGTCCCAGAGCGCGACGGGGGCACCGCCCAGCCGGTACCAGCCGCCGGGTCTGCCGCCGGCGCGCTCCATCCGGCGCTTCATGCCGTCGGTCAGCACGCCCGCCTGGATCATCTCCACGAACAGCGCGGTGGCGTTGCCGAAGTCGAACCAGTCGCGCTGCCACGACCACCTCATCTCACCGGCGTACCTGAACCACGAACCGCCGATCCCCGCCACCTCGTACGGCGTGCCGTCCGGGCGCGTCGCCTCGGCGACCTGCTTCCAGAAGCCGACCACCTCGCCGGCGACCTCGTCGACGAGGACCTTCTGGTACGGGTACCGCCAGCCGTCGAGACCACCCATCTCCTGGCCGAGCGCGATGTCGCGGATCTCCTGCCGGCCCACGGCCATGAACTCCAGCTCGGGTCCGAGGTTCCAGCCGTAGGTGGCGTCCTCGGTGTAGAGGGAGGCCAGCGGCCTCCAGTCGCCGAGGCGTTCGCACTCCCGGTTGGACGACAGCCACAGCCGGACCATCTCGTCCAGCTCTTCGCGGGGGTACATCAGTCCTCCAGTCGCAAGGCCCGGGTCGGGCAGTTCCGCACGGCTTCGCGCACCGCGTCGAGCAGGGTGTCGGGCAGAGGGTCGGGCAGGGCGTCTCGCCGAATCTCCACCACGCCGCGCCTGGGCACGGAGAAGACCTCCGGGGCGGCGAACTCGCACTCGGCGTGCCCCTGGCACAGGTCGGGATCCAGGACGACCCTCATCGGGCCCGCCTGCGGTAGCGGACCGCGCAGGGCTGCCGGAGCTGGACGACCATCTTGCTGTGGTCGTTCTGGTAGCTGTCCAACGGCTGGGCGGGCGCGAACTCCCAGTCCCGCAGCAGTACCGAGAAGATCGCCTTCAGCTGGACCATCGCGAACTGGGCACCCACGCAGCGGTGCCGGCCGGCCCCGAACGGGATCCACGTCCACCGGTTGACCAGGTCCTCCTGGCGCGGCTCCGCGTAGCGCCCCGGCCGGAACTCGTCCGGCGCGGGGAAGTCGTCGGGCAGCCGGTTGGAGATCGCGGGTGAGACGGCCACCAGCTCGCCGGGCTCGACGAGGTACCCGCACACCCGCTGCGGCGTCTTGGCCACCCGCATGAGCAGGATCAGCGGCGGGTGCAGCCGCAGCGCCTCCTTGATCGCCGACTCCAGCGCCGGAATCTCGCGCAGCGCCTGGAAGCTCACCGTGGAGCCGTCGGCGTACAGCGCGTCCAGCTCCCCGGTCACCTCCGCCAGCACCGCCGGGTTGCGCAGCAGCTCGATGAGCGTCCAGGCGGCGGTGCCGGAGGTGGTGTGGTGCCCGGCGAACATCATCGAGATGAACATCCCGGTGATCTCGTCGGCGCCGAAGCGCGGCGTGCCGTCCTCGTTCCTGACCGAGAGCAGCACGTCCAGCAGGTCGCGGTCCTCCCGCGCCGCGGGACCGCGCGAGTCCATGATCTCCTGGACCAGCGCCACGAGCTTCACCCTGGCCTCGTCGCGGCGGCGGAACGACTCGATGTCGGCGTACGGGTCCACGAACGCGATCGGGTCGGTGCCGCGCTCAAGATCGTGGTAGAGGCGTGCGAACCGCACGTCGAGCTGCTCGCGGAACCTCCGGCCTGCTACCGGCGACGCTAGCGCGTCGCGGTTCGGCCGCTGGGATCCGGCTCTGTGCCGATGGCGACGCTGGCGCGTCGCGGTTCGGCCGCTGGGATCCGGCTCTGTGCCGATGGCGACGCTAGCGCGTCGCGGTTCGGCCGCTGGGATCCGGCTCCTTCCCTCGTCGAGTGAGGTCGTTCGTTCCTCACGACCTCACTCTCCTCAGTCCAGTCCCCGGCGCGGCCTCACGAGTCAATGGCGACGCGGTGCGTCGCGGTTCGGCCGCTGGGATCCGGCTCCTTCCCTCGTCGAGTGAGGTCGTTCGTTCCTCACGACCTCACTCTCCTCAGTCCAGTCCCCGGCGCGGCCTCACGGGATGGTCCCTCAGGGCGGTTCGCCTGGTCCTTCCCTGGTATCAGTAGCCGGCGCGGCCTCACGGGCACTCCTCAGTCCGGGGGAAGATGGTTCCGGCCGTGGTGGCGAGGAGGCCGGGGAGGTCGCGGTAGGAGAGGTGGCCCATTCCCGCCTGGACCAGCGCGCCGTAGAAGGCCAGCTCGAAGGCCTGCAGGGCGGCGGGGGAGGCGTCGGTGGCGCCGGAGATCCGCTCGTGGACACGGAGCCCGATGCGGGCACGCAGCCGGAGGACGTTGGGCTCGTCGGCGAGCATCGCGGTGGTGCACGCGGCCGAGAGCGCCGGATCGTCGGCGACCAGCAGCGCCACCGCGCTCAGCGCCTCGGCGGCCCGGTCGGCGGGGGAGCCGCCGGGGAGCGGGTCCGGTTCCGGCAGGTCGCGCAGCCGCCGCCAGAACACCTCCGCCAGCAGGTGGTTCTTGGAGGCGAAGTAGGTGTAGGCGGTGGCGGGCGCGACCCCGGCCCGCTTGGCGACCCCGCGCACCGTCAACCCCTCGTACCGGTGCTCGGCGACCTCCTCGACCGTCGCCGCGGTGAGCCTGCGCACGGTCTCGGCCTGCCGGTCCGACAGCCGGGCCCGGGGCGCCTCGGTGGTCCTGGGCATTGTCGCTCCTCAAACTGGACACCTGTCCAGAAGCTAGCCCACGCCCCGCCCCTTGCCTAGTCCCAAACTCCGGACGCGAGGACGGGTGATGCCCCGGCCGCGCGGCACCGTACGGGGGCGGGGAGTCGTGATAATCGGGGTATGCGGTTCGACGTTCTCGGCCCCACCCGGATCCGGCTCGATGATGGTCGCGCGGTCGTCGTGGGCGGGCCGCGGATGCGCGCGCTGCTCGTGATGCTCCTGCTCGACGTGGGAAAGGTCGTGACCACCGAACGGCTGATCGGCGGCCTGTACGGCATCGATCCGCCCGCGGGCGTCGCCAATGCGCTGCAGTCGCAGGTCTCGCGGCTGCGCAGGGCGCTCGGTGCCCAGGAAGTGATCGAGTTCCACCCGGCGGGCTACCGGCTCGTGGCCGGTGCCGATGCCGTCGACGCCCACCGCTTCGAGCGGCTCGCCGCCGAAGGCCGGCGTCTCCTGGCCTCCGGTGACTGCGGGCGGGCGGTCGAACCGCTGGGCGAGGCGCTCTCGCTGTGGCGCGGGCCCGTGCTCGCCGACGTGGCGGAGTTCCCGTTCGCCCAGGCGCCCTCGGCCAGGCTGGAGGAGCTCCGGCTCGACTGCGTGGAGGATCGCCTGCAGGCCGAGCTGGAACTGGGCCGCCACCGTGAGCTGGTGGCCGAGCTACAGGAGCTGACCGCCGCACATCCCCTCAGAGAGCGGCTGTACGGGCAGCTGATGCGCGCCCTGTACGGCTCGGGCAGGCAGGTCGAGGCACTGGAGGTCTACGACAGGGCCAGACGGATCCTCGGCGAGGAGTTCGGCGTGGACCCGTCGGCGGAGCTGGCCGCCGTGCACCTGGCGGTGCTCAGGGCCGATCCCGAACTGACCGGCGCCCCCGCCGCCGGTGCCGCACCCCTCAGGTCGGGTCTGCGGGCCCCGCTGACCAGCTTCGTCGGTAGGGAAGGCGAGATGTCCGAGCTCCGCGCGCTGCTCGGCGAGGCGAGGCTGGTCACCCTGGTCGGCCCCGGCGGCGCGGGCAAGACCAGGTTGGCCGGTGAGGTCGCCGCCGGGGAGCAGGGGGAGGTGTGCTTCGTGGAGCTGGCTCCCGTCTTCGACGGCGGGGAGGTGGCCCAGGCGGTCCTCGGGGCGATGGGGGTCCGCGACGCCCGACTGCTCCCCGGCCCTGGCCGGCCGGTACCCACCCCCCTCGCCAGGCTGGTCGCGGCGCTGGCCGACCGTCCGCTGCTGCTCGTCCTGGACAACTGCGAGCACCTGGTGGCGGAGGTCGCCGAGCTCGCCGACCGCCTGCTCGCCGCCTGTCCGGCGCTGCGTGTCCTGGCCACCAGCAGGGAGGCGCTCGGCATCACCGGGGAGGTGATCCACCCGGTCGCGCCGCTGCCGGTGCCGGGGGCCGGCACAGCCGCCGGG
Organism: Streptosporangium sp. CA-115845; assembly: GCF_050943795.1. Lineage (NCBI taxonomy): Bacteria > Bacillati > Actinomycetota > Actinomycetes > Streptosporangiales > Streptosporangiaceae > Streptosporangium > Streptosporangium sp. CA-115845. The sequence goes on along the minus strand of NZ_CP191988.1, from coordinate 6,567,196 downwards.
GAGGCCACGGCCTACCCGGCCGTGCGCCTCCTCGCCGACAGGGCAGCCGCCGTGTGCCCCGGTTTCCGCGTCGACGACACCAACGTCGAGCAGGTGCTGGACATCTGCCGGGCACTGGACGGCCTGCCCCTCGCTCTGGAGTTGGCCGCGGCACGCCTGCGCTCCCTGTCGGTGACCGAGGTGGCCTCCCGGCTGGGCGACCGGTTCCGGCTGCTGTCGCGGGGCAGCCGCACCGCGCTGCCCCGGCACCAGACGCTGCGCGCCGTGGTCGCCTGGAGCTGGGACCTGCTCGACGACGACGAGCGGTCGCTGGCCGGGCGGCTGATCGTCTTCGTGGGTGGCGCGACGCTGGAGGCGGTCGGACGGGTGTGCGGGCTGCCGGAGGCCGAGGCCGTCGACCTGCTGAGCTCCCTGACGGAGAAGTCGCTCATCGAGCGGGTGGGCGGGCGCTACCGCATGCTGGAGACCATCCGCGCGTATTGCGCGGAACGGCTGGCCGAGACCGGCGAGACCGAGGTGCGCCGCGAGGCGCATGCCTCGTACTACACGGATCTGGCGGCCGCGGCGGACCGCCGGCTGCGCGGCGCCGGGCAACTGGAGTGGTTGCGAAGGCTGGACGAGGAGCGCGACGACCTGCACGCCGCGCTGCGCTGGGCCGTCGACACCGGCAGGACCGGGCAGGGGCTGCGCCTGCTGGCCGGGCTCGCCATGTACTGGTGGATGCGGGGCCGTCGCTGGGAGGGCGCGGGCCTGGCCACCGACCTGCTCGGTGTGATCGGGTCGGCCTCGGTGGAGGGGCTGGAAGAGGAGTACGCCCTCTGCGTGCTCGTCGCCTTCGGTGGCGAGTCGCGGTCGCCACGGCTGCCGGCCCTGCTGGATACGGCCGCACCGCTCGTTCCGGCGATCGACCGGCCGTACCGGTGGCCGTTTCTGGCCATGCTGTGGCCGATGTTCACCGGCCCGGCCGCCGCCTTCCGCTCCCACCCGCCGCGGACCTCGGCCATCGCCGACCCGTGGGTTCGGGCCCTGTCCCACTTCGGCTGCGGCTACTTCCAGTTGTACGACGGCGACGCCGGTGGCGCCGAGCGCTCCTTCGAGGACGCGCTGCAGCTGTTCGGCTCCATCGGGGAGCGGTGGGGCAGTGCCCTCACACTCGCCGAACTTGCCGAACTCGCCGACCTACGGCAGGACGTGGCGGCGTCGCGCGCGCTGGCCGACGAGGCGCTCCGGCTGGCCGAGGAGCTCGAATCGGCCGAGGACATCGCGGATCTCATCTGCCGCAGGGCTCTGGGAATCGTGCGTGAAGGCGACCTCGCGACCGCTCACGCCGAGTACCTGCGCGCGGCCGTGTACGCCCGCAGGGCGGGCACGCCCGATGTGATGGCCAAGGTACGGCACGGGCTCGCCGAGGTCGCCAGGCTCCGCGGCGAGCTGGACGAGGCCCGCACCCTCGCCCGCGAGGCACTGGACCTGTGCCCACAGGAGTGGTACGCCGCCGAGGAGACGCGGTTGCGCATCACCGTCGAACTGGGCCGGATCGCCACGTCGAGCGGAGACGGGGCCGGGGCGAGGGTCTGGTACCGCGAGGCGCTGGAACCGGCGCTACACCGCTACCTGCTCGTGGCGGGTTCGGCGATCGAGGGCCTGGCGGAGGTCGTGCTGCTGGAGAACGACGTCCGGGGAGCGGCCCGGCTGCTGGGGGCGGCCACGGCTCTCAGCGGCGCCGCGGCGGCGCACCCGGACGCGGCCCGGGTCACGGCAGCCGTCCGCGCCCGGATCGGCGGCGCCGCGTACGAGGAGGAGTGGCGTGCGGGAACCCGCATGTCGCGGAGCGAGGTGCTTTTGATGATCGAGGCATGACCATGTCCGGGTGATTTCGACCGCGCGGTCGTCACTGGCCGTCAGCGGTCGTCAGCGGTCGTCAGCGGTCGTCAGTGGCCGTCAGTGGCCGTCAGCACGAGGTGCGCGGGCCGTCAGCGCCGACGATCACGATGGCGGGCATGACCGATCACTTCCCGATCACCGACCGTCGCAGGCGGGCGACCCTCGCCGTCGCCTGCCTGGCGGCGCTGCTGCTCTCCGTTGACGTCACGGTCCTGCACCTCGCCCTTCCCCAACTGGTCGCGGACCTGCGGCCCTCGGCCACCCAGATCCTGTGGATCGGCGACGCGTACGGTTTCGCGCTCGCCGGCCTGCTGATCACGATGGGCAACCTCGGCGACCGGATCGGCCGCAGGAGGCTGCTCCTCATCGGCGCCACGGCCTTCGGGGTGGCCTCGGCGGTGACCGCCTACGCACCCACCCCCGAACTGCTCATCGCGGCCCGCGTCCTGCTCGGCGTGGCGGGTGCCACGATCATGCCCTCCACTCTGTCGATCATCCGTAACGTCTTCACCGACCCGAGGCGGCGGACCACGGCGATCGGTCTGTGGAGCGGGATGGGCGCGGCGGGGTTCGCCCTGGGACCGGTAGTCGGCGGTCTGCTACTCGATCACTTCTGGTGGGGGTCGGTCTTCCTGATCAACGTGCCGGTGATGGCGCTCATCGTGGTCGCCGGCCTCGCCGTGCTGCCGGAGTCACGCAACCCCGCCGCGGGGCGGGTGGATCCCGCGAGCGTGTTGCTCTCCCTCGCCGGCGTCACCTCTTTGATCTACGCTGTAAAGGAGGCAGCCGGTCACGGTCTCGCGAATGCCGGAGTACCGGTGGCGGCGGTCGTGGGGATCGCCGCGCTGGTGATGTTCGCCCGGCGGCAGACTCGGCTGGCCGAGCCGCTGATCGACGTTCGTCTCTTCCGGCGCCGGGCCTTCACCGCGTCGGTCGGCGCCAACCTCATCGCCATCTTCGGCATGTCCGCGCTGTCGCTGATCTTCGCCTGGTACTTCCAGCTGGTCCTGGGCTGGTCGCCGCTGCGTGCCGGTCTCGCGGGACTGCCCGGTGGCCTGTCGGCGGCGGTCGGCGGGGTGCTGGCGGCCGGGTTGATCACCCGATGGGGCCGGGCCAGGGTGGTGGCGCTGGGCCTGGCGATGGCCGCCGCGGCCTTCGCCTGCTACAGCCGGGTCGGGCTCGACACCCCCTACCTCTACTTTCTCGTTCCCATGATCGTCTGCGGGGTGGGCATCGGGCTGACGTTCGCGGTTACCAACGACACGGTGCTCGCGAGCGTGCCCAGGGAGCGGGCCGGTGCCGCGGCGGCGATCTCCGAGACCTCCTTCGAACTGGGCGGCGCGTTGGGCATCGCGATCTTGGGCAGCATCCTGACCGGTGTCTACCGGGGCGACCTCCGGCTCCCGGCGGGGGTGCCGGGCGAGGCGACCGCCGCCGCGGCGGAGTCGCTGCCCACCGCTCTGAGGGCCGCCGCGGCGCTCCCGGCCGAGCTGGGGGAGGTCGTCGCCGAGGCGGCCAGGCGGGCCTTCGTCACCTCGGTCGGGGTGACCTCGCTCGCCGCCGCGGTGCTGATCGCGGTCCTCGCCGCGGTCTCGCTCGCCGGTCTGCGCGGCGTGCCCGACGTGATCCCCGAAGAACTCCTTTCCGAACCGCGTAGCTGACCTGTAAGGCGCACGGATCAGGTGGGTGCCGCGGCCCGCCACAATGGGAGCGATTTCACTCGTGGCAGGAGAGCCGTGGAATCAGGAAAGGGGAAGCGGATGGGATGCGTGCTTGTCACCGGGGCCTCGCGGGGGCTCGGTGCCGCCATCGCCGCGCGGCTCGCCGAGGACGGCTGGACCGTCGCCGTCAACTACGCCCACGACACCGCGGGTGCCACGGCCGTCGCCGAGCGTATCTCCGCGGCCGGGGGCCGGGCGTGCGTGGCCCGCTTCGACGTGACGGACGAGGAGTCGGTACGCCGGGGGATCGCGGAGGTGACCGAGCAGGCGGGGCCGGTCGAGGTCGTGGTCAACAACGCGACCGGCCCCCAGCCGCTGGTTCCCCTCGCCGAGCAGACCTGGGAGCATCACCTCGACCAGCTCCGGTTCTTCGTCAAGGCGCCGCTGCTGATCCTGCGGGCCGTGCTGCCCGCGATGCGCGAGGCCGGCTCGGGCCGGATCGTCAACGTGGGCAGCGAGGTCGTCGATCTGGGCAACGTGGAGATGGGGCACTATGTCGCGGCCAAGGCGGCGATGCACGGCCTGACCCGTTCCTGGGCCAACGAACTCGGGCGGTACGGCATCACCGTCAACACCGTCGAGCCCGGCTGGATACCGGTGGAGCGCCACGAGGGAATGGACGTCGAGGAGTACCGCGCGGGCCTGCCGCTGGGCCGGATGGGGGTGCCCGCCGAGGTGGCCGACGCGATCGCCTTCCTGGCCTCGCCCGGCGGCCGTTTCATCACCGGCCAGCGCCTGGCGGTCAACGGCGGCAACACCATGTCCTGAGACCCACGGGTCACCGCCGTCCCGTCCCCAGGTCACGTCGATCCCGCTTCCGGCCGGCACTCGTTCCCGGCCCGCGGTTCACGTGTCCCCCCGGCCGCCCCCGGCGCCCCCTGTCCGAGCCGTCGCGAGGGCGTCGGCCATCGGCCCGTGTCCTGACGAGTCGCCGGCCCGCCCGGCTCGGACAATGCCCGGCCAAATCTTGAGAGCGCTCTCAGAAGGGTGGAGTTTGGGCCGTCCGGCCAGGGGCGATGTGGCTGTATCGCGTTGTGAACGGCCTGGTGGGCGGGGTTTGCGAGCCGTAGGTCAGGTATCGAACAGGTGTTCAATCGAGAGAGCGCTCTCGCGAAACTATTGACTCGGCAGCGTCACAGCGTCAGGATCTGCGAAGTGCGGACTCGGGGGCCGCCACGACCGTCGCTGTGCCTGGAGAACGGACCTTCGATGATCAGACCCTTCGCCCGGCAGGGCGCCAACCGAAGCCGGCTCGCGGTGCTGGCGAGCCTCACAGTCCTGGCGGCCGGTGTCGCCGGGATCCCGAGCGCGGGCGCCGAGACCGCGACGGGCGGCCGGCAACCGGTGATCGGCAAACCGGCCCTGGACGCCCGCGGCTGCGCCCGCATCGAGAAGAAGCTGCCCACCCTCGCCGAGTGGCCCAAGGTCGACAGCGCCATCGGGCAGAACCGGTCGGACGAGAAGCGGGTGGCGAAGATCCTCGCGGGCATGACGCTCGCCGAGAAGGTCGGCCAGATGACCCAGCCGGAGATCACCGCGATCACTCCCGACGAGGTCAAGCAGTACTTCATCGGCTCGGTGCTCAACGGCGGCGGCGCGTGGCCCAACCGTGACAAGCACGCCGCGCCGAAGGCCTGGCTCGACCTCGCCGACGCCTACTGGAATGCCTCCGTCTCCACCCGGACGAAGATCCCCGTCATCTGGGGCATCGACGCCGTCCACGGAAACAACAACGTCTACGGCGCGACGGTCTTCCCGCACAACATCGGCCTGGGCGCCGCGCAGGACCCGTGCCTGGTGCGTGACATCGGGGCGGCGACCGCCAGGCAGATCCGCGCGACCGGCCAGGACTGGGCGTTCGCGCCCACCCTCGCCGTGCCCCTCGACGACCGGTGGGGCCGTACCTACGAGGGCTTCTCGGAGGACCCCCGGATCACCCGCGCGTACGGCTACGAGGCGGTCAAGGGACTGCAGGGCAGGCATCCGCGCGGTATCGGCTCCGACGGCGTCATCGCCACCGCGAAGCACTTCATCGGTGACGGCGGCACCGTCAAGGGTGTGGACCAGGGCGTCAACCCCTCGTCCGAGGCCGAGATGATCAACGTGCACGGCCAGGGCTACTACAGCGCGCTCGCGGCCGGCGCCCAGAGCGTGATGGCGTCGTTCAACAGCTGGACCAACGCCGACCTCGGTATCAACGAGGGCAAGCTGCACGGCAGCAAGCGAGCCCTCACCGACATCCTCAAGCAGAAGATCGGCTTCGACGGCATCGTCGTCTCCGACTGGAACGGCATCGGCCAGGTCGCCGGGTGCACCAACGCGAGCTGCCCGCAGGCGATCAACGCGGGCATCGACGTGGTCATGGTGCCCAACGACTGGAAGGCGTTCATCGCCAACACGATCGCCCAGGTCCAGAGCGGTGAGATCCCGATGGCGCGCATCGACGACGCGGTGACCCGCATCCTGCGCGTGAAGCTGCGCACCAACGTGCTCGACGGGCCGAAGCCCTCCAAGCGCGCCTTCGCCGGTTCCACCGACGCGCTGCAGGCGAGGAAGCTCGCCAGGGAGGCGGCGCGCAAGTCGCAGGTCCTGCTCAAGAACAACGGCAAGGTCCTGCCGCTGGCCGCGAACTCCAAGGTCCTCGTGGTCGGCAAGAGCGCCGACAGCCTGCAGAACCAGACCGGCGGCTGGACCCTCACCTGGCAGGGCACCGGTAACGTCAACGCCGACTTCCCAGTGGGCACGACGATCCTCGGCGGCCTGCGCGAGGCGCTCGGCGCGGCCAACGTCACCTTCAACGAGACCGGCGAGGGCGTCGATCCCTCAGCGTACGACGCGGTCATCGCGGTGATCGGCGAGACGCCGTATGCCGAGGGCGTCGGGGATCTCGCGCGGCGCTCGCTGGAGGCCGCCAAGATCTACCCCGCCGACCTCGCCGTGCTGGAGCGGGTCAGCGGCAAGGGTGCGCCCGTCGTCACCGTCTATGTCAGTGGCCGGCCGCTCTGGGTCAACAAGGAGCTCAACCGCTCCGACGCCTTCGTCGCCGCGTGGCTGCCGGGTACCGAGGGCGGCGGCGTCGCCGACGTGCTCGTCCGGGGCAGGTACCGCGACGGTTTCACCGGAAAGCTGCCCTACTCCTGGCCCAAGAGCGCCTGCCAGACGCCGCTCAACGCGGGCACCGAGGGCTACGACCCGCTCTTCCCGCTCGGCTACGGCCTGCGCGACGGCCAGACGGGGGCGGTCGGCACGCTCGACGAGACCGCGCCCGAGTTCGGCTGTGGCGGGCAGGGCGGCGGCGGTGAGGCGAGCGAGGATCTGGAGATCTTCAACCGGACCGACATCGCGCCCTACAAGAGCTTCATCGGTTCGGCGGAGAACTGGGGCGGCACCGAGATCGGTGCCGACGGCCAGGCGTCGCACGCCGAGATCTCCGTGGTGCAGTCAGACGTCAACGTGCAGCAGGACGGTCTGAAGGCGACCTGGAGCGGCACGGGCCCGGCCCAGATCTACCTGCAGGACCCGGCGGGCGGCTCCGATCTTCGGGGCTATCTCAACTCCGAGGCGGCTCTGGTCTTCGACACGATCGTCCACCAGGCCCCGGCCGCCAGGACCGTGCTCAGCGTGCACTGTGTCTATCCGTGCTTCTCCGAGGTGGTGGCGACCTCCCTCTTCCAGGGACTCCCGGCCGGGAGCAAGGCGACGGTCAAGATTCCCATCGCCTGCTTCGCCGCGGGGGGCCTCGACCTTGAGGTGGTCAACACCCCGTTCCTCGTCTACACCGACGGAGCCTTCTCCGCCTCGTTCGCCAACGTCCGCTGGGTGCCGAAGGCGGCCAACGACCCCGACGCCAAGAAGTGTGAGGACCTGACCTAAAGACCGGACAAGGTTGCCGGGCAGGCTATGAGCCCGGAAGTCACGATCAGCTGAGGCCGGAGGGGCGTCCCCCTCCGGCCTCTGTGCTTCCTGGAGAACACCAGGTGTGAGTACCGGAGGGCAGGGCGAGTCTCACGAATTGGGAACTACGCCGAACTGACAGGACGTTTCACCGCGTCTCGCACAATCGTGGTCCGCATCGTGGCATTGAGGTGACGGCGATCATTGTTCTACACCAGCACGATCGGCTCGCCGACCTGGCCCGACCTGGCCGCACCGCTGTCCGGTGGTCCACGGCTTGAGAACCGCGCCCGTCCTCTATCGCATGACGGAAGCCGAGGGTTCAATGATGTCTTGAATCCAACGGCGGCACTGTGTAACAAGTGAAGCCGGGTTCCCGGAAAGATTTGGTCAAGATTCCCAAGACGAATGAGTCGAGACAGGGGGGAGGCGCTTAAAAAACGGGCACAACCACCTCGTTAACCCGTAAAGCGGAGGTACAGCCCTGGTGAGAAGATCGAGGGCCGGGTTCGCCTTGGTTTCCATGGCGGTTGTTTCCGCCATGGCCGGCGGGCTCACGGGATGTGCACGTGCGGAGTTCACCTACGTCCGCCACGACGACGGGCAGACATACTTCAAGGTTCCGGCGGCCTGGCAGAAGGTCGACCAGACGGCGCTGGACAAGGCGACCATCGGAGCCGACCTCGAATCGGCCACCGCGCAACTGCGCAAACAGCTCATCTGGTCGACCGCCTACGACGCCCACAGCAAGCCGTCTCCAGATCACCTGCTCGGCTACGGCACCGAGGACGAACCATTCGTCTTCGCCCGGATCGCCAAGCTCCTCCCCGAGGAGCAGGACGCGCTCTCCCTGAACAGCATGCGCAACTCCGTCCTGCCCGTCACCGAGACGATGCGCAAGGAGTACGCGGAGATCCCCGGCTACCCGCTGAAGGACTTCGAGCTTCTCGCCGACGAGGTGCTCCAGCCCGGAGACGGCCTGCGCGGGGTGCACGTGCGGTTCAACTACGCGATCGAGGGCGCCGGGACGGAGACCTTCGACCTCACCTCCTATCTGGCCCCGGACGGCAAGCAGATCTCCACCCTGCTGATCCGCTGCTCGGCCGCCTGCTACCGGAAGCGCGCCGGGGAGTTCGACAGGATCGCGCAATCCTTCAAGGTCAAACGACTCACCGGGTGAGGAGAAGCCCGTACATGAAGTCACCTCCGCAGCCCCCCACCTTCGAAGGACTACGGGCCCCCGGCTCGGGTCCGACGGACCCGCATCCCGACAAGCGTAAGAAGATGCCGTTCTGGGATCGGATCAAATTCCTCCTCATCCTGACGATCATTTACTTCATCCTGGTATGGAGTGAGATGGCCTCATTCGAGGGCATCATGACGTTCCAGGATGCAATGATCACCACCGCTCTCGCGGCGCCGTGGATCTTCTGGTTCCTGGGCGCCGAGTTCCTGCGCCAGCTCCACTTCTTCGTCAGCGAGCGCTCCGCCGGATACAACCGATTCTGGACGCGCGGTGTGTTCGGCGGCTTCGAGCGCTGGACCCACCGCCGCTTCTCCGACTGGAATCGCTTCAGGATGGCACGTGCCATCAAGTGGCTGTTCTGGATCGCGGTGCTCGCACTCATCCTCGGCGAGGTGCTGGACACCTCTCCCGCGCTCGCGTTGTTCCAGGCGCCCGCGCTGCTCTGGCAGGCGCTGCCGTACATGGCGCAGCTCGCCTTCGCGTTCTTCTTCATCGCCTTCCAGTTCATCGGCCTGTTCTGGCTGCTGTCGCGGGGCGGCGTGGAGACCTACTTCCCCGACGACATCAAGACCCGCTTCACCGACGTCTGGGGCCAGGACCACGTCGTCGAGCGGGTCAAGGAGAACATCGTCTTCCTGGAGCGGCCGGACGCGATCGAGGAGCGCGGTGGCTACGTGCCCAGCGGCCTGCTGCTGTGGGGCCCGCCGGGCACCGGCAAGACCCTGATGGCCGAGGCCGTGGCCGGGGAGACCGGCAAGCCGTACGTGTTCGTCGACCCCGGCGCGTTCGTCAACATGTTCATGGGCATCGGCATCCTGAAGGTGAAGTCGCTGTTCAGGAAGCTTCGCAAGCTCTCGCTGCGGTACGGGGGCGTGATCGTCTTCTTCGACGAGGCCGACTCCCTCGGACGGCGTGGCTCGCTGGCGCAGCAGGGGCCCAGGGGCGGCCCCGGATTCTCCCCGCACGCCGCCGGGTGCCACGGATTCGGCTACCTCAGCGAGGACACCCGCTGCTTGCTGACCCGCAAGGGCGCGGCGGAGCAAAAGGAACCGGACACCGGCCGCAGCCGCTTCATGATGGGCGGCATGGGCGGCGGGGGCGGCGACCCGGGCACGCTGCAGGCGCTGCTCACCGAGCTGTCGGGCCTGAAGAAGCCCCGGGGCATCGTCAACCGGCATGTGCGAAGGCTCTTCGGCATGCGGCCCAAGCCGCCGCCGAAGTACCGGATCCTGGTCATGATGGCCACCAACATGCCCAACTCGCTGGACGAGGCGCTGCTGCGGCCGGGCCGCATCGACCGCATCTACAAGGTGGGCTACCCCTCGAAGGCGGGCCGGGTCCGTACCTACCGGGGCTACTTCGACAAGGTCGACCACGAGCTGACCGACGAGCAGCTGGACAAGCTGGCGACGATCACGCCCTACGCCACCGGTGCCACGATCAAGGACCTGGTGAACGAGTCGCTGATCACCGCGATCCGCGACGGCCGGGAGGTCATCACCTGGTCGGACGTGACCAGGGCCAAACGGCTCAAGCAACTCGGGCCGCCCGAGGACGTGGAGTACATCGAGCGCGAGCGGCACGCGGTCGCGGTGCACGAGGCCTGCCACGCCGTGGCGGCCTACCGCACCCGCTACCACCTCGAGATCGACATCGCCACGATAGAGAAGGGCGCCGACTATCTCGGCATGGTCGCGAGCATCAAGCCCGAGGACCAGTTCACCCGCTGGAAGTCCGAGCACGAGGCCGACATCATGGTCTCGCTCGCCTCCCTGGCGGGGGAGCGGATGTTCTTCGGCGAGGACAACTCCTCCGGCGTCTCGGGTGACCTGTTCTCCGCGACGTACCTCACCGCGCTGATGGAGGCGCACTGGGGCATGGGCCGCGGGGTGACCTCGGTGCCCGCGCTGCAGGAGCTGGAGATCATGGGCGGCAAGTCGATGCCCAAGCCCGGCGGCGGGGGGATCGGCTTCACCAAGGTGCCGGGCGGCGGGCAGCCGCTCGCCCCCGACGTGCTGGGCGAGCGCATCGAGTTCAACCTGGTGCGCCTGCTGGACCGGACCGAGGAACTGCTGCGGGAGCACCGGAGAGACGTCCTGTGCCTGGCCCACGCGCTGGAGACGCACAAGACGCTCAACGGTGACGACGTGGTCGCGATCCTGGAGCGGAGGCCGGGGCCGCTGGTCGACGGCTCGGTCTATCTCTCGGACGACTTCTACGCCGAGATCGAGGAGTATCACCTGGAGGCGGCGCGGGCGCATCGCGAGCACAGCCACGTGTCGCGCACCCTGCCCGTCCCGGCGGCCCTGCTCAGGCTCGAACCCGCCGTCGCGGTGGTGCAGGGAGCGGTCGTGCAGGGAGCGGTGGTGACGGGCAACGGCCGCGGCGCCACGATGTCGGCCGGGCCGGCCCCGGCGGTCGCGGCCGAGCCGGACTTCGTGCCGTGGGGTGACGGCGGTCCGGTGCCCCGGCTGTCACCGTCACCGCCCGTGCCGTTGCCGCAGCCTCCGCCGTCCGGCGTTCCCGCGCCGCGGGGCGGGCGGCTGAGGATGGTGCTCCTGGTCGTGGCCAGCCTGGTGGCGCTGGCGGCCTTCACCCTGCTGGGTGTGTACACGCTCAATGGCGGGAGTGTCGTGATGGGCGAGGCGGGCTCGCCGGAGTCCGGCACGCTCCCGGTGGTGCTCGTCGCCGTACTGGCCGCGATCGTGGGAGCGGGCATCGTCGCCGCGGTCACCCGGGGATCGCAGGCCGCCAGGGCCAGGGCCGAGGCCCAGCGTGACAGCGCCGTGGAACGGGCACAGTTGCTCGCCGCGGCGATGGACCCCGAGGTCGCCATGCGGGTCCTCGGCTACAAGGGCACCGATGAGCGGCCCCCGCGCTGACGGCTCCGAACACGCACAGCCCGCCGGGCCGAGGCCGCGGGCGGGCTGTGCGGCCGGGAGGTTCCGGGGGAGCCGGTGAGCCGGTTCCCCCGGAGGCCCGTCAGTCGAACTCGCCGTCCTTCACGCCGCCGACGAAGGCGTCCCACTCGCTCGGGGTGAACGCCAGAGCCGGGCCGCCCGGATCCTTGGAGTCGCGGACGAGGTAAAGCCGATCGGCGTCGGCCTTGTGTCGGGCGACGGCCGGATCACCGGGGACGACCGCCACCTCCACGCAGTCGCCTCCGTTGGTGCTGCGACCGCTCTTACGCCACTCGGCGTCGGACAGATCCATCGTGGACCCTCGCACTTTGTCTTCCTTCTACGGCTAGGGGGAGGAAAACCTTCTCGCCATCTGGGCGATGAAGGCCGCCGACTCCTCCTGGTCGAGTGCCATCTCGCAGAGGCTCTCGAACATGGAGGCGTATCGGCTGACCTGCTCCGGGTCGTCCGGCACGAGCCCGCTCGAGGCCTGCTCCAGATAGAGCAGGTCGGGAACCTCGGGCTCGGGGAAGCTGAGCAGGCAGAACTTGCCGTCCATCGCCGCATGCGCCCCCGCGGAGAACGGGGCGACCCGGATCTCCACGTTGGGCAGCGCGCCGAGGTGGACGAGATGTTCCAACTGCTCCGACATGACGTCGCGCCCGCCGATCTGACGCCGGATCACTGCTTCGTCGAGCACCGCGACGAGGTGGATCGGGTCACCGGGTCCGTGTAGCAACCGCTGGCGCGAGATGCGTACGGAGACCGTCTCCTCGACCTGGGAGGGGGTCTGGACAATGGAGGTCGCCTCGATCACCGCGCGTGCGTACGGTTCGGTCTGCATCAGGCCGGGAACGACGAGCGGCTCGTACGAGCGCACGAGCGACGCCTCCGCCTCCAGCCCGATGTAGGAGTCGAAGCCCGGTTTGAGGGCTTGGCGGTGGGGGTGCCACCAGCCTCGCCGCCGGGCCTCCACGGCCATCTGGATCAGGGAGTCACGTGCCTCCCCGGTCACGCCGTACACATCGGTGAGGGCCGACACGTCCGAGGGGCGGGGACGGGTCAGGCCCGTCTCGTATCTCCAGACGGTGGTGTCGGTGGAGCCGATCCGCTCGGCCACCTCCACCCGTGTCAGCCCGCTGTCCTTTCGCAGACGGTTCAGTTCAGCCATCAGGCGGCGATGACGGGCCGTGGGGCTGCGTCGAGAAGCCACGCATCTACCTCCCTCCGTCCTTTGATAGCAAATCTGTGGAATCTCAACATGAGGTATTGCAGTCCTTGATAGAACAGTTCACCGTGAGTGAGTGTGCCATCTCAGACGGCGATGTGCATGGAATCAACAACCCTCTCCTAATCAGGAGGGGGCTTGAGGCGCGGTGATGCGCTTCGAAGCCCCGCGTTGACCAGCCCTGGCCATCACGAACTGGAGGTGTGATCCAGATGGCTACGTTGAACACAAGAGCGCAGACCGACCTTGGGGTGCTTCCTCAGCTCCAAGCTCTCGAATCCGTGGGAGCAGACACGCCCGAGGGTGGGCACGAAACGGCTCACGGACACCGCCCGGCGGCGGTATCTGGTGTTCGACCTGGGCGAGGGGAGATCGAGCGGACCGGCACCCGGTCCGCTCGGCGTCACCCCGAGGGCGCTTCGGTGTCCGAGGGAGCGAACCGTGAGGTTCACCCGGCCGTGTTCGTCCTGGACGCCCGCGGCCACCCGCTCGACCCCTGCCACCCCGCCCGCGCCCGCCGTCTGCTGGCGGCCGGGCGGGCGGTGGTTCACCGCCACACCCCGTTCGTCATTCGTCTCAAAGATCGCGATGCGGCGACCTCGGCCATCGAAGGCGTGCGGGTCGGCATCGACCCTGGCAGCAAGCACACCGGCCTGCCCGTGTCCACCGCCTCCGGTGGCCGAACGAAATGGAACCGTTCCCGTACCGGCGCCGCCAAGTCGCACACGTTGGACGCGCTGCACGTCGGCCACCTGGGAGGCGTCACCGCCTGGCCCTCGGCGGTCCTGGTGGTCAAGGCGACCGGGCGCGGCAGCTACGCCCGCACCCGCACCGACCGCTACGGCTTTCCCCGGCTGCGGCTACCCCGGACCAAGCGGGTCAAGGGGTTCGCCACCGGCGATCTGGTCCGCGCCGTCGTACCGAGCGGCAAGAAGGCCGGGGTCCACCTCGGCCGCGTCGCGATCCGCAGCACCGGCAGTTTCAACATCACCACCCGGCACGGCCTCGTGCAGAGCATTGGCCACCGCCACGTCCGCCTGCTCCAGCGAGCCGATGGCTACGGCTACACCACCCACCCGGAAACGCGGCACCGTGCCGCGTTTTCTTCCCCGCCTGAAGGCGGGGGTCTCCACGCTGGAGGTATCTGATGACGACCGGACGGCAGGCCGTCTCACCTCGATCCACGGTGACCCTCAAGGGGGTTCCGGAGTCGGTGTCGATGGCGCGAAGCCGGGTCAGGGAGCTGCTGGGTGAGGGACACCCCGCGTCCGACGACGTCATTCTCCTGGTGAGCGAGGTGGTGACCAACTCCGTGCTCCATTCGGGTTCCGGAGGGGGCGGGGAGGTCGCGATGACCGTGGCGGTGGGATCGGCCGCGGTGCTGGTCGAGGTCTGTGACGCCGGGTCCGGCGCGTCGATGCCGCACGTGCGCAACGACCCCGAGGCGGAGGGCGGGCGAGGCATGTTCCTGGTGGACCTGCTCGCCGACAACTGGGGCATCCAGGACGACGCTCCCGAGGGCGCCAGGACGCTCTGGTTCGAGGTCGTCTTCTGATCTCGGGACGAAGGGTGTGCGGCTCCTAAAATTTGGGCCTTTGCTAATCAACCTCCCTGCCTGACTCTCGGTGGAGGCACGCGACAAATCCCTAGAGTGCGTGCCTGAGGAGGACGCAGGTGAGACGCCGTCTGATCGTGGTGTTCGCCGCTTTGGCGCTGTTATGTCTTGGTGTGAATGGGGTGGGCGCCTCGGCCGAGCCACAACCGAACAGCCAGTACAAGGTCCAGGGGCCGAGCACCTCCCAGCAGCGAAGCGCGATCGCGGCCACCGGTGCCGCGATCGATCAGGTCGATGCCGACTCGGTCGTGGTCACCGCCAGCGAGGCCGAGGTCGCCGAGATCAGGAAACTCGGCCACACCGTCACGAGGATTCCCAGGTCCTTATCCCCGACCGGGGCCGAACAGCGCCTGGACTTCCCCTCGGCCGACTCCGGCTACCACAACTACGCCGAGATGACCGCCGCGGTGAACCAGATCGTCGCCGACCACCCGACGATCGCCCGCAAGATCAGCTATGGCACCTCGTACGAGGGACGCGACCTGATCGCCGTCAAGATCAGCGACAACGTCAACACGGACGAGAACGAGCCCGAGGTGCTGTTCACGCACCATCAGCACGCTCGCGAGCACATGACCGTCGAGATGGCGCTCTACCTGCTCAACCTGTTCACCGACGGCTACGGCACCGACAGCCGCATCGCCGACCTGGTCAACACCCGCGAGATCTGGATCATGCCGGACCTCAACCCCGACGGTGGCGAGTACGACATCGCCACCGGCTCCTACCGCTCCTGGCGCAAGAACCGGCAGCCCAACTCCGGCTCGTCGTACGTGGGCACCGACCTCAACCGCAACTGGGGCCACCAGTGGGGCTGCTGCGGCGGCTCCTCCGGCTCCACCTCCAGCGACACCTACCGGGGTTCCGCGGCCGAGTCGGCTCCCGAGGTCAGGGCGGTGGCCAACTGGGTGCGCAGCCGGGTCGTCGGCGGCGTGCAGCAGATCAAGTCGCACATCGACTGGCACACCTACGGCGAGCTGATCCTGTGGCCGTACGGCTACACCTACAACGACACCGGCCCCGGCCTGACCCAGGACGACCGCGACGCCCACGCGACCCTGGGCCAGAACATGGCCGCCACCAACAACTACACCCCCCAGCAGGCCAGTGACCTCTACATCACCGACGGTTCGATCGACGACTGGATGTGGGGCGTCTACAAGATCTTCAGCTACACCTTCGAGATGTACCCGACCGGCTCCTCGCCGGGCTTCTACCCCCCCGACGAGCAGATCGTCCCGCAGACCACCCGCAACCGCGAAGCCGTGCTCCGCTTCCTGGAGTACTCCGACTGCGTCTACCGCATCGTCGGCAAGGAGACGCAGTACTGCGGCACCGGCGTCCCGCCGGTGACCGTCTACTCCGACGAGTTCGAGACGGCGGCCGGCTGGACGACCAACCCCTCGGGCACCGACACCGCCACCTTGGGCCAGTGGGAGCGCGGCGTCCCGCAGGCCACCACCTCCAGCGGCGCCAAGCAGCTCGGCACCACGGTCAGCGGCACCAACGACCTGGTCACCGGCAGGCTCGCGGGCACCGCGGCGGGCGACCACGACATCGACGGAGGAGTCACCAGCATTCAGTCACCGGCCATCACCCTGCCGTCGACCGGGACGCTGAACCTGTCGCTGTCGTGGTATCTGGCGCACGGTTCCAACTCCTCCACCGCCGACTTCCTGCGGGTGAAGGTCGTCGGCTCCACCACCACCCAGGTGTTCCAGCAGCTCGGCGCGGCCGCCAACCGCAACGGCGCCTGGGCGGTCGCCACGGCCAACCTCTCCGCCTTCGCGGGCCAGACGGTCCGCATCCTGGTCGAGGCCGCCGACGCCTCGGGTGCCTCCCTGGTGGAGGCCGGCATCGACAACGTCAAGATCACTCAGCAACCCTGACCTCCCTCGGGGCGCCTTCGCGAAAGGGCGCCCCGAGCCCTTCACCGGCAGGCTCGATGCCGGTCAGGCGCGGCAGATCAACTCGCCGTGGAGCAGCGACAGCCAGCCGTCCCGCTCCGCCGCCCAGGCGCGCCAGCCCTCCGAGAGGCGGCGCAGGTCCTCCTCGGTGCTGCCCGAGGCGAGGGCCTGGCGGGCCATGTCGGACTTCAGGATCCGCTCGGCCCACATGCCACCCCACCAGACACGGTCCTCGGGTGTGGCGAAGCACCAGGTCGAGGAGGTGGCCGAGACGTCGGTGAACCCCGCCGCGTGCGCCCAGGAAAGCAGCCGCCGCCCCGCGTCGGGCTCGCCGCCGTTGGCCCTCGCCAATCTCAGGTAGAGGTCCAGCCACTCGTCCAGTTCGGGCATCTCGGGAAACCAGGTGAACGCGGTGTAGTCACTGTCGCGTACCGCGACGATCCCGCCCGGCCTGCAGACCCGCCGCATCTCGCGCAGCGCCAGCACGGGATCGCCGACGTGCTGGAGCACCTGGTGGGCGTGGACGACGTCGAAGGTGTCGTCGGGAAAGCACAGCTCGTGCACGTCCGCCACGGAGAACTCGACGCCGGAGCGCCCGCGCCGCTCCACCTCCGCGCGGGCCAGTCCGAGCGCCTCCTCGCTGGTCTCGGCCGCGGTGACCGTGCCGGGCGCGACACGCTCCGCCAGGTCGGCGGTGATGGTGCCGGGCCCGCAGCCCACGTCCAGCAGCGTCATGCCCGCTCTCAGGTACGGCAGGAGATGGGCCGCCGAGTTCTCCGCGGTGCGCCACCGGTGGGACCTGAGCACCGACTCGTGGTGTCCGTGCGTGTAGACGGCGCCCTTGCCTGTCATGGGAGACCCCTCCTTCTGTCCGCCGATCCCGACCGTAGCAGGAATCTCATATTTCAAGAAGAATCATCTCATTATGTGGTCTCATTGTGTGGTCGTAACGGATTGCGCACCTTTTCATCGCTTGCTGTAACGAGGGAGGGCGCCCACACTCAGATGGGATGTTCGCTGACACAATGGGGGTGATCCTCGTGCACGAGGAGTTCAGCGCTCACGAGACCTGGCCACTGGGGTGCACGCGCTGCGGGCACCTCTGGCAGGAGGAGTACCTCGTCCGCCACCTGACCGACGGACACGGACACGACGTCGTGCTCTGGCTGAGGTCGGGCGTCATGGTCCAGCCACCCTGGTCGGGGCTGAGCTGTCCCGCCTGCGGCTGTGACGGTGTCCGCGTCCTCCCGGCGGGTGCGCATCTCCGGGAGGGCACCCCGCCCCCTGCCGTTTCCACCCCCGGCTCCGTCCCGGCTCTGGACCCCGGTCTGACGACGATCCCCGCGGTGGGAGCCGGTGCCTCGCCCGCCAAGCCCCGGCCGCGCCGCCGCGTGTCGCAGCCGGTCCTGCTGTGCTCCCTCATCGCGATCGCGTTCCTGCTCTTCACCAGCTTCGAGCTCTTCGAACACGTGCTGCCCCGCCACTGAACCCGCCGCCACGGACCGCCGGACCCCGCCGTGGGGCGGGGGCCGGACGGTCACCGGGTGTCAGAGGCGGAAATCCAGGTCGGGGACGATTTCGGCGACGTCCATCTGGGCCTTCTGCAGCCTGCCCGAGTAGTCCCAGTTCATCGCCTGCCAGCGGGTGAACTGGTCGAGAACCCACATCCCCGACTGGCGGCTGCCGTTGCCGGATCTGCCGTTGCCGCCGAAGGGCAGATGAGCCTCCGCGCCGGAGGTGGAGTTGTTGACGCTCACCATGCCCGCGCCGATACCGGCGCGGAAGTGGAACGCCGACTTCGGGTCGGTGGTGTAGATGGAGGAGGAGAGCCCGTAGCCGGGAAGGTTGGCCAACTCGACGGCCTCCTCCAGCGTGCCGAAGGGGGTCACACCGACGATGGGGCCGAAGGTCTCCTCAAGGAAGAGCCGGTCGCCGGGGCGGACGCCGTCCACGACCACCGGGTGGTAGTAGAGGCCGCCCTCCCCGGTGAAGCCGGCGCGTGGGTTGTCCGGGGTGATGCGGCCGGTGGGACCGGAGACGACGGTGTGGTGCGGCTGGATCCAGCCCAGGTACTCCTCGTAGCGCGAGGCGAACCTCTCCTCCAGCAGCGGGCCGCAGAGCACGTCCCCTGCGGGGTCGCCGATCGCCGCCTCCGCCACGGCGCGCGCGTACCGGCGGAGGAACTCCTCGTGGACGCTCTCGTGCACGATCACCGTGCCGAGTGACGTGCAACGCTGCCCGGCGGTGCCGAAGCCCGCGAACAGCGCGCCCTCCACGGCCAGGTCCAGGTCGGCGTCCGGCATGACCACCATCGGGTTCTTGCCGCCCAGCTCCAGGCAGGGGGACTGCAGGTGGCGCCCGCACAGCTCGCCGACGGCGCGGCCCACCGCGGTGGATCCGGTGAACCCGACCTTGTGCACCGTGCCCTCGGCCAGCGCCGACTCCAGGCCCTCGAACGTGGTGGCGCCGTCGGCGAGGACCAGGTTCAGCACGCCGTCGGGCAGCCCGGCCGCCGTGAACAGCCGGTAGAGCGCGTGCGCGGAGGCCGCCGCGTACTCGGCGGGCTTCCACACCACCGCGTTGCCGCACAGCAGCGCCGGGACCAGGTACCAGGACGGCACCGCGACCGGGAAGTTTCCCGCCGTGATCACCGCGGCCACTCCCACGGGGACCCGGAAGGTGAACAGGTTCTTGTCCGGCATCTCCGAGGGAACCGTCTGCCCGTACAGCCGCCTGCCCTCGCCGAGGAAGAAGTCACAGGTGTCGACGATCTCGCGTACCTCGCCCAGCGCCTCGGCGTACGGCTTGCCGATCTCGCGGGTGACCAGGCGGGCCAGTTCCTCGGCGTTGGCCTCCACCAGCCGCCCGATCGAGGCGATCACCCGCCCCCGGACGGGCGCGGGAACCCGAGACCACTCCCGCTGGGCCGCGGTGGCCGTGCGGCACGCGGCGGAGAACGTGCTCGCGTCCGCCAGCCGGACCCGCGCGACCACCTCGTTCAGGCGAGCCGGGTTGACCGACTCGTAGGCGGTGCCGTTGGACGCTTCTTTTCCGCCGATGACGGAGACGATCTCGCTGGTCACCTTCGACCTCCCGGTATGGACCTGTGACCGCATTCTCCCCGCGAAGGGCGAGGCCGTCACATCAGCCGGAAGTCGGCGAAGTCGAACCCCGGGGACACGACACAGCTCACCAGCACGGCCTCGTCGCCGGCGGGGCGGGCGGCCTGCCAGGTGCCGCCGGGCACCACCGCCTGCGGGACCTGGCCCTCCTCCACCAGCGGACCCAGGGTCACGAAGTGGGCGGGCTGGCCCTCGTGGCCGCCGAGGGTCAGGGTCAGCGGGCCGCCCCGGTGCCAGAGCCACACCTCGTCGGAGGCGACCACGTGCGGGCGCGACTCCTCACCGGGTCCCAGCAGGAAGTAGATCCCCGTCGCGGTGGCCCGCGCTCCGGTGTACCCGGGCGGGGTGAGGTCGACGGAGGTTCTCCAGGTCTCGCGGAACCAGCCACCCTCGGGGTGCGGCAGCAGGTCCAGGGTCTCGGCGAGCGGAGGACGGGAAGGGGTCGTCACCGCACCGATTCTAGGGACCCCGCTCCTCGGACGGACCGTGCGCACCGCCGTATTGCCGACGTGGGGGTGCCGGACGGTGCGGGCGTCCCCGCGGCGGAAGCCGTCTGGACGGCCGGCGGGGCGGGCGGGCGAGGGTACGTGGGTACCGGGCGCGACGAGGGCTGCCGATCGGTGCGGGAGTCACCGGGATGACGGAGATCGTCCTGCGGGGTGAGTGGTCCGGATTTGTCGGAGGGGTTGGCTAGGTTCGGTCCGTGATCGAACGGTGGAACCGGGATCAGGTGCTGGCGCTCGCGCCCGACGCCTCGTCCCAGAAAGCGGCCGGGACAATTTCCTCCCCCAGAAAGTGGTCGGGGACCGGAGTCACCGCCGACGCGGTGTGGGGTGAGTGCGCGGGCAGCGGCTCCAAGCCCTACCGGGCCTGCGTCGACCTGTCCGAGCCCGCCTACCGATGCACCTGCCCCAGCAGGAAGTTCCCGTGCAAGCACGCTCTCGGCCTGCTGCTCCTGTGGTCGGCCGACGGTGTCCCCGCCGCGGAGGAGGTCGCCGACTGGGTGGGTGAGTGGCTCGACGGGCGGCGCGACCGCGCGGCCAGGGCGGCGGAGGCCGGCGCGACCCGCGCGGCCAGGTCCGCCGAGGCGGCTCCCGCCGACGGTCGCCGGGCCGCGCTGCGCGAACAGCGCGTGAGTGCCGGCCTGGCGGATCTGGAGCGCTGGCTCGCCGACCAGGTCAGGCAGGGCCTCGCCGGGTCACGGCGCCACGACCACTGGGACGACCTGGTCAAGCGCCTGATCGACGCCCAGGCGCCCGCCGTCGCGGGCTCGCTGTCGCGCCTGCCCGCCGTGCTGGACGGCGATGACTGGCCCGCCCGCCTGCTCAGCGAGTACGCGCTGCTGCACCTGCTCTGCGTGGCCCACCGCAACCTCGCGACTCCGGACGGCGACGGGACCGACGAAGGGACCGGTGACGGCCCGGGGGGCGTGCCGGAGGTCGCGCCCGCGGGGCTCCTGGAAAGGGTGCGCGACCGGGTCGGTTTCTCGGTGACGAAGGAGGAGGCACTCGCGGGGGAGGTCGTCCGCGACCTGTGGGACGTGCTGGGACGGCGCGACGAGGAGCACGACCGGCTGATCGCGCGCCGGGTCTGGCTGCGCGGGCGCCAGACGGGCAGGGCGGCACTGGTGCTCTCGTTCGCACCGGTCGGACAGGCTCTCGACGCCTCGCTCGTCACCGGCACGACCATGGACGCCGACCTGGCGTTCTACCCCGGCTCGACCCCGCTGCGCGCGGTGGTCGCCGCCCGGCACGACGCCGCCCCGGCCGGTCCGCCGCCCGGCCAGAGCATCGAGCGGGCACTGGACGAGGTGGCCGAGGCCCTGGGGGGCGATCCCTGGCTCGACTCCTGGCCGCTCGTGCTGGAGGGGGTGACCCCCGCGGGGAGTGGTTCGCGACTCCTGGCCGGGCCCTCCGGGGGGCTGCCGCTCCACCCGTCCGCGGGAACCCCGTGGCGGCTGGTCGCCACTTCGGGCGGCCGTCCGCTGACCGTCGCCGCCGAATGGACCCCGAGGGGCCTGTGCCCCCTCACGACCTGGGATGAGGAAGGCCGGGTGATCGCCCTGTGAACGCCTCCGCCGACTGGGAGGAGCTGGTGTCCACCGCGCTCGTCGGGACCGACCGGCGCCCGCTGCCCGGGGAGGGGACGAGCGAGGTCGAACTGCTCGGGCGCGCGGCCGTGCACACGCTGCGGATGCGCGCGGGGCGGCGGCCGGTCGCCCCGGGCGAGCCGCCGAGTCTCGCGGCGCCCGAGGAGCAGCCGGAGGTCTCACGCGCCGCGGGCGACCGGCTTGCCCGCGTTCTCGGTGGTGAGCAGCCGAGACTGCTCACCGAGTGGCTGGAGACCGCGGCCGGGCGTGGCTACCGCCTCTCGCCCCACCTGCTGCCCGAGCTTCTCGACCACGCGGTCAGGGACAGGTCGATCCGGCCGTATCTCGGCGTCCTGGCGGGTAACCGGGGGCGCTGGCTGGCGGGG
Organism: Streptosporangium sp. CA-115845; assembly: GCF_050943795.1. Lineage (NCBI taxonomy): Bacteria > Bacillati > Actinomycetota > Actinomycetes > Streptosporangiales > Streptosporangiaceae > Streptosporangium > Streptosporangium sp. CA-115845. The sequence goes on along the minus strand of NZ_CP191988.1, from coordinate 6,545,204 downwards.
CTGAACCCGGCGTGGGGTTTCCTGCTTGAGGAGGTCACGGGAGTGGCCGTGACCGGCCCCGCGACCGACTCCGCGACCGACTCTGGGCCGACCTCGCAGGTCTGGGAGTTCGGCACCTCGGGTGACCGTCGCGTTCACCTGGGCGAGTTGCGGGCGGCCGATCCGGCGAGGGCCAGGGAACTGCTCGCCGCCACCTGGGAGAAGGAGAGCCCCGACGACAGGGCGGCGTTCCTGGAGGCTCTCACCACGGGGTTGTCGCTTGAGGACGAGCCGTTCCTGGAGTCCGCGCTCGACGACCGCCGCCGCGAGGTCCGCCACCAGGCGGCCGACCTGCTCACCCGGCTCCCCGGATCGCGCCTGGCCCTGCGCATGGCAGAGCGCGTCGCCCGATATCTCACCGTCGCCGGCGGTGAGATCCACGTCGACCCGCCGGTGACCTGCGACAGCGCCATGGAGCGCGACGGCATCCGGGCGAAGACGCCCCGGGGGGCGGGCGAGCGGGGCTGGTGGCTGCAGCAGGCCGTGGCCCGCACCCCGCTGGGCGTCTGGCCCCGGCTGCTCGGCCGGTCGCCCGGGGAGCTGGTCCGGATGAGGATCGTCGACTGGAACCGCGAGGTCATGGCCGGCTGGGTCAGGGCCGCGGTTCTCCAGGAGGACCCGGAGTGGGCCCTGGAGCTCTTCGCCTGGGACCCGATCGCCGACCTGCTGGCCGCGCTGCCCCGCGACAGGCAGGAGATCGTCGCGGCCGACTTCGTACGGCGGCACGGCCTGGACGGCCAACTGATCATGGTTCTCGGCGGGGCCGCGGCCCCGTGGGGTCCGGCCCTGGCCACGGCGGTCCTCCAGAAGATCATCGATGTGTCCGGCACCCAGCCGTGGAACCTCGGCGAGCTGACCAAGCTCGCCGGTGAGCGCATCGATCCGGCACTGCACGACATGGCCGGGCGGCTCTCACCGGAGCCGTCCATCCAGGAGGTCGCAGCCCTCCTGCGTTTCCGTGACGACATGTTGAAGGAGCTCACTCAGTGACAACGGTTCTGCGGGCCCACGCCGAAGACCAGTACGCCGAGGAACTGGCGGTCCTGGCCAAGGGCGACGACCGGGTCCGCCCGCCGGGCTGGAAACTGTCGCCCTGGGCGGTGACCACCTACATCCTCGGTGACGGCGACCAGATCACCCCCAAGTACATCGGGCCGCGGCGCATCGTCGAGGTGGCCGTGGCGACACTCGCCACCGACCGCGCGCTGCTGCTGCTCGGCGTGCCCGGCACCGCCAAGACCTGGCTCTCGGAGCACCTGGCCGCCGCGATCAGCGGTGACTCCACACTCCTCGTGCAGGGCACGGCGGGCACCGCGGAGGAGGCCATCCGCTACGGCTGGAACTACGCCAGGCTGCTGGCCGAGGGGCCGTCCATGGAGGCGCTCACGCCGAGTCCGGTGATGCGGGCGATGGCCGAGGGGCGGCTGGCCCGGGTGGAGGAGCTGACCCGGATGCCCTCCGACGTCCAGGACGCGCTGATCACCGTGCTGTCGGAGAAGACGTTGCCGATTCCCGAGCTCAACCGGGAGGTGCAGGCCGAGCGCGGTTTCAACATCATCGCCACCGCCAACGACCGTGACCGCGGCGTCAACGACCTGTCGAGCGCACTGCGCCGCCGGTTCAACACGGTCGTGCTGCCGGTGCCCGCCACCGCCGAGGAGGAGGTGGACATCGTCTCCCGCAGGGTCGGCCAGCTCGGCCGCTCCCTGGAGCTGCCCGAGACCCTCACCGGGCTGGAGGAGATCCGCCGCGTCGTCACGGTCTTCCGGGAACTGCGCACCGGTGTCACCGAGGACGGCCGCACCAAGGTCAAGTCCCCCAGCGGCACGCTCAGCACCGCCGAGGCCATCTCCGTCCTCACCAACGGCATCGCGCTGGCCGCGCACTTCGGCGACGGGGTGCTCCGCCCCTCCGACGTGGCCGCGGGCATCGCCGGCGCGGTGATCCAGGATCCGGTCTCCGACCGCGTCGTCTGGCGCGAGTACCTGGAGACCGTGGTGCGCGAGCGCCAGGACTGGCGCGACTTCTACCGGGCCTGCCGTGACGCGGGCTGAGGCGGCGACCCCCCGGAGGGGATCGCTCCCGATCTCCGTCCCGGGCTCCGGCCCCGCATCGGATGGTACGCCGGTGATCAGGCCGCGCGGTCGCCATCGCGCCATGCCGCCGGTCGGTGAGACGGCTTCCTCACCTGGCCTCGGTCCCGTATCGGGGGGCATGCCCGAGGCCACCCCGCGCGGTCGTCATCGCGTCACGCCGCCGGTGCCACCGATCGGTGAGACGGCTTCCTCACCGGTCAAGGGGCGACGATGAGCGTCTCCGTGCTGGGGATCCGGCATCACGGACCCGGGTCGGCGCGGTCCCTGTGCGACGAGCTTGACCGCCTCAAGCCGGACATCGTGCTCATCGAGGGCCCGCCCGAGGCGGACGAGCTGGTCGAGCTGGCCCGTGACCCCGACCTCCGGCCACCGGTGGCGCTCCTCGCCCATGTGCCGGGCGAGCCGTCCACCGCCGCGTTCTGGCCGTTCGCGGTGTTCTCCCCCGAGTGGCAGGCGCTCCGCCACGCCGTCGGGGCGGGCATCCCGGTCCGCTTCTGCGACCTGCCGGCCGCGCACAGCCTCGCCTCCCGCCCCGGCGCGACCGGCGACGCCGAGCCGCGGCCAGGAGAGGAGCCGGACACGGGGGTTCCCGGCTTCCATCGTGAGGCGGCGGATGACGCCGTACAGGTCGATCCGATCGGGGCCCTGGCCCGCGCCGCCGGATACGACGACCCGGAACGGTGGTGGGAGGACGCCGTCGAGCACCGCGGCGACACCCCGTTCCACATGATCGCCCAGGCCGTGGAGGCGGTCCGCGAGGGACACGTCGCCGACGGGTACGAGGCGCGGCGCGAGGCCTTCATGCGGCGCACGATCCGCAGGGCGATCCGGGACGGCTTCGAGCGGATCGCCGTGGTCTGCGGAGCCTGGCACGTCCCCGCGCTGGCTGGCACGGCGGGTGAGGGAGCGCCCTGGGGAGCCGGGCTGCCCACCGTGAAGGCCGACGACGCGCTGCTCAAAGGGCTGCCCAAGGTCAGAGCCGAGATCACCTGGGTGCCGTGGACGTACGGGCGGCTGGCCTCCTGGAGCGGGTACGGCGCGGGTGTGACCTCCCCTGGCTGGTACCACCATCTGTTCGCCTCCCCGAACCGCCCCGTCGAGCGGTGGCTGACCGGGGCGGCCGGGGTGCTCCGTGAGGAGGACCTGCCGGTCTCCTCCGCCCACGTCATCGAGGCGGTCCGGCTCGCCGAAAGCCTGGCCGTGCTCAGGGGACGGCCCCTGGCCGGGCTGGCGGAGGTCACCGAGGCGGTCAGGGCGGTGCTGTGCGAGGGCGACGACCTGCCGGTGGAGCTGATCCAGCGGCGCATGGTCGTGGGGGAGCGGCTCGGCCAGGTGCCGGACAGCACCCCGATGGTCCCCCTCCAGCGCCACCTGCGCGAGGAGCAGCGGCGGGTGAGGCTCAAGCCCGAGGCGCTCGACCGTGAGTACGACCTCGACCTGCGCAAACCCCTCGACCTGGAGCGCAGCAGGCTGCTGCACCGGCTCCGCCTGCTCGGCGTCGGCTGGGGCACTCCCCAGGAGAGCCGGAGCAAGGGCACCTTCCGCGAGTCGTGGTCGCTCGCCTGGCGGCCCGAGTTCGACATCGATCTGATCGAGGCGAGTTCCTGGGGCACGACCGTGCCGTCGGCGGCCGCCGCCCGCGTCCGCGACCTCGCCGATGGGGGCGGGACCCCCGGCTCGGGGATGCCGGGCCGGGTCGGCGGTGCGGCCGGGACCGGGGGACCGTCCGGCGGCGGGGCGTCCGGCGGCGTCACGCTGGCCGGGCTCACCGGCCTGGTGGAGCACTGCCTGCTCGCCGACCTGCCGGAGGCGTTGCCGCACGTGCTCGACGCCCTGTCGGCGCGGGCCGCGCTCGACGGCGACGTCACGCACCTGATGGCGGCGCTCCCGGCGATGGTCCGCGCCCAGCGATACGGCGACGTGCGCGGTACCCCAGCCACCGGCCTGACCGCCATCGCCTGGGCGATGCTCACCAGGATCTGCGTCGGCCTCGGTGGCGCCGTCACCGGCCTCGACGACGACGCCGCCCGTGACCTGATCCGTCACATCGACGCCGTCCACACCGCCGTCTCCCTGCTCGAAGCGGTGCCCGCCGGTCCTGGCCTCTTCGGTGGTTCACGGGAGACGGGGGCTCAGGGTGATCCGGGCGCCTCCGCCGGTTCCGTGGGCCTGGACGGTCCGGCGGGCGCGAAGGAGGCGAGGAGCACCGGAGCCTCAGGAGGCGCTGCCCACCCGCAGCAGGAGTCTCCGCAGGGACGGTGGCTGGTGGCGTTGCGCGGGGCCTGCGGCCGCGGCGACCTGCACGGGCTCATCGAGGGCCGGCTCACCAGGATCCTGCTGGACGCGGCCGACCTCGACACGGCCGAGGCGGGCCGTCGGATGTCGCTGGCGATGTCGGCGGGGCACCCGCCGGCCAGGGCGGCGTCCTGGATCGAGGGGTTCCTTTCCGGGGGCGGGCTGCTGCTCGTCCACGACTCCCGGCTGCTCGGGCTGGTCGACGAGTGGCTCACCGGACTCGCCCCGGAGACCTTCGTCGACGTGCTGCCCCTGCTCCGCAGGACGTTCGGCGCCTTCGCCGCGCCCGAGCGGCGTTCGATCGGCTCGCGCGTCCGCTCTCTCGGCTCCGGCGGCGCGGATCGGGCACCGGACGCGGAGGAGTTCGACGAGGAACGCGCGGCGGCGGCCGTGCGGACCGTGCTGGCGATTCTGGGAAGGACGGGGAGCAGCGATGGATGAGCGGTTGCGCCGCTGGCGGATGGTGCTGGGCGGTGACGCCGACGGCACCGGGTGCTCGCTCGCCGGAACCGACGCCCAGATGGACGGGGCACTGGCCGCGCTGTACAACGGCGCCGGCGCCGGCGCGGGGGCGGCCGAGCGGAGCGGCGGCCTGGGCGCCTCCGCGCCCAGGGTGGCGCGCTGGCTGGGTGACATCCGGTCCTACTTCCCCTCGACCGTCGTCCAGGTCATGCAGAAGGACGCCGTCGAGCGGCTGAACCTGACCCGGCTGCTGATGGAGCCGGAGATGCTGGAGGCCGTCGAGCCGGACGTGCACATGGTCGGCACCCTGCTGTCGCTCAACCGGGTGATGCCGGAGAAGGCGCGGGAGTCGGCCAGGGCGCTGGTCGGCAAGGTCGTCTCCGAGTTGGAACGGCGGCTGGTTCAGAAGACGAAGGCCGCCGTGACCGGTGCTCTGGACCGCTCGGCCAGGACCCACCGGCCCAGGCGGGTCGCAGATATCGACTGGGACCGCACGATCCGCGCCAACCTGAGGAACTACCTGCCGGAGCGCAACACCGTGATCCCGTCCAGGCTGGTCGGATACGGCAGGAGGCAGCGGGCGGTCCAGCGAGAGGTGGTGCTCTGCATCGACCAGAGCGGATCGATGGCCGCCTCCGTCGTCTACTCCAGTGTGTTCGGCGCGGTGCTCGCCTCGATGCGCTCGCTGAAGACCTCGCTGGTCGTCTTCGACACGGCGGTCGTCGACCTCACCGACCAGCTCCACGACCCGGTCGAGCTGCTGTTCGGCACCCAGCTCGGCGGCGGCACCGACATCAACCGGGCCATCGCCTACTGCCAGGGCCTCATCACCCGCCCCAACGATTCGATCTTCATCCTGATCAGCGACCTCTACGAGGGCGGCGTGCGGCAGGAGATGCTCCGCAGGGTCGCCCAGATGACCGCGGCGGGCGTCCAGGTGATCGTGCTGCTCGCGCTCTCCGACGAGGGCGCGCCCTTCTACGACCACGACAACGCCGCGGCGCTCGCGGCCATGGGGGTGCCCGCCTTCGCCTGCACCCCCGACGCCTTCCCCGACCTGATGGCCGCGGCGATCGAGCGCCGCGACATCGGCCAGTGGGCCGAGCGCCGGCTGGAGCGCACCGCCACCTGATCCCGTCCTGGTGAAGGAGGCAAGGCCACGGGGGCCCACCTTCGCCAGGACGTCAGGGGCCGAACCCGGACCGAGGGCGGCACCTCGACCCGGTGGCCGGGCACCCGCCGACGGATCAGCCGCCGTCGCGCGCGGCCGTTCTGGGCGGCTCTTTGCCCGGTGGCCTCTCGCCGGCACGTCGAGCCACGGTTCTCCTCAGGAACGTTCCTGGTAGACGTCGGGGATGCCGTCGTGGTCGCGGTCGACGGTTTCGGCCTCGTGGATGCGCCGGTAGACGCGGTTGCGCAGGCGAAGGATCACCGTCGCGGCCAGCGCCGCGATCAGGGAGCCGGTCAGGACCGCCACCTTGACGTAGGCGTCACGCTCGCTGCCGGCGCCGAAGGCCAGCTCCCCGACGAGCAGGGAGACGGTGAACCCGATACCGGCCAGGATGGCCAGCCCGGCCACATCCACCCAGGCCAGGTCCTCGTCCAGATGGGCGTGGGTGAAGCGGGCCACCAACCAGGTCGCGAGCATGATCCCGAGAGGCTTGCCGACCACGAGCCCGGCGACGACACCCACCGCGATCGGGTCGGTCAGGGCGGTCGCCAGACCGCTCAGGCCGCCGAGGCTCACCCCGGCCGACATGAACGCGAACACCGGCACGGCCACCCCGGCCGAGATCGGCCGCAGGCGATGTTCGAAGTGCTCGGCCAGGCCGGGCCCGGCCTCCGGACCACCGGCGCGCTCGCTGCGCAGGACCGGCACGGTGAAGGCCAGCAGCACGCCGGCGACGGTGGCGTGCACGCCCGAGGCGTGCATCAGCGCCCAGGTGGCGGCGGCCAGTGGCAGCAGCAGCCACCAGGCGCGTACCCGGCGCTGTACCAGCATGGCGAAGACCGCCAGCGGCACCAGCGCGCCCAGCAGCGGCAGCACCGACAGGTGCTCGGTGTAGAAGAGGGCGATGATGATGATGGCCACCAGGTCGTCGACCACGGCCAGGGTGAGCAGGAAGGTGCGCAGCGCGGTGGGGAGAAACCGGCCGATGACCGCGAGCACGGCCAGGGCGAACGCGATGTCGGTGGCCGTCGGGATCGCCCAGCCCCGCGCCGCGCCGGAACCGGCACCGAGGGTGAGCAGCAGGTACAGCACGGCCGGGACGATCACCCCGCCGAGTGCGGCCGCGACCGGCACCGCGGCCCGCCGCACCTGGCGCAGGTCACCGGCGACGAACTCGCGTTTCAGCTCCAGGCCGGCCACGAAGAAGAAGATCGCCAGCAACCCGTCGGCGGCCCAGGTCGCCAGGCTCAGATCCAGGTGCAGCGCCGCCGGGCCGATCCTGAAGGCGCGCAGCGCCTCGTAGGTGCCCGACCACGGGGAGTTCGCCCAGATCATGGCGGCCACCGCGCCGGCCAGCAGCAGCGCTCCACCGACGGTCTCCTCGCGGAGGATGCCGGCGATGCGGCGGGCCTCGGGCCACGAGCCCAGGCCGAGCAGGCGGGAGGTGCCAGGCGGGGTTTCGGTCATCGGTGCTCCGTTTTCGGGGTCGGGTCAGTCACTGCCGACCAGACTTCCCGGCGCACCACCGGCCACTGTACCCGCAGGGAGATCGGTCCTCCCCGCGGGGGTGCCGCCGCCCGATCCCAGTTCTCCGGCCAGGTCGCCGGGTTCTACGGGGTCTGCCCGCCGACCGGTTCCCCGATCTCGTCGCCCGGATCGACGACCTGATGGACGCCAACGGCACGGAGTGATTCGAGTTCGGGCTCGACCTGCTCCTGGGAGGTCTGGTCTCCCGCATCCGGGACGCCGGTCCTACGACCAAGGACTGAGGTAGAAGTCCGATGCAGGGGACGGGGCGCCGGGCGTACCGTCGGCCCATGATTACCATGACGGGCGAAAAGCGTGCTGACGGGATATTCGCCTCGCGGCACCGTGCCCTGACCGTCGGGATGGTGGCGCTCATCTCCCTGGTCGCCTTCGAGTACCTGGCGGTGGCCACCGCCATGCCGGTCGTGGCCGACGAGTTGGACGGCCACGCGCTGTACGGGCTGGCGTTCAGCGGGGCGATGGCGGCCGGGGTGATCGCGACGGTACTGGGTGGCCGGTGGGGCGACGTCAGGGGGCCGGTGGGGCCGCTCTGGGCCGGCGTGGCGCTCTTCGCCGCGGGGCTGGTCGTGGCCGGGGCGGCGCCGACGATGGACGTGTTCGTCGTGGGCCGTTTCGTGCAGGGCTTCGGCGGTGGCGTCTTCCAGGTCGCGATGTACGTGCTGGTCTCGCGGGTCTACCCGGCCGAGATACACCCGCGGGTGTTCTCGATCTTCGCGACGGCCTGGGTGGTGCCCTCCATGGTGGGGCCGGTGATCACCGGCCTCGTGGTGGAGTACGCGGGCTGGCGCTGGGTCTTCATCGGCGTGACGGTGATCCTCCTCCCCGCGGCGCTGCTGTTCTGGCGGGGGCTGGCCGCCGCGCCCATGTCGGAGCGGCCGCAGACCGGCCCGCGCTCCTCGATCGCGCGACGGCTGGGCTGGGCGGTGCTGGTCGCGGTCGGCGCGGCACTGATGCAGTACGGCGGCGCGGCGCGCGGCGCCGGGTTGGTCCTGCTCGTCGTCGGTCTGGGCACGCTGGTCGCGGCGCTGCCCCGGCTGCTCCCGGAGGGAACTCTGCGCGCGGCCAGGGGTCTGCCCGCGGTGATCTCGCTGCGGGGCATCGCGGCGGGCGCGGTCATCGGCGGGGAGGCGTTCCTGCCGCTGATGCTCAACCAGGAGCGCGGCCTGTCGCTGACCATGGCCGGGCTCACCCTGACCGGTGGCGCGCTGAGCTGGTCGTTCGGCTCGTGGGTCGTGGGCCGCCGGAGTTTCGACCGGGTCCTGGTGCTGCGCTGCGGCTCGGCGCTGATCGCCGCTGGACTCGTGCTGATGGGCCTGACCGTCTTCGCCGTCGTCCCGGTCGCCGCCGCCTTCCTCGGGGAGATCGTCCTGGGGCTCGGCATGGGCATCGTGTACCCGACGCTGTCGGTGCTCGTCCTGGAGTTGTCACCTCCGGGGCAGGAGGGGGAGAACAGCGCGTCGCTGGGGGTCGCGGAGTCGGTGTACACGGTCGTCTCCGTCGCGGTCGCCGGCGCGCTCCTGGCGGCACTGGGCGCTTCGGCCGTCGCCTACCTGCTCTGTTTCGGGCTGGCGGCGTTGATGGCGACCACCGGGGTCCTGGTCGGCGCCCGGGTCAGAGCCGACGCCTCTGTCCGGGGCTGAGCTCTTCTTGGGGCACCCCTTGCCCGACCTGAGTTCTCTTTGCGCAGAAAGCGCCGGAAATATCGGAAAAACCAGACCAAAACCCACCCCTACCGGCAGGAGGCATTCGCGGGCCGCCGTGGCACCATGGAAGAGCACCGTTCCCGGTGGTGTTGAGAGGAGTCCCGCCTTCGGGCGGGATTCGTGTTTTAGGAGCGAATTCCCCGGGTTCGGAGAGGTCAAGGAGGGGTCATGCCGCGTGTCCGTGAGCTTGAGGTGTTCCGGTTGGTCCTGCCGTACGGCAGGCGGCCGGAGAGCATCCTCGTCCGGCTCACCGACTACGGGGGCATGACCGGGTGGGGCGAGGTCGTCGACGCCGACCCCAAGACCTGGGTCGCGCTGGAGGAGGGGCTCGCGCAGGCGCTGATCGGCGTCGACTGGGAGCACCCCGACGAGCTCGGCGCCGTACCCGGCGGATCCGCCGCCGACATGGCCTGCTGGGACCTGTGGGCGAGGATGCGCGGAGTGCCGCTGGCCCACGCGCTGGGCGGTACCCGTACCTCCCTCATGGCCACCGTCAGGATCGGCGCCGACCGCAACCTGGAGAGCCTGGTCGCCCGGGTGAACCGGCATGTCTGCGCCGGGTACGCCCATGTCACCCTGGACGTCCATCCCGGCTGGGACATCGAGCCGCTGCGCGCCGTCCGCCAGGCGTACCCCGCGCTGGGCATCGCGGTGGACGCCCGCAGTGCCTACCGCGACGTCGCCGCCCTTGAGGCGCTGGACGCCTACACGCTCTCCGCCATCGAACGTCCCTTCGCCGGTCCCGCCGGTCTGGCCGACCACGCCGACCTGCAGCAGCGCGTCGCCGCCCCGGTCCTGCTCGAGATCGCCTCGGCCGCGGAGCTGGGCGAGGCGATCGCCGCGAGGGCGGGCAGGGCGCTGCTGCTCCGCCCGTCGGCCCTGGGCTCCCTGCGCGAGGTGCGGCGGGTGCACGACCGTGCGGTGCGCGCCGGATGGGAGATCGCCTGCGCCGGAGGCCGGGGCACCGGGCTGGCCCGCGCGGCCACCGTCGCCGCGGCCAGCCTGCCCGGCTGCACCCTGCCCTGCGACGTGGCCGAACCGCCGCGCAGCGCGCAGATCGTCGACCCGCCGGTCGGCGCCTCCGGCGGCGTGGTGGCCGTGCCACTCACCCAGCCGGGCCTGGGCCACCGCATCGACGAGGCCCGCGTCCGCCGCCTGGCCAAGGAGTCGTACTCGGCGTAGCGCGACGTTCCCGGCAGCCCTGCTCAGCCGCAGCCTTCGGTGATGCCCTTGGGCGCGGTCGGGTCCGGCTTCGCCGTGCTGCTCGCCTTGGGGAGGGGGGTGCGGGAGGCCGTGGCCTGGGGGGTGGTGGTGAGGGGACGCCTGGTGACGGCCGAGGAGTGCAGGGCCTTCGCGGTGACCGTGCGGATCCTGCTCCAGTCGGGGTAGCCGGTGTTGATCAGCGGCGGGACGAACTGGACGCTGGTCACCTTCGCGTTCTTGACCTTCAGCGCCAGCGGGACCAGGTGCTCCAGCATCGGGCGCGGGATATCGGTCCGCAGCAGTTCCTTGGTGGCCAGCGCGACCTGGTTGAACCGCGACAGCACGGTCGCCGGGTCCGCCTGGGAGAGCAGGGCGCCCAGCACGCACCGCTGGCGTCCCATCCGGGTGTAGTCGTCGCTGTTGGTGCGCGAGCGGGCGAACCACATCGCGTCGGCGCCGCGCAGCTTGCGGGTACCCGCCTTGACCAGGCCCTCGTCGTACTTGCCGAAGACCACGTCCTGGGGCACGGTCACCGTCACTCCGCCGATCGCGTCGATCAGCCGGGCGAAGCCCCACATGTTGGCCAGCGCATACCAGTCGATCTTCAGGCCCAGCGTGTAGCCGACCGTGTCGATGAGCGTCTTCGCTCCCTGTTTCTCGCGGCCCCCGAAGATCTCCGGGTGCGCGTCGGCGTACTCCCAGACGGCGAAGAGCAGGTCCTCGCGCGAGCCGTCCGGGTTGGCCGGGAGCCTGAATCCGCCGGGGAAGCGCCTCGCCATGGGGGAGCCGGGGACGAAGCGGACGTTCTCCAGGTTGCGCGGCAGGCTCAGCAGCACGGTGTTGCCGGTTTCGACGTCCACGCTGGCCACGTTGATGCTGTCGGTCCGCACGCCCACCCGGTGGGTGTCGGCGTCCCCGCCGAGCAGCAGGATGTTCACCCGGTCGCGGCTCGCCCACGGGTCGTCCTCGCCACCCCCGCCGCTGGTGGGGCGTGAAGTGGACGGGGCACTGAAGACGTCGTCCAGTGCCGACTGCGAGACCGCCGCGTACTGCCCGAGGAGGCCGAACGGCAGCAGTACGGCCACCGCGAGCGTTCCCGCCAGGACCCCGGCGACCGCCTGCCCGGCGCCGGGCAGCGTGCCGGGGTTCATCACCACGAACGAGTGCACGACCAGGACGAACCAGGCGACGCCGAGCGCCAGGGAGGCCACCGTGACGCCGGTCAGCCAGGAGGAGGAGACCAGCTGCCCGGCGAGGTCACCGAGGTCGGAGGTGAGCGCGACCCAGAGCAGGGCCAGCAGCAGCGCCGCGTACGCGCACAGCAGCGCCAGCCCGGTCCTTCGCCATCCGGCGCGCAGATGCGCGGCGCCCGGGGCGATGGCGGCCAGCGCCGTCCAGCCGATGACCGCACCGACGCCGGGCGGCTTTGATCTGTCCCGCAATTGCTCCCCGTTTCCTCGCGCTCGACTCGGACTTGACCGCCGCAGGGAGATGGTAGGGGGGCGAAACCAGGTCGCGGGCGACAAGTCGGTGAACAACTCGGGAAGCCGGCAAGGCTTTATCCTGTGATTTTGACTGGAATAAGATTCGGTCATGGCTTTCACCGAGATCGAGTACGGCGTGGCTGACGGCATCGCCACCATCACCCTCGACCGCCCGCACCGCCTCAACGCCTTCACCCACACGATGCGCATCGAGCTGATCGACGCCTTCGACCTGGCCGACGCCGACGACGAGGTGCGCGTCGTGATCGTCACCGGCCGGGGCCGCGCCTTCTGCGCGGGCGCGGACCTCGGGGGTGGCGGTGACACCTTCGACCACGGCAGGAGCGAGGAGATGTTCGGTGGTGGGGACACCGTCGACGGCTCGCCCCGCGACGGCGGCGGCACGGTCGCGCTCCGGATCGCCAGGTCGCTCAAGCCGGTCATCGCCGCGATCAACGGCCCCGCCGTGGGTGTCGGGGTGACGATGACGCTCCCGATGGACATCAGGATCGCCTCCGACACCGCCAGGTTCGGCTTCGTCTTCGCCCGGCGCGGCATCGTGACCGAGGCCGCCTCCAGCTGGTTCCTGCCCCGGCTCGTCGGCATCTCCCAGGCCATGGAGTGGGCCGCGACCGGCAGGGTCTTCCCCGCCGCCGAGGCGCTCCAGGGGCGTCTGGTCTCCAAGGTCGTCGCCCCCGGCGAACTGCTCCCCGCCGCCCACGCGCTGGCCCGCGAGATCGCCGACAACACCTCCGCCGCCTCGGTCGCCGCGATCCGGCGGCTCATGTGGTCGGGCCTGTCGGCCGCCTCCCCCTGGGAGGCCCACCGAGCCGACTCGATTCTGATGCGCGACTTCGGCTCCGCGCCCGACAGCGTCGAGGGCGTCACGGCCTTCCTGGAGAAGCGGCCGGCGAAGTTCCCGATGAAGGTCTCCCACGACCTCCCCGCCGCGGTCCCCTCCTGGCCGGACAACCCCTACGAACGTCCCTGACCCTTCGGGTCTCGCCGTCAGGTCAGGACGCGAGAGGTGGCGTGGGCGGAACGGGAGCCCGCCGAGATGTCGCGCCGGCGATCAGGACGTCACCAGGGGAAGGCGAACAGGCCGTAGTAGGCCGCGGCCACCAGGAGCAGGGCGGTGCCGCCGAGCACCCCGGCGATCGCGAAACTCTGCGGACGGGAGGGCTCCCAGCCCTCCCGCAACCCCGCGACGACGGCCGCCACGCCCGTGACCTCCTGCAGCAGCATCAGCAGCGCCAGGATCCTGATGACCAGCCACCCGGTGAGCACCGCGGGCCACGCCCCGGCCTGGTTGACCGAGAACAGCACGAGCAGTGTGATGAACGCCGCCACCGAGACGAGCAGCCCGGCCCCGGTCCACGCCATCCGGCGGAACCGCCGCCGGACCGGCGGCCAGATCCGGGCGTTGGCCTCCGCGGCGGGTGACCGGCCGCGGAGCCGCACCACCATCTCGGCCACCGGGCCGACCACGTAGCCGACCGCGGCCAGGCAGAGCGTCAGCCCGATGACGGTCCCCCCGGCGTACCAGGGTGCCGCGGGAACGTCGCTGGCCTCCAGGCGCTGGATCGGCGTGGCGCCGGCGATGCGCACCGCGGGTCTGGCCGTGCCGGGCAGGCCCAGGACCCAGTTGGCCAGCGTCTGCAGGTAGCCGGGCGCGAACGGGCCGCCGTGCACGCGCATGCCGTGGTCGGCGCGGTCGAGGTAGCGGATGGTGTAGTCGCTGTTGCCACCCTCGGTGAGCGCGCCGGTCAACGCCATGCTGCTCTCCACGAACGGGATCGAGGGATCGCGCGTGCCGTACAGGGCCAGGACCGGTTGCCGCATCCCGCGCAGCGCGGGCAGGCCGTCGTAGCGCAGGAAGTTCATGTCGACGGCGCCCATGGCGCGGGTGAGCAGCTCGCGTACCCCGCTGGGCGCGTACAGCCGTTCGAGCTGCTCGCCCAGTGCCCAGGTCACCTGCCGCATGGGGGAGACGTTGGGGGCCGACACCAGCACGGTGAACCCGACGGCGCTGCTCCTGGTGGCGGCGATGGGCACCACCCAGCTGCCCTCGCTCACCCCCCAGAGCCCCGCTCTGGCCGGGTCGACGTCGTCGCGGACGAGCAGCTCCTCCAGAACGAGCAGGGCGTCGCGGGCGAGCAGGCCGAAGTCACGGTTGCGGAAGTCGTAGCCCACGGTCCGCTTGTCGTAGACGAGGGTGACGATCCCGGCCCTGGCCAGCCACTCGGCCTGGGTCGTGAACTCTCCTCTGACCCCGGGCCCGGCCCCCTGCACGAAGACCAGCGCCGGGTGGCGTCCGGGGGCGACCGGCGCGCGGATCGTCGCCTCGAGCGGTGTACCGTCCTCGGCCGTGACGGTGATGTCCTGCATGGTGATCCGCCTGGTCGCGACGACCGGCCTGACCTCGTCCGGCGGCTGGGGAGGAAGGGTCTGGAAGACCGGGTCGGCGCGGAGTGGGGTCGGGTCGAACGGCGGCGGCAGGGTGTAGCCCACCGTCGCGAGAACCACGAGGATCAGGCCGGAGGCGACGCTCAGAACGCCACGGCCGGCCTGGTTACCGATCCGATCCCCGATCGTCACTCGCCTCCGTGATCGTCGTTTCCCGGTATCGTTCCCTCCGATCTTCAAGCGTACTCATGGACGAAAACCCTGAGCGGAACGGGCGATCCGAGTGATGTGAGTGGCCACATTTGTCGTTGAGTCCTGTTAGCTTCGTGCGACATGCGGGTGCTGCACACATCGGACTGGCACCTGGGCCGCTCGTTCCACCGGGAGAGTCTCCTGGCCGCCCAGGGTGCCTTCGTCGACCACCTGATCGAGACCGTCAGATCGGAGCGGATCGACGTGGTCGCGGTCTCCGGCGACGTTTACGACCGGGCGCTGCCCTCGGTCGACGCGGTCGAGTTGTGCAACCAGGCGCTGCGGCGGCTGGTCGACACCGGGGCGCGCACCGTGCTGATCAGCGGTAACCACGACTCGGCGCGCCGTCTCGGCTTCGGCGCGCACCTCATCGACGCGGCAGGCGTCCACCTGCGCACCGACCCCGAGCGGGTCGGCGAGCCGGTCGTCGTCGACGACGTCGCCTTCTACGGCATCCCCTACCTGGAGCCCGAGCTGGTGCGCGCCCCCTGGGAGCTGCCCGAGCGCACCCACACCGCCGCGATCGGGCACGCCATGTCCCTGATCCGCGCCGACCTCACCCGGCGCGGACCTCGGTCGGTGGTCCTCGCCCACGCGTTCGTGACCGGGGGACGGGGCAGTGACAGCGAGCGCGACATCAGCGTGGGAGGCGTCGCGCACGTCCCGGTGTCCGCCTTCGACGGTGTCGACTACGTGGCGCTCGGCCATCTGCACGGTCGCCAGCGGATGAGCGAGACCGTCCGCTACTCCGGTTCCCCGATCGCCTACTCCTTCTCCGAGGCCGGCCAGGTGAAGGGGTCCTGGCTGGTCGACATCGGCCCCGGTGGGTACGAGCGCGCGGAGTTCGCCGAGGCCCCGGTGCCCAGGCCGGTCGGCCGGCTCACCGGTCGCATCGACGACCTGCTGGCCGCACCCGAGCACGCCCGCTACGAGGACCACTGGCTCCAGGTGACGCTCGTCGACCGGATCCGGCCCAAGGGCGCGATGGAGCGGCTCAGGTCCCGCTTCCCGCACACGCTCGCCCTGTCCTTCGAACCCGAGGGCGGGGTCGGTGAGACCGCCACCCGGCCCAGGGTGGCCGGGCGCCCCGAGATCGAGGTCGCCCTCGACTTCGTCCGCGAGGTGCGCGGCGAGGCCGCCGACCTCGCCGAGACCGAACTGCTGCAGAGGGCCGTCGAGGCCTCCCGCGCGAAGGAGGCGATGGCGTAGATGCGCCCGCACCGTCTGTGGATCACCGCCTTCGGCTCCTTCCCCGGTGAGGAGCAGGTCGACTTCGACGCCCTCGCCGAGGCGGGGCTCTTCCTGATCCACGGCCCCACGGGGGCGGGTAAGACCACGGTGCTCGACGCGCTCTGCTACGCCCTGTACGGCAGGGTGCCGGGCAGGCGCGACAGCGCCAAGAGCCTGCGCTGCGACCACGCGCCCCCGGGACGTGGGCCCAGCGTGGCACTGGAGGTCACGATCAGGGGGCGCCGGCTGAAGATCACCCGGTCGCCCGGCTGGCAGCGCCCCAAGCTCAGGGGCACCGGCACGACCAGGGAGAACGAGAAGGCACTGCTCGCCGAGTTGGCCCCCTCGGGGGAGTGGGTGGGGCTGACCAACCGGGTCGACGAGGCGGGGGAGTTCATCGGCGCCCTGCTCGGCATGAACGCCGAGCAGTTCCTCCAGGTCGCGATGTTGCCCCAGGGGGATTTCGCGAAGTTCCTCCGTGCGGACGGGGAGGACCGGCGCAAGGTCCTGGAGCGCCTCTTCTCGGTGAAGGTCTACGCCACCGCCGAGTCCTGGCTCGCCGACCGGCGCACCGAGGCGTTCCGCGAGCAGCAGGCCCTCCGCAAGGAGGTCGACTTCGCGGTGAAACGTCTTGAGGAAGCCGCGGGGTCCGCGCTCTCGGCCGCGTTGACCGAGGTCTCGGTGGAGGCCTCAGTGGAGGTCTCGGTGGAGGATGACCCGCTGGGATGGGCCCACGCGGTCGAGGAACTCGCGGCACGGGAGGTCACCCGGCTGAGCGGTGTGGGCCTTGGCAGCGAGGCCGCCGTACGGCAGGCGCGCGAGAGCCTGGAACGTGGCACCGCGCTGGCCGACCGGCGCCGCCGCCACGCCGAGGCGCTGACCAGGAGCCGGGCGCTGGAGGAGACCGCCGAGGAACGGGCGGACCTGGAGACCCTCCTGGAGGAGGCGGCGAGCGCCGACCGGGTGCTGCCGCTGATCCAGGGCGCCGAGCAGCGCGCCGAGGCCGCGACCAAGGCCCGAAGCCTGGCCGCCGACGCCGTCGCCCGCGCACTCCCTCTCCTCGATGCCACCTCCGACGTCGTCCGCGACGACGCCCGGGACCAGGCGGACGTCGACGCGGACCGCCGTCACGCCCTGCTCGGCCATCTGGTCGGGCTGGAACGCGATCGCCGGAGCGAGATCACCCGCCTGGGCGAGCTGCGCGCGGAGGAGTCACGCCTGGCGGAGATCGTCCAGGAGCGGGAGAGGACCGCTCGCGAGATCGTCGAGCTGGCCGCCGCGCAGGCCGTGGCCGACTCCCGCCTGAAGGTCGTCCCCGAGCTCCGGCGGGAGGTGGACGAGCGTCTCACCGCCGCCCGTCTGGACGCCGCCCGCATCCCCGCCGCCGAGTCGGCGGTCGAGGGCGCCGCCACCCGCCTCCGGGCGGCCGAGCAGCGCGACCGCCTCGCCGCCGGCCTGGCCGCGGCCCGCACCGACCTCGCCGCCAGGCTTGCCGCTCTCCCGCCAGGGGGCCGCGATGCCCTCGCCACTCCCGAAACCCATGACCCGCTCGGAGCGGGGCTTCCCCCCGGGAGCGGTGACACGCTTCCGGGCGAGGCCCCTGACGTGCTCGGGACCCGTCGCGAGGGCGCCGGTCCGTCCGCCGAGCCCGGTGAGGTCCGCGAGGTCCTCGCCGCCCGGGAGAGGGAGTGCGGGCGAGCGCTGGCCGGGCTGGAGGGGCTGCGGGTCGAGGAGGTCCGGCTGGCCGAACTCGACGGGCTGATCGCCGTACTTGACGGTGAGCTCGCGGCGGCGGCCCGGCAGGAGGCCGAGGTCCGCGAGCGCCGGGAGGGGCTGCCCGCCGAGGCGGCGGAGGCGACCGTACGGCTGAACGAGGCCAGGGCCGCCGGGGCGGGAATGCCGGTTGCGCGGGCGCGTGCCGAGGCCGCCACCGCGGCGCTCACCGCGGTACGGCGCCGCGAGGCGCTCAGCGCCGAGCTGGAGGTCGCGCGCGCCGCTCAGGTCGAGACCACCGACCTCGCGCAGACGCTCCGCGACCGTTACCAGGACATCCAGCGGTCCAGGATCGAGGGCATGGCCGCCGAGCTCGCCGCCAAGCTCACCCCTGGCGACCCCTGCGCGGTGTGCGGTTCACCCGACCACCCCGCTCCCGCCGCCCCGGCCGACGAGGCGCACACCGCCGAGGACGAGCGCGCGGCCCAGGGCGCCTACGAGGCGGCCCAGGAACGGCGCCGGGGCGCGGAGACCACGGTCACGGTGCTGCTCTCCCGCTTCGACGAGGTCCTCGCCGTCGCGGGGGAGGAGACCGGGGAACGGGCGGAGGACACCCTCGCCGAGGCCGAACGGGAACTGGCGGCGCTGACCTCTGCGGCAGGCGCCGAGGACGCCCTCGCCACCGAGGTGGAGCGGATCGCCGCCGAGCTGGACGACGCGAGAACCCGGATCGAGGAGATCGCCCGGCGGCTCGCCGAAGGCCATGCCCGCCTGGCGGGATGGCAGGCCGAGCGTGAGCGCCTGACCGCCCGCCTGGACGGGGCTCGGGGCGACGACCTCACGGTCCAGGCCCGCCGCGACCGCCTGGCGGCGGAGGCCGAGGGTCTCTCCGCGGCCCTGGCCGCCGCCGTCCACGCCGTCGAGATCACCGCGGCCCACCGGGAGGCGAGTGCCCGGAGCGACCTGGCCTTACCGGACGCCACGGGCGAGCTCGCCGAGGCGGAGGGAGTGCTGGCCGCGCTCCGGAAGTCGGCCGAGGCCGAGCCGGCGCTGGCGGCGGAGGCGGCCGGGATCGCCGCCGAGTCCGAGCGGCTCCGGGAACGCTCGCGTGAACTCGCCGTCGACCTGGCGGCCCGCCGTACGGACGTCGAAAGGCTCGGCGCCGACGCCGAGCGGCTGGCCGGGCGCATCGACGAGGCACGCGGCCAGGACCCGACGCTGACCGCCAGGCTGGACCGGCTGGCCGACGAGGCGGAACTGCTCAGGGAGGCCGTCGAGGCGGTCAGGGACGAGCGGGTCAGCGCCGCCGAGCTGGTGACCGCCCGCGACCGGGCGCTGAGCGCCGTCGTCGAGGCGGGCTTCCTCGGGCTGGACGACGCCCGTGCGGCGGTATGCTCTCCCGCCGACCGGGAGGAGAAGGCCGCCCGTCTCCACGAGCTCGCCACGGAGAGCGCCGCGGTCGCCGCGATGCTCGCCGACCCCGAGCTGGTCGTCGCCGCCGCCGAGCCGGAGCCCGACCTGTCGAGCCTGCGCGAGGCGCGGGACGGGGCCGACGCCGCCCACGCCCGCCTGCTCTCCGAGCGGAGCCAGGCCGAGGGCCGGCTGGCCCGGCTGGCCGCCCTCCGCACCGAGCTGGCCGCCTGCCTGGAACGCTGGCGGCCCGCCGACGAGCAGCACCGCCTGGCCGACCGGCTCGCCGCCCTGACCGGCGGGAACTCCGCCGACAACCGGTGGAGGATGCGGCTCTCCTCATACGTGCTCGGCGAGCGCCTCAGCCAGGTGGTCGCCTCGGCCAACGAGCGGCTCGACCACATGTCGGGCGGGCGCTACCTGCTGGAGCACAACCGCGACCGCTCCGCCGGCGACCGGAGCAGGTCCGGCGGCGGGCTCGGCCTGCACATCCTGGACAGCTGGACCGGCGTCGGCCGCGACCCGGCGACCCTGTCGGGCGGCGAGAGCTTCATCACCTCCCTGGCCCTGGCCCTCGGCCTGGCCGACGTGGTCACCGCCGAGGCCGGGGGAGTCGACATCGGCACGCTCTTCGTCGACGAGGGCTTCGGCACCCTGGACGAGGACACCCTCGACGGGGTGCTCGACATCCTCGACGGCCTGCGCGACAACGGCCGCGCGGTCGGCATCGTCAGCCACGTCGCCGAGCTGCGCACCCGGGTCCCCGCCCAACTGCACATCCGCAAGGAGCGCCGCGGCTCGACGGTCCGGTTGTGGCGCATGGAGACCGAGTGACGCGACAGGGCACACCCGGGCCGTTTCCGCCAGCGCGTCGCGCCCTGGCTGTACTGATTTGACCAGTGCCAACCCGAAGGCGTCGCCGGACGGGGCTCCTCGTCCTCCTGGCCGACTCCGGCGACGGAGGAACCGATCCGTCCTTTGAGATGAGAAGAGCGGAATGACGGGAGACCGTCACGTTCCGTTCTGTGGGAGCCCGGGGGGAAACTCCCCAGGGCGACCCGACTACGGTTTCCAGAGCAGTTGCCGAAGAAATCGGTGAGGTCCCTCCGGGCCCTCCCGAGCGGTCAGGAAATCCGCCGAGCCCGCTTCCCCGAATGCATCAGCCATAGCCCTGCGAGGAAGGCCCCGAACCCCAACATGAGCAGCGTGATGGACAACTCGAACGGCCAATCCATCGTCATCGGCTGCAACGCTGCGACGAACGCGAAGAGCGACACCAGCAGCTGCCCCCAGCCGTAGCGGTAAGGCTCAGGAGCCTCACGCCGCCGGAAGGCCCAGCCGGGGACTCGCTTGGTCAGTAGTGCGTAGATGCCCAACGCCGTGTTGAGGCATCCGAGCCCTAGTAGGACCCACTGCATCACTCCAAGGACCATCGGGTCAGCTCCTTCGCAGTCCTGGAAATATCGCCCGCCTGAGAGTAGCTCGCCGAATTGCGCTCGGGGCTTGATCGACAACGGAACGGTGGATGGCGGCAACCCCACCCGTGTCGGCTCGCTAACGCCACTGGCCGTTCCGTTGTCGATCAAGCCCCGGTGCTCAACCCTTCAAGATCATCTTGATGTGGGGTTTGGGCTTATGGGGGCTGACCGCCTTCGAGCTGAACTCAGAAATCGGCTACGGCTTGGACCGGCCGAAGATTACCGCTACGGCCCTCACCCCGCGCGGAGCCGCGCCAGGTGGTAGTCGAGCAACGCCGCGACCTCCTTGGGCGTGTAGTGCCCGACCAGGGTGGCGTTCACGATGCCCTGCGCGAAGGCGTACAGGATGCTCGCCTCCTTGCCGGCATCCAGGTCGGTGGCGAGTTGCCCGGCGGCCTGGGCGGCCCTGATCTGCTCGGCGAAGAAGGACAGCAGGGCCGGGTACCCGATCCGCATCGCGGCCGCCTGGTCCTCGGACACCACCGAGCTCGCCTGGAACGCCTGCCCGATGCGGTTCAGGTAGCTGCGCTCCTCGTCCAGTGGCAACAGCTCCAGCACGGTCGCCCGCAGCACGTCGAGCGGCGTGGACCGGTGCGCGGCCACGGCCGCCACCCGGTCCCCGATCCAGATCTTGATGCGCTCCAGCGCCAGCAGCAGCATCTGGTCCTTGGTCGTGACGTAGTACTGCACCGCCCCCATGGACATCCCGGCCTCGGCGGCGACCTCCCTCAGGCTGACGCTCTCCATGCCCTTGTCATGGATGACGCGGTGCACGGCCTCGGCGATGTGCCGCCGCCGGGCGTCATGGTCGACGATCTTCGGCATATCCCGCCACTTTCTCATGCGAGTGCATGGTAAAAGCCGTCGTTTCCTTTTATCATGCAACTGTATGACAAACCGAAGACGACGGAGGCGATCCGGATGCGGGTTCTGATCATCGGAGTCGGCACGCGGGGGGACGTGGCGCCCTACACAGGACTGGGGGTGCGCTTACGCGAGGCCGGGCATGACGTGACGATCGCCGCGCACGACCCGTACGCGCCATTGGTGACCGACGCGGGCCTGGAGCACTTCCCCCTTCCCGGAGACCCGCTCGTGCTGGCCGGACGCTTCTCCATCAGTGCCTTCAAGGAATACCGTGAGCAGCTCATAGAGGGTCTGGCCGAGATCGGCGAGCAGAAGGCCGATCTGCTCCTGCTGGGCATGGCGGGCGCGCCGGGCTATCACGTCGCCGAGGCGATGGGCGTGCCGAGCATGGGGGTGCACCTGCAGCCGATCGATCCCACGGGGGATTTTCCGCCGGTCATGAGCCTGTTCCGCCGGTCGCTTGGGCCGTGGGGGAACCGCAGGGCGGCCCGGCTCGCGTTCGAGGTGCCCGCCGCGGGCCCGCTGCTCGCCGGGGTAAGCACGAGGATGCGGGCCCGGCTGGGGCTGCCCCCGATGACCCCACGCGCCCTCTACCGGCGCAGGGAGAGCACACACTGGCCGGTCTTCCACGGGTTCAGCCCGCTGGTGCTGCCGCGCCCGGCAGACTGGCGGCCGGGGCTGGAGATCACGGGTTACTGGTGGCCGTCCCGGCCACGGGGCTGGCAGCCGGACCCGGTGCTGTGCGACTTCCTCACGTCGGGCCCTCCGCCGGTCTTCATCGGCTTCGGCAGCCTGGCCGGCACGCGAGCCGAACAGCACACGGAAGTCGCCGTACACGCGCTGCGGCGGGCCGGACTGCGCGGCGTGCTCCAGACGGGTCTGCAGGGCCCCCTCTCGGACGACGTTCTCGCGGTCGGCGACGTGCCGCACGACTGGCTGTTCCCCCAGATGGCCGCCGTCGCCCACCACTGCGGCAGCGGCACCACCGGGGCCGGGGTACGGGCGGGGGTGCCCGCCGTGCCTGTACCGGTCATGAACGACCAGCCGTCGTGGGCATCCCGGCTGGTGGCACTCGGCGTCGCTCCGGCCGCGATCCCGTTTCGCAGCCTGACGCCCGCACGGCTGGCCGCCGCACTCACCACCGCGGCCACCGACTCGGCCTACCGGCAACGCGCCCAGGCCCTCTCGGTCCGGGTCTCGGCGGAGGACGGCGCGGCGCCCGTCGTCGAGGCGGTGAACCGGCTCCGGGCCACCCGCGGGCCCGGTCGCCGACCAGGGTGACAGGTCGGACTGGATATCCCGCCACGGGTGCGGCGACAAACGTCGAGCCTCACGTCCCCGATGAGACGCGGCGGAACCATGCGACGGACATCCGCCTGTTGCCGGACTTCCCGTAGTGAGCAGCGCAAAGACTCACGATCAGGTGACGCGACGACAGGTCCGGGTAAAGCCGCAGGCCGGCGTGGTAGGGCGGGGGACTTGAACCCACGACCCACGGATCATGAGCACGCGCCCCCGGTTCGATCCCTCGGCGCCGGGGGTGCGTGCGTTTCACGGGGTCACGCGTAGAGGAAGTAATAGCGGTACCGGCCGTCCCACTCGCATGAATAGCTGTCCCACCAGCCCTGGGTGATGCCCTGGGTGCCGATCCGCTCGCATTCCGAGTGGTCCCTGAAGACGCCGGCCAGCCTCTCGGCGTGCGCCGGGGTGGCGCCGATCGTCAGCGACACTCCGAGGACCATGACGGCCGAGACGAGAACAGCGCGTACCTTTCGCATTCGTCCTCCTGCGATTGGGGAGATCATGACGGTGGACATTATCACTCATCACGCGCCAGGAAGATTGTCGCGCCCGAATCGGTCGCGGGAAGGAGCTGAAACTTTCATCGGCGTTGTCGTGGGGGCGCATGTTTCGCGGGTGTTTACCGTCGGTAAAGCCGGCGTCGCTTTCCGGGTCGCCTGTTCTCGGAGGGTTCCGGCTGCTGTCCAATTCCAGACGTGGCGGCCTTGAAAGACCTCGTGGGTGCGTATCCGACTGCCTGTGCATGCCATGGATGATCTGGACTGTCTTCGTACTATGTGATCTATAAGTACGATTTATGTCGCTTTTCCTGTTCAATTGGAACGATGTAAAGAAAACTTTGACCATCGTCACTTACGTGTCATATTGTCTCCCCGCCCATATCGATGGAAGCCGCGACACTCGAGCAGGACGTTGTTCTCGCAGGCGCTACGGTCGGCGTGCCGATCGCGGCTGCCCCGGCACGGGAGAAGACACGGACGGCCACCGGGGAAGCGGCGATCATCCGACCGACCGGAGTCGCACCATGCAAGCTCGAATCCGCACGGCCATGATTGTCGGCATGGCGATGACCCTGCTGGCCACCGTCGGTGTGTCAGTGGCCTCCGCGCCACCGGCTCACGCCACGCAGGTGATCACTGACATCGCTTACGCGGCCCCGCAACCGACCGGTAGCAGGGGGCATCTGCTGGACCTCTACCTGCCGTCCACCGGCATCACGCCCCGGCCACTGCTAATCTGGCACACCGGCTCGGCGTGGACGAGCGACGACGGCAAGACCGGCGCGGACGCGATCGCGGCCATTTTCAACCCGCTGGGCTTCGCGGTGGCCGGCGTCAGTGTCCGGTCCAGCGCCCAGGCGATTTTCCCGGCCCAGGTGCACGACATCAAGGCGGCCATCCGCTGGCTGCGTGCGAACGCCTCTGCGTACCAGATCGACCCCAATCGCTTCGCGATCATGGGCGACTCCTCGGGCGGCTGGCTGACGGAGATGGCCACCCTGTCCGGCGGCGTGGCGGCGATGGAGGGCACCGTCGGCACGACCGGCGTCTCCAGCGCCGTGCAGGTAGGACTCGCCTTCTACGGCCCGACCGACTTCCTGCAGATGAACGCACAGAACCTGCCGACCGGCGGGCTCGACCACGACTCTCCCGCCTCCCCGGAATCCCTCCTGGTCGGCTGCCCGATCCAGACCTGCCCGGCCACGGTGGCCCAGGCCAATCCGATGACCTACGTCGACGGCAACGACCCGCCGCTGATGTTCCTGCATGGCCAGGCCGACTTCCTGGTACCGCACGGGCAGAGCGTCCTGCTCTACAACAGGATCAAGGCTCAGTGCGGCAACGCCACGTTCGTCTCGGTGCCCGGCGCGGATCACATGATGCCCCAGATCATGGACCCCGCCCAGTACGGCATGCAGACCGTCCGCACCACCACCAACTGCGCCGAGACCGTCGGCACCGGCACGTTGAACCCCACCTGGGCCAACTTCGCGACCTTCCTGCGCGGCGGGCTCAAGATGGGCACCTCCTGCGAGGTCATCTACGTCACCGAGGCATGGAGCGGCGCTTTCAACGGCAGAGTGGTCATCAGGAACACCGGCACGACCCTCATCGACGGCTGGACCCTGACGTGGGCCTGGTCGGGCAACCAGCAGATCATGACCGGCTGGGACGCCACAGTGACCCAGGTCGGCACCCAGGTGACCGCCCGCAACGTCGGCTATAACTCCTACATCGGCCCCGGATCCAGTCAGAGCCTCGGCTTCTCGGCGACCGTCACCGGGACGAACAATATTCCGGCCCAGTTCAAACTCAACAACATCGTCTGCACGAGAGTGCCCGCCTGAGACGACGCGCCGGGCCTGAGCTGAATGGCGACGGCCCGGCACCGTTCTCTCGTCGTCCAGAATTACATTCGGAGAAACCGCGGCGTGGAGCGGAAAGACGCATTTCCAGAATTCAACACGTTCCGTCGAGTCCTGATCACGGAATGTCGCCGACCGGGTCGCTCGCGTTCATATTGCTTTATTCGACGGTCCGCCCCTAGTCTTGCCCCGGACGGCCCGCCGGCCTATTTCCTGTTGTTTTCATTGGCCGGCCGGGGGCCGCTTGATATCCCGGGACCCGAAATAAATCGGATAAGCCGCCTTTCGCTGCCCGAAGGCCGTTGTCCGGGATCGTCGACGAGTTAGGGGACGTGTGCGTACATCCAATATGTTCGTCAGGAGTCTTGGCGTTTATGTGCCTGACAGTGTGAGCGTCGAGCAGGCGGTTCGTGAGGGCTGGTACCCGGCTGAGGAGGTCGAGAGGTTCCAGCAGATCGGTGCGGCGGTGGCCGGCGACATGCCCGCGCCCGAGATGGCGCGGCTCGCGGTCCTGGACGCGTACGACCGCTGGGGTGAGTCCTCCCCGCGCGATCTCGACCTGCTGCTCTACCCGTCGGTCTGGCACCAGGGCCCGAACGGCTGGCAGCCCCAGCACTACCTGCAGACGCACCTCCTCGGCGGGAACGTGCCGGCGTTCGAGATCCGGAGCGGCTGCGTAGGGATGATCAGCTCGCTTGAGCTGGCGGCGAGCTATCTGCAGGCCGACGCGGACCGGGAGACGGCCATGGTCGTCTCCTCGGACAACCACGGCACCCCGCTGGTGGACCGCTGGCGGATGACCCCCGGGGCGCTGATCGGCGACGCCGCGGCCGCGCTCATCCTCGGCAAGGGGTACGGCATGGCCGAGCTCCTGTCGGTGAACGTGACGGTGATCCCGGAGGCCGACGCGGTCAACGACGGCGCCTACCCCCTGTTCCCCCCGGACGCCACCATCGGCAGGGGGCTGAGCTTCGGAGACCGGCACGAGGAATTCCGCCAGCGGCTGCTCAAGGCGCAGGGAACCGGGATCCACCTGACGATCCAAAAAACGATGATGCAGCAGGTCGAACAGACCCTGGACGAGGCCGGGATCGGACTCGCCGACATCACGCGGGTGGCGTTGCCGCACGGCCGCCGCGAGGACCTGGACGGGCAGATGTCCTGGCTGGGCATCGAGGAGGATCAGACGACCTGGGACTACGGGAGGCGTGTGGGCCACTGCGGCGCGGTGGACCAGTTCATCGCCTTCGAGCATCTGATCGCGACCGGTGGCCTCGTGGCCGGCGATCACCTGCTCATGGTCGGGTTCGGCTCCGGAACGTCCGTCGCCGCGGCGGCGTTCAGGGTCCTGTCCACCTCTCCCGTCACGAGAGGGGCACGCGCATGACCGAGCTCACGCGAAGGCTGGTCGACTTCATCCAGGAGAACCTCGTCCTGGACGGCGACGACATCAAGGTCGACGAGACGACCCCGCTCCTCGTGTCGGGTCTCCTGGACTCCCTGCGGACGGCGCGGCTGCTGAACTTCCTCCGGAGGGACATCGGCGTCCCGATCCCCGCCGCGAAGCTCGACCCCGAGAACTTCCGGGACGTCGTGACCATCGTGGCGATGGTCAGAGAACTCGAATCCGTCTAGCCGGGGCGAGGGCAGAGTCATGCGGTACGCGGACACGTACATCAGCGGAGTGGGAGCCTTCCTCCCCCGGACCGTCGTCAGCGTCGAGAAAGCCGTCGCCAAAGGCTGGTACCCGGCCGAGGAGGCCGAACTGCACAACCTGGCCGGGACGGTGGTGGCCGGTGACGTACCGGCTCCGGAGATGGCCCTGCACGCGGCGCGGAGCGCGCTCAAGCGCAGCGGGCGGGCGCCGGCCGACCTGGATCTCCTCCTGTACGCCTCGACCTGGCACCAGGGACCGGACGGCTGGCCCCCGCACTCCTACCTGCAGCGTCATCTCGTCGGCGGGGACGTCCTGGCCACCGAGATCCGGCAGGGCTGCAACGGGATGTTCATCGCCCTGGAACTCGCGGCCGGCTACCTGGACGCCGCTCCCGGCCGGCAGGCCGCCCTGCTGGTCGCCGCCGACAATTACGGCACCCCGCTGATGGACCGGTGGCGGATGGGCCCCGGCTACATCGGCGGGGACGCCGCCGGCGCGCTCGTGCTCACCAAGGAGACGGGTTTCGCGCGCCTGATGTCGGTCTGCACGACGACGGTGGCCGAGGCCGAGGAACTGCACCGGGGCAGCGAACCCCTGTTCCCCCCGGGCGTCACGGTCGGCCGCCGGATGAGCTTCGCGGCCAGGAACGAGCAGTTCCGGCAGCAGGTCATGCCCAAGGGCGAGGCCACCACGGCGCTGTTCAAGATCCAGCGGGCGTTGATGGAGGTCGTCGAGCGCGCGCTGGCCGAGAGCGGGATCGAGGCCGGCGCTCTCGCCCGGGTGGCGTTCATGAACTACTCCGAAGAGATCGTCGAACAGCGGTGCATGGCCATGCTCGACCTGCCGATGTCCCGCTCGACCTGGGACTACGGCCGCACCATCGGCCACTGCGGGGCCAGCGACCAGGTCCTCTCTCTCGACCACCTGCTCATGAGCGGGCAGCTGGGCCCCGGTGACCACATGCTGATGCTCGGCACCGGGCCGGGAGTGACCGTCTCCAGCGCCGTGATCAAGATCATCGACAATCCTCAATGGGTCTGAACCGAAGGGAAACGAACGCAGATGGTCGACAGTCCGAGCGGAGTCCGAGCGGAACCGGTGGCGGTGATCGGGATCGGATGCCGCCTCCCCGGCGACGCCCGCTCACCGGACGAGTTCTGGGACCTGCTGCGCGCCGGCCGGAACACGACCCGGCCGCTGCCCGCCGAACGCTGGCGCCGGTATGAGAACCGGAGCCCCGAATACGCCGCCGCGCTGCGCGACGCCGTGCGTCACGGCAGCTTCCTGAGCGACATCGAGGGCTTCGACGCGGAGTTCTTCGGCCTGTCGCCCCGCGAGGCCGAGCTGATGGACCCGCAGCAGCGGATCCTGATGGAGACCGCCTGGGAGGCCCTGGAGAACGCCGGCCTGCCGCCGCACGAGCTGGCCGGCACCGACGCCGGGGTGTTCGTCGGGGTCTGCACGGCCGACTACGGCAGCCGTCTGCTGGAGGACCTGCCCCAGATCGAGGCGTGGACCGGGATCGGCGCCGCGACCTGCGCCGTCGCCAACCGCATCTCCTACTCCCTGGACCTGCGCGGACCCAGCATGGCGATCGACACCGCCTGCTCGGCGTCGCTGGTCGCGCTGCACCTGTCCGCGCAGAGCCTGCGGCTCGGCGAGAGCGACATCGCCCTCGCCGGCGGCGTCAACCTGCTGGTCACCCCGGGCCAGACCGTCACGCTCGGCACAGCCGGAGCCCTGGCCCCCGACGGGCGGTCCAAGTCGTTCGACGCGTCGGCCGACGGCTACGGACGCGGCGAGGGCTGCGGCGTGGTCGTGCTCAAGCGGCTGTCCGACGCGCAGCGTGACGGTGACCGGATCCTCGCGCTCGTCATCGGCAGCGCCGTGAACCAGGACGGGCACACCAACGGCATCATGGCGCCGTGCGGGGAGGCTCAGGAGCACGTGATGATCCGGGCCTGCCGGCAGGCGGGCGTCGCGCCGTCCACCGTCGACTACATCGAGGCGCACGGCACCGGGACCCGGCTCGGCGACCCGCTCGAGGCGGGTGCGCTCTCCTCCGTGTACGGCACGCCGCGGCCCCCCGGCGACCCGTGCCTCATCGGCTCGGTCAAGTCCAACATCGGTCACCTCGAAGGCGCCGCCGGCATCGCCGGCGTCATCAAGGCGGTGCTCGCCCTCGACCGCGGTGAGATCCCCCCGAGCGTGCTGAGCAGCCTGAACCCGGCCATCCCGTGGGAGGCCTCGGGCCTTCGCGTGGTGACCGAACGATCGGCCTGGCCGGAGCGCGACCACCCCCGCCGGGCGGGCGTCTCCAGCTTCGGGTACGGCGGCACGGTCGCGCACATCGTGCTCGAACAGGCTCCTGCGGCCCAGGAGGCGCCCCGGGGCGAGGGGACGGGGGAGCGGCTGTTCCCGCTGTCGGCCGCGTCGGAGCAGGCTTTGCGGCAGTACGCGGGCAAGCTCGCCGATCACCTCGGCAACGGGCTCGACCTGGCGTCGGCGGGGCACACACTGGCGCTCCGGCGCACCCATCTGGCCCGGCGCGCCGTCGTGATCGGGGCGGACCGGGACGAGCTGGCGGCCAACCTGCGCAGGCTCGCGGAGGACGTGCCGGCCGAGACCGTCCTCACCGGTGACGTGCTGCCCGAGCTCGGTCCCGGGCCGGTCTGGGTCTTCTCCGGGCAGGGCTGCCAGTGGCGCGGGATGGGGCGGGAGCTGCTCGCCGTGCCGGAGTTCGCGTCCCTGGTCGACGAGGTGGAGTCGATCTTCGTCGAGGAGATCGGCTTCTCTCCCCGGCAGGTCCTGGCCGACGGCGATCTCGACACCATCGACCGCGTGCAAACCATGATCTTCGTGATGCAGCTGGGCCTCGCCAGGCTCTGGAACGCGTACGGGGTCGCTCCGAAGGCCGTCATCGGCCACTCCGTCGGCGAGATCGCGGCGGCGGTGACGGCCGGTGCGATGACCGTCGCCGACGGCGCCCGCCTGATCTGCCGCCGCTCCCGGCTGCTGCGCCAGGCCGAGGGCAAGGGGGCCATGGTGATGGTCGACCTGTCCTTCGAGGAGGCGGCGGAGAGGCTGGCCGGCCGTACCGACCTGGTGGCCGCGATCTCGTCGGCCCCCGGCTCCACCGTGCTGTCCGGCGACGTCGCCGCGGTCGAGGCGGTGGTGAACGAGTGGCCGGCCGAGGGCATCGTGGTGCGGCGGGTGACGTCGGATGTCGCCTTCCACAGCCCGCACATGGAGCCTCTGGCCGTCGAACTGGCCGCCGCCACCGCCGATCTCTCGTTCGGGGCGCCTCGCATCCCCATGTACACGACCGCGCTGGCGGACCCCCGGTCGACGCCTGTCCTGGACGGCGCGTACTGGGCGGCGAACCTCCGGGACCCCGTGCGGCTGGCCGCGGCGACGACGGCCGCGGCGCAGGACGGCCACCGCGTGTTCCTGGAGATCTCCCCCCACCCCGTGGTCGCGCACTCGGTGACCGAGACGCTCTCGGAGAGCGGGTTCGAGGACGTGTTCGTCGGCACGTCACTGCGCCGGAACCAGCCGGAGTCGCCGACCTTCCTCATCGCGCTGGGCACGGCGCACTGTCACGGCGTCGATGTGGACTGGAGCCGGCTGCAGCCGTCCGGCGGCCTGGCCGATCTGCCGCCGTACGCCTGGCAGCACCGCCGCCACTGGCGCGAGGGGTACACCGAGGACGGCAACCGAGGGCACGACGTGCACTCCCACACCCTGCTCGGAGCCGGGACCGGCCTCGCGGGCAGCCGGACCCGGGTGTGGCGGACCAGCCTGGAGGACGCCAACCGGCCCTACCCGGGCAGCCACGCCCTCAACGGGGTCGAGATCGTGCCCGCCGCCGTGCTGGTCAACACGTTCCTGCACGCGGTCGAGGACGAGGACGTCACGCTCACCGACGTGGAGATGACGCATCCGCTGATGACCGCGGCACGCAGGCAGATCCAGGTCGTGCACGAGCCTCCGGCGGTACGGCTCGCGGCCCGTACACCGGCCGGCCCCGACGAGCCGGAACCCGCCTGGCTGGTGCACGTCACCGCGGACGTGGCTGCTCCGGGCCAGGTGAAACCCGACGTGCTGCCGGACGCCGGCGCTCTCACCCCGATCGATCCCGGGTTCGTGCACAGGCGGCTGGCCACCGTCGGCGTGCCCTCGACGGGCTTCGACTGGACGATTGAGACGTTGCTGAGCGGAGACGGCGTGCTGCGGGCCACGGTCCGCACCGAGGAAGCGGGGAGCTGGGCGCCGGCGCTGGACGCGGCGATGTCCGTGGCGCCCTGTGTGTTCCCCGGCGATCCGGTGCTGCGCATGGTCGTGCACATCGACGAGATGGTGCTTACCGGCACGCCACCCTCGACGGTGATCATCAACGCGGCCGTGGACCCGGCCGCCGACGACACCGTTCGGGCGCTCCTGGCCGACGTGGACGGCCGGGTGGTGGGACACCTTGCGGGACTCCGCTATCCGGTGATCGACGCGCCCACCTCGGCCGAGGAGGATCTCCAGGGGCCCGCGGAGTCGTTCGCCGGCCTGGCGCCCGAGGACCTGCGCGAGCGCGTCCTGCCCGAGATCCGCGCGGAGATCGCGGCTGTGATGAGGCTGGCCCCTGAGGACCTGGCGACCCGGCGTCCCCTTGTCGAGCAGGGGCTGGACTCGGTGATGACCATCATGGTCCGGCGGCGCCTGGAGAAGCGCTTCGGCCGCCGTCTCCCCGCGACCCTGCTGTGGCAGCAGCCCACCATCTCCGCGATCGCGGACCACCTGGTGGAGCTTCTCACGGCTCCGGGACCGGAGGCGGCGGTGGAGACCGTTCCCGAGAGCATGCCCGCGATCGGGGGCTGAGTCGGAAAAGGGGCGGCCGTACAGGTCCTCAGAGCACTCTGGTCATGAACGCGCTGTTCGGATCGGGTCCGTAGCCCGCGAACGGGTCGCAGTACTCGAACCCGAACCTCTCGTACAGCTTCCTGGCCGGCAGGAAGAACTCGGCCGCCCCGGTCTCAAGGCTCAGCCTGGTGAATCCCATGCGCCTGGCCTCGGTGACGATGTGCTCCAGGAGGAGGGAGGCGATTCCGCTCCGCTTGCGCGTCGACGTGGTGCGCATCGACTTGACCTCCGCGTGGTCCGCGTCCAGCCTCTTGATCGCGCCGCAGCCGACCAGGACGTCACCGTCCAGGACCGACCAGAACGTGATCTCGGGCCTGCGCAGGCTCTCCAGGTCAAGGGCGTGCTTGCTCTCCAGCGGAGTGATGGAGCGCATCTCCTGGACGTGCTCGTCGAGGAATCCAGCGATCTCCGGACCGGAGAGGTCGTCAACTACGATCTTCAATTCCACGCCCATCCCTTCGTGGAGACATTCGCTGTCTCAGCCGAGGACCACGAAACCACGGGGTGGGCGCCGAGGAGAACCACAGCCGTCTTGAGGGGACTCATGGGCCGGCCCGGGGCCGATGAGGAGTGCGGCGGTTCTCGCGCACGCCGCGGTGCCGGTCGGTGGCGCGTTCGACGAGTGGTCACCGGCGGCGGCCCGCTTTGGGGAGGTCGTAGGTCGCGTAGGGGCAGCTGCCACCTGAGCTCCACTGGGAGTCCATCCCAAGTTATTGCAAGTTAGTTGCAAGTGATAGAAGTTCTCTTGTGACAAAACTTCTCAAGAAGTCCGCCACGCTGTGCGTCGTCCTCGCTCTGGCCGGTGCGGCCTGTTCCGCCCCGCAGGGGCCGGCCGACCCGCCGGATGACACGTTCGTCATCGGCCTGAGCTCGGAATTCGACAATTTGAGCCCGGTGCTCGGGTTCTCCCCTGACGGGGGATCGTTGATCTTCGACGGGTTGATGAGCCGGGCATCCGACCTGACGATCAAACCCGCGCTCGCCGCTGAGCCGCCCACCGTCTCCGAGGACGGGACGACCGTCACCTTCACTCTGAAGGAAGGGGTGAAGTTCCACGACGGCAAGCCGCTGACCAGCAAGGACGTGGAGTACACCTACGAGGCGCTGCTCGATCCCGCCAACAACTCCACGATCAGGAGCGACTATTCGGCGATCAAGGATGTGGCGGCTCCCGACGCGCGGACCGTGGTGTTCGGTCTCCGGTACCCCTATGCGCCGTTCGTGCAGCGCACCACGCTCGGCATCGTGCCCACGGGCACGATGGAG
The DNA here is from genome assembly GCF_050943795.1 of Streptosporangium sp. CA-115845. Taxonomy (NCBI): domain Bacteria; kingdom Bacillati; phylum Actinomycetota; class Actinomycetes; order Streptosporangiales; family Streptosporangiaceae; genus Streptosporangium; species Streptosporangium sp. CA-115845. The sequence continues at coordinate 6,512,346 of NZ_CP191988.1, read as the reverse complement.
AAGACCAGGCCGGTCGGCAGCGGCCCCTACCGGTTCGTCTCCTGGACGCCTGGAGACAAGATCGTGCTGGAGGCGAACAAGGAGTACTGGGGTGGCGCTCCGGCGATCTCCAGGTTGGTGCTCGCCTTCGCCCCCGACGACAACGTGCGCGCGACCCGGGTCCGGGCGGGCGAGTTCGACGCCACCGTGCTGCCGCCGAAGGCCGCCGTCGGCCTGCGCGGCCGGCAGGACGTGACCGTGTACGACGTACCGAGCGCCGACTATCGCGCGATCGTGTTCCCGATGACCCAGCCGGTGACCGGCGACCGGGCCGTACGCAAGGCGTTCGGCCTGGCCCTCGACCGGCAGGCGATGGTCGACACGATCCTGGCCGGCTCGGGCGTTCCCGCCTACGGGCCGATCTCGCCCGACATCGGATGGCACAACCCCGAGGTGACCGGTGGCACCGACCCCGAAGCCGCCGGCAAGCTGCTCGACGAGGCGGGCTGGATCATGGGGAAGGACGGCATCAGGGAGAAGGACGGCAGGAGTGCCGAGTTCACCCTGATGTATCCGGCGGGCGACTCGCTGCGCAAGGAACTCGCGCTGGCCGCCGCCTCCGACGCCAAGAGGATCGGTCTGCGGGTCGAGCCGATCGGCCTGGACTGGGACGCGATCGAGGCGCGACTGGACAAGGACGCGGCGGTCATGGGGTACGGCAGCCCGTATGACCCCGACTACGTCAACTACGAGCTGTTTCACTCCGACTTCAAGGGTCAGGGCTTCTTCAACCCGGGCCGCTACGACAACCCCGAGGCCGACAGGCTGCTGGAGCAGGGCAGGGCCTCGGGCGAGCAGGCGGAGCGCGAGCGGATCTACGCCGACTTCCAGAAGGTCATCAGGGACGACGAGGTCTATTCGTATCTGGTCTTCCTCAAGCACGTGTACGTGATCCGCGGCGACTACGAAGGGATCGTGCCGGGCGTGGACGGCCACGAGCATGCCACCGGGGGCCTGTTCGCCGGCATCCACACCTGGAAGCCGGTCGGGTGAGAGCGGTACTCAAGATGATCGCCTGGCGGGTGGCCTTCGCGGTGCCCCTGCTGGTGGCCGTCACGATCGGCATGTTCGCGCTGGCCCAGGCCTCCCCGTTCGACCCGGTCAGGCAGTACCTCGGCGACCGTGCGCTGGTCACCTCCCCGGAGGTGGTCGAGTCGATCAGGCAGAACTGGGGCCTGGACCGGCCGGTCCTTGAGCAGTACGCCACCTGGTTCGGCAACCTGGTCAGCGGCGAGCTGGGCGAGTCGCGCTCCCTGCATCGGCCGGTCAGCGAGATCATCGGCGAGCGGCTGGGCTGGACCCTGCTGGCCACCGGCTCGGCGCTGGTGCTGATGTTCGCCGGCAGCCTGGTGGTGGGTACCCTCGCCGCCTGGCGGCGCGGCTCCTGGGTGGACCGAGCGATCACCGGCGGCGCGTTCGCCAACGAGGCCGCCCCGGTGTTCTGGCTGGGGCTGCTGGCCGTCTGGGTCTTCGCGGTCCAGCTGGGCTGGCTGCCGGCGGGAGGCCTGACCGACGCGGCGTCGACCACGATCGACCCCGCTGACGTGGCCGCGCACCTGGTCCTGCCGGTCGCGGTGCTGGCGATTTCCCAGTCGTCGTGGCTGGTGCTCTACGTGCGGGAGTCGGTCATCGGGGTGCTGCGGGAGGACTTCGTGATCGGCGCGCGCGCCCGCGGCCTGCGCGAGCGAACCGTGATCGTGCGGCATGCGCTGAGGTCGGCGCTGCTGCCCTTTCTCACCCTGCTCGGTGCCCGGATGCCGGAACTGGTCACCGGCGCGATCCTGGTCGAGACGATCTTCTCCTGGCCCGGCGTCGCCGCGGCCTCGGTACAGGCGGCGCTGGCCGTGGATTTCCCGCTGCTGGCGGCGCTCACCCTGCTGGGCACGGCGGCGGTGCTGGTCGGCAACCTGCTCGCCGACATCGCCTACACCGTGGCCGATCCGCGGGTGCGCACCTTGGGGGTGGGCTGAATGCCGGTGAGGTTCGCGGCCGGCACCCTGGTGCTGCTGGCGCTCGCCGTACTCCTGGTGCCGCCTGTCGTGCAACTCGACCAGAGCCTGGTGGACCTGCGCGCGGCCGGGCAGCCCCCCTCTTTCGCACACCCCCTCGGCACCGACGAGGTCGGGCGGGACGTGCTGATCCGGTCGATCTACGGCCTGCGCGTCTCCTTCCTCGTGGGCCTGGTGGCCGCGCTGGTCAGCATGGTGATCGGCGGACTCATGGGCCTGGCGGCGGGCAGCCTGGGAGGACTGCCCGACCGCCTGCTCATGCGGGTGGTGGACGGCTTCAACGCCCTGCCGCACCTGCTGTTCGGCATCTTCATCGTCGCGCTGTTCGCGCCGAGCGCCGCCGCCGTGGTGGTCTCGGTAGGTGTGACGCACTGGACCACGGCGGCCCGGATCGTGCGCTCCGAGGTGCTCTCGCTGCGCTCGCGCCCGTTCGTGGAGGCGGCGATCTCCGGAGGCTCGACCAGGATGCGGGTGGTCCGCCGCCATCTACTACCGCACCTTTTCCCCCACCTGATGCTGGCGACGGTGCTGATGATGCCCCACGCGATCTGGCACGAGACCGCGCTGAGCTTCCTCGGCCTGGGACTCCCGCCGCACCTGGCCTCACTCGGCAACATGATCAACGATGGGCAGCGCTCGTTGCTCACCGGCGACTGGTGGTCGAGCCTGATACCCGGCCTGTTCATCCTGGTGCCCACGCTGGCGGTATCGGTGCTGGCCCAGCACTGGCGTGACCGCCGCACCCCTCGCTGGAGATCGGAGCTGGAACTGTGACCGGCCACGGACGGCTACGGGTTCAGGGGCTGAGCGTCAGCTTCCGCATCCCCGGCGCGCTGGTGCAGGCGGTCAGCGAGGCGACCTTCGAGGTACGGCCGGGTAGCTGCCTGGCCCTGGTGGGTGAGTCCGGGTGCGGCAAGTCGGTGCTCGCGCACGCGCTGCTCGGCCTGCTGCCGGACAACGCGACCGTCTCCGGCCAGGCATGGCTGGAGCACGGCGAGGAGCCGGTGGAACTCCTCGGCGCCTCGCAGGCCGTACTGGCCAGGCGGGTGCGCGGGCGGGCGATCGGGCTCATCCCGCAGAGCCCGGCCACCCACCTCACGCCGGTGCGCACGGCACGGGCGCAACTCCAGGAGGCCATCCGCGAGCTCGGCTCGCACGCCACGGCCGATGACCTGGCGGCGCGGTACGGCCTGCGCCCGCAGGAGCTGGACCGCTACCCGCACGAGCTGTCGGGCGGCATGGCCCAGCGGGTGGCGAACGCGATCGCGCTGGCAGGCGACCCGTGGCTGGTGCTGGCCGACGAGCCGACCAGCGGGCTGGACCGGCCACTGGTGGACCGGGCGATGGCGACGCTGCGCGAGCTGTGCGACGAGGGACGTGCCGTGCTCCTGATCACGCACGACCTGCGCGCCGCCGAGCGGGTCGCCGACGACCTCGCGGTGATGTACGCCAGCCGCCTGGTCGAGGTGGGGCCGGTGGCCGAGGTGCTCGGGCGCCCCCGCCATCCGTACACGGCGGGGCTGGTGGCGGCCCAGCCGGATCGGGCATTCGTCCCCATTCCCGGGCTGCCGCCCGAGCTGACCCGGCTGCCCGAGGGGTGTGCGTTCCGGTCGCGCTGCGGCCACGAGACCGAGCGATGCGCCGTGCCGCCACCGATGGACGGCGGTGTGGCCTGCCACCACGCTCTGGAGGACAGGCATGCTTGAGGCGTCCGGAATCACCGTCAGATACGGCAGGCACACCGCGCTGGACGAGACGTCCCTGACGATCGTGCCCGGTAAGGTGACCGGCCTGGCCGGGCCGAGCGGCTGCGGGAAGTCGACGCTGGCCAGGGTCATGGCGCTGATGCTGCGCCCGGCGTCGGGCACGCTCACCGTGGACGGCACGATCGTGACGCGCTGGCGGCAGCGCGCGGCCCGCGACCTGCGCACCCGGGTGGCCCTGATCTACCAGCAGCCCAGGCTCGCGGTGGACCCGCGTCTCAAACTCGCCGAAGTGATCGGTGAGCCGCTGACCGCGAACGGCCGGCCGGACGAGGGGCGCGTCACCGAGCTGGCCAGGGAGACAGGTCTGACCGGCGACCTGCTCACCCGATGGCCGCACGAGGTCTCCGACGGGCAGTTGCAGCGGGCCTGCGTGGCCAGGGCACTGACCTTGGAACCCCGCTACCTGATCTGCGACGAGATGACCACCATGCTGGACGCCTCCACGCAGGCACACCTGGTCGGGGTGGTGAACGCCTACCGGGAGCGTACCGGGGCCGGAGTGCTGGCGATCAGCCACGACCCGATCCTGCTGGATCGCTGGGCCGACGAGACCGTCGGTTTCGCCGGGCACGGTGATCTGCCGCCGTCATGAACGCGATCTTGTACGCGGCGCGCACGGGCATCCCCTCACCGGGGGAGCGCGGGTTGACCGATCGTCACGATGATGGTGGGATCTTGTGCCAGCGTCGCGGTGCACCCGGCAAAGAGATCGCCGAGGGCATGGAGGCGCCGGAACACTGGACGACCTTGGAAACACCCGATGGACGCCTGCTGGCGTTCGGCAACCAACTGATCGAAGTACATCTCTGGCTCCGTGAGGAGCTCGACGCGCTCCGCGAGAATGTCGAGGCCCACCTCGACGGCGGCGCACGGCCCCGCGAACTGCGGGCCCACTGCCTGACCTTCTGTTCCGCCCTGAACCGGCACCACACCGGCGAGGACGACGGCGCGTTCCCCACGCTCGCCGAGGAGTTTCCCGAACTGCGCCCGGTGCTGGACGAGCTGCGTCGCGACCACCGGCTGGTGGAGGACTCCCTCAGGAGACTGGAGGCGCTCGTCGGCGGCCTGGACCAGGAGACGGATCCGGTCAAGGTGCGCGGCGAGCTGGACAGCCTCGCCGCGCTGATGGAGACGCACTTCGTCTACGAGGAGAAACGCATCGTCTCGGCGCTCAACGCGCTGAACGTGCCGGGCTGGGATCGCTCCCGGCCCGGCTTCCTGCTCACCGACGACGAGGAGCGCTGATCGTCCCGTCCTGACCGGATAGGGAAGGACACGGAGTCGCTCCCGCTGTCCTCGCTCCGGCACCACGATCGTGCGGGCCGTCCTTGTCCGGAAAGCGACTCTATTGAGTTGGCTCGCCGGCACGGGCGGCCCGCACGGCCGGCTCGGAACGGACTCACGGAGAGATCCGTCCCGGGCCGACGTTTTTAGTAGTAGAGATAAAGGGCGAAGCGGGAGCCTTCGAGATCGCACCTGTAAGCCTGGACGATGCCGCCGTTGGTAATGGCTTGGAAACCGGTTCTGTTGCAGTCGTTTCTGTACTGGTAGTAGTCCGCGAGGTGCCAGGACGGGGCGGCCTGCGCGGAGGCCGCCGTGGTGGTGGCTGCGGCGGGGCCGACCATGGTGCCGAAGACGAGTCCACCGGCTATCAGCGCCGCTGTGGCCAGACGACGAGCTTTCATTTTCTTCCTGCCTTTCGTGAAGAAGCACCTGCCAGCCGAAAGGCGACTCCACTGAGAATCGCTTCCCGAGCACGTGCGATGTCCTGTCGGCAGAGTGTGTGATCATGCTTGGGAAACGCTTGCGAGCCGCTAGGAAGGCTGGTGGGACCTGTTCTGAGGTCAAATCTTTAGACGGGGTGAAGGATTCGGACCTGCCGCGCGTGTCTTGACCAACGAGGACCCCGGCCGTCGGGCCGCTTCGCCGGTGCCGATACTGGAACGGTGCTGAGCAGCCAACGCCTGCGGGTGCTTTTGGAGATCTTCAGGACGGGGAGCATCGCGGGAGCCGCCCGTGTCCTGCGGCTCTCGCCCTCCGCGGTGTCCCACCAGCTCTCCAAGCTGGAGGAGGAGGCCGGCGTGGGCCTGGTGGAGCGGGGCGCGCAGAGCCTGCGGCTGACCGCGGCCGGGCGGCGGCTCGCGACCCGGGCGCAGGAGGTGCTCGACATCATCGAGGCGGCGGAGAAGGATCTGCTGGCGCAGGCCAGGGCCGACGCCGGGCAACTGCGGATCGGTTTCTTCGCCTCCGCGGGATACCGGTTGCTGCCGCTGGCGCTGTCGACCTTCACCGCCCGCCACCCCGCCGTGGAGCTCGACCTGGTGCTCGGCCAGCCGCACGAGCTCCTGCCCGACCTGGAGCGCGGCGCGCTGGACGTCCTGGTCGTCTTCGAGCACGCGCTCGATCCCTGGAAGCCGCCGGAGGGGGTCGAGGTCACCCACCTGTTCGACGAGCCGCAGCTTCTGGTCGTGCCGCCGGGCCATCCGGCGGGGCAGCGGCAGCGGGTACGGATCGCCGACCTGGCCGGTGAGCCGTGGATCACCACGTACGGCACCGACATCCCGGTCTCGGTGCTGGAGCGTGCCAGCGCGCTGGAGGGGTTCAGCCCGATGATCCGCTGTCGCAGCGACCACTACGAGGTCACGCTCGGACTGGTCAGGGCCGGGCTGGGGGTGGCGCTGGTGCCCAGCCTCGGCGCGCAGGGGGCCTCGGGCATCCAGGTGTGCAGGTTGGACGGGCCCCACCTCTATCGCAGGATCGGCGCCGCCACCCGTCCGACCAATCCCAACCCGGCGCTGCGCTCCTTCATCGACTACCTGCGCGACGCCTCGGCCCAGATCCGTAACGCCCTGCGCTGACTCCTCGACGATTCGGCCGGACCTGGGATCGGATTCGCGGCGCCGGGCGTGGCGGAGACCCCGCGAGCCGGCCTTCCAGGCGGGGCGGGTGAGGGCTGGAAGAAGGGAGTGCGCATGTCGGCACCGGGCGAGAAACGCCGGGGGAAGTTACGGCGAGACGCCGAGCTCAACCGGCGCAAGATCATTGCGGCGGCGCACGAGGTGTTCCGTGAGCAAGGCGTGCGCGCCACCCTGGACGACGTCGCCGAGCGCGCGGGCGTCGGCGTGGGCACCGTCTATCGGCGCTTCGCCAACAAGGAGGAGCTCGTCGACGCCCTGTTCGAGGACATGATCGACAATGTCGAGGCGATGTTGCACGAGGCCACTCTCGGCAAGGACGCCTGGAGCGCGCTGACCAGCGCTCTGGAAAAGGTGTGCGAGCTTCAGGCTTTCGATCGCGGGCTGCGCGAGGTGATGCTCGGCACCGGGCGGGGGCCCCAACGCCGCGACCAGGTGCTGAGCCGCATCGCCCCCGCCGCGGGCGACCTGCTGCAACGCGCCAAGGACGAAGGCGCCCTGCGGCCGGACGTGCAACCTTGGGATATGCCGATGATCCAGCTGATGGTGGCCGCGATCAGTGAACACACCGGGCACCCGAACCTGTGGCGGCGCTACCTGCGTCTCATCCTTGATGGCCTGCGGACGCGGCCGGACACCGGCGCCGATCTTCCGAATCCGATCACGGACGAGCTCCAGCTGCTCGTCGCCCTCGACGACGCCAGCGCTCTGCCGGCCCAGCTACGGGACCGCCCGGACCGCCGCTCAGGCGGCGCGTCGTAGTCGTTGCGCGCCACCCGCAGCGACGTTGTGCGCGCTGGGCACGGATGAGATCGGCCAGGCGGGCGAGCGTGCGGTTCGACAGCGGAATTGCGGCGGGATGAGGCGGCAACTACTGGCGACAGCGGGCGGGGCTCGCCCAAAGACCAGTTGATAGCGCCTTTGCACGCCGCCCTGGCGATCGCCGGTATGACCGGCGGGCGCCAGGGCGGCTCGCCCCGCCTCTCGGTCAGCGGCCGGGAGGCAGACCGGCCAGGCGGCCGATGGCCAGGCCGGCCTGGCGGGCACGCTCCACCAGGGCGTGCTCGCCGCCGGCGGGACCGCTGGCCAGTACGGCGTAGCCGATCCGGCGCCCGGCACCGATCATCACACCCACGTCGGCCCGCACCCCGACGTCGGTGCCGGTCTTGTTCGCCACCCACACCGTCCCGGCGGGAACGGAGCCGGGGATCTCCCGCTCCTCCGGCTCGCTCGGCAGCAGGGCGGGAACCAGGCTCCGGTCGGTGTTGCAGGCCATCCAGCCCAGCAGGAGCCGGGTCCACTCCCGCCGGCCGTCGAGCCCGGCCGCGAACCGGGCGAGCTCGCCCGCCGTGCCGACGGCGAAGGTCGGCGGGTGCGAGGGCAGGCGCGGCTCGCGGATCCGGTCGAGGATCCGCGTCCGCGCGAAGCCGAGCGCGGCGGCGCCCTCGGCGACCCGGTCCAGGCCGAGCCGGCGCAGCAGCGCGTTGGTCGCGGTGTTGTCGCTCACCGACGCGGTGAGCACGGCGAGATCTCCGATCGCCCAGCGGCGGCCGGACAGGACGCCGAGGAGCCCGGAACCCCCGCAGCGGTCATCCTCCCGCAGCTCCACGATCTCGGCGGGATCGAGCTCTCCCTCGGCGATCCCGCGCGCCACCACGGCGAGCAGCAGCAGCTTGCCGACGCTGGCGAGGGGCAGCTCGGTGTCCTCGTGGACGGAGATCAGCCCCGGCACCGACACGGCCACCCTGGAGATCACCGCGGCGGCGCCGCTCTCACCCGGCAGGTCGAACTCTGTCATCGCCTCATCCTTCCCGAGGTCAGCGTCACCGTCGATCACGTGGCCAGCACCTTCCCAGGCCGGGCGCCGGTCTGGGCACCGTCGCGGATCACGCGCTCACCGGCGACGATCACCGAGTGGACTCCCGTCGGCGGGACCAGCGGCGCGGCGAAGGTGGCGCCGTCGGCGATCGAGCCGGGGTCGAAGACGACCAGGTCGGCATGGGCGCCGTCACTGATCACGCCGCGCCCGGTCAGCCCGAACCTGGCCGCGGCCATGCCGGTCATCTTGTGCACCGCCGTCTCCAGGTCGAGCAGTCCCAGTTCCCGGGTGTAGTGCCCGAGCACGCGGGGGAACGTCCCCGCCCAGCGCGGGTGGGGACGGCCGCCGGGCTTGGGCACGCCGTCGGAGCCGATCATCGAGTACGGCGCGGTCAGCACCCGCCGTACATCGTCCTCGATCATGGAGTGGCTGATGATCGTGACCTCGCCCTGCTCGGCGACGAGCAGGGCGGCGGCCACGTCGAGGGGGTCCTGGCCGCGGGTGGCGGCCAGCTCGGCGATCGTGTGCCCCTCCGTCTCGGGGTGGCGTGGCGCGCAGGCGATCGAGATGCGGTCCCAGCCGCCGTTGCCGACGGTGTTCTCCCAGCCGGGGACGCCCTCGGCGATGGCTCGGCGCATCCGGTCGCGCTGGCCGGGGTCGGCCAGCCGCGCCATCAGCGCGGACAGCCCGCCGTCCGAGGCCCAGGGCGGGAGCATCGCGCCCAGCGCCGTGCTTCCCGCGGTGTAGGGATAGACGTCGCAGGTCACGTCCATGCCCTCGGCCCGCAGCCCGGCGATCCTGGGCAGGGTGCGCTCGGTGCGTCCCCAGGCGTACTTGCCCGCCGTCTTGTGGTGGGAGACGTGCAGCGGGGCACCGCTCCTGCGCGCGATCTCGACGGCCTCCTCCAGAGCCTCCTCCACGCGTGACATCTCATCGCGCAGGTGGGTGACGTACGGCTTGCCGTGCCCGGCCGCGACGGCGGCCAGCGCGACGACCTCGTCGGTGCTCGCGTAGGTGCCGGGGGTGTAGATGAGCCCGCTGGAGAGCCCGGCCGCGCCCGCCGAGAGCGCCCGGTCGAGCAGCGCGCACATGGTCTCCAGCTCGCCGGGGGTGGCGGCCCGATCGACGGGGCCGATCACTCCGGCGCGGAGCGTGCCGTGCCCGACGAGGGAGGCGAGGTGGTTGGCGCGGGGCACGGCCGCATGCGCGGCGGCGAACTCGGCGAAGCCCTCGTACATCCCGACATCGCCGCCGAAGTAGACCCGGCTCTCCGCGCGCATCGCGGCCAGCCGTTCCGGCAGGGCGGGGAAGAGACTGGAACCGCAGTTGCCGCAGATCTCCGTGGTGACACCCTGCAGGACGGCGGCCTGGACCATGTCGCCGCCCACCTCCCCGTCGATCAGGGTGACGCCGTCGGAGTGGGTGTGCACGTCGATGAAGCCGGGGGCGACGACGAGGCCGGTCACGTCCTCGGTGTGGCGGGAGCCGGCCGGGGTTCCCGGGGGCAGCAGCGTGAGGCGACCGGCGAGGACGCCGACGTCGGCGGGGCGGGCGGCATCGGGTGCCGCCGTACCGTCGACCACCAGGCCGCCTCGGAGCAGCAGATCGAAATGGGGGATCACAGGACCTGTCCGAGGAAGGTGCGGAAGCGTTCGTGGCGCGGGTTGGCGAGCACGTCGCGGGGATGGCCCTGCTCGACGATCACCCCGCCGTCGATGAAGACCAGGTTGTCGCCGACCTCGCGGGCGAAGCTCATCTCGTGGGTCACGACCATCATCGTCATCCCGCTGACGGCCAGGTCCCGCATGACCGCGAGCACCTCCTGGACCAGCTCGGGGTCGAGCGCGCTGGTCGGCTCGTCGAAGAGCATGAGCTTGGGGTCCATGGCCAGACTGCGGGCGATCGCCACGCGCTGCTGCTGGCCGCCGGAGAGCTGGGCGGGGTAGTGGTCCGCGCGGTCCGCCAGGCCCACCCGTTCCAGCAGTTCCAGTGCCCTCTTTCTGGCGTCCCCCTTGGAGACGCCCTTGACGACCACCGGGCCCTCCATGACGTTCTCCAGCGCCGTGCGGTGCGGGAAGAGGTGGAAGCGCTGGAACACCATGCCGATGTCCTGCCGCTGGCGGCAGAGCCGGGCGGGGCTCAGGTGGTGGAGCCGGTCACCCTGTTCGGCGTAGCCGATCAGGTCGCCGTCCACCCGGATGCGGCCGGAGTCGATGGTCTCCAGCCGGTTGACGCAGCGCAGCAGTGTCGACTTGCCGGACCCGGACGGGCCGACGACGCAGACCACGCCGCCTACCGGCACGTCCAGGCTGATGCCGTTGAGCACCTCGACGGAGCCGAAGCGCTTGCGCACCGAGCGGATGCTCACCATGGGCTCGGCCATCAGACGTTCCCCCTGCTGAACGGCCGCAGGTTGCGGCGGACCCTGACCTGCAGCGTGTGGTGGCCGCGCTCGAACCGCTTCTCGATGAAGTGCTGGCCGACGCTGGCGATGGTGGTGAGCACGATGTACCAGATGGAGGCCACGACGAGCAGCGCGATCACCTCGAAGTTGCCGAGGTAGATGCGCTGGGAGACGGTCAGCAACTCGGCCCCGGCGATGACCGAGACCATCGAGGTGGTCTTGAGCATCGAGATGAACTGGTTGCCGGTGGGCGGGATGATCACCCGCATCGCCTGGGGAAGCACCACCCGGCGAAGCACCTGCCGGTGCGACATGCCGAGCGCCTCGGCCGCCTCGCGCTGGCCGGGGTCCACCGAGCGGATGCCCGCCCGGACGATCTCGGCCATGTAGGCGCCCTCGTTGATCGCCAGACCGAGCAGGGCCGCGGTGAAGGGCGTGATCAGCTCGTTGGCCTGCCACTCGATCAGCTTGGGGCCGTCGAACGGCACGCCGATGCCGAAGGAGGGGAAGACCAGCCCGATGTTGAACCAGAAGATGAGCTGGACCAGCAGCGGGGTGCCGCGGAAGAACCAGGTGTAGAGCGCGGAGGCGCCCCGCAGCACGGGGCTGCCGGACAGCTGCATCACCGCGGCGAGGATGCCCAGCGCCAGGCCGATCACCATCGACAGCACGGTGAGCTGGATCGTGACCCACAGGCCGCCGAGGATCCTGCCGTCCATCAGGTACGCGGCGATGACGTCCCAGTGCAGGTTCTCGTTGATGATGATCGTGTAGGCCAGCCAGACCAGGACGAATCCGGCGACCGCCGCCGTGATCCACCGGCCCGGCCGCGGCGGGCGGAGCGCGTCGATCGGCAGGTGCGGATTCTCGGTGTCCGCGGCGGTTCTGGTCACTTCCACGGCTTGGTGTTGACCGTCACCTCGGGCACGGCGTTGCTCGCGACGCCGTACTTCTCCAGGACCGCCTGGTAACCGCCGTCGGCGGTCAGTTCCTGCATCGCCTTGGCCACGGCGTCGCGCAGCGCGGTGTTGCGCCGGTCGATTGCGATGCCCCAGGGACCGGCGTCGTACTGCTCGGACAGCACGTCGTACTTGCCGGTCTCCTTGGCGTACATCGCCGCGACGGGCGAGTCGACGATGGTGGCGACCGCGCGGCCGGAGTCGATGCTCAGCAGGCCGGTCGGCGCGTCCTCACTCTGCATGATCTGCATCTTCTTGGCGCACTTCTCGTCCTGCCGCTGCCCGATCGCGAGGTTCGAGCTGCCCTTGGCCAGCACGACGGTACGGCCGCACAGGTCCTCAAGGGTCTTGATGCCCTCGGGGTTGCCCTTCTTGACCATGATGGCCCCGCCGGCGTTGAAGTAGTCGACGAAGTCGACGGCCGCGCGGCGCTCCTCGGTGTCGCTCATCGAGGACATCACCACGTCCCACTGGCCTGCCTGCAGACCCGGGATCAGGCCGTCGAAGGCGGCGTTGGTCACCTTGGCCTTCAGGCCGAGCTTGGCCGCGATCGCCTCGGCGAGGTCCGGGTCGACGCCGGTGAGCTCCTGGGTACCCGGCTTGTACATCTCCATCGGAGGGTAGCCCTCCGAGGTCGCCATCCGGAGCTCGCCCTTCTTGCGGACGGCCTCGGGCACCAGGTCCTTGGCGGTCTTGCCGGCCGCCGAGCCGGCGTCCGAGCCGACGTCGGTTCCCGACGACGAGCGCCCGCAGCCGCCGGCGAATGCCGACACCGCCAGCGCGACAGCGATGACCGAATATAGGCGCTTTGTCATGAAATCTCCTAGTTTGCGAATAGTTGAGTTTATGGTGGCGACGGGAGGTAACGGCCCCAACACAGGTGAATGCTTGCGAGCCTTGGCATCGAAAACTTCGCTGCTAAGACCGGACAAAAGCCATCAGTCTCTACCTTCGACACCATGACCTTGGTGATGGAGAACGGCTGGCCGCGCACTGCGGCATGGACCGGCGGGGAACTCCGCATCGGCGGGATCGGCGTGCGGGAGCTCGCCGCCGAGTTCGGCACGCCCGCCTACGTCCTCGACGAGGAGGAGTTCCAGGACCGCTGCGCGGAGTGGCGGGAGGCGCTCCCCGACGGGGAGGTGCACTACGGCGGCAAGGCCTTCCTCTGCCCCGAGGTGGTGCGCTGGCTGGAGGCGGCCGGACTCTGCCTCGACGTGTGCACCGGGGGCGAGCTGGCCGTGGCCCTGGCCGGGGGCATGGACCCCGCGCGGGTGGTCTTCCACGGCAACAACAAGTCGGTCGCCGAGCTGCGCCGCGCCGTCACCTGGGGCGTCGGCTGCGTGGTCGTGGACTCCTTCACCGAGATCGAGCGCCTGGCCGCCCTCGCGGACGAGGCGGGGGTACGGCAGCGCGTGATGATCCGGGTCACCCCCGGGGTGGAGGCGCACACCCACGAGTTCATCGCCACCGGGGGCGACGACTCGAAGTTCGGGTTCTCGCTCAGTGCCGGACTGGCGGCCGAGGCGGTCCGCCGGGTCCTGGCCACCACCTCACTGGAGCTGACCGGGCTGCACTCGCACATCGGCTCGCAGATCACCGACCTGGGCGGTTTCACCCTGGCCGCCCGCCGGATGGCCGACTTCCTGCTGGCCTGCGAGCTTGAGCACGGCGTGACGATCCCCAAGCTCGACCTCGGCGGCGGCCTGGGCATCGTCTACCGGCCCGGCGACCCGGTCCCGCCACGCCCGGCCGAGGTGGTCGCGGCGCTGCGTGCGGCCGTACCCGCCCGGGTGCGGCTCGCCGTCGAGCCGGGCCGCTCGATCGCCGGACCCACCGCCGTCGCCCTCTACGAGGTGGGCACGGTCAAGGAGATCCCCGGTGTCAACACCTACGTCAGCGTGGACGGCGGGATGAGCGACAACCCGCGCCCCGCCATGTACGGCGCCGCCTACACCGCGCTCCTGGCCTCCCGCTCCTCGGACGCGCCCCCGCGTGAGGTCACCGTGGTCGGCAAGCACTGCGAGAGCGGCGACGTGCTCGTCCGGGACCTGCCGCTGCCCGCCGACGTACGGCCCGGCGATCTGCTGGCGATCCCCGCCTCGGGGGCCTACCAGCGGTCGATGGCGAGCAACTACAACCATGTGACGCGGCCCCCGGTGGTCGCCGTCCGCGACGGGGTCGCCAGGGCGATCGTGCGCCGGGAGACCGAGGAGGACCTGCTCCGCCTCTACCTGCGCTGACGAGTACGGGGCCGGGGCTGGACGCCACCCGTCTGACCGGCTCAGACCACGGCCGGGCCCTCGCTCCGCGAGCGGCTCAGATATCCGTCCGGAGCGGCGTTTCGAAGCGGGTCAGCCAGGTGGCGAGGAGTGATTCGAGGTGTGCGGCCTCTTCGGGGGTCAGCTCGTCGAGGAGGCGGCGTTCGTTGCGCATGTGCTCGGTGAACGCCCGGTCGATCAGCTCCTTGCCCGCGGCGGTGAGCGCGACCACCCGGCCGCGGCCGTCGCTCTCGCTCGGGCGACGGGTGACCAGCCCGTCACGTTCGAGCCGGTCGACGCGTTTGGTCATCGCGCCGGTGGTGACCATGGTGAAGGCGGCGAGCTCTCCGGGGGCGCGCTCGAACGGCGCGCCGCCGCGCCGCAGGGTGGCGAGGACGTCGAACTCTCCCTCCCCAAGCCCGTATCGCCGGTAGACGACGCAGAGCTGTTCGGTGAGGTGCCCGGCCAGGCGGTGCAGGCGCCCGATCACCCCCTGCGGGCTCACGTCCAGGTCCGGCCGCTCGCGAGCCCATTCCTGCTGGATGCGGGCTACATGATCCAGAGGTTCGCTCATGTCTGGAGTATAGCTTCCATGGAAGCTATATTACCTTCCATGGAAGTTAATTTTCGCTGGGCATTGGTCACGGCGATGGCGCCGATCGCGTGGGGGACGACCTACTTCGTCACCCACCGGTTCCTCCCGCCCGGCTACCCCCTGTACGGGGCGGTCATCAGGGCGCTGCCCGCCGGACTGCTGCTTCTCCTCATCGGCAGGAAGCTTCCCCGCGGGGCGTGGTGGTGGAAATCCCTGGTCCTCGGCACCATCAACATGAGCGCGTTCTTCGCGCTCGTCTACCTGGCGGCCCAGCTGCTTCCGACGAGCATCGCCTCGACGATCATGGCGACGTCGCCCGTCGTGATGATGCTGCTGGCCTGGTCACTGCTCTCGGAGCGCCCGAAGGTCCTGCACCTGACCGGAGCCGGCGTCGGCATCGCGGGTGTCTGCCTCATGCTGTTCACCGGCGCGGCCGCCGTCGACCCCCTGGGCGTGCTCGCGTCCGTCACGGCCATGGTGCTGTCGTCGTTCGGCTTCGTGCTGGCCAAGAGGTGGAGCGCCGAGGTCGACGTGCTGTCGTCGACCTCGTGGCAGCTCATCGCCGGGGGCGTCGTCCTGCTGCCCTTCGCCGTCGCGGTGGAGGGCTCGCCGCCGAGCCTGGACGGACCTGAGATCCTCGGGTTCGGTTATCTCAGCGTCATCGCGACGGCTCTCGCCTTCGTCGCCTGGTTCGCCGGACTGCGGCACCTGTCGGCGGGAACGGTGGGACTCGTCGGGTTGCTGAACCCGGTGACCGGGGTGCTGCTCGGCACGACGATCGCCGGAGAGGTGCTCACCGCACAACAGCTCTGCGGGCTGATGCTGACCCTCCTCGGCATCCTCCTCGGGCAGCCCGTCGCGGCCCGCCTCGTCGCGATCAGGCGGCAACGAGACCGGGAAAGGCCGACAGAGCCTGCCCGGCGTCGAGAACGAGCCGGCCGCTGACGGTGCCGTGCGGCGGCGGATGGGCGGGGAGGGCGGGCGCAGGGTGTGCCGGGCCGGGTTACCTCTGACCCGCGACGTCTCCACGGCAGGCCGGACGGATCAGCTGAACGCACGGCCGTACGGCGGCGCCGGGGGAAAGCCCGGCGCCGCGAGTGCGTACGCCTCAGGTCGGCAGCGCGTACTCCCGGAGGAGGCCGATGACCTTGCGCATCCACGCCGGGTGGGCGGGCCACGCCAGGCCCGAGACGAGGTTGTCGTCGATCACGACCTCCTCGTCGACGTATTTGGCGCCGGCGGCCTCCAGATCAGCGGCGATGGTGGGCCAGCCTGTCGTACGGCGGCCCTGGAGGGCTCCGGTGGCCGCGAGGATCAAGGGGCCGTGACACTGGACTGCGATCAGCTTCCGCTCGGTGACGAAGTGGTCGACGATGCGCCGCACATTCGTGTCGTAGCGGAGGTACTCCGGTGCCCGCCCGCCCGGGATGACCAGGGCGACGTAGTCTTCGGGCCGCACGTCGGCGAAGGCGATGTCGGCGTCCCCCAGGCGCCCGAGACAAGTTGCTCTCCTGCGCCCGTGAACCATAGGCCACGAGCTCGGGGAGGCGGACACACTAGGTCCTGTGTCTGACCTGTGGAAAGTGATGATTTGTTTGGCTTTACCCATCTTGCTGGGGGGATGCGGTGACGGGTCTCGGCCTGAGCGCCAGTCGGCCACTTCGGCCACGCCCACGGTCGCCCCTCCCTCGGCCACGCCTCGTGCGGCCGAGGGGAGGGCCGATGACGTCAACGGTGACGGTCGCGCGGACCTGGTCGTCGAAGTCGACCTGCCCCGCGCGAACGTGCACGATCTCGTGATCGTCCACGGCTCCTCGCAGGGCCTGGACCAGCGGGAGCGGACGGTCGTCTCGTCTAAGACGTTCTGGTCCTGGTTGATCGACGTGGGTGCCAGGGCCGATCTCGACGGTGACGGCTTCGGCGACATCCTGGGATACGGCCGGCCGAACGAGGCCGAGCGAACGCGTCCGCACATCTTCTGGGGCGGCCCGCGTGGCATCGATAGCGGGCTGCCGCCGACCCCGATCCCGCTGCCCGGCCGAAGCGACGTGGCGTCGTACCGTACAGTCGCCGGCGATTTCAATGGGGACGGCGCCGCCGACGTGGCGACGGCCACCTCCAGCAGCCGGAACGACACGAGCTTGACAATCCTGTACGGCCCATTCACCCGCGAGGGAGCCGCCAGTCGCGAGAGCGTCCAGCCGTCGCCGACCGGCGCGGAATTCTGGCGGATGACCGTGGACCGGATCGACGGGCGGCGGGCGACCAGGCTGATCGTGTACGAGAGCGACGACGGGGAGCAGACCTCCGGCTGGCTGCTCGACGCCGGGCCCGGCGGCCTGGCCAAGGAGGGGCGCAAGCTGCACAAGGGGATGGCGGCCGCGTTCGGCGACTTCGACGGCGACGGCACCAGGGACGTGGCCGTCGGCGACGATGGTGGCCGCAACGACGAGCCCGGCTACGAGACCGAGGCTCCCTCGGTCGACCAGACGCTGACCGTCTATTACGGGGATGGCCGTACCAAGGCGTTCAGAGGCACCGCGGGCCCGGCGGTCGCCGGCGATTTCAACGGGGACGGCCGGGACGACCTCGCCTTCGGCGGGGCGAACCGTCCGGTCCGGATTTTCTGGGGCGGCTCAGGCGGCCTGCGCGCCGGTGGCGGAATCGAGGGGGTGGGCCGGGCGGCCGCGCCGCTGGCGGCGGGGGACTACGACGGCGACGGCGACGACGAGCTCGCCTTGGCCACCCGTGACGACGGCTTCGCGGTCATCGTCACGGACGGCAGGAGAGTGCTGAGCCGGTTCGACCTGTCGCCTGGATGATCTGCGGTTTCCAGGCGCACTCCGCCGCTCCGCGGAGCGCGACGGCTTGCCCCAATCCCGGTCGCCGCACTGTAAGCATACGATTACTTTATGAAGTCGGCCGGTGAGGAGTCTTTGCCTGAGGGTGCGGTGCGATCAAGTTGGTTGCGCATGTTTCCCGGTGGGCGGCTCTGCCCGGGGCGATGGTGCGGGTTCTCGGAGTCGCGCCAGATCTGGATCCGGCCCCCCGTATCCGTACAGATTGCCAAATTTCTTGACTACTCATGGAATTTAGTAGATAGTCCGCTCCATGGCATTACGGCATGCGGTACTGGCGGCGATGTTGGACGGCGGATTCTCCGGCTACCAGCTCGCCAGGATCTTCGATGTGGGCGTGTCCAACTTCTGGTACGCCTTCCCGCAGCAGCTCTACACCGAGCTGGCGAAGCTGGAGAAGGCCGGGATGATCGCCGGCGAGCAGGTCATCCAGCTCGACCGGCCGAACAAGCGGATCTTCACGGTCACCCAGGCGGGCCTGGACGAGCTGGCCGCCTTCGCCGCCACCGCCTCCAAGCCGCTGTCGATGCGCGACGATCTGGCGGTGAAGGTCCAGGCCATCGACCATCTCGACCCGGCTCCCGTGCTGGCCCAGCTCGACGAGCGGGCCGTCGAGGCCGCCGCCAAGCTGGCCCTGTTCGAGCAGGGCATGCGCAGGCTGCGCGGCGACCTGGCTGAGGAGGAGTTCCTCCGCACGTCCCCCCGGATCGGCCCGTACCTGACCTATCTGGCCGGATGCCGCCTGGAGCGGGAGATGCGCGACTGGTGCCTGACCACCGCCGCCCTGCTCCGCTCCCGTATGGCGAGCCACCGCGAGGAGCAGCGATGACGCACTACAGCCGGTACGTCGCGCTGGGCGACAGCCAGACCGAGGGCCTCGGCGACGGTGACGAGGTCCGGGGCTATCGAGGGCTGGCCGACCGCCTCGCCGAGCACCTGGCCGGGGCGTCCCCGGAGCTGCACTACGCCAACCTGAGCGTACGAGGACGGCTCGCCTCGCAGGTCCTCGCCGAGCAGCTCGCTCCCGCGCTGCGGTTACGGCCGGACCTGGCCACGGTGATAGCCGGGATGAACGACCTGATCAGGCCCGGCTTCGACGCCCGCGCGGTGGCCGGGAGCCTGGAGGAGATGTTCGCCGCGCTCACAGGGGCGGGCGCGCACGTCCTTACGGTGACATTTCCTGACATCGGGAAGATCGCCCCCTTGGCTCGGCCGCTGCTGCCCCGCGTGCTCGCGCTCAACGAGCACATCCGCGAGGCCGCCGCCCGCCATGACGTCACCGTGGTCGACACCTTCCCGCACGCCTTCGCCACCGACGCCAGGATGTGGAGCTCGGACCGCCTGCACGCCAGCCCCCTGGGACACGCCCGGATCGCCGCCGCCTTCGCGCACGCACTCGGGCTGCCGGGCAGCGACGACACCTGGTCGGCTCCGCTCGACCCGGTCGCTCCACGGGGCCGCCTGCGCAGCACGGGGACGGAGGTCCGCTGGATCGCAGGCTTCGCCGGCCCGTGGATCTACCGCCGCATCCGGGGCAGATCCTCTGGCGACGGCCGCACCGCCAAGCGCCCCGACCTCGGACCTGTACTACTCCACGGTGAGAATTGACGTGCTCCTCCACATAAATGTGGAGGATTCCTGTGCTGCTTACGCAGCAGCTCGCAGCGCGGGTGCGGGCGAGACTGTGGAACAGGATGCTTGACGCTTCACAGGCCCCGGTATCCCGGAGTCTCCACGCCCTGTGACCGCCCGTCCGGCGGCAGAGTTGTACCGATGAAGCTGGTTTCGGGCGGCGTTGGTATCGGCGTTGCCGATCCATCCGCACGCCACGTTCTTGCACGCGAACCGCGACTGCGTTTCGCGTGATCCCGCGGTGGTGGTGTGACAGCGGTGACACTCTTGGCTGGTGCCGTGCGGGCGGACCCTGGCGACCAGACCGCCACGATCGGCGCTCTTGTAGGTCAGCAACTCCACCGCTCGGCCCCACGCCTCGCCCGCGATCGAGCGATTCAGGCCCCGCTTTTGGGCGACGTTGACCCCCGGCTCCTCCACGGTCCCACACGCCGAGGCCATCATGGTGGTGATTTTCAGGTCTTCGACCACGATCGCGCTGAATCGCCGCGCAAGGTCGGTCGTGCTCTGATGTTGCCAGTCGACGGCTCGGCGCTTGGCTGTCGCGCGGAGCCGGGCGATCTGGTCGTAGGTGCGGCGTTCCCGGTTGGAGACCGGGTCGCCTTTCTCGCGGGTGGCACGCTGACGGGCGCTTTTGCGCTCCAGACGCAAGAGCCGCTCGCTCTGCCCGCCGGTGAGCCATAGGCCGTGCCGAAGATGTTGCCCGGTGGACAGGGCCAGGGGGACCGTGATGCCCCGGTCGATGCCGACCTTCGGCCCGGTGTGCGCGACGGGGGCCGATACGAGCAGCTCGATACGGAAGACGATGTTCCACCCGTGGGCTTCTTTCACCAGGCGAGCCCCGGTGACTCTGCCCGGCGGTCCGCCCTTGGTGATGCCGGGCAGGTCTTTTGTCCACCGGAACCTCACCCGTCCGACCTTGGGCAGACTCACCGCGCCCCACCTGCGGTTGATCCGGCTGATCTGCAGGTCGCGGGCCTGGGGGACGTCCACGGCCATCCGGGATCGGGACCGAAACCGGCTCTTGAACGTCGGGCGCTTGGCCGGGTGGTCGGGGTTGAAGAAGTTCGCCCACGCCTGCCGGTAGGTTTTCAGTACGGCTTGCGCGGCCTGAGCGGGGAGTTGCCCCATCCACTCGATCTCGCGGCGTGCTTTTCGAATCGCCGCGTCGCACTCCTTCGGTGACGCGAACCGGCCCTGGCGGAAGGTCGTGAACTCATGGAGCACGTTCCACAAGGCGCGCGCGGTGTGGGCTTGACCGTCCAAAACGGCCATCTGGGCCGGATTGAGGTCGAGTCGCGCCACGTGCGCACGAGCCCGCTTCACCTTCTCCACACACTGATCATATCGTTTGGTTTATGTCACCGCGATGGAATCCGAACCCCGATGTGAGAACGGGACGACATGTCGTCTACAACCTCCACGCCCATTTGGTGTTCGTGACAAAGTACCGGCGTGGGGTGTTCACCGACGAGATGCTGATCCGCTGCGAGGAACTCATGCGCGAGGTATGCGCCGATTTCGAGGTCGAGCTGCGCGAGTTCAACGGCGAGCACGACCACGTCCACCTGCTGGTCCACTACCCGCCCAAGGTCGCCCTGTCCAAACTTGTCAACTCGCTGAAGGGGGTCTCGGCTCGGATGCTTCGTAAGGAATACAGCACACACGTCCGCGAATACCTCTGGGGCGGACATTTCTGGTCTGGCTCCTACTTCGCCGGGTCGGTCGGCGGGGCGCCGCTCACCGTGCTCAAACAGTACATCGAGCAGCAGAAACGACCTGTGTGAGTGAAGCTGCCGACAAATCCGAAAGGTCAGGGCACGCTCGCGCCCTGGCGGGCACTCCCGCGTGGGCCTTCACCCCCGGCGTGAACGCCAGAGCACTGGCCCACATTCTGGTAGACCGCATGGCGGGACTGTACGGTTTTCGGCTCTGGCTCACTTTCGGTGGTGACCGAGCGTGGTCACAGGTGATGAAGACGCGCTTGAGACGAATCAGCCGGCCAGAAGGGTGTCGTGGCGCGGTCCGGCGAGCAGGGCACGGGCGACCGCGCGGTCCCACAGGCGTCTGATGAGGAAACCGCCCAGCTCCGCGACCACGTCTGGATTTCGCAGCACCAATGCCGGGAACGCCCTCTCTTGTTCGATGGGCGAAGCATGGGCGAGTGCGGGCAGATCGGTCGCGGTGAGCGAGTCCCACGGAGAGCCTGACGTACAGAGGTCTCGGTAGTCGAGAAAGGCTACCGAGCAAGCCTCCCATATGCCGGAACTCTCAGTCGCCGGCTGACACAGGCGAGACCCTGAATCGTCTTGACGAGTCCCACAGGATCATGGCCGCGGTGTCATCCGCCCTTGGTCAAGCGCTCGCGGAAGCCGGCGAGCAGGGCCGCCAGGCCGAATTCGAAGGCGGCGTCGGCGCGGTTCTGGGGCGGGGACGCGTCCTTCGCGGCCATCAGGCGAGGATGGGCATGGGCGTCGGCCGACAGGTCGATCATCTGCTCCGGTGCCACCATGTCCAGTACGGACCCGAGCACGAACGACTCCAGCGCCGTCATCAGCCAGAGGACTTCGGAGAGCGGCCAGCCGGAATTCTCCAGCGCCACGACCACCTGCTCGTACTGGTCGAGCACCGCGGCGGTCTTGACCGGCGTGGTGGCCAGCAGTTTCACCGTGTTCGGATGGCGCGCGAAGACGGCCCGATAGGACCGGGCCCACTCGCCGAGCATCTGCTCCCAACCTGCCCGGTCCGGTATCGAGCCGCCTATCTCGGCAGCCAGCAGCCCGCGCACACCCTGGATCACCTGCTCGCGGTTGTCGACGTGGTTGTAGAGCGAGGCCATCTGAACGCCCAGTTCCTTGGCCAGTTTGACCAGGCTGAAGGCGTCGGAGCCCTCGCGGTCGAGCAGGTCGAGGGCGGCCAGGTAGATGGACGGAGCGCTGAGCAGGGTCCTGCGGGGGCGGCCCCTGCGGCGCGGCGGAGTGCTCATATCGACAGCCACATTAGGGCCTTCCCTTCGGGCTTCGGCAGGGCTAATCTCGGGCTAACTACATCCTATAGTTTTTGGAGTCAGGATGAGTGCACCCCCCACCCTTCAACGCGACGCCATCGGCACCAGTGACCTGGTGTTCTTCGTGGTGGCCGCGGCCGCTCCCCTCACCGTCATGGCCGGGGTCGCCCCGATCGGCATCGCCGTCGCCGGCCCTGGCGCCGTGGCCGGATACCTCGTCGCCGGGGTCGCCCTGCTGCTGTTCTCGGTCGGGTTCACCGCCATGAGCAGGCACATCAGCAACGCGGGCGCCTTCTACGCCTATATCGCCCAAGGTCTGGGCAAACCCGCCGGAGTCGGCGCCGCCCTCGTCGCACTGCTCTCCTACAGCGCCATCGGCATCGGCCTGTACGGCGCCCTCGGCTTCTTCGCCCAGACGACCATCGCCGACCTGACCGGGTTGGACCTTCCCTGGTGGTTCTGGGCCCTGGCCGGGGTCGCCGTGGTCTGGTTCCTCGGTTTCCGCCAGGTCTCCCTCGGGGCCAAGGTGCTCGGAATCGTCCTGCTGGCCGAGGTGGCCATTCTGGGCGTGCTGGCCGTCGCCGTACTGATCAAGGGCGGGCCGGAAGGATTCAGCCTGGCCCCGTTCAGCCCGGACAACATCTTCACCGGTGGCTTCGCCGGAGCCCTCGCCGTCACCTTCGGCGCGTTCATCGGCTTCGAGGCCACCGCCATCTACGGCGAGGAGGTGCGCGACGCCAGCCGCTCCGTCCGCAGGGCCACCTTCATCGCCGTCGGCTTCCTCGCGCTCTTCTACACCTTCATCGCCTGGATCGTGGTGACAGCCTTCGGCGCCGGCAAGATCACCGCGATCGCCCAGGACAACCCGCCCGCGCTCGTGTTCACGGCCACCAACGACTACGTGGGCGGCCTCGCGGTGAACGTGATGAACATCCTCATCATCTCCAGCGCGTTCGCCGCGATCCTGGCCTTCCACAACGCGGGCAACCGCTACTTCTACGCGCTGGGCCGTGAGCGGGTGCTGCCCGCCGTGTTCGGCTCCGTCCACCCGCGCACCCACTCGCCGTGGGTCGCCGGAGCGGTCTCCACGGCGCTGGCCCTGATCGTGGTCGTCGCCTTCGCCGTGGCCGGGCTGGACCCCTTCCTCAACCTGCTGGTCTGGCTCAACACCCCCGGCGTGATCGGGATCATGGCGCTGCAGGCCCTCTGCTCCTTCGCGGTCGCGGGCTTCTACCGGCGCAACCCCCAACTGCCCGGCAGCCAATGGGTCCGGCTCATCGCCCCCTTGCTCGGCGGGCTCGCGCTCACCGCAGGCTGCTACCTGGCGATCACCTACATCGACCTGCTCACGGCGGCGGGCACCGTCACCAACCTGATTCTCGTCCTGCCGATCCCCGTGATCTTCGTGATCGGCATCTTCGTGGCGCTGCGACTGCGCGGCACCAACCCCACCGCGTACGCACAGCTCACCACCACCGAGGTCGAGGAAACCGTATGAACGATAACGAACTGGGCATGAACCGTCGGATCACCCGGCGTGACTTCCTCGACGGCGTGGCCCTGACCGCGGGCGCACTGGCCGCGGGATCCATCCTCGGCCCCGGGACGGCACAGGCCGCCGCCGGCAAGCCGCACGGCGTCTACCCGCCCGCGCTGCTCGGCATGCGCGGCAGCCACACCGGCAGCTTCGAAGTCGCGCACGCCCTGCGCAGCGGCTCCTTCTGGAACACCGCCGGCACGCCCCAGGACACCGGAGAGGCCTACGACCTGGTCGTCGTCGGCGCCGGGATCAGCGGTCTGTCGGCCGCCCACTTCTACCTGCGTGACGTGAACCCGAACGCCAAGATCCTCATTCTCGACCCGCACGACGACTTCGGCGGGCACGCCAAGCGCAACGAGTTCCGCGTCAAGGGCAAGACCCTGATCGGCTACGGCGGATCACAGTCGATCGACTCGCCCAGCACCTACCCGCCCGAGGCCAAGCAGCTCCTCAGCGACGTGGGCATCGACGTGAACAAGTTCTATGAGTACTTCGACAGGGACTTCTACAAGCGCAACGGCGCGGGCGGCAGGGCCGTCTTCTTCTCCAAGGAGCAGTGGGGGCGCGACCACCTGGTGGTCGGCGGCGCCAAGATGGCCGACCGGCTGGCTGACGCGCCCATGGACGCGGAGTCGAAGCGGCAGCTCAGCGAGCTCTTCGATACCCCGACCGACTACCTGGCCGGCCTGAGCTCGGAGCAGAAGGTGGCGCGACTGAGCCGGCTCACCTACGGTCAGTTCCTGCAGCAGGTCGCCGGGGTGACCGGAGACGCCTACCGGTACATGCTGCGCTCGACCGCGGGCGGCGCGGGCGTCAACATCGACCAGTTCTCGGCGCTCGAAGCCGCTGCCCAGGGGTACACGGGCATGCGAGGGCTCAACCTCGACTTCTCCGGCGAGCCGTGGCCCGGCCTGAGCCACACGGGCAAGCGGTTCTGGTACTCGCAGGATCCCTATATCTTCCACTTCCCCGACGGGAACGCCTCGGTGGCACGCGCCCTGGTGCGCAAGCTCATTCCCGCCGCGTTGCCCGGGGGGACGATGGAGGACCTGGTCACCTCGGTCTGCGACTACTCCAAGCTCGACCAGCAGTCGTCCCGTACCAGGATCAGGTTGAACAGCACGGTCGTCCGCGCCACCCAGCAGGAGGTTCTCTACGTCTCCGGCGGCAGGCTCATGAAGGTGCGGACCGGAGGCGTGGTGCTGGCCTGCTGGAACGCGATGATCCCCTACATCGCGCCGGAACTGAGCGAGGCGCAGAAGGCGGCCGGGCGCGAAGCGGTCAAGTACCCCATGATGTACGCGAACGTGGCGCTCAGCAACTGGCGGGCCTGGCATCGCCTTGGGGTCAACTCGATCTCCTTCCCCGACGGCTACTGGCCGGGGGCCTCCCTCGACTTCCCGGTCAGCATGGGAAGCTACCGCTTCAACTCCAGCCCGGACGACCCGATCCTGGTGCACTTCGGCGCCGGGCTCACCGAACCCGGGATGTCGCCCCAGGCCGGCGCCAGGGCAGGGCGCGTCAAGATGTTCAGCGCCAGCTTCGCCGATCTTGAGCGGGGCATGCGCGACTCGCTCAACCGGGTGCTCGGACCGTCCGGGTTCAACCCGGCGCGAGACATCAGGGGGATCACCATCAACCGGTGGGCGCACGGCTACGCCCGCTACTACGGCCTGCCGTTCGACGCCGCTTTCTGGCCGGAGGGGCCGACCCCCGCCGACATCATCGGCACTCCCGTCGGCCGAATCACGGTGGCCTGCACCGACCAGGCCGCACACGGATTCGTGGACGGCGCCATCGAATCGGCCTACCGCGCGGTCCGTCACCTGGGCGGGCAGTCATAGACCTCGCAAAAGCCCGACCCGATGCTCGAAGGATATCGATGACAGCCGATCTGGTCCTAACCGAAACAGCGGTCCATGGTCACCCCGGCGCGGAGGCGGTAGCGATCTCGGGTGAGCGGATCTCCGCGGTGGGTTCCACCGCGGAGATCAGCGACCTGATCGGTCCGCACACGCAGGTGCGGTCGCTCCGGGGCCGCCTGGTCATCCCGGCGTTCCAGGACGCGCACGTACACCCGGTGATCGGTGGCATGGAGATGCTCCGCTGCGACCTCACCGGCCTGCGGAGCCGCGAGGACTGCCTGACCGCGATCGCCGCGTACGCCAGGGGCCGCGACGGTTGGATCACCGGTGGCGGCTGGATGATGGCGGCCTTCCCCGGCGGCACCCCGCTCGCCGCCGATCTGGACGCCATCGTGGCGGACAGGCCGGTCTTCCTGCCCAACCGCGACCACCACAGTGCCTGGGTCAACTCCCGCGCGATGGAGTTGGCCGGGATCACCGCGGACACCCCCGACCCGGGGGACGGGCGAATCGAGCGCGACGCCGGTGGAAGTCCGACCGGGGTGCTGCACGAGGGCGCGATGGCGCTGGTCGAGCGGCTGGTTCCGAAGCTTGGCCTCGAGGAGCAGGTGGAGGCGTTACTGGTCGCTCAGCGCCACCTGCACGCGATGGGTATCACCGCCTGGCAGGACGCGATCATCGGGGACTACCCCGGCGGCTCCGACCAGACCGCCGCCTACCAGGAGGTGATCTCCCGCGGTCTGCTGACCGCACGGGTGCGCGGCTGCCTGTGGTGGCGGCGCGATCGGGGGATCGAGCAGCTCGACCAACTGAGGCACCTGCGCGAACAGGCTCGGCCGGGGTTCGTGCTGGACGCTGTGAAGATCATGCAGGATGGTGTCTGCGAGAACTTCACCGCCGCCACCTTGAGCCCGTACCTGGGCGGACACGGCAGCGGGATCTCCTTCTTCGATCCGGCGGAGCTCGCCGAGGCGGTCACCGGACTGCACGGCGCCGGGTTCCAGGCGCACTTCCACACGATCGGGGAGCGAGCCGTACGAGAGGCGCTGGACGCGGTGGAGGCGGCGCTGAAGCAGCACGGTCCCCGGGACCTGCGCCACCATCTGGCCCACGTGCAGATCGTGCACCCCGACGATCTGCACAGGTTCGGCGAGCTGGGCGTGGGAGCGACCATTCAGCCGATCTGGGCCTACCACGACGACCAGATGACCGACCTGACGCTGCCGTTCCTGGGAGCGGAGCAGGCCCGCTGGCAGTATCCGTTCGCGGCGCTGGAACGGGGCGGCGCCCGGCTGGCGATGGGCAGCGACTGGCCGGTCTCCTCCCCCAACCCGCTGTACGGCATACACGTGGCCGTCAACCGGACCACCTACGACCCTGGAGCCGACCCGGCCAGAATGGCGAACCTGCCCTTCCTGCCCGAACAGCGGATCGGCCTGGAGAGCGCGCTGCGCGCCGCCACTCTGGGCTCGGCCTACGTCAACCACCTCGACACCCGGACGGGAACGATCGAGGTGGGCAAGGACGCCGACCTGGTCGTCCTGAACCACGACCCGTTCACACTCTCCCCGGCCGACCTGCACACCACGAAGGTCATGACCACCATCGCCAGGGGAACCGTGGTCCACGACTCCTGACGATCCCAACGGTCAGGACGTCCGGGCCCGTCCTGACCACCCGGGACTGTACGGTTTTCGGCTCTGTCGCAGATTCGGCTCTGGCTCACTTTCGGTGGTGACCACGCTCGGTCACCACCGAAAGTGAGCCAGAGCCGAAAACCGCAGCTCCACGGCCAACCACCCGCCGGCCGCCTACCTGACCTCTCAGGGCAGTACAACTAGTCGAAGTCGCCGGTCTTGATGCCGTTGATGAAGGTGGTCCATTGGGGTGCGGTGAAGAGGAGGGCGGGGCCGGTGGTGTTCTTGCTGTCGCGGACGGCGTGGCGTCCGCCGGAGAGCCGGGCGACCTCGACGCAGTTGCCGCCGTTGCTTGATGATCGAGTGGATTTGGTCCACGTCGCCGCTGCCAGTTCCCGGTTCAGGTCCATTGCTTGATCGTCTCCTTGATCAGCTTCAGGGATTCGCGCTGGGACAGTGCTTCGACGCGGATCGTCTCGTATCTCAATGCTAGGGCGGCGACCTCGTCAGGTCGATCGATTACCTGGCCTGTACCAGCCGAATCGATGTAAGCCGTGTTGATCACCCCTCTGCGTGTCTGGGCGATAGCGAATCCTCCGCTGAGGCCGGTTGTCGCGCGGGCTTCGATGGGGAGAATTTGGATTGCGACGTCGGGGCGCTCTCCCACTTCGGCGAGGTGCTGGATCTGCGCCGCCATCACGCCGGAGCCGCCGACAGGGCGGAGCAGGATGCCCTCGTCGAGGACCGCCCACAACATCGGGGGGTTCGTTCGGTTGAGGATGGTCTGGCGGTCCATCCGTGCCGACCCGAAACCTGATCCTCGACAGGCGCGGTGTGTACGTCTTCCCCGGGAAGAGCCGCCCCGATCCCGAACGGCAGGGGCCGCCGCCCTCCACGCCTGACGACACATGGCTGTGAGGTTCTCTCCAGGCCCGGCCCTCACCGTGGCGAGGCACCACCTGACCGATCCTCGCCATGACAAGATCCGCCGGGCAGGGCGATGGCCTGACCGCCCTGCTCACCTACGCCCGAGCGGGCGACACCATCGTGGTGCACACCCTGGACCGGCTGGGACGCAACCTTCGCGAAGTCCTCAGCCTCGTCCACGACCTGTCCGAACGCGGCATCGGTGTACGCTCCCTCGCCGACCCGCTGCCGATCAACACCACCGACGCCGGCATGGGCCGCATCGCCTTCCTGCTGCCGGCCCTGTTCGCCGAGATGGAACGCACCTTCACCGCCGAGCGCGCCACCCACGCCCGCGCCGTCGCCGAGAGCGCCGGCCGCCACATCGCGCATGCGGCCGACAAAATCGAGTACGCCCGCCTGCTGAAGGCCCAAGGCCATACCCTTGGCCAGGTCGCGGCCAAGACCGGCATCCCCAAAACCTCGCTGCACCGCTACCTCACCCCACAACCCGCAGGAGACGGATCGTGAACGCGGTTACCTCACCCTTGTCAGACCACCAGCACGACGGGCCTCCAGGTTGATGAGCCGACCGGTGTGGTTACTCGACGTCGACGGGGTGATCAACGTCTCCCGGCCCGGCTGGGGCGCCGCCCCACGCAGTGGCAATGCCTACTCCGCCGGCGATGCGTACCGTATGCGCTGGGCGCCGGCCCTGGTCGAACGTATCCGCACGCTGCACCACGCGGGCACTGCCGAGATTCGCTGGTGCAGCACCTGGTGCCCCGACGCCGACCAGGTGGAACGACTGTTCGCCCTACCCCGGCTGGACCGTGCCTGGTCCGATCACCTCACCGCCACCGCCGCGGCGGCGGCGAAACTCACCGCCGCACGCCAGGTCCTCGCCCAAGGACGACGCCTCATCTGGACCGACGACGTCGAAGTTCCCACCTCCGGGCCAGTGCACGACGAACTCACCAAAACCGGCCGAGCTCTGCTGATCGCACCCTCACCACGCCGCGGACTGCAGCCCGAACACATGGACGCGATCGAGGCATTCATCTAATAACTCCCGTGGATACCCCGGCCTTCAGGCCGGGGAGGAAACAGGAGCGGGAAGGCGCTCTAGCGCCTGAGCGTGCCTGGACCCGCACGACCCACCCCACCCAACACTTAACTGATCTTGCAGTAGGGTGTGAAACATGGCGCAGATCGTGAAGCGGGCATTCAAGTTCCGCTTCTACCCGACGGACGAGCAGGCAGCGGAGCTGTCTCGCACGTTCGGCTGCGCCCGCCTCGTCTACAACAAAGCCCTCGAACACCGCACCCGCGCCTACACCCAGGAAGGCCGCCGCGTCTCCTACGTGGAGTCCTCGGCCGCGCTCACCACGTGGAAGAAGACCGAGGACCTCGCGTTCCTGTCCGAGGTGTCCTCGGTCCCGCTCCAGCAGGCGCTTCGCCACCTGCAGGCCGCGTTCTCCAACTTCTTCGCCAAACGCGCGAAGTA
Source organism: Streptosporangium sp. CA-115845 (assembly GCF_050943795.1). NCBI lineage: Bacteria > Bacillati > Actinomycetota > Actinomycetes > Streptosporangiales > Streptosporangiaceae > Streptosporangium > Streptosporangium sp. CA-115845. The sequence goes on along the minus strand of NZ_CP191988.1, from coordinate 6,482,627 downwards.
CCCCACGTTCAAGTCCCGTAAGAAGTCCCGGGCGAGCGCCGAGTACACCCGTAGCGCCTTCCGATGGAAGGACGGCCGGATCACCCTCGCGAAGATGAACGGGCCACTGGACATCGTGTGGTCGCGTCCGCTGCCCGAGGGGGCCGAGCCGTCCACGGTGACCGTGTCGAGGGACGCGGCCGGGCGCTGGTTCGTGTCCCTGCTGGTCGAGGAGCGCATCACCCCGCTCCCCCGGCCGCGAGTACGGTTGGGGTGGACGCGGGCCTCACCGCCCTGGTCACCCTCTCCACCGGGGAGAAGATCGTCAATCCCGGGCACGAGCGGGCCGACCGCAAGCGCCTGGCCAAGGCTCAGCGCAGCCTCGCCCGCACGGAGAAGGGGTCGAACAACCGGCGGAAGGCGAAGCTCAAGGTCGCCCGTGTCCATGCCCGGATCGGTGATCGGCGCCGTGATCACCTGCACAAGGTCACCACTCGTCTCGTCCGTGAGAACCAAACGGTCGTGATCGAGGACCTCACCGTGCGCAACATGGTGAGGAACCACAGCCTGGCCCGCGCGATCTCGGATGCGAGCCGGCGTCGGATGCGGTCCATGCTGGAGTACAAGGCCGCCTGGTACGGGCGGGAACTCCTCGTCGTGGACCGCTGGTTCCCCTCCTCCAGGCTGTGCTCGGCGTGCGGGGCGATCCAGCGGTCCATGCCGTTGGGCGTCCGGGACTGGGTGTGTGCCTGCGGCGCCGCCCATGACCGGGACGTCAACGCCGCGAAGAACATCCTCGCCGCCGGGCTGGCGGAGAGGTGAAACGCCTGTGGAGCCGGTGTAAGACCTCAAAGGGGATTTCTCCTGGCGGGCGACTGGCGGTGAAGCAGGAACCCTCACGGGCGACCGTGGGAATCCCCCTCGTTTACGAGGGGGAGGATGTCAAGTTCGTAATCTCGGAAGTGGATCGGGGCTTCTCCGCTGTCCGGGGAGGCGGAATCTCGGAAGTGCGGCGGTTTTGGCCGTACGGCAGCGGATCGCTGTTTGCCCAGCTCAACGTCTTGAAGATCAACTCATGGCCGGTTTCCCCCTATCCCAGCGTGTGCTGGACCCCTATTGGAGTTCCAGGCCATGTCCGAGAATCAATGCCGGATTCAAGGGGGGTCTCAGATCTCTACCAGTCTGCGGGTGTCACTACATCATCGGCGGGAGGAGCCGCGATGTCGGTTTCGGCGCCCCAGCCGGTCAGGCGAGCATCAACGACATACGAGACGTGGACGTCACCGTTTTCGGCAAACGGTTCGCTCCACGAACCCCAGGCCCTGCGCACCAGCTGGTCCTCGCCGAGCCAGAGCCGCCAGGAGATCTTGGCCTTCGCTTCCTTTTTGGTGGGCTTCACTACGAGGCCGAAGGGGAATCCGGGAGAGGCCTTGTAGAGCTGGCCGAGGGTGATCGTACCCTGGTAGAGCGTGGTGTGCGTGCCGTCGTAGATGCCCGCGGGGCGTTTGACCTTGGTCGTGGCCAGCACCGTCTTCAGCATGACGGGATCGGCGAGCTTGATCCAGTCAGCGCCCAATACCGGCCGGATCTCGTTGTCCTCGCTAAGAAGCCAGCTTTTACCGTTGGGCAAGGGGGTGTGATGGACATACTGGCGGCCCTCAAAGATGATCTGCCGTATGGGGTCGGTCCAGTTTCTCCGGTCGGAGTCATAGGTCATATCGATGGCCGTGATCTTGCCCTTGCCGAACTCGGCGACGGCCTCGGTCCAAAAGTGCTCCTTCTCCCCATCCGTTGTGTATGTGGAGGTGTGGACCTTCGACATCTTCACACCCCGGTTCTCGACGAGCTGGCGCTTGAGCGCGTCGATCGGGTCGGCCGGAGCGACCTGGGCGTTCGCGGTGATACCGAGACCGGCGACCACCATCGGGACAACCAGCATGACGGCTGGCGCGGCGATCCATCGCCTCACTGAGAACATCCTCCCGTTCGCGCCCTCATGGCGAAGGGCTGTAGTGCGATCTTCGCACTCCGACATCTCGCGCCAAGCACGGTGTCTCGCCACCAAGTCGGCTGCTCCGGGCCATGACCAGCCGGATGATCGCCGCTGGAGCGTTATTCTCCCGGGTGATGGCCAATGAAGCCTGCGACCTTCATACGCCCCCACCAGCAGTTTCTTACCTCAGGGACCGTCACCTCTTGGCCTACTGAGCATGAAAGCCGGGGGTTATGCCAGATCAGAGATCGTGAGCCCGGTTTCGGCGATGAAGCCGTTCAGCAGGTCGGGCCGGTACTGCAGGGGTTTGAGCCGGTTCTTGATCAGACCGGCGAGCTCGTCGATGCCGTGGACGGTAAAGTTGAACAGCTTGGTACGCAGGTTGGACCAGATGCCCTCGGCCGGGTTCAGCTCAGGCGCGTACGCCGGGAACCGATAGACCAGCAACCAGTCCTGACGGGCGGCGATCCACGCGCGCATCTCGGCGCTGACGTGCTCGGGCAGGCTGTCCCACACCAACGAGATCGGGCCGCCCAGCTGGGCGTGCGCGGCCTGTAGCAGCGCTTGGAAGTCGGCCACCGTGAAGCCCTTCGGCTCGTGCTTGCGGTGGTGGTAGGTGCGCATACGGTAGATCAGTCGCGTCCGCATCCCCGGTTTGGCGCAGATCAGCGCGGCGATCGAGACCCGCCCATGGCCGCGGTAGGCCACCTGCAACCCCGGGGTGTGCCCCTTGCGGGCCCAGGTCCTGCGCTTGGGCGGTCTGGAGGTTCTGGCCGGACTCATCGGCGAAGACGAGCCAGGAACCCCAGGCCGCCCAGGTGCTTTTAAAGCGGGCAGCACCCGCCGTTTCCAGCCGGCGAGCTCCTCGTCGTCGCGCTGGGCCGCCCGGTGCGCCGGCACCTGGAACGACCATCCCAGCCGCTCCATCAGGTAGGCCACCCCGCGCGGGGTGTAGCGGATGTGGAACCTCTCGGCGATCAGGGTGGCGATGCGTGCGCTCGTCCAGCGCTGATCGTCCCATCCGTGCGCGATCGCGCCCTCGTCCAAGAACGCCTCCAGCCGCGTCAGCTGCGCCTCGGTGAGCTTGCAGCCGGTCCCGGCGGCCCCCTTGGAGACCAGCGCGGCCTTGTCACCCTTCAGCCAGGCCCGGTGCCACTCACAGGCGGACTTACGCGTCACGCCCAGCAGCTGGGCCACCCGCGGCGGAGTGATTCCTCCGGAGAACATGTCCGCCGCCCGAAGCCGCAGCGCTTCACGCCGCTCCCGCTCCGCGCCAGACAATCCCCCGCTTCTGTCTGAGTACCTCATACCTCCAGGCTGTCACCTGGGCAAACAGTGCAGACAAGCACCCCCGGACAGCCCGTGACGCCCAACTTTCTTCGTCAGTAGGCGTAGGTGTCGGTGCCGCCGGGTCGGGCGATGGAGGTGACGGCGTTCGGCCGGACGGTGCCGGTGGGGTAGGTGTAGGTGGCGGCCTGGCCGTCCTCGGTCAGGGTGGTGATGTTGCCGACGCTGTCGTAGGCGTAGGTCTGGTTGTAGGGGTCGATGCCCTGGCCGTCGGCGGCCGAGGCGCAGGAGGAGCCGGTGGTGGTCCACGCCGCTGACAGGCGGCGGCGAGGCGATCGTCGTCACCTTCCCCACCGCCCTGTGCCGCCCGTGCCCGGTCCGCACCCTGTGCACCACCGGTAAGAAGGACAGATGCCAGATCACCATCCGTCCTCAGCCGATCCGGCAGGCACTCGATACCGCCCGCACCGAACAGGCCGGCACCGACTGGCGGGACAGGTACAAGCTCCGGGCAGGGGTCGAGGGCACCGTGGGCCAGGCCGTCGCTGCCTGCGGCATCCGGCGGGCCCGCTACCGCGGCATCAAGAAGGTCCACCTCGAACACGTCTTCTCAGCGGTCGCGCTCAACCTGATCCGTCTGGATGCCTGGTGGAACGGCCACCCCCTCGACCGGACCCGCACCAGCCACCTGGCCCGCCTCGAACTGGCGGAACTCGCCCTGGCCGCATGAAGCCGGGTTAACCAGCAGGGTCAGGAATGCGCTCAAAACCCGGTCCTCGACAGGCGCGGTGTGTACGTCTGCCTTCGGCAGAGCCGCCCCGAACTTGAATCGGCGAGGCCGCCGCCCCCACGCCGAGTGAGGCGTGGCTGTGAGATTCTCTCCAGGCACTGTCCCCACCGTGGTCAGGTGGCACCTCGCCACGGCAAGATCCGCCAGGCAGGGCCTGGTACGTTTCGACTCTCCGCTCGACGGGTCACGGATGTGGCGCTGAGATGTCCCACAGTCGTGTCGTGCCACCGCTGCCGGCGGTGGCCAGCAGGCGGCCGTCGGGATGAAAGGCCACCGAGGCGACGACCCCGGGGTGGCCGATGGACAGGGACCGGCCGGTGGTGGTGTCCCACAGTCGCGCTGTGCGATCGGCGCCTCCAGTGGCCAGCAGGTGGCCGTCGGGGTGGAAGGCCACTGACCAGATGGAGCCGGTGTGGCCGGTCAGTGGGGCGTCGGCGGGCTTTCCGGTGGTGGTGTCCCACAGCCGCACGGTGCCGTTTGCGTCGGCGGTGGCCAGCAGGTGGCCGTCGGGGTGGAAGGCCAGCGTGTGGACCCACGTGGGGTGGTCGAACAGGGCAACGGTCTGGCCGGTGGCGTCCCAAAGCCGTACGGTGCCGTCATCGCTCGCGGTGGCCAGGTAGTGGCCGTCGGGGTGGAAGGCCGCCGACTCGACGGCGCCGGTGTGTCCGGTGAACAGGGCGATGAGCCTGCAGGTGGAGACCTCCCACAGCCGTACCCCGTAATCCCAGCCCGCGGTGGCCAGTAGGTGGCCGTCAGGGTGGAAGGCCACCGAGTAGACAGATCTGATGTGGCCTGCCAGGGGGGTGCCGACGGGTTGGCCGGTGGTGGTGTCCCACAGCCGTGCTGTGTCGTCCGCACCGGCGGTGGCCAGTAGGTGGCCGTCGGGGTGGAAGGCCACCGAGTAGACGATTTCGGTGTGGCCTGCCAGGGGGGTGCCGACGGGTTGGCCGGTGGTGGTGTCCCACAGCCGCACGGTGCCGTTTGCGTCGGCGGTGGCCAGCAGGTGGCCGTCGGGGTGGAAGGCCACCGAGTAGACGAATGCCGAAGAGCCGTGCCAGATGAAGGAGACGTGCTCCCGGACGCCGTCGGGTGGGGCGGCTCCCAGGGACAGGCCGACCTCGGCAAGCCTCTGCTTGACATCTTCGGCCAGCTTGGAGCCGAAGCCCTCGATGGCCAGCAGATCCCGTTCGCTGAGGGCAGCCAGCTCGCCGCAGGTGTGGATGCCCATACGCTTGAGGCGGTTGTATGCACGGACCGTGAGGTTGAGTTCCTCGATGGGCAGAGTCAGGTCGCTGCCACCCGGCGAGTACCCCAGGCACAGTGAGTCATGGTCCGTTGTCCATGACTGACGTAGTGACACCGTGGACCTTCCTTAAGATCACACTCTCCCCGACGTGAGTCTTTCCACCATCTGCCGAGGTGTCAACCCGCGCCGCTCCGCGGGGCGCTCTCCAGGGCGGAGACACACCCTGTTCGCGCCGTGGTCGGTCGGCGCCCCAGGTGAGTTCGGCTTCGACGGGGGTGGGGGGTCGCTCCTGGGGGGTATCCGTGCGGGCCATTCGGTGGCAGGGCAAGGTCCTTGTGGACACGTTCCGGCACGGGCGTCTGTGGACTCGGATCGGGTTACGGCTTGAAACCTACTAAACCGGTATAAAGTACGGTTTTTATATTCTTGATACTGACACGTACGACGCCTGGGTGACCCACTGGTTCCAAAATCCCGGCCAAATTCAGGAAACCGGCCGCAAGGTCTGATCCACGCCGTATTCAAATGTCAGAAGGACGGAACGTTGACATCCTCCCCGCCCTGCAGGGCGGGGTCTCCACGCTGGAGGTATTTGATGAGTGAGAGCCCGACCGGACTGATCGGTGCGGACGAGCTGGCCGAACGGCTCGGGTCGGGGGCGCGCGTCCGGCTTCTCGACGTTCGCTGGCAGCTCGGTGACCCGCACGGCCACCGCGCCTATCTCGAAGGTCACCTGCCAGGGGCCGTCTTCGTCGACCTGGACACCGAGCTGGCGGCCCCGCCCTCTCCCGAGGAGGGGCGGCATCCGCTGCCGGACCTGGACACGCTCCAGCGCGCCGCCCGCCGCTGGGGGCTGGACGACGGTGACGAGGTCGTCGCGTACGACGCCGGTGGCGGCCTGTCCGCGGCGCGCGCGTGGTGGCTGCTGCGCTGGGCGGGGGTGTCCGCGGTGCGGCTGCTCGACGGCGGCCTGCGGGGCTGGACGGCGGCGGGCCATCCGGTGGAGACCGGCGAGGTCCGGCCCGAGGAGGGAAACGTGACGCTGACCTCCGGTGCCCTGCCCGTCCTCGACGCCGACGCCGCGGCCGACCTCGCCGGCACCGGCGTGCTGCTCGACGCGCGGGCGGCCGAGCGCTACCTCGGCCGTACCGAGCCGGTCGACCCGCGCGCCGGCCACATCCCCGGCGCGGTCAACGCCCCCACCGGGGAGAACCTGACGCCGGACGCGACCTTCCTCGACGCGGAGGCACTCGCCGCCCGCTTCGGCGCCCTCGGGGTGAAGGAGGACACGGCGGTCGGTGTCTACTGCGGTTCGGGGGTGACCGCCGCGCACACCGTCTTCGCGCTGGAGCGGATCGGGGTCCACGCGGCCCTGTACGCCGGGTCGTGGTCGCAGTGGTCCAACGACCCCGACCGGCCCGCGGCCACCGGCTGACGGGGAGCCGCCCACTGTGGCTCGGTGACCGCCGCCTTCGGCGCTGGCCGCCGCGCTCTCCGCGAACGGCGGGCAGGGCCGTGGCGACGATCACCTGGTCAGGAGGAGGTCATCTCGGACACGGTGCGGAAGCGGGCAAAGGGTGTGCTGTAACACATACCCAACCAGAGTGTGATAAGAGGGGCATGGGATAGTTGGAGGGACGACGGGGCGCGGTGTTGACATCGCCGCCCGTCGGTCCGGGGCGATCATGTCCCGTGCCGCGCCTCCTGCCGCCGTCACCGCCGCACAACGCGAGCGGAGACCCGCGGAGAAGTCTCTCGTGGATCATCCCCCTGTCATGCCCGGCGCCTCCGTGCGGTCCGAGGCCCTTCCTTCTTCCTCATCCCTGTCCGAGTCCCCTGTCTCGGCCTCGCCTCCAGCCCCCGCTCCCCGGCTCGGGAGGGTCTTCGTCGCCCTGCTGCTGGTCACCTTCCTGTCCGCGCTGGACCAGACGATCGTCGCCACCGCCCTGCCCGCCATCGTCGGAGAGCTCGGCGGCCTGGAACACATGTCGTGGGTCGTGGCGGCCTACGCGCTCGCCACGGCGGTCGCGATGCCGGTCTTCGGGAAGCTCGGCGACGCCCTGGGGCGCAAGTCGCTGCTGCTCGGGTCGATCGTCGTCTTCCTGGTGGCGTCGGCGCTGTGCGGCGCGGCCCAGGACATCGTCCAGCTCGTCCTGGCCCGCGCCCTGCAGGGCCTCGGCGCCGCGGGACTGATGATCCTGTCGCAGGCCGTGGTCGCCGACCTGGTCCCGCCGCGCGACCGGGGCAGGTTCCTCGGCCCGCTGGGCTCGGTCTTCGGCGTCGCCACGGTGGTCAGCCCGCTCATCGGCGGGACGCTCACCGACGGCGCCGGATGGCGCTGGATCTTCTGGATCAACCTGCCGCTGGGCATCGTGGCCCTCGTTCTCGCCGCCACCTCGCTGCGGCTGCCGAAGCGGCGGCTGTCGGCACCCCTCGACGTGACGGGCACCGCGCTGATGGCCGTCACGACGACCGCGCTCGTCCTGATCGGCACCTGGGGCGGCACGCTGCACGGCTGGACGTCCCCGACGATCCTGGGCCTGGGCGCGTTCACACTGGTGGGAACGTTCCTGTTCGTGCTCGCCGAGCGCCGTGCGGCCGACCCGCTCATCCCGCTCGGCCTCCTCGCCGACCGCACGGTCCTGGTCGCCGGTGGACTGAGCATCGTGGTCGGCGCCGGGCTGTTCAGCGTGGTCAGCTACGTGCCGTCGTACGTCCAGATGGTGTACTCGATGGGCGCCACCGCGGCGGGCCTGTTCCTGGTGCCGCTGACGCTCGGCCTGCTCGCGGCGAACATCGGCACCGGTCTCCTGATCAGCAGGTTCGGGCGCTACAAGATCTACCCGATCGTCGGCACCGCCCTCGCGGCCGCCTCGATGCTGCTGCTCGGGTCGATGACCACGCAGACGCCCTGGTGGCTGCTGGCCGCCTACCTGGTGCTGCTCGGCCTCGGGGTCGGCTGCTTCATGCAGGTCTCGATCACCGCGGTGCAGATCGCGGTGCCCCAGTCCTCGGTCGGCACCGCCACCTCGACGGTCGTCTTCGTACGGGAGATCGGCGTGACGGTCGGGGCGGCGGTGATCGGCTCGGTGTTCGCCAACCGGGTCGCCGCGGGGCTGGTCCCCGTGCTCGGCGGGGCCGGTGACCCGCACCGCCTGACGCCCGAGGTGGCCGCCGCGCTGCCGCCGGCCACCCGCGCGCTCGTCGCCGGGGCCTACGCCGACGGACTGGTGCCGATGTTCCTGTGGCTGGCGGTGGTGTTCGGGGCGGGCCTGGTGCTGGCGCTGCTACTCAGGGAACGCCCGCTCACCGCATCATCCGGCACGGCCGCCGGGGGGAGCCCTCCGTGACAGCCTGGGCGGCGACCGCGTTTGGCTTCGCTGAGCACGCCGATGTCAACGCGGCCCGTAACATCGCCTCACGCGGGGTGGCGGGCCGGGCAGTGAGTCACGCTGCCGACGACGCGGCCTGAACCGTCGAACCCGTCGACGGCCGAGAAGCCGACTGTCTCCAGGCCGCGCCGAGGTTCTCCGTGAAGCCGCGGTGTGTGCTCCTCGGCTGTTCGGAAATCTGGAACAATTCTTCAGCCAGGCTGAAGAAAGAGGGGGCGGTGGAACGTCAGGACATCGAGGTGTTCCTCGCGCTCGCCGAGGAATTGCACTTCGCGCGCACGGCCGAGCGGCTCCACGTCTCCGCCGCGACGGTCAGCCAGACCATCACCAAGCTGGAGCGCCGGTTCGGCGCGCCGCTGTTCCGCCGCACCACCCGCCGGGTCGAGTTGACCCCGCTCGGCAGGCAGTTCCTCGACGACCTGCGACCTGCCTACGCGCAGGTCCAGGCCGCGATCGCGATCGCGACCGCGGCGGGGCAAGGCATCACCGGCAGGCTGGAGCTGGGCTACATGTCGGCCGCGGTCGCACAGATCGTCCTGCCGCTCGCCGACGCCTTCCGCGACCGCATGCCCGGCTGCCAGGTGGCCATCCGCGAGACCGCGCTCGCCGATCTCTTCGGGCCCCTGCGCCGAGCCGAAGTCGACCTGTCGGTGCTGCCACTACCGGCCGACGAACCCGATCTCACCGTCGGGCCCGTGCTGCTGTCCGAGCCGGCGATGCTCGCCGTGCCCAGGGAGCACCCGCTGGCCTGCCGCCCCCATGTGAGCCACGACGACCTCGCGGGCGAGACCGTCTTCTTCGCCGATGACCTGCCCGGCTACTGGATCGACCACCACCTGCCGGTGCGCGACCGCACGATCCTGACCGTTCCCGGTTTCCAGGAGATCCTCGCCTACGTCACCTCGGGCCACGGCGTCGCCATCGTCGGCACCCAGACCGAGCGCCTCTACCCGCGTCCCGGCCTGACCTGCGTTCCCATCGCGGGCGGCACCAGGTTCGACTATGCCCTGCTCTGGCGAACCGACCGGCTCAACGCCGTCGCCGACGCCTTTCTCAGCCATGTCACCAACTGACCGGTTTCCCGCACGATCTCGCGCGGGACCGCCCATCGTCGCGTGACGGTACGCCGCCGGAGGGCGGGTGAGATCCCGCCCAGAGCAACAGGCCCGCATGCACCCGTAGCAGGTGGCCGGCATCCGTCCGGCGAGGTGGCGCCGGAACTCGCGTTCGGACCGTGCTTCAGTGATCAGGAAGTGGCCTCCGAACACGCCGACAGCCGGGGCCGGATCAGGGTGTCCGAACCATTCGGGCGTCGGAGGCATCCGGAGCGGCCGACTCGGCATCGATGAGCGTGCGCGGGAACTCCTCAGACGGCACGTTCACCGCGACGCTGCGGGCCATGACACCGTGACGACAGGACCTAGATCCAGCCCTCCTCCCAGGCGCGGTGCGCGGCGGCATGGCGGGAGCCGGCGCCGAGCTTGGCCATGGCCGCCGACAGGTAGTTCCGCACCGTGCCGGGGGCGAGGTGGACCTGCGCCGCGATCTCGTTGATCGAGGCGCCCGTCCGTGACGCGCGCAGCACCTCCAGCTCCCGTTCGGACAGCGGGCAGTCGTCCTCCGACAACGCGGAGGCGGCGATGTCCGGGTCCACGTAGCGCCGGCCGGCGGCGACGTCGCGGATGATCTCGGCCAGCCGGGTGGCGGGCGTGGTCTTGGGCACGAAACCGCTCACCCCCGCGGCCAGGGCACGGCGCAGCACGCCGGGCCGGGCGTGCCGGGTGACGAGGATGATCCGGGTGGGCAGCTCGGAGCGGATCGCCTGCGCGGCGCGCAGCCCGTCGGCGGGCGGCATCTCCAGGTCGAGCACGGCGATGTCCGGCCGTCGCTCGCGTGCCAGGCGCACCGCGTCCGTGCTGGTGGCCGCCTCGGCGACGACGTCCAGGTCATCCTCCAGCGAGAGCAGCGCCGCCAGGGCTCCCCTGATGAGGTCCTCGTCGTCGGCGATCAGCAACCGGATCACCGCGCGCCCGCCTCGGCCGGGTACGCGCGCGCATCGGCGGGCAGCGAGGCCACCGCCTCGAACCGGTCACCGTCGCACCGCCAGTCCAGCGTGCCGCCGACCCGCTCCAGCCGCTCGGCCAGGGAACGCAGCCCGGTGCCGCTGTCCGTCCCCGCCCGGGGCCGCTCGGGGTCGCCGTCGTCAGCGACCCCCAGCCGGACCCGGTCACCCACGACGCCGTCGTTGCCGACCCGGAGCCGGGCACGACCGTCCTCGACGTCGTAGGCGATGTGCGCCCGGCGGGCCCGGCTGTGGCGCAGCACGTTGGTGGTGGCCTCGCGCATCACCAGGCCCAGGACGTGGCGGGCGGGCTCCGGCAGCGTGTCCGCCCCGGTGGCCCGGTCATGGTCCACGGCCGTGTCGATGCCGGCGGCGGCCAGCACCTTCGCGGCGTTGGCGATCTCGTCCTCCAGGGTCGTGCGCCGGTATCCCTGCACCACGGCACGAGTGTCGCGGAGTGCGTCGGTCGCCAGCCGCCGCACCTCCCGCATCTCCGCGGCGGCCCGGACAGGGTCGGCCTGGGCGAGCCTCTCGGCCAGCTCGCTCTTGAGCGCGATCACCTGCAGGTGGTGTCCCTGGATGTCGTGCAGGTCGGCGGCGAACCGCAGCCGCTCGTCCTTGACCGCCAACTCGGCGGCCAGGCGCCGAGCCTGGTCCAGCCGGTCGGCGACGTCCCAGGCCCACAGCATGCCCAGCGCTATCCAGGCAACGGAGGCGACCATGCCGGCCGGGAAGGCCCCCGCGAGGAGCCACTCGGTGTCCCCTGAGGCGAGGGCCACGGACCCGCCGAGCGCCGCCGCGACGACCACCGCGCCGGCGATGAGGGTACGCCGGTGCGCCGGCCGCAGGAACATCGCCGTGATCGACACCATCACCGCCGGGGCCACCACCCACAGCCCGTCCTCGCGCAAGGCGAGCGGGACCGCGCCCAGCACGGCCGCCGCCAGGCTCCCCGTCACCAACCAGCCCACCGGCGGCCCGCCGGCCCGTTCATGCGGACCCGAGGCGCCGACCCGGTCCTGCGCGTCGCCGGGTAAGCGCGCCAGCCGGCGGCCGGGCAGCACGACGACGGCCACGACCAGCACGGCCAGGGCCAGGGCGGTGACGCCCCTGACCCAGGGGGCCACGCCCTCGTCCATGGCCCAGGCCCTGACGAAGAGCACCAGGGAGACCGTGATGCTCCCGGTGAGGCTCCACCACGTGTAGCGGCGGAAACCGCTCAGTCCCGTCCCGCGCTCGCTCGGCCCGTCACGCACGCGGCCATTGTCCCCTGCGCGACGAGGGCATGGAGCGCCCGGATGACAAATGTCATGAGATTTCGTGACATGCCCATGCCGGTACGTGCCATTTCGGCACTACTGGCGGCTCCTGTCCTCCCGCAGTCTGGTGTCGCACAGCCCGACCCCCTACACCGGAGGAGCACGACATGAGAGCAAGAGCCGCCCACGCCCACGGCTGGTGGCCTTTCTTCCGTCACTACCTGGAGATGCTCGCGGCGATGTTCGTCGGCATGGCAGTGCTCGGCGCCGCCGTGCGCGCCGGCCTGGCGCTCGCGGGCCTGGAGTTCCCGGCGCGACCGGAGGCGGCCGCCCTGGAGATGGCCGTCAACATGTCCGCCGGGATGATCGTCTGGATGCGCTACCGGGGCCACGGCTGGGCCGCGACGCTGGAGATGGCCGGGTCCATGCTCGTCCCCGCCCTCGCGCTGTTCCCGCTGCTGTGGACGGGCGTGATCTCGGGTGACGCGCTGCTCCTGCTGGAGCACGTCGTGATGCTCCCGCTCATGCTCCTGGTGATGCTCCGCCGCCGCGACGAGTACGGAGGTCCCTCCCGTGACTAGTGTCACGTCACGCCGTCCCCGCTGGAGGGCCGTGCTGCGGCGCTGGCCGACCGCCCTGGCCGTCGGGGTGTCGGCGGCGGCGCTGGCCGGAGGCCCCTCGGAAGGGGAGGTCACCTCGCTCGCCGAGGTCCTGCTGCTGCTGCCCCTGCTTTACCTCGTGGTGGCCAGGATCCGGCGGCGGGAGGCGTCGTGGCCGATGCTCCTTGCCCTCGTCGTCCTCTATCTGGTCCTGCGGGCGCTGGACGTGGTCGCCGCACCGGCCGTGTTCGCCGTTGTGGCGCTGGTCGTCCTGGTGTGGGGCGCCGTCTCCGGTGACCTGCGCCACTCGGGCGCGTTCCGGATGCAGGCCCTGGGGATGATCGGATTCGGGGCGCTGGTGCTGGCCGCGCTGGTGGTGGAGCCCGACCTGGGCCGCTATCTGGTGGCGGCGGGCTGGTTCCTGCACGGCCTCTGGGACTTCGTCCACCTCAGGAGGAACGCGGTCGTATCGCGGTCGTACGCGGAGTTTTGCGGCGGCTTCGACATCCTCGTCGCCGCGCAGCTCGTGCTTCTCGCATGAGCGGCGCGCACGGGTCCGGACCCGTGCGCGCCGCTCGAAGCCGCTCCACGTCCTGTCGTCAAAGTGTCACAGCCACATCGGCGGTCAGGGTAACGGCGGCCTTGCAGGACTCGTGTCGATGCCTTGACCTGGGGTAAAACATCGCGGGAGCCGCATCGACCGGTCCTTGCTTCGGGTAGACAGTAAGAAGAGCTCCCGGTCCGGCCCATGTCGTCGGCTGGTTTGCGCCCGGCGTCTGGCCGGGGCATCGAATGATCAATCGGAAGTCGATCCGTCATGAGTGCACACGTTCACGTCCGTCTCGACCACGGCCTGACCATGAACGAGAAGAGCGAGCTGGTCGAGCTGAAGCGCTGCCAGTGCGGCGTCGTATGGACCACGACCCACTGGGCCGGGGACGGCGACCTGGAGTGACCGCCGGGCGGCGGTGGCCGGGGACCGCACGCTCTTCTCCCTATGGGGCCGCGGCCCTCGACCCGCTGCCCGCGACCCTGCGCGAAGCACTCGCCGCCTTCGAGTCCGACGATTTCCATCCGCGGATCCTCGGCGAACACCTAACCTCGTGCCTTCGGCTGCTCAAACGGAGTGAGCCGGCCCGCTACGAGGAATGGCTCGCCAAGGCGGACCTCCTGGAACACGACGAGTACTTCCCCGTTCACTAAGGAGTCGCAACATGTCGGAATCGCGCTACAACTGGAGCGTTTCCCACCCCGGTCTCCACGAGCTGCAAAGGACCATCGAACCGATCCGGGAGAAGATCCTCGCCCACGACGTCTACAACTCGCTGAACGAGCTCGACGACGTGGTCGTCTTCATGGAGCACCACGTCTTCGCGGTCTGGGACTTCATGTCGCTGCTGAAGAACCTGCAGGGGCGGCTCACCTGCGTGCGGGTCCCCTGGATCCCGCAGGGCCCCCGGACGAGCCGGCGCCTGATCAACGAGATCGTGCTGGTGGAGGAGAGCGACGAGCTCGGAGAAGGCCACATCAGCCACTTCGAGCTGTACGTCGAGGGGATGCGGCAGGCAGGTGCCGACGTGCGGCCCATCGAGTCGTTCGTCAGCCATCTGCGAGAGGGTGGAACGGTCCAAAAGGGACTGGAGCTCCCCGGCGTGCCACCGGCGGCCGCCGACTTCGTCAGGGCCACCTGGAAGATCATCGAGTCCGCTCCCCTGCACGCCCAGGCGGCGACCTTCGCGTTCGGCAGGGAGGACCTCATCCCGGAGATGTTCGACCGCGTGTTGCGGACGGACCGGCACGCGGAGGCCCTGGAGAAGTTCCGCGACTACCTCTCTCGCCACATCGAGGTCGACGGCGAGCAGCACACGCCGATGGCCATGCAGATGCTGGTCGATCTCTGCGGGGACGACCGGCGGAAGTGGAACGACTGCGCGGCCACGCTGCGGGTGGCGCTGGAGGCGCGCCATGCCCTGTGGGACGGCATAGCGGGACGTACCTCCCCGTCCGGTGCCGCTGCCGCGAAGACCGCCTGACCGTCGAAGTCCGGACCGCGAGGCCATATCGTGTTCGGCGCGGTCCTCGCGGTCGCTTGCGGGATGACACGGAATGACACGGAACGATGGGAACCAAAGATCAGCTATGGACACACAGGTCACCTATCCACGCGGCGACGTCCACGGGGTCTCGCGGGTGGTCTCGGTCACACCGCTGGGCGGCGGCTACGGCGTGGTGACGGCGGAGACACCGTTCCATCCCCTGGACCACACCTGGCCCGACCAGCCCGCCGACCGGGGGACCGTGAACGGGCTGCCGGTCGTCGACTGCGTGACCGGCGCGTCGGACGGTGAGCGGCTCTACCTGGGGGAGGAGATCCCGGTACGCCGCGGCGCCGACGGCTGGGAATGGCTCGTGGTCCACGTGCTGAAGGAGCCGATCGCCGGGGACGCCGAGCTGGCCGTCGACGAGGCGTACCGGTCGGCGCTCTCCGCGGGGCACAGCGCGTGCCACCTCGCCGCGCTGGCCCTCAACGCGGCGCTGGCCGACCGGTGGCGCAAGGAGGTGACGCCCGACTCGCTCGGCCGGCCCGACTTCGACCAGACGGCGATCACCACGTCACGGATCGTGGAACACGGCAGTGACGACGTCTACCGCCTGGGCAAGTCGCTGCGGAGAAAGGGGTTCGACGCCGAGGGCCTCGACCTCGCGGAGCTCACCCGGCGGATCGACGACCGGCTCGGCGAGTGGATCGCGGCCGATGCGCCGATCACGATGGACAGCCTGTCCCCGTCCCTGTCCGCGCGGCGGATGTGGCACTGTTCGCTGCCCGAGGGCGAGGCGCGCATCCCCTGCGGCGGGACGCACCTCTCGCGGACCTCCGAACTGGGTTCCGTACGGGTCTCCCTCTCCCTCCAGGGCGCGGAGCTCACGATGCGCAGCGTGGTGAGCCCTCCCGCGTAGCGGCACGAGGGAGAGGTCGGCCCGCGATCACACCGGACCGGTGAACATCGGCTCACCCCGCTCACCGGTCCTCCCGCTTTCCGGTCTTCCGGCTCAACCCGCTCTTCGGTCTGCCCCGCTCACCGGCTCACCGCGGAGGCCAGGGCGCGCACCCGCTCGGCGTTCTGGTCGTGGCCGATGACGACCGGCGGCTCGTTGTACGGCATGGCGTCGGAGGAGCGACGCAGCTTGACGTACTGGCCGCAGGCGTCGACGGCGTAGGGTTCCATGTCGTCCTGGAGCGCGCCGATCACCGTGATCCCGTACGTCTCGCCGATCCGGCGGAACAGCGCCACGGCCTCCCTGCGATGCTCCTTGCCGAGGTTGCGGCCCAGCTCGTCGAGGACCAGGCACAGGTGCCCGCCACCGGAGGACGCGATCGCCGCCGCGCAGACCAGTTTCACCGCCTTCTCGTCCATCAGCGCGGTGTTGGCCCGCCGGTTGTACGGCACGAACCCCTGCCCCTCGCCCCTGCGCCACTTGGGCGTCACCCGCCACGCCCAGCGCTGCTCGGGGTCGGCGGGCGCGGGCGGCACGGGGAACTCCAGCGTCGCGCCGTAGCCTCCGTAGGAGGTGTCGAGCCTGTCGAACTCCTCGGCCACCCGGGTCAGCCGCGCCTTGATCGCGGCGGTCAGCGCGGCCCGGTGCACGGCGGTGGACTGCGCGGCCTCCTCGGCACCCTTGGCGGCGGCCGTCAGGTCGCGCTGCCGGGTGGTGATCTGCGTCTCGATCTGGCGGCGCCGGTGCCGTTCGTACTCCTCCTGGCCGCGCAGGTAGGAGGCGAGCGCCGAGCACACACCGGGGAACGTCGCCTGCTCGCGGGCGGTACGCCCGGCGCCGGGCGCGGTCCGTTCCCTGACCAGGAAGCGCAGTTCCTCGGGCATCTCCTCGTCTGTGCCGGGGGACTCGCCGGGGAAGGTGTCGCGCAGCGCCTCGTCCAGGCGGCGCTCGGCGGCCCGCCACCACTCCTCGGCCGTTAGCGGGCGCTCCTGTTCGTCCAGGGCCCCCAGCCACTCACGGGCACCGTCGACGGTGCCGCCCCAGTCGCCGGCCAGCGCGTCAAGCCTGAGCGCCTCGCGGTCGGCGGTGATTCTCGCCGCCTGCTCGGCGGCCTGGTCGCGGTCGGACTCGTGTCTGGCCCTGCGGCCCTCCAGGCGCTCGACCTCCATGCTCCTGGTACGGGCGCGGAAGTCCAGCGTGCTCGCCCGGCGCTCGGCCTCGCCCACCTTCGGCGCGACCTCGGCCAGTGCCTCGGTCAGCTCACCGAGCGTGCTCCGCCGCTCGGCCAGCCGCCGCTCGATGTCGGCCAGTTGCACCGACGCCTTGGCCCCCTCCAGCCGCCTGCCCGCCTCGGCCACGGCATCCTCGGCGGCCCGTACGGCCGCCGCGGCGTTCTCCTGGGTGTCGCGCGCCCGGTGCAGCCGCTGCTCGGCGGCCTTGATCCGGGCCTCCCTGCCGGTGACGGCCACCTCGAACGACCCCACGACGGTGACTCCCGCCGCGCTGACCAGCACCGAGCCGGGCAGCGCGTCCAGCGCCCGCGACGCGGCCTCCAGATCGGCCGCGTCGACGATCACCGCGTGCTCGTGCGGCCACCCGCGAGATCCCAGCGCGGCTGCTTTCCGCTCGGCCTCGTCCGCGCGGGCCTGCTCGGCGACATCGATCGCGTCGAGCAGGCCGGTCGCTCCGACGCCCGCCCCGGCGAGCGCGTTGAGCTGGGCCGCGGCCGGCCCGCCCTCGGCGTCGTCCAGCGCCGCCTTCGCCCCCTCGACCTCGCGGTCGGCCACGCCCAGCGCCTTCAGCGCCTCGTTCGACCGCGTCCTGGCCTCGGCCAGCTCCGCGCCCGCCGCCGCTACGTCGCGCCCGTCGGCCAGGCGGCGCTGCTCCTCAAGCCCGGGAATCCAGCCGCGCAGGTCGTCCACCGAGTTCTCCGCCACCGCCCGGTCGGCGTCCAGCTTCGCGGCGCGTGCCTGCAGGGCGGCCAGCTCCCTGCGAGCCTCGGCCAGACCGCGCTCCAGGGTGTCGTCCTTGAGCGTGGCGATCTCCGCCCTGATCTCGCCGATCGCCTCCGTGGCGCGCTCGGCCGCCGCGCCGGCCCGCTCCAGCTCCACCGCCAGCGCCTCGTCTCGCTGCCCCGCGTCGGCGAGCCTGCGCGCCAGCCGTCCCCGCCAGCAGCGCATCGCCTCGGCCAGCCGGACGCGGGCACGGTCGCGCCGGTCGAAGGTCTCCAGGAGCGTACCGGACTCGTCCTCGAACTCCCGCAGCAGCTCCATGGCCCGCGTCGCGCGCACCCGCCTGGCGTGCTCGTCGCGGCGGGCCTCCCGCTCCTGGTCGAGCTCGGCGTCCAGGCCGGTCAACGCGGCGATCGCCTCGAAGACCCGCTCCGGGGAGATCTCGTTGAGCGGCTGGGAGAGCAGGTTGGTGGCGACCTTGCTCCGTACCGAGGTGGACAGGAACGACACGCACCTGACCCGGTCGCCGTACAGGAACCTGGTCAGGTCGCGCGCCACCACGTCACGTCGTCCCGCCGAGCGGGGCAGCGCCGCCCACAGCGCGTCGGCTCGCGTCACCCGCTCCGCCTCCGAGACCGCCGACGCCAGGTGCACTCCCGGGGCCCACCTGATCTCCAGGTGCGGGGCCTCCTGGTTGACCCGCAGCCACACGGTCACCGCGTCGCCCAGCGAACCGGTGCGCGCCGGGTCGCTGTCCAGAGAGTCACTGTCCAGAGAGTCACCGTCCAGAGAGCCATCGCCCGAAGAGGCGGCGTCCGGAAGGCCGGGGTCCATGGAGCCCGTGCTCATGGAGCCCGTGTTCGGAGAGCCCGTGTGCACGGAGCCGGCCGGCGCGAAGACACCGACGATGTAGCCGTGGTCGGCGCTGGCCCAGGTCCGGCCGCCGCCGCCCGCGGCGAGTTCGGCGTTGAACAGCAGCTCCGACACCGACTTGGCGCCCGAGGCGAAACGCCACTGCTCGTCTCCGAGCAGCGCTGTGATCATCGCGATGAACGACGACTTGCCCGCGCCGTTGGAGTCCTTCGGACCGGCGCCCGCGACCACGATCAGCGTGCCCGGCACGGTCGGCACCGGGTGGGTCGAGAGCCGGGAGATGTTGACCGGCTGCACGGCGACCAGCACCCGGTCACCCACCACGTTCTCGGTCGGAGCGGTGGCACGGATCTCCACGGGGACCAGGCTCGCCTGCGTCCCGGCAGAGGCCTCGGAGGTCTCGGCTCTCGCGCCCCGGCTCCCTCCGGCCGGAACGTCCCCGGTCCGCGTGTTCGCACCTCGGTTGCCCCTGGCCGAGGTGTTCCCGGTGCGGGCCTTCCCGGCTCCGGCCTGGACGGCGTCGCCCGTGCCTGCGCCTTCGCCTGTGCCCGTGCCTTCGCCCGTGCCGGTGTCGGCGGCCTTCGCGCGGCTCCCCCGTGAACTCTTCGCGGTCTGGTTCCGCTGGTCGGTCAACCCCGTCGTTCCTTTCTTCCGTCCCGTTCCCGATACCGGGAGCGCCGGGTCCTCGGTACTTCCCGCCGGGGTCGACTCATCACGTGGTGTGGTCGCTCCACTCCCGATCACCGCCGGTTGGCCCGTACGGCCGCGGCCAGCGGGGTGTGCGGCCCCGCCGCGAGGATCAGTTCCTCCTGCAGGCGCCGCCTGGCCTGCGGGGTCAGCCGGTGGAACTGCGGTCCCGGCACGTACCCCCCGGCCTCCTCGCCCGCCTTCACCTGGGTCACCAGACCCGCGTGCCGCAGGGTGCGCAGCGCGGCCTCCAGCTCGCCGATCGGCAGCTTGGTGTGCCGCCGCAACTCGTCGATCTGGGCCGGGAACGGCGAGAGCCAGCTGTCGGTGGGCAGCAGGCCGTCGGCCCTGGGAATCGCCACCGAGTGGATCAGCACCAGCACCAGCACGGCCCGCTCGGCCTCGCCCAGCGTCGAGCCCGCCTGCGACACCGTGCCCGTTCCCGAAGCCGTGCCCGCGCCGAGTGTCTCGGCCGCGTAGCCGGAGATCCACGACTCGCGGTCGTGGATCAGGACCCGGCCGCGGCGCTCCAGCATCTCGGTGAGCGTGCGGCGCAGCACCGGGTCGCGCAGCGCGGAGAAGCGGGCCTCGTGCACCGGCTCGGCCGCGTGCTCCACCGCCATGAACGCCGCCACGATCTCGGCCCTGCGACGTTCGTCGAACGGGCCGAGCAGATCGGTGTCCACCTCGTCGGGAATCGTGACGCTCGCCCCCGCCTCAGCGTTCTCCGGGGCGCCGTCAAGGCCGTCGTCGATGACCGGGAGCACCTCCGTGCCGCCCGGGGTCTCCTCCGCGGTGGGCAGGCGGCGCATCAGCTCCCGCAGCTGGGCGTGGGACGCGGGGGGCCAGGACGCGCACCGGGGGCCGAGCCGGACAGACCCGTCCGCGACCTCCAGCCAGGCCGAGTCGTGCAGGCGGCGCAGCGCGCCGATCGCCCAGTTGCGCATCAGGTCGTCGCCGCGCCCGATCAGGGCACGGTACGCCGACAGCACGTCGTCCACCGGGGCGGGGGTGCCGGGCCACGGGTCGGCGGTCAGGTCGCTCCAGCAGCAGCGCAGCGCCGCGGCCAGCACCCGCCGGGTCTCGCCGGATCGTTCCACCGGGACCGGCGCGACCTGGTACTCCTCCAGGAGCGAGGGGGTCGCCCCGTCGGGCCAGACCGGCAGCGCCATGCCCGTTCCGTCACCGCGCCCCAGCCGAGCCATCCCCGCCGGAGCCGCCTGCCCGGCATGGAGCGCGAGAGGTCCGCCCGACCTGGCCCGGACGTGTGCCGTCGCGGACGGCTCGGCCTCCGGGGTCCGCGGGTACGTCCCGGTGGTACGGACGTGGGCCGTCGCGGACGGTTCAAGCCCGGTTTCCGGGGTCCGCGGGTACGTCTCGGTGCCGGTTTCCCTGGTCGTCACCGGGTGCTCGGGTGCCTCGGGGCCGGTGCTCGCCGATTCGGTCGCCGAGGCCGGTACGTGTCGCGGATCAGCCGACACCGCCGGTCCTTTCCAGGCGGCCGTGGGAGAGCCAGGCGGGCTCGGCGCCGGGGGTGGCGGTGAGGCCGTCGGACCAGCGCAGGCGATAGGGGGAGTCGGGGCGCAGGTCGGCCGAGACGAGGTCGGCCAGCAGGCGGCGGGCGGAGACCCACTCGCCGTCGGCGGTGAGCAACTCCTCCAGCCGGGCGGTGGAGCGCCCGGCGAGGGCGGCCTCGGCCACGGTGGTCAGGTGGTCGAGGCCGTCGGTGGCGGGGTCGTGGGTGTCGGCGGGGCCGGTGTCGGGCAGGGCCGAGCGCGGGGGAGTGGGCTGGGCGGGTGCCGGGCGGGGACTCTCGTCCACGGCCCTGACGATCGCCGCCGGGTCGTGCCAGGGGGCGGGGGCGTCGAAGACGAAGCCGTCGAGCACCGAGGCAAGCCGCTCCTTGCTCGCGGTCTGCGCGAAGGTGCGCCAGAGCTCCGCGGGGAGCAGTGTCAGGTTTCTCGTCGTGCCCGCGGAGTCGGCCAGACGCCCGGCAGCACGGCGCGAGGCGTCGCTGTAGGAGTAGATCGCGGCGCGCAGCTCGGTACAGGTGCGGTCGAGGTCGGGCCAGCGGGTGAGGATGGTGCCGTGCAGGCTCTGCGCCCGCCGGGCGATCTCCTCGGTGCCCCACAGCTTGGGGGCCTGCTCGCGCAACTCCTCGATGGTGCCGCCGGTCAGCGTGATCAGCTCCAGGGCCCAGAGCCGGAAGGCGCGCGAGAGGTTCTGCGCGCTGGCGCGGGCCTCCTCCATCGTGGTGCGGGGGTCGGCCACGTTGAGGTCTTCGAGCGCGAGCAGCCGGTGCATCTCCGACTGGCCGCCGTCGTCCATCATCCGGCGGATGAACATCAGCCCCACCACGCTGGTGAACGACGCGCGGTAGCGGAGCTGGTTGGGCTTGGGGAACACCTCGCGGATCGCGCCGAGGCCCCGCAGGACCCGGAGCCGGTTCTCGAACCGGTCGAGCGGATAGGCCCGGCAGACGTGACGCATCTGCTCGTGGGTCAGCCATTCCTCGCCGGCCTCGGCGAACGCCGCGAACAGGGTCTCGGCGATGTCGACCAGCGCGGGGTCGTCCACCACCGCGCCGCTGTCGCGGGCGAGCGCCGCGAACATGCGGCGGTAGGTCGAGAGCACGGCCTCCTCGGTGAGGGCCGAGTCGAGCGTGAGCTCATGGTTCGTCTCTGGCACGCGCCCTACCGTAAGGCTTGCGCCCGACATCCCCGACCCGCATCAGCGGAAAGCGCAGGTGGGAGGGCCGATCGTAGGTCTCTCACCGACCTCCCACGGCCTGTCGCAGGCTTCCCGGACAACGGAGTCGGAGCGCGCCCATCAGCATTCCGCAACTATTCGCAACTTTCAGGACGGATCGCAACATCCGGCGTACGGTCGGAAGATCAATCCCCCCGCGGTGACGAGGTGACGGAGATGGCGACCTCCACAGCACGCATCGACGAGGCCAAAGGCATTCTCGCCGCCAGGCTCAGGGCGCTCCGCGCCGACGCCGGGCTGACCGGGCGAGCGCTGGCGGCCAAGACCGGCCTGGACCACACCAAGATCTCCAAGATCGAGAACGCGGTCCAGATGCCCAACCAGGCCGACATCCGGACGTGGTGCGAGGCCTGCGACGCGGACGAGCAGGTGGTCGACCTGATCGCGGCCGCCCAGAACATCGACGCCATGTACACCGACTGGCGCCGCCTTGAGGAGAGCGGCCTGGGCCACGTGCAGCGTTCCTTCCAGCCGCTGTACGAGCGGACCCACCAGTTCCGCGTCTGGCAGCACTCGGCCGTCCCCGGCCTGCTCCAGACCGGTGACTACACCCGCGGCCACCTGCGCGCCATCATCGACTTCCGTGGCATCCCCGACGACATCGACGCCGCGGTCGCGGCGAGGCTGAGACAACAGGAGATCCTGCGCAACGGAAGCAAGCGGTTCGCGTTCGTCGTCGGCGAGCAGGCACTCCGCACCCCGCTGGTCGGCCCGGCGGAGATGGCCGCCCAGCTCGACCGGCTGGCGGAGCTGACCTCGGGCGTCGCGAACGTGTCCTTCGGCATCGTCCCCGCGACGATCAGGCCGCCGCTCATGCCGCCGGAGAACTTCTGGATATACGACGCCAACCGGGTCCGCGTCGACACCGTGCCGGGCCAGATCCAGCACAAGGCCCCGAGCGACGTGGGCGTGTACGAGAAGGCGTTCCGGGCACTGAGCGGTGCCGCGGTCTACGGGCAGGAGGCTCGCGCCCTGCTGCGGGCCGCGGCCGCCGCGTTCGGCGGGAAGTGAGCTCGCAACATCGCGCAACACCGTTGAGGCGGGCATCTCATGATCTCTAGTCTCGCGGCGTGACCGTTGATCACACACCCCCCGAAGACCTCGCGCCGCACCCAGCCGAACTCCGGGCCCGTGAACTGGCGGCCCTGCTGGCTCGATCCCACAACATCCCGGCGGACGTGCACCGCCTGCCGTCCGGCAAGATAGTCGTCTCCGTCTACTACGGGCTGGTCGCCCGCCTCGACGACGCCTGCCGTTTCTGGTGGGTCGTCCCGGCCTCCACCGGCCGGCACAGACCGCTGTGGACGAGCGCCGCCACCCCGGTCGCGGCCGCGTTCCGGATCGCCACCCACTACCGGGAGATACGGGCACACCCGTTGACCCACCTGATCTGCGGCGGCTACCTGCTGACCGACGTCCTGCTGGAACACCACGCCGTCGCCCCGGTCTGACGCCGCCGGGGTTCCGCCTACGAACCGATGGTGCGGCCAGCCGGACAACGTCGCGAGGCACGCCGAGACCGCCGCAGCGATCCCCAAGGTCGTCGGCGGTGTGATCAGGTCTACATCCGGCCCACGCCGCCTCCTGCTCCTTCTAAGCAGGCCCGGATCAGATCCGTTTTTCGCCCGGTGTCGATTTCGCCGTTGGTCGTTCGTGTAGCGGGTGAGACTGAAGGGAGTGCACACGATGGCCAAGATTGTTGTCACCGAGAGCGTGACGCTGGACGGCGTGATGCAGGGCCTAGGCCGTATGGATGAGGACACCCGGGGCGGATTCCGGCACGGCGGCTGGGGGACGCCTTATATGGACTCGGCGATGATGGAGGTGATGGGCAGGGGAATGGCGAGCACCGGGGCGATGCTGTTCGGCCGCCGGACCTACGAGGACTTCTTCAAGGTCTGGCATGGGCGGACCGACGGCAACCCGTTCACCGAGAAACTGGACAACACGCGGAAGTACGTCGCGTCCAGAACCTTGGCGCAGCCGCCGTCCTGGCAGAATTCCATCCTGTTGACCGGCGACGTCGTCCAGGCCGTCGAGGCCCTCAAGAAGGAACAGGACCACGACATCGCGGTGCTCGGCAGCGGGGAGCTGGTCCGGTCGCTGCTCTCGGCGGGGCTCGTCGACCGGTTCGTGCTGTCGATCCACCCGTTGGTGCTGGGGTCGGGACGGCGGCTGTTTCCCGACGACGGCCTGCTCGCCAAGTTCCGCCTGGTGGACAGCGTACCGACCGGCACCGGAGTGGTGATCGCAAGCTACGAGGTGAAGCGAGAATGAAGCGGTATCTGCTCAGCATCCACCAGCCGCAAGGCGAGCCTCCGGAGCCGGAGGGCCTGCGGAAGGTGATGGCCGAGCTTGACGTCCTGCGTCAGGAGCTGGAGTCCACCGGCTCGTGGGTGTTCGGCGACGGCCTGCACGACCCGAGCACCGCCACGGTGCTGAGGGCCCGCGAGGGCGAGGTGGTCATGACCGACGGCCCGTTCACCGAGGGCAAGGAATACCTCGGCGGATTCGTGATCATTAAGGCTCCGGACCTGGACGCCGCGCTGGAGTGGGGCCGCCGTCATGCCCTGGCCACCACGCTGCCCATCGAAGTACGTCCGTTCAGGAGCGAGGCCGCAGACTGACCGCCGTGTCCGCCTCGGAGATCGAACGGGTCTTCCGCCAGGAGTACGGCCGTGCCGTGGCCGTCCTGGTCCGCCTCGTCGGAGACATCGACACCGCCGAGGAGGCGGTCCAGGACGCCTTCACGGCCGCGGCCGAGCGATGGCAGTCCACCGGGCTGCCGCCCAGCCCGGCAGGATGGATCATCACCACCGCCCGCAACAAGGCGATCGACCGCAAGCGCCGCGAGGCGACCCGCCATGGCCGTCACACCGAGGCGCTCCTGCTGCACACCCCGGACGAACCGCCCGAGGAGGGGCCCGTGCACGACGATCGGCTGCGCCTGATCTTCACATGCTGCCATCCCGCCCTCGCCGACACCGCGCAGGTCGCCCTGACCCTCCGCCTCCTGGGCGGTCTCACCACCGCGGAGATCGCCCGCGCCTTCCTGGTGGGCGAGCCCACCGTGGCCCAGCGGATCGTCCGCGCCAAGGGCAAGATCCGCGACGCCGGTATCCCGTACCGGGTCCCTTCCGACGCCGATCTGCCCAGCCGCCTCAGTTCGGTGCTCGCCGTGGTCTATCTCATCTTCAACGAGGGCTACCTGACCGGCTCCGGCGACCGGCCTGTGCGCGAAGACCTGTGCGCCGAGGCCATCCGCCTGGGACGACTTCTGGCCGAGCTCATGCCCGACGAACCACACGTCCTGGGCCTGCTCGCCCTGATGCTCCTGATCCACTCACGCCGATCCGCCCGCACCACCCCCGACGGCTCCCTGGTCCTCCTGGCCGACCAGGACCGGACTCTCTGGGACCGCGGCCTCATCGTTGAGGGCCAAGAACTCGTCCGCCGCTGCCTCCGCCGCAACCAGCCCGGCCCCTACCAGATCCAAGCGGCGATCAACGCCGTCCACAGCGAGGCCCCCACCGCCGCCGCCACCGACTGGCGGCAGATCGTCCAACTCTATGACCAGCACATGGCCCTTGCCCCTACCCCCGTCGTGGCCCTGCACCGCGCCGTCGCCGTGGCCGAGGTCGACGGCCCGAGCGTTGCCCTGGCCCTCATCGAGAACCTGAACCTGGACACATACCACCTGTTCCACGCCCTCCGCGCCGACCTCCTGCGCCGCCTCGGCCGCATCGGCGAGGCCACCCTCGCGTACGAAACGGCCCTCGCCCGCACCCAGAACAAGGCCGAACGCGACATCCTGCACCGGAGGCTGGACCAGGCCCAGGAATGACGAGGAAAAAAGGATCGGCGTGTCCCAGGTGCGTGAGCCACCAGTTGTCGGTATATCGGCTTGCCGGCGGCGGGATGCTAAAAGTCGGCCCTTTGTTCGGGTTATATGTTCACACCTTTACGCGATCCACGAAGCGTGGCTCAGACGGAGCCGACGATGACAATCTTCTCTTGTAAGGACAATAGCCTCATGTCGGGCGTTTCGGTGTTTAACTCTGCTACGCAGTAATCGGCTGAATTCTGTGGGTAGTCTCCTCGCGTGTGGGTAGTGGCCCCGGGCCAGGCACGAGCGCACCGTGAGAGGACGGGGAGACGATCCATGATCAGCGTCCTGATCGCCGAGGACATGCATCTGGTCCGGGGGGCCATGGTCGCCCTGCTCTCCACCGAGGACGACATCAAGGTCGTGGGGGAGGTCGGTCACGGCGACGAGGTGGTCAGCTCCTGCCTGCAGCACCGGCCGGACGTCGCACTCCTCGACATCGGCCTGCCCGGCACCGACGGCCTCACCGCCGCGGCGGAACTGCACAGAAGGCTCCCCGAGTGCGCCACGGTGATCCTGACCGGGCTCGCGACCCCGGCCGCGCTGCACCGCGCGCTGGACGCGGGGGCGCGCGGTTTCGTCGTCAAGGACACCCCGGCGAGCCAGCTCGCCGACTGCGTACGCCGGGTGGCCACCGGCCAGCGGGTCGTCGACCCCGAACTGGCCGTCGCCACCCTCAACGCGAAGCCGAACCCGCTCACCCCGCGCGAGCTGGAGGTCCTGCAGGCCGCGGCCGAGGGGGCGCCGGTCGGCGAGATCGCCGACCGGCTCTGCCTGTCCGGCGGCACGGTACGCAACTACCTGGCGCGGATCCTCACCAAGGTCGACGCCCGCACGCGCGTGGAGGCGGTCAGGATCGCCAGGGAGGCGGGCTGGCTCTGGTCCGATGACCTGACCGAACTCGGCCTGATCCGCCGCCGGGACACGGGTGCTCCGGCCGGCCGGGCGAATTCGGCTCGATGAGTTTCCGCCGACCTGCCGGGTCGTCGAACCCCGACCCGGTAGATCTCGCACCTTCCCGGTCGTCTCGAATCCTCACTCAGGCTGGGCGGCCGATGCGGTCGCCCGTGCTCCGTCACGGGCCCGGCTGATCGCGGCGACGGCGGCGTCCGGGTCGTCGGCGTAGCAGCGGAGGCGCCGGGCCGTGACGACGGCCCCCAGCGGGCGCACCGCGGTCACCGGCTCCGCCAGGTCGACGACCAGGTTCGTCTGGGACGACACCGCCAGGGAGAGTTCGTCACCGGTCACCCGCAGGAGACCTTCGTGGTCGTAGCGCCGGTCCACCCGTACGGACTCGACCAGTGCCATCGGCACCCGGAGGTCGAACAGGGTACCCCAGCGGAGCCTGAGCTCGCCCGGGGCGGCGACATGGGGCCGGACGATGCCGGCGGCCGTCATCGCCAGCATCGTGACCACGGTGTACACGTCCAGGACCAGCACGACCGCGTGGACGACGGGCCAGGGCAGCAGGATGGCCAGAACCACCGTCTCGATCACGCACACCACGAGCAGGATGACCATCATGGGGGTCTGCTCGCGGGCGTAGCCGATCGCGACGGCGTCGCCGCGGACCCCCTGCCGCCGCCCGGCGACCAGATATCCGATGCTCGCCACGGCTCTCGCCTCATGCGCCGTCAACCGCAGGACCGGCTCGGGAACCAGCTCCCGCAGCGCCGCTCCGGCCGCCTCGGTGGTCCCCAGTCCCGCCGACCGGTGCCTCCTGAACGCCCCGGTCAGCAGGAACGCCTCCACCCCGACGAGAGTGGCGACGACCACCTCGGCCACCACGATCACCGGCATCGGGATGGGGACGCCCGCGACCAGGCACACCACCAGGGCCATCTCCGCGGGGAGCACCGCGTAGGCGATCGCGCGGACCAGCCGCTTCATCTGAATACCTCCAGCGTGGAGTCCCCGGGCTTCAGCCGCGGGGAGGAAGTCAGGACAGCCGCTCGCTGAGAAGCCGCAGCGTCGTGCGTACGACCTCGGCCTGGGCCGGGGGAAGATCCGCCAGGAAGGCCGCACCGAGTGGATCGGTGGAGGCCCCCGGGAGATCGGAACTGAGGAGGGCCAGCAGGTCGGCCGGGATGTGGTCGGCGAACTCGGCGGCCAGCGAGGGGATCCGCGGATCGTCGGCGGTCGCCTCGGTCAGTTCGCCGAGCCTGCGATAGAGCTCGTAGGAGCGGGCCATCGCGCCGGGGTCGGCGGCCATCGGCCGCATGGCGGCGAACAACCGCTCCCGATCCTCGGGAGTGGCGGCCGTGTCCATCAGCGCGAGCAGTTCGCGGTCCCAGGCCGCCAGCGCGGGTTCCGGCAGCTCGGCCACCGAGGTCGACATCGCGCCGAACAGTCCGGCCAGCCCGGGGGAGACCACGTCGTCGGGGTCGAGATCGGCGCCGGAGGCCTTTTCCAGCAGCACCGCCAGCCGGGACCGGCGCTCCTGGATCGCCCGCTCCTGGCGGGCGAGGTCGGCGTCCAGTTCGACGAGCACCTCGTGCAGGTCGCGGCCCCGGTCGTCGGCCAGGACGTCGCGCACCTCCTCAAGGGCCAGGCCGAGTTCGGTGAGCCGCCGTATCCGTGCCAGCTCGACCGCGTCCCGCAGGCCGTACGAGCGGTAGCCGTTGGGCCGCCGCGGTGGTTCGGGCAGCAGTCCCTGGTGGTGGTAGTGACGCACGGCGCGGGTGGTGATGCCGACCAGCGCCGCGACCTCTCCGATTCGCATGCCTGCATTACAGACGTTGACGTCGCGTCAAGGTCAAGGGCCCGCCCGGATCGCCGGGCGTCGGCGTCGCAGTGAGGCGATCGACGCGCAGCCGGTCGGCGCCGTCGGAGCCCCCGAGGCTGGGCGCGACCCTGACAGGATCATGAAGGAGTCGCGGCAACCCTCGCCGGGGAGCGGTGACACTAAGCGATCTTCCACATTGGGGTCACGCGGAGCCGGTTGTTGTACGAGGATCTGAGCCATGAGCAACGAACCGGGATGGCGGTCGGTGCTCCTGGCCCTGCTGACCGCCGGCCTGCTGGTGGGAGACGCGGCGGGCTCGGCCCCGAGACAGGCCGGTTCGACCGGCGTGCGGCAGATCGGCGAACTGGCCTCCCACTGGCACCTGAGGTACGCCGCCGCGGCCGGTGACATCACGCAACGGATCATCCCCAGCACGGGAAACCGGGCATGGCTCTTCACAACCGACAGAAGGCGGCCCGCCACGTCGTTGCTGCGTTGGAACGGCACCTCATGGAATCCGGTCGGCAGCCTGCCCAAGCAACTGCGAAAGGCCGGATATCTCGACGTCAGTGCCTCGGCGTCCGGTGACGTTGTGTTGGTGATCAACCATGTGCCAGGAAAATGGGACAGCTCGACCGAGCACCTCTGGCAATTCTCCGGCGGCCGCTGGACGCATCACCGCCCCCGTTATCTGAGCTGGACCAGCGACTTCGCCGTCGTCGACCAGAACCACGCCTGGTTCGCGCAGGGAGGCGATCCCGAAGGCCCTCCCCCGGCCATGGTTCACCGGAACGGCGCGGCCTGGCGTTGGGAAACGCCCCCGGAAGCGACGGACCTGACCGCGGTGGCGGCGGCCGGCCCCGACGATGTGTGGGTGGTGGACCACAGAGGCCGGCCCAGAACGCTGCACTGGGACGGCAGGCAATGGAAGGACGTCCCACTACCGTGCGCTCCGGCTCTCGCTCGGCGCGACTGCCATGAACGTCCCCTCCTCTCCCATCTGAGCAGTCTGGCGGTGAGGTCGAAGAACGATGTATGGGCGGTGGGGTCGGACTGGACAGGGGGTGCCCGCTCGGTCGTACTCCACTGGAACGGCACAGCGTGGAGCCAGGTGAAAATAAACGTGAGCCGGACACGGTTGGGGACCGTGCGCACCGACCCTGTCGGCGGTGTGTGGATCGCGGCGAATCCCGCGGAGGGGACGCCCTACGTGCTCAATCTACGCAATGGCAGGTGGAGTAGATCCGCTCTCCCGCGAGGCGAATCGTCCACCCGCATTCTGGACATCGCCCCGGCACCCGGCACCGCCCGCCTGTGGGTCCATGCCCGGCACGGCAACGGTCCCGGGGAAACGTCGCTGATCTACGAACTCCAGACGGCTGCTCAGCCCTGAAGGCACTCCTCGCTCAAGTGGTGACCCGGCCGGCGTGATGCCCACGTTCTCACTCTGCTCTGCCAGGGGTGTGCGGGCAGCGGCACCGCCACACAGAGACGGGTTGACCTCAAGTTATCTTGAGGTAACAGCATGGTCCGCATGAACACGACAGGAACCGGTGAACAGACCCGCGAGACCGAGATCGAGGCGATCAGGCGGGTGGTCGCCACGATTGAGCACTCCCAGAACAACGAACTCCCCGAGGAGTTTCTCGGTCTCTTCCGACCTGATGCGATCTGGACGACGAGCGCGGGCAGGCGCCTGATCGGCCGCGATGAGATCTCGGTCTTCACCCACCAGGTGCTCCCCGGCGGGATGAAGGACTCGACCGTCACCTTCGAGGTGGTGCACGTGCTGTTCATCCGCCCCGACGTCGCCGCCGTCAAGGTACGCCAGCTGTACCGGACGCCCGACGGTCCCTCCGAGGGCAGCCCGCTGTTCGTCATGTCCAAGGAGGACGGGCAGTGGCGCCTGACCGCCTGCCAGAACACCGGAGTGCTCGACTCATGACCGGATTCGTGGACGTCGACCCGGCCACGGGGGCACGGGTCGCGGCCACGAAAGCGGTGCACGGGCGTCTCGGGGCTGGAAAGCGTGGCGAGGGCGAATGCTCATGGCCCGCTGACCGGGAGAAGCACCGTGACGATCGTGAAGACTTATGCTCGTCTGCGGGCCGACGACCTCGACCGCGCTCTGCCCCTGTTGCGGGAGATGGTCGGGGCCGAACCCGACCTGCGGTTCGCCTTCGACGGCGTCGAGCTGGCCGCCATCGGCGACCTCCTCGTCGTGGCCGGACCGCAGCAGGAGCGAGCGAGGTACGCCCATGCCTCGGCGACCGTCATCGTCTCCGACCCCGATGAGCAGGTCCGCGCCCTGGAGGCGCACGGCGCCGAGATCACCACCGCGATGAGCACGAGCCCCACCGGGCGGTTCCTCTACGCCCGGCACGCCGGCGGGCCGGAGGTGGAGTACGTCGAGTGGGTACCCGAGCTGGTCGAGCGGATCATCGGGAGCTGAGCCCGGCGTGCCGCGTACGACGCGCTGAGCGGTCCGAGCGGTGAGCGCCTACTGGCGCCGGGGCAGGTCCGGCTGACCGGGAAGGACGAGGCAGGCGCCACGTGGTCACGGAAGCGGAGCCGAGCTGTCGCACCTTGAGGAGGTGTTCGGCTGCTACATGTTCCGGGTCACCGCACTGTCGTGATACCAGCCTCGCGGGGCAGGGAGCCTGCCCCGCGAGGACGAGGGGTCAGCTCAGGAACGACTCCACCGCTTGCGCAGCGCGGTCGACGCCGCCGTCAGCCCGTACAGCCGCACGGATCTCCGCCAGGCGGGCGGCCACCTCCGCTGATCCCGCGACCTCCTCGACCGTGGAGCGCAAGGCCGCCGACGTGACCTCCTCGGTGGGCAGATGCCTTCCGACACCGAGTTGTTCGAGCATGGCCGCGTTGCCGAACTGGTCCACGGCCTGGGGGATCGCCACGGTCGGCACGCCGAACCACAGCGACTCGACGCATCCGCCCATTCCCGCGTGGGTGATGAACGCCGAGGCCTCGGCCAGTACGGCCAGCTGCGGCACGGTGCGGTGCACCTCGAAGCCGTCCGGGAGCGGACCGAGATCCACAGGGTCGACACATCCGCCCACCGCGAGTACCACGTGCCAGTCCGAACCGGCGAAACCTTCGAGACACGCCCGGTAGATGTCGAGCCTGTCGTTGTAGGTGGTGCCGAACGAGACGAGCAGCACCCGCCTGTCATCGCCGGGCGGCGTCCAACCGGTCTCTGCCAGCCGCTGGGGAGAAAGGCACGGCCCCACGAACCGGACATTCGACGGCACCCGGTCGGCGTTGGGCTGCATCGCGCGCGGGATCAGGGAGAGGGCGTGGTCAGGGTGTGACTGCCAGTCCCAGGCGTCCCGCTCGATGCCGTTGTCGCGGAGCCAGGCGGTGAGCGCCGTGTAGTAGCGCTCGCCCGACTCCGACATCCGCATCGCGTCGAGGTGTTCGGCCAGATCCTGCTCGTAGCCGTCCCACGCGACGAGCGTGGGGGAAAGCTGCACGGCGGGGATGCCGTACCGTGCGGCCAGCACGGGTGCGGGCAGCCCGCCGATGTCATAGAGCAGGAGGTCGGGCCGGTCGTCGTCGTAGCGGTCGATGAGGTGCGGCAGCACCGCGATCGCCTCGTCGAGGAAGACGTGCATGGCCGAAGCCGGATCGTCCGGCCAGTCGGCCTCGCTGGTCGGGAGCAGCGAGGGATGGGCGACGATTTCGGCGCCGGTGGGTTCCACCAGCCCGGTCAGGGCCTCACCGACCGCGTAGCTCACCCGGTATCCACGGGATACGAGTTCGGTGATGACGGCCAGCGAGGGATAGATGTGACTCGGCGCAGTACAGCCGATCATGGCGATGTGTTCGCGCGTACGCATGATGTCCTGTCGGTTCTCGAACGAGGTGTTCCGACGGCGCGCAGGAGAAGACCCGAAGGACAGGGTCGCTCAAAAGGGGCCGCCCGATGGCGGGCAGGCCCGGCGGTCGCGCCGTGTCAGGCTGAACGCAGGTGAATAAAATAGATCACGCGCGAGAGGCTAACCTACCCGCCCACCTCGCCCAACCGAATTATTGCCGCGGCTTGTGCCTACGACGACGGTGGAGTACGTCGAGTGGGTGCCCGAACTGGTCGAGCGGATCATTGAGGTCAGTCGCTAAACCGGTGTACTCAGTGTCGCGAAGAGGTTGCACCGCACCGTGTGAGTCCGCTCCTCGATCCAGTAGGAGCAGCAGATGACCTGCCCATCGTGGAGAGTGTCGGGGATGTGGCCGAACCAGAGGTTGTCGCACTCGGAATCGCGCCGAACACCCTGGTAGGGATCAGCGTGCCGACTCATGATCCACTTGAGTACGGTCCAGCGCAGGTGATCAAGCACCGCCGATCCTGGCTCGTTCTTCTCTCATAGCTCCAGCCGCTCCATGAAACCAACCAGTGTCCAACTGGCTCTGCCGTTACTCATGGGCCGCTAACTTCGCGCGGATCGCGTCCAGGTCGTCAACCTGCAGCGGATCGGCCAGGCGTTCGCGGGCATCGCTAAGCCACCGGGTGACCTCGGCGGAGTCGAGCACGACGCCTTCCTCTGCGGAGTCGTCCGCCCCTGGACCGGCGAAGTACTCCTCGATCCATTCGGTCTCGATGCGGGCGCTTTCGCGTGGCCGGCGCATGGCGTCGGCCCGCTGCCAGGGCGTTTCGCTGTGGGTGAGGTGTTCAAGGTCCTGACCGCTGAGGGCACCGTAGCGGCTGACCACGTAGCCGATCGTGTTCAGTTGGGCCTCGCTCAGCGGGGGAGGGCTTCCTTCGACGGGGATGTCGTTCCTCTCGTCGTGCCACAGGGTGCCGACGACGGGCCCTCTGTCCCAGGCGGAGATGGTGTCGCCGAAGAGGGGAACGCCGAAAATGGCGAGGTGGTGGCCTTGGCTGTAGTAGAGGAGCTTGTGAAGCTTCTGGATGGCCAACCCTGGCAGTCGCTCGCGGAGTGCTGCGGCGATGGCGTGAGCTGATGCGGGCACGGCGTCAGGATACGGTTCATGCCCGGTGTGGTGAGGGTGTTTTTTCATGCCGCTGACCGTACGGCGGCCCTTGGACGGAGAACCCAACCAGCGGTTGGGGGTCGCTACCCGATGAGGCGGGCTCGGACGGCGAGATCGAGGAGGGGGCGTGCGGGGCGGCGTTGCTTCTCGATCATCTGTGTGATGGTCTGCCGGGCGACCGGACTGAAGGCGATCGTTTCCGTGGAGTGCCGTTCGGACAGCAGCAGGCACGTCAACGCCTGGTCGGGGTCGCGGTGGTGGAGTTGGCCGCGTGCCAGGTCGATGAGGTGCTGTGCGCGGCGGTTTGACGAGGGGATGGTGGAGATCGAGATCGCCTTCGCGCGGTCGACCGCTGCGGCTGAGCAGCCGACCTCCACCTCGATGGCGACGGCGTAGATGGCCACGTTCGTCTCCCCGAACATCGTCAGCGGGTTGTGGTGGGCGGATCCCAGCGTGGCTGCCGCGCGGTGTGCGAGATCCCAGTGCCGCCAGGCGTTCGCGGTCTGCCGATTTTTCGCGTACGCGATCGCGGTGAACAGCTGAAGGGAGCCCCACGCGGACAGCGCATTGCCGGACGTGCCAAGAGCGGGCCGCAGATGGTCGGCCGCCGTCGTGGCGATCTCGCATGCCTCGTCGATCTGGTTACGGCCCAGGGCCGCCATGGTCGAGGTCCAGGCCGAGGTCGCGATCAGGACCCGGTCGTCGGTTTCCTCGGCGGCGACCATCGCGCGATCAGCGGCACGGGCCGCGAGTTCCGGCTCACCGACGCAGTAGAGGAACCGCTGGGCCAACTGGAACACCTCGGCCAGGATCGCCCAGGTCTGAGGACGTTCGGATTGCTGCGCCGACCGGTGAAGACCGAGGGTGTCTCGCAGCAGTCCGGGAGCCACGATGCCCAGCGCCGTGTACGGCCGGGCGGACCGGTGCCAGGCCGACCAGGCCATCGCCAGCCGGCGCTGTACCCTGCCGATCTCGATCGTGAGGTCGGTGACCGGCTGGGCGGGGAAGGTCGGAGTGGAAAGCACGTGCCGGATGGCAGGCACCGCCTCGTGCTGGAGTCTGCCGCCCTCGCTGCGGTTACAGGTCAGCCCGTCCAGGCGGTTCTCCACGATGAGGGCGAGGTCGCGGACTCCGAGTACGTGGGCCAGGCCGACCAGTGTGGAGAGCTTGTCCAGGCGTTGTTCACCGCGTTCGACCTGGCGGAGCCACTCTTCGGTGCGTCCGCAGAGTTCCGCGCAGGCCCGCAGTCCGAGCCCTCGGCGTAGCCGGAGCGCGCGGACGCGTTGACCGATGAGCCGGTCCACCTCACCGGGATCTTTGTGTTGCGTCGCCATGGCAGGACCTCGGCCCTCGGACGTAGTGTTCGCCTGGGCTCACAGTAGCCCTGTCGCTACGTCATCGGGTGACAGCGTTAAGTGATTTCTGCAGTGAGGAGAGCGGCGGAACATGACGAGCGGCAAGCCGGTTCTGTATGTGATCGCGTGTGGAGGACGACCGGCCGCGGAGCTTCCCAGTCTCGTGGGTCATGCCCAGGCGCAGGGCTGGACCGTCTGCGTGGTCACAACGCCGTCGGGAACGAAGTTCGTCGACACGACGCGGCTTGCGCAGCTCACCGGGTACCCGGTGCGAAGCGACTACAAGCGCCCCGAGGAACCCGACGTCCTCCCCCCGGCTGATGCGATGGCCGTGGTGCCCGCCACCTTCAACACGATGAACAAATGGGCTCAGGGCATCAGCGACACCCTCGCCCTGGGACTGCTCAACGAGGCACTCGGGCTTGGACTGCCGCTCGTGGCCGTGCCCTGGCCCAACATCGCGCTCGCCCGCCACCCGGCCTTCGCCAACAGCCTGGCCCTGCTGCGCGAGTGGGGCGTGCGGGTCATCTTCGACGTGGAACGGCTCCCCGCCCCCAACTCGGGCGAGCCCGGAGCAGCCACCTTCCCCTGGGACGAGCTTTGCGAAGAGCTTCAGGAAGTGCGCTTGGTCTGCAAAGCCTGACCATCCGCATGCCATCTCCCTGGACGTGAACCCCACCACCACATGCCGGTGGTGTGGACATCTGCGGTGCGCATTGCCGAAGCTACGGTCACACATGTCCACGTGCCGACAGCAAGTGTCGAGGTAGGGCATGGAAGATCCTGCTCGCGGCTACGCTGTGCCTTGTGAGGTGGGCGACATGCTGCTGAGGTTCCGGACCGCGAATGTGCGTTCCCTGCGGGATGAGCAGGAGCTGACGTTTGTCGCACCGCCCGAGGCGGTCACCGCCCGCGAGGTGGAGCTGGCTGATGGGACGATACGGGTCTACCCGCTGGTCGGTGTCTTCGGTGCGAACGCGTCGGGCAAGTCCAATGTCCTCGCGGCCCTGTGCGACATGCGTGACGCCGTGCTCGACTCCTACGCGCGCTGGGCCTCGTTCCGAGGTATCCCACGTCAGATGTTTGCCCTGGACCTCGCGTGTGCGGATGAACCGTCCTTCTTCGAGGTCGATGTCGTTCTCGACGGGGTGCGTTGGACGTACGGCTTCGAGTTGGGTGCGGAGCGGGTCGAGTCCGAGTGGGTGCACAGCTATCCCCGGGGGCGCCGCCAAGAGTGGCTGGACCGAGACGCCTCCCGCCCCGAGCCCTACCGCTGGCCAGGAAACCGGGTCCGCGACCGTGGCCAGCTCGCTCGCCGTACGCGTTCCGACGCGCTGTTGCTCTCCACAGCCGGTACGGACAACCATCCGCAGCTTTCCGCGCTCTTCCACTGGTTTCGGCGCAACCTGTGGTCTATCGGCCCGGAGGGAGAGCGGCAGGATCGGGAGAGTTTCACCGCCTCCCAGTTGGAGGGTGAGCATGGCCCGCGGATCCGGGAATTGTTGCGGGTCGCCGACCTGGGCATTACCGGGGCGGAGGTTGAGCGAGGGGAGGCGGGACGGTCACATGCGGTCCGGCTGTTGCATCGGTCGGCCGGTGGCGGAGAGGTCGCCTTCGACTGGCAGCATGAGTCTTTTGGGACTCGTTCCTGGTTCGCGTTGCTCGGCCCCATACTGCTGGCCTTGGACGAGGGCGCGGTGTTGCTGATCGATGAGCTGGACGCCAGCCTGCATTCTCGGATGGCTGCCGAGGTCATTCGCGTCTTCGCAGACCCGGATGCCAATCCGGCCGGTGCACAGCTCATCTTCACCTCGCATGATGCGACCGTGCTGAGCAGTCCGAGCGGTGAGCGTCTGTTGGCGCCGGGGCAGGTCTGGCTGACGGAGAAGGACAAGGGCGGGGCCACCCGGTTGTACGCCCTGACGGAGGCGGAGCCGGGTGAGGAGGAGAACCTGACGGTGTCATATCTCGAAGGAGCGTTCGGCGCGGTCCCGGATCTGCTGGAGGGACAGCTCGCCCGGCGAGTAACGGCTGCCCGGGAGGCGGGGCGGCGTTGATGGCGAATAGAACGAAAGGCAAGGACGTTCTTCTCCCCGCACCGAGAGGAAACCGCCGCAAGCGCGCCGTATTCGTCTACACCGAGGGCACGGTCACCGAGCCGAAGTACATCGAAGCAGTCAAGGCGTTGGTGGAGGTGCCGGCCAATGTCCGCATCGCGAACGACCGGAAGTCGGGCTCCGACCGGATGCCGGCCGACCTCGTCAGCCAAGCCATCGCGTTGCTGGAGGAGAAGAAGCGGGAGGACAGCAAGGCCAGGCTGCCGGAGTCACTTCGGACGCAGGTTTGGTGCATCTTCGACCACGACGGCAGGGACCTGAACGGACTGACCGGCCTGCTCAAGCGGGCGAGCCAGCACGGGGTGGAGATCGCCTTCTCTCATCCGTGCTTCGAGGTCTGGCGACTGCTGCATCTGAAGTCGGCCGGCGGTACCTTCAGCGGCGTCTGCGGCCAGGCAGAGGGCAGGCTTCCGCAGAGTTTCCACCAAGTGCCGGGTGGCATCAAACATGTTGTTCCCGAGCAGATCGAGGGCCTGTTCGAGGCAGCCAAAAAGCGCGCGCTGGTGATGAACAGCCAACACCCCGAGCACGTGGCGCTGCCCAGCAGAGATCCTTATACCGACGTCTACCGGTTCGTGGAGCAGGGCATGGGCATCTCGATGTACTGACTCCGCTTCTGCTACCCGCTTCGTACGTTTGCCCTCACAGCTTCCGATGTCTCCGCGATGGCCCTAGGGTTCCTGTGCGCCCGGATGCACATCCCCGCGTTCCGCAGCTAATTACGGCGACGGCGACGAGCCACTGATGAAGGGCTATCGCGCCCGCGGCAAGTCCAAAGACCACCGCGACGACCTGCCACAGATCGTCATCGGGATGGCCGTCACCCGCGACGGCATCCCCGTCCGCATCTGGTCCTGGCCCGGCAACACCACCGACACCACCCTGATCCGCCAGGTCAAGGACGACATGCGGGACTGGACCCTGTCCAAGATCGTGTGGGTCGGTGATCGCGGCTTCGCCTCCGCCGACAACCGCCGCTACCTGCGCCAAGGCGACCACCACTACATCATCGGCGAACGACTGCGCTCGGGCTCGGCCGAGGCCAAGGCCGCCCTGTCCCGCCAGGGCCGCTACCAGGACGTGGCCGACAACCTGAAGGTCAAAGAGGTGCGCATCGGCGAGGCCGACCGGTTCGTGATCTGCTTCAACCCCGACGGCGCGATACGCGACGCTGCCATCCGCCGGCGCCTGATCACCCAACTGGGGGAAGTGATCGTCGGCACCGACCAGCTATCTGTCACCAAACGCGCCGAGCTGCGCGGCGTGATCTCCACCAAGCCCGGCCTGAACCGCTACCTGCGCACCACCCCGAACGGACTGCTGCGCATCGACGCCGCGAAGGTCAAGACCGAGGCGAACCTGGACGGCAAGTACCTGCTGCGCTGCTCCGACCCCAAGCTGTCGGCCGAGGACATCGCCATCGGCTACAAGCAACTCCTGGAGGTCGAGCGGGGCTGGCGGGACATGAAGCAGGTCATCGACCTGCGCCCGGTCTATCACCGGCTGGAGGAACGCATCCGCGCGCACGTCATCTTGTGCTGGCTGGCGCTGCTGCTGATCCGCATCATCGAGACCACCACCGGCGTCACCTGGAACCGCATCCGCGACGAGTTCGGCCTCCTCACCGTGGCCACCTTCACCGGCCCGACGGGCACCTTCCGCCAGCGCGCCGAGCTGATCAAGCCCCAGCGCGACATCCTGGCCAAACTCGACATTCCGATCCCGAAGAAGATCGTCGATGCAGCCCCCGCCGCAGACGCCTGACCAGGCACAACACCTGCGCCTAGTGACACGCCGCATCAGCATGCCCGCAGACGTTTCCACAGCTCAACACCCAGATTCATGTGTTTTTCTCGCTACACATCTGCGGAACGGGGGTTATCACTCTAAGTGTGGAAGTGATCACTATGGGTAGATGGTCAAGGTAGATCATCTTAACGCTTCGGGGGGAGCGTCAATCATGACGAACACACGGGGAACATCGGCTCTGACCACCACATTCGACCACGAGCAGACGGGAGGCCCGGCACGGGCTGCTCGTCACGGCGGGGAAAAAACCCCTGCTCGAAGGCGAGGTGCCACTGCGGGAGCTGCTCGGCGATCAGGTGCTGGACCTGCTGCTGACGCGCTCGCGTGACGGAGCGGGCGGGCTGCGGCTGACCGGCGAGGGCTCGATGCTGGGCGAGCTGGTCAAGGCGGTGCTGGAACGCGCGCTGGAGGCCGAGCTGTCGACGCATCTGGGCTATGGCAAGCACGATCCGGCCGGCAACGGGACGGGTAACTCCCGCAACGGCAGGATCGGCAAGACCGTGCAAACCGGCGTCGGCCCGGTGCGGCTGGCCGTGCCGCGGGACCGGGCCGGCACCTTCGAGCCGGTGCTGGTGCCCAAGCGGGCCGGGCGTGTCTCCGGCGGCCTGGACGACATGATCATCAGCCTGTACGCGCACGGCATGAGCGTGCGCGACATCCAGCACCACCTGCGCCAGATCTATGAGGTCGAACTATCGCATGAGGCGATCTCCAACATCACCGACGCCGTGCTGGAGGAGGTCCGCACCTGGCAGGCCCGGCCCTTGGAGGCGGTCTATCCGGTGGTGTTCCTGGACGCCATCGTGGTCAAAGTGCGCGACAACCACACGGTGCAGGCTAAACCCGCCTACCTCGCGGTCGGCATCGACACCGACGGCGACAAACACGTGCTGGGCATCTGGCTCGCCAAGACCCCGCTCGACCACGCCACCGCCGGCGAGTCCGCCCGGTTCTGGAGCGCGGTCATGACCGACCTGCGCAACCGCGGCGTGCGCGACATCCTCATCGCCTGCACCGACGGCCTGAACGGCTTCGAAGACGCCATCCACGCCGCCTTCCCTTACACCATCGTGCAGACCTGCGTCGTGCACTTGATCAGAAACGCACTGCGGCCGGTGGCCCGCCGCGACCGGGCCGCCGTGGCCGCCGAGCTGAAGAAGATCTACACCGCGCCCAGCGCGGAGGCGGCCTTCGAGGCCCTGGCCGACTTCATCGCCTCCATCTGGGGCGAGAGGTACCCGCAGGCGGGCCGCGTGTTCGAAGCCGCCTGGGACCGCTTCACCCCGTTCTTCGCCTTCACCCCCGGAGTGCGCCGACTGCTCTACACCACCAACGGCATCGAGTCCCTGAACTATCAACTGCGCAAGGTCACCAAGGCCCGGGGACACTTCCCCGGCGACGACGCCGTGGTCAAACTCCTCTGGCTGGCCATCATCAACATCGAGGACAAACGCGCCCGCGAACGCGCAGCCCACAAGGAGAAAACCGGCAAGATCAAGAACTCGCCCAGCACCGCACGTCTCATCGAAGGTCAACGCACCATCGGCTGGCGTGAAGCACTCATCGAACTCGACATCGCCTATCCGGGAAGGATCAAGTAAAACAGGTAAAGAAGGCTCTCCATCTACCAAGAAGGGCCTTTACACACTTCAGGTGACAAGCTCGCGGAACGCAGGGGATACTGCCGTCGCTGCCGCCGCCGAGAATGTTGAAGACCTGGCCGCCGCCTTGGGCGAGCATGCCGCGGACGGCGACCTGGGTGTCGTACACGGTGCCGAGCATGTTCGTGGTGACCATCGCGCGGACGTCGTCAGGTGTGGTCTCGATGATGGGGAGGGTGGTGTGGGCGACGTCGGCGTTGTTGATCCACAGGTCGACCCCGCCGAGCGCGTCCACCGCGGCGCTTCACAGCGCCTCGACGTCCTCGCACCGGGTGCGAGGAGTCGGTCTAGGCCGCGGAACGGTTCGTGAGCGGGCGGCGGCGGCGGGCGGTGTCGGCCAGCACCGGCGGGCGCCAGGCACCGTCCGGCTGGTAGGCGTTGGTCCCGGGCGGCACGATTTCGTCGATCCGGTCAAGGGTCGCGTCGTCGAGGGTGAGTGAGGCGCCCTTCAGCAGCGTCTCCAGCTGGTTCATCGTTCGCGGCCCTACGATCACCGAGGTGACGCCGGGATGTGCCACGCTGAAGGCCACGGCCAGTTCGGGCAGCGAGCAGCCGATGCCGTCCGCGACCTCCACGAGCTGTTCGACGATGTCCAGCTTGGTGGCGTTCGCCGGAAGCGAGGGATCGAAGCGCGCCGGTGTCAGTGCCGCACGACCGGTGGTGAGATCGATGGGCCGGCCTTTGCGGTACTTGCCGGTCAGAAAGCCCGAGGCCAGCGGGCTCCAGGTCAGCACCCCCATCCCCAACCGCTGGCAGACCGGCAGTACGGAGGTCTCGATGCCCCTGGCCAGCAGCGAGTACGGCGGCTGCTCGGTCCTGAAGCGCAGCAGGCCGCGGCGCTCGGCGACGTGATGCGCCTCGACGATCTCCTCGGCCGGGAATGTGGAGCAGCCGAAGGCGCGGATCTTGCCCTGGTGCACGAGGTCGCTCAGCGTGCTGAGCGTCTCCTCGATGTCGGTCGTGTGGTCGGGGCGATGAATCTGGTAGAGGTCGATCCAGTCGGTGCGCAGGCGCCTGAGGCTCTCCTCGACCTCCTTGATGATCCAGCGCCGGGAGTTACCGCTGCGATTCGGGCCCTCGCCCATCTGGAAGTGCACCTTGGTGGCGAGCACGACGTCGTCACGACGGCCGCGCAACGCCTTTCCCACGATCTCCTCCGACTCGCCCGCCGAGTACATGTCCGCGGTGTCGACGAAGTTGATCCCCTGATCGAGGGCTGTGTGGATGATGCGGGCACACTCGTCGTGGTCGGGGTTGCCGACAGCGCCGAACATCATGGTTCCGAGGCAGTGGGCACTCACTTCGATGCCGGTACCACCGAGAACGCGGTAGTGCATGGTCAAACTCCCTTAGTGGTCGCGGACCGGGGTGATCATGCGGCGTACTCTAGGTTCTAGAGTCGGCTCTAGGGCAAGCCCCTACTGTGAAGGGCATGCCGAAAGCCGAACAGGATCTGAGCATCGGACAGGTCGCCGAACGCACCGGTTTGAGTGTGCATACGCTGCGCTTCTACGAGCGTGAAGGCGTCCTGGCCAATCCCGTAGGCCGTGGACCCGGCAGACGTCGTCTCTACAGCGAGGACGACGTGGAGTGGCTGCGGCTCTGCGTCATTCTCCGTGCCTCCGGCATGCCCCTCCCCGAGATCCGCCAGTACACCGACCTCGTCAGGCAGGGTTCCGGCACCGAGGAAGAACGGCTCGCGCTGCTGCGCCGGCACCGGGAGCACGTGCTCGCCCAGATGGACAAGCTGACCCGGTGCCTGGACCTGATCACGTTTAAGGTCGGGGTGTACGAAGACCACCTCGAACATGGCCCCGCCAGGCAGGGATGCGACGCGTCGTCACTGTCCGAGCAGCAAGAGCAGGATTAGCGCGGTGTGTCACCTCCGCGAGTTGAGGGTGGGAGTACGGATCAGGAGCACACCTCCGCTAAGGAAACGGTTCGCTTCCGTTGGGTTCGTCTGACGAGAATGGCCGCCAGAGGGAGGGGATCATGTCGATGCGGCCGGTGGGGTTCACCACGCTCTGGAGGCCGACCGGGCCGGAGGAGTTGGACTTGGTGCGCCGGTCGGGGTGGCGCAG
Organism: Streptosporangium sp. CA-115845; assembly: GCF_050943795.1. NCBI lineage: Bacteria > Bacillati > Actinomycetota > Actinomycetes > Streptosporangiales > Streptosporangiaceae > Streptosporangium > Streptosporangium sp. CA-115845. The sequence goes on along the minus strand of NZ_CP191988.1, from coordinate 6,440,098 downwards.
GTGGCCGCCGCGGCTGCCGGAGCAGCCGATCTTCTATCCGGTGCTCAACGAGGCGTACGCGGTGAAGATCGCCCGAGACTGGAACGTCCCGCACTCCGGGGTCGGTTACGTCACCCGGTTCCAGGTCGACAGTGACTTCGTCGCTCGCTATCCGGTCCGGCAGGCGGGCGGCATGGACATCCTGGAGTTGTGGGTGCCCGCCGAGGAGTTGGCGGAGTTCAACGACCACATCGTGGGTGTGATCGAGGTCGTCCACGAGTTCGGGCGGGCTGCGGCAGGATCGTGACACTTCTTCCGGTTCTCGCACCTGCTCGGTGTGGGAGTGAGAACGGCATGCCGGTGTCGTTTCTGGACGATCCGGTTGGCGAGCGGGGATTCGGTGAGTGTGGGCCGTACCAGCTGTTGAGCGAGGCAGAGCTGGTTCTGCCGATGGCTCGCGCTGACCTTTCCGAGCTCATGGCGAATGAGCTGGAACCCGCAACGGTTGGCGAGGCGATGTTCAACTTCTGGGACTGATCACGGACTCCCGAGATGGCGGAGGCATTGACGTGAGGAGCCGAGAGAATCCCGGATGTCATCTTTCACGAGGACATCGGTCAGGTTCGCACCAGGCAATCCCTTTATGTCAGCTCTTCGACCTTGAGAGAGGAGCCGGTTCTGTTGAGGCGTCAATCAGATGCGGCCGGCGCGGGATCTTCTTCAGACGCCAACCTGGCATCCACTCGCTGGTTCTCTGGTGATTGTTCACCTTGAGGTACCTGGGTACCATGGAAGCGAAAGGGGGAAGCCATGACGATGCCTCACCCGGCCAAGCGGCAATCACCGCTGAAAGTCGACCCGGCAACCGACGAGCTGATCTCCCAGGGAGCCCACTTCCTCGGGATGACCAAGAAAGACCTGGTCGCCGCCGCCGTCCGCGTCTACCTGGACCAGCAGCGCGAACAGATCCGCCGCGGGATGATCGAGTCGATGAAGGTCCTGGACGGCTCCCTGTCCTCCAATGTGTCCCTGCTCACCGGCCTGTCGCCCGAACGCATCAACGAACTCGGTGGCACCGGCGACTGGGAGGAATGACATCTCCATGCATCGTGTCCGCCCCACACTGCGTGTCCTCCGCAACGACCTGAAGCTGCCCGTACCATCCGGGCAGACTCCCTTGGACACGATCAGCCATCCGCTGCTGGACAAGGCTTCCGAGCAGTTCGCCGATCCCGGCAGCGTGCACGAGCGCATCCGTGCTATCGATGACGTGTACGGCGATCCCTTGGGAAGCACGTCAGCGCCATACCCCGTCACCTTCGACGTGCGGACTTCCCGCGTGACCTGGGGCACCGGTCTTCCCTGATCGCCGCCTGCCTTCCTGACCTCGGGGCCGGTGGCTATGACCGGGGCTCACGCCGCAGGTCCCGGCTCCACGGCCGTTCCCAAGCTCGGTACGGAGGCGTTCCTCACCTCGAATCAAAAGAGAGTCGCCCCTCCGTAGCCCGGACACCAGCGTGTGACATCAGGCGGTTACCGCCGAGAAGCCGATCAGCGGTACATGCCGGGTTTGTTGGCGAATATCCAGCGGTTGCCTGCCAGGGCGTCGTTCGGCTCAGGCAGTGGCCCGCGACCGTGGTGGCGGGTGAAGTCGAAGGGGGTGTGGGTCTCGGTGGACCAGCCCAACTCCCGCAGGTGGCCGGCGGAGTCGGGGCGCGGCTCCCCGTCGAACAGGGCGAGCAGGTCGACGCCGATCTGCTGTCTGGTCGCGACGTAGACGGGGTTGGCGCGAATCTCCGGAGACTCCACCCCGAGCTTGACCTCGAAGGCCAGGGTGCTTCCCTCGGCGCTCAGGTGGTCCACGGTGTCGATGAGACGCCGCTCGGCGGTTGACGGGAGATAGAGCAGCAGGCCCTCGGCCAGCCAGGCGGTCGGTACGGCCGGGTCGAAGCCCGTGCTCAGCAGCGACCGGGCCCAGTCCTCGCGCAGGTCGGTCGCGATCGGGCGGCGGGTGGCCGTCGGGATGGCGGCGAGACCGTCGAGCACCTGGTGTTTGAACGCCAGGACGCCGTCGCGGTCGATCTCGTAGACGACCCGCTCCGCCGGCCAGCCGAGCCGGAAGGCCCGGGTGTCGAGGCCCGCGCCGAGCAGCACGACCTGCCGGGCGCCCGCGTGGACCGAGCGGGTGAGGAAGTCGTCGAGGACTCGGGTGCGCAGACCGAAATAGCGCCCCAGCCTGCCCCACAGGGGGTTGGCGTCCCCGTCCGGCACCTCCGCCGGGCGGACCGGCCAGGCCGCGGACGCTTTGGCGGCGCGCACGAAGTGCTCGGCGTAGGCGTCGGCGGCCAGGGCGTCGGGCCGGTGGGTCTCGATCGCCCGCGCGGCGGCGACCATGAGGGCGGTCAGGCCGACGCCGCCTTCGACACCTGGCACGCGTCCTCCTCTCCGGCTGGGGGCGCCCACGGGCGGTCACCGGTGGTGAGGTGAGCGCCGTAGAGAACGGCCATGAAGCGCAGGATGTCCGCGTCCGGCAGGTGTCGGCTGACGGTGCAGTCGGTCAGCACCGTGATGTGGAGGCCCTTCTGGAACGCGGTCCGGGCGGTGGAGTCCACGCAGACGTCGGTGTACAGGCCCGCGAACACGAGCCGCCCGATGCCGCGACGGACGAGGTGCTGCTCGAACCCGGCGCTGAGGAAGGCGTCGAAGCACGCTTGCTTGGTGAAGACGCGCTCCTCCGGCAGGGGTGACACCCGATGGAACTCCGCACCCCACGAGCCTTCCAGGCACTTGAGCGGTTTGTTCTGTACGCGGTCCCGGCGCCGCCAGCTCGGACCCTGGTGTTCGGCGTCGCCGACGAACCGGACGAAGACCACCTCCATGCCGCGGGCCCGCGCCCGGTCGACGGCCAGCGAGGTGTTCGTCGCGACGGCCTCCAGGGTCGCGGGGGCGCCGGAGTACCGGGCGCGGGCGGTCGGCCCGACACAGAAGTCGTTCTGCAGGTCCACGACGACCAGTGCGGTGGTCATGTGAATTCAGGAAGCACCCCGGAGCCGATCTGCCGGAGTGTGTTCAACATAGCCATCTGGTTCGCACCTCCACATCGCGATGGCTGGGGCTGGTCAATGCGGATCAAGCTCCAGCCTTCAGACCGGGGGCGTTGACGGCAGGCTGTCCGGCGGGCTCCAGCACGTCGAGCAGCGCATCCACCATGGCGGTGGTCGAGTGCCGTCCGCCCAGATCCGGGGTGCCGATGCCCTGGTGGCCGAGTGATTCGAGGCCGCGCTCCACCATCCGCACCGCCCCGGCGCAGCCCGCGTGCCGCTCGGCGATCATCGCCGCGGCGCGTACGGTCGCCACCGGGTTGACCGTGTCCGTTCCCGCCAGGTCGTCGGCGGAGCCGTGCACGGTCTGGTACTCGACCAGTCCGGCCACGTCGGGATGTAGATAGACGTTCTCGGTGCAGCGGTTCTCCTGGCGTTCGGAACCGAAGCGGTCCAGCAGGACCACGTGCATGATGTCGGCCCACTCGTTGCCCGCAATGATCACCGTGCGAGGGTGCGGGCCATGCTCGATCAGGTTGCGGTTCACCGTGTCAGGCTGGAACAGGTGGATCTCGACGCCGTGCCGCGCGGCGCTCTCGGCCACCCACTCGTCGAGGGCCCCGTCGAGCAGGTGGAACTTGTACGCCATGACGATCTGGTCGGCTCCGCCGTCCGGCCACTCCCGCCGCGCACGTCGTACGGCGAAGGCGATGATCTTCTCGGTGAGTTCCCGGCTGAACGTCATGGTGCGGATGAGCGCGCCCGGGACGTGGGTGTTCTCCCCGGTGTAGAAGCCCTGAGCCTGATCCCGGACCAGCAGCAGTGACGCGTCCGGGGTGGCGATGACGTCGACCTTCACCGCCTGCAGGCGCTGGCGGACCAGGTAGAGCGACTGGGCGTTGATCGCGGTACGGAAGACGGCGGGGACGTCGAGAGCGGCCCGGGTGCGGCAGAACTCCGCGTAGTGGTCGGCGTCCTCCCGGGTGAGTTCGCGAATCCGCTCGATCCTGGGGTCGGCCTTCAACGAGAAATAGGAGTGGTAAATCCGTTTCGACCGGGTAACAGTGATTCCGGCCGAATACCCGTCGGTGATTCCGGTCAGCACCCGCTCGAAGACCGTCGCGAGTTCGGGGCCCGTTCCCCGGCCGACGGCAAGTCCGATGACTGGTTCCACGCGTACTCCTTACGTCGAAGGCCGGATATGTCAGGCTGCCGTGATTCCGCTCAGATCGGCCTGCCGACCAGGTGATCGCCGGGAATTCCGGTCTTCTCCGGGCTGTAGTAGTCCTTGATGCCGGTGGCCCAGACCGAGACCATGATCTGGTCGGCGTCCGATGGCCCGAACGCGTCGAAGAGGGCGTCGATGTTCGCGCGCTCGAAGCCGATGGCCGTCATGAGCGCCACGAAGACACGCCGCTCGATGAGACCGTCGCCGTCCGGGTCGCCCAGCGCGGCCAGCGCCTCGGCGAAGTCGGTGATCGCCCCGTCGAAACGCTCCGGGGAGAGGACGCAGGCGGTGTACTCCTCGAAGCTGATGCGGTTGTCGTCGTTGGCGTCCAGTTCCGCGGCGAGAGTCATCCAATAACGGCGGAAGGCGGCGAGCATGGCGGTTTTGGCCGCGTCGTCGGAGTCAGGGGCCGCCGCGACGACACGCGCAGCCATGAGTTCGAAGTCCTCGGATTCGAGGTAGCCGGTGCCGTCCGCGTCGAGCAGGACGAAAATAAGCTTTACCCGATCGATGGCCGCTTTCTGCATATTCCATTACCTTTCTTTGGTCGCCACTCGAAATGAGTGATGAAATCGTGGCCCCGACTGTACACGATTATGTCGAGTCATGACTCGCGCATCTGCGGCGTGATTTGCCGTCAAAGAGGCTAAATGCGATTAATGGAATAAATGCGACCAAGCATTAAATAGCCTAATTACTCAAGCCATTTGTTTGACCGTCCCGACTGGTCGTCCATGCGTGGTCGCGGGAAAGGGGCGCCGCTCGGCGGCGAGCGCGGGAGAGGTTGGACGGGCGCGCTGACGAGAGCTACGCTACTGATCGTCCATGATGCAGAAAATACACATCTGTCGGTTAATTATATCACGAGGAGTGCTGTTGTCAAGCGAGGCGCTGCGTGCGGAGCAGGAGTACGTGTCGATGCTCTACGGCCGGCTCGACGAACTCCGCGAACACGTCACCGAACGGCTGACGCGGGTGCTCGCGACGCACGGCGGCAACGCGCAGGCACGTGTCGAGAGGGACGCCGCGCACGCCGCCTACACCGAACGCCTCGCCCAGCTCAACGCGGCCGAACACGGCCTGTGCTTCGGGCGGCTCGACATGCTCGACGGCGAACGCCGTCACATCGGCAGGATGGGCATGCTCGACGACGCCGGGGACGACGAGGAGACGGCCCCGCTGCTCATCGACTGGCGGGCACCGGCCGCCCGCCCGTTCTACCTCGCCACCGCGGTCACCTCGGAGGGCGTCCGGCTGCGCCGGCACATCAAGGGCCGCGATCGCACGGTGATCGAGATCCATGACGAGTTGCTCGACCTCGAATCCGCGGCGGGGGCCAGGCACGAGGGGCTGGCGGGCGAGGCCGCCCTGCTGGCCGCCCTGAACGCCGGCCGGACCGGCCGGATGACCGACATCGTCCAGACGATCCAGGCCGAGCAGGACCGCGTCATCCGGTCCGAGTACACCGGAGTGCTCGTCGTGCAGGGGGGACCGGGGACGGGAAAGACCGCGGTGGCGCTGCACCGCGCGGCCTACCTGCTCTACACCCGCCGGCAGCAGCTGGCACGGCGGGTGGTGCTGGTCATCGGACCGAACGCCACGTTCCTGCGCTACGTCGGGAACGTGCTTCCCGCGCTGGGCGAGACGAGCGTGCTCCTGTCGACCATCGGCGGGCTGTATCCCGGGGTGACCGCGGAACGCGAGGAGACGCCCGAGATCGCCGAGGTGAAGGGCCGGTCGGCGATGGCCGAGGTGGTCGCCGCCGCCGTACGCGACCGCGAGTGGGTGCCGGAGGACCACCTGGAGGTGGAGTACGAGAGACAGACGCTGCGCCTGGACCGGCGGACCTGCGAGCGGGCGCGCGACCTGGCGCGAGGTTCGCTGTCCCCGCACAACCCGGCCAGGCCGCTCGTGGTCCGGGAGATCAGCGGAGCTCTCGCCGAGCAGTACGCCGAACGCGTCGGCACCGATCCGTTCGACGGTGAGCTCCTGCTGGACGACGACCAGGTGGAGAGCATCCGCCGGGAGATGCTCACCGACGAGGCGGTCCTGGCCGCACTCGACGAGTTGTGGCCCGGCCTGACGCCGCAGCGACTGCTCACGGATCTGTTCGGCTCCCCGGACCGCATCGCCTCGGCGGCGCCGGGGTTCACCTCCGAGGATCGGGCGCTGCTGCTGCGGGAACCCGGCGGCGGCTGGTCGCCCGCCGATGTGCCGCTGCTGGACGAGGCGGCCGAACTGCTCGGCGAGGACAGCTGGGCGGAGCGGATCCGGCAGGAGTACGAACGGCGCGAGCGGGTCTCCTACGCCCAGGGCGTGCTGGACGTCGCGATGGGGTCGCGGGCCACCGACCTGGAGGAGGACCAGGAGGCCGAGATACTCACGGTCAACGACCTGGTCGACGCGGACACGCTCGCCGAGCGGCACCAGGAGGCGGACCACCGCACCTCGGCCGAGCGCGCGGCGGCCGACCGGACCTGGACGTTCGGCCACGTGATCGTTGACGAGGCGCAGGAGTTGTCGGAGATGGCCTGGCGGTTGCTGATGCGCAGATGCCCGGCCAGGTCGATGACCGTCGTCGGCGACCCGGCGCAGAGCGGCGATCCGGCAGGCACCCTGTCGTGGGGGCGGGTGCTCGACCCCTACGTCAAGGGGCGCTGGCGGCTTGAGAACCTCACCCGGAACTACCGGGTGCCGGCTGAGATCATGGCCGTCGCCGCCGATGTGCTGGCAAAGATCGACGCCGGCCTTGAGGCGCCCGTCTCGGTACGGGAGAGCGGCGTCGAGCCCTGGGGGCTCCGCGTGCCGCCGGAGGAGCTCGTCGACCGGCTGATCGAGGCCGTCGCGATCGAGGCCGCCGGGCTGACCGATCGGCGGCTGGCGGTCATCACGCCGGACTCGCTGCTGGAACCGCTCGGCCTCGCGATCGCGGCGGAGGTGCCGGAAGCGTCCGTCGGTGAGGACCCCGGTGCGCCCAGCCCCGTCGTCGTGCTGAACGTCAGGCAGGCCAAGGGCCTGGAGTTCGACGAGGTGCTGGTGGTCGAGCCGGGCCTGATCGTGGCCGAGTCGCCACGCGGGCTCAACAACCTGTACGTCGCCCTGACCCGCGCCACCCAGCGGCTGGGCGTGCTGCACAGCATGGAGCCTTCGCCGCCGTCGGCCATGCCGCGTGCGCTGGACGCGTGGCTGTTCGTGGAAGAGCGTGGGCCACATGTGCTGGCCATTCCCGGCACCGGCGATCCCGACCACCTGACCGACAACGTGGCCGCCGGCGCCCTGCGGCTCTCACCGGACGAGATGACCCGCCTCGACTCTCTTTAGAGGAGTAGGCATCGAGTGCGAGCGGCACGACTTCGGCCACTACGATTTGCCGATGTCGGCGGAAAGAGAACTCGTGAGCTCTGATACGCGGTTGTACGACCTGCTTCTCGCGCACGTCGAGCAATACGACGACGAGACCAGCCCATTCGAGCAGTTCGCCGTCCTCTGGTGCGAGGGCCGGGATCCGCGGTCGATCGCCGCCCTGCTCGGTGCCGACCTCGGCTCTGCCCGTATGTGCACCCTCGCCGGGGTCTGCGACGACCTGGACATTCAGTACGGTGACGGCGTGATCCTGGCCGGGCAAGCCGGTGCATGGGCTCTGATCCTCCAGGTGGCGGGTTGTGACGTCATACTCGACGAAAACCTCATGCGACTCTCCGAGGACGGCCGCCGGGCCCTGAGCGTGAGCTGGGACATCGGCGGTAACGAGGAAATCCACTACGCGGTGAACGGCACTGTGGCGGTGAGGCTCTCCTTCATCCTCCCCGAACACCGCACCGGGACGGATATGACCGCGCTGGATCCCTTCATGAACGGACTGAGGTTCGAGCTGGACGAGTACGGCGAGTCGATCGAGGAGAGCATCTCGTCGGCGTTTGTCCTGGCGGGCCGGGTGACCGGTGAGGAGATCCACGAGGCCTGGCTGGATTCCCCGCACGAGCGCTTCGTTATCCCGCGCACGCGTTGACGGCTGCTCGTGGTGATCGAAGTAGCCCGGTGGGATACGGCCGGTAGCTCGCATGGATGATGCCTGGGTGCCGACGGACGGCTCCGATTCCGAGGTGCGACGTCGTGCGGGCATGGATTTTCTTGTGGCAGTCCATCGGATTCGAAGCTCACCCAGGGTGTGTGGCTCGCACATGATCCGTGCGGGGTCGCTCTGTCCAGCGGGAAGTCGAGCTGTTCAGGGAGTGGAACAGGTGAGTCTCTTGGTGAACGCCCGGTTGATGGCGGGGTCGCGGCCGTTGACGTAGCGGGCGGTGGGTTGGTAGCCGATACCGGTGTAGAGGGCGAGGGCCGCGGTATTGCGTACGCCGGTCTCCAGGATGGAACGCTGGGCGCCAGTCTGTGTGGCGCGGTGTTCGAGCGCGGTCAGGATGCGTTCGCCCAGGCCGAGGCCGCGTAGGCGTGGGACGGTGTACATCTTCTTGATCTCGATGGTGTGGGTGGGTTCGTCGAAGGTGCGATAGCCGCCGCAGGTCACCGGGACGGTATTGAGGTAGCCGATGAGGAACAGGCCGTGGGGTGGGGTGTAGGAGGCGGGGTCGGCTTCGAAGGGGTAGGCGTAGCCGTAGCGCTGTTGCTGGTCGTCGAAGAGGGCGCGGACCAGGCGGGTGGCGTCCGGGTGGTCGTAGGGGCGGGGCCGGATGAGGAAGCGGGTGGCGATCATGTCTGGGCCAGGGCGGTGTCAAGGTGGGGGAGGAAGGCCGCGACCGCCGGGGAGCGGCTGCGGCGGGCGAAGGCGGGGCGTAGGCGGCGCAGGTAGGCGAGCGCGCGGACTGACTGGACCTCATCCAGCCGGGTGAGTGCGGCCCGGCCCGCGTCGACCGCCGCTTCGGCATCGCCGCGCAGTAGGTGGGCGTGGGTGAGGAAGGTGGCGTGCAGGAGGGCGGAGCGTGGGTAGTCGGGGCGGGCGCCGACTGTGGAGATCGGGGTGAGGAGGTTGATGGCCTCGTTGAGCAGGGGTTTGCGGTAGACGGTCATCTGCTCGCCCAGGACGACGAGGGCCTGCCCGGTCTCGGCGGTGAGTTGGTCGGGCTCCAGGTAGTAGAGGTAGGTCGGGGCGACCTCGGCTGAGTCCAGCAGTTGCCGGGCCTTCTCTGAGGCCTGGCGGAATGTGGAGAGGTCTCCGGCGGCGGCTGCGGCGGTGGCGACGCGGCCGGTGATCCGGGCTCGCGTGACGGGGTCGGCTGGGCAGTGGTGTTCGGCTGCCGAGGCGATGTGGACGGCTTCCTGGCCGTGGCCGGCGAAGGCGGAGATGTAGGCGAGCATGCCGATGGCGTTGGCGGCCCGGCCCAGCTCGCCCAGTCCTCGGGCGATGCGTTCGCTGAGGAGAAGGTAGCGTTCGGCGGCGCCGGGGCGTTGGGCGTCGAAGTGGACCCAGCCGACGAGTTGGGCGAGGTCGGCGACGATGGTCAGGAGCTGGTGTCCGATGGTGGGTTCGTAGTCGGCGCATTGGACCAGGTCGAGAACGTTGCGTAGTTCGCTGGTGATGTAGCGCAGGCTGAGTGTGCCGCCGCCGTGCTGGTCGTCGAGTTTGCGCAGTGCTTCGACGTGCGCGCCGATCAGTCGTACCTGGGGTGGCAGGACGCGGTCGCGGCCCGTGTGCCGGTGGGGTTGTGACACGGTGGCGTGCAGGCTGTCGAGTACGGCGGCGGCCAGGTCGGGTCCGGAGGCGGCGGCGACGTCGGCGTGTTTTCCGGTGCTGAGGCTCGTCAGGTCGCTGAGCGACTGGAGCATGTCCTCGACGTTCGCCGATGGGCCGAGAGTGGCGACGGCGGGCAGAGGTGAGGGCTGCCGGGACGGCCAGAGCTGTTCGGCCCGGATCATGCAGCCGAGGTGTTCGGAGAGCACGATGGCCGCCACCGAGGGGATGGGGTCGTAGGGCTTGTAGCCGTGCCGGACCCAGGCGTAGGGGGCGGTGGGGTCGATGCGCCGGGTGCCGAGGCCGCGTCCTTCCAGCCAGGAGTTGATCGCGGCGGCGAGCTGGCGCGGGTTCAACCGGGCCTCCCTGTCTCCAGCGAACGGTAGCTCGATGACTACAGCATGTGAATGGTCTTGGCAGTCAGGGCTGTTGACCTTCACGACCTTCACGGGGTGGTCGGGAGGTTCACGACCTTCACAGCGAAAAGTTCATCACTCTGCGTCGCGTCACTGGTCCATTGGGTGACGGACGGCGGGGCGGTATACGGCTCGCCGATAAGACCCGGGAGGTACGGCGTGGCCCCCTCGATCAGGCTCCACGACTACCGCGTACTGGTGAAGACCCTGCAGCCCGGCTCCGCCGCTCATCGGGCTCGGGCCGTCGTCAGGCAGGTGCTCCAGAACGCGGGCTTCGACGGTGAGGAACTCAGCGACGCCGAGAGCGCCGTTGCCGAGTTGGCCGCCAACGCCGAGGAGCACGGCTGGCAGCCCTTCGAGTTGCGCGTCGTCTTCGTGGACGGTGAGCCGTCCTGGTGCGAGGTCATCGACGCAGACCGGGACCTCGACGGTATCCCCGCCATCCTCGATCGGCTGCGCGCCTGCGGTGACGAACCCGATCTGAGCCTGTTCGCCGAACGCGGGCGCGGGCTGCTGCTGGTGCACGCACTGTCCAAGGGCCGCTGCCGGGCGTATGTGACCCGGATGTGCGCGACCGGGACCTCAGGTAAGGCCGTCGGGTTCGCGCTGCCCACCAAGACCGGTCCGTGTCCGAGTGCCCCCGTGCCGGATGACGGACCGCCCCAGAAGGCCGGTGCCCACCTTCCCACGCAACCGTGGGCACCGGCCTTCCTCGACCACTGCCCGCCTTCTTGACCTCAGGGCCGGTGGCGGTGACCAGGGGCTTTACGGATGGAGATCCAGGCCGGTGTGGGCCGCGAGGAAGGTGAGCATGTCGGCGGCCAGGGCGACCGCGCGGCCGGTCGCGCGGGAGCCGTGGCCGACGTCCCCCTCGTGGCGGAGCAGGATCGGCCGTGAGCCCGAGGTCGCCCACTGCAGGGCCGCGCACATCTTGCGCGCGTGCAGCGGATCGACGCGGGAGTCGCCGCCGAAGGTGGTCAGCAGCGTCGCCGGGTAGTCGACGCCCTCGGCGACGCGGTGGTAGGGGGAGTAGCCCAGCAGCCGGCCCAGCTGCTCGGGGTCGTCGGCCGAGCCGTACTCCGAACGCCAGGCCGGGCCGAGCCCCGAGCGTTCGTAGCGGACCATGTCGAGCAGCGGTGCCGAGCAGACCGCGGCGGCGAACAGGTCGGGGCGCTGGGTCAGCGCGGCGCCGACCAGTAGCCCGCCGTTGGACTCGCCGCAGGCGCCCAGCTGCGCGGGAGTGGTCCAGCCGCCGGAGACGAGCGCCTCGGCCGCCGCCGCGAAGTCGTCGAAGACGTTCTGCTTGCGCTCCAGCATGCCGTCGCGGTGCCAGGCGGCGCCCTCCTCGCCGCCGCCGCGCAGCTGGGCGAGGGCGAACACCCCGCCGGCCTCGACCCAGGGCAGGATGTAGCCGGAGTACGAGGGGGTGAGCGAGAGCCCGAAGCCGCCGTAGCCGTACAGGATCGTGGGCCGGGGTCCCGAGCCGGGCCGGGCCAGCACGACCATCCGCACCGGGGTGCCGTCCGCCGAGGCGAAGACCACCTGCCGGGCCTCCAGCTGCGGCACCTGCACCGCGCCGGGCGCGGCGCTCCACAGCGAGGTCCGCCCGGTACGGGTGTCGTAGCGGTGCACGCTCGGCGGAGTGACGCTGTCGGTGTAGGTGAACCAGACCTCGTGGCCGCCCTCGGGACGGGTGGACATCGCGCCGGCCGAGCCGAGCCCCGGCAGCGGCACCAGGCCGCGCCGCTCCCCGGTCGCCAGGTCGTGGACGCTGATCTCGCCGACCGCGTGCCGGGTCCAGCCGACGAGCAGCGTCTGCCCGGCGATCGCGAACTCGCCGATCACCGCCTCCGGGTCCTCGCCGACCAGCTCGATCCAGTGCTCGGTGCCAGGCCGCGCGGGGTCGGCCACGCAGAGCCGTCCCCGTGGCGCGTCCAGGGTGGTGAGCAGGTACAGGCGCCCGTCGCGGCCGACCGCGGGCACCGTCACCGCGCCCGCCGCCCGCTGGACGACCCGCAGGTCAGGGCGCTCGGGGGAGGAGGTGGACAGGTCGGCCAGCCAGAGGTCGTTGCCGTCGTCCGCCGTCGCCGAGACGGTCAGCCAGCGCCCGTTGTAGCTGATCCCCAGCCCGTAGGAGCGGTCCTCGCCCATGATCACGGCATCGTCCTCGGCCGGGGTGCCGAGCCGGTGCAGGCGGACCTGGCGGGCGCGGACGTAGAAGAACGCCTTACCGTCGGGCAGCCACGCCACCGGCGCGTACCGGCAGCGATCGATCGGGCCGTCGACCACCCGCCGGGTGGCGACGTCCATCACCCGCAGCTCCGAGCGCTCGTCGCCGTGCGTGGAGAGCTGGTAGGCCATCAGCCGGCCGTCCGAGTCGGGCTGCCAGTGGTCGAGCGTGGTCAGCCCGCTCGGGTCCAGCTCCATCGGGTCGATCAGCGCCTCCTCGACCCCGTCGGGGCCGGTGCGATAGAGGACCGCGTGCTCCTGGTCGGCCGTACGGCGCAGCAGGAACCGGCTCCCACCGCGCCACATCGGCACGCCGACCATCCCGGCGCCGGTCAGCGCGGCCACCCGCGCGTGCCACAGCTCGCGCCCGGGCAGCGCGGCGGCGTGGCCGCGCCACAGCTCCTCCTGGGCCGACATCCAGCCCCGCGTCTCCGGGCTGTCCGCGTCTTCCAGCCAGCGGTACGGGTCGGGCACCATGTGGCCGTGCAGGTGGTCGACGACCGGTTGCCGCTCGGCGGGAGGATAGATCATCGAATCTCCTTCGGCGTGGACACCCAGGGCTCTGGCTTCGGGGAGAGTCAAGGCACCAGCTCCTGTCTGCTCGACGGATTCCACTGTCCGGCCAGGTCGGCGTAGAGCGGGGAGGCGGCGAGCATCTCCTCGTGTGTGCCCAGCCGGACGCTGGTGCCGTCCATCACGAGGATCCGCCGCGCACGCAGGGCGGAGGTCAGCCGGTGGGCGATGACGAGGAGCGTGCCGCCCCGGCGGGCGAACGCCTCCTCCGCACGGGCCTCGGCCGCCGGGTCCAGATGGCAGGTCGCCTCGTCGAGGATCGCCAGCCGGGCCGGGGCCAGGTAGGCGCGGGCCAGGGCGACCAGCTGCTGCTCGGCGGGTGAGAGCAGGCCGGAGTCGATCTCGGCGGAGTAGCCGCCCAGCCGCGCCACCAGGTTCGTCAGGCCGACCGCGGCCACGGCCTCGTCCACCGCCTCCTTCGGGGCGTCGGACAGGTAGGTCAGGTTCTCCAGCAGGGAGGCGCGAAAGACGTACGCCTGCTGGGGGATGAGCACCCGGTCGGCGGGGTCGAGGCGGTCGGCGGGCACGCCGCCCACCATGATCTGGCCGGAGTCCGGCGGCAGTACGCCGGTCAGCAGTGCGGCGAGGGTGGACTTGCCGATGCCGCTCGGCCCGACCACGGCGATGTGGTCCCCCTCGGGGACCGACAGGTCGAGGCGGTCGATCACCGGTTCGGCGTGCGGGCCGTAGGCGAACGTCACGCCGCGCAGCTCGGCACCTCCGCTCTCGGCCGCGAGCCGCCCGCGTGCCCGTACGGGCGGGTCGCCGTCGCGCAGCAGCCGGTCGAGTGCCACCCGGAGCCGGACGCCGTTGATCCCCAGCCCCTCCACGAGGTTGCCGAGCGCGGGCGCCAGCGACTGGGTGACGTAGGCCAGCGCGCCCAGGATCACCCCGGCGCCCGCGCCCTCGCGGAGCAGCCAGGGGGTCCCGGCCAGCACCAGCAGTACCGGCAGCCAGCCGCCCACCGCCAGTGACGCGGTGCGCAGCGCGGTCACCCGCGCCAGCGACCTGGCCGCGCGGGCCTGCTCGGTCACCCGGAGGCCGACGTCACCCGCGACCCGTTCCTCGGCCCGGCAGGCGGCGATGTCGCGCAGCCCGCCCACCATGCCGGCCAGTGCCCCGGCGGTACGCTCGTCGGCCAGGATGAAGTCCCGCTGCCGCCTGGCCAGGGCGCGCAGCGACAGTGAGAAGAGGACGAGGCCCGCGCAGAACGGCGGCAGCACCAGCGCGAGCACCCCGGGGACGAGGGTCGCCAGCCCGAGCACCACGCTCACCACGGTGAACGCGAACGACCTGACCACGGTGATGACCGAGGCGAAGGCGTCGCGGGCCAGCTCGACCTGGAGGTTGGCGCGGGCCACCGCTCCCGCCCCCGGCCCCTGCCCGGAGGCGGCCGAGTGGCGCAGCGCGTCGTCGACGACATGCGCGAGCAGTTCCTCGCGGAACGGCTCCACGATCGCGGCGACGGCCAGCACCACCTGACGCGCGCCGACGGCGGCCAGCAGCCAGGCACCGCCGAGCAGGGCCAGCCAGGCGAACCCGGTCGTGGGGCGTCCCGCGCCGAAGCCGTCGTCGATCGCCCGCGCGATGGCCAGGCCGATGACCAGCGCGGGCGCGGTCTCCGCCACGGACCAGCCCGCGAGCCTGACCAGCTGGTACGGGTCCCTGCCGAGCGCCCGCCGGATGGGCCGGTTCACCGGGCGCCCACCCGGGTCTGAGGTGATCATGAGGCACCCGCCTGGAAGACGGCGCGGTAGGCCGGGTCGGCCCAGAGGGCATGGTGGCTGCCGCAGGCGCGTACCCGGCCGTCGTCCAGCCAGATCACCCGGTCGGCGGCCGCGGCGGTCGCCACCCGGTGGGTCACGATCAGACGGGTGCGGTCGCGCAGCTCCCCGGACAGTGCCCGGGCGACCTGGCGCTCGGTGACGGTGTCCAGGCTTGAGGTGGCGTCGTCCAGGATGAGCAGGCGCCGCCCCTGTGCGAAGGCGCGGGCCAGGCCGAGCCTTTGCCGCTCACCGCCGGACATGGGCGCCTCCGGTAGTGGTGTGTCGTATCCGAGCGGGAGGCGCCGGACGAAGGCGTCGGCGCGGGCCGCCCGCGCGGCGGCCCGCACGACCTCCCTGTTCGCGCCTGGCTGTTCGACCCGGCCGTTCCCGGTGCGGCGGCTGTGGCGGCCGGTGCCGGGGCCGGGGGGGCGGGCGGGGGTGTCGGTGCCCAGGGCGATGGCGGCGGCGACGGTGTCGCCGAGCAGGACCGGGCGCTCGAAGGCGTACCCGACGGCTCGGCGGAGCGCCTCGCGGGAGAGTTCCGGCAGCGGGACGCCGTCGAGGTGGACCGTGCCGTGGCGCGGGTCCACCAGCCGTCCGGCGACCGCGGCGAGCAGCGACTTGCCGGCGCCCGAGCGGCCGACCACGGCCACCGCCTGCCCGCCGGGGATGATGAGGTCCAGCTCGCGCAGGCCGCCCGCGTCCACGCCGCGGAGCTCCAGCGTGCCGGGACCCGGCGGCAGCGGTCGCGTCCCGTAGGCCCGGGGGCTCTCGGCGACCAGCTCCTCCACCCTGGCGGCGGCGGCCCGCGCCCTGGCCAGGCGGCCGACGTAGCCAAGCGCCGAGCCGAGGCCGGCGCCGAGCACGACGTAGCGGGCGGCGGCGTACAGCTCGCCGGCCGTGAGGTCTCCGGCGGCCAGTCGCAGCCCGCCCACCCCGAGCACGGCGACCTCCAGCAGCGGGACCACGGCACCGGCCTGCACGCCGGCCCGCGCGTTGGCCCGCCACATGGCCATGGCATGCCTGCGCAGCAGGGGCAGCGCGGTCAGCACCCGCGCCCGCTCCCGGTCGGCGGTATCGGCCGCGGCGATCGTACGGGCCCCGGCGAGCGCGTCGACGAGCCGGGCGGCGATGTCGCCCTGCGCCGCCTGGTAGTCGCTCGCGATCGCGGTGCTCACGGTGAGGAAGGCCCGCAGGACGAGCGCGATGAGGACGAGCCCGACGACCAGCGTCGCGGTCAGCAGGGGGTCGATGAGGGTGAGGGCCACGATGCCGCCCGCGGTGGGGATGACCAGCGCCGCCCCGGTGACGAGCGACTCGGGGACGTGCCCGATCTCCTCGGTGTTCAGGCCCATCCGGGTGACCAGGTCCCCCTCGGGGAACCGGCGGGTGATCGCCGGCCCGATGCCGAGGACGCCGCGCACCACCCGTTCCCTGAGCCAGGCCGAGGAACGCGCGCCGCTCGATCCCGAGGCCCAGACGCCGAGGGTGTCGCAGGCCACGGTCAGGATCACCACGCCCGCGCAGGCACCGAGCCAGGTCGTCGCGCCCGTGCCGTCGGCCACGAGCGCGTCGACGGTCCTGCCCAGTACCAGTGGGAGCGCGAGCTGGGCGAACGCGCCCAGCACGGAGGTGACCGCGAGGACGGCCAGCCAGGGTCCGCCACGCCGTACGGTCTCGGCCACCAGCCGGTCGGCTGCCCGCACGGTCCCTCCTTCCTGGAACGGGTGTGCCCGGGGCGGCCGCCGTCGCTGGCCGTCCCGGGCACGGGGTATCACTAGTGGCAGAGCAGCAGGCTCAGGTTGCTGGGCCGGCCGGACTCGCAGCCCAGGACGGTGAGGGTGCTGCCGCCACCGCCGCCGCCGCCGTGGCCGCCGCCGGGGGTCTCCAGGGACTGCAGGTCGAGAAGGATCATGGGAATGGCTCCGTTTCTAGGTTCTCTGGGTTTTCGTGGAACGGGAGGGCTAGTGGCAGAGCAGCAGGCTCAGGTTGCTGGGCCGGCCGGACTGGCAGCCGAGGACGGTGAGGGTGCTGCCGCCACCGCCGCCGCCGCCGTGGCCGCCGCCGGGGGTCTCCAGGGACTGCAGGTCGAGAAGAACCATGGGATTGCCTCACTTCTGGTGGTGGGAACCGATATGGAAAGGGCTAGTGGCAGAGCAGCAGGCTCAGGTTGCTGGGCCGGCCGGACTGGCAGCCGAGGACGGTGAGGGTGCTGCCACCGCCGCCGCCGGAGCCGCCACCGGGGGTTTCCAGGGACTGCAGGTCGAGAAGAACCATGTCGTTACACCTCCTTCGGTGAGTCGCAGGAGCCAAACCGCCCGGCGGATCCGTGCGCGGACGCCCAGGCAGGGGCGTTCGTGCCGCCGGGCGGCTCGATGAAGGGGAGGAACGCCGGCCGGTCGTGCAGCACGGCGCTCATCGCGAACAGGACTCCGGCCGTGCCGGTCGCGAAGTCCATGGAGAGCCTGAGCAGCTGGTCGCCGGGGAAGGCCAGCCCGCCGCCGTGGGGCAGCGCGTGCCAGCCGAGCCCGCGCAGCTGCGCGGCCAGGTCTGTGTGGTCGGTGCGGGGGGTCTCGGGTCCCAGGCCCCAGCCGAGGGCGGCGAGCACGCCGCTCCTGCCGGTGAACAGGCCGGACTGCACGAAGTACCGTCCCCGGGTGACGAGCCGGCAGCCGTCGAGCGCGGTACGGAGGTCCGCGTCGTGGCGATGGGCCAGGTAGCGGGCGAGCACCATGCCGATGCCCACGGACCCCTCGTCCAGGTAGGGCAGCGTGCGCCAGCCCTGGTCGACCTGGAGGGTTCCGTCCTCGCCGGTGACGCAGCGCCGCAGGTCCTGCCGGAGCGCCACGGCCGCCCGGTCGAGCAGCGACGTGTCGCCGGTGCGCTCGTAGGCGTGCAGGAAGAGAAGGGCGGGCCCGGAGGAGCCGTACATCAGCCCGGCGCGGGGATGGCTGCCGCCGCTGATCTTCGGCACGTCGTCGGGCCCGCCCAGCCTGTCGGAGCAGATGTCGACGATCCGCAGGGCAAGGTCGGCGAAGGTCCGTTCGCCGGTGGTGAGGCCCAGATGGAGAAGGTTCAGGCCCATGCCCGCCAGGCCGCCGAACAGCCCCAGCTCCAGCGCCTCCCACTTCTCGCGCAGGCACAGGTCGACGGTGTCGATCGCGTCCTGGCGGTGCCCGAGCAGGTCGAGGACGTAGGCGACGCCGTGCAGCCCGTCGTAGAAACCGACACCGGTCCCCGGAGCGGGGGCCAGCGCCCTGCGGCGCAGCCAGTCCTCGTGGGCCGGGAGGCGCTCGGCCCCGGTCACCGCCAGCGCGTAGAGCACGCCCGCGGCGCCGTACGCGAGGTTGACGCCCCCGCCAGGCTGGAACTGGGCGACGTCGCCTGGGAAGAGCCGGTCGTCGCGGTCGGGAGTGGCGCTCGCCAGGATGGCCCGGGTCATCGCCTCCTTGAGTTTGGGCCAGCCGTCGTGGCCCGGCCTCGGGAACGGTGTGACCGCCGCCGGGGTAGGGCCCGCGACGGTCAGGACCGCCTCGTCGATCACCTCGGGCGGCACCGGAAAGGTCTCGGTGATGAGCCTGGCCAGGTCGACCACCTTGGCGCGGTCGAGCGGCAGCATGATCGTGAGCTGGGGGGCGAACAGGCCGAGGCAGAGGCAGGCGAGGGCGTAGCGGTCGACGTCCGTGCCCTGCCGGTCGGCTGGCGCGCCGAACGCCGGATGGGCGAGCGCCGCGCGGCCGCGATCGGTGCTGAGGGTCGCCACCTCGTAGTCGATCAGTACCAGGCGGCCGCCCTCGGTCACCAGGATGTTGTTCGGGTGCAGGTCGCCGAAGACCACCCCGCGTCCGTGCAGGGACTCGATCGCCCGTCGCACCTTGGGAAGCGTGTCGAGCACCCAGGCGGTGTACTCGGCGAGGGCCGCCCCGTCGCAGGTGGCCCTGGTCAGCGGGTATCTCTGGACGAGCTGCCGCTGGAGCGGGTTGCCGTCGACGAACTCCTCGACCAGGAAGTGGTGGTCTCCCAGGGTGAAGTAGTCGATCAGCGCGGGCACCGCGTCCAGCCCGGACAGGTGCTCCAGCATGTCGCGCTCGTGTGCCAGCCGAGCCACGGCGTCCCGGCCGGCGGCGTCGAGACCGGCGTGCGGGCGGGCCTCCTTCAGCACGACCCGCTCCCCGGTGCGCAGGTCCTCGCCGAGGTAGACGCCGCCGCCGTTGGAGAACTGCATGACGCCCTCGACCCGATACGGCAGGTTCTCGGTGGTGACCGCGTTGCGGGCGGCCAGGTGGGGTTCGAGGAAGCCGGGCAGCGTCACCCAGGACGGCACGCCGAAGGAGGGCTCGCGCACGTCGGGGACCAGCCGCCCCTCGCCGTCCTCCATGGCCGGCACCAGCTCGCCGTTGCCGGCCAGGCAGCGCCGCCCGGCGAACCCGCCGTACCGCACGAAGAGCGGGCCCTCGCCGTAGCGGAGGTCGCTGAGGATGTAGGGCCCCTCGACGCCCGCGAGCAGCTCGTCGAGCTCCTTCAGGGTGAGCTCCAGCTGTGCCTCGTCCACCGGGTAGATCGTCACGAGCTTGCCGCTGGCACCGCGGGGGGCGGCCTTGGAGTTCAGCATGGTCATGACCGGCAGGCTGCGCAGGAACTTGAACGCGATGCCGCGGGGGACGCAGTAGTCCCAGACCGTCTCCATGGCGCGCTCGGCATCCTCGGTACGGGCCGAGACATGGACCTTCCAGCCCTGGGCGGGGATGCGGCCCGCGAGCGGCGCGTAGTGCATCCAGGTGTCGGTCGCCTGGTGCTGCCAGCCGTCCGGGAC
Organism: Streptosporangium sp. CA-115845; assembly: GCF_050943795.1. Lineage (NCBI taxonomy): Bacteria > Bacillati > Actinomycetota > Actinomycetes > Streptosporangiales > Streptosporangiaceae > Streptosporangium > Streptosporangium sp. CA-115845. Next base: position 6,420,367 of record NZ_CP191988.1, on the reverse strand, counting down.
CTCCCGGGCCGCGAGCGCGAAGTCGGGGTGGTCGCTCCGCCGGCCGTCAAGCGTGTCGTAAAAAAGCGGGTCCGCCAGGCAATAAAGCTCATACTGGTCATCCACGGCATTCTCCCCTGCTGTCTTCCAGAAGAGAGAATTACGGATAACCCGAGAAACCACTAGTTACAAACTAAACCACTCGTATATGCGAAACGCACAGTGTCGGCCGTGAAGGCGGGTGCTACCTGTGCTTTTGTGAGAGACATGAAGGTTATTCGGAATAATTGCCGGGAACCTCGGCTATCAGGGTGAACCACCCGTCCGCACCGCCCGCCACCTGTACCGTGCCGCCCAGCTCGCCCAGGCGGTGGCGGAGGTTGCCCACCCCGCTGCCGATGTCGCCGCCGGTGGAGGGCGCCTCCCGCCGGGGTGCCCCGTCGTTGACGACGGTCAGGCGTAGCAGGCCGCCGTGCTCGACCAGTTCGATCGCGCACCGCTTCACCCGGCTGTGCCGCAGCATGTTCGTCACGCCCTCGCGCACCACGGCGCCCAGCGCCGTGCTCACGGGCTCGGGCAGCTCGCCGGTGTCCACCCGGACCGAGCAGTAGGCTCCGAACCCCTCCATCAGTGCTCTGGCGCGGGCGGTCTCGCCGGGGAACGAAAGCCGGTGGCGGGCCGCGGACACGTTCCGTACGGCGTGCGCGGCCTGCCGTACCGCCTGGAGCACCTCTTCCAGATCCTCGCGCAGGCGCGCGTCGCCGGCGGCCCGCCGGTGGGCCAGCTCTCCCTTGATGGACGCCAGCCAGAGCCAGTGCCCCACGATGTCGTGCATGTCGCGGGCGAACCCCTCGTAGGCCCTGGCGAGGGCGCGCTCCCGCTCGACGCGCAGGCGCCTGATCCGCAGGGTGAGGGCGAGCGTGACGCCCAGAGAGATCAGCAGGATGCCCGCCCCGGCCGTTCCGACGAGGTAGGCGGGGTGCGGCATGAAGCGCCTCTCGCAGCGGAAACGATATTCCTTCTAATAAACTCAAAAAAGTTGTTAATGTCAACCGGGAAGAGTGGCTTGCGACTTTCTTCGGATAAGAGAAATAATGGCGATGAATAAGCCGGGAATGTGATAATATAAAGTGGATGACGGGGAGCCGGCCGCTGGTCGGAGCTCTCCTGGCGAGCGCCGTGCATCACGGCGAAATCATCCGGGCCGACCTGGAGAAGGGGGCGGCAGCCGGGGACGCGCCTACCAGGGGAGTTTGAACGCCGGAGGCAGCAGCAAATAGGTCCCGGCCACCAGGCAGGCACCCGCGACCGCCAGGAAGAGGAACACCCAGAACCCGCCGGGCAGGAAGGTCAGCCGGGCGAGCTGATCGGCGTCGGAGTCGGGTGCCCGGCCGTAACGCCGCTTGCGTTGCAGCTCCACGATCGGCCGCACACCCCCCAGCAGCAGGAACCACACGGCCAGATAGGCGAGGGCGGCGTCCATGTCGGGCTCGGCGTACCAGGTGAAGGCGAAGATCGCGCCCCCGGTCGCCAGCAGGCTCACCACGCCGAACAGGTTGCGGATCAGCAGCAGCATGCAGAACAGCAGCACGATCACTATCGCGATCAGCACCTCCACGTAGCCGGAGGAGGTCAGCCACGCCCCGCCCAGCCCCAGCAGGGACGGGGCGACGTATCCGGCGGCGGCGGTCAGGATCATGCCGGGCCCGCGGGGCCTGCCCCTGGTCAGGGTCACGCCGGAGGTGTCGGAGTGCAGGCGGATGCCCTCCAGCTTGCGCCGGGTGAGCAGTGCCATCAGTGCGTGCCCGCCCTCGTGGGCGATGGTGATCAGACCTCGCGACAACTGCCACGAGGTGGACCACGACACCACGCCCAGTGCGGCCAGCGCGGACAGCAGCACGACCCAGAGGGGCGGCCCGGAACGGGCCGTGGTCAGGGTCACCCAGAGGTCGGACAACGCTCACTTCTCCTTCGCGGCATGAGAGCAAAGCGTCCCACGACTGCCGGTGTGCTGGCGATAAAGTCGAAGTTGTGCAGAACATGATTCCGGAACTCGTGGACGCCGACGTCCCCGCCTGGTGGCGTGGGCTTGGCTTGCCAGGCCTGGCGGACGTGCATGTCCACTTCCTGCCCGAGCGCATGGAGCGCCGGGTCTGGCACCACTTCGAGCACGGCGGTCCGCTGATGGGGAAAGGGTGGCGGATCCACTACCGGCTGCCCGTCGAGGAGCGGGTCGATCGGCTGCGGGCGCTCGGGGTGCGGGCCTTCTCCGCCCTCGCCTACGCGCACCGGCCGGGCATGGCCGAGAGCCTCAACGAATGGACGCTCGACTTCGCCCGCCGTACGGCGGAATGTCTGCCCTCGGCCACCTTCTACCCCGAACCTGGAGTCCTTGGCTATGTCCGGGACGCGCTCGGCCGTGGGGCGCGGATCTTCAAGGTCCACCTCCAGGTCGGCGACTTCGACCCCAGGTGTGAGGAGATCGACGACGTGTGGGGGCTGCTGGCCGAGCGGGGCGTTCCCGTCGTCGTCCACGCCAGCTCGATCCCGCTGCCCGGCCGCTGCACGGGGCCGGTGCCGGTCGGCGGGGTACTGGAGCGCCATCCCACCCTGCCGCTGGTCGTGGCGCACCTCGGCATGCCGGAGTACGACGAGTTCTTCGAGCTGGCCGAGACCTTCCCGAACGTGCGGCTCGACACCACGATGACCTTCACCGACTTCGCCGAGCGTGGTACGCCGTTCCCCGCGCGCCTCCGGCCGCGCCTGCGTGACCTCGGGCTGGCCGGCAAGGTCCTGCTCGGCAGTGACTTCCCCAACATCCCCCACCCCTACGCCCACCAGCTCCACGCGCTGGACAGGCTCGACCTGGGCGACGACTGGCTCCGCGCGGTGTGTTGGAACAATGCGGACAATCTCCTTGACCTTTCGGCGCACTACACTCGGTCAGCAGGACATTGATGATCGGGAGAGACTCGTGAACGACCGAAACGCCGAGCTCATCAAGACGTTCTATGACGCCTTCGCACGTCGTGACGCCGACGAGATGGAGCGCTGTTACCACCCCGACGTCACGTTCGGAGACCCCGTCTTCCAGGATCTCGAAGGACGCGACAAGGTCATGGGGATGTGGCGGATGCTGCTCGGCCGCAGTACCGATCTCGGGGTGGAGGTCCGTGACATCGCCGTCCGCCGGTACGAGGGCACCGCGCACTGGACCGCCAGTTACACCTTCGGCAAGACGGGCAGGAGGGTCGTCAATGAAATCGACGCTCTCTTCCGTTTCGAGGACGGACTTATCGTTCGCCACCACGACGATTTCGACCTGCGGCGCTGGTCCAAGATGGCCATGGGCCTGCCGACCGGGATCATCCTCGGCTGGACCCCGATGCTCAGGGCCAAGATCCGCAACACCGCGATGCGGTCGCTGCAAGAGTTCATGACCACCCGATGAGGAGACACGTGTGACCGACCGGCGAGTGCGGGGCCTGCGAAGCCTGATGCGTGGGCGTCCCGGCGCCGGTCGGGAGTCCCCCGAGCGTTCGATGGACCCCAGATCCGCCGGTGACGGGCTGCCGGTCCCACCCCGCTCGCGCGTCATCGACAACGCGATCTACGTCAACGGGTACCGCTCCGCCACCCCCGAGTCTCTTCCCGACGCCTTCGAGTGCCTGAGGAACACCCCGGACAGCATGGCCTGGATCGGCTTCTACCGGCCGGAGGACAGCGTCATCCTCGACGTCGCCGAGAAGTTCGACCTGCACGAGCTGGCGGTCGAGGACGCCATCGTCGCTCACCAGCGGCCCAAGGCCGACCGCTACGGCGACACCCTGTTCGTGGTGCTCCGCCCCGCCAGGTATCTCGACGAGGCCGAGGAGGTCGACTTCGGCGAACTGCACGTCTTCGTCGGCCAGAACTTCGTGATCACCGTACGGCACAGCGAGGCCCCCGACCTGTCACAGGTCCGCCGCAGGATGCAGCACGACCCCGACCTGCTCGGCCAGGGCCCGCAGGCGGTGCTCTACGCCATCCTCGACGCGGTGGTGGACGGCTACGCCCCCGTGGTCGCCGGTCTGCAGAACGACATCGACGAGATCGAGGTGCAGGTCTTCGGCAACGAGCCCGGGGTCTCCCGCCGCATCTACGAGCTGTCGCGCGAGGTGATCGAGTTCCAGCGGGCCACCCAGCCGCTACTGGGCATGATCGAGGGTTTCATCGCGGGGGCCGCCAAGTACGGGGTGGACGAGGAACTGCAGAGATACCTGCGGGACGTGGCCGACCACGTGATCACCGTCGCGGAGCGGGTCAGCGGCTTCCGCCAGATGCTTCACGACATCCTCGTGGTCAACTCGACCATGGTCGCCCAAGCCCAGAACGAGCACATGACCAGGCTCACCGAGGCGAGCAACGCGCAGAACGAGGAGGTCAAGAAGATCTCCGCCTGGGCCGCCATCCTGTTCGCCCCCACCCTCGTCGGCACCATCTACGGAATGAACTTCGACGTGATGCCCGAGATCCACTGGACGTGGGGCTACCCCTTCGCGATCCTTCTTATGGCGGGCGTCTGTCTCACCCTGTACCTGGTGTTCAAACGCCGGGACTGGCTCTGAGCCCGGCACCTCCCGACAGGAGGCGCCTGGCCACATCAGCGCCGTCAGTTGAGCTTGGCCAGGATCAGATCCAGCTTGCCCTCCATGGAGTCCATGCGGGCCCTCAGCTCTGTTTCAAGGTCGGCGACCTCGGTGGAGGGCTCCTTGGCGGCCATCTCGTTCGTGACCTCCCTGCGAATGATCGTTGGGAGATCGCTCAAGGTCTCCTTGATGTCCGCCAGGTCGCAGTCGGTTCTGAAGGCCCAGGCCTCCAGAACCGTTATGCGCTGACCAGTGCTTTTGATCGCCGCGTCGGGCACGCTACCTCCTGCTCGGGGGAATTGGGGCTGCCTGTCCATGGACCGGAGTCGCAGACCGTAACAGTACGTGGCTGATTCAACACGTTACGGCAGGAGGTGGAGGCGGGTTCCGGGATTTCGGTCCGGGGGAATCAGCTGAGCAGTTTGCGGGCGGCGGCCTCGATCTCGGCCTCCGACAGCAGCACGTGCCTGGACGCCTCGCCCAGCGGGATGAAGCTGTCAAAGGAGGTCACCCGGGCGATCCTGCCGGTGAAACCCGCGTCGATCAGCTCGGCGACGATGCTCTCCGAGACCCCTCCGGTACGGCGGGTCTCGTCGGCGATCAGCACCCTTCCGGTCAGCTCGGCGGCACGCATCAGATCCTCCACCGGCAGGGGGGAGAGCCAGCGCAGGTCGAGCACCCGGCAGCTGTGCCCCTCGGCGGTGAGCCTGACCGCGGCGCGCAGGCTCATCCGCAGGCCGTTGCCGAAGGTCACGATCGTCAGGTCGCGGCCGTCGCCGTAGCTGCGGGCGCGCCCGATCGGGATGTGCGTCTCCGCCCAGCGGGCCGGGGGCGCGTACGGGGAGAGCCAGCCGTTGTCGCCCTCCTCGAACATGTCGCGGGTGTTGTACAGCGCGATGGGCTCAAGGAAGACGCAGACGCTGCCGTCGGTGCGGGCGGCGGCCAGGCAGGTGCGCAGCATCGAGGCGGCGTCATCGGGACGCGCGGGGGAGGCCACGACCAGGCCGGGGATGTCGCGCAGCGCGGCGACGGAGTTGTCGTTGTGGAAGTGGCCGCCGAAGCCCTTCTGGTATGCGTAGGAGGCGACGCGCAGCACCATCGGGTTGCGGAAGGCGCCCTGGGAGAAGAACTGGAGCGTCGCGGCCTCGCCGCGGATCTGGTCCAGGGCGTTGTGCAGGTAGGCCAGGTACTGGATCTCGGGCACCGGCAGCAGGCCGGAGACCCCCGAGCCGAGTGCCAGGCCGAGCACCGCCTGCTCGTCGAGGTGGGTGTCGAAGACCCGGCCGAGACCGAAGCGTTTCTGCAGGCCGCGGGTGACGCCGTAGACGCCGCCCTTGCGCGCCACGTCCTCGCCGAAGACCAGCACGTCGGGGTGGGCGGCCAGGGAGTCGGTGAGGGTGCGGTTGATGGCCTGGGAGAGGGTCAGTGGGCCCTCCTGCTCGGGGAGCCTGCCGCCGAAGGCCCTCGCCCTGGCCTCGGGGGCCGCGACCTTCCTGCCGGCCGCGGCGACGGCGGCGGGGGTGCGCGGGGCCAGCGGTTCGACGATGTCGAGGGCGGAGACCAGCCGGGGCCGCCGTGAGCTCTCCATGGCCATCTTGAACAGGTGCTCGCGCGTCGTCTCATACCGGAGCAGCAGCTCGTCGGGGGTGATCAGACCGGCCTCGACGAGCAGCCTGGCGGTCGCGACGAGCGGATCGCGCGCGCGGTCGGCGTCGATCTCCCGTTTGGTCCGGTAGGAAAGCTCCACGTCCGAGCCCGCGTGGCCCATCAGCCGGACGGTGCCGACATGCAGCAGGGCCGGGGCGCGATTCGAGCGGACGTGGTCGGCGGCGGCCAGTGCCACGTCGTGGACGTCGGCCAGGTCGCAGCCGTCGGCCTCGAAGTACCTCAACAGTGGGTGGTGGGCGGCCTTGACCCAGCCGTCGGGGGTGCGCACGCTGATGCCCAGGCCGTTGTCCTCGCAGACGAACAGGATCGGCAGCGCCAGCTTCTGGTAGGAGCCGTAGGCGGCGGTGTTGAGTCCCGACAGGGCGCTGGCGTGGTTCGTCGAGGCGTCGCCGAAGCTGCACATCGCGATCGCGTCGGCCGGCCACGGCCCCGGCAGGCCGAGCTGGCGGGTGCGTTCGATGGCGAAGGCCACGCCCACCGCGCGCGGCAGGTGGCTTGCGATCGTGGAGGTCTGCGGGATCACCGCCAGGTCGGGATGACCGAAGACCTTGTGCCGCCCGCCGGCCATCGGTTCCTCGGCCGAGGCGGTCAGGCCGAGCAGCACGTCGCGTATCCCCTCCTCGGGCAGCCGTCCCGCCATCGCCGACCGGGTCAGGTAGAAGGCGCCGGATCGGTAGTGCGGGAGGACGGGGTCGGTGACGCGCAGCGCGGCGGCGATCGCGGCGTTGCCCTCGTGTCCGGCCGAGCCGATGGTGTAGAAGCCCTGACCCTGCTCGCGAAGCCAGCGGGCGGTGACGTCCAGCAGCCTGCTGCCCAGCTGGAACTCGAACAACTCGCGGCAGCGGGCTCCGGTCAGGGTCGTGCCCTCCCGTACGGGAAGGCCGGGATCGCGCGGCGCCCCGGGAGAGAGGGCGGCCACGGCCTCGGTGAAGTGGGTCTCAACAGTGTCGCGCGCCACAGCCCGATTATGTCCTCATCGACGGACGCCGTCCTCAACCTTGACATCTTTGGTGCGGCCGGGTCGCGGATCGGCCTCGTTCAACATTCTTCCATGACAGGTTGTCAGAATTTACCGCTGATTATCGGAAACAGTGGTCAAGGGAGTGCCTTTGCCGGTACGAGCCGGAAAACGAGGAAAGACTTGTGAATGGCCGTCTTACGGAGCGTGAGGATCAGTGAAGTATGGAAGTGGGTGACGCGGGAGGGGGCCGCAATGCTGGTACAGGACGATGGGCGGCCGGTGGTCGTCGGATACGACGACTCCGTGGAGAGCCGGCGGGCACTGCGCTGGGCTCTTGAGGAGGCCCGCCTCAGATTCCTCCCGTTGCTGATCTGTCACGCCTGGCAGTGGCCCTACCCGATGCTCTCCGTCACCCACGAGACCACCGCGGTCATCCGGCGTATGGGCTCGCACATCCTGGAGAGGGGGGTGGCCCTGGCGCACGATCTGGCCCCCCGGGCGCAGGTGCGCGGCCAGCTGGTGGAGGGGTCGCCGGCGGCGGCCCTGGTGAGCGTGTCGGGTGTGGCCGAGCTGGTCGCGATCGGCCCGCGCGGCTCCGGTGGTTTCGACGAGCTGAAGATCGGCTCGACGACGGTCCAGGTCGCCTCGCACGCCCGCTGCCCGGTGGCCGTCGTCAGGCAGGCGGGCCACCTCCGCACCGACCGCGTCGCGATCGCCGTGGAGGACGCGCACCTGGAGTCGGCGGAGCTCGGTCTGGCCTTCGAGGAGGCGAGTCTGCGCAGGGCGACGCTGCTGGTGATCTGCCTTTGCCCCGAGGGCGCCGACGACACCCGGCGGGTGGCGGTCCGTTTCAACACCAACGTCGCGCTGTGGGAGGAGAGGTATCCGCAGCTGGAGGTGGAGACCATGATCGAGACGAGGTCTCACGTCGAGGTGCTCCGTTACGCGGCCGACCGCTCGGACCTGATGGTGGTGGCCGACAGGGAGCACGACGACCCGCCGGGCCTCGCCATCGGCCCGGCCTGCCAGATGCTGCTGCGCGAGGCGCCGTGCACGGTCATGGTGAACCCCTCGCAGGCGTGGCTCACGTCCCCCCGCAAGGGCGCCCATATCATGAGTTAGTGATTATTAACCTTGGGATGTGGCCAGCGCCGCGCGGGCCATGCCGCGCAGCAGTTCGGCCATCACCGCGGGCGGTAGTTCGCCGGCGCTGTGCGGTGTGGAGTTGAGCAGCCCGAAGACGGCGTGGGTCGCGGCGCGCAGTTCGGCCTGGGAACGGCCCGGGTAGAGCTCGCTCAGCACGGTGACCCACTCCTCGACGTACAGCCTCTGTAGCCTGCGGATCCGTCGCCGGGCGGGCTCGGGTACGTTGTCCAGTTCCCTGTCGTGCACCGTGATCAGCGCCGGATGGCTCAGGGCGAACTCGATCTGGCAGCTGAGCAGGGCGTTCAGGGCCTGCTCGGCGCCGGCTGCCTCGGTCACGCGGCGGGTGCCCGAGGCGTGCAGGCGCTCGCTGACGTCCAGCAGCATCTCGGAGAGCAGGGCCTCCTTGCCACTGAAATGCCGGTAGAGGGCCGGACCCGAGGTGCCGACCGCGCCGCCGATGTCCTCGATCGAGACACCGTGGAAGCCGCGCGCCGCGAACAGTCTCGCCGCGGCGTCCAGGATCTCGGCGCGCCGCGAGCCGCGATTGCGGGTAGCGGGCTGGGCAGTCGTCACCTTCCGCATGGTAGACGGTAACGTTAATAATGACTAACATCTGTGGTGAAGTTAGTGATCGTTAACCCAGCGGCGACGGAGCCGGACAGGAGGGCCCGCATGAGTGGCTGGCCGGTGCTGCGAAGCACCTGCGACCCAGGCGGCGAGGGTTTCAGGCACAACGCCGAGGTCAACGAGCGGCTGGTCGCCGACCTCGGGGAACGCGTCGCGGCCGCGAGGCTGGGAGGCCCGGAGAAGTCGCGCGCCAGGCACGTCTCCCGGGGCAAACTGCTGCCCCGCGACCGCGTCGACTCCCTCCTCGACCCCGGCTCGCGATTCCTGGAACTCTCCCAGCTGGCCGCGGGAGGGATGTACGGGGACGAGGCGCCCGCCGCCGGGATCATCACCGGGGTGGGCCGCGTCTCCGGCCGCGAGTGCGTGATCGTCGCCAACGACGCCACCGTCAAGGGCGGCACCTACTACCCGATCACCGTCAAGAAGCACCTGCGGGCCCAGGAGGTCGCCCTCCACAACAACCTGCCCTGCGTCTACCTCGTCGACTCCGGAGGCGCGTTCCTGCCCAGGCAGGACGAGGTCTTCCCGGATCGGGAGCACTTCGGCCGGATCTTCTACAACCAGGCCACCATGTCGGCGCGCGGCATCCCGCAGATCGCCGCGGTGCTCGGCTCCTGCACGGCGGGCGGCGCCTACGTCCCGGCGATGAGCGACGAGGCGGTGATCGTCCGCAACCAGGGCACGATCTTCCTCGGTGGCCCGCCGCTGGTGAAGGCGGCCACCGGCGAGGAGGTCAGCGCCGAGGATCTGGGCGGCGGCGACCTGCACGCGCGGGTCAGCGGCGTCACCGACCACCTCGCAGACGACGACCGCCACGCGCTGAGGATCGTCCGGGACATCGTCTCCACCCTCGCGCCGCGCACGCCCTCCCCCTGGGAGCGCCTGCCGTCGGAGGAGCCGGCCTGCGACCCCCGCGACCTGTACGGCATCGTCCCCGCCGACACCCGCACCCCGTACGACGTCCGTGAGATCATCGCCCGCATCGTCGACGGCAGCAGGTTCGGCGAGTTCAAGGCCGAGTACGGCAGCACGCTCGTCACCGGGTTCGCCCGCATCCACGGTCACCCCGTCGGGATCATCGCCAACAACGGCATCCTGTTCGGCGAGTCGGCGCTCAAGGGCGCCCATTTCATCGAACTGTGCGACCGGCGCAACACCCCGCTGGTCTTCCTGCAGAACATCAGCGGGTTCATGGTCGGCCGGGCCTACGAGGCGGGCGGCATCGCCAAGCACGGCGCGAAGATGGTCACCGCCGTCGCCTGCGCCCGGGTGCCCAAGTTCACCGTGGTCGTCGGCGGCTCGTTCGGGGCCGGCAACTACGCGATGGCCGGGCGCGCCTACTCGCCCCGGTTCCTGTGGATGTGGCCCGGAGCCCGGATCTCGGTGATGGGCGGCGAGCAGGCCGCCAACGTCCTGTCCACGGTCGGCAACGCCGACCCCGACGCCATCCGCGGGCAGTACGAGGAGCAGGGCAACCCCTACTACTCCACGGCCCGCCTCTGGGACGACGGGGTCATCGACCCCCTCGACACCCGAACCGTCCTGGGCCTGGCCCTGTCAGCCTCGGCCAATGCCCCCCTCGACCCTGTCGGCTACGGCGTCTTCCGGATGTGACCGCACCCATGACCCACCCATCAGCACCCCGCCGGATGTTCGACACCGTCCTCGTCGCCAACCGCGGCGAGATCGCCCTGCGGATCACCCGCACGCTCAGCAGACTGGGCATCCGTTCCGTGGCAGTGCACAGCGACGCCGACGCCGGGGCGCGGCACGTCCGCGAGGCCGATGTCGCGGTACGGCTCGCCGGCGGCTACCTCGACGTCGACGGCATCCTCGCCGCCGCGGCGGCGACCGGAGCCCAGGCCGTGCACCCCGGCTACGGCTTCCTCGCGGAGAACGCCGCCTTCGCCCGGCGCTGCGCCGAGGCCGGCCTCGTCTTCGTCGGCCCGCCGCCGGAGGCCGTCGAGGCCATGGGCGACAAGATCCGCGCCAAGGCCACCGTCTCCGCGGCCGGCGTCCCCGTCGTTCCCGGCGGAGCCGAGCCGGACAACGATCTGGCCGAGGCCGCCGAGCGGATCGGCTTCCCCGCGCTGATCAAGCCCTCGGCGGGCGGCGGGGGCAAGGGCATGGTGCTCGTGCGCTCCGCGGCGGAACTGCCGGAGGCGCTGGCGTCCGCCCGCCGCACGGCCGCCGCCGCGTTCGGTGACGCGACCCTGCTGATCGAGCGGTTCGTGGAGAACCCCCGGCACATCGAGATCCAGGTGATGGCCGACGCCCACGGCGGCGTCATCCACCTGGGCGAGCGCGAGTGCAGCCTCCAGCGCCGCCACCAGAAGATCGTCGAGGAGGCACCCTCCCCGCTTCTCGACGCCGCGACCAGGGCCGCGATGGGCGCCGCGGCGGTCGAGGCCGCCAGGTCCGTCGGCTACACCGGCGCCGGCACCGTGGAGTTCATCGTCCAGGGCTCCACCGGCGACTACTACTTCATGGAGATGAACACCCGCCTGCAGGTCGAGCACCCCGTCACCGAGCTGGTCACCGGCCTGGACCTGGTCGAGCTCCAGCTCAGGGTCGCCGCCGGCGAGCCCCTCCCGCTCACCCAGGAGCAGGTGCGGCTCGACGGTCACGCCGTCGAGGCCCGGGTCTACGCGGAAGACCCCTTCCGGGGTTTCCTGCCGACCGGGGGCCGGGTCCTCGCGCTGCGCGAGCCGCCCGGCGTGCGGGTCGACTCCGGCCTGCTGGCCGGGGGCGTGGTCGGCAGCGACTACGACCCGATGCTGTCGAAGGTCATCGCCTGGGGGCCGGACCGGGCGAGCGCCTTGCGGCGGCTCGACGGGGCGCTCGCGGCCACGGCCGTGCTCGGAGTGCCCACCAACATCTCCTTCCTGCGCGCCCTGATCGGCCATCCCGCGGTGGTCGCGGGAGATCTCGACACCGGCCTCGTCGAGCGCCACCTCGACGAGCTGGTCTCCCGTGCGGGCGTCCCCGACGACGTGCCGGCCGCCGCGGCCCTGGTCCTGCACCGCGAGCACGTCCCCGCGGGGCACGCCGACCCGTGGGACGTCCCCGACGGCTGGCGGCTGGGCGAGGCGGCGTGGACCGTCTACCGGCTGGAGAGCCGCGACGGGGTCCACGAGCTCAGGGTGCGCGGCCTGCCCGCCTCCGGCGCCGAGGTCCTGCTCTCCGGTGATCTTTCCGGCGCCGGGACGGTACGGGCGCTGCTGGCCGACGAGGGCGACGACCTGCTCGTCACCCTCGGTGAGACCGTGAGGCGCTACGCCGTCGCCAGGGACGGCGACACGGTGTGGCTCGGCCGCGACGGCGACGCCTGGGCGTTCACCCACCGCCACCTGGGCGACCCCGGCGACCGGGCGGGCGCGGGCGGTCCAGGGGACGGCCTGGTCCGCAGCCCGATGCCGGGCACCGTTCTGGTGGTGAAGGTGGCCCCCGGCGACCGGGTCACCGAGGGGCAGCCGCTACTCATCGTGGAGGCGATGAAGATGGAGCACACCGTGACCGCGCCGACCGACGGGGTCGTCGCCGAGCTGCGGGTCCGGACGGGCCAGGCGGTCGGCATGGACGCCGTGCTGGCCGTGGTCGACGGACAGGAGCGGTGATGCGCGCCGTACCGGAACGTCAGAGGGGCGGGAGGGCATGATGCGCGAGCCGCAGCGGATCGGGGCGGAGGGACTGCCCGAGCGGGTCACGATCTACGAGGTCGGGCCGCGCGACGGGCTGCAGAACGAGGCGGCGGTGGTCCCGGTCGAGGTCAAGGCCGAGTTCATCGCCCGGCTGGCCGCCGCGGGACACCGGGTGATCGAGGCCACCAGCTTCGTGCACCCCAAGTGGGTGCCCCAGCTCGCCGACGCCGCGGAGCTGCTGACGACCATGGAGCGGGTCCCGGGGGTGTGCTACCCGGTGCTCGTGCCCAACGAGCGTGGCCTGGACCGCGCGCTCGAACACGGCGTCCAGGAGATCGCGGTCTTCGCGAGCGCCACCGAGACGTTCGCGGGCCGGAACCTCAACCGGACGCTGGAGTCGCAGTTCGACATGTTCGAGCCGGTGGTCGCACGGGCCCTGGCGCACGGCCTGAAGGTCAGGGCGTACGTGTCGATGTGCTTCGGCGACCCTTGGGAGGGCCCGACGCCGATCGCCCAGGTCGTCTCCGTCGGGCGCAGGCTGCTCGACCTGGGCTGCTTCGAGCTGTCCCTCGGCGACACCATCGGCGTCGGCACCGCCGGCCACGTCGCCGCGCTGATCGAGGCCTTCGGCGACCCCTCCCGGCTCGCGGTCCACTTCCACGACACCTACGGCCAGGCCCTGGCCAACACCCTCACCGCGCTGCGGGAGGGTGTGAGGGTGGTCGACGCCTCCACCGGAGGCATCGGCGGCTGCCCGTACGCCGAGAGCGCCACCGGCAACCTCGCCACCGAGGACCTGGTCTGGATGCTGCACGGTCTCGGCGTCGAGACCGGCCTTGATCTTCCGTTGCTGGTGGAGACCAGCACCTGGCTGGCCGGCAGGCTCGGCCGCCCCAGCCCGTCGCGGGTCGTCCAGGCCCTCGCCGGGAGCCCGTCCCGCACCCCCGTGGAGAAGGAGTGACCATGCCCAAGCTGACCGGCGAGTACGAGGAGCTGCGCAAGACCGTCGAGGCGTTCGCCCGCGACGTGGTGGCCCCGGTGATCGGCGACCTCTACGAGCGCGAGGAGTTCCCCTACGACATCGTGCGGCAGATGGGCGCGATGGGCCTGTTCGGGCTGCCGATCTCCGAGGAGTACGGCGGCATGGGCGGCGACTACTTCGCGCTCTGCCTGGCCCTGGAGGAACTGGCCAGGGTCGACTCCAGCGTGTCGATCACCGTCGAGGCCGCGGTGTCGCTGGGCGCCATGCCGATCTACCGGTTCGGCACGGCCGAGCAGCGCGCCGAGTGGCTGCCCCGGCTGACGTCGGGCGAGATGCTGGGCGCCTTCGGTCTCACCGAGCCGGGCGGCGGCTCCGACGTGCCGGGCGGCATGCGCACCACGGCGGTGCTGGACGGCGACGAGTGGGTGATCAACGGCACGAAGGCGTTCATCACCAACTCCGGCACCGACATCACCGGCGTCATCGGGGTGGCCGCGATCACCGGCGAGCGGGCCGACGGCAAGAAGGAGATCTCCACGATCCTGGTGCCGGCGGGCACCCCGGGCCTCACCGTGGCCAAGAAGTACTCCAAGGTGGGCTGGAACTGCTCCGACACCCGCGGGCTCTCCTTCGACGACTGCAGGGTCCCGGCGCGGAACCTGCTCGGCGAGCGCGGGCGCGGCTACGCGCAGTTCCTGCAGACCCTCGACGAGGGCCGCATCGCCATCGCCGCGCTCTCCACCGGGCTGGCCCAGGGCTGCGTGGACGAGTCGCTGCGCTACGTCCGCGAGCGCCGGGCGTTCGGCCACCCCATCGGCCACTACCAGGCCATCCAGTTCAAGATCGCCGATATGGAGGTGCGCACCCACACCGCCCGCCTGGCCTACTACCACGCCGCGGAGAAGATGCTCGCGGGGGAGCCGTTCAAGAAGGAGGCGGCCATCGCCAAGCTCGTCGCCGGCGACGCCGCCATGGACAACGCCCGCGACGCCACCCAGATCTTCGGCGGCTACGGGTTCATGAACGAATACCCGGTCGGCCGCTTCTACCGCGACGCCAAGATCCTGGAGATCGGCGAGGGCACCAGCGAGGTCCAGCGCATGCTGATCGCCCGTGAGCTGGGGCTCGGCGACCTCTGAGCCATCGAGAGGGCGGCGGTCCCGGCTGGGTGAAGCAGGCACAGGACCGCCGCCTGGGGCGGTGAGTTCGGGGCGTCAGTGTGCGGGGATCGTCGCGATGAAGCCGTGCCCCGCGAAGGTTCCGGAGACGGTGGTGTCATCCTTGGGGTGGAAGGCCTTCCACGAGAGCCTCACCGGGTGGGACTCGCCGTCGCCGTCGATGACGGTCAGCCGGGCCATCGCGTCATCGCCCAGGCGGATCTCGCCGTTCACCGTGAGGTCGCCGACGAAGCGGACGTCTCGCAGCCGGACGGTGGCCGCCTTGTCGTCGAACGTCAGCAGGCCGCCGCGCAGGCCCGCCTCCGTGGCCGGCTGCCAGTACGGGGACCTGAGGGGATTGCGCCTGGCCGTCGCGTCGGCGACGGTGGCGAAGGCGGCCGCGAGGACCTGCCGCTCTCCGGCGGCCAGGCGGGTGCCGCGTGCCGGAGGCACCTGCGCCACGGTCTCGGGGAAGGAACCGAGGGCGCGGTAGTTCGCCTCGTCGCAGCGGGGTTTGTCGTCGAAGGCACCCGGGTCGGTGAGGAAGGCGCGCATCGCATCGCGGACGCATCCGTTCACCTGGGGGCCCGTGGTGAGGTTGTGGGAGGCGAAGCGAACCCGGGAAAAGGTGGAACCGGGGAAGCGCCGGGTCACCGCGGCCGCCTCCGCCGGGGTGGTCGAGTCGAAGTCCCCGCCCAGGGCCAGGACCGGCACCCGGGGGTGTTCCGCGCCCGGCGGTACGGGCGGGCTGTCGCGAGGAGTCGGCCAGCCGACGCAGATGTCCTGCATGCCGAGGACCGGTCTTCCCGGGAGGGATCCGCCCAGGTCCGTGACGGTGAAAGGCCTGAAGGGGTGCTTCTCGTCGTAGTAGCGGTCCAGCCGGCGCCGCCGCTCGTCCGCCGGAGCGGCGCGCTCGAAGGGGAAGGCGGCGTCACCGCACATGTAGGAGAGCAGGCCCGCCAGTTCCGCCCCGCGCAGCGGCGCGGCCGGGGCCGCGTCGATCACTCGCACCAGCCGGCGCAGCGGGAGCGGATCGCCGTCCAGATAGGCGGCGACGGCCGCGCTCTCCTCGCGGCCGACCAACGGCAGATAGAGGTTGTTCGTCAGGTGCGCGAGCGACGAAAGCCGCAGTTCCGGATCGGGGTGGGTGCGCAGGTGCCGTACCAGCTTGGCGAGGGCGTCGGCGGGATCGCCCGGCAACCGCCGGCAGGCGCGAGAGGGGGCGCAGGCCACGTCGAGCAGGTCGGCGCGGGTCCGGATCGGCCCGGTCAGGTAACCGTCCTGACCGGTGGCCACAATGCTGTCGAGCAGCACCCCGGAGACGCTGCCCGGGTGGCGGGTGGCGTACGCCTGGGCGAACAAGGTGCCGTACGAGATGCCGTAGAACATCACTTTCGGTACGCCCAGGGCATCGCGTACGGCGTTCATGTCGGTGACGGCCTGGTCGGCGGTGAAGAACCGGCCGCGAGGACCCAGTTGGGTGGCACAGGCGGTGACGGT
This sequence comes from Streptosporangium sp. CA-115845, assembly GCF_050943795.1. Taxonomy (NCBI): domain Bacteria; kingdom Bacillati; phylum Actinomycetota; class Actinomycetes; order Streptosporangiales; family Streptosporangiaceae; genus Streptosporangium; species Streptosporangium sp. CA-115845. Next base: position 6,404,078 of record NZ_CP191988.1, on the reverse strand, counting down.
CTCCTGGCGTTCCAGGTCGAGCCCCGGACAGAGCACGGGGCTGGACTTTCCCAGACCGCGCGGCTCGACCACCAGCAGGTTGTGCCGGTCGAGCACCGGTCCCAGTGCCTCGGTCAGGGACGGCACCGCGGGGAGCGCCGGCGACGGCCCGCCCGGATTGGCCAGTACGGTCCCGGCTGCCGGGTGGGAGGCGTCCTTCCTGGGTAGCCAGGCGAACGCCACCGTGATCCGCTCCGAAGCGGGGTCGTTTCAGTCGAGCGGCACCCGTATCTCCCCGTCGCAGCGGGTCTTCGCCGAAGCGCACGGATGCCGGAACCCGCCCGCGTTCGGGCGGGGCGTGTCGTGGTCGCGGGCGGTGGCGTTCGGAGCGGTGAGGACCGAGGCGAGAAGCGTGCCGCAGGTGCCCGCCGTGACGAGCGCCGCCGTGGCCCGGCGCGTGATGGATCGCTGGTCTGCGTTCATGCCTTCCAGGCTTGTCCACGATCGGGACCGGCTCCTCGTAGCCGGGAATGGTTTCCCCCTGGGAGCCGAGCCCCGGCCGCCTCCCCGTATGGGAGCACGGTCCCATGGAACCGGAAGGGGAAAGATCAGCCGGCGGTGCCCGGGGTGACGAAACCCGCCTCGTAGGCGACGACCACCGCTTGGGCCCGGTCGCGGACGCCGAGTTTGGCGAACAGGCTGGTCACGTGGTTCTTCACGGTGGAAACCGCCACGTCCAACGTCCCGGCGATCTCCAGGTTCGACTGCCCTCGTGCGATGAGGACCAGCACCTCACGCTCCCGGTCGGTCAGTCCGGCAAGCTCCGGCGGCATCGTCGCGGGCCGGGGCCGTACGGCCCGGACGAACGTGCCGATCAGCCGGGTCAGCAGCCGCGGTGCGACGACCGAGTCGCCGCGGTGCACCACCCGCACGCCCTCCAGTAACTCCTCGGGCGAGACGTCCTTGGGCAGGAAGCCCGAGGCTCCGGCCCGCAGCGCCTCGATGACGTACTCGTCCAGGTCGAAGGTGCTCAGCGCGAGCACGCGCACGCCGGGCAGCTCGGCGGTGATCCGCCCGGTGGCGGTGACACCGTCGGCCTCCGGCATGTGCAGGTCCATCAGCACCACGTCGGGGAGCAGGTCGCGGGCGAGGATGAGCGCCTCGTCACCGTCGCCCGCCTCACCCACCACGGAGAGGTCGTCCTGGGCGTTCAGGATCATCCGGAAGCCGAAGCGCACCACCGCGTGGTCGTCGACGACCAGTATCTTGATCACTTCTTCCCCTCCCGCCCGATCGGACCAGGCTCGGCCGGTTGGCTCTCAGCTTGTCCCCAGAACCGGGAGGGGCAGCCGGGCATGGACCCGGAAGCCCCCGTCCCGCAGGTGCCCCGTCTCCAGCCACCCACCGCAGAGTGCCACACGCTCGGCCATTCCGCCCAGCCCGAGACCGCCCCCGAAGTGGCCTTCGTGCCTCCGGCCGCCAGAGGGCGTACCGGGCCCGTCGTCGACCACCTCCACCTCGACCGCGGCGGGTTCGTAAGCGATCCTGACCCTCACCGGGGCGTTTCCGGCGTGCTTGCGCGCGTTGGTCAACGATTCCTGGACGATCCGGTAGACCGCGTGGTCGACCGCGGCGGGCAGCCGGCCGGGCTCGCCGGTCACCTCCAGGAGCGCGGGCTGTCCCGCCTCGCGAGCCCGGCCGACCAGCGCGGGCAGGGCGGCGGCGGCCCCGCGGGCGGGCGAGCCCGTCCCGGTACGGGTGGGGGAGTCGCCCGCCACGGGGGCGATCTCCGGGCCGGCCGGCTCGTTCACCCGGTCGGCGCGCAGCACGTGCAGCAACTGCCGCATCTCCGCCATGGCCTCCCGCCCGGCGAGCTCGGCGTTGAGCAGGGCGGCCTCGGCCCCGGCGGGATCGCGGGCCATGCTGTGGACCAGCCAGCTCTTCTCCGAACTGGGCGGCGAGATCACCTTCGTCTCCTTCCCGCTGCTGATCCTGGCCATGTCGGGCTCGCCGCTGGAGATGGGCCTCGCGTCGTCGGTGCTCGCGGTGGCGCACATGGTGGCGAACGTGCCCGCCGGGGTGGTCGCCGACCGGTGGGACCGCAAGAAGGTCATGCTGCTGTGCCACGGTGCCCGTGCCCTGGCGATGGGCAGCGTGGTCGTGGCGTTGCTCCTGGGCACGTACGCCTTCCCGCACATCCTGCTGGCCGCCGCGGTCGAGGGCTTCTTCAGCTCGGTCTTCCAACCGGCGGAGCACGCCGCGCTTCCCCAGGTGGTGCCCGAGTCGCAGCTGTCGCAGGCGGTCGCCCGCAATACCGCGCGCCCCTTCATCGCCACCCTGCTCGGTCCCGCGCTGGCGGGTTTCCTGTTCACCCTGCACCACACGGCACCCTTCGGCGCCGACGCGATCATGCTCGGCCTCTCCTTCGTCACGCTGCTCTTCCTGCGCCTGCCACGGCGGGCGGCCCCCGCCGCGGTCCCGAGGGGAGGTCCGGCCGTGGGCGGCGTCGCCGAGGGGATCCGCTGGGTGGCGGGACACCGGGTCATCAGGACGACGCTGGTGTGGATGGTCTCCGCCAACCTCGTCTTCAGCGCGCTCGTCATCATCGTCCTGGCGATGTCGGGGGAGGGGGTGAGCGCCGGCGAGGTGGGCCTGACGATGGCGTGCATCGGTGCGGGGGGCCTGCTGGGCGCACTGGCCGCGGCTCGCCTGCACGCCGCCCTCCCGCCGGCCCTGACCATTGCCGGCTTCCCGCTCATCGCCGCGGTGATGACCGCGGCGATGGCGCTCGTCCCGAGCGGCATCCTCCTCGGGGTGCTTCTCGGCGGTGCCGCGTTCCTCGCACCGGTCGCGAACACCACGGTCCTGACCTACCGGCTCACGGTCACCCCCGACCACCTGCGCGGCCGCCTGTCCGGCATCGCGGGGCTCTTCTCCGGCGGGGCCGCCGCCCTGGGGCCGATGGCCGGCGGCTTCCTCATGACGGCAGGTGACGGCCCGGCCGCCGTGCTGGTCTGCGCGGCCGGCCTGGCACTTGTCGCGCTGGGTACGCTGCTCAGCCCGACACTGCGCCGGTTCCCCGTGCTGTCACCCACCGATCGGGGGTGAGCCGCGACATTGAAACTTTCATCCGCTGTGACGGGCGTTCGCACAGGTCAGCGCGTCCTGGTGTGAGGGGGCAGGGGTGCCTGCTGTATCCGGGGGTGGCTGGCCGCTTATGGTGGGAGCGCTCCCATACATCCCCCCGAAGGAGTCGATCCATGCCAAGAAGGTCAGTTCTGGCCATGCTCTGCGCGGCTCTGGTGATCGGGTCAGGTGCCGCGGTCACCGTCGCCTCCGGCGCGTCCGCGGCCGACTCCCCGTTCTACGTCGATCCGGAGACCGGCGCCGCCAAATGGGTCGCGGCCAACGCCGGAGACTACCGGGCGCCGGTCATCCGCGACCGGATCGCCGCCGTGCCGCAGGCCCGCTGGTACACCACCACCAACACCTCCACCATCCGCGGCCAGGTGTCGTCGTTCGTCGGGGCGGCGGCCGGCGCGGGCAAGATCCCGATACTCGTCGTCTACAACATCCCCAACCGCGACTGCAGCGGCGCCAGCACCGGCGGGGCGCCCAACCACACGGCCTACCGGCAGTGGATCGACGAGCTGGCCGCCGGTCTCCAGGGACGCCCGGCGTCGATCATCCTGGAGCCCGACGTGCTCCCGATCATGACCAACTGCATGAGCTCCTCCCAGCAGCAGGAGACCAACGCCTCCATGGCGTACGCCGGCAAGAAGCTGAAGGCCGCCTCCTCCTCGGCCAAGGTCTACTACGACATCGGGCACTCGGGATGGCTGTCGGCCTCCGACGCCGCGGCCCGGCTGAACGCCGCGGACGTCGGAGGCAGCGCGGACGGCATCTCCGTCAACGTCTCCAACTACCGGTGGAGCTCCACCGAGGTGGCCTATGCCAAGAACGTCATCTCCGCCACCGGTGTCTCCCGGCTCCGCGCGGTGATCGACACCAGCCGCAACGGCAACGGCCCGCAGGGCAGCGAGTGGTGCGACCCGGGCGGCCGGGCGATCGGCACGCCGAGTACCAACGCCACCGGCGACTCGGCGATCGACGCGTTCCTCTGGATCAAGCTGCCGGGCGAGGCGGACGGCTGCATCGCCGGGGCGGGGCAGTTCGTGCCGCAGCGGGCCTACGACCTGGCCATGGCGGCTCCGCAGCCCACCGCGACCCCCACCCCGACCGTCACTCCCACTCCCACTCCGACCCCGACCGTCACGCCGACCGGCGGCAAGGCCTGCACGGCCTCCTACAAGCTGGTCAGCTCCTGGCAGGGCGGTTTCCAGGCCGAGGTGACCGTGAAGAGCAGCGGAGCCCAGGCGATCACGGGCTGGACGGCGAGCTGGTCGTTCCCCGGTAACCAGAGCATCACCCAGCTCTGGAACGGGCAGCACACCCAGAGCGGCGCCGGTGTCTCGGTGCGGAACGTGTCCCACAACGGCAACCTCTCCTCGGGCGCCTCGACGTCCTTCGGGTTCACCGGCAGTTGGTCCGGGACCAACGGCGTGCCCTCCTCGGTCAGCTGCACCGCCGCCTGACCCGGTGGTGCGACCCTGAATCCGGTACGGCTCGCACGGTATGCCCCCCGTGCGAGCCGTACCGGATTCTCGCGTCTTCCCCGCGGTTTCGTGGCCGAAAGCGAGAACCGGGGTCCTGGGCCCGGCCCGCGCGCTAACCTGAGCTTTTGCCCGGCGGAGGGCTGCGGAGCAGACCGGCCGGTTTGTCCTCACCCTTGCCGCCGGCACCCTGGCCATCGCCTTCGGCGGTGGCGGCGCCCTCGCCGTCGACGGTCTCGGCCAGGGGCGTCGCCGGCCGGTCACGGTCTGGGTCCCGTCCGCCGGGCGGAACATCGCGCGCCACGAGGTCCGGACCGCCGACAATGGGCATAGCTGTTTCGACGGTGCCGAATGGCTGGGGGTCGATGTGCGGTGGCTGCGAAGAATCGGAAGTGATTTCAAGGCTCGGCAGCACATCGACGCGTACGCCCTCACGATCGTCGTCTTCGGTTTCGCGTTCCTGTCAATCGTCAGCGACGCGCTGGACGACAACCTCAGATGGGCGGTCCTGCTCTCGGGAGTGGGACTGCTGCTCTACCGGATCACCCTTCCCGCGGAACTCGCCGAATCTCCCGACGGGCTGCTGAACGACCGGTCGGTGTACGACAGCGCGCCGCTGTCGTCGCTGCTCGCCCACGCGCGTGACGTCCGGGTGTTCGCCCCCTCCGCGGTCAACCTGCTCTCCGCGCAGACCTGCGAGATCATGCGCAACACGGTGCTCGCGCGGGAGAGGGGGCGCGTCCGGATCGTCATTCTCGACCCCCTGGAGAAGGGGGCGGTCCAGCAGGCCGCGAAGCAACTGGACGACTCGATCGAGTTTCCCGTCCAGCGGCTTCCCGCCGCGCTGGAGAGCACCATGGAGCGCCTCCGCCTGATGAACGGCTGGAAGACCGTGGGCGAGTTCGAGTACCGCCTCCTTTCCTACAGCCCGGGATTCAGCCTTGTGCTTCTCGACCCGGAGACCCCGCGGGGCCGGGTGATCGTGGAGATTCACGGCTTTCACAATCCCTCGACCTCGTCGCGCATGCATCTGGAGCTGACCCGCGGCCGCGACGAGCGCTGGTACACCTACTGGGTGGAGCAGTTCAACCACATATGGGAGGCGGCGAGAACCGATGTCACGCCGTTTTCCGGAGAAAATCCTCAGCCTGCTTCCGGAGATGCGGTGGAAGCCCGGGAGTGACCGCGCCGAGCGCCCGCGAGGCGAAATCCTCGGCGGTCGCGTGCTGACCCAGCAGGGCATGGACGCGTGCGGCCCGCAGCAGGACCGGCCCGCTGTCCGACCCGTCGGCGGTCGCGTCGAGGATCTCCTGCCCGGCGGCGTCGAACCGTCCGGCCAGGGCGAGGGCCAGCGCCCTGGCCGCGATCGTGGTGGGCCGCTGGTGCCGTCTCACGCGATCCAGGTCGCGCAGGGCCTCGCCGGGCCTTCCAAGATCGGCGAGGATCTCCCCACGCAGCGCCAGCGTCTCGACGGGGGGTTCGCTGGCGAGCGCCACGGCGCCGTTGAGAAGGGCGAGCGCGGCACGTGGCTGTCCCAGGTGCCACAGGGCCTCCCCGAGCGCCAGTTGTGCGGGCAGGTCGTTGGGAACCCAGGAGAGCGCGGCGCGCAACTGCTCCACCGCCTTGGCGTACTCGCCCTGGGCCAGCCAGAGCCGTCCCTCCGCGGTCAGCGCCGAGGCCACCCCGTTGAACCGCTGGAGCGTCGCGAACACGTCGGCCGCCTCCTCGAACCGGCGGTGCGCCCCCTGCACCTCGCCTCCCGCCGCCGCGACCTCCCCCAGCACGACCAGGGCCTCGGCCCGCACCCAGGACTCGCCGGGCCCCGAGGCGCGGACCGCCTCCTCCGCGAGGTCGCGGGCCGTCTCCCAGTTCCGTCTGGCCATTGCCGCCCGCGCGTCACCGAGGTAGGTCGCCGGGTGCTGCGACTGGCGTACCGAGCCGATCAGGCGGTCGTGCTGTAGCTCGTACCAGCGGATCCCCAGCCGATGCTCGCCCCGCAGCAGGTGACGGTCCTCCAGCGCCTCGGCGATGGCGTTCGGCATGCCCGCCGTCTCACGGAGGCCCTCGTAGACGGTGTTGCGCGTCCCGTGCTCGGTGACGAAGGTCCTGCGCAGCCAGGAGCGGATCTCGCTCGACGTGACCCCCGACTCGGCCGCGACCTGCGCCAGCATCCGCTCGCAGAAACCGGTCAGGAAGTGGTCGACGTTCACGTGCAGGTTCACGTGCTCGGCGGTGATCTCGTGCAGGCCCGGCGGCAGCGAGTCCCACAGCGCGGAGCAGACGACCTGCAGCTGGACGGGCTCGACGGTGCTGAGCGTCACCGTGGTCGTCTGTCCCTCGTCGTTGAGGAAGGGGACGGTACGCAGGTCGTCGACGAGTCGTTCGGCGGCCCCCGGGGCGAAGGACCGGCCGGTGCGCTCAAGGGGTCTCGTGGTGGCGTCGAGCGCCGCCGCGCGCGAGAGCGGCAGCAGCTGGAACCGCGCCCGCGAGCCCCGGCCCAGCGGGCGCTCGTACGGCAGTACGGAGGCCAGGTACTCCTCGCGCAGCGAGAGCAGCAGGTGGAGCCCGTCGTGCTCCTCGACAGCCCTCGCGAGCTGGCGCAGCAGCGCGTGGCGCTCCTCCTCCCGGTCGGGCGGACCACCGAACAGCTCCTCCGCCTGGTCGACGGCGACCAGGGTGGGCACCGGGTCACCGTACCGGTCGACGCGTTCCGGGCGTCCGGCCAGGAAGTCCGAGACCGTCAGCCCGGCCAGCACGGACAGCGGCTCCTCCGGCGCCCAGGCCGACAGCAGCGCCAGCACGTACGGGTTGCCGGTGACCCTCGGGCGCAGCGAGGTGATCCCGCGGGGCGACACGCGGGCCACGGGCAGCACGTCGGCGCGTTCGGGCTCGATGCGCGGCAGGACACCCGCGTGCAGCAGGGACGTCTTGCCGACCCCCGAGGCGCCGAACAGCACGGTGAGACCGGTGGCCTGCCAGATGGTGGAGATGTCGCGCCCCTCGCGCTCCCGCCCGAAGAACAGCGCGTGCTCGTCGCGGTCATAGGGGCGTAGCCCCACGTACGGGTGGACGGTCCCGTCGTTCCGGTGAGTCGCGTCTGTCATGGTGTCCGTCCCATTCTCCGCCGGAGCTCCGCGCAGAACTCCGAGGCGGTCCCCAGGAAGATCGAGATGTTCCAGCCGTCGAGATAGTGGGCGATGTAGCGCCTGGCCTTGCGCTCCGCGTCGCTCGCCGATCCGTTGATCTCGGGCATCAGCTGCACGCTCACGTGCCGCCGCTTGTTGCTGCGCGGCGTGCCGCGCATCAGGCCGTGGAACAGCACCCGAAACGTCCAGTCCTGCAGGCTGTAGCCGATGAAGAGCAGTGGCCGGGCGGTCATCGCCCGCAGGATCGGGGTCGGCAGCGGGTGCCTCCCGCCGGTCGCGACGACGTCCACCATGTTGACGAGGTAGGTCAGGTAGTCGGCCTCGGTCAGTACCAGTGACGCCGGTTCGGACCAGCTTCCGTGCAGATGGTAGACGAGGGGACGGTCCACCGTCGGCTCCGGCAGGGCGGGCGCGGCGGCGGGATCGGCCTCCCACCAGGGGGAGACGGCGACGTGGGGCTCCTTGCCCTCGGCCCGCAGCGCCTCGGCCAGGAAGTCGTCGTAGTTCGTGGTGAGGAACGTCGTCACGGGGAAGCCGGCCAGCAGCCGGTGCGGCTCTTCCGGATCGCCGGGAGCGGGCCCCCCGTGAGAGCGGAGAAGCCTGCAGACCCCCTCCTTGAGATCCACCGGATCCCGCACCACCGCCGCGCCGTACTGCATCACGCGGGCGAGATTGCCCGGGTCGGAGAACGGATAGCCGTAGTGGAGGGCGTACCGGTTACTCAGAGCGGCACCGGTGGGGAGCGTCCCGGCGCAGGCGCCCGCCCCGAGGAAAGGGGTGCAGTCACCCCTGTGGAGCTGGTCGATCAACCGTTGCCAGTCGACATCGTCCACGGTCCCACCATTGTTGTCGACAGAAAGTGCCAGTCTCGCACTCCAATGTCGCACATTGGTGGGTTATCACCAAGGTTTCTATATGGAGGAGTCGAATCCGGCCACCGGCCCCGCGTCCCCGTCGGCGGCTATTCGCCGGCGGACCAGGTCCAGGATGGAATCGCCGATTTTGTCAAGATCGGCCAAGTTCAGGTCCGTCAGGTCGATCAGACCTTTGCCGGAATCGATGTTAGCGGTGGCGGCTTCCTCGCTCATGCGGACTCCCTTGCGCCCACGGCGAGACGCACGCGTCCCCGGATCTCCGAGCGTCCTCGCCTACGCCTTGATGATTACATCCTTTCGGTGTTCAGGCGAGTACTCGGGAAGATAATTTGGCGGGTGAGACTATATAGTTGACCGGAAAATAGGCATTTTAGGGTGTGACAGAGATCCGCCGTTGAGGTGCGGCAATGAGACTCTGACCCCTTCGCTTATGCGCTCGCGGAGGCCCGGAGCCATAAGCTGATTCCCAATCGGGCGAGTGGAGGCCGTCGCGTGCCCATTTCACAGTCTTCGGGGACTTCCCGCCTGCCGGGACGCCAGCCCCAGATCTGGGGCAGGATCCCCCAGCAGAACAAGAACTTCACAGGTCGTGAAGGCCTCCTCGACAAGCTGCACACCGGCGTCACGTCCGAGGTCACCGCCGTGGTGCCGCACGCCCTCCACGGGTTCGGCGGTGTCGGCAAGACCCACGTCGCGATCGAGTACGCCTACCGCTTCCGGCACGAGTACGACCTGGTCTGGTGGATACCCGCGGACCAGCCGATGCTGGTGCGCTCCTCGCTGGCCGCGCTCGCCCCGCACCTGGGCGTGCCCTCCTCCGCCGCGATGGGGGTGGAGGACGCGTCCGCCGCCGTGCTGGACGCCCTGCGCCGCGGTGACCCGTACTCCCGGTGGCTGCTCATCTTCGACAACGCCGAGCAGCCGGAGGACATCAACGACATCATCCCGCGGGGCCCGGGGCATGTCCTGATCACCTCACGCAACTACGCCTGGCAGAGCGTGGTCGACACCGTGCCCGTCGACGTCTTCAGCCGGGCGGAGAGCATCGAGTTCCTCACCAGGCGGGTCCCCGGCTCGACCAGCCACGAGGACATGAACCGGCTGGCCGAGCAGCTCGGCGACCTCCCGCTCGCGCTGGAGCAGGCCGGAGCCCTGCAGACGGAGACCGGGATGTCCGTCGAGCAGTATCTCCGGCTGCTCGACGAGCAGACGGCCCAGCTGCTCGACGCCAACAAGGCGTCGGACTATCCGCTGTCCATGACGGCGGCGTGGTCGCTGTCGGTGTCACAGCTCAAGGCGAAGCTGCCCGAGGCCGTGGAGCTCCTGCGCTGCTGCGCCTTCTTCGGACCCGACCCCATCCCCCGTGACGTGTTCGGGGCACTTCCCGACGACCTCGCGGCCGGGTCGCGTCTTGGCCCGCTTCTCGACAATCCGATCCTGCTGAGCCGGGCCATCAGGGAGCTGGGCCGATACGCCCTGGCGCGGATCGACTCGGAGAACCGGACCATCCAGGTCCACCGGCTGGTTCAGGCACTGCTCCGTGCCGAGCTGGGCTGGGAGGAGCACGTGTCCTTCCGCCACGAGGTGCACCTCATGCTCGCCGCGGCGGCGCCGGGCCTTCCGGACGACACCGTCCTGTGGCCGCGCTACGCCGAGCTGCTCAGCCACATGACACCCGCGATGGTGGAGGCCGGTGAGGATCCCCGCATCCGTCGCTTCGCCCTCGACGTCGTGCGCTACCTCTACTCGTCCGGGGGCTACCAGTCGGCAAGCGACCTGGTCAAGGGCTTCATCGCCAGATGGCGGGACGACAGCGGGGACGAGGACCAGCATGTGCTCTCCGCGCAGCGGCATCTCGGCATCGTCCTTCGCGAGCTCGGCGACTACCGGGCCTCCTTCGAACTCAACCGCGAGACCCTGACGCGGATGAGGAGGGTTCTGGGACCCGACCACGAGGAGACGCTCCTGCTCACCAACAGTCATGGCGGAGACCTGCGGATGAGAGGTGACTTCACGGCGGCTCTGGCGCACGACAGGGAGTCGCTGCGGCGGCACCAGAGCGTGTTCGGCCCCCAGCATCACCGGACGCTGCGCGCCATGAACAACCTCGCCATCGACTATCTGCTGCTCGGCGACTACGAGAAGGCGTTCGAGCTGCAGGAGACCACCTACCGGCTGCACCGCCGTCCCGACTCGGGATCCAGCAAACAGAACATCCTCACCTCGGGCAACGGTCTCTCACGTATCGTGCGGCTCAGAGGTGACTATGCCGAAGCCTGTGACCTCGGCGAGGACGCGTACGAATTCGGGGTGCAGGAACTCGGCCCGGACCATCCCTGGACCCTGCGCACGGCGAAGGATCTGTCCATCGCCAAACGGCGGGTGGGGCAGATCGACGAGGCGTTCGACCTCGCGCAGGCGACGTACGAGCGAGAGGAGCGCATCTTCGGGCGCGACCACCACGACACGCTCGCGGCGGCACTGTGCCTGGCCAACGTGCAACGCACCAGAGGTGAGATCACCGAGGCGCTGGAGCTGCTGCGGGATGTGACGGCTCGCTATCCCCGCATGTACGGCGACGAGCACCCCTTCACCTTCGGCTGTGACATGAACCTGGCGCTGCTGCTGCGGGTCAACGGGCAGATCGAGGAGGCGAGCCGGCTCGATCTGAGCTCCCTGGAGGGTTTCGACCGCACGCTCGGCCGCGAGCACCACTACTCCCTCACCTGTGCGATCAACCTCGCCAGCGACTTCGCGGCACAGGGGGATGCCCCCAGTGCCAGGCGGCTGGGGCAGGAGACGCTGGCCCAGCTGCGCGAGCTGCTGGGGGTGGACCACCCGCTCACTCTCGCCTGCGCGAACAACCTCGTCATCGACCTGCGGGCGGAGGGTGCCTTCGAGGAGGCCCAGGCGCTGGAGGCCGACACCTTCGAGCGCTACCAGCGGGTGCTGGGCAACGAGCATCCGGACACCAGGGTCGCCATGCGCGGTGAACGGCTCGACTTCGACTTCGACCCGCCTGCCCTCTAGGCCCGGTCGCCTGGACCTTCTGCCCGCCACGGCCGGTCGGGCGGCGCCTCGCCGCCCGACCGGCACTCGCCACGGCACGATCCGGCGGGCAGGGGCTAACCGTTGCGTTCGAGCCAGCGCGCGTAGTGGTCGTCGGCGCGTGCGCGGCCCAGGGCCCGGGCGCGGGCCGGCACGCTCTCCTGTGCCCAGCGGTCCAGGCGCAGGGCCATTCCGGTCGCGAAGTTCTCGCCGGCCGGGGTCAGCCGCCCACTGCCGAGCAGGGTGCCGGTCACCAGGTGAGCCGCCTCGCGCCAGCGGAAGAACTCCGAACTCGCGCGCAGGGCCGCCTCCCCGGTCTCCAGGTGGCGCTGGCGCATCCAGAAGCCGGCCACGCCCAGGAAGGCGTAGGCCCCCTGGAGCAGGCCGGGCACGGGACGGGGATCCTCGCGCCAGGGAGCGTAGTAGCGCCTGCCGTCGTCGGGAAGGGTCAGGGGGACCAGGTCGAGCAGGGCCGAGAGTTTCGCGTGCTGCGTCTCGTGGGTCAGGGTGACCGCGAACGTGGAGGCGTCCGGCGGCGTCGACAGGGCCACGCAGCCGTACGTCTCGCCGGACGTCGAGCTCGACTGGCCCCGGGCCGGGGCGACCAGCGGGGTGAGGACCGTGATCGCCGTGACGACCTCATCGGCCACGGCGCGGTGGTGGCGCACCAGCAGATGCCACGCTCCCTCCAGCGTCGACTGCCAGCGCTCGGTCTCGGCCTCGGTCAGACGCCCGCCGATGTTCGTGGTCTCCGGCATCCGGTACGGGTCGAGGTCGTCGATGACCAGGTGCAGCGGCACGCCGTCCACCTCGGTGGAGAGCGATCGCAGGCCTCTCCACCCGGGAGCGTCCCGGCCGGGGTCGCGCGGGACGGTGACGATGACCCCGTCCGCGGTGACCTCGGCACCGCCCTCGGCACACTCCACCGTGGCCCATGAGACGGTCGGCGACAGGATTGCCTGGCCCAGAGAGGGCAGCGTGACGACCCCCTCCACCGCGGGCACGTCGATGTCGCAGGCCGTGCCCGAACGGATCGCCGCCGCGGCGGCGAGCGCGGCGAGCTGCCCCGGTGCCGCGTCCTCGGCGTGAGCGTCGAGCATCTTGACCGTCCGCCGTGCCCAGGCGCCCACCGAGGGGTGGCGCAGAACGGTGTCGACGGCGCCGGGATGACGGCGCTGTACCGTGGCGAGCAGGTCGTAGGCACGGCGGGTGACGGCGGCGTCCGGGTGGCCGTTCGCGCGCGCGGCCTCCAGCACTCCCCGTACCAGAAGCACGTGCTTGCTGTGCTGCGCCGCGGAGAGCTTGGCGACCGCGGCGGCGCCGCCACCGCCGGCGGCGAGCTTGGAGAACACCCCGGCCGTGATCCGGTGCTCACGCAGGTTCATCGTGTCCCTTCCCCGTCGTTTCGATCGAGCCGCCAGATCGGCCTCGACAGTGCTCTTGACGTGCTCGATGAGTCGGAGCAGGTCGGGGGAGTAGACGGAGGGGTTGGCGAAACCGTGGCCGGAGCGGTAGCGGTGGGCGTACAACCCTCCTCCGCAGATCCGTGACACCGGGCAGGCCCGGCAGGTGGGGCACAGGGCCAGTTCGCCGATCTGGCGGGCGGCGATCGAGGGAAGGAGCAGGGCGTCGTCGAAGGAGTCACGTGTCACGTGCAGCCCGGTCTCGGGGGCTCCCTGGTAGGCCGACTTCAGCACGTCCGACTGCTCGATGCCGCCGTCGGTCTCCACCACCACCATCCCCGCGGGGGACAGGCCTATCTGCTCGCTCGACGACGAACCGCCGAGCAGCACGTGGATGATCTCGCCGAACATCCGGACCCGGGTGGGCCTGCGCGCCGCGCCGTACCACCGGTCGAAGATCGGGATGAGCCAGTCCGCGTACGGTGTCGTCTCCTCGTGGGGGAGCCGGCCGGCCGGGGGCGCCGACCAGTTGCCGTGCGGGAGCAGGAAGTCGACGGCCGGTGGGTCGAAGGCGAGGAGCGCCTCGTAGACCCCGATCGGGTCGTTTCTGAGGTCGACGGTGCACAGCAGGCCGCTGAAGAGGTGCCTGAAGGTGGGCGAGGTCAGCAGCCGCAGGGCTCGGGACACCTCGGCATGGCTGCCGCGGCCGCCTGCGCGTCTGCGGCTGCGGTCGTGCATCGTCTCGTCACCGTCGAGGCTCACCCCGACCCGGATGTCCAGTTCGTCGAGGAGCCGCAGATAGCTCTCGTCCAGGCGTAGCCCGTTGGTCTGCAGGCTGGCCCTGACCCGGGTGCCGGCGGCCGCCGAACGGATCCGGGTGACGGTCTCGCGGATCGCCTCGGGGCCGGCGAGCAGTGGCTCGCCCCCGTGCAGGATGATCTCGATGTCGCGCAGGCCGTGCCGGTGGGCGTGCTCGGCGATTCTCGCGGCGGTGGCGGCGACGGTCTCCCGTGACATTTGTTTCGGGCGTGTCCGCCACGACGAATCGGCCATTTCGTACATATAGCAATATTTGCAGGCGAGATCGCATCTGCTGTGGATCTTCAGGATGAACTGCCGGAACGGCGTCGGTCTCCAGCCGTCGGCCGTCAGCCTGCCGATGTCGAGAGTCGACGGCCACTCGCGCACCGCTGATCAGCCCCCTGGTGAGACCACGTTATGTGATGCCCGAAAGATGCTTCCACGATAGATGATGGCCGGGCGCCGTTCCAGAGAGGGATGAAACCCTTCGGTCATGTCGTGGAGACCACTATTTGTAAGCCTGGAACTTGACTATTTGGGCAAAATCATGCCAGATAGGAAATGGCGCAAGAGAGGTGTGCCGCGTTTGCCTGAGAAACTTGACCCAATAATCCCGTCACCCAGAAGCGTGTTCCCGGCGACGCTCGATGTCAGGGGATTGCTGGAATCAGGGTGGCGACCGGCGGCTTTCCGGCAGTTCATCCTGAAGATCCACAGCAGGTGCGACCTCGCCTGTCGCCACTGCTACATCTACGAGATGGCGGACCAGTCCTGGAGGGCACAGCCGAGGCGCATGTCGGAGGCGATCGTCGACCGCACGGCGAAGCGCATAGCCGAGCACGCGCTCACCCACGAGCTGGCCGAGGTGGAGGTCGTCCTGCACGGCGGTGAGCCCCTTCTGGCCGGGCCGGATCTCATCTCCTACGCCGTGCGCACCATCAGGGGGGCCGCAGCCGACGTCGGGACCCGCGTCCACGTCGGTGTGCAGACCAACGGGCTGCGCCTGGACGAGAGCTACCTGCGGCTCTTCGACAGCCTGGAGATCCGGGTCGGGGTGAGCCTGGACGGCTACGAGGAGGGTCACGACCGGCACCGGCGCCATGCGGACGGCAGGGGAAGTCACGCGAAGGTGGCGGCCTCGCTCCGCAGGCTGACCGGCGGTCCCTTCCACCACCTGTTCAGCGGCCTGCTGTGCACCGTCGACGTCCGCAACGATCCACTGGCGACCTATGAGGCGCTTCTGGAGTTCGATCCCCCGGCCGTCGACTTCCTGCTCCCGCACGGCAACTGGTCCACCCCGCCGCCCTTCCGCGTTCCGGAGGCGGGGGTGACGCCGTACGCCGACTGGCTCATCCCGATCTTCGACCGCTGGTACGGATCGGTCGCCGACCAGACGGAGGTCCGGCTGTTCCGCGAGATCATGCGCCTGCTGACGGGAGGCGCCTCGCGCAGCGAGACCGTGGGACTCTCACCCGCCCGGATGGCCGTCGTGGAGACCGACGGCAGCATCGAGCAGTCGGACATCCTGAAGTCCAGTTACCACGGGGCGGCCGCGACCCGCCTGCACCTGCTCCGCGACTCGTTCGACGCCGCGCTCACCCACCCGTCCATGGCCGCCAGGCAGATCGGCGAGCTCGCGCTGGCACCCGCCTGCCTGGCCTGTGACATCCACTCGGTCTGCGGCGGCGGGCTGTACGCGCACAGATACAGCGAGGCCGCCGGCTTTCTGGGGCCCTCGGTCTACTGCCCCGACCTGTACCGGCTGATCACCCATATCCGCACCCGGCTCGCGCGGGATGTCGCCAGGCTGAAGGGAAGCCGATGAGGCACGGTTCGCGGCAGGTGTCCGACAAGACGTTTCTCACGCTGGCGGCCGGTGAGGGCGGAGCCGACGCCGTGGCCGAGCTACGGGCCGCGCAGCGCGCCAGGAACAGGGTGCTGGTGCGAGGTGTCGTCGGTGAGGCACGGTCGGCCGGGCACCCCGGCGCCGCCCTGGCGATGCGCGCCTATGGCCTGCTGGCCGATCTGGAGGGGCAGGCGGACGAGGAGGTCGAGCGCCTGCTGAGGTATCCGGCGGTGGGGGCGTGGGCGTGGCGGACCTGCCGGTCCCTGCGCAGCGGGGGCGACAGCCGCGACGATCCCGCGCAGCTGGGCGCGCTGGCCGTGGTGGTCGCGGTGAGGGCCCGGATCCGGTGCCGGGTCCGGTTGCCAGCCCGCGACGGCACGATCATGCTGCCGTCCCTGGGGCGCCTCACCCTACCCGCCGGTGCGCCGGCCACGGTCGATGTCGAGGTGCGACCGGACGGGGACGGCGCCGAACTCGACGCCGGCGGCCTGACGGTCCGCGTCGACCCCTCGGGAGACCGGCCCGGCTGGCAGGCGCTGCACGGCTGGTCGGTGACCCCGGGGTTCGACCTGGTCGTCGACGACCTCGACCCGTACCGGTGGCCGGTGGCAGAGGTCACCGAGCCGCGGCTCGGCCGCGAGCGGCTCCGCGCGTGGCGGGCGCACCTGGACGACGCGTGGCGTGTGCTGACCGCCCACCACCGGCACGTGGCGGAGGAGGTGAGCTGCACGGTGTCGGTGCTCACCCCCGTCAAGGCGCCGGACAGGGGGCAGAACAGCGCTTCCACCCGCGAGGCGTTCGGGACCGTCGCCATGTCCGACCCGTGGCACGGCCTGGGGCTCGCCGCCACGCTCGCGCACGAGATCCAGCACGCGAAGCTCACGGCGCTGACCGAGGTGATCCCGCTGACCCTGCCGGACGACGGCAGACGCTACTACGCGCCCTGGCGGGATGACCCGCGCCCCGCCTACGGGCTGTTGCAGGGTTCGTACGCCTATCTCGGGGTGGCGGAGTTCTGGCGGAGGCAGCACCGGTTCGAGCGGGACGCCGAGGCGTTCCGGGCACGCGTGGAACTCGCCCGGTGGAGGCGGGGCGCCTACCAGGTCACCGGCACGCTGCTGGCCAGCGGGAGCCTGAACGAGCGCGGAGAGGAGTTCGTGGCCTGCATGAGGAGAACTCTCGAAGAGTGCGCCGCCGAACCGGTGGACGACCTCGCGGAGGCACAGGCCCTCCGCGAGGCGGCGCGGCACCTCGACGCCTGGCGGAGGCGCAACACCTGACCCTGGCGTGATCAGATCGGCGGGGGGTCGAAGTCGCAGTCGATGCGCCGGCCCTCGCTCGCGAGGATGGCGTCGGGGTGACCGGCCTCCAGCGGGCGCTCATAGTGCCGCATCGTGTCGTGATACAGCAGCTCGGCCTCCTCCTTCGCGCCGGCGGCTCTCAGGTCGAGGACGAGGTTGCCGGCGCAGGCCAGGCTCAGGAAGTGGTTCTCGTCGAAGAGCTTCCGCAGCCTGTTCAGCGTCTCCCTGCCGAGCTCGCACGCCTGGGTGAACTCTCCCAGGAGCGAGAGGTCCGTCTGGAGGCTGATGGCGCACGTCAGCGGGTAGTGGTGGTCCCTGCCGACCTTGGTGATCAGGCCGCGCACCACCTGCTCGTTCAGGTGGCGGGCGGTCTCGACCTCGCCTCGCAGGCGGTGCAGGATCGCCAGGTTGCCGCCGCAGGCGAAGCCGTAGGGATGCTCATCACCGAACACCCGGGGATACAGCGCGACCGTCCTGTTCGCTATCGCGAACGCCTCGTCGAGGTCGCCGGTCACCCGCAGGGAGTTGGACAGGTTGATCGCGGCCGCCATCGTGTCGGCGTGCTCGTCTCCGAAGAGCCGCTGGAGCCGGGTGTGCGTGTCACGCGCGAGGTCCAGCGCCTCGGAGACCTCTCCGGCCCGGCGCTTGGCGATGGACAGGTCCTTGGCCGTCAGCAGGGTGAAGTGGTGGTCGAGTGTCAGCTCCTGGACGCCGTAGGCGTAGGCCTCCTCGCCCAGGTCGCAGGCCTCGGTGTAGTCGCCGCAGAGCCGCACCGCCCTGGCCAGGCCGTTCCAGGACAGCAGCAGGGTGCTCTTGCCGATGCCTGCCATCGCGTCGCTCATCTCCAGGTATGTCTCCTGGTGCAGCCGTCGTGCCGCCTTGTAGTCACTGGTCAGCGCGTAGTCGAGGGCCAGGCTGTTGAGCACGCGCAACGTGGCGGGGTCGCTGGGGCCCCGGTTGGCGATGTGGGCGTCCCGGGACTCACCGTCCAGCTTGCGGGCGGCGGCGAAGTCGCCACGGGCCCGCAGGGAGGCCCCGTACCCGTTGGTCGTCAGGAGCGTCTCGCGGTGGTCGGGGCCGAGGACGGCGCGCATGTCGTCGAGGGTCTGGTGGTCGACCTCGTACGCCGCGGCGTACTGGCCGAGCGCCCGCAGGACGTTGCCCAGGTGCCGGTGCGCGACGAGCACGTCCAGGTGCTGCGGCCCGCTGACCTCGGTCCATCTCCTGATGAAGCCGGTGAGGAAGGAGTGGGCCGACTGGTAGTTGCCCGACGTGTACAGGTAGCGGACCACGTTGAGGGCGAACTGCCTGGCCGCGGGGTCCGTGCACTCCTCCAGACCGGAGGGGGAGACGTGCGCGACCAGTTCCTCGAAGCTGCGCCACCTGTCGGTCTCGTCGGGGTCGTTCGGGGCGCTGCCGGCCAGCAGCACGTGCACCTCGTGTCGGATGTCCGTCTGATCCTCTTCCGGCAGGTCGTCACGGAGCAGTGCCTGGATCAGCCGGTGAACCTGGATCGTGCGGGTGGTGGGCTCGATCCTGGCCAGGGCGAAGCGTCTCAGCTCGCTCAGCGCCGTGGCGAGCAGGATCGGATCGGAAAGGATCTTGCTGAGCCGGGGAACGACGGCCTTGTTGCCCCTGCGGAAGACGTCGCGCGGAATGGGCTCGGGGCCGAAGAAGGCACAGCATCGCAGGAGCGTGATGGCCTCGGGGAGGCGGTCCTGCAGGAGCGACACCGACACCTTCCATGCCGCCGTCATCGACAGCGGATAGCCCGGTGCCCTGTTGACGCCCAGCAGCCTGCTCGCCTGCTCGCCGAGCTGCTCCAGGTACTCGTCGACGGACATGCCGGTCTCGTACTGCAGCGCGCCGGCCTGCTCCAGAGCCAGCGGGAGGTCGCCGAGCTGCTCGGCCAGCCGCGAGGCGTCGTCGTCGGGAACCTCCCGGCGCAGGCGTTTCTTCAGGAACGCCACGCTCTCCTCGCGGGTGAAGACGTCGACCTGGAGGGTCTCGAAGTGGTCCTCCCACTTGGGGTTGCGCGAGGTGATCAGGACGTGACCCGGCCCGCGCGGGATGAACTCCTCGACCTGTCCCGGATCCTCGGCGTTGTCGAAGATCAGCAGCCAGCGGCGGTAGGGGTTGCCGTTCTGCAGCGTCCTGCGCACGGACTCGGCGGCCTCCTCCACACCGGTGGCGGAGGCGGGAGGCAGCCCCAGGTGGGGTGCCATCGCCGCCAGCGCGGAGGGCACCAGCACGCGCTGGTCGGCGGGGATCCACCAGACGAGGTCGTAGTGCGACCGGTAGCGGTGGGCGTACTCGATGGCCAGGTGTGTTTTGCCGACACCGCCCCACCCCTGCAACGCCTGGGGCTGGGGCACGACGGCGGTGACGGTGCTGATGCCCTGGCGGAGCCTGACAAGCAGGTCGTCCCGCCCGGTGAAGTTCCTGTTGCGGGGCGGCACCTTCTCCCAGACCTCGGGCTGCCGTTCCGGCACCGTGTTCGCCGCGTGTGAAAGCTCCACCACCTCGGGCCTCCGTTTTTTTAGCCAAAGGGATCGTACGGTCATCCTAAAGGTTGATTCGGCGAGTGGGGTATTACAGAATCGCATAGTAGGAAGAAAGCGGCCTGGAGACTTTCGAAAGGGACGTCGTTTCACCCTTTTTTAGGACGTCCCAAACCCGAGTAGTGGTCGAAGCCGGATCTGGAGCGATGTAAGGGGAGCACGTATGCGCGATGGCGGCTCAAGATCAAACATTCTCGTCGACCTCGGAGGTCTCTCCCTGGAGATGCTCGGTGAGATCGAGGACCACTCCCTGCGGAGGGCGCTGGAGCCGTTGTTTCTGGAGACGGCGGAGCCGACGGCCGGATTCACCAGCTCGATCTGAACGGTCACCCTGCCGTTTCACGCGGGTCACGGCAGAAAGGTGATCGTGAATCATTCGCCTGCTCCGGGCGTGCCGTCGGGACAAGCGTCGGCGAGACAAGAGGTGCCTTCCCTCGCCGGAGGGATTGACCATGCCAATAGAGTCGTACGGCATCGAGTCCATGATCCGATTGGACCTCTTGCCCGTGAGGTGGTGCCCTGCGTGCATGACATGGGGGAGGCCGAGTGGGAACGCCTGCTCGACCAGCTGAACAGCGGGGACTGCACGCCGTTCCTGGGGTCCGGGGCGTGCGTGGGCACTCTGCCGACCGGGACGGCGCTGAGCCGCGACATGGCGCGCCGATGGGACTATCCGTTCGACGACGACCATGATCTCCCACGGGTGACGCAGTTCGCGGTGATGCGATATGGGGATTCGGTATATGTGAAGAGGCGGATCTGCGACGAGCTCGACGCCGGGGGCGCGCCCGACTTCCTCGACCCTCTCGAACCGCACGGTCTGCTCGCGAGCTTCCCGCTTCCGGTATATCTGACGACAAACTACGACGACTTCATCCTGCGCTCACTCGAAGCCGTGGGAAAAAGACCGAATGTGGCCGTCTGTCCATGGAACAAAGGGCTGGCCTACGCCGAGGATCTGTTCAGCAGCGAGGCGGGCTGGAATCCCAGGCCCGAGGCCCCGCTCATCTATCACCTGCACGGCAGCCTGCAGGATCCGGCGTCGATAGTGCTGGCGGAGGACGACTATCTGGAGTTTCTCACCAACCTCGCCGTGGACGGTGTCGCGGGCGGCCAGCGGATGCTGCCCACCTCCATTCTTGCGGCGCTGACCAGGAGACCCCTGCTGTTCATCGGATACAGCCTGCAGGACTGGACATTTCGCGTGCTTTTCCATGGGTTGTTGAAAGCCGTTCCCGGAATCAACCGCCGCAGGCACGTGAGCGTCCAGCTCGCCCCCTCGCTCGCCAGCACGAAGGCGGACGTGCTGGAAGTCCAGCGTCAGCTGGCCAGATACTACGAAGACTGGCGGATCTCCATCTTCTGGGGGACGGCGGAGGAGTTCTGCCGTGAGCTGCGCCGGCGGATGGGACCGGTGCCGTGACCTCTGACGTGACCTCCGACCTTGTCCGGCCAGACGCGGCCGGTCAGCCGTACGTCGGCCTGCGGGCCTTCCGCCGCGAGGACCGAGCCAAGTTCTTCGGCCGCGACAGGGAGGCCTACGAGGTCTCCGACCTGTGGCAGGCCGGGCGCCTGACCGTGCTGTACGGGCCGTCGGGCGTGGGCAAGACCTCGCTGATCCAGGCGGGCGTGCTCCCGCTGCTGGACACCGGCAGGACCGACGTCCTGCCGATAGGCAGGGTGTCGCACGGCTCGCCCTTCCCCTCGGCCGCGCTCTCCCGGCACAACCCGCACGTGTTCGCGCTGCTGTCGTCGTGGTCTCCCACCGAGACGCCCACCCGGCTGGCGGGGCTGACGATCCGTGAGTTCCTCAGCAGGCGCCCGCCGCGCCAGGACCCCTATGGCGACCCGGTCCTCACCCTGGCCGCGATCGACCAGGCCGAGGAGCTCTTCGGGGACTTCGCCCACCGCCAGCCGTATCGGGAATGGTTCATCGGCCAGCTCGTCGAGGCGCTTGACGACGACCCGAACCTGCGCCTTCTCATCTCGATCCGCGAGGACTACCTCGCCGCGATCCTTCCCCACGAGCCGAAGCTGGCGGGCATGGCCAGGAGCCGTTTCTCCCTGACCGCCCTTGACACGGCCGCCGCGGTCCGGGCGACCGAGGGCCCGCTGGAGGGAACGGGACGCTCGTTCGCCCCGGGCGCGGCGCGTGGCCTGGTGGACGACCTCCGCATGATCAGGGTCGGCAGGGCGCTGGGCGAGGAGGTCGTCGCCGACGCCAAGGCGGTCGAGCCCGTCCAGTTGCAGGTCGTGTGCTCGGCCATGTGGCATTCCCTGCCCGAGGACGTGCGGGTCATCTCCTCGGACCACGTCCGCAGGTTCGCCAACGCCGATCGTTCCCTCACCGACTTCTCCGAGCGGATGATCTCCGAGGTGGCCCACGACCACTTCGGCGACGACGTCGCCGAGCTCAGGAGCTGGCTGCGCCGCTGCTTCATCACCGAACTCGGCACCCGCGAGGTCGTCTACCAGGGGGAGACCGTCACCGCCGGCATGCCGAACGTGGTGGTCCGGGCGCTGGTGGACCGACACATCCTGCGTGAGGACATCAAGGCGGGCACGCGCTGGTGCGAGCTGTCGCACGAGCGTCTCATTCAGCCGATCCTGCAGAACGACCGCCTCGTCGTGCAGGCCGAGAGCCGGTCTCTTCCCGACGACTACCTGCGGGCCGCCGAGCTCTCGTTCCGCGACGGGGAGTTCGCGCTGGCCGCCAAACAGGCCGAGGAGGCTCTGGAGCGGTGTGGCGACAACACCAGGATCCGCGCGGAGATCGAGTCCTTTCTCGGCAACGTGGCGCACCGGCGGGAGGACTTCGAGAAGGCCGTGTCGCACTACCGCACCGCCGCGGTCCTCTTCGAGACGCTGGGGGCGACCTCGGCCGTCGGCGGCCTTCTCGCCGGGATCGGCCGGCTGCGGCTGGCCCAGGGGCGTCCCTCGGTCGCGGTGCGGGAGCTGTACTCGGCGATACGCCGCGTCCCCAACGACATGAGCATCCAGACCGAGCTCGCCTGGGCGCTCTGGTACGACGGCCATCCCGATGCGGCGCGTGACGTTCTCAACGACGTGCTGGGAAGGGAGGGAAACCTCACCGAGGCGTTGCGGGCGCGGGGCGAGATCCTCGCCGGGCTCGGCCAGGCGGAGGCGGCGTTGCGCGACCTCGACCGGGTCAGGCCGCTGCAGTGGCCCTCCACCCGGGCCGCCCACGCCCTCGCGCTGGCCCTGCTGGGGCGCTTCCCCGAGGCGAGGCGGGAGATCAGGGCTGTGCTGGCCGAGGTGGGAGATCACGGTCCGGTGCTGCTGTATGCCGCCCGGATCGATGCTCTGGCCGGCGATACCTCGGCGGCGGCCGATCTGGCCCGGAGGGCGGGGACGGCGAGGGCGCCCACCCTCCCTGCCCATCTCGCGGCCGAAGCGGCTCGGTTGGTCGCCGCGTCGTGAGCACCCGCGTGGCCCCGGTCGCCCGGATCTCCCTGGCCGTCCCGGAGAGGCCGAGCCGCGTATAGAGGTTCAGCAGTGCCGCGAGCGTCACCACCAGGGCGACGCAGAACATCAGGCCGGCCAGGATGACGGCCGCCATCCGGACGCCCGCCATGGCGACCAGGGTCCCGCCGAGGGGGGCCGCGACGCACACGGCGCTGTACGTGACGAGCCGGTGCACGCTCATCACCCGCCCGAGCTTGCCCTTGTCGACGGTGTCGACCTCGAAGGTCCTGATGGCCACGTTGCTGAGCGCCCCGGTGCACCCGGTCAGCAGTATCGCGAGCCCGAAGAAGACCGGCCCGGCACCGTACGCCGCGATGAGGAGCGCCAGCACCCAGATCCACAGCTGGGCGAAGAGTGTGGAGTTCCTCGGCTTGAGCTTGAGGTAGGGAGCCAGGCTCGATCCCGCCACCCCGCCCATCCCCCCGGCGGCCAGTACCAGGCCGACCTCGTAGGAGGGCAGGTTCGCCGACCCGGCGATGAAGATCATGATGAGCGCGTTGACCATCAGATTGGTGACCATGGTCAGGGCCATGGCCTTGCGCAGGAACGGGTGTCTCGCCAGTTCGTTGAAGCCGTCGGCGATCTCCCGCAGCAGGTGCCGTCCCGCCAGGCTTCTGAGCCCGTCGACGAGCCCGCCGGCGATCTCGCGGATCGCGTGCGACCGAGGCCGGTGCTCTCTCCCTCCGCCCGCCATGCTCAGCGGGGACAGCAGCGCCAGGAAGAACAGCGCGGAGTTCACCGCGAAGGACGCCACCTGCATGATCCCGAAAAGCCATCCGCCCAGTGGCCTGCCCGCCAGCACCGCGACGTGCGAGATCGTCTCGCTCCTGGCCATCGCGACGGAGACCTGGTCCCTCGGGACGAGGGACGAGATCAAGGCCGTCTCCGCCAGCGAGTAGACGACCCACAGCGTGCCCTCCAGAAAGGCCGCCACCAGTAGGTGCGGGAGCGACGGCCAGTCGAGGGCGAGTGCGAGGAACACGCTGAAGACGGCCAGCCCCCGCAGGGTCTCGGTGAGGAGCATGAGCGAGCGCGGGTTCACCCGGTCGGCCAGGACGCCCGCCGGAATGTAGAAGATCAGGACCGGAAACGTCAGGGCGAAGCTGGTCCAGCCCGCCTGCACCGGAGATCCGGTCAAGGCCAGTGCGAGGAGGGGATAGGCGACGCTCACGGCTCGTGATCCCACGGTGGAGAACGTCAGTCCCAGCCAGACACGGGCGAATTTTCTCATCGGCTAGTTCGAAGTCGCTCTCTAATCCCTGGCCTTATCACGACTTAGCCGCCCGCCGTCCCCGTCCGCGTCCCTGGGGACACTTCACAAGGCGACGGAGGATAGAGCTATCCCGACTCCCACCAGATGGCGTTTCCTTACGAAAAGTCGCAGGATTCAACAACAACGAGAGCCCGTTTCGGTGAAACGGGCCCCAGCGGTGTCGCTAAGTCACTTGAGTCCCAAAAGCATAGCGCCGAAAAAGAGCAGCCGGGAAAGGTCGGCCATTCCCATGTCGGGAAAGGGGACGTTTCGGAATCCTTGGTGGAAATTACAGGTCGTCGATGGCACTCGGTGGCCGAATCGACGCGACCGGTGAGCGGCCCCCGGGGGTGGGGGCCGCCTATGCCGGTTTCGGTCGCCGCGGACGGCCGGTTCTCGGGGGCGGAAATCACTCCGAGGGGGCCGAAGGTTCAGGCGGGCAGCTGGGCGTCCAGGCGGTAGCCGTCCACGGTGACGTAGACCTGGTCGCCCGGCCGGGCGTTCAGGCGCATCAGGACGGGTTGCAGGGAGTCGAAGACAGGGTGGTCCCGCCAGACCAGGACCACCGCGTTGTCACCGGGGCCGGTGACCGAGAGCAGCGTGCCGGGACGCATGCCCAGCCGGGTGGCGTACCCTTCGGGCACGGCCACGGGACCGCCCCGCAGGTGGTCGCTGGTCACCTCGATGCGCTGCCAGCGGCTCGGGTCGGCCGACGGGCTCGCGGGCGGGTGGAGCGGAGCCCGCTGGCTGGTGATCAGGTGCGGCCGGGTGTTGCCGCCGGACAGCGCCGACAGCGTGGCCAGGGCGGCGCGGGGATCGATGCTGCCGGTGTTCACCTGAGGTATCGGCTGGCCGCCGCGGTGGTGGTGGCCGTTGGCCCCCGGAGTGCGGCGCGGCAGCTGCCTGGTCGCCTCGGAGGCGGCCTCCTGGGCAGGTGTCTCCTGCCCGCTCGCGGCCAGGGCGTCCAGCCAGGCCTGGGCCGAGTGGGCCCGGATGCCGAGCTGGTGCTCCATGAGCGCGACCGCGTCGGTGTCGATCGGCTTGTTCGCCAGGAGCTGGCGGGTCCTGTCGCGCAGGCCGCCCAGATCACCCACGACGAGCCAGTCGTCCTGGAGCCGCCGATCGGGCATGAGCGTGACCAGCACCCGCCAGAGCGGGGTCTGGAGGGTGGGGACCTCGATCGGATGCGCGGGGTCCGCGCCGACGAGCTGGTCCTTGGTGGCGGCGGCGCCCAGCCACTCGGTCAGCCCGAACATGTGCCCGGTCAGCGGTGCGGACTCCGAGGAGCGCAGCCAGAGCAGGATGCGTTCCTCGGCGGTGCGCTGGGCCGCGGAGAGCGCGTCGCGGTCGGCGGTCAGCTTGTGCGCGAGCGCGCGCAGGCTGATCGGGTCGACCGCGAAGAGCCGTTCCACGGCGACCGCGCGCTCCAGCGCGCTCCAGTCGCGGAACATGTTGTCCACCAGGCGCACCAGCGGATAGTCGCTGAGGCGTACCGGGGGTTTGGCGGTGGGGGGTTCGGGGGCGGGGGCGACCGGCTCCGGGGCCGGCGCCTGGTGCTGCTCCTGCGGCGCGGGCGGCTGGGCCGGAATCGGTGGCGCGGGCACCTGCGCGGGGGCCTGTTCCTGTGCCTGTTCCTGGGCGGCCGGCACGGCCTGCTCGGCGAGCCCCGGGGTACGGCTGAGCACCTCGCGGAACATGGCGGTGACCAGGACCTCGGGAGAGGCCGGCATCGCGGGCCCGCTCAGGTCTCCCGCGGTCAGGCGGCGCAGGCGGCTCCAGCCGCCCAGCCCGGTGATGGCCAGGCGCGCGGGCTCCGGCCAGCCTGGCAGGGTGGGGTCGACCGTGTGCACGTGCAGGGCGGGCAGCACGTCGCTCAGCGGAAGGTGGTCCCAGCGCGACAGCGAGAGCCGGGCCAGCCTGTCGCAGACCCAGTCGAGCCCGGCGGAGCCGAGGGCCTTGGGCAGGGTGACCGAGGACCACCAGCCGGCGGGCAGCCGGGGGTCGGCCAGGGCTTCGGCGACTTGCTGGGGACGGCTCCAGCGCAGGGCTGGGACCAGATCACTCAGGCAGATCGATGACTCGGCATCCATCGGCGGACCGCAACCTCCCCAAAGTGACGCGTGTGGCTAATGGTGCAGCTTACGCCGCAAGCTATCAATTGGTGTTAAGAGGGTAAAGCTCGTTCGTACCCAACTCCGACGGAAGGATACGTGGACGGCCCCCCAGGACCGTCACGGCCTCCGCTCCGGCACGGCGTCCGGCGTCCAGCGCGGCCTCGTCGTCGGCCCCGCTCAGCAGGGCCGTGAGCAACCCCGCGGCGAACGCGTCCCCCGCTCCAATGGAGTCAATCACCTCGGTGGTGAGCGCGGGAACCCGAGCGGCCAACTTTCCCTTCCTGGCCATCAGTGCGCCGCGGGAGCCGAGTTTCACCGCCGCCGCGCCGTAGCGCAGGCTCAGGATCTCCGCCGCGCCCTCGGCCGAGGTCTCGCGGGTGAGCAGCAGCGCCTCGTCCAGATTGGGGATGATCAGCTGGGCGGTCAGCGTCTCCTGGATGAACCGCTCGGCGCCGAACGAGCGCAGGAATCCGGTCGAGGCGGGGTCCACGCTGATCGAGACGCCGCGCCGGGACGCCTCGGCCATGGCCAGCCGGGAAAGCTGGAGCCCCGGCTCGGCGAACAGTGTGTATCCGGACAGGTGGAGGTGGCCCACCCCCTCCAGCAGGCTCTCGTCCCAGTCGCCCGTGCCGATGTGCCCGCCCGCGCCCCGGTTGGTGAGCATGGAACGCTCTCCGGTCACGTCGACCATGGCGATCACCACGGCCGTCGGCCGGTCGGGGTCGACCCGCAGGTGCGGCCGTACCCCGAAGCGCCGCAGCTCGGCGGCGTGCCAGTCGGCGGTGTCGAAGCCGACCCGGGTCAGGATGCGGGTGTCGGCGCCCAGCCGGGCGGCCCAGGAGGCCGTGTTGGCCCCCGAGCCGCCGGGACGCAGCACGATGTCGGCGGCGGTGTCCGTGCCGACGGCCAGGCCGCTTCTGGCCGACCCGCCGTGCAGCGCGACGATGTCGGTCACCACGTCACCGATGACCAGTAGACCCGTTCCGGTCATGGTTTCCTCAGTTTCCCCGGCTCCAGGAGGTCGCGATCTGCCCGGCGAGGCGGACGTTGCCCCGCACCGCGGCCAGGTTCGCCTCGAGTGAGGCGCCGTCGGTGCCGCGTACCAGGTAACCCAGGAGGAACGGGGTGATGGCCTGGCCGGTGATCTTCTGTTCTTCGGCCGCCGCGAGAGCCTCGGCGAGCACCCGGTCGTGCAGTTCGGGGTCGAGCTGCTCCGACAGCGGCACCGGGTTGGCGACGATCAGCGCGCTCTCCGGGCCGCCCAGCGCGTCCTGGGCCCGCATGATGTCCGCGGCCTCGGCCGGGGTCTCGATCCGCCAGTCGATCGGCTCGCCCGAGGTGTGCAGGTAGAAGCCGGGGAACTCGTCGGTACGGAACCCCGCGACCGTGACGCCGCGGGTCTCCAGCCGCTGCAGGGTGGCCCCGACGTCCAGGATCGACTTCACGCCCGCGCAGACCACGGTGATGCGGGTCCGGCTCAGCATGTCGAGGTCGGCCGACTCGTCCTGGCTGTCGGTCCATCCGCGGTGCACACCGCCCAGACCGCCGGTGGCGAAGATCCGGATGCCCGCCCTGGCGGCCAGGAACGAGGTGGCGGAGACCGTGGTCGCCCCGCTCGCCCCGAGTGCGGCGGCGACGGGCAGGTCACGGAAGCCCAGCTTGCGAAGCCCGGGCTCGCCGGCGACGCGTTCCAGCTGGCTCTTGTCGAGACCGATGTGCGCCACACCGTCCAGTACCGCGATCGTCGCCGGTACTGCCCCGGCCTCGCGGACGAGCTGCTCCAGCTCCACCGCTACCTCAAGGTTGCGGGGCTGGGGCAGGCCGTGCGAGATGATCGTGGATTCCAGGGCCACGATCGGGGCGCCCTGCTCCAGCGCCTCGGCCACCTCGCTCGAGGGGCTCAGCATGCCGGTGAGGGACTGTCGGGTGGTACGCATGAGCTGGTTCTGTCTCCTTGTCCGAGGTCGTAATCATTGCTTGCTTTTGGAACGGTGTAAACGACACCGTCTTCCCCAAAAAGAGCACGTTACGGCGGTTGCCGGGAGACGTCCACTTAAAGATCAGCTAATGAGTAGGACTCCGATCAGTGAGATCCCGCCGATGATGGCCGTGGAGATCCCGCCCAGGAGCAGTGACCGCCCGCCCCGCACGAGCTTTCGGAGATCGACACCGGTGCCCAGGGCGAAGAGCGCCGCGGCGAGCAGCGTCGCTGTCAGCCCGGGGACGGCCCGGACGACCTCGGGCGGCACCGCGCCCAGACTCCGCGCCGCCACGGCCACGACGAACCCGGCGACGAACAGCGGTAGCACCGGCGGCCGGCGCACCGCCCGCCCGGTCCCGGGAGGTTCCGTCGAGGTACGGCGTAGGGCCGCGGAGGTGAGGCCGACGATCGGGGCCAGCAGCACCACTCGGGCCAGCTTGACGGCCACCGCGCTCACCAGAACCCCCGCTCCGGCCGCCGCGCCGATGGCCGCGACCTGCGCGACCTCGTGAACCGAGGCGCCGGCCCAGATGCCCAGCTGGTGCGGTGTCAGGCCCAGCGATCCAGCGAGCAGCGGCAGCGCGACGATCGAGGCGCTGCCGTACAGGACGACCACGCCGACCGCGGCCGCCACGTCGTCGTCGTCGCTTCCCGCGACCTCGTGCATGGCGGCCACGGCCGCCGCCCCGCAGACGGACACGCCGGTCGCGATCAGCAAGGACCTGCGCGGGCTCACCCCGACCCGGCCTCCGATCCACCGCGTCGCCGCGAACGTGACACCGGTCCCCGCCGCGACCACCGCCAGCACCCGCCAGCCGAGCGCCAGCAGCTCCGGCAGCGCGATCTGCAGCCCGAGCAGCACGATCGCCAGGCGGAGCACCCGGCGGGAGACGAACCTCAGCCCGGGGGCCAGCGAACGGTGCAGGCCGCCGAGGTTGGTGAGCGCGACCCCGAGCGCCACCGCGACCACGGCGGCGCTCACCTCGGGAACGATCCGGGTGATGGCCGTGGCCAGCACCACCGCCACGGCCACCGCCCCGAGCCCCGGCGCGAGCGTCCCGAGCCCCGATACCGCCGCCGATGTCGCCGATGATGTCGCCGGTGTCCGCCCCGTCTCAGCGGGCACCGGGCGGGAGTGCCGGGCAGGTCCTGGTGAGCGGGCGGGAGGGGAGGAGGACATCATCCGAGTGTCGGCGTGGCCCGGCGGGGCCGGTACCCGTCGTCTTGCTGGTAGGTCATAGCCTGGGGCTATGAGTGAGCTGCCCGACATCGAATCCCTGCGCCTGCTCGTCGATGTGGAACGCCTGGGCAGCCTCGGCCAGGCGGCCAGGGCGGCGGGCGTCGCGCAGCCGTCGGTGAGCAAGCGCATCTCGCTGCTGGAACGACGTCTCGGGCTGGAACTGCTGGAACGCACCCCGCGCGGCTCCGTCCTCACCCCGCAGGGCGCGATGGTCTCCGCCTGGGCCGCGCAGGTGCTGGCGGCGGCCGAGGAGCTCATGAGGGGGGTGGAGGCGGTACGGCACGGCCGGGCCGCCCACCTGCACATCGCCGCCAGCATGACCGTGGCCGAGTATCTGCTGCCGCGCTGGCTGGGAGAGCTCCAGAACCGTGAGCCCCAGGTACAGGTCGGCCTGGACGTGCAGAACTCGGCGGAGGTGGCGAAGCTGATCGGCGGTGAGATCGAGCTCGGCTTCGTGGAGGGGCCCTCGGTGCCGTCGGGGCTGGTGTCGCGGGTGGTGGCCACGGACCGGCTCGTGGTGGTGGTCGCGCCGGGCCATCCGTGGGCGCGCCGCCGTACCCCGCTGCGCGCCGCCGAGCTGGCCGCCACCCCGCTGGTCGTGCGGGAGCGGGGGTCGGGCACCCGCGAGACGCTGGACGTCGCGCTGACCGGCTACGCTGTCGCCTCCCCGAAGCTGGAGCTCGGTTCCAACGCGGCGGTCAAGGGGGCCGCCCGCGAGGGTGCGGCCCCCGCCGTGCTCAGTGGCTACGCCGTGGAGGCCGAGCTGGCCACCGGCCGCCTGATCGAGGTGCCCACCAAGGACATCGACCTCGCGCGCCGCCTGCGGGCGGTCTGGCGCCGCGGCCGCACCCCCAGCGGCCCCGCCGCCACCCTGCTGAGAATCACCCTCTCCGCCGCCGGGCGGCCGGAGCCCCCGGCTCCACCGTCCCCTCACCCCACAGGGAAGTCTCGTGCTCCGCTCTCGCTATGAAGCAGTGATCGTCGGAGGCGGCCACAACGGCCTGGTCGCCGCCGCCTACCTCGCCCGCGCGGGCCGGCGCGTCCTCGTCCTGGAGCGCCTCGGCCACGTCGGTGGTCTCGCCGTCTCGGCGCGGGCGTTCCCCGGCGTCGACGCGCGGCTCTCGCGCTACTCGTACCTGGTCAGCCTGCTGCCCGCCAAGGTCGTGGCCGACCTGGGGCTCAACGTCACGCTGCGCCGGCGCCGTTACGCCTCGTACACGCCGCTGGGGGAGAGCGGGCTGCTGGTCGACAACGGCGACGCCGCGCGGACCGCCGCCTCCTTCGCCCGGGTCACCGGGGGCACCGGTGAGCTGG
Organism: Streptosporangium sp. CA-115845; assembly: GCF_050943795.1. Classification (NCBI taxonomy): domain Bacteria; kingdom Bacillati; phylum Actinomycetota; class Actinomycetes; order Streptosporangiales; family Streptosporangiaceae; genus Streptosporangium; species Streptosporangium sp. CA-115845. The sequence continues at coordinate 6,373,118 of NZ_CP191988.1, read as the reverse complement.
ACGCGTGGCGGCGCTTCTACGGGATGACCGCCGACGTGGCCGGCAGGGTCGCGCCGACACTGCTGGAGCCTCTCGCCGACCGTGCGGCGATGCGGCGCCTGGTCGGCGACGAGGCGTGGCGTGACCTGTTCGAGCGGCCGATCGGTGAGGTGGTGGACGAGCGGTTCGCCGACGACACCGTACGCGGGGTGGTTCTCACCGACGCCCTCATCGGCACCTTCGCCGACCCCTCGGACCCGGGCCTGCTGGCCAACCGGTGCCTGCTCTACCACGTGATCGGCGACGGGACCGGCGACTGGAACGTCCCCGTCGGCGGCATGGGCGCGATCTCCGGCGCGCTCGCCGACGCCGCCCGCGCCGCGGGGGCGGAGATCCTGACCGGTGCCGAGGTCCTCGCGGTCGACGCCTCGGGCGAGGTCGTCTTCCGCGACACGGGTGGGGAGCACACGGTGGTGGGCGAGCGGGTGCTGGCCAACGTGCCGCCCGCCGTGCTCGCCCGGCTCCTCGGCGGCGCCGAGCCCGCCCCCGAGGGTGCCCAGCTCAAGGTCAACATGGTGCTGTCGCGGCTGCCCCGGCTGAAGGACCCCGCGGTGGACCCCGAGGCCGCGTTCAGCGGCACGTTCCACATCAACGAGGGCCGCGACCAGCTCGCCCGCGCGTTCGCGGAGGCGTCGGCAGGGCGGATCCCCACGCTGCCCCCGGCCGAGGTCTACTGTCACTCGCTGACCGACCCCTCCATCCTCGGCCAGGGGTTGCGGGAGGCCGGAGCCCACACGATGACGTTGTTCGGCCTGCACATGCCGGCCAGGCTGTTCCGCGACGACCCGGCCGGGGCGCGCGAGGCCGCGCTGCGCGCCACGCTCGCCTCGATGAACCGGGTGCTCGCGGAGCCCCTTGAGGACTGCCTGCTGCGCGCCCCGGACGGCGGCCTCTGCCTGGAGGCCAAGACCCCGGTCGACCTGGAGACCGAGGCGGGACTGCCGGGCGGCCACATCTTCCACCGCGACCTGTCCTGGCCGTACGGGGAGCCGGGGCGCTGGGGCGTGGAGACCGACCTCGAGCGCGTCCTGCTCTGCGGCGCGGGTGCCCGGCGCGGCGGCGGCGTCAGCGGCATCCCCGGCCACAACGCCGCCATGGCGCTGCTCGGCTGAGCCCGTCCGGCCTGGGCGAAGGTGGCCCGAGGTGTTCATCGGGTTCTCATGATGAGCGTCTACCGTGAGGGTCATGGGCGACGGTGAGGCGGCGCGGGTGCTGGTCGTGGACGACGAGCCCGCGCTCAGGGAGGCGCTGCAGAGCAGCCTGGAGTTCGAGGGCTACCGGGTCGGGGTGGCCTCGGACGGCCAGGAGGCGCTGGAGACGCTGGAGCGGGAGTCGTACGAGCTGGTCCTGCTGGATGTGATGATGCCCCGGCTGGACGGGCTGACCGCCTGCCGCAGGCTCAGGGCGGCGGGCAACCACCTGCCGGTGCTCATGCTCACCGCCCGCGACGCCGTGGGCGACCGGGTCTCCGGCCTGGACTCGGGGGCCGACGACTACCTGGTCAAGCCGTTCGAGCTGGACGAGTTGCTGGCACGGGTCAGGGCGCTGCTGCGGCGCGGTGCGCTGAGCGCGCCCGCGGCCGAGGACGACGCGGGCCTGGTCTTCGGCGACCTGCGGATGGACACCGCCAGCCGCGAGGTCACCAGGGCGGGCGAGCGGCTGGAGCTGACCCGTACCGAGTACCTGCTGCTGGAGCTGCTCATGATCCATCCCCGCCAGGTGCTCACCCGTGAGCAGATCCTCAGCGAGGTGTGGGGCTTCGACTTCGAGCCCTCCTCCAACTCCCTCGACGTCTACGTCATGTACCTGCGCCGCAAGACCGAGACCGGCGGGCGTCCCCGGCTGATCCACACGGTCCGGGGGGTCGGCTACGTGCTGCGGAACTCCGCGTGAACGGTCGCCGTTCGCTGCGCTCGCGGCTGACCCTGCTGGTGGCGACGGCCGTGGCGCTGGCGATCGCGGTCTGCGCGGTGCTGTGCTGGTTCGTCGTCAGGGCCGAGCTGCTGCGGCAGGTGGAGCGCTCCCTGGAGGGGCCGAAGGGGCTGCAGGGCGTCGAGTGGATCGAGTCGTACTGCGCGGGAGGTCCGGCGAGGCCGAGGGAGAGCACCGCGCACGGGCCGCCGTTCCGTATCCCGCCGTTCCGTATCCCGCCGGTCCAGCTGATCTACGCCGGTGGCGGCAGGTGCGTCATAGGCGCCACGCCCGTCAAGGTCACCCCCGCCGACCTGGCCCTGACCCAGGCCCCGCCCGGCACGAGAAGGCTCAGGGACGGGGTGACCGACGGCGGCGAGGAGGTCCGGGTGATGACGAGGAACGTCGGGCCCGGTATCGCGATCATGGAGTCCCGGCCGCTGGAGGAGGTTCAGGCCACCCTCGCGGCCCTGGCCTGGATCCTCGCCGGGGTCACCGCGCTCGGCGTGTTCGGCGCGGCCTCGGCGGGGCTGCTGGTCTCCCGCACCGCGCTGCGCCCGGTCGGCCGGCTGACCGAGGCCGTCGAGTACGTCGCCAGGACCGAGGACCTCGACACCAGGATCCCCGCCGAGGGCACCGACGAGATCGCCAGGCTCGGCGTCTCCTTCAACGCGATGACCACCGCGCTGGCCGGGTCCCGCGAGCGCCAGCGGCGGCTGATCGCCGACGCGGGGCACGAGCTGCGCACCCCGCTCACCAGCCTGCGCGCCAACATCGACCTGCTGCTGCGCAGCGAGAACACCGGGCGCCCGCTCGACCCCGCCCCCAAGCACAGGCTGCTGACCAACCTCAAGGCCCAGTTCGAGGAGATGTCCACGCTCGTCGGGGACCTGCTCCAGCTCTCGCGCGCCGAGGACGAGCACGAGCCGTACGTCGAGGTCGCCTTCCACGAGGTCGTCGAGGAGGCTGTGCGCCGGGCGCGGCTGCGCGCCCCCGACACCCCGATCGAGGTGGAGCTGCTCCCCTGGTACCTGCGAGGTGATCAGGCCGCCCTGGAGCGGGCCGTGGTGAACCTGCTGGACAACGCGGTGAAGTTCTCGCACGGGCGACAGGGTCCGGTGCGGGTGAGGCTCCGGGGCGGCGAGCTGACGGTCAGGGACCACGGCCCCGGCATCCCCCCGGGGGAGCTGCCGTACGTGTTCGACAGGTTCTGGCGGTCGTCCTCGGCCCGCAGCATGCCCGGGTCGGGGCTGGGGCTGGCCATCGTGGCCAAGGCGGTGCGCGACGCCGGGGGAGAGGTGGAACTGGAGAACGCCGAGGGGGGCGGCACCCTCGCGCGCGTCCGCCTGACCGGCTCTCCCGCCCGGCCCCCGGGGGCGTGAGCCGACCACGGCACCCCATGGCTCCTCCCCGCCTCCCCTGCGCCGTGCCGCTCCCGCTCTCCTCGCCCGTACGACAGGGGCGAAATCATTGACTGATTGACCAATCAGTAGTATGGAGGCGGCGTGCCCGCGCTGCTGTAGTCTTGCGCCGTGCACAGCGGAGGAGGGGCGCGCAGCAGCCGCGCCGACCAGGCCGACCAGCGCCGAGCGGAGCTCCTTGAAGCCGCCAGGCGAGTCGTGCTCGAGCGCGGGCTGGCCAGCACCCGTGTCGCCGACATCGCCAAGGCGACGAACGTGAGCGGTGGCCTGATCCACTACCACTTCGCCACCAAGAACGACCTCATCACCGCGATGCTCCGCAGCACCAGCGACTCGGAGGTCCAGCGGCTGAAGGAGATCGTCGCGGGCCCCGGCACCGCCGTCCAACTCCTCGACCGTGTCCTGCGCTTCTACATCCCGGCCTCCCGCTCCGACCAGAGCTGGATCCTCTGGGTCGACGCCTGGGCCGTGGGAGTGCGCGAGGAGCACGTCCGCACCATCCTGCTGGAGCTTGAGGGCGCCTGGATCGAGATCCTCAGCCAGGTGATCTCCGCTGGCGTGGCCTCGGGTGAGTTCACCTGCGACGACCCCCTGGGCTCGGCCGAGCGGATCGACGGCATGCTCGACGGCCTCGTGGTCCGGTACACCCTGCACACCGGCAACATGTCGCGGAGCCGGATGCTCCATCATGCCAGGGTCGCCGCCGCCAGGGAGGTCGGCCTGCACCTCTCGGACTTTCCCGACGAGCCGGCCGAGGCTTCTTGACCTCCTCCCCGGCCTGAAGCCCGGAGCACTAGCCCCCATTCCGGTAGCGGCGGGCCGGGCGGGGGAGACCCCGTGGCTGCTGGGTCAGACCTGGGGGGTGGGCAGGGCTGCGAGGAGGAAGGCCAGCCGCGCCGCGGCACCGTCGATGTTCTCGCTGGTGCCGAGCCGGTAACCCCACGAGGTGATGAAACGGCCGTCCTGGGAGCAGGTCACGGTCTCGGCCAGGGTGCTGCTGAAACGGTTGCGGACGTACACGTACGCGGGATCACCGAATGAGATCCGCTGTACGGAAAGGTCGGCGTGCAGCCGTATCGCAGCAGCGAACCTCTCCAGACAAGACAGTGTGTCCAGCATCGTGCGTCACCTCCGTCTCGACAGAGAATTGCACGATCTTGGGATGCTAATCAAGCAATTGCGGTGTTTACTCCCTCGGCTGCCCGGAGAAATCGTTGAGTACCCGGACGATCACCGATCTGGCATCCTCCCCGAAGGCCGCGACCTCGCAGAGTTCCTCGAAGGTCCGCGCGTAGAAGGCGACGTCGTCCGGGTCACGGAGAAGCAGGTCCCTCGTCCTGGTCGGCACCGCGACATGGTCGTCGTCGTACATCCAGAAACCGTTGAGCGGTGCCGAGGGCAGGGGCGCCTCGAAGGGGATCACGCCGAACTCCACGTTCGGCAGCGCGGTCACCGCCAGTAACCGGTCGAGCTGCCCGCGCATCACGTCCAGCGGGGCCAGCCGGTAGCGCAGCACCGCCTCCGGCAGGACGAACCTGAACCGCCTGCTCTGGTCGTAGAGGATGTCCTGGCGCCGCATGCGGACCCGGATGGCCGCGTCGATCTCGTCGGGGGACCGGTAGAGGCGCTTGATCCGAGTGAAGATGCTCCGGGCGTACTCGGTGGTCTGCAGCAGGCCGATGACCACGCCGGGCTCGAACACCCGCAGCAGCGTGGTCCGCGCCTCCATGTCGCGGACGTCCTCCTGGAGGGCGGCCAGTCCGCTGCGGTGCCGCTGCCGCCAGGAGTCCTGGCGATCCAGCAGCCCCAGTGCCCGCTCCACCAGCTCCTCGACCACCTCGGGGGAGGCGTCTGTGGCCTGCGCCCACTGGACGATGTCGTCCTCGGTGACGGCCTGGCGGGCGTTCTCGATCCGGGAGACCTTGGAGGCCTGCCACCTCAGCCGTTCGGCCAGTTCCTTGCCCGACAGGTGGGCGGTCTCCCGCAGGTGCCGCAACCGCGCGCCGAGTTCGGTTCTGGCCTGGTGGAACCCGCTCACACGATCTCCCTGGCCGCTCTCGCCCGCCTGCTCCTCCAGCGGGTTCACGTCATCCCCCGCGTGGTGCGCACGACGTTAGACCCGAGCATGTGGATCAAGCCAGAGAGCACTCCTAATCGTGACCAATATTTACAGAAAGTACTCGGCGCGCGATGTCCACGAGCAACTCGCGGGGCACCTCGACGGCGGTTTCCCCCTCCAGGACGTGGCGCAGGTCGGCCAGCGCCTCCGCGTCGGTCACCCGAAGGCCCTGCACCACGATGGTCCCGCGGTCGGTCTGGTAGAGGGAGGGGCAGGCGCCCGCTTCGGAGGTTGAACCAAGGAACCGGAGGCGCATGACTGAATCCTTCCCCGAACCACACTCATGGAGCAATTGCGAGCAATCCTAGAGTTTGGAGGGTTGCATGAAGGTTTCAAGCACCAGATAACGCACATTCCACTTATTTAGCCTTATGTCACATGAACGTGCGGGCGCGGGCGAACAGGTTCAGCGTGCGCGGCCGTCATGCACCCTCCTCGACCGAGCTATATTCTAGTCAGGGTGAATCTATGATCCCCGCCCGCGACGGCCGTTCCGATCGGGGGATCACAGCAGGCGCCGCGGGATGTCGGCGAGTACGGCGCGGAGTTCCTCGCCGAGGGCCTTGGCCTGGGCGTCGAGGCGAGGACTGGCGGCCACGCCCCGGCCGAGGAGGCCGTGGACGACGAAGTTGAGGGCGAGCAGGTTGGGCAGCTCGAAGCGCTCGACGTTCAGCTCCGCGGTGCAGGGCAGGAGCCGGGCCAGGCGCTCGACCGTCAGGTAGTCCTCCAGCCACCCGAACCGCTCGGCGGTGCGGACCCAGACCCCCAGGTTGGCGTTGCCCCCCTTGTCCCCGGACCGGGCACCCACGATCGAGCCCAGCGCGACCCGCACCGTCCCGCCGTCGCCGTCGCCGTCGCCGTCGCCGTCGCCGTCCGCGCCCCGTGGGCCGCCCGGCGCGCCCCCCTCCGGCGCTCCGGGGCGCCTGACCGGGGGAGGGGGCGCCTGCTGCCCGGACCGCTCCCGGTCGCCGTCCCCCGACGCGTCCGGCACCGTGGGAAGCTCGCGGCCGTCGAGCCAGACGCGGGCCCGCACCGCCTCCGCCGGGACGAGCGTGGGCCAGTAGACCCCGTACGGCGAGGCGTCACCGGGAGGGGTCAGCCCGTAGAAACCGGGGTAGCTCGCCAGGCCGGTCTCGACCACGGCCGAGGAGAAGGCGCGTCCGGCCCTGCGCCGGTCGGTGTCCATCACGGTGACGCGCAGCAGGGCGGTTCCCGCCAGCGGGGTGAGCTCGACGTGGACCTCGTCGAACGACTCCTTCGGCACCCGGGCCCAGATGGCCTCCTGGGCGAGCCTGGCCTTGGCCTCGATGTCCAGGCCGGTCAGGACGAGCGTCATGGTGTTGCGGTAGCCCGCCAGGTAGTTGACGGCGACCTTGAGCGTGGCGGGCGGGGTCTCACCGCGCACCCCCGAGACGCGGACCCGGTCGGGGCCCTGCTGCTCCAGCCGGATCGTGTCGAAGCGCGCGACCACGTCGGGGCCGGGATAGCGGGGTGAGGCGATCTCGTACAGCAGTTGCGCGGTGACCGTGCCGACCGAGACCAGCCCCCCGGTCCCGGGATGCTTGGTGACCACGCTGGAGCCGTCCGCCTCCAGCTCCACCAGCGGGAACCCGCAGTGCGCCAGGTCGGGCACCTCGCCGAAGAACGCGTAGTTACCGCCGGTCGCCTGGCAGCCGCACTCGATGACGTGCCCGGCGACCACGGAGCCGGCCAGCGCGTCGAGATCGCCGGGCCCCCACCCGTACCGCCAGATTCCCGGCCCGGTGACCAGGGCGGCGTCCGTGACGCGGCCGGTCACCACCACGTCCGCCCCGGCGGACAGGGCGGCGGCGATCGGGCGGCCCCCCAGGTAGGCGTTGGCGGTCAGGGCGGGCGCGGGCAGCGGCTCGCCGGTGTCGGCGTTCGGCGCGCCGCCCAGGTCGTGGCCGGTGAGGTCGTCACCGGTGACGTGGGCGACCCGCACCGGCAACCCGAGGCGTGCCGCCAGCTCGGCCACCGCCCCGGCGCACCCGGCGGGATCCAGCCCGCCCGCGTTGGAGACGATCTTGATGCCGCGTTCCAGGCAGGTCCCGAGGACCTCCTCCAGTTGCCTGAGGAAGGTCGGCGCGTAGCCGGGGCGGCCCTTGAGCCGGTTCCCGGCCAGGATCAGCATGGTCAGCTCGGCGAGCCAGTCGCCGGTGAGCACGTCGATCGGGCCGCCCTCCACCATCTCCCTGGCGGCTGACAGCCGGTCGCCGTAGAAGCCGGAACAGTTGGCGACACGCAACATCGGATCTCCTCGGACGCGTATCCGGCAGGCGGTGTCAGTCCACCTCGGGGGCGGGGATCCAGGACGCGGGCCGCTTCTCCATGAAGGCGGCGATCCCCTCCTGTCCCTCGGCGGAGGTGAAGCGCCGGGCGGACAGCTCGGCCATCTGGCGCATGCCCTCCTCGACACTCAGCTCGGGCACGGTCCGCACGAGCTGCTTGGTGAGAGCGAGCGACTCGGGGCCGCCGCGCAGCAGCATGCCGGTGTAGTGGGCGACCGTCGCGTCCAGCTCCTCCTCAGGCACGGCGCGGGTGAGCAGCCCGATCTCCCTGGCGCGGGCGGCGTCGAACGTCTCCCCGGTGAGCAGGTACTCGGCGGCGGCGCGCGGGTCGAGCCGCCGCAGCACGGTCACCGAGATCATCGCGGGCACCACGCCGAGCCGCACCTCGCTGAAGGCGAACGACGCCGAGTCGGGGGCGATCGCGAAGTCGCAGGCCGCCACCAGACCGATCCCCCCGGCCCTCGCGGTGCCGTTCAGCCTGCACACGACCGGCTTCGGGCTCTCCCAGATCAGGCTCATGATCTCCGGAAACGACGCGGTCACCGGCGCCTCGTGCGCGCCGCGGGGGGTCACCCGCTGCTCCTTCAGATCGGCGCCCGCGCAGAACACCGGCCCGGTCCCGGTGAGCACGATCACCCGGACGCTCTCCTCGGCCAGTGCCCAGTTGAGCCGGTCCTCCAGATCGCCCAGCAACCGCACCGACAGGGCGTTGCGGTTGCGGGGGGAGTCGAGGGTGATCGTCGCCACCCCTCCGGACACCTCCCCGTGCACCAGGCGCTCCACCGGCCAACCCCCATCGGTTCTCATCTGAATCCTTCCAGCCGCAAGACCCCGTGCTCCGGCTCCGAAGAGCCCGGGGAGGGGATCAAGTCTGCTCCTCGATCACGACCAGCACGAACCCGGCCTCGACCTGGCGGCCCGGTGCCACGTTCACCGCCGCCACCGTGCCCGGTGCGGGGGCGGTGATCCGGTGCTCCATCTTCATGGCTTCGAGCACCACGACCACCTGCCCCGCACCGACTCTCTCGCCGGGCTTGACGTCGATCCGCAGCACGGTACCGGGCATGGGTGCCAGCAGGGAGCCGGGTAGTACCTGCTCCACCGGCGCAGGCAGGCGCTCCAGCGGGGTGAGCCGTACGGAACCGAGCGGGGAGTCCACGTGCGTCACGTCGTCGTAGCGGGCCACGGCGAACCTGTGCCGCACGCCCGAGGTCTCCAGTACGACGAGCGAGGGCGTCGCGCCGACCAGAACGGTATCGGGGAACCCCTCGGCACGCAGACCGGCCCTGGTGATCCGGTAGGAGATCTCTGCCTCCGCGAACGCGGTGCGCTGCGGCTGCGACACCACGTTGCGCCATCCGCTCGGCAGTCCCGCCTGCACCGTCGCCGCCGCGCGGTTGGCCGACGCCCGCGCGAGCGCGGCGGCGAGGGCGGACAGGCGTACGGCCCCCGGCCCGGCTCCGGCACTCCGCGGTCCGGGCGCCGACCCGGTGAGGCCGTGCTCGGCCAGGAACCCCGTATGGGTCTCCCCGGCGAGGAACGCCGGATGGCGCAGGATCTCGACCAGCAGGTCCCGGTTGGTGACGGGGCCGTGGATCCGCGCACCCGCCAGCGCGAAGGCCAGCCTCCGCACGGCGTCGGAGCGACTCACGCCGTAGGAGACGACCTTGGCGAGCATCGGGTCGTAGTGCACCCCGATCACCGAGCCGTCCTCGACACCGGAGTCCAGCCGCAGTCCGTGCCGCCCGCCGGACGCGGGCGCGAAGCGGGAGTCCACGCCGGGGATCTCGAGGCGGTGCAGGGTGCCGCTCTGCGGGAGCCAGTCGCGGGCCGGATCCTCGGCGTACAGGCGCGCCTCGACGGCGTGCCCGGACGGCTCGGGCGGTGCCGCGGGCAGCCGGGCGCCCTCGGCGATCCGCAGTTGCAGCTCGACGAGGTCGACGCCGTAGACGCACTCGGTCACCGGGTGCTCCACCTGCAGGCGGGTGTTCATCTCCAGGAAGGCGACGGTATCGCCCCTGACGAGGAACTCGACGGTTCCGGCGCCGACGTAGGCGATGGCCCGCGCGGCCGTGACCGCCGCGTCGCGCAGCCGCGCCCGCGTCGCCGGGGAGATCGCCGGGGAGGGGGTCTCCTCGATCACCTTCTGGTGCCGCCGCTGGATCGAGCACTCCCGCTCGCCCAGCGTCCACACCGTCCCGTGCCCGTCGGCCAGGATCTGCACCTCGATGTGCCGGGCGCCCTCCAGCAGGGGCTCGACGAACACCGTGCCGTCCCCGAACGCCGACGCGGCCTCGGCGCGCGCCGACTCGACCGCCTCCGGCAGGTCGCCGGTCAGCCGTACGACGCGCATCCCGCGCCCGCCGCCCCCGGCCGACGCCTTCACCAGCAGGGGGAGGGGCCCGCCCATCGGGGTGAACACGGCGTCCAGGTCCCGTTCCAGGTCGTCCGTCGAGTGGCCGGGACCCGTGGTGAATCCCGGCAGCACCGGGACCCCCGCGGCCGCCATCAGCTCCTTGGCCTCGATCTTGGAGCCCATCGCGGCGACGGCCTCGGCCGGTGGACCGACCCAGGTCAGGCCGGCGTCCCGGACGGCCCGCGCGAAGGCGGCGTTCTCCGACAGGAAGCCGTAGCCGGGATGGACCGCGTCCGCCCCCGATCTGCGGGCCGCGTCGATGATCTTCTCCACCGACAGGTAGGTGTCGGCGGGTCTGAGGCCGCCGAGCCGCACCGCGTGGTCCGCCTCGGCCGCGTGCGGGGCGTCGGCGTCGGCGTCGGAGAAGACCGCGACGGTCTCGATGCCGAGGTCGCGGCAGGTACGGAAGACACGGCGGGCGATCTCACCCCGGTTCGCGACGAGCAGGCGGCGGATCGGCGAGGCGGTCGCGGGCATGTTCGCGGGCATGTTCGCGGGCATGGTCACATCCGGAAGACGCCGAAGCCCGCGGGCTCCGGGGCGGGGGCGTTGTGTACGGCGGACAGGCACAGGCCCAGGACCGTCCGGGTGTCGCGGGGGTCGATCACCCCGTCGTCGTAGAGGCGGCCGGAGAGGAAGAACGGCAGCGACTCGGCCTCGATCTGCGCCTCGACCATCCGGCGCATCGCCGCGTCGCCCTCCTCGTCGTAGACCTGCCCCCGGGCCTGGGCCGCGGCCCTGCCGACGATGGACAGCACTCCGGCGAGCTGGGCGGGCCCCATGACCGCCGACTTCGCGCTGGGCCAGGAGAACAGGAAACGAGGGTCGTAGGCCCGGCCGCACATGCCGTAGTTGCCCGCTCCGTAGGAGGCGCCCATGACGATCGTGAGGTGCGGGACCGTCGAGTTGGACACCGCGTTGATCATCATGGCGCCGTGCTTGATGATGCCGCCCTGCTCGTAGTCCTTGCCGACCATGTAGCCGGTGGTGTTCTGCAGGAAGACCAGCGGTGTGCGGGCCTGGCCGGCGAGCTGGATGAACTGTGCGGCCTTCTGCGCCTCCTCGCTGAACAGCACCCCCCGGGCGTTGGCCAGTATCCCGATCGGGTAGCCGTGCAGGCGGGCCCACCCGGTCACCAGGCTCCCGCCGTACAGGGGTTTGAACTCGTCGAACTCGCTGCCGTCCACGATCCGCGCGATCACCTCGCGCGGGTCGAACGGGATCTTCAGGTCCTCGGGCACGATGCCCAGCAGCTCGTCCTCGTCGTACAGCGGGTCACGCACGGCCCCGGCGGAGGCGCCGAGCCTTCTCCGGTTCAGGCCCCTGACGATCTGCCGCCCGATCCGCAGCGCGTCGTGCTCGTCGGCGGCCAGGTAGTCGGCCAGCCCGCTGAGGCGGGCGTGCATCTCGGCACCGCCCAGCGACTCGTCGTCGGCCTCCTCCCCGGTGGCCATCCTGACCAGCGGCGGCCCGCCGAGGAAGACCTTCGCGCCCTTCTTGACCATGACCACGTGGTCGCTCATCCCCGGTACGTACGCCCCGCCGGCGGTGGAGTTGCCGAAGACCAGGGCGATCGTGGGGATCCCGGCCGCCGACAGGCGGGTCAGGTCGCGGAAGATCCGGCCGCCGGGGATGAAGATCTCCTTCTGGGTCGGCAGGTCGGCCCCGCCGGACTCCACCAGATTGATCAGCGGCAGCCGGTTCTCGAAGGCGATGTCGGCCGCCCTGAGCGTCTTGCGCAGCGTCCACGGGTTGGACGAGCCGCCCCGCACCGTCGGGTCGTTGGCGACGAGTACGCACTCGACGCCCTCGACCACCCCGATCCCGGTGACCACGCTCGCCCCCACGGGGAAGTCGCTGCCCCAGCCCGCCAGCGGTGAGAGCTCCAGGAACGCCGAGTCCGGATCGACGAGCAGCTCGATCCGCTCCCTGGCCAGCAGCCTGCCCCGCGCGCGATGCCGGTCGACGTACTTCTCGCCGCCGCCGGCCACCGCTCTGGCCTGCTCGGCGTCGAGCTCGGCCAGCTTGGCGAGCATCGCCTCGCGCCGAGCCAGATAGTCGTCACCGGAGGTGTCCAGCCGGCTCACGAACCCGCCTCCTTGATTGACGTTGGCGTCATGTTGTTGCCCTGGCTCGCGGGCGTCAGGCCGATGGCCCGGGCCCAGAGCGTGGAGAGCATGGTTACGGCGGTCCGCTCGTCGGCGTGCTCGCCGAGGTCGAGCCAGACGTGGGCGAAGTGCTCGACCATCCCGCCCAGCATCACGGCGGTCAGCCGGGGGTCCAGCGACGGATCGGCCAGGCCCTGCTCCTGCAGGCGCCGCAGCCCCTCCGCGCCGCGCCGCACGAAGACCTCGCGCAACTCGAGCAGAAGGCCGCGGAACCCCTCGTCGGCGATCGCGACCTGCTCCAGCATCCTTACCAACCGGGAGTTGGAGGCCCAGGCGCGCAGGTAGAGCAGGTTGGCGGCCTCGATGCGGGCGTACGGGTCGTCGGGAGCGCTGGGCCCGACCACGCTGGCGGTGAACATCTCGCCCACCACGGTGGCCGCCACCTCACGGAACAGCTCCTCGCGCGAGCCGAAGTAGGTGTAGAAGGTGCCGTGTGAGACACCGGCGCGCGCGCAGACGTCGTCGACACGCACGGCGTCGTAGCCTCGCTCCTCGAACATCTCCCGTCCGGCCTGGACGAGCGCCGCTCGCGTGCGCCGGCCCCGGGTGCTGAGCGTCTCAGACTTGACGATCACGTCAGTTACGGTAACCCAGAACCCATTCGCCTGCCAGAGGCCGGCATGGATTCGATGTCGCCCTCACCCCGGCGAGGCCACGGCTGCCGGCTCCGACAGCGCCGGGGACGTCCCGCCCGTCGACACCGCGGATCGAGCCCGGCTCTGACCGATTCAGATCGCGGCCAGGTCCACGGTGACCCGCGCCGCCGGCGCGGGTCGCGCCTGGTTCCAGGAGGTTCCGGCCCACAGGTGCAGCGCCTCGGCGTCCCCCTGTGCCGCGGCGGCGCGCCGCAGCGGCGCCGTCAGGTGATGGACCTGCGGATAGGCCGCGGGCGCCCGGCCGGAGTACTCCGTCATGAACCGGTTGACCAGGCCGCGCGCCGGACGTCCGGTGAAGGCCCTGGTCATGGCGGTCCGGGTGAAGCGCGGATCGGTCAGCGCCGCGCGGTGGACCGCGCCGGTGCCGCTCTCGGGACAGAGGAGGAAGGCGGTGCCCGCCGCGGCCGCGATCGCTCCCGCGGACAGGACCCGGGAGACGTCGGCGGCCGAGGCGATACCGCCGGCCGCGATGAGGGGAAGCCGTGACACCTCACGTATCCGGGGCAGCAAGCGGTCCAGGCCCATTCCTTCGACGTCCGTGTTGGCGAACGACCCCCGATGCCCGCCCGCTTCCTCTCCCTGGACGCACAACGCGTCGGCCGAGGCCAGCCGGGCCTCGGCCACCGACGTCACGGTGACCACCACCGCGGTCCCCTGGCGGCGGAACGCCCGGACGAGCTCGTCCTCGGGACAGCCGAACGTGAATCCCACCACCGCGGGCGGATCCGCGAGCAGATCCTCGATCTTGGCCGTGAAGTCGTCGTCGCCGCCGCGCGGGATCCCGAGCTCGGTGCCAAGCCGCCGTGCCTCCCCCTCGATGGCTCGCGCATAGGCGCCGAGTTCGGCCTGCTCGGCTTCGTCGGCCGTAGGCATGAACACGTTCACACCGAACGGACGAGAGGTGAGTTCACGCGTCCGCTCGATCTCCTGCCGCATCTGCGCGGCCGTCTTGTAGCCGGCCGCGAGAAATCCCAGACCTCCGGCGCCGGACACGGAGGCGGCCAACTCGGGCGTGGACGCCCCGCCGGCCATCGGAGCCTGGACGATCGGCAGCCTGGACGGCCACGGCATCAGGTCAGGCATCGGTTTCCCCTCTCAGCACTCCATTCTGGAAAACCCACGCCGCCGATCAGCACATCCCACTCGCGAGTTCACGGTAAATCCAGATCAAGTACCTGGAGCGCCGTGTACCCGGCAAGCGTCACCGCGCACAGGTCAGGACGACCGTAATCCATGGCTTCGAAGACAGGCCCCGGCGCTCTCCGAGCGGAGCCGCCTGGAGATCTCCGGCCGGCTCCGGGCGGCCGGATGCCGCGGTCGTCCTGGTCGTGGGCGGGACGCTCACCCGGTGGACGGGGTGCGGCGGCGACATCACGCGGCTCACCGAGGAGTATGCGACGATCCTCGTGCTCAACCGCAGTGGCTCCAGCCGCTCCTCCACGACAGCGACCCGTGCGAGCCTCCCCAGATGACGCACTTCTTGACCGCGGACAGGCGTACCGGGCCCGCGTAGACGGTGAACTTGCCGGGGTTGCTCCCGCTGGAGCCGCCCTTCACCTGGAGTATCGCGTTCATCGAGATCTTGGCGGGGATCACGTACCTGGACATGGTGACGACGCAGTTCTTACCCGCGGCGGAGTTGTAGAGCAGGTAGATCGTCGCGACACTGCCCAGGGCCTTGGAGTTGACGACCTTGTAACCGCTGCCGCAGACGCCGGCGGCCGTATAGGGGTTGGGTTTCTGAGGAGTGGGACTCGGCTTGGCGGTGGTGGGCTTGGCCGTGGTCGGCTTCACCGTCGAGGTCGGTCGCGAGGTGGCGGTGGGCTTGGCCGTCGGCTCGGGAGCCGATGAGGGCTCGACGATGCCGCTCGGCTCCGCCGACGGGGTGGGCTTGGCGGTGGTGGCCGCCGGGCTGGAGGTCCGGGAGGGGGGCCTGCTCGGCTTTCTCGTCGGCGCTCCCGCAGTGCGGCTCGGGTTCTCGGCCGGCCTGGACGACGGCCGCGTGATCCGCCGGGACGGGTGGGGCGTGATCGTGAGGAGCTCCTCGTTCTCCGGAGGCAGGGAAGTCTCCTCCCCGGCCGTGGGCGGATCGCCGGGAACGGTCGTCGAGTCGGGGCCCGGGGTCTCCGCCGCGATGGACGCCGCTCCGGCTCGCGCGATCGTGGCCTTCTCGTCGTTCTGCAGGACCACCACGGTCCCGGCGGTCACGCCGAGCGCGGCCACGACCGCCACCCCGGTGAGCAGGAGCCCCACAGGCCCGCGCGGCTTCCTCCCACCGGGCCCCCCGGCCCGCCCGGGTCCGTCCTGTCCCGGTCCACCGTGTCCCGGCGCGGTGCCTCCCGGTCCGCCCGTCGGCGGCCCGTCCTGACGTTGCCCGCTCTGTCGGGTGGCCGCCGCGGACACGTGACCGGGACCGGGCACAGGGCCGGGGAGGGGGGCCGGACGCCGGACCGGGGTGGTGGGGGCGGTGCCCATCAGACGGTTGACAAGTTGCTCGGCGGTGGGGCGCAGTGCCGGATCCTTCGACAGGCAGGCCATGACCAGCTCGCGCAGCTCTCCCTCCAGCGCGCCCAGTTCCGGCTCCGTGTTCAGGATCCGGTTGATCACGACGGGGATGGAGTCCTGGCCGAACGCGGGCCTGCCGGTCGCGGCGAAGACCATCGTGACGCCCCAGGCGAACACGTCGGCCGCGGGTGTCACCTCGCCCGCCCCGAGCTGCTCGGGCGCGAGATAGGAAGGGGTGCCCATCGCGACCCCGGTCGCGGTCATCCCCGGAGAGTCCAGAGCCCTGGCGATGCCGAAGTCGATCACCACCGGGCCCTCGGGACCCATCAGCACGTTGGCGGGCTTGAAATCACGGTGCAGGATGCCCGCGCGGTGGATCGCCGACAGCGCGGTGGCGGTACTGACGGCGAGACGTTCCAGGGAGGCGCCGCGCCGCGGTCCCTGGCTGTCGACCAGCTGGCGCAGGGAGGGGCCGGGGACGTACTCGCTCACGATGTAGGGGCGGCTGCCGGCGAGGTCGGCGTGGAGCACGGAGGCGGTGCAGAACCGGGCCACCCGTTGCGCGACCGACACCTCGCGCAGGAAGCGTGCCCTGGCCTCGGGGTCGCCGACCAGTCCGTGGTGGAGAAGCTTGACGGCGACCTGCTCGCCCTCAGGCCCCCGCCCGAGGTAGACGATCCCCTGCCCGCCCTCTCCGAGCCGTCCGGTCAGCTCGAACGATCCCAGGCGTGGGGGATCCTCCGTTGTTAGTGGCTCCACCAGATGCCCCCCGATAAAACCCAAAAAATGGTTTATGTGGGGCAGAACGCTACCAGCGCGAGAGGGGAGCGAATGGCCATGGAGATCCGGGTAACCGCGGAATCCCGTGCTCGCTCTGCCGGGAATCCGCGGAGATCCCATCTCTCGCCCTGGTGGGGCGGGATCCGCGGGGTTCCCGCCCGATGTGGCGGGAACCCGCTCAGATGGCCTTGCCGGGGTTGAGGATGCCGAGCGGGTCGAAGACCTGTTTGATCCCGCGGTGGATCTCCTCGGTGACCGGCCCGGTCTCCATGGACAGCCAGCGCTGTTTCAGCAGCCCGACGCCGTGCTCGCCGGTGAGCGTGCCCCCCATCTTCAGGGTCTCCCTGAAGAGCTCGTCGGCCGCCGCCCACACCTCGGGCGGCGGCTCACTCAGGGTCCTGTCGAAGACGAAGACGGGGTGCAGGTTGCCGTCGCCCGCGTGGGCGACCGTGGTGATCAGCACGCCGTGCTTGGCCGCGATCGCCTCGATCTTCTCGATCATGTCAGGCAGCAGGGAGCGCGGTACGCACACGTCCTCCACCAGGCACTTGCCCAGCCGCTCCTTGGCCTCGTACGCCATCCGGCGGACCTCGATCAACTGCTCGGCCTCCTGCGCCGACGACGACACCGCCACGAAGGCCGCGCCGTTGGCGGTGCAGAGTTCGGCCATGCGCTCGGAGACGGCCGGGCCGTCCACCGCGTCCGACTGCGCGATCAGCATCGCCCGGGTCGACTCCTCCAGCCCGATGTTCCGCCAGTCGTCGATGGCCTTGAGCGTGTTCCGGTCGAGCAGCTCCAGCAGGGACGGCTGGCACCCGGCCGCGATGATCGCGGAGACGGCGGCGGCGGCCTCCCTGAGGGAGGCGAACTCGGCCGCGATCGTCGCCGGGTAGGCCGACGGCGCTCTGCGCAGCCGTACCGTCGCCGCGGTGATGACCCCGAGCGTCCCCTCGGAGCCGACGAACAGGCCGGTCAGGTCGTACCCCGTGACGCCCTTCACGGTGCGCCGGCCGGTGTTGATCACCCGCCCGTCCGCGAGCACGACCTCCAGGCCGAGCGCCGAGTCGCGGGTCACGCCGTACTTCACGCACCGCAGGCCGCCCGCGTTGGTCGCCAGGTTGCCGCCGATGGTGGAGATCTCGTAGGAGGAGGGGTCGGGGGCGTACATCAGTCCGTGCTCGCGGGCGGCCCGGTCCAGGTCGGCGGTGATGACCCCCGGCTCGACCACGGCTATCTCGTCGTCGGGGGACAGCTCCCTGATGGCTGCCATCCTGTGCAGCGCCAGCACGACGCACCCCTCGACGGCGGTCGCCCCGCCGGCCAGGCCGGTCCCGGCCCCCCGGGGCACCACGGGGACCCGGTACCGGGTGGCCCATCTCATCACGGCGACCACATCGTCCCTGGTGTGCGCGAGCACCACGGCCAGCGGTTTGCCGGGCTCAAGAAAGGTTCGGTCCCGGGCGTAGGAGTCGGTCACGTCGGAGTCCGTCAGCACCTTCTCCGGTGCGAGCGCGGCGACAAGTTCGGAGATAGCGGTCACAAGTGGACTGTACGGCCTGGCCCCGAGCGGGTGTTCGGCGGTACGCCGAACCTCCCATACACCAATTCCGCACCTCAAGGGGCCTTCGGAGGCGGTTTCAGGCGGCGCCGAGCCGGAGCGTAGTGAAAATCACCACCATTACCAGTAAAAGACACTTTATTGCATTTTTGCAACATCATTTGGCGTCTTGACTCTGGCTTTACCTTCTCGTCTACCCTCCCGGTTCGGTGCGCTCATTCGGCGCGCCGGAAATGTCCGCGTCCGGTAAACCCGGGCGCAGGGAGGGGACACGTTGTCCGGCAGAGTCAGCAGAGGAGGCGCTCCCAGACGCCTTCTCGCGATAGTTCCCGTGCTCGGCCTGGCCGTCACGGGACTGGCTGTGAGCGGTGCGTCGGCCGAGAGCGACTCCTCGGTCGCACGGTACCAGCCGACCGCGGCCGACTACTACATCAACTACGCGCCGCCCAGGGACGAGCCGGAGGTCGGCGACCCGGCCGTGCCGTCGGCCAAGGCGCGCAAGGCCGGTCCGTCCAGGAAGATCGACCAGAAGTACTCCGAGGGCAACCCCGTCGCCGCGCGAGTGCTGGCCGCCCGCGAGGCCGAGGCGATCAGGACGGGGCTCAACCCCGCGGATCTCCTCTTCAAGAAGGCGAAGACCCCCAAGACGGCCAAGCTCCTCACCCTGCTGGTGGAGTTCAACGACCAGGCGAACGACGACTTCTCCGGATTCTCCCGCCCGGCGAGCGTGACCAGCGAGGACCCGGCCGAGTGCGTCACCGAGCCGCCGGGCACGCGGCTCAACGGCCCGCTGCACAACAAGATCCCCAACCCGGCGACGCTGTCCCACAAGGACAACAACAGCTTCTGGGTGCCCGACTTCAGCCCCGACCACTTCAACAAGATGCTGTACAGCACCGGCGGCATCACCCAGCGCGTCCGCACCGACCTGACCGACCCGCGGGACGGCCGCAAGGGCATCGACATCTCCAAGCACACCCTGAAGAACATGTACGAGGAGATGTCCAAGGGCGCCTACACGGTCACCGGGCAGGCGAGCCCGTGGATCAAGGTCCCGCACTCCGAGGCGTACTACGGCGCGCGCGCCTGCGGCCAGCCGGTGCAGGACATGAGCGGCCACCCGGACAACCCGCGCGGGGCCGGCCAGCTCGCCATCGACGCGGTGAACGTCCTGGCCGCCGCCGACCCGAACTTCCCGTGGGCCGACTACGACCTCGAGGACGTCGGTGACGCCGACGGCGACGGGAACTTCGCCGAGCCCGACGGCGTGATCGACCACCTGGTCCTGGTCCACGCGGGCAAGGACAAGTCCTCCGACGGCGGCGCCGAGGGCACCTACGCGATCTGGGCGCACTCCAGCGCGGTGGCCGGCGGCTACCAGGTGCCCGGCAAGAACGTGAAGATCTCCAACTACATCGTGCAGCCCGAGGACTCCGGCGTCGGCGTCTTCGCCCACGAGTACGGCCACGACCTGGGCCTTCCGGACCTCTACGACACCAGCGGCCAGGCGTCCTCCGCGGTGGACTTCTGGGACCTGATGTCCAGCGGATCGCACAGCGGCCCGATCTTCCAGTCGATGCCCACCCACATGAGCATCTGGAGCAAGTGGGTGCTCGGCTGGGCCAACCCCAAGGTCTTCAACCCCGGTGACCGCGCCCGCGCGGTGACGGTCGGCCAGGCCTCGCGCACGCCCAAGCTCACCGAGGACGGCGTCCGGGTGAACCTGACCAGCTCGCCGGTCACGATGATCGAGCCGCACAGCGGCACCAAGACGCTCTGGTCCAACTTCGACCAGGAGTGGGCCAACGTCAAGATCGCCCGCGACGTTCAGGTGCCCGCGGGGACCGACCTGAAGTTCTGGCTCTGGAACAACTACGAGATCGAGGACGACTGGGACTTCGGCTTCATCGAGACCTCCGTTGACGGCGGCGCCACCTGGAGCCAGCAGAAGGTCTACACCGACGGCGGAGCCCTGGTCTCCACCGACGACGACTACACAGACCCCAACGGGAACCTCGCCGCGTTCGGTGACAAGAAGTACGGCCTCACCGGCAACACCGACGGCTGGCGGCACGACTACGTCGACCTCACGCCGTTCGCGGGCACGACCGTCAAGCTGCGCCTGACCTACAACACCGACGCGGCCTACACCCCGCGCGGCTGGCACGCCGACGACTTCGCGCTCACCAACGGCACCCAGACCGTCTGGAGCGACGACCTGGAGGGCGGCCTCAACGGCTGGACGGCCACCGGCGGCAGCTTCAACGGCACCACCGGCCAGGGCTGGGCCCTCAACGACGGCACGCGGGAGGTCTCCCGCTTCTACCTGGCCGAGTGGCGCAACCTCGACGGGTTCGACAAGGGCCTGCAGTACACCTACACCACCAACTACTCGCGGGACAACGCGTGGAAGGTGGAGAAGGTCAAGTACAACGCCCCCGGCATGCTCGTCTGGTACCGCGACTCGAACTACACCAACAACTCGGTGGCCAACAACCTCGAACTGGCGCCGAGCATCGGTTCCAAGGGCAGCCTGATCCTGGTCGACTCCCACTTCGACCCGCTGCGGCGGACCGGCGTGGCGGCCACGAAGGATCCCACCACGCTCAAGAACATGTCGGGACGCGTGCAGAGCTCGAACGCCGCCTTCTCCTTCGCCAAGACCTACCCCTTCACCGATTGCATCGAGGGGCCGGATGAGCCCTTCAGCGCGTACTGCACCAAGGTGGACGGGCTGAAGGGGGTCTCGGAGTTCACCGACGCCAAGACCTGGTACCCCGGCTTCGAGGCGCGCGGCACCAGCCTGTACTACCGCGACTTCGACGCCTCGACGGTCGTACCGTCGGCGGGCGACCAGCCGTACAGCACCCGGGTCGTCAACGCCGACGGCACCCCCGCCAACGACTGGTACGGGATCGACATGGGCGGCGGCCACGTCCTCGGCTCCGGAAACCCCGGTGACGAGGGCAAGGCGCTGGGCGTGAAGCTCAAGCTCGTCACCCCGCTGCCGGGTAACCTCGGCGCGATCGTTCAGGTCACCCCGCCCAAGAAGTAAACCCCGCAGGAGTATGGCCCCGCCGTCACCGACGGCGGGGCCATACCATTTGAACGGGCAGGCACCCGATCGGATAGGGGCAGCGTGGGAGAGCTTCGAAGCAAGGCCGAGCACACCGAGGCCATCAGGACCGAGGGCCGGGTCTGCGTGGTCGTCAACACGCGCTCACGCCGAGGCCGGCACCACTACCCGGAGGTGGTCCGCGCGCTGCGGGCCGAGAGGTTCGGATCGATCCGCTTCTTCCCCGTGGAAGATCCCAAGCGTCTGCGCGCCATCATCGAGGAGGCCCTGGCCGCGGGGCCCGACCTGCTCGTCGTGGGCGGTGGCGACGGCACGCTCAGCTCCGCCGTCAAGCACGTCGCCCATCGCGACGTGGCCCTCGGCGTGCTGCCCCTGGGCACCACCAACAACTTCGTCCGCAGCCTCGGCGTCCCCCTCGACCTCGCCGGAGCCATCGAGGTGCTGCGCACCGGCAAGGTCGCGGACATCGACCTGGGCATCGCCGGAGACCGCGAGTTCGCCAACCTGGCCAGCTTCGGGGTGTCGGTGGAGGTGGCGGGCAAGGTCAGGCACGGGGTGAAACGCCTCCTCGGCCGCGCGGCCTACCCGCTCACGGCACTGACGATCCTGCCGGGCCACCGGCCGTTCCGGGCCTTCCTCACCGTGGACGGCCGCCGCCACGAGCTGCTCACCCACCAGCTCAACATCGCCAACGGCCGCTTCCACGGCGGCTGGCAGGTCGCCAAGGACATCAGCATCGACAACGGCCGCCTGGTCGCCTACCAGCTCGGCTCGGGCAAGCGGCTGCGCCTGCTGGTGGAGACCATGATCCGGGCCGGCAGCGGCCGTTGGCGCAGCCTCGCGGGAGGTCCCTTCGTGGTGGGGCGCGAGATGCACCTGGAGACCGACCCGCCGCTGGCCGCCGACATCGACGGCGAGGTCCGCCTGATGACCCCCATCACGATCCGCACCGTCCCCAACGGGCTGCGGGTGATGGTCCCCGACGACTTCGTCGACTCCTGAGCCGCGTTCAGTCGTGCCGGGCGGGCAGGTCGGGCAGGTCGTCGGTCCAGCCGATCCGTTCGTACGCGGTGAACGAGGTGACCTTGTAGGTCCGCCCGTCCCTGAGCCGGTCGAGGCCGTCCCGCTCCCGCGACAGCGGCAGCCCGCTCGACACGTCGATCACCAGCCGGTTGGTTCCGTAGACCTTGCTCTCGCCCTGTGGCGTGGTGGTGCTGACCGGGTAGGAGATCGCCTGGCCGATTCGGCCGAGCCCGTCGACGACCTTCCCCTCCGACGTCATCCCCGGCAGGGAGGCCAGCAGCCGATAGGCCGCCGCGCGGGTCCCGGGGGTGACCGGGAGCGAGGTGAGCAACTGCACGCAGTCCTCCAGCAGCCACGGCTCCACCTGCTTCTCGGCCCCCGGCCACTTGGCGGTGAACTCCTTGCCGCGCCCGTTCAGGTAGATCCTCAACTTCTCCGGGGTGTCCGGTATCGCGCGCACCTCGGCCCAGGTGAGCAGTCCCTTGGTCAGGTGGCCGGCCGACCCCTTCCACTTGCCGCGCAGGCGGAACGCCTCCCGCTCCCCCGGTTCGGACTCGATCCTTTCCTCGGCGGAGACGTAGCCACCCGTCAGCGCGCCGTCCGCGAACAGCCAGCGGTCGGGGGAGCCGTCCTTCCGCCAGGCCGCCTCGTCCTTGGGAGTCGCCGGTTTCGCACCGAGGTACTGGCTGATCCTCCAGCTCTGCCCGTCGCGTGCGCGTGACAGCCACATCTCCTCGGCGTGACTCCGCAGGATGAGATAGCCGGCATTCGGCGCGACGCGCTGGTTCCCCTGGACGGTGCGGGTGACCCAGTAGGCACCCTCCGCCGGTGCCCTGGCCGCCGCGGTGGCCGCGGCCAGCAGGACCTGTCTCGCCTCGGCCACGGTGTTCTGCGTGCCGGGGGCGGGCAGGCGGGTGAGCGGCGGCGTCGGCGGGGCGGCGGTCGACGAGGTGATCACCAGGGTCGCGGCCGCGGCCGTCCCGACCACCCCCATCCCCAGGGCCGTCCACCAGGCCGCCCTGCGGCCCCGCCGTGCCTGCTCTCGGGGCGGCCCCTGAGGCGACGGCATGGCGGCCAGGAGCCGGTCCCGGCCCGCCGCGATCACTTCGTGGGACGGTTCCGGCTCCGCGAGCAGGTCCCGGACCGCGGTCAGGTCATCCATCGGAGCCTCCGATCATGGGATTGACGCCGCCCAGTGCCGCGCGCAGCTTCCTGCGCACCCGGTTGAGCCGGGAGCCGACGGTGCCGAAAGGGATGTGGAGGATCTGTGAGACCTCCTCGTAGCTGAGATCGGCGAGCGCGACCAGCAGCAGCACGTCGCGGTCGCCGTCGGAAAGGCCGCTCAACGCCGACGCGAGCGGCCCCCGCACGCCCGCGGCGGCGAGGCGGGTGGCCACCCGCTCCTCGTATCCCTCGTCGGCCTCACCGTCGACGGGTGCCCGCTGGAACGCCTCCAGCCTGCGTGTCTCGTTCCTGCGGTGCTGGGCGACCAGGTTGGTGGCGATGCCGTACAGCCAGGGCCGCACCGTCCCCCTGGCGGGGTCGAACGTCTCCCGTCTACGGAACGCCACCAGGAAGGTCTCGGCGGCGACGTCGTCGGCGATCTGCGAGCCGAGCCGTCCGGCGGCGTAGCGGTGGATCTCGACGAAGTAGCGGTCGTAGAGCATCGCGAACAGGTCGGGACGGTGCCGTGACCGTGCTATCAGCGCGGCATCGTCGACTCTTGTCGGCGTATCAGGGGGAGCGGCCATGTGCCGGGTGTCCCTTCTATGGGTTACACCCCTACTCCGTCGCGGGCCCGGTTCGCCTTCACGGCTGTTTTCCGGTGATACGCCGGAACCTCATCCTGAGCCTGTCGAGCAGCGGCTCCTGTCCCGGCCCGCTCCTGTCACGCGCCTCCCCGTTTCGCGCGGGCGCGTGGGCGTCTCGCCGGTGGTGTTCCGGCTCGGGCCCCTCCGGGCGTCCGGGAGCCGCCACGCCGGTGTTCGCCGTACCAGGGATCTGGGAGAGGGGGGCCGGCGCGCCGGAATCGGGCGCGGTGAGGGCCGCAGGGCGGGGGCGCCGCGCCCGTCGCAGGTCGGACAGGGCCTCGGCGGCGTCCGGGCGCTTGTGCGTCGCGTGGTCGCGCATGCGCCGGAGCAGGTCCATGACCTCGGCGGACGCCTCGCTGGAAGCGGGTTCGGCGTCGGGATTGGCCGGTGGGAGCTCCCCGGTCAGCAGTTGGAAGGCGATCACCCCGGCCGCGTACACGTCGGAGGCGGCGGTCATCCGCTCGGGCATGGCCTGGCACTCGGGGGCCGCGTAGTGGGTGTCGAGCACGTTGGGCAGCTCGTTGGCGACGGTGTGCGCGCGGGGGCCGGGCTTGGCGTAGTCGAACCCGGTGAGCATCGCCCGGCCGTCCTCCGTCACCAGCACGCACGCGGGACTGAGCGCCCGGTGGATCACGTTGTTGGCGTGCACGTGGGCCAGGCCCAGCAGCATGTCCTCCACCACGTCCAGCCGGGCGGCGGTGGAGAGCGTACGGGGGGAGGCGGTGAGGTGCAGGTGCAGCGCCTGACCGTGTACGTCGTCGAGGACCAGCACGAACCGGCTCTCGTCGTCGATGGCGAAGAAGTCACGGGCGCGCACCACGCACGGGTGCGCCGGGATCCTGGTGAGAGCCTGGTAGGCGTTGGTGATCAGCCGCCGTTCGGCCGCCCTCGGCTCCTCCTCCGCCAGCGGGTCGGCCCGGTAGACGCGCAGCAGAACCGTCTCGCTGCCGGGAACCGTCGCGTTGATCGCGCGATACTCGGTGACCCGGTTGTCGCCGCCCAGCTGCTCCTCCACCTCCCAGCTGCCGAACCGCGGCGGCGCCGTGGAGCGTCGCACGCTCCCGTTGAGCGCCTCGATGATCGCGGTGCCGTACGGCGCGGTGTCCGTGGTGTGGCCGCGTCTGACGCGGGAGGAGTCACTCAGCGTGCCGACAAGCCCGGCCAGGTCGGTGACGTGGCGTGAGTCGCGGCCGGCCGGGTCGACCAGCTCCGCGTCGGCCCCGGTGAGCACCACCAGGCTGTCGACGTAGACCCGGTCCAGCTCGCGCCGCTCCTGGGTGAGCAGCCCCTTGAGCGCGCGCCCGTTGCCGCGCAGCTTGGCGACAGGGGAGCCGAACGCCTCCCGACGCAGCGGGAACCAGCGGTTCCCCGCGACCTCGATCCTGCCCCGGGTGCCCTTGACGTCGATGACGCAGAGCGAGTGGCCGGTCAGGACGATCACGTCCACCTCGAAGGTGTCGTCGCCGCGGGGCACCTCGATGTTGTGCAGCAGCAGCCAGTCTGGCGGGGCGCTGTCTCGCAGGTGTGCGATGACCCGTCGCTCGGCGTCGTTGACCGGGCTTCCGCCGCCGACGATCTGTGCCATCTCTAGCGTGCCGCCTTCCTGATCGTGCTCATCGTGCCACGCAGTATCTCAAGAGGCTCATCTTCGCCCGTACCTTTACTTTTCCACCACTCGGACACGCGGGCCTCCCTATGATCATGGCCTAGTCCTGGCCGGGAGACGTGATCGACGTGTCCGGCACGTCAGGGGTGCGGGCGGCGCCGCCGCTCCGTCGGGCCTCGGGTGGCAGGCGGGGCACCGCCTGCGGCGACTTCCGCGGGTGTTACCCCTGGGGCTCCCGTGAACACCGCCGCCGGACGGATGTTTGCCGCGGTGGGACAGGGTAGGCGTCCTTTCCTGTAGGGGAGGAGGCAGTCCATGGTCAACACCAAGGAGTCACTGCCGACGTCCGAGCTGATCCGGCAGATGTCGGAGCAGGTCTCGCGGCTGGTCAGGGACGAACTCCGTCTGGCCAAGGCGGAACTGACGGAAAAGGGCAAGCACGCCGGAATCGGCGCGGGGCTGTTCGGCGGGGCGGGAGTCGTGGCCCTGTTCGGGACAGGCTCCCTGGTCGCCGCGGTGATCCTGCTCCTCGCGTACGTGATGCCCGCCTGGGTGGCCGCGGCGGTCGTGGGCGTGGTGCTGCTGGCCCTGGCCGGTGTGCTCGGGTTCTCCGGCAGGCACCAGGTCGCCGAGGCGTCCCCGCCGACTCCCGCGCGGACCATCGAGAGCGTCAGGGACGACATCTACGCGGTAAGGGAGAGGGTCCACCGATGACTGAGACAGACCCGGGCGGCCCCGACCGGTCCCGGGGCGAGGCGGGGATCACCGGATCCCGGAGGAAAAGGGTCGGTGCCCCGATAACGCCGGACGAGAGGGAGTCACTGAACATCCCGCCGAAGCAGCCGTACGGCACGCCTGGCGAGGATCTCGGCGTTCCGGAGTCCGAGCGCGCCGGCACGCCCCGGCTCGCGGAGAGCGCGGCCGCCGACGTCGCACCCTGCGTCGACACCGGCGTCGGCGAGACGAAGACCGGCAAGATCATCACAAAAGACGAGAACGACGTGGAAACCGTGCGGCGGGACATCGAGGACGCTCGCCGTGAACTTGGCGACACTGTGGAGGCACTGGTGCACAAGACCGATGTGAAGGGCCGTTTTCAGGAGACCGCCGCCCATGTGGGGGAGGACCTGCGCAGGGCGAGAGCGGCGACCGCCACCACCGCCACCGAGATGGTCGAGCGGGTGAAGGAGGCGACTCCCGAGGTCGTCGGCCGGGTCAAGGAGATGACCCCCGCCGAGGTCAAGGACGCGGCGGAGAAGGTCGCGGCCGAGGCGGGCAAGCGCCCCGTTCTGACGATCGCGGCGGTGGCCGCGTTCGCCCTGGTCGTCTTCCGGGTCCTGCGGAGAGGCAGGAGGAGATAGTCGTCCGGCGACACCGGCAGGGGCCGTCCCCGGCGATTCACGGGGGGCGGCCCGAAGCCCTCGGAACCGCCCTGGGGCCGGCCGGCGGAGGGCTCCGAGCGGCCCTCGGCACCGTCGGGAACGACGCGAGCCGCCGGATCTTCGGAGATCCGGCCAATACCCGTGCGCCCAGGCGAGCCAAACTCATGTCTGCCGGGGTAATCTGACCGTTTCCGGGTGGGCGGCGGACCCCCTCCTCTCCGCCTGCCCGGACCTTCCCGCCACTCTGATGTCCCGTGGAACCGACTTCGCTCCGCCCGGACCTTCACGTCGGCCTGCCCCGGCCAGGCCGCGTTTTCATAGTGAAAGACGAAGTGTCCGGACTTAAGCACATGCGTGTCCGAGCGCATGTAGCGTTCTCGGGCAGGACACGTTCTCGGGGCAGGACAACACGGGAGGTCTCATGCGCCACGCTCTCGGGATCGCCGCAGGCCTCGCTCTCATCGCGGCGGCCCTCTCCCCGCTGCCCCACGCCCAGGCCAGTTGTGTCAGCGTGACCAGGAAATGCCAGGCCAAACCACTGATCGATATCAAGGTGGCGGCCAGGGCCAAGCCCGCCGCGGCCCCGGGCGGGCAGGTCTCCTACACCCTTGACTACTCCATGACCCTGACCCCGTCCTTCGCCCCCTACTGGGGCACCTTCTGGGTGGGGGGCCGCTTTCCCGAGGGGCGGGGCCCCACCAGGGCGGTGCTGCTCGACGCCGCCGGCAAGCGGGTCGCCGTCCTGCGCTGCCGCGAGCACTCCGACGGTGTCTGGTGCGCCGCGGGCAGCCACATCCCGCACCGGGGAAGGGTCGTCCTCACCGCCCGCACCGGGGGCAAGGGCGTGACCAGACTCGGTTTCGACAGTTTCGAAGGGCTCGACCGCAAGGAGTCCGAGCGGCGCTTCAGCCGGCGGGAGGCGCGCGAGAGATTCTGCAACCACCGTTTCACCACGACCGTCACCACGACGCCGGACTCCTGAGGAGATGAGTTGAACGCCGCACTGACCGGTGTGCACCATCTCAAGATCTGGGTGAGTGACCTGGAGCGGAGCCGCTCCTGGTACGAACGCGTCCTGAGGCTGGAGCACCACACCAGCTTCGAGGACGAGGGCGGCGTGATCAGGGGCATGAGCTTCAAGGTCCCCGGCGCCGCCTTCCAGATCGCGCTGCGCCAGAACCCGGACCTGGCCAGGGCGCTCTTCGACGCCGACCCCTTCGCGCTCCAGGTCCCCCTCTCCGGGCTCGACGCCTGGGTCGCCCACCTCGACGACCTCGGCGTCCCGCACAGCCCGATCATCGGGGCCTCCTCCGGCCACGCGCTGGGTTTCGTCGACCCCGACGGCGTCCAGATCCGGCTGTACGCTCCGGACGGGGAGGTCCACGCCGCCCAGGTGGGCCCGGGAGGCGTCTACCGATCAGGTCCGGCCCCTGGCTTCGCCCCCGGGCGGGACGGGGCCTGAGACGCCCGCCTGCCGGAGCGGCGGCAGGCCCGGCGCGGCCGTGCCGAGCGGGATCCTTCCCGTGATCGCCGGGAGGTTCCGGCGGAGGCCCGTGGCCCCGGCCGGGGCGGTGCGAGATCATGTCCTTGCGCCACCAGGTGAAGTATCTCCCGCAGGCCAGGACCGGCCCGCTCCCCCCTCCGCGGGACCGCTTTTCCCGAAAGGACCTCGTGATGGACTTCGAGCTCAACGAGGAACAGCAGCTGTTCCGCCGGACCCTGCGGGAGTACGTCGACAAGGAGATCGTGCCGGTCGCCCCGGAGTGGGAGCGGACCGGCCGCTACCCCACGGAGATCGTCGAGGGCTTCAAACGGATGGGGCTGTTCGGGATCACGATCCCCGAGGAGTACGGCGGGCTGGCCCTGGACCGGGTGTCGTTCGCCCTGGTCTTCGAGGAGATCGCCCGTGGCTGGATGGGCGTGGCCGGGGTGCTCGGCTCGCACTCCCTGGCCGCCTGGATGATCGCCGCCTACGGCACGGAGGAGCAGAGAAGCGGCTACCTCCCGGACCTGGCCACCGGCGTCCGCCGCACCGGCATCGCGCTGACCGAGCCGGCGGCCGGCACCGACCTGCAGGGCATCCAGACGCGGGCCGTCCGCGACGGCGACCACTACGTGATCAACGGCACCAAGACGTGGATCACCAACGCCCGGCACGCCGACCCGATGCCCGTGCTGGTCAAGACCTCGCTCACCGACCCCGCGCACCGAGGCATGTCCCTCATCCTGGTCGAGGCGGGAACTCCCGGCTACACGGTCAGCCGCGACCTGCCCAAGCTCGGCTACAAGGGCACCGAGACCTGCGAGATCGTGCTGCAGGACGTGCGCGTCCCGGCCTCGGCGCTGCTCGGCGGGGTCGAGGGGCGGGGCATGCAGCAGGCGCTGTCCGCCCTGGAACTCGGCCGGGTCAACATAGCGGCCCGCGCCGTCGGTGTCTCCCAGTGCGCCTACGACGCCGCGCTGAGCTACTCGCGCGAGCGCCACGCCTTCGGCCGGCCCATCGCCGACTTCCAGGCCATCCAGCTCAAGCTCGCGGACATGGCCACCGACATCCAGGCGGCCCGGCTGCTGACCTACTGGGCGGCGGTCCGCTCCGAGAACGGCGCGGTGAACTCCGAGGCCGCGATGGCCAAGTACTTCGCGTCCGAGGTGGCGCTGCGCACCACCATGGAGGCGATGCGGATCCACGGCGGTTACGGCTACTCCCAGGAGTTCGTCCTCGAACGCCTCTACCGCGACGCGCCCCTGATGGCCATCGGCGAGGGCACCAACGACATCCAGCGGATGGTCATCGCGAGATCCCTCATCTCGGGTACCGCTAAGGTCGGATGGTGATGAGATCTGCCCTTTATGTACCAGGTGACCAGCCCGAAAAACTCGCCAAGGCGCTCGGCAGGGGAGCCGACAGCCTGATCGTGGACCTTGAGGACGCGGTCCTGCCCGTGCACAAGGAGGCGGCCCGCGCGGCCGTCGCCACGTGGCTGCGCGGCCTCGGCCCCGACGGCCCCGAGATCTACGTACGGGTCAACCCGGGGGAGGCCGGTCACGACGACCTCCGTGCGGTCGCCCTGCCCGGGGTGCACGGAGTCTGCGTGGCGAAGACCGAGTCGGCCGCCGAGTTGGAGGCGGTCGCCGCGGTGCTCTCCGTCGCCGAGGCGGCCGAGGGACTGCCGGACGGCTCCATCGCGGTGTGCCCGCTGCTGGAGAGCGCCGGTGCGATCCTGGCGGCCTCCGAGATCGCCAGGGCGCCTCGCGTCGCGCGCCTGCAGATCGGTGAGGCCGACCTCCGGGCCGACCTCGGCGTCGAGAGCGGTCCCGACGAGCGCGAGCTGCTGTGGGCCCGCTCCCAGGTCGTCCTGGCCTCGGCGGCGGCCCGACTCGCCCCGCCCCTCGCTCCGGTCAGCACCGACTTTCGCGATCTCGACGCCCTGCGCGTCTCCACCTTCGCCCTGAAACGCCTCGGCTTCCGCGGCAGAGCCTGCATCCACCCGGCCCAGGTGGCCGTCGTCAACGAGGTGTTCACCCCCTCGGAGGAAGAGCTCGACCGGGCTCGTGACCTGATCGCCCGCTTCGAGGCGTCCGGATCAGGTGTCGTCACCGACGCCAGGGGCCAGATGGTCGACGAGGCGGTGGTAAGGGCCGCCCGCCGCCTCCTATCCTGACGTGGTGCCAGGTGAACGGTGTCTGTTCTGCGCCATCGCGGCAGGGGAGCGCCCGGCCCACGTCGTCGTCTCCGACGGCGTGGCCGTGGCATTCCTGGACACGCGTCCGGTCTTCAAGGGCCACGTCCTGGTGGCCCCGCTGACCCACGTCGAGACGCTGGCGGACCTGCCGGCGCCGCTGGTCGGCCCGTTCTTCGAACGCGTCCAGGCCGTCGCCGTCGCCGTCGAGCGGGGCCTGGCGGCGGCCGGCACGTTCGTCGCGACGAACAACCGCGTCAGCCAGAGCGTCCCGCACCTGCACGTCCACGTGGTCCCCCGTAACCACAAGGACGGCCTGCGCGGCTTCTTCTGGCCCCGTACGAGATACGACGACCTCGCCGAGGCCGAGACCTACGCCCGCCGCGTCCGCGAAGCCCTGCCGGCCTCCTGAAACACCTGGCCGCGTCTGGCCTCGGGGATGGCGGCGAGAAGACCCGCGCGGCCGTGCTGGTCGGGTGGGGAGCATCACCGCCATGCCCTCGGAGGCGGGCCGAGCGGGCATCGGAGGACCATCGCCGAGGCTGACTGAGCCGCACGATCTCATATCGTCCGGGAGGGCGCACAGGCCGTACCGGAGGAACGCCGAGACGGAAGGCGGCACGGATTCTCCGGGCCCGAGGACATGGTCCCGATCCCCGGCGTGAGGAGCCGCGACGCGCCCTGACGCGGGTGCGGCCGCGCGCCGTGCAACTGGAGAGGGCGTTGAATTTGATCTACAACGTAAAGTGCTCGGGATCGTCGCCGGCCTCGCACCGGGGGCACCAGGCCCCGCCGGGTGGATCCTGACCCTGTGCTGACCGGATACGGAAGGTCGGTGTGATCCGTATGGGCCGGGCGCGGGTGGGGCTGGGCGTATAAGGTCCGGAGCGTGGAACCCGTCATCACCGTGTTGCTGGTCGTCGCCCTGATCGGGGTACCCGCCCTGGTGCTGTGGCGGGTGTTGCGAGGGCGCAGGGAACTGGGCAGCAGCCCGGCCGAGCGGGCCACGTTCGAGACCCTGCACACCGCCTCCCTCGCCGCGCCACCGCTGCGGGCCGGGCTGACCGAGGCGGGGGCGCAGAAGGCGTCCCGGCACCTGCGGGAACTGCTGGGCTCCCCGGCACTGGCGGTCACCGACGAGGAGAGGCTGCTGGTCTACGACGGCGAGGGCGACGACCATCACGCCCGTGAGGCGTTCACCCACGCCGCCAAGACGCTCGCCGGGGGCCGGACCCGGGTTCTCGGCCCCGAGGTCGTCTGGTGCGACCTTCCCGAGTGTCCGATCAGGTTCGCCGTGGTGGTGCCGCTGACCACCGACGGGCGGGTGGTCGGTTCCCTGGCCGCGTACGGCGGGCACGCCTCGGCGGGGCTGGTCAGGGCCGCCCACGAGGTCGCGAACTGGGTCGACTCGCAGCTGGAGCTGGCCGAACTCGACAGGTCTCGGACCCGCCTGATGGAGGCCGAGGTCCGGGCGCTGCGCGCGCAGATCTCCCCGCACTTCATCTACAACTCGCTGACGACCATCGCCAGCTTCGTCCGTTCCGACCCCGACCGCTCCCGTGAGCTGCTACTGGAGTTCGCCGACTTCACCCGCTACTCCTTCCGGCGGCACGGGGAGTTCACCACGCTGGCCGAGGAACTGCGTTCCATCGACCGCTACCTCACCCTGGAACGTGCCCGCTTCGGCGACCAGCTTCAGGTGACGCTGCGTATCGCCCCGGAGGTGCTCGCGGTCGCGGTGCCGTTCCTGTGCCTGCAGCCGCTGGTGGAGAACGCGGTTCAGCACGGGCTGGAGAGCAAGCCCGGGATAGGGCGCATCTCGATCGTCGCCGAGGACGCCGGGGCGGAATGCCGGATCAGCGTGGAGGACGACGGCGTGGGCATGGAACCGGATCGGCTGCGCCGCATCCTGGCCGGTGACGCCGACGAGCGCTCGGGGGCGGGAGGAGTGGGACTGGTCAATGTGGACGAGCGGTTGCGCCAGGTCTACGGGGACGAGTACGGCCTGGTGGCGGAGACGGCCAAGGGGGCGGGGACGAAGGTCAGCGTCCGCCTGCCGAAGTACCACCCGGGTGTCTCCGTCCGTTGAACCGTGCCCGATCAGCCTCCCCGCTCGCGGTCGGGCTCCTTCCGCGCTCTGCTCGTCCGCCCGCCGTGCCGTTCACCGGCCGCCCGCCGGGATCACCCCCGCCGGTCCGTCCGCCCGGCCACCGGGATCTCCGGTCTGACCGGGTGCCCAGGCCGGATTGGGTCTTCTCCCGAATATGAAGAAGTTGACAGGCGATGTCTAATTCATCACCCTCTAGAAATTCCCACGTGAACGACCTGGAGGAGTGACCGTGACCGGCCTGCGTGTCCTTGCGGTGGACGACGAGCTTCCCGCGCTGGAGGACCTGGCCTACCTGCTCCGGGACGACCCCCGCATCGGAGAGGTCTCCCTGGCCAGGGACGGGGCCGCCGCGCTGCGTGTGCTGGACCGGGCGATCGCCGACGGGCGGCCGATCGACGCGGTCTTCCTCGACATCCGGATGCGCGGTCTGGACGGGGTGGTGCTCGGCCGTCTGCTCTCGCAGTTCGCCAACCCGCCCCGGGTGGTCTTCGTGACAGCCTACGAGGAGCACGCGGTGGACGCCTTCGAGATCAAGGCGGAGGACTACCTGCTCAAGCCGGTGCGGCCGGAGCGGCTGGCTGAGGCCATCCGGCGGGTGTTCGTCTCGGCGGAGCTGCCGGAGAGCGAGGGCGCGGGCCGTACCGACCCCGATACCATCCCGGTCGAACTCGGCGGTGTCACCAGGTTCGTGGCCAGCACCGAGGTCCGCTACGTCGAGGCACAGGGTGACTACGCCCGCCTGCACACCGCGGGTGGCAGTCACCTTGTGCGCATCTCGCTGGCCACGTTGGAGGAGCGCTGGTCGCTGGCGGGTTTCGTCCGGGTGCACCGCAGCCACCTGGTCGCGGTCAAGCACATCGACGAGTTGCACATCGACTCGGGCCGGTGCGTGGTCCGCATCGGTGAGACCGAGATCCCGGTCAGCCGCCGTCACACCCGCGAGCTGCGCGACCTCCTGGTCCGCCGGGCGCGCAAGGGCAGGCCGGAGTGAGCCGCGACCCGGGGGCCAGGGAGGAGGCCGAGCCGCGCCGGTGGATCACCGACCGGTCGCGTAAGGATTCCGAGCGGTCGCGTAGGGATTCCGAGCGGTCGCGTAAGGAGCCCGACCGCTTGCGCAGGGAGTCCGAGCGGCCACGGCGCGAGGTGGTGACCAGTCCTCGCACCATGGCCCCCCGTCACCCCCGCTACCCGGTCACCCGAGAGATCGACGAGCAGACCCGGCTGGGCGAGATCTACATGCACTCGCTGGTCCGCACCCAGTTCCGGCTGGCCCTGTTCGTCTGCACGGTGCTGGGGTGTGTGGTGGTGGGGCTGCCGCTGCTGTTCCTGCTGGTGCCCGAGCTGCACGCGGTCCGCCTGTTGGGGATCCCGTTGCCCTGGGCGGTGCTGGCCGGTCTGATCTACCCGGCGTTCGTGATCGGTGCCTGGCTCTATGTCCGGCAGGCGGAGCGGAACGAGCGCCACTTCGCCGAGTTGGTGGACAGGGCCCGTTGACCCCCGTTCAGGGCCAGGAGCCCGAGGTCTCCACGCCGGGAGGCATCAGATGAGCACCGCGTACGGCGTGACGGCGGTCGTGCTGGTGGTGCTGGCCGCGGTGCTGATCGGTGCCTTCGGGATCCGGCTGTCGCGGACCACCTCCGACTTCTACGTCGCCTCCCGCACGGTCTCCCCGCTGTGGAACGCCTCGGCCATCGGCGGGGAGTACCTGTCGGCCGCGAGCTTCCTGGGCGTCGCCGGGCTGATTCTCACCTACGGCGCGGACATGCTCTGGCTGCCGGTCGGCTGGACGGGCGGTTATCTGGTGCTGCTCGTGCTGGTCTCGGCTCCGCTGCGCCGCTCGGGCGCCTACACGCTGCCCGACTTCGCCGAGGCGCGGCTGGAGTCGATGGCGGTGCGGCGGATGGCCGGGGTGCTGGTCGTGCTGATCGGCTGGCTGTACCTGATGCCGCAGTTCCAGAGCGCGGGCCTGGTCCTGCGGGCCATCACCGGTGCCCCGGAGTGGGCGGGGGGTCTGCTGGTGGCGGCCGTGGTCGCGGTGAACGTGATGTCGGGGGGTATGCGGTCGATCACGTTCGTGCAGGCCTTCCAGTACTGGTTGAAGCTCACGGCCCTGGCCGTGCCGCTGGTGTTCCTGTTGCTGGCGTGGCGGAGCGGGGGGGCGCCGGGGCTGAGCGAGCGGGATGTGGCCACCTGGGCGCTGCCGCTCTCCAGCGGCAGGGAGTACGGTCTCTACTCGACCTACTCGCTGATCCTGGCCACGTTCCTGGGCACCATGGGGCTGCCGCACGTGCTGGTCCGCTTCTACACCAACCCCGACGGCCGGGCCGCCCGCCGTACGACGCTGGTGGTCCTGTCGTTGCTCGGTGCCTTCTACCTGCTGCCGGCCGTCTACGGCGCGCTGGGCAGGATCTACGTCCCGGAGCTGGAGGGCAGTGACACGGTGGTGCTCACGCTGCCGGGACGGCTGATCGGCGGTGTGGCCGGCGACCTGCTGACGGCGCTGGTGACGGCCGGGGCGTTCGCGGCGTTCCTGTCGACCTCCTCCGGGCTGACGGTCTCGGTCGCCGGGGTCATCGGGCAGGACATTCTCAAGGGAGGGGTGCGGTCGTTCCGGGCGGCGGCGGTGCTCGCCGTGATCGTTCCGCTGGGCCTGGCGGCCCTGGCCCGCTCGCTACCGGTCGCCGACGTCGTCGGCCTGGCGTTCGCGGTGGCGGCCTCCTCCTTCTGCCCGTTGCTGGTGCTGGGCATCTGGTGGCGTCGGCTGACTCCCGCCGGGGCGATGGCGGGACTGCTCGCCGGCGGTGGCCTGGCCTGCGGCGCGGTTCTGATGACGATCGGAGGGGGACCTTATCCCGGTCTGGTGGGCGCCATGCTGGCCCAGCCCGCCGCGTGGACGGTGCCGATCGCCTTTCTCGTCATGGTGCTGGTCTCGCTGCTGACGCCGGGGCGCATCCCGCCGAACGTGGCCCGTACGATGGTGCGCCTGCACACCCCGGAGATCCTCAACCTGGACCGGGGTGACTGGCGGCCCCGCTCCTCCTGACGGGTTCGGCGAGCCGCCCGGCCGTGGTCCCTTCGGCGGTGACCGTTCGTCGCGCGGGACAGACCTTTCACCGCAAGCCACGTCCAGCTGAACGCGACGCGGCGGCGCCTCGGCGAAGAGTCCGCGAGCGGGTCTCCACGAAGGGCGGCCTCCCCTCCTACGGTGTCCGTGATCCAGATCACATTTGTGGGAGGTCTTGTGACCGCCAGGCAACATGACTCATCGGTCTACGAAGAGATTCAGGCCGGTGAACAGTTCCAGGAGTTGAAGAGGCGTTTTCGGGCCTGGGCGTTCCCGATGACCGCGGCGTTTCTCGGGTGGTATCTGCTTTACGTCGTCCTTTCCGGCTGGGCACGTGACTTCATGGGCACGAAGGTCCTGGGCAACATCAACGTGGCGCTGATCTTCGGTCTGCTCCAGTTCGTGTCGACGTTCGGGATCGCCTGGGCCTACTCCCGTTTCGCCGAGAAGAAGCTCGACCCGCTGGCTGACGAGATCCGTCACCAGGCCGAGGGGAAGACCGAATGAGCCACCAGACCCTGTCCACGATCCTGTTCCTGCTCTTCGTCGCGGGAACGCTGGGGATCACCTTCTGGGCCAGCCGCAACACCAAGGACGCCACCGACTTCTACGCCGGTGGCCGGTCCTTCAGCGGCGTGCAGAACGGTCTCGCCATCGGCGGCGACTACATGTCGGCCGCGAGTTTCCTGGGAATCGCCGGGATCATCGCGCTGTCGGGCTACGACGGCTTCCTGTACTCGATCGGCTTCCTGGTCGCCTGGCTGGTGGCGCTGCTGCTGGTCGCCGAGCTGATGCGCAACTCCGGCAAGTTCACCATGGCCGACGTGCTGGCCTTCCGGATGAGCCCCCGCCCGGTCCGTACCGCGGCGGGCGTCTCCACCATCACGGTGTCGATCTTCTACCTGCTGGCCCAGATGGTCGGCGCGGGCGCGCTGGTCGGCCTGCTGCTCGGCGTCACCTCGCCGGCGGGCAAGGCGCTCACGATCGTCGGCGTCGGTGTCCTGATGATCGTCTATGTGGTCGTCGGCGGCATGAAGGGCACCACCTGGGTGCAGATCGTCAAGGCGGTGCTGCTCATGGGCGGCGCCACCCTGGTCACCCTGCTGGTGCTCGGCCACTACGGTTTCAACCTGTCCGGCCTGCTCGGCGACGCCGCCGCGCAGAGCGACAAGGGCCAGGCGTTCCTTGAGCCCGGTCTGAAGTACGGCACCGAGGCGCAGGGCCTCGCGGGCAAGATCGACCTGATCAGCCTGGGCCTGGCCCTGGTGCTCGGCACCGCGGGCCTGCCGCACATCCTGATCCGCTTCTACACGGTCCCCACCGCTCGGGAGGCCCGCAAGTCCGTCCTGTGGGGCATCGGCATCATCGGCGTCTTCTACCTGCTGACCCTGGTGCTCGGCTTCGGCGCCGCGGCCCTGGTCGGTGGCAAGGCGATCACGGCACAGGACAAGGCGGGCAACACCGCGGCGCCGATGCTCGCCGAAGCGGTCGGCAAGACCCTCTTCGGCGAGGTCGGCGGCACGATCCTGCTGGCCGTCATCGCGGCGGTCGCCTTCGCCACGATCCTGGCGGTCGTCGCCGGGCTGACGCTGGCGTCGAGTTCCTCCTTCGCCCACGACCTGTACGCGCACGTGTTCAAGCGCGGCAACGTCACCGACAAGGAGGAGGTGCTGGTCGCCCGGATCTCGGCCTTCGTCATCGGCGCGGTCGCCATCGGGCTCGGCATCCTCGCCCAGGGGCAGAACGTGGCCTTCCTGGTCGCGCTCGCCTTCGCCGTGGCGGCCTCGGGGAACCTGCCCGCGATCCTCTACAGCCTGTTCTGGAAGCGGTTCAACACCGCGGGCGCGGTCTCGGCGATCTACGGCGGCCTGGTCTCCGCGCTGGTGCTGGTGATCTTCTCGCCGGTGGTCTCCGGCAGTGCCACCTCGCTGTTCCCCGACGCGAACTTCGCCTGGTTCCCGCTGAGCAACCCCGGCATCGTCTCGATCCCGCTCGGCTTCCTGGCCGGGTTCGTCGGCGCCCGCCTCAGCAAGGAGTACAGCGCCGGCAAGTACGCGGAGATCGAGGTCCGCTCGCTCACCGGCATCGGTGCCGAGCAGGCCACCTCGCACCGGCCGGGCACCGAGGTCCAGCGGCAGCCCGGTACCGACCCTGAGCTGGAGCCCAGCGCCGACTAGGCGCCGATCCGGCACAGCTCCCGAACCCGGCGGGACCCGGCCGCACCACGGCCGGGTCCCGCTGTGTCCTTCTAGCGGGACGCCTCCTCCAGCAGGGCCAGTTCGTCCTCGGACAGCGTCAGGTCGGCGACCGCGAGCAGCGGCCGAAGCTGCTCGACGTTGCGGGCGCTGGCGATCGGCGTGGCCACCGTGGGCTGGGCGGCCAGCCAGGCGAGGGCGATGGTGGCCGGGGTGGCTCCGTGGGAGGCGGCGATCTTGTCCAGGGCGTCGATCACCCTCGGCCCGCGCTCGGAGTGAAGGTACTGCGATGCCTGGCCCGCGCGGGGGCTGTCCACCGTGACCCCGGGCCGGTACTTGCCGGTCAGGAAGCCGCGGGCCAGGCCGAAGTACGGTGTGCTGGTCAGCCCGGCCTCGGCCACCACGTCTCGCAGCGCCCCCTCGTAGCCGCGCTCGAGAAGGTTGTAGTGCTGCTGCAGCACCCCGTACCGGGCCAGGCCCTCCCGCTCGGAGATCTCCAGTGCCTCCGCGAGCCGCTCGGCGCTGTAGTTCGAGGCGCCGATGTTGCGTACCTTGCCCTCGGTGATCAGGTCGTCGAACGCGCCGAGGGTCTCCTCCAGGGGCGTGGCCGCGTCGTCGATGTGGGCCCAGTACAGATCGATGTAGTCGGTACGCAGCCGCCGGAGCGAGTCCTCGGCCGCGGCTCGGATGTTGGCCGCCGACAGCCCGGTGCGGCCGTTCAGTGAACCCACCTTGGTCGCCACCACGATCCGGTCACGGTTGCGGCGGGAGGCCATCCACTCGCCGATGACGGTCTCGGACTCCCCGCCGACGTGTCCGGGCACCCACGCGGAGTAGACGTCCGCGGTGTCGAGGAAATTGCCGCCCGCCTCGGCGTAGGCGTCCAGGACCGCGAAGGAGTCGTTCCGGTCCGCGGTCCAGCCGAATACGTTGCCGCCGAGACAGAGAGGAAACAGGTTCAGCTCAGAAAAGCTCATGGGCTAACTCTATTTCTCGGGTAATCGCGCGGGTGCGGGGCATCGGCGGTAGCCGTCGGAGCATTATTATGTGCGGCGTCAATAAGACTGTCGGAGGCTCCCATGGCACCCGGTTCACGGTTACCCGGACTTCTCATCGGTGCTGTGATCGCGGGCGGTCTCTTCGTCCTGGCGGTGGCCGCCGCGATCGCCCTGATCTCCAACCAGCGCGGGACCGTCGCGGACCCGCCGGGCCCTTCCACCTCGGAGCGGCCCCGCACGCCGGACGCGTCCAGGAGGCCGGAAGGGGTTCCCGACGGTGTCGAGGTGGTCGGGGAGAAACGGTCCGGTGGCCGCCGGATGGATCTGACCCTGCGCTCGGCGGCCCTCGACGACGTCACCCGGGTACGGCTGCTGCTGCCCAAGGGCTGGTCCAGACAGGCGGGCAGGACCTGGCCGACGCTCTGGCTGCTCCACGGGGGGCTCGACGACTACGAGGGATGGTCGAGGTCCGACGTCGAGAGGTTCACGGAGAACGATCAGGTCATCGTGGTCATGCCCGACGGCGGCAAGTGCGGCAGCTACTCCGACTGGTACAACGGC
The DNA here is from genome assembly GCF_050943795.1 of Streptosporangium sp. CA-115845. NCBI lineage: Bacteria > Bacillati > Actinomycetota > Actinomycetes > Streptosporangiales > Streptosporangiaceae > Streptosporangium > Streptosporangium sp. CA-115845. Next base: position 6,333,730 of record NZ_CP191988.1, on the reverse strand, counting down.
GGCGAGGGCGGGCCGCCCAGGTGGGCGACCTACCATCTCAAGGAGCTGCTTCCGCTGCTGGAGAGCAGGTACGCCGCGGGCAGGGAGCGGGCCATCGCCGGATACTCCATGGGCGGCCAGGGCGCGATGCTGTATGCGGCGGCCGGTGGTTTCAAGGCCGCGGCCTCCTTCAGCGGCGCGGTGCACATCCTCATGCCCGGGGTCGACCTGGCGGTCATGCTCGGCACCACGGCGGGCTGTTTCGGCACCGACTGGAAGCGGATCTGGGGTGATCCGCGGGAGGATCGCGAGGTGTGGGAGCGGCACGACCCGTACCATCTGGCGGGCAGGTTGCGCGGAGTCCGCCTTTACCTGGCCTCGGGCGACGGCGGCAAGGGGGACGGTGAGCTGTTCGGGGACATCACCGAGGAACTCGCTCACAAGGCGACACTGGCCTTCGCCGGACGCCTGCAGTCGCTGGACATTCCCTTCCAGCCCCACTTCTACTCGGGGCGCCACAACATGACCTACTGGAACCGGGAGCTGCGCCGGGCGCTTCCCATGCTCCTGGAGGCTGTCGGAGCCCGATGAGCCCTTCCGGCTCCTCCCGCCGGCCGCGAGGACGAATATTGGACATAAGGGGGCATAAAGGAAGAGGGGAAGGTCGCCCGAACGCTTCGCCGTCCGGTGGCGATGTTTCTCCGGGAGGCAGCGACGGCGATTCTCCGGGAGGCACCGATGGCGATCGCGACGATCAACCCGGCCACGGGCGAGACCGTCAGGACGTTCGACCCGATCCGCGAGGAGGAGGTGGAACGGCGGGTGGCACTCGCCGCCTCCGCGTTCCACGAGTACCGGACGGTCGACCTCAAGCAGCGGGCGGCCTGGATGCACGCCGCCGCCGGCCTGATCCGGGCCGAGCAGGACCGGCTGGCACGGCTGGTGACCACCGAGATGGGCAAGACGCTGGCCGCCGCCCACTGTGAGGTGGACATGTGCGTGCGGGAGATGCGCTTCTTCGCCGACCACGCCGAGGAGTTCCTCGCGGACGAGTCGGCGGACGGGCCCGCCGTGGGAGCGCGGCAGGCGTACGTGCGCTACCAGCCGCTGGGCCCTGTCCTCGGGATCACCTCGTGGGACTTTCCCCTCTGGCAGGTGGTCAGGTCTGCCGCGCCCGCCCTGATGGCGGGCAACGTCTGCCTGTTCAAGCACGCGCCGAACGTGCCGCAGACGGCGCTGCACCTGGGCGGGCTGTTCGCCAGGGCCGGTTTTCCCGAGGGATGCGCGCAGGTCCTGCTGATCGAGCCCGAGCGGGTCGAGCCGTTGCTGCGCGATCGGCGGGTGGCGGCCGTCACCCTCACCGGGGCCGATCGGGAGGGGCGCCCGGTCGCCGCGGTCGCGGGCTGGGAGATCAAGAAGACGGTCCTGGAGCTGGGCGGCTCCGACCCCTACGTCGTCATGCCCTCCGCCGACCTGGACGAGGCCGCCGCCGTCGGGGTCACCTCGCGGGTGCACAACAACGGCCAGTCCTCCGTCGCGGCCAAGCGGTTCATCGTGCACGAGGAGATCTACGACGACTTCGCCGGGCTGTTCGTGGCGCTGATGGAGTCGCTGCGGCTCGGCGACCCCGCGGACGAGGCGACGGACGTGGGACCGCTCGCCACCCGGCAGGGCCGCGACCACGTCGAGTCACAGGTCGCCAACGCCGCGGGGCTCGGCGCCCGGGTGCTCTGCGGGGGAGTGAGCCCGGATCGGCCCGGCTGGTTCTACGAACCGACCGTGATCACCGGTATCACCTGCGAGATGCGGGTGTTCCACGAGGAGGTCCGCGGCCCGGTGGCCGCGCTGTACCGGGTCGCGGACATCGACGAGGCGATCGCCCTGGCCAACGCGACCCCCTTCGGGCTCGCCGCCGCCGTCTGGAGCGGCGACGTGGCGGAGCAGGAGCGCCTCGTCTCCGAGATCGAGGCCGGCATGGTGTACGTCAACGGGATGGTCTCCGCCTACCCGCAACTGCCGTTCGGCGGTGTCAAGAGCTCCGGGTACGGGCGCGGGCTGTCCGCGTACGGCATCCGTGAGTTCTGCGACGCCAAGGCCGTCTGGATCGGCTGATCGCCCGCCACGCCTCGGCGCGGGGCCTTCAGGCGGGCACCATCTGCCTGGCCGGGAGGCTGTCCACCGGGTTGAGCCGCCCGGCGGGCTCGATCTGCTCCATCAGCTCGTCCATGGCCTCCTGCAGGTGGCCCATGAGCCGCCACACGTCGGCCACCCGGTCCGGGCAGGACAGGATGCCGAAGTCGAGCGAGCCGTCGTAGGAGAAGCAGGTGATGTTGACCCCGCCGCTCAGGTCGGTCAGCACGGACATGGGGTGGTAGGCGAGCACCCTGGCCCCGCACAGGTACAGCGGGAGCTGCGGTCCCGGCACGTTCGAGACGATCAGATTGATCGGCGGCAGCATGATCGAGGCCAGCCGGAACACCGTGGAGGTCGCCAGCGCGGTGACGGCCGCGGGCAGCATCGACGACAGCTCGCTCAGCCAGCCGGCGGGGGAGCCGGCGAACCGCCGCTTGGCGGTGTGCATCGTCCGCGCCATGACGCGCAGGCGCTCGCGGGGACAGGCCAGGTCGGTCGGGATGGGGGTGACCATGACGGAGATCTGGTTGCCGACCACGTTCTGGGCGCTCGCGCTGCGGACCGCGACCGGGACCGCGGCGATCAGCGGCCGGTCGGGCAGCGCGTCGCGCTCACGTAGCCAGGCGCGCAGCGCCGAGGCGCACAGCGTCATGACCACGTCGTTGACGCTGGCCCCCGAGCTCCTGGCCACCCGTTTGACGTCCGCCAGCGGGATCGACCCGTAGGAGAAGCGCCGCTCGGGGCCGATCGGGCCGTTGAACGGTGTGCGCGGCGCCGTCAGCACGGGCAGCTCCGGCAACTCCCGCACCCTCCCGGCGATCATCCGGGTGGCGGCGGCCACCCGCCGGGCGCCCGGCAGCGCCGAGGCCAGCGGCATCGTGTCGAGTTCGGTCGCCATGCGACCCAGCGAGTACAGCGTTCTGGCGGGCTGCATCACCGACCTGGCCACGGCCCCGGCGAGCATGCCCGCCAGACCGGGGGCGGTGGTCGGCGGCGTGGGCGCGGGCCGCTCGACGACGCGGGGCTCGGGCGTCAGATCCAGCAGCGCGGCGAGTGTCTCCGCTCCCGAGACCCCGTCGATGGCGCAGTGGTGGACCTTGGCGTACAGGGCGACCCGGCCGCCGGTCAGACCCTGGATGAGATGCATCTCCCAGAGCGGGCGGCCCCGGTCGAGGCGCCGCTCGTGGATCCGGGCCACCTCCTCGGCGAGCTGGGCCTCGTCGCCCGGCGCGGCCAGGGTCACCTCGTGGACGTGGCCGGTGACGTCGAGATCGGGGTCTTCCGTCCAGTACGGACGGTCGAGGTCGAACGGCACGGTGGCCAGGCGGAGCCTCAGCGCCGGGGCCAGGTGCACCCGCTCGCGGAGCAGCCCGATCAGGCACTCGCGGGTGACGGCCCCCGCCTGGGAGCAGGCGGGGTCGAGGATGGCAAGCCCCGCGACGTGGGCCGCCGTGGTCGCCGACTCTGCGTGAAGGAACTGCGCGTCGAGCGCGGTCAGCTGGCGCATCGGTCGAGCCTCCTGGCGGAAGATGGGAGAACACGTATTGCCATCATCAGGTCGGCACGTTTCCCTCTCGTTTCCTCCGTGGGACCTCTGACGTCTTTCCGGCGAGGTCCGGAGGCCCAGCCGATCATCGCGCTAGGTGACATTCCCATTTCACTCGGTAGTCACGCCTGGCGGATGGAGGTGTCCCGGCGATTCTTTCCGAAGGTGATACTCGGGTGCGGGCATCTGGAGCCGTGGGCCGAGTCGTTCGGCTGGGCGGGGCCCCGGTCACCCGCTCACGACGGTCACGGGGTGGCGGACGACGGCGTCGAAGAGGTAGCCGAAGTCGTTGTGCGTGGTGTGCGACGGCTGGACCGCACCGGTCTCGTCGGTGGCGCGGGCGAGCAGGAAGTGCCGGCCGGTCTCCGCGGGTCTCCAGGTGACCTGCCAGCGGGTCCAGGTGGATGCCACGTGCGGTCCGCGCAGCGGAGCGCGCTGCCAGGTGGCGCCACCGTCCAGGCTCACCTCCACGTCGGCGATCCGGCCGTTGCCCGACCAGGACCGCCCGCGCAGCACGTAGGGGCGCCCGGCGACCAGAGTGGCGTTCCAGGGCAGTTCGAAGGCGCTCCTGACGCCCTGCGTGGTCAGCGGGGCGCCGCCCTGTGGCGGGTAGGCGTCGCCGAACATCCGGTAGAACTCGGTGGTCCAGGGTGAGGACAGCGGCGAGGTGGACACCTCGATGTCGCCGACCCACTTGACCGAGGCCAGGCCGATCCAGCCGGGGACGACCAGTCGCACGGGGTGGCCGTGGTCGGGCGGGAGCGGCTCGTCGTTCATCTCGTAGGCGAGGATGACATCCCGTAGCGCCTTGGCCGCCGGGATCGGGCGGCGTACCCGGCCGTAGTCGACCCCGTCGGCCACGTAGGCGGGGTCGAGTCCGCGGGCCATGACGTCGACGGCGTCCGGGGTGATCCCGGAGCGTTCCAGCACCGTGGCCAGCGGCACCCCGCGCCAGCGGGCCACCCCGATGCCGCCGAGCTGCCACGGGGTGCCGATGACCTCCTGGTGCTGCTGGACGGTGAAGAGGCTCCGCCCGTTGCCCGCGCACTCGATCGCCACGTCACGCGTCACCGCGGGCATCGCGAGTAGTTCCTCATAGCCGAAACTCCGGGGGGCGCTCAGGCCCGTGCCGTGCAGCCGCAGCCGCCAGGTGGCCGTGTCGATGATCGGGGTGGAGGTGTGGTTGCGGACGAAGAACCGGTCGTTGGGCACGTGGAACCCGATGTCGCCCATGGCGTCCCAGCGCATCTCGGCATTGGTCTCGTGCTCGACGAACAGCTCCGGCGGCAGCGGCTTGACGATCCCCGGGGTGGACGGATCGTCGCCCGAGGCCCCCTTGTCGTCGGCGCTGTCACCGGTGCTGTCATCGAGGGTCCTGCCGTCGACGGCGGCCGGCCGGAGCCGGTCGAGGGCCTCCCGCGGGATCTGCCCGGCTCGGGTGTGCTGGGAGACGGCCTCGTCGTCGAGGTTCTCGTACGGCATCCGGCACCACTCCTCTCTACATCTATTTCCTACCAGTAAACTATGCAATATCCGATGAGTGCCACGCCCTTGCCGCTCTCAATCATCCCCTCAACGACCGAGGAAAGCCAGCAACCGCTCCAGGGGCCAGGTGTTGATCACATCGTCGCCGGTGAGCCAGCCGCGCTGGGCGACACCGATGCCGAACCGCTGGTTGTCGAGGTGGGGAACCGCGTGGGCGTCGCTGTCGATGGAGAATTTCACGCCGTGGTGTTGCGCCAGCCGTACCAGGTCCGAGGGGAGGTCGGAGCGGTCGGGGAAGGAGTCGATCTCCATCGCGGTGCCGGTGCGGGCCGCGGTGCGAAACACCTCGTCCCAGTCGGCGTCCACCGGCCCCCGGGCGCCGATCCTGCGGGTGGTCGGGTGGCCGATGATGTGCACGTGAGGGTTCTCGCACGCGGTGACCAGGCGCCGGGTCATCTCCTCGCGTGACTGGGTGAAGTGCGAGTGGACGCTGGCCACGCACACGTCGAAGCCCGCCAGCACCTCGGCCGGCCAGTCGACCGAGCCGTCGGGGGCGATGTTCAGCTCGCTGCCGTGCAGCAGCCGCATCTTCGGATATCTCTCCTGCAGCCGGTGCAGCCGCTCGCGCTGCTCCAGGGCCGCCTCCAGCGTCATCCGCTGCATCGCCAGGTCGGGCGCGTGGTCGGTCACCGCGTAGTAGGAGTAGCCGCGAGCCTGGGCGGCGGCGACCATGTCCTCCAGCGAGGCGATCCCGTCGGTCAGGTCGGTGTGGGTGTGCAGGTCGCCCCGCAGATCCTCCAGGGTGACCAGCCTGGGCAGCTCACCGGCGAGCGCGGCGGCGATCTCACCGCCGTCCTCGCGCAGGGTCGGCGGGATCCACTCCATGCCGAACGCCTCGAAGACCTCCTCCTCGGTCGCGGCCGCGATCACCCGCTCCCCCTCGAAAAGGCCGTACTCCGACAGCTTCCAGCCCTTCTTCACCGTGATCTCCCGCAGGTGCACCGTGTGCTCCTTGGAACCGGTGAAGTACATCAGCGCGGCGCCCCACGACTCGGCGGGGACCAGGCGCAGGTCGACCTGGACACCCTGGACGGTGCGGATCGAGGTCTTCTTGTCGCCCGAGGCGATGACCTCCGCGACGTAGGGCTGGGCCTTGAAGTCGTCCATCAGCGACTCGGGGCCGACCGCGAGGACGTCGATGTCACCGATGGTGTCCTTCATCCGGCGCAGCGATCCGGCGTAGGCGATCCGCTCGGCACCCGGCAGCGAGGCGATGACCCGCTCCGCCAGGTCCATGGCGGCTCCGATGTGCATCCTGGCGCTGTTCTCCGCCAGGTGCTCGACCCCCTTGAGCAGGTTTTCCACGGTCTTGGTGCCGAAGCCCCTGACGCCCTCGAGACGCCCCTCTCCGATGGCCTTCACCAGGGCCTCGGGGGAGTCGATGCCCAGCTCCTGGTAGAGGAAGACCGCCTTCTTCGGCCCGAGCGAGGCCACCCGGGTCAGCCGCCGCACTCCCTGGGGAACCTTCCCTCGCAGGTCGTCGAGCTGCCGGAAGCTGCCCCGCTCCAGGTATTCCTCGACCTTCTTGGCGATCGCCTCGCCCACCCCCGGCACGCTTCGCACGGGCACGGCCGTGATGTCCTTGGGAGAGCCCGCGATCGCCTTGGCGGCCTTCTGGTAACTGCGGACCCGGAACGCGTCGCCGCCGGTCATCGCGAACAGCTCGGCGTACTCCTCCAGAGCGGCCGCGACATCGTCGTTAGCTCGTGCCATGGGGCCAGCCTAGAAGATCGCACCGACAGTTCCCACGCCCGCTGCCGGCCTCAGGCCCCGTCCCGATCGGGACGGTCCGCCGGATAGGTCAGCAGGTGGCCGCACATGCCGTCGCGGGGTACGGAGGGCATCCGGGTGACCGCCGCCTCGCGCAGGTGGGTCAGGTCGCCGGCGCGGAGCGCGGCCAGCCGGGCGCCCGTCGTCTCCGCCGCGCGCAGCGGGCCCTCGCGCCAGCGGGACTCGAAGGCGTCCAGGTGGGGGCCGACGAGGCCGGCGGCGGCCGCGAGGAAGGCGGCGAAACCGGGACGGCCCGCGGCGCGGAGCCGCAGGAACCCCTCGACGGCCAGATCGCGGCGCTCGCGCGGGGCCGAGCGCGCGGCCCCGGCGTAGCCGGCGGGATCGGCGAGGACGTCGGGGGGGAAGGTCAGGACGGCGTCGCCGGCCTCGGGCAGGCCGCTGTTCTGCATGAGGACCACGATGCGCAGGTCACCGCGGTTGACCAGGCGATGGACGGTGCCGGGGGTGAACCAGACGACGGAGCCGGGGGCCAGCTCCGTCTCCTGGTAACCGTCCCAGGTCAGGGTCTGCACGCTGCCGGAACCGGCCACCACGGCGTACGCCTCGGCACACAGGGTGTGCAGGTGCGGCGAGCCACCGCGCAGGCCGTCGGCGGCGGGCCAGTCGTAGACGGTCAGATCGCTCACGCCGGTGCCGAACATGGGTGCTCCCTGGGTCTCTCACGCCGGTGCCGGACACGGGTGCCTCCGGACGTACGCCTCCAGCCGGGGGCGGTCCCACGCGCCGGTGGCCACGACCATCCGGTAGCGCAGCCGCAGTGTCGCGCCGGGCGGCAGGATCAGTTCGCGATGGAACGCGATGGACGGGTTGACCGCCGCGAACGGCGTCGTGCGGACGAACCAGACGGTGGGCCGGGCGCTCTGGAACAGCAGGGTGGAGGAGCGGTCGACCTCGTCGTGGGTGCCGCTGTAGGCCAGCCACGCCGACTCCCGGCCCATCATCTCCGGTCCCTCGCCGCCCTCGGCGATCACCCGGCCGTGCTCGAAGGAGCGGGGCCCGCGCCAGAACAGTCCGCAGTATCCGGCCATCGGGCGGCCGGAGGTGGTGGGACTGCCGAAGACCAGGTCCCTTCCGCGTACGTTGGTGATCGCGGTGGACAGCTCCAGCGCCCACGAGTCGTCGCCGACGTCGCCGACCTCGAAGGTCCTCACCTCGTCCACCCAGTGCTCGCCGCCCTGGGTGTGCCAGGTCAGCCGCTCCACGCCGGGGGCGAGGAACTCCTCGTGCCGCATGGTCCCGTTGTTCGGCAGGTCCATGTATCCGGCGGCGGCGCGGACGTAGCTGCCGCCGCCCCAGAAGTTCTCCCCCGACAGGTCCGAGACGGTCAGCTGCAGGCCCCGGTGCCAGCGGTGGTCGTGCGGGCGGTAGGCGCTGACCACGTCGCCCGCCAGGGTCCTGATCGGATGGAAGTAGGGCTTGGGCGATTCGAACACCGGCGTTTCCGGCCGGTGGACGTAGCGCAGGATCTCGACGCCGCGCTCGGTGAAGGTCAGCTCCATGCGCGTCCGTCCAGGCGGTGGTAGAAGGGGTGATCGGGGGTGAGGTCGGTGCGGAGCACGGGCCGGCCGGTGAACGCCGAGGCGTACAGGCCGGTGATCAGTTCGAGCGACCGGCGCCCCTCGGGACCGCTCATGGGCGGCCGCTCGCCGCGCTCGTAGGCGTCCAGCAGCTCCGCCAGCTGCGCCTCGTGCGAGCTCGGCAGGTCGGTCGGCGGGTTCCAGCGCGCCGAGGTGGACCTCCAGTCGGCGTTGCGGTAGCCGTACAGGTGGCGCAGCTCCATCGTCGCCTCGGCGTAGTCGAAGCGCAGGTAGCTCTCCTCGCGCCGGGACAGCACGCTGTTGACCACCGAGGCCATGGCCCCGGAGGCGAAGCGGACGGCGGCCATCGAGACGTCCTCGGTCTCGATCCGGCGGTCCAGCGTGCCGGTCATCGCGCGGATCTCCGACCAGTCGCCCAGGATCGACAGCATGAGGTCCATCTGGTGGATGCCGTGACCCATGGTGGGGCCGCCGCCCTCGGTCTCCCAGCGGCCGCGCCAGGGCGCCTCGAAGTAGGCGTGGTCGCGGTACCAGGCGGTCACGCAGAGCGCGACGAGCGGGCGGCCCAGCTCGGGGGCGAGGGCGCGCAGGTGGCGCGCGCCGGAGCCGAACCGGTGCTGGGAGACCACCGAGGCGTAGCCGGGCCCCTCGGCCGAGGTGATCAGGTCGTACTCGGCCAGCGACCGGCAGGCGGGTTTCTCGATCCACACCCAGGCGCCGACCTTCAGGCAGGCCCTGGCCTGGGCGGCGTGCAGGTGCGGCGGGGTGCACAGGTGGACGAGGTCGGGCCGCTCGGCGTCGAGCATCGCCTCCAGGGAGGGGTACGCCCGCGGGATCGCGTGCTCGGCGCAGAACGCCCTGACCCGCGCCTCGTCGGTGTCCGCGGCGGCCACCACCCGCGCCCGGTGCGACTGGGTGCGCAGCGCGGGCAGATGGCAGATCCCCGCGATGCCGCCGGTGCCCACGACCGCCACCCGGATCATCGTGGTCCTCGCGGCACGGATGTTTCGGGTGTAGGGCCGGACACCGTGACGGAGAGCCGGACCGGGCCGAGCCAGGTGAAGCGGCTGTGGGCGGCCAGTGCCCACAGCCGCTTGGAGACGCGGTAGGTCACCTCGGCCTCGTCGATCCGGATGAGGCGCCGGGTGGCGCCGAACCAGAAGACTTGACGTCCTCCCCGGCGTGAACGCCGGCGATTCCTGCCATGTCGCTGACGCGACATCTCGGTGGGTTCCTGTTTCACGGCCAGGTGCCCAGACAAATCCAGGTCTTACCTCGGCTCCGCAGGCGTTTCACGTCTCCGCCCGCCCAGCGGCGACGTGGACACGGTATCGGAGCGCACCCTGTTCCGCCGGTGAAATCAGGAAGGTGGGGAGCAGGAGGATCGGTGTCAGTAGTGCCCTGTGACGTCGTGACATGCGGGAACCCGCTTTCCGAAAGTTTCACAAGATTACCGAGACTTTTCGTGTCGATCACCGTAAATGTTTCGGAGGGCGGCAGTCAACAGCCGTCAGGACGGGCGGTGCTGTCGCGGACCACGAGGTCGGTGGCCAGCTCCACCCGCCGGGGCTCGTGCCCGCCGCGGTCGAGGCCGAGCACCATCCGGGTGGCCAGCGCCGCCATCTCCTGGAGCGGCTGGCGCACGGTGGTCAGCGGCGGCCAGGCGGAACGTGCCAAAGGCAGGTCGTCGAAGCCCACCACCGACAGGTCCTCCGGCACCCGCAGGCCGCGCTGCCTGGCCGCCTCGAAGACGCCGAACGCCTGCATGTCACTGCCCGCGAAGATCGCGGTGGGCGGATCCGCCGCCGACAGCAGCGCGTGGCCCAGGTCGCGGCCCGAGCCGACCAGGAAGTCGCCGTACCCGATGAGCGAGGGGTCCACCGTGATCCCCGCGGTCTCCAGTGCGGCGCGGTAGCCGTCGATGCGGGCCCGGCTGCACAGCATGCCGGCCGGGCCGCCGATCATCCCGATCCGGCGGTGGCCCAGCTCCAGCAGGTGACGGGTCGCGGCCAGGCCGCCGCTCCAGTTGGTGGCGCCGACCGAGGCGACTCCCGGCGGCGGCTCGCCCTCCGGGTCCACCACCACGAAGGGGATGGACCTGGCGGCCAGCTGGCCGTGCTGGGCGGCGCTGATCCGCGAGCCGATCAGGATGGCCCCGTCGGTGCGCCGGGTGGCGATCCGCTCCACCCAGTCCCTGCCCGGGCCCGCGTGGCTGTGCAGTACCGAGACGACCACGCCGGCGTCGACCTCGCGGGCCGCGGTCTCCACGCCGCGCACCAGTTCCATCGCCCACGGGCTCTCGATCTCGGTGAAGACCAGATCCACCAGGCCGACGGGCTCGTCGCCCTGGCCGGTCCTGCGTATGTAGCCGTGCTTGTGCAGCAGGCGCTCGATCCGCTGCCTGGTCTCGGAGGCGACCTCGGGCCGCCCGTTGATGACTTTCGAGACCGTGGGCGCGGAGACCCCGGCCTCCTCGGCGATCAGGGCGATCGTCACCCGCCTCTTGGATGGCATGCGGCGAATACTAACCGAAAACTTTCGGAGGCCCGCAGGGGGGCCGTCTCCGTTGCTGTTCGAGCTCGCTACCACGGCGGCTATTGACGCGTAACCGGCAATTTACCTATCCTCCGGGTCACGAAATGTTCGGGGAACCTATGAAACTTTTCAGACCCACTCCCGAAAGGGGAACCCCATGCTGAGTCGGCGAGGCGTGGTGGCTCTGGCGGCATCGATGGTGCTTCTTGGAGCCTGCGGCACGAGCGGAGACGACAACGGGTCGAAACCGGGCGCGAGCGCCGGCTCGGAGAAGGTCACCTTCGAGTTCTGGAACCTGGCGACGGCCGAACCGCTCAAGTCCTTCTGGGCTGACCTCATCAAGGAGTACCAGGCGGCCCACCCGAATGTGACGATCAAGAACGTCGGCATCGAGAACGACTCCTACAAGCCGAAGCTCGCCACCCTCACCCAGTCGGGGAAGGCGCCCGACCTCTACTCCACCTGGGGTGGCGGTGTCCTGAAGCAGCACATCGAGGCGGGCCTGGTGAAGGACCTGTCGGCGGAGGCCGGTGACATCCTCGGCGGCTTCACCCCCGCCTCCCTGGCCGCCTACCAGTTCGACGGGAAGACCTACGGGCTGCCCACCGACATCGGCATGGTCGGCTTCTGGTACAACAAGTCGATTTTCACCAAGGCCGGCATCTCCACCCCGCCCGCCACCTGGGCCGAGTTCCTGGACGCGGTGAAGAAGATCAAGACGACCGGGACCACCCCGATAGCCCTCGCCGGCAAGGCCAAGTGGCCGGGCCACTACTACTGGGCCTATCTGGCCATGCGGGTGGCGGGTCTGGACGCGCTCAGCCAGGCCACCACCACCAACGACTTCACCGGACCCGACTTCGTCGCCGCGGGGCAGCGGCTCAAGGAACTCGTCGACCTGCAGCCGTTCCAGAAGGGCTTCCTCAACGCCGACTACTCCACCCCCGACGGGCAGGCCGCCACCATGAGCAACGGCAAGGCCGCCATGGAACTGATGGGCCAGTGGGCGCCGGCCGTGCAGAAGGACGCCGGCAAGGGGCTCGGTGACGACCTCGGGTTCTTCACCTTCCCGACCGTGGACGGGGGCAAGGGCTCCGCGGCCGACGCGTTCGGCGGCGGCGGTGGCCTCGCCGTGGGCGTCAACGCCCCGCCCGCCGCGCTGGACTTCCTGAAGTTCGCGCTCAAGCAGGAGAACCACTCCAAGGCGGTCTCCGCCGGAGGCGTGCTCCCCGTGCTCAAGGGCGAGGAGTCGGCCGTGACCGACCCCAACATCAAGGTGGTCTCCGACGCCCTGTCGGCCGCGACCGGCTTCCAGCTCTACCTCGACCAGGCGTACCCGCCGGCCGTGGGCCAGGAGGTCAACGACGCCGTGGCCGAGTTGATCGCGGGCAAGAAGACGCCGGAGGAGGTCGTCAAGGTCATCACCGAGACGGCGAAGTCGGAGTCGGAGTAGCCGCCCGGATGAAACCGACGGTGAGAACGGTGAAGGGGCGAGGTCGGTGACGACGATGACCGGGCCGGACGCACGTCCGGCCCCTGCCGTGGGGAAGCCCGCCGAGGGGCGGGGGCGGCGCGGTGGCGGGCGCGCGAGAAGGGGCTGGGTCACCGCGATCCTGTTCGTGCTCCCCGCCCTGGTCCTGTTCACCCTGCTGGTGCTGGCGCCGATCCTGGTCGCCGGTTACACCAGCCTCCACAAATGGAACGGCATCGGTCCGCCAAGCGACTTCATCGGCCTGGACAACTTCACCCGGCTGCTGCGGAGCGACATCTTCCTCGGCGACCTGTGGCGCGGCGGCGTCCTGGTCGTACTCTCCCTGCTGGTTCAGCTGCCGCTCTCGCTGGGACTGGCGGTGCTGCTGAACCAGCGGATCCGGGGACGTGCCCTCTACCGGCTGCTGTTCTTCGCGCCCTACATGCTCTCCGAGGCGGTCACCGGCGTGCTGTTCGCGCTGATCCTCTCACCCGAGGCGGGACTGGCCAACCGGCTGCTGACCTCCTGGGGGCTGGAGCCGTGGAGCTGGCTGTCGGAGCCGGACACCGTGCTGTTCTCGATCTTCCTGGTGATCACCTGGAAGTACTTCGGGTTCCACATGATCATTTATCTGGCCGGGCTGCAGGGCATCCCCAGGGAGCTGAAGGAGGCGGCCAGGATCGACGGCGCCGGCGGCTGGAAGGTGTTCCGCCACATCACCCTGCCGCTGCTCGGCCCCACCGTCAGGGTCAGCGTGTTCCTGTCCGTCATCGGCACGATCCAGCTCTTCGACCTGGTCTGGATCCTCACCGGAGGTGGTCCCTCGCACGCCTCGGAGACCATGGCCGTCAGCATGTTCGAATACGGTTTCAAGCGGACCCAGATCGGTTACTCCAGCGCGATCAGCGTCGTCATGTTCCTGATCAGCCTCGTCTTCGCCCTCGGCTACCAGCGGTTCGTGCTGCGCCGGGACCTGGAGGGGGCCAGCACCACGATGGGAGACCACCGATGATCGCCCGGCTCCGGACGGCCCCGATCCACGTGATCATCTGGGTGGCGGCGGTCTTCATCGTCGTCCCCTTCCTGTACGGCCTGTTCGGCGGTTTCAAGACCTCCAGCCAGCTGTCGGGCAACCCGCTCGGCCTGCCCTCCCCGTGGGTCACCGACAACTACACCAGCGTGATCACCACCGGCGCGTTCTGGCGCCAGCTCCTCAACAGTCTGTTCATCGCGGTCGCGACCACCGCGCTGGTCGTGGTCCTGTCGGCGATGGCCGCCTTCGCCTTCGCCCGGTTCGCCTTCCGAGGCCGCGAGTTCCTGTTCACGCTGTTCGCCCTCGGCCTGATGTTCCCGTTCGCGGTGGCGATCCTGCCGCTGTTCATCCTGCTGCGCACCTTCGGCCTGCTGGACAACCCGCTCGGGGTGATCCTGCCGCAGGCCGCGTTCGGGCTGCCGCTGACGATCATCATCCTGCGCACGTTCTTCCGGTCCATCCCCAGGGAGGTCGAGGAGGCCGCCACCATCGACGGCTGCACCCCCTTCGGGTTCTTCTGGCGGGTGCTGCTGCCGATGGCCAGGCCCGCCCTGGCCACCGTCTCGGTGCTGGCGATCGTGGCGAGCTGGAACAACTTCTTCCTCCCGCTGGTGGTCTTCAACGACCCGAATCTGTGGACGCTGCCACTCGGCGTCCAGCAGTTCCAGGGGGAGTACATGGCGGACACGGCCAAGATCTTGGCCTACGTCATCGTCTCCATGGTCCCGGCCCTGGCCTTCTACGCGGTCGCCGAGCGCCAGCTGATCAGCGGCCTCACCGCGGGCGCCACCAAGGGCTGAGCCGGGACCTCATCGCTGTGTCGAACGACCGTTGTGGAGAGTGAGAAACATGACCCTGAGTGTCGCCGGATCCCGTCTCGTCGATTCGGCCGGCACCCCGGTACGGCTGCGCGGAGTAGGCCTCGGGGGCTGGCTGAACATGGAGAACTTCATCACCGGATATCCGGCCAACGAGGCCGCGATGCGTGCGGCGGTCCGGGAGGTGCTCGGCGACGACCGGGCCGAGCTGTTCTTCGACCGCCTGCTCACCGCGTTCTTCGGCGCGGACGACGCCTCGCTCCTCGCCGACCTCGGCGTCAACTGCGTCCGGATCCCGATCAACTACCGCCACCTGGAGTCCGACGACCGGCCCTTCGAGATCATCGAGCAGGGCTTCCGCCACCTCGACCGGGTGATCGGCCTGCTCGCCGAGCGCGGCGTCTACAGCGTCATCGACCTGCACGCCCTGCCCGGCGCGCAGAACCAGCACTGGCACTCCGACAACCCCACGCACATCGCCGCCTTCTGGCAGCACCGGCACTTCCAGGACCGCGTCGTCCACCTGTGGGAGGCGGTGGCCGACCGCTACCGGGACAACCCGTGGGTGGCCGGCTACAACCCGGTCAACGAGCCCGGCGACTCCGGCGGGCGGGTCGTCGGCCCCTTCTACGACCGCCTGGTCAAGGCGGTCCGCGCCGTCGACCCCGGACACGTGCTGTTCCTGGACGGCAACACCTACTCCACCGACTTCTCGATCTTCCGCGAGGTGTACGAGAACACGGTATTCGTCTGCCACGACTACGCCCTGGCCGGCTTCGCGCACGGCGGCCCCTACCCCGGCCACACCCGTGGCGAGTGGGTGGACCGGGTCCAGCTGGAGAAATCCTTCGAGCGGCGGACCGTCTTCCAGCGTGAGACGGGCACCCCCCTGTGGGTCGGCGAGTTCGGCCCCGTCTACACCGGCGACGCGGAGATCGACCGGCAGCGCTATCAGATCCTCCGCGACCAGCTGGAGATCTTCGACTCCTACCAGGCCGGCTGGTCGCTGTGGACCTACAAGGACGTCGGGCTGCAGGGCCTGGTCAGCGCGGGTGAACCGTACATGAGCCGGTTCGGTGACTTCATCGCCAAGAAGGGACGGCTGGGCGCGGACCGGTGGGGCTCGACGATGGAGGAGTCGGCGAGTGAGCTGGCGCCGCTGCACCTGCTGATGGAGACCGAGTTCCCCTCCTGGAACCCCTACCCGTGGGGTGCCCGCTACCAGACCGACGACCTGATCCGGCACATCCTCATCGCGCAGGCGCTGGTTCCCGAGTACGCCGAACTGCTGCGAGGCTGCTCCGACGAGGAACTGACCGCCCTCGCCGACTCCTTCGCGCTCACCCGCTGCGTCCGGCGGCAGCCGCTGCTCGACCTGCTCGCCGAGAACCTGCTCGCCGAGAACCCGCGAGGTGAGAACCGGCAGGGTGAGAACCCGGGCGGCGACGTCTGAGGAAACCGCACGGCGACCCCGTACGGCGACGCCCGGCGGATCCGCCGTCCCACCGGCACCCCCCTCCTACCTGACCGAGGAGCCCAGGAGAGATGCGCACCCCCCGGCCGCGAACAGCGGTCCTGGCCCTGTTGTCCCTCGCACTGTCATTCCTGGCAGGCGCGTCAACCGTCCCCGCCGCGCACGCGGCCGCCGCCACCATCGCCACCTACGACTTCGAGTCCGGCACGCAGGGCTGGGAACCCCGGGGCTCCGGAGTCTCGGTCACCGCGACCACGGACTCCGCGCACGGCGGAACCCGGTCCCTGCTCACCGGCGGCCGCAGTGCGACCTGGCACGGAGCGGCCGTGACCCCGCCCTTCGAGAAGGGCGTCAGCTACGAGGTGACCGCGTGGGCGCGGGCCGTCGCCGGTCAGCCGTCCTCGACGGTCGCGCTCACCGTGCAGCGCACCCCGGCAGGTGGCACGACGGTCTACGAGCGGGTCGCGGCGGCCACCGTCACCGACTCCGAGTGGGTCCGGCTGTCCGGCAGCTACACCTACGCGGCCGACTCGGCCCTGTCGCTGTACGCGGAGAGCTCGGGCGAGACCGTCGCCTTCCAGCTCGACGACATCGTGGTCACCGCCGACACCGACCCCACCCGGTCCGGCCTGACCAGTGACTTCGAGACCGGCACCGCGCAGGAGTGGACCGCGCGTGGCGGCGCCACCCTGACTCCGGGAGACGGCTTCGCGCACACCGGGGCCTACGGCCTGGGCGTGACGAACCGGCAGGCCTCCTGGGACGGTCCCGCACGGACCGTCCTCGGCAAGATGGCCAAGGGATCGAAGTACGACCTGTCGGTGTGGGTGCGCACCGGCAGCGCCCAGAGCCTGGGCCTGTCCGTCGAACGGAGACTGGACGGCACCCCCGCCTACGAGCGGGTGGCCGCGCCCAGGGCGTTGGTCGCCGGCGAGTGGACCAGGCTCGCGGGCACCTACACCCTGGCCCACGACGTGGACTTCCTGAGCGTCTACATCGAGTCGGCCGCCGGGACGGAGCCGTTCGCCATCGACGACTTCGAGCTGGCCTACATCGAACCCAAGCCCATCCAGACCGACATCCCCTCGCTGCGGGACAGGCTGCCGTTCACCGTCGGCGCGGCCTTCTACCGGGGCGCCACCCTGGGCGAGCACGCCAAGTTGATCACCAAGCACTACGGGAGCGTCACCCCCGGCAACAGCCTCAAATGGGACGCCACCGAGCCGACCGAGGGTGAGTTCACCTTCGCCGACGGCGACCACCTGGTCGACTGGGCGACCGCCAACGATCTGGAGTTCCGCGGCCACACCCTGGTGTGGCACAGCCAGACCCCCGGCTGGGTGTTCGAGGGCGCCACCAAGGAGATCCTGCTCCGGCGGCTGGAGAACCACATCCGCGCCGTGATGGGCCGCTACAAGGGCAGGATCGGCACCTGGGACGTGGTCAACGAGGTCATCGACGAGAACCGGCCGGACGGGCTGCGCCGCTCCCCGTGGTTCGAGATCGCCGGCCTCGACTACATCAGGACCGCCTTCCGGGTGGCCCGCGCGGTGGACCCGGACGCGACGCTCGTCATCAACGACTACAACACCGAGTTCCCGCGCAAGCGCCGGGCGCTCTACGACCTGGTCAAGAAGCTGCGCGCGGAGGGCGTCCCGATCGACGCGGTCGGCCACCAGCTGCACGTCAACGTCGAGCAGCCGCCCACCTCGTTCATCGAGGACACCATCGAGAAGTTCGCCGAGCTGGGCGTGGAGCAGCAGGTCACCGAGCTGGACGTGAGCGTCTACACCGACTTCGTGACCTCCTACGACACGGTGCCCGCCGAGATCCTGGCCCTGCAGGGCCACCGGTACCGGGAGATCTTCGACGTCTTCCGGCGGCAGGCGGACCACCTGTCGTCGGTGACGATCTGGGGCGTCGCCGACGACGCGACCTGGCTGTCGTCCTTCCCGATCACCCGGACCAACCCGCCGCTGCCGTTCGACGACGAGCTCCAGGCCAAGCCCGCGTACTGGGGCATCGCCGACCCCGGCAGACTGCCCCCGCTGACCCGGAGCCTGACCGCGCCCGCGGGCACGGTCACGGTGGACGGCAAGCGGGACGAGGAGTGGAACCTGTTGCCCGACGCCCCCATCGCCAGGATCGGTGACCTGTCCGCCGGCTGGCAGGCGCGCACCACACCCGCCGGCCTGTACGTACTGGCCGAGGTCAACGATCCGACCGACAACAAGAACGACACGGTCACCCTCACCGTGGGCGGCACGCCGTACCGGATCCAGCGGGGTGGCACGCACGCCCACGGTTTCAGGGCGCACACCAAGAAGACCGCCACCGGCTACCGGGTGGAGGCGCTGCTCCCCTCGGGGACGGCCACCGGTGTCAAGGTCGTCGTGGCCGACGCGGGTGGTCAGGAGATCTCCTGGGCGGGTGAGCTGACTCCCGTCCCGGCGATCAGGACGACCCGCGCGCCGAAGAGGACCCCGGTGGTGGACGGCATCGTGGACGCCGGGTGGAACCAGGCGCCGGAGATCACCACCGGCACCCGGGTCCAGGGCACCTCGGGGGCGACCGCCAAGGTGCGGGCGATGTGGAACTCCGGCACCCTCTACGTGCTGGCCCGCGTCACCGACCCCGAGCTCAGCGAGGAGTCGCCCAACGCCTGGGAGCAGGACTCCGTCGAGATCTTCGTGGACCCGCAGAACAACAAGACCAAGGGCTATGACGATGACGACGGCCAGTACCGGATCAGCTTCACCGGCAGGCAGACCGTCGGCGGCACCTTCGACGCCTTCGCGGTCAAGGAGAACCTGACCGGCGCGGCCACCCGCGTCCCCGGCGGCTACGTGGTCGAGGCGGCGATCAGGCTGCCCACGGTCACCCTGGCCAAGGACGCCCTGCTCGGCTTCGACATCCAGGTCAACGACGCCGTCGGTGCCACCCGCGCGGCCGCCGCGACCTGGAACGACCCGACAGGGCGCGGCTACGTCGACACGTCGAGGTGGGGGGTGCTCCAGCTCGTCAAGTAGGGCGCGTCCCCCCGGGCCGCCGGGCCGCACGCTCCACGGCGTGCGGGCCCGGCGTCCCCCGGTCTCCCGGAGAGGCCGTCCACCCCGGCCAGGAAGTCGCGCGGACGAAGGATCCGCACATGCCAACGGAGGACCCGTGTACGACAACCCCGTCATCCCCGGTTTCCACCCCGATCCCTCGGTATGCCGGGTGGGCGCGGACTACTACCTCGTCACCTCGTCCTTCGAGTGGTTTCCCGGGGTCCCGATCTTCCACAGCCGAGACCTCGTGCACTGGCGGCAGCTCGGTCACGTGCTGGACCGGCCCTCCCAGCTCGACCTGGACGGCGTACGGCCGTCCGGCGGCATCTACGCCCCCACCCTCCGCCACCACGACGGCGTCTTCTACATGATCACGACGCTGATGGACGAGCCGGGCAACTTCCTGGTCACCGCCACCGATCCGGCCGGGCCGTGGAGCGACCCGGTCTGGTTCCCCGACACTCGGGGCTTCGACCCCTCGCTGTTCTTCGACGACGACGGCCGCGCCTGGATGACCGGCACCCGGGAGAAGGCGGCCAGGCGCTATGACGGCGACACCGAGATCTGGCTGCGCGAACTCGACCTCGCCACGCTCAAGCCGGTCGGCGCGGAGCACGTGATCTGGGAGCCGGTGCAGCGCGGCGGCATCTGGTCCGAGGGCCCGCACATCTACCGGATCGGCGCCCACTACTACCTGCTGACCTCCGAGGGGGGAACCGCAGAGGACCACGCGGTCATGGTCGCCCGCTCCGAGCGGGTCACCGGCCCCTACCAGGGCAACCCGCGCAACCCCGTCCTCACCCACCGCCACCTCGGGCTGCGCCACCCCATCACCAGCGTCGGCCACCCCGACCTGGTCCAGAACGCGCAGGGCGAGTGGTGGTCGGTGCTGCTCGCCACCCGTCCCTACGGCAGCCTCCCCGGTGGTCACCCGTCCGGTGACGGTTCCCTGGACGACCAGCCCACGATGGCCGCCGTCCGGGCCGTCAGCGGCTACAACCTGGGCCGCGAGACCTTCCTGACCCGGGTCCGCTGGGAGGACGACTGGCCGGTCTTCGACCAGGTCGAGCCGCGGATGCCGGCCCCCTCGACCCCCGCGCGCCGCTGGCCCGCCGGCCCCGCTTGCGACCACTTCGACACCGCGTACCTCGCGCCCGTCTGGAACCACCTGCGCACGCCCCGCGAGCCGTACTGGAGCCTGGCCGACAGCCGCCTCACCCTGCGCCTGCGCCCCGAGACCCTGCGCGAGCGCGCCGCGCCCAGCCTCCTCGCCCGGCGACAGCGGCACTTGGCCTTCGCGGCCCACACGGCGATTGAGTTCCGTCCGGTGGGAGAGGAGTGCGCCGGTCTGGTGCTGTTCCAGAACGACGATTTCCACATCACGCTCGTCCGCACCGTGCGCGGCCTGGAACTCACCCGCCGCGCCGAGGGCGCCGACACCCTGCTGGCCCGCACGGAGATCCCGCCCGGTCCGCTCTGGCTGGGAGTGGAGGCGTACGGCCAGGACTACCAGGCCCGGTACGCGGTGCGGCCGGGTGAGTGGACCGACCTCGGGGTCCCGGTGGACGGCCGGATCCTCAGCTCCACCGTGGCCGGGGGCTTCACCGGTGCGATGATCGGCCTGTACGCCACCTCCAACGGCCACCCGAGCACCAACACGGCCGCCTTCGACTGGTTCGAGTACCTGCCGCTGCCCTGGTGACCCCGGAGAAGGCGATGGGCCGGTTTCGGGGCTCCGTCCGATCCGGGCACTGCTCGCCTCAGCTCTCCGAGGGACTGGGACTCTCCGGGGTACCCGGACCTTCCGGTTCGCCGGGGCCTTCCGGGCTGCCGGGGCTTTCCGAGGGGCTGGGAGTGGAGGCCCTCTCGGCCTTGAGCAGCAGGTCTATGTGTTCCTGCACGATGGGCTTGGCAACGGTGGCGAGCTTCTTCACCTCGGGTGAGGAACCGTTCTCGATCTCCTGCTCCACGGCGGCCAGGGTCTCGTGGTGGCCGTGGAGCTCCGCGCTGATCCAGGCCCTGTCGAACTCCGCGCCGCTCAGGGCCGACAGCTGGTCGAGTTGCTTGCGTTGCTCCGTGTTGGGCGTGTCGGGGAGTTTGACGCCGAGTTGATCGGCCACCCGGCGGACGGCCTTGTCGAGTTTCTTGTGGTCCTTGACGAAACGCTTTGCCAGCTTGCGGACGGTCTTGGTGACCTTCTGGCCTTGCTGGCCGGCGGTCTTCTCAAGGGCGGCCTTGCTCGACTCGATCTCGGTCAGGTTGGACTGGTGCGCCTGGACGAGGAAGTCCCTGTCCTGCTGGGTGACGGCCTGAGGGGAGGGGGAGTGGGAGGGAGAGGGAGAGGGAGAGGGGGAGACGACGGCACCGGCCGTACCGCCCATCGCGGCCACGGCGACCGCCACCAGGATGATCATCTTTCGAACCATCGGACCCTCCGTTGATCAATCCACGGTCGAAACTACTACCTCTCCCTCATATGCACGTATCTCTGGAGATATAGCGCCACAGGTGGTTAATCATGACAAAAGGTCATGTGTAGTCCTGTCGAGCAGGTGGGGATGATCAGGTCCGGCCGGATGGCTTCGACGGATTCGCCGGCTGCGGGGTAATGCCGGCAGGCGCGCAGCGTCGTAGGCGCAGGGTTTGCAGCCGGTTCCAACCCGGATCCCAGTGGTGATCGTTATCACCGTGGCATGAGAAATATTCGCATGCTCCTGGGCACGTTACTCGTCGCCGGGACACTCGCCGCGCTCCCGGCCCCCGCGAACGCGAGCGACGAGCCGACCACGGTCGACAGCGTACAACTCGACACACCGGAATCGATTCGCGCCTCCTGGACCCCGGAACGCATGGCGCGAGCCAAGCCGAAGGACATCGTCCACCACGCGGCCCAGGGGGCGCCCGTCCAGCCGGTCGAGGCGGCCGGCCGGGAGGTGACCGTGGCCGGCGCCGCGCCCGCCCGGCCGCCGGCGTCCTCCTCGATCGGCTCGCTGGGGTTCTTCGCCACCCCGACGGTCGGCAAGATCTTCGGCGTCGACTCGGAGGGCCGCGATTTCAGCTGCTCGGCCGCCGCGGTACCGGGTCCGGCGCGCAACGTCATCACCACCGCCGCCCACTGCGTCCACGACGGCCCCGGCCTCGGCTGGGCCCGGCAGCTGACCTACATGCCGTACTACAACAATCAGCCCGACCCGTGGTACGGCTCGTGGACGGTCGCCTGGATGCACGTCTACCAGGGCTGGAGCCAGCAAGGAAACGACGCCTACGACTACGCCTTCGCCAGCGTCTGGCCGCGCGGCGACGGCGCCGTGCTCGGTGACGTCACGGGTTTCAACGGTATGTCGTTCAACCGCTCCTCCAGCTTCTCCGGTTCTCTATGGGGCTATCCGAGCATCGCGCCGAGTTGGGGCGGCTGGCAGTACAACTGCAGCGACACCATTCTGGTCAACTTCCTCGTGCAATCCAGCGTGGACGACTGCCCGCAGATCTCCCAGCACGGCGCCAGCGGCGGACCATGGATGTACGACTACCAGAACGAGCGCATGTGGGGCTACGTCACGACGGTGACCAGCGAGGGCGAAATCGGGGGAACGGTCTACGGTCCTTACTTCGGTAACAACGCCAAACGGCTCTGGGAGATCGCCGGCGAGCGCGGAGCCAACCAGGGCTGAGGCCCGGTGCCTGAACGTCCAGAGTGAGCTTGTTCCGCTTTGACGGACATCGTTGGTGTGGTGGTCAGGTCGCTGCGGCGGCCTCGTGGTCGGCAGGGCGGCTGCGCAGGTGGTGCAGGTTGTACCGGCTCTCGATGAACTCGAGGACTGCGCAGCCAGGCCATCCAGAAGCGGCCGATGACGATGCCGCGACGCGGGAGGACGACCTGGCCACCGAGCCGCTTCCGGCCGGCACCCAGCCGGACAGGGTTATGAACCGCTGGTCGCCTCGCCGTGGTGAGCTCGCGGAGGTGACATCACATCCGGACCGCGCGAGGACGGTACGGCTCGGCGAGGAAGGCGAGCTCCTTCTCGCTCAGGACCAGGTCCACCGCGGCGACCGCGTCGTCCACGTGCCTGTTCTTGGTCGCGCCCACGATCGGCGCCGACAGGCCGGGCTGGTGGAGCAGCCAGGAGAGCGCCACCTGGGCGGGAGGGACCTCGCGCTCCCCGGCCAGCTGGGCGACCCGCTCCAGGATCAGCCGGTCGTTGTCGGCGTCGTCATAGAGGGCCTCGATACGCGGGTCGCTGCCCGCGCGGGTGGTGGCCTCCTCGGCTCCGGCGCGGGCGAGCAGCCCCCGGGCCAGCGGGCTCCACGGGATCAGGCCCACCCCCTGGTCGCGGCAGAGCGGGTTCATCTCCCGCTCCTCCTCGCGGTAGAGAAGATTGTAATGATTCTGCATTGATACGAACTTTGTCCATCCGTGCACCTCGGCGACGTGCTGGGCCTTGGCGAACTGCCAGGCGTACATGCTGGAGGCGCCGATGTAGCGGGCCTTGCCCGCGCGGACCACGTCGTGCAGGGCCTCCATGGTCTCCTCGATCGGGGTGTCCGGGTCCCAGCGGTGGATCTGGTAGAGGTCCACGTGGTCGGTGCCCAGCCGGCGCAGCGAGGCGTCGATCGAGGACAGGATGTGCTTGCGCGACAGGCCGCGGTCGTTGACCCCCTCGCTCATCGGCAGGCACACCTTGGTGGCGAGCACGTAGTCGTCCCGGCTGGGGAAGATCCTGCTCAGCAGGCGGCCGGTGACCTCCTCGCTGTCACCGAGCGAGTAGACGTCGGCGGTGTCGAAGAACGTCACCCCTGCCTCGACCGCCCGGCGCACGATCGGCTCGGCGGCGGTCTCGTCGAG
The DNA here is from genome assembly GCF_050943795.1 of Streptosporangium sp. CA-115845. Taxonomy (NCBI): domain Bacteria; kingdom Bacillati; phylum Actinomycetota; class Actinomycetes; order Streptosporangiales; family Streptosporangiaceae; genus Streptosporangium; species Streptosporangium sp. CA-115845. The sequence goes on along the minus strand of NZ_CP191988.1, from coordinate 6,309,974 downwards.
CACCCACTCGCCCCACTTGGCGGGATCGCCGTAACTCATCATGCCGAGGCAGACCCTCGACACCTTCATACCGGTGGACCCCAGGCGCACGTACTCCATCTCAAACCTCCGGATCTTCATAACCTTGGGCCCCACCTTACGACCGCCGACTCCGGTCACTCCTCACCCGGATGCTCCTCGACCCACCCGATTCCGTCGTGTTGTGCCCCCTCGTAAGGGGGAGGAGGATTTCAAATCCTGTGGGATGAGATCACCCGCCTTACCGGGTTGCGACCCCTGGTAAGGACGATGAGGACGCCGAGCCGGAGCCGATGTCGCGACGCGGGTGAGAGGGCACGCTCAGGACGGGCCGGTCGACGGCGTGCACGTTGCCGCGGTCCGACGTGTTCCGCCGCCCGCCGGGGCCGCTCCGCCGGTGTGTTTCTTCAGCGGCCGTCGGCCAGTGGCTGGACCCGGTGGGGGACCACGGTGGACAGGGCGATCACCGTGCTGCTCCGCCGCACTCCGGGGATGGCCAGGGCCTGGTCGATGACCTGCTGGATGTGCTCGTGGTCGCGTCCGGCGATGCGGCACCAGACGTCGCCGGGGCCGGTGACGATGTGCGCTTCGAGGACTTCGGGGATCGCGGTGAGGGCGCTGGAGATGCCGGCGCGGGAGGCCTGCTCCACCTCAAGGGTGGTGAAGGCCTGCACCGGATAGCCGAGGGCGTGCGGAGACAGGTTGGGGCCGAAGTCGGTGATCACGCCGTCGGCGATCATCCGGTCCAGGCGGGCCTGGACGGTGCCCCGGGCGACGCCGAGGAGGCGGGCGATCTCCAGCAGGCCGGTCCGGGGGCGCTCCCTGATCAGCTGGAGCACCTTACGGTCGAGCTCGTCCAGGCCGTTCCGCCGAGCTGCCAATCTGTCCACCTCCGGGGTGCGGGGCGTGCCCGGTACTGACAATCTGCCAGTGAATCGGCCGCTGTGTTGCCCTGCTTATAACCATAATTCAGACTACGCCTGCATATATGTCAACCATGGAGGCGATCGTGGCACGGGAACATTCCCATCCATTCATTCCGTACCGGCCCGTACGTTATCCCGAGGCCGAGATGGTGACGCGGGGCCGGGAGTTCTACGAACATATGGACCTGCGCCGGAGTGTGCGCTTCTTCAGCGACGAACCGGTGCCGCGCGAGTGCGTCGAGCTGGCCGTCAGGACGGCGAACACCGCACCCTCGGGAGCCCATCAGCAGCCGTGGAAGTTCGTCGTGATCGGCGACCCGGAGACCAGGAGGCGGATCAGGGAGGCGGCCGAGATCGAGGAGCGGCAGAACTACGAGGGCGGGCGGCTGACCCCGGAGTGGCGTACGGCCCTGGCCCACCTGGAGACCGGCTCCGACAAGGGCTACCTCGAAACGGTGCCGTGGCTGGTGGTCTGTTTCGCGGAGAAGTACGGCGTACGCCCCGACGGCACCAGGGTCAAGCACTACTACGTCAACGAGAGCGTCGGCATCGCCTGCGGGTTCTTCATCGCGGCCCTGCACACGATGGGTCTGTCCACGCTCACCCACACTCCGAATCCGATGGCGTTCCTGACCGGCATCTGCGGACGGCCGGGCAACGAGCGGCCCTACATCCTGTTCCCGATCGGCTACGCCGCCGCCGACGCCGAGGTTCCCGACCTGGTCCGCAAACCCTTGTCCGAGGCCATGGGCTGACCCGGGCGTCACGGAGCGCACGCCGAATATCCAACGAACCCGTCTCCTACCCGCACTGATTCGGAAGTAGGGGCGGTGCTCAACCGGAGGCGCCCATGTAGCGGGCCTGAGTGGTACGCGGGAGACACCGGGACGGGCGGGTTCGGCAACGGCGGTCGGCGGATCTACGTGGCGCCCGCGCCGGGCCTCGCGGTCGCCGTCACCGCAGGCCGGTACGACAGGCCCGATCAGGACCGCCCCGGTCGTGCTCGACGAGGCGATGACGAGGCGATCCTGCCGGGGATCGAGAGCTGAGGCACGCTCACCGCTCCTGCGGGGCGGACACCAAGAAAGTCACAAGTCCGCCGTCCTACATTGCGGCCAACAGCCTGCCCGGCGGACGTGAGCCGCCCCCGGCGTGGTCCTGGCCATGCCCGTGGTGAACCGTTCGCTGATCAGCACGCGGATCGCCAACTCGATGGTGCGGCAGCTCTGCGAGTCGCTCTGCCCGTCCCGGTTCTTCCTCATCGTCCGGCCGAGCCAGTATGACCACCTCCTCGATCGGTACGCGAAGCGGGACTTCGTGGTGCGCGGTGAGGTCGGCTCGGGCGACGACGCGGCCTTCCGCGGCCCCGACGTGGTCCGCCGCATGCTCGAGACCTACGACCGTGACCACGCCGCCGACCGGACGATCCTCAACGACCTCCCTGAGCGCGCCGCGGAGTTCGGCTTCCAGCCCGTCCGGAGCTTTTCCACCACGCTTCGCCACGCGATGGACGCCGAGCCGGGATTCGGTCCCGACGAGATCCGGCTCGGCAGGGAGGAGGCGTGGAGCCTGCTCTCCTTCGTGAGGTCGCAGCGCGGTATCGAGGAGAGCTTCCTGGAGGCGCGCGACCACTACTTCAGCGTGGAATGTGAGATCGGGGTGGACATCAAGACCCAGGTCTACCGGAGATGTCCCTAGACCTGCCGCCGTCCCCGGCGGTGACGCCGGCCGCTTCGACAGGCCGCCGGTTCCCTCCGTCCGAAGGCCCGGCGGCCGGATCAAAGGCCGGGGCCGGGAAGCGACACCGGTTCCCGGACCCGTCGCGAGGGCCTACAGGCGTGTCCCGGCGGCCATCGGGGTGACGTCAAGGCGGCCGTCGTCGCAGACGGTCGCCTTGAACGGAATCTCCAGGTGCGCCACCTCGTCCGGCGGGATGATCATCAGCCGTGCGGACGCCGGGCATGATCGGCTCCCGCCGGGCACCTGGCTCCAGTGCAGCCTGGCGTGCGCGCTCGCTCCGGGCCGCAGGGTGATCCGCCGGGGCTGGACGCTCTCCCTGCGCGTCCTGGTACGCATCGCGTCGCCGCTGCCGTCGATCATGATCAGGCCGACGAAGCCGTACACCCAGCAGGTCCTGGCGGAGGTGTTGGTGAACACCAGCGGCGCGTAACGCTGTCCCGCTCCGGCGTCCACCCTGCCGACGCGCGCCGCGAGCGCCTCGGTGCGGCAGCGCCCGGCGGCGGTGCCGCTGCCCGCCACCCGCAGGCCCGCGGCCTGGGCGGCGACGGCGGGGCGCGCGGGGGCGGAGTCTGGAGACGCGGGGGAGAAGCCCGCGGGAGCGCTGCCGGCAGCCGGGGCGGCGCCCCGGGGGCGGGAGGCGGGCGGGGCGCACGCGGTCGCGGCCGCCAGCATGGCCAGCGCCGAGGTGGCGGCGAGCAGTCCGGCGCCGATGGAATGTCTCATGGTCCGTTGGACGCGCACCGCGCCCGCTTTGTTGTCGTACCGGGCATTCGACACGGGAGGAACGGCGCGGCGGAAATCCCCGGCGTCTCATCGCCGGGGAGCAGGTCCGGTCAGGACAGGTGGCGAGACCACCACTCCAGCACCGCCTCGAAGCGCTGCAGGCGGTGCTTCGGGCGCCCGCCGCGGCTGAGCTCGTGTCCCTCACCGGGGAAGAGCAGGAACTCGGCGGGGGTGCCGTTGCGGCGCAGCGCGACGAACATCCGCTGTGCCTGCTCGACCGGGCAGCGGATGTCCTCCTCGGAGTGGACCACGGCGAACGGCAGTGTGATCCGATCGGCGTGGTAGAGCGGGCTCATCGCGCGCTGCGTCTCGATGTCGGGACCGCAGTAGGCCTCGGCGAAGAACCAGCCGATGTCGGAGGAGCCGGTGAAGGAGTCCCAGGCGTTGACCGCACGCTCGCTCCAGGCGGCCCTGAACCGGTCCCCGTGCCGGGCGGCCAGCCAGCTCGTCATGAAGCCGCCGTAGGAGCCGCCCATCACGCCCACCCGTCCGGCGTCGCACTCGGGTCGATCCAGCGCGGCGTCGAGCAGGGCCAGCACGTCGTCGGCGTCCACGGTGCCCAGCGCGCCGATCACCGACCGGCCGTGCGCCTGTCCGTATCCGGAGGAGCCGCGCGGGTTCGGCAGGACCACCGCGTACCCGGCGCCCGCGTAGACCTGGGTCTCGTCCAGGAAGGCCCATCCGTGCTGGTGGAACGGGCCGCCGTGCACGTTCAGCAGGACGGGATGCGGGCCTTCGCCCTCGGGCAGGGCCAGCCAGCCGTGGACCGGGTAGCCGTCGGCGGAGACGGCGGTGATCTCCAGCAGCGGGCTGATCCCGGCGAGGGCGCCGGAGAAGTCCGTCAGCGGCCCGTCCGGGGTGACCACCTCGCCGGGGCTCGCGGGGGTGGACACCACCGCGACCACCTGCTCGCCGCAGGAGGTGAAGGACCTGACGCCCGCCCGCTCGCCCAGGATCGGGACGAGCTTCTCCAGCGGCGTGTCGAGGGCGCCGGAGGGGACCAGCCGCAGCTCGACCGCGCCGCGCACCCGCACCGCGACCAGGACGCCGTCCCGCAGCGGTACGGGAGGCAGTGGCTCGCAGTCCACCGACTCCTCCTCGGTCAGCCGGGTCCCGGTCCCGATCGCCGTCTCGCCGGCGATCCACAGTGGCGCGCGGTAGAGGCCGGTGTTGCGGGCCACCGCGTCGAGTCCGGAGAACTCCGTGCCGAGGTAGAGCACCTCCCCGCCGGGCAGGGCGACGGGATGCTCGGCGGAGCCGTCGCTGCGCACCGCGAGGATCGGGGCGCCCCCGCCGGCCGGGACGGCGTACACGTCCGTGTGCAGGCTCTCACCGTCGAGGTCGCGGGGGGCTGAGACCAGCACGTGCTCGCCGTCCGGTGTCCAGCAGGGGGACTCGACGTCGTAGGGTCCCTCGGTCAGTCGTACTGGCACCGGGACGTCCGCGAGGGCGTTGACCACGAACAGGCTCTGCCGCCGGTCGAAGGTGAAGCCGATTCCCTCGGTCCGGTGGCGGAGCCCGGTGATCCGGCGCGGCGCCTCGGCCTCGGCGCCCACGCCCTCCTCGGTGCCGTACCGGCCCGGCTCGGCGACCCGGGCGACGAACGCGATCCGGCGCGAGTCCGGTGCCCAGACCGGGACGCCCGTGCCCAGCGGCAGGTCGGTGACCGGCCGGCCCTCACCGCCGCCGGTGGGCATCACGTGCAGTTGCGGGCTGCCGTCGCCGGCACGCAGGAAGGCGACCCAGGCGCCGTCGGGGGAGATGCGCGGCGCGCTGTCGCGGTCGCCGAAGGTGAACCGGACGGGCGGGCCGTCCTGCGGCACCCGCCACAGGTTCCCGGAGTAGGCGTCGGCCTCCAGATCGGGCCGGGCCACGTCGACGAGAAGGAGATCGCCGTGGAGGGTGACGCTGCCGGGTACGTTGAGCAGGGCGAGATCTTCTGGACGCATGGTTGCCGACGCTATCACCGTCTTAATCGTTTATATGAGCATTTAAAGCTCTGTGGCCGCCCCGTTTTGGCTGGTCGTCGCGCTGTGCCCTGTTCTTCGGGGTTTCATCAGGCCTCATTGAATGAAAGGACAGGCCGGCTATTGATGGTGTGCCGCTTTTGCCGGAGACAGCCGGGGAGAGCACCGATCTGCGCTCTCCCCGGCTGTCGCCATCGGGGTCCGTCTACCAGGGGATGGGGCCCTCCTGCGAGCTGAACGTGCCGGTCGGGCCGTCGCCGCCGAGAGTCGCCATCCGTACGGCCACCGCCGCGCCCTCGGCCGCCGTACGGGTTCCGGTGTGGCCGGTCAGGTCGGTGGCGCAGTGGCCGGGATCGACGGCGTTGACCAGGATTCCGGACCCGCGCAGCTCGTTGGCGTAGAGCACGGTGAGCGCGTTGAGCGCGCTCTTGGCCGAGTTGTAGGCCAGCATCGGCCACGCGACGTTGAGGTCGTCTCCGGTGGAGGTGAGGCCGACCGAGGCCAGCCGGGTCGTCATGTTGACGATCCTGGCCTCGCCGGACGCCCGCAGCAGCGGGATCATCGCGTGGGTGACGGTGACGACCCCGAAGACGCCCACCTCGTAGGTGACCCGCATGTGCTCGACGGTCACCTCCGCCGGGGCCACGCCGAAGTCACCACAGGTCGCGGCATTGTTGACCAGTACGTCCAGCCGCCCGAACCCCTCACCGACGATCTTGGCCGCGCTCGCGGCCGCCGCCGGGTCGGTGACGTCGAGCAGTACGGGACGGGTGCCCTCGGGAGCGTGGCTCTCGTCACGGACCCCGGCGAACACGGTCATCCCGCGCTCGGCAAGCTGCCGGGCGATCTCCCGGCCGATGCCCCGCCCGGCCCCGGTGACCAGTGCGATCTTCACAGGTTCTCCTTCTGTTGAGTGCGCACAGTCTGGGGGTGGCCTCTTGGAAGTAACCTGTGGATCAGTTGTGGCGCGCCGGGCCGCCGCGAGCCGGTTCAACGGCGCACGGGACGTGGCCGCCGGGTGCGCCCGTCGGGCTCCGTGCTCATGACCTGCCGATCTCCGACCGGACTCTCAGCCGGTGGAAGGCGAAGCCGGCACCGCCGCTGTTTTGGTCGACAAAAACTGAAACGTGTTCTCTTTTGGTTCGCGGCCCGCGCCGTCAGCGCAGGGATGGAATGATCATCGTGACGCCGGGGACGGATCCGATCGAGGCGAGCGCGCCTCCCGCCTCCTGGAGGCCGATGGAGCGGGTGACCAGTGCGTCCGGGTGGAGGGTGCCGTCGGCGACGGCCGCCAGCATCGCCGGGTAGGCGTGTGCGGCCATGCCGTGGCTGCCGAGAAGTTCGAGCTCGTAGCCGATCACCCGGCCCATCGGGAGCGCGGTGAGCCCCGGCAGCAGGCCGATCTGGACGTGGCGTCCCCGGCGGCGCAGGCTCTCGATCGACGCCGTGCATGTCCCGGGGCTGCCGAGCGCGTCGATGGAGACGTGGGCGCCCCCCGAGGTGAGCTCCATGATCCGGGCGGGGACATCGGCCTCGGCCGGGGCGGCATTGACGCAGGCGGTGGCGCCGAACGCGCCGGCCATCTCCAGGGCGCCCGCGGAGACGTCCACGGCGATCACCCTGGCCCCGGCCGCAGCCGCGATCATGATGGCGGACAGGCCCACACCGCCGCAGCCGTGCACGGCCGTCCACTCGCCGGGCCGCACCTGGCCCACGGCGTTCACGGCCCGGTAGGCGGTGGCGAAGCGGCAGCCCAGGCTCGCGGCGGTGCCGAAGCTCATCTCCTCGGGGAGCCGCACCAGGTTCACGTCCGCGTGATCGATCGCCACGTACTCGGCGAAGGAACCCCAGTGGGTGAACCCCGGCTGGGTCTGACGCTCGCAGACCTGCTGCTCGCCGGCCGCGCACGCCGCGCAGGAACCGCAGGCGCAGACGAACGGGACGGTCACCCGGTCGCCGGGCCGCCACGAGTCGACGCCCGCGCCCACCGCCTCGACCACCCCGGCAAGCTCGTGCCCGGGCACGTGGGGCAGGACCCGGATGTCCGGGTCGTGGCCCTGCCAGCCGTGCCAGTCGCTCCGGCAGAGCCCGGTGGCCTCCACCCGGATCACCGCTCCGCCGGGCGGGGGCTCGGGGGCGGGCACCTCCCGAACCTCAAGATCGGTTCCAAAGTCGTCGAAGACCACCGCTCGCACCCGCGCACACTCTCTTCCGGCTACCGGCCGCCGCCTTTCGGCTCCACTCGAACCTGACACTACTCAATTCGGTCCCGGCCCCCGTTCCCTTCTCGGTGCCCGCGAGGCATCGTGGGAAGTCAGAGGAGACGCGGCAAGGGGCCCCGGACGTGCCGCGCGCCCTCGTTCACGGAGGGCTGTGACGAAAGCCCTGATTAGAAGGCGCAAGCTGGGAGAGAGGGAGGGAGCACGAGGACCAACTGATCGGACGGTGTGATGGGGCAGAAAGTCGACAAGGACCGTTACTCCGAGGTGGAGTTCATCCGCTTCGGGGAGAGATTGGCGGAGCAGCTCGGCACTCTCCGCGAGGTGCTCGCGCGGCCCGGTTTCGGGGCCGGTCCCGTGACGATCGGGGCTGAACTGGAGATGTTCCTCATAACGCCCGACGGCCGCCCGCTGCCCCGCAACCAGGAGGTGCAGGCGGTCGCCGCCGACGATCGGCTCACGCTGGAGCTGGGCAGGTTCAACCTGGAGGCCAACCTGACCCCGCTGCCGATCGCCGGGCGGCCGTTCACCGCCATGATGCGCGAGATGCGGGAGATCATGGCCGTGGTGGACACGGCGGCCGAGACGCAGGGCGGGCAGGTCGTGGTGATCGGGATCCTGCCCTCACTGAGCGAGTTCGACTTCACCCACGAGGCGCTGAGCGGTGAGGGACGCTACCGAGCGCTGGCCAGGGGCATGCGGCGGCTGCGCACGGAGCCGTTCCGGGTGCGCATCGAGGGGGTCGAACTGCTGGAGCTGGAGGTCAAGGGGGTGATCCTGGAGAGCGCCAACACCTCCTGGCAGGTTCATCTCCGCACGCCTCCCGCCGACTTCGCCCGCGTCTACAACGCCGCCCAGCTGGCCATCGGCCCGGTCCTCGCGGTCAGTGGCAACTCACCGGCCTTCCTGGGCAGGCAGCTCTGGGAGGAGACGAGGATCGCGCTGTTCGAGGAGGCCGCCGACGACCGGGACGTCGAGCGGCTCGACCGCAGGGTCCGGCGGGTGGCGTTCGGCTCCGGCTGGGCGCGGAGCGCCGAGGGACTGTTCGAGGCATGCGTCCGCGACTACGAACCGGTGCTGCCGATGAGCTCGGCACCGGAGGAGGTGCCCGCGGGCGGTGTCCCGAAGCTGGCCGAGCTCCGGCTCCACCAGGGCACCGTGTGGCTGTGGAACCGGCCGGTCTACGACCCGGTCGGCGGCGGCCACCTTCGGGTGGAGATGCGCGCTCTGCCCGCGGGGCCGAGCGCGGCGGACATGGCGGCCAACAGCGCGTTCCTGCTTGGGCTGACCGCGGCCCTGGCCCTCCAGCCGGTGGAGGAGTTCCCCTTCGCCGGGGCCTACCGCAACTTCTACCGAGGCGCGATCCACGGCCTGGACGCGCCGCTGAGCTGGCCCGGCCTGAGCGAGGAGGTCCCGGCCTGGCGGCTCGCCCTGGACCTGCTGCCGGTCGCCGAGACCGGTCTCGGCAAGATGGGCGTGGAGCCGGGCGAGATCCGGTGGGCGCTGGACATCGTGCGGGAACGCGTCACGCGCCGCCGTACCGGTGCGATCTGGCAGCGGAAGGCGCTGGCGGGCATGGGGGGCGACCAGGCGGCGCGGGCGCGCCTGGTGAGCCGGTACCGGGAACTGTCACGGACCGGGGAGCCCGTTCATACCTGGCCCTTTTAACTACAAAAGGGATTTGAGTAAAGGCATACTCATGAACTCCGTATCTTGATCCGCCGATCCTGGCGGGACCGGACAAGGAGACCCCCACATGAGTCAGATGAAGGCCGCACCGGCGGAGCCGTTCGGGTTGAAACGGGACGCCGGCGGCCTCGCGGCCGGGATCAAGGTCCTGGAGAAGGAACTTCAACGGGTCTCCCTCGACACCGTGCTGGCCAAGGCCAATCGCGTCGCGGCCAGAAAGGGATCGACCGGTGCCGGGGCGTTCGCCACGATGACTCCCAAACCCGTTGACTGGTACTGCTTCGACGCGGACGACAACGTCACCAGGGAGTGGTACCCCCAGGGCCTGACCTCCGCCTCCGACGCCGGGATCGGCGGGAACACGTTCGTGGTGAGCTGGTACCACTCGCCGACGTCGGGGGCCGAGCGGGGCGTGCGCCTGACCTTCCTGAACGCCGCGAGGCTCCGCTACCGGCACGTCCTGCTGGTGCGGGTCGCCGCGGACGGGAACATCGCACCGATCAACATCCACGCGGGCGGCGTCGCCTGGTACGGCGGCCTGCTGTACGTCGCCGACACCACGCGGGGCCTGCGGGTGTTCGACACCCGGCAGATCTTCGAGGTCAACGGGGACGGCACGGCCGAGATCGGCAGGAAGGGCGGCAGATACGAGGCGTTCGGCTACCGGTACGTGATGCCGCAGACCGACGCCTGGACCACCACCGGCGGCACGGTGCGTTTCTCCTACACCGCCGTCGACCGCAGCACCACCCCCCACACCCTGATCTGTGGCGAGTACGTCGACACGGCGGGCACGGTCGGACGGGTGGCCCGCTGGTCGCTGACCGCGCAGGGGGCACTGAACGCCCCCGCCGGCGGCGTCGTCCAGGCCGTGGACGCCTACGCGCTCCCGGTGAGCAAGATCCAGGGCGCGCTCTCCTACAACGGCACCTGGTATCTCAGCCAGACCGCGGGCGCCGCGGGGAACGGCACCCTGGTCGTGGTCGGCGACACGGTGCGCAGACGGCCCTACCCGGTGGGGCCTGAGGACCTCACCTGCGTCCGCGACAAGAAGACGCTGTGGAGCGTGACCGAGTTCGCGGGCCGCCGGGTGGTGTACGGCGTGCCGCTCTGACCGGCGGGCCGCCTTTCCCCAGAACGGGGACGAAGGGAGCGGGCGGCCCCGACGCGGGGCGCCCGGTCAGTGCAGGGAGCCACCGACCAGGCGGAGATCACCGCCCAGCGAGACGGAGACGGCGGTGGTCACGATCGCCGTGAGCGCCTGGGCGGACACCGAGACGGGCATGGAGGGCCTGGCCTCGCCAAGGACCTGCCCGGGGCTGTACGGCAGGTGCACGAAACCTCCGCGGACCCCCGGCCGCTCGGTGGCGATCAGGTGCATCAGGCCGTAGAAGAGGTGGTTGCACAGGAACGTGCCGGCGCTCTGCGAGACGCTCGCGGGCACCCCGACCGCCCGCGCCGCCGCCACGCACGCCTTCACCGGCAGCGTGGCGAAGTAGGCGGCAGGACCGCCACGTACCACCGGCTCGTCGATCGGCTGCCGCCCGGCGCTGTCCGGGACGCACGCGTCGTCGAGGTTGACGGCCACCCGCTCCACGGTCACGTCCGGCCGCCCTCCGGCCTGCCCGACGCACACGACCACCGCCGGATCGTGCTCGGCCACCGCCGCGCGCAACTGCTCGAGCATCTCGCCGAACCGGCAGGGGAGCAGCGCGGTCCGCACCCCGGGCACCAGGGCGATCGCCTCCCACGACGGGTTGCCGCCGCCGTCGAGCGGCTCGAACCCGGTGAGCAGGACGCCCTTCATCGGCGGTCCGGAGGCAGGGCGCAGGCGGGGGTACCGCCGGGCAGGCGGTGCCGGTTGCCGGCGATCAGGCGGTAGAGCCCCTGGGCCGCCCAGCGCAACGGCGGGACCCGCAGCGCGAACCCCAGCGGGCTCCACGGGAGACCGGCGGCGATCAACAGCCTGGCCACCGCCTGCGCTCCGCCGTGCACACCGCCGTCCTGGACCCAGAGCACCTCGCGCTCGGCCCGTTCGCGTGTCACGCCCAGCGCCGGAAGGTCGGTGAACTGCCAGGGGACGACCAGGGCGCGAACCCCGATGCGGTGCTCGGCGAACCTGACGCTCGTCGTGCAGAAACCACAGTCGCCGTCGAAGATCAGTACAGGTCGTCCCGTCATGCACCCGACACTACCCAGCGGAACCCGATCAAGGCCCGGCGACCAGGGTGACCGCTATCGGGCGGTGGTCGGAGTGTGGGACATCGGGGTTGACCTGGTCCTTTCCGGTGAAACCCGGGGTGACGAGCACGTGGTCGATCTGCTCGACCGAGTGTCCCCGGGACGGAATGGTGTTGAACGGCCTGGCCGGGGCGAGGGGGTCGGTCAGGCCCGCGCCGGTCAGCACCTCCCAGGCCCGGTCCCCGGGCTGAAGGTTGAGGTCGCCGGCCACGATCACCGGGGCGCCCCCCGTGGAGGCCTCCCTGACGATCCCGCCGAGCTGTTCGACCTGGTCGAGTTCGCGCCAGCCCGGCGGAGGCTGCAGGTGGGTGCCGATCACGGTGACGTCCCCGCCCTGCCAGCGCAGCCCGACCTCCAGCGCCTGCGCGCCGGTCGGTCCGCCCTGGACCAGCACGTGGTTCCTTATCGAGGTGACCGGCAGCGTGGTGAGCAGGGCGTCGCCCCACACCTCGTCGGTCGCCGGGGCCCAGATGTAGTGCATGCCCAGCCGCTCGGCGATCAGCCGCACCCCGTCGTGGCCGCCGTTGAGCAGCCAGCCCCGGTCGGCCTCGCTCAGCACCACCACGTGCGGCCGCAACTCCCTGAGCGCGTCGGCCTGCTGCTCCAGGGAGAGCCTGCCGGACTCGCCGTACCCCATCCTGATGTTGTAGGCCGCGACCCGCAGCCCATCACGCGGTGCCTCCCAGCCAGGCCGCTCCCCCTGCCAGAGGGGCACGGCCGCCACCAGCGCGACCGCGGCCACGGTGACCGCCGCGAACCGCCGGTCGTAGGAGCGGCGCGGCAGGCCCGTGCCACCCGCCAGACCCAGGACCGCGACGACGAGCGCCGCGCCGACCGGCACCCACTGGTTGGAAAGGTAGAGGTCGTAGGCGGCGTAGTAACCGAAGACGAACACGACGAACAGCAGCATGCCTCCTGCCGCGGCCAGGCCCCGCCGTGCCGCCCCGTCCGGGCCGAAGGTCGTCGCGGCGTGCGCCAGACAGGCGCCGAGCGCGAGCTGGCCGACGATCTGCGCGGCGATCGTCCAGCCGGGGGCCACCCCGTGGACGCCGTCCACGGTGGCCCTGCCCAGGGTGAACGCCACCGCCGAGGCCACCAGGGCGATGGCGGGCGGGAGCGGGCGGCGCAGCACCGGCAGCGCGGCGGGCGCCGCCGACACCACCGCGAACGCCGCCACGATCACGGCGGCGGCCTGCTGGGCGGATACGGTCGCCGCCTGGGCGTGCGCGGTGTTGCCCGTGTAGAGACCCCAGAGCAGCAGGGCGGGGCCGAGGGCCAGCCAGGCGCGGGGGGCACCGGAGTACTCCTCGTCCGGGAGTTCCGCCCGGATCAGGAACAGGCCGAAGAGCCCGAGTTCGACAGCCAGCAGTGCCCACGGGATCGCTCCAGGCCGCCACATCAGGTCGATGCCGTCCAGCGCCGCGTGGGTCACCGTGGCGGCCGCCAGGCCGGCGATCACCCCGGCCATCACGGGCCGGGCGTCCCGGCCGCCCATCGCGGTCGCCACCAGCCAGACCAGGCCGGCCAGCAGGCCGAGGCTGGCCACGTACAGCTGCGGGCCCCCGCCCCCGGTCAGCTGGAGCGCCAGCCGAGCCAGGAGCAGCAGGCATCCGGCACCGAGGGCGATCAGCCGCGGCTGGACGAGTCTGGCCAGCGGGACGGTCAGGAAGGCCAGGACGAACCAGGAGAGGGCGTACAGGCCCATCATCTCCGCGGGAGTGCTTCCCGCCCGGCCGAAGAGCGTGATCAACGAGGGCAGGAAGACCCGTAACACGTCGACCAGCACGACCACGCCGAGGGTTGTGTCCAGGCGGATCCGCATGCTACCTCCAAAGAACGCGAGCTATCCTCGTCTTCTTCGCGATGCATGACAAGGGCCGGTCCGCCCGGGGAGGGAGGATCCGTCTTCAGGGAGCCGAAGGTTCCTCTCCGGAGTTCCCGGAGTTCGGGGGATGGACAGGCCCGCTCGGAGAGGTCGAGGGGCCGGCGGCCCCGTTGGCGGCCCCGTTGGCGGCACTGTGGGTGGCCCTGTCGGTGGCAGAGCCGTCGAGGTGGCGGAAGGCCTCGTGCGCCGAACGGACACTGTCGCGCAGCGCCTGCTCCAGGTGGCCGGCGTCCTCGGTGAGCTTCCCTATCTCCGGTACGGCGAAGGCGTCCGCGCCCGACTCCGCCAGGAGTTCCTCATAGCGGGGAAGCCGTGAGCGGAGTATCTCGATCTGCTCGTGGGCGCGTAGCGCCCGCTCGGCGTCGGACACGTGGCCCGCGTAGCGCTCCAGGGCCTCCACCCGCGCGAGCACGGCGGCCTCGCTGGCGGCCAGGGCACGCTCCAGCGGTGCCATGGCCGCGGCCACCTCCGGCGTGCTGCCGCCGTACACGAACTCGTGATGCTCGTTGCGCAGTGCGGAGAGCTTGGTCAGCAGCTGGGCGATCTCCCATTCCTGCGAGGGGAGCATCACCGCGTTGCGCACGTCGTCGAGCATGCCCATGGCGTTGACCCGGGAGCGCAGGATGAAGTCGATCGCCTGCTGGGCCCGTTCGAGCAGCTGGCCGGCGTTGTAGTCGAAGTCCTCGGCGGGCAGCAGGTAGCGGCCCTCGTACCAGCGGGCCTCGCGATACAGGTCGTGCTCGGTCGCCTCCGGTTCCAGCGGCTCGCGGGCGGTGAGGAAACCGACGAGGACCACGAGGGCGAGCAGGGCGAGCACGAAGAAGAACAGCTGCCCGGCGTCCGCGAGGAAGAGCAGGCAGGCCAGCAGGAGCGCCGACATCGCCCCTCCGGACCACAGGAAACGGACGGGCAGCCGAGAGGCGGGCTCAGCGGGCTCGGGGCTCCAGCCGGCGCGGATACGCGACAACATCGACGCGTGCTGGCGGAAGAGGTCGGCGGTCCGGGCGGGAACCTCGGGATCGACCACCACTCGCCGCACAGGCTCGTCCCTCCATCCGGTCAGGTTCTCACATCATCGGTCGAGATGGCGGAACGCCTCGTGCGCCGAGCGTACGCTCTCGCCGAGCGCCCGCCGGAGCATGTCGGCGTCATCGCTGAGATGCCCGATCTCCGGCGCGGAGAACCTGGCCGCGCCCGTCTCGGCGACGAGCTGCTCGTACTCGGGCAGGTGAGCTCGCAGTGCCTCGATCTGCCCCTGGGAGAGCAGGGCGCGATCGGCGTCGGCCACGTGGCCCGCGTAGCGTTCCAGGGCCTCCACCCGCGCGAGCACGGCGGCCTCGCTGGCGGCCAGGGCGCGCTCCAGCGGCGCCATGGCCGCGGCCACCTCGGGACTCCTGCCGCCCCTGGCGAGATGGCGGTGCCTGGCCCGCAGCGCGGAGAGCTTGGTCAGCAGCCGGGCGATCTCCCACTCCTCGGCGGGGAGCATCACCGCGTTGCGCACGCTGTCGAGCATGCCCATGGCGTTGACCCGGGAGCACACGATGAAGTCGATCGCCCGCTGGACCCGGCCGAGCAGGTTTCTGGCGTCGTGGTCGAAGTCCTCCAGGATCAGGAAGCGCCCCTGCCACTGCAGGGAGTGCCGGTACAGGACCCGCTCGATGGAGTCGGCGGGTGAGGGCTTCCTGGCGAGGTAGATCACCGTGAGGATGATGAGGTAGAAACCGACCAGCAGGGTGAGCACGGCCGCGGACGTCGGGAGCGGGGTGCCGCCGAGTGCCAATCCGGCCGCCGCGACCGCCGCCGAGCCGCCGAAAAGCCCTACGAGCACTCCCGGAACCCGGGGATCGTCGTCCCCCCTCGGGACACGTCCGGTACGAAGGCGATAGAGCAGGGGCCCGTTACGACGGAGGAGTTCGGCGATGTCCCTCGGCACCTCAGGATCGACCACCACGCGTTGCACAGGCTCGCCCCCTTTGCCACGTTTCAAAAGCATAGCGATTAACGGTGTTTCAGGTTATGCGTCCTCCCATGGTGCCTCTTTTGGTGTCTCTTTGCCCGCCGGTGACGCGGGCCAAAAAGGTGATCGTGATGATTGTTCCGGACCCGAGGTCGCGTCAGGCGGGGTTCGGGCGGGGAAGTCCGGGTGAGAGCGGGCCGGGAGGGCCTTTGCCGGATGCTCCGGCGGACCTCGCGAGGCCGAGGTTGTCGGAGGGGGACCGGATACGACAAAGTGATCACAATGAAGGAGCGGTTCGTTTCCGTCGCGGTTCTCGGGCTGGTCGTGGGCTGTGGCTCCGAGGCGTCGCTCAGCCAGAACGTGCTGGATCAGGTGCGGCGGCAGGGAGCGGCTCCGGAGCTGATCTACGTACTGGAGCTGCCGGGGTACGAGCTGGCCGTGCTGTCGGCCGGCGTGTTCGGGAATGACGGGTTCGGAGCCGTCTACTTCTCCGAGGGCTCGCTCGTTCAGCTGAGGGTCGACCGCGGCACGTTCAGCGACGCCCGGTGCGCGGACACGCCGCTGATGGACGCGGATCCGCCGGGGGCTCCGGTGAGGTGTGAGCGTGACGAGGTGGGCTGGTACCGCTCGGGCGGGGGCCGCCATGAGTACACGGCGGTCCGAGCCGATCACTTCATCCGGTTGAACGGCGGCGTCGACGAGGTCGACCGGGCCGCGCTGAAGGCGGCCGTGGCCGGAGCGCGGCAGGCGATCCCGGATGGTTTCGGGACGCCCTTGTCGCCGTCCGCTCCGGTGGAGCGCGGCGATCTGCCGACCAGCGGCGACGGTGCGCCGAACAATAAGGTGGGACCCGGCGGCTGACCCGCGGGCCGCGCGGGATCCGGGCGCCGGGGCCTCGCTCCTGTCGCTCCGCGCGGGTGGCACGGCGCCGGGAAACAGAAAATCCCAGACCGAGGGCCTGGGATTTATCCGGTGGACGATACAGGGATTGAACCTGTGACCTCTTCCGTGTCAGGGAAGCGCTCTCCCGCTGAGCTAATCGTCCTCGGGTACCACCAGAGCGGAAGACGGGATTCGAACCCGCGACCCTCACCTTGGCAAGGTGATGCTCTACCACTGAGCCACTTCCGCATTTCGCTTCGGGTTTCCCCTTGGCGCTCGCACTACCCTACCGGATCCCGGGGGTCCGCAGGTCGTGCGCTGAGGTGGAGACGGGATTTGAACCCGTGTAGACGGCTTTGCAGGCCGTTGCCTCGCCTCTCGGCCACTCCACCAGCCAGATCCTGAAAGGACCTGCCGGAGCGGAAGACGGGATTCGAACCCGCGACCCTCACCTTGGCAAGGTGATGCTCTACCACTGAGCCACTTCCGCGTGCTCCCCGGAGACGACTCCGGGGCACGTGGAAACTCTAGCGCCTCCGCGGGGCGGATGTGCGCAAGGATCGGGTCTGACGAAGGTCTTCACCTGCTGACCGGTTGGACGTCGGAGGCCCGGACGAACATGATCCGGTGCCCGAACTGGATCTGCCGGTAGCGGATCTCGCCCCTGACGACGCGGTGCTCGGCAGGATCGAAGGCGGCCGCCCGCAGGTACGAGGCACGGGTCGTCGGGCCGGAGCTGTAGAACTGCCCGGCGGGTATCGAGTACTGCAACGGGGTCAGGGCCTGCACGGGGACGCCCACGGGGTAGGCATGCGCCTTCGGATAGGCCCTGCCGTACACCCTGATCGGGGAGCGGCCGGGTCTGGGCGTCACCAGAGGGCCCGACGCGGGCAGGGAGGTGGGGGCCTCGGCGGGGTCGCTGAACCACGCCTTCCGGCCGAGGTACCAGATCGCGGTCCAGCCGTCCCTGCGCTCGGCGAGCGCGTACCGCTGGCCGCTGGAGGCGCGGGCGGCGTGGTCGTAGACGCTGTACGTGGAGTCGCCGGTGGGGTGCTTGCCGATATCGGAGACCAGTGGCGCGGTGAGGGAGGGGCGGGTGTGCAGCCAGACCGAGGAGGCGCCCAGGCTGCGGCACCCTCCAGGACAGCCGGTGAAGTTCGGGCTGTTGGTGCCGTAGTCGGGCTTGATCAGCACCGAGCGCGCGGCGTCACCGCCGGAGGCGCGCAGCGGGCTGCCGAGCAGTTCGAAGTAGTGGCTCCAGTCCCAGTACGGGCCGGGGTCGTCGTGCATGCCGCCCACGGTCTCCGGGGTGGTGCCCGGCACGTTGTCGTGTCCCAGGATGTGCGCCCGGTCGAGGGGGACGTCGTACTTGGCCGCGAGGTGGCGTACCAGTCTGGCCGAGGCCCGGTACATCGCCTCGGTGAACCAGGATCCGCCCCTGGCCAGGTACCCCTCGTGCTCCAGGCCGATGGAGCGGGAGTTGACGTACCAGTTTCCGGCGTGCCAGCCGATGTCCCTGGCCCGTAGGTGCTGGGCGATGTGGCCGTCGCTGGAGCGGATGGTGAAGTGCCAGCTCAGGTATTCGGGGTTCTTGACCAGGCGGGTCATCGCGTCGTAGCTCGTCTCGCCGTCGTGGATCACGATGTAGTCGATCCTGCGGGGACCGTCGGAGCGGTCGTGGTTGCCGTAGCCGCCGCCCTTGAGCCGCCGGTAGACGGCGGGGAGCCACTCGCAGGAGACGTTCCTCGGGCAGTCGGGCCCCGCGACGGGAGTGGTGGTGGCTTTCCCGGCGGGGGCCGCCACGGGTCTCGCCGCGGGGCCCGCCGCGGGTTTCGCGGTGGGGCCCGCGGTGGGTTTTGCGGTGGGTTTCGCGGTGGGCAGGGGGGAGGGGGCTGCGGCGAGCACTGTGGCGATCTTCGCGGCAGGCTCCGTCGCGGGCTTCACGGCGGTGTCCGTGACGGGGGCGGAGGTGGGGGCGGGGCTGGGGGTGGGACGGTGCGCGCGGCGCTGTGCCATCGGGGCGGGCGGTTCGGGGAGAGGCGGTTCGGGGGGGAGTGGCGCCCGCGGTACGGAAAGGCCCGGCGTCGCGGGCAGCACCACCCGTTCGCCGTCGTCGGTCACCCGTGCGGCACCGGCCTGGATCGTCGCGTAGACCTCGTCGGCGAAGGACCGTGCCGCCTCCGTTCCCGCGGCGCCCTCCTCCGGTACGCCGGGATAGCGGGCCACCGCGTCGTACCAGCCGGCCGCACCGGCGTCGGGGCTCCCGCCGGTGCGGCGCCGGTAGTCGGCGAGCAGCGCGGCACCGCCCAGGATGTTGGCGGAGGGGTCCTCGCGCAGCCGGCGGAGGGGCAGGCCGGTCAGTTCCGAGGCCCGTCGCAGGGTGTCCTGGGGCGGGGCCGGCGCGACGGGCGGAAGGGCGATCACGCGTGGTCGGGTCTCGTCGCCGCGCGGGTCCTCGCCGACGCCGTGCGGCCGGCCCGGTCTGGCCCGGCCGTCGACCAGATGCATCGGGCCGTAGCCGGCGGAGACGCTGGGCAGCCCGCGGTGGCCCTCCCAGCGGGACTCCAGGTAGGAGACCGCGAGCAGCACGCTCTCCGGCACCCCGTACGTCCGCGCGGCCTTCGCGAAGGCGTCCTGCCTGCCGGACCGCGCACCCGTTCCCGCCGTCGGCGGTGTGCCGGCGACAGCGCCGGGGGAGGTCGCGGTCGTGGCGGGTGCCGGGCGCTTCCGGGGCCGTGTCATCTGATCCCCCGGGTATGCCGCCTGTGCCGGGACGGCCGAGACCAGTACGGCGAGAGCGGTGACGACGGTGATCCCCGGCAGGCGGCGCATGATGGTTCCTCCCCCTCTGATGGCTACTTAGAGTTATCAGAGATTGCCGACTGTCGCGCGTTGTGGCGAAGTTGCAGCATTGTGGAGATTCTCTGCCCGAAATCGGGCAGAAAACTTGGTGTGCTCTCTCCCGGATGCGTATGGTCCTGCTCTGTGCCCACGACACGGCATCCGTATGAGGATCTGATCACCCACCTGACCCGGACGAGCGCCCTCGGCCCGGGCGAAGCGGCGCGAGTCGTCGCCGACGTGCTGGCCTACTTCTCCGAACCCCTTGAGGAGTTCGTCAGGCGGCGTCACGCGGAGCTCAAGGGGAGAGGGCTGGTCAATGACGAGATCTTCCCCAGGCTGGCCGCCGAGCTGGCGGTACGCCGTGTCGCGGCACCCGAACTCTCCCTGCGCCAGCTGCGCCGGATCGTCTATGGATAAGGAACGGTTACATGTGTGGAATCGTGGCCTATGTAGGGCCCAAGGACGCGGCCCCCATCCTGCTGGAGGGTCTGCAGCGTCTTGAGTACCGGGGCTACGACTCGGCCGGGGTGGTGGTCTCCAACAAGGGTCTGAAGATGCGCAAGGTCAAGGGCCGGGTGGCCGACCTGGCGGCGGTCGTGCCCGCGCGGTTCAAGGGCGGGCTGGGCATCGGCCACACCCGCTGGGCCACCCACGGCGCGCCCAGTGATGTCAACGCCCACCCTCATCTGTCCACCGACGAGCGCATCGCCGTCGTGCACAACGGCATCATCGAGAACGCCGACGAACTGCGCGCCAAGCTGGAGGCCGACGGTGCGATCTTCCTGTCGGAGACCGACACCGAGGTGCTCTCGCACCTGATCGCCCGTACGGTCAAGGAGGCCGACTCCCTGGAGGAGGCCGTCAGGACCGCGCTCAAGCGGGTCGTCGGCACGTACGGCATCGCGGTGATCGACTCCGAGCGCCCCGGCGAGGTGGTGGTGGCCCGCAACGGAAGCCCCATCGTGCTGGGCATCGGTGAGAAGGAGATGTTCGCCGCGTCGGACGTCGCCGCGCTGGTCCGCTACACCCGCCAGGTGGTCCACCTGGAGGACGGCGAGATCGCCGTGCTCAAGGCCGACGGGTTCAACACCTTCGCCAGCGACGCGCGGGAGACGGCCAAGGAGACGCTGACCGTCGACTGGGAGGCCGGGCACTACGACACGGGCGGTTACGAGCACTACCTGCTCAAGGAGATCTCCGAGCAGCCCGACACCGTGGCCAGGACGCTGCGCGGGCGCCTGGACGACCGCTTCCACATCGCCCACCTGGGCGGCCTCAACATGGACGCGCGGGAGACCCGCTCGTTCCGCCGGGTGAAGATCATTGGCTGTGGTTCCGCGTACTACTCGGGCCAGATCGGCGCGCAGCTCATCGAGGAACTGGCGCGCATCCCGGCCGACGCGGAGCCGGCCAGCGAGTTCCGCTACCGCAGCCCGGTGGTGGAGGCCGACACCCTGTACGTGGCGATCAGCCAGTCGGGGGAGACCTACGACACCCTCGCCGCCGTCCAGGAGCTCAAGCGCAAGGGTGGCCGGGTGCTCGGCATCGTCAACACCGTGGGCAGCGCGATCGCCCGCGAGTGTGACGGCGGCCTCTACCTGCACGCGGGTCCCGAGGTCTCGGTGGCGAGCACGAAGGCGTTCACCTCGACCGCCGTGGCCTTCGCGCTGCTCGCGCTGCACCTGGGCCGGGTGCGTGACCTGTCTCCCGCAGACGGCCGCCGGATCTGCGAGGGGCTGCGGAGGCTGCCGGACCAGATCAAGGAGATCCTGGCGCTGGAGCCGCGGCTCAAGGAGCTGGCGCAGAAGTACGCCGAGGCGCCGAGCATGATGTTCGTGGGCCGGGTCCGGGGATATCCGGTGGCCCGCGAGGGCGCGCAGAAGCTCAAGGAGATCTCCTACGTGCACGCCGAGGCGTACCCGGCCAGCGAGCTCAAGCACGGGCCGCTGGCGCTGATCGGCCCGGACATGCCGACCGTGGCGATCGTCCCCGACGACGAACTGCTGGACAAGAACCTCACCACGCTGGGTGAGATCCGCGCCCGGGGCGGCCGGGTGCTCATGGTCGGTCACCGCACGGCCGACCCCAAGCTGGCCGACGACTGCGTCGTGGTGCCCAGGAACGAGACCGAGCTGGACCCGATCCTGCTGTCGATCCCGCTCCAGCTCTTCGCCTACCATGCCGCCGTGGCACTGGGGCGGGACGTCGACAAGCCCCGCAACCTGGCCAAGAGCGTCACGGTGGAGTGAGACGGCTCCCGGGGCGACCGCCGACGATGGTCGCCCCACCGGGGGGTGGGCCGCAGTGACACCCCCGATCTATAACGGATAGTGATAAAGCGGTAACCTATGGTATAGGGGGTTCTTGGGGGAAGGGGCGCTTATGCGCCGTAGGAGGTTTTTCGCGCTGGTGGCGGGTGCCATGGTCGTCGCGGGTTGCGACCTGACCGGTGATTCCGCCGACGTGGCCGTGGGCCGCCTGAGCATCCTCGAACCCACCGCCGACGGCCACGGCTGGGACGGGATCGCGGGCCGGCTCGCCTCCGTCCTGGTCCTGTCGGGGCTGGCGCGCTCCGCCATGGCCGTCGAGCGGCCGGGAGCCCTGGCTTCCGTCCCGCGTGACGCGTTCGGCGCCGTACGCGGCTCGTTCACACGCGAGGGCAGGCTGCTCGTCACCGCGATGCCGATGGTGACGGCCGCGGAGATCGCCAACACCGCCGCGGTGGTGGACGCCACCACCCCTCTCGCCCGCCTGGTCGGCGACTGGACGGTCCTGGTCGTCCCCTCGGACTCCCGCCTGCGCACCTTCGAGGACTTCGCCGCGGAGCTGCGCCGCAACCCGGCGGTGCTGACGGTCGGCGGCCGGCCGGAGGGCGGTTCCGACCACGTGCTCTACGGCATGATCGGCAAGTGCCTCGGGGTGGACGCCCGGTTGCTGGAGTACGCGGGGTTCCTTGGCGCCGAGGATGCCGCCGAGGCGCTCCAGGTCGGACGGGTGGCGGCCCTGCTGGGGTCGGCCCGCGCCCTGCGGCCCGAGATCATCGCGGGCCGCCTGCGTCCCCTGGTGGTCTCCTCGGGCAACCGGCTCGACGGGATCGACGCGCCGACGCTCCTGGAGGTCGAGGTCCGGCTGGAGTACAGCGACTGGTGCGGCCTGCTGGGACCCAAGGGCATGAGCCAGACGGACCGGGACGCCGCGATCGCCCTGTGTGACAGGATCGATGCCGCGCCGCGCTGGCGCGCCCTGTGCGCGGCCAATGGATGGAGCCGGGTCTACCTCAGCGGTGACGACTTCCGCCAGTGGCTCTTCACCGAGACGGCCCGCACCCGCGGGGTGCTCCACGAGCTCGGGCTACTGAAGTCCTCCGACACAACTTGTTGGGGTAGTTGCGTCAGGCGCCCCTAGATGTAGGATCCTGCTCGTTGCTGGTTCGCCCCGGGAGGGGCGAGGCAAGAGGGAACCCGGTGAGATTCCGGGACTGCCCCGCAGCGGTGAACGGGAACGAAAGCCGTCATGTGAGCACTGGGTGAACCATGCCTGGGAAGCGACGGCCGGTAGGCACGCGCAGGGCGCCCGTGAGTCCGAAGACCTGCCGGTGACGTGATTGTCCAGGGCCTCGTGGGAGGGCCCGCGGAACGAGGCGGTCCGGCGTGCCCGGGATCGCTCGCGGACGCGTGCCCCTCCGGCGGAGCCGTACGGGGAAGTCAGAGCGAGCGAGGAACACCACGTGACACAGGCCTTGGCAGGGATCTCAGCAGGGACCGCGGCGGGAACCGTGGCGGAGAACGCCGGGAACGCGCCGGTCGATCGCAGGCTGGCCATCGACGAGGCGGCGGCCCGGGTGATCACCGACCCCGAGAACTCCAGGGTCGCCGCCGCGCTGCTGGCCGAGCTGATCGCCGACGAGGCCGCCGAGCACGGCGTCCGCGACTTCTCCGAGTCGGTCGCCGCGACGCACGAGGCGGGGTTGATCGCCGACGGGCTCGCGGAGTTCGTGGCCGCCCACGCCGGGGTCCTGGACGCGCTCATCGAGCCGGACGCCGACGCCAGATTCGAGTACTTCGGGCTGCGTACCGTCTACGACCGCTACCTGCTGCGTCACCCGCGCACCCGCAAGGTGCTGGAGCGCCCGCAGCACTTCTTCCTCCGGGTGGCCTGCGGCCTGTCCGAGACCGTCGAGGAGGCCGCCGAGCTGTACACGCTCATGGCCACCCTGTCCTACCTGCCCAGCTCGCCCACGCTGTTCAACTCCGGCTCGCGCCGGCCCCAGCTCTCCTCGTGCTTCCTGCTCGACTCGCCCCGCGACGAGCTGGAGGCCATCTACGAGCGCTACGGGCAGGTCGCACGGCTGTCGAAGTACGCCGGGGGCATCGGGATCGCCTGGAGCCGGATCCGCTCGCGGGGCTCGCTGATCCGCGGTACCAACGGCCATTCCAACGGCATCGTGCCCTGGCTGCGCACCCTGGACGCAAGCGTCGCCGCGGTCAACCAGGGCGGCCGCCGCAAGGGCGCGGCCTGCGTCTACCTGGAGCCCTGGCACGCCGACATCGAGGAGTTCCTCGAACTGCGCGACAACACCGGCGAGGAGGCTCGCCGCACGCACAACCTGAACCTGGCCAACTGGATCCCCGACGAGTTCATGCGCCGGGTCGAGGCCGACGGCGTGTGGTCACTGTTCGACCCCAAGGATGTTCCGCACCTCACCGACCTGTACGGCGCCGCGTTCGACGACGCCTACCGGGCCGCCGAGGCCGAGGGCCGGTTCACCACGCAGCTCCCCGCCCGCACCCTGTACGGCCGGATGATGCGCACGCTCGCCCAGACCGGCAACGGCTGGATGACCTTCAAGGACGCGGCCAACCGGACCTCCAACCAGACGGCCAGGCCGGAAAACGTCATCCATCTGTCGAACCTCTGCACCGAGATCCTCGAGGTCACCAGCGACGCCGAGACCGCGGTCTGCAACCTCGGCTCGATCAACCTGGCCGCCCACCTGTCTCCGGACTCCGGAGACGGCGTCGACTGGGCGCGGCTGCGCGCGACGGTCCGCACCGCCGTGCGGTTCCTCGACCGCACCATCGACCTGGGGTTCTACCCGACCCCCGAGGCTCGGGCCGCCAACCAGAGGTGGCGCCCGATCGGGCTCGGCGTGATGGGCCTGGCCGACGTGCTGTTCACGCTGCGGCTGCCGTTCGACTCGCCGCGGGCGCTGGAGCTGTCCACCCGGATCTCCGAGGAGATCGCGCTGGCCGCCTACCGGACCTCCTCGGACCTGGCCGCGGAGCGGGGCCGCCACCCCTCGTACCAGGAGACCAGGGCCGCCGCCGGGGTGCTCCACCCCGACCACTACGGGGCTGCGACGTCGGCCGCGTGGACGGAGCTCAGGGAGCGGATCGCCGGAACGGGGCTGCGTAACTCGCTGATGATCGCGATCGCGCCCACGGCCACGATCGCCTCCATCGCCGGCTGCTACGAGTGCATCGAGCCGCAGGTCTCCAACATCTTCAAGCGCGAGACCCTCTCGGGTGAGTTCCTCCAGGTCAACCGCTATCTCGTCGCCGACCTGCGGGCCCGGGGGCTGTGGACCTCGCGGATCCGTGACGCGATCAAGCGCGCCGACGGCTCCGTCCAGGACATTCCCGAGATCCCCGCCGAGCTGAAGCTGCTCTACCGGACCGCCTGGGAGCTGCCGCAGAAGGCGCTGATCGACCTGGCCGCCGCCCGCACCCCGTACATCGACCAGTCGCAGTCGCTGAACCTGTTCATGGCCACGCCGACCATCGGCAAGCTCTCCTCGATGTACGCCTACGCCTGGAAGTCGGGCCTGAAGACCACCTACTACCTGCGCTCGCGCCCGGCCACCCGGATCGCGCAGGCCACCGTGGCGGCACCGGTGGACGGAGAGGTCCCCGTCCTCGACCCCCAGGCCGTCGCCTGCTCCCTGGAGAACCCCGAGTACTGCGACGCCTGCCAGTAGACCTGCCGGCGGCCCGTCCCAAGGGCACCCCGTCACCCCTCAGCCACCCCGAAAGGCATTTTCCCGATGTTGCTCGACCCCGGCATGGATCTCACCCTGCGGCCGATGCGCTACCCCGAGTTCTACGAGCGCTACCGGGCCGCGATCCGCAACACCTGGACCGTCGAGGAGGTGGATCTCGCCTCCGACCTGGCGGACCTGGCGAGGATGACGCCCGAGGAGCGTCACCTGATCAACCGCCTCGTGGCGTTCTTCGCCACCGGCGACTCGATCGTGGCCAACAACCTCGTCCTCAACCTCTACCAGCACCTCAACGCCCCCGAGGCGCGTCTCTATCTCAGCAGGCAACTGTTCGAGGAGGCGGTGCACGTCCAGTTCTACCTGACCCTGCTGGACACCTACCTGCCCGACCTTGACGAGCGGGTCAAGGCGTTCGCCGCGGTCGAGCACATTCCCTCGATCCGCGACAAGGCGGAGTTCTGCTTCCGCTGGATCGACTCGCTCGGCGGGCTGACCCGGCTGGAGACCAGGGAGGACCGGCGGGCGTTCCTGCTCAACCTGATCTGCTTCGCGGCGTGCATCGAGGGCCTGTTCTTCTACGGGGCCTTCGCCTACGTCTACTGGTTCCGCGCCAGAGGGCTGCTCAGCGGCCTGGCCACCGGGACGAACTGGGTCTTCCGTGACGAGTCCATGCACATGGAGTTCGCCTTCGGCGTCGTGGAGACCGTGCGGGCCGAGGAGCCCGGCCTGTTCGACGACCAGCTCACCGAGCAGGTCACCCGGATGATCGAGGAGGCGGTGGCGGCCGAACTGGCCTTCGCGGCCGACCTGTGCGGCGACGGTCTGCCGGGAATGGGGGTGGAGCAGATGCGGCGCTACCTTGAGTACGTGGCCGACCAGCGGCTGGTCAGGCTCCAGATGCCGGTCCGGTACGGCACGGCGAACCCGTTCGCGTTCATGGAGTTGCAGGACGTGCAGGAGCTGGCCAACTTCTTCGAGCGGCGGGTTTCGGCCTACCAGATAGCTGTCGAGGGGAATGTCGCTTTCGACGAGTCCTTCTGATTGGCTGATGGTCCGGGAAGAGAACGACGAAGGGGAAGTCGTCAGTGTCCAGCTGGATCATCATGATCATTTCCGTGGCCGCCGCCATCGTGGCGGTGGAGGTGGTACGCAGGGTGCTGCGCTCACGGCTGATCGGCGAGAAGTGGGCGCTCGCCGGTCCGGTCGTGAGCCGCTGCACCTGGCCGGGGTTCGCCACGGCCGCCGTGGCGACCGCCTACACCGTCTACGAGCC
Source organism: Streptosporangium sp. CA-115845 (assembly GCF_050943795.1). Lineage (NCBI taxonomy): Bacteria > Bacillati > Actinomycetota > Actinomycetes > Streptosporangiales > Streptosporangiaceae > Streptosporangium > Streptosporangium sp. CA-115845. The sequence goes on along the minus strand of NZ_CP191988.1, from coordinate 6,283,552 downwards.
CGGTATGGCGGAGGGCTCGGTCAGCCAGGTGATCGACCGCGGCCTCAGCATGGCGATGATCGGGTGCGCTACCTGGCTGGTCATCCAGGCCGCCTACGCCGTCACCGACGTGGTCCTGGAGCACCTGGTCACCGTCCAGGGCGAGGGCAACCGCAGGGCCCGTCGCATCCGTACCCAGATCACCCTGGTCCGCAGGGTCGCCTCGGCAGTGATCATCGTGGTGGCGCTGGGCGCGATGCTCTTCACCTTCCCCCAGGTGCGGGCGCTCGGTGCCGGTCTGCTGGCCTCGGCCGGGATCGCCGGCGTCGTCGTCGGCATCGCCGCCCAGTCGACACTGGGCAACCTGCTCGCCGGCCTTCAGCTGGCCTTCAGCGACGCGCTCCGCCTGGACGACGTCGTGGTGGTGAAGGGCGAGTGGGGCCGCATCGAGGAGCTCAGCCTGACCTACGTGGTGCTGCGGCTGTGGGACGAGCGCCGGCTGGTCCTGCCCGTCTCCTACTTCACGACCAACCCGTTCGAGAACTGGACCCGGCACAGCAGCAGGGTGATCGGCCACGTGTTCATCCGGGTCGACTGGTCGGTGCCGGTCGAGGAACTGCGCACCGAGCTCTACCACGCCCTGCGCGTGCACCCGCTCTGGGACCAGAAGGACTGGACCATCCAGGTCACCGACACCCTGCCCAACGGGCTGCTGGAGTTGCGCGCCCTGATGAGCGCCGCCGACTCCGCCAGCGCCTGGGACCTCAAGTGCGACATCCGCGAGCACCTGGTGGCCTTCGTCCGCGAGAAGTATCCCCAGGCTCTGCCTCGCTTCCGGGTCGAGAATCCGCCCATGCCCGCCCCCCTTCCCGGGACGCTCACCGGCCTGACGGCGCCGGCACCGGGGCGTTCCGGCGATGAGGACGGCGATCGGCCGGCTCCGTTCTGAGGCGACCGGTTTCCTGAGCCGGCCGCGTCGGCCGCCGCCACTGCGTGAATCGTGATCACGATGGATTCGTCCGCCGCGTTCGACGACCTCCCCGGGGTCCGGGCGCAGGTCGTTCCGCACCGCTGCTCTGGGGCTGGGATCGCACCCGGTCACTGAACGCCGGCGTCCTCGCGATAGCCCCTGGCCTGCACCTCGAACAGCTGGGAGTATCCTCCGCCGGCGGCCATGAGGTCGTCGTGCGTTCCCCGCTCGACGATCCGGCCGTCGCCGAGTACGACGATCAGGTCCGCGTCGCGGACAGAACCGAGCCGGTGCGACACGAGCAGGCTGGTGCGCCCGATGCGATGCTCGCGCAGCCGCCGGTGCATCTCGTACTCGGCCTGCGCGTCCAGACCCGAGCTGGGTTCGTCGAGGATGAGCAGGTCGCGCCGCTCGCGCACCATCGTGCGGGCCAGGGCCAGACGCTGCCACTGGCCTCCGGAGAGCAGCACCCCGGTCTGCGCGTCCTCCTCCTCGTCCCCGAAGAAGATCCGGCTCAGCAGCGTGTCGTAGCCTCGGGGCAGCGCCTCGACCATGTCGTGGACGTCCGCCATCCCGGCGGCGGCCTGGATCCTGGCGCGGTCGGACAGGGCCTCGATCTCCCCCACCCCGATGTTCTCCGCCGCGGTCAGGTCGTAGCTCATGTAGTCCTGGAAGAGCACGCCCATCCTGGCGCGCAGTTCGGCAGGCGGTACGGCGCGCAGGTCCACGCCGTCCCAGAGGATCGACCCCCGGGACGGATCGTAGAACCGGCACAGCAGCTTGATCAAAGTGCTCTTGCCGGCCCCGTTGAGCCCCACCAGCGCGACCGACGTGCCGTGCGGGATCGTCAGGTCGACTCCCCGCAGCACCCATGGGTGGCTCTCGTCGTATCGGAACCACACATCGCGCAGCTCGATGCCCCGCCGCAGCGCGGGCAGCGTGGCGGCCGGCCCCTCAGTGGAGTGACGCGGCGACGGCAGGTCGTCGGGCAGCGATGTCACCTGCTCGTGGTAACCGAACAGGGACAGCGCCTGACGGGCGTTGGCCACGTTCTCCACCACCGAGATCAGTGCACCCTGCGTTCCGGCCACGGAGGCGGCGAACGCGGTCACGTCGCCGAGGCTCAACCGGCCGTCCACCGCCGCGTACACCGCCCAGATCAACCCCACGCCGCTGACCGCGGCGGAGAGCGTCGCGAGCAGCGACTGGGTGAGCGCCTCCCGCCGGTCCAGCCGCCGCTCACCGGCCTGGACGGTGGCCAGCTCTCCGAACATCCGATCCTTGAGGAAGCCGCCCAGCCCGAAGAGCCGGACCTCTTTCGCGGCTTGCACATCGGTGATCATGGAGGAGTAGAAGAGCTGTCGCCGGATCGACGTGGACTGCCCGGCGATCATCATCATCCGCCGCTTCTCCAGCGACATCCGGGCGACCAGGGCGGGAATCGCCGCCAGCGCCACCAGTCCCGCCATCAGCGGGCTCAGCACGGCCAGCGCGGCCAAGAGGCTGACCAGCGTGATGGCATTGCGCCCGATGTCGAACAGACCCGAGGTGATGGGCGCCAACGTGCTTCCCGAAGCCTGGGTGGCCAGGCGCAGCCCGTCCAGAAACGCCGGATTCTCGAACCTCGACAGGCCCTGGAATCCGTTCACCGCCGTGTACAGGCGGTCCTGCATCAGGCGATCCAGCCTGCGCTCCGACTCGGCTCGCAGGTACATGATGAGCTGCGGAAGCACCCCGGAGACCAGCCCGATGGCGGTGAGGCCGCCGACCGGCAGCAGTACGTGATCGGGGCGACCGGTCGCCAGCTCGTCGATGAGAAGCTTCGTCATCCACACGGTCCCCACGGGCAGCAGGCCGCCGACGACGGTGACCGCCAACTGGGACGCCGCCAGACCGGGTCCGGCCCGCCAGCACAGTGACGTCACCGTGCCGACGGCTCGCAGCAACCGCCGCAGCCGGCCCTCACCTGGCGTCGCGTCGGAGGCCAGGGATGCCGTCACTTCGCCGGCGCCATCTCGGCGAGGGCCGCAAGTTCCGTCTGCGCCGCCACGATCGTGCCGTCCGGGCCGACGCGCAAGAACGTCGGGAAGGCTTCGACGCCGATCGCCTTCACCAAGCTGTCGGCGCGTTCGGCCGTGATGACGCTCGGCACGTCGGCGACCACCCGGACAAGGTCGTCGGCCCTCGGACCGGCACCGGAGATGACCGCCATGGCGGCCTGGGTGCGGGCCGTGACGGCGAACTGTGGCGCGTGCTCGTGGCACGCGTCGCAGTTGACGTCGAAGAACGCCACGAGTTGCGGCCGGTCGACACCGTCGGTGTCGGTGTCGGTCCAGGGCAGGGTACGTCCGACCAGGACTCCCGGATCGTAAGGAGCGAACCGCGTCCCTCCGGAGAGGCGTGCCAGCTCGGCGGTGTGCTCGCGAAGGCGGCGCAGCACCGCGAAGGTGAGCAGCAGGTCGAGGAGGCAGAGCACGCCGACCAGCACGACGGCGGCGATCAGGAAAGTCATCGGACAACCTCACTTAAGGACGTCAGGCGCCGGCACATCAGTGCGGCGAGACGGAAGTGGTGAACAGGTCCATCAGGTCGTCGAGGCGCACCACGATCAGGACGCCCACGGCGGCGGTGGCCAGCGCGAGTGCGACACCGGCCGGGTGCGCCGCGGGCCCGGTGCCGCCGGCGGCGGCACCGGCCGCCAGTCCGACGCAGCCGATCGCCATCAGAACGAGATTGCGCACCACGTGTGTCCGGCCCAGCGGGGTGACGGAAGCGCCGAAGCACCGGCACGGTGTGTGCCGCCCCCGTCGCAGGGCGGCCGAGATACCGGTGGTCAGGACGATGAGCAACACCGTCGCCGCCGCGAAACCCGAAAGCAGGGTGTACGGCAGCACGAGTGCGAGGATCACCACGGCCTCCGCCCCCAGCACGGCGTACGCCGCCACCACGGACCTCGCGCGCGGGAACATCCCGAGGGCCACGATCGAGGCCACGAACTCGTCGAGCGCCGCCCGCCCGCGAACCTTGCCCGCCAGCGCGATCACGAAGACGCCGGCCAGCAACGCCTGGCATGCGATCATCAGATAGAGCATCTTCACCGTCTCACGAGTCGTACTGTCCGGCGTGTTTCGCGGATCACCGTGTGGTGAGGATCCGCGAAACACGCTCGGAGTCCGGACTACACGTTCGGCTCGGTCAGCACTTTCCGTGCTTCTCGCAGCCCTGCACGCAGCCGGTCGTACCGCCGACGACGTAGCAGAGCTTGGCGTATCTGGTCGTCCCGTAGCAGTAGCAGGTCTGCCAGAAGGAGGCGTCAGCCTTCGCGGTCGCCTTCGGTACCAGCTTCTCGAGGAGGTGGTCGCCGAGCTTCCCCAGAACGTTCATGTGGATTCAGTCCTTCATCGAGCGATGTGGGCAGCCGAAACGTTATTTTGGGGACATACAGCCGCCGATACAGCCGAGCTACAACCGGGCGGTGAGCAGCATCTCCAGCACCGGATCGCGCCGCATCCCGGGCATCGCGAAGAGGACCTCGGCCCTGCGGGCGTCCTCCGCCGCCGCATGCGAGTCGCCCAGCGCGGCACGCGCCCTGGCGAACTGGCGAGTGGCGGCGGCCTGGCCGTAGGTGTCACCGACCTGGGCGGTCAGCTCCAGCGTCTGGGCCAGGTCGGCCACAGCCGCGGCAGGATCACCGTGCCGTAGCCAGATCTCGGACCTGCTGAGCAGCACTTCCCACTCGTCCTCCCGGTTACCGGTCTCCCGGCAGCGGCTCAGCGCGTCCTCGAACGTGGCCAGTGCCTCGCCGCGACGATCGAGCAGGCAGTAGGCACGGCCGAGCGCGGCCAGGGTGATGCTCTCCCCGAACAGGTCACGGTCCGCCCTCCGGACGGACAGGCACCGTTCGAAGCAATCGGCTGCCTCTGTCGAACGGCCGAGCTGGAGCAGGACCTCGCCCAGGTTGTGCCTGACCATGCCGGCCCGGTTCGACCCGTGTGCCTCGATCAGCCGCAGCCCCGCGGTGATGTGGTCGAGGGCGTCATCGAGATCACCGGTGCGCATGCTCAGCCAGCCGAGGTTGTGCAGCGCCAGCCCTTCGGCCTCCTGGTCGCCCAGGCCGCGCCGGAGTTCGAGGGCGCGGTGCAGGCAGTCGCGAGCGGCGTCGATCCGGCCGGTGCGCCATTCCACCACCCCCAGCGTCGTCAGTGTGAACGCCTCACCGGTCGTGTCACCATGCCGCCGCGCCACCTCGATGGCGAGCCGGGCCATGGTCTCAAGCTCCCGCCAGTGACCGCACTTCGTCGCCCGAGCTCTGACCAGCGGCATCAGATCGGTGGCGAAGCGAGCGACCTCGGGCTCTCCGGTCGTCGCCTGGGTGACGGCCGCGACCAGGCACGGCATCTCGGTTTCGAACCACTGCACCGCCTCCGCAGGGCTCCGGAAGGCCACGCCTGTGTCCCGCCCGTCCGGCGGGCCCACTTTTGGCCGCAAGTGCGGTTCCACCAGGTCGCTCATCTGCCGGCACAGATCGAGGTACCAGTCCAGTGCGCGCCGGAGGGCCCGTACCCGATCAGTCGGCACATCCTCGGCCACGGCCAGCTCGGCGGCGAACAGCCTGAGGAGGTCGTGCATGCGAAATCGCCCGTCGCCGGCCGGCTCCAGCAGGCGAACCTCCGTCAGCTCGTCGAGCGCCGCCTCGGCCACCTTCGGCTCGACGTCGAGCAGAGCGGCGGCGAGCTCAAGGCTGACCTCCGGCACATCGAGCACTCCGAACAGCCGGAAGGCGCGCGCCGCCGCGCTCACGCCGCTCCTCAGCGTTTCGTAGCTGATCTCAAAGCAGGATCGGATGGCCAGGTCAGCGGCCTGCAACTCGTCCAGGCGACGCTGCCGGCTCCGCAGCCGCTCGCCGAACCGCTCGAGCGACCAATCGGGGCGGGCGGCCAGACGGGCGCCGGCGATGCGCAACGCGAGTGGGTGATAGCCGCACCGGCGGGTGATGTCGGCCGCCGCCTCGGCCTCGGCGGTCACTCGCGACCGACCCGCCAGCTGCGCGAGCATCCGCACCGAGTCCGCCTCGTCGAGTACCTCGACGGCGACCTGCACGGCCTCCATGGTGGTCAGCGCCGCCCGGCTGGTGACCAGCGCCGCGCAGCCGCCGCTCGCCGGCACCAACGGCGCGACCTGGGCGGCGTCGACGGCGTTGTCAAGAACGATCAGGACTCGCCGGTCGGCCAGCAGAGACTGGTAATGGGTGGCCGCTTCCGCCGGCGCCGCGGGGATGTCGCCGTGCGGCACTCCCAGGGCCCGTAGGAAACGGCCGAGCACCTCGGCGGGCTGCAACGGCGGCAGGCCTGGACTCGATCCCTGCAGGTCGACGTAGAGCTGGCCGTCGGCGTAGCGGCCGGCCATGGCGTACGCCGCCCGCAGCGCCAGCGTCGACTTGCCGACTCCGCCGGGGCCGTGCAGCGTCAGGACCGGCGGTGCGGTACCCGCCTCCGGATGGCCGCGCAGCACGGTGAGCATCCGGGCGAGTTCGGCCGACCGGCCGACGAACATCGTCGGCTCCCGCGGCAGCTGACGTGGCCGGGGGCGCCCGTCCGCGGCTGTCGGTGATCTGGCCGGGTTCCCGCCGGTCGGTGGCCTGCCCGGCGACATCAGATCCGCGTCCCTGCGCAGGACCGCCTGGTGTAGCCGGCGCAGGTCCGGTCCGGGGTCGAGCCCGAGTTCCTCGGCCAGGGCCCGGCGAGCCATCCCGAATACGTCCAGCGCGCCGACCACGTCGCCGCACCGGTACAACGCCACCATCAGCTGGCCGTACAGCCGCTCCCGCAGCGGATGTCGCCTGATCAGCTCGCGCAGTCGCCTGACCACCGTCGCGTGCCCGCCCAGCATGAGCTGGATCTCCGTGTGCTCCTCCACCGCGCTCAGATACTGGTCGCTGAGGCGGGCGACCACCTCCCGCATGGTCGGCCCCAGCGGCACGTCCTCGGCCGCCGTCCCTCGCCACAGTGCGAGAGCTCGGGCGTACGCGTCCTGCGCGGTGCCGAGGTCCCGGCGGGTCAGCGCCTGGCGACCGTGCGCGGACAGCGCCTCGAACTGGGAGAGATCGAACTCGGTCGGCTCGACCCGCAGCAGGTAGCCGGCCTCCGTGGTGACCAGCTGCTCGTCGGCCGGATCGTCGGCGGAGGTCACCAGCCTGCGCAACTGCATGAGGTAGGTGCGCAGGTTCGCCACCGCCGAGTGGGGTGGTCGTTCGTCCCACACCTCCGCCACCAGTGAACGGACCGGGACGACGTGCCCGGCATGGGCGAGCAGCATGGCGAGGACGGTGCGTTGTTTCGGTGCCGCGATCTGTACGGGTGAACCGTCGACCTCGATCCGCATCGGCCCAAGGAGTCGAAACCTCAAGGTCATTCCTTCCTTGCCGGCGTCGGCTACAGGGCCGGTCCGCCCAACCGGCGCAGCGCGACACCGAGCACCTGGTCCGCGGGAAAGAACCCACGTTGCCGGGAGTCGACACTGCCCGCCGGGTTGTCACCGAGAACCACCACCGCCCCGGAAGGCACCTGAGCCACGCCGGCATCGGCCGCGATCCCCGCCGGCACCGGATCACCGGGCAACGCGGTGACCCGTTTGATGTTCCAGCGTCGGCCGTCCAGACCGGACGGCCCGGGCATGTATCGACCGGAAGGATCCAGCGGAGGCTCAAGCACGACGACATCGCCCCGGCCCACCTGATCGAGCCGTCGCCGCCGCACCAGGACGCGGTCGCCGTCGCTCAGCGTCGGCGTCATGCTCGTTCCGTCAACGGTGATCACCACATAGCTTCGGCGGGCCCAGGAAGCAGCTGCGGCCAGGAGGAGAACACCGAAGAGCAGCACACCGATGATCAACGTCACCGTACCTTTCCGCTGCCGGCCCGAGGAAGGGCCGATCCGTTCCGGGAAAACGATCTCCGTTGCGGTGGGACTTGTCAACCTGCGGCTCCGGCGCGGTCCAGGTGTGGTAAAGTCGCCATCGCCGCGGCGATCGGCCTCGTCCTGATTCAGATCGGCGGCATCGCGGTCCACCTGAGCCGCAGTGAGGTCAGGAAGATCGGACTCAACATCGCCCTCCTGGCAGCCACCGCGGCAACCGTCTGGCTCTGAACCGGGCGGGGCATCAGCGTTCGACGATCTCGTTCTTGCCGATGACGACGACGCCGCCCCTGGTCACCGCGAACCGGCTGCGGTCGTACTCCGGGTCGAAGCCGATCCTGGCGCCGTCCGGGATGATCACGTTCTTGTCGATGATGGCCTTGCGGATGACGGCGCCCCGGCCCACCTTCACGTTGCCCATCAGGACCGAGTCCTCGACCTGGGAGTGGGAGTGCAGCACCACGCCGGGGGAGAGGATCGAGCGCTCCGCCAGCCCGCCGGAGACGATCACGCCCGCGGAGACCAGCGAGTCGATCGCCCGGCCCACCCGGTCGCCGTCGTTGTGCACGAACTTGGCCGGGGGGAGCGGATCGTGGCCGGTGTAGATGGGCCAGCGGCTGTTGTAGAGGTTGAAGACCGGATGTGCCGCGATGAGGTCCATGTGGGCCTCGTAGTAGGCGTCGAGCGTCCCGACGTCCCGCCAGTAGCCCCGGTCGCGCTCGGTGGAGCCGGGCACGATGTTGTCGGCGAAGTCGTAGACCTCCGCGCTGCCCGACTTCACCATCATCGGGATGATGTTGCCACCCAGGTCGTGCTTGCTCGTCGGGTCGAGCGCGTCCTCCCTGAGCGCGTCGATCAGCGCCTGGGTCTTGAAGACGTAGTTGCCCATCGACGCGTAGACCTGGTCCGGCGCGTCCGGCAGGCCCACCGCGTCCTTCGGCTTCTCGCGGAACGCGACGATCCGCCGCCCCGCCGGGTCCGCCTCGATGACCCCGAACTGGTCGGCGAGGGAGAGCGGCTGCCGGATCGCGGCCACGGTCACGTCGACCCCGGTCTCGATGTGCTGCTCCACCATCTGCCGCGGGTCCATCCGGTAGATGTGGTCGGCGCCGAACACGATGACGTGGTCCGGCATCTCGTCGTAGATCAGGTTCAGGTTCTGGAACAGCGCGTCGGCGGAGCCGGAGAACCAGTGCGGCCCGAGACGCTGCTGGGCGGGGACCGGCGTGACGTAGTTGCCGAGCATCGCCGACAGGCGCCAGGTCCGGGAGATGTGCCGGTCGAGACTGTGGCTCTTGTACTGCGTCAGCACGACGATCTGGAGATAGTGACCGTTGGCCAGGTTGGACAACACGAAGTCCACGAGCCTGTATATCCCCCCGAAAGGCACCGCGGGTTTCGCTCTATCAGCTGTCAGAGGCATGAGCCTCTTACCTTCTCCACCGGCGAGCACGATCGCGAGGACTCTCATGTGTGGACCTTAACCTGATGAACAGGCGTGAAAACACTAGGCTGATCGTATGCGAGTGGATCTGCTGACCCGTGAATATCCCCCCGACGTGTACGGAGGTGCGGGAGTCCACGTCGAGTACCTCGCCCGGGAGTTGCGCAGGCTCGCCGACACCCGGGTCCGTTGCTTCGGAGCGTCACGGCAGGAGGAGGGCGTCGCGGCCTACCGGGTGCCCGGCGGCCTGGAGGCGGCCAACGCCGCGCTCCAGGTGCTCGGTGTCGACCTGGAGATGGCCGCCGGATGCGAGGGCGCGGACCTGGTCCACAGCCACACCTGGTACGCCAACTTCGCCGGTCACGTGGCCAAGATGCTGTACGGAACGCCCCACGTGGTGACCACGCACAGCCTGGAGCCGCTGCGGCCGTGGAAGGCCGAGCAACTGGGCGGCGGTTACACGCTGTCGTCGTGGGCCGAGCGCGGCGCGCTGGCAGGCGCCGACGCGATCATCGCGGTCTCGGAGGGGATGCGCCGCGACGTGCTGGCGAGCTATCCCGAGATCCCGCCGGAGAGGGTCACGGTGATCCACAACGGGATCGACACCGGGGAGTACGCCCCCGACCGCGGCACCGACGCCCTGGTCCGGCACGGCATCGACCCGAGCCGGCCGTACGTCGTCTTCGTCGGGCGCATCACCCGGCAGAAGGGCCTCGTCCACCTGCTCCACGCGGCCCGTGACGTCAACCCCGACGCTCAGCTGGTGCTGTGCGCGGGCGCGCCCGACACCCCGGAGATCGCCGCCGAGGTGACCGAACTGGTGCGCGGGCTCGATCGCGAGGGCGTCGTCTGGATCTCGGAGATGCTGCCCCGCCCCGAGGTGATCCAGATTCTCACCCACGCGACGGTGTTCGTCTGCCCCTCGGTCTACGAGCCGATGGGCATCGTCAACCTGGAGGCCATGGCCTGCGAGACCGCGGTCGTGGCCACCGCCACCGGTGGCATCCCCGAGGTGGTGGCCGACGGCTCCACCGGCTTGCTGGTCCCGATCGACCAGGCGGCCGACGGCACCCCGCACGACCCCGGCGTCTTCGCCGCCGACCTCGCCGAGCGGGTCAACCGGCTGCTGGCCGACCCGGCCCTCGCGGCCCGGATGGGCGAGGCCGGGCGCCTCCGCGCGGTGGAGCACTTCTCCTGGGAGCGCATCGCCGAGCGGACCATGGAGCTCTACCGGCAGGTCGCGGATGGCCGGACGACGGCCTCCGCCGGGGGGTGAGGGATTCCTCAGGCGGCGATGAAGTGCAGAATCACGTTGTGCACGTGGTGCGCCTTGTTGTCGCCCCGGAACTCCACCTCGTAGGTGTGGGTGCCCACGTGGATGGCGATGGCACCGGAGGAGAAGAAGGAGCCGGCGAGCGACTTGTTGCTCACCACGCTCACCGCTGAGACCCTGGAGTAGGGAATGCTGGTGATGGCGATCCTCTTGCCGACGAACGACTTGTCCTGCACGATCACCCGCTTGTCGGTGAGCCCCAGGAAGCCGGTGCCCGTGCCGATGGCGTCGTAGACCGCGATGATCTGCTCGCCGGGCATGAGACCGCTCGCGATCTGCTGGTACTGCTCCTTGCGGTCGTACACAACCTCCGCCATGACGCTCGCAATCTCTCGGGGGATCCGTGTTCCTGTGAAACGAACGTCCGGGGAACGAGGTTCCTGGGCGAGTAAGGTCGGGGCCGTGCACTTTCAGATGAGGATCACCGATCGTCATGGTGGCGTCAGCGCCGAGCCGTACAGCAGCCGCAACCTCGGAGGGCTGTGCGGTGACGAACCGGGCGCGGTCGCGGCGAACAGGGCCAGGACGGCCGCCGAGTTCGGCCTGGAACGGGTCGTGTTCATGCGGCAGGTTCACAGCGCCGACGTCCGCTACGTCACCGAGCCGTTCGGTGACGACCCGCCGCCGCTGGACGGGATCTGCACCGACGTGCCGGGTCTCGGCCTGGCCGCGCTCTGTGCCGACTGCGCGCCCGTCCTGCTGGCCGAGCCACGGGCGGGCCTGGTAGGGGCCGCGCACTCAGGAAGGGTCGGTACCGTGTCCGGCGTGGTAACGGCCCTGGTCGAGGAGATGGCCAAGCGCGGTGCGGACCCGGCGAGGATGACCGCCCTGGTCGGCCCGATGGCCTGCGGCACCTGCTACGAGGTCCCGGCCGAGCTGCGCGAGGAGGTCGCGGCGCACCTCCCCGAGGCCTGGTCGATCACCTCCAGGGACACCCCGGCACTGGACCTGCGGGCCGCGATCACCTCGCAGCTCGGCAGGGCGGGTGTCGGGGAGATCACCCACGACACCCGCTGCACCATCGAGACCGCCGACCTGTTCTCGCACCGCAGGGAGGGCACGACCGGCAGGTTCGCGGGTTACGTCTGGCTGGAGCCCTGACCGGTTCTCACCCCGGTCCCGCCTCACAGGGTGGTGCGCTCTGGCGCGACCGAAGGTGGTGGAATCCGACCGGTCGCCGTAACGCCGGTCATGAGGCGACGCGTTCCAGCACGACCACCGGAATCTCCCGGCCGGTCTTCGTCTGGTACTCGTCGTAGGCGGGCCAGGCCGCCGTCATGATCTGCCAGAGTTCGGGCTTCTCCTCCGGGGTGGCGGTGCGCGCCCTGGCCGTGAAGCGGTCGCCCAGCACCTGGACCCCGACCTCGGGGTCGGCCTGGAGATTGAGGTACCACAGCGGAGGGTTGTCGGCGCCGCCCTTGGAGGCCACCACGAGGAAGTCGTCGCCGTGGCGCTGGTAGATGAGCGGGGTGTCGTGCCGTTCGCCGCTCCTGCGACCGGTGGTGGTGAGGATCAGGGTGGTGGTGCCCTGCCACTCGTGTCCTTCTGCACCATCGGTCGCCCGGTACCGCGCAACATGTTCTTTTCCGTACAGCATGATCTGTCCCCTCTGACAACGTACGCAGGTCATTACCCGTCAGAGGGGATCCGTCACCTCGGGTCGCTCAGTCCGCCGACAGGATGCTTCCGTAGGCGCGGGCGGCCAGATCCGCGATCAGGTCGTGGGAGCCGAGGAGGTCGGCGCACTCGGCCCCGATCTCCTCGGCCGCCGCGCTCGCGAGCCCCGGGGCCGCCTCGGGACCCAGGACGCACGGGGACAGGGCGATCCGCTGGGCGCCGATGCCGCGGAGCCGCCCGGCGGCGTCGGCTACGGCGGGTGCGCTGTCCAGCGAGGCGACCAGGACGGGCAGCGTCAGCCGAGAGGCCAGCAGCACAGCCGTCGGCTGTGCCTCCGCCGCCGCGTTCTCTCCGCCGGCGGTGGCGAGGATGACCGCGTCGACCGGGGTGTCGACCGGGTTGGAGATGTTGAGCAGCCGCATCCGGTCGGCCCGGGCCAGGCTCTTCTCCGACAGCCGGATGTGCAGTGCCTCGGCGAGCAGCGGGTGCGGCCCCAGCGGGTCGGTGACCGTCACCGGAACGCCGCTGGCCGCGACGGCCATGGAGATCAGCCGGTCCGCGACCGGGTGCGGGCCGGTCAGCAGCGGCACCACGATGGCGGCCGTGGCGTCCTTGGGCCGTTCCCTGGCCGCTGACTCCAGCTCGGAGGTCAGCTCCTTGGCGTCCTCGCCGAGCCCGGCCAGCCTGACCTGGATCTGCGGGTTGTCCACCCGGATGAGGGCCGCGAGCTCCGCGGCGGTGCCGGAGGCGTCGCCGAGCGTGGCCAGCACCAGTGCCGGCGCCTCGGGCGGGAGCTGGGAAGGCACGGGCCTGCGGTGCCTGCCGGAGGGCCGTACCGGGCGCCCTCGTACGGGGAGGATGGGACTCTCACTCACATGCGCGGACTCTAGGGCCATTTGATTCTTCCCGTGACCGGAAACGGCAGCATTTCCGTCACAACATTCTGAAAGGTGAGATGCGCGGGATCATCGGGGACGGGTCTCCCGGTGTCTCCCTTCGCTGCGCGGCCGGGGGATCCTCCGAGGTCAGACATCGCGGTGGCCTTCCCATTCGTCCTCCAGAGCCGAGTGCACGATGGAGTCGCGCCAGGCTCCGCGAGCCCGGACGTGGTGCCTGATCCTGCCCTCCTCGACCATTCCGGCGACCAGCATCGCCAGCTGGGCGGCGGTGTTGGCCGGGGAGCGGGCACCCCAGATGCGGTGCAGACGCAGGTCGCGGAAGCCGAACGCGAGGATCAGCCGGATCAGGTCGGTGCCGATGCCCCGGCCCCAGTGGTCGGGGCGGAGCCCGAGGCCGATCTCCGCGCTGTGCGGGTGGTCGGCCTCGATGTGCAGCCTGGCGACGCCGAAGGCCTCGCAACCGTCGAGGTCGGTCACCGCCAGTACGTAGAGACGCCGGGGCTCGGCCTCCGAGGACTTCATCGCCTCGATGATCGACTCTTCGACCTCCTCGCGTGTACGGGGGTTGAACGGCAGGTGCTCGGTGGCAGTGGGGTCGCCGTATACCGCGTGCAGGGCGTCCACGTCCTCGATGGTGACTTCCCTCAACCGGAGTCTCTTGCCCGAGATCTCAACGTGGCGCATGCGCAGACGCTAACCTCTCGGGAGTTCCAGGACCAGAGATCATTCCAATAAGCGGACATACCATCATTTAATGATCTTATATGTACCGCTTCGTGCCTGCCCAGGCCCAGGACGCCATGTGACCTCGTCGTCGCCCCGGGACGTGGGTGCCGCTCCTCGTGGGGTGAGGCTCGCCCAAGGCGGTCCGGACGTCACCTCGACGGGACGACGACATCGGAGTCTCCCGGAGCGTAGACGGTGATGCCCTCGGGGAGGGCCTTCAGCTTGTCGATCTCAACGCAGGCGCGGCATTTCCGGTAGCTCTCCTGGAGCTTCTTGTTCGCCTCGGCCCTGCCGGAGGCCAGCGCGACCGACGCCTTCGCGTCCGCCTCGGCCTGCCTGATCTTCGTCTCGGCCTCGACGTCGGCCTGCGACGCCTTCGCCTTGGCCTCGGCGATCCCCGCCTGGGCGACCTGGGCGCTGTTCACCGCGGCCTGGATCTCGGACGGCAGCGTCACCCGGACCAGGGTGAACCGCAACCCGGTGAAGAAACGGCCGCCGAGCAGCTGCTCCAGATCGCGCTCCAGGAGCTGGTTGATGCCGTTCTGGGCCCGGGTGATGGAGGCATTGCTGTCGACGGCGGCCGGATCGGCCTTGTCGTTCGAGGTCTGTACCAGCGAGCAGGAGGAGAGCAGGTCGGCGCAGTCGGCGGCGCCGATCTGGGTGCGCAGGGCGTTGTAGACCACCGGGCGCACGGACTGGATGAAGAACGCGTTCCACCCCTCATCCCCGTCCCAGGCGTAGCGGGACTCGCCGTCCTGACCCAGGTAGGTGCGGGTGCCGTACCTGTCATCGAAGCGCTTGAGCATCTCCTGATCGAGGTTGAGCGTGAAGTAGAGCGTGCCCTCGATGCCGAGGTTCACCCCGTCGGCACTCGGCACGGTCACCTCGTCCACGCCGCTGCTGCTGGCCCGCTTGGCGTCGGTGGTGATGGTGTAGATCCGCTGCTGGGCGGGATAGGAGTGCAACGACGACCACAGGCCGACCCAGGTGAGCCCCGAGTCGGGCGGGATGACCTGGCGGATCCCGGTGTCGTCCAGCGGGCCACCGTCCCTGACGACGGCCACCTGACCGGGGTCGGTGCGCTTGAAACCGCCTCCGACGACGATCAGAACGGCCACTGCGGCGACCGCGAAAACCACGGCGATGATGCTCTTGCCAAGGCGCATGCCGGTCCTTTCCGGGGGACGGGCACCGGAGGGCGGTGGCGGGGGGATGGCCCTCCCAGGCCACCGACCCACCCGGCTTCCCTGCGTGGTGGGTTCTGATGGGTTTGACGGGCTGGTGAGCCGATGAGTTCGGTGATTTGTGGAAAAGCTTCGGGAGATGCGTCCGTTGCCGGCCGACCTCCGCCCGGCCTTCCACGTGATGAGAACCCGCGCGCCTTCCACGAGTCCTTCGTGGCCCGCGACCTGGAGTCGATCGGGCTCGTCGAGGACGGTCGTACGCCGAGGCCGAGCGGGTCCTGGGGGCTGTCTGGACGACGCGGAGGAGGTGCTGGTACGGGCGTATAGCCGCGGACCGTAATCACGGAGTAATGCGGCAGAATGGGCGAATGATTCCCTCGAATCTGCATGTGCTCGTGGTCACCGGCCCCGGCCTGGTCGCGGACCTTCGCCTGCTCACCGAGGTGGCCGACCGTGAGTTCGCGGCCCTCGGGGTCGGTGGGACGGTGTCGATGACCTCCGACCTGCCAGGTTTCCGGGCGGCGCTGGAGTCTCCCGGCGCCCTGGTCGTCATGCCGGGTCCGGATCCGGGGGCCCGCGGCCTGTTCGCCGAGTATCCCGAGGCGGTCTGGCTCGACCTGACGAAGTCCGAGGCCCCGCTCCCCGGGGCGGCGGACGGCGCGTCGGGCACCCACCTGCACGGGCGGGGGATCTGGGGGCTGACCTGGGCGATCAGGCACGCCGTACACCGGCTGCGCCGACCGGCGCACCGGGTCGCCTACGGTGATCACCCCGACCAGTGGGCGGAGATACGGCCGCCCTACGGGACCCCGGGGCAGGCGCCCTCGCCCGAGGCCGACGGACAGACACCCGTCGCGGTGCTGCTGCACGGCGGTTTCTGGCGCTCGATCTGGGGTGCGGACCTGATGGACGCGCTCGCCATCGACCTCGCCGAGCGCGGGTTCGCCGCCTGGAACCTCGAATACCGCCGCTCCGACCTGCACGGCTGGGACGCGACCACCGCGGACGTCGCCCGGGGTATCGCTCTCGCGGCACAGGGCGCCCGCGGCCCGCTCGTGGTGATCGGCCACTCCGCGGGCGGGCAGCTCGCCCTCCGCGCCGCCGCCGACGACCATCGGATCTCCCTGGCGGTCTCCCTGGCGGGGGTGCTCGACCTGGCCGAGGGGGACCGCAGGGACATGAGTTCCGGCGCGGTCGCCGCGGCGCTCGGCGGATCCGCCGCCGAGGTGCCCGAGACCTACCTGCGGTCGGGGCCGCTGGAGCGACTCCCGCTGGGAGTGCCCCAGCTCATCGTGCAGGGGGGTGGGGACGACTTGGACCTGGTCGACTTCGGCCGTCGCTACGCGCGAGCCGCTCAGGAGTCAGGTGACCAGGTGATATATCTCGAAATGTCGGGTGATCATTTCGATGTCATCGACCCCGCGTCGCCGATCTGGCGGGCCACCGCCGGGGCGATCACCGAGCACGGCAAGGTCATCTGACGCGGCGGTGGGTCTCAGCCGGACGACAGGGGGCGCCAGGGGACGGGGCTGGACAGCACCATCATGCTCGACGGGTGGCCGTACGGGGCGAGCCGGTCGATCATCTCCTCGAATGTCGTCATCGAGGAGGTGACGACCCGCAGCAGGCAGCAGGCGTCACCGGTCACCCGGTGCACCTCAAGGATCTCCGGCCAGGCCAGTGCCTGCTCGTCGCGGAGCACGCAGCGGGGGCCGTAACACGACATCCTGATCAGGGCGACCACCCCGCGCCCGGCCCGTGACGCGTCGACCCGGGCGTGGTAACCGGTGATCACCCCGGTCTCCTCCAATCGCCGTACCCGCTCCGCCACCGCCGGAGCGGACAGATGCACCCGTCGGGAGAGCTCGCTGTAGGACAGTCGCGCGTCCTGCTGCAACTCGGCCAGCAGTGCCCAGTCCATCGCGTCCACGATCACACTCCGTCATGCCGTAAGTTGATCTGCCTGATGCCTTCCGTTCCGAAGGCACAACCCAATAATCACCTTTCCCGCATTATTTTCGTACAGACCGATACGGAGCACCATGGGGGTGTACAGGCGTAGGAGGAGCGATGACCGCTATCAAGCAGCTCACGGAGCAGGACCGCAAGGCGCGCGCGGAGGCCAACGACGGGCTGCCGACACTGGGCTTCGAAGCCGGCACGCCCTACGACGAATACGTGGGCACCGCCGCCCTCCATGATCTTCAGCACACCGTCACCGACGCCCCGGAGGAACTGGCGTTCCTGGTCACCACACAGGTGATGGAGCTCTACTTCGGGCTGCTCCGCTCGGAGTGGCGCCTGGCCCAGCGGCAGCTCGACGAGGACGACGTCGACGCCGCGACGTGGACGATCAGGCGCACGGTACGGCACTTCGAGGCGCTCAACGCCGCCTGGGCCGCGCTGAGCTGGCTGACCCCGGCGCAGTTCAACACCTTCCGCGACGCCCTCGGCGAGGGATCGGGTTTCCAGTCCGCGCTCTACCGCCATGTGGAGTTCCTGCTCGGCAACAAGTCCGAGGCGCTCATCAGGCCGCACCGCCGCAACCCCGAGGCGCACCGGGAGCTGATGGAGGCGCTGCACCGGCCGAGCCTCTACGACTCGGTGCTCGCCATGCTCGCCCGCGCGGGCCACGCGATCCCCACCTCGGTGCTCGAACGCGACCTCGCCGCGGAGTACGAGCCAAGCGCCGAGGTCGAGGCGGTCTGGGTCGAGGTCTACGCCGGGCAGCTCGCCCCGCTGGCCGAGACGCTGACCGACCTGGCCGAGCAGTTCTCCGACTGGCGCTACCGGCACCTGATGGCGGTGCGCCGCTCGATGGGCGCCAAGCCCGGCTCCGGCGGATCCAGCGGCCTGAGCTGGCTGGAGCGGAGCATGCGGCGGGAGGTCTTCCCCGAACTCTGGACGGCCCGCACCCTGATGTGAGCGCGCCCGACCAGGGCCTGCGAGTCCCCGGAGGCTACTCGATCTCGCCCGGTGCGGCGCCGTCAGCCGGTCTGGCAGGCCGGGCACCAGAAGAGGTTGCGCCCGGCGAGCACCTGCGTGCGCACCTCGGTGCCGCAGAGGAGGCAGGGCATGCCGGAACGCCGGTAGACGTAGACCTCGCCACCGTGCTCGTCGACGCGGGGCGGACGGCCCATCGCCTCCGGAGTGTGCTCGGGCCTGACCGTGTCGATGCGGCCCACCCGGACACCGTCGGCCATCAGCAGCACCAGATCCGCCCAGATCGCCTCCCACCGCTCGCGGGTGAGGTCGCGGCCGGGCCGTGACGGGTTGACGCCCTGCCGGAACAGTGCCTCGGCCCGGTAGATGTTCCCCACGCCCGCGACGACCGACTGGTCCATCAGCAGGACCCCCACGGAGGTGCGGCTGCGGCCGATCCGCCGCCAGGCCGACTCGGGATCGGCGTCCGCGCGCAGCGGGTCGGGGCCGAGTCTGGCGTGCAGCGCGGCCTTTCCCGCCGGGTCGAGCAGTTCGCAGGTGTTGGGGCCACGCAGGTCCGCGTACTCGCCGGTATTGCTCAGGCGTAGCCGCACCATCCCGGTCGGCGCGGGCACGGGAACCGGGCCGAAGGCGTACTTGCCGTAGATGCCCAGGTGGATGTGGAGCCACTGCTCGTCGTCGAAGCCGAGCAGCAGGTGCTTGCCGTGGGCGTCGGCCTCGGTGAGCACCCGCCCGTCGATCCGCAGCGCCCCGGCGGTGAACCGCCCCTGGGGGCTTTCCGCGCGGACCTCACGGCCGCCGAACGCCCGCCGGTGCTCCCCGGCCAGTCGATGAATGGTGTGTCCTTCAGGCATGGTCACGAAATCATACGGCTCCCCGGTGGCGGTCAGGGCGGCGTGGTCACCGGCTCGGGGCGGTGCTCGCGCCGTCGCCTGAGCAGGGCGTGGGCCGAGGCGGCGAGGGTGGCCCCGGCCGCGTAGGCCACCAGGTCGGCCGCGCCGAACGTGCTGCCGAGCACCAGCCTGGCCACCACGCTCACCTCGGAGAGCGCGGCCGGCACGGGTGTCAGCTGGGCGAGCTCGACCGCCCAGCTGAACGCCAGCGCGCCGAGCGCGGCCCGCGCCGGCGTGATCCGGGGCCACACCAGCACGATCAGCGCGTATACCAGCACGGTGTAGAGGGCGTCGCCCGCGTACTTGCCGAACCAGCCGCCGGTGACCGCGCGGACGGTCAGTCCGGCGGCGACGGTCAGGGCCGCGGCGAGCGCGGCGAGCAGACGGGTGCGCAGGGCGGGCGGCATCCACCCACGATAGCGATCACGCTCCCCGGCCGCGCCGGACACCGTCCGGAGGGAGCGGCGCTCAGGGCAGCCGCCACACCGCGGGCAGGCCCTTGCCCGCGCCGTCCTCGGAGTAGTCGTGCGTGACCTCCAGCAGTTCGGCCATCCGGGCCTGCCAGGTGATGTTCACCGGCAGACCGGCCAGCGACGAGAGCAGCGCCTCGTAGTCGTCGCACTCGATCACGTGGAACAGGTCCTGGCCGCTGCGCCAGATCGTCCACTCGTGCGCGCCGCCCCGCTTGATGGCCTCGACCAGCTCGGCGGGCACCTCCCGGTGCGCCTGGTCGTACTCGGACTCCCTGCCAGGCTTGACCCGGGTGTGCAACGCGACGCGCATGTTGTACCTCCACAAAGTTGTAGACCGTTATAGCAGTGGTCCGATGTGGGGAGGCCGGGGAAGGGGGCACGCGGCGCGCCCGTTGACGCTCCTCCGGTGCGGACTTAAACTCATCGCACAGTGAATTTACTGCGGCGAACGGCCGCGCCACAGGCGGCACTGCCGACGCCGTCACCGGCCGGTCGTGACACGGGAGTGTGACGCTGTGCGCAGGACACCCGCGGCCCTCGGGAGCACGATCTTCTTCGCGCTGGCGCCGGGCACCGTGGCCGGGTTCGTCCCCTGGTGGATCACCCGGTGGGAGACGGCGGACCCGATGCCGGCGGCGCCGTCCTGGGGCACGGTCTCGCTACGCCTCATCGGCGCGTCATTCGTCGTCGCCGGGGTCGTGGTGCTGGTCAGGGCATTCGTCCGGTTCGTAGTGGAGGGGCTGGGCACCCCCGCCCCGGTCGCACCGCCCGAGCGCCTGGTCATCGGAGGTCTGTACAGATACGTCAGGAATCCGATGTACGTGGCCGTCCTCGCGACGATCGGCGGGCAGGCGCTGCTCTTGGGCCGGCCCGTCCTGCTGCTGTACGGCGCCGTCACGGCAGCGGCCGTCGTCGCGTTCGTCCACTGGTACGAGGAGCCGAGTCTGCGCCGCAGGTTCGGCGCCGACTACGAGAGGTACCACGCGGCCGTGCCCGGCTGGTGGCCCCGTACACGCGCCTACCGTCCCTGATCCCCGGTCCGGTGGGAGGCGGAGCCGCCGTCACGGACGGGGCAGCCACCCTCTGGTGGCCGCGAGGTAGCCGGCCTGGAAACGGCTGCGGGCTTCGAGCCGCTCCATCAGGTCGGCGGTGACACGACGCAGGGTGCGTACCGAGACGTCGAGCCTGCGGGCCACCGCCTCGTCGGTGAGTCCCGCGGAGAGCAGGCGGAGCACCTCGCGCTCCTGATGGCTGAGGCCCTTCTCGTCGCGCCTGCGTTCCGCACCGAGGGGGGTGGCGGCACCCCAGGTCTGCTCGAACAGCGCGACCAGGGCGGTGACGACGCCCGCGCCGCGGAGCAGGACCGCGCCGACGCTGCTGTCCTCGGGATCCGTCGGCAGCAGGGCCACCCGGCGGTCGAAGACGAGCATGCGGAGCGGAAGGCCGGGAGTGGTGCGCACCTGGCCGCCGCGGTCGGTGAGCCAGGCCGCGTACGCGCTGGTCGGCTGGTCGTTGCGGATGCTGTCGGTGTAGACGACGCGGATCGCCGCACCCCGGTCGAGCAGCGCCTCGTCCAGGGGACGGCTCGCCGCGATGTTGTCCGGCGTCTGGGCGCTCTTCGGCTCGAACCCGAGCAACTCCTGCCGGCACTCGGCGACCTGCTCCTCGATCCTGGTGCGGATCGTGTCGATGCCGACGAGTGACTCGGAGTCCTCGCCGGAGCGCGCCGGGTTCTGGTCGGCGTAGGCCGCGATCATCTGGGCGACGGCCATCCGGCTCCGCTCGATCTCCTGCTGCTTGGCCAGCAGCGCGGCCTCCTCGCGGGCCAGCAGCGCGGCCAGCCCCACCTCCGGCCGGACCAGGCGCAGCACGTCCGGCTCCTCCCAGGAGGGGCGCAGGAGCGACAGCTTGGCCAGCTCGTCCAGCGTGTTGCGGATCTGATGAACCGGCCAGCCCAGCTCAAGGCTCAACTCCACCACGCCGTAGGAGGGATTCTCCAGGATGGTTCGATAGACGGTTTCCTCGGCGGACCCGATGCCAAGCAGCATGAGCACGACTCCTCCACGGTTCGAGCATTACCAAGACCCGATCTGCGGGCAGGGCCCACGATGGTCTCAGCCTGAAACTAGCCAGGCGTAGTGACGACGGGGTTATGCGCTCGCCTCCGGGCACGCCGGGGGTCGGAACGGCGGGTGGCGGGGGCGGGGGAGCCGCCCCGGGCCGGCCCGCGGCACGCTGGCATGACCCTGCCACGTTAGGGACCTGCCAGGGGAAATACCTGTTCTGTTCGCCACATGCCGACCACTGTCGATTCATGTATCTCATCAACGTGCGCCTACGCGCCCCCGAGATCGAAGGCCGCCTGGCCCCACCCGGCGGCCGGATGTCCGCGCGCGAGATCCGGCGTCTGCTCCTGGTACTGGCGGAGCCCGAGGAGGGGCTTGAGCACGTCTACGGCGAGGAACGCGCCGGCGGCGTGGACCTCGGCCTCTTCATTCGCAGACGCACCCTCGACGCCGCCGAGAGCGCGGCGGCCCGGCTCTGCGGGCGCTGTCTCGACGGCGTGCCCGAGCTCGCGGGCTGGTCGCTGCTGGGCTGCGGCACCGACCTCGCCCTCGCCCTCGCCCGTTTCGAGGCCTCCGGCGGCCAGGCCTGTCAGCGTCCTGCCATTGCAGCGCGCTGACAGCCCCGAGGCCTTCCGGAATACCCGGATATCAACCAAGAATCGAAGTGTCAGAACAAAACGGGAAATGTCCGGTGAAAGTAAGCCGGAAGATCACCCGGGAAACAGTGAAAAGGGCGCCGATGATTACCGGCCGAAAGGGAGAAGAACGATGAATGCCGCGGTTTGTCCAGTCGCCCCCGTAGTCGGCGTCCGCTCGCTCACCGTCATCCTCGCGACCGCCGTGGCGGCCGCGACCGCGGCCGGGAAGAAGGCCGGTGGTCCCGCGGCGGCCGCGGCCCTCACCCTGGCCGGCGGAGCCGGCTGGCAGTGAGCCGACCAGGAGAAATCCATTCGTAACGGGCACCGTGCCCGAGAAGTCGTCCGGGAGGCGACCACCGTGAAGCACCAGGAAGTCGAGTTACTCGCCCTCGGCGCAGGGCCGTCCAACCTCGCCCTCGCCGTGGCCCTCGAAGAGCTCGCTCCGGAACTGGCAACCAGAACGCTGATCATAGAGCAGCACGAGAACGTGGCCTGGCAGCGGGGAATGCTGCTGCCCTGGACGCAGAGCCAGGTCTCCTTTCTCAAGGACCTGGTCACCCTGAGGAACCCGCAGAGCAGATTCTCCTTCGTGAATCACCTGCACTCGGTGGGAAGGCTTAGTGAATTCGTCAACCTGGGTAGTTTCACCCCGTACAGAATGGAGATTTCGAATTACCTGCTCTGGGTCGCGGAGTCGCTCGCCCAGGTGCGCATCGAGTACGGCCGGTGTTGCGTGGCTGTCGAGCCGGTCCTGTCCGATGACGGCCGGATCGAGCGCTGGATCGTCCGGCTCGCCGACGGTTCGACCATCGGCTGCCGCACCCTGGTGGTCGGCGCGGGCCGCGATGCGCACATCCCCGAGGTGTTCGAGACGCTCCCCCGCGAGCGGATCATCCACAGCACCGAGTACAGCGAGGGGATCGCCGGGCTCGACCACGACGCCCCGCACCGGGTCGCGGTGATCGGCGGCGCGCAGAGCGCGGCCGAGATGCTGTGGGCCACCCACCAGAGCATGCCCAACGCCGAGTGCACGATGATCATGCGCTCCATCGGCCTCAACGGCTACGAGAGCAGCAAGTTCACCAACGAGCTCTTCTACGCCTCCTTCGTCGACGAGTTCTACGAGTCGCGCCCCGAGGCCCGCCGTCAGCTTCTCAGCGAGATGCACCGGACCAACTACGCGGGTCTCTCCCCGGGCCTGCTCGAAAGCCTCTACCGGCAGATCTACCTGGAGCGCCTCACCGGACAGGAGAGGATCCGGATGATCACGATGGCCGAGATCTCCCAGGCCAGGATCGAGGGCGGCGAGATCGTCCTCACCCTCAGGGACAGGAAGAGCGGCCGTCACAACGAGCTGCCCTGCGACGTCCTGCTGCTCGGCACCGGCTTCGACCGCCGGATGCCCTCGCTCATCCGCGACCTGGCCACCAGGGCCGGCCTCGGCGAGATCGGCGTCGACCGTTCCTACAAGCTGGCCCTGCCCGCCGGGTCGAGCGCCGCCTGTTACCTGCAGGGCGTCAACGAGGACACGCACGGCATCGCCGACTCCCTGCTCAGCACGCTGGCCAACCGGGCGGAGGAGATCGTCGGCGACATCCAGGAGAGCCAGGCCACCGCCGAGCTCCTGTCACCGTTCGTCCTGCCGGTCGCCTCCTGATCCCCCCGAACCCTTCTGAGGAGAATCCCCGTGGACCTCCGTTCCTATGACCCTGCCCACCTGCGCCCGGACAACGGCCTGCTCGCCAAGAGGCTGCTGCCCTGGGAGACGCTGAACGCCCCGTTCGAGGGGGCCTGGTGCGTCATCGCGCCCGGCACCGCCTCGACCCGGCACGCCCACCACGAGTACGAGATCTTCATCGCGGTCTCCGGTGAGGCGGTCCTGGAGAGCGAGGGCGAGCGTGCCCCCTTCGCCGCCGGGGACGTCGCCTACTTCCCGCCCGGCACCGACCACCAGGTGGTCAACGACGGCACCGCCGACTTCGAGATGTACGGCATCTGGTGGGACCACGACCTCGCCCGCGCGTTCGAGACCCGGCACCTGGAGGAGAAATGACGGGGACGATCGTCATCGCCGCCACCCCGACGCCAAACGGCGACCTGCACGTCGGCCACATGGCCGGCCCCTACATCGCCGGTGACGTCTACGCCCGCTACCTGCGGGCCGACGGCCGCCCCGTCAACTACAACACCTGCACCGACGACAGCCAGTCCTACATGATCTCGACCGCCCGCAAGCACGGCACCACGCCCGCCGAGCTGTGCGCGACCTCCACCGCGGCCATCCAGCGGTCGGTCGAGGCGATGGGCATCTCGCTGGCCCCGCTGCCGCCCGTCGACGACGCCTACCGGCAGACCGTGCTCGACTTCGTCACCGCCCTGCACCGCGAGGGCCGCTTCGAGCTCCGTACCGTGCGCATGCCGTACGCGGAGAACGCGGGAACCTACCTGTTCGACGGGCTGGTCAAGGGCGAGTGCCCGGCCTGCCTGACCGAGAGCTGCGGCGGGTCGTGCGAGGGCTGCGGCCACCCCAACCACTTCGACGACCTCGGCGACCCGCGCTCGGTCCTGGACCCCGGCGACCCGGTGACCTCGCGCGAGGTCACCGTCCTGGTCCTGCCCATCGAGAACTACCGGGAGGAGCTCACCGCCTACTACGCCGCCCGGATGAGCACCTGGCGGGGGCACAGCAGGCAGCTCATCCGCGAGATCCTGGCCCGGCCGCTCCCGGAGATCCCGATCACGGTGCCGTCACCGGGGTGGGGTATCGACGCCCCGTTCGCCGAGACCCCCGGCCAGATCCTCTACCCGTGGGTCGAGGCGATGCCCGCCTCGATCTACAGCACCTGGAAGGCGGCCGGCGGGCCCGAGGGACCCGTCGACGGCGCCTGGCGCGCCGACAGCGGCAACCAGCTGGTCTACTTCCACGGCTTCGACAACGTCTACTTCTGGGGCATGGTCGACCTGGTCATGCTGCTGGCCCACGGCGACCGCTACATCACCCCGGACGCCAACGTCTGCAACGAGTTCTACGAGCTGGAGAACGAGAAGTTCTCCACCAGCCGTAACCACCTGATCCGCGGCGCCGACCTGGTCGCCGAGGTGCCGCGCGACCTCGTCCGGTTCTACCTCGCGCTCACCTGCCCCGAGGACCAGCGGGCCAACTTCACCAGGGAGGGACTCGACAAGGTCACCGGCAGGCGGCTGCGCGAGCCGTGGAACGCGCTTGCCGACCGCCTCGACACCCTCGTCACCGACCCGGGGGAGGAGCTCAAGGTCACCGCCGCCGGCCGGCACCGGGCCGCGGTGATCGTCGAGAGGTTCCGGCTCTGCTACGACCTCACCTCCTTCAGCCTGACCAGGGCGGCGGACGGCATCGTCACCCAGCTCGGCAGGTTGCTGACCGCCGAGCGTGACGAGACCGGCGACCTGCTGATGGAGGTACGCACCTTCCTGGCCTGCGCCGCGCCCATCCTGATCGACGTCGCGGCCGAGGCCGAGGCGGCCGGCGTCGAGCTCACCCTCGACACCTCCGCCGAGACG
The DNA here is from genome assembly GCF_050943795.1 of Streptosporangium sp. CA-115845. NCBI lineage: Bacteria > Bacillati > Actinomycetota > Actinomycetes > Streptosporangiales > Streptosporangiaceae > Streptosporangium > Streptosporangium sp. CA-115845. The sequence continues at coordinate 6,257,933 of NZ_CP191988.1, read as the reverse complement.
ATCGACGCCTTCTCACTACCGCGACTGCCCGGGAGTCCCCGATGAAACTCCTCGCCATTGAAGCCAGACAGAACGCCACCTACTACCAGTCCCGTTACCAGCAGGTTCAGGACTTCGGTGCCGAGCTCTACGTGCTCAACGGCATCGGCACCCCGGACTTCTGGCCCAAGGACCGCTACCGCGTCGCGGGTTCCCAGCGCATCGACGACCTCATCACCGAGGCCAAGGACTGGCACGAGCAGGAGCGCTTCGACGGGATCATCACCTTCTCCGAGTCGGCCGTGACCACGGTCGCGGCGGTCGCGGAGGCGCTCGGCCTGCCGGGCGTGGGCGTCGAGGCGGCCAGGACCAGCCGTAACAAGCTGCTGATGCGCGAGGCGCACCACGGGTACGGCGCCCCGCATCCGGACTTCCGCTTCGTCACAGACCTGCGGGAGGCGCTCGGGGCCGCGGAGGACTTCGGCTACCCGGTCATCCTCAAACCCACGCTGGGCGCCGCGAGCAACTTCGTGTTCAAGGTCGACGACAGCGAGGAGATGGCCGAGCTGTTCCCGCAGGCCCTTGAGGGCATCGAGGGGATGTCGTGGTTCGAGATGGAGGCGCACGGCCTCGACCTCGGCCCGCACGGCCTGCTGATCGAGTCGTTCCTGGACGGCGAGGAGTTCCTCATCGAGGCCGTGGCCTGGGACGACGAGGTCTACCTCGGCTCCATCGTGGACCGGATCACCGTCGAGGGCGGCACCTTCGACGACGACGTGCACCACGCGCCGACCTCGCTCACCACCGAGCAGGTGGCCGCGGTCCACCGGGTGGTCAGGGCCGGCGCGCACGCCCAGGGGCTGCGGCGCAGCGTGCTGCACGCCGAGGTCCGCTTCCACCGGGGCGAGCCGTACCTGCTGGAGATCGCGATCCGGCCCGGCGGCGGAGGGCTGGATCTCATCGCCGGGATCACCGCCACGCACAACCCGATCCGCGCGGTGATGGACGTGGCGCGAGGTGCCACGCCGAGGGTGCGTCACTACCGGCCGACCGGCGTCCACGTCACCGCGATGTGCCTGCTCTGCGACGCCGGCCGGGTCGCCTCGATCGAGGTGCCGGCCGAGGTCGCCGAGTCCGACCGGGTCTTCTTCCTCAAGATCACCGCCAGGCCCGGGGACGTCATCCGGCGCCCGCCGGAGGGCAACAGCATCCTCGGCTTCCTCGGCACCACCGGCACCTCCCTGGAGGACGCGAGGGAGACGATGCTCGACTACGCATCCAAGATCAACGTCACTTTCGTCCAGGAAGGAGAACCGGCATGACACAGCTGGCCACCGAGGCGCCGCAGCGGACCCGGCGGGTGGCGCGCACCCGCCGCTACCTGATGTGCCCGCCCACCCACTTCGACGTCGTCTACTCCATCAACCCCTGGATGAACCCGGACAAGCCGGTCGATGGCGCGCTGGCCAGGCTCCAGTGGGACGGTCTGCTCCGCGCCTTCCTGGCGCTGGGCCACCAGGTGGAGTTCATCGAACCGCTGCCCGGCTATCCCGACATGGTGTTCGCCGCCAACGGCGCGACGGTCATCAACGGAAAGGTGCTGTCGGCCCGCTTCCGGTACGAGGAGCGGGCCGCGGAGGGCCCCGCCTACCTGGAGTGGTTCCGCGCCAGAGGCTACGAGACCCGCGAGGCGGTCCACGTCAACGAGGGCGAGGGCGACTACCTGCACGCCGGCAGGTACCTGCTGGCCGGCACCGGGTTCCGCACCGACATCCGCTCGCACCGCGAGGCGGAGCGGTTCTTCGGGATGCCCGTGGCGGGGCTGCGCCTGGTGGACCCGCACTTCTACCACCTCGACACCGCGCTGGCCGTGCTCGACCACGACCAGATCATGTACTACCCGGGAGCCTTCTCCAAGGAGAGCCAGGGCGTCCTGCGCGTCCTGTACCCCGACGCGATCATCGCCACCGAGGCCGACGCCGAGGTGTTCGGGCTGAACGCCGTCTCCGACGGCCGTCACGTCCTGATGCCGCCCTCGGCCACCCACCTGATGGACGAGCTGCGCGAGCGCGGCTACGAGCCCATCGGCGTCGAGCTCTCGGAGCTGCTGAAGTCCGGCGGCAGCGCCAAGTGCTGCACCCTCGAAATCAGGGCGGGCCGATCATGATCGACTACGACGGGCGCCGCTTCACCACCGGCGGCGTCCCCTCCACCGAGAGGCACCCGATCGCCCTGTACCGCCAGGACGGGGACCTGCTGTGGGGCGAGTTCTCCGGCGGGCACGCCCGCCGGGGGACCCTCACCGGGCTCTGCGCCCCCGACGGCACCCTCGACTTCGCCTACACCATGGTCCTCGACAACGGCGCCGTCGTGTCGGGCCACTGCCGCAGCACCCCCGAACTGCTCCCCGACGGCCGTGTGCTGCTCCACGAGACCTGGGAGCGCTACGGCTCCCACGCGGACAGCGGCGTGTCCCTGCTCGAGGAGATCGACCCGAAGACGTTCGCACAGAACCACCAGACGACTGGGAGCAGGCCATGACCCTGAACACCATCGCCCGACCGAGCCTGGAAAGGCCCGTCGAGGGCGGCACCGTGACCTGGGCCTGCGCGCCGGGATTCCCCCCGTCCATCATCTTCCCCTTCACCCCGCCCGAGCGCTTCGGCACCCGCAACCTGCTTGAGTTCCAGATCCTGATGTACCGGCCGCTCTACTTCTTCGGCACGCACGGCACCCCCGAGGTCGACTACGACCTCAGCATCGGCGAGCCGCCGCAGTGGAGTGAGGACGGTCTGACCGTCACCGTCACCGTCAAGCCCTGGAAGTGGTCCAACGGCGAGACGATCTGCGCGGACAACGTGCTGTTCTGGGTGAACATGATGGCGGTCAAGGGCGAGCGCTACGGCGAGTACGTCCCCGGCTGTTTCCCCGACAACCTGGTCTCCTACGGCAAGCTCGCCGAGGACAAGGTCTACTTCACCTTCGACAAGGTCTACTCCAAGCGCTGGGTGCTGATGAACCAGCTCAGCACCATCACCCCGATGCCCAAGGCGTGGGACCGCACCGCCGAAGGACCATCCGACGCCTCCTACAGCCTGGAGAACGTGGCCGCGGTCTACGACTTCCTGATGGGCGAGAACGGCGGCGTCATCGAGGAGGACAACTCCGACCGGGTGCACTGGGCGACGAGCCCGGTGTGGAGCGTGGTCAGCGGCCCGTGGCGGCTGAAGAGCTACACCATGGAGGGCGTCGTCACCTTCGTCCCCAACGAGCACTACTCGGGGCCGAACAAGGCGCACCTGGACGAGTTCCGGCAGGTCCCCTTCATGTCCGACGGGGAGGAGTACCAGAAACTGCTGGAGGGGCCGGACGGACCCGACGGCGTCCAGGTCGGCTACCTGCCGCTGAGCTTCAGCGCCGAGCCGACGGACGACCCCACCAAGGGCGGCCCCAACCCGCTGGGCGAGAACTACACGCTGGTCCCGCAGGCGGCCTTCTGTATCCGCTACATCCCGCTCAACTACAACAACCCGACGGTCGCCGGCAAGATGCTCGCCCAGACCTACATCAGGCAGGCGATGCAGCACGCCCTCGACCAGGACCGGGCGGCCCGCGACATCTACCACGGCTACGCCTACCGGCAGGACGGCCCGGTGCCCCGCTACCCGGTGAGCGACCTGGTCTCGCCCACCCTGCAGGGCGCGCCGATCCTGCCCTTCGACCCCGACCGGGCCCGCGAGCTGCTGGAGGCCAACGGCTGGGACACCAGCGTGACGCCCGCCGTCTGCGTCAACCCCGGAGAGGAGCCCGGCCAGGCCGGGGCGGGCATCCCCGGCGGTACCGAACTCAGCTTCTCCCTCAGGTACGCCGAGGGCCGGCCCGCGCTCACCCGGCTGATGGAGCAGTTCCGCGACGACGCCGCCAAGGCCGGCATCGAGATGCGCCTGCAGGAGGTCTACGGCTCGGTCCTGGTCGCCGAGGACGCCCCCTGCGTCGTCGGCCCCGACAGCCCCTGCCTGTGGGAGCTGAGCACCTGGGGCGGCGGCTGGGTGTACCACTACCCGAGCGGCGAGATCCTGTTCCGGACCGACGCCGGCGGCAACTTCGGCCACTACACCGACCCCAAGGCCGACGAGCTCATCGACCGCACCCTGACCAGCGACGACCCGGCCGCGCTCTACGAGTACCAGGACTACATCGCCGAGCAGGTCCCGGTCATCTTCATCCCGAACTTCTCGCTGCGGCTGTTCGAGGTGGCCAACAACCTCCGGGGCTTCGAGCCGATCAACCCCTTCGGGATGATCAGCCCGGAGAACTGGTACTACGTCGAGAACGGTGAATGATCCCGTGACGCTCGCCGCGGCGCCGGTCGCCGTCATCCCCGCGCAGAACCTTATGGTCCTGCTGCTGCAACTCGGGCTGCTCCTCGGCCTGGCCACCGTCCTGGGCCGCCTCTCCGTCAGGTTCGGGCTACCCGCCCTGCTCGGCGAGCTCAGCGCGGGCATCCTGATCGGGCCCTCGCTGCTCGCCAACATCGCCCCCGACCTGTCCGCCTGGCTGCTTCCCACCGATCCGGCCAGATTCCACATGATCGACGCCGTCGGCCAGCTCGGCGTCCTGCTGCTGGTGGGCCTGACCGGCATGCATCTCGACCTCGGCTTCATCCGCCGCCAGGGCAGGACCGCAGCCTGGATCAGCGGCACCGGGCTGGTCATCCCGCTGGTCCTCGGCATCGGGATCGGCTTCCTGGCCCCCGCCGAGATGATCGCCGAGGGCGTCGACCACACGGTCTTCGCGCTCTTCCTCGGCGTCGCGCTCTGCGTCAGCGCCATCCCCGTCATCGCCAAGGTGCTGATGGAGATGCGCCTGCTCCACCGCGACATCGGCCAGCTCATCCTGAGCAGCGCGGTGATCGACGACGTGGTCGGCTGGCTGCTGCTCTCGGTGGTCTCCGCGCTCGCCACCGCCGGGGCACGCACCGGACAGGCCGCGCTGACCGCGATCGCGCTGCTCGCCGCGCTCGTACTGGTGGCCGTCCTGCTCGGCCGCCGGGTGGTCGCCACGGTGCTGCGCGCCGCCGACCGGGGCGGGAGCGTCACCACGATCGCCGCGGTGACGATCATGATCCTGCTCTCGGCGGCGGCCACCCAGGCGATGGGGTTCGAGGCCATCCTCGGCGCCTTCGTCTGCGGCGCGCTCGTCGGCTCCTCACCCGACCTGAAGGTAGCCAGGCTGGCGCCGCTGCAGACGCTCGTCGCCGCGGTGCTGGCACCGATCTTCTTCGCCACGGCGGGCCTGCGGATGGACCTGACCGAGCTGACCAAGCCGCCCGTACTCGTGGCGGGGATCGTGGTGCTGGCCGTCGCCATCGCCGCCAAGTTCGCCGGCGCCTACCTCGGGGCGCGCATCGCCAGGCGCACCCGCTGGGAGGCCCTCGCCCTCGGCGCGGGTCTCAACTCCCGCGGCGTGATCGAAGTGATCATCGCGATGGTGGGCCTCCGCCTGGGCGTGCTCACCACCGCGTCCTACACGGTCATCGTCCTGGTCGCGGTCGTGACCTCGATGATGGCGCCGCCCCTGCTCCGCTTCGCGGCCTCCCGGATCGCCCCCACCGAGGACGAGTCCGTCCGCGAGGAGTTCTTCGACACACTGCAGGGCTCCGACCGGGAGCTCGTGACCACCGCCAAGGAGGCGTGAGATGACCACCGACACCAGACCGCTGATCCTGGTGGTCTCGACGGGAATGCGGCACTACCGCGAGTACCTGCTGAGCTCCATCGCCACCGAATACCGCATTCACCTCCTGGTGACCGCCGAACCCGGCTGGGAGCAGGAGTACGTCACCGGCTGGACCGTGGTCGCCGACACGACCGACGGCCCCGCGATGGCAGGCGTCGCACTGGAGCTGGCCGCCCGCGAACCCGTGCACGGGGTGCTCTGCTGGGACGAGGCCAGGATCCTGGCCGCCTCGTACGTCTCCGAGGCCCTCGGCCTGCCCGGCGGCGATCCCGAGATGGTGCGCCGCTGCCGCGACAAGCACCGCACCCGTGTCGCGCTCGACGCGCTCGGCGTGCCGCAGCCCAGGTCGCTGGCCGTCGCCACGCTGGAGGAGGCCCTGCGGGCTGCGGAGGAGGTCGGCTATCCGGCCATCCTCAAGCCGCGCGGCCTCGGCGGCAGCCTGGGCGTGATCAGGGTCGAGGACCCCGCGGAGCTGGCGGAGCGGTTCGCCTTCGTCCGGGAGCTGACGGTCCCCGACGGGGCGACCTACGAGATTCCGGTCCTGGTCGAGGAGTTTGCCGACGGCCCCGAGGTCAGCGTGGACGCCGTCGTCCAGGGCGGTGTGGTGACCCCGCTTTTCCTCGGCAGGAAGGTCCTGGGCTACGAGCCGTACTGCGAGGAGGTGGGTCACTTCGTCGACGCCCAGGACGAACTCCTGCAGGACCCGGAGTTCTGCCGCGTCCTGCAGGACACGCACACCGCTCTCGGGTTCACCGACGGGTTCACCCACACCGAGATCAAGCTCTCCTCCAGGGGACTGCGCGTCATCGAGGTGAACGCCCGCCTGGGCGGGGACATGATCCCCTACCTCGGGCTGCTCACCACCGGGATCGACCCCGGCCTGGCCGCCGCCGCGGTGGCCTGCGGCCGTACCCCCGCGCTCGCCCCCGAGCGCAAGCTCGTGGGCGGGGTGCGCTTCTTCTACGTCGCCGAGGACGACACCACGATCGAGTCGATCGAGTTCGACGAGGCCGGCCTGCCCCCGGAGATCGACCGGGCGATCCCGGTGGTCGCCCCCGGGGCGACCGTCTCGCCACCGCCCAAGGGCACCCTGTGGGGGCGTATCGCCTACGCCACCGCGCTGTCAGAGACCGTCGACGAATGCCGGGCGGCGCTGGACGCCGCCGAGGCCAACCTGAAGGTGAAGGCGACCAAGTGACCGCCGTTATCGAGAACGAGAAGAACGTGCCTCCGGGGCCCCCGGACAAGCCGGACGACGGGGTGTTCGTCACCCTGCGGGAGACCCCGCGCGCCGTCAAGGCGCTGCTCTTCGGCGGCTTCATCAGCAGGCTCGCCGCGTTCATCCAGATCTACCTGGTGCTCTTCCTGACCGACCGGGGCTTCTCCGCCACCCAGGCCGGGCTCGCGCTGGGCGTGTACGGAGCCGGCGCGGTGGTGGGCTCGTTCGCCGGCGGATCGCTCTCCGACCGGCTCGGCGCCCGGACGGTCACGCTGATCAGCATGGCCGGCTCCGCGGTCCTGATCGTGTCCATCCTCTACGCCCCGACCTACGCGCTGCTGCTCGCCGCGGTCTTCCTGGTCAGTACGGTCGGTCAGTTCTACCGGCCGGCGGCCCAGACCATGCTGACCGAGCTGACGCCGAGGCACCGGGTCGTGATGATCACGGCGATGTACCGGCTCGGCCTGAACCTCGGCATGACCGCCGCGCCGCTGATCGGCGCCGCGCTGCTGTCGGTCTCCTACAACGCGCTCTTCTGGGGCGAGGCCGCCGCGGCGCTGATCTTCGGCGTCACCGTGATGTTCGCACTGCCCAAGCGCGCCGCGCACGCCGCGTACGTGGCGAAGGAGCAGGAGGCGGCGGCGGATGCGGACCCGGCACCGCAGGGCCGCTCCGGCTACCTCGCGGTGTTCGCCGACTGGCGCTACAGCGTCTACCTGCTCGCGATGCTGCTCACCTCCATCGTCTACTGCCAGTACACGGCCACCCTGCCGCTGGACATCTCCGCCGCCGGGATCAGCCTGTGGTGGTACGGCGCGGCCGTCTCGCTGAACGGCTTCATCGTCATCACCTGCGAGCTGGCGATGACGAAGATCGTGCAGAAGTGGCCGATCCGGCTGACCGCGCTGCTCGGCCTCGGCCTGGTCTCGGTCGGCTACGCGATCTATGCGATTTCCCCGCTGCCGATCTGGTTCATGATCGGCACCCTGGTCTGGACGCTCTCAGAGATCATCGGCGGGCCCACCACGTTCGCCTACCCCGCCCTGGCCGGCCCCGAGCGGCTCCGCGGACGCTACATCGGCGCCATGCAGAGCGTCTTCGGGCTCGGCACCGCGATCGGGCCGGTGATCGGAACCCTGGTGTGGTTCCAGGTCGGACGCTCGGTGTGGCTGTGGGCGGCCCTGGTCTCCGCGATCGCGACCGTGGCGGGCCTGATCGGCATGCGTGACCCGCACAAGGCCGACGAGTCGCGGCCCGCGACCGCCTCGGCGACATGAACGGAGGGGTGAGATGCTCAGAATCGCTGTTGTGGGCGGTGGGATCGCGGGGGCCATGCTGGCCTGGCGGCTGTGCGAGGTCATCAGGGGCAGCGCCGTCCACCTGTACACCGGAGAGCCACACAGGCGGGCCGACGCCAGCTCTGCCTCAGGCGGCCTGACCAGGGCGTTCGAACCAGATCCCGCGCTCTGCCTGGAGGCCGCCGACAGCCTGGCCGAGCTCCAGTCGAGTCCGGAGCTGCGCCAGTGGGCCTCCTACCGGGAGACCGGCTCGGTATACCTGCTCCCCGGTCTGGGGCCGGGCACCGAGGGCCTGGTGGAACTGGTGCGCAGCCGCCTGCCCGGCTCGATCTCCCTGATCGGCGGCGAGGAGCTCAGCAGCCGCGGCACGTTCCGCGAGCTGCCCGAGGGAAGCGTGGCCGTCGTCGAGAAACGCGCCGGCTACCTCTCCCCGAACGGCTTCCGCGACCGGCTCCTGGTCGAGCTCGCCCGGTCGGGCGCGTTCGTCACCGACGGGCAGGTCGACGGGATCACCGCGGAGGCCGAGGTTCGCCCCGCCGAGGGCAGCCCGGCCAGGTTCGACGCCGTCGTGGTGGCGGCGGGGGCCTGGACCCAGGACCTGCTCGCCCGCACCGGCCTGTCGGACGCGGGACTGCGCACCAAGGTGATCCAGTACGTGCTCGGGCCCGCGGCAGGGAGGAATCCCGGCGCGTTCGTCGACGACACGTCCGGCCTGTACGGCAGGACGTACGCGGAGGGAAGGATCCTGCTCGGACTGCCCACCGACAGATGGGACATCACCCCTGGAACCGCGCCGATCGACCGCGCCCTCACCAGCAGGATCCTGGACGTCGCCGAGTCCAGGATCGGGTACCGCCCGCCAGGTGTGGGGGTCAGGGCCGTCACCGCGGTCGAGTGCTACCACCCTACGGGCGGGCTGTCGCTGCGCCCCTTGGCGAAGGGCGTCTACACCTTCACCGGGGGCAGCGGCGGCGCGGGCAAGACGGTGCTCGCCGCGAGCCGCACGGCCGCGCGAAGCCTGGTCAGGTCACTGCGCTGACCGGGGAGAAGAGGGCCTGGCCGGGGCGCGGTGAACGTCACCGCGGCACCCGGTCAGGTCGTCGCGGTGAACACCAGATAGCAGTAGTCGTCCAGCATCTTCGCCAGCGGCCGGCCAGGCCGGCCCAGCCGCACCGCCAGCGCCTCCTCGCCGAGACCGGCCTCGGCAAGGAGGCGCCGCGCCCACTGGCGGCCCAGCCGCAGGTGCGCGCGGTAGGCGTCGGCGCTGCGGGCACCGTGCAGGGCGTCGGCGATGGCGGCGTCCCAGGGCATCAGCGCTCGCGGGCGCAGGGCGTGCAGCATCTTGGTCGCCGCGGTCGGTCCCAGCGAGCGGGGTCTGGAACCGGGGGCCGCCCGCATCGCCGCGAGGTCCGCGTAGCACTCGCCCACCGTGTCGATCTCGGCGTCGCCCAGCTGGGCGAGTGCGACGTCCCGGCCGGGAAGACGGTCCCGCCAGCGCTCCCACCAGGCGCCGGTCTCCGCGCAGAAGACGTCCGGCTCGCCCTCGCGCGGGTAGCGCAGCCGGCACCCCCAGGCGTTCAACCAGGTCAGCAGTGCCCGGCGATGGGCCGCGAGCGCCGGGTCGACCCACGGCCCGGTCGCCAGCAGCAGCCGTTCCCAGGACCGCTCGGCCGCGGTGTAGCCGGCGAACTCGCCGACCGCCGCGCGCAGGCGCTCCAGGTCGGGCCCCCCGTCCGTGACGGAGCCTCCCGGGCCGGGAACGGCGGACCATGATCCCGTCTTCCCCAACGGAGTCGTCATGGTCACCGGCCGGTCAACGGCGGCCGGCTCCGGCCCCGCATCAGCGCGGCCAGCAGCCGTTCGGTGCGCTCGTTCGGCTCCACCCCGAGGTCGGTGCGGAGCCGGTGACGGCACACCTCGTACCAGCTCAGGACGCGGCCGAGCTCGTCGAGCTCGCCGTGCATCATCATCAGGGTCTGGTAGGTGGCCTCGTGGTGGGGGTCGACGTCGAGGGTCCGGCGACACCAGTGCATCGCGGCCGGCCAGTCCTCTCGCTCCAGCGACTCGCTGCGCAGCGCGGACAGCGCGCGCAGGGCGGTCCCGCGCATCCACTGCCGCTGCTCGTTGATCCAGCCGCCGGTCTCGCCGGTGAGGAAGTCACCGATGTAGAGGTCGGCGGTGCGCTGGAACCACGCGATCGCGGTGTCGTGGTCCTTGGCGACCCAGGCGTCCCGGCCCCGGTCGAAGGCGCGCTGGAACTCCTCGATGTCCACCCACGCGCTGTTCGTCCGCAGCAGGTAGCCGTGGTTCTGGTGGAGCAGGGTGAAACCGTCCCTGTCCTCGAACTCGTTGAGCACCCGGCGTACGCCGTGCACGGCCACCTTGAGCGAGCTGGAGTGGTGGTCCGCTCTTTCCGGCCACAGCACCTCGTGCAGCCGGTCCCGGTGGACGAACCGATCACGGTTGACCAGCAGGTACTGGAACAGGGCCCGGGCCTTGCCGGCGCGCCAGTGTGACACGGCCTGCCCGTCGACCTCCAGACGGAAGTTGCTCAGGCAGCGGGCGACGACAGAGGGCGTGCCCTCGTCGGCTCCGGAGTTGTGGGGGCCAGGTACCGCCAATTGTTGAACAGGCATGTTCGCTTCCCTCAGGAGAACGGACTCCGCCGCTCGCGGAGTCAACCGCGGACGCCGAAATACGTCGTGTACGAGTGCGGTGCCAGCACGACCTGGATGTGATAGGGCATGAACTCGTCGTGCATTCTGAACATCACCGTGACCTCCGGATAGGAGGTGGTCATGCCAAGCCCGGCGAAATAGTGGTCGGTGGCCAGGATGAGACGATAGAGCCCGCGCTCCATGAATTCGTCCATCCATTCTTTTACGTTTCCCTCGATGTCGGTCTCTCCCTCGGAGACCTGCTGCCAGTCCGCGCCCACGGCTCGCTCCAGGCGAGCTCGGACACCGGCCGCGGATCGGCCGTAGACGCCGTCAAGTGCCTGCGTGGCGATGCTCATGGTGAGGATACCCATCTTCTGGTCGGGGCCGCGTGACCTGTATCACGCGACCTCGGTCCCATCAGGTTCCACCGGAGCGTTATCCGTCCGCTTTCGGCTCGCTATCCATCGGCTACCGCTCCCTATCTTTTGCCGGCGAATGGGGCGGATGCCGGATCAGAAGAGATCGGATAAAGGCCGGATAGGGGGGCTGCCTACGTTTTGAAGCAGACAGGCGAACAGCAGCCAGGAAGACACGACAAGAGGTGCAGAAAATGCGGAAATTCGCTAGCTCCAACGCTCTCCGGTTCATCGTCGCCGCCGCCGCCATCCTCGGATGCCTCGGCCTCGGCGCCGTCCTCCCCGCAGTCGCCGCCGGCGGGACCCCGGAGACCGTGGTGCTCGCCAGCAACACTCCCTGGGGCTGAACCGCACCCCCGCCCGGTGGTCACCGGCGGCGGGGATTCGCCGGAGCGGTCGGAGCCGTCCAAGGCCCGGCCGCTTCTTCGCGTCTCAAACCCACCCGTTAGTCGCAAGTCAGGCCAGACCTTAACAAACCCCCCTGGTTCTCCATCCAGTGACGTTGTATGATCCCGGGCAGACACTGGTTCATGCTGATAAAATCACCCACCGTGATCATCGAGTTATGTGCTCGGGATTACGGAAAGCCGAAATTCGGTATATTTCCTTGAATTTATGGTAATAGTCAGATGCCTGACGTCTCTCTTACGCAAAACCATGCGGTGATTTCCTGGACAGGCCGCGACTCTGTAAGGAGATTCGGGTGGAGTATCGGATCCTCGGTCCTCTGGAAGTCGTGGCCGGTTCCCAGCGCCTGGATCTGGGCGCACCCCGGCAACAGGTGGTTCTCGCCTGCCTTCTGCTGGAGGCCAATCGCATGGTCACCATCGGGCGACTGACCGACGCGATCTACGGTGACGACCTGCCCAGCACCTCGCGCGCGCAGGTGCAGATCTGCATCTCCTCACTCCGGCGATTATTCGCCGCGCACGGCAACCTCGACGTCATCGCGACCCATTCCCAGGGATACACCCTGCGGGTCACCGAGGGGCAGCTCGATTCCCAGAACTTCGAGAATCTGCTGAGCCAGGCCCGCCAGGCCCGCGAGAACCGCAACCCGGAGGAGGCGGTCAGACACTACCGGGACGCGCTCGCCCTCTGGCGGGGCCCCGCCCTCGACGGCCAGGAGAGCCGGCTCGTGCAGGCGGCGGTCAGCAGGCTGACCGAGCGCCGGATCAACGCCAACGAGGACTGCGTCGATCTGGAGCTGGAACTCGGCAGGCACCACGAGCTGGTCGGCGAGCTCAGCGAGCTCGTCGAGGAACATCCGCTCAGGGAGCGGCTCCGCGGCCAGTTGATGCTCGCGCTCTACCGCTCCGGGCGCCAGGCGGAGGCGTTGACGGTCTACCGCCGCGCCCGCCAGACGATGATCGACGAGTTGGGCATCGAGCCCAACGAGAGCCTGCAGCAACTCGAGTACGCGATCCTCACCTCCGACGAGAGCCTCGACCCGCCGGAGCGGCAGCAGCAACAACCGCAGCAGCTCCAGCGCCACGGGGAGACGAACGAGGTGCCGGTCGCCCACCGGACCGTACCCCGGCTGCTTCCCACCGACATCGCGGACTTCACCGGCCGGATCAAACTGGTCGAGGCCATCCGCAGGCAGCTCACGTTCGCCGCGGAGGACCGGCAGCGACTCGCGGTGCCCATCATCGCCGTGGTCGGCAAGCCGGGGATCGGCAAGTCCACGATCGCGGTGCACGTCTCGCACAGCGTCGCCGGCCGCTACGAGGACGGCCAGCTCTTCGCCGACCTGCACGGAGGGGAGTCGCGCCCGCTCGGTTCCGGGCAGGTGCTCGAACGCTTCCTGCGGGCGCTGGGCGTGCCGGGCACCGCCATCCCCGACGGGGTGGACGAGCGGGCGGAGATGTACCGCGCGCTGCTCGCCGGACGCAGGATGCTGATCGTCCTGGACGACGCCAGGAGCGAGAGCCAGGTGCTGCCCCTGCTTCCCGGCAATCCCGAGGCCGCGGTGATAATCACCAGCAGGACCCGGCTGGCCGGCCTGCCCGGTGCCGCCCACCTCGACGTGGACCTCTTCGACTCGCGGCAGTCGGTCGACCTGCTCTCCCGTATCGCGGGCGTCGAACGGGTGCAGGCCGAGCACGAGGCGGCGGCCCGGCTGGCGGACCTCTGCGGTCACCTCCCGCTGGCGCTGCGCATCGCGGGCGCCAGGCTCGCGGCCCGCCCGCACTGGACGATCGACCAGCTGGTGGGCCGGCTCGAAGACGAGACCCGCAGGCTCGACGAGCTCAAACACGGGGACCTGGGCATCAGGGCGAGCATCTCCCTGACCTACGAAAGCGTCAGCGAGGACGCGCGGAGGCTGTTTCGGCGCCTGGCCATCCTGGAGTTCCGGCACTTCTCCGGCTGGGTCGCCGCCGCGCTGCTCGACAGCGATCCCTCCGACGCCCAGGACCTGCTCGACGACCTGGCCGACACCCAGCTGATCGAGGCGACGGACACCGGGTACGGCGTGCACGGCCAGTACCGCTTCCACGACCTGATCCGCGTCTTCGCCCGCGAGCGCCTCGCCACCGAGGAGGCGGTCGCCGACCGCAAAGCCGCGCTGGAGAGGGTGCTCGGCGGACTGCTCTTCCTGACCGGGGAGGCGCACCGCCGCGAGTACGGCGGCGACTACGTGCAGGTGCACAGCGACGCCCCGCGCTGGTCGCTGCCCGACCGGCTGGTCGAGAAGCTGGTCATGGCCCCCCTGCCCTGGTACGAGCGCGAGCGGCTGACGCTGGTCGCGGGGATCCGCCAGGCGGCGCAGGCCGGGCTCGTCGAGCTCTGCTGGGATCTCGCGATCAGCGCCGTGACCCTGTTCGAGTCGAGGATCTACTTCGACGACTGGCGGGAGACCCACGAGGTCGCGCTGGCCGCCGCCCGGCGGGCGGGGGACCGCAGGGGGCAGGCGGCGATGCTCTACTCGATCGGCTCGCTCTACATCGCCGAGCAGCGGTTCGGAGACGCGCGCCGCGACTTCGAGGCGGCCGCGGAACTGTTCGAGGAGGCGGGCGACGACCTCGGCGTGGCCCTCGTCATCCGCAACATCGCCTTCCTGGACCGGATCAGCGGCCGGCTCGACGACGCTGTGGAACGCTACGAACGCGCGCTGACCATCTTCCGCAGGACCGGTGACCAGGTCGCCTCCGCCTACGTGCTGCACAGCGTGGCCCAGATCAGACTGGACTGCGAGGACCTCGACGCGGCCAAGCGACTGCTGAGCGAGGCGCTGGAACTCAGCAGGGTCGGCGGCAGCCGGCGGGTGGAGGCACAGGTCCTGCACCGGCTGGGCGAGACCTACCTCCGCTCGGGAGAGCTGCCGTCGGCGGCCGAGGTCTTCGAGCGGACGCTCACCACGGTACGCAACATCGGGGACCCGACCGGAGAGGCGTACGCCCTGCACGGCCTGGGCATCGCGCGGCTGCGCCAGGGCGACTTCACCGATGCCGACCTCATGCTCCAGCGCGCTCTGGAACTGGCGAGCACCATGGGAGAGAAGCTGGCCGAGGCGCGGGTCGTGCTCGGCCTCGGCGAGCTGGCGCTGGCCACCGACCAGACCGAACAGGCCATCGGCCGCTTCCACCAGGCCCTCGGCCTGTTCCACAAGATCGACGCGCCGTTCCACGTGGTCCGCGTCCTGGTCATGCTCAGCGAGGCGTACTCGGCCGTCGGCGAGACCGAGGCGGCGCGGAGCGTCTCGGAGGAGGCGCTCGAACTGGCCGACACGATGCCACCCGCGATCGCCGCCCAGATCCGCACCCAGCTGGCGGATCCTCCCGCCGGCTGACCTCGGCCGTGCCCGGCGAGAGGCGACGGAGACGGCGCGGCCGCGCTCCCCGAACGGGGCGCGGACATGTGGTGCGGTGGGTCGGTCGCCGGCCCCGGTCGAGTGGCCGTTGTCGTTGTGGGCGGTGCGGGCGGTCAGCGGTGGCCTTCGTGTGATGTCGCCTGGCGGCCGGTCGTCCGCCCTGGCGGGACCGGCCGCCGTCGGCGACATCACATGAGGTGGGGGGCCGAGGATCAGCCGATCCGGCGCAGGGCGTCGGCCAGGCTGGACAGGCCGACCGGTCCGAGCTCCAGCGCGGCGGTGTGCCAGGCACGCAGGTCGAAGGCGTCGCCCTGGCGCAGCCTGGCCTCCTCACGGGCCTGCACCCAGGCCCGCTCGCCCAGCTTGTAGGCGATGGCCTGGGCGGGCCAGCCGAAGTAGCGGACCACCTCGGCCTCGACCCGGTGCGGCTCGCAACGGCCCCGGTCGCGCAGCACCTCGCAGGCCTTCTCGAAGGTCCACTTCGAGCCGTCGGGGAGCGGCAGGTCCAGGTGGACGCCCAGGTCGATGACCACCCGGGCGGCACGCAGCGCCGACCAGTTGAGCATGCCCAGCCGGGTACCGGGGTCGGTGAACCAGCCCAGCTCGTCGGCCAGCCGCTCGGCGTACAGGCCCCAGCCCTCACCGTGGCCGTCCACCCAGGAGACCTTGGCGAACCTGGACAAATTATCCCCGGCCATCCGCATCGCGCCGAACTGCAGGTGATGGCCGGGAACGCCCTCGTGGAAGATCGTGGTCAGCTCGGTCCAGGTGGCGAAGCGGGTCCGCCCGCCGACCGGCCACAGCGTGCGGCCGGGCCGCGACAGGTCCTCGCTGGGCGAGTTGTAGGAGGCCGCGCCGGAGGTGGAGCTCACGTCGACCTCGGCCACGATCAGCTGCAGCGGCTCGGGGATGTCGAAGTGGGTGCCGTGCAACTGCTCGATGGCCCGGTCATGGCGCTCCTGCAACCACGCCTGGTACTCCTCCAGGGAGTCGACGGCCTGGGTCTCGTTGAGGATCTCGGTGGCCTCCTCGATGGTCGCGCCCGGCTTGATCCGCTCGACCTCGGCGGCCATCTCGGCCCCGATGCGCTCCAGCTCGGCCCAGCCCCACTCGTACGCCTCGCGCAGGTCGATGTCGGAGCCCAGGCTGATCCTGGCCGCGACCGCGTAACGCTCGGGGCCCACCGCGTCGGCCTCGTCCGCCCTCGGGGCGTACTCCTCGCGCAGGTAGCGCCCGGCGTCGGCGTACGCGGCGTGGGCCGCCGCCGCCGCGCTGAGCAGTTCCTCCTTGACCGGACCCTCGCCGTAGGTGGCGACGAAGGCGTCGTGCGCCGGGGGAGTCCCGCCCGCGCCGGCGAACTGGTCGGCCTGGTCGGCCATGGCCAGCGCCTGCCTGCGAGCACCCCGCAGCCCCGAGGCCAGGCCGGCCTCCAGGCTCTCCCGCCATCCGGCGAGCATCGTGGGGATCGCCGCCAGGCGGGCGGCGACGTCGCGCCACTCGTCGTCGTTGCCGTGCGGGAGAAGGACGACGCTGGAGCGCACCCGGTAGGGCAGCCCGTACGGCGCCGCCACCCAGCGGAGCGGCTCGCCCATGTCGTGCCAGCCGAGCTCGGCCTCCAGCCGCTCCCGCAGGTGGGCGGCCGCCCGGACGTCCGACTCCCCGGTCGGGACCAGCTCGTCGAGACGCTTGAGGGTCGTACGGATCAGCTCGGCCCGGGCGGCGCTCCCGGCGGGGCTGTGGTCGGTGGCGGCGACGAAGTCGGACACGATGCCCTCGGCACCTGCCGCGATCGGGTCGAGGGCCGCCCAGCGGGTGACGTACTCATCGCAAAGCGCAAAGATCGGAGTGCTCATGTCCGAAACGTAGGACGGCTCAACATCCATGCCTTATCGGTTGGCTATCGAGCCTGGTGGTGGGCGTGGCTCAGCGGTGTACGGGTATTTCGGGTCGGGGCTCGATCGCGCGTGGATTCGGTCGTCATCGAAGGTGGCGCCAGGCCGTTCGCCCACCGTCGCCGTGCCTGTCGTCCTTTGCCCCGGGCGCACCCGGGCCGACGCACGGTCCCCGGGCCTCTCGCGCTTTCGCTCTTCTCCCCGAACGGATTCGCGCCACCTTGAATCCCTGTCCGGCCGTCGCCGCGTTTCTGCCGTGTACGGCCCCGGATATTCACTCGTACCCATCATGAAATGGCGAGGGGGCCGGCCTGTGGTGATACTCGTCCGGCGCCTCGCATGCCTTGGAATTCTCTTCTTGTTCTCTGGAATTCGTATGGCCAGCATGCCGAGGAATGGCTACGCTTGGTAGTCGAATGGTTACCGGATTCGATGGTTGGGGTTCGCGTCGTTGTCGTTGAACTCCGGCGAGGAGGGCATCGTGGTCAACCTCTACACGCCTCAGGCGATATGGGGTAGGGAGCTGAAGCACTACCGGAAGGCGGCGGGCCTCACCCAGGGGCAGCTGGCCGAGATAATCCACTTCAGCGAGTCCCTGATCAGCGGGGTGGAGACCGGTCTGCTCCCGGCCAGCCCGGAGTTCGCCGACGCCTGCGACACGGCCCTCAACACGGGCGGTGCCCTCCGCCGCCTCCTCGACTGGCGGAAGGGGCAGGTCTTCCCGTCCTGGTTCGGCAAGTGGCGTGACACGGAACAGTTGGCGACCACCCTTCGGACCTACCAGCCGTTGGTGATTCCCGGTCTCCTGCAAACCGAGGCATACGCTCGTGTGCTGCTGAGGGGAGATGGGGTGGCTGTGGAAGCTCGTCTGGACCGCCAGGCCGTCCTCGTCCGTGAGGATCCCCAGCCGCCGATCTTTCGATGTGTGATTGACGAGGCGGTGCTCCATCGCTCAATCGGCGGACCCGAGGTGATGCGAGAGCAGCTGAAGCATCTCGTCTCGATGACCAATCCTCGGCTGAGTGTTCAGGTGCTCCCGCACGGAATGCACTCGGGCTTGATGGGTGGATTCGTAATCGCGACGATGGATGGAGGAAGCGACATACTGTACGCCGAGACGGCCGTACGAGGTATCACCACGAACGACCAGGAGGATGTCTCCGTGGCTGTGGAGCGTTTCGATGCCATCAGAACCGAAGCGTTTCCGCTAAGTATGTCCATCGATATCATCCAGAAGGCGGTTGAGGAAAAATGGACCTGAGTAACGCCAAGTGGTTCAAGTCGAGTTTCTCCGGAGACAACGGTGGTGACTGCGTTGAGGTCGCGGAGCTCAGAGACGTCGTCGACGGCCCCGGTCCCAAGGCCGAGCGCCCCGACCTGATCGCCGTACGTGATTCCAAGGACCCCGACGGTCCCAAGCTCTTCTTCACCCCCGCCGAGTGGGACGCCTTCGTCAACGGTGTGAAGGCCGACGAGTTCGATCTCGGCTGAGACGCCTCCAACCGGCTGCTGGGAGATCCCCTCCTGGCGGCCGGTTGTCACTGGGGCCGAGTCTCCTTCCGGCCGATGCGGAATGGGCGCCGCGCGATCCTGGCCGGTGCCCACGGGCACGACTCCTACGAGGGGCGCCCAGAGCACGCGGCCCGTACGAAGGTGGAAGGGATCGTTCCGTTACGGTTCCCGCAGCGAGTTCTTCTTTCTCACCCGCCGCCCGAGCCGTCAAAGGAACCCATGGAAATCTGGATAAATCCTGACTGTTCCAAGTGTCGCTCCGCGTTGTCCGTCCTGGACGCGGAGAAGGCCGAGTACACGGTCCGTCGCTATCTGGAGGACCCGCCCGACGAGGGAGAACTCCGCGAGGTGCTGGCCAGGCTCGGCCTCGAACCGTGGGACATCACTCGGACGGGTGAGAGCGTGGCCACCGAGCTCGGCCTGGCCGACTGGCCCCGCACCCCCGAGAGCCGTGACCACTGGATCCGGGCGCTGGCCGCCCATCCGATCCTCATCCAGCGCCCCATCATCACCGCCGACGACGGACCGGCCGTCGTCGCCCGAACCGAGGAGGCCGTCCGCTCGCTGCTTCCGCGTTCGTAGGCGTCGAGCATCCTGGGCACATCCGCGAAACACGGATGACGGCCGGCCGGAAGGCAACGGCTGGCTGTTCCAGCCAGTGACGCCCGCCCCTGGATGTCCACCACGCCCGATCCGGCGGGCATTCCGGCGCGCGGCCGGGTGTCAACCGGTGATGGTGCCCAGCGCCGCGACGAGGTAGAGGCCTCCGGCGGAGGAGACCGCGAGGCCGGCGGCGGCCGGGGCCCAGGCCATTACCGCGGAGGCCAGTGACCACCTGTGGGTTCCGCGGGCCAGCAGGGTGTAGCCCCGGATCGTCACCACGCCCACGCCGGTCAGGGTGAGGGCCATCCCCACGCCGAAGGCGCCGACGAGCGCGACGGCGTCGAAGGCCCGGCCGGTGAGCAGCCCGCTCATCAGGACGACGAACGCCGACGGCGAGGGCAGCAGCCCACCGGAGAGGGCGAGCGCGACGAGGCCCCGGCGAGACCAGGGGTCTGGCCCGTCCTCGATCTGATGCCCATGCCCATGCCCATGCCCATGCCCATGCCCATGCCCATGTCCGTGTCCGTGTCCATGTCCGTGCTGAGCCTGGCGCCGGCGTCCTTGGAGGTGGCGGTAGATCAGGTGGATGCCGACGCAGATGGTGACCAGTCCGGCCAGCACCTGCATCCAGGCGGTGACGCGCTCCGTGCCGAGACTCGCGGCGCTGCTCAGTCCCACCCAGGCGAACGCCAGCACCAGCACCGAGAAGGTGTGCATCAACGCGACGATGACTCCCAGGCGCAGCGCGTCGCGGTAGTTGCCCCGGGTGCCGACCAGGTAGGCCGCGGTGACGCTCTTGCCGTGGCCGGGGGCGACCGCGTGCATCGCTCCGGCGACGAGGGCGACGGCGAGGACCACCCAGAAGACGCCCCTGTTGTCGAAGAGCGAGATGAACCGGCTCTCGAAGCCGCTGAGCTCCGTCATGACCGCGTACCCGTCGTACTCACCCTGCGCCGGGTGCGCAGCATGACGAACGCGCCCGCCCCGGCCAGCAGTACGGCGGCGCCGACGGCGACACTCGTCGTCTGCCAGGACATGCCGTTCCCCGCCGTGCCGGAGAAGCTCAGACGCTGGGTGCTGACCGCCTCGGTGAAGAGCGTCTGCTTGGGGGTGGCGGGCGTGTCCGCGACGAGCATCGTCCGGTACGCCGTGTTGAGGTCGGTCAGGGCGGCGACGGTCACGTCCACCTCGGTGACCGGGCTCCGGCAGTCGAAGACGAACCGGGCGCCGTCGACGAGCAGCGCCCGGAGTTCCGCCAGCCGGCTCTCGCACGGCCGGCCGGCCTGGGCGACCGTGATCCTCTCCAGCAGGTAGTCACGGAGGACCGTCGAGCGCTCCAGCTTCTGCTCACCGGTCAGCTCCGTCGAGACGGTTCCGGTGGACGGGTCCTCGAACGCGCCGAGCGACTGGCCGAGCGCGACCCAGTCGTCCTCGGCCGGGAGCCAGGAGATGGTCACCCGCGAGCCGTCGGCCTCGATCCGCGCGGTGGACGGCGGCCCAAAGGGGTGGGCGGTGGCCGGGGTGGCCCAGCCGGTCAGGGCGCAGACGAGCAGCGCGCCCGCCAGCGTACGGGCATGGACTTTCAACAGATCTCCTGTCCGACAGAACTCCGGCGCGGCTCCGGCATGTCCGGGTGCGGCTCGGCACCGGGAAGACACGGCTCCGGCATGCCTGGGTGTGGGGCCGCCGTGATCGACGGCCCCGCCCCCGGTGGGCTTACTTCTCGTTGACCGTGACGGCCGGGCTGGTGATCTTCTGGTTGGCGCTGTCCAGGTGGACCACGTAGGTCTCGCCCTTCTTCAGGTTGCTCGGCACCCTGAAGGTGTAGGTCAGACGGCCCAGCTCATCGGCGTCCCGGACATCGACCGAGACGCTGTCCTTGCCCCGCGCGTTCGCGTCGGCCTTCCGCAGGGAGACGGAGACGCGCTCGGCCGGGTCGTAGCCGTACGCGGAGACGGTGAGCTCGCCGCGGTGGTCGACGGTGGTCTTGTCGACGGTGACCTGCTCGCCGACGGTGTTCTCCGCGGTACGGAGCTCGTTGACGGTGCGCTCGCCCTTGCCGTTCTTCCGGACGACGAAGCCGTCGTGGTGCTCGCCGTTGGCGTAGCGGGCCTCGAACGTGATCTTGTCGGCCTCGATGTCGATCAGCTGGTAGAGCTGGGTGTTCTGGCTCTTGCTGACGACCTCGGCGCCGTTTCCGGTCCAGTTCTCGCCGTTGTTGAGGGCGTACATCTTGCCGCCGGAGACGGACACGACGTAGGCGACGCCGTTGTTGACCGTGACCGACTTGCGGGCGGTCGCCACGTTGCCACGGCCGTAGGAGTGGTCGTGGCCCTGGAGGACCAGGTCCACGCCGTACTTCTCGAACAGCGGGCCCCACTGGTCGCGTACGGCGGGGTTGTTACGGGTGCCGGTGGTGGAGTAGACGGGGTGGTGGAAGGTCACCACGGTCCACTTGTTCGGGTTGTCCTTGAGCAGCCCCTCCAGCCAGGTGGCCTGCGCGGCCATCAGGGCGGCGTTGCTCTGCACGTTGGAGTCCAGGCCGACGAAGCGCACGCCCTGGTAGTCGACGGTGTAGGCGGTCTGCTTCAGCTCCGGGTTACCCGGTCCGTTGTCCGGATAGGGGAACTGCGGGCGCCAGAAGGTGGACAGGCCGCCGCTGTACTCGTGGTTGCCGGGGATCGAGAGGTTGTTGACCTGGCTGTCGATGAAACCCGCGGCCTTGTACCACTGGCCCCACTGCTCCTCGCTGTTCGCGGAGTCGATGAGGTCACCGGCGTTGACGATCATCTTGGCCTGCGGGCGCTCGGCGAACGCCTGGCGGAAGACGCGCGGCACCGCGGAGTCGATGTAGTTCTGCGCGTCGCCGTAGTAGATGAACGAGAACGGCTGGAGGTCGGCCGCCGCGGTGGTGAAGTCGCTCCACTCGGCCCAGTTGGTGCCGTCGCCGACCCGGTAGCTGTAGCGGGTGTTCGGCTTCAGGCCGGTGAACTCGACGGTGTGGTAGACGGAGGCGTACCCCAGCGTGGTGTTGACCGGGGTGGTGCTGATCGCCTTGACGTTGGTGACCGCGCCCGCGGGCGGTGCGACCCCGCCGAGCGCGCGCGGGGCCTCAAGGATCTCGGCCTGTGCGGACTCGGCGTCGGTCACGGCCCGCCAGGTGACCTTCTGGCCGGTCGACGGTGTGGTGGTCGGGGTGAGGATGACCCGGTCGGGCATGGGGGAGGGCTTGTGGATGTCGGCGGCGGGGTACTTCGGCGGCGCGGCCGCGCCGAACGCCACCGGGCTGAAGGCGAGACCGCCGGCGATCAGCGCACCCGCGCCGACCGCCGCCAGCCTGGTACGCCGGGATCCGGCGGATCGGGGCAGCTTGACTTTGCCCATCATGAGCTCTTTTCCAGGGAGGATCACATTCCACCGAGGGAGTGCGGTGGACGTTGGCATTGATCCAGAAAAGACGGACAAAAGCACATATAGAGCATTACGCCCGGATGAACACCTCCTCTCTGGCATCTCTAGCCCCAAACGCACCATTGATGTCGCCGGAAGGCCGTGCGCTCGACACTTTCCGTTGCCCTCACGTTCGGTGGCGCGCACCTAACATCGTGCGAGCGGGCTCGGGTGGAAAGGGAACGCGTACGCCTACTTAGCGACCTGCGCCACATGGCACGCGGTTTCGCTGAGGGTTCCTCCCGGACCGAGACCGAGGTCGCCGAACGGGAGGTATTCGATGACGGGCCCCCGGCAGGCCGGTGACCGGCGGTCCGCCCGCCGCTGGACGCTGCTTCCCGGCTTCGTGGTGCTCGGCGCGCTCTTCCTGCCGCCGTCCACGTCGGGGACGACGGGTCCGGCGGGGCCGATGGTCAAGGACGAGACCTTCATCACCGCGGAGACCGGCGGGCTCCTGCACATCGAGGCGGGGGAGTGTTTCACCGACCCGGCCTACTCCCCGGAGGCGGCCGAGGTCGTCGTGCTCTACACGCCCTGCAGGGAGCAGGCGGCCAACCAGTCGTACGGCTTCGTGCACGCCCCCGACGGTGCATGGGATCCGGCCACGCTGACCACGTTCGCCCGGGAGAGCTGCCGGCGAGGGTTCGACGGCAACTGGAGCGGTGAGTCGGCCTCGGGACTGGATTTCTACCCGGTCATGCCGACCCGGGAGACCTGGGCCGACGGCGACCGCGATGTGATGTGCGTGGTCTACAGCCCCGAAGGCCCGATGAACGGCTCGGCGCTCCCCCTGGCGAGGTGGTGATCGCAGGTCGTCCGCAGGTAGACCGAGTCCACCGCGCGCAACGTCTCGGTGAGACGGGCGGCGTCCCAGCGCGGCGGCACCCGGACCCCACCGGCCGACCGGGTGCCGGTGGGGTCGTCATCGAGCACGACGGTCTTCAGTCCAGCTCTTCGAGCACCTTGGCGACGACGGTGCCGGTGGCCAGTCCGTACTTCTCGTGCAGGGTGGGCAGGGCGCCGGCGTCCAGGAAGGCGTCGGGGAGGGCGATCGGGACGATCCGCCTGCTGATGCCGGCCCGCACGACCGCCGAGGCGACCGTCTCGAAGAGCCCGCCCACCACCGTGTGGTTCTCCAGCGTGACCACCAGCCGGTCGCTGTCGACCTCGGCGAGGACGGTCTCGGTGTCGAAGGGCTTGATCGTCGGAGTGTGCACCACCGCGACGTCGACATTGTGCCTGGCCAGCTCCTCGGCCGCCTGCAGGGCGCGCATCGTCATCAGGCCGCTTGACACGAACACGACGTCGTTGCCGCCGCGGAGCACCGCCGCCTTGCCGAGCCGGAAGGTGTAGCCGTACTCGTCGAGGACCGTCGGCACCTTGCCGCGCAGCAGGCGCAGGTAGGTCGGGCCGTCGGACGCGGCCAGCTGGGGCACCGCCTGCTCGATGTCGACGGAGTCGCACGGGTCGACGATCGTCAGGTTCGGCATGCCGCGGAAGATGGCGATGTCCTCAGTGGCCTGATGGCTCGGGCCGTACCCCGTGGTCAGGCCGGGCAGGCCACCGATCACGTTCACGTTCAGGTTCGGCTCGGCGATGTCCAGGCACAGGAAGTCGTACGCGCGGCGTGCCGCGAACACCGAGTACGTCGAGGCGAACGGGATGAGGCCGACCTCGGCCATGCCCGCCGCCGCCCCGAGCAGCAACTGCTCGGCCATGCCCATCTGGAAGAACCGCTCGGGGTGGGCCTCGGCGAAGACGTGCATGTCGGTGTACTTGCCCAGGTCCGCGGTGAGTCCCACGACGCGCGGGTCCTGCTCGGCCAGGGCGGCCAGGGCGTGGCCGAAGGGCGCGTTCGCGGTCCGCTGCCCGGGGTCGGCGAATGAGGCGATCATCGCCGAGGTCGTCAGGCGCTTGGCGCCCGTCGCGGTGCTCACAGTGCTTCCACTCCCTCGTACCCGGCCGTCAGCTGCTGACGGCACAGCTGCCACTCGTCCTCGTCGATCCGCATGAAGTGGGCCTTCTCCCGGGTCTCCAGCAGCGGGACGCCCCGGCCGATCCTGGTGTCGCACAGGATCACCGAGGGCCTGCCCTCCGGGCGGGCCTGCTCGGCGGCGGCGTCGAAGGCCGCGAGCAGCGCCTCCACGTCGTTGCCGTCCACCCGCTGGGTGAACCAGCCCGCCGCGACCCATTTCTCCTCCGCCGGCTCGATGCGCATGACCGCCTCGGTCTTCCCGTCGGCCTGCAGGGCGTTCATGTCGACCATCGCGGTCAGCCGGCCCAGCCTGTGGTGGGCGGCGCCCATCGCCGCCTCCCAGGTCGAGCCCTCGTCCAGCTCACCGTCGGACAGGAAGTTGTAGATCCGTGAGTTCGACCCCTGGTGGCGCAGTCCGAGGGCCATGCCGACGGCGACGGTCAGTCCGTGGCCGAGCGATCCTCCGGAGATCTCCATGCCGGGCGTGTAGGACGCCATTCCGGACATCGGGAGCCGCGACCCGTCGGAGCCGTAGGTCTCCAGCTCGTCGAGGGGCACGACGCCCGCCTCGGCCAGGGCCGCGTAGAGGGCGATGGCGTAGTGACCGGTGGAGAGCAGGAACCTGTCGCGCTCGGGCCAGTGCTCGTTGTCCGCCCGGTAGCGGAGCTGGTCGACGTAGGTGACCGCCAGCATGTCGGCGACCCCGAGTGCCTGGCCGACGTAGCCCTGGCCCTGCACCTCGCCCATGTTCAGGGTGTGGTGACGCATCCGGTAGGCCGCACCGCGCACCCTCTCCGCCCGCGCCGCCGGATCGAGGCGGCCGGCCTGCGGTTCACTGAGTGTGGTCATATCTGTTCTCGTTCTCTCTTCAGACGGTCGCGGCCGTGGTCCTGGACGACGCCGGGGTGCCGACCTTGACCGGAGCGGTCTCCGGGGTGAGGGCGGCGGCGATCGTCGAGACCACGCCGAGCAGCATGAACAGCACCGCCGGGCCGATCCACCCGATGGATCCGTACAGGGCGGTGGCCAGGAAGGGCAGCAGGCCGGCGACCAGCGAGGCGCCGTTGTAGCCGAGGGAGATTCCCGAGGAGCGGACGTCGCGAGGGAACTGCTCGGAGAACCAGGAGGACTCCACGGCGAAGATCGGGTCGTGGCTCAGCAGCAGGCTCAGGGCGACCGCGACGACGACCATGACGACCGCGCCGGTGTTGATCATGAGGAACATCGGGACGCCGAACGCGATCGTGAACAGCGAGCCGACCAGGAACACCGGCTTGCGGCCGATCCGATCGGACAGCGCGCCGTACAGCAGGTGACTGGCCAGGCCGAGCGCGGATCCGACGATGGTGCCGATCAGCACGTTCTGCTTGTCGGTCAGCTCGGCGAGCACCACGTACGAGAGCATGAAGCTGGTGGTCACGTAGTATCCGCCGGTCTCCGCGAGCCGCAGCGTCATGATCTTGAGGATCACCCGCCAGTCGCGCCTGATGACGTCCAGCGCCGGAGCCTTGCGGATCTCGTTGTTCTTCTTCATCTCCGCGAAGTCGGGCGACTCGGAGACGCCCATCCGGATGAAGATGCCGACGGCGACCATCACCACGGAGAGCAGGAAGGGCGCCCGCCACACCCAGGAGCCCTCCAGCAGGGCCTCGCTGAGCAGGAACGCGCCGTTGGCCAGCAGCAGCCCGGCCGGGATGCCGATCTGCGGGACCGCGCCGAAGAAGCCGCGGCGGCGTTCGGGGGCGTGTTCGACGGCCATCAGGACGGCTCCGCCCCACTCGGCGCCGAAGCCGATGCCCTGCAGGATCCGCAGCAGGATCAGCAGGATCGGCGCGAGCGCGCCCGCCTGGTCGTAGGTCGGCAGCACGCCCACCAGGACGGTCGCGACGCCCATGAGCACCAGCGACCACATCAGGATCGTCTTGCGGCCGACCCGGTCGCCGTAGTGTCCGGCGAGGTAGCCGCCGAGCGGGCGGAACAGGAAGCCGACGGCGAGCGTGGCGAACGACGCCAGCACGCCGACGAGCTTGTCCTCGGCGTGGAAGAACACCGTGCCGAAGTAGGCGGCCGAGGCGGTGCCGTAGATGAAGAAGTCGTAGCTCTCCACCGCGGTGCCGACCATCGAGGCGAAGGACACCTTTGCCGGGTTGTCCCGGTGAGCACCGGCGACGTTGGATGCAGCGGTCATGTGCCGCTCCTCGCTATCTTAATGATCTTGATTACTTGGGGGGTTCGTAGGTTTCGATGACCCGTGAGTCGTCACGTGTCGAAAGACCCGCGTCGGCGGCCTGCCGGTAGCGAGCCCGGGCGACGTCGAGGAGGGGGGTCTGCGCCCCGGCCGCCCGCGCGGCCTCGTACACGAGGCCGCTGTCCTTGACGAAGATGTTGATCGTGCTGGTGACGTCGACGTCGGTGCCCCGCAGCATGCGCGGCCCACGGTCGGAGAGCATCCATGATCCGGCGGCTCCCCGCTCCACGAGGGAGAGGACCTTCTCCTTGTCCAGCCCGAGCGTGGACGCGAGAGCGAGGGCTTCGGCCGCCGCCACGATATGGACCGAGCAGAGGTGCTGGTTGACCACCTTGATGGCCTGACCGTCACCGAGCGCGTCTCCGACCGGTTGGACCGTTCCAAGCCTGTCGAGGACGGGGCGGGCGGCCTCGATGTCGGTGGCCGGGCCCGAGGCGAACAGGGTGAGCTCACCGGTCCGGGCCCTGGCCACCCCGCCGGTGACCGGCACGTCGACCACGACCGCGCCGGCCACCTGCAGCCGGGCGCCCTGCTCGCGCACCGCCTCCGGGCCCACCGTGCTCATCACGATCCAGCGCTGACCGGTCACATCCACTGCCAGTGCCTCGGTGACAAGGGCTTCGAGCTGCGCCGGAGTGGCGACCATGACGACCACGAACTCGGTCTTGGGCGCTTCGGAGAACCGGGAGACCGCCCGTACGCCGGCGGCCTCGGCCTGCTCGTGCGCGGCCGGTAGCGGGTCCACCCCGGTGACCGCGTAGCCGGCGGACACCAGCTGGGTCGCCATCGGCAGGCCGATGGCGCCGATACCGACGAAAACGACTGTTGGCTCGCTCATGGACATCCTTCTGTTCTGAGTGATCCGGCCCTGTTTCTGGGCATGGCATGGCCCACTGTCCGCGCGGGGGTGGCGTGTCGTTGTCGTGTGGGGGAGACCTAGGGCGAGTGCGTGAGGGAGGACCACACCTCGAAGTGCCTGCGCATCGCGATCCGTGCGCCCTCGCCGTCCCGTTCGCCGATGGCCTCGACGATTCCGTAGTGGACCGTGTCGATGACCCGGGTCTTGCCCGGGGTCAGGGGCTCGCGTTCCACCGCCAGCCGGCGGCGCTCGACGACCTCGCTGCGGAGCACGTGGCTGAGGCCGTCGTGGACAAGGTTGAAGACGGGGTTGTCGACGATCAGGAACAGCCGGTGGTGGAATTTCAGGTCCGCTTCGAGGGCGCGCTCGCCGTCGCCGTCGCCGCTGGCCTTGACCATCTCGTCAACGAGTTCACGCAGGGCGTCGACGTCGTCCGCGGTGGCCAGTCTCGCCGCCGCCTCGGCGACGGACACCTCCAGCATCTTCCGTGCCGACGTGAACTGTTCCTGGCTCAGGTGGCCGAGCTGGACGCCCAGGTCGAAGTAGAGCTGGATGAAACCGGCGTCCGGGGTGCTCAGGTAGGAACCCCTGCCCTGCGTGCGGTCCAGGAAGCCCAGCATCTCCAGCATCGACAACTGCTCGCGCAGGGATCCCCGGCTGACCTCCAGGGAGGTCACCAGCTCGCGCTCGGTGGGCAGGCGCAGGCGGCCGGTGGCGGGCTCAGGGCTCGCCTGCTCGGCAAGGCTCCGAACCAGGGCTGCCAGATCCATACCCATCCCCTCTCGTGACTCTTTGGTCGAACCAATTGCACTGAGGTTAAGGTGGCGTTGCTTCCAGGTCAACAGATTGGTCAAACCTATTTTCGGGCGGGGTGCTCTGCAGGAGAGGTGGGGCCGTCGGCTGTGATCCTTGACAAGATCTCTGGGTCAACAACGGTCTTCCCGCAACGCCGGCGCCGGTGCTGACGACAACCCGGAACGGCGGATATCGCCCGGAGAAGCAAGAAGGCCGCCAAGGCCCCTGAGTCGGGACTTTGGCGGCCGTTTGATCTGGCCGGCATAGATGCCATGGACGGTGGTGGACGATACAGGGATTGAACCTGTGACCTCTTCCGTGTCAGGGAAGCGCTCTCCCGCTGAGCTAATCGTCCGCATGGGGAAGGACCAGAGGTGGAGACGGGATTTGAACCCGTGTAGACGGCTTTGCAGGCCGTTGCCTCGCCTCTCGGCCACTCCACCGGAGTGAGAGCCCGAAGACCCTTCGAGCGGAAGACGGGATTCGAACCCGCGACCCTCACCTTGGCAAGGTGATGCTCTACCACTGAGCCACTTCCGCGTGTTTCCTCCGGGTTTCTCTCCCGGTGGCGACGAGAGAACTCTAGCGGGTTTTCCGCGCGGTTGCGTAACCGTGCGTTCAGCCGCCCGTCCGGTGGCCGTAGGGCGGGCGGCTCAGCCGGTCTGGCCGGTCTGGTGGCGCAACTGACGGACGACGGCGCGTTCCACCGCGGGCAGGGTCAGGAAGATCTCCAGGATGCGGGTGAGACGGTGCACCTCGATGCGGTGGAAGGCGGGACCTTCGGCGCGGGCCAGCAGGAAGGTCAGGGCCAGCGGGGGCAGCGGGGCGGCGATCACGTGCAGGCCGGAGTCGAGGGTGAAGGAAGTCGGGCGGGCGGGGGTCTCGGCGGGGAAGGGGACCTGCTCGGGAGCCCGCCAGCTGGAGTGGACGGTCACGCGAGGGATCTTCTCGGTCGCCGCCGCGGCCCAGTCGGCGCTGAACAGCACGGGCATGGAGTCGATCAGGGTGGCCAGCGCCCGATCGCCCGCCGTGGTGATGTATTTGAGGATCTCCAGCTCCGGGTAGGTGCCCGGTGCCTCGCGCGTGCTCCAGACACCCTCGATCGTCACCCCCGGCACGCTCTCCAACCCCTCGACCAGGGTTTCCCTGGGTGCGGAGTCGGGCCAGTAGACGGTGATGTCGTCCAGCGCCCGGCCCTCGCCGCGCTCCAGGACGACCACCTGGGTGATGTCCGCGCCCGCGACGCCGAGGACGCGGGTGACCTTCCCCAGGGAGCCCGGCCGGTCGGGCAGTGCGATCCGCAGTCGCAGCAGCATCCGCGGCCTCCCATGTCACGTCGGGTTACACCAGGTACACCATATCCAGCGGATGATTCGTCCCGCTCGTCGTGGTGCGGTAGAAAAGCCAGGTGGAGTCGTTGAAACTGGGATCGCTGGAGGTGTGGCCGCCGGTCGTCCTCGCCCCGATGGCCGGGATAACCAACACGGCGTTCCGCGCCCTCTGCCGGGAGCAGGGCGGCGGTCTGTTCGTCTGCGAAATGATCACGACGCGGGCGCTGGTGGAGCGTAGCCCGAAGACGTTGAAGATGATCCGGTTCGAGCCCGACGAGCGTCCCCGCAGCCTCCAGCTCTACGGGATCGACCCGGTGACGGTCGGCAGGGCCGTCCGCATGATCGCCGAGGAGGACCTGGCCGACCACGTCGATCTCAACTTCGGCTGCCCGGTGCCCAAGGTGACCCGCAAGGGCGGCGGCTCCGCCCTGCCGTACAAGCGGAACCTGCTCCGGGCGATCCTGCGTGAGGCGGTGCGCAACGCCGGGACGCTGCCGGTGACCATGAAGATGCGCAAGGGCATCGACGACGACCACCTGACCTATCTGGACGCCGGGCGGATCGCCGTGCAGGAGGGCGTCTCCGCGATCGCGCTGCACGGCCGCACCGCGATCCAGCACTACGGCGGAACCGCCGACTGGGAGGCGATCGCGCGGCTCAAGGAGAGCGTGCCGGAGATCCCGGTGCTCGGCAACGGCGACATCTGGAGCGCCGACGACGCGCGCCGCATGATGGACGAGACCGGATGCGACGGCGTCGTCGTGGGCCGGGGATGCCTGGGGCGCCCGTGGCTCTTCGCCGACCTGGCGGCCATCTGCGAGGGCGGCGACGAGCGGCGCCGTCCCCGGCTGGGCGAGGTCGCCGCGACCATGGACCGGCACGCCACCCTGCTGACCGAGTGCTTCGAGAGCGAGCCGCACGCCGTGGCCGACTTCCGCAAGCACGTCGGCTGGTATCTCAAGGGCTTCACCGTCGGCTCCGCCCTCCGTCGCCGCCTGGCCACCTCCGAGACCCTGGCCGGCCTGCGGGAGGGGCTCGCCGAACTCGACGCCGACCAGCCCTGGCCCGAGGGCGTGGACGTCCCCCGGGGCAAGACCAACCCGCGCGACCGCGTTCACCTGCCCGCCGGCTGGCTCGACGACCCGTACGACCTCACGGTCCCCTGCGCCGACGCCGAGACCGACACCTCGGGCGGCTGACCCGCGGCCCCGCTCCCGTTGCCGAGCCTCGCCGTGTGCCGTCGTTGAGGCGGATGGTCGGCCGGGGCCGATGAACACGCCATCGGTGGCCGCGCGCTCCGATCCTGCCGCCCGGCGCTTCGCCACGCCGTTGGGGTAGAGGTCTCCCACGAGGACGGGCGTGACGCGAATGTGACCCGTCCTGACAGATAAGAGTCAACCTTCTCGGTAATCTGCAGTCGAATATCGCGGCTCACACGTGGAGACGACGGTTGACGAGCACCACATCAGCGGATGAGTTGATCGCGGAGTTCGACGCGGAACGGCCCGCCCGGCGCCTTTCCGGCCGGGTGGCGCAGGCTGTCACGCTGGTCGCCCTCGGCCTGTCGCTGTACGTCCTTTACCGCGCGTTCCGGCCCGGCCCCGTGCTCCCGTACCGGATGCTCTTCCTCGCGGTCGTGCTGCCGCTCACCTTCGTCTGTTACAAGCCGGGGCGGCGGGGCACCGATCGGCCGGGCGCCGGCGACTGGGTGCTCGCCGCACTGGCGCTCGCGGTCTGCCTCTACCCGCTGGCGGTCTTCGACGACTTCATCCGGCGCGCCTTCGAGCCGACGACCCTCGACGTGGTGGCCGGGGCGGTCATCGTCCTGCTGGTGCTCGAGGCCTGCCGGCGCACCGTCGGCTGGATACTGCCCGCGGTCTGCGCCGGGTTCGCCGCCTACGCCTACTACGGCGGCTACCTGCCCTTCGACTGGGTCGTCGGGCACCGCGGCTACGACCTCGACCGGATCGTCGTCTCGTTCGTGATGGGCACCGACGGCGTGTACGGCGTGCCGCTCGACGTGGCGGCCACCTACATCATCCTGTTCACCGTCTACGGCGCCGTCCTCGACCACTCCGGGGCGGGAAAGTTCTTCGTGGACGTCTCCCTGGCCGCGTTCCGCCGCTCGCGCTCGGCGCCGGGCCGCACGGTCACCCTCGCCGGATTCCTGCTCGGCACGGTCAGCGGTTCCGGCGTCGCGACGACGGTGAGCGTGGGCAGCGTCGCCTGGCCGATTCTGCGCCGGGCCGGATACCCGCCCGAGCAGGGTGGGGGAGTGCTCGCGGCGGCGGGCATCGGAGCGATCCTGTCGCCCCCGACTCTCGGCGCCGCGGCGTTCATCATCGCCGAGTACCTGCGCGTGAGCTACCTGACGGTGCTGCTCTACGCCACCATTCCCACCGTCCTGTACTACCTGGGCATCTTCCTGGCCATCGAGATGGACGCCCGCAGGTACGGGACACGGGCGGTCGGGGTGGACGCGCCGAGCCTCTGGCCGCTGATCAGGCGGTTCGGTTACCACTTCAGCTCGCTGTTCGTGATCGTCATCCTGATGGCGCTCGGCCAGTCGCCGTTCCGTGCCGTGGTGTACGCCACGCTGCTCGCCCTCGCGCTCTCCTTCCTCGACTCCGAGCATGCCCTGACCCCTCGCAGGGCGGCGAGGGCCCTGGCCGCGGGGGCGACCGGGGTGCTGCCGGTCGCGGCGACCTGCGCCGCCGCCGGGCTGATCGTCGCCGTCGTCACGCTCACCGGGCTGGGCCTCAAGGCGAGTTCCCTGATCGTCGGCGCCTCGGGCGGGATCCTCGCCGTCACCGCGCTGCTGTGCGCGGTCGCGGTGCTCGTGCTCGGTCTGGCGGTGCCGGTGACCGCGTCGTTCGTCATCGCGGCGGTCGTCATCGGACCCGCGCTGACGGATCTCGGTGTCAGCCAGGCCGAGGCCTACATGTTCATCTTCTACTACGCGGTGCTGTCGGAGGTCAGTCCGCCCACGGCGCTGTCGGCCTTCGCGGCCTCGGCCATCACCGGGGGCAACGCCTACCGGACCATGATGACCACCTGGGGGTACACCCTTCCCGCGTTCCTGGTGCCTTTCGCCTTCGTGCTGACTCCCGGTGGGGCCGGGCTGCTGGCCCAGGGCACGTTCGGGGAGATCCTGGCGGCCACGACGGTCTCGGCGGTGGCGGTCGCCGCGCTGGCCGCCGCCACCGGCGGGCGGCTGCTCGGTCCGGCGGGGCCGGTCGAGCGGGTGCTGTGCGCGGTGGCGGCGATCCTGCTGCTGTTCCTGTCGCCCCTGTCCGTGCTCGCCGGAGCGGTGGTCCTGATCGTGGTCGTCTCCCTCCATCTGATGACCCGCGAACGAGAGGCAGAGCATTGACAGTCAGACGCGTGACCGCCCTGGTGGCGGCGGGGCTGCTGTTCCTTACCGGCTGTGGCGGAGACAGGTCGGCCGACCAGGCCGCGGGCAAGAGGCTGTCGATCGCCACCGGCAACACCACGGGCGTCTACTACGTTCTCGGCGGGGGCCTGGCCGACCAGATCGGCAAGAACATCCCCGGCTACCAGGCCACGGCCGAGGCGACCGGCGCCTCGGTGGAGAACATCCAGCGGATCGTCAGAGGCGACTCCGACATCGCCTTCACCCTGGCCGACTCCGCCGCCGACGCCGTCACGGGCAGGGGCGCCTTCACCACGCCCCAGCCGATCCGCGCGGTCGCCCGCCTTTACGACAACCACACGCAGGTGGTCGCCACCACCGGCTCCGGCGTGAAGTCCGTCGCCGACCTTAGAGGAAAACGGGTCTCCACCGGCTCGCCCAACTCCGGCACCGAGGTGATCGCGCTGCGCCTGCTGAAGGCGGCCGGTCTCGACCCGGAGGAGGACGTCACCCGCCAGTCGCTGGGGCTGCCGGAGAGCGTGCAGGCGCTCAAGGACGGCGACCTCGACGCCCTGGTCTGGTCGGGTGGCCTGCCGACACCGGGCATCACCGATCTGCTGACCTCGCTCAGCGGCCAGGTCGCCTTCGTACCGCTGGACGGGGTGCTGCCCGCGATGCGCGCCGAACACGGCTCGGTGTACGCCCCGGGCACGATCGCCAAGAACGTCTACGACACCCCCTCGGACGTGTCGACCATCTCGGTGACCAACCTGCTCGTGGTGCCCGAGAAGATGGACCCCGCCCTGGTGGAGAGCCTGACGAGGCTGCTCTTCGAGCGCAGAGCGGAGCTGGAGAAGATCCATCCCGTGGCCAGGGAGATCAGCCGCGACAACGCGCCGAAGACCGAGCCGGTGCCCCTGCACGACGGCGCGCGGAAGTACTACGGCTGATTCAGGCCTCGACGGAGCCGCCGCTGCGCCAGTAGAGGTTGTTCTCCCTGCTGAGCATGCCCTCGTCGACCAGGTAACGGCGCAGCGCCGGGTAGTCGTCGTGGAAGGCGCGCAGCGCGACGTTGACCTCCTTCTCCGGGTAGCGGACCCCCGGCTCGAAGACCTGGACCACGTAGTCGAGCACGACCAGTTGCTTGTCCCGCTTGCTGGGGATAGCCCGCAGCCGCCCCTCGACGAGGAAGGAGCGCAGCACCTTCTCCTCGGCAGAGACCGCGGGCGTGGGCTTGGCCGTGGTGTGCAGCAGCTCGCGGAACCGCTCGCGCCGCACCTGCCACTCGCCGCTCTCCTCCCGTACGGCGAGCCCGCCGCGTTCCAGGCGGTCCAGCGCGCG
Organism: Streptosporangium sp. CA-115845; assembly: GCF_050943795.1. Classification (NCBI taxonomy): domain Bacteria; kingdom Bacillati; phylum Actinomycetota; class Actinomycetes; order Streptosporangiales; family Streptosporangiaceae; genus Streptosporangium; species Streptosporangium sp. CA-115845. The sequence continues at coordinate 6,223,429 of NZ_CP191988.1, read as the reverse complement.
CCTGACCGCCTCCCTGTCGAGGCCGGACTCCTCCTCGGGCTTGCCGCCCAGTGCCAGAGTCGCCAGCACCCGCAGCGTGTCCTCCTGGTAGAGCAGGCCGAGCACCTGCCTGATCGCTTCGTCGCTCATCCCGCCATTCTCGTCGGTCCCGTCTGATATTTCTGCGCCATGGACAGCCAGGGAGTGAGCCCGGAGGAGTTCCTGCGGATGGCACCGGCCTACCCGCCCTCTCCGCCCGGAGGTCGTCAGAGGCGGTTCAGGCCGATGACGTGGACCACGGCGCGGCCCTCCTCGTCGGAGGCGGCCAGGTCGACCTGGGCGTCGATGCCCCAGTCGCCGTCGCCGGCCGGGTCGGAGACGACCTGGCGGACCCGCCAGAACTCCTTCTCCTCCTCGATCCTGAGCAGCCCCGGACCTCGGGCGTCCGGGCCGGTGCCGATCTCCTCGTGGTCGTCGTAGTAGGCGTCGAGCGCGGCGCCCCAGTCGACGTCGGGGGCCAGTTGCTCCAGCTCCTGCTCGTTCTCCAGGGCGGCCAGTTCGATCAGGCGGAACATCGCGTTGCGGACCAGCACGCGGAACGCGCGGGTGTTGGCGGTGACCGGCTTGGTGCTCTCCTCCAGGGAGGGCGCCTCCAGCTCCCCGGTCGGATTCTGCAGCTGCTCCCACTCGTCCAGCAGGCTGGAGTCGACCTGCCGGACCAGTTCGCCGAGCCACTCGATGAGGTCGACCAGGTCCTCGGTCTTGAGGTGCTCGGGGATGGTCCGCGACAGGGTGCGGTAGGCGTCGGCGAGATAGCGAAGGACCGTGCCCTCGGACCGGGTCAGCTCGTAGAACTGCACGTAGTCGGCGAAGGTCATCGCCCGCTCGTACATGTCGCGGATGACGCTCTTGGGGCTGACCGTGTAGTCGCCCACCCAGGGGTGGCCGCGCCGGTAGGTCTCGTACGCGCCCAGCAGCATGTCGGCCAGCGGCATCGGATAGGTGACCTCGTTGAGGAGCTCCATCCGCTCCTCGTACTCGATGCCGTCGGCCTTCATCTGCGCCACCGCCTCGCCGCGCGCCTTGTTGAGCTGCGCGGACAGGATCTGGCGGGGGTCGTCGAGAATCGACTCGATGATCGAGACCATGTCCAGGGCGTAGTTCGGCGATTCCATGTCGAGCAGTTCGAGGGTGGCCAGCGCGAAGGTGGACAGCGCCTGGTTCAGCGCGAAGTCCTCCTGCAGGTCGACGGTCAGGCGGGCCATCCGGCCGTGCTCGTCGGGCTCGTCCAGCTTCTCCACCACGCCTCCGGCCAGCAGCGACCGGTAGATCGCGATGGCCTGGCTGATGTGCCGCCGCTGCCACTTGCGGTCCTCGTGGTTGTCGGTGAGCAGGTGGCGCATGGCCGCGTAGCAGTCGCCGGGCCGGTTGATCACCGCGAGGAGCATGGCGTTGCTGACCTTGAACCGGGAGTTCAGCGGCTCCGGTTCGGCGCCCTGCAGCTTCTCGAAGGTCTCCTCGCTCCAGCCCACGAAGCCCTCCGGCGGCTTCTTGCGGGCGAACCCGCGCCGCCTCTTGGGGTCGTCGCCGATCTTGGCCAGCGCCTTCTCGTTCTCCACCACGTGGTCGGGGGCCTGGCAGACCACGTAGCCGATGGTGTCGAACCCGGCCCGCCCGGCCCGCCCGGCGATCTGGTGGAACTCGCGGGCGCGCAGCCGCCGCACCTTGTTGCCGTCGTACTTCGACAGCGCGGTGAAGAGCACGGTCCTGATCGGGACGTTGACGCCGACGCCGAGCGTGTCGGTGCCGCAGATGACCTTCAGCAGGCCCGCCTGGGCGAGCCGCTCCACCAGGCGGCGGTACTTCGGAAGCATCCCGGCGTGGTGTACGCCGATGCCGTGCCGCACCAGGCGGGAGAGCGCCTTGCCGAACCGGGTGGTGAACCGGAAGTTGCCGATCATGGAGGCGATCGCCTCCTTCTCGGCCTTGGTCGACATGTTGATGCTCATCAGCGCCTGTGCCCGCTCCATGGCCGAGGCCTGGGTGAAGTGGACGACGTAGACCGGGTACTGGTTGGTGGTGAGCATCTCCTCCAGCGTTTCGTGCAGGGGGGTCATCCGGTAGGAGTAGACCAGCGGGACCGGGCGCTCGGTGTTCTTCACCACCGCGGTGGGCCTGCCGGTTCGCCGGGTGAGGTCCTCCTCGAACCTGGTGACGTCGCCCAGTGTCGCCGACATCAGGATGAACTGAACGTTCGGCAGCTCCAGGAGTGGCACCTGCCAGGCCCAACCGCGGTCGGGCTCGGAGTAGAAGTGGAACTCGTCCATCACCACCTGGCCGATGTCGGCCTGGGCGCCGTCGCGCAGCGCGACGTTGGCGAGGATCTCCGCGGTGCAGCAGATGATCGGCGCCCCGGGGTTCACGCTCGCGTCGCCGGTCATCATCCCGACGTTCTCGGTGCCGAAGACCTCGCACAGGTCGAAGAACTTCTCGGACACCAGTGCCTTGATCGGGGCGGTGTAGAAGGTGCGGACATCCTTGGTCAGCGCGGTGAAGTGGGCTCCGGCGGCGACCAGGCTCTTGCCCGAGCCGGTGGGGGTGGCCAGGATCAGGTTGTTTCCCGAGACCACCTCGATCAGCGCCTCCTCCTGTGCGGGATAGAGGGTCAGCCCTCGCTCGGAGTTCCATTCGACGAAGGCGTCGAAGATGGCATCGGGATCGGCGTCGATCTCTTCTGGCAGGCGGTCTACAAGGCTCACAGTCCAATACTGCCGAAGAACTTGTGGTGGTCGAACCGGTGGCGGCAATGGATGACATTACATTTCGCGTAAAGTGTGTAACATTATGTAGTTATGATCACTTTTTTTGGCATAAACAGCTACTAAAAGGACTTGGCGTCGGCTGGAGCGCCGGAGCCGTCAGACGTGTCGCGGGTGATCCGAGGCCGGACGCGGCCCGGGAACGCCCGTGAGGCGGGTGAGGTGCGAAAGGACGGGCCGGTGAGCGCCAGGCCCGCCACGATCGCGCCCGCCCCGAGCAGGGGAGCCGTCCCCGGGACGAAGCCGATCGCGGTGAGCGTGAGCAGCCCCAGCCCCACCAGCACGGTGGCCACGACGATCCTGGCCATCCCTCCGGTGTACGGCCTGCCCGAGGGGGGCGTCTCGAACCGTGCGAGACTCCGCAGCAGCGGCCACATCGCCAGGGTGAGCATGAGCAGCCAGTGCGGCCAGCCGGAGACCCAGGCCGAGGTGCCCGGCTCGGGGGTGGAGACTCCCAGACCCACCACGACCATCGAGACGATGACGAACAGCGCGCTCATGTGCCACAGATAGAGGGTCATCATCCGGCCGCCGGCCCAGCCGAGCGCCCTCGACACCCCGGGCCACTCCGCGAATGAGACGATCCAGCGGCGCAGCGCCAGCGCCAGCCCGATCTGGCCGACCCCGACCGAGAGCAGCGCGAGCGTGGGCGGTGCCATGTTGGAGACGGCGGCACCCGGCATCCCGATCATGCTGAGCGGGTAGGGGCCGAAGGTCACCAGCGCCGCGGCCAGACCGTACCCGGCCGGCGCCAGGATCCAGGGGCGGCCCAGCCGCCCGTCGGCGTACAGGAAGCCGAGCTGGTGCACCGCCAGCCAGATCAGCACGATGTTGGGGAGACCTGCCACCTCCAGGCCACTGGTGAAGCGCAGGAGATCCACCGCCACCGCCCCCGCCGCCAGCGCGGCCGGCACCCGCCAGCCGTACGCCGTGTTGAGCCTGAGCATCGGCGGGGTCAGCGCCACCGCGACAAGATAGATCACCAGGAACCAGAGAAGCTGCCCGGCCAGCCGCGAGGCGGTCATGACCGGCTGCTCCGGCATGCCGAGCGTCAGGAGCAGGTGGGGGAGGGGCAGCCAGACCGCCGCCAGTGGCACCACCGGCCAGGCCAGGCGGCGCAGGCGCGTCGCCAGCCAGGCGGGAGTGGCGTCACCGCGTTGTACGGCGGCGCGCCTGCTGATCGCGCCCGCCGCGCCCCCGGCGAAGAAGACCAGCGGCATCACCTGGCTGATCCACGTGATCATCCAGCCGTTCCCGGTGGCCAGCGCGTTGCCGGTGGTGATCCGGCCGTCGGCGAAGGAGAGCACCGGCATGCTCCAGTGCTGGAGCACCACCAGGGCCATGCCGAACACGCGGAGCACGTCGATGAACGGGTCGCGACCGGCGGGCGCCGGTGCCGTGCGGGCTGTCGGACGCGTTGCCGGGCTGGGGATCACGGCGGTCAAGGGGGTCTCGATTCTCGGAGAGGGCTGTGTGAAAAGCCTCCCGCCGGGACCGCCGCGGCGCAGTGACGTATGCATCAGTCTTCTCGCCGGATCCCCCCACCGCCGAAGGTAGTGCTGGCCCCACCCCGACAAGCAGGTGCGCAGGGTCGCCTGCGGTGGTCCGGCCTCATAGCGTTGGCGGCATGAGAACCCTCCTCGGCCGCATCGGCACCGACACCCGCTACCTGCTGGTGGGCTTTCCCCTCTCGGTCATCTGGTTCGTCCTCATGGTGGCCGGTTTCTCCGCGGGCGCGGGCACGGCCGTCGTGTTCGTGGGCCTGCCCATCCTCGCGGTGACCCTCCTGGTCGCCAGGGGATTCGCCGATGTCGAGCGGCGCTGGCTGCCCGAGGTGCTCGGCCGGTCCGTCGCCAGGCCGAGGTACCGGCCCGCCCCGCAGGACGCCGGATGGTTCCGCAGGATGGTCAACCCGCTCACCAACGGCCAGTCCTGGCTCGACATGCTCTACGGGGTCGTGGCCTTCCCGATCTCCATTGTCACCTTCGTGTTCGCGGTGACCTGGTGGGCCGGGACGATCCTCGGCCTCACCTATCCGCTCTACGGGTGGATCGTCTACGCCATCCCCGGCAACGACGGCGGGCTCGGCCTGCTCCTCGGCCTGGGCGGCGGTCTCTGGGTCGAGGTGGTGATCAACACCGTCATCGGCGTGCTGTTCGCGATCACTCTCTCGCCGGTCGTGCGGGGCGCCGCGCTCATCCAGGCCGGGCTCGGCAGGGCCATGCTGACCGGGGTGGCCGAGCTGCACGATCGCATCGACGACCTGGCCGAGGGGCGGGCCGCCGCGGTGTCGGCCGAGGCCAACGCGCTGCGCCGGCTGGAGCGTGACATCCATGACGGGCCGCAGCAGCGCCTGGTCTCCCTGGCCATGGACCTGTCACGGGCACAGCGCCAGCTCAGGCGCGACCCGGCGGGAGTCGAGCAGATGCTCGGCCAGGCCATCACCTCCACCCGCGAGACGCTGGACGAGCTGCGTGCCCTCTCGCGCGGCATCGCCCCGCCGATCCTCAGCGACCGCGGCCTGACCCCCGCGCTCGCCGCGCTCGCCGGGCGCTGCACCGTCCCCGTCGAGCTGGACGTCCAGGTGGAGGGACGATTCCCCGCCGCCGTGGAGAACAGCGTCTACTTCGTCGTCGCGGAGTCCCTCACCAACATCGCCAAGCACAGCCACGCCACGATCTGCACCGTGACGCTGACCAGGACGGGTGACTTCCTGATGCTGACAATCGGGGATGATGGGGTTGGCGGCGCACATGTCGCCAAGGGGCATGGCCTGTCCGGTCTCGGTGACCGCCTGAAGGCGGTCGACGGCGAGCTGGTGGTCGATTCACCCGTCGGCGGGCCGACGGTCATAGTGGCGGAGGTTCCGTGCGGGTAGTCGTGGCCGATGACGCGGTGCTCATCAGGGAGGGCCTGATCAGGCTCCTGGAGGAGTTCGGCTGCCAGGTGGTCGCCGCGGTGGGGGACGGTGACCGGCTGGTGGCCGCCGTCGCCGAGCACAGGCCCGACGTCTCGGTGGTGGACGTGCGGATGCCGCCCGGCTTCACGGACGAGGGGCTGCGGGCGGCGGTGGAGGCGCGCCGGAGGGTGCCGGGCGCGCCGGTGCTGATCCTGTCCCAGTACGTGGAGGTCTCCTATGCCGACGACCTGCTCGCCGACGCCAGGGGCGCGGTGGGATACCTGCTCAAGGACCGCGTCGTGGATGTGGACGACTTCATGGCGGGCCTGCGCACCGTCGCGTCCGGTGGTACGGTCTTCGACCCCCAGGTGGTGGCACAGCTGATGGTGCGGCGCCGTCGTGACGACCCCCTCGCCCAGCTCACCCCGCGCGAGCGCGAGGTGCTCGGCCTGATGGCCGAGGGCAGATCCAACCCCGCCATCGGCCGTCAGCTGGTGATCAGCGACGGGGCCGTGGAGAAGCACATCCGCAGCATCTTCGCCAAGCTCGGCCTGTACGCCGAGGACGGCGACCAGCACCGCCGCGTCCTCGCGGTCCTGGCCTACCTGCGCTCCTGACCTCGGCGGTCGCGCCGGTCCCGCCCGGCGTACCTCGGCGTCGGACCGGTCACGTCGGACGCCCGCTCGACAGGCTCCGGACACGCGACCGGACCCGGCTCGTGACCGTCGCCTACGACTTGGGCCCGGCCACCTGCCATCGGTTCCGGATATCCGTTGGCGACGAGCTACGCCACCGGCACTTCCGGGGACGTCCGGGAGCGTCGGGACGTATCTGCCGACCAGGTGGTGCCGCCCCCTGCCCGCCGGCTGGAACGCCGCCTACCGCGCGTGCTGTTACTTGATCGTGACTTGACGCCCTCTGTTGCGTGCGAGTTACATTCCCCTGATCCCGTAAACGTTTTCAGTACGTCATCAAGATCACCGTAATCGTTTACAGAAAGGCGTGGTCTCTGTGAGCGACGGGCCGACGATCACTACGATCGCGGAGCGGGCGGGCGTCTCGATCGCCTCGGTCTCCCGCGTCCTCAACGGTTTGCCGACCCGTGAGAACACCGTGCGCCGGGTGCTCAGCGCGGCTGAGGAACTGGGGTACGTCCCCAACTCGGTGGCCCGGTCGCTGAAATCACGCCGGACCAACCAGGTGGCTTTCGCGATGGCGGACATCGGCAACCCGGTCTACCTGGCGATGGTCCGTGAGATCCAGCCGGTGCTGAAGGCCGCCGGATACCGTCTCGTGCTGCACTCCACGGACGCGGACGTCGCCGACGAGATCGATGTGCTCCGCAGCCTCGGCGAGCGCTACGTGGACGGGCTGATCATGATCCCGCTCAGAGTGAGCGAGGCGCATCTGAAGGCCGTCGAGGCGGCCCGCGCCCCCGTCGTCATCATCGGCTCGGTGCCGGACGGCACGCGGGTGGACAACATCCGCACCGACTCCCGCACCGGTGTACGGCTGGCGCTGGACCACCTCCACTCCCTGGGACGCCGCCGGATCGGGTTCGTCAACGGCCCGCTGGACACGGTCCCCGGTTCGGCCCGGTCCACGGCCTACGCCGAGGCACTCACCGCCCTCGGCCTGCCGTACGACGAGAACCTGGTGGAGATCGGTGACTTCTACCGCGCCGAGGGCGCGGCCGCGGTGAGCCGGCTGCTGGCCAGGGCCCCCGACCTGGACGCGATCATGTGCGCCAACGATCTGATCGCGCTCGGCGCCCTGGACGTCCTGCGCCGGACCGGCCGCGGGGTGCCCGAGGACGTGGCGGTGGCCGGCATGGACGACATCGACATGGCCGCGACCGCCTGGCCCGCCCTGACCAGCGTCTCCCTCGGTTCGGCCGAGCGGGGCAGGGCGGCGGCGGAACTGCTGCTGGACCGGCTGGGCAACGGCGAACGGGAGCCCAGAGTGGTCACCGTGCCGCCCCGCCTGGTGGTCAGGGCCTCGACCGTAGGAGAGGAGACGCCGTGACCCTCACCGCCGACCGGCCGGTCAGGACGGCGAGCCCGAGGAAACCCCGGAAGGGCGGGCTGCAGGGGCGTGAGGCGCTGCTGCTGATGCTGCCCGCGCTGGTGCCCGTGCTGGTGTTCAGCGTGGGGCCGCTGCTCTACGGGATCTTCCTGGCGTTCACCGACGCGCGCTCCGGGCGCAACTCGGTCACCTCGTTCGTCGGGCTGTCGAACTTCGGGGACCTGCTCTCCGACGGGGACTTCTGGGCGTCGTTCCGGATCGGGATGATCTGGGCGGTCTCGGTGACGGTGCTGCAGTTCCTGGCTTCGCTGGGGCTGGCCCTGCTGCTCAACCAGGATCTGCGCTTCCGGGGGTTCGCCCGGGTACTGGCGATGGTGCCGTGGGCGATGCCGCCCGTGGTCATCGGGCTGATGTGGCGGCTGGTCTACCACCCGGACGCCGGAATCCTCAACGGCATGCTGGGCACCGAGATCGACTGGCTCAACGACTTCTCCGTCGCGCTGCCCGCGGTGATCGTCGTCGGGATCTGGACCGGTATGCCACAGACCACGGTAGTACTGCTGGCCGGGCTGCAGGGCGTTCCCAAGGAGCTGTACGAGGCCGTCGAGGTGGACGGCGCGGGTGTCTGGCGGAAGTTCTGGAGCATCACCCTGCCCCAGCTCCGCCCGGTCATCGTGGCCATCACCTCGCTCGACTTCGTCTGGAACATCAACCAGTTCGGGCTGATCTACGTTCTCACCCAGGGTGGCCCCGGCGGGCAGACACGCCTGCCCATGCTCTTCGCCTACGAGGAGGCCTTCCGCTACGGCTTCTTCGGCTACGCGGCCACCCTGGGGGTGGCGATCGTGATCGTCGTGCTGGCCGTGCTCGGCGTCTATCTCTGGCGGCAGATGCGGGAGGCAAGCTGACATGGGCAGGTCACTGCGTTATCTGGCCCTGGCCGGTTACCTCGTCTTTCTTGCGTTCCCCCTGGTCTGGCTGCTGTCCACGGCGTTGAAGACGCCGCAGGAGCTGGCGAGCCTGCACCCGACGTGGATCCCGCGCTCACCGACACCGGCCAACTTCACCGACGCCTTCGGCGAGCAGGACCTGGTCGGCAGCGGCGTGCGCAGCCTCGTCGTCGCGGTGGCCAGCGCGGTGCTCACCGTGGTCCTGGCGCTGCCCGCCGCCTACGCGCTGGCCCGCCACCGCTCGCTGGTCAACCGGATCGCGATCGGATGGGTGCTGGTCAGCCAGGTCTTCCCGTTCATCCTGATCATCATCCCGCTGTTCATGGTCCTGCGCGGACTGGACCTGGTGAACACGTTGCCGGGGCTGACCGTCGTGCACGTCACCTTCACGCTGCCGTTCGCGCTGTGGATGCTCCAGGGCTACGTGCGTGCCGTACCGCGTGAGCTGGAGGACGCCGCCGCGACGGACGGGGCCGGGCGGGTGCGCTCGCTGGTGAGTGTCGTCGCCCCGCTGCTGGCCCCGGGAGTGGTCGCGACCCTGCTGTTCGCGTTCATCTCCTCCTGGAACGAGTTCCTGTTCGCTCTGATTGTTCTCAAGGACCCGGATGTGGCGACCCTGCCGCTGACGCTGGTGAAGTTCACCGGCGCCGAGGGCGTCGTGCGGCTCGGGCCGTTGGCGGCCGCCTCACTCCTGGCGACGATCCCGAGCCTGGTGTTCTTCGCATTCATCCAGCGACGGCTGAAGTCCGGCCTGATGGCCGGGGCCGTCAAGGGATAGCCCCACCCCCCGATAGGAGAAGTCATATGCGCATGAGGGTCGTGCTGGCCGCAGGCCTCCTCGTTCTGGCCGCCGGATGCGGTTCGGAATCGCCCGCGGCCGCCCCCGACGAGCCGGTGACGATCAAATTCCAGAGCCTCGCCTGGCAGAAGGAGTCGATCGCCGCGAACAAGGAGCTGGTCGCCGAGTGGAACAAGGCCAACCCCAAGATCCAGGTCGAGTACATCCAGGGAAGCTGGGACAACGTCAACGACCAGCTCGTCACCTCCTTCGAGGCCGGTGACCCGCCGGACGTCATTCATGACGACTCCCCGGCCCTGTCCGGATTCGCCAGCCGCGGCTACCTGATGGACATCAAGGACAAGGTCCCGGCCGAGCTGAAGAGCGACATCCCGCAGCCCGCCTGGGACACCGTCACCTTCGGCGACGGCAAGGGTGGCCAGGGCGTGTACGGTGTGCCGTTCCTGCAGGAGTCGCAGGTCACCATCGCCAACAAGAAGCTGCTCGAGGCGGCGGACGTGCGGATCCCGACCCCGGACAGCCCGTGGACGTGGGACGAGTTCGCCGAGATCTCCAAGAAGCTCACCAAGGGCGACACCTACGGCGTCGCCTGGCCGATGAAGTCGCCGGTCAACAAGGTGCTCAACCTCGCCCTGAACTTCGGCGGCACCTTCTTCCAGACCGACGCCGACGGCAAGACGACTGTCAAGGTCGGAGCCGAGGAGCGCGAGGTGCTCCAGCGCATCCATGACCAGCTCTACAAGGACAAGTCCGCCGACCCGTCCGCGCTCGGCATGGGCTCGGCCGATCCGTTGCCCGGTTTCTACGCCGGTAAGTACGCGATGCTGCCCGCCGGCGTCTACCTGCGCCAGCAGGTCGTGGAGCAGGCGCCGGACGGTTTCGAATGGATCACCCTCCCGCCGCTGAAGGGCGTCGGCTCCGAGCAGGGAGCCGTCTCGCAGACGCTGTCGGTCGCCGCGGACAGCAAATATCCCGAGCAGTCGCTGAAGTTCATCTCCTTCTTCCTCAACGGTGCCAACCAGGTCAGGCTCGCCAAGGGCGACTGGCTGCTGCCGACCTCCGTCAAGGCCGCGGGCGACCCCGCCATGACGGTCGAGGAGAACGGCTGGAACGTGGCGACCGCATCGGCCAAGAACCTCGTGGTGGCGCCGTTCCTGAAGGTCAACGGCTTCGACGAGTGGAAGAGCAAGGTCGCCACGCCGACGCTGCAGCAGTACTTCGCCAACAAGATCACCATTGACGAGGTGGCGAAGAAGCTGGTCGACGAGGGCAACAAGGTGCTGGAGCGATACACCCAGTGACCTTGACACATCGGGGGCGCGCCCGGGGATGTCTGCTCGGCCTCGCGGCCGGCGACGCCCTCGGGCGCCCGGCGGAGAACCTCTCGCCCGAACAGATCGCCGCCCGCTGGGGGAGGCTGACCGAGATCGACGGCGGTGGCACCGACGACACCGAGTACACCATCTTCGCGGCCTCCCTGCTCATCCGGCACGGGCACGCGCTGACCTCTCAGGACGTCGTCCAGGCCTATCGCCAGGAGATCATCCCGCTGATCGACGGGCCGATGAAGGGTGCGGGCTTCTCCGAGCTCGGCGCCATCCAGGCACTACGGCAGGGACTCCGGCCACCGCTGACCGGCCAGTGGCACCGCCACGGCTGGTCGGACGGCCTGGCCATGCGCGCCGCACCGTACGGGATCTTCGCTGCGGGTGATCCCGGCGAGGCCGCCCGTCTGGTGGAGGTCGACGGCAGCGTGAGCAACGCGGGGGAGGGCATCCTCGGCGGACGCGCGGTCGCCGGGGCGGTGGCCGCCGCGATGGCGGGCGCCTCCCCGGACGAGGCGGTCGCGGCCGGCCTCGGCGTGATCCCCGAGGACTCGTGGACCGCCCGCAGCGTCAATCGTGCCCGCAAGGCCCTCGGCCCCGGATCCGGCGACGTCGCCGGGCGGCTGCACGAGGCGGTCGTGGTCCGGCACTACCCGTGGACGGACCTGGCTCCCGAAGCGGTCGCCCTCGCCTTCGCCGCCTACCTGCTGGGCGGGGGAGAGGTCGAGGAGTCCGTGGTGATCGCGGCGAATCTGGGACGGGACGCCGACACCACCGCGGCCATCGCCGGCGCCCTCGCCGGGGCGGGACGCGGCGAGGCGGCGGTGCCGGAGCGTTGGGCACGGCAGATCGGCCCGGTCGAGGGGCGCTGCCTGCCGGTGACCGCGGGACGGCACGTGCTCGACGTGGCCGATCAGCTCCTGGAAGGGACGTAGGGCGATGATGTCGGGGGACAGGATCCTGGGGGCGTTCGCCGGTCTGGCGATGGGCGACGCGGCGGGATGGCCGTCGTCACGGCACCGGGCGGGGGTGCACGCACCGTGGAGCAGACGTCTCCACCGCGAGCTCGACGCCTTCGCCGAGGAGCATCGGGTGACCACTCTGCCGGTGCCGTTCGCGCTCAACCAGCCGGTCGCGCCGCTGATGATGGGGCCGTCCGACGACGCCGAATGGCTCGCCTGGACCGTGCTCACCATCGACGAGGACCGCGTGGCGGCGTTCGCCGGCCTGACCGGCAGGGACGACGTCAGGGCGCGGATCTCGGTGCGGACCGCGCTGGACAACCTCGCGCGTGGTCTCGGCCCTCCCGCCAGCGGGCACGACAACCCGCACTTCTTCGACGACGCCGCAGCCGTGCGGGCGGTCGCCTTCGGGGCCGCCGGGCTGGACCCCACGGCCGACGCCCAGGTCACCAACGCCGGTGACGGCGTGCTCGGAGCCGTCGCGATGGCCCGGGCGATCGGCGTCCTGGTGGACGGCGGTCCGATGGGCGACGCCGTGCGGGCCGCGTTGGAGGCGCTTCCCGACGACACCGTCATCGGCCGCGCGACCCGCACCGCGCTCGCGGTCGCGCGCGAGGCGGGCGATCCGTTCGCGGCGGTGCCCGCGCTGGACGCGGCGCTGTTCGACCACGTCTACAGCTACGGGGTGGCCGCCGCCGAGACGCTTCCGGTGGCTCTCGCGCTGGCGGAGGTCTCCGGCGGCTCGATACGCACCGCCGTGCCGGCCGCCGCCTGCCTGGCCGCCGCGGCGGACTCCGCGCCCGCGCTGACCGGCGCGCTGACCGGCGCGTTCACCGGCCACGACGGGCTGCCGCGGGGGTGGAGCACCACCCTGACGGGCTGCTGCCTACCCGAACTGGCGGGAATCGATCTACTGGACATCGCGAGGGGATGGATCGGATGAGTACAGCGGGCAGGGGCACGCTTGAGGACAGGGCCGTGGGATGCGTGGCGGGTGCCGCGGTCGGCGACGCCCTCGGCGGTGCCACCGAGGGCTGGACGCCCGAACAGATCCACGAGCGTTACGGCGGGTACGTCGAGGGCCTGGTCCCGCCGTACTTCGAGGACTGGCGGAACGCCCGCCCCATCGCGCCCTACCACAAGGGTGACGGCCACATCACCGACGACACCCTGATGACCCACGCGCTGATCCGGGTCTACGAGCGGGTCGGGGGCCACCTGGACGCCTACGCGGCGGCCGAGCACCTGGTACCGGAGATGATGGGGGAGAAGCGCTGGATTCCGGAGCTGGAGGCCGAGGCACTGCCGCTGCAGCGGGTCTTCCTGGCGGAGAAGTGGCTGGTGCTGCGGCTGCACTACGGCCATGTGGACCCGCGTGAGGCAGGCGTCGGCAACATCGTCAACTGCGGTGCCGCGATGTACATGGCGCCGGTCGGCGTGGTGAACGCCGCCGACCCCGACGCCGCCTACGCCGAGGCGATCGAGCTTGCCGGCGCCCACCAGTCCAGCTACGGCCGGGAGGCGGCCGGGGTGCTCGCCGCCGCGGTGGCCGAGGCCATGCGCCCGGGCGCGACGCCTGACTCGGTGGTCGCGGCCTGCCTGCGGTTGGCACGGGACGGTACCAAGGCGGCCATCGACGCGGTGTGCTCGGCGGCCCGCGGCCTCGGCCACTGGGACGGCTCCTTCAAGACGCTGCGCGCCGCCATGAAGCCCTACGACACGGTTGCCGACACCTACCGTGACCAGGGTCTCGGCGCCCGCCGCCCGAGCCGCCTGCACAGCATCGAGGAACTCCCACTCGCCCTGGCCTTCCTGCTGATCGCCAAGGGCGACTACCGCGACACCGTCCTCGGCGGCGTCAACTACGGTCGCGACGCCGATTCCATCGCCTCCATGGGCGGCGCCGTCGCCGGAGCCCTCGGCGGGCGCGAGGCCGTCCCGGCCGACTGGGTGGAGCAGATCTCCATCGCCAGCCGCACCGACCTCCTCACCCCCGGCCTGAGTCTGGCCCGCGTCGCCCGCCGTATCCACGGCGCGGACCTGGAACGCCGCCGCGCCCACGAGTCCGCCTTCGCCGCTCTCGCCGGGGACGCCGGATGATCAGGCTGACCTGGGTGCAGCCGGAGGACCTGGTCGGCCACGAGCTGCGCCAGGCCGCCGAGGACGGCCGCGAGGTGACGGAGATCGCCGCGCGCTGGCACGCCGCGGGAGGACACGACGCCCCGCCCCGGGCGGGAGCCTCGCCAGAGGCTCCGCCGGCGCGGCTGCGCCGCCTGGCCGAGGACCTGCTCGACGAGCTCGCCGCGATCCCGTCCCCGCTCGCCGAGCCCGCCACTCTGGCCGAGATCGTCACAGCCTGCCCGAGGTGGCCGTCACAAAGGGGCACGGCCACCTCGGGCACACAGGTCATGGACCGGATGCTCGGCGGGTGGGTCGGCCGGGCGGCGGGTTGCGTGCTGGGCAAGCCGGTGGAGAAGATCCCCCGGGAGGGGATCAGGGCGATCGCCGAGGCGACAGGGAACTGGCCGATCCGGGGATGGTTCACCGCCAGGGGACTTCCCGCCGAGATCGGCCGGCGCTGGCCGTGGAACCGCCGCAGCGCCGTCAACAGCCTCGCCGAGAACATCGACGGCGTCCCAGAGGACGACGACCTCAACTTCGCGCTGCTCGCCCTGGTCCTGCTGGAGCGGTACGGCCGAGGGTTCGGCACCGACGACGTCGGGCGGCTCTGGCTGGACGAGCTGCCCGGCGGCCGGGTCTTCACCGCCGAGCGCGCCGCCTACCGCAACCTGCTGGCCGGCCTGGAACCGCCCACCCCCCACGACCCGGGAGCTCTCTCCACGGCGACTTTCCGTAACCCGTTCCGGGAGTGGATCGGTGCGCTGATCAGGGCCGACGTCTACGGCTGGGCCAACCCCGGTGATCCGGCCACGGCCGCGGAGTTCGCCTGGCGCGACGCGCGGCTCAGCCATACCGCCAACGGGATCTACGGTTCCATGTTCGTGGCGGCGATGTGCGCCACGGCGCTGACGGCCTCCTCCGCCGAGGAGGTGGTCGCCGCCGGACTCGCAGTGATCCCGCCGGACTCCCGCCTGGCCGCCGCCGTACGGCAGGCCGCCGAGGACGCGCGCCGGGAACCGGACTTCGAACGGGTCGTCGACCGGCTCCACGCACGCCACGGGGAACTGCACTGGGTCCACACGATCAACAACGCCGCACTGATCACGGCGGCACTGGTCCACGGCCAGGGTGACTTCACCGCCTCGATCGCCGGCGCTGTGGCGGGTGGCTGGGACACCGACTCGGCGGGGGCGACCGTGGGCTCGATCGTCGGCGCGTTACGCGGCGCGTCGGGAATCCCGGAGGGGTGGTCGTTGAAGAATCGGCTGTCCAGTAGCATCAGCGGGTTCGACGGCATCGGCCTGGACGAGTTGGCCCGCCGTACGCTGGCCTTGGGGGCGGAGGAATCATGATCTCGGTGTTCGGCAGCGTCAACATGGACCTGGTGGCCTATGTCGACGTCGCACCCGCGCTCGGCGAGACCGTGGCCGGTCGCGCCTTCAGCACGGTTCCCGGCGGTAAGGGCGCCAACCAGGCCATCGCCGCCGCGCGGGCGGGTGCCAAGGTGGCCTTCCTTGGGGCCGTGGGTGACGACGACTTCGGGACCGAGATGCGCAGGACGCTCGCCGAGGCGGGCGTCGACGTGACGAACCTGCGCACGGCCCCCGGCCCCTCGGGCATCGCCCAGATCGTGGTGGACGGCGGCGGCGGCAACTCGATCATCGTGGTTCCCGGTGCCAACGGGACCGTGACCGCCCCCACCGAGGCCGAGATCGAGGTCATCTCCCGCTCCGACATGCTCCTGCTGCAGCTGGAGCTCCCCATCGAGGCGGTCACCGCCGCCGCCAGGGCCGCCCGCGCCGCCGGGACCACGGTGGTCCTCACCCCCGCACCCGTCCAGCCCTTGCCCGCTGAGCTGCTGGAGGCGGTGGACATCCTGGTGGCCAACGAGCACGAGGCCGTCGCGATCACCGGTCAGGCCGACCACGAGCGCGCCCTGGAGGAGCTGAGGGGTACGGTCGGCTGGGTGATCATCACCCTGGGGGCGCGCGGCGCGCTCACTTCCTCCGGCGACGAGGCCGCCGTGTGGGTCGAGGCGCCCAGGGTGAACGCGGTGGACACCACGGCCGCGGGCGACACCTTCGTGGGCGCCCTCGCCGTGGCCCATGTCGAGGGGCGGCCCGCCGACCGGGCCGTCCGCTTCGCCACCGCGGCGGCGGGCCTGTCCGTCCAGCGCGCGGGTGCCAGTAGCTCGATGCCCACCCGCGCCGAGATCGACCGGAGCCTTTCCACGGCCGGTGCCTGACATCCGGCGGGGATTTCCCGGTCGACCTCGGGGGCGGGAGCACTAGCCGCTGATCAGGGAGGTCTCCGAATATATCCCGCTATGACCCTTCCCAGAGGGCGGCGGCGGCCTCGGCGCAGGCCACGTCCTGGCCGATGGTGCCGCCGCTGACGCCGACCGCGCCCACCACCCCGCGGCCGTTGCCGGGCGCCCCGAGCGGGATGCCGCCGCCGAAGCACACGTACCGGTCGCCGGCCAGGCCGTGAAGTTCGCCTCCCGGCAGGACCAGCGGCGCGAGGTCGGCGGTCGGCATGTGGTGGGCCACCGCGGTGTGGGCCTTGCCGGGGGCGAGGACGGGGCCGGAGATCCGCGCGCCGTCCATCCGCTGGAACGCCACCAGATGCCCGCCCGCGTCGACCACCGCGACCGAGATGAGCGCCCCCTCCCGCACGGCCTGCCGCACCGCGGCCTCACACATGCGCAGCGCGAGTTCCAGGTTCACCGGGCTCCTCACCGTTTCGAAGA
This sequence comes from Streptosporangium sp. CA-115845, assembly GCF_050943795.1. Classification (NCBI taxonomy): domain Bacteria; kingdom Bacillati; phylum Actinomycetota; class Actinomycetes; order Streptosporangiales; family Streptosporangiaceae; genus Streptosporangium; species Streptosporangium sp. CA-115845. The sequence goes on along the minus strand of NZ_CP191988.1, from coordinate 6,206,801 downwards.
CCGCCGGCTCCGACTGCCGGGTGTGCGGGCGTCGCCGGTCGGGCGATCCGAGGTGTCATAACGATCCGACGCTTGCCCGAGGCTTTCGGAGGACCGGCGCGGGCCGGGACTGTCGCCCGGTGAGACGGGAGAGACCGCCAGGCGACATTCCGACGACGCTTACCAAGAGTGACCTTCATCTTACTTCAGGCTACGATCTTGTCACCGGTGGGATATCGAGGTGTCGTCCAGACGTGGGGAGAGACATGCACGGTCACAACCGCGCGCGCATCGTTCACCGGCTCAGGTACGCCCTTGGCCATCCGGGAAGAGTCCCCCGGCACCTGCGACGGGTGACCAGGAACACGTGGCTGCGCCTGAGCACCCGCGACCACGTCGCCTACTACCGGGCCGTCATGAGGTCCGAGACCGCGCGCAGTCCTCGCGGGGCCGTGGGCAGTAGGTCCTACCGGCGCTGGGTCGCCCTGGGGAAGGCGCAGTTCGACTATCTGGTGCGGCACGGTCTGAAACCCGAGCACCGCATGCTGGAGATCGGCTGCGGCAACCTGCGGGCCGGGCGCCTGTTCATCGGCTACCTCGACACCGGAAACTACTACGGTCTCGACATCTCCCCGGAGATCCTGATCGCCGCCCAGGAGACCCTGGTCACCTACGACCTGCGCGACAAACTCCCCCATCTTCTGCCGGTCGCCGACCTGCGTTTCGCCGCGTTGCCCGGCGGGGCGTTCGACGTCGTCCACGCCCACGGCGTCTTCTCCCACTCCCCGCCGCACGTGATCGAGGAGTGCCTGCGGAACGTCGGACGGATCGTGAGGCCGGGGGGCTGGTTCGACTTCACCTTCGAGCGCACCGAGGGCAGGGAGCACCAGGTCCTGGGCGAGACCTTCTACTACCGGACCGAGACCCTGCTCGACCTGGCCGCCGGATGCGGCCTCCAGGCGACCCTCATGGATGACTGGGAGCGCCTTCCGCAGCGGGAGTCCAAGATCCGCATCAGGTTTCCCGGTCCCGGGCCTTCGACGGGGCACGCCGTACGTGACCAGGACCGGGGAGAAGCGGACCGCCGGAGCGACCTGGACCGCGCAGCCGGGCGGGCGATGTCGGATCTCGGATAGGATCTGGCGCCCTGTGCGACTGAGCTGGAGGAACCGATGCGGGCCCACGACCTGTCCGCCGGGGGCGGCGTGCTGGCCCGTGCGCATGACGTGGCACGTGCGGCGGCGCGGATCCACGGCCTGCCCGACGCCGAGGTCACGCTGATCAACGTGTCGGAGAACGCCACCTACCGGGTGGAGGACCCGGCCACGGGGAGGCGCTCCATCCTGCGGGTGCACCGCCTCGGCTACCACTCCATCCCGGCGATCCTGTCCGAGCTGGCCTGGCTGGAGGCGCTCCGCGAGCAGGAGGGGATCCGCACCCCCCGGGTGCTCCAGGCTCCCGGCGGTTCCCGGGTGCTGACCGTCCCCGGCGCGGAGCCCCGAGAGTGCGTCATGTTCGAGTTGCTGCCCGGTTCCGAGCCGTCCCTGGAGAACCCGGTGCCCGGCTTCGAGCGGCTCGGCGCGCTCACGGCGCGGATGCACCGGCACGCGCGCCGCTGGTCACGGCCCGAGTGGTTCACCCGCTTCCACTGGGACTACGAGGCGGCCCTCGGCGCCGGGTCGCGGTGGGGCCGCTGGCAGGACGGCCTGGGCATGGGGGCCGAGGCGCGGACCGTGCTGGGGCGGCTGGACAAGGAACTGCGTGAGCGGCTCCACCGCTTCGGCCGGGGGCCGGAGCGCTACGGCCTGATCCACGCCGACCTGCGTTCCGCGAACCTGCTCGTGGCGGGTGAGGGGCCGCCCAGCGTCATCGACTTCGACGACTGCGGTTTCGGCTGGCACCTCTACGACCTGGCCGCGGCGGTCAGCTTCATCGAGCACCTCCCCGAGGTTCCCGAGCTGGTCGACGCGTGGGTGCGGGGTTACCGGACCGTCCTGGACCTTCCGGCCGAGGACGAGGCGGAGATCTGGACGTTCGTCATGTTCCGCCGCCTGCTGCTGGTCGCCTGGATCGGTACCCATATCGGCGCGGACATCGCCGCCGAGCTGGGCTCCGGTTACACCGAGGGCACCTGCGAGCTGGCCGAGCGCTATCTCGGCGGCTCGCTCCGCTGACCCGGTCCGCCCCGTGGTACCCGCGGCGTTCCCGGCGGGGCCGTTCGGCAAAGTGGCGCGCTGTGATCGCGCATCGGGAAATCATCCCTACCCACCCCCGGGGCGCGACGGGTCCGTGACGGCGAATACGCGCCGGTGTCCGCATCACCGTGCGGGTAACGCGTAATCCGATAATGAGATTTTCGCGATGGGGATTCCGTCTTCCCGGCCGCTGTTTTCCGACCCACTCCGCCGAATCCGGGGTGTTTTCCGGCCGCCTTCGTCTCCGTGGCCGCGGGCGGCGGTCCGGTGGGGTCAGGATTTCAGCTCGCGCCTGATGTCCTCGTCGTCCGGCGCCAGTTCCAGTGCCCGGGTGAGGTCGGCGACCGCCTCCGTCTCCCGCCCGGCGGCGCGCAGCGCCATCGCCCGGTTGAACAGCAGTGCGGGGTCCGCTCCGGGGTCGAGGGCCCGGGTGAAGTCCGCGACGGCGCCCTCGGGGTCACCGGTCTCGAAGGCCAGCAGTCCTCGGTTCGCCCAGGCGGCCGCCAGCGAGGGGGCGAGCTCCAGCGCCCTGTCGAAGGCGGTACGCGCCCTGTCGTAGCGACCCTCCGCCGTCTCCACCTGGCCCAGCGCGCACAGCAGGTACGGGTTGGCCGGATCGATGGCGAGCCCGGTCTCCGCGTCCGCCCTGGCCTTGCCGTACTCACCGAGGGCGGCCAGCAGCCCGGCCCGGTTGGCCAGGCCGTCCACGAACTCCGGGTCCAGCTCCAGCGCGTGGTCCAGATCGCTGAGCGCACCCCGGTGGTCGCCCCTGGAGAAGCGGATCTCGGCCCGGTTGTAGTAAGGCTCGGGGAAGGGCGGGCCGACCCGCATGGCCGTCTCGTAGTCGTTGATCGCCGCGTCCATCCGGCCCAGCCGGTGCAGCAGGTTGCCCCGGTCGATGTAGTAGTCGGGGTAGACGGGGTCGGCTGCGATCACCGCGTCCAGATCCTCCAGCGCCTCCTCGGGGCGGCCCAGCATCACGGTGAGCTGCGCCCTGTTGGCCAGCAGCACCAGCCGGTGTATCGGGTGCTCGCCGGGACGCAGGTCGCGGTCGGCCAGGGCGACGGCCTCGGAGACCAGTTCCAGTGCCTTGGCGGGGCGGCCTCGCCGTACCTCCACCAGTGCCCGGCCGTTGAGGTCGAACCCCAGCTTGAACGCCCGCTCGCGCGGGTCGGGCAGCAGCGAGGAGATGGCGATCGCCTGGTTCACCAGCGCGAGCGCGGCATCCGGGTCGCGCCGGGCCTGGTCATGGTGGCGTACCTTCAGCATTCCGGTGGCGTAGGCGACCGAGGCGTGGACGGCGGGGGAGACGCTCTCCCGCCTGGCCAGGTCGAACAGGTCCTCGGACTCGTCCTCCCTGCCCAGCGCGGCCAGCGCGGTCGCGGTGCTGTGCAGGAGCCGCCACCAGGTCCCGGTGTCGCCTTCGGGATCGGCGAGGCGCAGGGCGCGCCTGCCGAGATCCACCACGGCGTCATGGCAGCCCGCGTCCAGACACCACTGCACCGCGAACAGGAACGCCTCCACCGCCTTCGAGGTGTCGCCGCCGCGCTCGCGGTGATAGGGGACCGCTCCAAGTCGCGCGCCGACCGTCCCCTCCCGCTCCAGCTCGTCGGCGAGGGCGCCGTGCTCCTCCTCGCTGAGCCGGTCCTCGACGGCGGTCCCCTGGCGGGTCACCACGGTCAGCGACTCCGCGGGGACGCGGCGCCGCAGTACCGTCAGGAGTTCGAGGTCGGTGGGGTCGGCCCGGTCGACGTTCTCGACGACCAGCGTCCGCGGGCCGGTTTCGGCCAGGTGCTCGCGGACGAACTCGGCCAGGCCGTTGGCCAGGCGCAGCGTGCGCCGCGGTGCGTGCACCAGGATCCGCTCCGCGCTGGGCAGGCTCGCGGCCACGGAGTGGCGCCGGTCGGGAACCAGGTCCTGCAGGTCGGGGGCCGCCGCGCGCAGCTCGATGTCGTAGCGGGCGACGAGCTCGGGCCGGGCCGCGGGCGCCAGGGCGGCGACGAGCGCGCCCCCCGCGGTGTAGGGTCCGCGCAGGTGCCGGTCAGCGTCCACCACGAGCGGCGGCACGGGAAGAGACGGGTTTTCTGGCGGTTGGGCTCCCCGACTCACCGGACTCCTCTAAGTCGATTTAGATGATATTCGATGATATATGGCTATGTCCTGCTGGGGGCCGGCGCCCACTGCTGGACGCCGGTGCTGTGATTCGTCTCAGCCGACATGCTTGGCGCTCGCGGTGCCACTGAGCGTGACGGTGCCAGGTTTGTGAACAATAACGCGCTTCATTACAGGCCTCTCTCGCGAATAAGAACAAATCGCAAGTATTCGCAATAATCGCCCATATTGACAAGATCTGTTTCTTATAGTGGCCGCATCCGGACAGCCCTATGGACAGGTGGCGTGTGGTGGTATCCACGAACACCTTCGCGGGTCCATGTTCGGTCTGGCCGCTGTGAGCGGCTCCCAGGGGGGATGAGACCCTGGTCCGGTGACTCCTCCGCTCCCCGAAGGGAACGGCTTCTCGCTAAGCCGCTCGCGCAGCTTCACGAAGGGCAAGCCCTGCCCTCAAGATGTTGATAGCCGCGTTCACGTCGGCGTGCGCGATGTGCCCGCATACCGTACAGGCGAACTCGGCCTGGGTGCGGCGGTTCTCTTTCGCGCAGTGCCCGCACCGCGAGCAGGTGCGGGAGGTGTGGGCGGGGTTCACCGCGATCAGCTCTCGACCGGCGCTTTCAGCCTTGTGCGACAGGATCGTCAGGAACACCCCCCACCCCGCGTCCAAGATGCCGCGGTTCAGGCCCGACTTCGCCGCACCGCCGTTGGGCAGATACCCGCCCTCGCCATCGGGCTTCGGGGCGGCGCGCCTGGTCATGTTCGTGACGCGCAGGTCCTCGCACACGATCACGTCATAGCCGACAACCAAGGCCAGTGCGGCTTTGTGCGCCCCGTCCAGGCGCCTGCGGCGCACCTGAGCATGCAGTGCGGCGACGCGGGCCACGGCTTTGCGGCGACGCGTCGAGCCGCGCTTCTTTCGGGCCAGGTCCCGCTGTGCCCTGGCGAGCCGGTCGGCGGAGACGGCCAGGTGACGGGGGTTGTCGAGGGGGTCGCCGTCGCTGGTGGTGACCAGCGACGCCACCCCCAGGTCGATGCCCACCGCCTTGCCGGTCACGGGCAACGGCTCGGCGGGCACGTCGTCACACGACAGGATCACATACCAGCGCGAACCCTCCCGCTTGACACTGATCGTCTTCACTGTGCCGCGTACCGGCCGGTGCCGGTGCACCCGGACGTGGCCGACGCCCTGGAGACGGACGTAGGTGGCGCTGGGGTGTTCGGGCTGGGAGTCCCAGCGGCAGCCGTCGCCGTCCCTGGGCCACTCGATGGTGTCGAACCGGTCCTTGCCCTTGAAGCGGGGGAAGCCCGGGGTGCGGCCGGCCTTGACGCGGGCGAAGAACGCTTGAAACGCCTTGTCCAGGCGGCGCAGGGTGGCCTGCTGGGAGGAGAACGACCAGCGGCCCTGCCCGTCGGTGTCCTCGGCGCGGATGTACTTCAACTCCGCCGACTGCTCACCGTAGCGAACACTCACCCCTGCCTTGGCGTAGGCGGTGCGGCGGTGCTCCAGTGCGGCGTTGTACAGGGTGCGGTGATCGTCCAAACAGGTGGTCAACGCGATCGCATGCCTGACGGTGGGACGCAACAGGAACTTGTAGGACCTGCGCATCACACCACCGCCCTCACTGGAACTCCTGTTCCCACCGTATCGAATTTGGAAAAGAGGCGACGCGGAATGCGCAGACCTGACAGGTCACCACACGCTCGGGCCTGGGTGGCTCTCCCGCTCCCGATTCCCCCGTCGCCTGAAGGCAACGATCCCCTCGGGAGAGTCTGATGGAACAGAGAAGTCGCTGGGCGGACATCGCGGGAGATGACGCCGGGGAGCGGTATGCGGCGAGGTTCGCCAGACTGGCCGAGTCGGGGGCGGACACGCACGGTGAGGCACGGTTGTGCGCGGGGCTGCTACCGCCGGGCGCGCGGGTGCTGGACGCCGGGTGCGGCACCGGGCGGGTGGCGATCCGGCTGGCGGAGCTGGGATACGACTGCGTGGGCGTCGACCTCGACGCGTCCATGCTGGAGGTCGCCCGGCGGACCGCGCCGGAGCTGCCCTGGATCCTGGCCGACCTCAGCGACCTTGGTGATCTCGGTGACCTTGGTGATCTCGGCGGCTCCGCGGAGTTCGCGGACCGGGCCGTGTCCGGCGAGCGGCGTGGGCAGGGCGAGCGCTTCGATATGGTCGTCGCCGCGGGCAACGTCATCCCCCTGCTGGCCCCCGGGACCGAGGCGCGGACCGTCGCCGGACTCGCGGCACTGCTGCGTCCCGGCGGGCTGCTGGTGAGCGGGTTCGGGCTGGACGCCGCGCATCTCCCGCTCACCTCCGCCACGGTCACCCTGGCCGACTACGACGCCTGGTGCCGGGCCTCGGGGCTCGCCCCGCTGCGGCGCCTGGCGACATGGGACGGCGCACCCTACGACGGTGGTGGATACGCGGTGAGTGTTCACGTACGAACCCCCGGCGGGCGAGGCTTCGAGGGGTAGTAGCTTCATCCCATGCGACTGGGCGTTCTCGACATCGGTTCCAACACGGTCCACCTGCTGGTGATGGACGCGCATCGGGGGGCCCGGCCGCTGCCAGCGTACTCCCACAAGGAGGAGTTGAGGCTCGCCGAGCACATGGACGAGGGCAACCGCCTGTCGGCACAGGGCGCGACGCGGTTGCGGGAGTTCGTCGAGGAGGCGCTGCGGATCGCCGAGGACAAGGGGGTCGAGGACCTCATGGCCTTCGCGACCTCCGCGATCAGGGAGTCGGTGAACGGTGAGGAGGTCCTCGCCGGGATCAAGGCCGACACGCAGGTCGACATCGAGGTGCTGTCCGGCCAGGACGAGGCGAGGCTGACGTTCCTGGCGGTGCGCCGCTGGTTCGGGTGGTCCTCCGGGCGGCTGCTGGTGCTGGACATCGGCGGCGGGTCGCTGGAGATCGCCTCGGGGATCGACGAGCAGCCCGACGTGGCGGTGTCGCTGCCGCTGGGGGCCGGCCGTCTCACCCGCGACCGCTTCACCGCCGACCCGCCGTCGGCCGACGAGGTGCGGACACTGCGCAGGTATGTGCGGGCCGAGATCGCCCGCGTGGTGGGCAAGGTGTCGCGGTACGGCCAGGCCGATCACGCGGTGGCGACGTCCAAGACCTTCAGGCAGCTCGCGAGGATCGCCGGCGCGGCGCCCTCGCACGAGGGGGTGAACGTACGCCGGGTGCTCGGGCACGCGGACCTGGTCGGGTGGACCGACCGGCTGGCCAGGATGAGCACGGGGGAGAGGGCCGGGCTGCCCGGGGTGTCGGAGGGGCGGGCGCCGCAACTGCCCGCCGGAGCCATCGTCGCCGACGCCACCATGGACCTGTTCGGAGTGGCCCAGCTGGAGGTGTGCCCGTGGGCGTTGCGCGAGGGGGTCATCCTGCGCAGGCTGGACGCCATGCCCGAGCAGTAAGGTTTATCCGGCCGTCCGCGGGTTAGCGCGGATAGTCATGAACAGCCCTCAGACTCAGGTGGCAGGTGCCGCTCACAGAGCGGCCAACAGTCAGACGCTGGACAGGTTGGCACGGGTCGGTATGGCCTGCAGGGGAGTCCTCTACGGGCTGATTGGTTTTCTTGCCCTGCAGATCGCCTTCGGCGGTGGAAGCGGCGGCAAGGAGGCCGACAAGACCGGGGCCATTGAGACGGTGGCCGAGCAGCCGTTCGGCATGGCGCTGCTCTGGCTCATGGTCGTCGGTTTCACGGCCCTGGTCCTCTGGCAGCTGTCGGAGGCCGTCATCGGCCGGGGGCAGACCAAGGACCGGGTGGAGTCGGCGGCGCGCACGGTGGTCTACGGGCTGATCGTGACCACGCTGCTCGGTGTCGTGCTGCGCGGAGACCCGGGAAGCTCAACGGACAGTCAGTCCAAGGACCTCACGGCCACGCTGATGGAGCTGCCCGCCGGGCAGTTCATCGTGGGCCTGGTCGGTCTGGGCGTTATCGCCCTGGGGGCCTACTGGATCCACAAGGGCTGGAAGAAGAGGTTCCTCCAGGACCTGCGCACCGGCGAGATGCCTCCGAAGGCGCGTGACCTCGCCGAGAAACTCGGCATGGCCGGCTACCTCGCCCGCGGTGTGATCGCCGCGGTCGCCGGTGTCTTCGTCATCCAGGCCGCGATCACCTACGACCCCGACAAGGCCAAGGGCATCGACTCGACGCTGCGCTCGCTGGCCGACACCCCGGCCGGTCCGTGGTTGCTCGGGGTCGTCGCGATCGGCCTGCTGCTGTTCGCGGTCTACTGTTTCTTCGAGGCCCGCTGGCACCGGATGTGACGGGTGAAACCGCACGGTACGGCAGGTGCGGGCATGCAGCTGAAGGCCCGCCTGGCAAGCCCCACCTGTCTATCCGGTAAGTGATCGCATTCCTACTTTTCCGAGACATCTTCCCTTTCGAGCTCCGCGTCTTCCCAAAGGCAGGAACGGTATCGGAGGGGACATATGGACTCGTCGGAGTACGACGGAAGCGAATGGGTTCTCCGCCTTGCGGGTTCCCCGGACCAGGTGGTCAGAGCCCGCCGCCTGGTCTCGATGACCCTGGGGCGAGACCATCCCCTCCACGACGACTGTGTCCTGCTGACCAGTGAGATCGCCACCAACGCGGTGATCCACTCCCGCTCCGGGGACGGTGGGGCGTTCACGGTCACCGTGGCCTACTCGGCGACGGGCGTGCGGGTCTGCGTCCAGGACGAGGGCTCCTCGCAGGCTCCCTGCGTCTGCCACGCCTCGGCGGACGCGACGGGGGGCCGCGGCCTGCCCCTGCTGGAGGCCCTGGCCCACCGCTGGGGCCTGGTCAGGGAGGCGGGGGCCAACCAGGTCTGGTTCGAGCTGGTGCTCGAACTGGCCGGGATGCGCGCGGGCAGCCTGGCCGGTGCCAGGTGAGCGCCGATCAGACCAGCCGCTCCGAGGGCGAGGCCGGGCGCGTGGCGGGACGGACGTCGAGTTCGGTCAGCAAGCCGGCCATCCGGGCGGCGCGGAGCGGATCGACGGGCAGGACGTGGCCGGTCCACCAGCGGGCGATCTCCGAGGACGGCCCCTCGGGCACCAGTTCCAGGTAGTCGTCCAGCGGAGGGTCGTAGATGAAGCCGGGCACCACGCCCCGGCTCTCCAGCCGGGCGACCACCTCGTCGCGGTTCTCGACCAGCAGGGGCACCCGCAGCAGCGGCTGCGGCGTCGCGTCGCGGACACCCTCGGCCGCCCAGGGCAGGGTACGCAGCAGTTCGACCCCGGCCACCCGCCGGTCGCGCTCGCGGTCGATCACCCGGAAGCGGGAGCGCTGGTAGCGGCGGAGCAGCGGCCCCTGGCGCATCCGCCAGTCGTCGAGGTCGATCCGCAGCCAGTGGTCCATGGCGCGCAGGTCTACCGGATCGCCGGCGAGGGCCGCGCGCAGTTCCTTCTCGCGGGGCGGGCAGCGGTGGCCGGTCCACTGGACGAGGCCGAGCGCTTTAAGGGCGTGCCACATCGGCCGGACCAGCCCGGTGCGGTAGATCGTCTCGCGCAGCACGGGCCGCAGCGTGCCGAGCAGCTGGGCGCGCGCCCCGCCGGGGAGCAGCGATGCGTCCCTGGCCCGGGCCAGCTCGGGCAGCGCGGCCGGATCCCGCGCGGTGAGGAACCCGCCGGACATAGCCCGTCCGTGCTTGGCGAGGCTGAACACCCCGGCGGTGCCGAACGTGCCCGCGGGGCGGCCGTGCACCGTCGTCTGCATGGCGTGCGCCGCGTCGTCGAGAAGGATCACGCCGCGCCGGTCGCACTCGGCCCGCAGCTCGGTCACCCGGTCGGGCTGGCCGTACAGGTGCGTGGTGACGACACCGGCCAGGCCGCTCCAGTCGATGTTGGGGACGTCGATGTTGCCGTCGCGCCAGGAGACCGGCGCCATCACCGGTTCCAGCCCGGCGGCCAGCACGATGAACAGCACGGTCTCGCAGTTCGTCGGTGAGATGAGCACCCGGTCGCCGCGTTCGAACCAGTGCCGCAGCGCCAGGAGCAGACCGAACCTGGCGGAGGGCACGTGCAGGCACTCCTGGCCGATCCGGTCTCGCATGGCCGCCTCAAGCTCGCGGCCGCCGTTCTGCCCGCTCACTGGGCCTTCCCCCGGGTGCGCAGCCGCCCGTACCGCTTCATGGCCCTGTCGGCGGCGCCGTACAGGGCCGGGCTGTCAAGGATGAACCGTCGCACGCGGCGGACCGGGGCGGTGCGCAGCCAGTGCGCCGCCGCGCCGGCCGAACGGCGGCGCGCGATGCCCTCGGTGACTGGAATCGTCCTGCTGCACAGTGCGTCCTTGTACTCCGAGCCGTTACTGATGCCGAGGTCCAGCGCGCTGACACCGATCTTCGCGGCGGCCTCGACCATACGCAGGTGCTGGATCAGGCCGGGGGAGTACTTGGCGTAGTCGGGGTCGTACGCGGGGAACCAGCCGATCATCATCGTGCCGGTGCGCAGCCCGAAGTGGCCCGCGACGGGCCTGCCGTCCGCGTACAGCATGGACAGCGGCCCGGCGAAGTCGGGGGTGTCGATGGCGTGCAGACGCTCGGTCAGCTCCACGACCCATGACTTGGCGAAGCGGTCGGGGCGGCCCATCCGCTGGTACTGGGCCGATTTCCAGCCCCGCAGCAGCCGGAACTGCTCCGCGTCGCGCACCGCGAACTCGGAGGTGATCTCGCCCGTGTCGCGGCCCAGCTTCCGTTCCTTGTACAGGGTGCTCTTGACGAACTTCGGAGAGCGTTCGCGCAACTCGTCGAGGAAGGCCGGGTAGCCGTCGGTGAAGTCGAGGACCACGGCCTCCTGCCTGAGCGTCTCGAACGGCTGGAACCAGGGCTGGTGATCGACCATGCAGCCGAACTCCCACACGCTCAGCCCGCACTTCTTGAGCAGGGTGTTGGAGTCGAATTCGGCGCCGGGCACGTGGACCACGCCCTGGGAGAGCGAGACCCATCCGCCCAGGGCGGTGCCCACCCCGCCGCCGTGCCGCTCGAAGGGGAAGAACCCGACAGGCCCGTCCGACTCGGTGATCACCGCCACCCGCGCTTCGGTGTGGACCTCACCCATCGCGATCGTGAAGTCCGGGCTGAGGAAGGGGTTGGCAAGGTGCGCGCTGGAGCGTTGCATCTCGCGCCAGGCCGCGACCTCGTCCGGGCCCAGCTCCGCCGGCCGGATGACGTCGACCCTCATGCGACCCCTCCTGCCGTGCCGGGGTGACCGGCGACCGTGCCTGCGGTGCGCGTCAACCTACCGTTCACGAGGAAGTGATCCTTTCTCGAAGCCCGGGTAAGGAACTGAACGTCGTCCTCGGAGCGGAGCACGTGCGATCCGACTGGCCCGTGGACATGGGTGATGTGCGTCACGGAGCGCGGGAACCGTCCCGGAACCGGGCAGCGATCCCCCTGCCGCCGCCCGATGCAGTGAATCTACCCAAAAATTAACTTACTTGCTAAGCGATATCGGAGACGGTCGGACTCGGCAGCACCGGGGGAACCCGGCGAGGGGTGGGTGGGATGGCCGGGACGAGCCGTTCGACGACAGGCAGGGCGCGGTGGGCGTAGAGCGGATCGACCGGCAGCACGTGCCGGCCCCACCAGTGCGCGATCTCGGGCTCCGGCGAGGGACTGGTGAATCCGGGCAGGTAGCTGTCGTACGGCGGGTCGTAGAGGTATCCGGTCGCGACCCCGTGCCGCTCCAGCTCGGCGATGGCCTCGTCCCGGCCCGAGACCAGCAGCGGGACCCGGAACAGCGGCTGATCCAGGTGCCGGTGGACGGCCGGCGCCACGGTGGGCAGCGTGGCCAGCGCCGAGACGCCGGCGATCCGCCGCGACCGCTGCCTGGGCAGCGTCCGCAGGCGCCTCGACTGGTACCAGCTTGAGAGGTGGCCACGCCTGGCCCGGTAGTCGTGCAGGTCGGCCTGGACCCAGGAGTCGAACGCCGGTAGCTGCGGCGCGTACTTCAGCGCCCTGACCAGATCCGCCGGGCGCGGGGCGATCCGGTAGCCCTCGCGCTCCTCCTCCATGCCGAACGCGCGCATCGCCCTCAGCGCCGGGCGGACCATGTTCAGGCGCAGCGCGGCGTGCCGGCCCACCGAGGTCAGCACGCTGTGGATCTCCTTCCTGAAGGCGCCCGGCTGCAGCAGCCGGTCACGGTCGCGCTCCAGGGTGCGCAGGTCCTCCAGGTGCTCGACCGCGATCACCCCGCCGGAACCCGCTCCGGCGTGCTTGGACAGGCTGAACACGCCCGCCACCCCGAAGGTGCCCAGCGGCCTGCCGTGCACGCTCGTCTCCATCGCGTGCGCGACGTCCTCGATCAGGATCTTGCCCGTGAACGCCGTCACCCGGTCGGGCAGGCCGTACAGGTTGGTGGTCAGCACCGCGTCGACCGTGTCGAGGTCGACGGCGCCCGCGTCGATGTTGCCGTCGTCGGCGGAGAGCGGGGCGATGACCGGGCGCAGCCCGGCGGCGAGCACGAGAAAGAGGATCTCATCGGCCGACAGCGGCGACATCAGCAACCGCTGGCCGGGACTGCACCAGTGCCGCAGGGCCAGATACAGACCCAGACGGTTGGAGGGCAGCGAAAGGCAGCGGCGGCCCGTTCGCTTCGCCACAATGTGCTCAGGAGTCACTGGAGACCGTTTATCACGTACGAGATCAAGACTGCAAACAGAGCAACGCCGTCCCTAACCTGCGACGACCTGGGACGCCTTGCCGTGGTTGATCACTCTGCGGATGTTCGGGAGGATCAGTAGCGCGACCAGGAGCTGGCTGCCGAGCATCGCGTAGCCCACCGCGGCGATCCCGAAGAGGGGGAACAGCAAGGCGATCGAGGTGAGGACCAGCACCGCCATCCCGATCTGGATGAGTGCGAGCTTGCGGGCCTCGCTCTGCGCGCGCAGCATGCTGAGGCAGATCTCGATCACCGTCTGGGGGAGCACGGCGATCGCCATCAGGCGGAGCAGCGGCGTGCCCGCCTCGGCGAACCCGGGGCCGAACACGCTCAGGATCAGGGGTGCGCCGACCACGACCACCGTGATGACCGGTCCGACGATCAGGAAGGTGCGACGCAGCGCGTTGCGCACGCTCTGCGCCAGCTGGGCGGCGTTGAAGGATCCCTCGACCGTCAGAGACACCGCCATGTTGGCCGCCAGCAGCCCGATCATGGAGCCCAGCGTGTGGGCTATCGAGAAGTAGCCGAACGTCGGCGCGTCGTCGAGCCAGCCCGCGATGATGACCGGGACCAGATAGAGGATCAGCAGGATGGAGAACGCGCCGGGGAAGTCTCCGGCCAGGAAACGCCCCACCTCGCGCAGGCGCGGCGGGTTCGCGGCGCTCTCCTCGGTGTTCTTGACGTGCTTGGGGATGATGACGCCGAAGATGAACCAGCTGATCGGGATCAGCGCCATGGCCGTCGGCACGATCCACGAGACGAAGATCCCGCCGAAGAGACCGCCCTCCGGCAGCGCGACCGCGAGCGCGGCGAGCATGCCCATCTTGACCAGGCCGAACGCCAGGCTGTTGACCGGTACCCAGACGGCCTTGCGCAGCCCGGCCAGGGTCACGTCCTGGAGGGTGAAGACCGTCCAGACGAGAACCGAGACGAGGAAGAACAGTCCGGGGCCGAACCCGGCGAGGTCGGCGTAGACCGCTCCCCACACCGGCAACGTCAGCAGGAACCCCAACGCCGCCACCAGGCCGGTGGCCCCGGCGATCGCGTAGCCGCGCAGGACGAACTCGGCGGTGCGGCGGCCGGCCACCGGGATGAACCTGGCCAGCGCGCCCGCGAAGGCGAGCCCGGTCAGAGAGGCGAACAGCCGCATCGCGCTGATCACGGCCTGGCCCTCACCGAACGCGGCGGCGGTGTACAGGTGCGTGGCGAGGAACCAGTAGCCGAGGCCCAGCACGGCGGTGATCCCGGTATTGATCATCAGTGCGTAGCCCTGGAGGAACAGGGGGTTTCTCAGATCCTTGCGCAGGCGGTCCATCAGCCCGGTCCTGCGCTCCTCGGTCACTGTCCGGCCCATCGCCTGGTCGCCTCCGTCGCGCGTCACCTCGTCATCATCGGGTGGAGCGCTTGCAGCGACCTTGCCGTCGGCTGCACGCAGGCCGGTGGCCGAGTCCGGTCGCGTCCCCGGCAGGTCCGGCCGGGTGCCCGACGGGGGGGTGCCGCCCTCGTGCCAGGCGGGCAGCCCCGTGCCGTTCTCATTCACCTCGACGCCCCCGATCCGCACTACTCTCCGAGGCGGTGCCGGACGCCCGCTCGGCACGCGTGCGGGATGGTTCGACGGCATTCCCGAGGGGAGCGGGATGGCGCCGCACCAGCGTTCGCGTCTCGTCACGAGATCGGCCGGTCACCGAGAGGTACATGAGAATCGGCACGTGAGCCATGATGCCCCAGTTTCAGGCGGGCCGTGTCCGGCATGTATCCGGAAGTACCCGGCAGGGCTCGATCGTGATGGGGAGCGCCCTGTTTTATCCGGGAATGGTGCTGCCACCAGCGGGGGAGGCGAGGAGGCGATCCAGGACGCGGACGCCGAACTCCAGGCCCTCGACGGGAACGCGCTCGTCCACGCCGTGGAACATGCCGAAGTAGTCGAGTTCCGGGGTGAGCATCAGCGGGGCGAAGCCGTAACCCCTGATGCCGAGCCTCGCGAAGGACTTGGCGTCCGTGCCGCCGGACATCACGTACGGCACCGGTCGCGCCGCCGGGTCCTCGGCCACCAGGGCCGCGCCGAGCCGCTCGAAGAAGGGCGAGTCCATCGGGGCGGAGGGGGCGTCCTCCAGGTTGACGAACTCCCTCCTCACCCGGGGGCCGAGCAGGCGGTCGATCGTCTCCAGGAACTCCTCCCGGCCCCCCGGTAGGAACCGCCCGTCGACGTGGCCCACGGCGGTGCCGGGAACCACGTTGACCTTGTAGCCCGCCTGGAGCATCGTCGGGTTCGCCGAGTTCCGGATCTGCGCCCCGAACAGGGAGCCGATCCGGCCGAGCCGTTCGGCCTCCTCCTCCAGCCGGTCGAGGTCGATGCGCTCACCGAGGATGTCCGACAGGCTCTCGATCAGCGTCGCCACCTCGGGCGTCAGCCGCACCGGCCAGTGGTGAGAGGCGATCCGGGACATGGCATGGCAGAGCTCGGCCACCGCGTTGTCCACCGGCGGGCGGGAGCCGTGGCCCGCGACGCCGGTCGCGGTGAGTCTCATCCAGGCGGTGCCGCGCTCGCCCACCGCGACCGGGTAGATCCGTGCTCCGGGAGCCTCGACGCTGTAACCGCCGGACTCGCTGATCGCCTCGGTACAGCCGTCGAACAGCTCGCGGTGGTGTTGCACCGCGTATCGCGCGCCGTACTCGCCGGTGGCCTCCTCGTCGGCGAGGAACGCCAGCACCACGTCCCGCCCAGGCCGTACTCCGCGCCGTGCCCACTCACGGACCAGGGTGAGCGTCATGGCCAGGGTGCCCTTCATGTCGACCGCGCCCCGGCCCCAGACGCAGCCGCCGGAGACCTCTCCGGAGAACGGATGAACCTGCCAGTCGGAGGCGTGGGCGGGGACCACGTCGAGATGGCCGTGGATCAGCAGGGCGTCGGGGGAGTCGCCGGGGATCCTGGCGACCACGCTGGTCCTGTGCCTGGCCGACTCGAACACCACCGGTTCGATGCCGGCCTCCGACAACAGGGTGGCGACGTGCTCGGCCGCCGGACGTTCGCCGGAGCCGGGATTGGTGGTGTCGAACCTGATCAGGTCCGAGCAGATCTGTGTGACCTCACTCATCGAAGAACGCCCCCCGGAGACGATGGCCCAAATACAGGACCAAAGGTGCATACCCCTCCGGAGCGGGAGGGGCACCTCGAGGTTCGCCTCAATGTACTCCCGGTCGGCTGTGACGCCGCTACCTCCAAGAGGGGCCGGGAGCCTGGCCGCTACCGGCCTGATGTGGTCTGCGGGGCCTTCTTGGCCGCCGCCTTGGCCACGCTGGGGTCGCCCGCCGCGAAGGCCTCGGCGACCTTTCCCCCGATGCGCCCGCGCTCACTCACCTCGATTCCGTGGGACTTCGCCCACGCCCGGATCTCGGCGCTCCGCTCGCGGCTGCCGCCGGAACCCTTTGCCCGGCCCTTGCGGCCCAGGGAGGTGCTCGCCTTGCGGGCGGCGGACTGGAAGGGCTTAAGGGCCTCGCGGAGTTTTGTGGCGTTCTTCGTGCTCAGGTCGATCTCGTAGGCGGTCCCGTCCAGGCCGAACGAGACGGTCTCGTCCGCCCGCTTCCCGGTGATGTCATCGGTGAACGTGACGACTTGCTGACGTGCCATTGTGTCACTCCTTAATCTTGGCGCCAGAGTGTGCGGCTGTGAACCCGGCCGGCGATGGCTCCCGCGTCTCTTCCCCGGTAGTAAAACTCTAGCCTCTCCTTTCGCGGTCGCGCCGGAGATCCACTCGCTCGGGTTAATTACCCAAGGTTGAACTCCGGCGTCTCCACGTCATTGGGAAATGCTTCCCGCCGGCGAGGGATTAAAAACGACGGCGGCGCCGGGACCCCCTTGGTGTCTTGTATCCCGGGATCTGTCGGTTACCCCTGGCGGGTTTTCTGGATGGAGGTGTCCGAGCGCTTTGGAGATTCGTGACCTCCGGGTGGTTTCCACCCCGGTCGCCGTGAAAAATCGACTTCGGCTGCTTGGGGGCGTTCGGGTTCATCGTTCCACTGCCGTTCGTTTCGAGGGATCCACCGTGTCGGCCGTGCTGCCCTCCTGGTGTGCGGGTGCGTCCTCCGTGCCGTTTTCGCTGGTCGTGGCAATTGCCGGGATGAGGCGGCGGGGAGCGGCGAGCGGGACCGGGTCCGCCGGGAGGGGCGGCGGAGGGGCGCTGTGAGACCCGCTCCGGAGGTTCGTCGGACAATTCACGCATGCCCGGTGTCTGTCATCGAACGTGTTGCAGGATTTCCGGAGGACAAATGACTTCCTCGCGCTCCGGAATGCGGGCCGTGTGTCCCCGGTTTTGCCGGCCCGCTGGATCCGGATGCGTTCGAAGGTGGTCACCGACACACGGTCGATCACATTGGGGCGTGCTCCCGGCACTCTCGGGTGAGGCAAGGCGCGCCGCGCGGACCGCATGATTTCGGACGTCTCGCATTGCGAGCGAGCGGGAGCCGCCGACCTCGTTTGCTCCTTGACCGCCATTGGCCCGTTCCATCGTCCGGGTGGACCAACAAGCGGTGTTCCCCGAATTGTTCGCGTAACGGCCGGAGAGTGATACGGGCATTGCCCGTTCCCTCAGGGGCGGGTGTGTCGTCGCGCCTCGTCCCGTTCTGTTCCGCCATCCCCGGTTCTTCAGCGGGTTGCTCACCCAGGCCGCATGACCGCGGAGACCTCCCCCCGCCCCGCCGTGCGGGAGGTCAAAGGTAGAGACCGGTGTTCTCGGGGACGGCCGTGCGGCTGAACGCGCCGTCGCGGAGCGCGAAGAGCTCGGCGAGGGTCGCACCGGCGGGAGAGAGCCCTTCGGTGCCGCCGAGCCAGTGGGCGGCCTCGTCGTAGGGGAGAGAACCGATCTCGATCTGGGCGAGGCAGCGGCCCGGGCGGGTGACGGCCGGGTGCAGACGGGCCAGATCCTCGTTGGTGGTGATGGCCACCAGGACGTCACGGCCCTGGCCGAGGAGCCCGTCGGTCAGGTTGAGCAGGCGTGACAGGCCCTGTCCGGTGGCCTCCTTGGCGCCGGATCTGATCAGCTCGTCGCAGTCCTCCAGCACCAGGAGCCGCCACCGCTTACCGTCGTCGTCGTCAAAGCCGACCGCGACCTCCATGAGGTAGCCGGGGGAGTCGAACAGCCGCTCCGGGTCGAGCACGCAGTCGACCTGGCACCATGACCGCCACTCGTGGGCGAGCGTACGCAGCAGCGTCGTCTTGCCGGTGCCCGGCGGGCCGTGCAGCAGGACCAGCCTGCCGTGCGCGTCGGAGGGGGTGACGGACATCAGCCGTGACAGCCGCTCGCCGACCGACCTGGCGTAGTTGCCGGAGATATCCGCCCAGGGGGAGACGGTGATCGGCTTCTCCGAGCGACGGCTGCCGTGGGAACCCTGCCACCAGAAGCCCATCTCGACGTGGCCGCTCTCGGGGGCGGGCTCCTCGGCGTCCTTGACGATCTCGTCGATCACCGAGCGGGCCAGCTCCTCGTCGACCGCGGTCACGCTGACCGTGGCGGCGCGGTTGCGGTGGCGGACCACGCGCAGCGTCCAGCCCTCCCCGCACAGCAGTCGCGAGTCACGGCCGTCCTTCTCCACCGCCGCCCGGAGGAGTGTCCCGGAGGCGGGGGTGAGGGGGGCGTCGGAGCGGACCCGTTCCAGGTCCGCGGTGCACGACCACGGCTGGGCTCCGGTGGCGAACGGCGACAGCGCGAGGGCGTCGATCACATCCACCGCGGAGTCGGCGTCGTCGAGCCAGATCTTCATCGGCAGCTCCACCGGGCGGGGCTCCGGGGAGAAGTGGACCTCCTTGAGTACGGACATGGCGGTAATGATCCTCTTGGGGCGTCCGCCGGTCGACGGGTTTTCGCAAGGGGCCGGGCTCAGGGGGCCGCCGGCGGCGCGGGAGCCTCGGGGGCGGTGCGGAGCAGGGCGTCGACCAGGGGGCTCGGCGGGCGGGTCAGCGGGCCGGTGAGGACGAGGGCGCGGGTCAGGGACGGCTTCAGCGGGATCATGACGAGCCCGGGGGTGAGGAGACCGCGGCCGAGGTCGGGAACCGTCGAGACGCCGATACCCGCGGCGATCATGCCGATGAGCGTGCCGAGCTCGCGCACATGCTGGGCCGGAGCGTAGGGGACGCCCGCCAGGGAACACAGGGTGCGGGTCTGTGGCTCGCAGCCCCCCTTGGAGACGAGCAGCGGATCCTCCGCCAGCTCGGCCATCGTGATGTACGCCTGGCCGGCCAGCGGGTGGTCGGCGCGGATCACCGCGTGGAAGGCGTCGCGGCCCACCACCACATGCGCGGGAGGCGGGGGCACCGGATCGACGAGGATCGCGGCGTCGACGACTCCGGTCTCCAGCCAGGGGGACAGCTCGTCGTCGTCGCCCTCGAAGACCTGCACCTCGACACCGGGAAGCTCCGCGCGCCACGTCCGCATGAGCTGGGGGAGCAGCCCGCAGCAGACCGTGGGCGGGGCGGCGACGCGGACGACTCCGGTGTGCTGCCCCAGATGCGCGGAGACGGCCTCGTCGATGGCGGCGACCGAGGCGAGCGCCGCCTGGGCGTACGGCAGGATCGTCGCCCCCAGGGCCGTGGGTCCCACGCCTCCGTGCCGCAGCACCAGCGGTGCGCCGAGAGCGCGCTCGAGCGCGGCGAGCGCGTGGGAGACCGCCGACTGGGACATGCCCAGCTCCTCGGCGGCCACGCCGAAGCCGCCGTTCGCGATCACGGCGGTGAAGACCCGGAGCTGCGCGACCGTGGCACTCATGAGGACATCTCATCACACTGCTGGGGAAACTCATTGGACACATGATCCGGGCCTGATGAGACTGCTTGGATGACCCGTGAAAGAACCGCCTCGCCATCTCCACCGGTGCGGGCGGTCGACGTCGTACCGTCCCCGGCGAGCCGGTCCGTGCTTGCCCAATATCTCGCGCTGGCCCTGACCTGGGGGGCCAGCTTCCTGTTCATCAAGGTCGCCCTCACCGGGCTGTCTCCCGTTCAGACGGTGCTGGGCCGTCTCACGCTGGGAGCGCTCACCCTCAACGTGATCATGTTGGTGACCCGCCGGAGGTGGCCGAGGCAGGCGAGACTCTGGGCGCACCTGGGGGTGGTCGCACTGCTGCTGTGCGTGGTGCCGTTCCTGCTGTTCGCCTGGGCCGGGCAGTACATCCCCTCGGGACTCTCCAGCATCTACAACGCCACGACGCCGCTGATGACGATGGTCGTGACCCTGGCCGCGCTCCGGCAGGAGCGCCTGGCGGCGGCGGGGGTGCTCGGTCTGCTGCTGGGTGCGGCCGGTGTCGTCGTCGTCCTGGCCCCGTGGAACCTGACCGGGGCCGCCGGCCCCGGATGGGCGCAGGCGGCCTGCCTGGGGGCGACGTTCTGCTACGGCCTGGCCTTCGCCTACACGCGGCGCTTCGTGGTCTCCTACGGCTACGACGCCCCCACGATCGCCGCCGCCCAGATCAGCGTGGCGGCCCTGGTCATGCTCGCGCTGAGCCCGCTGCTGGCCACCGGTCCCGTGCGCCTGGACCTGCCCGTCGTGGCGAGCATGGCCGCCCTGGGCATCCTGGGCACGGGGCTCGCCTACATCTGGAACACCACGGTCATCGTCCGTTGGGGGGCGACGGCCGCCTCGACGGTGACGTACCTGACCCCGCTGGCGGGTGTCGTCCTCGGGGTGCTCGTCCTGGGCGAGGCGCTGACATGGAACCAGCCGCTGGGTGCGGTGGTGGTCGTTGTCGGCATCATGGCCGGCCAGGGCGTGTTCGGTTCCCGGCCTGGCCGCCGGTCTCGGTGACCAGGCCTGCGGGTCAGGGCGTTGTCCTCGCGCCCGGGCCACGCGGCGCCGGCCACGCGGCCGGTGTCGAAGCCGAGGGCGGTCAGGGGTGAGGGGGGCGCGACCATGAGGGCGAGGCCGTCCATGCCCACCCGGAGCGGGAGGTGTCGCGGGTAGGCGAGGTCTGCCGAGAGGCCCGCGGGCGTTTTTCTGGTTTAGGGCGCCCGGCTGCGGTCAGGGGGATGGCTGTTTCGCTGCCCGGCGACCAACCGGAACGTTCCCACATCACGATACGACGATAGATCAGTTGATTAACAGCACCATACGGTGTCGTATCAACCATTACGCTCCGGTAGGGGAATATCACTCAGACAGTGGAGACGTTCCGTGGCCATCGATCTTGTTACTCGCCGCGAGTGGGGCGCTCGCCAGCCGCGCGGTTCCTACAGCGGGCTCAGCTCCACCCGGGGAGTGAAGGTCCACTACACGGGCGGCCAGGTCAGCCCGGATATCGTGAACGACCACGCCAAATGCGTTGCTTTGGTGAAATCCATCCAGAATCACCACATGGACGGCAATGGATGGATTGACGTGGGTTATTCCATGCTGGTCTGTCCGCATCGGAAGGTCTTCGAGGGCCGGGGGCCGAATCGCGTGCCGGCCGCCAACGGCGCCGGTCTCAACAGTGACCATTACGCGGTGCTCGGCCTGGTCGGCTCGTCGGGGCTCACCAAGCCGACCGACGGCATCCTGCACGGCATCCTCGACGCCGTCGAATACCTCAGGGACAAGGGCGGGGCGGGTAAGGAGATCAAGGGCCATCGCGACGGCTACTCGACCAGCTGCCCCGGCGAGCCCCTGTACGCGTGGGTCAAGCGGGGCGCCCCCCGTCCCGGCGGAGGGGCCTCCAACCCGCCGGAACCGCACCCCTCCTTCCCCGGACGCACGCTCAAGCAGCCGCCGATCATGGAGGGTGCGGACGTCCGCACCTGGCAGCGGCGGATGCGCGACCGAGGCTGGAACATCGACGCCGACGGTCTGTACGGCCCTGCCTCCAGCGATGTCTGCACGAAGTTCCAGAAGGAGAAGGGTCTGCCCGTCACCGGCGCCGTCAACCGCGCCACCTGGGACGCGGCCTGGCAGGAACCCGTCAGCTGACCGGCGGCTCCTCCGGATGGTCCGGGAATCCCCCTTCGGCTCCTTCCGACGACTCTCCTGTTGATGTTTGTCCGGAGCCCGGGGAGAGTTCGAAAAAAGGCAACCTTTAGTATCCGGTGCATGACGGTGTCGCCTGAGGAACCCCGACCGGCCGCCGAGTTCCCACCGACCACGCGTGAGCGGTGGCGGGAGCTGGCGCTCGGGGTATTGCGCAAGTCCGGGGTTGAGACCGGCTCCCCGGAGGAGGCGTTGGCCTCCACCACCTACGACGGTGTGACGATCGCGCCGCTCTATGACGCGTCCGATCTGCCCGGCGATCCCGGCCTTCCCGGATCCGCCCCCTACATCAGGGGCTCCGCCCCCGAGGGGGGCTGGGAGGTGCGGCAGCGCCACGAGGTGCCCGATTCCGAGGCGATCCTCACGGACCTGGAGAACGGCGTCACCTCACTGTGGCTCACCCTCGATCCCGAGGACCTGCCGCGGGCCCTGGAGCGGGTCCACCTGGATCTGATCTCGGTCACGCTCGACGCGGGCAAGCGGACCCGCGAGGCGGCCGAGGTGCTCCTCGGGCTGGCGGGTGAGAAGGCCGGCACGCTGAGGGGGAACCTGGGAGCCGACGCGCTCGCCGACGCGGAGACCGCGATCGAGCTGGCCCGCCGCTGCGTTCGGGACCACCCCGGCCTCAGGGCCGTCACGGTGGACGCCACCGTCTATCACGACGCGGGAGGCGGTGACGCCGAGGAGCTCGGTTGCTCCCTCGCCGCCGGAGTCGCCGCGCTGCGTACCCTGACCGGCGCCGGCCTGACCGTGCCCGAGGCGTTCGGGCAGCTGGAGTTCCGGTACGCGGCCACCGCCGACCAGTTCCTCACCATCGCCAAGCTCCGGGCCGCCCGCAGGCTCTGGGCGCGGGTCGCCGAGGTGTGCGGCGCCCCCGACGAGGGACAGCGGCAGCACGCGGTGACCAGTTCGGCCATGATGACCGCCCGCGATCCGTGGGTGAACATGCTCCGTACCACGCTCGCCTGTTTCGCGGCCGGGACCGGCGGGGCCAACGCGGTGACCGTCCAGCCCTTCGACGCCCGCCTCGGCCTGCCGGACGCCTTCGCCCGCCGTATCGCGCGCAACACCCAGTCGCTGCTCGTCGAGGAGGCCGGTGTGGCCCGGGTGATCGACCCGGCCGGCGGCTCCTGGTACGTCGAGCGGCTCACCGAGGACCTGGCCTTCAGAGCCTGGGAGTGGTTCCAGGAGATCGAGCGCGCCGGGGGCGTCGGGGCCGCCGAGGGCTCCGCGCTCGTCGCCGGACGGCTCGCCGCCACCTGGGAGCGGCGCTCGGCCGACATCGCCAGGCGCCTCGATCCGATCACCGGCGTCAGCGAGTTCCCCGACCTCGCCGAGCGGCCCCTGGTCAGGCAGGCCCGGCCCACCGGGGACACCGGGGTGCACTACGCGCAGGAGTTCGAGGCGTTGCGCGACCTGGCCGACGCCCAGGCGAGCCGGCCGAAGGTCTTCCTGGCGACCATCGGCCCGGTGGCCGCGCACACCGCCAGGGCGTCGTTCGCGGCCAACCTGTTCCAGGCGGGCGGCATCGCCACCGTGGCCGGTGGCGCCACGACGGACCCCGCGGAGATCGCCGCCGCGTTCTCCGCGTCCGGTACCGAGGTCGCGTGCCTGTGCTCCAGCGACCGGCTGTACGCCGAACACGCCGAGGCGGTGGCCGCCGCGCTGCGGGGTGCGGGGGCACGCAGGATCTGGCTGGCAGGAAAGGGAGGGTTCGAGGGCGTGGACGCCAACCTCTACACCGGGTGCGACGCGCTCGGCGCGCTCCGGACGACCTTCGACGACCTGGGGGTGGCTCGATGATTCCCGACTTCTCCGAGATCGAACTCGGTGCGCGACCGGCGGTGCCCGGCCCCGCCGCGGGAGACGGACCTCGTGGCCCGGCGTGGGAGACGCCCGAGGGGATCGACGTCAAGCCGCTCTACACCGCCGCTGACATCGACGGTCTCGACTTCCTGGAGACCTACCCCGGCGCCGCGCCCTACCTGCGCGGTCCGTACCCGACCATGTACGTCAACCAGCCGTGGACCATCCGGCAGTACGCCGGTTTCTCCACCGCGGCCGAGTCCAACGCCTTCTACCGGCGTAACCTGGCAGCCGGGCAGAAGGGACTGTCGGTCGCCTTCGACCTGGCGACCCACCGGGGCTACGACTCCGACCACCCGCGCGTCGCCGGGGACGTCGGCATGGCGGGCGTGGCCATCGACTCCATCTACGACATGCGGCAGCTGTTCGACGGGATCCCCCTCGACAGGATGAGCGTGTCGATGACCATGAACGGCGCGGTGCTTCCGGTGCTCGCGCTCTACGTCGTGGCCGCCGAGGAGCAGGGGGTGGCGCCCGAGCAGCTCGCCGGGACCATCCAGAACGACATCCTCAAGGAGTTCATGGTCCGCAACACCTACATCTATCCGCCGGGCCCCTCGATGCGGATCATCTCCGACATCTTCGCGTACACCAGCGAGAGGATGCCGAAGTTCAACTCGATCTCGATCTCCGGGTACCACATCCAGGAGGCCGGGGCCACCTGTGACCTGGAGCTCGCCTACACCCTCGCCGACGGGGTGGAGTACCTGCGGGCGGGTGTCGAGGCGGGCATGGACATCGACAGGTTCGCGCCGCGGCTGTCGTTCTTCTGGTGCATCGGCATGAACTTCTTCATGGAGGTCGCCAAGCTGCGGGCCGCCCGGCTGCTCTGGTCGCGGCTGGTGTCCGGGTTCGACGCCAAGAACCCCAAGTCGCTCTCGCTGCGGACCCACTCGCAGACCTCCGGATGGTCGCTCACCGCCCAGGACGTCTACAACAACGTCGTCCGCACCTGCGTCGAGGCGATGGCCGCGACCCAGGGCCACACCCAGTCGCTGCACACCAACGCGCTGGACGAGGCGCTGGCCCTGCCCACCGACTTCTCCGCGCGGATCGCCCGCAACACCCAGCTGCTGCTCCAGCAGGAGTCGGGTACCTGCCGGGTGATCGACCCCTGGGGTGGTTCCTACTACGTCGAGCGGCTCACCCACGAGCTGGCGACCAGGGCATGGGCCCACATCGAGGAGGTGGAGGCCGCCGGAGGCATGGCGAAGGCCATCGACGCCGGGCTGCCCAAGCTCCGCATCGAGGAGGCCGCCGCCCGTACCCAGGCGCGCATCGACTCCGGGCGCCAGCCGGTCATCGGCGTCAACAAGTACCGGCCCGACGCCGACGAGCCCATCGAGGTGCTCAAGGTCGACAACACCTCGGTACGCGCCCAGCAGCTCGACAAGCTGCGCCGCCTGCGCGCCGAGCGCGACCCCGGGCGGGTGGAGGAGGCACTGGCGGCACTCACCAAGGGGGCCGCGGGCGACGGGAACCTGCTCGCGCTGGCGATCGAGGCGGCCCGTGCCATGGCCACGGTCGGGGAGATCTCCGACGCCCTGGAGCGGGTGTTCGGGCGGCACGCGGCACAGATCCGTACGATCACCGGCGTGTATCGCGAGGAGGTGGGATCCGGCGTGGACGCGGTCCGCGAGGCGTGCGCCGAGTTCGAGCGGCTGGAGGGCCGCCGCCCCCGCATCCTGGTGGCGAAGATGGGCCAGGACGGTCACGACCGGGGCCAGAAGGTGATCGCCACGGCCTTCGCCGACCTCGGCTTCGACGTGGACGTCGGCCCGCTGTTCCAGACGCCCGAGGAGGTCGCCCGGCAGGCGGTCGAGGCGGACGTGCACGTGGTCGGCGTGAACTCGCTGGCCGCCGGCCACCTCACGCTCGTGCCGGCGCTCCGCGAGGCGCTGGCCGAGCTGGGTGCGGAGGACGTCATGATCGTGGTCGGCGGTGTCATCCCGCCGGGCGACTTCGACGAGCTGCGCGCCGCGGGCGCGAGCGCGATCTTCCCGCCCGGCACCGTCATCGCCGACGCGGCCAGGGGACTGCTGGCGGACCTGCTCACCCGGCTGGGTCATGACGCGGACGCTTGACGACTACGTCCAGGGGGTGAAGAAGGGCTCCAGGGTGTGGATCGCGCGGGCGATCACACTGGTGGAGTCCTCCAGGGCCGACCACAGGGAACTGACCCAGCGGTTGCTGGCCGAGCTGACCCCGCTGGCCGGCACGGCGCGCCGGGTCGGCATCACCGGCGTGCCCGGCGTCGGCAAGTCCACGTTCGTCGACGCGCTCGGCACGCGGCTGACCGGGGAGGGGCACCGGGTGGCGGTGCTCGCCGTCGACCCGTCCTCGACCCGTACCGGCGGGAGCATCCTGGGCGACAAGACCAGGATGTCCCGCCTGGCGGTCGACCCGGCCGCCTTCATCCGCCCCTCGCCCACCTCGGGCACCCTGGGCGGGGTGGCCAGGGCGACTCGCGAGGCGATGGTCGTGGTGGAGGCGGCCGGGTACGACGTCGTCCTGGTGGAGACCGTCGGGGTCGGCCAGTCGGAGACCACCGTCGCCGACATGGTCGACACCTTCCTGCTGCTCACCCTGGCCAGGACGGGCGACCAGCTCCAGGGCATCAAGAAGGGCGTGCTGGAGCTGGCCGACGTGATCGCGATCAACAAGGCCGACGGTGCCGAGGGCAGCTCCCACGAGCTGGACGCACGCAGGGCCGCCAGGGAACTCGCCGGAGCGCTCCGCCTGCTGGGCGCGGAGCGGACGCCTCCGGTGCTCACCTGCAGCGGGATGACCGGTAACGGCCTGGAGGAGGTCTGGCAGCAGGTCGTCAGGCACCGCGACGCGCTGGAGGCCTCGGGGGAGCTGGCCGAGCGCCGCCGCCGCCAGCAGGTCCGCTGGACCTGGGCCATGGTCACCGACCGGTTGCTCGCCCGGCTCCGCGAGCACCCCGAGGTCGCGGCGATCATCACCGAGGTGGAACGCGAGGTCGCCGAGGGTGACCTCACCCCGTCTCTCGCGGCCGACCGTCTGCTGGCCGCCTTCACACGTTGACCGGTGCCGCCCGTTCTCCCGCCGACACCCCGCGTGCCCACATCCGCGTGGCGTGTACGACCGGGAGAGCGGGCCGGTCTTCGGAGTGCCCCCGCCTGCCCACATCCGCGTGGCACCCACGGAGCCCGCGTTCGCGCCGTCGTAACCGCCGCCTAACCCCGCACCCGCGTCCGTACAGAATCCGAAAGCTCGGCGTGACACGTGATCATGCTGCTGACCTGCAGAGATGGGTCGCCTTTGGGTAACGTCCACCTTTGATCGTCAGTACGCCGCCGCCGGACGGTTGGACCGTTCACATGGCGGAGTCGAGTGCGGAGGCGACAGGGGGACGGCAGGCGGAGGCCGGGGCCGAACGCGGCCCGTCACCGTCACACGCGACATTAACTATGTCAAGTGGGTGGTCGACGATTTTTGTGTTAATAGCATGTTTCTCCGCATTAAGGCGAAGTATTTTACGGCACGGGTTGATCGTTCCAGGGTGATCATGTGATAATTCGCCCTAACGGTTATGAATGTTGCAATAAATACTGCTTTAGATACGCACCGTATGAGAGAGCGCGATAGGGCATGCGAGGGCTACCGGGGTGACCGGTTCCAGGTTTTTCTCGTACGCAAGCACAGCCATGACGCGGTGGCCCGTTCGCGGATCGCGTCGCCCCGCCCGTGCGCTCCGGCGCGGGTGGTCGTTCACGCTGCGTTGGCTCACACGGCGCGAGGTGGGAGAACATACCGATGTCGATCGACGCGAGCGCTCAGACGCTCCGCCGGGTCAAGACCATCCCCGTCCACCGCGTCCTGCCGGACTTCGCCCGTGACCCCGTGAACGCCCTGGCCGACATCGGCGGGCAGGTGGGTGGCGAACTCGTCCGGTTGAGCCTCGGCCCGTTCCGTCCCTATCTGGTGACGCATCCGGAGCACGTCCAGCAGGTGCTGAAGGGTGACTGGACGAACTACCAGCGCGAGGGCATGTTCTGGCGCCCCCTGCGGCGCCTGCTCGGCGCCAGCATCCTCGGAGAGGGCCGGCCATGGGAGTCCAGCAGGAAGGCGCTGCAACCCCTCTTCACCACGCGCTACGTCGCCTCGATCGCCGACCGGCTGGCGGAGACCATCACCGCGCGGATGGATGAGCTCGACGAGTACGCCGGAAAAGGACAGCCGGTCAACGCCGCGGAGGAGATGGCCGGCATCGTCAACGACGCCGTGGTGAGGGTACTGTTCGGAGACAAGATCAGCCGCGCGGACGGCGAGCGTCTCGCGCCCGCCTACCACACCGCGGCCGGCTCGATCACCTTCCGCCTGCTCATGCCGTTCATGCCCTACTCCATCCGGGTACCCGGCGACCGGGCCTTCATGAAGGCGGTCAAGACGATCGACGACGTGGTCTTCCCGGTGATCAGGAAGGCGCGGGCCGAGCCCGGAGACGGTTCCGACGTGATCTCCGCGCTCTGCGGGCTCCGCGACGACGACACGGAAGGGGCCGGTGACCGGCAGATCCGCGACGACCTGGTCAGCGTCTACGGGGCGGCGTCGGAGTCCACCGCGACGACCCTGACCTGGCTCTGGCCGCAGCTGGACGCGCACCCCGAGGTGGCGGCCAGGCTCTACGCGGAGATCGACCGGGTGGTCGGTCCCGGTCCCGTGAAGCCCGAGCACGTCGCCGAGCTGCGCTACACCCGGATGGTCCTCCAGGAGCTCCTCCGCCTCTATCCGGCGGGCTGGATCTTCCCCCGGATGGCGATGCGGGACGGCGAGATCGACGGGGTGCGGATCAAGGCGGGTTCCCAGATGCTGATCAGTCCCTACGCCACGCACCGGCTGGAGAGGTTCTGGGATCGGCCGCTGGAGTTCGACCCGGAGCGGTTCGCCCCAGAGGAGCAGCCACGCCGGCACAAGTACGCCTACTTCCCCTTCGGAGGTGGCCCGCACCAGTGCTTGGGCCAGCACCTCTTCTACGTCGAGGCGCCCCTGCTGCTCGGGGCGATCCTCAGCCGCTTCCGGATGAGAGTCCGCACCGAGGGGCCCTTCACCCCGGCCCCGGCCGCCTCGCTACGGCCCCGGAAGGACATCGAGCTGGACGTCGTCCGGGTCGAGCGCGTCACCGGAGGCACGCCATGACCGCTCTCCAGGGCCTCGAAGGTTCCGGCGGCCAGGGCGATCTGCCCGACGCCGTCGACAGCGGGATGGTCTGCGCCGTGGCGGGGCAGTCCCAGCGGGACATGCGCGGGTGGACCGCCACCTACCCCGAGCTGTTCTCCGCCAAGCCTTTCGACGCCGCCCTCTACAGCACGCTCTCGCTGGCCATGGCGTTCAGTGGCCCCTGGTTCGACGCCGAGCGGCTGCGGATGGCCAACAAAGCCTGCCTGTGGGCTTTCGGCCTGGACTGGCTCGTCGACTACGTCGCCACCTCGCCCGCCGAGGCCGAGGCCATCGCCCGGCGGAGCCTGGCCACGGCCGAGGGCGCGCCGCCGGTTCCCGGCGACGACCTGACGCGGATGCTGGCCGACATCCGCGACGAGCTCGTCACCTCCCCCGCGTTCCCGGTGCTCGGGCCCGTCTGGCACGAGGAGTTGCGGCTCATGCTGGACGCCATGCTGCGCGAGTGGCACTGGAAGAGCGAGGGAGGCCGGCCTTCGTTCGAGGAATACCTCGGCAACGCCGACAACCTGGGCTTCTCCTTCGCCTTCACCTCGCACTGGATCCACACCGGCGGCCCGGTCGCGGAAGCCGACCTCGCGCCGATCCGGGAGGCGAGCCGGGCGGTGCAGCGGGTGATCCGGCTCCTCAACGACCTGGGCACCTACGAGCGCGACCTGAGCTGGGGCGACCTCAACGCCCTGCTGCTCGGCGTCGACCGCCCCGAGGTCGAGCGGCACGTCGCCGCGCTCGCGGCCACGAGCCGGGAGCTGATCGCCCCCCTACGCTCCGGGCACCCGGAGATCGCCGGCTACCTGGAGCGGCAGATGGACTTCTGCGCGGGGTTCTACCGGGTCGGCGACTACTGGGGAGTGCTGTGAGCGTTCCCGAGCTTCTCGCGTCCGGCCCCGAGCAGAAGCGGGCGATCGCGCGCGTCGACGTGGCCGCCGAGGCGCGCGACCTGGTCGCCGGGCTCGTGGCCGCCCCCTGGGGGCAGGTCTCCGCCTCGGTGTACGAGACCGGGCGGCTGGTGAGCACGGCACCGTGGCTGTCCGGCCATGCCGGCCGCGTACGCTTCCTGCTCGACTCCCAGCGCCCCGACGGGGGCTGGGGCACTCCCGGCGGCTACGCCCTGGTCCCCACACTGAGCGCGACCGAGGCGCTCCTCGCCGAGCTGCGCCGCGGAGCCTCCGCGCGCCCCGCAGGCACCGAACGCGGCGTCACCCGGGACGCCGAGCGGCTCCCCGGCCCGAGTTCCCGCGTCCTGACCGAGGCCGCCGCGCGGGGACTGCGGGCGCTGGAGCGCTGGTCGGGTGAGGAGACGCGAGCGTCCCTGCCCGACATGCCGGCGATCGAGCTCATCGTGCCCACCCTGACCTCCACGATCAACGCTCACCTGGTCTCGGGTGGCGGGAGACTGGAGACGCCCGCGGGCATGGACGGGGTGAAGCTGGCCGCGATCCGCGAGTGGCTCGCCTCGGGCGCCGCCGTGCCCCAGAAGCTCGTCCACGCCCTGGAGGTGATCGGCGAGGTCGCCTCGGAAGCGGCGGGCGTCAGTCCCGTCCCGGTCGGCGTGGCACGGGTCGTGCCCGAGGAGGCCACCGGGGACGGTGATCCGACGACCGCGGCCCCATCGGAGCCGATCGCGGCCGTCGGCGCCTCGCCGGCGGCGGCCGTGGCATGGCTCGGGACGCGGGGCGCCACGGAGCCGGACGATCCGGTGCTGCGCTACCTGGAGGAGGTCGTGGGCAGGAGCGGTGGTCCCGTGCCCTGCGCCACCCCGATCACGGTGTTCGAGCGGGGATGGGCACTGAGCTGGCTGCTACGCGCCGGGGTCACCCCGGTGGTGCCCGCCTCCCTGACGGCGAGCCTGCGCGAGGCGCTCGGCTCCGGCCGCAGCGCGGCCGGCCCGGGACTGCCGCCGGACGCTGACACCACCTCCGTCGCCTTCTACGCGCTGGCCCTGCTGGGAACCCCCCTCGAACCCGCCGGGTTGTGGGCGTACGAGACAGGCACCCACTTCTGCACCTGGGAGGGGGAGGAGGGTGCCTCCCCGACCGTCAACGCGCACGTCCTGGACGCCTTCGGTGAGTACCTGCGGCGCGGTCCGGCCATCCCTGACCCCCGCTATGCCGAGGCCGTGCGAAAGCTGTCGGCCTGGCTGCGAGACCGGCAGGAAGCCGACGGGAGCTGGCTGGACCGCTGGCACGCCTCGCCGTACTACGCGACGGCCTGCTGTGCGATCGCACTGGCGGACTTCGGCGGGGAGGAGTCGGCGGTCGCGGTGCGGGCGGCCGAGAGCTGGGTGCTCGACACCCAGCGCCAGGACGGGTCCTGGGGACGCTGGGAGGGGACCGCGGAGGAGACCGCGTACGCGTTGCAGACCCTGCTGCTGGCCGCAGGTCCCCTGGCACGGCACGACGACGCGCGCGCTGCGGCCCTGGAGCGGGGCCATCGCTACCTGCTGGCCTCCGTCACCGACAGGGGCGAATCCATCGACGCCTCGCCGCTCTGGCACGACAAGGACCTCTACCTGCCGGTCGCCATCGTGCGGGCGGCGGTGCTGGGCGCACTCCATCTCGTGCGCCGGGCACCGTCCTCCACGGCCCGGCGCCCCGCGCAGCCTGACGACCTCCACGCTGTGACGGAAAGTAATCAGGACTCAACGGAGGAAAGCTGACCGGAAAAGGACAAATGAACACAGGGCTCCAATGTCGCCTTGAGTGTATTTGGGGACATTGCTAGGGTTCACCGGGTGTGTTCGTGATGCCGCCGATATGCGTTGTTGGCTGCGATGTGGCATCCGGTGATTCACGCGTATCGATCGCCGTGAAACGCACTGCGAATTTATTTCACTTTCACCGGGATGGATGCTATGCGCGTGCGCAACGGGCGATTGCGGGCCAAGGTAACGGCACTGCTGGTGTCGCTGACCGCGCTCTGGGCGTTCACCGCATGGGTCACGGTGCGTGAGGGTGTGAACATGTTGGGCGTCACCACGCTCGACTCCAACGTCGCCCAGCCAAGCGAGAAGCTCCTCGGCGAGCTGCAGGCCGAGCGGCGCCTCACCCTGGTCATCCTGGGAGATCCGGCCGCCGGCCGCAGATTGCGCGAAGCGCTCTCCGCCCAGCGCAAGCGGACGGACGCGGCCGGCGCGGAGTTCCGTGAGCTCGTCGGCAGCAACGGTGTGCGCACGTTCGGGAGCGCCGAACTCGGTGAGCGCATCACCGACGCGCTCAAGGACCTGGACGGCCTCGCGGCCGATCGCAGGGCGATCGACGCGGCGCGGGTCGACAGGACCAGGGCGGCAGCGGCGTTCACCGGAGTTGTCACCTCCCTGTACCGCATCTACGACTCGATGGCGACGCTGGACGACAAGGAGATCGCCAGCGACACCCGCACGCTGATCGACCTGAGCCGGGCGCTGGAGACGCTCTCCCAGGAGGACGCCCTGGCCGCGGGCGCCCTGGCCGCGGGCCGCTTCACCGATGTCGAGCGCGCCACGTTCACGCAGATCGTCGGTGTGCAGCGCTTCCTGTTCCGGCAGACCGTCGACGAGCTTCCGGAGGCCGACCGCGTCCCCTTCGAGAAGCTGGCCTCTGACGAGCTGTACATCCGCATGCGGACCATGGAAGACCAGATCATCCAGGCGAGGACGGTGGTGAACCTGCCCGAGCCGGTGGAGGCCGCGCGGTGGGCCTCCGCCCAGCCCGTCCTGGACAGGATGCAGCAGGCGATCCTGGCGGCGGGCGACGGGCTCGTCGAGCGCTCCACGCCGGTGGCAGCCGGCGTGATCGTGCGGCTCGCGCTCGCCGGCGGCCTGGGCCTGGTGGCGGTCATCGCCTCGGTCGTCCTGGCCATCACCACGGCTCGCGCCCTGGTCCAGCAGCTGGAGAAGCTGCGGGCCGCCGCCTGGGAGCTCGCCAACGAGCGGCTGCCCTCCGTGGTCGAGCGGATCGGCCACGGGGAGACCGTGGACGTCGCGGCCGAGGCGCCGCCGCTCAAGTTCGGCGACGACCAGATCGGGCAGGTCGGCCAGGCGTTCAACGCCGTACAGCAGACCGCCATCAAGGTCGCCGCGGAGCAGGCCCAGCTCCGTCGCGACATCGCCGACATCCTGCGTAACCTCGCCCGCCGCACCCAGTCGCTCGTGCATCGCCAGCTGAGCGTGCTCGACGTCATGGAGCGGCGCGAGAACGACCCGCAGGAGCTGCGTGACCTGTTCCGGCTCGACCACCTGGCGACCCGGATGCGGCGCTACGCGGAGAACCTCCTCGTGCTCTCCGGCGCGGCGCCCGGCCGTGCCTGGCGCGACGCGGTCCCGATGATCGACGTGGTCCGCGGCTCGCTCGCCGAGATCGAGGACTACACCCGGGTCGACGTGATGCCCCTGGGAGAGGTGGCGCTGGACGGCCGGGCCGTGAGCGACGTGATCCATCTGATCGCCGAACTCATCGAGAACGCGGCGTCCTTCTCCCCGCCCTACACCACGGTCCAGGTCGGCGGCCAGCCCGTGGCCCACGGCTACGCGCTGGAGATCGAGGACCGGGGGCTGGGCATGAGCGCCGCGGACATCGCGAGCGCCAACGAGCGGATCGCCAACCCCCCGGAGCTCAAGCTCTCCGGCAACGCCAGGCTGGGCCTGTACGTCGTCAGCCGCCTGGCCGAACGGCACGACATCCGGGTGACCTTCAAGGCGTCCCCGTACGGCGGCACGACCGTCGTCGTCCTCATCCCGCAGGACCTGATCAACGAGGAGCAGCCGGAAGCCTCCGTCGGCGTCGGCGTGCCGCAGGCACGCCCGGCGAGCACCGGCGAGATGAACGGCACCACGTCCGCGGTCGCCGCGGTCCGCGGCCGGCCCGGCGATCCCCTGGGCATCACCGCCGGCCCGGTGCGGATCGGCGGCGCCGAGGGAGAGCCCGTCGACGAGTCCGTCCCGGGGGCCTGGCCCGAGGCGTGGGAACCCATGTCTCCTGGCCGCGTCGCAGACCAGGGCCTTCCCGCGGGTCTCGCCGATCCGGCGGCCCCCGGCCGTTTCGCCGATCCCGCGGCACTCAGGCAGCTGCCCGACTCCGGAGCACCTATGAGCCTGCCCGACTTCACGAACCCCGGGCCCCCCGCCGCACCGGGCGCGCCCGACGGCTCCGCCGCTCCCGGACGTTCGGGCGGCCCGGGGGCGGCACTGCCGCCCGTGCTGCCCCCGCCCGACAGCAGCCACACACCGGGTGGCCTCCCGAGGCGTGTTCCCCAGACGCATCTCGCCGCCCCGCTGCAGGACGACGAGGTGGCGGCGCCGGTGCCCCCGGACGACGACGCCGACGGGCGCTCCCCGGAGATGATCCGCGCGGCCATGACGTCCTTCCAGGCGGGCACGCGCCGCGGCCGCGACGACGCGGCCCAGCTGACCAGGCGGGCAGGCGATCCCGTGGACGAGGGTGGGCCCGTCGCGTGATCCCGAATCCCAATGTGTGAGCGCGTGCCGGGCCGGTGCCGATGAGGCACCGAGGACCGGCGACGGAACATCGGCAGGCAGAAGGAGAGGACAACGAGTGGTGCAGGGAACAGGATCTTTCACGGACCTGGCCTGGTTGCTGGACGACCTGGTCTCGCGGGTGGAGGAAGCTCAGCACGGAATCGTGTTCTCCACGGACGGCCTGCTGCTCGCCGCGTCGGCGGGGTTCTCCCCCGCCGACGCCGAACATCTGGCCGCCGTCGGATCGGCGATCCAGAGCCTGGGCCGGGGGGTCAGCGACCGGGT
The DNA here is from genome assembly GCF_050943795.1 of Streptosporangium sp. CA-115845. Taxonomy (NCBI): domain Bacteria; kingdom Bacillati; phylum Actinomycetota; class Actinomycetes; order Streptosporangiales; family Streptosporangiaceae; genus Streptosporangium; species Streptosporangium sp. CA-115845. Next base: position 6,172,070 of record NZ_CP191988.1, on the reverse strand, counting down.
CGGTGGCGGGCCGATGCGCCAGACCATCATCGAGATGCGGACGGCGTACCTGATCGTGACGGCCGCCGGGCAGGGGGCGTGCCTGGCGGTGCTCTGCGGAGCCGATGCCGACGTCGGCCTGGTCGCCTACGAGATGGCCATGCTCGTCACCCGGGTCGGCCAGTACCTCACCTCGCCCACCCGGACTGCCGACTCCTCCTTCAGAGGCGACGGCACGCGATGAGCATCTTCGACGAGCAGCCCGAGGCCCAGTGGGTCGGCGACGAGGCGGGGCCGATCGTCAGGCCGTACGTCCTGACGCGGGGCAGGACCGAACCGACTCGCGGCAGGTTCGACCTCATCACCCTGGTGGTGACCATCCGGCAGGTCTCGTCGAGGGAGCCGGGCCTGGACCCGGAGTGCCTGGCCATCGTCCGGCTCTGCCAGTTGGCCCAGTCGGTCGCGGAGATCGCCGCCCACATGAACCTTCCGGCAGGCACGGTCCGTGTCCTGCTCAGTGACCTGCTCGACCAGGGATTCATCGCCATACAAGAACCGCATTCGGAGACGGACATGCACGACGAGATGCTGTACAGGGCGGTGCTCGATGGACTCCGTGCGCTCTAGCCGTGACGCCGGGCGCGCGAAGCTGCCCAAGGCGATCAAGATCCTGGTCGCCGGAGGATTCGGCGCGGGCAAGACCACGCTGGTCGGCGCGGTCTCCGAGATCGAGCCGCTGCGCACCGAGGAGACCCTGAGCGACCGGGGTATCGGTGTCGACGACCTGTCGGGCGTGGAGACCAAGCAGACCACCACTGTCGCGATGGACTTCGGCCGCATCACCATCGGCGACGACTACCGCCTCTACCTGTTCGGCACGCCTGGGCAGGAGCGCTTCTGGTTCCTCTGGGACGAGCTGGCGCTGGGCGCGCTGGGCGCGGTGGTCCTCGCCGACACCCGCAGGCTGGCCGACTGCTTCCCCTCGCTCGACTACTTCGAGCGGCGCGAGACGCCCTTCATCGTCGCGGTCAACTGCTTCGACGGGGCTCGCCGCTACGAGCTCGACGAGGTCAGGCTCGGGCTGACCCTCCACGAGGACATCCCGATCGTGCTGTGCGACGCCAGGCAGCGGGAGTCGGGCAAGGAGGTGCTCATCGCCCTCGTGGAGCACGCGATGCGGATGCGGCTGGGCATGCCGTCCTCTCCGGGGAGCGTCGAACCCTCCGCGGAGCGGACCGGGACCCGCTGACGCCCGTCCCCCTTCCGGGGCGGACGGATCCAGCGAGACCGTCCTCCCCGTGTAGCGGGTGGTCCCGCACGGTGGGCACGCCCACCTCCGGGGCGGATCGTCACCGTCTCGGGAGCGTTTTTGTCCCTCCGGCAGGGATGAATCCCTCCCCTTCGGACACGTGTACACGATGCCCCGTGCCCGGTGTGTCACGATAGCGGCGATCACCGGGAGTCCTACCGCGCGGAGAGCCCTATGTGTGACGATCCGAACATGCCTCTCACCGTGGCGCGGGCGCTCGGAGAGTACCGGGCGCTGCTGGCCGAGCACGGGGTCACCTGGGGTGAGGATCCCATCTTCTACGTCAAGTCGATGGCCACCGACGCCTACCTGATGGGCACGACGACCTTCTGGGAGGTCTGCTACGGCACGCTCGGCGCCCGCTACCCGGGAATGCCGTTCAATGAGCTCAGGGACCGCCTCGACGAGCTGGACATGGACGAGGTGGTCCGCGGCGTTCTGGCGGGCAGGGTGCTCGACAACCTCGCCGCGCTCCGCCTCACCAGGGAGGGCGCCGCGGTCGAGGCACGGGCGCGGGCCGTGCTGGACGGCAGCCCCCTGCGCACGACGCTGCTGGTCGACTCCACCAGGCCGGAGCCGGTCACCGTGCTGGTGGACGGGCGGGCGCACGTGGTCGGCCCCGGCGGTGCCCGGCTCATCAAGATCACGAACCGGAGCGAGGTGGTCGCCGACGGCCTACCGGTCGACCTGTCGTCACTGGCACGCCGGGCCCCCGCGGCCCGCCTGCGGGTGCGCGCGGGCCTGGCGTGCAAGTGGAGCGTGTACGGCGAGCACGGGCAGGGCTGGTATCCCGAGGGTGCCCCCGACAGGTACGACTACCACGTGATGCCCTACTTCCACGGCGACGACCTGGTCCTGGACGTCCCGGCCGAGACGCTGACGGTTCGGGTCTCCAGGGGCATGGAGTACGGCTCCGCCGAGGTCACGCTCACCCCGGCCGCGGGGGAGGAGACCCTCGTCGAGCTGACCCCCGAGCGGCTCTACGACGCGGCGGCCCTCGGCTGGTACGGCGGGGACATGCACGTCCACCTCAACTGGGCGGGCGACATGGTCGGCACGCCCGAACTCGCGGGGGCCATGCAGCACGGCGAGGACCTGCACGTCCTCAACCTGGTCGCGGGGAACGTCTCCTCCGAGCGGGTCTACGACTCCGAGGCGCTGGAGCACTGGGCGGGACGTGACCTGCCCTGGTCCGACGCCTCGCACGTGGCCAGGATCGGTGTGGAGTACCGCAACGACCTGCTCGGCCACCTCTACGCCTTCGGCGTCTCGGCTCCGCCCTCACGGTTCCACACGGGTTTCCTCGGCACCGCCGACTGGCCGCCCAACAGCGTCGCCTGCGAGGAACTCCGCGGCCTCGGCGCCGTGACCGGCTACAGCCATCCCTTCCACACGCCGTTCGCGGACGCCGACGCACCGGACAAGGCACTGCTGTGGGGACGCAACTGCTCCTCCAGGGAGATCGTCGCCGATGCGGCCCTCGGCCTCGTCGACACCCTCGACGTGCTCAGCCAGACCTCGATCACCGCGACCGCCACCGTCTACCGGCGCCTGATCGGGGCGGGCAACCGCATCGCGGTCACCGCGGGGACCGATGCGATGGTCTCCTTCGCCCGGCGGGGAAACCAGTCCAACCCGCCCGGCTGGGCGCGGGTCTACGCCCGGGTGGACGGAGCGCTGACCGCCGCGTCGTTCGCCGAGGCGGTCAGGAGGGGCCGTACCTTCGGCACCACCGGTCCCTGGCTGGAGCTGTCGGCCGGAGGCCACGGCCCCGGTGCCACCCTGGACCTGTCGCCGGGCGAGCGGATCACGATCACCGCCCGGTCGGTGGGTCCCGAGGTGCAGCGGCTGGAGATCCGCACAGCCGACGGCGTGCTGGCCGAGGGGCCGCCCGGCGAGCTGACCGCGGAACTGGTCGTCGGCGACCCCACCTACGTGGTCGCCCTCGCCACCGGCGGCCCGCACGAGCGGTCCTTCACCGGCGAGGTGTACGCCCACACCAGCCCGGTCTACCTCGACGTGGGCGGCCGTCACGTGGCCAGGGCCGAGGACGTCGGCTGGTGCCTGGAGTGGCTGGACACCCTGGAGGCGCTCCTTCGCGAGGAGGGCGTCTTCGAGACGGCCGGGCAGCTCACCGACCATCTCGACCTGATCGGCCGGGCCAGAGAGGTCTACCGGGAGCGCCTGACCTGACGGCACGCGACCGGAGCCGCTCTTCGGGAATGCATACGGGATGGGACATGCGAGGCTTGTCAGCATGAATCGCCTGGCTGAGGTTGACCTGTCACGGAAGCTCACCAAGAACGAGGCCTCCGAGCGTCTCGACGCCGCTCTCGAACGCCTGCTCCACCTGCGGCTCACGCTCGGAGGTCAGATCGGCGAGCAGCGCATCGGTCCGCCGCTGTGCGTGGTCTTCGAGGGGTGGGACGCCTCGGGCAAGGGGGGTGCCATCAAGCGGCTGGTGCGCCCGCTGGACCCGCGCCACGTTCGCGTCGCGCAGTTCGCCGCGCCGACCTACGACGAGAAGCGCCACCACTTCCTGTGGCGGTTCTGGCCGGTCCTGCCCGGCTGGGGCGGGATGACCGTGCTCGACCGCTCCTGGTACGGCCGGGTGCTGGTGGAGCGGGTCGAGGGCTTCGCCGGCGAGGAACAGTGGTCCCGCGCGTACGGGGAGATCGTGGAGTTCGAGCGGACCCTCACGGCCGAGGGCATGATCTTGGTCAAGTTCTGGATGCACGTCTCCGAGGACGAGCAGCTACGGCGCTTCCAGGACCGGGCCGGTGACCCGCTGCGGGCGTGGAAGCTCACGGACGAGGACTGGCGCAACCGCGAGAAGCGTCCACTGTACGAGGCGGCGGTGGAGGACATGCTCGCACGTACCGACCATCCGAAGGCACCGTGGCACGTGGTCCCCGGCGACGACAAACGCCTGGCCCGCGTCACGGTGGTGGAGACCGTCTGCGCCGCGATCGAGGCCGAACTCGCCGCCCGGGGCTACGAGCAGGCGATCCCCGCCGCGCCGGAGGCCGGGGCGGAGGGTGTGGCGGACGAGTAGTGGGACCGTGTCGTTAAAGCCGTTCTGACAAGAAGTATGGAAGCGGTGGGGACGCGCCGGGCACCGCCTGTCGGGGTAGGCGGCAGAATCAAATGACTGTCCGTTCGTCTGTCATCGTTCTTCGTCGTCGCGGGAGGGTGTGACGCATGCGGTTGAGCTCGCGGCTGAGCAGGCTGGACCGGAGGGTGTTCGCCATGGTGGCGAGCGCGAGGTTGCCCGGTCTTGAACGTGTCGTGCCCGCGCTGTCACGCGCGGCGGACAACTCCCTACTGTGGGCCGGGGTGGCCGGAGCGTTCGCGGTCAGCGGGCGCCGGCCGTTGCGCCGCGCCGCGACCAGAGGGCTGCTCGCGGTCAGCCTGGCCAGCCCGCTGGTCAACCTGGTCGGCAAGCAGGCCTTCCGCCGGAGCCGGCCGTCGGCAGAAGGGCTCCCGCTCGCCCGGCTGATCAAGATGCCCACCTCGGCGTCGTTCCCCTCGGGCCACTCCGCCTCGGCGGCCGCCTTCGCCGCGGCCGTGGCGATGGAGGCGCCTCGCGCGGTCGCGGTCCCCGTCGCGCTTCTCGCGGCCGCCGTCTGCTTCTCCCGCGTCTACACCGGCGTGCACTATCCGGGCGACGTGCTCGCGGGGGCCGGGATCGGCGTGGCGGCGGGACTGGTCACCCGCCGCATCTGGCCCGACGCCGGAGAGGCGGGGCACGCCCGCGCCGCCCTCACGGCGCCCTCCGCGCTGCTCGACCCGGAGGGCGAGGGGGCGGTCGCCGTGGTCGACGGCGCGGCCGACGCCGTCGCGGGAACGGCGGAGACGCTACGCGCGGCCCTTCCCCGGGCCGAGGTCGTCGAGGTGGCGCCGGGTGCCGACCTCGGGGCCGCCGTGCGGGACGCCGCTTCGCGGGCCAAGGTGCTCGCGGTGGCCGGAGGGGACGCCGTGGTCAACCTCGCGGCACAGGAGACGGCGGGCGCGGCGACCCCGCTGCTGGTCGTCCCCACGGGCGTCCGCGGCCGATTCGCCCGCGCGCTCGGAGTCGAGACCGTGCAGGAGGCGGCTGAGGCGTACCGCAACGGTGACCTCGTGGCCGTCGACGTCGGTGAGGTTGCGGGCCGGACGTTCGTCAACTCCGTCAGTGTGGGCCTCTACCAGGCGCTGGCGGAGCGCAGGGAACGACGGCAGAGCCGGATCGGCACGTGGCCCGCGCTGTTCTGGGCCATGGCCGAGGTCCTCGGCCCCGGGGGCGCGCGGCCGGTGGATCTCATCGTGGACGGTGTGTCCAGGCGTGTCTGGACGGTGTTCGTGGGCAACTGTCGTTACGAGGCACGCGGTGCTGCTCCCGCCAGGCGGCAACGCCTGGAAGACGGTCTGCTGGACATCCGCGTGCTCGCCGCCGCCGACCGGCTGCCCCGGGCGCGGGTGTTTCTCAGCCTGCTGGCCGCAAGGGTGAAGCTCTCACGTCACTACCAGCAGTGGCAGGCCGACACGCTGCGCCTCTCGGCTCCCTCGGGCCGGCTGCCGCTGGCGCGTGACGGTGAGACGTTCACGGTCATGGGCGAGGTGGAGTTCACCAAGCGCCCGCGCTCGCTCCTCGTGGTCCGGCCATCCGGCTGAGATCCGGGTGACGCCTCGACAGTGATCGGGATTCGCACCGGTCGCCGAGGGCGACCGGTGCGGAATATCCCGATCTGTTGACGCGGGCTCACTGCCGGAGCCGTCCCGATCGTCGGGCGGGCGCCGATGTTTCTAGCGGTCTCGGGTGCATCTGGCGATGGTCTCCGAGGCTGTCGGTGGATCAGCCGCCGCCGCCACCACCGCCACCACCGCCTCCGCCGCCGCCGCCGCCTCCGCCGCCACCGCCGCCACGGGGGCCGCCGCCTCCGCCGCCGCCTCCGCCGCCGCCACGGGGACCGCCGCCTCCGCCGCCTCCGCCGCCGCCGCCGACGATGTTGGTGTTGGTGTTGACGTTGCTGACATTGGCGCCGCCGCCGCCGCCGCCTCCGCCGCCTCCGCCGCCGCCTCCGCCGCCTCCGCCGCCGCCTCCGCCGCCACCACCGCCGCCTCCGCCGCCACCGCCACCGCGCCTGGCGAAGCACCTCGCGGGATTCGCGTGTTCCCTGCAGGGCTTCTGAGCGGCGGTGAGGACGGTCGTGGCGGCCTTCTGTGCCACGGTGCCCGCGCTGGCGGGCTGGGCCGACATCGCTACGGGGGCGGCGAGGGTCGAGACGACCATCGCGCCGGCTGCGAGCATGTTCCTAAGGATGATCATGAGAGATCACTCCCTGCCGAATCGGTGGAACCCTGGGAGATACCCGGGCTGCCAAGACGCCTGACCGGTATCGAGGACGACACCCGACCTGGCGTCCGGATCTGACTCACGCTAGGTGCGAAGCGTGAGAACGGTCATCTCAGGGAGGCAAAGGTAGCGGTTCAGTCTGATTGCCCTGGGGTTTCCGACAAGAATTAATCAAAGGCGTTTAATCACTTTGAGCTACACCTCAAGTGGCGAGGGTAGTTGTTTTCAAAGTTCTCCTGATCCGATGGCATGGTTTTTCCGGGAACTCCTCATGGCGCGGGCGGCCTTCTGGCGCGAAAACCTTGTTTAGGTAAGCAACGGAGCCTTCCGTCGCACACTCCAGCGGGAGCCGGGCCGACACGGAGCACGCGCCGGCAGGCCGGGGGGAACATGCCACCACCCCGGCTCTCCAGGTGAGACGGGGGTAGATCATGCTGTTCCGCCCGCGGTGATGAGCATGACCTTAAACCGCCATATTGGAGCCATATCGGAGCCGTAGGGTGCCATGAGACTCCGGCGTATTGGATGAATGTCCCGCAGCCGGCCAGGCGTTGGGGGCCTACCGGCGCACATGTCGTCGTCAGCCACGACCTGCGCTTCCCGAGGACCGCCGGTATCAGGGGAGATACCGCTGAATCCCGGCATTGTTTCACGCGCAATGATCGATGCGGCAATAGGTGGGATAAGTGACTGCCCCTCGTATTCTTGCCTGTGCCGTGGTAACCCTGGCGGCCCTGACCGCCTGCACCCTGATCCCTGACGAGCCCGTGGCCGGGCCGGCCACCGCGGGTGGCGTGGTTGGAGTGGGTCGGGGGGCCGGTGGCCAGACCTCTTCATCGCCCACCGCCTCACCCACCGTCGTGACGCTGACGCCCGAGGAATACCGGACCGATCTGGAAAAGGCGCGCGAGCCGGTGCGTGACGCGATGAAGAAGCTGGCCGCGCCCGGCGGGCTGAAGACCCTCGACAAGCGGCTGAAACAGACCGTCACCGCGGTGGACGACGCGGTGACCCGGCTGGCCGAGCTGGCCCCTCCCGCGGAGGTGAAAACCCAGCACGACGACTATGTCGAGGCCCTGCGCGCCCTGTCGGCCTCCTTCGGAGACGCCCGCCAGGACGCCGAGGCGCAGCGGCTGTGCACCGGTCCGGCCGTGCTGACCAGCATGGACAGGGCGGGTGAGCTGTCCGAGGTGGAGAAGGCCGCCGACGCGCTGAGCGGATATCCGGCGAGCGTCATCTCGGTCAAGGCGCCCAAGAAGCGCACCCGCCGACTCTCCAGCGGCAAGTTCATCACCTCAGAGAGGCGTCCGGGGCGTGCCTTCCTCGAACTGCGCAACGGCAGCCGGCAGGACGCCATCGTCGTCCTGGTACGCGGCAAGCGGAAGGCCGTCACCGTATACGTCAGAAAGAAGTCGAAGTTCAAGATCCGGGGGGTACGGGACGGCAGCTACAAGATCTACTACGCCTTCGGCGAAGACTGGGATTCCAAGGCCCGCAGCTTCACCCGGTCATGCTCCTTCGAGCAGTTCGGCAAGTCCTTGAGGTTCAGGACCGTCCACACCGCGACCCAGGTCCGCTGGACCGACTGGACGATCACAATGCACAACGTCACCGGTGGCAATGTGAAGGGCAAGCGGATCAAGCCGGGCGACTTCCCCGGCTGACACTCATCCCGCCGGCCCGCCAGGGATGCGAAGACCGCGATCTCGTCGTGAGATCGCGGTCCCTGTGTTCCCCCGGCTCCGATCAGGTCGAGAAGAGCATCCCCACCCAGCTGCGCTGGCGGTGGTGACCGTAGTGACCGTGGTGCGGTGCACCCCAGGCGGGAGCACCGTAGCCGGGAGCGCCGTGCACGGGCGGCGGCGGAGGAGGCGGCGGAGCAGCGTGGGACTGCTGTGACCACTGGCTCTCCATGCGGGTCAGCGTCTCAAGCTCGCCGTAGTCCAGGAAGATTCCGCGACAGCTCTCACACTGGTCGATGTGGACGCCGTTGCGCTCGTAGGTGCGCATGGCGCCCCGACACTTGGGGCACTGCATCTGGCTGGTCTCCTTTTTCGGGCGTGATTACCAAGTAACCACAACCTACTGCGTGGGCACAGCATGGCAGGCGCTTCTGTGCCGGACAATCCTCAGGCACGCCTCGACGAGGATCTCCTCGACCTCGTCCAGCGGGCGCCCCGCCCGCCCGGCGGTGGCCACCGCCGCCGCCGCGAGCTGTACGGTCATCGCCTGCGCCGGGATCTCCAGCCGTTCCCACGGGTCACCGCTCGGCGGGACGGCGCCCCCGCCCGCGGCGCGGTAGGCGTCCAGGAAGCGGTACCACACCTGCGGTTCCAGCAGCCCGGCCGCGAACCAGGCGGCCGGCCTGGACAGATCCCATGCCTGGTCGCCGACGCCCAGGTCGTCGATGTCGATGAGGATCCACTCGTCCGGCGCGCGGACCATCTGGCCCATGTGCCAGTCGCCGTGGGTCAGGCCGCCGGGGTCCGCGGCAGGGGAGGGCAGGCAGCCGAAGGCCCGGCGTACCGCCAGTTCGGCGGCGGAGCGGTCGCCCAGGCGGGCGACGGTCGCGGCCACCCGGCTCGGTCCTCCCGCGGCTCCCAGCGGGGGCACGGTCCGCGCGGGTACGGCGTGCAGCCGCGCCAGCAGCCGGGCGGCGGCCTCCCAGGGCGCCGCGTCCGGATCCTCGGGGTTCACCGGAGTTCCGGCCGGCCAGACGGTGACCAGCCGATCCCCGGCGGTCATGACCTCCTCGGTCACCGGCTGGAGCATGATCTGGCGCAGCGCCGGGTGGGCGGCGGCCCGCATCCGCTCCACCAGCGGTTCCCGCTCCGCCCCTGGTGCGTGCGCCTTGACCACGACGGAGCCGGCCCGCATGATGATCACGTCCGGCCTGGTCGGCAGCACGGTGCCGGCCACACCGCCGTACTCGACGCCGATCCGGCGTAATGTGTCGATCAGGTCGTCGCTGTCCACCGGGCAAGTGAACCACTCGATCCAGGATCTTGCCGAGCAGCCGCATAAAGTACGAGATATGAGGATCGGGTTTGCGGTGCCGGTGTCGGGATCATGGGCGACGCCGGGCAACATGACGCGGGTCGCACGCCGGGCCGAGGAACTCGGCTACCACGAGGTGTGGACCTTCCAGCGTCTGCTCTATCCGCAGGGGCACGACATGGGCCCGATCTACCGTAGCGTGCACGATCCGGTGGTCACGCTCGCCTACCTGGCGGGGTTGACGAGCCGGATCAGGCTCGGGGTCGCGGTGCTCAACATCCCGTTCGCCTCGCCCGCGCTGCTGGCCAAGCAGCTGGCCAGCCTGCAGGCGGTCTCCGGCGGGCGGCTGGACGTGGGACTCGGGCTGGGCTGGCTGCCCGAGGAGTTCGCCGCCTCGGGGGCGTCGTTCGAGCGGCGCGGGCGGCGCGGGGAGGAGTTCGTCCCGCTGCTGCGGCGCCTGTGGACGGAGGAGGTCGTGGAGCACAGCGGCGAGTTCTACGAGCTGCCGGCCGCGTACCAGGATCCCAAACCGCCCACCGTGCCGCCGATCCTGCTGGGCGGGTCGGCAGAGGTGGCGCTGAGGCGCGTCGGGCGGCTGGCGGACGGCTGGATCAGTTCGAGCCGCGAGGACCTCGACGAGATCGACAAGAAGATCTCCGTCGCCAAGGAGGCGGCTCGGGACGCCGGGCGCGATCCCGAGGCGCTGCGCTTCGTCACCCGGGGCGTCACCCGCATCCGCCCCTCGGGGACGGCCGGACGAGAGCCGCTGACCGGCTCGTTCGAGGAGATCAGGCAGGACGTCGACAGGCTCGCGGCCAAGGGCGTCACCGACGTCTTCCACGATCTCAACTTCGATCCGGAGATCGGATCGCCCGACGCCGACCCCGAGGAGTCGATGCGCAGGGCGGAGGCGGCACTGGAGGCACTCGCGCCCTGATCAAGCGTTTGGTTCGATAGGGGTATGAGGGCACAGGAGATGGCGGACCGGCTGGAGATCGGCGAGTTGCTCGCCAGATACGCCTACGCGGTGGACATCGGAGACTGGGAGCGGCTCGACCTGGTCTTCACCCCGGACGCGGTGATCGACTACACCTCGGCGGGCGGCATCAGGGGCAGTAGGGACGAGGCACGGCGATGGCTCGCCGAGGTGCTGCCGACCTGGCCGGGACGCCAGCACCTGATCGGGGCGACGACCATCAGGTTCGACGGGGACGAGGCGGCGGTCACCGCCTCGTTCACCGACACGCTCGCGCCGTCCAGGGACATGATCGCCGCCGACACCGCGGGGCTCATCCGCGGCGGCGGCTGGTACCACCACCGCCTGGTCCGCACCATGTACGGCTGGCGCAGCAGAGAACTGATCGAGGAACAGACCTGGCGGACCGTGTGTTAGGCCATGGCCCCTGGGTCTTTCGCGCACCGTTCCCCGCCACGGCAAGATCCGCGGACAGGGGTCGGCGAGGGAGCGGGTAGAGGCGGTCCGGCACCGTGCGATGGCCGTTCAACTGCGCGATGCTCTGATGTACGGGCCTGATGGCGCATTGTCGGTCTTGCCCTGTCATCCTGGTTCTCGTACATATACGTCCGGAACTGGGGAGAGCGGTGGACGAGCGCAAGCCGATCGAGTGCTGGCTGTCGGACATGGATGGGGTTCTCGTCCATGAAGGACACCCGGTGCCCGGTGCAGACGAGTTCATCCGCCGGCTGCGCGAGTCCGGCAAGCGGTTCCTGGTGCTGACCAACAACTCCATATACACCCCGCGTGACCTCGCCGTACGGCTGCGCGCGGCAGGCCTGGACATCCCGCCGGAGTCGATCTGGACCTCCGCGCTGGCCACGGCCAGGTTCCTGGACGGCCAGCGCCCCGGAGGCTCGGCGTACGTGGTCGGGGAGGCCGGCCTGACCACGGCCCTGCACGAGATCGGCTACGTGCTCACCGACATCGCCCCCGACTACGTGGTCCTGGGCGAGACCCGCACCTACAGCTTCACCCAGATCACCCGGGCGATCCGGCTGATCGAGGGCGGCGCCCGGTTCATCGCCACCAACCCCGACGCGGTCGGGCCCTCCAACGAGGGGTCGCTGCCCGCCTGCGGTGCGGTCGCCGCGATGATCACCAAGGCGACCGGGGTGGAGCCCTACTTCGTGGGCAAGCCCAACCCGATGATGATGCGCAGCGCGCTGCGGGCCATCGACGGCCACAGCGAGAGCACCGCGATGATCGGTGACCGGATGGACACCGACATCGTCTCCGGCATGGAGGCGGGGCTGCACACGATCCTGGTGCTGACCGGGGTCGTCAGCAGGGACCAGATCGACCGCTACCCGTTCCGTCCCTCCCTGGTGGTCGACTCGGTCGCCGACCTGATCGAGCTGATCGACTAGGGCCTGTCCGCCGGGCGGGGAGTACCGGAGGCGTCGAGTCCAGCGGGGCACATTCCTCTCGTGATCTGTCAGGTACGGGTGCCATGCTGTCGCGCATGACGCGTGTTTACCTGGAGATCGGCCCCAAGAAGGTCTTCGCCTGCTCGGCGGAGTGGCCCGTCCGCTACGCCGCCCGCCGCATCGCCTGGCACGTCATTGACCACCTGTGGGAGATGGAGGACCGCCGGACCTGGTAGGGCTTGGTTGTCGGTGGATCGCCAGGGAGGAACGGACCTGGAAATCGGCCCAGCCGAGCTCGTCCTTGACCTGCTTGTAGCCCTGCTCGATCCACGATCGCAACGCGTACAGACGCACGACGTGCGCCAGGTCGGCCGGTGTGCGGCGAGAACACTTGAACGAGCATTAATAGGGTGATATCCGGTACGCAGCTTGATCCAACAGACTACCGATACCTCCGCAACGATTCCCTTAACCCATCCCGAAGCCCGATATTTCAGTCGATCAGTGGGATGGGTATCCGCCGCAGGGCCGGCACGGCAAGGCCGATCTGGGCACCCAGCGCGTCCGCGTCCACCGTGTCGAGCGACTTGAGAGCCGTCGCGCCGAGACGCGCCCAGGCTGCTCCACCCGGTGAACCAGGCTGGTCGCGAATGGCCGCCAGAGTGATGTCCGGCTGCAGTTCCAGGGCGCCGAGCAGCCGCTGCCAGTCGTGGCGGTGCGGGCATGGCACGGCCTCCCCATCGGGACCCGGAGGGTGGGGCGGCCTGTCGCCGATCACCAGCAGAGCCGCCCGCTGGGGACGGGGAGCGGTTTCGAGTCGGCGCACCACCTCGGCCAGCATGTCCTCAAGCTGGGCGGCGCGGGGGTACCCGAGCTCTGCGGTGCCGAGCCAGCCAAGTGACTTCAGCGCGTCCTCGGGGGCCGCGAGCCAGTCGGTCACGATCACACGGTCGCTGCGGCCGCCCCGGTCGAACCGGTGCCCTCCGTAGGCCAGGAGCCCGATGCGGAGCCGACCGGGCTGGGGAAATTGCCGGTGGATGGCTTTGATGACCTTCTCGGCGCAATCGAGCCGTGCAGCCACCCGGGCGGCTGGTCCGGCGACCTCGACGGCACAGATGAAGTGGGCCTGCTCGACAGGATCAAATGAGCGGGGGATCGCCGCCATCAGCTCGGCCACGCTGCGTGGGTCCCTGGTCAAGCCGGGCGGTGAAAGGAAGTCGACCGCGCCGGGCAGGCGAAGCCTGGCCTTGACGCGGTACGGGCCCGGCCGCAAGTGGGCGGATTCGGCCAGCAGGAGTGTTGGCGTGGAGTCGTTCCAGGCGACCACCGCGAAGACGACGGCGCGCCCGTCGGCGGCCTCACTCCGCACGGTCACCTCGGCGATGTCCCCGCGTCTCGCACCGATGGGGAACAGCCGCTTGGAAGCGAGCTTGATCTGGCCGGTGTGCGGGTCGGCGCGGGCGACGAGCAACCCATAGCTGCGCCGGATCGGGGATCCGGCGCCGGCCTCTGCCACCAGCTCGCCGACGTCCATCCCGGCCTCGGTCCAGACCGGGGCGTCCGGACGAGCAGCGCGAAGCCGGTCCAGCGTTACCATGGCACCCGGTTCGTCCGCGACGCAATTCACGATGAAAAGGTCACCCGCGGGCTCCGGCCACACAATTTCGGCATTCCAGTCGCCAACCGGGTGCCGAGATACCCGCAGAACACCCGAATCATCAATGTCGATCTGAAATGTCACAGGTCCAAGAGAGGTGACCTCTAACACGGTGAGCGACTTGCCGTGGGTGAGCTTCGCGACGGCGGTGGCGAGCGCCTCGCGCAGCGGCTTCCCGTCATACCGTGTCAAATCGCGCTCCCATCAAAGCGGCTCATGAGTGTCGAGCAGCCGCAATCGCATGTGGCCATAGGTCGCTTTCCGCATGATCTCACCTCGAGGCGGAGGATTGGCCTAAAATCGCCATGCCGAGCGGCTCACAGCGATGGGGAAGGGCGGCGATGCTGCGGCTCCTGATCTTCCTGTCCGGCGCCCGGCGCGATGTTCTCGAGAGATGTCCCACCGAAACCGGCAAGTTCGCGGGGCTCGGCTCTGCGCTGCTCATCACGAGCACCCTGGCCTGCGTCTCCATGACTTTCACGCTGGCTTCGCTGCTTGGCGTCAACCTCGTCCTTGCCGTGATCTTCGGCCTCGGGTGGGGGCTGAGCATCATGTCGCTGGATCGGTGGTTGATCGGCTCCATCAACACGGACGGTCCGGGACGGCTCTGGCTCGCACTGCCCAGGTTGGCGATGTCCCTTCTCCTGGGGATAGTGATCTCCACTCCGCTGGTCCTGTACATCTTCAAGCCGGAAATCGACACGCAGATCGTCCAGATCAAGCTGGAGCGCGCGAACACATTTGATCAGCAGCTCGCCCGTGGAGACGTCGGCACGGAAATCTCCCGCCTGACCAAGATCATCAACGATCTCCACAAAGTGATCGAATCGAGGGGTGATGTCGCGCTCGATCCAGCCAAGGATCCGACTGTCAAGACGTTGAGCACCCAGAGGGACGCAGCGCAGCGCCAGGCGAACACGTCCTACGACAGGTGGCAGTGCCAACTCTACGGCGGATCGCAGTGTCCAAAGGCGATAAAGGGGAATGGCTCGCAGGCGCAGGCCGCCGAGCAGAGCTACAGGGCCGCCCGGCAAGAGATCGAAAAGCTCAACACGCAGATCGTGGACCGCACTCGCGCTCTCACCGCGAGCAGTGAGAGCGCGAGGCGAGCCCGGCTCGCACAGGCCCAGGCGGACCTGCCGGGATATCAGGAGCAACTGGACCGGCATCTGCGACAGCAGAACGCCCTGCGCGCCCAGTTCGATGCGCAGAACCAGAACCCGGACGGCCTGCTCCTCCGGCTCACGGCACTGAATGAGATATCAGGCACGAACACCTCTCTGAGCCTCGCCCTGCTCCTGCTCTTCCTGTCCCTGGTATTGGTCGAGTGCCTGCCTGTGATCGTCAAGCTCATGCAGAGGCCGGGCACCTACGAGAAAATCCTCGCGATCATCGAACATCGCGAG
The DNA here is from genome assembly GCF_050943795.1 of Streptosporangium sp. CA-115845. Lineage (NCBI taxonomy): Bacteria > Bacillati > Actinomycetota > Actinomycetes > Streptosporangiales > Streptosporangiaceae > Streptosporangium > Streptosporangium sp. CA-115845. The sequence goes on along the minus strand of NZ_CP191988.1, from coordinate 6,157,002 downwards.
TTCCTCATGGCGCGCGAGCGGTTCCTGTCCGCCGAGACGGCGCTGGGCGAGGCCTCCGGCAAGGTCAGCCTTGAAGAGGTCTGGAATCGCGAATCGTACGGGTCCCGGCATCCACCACAGCCTCCTCCCGACATCCTTCGTCCGGAGGAGGAGGACGTCGAGGACCAAGCGTTACGTGGCATGAAGGACGCGCGTACCTCGCCCTCCCCGGACGACCAGGTGGTACGCCCCCCGCAGGGCGGCGGCGGCCATGGCTGATCTCGAGACAGCGGGTCCCGGACTGTTCCCCTGGGACGAGCTGGCCGGCAGCTGCCGGGACGATCCCCGCATTCGCTTCTACGTCGATCGAAAATCGCCACATGACATGGCCGCACAGCAGCTCGTGGACTGGGCTCAGGTACTCACGAGCAGCAGCAGGGACAGGGCCTTCCGAGACTCGACGGCCCTGGACAGCTACGCCGAGTTCGCCGAACTCGCCAATGCCGCCACGCGGGCGAAGGCGGACTTCGAGGAACTCACCGCCGGGTTCAGCCTCGCGGCCGTCCGGCGGTTCATGTCCACGAGGACGACTGTCCTTCTGGTCGCCGCACTCTCACTGCTCGTCACCTCGTGGGCCGATCTCGTGCTGCTGGCATGCCAGGTCGTGGCCATCGCAGTCGTACCGTCGGCCGGTCTGTCCTTACGCGCCGCCCGCACCACAGGCAGCCTCCCGAAACACCTGTTCGCCGCCTCGTGCTTCGTGACGGGCCTGGCCTTGCTGGCGGTGCCACCAATGTTCGGGCTGCCCTTCTCGTTCGCTTCGGTCCTCCTCATGGGCGCGTTTCTCGGCCTCGCGTGGATTCTCAGTCTGGACCACACCGGCCGCCCACTGCGTATGACCATGAAGATGTATCTGCTGCTCCCCGCAGCCCCCGGCCTGGAGAGCCGAGCCGGGCGCGCACGTCGGCGCTGGCTCGAAGACGCCTGCGAGAACGCGGTCATGCCCGAGCTCATCCAGACGATCAACCGGCTCCTGCAACCCCAGCTGGACAAACGGCTGCTCGTCCAGGACACCACGCGGCTGCGCGCGATCTATCATGCGGGGCTGCTGGTGCCCACACGGGCAATTCACCGTGCCCAAGAGGCCCTGCGCCGATCGGATGGCGCCAGCATCGCCGTGTCAGGGCTGCGCGGCTCCGGAAAGACGACCTTGTTACGGCGCCTGTGCGCGGGCGAGTCGCAGTTCTCGGTCTTGGTGTCGGCGCCCACGCAGTACGTGCCGAAAGAGTTCCTCATCGAGCTCTTCCAGCGCCTGTGCGCCGCGTACATCGCCGACCAGGGGTTCACCGTCGAACGCCCCACGATGCTGAAAAGGCGCAAGAACCTCTTCCGCTACCTGAGCGGGGCCACCGGGCCGATCGTGCGCATGATGCTGGCCTGCCTGTTCACCGGTGTCCTGATCTGGACGCTCACCACCGAGCTGTCCCACATGGCCGCCATCGCGGCCGCTAGCGTGGACGAGGGCCTACGCGAATTACGAGAATGGTTCGCGTCCTGGTGGGCCGGTCACCGGCTGTTCGTCCAGATCTCACTGCTCTTCCTCATCTTCGCTGCTGTCCCGAAGCGGAACTGGCGGCGGCTCTCCTGGCCGTCCGAGCCGGAACTGGTCACGGAGGCCAGGCGGCACTATCAGCGCCTGCAGGCCGAACAGACGGCGACGGTGCAGGCCGGCGGCGCCCTGCCCGTCCTGCAGGCCGGGTTCAACCGCAGTGTCGCGACGAAGGCCCTGCCCTGGACCATGCCGGAACTGGTTGGACATCTGTGCCGGTTTCTGGAGGCGGTCACCAAGGCCGAGCAGGCTCGTGGGCGCAGGGTGCTGATCTGCATCGACGAAGTCGACCGGATCGGTACAGCGGAGGAGGCCACCCGATTCCTCAGCGAGATCAAGGCGGTCTTCGCGTCAGTGCCCTGCCACTTCCTCATCGCCGTCGCCGACGAGCTCGGCGCCGCGCTCGCCCGCCGGGTCATCACCGGGCATTCTCACATCGAGAACGCCTTCGACGAGATCGTCTCGCTGGAACCGATGCCGTTCGAGCTCTCCCGGCAGCTCCTGCAACGACGCGTCCCGGGATTCACCGATTCATTCGTGTGGCTCGGCGTGGCGCTGTCCGGTGGCCTGCCCCGCGAACTCATCCGGGTGGCACGCCGGCTCGTCGAGATCAACATAGAACACGAGTACGAGTTGTGGCTCTCGGAAATCGCCGACCGGCTCATCCGAGAGGAGGTGCAGGGGGCGATCACCGGCACCCGCGGCCTGATCGCCAGGCTGTCCGCCAGCGCGGAATGGGGAGCGGTCCTCGACCGGCTGCGCCTGCTCGCCCGATTCTTCGAGCCGGACGCCGGTCTCGCCGAACTCCTGCCCGCATTGAAGGAGCTGGCCGACCTGTCATCCGAGCAGCCGTCCATGAGCGCTCCAGATGAATCACCGATCAAAATGGCCATCGCTGAGTTGTCGGCGTTCGCCTTTCTCGGCATGACCATCTGCGACGCGTTCAAGGACCGCTGTTTCGACTCCGCCGGAACCCGCGACCCGGCCCCGGACTCGACCGGGCCGTACGTCGAGCTCGCAGCGGCGCGTCGCGAGCTTGGCGTATCGGCGGAGAGTTGCCGGGCGGCGGTCCGGCGGATCAGGCTCGGGCTCAACCTCCCATGAGCCCTATGTCGGGCAGCCTGGAGGGATCCCACCGTCCGGCTCCCGCGGATCCGTACGTAACCGGGGTGGCGCAGGACCGCCTAGACCTGTTCGGGGTCCGGGATCAGGTCCACGGGTCCGCCGTCGCTTCCCCGGTCGAGCCCGGCGCAGTCTGCCCGGCTGGGGCGGTACCTGGAGCAGGGCCTGCTCTGCCGGCCCAAGGAGGCATGGGCCTGCGCACCCGGCGGGCGCCAAGAGCTCACTCCCGCCCGACCGCCGGCCGGGGGCGGCGGTCGGGCGGCTCCGGCCTGGCGTCGGCAGGGCGCGGCCTGCCGAAAGCCATGCGAGGCAGCGGGGGCGAACTTAGCGATGTTCCGCACCGGACGTACAGATCCACCTTGGTCCTGGCATTAGGAAGGCAGACCCGACAATCTCGGTTTCCCCGCAGCGTGTTCGCAACCTCCGCTGAGGCTGGCCCTCGCCGTTTTGGATGTCACGCGGGTGAACCGCCGGATCCTCGGGAATCTTCGCGGGGAGTCCTCCGCCACGGTCCGACCCCGCCCAGTCATCGCATCATGCTGATCATAGTGTGAAATAGCACGATGTGATGGGTGTTGTGGAAAAAGTCATGGTTCGGCCACGTGGCCGAACCCGCCTGCCGGAGGTGATCCCGGCGGTGGTGGCGACGGTGATCAGCCTCTGGGGCATCGCCACCCCCTCGTTCTGGCGGGACGAGTCGGTCAGCGTGCTGGCCGCCGCGATGCCCGTCGGCGACCTGTGGAACCTGCTCGACAGCATCGACCGGGTGCACGCGCTCTACTACCTCATGCTCCGGCCGGTCGCCGCGATCTCGACCGGAGAGCCGGCCATGCGCCTGCCCTCGGTCCTCGCCACGGCCGCCGCCGCGTACGGCATCGCGGTTCTGGGCGGGAGGCTCGCCACTCCGAGGGCGGGCCTGCTGGCCGGACTGTGCTACGCCGCGCTGCCGATGGTGAGCCGGTACGCCCAGGAGACCCGGAGCTACGCCATCGTGACGGCGGTGGCCGTGCTGGCGACCTGGGTGCTCATCGAGGCGACGCGACGATCGAGCCGCCGGTGGTACCTGGGCTACGCGGCCTGCCTGGTGCTGCTCGGCTGGCTGCACGTCTACGCCCTGCTCCTGGTCGTCGCGCACGCGGTGACGGTGGCGGTGTGGCACCGCCGCGATGACGTCTCGTCCACCGAGGCGTCCCGCCAAGGCATCGCGCCGGTGCTGTCGCCTCGTCATGATTCCTCGTCGGTGACCGCGTCCCGCCCAGGGATCGCGCGGTTCGCCGGGGCGCTGACGGTGGCCGGGGCCGGGATCGTCCCGCTCGCGCTTCTCGCGGCCGGTCAGCGCGAGGCCCAGCTGTCGTGGTTGCGATCGCCGGAGTTCGTCGACGTCGCCAGGTTCGGGAAGGAGATCGCGGGCAACACGTGGCTGGTGCTGCCCCTGGCCGCCCTCGTGATCTTCGGGGCGATCTCCGGCGGGCGGCTGACCGGGGTCGCGCTGCCCTGGGCGCTGCTGCCGTTGCTGTCCATGGCGATCTCGCAGATCCATCCGGTCTACCAGAATGTGGGCCAGTGCTCTGGCGTTCACGCCGGGGGTGAAGGCCCACGCGGGAGTGCCCGCCAGGGCGCGAGCGTGCCCTGACCTTTCGGATTTGTCGGCAGCTTCACTCACACAGGTCGTTTCTGCTGCTCGATGTACTGTTTGAGCACGGTGAGCGGCGCCCCGCCGACCGACCCGGCGAAGTAGGAGCCAGACCAGAAATGTCCGCCCCAGAGGTATTCGCGGACGTGTGTGCTGTATTCCTTACGAAGCATCCGAGCCGAGACCCCCTTCAGCGAGTTGACAAGTTTGGACAGGGCGACCTTGGGCGGGTAGTGGACCAGCAGGTGGACGTGGTCGTGCTCGCCGTTGAACTCGCGCAGCTCGACCTCGAAATCGGCGCATACCTCGCGCATGAGTTCCTCGCAGCGGATCAGCATCTCGTCGGTGAACACCCCACGCCGGTACTTTGTCACGAACACCAAATGGGCGTGGAGGTTGTAGACGACATGTCGTCCCGTTCTCACATCGGGGTTCGGATTCCATCGCGGTGACATAAACCAAACGATATGATCAGTGTGTGGAGAAGGTGAAGCGGGCTCGTGCGCACGTGGCGCGACTCGACCTCAATCCGGCCCAGATGGCCGTTTTGGACGGTCAAGCCCACACCGCGCGCGCCTTGTGGAACGTGCTCCATGAGTTCACGACCTTCCGCCAGGGCCGGTTCGCGTCACCGAAGGAGTGCGACGCGGCGATTCGAAAAGCACGCCGCGAGATCGAGTGGATGGGGCAACTCCCCGCTCAGGCCGCGCAAGCCGTACTGAAAACCTACCGGCAGGCGTGGGCGAACTTCTTCAACCCCGACCACCCGGCCAAGCGCCCGACGTTCAAGAGCCGGTTTCGGTCCCGATCCCGGATGGCCGTGGACGTCCCCCAGGCCCGCGACCTGCAGATCAGCCGGATCAACCGCAGGTGGGGCGCGGTGAGTCTGCCCAAGGTCGGACGGGTGAGGTTCCGGTGGACAAAAGACCTGCCCGGCATCACCAAGGGCGGACCGCCGGGCAGAGTCACCGGGGCTCGCCTGGTGAAAGAAGCCCACGGGTGGAACATCGTCTTCCGTATCGAGCTGCTCGTATCGGCCCCCGTCGCGCACACCGGGCCGAAGGTCGGCATCGACCGGGGCATCACGGTCCCCCTGGCCCTGTCCACCGGGCAACATCTTCGGCACGGCCTATGGCTCACCGGCGGGCAGAGCGAGCGGCTCTTGCGTCTGGAGCGCAAAAGCGCCCGTCAGCGTGCCACCCGCGAGAAAGGCGACCCGGTCTCCAACCGGGAACGCCGCACCTACGACCAGATCGCCCGGCTCCGCGCGACAGCCAAGCGCCGAGCCGTCGACTGGCAACATCAGAGCACGACCGATCTCGCGCGGCGATTCAGCGCGATCGTGGTCGAAGACCTGAAAATCACCACCATGATGGCCTCGGCGTGTGGGACCGTGGAGGAGCCGGGGGTCAACGTCGCCCAAAAGCGGGGCCTGAATCGCTCGATCGCGGGCGAGGCGTGGGGCCGAGCGGTGGAGTTGCTGACCTACAAGAGCGCCGATCGTGGCGGTCTGGTCGCCAGGGTCCGCCCGCACGGCACCAGCCAAGAGTGTCACCGCTGTCACACCACCACCGCGGGATCACGCGAAACGCAGTCGCGGTTCGCGTGCAAGAACGTGGCGTGCGGATGGATCGGCAACGCCGATACCAACGCCGCCCGAAACCAGCTTCATCGGTACAACTCTGCCGCCGGACGGGCGGTCACAGGGCGTGGAGACTCCGGGATACCGGGGCCTGTGAAGCGTCAAGCATCCTGTTCCACAGTCTCGCCCGCACCCGCGCTGCGAGCTGCTGCGTAAGCAGCACAGGAATCCTCCACATTTATGTGGAGGAGCACGTCAAAGTCCGAGATACCTGCTCTTCGCCGTTCCCGCCATGGCGCTGCTCGCGGGGGCGGGCCTGGACGCCCTGCGGCCCCGGGCGTCGGCCGGGGCCGGACTGGTCCTCGTCGCGGCGCTGACCGTTCCGGCGCACCTGACGATCCGCGAGCCGGACACCCGCCCCGACGATCTGCGGAGCATGGCGGCCACGCTGCTGGCCGAGCAGCGACCCGGTGACGCCGTGCTGTACGTGAAGGAGAACTGGCGCCTGTTCGCCGCCGTGTACGGGGACGCGTACCGGAACCTGCGCGATCTCACCTACGCTCCCGGCCAGGTCGCGCCGAGAACCGCCGCGCAGTTCACGGCCGCCCTGGACGGCGTCGAGCGCGTCTGGGTGGTCACCGGCGGGAGGAAGCGCCAGAACAGCGCCTTCCTGGAGGACGACGAGCGCTATCTCGCCCTCATGGGCAACCGTGACTTCGAGCTGAGATCCACCGATGATTTCGGGTATTCGTGGATCGGCCTCTATGTCCGCAGGCCGGCCTGCTGCGGTGCCACTGCCTCGCCCGGCGCGAGCCGGTGAGGCCGTTCGAGATGACCTCGGCGGGCCCCGGTGGACGGGAAGGTCAGGAGATCAGGCCGGGCAGCAGGGTGACGGTGCCCGCGAGGTAGGTGCCGAGCTCCGGGGGGACGAGGTTGATGGCGGAGATCTCGGCCGGGTCGAGCGGGAGCCGCACCACCTCGTAGTGGCCACGGGCGGGATCGTCGAACTCCGGGCCGCAGCGCAGGGCGAGATCCATCGAGACCAGGCGGCAGCCGTAGACGTGCTGGGTCTTGATCCCCTCGTCGCGCACGCATTCCAGGGTGGTCAGCGGGGTGACGCCGGAGACCACGGCGCCCAGCTCCTCCATGACCTCGCGGTGCAGGGTGTGCTCCAGCGAGGCGTCCTCGGGCTCGACATGGCCGCCGGGGACGGACCAGTAGAGCTCCTTACCGGGGACCGTACGCCGGAAGACCACCAGCCGGTCGTCGTCGAGGAGGACGGCGCGAACACTCGGCACGTCAGGCATGGGGCCCATTGTGCCACCGACCCGGTGACGCGATCCGCATCCGGGCCCCGGGGAGGCGGGATTTCCGTACGGCACGGGCGGCTGTTCACCTTTGGAAGGGAGGTTTCGGCGTCAGGCACTTTGGTCCGTCCCGTGTCCCGCCGAGGTCCGGCAGAGAGGGGCGGCTCTGGTCACCCTGCGTACCAGTGTGCATGGCAATGTGCCGCATAAAGGATACTTGTCATGTTTTCGGGGTGAACCACATTAGGGTCGTAAGGTTCATGGAATTCCATGATGGCGAACGCCCTAGCGGTGGCGGGATGGAACTCTGCGTTGAACGGCAACACCTGGATCATGATGTTGTCTCGGTCGGCGAATTCGACGAGCTTGGCGTACTGATCACGCATGGTCTCCGCTGAACCGGCCCGACGGGTGAGAGCGGCATTGGGGTCCGAGTTTTACGGCAAATCGAACGTGCACGAGTAACCGCCGAGCAGTCGCATTGCTGCACCGCACGAGTGTCACCCGCCGGTAATTCGCCAGGTGAATCCATATGGTGACGGCCATGGCGCATCCAGGTAGAGATCCAGTTATCCGAGGGTGAACGGGGTCGGCGGAGTCATCGAGAGTGGCGGTCCGGACACCACGTTCGGAGGGCAGGCGAGTCTCATCGCCTCAACGGGTGTCATCACCGGCAGTCGCAAGACGCCGCCCAGCGCATTTTGCATTGCCGTTCGTTCCTCCCCGGAACCACGATGATTTCGTCCGCCGCGGCAGGACGGACCGCAGCCAGAGGTGCGGGGTTCGGTCAACGTGGCCGTGGCCGAATGTCGGGAAGGCCCACGAAATGGCCGTGCAACGCCCTACATGGGTCGTAACAAAGTGTCATCCTTAGCGTGATGGCTGCTCTTTCCAGAAGAGCGGGCTGATGAAGCTTTTTTCAGGCGCATTGATTGCCGGAAATGCAGATGTTGACAGGGGACTCGTGAACGATTGTCGCGTTCTGTAATCACGCTGATGCGGGGTCGAGGGCGGAGGGCCTGCGAGTGGCGCGGCGTCTTCCCGTCACAGAATGTGTGATAAGGCGGATGGGGCTGGCGATAATACCTCTCGCGCCGCGTGCGTGTGAGAAGGGTGCGGAGTTGCGGATGTCACATCGTGGGGCTTAGTTGATCGCCAAAATCTCTTGCGGAGTTGATCACGAAGCTGCTTAGGATGAGCCCGACATGTCCTGCGAGAGTGGGATGTGTCGCTCGCACTCATTGCCTTGAGGGGGAGATCGCTCTCTGGTGGCTGGTTACGGGGGACAAGGCAAGATAGCGGTCATCGGCGTGGCCTGCCGCTTTCCGCAGGCAGCAGACATGGCAGCCTTCTGGAAGGTGTTACGCGATGGCACGGACGCTGTGGCGGACATGCCGGGCGAACGACGGGACGATGAGCCGGGCTTCGCCGACGCGCCGGCGTACACGCTGCGGGGCGGCTGGCTGGCCCACGTCGACCGGTTCGACGCTGCGTTCTTCGGCATCTCGGCCCGGCAGGCCGCAACCATGGATCCGCGCCAGCGGCTGCTCCTCGAACTGAGCTGGGAAGCGCTGGAGGATGCCCGGGCGGTGCCCGAACGATGCCAGGGCAGCCGTACCGGTGTCTTCGTCGGTGCGATGTGGGACGACTACGCCGCGCTCGCTCAGCGCTATGCCGCAGGTCCCAGGTCGCCGTACGAGATGAGCGGTCTGCACCGCGGGATGCTTGCGAACCGGATCTCCTACTTCCTCCGGTTACGGGGCCCCAGCCTGGTAGTGGACACGGGACAGTCGTCGTCGCTGGTCGCCGTTCATCTCGCGGCCGAGAGCCTGTTACGCGGTGAGTGTGATGTGGCTCTGGCGGGCGGGGTGAACCTGGTGCTCGATCCGGGCAGCGCCGCCACGTCGGCGGCGTTCGGCGGGCTGTCGCCCAGTGGCCGGTCCGCCACCTTCGACGCCGAGGCCGACGGCTACGCGCGTGGCGAGGGCGGCGGAGTGGTCGTGCTCAAGCCGCTCGAGACGGCACTCGCCGACGGTGACCGGATCCACTGTGTGATCCTCGGCAGCGCGGTCAACAACGACGGTGGGGGCGAGACGTTCACCACCCCTGACCAGGAGGCGCAGGAGGATGCCATCCGGTGGGCGCACGCCTCGGCCGGGGTCCGGGCCGCCGAGGTGCAGTATGTCGAGTTACACGGCACCGGGACCTTCGTGGGCGATCCCATAGAAGCCATGGCGTTAAGGACGATCTTCGGCCGAGGCGATCCGGGCGCGTTACGGGTCGGATCGGTCAAGACCGGCATCGGGCATCTCGAAGGGGCCGCCGGGATAGCGGGCCTGATCAAGACGGTCCTGTGCATCAGGAACAGGAATCTTGTCCCCAGCCTCCACTTCGAGCATCCCCACCCGCGCATCCCGCTGGACGAGCTGGGACTACGCGTCCAGACCGAGACGGGGCCGTGGCCGGAGCCACACCTTCCGCTGATCGCGGGGGTGAGCTCGTTCGGGATGGGAGGCACGAACTGCCATCTCGTCCTCGCGGAACCGCCCGCCCCTCATCCCGCGCCACCGGATCCCCGGCCCGGCGCGGACGCATCGTCCCGGCCGGTTCCCTGGGTACTGTCAGGACGGAGCCGAGAAGCGCTCCGCGACCAGGCACGACGACTTCTCGACCAGCTGCACGAGTACCCGGCTCGCGACCTCGATATCGGCCTCTCCCTTGCCACGACGCGGACCGCCTTCGACCACCGGGCCGTACTCCTCTCCACCGACCGCGCCGGGTTCGAGCGCGGACTTGCCGCCCTCGCCGCCGGACAGCCCGCCCCCGGACTCGTGGAAGGCGGCGCCGGACGCCGGGACGGGGTCGCGTTCATATTCCCTGGGCAGGGATCGCAGTGGACGGGTATGGCGGTTCCTCTTCTGGAGAGCTCGCCGGTCTTCCGCGAGCACATGCACGAATGTGCCGATGCCTTCGCGCCCTACCTTGACCGGCCGTTGCTGGACGCCCTCGACGACCCGGCCACGTTGGAGCACTCCGATCTTGTGCAGCCCGCACTGTTCGCGGTGATGGTGTCGCTCGCCACCCTGTGGAAGTCCTTCGGGGTACGGCCATCGGCGGTCGTCGGGCACAGCCAGGGAGAGGTCGCCGCCGCCTACGTCGCGGGCGCGCTCACCCTGCCCGACGCCGCGCGCATCGTCGCCCTGCGCAGCCGGCTGCTGATGAGACTCGCCCACCGTGGCGGGATGCTCTCGATCGTGCTCCCGGTCGAGGACGTCATGAGGCGACTGCCCGATGGCCTGACGATCGCCGCCGTGAACGGGCCCGGCTCGACCGTGGTGTCAGGCGACCTCGACGCGCTCATGGCGCTGCAGGAGCGATACGACGCCGAGGGGGTGCGCACTCGCCGGGTGGCGGTCGACTACGCCTCGCACTCGCACCAGGTCGAGGCCATCCGCGCGGAGATGCTGGAGGCACTCGCCCCGATTCGTCCCGTCGCCACCCGGGTGCCGTTCCACTCGACGGTCACGGGAGGCCGGTTGGCCGGCGAGGAGTTGACCGCCGAGTACTGGTATCGGAACCTGCGGCACCAGGTCAGCTTCGCACAGACCATACGGACGACCGGCTGCGGGGTTTTCATCGAGGTCAGCCCGAACCCGGTCCTTACCGGAGGAGTGCGGGACACCGTGCCGGAGGCGGCGGTACTGGGAACGCTGCGCCGGGGTGAGGGTGGGCTGGACCGCTTCCTCACCTCGCTGTCCGAGGCGTACGTCGCCGGGGGCATGGCCGCCTGGGACCGCTGCTTCGCGGGGACCGACGCCCGGGTGGTCGACCTGCCCACCTACGCCTTCCAGCGGCAACGGCACTGGCTGGACACGAGCGAGCGCGTCGCGGATTCGCCTGTGAGGCAGCGGGCCGAGGTCGCACGGGTTGTCGATGAGACGCCCCCGGATCCGGTCGAGCTGGTGCGGACGCAGGTGGCGGCGTCGCTCGGGCACCACGACCCGGGCGCGGTGGACATGACGTCGACGTTCGCGGAACTCGGGTTCGACTCGCCGCTGACGGTCGAGCTGTGCAGCCGGCTCGCCGCCGCCACCGGTCTGCGCCTGCCGGTCGCCGTGGTGTTCAACCATCCCACGCCCGCGCGCCTGGCCGAGCACCTGCGCTCGGAACTGCGGCCGCCCAACCCGCTGAGCACGATGCTCGACCGGCTGGCCGACGCGCTCAACGCTCCACCTGCCAACGAGGGGGAGCGTGCGGAGGTCGCCGCTCGTCTGGCGGCGCTGGCCGACCGGATGGCGGCGTGGGCGCAGGCGCCATCGCAGGCGGAGACGCCACCGGCGGACGAGGTCGCCGGGCGGCTGCGAACGGCTTCGGTGGACGAACTTCTCAGCTTCATCGACGGGGAACTCGGATGAGCCACGGCGGGACGGACTCGGGGGCGGGCGGATGACGGACAACGACCAGCTGGTGGAGTATCTGCGGCGGGTGACCGTCGAGTTGCACGAGACCCGGCAGCGGCTGCGGGAGGCGGAAGAGCGCGACCGCGAGCCGATCGCGATCGTGGGGATGGCGTGCCGGTATCCGGGTGGGGTGGGCTCGCCTGAGGATCTGTGGGAGCTCGTGGCTTCGGGTGGGGATGCGATCGGGGGTTTTCCGACGGATCGGGGCTGGGATCTGGGGGCGTTGTTCGATCCGGATCCTGAGCGGTCGGGGTGTTCGTATGTTCGTGAGGGCGGGTTCTTGTATGACGCGGCGCAGTTTGATGCCGGGTTTTTCGGGATTTCGCCGCGTGAGGCGTTGGCGATGGATCCGCAGCAGCGGTTGTTGCTGGAGACGTCGTGGGAGGCGTTCGAGCGGGCCGGGATCGATCCACGTACGTTGCGTGCCACCCGTACGGGCGTCTTCGTCGGCGCCGTCCCGCAGGACTACGCCGCTCCTCTGCACGCGGCGCCCGAGGGGTTCGAAGGCCACATGCTGACGGGGACGACGCCAAGCGTCGCGTCGGGCCGTGTGGCGTACGCGTTCGGGTTGGAGGGCCCGGCGGTGACGGTGGACACGGCGTGTTCGTCGTCGTTGGTGGCGATGCACCTGGCCGTTCAGTCGCTGCGCCGCGGTGAGTGCACGCTGGCGTTGGCAGGGGGCGTCACCGTCATGGCGAACCCGGGGATGTTCGTGGAGTTCAGTCGTCAGGGGGGGTTGGCGGTCGATGGGCGGTGTAAGTCGTTCGCGGAGGGGGCGGATGGGACGGGGTGGTCGGAGGGTGTCGGGGTGTTGGTGCTGGAGCGGCTGTCGGATGCCAGGCGTAACGGCCATCGGGTGCTGGCTGTTTTCCGTGGTAGTGCGGTCAATCAGGATGGGGCGTCGAATGGGTTGACGGCTCCGAACGGTCCTTCGCAGGAGCGGGTGATCGGTCAGGCGTTGGCGGATGCGGGTCTGGTTCCGGGTGATGTGGATGTGGTGGAGGCGCATGGGACGGGGACGGCGCTGGGGGATCCGATCGAGGCGCAGGCGTTGCTGGCCGCCTACGGTCGTGATCGGGTCGGGCCGTTGTGGTTGGGGTCGGTGAAGTCGAATCTTGGTCATGCGCAGGCGGCGGCGGGGGTTGCCGGTGTGATCAAGATGGTGTTGGCGATGCGGCATGGGGTGTTGCCGCGGACGTTGCATGTGGACGCGCCGTCATCGCATGTGGATTGGTCCTCGGGTGCGGTGGAACTGCTGACCGAACAGCGGCCGTGGGTGGTGGGTGGTCGGCCGAGGCGGGCGGGGGTGTCGTCGTTCGGGATCAGTGGTACCAACGCGCACGTGATCCTGGAGGAGGCGCCGCCGGTTGAGGAGCCGGTGGTCGAGGCTGCCGGACCGGTGCCGGTGGTGCTGTCGGCCAAGACCGCCGAGGCACTGCGCGATCAGGCGGCGCGGCTGGTACCGGTTGTGCGAGCGCATGGCCCGGCCCGGGTGGCGGCGGAACTGGCGCGTCGGTCGGTGTTCGAGCATCGGGCCGTGGTGATGGACGGCGTGGAGGGGTTGCGGGCCCTGGCGGAGGGTCGTGAGGCGTCGGGTGTGGTGCGGGGGGTGGCGGGGGGTGATGGGCGTGTGGTGTTCGTTTTTCCTGGTCAGGGGTCGCAGTGGGCGGGGATGGGGGTGGCGTTGCTGGATGCGTCGCCGGTGTTCGCGCGGCGGTTGGGTGAGTGTGCTGAGGCGTTGAGGGAGTTTGGTGTTGTGGATGTGGAGGGGGTGTTGCGGTCGGGGGTGGTGCCGGAGCGGGCCGAGGTGGTTCAGCCGGTGTTGTGGGCGGTGATGGTGGCGTTGGCGGAGTTGTGGCGTTCGGTGGGGGTTGTTCCGGCGGGGGTGGTGGGGCATTCGCAGGGGGAGATCGCGGCTGCTGTGGTGGGTGGTGCGTTGTCGGTGGAGGACGGTGCGCGGGTGGTGGCGTTGCGTAGCCGGGTGTTGGGGCGGTTGGCGGGCCGGGGTGCGATGGCGTCGGTGTCGCAGTCGGTGGAGTGGGTGGAGCGGCGGCTGGGGGAGGGGGGTTTCGCGGGGGTGTCGGTGGCGGCGGTCAATGGTGTGGCGGCGACGGTGGTGTCGGGGCCGGTGCGGGGTGTTGAGCGGTTTTTGGAGTTGTGTGCGGGTGAGGGGGTGTGGGGGCGGCGGATCGCGGTGGATTATGCCTCGCATGGTGCTGCGGTGGAGGAGGTCGAGGCTGAGGTTCGGGCGTTGGCGGTGTCGCCGCGCCGGTCGGAGGTGTCGTTCTTTTCCTCGGTGACGGGTGGGTTGATTGATACCGGTGGTTTGGATGGTGATTACTGGTATGTGAATCTGCGGCAGCGGGTGCGGTTCGCTGCTGCGGTGGAGGCGGCGCGGGCTGCTGGTCTGGGGGGTTTTGTTGAGGTGAGTCCGCATCCGGTGCTGGGGGTGCATATCGATGGTGCGGTGGGGACGTTGCGTCGTGATGAGGGTGGGCTGGATCGGTTCTTGTTGTCGGTGGGTGAGGCGTTCGTTCGTGGGGTGCCGGTTGAGTGGCCTGGGGTGAGGGGGGTGCCGGTCGATGTGCCGACGTATCCGTTCCAGCGCCGGCGCTACTGGCTGAAGACGCAGCCATCACGGACCGACGTCCGGCACCTCGGCCTGAGCTTCGCCGACCACCCATTCCTCGGCGCCACCCTGGACACCGCCGACGGCGGGTCCACCTGGACGGGGCGGATCTCGTCCGATACCCATCCCTGGCTGGCCGACCACGCGGTGTGGGGCGAGGCGCTGCTGCCGGGAACGGCGTTCGTGGAACTCGCACTCCAGGTCGGTGACCAGATCGAGGAACTCACCCTGCACGCGCCGCTGACCCTGCCCGAGCAGGGCGGCGTCCGGCTCCAAGTCGTCACCGGGCCCCAGGACGAGGCGGGACGCCGCACCGTGGCCGTTCACTCACGACCCGAGGACGCCAAGGACGATGTCCCGTGGACCAGCCACGCCACCGGCGTGGTCGTCGGCTCCGACGCGGGCAGCGTGGGCGTTGTCGAAGGGCCGGCTGCCTGGCCGCCACCGGAGGCGCGGCGGATCGAGGTGGCGGACCTCTACGACCGGCTCGCCCTGCAGGGGTACGACTACGGGCCGGCCTTCCAGGGAGTGCGGGCGGCCTGGCGGCGTGGGAACGAGGTGTACGCCGAGGTGGTCCTGCCGGAGGAGGCGGAGGTACGAGGCTTCGCCGTACATCCTGCGTTGCTGGACGGAACCCTGCACGTGATCGGGCTGGGCGCGCTCACCCCGGCTGCCGGACCGGATGAGATCCTGTTGCCGTTCGCCTGGAGTGGTGTGCGCGTGTACGGGACCGGCGCCTCGATCTTGAGGGTACGGCTCCGACCAGGCCGTGACGGCGCCATCCGCCTGGAGGCGACCGACGACCAGGGGCGGCCGGTGGTCTCGGTGGACGCCCTGGCGATGCGGGCCGCCTCGCGGGGGCGGTTCAGGACGACCCGGCACGACTCGTTGTTCCAGGTCGGCTGGACCGAGATCGGCGACGTCCCCGACCTGGCGGCGGCACATCCGACGACGGTGATGTGCCCCGAGGGCTGGGATGATCCCGGGAACGCGGCGCGGTGGGCGCTGGCGCGGGTCCAGGAATGGCTGGCCGAAGGCGGGAGCTCGCCTCTGGTGGTGGTGACTCGCCAGGCTGTGGCGACGGACACCGGCGACGAGGAGATCAACCCTGGTCAGGCGCCGGTCTGGGGGCTGGTACGTTCGGCCCAGTCCGAGCACCCTGGCCGGTTCGTGCTGCTCGACGTGGACGACCTGGAGAACGTGGCGGAAACGGCACTCCTGGCCGTGGCGTCCGGTGAACCCCAGCTCGCCCTCCGTGGCGGCCGGCTCCGCGCGCCGCGCCTGACCCACGCGGAGAACACCACGGCGCTGAAGACCACGGCGTTCGACCCGGAGGGGACGGTACTGATCACCGGGGGGACCGGAACCCTGGGCGGAGAGGTGGCGCGGCACCTCGTGGCCCGGTACGGCGTCCGCCGGCTGCTGCTGGTGGGCCGGCGTGGCAAGGACGCGCCGGGCATGGGCGGGCTGATCGCCGAGTTGGAGGCGGCGGGCGCGGACGTGACGGTGGCAGCGTGTGACGTGGCGGACCGGAACGCGCTGGCAGCCGTGCTGGCCGGAATGCCCGCCGATCGGCCGCTGCGGGGTGTCGTGCATGCCGCCGCCGTGCTCGACGACGGCGTGGTCGAGGCGTTGCGGCCCGAGCGGGTCGACCGGGTACTGCGGCCAAAGGCGCTGGCCGCCTGGCATCTGCACGAGCTGACGCGGGACCTCGACCTGTCGGCGTTCGTCCTGTTCTCGTCGATGTCGGGCGTGCTGGGCGCGGCCGGCCAGGCCAACTACGCGGCGGCGAACGCCTACCTCGACGCGCTCGCCGCCTACCGCCGCTCTCTTGGACTTCCCGCGATCTCCCTGGCATGGGGGCTGTGGGAACAGCGCAGCGCCCTGACCGGAGGCCTGCGGACCGTCGAGCTCGGCTGGTGGCGGGAGGCGGGCGTCACGTTCATGCCGACGCGGGATGGTCTCGCGCTGCTCGACGCCGCCCTCGCCGCTCCGTCGGCCGCGTTGCTGGTGCCCGCCCACCTGGACGCCCGCAGGGCCACGGATCCGGTGCCGCCGCTGCTGCGCGACCTGGCACGCCGTACGGCCAGGCGCCGCCCGTCCACCGGAACGGAAGGGACGTTGTGGCAGAAGCTGGCAGGGACGCCGGAGGCCGACTGGGATCGGGTGCTGCTCGACCTGGTACGCGCACAGGTCGCCACCGTCCTGGGGCATGCCGACGGCAGCGCCATCGAGCCGCGACGGACCTTCAGAGAGCTCGGCTTCGACTCCCTGCTGGCCGTGCGCCTGCGTAACACGCTGAACAGCGTCACCGGCGTCGCGCTGCCCACCACGGTCGTGTTCGACCACCCGACGCCGGAGGCGGTCGCGCGACGGCTGCGCGAGGAGCTGTCGGGGAGCACGGCCGCGGCACCGGCCGTGCCGGTGCGGGAGGAGGCGCACTCCGCCGACGACCCGATCGTCATCGTGGGGATGGCGTGCCGGTATCCGGGTGGGGTGGGCTCGCCGGAGGATCTGTGGGAGCTCGTGGCTTCGGATGGGGAGGTCGTCGGGGACTTCCCGACCGACCGGGGCTGGGATCTGGCCGCGTTGGCCGACGCCGGGTCGGGCCGGTCGTCCGATACCCGGTTCGGCGGTTTCCTGAGTGATGCCGCCGATTTTGATGCCGGGTTTTTCGGGATTTCGCCGCGTGAGGCGTTGGCGATGGATCCGCAGCAGCGGTTGTTGCTGGAGACGTCGTGGGAGGCGTTCGAGCGGGCCGGGATCGACGCGGAGTCCCTGCGTGGCAAGGACGCGGGGGTGTTCGTCGGCGCCATGCACCAGGAGTACGGCCCCCGCACCGACCAGGTCGGCACCGGCGCGGACGGGTACCTGCTGACCGGTGGCGCGGCCAGCGTGCTGTCCGGGCGGATCGCCTACACGTTCGGCCTGGAGGGTCCGGCCGTGACGGTGGATACGGCGTGTTCGTCGTCGTTGGTGGCGATGCATCTGGCGGCGCGGGCGTTGCGGAGCGGGGAGTGTTCGCTGGCGCTGGTGGGTGGGGTGACGGTGATGTCGTCGGCCGGGGTGTTCGTGGAGTTCAGTCGTCAGGGGGGGTTGGCGGTCGATGGGCGGTGTAAGTCGTTCGCGGAGGGGGCGGATGGGACGGGGTGGTCGGAGGGTGTCGGGGTGTTGGTGCTGGAGCGGCTGTCGGATGCCAGGCGTAACGGCCATCGGGTGCTGGCTGTTTTCCGTGGTAGTGCGGTCAATCAGGATGGGGCGTCGAATGGGTTGACGGCTCCGAACGGTCCTTCGCAGGAGCGGGTGATCGGTCAGGCGTTGGCGGATGCGGGTCTGGTTCCGGGTGATGTGGATGTGGTGGAGGCGCATGGGACGGGGACGGCGCTGGGGGATCCGATCGAGGCGCAGGCGTTGCTTTCGGTTTATGGGCGGGATCGGGTCGGGCCGTTGTGGTTGGGGTCGGTGAAGTCGAATCTTGGTCATGCGCAGGCGGCGGCGGGGGTTGCCGGTGTGATCAAGATGGTGTTGGCGATGCAACACGGCCTGCTGCCGCGCACGTTGCACGTGGAGCAGCCGTCATCGCATGTGGACTGGTCCTCGGGTGCGGTGTCGTTGTTGACCGAGGAGCGGCCGTGGGTGGTGGGTGGTCGGCCGAGGCGGGCGGGGGTGTCGTCGTTCGGGATCAGTGGCACCAACGCGCATGTGATCTTGGAGGAGGCGCCGCCGGTTGAGGAGCCCGTGGTGGACGAGCCCGGGGTGGTGCCGCTGGTGCTGTCGGCGCGTGGTCCTGAGGCGCTGCGGGTGCAGGGGCAGCGCTTGCTGTCCTATCTGGAGGAGCGTCCGGAGGTGAGCGCTCGGGACGTGGCGCACACGTTGGCGACCGGTCGTAGCGTGCTGGAGCACCGTGCCGCCGTCGTGGGCGCGGATCGTGGCGCGCTGATGGCCGGGCTCGCCGCGCTCGTCGAGGGTCGTGAGGCGTCGGGTGTGGTGCGGGGGGTGGCGGGGGGTGATGGGCGTGTGGTGTTCGTTTTTCCTGGTCAGGGGTCGCAGTGGGCGGGGATGGGGGTGGCGTTGCTGGATGCGTCGCCGGTGTTCGCGCGGCGGTTGGGTGAGTGTGCTGAGGCGTTGAGGGAGTTTGGTGTTGTGGATGTGGAGGGGGTGTTGCGGTCGGGGGTGGTGCCGGAGCGGGCCGAGGTGGTTCAGCCGGTGTTGTGGGCGGTGATGGTGGCGTTGGCGGAGTTGTGGCGTTCGGTGGGGGTTGTTCCGGCGGGGGTGGTGGGGCATTCGCAGGGGGAGATCGCGGCTGCTGTGGTGGGTGGTGCGTTGTCGGTGGAGGACGGTGCGCGGGTGGTGGCGTTGCGTAGCCGGGTGTTGGGGCGGTTGGCGGGCCGGGGTGCGATGGCGTCGGTGTCGCAGTCGGTGGAGTGGGTGGAGCGGCGGCTGGGGGAGGGGGGTTTCGCGGGGGTGTCGGTGGCGGCGGTCAATGGTGTGGCGGCGACGGTGGTGTCGGGGCCGGTGCGGGGTGTTGAGCGGTTTTTGGAGTTGTGTGCGGGTGAGGGGGTGTGGGGGCGGCGGATCGCGGTGGATTATGCCTCGCATGGTGCTGCGGTGGAGGAGGTCGAGGCTGAGGTTCGGGCGTTGGCGGTGTCGCCGCGCCGGTCGGAGGTGTCGTTCTTTTCCTCGGTGACGGGTGGGTTGATTGATACCGGTGGTTTGGATGGTGATTACTGGTATGTGAATCTGCGGCAGCGGGTGCGGTTCGCTGCTGCGGTGGAGGCGGCGCGGGCTGCTGGTCTGGGGGTTTTTGTTGAGGTGAGTCCGCATCCGGTGCTGGGGGTGCATATCGATGGTGCGGTGGGGACGTTGCGTCGTGATGAGGGTGGGCTGGATCGGTTCTTGTTGTCGGTGGGTGAGGCGTTCGTTCGTGGGGTGCCGGTTGAGTGGCCTGGGGTGAGGGGGGTGCCGGTCGATGTGCCGACGTATCCGTTCCAGCGCCGGCGCTACTGGCTGGAGCCCACCCGCCAGGACCACGCGGACACCGAGCTCTGGCGGGCCGTCGAAGGCGGCGACCTCGACGGTCTCACCCGCAGGCTCCACCTGGAGGGTGACCCACCGCTCAGCTCGGTCCTGCCCGCGCTCGCGAGCTGGCGCGACCGCCACCACACCCGTTCCATGCTGGACAGATGGCGCTATCGCGTCACCTGGCAGCACGCCGAATCCCCACCTCCCGCGCTCTCTGGCTCCTGGCTGGTCGTCGTGCCGGAGAGCCACACCGGCGACGCGACGGTGGAGGCGGCCGTACAGGCGCTGAAGAGATTCGGCGCCCTCCCGATGACGTCGGTCAGTCCTGACCGGGCCGCGCTCACGGCGGCGCTGGCGGCGGAGCCCGCAGGCGTGCTGTCGCTGCTCGCCCTTGACGAACGGGCCGGGCAGGACGGCGTGCCCGGCGGTGCGGCGGCCACGCTGGAACTGATCCAGACGATGGCGGCGGCCGGAAGCAGGGCCCCGTTGTGGTCGCTCACCAGCGGAGCCGTCGCAGCCGGGCCGGACGACACGCTGCGCAACCCGGCGCAGGCGACCGTCTGGGGTCTGGGACGGGTGGCGGCGCTGGAGCACCCAGAGCTGTGGGGCGGCCTCATCGACCTGCCGGAAGACCCCGACGAGGCCGCGTACGAGCGGGTCTGCGCCGTACTGGCGGGGCTCGGCGAGGAGGATCAGGCCGCGGTGCGGTCCGCAGGGGTGTACGTCCGGCGGCTCATCCGCGCCCCGCTCGCGGGAAGCCCCGCCGCCGAGGTTCGGCTACGCGGTACGGCGCTGCTCATCGGCGGCACCGGCTCCATCGCCCCGTACATAGCCCGCTGGCTGGCCGGGCAGGGTGCCGAGCACGTCGTCCTGGTCAGCCGCCGGGGCCCGGACGCCCCAGGGGCCGCCCAACTGGTGGCCGAACTGACCGCGATGGGCACCCGTACGAGCGCCGTGGCCTGCGACGTGGCCCACCGGGACGCGGTGGCCGGCCTGCTGGCCCGGCTCGACGCCGACGGGCAGACCGTGCGGACGGTGGTGCATGCTGCCACCGCCACCCGGCTGGCCCCGCTCGCCGACGTCACGGTCGCCGAACTCGGCACCGTGGCGGCGGCCAAGATCCGCGGTGCCCGGTATCTGGACGAGCTCCTCGATCCCGACCAGCTCGACCATTTCATCTGCTTCTCCTCCGTGGCGGGGTTGTGGGGGAGCGGCGACCACGCCGCGTACGCGGTGGGCAATGCCTACCTGGACGCCTTCGCCGAGCATCGGCGGGCGCGGGGCAGAGCCACCACCTCGATCGCCTGGGGCGTCTGGGCAAGCGAGCGCATGCCCGAGGAGGTGGACGAGGCGCACCTGCGCCGCCAGGGACTGCCGACCCTGCCGCCCGAACTGGCACTCACCGCCCTGGCGCAGATCCTGACGGAGGACGAGACGTGCGTGACGGTGGCCAACGTCGACTGGGCGGTCTTCGCGCCGGTGTTCGCCTCTGCCAGGTCCCGGCCGCTGCTCGCCGCCATCGAGGAGGCACGTGCCGACGGCGACGCGCCGGCCGCGCCGTCCACCGGGGAGTCCTGGGCGGATCGGCTGGCCAGGTCGCTGCCCGCCGAGCGGGAAGCCGAGGTGCTGGCGCTCGTCACCGAGCATGCCGCCGCCGTACTCGGGCACGCGACGCGGGACGCGATCGATGCCGAGCGGCCCTTCAAGGATCTGGGCCTCGGGTCGCTGAGCGCGGTGGACCTACGTAACCGGCTGGGTGCGGCGACGGGTTTGAAGTTGCCGGTCACTCTCGTGTTCGACCATCCCAGCCCGGCCGCCCTCGTCCGCTATCTCTGTACGGAGCTGGAAGGACCGTCCACGGTGTTCGACGATCTCGACCGGCTGGAGGCGGCCGTCGCGGCGATGCCGGCCGACGGCCCGGACCGCGGTCACGTCCAGCGCCGCCTGGCCGCACTGGCGGCCAGATTCGGCGGCGCCGCCCAGGACGAAGTCACCTCCGTCTCCGTCGACGACGACCTCGAGTCGGCGACCGACATGGAGATCTTCGACCTCATCGATCGCGAGCTCGGCAACCCCTGAACAGCCCGGCGACCAAGGACGGCGGTTTCGTATGTCCGAAGACGAGAAGCTTCGCGAATATCTCAAGAAGGTCACCACCGAGCTGCGGGCCACGCGCAGGCGGCTTAAGGAGAACGACGATCGTGATCGGGAGCCGATCGCGATCGTCGGCATGGCCTGCCGTTACCCGGGCGACGTCGACACGCCCGGCCAGCTGTGGGAGCTGGTCACGGCGGGCCGGGACGCGACCTCCGAGCTGCCGGGGGACCGGGGCTGGAACCTGACCGCGCTGTACGATCCCGACCCGGGCCGGTCGGGGACGACATACGTCAGGCGCGGCGGCTTCATGAGCGAAGTGGCCGACTTCGATGCCGGGTTTTTCGGGATCTCCCCGCGTGAGGCGCTGGTGATGGATCCGCAGCAGCGCTTGCTGCTGGAGAAGTCGTGGGAGGCCCTGGAGAACGCCGGGCTCGATCCCCAGGGACTGCGGGGCAGCCAAACCGGCGTGTACGTCGGCATCAACTACCAGGAGTACGGCCCGCTGTTCCACCAGGCGCCGCCGAACGTCAAGGGTCACGTGGTGACCGGTGTCGTGCCGAGCGTGGCCTCCGGGCGCATCTCGTACACACTGGGACTGGAGGGCCCGGCGGTCACCGTTGACACCGCCTGCTCGACCTCGCTGGTCGCACTGCACCTCGCCGCGCGCGCCCTGCGCAACGGCGACTGCGACCTCGCCCTGGCCGGAGGCGTCACCGTACTGTCGTCTCCCGGCCCGCTCGTGGAGCTGGGCGGTCAGCGGGTGCTGGCGGCCGACGGCCGCTGCAAGGCGTTCTCGGCCGGGGCCGACGGCATGGGCATGGCCGAGGGTGTGGGCGTCGTGGTGCTGGAACGGCTCAGCGACGCCCGCCGCCACGGCCACCGGGTGCTTGCCGTGGTACGGGCCAGCGCCATCAACCAGGACGGCGCGTCCAACGGCCTGACCGCGCCCAACGGGCTGGCGCAGCAGCGGGTGATCCAGCAGGCGCTGACCGCCGCGGGGCTGTCGTCCGATCAGGTGGACGTGGTGGAGGCGCACGGCACCGGCACCGAGCTCGGCGACCCGATCGAGGCACGCGCCCTGCTCGCGACGTATGGGCAGGGCCGGGAGCGTCCCCTGTGGCTGGGGTCGGTGAAGTCCAACATCGGGCATACGCTCGCCGCGTCGGGCGTGGCCGGCGTCATCAAGATGGTGCAGGCCCTGCGGAACGGCACGCTCCCGCGCACCCTGCACGTGTCCGAGCCGACACCCCACGTGGACTGGGACGCTGGTGGACTGGCGTTGCTCGCCGAGCCTGTGGAGTGGACGCGAGGTGAGCAGCCACGCAGGGCGGGCGTGTCGTCGTTCGGGCTGAGCGGTACCAACGCGCACGTGATCCTGGAGGAATTCCCCGAAGAGGCCGTCACAGATCGCATGGACGTGCCCGTCATGCCGGTCGTGCTGTCGGCCAAGACGGCCGAAGCACTGCGCGCCCAGGCGCGGCGGCTGCTGAAGGCCGAACACGAGGCGCTCGATGTCGCCTACACCACGAACCTGCGGTCGGTGTTCGAGCACCGGGCGGTCGTGGTCGCGGGCGACCGCGAGGAGCTCGTGGCCGGGCTGGCCCGGGTCGCCGAGGGCTCGTCGGAGGCTGTCGGTCCTGGCAAGGTGGCGTTCCTGTTTTCGGGTCAGGGGTCGCAGCGGCCGGGGATGGGGCTGGAGTTGTATGGCCGCTATCCGGTGTTCGCGGCGGCTTTTGATGAGGTGTGCGCGGAGCTGGATCCGTTGCTGGGCCGGTCGTTGCGTGAGGTGATCGCGGCTGATGGGCAGGCGCTGGATCGGACGGTGTACACGCAGGCGGCGTTGTTCGCGGTGCAGGTGGCGTTGTTCCGGTTGGTGGGGTCGTGGGGGGTGCGGCCGGATTATCTGCTGGGGCATTCGATCGGTGAGGTGGCGGCGGCGCAGGTGGCGGGGGTGTTGTCGCTGACCGATGCGTGTGTGCTGGTGGCGGCTCGGGGCCGGTTGATGCAGGCCCTTCCCGCTGGTGGGGTGATGTGTGTGCTGGAGGCCGGGGAGGCGGAGATCACTCCGTTGTTGTCGGAGGGGGTGGAGATCGCGGCGTTCAACGGCCCCGGGTCGGTGGTGGTCTCCGGTGATGCCGGGCAGGTCGAGCGGATCGAGGCGCGGGTGGCCGGGCTGGGGCGGCGTACCCGCCGGTTGCGGGTCAGTCATGCCTTCCACTCCCATCGGATGGATCCGATGTTGGGGGAGTTCGCCGGGGTGGTGCGGGGGTTGAGGTTTCAGCCGCCGTCCATTCCGATCGTTTCCACCCTCACCGGTGAGCTCACGCCTGACATCGCCACTGCGGGCTACTGGGTGCGGCAGGTGCGTGAGCCGGTGCGCTTCGCTCAGGCGTTGGAGTGGTTGCGGGAGGTGCCGGTGCTGGTGGAGGTCGGTCCGGACGCGGCGCTGACCGCGATGGCCGCCGACCGCGAGGTCATCCCCCTGCTGCGCAGAGGCAAGGACGAGCCTCGGACGCTTCTCACCGCGCTGGGTGAGGCTCACGCGCGCGGGGCGCGTGTCGACTGGCGCGCCATGCTCACCGGCACCCTGATCGACCTGCCCACCTACCCGTTCCAGCGGCAGCGCTACTGGCTGCCACCCGCCTCCAGTACCGACGCGAGCGGTCTGGCCCCGACGGGCCACCCGTTGCTGAGCGGGGCCGTGGAACTGGCCGAGGGCGACGGGATGCTGCTCACGGGCCGGATCTCCCCGGCCACGCAGCCGTGGCTGGCCGACCACGTCGTGCTCGGCACCGTGCTGCTGCCCGGCACCGCCTTTGTCGAGCTGGCGCTACAGGCGGTGGCCCGCGTGGGCTGCGACCAGATCGAGGAATTGACCCTTCAGGCGCCCCTGGTGCTGCCCGAGCATGGGGCTGTACAGGTCCAGGTAGAGGTCGGTCCGGCGGACGAGTCGGGGCGGCGTGCCCTCGCGATCCACTCACGGCTTGAACAGTCCGACGACGCGGACCACGGCTGGGTCCGGCACGCGGGCGGCTTCGCGGGCGTGCGGACCGACCCGGAATCCACCCCGGCTGACCTGGCCACCTGGCCGCCGCCAGGTGCCGAACCGGTCGAGATCGAGGGGTACTACGAACTGCTGGCCGGGCGTGGCTACCACTACGGGCCCGCCTTCCAGGGGTTGCGCGCGATGTGGCGGGCGGGCGACGAGATTTACGTCGAGGTGGCGGCCGACGTCGACGCGGGAGCGTACGGGCTGCACCCGGCGCTTCTCGACGCGGCTCTGCACGCCCTCGCCTCCGGAGACCTGCCTGAGGGGCGGGTGCTGCTGCCGTTCTCCTGGGCCGACGTCTCCCTTCGCGCTTCCGGCGCGGAGACCCTGCGAGTACGCCTGCGGCACACCGGCCCCGACACCCTGTCCATCGACGTGGCCGACGGCTCCGGGACCCCGGTCGTCTCGGCCGGAGCGCTCACCCTTCGGCCGGTGACCGCGGCTGCCTTGTCGCGGGACCGGAAGAACCCGGGCGCCCTGTACCGGGTCGAGTGGAAGCCCATCGAGGCGCCTGCCCCTGAGCCTGCCCGCTGGACGCTCCCGGATGACTGGGACCTGGCCGCCTGGCCCCACTCCGATGCCGCTGACACGCCCGACGTAGTGATCGTCCCCTGTGTGGGAGAGGACGCCGTCGGCGCCGTACATCGGGTGCTGGGCATCCTGCAGGAGTGGCTCGCAGGCGACCGCTCCGGTGGCTCCCGGCTGGTGCTGGTCACGCAGGGGGCGATGGCCCTTGACGGCGAGGTCGCCGACCCGGCCGGCGCGGCGGTGTGGGGGCTGGTGCGGTCTGCCCAGACCGAGCACCCGGACCGGTTCACGCTGTTCGACCTTGACGCGGACGGCGCGGGCCGCGGCCTGCTCCCCGCCGCGCTCGCCACCGGAGAGCCCCAGGTCGCGATACGCGGAGGCGAACTCCACGTGCCACGCCTGGCCGAGCACCCGACCGCGGCCGTGCCCTGGACGGCTCCCCAGGGGACGGTGCTGGTCACGGGTGGGACCGGGACGCTGGGCCGGTTGGTGGCGCGTCATCTGGTGTCGGTGCATGGGGTGCGGGATGTGGTGCTGGTCGGGCGGCGGGTGGTCGCGGGCTTTGACGAGTTGCCGGGTGTGCGGGTGGTGGCGGCTGATGTGATGGATCGTTCGGCGATGGCGGCTTTGGTGGGGTCGTTGCCGGATCTGTCGGTGGTGGTGCACGCGGCGGGTGTGGTGGATGACGGGGTGGTCGCCGGGCTGAGCGCCGAGCAGGTGGGTCGGGTGCTGGCCGCGAAGGTGACCGGCGGCACCGTTCTGCACGAGGTGACCCGGGATCGGGATCTGGCGGAGTTCGTCGCCTTCTCCTCGGCTGCCGGAACACTCGGCGGAGCCGGACAGGCCGCCTACGCGGCCGCGAACGCCTTTCTGGACGGCCTGATGTCCTGGCGGCGCGGCCACGGACTGCCCGGTACCTCGCTCGGCTGGGGGCTGTGGGCGGAACGCAGTGACATGACGAACCAGCTCAGCCAGGCCGACCTGGCCCGCTGGGAGCGGATCGGACTCGGCGCCATGGAGACCGGCACCGCCCTGCGGCTCCTCGACCGGGCGGTCGCGACGGGTGAGGCCGCGCTGCTGCCTCTCCAACTCGACCTGCCGACGTTGCGCGGGACCGCCGAACAGGTTCCCCTCATGCTGCGGGGGCTGTCCAGGGTGCCGGGGCGGGGGGGCCGTACGGGGGCGCGCGAGATCCTGCGGCAGCGCCTCGCCGACCGGCCCGCCGCCGAGCGGGAACGGCTGGTGCTCGACCTGGTACGCACTCATGTCGCCACCGCCCTCGGGCACCCGTCACCGGCGTCGGTCGAGCCAGGACGTTCCTTCAAGGACCTGGGCTTCGATTCGCTCACCGCGGTCGAACTGCGCAACCGGCTCACCACCGCGACCGGGCTGCGGTTGTCCGCCACGCTGATCTTCGACTATCCCGAACCCGCCGCTCTGGCCCGCCACCTGCTGGGGGAACTGGCCGGGACGCTGCCGAGCCGCGCTCCCGCACAGGCGCAGCGGAAGGCCGCCGACGATCCGGTGGTGATCGTGGGGATGGCGTGCCGGTATCCGGGTGGGGTGGCCTCGCCTGAGGATCTGTGGGAGCTCGTGGCTTCGGGTGGGGATGCGATCGGGGGTTTTCCGACGGATCGGGGCTGGGATCTGGGGGCGTTGTTCGATCCGGATCCTGAGCGGTCGGGGCGTTCGTATGTCCGTGAGGGCGGGTTCTTGTATGACGCGGCGCAGTTTGATGCCGGGTTTTTCGGGATTTCGCCGCGTGAGGCGTTGGCGATGGATCCGCAGCAGCGGTTGTTGCTGGAGACGTCGTGGGAGGCGTTCGAGCAGGCCGGGATCGACACGGCGTCCCTGCGTGGTAAGGACGCCGGGGTGTTCGTCGGCCTGATGCACCACGACTACTCGGCCCGGCTGCACACCACACCGGCCGATCTCGAAGGCCACCTCGGCATCGGTAACTCCGGCAGCGTCGCCTCCGGTCGGGTGGCGTACACGTTCGGGTTGGAGGGCCCGGCGGTGACGGTGGATACGGCGTGTTCGTCGTCGTTGGTGGCGATGCACCTGGCGGCGCAGGCGTTGCGGCGCGGGGAGTGTTCGCTGGCCTTGGCGGGTGGTGTCACGGTGATGGCGACGCCGGGTGTTTTCGTGGAGTTCAGTCGTCAGCGGGGGCTGGCGCCGGATGGCCGGTGCAAGTCCTTCGCGGAGGGGGCGGACGGGACGGGCTGGGCGGAGGGTGTGGGCCTGGTGTTGCTGGAACGGCTGTCGGATGCCAGACGTAACGGCCATCGGGTGCTGGCTGTTTTCCGTGGTAGTGCCGTCAATCAGGACGGCGCCTCCAATGGTTTGACGGCTCCGAACGGTCCTTCGCAGGAGCGGGTGATCGGTCAGGCGTTGGCGGATGCGGGTCTGGTTCCGGGTGATGTGGATGTGGTGGAGGCGCATGGGACGGGGACGGCGCTGGGGGATCCGATCGAGGCGCAGGCGTTGCTGGCCGCCTACGGTCGTGATCGGGTCGGGCCGTTGTGGTTGGGGTCGGTGAAGTCGAATCTTGGTCATGCGCAGGCGGCGGCGGGGGTTGCCGGTGTGATCAAGATGGTGCAGGCGATGCAACACGGCCTGCTGCCGCGCACGTTGCACGTGGAGCAGCCGTCATCGCATGTGGACTGGTCCTCGGGTGCGGTGTCGTTGTTGACCGAGGAGCGGCCGTGGGCGGTGGCCGGTCGGCCGAGGCGGGCGGGGGTGTCGTCGTTCGGGATCAGTGGTACCAACGCGCACGTGATCCTGGAGGAGGCGCCGCCGGTTGAGGAGCCGGTGGTCGAGGCTGCCGGACCGGTGCCGTGGGTGCTGTCGGCGCGGAGTCCTGAGGCGTTGCGGGAGCTGGCGGGCAGGCTTCTCACGGTCGTCGATGACGCGGACTCCCACGACGTGGCGCGCACATTGGCGACCGGTCGTAGCGCGTTGGAGCACCGCGCCGCTGTCGTAGGCACGGATCGCGACGCGCAGAAGGCCGGGCTCACCGCGCTCGCCGAAGGCCGTGCGACACAGGGGCTGATCACTGGTCAGGCGACCCCTGGGCCGTTCGCGTTCCTGTTTTCGGGTCAGGGGTCGCAGCGGCCGGGGATGGGGCTGGAGTTGTATGGCCGCTATCCGGTGTTCGCGGCGGCTTTCGATGAGGTGTGCGCGGAGCTGGATCCGTTGCTGGGCCGGTCGTTGCGTGAGGTGATCGCGGCTGATGGGCAGGCGCTGGATCGGACGGTGTACACGCAGGCGGCGTTGTTCGCGGTGCAGGTGGCGTTGTTCCGGCTGGTGGGGTCGTGGGGGGTGCGGCCGGATTATCTGCTGGGGCATTCGATCGGTGAGGTGGCGGCGGCGCAGGTGGCGGGGGTGTTGTCGCTGACCGATGCGTGTGTGCTGGTGGCGGCTCGGGGCCGGTTGATGCAGGCCCTTCCCGCTGGTGGGGTGATGTGTGTGCTGGAGGCCGGGGAGGCGGAGATCACTCCGTTGTTGTCGGAGGGGGTGGAGATCGCGGCGTTCAACGGCCCCGGGTCGGTGGTGGTCTCCGGTGATGCCGGGCAGGTCGAGCGGATCGAGGCGCGGGTGGCCGGGCTGGGGCGGCGTACCCGCCGGTTGCGGGTCAGTCATGCCTTCCACTCCCATCGGATGGATCCGATGTTGGGGGAGTTCGCCGGGGTGGTGCGGGGGTTGAGGTTTCAGCCGCAGTCCATTCCGATCGTTTCCACCCTCACCGGTGAGCCCACGCCTGACATCGCCACTGCGGGCTACTGGGTGCGGCAGGTGCGTGAGCCGGTGCGCTTCGCTCAGGCGTTGGAGTGGTTGCGGGAGGTGCCGGTGCTGGTGGAGGTCGGTCCGGACGCGGCGCTGACCGCGATGGCCGCCGATCGCGAGGTCATCCCCCTGCTGCGCAGGGGGATGGGCGAGACCGAAGCGGTGATGCGCGCCTTGGCCGGCCTGCACGTGCGCGGCGCGCATCCGCACTGGCCGGCCGTGCTGTCCGGCCGGCTGGTCGACCTGCCCACCTATCCGTTCCAGCGCCGCCGCTACTGGCTGGCCCCCACTTCGGGCGCGGATGCCGCCGGGCTGGGGCTGACCCCGGCCGGGCACCCGCTGCTCGGCGCCGCCGTCACCCTCGCCGACGGTGACGGGCTCCTCCTTACCGGGCGACTGTCCGCGCAAACCCACCCATGGCTGGCCGACCATGCGGTGGCGGGAGCGGTGATCGTCCCCGGGACCGCCCTGACCGAGCTGGCCTGGCAGGCCGTCGAACATACCGGGCACGCGGGGATCGAGGAGCTCATCCTGCACGCCCCGCTGGTATTGCCGCAGACGGGCGGGCTGCAGATCCAGGTGCGGGTCTCCGCCCCAGCCCCGGACGGTCGTCCGGAGCTGACCGTGCACGCCCGTGCCACGGACGACCAGCCATGGGTACGGCACGCGGCGGGGACACTGGCCGACGTTCCGGCCGCTCCGGCCGGAGATCTCGCCGTCTGGCCGCCGCCCGGCGACCCGATCGACGTGGATCTGCTGTACGAGGAGCTCGCGTCGGCCGGACTCCACTACGGTCCCGCCTTCCGTGGGCTGGTGAAAGCCTGGCGCGACGGCGACGACACCTATGCCGAGCTGGCACTACCGGAGTCGTTGTCCACGGACGCCGACCGCTACGCCTTTCATCCGGCCTTCCTCGACGCGGTCCTGCACCTGCTGACGCCGGACGGCAGCGGGATGGCGCAGGTGCCGTTCTCCTGGCGGGGCGCCTACCTGCACGCCGCCGCCACCACCCGGCTGCGCGCCCGGGTCACCGCTGTGGCACCCGACCAGGCGTCGATCATCGTCGCCGACGACACCGGCAGGCCGATCGCGGACGTCGACGCCGTCGCCGTCCGCCCGCTGGACATCGGGGCCGTCCAGCGGGTTCCCGCCGCTGACGCACTGTTCGACGTTGAGTGGATCCCCCTGCCTACGCTCCCGGCCGCCCAGACGACCCGATGGGCCGTCCTCGGGGAGGCGGAGCCGGGGCTGGAGGGCGACCGGTACCCGGATGTGGAGTCGGTGGCCGCAGCGGGTGTGCCGGATGTGGTGCTTCTCCCGCTCGGCGCCGCCGAGCCCTCACCGTCGCGCGCCCGTGAGGCCGTGGCGGTAGTGCTGCGCACGCTGCAGAGCTGGCTCGCCGATTCCCGCCTCACCCACTCCCGGCTCGTGGTCGTGACCCGCGACGCCTCGTCCACCGACCCGGTGGGGGCAGCGGTCTGGGGCCTGGTGCGGTCGGCCCAGGCCGAGCATCCTGACCGCTTCACACTGCTCGACCTCGGTGAGGACGCCGCCGCCGCGCCTGCCGCGCTGGCCGCCGAGGAACCGCAGCTGGCCGTGCGGGGCGGCGCCGTTCTCGTGCCCAGGCTGATCAAGGTCACGCCCGGAGGAGGCGATCTCGGGGGCAACGCGCCGCGCACCGGCTGGGACCCCGACGGCACCGTGCTCATCACCGGTGGCACCGGCACCCTGGGATGCCTGCTCGCCCGCCACCTGGTGGCCACGCACGGCGTACGGCGGCTGGTGCTGGCGAGCAGAAGCGGCCCCGGCGCACCGGGTGCGGCCGATCTGGCCGACGAGCTCACCCGCCTGGGGGCGAGCGTCCGCGTAGTCGCCGTCGACGTCGCGGACCGCGCAGCCCTGGCAGCGTTCCTCGCCACGCTCGACCGGCCGTTGACCGCAGTGGTACACGCGGCGGGGGTGACCGACGACGCGCTGGTCGAGTCGCTCACCCCGGACCGGCTCGACACCGTCCTACGGGCGAAGGCCGAGGCCGCCTGGAACCTCCACGAGCTCACCCGTGACCACGAACTCACCGCGTTCGTGATGTTCTCCTCCGCGGCAGGTGTGCTCGGCAATCCGGGGCAGGCCAACTACGCCGCCGCGAACCAGTTCCTCGACGCGCTGGCCAGGCGCCGCCGGGCTGCCGGACTCCCCGCGACCTCGCTGGCCTGGGGGCTGTGGGCGGAGGCCAGCGACATCAGCGAGGGACTCAGCGTGGCCGACCACGCCCGCATCGCCCGGCTCGGCATCCGGCCGCTGGCCACCGACGAGGCACTGGCTCTGTTCGATGCCGTGCTCGCCGACAACCGGGCCACCGCCGTACCGGTCAAACTCGACCGTGACGCCGAGCGCGTACATCCGCTCCTGCGCGGCTCCTCGCCCGCCGCGCGGAGGGCGAAGCGCCCCGCGGAGCCGCTGCTGGAACGGCTGGCGGCACTGCCTGACGCCGAAGCCGCGAGCCTTCTCCTCGATCTGGTACGGCGGCACGTCGCGAACGTGCTCGGCCACGCGGACACCGGCGAGATCGACCAGGACCGGCAGTTCAAGGAACTCGGCTTCGACTCGCTGACCGGTGTGGACCTGCGCAACCGCCTGCGTACCGAGCTCGGGCTGGACCTGCCCGCCACGCTCGTCTTCGACTACCCGACGCCGGAGGCGCTCGCCGGGCACCTGCGTGAGCGGGTCCGCCAGGCGGCCCCCGACCTGGTCGGCGCCGCGTTCGACCGCTTCGAGGCCATGCTGACCGCGCAGCAGGACGACGCGTCCCGCGACCGGATCGTGGCCCGGCTGCGCGCACTCGTCTCGCAACTGGCGCCGGAGGCCACCGACCTGGTCACCGCCAGCGACGACGAACTCTTCGACCTTGTTGAGAACCTGGGGGCTGACACCGTATGACGAACGCCAACGAGGACAAGCTTCGCGAATACCTCAGGCGGGCCATCGCCGAGGCCCAGGACGCCCAGCGGCGCCTGCGCGAGGTCGAGGAGGCGGGCCGCGAGCCCATCGCGATCGTCGGCATGGCCTGCAGGCTCCCCGGCGGGGTGACCTCGCCGGAAGAGCTGTGGGAGCTCGTCGCGGCGGGGCGGGACGCGATCACCGAGTTCCCCGCCGACCGGGGCTGGGACCTGGCCGCGCTGCTCGGCTCCGGGACGGGGCCGGGCACCTCCTCCACCCGGTACGGCGGGTTCCTGCAGGACGCTGCCGATTTTGATGCCGGGTTTTTTGGGATTTCGCCGCGTGAGGCGTTGGCGATGGATCCGCAGCAGCGGTTGTTGCTGGAGACGTCGTGGGAGGCGTTCGAAGGGGCCGGGATCGACCCCGGGACATTGGGCGGCAGCCGTACCGGTGTGTTCGCCGGGCTGATGTACCACGACTATCAGTCGCGGCTGCACAGAGTGCCGGAGGAACTGGAGGGCTTTCTCGGCAACGGCAATGCGGCGAGCGTCGCGACCGGGCGGATCGCCTACACGTTCGGGTTGGAGGGGCCCGCCGTCACGATCGACACCGCCTGCTCGTCATCCCTGGTGGCACTGCACCTGGCCGTTCAGTCGCTGCGCCGCGGTGAGTGCACGCTCGCCCTGGCGGGCGGGGTCACCGTGATGGCGTCGCCGAACACCTTCGTGGAGTTCAGTCGTCAGCGGGGGCTGGCGGTCGATGGGCGGTGTAAGTCGTTCGCGGAGGGGGCGGATGGGACGGGGTGGTCCGAGGGTGTCGGGGTGTTGGTGCTGGAACGGCTCTCTGATGCCATCCGCAACGGCCGCCGGGTGCTGGCGGTGGTGCGGGGGAGTGCGGTCAATCAGGATGGGGCGTCGAATGGGTTGACGGCTCCGAATGGTCCTTCGCAGGAGCGGGTGATCGGTCAGGCGTTGGCGGATGCGGGTCTGGTTCCGGGTGATGTGGATGTGGTGGAGGCGCATGGGACGGGGACGGCGCTGGGGGATCCGATCGAGGCGCAGGCGTTGCTTTCGGTTTATGGGCGGGATCGGGTCGGGCCGTTGTGGTTGGGGTCGGTGAAGTCGAATCTTGGTCATGCGCAGGCGGCGGCGGGGGTTGCCGGTGTGATCAAGATGGTGCAGGCGATGCAACACGGCCTGCTGCCGCGCACGTTGCACGTGGAGCAGCCGTCATCGCATGTGGACTGGTC
The DNA here is from genome assembly GCF_050943795.1 of Streptosporangium sp. CA-115845. Classification (NCBI taxonomy): domain Bacteria; kingdom Bacillati; phylum Actinomycetota; class Actinomycetes; order Streptosporangiales; family Streptosporangiaceae; genus Streptosporangium; species Streptosporangium sp. CA-115845. Next base: position 6,124,013 of record NZ_CP191988.1, on the reverse strand, counting down.
CTCGGGTGCGGTGTCGTTGTTGACCGAGGAGCGGCCGTGGGCGGTGGCCGGTCGGCCGAGGCGGGCGGGGGTGTCGTCGTTCGGGATCAGTGGTACCAACGCGCACGTGATCCTGGAGGAGGCGCCGCCGGTTGAGGAGCCGGTGGTCGAGGCTGCCGGACCGGTGCCGTGGGTGCTGTCGGCGCGGAGTCCTGAGGCGTTGCGGGAACTGGCGGGCAGGCTTCTCACGGTCGTCGATGACGCTGACCTCAACGACGTGGCGTACACACTGGCCACCGCGCGGGCGGGGCTGCCGCATCGGGCTGCTGCCGTCGGGCGGGACCGGGAGGAACTGACCCGGGAACTCGCCGCGGTGGCCTCCGGAGCGCAGCCGGCGAACCCGGTCAAAGGCCCGGTCAAGGGCAAGGTGGCGTTCCTGTTTTCGGGTCAGGGGTCGCAGCGGCCGGGGATGGGGCTGGAGTTGTATGGCCGCTATCCGGTGTTCGCGGCGGCTTTCGATGAGGTGTGCGCGGAACTGGACCCGGGGTTGGGGCGGTCGTTGCGTGAGGTGATCGCTTCCGGGGGGGAGGCGCTGGATCGGACGGTGTACACGCAGGCGGCGTTGTTCGCGGTGCAGGTGGCGTTGTTCCGGTTGGTGGAGTCGTGGGGGGTGCGGCCGGATTATCTGCTGGGGCATTCGATCGGTGAGGTGGCGGCGGCGCATGTGGCGGGGGTGTTGTCGCTGGCGGACGCGTGTGTGCTGGTGGGGGCGCGGGGCCGGTTGATGCAGGGGTTGGCTCCTGGGGGTGCGATGTGTGTGCTGGAGGCCGGTGAGACGGAGGTGGCTCCGTTGTTGTCGGAGGGGGTGGAGATCGCTGCGTTCAACGGGCCGGGGTCGGTGGTGGTGTCGGGTGATGTGGTGGAGGTGGAGCGGGTCGAGGCGTTTGTGGCGGGGTTGGGGCGGCGGACGCGGTGGTTGCGGGTTGGTCATGCGTTTCATTCGCGGCGGATGGAGCCGATGTTGGAGGCTTTCGCCGGGGTGGTGGGGGGGTTGACGTTTCATGAGCCGTCGATTCCGATCGTGTCCACGTTGACGGGTCGGCCGACGTCGGAGATTGCTTCGGCGGGTTATTGGGTGCGGCAGGTGCGTGAGCCGGTGCGCTTCGCTCAGGCGTTGGAGTGGTTGCGGGGGGTGCCGTTGCTGGTGGAGGTCGGTCCGGATGCGGTGTTGGCCGCGATGGCCGGCGACCGTGAGGTCCTGCCGTTGCTGCGCAGGGGGGTGGGTGAGGTCGAGGCGGTGATGATCGCGCTGGCCGGCCTGTATGTGCGCGGGGCCGGTCTGCGGTGGCCGGCGGTGTTGTCGGGTCGGCTGGTCGATGTGCCGACGTATCCGTTCCAGCGCCGCCGCTACTGGCTGGCCCCCACTTCGGGCGCGGATGCGGCCGGGCTGGGGCTGACCCCGGCCGGGCACCCGCTGCTCGGCGCCGCCGTCACCCTCGCCGACGGTGACGGGCTCCTCCTTACCGGGCGACTGTCCGCGCAAACCCACCCATGGCTGGCCGACCACGTTGTCGCGGGCACGCCCATGCTGCCCGGCACCGCCCTGGTGGAGCTCGCAGTACGAGCCGCCGACCAGGTCGGCTGTGACCACCTGGAGGAACTCACGCTCGAGGCGCCACTCGTGCTGCCGGAGCGCGGCGCGGTGTCGGTCCAGCTCCTGGCCGGCCCGGCCGACCAGGCCGGCAGGCGTGAGGTGAGCATCTACTCCAGCTCCGAAGGGGAGGACTGGACCCGGCACGCCACCGGAACGATCACTCCGGGACCGGCCGGGCGCGGCACCGGCGGGCAGACGCTCGGGGTCTGGCCGCCGCCCGGCGCCGAGCCGGTCGAGCTGGACGGCCACTACGAGGCCCTCGCCGAGGCGGGTCTCGGCTATGGTCCGGCCTTCCAGGGATTACGGGCGGTCTGGCGGGCGGGTGACGACGTCTACGCGGAGGTCGTCCTGCCCGAGGCGGCCGGGGCGGACACGTACGGACTGCATCCGGCGCTCCTGGACGCGGTCCTGCACGCCCTCGCGGTCGCGGCGCCTCCGGCGGCCGGGCAAACGCCTCGCATCCCGTTCTCCTGGTCCGGGGTGACGCTGCACGCCGCCGCGGCGACCACGCTGCGTGCGCGACTGTCACCGGCCGGCGCGGACGCCGTGTCGATCGTCACCGCAGACGCCACCGGCGCGCCCGTCATCATGGTCGACTCGCTCGTTCTCAGACCGCTGGCGGCCGCCGCTCCCCGGCATGACGACTCCCTCTTCCGGGTCGAGTGGACACCGGTGCCGGTCGAGGCAGGAGAGAACGCGGGCGTCACCGTCGTGCACTGCGAGCCGCACGAGACAGGCGACCTGGCCGCGGATGCCCATGCCTCGGTTCACGGCGCGCTCGCCGCCGTTCAGGAGTGGCTGGCCGCGGAGCCCGGTGGCGACGCCCGTTTGATGATCGTCACCAGGCGAGCGGTGGCCGCGGTCTCCGGCGATCCCGCGCCAGATCCGGCCGCCGCAGCGATCTGGGGACTGGTCCGCGGCGCGCAGGGGGAGCATCCCGGCAGGATCCTGCTCGTCGACACCGACACGCCCGCCGACTCCGCGGGGCTGATCGTCTCCACCGAGCCCCAGATCGCGATCCGGGCCGGCACGGCCTACACTCCCCGGCTGGCACGCATGTCCACCCATCCCGGCCTGGTGCCGCCCGCGTCGTCGGACTGGCGGCTGGAGGTGACGGCCAAGGGCACGCTGGACAACCTGACCCTGTCCGTACATACGCCAGAGGAGCTCGCGCCCGGCCAGGTGCGCGTCCGGGTGCGCGCGGCGGGCGTCAACTTCCGGGACGTGCTCATCGCACTGGACATGTATCCGGCCGATGTGCCACTCGGGGGTGAGGGCGCCGGAACCGTCATCGAGGTGGGCTCCGGAGTGACCGGGCTGGCGCCGGGAGATCGGGTGTTCGGCCTGTTCTCCCACGCGTTCGGGACGAGCGCGCTCGCCGATCATCGGATGCTCGCGCGGATCCCGGGCGGATGGTCGTACGAGGAGGCGGCCTCGGTCCCGATCGCCTACCTGACCGCGTACCACGGCCTGGTCGAACTCGCCCGGCTGGAGGAGGGGGAGCGCGTCCTGGTGCACGCCGCGACCGGCGGTGTCGGGTCCGCCGCCGTCGCGCTCGCCCAGCACCTGGGCGCCGAGGTGTTCGCCACCGCGAGCCCCGGCAAGTGGGACGCCCTGCGCGAACGTGGCCTGGACGACGCGCACATCGCCTCCTCGCGCACCCTGGACTTCGCCACGGCCTTCACCGGCGGTATGGACGTGGTTCTGAACTCCCTCACCGGTGAATTCCTCGACGCCTCGCTGCGGATGCTGGCGTACGGCGGCCGGTTCCTGGAGATGGGCAAGACCGACCTGCGCTCTCCCACGAGCCTGCCCGGGATCGACTACCGGCCGTTCGATCTGATGCTGGTCGACCCCGCGCGCATCCAGAGCATGCTGGCCGACCTGCTCGCCCTGTTCGAGTCCGGCGCCCTGCGGCTGCCGCCGATCACCACGGGGGACGTGCGGCGCGCGCCCGAGGTGTTCCGCCATGTCAGCCAGGCCCAGCACATCGGCAAGGTCGTCCTGACCGTGCCCCGTCCCCTCTGGGACCCCCAGGGGACGGTGCTGGTCACGGGTGGGACCGGGACGCTGGGCCGGTTGGTGGCGCGTCATCTGGTGTCGGTGCATGGGGTGCGGGATGTGGTGCTGGTCGGGCGGCGGGTGGTCGCGGGCTTTGACGAGTTGCCGGGTGTGCGGGTGGTGGCGGCTGATGTGATGGATCGTTCGGCGATGGCGGCTTTGGTGGGGTCGTTGCCGGATCTGTCGGTGGTGGTGCACGCGGCGGGTGTGGTGGATGACGGGGTGGTCGCCGGGCTGAGCGCCGAGCAGGTGGATCGGGTGCTGGCCGCGAAGGTGACCGGCGGCACCGTTCTGCACGAGGTGACCCGGGATCGGGATCTGGCGGGCTTCATCGTTTTCTCCTCGGCTGTCGGGACGCTCGGCGGAGCCGGACAGGCCGCGTACGGCGCCGCGAACGCCTTCCTGGACGCCCTGGTCGCCCAGCGGGTCGAACGGGGACTGCCCGGCGTGTCGCTGGCCTGGGGACTCTGGGCGGAGTCGAGTGGCATGACCAGCGGGCTCGGCGCGGCCGACCTGGCCAGGATGGCCCGCTCCGGTGTCGCCCCGCTCACCACTGAGCACGCGCTCGGCCTGCTCGACGCCGCCCTCACCGTGGCCGAACCAGTGCAGGTGCCCATCGCTCTCGACCTCGCCGCCCTCCGTGGCGGCGCCGAACTGCCCACGATGCTGCGCGGCCTGGTCAAGGCGCCGGTTCGCAGGACGACCGCACGGTCCGCGACCGAGACCTCCTACGCCCAGCGCCTGGCAGCCATACCGGATGCGGACCGGGACCGCGCGCTCCTCGACCTCACCCGCGAGCACGCCGCGGCCGTCCTGGGACATGCCGGGCCGGATGCCGTCGACGGTGAGCGGCCGTTCAAGGATCTCGGCTTCGACTCGCTGACCGGCGTCGAGTACCGCAACCGGCTCACCGCCGCCACCGGGCTGCGGCTGCCCGCCACGCTCACCTTCGACTATCCGACGCCGGTCGCGCTCGCCGCCCATCTGCGGCATGAGCTACTGGGGTCGTCGCCGGTCGGGACCGCGCCGGTGGTCGCCGACGTGTCCGGCGATCCGGTGGTGATCGTGGGGATGGCGTGCCGGTATCCGGGTGGGGTGGCCTCGCCTGAGGATCTGTGGGAGCTCGTGGCTTCGGGTGAGGATGCGATCGGGGGTTTTCCGACGGATCGGGGCTGGGATCTGGGGGCGTTGTTCGATCCGGATCCTGAGCGGTCGGGGTGTTCGTATGTTCGTGAGGGCGGGTTCTTGTATGACGCGGCGCAGTTTGATGCCGGGTTTTTCGGGATTTCGCCGCGTGAGGCGTTGGCGATGGATCCGCAGCAGCGGTTGTTGCTGGAGACGTCGTGGGAGGCGTTCGAGCAGGCCGGGATCGATCCGGCGGCGCTGCGCGGCGAGCCGGCCGGGGTGTTCGTCGGAGGGATGTACCAGGAGTACGGTCCGCCCTTCGGCCAGGGCGCAGAGGGGGTGGAAGGGCATCTGCTGACCGGCAGCGCGGCCAGCGTGCTGTCCGGGCGGATCGCCTACACGTTCGGCCTGGAGGGTCCGGCCGTGACGGTGGATACGGCGTGTTCGTCGTCGTTGGTGGCGATGCATCTGGCGGCGCGGGCGTTGCGGAGCGGGGAGTGTTCGCTGGCGCTGGTGGGTGGGGTGACGGTGATGTCGTCGGCCGGGGTGTTCGTGGAGTTCAGTCGTCAGGGGGGGTTGGCGGTCGATGGGCGGTGTAAGTCGTTCGCGGAGGGGGCGGATGGGACGGGGTGGTCGGAGGGTGTCGGGGTGTTGGTGCTGGAGCGGCTGTCGGATGCCAGGCGTAACGGCCATCGGGTGCTGGCTGTTTTCCGTGGTAGTGCGGTCAATCAGGATGGGGCGTCGAATGGTTTGACGGCTCCGAACGGTCCTTCGCAGGAGCGGGTGATCGGTCAGGCGTTGGCGGATGCGGGTCTGGTTCCGGGTGATGTGGATGTGGTGGAGGCGCATGGGACGGGGACGGCGCTGGGGGATCCGATCGAGGCGCAGGCGTTGCTTTCTGCGTATGGGCGGGATCGGGTCGGGCCGTTGTGGTTGGGGTCGGTGAAGTCGAATCTTGGTCATGCGCAGGCGGCGGCGGGGGTTGCCGGTGTGATCAAGATGGTGCTGGCGATGCAACACGGCCTGCTGCCGCGGACGTTGCACGTGGATGCGCCGTCATCGCATGTGGATTGGTCCTTGGGTGCGGTGGAACTGCTGACCGAACAGCGGCCGTGGGTGGTGGCCGGTCGGCCGAGGCGGGCGGGGGTGTCGTCGTTCGGGATCAGCGGCACCAACGCGCACGTGATCCTGGAGGAGGCGCCCGCGCAGGCACCCGTGGCGGAGGCGTCGGGGGAGGCGCCTGTTCTCCTGTCGGCGCGCAGCGCGGACGCTCTGCGGGTCCAAGCGGCCGAGCTCGCGGCATTCCTGCGGAAGAACCGGGAGGTGCCGGTGGGGGACGTGGCCTATTCGTCCGCCCAGCGCCCGGTATTCGCACACCGTGCCGCGATCGTCTCAGGCGACCGCGACGAACTGCTCGCCAAGCTGACCGAGGTCGGCGAGACCGCACCTGTCAGCCCCGGCAAGGTGGCGTTCCTGTTTTCGGGTCAGGGGTCGCAGCGGCCGGGGATGGGGCTGGAGTTGTATGGCCGCTATCCGGTGTTCGCGGCGGCTTTCGATGAGGTGTGCGCGGAGCTGGATCCGTTGCTGGGCCGGTCGTTGCGTGAGGTGATCGCGGCTGATGGGCAGGCGCTGGATCGGACGGTGTACACGCAGGCGGCGTTGTTCGCGGTGCAGGTGGCGTTGTTCCGGCTGGTGGGGTCGTGGGGGGTGCGGCCGGATTATCTGCTGGGGCATTCGATCGGTGAGGTGGCGGCGGCGCAGGTGGCGGGGGTGTTGTCGCTGACCGATGCGTGTGTGCTGGTGGCGGCTCGGGGCCGGTTGATGCAGGCCCTTCCCGCTGGTGGGGTGATGTGTGTGCTGGAGGCCGGGGAGGCGGAGATCACTCCGTTGTTGTCGGAGGGGGTGGAGATCGCGGCGTTCAACGGCCCCGGGTCGGTGGTGGTCTCCGGTGATGCCGGGCAGGTCGAGCGGATCGAGGCGCGGGTGGCCGGGCTGGGGCGGCGTACCCGCCGGTTGCGGGTCAGTCATGCCTTCCACTCCCATCGGATGGATCCGATGTTGGGGGAGTTCGCCGGGGTGGTGCGGGGGTTGAGGTTTCAGCCGCCGTCCATTCCGATCGTTTCCACCCTCACCGGTGAGCCCACGCCTGACATCGCCACTGCGGGCTACTGGGTGCGGCAGGTGCGTGAGCCGGTGCGCTTCGCTCAGGCGTTGGAGTGGTTGCGGGAGGTGCCGGTGCTGGTGGAGGTCGGCCCGGACGCGGCGCTGACCGCGATGGCCGCCGACCGCGAGGTCATCCCCCTGCTGCGCAGAGGCAAGGACGAGCCTCGGACGCTTCTCACCGCGCTGGGTGAGGCTCACGCGCGCGGGGCGCGTGTCGACTGGCGCGCCATGCTCACCGGCACCCTGATCGACCTGCCCACCTACCCCTTCGAACGCGAGCCGTACTGGCTGGCGCCCACCCCTGGCGGCGACCCGGCAGGGCTCGGCCTGGTTCCGGCCGGGCATCCGCTGCTCGGCGCCGCAGTCTCCCTCGCCGAGGAGGGCGGGATCGTCGTCACCGGCCGGCTGTCCACGCGGTCCCACCCGTGGCTGGCCGACCACGTCGTGGGCGGCGCGCACGTGATCCCCGCCGCCGTCTTCGCCGAACTGGCCCTCCACGCCGCCGCCCACGCCGGCCGCGACCAGATCGGCGAGCTCTCCCTCGAAACCCCGCTCGTCATCCCGGAAAACGGCGAGGTCACCGTCCAGATCCGGGTGGACCCCGACGGGCACGCGCTCATCGTCCACGCCCGCCCCGACACCCACCAGCCCTGGACGCGCCACGCCACAGCCACACTCGGCACCGCGCCACCCGAGAGCGGTCCGGAGCCGGACCTGGCGAACCGGCCTCCCGGGGCCGACCCCGCCGACGTCGACACGCTGTACACCGCCCTGTCCGCGGCCGGGCTGAACTACGGTCCGGCCTTCCAGGGGCTCCAGGCCGCATGGCGACACGGTGGCCGGGCGTACGCCGACGTCGCACTGCCCGAGCCGCAGCGGCCGGGCGCCGACCGGTACATCCTCCACCCGGCGCTGCTCGACGCGGCACTCCACGCGGCCGTGCTCGGTGTGCTCCCCGACACGGAGGCGGCGCGGATCCCGTTCGTCATGACCGGCGTCCGCGTGCGGGTACCCGGCGTGACCGCGGCGCGAGCCCGCCTGACGCCGCTCACCCCGGACTCGCTGGCCCTGACCCTGGCCGACGCCACCGGCCGCACGGTCGCCACCGTGGACGCGATCACCTTCCGTCCGCTCCCGCACGCCCGGCTCGACCGCGACATGTACTGCGTGGACTGGGCCGAAGTCGAGGCACTCGACGCCGTTCCCGAGGCCGGTGTCGTCGTTCTCGGTGAGCCGTACGACGGGATCGCCGCACCGGCCTACCCCGGCCTGGCAGCTCTGCCCATCGGCGCGCAGGCGCCGGAGTTCGTACTGGCCCCCCTGACGGCGGCGCTCGAGACCGGCCAGGCCAGGCGGCGGGAAGACGAGGTGACCGCCGTGCACAGGACGGCCGAGCGCGCGCTGGCGCTGGCGCGCGACTGGCTGGCCGACGACCGGCTCCCCGGCGCCCGCCTTGTCCTCCTGACGCGGGGGGCGATGGCGCCACGATCAGGGGACGACGTCACGGACCTGGCCGGCGCGGCGGCGTGGGGTCTGCTCCGCTCCACGCAGTCCGAGCATCCGGGCCGTTTCGTCCTCCTCGACCTTGACGGGACGGCGGAGTCCCAAGACGGCGTGCGGAACGCACTCGCCACCGGCGAGCCACAGCTGGCGCTGCGCGGCGGCAGGATCCTGGCGCCACGTCTGGCCCGCGCGAGGATCCAGGACGAGGCCCCCACCGCGTACGACCCGGAAGGGACGGTACTGATCACCGGCGCGACCGGGGCGCTGGGCACGTTGCTCGCCCGGCACCTGGTGGCCGAGCACGGCGTGCGCAGGCTGCTGCTTGCCGGCCGGAGCGGTCCGGATGCTCCCGGAGCCCCCGGGCTGCGGGCCGAGCTGGAGGGTTTGGGAGCGCACGTCGAGTTCGTGGCGTGTGATGTGTCCCAGCGCGACCAGGTCGCCGCCCTGGTCGGTGCCGTCGATCCCGAGCACCCGCTGACGGCCGTGGTGCACGCGGCCGGTGTGCTCGACGACGGCGTGCTGGAGTCCCTCACCCCCGAACGGCTCGCCGCCGTGCTCCGCCCGAAGGCCGACGCCGCACTACACCTGCACGACCTCACCCAGGGCCTGGCCGCGTTCGTCCTGTTCTCATCGGCCGCCGCCACGTTCGGAACGCCCGGCCAGGCGAACTACGCCGCCGCCAACGCCGTGCTGGACGCGCTCGCGCAGCGCCGCCGGGCCCGCGGCCTTCCGGCGACCTCGCTCGCCTGGGGTCTGTGGGACGTGGGGACCGGCATGGCGGGCACCGCCAGGCCCGGGACCGCCGCGCTGACGCCCGAAGCGGGACTGGCCTCGTTCGACACCGCCGACCGGTATGGCCAGGCCGTCCTGCTGCCCGCCCGCCTGGACCTCGCGGCGGCCGCACGCTCCGGCGAGGTGCCGCACCTGCTGCGCGGTCTGGTCCGTACCCGCCGGCGTCCCGCGGAGTCCGGCGGCCCACAGCTGGCACGCCGCCTGGCCGGGCTGTCCGGCGAGGAACGGGAGCGGGTCGCCCAGGAGGCGGTGCGGGCCGAGGTCGCGGCGGTTCTCGGGCATCGCGGCCCGGAGGCCGTACCGCTCACCGCGACGTTCGCCGAGCTGGGCCTGGACTCGCTCACCGCCGTCGAGCTGCGCAACGCCCTCGCCACCCGCACCGGCGCCCGCCTGCCCGCCACCCTGGTCTTCGACCATCCGACGTCCGCCGCATTGGCCGCATTCCTGCTGCAGGAGCTCCTGGACACTCCGGCGGCGCCCGCCCTCATGGTCGAGAACCGGCCGAGTGCGGACGAGCCGATCGCGATCGTGGCGATGGCCTGCCGCTACCCAGGCGGCGTGCGCTCGCCGGAGGACCTGTGGGACCTGGTCGCGGCCGGCGGCGACGCGATCTCCCGGTTCCCCACCGACCGGGGCTGGGACCTTTCCGCCCTGTACGACCCCGACCCGGACCGCCCCGGCACCAGTTACACCCGCGAGGGCGGCTTCCTGTACGACGCCGACCGGTTCGACGCGGACCTGTTCGGCATCGGCCCCCGCGAGGCCCTGGCGATGGATCCGCAGCAGCGGTTGTTGCTGGAGACGTCGTGGGAGGCGTTCGAGCGTGCGGGGCTGGACCCCACCTCGATGTCCGGCAGCGACACCGGCGTCTTCGTCGGCGTGATGTACCACGACTACGTCACGCTCGTGCCGTCCGTTCCCAGCGACCTGGAAGGCTATGTCGGCACCGGTACGGCGGGCAGCGTCGCCTCCGGCCGCCTCGCGTACACGTTCGGGTTGGAGGGCCCGGCGGTGACGGTGGATACGGCGTGTTCGTCGTCGTTGGTGGCGATGCACCTGGCGGCGCAGGCGTTGCGGCGCGGGGAGTGTTCGCTGGCCTTGGCGGGTGGTGTCACGGTGATGGCGACGCCGGGTGTTTTCGTGGAGTTCAGCCGTCAGCGGGGGCTGGCGCCGGATGGCCGGTGCAAGTCCTTCGCGGAGGGGGCCGATGGGACGGGGTGGTCCGAGGGTGTGGGCCTGGTGTTGCTGGAACGGCTGTCGGATGCCAGGCGTAACGGTCACCGGGTGCTGGCGGTGCTGCGGGGGAGTGCCGTCAATCAGGACGGTGCCTCCAACGGGTTGACGGCTCCGAACGGTCCTTCGCAGCAGCGGGTCATTCGGCGCGCGCTGGCGGATGCGGGTCTGGTTCCCGGTGATGTGGATGTGGTGGAGGCGCATGGGACGGGGACGGCGCTGGGGGATCCGATCGAGGCGCAGGCGTTGCTTTCGGTTTATGGGCGGGATCGGGTCGGGCCGTTGTGGTTGGGGTCGGTGAAGTCGAATCTTGGTCATGCGCAGGCGGCGGCGGGGGTTGCCGGTGTGATCAAGATGGTGCAGGCGATGCGGCATGGGGTGTTGCCGCGGACGTTGCATGTGGACGCGCCGTCGTCGCATGTGGACTGGGCCTCGGGTGCGGTGTCGTTGCTGACCGAGGAGCGGCCGTGGGCGGTGGCCGGCCGGCCGAGGCGGGCGGGGGTGTCGTCGTTCGGGATCAGTGGCACCAACGCCCACCTGATCCTCGAAGCGGCCGTCGCCGCCGAACCCGAGCCGGTGGCAGACCAGGAAACCGGGCCGCTGCCTTGGGTGCTGTCGGCGGCGACCGAGCCCGCGTTGCGCGAGCAGGCCCGGCGCCTGCTGACCCGCCTGGAGCGCGACCCCGCGCCCGACCTCGCCGGTCTGGGCCTTGCCCTCGCCACCACCCGAGCGAGCCTGGAACGGCGCGCGGTGCTGGTGGGTGACGACGTGCCCGCCTTCGCCCGGGGGCTGGCCGTGCTCGCCGAGGGTGAGCCGGCAGCCGGAGTCGTGCGGGGATCCGCCAGCGCCGAGACCAGGGCGGTGTTCGTCTTCCCCGGTCAGGGACCACAGTGGCTGGGCATGGGCGCGGCGCTGCTCGACTCCTCGCCGGTGTTCGCCGCGCGGATCGCCGAGTGCGCGCAGGCGCTCGCGCCCTACGTGGACTTCTCCCTTGAGGACGTGCTGCGCGGGAAGGGCGACCTGCAGCGGGTGGACGTGGTCCAACCCGCGCTGTGGGCCACGATGGTCGCCCTGGCCGAGCTGTGGCGCGCCCACGGTGTGGAGCCCGCCGCCGTCGTCGGACACTCGCAAGGGGAGATCGCCGCCGCGTGCGTGGCGGGCGCCCTGTCGCTGGCCGACGGCGCGCGGGTGGTCGCGCTGCGCAGCCGCGCGCTGCGTGCGCTCGCCGGTACGGGCGGGATGGCATCGGTACTGGCGCCGCCGGACCGGCTCGACCTGCACGGCACCGGGCTCGCCGTCGCTGCCGTGAACGCTCCGTCGGCGGTGGTGGTCGCGGGCGACGGTGCGGCCCTCGACGCCCTGATCGTCCGGTGCGAGGCCGAGGGCATCCGCACCCGTCGGCTGCCCGTCGACTACGCCTCCCACTCGCCCGGAGTCGAGCCGATCCGCGACGAGCTCCGCGCGGCGCTGGCCGGGATCGTGCCCCGCCCGCCCGCCGTGCCGTTCCTGTCCACGGTGACGGGGCAGTGGGTGGAGGGTGACCTGCTGGACGCGGAGTACTGGTACCGCAACCTGCGGCAGCCCGTCCTGTTCGCCGAGGCCACCCACGCGCTCCTTGGCCGGGGGCACCGGACGTTCCTGGAGGTCAGCCCGCATCCCGTGCTCGCCCCGAGCCTGCAGGAGAGCGGCGAGCAGGCGGAACTCGCCGTTACCGTGGCGGCGACGCTCCGACGTGACGACGGCGGCCTGGATCGCTTCCTGACCGCGCTGGGCGAGGCGTATGCGGGTGGCGTGCGCGTTGACTGGCGGGCGGCCTACGAAGGCCGTACGGCCACGAGGGCCGAGCTGCCCACGTACGCGTTCCAGCGACGGCGGTACTGGCTGGAGGGCGCCCCCTCGACCGCCGGAGCCGACCCGGCGGAGACCGCCTTCTGGGAGGCGGTCGCGAGTGCGGACGCCGATCAGGTCGCCCGCACGCTCGGCGTGGACGATCCCGGTTCGCTCGGTACGGTGCTGCCCGCGCTGACCGCCTGGCACGCCGGGCGCCGCGAGCGGACCGCGACGACCTCCTGGCGCTACGAGGTCACGTGGACGCCTGTCGCACCCGAGGCATCCGGACTGTCCGGCACCTGGCTCCTGGTCGTTCCCGAGACCTCCGCTGCGAGCGCGAGCGCCGCGTTCTGCGCCGCCGCGCTCGCCGAGGCGGGCGCCGAGGTGGTGACCGTCACCCGCGGCCTGCGATGCGCACTGCCCGACGGGCTCGCCGGAGTGGTGTCCCTGCTCGCGCTCGACGACGCGCCCGTGCCCGGACACCCCGCCGTCTCCGCGGGGCTCGCCGCCACAGTCGCGCTGGTGCAAGAGCTGGACGGGGCCGACGTCCCGCTGTGGCTGGTGACGCGCGGTGGCGTGCGTACCGGCGGGTCCGACGGGCCGGGCGAGCCCGGCCAGGCGCAGGTGTGGGGGCTGGGACGTACCGTCGCGCTGGAACTTCCGCGTCTGTGGGGCGGCCTGGTCGACCTGCCCGCCGCGCTCGACGCCCGCGCCGCCACTCACCTGACGCGCGCTCTCGCGGGCGCGGGAGGCGAAGATCAGCTCTCCGTACGGCCCAGCGGCCTGCTGGCCCGCCGCCTGACCCGATTGCCGACCCCGGCGTCAAAGCCGGGCTTCCGCCCTCGCGGCACCGTACTCGTCACCGGAGGGACCGGCGGCTTCGGCGCGCACGTGGCCCGCTGGCTCGCCGACCTGGGCGCCGAGCACCTCGTGCTCGTCCCGGAACACCCCGGAGCCGACGACCTCGACCCCGGCGCGTTCGGCGGCACCCGGGTGACCGTCGCCGCCTGCGACCTCACCGATCGCGTCGCGCTGGCCGCCCTGCTCGCCGAGCATCCGCCGACCGCCGTCTTCCACACAGCGGGCGCGCTGAACGCCGTCGCGCTGGCAGGCACCACTCCGGCCGAGCTGGACACGGCCCTCGGTGCGAAGGCCCTTGCCGCCACGCACCTGCACGAACTCCTCGCCGGACACGAACTGGACGCCTTCGTGCTGTTCTCCTCGATCGCCGGCACCTGGGGCAGCGGCGGGCAGGCCGCCTACGCCGCCGCGAACGCCCACCTCGACGCGCTGGCCGAACACCGCCGAGCCCAAGGCCTGCCCGCCACCGCCGTGGCGTGGGGCCTGTGGGCCGAGGTCGATCTCGGCGACCCGGCGGCCGAGGCCGGACGCCGTGAGCAACTGCGCCGCCGGGGTGTGTCGCCGATGCCGCCGGCGCTCGCGCTGGCCGCGCTCGGCCAGGCACTGGGGGAGGACCGTCCGGCCCTCGTCCTGGCCGACATGGACTGGGAACGGTTCGTGCCCACCTTCACCGCGCTGCGGCGACGGCCGTTCGTCGAGGACCTGCCCGAGGTGGCCGCTCTCCTGCGCGCCGCCGCCGAGAGCCGGCTCGCCGACGCCGCAAGCGCCGAACTCCCGCGCAGGCTCGCCGGGCTCACCGATGCCGAACGGCGCCGTCGGTTACTGCGAGCCGTACGCGGCGAGATCGCGGCAGTGCTCGGCCACGACGGCGTGGACGCGGTCGAACCCGGCCGTCAGCTGCGGGAGCTCGGCCTCGACTCCCTCGCCGCAGTGAACCTGCGCAACCGGCTCGGCGCCGCCACCGGGCTCGACCTGCCCCCCACACTCGTCTTCGACCATCCGACGGCCGAGGACCTGGCGGCACACCTGGGCGCTCGCCTGGACGAGGCCGCCGGCCCGTCCCTGGACGACGCGCTGGCGGAGGTGGCCGCGGCGATGGCCGCGATCCCGCCGGGCGATCCTGCGGCCGAGCGGGCCGCCGCCCGGTTGCAGGCGCTGCTCGGCGAGCTGGCCGCACGCCACGAGCCGCCCGCCCCGCCGTCCGAAGCCGTGGCGGAACGGCTGCGCGTGGCCAGCGACGCCGAACTGTTCGATTTCCTCGACGCCGAGCTGGAGGGGTGAGGATTGGTGACCGCTGGCGCCGCGCCGACCGGAGAGTCGGTCGAGGACAAGCTGCGTGATTACCTCAGACGGGCCACGCTGGAGCTGCATGAGACCCGCCGCAGGCTCCGTGAGGCCGAGGAACGGCAACGCGAGCCGATCGCGATCATCGCGGCGAGCTGCCGTTACCCCGGGGGCGTACGCACGCCCGAGGACCTGTGGAAGCTCGTGGCCGGGCAGGTGGACGCGATCGGTCCGTTCCCCGCCGACCGGGGCTGGGACCTCGAGTCCCTGTACCACCCCGACGCCGACCATCCCGGCACCACGTACGTCGTCCAGGGCGGGTTCCTCGACGACGCGGGCGACTTCGACGCGGCCTTCTTCGGCATCTCCCCGCGCGAGGCCCTGGCCATGGATCCGCAGCAGCGGCTGCTGCTCGAAACCTCCTGGGAGCTGCTCGAACGCGCCCGCCTCGATCCGGAGTCGACGCGCGGCAGCCGGACCGGTGTCTTCGTCGGCACCAACAACCAGGACTACGCCACACTGCTCGACCCCGTCCCTGACGAGCTGGAGGGCTACCTGCTGACCGGGGTGGCGGCGAGCGTGCTGTCAGGCCGGCTCGCCTACAGCCTGGGGTGGGAGGGGCCGGCGCTCACCGTCGACACCGCCTGCTCCTCCTCACTGGTGGCGTTGCACCTGGCCGCACAGTCGCTGCGGCAGGGGGAGTGCACTCTGGCCGTGGCGGGCGGTGTGTCGGTGCTGTCCACTCCCTCCGGGTTCGTGGAGTTCAGCAGGCAGCGAGGGCTGTCGCCGGACGGCCGCTGCCGGTCCTTCGCCGCCTCCGCCGACGGCACAGGCTGGGCCGAGGGCGTGGGCCTGCTGCTGCTCGAACGGCTCTCCGACGCCCGCCGCAACGGGCATCGGATTCTCGCCGTGATCCGGGGCAGCGCACTGAACCAGGACGGCGCCTCCAACGGCCTCACCGCGCCGAACGGCCTCGCCCAGGAGCGAGTGATCCGCGCCGCGCTCGCCACCGCGGGGCTGACGCCCTCCCAGGTCGACGCCGTCGAGGCCCATGGTACGGCGACCGCGCTCGGCGACCCGATCGAGGCACGGGCGCTGCTCGCGACCTACGGCCAGGACCGGGACCGGCCACTGTGGCTGGGATCGATCAAGTCCAACCTGGGGCACGCCGCGGCCGCCGCCGGGGTGGCCGGGGTGATCAAAATGGTGGAGGCGATGCGGCACGGCCTGCTGCCCGCCACCCTGCACGTGGACGAGCCGACACCCAGGGTCGACTGGTCACGCGGCAACGTCGCCCTGCTTACCGAGGCTCGGCCGTGGCCCGACACGGACGAGCCGCGCCGGGCGGGAATCTCGGCGTTCGGCGTGAGCGGCACCAACGCTCACGTCATCCTGGAATCCGCGTCACCTCCGGAGCTCAGCACGGAGCCCGAGCCCACGACGGGCGTCGCCGGGGGAACAGCCGTCGCGTGGCTGCTGTCGGCCGGATCCGAAGCCGCACTCCGCGCCCAGGCCGCCCGCCTGCGCCCCTACGCCGAAGGCCCGCCTGCCCCCTCGGGGGCGGATGGGATCACCCACGTTCGTCAGGTCGCCTGGTCGCTGGCGACCACGCGGGCCGCGCTCGACCATCGTGCGGTGCTGGTCGGCGCCGAGCCGGCCGACTTCGCCCGCGGTCTCGACGCGCTGGCGGCGGGAGAGTCCGCCGCCTGGCTCGTGCGGGGGAGGACCCAGCCGGGGGCGCAGGTCGCGTTCGTGTTCTCCGGGCAGGGCGGGCAGTGGGCGGGGATGGGCCGGCAGTTGCTGCGTTCCTCTCCGGTGTTCGCCGAGGAGATCGGTCGCTGCGCCGACGCCCTGGCGCCGTACGTCGACTGGTCTCTGACCGAAGCCCTCGACGGTGGCCCGAACGCCCCCGACCTGCGTCGCGACGACGTGGCACAGCCGGTGCTGTGGGCGATGATGGTGGCGCTCGCCGGATTGTGGCGGGCGGCAGGGGTGGTCCCCGACGCCGTGGCGGGGCACTCGCAGGGAGAGATCGCCGCCGCGACCGTCGCCGGCGCGCTGTCCCTGGACGACGGCGCCCGGGTGGTCGCGCTGCGCGCCCGGCTGATGGCCGAGGCGGGCGGCGCAGGCGGACTGCTCGCGATCACGCTGCCCGCCGACGAGGTCGAGCGGCGCTGGGGCGATCTGGTGACGGTCGCCGCCGACACCGGGCCGCGCTACACGACCGTGGCAGGAGAGGAGGGGCCGCTGGCGGAGGTGCTGGCCCAGTGCGAGGCCGCCGGGGTGCGGGCCC
Source organism: Streptosporangium sp. CA-115845 (assembly GCF_050943795.1). Lineage (NCBI taxonomy): Bacteria > Bacillati > Actinomycetota > Actinomycetes > Streptosporangiales > Streptosporangiaceae > Streptosporangium > Streptosporangium sp. CA-115845. The sequence goes on along the minus strand of NZ_CP191988.1, from coordinate 6,107,235 downwards.
GCCGCATCGAGGTCGGCTACGCGGCCCACTCCCGGTACGTCGAGCCCGCCCGGGACCGGCTGGTCGCCGAACTCGCCGGCCTGACGCCCGGCACGGCGCGGATCCCGTTCTACTCCTCCGTCACGGGCGGGTCGCTCGACGGCCGTGAACTCGGCGGCGACTACTGGGGGCGGAACCTGCGCGATCGTGTCCGCTTCGCCGACACGATCCGGGCGCTGCTCGCCGACGGCGCCACCCTCTTCGTGGAGCCCGGACCGCACCCCGTGCTGACGGCGGGCGTGGCGGCGACGGCGGAGGCGGCGGGCTCACCTGCCGCCGTGCTCGACACGCTGCGCCGCGACTCGGGCGACCTGCGTCGTTTCCTCACAGCGCTCGGCGAGGCCCACACGCACGGGGCACGGGTCGACTGGCAGGCCGTCCTTGCGCCCGCACCCCCGATCGATCTGCCGACGTATGCCTTCCAACCACGGCGTTTCTGGCTCGCACCCCGCAGACCGGCCACCGGCGGGGCCGACTCGTGGCGCTACCGGCTCAACTGGCGGCCCATGCCCGCGGCGGCTTCGGTGCCTGCACTGTCCGGCACCTGGCAGGTGCTCGTCCCCGCGGCTCACGAACGGCACGAACTGGTCGAGGACGTCGTCGCCGCCCTCGTCGAGCACGGTGCCAAGGTCGAGACGAGCAGCGAGGCGCGGCCAGGGGCGTACACGGGAGTGGTGTCGCTGCTGGCCCTGGACGAGTCCGCACATCCGGAACATCCCGCGCTGAGCCGGGGCCTGACCGCCACGCTGACGCTCGCCCAGCCCGGCGGCCTCGACCGCGGACCCCTGTGGCTCGTCACTCAAGGCGCGATTCCCGACGCGGGCGGCGTCGCCGGGGATCCGGCCCGCTCCCGGATCTGGGGTCTGGGACGGTGTCTCGCGCTGGAGCGGCCCGAGCTGTGGGGCGGCCTCATCGACGTGCCGGAACGGCTGGATGAGCGGGCGCGCGCCGCTTTCGCCCGCGCGCTCGCGGGACCGCCCGGCGGCGAGGACCAGGTGGCGGTGCGCGGCGGCACGCTGCTCGTCCCCCGCCTGAGTCACGCGCCGCACGCGGCGCCGGTGTGGCAGGCCGGCGGCACTGTCCTGGTCAACGGCGGATCCGGCCCGTACGGACCACACCTCGCCGGCTGGCTGGCCGACTCCGGCGCCGACCGGGTCGTCCTGGTCGCCGACGAACCGGTCGCGGACCTGGGGGAGCGGATCACCGTCGTCGTCGTCGACCCCTCGGACCCGGCCGCGCCCGCCCGGCTGGTCGCCGAACACCAGCCGTCCCTGGTGGTGCACGCGGCCGACCATCTGGAGGAGAGCACGCTGGCCGGGCTCACCCTCGACCGGCTGGAACGCGTCCTGGTCGCCAACGCGGCCGAGGCCAGGGCGCTCAGCGAAGCCACCGAGACGGACCTGGTGCTGTTCTCCACGATCGCGGCCACGTTCGGCGGTGTCGGCCAGGCGGCATACGCCGCGGCGGGCGCGGAGATAGAAGCGCTGGCCGGGCGCCGGCGCGCTCTCGGCCGTTCCGTCATGACGGTGGCCTGGGGGCCCTGGCTCGAACCCGACAACGGTGAGCGGGGCACGCGCCTGGAGGGCCAGGGCGTGGCGTTGATGCGGCCCGGCCCCGCTCTGGAGGCGCTACGGCGCGAGCTCTCCGCAGCGGGCGCCGGCGGTACTGCCGCGATCGCCGATCTCGACTGGCCCCGGTTCACCTCCGCCTACGCCGCGGCCCGCCACCGTCCCCTGATCGCCGATCTGGACGAGGCTCGGCCGCGCGGCTCCGTCACCGCGGGCGACACCGCCGCGCAGATCGGCGCCCTCGACCAGGAGAGCCTGATCACCCTTGTCCGCGGCCACGCCGCCGCCGTCCTCGGCTACGACAACCCCGCCGACATCGACGCCGACAGCCGCTTCACCGACATCGGCTTCGACTCACTGACCGGGCTGAGGCTGCGCAACGCCCTCGGCGGGATCGTGGACCACCGCCTGCCTCCCGACCTCGTCTTCGAACATCCCACCCCACGCCGTCTCGCTCAGCACCTTGAGCGGATTTTGAAGGAGCACGACCGATGAACCAGCGCGGCAAAGTCCTGATCGTCGGAGCCGGGCCCGTCGGGCTGCTGGCGGCATGTGAGTTCCGCCGCCGTGGTGTCGAAGCGGACATCGTGGACGCGGCGCCGGATCCCGGCGCCGGATCCCGCGCCATCCTGCTGTGGCCGCCGTCTCTGGAGATCTACCGTGACCTCGGCATCCTGCAGGAGGCCCGCAAACGTGGCGTGGCGGTCGACGCGCTGAGCTACCACGTCGGCGGCACCACGCTGCGGCTGCCGCTCGCCCTGGCCATGTCGCCGCTCATCCTGCCGCAGCAGGACACTGTCGAGCTGCTGCAGGAAGAGCTGCACAGGCTCGGCGGCGAGGTACGGCGCGGCCTGCAGGTGGTGGCCCTGACCCAGGATCGGGACTCGATCACCGTGAACGCCCGCGGCGCGGATGGCCGTGAGACGACGCTGGAAGCGGAGTGGCTGATCGCGGCCGACGGCTTCCGCAGCACCGTACGGGACCTGATCGGCGCGGACTTCACCGGCGCGCCCTTGCCGATCACCTTCCTCCTCGCCGAAGGCCGGCTGGAGGGCGACTACGACACGCAAGCGGTGAACTACTACCTCGGCCGGGCCGGGGTGGTGCTCGTGGCGCCGCTGCCCGGCGGCCGGGTACGGATCTCGGGCGCGGTCCCCGACGGCACCGAGCTCACCGCCGAGACGGGACAGCGCCTCCTGGACGAGCGCGGGCCGGGCGGCCTGCGGCTCACCGACCTGACCATGAACACGCTGTTCACCAGCCACGAGCGGATCGCCTCGCCGCTGCGGGCCGGTCGCTGCTTCCTGGCCGGTGACGCCGCGCACGTCCACTCCGTGGTCGGCGGGCAGGGGCTCAATCTCGGGTTCGGAGACGTACAGAACCTGGCGTGGAAGCTGGCCGGCGTCCTTGACGGCAGGTACGCGCCGGACATCCTGGACAGCTACCACATCGAGCGCCGCGCCGCCGCCGAGCAGACCGTGCAGGCGACCGGCCGGATGGCCAGGCAAGCGGTGCTCAGCCCGGTCGCGCACCGGATCCGCGACCTCGTCATGACACTCATGCACCGCACCGGCGTGCTCGGCCGCCGGATGCCGCCGCTGCTGTCGGGCCGGCTGATCACCTATCCGGACACGCTGATCCCGGCCGCGGGCAAGGTGCCGCCGGGGCTGCCCAAACCCGGTACCCGCCGGCCGGAGTGGGCGCTCGAACCCGACGCCGCCGACCGTTTCCAGCTCATCACCACCGGGCCGGACGGCGGCCGGGCCAGGAGCCAGGGGCAGGCGCTCGCCGACCGGCTGCCCGAACTGGTCGCCCATCACCACCGGCCGGGCGCCGTCGACGGGTTCGTGCTGCTCCGTCCGGACGGCTTCGTCGGCGCGAGTGGCCCGGCCACCGCACTTCCGCATGCCGCCATTGCTCTGGAGCGGCTCGCCCCCGACGCCTCGCACCACGTGAAGGGACAATCCTGACTTCCTCTCCTCCCTTCCCCGCGGCGCCGTGCCGCGTTTCCTCCCCACGCCTCAAAGCGGGGGTCTCCACGCTCAAGGAGATTCGATGACCGAACAGCAAGAGCTTCCCCCCGTACTCGACGGGTTCGACCTTTCTGACCAGAGCCGGTTCGGCGACGGGTTTCCTCACCACGTCTTCACCCGGTTGCGCGAGGAGGCGCCGGTCTTCTTCCATCCGCCGGGCACCACCGCCGACGGGGAGGGGTTCTGGGTGTTGAGCCGCTACGCGGACATCCGGGCCGCGGCGGCTGATCCGGCGTTCTCCTCCCAGGGCGGGGGCGGCCGGGCCGGCGGCGGCACCCACATCGACGACCTCGCGCCCGGCGTCCACGCGGGGACCATGCTGAACATGATGGACGACCCCCGGCACCAGGCGCTCAGAGACCTGGTCAGCCCCTCGGTCGACGGTGAGACGGTCGCCTCGCTGGAGCCGGAGCTGCGCGCCATCGCGGAGAACCTGGTCGCCCAGGCCGTGGCGGACGGCAAGGGCGACCTGATGGTGGACATCGCCGGGCCGTTCGCGATCCAGACGGCGCTGCTGACCCTCGGCGTGCCCCGCCGTGACTGGCCCGTCCTGCACGCGTGGGCCGACGTGAGCATGGGCTTCGACGACCGCGAGGTCGGCGAGGACACCGAGCGCTCGCAGATGTCGCGGCTCGGGCTCTACCAGTACGGCAGCGGAGCACTCAAGGCACTCGCCGCCGAGCCGGGCCCCGGGCTGCTCTCGCTGGTCGCCACAGGCGAACTGCCTGAGGGGGAGCGGTCCCTGTCGGGCTACGAGCGCGAGGTGTTCTTCAACCTGATCCTCGGCGCCGGCTCCGAGCCGCCGCGCAATGCGATCGCGCATGGCCTGCTGGCCCTGGCCGAACATCCCGGCCAGTGGAAGGCGCTGCGCGAGGACCGTTCGCTGATCCCGGGCGCGATCGAGGAGATGCTGCGCTGGTCGTCGCCGACACCGTACAACCGGCGTACCGCCACCCGTGACGTGCAGGTGGGCGGCATGCAGATCAAGGCCGGGCAGAAGGTGACGTTCTGGTGGGCCTCCGCCAACCGGGACGAGGAGGTCTTCGCCGACCCGCACACCTTCGACATCCGCCGCGAGCACAACCCCCACCTCGCGTTCGGGTTCGGCACCCATGGCTGCATGGGCGAGCGCCTGGGCCGGCTGGAACTACGGCTGGTCCTGGAGGCCCTGCTGGACCGGGTGGGCGAGCTGAGCACGGCCGGTCCTGTGAGGTGGGCCAGCAGCAACAAGCACACGGTGATCCTGCGCCTGCCTGTCACCTACGGCGGCCTCACCCCGGCCGACCCGCCCGAGCTGCCAGAGCAGCCGCCGCCCACGATCCCGGCCAATCCCGGCCAGTACGCCATCGGCAGAATGCTGCCGTTCAACCCCTTCGATCCGGAGTTCCGCGCGGACCCGTACCCGGTGTACCGGCGGATCGCCGAGAACGGCCCGGTCATCCGAACTCCGGGCGGCATGATCGCCGTGACGGGTCACCGCGAGGTATCGGACGCGCTGCGAGACCCGCTCATCGGCTGGGGAGACGGCCAGGCGGTGGCCGAGCACTTCGGCCGCGATCCCGAGGGCAGGCCGGTGCGCCAGTTCATCTTCATGGACCCGCCCGACCACACCCGGCTGCGATCGCTGGTGAGCGGGGCGTTCACCGCCCGCGTCGTCGAACGGCTCCGCCCGCGCGCCATCGAACTCACCGACCGGCTGCTGGCCGCGGCCGGATCCTCTTTCGACCTGATGGACGCCATCGCCCATCCTCTTCCGGCGCTGCTGCTCGGCGAGCTGATGGGTGTGCCGGAGCAGAACATGGATCGCTTCCGCGGCTGGTCGGCGGCGATCGGACGGGGCCTCGACCCCGACTTCGTGCTCACCAGGGCCCAGGTCGCGCAGCGGCAGGGCGCGCGGGAACAGTTCAACCAGTACTTCACCGAGCTGGCCGCGCAGCGCCGCGAGGAACCCGGTGACGACCTGCTGAGCAAGCTGGTCGCGGTCGAGCAGGAAGGCGACCGGCTCACCGAGACCGAGCTGGTGACCACCTGCACGCTGCTGGTCTCGGCAGGGTACGCGTTCACCGTGCACCTGATCGGCAACGGCATGCTCGCGCTGCTGCGCGAGCCCGGCCAGCTTGCCTGGCTGCGCGCCAACCCCGACCGGATCGGGCCCGCCGTCGAGGAACTGATCAGGTACGACGCGCCCGCCCAGGTGATCTCACGGACGGCCTTGAGTGACACGGTGATCGGTGACACACCGATCCAGCAAGGCGAGTCGATGCTGCTGGTGCTGGGCGCGGCCAACCGCGATCCGGTCGCCTATGACGAGCCGGACCGACTCGACCTCGCCCGCCCGGCGGCGGCGCGCCACCTCGGCTTCGGGCACGGCATCCACTTCTGCCTCGGCGCGCCGCTGGCCCGCCTCGCCGCACAGGCCGTGATCGGACGGCTGGCCGAGCTGGACCTCACCATCGCCGACCCCGGCCCGCAGCACACCGAGGGCATGGTCATCCGGGGCCTTGCCTCCCTCCCGGTGGTGGCCGGATGACCGCGCTCGACCCGGATCTCTGGCTACGCCGTTTCCACCGGGGGCCCGGCACGGGGCCACTGCTGGCGCTGCTCCCGCACGCGGGCGGCTCGGCGACCTACTACTACGGCCTGTCGGAGCTGCTGGCCCCGGCGCTCGACGTGATCGCGGTCCAGTACCCCGGTCGCCAGGAACGCCGCGGCGAGAGGGCCGTCGAGGACATCCGGGTACTCGCCGACCAGATCACCGCCGTCGTGACGGCTGCGGCGGCCGGCAGGCCGGTCGCGTTGTTCGGGCACAGCATGGGGGCCGGTGTCGGCTACGAGATGTCGTTGCGGCTCCAGGCGGACGGCGTGGAGGCGGTACGGCTGTTCGCCTCGGGACGCCGGGCGCCGAGCAGGCGGCGGCAGGAGGTCCCGGGTGGGCAGGACGACGGGTCCCTGCTGGCCGAACTACGCACGCTCAGCGGCACCGACGCCCGCCTGTTCGACGACCCGGAGGTGGCGGAGATGATCCTGCCCGCGCTGCGCGCCGACTATCGGGCGATCGAGGCGTACGCGTGGCGGCCCGGCGAGGTGCCGAGGTGCCCGATCACCGTCCTCGTGGGGGACGCCGACCCCCGGGTCAGCAAGGACGACGCGCAGGCCTGGGCCGAGCACACGAGCGGCGACTTCGAGCTGGTCACCTTCAGCGGCGGCCACTTCTATCTGGCCGAGCAGAGCGAGGAGGTGGCGAAGACCATCGTCGCCCGCCTCACCTGATGGTGAGGACGGCTCCCAGCGTCACCGCAGTGGCTTGAACACCCGCACACCGGCCCGCCCGGACTCGCCCCGGGCAGGCCGGGCGCGGCAGCCGCCGACTGAGCTTGGAGCCGCCGAGTAGTTGGGTGGCCTCCACGCACAGCTGCAGGTGGGTGCCGACGTCGGTCGTACGCAGCTCCGCGGTGAACGCCTCGACGGCCTGCCAGGCCCGCTCCCGCTGCCGAGGCCCGTCATTTGCGTGGGCCCGTTGAAGGAGGTGCGGTAGGCGACGCGCCGCTGGGAGGGCAGGGAGACCCGCTTGCGGCGCGCGGACCTCCTGGGGTGACCGGTGAATCACTAGGGTATGAGCCAGCCCCTTGCCGAGCTGGTCAAACAGGACGATCGTGACGACTGCGAGCGGGCTTCGACGCGATGGACTTTCCTACTCTACTAGGAAGGACCCTCCTAGTGGAGTATTCTCACAGGTGTGACCGAGGTTCCTCCACCACACATGCGCCAGCTCGCCGAGGTAGCAGCGATTGTGGCCGCCGCAGGCGCCACAGCTGACTGGCTGTATCACCTCAAGGGTGACATGTGCGCGCTGCGTGTGATCAAGGATGGCATCATTTCGGTTCCCGTCATGATCCCTGCCGACCCGGATCGTGACCCGGAGCTTTTTCGTGAAGCCCTCAAACGCCTGGAGGCGGTCGCAGAAAGGATGAGCCGATGAGTAAAACGATCACCTATGTCATCACCTTTGAGAACGAGCGATGGGTCTCGCGCTGCCCCACCGGGGAGGTGGAAGGAGTCGGTGTGGCCCGCTCCTTGTCGCAGTTGGAGCGTGACTTGGCGGAGATTCACACCTGGGCCTGGCCTGAGAACACCCCTGGCGTGAAGTTCGTCTTCGATTTGCCCGAGGATGTGGCCGCGGTGGTGGCCGAATACAACCGTGAGAAGGAGCTGGCTGAAGCTCACACCAAGCGCGTCGCGGAGCTGGCCGTCAAGGCTGCGAAGGTGCTCACGAGCCACTGGTCGGAGCCGGATGCGGCACGTGTCATGGGTCTGTCCAAGCAGCGCGTCCACCAGTTGAAGGTCAGCGCCTGACGGGTGCCGGACCCCTCTGCGTCAAGCTCAAGTTCGTGTCGGCAGTGTTAAGGCGCCCGAAGCTCGAACCCGGAACCTACCAGGGCCCCGGCGTTGATTCACTCTGTCCCGGTTCGTCGGATTGATCAGATGGTGTAGACGGCGAAGGCGTCACCGTGGTCGAGGAGGTCACGGCGGGCATGGGCGATGTTGGCGCGGTCGGCCAGCCGGGCGGTGCTGATCGCCAGGTTTCTGAAGCCGGCCAGCGCTCTGGGCGCGGTTCCCGACCTGACCTGGGAGTGATCCTCCCGGAAGGTCACGTCGCGGACCCGGTGGAGACGGTTTTCCACGCCCCAATGCGCCCGTTCACAGTGGTTGAGATGAGCGGGCCCGGCCGCTTCGGCGGGCAGGCCGGTGATGCCGTACACGATCTCCTTGCTGGTCCAGACGCCGTCCAGGTCGCCGACGTCGCGGCGGAGCCGGAAGGCTTGGCGGGCGCCGGGGAACAGGGCGTCGTCTGCTTTGGCGGTGCGGATGGTGCGGCGTTCGGTGCGGTCGTGCCCGTGATCGTCATCGATGGCGGTGGTCGCGGTCCAGTCGGCATCCGGGCCGGTCAACAGAGCCTGGGCGGCCGCACGGGCCAGCGGCTGGTTACCCTTCAAAATGAGGATGTGGTGGGCGTCCGGATGCTGGGTGATCAGGCGGGCGGTGGCCTTGGTGGTGTGCGGCGCGTCCAGGGTCAAGACCGTCCCGGCCACGTCCGGCTGGGCCAGCAGAGCACGGGCGGCGGGTCCCTCCCCGTGCTTGTCGGCGACCTGGCATTGGCCCAGGATTACGCCGTGCTCGTGGCTGATCGCCCCGACCAGGAAGACCCGCCCGCCCTGCTCGGTCCGGGCGTCGCGACAGGCCTTGCCATCCAGGGCGGCGCCGGGCAGCAGCCCGGCCGGGGCAGGATGGGTGACCTGTCGCTGGGCTACGCGCCGCTGCTCACGCTCGACGGGTCCAGGGGTGTGGGGAATCCGCGGCGCCGGCGCCGCCCGGCGCACCACCTCGGCCACGTAGCCGCTGATCGCCGTGTCCAGCGCGTCGGCGTCCAGGTCGGCCGGGACCCGACGGAAAGTCCGCTCACCGGGCACGACGAACAGGCCGGTGAACGGATCGCGATAGGCGCCCAGCCGCTCCAGCACCGTTTGCGAGGTCCGGGCGGCCCGCTGCCGGATCGCCGCGACGCTGTCGCCGCCGACCACGAGGGTTGCGCACGCCGTCAACGTCAAGATGACCAGCAGCGGATGCCGCAGCCCGCAGGCCGAGCGCCGCTCGGGCACGGCCGCCAATCGGCGTATCAACGCCGATTCCACCACGGCCGGATCAGTCGCCAACTCGGCTTCCCGCAACGCCAGGTCGGCGAACCGGTCAAGACACGGGACGAGACGAGAGCTGGTCAGGGAAGATGGGGACACGAGCGCGACTCCTGCGGCGATCTTCGGATTCGAGACCTGAAAGATCAGCAGAAGTCGCGCTCTTTCGTCTTTCACCTGGCCAAACACTCAACGTCGGCATACCGCATCAGAACCCGGGAACGCCGGGGCCCTGGGTCCATGTGGAGCTGCACTCCAGCATCACCGGCTCCGCGGTCATTCTGGGCCGTCCCCCCGAGGGCGTGACGGACGGGTGGCGGCGTGATGTCCGCCGCGCTGACGACCGGCACCGGTACCTCACCGTCCACGTCGGACGCACCCGTATCACTGTTCATTTAGACCCAGTCACCACGGCCGATGGATGGCAACTGGACCGTAACCACCACCGTGTCGTCGCCGAACGTGACGATGTGGTTCTCCACGACCAGGTCATTGAGGACTCCCCGCTACGGACGGCCATCCGCGAGGCCACCGATGCGCTTACCGGTCTCCGTCCGTTGCCACCGCTGGACCTGGGGCCGTTGCGGCGCATCACCGCGCTGGCCGAGCACCTGCGTGCTCGGCGGACCGAAGCGCTCACCAGGGACCCGGACTTGTTCCAGTTCGAACGACGTGGGACCTGCTTGTCTAGTGGTGGTCCCGGCGCAGGCGTTTGAGGTCGGAGCGTTGTTTCTTGGCGGTGATCCGCCGTTCGATCGCGCCCCTGCTCGGTTTGGTCGGGCGGCGTTTCTTGGGGGGCGGGGCGATCGCCTCGCGGAGCAGCTGGGCCAGGCGCATCTCGGCGGCCTCGCGGTTGCGCAGCTGGGAGCGGAACTCCGAGGCGGCGATGGTGATCACGCCGTTCACCAGGCGGGAGGCGAGGCGTTCGAGGGCCCGGGCCTTGAGGACGTCGCCGAGCGCACCGGTGGCGGTCAGGTCGAAGCTGAGCTCGACCCGGCTGTCGGTGGTGTTGACCCCCTGGCCGCCGGGGCCCGAGGAACGGGAGAACCGCCAGCCGAGCTCGGCCTCGGGGACCGAGACCGAACCGCTGATCTGGAGCGGACCGGGCATGGCGGTGACTTCCTTCTCGCAGGGGGTGTGTTCTCAGGGTACCGAGGAGTGACAAGCATGGACCAACTGGTTTTATGCCTCGTTTCTCGATGTGCGATGGGCTGTGCAGCGGTACACGGGCAATCTTCCGCCCCTTGACGCTGCTCCCGGACCGGAGAAACCACAGGCCGTACGGGGGCGGCCGTACCGGATGAAACTTTCAACGGCGGTTGACGCGCGTGGCGCCAGCCCACAAGATCATGGTGCCTCCCTGGTCAGGAGGGGGCGTCGACTGGATTCCGCTACCGAATTGCGGGCCAGTGCTCCGGCCTTCAGGACTCCGTTGCCCAATTCGTTCTCGATCTCCGCAACCTGCGTGCCCGGCACCGGATAACGACGCCAGACGTCGACCGGCGGCAATTAAGCAACGGAGTCCTTCAGGTCGGGGGTGAAGGCCCGCGCGGGAGTGCCCATAGGGCGCGAGCGTGCCCTAGCGGGCACCTTTGGCTTAGGTGTCAGGGGTGGGGTGTTTGCGGGCAGGGTGGGCGGCCCGCCAGGCGTCGAGTTCGGTTTTCGGCCAGAGCAGGGTTCGCCCGACGCGGGCAGGCTGGGGGAAGCCTGCCAGGCGTCGGGCGAAGGTGTAGACCGACGTCACCTTGACGCCCAGGTGTTCGGCGGCTTGTTCGGTGCTGAGGAAACCGTCTGTGTTCACAGTGACTACGATACGTGCGCTAGACTATTCGCAGTCAGTGTGAACAGTGAGAGGGTGTGGGATGCAGCTCAGGTACAATTTCCGGCTCTACCCCAGCGCTGCTCACGAGAGTTCCCTGGCGCGGGCGTTCGGGTGCGCCCGCGTGGTGTTCAACGACGGGCTGCGCGCCCGCCAGGAGGCCCACGAGAACGGTTTGCCGTATATCGGCGACGCCGACCTGTCCAAGCGGGTCATCACCCAGGCCAAGCAGACCCCGGAGCGGGCGTGGCTGGGCGAGGTCTCGGCGGTGCTGCTCCAGCAGGCGCTCGCGGACCTGAACACCGCCTACCGCAACTTCTTCGCCTCCCTGTCCGGCAGGCGCAAGGGCCGCAAGGTCGCCGTGCCCCGGTTTCGGTCCCGCAAGGACAACCGCCAGACGATCCGGTTCACCAAGAACGCCCGCTTCACGATCACGGCGGGCGGGAGACTACGGCTGCCGAAGATCGGGGATGTACCGGTCCGCTGGTCACGCTCCCTGCCCGCCGGCCCGTCCTCGGTCACGGTGATCAAAGACGCGGCCGGGCGGTACTTCGCCTCGTTCGTCGTCCAGACCACCACCGAGGCGCTGCCCGAGGTGCTGCCCGGGCCGCCGAACGAGGTGGGCATCGACCTGGGGCTGACCCACTTCGCGGTCACCTCCGACGGCACGAAGATCGACAACCCGCGTATTCTGCGGCGCGCGGCCAGGAAACTCCGCAAGGCACAGAAGGCGCTGAGCCGCACACAGAAGGGTTCAGCCAACCGGGTCAAGGCCAAACTGAAAGTCGCCAAGGCGCACGCCGGGGTGACCGACACCCGCCGGGACTGGGCACACAAGCTCTCCACCACGCTGATCCGCGACAACCAAGCGATCTATGTGGAGGACCTCGCCGTGTCCGGATTGGCCCGCACCCGCCTGGCCAAGAGCGTGCATGACGCCGGGTGGTCACAGTTCGTCGCGATGTTGGAGTACAAAGCCGCCCGATACGGGCGGACGTTCGTCAAGATCGACCGCTGGTTTCCCAGCTCGAAACTGTGCTCGGCGTGCGGAACCGTCGCCGACTTCATGCCGCTGAACGTCCGGTCATGGGTGTGCGCCTGCGGCGCCGTCCACGACCGCGATGTCAACGCGGCCATCAACATCCTGACCGAAGGACAACGAATCGTCGCCGCTGGACGGAAACCTCCCCGCTGAAAAGCGGAGAGGAGGCGGAGACGTTAAACGCCCGTGGAGGCCAGGTAAGACCACCGCTCGCGGTGGCACAGGCCGATGAAGCAGGAAGCCTCAGAGGTGCCGCGTGACGCGGCACGGGCTGAATCTCCGGCCTTCGGGCCGGAGAGCGCGTCAAACGGTCAACGTGATCGCGCGGGACGGCGGCGGCGGTGTCTCGCCGGCCTCCCCGCCCCTCACGTTCACGACCGGCACGCCCGCCTCCAGCTCCTGCGCGGTCCGGCTGAGTAACCAGTCCGACTGGGGCAACGGCTATGTCGGCGCCATCGACATCACCAACAACGGCGCGCCGATCAACGGCTGGACCCTGAACTTCAGCTGGCCCAGGACGTGGCAGAGCCTGGGCGGCGGCTGGAGCGCCGTCTGGACGCAGAACGGCTCGAACGTCAAGGTCGTCAACGAGCCCGGCAACGGCTCGCTGCCCACCGGCGCGTCGACCACGATCGGCTTCGTCGGCAACTACAGCGGCCCGAACGTCCTCCCCGCCGTCTTCACCCTCAACGGAACCGTCTGCACGACGCGGTAGAGCAGTCCGGGGCCGTCCCGTGCGGACGGCCCCGGACACGCCCACCGCGTGTCGCAACCCGGTGAACCTATCTGGTCAGCTGTGGTCAGCGCAGTGGTGGGTTTTCGAGACCGCCGCGGTCAGGTCATGGGCCGATCCAGGGCGGCTGCCCCTCGCAGGAAGAGGTCGACGACTTCGCAGGCCCGCTGATCGGCGGGAGGCGGAGCGGGACGCTCCTGCGAGGGCATCGCCACATCGGCGGGCATGGGCTGGAGCATGCCGGCCAGTTCCATGAAAGCCATGGCCAGGAAGCCCGGATCAGCCTTCCGTAGCTCGCCCGTCTGCACTGCCTGGGCCATCAGGTCGGTGACGGGCGTGATCAGACCACGCACGTAGGCGCGCGAGATGTCGGCGCGCTGTGCGTCCTCCAGGTGGCGGGTGGCGTAGTAGATCTGGTCACCGAGAACGGAGTCGTACGTCCCCCGCGCATAGGTGTCGGCGAGGGCGAGGAGGCGGTCGCGGAGATCGCCGTCGCCCTCCAGCGCCTGCTGGAGCGCGGCGGAGGTCTCCTCGATGTAGTGGTGGGCGACTTCCATGAACAGGGCGGGCTTCCCGCCGGGGAAGTGGTGGTAGAGGCTGGCCTTCTTCACGTCCACGGTTCTGGCGATCTCGTCGAGGGAGACCCCGAGGTAGCCGTGTTCGGCGAGGAGACGGGCGAATTCATCGCGGGCGCGGACGCGGGTATCGGCTTGGCGTGGCATGGCGGTTCAGACTCCTGTACGGGTACGGCGGATAAGGGCGAGGCGGGCCGCGACAGCGCCCGCGGCAAGAATGCCGGCGGTGACGAGAGTGCCGGAGAGAAGGTTCTGCTCGCTCCAGGGTGAGGTGAGCAGGCCGCGCATCGCTTCCAGTGGCGGGGTGAGGGGGTTGATGTCGGCCGCGTAGGCCATCCAGCCGTCGAGTTGGTCACGCGGTACGAAGGTGGCGGTGAAGAACGAGAGAGGGAAGAAGATCAGGGTGACGGATCCGATCGCCGAGCCGTTGCCGGTGTGGAGGGCGACTGCGGCCGTCAGCAGCTGGAATCCGGTGCCGAGGAGTACGGTCGCGCAGACCAGGGCGAGCAGGGCGGGGAGGCCGGAGACGGGACTCAAGCCGAGCAGCAGGCCGAGTGCGGTGAGCGCGCCGGCCTGCACGGTGAGGATGAGGATCCCCGCCAGGACGGGGGCGGCGATGAGCGTCCAGCGGCCCACCGGGGTGAGCCATAGCCTGGCGTGATAGCCGGAGCCGATGTCGCGCACGAGGAGCTGGCCGGCGGTGGCGCCGCCGGTGAAGGCTGTGGTGAGCAGGCACAGCGGCAACACCACGTCGATGTAGCGTCCGCCGGGCGTGGTCGCGGAGACGACCGTGGAGAGCTGCGCCTCGTAGACGATCAGGAAGAACGCGCTCATGAACAGCGGTGAGTAAAGCAAGGAGGGTGTGCGGGCGCAGGCCCTGAGCGAGCGGGCGGTCAGGGCCCGGAACGCGGCGAACGATGCCGGCGCTGCGGACAGGGGCATGCGGTCGGCATCGAGGGCGGTGACGGTGGCCGGGGCGGTGTTCATGCGGCGGATTCGCCTTTCGGCGTGGTGGCGAGGCGGCCTTCGCGCAGGATGCCCACGCGGTCGCAGAGCTGGTCGGCCTCCTCCAGATACTGGGTGGTCAGCAGGACGGTCACGCGGTGGCCGGCGGACAGGGTGCGGATTTCCTCCCACAGGCGGCGTCGGCTGACCGGGTCGAGGCCGGTGGTGGGTTCGTCCAGGAAGAGGACCAGGGGGCGCTGGACCAGGGCGACGGCGAGGTCGACGCGGCGGCGCTGGCCTCCGCTGAGCCGGCTGACGGGGGTGTCGGCGAACTTCTCCATGGAGAAGGAGGCGAGGAGTTCGGCACCGCGGTCACGGGCCTGCCGGGTGGTGAACGACTGCAGCCGGCCCTGCAGGTACAGCAGTTCGCGGGCGGACATGAGGGGGTCGAGGGCTGTTTCCTGCAGGACGATTCCGATGCGGCGGCGCACGGTCTCGGGATCGCGGGTGATGTCGGCGCCCGCGACGTGGGCGGTGCCCCGGGAAGGGCGGAGCATCGTGGTGAGCATGCGGACGGTGGTGCTCTTGCCGGAGCCGTTGGGGCCAAGCAGTCCGTAGACCTCTCCGGCGTTCACTTGAAGATCGAGCTGGTGCACCGCGGAGCGGTCTCCGAAGTCCCGGCCGAGTCCGGCTACACGAATGGCCGGTGGGGTGGTTCTGTCCATTCGCAAAACCTACCTATCGGTAGGTAGATTTTGCAAATGGTCATCCTGTGCCGCGGTGGACCGGCGGCCATCACCACCCGGCGAGGTGAACCGCTGACGTTCACCGGTCATCTCATCGGTGCGCCTGTCGTTGACCCTCGGCGCACAGACCTCGATCGCGCCGGCCCGCGTGGCACGCGGGGGTGCCGTCTTGTTCGAGGAGGGGCAACGCGACAGTCACCCGGTGCCGAGTCGTCCCTGATCACCAGATCTCAGGTGGAGTCGCGCTCGACCAGGGCATGGGTCCACAGGGTGAGGACCGCGACCGGGCGTAGCTCGGCCCAGGCGCGGGCGGCGGCCATGCCTTTCAGGTGGCGCGCGCCGTACTGGATCATGGTGTATCCGAGCCGGCTGAGCTCGCGGTCCAACTCCTCCATCAGGCCGACGGCGAGCGGGCCGTACGGGATGTCGGCCAGCGGCACCAGCACCAGTCCGCTGTGCCCGGTCCGCGGCGTCCGGGCTCCGGCGTGCGGCACGTACCCGAGCCTGTCGACGGCCTCTTGGGCGCGCGCCCGCGTCTCGTCGCTGATCCGCGCCCCCTCGCGGTTGTTGAGGACGTACGACACCGTCGCCTGAGAGACCCCTGCCTCACGGGTGACGTCGAGACTGGTGGGTGGCTTGGCGGACATCGAGTCCATTCTGGATCATCGCGAGTTCGTTAAGGCCGGAGCCGTGCCCTTGTCGCCTTGCGAAGGCGATGCTATCAATTGCTTATACGTATAAGCGATCTCGGCGGCGGCGGGGTGACCTGCGGGGGCGCCACCTCTCGTCGGCGCGGCCGCCATCCTGTTGATCACGTCTGTGAAGGAATCCAATGCTGCACACTCGCGAATGGGGCCGCGGTGACCGGGTCGCCGTGCTGATCCACGGCATCATGGCCGACTCCCGTTGCTGGTGGCGGGTCGGCCCGGCGCTGGCCGAGCGTGGCTACCGGGTCGTCGCGGTGGACCTGCCCGGCCATGGCGAAAGCCCCCGTGCCGAGGAGTACACCCCCGAGCTGTACGCCTCAAGCGTGCTGGAGTCGGTCCCGGCCACCCCCGAACTGGCCATCGGTCACTCACTCGGCGGCCTCACCCTGTCGCTCGCGGTCGAACGGCTCAGGCCGGGAAGGGCGATCTACTCCGACCCGGCGTTCCGCTTCCCCCGGATCGACGGAGTGGACTTCGGTGCGATGATGGCCGCGGCCAAGGACCAGACCGTGGAGATGGTGCGGCAGGTCCATCCCGGCTGGTCCGCCGAGGAATGCGCCCTGGAGATCGAGATGCTGGCCAGGTGGGACCCGGCCACCGCGATGGCGCTGAGCTCGTTCGCCGGCTCGGACTTCACGCCCGAGCCGGTGGTGCCGTCACTGGTTCAGCAGGCCGACCCGAGTGAGCTGATCTCCCCGGAGGCGGCCGAGGCCCTCGTCTCCAAGGGCTTCGAGGTGCGCGTGGTGAAGGGCGCCGAGCACACGATCCACCGCCACCTGTTCGAAGACTTCATGGCCGGGCTCGACGGCTGGATCTAGATCTTTCCGACACGGCTGCTCGCGCCGCTCGTCGCCGTCGTGGTGGAGCCGACCGTGCTCCCCGTCAAGTCCGTCCGCCGATCCGTACCGCTCCGGACGCGGAAACCCGGCCTGGCGGGGAGCACGATGAGTCCAGGGCTCTTCCGGTCGCCGGCCCGGAGGTACGAGACGAGCGCGCGGAAGCTCGCGGACGAGGTCCTGGACGAGTTGTCCCCCGGCCGCGCCGCGCGTCCGGACGGCCGGCGTCAGAAGGCCGGATCGGTGTGGACCCGATCGCCCTCGACGTAGGTGGCCAGCACCGTGGTCTCGGCGATCTCGGTGGCCGGAATCGAGAAGGGGTCGCGGTCGGTGATCACCAGGTCGGCGAGCTTGCCCTTCTCGATCGTGCCGGTCCGGGTGTCCAGGTGATTCACCCGCGCCGTGCCGATCGTGTAGGCGGCCAGCGCGGCCGTCAGGCTCAGACGCTGTTCCGGCAGGAACACCGTGGCGCTCTCGCCGGGGATCGTCCGGTTGACCGCGACGTGGATGCCCAGGAACGGGTCGGGGCCGCTGACCGGCCAGTCGCTGCCCGCCGCGAGCGGAGCGCCCGTGCGGGCCAGATCCCCGAACGGGTACTGCCAGTCTGCCCGTTCCGGGCCGAGGAACGGAATGGTCAGCTCGTCCATCTGCGGCTCGTGCGCCGCCCACAGCGGCTGCATGTTCGCGGTGATCCCAAGAGCGGCGAAGCGCGGCACGTCGTCGGGATGCACGACCTGCAGGTGCGCGATGTGGTGGCGGAGGTCGTTCATGCCGTTGGCGGCCCGCGCCGCCTCGAACGCGTCCAGGGCTTCGCGGGCCGCGCGGTCCCCGACGGCGTGCACGTGGATCTGGAAGCCTTCGGCGTCCAGGCGGGTGACGTACGCGCGCAGCGCCTCCGGATCGACGAAGCTGATCCCCTGGTTGCCGGTCCCGCACCCGCAGCCGTCCAGATAGGAGGAGGTCATCGCGGCGGTGAAGTTCTCCGCGACCCCGTCCTGCATGATCTTGACGCTGGTGGCGTGGAACCGTCCGGCCGTGCCTCTGCGCGCGAGCAGTTCGGGGATCTGCTCCTCGCCCCTGTCGCGGTCCCACCACAGCGCGCCGATCACCCGGGCGGTGAGCAGCCCGGACTCGGCCGCGGTGAGGTAGGCCCGCTGCACCGCGGGGTCGACCATGGCGTCCTGCCAGGCGGTCACACCGACGGAGTGCAGCCGATGCTGACCGGCCCGCAGGGCGGCCAGCATCATGTCCGCGGTCGGCTCGGGGACGTGCCGGGCCACCAGGTGCGACGCGCCTTCGTGGAGCGTTCCCTGCGGGGTGCCGCCGGCCTCCCGCTCGATGCGCCCGTCGACGGGGTCCGGGGTGCCGGCGTCGACGCCGCACAACTCCAGGGCCCTGGTGTTGACCCAGGCCCCGTGGCCGTCCCGGTTGATCAGATGGACGGGCCGGTCGGGGACCACCGCGTCCAGCAGCTGCCGGCTCGGCGTCCCGCCCGGAAACCATTCCATGGACCAGCCGCCTCCGCTGATCCATTCGGCCTCGGGGTTGGCCTCGGCGTAGGCGCGGACGGCGGCGACGGCCTCATCCGCGTCCTCGGCGTCGTGCAGGTCGCACTGGATCATGGTGAGGCCGGCCAGGACGGGATGCACGTGGGCGTCCTGGAACCCGGGGAGCAGGGCGCGGCCGGCCAGGTCGACGACCTCGGTGGCCGCGCCGATCAACGGCCGGACGTCCGGGTCCTCGCCGACGGCGATGATCCGGCCGGCCCGGACGGCGACCGCCGTGGCGGTGGGGGCGGCGGGTCCGAACGTGTGCACCGGACCACCACGGAGGACGAGGTCGGCGGGGGCGGTCATGCGGATTCTCCTCGAGATGAGATCAGGGGGTTCACAGCGACTCCGGGCGGTAGGCCCAGGGGCGGACCCGCTCGACGGCGGCGCCGACCTGGAAGACGGTCGCGTCGTCGTAGCTGCGGCCGACGATCTGCACCCCGGTCGGCATGCCGTTGGACGCGCGGCCGGACGGGACGTTGAGCACCGGGCAGCGGCTGGCGATGTTGAAGACCGGAGTCAGCGCGTACTCCAGATAGTTGTCGAGCTCCACGCCGTTCACGGAGAACTTGGTGTCGACGTACTCCTCACCGGCGAGCAGGCCGGTGGCTCCGGTGGTCGGGCAGATCAGCGCGTCGTAGCGGTCGAGCAGCTCGCCGATCGGCGCGTAGATCGCCGCCTCCAGCTTCAGCCCGTGCAGGAAGGCGCCGCTCTCTCCCATGGCCCGCTCGGCCCTCGCGGCGAAGTCGAGGGCATAGGGGTTGAGCGTGTCGCCGTGCTCGGCCGCGACCTGGCCGACCATGGGGCCGAAGATGGCGCCGAAGTGGATGAAGACGGCTTTGGTGACGTCGGCGCTGCGCAGGCCGACCTCGACCTCCTCGACGATCGCCCCGGCCTCCCGCAGCGCCTCGGCCACGGCCCGGGTGTTGGCCGCGATCTCCGGCTCGATCTCCCAGTCGCCCAGGTTCGGCGCGTACGCGATGCGCAGGCCGGTCACGTCGCCGAGCCGCTCGGGGACGCGCACGGCGGGGCGGAGCGAGACCACGTCGTGGGGGTGCGGGCCGACGATGACGTTCTGCAGCAGCGCGCAGTCGGCGACCGTGCGGGCCATCGGCCCGTCGTGGCAGTAGTGGTCGAGGTTGAACGGCGGCATCGCGGGCACCCGGCCGTAGGGCGGCTTGTAGCCGACCGTGCCGGTGTTGGCGGCGGGTAGCCGGATCGAGCCGCCGATGTCGGAGCCGGTCGCGAGGGTGGCGGTGCCGGAGGCGAGCGCCGCGCCCGCGCCGCCCGAGGAGCCGCCGGGGGAGTAGTCCAGGTTCCACGGGTTGCGGGTGATTCCCCACAGCCGAGAGTGCGTGAAGCCCGCGCAGCAGAACTCGGGCGTGGTGGTGCGGGCGTGCACGATGCCGCCGGCGGCCAGCACCCGCTCGATGACCGGATGGGTCACCTCGGCCACCTGGTCGGCGTAGGCGAGGGAGCCGTCCGTGGCGAGCCGCCCGGCGATCGGCTGCTCGTCCTTCGTGGCCACGGGAATGCCCTCCAGCGGGCGCGGCGAGCCGTCGCGGTAGGCGCGCTCGGCCTGCTTGGCCTGGAGGAGCGCCTCGTCGAAGGTGCGCTCGCTCAGCGCGTTGACCTGAGGCTCGACGGCCTCGGCGCGCTCGGCGACGGCGGTCATCAGCTCGACGGGGGACAGCTCGCGGGACCGGAACAACCGCAGGGCCTCGGTCGCGGAGAGGTAGGCAAGGTCTGTCATGAGAGCTCCTTCGAATCGGTCGCGAGGGCACGTCGGTCCGCCGCGATCTGGGCGGGGTCCCAGCCGGGGCGCGGCACCGAGTGCAGTAGCAGGCGGGTATAGGGATGCTCGGGGGCGGCCAGCACCTGCCGGGTCGGGCCGTACTCGACCACGCGGCCCTGGTAGAGCACGAGGATGTCGTCGGCGATGTGCCGGACGAGCGCGAGGTTGTGGGTGACGAACAGATATCCGACGCCGGTGTCACGGTGGATCTCCGAGAGCAGGTCGAGGATCTGGGCCTGGATGGACACGTCGAGTGCGGCAGTCGCCTCGTCCAGGATCAGCACCTTCGGCTCGGTCGCCAGCGCGCGGGCGATGGCGACCCGCTGGCGCTGGCCGCCGGACAGCCGCCTGGGGAGCGCGTCCGCCTCCCGCTCGCCGAGACCGACCCGCTCCAGCAGTTCGTCGCGGCGGGCCCGCCGTTCCTGCGGGCTCATCCCGAAGTGCAGGCGCAGCGGTTCCTCGACGCACTGCGCGACGCTGACGCGGGGGTCGAGCGAGAGGTAGGGGTCCTGGAAGACCATCTGGAGCTCTCGGGCACGGGCAAGCCGGGTCGCCCTGCCGCGGGCCACATCCGAGCGGTCCCGTCCGCCGACGCGGATCCGGCCGGCGTCCGGCCGCTCCAGGCCGACGAGCATCCGCGCGGTCGTCGTCTTCCCCGATCCCGACTCGCCCACGATGGCCAGGGAGCCGCCGGGTTTCAGCGAGAAGGAGACGTCGTCGACGGCCACCTGGTCGCCGAACGACTTGCGCAGGTTCTCGACCTCCAGCGTGTACTCAGTCATGGATGAGCTCCTCCGCGCGCAGGCAGGCCACCTGAGCACCGTCGATCTCCCGCTGGACGGGTTCCTCCTGTGTGCAGGCGGGCTGGGCGTGGGCGCAGCGGGCCGCGAAGGCACATCCGGCCGGGCTCTCGGCGAGTGACACCGGACGTCCGGGGATGCCGTGCGGCGGCTCGTCCGACCCCAGTCGCGGGGTCGCGGCCAGCAGTCCCGAGGTGTACGGATGGCGGGGCCGGCCGAAGAGCCCTTCGGTGGACTGCGCCTCGACGATCCGTCCCGCGTACATCACGTAGATGCGGTCGCAGATCGCCGCGGCCAGCTCCAGGTCGTGGGTGACGAAGAGCATCCCCATGTCCCGCTCGGCCCGCAGCCTGGTGAGGATCGAGATGACCTCGGCCTGGGTGGTGACGTCCAGTGCCGTGGTGGGCTCGTCGGCCAGCAGCAGCCGGGGCCCTCCGGCGAGCGCGCCGGCGATCATCACGCGCTGCAGCATGCCGCCGGAGAACTCGTGCGGGTATCTGCGCAGCGCCGCGCGCGGCTCACGGATGCCGACCGACTCCAGCAACTCCCCGGCCTGCTTGAGCGCTTCCTTCCGCGACACACCGCCGGCCCGTATCCCTTCGGTGACGAAGTCGCCGATCCTGCGCAGCGGGTTGATGGAGGCCCGAGGGTCTTGGAAGATCATGGAGGCGTCGCGGCGGCGCAGCTCGCGAAGCCGGGTGGGGGACATCGTCAGGACGTCCTCTCCGTCCACCCGCAGGCTGCCGGCGGCCCGCGCTCCCTCGGGGAACAACCCCAGCACCGAGCGGCAGGTGACGGACTTGCCCGATCCGGACTCGCCGACCAGCCCGACGGCCTCGCCCCGCTCGACGTGCAGCGACACACCGTCGAGGATGGGGCGCGCGGCCTTGCCGGCCGCGAGCCGCACGTTCAGGTTCTCGATCTCCAGTAGCCGAGTGGTCATCGCTCCTCCCGCCTCGCGACGCGGTCGGCGATGGACTCGCCGACGATGCTGAACGCGACCACCGTGATCACGATGGCGACGCCGGGGGCGAGTGCGGGGAGCATCGCGCCCTGGAGCAGGGCCGAGGAGCCCTCGTTGATCATCGCGCCCCAGTCGGCGGTCGGCGGCTGCACACCGAAGCCGAGGAAGGACAGCGCCGCGAGATCCATGAGCGCGTACCCGAAGTTGATCGCGGACTGGGCGAGGATCAGCGGAGCGATGTTGGGAAGCAGATGCTTCACGCAGATCACCCAGCCCGACCAGCCCTGCACCCGGTACGCCTGGATGTAGGGGCGGGCCTTCTCCTGCAGAGCCACGCTGCGTGCCAACCGGCCGACGTACGGGGCGTAGGCGACGCTCATCGCGATGACCGGAGCGGTCAGCCCGACACCGAAGAGCGCCACCAGGATGATGGCCAGCAGCAGGGCGGGGAAGGAGAAGACGAGCTCCATGGCGCGCGACAGCACGGAGTCGACGACTCCGCCGTGCCAGGCGGCGGCCACCCCGATCAGCGTGCCGAGCACCGTCGAGACGACCACGACCACCAGCGGGCCGAGCAGTCCCGTCCGGGCACCGAAGATCAGCCGGGACAGGACGTCGCGGCCGGACTGGTCCGCGCCCAGCAGGTGCTCGGGGGTGGAGCCGCTCAAGGTCGCGGACAGGTCGACGGCGTCGGGGTCGTGCGGAGCGATCAGCGGGGCGAGGACCGCCGCGATGATCAGCACGGCCAGCACGGCGAGGGCGGCGGTGACGAGCTTGTCGCCTCCCGCGAGGCGGGCCAGCGGGGCGAGGAACCTGCGCCGGTGGACGGGCAGGGTGGTCATCGTGTGCCTCCCTTCGCGGGGGACAGGCGGGGGTCGATGAGCGGATGGACCAGGTCGACGATGAGGTTGGCGGAGACGAAGGCCAGCACCACCAGCAGGCTGACGGCCTGCACGACCGGGAAGTCCTTGACGGTGACGGAGCTGACCAGCAACTGGCCGACCCCGGACAGGCCGAAGGCGGTCTCCACGATCGAGGTGGCGACCAGCAGGCCGGCCACGATCGTCCCGGCCACCGTGGTGATCGGGCCGAGGGCGTTGCGCAGCACGTGCCGCCGTACCACGTCCGAGCCGGGCACCCCGCGTGAGCGGGCCACCTCGACGTGCTCGCGTCCCAGCTCCTCCAGCATCGACGTCCGGGTCACCCGGGCCAGCAGGCCGACGAAGGTCAGGGCGAGCGCCGCCGCCGGGAGCGTCAGATGGTAGATCCGGTCACCGAGGCCGCTGCCGTTGCCGAAGGCGGGGAACCAGCCCAGCTGGACGGAGAACAGCGAGATCAGCCCGATCGCGGCGACGAACGAGGGGGTGGCAGTGGCGACGCCCGTGCCGATGAGGACCGCCCGGTCGACGACGCCCCGCCGCAGCGCGGCCAGCGCCCCGAACGCCAGCCCTCCGACCAGGATGAGCAGGCCGGCATAGCCGATGAGCCACAGCGTCGTCGGCAGCCGGGCGGCGATCAGACCGCCCACATCCTGCCGGAACTGCGCGGACTTGCCGAAGTCGCCGGTGACGACGCCGCCGATCCACTTGGTGTACTGGACCAGGAACGGGTCGTTCAGGTGGTACTGCTCTTTGATGGCCGCGACCGCCGCCGGTGACGCCGAGCGCCCTCCCATGAGGAAGGTCGCCGGGTCACCGGGGGCGAGATGGACGGAACCGAAGACCAGGAACGACGTGATGAGCAAGGTCACGACGATCCCCGCGAATCGGCGGAGGAGGAAGCCTGCCATGGTCGAACTCAACCGGCCGAACCCAGACGAGCGGCCCACGGATAGACGAGCTGGGAGATGCTGGTCGGCGCGCCGGTGAGCCGCTTGTTCAGGAACAGGTTGTGCGGCGGCTCGTACAGCGGGATCCAGACCACGTCGCGGACGGCGATCTCCTGCAGCTTGGCGACCACCGCGGCGCGCGCCGCCGGATCGGCCTGGGTGTTCGCCTCATCGACCAGGGCGTCGTACTCGGAGTTGGAGTAGCCGCCGTAGTTGGCGAAGTTGCCCGTCTTCAGGATCCCGTAGAACTCCAGCGGGTCGGGGGTGGAGTCGTACCAGATCGTCATGACCAGGTCGATGCCCTCGCGGGCCTTCGGGTCGGAGAACAGCGCCGTGTAGGCATCAGGGGCGACCGCCTTCAACTCGACCTGCAGGCCGATCTCCCGCCCCGCCGACTGCACCGCGTTGGCGATGACGCCGATCTCGGGGGCGAGCGTGCTGGTCGCGATCACGATCTTCTTGCCGGAGGCGCCGGCCTCCTCGATCAGCTTCTTCGCCCCGGCGACATCCCTGGTGAGGGGCGGAAGCTTGGCGTAGTACTCCTTGGCCGCCTCCGGGGCGATGCCCCAGGCGCCGATGGCGCCGGGCGCCTTCGCGGGTGCGGCGGTCCCGCCCGTGGCGGCCTTGATGATGCCGTCGCGGTCGAGCGCCATGGACAGCGCCTTGCGGACCTTGACGTCACCGAGCGTGCCCTTGAGGTCGGTGGGGATCAGGTTCACGGCCGTCGTGTTGGGGCCGAAGTAGAGCGTGCCGCTGCCGGCGGTGCGGAGCTTGGGGAACCCGGGGGGCGGTAGCAGGTAACCGCCGTCGACCTCGCCGGAGAGCAGCGCGTTGACGCGGGCGGCGGGGTCCGGGATGAACACCATCTTGAGCGTGTTCACCTTGGGCGCGAGCGACGGGTCCCAGTAGTCGTCGAACTTCTTGAGGTTGATCGCCTGGCCCTTCTGCCATGAGTCGAGCGAGAAGGGGCCGGTGCAGTTGACTCCGGCATCCGGGGTGCCGTAGCCCTCCTTGGCCAGGGAGGCGGCGCTCTCGATGGTTCCGGCGGAGGTGCCCATCTCCTCGTTGAAGAGCTGGTCGGGCTGCTTCAGATGGACCGTGACCTCCATCGGCCCGGTCTTCTCGATCTTGTCGACGTTCTCGTAGGCGGAGACCCAGTACGAGCCGACCTCGGGGTCGAGGTGGCGGCGCATGCTGGCGACGACGTCGTCGGCGGTGAGCGTGGAGCCGTCGTGGAATTTCACCCCGGAGCGGATCGTGTAGACCCAGCGTTTGGGATCGGGGGAGGTGGCGGCACTGGCCAGGCCGGGCTCCACCTTCAGGTCGGGAGTGATCCGCATGAGCTGCTCGCATATGTTGGCGAGCACGGTGTTGGGGTGGTAGTCGAAGGCGTACACGTAGTCCAGGGACTGCGGTTCGGCGTACAGCGACCAGGTCACCGAGTCCACGGCGCCCTTGGCCGCCGGAGTGTCCTTCGTGATCTCGAAAGCGGCGGAGCCGCCGTCCTTACCGGCGCTTGTGGCGCCGCCGCAGGCGCTGACCGCGAGGGCGAGCAGGGCGGTCGCCGCGACCAAACGGGAGGTGCACATCAGATCACCTCTTTCTGAACGGGCCGCAACGATCCGATGTGCGGCTGAGATTGCAGTGAGTATTCGTGAAGGAACGTTCCTGCACAAGAGGTTGGCGGAACGATTCTGCAATGCTTGGATGGGTGGCGGCAGCGCCCGGCAGGATGACAGGATCGTTTTCATGAGCCAGCCAGAGCGCACGGCCCGGGTTCGCCTCGTGGATGTGGCCCGTGCCGTGGGGGTGTCCAAGACGACCGTGTCGGACGCGCTGAACGGGACCGGCCGGCTTCCCGCGGCCACCCGCGAGCGTGTGCAGAGGGTGGCGCGATCGCTCGGCTACCGCCCGAACGCCACGGCACGGCTCCTACGCAGGGGACACACCCGGCTGCTCGGCCTCGCGGCACGTGAGCACGTCGAGACACCGTGGGTGTACGCCGATCTGGCCTACTTCTCACAGCTCGTCATCGCCACGACCCAGGTGGCTCTGTCCCATGGATATGGCGTCGTCCTGTTGCCGACCTCAGGGCCGGAGGACTGCTGGCTGGACATGCCGCTGGACGGCGTGTTCGTCGTCGACCCGGTCGCGGGAGATCCGATGGTCGGAGACTTCCTCGCGGCGGGCGTCCCCGTGGTCTCCGATCGCCGGGCCCTGGCGGAGGTCACGAACGGAGTACGGGAGGTCGGCCGGTGGGTCGACTTCGACTACGACGGCGCCGTACGCCAGGTCCTCGATCACCTGGAGGACGCCGGTGCCGAACGGATCGCGGTCGTCGCGGCCGCGGCCACAGCCTGCTTCCACCAGCAGTCCGTGGGCGCCTACCAGGACTGGTGTGCCGAGCGGGACCGTGAACCCTGGATCGTCTACCTGCCCGGCCCCGGTGTGCAACAGACGCTCGACGCCGTGCGGGAACTGCTCGCCGCCCCGGTCCCGCCGGACGCGCTGTTCACACTGGTCGAGGTCAGCTCGCCGCTCCTGCTGGACACGATCCGCAGGCTCGGCCGCTCCATCCCCGACGACCTGCTGCTTGTCTGCACCACGGAGGATCCGGCGGCCGCCTACACCGACCCGCCGATCAGCACGCTCAGCTTCCTGCCCGGCGAGACCGCCCATGCGGCGGTGGAACTGCTCGTCGACCGCATCGAAGGGCGCGAGGGTGACCACGGCCGCCTCTTCTCGGCCGACTTCCAGATCCGCGCGTCTTCGGCCTTTCCCGGACGGCGGCGGACGCTGCGGCCGGCGGTGTCCACACTCACTCCCGGGTGACGCTCGTGACCCGTCATGTGGCTCCAGAACCGGGTCACGCCGACGATCCCGGCGGGAGAGCCTCGCTGTTCTCCTACAGGGGTATGGCGGTGGTGAGGCGGATGTCGTCGAGTGAATGCCCGGTCTGGAGCACGTAGTCCCCGGAGACCAGGCGCCATCCGTGCTCGCTCCAGACCTCGGCCGCGCGGCGCGGGATCTCGACGGATACCTCGGCGGTCTCGCCGGGGCCGGTCTCGGCGACGGCGAACCCGACCAGCCAGCGGGCGGGCCGGGACTCGTCGGGAACCGTGGGTGCCAGGTAGACCTGTACCACCTCGCGGCCGGGCCGCTCGCCGGTGTTGCGCACCCGGACGGTGAGCGTCCCGTCGGCGTACCCGGCGTACTCGTAGTGCCAGGTCGTGTATCCGAGACCGGCTCCGAACCCGTAGGCGGGAGCCGTACCCGACCGCTCCCAGGCGCGGTAGCCGACGAAGACGCCCTCCTCGTACCGCAGCACACCGTCGACGGGGGTGACGTCGATGACCGGACAATCCTCGAGCACGCCGGGCCAGGTGGTCGGCAGGCGGCCGCCCGGCTCCGTACGGCCGAGCACTACGTCGGCCAGCGCGTGGCCACCCTCCTGGCCGGGGAACCAGGTGAGCAGGATGGCCGCGACCTCTTCCCGCCACGGCATCTCCACCGGGGAGCCGGCGTTGACCACGACGACCGTCCGCGGGTTGGCGGCGGCCACCCGGGACACCAGCTCGTCCTGGCGGCCGGGCAGCTTCAGCGACGTGCGGTCGAAGCCCTCGCTCTCCACCTCCTTGGTCGTGGCCACGACGACCACGGCGACGTCCGCCGCCGAGGCGACCCGTACGGCCTCCTCGATCAGTTCGTCCGAACCGGGCGACGGCTCCCGGTGACCGAGCGTGGCGCCGACGAAGGGGAACGACAGCGGTGAGGACCGGGACACCGTGTGCTCGAGGCTGATGTCGACCGGTTCCCCGGCGCGCAGCTCCACGTCGACGACGGTGTGCGGCGGCGCCATGAACAACGCGATCGGGTCATCGCTTTCCGGGACCATCGTCCCGTCGAAGCGGGTCTGTCCGTCGACGACGAGCCGGAAGCGGCCGACCCCCTCGATCGAGAGCCGGTGCACGCCGCCGACCGCGGGAGTGAACGTGCCGGTGATCTCGACGCTGCGCAGCTCGTGGAAGGCCACGCCTTCCGGCATCTCGCCGAGCCACTGGATCGCCCCCTCGGACAGTGGGAGGTCGCCGAGCATCCGCCCGTCCTCCGACCGGCAGACCACACGCAGCGGGAAGCGTGCCGGGTTGAATCTGCCGCTGGGGTCGGCCCCGCGGGCGTACGCCATCCGGACCCCCGCGGACGCGAGCCCCTCGTACGGCGACACGACATGGGAGGGGAAGACCTGCGCGCTGCCCCCGCCCATCACGCGGGCCTCCTTCGCCGCTCCTCCGACGAGGGCCACGCTCGTGTCCGGGCCGAACGGCAGGACGCCGTCGTTGCGCACCAGCGTGAACGACGCCGCCGCGACCTCGCGGGCCAGCGCCTCCCCGTCGACGGCCGGAAGGGGCTCGGCGCGGGGCGCGCCCTTCAGGGCGCCCACCCGGCGGGCCAGGGTCAGCACCCGGCGTGCGTGTTCGTCCACGACCTCCTCGTCCAGCTCTCCGGCGCGTACGGCCGCCGCGAGCGCCGGGCCGTACACGGTGTGGGGGCCGGGCATGGCGATGTCGAGCCCTCCGAGCGCGGCGCGGATCGTGTCGCGGGCAGCCGTCCAGTCGGAGACGATGACGCCGTCGAATCCCCACTCCTCGCGCAGGACCTTGTTCTGCAGCTCGTCATGCTCTGTCATGGTGGGCCCGTTGACCCTGTTGTAGGCCGCCATGACGCCGAACGGCCCCGCCTTCCTCACCACGATCTCGAAGGGGGCCAGGTAGAGCTCGCGCAGGGCGCGCTCGCCGATCAGGACGTTGGCGGTCATCCGCTCGGTTTCGGAGTCGTTGGCCACGAAGTGCTTGACCGTGACGGCGACCCCGCCCTCCTGGACTCCGGTGACGTACGCGGCGGCGATCTCGCCGCTCAGTACCGGGTCCTCGGAGTAGCACTCGAAGTGCCGGCCGCCGAGGGGGGAGCGGTGCAGGTTGACGGTCGGCGCCAGCAGCACGTGAACGCCCTTGCGTCGGGCCTCCTGGGCCAGCAGGTTGCCGACGCGGCGGGCCAGCGCCACATCCCAGGTCGCGGCCAGGGCGGTCGGGCTCGGCAGGGCGACGGACGGGTCGTCGGCCGTCCACCTGGCGCCTCGGACGCCGATCGGCCCGTCCGACATGACGATCGAATCGAGGCCGGCGCCGGGCGCCGCGGGCAGGCTCCACATGTCCTGACCGGCCAGGATGCGCGCCTTGGTGTCCAGGTCGAGTTTGCTCAGCGCCTGTTCCACGATGTCGTCGTGCTCGATTCCCGACACGGTCAGTGAACCTCCTTGATGCGAGTGACCAGAACTGTGCCCACGATCACGCTGATCGGGGCGCAGAGGAAGAGTGCGGGCCGGTTTCTCCGGCGGTCGTGCGGAGCGTCGCCGGGGAACCGGGGCCGGCGAGGGCGAGGCGGCGCGCGAAACCAGAACGTGCGGTGGCCGGGAGAACGCCGGGCCTCCCTGGACCGACGACGAGGGGGTCGGCCACGTGATCTCCTTGAATCTCGCGGTACGCGCTTTCCTTCGGGAGTATGCTCACAATTACCGAATAGTCGGTAGGTCATGATATGCAATTGTTATTCTTGGTGATCGCGTTAGGCTCGGCGCGACGAGAGGAGCTGACGCATGGTGCGACGCCGAGGATCACGCGAGAGCCGGCGGGAGGAGATCCTGCTGGCCGCGCTCGACGTGTTCGCCGAACGCGGCTACACGGGGGCGTCGATCGCGTCGATCGCCGAGCGGGTGGGCCTCAGCCAGCAGGGGGTGCTGCATTACTTCCCGAGCAAGGATCGGCTGCTCGCCGAGGTTCTGCGGTTGCGCGACGAGCGCAATCTCGATGTGCTCGTGCTGCCCGGTGAGGGAGGAGCGATCACGCTGGACACCGTGGCCGCGCTGGTCGAGTACAACGCACAGCGCCGCGGCATCGTGCAGTCCTTCACCGTGCTCTCCGCGGAGAGCGTGATCGAGGACCACCCGGCCAGGGATTTCTTCAAGGAGCGCTACGGAACCTCCCGCGTCTGGATGGCCGAGGTGATCCGCGCCGAACTCGGCGACGATCTGCCCGCCGGCCTCACCCCCGAGCAGGCCGCGCCGCTGATGTTCGCGGTGATGGACGGACTCCAGCTCCAGTGGCTGCTCGCCCCCGACGAGATCGACATGCCGGGGCTGTTCCGGGCCTTCCTCTCCCTCCTGAAAGCCCGCCACCCGGTCTCCGAATAGCACTCCATCCGGCTCAGCGGACCGACTTGACGGGGATCACGGTCAGCGCCCCCACGATCGCCACCACGGCGGACGCGATGAAGAGCGTCGGGTAGCCGCCCAGGCCGATGAGGAACGCCGCGGCGAACGGCGCGAACATCTGCGGTCCGGCGTTGGCGATGTTGAGCACGCCCAGGTCCCTGGCGGCGCTCTCCGGGTTGGGCAGGACGAGGGTGACCAGGGCGGTGTCGACGGCGTAGTAGGCGCCGAAGCCCACCCCGTTGACGGCCGCGAAGATCATCATTCCGGTCCAGGTAGGCGACAGCAGCAGGATCAGCATGGCCAGCCCGGTGACCGCGCTGGCGATGAAGACGAACATCCGGTACCGCTGCAGCTTGTCGGCCAGCGGCCCGGTGATCAGGCTGGCGACGATGGAGGCCACCGTGTTGATGATGGTCACGGTTGCCACGGCTCCGACGGCGGTCATGCCCGAGGGGAGCGCGATGTAGTCCTGGAGGATGTAGAGCTGGAACATCAGCACCATGAAGTAGCTGAGGGTCATCAGCGCCCGGCCGATGAACACCCACATGAAGTCGCGGTACCTCAGGGCGGACACGAAGTACGCCAGCGCGGCGAGCGGCGACCTGCGCTCCTTGGCCACCACCGCGTACTCCCCGGGGCGGGGGTCCCTGCTGAACAGCACCAGGAGCACCGCCGACGCGACCACGCCCGCGCCCAGCAGCAGGTAGCCTGCGATCGAGCCGATGTACGCGGCCGCGATCTGGGTGCCGACGACGGCCGCGACCGAGGTGGCGATGCCGATGACGGCCGAGGCGGTGCCGCGCAGTTCCCTGGGCACGCGGTCGGGGACGATGGCCGTGAGCGCGGCTTGGAAGAGGTTCATCATGGCCTGGGCGATGGACCAGGTGACCAGGATCACGATGATGCTGTCGGCCGTGCCGAGGAACCACAGCGTGGCGAAGGCGCCCAGAGCGCCGCCGAGCAGCCAGGGGTTGCGGCGGCCGAACCGGGAGTGCGTGCGGTCGGAGAGTGCTCCGCCGATCGGGTTGAACAGGGTGGCGAAGATCGCGCTGACCCCGGCGACCATGCCTGCGTTGGCCACCTTGTTGACGGGGTCGACGACCTCGATGGCGCTCTGCACGAGCAGGCCGCCCACCCCGAAGTAGAGGGCGAACATCGCGGTGTTGGCGAAGAACAGGAGCCCGAAGAGGCCGGCCTGGCGGGTCCCCGGGCGAGAGGTCCTGACGGTCATGATGCTCCAAGGGGGTGATCGGCATCAGTGGTTGCGACGTGGCCCGCCTCGTGCCGGAGCCGTACCGGGGACTGGTGGGTTCGGAGGAAACGCCGGCGAACGACCGGTCCGAAGCGGTTCTCCGAGGTCAGCGCAGACCGGCGAGGCGGGCGGCGGTCGTGGCGTAGGTCACCGGGGCGGCCGTCCAGTCGGCGTCGATCGGGGTGATGCTGACCTTGCCCTGGATGAGGGCGGCGAGGTCGCTCTTCGCCTCGCCCTCGGTCTCGTTGAAGGCGGCCTCCAGCGTGTAGCTGTCGCCGCCGTTCGACTTGTAGGCCACGCTGAACAGCGCCTCACGGGTCTGCTGGGTGAGCGTGATGCCGGTGGGCGAGGCCAGACCGGGACGCGTCGGATAGTTGACGTTGAGACCGGCGTACTTGGGCAGTAGGGGCCCGCCGCGCGCCGTGCGCTGAAGCTGCGCCACCAGCCTGGCGACGAAGTCCCCCGTGGCCGGCATGTTGGCGATCGTGTTCCGCGGGTTCTCGAAGTCGATCTCGGTGCTCACCGCGATGGCCGGCATGCCGAACTCGATCGCCGTGACCGCCGCGCCGACGGTGCCGGAGTTGTTGACGATGCTGCCGATGTTCTGCCCGAAGTTGGTTCCGGAGACGACCAGGTCGACCTTTTGACCCGCGAGGACGTGGCCGAGGCCGAACATGACCGAGTCGGCCGGAGTCCCGTCAACGGACCAGACCTTGTCGGCCACCTTCTTGGCGGTGAGCTGGGCGCCCTCGTCGATGGTCCGCTTGACGCTCGCGCCGCTCTGGTTGGTGGCCGGGGCGACGATGGTGACGTCGTGTCCCGCGGCGGTGAGCTTGTCGAAGACGGCCTTGATACCCGGGGCGCCGTAACCGTCGTCGTTGCTGAGCAGGATGGTCAGCGGCCTGGCGGGCTCGGAACGCGGGGCGGAGGCGACGGCGGAGGCGGTCGGAAAGGCGGCCGTGGTCACGGCTACGGCGGCGAGGAAGGCGGCGCGTCGGTGGCTCGGCTTCATGGGGGCTCCGAATCTCGGCGAGGGGGTGTCGCTGAGCAGGAGCATGAGCTATCAGACCGAGTGCTCGGTAGATCTTATTGCTGAATTGTTATTCATATCGGGCCGAACCGTGATCCATTAGGAGGTATTCACTACGGCTTCGGTGCCCCGCCCGCGTCGTCGGAGGCTCCGCCCGTGCCCTCCGGACGCGACTCCAGGCCGGCGACGAACAGATCGGTCAGCCGGGAGACGGCCGCACCGACCCGTTCGTCCGTCCACAACCCGGGGTCCTCGGTGTCGGCGATATAGAAGCCGCGAAGCAGCAGGTAGAGAACATCGGCCGCGAAGCCGGTGTCAGTCACGCCCGCCCACGCTGCCCGCGGGAGGGATCCGCGCACAGCGACGCGTCATGTGCGATCCACGGATCATGAGCCCGTCGCCGGGTTTCGCCGGTGCCGCCGTGGTCTTGTGGCGCGGGGCTCGCTTCCGCCACAGTTGCTCGGGGCGAATGTCATCGACACCCGTGAAAACCGGGCATCCAACACAGAAGGCGGGGGCGGATGGACACGATCGTCGGGGTGCACGGTATCGGTAAGTACCGCTACTACCGCGACGCGGGTAACTCGGTCAGCGGCGCGGCCGTCGCGATGCGCGACAAGTGGGACCGCTACCTGCACAAGGGCCTGACCGGCGGCAAGCCGCACGCCAAGGAGCGCTACATCACCGAGATCGCCTACTACGCCCACCTGCTGGGTGAGAGCAAGGACGACTCTCCGCGCGCGGTGCGGAACATGAACGTCGGCGCCCAGGAGGTCTTCGTCGCCTGGGCCAAGCAACTCGACTCGGTGGGGGAGGGGCTGACCGGCGCCCTGCACCGGATGACCGGCTGGCTGCTGGACCGGTTGCAGGGCAACGCCGCCGACTTCGCCAGGTTCTTCTGTCCCGAGGTCGCCGCCTACATGGCGGCCGGAAGCGAGGCACGCGAGAAGTCGAGGGCGGCCGTGGCCGAGGTGATCAGGCGGAACCGGCCCAGGGTGGTGATCGCGCACTCGCTGGGCAGCGTGGTGACCTACGAGACGCTCTGGGCCAACCCCGACCTGGAGGTCGACCTGCTGATCACCCTGGGCAGCCCGCTCGGCATGCGCAATGTGATCTTCGAGCGCCTGATGCCCGCACCGGTCAACGGCTGGGGAGGCCGGCCCTCCAAGGTCAGGCGGTGGGTGAACATCGCCGACAAGGACGACATCGCGGCGATCCCGCCGGGGCTGCGGACCTGCTTCACCGGCGTCGACCAGGAGGCGCTGGTCAACCTCGACTGGCTCGACTTCCACACCGCGGAGAAGTACCTGGGCTGCGGCGCCCTCACCCCCCACCTCAAGCCCTACCTGGGTTGACGCCATCCGGCACGCTCGACCACATCAGCAGGTGCGGCGCTCCGGCGAAGACCGGTGCCCGGTTCACCATTCCGGCAGGACAGGCGGCACTGACCTAAAGCGCCAGAGGAATTTCTGAAGAGTTGTTGGATGATGCCGCTTATGAGTCCCCTCACCACGCGACTCAGCGTCGCGGCTCTCGCCATGGCACTGGGTGGCACCCTCCTCGTCCAGACCCCCGCCTCGGCCGCCAGGTCCGCCCCACCCGCCCCATCCGCCGTGTCACCCGCCGCCGCGGCGCCCACCGACTTCAGGTACGTGATCTTCTTCCCCAAGCACGTCCGCCGGGGTGGATCCCTCGTCTACACGGTCAAGGTCAGTAACAGGAAGGCCCGCGGCCAGCACTACGTGGCACTCGTCGGGGACTTCTCCAGCCGGTTCCGCAAGATCAAGGTGATCTCCAAGCCACGCAGCGTCAAGTGCTCGGTCAAGCGCCGTGACCTTTCCTGCTGGATCACCTCCCTCGACAAGGGCGACTCGACGACGGTACGGATCCGCGCCTGGGCGGGCTCGCGCCGGGGCGTCGCCACGGTCAGGTTCGGTGTGATCGTCACCACCGACGCGAAGGCCGACATCGATAAGCTCCGCAAGGAGATTCGCCGCCCGGTCAAGGTCAGCACGCGTATCCGTTAGCCTCCCGGCGGACCGGGGTCGTGCGGCCCGGCTCTCCGGTGTCCCGGCCGCACGGGACGGGCCCCT
The DNA here is from genome assembly GCF_050943795.1 of Streptosporangium sp. CA-115845. Classification (NCBI taxonomy): domain Bacteria; kingdom Bacillati; phylum Actinomycetota; class Actinomycetes; order Streptosporangiales; family Streptosporangiaceae; genus Streptosporangium; species Streptosporangium sp. CA-115845. The sequence continues at coordinate 6,072,922 of NZ_CP191988.1, read as the reverse complement.
CCCGTCCTGCTGCGGAACGAGCCGGAACGAACGGTCAGATCCCGGCGCGGTTCCGGGGACGCCGGGGAGCGCCGTTCGGCTTCGAGGTCGTGCCGGCCTGCAGGAAGTTCTCGATCACGAGGGTGGCCGCGCCCAGTGCGACGGAGTCGACACCGAGGCGGCCCAGACCGATGGAGACCGTCTTGTACGGCTGCGCCAGGCAGTTGTCCGCGGCGACCTTCCTGATCCTCGTCAGCAGGTGCTCGCCGAGCAGCACGCCGGCCCAGCCGCCGATGATGATCCGTTCAGGGTTGAACAGGTTGATCAGGTTGGCCAGGCCGATGCCCAGATAGGTGACGGTCTCGTCGATGACGGGGGAACCACCGGCCACCAGTTCGGCCAGTGCGGCCTGCTCGTCGACGCTCTCCGTCCAGACCCCGGCACGTTCCAGAATGCCCCTGGCCCCCACGTACGCCTCCAGGCAGCCCTCTCCGCCGCAGCGGCACCGGTGCCCGCCGACCATGATCTTCGTATGGCCCCACTCGCCGGCGCTGCTGTTGGCCCCCAGGTACGTGGTTCCGTCGGTGATGATGCTCGCCCCGACTCCCGAGCCGATCAGCACCACCACGGCGTGCCTGGCACGGCGCCCGACGCCGAACCACAGCTCGGCCTGCCCCATCGACTTGGCGCCGTTGTCCACGAAGAGCGGCAGGTCGGTGCCCGCCCGCAGGAGCCTGCCGAGGGGGACCGCGTCCCAGCCGAAGGTCGGGGCGTGGATCAGGGCGTCGGGCCCCGTCTCGACGACGCCGGGAACGCCCACCCCCACGCCGAGCACCCGCTCGGCGGGCACGCCGCTCTCGTTCAGGACCACGTCGATGCCCTCGATGATGTGGCGGACGACCAGATCGACGTCGTGCCGGGTCGGGCGGAGCGCGTACTCGGCCCTGGCCTGGCGGTTCATGTCCAGATCGAAGAGTTCGACGTGCACGTGCGTCTCGCCGACGTCGACGCCGATGGCGTAGCCGTGGGTGGTGTTGACCCGTAGCAACACGCGCGGCCTGCCTCCGTCGGAGTCGGCCAGGCCCGCCTCGACGATGGTCCCGCTCGCCAGCAGATCTCCCGTCACGTTGCTCACGGTGGCGGGGCTGAGCCCGATGGTCTCACTGAGCTCCTGGCGGCTGGCGGGCCCCTCGAAGTAGAGGGCGCGCAGCACTATCGCCCGGTTGCCTCGGCGTAGGTCGCGGACGGTCCTGTGCTGTGCGTCGAACATGACCATCATCTTAGGTAGCGAGTCGAAGAAAACGGTCGTCTACCGGGGTGAGGACGAGTTTGTCAGGGCGTAACCGAACAGGGTGCCCTTGGCGGCGCCTGCCGGCGTCCTCGCCGTCGACGGACGGATACCGGGGTAGGGGCCCTTCCGCACGGTCCCGCGCGGCAGGGTGAGCCTGTCGTCGCGCGGGGCGGCGACGACCAGGCCGTGGCCCGCTGGTTCTCGGTCAGGCCCTCGCCCGGTACGCCGATCGCCAGGTCGGCGCAGCGGTCGCCGTCGAAGTCACCGGTCGCCAGCGCCGAGCCGAACGCGTCCCCGGTCTCGCTCTCGCCGGGCACGCCGGGCTCGTCCTGGGCCGGCCTCCGGGCGGTGCGCATGTCGTACAGGACGGTGACCGCCCCCGCGCGGACGTGGCCGCCGGAGCGGGTGTAGGGCGCGGCGACCGCGAGATCGGCCCGTCCGTCGCCGTCGAAGTCGGAGGGTACGCCGGAGCAGGCGCTCGCGTTGGAGGGGGAGATGGAGACCAGAAGGGAGGTGAAGGCGATGGAGACGAGAAACACGGCTCTCATAGCCGTAATGATTTCCGATAATTCGGACACGCGGCCCACAAGGCTATGAAATTCACGTGGCCGGTACGGATAAAGAACGTGCCAGGATTGGAAGTATGGAAATCGACCTGGCCGACCTGGGATTCTGGCGGCGGCCGCTCAAGGAGCGGCATGAGGCGTTCGCGCGGCTTCGGGATCTCGACCGGCCGGTGTTCTTCGAGGAGAAGCGGGTGCCGTTGCTCCGCTCGGGCAAGGGTTTCTACGCGCTGGTCAGGCACGCCGATGTGGTGGAGGCCAGTCGCAACGCCAAGGTGTTCTCCAGCGAGCCCGGCGTGACCAGCCCCGAGCCGCCCGGCTGGGTCAAGCACGTGTTCGGTGAGTCCATGGTCAACATGGACGACCCCCGGCACGCCCGGCTCCGCCGCATCGTCTCCCGTGCGTTCAGCCCGAAGATGCTGAGCAACCTGCAGGGCGACATCGACGCCGCGTGCGCGCGGATCGTCGACGACGTGACGGCCTCGGGACCCGGCGACTTCGTCACGCAGGTGGCCGCCAAACTGCCCATCCACGTCATCTGCGACATGATGGGTATCCCCGACGACGTGCGGGCCAGGGTCCACCAGCACGTCGACATCTCCACCGCCTACTCCGGCGTGCGGCCCAGCCTGGCGCACACGGTCAGGATGGCCGCCCAGAACACGCTCGCGCTGCTCGCCCTGCAGCGCCTGGTGATCAACCTGGGCAGGGAGCGCTCGGGGGCACCGGGCAACGACCTCGTCTCCGCGCTGGTCACCGCCAACGTCGACGGTGAGAGGCTGACTGACAGGGAGCTGGGGTCGTTCTTCACGCTGCTGCTCGTGGCGGGCAACGAGACGGCCCGTAACACCATGGCGCACGGTATCAAGCTGCTGACCGACAACCCCGAGCAGCGGCGCCTGCTGACAGACGACTTCGACGCCCACATCGGCGGCGCCATCGAGGAGATGGTCCGTTACGTCTCACCCATCATGCAGTTCCGCCGCACCGTCACCGAGGACTACGATCTGCGCGGCCTGCAGCTGAAGGCGGGCGACAAGGTGGTGCTCTTCTACGGCTCGGCCAACCGCGACGAGACGGTCTTCCCGGACGCCGGCCGGTTCGACATCACCCGGGACACCAAGCCCCACGTGGGTTTCGGCGGCCCGGGGCCGCACTTCTGCCTGGGGGCCAACCTGGCCAGGCAGGAGATCAGGGCGATGTTCCGCGAGCTGTTCACCCGGCTGCCCGAGGTCCGCTCGGTCGGCGAGCCGGAGCTGCTGGTGTCCAACTTCGACAACAGCGTCCGCAGCCAGGCGTTCACCTTCTGAGGGCGGTCACCTGCCGGGCTGGGGAGCCGTCACCGGGCAGCCGGTCTTCGGCTCCGAGCGGATCAGCACGTTCTCCCGGATGGTGAGGAAGGTGAGCAGCGCCGCGAGGCCCATCATCGACGCGCTGACCAGCATGGTCGTATGGAATCCGGTGGTGAAGATCGCGGGGGAGTCGAAGGCGTCACCGGTCAGCCCGGCCAGCGGGGGGATCGCGGCCACCGCGAGCAGCCCGCCGGTCCTGGCGACGGCGTTGTTGACGCCGCTGGCCACCCCCGCGTGCCGCTCGTCGGCGCTGGCCAGCACGGTCGCGGTGAGCGGCGCGACCGCCGCCGACAGACCCAGGCCGAACAGGGTCGTCACGGGCAGCACGTCCACCACGTACGACGAGCCGGGGCCGATCCGTGACATCAGCAGCAGGGCTCCCGCGCAGACCAGGATGCCGATCGTCATCGGCAGCCGTGGCCCGACGCGCCTGGCCAGCTCGCCCGCGCGCGACGACAGCAGCAGCATCAGGATCGTCACCGGGATCATCGCGGACCCGGCCAGCAGCGGGGAGAAGCCCGCCGACACCTGCAACTGGACCACCAGCAGGAAGAACACCACGCCCATCGCGGCGTACATGACGAACGTGACGACGTTGACCGCGGTGAACACCCTGGAGGCGAAGATCTCGACCGGTACGAGTGCCCTGGGCGAGCGCCTGATCTCCAGCCAGACGAACGCGGCGCCCAGCGCCACGCCTGCCACGATCGGGACGACCTCCAGGCCGATCAGGCCGTAGGTGATCCCGGCCAGCGCCAGCGCCGCCAGCGCCGAGCCGAGAACGTCGAACCGGCCGGCGGCCTCGGCGTTCCTGCTCTCCGGGACATGCCGCAGGGCGACCAGCACGACGAGCGCCGACAGCGGCAGGTTGATCAGGAACACCCAGCGCCAGCCGGCCGTCTCCACCAGCCACCCGCCGAGCAGCGGGCCGATGGCCGCGGCCACCCCGCCCAGACCCGACCACGCCCCGATCGCCCTGGGACGGTCCTCGCGGTCGAAGGAGGACTGGATGATGGCCAGGGAGCCGGGGGTGAGCAGCGCCCCGCCGATGCCCTGCAGCGCGCGGGCCGCGACCAGCGTCTGCACGTTGGGCGCCAGGCCGCACAGGGCGGAGGCGAGGGCGAACCAGACGACGCCGATCAGGAAGATCCTGCGCCTGCCGTACCGGTCACCGAGCGAGCCGCCCAGCAGGATCAGACCCGCCAGGGTGAGGGTGTAGGCGTTGACGGTCCACTGCAGACCGGCCATGTCGGCGCCGAGGTCGGCGCCGAGGGCGGGCAGCGCCACGTTGACCACCGTGCTGTCCAGCAGGGCGATGCCGGAACCGAGCACCGTGGCGAGCAGGATCCAGCGTCCCGCCGCAGAATTGAGACGGATGTGACCGTTGTCCATGCCGTCCATCATCGCCGGGCTTTCACGTCTGTCTGACCTGCGCACATGATTCTTAAAGTGTCGTGCACCTCTGGTAGGACAGGTTCTGTCGTGTCACGCCTGACGGGAGTCTCCGATGGACTACAGCGAGTTCAACGACGATGTCGATGGTCTCTACCGTGGGGAGTACGCGGGCCTGCCCATCGTGAGCCTGCGTCCGCCGGGGGCGCCCATGCCCGCGGCGGGCGAGGCGGCGTGGCGCATCTCGGTCCGCGTCCACGACGCCAAGGAGACCTTCGAGGAGCACTTCGCGCGCTTCGTCGAGACCGTCGACACCACCGAGGTCAGGGCGATCATCGTCGGCGGCTGGGATGAGGCCTACGAGGTCGACGCCTCGGGTCCCATCCGGCTGCTGGCCGGGAACGCGGCGCGCCTTCCCAAGCTGCGATCGCTCTTCTTCGGCGCGATGCCCTCGGAGGAGTGCGAGATCTCCTGGATCGTGCAGAGCGACGTCACCCCGCTGCTGGAGGCGTTCCCGCTGCTGGAGCGACTGGAGGTGCGCGGCGGCACCGAGCTGAAGCTGCGGCCTGTCCGGCATGACAACCTCAAAATCCTCCGGTTCGAGACCGGCGGCCTGCCTCCGGCCGTGGCCAGGGCGGTCGGTGCGAGCGATCTTCCCGCGCTGGAATACCTGGAGCTCTGGCTCGGGGCGGAGAACTACGGCGGAGACACCACGGTGGCCGATCTGGAGGGCATTCTGTCCGGCGAGCGGCTGCCCGCGCTCCGGCATCTCGGTCTGCAGGACAGCGAGATCCAGGACGAGGTCGCCGCGGCCGTCGCCTCAGCCCCGGTGGTGGCCCGGCTGGAGTCGCTCGCCCTGTCGATGGGCACGCTCACCGACACCGGCGCCGAGGCGCTGCTCGCAAGCCGGCCGCCGGCCCACCTCAGGCGGCTGGACCTGCACCACCACTTTCTGAGCGACGCCATGGTCGAGCGCCTCAGGGCGGCGTTCTCCGGCGTCGAGCTCGACCTGTCCGAGCAGGAGAAGCCCGACGACGACTGGTATTACGTCGCGGTCTCCGAATGACCGCGCTCGCCGTCGTCGGCACGCCGGGGGAGCGGCGGGTGACCATGTTCGCCGGCGCCTGCGTCCGGCAGGGACTGCGCGAGCCCGCGGTCCTGCCGTGGACGTCCGTGCTGCGCGGCGCGGAGATCCGGATCGAGCCGGAGACACTGGTACGGATCGACTCGCCAGGGGAGGACGCGGAGACGGACGAGCTGCTGCGCGGAGGTGGCGAGCCGTCCCGGGTCGGTGGCGGGGCCCGCTGGCACGCCGCGTTCGTCGCCGGGGCGGCGCGGGTCCGCGAGGCCGTCGGCCAGGCTCCGGGGGCCGTGCTGCTCGCCGACGTCGACGACATCTCGGTGATGTTCGACAAACGACGCTGCCACGCCAGGCTGTCGGCGGCCGGGGTGCCGGTGCCGCCCGCGCTTCCCGGACCGATCCGCGGCTATGCCGAGCTGCGCGAGCGGATGGGCGAGGCCCGCTGGGGGAGGGTGTTCGTCAAACCGGCCCATGGCTCGTCGGCCTCGGGGGTCGTCGCCCTGCACGCGTCGGGCGACCGGGTCAGGGCGATGACCTCGGCGGAGCTGACCTCCGAGGGGCTGCGCAACTCCCTGCGAGTCAGGTGCTACGAGGACGAGTCCGACCTGGCGGCGATCGTCGACCTGCTGGCCGGAGACGGGCTGCACGTCGAGCGATGGTTTCCCAAGGCGAGCCTCGGCGGGCGCGCGATCGATCTGAGGGTGGTCGTCGTGGACGGCACGCCCACCCACGCGGTCGTCCGTGCCGGGCGCGGCCCCATGACCAACCTGCATCTCGGCGGCACCCGGGGTGACCTCGGCACGGTCACGGCCATGCTCGGTCCCGAGCTGTGGGCACGGGCACTGGAGGTCTGCGCGCGGGCGGCGGCCTGCTTCCCCGGGAGCCTGGCCGTGGGAGTCGACCTGATGGCCGGGACCGACTGGCGGAGCCTGGCGGTGGCCGAGGTGAACGCGTTCGGCGACCTGTTGCCCCGGCTGGAGGGCCTGCCGGGTAGCGGCGCGGAGGGCCTCGACACCTACGGCGCCCAGGTCCGCGCGATCCTCGCCCGGCACTCGCCACAGGGGCCTCGTGACATCGGGGGCGAAGGAGGGCCCGATGCGTGACATGAACGAGATCGTGGGCAGCCACGATCTGCTGCTGGTGACACTCGACACGCTCAGGTACGACGTGGCGGAGGAACTGCTGGCCGCGGGGCGGCTGCCCGCGCTGGCGCGGGCGCTGCCCGGCGGACGCTGGGAGCGCAGGCACAGCCCGGGGAGCTTCACCTACGCCGCGCACGCGGCGATCCTCGCCGGTTTCCTGCCGACCCCGGCCGGGCCGGGACCGCACCCCCGCCCGTTCGCCGCCGTGTTTCCCGGGAGCGAGACCACGGCCCCGGGCACCTGGGTGTTCGACGCGCCCGATCTGCCCAGCGGGCTGGCCGGGGTGGGGTACCACACGGTCTGCGTCGGCGGGGTGGGGTTTTTCAACAAGCTGACCCCGCTCGGGTCCGCGCTGCCGGCGATGTTCGCCGAGAGCCACTGGGAGCCGGGGTTCGGGGTCACCTCGCAGACCTCGTTCGAAGCGCAGATCGCATGTGCCGAGCGGGTGGTCACCGGGGCGGACGGTCCGGTGTTCCTGTTCGTCAACGTGTCGGCCCTGCACCAGCCGAACTGGTTCCACCTGCCGGGCGCCACTCGCGAGCACGGTGACAGCCGGCGGAGCCACGCCGCCGCACTCGAATACGTCGACCGGCACATCGGCAGGCTGTTCGCGCTGATGAGCGAACGGCGCCCCGGGTTCGCGATCGTCTGTTCCGATCACGGCACCGCCTACGGTGAAGATGGATACGTCGGGCACCGGATCGGTCACGAGGTCGTCTGGACCGTGCCCTACGGTGAGTTCACCATGGAGCGAGGGGAGTGGCGTTGACTCCGAGTCCTGGCCGGACACCAGAGGTGGTGGACGGCGAGCGGCGCGCATCCGCGCCGCCGCCGGACGCCGCCTCACCCGATGCGGGGCCGTACCAGGGGTACGTCTACGCCTACCCGCACAAGACCGCCTACCGGCCGCTCGATCCACGTCCGTCACTGGCGGAGGTGTGGGCCAGGGAGCCCGTCGACCACCTCTTCCTCTACCTGCACATCCCGTTCTGCGAGATGCGCTGCGGATTCTGCAACCTGTTCACCCGCACCGGCGCCCCCGAGGAGCTCGTCGACGCCTATCTCGGCGCGCTGGAACGCCAGGCGAGCGCCGTACGGGACGCCCTGAACGGTCCCCGCTTCGTGGCGGCGGCGGTCGGCGGCGGCACGCCGACCTATCTCAAGGCCGCCGAGCTCACCAGAATGTTCGACCTCGCCGAGCAGATCATGGGCGCCGACCTGCGGGCCGTCCCGATGGCCGTGGAGACCTCCCCGGTGACCGCGACGGCCGACCGGCTCGCGGTCCTCGCCGAGCGGGGCACGACCCGCGTCTCGATCGGCGTGCAGAGCTTCGTCGACGCCGAGGCCCGCGCGGCGGTCAGGCCGCAGCGGCGGCAGGAGGTCGAGACGGCGCTCGGCCGGATCCGCGAGGCCGGGTTCGAGACGCTCAACATCGACCTGATCTACGGCATCGACGGGCAGACGGAGGCGTCCTGGCGTTACTCGCTGGACGCCGCGCTCGCCTGGAAACCCGAGGAGATCTACCTCTACCCCCTGTACGTCCGCCCGCTCACCGGTCTGGGCCGCCGAGCCCGCGACTGGGACGACCACCGGCTCACCCTCTACCGTCAGGGCCGCGACCACCTGCTCGCCGCCGGGTACGAGCAGATCTCGATGCGGATGTTCCGGCTGCCGGGGCGCTCCAGCCCCGCCGAGTACAGCTGCCAGAGCGACGGCATGGTCGGCCTCGGCTGCGGCGCCCGCTCCTACACCTCTCATCTGCACTACTCCCACGAGTACGCGGTCGGCGCCGGCCGGGTGCGCGCGATCATCGACGACTACGTGCGCCTGGCTCCCGGGGAGTTCGCGGTCGCAGCCGTGGGTTTCCGGCTGGACGGGGAGGACCGGCGCCGTCGCCACCTCATCCAGTCGCTGCTCCAGGCCGACGGGCTCGATCCCGAGGTCTACCGTGCCCGCTTCGGAGCCGGGGCCGAGGCCCACTTCGGCGAGGAGCTGGAGCGCCTGACGGCTGGGGGCCTGCTGGAGCGGGACGCGCCGCCGCCGGGCGGAGAAGGGACGCGCCCCGGGTGGCTCCGGCTCACCGCCGAGGGGCTGGCCCGCTCCGACGCGATCGGTCCCGCGCTGTTCTCCGGCAGGGTCCGCGAGCTGATGGCCCGATACGAGGAACGGTGACAGGCCTGGCCGGCTCACCCGGCGCCCCCGCCTCCGGAATCCGCCACCTGCCGCTCCTGCCGGGCAGGCCCGGTGGATCAAGCGATCCGAGCGCCGACGGCGAAGGTCGCGATCACCTGACGATCCTCTACCGGGGGCCGCTGGCGAGCTGCGACTACGACTGCCCCTACTGCCCGTTCGCCAAGCGGCGGGACGACCCGGAGCAGCTGAGCCGGGACCGGGCGGCGCTGGAGCGGTTCACCGCCTGGGTGGCGGGACGGGGCCATCCGGTCTCGGTGCTGTTCACCCCGTGGGGCGAGGGCCTGGTCCGCTCGTGGTACCGCCGGGCGATGGTCGAGCTGAGCCACCTCCCGCACGTGCGGCGGGTCGCCATCCAGACCAACCTCAGCTGCCGGCCCGGCTGGCTGGCCGAGGCCGACCTGGACACGCTCGCCCTCTGGGTGACCTACCACCCCGGCCAGGTCACCCACGAGCGCTTTCTCACCCGCTGCCGCGACCTGGTCGCGCGTGGGGTCCGTTTCAGCGTCGGCGTCGTCGGGCTGCCCGAGCACCTCGGCCACGCCCGCCGCATCCGGGCCGATCTGCCCGCGGAGGTCTACGTCTGGGTGAACGCGGCGGAGGGCACCGCCTACACCGACGACGAGGCCGCCGGCTGGACGGCGATCGATCCGCTCTTCCGGCACAGCCGGACACCGCACCGGAGCGCCGGCCTGCCCTGCCGTACCGGCGACAGCGTGATCTCCGTCGACGGCGACGGCACCGTGCGGCGCTGCCACTTCGTCCCGGCCGTGCTCGGAAACCTCTACGAGGGCACGTTCAGGCCGAGGGCCACGGTGTGCCCGGCGGCGATCTGCGACTGCCACATCGGCTACGTGCATCTGGAGGCGACCGGTCTCTACGACGTCTTCGCCGGGGGAGTCCTGGAACGCATCCCCGCCCGCTGAGGTCGGATGACGAACGGCCAGGCGTGCCAGGCGGCCCGTCAGGATGTTCCGCGACCGACATGGTGCCGGAAAAATGGCGGCGCAAGAGCCGTGCCGCCTCGTCAAGCAGATGCCGCCCCCCTGTCATCAAGCCGTCTCCGGATGACTCCCGGCAACCAGGCGAGCGCGAGAACCGCCACGAACACCGGAAACCAGGCCAGCCGGTGCAGCAGCCAGACCGGCTCGTCCGGCACGGCCAGCAGGCCGGGGACGTCGCCGAGGCGCAGGGCGGCGACGGCGATCACGGCCGGCGCGCTCTGGTGCCACAGGAAGAGCGTCATCGCCGACAGGTTGGCCAGCGCGACCGTCGCCCACAGCCGGGGACGCCGCATCAGCCGGGCCAGCGGAGCGCGGGCCAGCAGCGCGAGCCCCACCTGGGCGAGCCCGAAGCAGACCACCGCCAGGGTGGGCGGAGACAGGTTGGAGAGCCTGACCCCGGTCACCCCCACCATGCTCGCCGGATACCCGAACCCGGCGACCAGCAGTGTCGCCCCGGCCGCCCCGCCGGCCAGCAGGCCCACCGCCACCCGGCGCGAATCGAGCAGGCCGCTCGCCCAGGCGATCCCCAGCGCGTACGGCACCAGCCAGCCGGCCGCCAGGTTCGCCCATCCCAGCCAGGCGGGACCACCGAGCCAGAATCTGGCCAGGTCCACCCCGAGCACCACCGCGAACGCCGCGGCGGCCGTGACAGTCGGACGCGCCCGCAGGAGCAGGGGAGTGGCCGCGGTCAGCGCGGCGAAGACGGCCAGGAACCACAGCGGCCCCACCGCCGGGAACATCATCGACCTGATCAGCCCCACCGGCGCCCCACGCAGCGCCATCCCCGTTGCGATTCCCGTCCAGACCAGGGCGAGCGGCACCACCGGCCCCAGCAGCCTCCCCATCCTGGCCCGCACCCACGCCCCCGCTGGAGCGCCTTCCGGCCTGAGGGCCGCCGGGCGGAGGCCGCGCGCCGCCGCGTAGCCGCCGACGAAGAAGAACACCGCCAGTGTCTGGAACACCCAGGACAGCGGTGTCAGCGCCGGTAGGTGGCTGAGCGGGCTGGCCAGGTACACCGCCCCCGCCGGGCCCGGCGCCCACGCCGTCACCAGCCAGTGCCCCAGCACCACGCCCAGGATCGCCAGCGCCCGCAGCGCGTCCACCCCCCTGTCCCGGCCGGCCGGGGTGGCCGCCTCGATCCCGGCCGTGAGGCTAGCCACTGGACACCTCGCCGCCTCGGCCGAGGGCGATCAGGGTCAGGTTGCGCAGCGACTCGCTGCCCGGCTTGAGATAGTCGTCGTGCCCGGCGGCTTCGGTCCCGAACGGGTGGGCGCCGAAGGCCGGGGCGGCGGGATCGGGGCCGAAGCCGAACGGGCCGATCCGGAGTTTGGGCACCTCGCGCATCCAGTCGAGGGCGCCGCTGCCCACCCACAGACGGGTGCCGCCCAGCTCGGCGGCCGAGGAGACGCCCAGTCCCGGGCTGCCGAAGACGGCCGTGTCGGCGACGCCGGAGGCGGGTACGGCTCCGGCGCACACCACCGAGCCGTAGCTGTGGCACAGCAGGCTGACCCACTTGCCTCCCAGGGCTCCGGTGACGTAGCGCCGCAACTCCACCGCGCCCCGCTCGGCGGCCCCGCCGGTCATCACGCGAAGGCTGAGCATCGCCGGGCTGTCATAGCCGAGCCAGGCGACCACCGCCAGCCTCGCCTCCGGATCCAGCGCCCGGGCCTCGGCCAGCACCGCCCGCGCCCCTCCCCCCGGCGTGCTGTACCGCTTGGCCCTGCCGCCGTCGAAGGTGGCGGCCGTGGTGTCGGCCCCGGGGACGATGACCGCGACGTACTCGGCCGCGGCGAGATCGCCGTAGACCCGGACCACCCGGTCGCCCACGGGCGACGGGACCATCAGGTAGGCGAGCGCCGTGGCGACGGCCACGACGAGCGTGCGGCGGAACATACGAGCCTCCTGTCCGGCCTGCGGGATTGGACAGGAGGCTAGGAACCGCGGCCCGTCGATCGCATCACCCCGGGGAGGTGTCTTCGCGATCCCTCTCGGGGGTGAGGCGGGCTCACCCGGCGAACGAGGCCGGTGCCATCAGGGCCCTCAGGCCGGAGGTGGGAACCCGGCCGGGGGCGAGCGTCCGGTGACCGGTCGCGTCTCCACGCGAACCGTTCGTCGTCCGGTGCCGTGTCCGGCGGGCGGGGGGCGGGGGAAGGTGACTCCGGAGGCCCCGAGGCGCCACGGACTCATTCGCCTGGGCGTACCAGGCCCGTCTCGTAGGCGTGCACGATCGCCTGGGCGCGGTCGCGCAGGTTCAGCTTCGCGAGGATCCGGCCCACGTGGGTCTTGACGGTCTGCTCCGACAGGATCAGCTCCTCGGCGATCTCCTGGTTGGACCTGCCCCGCGCGATGAGCGCGAGCACCTCGGTCTCGCGTCCGGTGATGTCGTCCAGGCGCCCGCGCGGGCGGCGCGGGCCGACGCGGGCGAACTCCGCGATCAGCCGCCGGGTCACCGAGGGCGCCAGCAGCGCCTCCCCGGCCGCCAGCACCCGTACCGCCTCGGCCAGCTGCTGCGCCGAGGCGTCCTTGAGCAGGAACCCGCTCGCCCCGGCCCGCAGCGCCTCGTAGACGTAGTCGTCGAGATCGAACGTCGTCAGAATCAGGATCCTCGGGGTGGGACCGGTGGACTCCATGATCTCCCGTGTCGCCGCGAGGCCGTCCATGACCGGCATCCGCACGTCCATCAGCACGACGTCGGGCCGCAGCTCGGCCGTCCGGGCCACGGCCTCGCGCCCGTCGGCGGCCTCGCCCACGACCTCGATGTCCGGCTGCGAGCTCAGGAAGACGGTGAAGCCGGTCCGTACCATGCCCTGGTCGTCGGCTATGAGCACCCGGATCGTCATCGAATCTCCTTGAGCGTGGAGACCCCGGGCTTCGGCCACGGGGCAGGAGGTCAGGCGTTCTCCGTGATCGGCAGTATGGCGGTGACCGCGAAGCCCGTCCCGACCGGCCCGGCCCACAGGCTTCCGCCGAGTACGGACACCCGTTCCCGCATCCCGATCAGGCCGTGCCCCATGCGCCGGGATTCCCCGGGGGAACGGCGCCCGGCGTCGTTCGTCACCTGGACGTGCAACTCGGCGCCGTACCGGGCGATCCTCATCGAGACGGCCGAACCGGGGGCGTGCCGCATGGCGTTGCTGAGCGACTCCTGGGCGATCCGGTAGGCGGACAGGCTCACCGCCGTGGGCAGCCCCGTCAGGTCGCCGCCCACCTTGAGCGTCACGGTGAGCCCCGCGGAGCGCGCGGTGTCGACGAGTTCCTCCAGGCGGCCGAGGCCCGGCTGCGGCGCGATGTCCGGGTGCCCGTCGTCATCCCTCAGCACGCCCAGTACGCGGCGCATCTCGGTCATGGCCGCGAGCGACAGCGCGCGGATCTCTCTCAGCCCTTCCTCCAGGCGCTCCGTGTCTCCGGCCGCTCGCAGCGGAACGGCCTCCGCCTGGATGGCGATCACCGACATGTGGTGGGCGACGACGTCGTGCAGTTCCCTGGCGATCCTGGCCCGCTCCTCCAGCACGGCCTGTCCGGCCAGTGCCTGCCGGCTGCGCCGCTCCTCCTGGGCCAGCAGGCCGATGGCCAGCCGCCGGGCGCGCACGTTGTGGCCGAACAGGACGGTCGCCGTGACAATGCCGGTGACGACGGCCAGCGAGCCGGGGTGGATCATCCAGGCGACGAGGACCGAGACGAGCCACACGCCCACGGTGATGTGCCGCTCCGAGCGGACCGCGACCGCGTAGACCACGAGTACGTACATGATCGCGGCAGCGGTGCTGTACGGAGGATCGGACAACTGCCGCGAGACGACCGTGCCCAGGGGGATCAGCACGATCGCCATCCGCCAGGCGGCCAGTGGCCACCGGCCACGGAGCGCGAGCGGCAGGGAGAAGGCAAGGGCCGCGAACGTGAGCCCCTCCGCGTCGAGCGGGGAGTGCGCCCGGATCGCCTCATCCCTGAGCAGGGAGAGACCGGCGTCGAACAGCATGAAGGTCAGCGCCAGGTCGGCCAGCAGGACCAGGTCGATCGTCTGGAACGGCAGCAGCCCCAGCGCCCTCGGCATGCGGGGGCGGAGGCGGCGTGACCGGGGGCGGCCGGCAGGATCGGCCGCCCCGGTCACCAGCGCCTCGACGAGGGGGTGGGCCAGTCGCGCGGCGGCCTCCCGTACCGGCCGCGCGTGCCGTGCGAGGGCCTGCCGCGCGGAGCTGGGGATCACCCGGATCAGCCTAGGCGGCGCGGCCGTGGTCCGCGTCCCACCAGGGGGTGATCTTCAGTGTCACCCGCCTCCGGGCCGCGGCCAGGACGTCCCGCACCATCCGGTGGGCTCAGGCCGTGCTCAGGCCGCGCAGCACGAAGCCGGAGACCATCTCCGCGGCCTCCTCGGGCGTCACCGCGCCGCTGAGCAGCGGGACCCGCTCGGCGCCGATGACGGCGAGGATGAAGCGGGCGGCGACCTCCACGTCGGGGGCGTGGAAGTCGCCCGAGGCCACGCCGCTGTCGATGATGCCGGTCAGGATGCGCTGCATCGGCTCGACATGGTCGGCCAGACGCTGGTAGGCGTCGGGGCCCAGCGCCGCGGACAGGTCGGCGGGGCCGGGATGGGGGTGGGCGAGCAGCCCGTCGAGCTGGAGCCTGACGAAGACCCTCAGCCGCTCGGCGGGTGAGGCGTGCTCGGGCAGCTCCCGCTGGTAGCTGTCGATGAAGTAGTGCGTCACCCGCTCGGTGAAGGCCAGCAGCAGCGCGGCCTTGTCCGGGAAGTAGTTGTACAGCACGGTGCGGGTGATCTCGGCCTCGCTCGCCACCTCGGTCATGGAGATGGCGTCGATGCCCTGCTCCCGGGAAAGACGCGAGACCGCCCGCAGGATGCGGTCCTGTGTCTGGGCGCGGTGCTCGCCGATGGTCGCGGCCGAAATCCGGGGCATGGCCCCATGGTCGCACAGTGCCGTCGCCGGCTGTCAGGTCGTTCCGGGTCCGGCCGCGAGGTCAGCGCTGGGGGCGGGCCGAACTCATGGCGGCGTTCAGGTCCTTGGTGCTGGGGGCCGGGGGGAGCGGAGGGCCGACGCGGTCGGCGCGGCAGGCGTCAAGGATCAGGCCGATCAGCCGCCGCCACGCCTGAGGGGCGGTGCAGCGGGTGGAGCCGAGCACCCCGGCGTTGGCCATCATGATCAGCATAAGGTCCTGACCGGTGAAGTCGGCGCGCAGCGTCCCCGCGCGGCGGGCCCGCTCGATCACCCGGTCGACCGCCGCCATCGCCCGCGCTCTCGGCGCCTCCAGCGCCGCGGTGGGGAAACAGGTGGTGAGGGCCTCGGTCACCCCCCGGTCGGCGGCCTGCATCCCGCAGACGTGTTCGACCAGCCCGGCGAACGCCTCCCAGGGGTCGTCGGCGAGCTCCGCCGCCTCGGCGGCCTCGACGAAATCGGCCATGTGGTCGGCCAGGATCGCCTCGATGAGCGCCTCGCGGTCGGGGAAGCGCCGGTAGAGCGTGGCGATGTTCACCTCGGCCCGGCGGGCGATCTCCTCCAGGGGCACGTCGAGCCCGCGCTCGCGGAACGCGCCGCGCGCCGCCGTCATGATCCGTTCCCGGTTGATCTCGGCGTCCTTGCGCAACCTCCGCCGTTTGCACGCTTCCATGAGCCGATTCTACAAAGTGAAGGCTGCCCTGCGGTTATGCTACGGTGGCGACAAACGAAGGTATGCCTTCACTTATTTTTCGGAGCGCCTCATGAACGTTGTCCTCTGGGTCGCACAGGGCCTGCTCGCCGCGATGTTCCTCATCGCTGGTCTCACCAAGTCCACCCAGCCGCGCGAGAACCTGATCGCCAACTTGGGGGGATGGGTGGAGGATTTCTCCGGCGGACAGGTCAAGGCCATCGGCATCCTTGAGGTGCTGGCCGGGATCGGGCTGATCCTGCCCGCCCTCACCGGCATCTTGCCCGTGCTGACCCCGCTCGCCGCCGCCGGCCTGGTGATCACGATGATCGGCGCCATTATCGTGCACGTCCGGCGCAAGGAGTATTCGGCACTCGCGATGAACCTGGCGCTCCTCGCGCTGGCCGCCTTCGTGGCCTGGGGCCGTTTCGGGCCGTACGCCTTCTGAGCACCGTATGTCTTTTGGGGCCTTGCCGGGACCGTGCGACCTCCGAAGACCGGAGGGCGCCGGACAGGCGAACGCTCCGGCACGGAGAATCCGTGCCGGAGCGTTCACTCGTGCTGTGGGACGACCTGTGGGACGACCGGGTTCAGGCGGCGACCTCGGACCGGGCCACCCGGCCGAGCTCGCCCAGGACCTCGGTGTTGAGCAGGTAGGCGAGCTTGGTCTCGCGGATGAGACGCTGCTTCTCGGCCTCGTCCAGGGATAGTGCGTCCAGCCGGGCCCGGTACTCGTTCTTGAAACGGGGCAGGCTGCCGATCTCGTCGAACAGGTAGAAGTCGACGCCGCCGCCCGGCTGGTAGCCGTAGATCTTCTGCAGCTCCATCCGGATGAACTGCCCGCCGGACAGGTCGCCCATGTAGCGGGTGTAGTGGTGGGCGATGTAGCCGGCCGGCCAGATGGCGACCTGGTTGATGCGGGCGACCAGGGTCAGGGTCGGCTTGGAGGGCTCGATCCTGGACCGCCAGTCGGATCCGTAGATCGTCTCCAGGTCGCGGACCAGGGCCTCCTCCCGGTAGAGCTCGGGAAAGACGAACGGTGCCGCGACGGGGTCCTCGGCGAGCGACCGTGCGGCGCCGTCCAGGGCCACGTAGGCGAAATAGTGCTGGGCGACCATCTCGCCGTACGCCTCGGCGGTGAGCTGGCCCGCCATCAGGGCTTTGAGGTAGCTCTCGTCCTCGGCGGATTCGTGGTCGCCCCAGGTGGCGTTCCTGAGGACTTCGGAGAACGGCGACTCACTCATGATCACTCCGCGGCGAGGAAACTTTTCATGACGCAGTGTCACAAAAATCGCACCCTCCCGTCAAGCCGATGACGACACCTCGTCATTAAACCGGCCGCCCGTCGTGTCGGGTGTCGGGTGGGGTTCTCGGTGCGAGCGGGTGGGACATGTCGCCGGGAGCCGGGCGCATCGGATGGTGCCGTGGTTTCCGGGGGGGTGCCTTCGCCGCCAATCTACCCTTAGGTTAGGCTCGGCTAACTTTTACAGCGTTGTCGAAGCCGTGATCGGACTCCTCTCGATCGACAGAAGGAAAACACAGCCATGCCCGCTGAACCTCCCAAAGCTGTGCTCGCACCGGCAGCGGGTGCCCTGCTGCTCGGACCCGCCGCCTGCGGAAACGATTCCGGGAGCGGCTCCGCCGCGATGGCCGGCCGGCTCCTCGAAGAGGGGGGCCGGTCTCCGGCGGACGCGTTCTTCGCCCAGGACGCCGGCGCGCTCCAGGTTCCCGCGGTGGATCTCAACGATCTCGGTCGGCCTGGGACCACGATCGCGTTGATCGGGGAACCAGGACTCGTCTGCTGACCATGCGACTGCATCTCGCCAAGCGGGTCCGCCACGACGGACCCGCCCCATGGTCGTTCGGGCGTGTCCTGCCGGTGGCCGGACGTCCTCGCAGGCCGCTACTGCTCGCCCTGTCGGTACTGGCCGTCGCGGTGGCCCTCATCCCGGTGCTCTATCTCGGCGTGCGGACGGCCGAAGCGGGCTGGGAGCGTATCGCCGAGGAGGTGTTCACCCCGCGAGTCGCGCTACTCGCGCTCCGTACCCTCGGCCTGGCGGTGGTGGTGAGCGCCGGTTGCCTCGTGCTGGGGGTCGGCTCGGCGTTCCTGGTCGTGCGGACAGATCTGCCCGCCAGGCGCGCGTTCGCGGTCCTGGCGGCCCTGCCGCTCGCGGTGCCGACCTATATCGCGGCATTCGCGTGGAGAGCGACCGTGGACGGGTTCGAGGGCTTCTGGGCGGCGGCGCTGGTGCTGACGCTGTGCTCCTATCCCTACGTCTTCCTGCCCGTCGCCGCGGCGCTCAAGGGCGCCGACCCGGCCCAGGAGGAGGTGTCCCGGTCGCTGGGCAGAAACGCCTGGCGCACCTTCACCGGCGTGACACTGCGGCAGGTTCGTCCCGCGGTCGCGGGCGGCACGCTTCTGGTGGCACTGTACGTTCTGTCGGATTTCGGCGCGGTGTCGATCGTACGGGCCGACACCTTCACCCGGGCCATCTTCGTCGCCTTCGACCTGGGCTTCGACCGGACCGGGGCGCTGGTGCTGTCAAGCGTGCTGGTCATCCTGACGATGCTGATACTCGCGGGTGAGACGGCGAGCCGCCATCGCGGTGCCCGCTACGCTCATCTGGGCGCCGCCCGCCGGGCCCCGGCCCGGTTCCGCCTCGCCCGGACGCGGTGGCCCGCCACCTTCGTGCTGCTCGCTCTCGCCGGGCTCTCCCTCGGTGTCACCGTGGTGAGCCTCGGCCACCGGATGATCGAGGGTGTCTCGCGGCCGGGGACCTGGTCCGAGGTGGCCGCCGCCGCGGGAAACTCGCTCTGGCTCTCCTTCGCGGGCACCGCGCTCACCGTGCTGCTCGCGCTGCCGCTGGGCGTGCTCACCGCCAAGGCGCCAAGCCCGCTGACCACACTGCTCGATCGTCTCGGCTACCTCAGCCACGCCCTGCCGGGTCTGGTCATCGGACTCTCCCTGGTCTCCTTCGGAATCAGCCTCGCCTACCCGATCTACCAGACGACCTGGCTGCTCGCGCTCGGCTACGCCGCCCTGTTCCTTCCGCTGGCGGTGGCCGCGGTCACCGCGGCGGCGGCCCAGGCGCCACCCGTCCTGGAGGACGTCGCCCGATCACTGGGCCGAAGACCGCCGGCCGTGCTGCGCACGGTGACCCTGCCCCTCACCCTGCCCGGGATCGGGGCCGGCGCCGCGCTGGCCTTCCTGGCCTGCATGAAGGAACTGCCCGCTACGCTCCTGCTGCGCCCGACGGGTGTCGACACCCTCGCCACCGAACTGTGGACGCACACCACCGTGGCGGCCTACGCCGCCGCTGCCCCCTACGCGGCGTTGCTCGTGCTGCTGTCATCGGTGCCCGCGTGGCTGCTCACCACGCGCACCGGCATCCTCACCAGGGAGTCCACCAGATGAGCCGGCTGGAACTGAGTGGTATCGCCAAGAGGTACGGCGCGATGGCCGCGCTCGCCGGAGTCGACCTCACCGTGCCGAGCGGCACCCTGACCGCCGTACTCGGCCCTTCGGGGTGCGGCAAGACGACCCTGCTGCGCTGTGTGGCGGGTTTCGAACGGCTCGATGCCGGTGAGATTGCCATTGACGGGCGGATCGTCGCGGGTCCGGGGACGCACACATCCCCGGAACGCCGGCATGTCGTCACCGTCCCGCAGGAGGGTGCGCTCTTCCCGCACCTGTCGGTGGGCGACAACGTCGGGTACGGACTGAACCGGGAGGAACGGCGTTCGGACCGCGTCGAGGAAGTGCTCACCCTGGTGGGCCTGTCCGGACAGGGGGAGCGGATGCCGCATCACCTGTCCGGCGGGCAGCAGCAGCGCGTGGCGGTCGCCAGGGCGCTGGCACCGCGTCCCTCCCTCATCCTGCTCGACGAGCCGTTCAGCGCGCTGGACGCCGGATTGCGCGCCGACCTGCGGCGCGACGTGCGCGCCGCGCTACGGGCCGACGGGGCGACCGCCATCCTCGTCACCCACGACCAGGGCGAGGCCCTCTCCAGCGCCGATCAGGTCGCGGTGATGCGCGACGGCCTGGTCATCCAGAGCGGACCGGCGGTCGATGTCTACCGGGAACCGGTGGACCCATGGGTGGCGGCGTTCGTGGGCGACGCGGTGTTCCTGCCCGCCGGAACCGATATCGGCCCGGGCACGGGTGGCACCGTGCTGTCCACGGCACTCGGTCACATCCCGGTGGGTGGGGTACCGGCGGGGACCGGGAGCCTCACCGCCATGGTGCGTCCCGAACAGATCCGCCTCACCACGGCGTCGACCGGTCCGGCGGTGACCGCGACCGTGACCGGTTACGACTTTCACGGCCATGACGCGATCGTCACGCTCCGGCTCGCCGACGGCACCCAGATCATCGCGCGAGTACCCGGCCACGCGGCCCCGGTGGCGGCGGGATCCGCTGTCGGGGTGCTCGTGGAGGGTGTCTGCCAAGCCTGGCGCCGGTCCGTGTAGCACGGGTACGGCGTCCCCGATGACATCCGGTGCCGCGCCGACTCGGTGGCCGGCCGACCGTCCACCGAGTCGGCGCGGCTGCCACCGATGTGGCTGAGCCGCCGCACTCCTTCGTCGTTCCAGGCAGGATCACGGAGCGGGGAGGCGATGAGGGTGGCGTCGAGCTGAGGCAGTCCTATTCTGTGGCGGTCTGTGGCGGAGTGGCGCCAAGAGTACCGGTCTCGGGTGGTGTGGAGTCAGGGTCCGCGGTTGGCGGCAGGTCGCCGAGTGCCAGGAGTATCGCGATCGCGATCGACTCGAGCAGATCGATGGTCTGCTCGGCCTGCTGTGCGGTGATGGACTTCTTCTGGCCGGAGCGCTCAGGGTCGTGATCGGCCGTGTGCGCGATGTTGTTCCGACGCCAGGCGATTCGGGGTCCGGCCATTGGAAGTCCGATGAGACGCGCCCGTTCGCCTGGAGCACCCGGTAGGCGTTCTCGCCCGCGGCGGACGAGGTCGTAGACGACCTCTCCGGTGGTGAAGTCGCGGACGTAGCTACCACCGGGCCGCACCGTACCCGGGGTCTTGTCGCGGTGATGACCGATCATCATGAAGTTGGGCGCGTGCAGCAGGCCCGCGTCGAACGCGAACACCGGGGCGCGGGAGAGCGACTGGCGGGCCGCCGGACGGCCCACCCCTCGGATGAGAGGGGGTGGGCCGTCGTGGGGATCGCCGCTCAGACGGTGGCGTGTTCGGCCACCTTGGCCGGGGTGAGCGCGATGTCCAGGACCTCGCGCACGTCGCTCACCGTGTGGACGGTGAGCTCGTCGCGGACGGCCTGCGGGACGTCGTCCAGGTCGGGCTCGTTGCGCGCCGGGATCAGCACCGTCGTGATACCCGCCCGGTGGGCGGCCAGCAGCTTCTGCTTGACCCCGCCGATCGGGAGCACCCGGCCGGTGAGGGAGACCTCGCCGGTCATGGCCACGTCGGCGCGGACCTGACGGCCCGACAGCAGCGAGGCCAGAGCCGTGATCAGGGTGACGCCCGCGGACGGGCCGTCCTTGGGAACGGCGCCGGCCGGGAAGTGGACGTGCACCGAGCGGTCCTTGAGGGAACCGACGGGCAGCTCCAGCTCCGCACCCCGCGAGCGCAGGTAGGAGAGCGCGATCCTGGCCGACTCCTTCATCACGTCGCCGAGCTGGCCGGTCAGGGTCAGGCCGGTGTCGCCGGTCTCGGGGTCGGCCAGGGACGCCTCCACGTAGAGCACGTCACCGCCCGCCCCGGTGACCGCCAGGCCGGTCGCCACGCCGGGCACCGCCGTGCGCTGGCTGGACTCGGGAAGCGAGGACTCCGGCACGTTGCGCGGGCGCCCCAGATAGGGGACCAGGTCCCCCACCGTCACGGGCAGCTCGCCCTCGCCGAGCGCGACGTTGGCCGTCACCTTGCGCAGGATCCTGGCGATCGAGCGCTCCAGGGACCGGACCCCGGCCTCCCTGGTGTACTCACTCGCGAGCCTGCGCAGCGCGTCCTCGTCGACCGTGACGTCCTCGGCGGTGAGGCCGGCCTTGTCGAGCTGGCGCGGGAGCAGGTGGTCCCGGGCGATGGCGACCTTCTCGTCCTCGGTGTAGCCGTCGAGCGTCACGATCTCCATGCGGTCCAGCAGCGGGCCGGGGATGGCCTCCAGCACGTTGGCGGTCGCCAGGAAGAGCACGTCGCTGAGGTCGAGCTCCACCTCCAGGTAGTGGTCGCGGAAGGTGTGGTTCTGCGCGGGATCGAGCACCTCGAGCAGCGCCGCCGTCGGGTCGCCCCGGTAGTCGGAGCCGACCTTGTCGACCTCGTCGAGCAGCACGACCGGGTTCATCGAGCCGGCCTCGCGGATGGCCCTGACGATGCGGCCCGACTGGGCGCCGACGTAGGTGCGCCGGTGACCGCGGATCTCGGCCTCGTCCCGGACACCGCCGAGGGCGACGCGGACGAACTTGCGGCCCATCGCGCGGGCGACGGACTCGCCGAGGGAGGTCTTGCCGACCCCGGGAGGGCCGGCCAGCGCGAGCACGGCGCCGCTGCGACGGCCGCCGACCACGCCGAGCCCCTTCTCCGCCCTGCGCCCGCGGACGGCGAGGTATTCGATGATGCGGTCCTTGACGTCGTCGAGACCGGTGTGGTCGGCGTCGAGGACGGCGCGGGCCGCGGCGATGTCGTACGAGTCCTCGGTCCGCTCGTTCCACGGGATGTCGAGGACGGTGTCGAGCCAGGTACGGATCCAGCCGGTCTCGGGAGACTGGTCGGAGGTCCGCTCCAGCTTGTCGACCTCCTTGAGCGCGGCCTGGCGCACCTTCTCGGGCAGGTCGGCGGCCTCGACGCGGGAGCGGTAGTCCTCCTCCTCGGAGGCGGAGGTGTCGCCGTTCAGCTCGGCGAGCTCCTTGCGGACCGCCGCGAGCTGCTGGCGGAGCAGGAACTCGCGCTGCTGCTTCTCCATGCCCTCCTGGACGTCCTTGCGGATCGTCTCGGCCACGTCGATCTCGGCCAGGTGCTCGCGCGACCACTCGACCAGCTTCTCCAACCGGTCGGCCGGGTCGGCGGTCTCCAGGATCTCCGCCTTGCGCGAGGTGCTCAGCCAGGGGGCGTAGCCGGAGTTGTCGGCCAGGACCGAGGGATCGTCCATCTGGTTGACCGCGTCTACGACCTGCCAGGCGCCCCGCTTCTGCAGGATCGTGGTGGCCAGCGCCTTGTACGCCTTCGCCAGCTCGTGGGCGCGCTCGTCCGCCGCGACGACGGGAACGCGGGTGGCCTGCACCCACAGGGCCGCGCCCGGACCGGTCGTGCCGGTGCCCACCCGGACCCGGTCGACTCCGCGCAGCACGGCTGCCGGCTCGCCGCCGGGCAGCCTGCCCACCTGCTCGACGATCGCCCGCACGCCCACCGAGCCGTATCTTCCGTCGATCCGGGGAACGAGCAGGACTTCGGGCTTGTTGTCAGCGAGAGCCTGCGCCGCGTCGATCGCGGCCCGGACCTCGGTCTCCGACAGGTCAAGCGGGACCACCATGCCCGGCAGCACGACCTCGTCGTCGAGCGGCAGGACCGGGAGGATCAAGCTCTCACTCATGGGAACTCCAAGGGTTGAGTTGTACTCACTCAATTAATGGGAGCCTGAGAATGTTCCCGAGGTTGAGCGTGTTCGCTGTGAGCGATCGTAATTGTGTAAGTGTTGCTATCCGAGCATCCGGGGCGCCACATCATCCGGCCTGATGAGCCGAGGCGCGCCAGTTGTCACATAGGCAGGCTTTCGGGCACCAGAAGGTTTTTGTTGATCTTTGCGTCTGTCACCCCCAGTGCCTGCAGGCGCATTCCCAAGACCCTGCACATCTTG
Organism: Streptosporangium sp. CA-115845; assembly: GCF_050943795.1. Lineage (NCBI taxonomy): Bacteria > Bacillati > Actinomycetota > Actinomycetes > Streptosporangiales > Streptosporangiaceae > Streptosporangium > Streptosporangium sp. CA-115845. The sequence continues at coordinate 6,049,473 of NZ_CP191988.1, read as the reverse complement.
CGGATGTTCGGCAAGCTCAAGCGGTGGCGGGGGATCGCCATCCGCTTCTACGAGGGCCCGGACGCCGAGCGGGTGCCGGAGCTGATGGCCGAGCCGGTCGCCTGGCTCAACGAGGGCGACCCGGCGGCGCCGAGCTACGTGCGGGCGGCGATGGCCCACTTCAACCTGGTGAGCATCCACCCCTGGCGGGACGGGAACGGCAGCATGTCGCGGGCGCTCCGGACACTGCTGCTCGACCGGGTCCCCTCGTGAGACTCGATGGTCACCACGCGGTGGCCTTGGTGGCCTTGCCGGGCGCGGGTGCTCATGAGGCCGGTCGCCTTAACATAACATGTCGGGAATGATGGTAAACGGGGGTAGCGTTGGGTTGGGCGTGAAAGTGGTCGGCAAGGCCCGAGGCCATGATCTTTTCGGCAGATCATCTCCTCCCGCGCCATCTGGGCCATCCGCCCCCGCCCCCGCCCCCGGAGGCCCGTCGGCGTCCCACCCGTAGCCCTGCCAAGACCCGTTTCGTTTTGAGGAACAGCTGTGATTGACGTGTCGGACCTGCGAAAGGTCTATCAGGATCGGGGACGTGAGGTGGTCGCCGTCGACGGCGTGGACCTCCATGTCCGCGAGGGTGAGATATACGGCGTGCTCGGGCAGAGCGGCGCCGGCAAGAGCACCCTGCTGCGCTGTGTGAACCTCCTGGAGCGGCCCACCTCCGGCACCGTCTCGGTGGCGGGCCAGGAGCTGACCGGCCTGGCCGAGCGGGACCTGCGCAAGGCGAGGCAGCGGATCGGGATGATCCACCAGCATTTCGCGCTGCTCTCCTCCCGCACCGTCGCCGGCAACGTCGCCTTCCCGCTTGAGGTCATGGGGGTGGCCAAGGCCGAGCGCGCCAGGCGGACCGCCGAGTTGCTGGAGCTGGTCGGGCTGGCCGACAAGGCCGGGGCGTACCCCGCGCAGCTGTCGGGAGGGCAGAAGCAGCGGGTCGGCATCGCCCGCGCGCTGGCCGGCAGCCCTCCGGTCCTGCTGTCGGACGAGGCCACCTCGGCACTCGACCCCGGCACCACGCAGTCGATCCTGGCCCTGCTCAAGAGCCTCAACCGCGAGCTCGGCCTGACCATCCTGCTGATCACCCACGAGATGCACGTGGTCAAGTCGATCTGCGACTCGGTCGCGGTCATGCGCGACGGCCTGGTCGAGGAGTCCGGGACCATCCCCGAGCTGATCTCCAGGCCCGGCTCCCGGCTCGCCGCTGAGCTGTTCCCCCTCCCGGAGCCGGGGCCGGGCAATGTCACGGTCACCTTCACCGGTCAGGCCGGTGAGCCCGTGGTGTCGCAGGTGATCCGCAAGTTCGATGTGGACGTCAACATTCTCGGCGGAGCCCTGGAGGAGGTGGCGGGCGTCTCGACGGGGCGGCTGCGCCTGCTGGTCACCGGTGACGAGCGCGCCGCCGCGCTCAGCTACCTGGCCGAACGCGGCCTGCTGGTCGAGGAGGCCCGATGACCTGGGACGAGATGTTCCCGATGCTGCTGGAGTCGACGGGCCAGACCGTCGAGATGGTGCTGTGGTCGACACTGTTCACGGTGCTGCTCGGGCTTCCGCTCGGGGTGGCGCTGGTCGCCACCGACCGGGGCGGGCTGTTCCCCTCCGCGGTGCTCAACCGGGTGCTGGGGCTGGTCGTCAACCTGGGCCGCTCGCTGCCCTTCATCATCCTGATGATCGCGGTGATCCCGTTCACCAGGCTGATCGTCGGCACCACCATCGGCACCATCGCCGCGGTGGTCCCGCTGACGCTCGGCGCGGCGCCGTTCTTCGCCCGGCTGGTGGAGACCGCGCTGCGCGAGGTCGGCAGGGACAAGGTGCAGGCGGCCCAGGCCATGGGAGCCGGCCGGGCGACCATCGTCGGCAAGGTGCTGCTGCCCGAGGCGATGCCCGGCCTGATCGCGGGGCTCACGGTGACCGTGGTCGCGCTGATCTCGTACTCGGCGATGGCCGGGGCGATCGGCGGGGGCGGGCTCGGAGACCTGGCCATCCGTTACGGCTACCAGCGCTTCGAGACCACCCTCATGATCGTCACCGTTGTCGTGCTGGTCGCCGTCGTGCAGCTCGTGCAGAGCCTGGGCGACACCGTCGCCCGCCGTCTCGCGCGCGACTGACCGGTGCGCCGCCATGCCGGGGCGAGCCGGGGATTGGGAGCGCTTCCAGGGCCACGGAAAACCGTCATCCACCGGGCCGCGACCTCGTCCGCGAGGTCGCGGCCCTGCCGGTTTCGAGTACTTCTCACCGAACCTGAAACCGAGTAATGTTCCGCTCCATGCACCCGGGAGCCATCGCAGCAGTTTCGCCGGACAAGCCCGCTGTGATCATGGCGGGCTCCGGGCGGATCGTCACCTACCGCGAGCTGGACGAGGAGTCCAACCGCCTCGCCCGGCTCTTCCACGCGGCCGGTCTGCGGCCGGGTGACCACATCGCCTTCATGCTGGAGAACCATCCGCTCTTCCTGGTGGTCGCCTGGGCCGCGCACCGCTCGGGCCTGTACTACACGGCCATCAGCTCGCGCCTGAAGACCGACGAGCTCGCCTACATCGTCGACAACTGCGGGGCCCGGGTCTTCATCTCCTCGGCCGCCCTCGCGGACGTTGCGGTCTCCATCGCCGATCTCACGCCCCAGGTCGGGCTCAGGCTCATGCTGGACGGTGTCGCCCCTGGCTTCGAGTCCTACGAGAAGGCCGTCGCGGCCCACCCCGCCACGCCCGTCGAGGACGAGTGTCAGGGGGTGGACATGCTCTACTCCTCAGGCACCACCGGGCGGCCCAAGGGTGTCAAGCCCATGCTCTCCAAGGCGCCGCTGGATCATCCGGGGCCGCTGCTGCAGCTCATCCAGTTCCTGTTCGCCCCCTCGGCCGACAGCGTCTACCTCTCCCCGGCTCCGCTCTACCACGCCGCCCCGCTGCGCTACTGCCTGAGCTTCCAGCGGATGGGCGCCACGATCGTCGTCATGGAGAGGTTCGACCCGGAGCAGGCGCTCGCGCTCATCGAGAAGTACTCCGTCACCCATTCGCAGTGGGTGCCGACCATGTTCATCAAGATGCTCAAGCTGCCCGCGCGGACCCGTGCGCGCTACGACCTGTCGTCGCTGGCCTGCGCGATCCATGCCGCCGCCCCCTGCCCCATCCCGGTCAAGGAACAGATGATCGACTGGTGGGGGCCGATCATCCACGAGTACTACGCGGGGACCGAGGGCAACGGCTTCCTGTACGTCGGCTCGCAGGACTGGCTCGCACACAAGGGAACGGTCGGCCGCCCGCTGCTCGGCGTCATCCACATCTGCGACGAGGAGGGCAACGAACTGCCGCCGCGCGAGCACGGCACCGTCTACTTCTCGGACGGCCCCCAGTTCGTCTACCACGGCGACGAGGGCAGGACGGAGGCGTCCCGCGACCCGCTGGGACGGGGCTGGACCACCCTCGGCGACATCGGCTACCTCGACGAGGAAGGGTTCCTCTACCTCACCGACCGCCGCTCCTACATGATCATTTCTGGCGGGGTCAACATCTATCCGCAGGAGGCCGAGAACGTCCTGTCCGTCCATCCCAAGGTGGCGGATGTGGCGGTCTTCGGCGTTCCGGACGAGGAGATGGGCGAGCAGGTCAAGGCGGTCGTCCAGCCGGCCTCCATGGACCTGGCGGGCCCGGAGCTGGAAGCCGAGCTGATCGAGTACTGCCGTTCCCGGCTGGCGCCCTACAAGTGTCCCAGGTCCGTCGACTTCCGCGAGGAACTGCCCAGGCACCCCACCGGGAAGCTCTACAAGCGCCTCCTGCGCGACGAGTACTGGCCCGCCGGCTCCTGACCCGCCCGGCCGCGACGACGATCGTCGCCACATCGCGTCGCCACGCCCCTCTCCGGCCGGTCGCCGCACCGCGAGAAGGCTCGGCCGAAAGGCGCCTTACCGCCTATTGCATAGGAAGGTTTCCTATTTAATACTGTGGTCGGCGCAGCGTATCCCTATCGCGCCGCACTCCGCCACGCTCAGCCGCCCCGCTCTCCGTGTCGCACGCCTTCCTGGATCCCGGAGGTCCTTCATGCCTCGTCGTGTCGTCGCGCTCGCCACCGTCGCGCTCGCCTGCCTCGGCGCACTTGCCGTCTCCGCCGTCCCCGCGCAGGCCGCCCGTTCCGCGGGCGTTCTCGAAATCGTGTACAGCCCGCTCTCGCTCGGTGAGTACTGCGCGGCTAACGTCAACCCCTCCTCCATCGTCGGCTTCTACAACGGCAGCCTGGGCTGCTACCGCTGGAACGGCACCCAGACCACCTACGTGGGCAGCGGGAGCCCTTCCGCCGCGTGTGCCTACTTCCACCCCACCTACGCCTACATCGGCCACGCTCAGGGCGGCAGCCAGGCGTTGATCTGCAAGTACTCGGTCTGACCCGTCCCCTCACCCCTCCTCGCGGCGTCGCCCGCACGGATACGGCGGGGCGACGCCGGTGGAGGGTGCGCGTGCCTCGCTGCGCGCGGATTGTGTGCGGCCACCTCTCGGGCGGCCCGGTCCCCGATGGGGGACGGATGCTCATTGCCCCCTCGACCGTCCAAGCCTCGAAAGAGTGGCCGAGAAAGATTTTCGAGCTGCCACCCAGGGGCTGAGCACGGCTGATAAAGCCGTTGTCAGAAGATCCCGATCACCAGGATCAACCTCTTAACCTGCGCTTATACGCCGTCGGGCATCGTTTGTGTCAACCGGTGAGCACCGGCTTCCACCCCGTCGAGGCGGGGGGATGTTGGACGTGGGGGAAGACATGGACCCGAACAGGAACGAGCAGCAGGACACACCGACCGAGGCGACCCCCGGGAACGACGGCTGGACCCAGTTCGGCAAGGTGCCGCCACGCGCCGGCGCCTATCGTGCCGGTGAGGAGACCGGACCGCAGCCGACGCTGATCCACCCGGTGCCGGAGCAACTCGCCGCCGAGGCTCCCGAGAAGACCGGAGGACCGGTGACGGTCCCCGCGCAGCGCGGCAGGCTCACCGCCGGGCAGAAGATCGGCGCCGGTCTCGCGCTGGCGGCCATGGCCGTCGGGGGCGGGGTCGCTGGGGCCTTCGTCGCGACGAGCCTCAACGGTTCCGCCACCGTGGTCTCGTCATCCAGCCCGATCGTCAGCCCGGTCGGCAACGTGACGACGGTCGCCGACATCGCCCAGCTGGTCCAGCCCTCCGTGGTGTCCATCGAGATCAGGACCGCCGCGGGCGGGGGCGAGGGGTCCGGGGTGGTGCTGTCGGCCGACGGCCTGATCCTGACCAACAACCACGTGGTGGCGGCCGGCGGCCAGGCGGGCCCGGACAGCCGGGTGACCGTCAAGTTCAGCGACGGCAAGACCGCCACCGCGAAGGTCATCGGCACCGACCCGGCCACCGACCTCGCGGTCATCAAGGCGGAGGGCGTCTCCGGCCTCACCAAGGCCTCGATCGGCGACAGCGACCGGCTCAAGGTGGGTGACTCCGTGCTCGCCATCGGCAGCCCGCTCGGTCTGTCCGGGTCGGTCACCGCCGGGATCGTCAGCGCGCTGAACCGCACGCTCACCGTCGGCGGAGACCAGGGACAGCAGCAGCTCCCGCCCGGCTGGGGCAGGCCGCAGGAGAGCGGCCAGAGCCCCACCACCATCGGGGGCGCCATCCAGACCGACGCGGCGATCAACCCCGGCAACTCGGGCGGCGCGCTGGTCAACGCCGCCGGTCAGGTGGTGGGTATCAACACCGCCATCGCCACCAACGGCGGGGAGGGCAGCATCGGTGTCGGCTTCGCCATCCCGATCAACACCGCCGGCCACGTCGCCGAGCAGCTGATCAAGAGCGGCAAGGTCTCCCACGCCCTCCTGGGCGTGAGCGTGACCGACGCCACCGGGGACGCGGGCGGCGCCCTGGTCGGCCAGGTCACCGAGGGCAGCCCCGCGGCCAAGGCGGGCATCAGGCAGGGCGACCTGATCACCAAGATCAACGACACGCCCGTGGACGGGGCGGCCACCGTGGTCGGAGCCGTCCGCGGCTTCAAGCCCGGCCAGCAGGTGACCGTCGCCTACGTCAGGGACGGGCAGTCCCAGACCGTCACGGTGACCCTCGCTGAGAAGACCGGCGAGTAGTCCCATCGGGGTGGTGCCGCCGGGGGCCCCTGTGACCCGGCGGCACCACCCGTTCGCGGGACTCAGGAGAAGCGGCGGCCCTCGTCACGCCGGTAGGCCCACACGGCCAGGGCTCCGGCCACCAGGGTCCAGAGGCCGAACATGGCCATCGACAGTGTCCCGGGGGTGCCGTGGCCGACCGCGGCCCAGACCAGCTCGACCGCGCCCCGGCTGGGCAGGAAGGGCGCGACCAGCTCGATGAACGCCGGTGCGTCCACCGGATTCATGAACAGCCCTCCGCCCACCGCCATCGGGAACAGCGTCAGCTGCACCACCGCGATCGCGGCCTTGGCGGGCAGCGCGTAGCCGATGAACAGGCCCAGGAGCTGAAACGGGACCGAGGCGACCACCAGGGCGCCAAGGCCGAGCAGCAGCCGAGCCGGGGTCACGACGGCCTCGGTGAGCAGCGCGGCCACCAGCAGCACCGGCACGATCCCGATCGTCGTCATGGCCAGCGCGTTGAGGATCCGGGCACCGAACCTCGGCCAGGGGCCCGCGGGAAGAGTACGGGTGTAGGGGTCCCAGGGCTGGGCGCGGTCCTCGGCGATGCCCAGGCCGTGGGTGAACAGGGCGCTGGACATCACCGCGAAGACCAGCATCGACGCGGTGGCCAACGTGGCCCCGACAGGATGGTCCCCGGCGAACGGCACCACGAAGAAGAGCATCGAGGCGGCGGGGAAGAAGCCGTTTCCGATCAGTGCGATCGGCACCCGGATGTTCTCCATGAACTGATACCGGGTATGGGTGAGAAGAAGCGACATGGGTGATCCTCCCAAGAAGACTGGACGGGCCGTATCGCCTCCCGCTGAGATGCCGGACGGGAATCCGTGAGCTCCGGGGGGCGAAGGTTCAGGTGGTCCGGGACTGACGGGCGGTGATGGTGAGGAACGCCTCCTCCAGCGAGGTGGCGCGGATCTCCAGGTCGGAGAAGGGGATCTCGGCCCGGACCAGAGCGCGGACCAGGGCGTCCGCGTCGGTGGTGAGCAGGTGGGTCCGAGTGCCCTCCCGTTCCGTCCGCAGGACGCCGGGCAGCTCGGCCAGGTCGCCGGCGGTCAGGGTGACGCGGCGGACGCCGGCGATGCCCCGCACCTCCGCCGTGGTGCCGTCGGTGAGCACGCGGCCCTGCCCGATGACCACGACCCGCTCGGCCAGCGCCTCGATCTCCTCCAGGTAGTGGCTGGTCAGGACGACGGTGCCACCGTCGGCGTGGAAGTGCCTGATGCCATCCCACAGCGCCCGGCGGGCCTCGACGTCCAGTCCGGTGGTCGGCTCGTCCAGGAAGACCACCCGGGGCTCGCCGACGAACGCCAGCGCCACCGCGAGCCGCCGCTTCTGCCCGCCTGACAGCCCGCCGACCTGGCGGCGCTCCAGCCCGGTCAGGGCGAACCGCTCCAGTAGCGCCCCCCGGTCGACACGGCGCGGGTAGTGGGCGGCGACGAAGTCCACCACCTCGCCGACCCGTAGTGCGGCCGGTAGTCCGGTCTCCTGTGGGGTGACGCCGATGCCGAGCCGCCGCGCGGGGTCGGTGGGAGAGCCGCCCAGCAGCTCGACCCGGCCTGAGCTGGGCCTGCGCAGTCCCACGAAGAGGTTGATCAGGGTGGACTTGCCCGCGCCGTTGGGGCCGAGCAGGCCGACCAGCTCGCCGGCGTGGATGTCGAGGGAGAGGTCGTCGAGCGCGAGTACGTCGCCGTAGCGCCGGGTGACCCTGACGGCACGTGCCACGATCTCCGCCACCGGTCTCATCGGCTGGTCTGGCATGGGGGCCTTCTTTCTCGGTTGGTGGGGTCAGCGGTCGCCGGCGGGTGGTGTCGTGGCCGGGTTCAGTAACCGGTGGATCGCCGCCGTGTAGTCCTCGAAGGCGAGGCGCCCACGGCGGGTGAGGGCGACGTAGGTGACGGGGGTGCGGCCCCGATGGGTCTTGACGATCTCCACGTAGCCGGCCTCCTCCAGCTTGCTGAGGTGCACCGACAGGTTCCCCGCAGTCATCCCGAGGAGGTCCTTCAGCCCCGGGAAGGTGATCCGGTCCCCGTCGCCCAGGGTGTTGAGCGTGACGACCACCCGCAGCCGGGCCTGCGCGTGGATCACCGGGTCGAGTTCGGGGGTCACCGGCCGGCGCTCCGGCGGAGCACCAGCCCGGCGGCAATGGATCCGCCTCCCGCGCCCAGCGACATCAGCAGGGCGTGCCAGCCAGGCCCGGCCGCCGTGCCGATCGCGTTGAGCACGGCCAGCCCCGCGCCGAAGACGAACATCGACCGGAGGAGCCAGATGGCCCCACCCGCCATGTAGAGGACGGCGACCACCGTCATCGACAGGCTCGCCCACAGCAGGCTGCCTTCCGCGGAGGGAAGCTGCGGGGCGAACCGTATCCCGGCCACCCAGACGGCGAGGGAACCAAGGAACCAGGCGAGGCCGTACATCGTGCCGCGCTGCTGGGACACGCCCCGCACCGGGCTGCCCGGCTGCCAGATGGTCAGCACACTGACCAGCATCGCCGCCGACATCGACCCGAACAGCAGTGCCAGCACCGCCGGGAACGGGATCGGCGCGTACGGCGTGCCGGACAGGCCGTGGTGGAGGAACATCGCGCTGTATCCCACCAGCCAGGCGACTCCCCATGCCAGGTAGTGCGGCACCGGGTCGGGGGTGAGCCGGTTGGCCGCCGCCGAGCCCTGCTGCTCGATCAGCCGGAGCGTCTCCTGCGGGCTCAGTTTCCGTTCGGCGTCGTCCACAGCAGTCCTCTTCAAGGTTCAAATTGGTTTGTATCGCAAACTCGCTGGTTTGAAATATAAATCACATTGCCCTGCAAACTCAAGAGGGAGTGCTCGTCGGCCCTCACCAAGGACCCGAGGGGCCCAGGTGGACGCGCGCCCCTCGACGGCCGGCGGGCGCTCCCGCGAGGCGATTGGAGAACGACACAACGGATCGGGTCCGGTTCGTCGTGGAGGCCGAAGAAGCGTCGCCGGGGTGGGCTTAACGTTCGGACATGCCCCGCCTCTCCCTCAGCGACCTGTATCACATCGCGATACCGGCGGATCCCCGGCTGCACCCCGGCGCAAGCAGCGTGGCCTACGTGGTCACCACCGCCGATCGGGAATCCGACGAGAACCGGTCCGAACTCTGGCTGGCCGCACCCGGCGTCGAGCCGCGCCGTCTGACGGGTGGCCCACGCGACTCCTCCCCGCGCTGGTCGCCCGATGGGAGCTCGCTGGCCTTCCTCCGCCCCGTGGAGGGAAGACCACAGCTTCATCTGCTGCCGATGGACGGCGGAGAGCCCCGCGTCCTCACCACCGCGGCACTGGGCGCGGGCCCGGCGGTCTGGTCCCCCGACGGCACCAGGATCGCGTACGGCGCGCCGCACGGCGACCTCGACCGGAACGCCCCGGTGGTGGCCGACAGCCTGGAGTACAAGGCCGATGGCGCGGGCCTGCTGCGTGGTCTCACCACGCACCTCTTCGTGGTGGACGTGGCGACGGGTGAGACCGGGCAGCTCACCGCGGGCGACTTCCACGCGGGTGAGCCGTCCTGGTCGCCGGACGGCCGGCGGCTCGCCTTCACCGCGAGTATGGAGCCCGATCGCGACCTGGTCGTCAGCAGCGAGGTCTACTCGGTGGACGCCTCCGGCGGCGAACCCGAGCGGCTCACCGGCCCCGGTGTGATCTGCACGGGGGTCTGGTGGCTGGGCGGACGGCTGCTGGTCGCCGGATACGCCGGTGACCCCGTCGGGCACGTCCGCCTGTTCGAGCTCGGGACGGACGGGCTCGTGGAGGTCAAAACCGGACTCGACCGCAACGTCATGCTCGGCGCGCCGGGCTATCCCGGCGCGACGCCTCAGCTGGCGGGGGACGACCTGATCTTCTGCGCCCGTGACGGTGGCTTCACCCACCTCTACCGGGCCCCCGGCGAGAAGATCGTCGGTGGGGACCGGGTGGTGTCCGGGGTCAGCGCCGTGGGGGGCAGGATCGCCTACGTCGCCGCGACGCCGGACAGCGCGGGAGAGGTCTATCTCGCGGACCTCACCGCGGGCCGGGCCGGTGCCCCGTCAGGCGATGTCCCGGCCGTACCCGGAGTGACGGCGCCGGAGACGACAAGGCTCTCCGCCTACGCGCTCCCCGGCGTCGAGCTGTTCACCCCGCGAAGCCGTACCTTCACCGCCCCCGACGGGACACCGGTCGAGGGTTTCGTGCTGCGGGATGAGACGCTCACCGAGCCCGGGCCGCTTCTGCTGGACGCGCACGGCGGCCCCCACAACACCTGGGCGCCGGTCTTCGACGGCGTGCACCTCTACCACCAGGTGCTCGCCGCACGGGGCTGGACCGTGCTCACCCTCAACCCCCGGGGCAGTGACGGGTACGGCGAGGCGTTCTACACCGCCGCGCTCGGTGCCTGGGGCCTCGCCGACACCGGTGACTTCCTGAGCCCGATCGACCAACTGGTCGCCGAAGGCGTCGCCGACCCCGACCGGCTCGCGGTGACCGGCTACAGCTACGGTGGCTACATCTCCTGCTGGCTGCCCACCCAGACCGGCCGGTTCAAGGCCGCCATCCCGGGCGGGTGCGTCAGCGACCTGGTCAGCATGGCCGGCACCTCCGACGCGGGACATCTCCTGAAGACGTACGAGTGCCGCGGCGACATCGCGGCCCAGTCCCCGATGAGCCACGTGGCCCAGGTGACCACGCCCACCCTGATCCTGCACGGTGAGAACGACGACCGGTGCCCCGTCGGCCAGGCCGAGCAGTGGTTCGCCGCGCTGCGCGAGCGGAACGTGCCGGTACGGCTGGTTCGCTACCCGGGTGGCTCTCACCTGTTCATCCTCAACGGCCGTCCGTCCCACCGGGTGGACTACAACGAAAGGATCGTCGAATGGCTGGAGCAGTGGATCCCGGTCACTGGCACGCCCGTCTCGCCGAGCTGATCACCGAGTACGAGGTTCCCGGCGCGAGCCTGGCCTTCCTGCACGAGGGGGAGGTGCACGAGTTCGCCGCGGGCGTGCTCAACGTGGAGACCGGGGTGGAGACGACCACCGACTCGCTCTTCCAGATCGGCTCGGTCACCAAGGTCTGGACCGCCACCCAGATCATGCTCCTCGTCGAGCGGGGCGAGCTGACGCTCGACACCCCGGTCGCCGAGGTCCTGCCGGAGTTTCGGGTCGCCGACCCCGAGGTGACCAAGACCGTCACCGTCAGGCACCTGCTCTCGCACACCTCCGGCATCGACGGGGACCTGTTCCTCGACACCGGCCGTGGTGACGACTGCATCGAGAAGTACGTCGAGGCCTGCGCGGACCTCGCGCAGAACCACCCCCTCGGCGCCACCCAGTCGTACTGCAACTCGGGTTTCATCATCGCCGGGCGCGTCGTCGAGCGCCTCACCGGCAAGGGGTGGGACGCCGCGCTGCGCGAGCAGATCGTCGAGCCGCTCGGCCTGACCCACACCTGGACCCTGCCGGAGGACGCGCTGCGCTTCCGCGCCGCCATGGGCCACGTCGACGGCGCACCCGCCTCCGTCTGGGGCCTGATGCGCTCCTGCGGCCCGGCGGGGTTGATCTGCGCACGTCCCGCCGACGTCGTGGCCTTCGCCCGCGCGCACCTGGGCACCGGGCTGCTCGCCGACCCGCAGGCGATGTGGGAGCCGCAGGTGGACATCCCCAACCCGCACACCCTCGGGAAGCAGTGGGGTCTGGGCTGGATCCTGGACGAGTGGCAGGGGCGCCGGATCATCTCCCACGGCGGCAACACCATCGGTCAGGCGGCCATGCTCTGGGCGGTCCCCGACACCGAGACGGTCGTTTGCGTGCTGGCCAACGGCGGCCACAGCGCCGCGTTCCAGCATGCCCTGGCCACCGAGCTCTTCGGCGAGCTGCTCGGCCTGGCCGTGCCGCCCGTGCTGGGACCGCCGGCCGAGCCGTTCGAGACCGACGTCGAGCGGTACGCCGGCGTGTACGAGCGGGCGGGCAACCGGATGACGCTGACGGTCCGCGACGGCAGGCTCTCGCTGTACAGCGAGGCCACCGGAGCCCTCGCCGGGCTGCAGCCGCCCATGGAGTTCGACCTCGTGCCGGTGGACGACGTCACCTTCGTCGGCCGCCCGGAAGGAGAGCCGCAGTGGCTGTCGGCGGTGTTCTACGAACTCCCCGACGGTTCGCCGTACATTCACCTGGGTGTGCGTGCCACGCCCAAGATCGCTTGAGGAGCCGGCATGTTTGAGAACCTGCGGGAGCGTTTCGACGAGGCGGCACGGCGGCACGGCGTGCCCGGCGCCGCGCTCGCGGTCTGGGCGGGCGGCGAGCTCGTCGAGGTCGCCACCGGCGTGGTGAACAGGAACACCGGAGTGGAGACCACGACCGACAGCGTCTTCCAGGTCGGCTCCACCACCAAGGTCTGGACCGCCGCCCTGGTGATGCAGCTCGTGGACGAGGGGCTGGTCGAGCTGGACCGGCCGGTCCGCGACTACCTGCCGGAGTTCGCCGTCGCCGACGGCGCGGAGAAGTCCATCACGGTCAGGCACCTGCTCACCCACACCGGCGGCTTCGACGGCGACCTGTTCGAGGACACCGGGCGCGGCGACGACTGCCTGGACAGGTATGTGGACTTCCTGCATGACGCGGGCCACGTGCACGACCCCGGAGCCCTGTTCTCCTACTGCAACGCCGGGTACTGTGTGCTCGGCGCCCTGGTCGCGCGGGTGCGTGGCACCACGTGGGAGCGGGTGATGCGCGAGCGTCTGCTGGACCCGCTCGGCGCCACGCACTCGGCGCTGCTGCCCGAGGAGGCGATTCTGTTCCGGGCGGCGGCCGGTCACGTCGGCCCCGAGGGCGCCGTCCACCACAGGTGGGACATGCCGCGCTCCAACGCCCCCGCGGGTTCGACCATGTGCCTGGCCCCGCGTGAGCTGGTCCGCTTCGGCCGGATGTTCACCGCAGGGGGCTTGACGGAGGACGGCACCCGGCTGCTGTCTGAGGAGTCGGTCGCGGCCATGCGGACCAGGCAGGTCGACGTGCCCGGGGTCTCCGGGCTACTCGCCGACCGCTGGGGCCTGGGCTTCGAGCTGTTCGACTGGGGAGGGGAGGTCTACGGTCACGACGGCGGCACGATCGGGCAGAGCACGTTCTGGCGGGTCGCGCCGGGAGCGGACTTCGCGATCGCGATGAGCGCCAACGGCGGCGGCTTCCTCGGCCTGCTCGTCGATGTGGTGCTACCGGTGATCCGCGAGGCCACCGGGCTCGCGGTCCCGGACTTCCCGGTTCCGGCCGGGACGCCGCAGGTCGTGGACCTCACGCCGTACACCGGCAGGTACCAGGGGCCGATGATCTCCTATGAGGTGGCCGAGGTGGACGGCGGCCTGGACATCACCATGATCCCCGGCGAGTTCATGACGAACGCGGGCACCCCGCGCACCACCACCCGCTTCGTCCACCACTCCGACCACTCCTTCATCGCGGTGGAGCCGCAGGACAGCAGGCACGAGACGATCACCTTCGTGGTCGAGGACGGCCGCGCCTCCTATATCCACAACGGACGGGCGCTGCCCCGTGCGTGACGCGCTGCGTGAGGTGTTCGACGACGCGGACGTGGAGGGCTTCATCCACGTCCGCGACGTCGACGGCGACACCGAGACCGGCCTCGGTGCAGACGAGCCGGTCGTGCTCGCCTCGGTGTTCAAGATCCCAATCGTCCTGGAGTACGCCAGGCAGGCCGCGGCCGGGACCCTGGAGCGCACCGAGCGGCTGACCGTCACCGCCGCCGACAAGGACGGCGGCATCGGTACCTCCGGCTGCGCCGACGACGTCTCGCTCACCCTGCGCGACCTGGCCCACTTCATGATGACGATGAGTGACAACGCGGCCACCGACGTGCTGCTGCGCCGGGTCGGGCTCGGCAACCTGCATGCCACGCTGCGCGAGCTCGGCCTGGAGCGCACCCGCCTGATCGGCGGCTGCGCCGAGCTGCTCGGGAGCGTCGTGGCCGAGCTGGGCCTCTCGGGTGAACTCGGCGTCTCCGACGAGGAGCAGCTCGCCGGGGTGAGCGAGGAGCGGATCCGGGCGCTGTCGGTCCTCGACCCGGAACGGACCACCTCGGGTACGCCCCGTGAGACCACGACCCTGCTGAGCAGGATCTGGCGGGACGAGGCCGGACCTCCGGAGGCCTGCGCGGAGGTGCGGAGGATCATGGGCAACCAGATCTGGCCGCACCGGCTCTCCTCCGGGTTCGGCGACGAGGTGAAGGTCTCCGGCAAGACCGGCACGCTCTGGGGCATCCGCAACGAGGCAGGTGTCGTGGAATATCCGGATGGGAGGCGCTACGCCGTCGCGGTCTTCCTGCGGACCGGCTCGCTTGGTCTCCGGTTGCCCAAGGCTGACGCGGTGATCGGCCGTGCGGCTCGCATGGCTATTGATCACCTAAGAGAATAATGTCGCTTTATGTCCGTTATCGTGAGCGGATGACCAATCGGCCACGGGCAAGCCTGCAGCGGATCCTGGAGGATCTGGGCAGTAGCGTGCTGGACGCGGCAGCCTCCCCCGAGGAGCTCGACGCCGAGGTAACCGGCGTGCACATCTACGACCCCCTCGACGAGTTGCTGCTCCCGGCGGGGAGCATCCTGCTCGCCGTCGGGGTCGACCGCGCCGAGCAGATCTGCGCCCTGCTCGACGCGGCGGGTCAGGCGGCGGGGGTGGTCGTCAAGCAACCGGTGGACATCGACGAGCTCGTCCGAGCGAAGGTCCGCCAGACCGGGGTGGCGGTGCTGGGCCTCACCCGGGCCGCCTCGTGGGCGCAGGTGGCCGCGCTGCTGCGTTCCCTGCTGGCCGAGGGCGACCTCGCCGAACCGGGGGAGGACCCGCCGGACGACCTGTTCGCGCTGGCCAACGCCGTGTGCGCGCTCCTGGACGCGCCGGTCACCATCGAGGACCGGTCATCGCGGGTGCTGGCGTACTCCGGGCGGCAGGACGAGGCCGATCCCGGCAGGGTGGCGACCGTGCTCGGCCGCCAGGTGCCGGAACGGTACCGGCGGATGCTGGAGGATCGCGGATTCTTCCGCAGGCTCTACCAGAGCCGCGAGCCGATCTACATGGAACTGGACGACGACAGCATCAACCGGGCGGCGATGGCCGTCCGGTCCGGAGACGAGATCCTCGGCTCCATCTGGGCCGCGGTGCGGGAGCCGCTGAGCGATCAGCGGCAGCGCGCCCTCGCCGACGCCGCCAAGATCGTCGCACTGCAGTTGCTCCGGCAGCGGGCCGGGGCGGACACCAGGCGGCGGCTCCGCGCCGACCTGCTCTCCACCGTGCTGGCGGGTGGCCGGGACGCGGCGGAGGCCGCCGGGCGGCTCGGCATCGCCAGCGGCCGGCTGTGCGTGCTCGCGGCTCAGCTCAGCGGCGGATCCCACGTCGACGCCGCACACCGGGAGAGCGACAGGCAGCGATTCTGCGACGCGCTCGCCCTGCACGTCGGGGCCATCCACCCCAAGGCCGCCGCCGCGCTGGTCGGCTCGGTGGTCTACGCCGTACTGCCACTGCACGCCGGTGGCGAGGAGGAGTCACGGGCCGTGCGGGTCGCCGAGAGCTTCCTCGCCCGGGTCGGTCCCCGGCACGCGGCCAACATCGGCGTGGGGCGCCTGGCGGGCAACCTGGCCGAGGTGGCCAGGTCCAGGGCCGACGCCGACCGGGCGCTGCGGGTGCTGCGTGCCCGCGAGGCGTCCGGCGCGGTCGCCGGCTACACCGGTGTGCACTTCGAGGCGCTGCTGCTGCAGCTGTCGGACCTGGTCGAGGCCGAGGAACAGGTTCCCACCGGGCCCTACGAACGGCTCGTGAGGCACGACGCCGAGCACGGCAGCGAACTGGTCGCCACTCTGCGGGCCTATCTGGACGCGTTCGGCGACGTCAACGCCGCCTCGGCAAGGGTGCACGTGCACGCCAACACCTTCCGCTACCGGTTGAAGCGGCTCATCGAGATCAGTGGCCTGGATCTGGCCGATCCCGACGCGCGGCTGACCGTGATGCTCCAGATGCGGATTTTCGGACGGTAGCACGATGGATTACGGGCTTTTCGTGGTGGAGGACGAAGAAGGATCGCCGGGAAAAGGCAAATGTGGGGCATCACCCCCACCTCCTTGGAGTCCCGATGAGAAACGCAGGAGCGGTGGCCGTGCTCGGCGCCCTCAGCCTGTTCGCGGCCGCGTGTGGCGGTACGGCGGACTCCCCGCCGGCTGGAACCGCCGGCGGCGGCACCTTCAACTTTGCGATCGCCAGTGACCCCGGGGTGCTGGACCCGGCCATGGGCGTGCTCTCGGTCACCAACACGGTGCTGTCGCTGGCCTACGACACGCTGACCCGCGTCGGCCCCGACGGTAAGATCATCCCCGGTCTGGCCGAGAAATGGGACGTCAAGCCGGACTCGGTGACCTTCACCCTCCGCAAGGACGTCACCTGCTCCGACGGCTCCAAGCTCACCCCCGCCGATGTGGCCGCCAACATCAACCACATCGCCGACCCGGCCACCAAGTCGCCGGTCTACGGAGTGCTGGTGCCCACCGGGATGAAGGCCGAGGCGGACGACACGGCCGGGACGGTGACGCTCTCCACCCCGAAGCCCTTCAGCTTCATCCTGCAGAGCACGCCGATGGTGTTCATCGTCTGCGGCAAGGGGGTCGAGGACCGCTCGGTGCTGGCCCGCGGCACCTCCGGTTCCGGGCCCTACACGCTTACCGAGGCGGTGCCCGGCGACCGCTACACCTTCCAGATCCGCGAGGACTACGCCTGGGGGCCGAACGGCGCCACCACGAAGGAGCCGGGCCTGCCCGCCAAGGTCGTGCTGAAGGTCGTGCCGAACGAGCAGACCGCCGCCAACCTGCTGATCTCCGGTGACCTCAACGGCGCGGTCATCTACGGCGCCGACCGCGCCCGCCTGGAGGCCAGCCCGGGAATGGGCAGCACCACCCCGCCCATGGGCAACGGGCAGTTCTTCTACCACCAGGGCGACGACCGGCCCGCCAAGGACCCGGTGGTGCGCAAGGCGCTCACCCAGGCGGTCAACCTCAAGGAGCTCGCCGGGATCGCCTCCAGCGGCACCGGCCGTCCGCCCACCGGGCTGGTGCTGGAACCGCGGCCGTGCCAGGGCGACACCGTCACCGGCCACCTCCCGGCATTCGACGAGGCGGCCGCGGGCGCCGCGCTGGACGCCGCCGGCTGGAAGGCCGGCGCCGACGGCATCCGTGCCAAGGACGGCCGGAAGCTGGAGTTGCGCCTGCTCTACATCACCACCAGAGGACCGGGCGTGCAGGCCGCGGCCGAATACCTCGCCGCCGGGTGGAAGAAGGCGGGCGTCGACGTCAAACTGAACGGCGTCATCGACACCAAGTTGTCGGAGTCGCTCAACACCACCCAGGACTGGGACGTCGTCTGGCTGCCGATCGGTGTCACGCTTCCCACCCAGCTCGTCGGCTTCCTGTCCGGCCCGGCGGCGCCGAAGGGCGCCAACTTCTCCCACCTGGCCAACGCCCGCTACCAGAAGCTGGTGGCCGAGGCCCAGCTCAAGCCCGCCGAGGAGGGCTGCAAGCTCTGGCTGGAGTCGGAGTCCGCGCTGTTTGAAAACGCCGACCTGGTGCCGGTCGTGGAGAACACCGTGCTGATCGCCGCAAAGAACGCGAAGTTCAACATGATGGCGGGCCTGTTCTCCCCGACCTCCATCCGGATGACCGAGGCGGGCTGAGTGGCCGAGACCTCTCGCCCGCAGGCCGGCGGGCACCTGCCCGCCGGCCGGGTGCTTTCTGGGCGGACGCTATCCGGCCGGGCGCGCGGCGCGTTCGCGCTACGGCACCTCGTCCGCTTCGTGATCTCGCTGGCCGTGCTGCTCGTCGCGTCGTTCGCGATGATCCATCTGATCCCGGGCGACCCGGTGCGTGCCTCGCTCGGCCCCGCCGCGCCGGTCGAGTTGGTCGCCGCCAGGCGGGCGGCGCTCGGGCTGGACCAGCCGGTCCTGTCCCAGCTGGTGTCCTACGTCCGCAACGTGCTGGGCGGGGAGTTCGGCACGTCGTTTCTCAGCGGGGAACCGGTCGGTGAGGTCATCGCCACCCGGCTTCCCAACACGCTCGCCCTCGCCCTGCTCGCGACCGTCGTGGCACTGCTCGTCGCGGTGCCGCTCGGCATGTGGGCGGGGGTCCGCACCGAGAACGGCCGCCACCGGGGCACCGAGGCGACCTTCACCTCGGCGACCGGCGCGGCCGTCGCCGTGCCCGAGTTCCTCTACTCGATCGCCTTGGTGACCGTGTTCGCGATCGGTCTCGGCTGGTTCCCGCCGGCGGGCAAGGGCGGGCCGGAATCCTATGTGCTGCCGGTCCTCGCCCTGGCCATCGCGCCGGCGGCGATGATCGCGCGTATCTCCCGGGTGGAGACGTTGCGCGAGCTGGGCAGGGACTATGTGCGGCTGGCACGCGCCAAGCGGCTGCCCGCCGCCCGGCTGTACGTGCGGCACGTGCTGCCCAACACGCTCACCGCGACCCTCACCGTGGGCGGGCTGCTGCTCACCGGCCTGATCGCCGGAAGCGTGCTGGTCGAGTACGTCTTCGCCTGGCCGGGTCTCGGCCTGCGGATCGTGGAGTCGATCACCCAGAAGGACTATCCGGTCGCCCAGGGCGTGATCCTCGTCTACGGCGCGATCGTGCTCGCGGTGAACCTCCTCGTCGACCTGCTGCTCGGCGTGCTCGACCCCACGTCCGCCCTGAAGGAGAGCTGATGCGGCACCTGCTGCGGACCCCCGCCGGGCTCGCCGGGACCACGCTGGTCGCGCTCATGGTGGTGCTGGCGATCGCCGGGCCGCCGATCTGGGGCGCCGAGGCCGAGCGCATCGACCCCGCGGCCATCCTCCAGGGAGTCTCGGCCGCGCATCCGCTCGGCACCGACAACCTGGGCCGCGACATCCTCGCCCGGGTGCTGGTCGCCGGCCGGCTCTCGCTGGCCCTCGCCCTGCTGGCCACGCTCATCGGCGCGATCGGCGGGACCGTGCTCGGCGCGCTCCCCTCGGTACTGCCCCGTCGTGCCGCGCGCCTGGTCAACGGCATGGTGAACGCGCTGGTCGCCTTCCCGGGACTGCTGCTGGCCATGTTCACCGCGGTGATCGCGGGGCTCGGTGCGCGAGGTGCCGTGCTGGGCATCGGCGCCGCCATCGCGCCCGGTTTCGCCCGGCTCACCCAGACGCTCGCCGCCTCGGTCGCCGGGGCCGACTACGTGTCGGTCGCCCGTATGCTCGGGGTCCCCCGGCGGCGGATCATGGCGCGTCACGTCCTGCCCAACATCGCCGAGCCGTTGATCCTCAACCTCACCCAGGCGCTGGGCGGCGCGCTGCTCGGGCTCGCCGGGATGTCCTTCCTCGGCCTGGGGGTGCAGCCGCCGTCGTTCGACTGGGGGCGGTTGCTGTTCGACGGCTTCGGCCGCATCTACTCCACCCCGGCCGTCGCCCTCGGACCCGCCGTCGCGGTGGCACTCGCGGGCATCGGGTTCAACCTGCTGGGGGACGTCCTGGCACGTGCCGCGTCGCGCACCGCCGTACCGGCGGGGAAGGCCCGTCCGCAGGCCGTCTCCGCGCCCGGAGAGCCCGGAGAGCCCAGAGAGTTCGGCGAGCCCGACCCGGAGGCGATACTGGAGGTGCGCGACCTCACCGTCACCTTCCCCGGCGGCGTGACGCCGGTGCGCGGACTGTCGCTGACCATCGCGCCCGGCGAGATCGTCGGCCTGGTGGGGGAGTCGGGCAGCGGCAAGAGCCTGACCGCGTCGGCGATCGGCGGGCTGGTTCCCTACCCGGGCGAGGTGAGCGCGGCGCGGCTGCGGTTGTGCGGCGCCGACCTTGGCGAGCTGCCGGAACAGGAGCGCCGCAAGCTGCTCGGCACATCGCTGGCGATGGTCTTCCAGGACCCGATGGCCTCGCTCAACCCGGCGCTCAGGGTCGGCGGGCAGCTCGCGGAGGTGGCGACCGTGCACCAGGGCGCGAGCCGTGCCGAGGCCCGGACCAGGGCCGTGGACCGGCTCGGGCATGTGCACATTCCGGAGCCGGGCAGGAGGGCCCGGCAGCACCCGCACGAGCTGTCCGGCGGCATGCGGCAGCGTGCGGTGATCGCGATGGGCCTGATGGGCACACCGCGACTGATCATCGCCGACGAGCCGACCACCGCTCTCGACGTGACCGTGCAGCGGCAGATCCTGCGCCTGCTGCGCGAGGTGACCGGCGAGGCCGGCGCGGCGACCCTGTTCATCTCCCACGACATCGCCGTGGTCGGCGAGCTGTGCCACCGGGTCGTGGTGATGTACGCGGGCCGGGTGGTGGAGGAACTGCCGGTCGAGAAGCTGGCCTCCGGCGCCGCGCACCCCTACACCCGCGCGCTGGTCGCCTCGCTGCCCGACATGGACACCGACAGGTCCCTGCCGCTGGCCAGCATCCCCGGCCATCAGCCCGCACCCGCCGAGGTCGGCGGGGGGTGCGCCTTCGCGGCCCGCTGCGAGCTGGCGACCGACCGCTGTGCCGAGCGTCCGCCCCTGATCCCGTACGGCAAGACGCATCAGGTCGCCTGCTGGGAGGTTTCATGATCATTAAGAACCTGGCGGTGCGGTTCGGCGCGTTCACCGCCGTCGACGACGTCACGCTGGAGATCCCGGCCGGGGCGATCGTCGGCCTGGTGGGGGAGTCCGGGTCGGGGAAGTCCACGCTGGCCAGGGCGGTGACCGGGCTGGTGCCGTACACCGGTGAGATCGTCGGCGGTGATCCGCGGCGGATCCAAATGATCTTCCAGGATCCCTACGCCTCGCTCGACCCGCGGATGACCGTGGGCGCGTCGGTGGCCGAGGGGCTCCGCGTGCCCCGCGCCGCCTGCCGGGCGGAGGTGGAGCGGTTACTGTCGCTGGTGTCGCTGCCCGTCTCACTGGCGGGGCGCTATCCGCGTGAGCTGTCCGGTGGTCAGCGCCAGCGGGTGGCGGTCGCCCGGGCGCTGGGCGCGCGCCCCGAGCTGCTGGTCGCCGACGAGATCACCTCCGCCCTGGACGTCTCCGTCCAGGGGGCGGTGCTCAACCTGGTCCGCTCGCTGCGCGCGGAACTCGGGCTGTCGATGCTGTTCATCTCGCACAACCTCGCCGTGGTCCGGTACGTCTCCGATGCCGTCGCGGTGATGCACCGGGGCAGGCTGGTCGAGATGGGGGCGACCGAAGACGTGGTGGGGTCGCCCCAGGACGACTACACCCGCTCCCTGCTTGAGGCGGTGCCCCGCCTCAGGCGCAGCTGAGAGACGGCCGGTCTCCCGCCTCTCTCCCGTCCGGAACGGGGGAGGCGGAAGACCGGCCGCGTTGTGGGAAGTTCCGGCCGCGGCGTGTGCCACGACCGGCTCCCCTTCCCGCTGATTCCCACTGAGGCGGGAAACGCCCGCTAGACGGTGATCCATTCGGTGGAGACGGTGACCTCGTCCAGGATGTCGTGGACGGGGTCGACGCCGATGCCGGGGCCGGTGGGGACCTCCAGATGGCCTTCGTGCAGCTCGAAGGGGGCGGTGACGTCGGTGGCGTAGTAGCGGCGGGAGGCGGAGGTGTCGCCGGGCAGGGTGAAGCCGGGCAGGGCGGCCAGGGCCAGGTTGGCGGCGCGGCCGATGCCGGTCTCCAGCATGCCGCCGCACCACAGGGCGACGCCGTGGGCGCGGGCCAGGTCGTGGATGCGGCGGGCTTCGAGGTAGCCGCCGATCCGGCCGGGTTTGACGTTGATGATCGAGCAGGCGCCCAGGGTGATGGCGGCGGCGGCGTGTTCGGCTGATTCGATGGATTCGTCCAGGCAGATGGGGGTGGTCAGCCGGGTGGCGAGCCGGGCGTGCTGAACCATGTCGTCGTCCGCGAGGGGCTGTTCGATGAGCAGCAGGCCGAAGTCGTCGAGTCTGGCCAGGTGGGGGGCGTCGGCGAGGGTATAGGCGGCGTTGGCGTCGACCTGTAGCAGGAGATCGTCGCCGAAGCGTTCGCGGACGGCGCGGACGGGGGCGAGGTCCCAGCCGGGTTCGATCTTCAGTTTGATCCGGGCGTAGCCCTCGTCGAGGTAGCCGGTGACGGCGTCGAGGAGTTGGGGGATGGAGTCCATGATGCCGACCGACACTCCGCAGGGCACACGGTCGCTGTCCGCGCCGAGGAAGGAGGCCAGGGACTGGCCGCCGGTGCGGAGCTGAGCGTCCAGGACGGCGGTCTCCAGGGCGGCCTTGGCCATCCGGTGACCTTTGAAAGGCCGCAGGGCGCGGCCGGTGGTGTGGGCGTCGGCGTGGGCGGGCAGGGCGGGGATGAGGAAGCGGCGCAGGACCTCGGCGGCGCCGTCGACGTATTCGGAGGAGTAGAGCGGCTGGGACATGGCGACGCATTCGCCCCAGCCCTCGGCGTCGGGGGTGACCACGCGCAGGAGCAGTATGTCGCGTTCGGTCTCGGTGCCGAACGAGGTGCGGAAGGGGGCGACCAGCGGCATCCTGATCCGCCGCAGTTCGATTCCAGTGATCTTCATCATGGTGTGCGGCCTCCGCCGCGTCTCCTTCCGATAGCGCCGCCGGTCAGGCGACCCTGTTACAGGATGTCGCGCGGCTCGCGCCGCGTCCTTCTCCGAGTGCCCCGCCGACCGGCTCCCGGTGGTCTCCCGGCCCGTGCCGGCCTTCCGCCGCAGGCCTTGCCGGTCAGGGCGGTCAGACGGTCCGTTCCACGAGGTAGTGGCCCTCGCCGGTGAACCCGGTCACCCGGGCACCTTCCCCCATCAGCGTGCCCAGCACATCGCGCACGGCGTGGCGCCATGTCTTGGCCGCGCCGGGGTCGGTGCGGCGCAGCGCCTCGATGTCGGGCGGGACCGCGACCAGCAGCGTCCGGGCGTCGGTCCGTCCGGCGACCGGGCGGCCGTCGCGCTCGGCCAGGGCGGTCACCGCGTCCGGCGGGATCTTCGGCCGGTGCGGCTCGCCTCGTACGGCGGCCAGTACCCGCGGCTCGGTCAGCCGCCAGACGGCGAGTATCCGGTCGGACTCGTCGCCGGTGTTGATCGCGTCCTCCATGACACCGTAGAAGGACGGCAGGTACTTCTCGGGGCGGGCGCCGAGTTTGACCAGGTTGAAGTGAGCGTTGCGGCGTATCAGCGGGTCGTAGGTCCAGGTGATGCGATCCAGGCCCCGGTCGAGTGCCCAGCCGCGCTGGTGCAGCTTGAGCGCGAATCCGATCCCGCGCCCGATGGCGGAGCCGGTGATGTGCGAGTGCAGCACCTGCCCGGCCGGGGCCGCGAGGAAGCCGACCGAGGCGCCCACCAGGCGGTCGTCCTGGTAGGCGCCGGTCACGTAGTTGCCCGCGTGTGACAGCGCCCGCATGAGCTCGACGGTGATGGGCTCGCTGCCGGGATCGGGGTGCCAGATGCCGTCGAACAGCCGGAAGACCTCCTCCAGTTCCTCGATGGAGCGAAGTTCGCGCAGTACCACGCCGTTCACCCGAGCATCGCCCGGATCAGGCCGGTCAGCAGCGCCGTACGGCCGGGCATCTCGGCCACGAGCACATGCTCACTGTCGGCGTGGGCGCCGCCGCCCACCGCGCCCAGCCCGTCGAGGGTGGGGCAGCCGGCTCCGGCGGTGTAGTTGCCGTCGGAGGCCCCGCCCACTCCGACACCGGAGAGCGGGGCGAGTCCGAGGCCGGCGGCGATCCGCTGGGCGACGGCGAACAGCCCGGCCGATGAGGCCTCCTCCAGGGGAGGACGGTTCGGGCCGCCGATCACCTCCAGCCGGGTTCCGGCGAGCCGGGGGGACAGTGCCCTCATCAGCTCGTCCACCCGCTGCTGCGCGGCGAGGGTGGGCACCCGCACGTCCACCGACACGCGGGCCAGCGCGGGCACGGTGTTGACCGTGGTCCCCGCCGACAGCACCGTGGGCGTGACGGTGGTCGGGCCCAGGTCCGCGGGTCCGCCGGGTGCCGCCGTGCCGAACGGCGTCCCCGGTGCCGTGGAGCCCGGCCGCCGACCTGGAAGGAGGGGCAGCCCGCGCGTCGCGGCGGGTGACGTCTCCGCCGTCCTCATGGCGGAGGGGCCACCGTTCACCTGATCGGCGATCCCGGTGACGGCGAGGATCTGGTGGGCCAGCTCGATCCCCGCGTTGGCCCCCTTCTCGGGCTCCAGACCGGCGTGTGCGGCCGTTCCGCGCACCACGAGCTCGTAGACCGACGTACCCTTGCGCGCCGTCTTGAGCGCTCCGCCATCGGCGCTCGCCTCCAGCACGAACGCGGCCGCGCGGCCGCGCGCCGACTCCTCGATCAGCGCGCGTGAGGACGGTGAACCGACCTCCTCGTCGCCGGTGACCAGCACGCACACCCCATCCGGCGACGGCAGCGCGGCCAGTGCGTGGAACGCCTGCACCAGCCCGGCCTTCATGTCGAACACCCCCGGCCCCCGGGCGATCCCGCCGGCTACCGACCAGGGGCGCTCGGCCAGCGTCCCGAGCGGCCAGACCGTGTCGTGGTGGCCGACCAGCAGGACCCGGGGCGTGCCGAAGGTCCACCGCAGGTGGGTGACCCCGCCGATCACGATCGTCTCGGGGCGTGCGCCGAGCCTCCTGAACCCCTGGTCGGCGACCACCCGGGCGCTACGGGCCACCGCCTCGTGGTCGGCGGAGAACGACTCGCACGTGACGAGCTCCTCCAGGTCCTCAAGCATGACGTCCAGGTTCACCGTGGTCGTCCCAGCTCCGCGCGGAACAGTCGCAGGACGTTGCCGCCGAGGATCTTCACGATCTCCTCGTCGGCGAAGCCGTGCTTGAGCAGGGCGTCGGTGACCAGGGGCAGGCCGCTCGGGCCGGACAGCCCGGGCAGGACGGCCAGGGGGTCGATCTCGCCGTATCCGAGATCCTCGCAGCACGGAGGTGTGACGTCGGTCAGCACCTCGCGGACGAAGTCCGGGCCGAGGCCGACGTGGTCGATGCCGCCGACCTGTGCGATGTGCTCGATGTGGTCCACCAGGCGGTCCACGGTGAACTCCGCGGGGTCCGCGGCAAGGAAGCTCGGCACGAAGTTGACGCAGACCACGCCGCCGGTGGCGGCGACGGCGCGGATCTGGTCGTCGGTCAGGTTGCGGTGGTGGTCGCGGAGCGCGCGGGCCGAGGAGTGGGTCGCCATCACCGGCCTCCTCGCCAGCTCCAGCACGTGCCCCACCCCCGAGGCGCCCAGGTGGGAGATGTCGAAGATCATGCCGAGCCGTTCCATCTCCCGGACCGTCTCCACCCCCGCCGCGGTGAGCCTGCTGCCGGTGGCGTCCTCGCCGCTGCCGTCGGCCAGCGCGGTACGGCCCCAGTGCGCGATCGAGGCGACCCGCACGCCCAGCCGGTGCAGCGTGGCCACCAGTTCGACGGCCGAATCCAGGCCGGGCATGCTCTCCAGCGCCAGGACCAGGGCGATCCTGCCCTGGGCGAGCGTCTCGTCGATCTGCGCGCCGTCCAGGCAGAGCCGTACGGCGTCGGCGTTGCCCTCGGCCAGCACGTGGGCGCACTCGATCATGCGCAGTGTCTGCCGGAGCGCGCCCTCGGGGCGGTACTGGTCGTCGATGAAGACCGGCAGTACCTGGAGGTTCACCCCGCCCTCGCGCAGTTGCGGCAGCCAGCGCTCGCGGAAGAACGACGCCCAGCGTTGCGGCGGACGCGCGGTGACCGCTATCAGCAGGTCGTTGTGGGTGTCCGCGACGACGGCGCGGTGATGGAGCTCAACGGACACGTGCCAGCCCTCCGATGCGTGGTTACCGCGACGGTATGACAGGTTGGGGGTGGCGGAATTCGTCCGGTTTTCCTAATAGCGGTGAGTTGTTCGTCCATTCGGCCAAGATCACTAGACGATCGGGACGGTGTGCGGGCGGCGCGGGTGGCCGGCAGGCGAGTAAGGCGTCACCGGCCGGCGGTCAGCGCCTCGGAGTGCCACAGGTCGCGGTAGTAGCCGGGGGAGGAGACCAGCTCCTGGTGGCTGCCCCGCTGCGTCACCGAGCCGTTCTCCAGCACGACGATCTCGTCCACCCGCTCCAGCCCGCGCAGGCGGTGGGTGACGAGCAGCGTCGTGCGGCCGTGGGTGGCGTCCAGCAGGTCGGCCATCAGCGCGTCCGCCGTCGTCTCGTCCAGTGCCTCGGCGGGCTCGTCCAGCAGCAGCAGCGGAGGGTCGTTCAGCAGCGCCCGGGCCAGTGCCAGCCGCTGCAGCTGCCCACCTGACACCGTCCGCCCGTCCTCCCCGAGGACGGCGTCCCAGCCGGTCCGCTCCACCCAGCGTTCCAGGCGCGCCCGCCGCAGGGCCTCGGTGAGCTCCTCGTCCGAGGCCTCGGGACCCGCCAGCCGCAGGTTGTCCCGTACCGAGGCCTGGAACACGTACGGGTCCTGCGTCAGCCCGGTCATCACCCGCCGGACGTCGTCGGAGGCCAGTTCCCGGACGTCCACCCCGCTGACCCTGATCGTCCCCGACTCGGGCTCGACCAGGCGCATCAGGGCGGACAGCAGGGTGCTCTTGCCGGCACCGCTGGGGCCGACCAGGGCGACCCGCCTGCCGGGAGTGAGCGTGAGGCTGACCCCGTCCAGCGCGGGGGCGCGGCCGGCGCCGTGCCGGACCACCAGGTCCTTGATCTCAATGGTCGGCGCCCCGGCGGGCACCTCGACCGCGGTGGCCGGCTCCGCCACCGCCGGAGCGGTCGCGCCGACCTCCCGCAGGCGGCGCAGGGCGGCGAGCACCCCGGTCAACCGCTCGGCGGCCGAGGCCATCGGCAGCACCGGCTCGAAGGAGACCAGCGAGGTCAGCGCGAGCACCGCGGTGGCCACGGAGCCCGCCCCGGAGTTCTGCGCCACCAGGACGACCGCCGCCACGGTCAGGCCCTGGGTGAGCACGCCCAGGGCGGAGGCCACCGCGTTCGCCCGTGCCTGCCGGCGCTCCAGCGCCGCCAGCCGGGTGTCGGCCTCGGCGGCGGCGGCCAGAGCCCGCTCGTTCGCCCCGTAGGCGGCCAGGTCGGCCGCGCCGTGCACCAGGTCGGCGACCCGGGCCGCCAGGTCGGCCCGTGCGGGGGCGATCCGCGCCGACCAGCGCCGTGCGGCGGCGGCCGTGCCCGCGGGGATCACCACCCCGGCCACCAGCAGCCCGGCCAGCAGCACCAGCGCCGCGGCCGGGAGCAGGAACAGCCCGATCACCATCGCGGCCACACCGGTGATCAGCGCCGCGGTGGCGGGAAGCAGGCACCGTACGAGCAGGTCCTGCGCCGCGTCGGTGTCGTCGACCATGCGGCTGAGCAGGTCGGCCCCCCGCTGGTTCAGCGGTCGTGCGGGGATGAGCGCCTGGTAGAGCCGCTCCCTGGTCGTCGCCTGGGCTCGCAGCGCCACGTCGTGCCCGGCGAGCCGCTCCCCGTACCGGAAGACCCCCTTGGTCGTCGCGAACGCCCTGACCCCGACGATCGCCACGCTCAGTGCCGCCAGCGGCGGCTGCTCGGCGGCCCTGGTGATGAGCCACCCGGCGGACCCGATCAGCCCGAGCCCGGCCAGCTCGGCCGCCGCCCCCGCCGCCACGGCAAGGGTCATCCGCCCGCGCGTCCTGCCTGCCGGGATCTCGTTGACATCGGTCATGGGGAGGCGATCTCCTCTCGCGCCCCGGCCACCACGCGGCCGTCGGTGATCCGGATCACCCGGTCGGCCAGCTCGATCATCGCGGGCCGGTGGGCGACGATCACGGCGGTACGGCCCTCGGCGAGGTCGCGGGTCGCGCTCACGACCGCGCTCTCGCTGCGGCCGTCGAGCCGCGCGGTCGGCTCGTCCAGCAGGAGCAGTCCGGCTCCTGGGCGGCAGAACGCGCGGGCGAGCGCGACCCGCTGCCGCTGCCCGGCCGACAGGTTCGTCCCGCGCTCGCCGAGCACCGTGTCGTAGCCCTCGGGCAGCGCCAGGATGAACTCCTCCGCCTGCGCGGCCCGTGCCGCGGCCCTGACCTCGTCGATCGTCGCGCCGGGGGCGCCGAGCCTGATGTTGTCGGCCACCGAGGTGGCGAAGAGGTGCGGGCGCTGGGGCACGAACGCCAGGCGCGCCCGCCAGGGGTCGTGGTCGCCGATCTCGGCGCCGTCGACGAGCACCCGGCCCTCGGCAGGGGTGACGAAGCCGAGCAGCAGGTGGAGCAGGGTGCTCTTGCCCGCGCCGCTCTCGCCGACCAGGGCCACTCGCTCGCCGGGGGCGATCACCAGCGACACGTCCTCCAGCGCGGCCTCCTCCCGGCCCGGGTAGCGCACCGTGACATGCTCCAGCCGGATCTCCGGCGCCGTCGTCGCCCCGGGGCCCGGGTGCCCGGTGGCGGGCGCGCCACGTGGAGCCTCCGCGTGGCCGTCGAGCACGGCGAACGCCTCGTCGGCGGCGGCGACGCCCTCCATCGCCGCGTGGAACCTGCTGCCCATGTTGCGCAGCGGCAGGTACGCCTCGGGTGCCAGGAGCAGGACCAGCAGCGCGGTCGACAGGTCAAGGGAGCCCGACAGCAGCCGCAGGCCCACCGGCACGGCGACCAGGGCCAGTGAGAGCGACGCGGCCAGCTCCAGTACCAGTGAGGACAGGAAGGCCACCCGCAGCGTGCGCATCGTCGCGACCCGGTGGGCGTCGGCCACCCGCTGGATCACCTCGGCCTGGTAGCGGGCCCGGCCGAAGGCGCGCAGCGTGGGAAGGCCCCGGACCACGTCCAGGAAGTGCCCGCCGAGGCGGGACAGGGCCCTCCACTGGCGTTCGGTGACGGCCTTGGTGTGCATGCCGACCAGCGCCCCGAAGATCGGGATGAGCGGCAGCGTGACCAGCACGATCACCGCGCTGGCCAGGTCGGCGGTGAAAAGCCGGACGAGCACCGCGATCGGCACGACGCCCGCGACCGCCACCGCGGGCAGGTAGCCCGACAGATAGGGGTCGAGGGCGTCCAGACCGCGGCCGGTCAGCGTCACCAGCTCTCCCGAACGCACCGAGGCCGGCCTGGCGGGGCCGGCTTCCTGCAGCCGCGCCAGCAGGCGGTGGCGCAGGGTGGACTTCACCCCGCCGCTCATCCGCCCGGCGGCCGTTCCCTGCACCAGGGTGAGCAGCCCCCGGGCGCCGACGACCACGGCCAGCAGGATCAGGGCCGGGGCCGCGAACCGCCCGGACAGCACCCCGGCGAGCAGCTCGGCCTGGAGGAGGATGAGCAACCCGGCCAGGACTGCGGCGGCCAGGCACACGGCCAGGTGACGGCGGACGGCCCGCTCGCCCAACGCCAGCCGTACCAGATCCTTGTGCATGCCAACCCTAGAGACCTCAGAAGAACGACGGAACCCGACCGGCGGCACGCTCGGGGCCGAACGTCCGCCACACCCATACTTGCGCACCCACCATGATCGGTGCGAACGGCAGAATCATGACACTCAGCACACTTAACGTACCGGCGGGCGCCATATGGTCCAGCAGCCAGGGGGAGAGCACGGCGAGCAGCGCCGCGACGGGCGCGGCCGCGGCGCACGCCGAGCCCAGGAGCGCCCACCCGGTGCGGTGCGCCCCGGTCATCCGCTCGGGCAGCCGCCAGGAGAGGAACGTCCAGCCGTGCAGGGCGAACAGCGCGGCCATCACCAGGGCGCCCGCCAGCCCGAGCAGGCTGATCGCCGGCCCCGACAGGCCGCCGGCCAGCGCGACCAGTGCCATGCCCCAGCTCAGTGCCAGGCCGCAGGAGCCGGCACAGATCGCCCAGTCCCAGGTCGTACGCCATGCGCTCCCGTCGGCACGGCGGCGGAACCAGAGCCCGGCGTCGCGCAGGATCCACGACACCAGCAGCAGCACCACCAGCGGGTAGAGGCCGAACAGCACCTCTCCCTCGATCGCGGGGAAGGCACCGAACAGCACGCCCGCCACGGCCACCAGCCACACCTCGCCCGCCAGGACGAACGGCGCCATGGCGGTGACGATCTCGTCCCGGTCCCGTTGCGTCCTGCCGAGCACGGGCAGCAGCATGCCCACCCCGATGTCGAAGCCCTCCAGGGCGAAGTAGCCGATCAGCAGGAGGGCGAACACGCCCAGCCAGAGGATGTCCACGATCGGCTCCCTAGTAGCTGAGCGCGTGCGCGCGCTCGGTGGGGTCGGCGGGGGCGTCCGCGCCGAGGGTGGCGGCGGCGGGCCCGCGCCGTACGGTACGGGCGATCAGCAGGTAGTCGACGAGCGCGAGCAGGCCGAGCAGGCCGCCGAAGGCGATGAGCGAGACGGTGACCATCCCCGAGGTCAGCCCGGGGGACATGGCGTCGGCGACGGTGAGCCTGCCATTGATCATCCAGGGCTGCCGCCCCGACTCCCTGGCCAGCCAGCCGAGGATCGCCGCCAGGAAGGGCAGCGGGGTCATCGCCATCAGCAGGGGGTGCGCCCAGCGCCAGCGCGGCAGCCAGTACACGGTCGGTGCCAGCACGAACATGATGAGGGCCTGGAACAGCTGACCAATCATGATCATGAAGCCGAGTCCGGTGCCGGCCAGGGCACCGTCGAACTTGTCCGGCTGGAACTGGGAGATCGGGCCGAACTGCGCGTAGCCGAAACCGACCGTGATCAGTGAGCCGACCAGCGAGACGATCACTCCGGTACGGAGCGAGCTCGTGAAGAACTCCCGCTCGGCGGTGTGCCTGAACAGCTGGTACGCGCTGGCCCCCAGCATCACGAAACCGCCGGTCCACAGGCCCGCGCCGAGCACGTGCGGCAGCGCCATGGTCAGCATCGGGTTGGTGAGCAGCGCGCCGAAGTCGGTCAGCACCAGGTGGCCGTCCCGCTCCACGGCCCCGGCGGGGTTCTGCAGGAACGAGTTGGCCACCATGATCCAGAGGGCGGAGGCATAGGCGGTCAGCGTCACCACCCAGATGCACGCCAGATGGAGCCATGTGGGCAGCCGGTGCCAGCCGAAGATCCACAGACCCAGGAAGGTGGACTCCAGGAAGAAGGCGCCAAGCGTCTCGATCGCGAGCGGTGCCCCGAAGACATCGCCGGCGTAGTGCGAGAGACCACTCCAGTTCAGGCCGAACTGGAACTCCATCACCAGCCCGGTGAGGATGCCGAGCGCGTAGTTGATCACATAGATCTGGCCCCAGAAGCGGGTCGCCCGCTCGTGGACCGGCCTGCCGGTGATGGCGTGGCGGGTGTGCATGATCGCGATCAGGGGGGCCAGGCCCAGGGTCAGCACGACGAACAGGAAGTGCAGACTTCCCGTCACGGCGAACTGCGTCCGGGCCAGGTCGAGCACGTCCACACTCTCACCTCCGTTGTTATGTCTGTCTACCTATAGACACTCTACATGTAGGATGCCTACATGTAGAGTGTCTATGCGAAAGGTAGGCTGACGACGTGAGTGAGCGAAGCGAACGGGCCGCCGGGTGCGGCGACGAGGGATCCGCCCGGCCCGCGGAGGCGATCGCGTGAACCCCGACGCGCTCCGCGGCCACATGGACGCCCTGCTGCTCTCCGTGCTGGAGCACGAACCGCTGCACGGCTACGCGATCATCGAGGCGCTCCAGGCGCGCAGCGGCGGCGCGCTGAACGTGCCGACGGGCACGGTCTACCCGGCGCTGCGCCGGCTGGAGCAGGCGGGATACCTGGCCAGCGAGTGGGCCACGGTGGGCGGGCGCAAGCGGCGCACCTACCGGCTGACCTCCTCAGGGCGCACGGCCCTCGCCGGCGAGCGCTCCGCCTGGCAGCGGTTCGCCGGAGCCATCGGCAGCGTCCTGGAGCCGCGGACCACCCGCTGACCCCGGCGGGGGCGGGGACTATGCGCAGGCGAGGACGGGGCCACGGCGGGTGAGGCTCAGGCATTTGAAGGCGCCGTAGAGCTGCAGGCCCCAGAACAGGAAGCTCACCAGCGCCGCACCGACCCCCGGCAGGTAGCCGCCGAAGCCGGTCGGCCCGCTGGAGCCGAACATCAGCGCCCCGGACAGCACGAGCATGACCGGCAGCATCGCCCAGACGAGCAGGCCGAGGAAGCGGGTGACGAGCCGGGGCCGCCTGATCCTGCGCAGACCCCGGCCCAGCGCGAACAGCGCGACCCCGCCGAGCACGCCGATGAGCATCTGGAGGATGTCCAGGCCCCGGGCGACCGGGACGAACCAGGCGGGGCTGGTCTGGTAGGCCGTCGGGGCAGTGGGAAAGATCTTCCAGATCACGCTCCACATGACCGTGGTGAGCGGCACGGTGAGGAACAGCACGGCGGCCAGCCTGCGGCCCGCCGCGATGGACAACTCCTCCTGGTAGCCCGGCGCGATCTCACCGATCGTCCCGAACTCCTCGACCGCGGTCCGCTCGGCCTCCTCGCGCCCCAGGCCGTCGCCCTCCAGCGCCTCGGCGGTGTCGAGCAGGCTGTCGCGGGCCTCGGTGATCATGTCAAGCCTGGGGCCCCTGGGACCTCGGAGAGCGCGGCTGAGCCCGGTCACGTAGTCGTCGATGACCCCGCTGCCTGCCATGTGCTCTCCAGATGCTCTTCAGCGGCCCGATCCCCGTTCAGGGTACGGGTCTCCCATCCTGGTCGCCCGTCCGTGACCCCGCATCGGGGACCACCCTGAGAAGACCCGGAGTCGGCACCCGTTCGGATCCCGTACGGTCTCCCGCGGGCGGGTCTCAGCCGTGGTTCGGGGCGCGCCGCAGGGGCCACCAGCGCAGTCCCGGCCATGACCTGCGCGGGACGACGGCGAGCGCGCAGCCGCTCAGCCGGAGCCCCTCGGGATGGCGGATTCCGGTGAAGAGGCAGGTGCTGAGGTCCAGGTCGGAGAGTTCCAGTTCCTCGGCGTCCACCTCGTGCAGCGAGGTCACCCGGGCGCCGTCCCGGCCCCGCACCGTGGCCGGGCCGCGCAGGGTCGCTCCCTCCAGGTCGGCCCGCGCGTTGTCGAGCCGGACGGTCAGCCGCCCGTCCACCTCCAGGCGCCGCAGGTCCACCGAGCATCCGCCGGTGGTCACGTCAAGGCCCTTGCCCGCCCACGCCCCGGCGAGGGTCAGGTGGCGGCCGACCGAGATCGGGGCCAGGTAGCCGCCCGCCGAGAAGCGTGCCCCGTCGAACCCGGCCAGCCCACCGAAGCTCGTCTTGCGAAACGACACGGTACGGCGGAACCTGCAGCCCCTCAGGGTCGCGTCGCCGGTGAATCCGGTGCCGTCGAAGGTGACGAAACCATGGAAGTCGGCCTGCTCGAAGGACGCGGTCCGGTCGAAAAGCGCTCCTCCGAACAGCGCGTCGCCGTCGATGGACACCCGGTCGAAGGCCGCGTGCCCGATGATGGCGACACCGTGCAGGGAGAGTTCCCGATCGAACCTGACCTCCCTGAAGGAGACGTTGCGGGCGAACCTGGCGTTGAAGAACGAGGCGAGGCGCTGGAAACGCGCGTGGTCGAAGGAGACGTCCCCGCCGAACACGATGTCGCAGAACCGCACGCTCTCGGGAAAGGTCGCCCAGTCGAACCGAGCCCGGCCCAGGCGCCCGCGGGTCGCGGACAGGATCCGCTCCAGCAGGTTCCGGCCGACGACGGTGGCCCGCAGGTCGATCGCGGAACCGGGGGAGAGGCCGCGGACGACCTCGTCGAGTTCGGCGGCGTCCAGATGGGCCAGGCAGCGTCCGTAGGGCTGCCGCGCGGATCCGGCGCACTCCAGGGAGGCGGCGCAGGTGTCCCAACCCACGTCCAGAGTTCTCATAACCGCAGTGATACCCACAGGCGCCGAGGCAAGCGACTTCTAGGTCAAGGAAAGCCATATCTGGCCGGGCTGGATAGACATGAAGTGTCAAGATTCTTGAATTCGCCTTATATCCACTTATGGGTTGATGTCCTGGAATCCATCCAGCTCTACGCTCCCGGTCATGCGTGCTTTATCCCGGGCGTTCGCCGCCCTCGTGACCGTTGGCCTCGCCGCCACCGGCGTCGCGACCCTCGCCTCATCCCCGGCCCTGGCGGAGCCGGGCACCGTCGTCATCAGCCAGGTCTACGGCGGTGGCGGTAACGCCGGCGCGTCGCTCGCCAACGACTATGTCGAGCTGTTCAACCGCAGCGCCGCGCCCGTCGTCCTGGACGGCTGGTCCGTCCAGTACGCCAGCGCCACCGGCACCGGAAACTTCGCCGCCAACCCGGTCGTCCCCCTGGCGGGTACGCTCGCGCCAGGTCAGTACCATCTCCTCCAGCTGGCCGGCGGCGCCAACGGTTCACCGCTGCCCGCCCCGGACGGCACCGGGACGATCAACCTGAGCGGCTCCGCGGGCAAGGTGGTCCTGGTCCGCTCGGCCCAGGGCCTGGCGTGCAACGGCGGCTCGGTCCTGTGCGCCCCGGAGCAGGCGGCGCTGATCGCCGATCTGATCGGCTACGGCACCGCCAACTACTTCGAGGGCACCGCGGCCCCCGGGCTCTCGATCACCACGGCGGGGCTGCGCAAGGACCACGGCTGCGCCGACACCGACGACAACGGTGCCGACGTGGAGGCCGCGGCCCCCTCGCCGCGCAACCGGGCCACCGACGCCGCGCCGTGCGGCGACGTCGATCCCACGCCGACCCCCACCCCCACGCCGACCGTGGAACCCACGCCGACCGTGGAACCCACGCCGACCCCCACCCCGACGGGGGAGCCGTGTGAGATCCCGGTCACCCACCAGATCGCCCAGGTGCAGGGCAGCGGTGACGTCAGCCCGCTGGCCGGCCAGGTCGTCCGCGTCGAGGGCGTCGTGACCGCCGACTTCCAGGAGACGAGCCAGCTCAGCGGGTTCTTCTTCCAGGACCCGACCCCGGACGCCGACCCGGCCACCTCCGAGGGCCTGTTCGCCTTCGCCCGTAGCTCCTTCAAGGACGTCAAGGTCGGCGACCGGGTCCTGGTCACCGGCAGGGTCGTGGAGTTCAACGGCTGGACCGAGCTGTCACCGGTCACCGCGGTGGACGTCTGCGGCACGGGCACCATCGCGCCCGCCAAGCAGAGCCTGCCCCGCGCCGAGGGCACGACCTTCGAGTCCGTCGAGAACATGCTCGTCACCTTCCCCGAGCCGCTCACCCTCAGCGACCACTACAACCTGGGCCGGTACGGCGAGATCACCGTCTCCTCCGAGGGACGCATCTTCCAGCCGACCGACCGGCCGGGCGTGACCACGGCCAAGAACGCGCGGCGTAGCCTGCTGGTGGACGACGCCTCCACGGTGGAGAACCCGCCGGCGATCCCCTATGTCGACCGGCGCCTCCGCCTGGGGGACACCGCCTTCGGCGTCACCGGCGTCATGGGGTACGGCTTCGGCAAGTACCGGCTCCAGCCGACCAAGCCGCTCAACTTCCTGCCGCTCAACCCGCGCCTGCCCGCCCCGTTCCCGGTCATCGGCAACGTCAAGGTGGCCAGCTTCAACGCACTCAACTGGTTCACCACCCTTCGCTCGCGCGGCGCGAGCAGTCCCGAGGAGCAGCAGCGCCAGCTCACCAAGCTGGTCGCCGCCCTCAAGGGGGTCAACGCCGACGTCGTCGGCCTCATGGAGATCCAGAACAACGGCCAGACCGCGATTCAGGCCCTGGTCGACGCGCTCAACGCCGAGGTCGGCGCGGGTACCTACGCGGCGCTTGCCCACCCCTACCCGGGCACCGACGTGATCCAGGTGGCGATGATCTACAAGCCGGCCAGGATCCAGCTGGTGGGCGCGGCGCAGTCCTCCACCGACCCGGTCTTCCGGCGGCCTCCGCTGATCCAGACCTTCCGCCGGGTCCAGGGCGGTAAGTCCTTCACCGTGCTGGTCAACCACTACAAGTCCAAGGGCTGCGACACCGAGGCCGTGGGCCCCGACGCCGACCAGGGCGACGGGCAGAGCTGCTACAACGGCGAGCGCGTACGCCAGGCACAGGCCACGCTGGGTCTGATCAAGGACCTGAAACTGACCAACCCGATGGTGCTCGGCGACCTCAACGCCTACGGCGAGGAGGACCCGATGGACGTCCTGGAGGCCGGTGGCCTCAGCAGCACGACCAAGAGGTTCGTCCCCGAGCCGCTGCGCTACAGCTACCTGTACGAGGGCCAGCTCGGCGAGCTGGACCACGCCCTGGTTGGGGAGGACCTGCTCAAGCGGGTGACCAGCGCGACGATCTGGCAC
This sequence comes from Streptosporangium sp. CA-115845, assembly GCF_050943795.1. Lineage (NCBI taxonomy): Bacteria > Bacillati > Actinomycetota > Actinomycetes > Streptosporangiales > Streptosporangiaceae > Streptosporangium > Streptosporangium sp. CA-115845. The sequence continues at coordinate 6,013,259 of NZ_CP191988.1, read as the reverse complement.
ATCAACTCCGATGAGAGCCGGATCTACGACTACAACCTCGAGTACAACCCGCCGGGCCTGTACAGGCCCGACGCCTTCCGCGCCTCCGACCACGACCCCGTGATCGTCGGCCTCACCCTGTAGACCGATCCCTGCGGGCCTCCCCCCGCAGGCCGACAAGGGCTGACAGGCGGTGGCCCGGTGCCGATCGGCACCGAGCCACCGCCCGTTCTCCCCCCGACAGGTCGCTGGGCCGGCGAGCCGGACAGCTCCGCGACGACCGGGGAAACGATCATGGGGGCGTCCTGGCCGGGCGACCGGCGTTTTCGCCGGGCCGGTGAACACCGGAGTCGCGCCGAGCCCGGGTCCCGTGGCCCCCACGGCCGGCGATCTCCCAGGTCACCCGGTTCGAGGGGGACGGAGCCTGCGGGATGGAATGCTCGTGGACGGGAAGTGGTTATGCCAGCCAAACAGATGTGAACAACAGAAGGAGCCAACGGTGGCCACCATCGAGGTAACCGAGAAGAACTTCAACGACATCGCCGATGAGGGGATCGTCCTGCTGGACTTCTGGGCGGCCTGGTGCGGACCGTGCCGCACCTTCGGGCCGATTTTCGAGAAGTCCTCCGCGAAGCACACGGACATCAAGTTCGGCAAGATCGACACCGAGGCCGAGCAGGCCCTCGCCCAGGGATTCGAGATCACGTCGATCCCGACGATCATGGCCATCCGGGACGGCATCGTCGTCTTCGCCCAGCCGGGCGCGCTGCCCGAGCCCGCTCTCGAGGACCTCATCGGCCAGGTCCGCGCACTCGACATGGACGCGATCCGTGCCGAGCTCGCCAACGAACTCGGTGTCCAGAAGGGCTGACACGGACCGGGGCCTTCGTACGATCGGGGATCGCCTCCGCGAACCTGTGAGCTTCTTCGTGGATTCTCGATCGTTCGCGTGGAGCCGGACCCCCTCGCGGCCCCAGGGCCCCGGCGTTCCCGGGTTCTGATGCGGTATGCCGACGTTGAGTGTTTGGCCAGGTGAAAGACGAAAGAGCGCGACTTCTGCTGATCTTTCAGGTCTCGAATCCGAAGATCGCCGCAGGAGTCGCGCTCGTGTCCCCATCTTCCCTGACCAGCTCTCGTCTCGTCCCGTGTCTTGACCGGTTCGCCGACCTGGCGTTGCGGGAAGCCGAGTTGGCGACTGATCCGGCCGTGGTGGAATCGGCGTTGATACGCCGATTGGCGGCCGTGCCCGAGCGGCGCTCGGCCTGCGGGCTGCGGCATCCGCTGGTGGTCATCTTGACGTTGACGGCGTGCGCAACGCTCGTGGTCGGTGGTGACAGCGTCGCGGCGATCCGGCAGTGGGCCGCCCGGACCTCGCAAACGGTGCTGGAGCGGCTGGGCGCCTATCGCGATCCGTTCACCGGCCTGTTCGTCGTGCCCGGTGAGCGGACTTTCCGTCGGGTCCCGGCCGACCTGGACGCCGACGCGCTGGACACGGCGATCAGCGGCTATGTGGCCGAGGTGGTGCGCCGGGCGGCGCCGGCGCCGCGGATTCCCCACACCCCTGGACCCGTCGAGCGTGAGCAGCGGCGCGTAGCTCAGCGACAGGTCACCCATCCTGCCCCGGCCGGGCTGCTGCCCGGCGCCGCCCTGGACGGCAAGGCCTGTCGCGACGCCCGGACCGAGCAGGGCGGGCGGGTCTTCCTGGTCGGGGCGATCAGCCACGAGCACGGCGTAATCCTGGGCCAATGCCAGGTCGCCGACAAGCACGGGGAGGGACCCGCCGCCCGTGCTCTGCTGGCCCGGCTGGACGTGGCCGGGACGGTCTTGACCCTGGACGCGCCGCACACCACCAAGGCCACCGCCCGCCTGATCACCCAGCATCCGGACGCCCACCACATCCTCATTGTGAAGGGTAACCAGCCGCTGGCCCGTGCGGCCGCCCAGGCTCTGTTGACCGGCCCGGATGCCGACTGGACCGCGACCACCGCCATCGATGACGATCACGGGCACGACCGCACCGAACGCCGCACCATCCGCACCGCCAAAGCAGACGACGCCCTGTTCCCCGGCGCCCGCCAAGCCTTCCGGCTCCGCCGCGACGTCGGCGACCTGGACGGCGTCTGGACCAGCAAGGAGGTCGTGTACGGCATCACCGGCCTGCCCGCCGAAGCGGCCGGGCCCGCTCATCTCAACCACTGTGAACGGGCGCATTGGGGCGTGGAAAACCGTCTCCACCGGGTCCGCGACGTGACCTTCCGGGAGGATCACTCCCAGGTCAGGTCGGGAACCGCGCCCAGAGCGCTGGCCGGCTTCAGAAACCTGGCGATCAGCACCGCCCGGCTGGCCGACCGCGCCAACATCGCCCATGCCCGCCGTGACCTCCTCGACCACGGTGACGCCTTCGCCGTCTACACCATCTGATCAATCCGACGAACCGGGACAGAGTGAATCAACGCCGGGGCCCTGCTCGCGGCCCGGGCCCCTTCGAAGGGGCCCGGGCCGCGAGGGGAGCGGGTGTCAGACCGAGCGGTAGAGCTCGGCCACCCGGAAGGCCAGGTCGAGCGACTGGCCGCGGTTGAGACGCGGGTCGCAGGCCGTCTCGTAGCGCCGGGCCAGGTCGTCCTCGACGATCTCGGCACCGCCGCCCACGCACTCGGTGACGTCGTCGCCGGTGAACTCGATGTGGACGCCGCCCGGGTGGGTGCCGAGCGCGCGGTGCACCTCGAAGAAGCCCGCCACCTCATTCAGGACGTCGTCCAGGCGGCGGGTCTTGTGGCCGCTGGGCGCCTCGAAGGTGTTGCCGTGCATGGGGTCGCAGATCCACGCCACCTGGGCGCCGCTCGCGGTCACCTTCTCCACCAGCTCGGGAAGGTGGTCACGGATCTTCGACGCGCCCATCCGGGTGATGAAGGTCAGCCGCCCCGCCTCGTTGTCGGGGTTGAGCTTCTCGATCAACGCGAGGGCGTCCTCGGCGCTGGTCGTCGGGCCGAGCTTGACGCCGATCGGGTTGCGGATGCTGGCGAAGAACTCGACGTGCGCGCCGTCGAGTTGGCGGGTGCGCTCGCCGATCCAGACCATGTGCGCCGAGACGTCGTACGGCTGGCCGGTCCGCGAGTCGATCCGGGTGAGCGCCTGGTCGTAGTCGAGGATCAGTGCCTCGTGCGAGGAGTAGAACTCCACGGTGTGGAACTCCTCGGGCTCCGCCCCGCAGGCGCGCATGAAGGCCAGCGCCTGGTCGATCTCGCGGGCGAGCTGCTCGTAGCGCTTGCCGGCCGGGGACTCGCCCACGAAGTCCTGGTTCCAGGCGTGCACCTGGCGCAGGTCGGCGTAGCCGCCCTTGGTGAAGGCGCGGACCAGGTTGAGCGTCACCGCGGAGGAGTGGTAGGCGCGCAGCAGCCGGCCCGGGTCGGGGACGCGGGAGTCGGTGGTGAAGTCGAAGCCGTTGACCATGTCGCCCCGGTAGGCGGGCAGCTCGACGCCGTCGCGGATCTCGGTGTTCTTCGAGCGGGGCTTGGCGAACTGCCCGGCCATCCGGCCGATCTTCACCACGGGGACCTTGGCCGCGTAGGTGAGCACGATCGCCATCTGGAGCAGCGTCTTGAGCTTGTTGCGCACGTCGTCGGCGGTGGCGCCGGCGAAGGTCTCGGCGCAGTCTCCGCCCTGCAGGACGAAGGCCTCGCCCCGTGTCACCGCCGCCAGGTCCGCCTTGAGGTTGTCGCACTCGCCCGCGAAGACGAGGGGCGGGAGTCCCTTCAGCTCGGTGACGACCTTGTCCAGCTCGCCGCGGTCAGGCCACACGGGCTGCTGCGCCGCAGGCAGCTGCCGCCAGGAATCGAGGTTGATGCTCACGACATACCAGGCTATTGCAACCGGCTGTGCGAACGGACCCGATTGTCCACATGGTGAGAAGGTCTTTATGCCTGCTGAGACCCCGAGGGGTCGGCGACGTGCTCGGGCAGGACGCCCAGGCCGATGAAGCGTCTGGCCAGCGGGCCCAGTACGGGAAGGCGGGAGACGCCGCGCGGCAGCCGCACCGGGCGGGTGCGCTCGGTCAGCGCCGGCTGGATCAGCCGGTTCTGGACGACACGCTGGGCGAACTGGGTGATCACGGTGGGCGGGGTGCGCCGCCGCTGGACCCTCGCGAGCAGCGACTCGGGGATCTCGGCCCCGGCGGCGAGCGGTCCGGCCAGCAGGTTCGCGGCGGCGACCGCGTCCTGCACGGCCAGGTTGATGCCGACGCCGAAGACCGGCGACATGGCGTGCGCGGCGTCCCCGATGATCAGCAGCCCCGGCCGGTGCCAGCGGCGCAGCCGGTTGAGCGCGACCGACAGCACGCTGACGTCCTCGAAGCCGGACAGCAGCCCTACCCGGTCCGCCAGGAAGGGCAGGAGCCTGGCGACCTGCTCGCGCAGCGCCGCCATCCCTGCCGAGCGCAGTGCCTCGAAGCCGTTCTTGGGGATCACGTAGGCGAGTTGCCAGTAGGTCTCGCGGTTGATCGACACCATCAGGTGGCCCGCCGACACTCGCAGGAACGCCGTCTCGGAGTCGGTGGGCTCGCGCGGCAGCCGGAACCAGACCACGTCCATCGGGGCCCCGTGCTCCACGGGGACCAGCCCGGCGGCCCTGCGCACGTCGGAGTGGCGGCCGTCGGCGGCCACGGTGAGCGTCGCGCGCAGCTCGTGCTCACCGGAGGCGTCCCGGTAGCGCACCCCGCGCACCGCGTCGCCTTCGCGGATCACTCCGTGGACCTCGGACTCCATGAGGAGGTGGAAGTTCGGATACCTGGCGGCGGCACGGGTCAGCAGGTCGAGGAACTCCCACTGTGGCACGAAGGCGATGTACTGATATTTGCCTTTAAGTCCTGACAGGTCGGCGATCGGCACCGTGGTGTCGTCGGTCTGGATCTCCATCCCGTACATCTTGCGGTGCGGGAGCCGGTGAAATTCCTCGGCCAGGCCGAGCTCGTCGAGGATCTGGAGGGTCGACGGGTGGATGGTGTCGCCCCTGAAGTCGCGCAGGAAATCGCCGTGCTTCTCCAGGAGCGTCACCTCGACACCGGCCCTGACCAGCAGCAGCGCGAGCATCGCCCCGGCGGGACCGCCTCCGGCGATCACACACGTGTTCCGAGTCATAATTCATCACCCCATGAAATTCTGGCACGGGATGCCGCCGAAGAGAACCGCGGGCGCGGTCTTTTCCTCGCGGGCGCGTGGCCGGCCGGGGTGCCCTCCGGTCAGCGAATGCCGACGTAGAACCGCGTCTGGTCGCTGCGGTGCAGCGCGTAGTAGGCCTCGAACCGCGTGCCGTCGGGCATCCAGGCGACCGACTCGATGCCGAGCAGCGGCGTCGAGGTGGAGACCTCGAGCAGCGCGGCGTCCTCGCGGTTGGGGAAGGCGGCCTCGATCCACCGGTCGGCGGCGGCCGGCTCGATCCCGTAGCGCCGCCGCAGCAGGTCGTACAGTGACTGGTTCTCCAGCACGGCGCGCTCCAGGCCGGGCACCAGACGGGCGGGCAGGGCGGTGTCGACGAGCAGCCAGGGCTGCCCGTCGACGCGCCGGAGCCTGCGCAGCCTGACCACCTGTTCCCCGGGCGGGATCCGCAGCAGGGCGGCCTCCCGCTCGTCGGCCTCGCCGAGCGACTGGCGGATGGTCCGGGTCGTCACGCGGCGGCCGGACTCCCGCAGGTCGTCGGCGGAGCCGGACATCGACCCGATGAAGTTCAGTTCGGTCTTGCGCGGTGAGACGAAGGCGCCCCGCCCCTTGATCTTATAGATCAGGCCCTGCTGCACGAGCTCGCGCAGGGCCTCCCTGACGACGGTTCGGGAGACCCCGAACATGTCGGTGAGCTCGGCCTCCGACGGCAGCGGCCGGTCCGCGCCGAACTCGCCGCTCTCGATGGTCGCCCGAAGTGCGCGCATCAGCTGCATCCACAGCGGCTCCGTTCCGTCGCGGTCGAGGCGCGGATACGTCATCGTCACGGGAACCTCCTCGGGGGGCGTCCAGGAAAGCATTTCATATGGGCAGACCTGTCATGACAGGGTGGTGATCCTGTCGTGACAGGAATCCGGCGATGCCGGGTGGATTCCCGTCTATCTACCTACTGAGCAGGAACGAAAGAGGCTGTTGACATCCATGTAACGTGGATTTAGTGTACCTGTCACTACAGGTCTGTAATGACTACACTGCTACGCCCCCTATGAGCGATGAGTTCACGGCCTCGACTCGCACCGCCTCGGCGGACCTGCCCTCTCTGGAGACCATGATGCGTATCCGTCCCACATCCCGGCACTGGCGTGCGGCCTCGGCGGCGTCACTGACCGCCCTCGCGGTCCTGGCGGCCGGTTGCGGCTCCGGTGACTCCGCTGCCGGCACCTCCGGCGGCGCCGCGGAGACCTCCGGTGAGAAGCCGTTCATCGCCCTGAGCAACGGCTTCATCGGTAACGGCTGGCGCCAGACGATGATCGCCAAATTCGAGGCGGCGGCGGGCCAGGCCCAGGCCGACGGCCTGATCAGCAAGTACAAGGTCGTCAACGCGCCGGGAGAGAACTCCGCGACCGAGCAGGTCGCCCAGATCAAGAGCCTCCTGCTGCAGAAGCCGGACGCCCTGCTCATCGACCCGGCCTCGCCCACCGCGCTCAAGCCGGTCATCCAGCAGGCGTGTTCCGCGGGCGTCACCGTCGTGGTCTTCGACTCCGCGATCGAGTCGGAGTGCGCCTACGTGCTGCAGAACAGCTTCGTCGACTGGGCCACCTACGCGGCCAAGCCGCTGCTGGAAGGCATCGGAGGCAAGGGCAACGTCATCGTCAGCCGGGGTGTCGTCGGCTCGCAGCCCGAGGCCGAGATGCTCGAGACCACCAAGAAGATCCTCGGTGAGTACCCCGGTGTGAAGACCGTCGCGACGGTGAACGGGATGTGTGACGGCGCCACCGCGCAGAAGGCCGTGCTCGGCGTGCTGTCGAGTGTGCCGAAGGTCGACGGCGTCGTCGGCTGTGGCGACGGCTACGGCGTCGCCCAGGCCTTCGCCACGGCGGGCAAGCCGGTTCCCGCGGTGACGTTCGAGACCAACGGCCGCGCGCTGAGCTACTGGAAGGACAACAAGATCGACAACGGTTCGGTGGCCGTCATGTCCGACCCGGGCCAGTCGGTCGCCGCGCTGTGGCAGGCGCTCGACCTGCTGGAGAAGCGGGACATCCCCAAGCACATGACCTTCCCGATCGTCCTGGTCGAGCAGAAGGACCGTGACGCCTGGGCCTCCGTCCTCAAGCCCGACGAGTACGCCGCCTGGCCCTGGACGCGTGAGCTCTTCCGCGAGCAGGTCAAGGCCGTGCAGACCGGTGGAGCGCCGGTGCAGCCGCCGATCCCGACGGCCGCCGGTTAGGCGGGGAAGGCACGGAGGAGGCCACCTCATGCACGTCGACAACTTCGCCGCCAAGCCGTTCGCGGCTTCGCGGGAGAAAGGCGGGGGACCGTCCGAGCAGCAGCCCGTCGTGATCGCGAGGGGCGTGGCCAAGACGTACGGGCGCACCCGGGCCCTCGCCGGTGTCGACCTTGAGGTACGGGCCGGCGAGGTGCTCGGCCTCGTCGGACACAACGGAGCCGGCAAGAGCACGCTGATGCGGGTCCTCGCCGGGCTGGAGGCCTGCGACGAGGGCACGGTCACGGTGTGCGGGCGAGACGCCTCGGGCGAGGCCGGGCCGAGGGCCGGGGACTTCCGCGGCGTGCGGATGGCCTACCAGGAGACGTCGCTCTGCCCCGACCTCACGGTCGCGGAGAACATCTGGGTCTCCTCACGCCACTGCCTTCCCCGGCTGGGCTGGCGGCGGGCGGCCGGTGACGGCGTACGGCGCAGGCTCGACGAGATGTTCCCCGGCCACGGGGTGGCACCGGGCGACCGGGTCGAGGACCTGTCGCTGGCCCAGCGCCAGATGGTCGAGATCGTCCGGGCCAGCCTGGTCGACCGGCTCGACCTGCTGATCCTCGACGAGCCCACCGAGTCCCTCGGCCCGGACGCCGCGCGCTCGCTGTACGACTACGTCCGCACCCTCACCGCGGGCGGTGTGGCCGTGCTGCTCATCTCGCACCGCATCCGGGAGGTCCTTTCGGTGGCCGACCGCGTCGCCGTGCTGCGCGACGGGGCGGTCATCGCCGAACGGCCCGCGAGCGGACTCGGCGAGCACGACGTACTGACCCTGATGGGGGCCGAGGTCGCCGCGAGGACCGGGAACGAGCGGATCACGGCCGCCGAGGGCGGTTCCGGGGATCGGCCGGTGCTGGCGGAGTTGCGCGGCGCCACCGGTCCCGGACTGCGTGACGTCTCCGTACGGGTCGGTGCGGGTGAGGTCGTGGGCCTGGCCGGGCTGGCCGGTCAAGGCCAGCAGGAGGTGCTCGAACGCCTGTGGCACCCGGTGCGGCGTGACACGAAGGTGCGCGGCACCCGGGCGTACGTGCCGGGCGACCGGCAGCGTTCCGGGGTGCTGCCGCTGTGGAGCGTGGCGGAGAACCTCGTGGTGACCGCGGCACGCGGTATCGCGCGCCGCGGTCTGCGCCGCCCCGCCGAGGAGCGCGCGGTCGTGCGGAACTGGGTCGATCGCCTCGCGATCCGAGGTGGCCCGGACGCGGCGATGACCGAGCTCAGCGGTGGAAACCAGCAGAAGGTGATCGTCGCCCGGGCGTTTGCCTCGGCGGCCGACCTGGTCCTGCTCGACGACCCCTTCCGGGGAGTCGACGTGCACACCAAGACCGACCTGTACGGCCTCATCCGCCAGGAGGCGGCCCAGGGCCGGAGTGTCGTCTGGTATTCGAGCGAGAACGCCGAGATGGCCCACTGTGACCGGGTCTACGTCTTCCGGGCCGGCCGAGTGGTCGCCGAGCTGGCCGGGACGGAGATCTCCGAGGAGAGGATCATCGCCGTCTCGTTCGCCGAGTCCGATGGAGCGCAGAACCATGAGTGAGACTCTCGTGCCGGCCCTGCCGAGCCGGGCGCGGATGCGCCGGACGGCCCCGGCCGTGGTCAGCGCCGTCGCGATGATCGCGATGATCGCCGTCTGCGCGTCGTTGCAGCCGGACGTGCTGAGCGTGGCCGGGCTGTCGCTGGTCCTCTCGGCGACCGTGCCCCTGGTCATCGCGGCCCAGGCGCAGATGACGCTGATGGCGGTCGGCGACATCGACCTCGGCATCGGCACCTTCGTCGGCCTGGTCACCGTGATCACGGCGACCAGGCTGGTGACCTCCCCGCTCGTCGGAGTCCTGATCCTGCTCGGGCTCGTCGCGTCCTACACCGTTCTCGGCGTTCTCATCCACCTGCGCAGGGTGCCGTCGCTCATCGCCACCCTCGGCGCGTCGTTCGTCTGGCTGGGGCTGGGCATGTTCGTCCTGCCGACACCCGGCGGAACGACCCCGGAGTGGCTGGCGGCCTTCGGCATGTGGCAGCCCGCCGGGTTCCCGGCGCCGCTGCTGCCGATCCTCCTCGTCGCCGCGCTGGTCTACCTGCTCAGCGCGCGCAGCACCCTCGGGGTCAGGATGCGCGGCCTGGGCAGCAACCCGGTGGCCCTGGAGCGGGCGGGCCTGCGCCCGCTGGCGTCGCGGGCCATCGCCTACACCGCCGCGGGCGCGCTCGGCGTGCTGTCCGGGCTCGTGCTGGCCTCCCAGACCGGGGGCGGCGACGTGTCGTCGGCCTCCAGCTACACCCTGATGACGGTGGCGGCGGTGATCCTCGGTGGCGGCTCCTTCCACGGCGGCAGCGCCGTGCCCTGGGGAGTGGTGGTCGGCGGCGTGACCCTCGGCCTGGTCAGCGTGGTCCTCAGCCTGCTCGATGTGCCGACCAACATGCAGTCGGCGGTTCAAGGCGTGATCGTCCTGGCCGTGCTCGCCGGACGCGTCCTGGTCGGAAAGGTACTGCGATGAACATCCGCGCGCTCGTCGCGCGTCCGTGGATCTGGGGTTTCGCCGCCGCGGCGCTCGTCTGGCTGATCATCCTGGCGATCTCAGGTCAGGGGGGCGGCCAGACGGTCTCCCTGGCCCTGTCCCTGGCGCCCTACCTGGTCATCGTGGGACTCGGGCAGATGCTCGTCATCACCGCCGGTCCCGGCAACATCGACGTCTCCGTGGCGCCGATCATCTCCCTCGCCGGATTCGCCTCGGTCCTGGCGGCCTCGTCCACCGGCTCGGCGACGTTGGGAATCCTCGCGGGCGCCGGTGTGGGTCTCGTCATCGCGGCGATCAGCACGGTGGCGATTCTCGGCCTGTCCGTTCCGCCGATCATCGCCACGCTGGCCGCCGGGCTCATCGCCTCCTCGGGCACGCTGTCGCTGGCGAACGGTTTCAGCGCGGTGCCCGATCCGGGGCTGCGGAGCCTGCTCAACCTGCGCCCGGCGGGCATCCCCATCCTCGCCGTGGCCATCGCGGTGGTGACCGTCCTGGTCATCGCGCTGCTGCGCGGCACGATCTACGGCCGTTCGCTGATCGCGGTGGGGCAGAACCGCCGGGCGGCCGAGCGCGCCGGAATCCCCGTCGCGCGGATCATCGCGGTGACCTACCTGGCCAGCGGCGCGCTGGCCGGCCTGACCGGAGCCCTGCTGGCCGCCTACATCGCGCCCTCCGCGGACCTCGGCACGCGCTACCTGCTCGACTCGGTGGCCGTCGTCGTGATCGGCGGAACGCTCATCTCGGGCGGGCGGGCCGTGCCCGTCGGCGTCTGGGGGGCCGCGCTCTTCTTCATCCTGCTGGACGGCCTGGTCAACCTCGTGGGCTGGAGCAGCGCGGCGCAGAACCTCCTCAAGGGCGGTCTGGTGCTGCTGGTCCTCTTCCTCGCCGGCGGCGGTGACCGCGTCGCCGGCACATCCCCCCGTTTCCGACGGCGGCCGCGACCCGCGGCCGTCACCACCACAACCACTGGAGAGAACACCCATGGCTGACACCGACGGTCTGCTCGACGCCCGCGACTTCGGCGGCGCCGCCTCCGTGACCGGCGGCTTCCACGTCAAGGGCGCACAGGCCCAGGACTGGGGCCTGCAGAACCGGCTCGCGAGCATCTTCAGGGCCGACACCGGCCGGACCGTGATGCTCGCGTTCGACCACGGCTACTTCCTCGGCCCGATGGCCGGCCTTGAGCGCATCGACGTCAACATCGCCCCGCTGGTGCCCAACGCCGACGCGATCATGCTGACCCGGGGCGTGCTGCGCACCAGCATCCCGCCGGCCACCGACGCCGGCATCGTGCTGCGCGCCAGCGGCGGCCCGAGCGTGCTGCGCGACCTCTCCGACGAGCACATCGCCCTGGACATGGAGGACGCGGTACGGCTCAACGCCGCGGCCGTGGCCATCCAGGTCTTCGTCGGCAGCGAGAACGAGTCGCGGTCGATCGCCAACCTCGCCGCGCTGGTGGACGCCGGCCAGCGGCACGGTGTCGCCGTGCTCGGCGTCACCGCCGTCGGCAAGGACATGGTCCGTGACGCCCGCTACTTCCGGCTGGCCACCCGGATCAGCGCGGAGATGGGCGCGCACATCGTCAAGACGTACTACGTCGAGGAGGGCTTCGAGACCGTCACCGCGAGCTGCCCGGTGCCGATCATCGTCGCGGGTGGCAAGAAGCTGCCCGAACTCGACGCCCTGACGATGGCCTACCGGTCGATCCAGGAGGGTGCCGCCGGCGTCGACATGGGCCGAAACATCTTCCAGAGCGAGAACCCTGCCGGCATGCTCGCGGCGATCCGCGCCGTCGTGCACGACGAGATGAAGCCCGAAGAGGCCTACCAGCTCTTCAAGGACCACTCGGCCGCCGGCACCGCGTCCTGACCCCTTCTGGGGCTCGGGCCCCGGCGCGAGACCGCCGGGGCCCGGTCCCGTCATCTCCCGGGAGCTCCCATGTCGCAACAACCAGCCGGATCTGACGACGTCGTCGACCTCGCCGTCATCGGAGCCGGTATCAACGGGCTCGCCATAGCCCGTGACGCCGCCACCCGTGGCCTGCGTGTCGTCGTCGTCGACCGCGCCGACGTGGGCTCGGGAACGTCAAGCACGTCCAGCCGGCTGATCCACGGCGGGCTGAAGTACCTCGAACGCTACGACCTCAACCTTGTGCGGGAGTCGATCCGTGAGCGGCACCTGCTGTTCCGCAACGCCCCGCACCTCGTTCGCGACTACCCCATGCTGATCCCCTCCTACGCGGGCGACAGCAGGCCCGGCCCGCTGATCCGGCTCGGCCTGGCCGTGTTCGACGTCCTGTCGACGGGGCGCAGGCACGGTCGCAGCCGCAGTATGTCCCTCCGCACGGTGGCCCGCAGGTGGCCCACGCTGTCGAGGCGCGGCCTGCGCGGGGCCTCGCTGTTCCCCGACGCGCAGGTGCCGTGGGCCGAGCGGCTCTGCGTCGAGTTGCTCCTCGACGCCCGGCGGCTCGGCGCTCGGGTGCTCACCCACACCACGGTCACCGGGCTGATCGTGGAGAACGACCGGGTCGCCGGGATACGGGCCGAGGACAACGCCTCCGGCGCGCGAACCGAGATCCGGGCCGCGATCACGGTGAACGCGGCCGGCCCATGGATCGACAGGATCCTTGACGGGCAGGTGGCCAGCCGGCGCCTCAACGGCGGTACCAAGGGCAGCCACATCGTCGTCGACGCGTTCCCGGGCGCGCCCGACACCTGCATCTTCTTCGAGGCGGCCGCCGACCATCGGCCGATCTTCGTCTTCCCCTGGGAGGGCCGCTACGTGCTGGGGAGCACGGACCTGACCTATGAGGACGATCTCGACGAGGTCATCACCAGCGACGAGGAGATCGACTACCTGCTCGCCGAGACCAACCGGATCTTCCCGAGCGCCGGCCTCACCCCCGGCGACGTGCTCTACAGCGTGGCCGGCGTCCGGCCCCTGCCGTACACCGCCGGGATCTCCGACAACGCCAAGATCAGCCGCGGGCACACGGTGCACAGCCACGCCCCGGCCCACCCGGGGCTGTTCACGGTCATCGGCGGCAAGCTGACGACCCACCGCGCCCTCGCCGAGGACGTCACCGACGCGGCGCTGCGCGCGCTCGGCCGCACTCGCCGGCGCTGCCTCACCCGATCCCGGGCCTTCCCCGGAGCCGACACCGCCGACTGGCCGACCTTCAGCGCGGACTTCATGCGCTCCTCGCCGCTCACCCCGGCGCAGTCGCGCCGGCTGCTCGACGTCTACGGCGTACGGGCCCGCAGGGTGCTCGAACTCGCCGAGACGGACGACACACTCGCCGAGGTCGTCGACGAGGAGACCGGCGCGCTCGCCGCCGAGGTGGTCATGGCGGTGCGCGAGGAGGGCGCCGTGACGCTGGGGGACATCCTGCTACGACGTACCCTGATTGGACTCGGCCCCGACATGGGCCTGAAGGCGGCCGCGGCCTGTGCCGACATCGCCGTACGTCACCTCGGCTGGGACGAAGGGCGGGCCCGCGCCGAGATCACCGGCTACGAGGCCGAACTGCGGCGCTTCAGGCCGCGGGTTCTGGCCACGTCGGTCACACCGCCGGACACACTACGGAGCAGCGACAGGAGGACCTCGTGACAGCCCCGGACACGTGCTACATCGGCGTCGACATCGGCCTGACGGCCTCGAAGGTCGCGGCCTTCGACACCGAGGGACGGGAACTCGGCGTCGTGCACGCCCGCACCCCCCGCACCAGCGTGACCGCGCACCGCCACGACGTCGACATGCTCGGGCTGGCCGACACGGTCATGTCGCTGCTCGGCGAGCTCACCGGGAAGCTGGCCGCCGACGGATACACCCCGGCGGGCATCGGGGTGGCGGCCCACGGTAACGGACTGTATCCGGTCGACGCCGCTCTGAGGCCGGTCGGGCCCGCCATCGCGTCGTCGGACAGCCGGGCCCAGCGGATCGTGGACGCGATCCCGGAGCGGGAGGCCAGGCGGCTGGCCAGGGAGACCGGCTCCATCCCGTGGGCCGCACAGCCCGCCGTGCTACTGCGCTGGTTGCACGACGTCGAGCCGGAGGGCTACCGGGCCACCCGGTGGGCACTGTCCTGCAAGGACTGGGTCACCGCGCAGCTCACCGGCGTGCCGAGCGCCGACTACAGCGACGCCAGCGCCTTCGGCATGGTGGCTCTCGACACCCGCACCTACACCCCGACGGCGCTGGAGCTGGTGGGGTTGCCGGCGAGTGACCTCGACCGGTTCCCCCCGCTGCGCCAGTCCAGTGACGTGGTCGCCGGGCTGAGCGCGGCGGCCGCGGCACGCACCGGACTCCCCGAGGGACTGCCGGTGATCGCCGGTTGCATGGACTGCGTGGCGGCGACGCTCGGCGCAGGGGGACGCGGCCTCGGAGACGTGACGATCATCGTCGGGACGTGGGCCATCAACGGGGCCGTGGTGCCCGCCCGCACCCCGGCGCCCGAGGTCACCATGAGCGCGCTGATGCCCGACCCGGCCACGATGCTGGCCATGGAGGTCGCGCCGACCTCGGCCGCCAACCTCGAATGGCTGGCGTGCGCGTCGGTGCCGCACGACCAGGTCGGTGGCCTGCTCGCGGCGGACCTGCTCAGGGAGGCGGCCATGGTGCCGCCGGGCGCGGAGGGCCTGCTGTTCCTGCCCTTCGTCAACGGGGCCCCCGAACACCCAGCGGCGTCGGGGACCTTCCTCGGCATCTCCGGCGTGCACCGCCGCGGGCATCTCACCCGCGCGGTCATCGAGGGGGTCGCCCAGTACCACCGGGTTCAGCTCGACCGGGTCCTGGCCAGCGGGGCCGACATCGGGGGCCGGCCGTGGCGGCTGGCCGGTGGCGGCGCCCGATCCGAGGTCTGGGCGCAGATCTTCGCCGATGTGCTGGGGCGGCCGGTCCGCCGTCAGCTCACCAGCGAGCTGGGAGCACGCGGGGTCGCCTCGCTGCTGCCCGCCGCGCTCGGCCACGATCTCCAGCCGTGGTCGGTCAGTGACGAGGCCGACCTGTGCGTGCTTCCAGGCCCCCAGCGGGAGGCCTACCTGCGGCACTCGGAGGTCTTCGACCGGACGCTGGCCGGCATGTCGTCCGCCTGGTCGGAGGTCGATCGGTACCGTACGGCCGGTCCCGCCGACGCCGGGTAAGGCCGGGAGGGCACCGGGCCGGCCGGTCACGGCCGCCGCCGGGAACCTGCCGGGGCCCCGGGACGCGGGCACCGGGCCGTAACCGGGCCGGGGTGAGGTGCGGAGCCGTCCGGACGCGGGCGGGGCGGTGGAACCCCACCGCCCCGCCCGCGTCGTGGTACCGGCCGAGGCTCGGCTCCGTTCCGCCCGGCGCGCCGAAGGCCACCGGAAGGGGGGCGCCTCAGGCGGAGGATCGCTCGACCAGATGGGTGTCGAGTATCACCACCGGCTGCTCCAGGTGCTCGCCGTTGATGCGGGAGACGAGGAGGTGGGCCATCTGCCGGCCCATCGACTCGGTGGGCTGGTGCACGCTGGTCAGGGCGGGGGAGGAGTGCGCCCCGGCGGGCGAGTCGTCGAAGCCGATCACCGCGACGTCGCCGGGGATGCTCTTGCCCTCCTCACGCAGCACCCGCATCGCGCCCAGCGCCATCGGGTCCGAGGCGGTGAAGACGGCGTCCAGGTCGGGGTTCTCGGCGAGCAGCTTGCGCATTTCGGCCATGCCGCTCTCCTCACTGAAGTCGCCGTACGCCACGATCTCGCTCAGGCCGGTCGCGAGCAGCGCGTCGCGGTAGCCCGCGAGCCGGTCCACGCCCACGCCCATGTCCTGTGTTCCCGCGATGGTGGCGATCCGGCGACGGCCCCTGCCCAGCAGGTACTTGACCGCCTGCCTGGCTCCGGCCCGGTTGTCCACGTCGACGTAGCTGTAGGGGGTGAGGCCGACAGGGCGGCCTCCGATGACCGTCGGCACGCCCATCGCCTCCAGCCTTCCCGGCAGCGGGTCGGCGCCGTGCAGGGAGATCAGCAGCACCCCGTCGACGTGCTGTCCGGTCAGATAGTGCTCCAGCCGCTCGTGCTCCTGCTTCGACTGGGCCATCGCGAGGATCAGCTGCAGACCGGTCTCGGACAGTGCGGAACCGATGCCGCGGATGGTTCCCGCGAAGTACGGCTCGTCGAAGACCCGCAGCTCGGACTCCGATACGACCAGCGCCACGGTGTCCGTGCGCCGGGTGACCAGCGCGCGCGCAGCCCGGTTGGGCACGTAGCCCAGTTCCTGGATCGCCTGCAGCACGGCGTCGCGGGCCTTCTCGCTCACCTTCGGTGAACCGTTGATGACCCGCGACACCGTGCCTCGGCCGACTCCGGCCAGGGCCGCGACCGCCTCAAGCGTCGGACGACGGTCGCCGTTCATGTGTTTCAGCTCCCCCGTGGTGAATTCGCCGGCCCCTATTCTGTCGGACCGTTCAGGCCTCCGCGCCTGATCGTCCCGGCATACCAGAGAGCGCTCTCTTTGGGAACTCTAGTTTGCGTCTCATAGTCGACGTGCACCAGTCCGAACCGCTTTCCGTACCCCCACGCCCACTCGAAGTTGTCCATCAGGGACCAGGCGAAGTAGCCCTCCAGCGGGATCCCCGCCTCGATCGCGGTGTGGCAGGTACGCAGGTGGGCGTCGATGTAGTCCACCCGGTCGCGGTCGTGGACGACGCCGTCGGATCCCACGACGTCGTCGAAGGCCGCACCGTTCTCCGAGATGACCAGCGGGACGCGCGGGTACTCGGCGGCCAGCCGCTGCAGGATCTCCAGCAGCCCCGAGTCGTCGATCTCCCAGCCCATGGCCGTCACGGGACGCCCGCCCCCGACGAACGAGACGTGCTCGCTGCCGACCCAGGGTGACCCGGCGTCGGTGGGCGCCGCCGCGGCCGACGCCGCGCCGCCGGGGGTTCCGGAGACGGTGAAGCGGCTGTAGTAGTTGATCAGCAGCTTGTCCAGCGGCGTTGAGATGATCTCCATGTCCCCGTCCTGGACGAGCCCGGCCGGTCGGCCGAGGTCCTCCAGCACGTCGGCCGGGTACTCACCCTTGAGCAGGGCGTCCAGGAAGAAACGGTTCTGCAGCCCGTCGATGCGGCGGGCGGCGTCCTGGTCGGCCTCGGAGGCGGTCTGCGGCGTGATCGCGTACAGGTTGACGCAGCCGCCGATGACGCTCTCCGGGCGCTGGGCCCGCATCGCCTGCGCGGCCAGGCCGTGCGCGAGCAGCAGGTGGTGGGCGGCGTACACCGCCCTGTCGGGCTCGCGCCGCCCGGGGGCGTGCTCACCCGAGGCGTACCCGAGGAACGCCGAGCACCAGGGCTCGTTGACGGTGCTCCAGTTGCGGACCCGGTCGCCCAGCGCGTCGTGCACGGCCGCCGCGTAGTCGGCGAAGCGCTTCGACGTGTCCCGCGACGGCCAGCCGCCCGCGTCTTCCAGATGCTGGGGCAGGTCCCAGTGGTAGAGCGTCACCCAAGGGTCGATGCCCCGGGAGAGGAGTTCGTCGACCAGGCGGCTGTAGAAGTCGATGCCCTTGAGGTTGACGGGGCCGTGTCCCTCGGGCTGGATCCGGGGCCAGGAGATGGAGAACCGGTACGCGCCGAGGCCGAGTTCGGCCATCAGCCGCACGTCGTCCCGGTAGCGGTTGTAGTGGTCGATGGCGACGTCGGCGTGCTCGCCGTTCACCACCCGGCCCGGCTGCTTGACAAAGGTGTCCCAGATGGAGACGCCGCGGCCGTCCTCCGAGACGGCGCCTTCGATCTGGTAGGCGGAGGTGGCCGCGCCCCAGACGAAACCTGTCGGGAACACCAGATCCGGGGTCTGAATCTGCGTCTCTTGCGTGGTCACGCTTTAACCGCACCTTCCATGAGTCCGCCGACGATCTGACGGCCGAACGCGATGAAAACGATGAACAGGGGGAGGACCGATGCCGCGGTGCCGGTGAACAGCATCACGTAGTCGGTGCCGTGGGCCTGGTTGAGCGCGGCGATCGACGTCTGGACTACCGGGTTGTCCGGGTTCAGCACGATCAACGGCCACATGAACTCGTTCCAGGTCTGCATGAAGACCAGCAGCGCCAGCACTGCCATTCCCGGCCGTAGCGCCGGCAGGATGACGTTCGCGTAGATGCGCATGGTGGAGGCGCCGTCGACGCGGGCCGCCTCCACCAGTTCGTCCGGCACCGCCTGGGTGGCGTACTGGGTCATCATGAAGACCCCGAAGCCGTTGACCAGGAAGGGCAGGATCACCGCCTTCAGCTGGCCGGTCCAGCCGAGCGTGACCATGAGCTCGTACAGCGGCACGATGCCCATCTGCTGGAGCGGGACCATCATCGTCACCAGGATCAGGCCCAGCAGGATCTTGCCGCCCCGGAAGCGCAGTTTGGCGAAGGCGAAGCCGGCCAGGGTGGAGATGAGCACCACGGAGAGGGTCACGGTGACCGAGACGATGGCCGAGTTGACCAGGCCGGTCATGAAGTAGGCGTCCTCGGTGGACAGGAGCCGCGAGATGTTCTCGCCGAGGTGGCCGCCGGGGAGCAGCGGCGGCGGTACGTCGATGGCCTCCTCGTTGGTCCGGGTGGCCATGATGAACATGTAGTAGATGGGGAACGCCGACAGCACGAGCGCGAAGGCCAGGACGACCTTCGTCAGCGGGCCGGCGTCCCAGATGCGGTTGCGCGCGGGCGACGGGCCGGAAGGCCGTCGTGAATGCGCCGGGGGCCGTCGGGACTGGATGGCCGTCACTTGGAACCCCCGATACGGCGGGTGAAGGAGTAATTGATGAGCGTCCCGAGGAGGATCAGTGCGAACAGCAACCACGCGGCGGCCGAGGCGTAGCCGAAGTCGAAGTCGCGGAACGCCTCCTTGACGATGAACATGGCCACGGTCTGGTACTGGCCGGTGGCGCCGCCGGCCATCGTCGGGTTGCCTTCGAACATGACCGGCTCGGTGAACAGGGTCAGGCCGCCGATGGTGGAGATGAACACCACGAAGACGATCGTCGGGCGCAGCATCGGGACGGTGATCTGCCAGAACTGCCGCCTGGCCGTGGCACCGTCGATGGCGGCGGCCTCGTAGAGGTCCTTGGGGATGGTCTGCATGGCGGCCAGCAGGATGATCGCGTTATAGCCGGTCCAGCGCCAGTCGATCATGGTGGAGATCGCGATCCACGCGGACCACTTCTCGTTCTGCCAGTTGATCGCGTCGGCTCCGAAGAGGCCCAGGAACCAGTTGATCATGCCGTAGTCACGCCCGTACAGCTGGGTGAAGACGACGGCGACGGCGACGACGGAGGTGATCAGCGGCAGCAGCACGCCGAGGCGGAAGAAGAGCCGTCCCCGGATGCGCTTGTTGAGCGCGTTGGCCAGCACGAGGGCGAGGACGAGCTGCGGGATCGTCGACATGACGAACATGCCGAGAGTGTTGATCACCGCGTTCCAGAAAGCCTCGTCGACGATCAGCTCGATGTAGTTCTCGAGGCCGACGAAGGACTTGTCACCGGCGAGCTCCCAGTCGTGCAGCGAGACCCAGAGGGTGTAGCCGAGCGGGAAGATGCCGAAGATCGCGAAGAGCAGGAAGTACGGGGAGACGAGGAAGTAGGGGGTCGCCCGGAGGTCGAACCGGGCCCATCCACCGCCTCGCCGCGGTCCGCGTGCCCCCGCCGACCGGCGGGGGCCGGGCTGTGGAGGGGCGGCCGGGGAGTCGACGTGCAGTGTCATCAACGGAGCCTTTCAGCGTGGGCAGGCGACCGGCCCGGCAGCGGGATCACCGCCGCCGGGCCGGTGCGGGTCGGTACGGGGATCAGCCCGCTGCCTTGACGCCGGCCTCGATGAACTTGGTCCAGGCCTGGTCGTAGGGGACCGAACCCTGGTCCATGCCCTCGAGGACCTTCTCCACCGCGGTCTTGACCTGGGCGTGCTTCTCGCCGAGGAAGACGGGAAGCAGGTCCTTGACCGACGCGCCGAAGATCTGGCCGGTCGGCGCGTCGTTGAAGAACGGGTTCTTCAGGTCGGCGACCGCCGGGTCCTGCTGCGCCGGGATGGAGCTCGGGAAGGCCGCGGCCTCCTGGAAGGCCATGACGTGGCCCTCCTTGCCGGTGAGGTAGTTCAGGACCTCGGCGGCCTCCTTGGGGTGCTTGCTCTGCTTGGGAACCGCGAGGTAGGAACCGCCCCAGTTGCCCGCGCCGCCGGGCACGGACGCGACGTCCCACTTGCCCTTGTTGCCGTCACCGGCCGCGCCGGAGACCACACCGAGCATCCAGGCCGGGCAGCCCATGGTCGCGAAGCCGCCCTTCTTGATGGCGGCGTTCCACGGCGGGGTGAAGGAGGCGAGCTTGGCGGTCAGGCCCGCCTCGCTGAAGTCCTTGACCGTGTCGAAGGAGGTCTTGATGGCGGGGTTGCTCTCGACGACGAGCTGGTTGCTCTTGTCGAAGTAGGCGACGTTGCCGTTCTTCGGCGCCTCCTGCGACAGGATCACGTTGTAGAGCGTGTTCGGGCCGTCGAGGAACTTGGGGTCGCCCTTGCCGGGGTTGGCGGCCTTGAACTTCTCGCCGATCGCCTTGAAGGCGCTCCAGTCCGGCCAGAGCTTGCCGACCTCGTCGCGCTCGGTGGGCAGGCCCGCTTTCTCGAACAGGTCCTTGCGGTAGCACATGGTCATGCCGCCGATGTCGGTGCCGAGAGCGAAGAGCTTGTTGTCGGCGTTGATGCCGTTGTCCCACTTGGCCGCGGGGAAGTCGGCCTTGCGGCTCTCCAGCCCGTACTCGGCCAGGTCGGTGAAGAACTGCGGGCGGGCCTTCATGAGGCCCATCGCGCCCTCGTCCAGGGCGATGATGTCGGCCGCGCCGCTGCCGGCCTGCAGGCGCTGGAGCAGCTGCGGGAGGTAGACGTCCTCGAACCGGTCGGTCAGGTTCTGGTACTTGACCTGGATGTTCGGGTGTGCCGCGTTCCAGGTCTCCACGGCCTTGTCGTAGCCGAAGTTCTCGCCACCGCCGAAGGTGTGCACGGTGATGGTCACCGGCTCGGCCGCGGCGGAGGCACTGCCGTCGCCCGCGGCGGGTTTGGCGGGCTCGCTGGAGCCGCACGAGGTGATGGCCAGGGCGGTGGCCGCCATGACCGCTACGGCGGCGAGCTTGCCGTGCCGCTTGTTGTTCAACATTTCCGGACCCCTCTCAGGTGGTCGCCCGAATCATTGGGAGGTGACACCGGGGCCGGTCCCCGACAAACACGGCCTCGCGGTGCGGTAGTTCCTCAATGTGCTTTGGGAGCGCTCCCACGAAGAGTGGACGATGGGCAACCAGGACGTCAATATGCCGAAACTCAACCGTTACATCCGACTGCTTTGGGTGGGACTATCGGCATGAAGTAGGTATATATGTCTCATTAGGGCGATTGGGAGCGCTCCCATCTCACGGACATACAGTCGGGGCATTTCGTGTCCGTGCGGAGGCTCGCCGGGGGCCGCGGACAGCCCGCCGATCTCCGGTCGAGGGCCTCCGCCCCCGGTCCGGTGAAACCCGTTGGGCTTATCCGATATGTTTAAATATGCCTGAGATGCCACACTCGATGCGTGCCGAACGCTCGCGATCGGGAGACCTGGTGGCGGGGAGGCAGCCGGCGGGCTGTCCGGGCAAACTGTGCCCATGAGTCGACGTTCACGGCGGGCGGCGCTCCTGGCGGGATCCGTCGCCGTCCTGATGGTGGCGGGCTGCACCGCTGACGGCGGAGCGCTCCGACCCGACACGGAGCTGACCAGGGTGTCGAACCCCAGCGCCACGCCCGGCCTTGGCCTGTTCGCTGTCAACTCGCAGCGGCTCGGCGGCCTCATCGTCATCGACGTCCAGGGATACGTCCTCTACCGCAGTGACGCCGACGACGCGAGCCCGTCACGTTCGGCCTGCGTCGGCGAGTGCGCCGAGATCTGGCGCCCGATGCCGGTCAGCGACATCGGGAGGCTGCGGATCGTCGGCATAGACCGGGGAAAGATCGGCAGGGTCGTCAGGCCCGATCGCACCGAGCAGCTCACCCTCTCGGGGTGGCCGCTGTACGGCTACAGCGGTGATCGCATGCCCGGTGACACCAGCGGGCACGGCCGAAACGGCTGGTTCGCCATCTCGCCCGCCGGAGCCAGAGCAGGCCTCCGCTCCCTGACGCCGCCCCGTCACGGCACCGCGGCGAGCGTCATCGCCTGGCGGGTGGCGGATCGTCGGGCAGGATCATGATCGCGGCAGTGCCCCCTCCGGGCGCCGGATGAAGCCGCAGCGCCCCACCGTGCAGCTCCGCCACCCATTGCGCGATGGTCAGCCCCAGACCGGTGCCGTCCGCCGCGTCGCTCCGGAAACGCTGCGCGGGGCGACCGTCCAGACCCGGACCGGCATCCTTGATCATAACCATGCCGGTGGTGACGACGAGGGTGATCGTCGCGGGTTCGGCACCGGTCCGGCCATGCCGAACGGCGTTGTGGACCAGATTGCGGATGGCGATGCGGACCAGGGTCGGGTCACCGCTCGCCACCGTGGGCGAGACCGACACCGCCGCCGTGTGCGGCGGCTGCACGGTCTCGGTCACCACCTCTTCGGCCAGCTGGTCGAGGCGGAACGGCTGCCGCTGGAGCTCCCGCAGCCCGGCGACGAGACGCGCCCGCATGAGCAGCGCCTCAACCGAGTCGGCGAGCCGTTCAGCAGAGCGCAAAACCTGCCGCAACGCCTGAGACTGCTGGCCGGGATCTTTGATCGCGGCCTCCGACAGGGCCCGAATGACCGTCAGAGGGGTGCGCAGCTCATGCGCCGCGTCGGCGACGAACCGCTCCTGCTGGCCCAGCGCCTCGACAGCCGGGCGAGTGCCCCGCCGGGCCAGCAGATGCCCGCCGAAGCCGGCCAGGAGTGTGAACACCGCTCCCCCGGCGAACAGGATCCACCCCAGCCGCCGATGGGCTCGCTGGACGGGCTCAAGATCGACCGCGACCACGACGGTGCCCGACACCGCTCCGGTGACGGCGTGCGAGAACGGGACCGCGAGCAACCGTGAACGACGCCCCGCGCCGGTGACGGTCGCGGCGAGCTCGCCGCGGCCCTGCCAGACGGGCCGGGCGAGGCCGCGCAGAACCTCTGGCGTGATCACCGGCAGACTCGACGGGTATGCGAAGACGAGGCGAACGTCGGTGCGGGTACCTTCGTACACGTATACCGCGGTCGGCCCCTTCGATGCCGGATCGGCGAAGAGGCGGTCCAGCCGCAGCGCGCCGGACTCGTAGTACAGCAGGGCTTTCGTGGTCCGGGCGGTGCGCTCCAGCTCCGCTGAGACGAGACCGTCGCGCTGCTGCTGGTCGACGACCATCGCGACGGTTCCCATGCCGGCCAGACCCACCATATTGAGAGCCGTCAGCAGCAGGGCCAGGCGGACCCGAAGCCCGTTGAGACGCCCGGTCGTCTGCAGGTGGGCCGGCTGCTGCGTCCCCTTCTGGCCCCTGCCGCCGGGACGGGGGCCGCGAAGACGTAGCGGGTTCACAGCCGCGCGGGCCCGGCCCGGTAGCCGGTACCCCGCATCGTGAAGATCACGGCAGGCTCACCGAGCTTGCGTCTCAGCTGGTTGACGACGACATCCACCACATTGGACGCCGGGTCGGCCCGCTCGTCCCAGCAATGCTCGATGAGCTCGGTACGGGTGACGACAGCCGGTTGGTGGGTCATCAGGGTCTCAAGGACCGCGAACTCCTTGGGGGTGAGGGTCTGCAGCACCCCGGCGCGGCGAACCTCCCGGCGGGCCACATCGAGTGTGACGTCGCCGACGCGCAGGATCGGCGGGACCATCGTGGTGCGGCGCCGGCACAGGACGCGCACCCGCAAGACCAGTTCATCGGTGGAGAACGGCTTGGTCAGGTAGTCGTCGGCGCCGGCCTCCAGGCCCGCCACCCGGTCGCTGATGTCGTCGAGTGCGGTCAGCATGATCGCTGGTATGGCTATGCCGGCTTGACGGCGCCGGTGGAGCTCGTCGGCCGAGTCGCCTTCCGGGAGCATCCGGTCGAGGATCAGGCAGTCGTAGTCGTTGACGCTCATGCTGAGGTCGGCCTGGCTCCAGTTGGCCGCCTCGTCGACGGCGAAACCGGCCGAACGCAGCCCGGAGACGACGACACCGCGCACGTCGGGATCATCCTCGACGACGATGACACGCATGGGACGAGAGTAGCGACCCGTCGGGGGAGTTCAACCAGCCGCGTGCGGTGCGGGCCGGAGGCATCGGGTGTTCACCCACCCGATCACCGTGTGTGATCACAGGGCGTCACGGAACTCGCATGAAGGCTCCTGATGAACCCCCCCTCCGGCGATCGGATCCGTTCCCGTTTCCGCTGCCCATCTCACCCTTCACCGGATCTTCATCGAATCCTCATGATCGTCATTGCAGAATTCATGGTGGGTGCCCGCGGCGCGGAACGCCCCCGTACGCCGTGGTCCCCGCCAGGCGGCGGCTGGACGGCCGGTACCTGGAGGTGATCGATGCGCAGTGCCCGCCGGTTGACCACCTTCGCCGCCGCGGTGCTGCTGGCAGCCGCGGCGGGGTGCGCCGGCACCGAGGGAGGCCTCCCGGATCCGGGACGCTGCGGCCTGCGTGTCGCCTTCTTCGGGCCACTCACCGGCGAGTCCATGAACCTCGGGCGCAACATACGCGAAGGCGCGCTGCTCGCCGTCGAACAGCACAACGCCCGAAATCCGGCCTGCCCCGTCGGGCTCGTCGACTTCGACACCCAGGGTGATTCGAAGCAGGCGCCCGAACTCGCTCAGCAGGTCGTCGCCGACCCCGCGATCATCGGTGTCGTCGGGCCTGCGTTCTCCGGCGAGTCGCAGGTCGCCAACCCGATCCTGAACCAGGGCGGGGTCAGCACCATCACCCCGGCGGCCACCGACCCCGGCCTCAGCCGCTGGGGGCGATCGACGTTCCATCGCATCCTGGGCAGCGACGCCGCGCAGGGACCGGCGGTCGGCCGGTACATCAAGGAGAGGCTGCTCGCGCGGAAGGTTTTCGTCATCGACGACATGAGCCCCTACGGGCGCGGCCTCAGCGAGCTGGTCATGAAGGAACTCGGCCCGCTGGTGGTGCAGAGCGCCTCGGTCCAGCCGAATCTGGTCGACTTCCGCGGCGCGGTCTCCGAGGTCGAATCGGCCGCCCCCGACGTGCTCTTCTTCGGCGGTTACTACACCCAGGCCGGCCGGCTCCTGCGCGAGCTGCGCGACGCGGGCGTGAGCGCCGCCTTCGTCTCGGGCGACGCGGTCAAGGACGACGGGTTCGTCCGCACGGCGGGGGCCAAGGCCGCCGAGGGCGCGGTTCTTACCTGCCCGTGCCGCCCGCCGGAGGAAGATCCCGGGTTCGCCCGGCGCTACCGGATCCGTTTCGACCGCGACCCGGGCACCAACAGCGCGGAGGCCTACGACGCCGCCACCGTCTTCCTCCGGGGCATCGACGCCGGCCGGACGCGACGCTCTGAGATGGAGGAGTTCGTCGACGGATACTCCGGCGCCGGTATCACTACGAAGATCCGATTCAACGGTGACGGCGAGCTTGCCAGATCCTCGGTCACGGTGTGGGCCTATCGCGTCCGCGACGGCCGGATCGTTGCCGACGGGCCGATCCCCGGAAACTGACCGCACAGGAGATCAGAAATCATGACGAGCACTCCGATCGCCGACCGTATCTCCCGCCCGACCGCGTCGCCGCCCCTCACGAGGTCACCGTCCGCCGGATGCCTCGACCACGCGAGCGGCACCATTCACCGCGCCCTCGCGGAGGCTCCGATCGGCGAGTACGGCATGCTGGAGGCGGCGCTCGCCTGGCAACATCTGCGCCCCACCGGAACCGGGAACACAGGCGAGGGGACACACGCCACGGCGTCGCGCCATCTTCCCATCGTGGAGACGCGCAGCGAGGCGGTGGCGGCCCGGATGGCCCGGTTGCTGTCAGGGCTGGCCTGGGCCATCGTCACCCAGGCCGACGCCGGCGACACCGGCTTCAAGGGGTCGCCGGCCGTGCGCGTCGAGGTGCCCAGAACGCTACACCGCAGGGTCCTGCGGGCGTTGACCAACGCGTGGCGCGACGCCCGGCGGCAATTCGATCCGCGCGTCCCGGGCACTGCCGCCCACGCCGACGCGGCCGTCGCCTTGTGGCGCATGGGCATTCTTGTCGCCGGGTTCGGTCCCAGCCATAACATGATCTACCTGAACACCGGCACGTTCATGATGGCCGAGATGATGGCAGCCGCCGCCAGGCGTCTCGGCCTCACTCCGATCGTGGACAATGTCCACGGCGTCCCGGCGGTAACCCTCTACCATCCGGGTGAGGTGCAGCGGCTGCTCGCGGAAGCGGGAGCGGGAGGCGCGGCGACCGTGTGGGTGCGCGGCGGCCGTCCTGCCGGTATCGCCAGGTAGCGGCCGTACAGGGCGAGGGCTTTCGACGGTGCGGGGTGTTCGGGTGGGGGGCGGGAGCGAGCGCGAGCCCGGCATCGATCGCCTGGCGAGGCGTACGCGGTCTGCTGGGCCGTCCGTCCACGTGGACGGAACCGCTCTCGCGGCGTCGTGTGCCGTACAGGCATCGTCGTCAAGAAGGAGTTCGTAAAGGCGGCCGGGGGAACGCGTCAGGGGCGCCGCTCGTGTTCGAGCGGCGCCCCTGGGGGCGTGCGGACCGGCCCGCGTTCGCCGGCGGGGTGCCGGGTACCCACACCACGGGGGATGGCGCGGACGACGGGTGGATCAGCCGGCGTAGACCGGGTAGCCGTAGCCCACGACCTGCGAGGTGGGCCGGATGCGCTGCTCGACGTTGCCGTTGCCGGTGTTGCCCTCGATCGTGGTGATCGTGCCGTCTCCGTTGTCCTTCTTCACGAAGCCGACGTGGTCGATGCCGCTGAGGTTCTTGCCGCCGGCCCAGTCGAAGTAGACGACGGCGCCGGGAGTGGGGGTGGTACCCCAGTGCTGGTTGTCCTTGAACCACTTGGCGTGGGTGACGGTGTAGGCGTCCCAGCCCATCGTGGGCCGGATGCCGGCCATCTCGCCGACCCAGGAGACGAACATCGCGCACCAGGGGGCGTTGGCGTAGCCCTGGATGCTGCCGCCGTCACGGGCGACGGTCTCCTGGGCGCGCGGGGAGGACATGTACCACGAGTGGAACTTGGTCCCTCCGCCCTGGGAGTTCTCACGGACGCCGATCTGCTTTGAGGCGAGGTCCAGGACCTGTGCGGCGGAGACCTTGGGCAGTCTCTCGGCCGCGACCTCGAGCGGGGTACTCGCGGGCCTGTTCTGGGCGGTGTGGCTGTCGGCCAGGGCCGCGGAGCCCACGGAGCCGGTCGCCAGGACGACACAGGCGCCCAGGAGGGCGCTCGCCACGCGGGGGGCGCTGAGGGTGGGGATGAGGCGGTGCTTGGTCATACCGGGGTTCGACTCCTTGCTTCGCTTCCATGCCGCCTACCGGGTTAGCTGACGGGTTCGGGCTGGGAAGTGCCCTACGGCGCGAGAACGCGCTGATTCACCCCAGGAACGTGGTTCCCCGGTTCCGCAGACTTCGCGGATTCGGCGGCCGTGCTCACCGCGGGCGGAGGGTTCCGCCCAGGTGGAACACGGTCGGGCAATGTGACGGCAATGCTTAGATCTATACAGACCCGGGCATTTGCCTCGAATGGGACGAACGTACGCCACTCGGGCAGACGATTACAAGTAGGGCACATTGCCTTGACTTGGTGATACGTCCAAATCGCGGGGGTAGGACGGGGGGTCGCTTGGCCTGGGAAGGAGGTGGGGCGCACCCGTCCTCCGGCCGGTCGCGGCGGGCGGGGGCGCGGCCTCGTCGCGGGCGGGATCCCCTGTCTCTTCGGCGATCCGGCTGTGCGGTACCCGCCGGTCGATCGCCTGACCCGGGATGGTATGGCATGATCGTGAGGCTCGCCGGAAGGGTGTCGGACCCCAGCTTTTGAGGGACAAATATTCGATAGTAAAAAGTGTGGAGCGGGTGCGTCCCGCCCTCCGGAAAACCCGAACGAGGTTCGGTGCCCCAGAGGTCCGCCGGGGGCAGGGTGGGCCTCAGCTCTCCTGGCCGGACCAGGAGCGGAACAGCGGGAGCAGGAACCGGTCGACCGTGTCCTCGACGAACTCCCGGTCCAGTGGCTTACCGGTGAAGAGCAGCCGGTACCACACCAGTGCCTCGGTGGCCTTCCTGAGCTCCGCGGGGTCCACCGGCCCTGGCAGCTCGCCGCGCTCCCTGGCGCGTTCCAGCAGCGGGACGGTGCCGGTGATGTCGGGGCGGGGCACGTTGTCGCGCAGGGCGGAGGCCAGCTCGGGGGAGGTGAGGAACGCCGGAAGCAGGCCGAAGATCATCGCCTGTTTCCGTTCCAGGATCCGGCAGAACCCGTCCACGACCCCGATCAGGTCCCCGCGCATCGACCCGGTGTCGGGCGGCGGCACGACGTCGATCTCAAGGTGGTTGCAGATCAGATCCACGACCAGCGCCTCCTTGCCCGCCCAGCGACGGTAGATCGTGGCCTTGCTCGCGCTGGCCCGCCTGGCGATCTGATCGATGCGGTTCCGTACACTACGGTAAAGATCGAGCGCAAGCACGCGTGGGCGGCTGTTCATCCGTGGTTCCCCGGCGCTTAAGGCCACCGGGTTAGCTTGGGTCAGTCGTGAACGGGTCATCACCCGGCGTGGAGGACGGTCGAGACCACGCGCGGGATCAGGGTTCGGCCATCGCCTGGGTGGAATCCCCGCTGCAGATGCTCTGCGCCGTGGAGGCCCACCACGCGGGGCTGCTCGGTGCCCGCAGCCACCTCGTGCCCAGGGCGAGGCTCCGCCCCCTGGCCGCCACAGGGCGCGAGCTCGGGCGCCTCACCCTGCCGCCGGGCCTGGAGCTCACCGCCGCGCGGCCGGACATGCCCAGGCCGCGCCGGGGCGTGACCTGGGCGGTGGGCGACGCCTTCTCCGGCAAGGTCCAGTTCCGCTGGCTCACCGGGCGCCCCGGCCGTATCGTGATCGTCGACGACGGGCTGGCCACCATCAGGCTCCTGGAACTGCTCGTCGGCCACGCGGGTACGCCCCTGCTGAGGGCCCGCGGGAAGGCGGGACGGCTCAGAACCGCCCTCGGCGCGGCGGCCGGACTCAGGTTGCGCGCCGCAGCCCGCTCGGGGCGGCTGTCGATCTTCACAGCGCTGCCCGTTCCCGCGGACCTGGCGAAGGCCGTACGGGCGAGAGGGGCCGAGCTGGTCACCCACGACTTCGCCTGGCTGCGGTCGCAGCCGCTGCGCGTGCCCCGTCCCAAGGAGCTCACGGTCGTCCTCGGCACCTCGCTGGTCCGCAACGGCCTGATCCACCGTGACCACTACCTCGGCTGGCTGGCCGCTCTCGGCTCGGCCGGGCCGGTGGCCTACTTCCCGCACCGCAGGGAGGACCCCCACGATCTCGCCAGAGTCGGGGAGCAGCCCGGGATCACCGTCTACGGCGGCGGGATCCCCGCCGAGATGACCCTGCGCGGGCTGGCCGCCGGGCAGCGGGTACTGAGCCTGCCGTCCACCGCGGTCACCTCCCTGCGGGTCCTGCTTTCGGCCAGGGGTGTCCCGGTCGAGACGGTGGACGTCCCGGACGAGTGGTGGACGGTGGAGGCGGCCCCCTCGCTCCGCTCCCACCTGTCGATGTTCGCCCATCACGACACGGGAGCCACCGGGGCATGACCTCGTGAACTCGTGACCCCGCGGCCGGAGGCCGGTGGCGTGCCGCCCCGGGATGCGAGCCGCGCCGGGTCTGCCCATGTGAAATCGGATATGAAGCGGGGGATCCCCGTTGGAGGTTCTCGTTGAAGGTCCTGGCCGTGGCCGACTCTGACTCCTACCTGAAGTGGGCGGCCTGCCTGCTGCGGGACCTGCCCTCGGGATGCACGAGGGAGCTGGCGGTCATCCGCACCCCCATCACCCCGTCCCCGGCGCAGATCAGTGCCGCGGTCGCGGGTTCGGCGGCGGATCCGCCCGTGCTCTCGGCCCGCGCGCTGCGCCGGGCCGCTGAGCGGCTCGGGCCCGACGTGGTACTCGCCGCCTGCACGGGGCCCGTGGTGGACGTGCTGGTCGGCGAGGTGCTGGCCGGGTTGCGGCCACGGCCGGTGTTCGTCTCGGGCCTGCCTGGCATCTCCGTCCCCGCCACCGAGAAGGCCTGGCTGTTTCGCAGCGGATGCGAGCTGTTCGTGCTGCACAGCGGGCGGGAGGTCGAGGAGTTCTCGGCGATGGGCCGCGAGCTGGGCGGGGGCGGCCAGGTGGGGCTGGCCCGGCTGCCGTTTCTGCGAGGTCAGCAGGAGATCGCCCGCATCGGGCCGCGGGACCGGGTGGTATTCGCCACCCAGGCCAAGGTGCCCAAGCGGAGACAGGAGCGTGAGAGCATCCTGCTCGCCCTGGCCGAACTGGCCGGGCGGCGGCCGGATCTGGACGTCGTCGTCAAGCTCCGTGCCCTGGACGGCGAGCGGCAGACCCACAACGAGCGCCACCACTACCAGCGCCTGTGGCAGTCGCTCGTGGAGGAGGGCAGGGTGCGCGCCGGGGCCGTGCGCTTCGCGGCGGGGCCCATGCACGAGCACCTGGCCCACGCGGCCGGGTTCGTCACCGTCAGTTCGACCGCCGCGCTGGAGGCGATCGCCCAGAAGGTGCCCCTGCTGGTGCTGTCGGACTTCGGGGTGGGTGCCGAGATGATCAACCTGGTCTTCGAGGGCAGCGGCCTGCTCGGCACCCTCGACGATCTTTCCGCGGGGCGCTTCCTGGACCCGGACGACGGCTGGTGCAGGGACAACTACTTCCATCCCGGTGACGAGAGCGACTGGGTCTCGCGGATGGTCTCCCTGGTCGGGCAGGCACGCTCGGGACGCCTCGTCCCCGCCAAGTCCCTGCTCGACGGCCCCGAGTACGCCGCCGCCCGCCGTCGCGCCCGGATGCGCGTGGAGGTCCCACCGAACGTGCTGCGCATCGGCTACCGCGCCAAGCGCCGGATGCGCCGCTACCTGAGTTGTCCGTAGTGCTCCGCCCCTCAGGCCGAAGAGCGCGTCGACGCAGGGCACCGGGCCGGCACTCGCGCCCCGCCTCCGGGCCGGAGGGGACGGCGCGGCACGGGGGCGCGGGGCGATCCGCCGGTTCCCGCCCGTGCCGTGCCGTTGTGGCCGTCCGGCTCAGGGAAAGGTTCTCGACAGGCGGCTGCGGAGCCTGCCCAGGGGGCTCCGCTCCCGGGCGGCGGCCGGGGCGCCGGCCGGGGCGGTGGCCGATGTGGTGGCCGGGGTGGTGATCAGGTCCAGGGCGGCGAGCCGCCGGTGCTTGAAGTAGCGGTCGGGGCCGCAGGCCTGGAGATAGGCCGCGGCCTGCTCGCGCAGCCCCGGATAGGCCTCGCTCCGCATGCAGTAGCCGACCGCGCCCACCAGGGCGGAGACGTCCACCGGCGGGGGCTCCCACAGCGAACCGTCCGTCGACAGGCGGGGCAGCAGGGCGTCGGTGATGGTCGCCGGGATCCGGTTGCTGTTCTCGTACGGGGAGAGCCGCTCCAGGATCAGCTTGCCGCCCACCGTCGCCACCGGGAGCCCGAAGTATCGCCCGGCGGTGATCAGAGCGGTGGAGAAGCAGCCGACCACGAGTTCGGGCCCGAGGGTGGCGAAGCACGACTCCGCCGGGACGGTCTCCGCCACCACGTCCAGCTCGACGCCCAGCCCGGCGGCCGTCTCGCGCAGCCGCTGGGCGTGCCGCCGCCCGGCGGCCGGGTGCGGTTTGAACAGCACGCGCGAAAACCCCCGGGCGACGAGGCCGCGCAGCATGTCGGCGTGGAGCTCCGCCTCCTCCTCGGAGGTGACGATGCCGAGGGCGGACAGGTACTGGCCGAGGATCATCGCCCGGCCTGAGGGCGGGTCGTCGGCCCGGTGGCCGACCACGTCGAGGAAGGCCCGGTCGGAGAGGGGTTCGGCGGGCACCCCGTACTCGGAGAGCAGCAGCGGCCGAAGACCGGGCACCAGGTCGAGATGGAGCAGGCGGGTGATCCGCCCGTAGATCTCCTGCGGCAGCGGGTCGCGGGTCGGGCCGTAGCTCATCAGGCCGTCGGAGTAGACCGAGATCGGGCAGTCCCTGACCAGTCCGGCCAGCGTCCTGGCAGGGGGGACCGCGACGGATTCCAGGACCAGCTCGGCGGGACCGGCTCCCAGGGACAGGTGCGAGCGGAGCAGGCGGCCCAGCATCGGCACCTCGACGACGCGTGCCTTCCAGTCCGATGGATGCAGCGGGGCCACGATCTCGTTCCACGAGTGGATCTCGTCGAAGCGCGGGCGCAGCGCGGCGAAGCCCGGGGTCTCGTCCAGAGCCGGGATGATCTCCGGGATGGCCGCGTTGTTGGAGACCAGCAGGATCCGGCGCCCCTGGCGGGGACCGAAACGGCCGTCGTCGATCGCCGCCGCCAGCGTCATCGCGCCGAACAGGGTCGAGGCGTAGAACAGCTGCGTCATCGGCGATCCAGGAGGTCGAGCAGGATCTGATCGCGTTCGGGATCCAGGGCGGTCCCGGCGAGCAGGTCGGCGGGAAACCGCCTCAGTGTCGTGGCACCGCGCTCCTCGAAGCGGGCTCGAAGCTCGGGGGAGAGGCGTTCGCCCAGCTCCAGGTGGTGGGCCAGCAACGCGCGGAAGGTACGCACCGCCTTGGGCATGAACTCCTCCTCCAGGTCGGCGAAGACCAGGTCGAAGGCGTCGAAGAAGTGCAGTTGCCTGGCGTCGCCGGTCTGCGTCAGCGAGCCCGCCACCATCCGCCGGTAGAACAGCCCGGCCAGTGACACCACCGCGAACGAACCCGCGTCGCGGTGCAGCCGCCAGATCCACGGCCTGTCCTCGGCGGTGTGCAGGTGCCCCGGGAAGGTCAGCAGGTCGCCGAGGTCCCGGCGGTAGATCCCCGCCCAGGCGTACGGGTAGTCCACCATGGTCCTGGCGTGATCGGGCAGGATGTGGTCGCGCGGCTTCAGCACCACCTCGCGGGTGGCGAGCGGCGCCCGGTGGATCGTCCGCTTGCGGCCCTCCGCCTGTACGTGGTCGACCCGGACGAAGTCGCAGTCCAGCCGCTCGATCGCGCCGACCAGGTCCCCGAGATACCCGGGCGCGAGCCAGTCGTCGCCGTCCATGAACGTCAGGTAGCGGCCGGAGGCGAGGGAGATCCCGAGGTTACGCGCGTCGGCCAGTCCGACCGGCGCGTCGTTGCGGACCACCACCAGACCGGGCAGGTCACGGCAGAAGTCCTCGACGATCTGCCCGGTCGCGTCCGCCGACCCGTCGTCCACCACGATGAACTCGAAGTCCCGCCGCGCGTTCCTGGCCAGCGACGCCAAGGCGTCCCCGACGTAGCTCTCCGCGTCCCGCACCGGAACCACCACCGACAACTTGATCAACTTCACCCTCCCGTCCCGAACTCAGACGACCCACCCAAGAACCCTCACATCGACCACCCTCACCTCCCCCCCCGACGGGACTACCCGCGAGGCCGCGCCGACGACTGGACTGAGGAGCGAAGGGGTCCCAACGCAGAAGCCCTGTGTCGCCCCCCTCACTTTCCCCTTGACGGACTACCCGTGAGGCCGCGCCGGCGACTGGACTGAGGAGAGCGGGGGCGCGAGGAACGAGCGGCCCCGGTCGACGAGGGAAGGAGCCGGGTAAGAGCGGCCTCACCGCGACGCGCAGCGTCGCAGTCAGCACAGCGTCGCCATCTACACAGCGATGCGGCGGAGGCGGGACTTGGGGGCCTGCTCGCCGGGATAGACCCGCTTGACACCGTCACCCAGGGCGGTCTCGATGATGCGGATGTCGCGGACCAGGTGCTCAAGCCCGGAGGGCTCCAGCGAGGCGGCGTGGTCAGAGCCCCACATGGTGCGGTCGAGCGTGATGTGCCGCTCCACGGTCACCGCCCCAAGGGTCACCGCGGCGAGCGAGATCTGCAGGCCGCGCTCGTGGCCCGAGTAGCCGACCGGCACACCGTACCGCTCCTGGAGGGTGGTGATCGTGCGGAGGTTGGCCTCCTCGGGGGGGAGGGGGTAGGTGGAGGTGGCGTGCATCAGCACCAGCTTGGAGGTGCCGAGAAGCTCCACCGCCTGGTCGATCTCCTCCAGCGTGGACATGCCGGTGGACAGGATGATCGGCTTGCCGGTCGCAGCGAGCGCGCGGAGCAGCTCCAGGTCGGTCACGCTCGCCGAGGCGACCTTGTGGGTGACCACGTCCATGGACTCCAGGAACCCGACGGACGGCACGTCCCACGGCGAGGCGAACCAGTGCAGGCCCCGCTTCCGGCAGTGCTCGGCGATCTGGGAGTACTCGTCCAGGCCGAACTCGGTCCTGAGCTTGTACTCCATGTAGGTCATCTCGCCCCACGGCGTCTGCCGGATCTGGTCGCGCTGCTCCAGCGGCACGCAGATCTCCGGCGTGCGCTTCTGGAACTTGACGGCCTGACAGCCGGCCTCGGCCGCCACGTCGATGAGCCGACGCGCGATGTCCAGGTCGCCGTTGTGGTTGATGCCGATCTCACCGATCACGTAGACCGGCTGTCCGGCGCCGATCAGCGCGTCGCCGATCTGGACGGGCCTGGCGACCGGGGCGAGCCTCAGCTCGGCGCGGGGCGCGGTCCCTGCGGTGACCTTCTCGTCCGTCGGGCGGGCCGCGAGGACCCGGTCGCACAGCTCCCGTACGGCCCCGGCCCCGCCGGGCCTGGTCAGCACGGTCCTGGCGGCGGCGCGGACCTTCGGGTGGGCGTCGGGGACGGTGACGGGCCAGCCGACGTCGCTCATCGGGCCCAGGTCGTTGACGTCGTTGCCGACGTAGGCGACGCGGGCCGGGTCGATTCCC
Source organism: Streptosporangium sp. CA-115845 (assembly GCF_050943795.1). Classification (NCBI taxonomy): domain Bacteria; kingdom Bacillati; phylum Actinomycetota; class Actinomycetes; order Streptosporangiales; family Streptosporangiaceae; genus Streptosporangium; species Streptosporangium sp. CA-115845. The sequence goes on along the minus strand of NZ_CP191988.1, from coordinate 5,978,532 downwards.
TCGATGGCCAGCCAGTCGCGCAGCACGGTCCGCTTGTCGGTCAGGCCCTGCAGGACGGGCACGCCGAGCTTGCGGGCGCGGGCCGCGACCACCGGGTTGTGCTCGGTGGACATGATCATCAGTTTGACGCCGGAGCGGCGCAGCAGTGAGATGCCCATACCGTCGGAGCGGCTGACCGCGACCATCTCGCGGCCGTCCTGGTCGACGTAGGCGCGGTCGTCGGTGTGCACGCCGTCGAAGTCGGTGATCACCGCGTCCACGTCGATCGGCTCGGGCCGGTCCACGAACGGTGCGAGCGCCCGTACGATCTCCAGATCCTCGGGGGTGTCCACCTCGACGGCGTGGTGCGGGGAGACCCGCTGCACGGCGACGGCGCCGAAGAAACGGTGGCCGTGCTCGCGCAGACCCTCGGCGCGCATCACGTAGAAGGCGCCGGTCTCGCGGAACTGCGGTTCGCGGTCCTGGCGGCGCGGCCGGTGGGAGGGGTCGTGGTTGACGCCCGCGCCGTTCACGCTCCACAGGAACTCGTGCGTCTCCAGCCCGGAGAACACCACGTCGGCGCTGCCGTCCAGGACCTTGGCGATGGCGCCGTCCAGATCGGCGGGGTCGATGAACGCGCTGGTGCACTGCACCAGGATGACCACGTCGGGGACGTCGGGGGTGTGGTCGAGCGCGTGGAGCACCGCGGACTCGCTGGAGGCGGTCCCGCCGCTCAGCTCCTCCGGCCGGTCGATCACGGTCGCGCCCGCGGCGCGGGCCACCTCGGCGATCCCGGCGTGGTCGGTGCTGACCACGACCTCGTCGACCAGCTTGGCCCGCACACAGGCCCGTACCGCGCGGGCGACCAGGGGACTGCCGCCCACCGGGGCCAGGTTCTTCAGGGGAACGCCCACCGAACCTCCGCGGGCGGGGACAACGGCCAGGACTCGCAAGGTGGCTCCTCGTGACATGCGGCAAACGCCCCTGAACTGGGGTGTTTGACGAACGCTAGTCACGAGGGTGACCGGCCAGGGGTGCCTGAGCTGAACGCCCAGAGTCATCAGCCTTAACTTTCGGCGCCCCGACGCACGGGTGGGTACACCCCCGAGGAGGTGTCCCAGATCGTCAGGGAGCGGCGTCGATGGAGTCCATGAGCATGGGGAGCGCGCGTTCGAGGCCGCGGCTCCAGTAGGGCCAGCTGTGGGTGCCGGGCCCGTAGAAGTCGACGGTCACGTTGACGCCGTTGGCCCCGGCCCGCTCGGCGAAGGTCACGGCCTGGCGGAGCAGGGCGGCCTCGCCCTCGTCCCGCGGCTCGGAGGTGCCGTCCAGCGGGCCGGGGGAGCCGTCGCCGCTGGAGACGAAGAGCCGTACCCCGCGCAGCGCGCCGGTGAGATCGGCCGGGTTGTGGGCGGCCCATTCGGGGTCTCGCGGGGGGCCCCAGAGCTTCGCGGAGTCCTCGCCGTTCCGGTTGAGCAGCCAGTCGACGCCGCCGTTGCCGTCGCGGGTGTGCAGCACCCCGGAGAAGGAGGCAGCCGCCTGGAACATGCCGGGATGGCGGGCCGCGTACGACATGGCCCCGAACCCGCCCATGGACAGTCCCGCCACCGCCCGCCGGTCCCCGGCGCCGTAGTCGCGCTCCAGGATCCGCCGTACCTCGGTGAGGTGGAAGGTCTCCCAGCCGGGGCCGTCGCGCCAGTCGGAGTAGAAGCCGACGGTGCCGCCCTCGGGGATGACCACGATCGCCCGGTAGCCGGAGGTGAGGCTCGCGGCCTTCCCCTTGGTGACCCAGGTGTCGTAGTCGGACTGGCAGCAGCCGTTCAGCAGGTACAGCACCGGCCACGGACCCGAGTCCGGCGTCCAGCCCTCGGGCAGCAGGACCCGGACCATGCCCTCGCGGCCGAGCGCGGTGGAGGTCACGGTGAGCTCGTGGTCGCGGCCGCCCAGCTTCTTCACCGCGACGGCGGGGGTTCGCGAGGCGCCACCGTCAGGACTGCCGGGCGAGGACGGTGGCAGCAGTGCCAACAGCACCGCCACGACCGCCACGGCGGCCAGCAGGAACACTCCCAGACGTACAGCTGTGCGGTTCACGCCGCCAATACTCCCGCTTCCCGCCGATCACGTGAAGCCTACTCGACACGTCGAGGGCCGATCGGACGGACAAAGTTCTCCATATCCACCGGGTCGCCCGGCGACGGCTCAGAGAACCGGGTCCGGTGAAGCGTTCCGGTCGTGGGAGGCCCATCGGGCCCGAGTGGACGCGCGGACCACGAGTTCGGGCTGGAAGAGATACTCGGCGGCCCTGGCGGGGCGCCCCTTGATCTCGTCGAGCAGGGCGCGTACGGCCGCGACCCCCATGGCCTGGACGGGCTGGCGGACCGTGGTGAGCGGCGGGTCGGTGAAGGACATCAGCGGGGAGTCGTCGGCGCCCACGACCGAGACGTCCTCGGGCACCCGCAGGCCGTGCCGCCGTACCGCGCGCACCGCGCCCAGCGCCATCAGGTCGCTGCCGCAGACCAGAGCTGTGGCGCCCCGCTGCACCAGCAGGGACGCGGCGCTCTGGCCGCCCTCGACGTCAAAGGGCGACAGTTCGACCAGGTCGTCGGTGTCGTGCCCCAGGCCCAGTTCCCGCAGCGAGGCACGGAATCCGGCGAGCCGCCGCTGGACCGTGGAGTAGCGCAACGGGCCGCTGAGGAACCCGATGCGACGGTGGCCCAGTTCGACGAGGTGGCGCGCGGCGATACGGCCCGCGGTGACGTCGTCACAGGAGACGCAGGGAACGCCGAGGCCCGGGATGTCACCGTTGACGAACACGATGGGCAGCCGCCGCCGCCTGAGGCCGTGGTAGCGGGAGCGGTCGATGGTCGTGTCGGCGTGCAGCCCGGAGACGAAGATGATGCCGGAGACGCCACGGTCCAGCAGCATCCCCACGTATTCGTCCTCACCTGCCCCCTCGGGGGTCTGCGTGCACAGAACCGCGGTGTATCCGTGGCGCGCCAGCCCCGTCTCGATCACCTGGGCGAAGAACGGGAAAACCGGATTCTGTAACTCGGCGGTGATCAGCCCGACCAGCCCTGAGCTTCGCGGGCGCAACCCGTTCGGACGCTCGTAACCGAGCACGTCCATGGCGGTGAGCACCGCGCTCCTGGCCCTCGGGCTCACCCCGAGGCGCTCGTTGAGCACCCGGGAGACCGTCGCTTTGCTGACCCCGGCCTGCCGGGCGATCTCGTCGAGTCGTGCCGCCATGGTCAGTGATTGTGGATCAGCTTTCTGAAACTCTGCAAGAGATTCTGAAACATTGCCGCAATTTCCTGCAACGCATTCCAGGCTGGATGAACCCTCTGTTAACTTCGGCGCACATCACGGTGCACCCCCTGAAAACCCCCTCCCACCTGGAGCTCAAGCGTGCGCAGACCCATGAAGACCCTCGCCGGAGCCCTCGCGCTCGGCCTTGTGCTGACCGCCTGCGGCGGAAACACGCAGGCGCAGGGACAGCCCTCCTCGGCCCCGGCCGCCGTCGGCGACACCACCCTGCTCATCTGGGCCGACCAGATGCGCTCGGACACCCTCAAGCCCTTCGCCGAGGCCTTCGCCAAGGAGAACGGGATCAAGGCCGAGGTCGTCGTCGTGGCCCAGAACCAGCAGCAGACCTTCACCACCGCCTCCCAGGCGGGCAAGGGCCCCGACGTGGTCGTCGGCGCGCACGACTGGATCGGCAACCTGGTGCAGAACGGCCTCATCGACCCGATCCAGATGACGGAGGACCAGCTCGCCGGGTATGTGGACGTGGCTCGCAAGGCCGTCACCTACGACGGCCAGGTGTACGGCGTGCCGTACGCGGTCGAGAACCTGGCACTGTTCCGCAACACCGAGCTGGCGCCGGAGGCCCCGGGAAGCTTCGACGAACTGGTCGAGACGGGCAAGAAGCTCAAGGCCGCGGGGAAGGTCAAGGAGATCGTCGGCTATCCGGTCAGCCAGCAGGACGGTCAGTCCGGCGACACCTACCACCTGTACCCGCTCTACACCTCGGCGGGCGCCCACCTGTTCGGCACCACTCCGGGTGGCGACCCCGACCCGTCCGAGCTGGGAGTGGGCGAGAAGGAGTCGGTGGAGGCGTTCGAGAGGATCGCCAGGCTCGGTGAGAAGGGGGACGGCGCGCTCAAGCGCTCCTTCACCTCCGACAACTCGGCGGCCGCCTTCAACGAGGGGAGGACCGCGTTCATGGTCGCCGGGCCGTGGCGGCTGGCCGACGCCCGCAAGGCGGGCGTGAAGTACGACATCACCCCGGTGCCCGGTTTCAAGGGGGCCGAGCCCGCCCGGCCGTTCGTGGGCGTGCAGTCCTTCTTCGTGGCGAGCAAGGGAAAGAACAAGGCGCTCGCCCAGGAGTTCGTCACCGGCACCCTGGCCTCGGCCGAGGTGGCGCGGGCGCTGTTCGACGCCGAGCCGCGGATGCCCGCCCTGAACGAGGCCCTGACGTACGCGGCGGGCAAGGACCCCGATGTCGCCAAGTTCCAGGCCGCCGCGGAGAACGGCACGCCGCTGCCCGCGATCCCGCAGATGGTGGCCATCTGGGGGCCGTTCAACACGCTCATCCACGCCGCGGTGAAGGGTGAGCCGGTACCTCCGGCGGTCGAGGCGGCCGCCAAGGCCATCGCCGAGCAGCTCGAACAGTGAACACCAGACGATTCCGGAGCGGGGAGGGACGTCGTCCTCCCCGCGAGGGGGATGTCCTTCTCGACATCGGGCGCGGGCGCGCGGCCCAGGGAGGCAGGGGGGCTCGCTCACCCCAGGCGCCGCCTCCGCCCGACCGGCCCCGCCGCGGACGCGGGCGGGCCGTGGCGACCGGGGCATGGCCGGGAAGCGCGGGCGGGGTCGCGCTGCGGGTCCTGGTGCTCGGGCTCATCGTCGCCGTCGCGCTCTGGGCGGTCGCGCCGCTGGTGGCGGCGGAGAACTGGATCGGGGTGGGGATCGTCGTGGTCGTCACCGCCGCCGGTCTCCTCGTCTACCTGACGCCGCGGCGGCTGCCCGCCAAGTACCTGCTGCCCACCACGCTCCTGGTCCTCGCCTTCCAGGTGTTCCCGGTGGTCCACACGATGTCGCTGGCGCTGACCAACATCGGCGACGGCCACCTGGGGAGCAAGCAGGACGCGATCACCGCGATCGAGACCTCCTCCGTCAAGCGCCAGCCCGGTTCCGCCGAGTTCCGGCTCACCGTGGCCGAGAAGGACGGAGACCTGATCTTCCTGCTGGCGGCGGGAGGACGCGCCTACGCCGGCACCGCCGAGGGGCTGCGCCCCCTGAAGGGTGCCACCCTCGGCGCCGGCGGCCGGATCACCGCGGCCGACGGCTACACGGTGCTGACCGCCGCGCAGGCCTCCGCCAGGGGCTCGGAGATCACCGAGCTGGTCGTGCCCGTCGAGGGCGGGGCGATCCGCAGCCAGGGCCTGTCGAGGGCCTACCGGGGTACGGCGACGCTCGCCTACGACGAGGTCTGCGACTGCGTCACCGGCCAGGACAGGATCTGGCGGGCCGACGAGGAACAGGGCAGGTTCGTCTCCGACGACGGGCAGGCGCTGGCGCAGGGCTGGCAGGTCGGCGTCGGCCTGGCCAACCTCACCAACGCGCTCACCAACCCGAAGATCAACGCGCACTTCCTCGGCGTCTTCGGCTGGAACCTGGTCTACGCCACGTCCGTCGTGGTGCTGACCGCCGCGCTCGGGGTGGCGGTCGCGCTGGTGCTGCACCATCCCCGGATGCGTGCCGTACGGGCCTACCGGACCCTGATCGTGCTGCCGTACGCCATGCCGGCCTTCGCGATGCTGCTGGTCTGGCGGGACATGTTCAACACCGACTTCGGGCTGATCAACAAGATGCTCGGGCTCGACGTCGACTGGCTCGGCGCCCCGCCACCGCCCGCCTGTCGGTGCTGCTGGTCCAGCTCTGGCTGGGTTTCCCCTACATGTTCCTGATCGCCACCGGGGCGCTGCAGACGATCCCGTCGGAGTATCTGGAGGCGGCCCAGGTGGACGGCGCGACCGCCTGGCAGCGGTTCGTGAAGGTCACGCTGCCGCTGCTGATGCTCGCGCTGGCCCCGCTGCTGGTCTCGTCGTTCGCGTTCAACTTCAACAACTTCAACGGCATCTTCCTGGTCACCGCCGGAGGCCCGTTCCCCGCCGACAACCCGACGATGGGGGCGACCGACCTGCTGATCACCTACACCTTCCGGCTCGCCTTCGGGCAGCAGGGCGCGCAGTACGGCCTGGCCTCCGCGATGTCCATCTACGTCTACCTGATCGTGGCGGTGCTCTCGATCATCAGCTTCCGGCGTACCCGGGCCTTCCAGGAGGTGGACCGATGAGGAGCGGACTGGTCCTCCGGCACCTGGTGGCGATCACCGTCACCGCCTTCGCCCTCTTCCCGATCCTGTTCGTGATCTCTTCGGCGCTCAACCCGCTCGGCACGCTCAGCTCGGCGACCCTGTTCCCGAGCGGCGCAGGCCTCGCCAACGTCACGGACCTCTTCGAGACCACGGCCTTCCCGACCTGGTACCTCAACTCCGTTCTGATCGCCGGGCTCACCGCCGTCCTGTCGGTGACGGTGTCGGCGGTCTCCGCCTACGCCTTCAGCCGCTTCCGCTTCGCCGGTCGCCGTACCGGCCTGGTGGCGCTGCTGGTGATCCAGGCGTTCCCGCAGTTCCTGGCCATCGTCCCGCTGTACGTCATCTTCAGCGTGATCAGTGACAACTGGCCCGTCTTCGGGCTCAACAGCGTCTGGGGCGTGGTCCTGCTCTACATCGGCGGCCAGGTCGGCGTGAACACCTGGCTGATCAAGGGTTTCTTCGACACGATCCCCCGGGAGCTCGACGAGGCCATGCTGATCGACGGCTGCACGCCCACCCAGGCGTTCCGCAAGGTGATCCTGCCGCTCTCGGCGCCCATCCTGTCGATCAGCGCGCTGCTCGTCTTCATCGGGACGATCAACGAGTTCCTCATCGCCAGCGTCTTCCTCACCGGCGACGACGCCCGCACCCTCGCGGTCGGGCTGTTCAGCCTGCTGGCCGACCAGCGCAACGCCAACTTCGGCATGTTCGCGGTGGGCACGCTGCTCACCGCGATCCCGACCGTTGTCGTCTTCCAGTTCCTGCAGAGATACATCGTCCACGGGCTCACCGCGGGCGCGGTGAAAGGTTGATCATGATAGACCGGGGATTCCATCACGACGGCTCGCCCGACCACGTCAGCACGGAGGCGCCGGAGCCGGGAGAGACGGTCACCGTCTTCGTCCGCACCCCGCGAGGCCACCGCTCCGGCGTGCACGTGCGGACCACGCCGGACGGCGAACCGCACTTCACCGAGGCGGTGATCGACCGCGAGACCGAGTGGGAGACCTGGTGGCGGGCCGACATCGTGGCCCGCAACCAGGTGACCGGCTACCGCTTCCTCATCGGTGGTCCGGACGGCTACCGCTGGCTGACCGCCTCCGGCCTGGCCACCCACGACGTTCCGGACACCACCGACTTCAGGCTGGTCACCCACGCCGCCCCACCCGAGTGGGCGGCCGGCGGTGTGATCTACCAGATCTTCCCCGACCGGTTCGCCTCCTCGGGCACGGCACGCGACCTGCCGCCGTGGGCGATCCCTCGCGGCTGGGACGACCCCGTCGCGGGGAGCGGGCCCGACACCTCGCGGCAGATCTTCGGCGGCGACCTGGACGGTGTCCGCTCCAGGCTGGACCACATCACCGCCCTCGGCGCGGACACCCTCTACCTGACGCCGGTCTTCCCCGCGGCCTCCAACCACCGCTACAACGCCTCCTCCTTCGCCGAGGTCGACCCGCTGCTCGGAGGCGACGCGGCCTATCGCGCGCTGATCGACGAGGTGCATCGCAGAGGCATGCGCATCCTGGGCGATCTCACCACGAACCACTGCGGCGACACCCATGCCTGGTTCCAGGCGGCGCTGCGGGACAAGGGCGCCGCCGAGCGGGAGATGTTCTTCTTCACCGACGACGACCTGGGCTACGAGGCATGGATGGGTGTTCCCTCCCTGCCCAAGCTCGACTGGTCGAGCGAGCGGCTGGCGGAGGCGATGGAGGAGGTCGTCCGCGGCTGGCTCCGGTTCGGCCTGGACGGCTGGCGCATCGACGTGGCCAACATGACCGGCAGGCTCCGCCAGGCGGACCACGCGCACGAGGTGGCCAGGCGCATCCGGCGGGTGATGACCGACGAGTGCCCGGACCGGCTGCTCGTCGCCGAGCACGCGCACGACGCCACCGGCGATCTCGACGTCGGCGGCTGGCAGGGGACGATGAACTACGCCGGCTTCACCCGCCCGGTGTGGAGCTGGCTGCGAGGTCCAGAGGTCCACCTGCCGTTCCTCGGGGTTCCGGCGGAGGTGCCCAGGATCGGCGGCGGCGACGCGGTGGCGACGATCCGTGCCTTCTCCGGCCACATGTCGTGGCGCTCGCTGGTCCACTCCTGGTCGATCCTCGGCTCCCATGACACCGCCAGGATCCGCACGATATGCGGAGGGGATCCAGCCCTGGTGGAGGTCGCCGCCGGGCTGATGCTCACCTTGCCCGGCACGCCCATGGTGTTCGCGGGCGACGAGATCGGCCTGGAGGGCGCGTGGGGAGAGGACTCCCGCCGGACCATGCCCTGGGACCGGCCGGAGAGGTGGGACCAGGGCACCTTCGGTGTCTACCGCGACCTGATCGCGTTGCGCCGGGGCGAGGTCGCCCTGCGCCACGGAGGCCTGCGCTGGCTGCACGTCTCCGAGGACGCCGTGGTCTACGTCCGGGAGCGCGCGGGCGAACGCCTGCTGATCCTGGCCGCCCGCGCCGCCCACCGGCCGGTGCGGCTCCCGCTCGGCGCCCGGTGCCTGCCCGTGTACGGCGACGCGGAACTGTCCCCCGAGGCCGACGGCACCGTCACGCTGCCCGCTGACGGCCCGGCCTTCCACATCTGGCGCCTGGCCCGGAGCTGAGGACCCGGGGCGGGCAAAGTTCTCATCAAACGGCGTTACAAGCCACCTGCGGCCGGGGACTTGCGACAGTACGTCGTGATTCACGGAGGCTGTCATGGTCAAGGGAGCCGTCGCCGCACTGGATGGCAGAGCGGGCGGGTCGGAGCGGCCGCACGTCAGCCTGCCGGTGATCGGCACGCTGACCGTGCCGCCGGCGGATCGACTGGTCTTCTACGGTGTGCTGGGCGCGCTGGGCGCGTTCGGAGTCGTCGAATGGCCTCTCGTGCTCGTCATCGGGATCGGTCACTATCTGACCGAACAGCGGTTCTCGCCCTTCCTGCGGGAAGCCGGGCAGGCCGCGGAGACGGCGTAGCGAGGAAAGAGACGCCGAGCGGCGGCCCGGCCCTTCCCGGTGGACAGGGCCGGGGCTCGACCTGGAGGTGGCGGCGTTGGCACCTCTCGGTGACCTGGCGGGACAGGGCTGGACGCAGATCGGCGAGCTGGCCCTGGCATTCGTGCTCTCGGCCGCGATCGGCCTGGAACGGGAGATCCGCCAGAAGAGCGCGGGACTGCGCACCCACACCCTGGTCGGCTTCGCCGCCGCTCTGATCATGCTGGTGTCGAAACACGGCTTCGCCGATGTGCTGGGAGAGCACGTCTCCCTCGATCCGTCCCGGGTGGCCGCCCAGATCGTCTCCGGCATCGGCTTCATCGGCGCCGGCCTGATATTCGTCCGCGGTGACGCGGTCCGGGGTCTCACCACCGCCGCGGCGATCTGGCTCACCGCGGCGGTGGGCATGGCGGCGGGAGCGGGACTGTGGTTGCTGGCGGTAGTCGTGACCGTGGGACACTTCGCGACGGTGTTCGTGCTCACCCCACTGGCCGACCGGCTTCCCCGGTCCAGGTACGCACCCTCGCGGCTCCATCTGACCTATCTCGGCGGGCGGGGCGTGCTCCGGCTGGTGCTGGCCGAGTGCACGCACCGGGGATTCGTCGTGGACGAGCTCTCCGTCGACCAGCGCGGCGAGCGGCACGTCCCGGAGAGCGTCTCGCTCTGGCTCACCGTGCACGGCTCCGGCCTGGTGACCGAGCTGACCACCGCGCTCTCCGAGATCGACGGGGTGCTCGCGGTGGTGAGCCAGGACGCCAACGCGCCAACGCTCTGAGCGGGATTTTCGGATGATGTCCCGGTGCGGACCGGCCGCCCCCGGGCGAAACGGCGGGCGGTGCGCCCGCCCCGGCCGCCCGGGGCGGGCGCACGGCCGGTTAGTCCCAGCGGAAGAACACGGCCGCGACGACGCTGCCGAACACGAGGCTGGCGGCCAGGCCGATCAGGTTGGACGCCTCGATGGGCGCACCGATCCAGGCGGCCGACAGGGCCTGGCTCCCGGCGCCGAACGGCAGCCACTGCCCGATCGTCGTGATCACCTCCGGGAGGCTGTCACGCCCGCCGAACATGCCGCCGGTGGCGCCCAGGGCGAAGAAGACGCTCAGGCCGATCGCCACGGAGGAGTTCGGGGTGGGCGACAGTGCGGCGACGATCAGGCCCACGGCGTACATGGCGGCCACCGTCAGCGCCAGCACACCGAGCGCCGCGCCGACGCGCACCGGGGGTTTGGCGCCGAACGCCAGGATGGCCAGGATCCAGGCGGCCGCGATGCCGACGGCGATCTGCAGCACGCCGGCGGCCGCCTGGGCGACGAGGACCAACGCGGGCGAGGCGGGCGTCACCCCGAGGCGTCGCAGGATGCCGCTGCGACGGTAATAGGCCAGGAAGCTCGGCATGTTGACGATGCCGGTCGTGGCCACGACCATCGTGAACACCAGCGGCAGCACGTAGACGTCGAACGCCGTGCGGCCGTGCGCGATCGTCTCCCGGCCGGCGGACGAGGCGTTCGTCACCAGGATGAGCATGGGCAGGCCGATCGGCACGATCAGCCCGGCGGTGTCGCGGGCGACCATCTTGAGCTCGCAGATCAGCAGTCCGGCCCAGGCGCGCGGGCCGGGGCGGTGGACGGTGATGTCGGTCAACGGATCGTCTCCTCGGTGTCGAGCCGGTGTCCGGTCAGGGCGACGAAGGCGTCGTCCAGGCCGGCCTGTTCGCTGCGTGTCTCGGTCGCCACTACGCCGGCGCGTACGAGCGCGACACTGACGGCCTGGAGCAGGTCGCCGCGGCCTTCGACGACGACACGGTCGCCGTCGGCGCGTACCCGCTCGACCTCGTCGAGTCCTTCGAGCAGCCCGTCCGGCACGGGGGCGGCCGTGCGGAAGGTGACCCGTTGAGCGAACCCGGCCCTTCGAACGAGCCCGGAGGGCGAGTCGAGGGCGACGACCCGTCCCGCGTCGAGCAGCGCGACCCGGTCGCACAACCGTTCGACCTCCTCCATGGCATGGCTGACGAGCAGGACGGTCACGCCGGACTCGCGCAGCCGCTCCAGGGTCGCCCACATCTGGCGGCGTGCCTCGGGGTCGAGACCGGTGGTGAGCTCGTCGAGGATCACCACCCGGGGCCGCCCGACGAGGGCGAGCGCGATCGACAGCCGTTGCTGCTGGCCGCCGGAGAGGTTCTCGAAGCGGGTGCGGCGGGAGGCGGTCAGGCCGACCGACTCGATCAGGTCGCCGGTCGGCAGCGGGTCGCGGTAGAAGCTCCCGTACAGGCGGACCAGCTCGGTGACCGTGAGCGCGGAGTGCAGGGTGGCCTCCTGCAGCTGGACTCCGAGGACCTGGCGCAGCCGGGCCCGGTCGCGCCGGACGTCCAGGCCGAGCACGCGGACGGTGCCGCGGTCGGGCCGCCTGAGCCCGGCGATCAGCTCGACGGTGGTCGTCTTGCCGGCTCCGTTGCGTCCCAGGATGCCGAAGATCTCGCCGACGGCGACCGAAAGGCTGACCTCCTCGACGGCGACCTTGGAGCGGTAGCGCTTGTGCAGGCGGTCCGCTTCGACGGCGGGAGATGACGTTGTCGCATGCATGTCGTCGAGGTTAGGGAGGGCGAGCCCCTGGCGCCTGTGCCGATGGTCAGCATCGGCACCCATGACTTTCGGCACCCCAGCGCGGATGCGAGCGCCAGTACAGTGATGATATGCGGCGAATCGAGCCGGACACGTGGGCAGGGCTGGCGGTACTGCTGGTGTGCCTCGCGGTGGGCGCCCCGACGCTGCTCGGCGCGGCCCCGACACGGATGCCCCAGCTGGTGTGGGACGTGCTGTTTGTGGCGCTGCTGGCCACGTCGCTGACCGCCGCAGTCCGGGGGGCGCGGGTCTGCTACGGCGTGGCCGTCGTGCTGGGGTGGCTGACGGTCCTGACGGCGCCCGGCTCAGGGTGGTTGCCGATCCTGCTGGTCTTCACCGCGGTCTTGAGCGCGTACATCGCGCCACTGTGGGCGGGCCCGCTGGTGGTCGCGCTCAACACCGTCGTCATCGCGGTGGCCGTGAGCCTCACCGGCGCCACCTTCACCGAGATCAGCCTCAGCGCGCTGCTGTACCTGCTGATCCAGACCGCGACGCTGCTCAGCTCGCTGGCGATCATCCGGGAGCAGCGGATGCGCCGCGAGCTGGTCAAGGCACATCTGGAGCTGCGGGCGGCGAGCGTCATCCTGGCCGACACCGCACGCGCCCACGAACGCCTGCGCATCGCCCGGGAGCTGCACGACCTCATGGGGCACCAGCTCACGGCGCTCACCCTGGAACTGGAGGTCGCCCGGCACCACGACGGCTCCGGCGCGCGCGTGCACATCGAGCGCGCCGACCGGGTGGCGCGGGACCTGCTCCGCGACGTGCGCACGACCGTCGGGCAGCTGCGCGCCGACGCGCCCGATCTGCGCGAGTCCCTGAGCGCCGTGGTACGCGACATTCCCGGCCTCGACATCGGCGTGTGGATCGACGACGACGTACGCCCCACCGAGGAGGTGACCATGACGCTCATCCGCGTCGTCCAGGAGATCGTCACCAACACCATCCGGCACGCGAACGCGACCTCGCTGCGCATCCGGATCGAGAACACAGCGGACCAAGCCGTGAGACTCACCTCCGTCGACGACGGGCGTGGCAGCCCTCAGCTGCGGCCCGGCAACGGGCTGCGCGGCCTGAGCGAGCGGATCGACGCGATCGGCGGCGACGTGCGGCTCGACGGCAGCGACGGTTTCCGCGTCACCGCCAGGGTGCCCGCGCGATGATCCGGGTGATCGTGGTCGACGACCAGACCCTGGTGCGGCAGGGCATCCGCAGCCTGCTCGACCTGACCGACGACATCGAGGTGGTGGGGGAGTCCGACGACGGCATGTCCGCGCTGGCGGCGATCGAGGAGCACGCCCCCGACGTCGTCCTGCTCGACCTGCGCATGCCTCGCCACGACGGCATCTGGACGCTCAAGGCGTTGCAGGAGCGCGCGGCCGACGCGCCACCGGTGCTCGTGCTGACCACGTTCGACAACGACACCCTGGTGCTGGACGCGATGCGGGCGGGGGCATGCGGCTACCTGCTGAAGGACGTGACGCTCGAACGGCTGACCCGGGCCATCCGGGTCCTGGCCGACGGAGGGACGCTGATCTCGCCGTCGATCACCGATCGGCTACTGCGCGCGGTGCACCGCCGCCGGCCGGCGGATGACGACGACCTGCCCGCGATTCAGCAGCTCACCGAACGAGAGGTGGAGGTGTTGCGGCTCGTCGCGGAGGGTTACAGCAACCGTGAGATCGCCCAGGCCCTGTTCCTGGCCGAAGGCACGGTGAAGAACCACGTCTCGACCATGCTGCTCAAACTCGGGGCGCGCGACCGCACCAACGCGGTGCTGCGCGCCCTGCACGCCAACATCCTCGACTGATATTCAGTAGGCATTTGGTCTAATTTGCCGATGCTGGCATGCTCTTTTCCGGGACTCGGCTGCCCGGAACCCGGCGCGTGCGGCAGGGCGTTGGCCGCCGGACCACTCGGGCGGGCTCGTGGCGGGGGAGGAGCACGATGGCCGGTACGGAGCTCAGATCCGGCGATCCCACGGCCTTCGGGCCGTACGCGATCGAGGCCAGGCTCGGTGAGGGCGGGCAGGGAACGGTCTACCTCGGACGCGACCCGGCCGGTGGGAGCGTCGCGGTCAAGGTGCTGCACCCGAAGTTCGCCGCCGACCAGGTCGCGAGGACGCGCTTCCAGCGGGAGATCGCCGTCGCCCGGCAGATCGCCGAGTTCTGCACCGCCCGGGTGCTCGACGCGGGGGAGAGCGGCGACCGCCTCTACGTGGTGAGCGAGTTCGTCGACGGGCAGTCGTTGCAGCAGGCGGTCGAGAGCGAGGGGCCGCGCGACGGCGCCGCCCTGCAGCGCATCGCGATCAGCACCGTCACCGCGCTCGTCGCCATCCACCAGGCGGGCATCGTGCACCGCGATTTCAAACCGGCCAACGTGCTCCTCGGCTTCGACGGCCCGCGGGTCATCGACTTCGGCATCTCCAAGACGCTCGACGCGACCGCCCACACCAGCGGCGCGATCGGAACCCCGGCCTACATGTCGCCCGAGCAGATTCGCGGCGAGCCCGCCGCCGCCCCCTCGGACGTGTTCAGCTGGGCCGTGACGATGGTGTTCGCCGCGACCGGAAGTCCCGCGTTCGGCCAGGACACCATCCCGGCCGTGCTGCACCGCGTCCTCAGTGTCGAGCCCGACCTGTCCGGGGTGCCCGAAGGGCTGCGGCCGCTGCTGCGCGACTGCCTGGCCAAGTCACCCGCCGACCGTCCCGTGGCATCCGAGGCGCTGTTCAGGCTGATCCGCCAGCCGTCGACGGGCACCGCCGCCGCGCCGCCCCGGCAGCCGTCGCAGGCCGAGCGGTCGCCGGAGTCCCGGCGACCGTCCGCCCACGACCTGCCGCCGTCCCCCCAGCCGCCACCGTGGCGCCCTTCTCGTGCCGAGCAGCCGCCACCCGGCCGGAGCACGGCGCCCCAGCAGTGGGAGCCGGCCGGTCACGGAAGGGTGCCCGCACCCGCTGGGCCGGTCCCGGCCGGGCCCGGCGTGCCCGCCGGGCAGGGCGGCCCGGGAGGCGGCGCCCCGGCCGTGACCGTGCCGGTAGCGGCCGATCGGTCGCGCCTGTGGTGGATCGCCGTCGTCGCCGCCACCACCCTCGCGGTCTCCGCGGGAGCCTTCGTGCTCCCGCCGCTGCTGTCGGGAAGCGAGAAGGGGGATGCGGACCCCACCCCCGTGGCACTGACCGGCTCCCCGCCATCGGTTTCTCCGTTGCCGGTCTCGGACGTCTCCCCGTCCCCCGACGGGTACCCGTCGGGGGACGGGTCGTCGCCCCCGCAGAGCACGGGGCAGCCCTCTCCCGCGGCCACCCCCACCTCGGTCACCGGAGACTGGAAGAGCGCGCCGGTGGGCGGCCCGCTCCGGGGCCACCGCGACGACCTGCAGGCGGTGGCGGTCGCCAGGGTGGGCGACAGGTCCGTGATCGTCTCCGCCGCCTACGACCGCACCGTTCGCCTCTGGGACCTGGCCACCCGCAGGCCGCTGGCCACGCTCACCGGGCACACCAACTGGGTGCGCTCCGTCGCCGTCGCCGAGCTGGACGGCAGGACGATCGCGGTGTCAGGCGGTGACGACGGGACCGTACGTCGCTGGGACCTCGCCGCGAGGAAGGCGGTCGGCAAGCCCATCGCCGCCGCCGAGCCCGTCTTCTCCCTGGCCGTGGCCACCCTCGACGGTGAGCCCGTGGTCGTGACCGGCGGCCGCGACGGGGGCCTGCGGCTGTGGAACCTGAGAACCGGCGCCGCGATCGGCAAGGTCCGCCGTGCCTCCAGCGGGGCGCTGTTCGGCCTGGCGACCGCCGAACTGGACGGCGAGCCCGTCGTGTTCACCGGGAGCGGGGACGGAACGGTGCGCCGCTGGCCGCTCCGCTCGGGCCGCGGCGAGACGATCGCCACCCAGCGCGCTCAGGTATCGGTGGTCACCACCGCCGAGCTGGACGGCAGGCTGGTGGTGCTGTCCGCCGGCGGTGCGCAGGACATCCACATCGACGACGCCGCCGGCGCCGGTGAGGCACGCCCGCCCATCCGCGACCACAGCGGCTGGATCTACTCACTGGCCGTCGGCAGGGTGGGGTCGCTCACCGTCGTCGTCTCCGGCAGCAACGACGGCACCGCGCAGGTCCACGACCTCGACACCGGAGCGTCGGCCGGGCGGCCGTTCAAGGGCCACGACCACAACGTGTTCGGCGCCGCGGTGGCCGAGCTGGGCGGGCGTCCCGTCGCGGTCACCGGCGGCGGCGACGACACGGTCAGGATCTGGCGCCTGGGCTGACCGGCCACCACCGTGGCGAGCTCCACACGGAGAACGCCCTGGTCCCGGGCGGCATGAGCTGGAGGGGCGCCCGGGAACCCAGAGCCTGTCCCTTGGTCAAGCAGTGAGGCGCGTTCGTGCGATCACGTCTTCGATCGCCTGGTCGAGCATCTCCAGGCCGAGGGTGATCTCGTCTTCGGTGCTGGTGAGAGTGGGGGCGATCCGGAACGTTCCCCCGATTCCCGGCAACTGCACGATGTTCATGTGGAGGCCGAGTTCGAGGCAGCGGCGGGTGATGGCCGCTCCGAGCTCATCCGAGCTCTCCTCGGCGCCGGTGCCGGCGCCGGGCGCGAGTTCGATTCCCTGGAGGAGCCCGCGGCCACGCACGTCGCCGACGATGGCGTGCCGGCTCTGGATGGACAGCAGACCGGCGCGCAGGAACGCCCCCAACTCGGTCGCTCGCGCATCGAGCGCGTCACGTTCGAGCACGTCGAGCACGGTGTTGCCGACGGCGGCGACCAAGGGGTCGGAGACGTGCGTGGTGAAGAAGAGGAACCCCCGCTCGGCGGCGGCCTGTTCGATCTCGGCCGAGGTGATGACCGCGGCGAGTGGCAGGCCGGCGCCGAGCGTCTTCGACAGGGTCAGGATGTCGGGAACGACACCGTCGCGCTGAAAGGCGTACCAGGTACCGGTACGGCACAGCCCGGTCTGAGCCTCGTCGAGGATGAGGAGCATCCCGCGCTCCACGCACTTGCGCTTGAGCGCCGCGAGGTAGCCGAGCGGCGGTTCGATGACTCCCCCGGAACTCAAGATCGGTTCGACGATACAGGCGGCGAGGTTTCCGGTGGACTGCGCGTCCACGAGCCCGAAGGCGACGTCGAGCTGACGCCGCCAGTCAAGTCGCCCCTCTGCGTCGACGAAATCGGGCCGATACTCGTAGGGGACCGGGATCGGGATGTTGCCCGGGGCGGTCGGACCGTATCCCTTGCGTCCTGCGCTGTAGGTCGCCGCGGCTGCGGCCTGGGTCATGCCATGCCAGGACCGCGCGAACGACACGATCTCATGCTTTCCGGTGACAAGCTTCGCCATCCGGATCGCCGCCTCGTTCGACTCCGCACCCGTGCTCAAGAGCAAGGTCTTGGTGAGAGGGTCGGGCAGCGTCTCGGCCAGGCGTCGTGAGAGCTCGACGACCGGCCTGGAGAGCATGCCGCTGTAGAGGTGGTCGAGATCGGCGACCTGGCGCTGCACCGTCGCCACGATCTCCGGGTGCGAGTGGCCGAGGATGGAACTCATCTGCCCCGACGTGAAGTCGAGGATCTTCCGCCCGCTTTCGGTGTAGACGAAACTCCCCTCGGCGCGCGCGATTATCTCCGGAACGAACGAGGCGCCGTACCGGATGACGTGCTTGTCAACATCTGACCAGAACGCGGCATCGGAGACGAGTGGGGATTCGGAGGCGATGGACGACATGGTTCGACGGTACTGACGTCAGACTGTGCATGTCCATCACAGTATTTCCATCATTCTGTTCGGTTACATCGAACAGTAGGCTGTGTGTCATGACTCTGAACCCGTGGCGACTTCGGCTTCTCGATGTGTTCGAGCGGGTCGGAACCGTGCGCGCCGTGGCGGCGGAACTGATGTTGAGCCCATCGACGGTGTCGCAGCAGTTCACAGTGCTGGAGGCCGAGACGGGAGCGCAGCTCTTCGAACGGGTCGGTCGAACCCTCACCCTCACGCCGACCGGTGCGACGCTCGTGGAACGGGCGCGCGAGCTGCGCGACCACATGGATGCCATCGAGGCGGAGCTGGCCGAGGTCACCACCGAACCCGCGGGACAATTACGCGTGGGCGGGTTCGCCAGCTCGATCGCCCCGATCCTGATCGAGGCGGTGACGGCTGTGGCGCGCGCGCACCCGCGGCTGAGGCTGGAGCTGCTCGAGATCGAGCCGCGCGAGAGCATGGCGGCGCTCCATCAGGGCCGCTGCGATCTCGTGGTCACCGTCGACGAAGCCGACGGCTCGCTCTTGAGCCCCACCATCACGGTGATCCCGCTCGCGACCGACCCGCTCCTGCTTGTCGCGCCCGCGGCTCATGTGGTGGGGGAGTTCGATGTCGTCTCGCTCACCGATCTCGCCGCGGAGCGGTGGGCGCTGGACCACTCGGGCACGTACCTGGGTGAGCTCGTGCCTCGTCACTGCCGGCTCGCCGGATTCGAGCCGATCGTCGCCGGTCGCTTCTCCAGCTACGGTGTGCTGCTCTCCCACGTCGCCGCCGGCCTGTCCGTCGCGGTCCTCCCCGAGCTCGCGGTCGAGCCCAGGGCCGGCGTCGTCGCTCGCCCGATCATCGGTCTCTCCGATCGGAGGATCGTGGTCGCCGTTCGCTCCGGCAGCGCGCGACGGCCTGCGATCACGGCCGTGATCAAAGCACTTCGGCAGGCATCCACTCACGCCTCATAGCGCCCGCATGCGCTCTCAGGAGACGGCACTTCGTCACCACGTTCGCCCAGACGATGGACGGATCTCGGATCACCCGGCTCCCAGCAGGGCGATGACGGACAGGGTCACCAGGGACAGGAGGCTGGAGACGAGGATGGCGTCGCGGGGCAGTTCGGTGGGACGGCCGTGCTCGGCGGCGTACACGTACGTGTTCTGGGCGGTCGGAAGCCCCGCGAACAGGACCGCCGCGAAGAGCGCGGGACCGTCGAGATCGAGGAGGAAACGGCCGGCCAGGAGAGCGACCAGCGGCTGGAGCAGTAGTTTGAGCATCACCACCGGTCCGATTCCGCGCCAGGCGACGGCCGAGCCGCTCAGGGACATGCCCAGTGAGAAGAGCGCCAGGGGCACCGCGGCGCCACCGAGGATCTCCAGGGGGCGCAGCGCGAGGTCGGGCAACCGCCAGCCGAGGGCGGACACGCCCAGGCCGAGGATCGAGGCCGCCACGATCGGCGTCCGCAGCGGGGCGAGGAAGGACGAGCCGCCGGCCCCGAGACCGAGGAAGAGCAGCGGGGAGACCACCAGGACCTGGAACATCAGGACCGACACCACGAACGTCGCGTCGTGCAGGACGTAGAGGCCGACGGGGATGCCGAGGTTGCCGGCGTTGACGTAGGACGACGCCATCGCGGCGGTCACCCGGTCGGGCAGCTTGCCGCGGAACAGCGCTAGTGCCAGCAGGCCGACGGTGAAGGTGCTGATCGCGAAGGCGAGCAGGGGACCGGGCTGGATCTGGCTGAGCGGGGTACGGCTGAGTGTGGTGAACAGCACCGAGGGCATCGCGATGGTGAACGCGAACCTGGTCAGCGCCTGCCGGACCTGAACGCTCGCCGATCCGGAACGGGCGGCCAGCCAGCCGAGGGCACCGATGCACCATATCGGGACGAACGCCGCAATAACCGCCTGCACCCGGCATACCGTATCCAGCCTCCGCGCCGGAGAATCGAGGGGGTACGTCCTGTTTAACGTTCTTGGAATGGTGCGGAGATTCACGCTCACCGGCCAGGGGTATTCCCGTGCCGCCGGGTCATCTCACTCATGGGCCGGGAAGGAGCGGGCGAGGGGGACGGCGATGCGCGGGCTCGTGTGGCTGAAGGACGAAGGAGCCGAATACGCGGAGGTCGACCTCACAGAGGAGATGATCGCGGTCGGCGTGGCGATCGGCACGGATCCGGTGCCCTACCGGCTGGAGTACACGGTGCGCGTGCTGCCCGGATACATCACCGAACTGCTGACGGTACGGGCTCACGGCGCGGGCTGGTCCCGGTCCCTCGATCTGCGCCGCTCCGTCCACGGAGCCTGGTCGTGTGAGACCTACGAGGAGGGGCGCCTGGACGGGGCGTTGCCCGGCGGGGACATGAACGTTCTGAACGACGCGCTCGACTGCGATCTGGAACTCTCGCCGCTGACGCACACCATGCCGGTCCTGCGGCACGGCCTCAACAGGTCCAAAGGGCACGTGGACATCGTCACGGCCTCGGTCCAGGTGCCCCACCTGCACGTGAGCCACCATCCCCAGCGCTACACCCACCTCGGGCCCAACCTGGTGCGCTGCGAGAGCGGGGGCCTGCACGCCGACCTCGTCTTCGACGACGACGGGATCGTGGTCGACTACCCGGGCTTCGCGAAGCTGATCGGCTCCTGACGGCCCGCGCCCGCCGGCGGGGGAGTGCGGCATCGCGCGTGGTGAAGGGCACGACGACACCGCCCGGATCCGGCCTCCGAGCCGATCCGGGCGGTGCCGTCGGGCGCGGTTACCTCAGGTACGGTCCCGCGACGCCGATCTTGCCGGGAGCGGGGTTGCCGGGCAGCGTGAGCACGTAGGCCCTCATATTGCCCTTGCCGCTCAGGGAGATGGTGAGCGTTCCGCCGGTGACGGTCCTGCTGTCACCGGTGACGGCATCGACGTAGGTGCCGTTGGGGATGCCGGTGAAGGTGGCGTTCCCGGAGACCGAGACCAGCACGAAGCTGTCCACGGACCCCTGCGTGAAACGGCGCTTGTAGGCGATGCCGCCCGAGACACCCTCGGTGGAGTACTGCCCCTTCTGCAGCGCCGGGACGGCCCTGCGGATCTGGTTGAGCCGCTGCACGTGCTTGACCAGCGGCTTGTCGAGGGTCTGCGCCACCGTGCCCGAGGCACTGGACACCGTACCGAAGCCCGAGGCGGTGACCGATCCCGCCAGGTGGTCACCGAAATAGGCGCGTCCCGTCGTGGCCAGCGGGCAGGTCGGCCCGCAGTCGATCGGTTTGCCCGCCTGGAACTCGATCTCCGAGCCGTAGTAGAGCGTCGGAATGCCGCGGAAGGTCCACATCAGGCTCATGTTCTCCGCCCAGGCGTCGGTGCCGCCGTCGTAGCGGACCGAGGACTTGTTCGGGCCGTAGTCGTGGGAGTCGACGTAGACGGTGTTGTAGGTGGCGTCGTTGTAGCTGTCGTCGGAGTCCTTGCCGTTGCCGAACGCGTTGGACGCCTCGCCGAAGTTCATGTGCATGCGCATGTCGATGACGTTCATGCCGGAGAACCTGCTGTGGTCGGGCGCGTGGTAGGTGTTGCCGTTCAGCGTGGCGTTGGTGCTGGTGGGCTGGTTGCCCGAGCCCATCAGGTTCTCGTAGTCGTACTGCTCGATCGCCGCTCGGACGTCGTCGGCGCTGTACTCCTTGCGTTCCTTCCAGGTGAAGAACTGGGCGGAGTGGTTCACCGAGCCGCGGTTCCACTTGTCGTGCACGAACGCGGCGACCTCGCCGAAGACGTAGAAGTCCTTGGCCTTCTCCGCCCCGAACCTCGCGGTCGCGTGCTCACGGATCGCGGGCAGGAACCGGCGGTTCCAGGTGACCCTGGGAATGTGCACGGCGGTGTCGACGCGGAAACCGTCCACGCCCATGTCGATGTACCTGTTGTAGACGTCGATCAGGTAGTCCTGGACGACCTTGCTCTCCGTGTTGAAGTCGGCCAGGTCGTCGTGGAGCCAGCAGCTGCGGGAGTCCTCGCCCTCCCAGTTGCCGATCCAGCACTGGTGGTAGTAATTCGACGAAAACATGCCGGAGGTCGGGTTCGGCCACTGGCAGTTGTAGATGCGGTACCCCTCGGGGCTGCTCCACTGGGTGGGAGTGCCCCAGTTGCGGCAGGTGTTGCCCGCCGGCTCGGTGGTGGACCACTGGTCGCCGTTGTACGGCCTGCCCTTGGCCATCGCGTTCTGCGCGGCCGTCAGGTCCGGGGCGTTCCCCTGATGCTCCTGCATCGGGTCGTACTCCCGGCCCGCCGCCTTCTCGCTGTAGAGCCACTTCCACTGATCGTCGCGCGCGCCCCACACGGTGGGGGTGAACAGGCCCTTGGCGCCCCAGCGGGAGCTGTGGTTGTAGACGACGTCCTGGTAGATCTTGATGCCCTTGGCGTGGGCGGCGTTGATCAGATCCTGGTACGACGTGCCCTCGGACTCCAGGCGGGGGTCGACCCGGTAGAAGTCCCAGCCGTGGTAGCCGTGGAAGTCGTAGTCGGAGCGGTTGAGCACGACCGGGGTGATCCACAGGGCGGAGAAGCCGAGGCCCTTGATGTAGTCGAGCTTGTCGACCAGGCCCTTGAAGTCACCGCGGAACATCGGGTCGTTGTTCGCGGCGTTGCCCGACTTCACGTGCTGGCTGCCACCCCGGTTGTTGGAGGTGTCGCCGTCGGCGAACCGGGCGGTCATCACGAAGTAGATGGAGTCCTCGCGTGGGTCGCCGCCGAGCGGGGTGCCGCCCTCGGGCTCCTCTGGCTTCTTCCCGGTGGTGGCGGTGGCCTCCTCGCTCGCCCCGGAGAGGTTGCCGGCGGCGTCCCTGGCCTGGACGGTGTAGCGGTAGAGGGTGTTCTCCGCCAGGCCGGTGTCGGAGTGCGCGGTGGCCGTCACGTCGACGACCTTGGTTCCCCCGGTGCCGCCGGTGCGGGTGACCTTGTAGCCGGTCACCCCGACGTTGTCGGTGGCGGCGCTCCAGGCCAGCGCGATCGAGACACCGGTCGCGGTCGCTGTCACACCGGCCGGTGTGCTGGGCTTCTCGGTGTCCGGAATCTCGGGGGCGCATGGGTCGGCGGCGTTGCCGGTCACCACGCCGTTCTTGACGGTGCTGACGCCGGTGCCGATGGTGTAGTCGGCGCCGCCGTTGTTGTCCCAGGTGCCGGAGCCGTTGTTGAAGGCGGCCTTGAGCCCGGTGGCGGTGCCGAGGTTGACGGTCTTCTTGGCCCAGTCGGTGCAGGCGGTCTCGTTCATGGGGACGCCGGGGACGGTGGTCCAGGCGCCGCCGGTGGGCTGGTAGTGGATGTTGGCGGTCGTCCAGCCCCTGGTCTTCTTGTGGAAGTAGACGACGGCCTGGTTGTCCGGTAGTTCGCCTCCCGGGCACGGGTTGCCCGACGTCACCTGGCCGCCGGAGACCTTCACGGTCCCGGTGCCGATGGTGTAGTCGGCGCCGCCGTTGTTGTCCCAGGTGCCCGAGCCGTTGTTGAAGGCGGCCTTGAGCCCGGTGGCGGTGCCCAGGTCGACGGTCTTCTTCTTCCAGCCGGCGCAGGCGGTCTCGTTCATGGGGACGCCGGGGACGGTGGTCCAGGCGCCGCCGGTGGGCTGGTGGTGGATGTTGGCGGCGGTCCAGGTGGTGGAGTAGTAGACGGTGACGCTGTTGGCGGCCAGTGCCGCGGACAGCGGGACGAGGGCGGAGGCCAGGCCGAAGATCGCGACGACGAGCAGCCTGAGCACGCGTTGGGGGGATGAACGCATGGGGATTCCTCTGTGCGAGGCGGAGAGGGGAACCTCGGGCGTCGGCGGACGCCCGGGGCGGATGGGCCGGATACGGCCCGGAGGTCAGCGCCAGGTGTCGTTGCGCGTCGCGGTGCCGCTCGCCGGGGTGGTGAAGGACCGGTTGGGGTCGCTCTCCCACGTCACCGAGCCGTCGGAATTCTTCTTGATGTACTTGTAGGAGACCGCAGTGTTGGCCGGCAGGTTGGCCGTGACCTTCCAGACCGGGTAGCCGGCCGAGGAGAGCGCCACCGCGTTGGCGGGGTTCCAGCCGCCCAGCTCGGCGATGTCGCCGACCACGAAGACGTTCTGGCCGTAGGAGGTCGTCACGTTCGCGTTGAAGGAGGTGGCGACCTTACCGGGGTTCACCGTCGGGGTGGGGCTGGGTTCGGGGCCGCAGGGGGAGGTGGCGTTGGCGGTCACCACGCCGTTCTTGACCGTGCTCACCCCGCGGCCGATGGTGTAGTCGGCGCCGCCGTTGCTGTCCCAGGTGCCGGAGCCGTTGTTGAAGGCGGCCTTGAGCCCGGTGGCGGTGCCGAGGTCGACGGTCTTCTTCTTCCAGCCGGCGCAGGCGGTCTCGTTCATGGGGACGCCGGGGACGGTGGTCCAGGCGCCGCCGGTGGGCTGGTAGTGGATGTTGGCGTTCGCCCAGGTGGTGGAGTAGTAGACGGTCGCGTCACCGGGCGGCGGGTCGGTGGGCCTGACGCCGCCGGTGTGGATGGCGACCGCGCTCTTGCCGGGGACGGTCACCGAGGCGGAGCCGTTCGAGCCGACGGTCACCGTGCCGCCGCCCACGTCGTTGGCGTAGGTTCCGGCGGGCAGGCCGGTGGAGAAGGTACGGGTGACGCTGCCGCTCTCGTTGTTGATCGCGACCCAGCCCCTGTCGCCGCGGCTGAAGGCGATCACGTTGTTGCCGTTGTCGTACCAGTTGCCGACCGAGGTGCCGGCGACGGCGCGGTTGAAGCCGACCATCCCGCTCATCTGGCGGTGGAAGCAGGTCCACTGGCCGTTGCCGCAGTCGACGTCGGTGACGAAGCCGCCGCCTGCGGACGGCGGGCCGCCCTCGCTGTTGCCCCAGGTGAACCCGGAGTAAACGCGCTGCGTGCCGTACGGCCAGGCGAGCATGAAGACGTTGGCCAGCTTGTAGGCGTCGCCGTACTTGTAGTTCATGGTCGAGCCGTTACGCTCGGTGTCGTGGTTGTCGATGAAGACCACGGCCTTGTCGCTGGGCACCGACAGCCCCCAGCTCTGCCCGAAGCTCTGCAGGTTCTTGATCTGCCCGGAGAACTGCTCCTTGAGCTTGCGCCCGTACACGAACTCGTGCACGTCGCCGATCCCGGTGTACTGGCTCGGCGTGATCGCCTCGTTGTCGCCCTGGATGACCTCCTGGTGGATGTAGGGCGAGCTGGTCAGCTTGCCCTTGATCGCGGCCAGGTCGCCAGGGTTGATGTGCTTGGCGGCGTCGATGCGGAAGCCGTCCACGCCCAGGGAGGTCAGCTTGTTGAGGTAGCCGGCGATCTGGTTGCGGACGTACTCGGAGCCGGTGTTGAGGTCGGACAGGCCGACCAGCTCGCAGTTCTGCACCCGCCAGCCGTCGTTGTTGTAGTCGGAGTTGTTGATTCCGCAGACGGGGGAGTGGAAGTCGGCGGAGGAGTAGAGCCCCGGGTAGTCGTACTTGCCGAAGCCGTAGCCGCCGTAGCTGGTGCTGCCCTGGCCGGTCATGTGGTTGATGACGGCGTCGGCGTGCACCTTGACGCCCGCCGCGTGGCAGGCGTTCACCATGTTCCTGAACGCGTTCTCGTCACCGAACTTGCTGGTGAGGGTGTAGCGGGCGGGCTGGTAGATGTCCCACCAGACCGAGCCGCCCTTGGACATCGAGTCACTCGGCGGGGAGACCTGCACGGCGGAGTAGCCGGCCGGGCCGAGGACGTCGGTGCACTCCCTGGCGACGGAGTTCCAGTTCCAGTTCCACAGCTTGACGATCGGGCCGGGGGTGGGCGGTGCCGCCTGGGCGGGGGCGCTCAGCACGGCGGGCACCACGACCGCGGCGCTTGCCAGCGCGCTTAACGCCGTGGCAACGATGACTCTGTAGGGTTTCATGAGTGGGGGCCTCCAGGATCGATGGACGGGTTCCCTGGCCGGGCCGGGTGCTGCAACACCTGGCCCGGCCGTCTTTCCGGGGTATGCGGGGGTCAGGGCTGGACGAAGACGGCGACCGTGCGTGCCGGGACCGTCAGCGTGCCCGTGGCGGGGTCGAACGTCGACTGCTTCACGACGGCGTCGTCGCCGGCCGTCTGGACGGGGTGGAGCGTCACCTGGGTGCCCTTCAGCGCGGCGACGCTCTGCGGCCGCGTCTCGGAGGTCGCGTTGAAGACGACGGTGATCGACTTCCAGCGCGGGTCGATCCCCGAGGCGTCCAGGTGCATGGTCACGACACCCGGGGTCTCCGAGGTGCCGCTGGTCGGGAAGGTCAGGCGCTTCTGCACCTCGGCCAGGCCGGCGAGACCGAAGGCCGGGGAGGACGAGCGGATCTTCAGCAGCTCGCCGTAGCGGGCGCGGGCCGCGCCGATCGCCGCGCAGTCCGGCTTCAGCGCCGGGTCGGCGAGCAGCGGCCTGGCGTACTGCCACTTGTCCTCGTTGTCGGCCTTCGGGGGGAGCCCGGCGCCGAAGCCGTTGCCCGCCGAGCAGTCCCAGAGCAGCCGGTTGAACCAGTCGCCGGAGTCGTAGGAGTTGCGGTCCAGCGACTTGGATCGGAGCCGCTCGCTGCCGGCGTGCACGAACGAGGTGCCCTGTCCGAGCACGGCCGTGGCCAGCGAGAGCGACTGCATGCGCACCCGGTCGGCCATGGTGGTGGCCTGCGGCAGCTTGTAGGCCAGCGCGTCGAACAGCGTCTCGTTGTCGTGGGCGTCGACGTAGGTGACGACCTCGCCCGGCGAGGCGGTGTATCCGGCGGGGGAGCCGTTGTAGTCGACCTGCGAGCCCTTGACCTCCTTGCCGTTCGAGGCGGTGAAGGTGTAGTCGCGGAGGTTGCCGGCCAGCCCGACCTTGATCAGGTCCTGGTAGCCGAGCAGCCGGGCCCGCTGCTGCGCCTCGTCGCCGTTGGCGGGCGAGGCGTTGGGCGCCCCGGCCAGTCCCGAGCCGAAGCCCTGGACCCGCGGGTCGGGGTCGAACGGGCTGCCGCCGCGGACCGCGTCACGGAGCCGGTCGTTGAAGGTGCCGATCCCGGTGCCCGCCATGTTGGCCTGGGTGGCCTGCTCGAAGCGGGCGTTGTCGGCGACCTCGCCGAAGTTCCAGCCCTCCCCGTACAGGATGATCGACTTCCCGTCCACGCCGTCGCGGGCCACGGTCAGCCGGTCCAGGGCGGCGCGGACCGCGAGCATGTTCGTCTTGGGGTGGTGGCCCATCAGGTCGAACCTGAAGCCGTCCACCTTGTACTCGCGGGCCCAGGTGACGACGGAGTCGACGACGAGCCTGCCCATCATGGCGTGCTCGGGCGCGGTGTTGGCGCAGCAGGTGGAGCTGGCCACGGTGCCGTCGTCGAGCAACCGGTGGTAGTAGCCGGGCACGATCCGGTCGAGCACCGAGGTGGGGTCCTGGCCGGCGGCGTGGGTGTGGTTGTAGACCACGTCCATCACCACCCGCAGCCCCGCCCCGTTCAGCCCGCCGACCATGCTCCGGAACTCCCTGATCCGCGAGGACCCCTCGGGGTCGGCGGCGTAGGAACCCTCGGGCACCGTGTAGTGCAACGGGTCGTAGCCCCAGTTGAAGGAGTCTCCTGCCGCGGTGCGCGCGACGCAGGCCTGCTGCTCCTCGGAGTCGGGGGGCATCGAGGCCAGGTCGCAGCCGGGCTCGGTCCGCTCGGCCCTGCGCTCGGGGACCGTCGCGATGTCGAAGACGGGCAGCAGGTGCACGTGGGTCAGGCCGTCCCTGGCCAGCCCGCGCAGCTCCTTCATCCCCGCCGAGTCGCCGGTGAAGGCCGAGTAGGTGCCGCGCCTGGCGGCCGGGACCGTGGTGTCGGAGGCGGAGAAGTCCCGCACGTGCAGCTCGTAGATCGACGCCTTCTCCTGCGGCACCGCCCTGGGCTTGGCCAGTGACGACCAGCCGTCGGGCCGCAGGGAGCGGTCGGACAGGTCGACGAGCTGGCTGCGGCCCGAGCCGGCGGCCAGCGACAGGCTGTAGGGGTCGGTCACCTCGTTGGTGACGATCCTGCCCTCGGCGGGCGCGTAGACCGTGACCAGGAAGGTGTAGTAGCGGTTCTTCCAGCCCTGCTGCCCGCGGACCGACCAGATGCCGGTGCCGTCGTCACGCCGCATGGCGTGGACGGTACGGGCCCCGCCGGAGGGGTCGCGGTAGAGCGCCAGCTCGACCTTGCGCGCCGTCGGCGCCCAGACCGACAGACCGGGCGTGCCACCGCTCCACGAGGGGCCGAGGCCGGCGGTCGCCGCCTTGGCGTGCAGGTCGTCGAGTACGCCGGGCAACTGCACGCCGGTGGCGGCCAGCAGCGCGCCCGAGGCGTCGCGCTCGACGGCCACGACCTGGCCGCGCAGCGCCTTCCCGACGAGGTCGGCGTCGCGCGGGTCGATCGTGAACGCGGCGTGCCCGGCCAGGTGCGGCCACTTCGCCCGCTGCGCCTCGGTGAGCGCTCCGGGAAGCAGACGGATGATCCGGATGTCGCCGGTCAGCTCGCCCTTGGCATAGGTGATGTCGCCCTTCTCGGAGAAGGCCAGGGAGTGCCGGAGCGAGGACGACGGCTCGACCTTCCACACCACGGTGCCGCGGTCGATCCAGTGCGCCGCGGACTTCGACAGGTCGGCGTCCGCGCCGCGGGCCGCCGGCTGTGGCAGCAGGTGACCCTCGGTGGCCGCGATCCGCCAGGCCTCGTGGCCGGTCGCGGTGAGGTCCAGCGACTGATTGTCGGGAAGATCCTTCTCGTCACCCTTGTGGATGATGTAGCTCACGTTCTTGGCCCCCTCGGTCAGGGGGACGCGGAAATGGACGCCGAAGGCGTCTTCGCCCGCGGGCTGGAGCGGGGTGGCCCACTCGGTGGGCTGGGCCACGTCACCCCACAGGTGCAGTCCCCAGCCTTCATATTTCCCGTCGGGACGGTGGTAGTGCAGGATCGCCACGTTCTCGGCCGCGGCCCGGGTCGGGTGGACCTTCGCCACGCCCGAGACGACGGCGGCCTCCGGCTGGAGTGCCGGGGTGAACGACTGGTCGGGGCCCGGGTCCTTGGTGTCGCCCTTGTGGATGATGAAGTTCACCGGCGTCGAGGCGTTCTTCAGCGGGACCTTCCAGAACGCGCCGTAGGAGTCGGTGCCGTCCGGCGGGCGCGGGGTGGCCCACTCGGTGGGCACTCCGTCGGCGAGCCCGTCGCCCCACAGGTGCAGGCCCCAGCCGTCGTAGTTCTTGTCCGGCCGGCTGTAGCGGATCGTCGTGTGGCCCTGGGCGGCCGCGCGGGACAGGTGCGTCTCCGCGTTCCCCTCCGCGAGCCAGACCTCACCGTTCCTGGTGGGGTTGACGACCCGGTCGCCGCCGTCCTTCTCGTCACCCCTGTGGGCGATGATCCCGACGTTGGACGCGCCGGGCTTGAGCTTGATCCAGGCGAAACGGCCGTAGGCGTCCTCACCGGTGAGCTTGAGCGGCTCGGCCCATTCCGTGGGGTTCTCGACGTCGCCCCAGACGTGCAGGCCCCAGCCGTCGTAGTTCTCGCGCTGGTAGTGCACGACCAGCCAGTCGCGCCTGACCGCGCCCGGCTCCTCGGGGGCCGGCTCGGCGCCGACGGTCGCGGTCGCGCTCGCCGAGGCGAAGCGGCCCGCGGAGTCCTTCACCACCGCCTTGTAGGAGATCTTCGTGCCCGCCGCGATGCCGCGCAGGTCGTGGAAGACCCGGAAGGTACGGCCCGCGGGGGAGGCATTCGGCGCGTCGTCGGTGCCGATCACCCGCCAGGCGTCCTCGCCGACCTTGGCGGCGAAGGTGACCTGGTCGAAGCCACCTCCCGGTACGGTCGCGGTGACCGGGATCCGGCTGTCCTCGGCGGTGCCCCTGATCTCGGCTCCCGGCAGGGCGATGGAGACGGCCGGGGCCGCGGCCGGGGCGGTGAGCTTCGCGGACGCCTTGTAGACCACCGCCGACAGGGCGGGGACGGTGAGCGCGAGCTTCGTGTCCGAGCCGGTGGTGAGCGCGGCGGCGCCCTCCCCGTACACCCGGGTGAAGGCGGCGCCCGCGGAGAAGGTGGGCACGCTCGCGTTCGCCGGCTGTTCGGCGTTGTTGACCGCCACGACGTACTCGACCTGCCGCGCGGCGTCGATCCTGGAGAAGGCGTAGACGCCGCCTGAGGCGAGCCGCTCGATCTGGGCGCCGTCGGCCAGGGCCGGGTGGGCGTCGCGTAGCGCGGCCAGGGCGGAGATGCCCCGGTACAGCGGGTGGGTGGGGACGAAGTTGTCGCGAGCGTGGGTCGCGTCGGTGCCGATCAGGTCGTCGCTCAGGTAGCTCTCGGTCTTCGAGGCGAACATGGACGCGCGGGCGTCCTGGTCGCCGCCCTTGCCGGTGAAGCCCTGCTCGTCTCCGTAGTAGACGACCGGCTGGCCCCGGGTGAGGTACATCAGCTCGTGGGCGAGCAGGTCCCTGCGGAGCAGCTCGGAGTCGGGCGCGCCGGGGTTGTCCTGGGAGATGAAACGGCCGATGCGGCCCATGTCGTGGTTGCCGAGGAAGGTCGGCAGCGACGCGGCGTTGCTGTCGGCGTCGGTGTGGTGGTCGTCGCCGGCGTACAGCTGGGCCAGCCGCGCCGCGCCCGCCGTGCCGCCGCTGAAGGAGCGGGCGGCCTCCTGGAACGGGAAGTCCAGGGTGGCGTTCATCTGGCCCCGGGTGGAGTAGCGGCTGGTGAAGGCGGGCTCGCTGGAGTAGACCTCGCCGAACATGAAGAACCGCTTGTTGCCGTGCTGGGCCGCGTAGCCGCGCAGGGCCGGGGAGAACCTCTCCCAGAACTCCATGTTCACGTGCTTGGCGGTGTCGACGCGGAAGCCGTCGAGGCCGGTCTCGCGCACCCATGTCTGGTAGACGTCCGTCATGCCCCTGACGACCTCGGGACGCTCGGTCCACAGGTCGTCGAGGCCGAAGAAATCGCCGTACTGGTCGTTCTCACCACCGCTGAAGGTGGAGTCGCCCCGGTTGTGGTACATCGTCGGGTCGTTCAGCCAGGACGGGGTCTTGGCCTTCTTGGGAGCGACCGGGGTGTACGGGAACGAACCGGTGTCCACCTTGGGGAAGGTGTTCCTGCCCGCGTAGGCCCGGTCGTCGAACGGCACGCCGTCGGTGTCGACGTAGGGGTAGGCACCCTTGGGCCGATAGGAGTAGGTCTTCTCCGCGTAGTCGATCACATCGGCCGTGTGGTTGGTGATGATGTCGAAGAAGACCTTCATCCCGCGCCGGTGCGCCTCGCGCACCAGCTCCTTCATCTGGGCGTTGCTGCCCAGGTGCGGGTCGATCCTGGTGAAGTCGGTGATCCAGTAGCCGTGGTAGCCGGCCGAGACGTTCGCGCCGGTGCCCTGCACTGGGCGGTTGACGAACGCCGGAGTGATCCAGATCGCGGTGCTGCCCAGGTTCTTGATGTAGTCGAGCCTGCCGAGCAGCCCCTTGAGGTCGCCGCCCTGGTAGAAGCCCTTGTGGGCCGGGTCGAAACCGGTGCTGAGCCGGTCGCCGGACAGGCCGCCCCGGTCGTTGCCGGTGTCGCCGTTGGCGAACCTGTCGGTCATCGCGAAGTAGAAGCGCTCGCGGCTCAGGTCGGCGCGGAGCGCGTCGCGGGCCAGGTCCCGGTCCGAGGGCTCGGCGGTACGGCTCAGCGCGGAGACCACGGGCTCGGCGGGGCGTTTTGAGACGGGGGCCGAGACAGGGGCCGAGACGGAGGCCGGGGCGGAGGCCGCGGACCCGGAGGTACCGGTGGCGGAGGCGGCGGCGGGGAGGGGGGTGGCGGCGAGGGGGGTGACGATCAGGGCCGC
The DNA here is from genome assembly GCF_050943795.1 of Streptosporangium sp. CA-115845. Taxonomy (NCBI): domain Bacteria; kingdom Bacillati; phylum Actinomycetota; class Actinomycetes; order Streptosporangiales; family Streptosporangiaceae; genus Streptosporangium; species Streptosporangium sp. CA-115845. The sequence goes on along the minus strand of NZ_CP191988.1, from coordinate 5,947,100 downwards.
CGCGAGCGCGGCGCCCCTCAGGAAGGTGCTTCTCGCGCGCCGTGGGGGGAGTGGCCAGACCACGGGGGGCCTCCACGGGAGTTGTTTCGAGGGTGTTGCCCGGAAGTTACTCACTGGAATTGCTCTATGCAATCCCTTGCGGCAATTTTCTGAATTTGAGAAAACCCGGAGGAGGCCGTAGCAGGCCAGCGAGGGGATAAAAGTGTACAAATAGTACTTTTTGCCACCCGGAGGGTGATGGCGCCTCCGTCGCGGTCTCCGGCCCGAGGTCTCTTGCCTCCCGGTTTTGGAGTACTTTGTAACGACTTTGCAGACTCTTGCAGAAAGTTCTTCCAATGGGGTTCACGTCGGCGTAACGTCCGGCGTACTCCAGACCCGGCCGGGCGGCTTCCCCAGCCCCTGGCCGGCCCCCTTGAACCTGAGGAGAAACACATGCGGCGAGCCTTCTCGGCTGCGACGATCGTCGCGGCCCTCGCCCTGGCGGTCTCCGCCTGCGGTGGCGGTGACGCCGGCACGGCGGCCCCCGCCCAGCCCGCGGCGACGGACCCGTCGAAGATCAGCGGCGAGATCACCTGGTGGGACACCGTCCGGCCGGACAGCGAGGGTCCGACGTTCCAGGCGCTCATCAAGGAGTTCCAGGCGAAATATCCGAACATCAAGGTCAAGTACGTCAACGTCCCCTCGGACCAGGCGCAGAACCAGTTCCAGACCGCGGCGCAGGCGGGCACGGGGGCCCCGGACGTCATCCGCTCGGAGGTCGCCTGGACCTCCCAGTTCGCCTCCCTGGGCTACCTGCAGCCGCTGGACGGCAGCCGCGCCGTGGAGAACGAGTCCGACTTCCTGGCCGGTCCGCTGAGCAGCACCAAGTACAACGGCAAGACGTACGCGGTCCCGCAGGTCACCGACACCCTCGCGCTCATCTACAACAAGCGGCTCCTGGCGGAGGCCGGCCACGAGAAGGCCCCCGCCACCGTCGAGGAGCTCAAGCAGGCCGCGCTCGACGTCAAGGAGAAGACCGGGGTCAACGGCCTCGCGCTCAACGTCGACTCCTACTTCCTGCTGCCCTTCATGTACGGCGAGGGCGGTGACCTCCTCGATGTGCAGAGCAAGAAGATCACCGTCAACTCCCCGGCCAACGTGAAGGCGATGGCCTCGGTGGCCGACCTGGTCACCTCCGGAGCCGCGCCCAAGCCCGCGATCCAGGACAGCTACGCCAACGCGATGACCGCCCTCAAGGACGGCAAGGCCGCGATGATCTACAACGGCCCGTGGGCGCTGTCGGAGATCTACCAGGGCAAGGAGTTCAAGGACAAGGAGAACCTGGGCATCGCCCCCGTCCCGGCGGGTTCGGTCAAGGCCGGCGCCCCCACCGGCGGCTGGAACCTGGCGATCTACGCCGGTTCCAAGAACATTGACGCCTCCTACGAGTTCGTCCGCTTCATGAGCACCCCGGAGGCCCAGGCCAAGGTCGCCAAGGAGATCAGCCTCCTGCCGACCCGCGTCTCCGCCTATGACAACCCCGACGTGCAGGCCAACAAGGACGTCGCCGTCTTCAAGCCCATCATGGAGACCGCGACCGCGCGGCCGTGGATCCCCGAGGGCGGCCAGCTCTTCCAGCCGCTCCTTGAGGGCTACCAGTCGTTGGTCGGCGGCAAGACGACCCCCGAGGACATGCTCAAGAAGGTGGACGACCAGTACCGCGGCATCTTCAAGGACTGGAGCTGATCCGTGGCGCTCTCGACTGGACGTGTGAACAGCACGGCCAGGGCCGCCACCAGGGCACCGGCCCGTTCCGGCGAGCGGTGGGCAGGCACTGGTACGCCTGGGCCATGGTCGCCCCGGTGATCCTGGTCACCGGCCTGCTGATCGGCTGGCCGCTGGCCCGAGGCGTCTACCTGTCCCTGACCGACGCGACCGAGGCCAACATCGGCCGCACGATCGGCGTCAACGTCATCCCCTCGACCTACGAGTTCGTCGGGCTCGACAACTACATCGCGATCCTGACCAGCGGCCTGTTCTGGGAGAAGCTGACCTGGACCGTCGTGTGGACCGTCGCCTGCGTCTCGCTCCACTACGGCCTGGGCCTGGGCCTGGCGCTGCTGCTCAACCGCAGGGTCAAGTTCCGCTCGGCCTACCGGCTGCTGCTCATCCTGCCGTGGGCGATCCCCGGGTTCGTCTCCGCGTTCATCTGGCGCTACCTCTACAACAGCGACTTCGGCGTGATCAACGCGATGCTCAAGGCCGCCGGCCTCGGCGCGGTCGGCTGGCTCGACGACCCGACCACGGCGAAGATCGCGGTCATCGCGGTCAACGTCTGGATGGGCGTGCCGTTCATGATGGTCGCCGTGCTGGGCGGGCTCCAGTCGATCCCCGGTGAGCTCTACGAGGCGGCGGAGGTGGACGGCGCAACCCCCTGGCAGCGCTTCCGCTTCATCACCCTCCCCGGCCTGCGCACCGTGTCGAGCACCGTCGTCCTGCTGGGCACGATCTGGACCTTCAACATGTTCCCGGTGATCTACCTGATCAGCGGGGGAGGGCCGGGCAGCTCCACCGAGATCCTGGTCACCTACGCCTTCCGTGAGGCGTTCACCGGGGTCCGCAACTACTCCAACTCCGCGGCCTGGGGAGTCATCGTCCTGCTGCTCCTCGTCGTGCTGGCCGTGGTCTACCGGCGCTCGCTGCGCAAGCAAGGGGAGGTCTGGTGAGCACCGTCACCACCACCACCGGTGCGGCCCGTGCCGGGCGTGCCCGCAGCCGCGGGGAACGCAGCACGGGAAAGTCGATCCTGCTGCACGGGACCCTGCTCGCCGCGGTCGCCGTCTCGCTGTTCCCGATCGTCTGGCTGGTCCTGACCTCGCTCAAGCCGCGCGACGGCTGGCTCTCCAGCGAGCTGGAGATCTTCAACCAGCCCTCGCTGGACAACTACGTCCGAGTGCTGACCGAGACGCAGTTCCCGACCTGGCTGCTCAACTCGGTGATCGTCGCCGGGCTGACCACGGTCATCGGCGTCTTCCTGGCCTCGACGACCGGGTACGCGATCAGCCGCTTCCGCTTCCCTGGCCACCGCGGGGTGATGTGGACGCTGCTGGTCACCCAGATGTTCCCGGTGGCGATCCTGATCGTCCCGCTCTACAACCTGATGGCGGGCCTCGGGCTGCTCAACCAGATCGCCGGGCTGGTCATCGCCTACATGACCGTGGCGGTGCCGTTCTGCGCGTGGATGATGAAGAGCTACTTCGACTCCATTCCGCGCGAGATCGACCAGGCCGGAATGGTCGACGGCCTGACCCCGTTCGGCACGTTCTGGCGGGTCATCCTGCCGCTGGCCAGGCCCAGCCTGGCGGTCACCGCCTTCTACTCCTTCATGACCGCCTGGGGCGAGGTGGCCTACGCCACCGTGTTCATGTCGCAGGAGGAGAAGCGCACGCTCGGCATCGGCCTTCAGCAGTTCGTCGGCCAGCACTGGTCCGACTGGGGCCTGCTCACCGCCTCGGCGGTGCTGATCGCGGTGCCCGCGGCGATCGTCTTCCTGCTCGTCCAGCGACACCTGGTCGCCGGGCTTACCGCCGGTGCCACGAAGTCGTAACACCACCGTGCTATCACGTCCTGACATGTCACCTGATCGGGGGATTTAACATGACCGAGCTTGTCTACGCGGACCGTGCTGCCGGGACCGCCACCCGATGGTGGCGCGACGCGGTTATCTACCAGGTCTACGTGCGCAGCTTCGCCGACGGCAACGGCGACGGTGTGGGTGACCTGCTCGGCGCGCGCGGCAGGCTCCCGTACCTGGCGGACCTCGGGGTCGACGCGATCTGGCTCACCCCGTTCTTCACCTCGCCGATGGCCGACTTCGGCTACGACGTGGCCGACTACCGGGACGTGGACCCGATCTTCGGCTCGCTGGACGACGCCAGGGCGCTGATCGACGACGCGCACGACCATGGCCTGCGGATCATCGTGGACGTGGTGCCCAACCACACCTCCGACCAGCACGTCTGGTTCGCGGAGGCGGTGGCGGCGGGTCCGGGAGCCCCCGCGCGTGAGCGTTACATCTTCCGCCAGGGCCGGGGCGCGGCCGGAGAGCTGCCGCCCAACGACTGGGAGTCGGTCTTCGGCGGCTCCGCGTGGACCCGGCTGCCGGACGGCGAGTGGTACCTCCACCTGTTCGCACCCGAGCAGCCCGACCTGAACTGGGAGAACCCCGAGGTTCACGCGGAGTTCGAGTCGATCCTGCGGTTCTGGCTCGACCTGGGGGTCGACGGCTTCCGTATCGACGTCGCCCACGGCATGGTCAAGGCCGAAGGACTGCCCGACATCGGGCACAGTGACCAGATCCGGATGATCGGCGCCGACGTGGTGCCGTTCTTCGACCAGGACGGCGTGCACGAGATCCACCGCGCCTGGCGCAGGCTGCTCGACTCCTACCCCGGGGAGCGGATCGGCGTCGCCGAGGCGTGGGCACCGTCCCCGCAGCGGCTGGCCAACTACGTCCGCCCCGACGAACTGCACCAGGCGTTCAACTTCCACTTCCTCAACACCCCCTGGGAGGCGGAGGGGTTCCGGGCGGTCATCGAGGAGTCGCTGGCGACCGCCGGGCTGGTCGGCGCGCCCAGCACCTGGGTGCTCTCCAACCACGACGTCAAGCGCCACCTCACCCGGTACGGCGGCGGCGAGGTTGGCCTGCGCCGCTCCCGCGCCGCGGCCCTGCTGACGCTCTCCCTGCCCGGTTCGGCCTACGTCTACCAGGGTGAGGAGCTCGGCCTTCCCGAGGTCCTCGACCTGCCCGAGGAGTTCCTGCGCGACCCGCAGCGGCTCCGCAACCCCAACGACGGCCGTGACGGCTGCCGGGTGCCGCTCCCCTGGTCCGACGGCGAGCCGCACTTCGGCTTCAGCCTGTCGGGCGTCAACGGGACGTGGCTCCCCATACCGTCCTCCTGGGGCCCGCTCAGCGTCGAGTCCCAGCTGGAGGAGCCGCTCTCCACGCTGAACCTGTACCGCGACGCGCTCCGGATCAGGCGCGAGCGGAGGGCCTTCGGTGACACTCCGCTGGCCTGGCTCGACTCCCCGGAGGGAACGCTGGCCTTCACCCGCGACGCCGGCTTCACCTGCACCGTCAACCTCACCGGCGCCCCGGTGGAGCTGCCCGCTCCCGGGCGGGTCCTGCTGGCCAGTGCCGAGCCGGTCGTCCAGGGCGGCGTCGCGTGCCTCGCACCCGACTCCGCCGTCTGGTGGCAACGTGATGACGCCTAGTGCCGTCGGCCCGCTCGGCAACGGCACCGCCCGGCTGACCGACATCGCCGCGCAGGCCGGGGTCAGCGAGGCAACGGTCAGCCGGGTGCTCAACGGCAAGCCGGGGGTCTCCGGCGTCACCCGGCGCTCGGTGCTGGCCGCGCTGGACGTCATGGGGTACGAGCGTCCGCAGCGGTTGCGCCAGCGCAGCAACGGGCTGATCGGCCTGGTCACCCCGGAACTGGACAACCCGATCTTCCCGGCGTTCGCCCAGGCGTTCGAGAAGACATTGACCCAGTACGGTTACACCCCGGTGCTCTGCACCCAGCTGCCCGGCGGCGCGGTCGAGGACGAGTTCACCGAGCTGCTCGTGGAGCGCGGGGTCAGCGGCATCATCTTCGTCTCCGGGCTGCACGCCGACGTCACCGCGCGTTCGGACCGCTACACCCAGCTGATCGGGCAGGGCGTGCCCATCGTCCTGCTCAACGGGCACGCCGCCGACGTCCCCGCCCCCTTCATCTCACCCGACGACCGGGCCGCGGCGCGGCTGGCCGTTCAGCACCTGGTCGACCTGGGACACGAGCGGATCGGCCTGGCCGTCGGCCCCAGCCGGTTCGTGCCGGTGATCAGGAAGATCGAGGGGTACCGGCGGGCGATGGCGCAGCTGCTGGGGGCGACGGAGGTCGACGAGCTGATCTCGCATTCGTTGTTCTCCGTGGAGGGCGGGCAGGCGGCGGGGGCGCAACTGCTTGAGCGCGGTTGCACGGGGATCGTGTGCGCGTCGGACCTGATGGCGCTGGGGGCGATCCGGGCCTGCCGGGACCGGGGGCTCTCGGTGCCGGGGGAGGTGTCGGTGGTGGGGTTCGACGACTCGCCGCTGATCGCGTTCACCGACCCGCCGCTGACCACCGTGCGCCAGCCGGTCCAGTCGATGGTGACCGCCGCCGTCCACACCCTGCTGGAGGCCGTCGCAGGCACACCGGGACAGCACTCCGAACTGATCTTCCAGCCCGAGTTCATCGTCAGGGGATCGACGGGATCCGGCCCCAAGGTGCTCCGGTGACGACCTTTCTCCCCTGATCCCTCCCCGTCGCTCGAATCCACCCCTTCCCCTCTCATCAAGGGGACCGGCATCACCGCCGGTCCCTCTCCCCGGCATGTGCACCATCCGGACCGCTCACGGTCCGGACCCTCACTCCCGTTCGATCCAGCGATCCCGAGCGCCCAGGAGGCCGGCATGAGTGTGCACGACCCGGCTCCGCCCACCGTTCCCCGGCTGCTCGCAGCACGGGCGGAGACCGATCCCGACCGCCCCGCCCTCGTCGCCGGTGAGCCCGGCGACGGATCGGGCGACCTGACCTTCGGCCAGTGGGAACGGCGTTCCAACGCCGCCGCCCGCGACCTGTTCGCGCGCGGGCTCCGTCCCGGAGACCGCGTCGGCCTGCTGTTCGGCGGGGACGAGTGGCCCGCCTTCGCCGTCGCCTTCTGCGCCGTGCTCAAGGCCGGCGGCGTGGCGGTGCCGCTCTCCGCCCGCCTCGGCGACCACGAGTTACGCGACACCCTGCGGCGTTGCGACGCCACGGGGGTGCTGCACGGGCGAGAGGCTCCCGCACCTGCCCTGGAGGACCCCGGGCGGTGGTGGTCACCGGTGCCGGACAGCGGCGACGGCTCGCCGGTCGGCGGCGTCGAGGCGCGGCCGGGCGACCTCGCCCAGATCATCTACACCTCCGGCACGACCGGCATCCCCAAGGGCGTCGGCGCCACCCACGCCAACCTGACCCACGGCCGCCCGCTACGTCCTCGCCGCCGGGCCTACGCCCACTCCGAGCGCTTCCTGCACGCCTTCCCCATCGGGACGAACGCCGCGCAGATGATGCTGATGGACGCCCTCACCGCCCACCCGGCCGCGCTCACCCTGCCCGGATTCGAGCCCGAGGAGTTCTGCCGCCTCATCGAGGCCCACCGGGTGGGCACCGTCTTCCTCGTCCCGTCCATGGCCATCGAACTGCTCGGTTCCGGTGCCCACCGCAGACACGACCTGTCCGGGGTGCTGCTGCTCAGTTCCTCGGCCGCCGCGCTGCCCCCGTCCGTCGCCCAGGACCTGGCCGTCGCCTTCCCGGGGGCGACGCTGGTCAACTACTACACCTCGACCGAGGCGGTCCCCGCCCAGACCACCATGATCGTCGACCCCGCCAGGCCCACCTCCCTGGGCCGCGCCACCGACCCCGGTGACCTGCGCATCCTCGGTGAGAACGGGGAGATGCCGCCTCCGGGCGAGACGGGAGAGGTCTGGCTCCGCTCCCCGGCGCCGCCGCGTTCCTACGTGGGCGACCCCGATGGCAGCGCGCTGGTCTTCCGCGACGGCTGGGTCCGGATGGGCGACGTAGGCCACCTCGACGCCGACGGCTACCTCTACCTGTCCGACAGGGAGACGGACGTCATCAAGTCGGGTGCCCTGAAGGTCTCGACCGTGCGGATCGAGGCGGTACTGCACGAGCACCCGGCGGTGGCGGAGGCCGCCGTCGTCGGCGTCCCCCACCCCGTGATGGGCGCGCTGCCCGCCGCCGCCGTACGGCTGGCCTACCCGGTGCCGGTGGACGAGATCCGCGACTTCCTGTCCGGGCGGCTGGCCCGCCACGAGCTGCCGACCAGGATCGTGCCGGTCGAGGAGTTCCCCCGCAACGACCTCGGGAAGATCCTGAAGTCCGGGGTCCGCGAGCTGTTCACCGCGCGGGGCCGCCGAGTCCCGCTGACCGCGGGGCAGGCCGGACCGCCGGCCCACGGGGAGACGGTCCGGGTGGCGATGCGGGTGCGCGACACCGTCGACCCGGGGATCCTGCGCAGGGCGCTCCGCGAGGTCGCCGCCGCCCACGAGGCACTGAGGCTCACCTTCCCCGTGCTGGACGGCGTCCGCGTCGCCGAGATAGCGCCGGAGGCGGAGCCCGAACTCGTCCGCGTCCCGGTGGAGGCCGCCGTCGAGTACGAGCTGTCCCGGGGGTTCGACCTCGAACGGGGGCCGCTGCTCAGGACGATCCTGACCGACCCCACCCCCGGCGGGTCCCTGCTGGTGCTCTGCGCCTCCGCGCTGGCCTGTGACGACTGGTCACTGGAGACGGTCCTGTACGAACTCGGCACCGCCTACGCCGCCGCTCTCGCGGGGCGTACGGCACCGGCCCCGCCGGCCACCGCGAGCTACTCCGGCTGGGCCGCCACCCGCCCCCCGGCCACGGGCGTCCCCCCGTCCCGGCCGGTGTCGCCGCCCCCGCACCTCCCGGCCGGTGTCGCCGGGGCATACGGCTTCGGCCTGCCGCCTGAGACGGCCGGGCGGCTGCGGCAGGTGGCGCGGGCCCGCTGGGTGGCACCCGCCGAGGTGGCCCTGGCCTGCTGGGCGGCCGCGCTGTCGCGGGCCGGGGGCCTGTCTGAGCCGACGGTGCTCGTGCGCGAGCCGGGGCGCTCGGAACCCGCCCACGCCACCCTGGTCGGCCCGCTCGCGCTGGACGTGCCCGTCCGGATCACGATCCCCGGCGACCCCGGCGACCTCGTCGATCCCGCCGCGCTGATCGGCCTCGCCGAAGCGGTGCCGGAAACAGCGGGGCACGCCGGCCGGTTCCGTTTCGAGGGCTTCCGCCCTGAGCCGTACCTGCCCGGCCTGAAGTCCGAACCGTACCCGCTGCCCGCGGCTCCGCCCGCCGACGGCGGGCCGTCCCTCACCCTCACCGAACAGCCGGACGGATCCATGTCCGGCGTCTGCGCGGGGCCCGTCGCCGATGACCTCGGCCGGGGGTTCCAGCGCCTGTGCGACCTTCTCGCTCCCTGATCGACCCCTGACTCCCCCTGATGAGCTCTCTTCGCCGAGCCCTCATCTGAGATCGGAAGTGATGCCAGTGACGTCCGAGATCGTCTCCGCACCCGTTCGGGCCTCGCTCGCCCAGCAGGGAATATGGTTCAACGAACGGCTGGGCGGCATCGGGACCGTCTACACGATGCCGTTCTCCGTCACCTTCGACGGCCCCCTCGACGCGGACGCCCTGGCCGCCGCCTGGGAGGGGCTCGTCGCCCGCCATCCCGTGCTGGCCCGCGCGGTCGAGGAGCGGCAGGGCGTGCCCTACCTGGTACCCGCCGTCCCACCCGGGCTGTGCGTGGTGGACACCCCGCGGGAACGGCTCGCGGAACTGGTACGAGCCGAGATCCTGCACCCCTTCGACCTGGCCGCCGGACCCCTGGCGCGGACGGTCCTGTACCGGGAGGGCGCCGGGCGGGCGACGCTGCTGGTCGTGGCACACCACGTCGTCTTCGACGGCGAGTCCACCTCGGTGCTCCTGCACGACCTCGCCGAGCTCTACCGGGCCGAGGTCACCGGAACCTCCGCGGACCTGCCCGAGCTGCGCCACGAGGAGCCGGGCACCGGGCGCGTCGAAGCCGGGCTCTCCTTCGCCAGGGAGTTCTGGAACTCGCGGTGGCGCCAACCGGCGGAGGTGATCCTGCCGGGACCGGCGGGGGAGGCGGCCCCAGTGGCCGAGGGTGCGGCCGAGGGCGCCGCCGTGGAGTTCGCACTGGCGGACGAGGCACGGGAGGCACTGACCCGGCTGTCGGAGGAGATCGGTGCCAGCAGGTTCGAGATCGTGCTCGCCTCGCTGCACGCGCTCCTGTACCGGTACGGCAACGCCGAGCCGACCGTCGCGGTCGATCTGGGCACCCGATCGCCGGAGACCCGCCACCACCTCGGCGCCTTCGTCAACGAGTTGCCCGTCACGGCCAGGCTCCAGCCGGACTGGAGTTTCCGCCGGTTCGTCGCCGATCAGCGGTTCGGCTACGGGCTCCGCTCCGATCTGCGTGGCCTCTACCGGGTCAGGGAGGTGCCGCTGTCGCGGGCGGTCAGCGGCGTACGGCCCGGCGTCTCGCTCGCGCCGGTCTCGCTCGGCTACCGCAGGCGCGAGGCCGCGCCCGCCTTCTTCGGCGTGGACGCCCACGTGGAGTGGGCGCTCTTCAACCACACGGTCCGCGGCGCCATGCGCGTGCACATCGTGGACGGGCCGGACCGGTTCGGCGTCGTCCTCCAGTACGACCCGGGGGCCATGGGCCGCGACGACGCCGAGCGGGTCGCCGCCCACTGGCGGACGCTGCTCGCCGCGGCGGCGGCCGAACCGGACGCGCCCCTGGCCGGGCTGCCGCTGCTCGGCGCGGAGGAGACCGGACTGCTGCTGTCGGGCTGGAACGACACCACGATCGACTACCCCGAGCTCACCCTGCCCGAGCTGGTGGCCGTGCAGGCGGCCCGTACCCCGGACGCCACGGCCGTCGAGTGCGGCACGGACTCGATGACCTACGCGGAGCTCCGCGCGGCCGTGGACCGCCTGGCCGGGCGGCTGCGCGCCGAGGGGGTGGGCCCGGGGGCGCTGGTCGCGATCTGCGCCGAGCGCTCACCGGCGACCCTGGTCGGGCTGCTGGCCGTGGCGCGGGCCGGGGGAGCCTACCTGCCGCTCGACCCCGGACACCCCGAGGAGCGGCTCCGTTTCGTGCTGGAGGACTCCGGCGCCGGGCTGCTCCTGACCGATCTCGCGACACGGGACCGCCTGTCCGGATTCGAGATCCCCACCCTCGTCCTCGAAGACCAGGCCGGCCCGGAGGAGCCGGCCGGTCTCGGCCGGCCGTCGCCGGAGGATCTCGCCTACGTCATCTACACCTCCGGCTCCACCGGGCGCCCGAAGGGCGTGGAGATCCCGCACCGAGCCCTGACCAACCTGCTGCTCGCCATGCGCGACCGGCTCGGTTCCCGCCGGGGGGACGGCTGGCTCGCCCTGACCTCGCTGTCGTTCGACATCTCCGCGCTGGAGCTCTACCTGCCGCTGGTCACCGGCGGCCGGGTCGTCATCGCCCCCGGCGACGTGGTCAGGGACGGGCGCGAAATCGTCAGGATCGCCGGGTGCGGCGTGACCCACGTGCAGGCCACCCCGTCCGGCTGGCGGATGCTGCTCGACTCCGGGCTCGACCTGCCGCACGTGACGGCGCTGGCCGGTGGGGAGGCACTGCCCGCCCCGCTGGCCCGTGAGATCCTGCGCAGGACCGGCCGTCTGATCAACGTCTACGGGCCCACCGAGACGACGATCTGGTCGATGAGCGCGGAGATCACCGAACCCGTCACGGCGGTGCCGATCGGCGAGCCGCTCGCCAATACCCGGGTCCATGTGCTCGACGAACGGCTCGGCCTGCTCCCGATCGGGGTGCCGGGTGAGCTCTGCGTCGCGGGCGACGGCGTCGCCGACGGCTACCGGAACCGGCCCGAGCTGACCGCGGATCGGTTCGCGGACGACCCGTTCGGCCCCGGGCGGCTCTACCGCACCGGCGACCGGGTGCTCAGGCGGGCCGACGGCCTGATCGAGTTCATCGGCCGGCTGGACGACCAGATCAAGCTCCGCGGCCACCGCATCGAGCCGGGCGAGATCGAGGCCCGGCTGCTCGAACACCCTCGAATCCGCCGCGCGGCCGTGCTCGCCCGGGAGGACGACAAGGGCGAGCGGCGGCTGATCGCCTACCTGGAGGCCGAGGCCGTCCCCGGTGACCTGCGGGAGCACTGCGCGAGGACGCTCCCGCCGTACATGGTCCCGAGCGACTTCGTGTGCCTGTCCCCGCTGCCGCTCACCGCGAACGGCAAGCTCGACCGGACCGCGCTGCCCGCCCCCGGCACGGGAGGAGAGCGGGAGGCGAAAGCGGGCTCGGCGGTGCCGGTCACCTACAGCGGCGTGGCCGCCGAGCTCCACGAGATCTGGTGCGAGGTGCTGGGGGCGGCGGGGGTCGGCCCGGAGGAGGACCTGTTCGAGCTGGGCGGGCACTCGCTCACCATCACCCAGATCGCCTCCCGGGTCCGCCTGCGCCTGGGCGCCGACCTACCGCTCCACGTCTACTACGACGACCCCACGATCCAGGCGGTCGCCGCCGCGGTCGAGCGCCTGCGCGGGGAGGGCTGAGCACGTGCCGACCCACCTGCGGGACGCCGCCCGCGCCGACGGCGTCCCGCTCTCGCCCGGCCAGGAACGGCTCTGGTTCCTGGATCAGCTCAACCCCGGTGACGCCGCCTACAACGTCTACGTCTCGGAACGGCTGCGCGGACCGCTGGACGCCGCGGCGCTGGCCCGCGCGTTCGGCGAGGTCGTGGCCAGGCACGAGGTGCTGCGCACCCGCTACCCGAGCATGGACGGCCGGCCGGTCCAGGTCGCCGAGGAGTCCGGCCCAGGACTGGAGCAGGTCGACCTGTCCGGTGAGACCGTGCCGGATCCGGTCGTGCGGGCGCGGGAGCTGGTGGCCGAGCTGACCAACCGGGGGTTCGACCTGGCGGCAGGGCCGGTGCTGCGCGCCGCCCTCATCCGGCTGGCCGCCGACGACCACGTGCTCTGCCTCGTCGTCCACCACATCGCGGTGGACGGCTGGTCGCTGGGCGTGCTCCGCGGCGAGCTGACCGCCCTGTACGAGGCGTTCGCCGCGGGGCTGCCCTCGCCGCTCCCGCCGCCCGCACTGCAGTACGCCGAGTACGCCGCGGCCCGCCGTGAGGCCCCCGCCGAGGAGGACCTGAAGTACTGGCGGGCCAAGCTCGCCGATCCGCCGGTTCTCGCGCTGCCCACCGACCGCCCGCGCCCCCGGATCAGGACCGCGCGCGGCGCCTACGTCTCGCGGATCATCCCCGGGCCGCTGGCGGCCGAGGTGGCCAGGCTGGCCAGGAGCGAGCGCTGCACGCTGTTCATGACGCTCACCGCCGCCTTCCAGGCACTGCTGGCCCGCCACACCGGGCAGGAGGACATCTGCCTGGGCACCCCGGTCGCGGCCAGGGACCGGCCCGAGCTGGAGGGAATGATCGGTTTCGTCGTCAACACGCTCGTGCTGCGGGGCGACCTGTCGGGCGACCCGACCTTCCGCGACCTGCTGCGCCGTACCCGCGCGACCGCGCTGGAGGCGTACCAGCGCCAGGACACGCCCTTCGACGTCCTGGTCAACGAACTCGGGGTGGACCGGGACCTGTCGCGCACCCCGGTCTTCCAGGCCCAGCTGGTCCTGCACGGCCGGGACCAGGAGGGGCCACCGCTGCCCGGGATCACCACCGAGCTGTTCGAGGGCGGCTTCGCCCTGTCCAAGTTCGACCTCTCCCTGGAGATCGGGCACGACGGCGACGGGCTACGGGCGCACCTCTCCTACAACGCGGACCTGTTCGAACCCGGCACCGCCGAACGGCTCGCCGCCCACTTCGAGAACCTCCTGCGTTGCGCGACCGGTGCCCCGGACACCCGGCTGTCGGAGCTGGAGCTGCTCGGCGAGGACGAGCGCGAGCTGGTCCTGGAACGATGGAACGGCAGGGCGTCACGTCCGGGCGCCGCCGGTGAGGTCACCACCCTGCACGGGCTCGTGGAGCGTGCCGCGGCCCGCTCGCCGGAGGCCGTCGCGGTCGTCTTCGGCGCCACCGAGCTGACCTACGGTGAACTCGACTCCCGAGCCGACCGGCTCGCCCGGGTGCTGCGCGGTCACGGGGTGGGCAGGGACGACCGCGTCGCCGTCTGCCTGGAACACTCGCCCGACCTGGCGGTGGCCGTGCTGGCCGTGCTCAAGGCGGGGGGCGCCTACCTGCCGCTCGACCCGGAGCAGCCCGCGGACCGGCTCGCCCACCTGGTCTCCGACTCGGGGACGACGGTGCTGGTGACCGCTCCGGCGCTGGCCGATCTGCTCCGCGCCCGGGTCACGGTCCTGCTCGACGGGGGCGAGGTCGTGGACCCGGGAAACCCCGCGGATCCTCAGCACCCCGCGGAAGCGGGACCGGACGACCTGGCCTACGTGATCTACACCTCGGGCTCCACCGGCCTGCCCAAGGGCGTCGCCGTGCAGCACAGGCAGGTCCTCAACTACCTCGCCGACGTGCGCGAGCGATTCGAGATCGTGGACGGCGCCCGGTACGCCCTGCTGCAGTCGCTCTCCTTCGACTTCGGAGTCACGATCTTCTACCTGGCCCTGGCCACGGGTGGATGCCTGCATCTCGTCCCGTCGCGGATCTCCGGCCCGGACCTCGCCGACTACGCGGACCGGGTGGGGATCGACTACCTGAAGATCACTCCCTCGCACCTGGGAGCGCTCACCGCCGAGGTCGACCCGCGCCGGATCCTGCCCCGCCGCATGCTCATCCTCGGCGGCGAGGGCTCGGTCTGGGAGTGGACCCGCGAACTGGCCGCCCTCGGCGTCTGCCGCGTGGTGAACCACTACGGCCCCACCGAGGCGACCGTCGGCGCGACCACGTACGAGGTGGCGGCCGAGGACGACGTCCGGGGGCCGATCACCCCGATCGGGCGGCCGCTCGGCCATGTCCGGGCCTACGTCCTGGACGCCGGCCTCAGGCCGGTGCCGATCGGCGTGGTCGGTGAGCTCTGCCTCGGTGGCGACCGGCTGGCACGCGGGTATCTCGGCCGCCCGGACCTGACCGCCGCCGCCTTCGTCCCCGACCCCTACGGCGGGCCGGGGGACAGGCTCTACCGCACCGGTGACCTGGCCCGCAGGCTGCCCAGCGGCGACCTGGAGTTCCTGGGCCGCCGCGACCTCCAGGTCAAGATCCGCGGGTACCGGGTCGAGCTGGGCGAGGTCGACGAGGCACTCCGCGCCCTCCCCGGCGTCGCCCACGCGGTGGTGGACGCCCGCGGCCGGCCCGGAGCACTGGAACTGGTCGCCTACCTGGTCGCGGCGGGGACATCCGGGGACCCCGAGGCCGAGGGCGCCGGTCAGGCCCCCTCGGGACCGGGCGTGGCCGAGCTGCGCGGGCGGCTGCGGGCCGTGCTGCCCGACTACATGGTGCCGACCCGCTACGTCTGGCTGGAGCGGCTGCCGCTGAAGTCGCACGGCAAGGTCGACAGGGCCGCGCTTCCCGACCCCGGGGCGGCCGGGCCGGATCGGACCGGGGAGTTCGAGCCGCCCTCCGGGATGGTCGAGGAGGCCGTCGCGGCGGCGTTCGCACAGGTGCTCGGGGTGGAGCGGGTCGGCGCCGGGGACGACTTCTTCGACCTGGGCGGGCACTCGCTGCTCGCCGTGCGGGTGGTCGCCAGGCTCCGCCGGAGCCTGGACGGCATGCGGCCGGTCAGTGTGATGGACCTGTTCGGCCATCCGAGCCCGCGAGCCCTGGCCGCCCTCGTCGAGTCGGACGACGGCGGGCCCCGCGGCCTGCTGTACGAGCTGACACCTCCGATCGCCACACCCGAGCTGTCCCTGGTGTGCGTGCCGTACGGCGGCGGCAGCGCGGTGGTCTACCAGCCGCTCGCCGACGCCCTGCCCGCCGGGTGCGCGCTGCACGCGGTGGCGGTGCCCGGCCACGACCTGGGGCTGGCCGAGGAACCACGCCCGCTGGCCGAGGTCGCCGCCGAGTGCGTGACCGAGATCCTGGCCAAGGTGTCCGGGCCGCTGGTGCTCTACGGCCACTGCGGGGTGGGCGGCGCGCTGACCGTCGAGATCGCCCGCCGGGTGGAGGCCGCGGGACGCCCGCTCGAGGCGGTCTACCTCGGCGGGCTGTTCCCGTTCGCCCGGCCCACCCACGGTGTGCTCGGCCGCTGGGCCCGTCTGACCCGGCTGGAACGGCTGCGCGCCGACCGGGGCCAGGTGAACTGGCTGACCGGAATGGGCGCCGACCTGTCCGGGCTGACCGAGGAGCAGCTGGCGTTCGTCGTGCGCAACATGCGGCACGACTCCCGCGAGGCGGAGGACTACTTCACCCGGCTGGTCGAGGAGGGGGCGGAACCGCTGAGGGCACCGATCATCTCGGTGGTCGGCGAGCGCGATCCCAGCACCGAGTTCCACCGCGAGCGCTACACCGAGTGGGGGTTCCTGTCGTCCCGTACCGCCCTCGCCGTGCTCGACGAGGGCGGCCACTACTTCCTCAAGTACCGGGCCGGGGAACTGGCCGAGATCGTCACCACGGTCCACCCGGCCCTCGCGGAACCTCCGGTGCCGGGGGCGGGGCCGCCGGAGCCCACCGGCGGCACCTGGCGCCTCGCCGCCAGTTCCGGCACTCCCGGCGTTCCGGGTGGCCCAGGCCGCTCCGGCGGGTCCGGCGGGCCGCACGGCCGGGAGGCGCCCGAACCGAGCCTGGCGCGCTTTCTGACGATCGCGGTCGGGCAGCTGGTCACCATCGTGGGGGCCACGCTCACCGAGTTCGCGATCCCCATCTCCACCTACCTGGACGGCGGATCGCTCACCCGGTTCGCCGTGCTCCAGGTGCTCGCGCTGATCCCCGGAATCCTGGTCGCCCCGCTGGCCGGAGCGATCGTGGACCGGTCGAGCAGGCGGGCCGTCATGCTCGGCGGCAACGTCGCGGCGCTCGTCGTGCAGCTGATCACCGGCATCCTGGTGTGGAGCGGCGGTCTGGCGGTCTGGCACCTGTACCCGTTGCTCACCGCCCTGTCCGTCGCGCTGACCTTCCAACGGCTGGCCTATGTCTCGGCCATCCCGCAACTGGTCCCCAAACGCTATCTCGGGCACGCCAACGGGGTGGTCCAGGCGACCACCGGTGTGGCGCAGTTCATCGCGCCGCTCGGCGCGGTGGGGCTGCTCGCGCTCACCGGGCTGGGAGGCATCCTGGTGCTCGACGTCGCCGGGTACGTCGCGGGCGTGATCGTGCTGCTCTGCGTCGCCTTCCCCGCGACGCTGGCCGGCGAGCGCCACGAGTCCGTCGCGGCGGAGATCGCCGGGGGCTTCCGGCTGCAGATGGGCCGGCCCGGCTTCCGGGCCATGCTGGTCTTCTTCGCGCTCTTCAACCTGGTGCTCTCCCCGGTGTTCCTGCTCTTCTCGCCGCTGGTGCTCTCCTTCGGGACGCTCGGCGACGCCGGGTTCGTCGCGCTGCTCGGCGGCGCGGGCGCGGTGACCGGCGGCCTGGTCATGAGCGTGTGGGGCGGCCCGGCGCGCCGCCGGATGTTCGGCGTGCTCATGGGGACGCTGGCGCTGGCGGCCTGCTGTCTGGTGACCGGCGCGCACGAGTCGCTGCTGTTCGTCGGGGCCGGTGCGTTCGGGGTGTCCTGCTCGCTCGCGCTCGTCAACGGCGTCTACGCCACCATCGTCCAGGTCAAGGTGCCCCAGCGGTTCCACGGCCGGGTCTTCGCGCTCAACCAGATGGTCGCGCTGTCGACGATCCCGCTCGGCGTGGCCCTGATCGCGCCGTTCGGCGAGCGCCTGCTGGAGCCGATGTTCCTGCCGGGCGGCCTGCTGGCCGATACGGCGGGCGCGGTCATCGGGGTGGGGCCGGGCCGCGGCATCGCGTTCATGTACATCGTGTGCGGCCTGCTGGTCGCGCTGATCGCGGCCGGCGCGCTGCGCAGCCGGGCGCTGTCCCGTTTCGACGACGAGGTGCCGGACGCCGTGGCCGACGACCTCGTCGGTATCGAGGCCCTGAGCCAAAGGACCGGCCCGGACGGAAGAACAACGAGAAAGGAGCCGGTCCAGTGTCCCTGACCGTCCCCGCAGTCCACGTCAACTGGACCGGCCCGTACCGGGCCGGCCTCCGCCGCCACCGGGACCGGGCGCTGGAGAACGGACCCTACGGCCTGCCGGTCGAGGAGATCCTCACCTGCGTGCACAGCGTCCATGCCTGGCGCTCCTTCCACGGAGGCGTCGAGCTGGTGACCGACGAGCTGGGAGCCTCCTACGCCGCCGCGCAGGGGCTCGACGCGCTCTACGACCGGGTCGACACCCGCCTGGACGAGCTGGACGCCCTTGACGTCGATCCGCTCCTGTACTTCGCGGCGGGCAAGAGCCACGCGGCCCTGTCGCGGACCGCGCCGTTCGCCGTGGTCGACACCGACCTCTACCTGCGCCGCCCCATCGACCACCTGGAGCGCGGCGGGTTCGTCTTCGCGCACTGGGAGTCGGTCGGCAACTCCGTCTACCCGCCGATCGAGGAGATCCCCAATCTCGCGGGCCTGGACCTGTCCCGCTGGACGTTCGACACCCCGGCCGCGAACATGGCCGTCTCGGTCTTCCTCGACGACCGGCACCGCGCCGAGTACGCCGAGGCGGCGATGGCGTTCATGACCGGTAACGCGGGCCCTTCGAGCACCGACCCGATCGTCCGCCAGACCTTCGCCGAGCAGCGCATCGCCCCCGCGGTCGCCCGCTCCCTCGGCGTGGACCCGCGCCCGGTCACCGAGCGCTTCTGGATCGTGGAGACCGAGGAGTGGGACGGGCCCTCCTACGCCGACCGGTTCCACCACACCTGGAACCAGAAGCGCCAGCTGCGCCAGTTCCCCGAGCTGCGCCCGGCCTACTGGCGCTACCTGCTGGAGGACCTGCTCTGGAACCACCCTTCCGCCGCCGACCTGCTCCTGTCGGTGCCCGCGCTCGAAGAGTGCGCCGACCTCATCCGGGCCGTCCGGCGCGACCTGGCCGCACACGGCCCCAGCATCCTCGACTGGAGGAGACCGTGACCCCGTACCGAGACCGAACCCGGCTGGAGGAAGAATGACCGCGCAGAGCACCGAGACGGAGCTGGGCGCCCTGTGGCGTCAGGTGCTCCGTGTCCCCGAGGTCGCCCCGGGCGACAACTTCTTCGAGCTGGGCGGCGACTCCTTCAGGGCCGCCCAGTTGGCCTCCCTGATCGGCGACCGCCTGGGTGTGCCCGTCACCCCGGCCCTGGCCTTCGACCGGCCCGAACTGGGAGGACAGGCCCGCTGGATCGACGACGCCCGCGCCTCGGCCGCCCCGGCCGCCGCCGCTCCGGCGACGGGCGGGGGAGCGGCGCTCAGCACCCAGCAGGAGGAGTTCCTGCACTGGATGTTCGAGAGCGAGCCGGTCCGCGACATAGGATCCTGCGCCACCGCGATCCGTATCCGGGACGCCCTCGACGTGTCGCTCCTCACCCGGGCGCTGGAGGCGGTGATCGCCCGGCACGAGCCGCTGCGCACCGTCGTCACCGCGTCGGGGCGGGTCCTGGTCGCGGACGAGCTGCCTCCCGAGGTCGCCGAGGTCGCGGCCTCCGGTGACACGCCGTCGGAGCGCGAGCGCGACGCCGAGCGGATCGTCTGGCGCGAGCGCATGCGTCTGGACAGTGTGCTGCGCGGCCCGCTCGTCCGGGCACTGGTGGTGCGCGTCGACGAGGACGACCACGTGCTGGTCCTCGCCGTGCACCACTTCGCCTTCGACGGGTTCTCGCTGGGCGTCATGCTCAGGGAACTGGGCATCGTCTACTCGGCGCTGCGCACCGGCCATCCCAGCCCGCTGCGCCCGCTGCCCGTGACCTTCGCCGACCACTGCGCCTTCGCCCGGGAGCAGTGGCCGCGCAACCGGGCCTACTGGGACCGGGTCCTGGACGGCGCCCCCCGCGACCTCACGCCGTTCCCCGGCCGCCGGGACACCGCCCTGTTCTCCCGGCGCAGGCACGCCTTCGAGATCGACGCGGGGCTGGCCCGCGGGTTGCGGGAGACGGCCCAGGCGCGGGGCGCGACCACGTTCATGGCGGTGGCGGCCTGCTGGACCTGGCTGCTCCGCCAGTGGACGGGGATGACGGATCTGGTGGTGATGTCACCCGTGCCGGGCCGTACCGCTCCCGAGCACGAGGCGCTGATCGGCTGCCTGGTGCAGTCGCTCGTCCTGCGCTTCGACGCCTCGGGAGAGCCCGCCTACTCAGAGCTGCTGGACCGGGTCAGGGAGGTGTCGGTGGGGGCGGTGACACACCAGTTCCACTCCTACCTGGAGACCAGGCTGCGGGTGCCGTTCCCGTCGCGGATCCACTACGAGAGCTTCGGCGCCCCGCACTTCCCCGGCCTGATGTCGGAGGCGTTCCCCTTCCCCCGCGAACAGGAGGGGCTCGACTGGGCGGCGAACCCGGGCGAACTCGACCTCAGCGCTCCCGAGCTGATCGTCGAGGAGCAGCGGGCCGGCTCCATGCTCGCCGCCGTGGTCTACAACCACTACGGGTACGCCCCCGAGACGGCCGCCGAACTCGCCGGGGCCTTCCAGCGCTACGCCCGCATCGCGGTCGAGCACCCGGACAGGCCCCTCCCCGGGCTGGGTATCGGCTAAGGGGGGCGTGCGGGCGGGCCCCTGGTTGTGCGCTACCGCCTGCGGGAAGTTGGGGCGCGGCGGCGCGGGAGGTGGGATCGCCGCGCCGCCGCGCTGCTCAGGGTGGATCCACCGGCCCGGCGTAGTGCTTCCCGAGCCGTCCGGCGATGCGGCGCGCGACCTGCGGCAGGTCCTCTGATGGCGTGGTGCTCGGCGAGTTGCTCGGCGGCCACGGGCAGCTGGCTTTAATCTTGCTCAGGGCTCGCCGTCTCGCCGGAAATCACTCCGGTGTGCCCCCTGACGATGGGCGACCGGTCAGCCTGAGCCGGACATGACGACGCCCCGCCGGTCACCTTCCGGCGGGGCGCTTGCCTCCCTCACACGGGCCGGTACGAGGCCGGGCGACGACTCCGCCCCCGACTGTGACGGGCACTCCTCCCGGCGGCTGGGCCGCGGTGGGATCCAGGCCGTCGCCGACCTGCCAGGAGCACGTAAGTGAAGCGGAGGTAACGGCTGGCTGTGGGTCTGTCCTCACGGATCGCTGACCAAACCCCGGTTGTGCGAAGATCTGCGCCTGACACACCCATGGTGACGGCGATGGAGCGTAGCAGAATGAACTCGACGAGACGGTGGGCCACTCCGGTGGCAGGGGCTTTCCTGGCGGGAGGCATGCTCGTCGCACTACCCGAGGCCACCGTGGCGGCGGCGGGCACCGTGTACTACGTCGATTCCAAAGCGGGAGACGACGCCGCGGCGGGCACCTCGGCTGCGGCGCCCTGGCGCAGCCTGGACAACGTCAACGCCGCCACCCTGGGTCCCGGTGACATCGTGCGTCTCAAGCGCGGCAGCGGCTGGCCGGGGGCGCTGAGGTTGTCCGGCCGGGGCACCGCCGCCGGCCCCATCCTGGTCGAGCCCTACGGCAAGGGTGCGGCCCCGAAGATCAGCGGCAGGGGCGAGGACTGCGTGGTGATCTCGGGCTCCTACGTGCGGGTGGTGGGGGTGCGGGCCAGCAACTGCCGGTGGGCCGGTTTCGAGGTCGGCGGCAGCCGCAACGAGCTTGACCGGATCATCGCCGACCGTAACGTCACCGGGGTCCAGTTCCTCGGCGCGTACAACGTGGTCAAGAACAGCGTGCTGAGCGACAACAACCGCATGAGCGTCAACGACGAGGGCGGTGACAACGACTCCGGCGCCTTCGGCGTGCTGCTCAACGGCGACGACAACCTGGTCACCGGGAACCTGATCACCGGCAGCTACTCGAGCAGCAAGGACTACGGCACCGACGGCGCCGCGGTCGAGGTGTTCAACGGCGACCGCAACCGGATCACCCACAACGTGGCCAGGGAGAACAAGACCTTCGTCGAGCTGGGCGCGCAGAAGGGCAAGACCGCCGAGGGCAACGTCTTCGCCCACAACGTGGTGACCGCCTCGCGCAAGAGCACCTCCTTCCTCGTCACGCGCGGCGCCCGCCACGTGGTCGGGCCGGTGAAGGGCACCATCGCGGTGCACAACTCGGTCTACCTGTCCGCCCGCAGCACCCTCGGCTGGGCCTGCCACGACGGTTGCTCGCCGAACATCCTGAAGCTGCGCAACAACGTCATCGTGGTCGGCGGGCAGGTGGGCTTCGAGGACGGCAAGGGAGCCGATGAGGACGCCGGTGTCTACAAGGGCCGTTCCCTCAAGTTCAAGCTCGGCCCCAGGTCGATCGTGGCCGATCCCCGCTTCAGAAGCCGGCAGGACCTGCGCCTGAGCCCCGGCTCCCCGGCGCTCGGCCGTGCTGTCAAGCTCAACCCCGCCTGGTACGGGGGCGCGAGCCTGGCCCGGGACCTTTCCGGCGCCGCGCTGCCGGTAGCCCCCGCCGCCGGAGCATATCAATCCTGATTTTTACCTGTTTTGGGTCTTAGTCTGGACATCTCCCCGGAACCTTCGTGAAACCTGGCTAGGACAGTCTGGTGCGCAGAGCGAGGTGATCGGTGATGATGTTGCGGCTCCGTGTTTCCTTCCCCGACAGGCCGGGTGCCCTGGGCCAGGCGGCCCGGGTGCTCGGCACGCTGGGCGCGGACATTCTCCAGGTGACGGTCCTGGAACGTGAGGTCGGCCGGGCGGTGGACGACTTCACGGTCTCCTGGCCCGGCAGCGTGGACGCCGAGACGGTCAGGGACCGTCTCTCCGGCGTCCCCGGGATGAGGGTGGAGGGCGTCTGGCCCACCCGTGAGATCCCCGGCGCGGCACCGGACTACGACCTGCTCAAGTACGTCGCCGCCGATCCGGGCAGGGCGCTGGCCACCCTCGTGGACGCCATGCCGGACCTGGTGAGCGCCGAGTGGGCGGTGACCATGTCCTCGGAGAGCGGAGAGTTCGTCCACCGCAGCTGGCAGGCGCCGGCCGGCCTCGACGGGACGGACGGTCTCCCCGGTGTCAGGAGGGCGGACCTCGCTCCGCTGCGACCGGCCGTCCTCGGAACGGACGATCACCAGCTGATGAGCATTCCGGTGCCGGAGATGAGCCTGCACCTGGTCCTCGCCCGCACCGACGGCCCGCCCTTCCACCGTGTCGAGCTGGACCGTGCCATCCGGGTCCTGGAGATCGTCTCCATCATGGGGCGTGCCTCCCGGGCCTGAGTGTTTCCGATATGTCGGCTATTGGGTAGAAAGCGAGAAGTGGTGTGCTGCCACTTCCCGCGACCGTGCCTCGCCGTCCGTCGCGACCGGCTCCGTCGGGGCCGTCCGGCCACGGCCTGGCAGGAGGGTAACCACCGCGCACGTCCGCGTCGGCTCTCCCCCCGATAGACAGCGCAGGTCATATCGGTACCGGGCCCTCGCGGGTCCGCGAGGAGGGCAGCCTGATGCCTAACCGCCACCACACCGTGGCCATGAGCCTGCTGGGGCTCTGCCTGGGAACGAGCACGGCCTGCGGGAGCGGGGACTGGATCGCCGAGGTAGGGGTTCCCGCCGGCCCCGCCCGAAACTCCAGCCCCGGGCAGAGCGCCGAAGCCACCACGAGCCCAGGTTCCGTGAGCCCCACTCCCGGGCGGAGCACCGGTGCGGCACCCGTTCCCAACGGTTTCAAACCGATCGGAGGCCCCGCCAACGGCGTCAGCGTCGCGGTCCCGAAGGAGTGGGTCGCGATCGACCTGACCAAGGATGACCTCAACAAGGGGCTGAAGAGCAGCGGACTGTCCGGCCCCACCCTGGAGCAGGCCAAGAAGAGCCTGCAGACCCTGGTCGACAACAAGGGAATCTGGGCGGCGGACCCCGAGTCGGCCAAGACCTCCCCGAACGGGTTCCCGACCAACCTCAACGGCTTCTGCCAGGCCGGGCGGCAGATCTCGACGGAACAGCTGATCAAGGAGACCAGATCCCAGTTGGAGCAGCTCAAGGCCAAGGTCATCGCGGCGGGGAAGGTGACGATCGGCTCCAGGGAGGCGGCACGGATCGTCTACACCTTCCCGACCAACGGCGTCGACGTCAAGGGCGCCCAGTACTACGTGCCGACCGAGAACAAGACCTGCATCGTGACGCTCAGCACCGACGCCGACGGCAAGCAGGAACTGTTCGACCGGATCGCTCAGACGATCCGGCCGGTCTGACGGCCGCTGAGGATCCGCAGCGGCCGCCACGGCGTTGCCGGGCCCACGATCGCCCTTCCGGTGGCGCTCCGGATCAGCGCTGCGGAGGGTCGATGCGGGCGCCGTCCATGGTGAAGAGCATCAGGCGGGTGACGTCGACCCCCACCCTGGCGGACTCGCCGGCCCGCCAGACCGGGCGGGAGCCGAGGCGGACGATGAGGTCGGCACGGCGGTGGTGGCCGCTGACCTGCTCCTGCTCCTGCTGCGGCTCGGCGTCGGTGTCGAAGAGGTTGCCGGGGATCAGGCGGCGCAGGACCGACCGGACGCGGCTGCCGGCGAGGGGGGAGGCGCCCAGGCCGCTCGTCCCGCGGCGGGGGTCCGGCGGCTCGGGCACGGCCACGGAGGTCAGGCCACTCTCGACGTAGGCGAGCCATTCGTGACCGTGGTACTCCAGGGCACGGACGCGGCCGAGGAAGGTCGGCCCCTCGAAGGTGTCGGGAACCGGGGCCAGGCAGTCAGGGCGCAGGCCGACGATGATCTGGTGGCCGACGTGCTGGGAGATGACGTACGCCCTGGGATCGGTCCAGGGGATCATGATCTGGTGCGGGCCGAAGTCCAGCAGGATGAACTGGTTCTGCGGGGTGCGGACGGTGGCCGCGAGCAGGTTGAGCTGCTGGGAACTGAGGAAGGCCGCGGTGAAGGCGGTCGCGGGGTCGTTGTACACCTGGGCGGGGGTGCCGACGTCCTGCAGGACGCCGCGGTTCATGATGGCGATCCGGTCGGCCAGGGTCAGCGCCTCGACCTGGTCGTGCGTCACGTAGATGGTGGTCACCCCGAGGGAACGGACCAGCGACGAGATCTCCATCCGGAGCTCGGTGCGCATGCCCGCGTCCAGGTTGGAGAGTGGCTCGTCCATCAGGAAGAGCGAGGGCTGGCGGACGATCGCGCGGCCCATCGCGACGCGCTGGCGCTGGCCGCCGGAGAGCGTTCCAGGGCGCCGCTCCAGGGTCTCGTCGATGTGCAGCGCCTTGGACAGCTCCGTCACGCGTTCCCTGACCATCGTGGGGTCGGCCTTGGCGATCTCCAGCGGGAAGGCGATGTTGCCGCGCACGGTCCGGTGCGGGTAGAGCGCGCCGTTCTGGAATACCATCGCCACGTCACGGTCGCGGGGAGCGAGGTCGTTGGCGAGCGTGCCGCCCAGCCACAGGTCCCCTTCGGTGACCTCCTCCAAACCCGCGATCATCCGGAGCAGCGTGGACTTGCCGCAACCGGAGGGCCCCAGCAGAACGAGCAACTCTCCGTTTTCCGCGCGCAGGCTCATGCGGTCGACCGCAAGGTATCCACCCGGGTATACCTTGCTCACATTGTCGAGGACGACGGTACTCATGCTCGCTCGTTCCTCCCGGGGCGCCCCCGCCCGGATCCAGCCGTGTGATTGATGAGGTAGTACATCGCGACACTTGCCTGTGTGTCCATAGATGTCGTTAGAAATTGCTTATCTGATGGTTACTTCTACGTTCCCTGATGTGACGGTCAGTCGTGACCGGAGAGCTTTACTCGAATGCCACTACGGGGGTTGAGATGTTACAGTTTGCGAAAAGTTGCAGAAACGAATTTCACGGCGGGTGTCAGATGCCGATCGGCTTGCGCCTGATTCGGCCACATGGTGGGGTGGCTCATTGATGGACGGTGAACTCGCGCAGACCTCACGCTCCCGCTCCGACGGGACGGCGATTCGGCTGGCCGACATCGCCGCGCAGGCCGGGGTCAGCGAGGCCACGGTCAGCCGGGTGCTCAACGGCAAGCCCAGCGTGTCGCAGGCGACCAGGCAGGCGGTGCTGACCGCGCTCGACCTGATGGGGTACGAGCGCCCACAGCGGTTGCGCCAGCGCAGCAACGGGCTGATCGGCCTGGTCACCCCGGAACTGGACAACCCGATCTTCCCGGCGTTCGCCCAGGCCATCGAGAAGGCGCTCACCCAGCACGGCTACACCCCGGTGCTCTGCACCCAGCTGCCCGGTGGCGCTCCCGAGGACGAGTTCACCGAACTGCTGATGGACCGCGGGGTCAGCGGCATCGTCTTCGTCTCCGGGCTGCACGCCGACACCACGGCCAAGATGGACCGATACACCCGGCTGACCGAGCGCGGGCTGCCGATCGTCCTGCTGGACGGCTACAGCGAGCGGATCGACGCCCCCTTCATCTCTCCCGACGACCGGGCCGCGGCGCGGCTGGCCGTTCAGCACCTGGTCGACCTGGGTCACGAGCGGATCGGCCTGGCCGTGGGGCCACGCCGGTTCGTGCCGGTGATCAGGAAGATCGAGGGGTACCGGCGGGCGATGGCGCAGTTGCTGGGGGCGACGGAGGTCGACGAGCTGATCTCGCATTCGCTGTTCTCGGTGGAGGGCGGGCAGGCGGCGGCGGCGCAGCTGCTGGCGCGCGGTTGCACGGGGATCGTGTGCGCGTCGGACCTGATGGCGCTGGGGGCGATCCGGGCCTGCCGGGACCGGGGGCTCTCGGTGCCGGGGGAGGTGTCGGTGGTGGGGTTCGACGACTCGCCGCTGATCGCGTTCACCGACCCGCCGCTGACCACCGTGCGCAAACCCATCGGCGCGATGGCCTCGGCGGCGGTGGCCACCCTCCTGGAGGAGATCAACGGGGTCCGCGCCAAGCACGTCGAGCTGATGTTCCAGCCCGAGCTCGTCGTGCGCCGCTCGACCGGTTCAGGCCCGCTGGTCAACCGCTAGCTCGTCCACGGTCGCCGCCGGACCTCGCGGTACCGCACCGCGTTTTCTCCCCGTGGCCGGAGCCCGGGGTCTCCACACCCAGGGAGATTCGATGAACAGTGGTCACGACGTCGTCGTCATCGGCGGCACCGGGGTCGACACCACCGCCTACGTGCCCTCGCTGCCCCTGCCGTACGCCGACACCTACGCGGTCCCCCCGGTGGTGGACCGGATCGGCAACACCGGCAGCGGGGTCGCCCTCGGCTGCCACGCGCTCGGGTTGAGGGTCAGGCTGGTCGACCTGATCGGCGACGACCCGCAGGGCCGCTTCATCCGGGCCCATTTCGAGGCCAGGGGGGTGGAGACCGGCTGGGCGCCCGCCCCGCAGGGGACCCGGCGCAGCATCCTGCTCGTCGGCCCCGACGGGCGGCGCACCTCGCTGTTCGACCCGCGCGCCGCGGCGGGCGAGCGGCTGCCCAGGGAGCTCTACCTGGACGCGGTCCGCGTGGCCCGGCACGTCCATGTGTCGATCACCGACTTCTCCCGGCACGTCTACCCCGACCTGGGCCCCGGGTCCATCTCCACCGACCTGCACGATTGGGACGGCGAGAACGACCACCACAGAGACTTCGCCTACTCCTCCGACCTGGTCTTCCTGTCGGCCACCGCTCTCGGCCCGCGCCGCGACGAGGTCATGCGTGACATCCTGGCGCGCGGCCGGGCCAGGGCCGTGGTCTGCACCGAGGGCGCGGAGGGCTGCCACGTCCTCGACGAGAACGGCCTGCGAGGCTTCCCCGCGGCACCGCTTCCGGGGCCGGTGGTCGACAGCAACGGCGCCGGGGACGCGTTCGTCTCCGGCGTACTGTACGGCCTGCTCTCCGGGCGCTCCCTCGAC
This sequence comes from Streptosporangium sp. CA-115845, assembly GCF_050943795.1. Taxonomy (NCBI): domain Bacteria; kingdom Bacillati; phylum Actinomycetota; class Actinomycetes; order Streptosporangiales; family Streptosporangiaceae; genus Streptosporangium; species Streptosporangium sp. CA-115845. The sequence continues at coordinate 5,919,676 of NZ_CP191988.1, read as the reverse complement.
GACTCCATCCCTCTCGGGGCCCTCGCCGGGGCGCACGCCTGTACGTCGGAGGGCACCCACGAGAACCCCATCGGCGAGCCGGACCTCCTCGATCGTGCCGAGCGGCTCGGCTGCCTCCCGGTATCGGCTGTCCGCCGATGACGGGGCAGGACACCCGCCTCTGCTCGTCTCTCGCCTGACAGAGGGGTCCCCGGGCGGGGCGCCGTGTCCGGTGAACGGGAGCCGTCAGGATCGAACGGACGAGGATGGCGGCCATCCGCCGGGTGTGCCCCGGGCCGGCCTCATTCGGGGATGTTGACGACGCTGGTGAGGATGACCGCCGAATCCTCGCCGGCCTCCAGTGAGTGACGTCGCTGCGGGATCGGGACGGCCTGGCCCGTGCCGACCTCGACGCTCCGCCCCTCCTCGACGATCCGTACCCGCCCGGACAGGACGTGCAGGCTCGCGGCCGGCGGGGCGTCGTGGTCACCGAGGACCGTCCCCGCGGTCAGCGCGATGACCGCCTGGCGTAGCGTGCCCTCGTTGAGGTAGGTGTGGGCGCTACGGCCGTGCGCGCTCTCCCTGGCGAGGGCGAGATGTTCCTCGGCGAGAGCCAGTACGTCGATCATTGAGGTTTCCTCCCGGTCGTTCTGAACCTGCCCTGGGTGAGGAATGCGCAGCGCCAGGCGGAGGTAAAGTCATCCGTCCCGGGTGGGGGGCCGTTCGCCGAAGCGGATGGCCCGGAGCAGGTCCGCGGCGGGACGGTCGAGGATCGTGACGCCCGTGGCCGGCGGGAGCACGCCGCCGCGGGCGCGCTCGATGAGCACCCGCCAGCGGCGGCAGTGCCGGGCGAAGGTGGTGTCCGTGACGACCCGGCCGCGCGAGAGTTGTCCCTCGCGGGCCGCGCTCGGCTCCACGTCGAGCAGGATCAGGTGGATCTCGCTGCCGACCGCGCGCGCCAGCCAGGCGAAGCCGTACAGGATGTGCGGCCAGGTGCCGCGGGTGTGCGCGACGACGCCGTGCCCCCGCAGCAGGGCGCGGGCGATCCGCGCCACATGGGTGGTGTGCACGATCGGGGTGCGGGCTCGCGGGGGGATCGGGCCGAGATAGCGGGCCCACCAGTTGCGGGACTGGCGGGAGTCGATGACGCGGACCTCCCCGGCGCGGACCGGTTCCCGCTCGTCGCCGCGCAACCCGTACAGCCGGTCGAGCAGGGTGCTCTTGCCCGCGCCGGGGAGCCCCGCGAGGAGCACCAGCGTCCCGGCCGGATAGCGCAACTCCTCGACGGAGGACCGGCCGGCCGATGTGGTGGCCATCGCGTGCACCTCGCAGGAAAGGGGACTTCTCCCATCATGCGTCCCGGGGCACCGCCTCGGTGGAATCCGGTTCGCCGCCGATTCGGCGGGCACCGGAGGGGACTGCGCCCGGGCGGAGGAACGCCGGGAAGGTGGTACCTGCGGGAGACCGTCGGTGGGCATGCTCACTCCTCGAATGCGCTCGGTCATTCGAGGTCTCCTTCACCCGCACCTCGCGGGCAACCGTCCGGGGACACCACAGGGCGTCCGTACTGACCGGGGCGGCTCTTGGGAAGTACTCCCCTCGTTCGTTCAAGGGTAGGGGAATCCGGGCGGTGGCGTGGTCACCGGAAGGAGACTCTCCGGTAAACGCGCGGCGCCGGCACCTTTTGGCGGTGGGGCGCCGGCGCCGCCCGCGAGGCCCGGGGCCCTCGTGCCCGTCGGCCGTTCGTCAGTAGCCGGAGCCGTTGAACCGGCTGATGAACCCCTTGCCCCGCCCGGCCACCGACCGTTTCCCGGTGGCCGGAACCGGCCAGGAGCCGGCCGAGCGGAAAAGGGATGGCCCATGGCCGCCGGGTAGGGCGGCCATGGGCCTGATCTCACGAGCGTCACACCGGGTCACGGCCGGCTCATGACCGCGGGCGAGCCAAGGGAGGACAGGCACGCCCACGGAGTCCTGCCGGCGAGCTAGCGGCGGAGGGCGGCCGCCTCGGCGGCCAGCTTCTCGATCCGCGGGTAGTCACCGGTGGCGAGCGCGTCGGCGGGAGTGAGCCAGGTACCGCCCACGCAGCCCACGTTCGGCAGCGCCAGGTAGTCGGGGGCGGTCGCGAGCCTGATGCCGCCCGTCGGGCAGAACCTGATCTGCGGCAGTGGGCCGCCGAGCGCCTTCAGGTACGGCAGGCCGCCGGCGGCCTCGGCCGGGAAGAACTTCATCTCGGTCACCCCGCGCTCGGCCAGCGCCATGACCTCGGACGCGGTCGCCGCGCCGGGCAGGAACGGCACCCCGCAGGCCTCAAGGGCGTCGACCAGTTTCGGGGTGGTTCCCGGGCTGACCAGGAAGGCGGAACCGGCCGCCACCGAGGCGGCCACGTCGGCCGGGGTGCGGACGGTGCCCGCGCCGACCACCGCCTCGGGGACCTCGGCGGCGATGCGCGCGATGGCGTCCAGGGCGGCGGCGGTGCGGAGGGTGACCTCGATGGCCGGCAGGCCGCCCGCCACCAGGGCGCGGGCCAGGGGGACCGCGGTCTCCGGGTCGTCGATCACGACCACCGGGATGACGGGGGCGATGTCGAGCAGGCTACTCACACGTACTCCAGGTTGGACAGGTGCTGGTTCAGCCACGCCGCCGCGCCGACCAGGGCGGGTTGTGGGGCCACGATCAGCGTGGTGGCGATGCCGGAAAGGTAGTCGTTCAGGGTGGGGGTGGCTTCGAAGCGGCGGCGGAAGTCGCTGGAGCGGACCCGGTCCACGATACGTGGCAGCACGCCGCCGCCCAGGTAGACCCCGCCCCGGGCACCGAGGGTCAGGGCGACGTTGCCGGCGAAGGTGCCGAGCATGGCGCAGAAGACCTCGATGGTCTGCGCGCACAGCGAGTCGTCCATCCGGGCCACGATGTCGGAGGCCGACAGCCTCGGCGCGTCCACCCCGCGGACGAGGGCGATCCCCCGGTGCAGGCGCGACAACCCCGGCCCGGAGAGCAGGTGCTCGGCCACCACGTGCTCCATGCCGTCCGCGCGCAGCGCCCGGACGATCTCGTGGTCACGCTCGTCGAGGAGCGGCATGGTGACGTGGCCGCCCTCCCCGGGGATCGGCACCCAGCCCTCGGCGGTGGGCACCAGGCCGCCCACGCCGAGGCCGGTTCCGGGCCCGAGCACGGCCTTGACGCCGCGCGAGGGCTCCGGGCCGCCCAGACAGACCAGGTCCTCGCCCCGCAGGTACGGCAGGGACGCGGCCAGGGCCTCGAAGTCGTTGAGCAGCCAGGCGTTCGGGATGCCCAGCTCGCTCACCGACCCCGTCCACCCGGCGTTGGTGAGCCGGTAGCGGTCGCCGTCCACGGGTCCTGCGATCGCGATGCACGCGGCTCCCGGCCGAACTCCGCCCGCATGGTCTGCGAGATAGGCGGCTACGGCTTCGGGAAGGCCGTCGTGTTCCGCGCCCGCGAGCACGGCCACGGTATCGGGCCGGCCACCGGCCTCGGTGACCAGTCCGAACCGGGCGTTGGTGCCGCCGACGTCCGCGACGAGCCAGGGAAGGCTCACCTGATCTCCTTCGCGGGCCGTACCGGGGAGACGGTGTGCGCGATCATGCCCGGCCGCCGTTCGCGACGGCCTCGGCGTGGCCGTTCAGGGGGAAGATGCCCGCGCCGCGCTCGGCCGGGCCCGCCGCGCGGCGGAAGGCGCCGAACAGCTCGCGGCCGGTGCCCACCCACTGGGCGTCGGTGAGCGGCGCGCCGTGCGGGGACCGGGCGGCCAGCTCGTCGGCGGGGACCAGCAGCTCCAGGGTGCCGGCGGCGGCGTCGAGGCGGATCGGGTCGCCGTCCAGCACCAGCGCGATGGGGCCGCCGTCGGCGGCCTCCGGCGACAGGTGGATGGCGGCGGGGACCTTGCCCGACGCGCCGGACATGCGGCCGTCGGTGACGATCGCCACCCGCTGTCCCCGGTCGAGCAGCACCGCCATCGGCGGGGTGAGCTTGTGCAGCTCGGGCATGCCGTTCGCGCTCGGTCCCTGGTATCGGATGACCGCGACGAAGTCCTGCCCGTCGAGCTCGCCCGCGTCGAAGGCGCGCAGTAGCTCCAGCTGGTCGTCGAAGACCTTGGCGGGGGCCTCGATGACCAGGTGCTCGTCCTTGACCGCGGAGACCTTGCTGACCGCGCGCCCCAGATTGCCGTTGAGCATGTGGATGCCGCCGTCGGCGGAGAACGCGTCGGAGACCGGGCGCAGCACGTCCAGGTCGGTGCTGCCCTCGGTGCGCTCCTCCCAGACCAGCTCGCCGTCCTTGAGCTCGACGGCCGAGCGGTAGTGGTCCAGACCGCGCCCGGCGACGGTCAGCACGTCGCCGTGGAGCAGCCCGGCGTCCAGCAGGTCGCCGATGAGCACCTGCATGCCGCCCGCGGCCTGGAAGTGGTTCACGTCCGCCTGGCCGTTGGGGTACATGCGGGTCAGCAGCGGCACGACCTTCGACAGCGCGGCCAGGTCGTCCCAGAGGAGTTCGATGCCCGCCGCCGCGGCGATGGCGACGATGTGCATCGTGTGGTTGGTCGAGCCGCCGGTCGCCAGCAGCGCCACGCAGGCGTTGACTATCGCCTTCTCGTCGACGACCTCGCCCACCGGGGTGTACTCGTCGCCGTGCGCGGTCAGTTCCACCGCCCGCCTGCCCGCCGCCTTCGTCAGGGCCTCGCGCAGCTCGGTGCGCGGGTTGACGAAGGTCGAGCCCGGCAGGTGCAGGCCCATGACCTCGATCATGACCTGGTTGGAGTTGGCGGTGCCGTAGAAGGTGCAGGTGCCGGGGGAGTGGTAGGACTTCGCCTCGGCGTCGAGCAGTTCGTCCCTGCCGACCTTGCCCTCGGCGAACAGCTGCCGGGTACGGGCCTTGACCTTGTTGGGCAGGCCGGAGGTCATCGGCCCGGCGGGGACGAACACCGCGGGCAGGTGGCCGAAGTGCAGCGCCCCGATCAGCAGGCCGGGAACGATCTTGTCGCAGACGCCGAGCATGAGGGAGGCGTCGAACATGTCGTGTGAGAGCGCGATCGCGGTGGCCATCGCGATGACCTCGCGGCTGTAGAGCGACAGCTCCATGCCCGCCCGGCCCTGGGTGATGCCGTCGCACATCGCGGGCACGCCGCCGGCGAACTGCGCGACACCGCCGGCCTTTCTGACGGCCGCCTTGAGGATCGCCGGGTAGGTCTCGTAGGGCTGGTGCGCCGAGAGCATGTCGTTGTAGCTCGACACGATCGCCACACCGGGCCTGACGCCTGCCCGCAGGTCGCGCTTGTCGCCTTCCCCCACGCCGGCGAAGCCGTGGGCCAGGTTGGCGCAGCCCAGGCTCGCCCTGGCGGGACCGCGCCGGCGGGCCGCCTCGGCCTCGGAGCGCAGCCGGGCCAGGTACGCGGTACGGCTGGGGCGGCTCCGCCCGACCAGGCGGTCCGTCACTTCTTGGATCACGGGATGCATCCGGCCTCCTGCGTCACGGTCGGTTCGGTCTGTGCGCTGTTCCCGGCCGCTCACGCCAGTCCCTCCCCGTGCCAGGTGCGGCCGCTGCGGCCGACGAGTTCGTGAGCCGAGGCGGGGCCCGCGCAGCCCGCCGGGTACGGCTCGGGGGCCGTGCCCCGCGACTCCCACTCGCTGATGATCGGATCGATCCACCGCCAGGCGGCCTCGACCTCGTCGCGCCGCATGAACAAGGTCGGGTTGCCCGCCAGGACGTCCATGAGGAGTCGCTCGTAGGCGTCGGGCACCCGGCCGGTGAAGGTCTCGGCGAAGCTGAGGCCGAGCGGGACCGGCTTGAGCGCCACCTCGCCCGCGCCGGGCTCCTTGGCCATGATGTTCAGCTGGATGCCCTCGCTCGGCTGCAGCCGCAGCACCAGCCGGTTGGGCGTGCTGCCCGGGAAGATCGAGTGGGGCACGTCCTTGAACTGCACGACGATCTCCGAGCAGCGGTACGGCATCCGCTTGCCGGTGCGCAGGTAGAACGGCACCCCCGCCCAGCGCCAGTTCTTCACCTCGGCGCGGATCGCGGCGAAGGTCTCCACTCGCCGGGAGGCCTCGGTGGGGGCGGTGCGGTCGGGCTCGTCGAGGTAGCCGGGGACCCGGGCGCCGCCGGACTCGCCCGCCGTGTACTGGCCGCGTACGGTGAAACGGTCGACCTCGCCGCCGGTGACGGCCCGCAGCGACTGGAGCACCTTGACCTTCTCGTCGCGGATCGACTCGCGGTCGTTGCGCGAGGGTGGCTCCATCGCGACCAGGCAGAGCAGTTGGAGCAGGTGGTTCTGCACCATGTCGCGGAGCGCGCCCGCGTGGTCGTAGTAGCCGCGCCGGCCAGGGGTGCCCACGGTCTCGGCGACGGTGATCTGGACGTGGTCGATCCAGAGGGAGTTCCAGATCGGCTCCAGGAACGCGTTGGCGAACCGGAGCACGAGGAGGTTCTGGACCGTCTCCTTACCCAGGTAGTGGTCGATGCGGTAGACCTGCCGCTCGTCGAAGATGGCGCCGACCTCGTCGTTGATGCGCAGCGCGCTGGTCAGGTCGCGCCCGAGGGGTTTCTCCAGCACCACTCGTGAGGCGGGGGTGACCAGACCCGCGCGGTGTGCCTCCCGGCAGAACGGGCCGAACGTCATGGGCGGGCTGGCCAGGTAGAAGACCCGGGCGCGGTGCTCGTACCCGGCGAGCAGCCCGGTGAGCCTCGCCCACCCGGTCGGGTCCTGGCCGCCGATGTCGACGCTGACGTGGTGCAGGCGGCCGAGGAAGCGCTGCCAGGTGCCCGGGTCGTCCACCGGCACCGAGCCGCGCACCTCCGCGTCCACCTTGCCGCGGAAGTCGGCGTCGTCGAGCCCGCCGCGGGACATCGCGATGACGCGGGTCGCGGGGGCGAGGAGGCCGGCGCGGTCGGAGTGGTAGAGCGCCGGGAGGAGTTTCCGCATGGAGAGGTCACCTGTGCCACCGAAGACGATGAGGTCGGCGGGTTGCGGGGTCTCGGACATGGGGGAGCGCTCCGTGATGATCTACCGAAATTGGGGATAGATCGGACAGTAGCCATATCTTGCGCTCTACACAAGGCGAGTTTTGTCATTTGAGATGAGAAAGTACGACGTTTTCATTTCCTAAGCAGGTGTGGTTCACTTAGCCGATGCCTCGACGTCCCGCTGCCGCGCTGGCCACCAGCGGTGAGGTGCTACGCCTCATCCGCTCCGGTGAGGCGGTCACGCGCGCCGACATAGGGCGCGTCACCGGCCTGTCCAGGCCGGCCGTGTCCCTGCGCGTCACCGAGCTGCTGGAGCAGGGCCTCGTCGTGGAGGACAGCGAGGGCCCCTCCACCGGAGGCCGTCCGCCCACCCGCCTGGTCCTGAACGCCTCGGGTGGCCTCGTCCTGGTCGGCTCGCTGGGCGCGAGCCGCGCGCAGGTCGCCGTCTGTGACCTGGCGGGCGAGGTGGTGGCCCGCGCCGGACTGTCCGTGGACGTGGAGGAGGGCCCTGACGTCGTCCTTCCGCTGGTCATGCAGACCTGGAGTGAACTGCTCGGCGACCGCCCCGCCTCCCTGGTCCGCGGCGTCGGCCTGGGTGTCCCGGCCACCGTCGAGTTCGCGGCCGGGCGCACCGAGAGTGCCCGGATCATGGCCAGCTGGACGGGGGTGGCCATCCCGCCGATCATCGCCGAGCGCTTCCCCGTTCCCGTCCTCCTCGACAACGACGTGAACGTCATCGCCATCGGCGAGCACCGCGCGATCTACGCGGGTGAGGCCGACGACCTGCTGTTCATCAAGGTCTCCACCCGGATCGGCTCCGGCGTCATCGCCGGCGGCGAGATCCTGCGGGGGGCACTGGGCGCCGCCGGGGAGATCGGGCACATCCCGGTCCGCGACGGCGGGGGAGTGCTCTGCCGCTGCGGCAACATCGACTGTGTCGACTCGGTCGCCAGCGGCACCGCGATCCTGCGCGAGCTCCGTGCCCGGGGGCACGAGGTCAAGACCATGGCCGACGTGGTGAGCCTGGTCCGGGCCGGCGACGCGGAGACCATGACCGTGGTCCGCAACGCCGCCCGGATGCTCGGCGAGGTCGTCGCCAGCGCGGTCAACCTGCTCAACCCCGCGGTGGTCGTGCTCGGCGGCGACGTGGCGGAGACCTTCCAGCCGATGGTCTCAGGGGTTCGCGAGGTGATCCACCGCCGCTCGACGGCCCTGGCGACCCGTAACCTGCGCATCGAGCGCAGCCGCCTCGGCCCGGGCGCCGGGATCGTCGGCTGCGCCCACATGGTCCTGGATCACATCCTCTCCCCCGAGGCCGTCGACTCCGCCGTCTGGCAGGCGGTCCGCCCCGTCCGCTCCCTGGCCTGACAGCCCGACTCCGCCGCCCGGCGGTCAGGCCATCAGCGATCAGGTGCCGGCCAGGACGAGGCTGAAGTCACCGGTCGGGTCGGTGTAATGGCTGATCATCCCGAATCCGGCGGTGACCAGCTCTTGCCGCAGGCCCTCAGGGCGGAACTTGGCGCTGATCTCGGTGCGCATCTCCTCCCCGGCCACGAAGGGGACCCGCAGGCCGAGATCGGGAATCCGCACGCGCATGGCGCGGCTCGCGCGCAGCCGCATCTCGATCCACTCGTGCCGCGCGTCGTACAGCGCGACGTGCTCGAAGGCGTCCGGGTCGAAGTCGGCGCCCAGCTCCCTGTTGATCACGTGCAGGACGTTCCGGTTGAAGGCGGCGGTCACCCCGCTCCCGTCGTCGTAGGCCGCGACCAGCCGGTCGGTGTCCTTGACCAGGTCCGCACCGAGCAGGAAGGTGTCGCCGGGGCGTAGCGTGGCGCGCAGCTCCTTCAGGAAGACCTCGCGCGCCGCCGGGGCGAGGTTGCCGACGGTGCCGCCGAGGAAGGCCACCAACCGCCGTCCGGTACGGGGCAGCAGCGCCAGATGCGCCTCGAAGTCGGCGCAGATCGCGCGGACGGTCAGGCCGCGGTAGCGCCAGGCGAGCCACCGCGCGGCGTCGCACAGGGTCGCCCCGTCGACGTCCACCGGGGTGTAGACGCGCAGCGTCCCCGTCGCGGAGAGGGCGTCGAGCAGCAGCACGGTCTTCTCGCTGGTCCCCGAGCCGAGCTCGACCAGGGTGTCGGCGCCGGAGCGCGTGGCGATGTCGAGGGCGTGCCGGCGCAGGATGGCCAGCTCGCGGCGGGTGGGGTAGTACTCGGGCAACCGGGTGATCCGGGAGAACAGCTCGCTGCCGGCCTCGTCGTAGAACCACTTGGGCGGCAGCCACTTGGGCGTCGACGTCAGCCCGGTGCGGACGTCGTGTTCGAGTGCCTGGTGAAGGTGGTCACGGCCGAGATGGTCCACCAGGTGTACGGCTGACTGGCTGACTGACACGGGGCCTCCTGGGGCTGTGGGTCACGGGTCCCGCTCGCCGGTCCGTGACCGGGGTGCTGTGTTCTCCTGTGGTCCGGCTCCTCCCTGTCGCGGTGCTGTCGCGGTGCTGCCGCGACCCTGTCACGGCTCTGTCACGGCTCTGTCACAGCTCTGTCACAGTGGCTGGACGCGCACGCCGTCCGCGGAGGCGAGGACCAGGGTCCGATCCGGTACGGCCTGCCAGCCGGGCCGGTCGTCCAGCGGTTCGCTCGCCACGAGCACGCCGTCGCGCGGGTGGTCCCCGAGGTGGAGAAAGAGCGTGTCGCCCCAGGCGGTCGCGGCGATCGACCGGCCGTCGCAGGCGAGCAGGTTCAGCCGGGCGTCGGGGTCCTTCACCCCGGTGTGGGTGACGACCTCCGTCAGGGCCTTTCCGAGCGGGTCGCCCACGCGCCGCCGGGTGAACACCGCGGCGGCGAGCCACGCCGAGTCGCAGCGGCTCTCCGCGTCCTCGGCGAGTTCCCTGACCGCCTCCCGCGCCACGCGGCCGTTGTGGCTGAGCAGCCACGGCCCGTCGGCGAAGGGCGCGGTCGCGCTCTCCTCGATCGGCATCCCGGCGGTGGCCGACCGTACGGCGGCCAGCAGGCAGCCGGAGCGGGCGACCCGTGCGAGGTCCGTCAGGTTGGCGTCCGCCCAGATGGGGACCGTACGGCGGTAGCGGACCGGTTCGGCGCGGGAGGCGTCGTACCAGCCCATGCCGAAGCCGTCGGCGTTGACGGTGCCGTAGCGCTGCAGGCGCGGGGCGTGGGACTGCCGGAGCAGGCCGTGGCCGGGCTCGTGGATCAGCGAGGACAGCGGACGGGGAGCACCCAGCCAGGCCGCGTGGCGGCACATCTACCGCTGCCCCGGTGAGCGCCCGGAGAAGTGCTCCGGAAAGTGGCCAGGGGATTCCTCCGCTGAGTCCTCGGGGAAGGCCGAGCGGGCACACCGGAAGCCGGAGAAGATCTGCCTGCGGGCAGGACGGTCCCAGTTCCTGAACGTGGTGCGGGCCACGGCCGGGTCGGACGCCCAGGATCCGCCGCGCAGCACCCGGTGTCGAGAGTCGAAGAACACCTCGCTGTACTCGGGGTAGGGGAAGCTGCGGAAGCCGGGGTGGGGCAGGAACCACGAACCGGTCCACTCCCACACGTCCCCGATCATCTGCTCGGTGCCGTAGGCGCCCGCTCCCGCGGGGAAGGCGCCGAGCGGTGCGGGCCGTGCCGCCCTGTGCCCGAGGTTCGCCGTGGCGGGCCCGGGATCGTCGTCCCCCCACGGATATCTCCGCGCCCGCCCGGCCTCGGGGTCCCAGCCACAGGCCTTCTCCCACTCGGCCTCGGTGGGCAGTCGCCTGCCGGCCCACCGGGCGTAGGCGTCGGCCTCGTACCAGCACACGTGCTGGACGGGCTCGTCCATGGGGACGGGCTCGGTCCGGCCGAAGCGGGTACGCCACCAGGTGCCGTCATCGGAGACCCAGAACAGCGGGGCGAAGGCGCGGCTCCGCCGCAGCCAGAGCCGGCCCTGCGGAGACCACCAGCGGGGGTCGTCGTAGCCGCCATCGGCGATGAAGTCCGTGTAGGCGCGGTTGCCGACGGGGAGCCTGTCGATCCAGTAGCCGGGCAGGTCGAGCCGGTGGGCCGGGCGCTCGTTGTCGTAGGCCCACGGCAGGGTGTCGGTGCCCATCGTGAAGGGACCCGCGGGAACGAACACCTCGTCGGACCCCGAGGGCCGGCCAGGTGGCAGTTCGCCGTCGCGGACCAGGCCGGGCGCACCGGACAGCTGCAGGGTGGCGAGCATCGTCTCGTCGTGCTGGTGCTCATGCTGGATCACCAGGCCGAAGACGAAACCGTCCCGGTGCAGGGGGTCGGGACCGTACGGGTCGATCGCGTCCAGGACGTCCAGCACCCGGCCGCGCACGCCCTTGATGTAGCGGCGCGCCTCCATCGGTCCCAGGATGGGCAGGGCCGTGCGGTTCGCGCGCGGATGCCGGAACGCGTCGTACAGGTCGTCGATCTCCGGGCGGAGCGGGGTGATCCCGCCGGCCTGCCGCAGCACCCACAGCTCCTCGTAGTTGCCGACGTGCGCCAGATCCCACACCAGCGGCGACATCAGCGGCGAGTGCTGTCTGACCAGCAGGTCGTCCTCGGCGTCGGTGTAGGCGGTGGACCGGCTCCGCGCGGCGGTCAGCCCGGCGGCGATCCGTTCCTTGAGGTCGCTCATCAGATACCTCCGTGCTGGAGATTCCGCTCCCCGGTCCCGGGCAGGTCCCGAGCCGGCCTTGACGAGGGCGTCAGATCCGTCCTTCCTGGGCCAGCCAGTCGGGCAGGCGCCGTTCCGGTCCGCCGGCCAGGTTCAGCAGGTCGGCGGCCGGGGAACGGCCGGGGCTCACGTGGCGGTTGGCGAACGCGGCGACCTCGCAGACCAGGGCCGGTGTCGCTCCCAGCCTCGGCAGCGCCGCGAGGGCGGCGCGGAAACAGGCGTCGGCGGCCCTGCGCAGCAGGGGGTCGGCCAGGCCGCGGCGTGCCGCCCGCAGCCACATCCCCGCGCACGGCTCGGCCGCGGCCAGCGCCGCGTCGGCCGCGCGGTCGTCCGTCACCAGGGCGTGGGTCACCGCCGCGCACACCGGCCAGCTCGCCGGGTGCTGGGCGTCGAGATAGCGGATCTCCAGCCAGCCGCGTGGCCGTACGGGCGGGAAGAGCGTCGTGGCGTGGTAGGTCAGGTCTGCCAGGGTCGGCGGCCGCGCGGACGCGGTCAGCCGGTCGCGGAAGGTCGAGCCGTCACGGACCGGGCGGTACCGCGCGTCCCCGGGACTCTCCGGGTTCTCCGGGTTCTCCGGATTCTCCGGGCTCTCCGGGGCCTCGCGCACGGCCATGAGGCGGGCGTCGAGCAGGTACTCGGCCCAGTCGGCGGCGGGGTCGCCGCCGGCGGGGACAGCGGCCGTGCGAGTGCGGTCGAGCCGATCCCACACCGCCTGGCGGCCCGACATCCACCCGCACGGACGGCTCCCGCTGAGCGGCGAGTTGGCGAAGGCCGCCACCAGGACGGGACCCAGCAGGTGGGCGCGCTCCCACCGGGTCGCGGGTCTGGTGCCCAGGTCCAGGTTGACCTGGATCGAGGCAGTCGAGCACATCATCAGCGCCCCGTACGGCATGCCGAGGAACTCCGCCATCGCCTCGTACCGGGGCAGGCGCAGCTGCCGCCACGCCGGCCGCAGCGGGTCGAGTCCCACCCCGGCCGGCACCAGGCCGGCGTCCCGCAGCGCTCCGCGCGCGGCGGCCAGATCGGCGGTGAGGCGGGTGATCGCGTCGGGCAGCGAACCAGGTGGCCCGGAGAGCTCCAGCTGGCCGCCCGGCTCGAAGGTCACCACACTCCCGCCGGGTAGCGGCGGCAGGACTTCGGCGATCCTGGTCCACGGAACCTGGCGGGCGGGAGCCGTGCGGTCGAAGACCAGGAACTCCAGCTCGACTCCCAGCTGCTCGCCAGGGGAGGCGAGAAAGCACTGTCGTGCGAAGGCCTCCACGTCCGAGGCGTTCCGGATCAGCGTGTTCTCGGTCGCCAGACCGGTCATCCCCATCCCCTTTCAACATTTATCTGCGGACCTACAGACTTGTGCGATGTTCAGGGGGTGGGCGGTATCGGTGAGTCACGATGGGGTGGCGCTCTGTTCCGGCTCCCGGGCGTCGCGGCGCCATGTCCGGTGAGACGCTCAGGGAAGCGGTTAGGTGTCTAGGGGGAAAGTTCCCGTTATGGGCGATTTCGACACATTTCTCGGCCCGGCTGATCGCCCGCCGCGGCGTCCGTGACCGGGCCGGAGGCCGTGTGCCGCCGGCCGCGCCGCTGTATCGCTGTGCCGCTGTGTCGCGCGGTGTCGTCAGCGGTCCCCGAAGGGGTGGCCGCCGGGGAGAAGCGCCGAGACCTCCTCCGGGCCGGGCGGCTCCGGCCAGCCCGTGGCCGGTCCGGTGCCGGAGAGGCCGAGGACCGCGCAGGCCAGCCAGTGCTCGCCCGGCTCGTGCTCGCCGCGCAGCGTGGGGATGATCGTGCGCGGGACGATGACGTTGGTACCCGGCAGGGGGAGGACCAGTTCCCCGCTCCGGGTGCCGCGGAGGTCCTCGATCACGCACAGCCCGGCGGGGGAGTCGAGGCGGGCGTGGCCGGGGCCCTCGGCGGTGCGGTGCGCGGTGGGGTCTCGGTCGACGGCGAACGCCCCCTCGGCCGACAGCAGCCCGCGCCCCGACCGCAGGCGGTGCACCCGTACGTGCCACGGAGGACTCGGGAGCAGCCAGGTGTCGACCTCCACGTCCGGCCATGGCGTCCAGCGGGCGTGGAGCAGGCCGCCGGATGAGGAGAAGTCCTCGGGCACCTCGCAGGGCCGCCAGTGGGTTCCGTCGTCGCTCAGTGCCAGGGTGCTGTCGAAGGCGCCCTGCTCCAGCCCCCACGAGCCGCCCGGCACGCTGAACCCGAAGGACGTCGAGTAGGCGAACTTGGCGTACTTCGCCGCCCCGTGCCGCACCCACGTGTGGTGCTGCCCCGCGCTCAGCATGACGACCTGCCGTCCCCGCTCGCACCGCATCAGCGCGACCCCCGCCTCCGGCTGGACGCTGGTCGCGGCGAGTTCCCGCGCCGCCTCCTCATCGGCCGCCCAGAAGGGATGCTCGGCGGCGAGTGCCAGCGGCAGGAACGCCTTCAGCGCCCAGTACGGGGAGCCGGGAGCGTTGTACTGCTCGGCGAGAGCGGGCTGGGCGTAGCCGTACCCCAGGGTGAGCAGGCCGCCGGAGTCGCGGATCGGCAGCCCAAGCCACCAGCGCAGATGCCGCATTAGCTGCCCCTTCACCTCCCCCCACGGCAGGGCCTCGACTCCGGCGAAGGCGAGGGCGCCCCAGAAGGCTCCCTGCGCGAAGCGGTAGGTCAGGCTCCGGCCGAAGGGCACGGCGGCTCCGCCGGAGGTGAACCAGTGCTGGAAGTCCAGCGCGAAGGCCGCCGCCCGCTCACGCAGGCGCCCGGCGCGGCCGGGATCGCGGTCGGCGGCCAGGGCGGCGTAGACCAGGCCGTAGTAGTGCATCGCGAAGGGGACGTAGTAGTCGCGCTGGGCGGTGGGGCCGTCGCCGTACCAGCCGCCGCCCAGCGCGAAGGACTCCAGCCGCTCCAGACGGGCGAGGTTGGGCCCGGGGTCGAAGCGAACCCCGACGCGGTCCAGGCCGAGCCCCACCATGACGGGGAAGAACTGCCAGTTGTTGTCGACGGCCTCGACACTCATCGAGTGGAGCAGCCAGGCCGCGAGGCGGTCGCGTTCCCGGCCGCTCAGCGGGTCCCACACGGCCTCGGGCGCGAGGGCCAGTGCCAGGCCGATCGCGGCGGTCTCCACCAGCCGCTGGTCGACGTCGGTCACCGCCCCCCAGAACTCCTCGTGCCCGGGATCCGTCCCGGCGGCGAGCCCTCGGCGCCAGAGCTCCCAGTGCTCGAAGGATCCCCCTCCGGCCGCCAGCGGCGCCAGCCCCCACAGCGGCCGGGCGAACGCCTCCAGCTCGGCGGCCGCGTCGCCGTAGTGGGCCGCGTTGCTCCCGAGCCGAAGTCGCGCCCGACCCGGACTGAGGTGGGGGACCAGCGGCAGGACGAGCTCGGTCACGAGCCGGTGCATGTCCTCACGGTCACGCGGTGTCCCGCTCCCGCCCGCCCCCGGCGCCGACGATGACGTGGCTGATCGTTCCACTGTCGCGGAACCCCCCCTCTGGTGATCGGTGACCGTGGCCGCCGGAGGCCCTGCCGTCCGGGCCGGACCCGCGCCGGGAGCGCGGTCAGCTCTTGAGCCCGGTGAACGCGATCCCCTGCATGATGCGGCGCTGGAAGATCAGCAGGACCACGATGACCGGGATGACCGCCAGGGCGGCGCCCGCCATGATGTAGTACGCCCGTCCGGACTCGCTGCTGGCCAGCTGCTGCAGGGCCAGCGGCAGCGTGTAGAGCTCGGGGTCGTTGAGCACCACCAGGGGCCAGACCAGGTCGTTCCAGTGGAAGATGAAGCTGGTGATGGTCACGACCGCGAGCACCGGCTTCGACAGCGGGATGATGATGCGCCAGAAGATCTGCATCCGTCCCGCGCCGTCGATGCGCGCCGCCTCCTCCAGTTCACCGGGCAGCGACATGAAGAACTGGCGCAGCAGGAAGATGTCCAGGACCGAGGCGACGTTGGGCAGGATCAGGCCCCATCCGGAGTCGAACATGCCGAGCGCCTGGGTGACGTGGATGCGTGGCACCAGCAGCGTGATCGTGGGGACCATCATGCCCGCGAGCAGCACGACGAACAGCTTGTCCCTGCCGGGAAAGGGGATCCTGGCGAAGGCGTAGGCGGCCAGCGCGTCCACCAGGAGCTTGCCCGGAACCAGTATCAGGCAGACCCAGACGCTGTTGAGGAACGCCTGGCCCAGTCCGCCGACCTGCAGGACGTGCTCGTAGTTCTCCAGCGTGGGCGACCACTCACCGGTCTTGCGATCCAGCGGAAGCAGGCTGGGCACCTTGGTGTAGACGTCCGAGCCGTGTTTGAAAGAGGTCGCCAGCATCCACAGGAACGGGATCACCGATATGGCCGCCAGCAGCACCAGGGCGATGTAGACGGGCGCGAGCCGTGCTTTCCCGGCCGTCCTCACGACGCCTCCTGCTTGACGAACTTGAACTGCAGCGCAGTGATGATCATGATGAAGAGGAACAGGATGAACGACATCGCGCAGGCCGCGCCCATCGCGTCGTAGCGGAACGCGAACAGGTACAGGTGCAGGACGTAGGTCAGGCCCGACTGCTCGGGGCCGCCGGTGACGCTCCTGCCGCCGCCGCCCGAGAAGATCACGTACACCAGGCCGAAGACCTGCAGCGCCGCGATCACGCCGGTGACCAGCAGGTAGAAGGTGGTGGGACGCAGCATGGGCACGACGATCCTCCGGAACCGCTGGACGGGGCCCGCGCCGTCGATGATCGCGGCCTCGCGGATCGAGTCGGGGATGCCCTTGAGCCCGGCGAGGTAGATGATCATTGAGATGCCGCACTGCCAGGCGGCGATGAACGACAGGGCCGGGATGACCAGTTCGGGGGTGTTGAGCCAGTTCTGCCCAGGGATGCCGAACAGGCCGAGAAAGCTGTTGACCAGCCCGTACTGCGGGTCGTACAGCCAGCGCCAGATGGCGCCGACCGCGGCCTCGGCGGTCACGACCGGCAGGAACAGCAGCAGCCGGAAGAGGTTGGAACCGCGGCGGATCGTGTTGATCAGCAGTGCCTGGGCGAGCGCGGTGACCAGGGTCAGCGGCACGGCGATCAGCGTGTACTGCAGGGTGACCCGGATCGACTTCCAGAAGTGCGGATACCGCACGTCGTCGAAGAGCAGGTCGGAGTAGTTGGCCAGTCCCACCCAGTTGGGTGCCGACCGCAGGTTCCAGTCGGTGAAGCTGTAGTACAGCGCGGCCAGCGCGGGGTAGAGCAGGAAGATCACGAAATAAATCACCGCGGGGGCGATCAGGAGCCACCCGATGACGTGGTCGCGCCGCCCGAAACCCGGGCGGCGGCGCCGCCCGGGGAGGGGCGTCACGGCGGGCTTGTCAGCCAGCACCGGAGATGCCACGTTTGCCTCGCTTTCGCGTTAGCCGTTCCAGCCGAGCAGCGCGCGGGTCTTGGTCGCCGCCTCGGTCAGCGCCTGCTGGGAGGTGACCTTGCCGCTCAGCGCGGACTCGATCGCGGGGGCGATGATCTCGTCGTTGATCTGGATCCACTCCGGCAGGGCCGGCCGGGCGTGGGCGACCTTGAGCTGCTCGAGGAAGGCCGCCTGGTCGGGCCCGAAGGTGGCCGCGTCCCTCTCCGCCGCCGCCACATTGGTCGGGAAGCCACCCAGCGCCTGAGCCAGCGTGGTGTTGTTGTCGGCGTTGGTCAGGAAGGTGAGCCACTTCCACGCCAGCTCGGGGTTCTTGCCCTTGCTGAAGACCACCGCGTTCTCGCCGCCGATGTTGCCGGCGGGCTCGGTCTTGTACGGCAGCGGGGCGGTGCCGAACTCCAGGTCGGGGAACTGCTCCTTGATGTTGGCCACGTCCCACGGGCCGGAGATCATCATGCCGGCCAGACCGTTCTCGAAGGCCTTGTCCGAGTCGGTGATCGCCCTGGGGGAGGACGGCAGCAGATCCACCCAGAGCTGGAGCGCGTCGACACCGGGCTGCTGGTCGAACAGGATCTTCTTGTCCTTCTCGTCGACGAGGGAGCCGCCGGCGCCCGCGAGGAAGCCGGGCCACATCCAGCCGCCGTAGCCGTCGCCCTTGGGCACCACCATGCCCGCGATCTTCGGATCGTCCTGGTGGACCTGCGCGGCCGTCTGCTTGAGCTCGTCCCAGGTCTTGGGCGGCGTCGGCACCAGCTTCTTGTTGTAGAAGAGCGCCACCGCGGTGTGGTCCAGCGGCAGGCCGTAGATCTTGTCGTTCACCTTGTTGGTGTTCAGGGCGCCCGCGTAGTACGTCTTCTCGTCGGCGGTGCCGGCGGGCATCTCCCCGATGGTGCCGTCGAGTGCGTACCTGGCCACCAGCGGCTGGTCCAGGATGCCGACGTCGGGGACGGTGCCGGCGGCGACGGCGCTGCCCAGCTTGGTGTTGTAGTCGTCCTTGGGGATCTTGACGATCTTGACGGTGACCTTGTTGGCCTTCTCGAAGTCGGTGCGCAGCTTCTCGACGACCTCCCCCGCCTGCGGGGTGCGGTCCTGGAACATCCAGTAGGTCAGTGTGGTGGCCTCCGAGGCCGTCCCGTTGTCGCCGCCGCATGCGACAAGCCCGGCCAGCAGTGCCATACCCGCCGCGGCCCCTGTGACTCTCCTGATCATTTCTTCCTCCTGTTGGGGGGTGCAACGGAGGATAATGTAAGGTGTGAAAAAAGTTCAGTCCCCTTGAGAAACGCTTTGGTAACACGGAGGAGAGGGAGGTGTGGGTCATTCGTGAGGTGCGGTTCCCGGGGAGCGGGGCGCCGGGTGGACGCCCCGTCGCGACGGGGCGTCCACGGCCGGGCCGCTCACTACGCGGGAGCCCCTGAGGTGCCGCGAAGACGATACGGCGGGTTCACGCCGGGGAGAACGTCACGATGCCTTGTACCTAAGGGTGTAGGAGCCGGAGCCGCTCGCGGAGGTCACGCGGTAGCGGTAGTAGCCGCGCGTGCCGGTGTAGTTGATCCGCTCGTGGGGTCCGGGGCTGTCGGAGGTGGCGACGGTGACCCAGCTCGCGCCGTTCCACTTCTGGAGGAAGAGGTCGAAGTCGACGTTGTCATCGCTGTCCAGGCAGGCGGACTGCTGGCCGGGGGCCGTCGTCTGGTAGTACCTGTTGTTCGGCTGGTAGGCGGACTGGCCGCTGTTCAGCCTGCCGGTGACCGTCTTCGGGTAGCCGCTGCAGGGGGACGTGCCCGGCGGGGTGGTGGCGTGGGCGGTCGTCAGGGCCAGGCCGTAGGCGGTGAGAATCTCGTTGACCGGCTGGAAGTAGGTGACGCCGCCCTTCAGGCAGTTACCGGAGCCGCCGGAGGTGACTCCCTGGGCCTGGTCCACCGAGATGAACGAGCCGCCCGAGTCGCCAGGTTCGGCACAGACGTTCGTGCGTACCAGTCCGTAGACGGTGCCCTGGGGGTAGGTGACGCTGGTGTCGCGTTGCTGGATGGTGCCGCAGTGCCAGCCAGTGGTGGAGCCGGACCGGCAGACCGAGGCGCCCTCGATGGCCGGCTTGGAGCCGGTGACGGGCACGGTGTTCCCGGTGCCGTTGTTCACCGTGGGGGTGGGTGTCCAGTTGGCGTTCACCGAGACCCAGGCGTAGTCGCTGCCTGGAAAGACCGACCCCTGGAAGACACCCTGGGGGAGCCGGTTGAAGCCGCTCGTGGTGTCGCCCCGCTTGCCGCAGTGACCGGCGCTGACGAAACCGTTCTGGGGGCCGGTCACCGAGAAGCCGATCGAGCAGCGCTCCGTGGTGCCGATGTAGTAGGCGTTGCCGCCCACGAGGTCGTCGAGCAGGCGGGGGGTCTCGTCGGAGGGCTCGACCCTCACCGCGACCGGGTCCGTGCCGGAGTTCTCCAGGACGTCTGTGGCCATCGCGGCCTCCTTGGAGAGGACGACCACCTTGTTGGTCCGCACGTCGACGTAGCGCACGGCTCCCGTACTCTCGCGGGCGGCCAGAGCGCTGTCCACCTGTTCCTTGATGGCGGCCAGGTCCGCCAGGGAGCGGGTGACGATCTCGGCTCGGGCACCCGTGGCGACGATCTGGGGGATGTCGGCCGCGGAGGTGGTGGCGACCACGAGTCGCTGCGCGACGGTTCCGACGAACCAGGAGCCGGCGAAGCGCTCGCCGAGCCTCCCGCGCAGGTCCGCCTCGACCGCTGTCAGGCGGGTCTCGTTGACCAGGCGGGTCTGGGCCTGCTCCCTGGTGATGTGCAGGTCGCGCTGGAGTGCCTCGATCATGCCCGCCGGGGGTTTCCAGGCGCCCGGGACGTTCGCCTTCCGAGGCTGGGCGGCGACCGGGACCGGGGCCAGAGCGAGCGCGGCGATGACTAGGACGCATCCCGTGGTGATGGCGTGTCTGCGGGACATGGGTCTCTCCTCGACCTCGGCTTTCCGGGCGTGAGGGGGGAGAACGCCACGTATCGCAGGTTGATCATGCGATGTGGGCGACGCCATGCTAATCCAGCCGTTGCCGGTCAAGGCCTCAATGCCGCGCGCCACGCGGAGGATGGTTCCGGCGGAGGTCTGCCGCCGTGTTCCGCCCGTGGCCCGGTCGATCGTCGGCTACGCCGAGGTGACGGCCGCCGGACACAGGTTCAGGCGATCATTTCTTCCTCGGGGAACGCTTTCTCGGGTCACCCGTGAGGTGGGGTTTTCGGGAAGCGGGGCGCCGGGTGGACGCCCCGTCGCGACGGGGCGTCCACGGCCGGATCGTCCGCTACATGGGAACCCTAGGACGTCTTGTACTTCAGGGTGTAGGAGCCGGAGCCGCTCGCGGAGGTCACGCGGTAGCGGTAGTAGCCGCGCGTGCCGGTGTAGCCGATCTGCTCGTCGGGTCCGGGGCTGTCGGAGGTGGCGACGGTGACCCAGCTCGTGCCGTTCCACTTCTGGAGGAAGAGGTCGAAGTCGACGTTGTCATCGCTGTCCAGGCAGGCGGACTGCCGGCCGGGGGCCGTCGTCTGGTAGTACAGGTTGTTCGGCTGGTAGGCGGACTGACCGCCGTTCAGCTTGCCGGTGGCGGTCTTCGGGTAGCCGCTGCAGGAGGAGGCGCCCGGAGGGGTGGTGCTCGGCGGGGTGCTGCCAGGCGGGGTGCTGCCAGGAGGGGCGGCGGTCGGCGGGGTGCCGGCGCTCACGGTCGTCAGGGTCAGGCCGTAGGCGGAGAGGATCTCGTTGACCGGCTGGAAGTAGGTGACGCCCCCGGCGGTGCAGTTGCCGGAGCCGCCGGAGGTGACTCCCTGGGCCTGGTCCACCGAGATGAACGAGCCGCCCGAGTCGCCCGGCTCGGCACAGACACTGGTCCGGGCCAACTGGTAGACGGTGCCCTGGGGGTAGGTGACGCTGGTGTCGCGTTGCTGGATGGTGCCGCAGTGCCAGCCCGTGGTGGAGCCGGATCGGCAGATCGAGGCGCCCTCGATGGCCGGCCTGGCGCCGGCGACGGGCACGGTGCCGCCGGCACCGTTGTTGACCGCGGGTTTGGGGGTCCAGTTGGCGTTGACCGAGATCCAGGCGTAGTCGCTGTCAGGGAAGCTCGACCCCTGGAAGACGCCCTGGGCGGTCCAGTTGGAGCCGCTCGTGGTGTCGCCCTGCTTGCCGCAGTGACCGGCGCTGACGAAACCGTTCTGGGTTCCGCGGGTCACCGGGAAGCCGATCGAGCAGCGCTCCGTGGTGCCGATGTAGTAGGCGTTGCCGCCCACGAGGTCGTCGAACAGGCGGGGGGTCTCCTCGGAGGGCTCGACCTTCACCGCGACCGGATCCGCGCCGGAGGCCTCCAGTGCGTTCGAGGCCATCGCGACATCCTTGGAGAGGACGACCACCTTGTTGGTCCGCACGTCGATGTAGCGTACGGCTCCGGTGTCCTTGTGGGCGGCCGGAGTGCTGTCCACCTGCTCCTTGATGGTGGCCAGGTCCGACAGGGAGCGGGTGACGACCTCGGCCCGGGCGCCCGCGGCGACGATCTGGGGGATGTCGGCCGCGGAGGTGGTGGCGACCACGAGTCGCTGCGCGACGGTTCCGACGAACCAGGAGCCGGCGAAGCGCTCGCCGAGCCTCCCGCGCAGGTCCGCCTCGACCGCTGTCAGGCGGGTCTCGTTGACCAGGCGGGTCTGGGCCTGCTCCCTGGTGATGTGCAGGTCGCGCTGGAGTGCCTCGATCATGCCCGCCGGGGGTTTCCAGGCGCCCGGGGCGGCGGGAGCGTTCGCGGCCCGGCCCTGGGCGATGGCCGGGGCGGGCACCAGAGTGAGCGTGGTGATCACTAGGACGCATCCCGTGGTGATGGCGTGTCTGCGGGACATGGGTCTCTCCTCGACCTCGGCTTTCCGGGCGTGAGGGGGGAGAACGCCACGTATCGCAGGTTGATCATGCGATGTGGGCGACGCCATGCTAATCCAGCCGTTGCCGGTCAAGGCCTCAACGCCGCGCGCCACGCGGAGGATGGTTCCGGCGGAGGTCTGCCGCCGTGTTCCGCCCGTGGCCCGGTCGATCGTCGGCTACGCCGAGGTGACGGCCGTCCGCCGTCACCGGGGCGCGGCCGGTGCCGCAAGCGCACATGGGGTCAGGACGGCCTCGCGGACGGGGAGCGGTGGAGCCACCGGATCGTGCGCGGCGGCTCAGCCCGCTCCCGTCGCCGTCTTCGGGTATCGCGCGACGAGGGTGAAACACCCATGCCTCGCGAGTGAAACCGCCGTCTCCGGCGTGAAAACGAAATGGCCGGTTCTCCGCTTTCAGCGGAAAGCGCTCACAGCGAACGAACGGAAATCATGCTTCCGTGCGGGGCTATGGTCACGGGTATTCGTTATTCGCAAACCTCGGGTTCGGAGTAGGTGGAGAACATGAGCGGTCCCCAGATCGTCCCCGAAGACCAGTTGTACCAGCGGCTGCTGCGCAAGCGGATCGTCGTGCTCGGCGGCGAGGTGAACGACGAGGTCGCCAACCGGATCTGCGGGGAACTGCTCCTGCTCTCCGCCGACGACGAACAGCGCGACATCTGGCTCTACATCAACTCACCCGGCGGTTCGGTGTCGGCGGGCATGGCCATCTACGACGTGATGCAGTACGTCCCCAACGACGTCGCCACCGTGGCCATGGGCATCGCCGGGTCGATGGGGCAGTTCCTGCTCTGTTCGGGTGCGCCCGGCAAGCGTTACGTCCTGCCGCACGCCAGAGTGATCATGCACCAGCCCTCGGGAGGCCTGGGCGGCACGGCCGCCGACATCGCCATCCAGGCCGAGCAGATGCTCTACACCAAGCAGATGATGCGCGAGCGGATCGCCTTCCACACCGGCCAGCCACTGGAGCGGATCGAGGAGGACTGGGACCGCGACCGCTGGTTCACCGCCACCGAGGCCAGGGACTACGGTTTCGTCGACCAGGTCATCAGGAACACCAGCGAGGTGGCGTCCGAGAACTGATATTCCGTTCCCGAGGCGATTTTCGCTCGGGATGGTTTTCGCGGAGAGCGATCCTGCTCTCGGCGCGGTTTCGCCCGGAATAGCGTGGCTCCGTTTCCGGCAGCTGCCGGAAACGGAGCCACGGGGTAAAGCGGCGTCGGCCGTTCTCCGGCGCTTCCTCCGCTCCTCCCCGGCCGTTTGGCCGGACTTTTCCAGCCACTGCCCGGGCGCACTCGGCCGCTCCGTCAGCGGTGGCAGAGCAGGCAGCGTACGGCGTGTTCGAGAGACTCGGCGTCGGTCATGGGCGAGGGCCAGGGGAGCCGGATCAGGGTCGGGTCCTCGACGCCGCAGCGGACCGTCGCCCCGAAGCGGTCGAGCTCCCAGAGCCAGGCCCCCGGCACCGGCTCGGCGAGCAGGGACCCCAGGGCGGCTTCCAGTTGCCTGCGATGGGCGCCGTTGACGTGGTGGAGCATGCGCTCGGCCTCGCCCATCAGCGGGTCGGGGGCGGCGCCGAGATACTCCTCGGCGTCCAGTACCCCCGACTCGGGGCCGGTCAGATAGATCACCCTGCCGACGTCGACCCGTAGCAGCCTGGGGCCGTTCGTCCCCTCCAGCACCTCGAACAGCGCCTCGTCGGGGCAGCGCTCGGCGATCGCCACAGCGGTCCGCCGCGCCTCGGCCACCGGCACGGCCTGCGCCCATCCCTGCACCTTGAGCAGGCCGCGCGCGAGCTCGTGCTCCCCCAGCGAGCGGTTCGACGTCAGGTCCACTGTCACCACGGGCTCGTCCCGGGCGCCATAGAGCGGGTCGCCCGGCAGGACGAGCAGCACCGGCCGGCCGGCGCCGTCCACACCACCTCTGGTGGGCATCGCGGGGCTGGTGCCTCCGGTGATGGACACGTGGGTGGGAGTGGCGCCGGCGGCGAGGGTGCGGACCCGCTCGGGGATCGGCGGAGCGGTGACTGGCTGCATGGACCGGCTCTCCTTGAGGTCGGGGAGAAACTGCTGTATAAGATTAGCCTTGCCTAACTAAGGTAAACCTAACCACAGAGGAGCGAGCGTGCGCTACACCGGACCGAAGGTGCGCCTGTCCCGCCGGGCGGGCGTGCCGCTGACCCGCAAGGCCGTCCGATACTTCGAGGAGCGCCCCTACCCGCCGGGTGAGCACGGTCGCAAGACCAACCGGCGGCAGACCGGTGACTACGGGCTGCGATTGATGGAGAAGCAGAAGCTGCGCTGGTACTACGACGTCTCCGAGCGCCAGATGCGTCGCTACTGGGACCTGGCGCTGCGCGGCGGTGGCCGTGCGGGCGCCGAGCTGGTGGTGCTGCTGGAGACGCGCCTGGCCTCCCTGGTGCTACGTTCCGGCCTCGCCCCGTCCATCTACGCGGCCCGCCAGTACGTCGCCCACGGTCACCTCACCGTGGACGGCCGCAAGGTCGACATTCCCAGCTACCTGGTCAGGCCGGGGCAGGTCGTCGCGGTGCGCGAGAAGTCGCGCCGGTTGCACCCCTTCGTCGCCGCCTCCGAGGGCGTGTACGCGGACGACAGGATCGCCCCCTACCTGGGTGTCGACCACGCCGAGCTCCGGTTCACCCTGCTGAGCCGCCCGCTGCGCGAGCAGGTCGTGGTCCCGGTGGACGAGCAGCTCGTGGTGGAGTTCTACTCGCGCTGACCTGACGCCTGTCAGCGGCGCCGGCCCGCCGCCTTCCGGGTGGCGGGCTTTCTCGCGCCGTTGCCTCCCGCGCCCTTGCTCCCCGTGCCGTTGCTCCCCGTGCCGTTGTTCCCCGGCCCGCCGTTCGTGGTCGTACCCGGACCGCGGCCGCGCGTCGCGGGGACCTGGTCCCGCAGTTCCCGCACCTCGGCCCGGAGCGCGGCCAACTCGGCGAGCACCGCCCTGCCCAGCTGCTCGGTCGCCTGCGCGGACTCCTCGGCGTGCTCCTCCTCCATCGCGCTGACCACCACCGCGATGAACAGGTTCAGCACCACGAACGTGCACACCAGCATGAACGCCACGAAGAACACCCACGCCTCCGGGTGCTCGTCCATCACCTCGCGGGTGATATCGGACCAGGCGTCCCCGGTCATCATCTGGAACAGGGTGAACAGCGAGGTGGGCAGGTCGCCGAAATACTCAGGAGCGGTGGCGTGGTAGAGCTTCGTGCCCATCACCGCCGCGACGTAGAGCACAAGTCCCAGCAGCAGCACGATCGAGGTCATCCCCGGCACCGCGGTGAGCAGTGCGGTCACCACCCTGCGCAGGCTCGGCACCACAGAGATCAGCCGTAGCGCCCGCAGGATCCGCAGCGCACGCAGGACCGAGAGCCCACCCGCGGTGGGCAGCAGCGAGGCCGTCACGATCGCGGCGTCGAACAGGTTCCACGGGTTGCGGAAGAACCGCCGGCCCTGGGCGTAGAGCTTGACGGCCAGTTCGGCGACGAAGATGTAGAGCGCCAGATGGTCGATCACGGTGAGCACCGTGCCGTACCGTTTGACGGCCTCGGCCGAGGTCTCCAGCCCGAGGGTGGCCGCGTTGATCACGATGACGGCGGTGATGAAGTGCTGGAAACGGGACGTTTCCAGCACGGCGCGGAGACGCTCGCGCGTCGGCACGGAGGGCTCCTGGGGGTCGGAAAGCCGAGGGCAAGCCAAGATCGTAACGTGTTGGCGGCGCTCCGGTTCCGCCGGGGGCGAGGCGGGTCAGCTCACCGTGAGGTGCTCGGTGATCTGACGCAGTAGCCGCCGATGCCCGACTCCAGCAGTTCGAAGGCGTGCTCGGCCTGCCGCCGCAGGTCGGGGGCGATGGCGTCGGGGGTCTCGCCCGCGAGCATGCGCCGGACGGCGTGGGCCGTCAGCCCGCGCAGCACCGCGCAGATCTGGGCGGCGGCGAACACGGGGGTGAGGTCGTCGGGGCCGGCGTCGGCCTCGTCGGCGAGCGTCCTGGCCAGGGCCTGCTCGCGTGCCTCGTTCATCTCCCGGATCCGGGCGTTGAGCGAAGGACTCTCGGCGATCATCCGGGTGAAGGCGTCACTGCCTTCGTGGAAGCCGTAGCGGTGGTGCCGCGTGTCGAGCGCGTCGAGGAAGTCGCGGCGCAGCGCCTCCAGCGCGCTCTCTCCCGGCCCGCGCTCCCGCACCACCCTGCTCGGCAGGTCCTCCACCTCCCGCTGCCGGTCGAAGAGCAGGTCCTCCTTGGTGCCGAAGTAGTTGAAAACCGTGTTGACCGACACGTCGGCGGCCCTGGCGACCTCGGTCACCGTCACGTTGTCGAAGCCTCGCATCATGAACAGCCCGGTGGCGATGTCGGAGATGCGCTCCCTGGTCTCCCGCTTCTTGCGCTCACGCAGGCCCTCGCTCATGAGGTCATCCTATGGGGTCGGATAAATTTTGCTGTGACTCCAAGTTTGGTGTTACTTTATAAATGGAGGCGATCAAATGATCAAGACATCAGCTCTGAGCAAGACCTTCCCCGGCGGTGTCGAGGCCGTCCGGGGCGTCGACCTGGCGGTGGAGGCCGGGGAGATCGTCGGGTTCCTCGGTCCCAACGGCGCGGGAAAGACGACCACGATGCGCATGCTGACCACCCTGCTCCGTCCCACCGGAGGCAGTGCCACGGTCGCCGGGCACGACCTGATCACCGACCCGAAGGGCGTGCGGCGGAGCATCGGCTACGTGTCCCAGAGCGGCGGGATAGCCCCGGCGAACCCGGTGGGGGAGGAGTTGGAACTCCACGCGATGCTCTACGGCATGCGCCCGGCCGCAGCGCGGGAGCGGGTCGCCGAGGTGCTCGGCCGACTCGGGCTGAACGCGCTGCGGGAGCGGCCGGGCGGGGCTCTCTCCGGCGGCCAGCGCCGCCGGTTCGACCTCGCGTTCGGGCTGGTCCACGACCCGGCACTGCTCTTCCTCGACGAACCCACCACGGGCCTGGACCCGCAGAGCCGGGCCGCCCTCTGGGACCAGATCAGGGAGCTGCGCGCCGCCACCGGCCTCACGGTCTTCCTGACCACGCACTATCTCGACGAGGCGGACACGCTCGCCGACCGCCTGTTCATCATCGACCACGGCGTGATCGTCGCCGAGGGCACCCCGGCCGAGCTCAAGGGCGGCACCGGCACCCTCGACGATGTCTTCCTGTCCATCACCGGCCGATCCCTGAGAGACGACCCGCCAGATGGTGAGCCGCCCGGCGAGGTGCCCGGTGGTTCCCGTGAGGGAGGCGCGACGGCCTTCAAGATCCGCGCCGCCGATGGAACGGCAGGCGGGCGGCGAGAGGCTCGCGCGGCGGGTGAGGAGCGGTGAACGGCTCGATGGGCGTCGTCCGCGACACCTGGCTGATCTTCCGGCACAACGTCCGGATAGCCTTGCGGCAGAAGGCGGGGATCGTCTTCGGGGTACTGCAGCCCCTGCTCTATCTGGTGTTGTTCGGCCCGCTGTTCGCCACGATCGGCACCTGGGAGACGCTGATCCCCGGCCTGCTGGTCCAGGTCGGGCTGTTCAGCGCGGGTCTGTCCGGCTTCGGCATCGTCTTCGACGCCGGGGCCGGTGTGCTGGACCGGCTGCGGGCCACCCCGGCACACCGCGTCTCGCTGCTGCTCGGCCGGGTGCTGGCCAGCTCGCTCACCCTGCTGATCCAGTCGATCATGCTGATCGCGGTGGGTTACGCCTTCGGCCTGCGCGCGGCGCTCCCCGGCGTGCTGCTCGCGCTCGCCCTGATGACGCTGCTCGGGGTCAGCCTGGCCGCGCTCTCCAACGCGATCGCGCTCGTCATGGACCCCGACGCGTTCGCACCGGTCATGAGCACGGCGGTGGTCCCGCTGGTTCTGCTGTCCGGTGCGTTCCTGCCGATGTCGATGGCGCCCGGCTGGCTGGACGCGCTGTCACGCCTCACACCGTTCCGCTACGTGCTGGAGACCATACGTGAGCTGTTCGTCGGCCACTACGCGACGATGACCGTGGTCGTGGGCGTCGCGGTGACCGTGGTCCTCTCCGTGGTCTGTGTCTCGGTGGGCACCCGCGTCTTCAACCGCGAGAACGCCTGACCGTCGAGGTCGCCGGATGCCGCGCCGACCGCGCCTTTCGGTCCTCCGCCACGAACCCGGCCTGGCGGTGCGCGTTCAGCGGGCCAGGTCGCGGGGGTGTCCCGGCAGCGCGCCGTGCCGGCTGAGAAGCCGCGTGACGACCGGCGTCGGCCGATCTCGGCCGGCACTGATACGCGGTGATCTCCGGGGACCTCAGGCCGGGGGGCCGTACGGCTCGATCCTCGGGTCGGCGTAGGGGCCCTCGCCCGCCGCGGGGTCGACACGGCGGGCCGCGGCCTCGGTCACCCGCAGCCCGTACAGGCCCTGATCGGGGTCGATGAGCACCAGGCCGTAGCCGGTGTCGACCTCCTCCTTGGGCAGTCCCAGGTGCCGCTTGGCCTGCGCGAGCGTCGCGTCGGGCGGGAGCCGTACGGTGATCAGGAGCGTGACCTCACGGTACGCGTTCGGCGCGGCGGCGCAACGAGGCGAGGATCCCGGCGGCGTCGACGACGCCGTAGCCGTGGTCGTGGTCGAAGCCGACGTCGCTCCGGTCGTCGGCGGTGCGCCGGAGCAGGGTGCGCAGCTGGGCGGGGGACAGGCGGGAGGAGGACCACCGGGTGCGCACGGCCGCGACCAGGCCGGCGGTGACGGGGCACGCGGCCGAGGTGCCCGAGTCGGCCTCGTCGTCGCCGAAGGCCCGGGAGCCGGAGAAGTGGGTGTAGGCGCACAGGTCCGGCTTACGGGCGACGAGGCGGCCCGGCCCCTGAGAGGAGTAGCCGACCCGCTCGCCGCGGGTGTCGACGCCGCCGATCGACAGGACGCGCGGGTGGGAGTTGGCGCCGGTGATCGGCCGGTCCGGGTACGCGCACCGGCCGTCGGGGCAGTCGCGCCCGCAGTTTCCCGCGGCGAACAGCACGTCGGCGCCCGCCCGCTCCAGGCTGGAGACGATCAGGTTGAACGGGTGGGCCGGGTTGTCGGAGTAGTTGCCGGGGTGGCCGACGGGGAAGTCCCAGCTGGGAGAGAAGGAGCCCCAGCTGTTGCTGACGACCAGGGACCGCGAAGCGGCGGGCTGGGCCTCCAGGACGGTGCGCAGGTGGGCGAAGGCCGCCACCGCGTCCGACAGCAGGCCGTCCAGGGCCGAGCCGCCGGGGCGCCGGGAGAGCAGCACCGGCACGTCGATCAGTGACGCCCTCGGGGCGGCGATGAGCGCGTCGAAGGCGCACATCGTGCCGTGGTCGACAGGGAACTCACCCGCCCTGCCCTGCACCCCCGACGGTTTCCAGCTGCGCTGCTCGTCGACGGTGACATCGCGGCCGAGGTGCCGGGCGACGTGCGCGGAGTTGATTCCGGTGTCGAGTACCGCGAGCGCGACGCCCGAGCCGTCGAGGCCGTCACCGGCCAGCTCGGTGACGTGCAGCAGTCGCTCCACGTCACGCCAGTCGCCCACCGGGGGCGTGCCGCCGCAGGTGAGGCCCCGCTCGATCACCGGGTCGGCGAAGATCCCCACGACGTCGGGGCGGAGCGTGGGCAGCAGGGTGATCCGGGTGGATGTCTCGTCGTCGGAGATCTCCCCGCGGACCAGGACGGAGGCCTCGTCGGCGGAGAAGGAGAACGTCAGCGGCTGGTTGAGTGAGAGCGGGTCGCCTCCGGCGCCGGGCACCGGGCGAGGTACGACGACGGGCGAGAAGGAGGGGTCCACGACGACCCCTGGCAGCGGGTCGGCGACGTCGGCCGCCGCCGTGCTCACCGAGGGGTCGGCCACGGCCGCGACGACGTCGGGGGAGGGGCGGAGCTGGAGCAGGACTCGCATGTGCACCACCGGGACTCGGGGGAATCGGATTCCACCACGTTCCTGCATCCGCCTCGATCGCGTCCAGCCGCTGAAACCATCTTCTATCAGGCTCCAAACCGCCTAACCGGTGCAAATGGCGAGCATGGATTTCCTTCCCTGAGCGGGTGCCGGTCACTAGCGTTGGGCGGCATGACCGCAGCGGCGGAGACGACGCCAACCCCCAATCCGACCGGGGCGTCGACCTGGCGGTGGAGGCCGAGGAGATCGTCGGGTTCCTCGGCCCCAACGGCGAGGGGAACGCGGTCACGGCGCTGGAGCGGGGGCCCGTGCCCTCTGGGATGTCGACGCGTCCGGTGACGTCCATGTCGACGGGCGGCACCACCGGGTCCGCGGGGCGCACCGTAGTCTCGGCCTGGGCATCGCGCGCGTTCCGAATTTAGGAACGGTGTTTCCCACTGCTCGCGGCGTGATCCGGCCGGGGTCGAGAGGCGTCAGGCGACGGTGGCGGCGGTGCAGGGGTGAGCTTGCCGTCGGTCATCGTCAAGACGGCGTTCACCATTGCCAGGGTGGCGAGGTCGTGCGTGACCATTACGGTGGCGAGCCCGTTCTCCCTGGTCAGTTCGGCCAGCAGGGAGACGATCTGCTCACCGCGATGGTGGTCGAGCGCACTGGTGGGTTCGTCCACCAGCAGCACCTCGGGCGAGTTCATCAGCGCACGCGCGATGTTGACCCGTTGCCGCTCACCGCCGGAGAGCTGATGCGGCCGCTTGTGCTCCTTGCCTGCCAGGTCCATGGCCAGCAGCAGCTCCCTCGCTCGCACCGCCGCCTCACGGACGCTGCGCCCGGCCAGGTGCGCCATGACCAGGAGCTGGTCGAGTGTGGTGAGGGAGGCCAACAGGTTGGGCTGCTGGAACACGATCCCGATGTGGTCACGGCGTATGCGAGTCCTGAAGTCCGGGCTCGCGCCGGACACCTCGTGGCCGGCCACCGAGACCGTGCCGGAGGCCGGGGAGATGAGGGTGGCGGCGACGGCCAGGAGACTGGACTTGCCCGAGCCCGAGGGGCCGACCACGGCGGTGAACTCGCCCTGCTCGACGGTGAGATCGACATGGTCAAGCGCGGTGAGCGTGCGGTCACCGTCGGGGTAGGTGAGGACGATGTCGGAGAGTTTGAGGGTCATCGGGAGGCTCCAAGCGCGGTCAACGGGTCGACAGAGGTGATCTTGCGGATGGCCAGGGCGGCACCCGTGGCGCCGAGCAGGATCATCACGGCGACAGGGACGACGACGGTGGCTGCGGACAGGACGAACGGGACGCTTTCCTCGGCCAGCGCTCCCAGACCGGCGCCCACCGCTCCTCCGGTTCCGGCGCCCAGCAGCAACACCATCATCGCCTGGGCCAGGGCGTCGCGCAGCAGGTAGCCGGTGCCGGCGCCGAGCGCCTTGAGCACTGCCACGTCGCCGCGCCTCTGGATGGTCCACACGGTGAAGAACGCGCCGATGACCAGGGCGGAGATGGCGAACAGAAAGCCGCGCATGAGCTGCAGCGAGCCGTTCTCGGAGGAGAAGGAGCTGATGGCGGCCGGGGCGTCGCCGCGAGTCACGGTCATGGTGCGCAGTCTTTTGTCGGCCGTGACGAGGTCAGGATCGCCGGTGGTGCGTAGCGCGAGCACCGTGGCGACCGCGTCGGGGCTGCCCTGGCGGCCGCTCCACTCCCAGTCGCCGATGCTGATCCACGCCACGGGGGTGTGACTGTAGGAGGCATCGGCGCCGATCCCGCCCACGACGAAGTCGCGGCCGAAGAGCTGCACCTTCGACCCCGGGCGCAGCCCGCTGTCCTCGGCGAGCGCGGCGGACAGGAGGAGTGTGCCGGTGCCCACCGTTCCGCCCACCCCCTTGGCGAGCTCACCACCCGGCTGGATACCGAACACCGCGGCTCCAGCGCTGTCGTCCCCGAAAGTGAGCCTGCCCATGGTGATGCCGAGCCGTTCGGCGGCGGTCACCCCGGCTACCTTCTGCCACTCCCGCCACGTCTCCTCAGTGATCCGGCTGTCGGAGAAGGACGTTTTCTCGCTGTCGGAGAAGACGATGTGATCGGCCCTCAGATCTTCGATCGCGGAGATGTTCTCTTGGGCGAGGCCGGCGGTCAGACCGGACAGCATGGTCACCAGGAGCGTGATGAGGAAGACGACCGTGCCCATGAGGGCGAACCGTCCTTTGGCGAAACGTAGGTCTCTGAGCGCTACGAACACGGCGCATCTCCCTGTCGTCTGTGGGTTGATCCGGGTCTCCAGTGTGTGTCACCCACCTCTCCCCACAAGTCGTGAGGATGTTCAGCCCTAGCTCGCTCCTTCGGTCAGCCAGAAATACACCTTTTGAACGATGTGGGATGCGATGTCGGCCGCTTACCCTGTGTTAGAAATGATGGACCTTCCGTTCCCTCCCGCGCTCAGGTTGCTGAGATGGGCCATCCATGGCACCTTCACAGTCCTGCTCGTGATCGCGGTGGCTGGAAGCATCAGTGAGGACCGCATGGTCCTCGCGGTCGGCGGCTTTATCCTGGGAGCGCTCTACGGAGCGGGGATCGCCGTTGAGGACCGCCTACCGCATTTCGGTGGTCGCACCCACCTGTTCCTGAGGCGTGTCTGGCTGGTTCTGGTCACGCTCGGATGGGCGGTCCTGGCGATGAACGGGCCGCAGTTCGTCTGGCTGGCCTTCCCGCTCTTCTTCGCCTACCTGCACCTGCTGCCGCTGGTCGTCGCACTGCCCGGCGTCGCCGCGCTGACCTTGGCCGCGATCGCGGCAACCGGCTGGCACGCGGGTGGTTTCAGCACACCTCAGCTGATCGGGCCGACCATCGGCGCCACAAGGCGCTCTTCTCGGAGAGTGAGCAGCGCCGAGTCCTGATCGACGACCTGATCCGCACCAGGGGCAGGCTGGTCGAGACGGAGAGACAGGCCGCTCGCCTGGCCGAGCGGGAGCGTCTCGCGCGCGAGATCCATGACACCCTCGCCCAAGGCATGTCCAGCATCATCCTGCTACTGCGCGCCGCTCGCCGGGACCTGGAGGACAGGCCGACGGATGCCGAGCGGCGCATCGCCGAGGCCGATCGAGTCCGCCCCGGGAGAGGGCACCGCCGTCGTCGCCACCCTGCCGCTGAGAGAAGGCCGATGATGTCGCCGATACGCATCCTCCTGGTGGACGATCACCCTGTGGTGCGTTCGGGCATCCGCGCGATGCTCGCCGGTCAGCCCGACTTCGAACTGGTGGGGGAAGCCGCCACCGGTGAGGAGGGCGTCGAGGCGGCACGCCGGCTCCGCCCCGACGTGGTTCTGATGGATCTTCAACTCGGCCCGGGCGTCCACGGGAGTCAGGCCACCAAACGCATCGTCTCCGATGGCGGCCCCCGGGTGCTGGTGCTCACCACCTTCGACACCGACGCGGACATCCTGGCCGCGATCAAGGCGGGAGCTACCGGCTACCTGCTCAGAGACGCCCCCTCCGATGATCTGCACGCGGCGATCCGCTCCGCGGCGACCGGTGCCAGCGCCCTCGCGCCCAGTGTCGCCTCCCGCCTGCTGGGCCGGGTACGCGCCCCGGACGCCACGCTGAGCCCCAGGGAACTGGATGTGCTCGGCCATGTCGCCGAGGGCCTGACCAACCGGCAGATCAGCAAGTGGCTGTTCCTGAGTGAGACCACCGTCAAGACGCACCTGGTGCACATCTATACCAAACTCGGCGTCGACTCCCGCACCGCCGCGGTAGCCGCCGCTACGAAGAAGGGGCTCATCCGTTCCCCGTGATGGCCCCCGCCCCGTTCATCTCACCGCATGCCCGAGGAGTGAGTCCATGCTGCCGCTCGCCATTGTGATCATTACACTGGCCCTCTTGTTCTACACCGTCGGTGTCTGGGCCGAACGCCTGCGGAGGTCGCTGAAGTGGTGGCACGCGGGTGCCTTCCTTCTTGGCCTGATCTGCGACGCCACCGGCACCTTCCTGATGAGCCTGATCGCCGACGACCGCGCCGCCGCCGGCGAAACGGCCTCAGTCCTCAACTCGATCATGATCGTCAGTGGTGCCCTCGCCCTGATTCTCATGGCTGTCCACCTGATCTGGTCCGTCATCGTGCTGGTGCGCGATCGGCCGAGCGAGAAGCGGAGCTTTCATAGGTTCAGCCTCTTTGTCTGGGCGATCTGGCTGTTCCCCTACGTCACGGGGGCGGTCGGCGCCATGTGACAGTTCGGGGCCGTGGGCCGGCGACGGCCTTGATCTGGATCGTCGCGGTGCCGCCAGCCGTGCTGTCGGGCTTCACCCAGGCAGATGCTCGCCCCGGATCAGGGCGCTCGCCACCGTGTACGGCCCGGAGAACTTCGCGTGGTACGCCGTACGCGGCCGCACCTTCTCCTCGTACGGCTCGCCGATCGTGCGCAGCGGCGCCGCCGCCACGTCGAGCTCGATCTCCGCACCTGGCTCGGCGGCCGGGTAGAGCATGGACTCCCAGACGTGATCACGCATCACCGTCGTCGCCGCTACCGATACGGACAGTAGCGGTAGCGGCGACGAAGCCGGTCACGGCGCGGTGTCGCGCGGGCCTCACCCGGCTGGAGAGCACGTGGTCACCACCGATGTCAGTGCCACCACGGGTCGGGCTGGGCGGAGTTGTTGATCAAGTAGGAGCGCCGGCGCAGGAAGCGGTTCAAGGATGCGTGCCCCATGCGTGAGCTGCCGAGCCCGGAACTGTTGAAAGAGTTCTTCTCCCCTTCGTGGACGAACGCGGTGAGCGCGCAGTCGTTGATGCTGACCGCTCCGACACGGAGACGTTCGGCGACGGCCAGCGCGGCTTCGGCGTCGGCGGCGAAGACCGCGCCCGACAGCCCGTAGACCGAGTCGTTGGCCAGCTCCACCGCGTGGTCGGCGTCACGGGCGGCCATGACGGGGATGACGGGTCCGAACGTCTCCTCGGTCATGACGAGCATGCCGTGGTCGACGTCGGTCAGCACGGTCGGCCGGCACCACCTGCCGCCGCCGAGGCGCTCGATCCGCCCCCCGCATCGGACGGTGGCCCCCTTCTCCAGGGCATCCGTGAGGTGCCGCTCGATCACCTCCGCCTGCGCTGGATCGATCACGGGGCCGATCTGGCCGGCATCTGGCTGAGGATAGGCGAGCTTGAGCCGCTCGGCCTTGTCCACCAGCCGGCTCACGAACTCATCGAAGACGGTCTCCTCGACGTAGACCCGCTCGATCGACAGGCAGGACTGGCCGGCGTTGGTGGTCGCGCCCCACAGGATCGACGAGCTGGCCCTGTCGAGGTCGGCGCCCGCGACGACGATCGCGGGATCCTTGCCACCCAGCTCAAGGAAGGCTGGGATGAACAGCTCGGCCGCGGCGGCGGCCACGATCCGTCCGGTCGGGACGCTGCCGGTGAAGGCGACGGCGTCCACCAGGTTCACGACGATCGCACCGGTGGCGCCGTCGCCCTCGACGACCGCGACGACCTCGGAGAGCTCAGGGACCCGGGCGACGGTCTTCATCAGGGGGACGATGAAACGGGGCGTGACCTCGCTTGGCTTTACCAGCACGGCACAGCCCGCTGCCAAGGCGGGGATCGCGTCGATCAGCCCCAGAAGCAGCGGAAAGTTCCATGGGGAGATCACGCCGACGAGGGGATAGGGCACGCCGCCGGCACGGATCTCGATGCCGGGCACGGCCGCCTGCCGCGGCGTCGGCGGCGCCAGCAGCGCGGGCGCCTGAGCGGCCCAGCGTTCCAGCATGCCAAGGACGCTGTCCACTTCGATCACGGATTCGGTGAGCCGGCCGGTGTCGGCGGTGAGCGCCGCCACGAGCTCGTCCCGCGCCGAGGCGATCTCCTCCCGCCACGCCAGGAGCGCCGCCGCGCGTCGGGTGGGAGGGATCGCGACCCAGCGTGGTTGGGCGGTGCGCAGCCGGGCCGCCAGATCGGTCAGCCCTGCCGGGGTGGGCGGACGCAGGGGTCGTTCGATCTCGTCGGTGCGCGGATCCCGAACCTGGTACGTTCCGGCAGTCACTCGATCACCCCCGCCGCTCGCAGGCGTGTGATCGTCTCCGCCTGACGCTCTTTGAACCACGCGCGATCCGGAACCTTCCCATCCAGCCCGTTGGGCTGCTCACCTTCGTGGCGGCCGTACTCGGCCGCCCACAGTGCCGGTTTGGCGCGGGAGAGCAGGTTGCCCATGCCGGGGCGGCCTCGGAAGCGGCGCAGCGCACCGAGATCGAGCTCGGCGGCGGCCACCAGGCTCTCTCCCGAGCCGGCCTGGGCCAGGGTGCGCCCCTCGAAGTCGATCAGTTCGGAGCCGCCGGAGGTGGAGTCGGCGGGGATGCCGAGGCCGGTGAGACCCCCGGTGTTGGCCGAGACCACGTACGCGAGGTTCTCGATCGCGCGCGCCCGGCGCGCGATCGCCTTCGGCGTGAGGAGCGGGCTGGACGACTCGGAGGTGGGATGGCACAGCACCTCCGCTCCGCGCAGGGCCAGGGAGCGGGCCAGCTCAGGGTAGAGGATCTCCTCGGACGAGATGGCCGCGAGGTTGCCGATCGGGGTGCGAGCCACGGGAATCAGGGCGTCGGCACCGTGGACGTCGAGGTAGCGGTCCCAGACGTCGAACGGGGTCGGGGAGTACATCGAGTACAGCCGGCGGCAGCGCAGCACGACGTCGCCGGCCGGGTCGATGACGAACGACGTCTGGAAGTACAGCTCAGGGAAGTGCTCGTCGCTCTCATAGGCGTTGCCCGCCAGGTAGACGTCCTGCTCCTGGGCGATGGCGGCGAGTGCCTCGTACTCCGGGCCGCCCGGGTCCAGCGCCGCCTTCTCCCGCCACAGCGGGATCGACTCGCCGAGCGGGAATCCGGTCAGTGCGTACTCGGGGAGCACGATCAGGCGCAGATCTGGCCCTATCCACTGCTTCGACGCTCTCACCTGCGTGGCGATGCGCGAGACGGCGGTTCTCATCGCCGCGCGGGCGTCGCCGACTGACATCCCGCTCACCGAGTGCGTGGCGGTCTGCAGGGCGAGGGCTCGGTACGAAAGGTTCGTCACAAGGCCTTCCCAAAATGAAATTGCGTTCCTATAAATGGAAATTAACACTCGGGCTGAGATGTGGGTAGTGCGTGGACCATTGACGCGAGGAGCGATGTGGCGCTGCACGAGGCAAGGCCAGGCCGGTATTACGAGGACTTCGAGGTCGGAGACGTCTACCAGCACCCGCTGGGGCGTACGATCACCGAGGCGGACAACACGTGGTTCACGCTGCTGACGATGAACACCAATCAGAACCACTTCAACGCCGACTTCGCCGCCCGGGCGCCATACGGCAAGATGATCGTCAACTCGGGTCTGTCGGTGGCGGTGGTCCTGGGCATCTCGGTCTCCGACATGAGCCAGAACGCGATCATGAACCTGGGCTGGGAGGAGATCAAGCTCAGCCATCCCGTGTTCGTCGGGGACACCATCTACGCCGAGTCGGTCGTCCTGGACAAGCGCGAGTCGCGGTCGCGGCCCTACGCCGGGATCATGACGTGCCGTACCCGCGGCCTGAACCAGGACGGGGACGAGATCATGTCCTGGCGGCGCAGCGTCATGATCTACCGGCGCGACGCCCCCCACGACAAGGACTACTTCCCCGTCGCCAAGTCAGGTCCGCTCACATGAGGATCACCTATGGCCCATGGGGGGAGACCCTCGACGAACTCGCCGCGGCCGGCAAAGCCGCGGAGGAGGCCGGCGCCGAGGTCCTGTGGGTGCCCGAACTGCACCGAAGTGCGATGATTCCCGCAGCCGTCCTCGCCGCCGCCACCAGCACGGCGGGGATCGGCACCGCTATCGCGCTCGCCTTCACCCGCAGCCCTGTGATCACCGCGCTGGAGGCGCTCGACCTGGATGAGGTGTCGGGCGGGCGGTTCATTCTCGGCCTTGGCAGCGGCGTTCGGCGGATGAACGAGGACTGGCACGGGGTGCACTGGGACAAACCGGTCGCGCGGCTGCGCGAGACCGTGGCGTGCGTGAGGCAGTTCGTGGCGACCTGCGGCTCCGGCGAGCCGATCGAGCTGACGGGGCAGCAACAGAGCCTGCGGATCAGGGGATATCAGCGGCCCTTCCCGATCGTGCGAGACCGCATCCCGGTCTACGTCGCCGCTGTCGGCCCCGCGATGACCCGGATGGCCGCCAGGGTGGCCGAGGGCTGGATCTCCCACGAGCTGTGCTCGCCCGCCTATCTGGGTGAACGGCTGCTTCCCTGGATCGAGGAGGGCCTTTCTGGGGCAGGCCGCAAGCGGAGCGACTTCGATGTCGTGGTGTCCGCCTGCTGTTCTATCGACGACGACCCTCGTGCGGCCTATCGAAGGGCCGCGGGGCTGGTCGGCTTCTACGCGTCGGTGCGGACCTACGCCGGCTTCTTCGACTTCCACGGCCTGGCCGCCGAGCAGGGCGCGGTCGTCGAGGCGTTCGCGGCAGGGGCCGCCGCCGACGACCTCGCCGACGTCATCCCCGACCACATGGTCGATCGGCTCACCTTGTCGGGCACAGCGGCCCAGGTGCGGGAGAGGCTCGCCGCCTACGAGGGCTTGGCCGACACCGTCAAGCTCACCCCGCCCACGCACGGCATCTCGGCCGAGGAGACCCGGCGGGCCCAGGAACGGATCATCGAGCTCATCGGAGACCTGACGTGAAGCGTCCTCTTGAAGACGTACGGATCATCAGCGTCGAGCAGTACGGCGCCGGCCCCTTCGGCTCGCTGCACCTGGCCGACCTCGGCGCCGAGGTCATCAAGATCGAGGAACCGCGTTCCGGAGGAGACGTC
Organism: Streptosporangium sp. CA-115845; assembly: GCF_050943795.1. Taxonomy (NCBI): domain Bacteria; kingdom Bacillati; phylum Actinomycetota; class Actinomycetes; order Streptosporangiales; family Streptosporangiaceae; genus Streptosporangium; species Streptosporangium sp. CA-115845. Next base: position 5,881,100 of record NZ_CP191988.1, on the reverse strand, counting down.
GGCCGCTACGTGCCGCCCTACGCCGAGGGCGAGGATTCGCTGTTCTTCGAGGCGTTCAACCGTAACAAGCGGTCGCTGTCGCTGGACCTCACGACCCCTTCCGGACGTGAGGTGTTCGAGGACCTGGTACGCGGCGCGGACGCGGTCTACTCCAACCTGCGCGGTGACGTGCCGGAGAAGATCGGCATCACCTACGACGCGCTAAAGCACCTCAACCCCCGGATCGTGTGCTGCTCGCTGACCGGCTTCGGCATGACCGGGCCGCGTGCGAGCGAGCCCGGGTACGACTACATCCTGCAGGGGCTGGCCGGGTGGATGGACGTCACCGGTGAGCCCGAGGGGCCGCCGACCAAGTCGGGCCTGTCGATGGTCGACTACTCCGGCGGGTTCGTGGCTGCGCTCGCGCTGCTGGCCGGGTTGTACGCCGCGCGCCGCGACGGGGTGGGGATGGACTGCGACGTGTCGCTGTACGACACCGCGATCTCGCTGCTCACCTATCTCGGAGTGTGGCACCTCAACGCGGGCCACAGCCCGGCGCGCACCCGGCACTCGGCGCATCCCTCGCTGGTGCCGTTCCAGGTCTTCCGCACCTCGGACGGCTGGATGGTCGTGGGATGCGCGAAGGAGAAGTTCTGGCAGCGGCTCGCCACGCTCCTCGGCCACCCGGAGTGGGCCGCGCCGGACTCGCCGTACGCCACCTCCGCCGGACGCGGGGCGCGGGCGGCCGAGTTGCTGCCGCTGCTGGAGGATGTCTTCAGCACCCGCACCACCGCCGAGTGGCTGGCCGAGCTGATCCCGGCAGGGGTCCCCTGCGGCCAGGTCAACACCGTGGAACGTGCGCTGACCGAGCCGCACACCATCGCGCGTGATCTCATCGTGACCACGGAACATCCCCGGTACGGCACGCTGCGGAACCTGGCGTCGCCAGTGCGGGTGGGTGACCAGCGTCCCGGCTACCGCCGTGCGCCGCGCCGGAACGAGGACGCGGGGTACGTGCTGGGTGATCTGCTCGGCTACGACCAGGCGTGGATCGACACGCTGGGAGAGCGCGGCGCCTTCGGCCCCCTGGGGGCCGGCGGAGACGCCTCATGACCAGCGGGCCCGATGCCACGGTCGCGGCGCGCCTCGCCGACTGGGCGACCCGGCTACGCCCCGGCGACGTGCCAGAACGGGTGCGGGCGGCGGCGCTGCGGCACCTGCTCGACGGCCTGGCCACCGCGGCGGCCGCGGTCAGGCACTGCACGGCGCAGGCCGCCCTCGCGGTGGCAGCGGATCTCGGCGGGCCGCCGGAGGCGTCCATCATCGGGGGCGGACCCAAAGTGGGAGCTCCCGCCGCCGCGCTGGCCAACGGGACGCTCGTCCACGCGCTGGACTTCGACGACACCCATGCCAGAGGGCTGGTGCACGCCACCGCGCCGGTGCTGCCCGCCGTGCTGGCGGTCGGCGAGGAGACCGGCGCGAGCGGAGCGGAGGTGCTGACGGCGGCAGTCGTAGGACTGGAGACGATCTGCCGGCTGGGGGCCGCCGCCCCGCACGGCTTCCACGCACGGGGGCTGCACGCGACGTCGGTGTGCGGCGTGTTCGCCGCCGCACTGGCCGCGACCCGCCTGTACGGCCTGGCCCCCAGCCAGGTCGTGAACGCCCTGGGCATCGCGGGAAGCCAGACAGGCGGTCTGATGGAGTTCATCAACACCGGCGCGTCGACCAAACAGCTGCATCCAGGGCTGGCCGCGCACGGCGGCATTCTGGCGGCTCGGCTGGCCGCCCGTGGCGCCACCGGCCCGGCCAGCGTGTTCGAGGGCCGATACGGCCTCTACGCGGTGTTGGCCGACCGCCGGATCGACGACCGGATCGCTGCCGGGCTGGGGGAAGACTGGGAGCTGAGCCGGATCACTGTAAAGCCGTATCCCGCCTGCCAGCTCAGCCACGCGGCACTGGACGCGGCGGCACAGCTGCGTCCCCGTCTCGCCGGGCGCGCGGTCGACGAGATCATGGTCGAGATCCACCCCGACGCGGCCCAGTTCGTGTGCGGGCCCGGCAAGGAGCGGCCCGTCTCGCCCTACGCCGCGAAGTTCTCCCTTCCGTGGTGCCTGGCCGCGATGCTGGTCGACGGCGCGGTCACCGCGGACACCTTCGAAGACCTCGGCCGGGCGGACCTGTCCTTCCTCGCCTCCCAGGTACGGCACCGGGTCGTCGACTTCGGCGGGGCGGCAGCCGACCAGCCGGGCAGGGTGACCGCGCTACTCACCGACGGCTCTCAGGTGACGGCGGAGGTGCAGCGCAGCGGAGGCGGCCCCGAGGATCCCGGCCTCGACGACCTCGTCCGGGCCAAGGCCCTGGCCAACCTGGGCGGTGGTACCACCGCCGAGCGCGTCGCGGAGATCGTGGCCGACCTGGAGGCACAGCCCTCGCTCGTCCCGCTCATGACCGCGTTGACCCAGGTGCAGGCGGCGGCGCCGGGCGCCAGGCGTTGACCCCGGCGGGCGAGGCCGGGGAGCGAGTGTGTGCGGCAGGGTCGGCGCCCGCTTCGTGAGGACCATGGATGAACACATTGGAGAGGATCGGATGACCGTCTATCTGCCCGCCGTACCCGGCTATGCCGGCGCGGAGGCCGAGCTCCGCGCGGCCAGGCTGGGTGTCGCCGACGTGGTACACATCGTCGAGTACGTCACCGCGGCGGCGTTGGCCGACTACGAGGCCATCACCGTCGCCAGGACGCAGTTCCTCGGCGGCCACGCCGTGCCGGTCGCGACCGTCCCGGTGGCGGCGCTCTTCGACGCGGCGGAGTCCTACGCGATCGAGCTGACCGCCTACCCAGGAGGCGGGGAACCGGTCGAGGTCCATCCCGACGAGGGCTTCCACCGCGGCACGCTGATGGTCGCCGGCGATGTCATGTATCTGCCGGGCATCGCGCCCTGCGACGTCGGCGGACTCGTTCACCCGGGTGACTTCCGCGCGCAGTACCGTTACTGCCTGGACCGCGCCGCCGACCTGCTCAAGGCGGTGGGGCTCGGCCCCGAAGCGCTCGTAAGGACCGTCGACCACACCACGACCGAGACCCGCGCCGAGTATCCGCGCTGTGGGCGGCCACGACGCGAGGTCCTCGGCGGGACGGGCACCGACGGTGCGCCCGTGTTCCCCGGCGCCGCCGGCATCCTCGTCGACCAGCCGCTGCTGCCCGGCGCGCTGGTATCGCTGCACGCGATCGCTTCACGCGCCCCGCTACGCACAATCAACCCCGGGTGGCGGCGGTATGAGACGTTGACCTACAAACCGGGTCTCGCGGCCGGCGAGACGCTCTTCATGTCGGGGTTCGGCGCCCTGGAGCCCGCCACGCAGAAGGCCATCTTCGCGGATGACCTCCTCGCGCAGGCGGAGTTCACCTACGCGGGCATCGTCGCGGTGCTCCGCGAGGCCGGGCTTGGCGGCCGGGATGTGACCCATCTCATCGAGTACGTCACCCCCGAGGGGGCGGCCGGGTACCCCGGGATCGCCGACCTGCGTGCGTCGTACTTCGGGGACGCGACGGTGACCGCCGTCGTCTGCTCCGCCCTGCTCCGCCCGGAGTTCCTCATCGAGGTCGTCCCTGTGGCGGCGTCGCGGTGAGCGGCATGCTGACCGACGAGATCAGGGCCATGGTCGGGCGGGAGGCCGTCTATACGGCGCCCGAGCCGCTGGGCCGTGCCGCGCTTCGCTACTACGCACTCGCCGTCGGGGACGACAACCCGCTTTACACCGACGCCGAGTACGCCCGGGCCCACGGCCACCGCGACGTCATCGCGCCGCCCACGCTGATCTGCGAGACCAACCAGTACGCGGGGCTGCCTCGCGACGACGACGGATACGCCGGACACAGCTGGAACATCGACATCCCCGGCACCCGGTTGGTACGCGGTGGCAACGACTACACCTTCCATCGCCCCGCCCACCCCGACGACGTGATCACCGCCACCTGGCGTGTCGAGAGCGTGACGGAGAAGGCGGGCAAGGTCTTCGTCATCTCCCGGGCCGTCTACACCAACCAGCACGACGAAACGCTGGCCACCAACGAGGAGACCCTGATCTACGTGGAGGCCGGATGAAGACCGGCGATGTGGCCCCCGCGCTGGAGCGCACGATCCAGGTGGCCGACATGGTCGCCTACGCGGGCGCCACCTGGGACTGGCACCGCCTGCACTACGACCTCGGCTATCTGCGGGAGCGTGGGCTTGACGCGCCCGTGGTGGACGGACAGGTGCTGGGCGCGCTCCTCGCCGAACAGGTGCAGGACTGGCTCGGCCCGCGGGTCTTGCTGCGGCGCCTGCGGTTCCGGCTTACGGCGATGGTCTTCGCCGGGGAGACGGTACGTGTCACCGGCACGGTCACCGCCGTGGACGGAGGGCGGGCCACGATCGAGCAGCGGATCACCGTGGGCGAGAGGGGGGTCGCCACCGGCGTCGCCGAGGTGGCGCCGTACTCCTCTCCGGAGGTGCCGGATGTGTGAGAGGGGCATCGTCATCAGCGAGCGGATCGGTGGGTACCGCGCCGTCGGCGAACGCGGCTGCGAGTCGGGGGAGGCGGCATGACCGGTGTGGCGATCGTCGGGGCCGCCGAATCCGACCTCGGTGTCACGGGCAAGTCGATCTTGACCCTGCAGGCGCAGGCCATCACCAGGGCGCTCGCCGATGCCGGGCTTCCCCTCTCGGAGGTGGACGGCCTCGCCACCTCGGGCGTTTCCCGCTTCTCCGCCACACAGATGGCCGACTACCTGGGTATCCAGCCCGTCTGGACCGAGTCCACCTTCGCCGGAGGCTGCGCGTTCGAGATGTACGTCGCGCGCGCCGCTCAGGCCATCGAAGCGGGACAGTGTCGTACCGTGGTGATCTCCTACGGGTCGAACCAGCGGTCGGCCCGCTCCCGGTCACTGGCCGGCGTGGTCGAGGAGCACACTCCGGAGGCGCGGTTCGAGACGCCGTACGGCCCGCTCTACCCCTTCTCTTACTACGCGATGGCCGCGCAGCGCTACCTGCACACCTACCGGGCCGGGCGGGAGTCGCTCGCCGAAGTCGCGGTCGCGGCCCGGGAGTGGGCGCTGCTCAACCCCAAGGCGTTCAGGTACGGCGCCGGACCGCTGACGGTCGACGACGTGCTGTCGGCTCCGCCGGTGTCGTCGCCGCTGACCGCGGCGGACGCCTGCCTCGTCACCGACGGGGGCGGCGCCGTCGTGCTGACCTCACGGGAACGCGCGCGCGATCTGCCCCGGCCGCCGGTGCTCGTGCTCGGGTACGGCGAGTGTGCCACCAACACGTCCATGACCGCCGTACCGGACCTGACCGTCACCGGCGCCGCCCGATCGGGGGAGGCCGCGTTCGCACGCGCGGGACTGACCGCCGCCGACGTGGACGTCGCCCAGATCTATGACTCCTTCACCATCACTGTGCTGCTCACGCTGGAGGGGCTCGGCTTCTGCGGGGCCGGTGAAGCGGGCGAGTTCATCTCGAACGGCCGAATCCGGCCAGGCGGCTCGTTCCCGCTCAACACCAGCGGAGGCGGCCTGTCCTACAACCACCCCGGCCAGTACGGCCTGCTCCTGCTCGTCGAGGCGGTCCGGCAACTGCGAGGCGAGTGCGGCACGCGCCAGGTCGAGGGCGCCGAGGTCGCGCTGGCGCACGGGACGGGTGGCATCCTCTCCGCCCATGCCACCGTGCTGCTGGGAGTGGATCGATGAGCGCGCACGACGAGGTGTCGGAGGCGTTCTGGGATGCCACGCGAGAGCGCAGGCTCGTCCTCCAGAGCTGCCGGGCCTGCGACCACCGCCAGCACTACCCGCGTCTGCTCTGCACCTCCTGCGGAAACACCGAGCTGGAGTTCGCACCGATCTCCGGCCTCGGCGTGGTCGACTCCTTCACCGTCGTCCACCGCGCCCCGACGCCCGGCATGGAACCGCCGTACGTCGTCGCCCGGGTCCGGCTCGCCGAGGGGCCGATCCTGCTCACCAACCTGATCGGCGACGCCGACTGGGTCTGTGACATGCCGGTGCGCGTCGACTGGCGGCCGCTGCCTGACGGCCGTCACCTCCCCGTTTTCCGGCCGATGGAGGACTGAACAATGGATTTCGAACTTTCCACCGAACAGCGGCTGTTCCGCGACACGCTGCGCGAGTTCGCCGACAAGGACATCCGCCCGGTGGCCCAGGAATGGGAGGCGACCGACCGCTATCCCACCGAGATCGTCGACAAGATGAAGGACATGGGCCTGTTCGGGCTCACCGTGCCAGAGGAGTACGGCGGACTCGGAGCGGACATGGTGTCCTTCGCCCTGGTCTTCGAGGAGCTCTCCAAGGCGTGGATGGGCGTGGCCGGGACGATCGGCTCTCACTCGCTGGCCTGCTGGATGATCGCCAGGCACGGCACCGAGGAACAACGCGCCCGTTTCCTTCCCGACCTCGCCACCGGGGTGCGGCGCAGCGGCATCGGCCTGACCGAGCCGGGTGCCGGAAGCGACCTGCAGGGGATCACCACCACGGCGCGCCGTGACGGCGACTCCTACGTCATCAACGGCGCCAAAACGTGGATCACCAACGCACGGTACGCCGATCCGCTGCCGGTACTGGTCAAGACCTCCCAGACCACCCCGGCGCACCTGGGCATGTCGGTGATCCTCGTCGAGCGCGAAACGCCCGGCTTCACCGTGCTGCGCGATCTCCCCAAGCTGGGCTACAAGGGCACAGAGTCGTGCGAGGTCCTGCTGGAGGACGTGCGCGTACCGGTGAAGAACCTGCTCGGCGGCGTCGAGGGGCAGGGCATGAAGCAGGTGCTGTCCGGGCTGGAGACGGGACGGATCAACGTCGCCGCGCGCGCGCTCGGCGTCGCCCAGGCGGCATACGACGAGGCGCTGCACTACTCAGGGCAGCGTCAGGCGTTCGGCCACGCGATCCAGGACTTCCAGGCGGTCCAGCTCAAACTCGCCGAACTGGCGGTCAAGGTGCAGGCCGCCCGGCTCCTGGTCTACTGGGCCGCGTCGCGTGCGGACGCGGGTGAGCGGGTCGACCTGGAGTCCGGTATGGCCAAGGTCTTCGCCTCCGAGGCCGCCCAGGAGTGCGCGCTGATCGCGATGCAGATCCACGGCGGCTACGGGTATTCCAAGGAGTTCGTCGTCGAACGGCTCTACCGCGACGCGCCGCTCATGATGATCGGCGAGGGAACCAACGACATCCTGCGCATAGTGATCGCCAAATCGCTGATCACTGGGAAGGGGCGTATCGGATGACCGCGCGCTCGTATCTGTACGTCCCGGGCAACGCGCCGGACAAGCTCGCCAAGGCGGCCGGCCGCGGAGCCGACGCGCTCATCGTGGACCTGGAGGACGCGGTTCCACATTCCGGAAAGATCGCGGCCCGGGCGGCCGTCGCCGACTGGCTGTCGAACCTCGCCTCCTCCGGTGGTAGGCCCCCCGGCGGTCCCGAGATCTGGGTACGGATCAATCCAGGGGAGGCTGGGCACGCGGACGCCGACGCCATCGCCAGGGCCGCGGAGGGGCGAGCGCTGGCCGGCCTGTGCGTGGCGAAGACCGAGAGCGCAAAAGAGATCGAAAACCTGGCCAAGCTGCTGGACGCGATCGAGACGCGGTCCCGGCTCGCGCCCGGCGCGGTCGCGCTGACGCCGCTGCTGGAGTCCGCGGCCGCCTTGTTCGCCGCCCCCGCGATCGCCCGCGCTCCTCGCGTCGTCCGCCTGCAGCTGGGGGAGGCGGACCTGGCCGCCGACCTCGGGGTCCGACCGGGACCGGAAGCCAGGGAACTTCTGTGGGCGCGCTCGCAGGTGGTGGCGGCGAGCGCCGCCGCCGCGATCACGCCCCCCGTGTCACCCGTGAGCGTCGAGATCCGCGACCTGGACGCCTTCCGCGAATCCACCCACGCTCTGGCACGTCTTGGCTTCCTCGGTCGTGCCTGTGTCCATCCGGCCCAGATCCCGGTGGTCCACGAGGTGTTCACGCCGTCGTCCGAGTTGCTCGCCGCGGCCAGGGAGGTGCTGGCGAGGTACCAGGACGCACTGACCGCCGGGTCGGCGGTATGCCTGGACGCCCATGGCCGGCTGGTCGACGAGGCCGTCGTGCGCTCGGCGCGACGGGTCGTCGAGTTGGCCGGTTGATCACGCACCTGGATCGCGACCTGCCCTGGCGCGGGTTCGCGATCCCCCAGTCAGCCCCCGAGGTTTCCCTGGCCGCGCTGCACGCCGACCCCGCCAGCGGATCCTTCCTGGTGCTCGTCCGTTTTCCGGAAGGGTGGGCGCGTCCGGGCCGTGGACACTACACCTGCGACGAGGAGTTCGTCGTGCTCCAGGGCGAGATCGAGGTCTCGGGAACCGTCTTCCGCGCCGGTGCGCGCGGCTGGTTCCCGGCGGGCCGGGAGCGGTCGGACTCCCGTTCCACCTCGGGAGCCATCGCCTTGGCATGGTTTTCCGGCCCAGCCGTATGGGTGACGGGCTCTGAACCGGACCCACGGCGGCCGGCGTGATGTGCCCGTCCTGAGGCCGACACGAGTGTCAGAAGACGATGGCCGTGGTCTGCCGTCGACCGGTCGCCCACGGCTCATCCTCAGATCGTCACTTCTTCTCGAGTTCGAGATAGCCCATCTGCGCCGAGAGCCGGCCGGTCGCTTCGAGCAGGACCTCTGCGCAATGCTGTGCTTCGCCCTGGAACCGCTCCAGCGGGCCACAGACGCTCACGACACCGGCAGGCCTGCCATGATGATCGAAGATGGGTGCGGCGACCGAGGCTGAGCCGGGCTGACGCTCGGCATTGGATTTGGAGTATCCGCGACGCCGGATCGCGGCGATGTCCTTGTGCAGGACGTCCGGATGCACCAGCGTGCGCTCGGTGAGCCGGGTCAGCGGGACGGTCCTCATGTAGGCGTCGATCTCGTCGTCCGACAAGAAGGCGAGGAACGCCTTGGAGGAGGCCCCGGCATGGAGGGGGTAGGGGACGCCGAGAGACGGACATGATCACTTCACGGTTTGGGGTGACCTGATCGACGTACACCCGGGTCGACCCGGTACGAATCGACAACGTGGCCGTTTCCGAGAGCGACCTCGACAGGGTGACCAGCTCGGGGGACGCCAGTCTCCGCACGTCGAGCCTGTCGAGATAGGCCAGCCCCAGCCGCATGGTCATCAGGCCCAAGGAGTAGCGCCGGGTGTGATCGTCCAGCTTGATCAGCCCGCGAAGTCGCAACGACGCCAGAATCCGATGCACGGCGGCCTTCGACAGGCCGAGCTTCTCGGCGATCTCGGTGACCCCCAGCGTGGTGGAATCGGGTTCGGCGAAAAGCGCGAGCACGTCGGCAGCACGCTCGACGGTCGCGGCCGTCTGGCTAGAGGCTTCCGGCGTACGGCGGCGCAACGGCTTGGAAGCCTCCATTGAAGCGGCCCCTTAACCAGCGATGACGGCGCACCCTAGCGGCGGGAGAACCCAACAGGCACGGGTGTGTCGGTGACGATCCTTGTGTCAAGGAAATCCCACCACGATTCCTGGGATACTCGCTCCAACTCCCACGATTGATCGGCCTTGAGATCGGCGAGGGCGGCCCGGTAGGCGCCCCAGGCCGCCTCGTCATCGAAGGCGGCCCAGTTCTCCAGAACGTAGACGTCGCCGACGACGCTGTAGTACCAGCGGAGCTCTTTGACCATCGGCAGGTCGCGGTAGAAGAAGCTCTCCCGCTGTTCCAGCCACTTCCAGAAGGCTTTCATGTCGCGCCGGGCGCTCTCGGTGAGCCGCATCCGGTAGACAAGATAGATCATACTTTCCTCCCTGATTCGTAGGTCGGCTGGGGTTCGTGTGCGCGTCGCCACAGCCGTTTTCGTCTCTGAAACGATCTTCCGGGACTCGGGCGACGTGAGTCGGGGGCTCCGGCGACGGAGCCCGTGCCGGATGGACGGACCGGCCCGCGACGCTCTCCGTCGAGCGCCGTGAGCCGGGAGTCGCATGCGCGGCACAGGCTGGATCCCCGGCTTTCAGTCAGGCCGGGGAGCGCGTCACATGCCATCGGAGTCCCAACGGCCGCGGGAGCGGCTGCGGACCGGAAGGGTGGAGAGGATCGGGGCGGGAATGGGGTCACCGGGCTTCCAGGGACGCCCCTGACCCCAGTTGTGCGCGCCGGCGTCGGTGCGCTCGTCGCGGTGTTCCAGTGAGCCGGGGTCGGCGCCCCAGTCCGCTCGTAGCTCGTGGCCGTGGTCGTGCTCATGGCCTTGGCCGTGGCCGCCCTGCAGGTTGGACGCGTCCAGGGCCTTGGCCATCGCGATCAAGCTCTTGTCGGGACCCACGCCGTTCGGGACGTAGTCGCCGTCGTCCGCGCCCTGTTCCCGCTGGTACCGCACGGACGCGGCGAGGTCGGCCAGGTCGCGCTCGCTGCGCCGGGCCGAGCCCTTCCCGAGGTCGTGCGACGACTGCGACCAGCGCATCCGGGTGCCGTCGGGCCCGTAGTTGACCGCCTCGCCGCCCCAGCGGAGCCACTCGTTCTGGGTGTACCAGTTGTACAGCTCGCCGTCGGAGCGCAGCAGCATGGTCATGCCGCCCTCCATGGTGGTGAAGTGGCCGTGCTTGACCCGGGCCGGGCGGAAGAAGTAGCTGCCCTGATCGAGGGTGCCGAAGTTGTACTCCAGGTGGCCCTGGGTGGTGTACGCCTCCTCGTAGCAGGGATGGTGGGCCAGGCGGTGGTCGGTCCAGCCCTCCTGGCAGTACACCAGCCGGGTGTAGAACCCGGTGATGGGGTCGACGTGCAGGTACTTGATGAACAGACCGGGCATGGGGCCGGGGTTGGGCACGGCGTCCCACGTCATGGCCTCGCTGTCGATGACGATGACGTCCTCCCGCGCGCCGGCCCGGCGAGGGGCGTTCAGGCCGTCCACGGGGTCGAAACCGGCGTCGCCGTACTCGCGGTAGTGCAGAATCCGGGTGCCCTCGGCGAAGGTGATCGCGTCGGTGGGCACGCCCTTCGGCGCGTGCACGTAGCCGCCCTTGCCGATTTGGCGGCCGCCGTAGGTCATCGAGCCTTCGAGCACGTAGTACTCGGTGTCGGCGTGGTGGATGCCCGGACCCCGGCCCCAGTCGGTGTGGAAGTCGATCCGCAGCGAGGAGGAGCCGTCCTCCTCGTCCACCGAGAGACGGCGTTCGCTGGCCCGCCCCTCACCGCCGACGAGCTCGGCCGCGTGCCAGATGTAGTCGTCGTCGTGGATCAGTTCAACGTGTGGGCGCATTCAGGCTTCCTTTCTGAGCTCGCGCTTCAGGACCTTCCCGGCACTGTTGCGCGGCAGTTTCGGTATGAAGTGGATGATCTTGGGGATCTTGTAGCCGGCGATCCGGGGGCGAAGGTGGGCCTCGATCTCAGCCGCCGAGGCGTCGCCGACCACGTACGCGACGACCCGCTCGCCCCAGGTCTCGTCCCGCTCGCCGACGACGGCGGACTCGGTGACGCCGGGGCAGCCGTCGATCGCGATCTCGACGTCACGCGGGTAGACGTTGACGCCACCCGAGATGATCAGGTCTTTCTTGCGGTCGACGATCCGGATGAACCCCTCGTCGTCGCTGACCGCGATGTCGCCGCTGGTGAGGAAGCCGTCATCGGTCGTGCAGGCCTTCGTCGCCTCGGGGTTTCGCAGGTAGCCGTTCATCAGGTAGGGGGACCGGCTGAACAGCTCGCCAGGGGTTCCGGCCGGTACGGGGACGCCCGCGTCGTTCACGATCCTGACCTCGGTCATGAACCAGGGGTGGCCGACGGATCCGGCCTTGCTCCTGGCGTCGGCCGGGCGCAGGTTCGTGATGATCCCGGCTTCGGTCGAGCCGTACAGCTCGTGCACGCCCACGCCGGGAAAGGTGTCGAGCACCCATTCCTTCAGCGGGACCGGCAACGCGGCGGCGTTGAAGAACAGGGTGTCGAGGCTGCTCAGATCGCTTCGGCGCAGGACGAGGTCGCCGAGCGCGCGGATCGTCTGGGCGTGGGTCGGCACCATGAAGACCGACTGCGCCCGGTCCTTCTCGATCATCGCGAGCAGCCTGTCCGGGTCCCATGAGCGGAGCATGGAGACGGTTCCGCCCGTGTGGATCGCGGCGTAGCCGAACGCGAAGCCCGCCCCGTGGTACATCGGCGCGACCGCGATCGAGCGACGCCCCGGCCCGAGCCCCCACTCCAGGGCCGAGGCGTAGAAGGTGAGCGCCCGGGAGCGGTGACTGATTACGACGCCCTTCGGGTCGCCGGTCGTCCCGGAGGTGTAGGCGACGCAGAACGGGTCGAGTTCGCTGACGCTCACGCGCGGATCGCTCCCCGGGGCGAAGGACAGCGCGGCCTCATAGGATCCGCCGGACCCGGTGACCAGCACGTTCTTCAGCGTGGTCTCAAGGATGTCGGCGGCGGTGCCGGCCAGGTCGGCGAGTGCCGCGTCGACGATCAGCGCCCGGGCGCGGGAGTGGTCGACGACGAACGCGATCTCCGGTGGTGTCAGGCGCGGGTTGAGGGGGACCATGACGAGGCCCGCCTTGGCCAGGCCCGCGGCGGCCTCGGGGTACTCGAGCTGGTTGGCCAGGAGGAGGGCCACCGTGTCCCCGGGGAGCAGGCCGAGGGAGAGCAGTGCGTTCGCGAGGCGGCTGGACCGGTCGTGAAGCGCCGCGTAGCTGAGTTTCCTGTCACCGTCGATGACCGCGATGGCCGAGGGGGTGGCGGCGGCGAACTCGCGCACGCCGCCGGCGATCGACAGCTGCGCTCTCATGCCACGACGCGTGTCTCGTTGATCAGAGTGCGCTGAAAGCAGGTGCCGCCACTGATCCACTGCCAGACGCGGTTCCGGTGGGCACCGTCCTCGCTCAGCACGATCAGTTCGAACAGGCGCAGGTCGGCGCCCTTCTCCTTGTAGATCCACGAAAGGTAGATGGTGCTGTCGTCGACGCCCCAGAATTCGCCCTTGAGGCGGTCGGTGTCGAAGGCGCAACGGCCTCCGCCCAGGTAGGTGCCGGGGAAGCGGTGCTCCTCGGTCCTGCCGTCGTCCCAGGTGTAGACGTTGACCTGGTGGTAGTCCCAGCCGTCGGTCCCGTCGCCCAGGGTGCAGGTGAGCCGGGACCGGTGCGAGTCGATGATCTTTCCGGCGGCGTCGACGTAGGTGTAGGTGCCCTCCCACTCGCCCTCGTGCCGGGCGAGCAGCGGCATTTCTTCTCTGATACCCATGATGACTCTTTCCGTTGCCAGGACTAGGGGAGGCTGGTGCCGACGAGGCTGCCGATGCCGAAGGTGGCCGCCGCGGCGAACCCGCCCAGCAGCAGTTGGCGGATCGCCCCCAGCCACCAGGGGCGTGCCGTCAGCCGGGCGACGATCGCGCCGAGGCCGAACAGTCCGAGCATGCTGATCACAGCGGCCACGGCCAGCCCGGTCACGCCGAGGATGAACGGCAGCACCGGGATGATCGCCCCCAGCGTGAAGGCGGTGAAGGAGGAGAAGGCGGCGACGTAGGGCGAGGGCAGGTCGTCCGGGTCGACGCCCAGTTCTTCGCGGACATGGACGCGCCAGGCGAGTTCGGGCTGCTTGGTGAGCTGCGTGGCGACCAGCGCGGCGGTGTCCGCGTCCAGTCCGCGGGCCTCGTACAGTGCGGTGAGCTCCGCGAGCTCGCCTTCGGGATCGCGTTTCAACTCGGTCTTCTCAATGTCGATCTCGGCCTGAATCAGTTCGGTCTGGGAGGTGACCGAGGTGTACTCACCCGCGGCCATGGCGCAGGCGCCGGCCGCCAGCCCGGCCAGGCCGGTGATCACCACGATCGCGTTGGGGGCGCCGCCGCCCACCACGCCGGCGATGAGGGCGAAGTTGGAGACCAGCCCGTCCATCGCGCCGAACACGGCTGGTCGCAGCCAGCCACCGGTGACGTCGCGATGGTGCTGGTGTTTTTCGACGGGGGGAAGGGCCATGTCCACGCTCATATGCGTCCTTTTCGCCTACCGCTTCGAGGGGAGGGAGGCCGGGAATCGGCTCGGGGAAACAGGGAGCCTCAAGTCTCTTGTTTTGTGACACTATGTCGTGAAACTGTGTTCCGCAAGTGACTCGGGGACCCGATCGGGATCGTTTCGGAACACAAGGAGGCGCTCATGCCCCGGAACTCTTCAAGGCGCGCATGGTTGGTCAGCGCACTGGCCACCATCTTCGTCATCACCATCGCGCTCGCCGGCGAGGCCGCCGCGGCGCCGGACAAGCCCAAGCTGACCGCGAGCCAGACCGAAGACCTTGCCTCCGGAACCGAGATCACAGTGACGGGGAAGGGGTTCACGCCGAAGACGACCCTGTTCGTCGCGCTCTGCGACACCAAGCAGCCCCCCGGGAAGGCGTGCGACACGGCGAACTTCGCCCGGGTCACCACCGACGCCGACGGCGGGCTGGAGACCACGATGACGCCGGGCGCCGTCTTCGGCCCCACGGACTGCACCGTGACGACCTGCGCCCTCATGACCAACGACCCCGCCAACCCCCGGGACACCGCCAACTTCACCCAACTGCCCCTCACGTTCGCCGCCGCCGCGCCGAGCCCGGCCGCGTCGTCGGTCGCGCCCGCTGAGACTCCAGCCGTCGTTCCGTCGTCCACGACCCCCGCCGCGTCACCGGTCGCCTCGGATGAGGACGGGGGAACCTCGGTCCCCCTCATCGTGGTCATCGCCGTCGTGCTCCTCGCGGTGATCGTCACTACGATCTTCCTTATGAGGCGCCGCGGGACCAAGCACTGAGCGCTGCGAAGCACCGCTCAGTCGTAGGGCGGGCCGGTCGACACCGGCCCGCCCTACGCGTGTGCGGGGATTTCGCTGTCCCGTAGACACGCGCTGGTCCTGTCACCGATGGCGAGCAGAAGGGGGACCTGGTCCCGGCAGGCGTCGGCCACGTACGGGCAGCGGGGGTGGAAGGCGCATCCGGGAGGCGGATAGACGGCCGAGGGAACCTCTCCGGTGAGCGCGGTCAGGCCTCGGCGAGTGGGGTCGGGAACCGGGATGGCGGCCAGCAGCATGCGCGTGTACGGATGGCGCGGAGCCGTGAAGATCTTCTCGGCGGGGCCTTGCTCGACGATCCTGCCCAGATACATGACGGCGACATGCGTGGCGAGGTGCCGGGCGATGTCGAGCTCGTGCGTGATGAGCACGTAGCTCAGGCCGAGTGAGGTCCGCAGGTCCAGCAGCAGGTTGATCACGGTCGCTTTGACGCCTACGTCCAGGCTGGCCGTCGGCTCGTCCAGCACGATCACGCGAGGCTGGGCGGCGATCGCCCTGGCCACGGTGATCCGCTGCAGCTCGCCGCCGCTCACTCCGCTCGGACGGCGGGCCGCGTACTGCGCGGGCAGGCCGACCTGTTCCAGCAGCTCGGTCACGCGCGCGGCCCGTTCGGCGCCGGACGAGCACAGGCCGTGCACGGCGAGAGGCTGGCCGACGCTGTGGCCGATGGTCTTGCGCGGATTCAGCGCCGACCAGGGGTTCTGCGAGACGAACTGCACGTGGCGGCGCGTCGCCCTGTCCATGCGCGCGCGCACGGGCGTGCCGTCGATGCGTACGGTGCCCAGCGTGGGGGTGATCAGGCCGACGGCGAGCCGGGCGACCGTCGACTTGCCGCAACCGGACTCGCCGACGATGGCGAGCGTCTCGCCGGGCCCGAGCCGTAAGGAGACGTCCTCGACCGCGTGGACGGTCTGGCCTCGTCTGAGAGGGAAACGCCGGGTGACGTGGTCGAGTTCGAGCAGTGGTGTCATGCGTCCTCCTCGGCGCGATGGCAGCGCACCACATCCGCACCGGTGGTGATCGGCCGCGGATCTTCCTCGTGGCATCGGGCGAAGGCGACGGGACAGCGGGGGGCGAACGCGCATCCCGCGGATCGGCCCCGCGCGTCGCCGGGGATCGTGCCCAGACGTACGCCTGGCCGGGTGCGGCCGGGCAACGCGGCCAGCAGGGCCTGGGTGTAGGGGTGGCGGGGGGCGTTGAAGATCTGATCGACGGTGCCGGACTCGATGAGCCGACCGGCGTACATCACCCCGACCCGGTCGCAGATCTGGGCCACGACCGCGAGGTCGTGGGTGACGTACAGCATCGCCAGCCCCAGCCGGTCACGCAGGTCGAGCAGCAGGCGGAGCACTTGGGCCTGCACGGTGGTGTCAAGCGTGGTGGTCGGCTCGTCGGCGATGAGCAGGTCGGGCTTTCTGGCCAGCGCCGCGAGCACGATGAGCAGGCGCTGGAGCTGCCCGCCTGAGAAGCGGTGCGGGTAGTCGCGTGGCCGGTCGATCACGGTCTGCAGACCCACCTGGCCGAGCAGGTCGGCGAGGTCGGGCTGGTCGTGGTACCAGCGCAGCTGGCGCAGCACGGGAGAGGAGGGGCTGAGCGAGGTCATGGGCCGCTGGGGCACCAGGCCGATACGGGAGGCCCTGATCCGCCGCATGTCCTCGTCGGACTGTTCGGTCAACTCCCGCCCGTCGAAGCGCATCTCGGCCGCGCGGACACGAGCGCCGGGCGGGAGCACCTTGGTGATCGCCGAGCAGAGGCTGGTCTTTCCGCTGCCCGACTCTCCGACCAGGCCGAGGATCTCTCCCTTGCGCAGGGTGAGGGAGACACCCTGTACGGCCGGCCGTCCCCCATAGTCCACGTGCAGGTCCGAGATGGTCAGAAGGTCAGCCACCGGAGTTCCCCACTGGCCGCAGGCGGGCGGTGCCCAGCCTGCTGATCCGCATCCGTCCGGGATCCAGCGGGCTCACGCCGGTTCGCTGTCCCAGGATCATCTTCGGGTAGACGGGCGGGAACATCACCGCCTCCTCGGCCAGGGTCGCGTTGACCTGCTTCAGCAGCACGTCACGCTCGGCCTGGTCGGCTGTGGCCCACACGCGGTCGAGCGCGGTGTCGACGGCGGCGTTCTCGTAGCCGCAGGACAGAACGCTCTTGGACTGGGCGGGGGAGAGGGCGAGATAGTTGGCGTCGCCGCTGGTGAAGCCGCTGGAGAAGCGATTCATGATCATCTGATAGGCGCCGGAGATCCAGCGTTGCGCCCATGGGCCACCCTGCAGCACCTCCAGCTTCACGGTGATGCCCGCTCGCTGCCAGCCCTGTATGAGGATCTGGGCGATGTCCTCCATGACCTGCCCGGCGCTGATCGTGAGCGTGAAGGAGGGGTGGCGGACCCCGCTGAGGAGCTCGCGTGTCCGGGTCAGGTCGGGCTGGTCCGGGAAGACCCGCAGGTTCGGGTCGTAGCCGCGTTCGGCGGGGCCGATGGGGCCCTGGCCGAGGATCGCCGCGCCGCCGAAGACCTTCTCGTTCACTCCCTGACGGTCGGAGGAGTAGGCCACCGCGCGGCGGAAGTCCACGTTGTCGAACGGCGCGTCGCCGACCTTGACGTAGGTGAGGATGTCGATCGGGGCGTCCACCCGGTGGACGGTGACCTGCGATTGGCCGCTGAGGAGCGGCAAGGAGGCCACGGGCAGTTCGGTGGCGATGTCCACGTTGCCCGCGCGCAGGTTGACCGCGCGGGTGGAGCCGTCCGGAATGATCTTGAATTCCATCCCCGAGTAGGCGGGGGCGGGGCCGTGGTATCCGCGATGGGCGGTCATGGTGTAGCCCAGGCCGGCCGAGACCTTCTCCAGCTTGTACGGGCCGGTGCCCATCATCGTGTCCTTGCGGTCGGCGAAGGACTTGTGGGTGATCGGCAGGTTGGTCAGATGGGAGTGGAGTAGGCCGTAGGGGCGCTTAAGCTTGATCTCGACGGTGTTCGGGTCGACGGCGCGGGCGCCGGAGTAGTAGCCGAGGAAGTAGATGACCCACTCGCTGCCGCTGGCGAAGGCGGCCACGTGGTCGAGCGAGGCGACGACGTGCTCGGCGGTGAAGGCGTCGCCGTTGTGGAACTTCACTCCCTGCTTGAGCGGGATGGTCCAGGTGAGTCCGTCACCGGAGATCGCCGGCGCCGCCGCGGCGAGCAGGGGCACCGGCTGGAGCCGCTCGTCGTAGTCGTAGAGCGTCTCCATCACCGGTTCGGCGATCCAGCGGGTGACCTCGCTGCCGGAGTCGAGGGGGTTCAGGTTGCTCGGGCCCGCAGCCACACCGATTCTGAGCGTCCCGCCGCCCGCCGGGGAGGGGGAGGAGCAGGCGGCGGCCAGTGACACCGCGGGAAGCAGTCCGAGGAAGCGTCGTCGGGACCAGGAGGGGGGAGGTGCCATCACGTCTCCTTGTGAGTGCCGCGCCCGCTGAGGGAGTCGGACAGGGCGTCGCCGATCAGGTTGAAGCCGAGGATCCCGGCGAGCATGATCACGCCGGGTAGGACCGAGTACCACCAGATGCCCGCGGGCAGGTAGCCCGTGCCGCCGCCGGTGAGGTTGCCGAGTGTCGCCTGGGGCAGCTGGATGCCCAGTCCGAGGAAGCCGAGCCCGCCCTCGGCGAAGATCGCCAGGGCCATCGCGAGGAACGCCTGGACCACTATGGTGGGCGCGACGTTCGGCAGCAGCTCGCCGAAGAGGATCCGGATGCGCGGCACGCCCACCACCCGCAGCGCGGCCACGTATTCCTGGCCGGTCTCGGCCATGGTCGCGGCCCGTGCCACCCGCGCGAAATAGGGGACGAACGCCAGGCCGAGCAGCAGTACGACCTTGGTCGGCATGGTGATCGGGATTGGACCCAGGTGCGCCGTGGCCGTGCCGCTGAGCCCGATGACGAACATCGCCAGCACGAACATCGGGAGCGCCTGGACGATCTCCAGCACCCTCATGATCAGGTCGTCGAGGAGGCGGCCGCCGTGGTAGCCGGCGAGGATGCCGAGCGGCAGGGCCAGCAGCAGGCCCAGCGCCACGGAGGCCAGGCTCACCGTCAGCGACACCCGGGTGCCGGCTGAGATGCGGGCGAGCAGGTCACGGCCAAGCTGGTCGGTGCCGAACGGATGCGCGAGGCTCGGGGCGGCGAGCACGTCGGGTCCGGCGGTGTTCGGGTCTCCGGCCAGCAGCGGCCCGAGTGTGGCGAGCAGACAGAACAGCGCGGCGCAGGCGGCGCCGAACCAGGTGAGGCCATCGCGTGGGAGGAACCGGGCACGGCCCGGTGCGGAGAGGACGGCGCTCATCGGGACTTCCCCCCGTTCAGGACGCTCTCGCGGATGCGCGGGTCGATCGCCAGCTGGGCGATGTCGACCAGCAGGTTGGTGAGGAGGTAGAGGACGGCCACGGCCAGGCAGCAGCCGGCGGCGACGGGGTAGTCCTGCCGGCGGAAGGAGTCGACCATGAGCTGGCCCAGACCCGGTACGCCGAACACGTTCTCCACCAGGATCGCGCCGCTGACCAGCATGCCGAGCATCAGCCCCACGACGGTCACCAGGGGGATCGCGGCGTTGCGCAGCGCCACCCTGGCCACCAGCGTGCGGCGTGGCATGCCCATCGACGTGGCGAAGGCGACGTAGTCGCGGTCGAGCACCTCCAGGACGGAGGCGCGGAACGTGCGGGCCACGACCGCGAACGCGGGCAGGCCGAGCACGAACGCCGGCAGGACCAGGCTGCGCAGGTGGGGGCCCAGACCTTCGGCGAGCGGGACGTACCCGCTGACGGGCAGCACCCCGGGGATGTAGACGCCGAAGACCAGCACGCAGACGAGGCCCAGCCAGAAGCTCGGCAGCGAGAGCGCCACCACGCTGGTGACGCGGACGAAACCATCGATTGGGGAGTGGTGCCGGAGCGCGGCGAGCGCTCCGGCGAGGACACCCAGTGCCATCCAGACCGCTCCGGCGATCAGACCGAGTTCGAGGGAGACGGGTAACCGTTGGGCGATGAGATCTCCAACGGACTGTCCGGAGAACACGGATGTGCCGAGATCCCCGCTGACCAGTTGCCGTAGGTAGCGCGCGTACTGCTCGGGGATGGAGGCGTTGAGGCCGAGCCGCGCAGCGACCGCGGCTCGGCCTTCCTCGTTGTAGCTGAACCCGAGCAGAGTGTACAGCGGGCTTCCAGGCGATAGCCGGAGGAGGACGAACACCAGCGAGATCACCACGAAGACGGTGGTCACCAGTGCAATCAGACGTCGGAGGAGATAGGAGGCGATGGCGAACCACCTCTCACAGAGTTCCGATATACGGAATGACGTATATGTGAACGGAATGCTAAAGGGTATGCCTCTTCATGGAAAGGGGTTTGGTGACAGCTCGTCATCATTCGAACGATGGATTGCCGGCGGCCTGCTTGCGGAAATAGGTCCAGCTCGTCTCGTTCGGCGCCGACCATGCCTGTGGAGCGTGGGCGAACTGCGGGCCGTGTTCGTCCACGTATCGTCTGGTCCGCTCTGGGACATCCGCCCAGCCTGCCAGCTTCGCGCCCCGGCAGTGGTAGACGAGGACGCCCGGCCGGTCGGCCATTCGCATCCACGGGAGCCAGGGCGCCACCCGCGTCCAGGACAGCGTGCAGGGAATGTTCGTCACGCCGGGATCGTCCACGTCGGCCGCTCGGGTGAAGAACTGGAACAGCTCCATCGCCCGGTAGACGTCACTTCCGGAGTTGTCAGGGAACTCTGCGACGGGGAGGGGTGAGGGGTAGGCGAGCAGGACGTCGGTGTTGAACATCACGTCCTCCCCGGTCCTGACGCGGGGGCTGCGGAAGGGGCCGTATGGACCGTCGGCCAGCCAGCGCTGGTTGACCGGGTCGTTCCATACGTGGAGCACGTCCACGCGCTCGCCGGTGAACTCGTTGTCCCATCCGTCGAGGATCTCCCTGGATCGGGGGTCGAGATAGAACGCGGCCTCGCGGGTGAGCAACTCGTAGCCGCCCTCCACGGGCATCGCACGAGCCACGTTGACCCCCTCGAATCCGAACAGGTGATGTGGCCCGCTGTCGGGGATGGACGCGTAGACGTCACCCGCCCACCAGACGACGACCTCGGAGCCTGCGAGGTCGGCTCGTACCCGGACCATGTCCATCAGTTCCTGCATCGTGTTCGCCTCTCGATCGTGGTTGCATGGCAGGCGGGGTTTCGTGACGATATGTCGTATAATTCTTGACCGTCGCTCACCTTTCTGACACTGTGTCGTGAAACACCATTCCGATGCAAGGGGAGTCCGGGCATGACTGCAACCGAGACATTCGCCGACCAGCTCAAGAAGGCGACCTGGAACGATCATGAGGAGGCGGAGCGCACCGCCTACCTCGACGCGCTCATGGCTGGACGCGTCTCCCGGGAGGGGTACGCCGACATGGTGGTGCAGCACTACTACGCCTACGTGGCTCTCGAGGAGGCGGGACGATCCCTCGCCGACGACCCGATCGCCGGCCCGTTCGTCAGCCCGGAACTTGAGCGCATCCCCTCCCTGGAAGCCGACTTGGAGGAGCTGTACGGGAAGAACTGGCGTGACGAGATCACCCCCTCCAAGCCCACATTGACCTACGTCGCCCGGATTAACCAGATCGCCGACTGGCCGGGCGGGTTCATCGCCCACCACTACACCCGCTACCTCGGCGACCTCTCCGGCGGCCAGGTGATCCGCAAGATCGTGGAGCGTGCGTACAATTTCGAGACCTCGGCGGGCATCCAGTTCTATTTGTTCCCCGGCATCCCCGACCTCAAGGCGTTCAAGATCAACTACCGGGACCGGCTCAACGCGCTGAACCTGGACGAGGTACAGGCCAAGAGGGTCATCGCCGAGACCGCGCTGGCCTATCAGCTCAACACCGAGGTCCTCGTCGAGATCGGCAAGCGCCTGCCCGAGTATCTGGTGGCATGAGCTTTCCCCTACCGATCCGTCCGCTCCGGAACGCGCGCCTGCTCGGTTTGGAGCCGGTCGGGGCGGCGAGCGGCGCGGACGCCTCCGACCTCTCGGGGCCCGAGATCATCGAGATCGCCGAGGTGGCGGGCGTGCGCGGGCGCGGCGGCGCGGGTTTCCCGCTGGCCGTCAAGCTTCGCTCGGTCGCCTCGGCCGCCGGCTCCGCCCGCTACGTCATCGCCAACGGGGAGGAGGGTGAGCCCGCCTCCGTCAAGGACCGGTTCCTGTCGCGCGAGCGTCCGGAGCTGGTGCTCCACGGCCTGGCGCTGGCCGCCCGCGCCGTGGGCGCCGATCGCGCCTACGCGTACGTCAGCGACCTGGTCGCCGCCCGTCGCCTCGCCGAGGCGCGCGGCGGCGACCTCATGGACGTCGTACGGGTGACGCCCGGATATGTGGCGGGGGAGGAGACGGCGGTCGTCCGCGCCGTCGGCGGCGGACCGGCACTGCCCACGGCGAAACCGCCCCGTCCCTGGCAGGCGGGGCTGGACGGCGCGCCCACCCTGGTGAGCAACGTCGAGACGCTCGCCCAGCTCGCGCTCGCCGTCCGGCTGGGACCGGACGCCTACCGCCGGCTCGGCACCCCTGAGTCGGCGGGAACGTTCCTGGTGACGCTATCGGGCGCGTGGGCGGCCCCCGCGCTGTACGAGGTCCCGTACGGCGTGCCGCTGCGCGAGCCGGTGACCGCCCACCTGGGTACGGCCGACGGGGTGACCGGGGTGCTGGCCGGGGGCTTCGCGGGAGGACTACTGCCCCCCTCGGCCCTCGACCTCCCGCTCACCCACGCCGCGCTGGCGGGAGCGGGCAGCACCCTCGGCTGCGGCGCGTTCGTCTTGCTGGCCGGGGATTGCCCGGTCGCGGTGGCCGCCGACGTGGCGGCCTTCTTCGACCGGGAGAACGCCCGGCAGTGCGGGCCGTGCGTCAAGGGCACGGCGGGCGTGGCCGGCGTGCTCGCCGATCTGACCGTCGGCGCCGCGACGTGGAGCGACGTCGCGCGGCTGGAGCGGTGGGCGCAGGCGCTGGCCGGGCGGGGCAACTGTGCGACGCCCGACGCCGTGACAGTCTTGGTCGGCTCGCTCTTCCGGCGCCACGGCGATCTCGTCGGCGAGCACCTCGCCGGAGAGTGCGGGCGATGTGCTGTCTCCCATGTCACCGCGGACACGAGGTTCCGCATCTATCTGGAGGAATAATGAAGGTTGTGATCGACGCCGCCGTGTGCGACGGCAAGGGTTACTGCAAGCGGTTCGCCCCCGAGGTGTTCGCGCTTGACGAGTGGGGCTACGGCAAGGTCCTGGTGGACGAGGTCCCGCCGGAGGCCATGGCGAACGCCGAGGCGGCCGTCGAGGCGTGCCCGTTGCAGGCTATCCGGACGGTATAGAAGCCGATCTTCTCCGCAACGCACGATTTCACCCTGGAAGGCCGCCCTCCACCGGAGAGCGGTCTTCGCGCGTCAGGAGATGCCGAACTCCTCACCCAGCTCGACCGTGATCGCCGTGTTGCCGCGGAAGGCGTGGTTGCCTTCCTCCACCAGCGACTCGATGTCCTCGGCGGTGACGGGCACCGCGTTCATCCGTGCGTGGTAGCCGGCGATGAAGGCGTGGTTGTCCTCGATCTCGGCGAAGTCGTAGAACGTCACGCCAGCCCCGTCGGGAAGGTCGTACGTCGTGCTGAGCAGCTTGGCGAGCGTCGCCCCTCCGTGCAGGTAGCCGGCGTAGCGGATCCAGTGGTGGGGGACCAGGCCGAGCGGCCACTCGTCGCGGACCCGGCGCAGCCGCGCCACGTACGCGTCGGTGGCCGGAGAGATGCGCAGGGAGTCGCGCCAATCCGGGCCGTAGAAGTACGCGAGATCGCGTTCGATGGCCTCGGTGCGGTTGAGCTGGGGCAGCCAGAGGGAGCCGACGGACGGGTCCGCGCGCAGGGCCTCCGCCGTCTGCTCCAGCTCCGAGTACACCGCGTGGAACCGGACCAGCCACGCGGCGTAGGCGTCCTTGGCCAGCTTGCCCTGGAACAGGGCGAGCATGTACGGGGTGTTCTCGGCGATGCGATGTGCCTCCGACGTGCCGTGATAGAGCAGCTTGGACAGCGGATTGCGTTCCTGGGCGGTGTTGGTCTCCACGCCTGTCCTCCATTATATGACGACTTGCCATAAAGATAACGACAACTTGTCGTTAAAACAACAGGCTGTGGAAATAGACTGGAGGGATTGGTAACCACATGCTCGGTGTATGTGAAAGTGAGACATGCCTAAGATCTCTGCCCCTAATCTGCGCGAGCACCGTGAGCGGACCGTGAACCGGATCGTCGACGCGATAGCGCGGCTCTCGAAGGATCGAGGCATCGACGCGATCACCATGACCGACGTCGCGGTCGAGGCAGGCATCACACGCACCGTGCTCTACAACTACTTCCCCGACAAGGCCGCCCTGCTGCTCGCGTTCAGTCAGCGGGTCACTGACTCCCTGATCGGCAGCTTCGACCAGGACCTGCCCAAGAACGCCACCGCGGGCGCACGGATGGAGTCCTTCATCCGGCTCCAGCTGAAGGGCCTCCTCGACTACCCACATCCGGGCGCCGCCGAGATCACTGCCGCGCTGGGCCCCGACGCATACCAGGCGCTCGCCGGACACGTGGCGCCCATGAACAAGATTCTCTGCGAGATCCTCGCTCAGGGCATGGAGTCGGGGGAGTTCCGCTCACTCGACGTGGTCGCCACCGCGCGAAGCGTCCTGGCCGTCATCGGGGCGGAGCGGATCCCCCTCGTCAACGGCGAGGTAACACTGGCGGCAGCGCAAAGCAGCGTGATCGCCTTCGTCGGCAGCGCACTCAGATCGACTGAGAAGTGATCGGCGGGTAAAGCCGTCGCCTCCCGCTCGACGGGGGCCTGTCGCGTCAGCCGATGATCGGCCACACTCAACCGGTCAGGTCCTTTGATGTCCAATATCGGGCCACAACGTGCCATGTCTTCTCGGGCTTAGCCCCTCAAGAGGCTTCAGCCTGGATGCGGTGACCGCCAGCACACGCTGGCTCTCCTCTTTGACCACCCCGCCCGCGCATCCGGTGCATACACGCCCGGTCCGCGGAACAGGTTCCCACTCAGCCGCGTCGAAAGCTTTGAATATCTCGGCCACGCCGTGTCGGGGATCGACCTCGATCAGGAGCTGTGCTCCCTCGTACGCCGAGTCACAACCGTTCAACTTCGATTCCACGATGTTCCTGAGGCTTCGATTCTCCCTTTCTGCCCATAGTTGGCTCCGAGAACAGAGCAAACGATCTTCGGGAGAAGTGTTGCTTTGCATATGTTCTCCCATGCGACGACCTCCGGGGACCTCAGGCCGGGGGGCCGTACGGCTCGATCCTCGGGTCGGCGTAGGGGCCCTCGCCCGCCGCGGGGTCGACACGGCGGGCCGCGGCCTCGGTCACCCGCAGCCCGTACAGGCCCTGATCGGGGTCGATGAGCACCAGGCCGTAGCCGGTGTCGACCTCCTCCTTGGGCAGTCCCAGATGCCGCATGGCCTGCGCGAGCGTCGCGTCGGGCGGGAGCCGTACGGTGATCAGGAGCATGACCTCACGGTACGCGTTCGGCGCGGCGGCGCAACGAGGCGAGGATCCCGGGAGTGTCGACGGCGCCGTGGGCGTGGCCGGTCAGAGGCGAGGCGAGAGGCGGAAGACGCGCAGTTCGCGGTCGGCCGCCCGCTCGGTGTAGCGGTCGTAGACCGGCCAGGCCCCGACCAGCCGTGCCCAGGCGTCGGCCCGTTCGTCGCCGGTCAGCAGGCGGCCGGTGACCGGTGACACCCGGCCCCGGAAGCTCACCGTGGCCTCCGAGGTCGCGATGAGGTTGCCGCTCCAGGCGGGGTGGTTCGGGCGGCCGAAGTTGGAGCCGACCAGCAGGAAGCCGCCGTCCTCCTCGGGCAGGCAGGAGACCGGCACGACGCGCGGCTGACCGCTTTTGCTGCCGGTCGTGGTGAGGATGAGGGTGGGCAGCATCTGGTCGCTCAGCACGACCCTGCCCCGGGTCAGGCGGTGCGCGGCCCGGTCCATCCCGGGCACGATCCCGGGGGCGATCCTGGCGAAGGCGTCGGTCGCCGACAGCCACTGGACGAACGGCCTGAGCATCCCGATGAGGCGTCGACCCACGGCGATCTCGCAATCTCTCGCCCCGATCCGGTGTGCGCCCCACCATAAAGTGTAGCAAGCGCTAGGTCAATTCCCGGGTCCGGAGTCCACGACTTCTTCGTGGATCGGGTCCTCCCCGAGCGGGCGCCGAGGTCCTGACGAGTCAGGCGTGGCTCGGCCGCCTGTTGTGAGACGGTCCCCCGGACGAAAGGCCGGCCGGGGGAGCGTACGGCTCGATTTCCGGGCGCTCCCTTTCCGGCGGCCCCAGGTGCCGCTTGGCCTGCGCGAGCGTCGCGTCGGGCGGGAGCCGTACGGTGATCAGGAGCGTGACCTCACGGTACGCGTTCGGCGCGGCGCCGCAACGAGGCGAGGATCCCGGCGGCGTCGACGACGCCGTAGCCGTGGTCGTGGTCGTGGTCGAAGCCGACGTCGCTCCGGTCGTCGGCGGTGCGCCGGAGCAGGGTGCGCAGCTGGGCGGGGGACAGGCGGGAGGAGGACCACCGGGTGCGCACGGCCGCGACCAGGCCGGCGGTGAC
Source organism: Streptosporangium sp. CA-115845 (assembly GCF_050943795.1). Lineage (NCBI taxonomy): Bacteria > Bacillati > Actinomycetota > Actinomycetes > Streptosporangiales > Streptosporangiaceae > Streptosporangium > Streptosporangium sp. CA-115845. Next base: position 5,854,715 of record NZ_CP191988.1, on the reverse strand, counting down.
GGGGCACGCGGCCGAGGTGCCCGAGTCGGCCTCGTCGTCGCCGAAGGCCCGGGAGCCGGAGAAGTGGGTGTAGGCGCACAGGTCCGGCTTACGGGCGACGAGGCGGCCCGGCCCCTGAGAGGAGTAGCCGACCCGCTCGCCACGGGTCGCCTCCGGCGTCGGGCACCGGGCGAGGTACGACGACGGGCGAGAAGGAGGGGTCCACGACGACCCCTGGCAGCGGGACTGCGACGTCGGCCGCCGCCGTGCTCACCGAGGGATCGGCCACGGCCGCGACGACGTCGGGAGAGGGGCGGAGCTGGAGCAGGACTCGCATGTGCACCACCGGGACTCGGGGGGATCGGACTCCACCACATTCCTGCATTCACCTCGAGCGCGTCCAGCCGTTGAAACCTGTCCCCATCAGGCTTCAAGTGTCCAATCGGTGCAAATGGTGGGTGTGGATTTCCTTCCCTGAGCGAGTACCGGTCACTAGCGTTGGGCGGCATGACCGCAGCGGCGGAGACGACGCCAACCTCCCATTCCGATGTCCGGCACACGCACTGGCTGGGCACCCGTCCCAGGCTGATCGTGGCCAGTGCTTTCATGCTCTTCCTGGAACTGGCCCTGATCCGGTGGACCGGGTCGAACATCGTTCACCTCAGTTACTTCACCAACTTCGTCCTGCTGGGATCCTTCCTCGGCATCGGGCTCGGCTTCCTGCGGGTGGGACGCAGTACCCGGCAGCCCTACTACTCGCCGATCGTGCTGGCGGTCCTGGTCCTGGTCGTGCTGCTCTTCCCGGTGACCGTGGACCGCCAGACCGAGGGCGTCCTGTACTGGACGAGCCTGAGCGAGAGCGGGCCGCCCGCCTGGCTGATCCTGCCGGTGATCTTCGCCGCGGCGGCGATCGTGCTGATGGGCCCGGCCGAGCTGGTCGGGCGGTGCTTCCCCGAACTCGAACGGCTGGAGGCCTACCGCTACGACCTGATCGGCAGCCTCAGCGGCATCGGGCTGTTCACCGCGCTGTCGTTCCTCAGCGCGCCCCCGGTGGTGTGGGGCACGATCGCCGCGATCGCCTACGCGGTGCTGCTCTGGCCCCGCAGGGTCTGGGCCCGCGTGGCGCTGCTGGTCCCGTCGCTGGTCATCGTCGGCGCCCTCGCGATGGAGACGCTGACGGCCGGGGCGCTGTGGTCGCCCTACTACAAGGTGACCTACGTGCGCGGCCACTGGAACGACGTGCCGCTGATGGACATCAAGGTCAACGGCATCCCGCACCAGCAGGCCACCCCGGCCAGGAGCCGCCTGGAGTGGGAACGCCAGTACGCCCTGCCGTACGAGCGGGCGGCCTCCGGCAGGCTGGACGACGTGCTGATCGTGGGCGCGGGCAGCGGCACCGACGTGTCGATCGCGCTGTCCAAGGGCGCCAAGCACGTGGACGCCGTGGAGATCGACCCCAAGCTGCTCGAACTCGGGCGCTCCTACCACCCGGACAGGCCCTACGACGACCCCCGGGTCACCACCCACGTCACCGACGGCCGCGCCTTCCTGGAGAGGACCTCCGGCAAGTACGACCTGATCCTCTTCGCGCTGCCCGACTCGCTCACCCTGGTCTCCGGGGCGAGTTCGCTGCGGCTGGAGAGCTACCTGTTCACCCAGCAGGCGATGGAGGCCGCCAGGGACCACCTCAAGCCCGGCGGCGCCTTCTCGATGTACAACTACTACCGCGAGACCTGGCTGGTGGACCGCCTCGGCTCCACCATGCAGGCCGCCTTCGGCCACAAGCCCTGCGTCGACATCGTCAGCGAGACCGGCCAGCAGGCGGTGATCACCGCGGGTCTCACCACCGAGGCGCAGCGGTGTGACTCCGAGTGGGCCGGGGCGACCGCCGACACACCGCCGCCGACCGGCGACGACCGGCCCTTCCTCTATCTGAAGGACCAGACGATCCCGCAGATCTACATCATCACCCTCGGGCTGATCCTCCTCGTCAGCCTGCTCGCCGTCCGCGCCGTCGCCGGTCCGTACCGCCGGATGCGCCCGTACGCCGACCTCTTCCTGCTCGGAGTGGCGTTCCTGCTGCTGGAGACCAAGAGCGTCACCGGGTTCGCGCTGCTGTTCGGCACCACCTGGGTGGTGAACGCGATCGTGTTCGGCGGGGTGCTGGTCGCCGTGCTCGCCGCGGTGGAGGTGACCCGCCGCTTCCGGGTGCCGTCTCTACCCGTGATGTACGGCGTGCTGCTCGCCGGGCTGGTCCTGGCCTGGCTGGTGCCCAACTCCTGGCTGCTGGGCCTGCCGCTGCCGCTGCGCGCGGTGGTCGCCGTGGTCGTGGCGTTCCTGCCGATCTTCGCGGCCAACGTGGTGTTCGCCAAGCGCTTCGCCGACTCCGCCGACGCCACCGTGTCCTTCGGCGCCAACCTGCTGGGCGCGATGGTCGGCGGCTGCCTGGAGTATCTGGCGCTGGTCATCGGCTACCAGGCACTGCTGATCGTGGCGGGCCTGATCTATCTCGGCGCCTTCGCCCTGCTGCCCAGGACCGCCAGAACCGCCGGGACCGGCTGAGCCGGGGACGCGCGGTCCCGGCGGGCGCCGGTTCGAGAAAGAAGTACGGCCTGTCCTCCCCGGGGAGGACAGGCCGTACTTCGCGGGACCGGTCAGAACCCGCAGGCCTCGTCCAGTGACTGGGCGGACTTGCCGTTCTGGGTGGGGGTCTGGCTTGGCTGGACCGCCGTGCTCCTGGAGGGCTTGGGCGTGGCGGTGGGCGTCGCGCCGCTCGCGCCGGGGGAGGCGGTCACCCCCGCGGCCTGGGGGCGGCGGGCGGGCCGCACCGACTGGCGCAGCGTCCTGGCGGTCGCGGCACGGATCTTCTGCCAGTCCGGCGAGCCGGTGTAGAACTCCGGCGGCACGAACTGGAGGCTGACGATCCTGGCGTCCTTGACCTTCAACCCCAGTTCGGTGATGTGCTCAAGCAACTCGCGGGGGATGTCGGTCTTGGCGGACTTCTTGGCCACACCCGCGATCTTGGCGAAGTTGGTGAGCACCACCGAGGGGGTGGCCTGCTGGGCGAAGGCACCGATGACGCAGCGCTGGCGGGCCATCCGGGAGAAGTCGTCACTGCCGACGCGGGAACGCCCGTACCAGAGCGCCTCTTCGCCGGAGAGCTTCTGGTATCCGGCCTTGATGGTCCCGGCGGTGCCGTAGAGGCCGCCCCACGGGACGTCGCGCTCCACCTTGATCTTCAGGCCGCCGATGGCGTCGACCAGGTGGGCGAAGCCGAACATGTTCACCAGGGCGTAGTAGTCGATCTTCAGGTTGAGCGTGTAGCCGATGGCGTCCATGAGCGCCGCGGGGCCTCGCTGCCCCGTCTTCTTGCCGGGCATGACCTCGGGGTGGTCCTCGGCGTACTGCCAGACCTCGTTGAGCAGGCCGCCGTTGGGCAGCTCGCGCATGAAGCCGTTGGGGAACTGCTTGGCGAGCGCGGTGCCCGGTGTGAAGCGGACGTGCTGGAGGTTGCGGGGAAGGCTGAACATGGCGGTGTTGCCGGTCGCGACGTGCACGCTGGCCACGTTCATGCTGTCGGTCCGCACGCCTTCCCGGTTCCCGGCCCCGTCGCCGCCGATGAGCAGGAAGTTCACCCGATCGCGCCCACCCCACGGATCCTCATGCTTGACGGGGGCGGCGGTGGGGTTGCTCGCGTTGCTCTCGAAGATGGTGTTGGCCGCCTCCTTGAGGGTCAGCACGGTGCTCGCGGTCAGCGCGAACGGCGCCATCACCGACACGCACAGCACGCCCACCGCGATGCCCGACACGATCTGCCCCCTGCCGCTGAGCCTTTCCGGCCCCAGGGAGATGTAGGAGAAGAGCACCAGCAGGAACCAGGCGATCGCGCCGGCGATGGCCAGGGCCGCCCCGGTCAGCAGCGTGCTGTCCCGGGCGACGAAGCCCGTGTTCCCGCCGCCGATGATGAGCCCGCCGACCAGGGCGGCGAGCAGTAACGCGCCGAAGATCGTTAGCAGAATGTATCCGACGCGGCGGCGTCCCGATCGCAGGTGCGCCGCACCGGGGAGGATCACCGACAGCGCGGTCCAGCCGATGAGCGCGCCGACCGTCAGCGGCCTGGCGAAGCGGGGCCGTCCCCCGGCCGGGCGGGACGGTCCGGCGGGCCCCGGACCCGCCCCGGCGTGCGAGAGGGGCGTCCCCTGCCCGTCGCGCGCGCCCTGCGGGGGGAGGGTCTCACGCCCGTCGCGCATGCCCTGTGGAGGAAGCGTCTCCTGCCCGTCGGAGGGACCCCGCGTGCCGGGCTGAGCCTGCGGGGGGAGCATCCCCTGCCCGCCGGGAGCACCCTGGGCACCGTCGGACACGTTGTGGACCTGAGGTGCGGGAGGGGAGGCCTGCGTTTTGGCCGGACCCTGTGCGCCGCCGTGGCTCGCACCGGAGCCCGCACCGGAGTCCGCCCCGGGACCCCCGCCGCGGCTCCCGCCGCGGCGCCGGGGGCGCCGTTTCCCGCTTTCGCCGGCGAGATCCCCCGAGTCTTGCCCAAGGTGCATCGTCACACCGCTTCCTACTACGTTTTGCCCCGGTCCACCTGGCAAAACAGCCAAGGCTCCCCGATTGAACGGAATTTGCCAGGATTCTAGTCCCCATACATGGACATGGCAGACAGATGACCAATCTACGGTAAATGGTCTCTTAACCTATGACGCCAGTACGGGGTCGGTGTCGGCCTGATGTCGCACCGCCATGCCTCGTTCTTCTCGCGGCCGATGCGGACACCGGTCGTCGCTCACCGGCAAACCCTGGTCACGGGGGTGCCGCGAGGTGGGCACGGAGTTTTTCCGGCCGGTGCGGTGCAGGCCGAGGGCGGCCCTGAGCGGCCCTTACGGGTGGTGCCGGATTGCTCTGTCCCCGCGGTGGAGGGTGTCGTTCGTTGGCTGCCAAGCTGTCTCCCCGCGAACCCGAGCCCCCGGTCTGCGCTACAGGTCCGGACCTTTGCCGAATTTGGGGCGTAAGCATACTGATTTATCATCCGTCACGGATGTCGCTGCGTTCGATTACATTCCGAAATCAGCCGAGGTGATCTCCGCGATGTGCCGGACCGATCCGGGGCTTGTGACCTAGCTTCAAGTCATGAATCTGCAGCAGCTCCGCTATGTGGTCGCGACGGCGGAGCATCGCACCATGACCGACGCGGCCAGATCGCTGTACATCGCACAACCCGCGCTCTCCCGTGCGATCAGGGATCTGGAACGAGAGCTCGGGATGACATTGTTCGCGCGTTCCGGACGTGGCGTGGTCGTCACGGCACAGGGGCGCCGGGTGGTCAAGCTGGCCAGGGAGGCACTCGATGCCGTTCGCGAGATCGAGGCACTGTCCACGCACGGCCACACCTCCGAGGCGGAGCTTCGCATCGCCTCGATACCCAGCCTCGAACCGGGGCTGGCCGGACGCCTTCTCCCCGCGTACACCGCGGAACATCCCGGGGTACGCATTCAGATTGTCCGCTGTGACGGGCGGGACGGCGTGGTGAGCGCCATCAGGGACCAGCGGGCCGACCTCGGCCTGACGGACCTGCCCGTCCCCACCGATCTGGTCAGCCACCCGCTGGAGCGCCAGGAGATCGTGCTGATCTCCCCGCCCGGCGTGGACCTGCCCGACCCGGTGCCGGTGAGGAGACTCAACGGCATGCGTCTGGTGCTGCCGGTTCCCGGCAGCTCCCGGCGCAGGGAGTTCGACGCGCTCTTCGCCAAGCACGGTGTGGCCCCCGTGGTGGCGACGCAGCTCGACGAGCGCGGCAACTGGCTGAGCACCGTCCGTTCGGGTACGGCCTCGATGCTCTGGTACCGGGGGATGGCCGAGCAGGCCGCCCGCGCCGGACTCGTGGTCCGCACCCTCGATCCCTCGGTCCGCCGGGTGATCGCCATCGTTCACGCGCGACGGCGGCTGCCCGCCATCGCCCAGGAGTTCCTGTCCGTGGCCGAAAGTGGGTCGGCCGCGTAGGAGCCCCGAGGCTCGTCAGTTTCCCCGGTTTTCCCCCAGTTTTCCCCCAGTTTCCCCCCAGAGGCGGCGCAGGTGGGAGCGCCGTCCTCTCCGACACCGGGCTATAGGCTCGGTCTCGATGACTACTTTGCACCTGCGAGGCCGTGAGTTCCGGCCCGGTGAGTTCGCGATCATGGCGGTGGTCAACCGCACCCCCGACTCCTTCTTCGACCGGGGAAGGACCTACGGTTTCGCGGCCGCCCTGGAGGCGGTGGACGGTGCCGTCGCCGGAGGCGCGGACATCGTCGACATCGGCGGCGTCAAGGCGGGTCCCGGTGACGAGGTCGACCCCGCGGAGGAGATCCGCAGGGTGGCCGACCTGGTCGCCGAGGTCAGGCGGCGCCACCCCCGGCTCATCATCAGCGTCGACACCTGGCGTGCGGAGGTCGGCGAGGTCGTCGCGGCGGCGGGCGCCGACCTGCTCAACGACACCTGGGGCGGGGTCGACCCCGACCTGGCCTCCGTCGCGGCCAAGCACGGCATCGGCCTGGTCTGCGCGCACGCGGGACGGGTCGCTCCCCGCACCCGCCCGCACCGCATCGCCTACGCCGACGTGGTCGCCGACGTCATCGGCTACACCGTCGACCTCGCCGAACGCGCCGTCGCCGCGGGAGTGTCCAGGGAGTCGATCCTCATCGACCCGGCGCACGACTTCGGCAAGAACACCTGGCACTCCCTGGAGATCAGCCGCCGCCTGGACGAGATGGTCGGCACCGGCTGGCCGGTGCTCGTCGCGGTCTCCAACAAGGACTTCGTCGGTGAGACCCTCGGTGGGCTCCCGGTGGACGAGCGCCACGCGGGAACCATGGCCACGCTGGCGGTCTCCGCCTGGCAGGGCGCCCGGGTGTTCCGGGTCCACGACGCCGCGTCCGCCCGCGCCGCCCTGGCGACCGTCGCCAGGCTCCGGCGATGACGCGGCGCGTCAGGAGTAGATGACCGACAGGAAGCGGATCAGGACCGCCTCCCGGCGGTCGGCGGGAAGGGCGTCCAGGACGGCGTTGACCACGGCCATCTCCGGCTGGCCGGAACCGCCCAGATCCACCCCGACCGAGGCCGCCAGCTCGCCGAAGGTCTCGTCGTCCAGCGTGTCCAGGTCCAGTTCCGCGATCAGCTCCACCAGCCCCTCGGGCAACCGTGCGGGGCCGCGCCCGCGGGCCGCCTCCGCCGCCTCCGCGATCACCTCCAGCATCGCCTCGACACCCCGCAGGGTCACCCCGGTCACCGTGATGTGGATGTTGGCCGGGATACCCGCGTACGACAGCTGCGGCTGCAGGAACCACCCCCGCTTCCTGGCCTCGTCGGACAGTACGAACACGTCCACCTCGTCCGAGCCGAAGGCGACCAGCGCGGACTCGGGGTCGCCGAGCACCCGCAGCCCCGGGATCTTCGCGATGCCCTCGCGGAGCATGCGGGCCGCCGCCAGGGTGGTGCGGCCGAGTTCCAGATAGCCCTCCCTGCCCAGGGCCTGGAAGGTGGCCCACGCGCCGCCCAGCGGGCCGGCGGACTTCGAGCTCTGCACCGTGGCGTTGATCACCGTGTAGCCGGGCCACGACGCCGAGGCGAAGTACGCCCGGCGCCGCAGCGCCGGGTCGGCGAACAGCACGACCGACGCGCCCTTGGGGGAGTAGCCGAACTTGTGCAGGTCGCACGAGAGAGACGTGACCCCGGGAACCGACAGGTCGAAGGGCGGAACACTCGCCCCGGCCTCGCGCAGCCACGGCAGCAGCCACCCGCCCACGCAGGCGTCCACGTGACACGGCACGCCGCGCGCGGCGGCGATCGCGGCTATCTCGGAGATCGGGTCGATCACGCCCTGGGGGTAGGACGGAGCCGAGGCGACCACCAGGACGGTGTCCTCGCTGATCGCGGCCTCGACGGCCGCGGGGGAGGCCCGGAAGGTCACCGGGTCCACCGGCACCGCGTCCACCACGACCCCCAGGTAGTGCGCGGCCTTGTGGAAGGCCGGGTGCGCGGTCACCGGGACCGCCATCCGGGGGCGGCCCTCGGTCTTCCCGGAGTCCCGGGCCGCCTTCACCGCCAGCATGATCGACTCGGTGCCGCCGCTGGTGAAGATGCCCCAACCCCCGCCGAGCAGCTCGGCGACCGCGCCGACGACCTGCTTCTCCATCTCCACGACGCTGGGGAACGCCGTCGGGTCGAGGGTGTTGACCTCAAGCATCTCGAAGTAGGCCCTGGCGGCGGCCTCGTGCACCTCGGGGCGCCCGGTGTCGTAGACGTACGCGGTCACCTTGCCGCCGCGCACCGGCAGGTCGTCCCGCCTGAGGCGGGTGATCTCGGCGAGCAGTTCCTCGGTGCTGCGGCCCTTGTCAGGCAGGCTCATCGGTCTCCTCGGGGGGACGGCTCGCACGGCTCGCGTGCCGGAAGGGACGCGGCCCGCAGAGGCCGCAGGGGAATACCCCAGGATCATACGGACCAGATCATCGACCGGAAGGCGTACTCCAGGTCGACGTCGGGGCCGATGCGCCCCGCCTCTGACAAGCCTTGGTCAAGACAGCGGAAGTCGTACGACCGCCCGGAGACCGGGCGAGGCGTCCTCCAGGTGGACCGCGCCGCCGTGGGCGTGCACCGTCTCGCGCACGATCGCCAGGCCAAGACCGGCCCCGCCCTCGTCGCGGCTGCGCGCGCTGTCCAGCCGGGTGAACCGGTCGAACACCCGCTCCCGGTCGAACTCGGGAATGCCGGGCCCGTCGTCGGTGACGGTCAGCACGGCGTCGGCCCCCTCGTCCCGCAACTCGACCAGCACAACGGTGCGGGTGTGCCGCAGCGCGTTGTCGACCAGGTTGACCAGCACCCGTCCCAGATCCAGCGCGTCCCCCGTCGTCACCATCGGACCGTCGTCCGGGCCATCGCCGATCTTCACAGTGACGGCCTGGCCGTACCGCTCGACGGTCTGCTGGACCAGCTGGTCCAGTTCCACCGGTTCCCTGCGCGCCGGTGTGCCGCCGCGCTCGTCCAGGCGGGCCAGCGCGAGCAGGTCCTCGGCCAGCCGGGACAGGCGCATGGTGTCCTCCAGCACGCCCTCGGCCGTCTCCTGCCAGTCCTGCCCCCCGGGATGGCCGAGCGCCACCTCCAGCTGGAGCCGGATGCTCGCCAGCGGGCTGCGCAGCTCGTGCGCCGCGTCCGAGACCAGGGCCCGCTGCCGGACGTCCGCCTTCTCCAGCCGGGCCAGCATCGCGTTCAGCGTCGTGGCCAGGCTGTGTACCTCGTCGCGTGCCTCGGGCACCGGCAGGCGATGGGAGCGAGCGGTGTCGGTGATCTCCTCCGCGCCCCGGCGCAGGGCCGCGATCGGCCGCAGGGTCCCGCCGATGATCACCCAGCTGGCCCCGGCGAGCAGGATCAGCAGCAGCGGCGTGCCGACGAGCAGCACGTGCCCGGCCGTGGAGATGCTGGTCTGCACCTCGCTGAAGGGGCGCGCCGCGATCACCGTCCTGCCCTTGTCGGCGCTGAGCACCCGGACTCGCAGCACGTGCGGGATGCCGTACGGCTTCCCGTCCAGGAAACGCGCCTCGGCCGTGTCGATCGCCTTGGCCCGGCAGGTGGCGTTCAGCAGCGGCACCAGCCGGTCGGTGCCGGCGGTGGTGTGGGTGATCCGCCCCGCGCCGTCGATCACCTGCAGGAGCGTGCCGTCCGGCGAGGTCATCTCGTTGGGCAGCCGTTCGGCGTCGGCCAGCGAGACCGTCTCCCTGGCCCGCTGGTAGATCGAGTCGTCGATGGTGCTCAGCAGCGCGTTGCGGAGCACACCGATCATCACGTACGCCGAGACCACGAGTGCCACCGCCAGCACGGCCGAGGCGACCGCGGTCAGCCGGAAGCGCAGGCTCCGGCGCCGCCACAGACCGGCCGCGCGACGCCTTCCCCCCGCTGTCGCGCCGGTCGCCGGGGGCGGGCCGGCCGGGGGAGCCTGGCGGGGCCGGGGCGCGGGAGCAGCCGCCATCTCAGCCACCGTCGCCGGCCAGCCGGTATCCCGCTCCCCGCACCGTCTGCAGCGCGTTCCTGGAGAACGGCACGTCGATCTTGCGCCGCAGATAGCCGACGTAGACCTCGACCACGTTGGGGTCGGTGTCGAAGGTGTCCCAGACGTGCTCCAGGATCTCCGTCTTGGAGACCACCTCGTCGTGGTGGCGGATCAGGAACTCCAGCAGCGCGAACTCCCTGGGCGTCAGCTCCACCGGCGTCTCGCCCCTGGTGACGCGCCGCCGCGCCGGATCCAGTGCCAGGTCTCCGGCCCTCAGCACGGACGGGCGCCGGTGCGCGCCGCGCCGCAGCAGCGCCCTCAGCCTGGCCACCAGCACCACGTACGAGAACGGCTTGGTCAGGTAGTCGTCGGCGCCGAGGTCGAGCCCGTCGGCCATGTCGTACTCGCCGTCCTTGGCCGACAGCATCAGGATCGGCACCCAGTTCTCCTCCGCCCGCAGCTGCTTGCAGACGTTGTAGCCGGAGATCCTGGGCAACATGATGTCCAGCACCATCACGTCGTACTCGCCGTGCCTGGCCGCATGGAGGCCGTCCTCCCCGTCGTGCGCGAGGTCGACCACGAACCCCTCGGCCTGCAACCCCCGCCGCAGGGCCGCGGCCATCCGCCGCTCGTCCTCCACGACGAGAACCCGCATGATCCACCCCTTCTCTCACCTTGGACGTTCCCATCCTCGACCACCCGGCCTGAGAGGTGGCTGAGAATCCTGTGAGCCCTCTCAGTCTGTCTCAGCCTCGGCACAGGAGCCGTCCCGCAGGCTGCTGTTCACAGGCACTGACGGCATAGCGTGGAGGAATGAGATGTCAGAACGAGCGAGACGTGGACGCGCGGTGAGGTGGGCCGTGCCGGCCGCCGCGATCGCGGTGATCGCCGGAGCCATCGGAGCCGGGCCGGTCATCGCCGCCGTCCAGGGGGATCCCGTCCTGCCCGAGCGTACCGCCGAGCAGCTGCTCGCGAGCGCGGCCCAGGCCGGCCGGGCCGGGTTGAAACCCATGTCGGGCACCGTCATGCAGACCGCCTCACTCGGGCTGCCGGGGCTGCCGGAGGTGCCGGGCATGGGCGGGTCCTCGCCCATCGCCCTACTCTCGGGCTCGCACGAGCTCAAGGTCTGGTACGGAGGGGCGGACAAGGTCCGCTTCGCCCTTCCCGGCCGGATGAGCGAGACCGACCTGATCACCAACGGCGACCAGATCTGGCTGTGGCAGAGCGACGAGAACAAGGCCACCCGGGTCAAGGCCGGGAGCGGGGAACAGGGCGGGGAAGCGGCCCGCGCCCACGAGGCGCTGCCCACGGCGACCACGCCGCAGCAGCTCGCCCGGCAGTTGCTGCAGCGGGTCGGCGCCGACACGGTGGTCAGCGTGAGCAACACCGAGAAGGTCGCCGACCGCGCGGCCTACCAGCTCGCGTTCGCGCCCAAGGACACCTCGTCCCTGGTCAAGGAGGTCAAGCTGGCGCTGGACGGGGAGACCCTGGTTCCGCTACGGGTCCAGGTCTACGCCAGGAGCGCGGCCGAGCCCGCCTTCGAGGTCGGTTTCACCTCGGTCACCTTCTCCCCGCCCGCCGCGGAGAACTTCACCTTCACCCCGCCCGCGGGCGCCAAGGTCGAGGAGACGTCGATCGCCGAGATCCTCAAGGAGCGGGGGCCGGAGCAGGGCGAGAACCTCGAGGACGCGGAGAAGCTCAGGGGCGAGATCAGCACCGTCGGCGACGGCTGGACCACGGTCGCGGTGATCCCCGTCTCCGAGCAGGACCTCGCCGGCCAGGGATCGGGCCAGGGATCGGGCCAGGGCGAGGCATTCGCGGGAGCGGGCGTCGGCGCGATCGGCGACGCCCTGCTGAAGTCGGCCAAGCCGATCAGCGGGACCTGGGGCAGCGGCAAGGTCATCCAGACCAAGCTGGTCTCCGCGCTGCTGACCGACGACGGCCGCCTGCTGGTCGGCGCCGTCACCCCGGAGAAACTGTCCGAGGCGGCCGGTCGGAAATGAGCCGGATGCCGACAGACGCCGGGCTCGCGGCGGACGTCCCCGGATCCCGTGTCGGGGATCCGGGGGGCGGTGCCCGGAGAGAGGCGCCCGGCGCGGAGCTCTCCATCGTCACCAGCGGGCTGACCAAGCGGTTCGGGAGCGGGCAGGTGGCCGTGGACGCCCTCGACCTCGCCGTGCCCAGCGGGTCGGTGTTCGGCTTCCTGGGCCCCAACGGCTCGGGCAAGACCACCACCATCCGCATGCTGCTCGGCCTGGTGGCGCCGACGGCGGGCGAGTGGCGGCTGCTCGGCACGCCGATGCCCGGCGGGGTGGGCGGCGTGCTGTCGAGGGTGGGAGCGCTGGTCGAAGGGCCGGCCTTCTACCCCTACCTGTCGGGCGAGGCGAACCTGCGCCGCTATGACGCCGCCGACCCGTCGGCCGACCCGCGCACCGTCTCGGCCAGGATCGGACTCGCGCTGGAACGGGTGGGCCTGGCCGCCGCGGCGGGCAAGCGCTACCGGGCCTACTCGCTCGGCATGCGCCAGCGGCTGGCCATCGCCGCCGCCCTGCTCGGCCCCAGGGAGTTGCTGATCCTCGACGAGCCGACCAACGGGCTGGACCCGCAGGGCACCCGTGAGGTGCGCGGCCTGGTCAAGGAGATCGCCGCCGAGGGGACCACCGTCTTCGTCTCCTCCCACCTGCTGGCGGAGGTGGAGCAGATGTGCTCCCACGTCGCGGTCATGCGGGCCGGACGGCTGGTCGCGCAGGGACCCATCGCCGACCTGCGGGCATCGGAGACGGTCAGGATCCGGGTGGAGACCCCCGACGTCGAGGCGGCGGCGGCGGTGCTCGCTGGGCTCGGCCTGCCGGAGATCCGTCTCGGTGACGGCGACGTCAGCGCGGCACTGGGAGCCGGCCTGCCGGAGCAGGTATGCACCGCCCTGGTCACCGGTGGCGTCGCCGTCCGCGGCCTGGCCGTCCAGCGACCCACTCTTGAGGACGTGTTCGTGGGCCTGACCGGGGAGGGATTCGATGTCGACGGTTAGCGGAAAGGAAGCCGTGTCCACAGAGAACGTCACACGCGCCATCCCTGACCACGACCCGGCCCGGGGGAGGGCTCCGGTCATGACGGCGGGTCAGGCCGCCGGTGGGCGCCCGATTCCCCCGCCGCGGGCGGTGAGCGCCCCCAGGGCGTGGCTGCGGCTGCTCGGCTCGGAGGTCGGCCTGACCTTCCGGCGGCCCAGGAACCTCGCCATGCTCGGGGTGCTCACCGTGATCCCGGTGCTGATCGGCATCGCGCTGCGGATGTTCGCCGGGACCGGCGGGGACGGGACCGGTGCTCCGGCGATCTTCGAGCAGGTCACCGGGAACGGGTTGTTCCTCACCTTCGCCGCGCTCTCGCTGCTGGTGCAGTTGCTGCTGCCGGTCTCCGTCGCGATCGTCGCAGGGGACTCGATCGCGGGGGAGGCGGGCATCGGCACGTTGCGCTACCTGCTCGCGGCCCCGGCGGGCCGGACCCGCCTGCTGGCGGTCAAGTACGCCACCGTGGTCCTCTTCTGCCTGGCCGCCGTCACCGCGGTGGCGCTGTCCGCGCTCCTGGTCGGCCTGGTGCTGTTCCCGGCGGGCCCGATCACGCTGCTGTCGGGAGGGACGATCCCCTTCCTCGACGGGGTGCTGCGGATCGGCGTCGTCGTGCTGTACGTCACCGCCGGCATGGCGGCCCTGGCCGCCATCGCACTGGCCCTGTCGACCCTGACCGAGGTGTCCGTCGGAGCCATCGCCTCGACAGTGGTCATCGTCATCGTGGCCCAGGTCCTGCGAGCGGTTCCGCAACTGTCCGCGCTCCAGCCGTACCTGCTCACCGAGTGGTGGAGCGGCTTCGACGGTGTTCTGCGGGACCCGGTGGCCACCGGTGACATGGGGCAGGGCCTGCTGGTCTTCGCCGCCTACGCAGCCGTCTTCTGCTCCATCGCCTGGGCACGCTTCACCGGCAAGGACATCACCGCCTGAGCTCAGGCGCGCTCCCGGGGGCCACGTCGCGGCCACGCTCGCCCGTCACAGGCTCTCGTACCAGACCAGGGCGAGCTCGCGGTGGCGCGGGGCGCCCTGGTGCGAGTCGAGTACGGTGGCGTACTTGACCGCCGGCAGGCGGGTCCGGCCCGCCGGGGCCGCTCACCGGCAAGGTCGTTGACTCGCCCGTTCCGCCGGAGAACACGGGACGGCCCCGGATGGGTGCTCTCCGGGGCCGTCCCGCGCTGGATCAGGAGGCGCGGCCGCCGCGGCGCAGGCCGAGGGCGCCGACCACGGTCCCGACGAGCCCGAGCAGCAGGCCGGCCCCGCCGAGCAGGCGGGCGGTTCCGTCCGAGCCCTCGGACGCGGAGGCGGGGGCCACCGAGGGCGCGGCCGACGCGGCCACGGCCGACGGCGTGGCGGTGGCGGTGGCGCCGTGACCGTCACCCTCGGCGGAGGCGGGGGTGAGCTTCAGCACCGGGGCCGGACGCTCGGCCTCGGAACCGTCGGCCTTGGGCTCGTCCGCCCACTTGACGACCTCGCCACCGGTGTAGGTCTGGGTGGTGGGGAAGACGAGCTGGTCGGTGTCGGTGGGCAGCTTGCCCATGGACACCTCGAACTCCTGGAACTGGCCGGGTTCGATCTTTCCGCCCGACCAGATGACCTTCGTGACCGCCTCGGTGAGCTCGCCGTACTCGGTGGTGACCGGCTTGGGCAGCTTGCCCTCGACCACCTTGACCTTCCAGCCGGGTACCGGCTTGACCGAGACGAACGCCAGCGGGTGGTCGACGGGGAAGGTCACCTCCAGCTTGTTCGTGGAGGCGTCGTCACGCTCGTTCGGGACCCGGAAGGCGACCTTGGTGAAGCCGCCCTGCTGGGCGCTGTTGGGATTGATGGTGACGTGCGCGAGAACGGGCAGGGCGAGACCGAGGGTGAGGGCGGTGACACCGGCGGTGACGGTGGCCAGACGGCGGGCATGGGAAAGCGGCATGGGGGTTCTCCACTTCGGGATTTCAGGATTTCGGGGGGCGGGTCAGGCGGCGGGGAGTGGAGGACCACGCCGGCTGACGGAGTGACGGAGAACGGCGTGCGCGAAGACGGGCGTGACCGGGGTGCGGGCGGGCCCCGGCGGAGCCGCGGCCACGGCCGGGAGCCGCAGCAGCCGGAACATCGCGCCGAGGCGGTGCCGGGCCGAGCGGAGCAGCGCCCACAGGGCGGTCTCGCCGCGGGCCAGCCACCATCCGGTGACCAGCGTCGCGGTGAGGTGCGCGACGAGCATGCCGAGACTCTCGCCCAGCCCCTTGACGTGCGGGTGCGAAGCCACTGGAGTCCCGGTGGCGTCACTGAGGAGGAACAACTCGTGCAAGGACAGTTGCAGGACGGACAGCACGGTGCTGATCGCCACGGTGGACCGCTCGCGCCCGGCGAGCAGCACGCTCACCGCCATGACCGCGGCTCCGCCGCTCGCCACCGCCCACGGCTCCGGCCCGGAACCGCCCGCGACCACGTGGCCGAGGACGGCGAGCGTCACACAGACGGCCGAGAAGGCGGCCGCGCGCGTGAGGCGCAATGGGAGACGGGCACGCATGGTGCCCCATATGCTCTCACGTCTCTGGGATGTCTGCCGTTTTAAGATTTTTGTCGCTATGGTGGCCGCGATCCTGACAGATCCTTCAATCCAAGGTGGTAGGGATGCGGCACGTTTTTGGGGTGCTTGTCGGGTTGGTTGTGGCGGCGGTGCTGCTCTTCGGCGCCGGTTGGGCGGTGCAGGAGGCGGGGGCGAGCCTGGCGCCCCTTCCCGCGGAGAGCGGCTCGAGGATCTGGATCGCCCTCGGGGTGATGGCCGCGATCGGCCTCCTGGTCGGCCTGGTGGTCGCCGGTCGTGTCTCCCCGCTGGCCACCTTCGTTCCGTCGATGGTGCTGCTGGCCTGGACCGTGGTCTACGCCCTGGACGTCCGCCGCGCCATGGGCCTGGTTCCCGACGATCCCACCTTCCACCGGTTGCTTCTGCAGGCGGGGCGCGGTATGGGCCTGCTGCTGACCACCGGTGTCTACGCCCTCCTCGGCATCCTGCTGTTCCTGCCGGTGCTGATGCCCTCCCGCTGGGCGCCGCGGTTCCAGGACGAGGAGGAGTACGAGGAGTCCGGCGAGCAGGACTACCGCTGAGCCTCCGGCCACCGGCCTTCCCGGGGATCAGGGGGAGTAGAGGCGGGCGACCACGTCCTCCATGGAGGCCTCCCCGGGGGCGGTGGCGCGCAGGTCGTCGAGGGTGCCGTCGAAGGCCAGGCTGCCGCGGTCGATCAGCATGACGCGGCGGCAGAGCTTCTCCATGTCGCCCAGGTCGTGGGTGGTGAGCAGGACGGTGGTGCCGCGCTCGGCGTTGAGGCGGAGCAGGAAGTCGCGCATGGCGGCCTTGCTGACCACGTCCAGGCCGATCGTGGGCTCGTCGAGCACCAGCACGGCGGGGTCGTGCAGGAGCGCGGCGGTGATGTCGCCGCGCATGCGCTGGCCGAGGCTGAGCTGGCGGACCGGAGTGCCCATGAAGTCGGCGAGGCCGAGAAGTTCGGTCAGCTCGGTCAGCCGTCGCCGGAAATCTTGCTGATCTACTTTGTAAAGGTGTCGGACCAGTTCAAAACTGTCCCGCAGCGGCAGGTCCCACCACAGGGTCGTCCGCTGGCCGAACACCACCCCGATCCTGCGTGCCAGCGCGGTGCGGCGGCGCGTCGGATCGAGCCCGGCCACCCGGATGCTTCCGGAGGTCGGCGCCAGGATGCCGGTGAGCATCTTGATGGTCGTGGACTTGCCCGCGCCGTTGGGGCCGAGGTAGCCGACGAACTCCCCGGCTTCCACGCTGAACGACAGATCCCGTACGGCGTGCACGGTTTTTTTGGTTCTGCGGCGGCCCACGGTGAACGAGCGGCCGACCCGGTCGAGTTCGATCATGTGTCAACTTCCCGTCGAGCGGTAGCGGCGGATGCCCGCCCGCCAGGCCAGGGCGGCGACGGCGGCCAGGGCGACGGCCGCCGGGGGCGAGGCGAAACGGAGCCAGTACGGCAGGCCGAAGGGGTCCTCGCGGTCGAGCACGAACAGCGCGGGCTGCCAGTTCACGAAGGCCAGCGGCACGACGAAGGTGACGCCCTTGACGAGTTCGGAGCCGTAGACGCTCAGCGGGTACTGGGTGAGGGTGCTGCCGCCGTAGGTGAAGGCGTTGGCCACCTCGGGGGCGTCGGTCAGCAGGAACTGCATGGCGCCGCCGAGGGTGAAGACCGAGGCGAAGATGACGATCCCGCACAGGACCATCAGCGGGATCATCCAGATCCTGCTCCAGGCGAGGCCGAGCTGGGGCAGGGCGACGGCGAGTACGACGGCGGCCTGTACCGTCCTGCCGAAGCGGTGCACGCTGAAGCGGTCGACGGCCATCTGGGTGAAGGCGCTCGCCGGGCGGATCAGCATGGTGTCGAAGCTGCCGCTCCTGATGTGCTGGCTGAGTCGGTCGACGTTGCCGAAGAGCATGTCGGCCAGGGCGAAGGACAGGCCGGAGGTGCCGTACAGGAACATCACCTCGGGCAGGCCGAAGCCGCCCAGCGACCCGGTGTGCTCGAAGATCACCAAGATCGCCGCCACGTCCAGCGCGTTGACCGCGAACGAGCCCAGTATCATCATGATCAGCGGCCCCGGGTACTGTGCCGAGGCTCTCAGCCAGGTCCAGGCCAGCAGGAGGTACGTCCTCACCGCCGGCCGCTCGTCCCGGTGGTCCTCCGCGTGCCGTCAACCACCCTGGATCACGACCTTCCTGCGGGCGGCGCCCGTGGCCAGGGCTCCCAGGGCCAGTAGTGCCACCGCCCAGACGAGCTGGAACCCCAGGGCGTCCAGGACGTCTCGCTTGCCGAGGTAGAGGTCGGCGGGTACCTGCACCATGGCCGACCACGGGAGCGCCTCGGCCAGGGTGCCGAGCCAGCCGGGGAAGAGGTTCAGCGGCAGGACCATGCCGCTGAAGAAGAGCGTTGTCACCAGCGACAGCGACTGCACGCCCCGGTCGTCGACCACCCAGCAGGCGGACAGCGCCACCAGGTAGCGCAGGGCGAAGCTGACGACCACTCCCAGGATGAGGCCGGCTGTGAAGGAGAGGCAGGTCACCGGGTCTGCCGGCGCGACGAGGCCGAACAGCGCGGCGCCGACGGCCGTCGGCGGCAGGCTGCGTAGCAGGAAGAGGTATGCGGCCCTGCCGAGATCGTCGGCGAGGCTCCACATCTGCAGGGAGGCGGGGCGGACCAGGTCCAGGGCCACGTCTCCGCTGCGCACGCGTTCGGAGAGTTCCAGGCCGCCGCCGAAGACCTGCATGGGGCCGATGAACGCCTGGCTGAGGAAGCAGAAGGTGACGGCGTCGGCGAGGTCGTACCCGGCGAGGCCGGGGCGGGCCTGCCAGAGGGCGATCAGGACGTAGGCGCGGAGGATGCCGAAGGCGGTATTGGTGAAGGCTCCGGCGACGGCGGCGGCGCGGTAGGTGGAGTGGCGGCGGAAGCCGTACCCGGCGATACGCGCGTAGAGCAGGAAGACTGCCTCCCGGTGGGTGTCAGAACGGCCCTCCCATCCTCCTGGGTGGTCTGGGGAGGGGCAATGGATTTTTGGCGACGAGCGGGTGCGAGCCGGTCACGGGATCCGGAGGGCCCGGTCCGATGTCGGGCTTTCGCCGGGATTCGGTCATGTCCCCAGCGTGTTGTATACCGATGCGATACACAGTTGCAATCTGTCTGATATGTAGAATCGCCGATAAAAGTATGTTATGAGGGGAATGTCCTTTTGTGGAGGTCCCCCATGCGCCATGAGATAGATATGGACGTCAGTCCGGCCTACCCCTTCAGCTGGCAGGCCGCGACGCTCAACGCGATCATGCGCGGCACCTTCAAACCCGCCTCCCAGCTGCTGCTGAGAACCGACATCGGTTTCGTCGCGGCCTCGCGCATCGTGGCTCTGGCGGGCAGGGTTCCGCTCCGCCTGCCCGTCCATGTGCGGGTGACACCCGACGAGGCCGGGCCGTGTCCGGGAGAGTGGGTCCGCGCGGGCGAGGAGCTCGACGAGCGCAAGGTCCTGCTCTACTTCCACGGCGGGGGCTACTTCGCCTGCTCCCCGGTCACCCACCGGCCGATCACCTGGCGCCTGTCGGCCGCGGCCCGGCGGCCGGTACTGGCGGTCGACTACCGCCAGGGCCCGGTCCACCGGCCGGCCGAGGCGCTCGCGGACGCGATCGCCGCCTACCGGTGCCTCCTGGAGCAGGATTACGACCCCGCCGACATCGTCTTCGGCGGGGACTCGGCCGGCGGCCACCTCACCCTGGCCACCCTCCTGGCGCTTCGCGACCAGGGCATGCCGCTGCCGGCCGCCGCCGTGTGCCTGTCACCGTGGGCGGATCTCACCGATGCGCCCCGCAGGGTCAACCGGATGCTCGATCCGCTGATCCCGGCCGGCCGCGTCGACTGGCTCGCCCGCCGCTGGACGGCCGGTCTCGACCCCCATGACCCCCTGCTCTCCCCGGTCCTCGGTGACTACACCGGTCTGCCGCCGCTGATGGTCGTCACCGGCTCCACCGAGGTCCTGCGCGACGAGGGCCGCCGGGTGGCCGAGCGGGCCCGCTCGGCCGGGGTGCCGGTCACCTACGAGGAGTGGCCCCGTATGCCGCACGTCTTCGCCATCCTCGCCGACGTCGTCCCCGAGGCCCGCAAGGTCTACTCGCATATCGCCCGCTTCCTCACCGCCGCGCAGGACCTCCCGCCCACCGGCGAGGTCTCCGTGCGGGACCTGCTCGCCCAGGACGTACCCGGCCAGGGCCTCGCCGCCCAGGATCTCCTGGCCTCGGACCTTTCCGCGTCCGGCCTTCCCACCGGGGACGCCTCCGTTCTCGGGACCCCGCCCGCGCAGTCCGGTTCCGCGGCGGCCTGAGCGCGCAGGGGCAGCGGGCCCGCCGCGGTCCGGGTTTTCGATGTCCGGCGGCGACCTGTTCGGCGGTGTTCAGCCGCGCGGGCCTTTCCCGCTGGTCACGCCGTCCCGTCCAGGCTCAAAGGCATCCCGCACACCACGGATTTCTTACCCTCAGGGATCATTCGTCTTACCTCTCATATCCCTTCTGGCCTGTCGGCAGCGAAGGGCGCTCGAATCCCGTCACAGTGTGCTTGCCGTAGCCCGCGCACGAGAGGCTCAATGAGGGTCACCGACCCCCTCCTGAAGGAGGGGGCTTGAGGTGCAGCGATGCGCCTTGAAGCCCCGCGTTGACCAGCCCGAGTCATCAGCTCAAGGAGGTGCATTTCGATGACTACGTTTCACGTAGGTGAGCAGACCCACCGGCAGGTGCTTCCTCAGCCTGCCGCTCTGGAATCCGCAGGAGCAGACAACCCCGAGGGTGGGGACGAAACGGCCTGCGGACTCCCGGCATCGCCGGGCACCGGCGTGGAACATGGGCGAGGGGAGACCGGTCCGGGCGGCACCCGCCTGGGCCGGCGTCACCCCGAGGGCGTCTCGGCGCCTGAGGGAGCGGCCCGTGAGGGCCATGTGGCCGTGTTCGTCCTGGACGCCCACGGCCACCCGCTTGACCCGTGCCATCCGGCCCGTGCCCGCCGTCTGCCGGCATCCGGCCGGGCGGTGGTGGCCCGGCATACCCCGTTCGTCGTCCGGCTGAAGGACCGCACCCGCGCCAACTTCACCGTCCAAGGCGTCACAGTCGGCATCGGCCCCGGCAGCAAGCACACCGGCATCGCCGTGTTCACCGAACACCACGGCAGCCGGGCCGGGAAGTATGCGATCCAACTCGACCATCGGGGCGCGACGATCCGCGACCGGCTCGCCGCGCGGGCCACCTACCGGCGCAGCCGCCGGTCGCGGAACCTGCGCTACCGCGCCCCCCGGTGGGCGCTGTGGCGGGCCCTGACCGCCACCAGGCTGCCCGTAGCCACGGCGTCGGGTGGCCGCACGAAGTGGAACCGATCCCGTACCGGCGCATCGAAGTCCCACACCCTGGACGCGCTGCACGTCGGCGAGTTGGAGGCCGTCACCGTCTGGCCGTCGACGGTCCTGGTCGTCCGAGCGACCGGGCGCGGCACCTACTGCCGCACCCGCACCGACAAATACGGCTTCCCGAGGTTGCGGCTGCCCCGGATCAAGCAGGTCAAGGGGTTCGCCACCGGCGACCTGGTCCGCGCCGTCGTGCCGAGCGGCAAGAAAGCGGGCGTCCACACCGGCCGCGTCGCGGTCCGCTCCAACGGCAGCTTCAACATCACCACCAGGCACGGCACCGTGCAGGGCATCGGCCACCGCCAGGTGCGTCTGCTCCAGCGAGCCGACGGCTACGGCTACGGCACCCGACCAGAAGCGCGGCGCCGTGCCGCGTTTCCTCCCGGCTCTGAAGGACCGGGTTTCCATGCTGGAGGTAATCGATGAGCGGCATGCCGGCCGGTGTGCGGCCGCTGACCGTCGGGGACCCGGTCATCATCGGCCGCTACCTTCTGCTCGGCCGCCTCGGAACGGGCGGCATGGGCATCGTCTATCTGGCCCAGCACCCGCAGGGCGGGGTGGTGGCGATCAAGACCCCGCACCCGATGCACCTCAACGATGCCACGCTCCGCGCCCGTTTCGCCGAGGAAGTGAGATTCTCCCGAAGAGTGGTGCCTTTCTGTACCGCCGCGGTGATCGAGGACGGCACCGACAAGGACCGCCCCTACCTGGTGTCGGAGTACGTTCCGGGCCCCGCGCTCTCCCAGGTGGTCTCCACGCACGGCCCGCTCACCCCCGACCTGGCCTACGGCGTCGCCCTGGGGGTGGCCGCCGCGCTGGTCGCGGTGCACGAGGCCGGGCTGGTCCACCGAGATCTGAAACCGGGCAACGTGCTGCTGTCGGACACCGGTCCGCGGGTGATCGACTTCGGCATCGCCAGGGACATCGACGTCCTCGCCGCGCACACGCAGGCGGGGCAGGTCATGGGCAGTCCCGGCTGGGTCGCCCCGGAGCGGCTCACCGGCGGGCTCGCGCTGCCCGCTTCCGACATCTTCGCCTGGGGCTGCCTGGTGGCCTACGCGGCCGGCGGCCACCATCCCTTCGGCACGGGTGAGGCGGACGTGCTGACCCGGCGCATCATGGTCGAGCCGCCGAGGGTGGCCTCGGTGCCCGCGCTGCTGCGCCCGGCCGTCGAGGCATCCCTGGCCAAGGACCCCGCCGAGCGGCCAGGGGCCGCGGACCTGCTCGGCGCGCTGCTCGCCGCGGGCGGTGTGGGCGACCCGTGGGATCTGCGTGAGGCGGTCGCGGAGGTGCTGGCGGAGATCTGGACCCCGGTTCCCCACGCGCCGGGAGCCGGGAGGGTGCGGCTCGCGACGCCGCCCTCGTTCCACGACGAGCCCTCGGTCCCGGTGGAGATCCCCGCCAGGGCTTCGCGCAGGGCCAGGCCGAGCAGGGGAGCGCACCTGTCGCAGGCCGGCTTCGCGGCGTTGGCCACGGTCTCCATGGCGGCGGTCACCGTGGCCGCCGCGGCCGGTGGCGGCGGGATCGGTTCCGGCGCCGGCTCGGTCATGCCCGAGCCGGCGCCGCTGGTCCTGCCCGCCGATGGTACGCCCTCCGGCTCGGTCTTCCGCGGCGGCACCCGGCCGCCCGCGGGCAGGCCGCGGACGGTCCTTCCGGCCACCCCCTCCACGGTCCAGATCACCACTACCAGGACTGTCTCGCTGCCCGTCACCGGCCACGACGGCCAGGACGGCCGTGACGACCGCGAGGAGCCGGCGCCGGAGCGTCCGCGCGGCTCGGGCGGCTCGCCCGACGACGATGACGACCGGCAGGACTGCGCGGACGCGACCGCGAAGGGCAGAGGGAGGAACAGGGACTGCCCGGCGGCCTCGAGCAGTCCCAAACCCTCCTTCACCCAGATCCCGCAGACCGGTGACGGGGAGAGCCCGTCTCCGACGCCCACCGCTCCCGCCCCCTCGGGGACGACCATCACCCCCGTTCCCACTCCTTCCGTACAGATGGGCTGAGTGGCCCGTTCGGGCGATTTATCAGGAAATATCGCTGGATCGGTTAAAGTGAGCGCCGCGAATCGAGGCGGAGGGGGAGACCGATGGGCGAGCCTGTGCCCGGTGCGGTGGAGCTGAGCGGCGTCGGGGTCCGGGTGGTCGGCCGGACCCTGCTGGACGGCATCGGCTGGCGGGTCGGGTACGGAGAGCACTGGGTGGTGCTGGGCCCCAACGGGGCCGGCAAGACCACGCTGCTGTCGCTGGCCGCCGCCGTCCGGCATCCCACCGAGGGGGCCGTCACCGTGCTCGGCCAGCGGCTGGGCCGGGTCGACCTACGGGAGTTGCGCCGCCACATCGGCCTCGTCGCGGCCAGCCAGCGGCTCGTCGACGAGGAACTGCTGGAGGAGGAGGGGGCCACCGCGCACACCGTGGTCCTGACCGGCTACACCGGGTCCAGCGTCCCGCTCTGGGACCGCTACGGACCCGCCGAGCACGAGCGCGCCCACCGCCTGCTGGCGGACCTGGGCTGCAAGGACCTCACCGATCGGCTCTTTCGCGTCTGCTCCCAGGGCGAGCGGGCTCGCGTCCGTGTCGCCAGGGCCCTGATGGCCGACCCGGTGATCCTGCTGCTGGACGAGCCGTTCGCCGGACTCGACCTGCCCGCCCGCGAGGACCTGATCACCGCCGTGGAGGACCTGGCGGCGACCCGTCCGGTGCTGACCACGGTCACCGTCACCCACCACCTGGAGGAGGTCCCGGCCACCACGACCCACGCCCTGCTGATGCGCGACGCCCGGATCCAGGCGGGTGGTCCGGTGACGGAGATCCTGACCGCGGAGAACCTCTCGGAGTGCTTCGGGCGGCCGCTGCGCGTCGACCACCTCGACGGCCGCTGGTCCGCCCGCGCGGTACGCGACTGAGAGCCCCGCGCATGTCGAAGCGGGGCGCTCCCTCCCGAAACGGCCGGATCAGCGGGTGATGCGGATTCGCACGATGTCGGTGCGGTGCAGGGCGACGCCGTAGGCGAGCGGCACGTCGCCGTGTCCGAAAACGGTCTGCAGCGTCCGGGCCAGGGGATAGCCCACGGGGACGCGCAACGCGTCGGCCCCCTGATCGGAGGCGAGCACGGCTTCGAGGTCGGTGGTCACCTGGGCGGCCGGGCGCAGGACGACCCGGTCGAGGAACATGAACAGGTCGGTGTCGATGCCGAGCATCGGACTCGGGTCGATCTCGTCCGCGCCGATCCTCAGCGGCACGTAGTCCCGCATGTACGCGGCCCGCACGTCGTCGACGCTGAAGATCCGTGTCACCTGCCACACGGGTGACCGCGCCGGCAGGCCCAGTGCCTCGGCCGCCGCGGGCGGGCTCGGCACGGTGTCGCACGACGACGTGACCAGCTCGGCCGTGTGCCCCGCCATCTGGATACGGTCACGGTAGGCGAGGATCTTCGACATGCTCAGCGGCGCCAGGTCACGGGTGCCGGCGACGAACGTGCCGATTCCCCAGCGCCGGATCACCGCGCCCTCGATGGCCAGGACGCCCAGCGCCTCGCGGACGGTGCCGCGGCTCACGTCCAGCATCTCGGAGAGGTCCTGCTCGGTCGGCAGCCGGTCTCCTGGCTGGAACTTCTCCTGAAGCAACGCCCGCAGGCCGTGCAGCGTCGCCTGCGCCGCGGTATCACGTCGGCCCATCGTGGATTCCCTTCGTCACGCTGCCCGAGTGCCCCCCGTGTCCGAGGACGCCGGGGGGCGAAGTCCTACCAGACATGATCGAGCACCCGGAGCGTGTTCCCGCCAATGACCTTGCTGATGTCGTCGTCGCCGTAGCCGTGTTTGACGAGCCAGCCGACGATGTTGGTGAAGTTCTCCGCCGGGTTCTCCAGGCCGTCCACGTAGGCGACGCTCGGGTGGTCGGGTGCGGCGTCGCGGTTCTGGGCGTAGTTTCCGGCGTAGGTCTTGTGCACACCCACATGGTCGCCGAACATCGTGTCGGGGCCGAAGGTGACGTGGTCGATGCCCACCAGGTCCACGCAGTAGGTGAAGTGGTCCATCACCGACTCCAGGGAGTGTTCGCGGTGCCTCTCCGACAGCGTGGTGTGCGGGGCCGCCTCCAGGCCGATGACGCCGCCGCGTTCGGCGCACGCCTTGATGACCTCGTCGGGCTTCATCCGGTTGGTCGGCCAGATCGCGCGGGCTCCGGCGTGGGTGATGAAGACCGGTACGGTCGAGTGCTCGATGACCTCCAGGCTGGTGCGGTCGCCCGAGTGCGAGATGTCGATGGCCATGCCTAGTCTGTTCATCCGCTCCACCGCGCGGCGGCCGAAGTTGGTCAGCCCGGCGTCGGCGCGCTCGGCCAGCCCGGAGCCGAGCTGGTTGGACTGTGAGTAGGCGATGCCGATCTGGCGGACGCCGAAGCCGTACAGGATGTCCAGGCGATCGAGCTCGTTCTCGATCATCGTCGCCGACTCCAGCCCGGCCACCAGCGCCATCCGGTCGTCGCGCTTGGCCGCCCTGATGTCCTCCACGGTCAGCGCGTGCACCACGTAGTCCTGTTTGGCGATGTCCGCGAGCCGCAGGCCGAGGGCGTAGATCATGTCGTTCCACTTCCAGCCGTTCTCGCTGGTGACGCATGACGCCCCGGCCATGAAGTTGTCGAATACGGCGGTCATCCCCGAACGCGACAGGCCCTCGTAGCCGGTACGCTGCCGGCCGGTGCGGTTGTATCGGCGCAGTTCACCGACGTCCTTGGGGAGAACCACCGCGTGCTCGTGCAGTGAGATCACGATGTGCTCGGCCATGATCCGGCTGACCCGTTCGGACTGCTCGGCTGACACTCCACCGTCGTAGGCGGGTACTCGGCCGATCTGTTCGGCCAGCTCGAAGTCGGCGTAGTCGACGCCCGGTTCGAGATAGCCATAGGCCTGGTGACCGCGGTAGGAGGCGGAAGGTGACTGCATGGCGGTGAATCCTCCAGATGTAGTGATGTCGTGGTGGCCCGGGGCCGGGTACCGGTGACGGTCGGTCATGCCCCGCCGAGGCGGGCCAGGGGGGTCTGCTCGGGGAAGTGACAGGCGACCTCGACGGCCGACGCGGACCCGATCCGCAGCACGGGCTCGGTCTCGGCGCACACGTCCCGAGCCTTCGGGCAGCGCGTGTGGAACCGGCACCCTGACGGCGGGTCGACCGGACTCGGCGGGTCGCCGGCCAGCAGGGTTCGCGTGCGCGAGGTCCGGCCCCGCGGCTCGGGGACGGGCACCGCTTCGAGCAGCGCCCGGGTGTACGGGTGCTGGGGACGCTCGTAGACCTCCCGGCGATCGCCGACTTCCACGACCTTGCCCAGGTACATCACCGCCACCCGATCGGAGATGTGCCGTACCACCGACAGGTCGTGCGCGATGAACACGTAGGACAGGCCCAGTTCCCGCTGCAGCCGCCGCAGCAGGTTGACGACCTGCGCCTGCACGGAGACGTCCAGCGCGGAGACCGGCTCGTCGCAGACCACGACCTCCGGCTCCAGGGCGAGCGCGCGGGCGATCCCGATGCGCTGGCGCTGCCCTCCGGAGAACTGGAAGGGGTACCTGTCGAGGTGGTCCGGGTTGAGCCCGACCACGTCGAGCAGTTCTTTCACCCGGTTCAGCCGCCGCTCCCGAGGCAGCACGTCCGGGTGGATCTCGAACGGTTGCGTGAGCAGGTCGCGGACGGTCTTCCTGGGGTTCAGCGACGTGTAGGGGTCCTGCAACACGATCTGGACGCTGCGCCGCAGCGTGCGCAGCGTGCGGCCCGACGCGGCGTGGATGTCCACGCCGCGGTAGCGCACGTGCCCCGACGTCGGCCGGTCCAGGCCGACGATCGTGCGGGCCAGCGTCGACTTGCCGCACCCCGACTCGCCGACGACGCCGAGGGTCTCGCCCCGCCTGAGGGTGAACGACACGCCGTCGACGGCCTGTACGGCACTGCGGCGCCGGTTCAACAGGCCGCCCCCGACCGGGAAGTGCCTGACCAGGGAATCAACCTCGAGCACGATTTCACGCTCGCCCATCGAACACCTCCGCGCGCAGATGGCAGGCGCTGGTACGGCCTGCCGCGATCACCTCAAGCTGGGGCTGCTCGGATCGGCACAGGTCGATCGCGATGTCGCAGCGCGGATGGAACGCACACCCCTTCGGCGTCAGCACCGGGCTCGGCGGTGCGCCGGGGATGGCCCACAACTCGTCGTCCTCCCGGTCCGTCCGCGGCATCGAGCGCAGCAGCCCCCGGGTGTACGGGTGGGCCGAGTGTTCGAAGAGCTCCTCCACGGAACCGCGTTCGACGATCCGGCCCGCGTACATCACGGTCACGTCGTCGGCCACCTCGGCGACCACTCCGAGGTCGTGGGTGATGAGCACCATGCCCATCCCGTTCTCGCGCTGGAGCTCGGTCAGCAGCTCCATGATCTGTGCCTGCACCGTGACGTCCAGGGCTGTGGTGGGCTCGTCCGCGATGAGCACGCGCGGGTCGAGCGCGACCGCCAGGGCGATCATGATCCGCTGGCGCATGCCGCCCGAGAACTGGTGCGGATAGTCGTCGACGCGGCGGGCCGCGGCGGGGATCCGCACCCGTTCCATCAGTTCGACGGCTCGGGCGCGCGCGGCGGAGCGGGACATCCTCCGCCTGACCCGCAGCAGTTCGCCGATCTGATGGCCCACCGTGTAGACGGGGTTGAGCGCGGACAGTGCGTCCTGGAAGACCATGGCGACGCCCTCGCCGTTGACCTGCCGGCGGACCCGCTCGGGCGCGGTCACCAGGTCGGTGCCCTCGAACATGATGCTTCCGGAGGTGATGCGTGCCGGCGGCGTGTCCAGCAGCCCCATGATCGCCTGGGCTGTCACCGACTTGCCCGACCCCGATTCGCCGAGGATCGCGAGCGTACGGCCGGCGAAGACCTCAAGGCCGACGTTGCGTACCGCGCGGACCGCCCCCTCGCGGGTGGCGAACTCCACGCTGAGGTCGTCCACTCGCAGGACGGGCGCGTTCACGGCCTGCCTGCCCGAGGGGCGAGCACGCCCGCCCTGGTCAGGAAGTCGCGCACCACCTGCTGGAAGAGTTCCGGCTCCTCCAGCTGGGGTGAGTGACCGGACTTCTCGAACACCACCAGCTCCCCGTCGGGGACGAGGTCGGCGATCGCCTGGGAGGCCGGCACCGGCGTGCGCCAGTCGTGCCGTCCCACGGTCACGAGCGTCGGGCAGGTGATCTCGTGCAGCCGCGGGGTGAGGTCGTAGGCCGGCATGTTGACGCCGAACGCCTCGTTGTGGGTCCTGTAGTGGTAGGAGGTCTGCGCGACCCGCCGCTCGACCGCCTCGGGATCGTAGGTGTGGTCGTAGAGGGGCAGGATGGCCCGCCAGTACTCCCTGAACTCCTCGTTGCCGGTGAAGTGACCGGTGCCGATGCGTTCGATGACCCATTCGGGGATCCGTACCCGGTCCGTCGTCCGGGCCCGTTCGACCGCGAGGTGGTCGTAGTCGGTGTTGGCCGCGGTGTCCCGCAGGATGAGCGCGGCGACGTTCTCCGGGTGGGCCAGGGCGTACTCCATCGCGATGAAGCCGCCGTACGACCCACCCGCCATGACGATTCGGCCCAGATCGAAGTGCCGGCGGATCGCCTCGACGTCGGCGACCCACTGGGCATGGCTGAAGGGCCCCGCGTCACCGGACTCACCGGATCCGCGCGCGTCGAAGACGACGACGCGAAGCCGGTCGGAGAACGGTCCGAACGACCGGCGCGGTTCGGCCCGGCCGCCCAGCCCGGGAGCGCCGTGGTGCACGATCATCGCCGGCGCGTTCTCGGGTCCCATGACCTCCACGGCCAGGGGGTTGCCGTTGATCTCCACGAACACCGTGTCCTCCTCGGTCTGTTTCCGGCTCTTCGTCATGGCGCGATCACGTTCTCTTCGAGGCCGCGCGGATAGCTGGTCAACCGTTCGGGTCCCGCGTCGGTGATCAGCACGGTGTCGGAGATGCGGTAGCCGCCGTGGCCCGGCACGTACACGCCCGGCTCGCTGGAGAGCACCATTCCGGCCCGGAGCACCGTGTCGTCGCCGTCCTCCACCCACGGCGGCTCGTGCTGCTGGACACCGATGCCGTGCCCCTGGCGGTGCCGGATGTGCTCGCCGAGCCCGTGCCCCCTGATGACATCGAGACACTCGCGGTTCACCTCCGCGCAGGTACGGCCGGCGCGCAGGCCCGCCGTGCCGATCTCCTGAGCCTCCGCCGCGACGGCGAAGTAGCGCCGCTGGTCGGCGCTGGGTTCGCCGATGACGAACGTCCGTTCGCTCTCGACGAAGCGGCTGCCGACGGCGGCGCCCAGGGAGAGGATGACGGTGTCGCCGATCTCCAGCCTGCGCCTGCTGGGCAGTCCGTGCGGGTTCGCGGAGTTCGGGCCGGCGTACACCAGGCCGCCGGCCAGCTTCGTCGTGTAGATGACATGGTCGTAGCGTTGGTACATCGCGTCGGAGCCGTACCCGATGACGTGCCGCGCGAGATCGCCCTCGCTCGGCAGCGGGCGCCCCGCGCGCAGCGCGTCCTCGATGAGCGCCCGGCCCGCCGCGAGCATCTCGTCACAGATCCCGGCCGCCTGGCGGTGCCAGGCGAGCTCTTCCGGATGCTTGATGAGCCGCAGGTTCGACACCACCGAACTGGTACGGAGTTCGGCCGTGCCCAACGCCTCGGTCAGCGCCCGGTGGCCGGCGAGGCTGAGCCCGCCCGAGACGCCGATCCGGGCCGCGGGCCGGCCCGTGCCTCCGATCTCACGCGCGAGTACGGCCTCGGCCGGATCGAGGCCGGGAAACTCGGCGTAGGTGACGACGTCGGCTTCGATGCGCTGCAGCGCCGCGTACTCCTCATCGAGCTTCGGCACCACGCACAGGGGGCGGCCGTCACGAGGGAACCAGAGGTAGACCGGTCGTTCGGTGACGGCGTAGAAGAATCCGGCGAGGTAGGCGACGTCACTTGGTGCTGTGGCCAGGAATCCGTCCAGGCCGTCCTGGTCCAGGGCGTCCCTGAGCGAGGAATGGACGTCCGCGTAGTAGTCGGAAGAAAGGCGCATAGGTCACCGGTCCTTCAGCCGAGGGTCGCGTGAGTCGTTGAATCGCACACCGGCGATCGTCGCCGAGAGCACGAGCAGCAGGATCGCCAGTGACGGGAACAGCGTCTGCCACCACGCGGTGGAGATCACGCCACTGCGCTGGGCGTTGAGGATGATCCGTCCCCACGACCAGGAGTCGGGGTCGCCGAGCCCCAGGAAGCTCAATCCCGCTTCGGAGATCACCGCTCTGGCCGCGGTGAGCAGCACGCTCACCACGATCAGCGGCACCACGGCGGGCAGTACCTCACGGGTGACGATCCGCCAGCCTGTCGCGCCGAGCGCGCGGGCGCCGTCGATGTAGGGCATGGACACCACGACCAGGCCGTTCGATCGGATCAGCCGCGTGACCTCGGGCCAGGAGAACAGCCCGATGACGAACGTCAGCGTCGTGACGCTCGGGCCGACCAGCGCGGTCACCATGATCATGAGCGGCAGCAGGGGGAGCGACAGCATCAGGTCGGTCACCGTGGTGACCCAGGCGTCGGCCCGCCGGGAGTAGGCGCCGAGCAGGCCGAGGGCCGTGCCGATGACGATCGCGATCGCCGACGCCGCGATCGCCACCGTCAGGCTGACCCGGGTTCCCCACACCACCTGGGCGAACACGTCCTGGCCGAGATCGTCGGTGCCGAACCAGTGCGCGACCGACGGCGACCGCAGGATTTCGGAGCCGAGCCCGCCCGGCCGGTCCACGAAGAGCGGGCCGAGCAGGCCGGTCACCAGGAACACCAGCAGCATCGCGATCGACAGCGCGCCGCTGGGCTTGGCCAGGAATCGCCGGAGGCTCTTCATCGCCGACGGCGGGGTGCTCGCCGCCGGCTCGTCCAGCGCGACGGCACCGGCGGGCCGCACGTCGGGAGGCGTCGCGTTCATGCGCGAATCCTCGGGTTGAGCAGCATGCTGACCACGTCGGTGATCAGGTTCGCGACGACCACGGTGATCGCGAGCATGATGAACGCTCCCTGCAGCAGCGGATAGTCGAGTTGGCCGACGGCCTCGTAGATCAGCCGTCCGACGCCGGGGTAGGCGAACACGGTCTCGGTGAGCACCGCTCCGCCGACCAGGGTGCCGAGCTGAAGACCCATCAGCGTCAGCGCCGGGAGGAACGCGTTGCGCAACGCGTGCCGCCACAGGGTGCGCTGCGGCGACAGGCCACGGCCGCGGGCGCTCTTGATGTAGTCCTCACCGAGGACTTCGAGCATGTTGGTGCGCAGCGTGAGCGCGTACGGCCCGAGTTGCACGACCACGAGGCTCAGCAGGGGCAGCGCGAGATGGTGGAACAGGCTGACGTACGCGTCGATGCCCCGGGTGTCGGGGTCGATCGCGCCGCCGATCGGGAACCAGCCGAGCCACGAGCCCGCGACCACGAGCAGCAGGATCCCGATGCTCGGGACGAACAGCGCGTGCCCGGTGATCCCGAACATCTGGACGATCCGGTCGACGCGCTTGCCGCGATGGGCGGCGGCGTACACCCCGAGCGGGATGCCGAGCACGATGGTCAGCACGAACGCCGAACCGGCCAGGAGCGCCGTCCACGGCAACCGCGACACGATGATGTCGGTGACCGGCTGGAGCTGCCTGAACGACGTGCCGAGGTTGCCCTGCACCAACTCGGTCAGATACAGCCAGTACTGCATGAGCATGGGCTTGTCCAGCCCGTACTGCTCCCGCAGCGCCTGCTGCATCTCGGGGGTCATGTCCCCTTCGACGACCAGAAGGGTGGGATCACCCGGCAGCAGTCGAAGCAGGAAAAACGTCACGGTGACCGCGATCCAGATGGTCAGGATCGCACGCATCGCCCTTCTGGCGATGAATCCAGCCATGGGGTGACCCCACCTCCTCTCCGTTCCTCGTCTCAGCCGGCGGGCCGGACCTGCGACAGCGAGTAGCCGGTCACCATGCCGAGCAGATCGCTGGGCGAGGGCTGGAAGCCGGTGAACTTGCCGGCGTTGTAGGCGAACTGGATCTTCTCGACATAGAGCGGCGTCAGCAGCGCCTGCTCGTGCACGTAGCCGTCAAGCTCCTTGATCTTCCCCACGAACTTGTCGCGGTCGGTCGTGACGGCGGCCTCGTTGATGAGCTTGTCGAGCTTGGGGTCCTTGACCAGGTTGTAGTTGATGCCGCCCGGGTTGCTCGACAGGTAGGTGCTGCGGAGCTGGTCCATCGGGTTGTCGAAGACGGCCCACTGCGAGACGTCGATGTCGTAGTCACCGCTCTTGGTCCTGCTGAGGAACGTGTTCCGCTCGACGCACGAGGCGACGAGTTCGATGCCGGCCTTGGCCGCGTCCTCCCGGACCACCTGGGCGACCCGGGTCAGGTTCGGGTTGCTCTGGTCGCAGACCATCTCCAAGGACAGGCCGTCGAGCTTCCCGTCGCCGTTCTTGTCTGTGTATCCGTCCTCTTCGAGGAGCTTGCGCGCGGCGGCCGGGTCGAACGGGTACGGCTGGAGCTCGGTGTTGTCGTACTCCCCGAAGATCGGTGAAATCGGGCCGGTCGTCGGTGTGCCCTCACCCTGCAGCACCGTCGAAATGATCGACTTGGTGTCGACGACCATCGACAGCGCCTGCCGGACCTTCGGGCGGGCCAGATGCTCGTTGGTGACGTTGTAGGTGATGTGGGCGAAGCCCAGCGAGCCGACCTCCTGCAGCTTGATCTTCTCGTCGCCCTTGAACGAGGCGACGGCCGAGGCGGGCACCGGCGTGCCCATCAGGTCGATGTCGCCGTTGCGCAGTGCGAGCTGCATGGTGTTGACGTCCGGGTACAGCCGGTACTCGACGGTGTCGACGGCCGCGCCGCCCGCGGGCGCGTAGGGGTACTTGTCGTTGCGCGTCATCACGTAGCGCTGACCGGGCGTGGCGCTCTTCAGGATGTACGCGCCCGCGCCGACCCAGTCGGAGTTGTTGGCGAACTTGGTGATGTCGCCGGCCTTTTCGAAGATGTGCTTGGGGACGACGGACATCCAGAAGCCCACGCCTTCGGCGAACGGCGCGTAGGGCTGGCTGAGCTTGAAGACCACCGTGGTGGCGTCGGGCGTCTCGATGCCCTCGACCCAGGTGAGCTTCGCGGCCACGTTCCCCAGCTTGTTCTTCATGATTGTTTCGGCCGAGTACTTCACGTCGGCCGACGTCACCGGGGTGCCGTCACTCCACACGAAGTCGTCGCGCAGGGTGAAGACGACCGACTTGCCGCCGTCTTCGTGGGTGTACTCGCTGGCGAGCTCGGGGACCTTCTTGGCGTTCCCGTCGATCCGCAGCAGGTGCGGGTACATCGCGTTGAGAATCCAGTTGTCGGTCTTGCTCAGCGACTGCAGCGGGTTGAAGTTCGCGACGTCGGTGGTGGTGCCGATGCGCAGCGTGGTGGAGCTGTCGCCGCCGGCCGGCTTCGAGGCCTCCTGGCTCTCGTTGAGGCCGCACGACGTGAGCGCCAGCGCGGTCACGACGGCCGTGACGGCGCCGGACAGGCGTCCGAGGGTACGCATGTTCACCAGACTTCCTTGAGTACGCGCAGGATGTTCCCGCCGATGACCTTGCTGATGTCGTCGTCGCCGTAGCCGTGCTTGACGAGCCAGCCGACGATGTTGGTGAAGTTCTCCGCCGGGTTCTCCATACCGGCCACGTACGGCACCCGCGGGTGCTCGACATGTCCGTGGGCCTGGCCGATCGAGAGGTGACCGGTGAAGGAGTCGTGCAGCCCCACGTGGTCGCCGAAGTTGGTGTCGGGGCCGAAGGCGACGTGGTCGATGCCCACCAGGTCCACGCAGTAGGTGAAGTGGTCCATCACCGACTCCAGGGAGTGTTCGCGGTGCCTCTCCGACAGCGTGGTGTGCGGGGCCGCCTCCAGGCCGATGACGCCGCCGCGTTCGGCGCACGCCTTGATGACCTCGTCGGGCTTCATCCGGTTGGTCGGCCAGATCGCGCGGGCCCCGGCGTGGGTGATGAAGACCGGTACGGTCGAGTGCTCGATGACCTCCAGGCTGGTGCGGTCGCCCGAGTGCGAGATGTCGATGGCCATGCCGAGCCTGTTCATCCGCTCCACCGCGCGGCGGCCGAAGTTGGTCAGCCCGGCGTCGGCGCGCTCGGCCAGCCCGGAGCCGAGCTGGTTGGCCTGTGAGTAGGCGATGCCGATCTGGCGGACGCCGAAGCCGTACAGGATGTCCAGGCGATCGAGCTCGTTCTCGATCATCGTCGCCGCTTCCAGCCCGGCGACCAGCGCGAGCTGCCCGCTCGCCTTGGCCTTCTCGATCTCCGCGACCGTGCGGGCCAGGACGACGAAGTCCTGCTTGGCGATGTCCGCGAAGCGCAGGCCGAGGTCGTAGATGACGTCGTCCCACTTCCAGCCGTGCTCGCTGGTGACGCAGTTGGTGCCGTTCATGAAGTTGTCGAAGAGCGCGGTCATGCCCGACCGCGACAGGCCCTCGTACCCGAGCACGTTGCGCCCTGTCCGGTTGTAGTCGCGCAGTTGCGTGACGTCCGCGGTCAGGACCTTGGGGTGCTCGTGCAGCGAGATGGCCATGTGCTCGGTCAGGAGGCGGCTGACTCGCACGGACTGCTCAGCCGACAGGCCCAGGTCGTACGCGGGAACACGGTCGAGTTCGGGGGCGAGGTCGAAGACCTTGAAGTCGGTATGCGGCTCCAGATAGTCGAACGACCGGTATCCCCGATAGCGATGGTTGGGGGGCTGCATGGGAGCGCCTCCTAAAGGTTTGACCTTAAACGTCTGAGGTGCAACCTTCCATAGGAGACCTCTGGGCTACAAGAAGCCGGATGTGACATTCGGGTTACGGCGGCCAGGTGTGCGGCGCGGGTCCCGGGGGTGTCCGGTGGCGAAACACGGGGCGGGGACGGAGTTTTTCGCGCGGTCGCCGGGTTGGCGGAGATCTGTGGGTATGAGCGGAATCACACTTGGTGGATCGCGCGACATCTCATACGGTGATCATATAATCACAGATCGTGACATGTGGGATCGTGTCGGGCTCGCGAGAACCCCTCGTCCAAGGGGGAGGGGCGGCCGCTCAAGCTCAGGCTCTCGCTCCAGGCCCGGCGTTCGCCGCCGGGCACCGGATCGGCCGGGTACGGGCGAAGACGGTCGAGTGCGCGTTCCGGGGAGCTTGCCGGGTCCGCTCGGCGAGCCGGGAGGGTGTCAGTCCTTCTTGCGCTGGCGGATCAGGCCCATGAACCCCGGGCTGGGCTTGAACTTCGCCGTCCAGGTCTCCGCGATCTCCAATGGCTCGCCGGTCTGTGGGTTGCGCCCGGTCCGTGCGGGTTTGTGGACGATCTCGAAGGATCCGAATCCGGGGATCGCCACCTTGTCCTCGGCCGCCACCGCGGTCTGGATCGTCCCCAGGATCGCATCGAGAGCCGCGGCCGTCTGCCGTCGGGTGAGCCCTGCCTCGGCGGCGGCCTTCTCGATCAGCTCGCGCTTGTTCATCACATCTCCTTGAGCGTGGAGACCCCGGCCTCAAGCCGTGGAAAGGAGGTCAAGGAGAAAGCTAACGCCATCCCCACCCGATGGTCGCCGGTGGGACGGGGCCCGCCCGGTTCGTGGGACGGGCGCCCGCCCCCGTTCAGCGGTCGGGCTGGGCGGCCAGCCGTTCCGCCTCGGTGTGCAGTGCCTCGACGAGGATGAGCTCCAGGCGGAGATCTTCGTCAACGAGGCCGACCAGAACATCCATCGAGCCTCCCTGACCAGTCTGACGCCCCAGTGGGCGCAGAAGTTGACAGCCGTACCGAATTGGACTCGGTCGTGGTCCAACCCTGAGTGTTCGCCTACGCGGGGACGAGCTCCGCCAGATCGACGTGCTCTCCGACCTCGCGGATGTTCATGCAGTACGCCACGAGAACCCGCCGCCCGTCGATCCGGCGGGTGACCAGCAGACAGGGGCCGTCGTGAACCACGATGGCCTCAACCTCTATGCCCTGAGGGCTTCGCCAGATACCCATGAGCCCGAGGCTACGGAGGGCCGGGTAAGGGCGGGGTAACCAAACGGGCATATCGTGATGCACAGTACGGGTCCTGTGGATCTATCCGTAGGCTCTCCGATGATTAACCCAGTCGCTTTGGGTAACAGGACGCTGGAATTACCGTCATCAGGGAGAAAACACCATGGCTTTGCCCAAGCTCACCCCCGAACAGCGTCAGGCCGCCCTGGTCAAGGCCGCCGAGACCCGCACGGCCCGCGCCAAGCTTCTCGCCGAGGTCAAGAACGGCGCCCTCAGCCTGGAGCAGCTGCTTGGCCGCGAGGACGACATCGCCAAGCGCATCAAGGTCTCTCAGGCTCTCCGGGCGCTGCCCGGCGTCGGGACGGTCAAGGCCGCGCAGCTGATGGCGCAGGCCGATGTGGACGAGGCGCGCCGGCTGGGGGGTCTCGGCGCCCAGCAGCGCCGCAAGCTCATCGAGGCCGTCGGCCGCTGAGGCGCCGCCCGCCCCCGCGGCCGCGCTTGGAGCGCGCCGCGGCGCGCGGGACGGGTACGGGAAGGCCCCGCCGTACGGATCAGGGGGAGATCCGCACGGCGGGGCCTCGGTCGACGACCTGGTCATCGCGCTCGCCCGGGGAACCGTTCCATGCCCCGGAAGTCGTCTGGGCGAGCCCGGTCCGGAGAGTCAGTGAGCCTCTGCGAACTGCTCCTCCTCCGTCGACCCCTTCAGGGCCGTGGTGGAGGAGTCCGGCGCGATGGCCGTGCTGACCAGGTCGAAGTATCCGGTGCCGACCTCGCGCTGGTGGCGGGTGGCGGTGTAGCCGCGTGCCTCGGCGGCGAACTCGGCCTCCTGGAGCTGGACGTAGGAGGTCATGCCGTCCTCGGCGTAGCCCCTGGCGAGGTCGAACATCGAGTGGTTCAGCGAGTGGAAGCCCGCCAGCGTGATGAACTGGAACTTGTAGCCCATGTGGCCGAGCTCGCGCTGGAACTTGGCGATGGTGGAGTCGTCCAGGTGCTTCTTCCAGTTGAACGAGGGCGAGCAGTTGTAGGACAGCATCTGGTCGGGGTATTCGGCCTTGATGGCCTCGGCGAACTCGCGGGCCACGTCCAGGTCCGGGGTGGAGGTCTCCATCCAGAGCAGGTCGGAGTGGGGCGCGTAGGCCAGGCCGCGGGCGATGCAGGCGTCCACGCCGTTGCGGACCCGGTAGAAGCCCTCCGCGGTGCGGTCGCCGGTGGTGAACGCCTGGTCACGGGGGTCGACGTCGGTGGTCAGGAGCGTCGCGGCCTGGGCGTCGGTCCGCGCGATGACCAGGGTCGGCACACCCAGCACGTCCGCGGCCAGGCGGGCGGCGCTGAGGGTCTTGATGTGCTGGCCGGTGGGGATGAGCACCTTGCCGCCCAGGTGGCCGCACTTCTTCTCCGAGGCGAGCTGGTCCTCCCAGTGCACGCCTGCGGCACCCGCGGCGATCATGCCCTTCATCAGCTCGAAGGCGTTCAGCACGCCGCCGAAGCCGGCCTCCGCGTCGGCCACGATCGGCGCCAGCCAGTGCGGCGCGTCCTGGTCGCCCTCCGACCAGGTGATCTGGTCGGCGCGGAGCAGCGCGTTGTTGATCCGGCGAACCACGGCCGGAACCGAGTTGGCCGGGTAGAGGCTCTGGTCGGGGTAGGTCTGCGCGCCGAGGTTGGCGTCGGCGGCGACCTGCCAGCCTGACAGGTAGATCGCCCTCAGGCCGGCCTTGACCTGCTGCACGGCCTGGTTGCCGGTCAGTGCGCCAAGGGCGTGCACGTAGTCCCCGGTGTTCAGCAGGTCCCACAGCCGCTCGGCGCCGAGCCGGGCGAGAGTGTGCTCCTCCTGGACGGACCCCCTGAGTCGAACCACGTCCTCGGCCGTGTACGTCCGCTCGGTGCCCTTCCAGCGAGGGTTGGTCTCCCACTCGCGCCGCAGCTCGTCTGCGGCTCCCTTGAGGCGATCACTCATGGTGTAACTCCTTTTCGTCCCCTGGGTGCCTTACCTCGAGTGTGTGCCTCGACAAAACGGGCGAACAAGGCCGATTCCAACGAAAGAATGAAGATTCTTCCCCTGTCGTCAATACTCATCGGTATTCAGATGGGAAGAACTTCATAGTTTTCGCTATGGACTAGACCAATTCCGGTAGCGCGCTTTGCGGCTTGCCGGTCATGGGTCGTCGGAGGCCATCGCCCGGGGATTTCGCCCCGCGGTCACCGCCACACCGTCGCCACCGCCACCGCCACCGCCACCGCCACCGCCACCGCCGGCACCGCGGTGCCACTCTCCGCGGTGCCCTGGAGGTCGCGGCACCCCGCCCCCTCCGTCCCGCAGGGCCGGCCGGAATTTCCGGCGCGGGTGTGGTGGCGTTCTCCCGGGTGGCGTGCGTGGCTGTGAAATTTCCTAGGAAATTTCGTTTAGCATCGTGCTATGGCATCTTTGGTGGGTGAAGAACCGCTTTCCTTGACACAGGAGCTCGATCTCATCGCGTTCGGCCAGCGTCTCCGGCACCTGCGCAAGCAGCGTGGCCTCACCCTGTCCGACCTGGGGGAACGTGTGAACCGCGCGCCCAGCCAGCTCTCCCTGCTGGAGAACGGCAAGCGCGAGCCGAAGTTGTCGCTGCTGAAGTCCCTGGCCGCCGCGCTCGGCGTGCCGATCGAGGAACTACTGCGCAGGCAGGCCCCCAACCGGCGGGCGCAGCTGGAGATGGCCCTGGAGGAGGCGCAGCGCGACCCCCTGTACGCCGGGCTCGGCCTGGCCAGGCTGAAGGTCTCCGCGCGCGTCCCCAACGACGTGCTCGAACACATCCTCGGCCTCTACGGGGAGTTGCGCTCACGCCAGGCCAAGGGCACCGCCACCCCCGAGGAGGCCCGTGCGGCGAACGCCGAGCTCCGCCGCAAGCAGCGTGAGCAGGGCAACTACTTCGCGGAGATCGAGCGGGCCGCCGCCGAGGCGCTCGCCGCGGTCGGCTACCGTTCCGGAGCGCTGTCGCAGAGCACGGTGCAGGCGCTGGTCGGCCACTTCGGCTACACCGTGCAGACGGTCCAGGACCTGCCGCGCACCGTGCGCTCCATCTCCGACCTGCGCAACCGGCGCATCTACGTCAAGCACGAGCAGGTCGGCATGCACACCCCCCGCACGATCCTGCTGCAGACCCTCGGCCACCTCTCCCTCGGGCACCACAAGCCCCGCGACTTCGCGGACTTCCTGCGCCAGCGGACCGAGGCCAACTACTTCGCCGCCGCGGTCCTGGTGCCCGAGGCGGCCGCCGTGCCGTACCTGAGGGAGGCCAAGAAGGACCGGGCGCTGAGCGTGGAGGACCTGCGCGACGTGTTCGCCGTCTCCTACGAGATGGCCGCGCACCGCTTCACCAACCTGGCCACCCACTTCCTCGACCTGAGCTGCCACTTCGTCCGCAACAACGCCGGCGGGATCATCTACAAGGCCTACGAGAACGACGGCATCGTCTTCCCCGCCGACGAGCAGGGGGCGATCGAGGGCCAGCGCATGTGCCTGCAGTGGTCCGGGCGCCAGGTCTTCCTGTCGCCCGACCGCTTCTCCGTCTACTACCAGTACTCGGACTCGCCCACCGGCACCTACTTCTGCGTCGCCCACGTCGACCCGTCGCGCGAGCGTGACTTCGCCATCACCCTCGGTGTCCCCTACCGGGAGTCGCGCTGGTTTCGCGGGCGCGAGACCACCAGTCGCACCAAGTCCGACTGCCCCACCGGCGACTGCTGTCGCCGCCCGCCCGCCGAGCTGACCCAGCGCTGGGAGGGATACGCCTGGCCCTCGGCCCGGGGCAACTCCCACATCCTGGCCGCGCTGCCGCCCGGATCCTTCCCCGGCGTCGACGAGGCCGACGTCTACACCTTCCTGGAGCGCCACGCCGTCCGCTGAGCACGCGATCCGGGTACGGGTCACTTCGAGGGCGGGGGCGTCCGGCGCAGCGTCAGGGACGGGTGGCCGTGGAACCGGTAGGCGCCCGCGCCGTCGGGGGCCTGCCCGCGCATGGACCGCAGCACCTCGGCCGGAGGCTCACCGGTGAAGCAGCGCCGGTAGAACTCCCGGGCCAGGCCCCCGCCGACCGGCCAGAGCGGTTCGACGACCCCGCTCGCGCCCGCGAGCAGGAACGCCTGGGCGTCCCCCGGTTCCTCCAGGAAGACGAACGGGGCGCCGGCCAGGTCACGGCCCAGCGCCTCGGCCACGGATCCGCCGGCTGTGAGGTGGACGATGTCCGGCCCCTGGCCGAGCACGCCCAGGACGTCGCCGAGCGCGGAGGAGACCTGCGTGGCGCCGTACTCGGTCACCAGCGGGTGCGCCTGCGCCTCGTCGTACACCACCGCGACGTGATCCGCCCGCGCGCTCACCGGGGGCGGCAGCTCGGGGCGCCGGCCACCGAGGGGCCAGCGGCCGGTCACCGTCTGGCAGTTCAGATAGCGGGGGAGCGACGGATCGTAGGGATGCTCCAGCACGGCCAGCTCCCAGGGCACGTGCGGCTCCTGGGAGAGGATCAGCACGCTCGGGCGGCGCGGTGCCACCCGGCCGGCCACCGCGTTCAGAAGTTCCCAGAAACCCCGGGGCACGCGCGAGCCGACCTTCCGTCCCAGTTCCTCGGAGAGGCGGCCCTGCCCGGTCAGTTGCCGGCCGAACTCCGAGGCTCGCATGCCGAGGTCGCAGAGCTCGGCCCGGTCGGGGGTGACGAAGTGCGGCGACCGGTAGGTCCACCACAGCCGTCCCGGCTCGTCACCGTGGACGATGGCCACCGTGACGTCCGCCGGCTCGCCCACGAGGGCCGGACGGATCCGGGTGCCGGAGACCGGCTCGGGCGGCTCCTCCCGGCCGAGCCTGCCGGGCGAGCCGTGCAGCGTGATCGAGCGCAGGCCGAACCCGACCACCTGGCTGCGCACCGAACAGATCGCCTGGATCTGCCGGGCGACCTCGGGCTCCCGCTGCGCGAGGGCGACAAGGTCGACCACCGCGCGGGGGTAGGGCGACGCCGCGTCGACGCGCAGCCGTACCTGCCACCCGCCCGGTGCGTCGAAGCCCTCGGCGATGAGCTGGATGTCCAGCTCGACCGGCTCGCGCGGTGCCGCGACGCCGTCCTGCCCCTGGGCCGGGGCGACGCCGATCGACACCTCCGTGCCCCAGCCCGAGACCGACTCGGTGGGCGCCTCGATCAGCGGGATCCCCTCCCACTCGGACTCGGGCGCCGGGGCGGGCGCATCCCCGCGCCGCCTGCGAAAGGCCCCGGTCAGCCGGTCGAGCATCGAGGAACCCCGGCCCCCGGCGGGCGGCGTCGGCGGTGCCTGCGGTGACGGCGCCTGCGGTGACGGCGCCTGCGGTGCGGCGGGGCCCGCCTGGTCGGGGCGCATCCAGTCGACGCTCATGGCGCCGGTGGGGGGCAGGTTGTCGTATCCGCCGTCGTACGCGGCCCCGGAATCCTGCGGGCCCGGGTCGGCGAGCATGGGGACCACCTGCTCGGCGGCGAGGCCGTGGTCCAGGTTCAGCAGCGCGGAGAGCCGGTTCCAGGCCGGGCCGTACTGGGCGATCAGCATGATGATCGCGTCGGCCAGTCGCCCCGGAGGCCGGCTGCCGGCCTCGGCCAGCAGCGGATCCAGCCGGTCGCGAAGTTCCGCGGAGGCACCACCCATCAAGCTGTCGAGTTCGTCGCGGACGGCGCGTGCCGCCCGCAGCACGGCTACCGGGTCCATGCCTTCCCTCCTCGTACCGGACTGGACTGATCTTCCCACCTGCGCGGTGAGGACGGGAGCCGGTACTTGTGCGGAATCAGCGCCACATAAGGTGATACCCGTAAGTACCGAGGTGATGGGAAGGGTGGGCTGTGCTGCCTGAGGTCGAGGCATGGCTACGCGAGCGCACCTCATCCTCGGGCGACTGGTCGCTGCCGGAGCTGCTGAGAGCCAAGGGTGAGACGACGATCAGCGTCGTGTTGCCCGCGCGCGATGAGGAGGAGACGGTCGGGGAGATCGTCACCGCGATCCGCCACGACCTGATGGAGGCCGTGCCGCTCGTCGACGAACTCGTGGTCATCGACTCCCGCTCCGTCGACGACACCGCGGTACGCGCCGCGCGCGCGGGGGCGACGGTGATCGCGCAGGACGAGGTCCTGCCCGACCTCAAACCGCTGGACGGCAAGGGCGAGGCGCTCTGGAAGTCCCTCGCCGCGACCTCCGGCGACCTGCTCGTGTTCATCGACGCCGACCTGCGCGAGTTCCGCACCTCCTTCGTGACCGGGCTGCTCGGCCCGCTGCTCGCCGACGAGGCGGTGGTCTACGTCAAGGGCTGCTACGACCGGCCCCTGCAGAACGTGCAGAGCGGTGGCGGCCGGGTCACCGAGCTCGTCGCGCGCCCCCTGCTCAACCTGCACTGGCCGCTGCTGGCCGGATTCGTGCAACCTCTCGCCGGGGAGTACGCCGGGCGCAGGTCCGTGCTGGAGAGCGTGCCCTTCGTCACCGGTTACGGTGTGGAGCTCGGCCTGTTGATCGACCTGCTCGACCTCGCCGGGCTCGACGCCCTGGCCCAGGTGGACCTGGGCCGCCGGGTCCACTCCCACCAGTCGACGGAGGCGCTCGGCGGGATGGCCGCCCAGATCCTGCAGACCTCCTGGTCGCGCCTGGAGCGCCAGAACATGATGGTCTCCCTGCACAGCCCCTCTCCCCGCCTGGCCCAGTTCCGCCGGGGCGAGAGCGGTCACCAGGTGAGCGTCCGGGACGTCGCCGTCGCCGAACGCCCGCCGATGATCACTGTTCCCGGCTACCGCTCCGCTCGCTGACGCTCTTTGTCGCGGCATAGGCCGTGTCTCGTTGGCGAAGTGTCCAGGTTGGGCAGGTTGCTGCATCAATTCGGTGGCATCCAGCGCCGCAGGATCTTGTACCGATTCCGGCCCCCTTTGCGTGATGCATATCACCAGGCCAAAGCGGTAGCCAGTCAAGATCGCCTGAGAGTGTACGCGCTATGCAAGGGCCTTCGAGTCAATGTGCACGGTGAGCTTGTCCAGGAACCGATGGAAGCCGGGGTCGAATCTGCCGTCAGCGAAGGCGTTGACGCCGTCGGTCTCGGCCAGCGGATGGTGCGTACGTTTCTGACCAACTGTGACACCGTGGGCGGA
Source organism: Streptosporangium sp. CA-115845 (assembly GCF_050943795.1). Taxonomy (NCBI): domain Bacteria; kingdom Bacillati; phylum Actinomycetota; class Actinomycetes; order Streptosporangiales; family Streptosporangiaceae; genus Streptosporangium; species Streptosporangium sp. CA-115845. Next base: position 5,811,576 of record NZ_CP191988.1, on the reverse strand, counting down.
GGTGTGTTCGTCGCATTGCTGCGTAGCGTTACCGGCCACGAGCAGGCCGGCCGCGGGCTGCACGACTTCATGATCAAGCACATCGTGGTACGGGTGTTGCGTTCGGTTGAGGTGGATCAGCCGGAGTTTCGGGCGACGCTGGTGGCCGCGCAAATGGCCGGGCTGGGCGTGATCCGTTACGTCACCCGGTATGAACCGATGGTGTCGGCTGAGATCGACAAGATCGCAGCGCTACCTCACCGGCGACATCGCCTGAGCTTCGGGCAGGCAGAAGGAGGCAGCCGCACTCCTGGAGCGGGTGCTGGACCAGATGGGCTTCACCCCCGGCCCCCGGCTTGAGCAACTCGCGGCCCGGGCGCGTGGCCTGCTCGCCGACCCCGCCGACGCCGAGGTCCACTTCGTCGCCGGGTTGTCGGACCCAGCGGGGGTTCGCTGGCCTTTCGAGCGGGCCCGGTTCCAGCTCGACTACGGGGAGTGGTTACGGCGGCAGCGGCGGATCAACGACGCCAAGCCGTTCTTCGTGGCGGCGCTCGACACCCTCGTCCTGCTGGGCGCGGCTCCTTGGGTACGGCGGGCCGAGGGCGAACTACGTGCGTGCGGTGTCAGCGTCCACACCCCGTCCGCCGCGCCCGGGGTTCTCGCCCGGCTCACCGCCCAGCAGCGTGAGATCGTCACCCTCGCCGCCCGCGGCCTGACCAACGCGGAGATCGCCGACCGCCTGTTCCTGTCGCCCCGCACGGTCACCGCCCACCTCTACCGCTCCTTTCCGAAGCTCGGCATCTCCAACCGCAACCAACTCCGTGACCTGATCGACGACTCCCCGCCCTAACGACATCATCCGCGGCCCACCCCCGCCTGACCACTCCGGGCCCCGGGACGCGACGTCCGCTAGGCACATCCGGCCGGATGCGCCTAGCGGACGTCGGCCTCCGCCGCCAGCGCCTTGACGTCGTATCGCCGGCCAGGCGGCGGGTCGCCGGAGAGCAGCCGGTCCATGGCGGCACGGATCCACGCCTCGGTGATCCGGCGCTGTGCGTCGCTGAGCCTCATCCGTGGGAGCCTTCTGAGGAGTCGATCTGGGCCAGGACCTTGAGCGTCCGCTCGTGCTCGGGACGCAGCCGCTTCTTCTCGCCCGCAGGCACGCGGGGATTGCCGAGGAAGGCCTCGAAGGTTGTGGCGCGCTCTTGCCAGACCGGCTGGTGGCAGGGGTGATGGGTGGCCTGCGGGCAGCGGCTGGAGTCACAGTGCCCGGCCAAGGGTGTGGTGCGTTCGGCCGTGCCGGCCATGCGCAGGCAGAGGGCTTGGGCGGGATCGCGGAACCAGCAGTAGTCGGCTGCCCCGAGGTGGAGGGTGCCTGCCGTGGTCCGCAGCATGTTCTCGATGCGCCGCTCGGTGTCCAGGATGACCGGCGCGGCTTGGCCAGCCTCCTTCAGTGTGGTGTCGATGTGGTCGAAGGCGTCGATGAGATGCCGGGCGCCGGGCCCGGAGGGCATGATGCCGTATGGTGCGGGGCTCTCAGAGCGAGCAGGTGCTCTCGGACCAGGATCTGCCACCGCCGATTGCGGATGATCGTGAAGTCCCAGCGCTTCTCGGCCCGGGCCATGGACGCCGGGGCGTCGGCCAGCCCGTCCAGGAGCCAGATCTTCTCCTCGAATCGAGGCCGGAGGCTGCCCGGCCGCAGCGTCAGACCCGCCGTCTCACACACGTCGACGCCGGCGAAAACCGACTGACCGGGAGCCGGTGGAGTTCCCTTCGCGATCGCCTGGCTCTTCACCGGGTGCTCTCCTCAGGGCGCAGCGGGATCTCCTGGTCGTCGTCGGCTACCTCGGCGGCGGCCTCCAGCAGCGTGTGCTCGCCGAAGCGGGGCAGGATCTCCGCGTCCAGGTGGTCGGCGTACGGGCCGAACACCCGCATGAACTGATCGGAGGGCATCTGCCGGAACTGGCGTCGGAAGAACGCCCGCAGCCGCAGCAGATTGGGCGCGTCACGCGGCAGGAACACCGCCAGCGGGCACATCAGGCAGACCCACGGCCTGGCCGGGCAGGGCTGACCGGCCGGTCCGTGCGGGCTCGCGAGCTGGTCGGCGCACGCCGCGGTGAACACATCACGTTCCCGGCCACCGGTTCGGTGACCGTGGCGTCGTCGAGCCCGAGGGAGGCGATCAGGTCCGGGAATCGCTGGACCAGCTCGACGGTCTGCTCGCTCGTGAGCACGGCCGGCGGCAGGGACTTACGCAGGAGATCGCTCTGCCCCTGCTCGATGAGTGTCGCGACCGCGTCGACCTGGGCGGGGTCGTGGCCACCAGATAGTGGTCGTCTTCCACAGCCGCGCTGTGGTTGGGGTCGATCGTCGTGCGCCCGGTCCAGCCCCGCCGCGCCAGCATGTTCGCATGCGTCGGCCGGAATCGGCCCTTGTGCAGGCGCAGCGGCGATCCGCCATCGGCGAGGATTCCGCCCGTGCGCTCGGCCCAGATCGCCAGGCTTCCGGTGTGCTTGTCGAGCTTCATGATCATCGGGGGGGGGGTGATCGGCCGGGGCCGTAGGTGTAGATCCACAACTGTGAACGCAGCGGCTCCGGCGCGAAGCGGCGCAGCGGGGCCGAGGAGGCGAGCCAGCGTTCCAGCAGGCGGACGGCGCGCCGGGGAAGGTGAAGCCCTTCGGGGCCGGTCCTGCCCTTGATGTAGCTGAGCAGGATGTCGCTGTCGCCGGCCCACACGATGTCGTCCAGCCCGAGCGAGGAGATCCCGTCGGGGACGATCCCGGTGTAGGCCGCGAACAGCACCTTGTAGGCGTTGGCCACCTCCCGGGTGGGGAACAATGCCCCTCTCATCTGGCCGAGCAGGTCGGCCGAACGCGCGGCCCTGGCGACGGCCGCCTGGTAGCGCAGCCCCAGACGGTCGCAGAGCTCGCGGTGACCCAGCGGGCCGGCGGCCACCAGCACACGCGCGATGTCCCTGGCCGTGAAGCGGGCGCGGATGCGCCTGGACGCCCGGGCGAACACGGTCGCCCGGTCGACGAACGGCGCCCCGCGGGACTGCAGGGCGAGCAGGCTCGATCCGCCGCCGGGCTCCACCAGCCGAAGGCGCTCCCGCACTGTCGGCACCCGCCAAGACCGGCGTCGTCCGTTGATGGTCGCGCCCTCCCAGTCGGGGCGTTCGACCAGTAGCGGCTCGCCGGTGGCGGGCCACCAGGTCGACCCGATGGCAGCGACCGCCCGCTCCATCGCCATGTAGTCGTGCACTTTGACCAGCGCGTCGTAGCTGATCCAGGTAGTGCGCTGCTTGCCGCCTTTGCCGAGGCTGTGGGAGACCAGGAACGGCACCGGGACCTCCGTCCGGCGGCTGGGCAGGGGCGGGATCTCGTGCACCAGGAGGTGACCGAACTCCTTGCGGCGCAGCCCGCTGGCCAGCACGAGTTCACCCATCGCGGCATTGCGTCCGAGCTGCCGTCCCCGATAGGAGTCATCCGGCCGCCCGTCAGGCCGTAGCCCGGGCGGCGTACGGAGCCCGCGATGCCGGGGAGCGCGTGGCCCGACGGCATTCCCGCACGGCGGTGGACGGAACCCGCGGCGGCGGTGAACGAGACCTCCGGGAGCGGGGCCGCTCGCCGGTCGGTGCCGGGGAAGGGGCGCTCCTCCGGTTGCGCGGAGCGGTCCGTCCGCCGGTAAAGTTTGGGTGTTACCGTTGGTAACGCACCCTGAGGAGGCGTGGATGATGAGCGAGAGCGGCTTCTGCCCGGAGCTGAGTGACGACGTGCGCGAGGTGCGGGACTGGGTGCACGACTTCGCCCGCTCGGTGGTCCGCCCGGCCGGTGCCGAATGGGACGAGCGCGAGGAGACCCCCTGGCCGATCATCCAGGAGGCCGCCAAGATCGGGCTCTACTCCCTCGACTTCTTCGCCCAGCAGTGGTTCGAGCCGAGCGGGCTCGGCCTGACCGTGGCCTTCGAGGAGCTCTTCTGGGGGGATGCGGGCATCGGCCTGTCCATCGTCGGCACCGGCCTGGCCGCCGCGGCCCTCTCGGCCAGTGGCACCCCCGAGCAGCTGGGCGAGTGGCTCCCGCAGATGTTCGGCACCCCCTCGGAGGTCAGGCTCGGAGCGTTCTGCGCCTCCGAGCCCGAGGCCGGCTCCGATGTGGGCGCCATCCGCACCCGCGCCGTCCCCTCGGGCGACGACTGGATCCTCAACGGTGTGAAGACCTGGGCCACCAACGGCGGCATCGCCGACGTCCACGTCGTCGTCGCCTCCGTCGATCCGTCCCTGGGCACCCGAGGCCAGGCGTCCTTCGTCGTCCCGGCCGGCACCCCCGGCCTGTCGATGGGCCAGAAGTTCAGGAAACACGGCATCCGTGCCTCCCACACCGCCGAGGTCGTCCTCGACAACGTGCGTGTGCCGGGCTCCTGCCTGCTCGGCGGCAGGGAGAAGCTCGACGCCAGGCTCGCCCGCGTCCGCTCCGGCGAGCGGGCCGGAGAGCAGGGCGCGATGCGCACCTTCGAGACCACCCGCCCCTCGGTGGCGGCCATGGCCGTCGGCATCGCCCGCGCCGGATACGAGTACGCCCGCGACTACGCCCGCGAGCGCGAGCAGTTCGGCCGCAGGATCGGCGAGAACCAGGCCGTCGCCTTCCTACTGGCCGACATGGCCACCCGCGTCGACATCGCCCGCCTGATGACCTGGCGTGCCGCCTGGATGGCCCGCAACAACCGCACCTTCGGCCAGGCCGAGGGCTCCATGTCCAAGCTGGTCGCCGGCGAGACCGCGGTCTGGGTCACCGACCAGGCCATCCAGATCCTCGGCGGGGCCGGCTACACCCGCGACCACCCGGTCGAGCGCTTCCACCGCGACGCCAAGATCTACACCATCTTCGAGGGGACGTCGGAGATCCAGCGCCTGATCATCGGCCGTGCCGTCACCGGCCTGCCCGTTCGCTGAAAACATGCCGTCGAGGGTTCTCCCGTCCGCCGCTGATGGACCGCAGGCGCCACCTGTCCACGCGCCGGTGGTCGCCGCCGTGTTCGGGGGCGCGGTGTCCAGGTCATCGGGATGCGGCGTGCTGTGCGGCGCGGTAGCCGAAGACGGTGGCGGGGGCGATGGTCGAGCCGGGGCGGGGTAGGTGCGGCCCATGACCGAGGCGGTGGTGTTGTCGTGGTGATCGTGTCGCGGTGAATCGCGGCGGCCGAGCCTGCCCGCCGAACGGGTGTGGACACTGCTCCGCCACGGGATCGAGCCCTGACCGGGATCACCCGGCCGAGCCGGTCGGCGCCGAGCGCCTGACCGGCTCGGCCGGGTGAGCACCGCACGACTCGCGGACGGGCCGGGGCGGAGGTGAGCTGGGGTCTCTCCCCTGACAGGCTCGCGACGACCGCTCCGGCGAGGTGGCGGCCTGGTGCCCGGTGTCACCGGTGGGTCGATGCCGGCTCTGCTTCGATCGTTCGGAAAGGGGCGGGCGTCACCGGGGTGTGGCGCGTACCCACCCGCGGTCGTCGTTCAGGAATCCGGAGATGGTCAGGCCCACCTGGTTGAGTTCGTGCTCCAGTTGGTGGTCGGGGAGGCGGCGGCTGACGAAGGTCTGGGTCCAGCGCCGCTCGCCGATGGTGTACTCCATGGTGGCGTCGAGCAGGTCGGGGGCGGGGCGGCTGACCCGCGTCATGCGGACGGTGCGACCGGGGCCGGCGTCGCGTTCGAACGGCTGGACGGTGTCGTACCACTCGGGGGGCTGGCGCTGCAGGATGACGCAGCCGTCGGCGGAGACGTGTGCGGCGCAGGTGCGCAGGAACGCGGCGCGCAGGTCGTCGTCGGCGGTTTCGATGACGAACGACATCAGCAGCACGAGGTCGAAGGTTCTGGGCAGGGCCAGGGTCTGGATGGGGGAGCACACAGTCTCGGTGCCGCGGATGTGGGTGAGCATCTCGGGTGACTCGTCGACCGCGACGACCTCGTGCCCGAGTTCCAGCAGGCGGTGAGTGATCCGGCCCACGCCCGCACCGAGTTCGAGGATGCTGGCCCCGGCCGGGATCGAGTCGTGGATGAGTTCGGGTTCGCCCCTGGGGGTGAGGGTGGTGTAGTAGTCGACCGAGCAGCCGTCCGGGGTGATCGAGCCGGGGCCTGTGCCGTGGTAGATCCGTCGTGGAGTCATGATCTCCATTCTGTGCGGCGGCGCGCCGGGATGCGCGCGGGCGGAGCAAACGGGGTGACGGCCTTCGGGTGATGGTCGCTCCCGGGCACCGGCCGGGCCGTCCGTCGTCGACGACATCACCTGGCGAAGCTCATCCGACGGCGGGGAGCGCGGAGACGATCTCCGGTTCGGCCCGCAGGGGAAGCCGTTGAAGATTCCTGCTTACCGCACCCACTCACCGCTAGTTGTATACAAAAACTTGTCATTTTTCGCTCTGAGTGCCATTGTGGAGAAAAATTTGATAAGGGTGTATACATGTCGACAATCGATAGCCTACGTGGCCTGATCCTCAGCGGTCACTACGAGCCGGGTGACCACCTCGGTGAGGTCGAGCTGGCCGAGGCGCTGGGCGTCAGCCGGACTCCGGTTCGCGACGCGCTGCGGCGGCTGCAGGCCGAGGGGCTGGTCGAGATCACGGCCAACAAGGGCGCCAGAGTCGTGGTGTATCCCCGTGCCGATCTGGAGACGATCTTCGAGCTGCGTGCCAGGATCGAAGGGCTGGCCGTCCGGCAGGCGGTGGCCGTCGCGACGGAGCAGGACATCGCGCGGCTGCACGAGCTGGCGACGACCCTCGCCGAGCACGCCGGCCGCCGTGACGTTGAGGCGGTCTACCGCCTCAACGCCGACTTCCATCAGGAACTGGTCAGGCTCGGCGGCAGTCAGGTGCTCGCCCAGTCGATCAGCTCGCTGGTCCACTCGCCGGTGTTGCTGCGTACCTACGGAGCCTTCGACGAAGAGGCCATGCGCCGCAGCGTCAACCATCACATCGAGATCGTGGCGGCCGTGCGCGCCGGAGACCCCGAATGGGCGGAGGCCGTGATGCGCGCCCACCTGTTCTCCGCCCGCGCGTCCCTGCTCGGTCCCCGCCGTCAGGAGAACAACAGGTGAGAGGCCTTCCGCTCGGAGACATCCGAGTCGTCGAGCTCGGCCAGCTGCTCGCCGGGCCGTTCTGCGGCCAGCTGCTCGGTGACTTCGGCGCTGAGGTCATCAAGGTGGAGGACCCCGGCCGGGGCGACCCCATGCGCCAGTGGGGCAGGGAGAAGCCGTACGGCCAGTCGCTCTGGTGGCCGGTCGTGGCCCGCAACAAGAAGTCGGTCACCTGCGACCTGCGCACCCCCGAGGGGCAGGACCTGGTCATCAGGCTGGTGGAGCGGGCGGACGTGCTGCTGGAGAACTTCCGGCCCGGCACGCTGGAGCGCTGGGGCATGTCCCCGGCCCGGTTGCACGAGATCAACCCCCGCCTGGTCATCACCCGGGTGACCGGGTTCGGCCAGAGCGGCCCCTACGCCCCCCGAGCCGGATACGGCTCGATCGGCGAGGCCATGGGCGGCATCCGCCACGTCACCGGCGACCCCGACCGGCCGCCGGCGCGCGCCGGCATCTCGCTGGGCGACTCCCTGGCCGCCACCCACGCCTGTGTCGGCACGCTCGTCGCGCTGCACGAGCGCGAGCGCAGCGGCAGGGGCCAGGTCGTCGACTCGGCGATCTACGAGGCGGTGCTCGCCATGATGGAGTCGATGCTGCCCGAATGGCAGCAGGCCGGCTACCGGCGCGAGCGCACCGGCACCGTGCTGCCCAACGTCTCGCCCAGCAACGTCTACCCGACCAAGGACGGCGACACCATCCTCATCGCCGCCAACCAGGACAGCGTCTTCACCCGCCTGGCGACCCTGATGGGCAGGTCCGAGCTGGCCGCCGACGAGCGTTACGCCACGCACGGCGCGCGCGGTGCGAACATGGCCGAGCTTGACGAGATCATCGCCGCCTGGACCGCGGGGATCCCCGCGGATGAGCTGCTTTCGTCGCTGCACGAGGGCGGTGTCCCCGCCGGGCGGGTCTACACGGCCAAGGACATGTTCGCCGATCCGCACTTCGCCGCCCGCGAGGCCATCGTCCGCGTCCCGCACCCGGACTTCGGCGAGCTGGCCATGCAGAACGTGGTCCCCAAGCTCTCCGACACCCCCGGAAGCGTGCGCAGCGCCGGGCCCGCGCTCGGGCAGCACAACGAAGAGGTCTACCGCGGGCTCCTCGGCCTGACGCAGGCGGAGTTCACCGGCCTGTCGGCTGCCGGAGTCATCTGACACAGCGGGAGCCCTCCATGTCCTGGCGCCCGGGGAACCTCTCGCGCGCCAGGACATGGAGGGTGCCCGTCATCCCCGGAGCCGCGCGTGACCAGGGACCACAACGAGGTGTACGGGCGTTCCCTGCCGTTCGGGGAGCGTCCGCGCGGTCCTCGGCGAAGGACTCGGTTATGTGCGCGACCGTCGTCAGTCTCGCCCGCCGGGCGGCCTCCACGGTCGGGGCCGCGCTCTCCGGAGCCGGCGGACCGGCGCCCGCACGCGCGGAGGTGGCGTGCTCCTCCGCCGAGACGGCCAGCTCGACCACCCCGGCACCCGCGCGGACGGCGGAGTGGACCTGGGCGGGTTCCACGATTCACGCGGAGGCCGCGACCGGGTCGAGGTTCGCGGCGGGGAGCGGCTCGCCGTACGGGTCGAACAGCCGGACCCTGGTACCCGCGGTGCGCAGCGCGCGGGAGATCCTGGCCGGCCGCGCCTCCTCGTAACCGCGGGTGCGCAGGATCGACAGCAGGCCGGTGTCGGCGACGGCGACCTCGTCAGAAAGCGGGTCGGCGAGCGGGTTGAGCCGCACCCGGTTGGCGTGGTGCACGATCGCCGTCGAGAGTCAGAGCACCCACTGCTCCACCACGCTCAGCACGTCGGTCCTCGGCTCGATCGAGGTACTCGTCATCGCTGCTCTACTTCCGTTGAGTGGTCGCGCGGCCGCGATGGTGGTGGCCCCGTGATGTCGCGGAGTTCCTCCATGGCGGCGAGCCGCTCGGCGTGCGTGGCTCCAAGCAGTTGCACCTTAACTGTGGTGACGCCTGCTTCTCGCAGCGCGGCGACCCGTTCGGCGACGATCGAGCGTGGCCCGATGAGCGAGGTGGCGCGTACGAGGTCGTCGGGCACGGCGGCGGCCGCCTCATCCTTTTTCCCGTCCAGGTAGAGATCCTGGATGGCGATGGCGGCCGCCTCGTAGCCGTAGCGGCGGGCGAGGTCGTTGTAGAAGTTGCGCCCGGGGGCGCCCATGCCGCCGATGTAGAGGGCGAGTTGGGGACGGACGGTGTCGAGCACCGGTACGGGGTTCTCGGTGAAGGCGAGCGGGACCCCGACGGCGATGTCGAGCTCACCGAGTGCGGGGTCGCGCCTGGCCCGTCCTTCGGCCAGCGCGTCGCCCCAGGCGGCCGAGGCTTTCTCGGGGTGAAAGAAGATCGGTTCCCAACCCTCGGCGATCTCGGCGGCGAGTGCCACGTTGCGCGGCCCGATGGCCGCGATGCTGATCGGGATACACTCCCGGACCGGATGATCGATGATCTTGAGCGGCTTGCCAAGCCCGGTGCCCTGGTCGGGCGGCGCCGGGATGTGGTAGTACGTGCCGGTGTACTGGATCTTCTCCCGGCGCCAGACCTGCCGGCAGATCTCGACCAGTTCCCGGGTGCGCCCGAGCGGGGCGTCGTAGCGCACCCCGTGGAAGCCCTCGACGACCTGCGGGTTGGAGGCGCCGATGCCGAGGGTGAAGCGGCCGTCGGAGACGTGGTCCAGTCCGGCGGCGGTCATCGCCGTCAGGGTCGGCGTCCGGGAGTAGATCTGCATGATCCCGGAGGTGATCTCCAAACGCTCGGTGCGTGCGGCGAGGTAACCCAGCTGCGACACCGCGTCGAAGGAGTACGCCTCGGCCACGCTGACCATGTCCAGGCCGGCCTTCTCGAAATCCACGAGCCGGTTGACGGCTTCCTTGAAGGGGCCGCCGTAACCCAACTGCATCGCGATGCGCATCTCAGGTCGCTTTCCGTGTCTCGATGACGGTGCTGACGGCTCGGGCTGCGGCGCGCAGGCGCGTGGTGTACGACTCGATCTGCTCGGTGCTCAGTGGGGAGGGCAGCCCCCACAGCGTCAGCAGCAGGATGACCCCACCGTCGGCGCCGATGACCGGTGCGCTGATCAACCGCACCGGGTGGTCGGCGCCAGGAGGAAGGTCGGAGGGTTCGAATCGGTTGGCGGCCGAAGCCGCCAACCGCCGGATCCGGGTGAGGTGCTCGGGGGAGTGGTCGGCCGTGGAGTAGCGGTCGAGCGCGTGTTCGAGTTCGGCGTGGTCGTCGGCGGCGATGCTCAGTGACCAGCCGCGCTCGCGCACCCGTTCCACCATCGCGCGGTAGGCGGTGCGCTGTTCGTCGCTCACCTCGGCGCCGGCTCGGGCGAGCCACACCTGCGTCTCCGGGCTCTCCGTCTCGTCACTCCCGGCCAGGAACAGTGTGCCGAGCGGTGGCAGGAACGGTGAGCGCTGCCCGACACGGGTGCGCGGAAGATCCCGGGCCGGTGCGCCCGCCCCGGCCACGACGACGAGCTCGTCGGCGACCGCCGCCACAGCCACGCACTCGGCGTGGACCTCCGCAGCGACCCGCTCCATCTCACCACGGGCCAGATCGGCGTTACGTAGATGTTCGATCAGGTCTGGCTCCGGTACTGTCACCAGTGAGGAGGGGGAGAACCTGCCGTATCCCCCCTGGAAGAACACCAACGGCAGGCCGGCGTCGGTGGCGTCTAGGTCGCGGACGCGGCCCATCACGAGGTGGTGATCGCCTGCGTCGGTGATGCTCTCGAAGTCGCAGTCGATCCACGCCGTGACCCCCCGGAGCAGGGGAGCCCCCGACGGCGCGGGGGACCAGGCCACCCCGGCGAACTTGTCGTCGCCCCGGGTGGCGAAGGCCCGGCAGACCTCCTCCTGGTCGGCGGCCAGGACGTTGACGCAGAACGAGGACGCGGTGCGGATCCTCGGGAAGCTGGACGAGCTCTTGTCGGGCAGGAACGCCACCAGTGGCGGATCGAGCGACACCGAGGTGAATGTGCCGACCGCCATGCCCACGGGGCGGCCATCGGAGTCGATGGCAGTGATGACCGTGACACCGGTGGGGTAGTTGCCGAGGACTTGGCGGAAACGTCGGGGATCGATCGCCAGGGAATTGCTCACGGCTCCTCCCGGACGATGTGCGCGGCGACGAGCGTTCCGCTGCCGTTCAGCCATCCCCTGCCACGGGCGTGGTCCAGCATCGCGTTGAACCGGTCGTCCCAGTCCGTGACGCGCACACCGGCCCGAGCCCGGGCGTGCAGCGCCGTCACGTCCAGCCACACGCGCCCCGGCTCGCCGGGCAGGCCCAGTTCGTCGCTCCGCAGCACTTCGCCGATCACCGTGTCGTCGAGCCCGTCCGCGCTCACATGCAGGCGGGTGCAGTCGTCGGCTTCCTCGACGCTGACCCGCGCTGCCGGGTCAGCGTTTGTGATCAACACGAACATCGCAGTCTCCCGCTCTCGTCATCGTAGGTAACGGATGCGAACGTCGGCTACGCAGACCGGCCGTTCGGCGCTCTCGGCCTCGGCGGTGACGCGGGCCGTGACCTGGAGGCCGTTCGGGACCTCGATCACCTCGGTGATCGTGGCATGGGTGCGGATACGGGAACCGGACGGAACGGGTGCGGGAAATCGAACCCGGTCCAGACCGTAGTTGATGATGCTCGACGCGCCGTCGACCCGGAGCAACTCGCTGACGCGGGTGCCGGCCGCCGCCAGCGTGAGATAGCCGTGCGCGATGGTTCCGCCGAACGGGGTGTGCTTCGCACGGGCGGGGTCGACGTGGATCCACTGGTGATCCTCGATCGCGTCGGCGAAGAGATCGATGCGGGGCTGGTCGATGACCATCCAGTCGCCGTACCCGAGGTCGCGGCCGGTCGCGTCACGCAGTTCGTCGAAGCTGATCGCGGCGGTCACGCGATCAACTCCAGGATCGTCGCGTTGGCCTGGCCCCCGCCCTCGCACATGGTCTGCAGGCCGTAGCGGACGCCGTTGTCGCGCATGTGGTGCACGAGGGTGGTGGCCAGCCGAGCCCCGGAGGCACCCAGCGGGTGCCCCAGTGCGATCGCGCCGCCGTTGGGGTTGAGCAGCTTCTCGTCCGCGCCTATGTCGGCCAGCCAGGCCAGTGTGACGGTGGCGAACGCCTCGTTGACCTCGAACGCCCCGATGTCGGCCAGTGCGAGACCACTGCGCCGCAATGCCTTCTGGGTGGCCGGGATCGGCCCGGTCAACATGATCGTCGGCTCGGACCCGACCACGACGGAGGTGTGCACCCGGGCGATCGGGGTCAGCCCGAGTTCGCGTGCCCGCTGCGAGGTCGTGACCAGCAGTGCCGCTGCGCCGTCGCTGATCTGCGAGCTGTTTCCGGCTGTCACGACGCCGTCGGGCCGGAACGCCGGCTTGAGCCCGCCGAGCGTCTCGGGTGTGCCCCCCCGGCGGATCCCCTCGTCGGCGCCGACCGTCGTGCCGTCGGGAGTCGCGACCGGGACGATCTGGCCGGTGAACAGGCCGCCGTCGGCCGCGGCGGCGGCGCGTTCGTGGGACCGTAGCGCGTAGGTGTCGACGGCCTCCCGGGTGATCGACCAGCGCCTGGCGATCTCCTCCGCGCCCAGCCCTTGGTTCGGGAAGTCCGCCCCGTAGCGGGCGATGTAGCCCAGTCCCAGTGGCGACTGGTCACCGCTGCTGGCCGAACCCATCGGGACCCGCGACATCGATTCCACGCCGCCGGCGACGGCGACGTCGTAGTGTCCCGCGATCACCGAGGCCGCCGCGAAGCTCAGCGCCTGCTGGGATGAGCCGCACTGCCGGTCGACGGTCGTGCCGGGCACCGACTCGGGCCAGCCCGCGCTGAGCACCGCGGTCCGCGCGATGTCGAAGGTCTGCTCGCCGATCTGGCTGACGCAACCCCACACCACGTCGTCGACGAGAGCGGGGTCGATGCCCGTGCGGTCGGCGAGCGCGCGGAGCACGGTGGCGGACAGGTCGGCCGGATGCACGTCGGACAGGCCACCGTTGCGCTTACCGACAGGTGTACGGACGGCTTCGACGATGACGGCGTCACGCATGAGGGTTTCCTCTCGGAGGGAAATGGGGCGTCGGTCATGGATGAGAGGGGAGCCGTTCTCGAAGGTTCGGCTCAGTGCAGTTGTGGGATGACCCGCGAGCCGATCAGTTCGACCATGTCGCGGTACTCCGCGGCGGGCTGGCCGCCCATGTCGATGTAGATCAGATTGGTGTCGGCGGAGAGCATCTGCGCCGAGGTGTTCAACCGGTCCGCGACCTCGTCCGGGCTGCCTACCAGGGCCGGTCCGTGTGTGGTGAGGAACTCGAAGTCGAACGGCTTCCTGATGAAGGCGGGCGGATCGGGGTTGACCCGCGGGATGATCTCCTTCATCAGCTCGAAGTAGGCGCGGTAGCGCGGTTCCCAGCGCTCGCGTGCTCCCTGGCTGGTCTCCCCGACGTTCACGTGCCAGCAGGCACCCACCCGCGGCTCGTGCGCGTGTCCGTAGGAGGCGAATTTCTCCCGGTATGCCGCTACGACGGGCTTGAACGCCTCGGGGTTGCCGAAGGCACTGGGCAGCATGAGGTCCAGGCCGAGCCGTGCGGCGAGCTCCGCGGTGGCTTCCGAGGCCCCTCCCCCTATCCACAGCGGAAGGGCGCCGACGGGGGGCGGCTGCAGGACGAACTCCTCGATCGGTGCGCGGTGTCTCGACCCCGGCCAGTTGACCTCCTTGCCGCTCCAGAGCCGTACGAGCAGCTCGACCGCGTCCTGGAACAGCTCGTGGGAGTCCTCGATCCGCTGACCGAACAGGGTGTAGGTGGAGACGAAGAAGTTGCCGCGGCCGACGACGACCTCGCACCGTCCGCCGGAGAGCGCGTCGACGGTGGAGTAGTCCTCCGCGACACGGACCGGGTCGAGGTTCGCCGCCAGCGTGACTGCGGTGGACAGGCGCAGGTCCCGGGTGCGTTCCCCGATCGCGGCGAGGATGACCGGTGGGGCGGAGGTGGTGTACTCCAGCCCGTGGTGCTCGCCGATGTGCACACCGTGAAACCCCGCTTGGTCCGCGGCGACCGATGCCTCGACGATGGCGCGATGGCGTTCGGCGGCGGTCTCGGTCGTACCGGTGACCGGGTCCGGGACCTGATCCCCCAGGGTCATCAGGCTCAACTTCATGGTGCTGCCTCCAGGGTGTTCTCTATGTCGATGGAAACGCTATCAAACATTGTTTGGTTTAGGCTAGCTGTTCCTCGCCGCTGAAGGAGGCACGTGTATCCGTGACCGGCGGAGCCATTCGTCTCGGGACTTCCGCGGACTGGTTCGCCGCACGCGGCGGTGCCGCGGCGGCCGGGGAGTGGCGTGTCATGGGTGGCGGTCCGCGCACGAGATCGGGAATCCCGTGCGCACATTACCGGTCAACGTTTGGTATTGTCGCCTACCGCTACAGCCGGAGGATGTCGTGATCGAGATCATCGAGGTAAGTCCCCGTGACGGACTGCAGAACGAGGCGGTGCTGTTGCCGACAAAGACGAAGGTTGAGCTGATCGGGCGGGCCGTCGACGCGGGCGCGCGGCGCATCGAGGCCGTCTCCTTCGTGCGGCCCGATGCCGTGCCCGCCATGGCGGATGCCGAGGCCGTGATGGCCCGGGTGCGGCGCCGTCCGGACGTCAGCTACATCGGGCTGGTACTCAACCGCAGGGGCTTCGACCGGGCACGTGAATCCGCCGTCGATGAGATCAACGTCGTTGTCCCGGTCAGCGAGACCTTCAGCCGCCGAAACCAGAACGCCGGTGCGGAATCCCTGATGACGATGGCGGAAGAGGTCGCCGAACGGGCGGCCGGCATCGGCCTGCCCTGCTCGATCACGCTCGCCGTCGCGTTCGGGTGTCCGTTCGAGGGGGAGGTCGACCCGGAGCGGGTCGTCGAGTTCAGCATGCGGGCGGCCCGTGCCGGCGCTCGCGAGGTCGCCCTGGCCGACACGATCGGAGTCGCCGTGCCCGCTCAGGTCCGCTCGACGCTGACAGCGCTGCGCGCGGAGTTTGCCGGCCGTCCCGGCCCGCTGTTGCGGACGCACTTCCACAACACCCGCAACACCGGCTACGCGAACGCGATCGCGGCGGTGGACCTGGGAGTGACCAGGCTCGACGCGAGCATCGGAGGGGTCGGCGGCTGCCCGTTCGCGCCGCAGGCGACAGGGAACATCGCCACCGAGGATCTCGTCTACCTGCTGGAGCGCAGCGGCTTCGAGACCGGACTGGACCTGGATCGGCTCATCGAGACCGCACGATTCCTGGGGGAGGCGCTCGGCCGGCTGGTGCCGGCGCTACTGCCTCGCGCCGGCGGCTTCCCCGCCCCGGCAGCCGGCGTCTGACCTGCGGCCCTCAAGGACGCGGTTCAGGTGGATGTCTTGTTGGACCGCGTCCGTCGCGTGGGCTTCCGGCTCGGTGCCGGAGCGGCGGCCTTGGCCGGGGCACTGCCGCGTTCGATCGTCGCCACGATCACGGTGTCGACGATCTTCTCGCAGACCATGTCGAAGATCTCGTCCGCAGACAGGGCCCGCTGTTCCAACGCCCGGGTGAGGTGCGGAGCCGTCTCAGGGTCGGGCTCCTGGCCGACGCCCGCGCCACCGCTCTGTGCTTCGTGCAGCGCGCTGCCGATGGCGTAGAGCTCAAGGGCCTCCAGCATCGGGATGATGGCGCCGGTCGGGACGTTCTCCTGCTCAAGCAGCGCCACGGTCGCGTCCACCTGCGCGGCACCGATCTGCAGAGGCTGGCGGCGCAGCATCACCGGGACCAGGTCCGGGTGCTCCCGGAAGGCCTGACGCAGCCGGCGCGCGTTGCGCAGGATCCACACCCGCCACGGATCGTCGTGCGTCTGCGGGGTGCGGATCTCCGCGAGCGCGAGCTGCGCCGCCCCGACGACGATCTCCTCCTTGTTCTCGAAGTGGTGGTACAGCGAGGCGCCGTTGACGTTCAACCGCTCTGCGAGACGACGGATGCTGAGCGCGTCGACCCCCTCGTTGTCGATGATGTCGAGCGCGACCTCCAGCGCCTTGCGCTTGGAGATCAACGGAACCTTGGGACGAGCCACCGCATCACCTTTCGTCATGGACGTTGACCACACCGAACGTCAAGCGTTGCAGAGGATATCAAGCATCGCTAGTTTAGGTGTGTTCCAGGAGTGGGAGGCGAACCGAGCAGGTCCTGGAGCATCCGGCGATCCAGTTCCAGCCGGCCCGCCACCGTCGGCGTGGACTCGTCGTGCAGCAGCGCCTTCGTCGCGTGCAGCGCCTTCCGGGGCTTGCCGGCAAGCCGGGCGGTGCGCTCGGCGACGAGCCGCGCGAGGGCGTCCGCGTCGTCGACGACGGCGGTGACGATCCCCAGCCGGCGCGCCTCTGCGGCGTCGAACGACTCGCCGAAGAGCGTCAGCTCAGCTGCCCGCTGCCGCCCCACGAGCCGAGGCAGCAGCAGCGTCGACGCCGCCTCCGGCACCAGGCCGAGATCGACGAACGGAAACCTGAAGGTGCTGCGTACCGTCGCGTAGACCAGGTCGCAGTGGAGCAGGGCGGTGCTGCCCACGCCGATCGCCGGGCCGTCGACCGCGGCGACCAGCACGGCCCGCAGCCCGGCCAACGCGGACAGGAACCGGACCGGAGGCGGATCGTCGCCGAGCGGGGGGTTCTCGGCCATGTCCCGCAGGTCGTTGCCCGCGGTGAACGCGCCCCCCGCGCCGGTCAGGACGACGACCGCAGCCCCGTCACGGTCGGCCGCGGTCAGCGCGTCGGCGAGTGTCGCGTACATCGCGCCGGTGATCGCGTTGCGCTTCTCCGGCCGGTTGAGCCGGATGGTCACGACGTCGCCGTCGGTCTCGACCTCGGCCGGCTTCCCGCCGGTGGGCGCCGTCACCGCGGTGCCATTCTGATCGCGCCGTCCAGTCGCAGCGTCTCACCGTTGATCATGGGGTTGCCGACGATAAAGGAGACGCAGTCGGCGAACTCGGCCGGTCGTCCCATCCGAGGGGGATGCGGCACTTGCGCGGCCAGTGAGCGTTGGGCATTCTCCGGAAGTCCGAGGAAGAGCGGGGTCTCGAACATGCCGGGTGCGATCGAGACGACCCGGATCGCGTGTTCGGCGAACTCCCGGGCGATCGGCAGCGTCATGCCCGCCACGGCGGCCTTCGACGCGGCGTAGGCGGCCTGGCCCACGGTGCCGTCGAAGGCCGCCACCGACGAGGTGCAGACCACGACGCCCCTGTCGCCGTCGACGGGTTCGTTGCCGATCATGGCTTCGGCGGCGAGCCGGATCACGTTGAAGGTGCCGACCAGGTTCACCGACACCGTTCGCCGGAACCGTTCGAGGTCGGAGGCCTGCCCGGAGCGGTCCAGGACCTTGAGCGCCTCCGGGATGCCCGCGCAGTTCACCACGGCGCGCAGCGGGCCGAGTCCGGTCGCGGCGGCGATCGTCGCGCGCACGTCGGCCTCGGAGGTGACGTCGGTGGGGGCGAACACGGCGCCGATCCTCGCCGCGGCCGCCGCGCCGTCGGAGGTGGGCAGGTCGGCGATGACCACCCGGGCGCCGTCGTCGAGCAGACGCCGGGCGGTGGCCAGGCCGAGGCCGGAGGCGCCGCCGGTGACCAGGGCGGTGGAATCGGTGATCCTCACATCGACATCCCGCCGTCGACCGCCAGGACGGTCCCGGTGATGTACCCGGCCTGTGCCGAGGCCAGGAAACCGACCGCGGGTGCGATCTCCGCGGGATCGGCGAAGCGCCCAAGCGGGATCGCGGCGGTGAGCTCGGCGAGCTTGCCCGCCGGGATCCCGGCGACCATCGCGGTGGCGGAGTTGGGGGAGATCGCGTTTACGGTGATGCCGAACCGGGCGACCTCCTTGGCGACGGTTTTGGTGAACCCGATGATTCCGGCCTTGGCGGCCGCGTAGTTGGACTGGCCGATGTTGCCGTGCAGGCCGGTGTAGGAGGTGACGTTGACGATCCGGCCGAAGGAGGCGGCGCGCATGTGTCCCACGACCGCCCGGGTGATGTGGAAGGTGCCGCCCAGATGCACGTCGAGAACCTGCCGCCACTGTGTGGACGACAGCTTCCAGACCACGGTGTCGCGGGTGATGCCGGCGTTGTTCACGGCGATGTCGATGCCGCCCGCCCAGGCCGCGACATCCTCGACGGCGGTCGCGACCGCGTCCTCGTCCGCCACGTCGACGGCGAGCGGGGCGATGGTGTCACTGCGCTCGCCCCAGACCGCCTTCAGCGCGTCGAAGTCGAGGTCGAACGGCGCGACGCGCGCGCCGGCGTCGGCGAACAGGGTGGCGATGCCCCGTCCGATGCCTTGGGCGGCACCGGTGACGATCACGGTGCGGCCGGTGAAGTCGAAGGAGATGGTCACGAGCGTCGGGTGTCCTTCCAAGGGATGTCACGATCGGTTCGGGGCTCGCCGGGCAGGCCCAGTAGCCTCTCGCCGAGGATGTTGCGCAGTACCTCCGAGGTGCCGCCTTCGATCGAGTTGGCCAGCGAACGCAGATAGGCCTTGCGCACGTCGGAGCCGCCGTGCACGGCGGTGGTGTCGGGGGTGATCTCGGTGTAGTCGTCGATCAGCAGACCGGCGTCCCCGGAAAGGTCGACGCACAGCTCGTAGATCGCTTTGTTCAGCTCGGCCATCTGCAGCTTGGCGATCGCCCCCTCGGGCCCCGGCGCGCGACCGATCCGTGCCGCGGCCCGGACGTTGGTGAGCCGGGCGGCCTCGGCCTGGGTCCACAGCAGCATGAACCGCTCGGTGGTGGCGGCGTCGACGCGGCCCTCGGCGAGCGCGGCTCGGTAGACCTCGACGGCCTGGGCGATTGGGCCCCCGCCGCGCTCGGCCGCACGGCCGCCCAGCGACACCCGCTCGTTGGCGAGGGTCGTCATCGCGACCTGCCAGCCCTGCCCGACCTCGCCGAGTACGTTCGCCGCGGGGATCCGTACGTCGGTCAAGTAGACCTCGTTGAACTCGGCCTCGCCGGTCAGCTGGCGCAGCGGGCGTACCTCGACGCCGGGAGAGCGCATGTCGAGCAGGAAGTAGGTCAGACCTCTGTGCTTGGGCACGTCGGGATCGGTGCGGGCCACCAGGATGCCCCAGTCGGCGATGTGCCCGAGCGAGGTCCAGATCTTCTGCCCGTTGACCACGAAGTCGTCGCCGTCGCGTACCGCCCGGGTGGCCAGCGCGGCGAGGTCTGAACCCGCGCCGGGTTCGGAGAACAACTGGCACCAGATGTGCTCGCCGGAGAAGCCGGGGCGCAGATGGCGTCGTTTCTGCTCGTCGGTGCCGTGGGCGTGGATCGTGGGCAGCGCCATGCCGAGCCCGATGACGTTGCGCCCGGTGTGGTCGGTGGCGCCGGCGCGGCTGAATCGCTCGTCGACCGCCGGCTGCAGGGACGGGTCGAGCCCACGCCCCCCGAAATCCTCGGCGAAGTTCACCACCGCGAGCCCGGTGTCGAAACGCGCCTCGCGAAACGCGCGGTCGGCGGCGCGGTCGGCCGGATCGGGGACCGGATATGCCCGGAGGAACTCCGAGACGGCCTCGTCCATCGCGACCGCCTGGGGTGTGGACGCGGGAGCGGGTCCCGCCGCGGCGGGCGTCGCGCGGGCCTCCCTGGCGCCGGCGATGTCGACGAGTTCGGCGAGCCGGGCGCGGTGGCGGGCAGGGGAGCCGAGCAGCAACTGGCTGCTCTTGGCTCGTTTGAGGTACAGGTGCGCGGAGTGCTCCCAGGTGAATCCGATGCCGCCGTGGATCTGCACGTTGTGCGCGGCGACGCGCTGGTAGGCGTCGGAGGCGATCGCGCGGGCCAGCATCGCGGCGGCCGGCAGGCCGGCAGGGTCGTGCACCGCGCTCCACAGGCCGTGATAGACCACCGAACGCGCCGACTCCACGTCGATCAGCATGTCCGCGCAGCGGTGCTTGATGGCCTGGAACGAGCCGATCGGCCGGCCGAACTGGACGCGGGTGCCCGCGTGGTCGACTGCGGCCGCGAGTACCCGGGCGGCACCACCGAGCTGCTCGGCGGCCAGATACAGCGCCGCGAGATCGCCGGTGCGTTCCAGCGCCGGACCCGCGGCGCCGTCGGTTCCGATCAGCTGGGCGGTCGTGCCGTCGAAGCGCAGCTCGGTGAGCTTACGGGTCTGGTCGAGCGTCGCCAGCGGAACGCGGTCGAGGTTTTCGGCGTCCCCGCACACGGCGAACAGGCTGCTTCCCTTGTCGGTGCGGGCGGCGACCAGCACCAGGTTCGCCGTCGTGCCGTCCAGGACGATGCCTGCGGTGCCGTGGATCCTCCAGGCGCCCTCGGCCGGCGCCGCGCGCAGCGTGCTCTCGGCGGGTCCACGGCCCGCCCAGGCCAGTGTCGCGATCGTGGTCCCGGCGACGATCCCCGGCAGGTGTTCGGCGGACGCGGACTCGTCGTCGAGCTCCTGCAGCGCGGTCGCGGCCAGCCCCACCGTGGCCAGGTACGGGGCCCCGTAGAGTACGGCGCCCATCTCCTCGAACACCACACCCAGCTCGACGACCGTGGCCCCGGCTCCGCCGTATTGCTCGGCGAGGGTGAGGCCCGGTAGACCGATCTCCCTGGCCGCCTGGATCCAGACCGCCGGGTCATACCCGGTGCTGGTCTCCATGAGCCGGCGCACCTCGTCCTCGGCCGACCGCTTCTCCAGGAAGCCTCGAACCACAGTGCGCAGGCTCTCCGCGTCTTCTCCGGGGATGAAACTCACCTGTTCCTCGTCTCCTCGCCGGTCTGTCTGTGCCTTGGATGATAACCATATGGTGTTAGATTGAGAAAGTCGCGAACGGCTACCGCTTATCCGAGGAGCAGTAAATGGGTGGCAACGACGGCGTGTCGCTGGCCGGGCGCCGGGCCCTGGTGACCGGGGCGAGCAGGGGAATCGGGGCGGCGATCGCTCGCCGGTTTGCCGAGCAGGGCGCTGACGTCGTGCTCGCCGCGCGCAGCAAGCGTGCCATCGAGACGCTCGCCACGGAGCTCGGGGAGCTGGGTGGCCGGGTGGTGGCGATCCCCGCGGACATGGCCGACCGGGACTCCCTGCGTGAGCTGATGGACGAGGTGGACAGGGAGTTCGGCGGGCTCGACATCCTGGTCAACAACGCCGGGGTGCTGCCTCCGGCGACGCGTGCGGAACGGATGGACTGGGCGGACTGGGACGCCACCCTGGGGCTGAACCTCTCGGCGCCGTGGTACCTGGCCTGCCGGGCGAAGGGGATGATGGGGGCGGGCGGCGTGATCGTGAACAACGCCAGCACGGCCGCCTACTTCCCGTCCCGCGGGTTGGTGGGATACAACGTCAGCAAGTCCGCGCTGATCATGCTGACCCGGGTGCTCGCCCTGGAGTGGGCGGCCGACGGTGTGCGGGTCGTCGGCGTGGCCCCCGGGAAGATCGAGACCGATCTGGTGCAGCCGATCCTGCGCTGGACCGAGAAGCACGACATGCCGCTCAACCCGCTGCGCCGGATAGGCGTCGACCGCGAGGTCGCCGACCTGGTGTCCTTCCTGGTCTCCCCGCAGGCCGGATACATCACCGGGGTGACGATCCCGATCGACGGCGGCGAGTTGCTGACCGCGGGCTCGGAGCCGGGGCGGTAGCCGGGGGTGTCTCGTCAAAATATCGTACAGTGTTTGTTTAATTGCGCGAAGGAGGCGTCGTGAGATTGCGGGCGGACAACGAGGTGTGCGAGGCACACGGTCAGTGCGCGATGGTGGACGACGAGCTGTTCACGCTGGACGAGGACGGCTACATCGCCCTGGGTGACGGCATCGAGGTGACTCCCGAGCGGGAGCAGGCCGCCCGGCTCGGAGCCGCGGCCTGCCCGATGGGCGCGCTGCGGGTCGAATGAGAGCGAGCGGGGCCGGTCAGGGAGATCTCCCTGACCGGCCCCGCTCGCTCTCGGCCGCTCAGTATCTGATCACAGGGCCAGGGCGGCTTCCTGCCCCTCCTTGAAAGCGTGCATGGCGGTGCGCGGGGCCAGCGCGTCACCGATGACGCGATAACGCGACCCGAGCCGTTCGAGTACGGGCACCAGGTCCAGATCCGCGCGCGGAGCGGTGACCGCCACGACGTTGTCGACATCGAACTCGGCCAGCGTCTCGCCGTCGGGGTGGACGACGATCACATGCTTGCCGTCGAGGTCGCCGATCAGCCCGCCGGTGACGACCCGCTCACACCTGCGCCGCAGGATTCCCGGTACCTCGGCCCGGTGCAGTTGCCCACCCCACGGCATGACGGTCTCGCAACTGGTCACGAAGATCACTGAAGCTCCGCGCCTGGCCAGTTCCTCGGCCACCAACGGCCCCTCGTTCGCCCCGACTGTGTCGTACACCAGAACCCTGCCGCTCAGCTGATCGGCCAGCGCCTCGGCGCTGCTGACCACGACCCCGTCCGCGGCGTCGGGGAACGCTTCGGCGGTGACCGGTCGAGCGCCGGTCGCGAGCACGACCTCGTCGGGGTTCAGCTCCCGCAGCAGTGCCTCGTCGACGACGGTTCCGGTGCGCACAGGGACGCCGAGCTCGGTGAGTTCGCCAACCAGATGATCGACCGAGCTCACCAGAGCGAGCGCCGCGGTCTGCCCGGCGGCAAGGAGCCGGCCTCCCGGGCGTGACCCGGCGTCCACGACACTGACCTGGTGCCCGCGCTTCGCGGCGACCTCGGCGGCTTTCAGCCCGGCGGGGCCGGCCCCCACGACCAGCACCCGCCGCGCGCTCTCGGCCGGCCGCACGGCCAGCTCCTTCTCCCGCAGGACCTCCGGGTTGTGGAAGCAGCTGATCTCGGGATAGCCCTGTAGCTTGCGGTTGACGCAGACGTTGGCACCCACGCAGGGGCGGATCCGGTGGGAGCGGCCCTGGCCGACCTTGGTGACGATGTCGGGGTCGGCGATGTGAGCCCGGGTCATGGCGACCATGTCGACCTGCCCGGATGACAGCAGCGACTCCGCGAGACCGGGAGAGAGGATCCGGCCGACCCCGATCACGGGGACATCGATCCGCACCGCGTCACGCAGCCGGGTGAGGGCGGGGATATTGGGCGCCTCGGCATAGCGGTAGTTCGGGATCGCTCGGGCATAGCTCGCGCCACCGTCGCCGATGGTCGTGTTCAGTACGTCGATCGTCCCGGTGCTCAGCAGTTCGCGGAGGATTTCGACGATCCCGGCGAACCCGATTCCGCCGTCCTCGGGGGACCGCAGGTCGTCGCTCGGTGTCCGGTAGCCGACGATACGGTCGGGACCGACCTGTTCACGGGCCGCCTGAAGCAGCCGGCGAACGAAAAGAGTCCGGTCACGGCCCCACTCGTCGGTGCGGGAGTTGTACGCAGGGGTCAGGGACTGCTGCACGAGGTAGCCGTGCGCGCCGTGTATCTCGACCCCGTCGAACCCGGCGGTGGCCGCGAGCTCGGCGGTGCGTCGGTAGCCCTCGATCATCTGCTCGATCTCGGCGTGGGTCATCTTGTGCGCGGTCTCACCGGCGGCGGACTGACTGCTCTCGAAACCCGGCAACGGAGGGCGCCGGACGTCGGCTTCGGAGCGGGCGAACGTACCCAGGTGGGTGAGCTGCAGCAGGAACGTCGCGCCCTCGGCCCGCACCGCCTCGGCGAGCCGCCCGTGGCGGTCGACCGTCTCCGCGGTGATGCCGCCGGCCGGGTCGGCGAGGATCGGCTGCGCGATGATCAGTCCGCCGCCGCCCGCGGCGCGTCGGCGCAGATACTCGATGTAGGAGTCGGGTGCCATCCTCGGATGGCGGAAGGCCTCGCTCGCGCCGTGCGAGGTGATGACGACCCGGTTGCGGACCTCCATGGCGCCGAGCCGGATCGGGGAGAACATGGTCGGAAAGGCGGATGTTCCGGACGAGGGGGCAGCGGACATGGTCATGAGTACCTTTGGTAGTGAATGGGCGATCAGACGGAACGCGCCCGGCGGCGCGCGGTGACGCCCTCCAGAAGTGCTGGAGCCAGCTCTCGCCAGGCTGTCAGCGGCACGTCCCGCCGGTTCGCGGTGAGGACCTGGACGCACACGTGGTCGGCTCCGGCGTCGATGTGTTCCTGGGCTCGCCGCACGATGGTGTCGACGTCACCCCACGCGACGACTCCGTCGACGAGCCGGGCGCTGCCCCCGCCGGTGATGTCGTCCTCGGTGAACCCGCTGCGGAGCAGGTTGCGGGTGTAGTTGGGCAGCCGCAGGTAGGAGTCGAGATGGGCTCGCGCGACCTCGCGGGCCCGGTCCCTATCGGTGTCGAACACGACCTTCAGCTCGGGGGCGAGCACCGCGTCGGGTCCGAGGGCGTGGCGGGCGGTGCGGGTGTGTGCGGTGTCGACCAGGTACGGGTGGGCGCCGATCGAGCGCCGTGTGGCCAACTCCAGCATCTTCGGGCCGAGCGCGGCGAGGATTCGCTGTTCCGCGGGAACCGGAGAAGGGGCCGCGTCAAGCGCGTCGAGATAGTCACGCAGTGCTGACAGCGGCCGGTGGTAGGTCTGGTCGGTGGACTCCACGAGCGCGGCGTGGCTGTTGCCCAGACCGAGCAGCACGCGACCGGGGTGGCGCTCCCTGGTGCCCGCGTGCCAGGTGGCCGTCGAGGCCGCGTCGTGCATCCAGATGTTGAGGACTCCGGTTGCGATCACCGCCCGCGTGGTGGCCGTCAGCGCGGTGTCGACGTCGCCGAAGAGGTCCCCGCCGGAGCCGCCGGGCACCCACAGGGTGCCGTAGCCGAGTTCGTCGAGGGTGCCGGCGATTCTGCGGACGGCGTCGCGGTCACGGCTGCGCAGGTGCGCGGACCACACACCGATGGTGCCAAGGTCCGGGGCTGCTGACGGCATCGTCAGGTCCTCCTGAGGATCGGTGACGGCATGGGCCGAACAGGATGGGAAACCGGTTCATGGTTGGGCGGCCTGGTCATTCAGGTGGCGCTGCCACCCCAGCCGTAGCGGGCGAGGTCTCTGCTCCAGGTCACCGCGAGTTCGTTCACGGATCGGCGTCCTTCGACGAACGCGACCTCGAGACGCCGGGGGGTGCTCGCGTCGCCGATCACCCGTACCACCGGTGCGATGCCGGCCAGCTCATCCGGCAGGGTCCGCTCCGGAACCCCTCCGGACATCAGTACGACGTCGTCGAACTCGATCCACCGCTCCCGGTGCGGAGCCTCGTGCGGGGCGATCTGCGCTCGGCCGGACGCCAGCCGGTGCAGCACCGATCGGGGGTGCAGGGTGAAGTCCCCGCGCAGCAGCCGGGCCATCAGCGGGGCGCCGGCCATCTCCCAGCGCATCTCCAGGTTCGCCGCGACGAGCGCGTAACGGCTGACCTGGTGGACCCGGTGGCCGTCGTCTATGAGGCGCTGCGCGACGTCGACGGACTCGTAGTGGCCGATCTCGTCAAGCAGCAGGACGGTATGACCAAGCTTCGCTCCCCGCAGCACGTCCCATCCGGTGTGCACGGTGACCATGTCGAGCCCCGGCAGCGGAAGGGCGGGTCGCAATGTCTGGAACCCGTCGCGCCGTGGTGTCACACCGGTGGCCACGATCACCGCGTCGGGCCGCAGCTCGCGTACCTTCGTGGCGTCGGCGGGCGTTTCCAGGCGCACGTCGACGCCGCACAGCTCCATCTGGTGGGTGTAGAAGTCGATCAGACGGGCCACCTCACGCCTGGCCGGCGGCACCAACCGCAGCTGGCCGCCCAGCGCGTCGGTGGATTCCAGCAGCGTCACCCGGTGACCGGCCAGTGCCGCCGCCCGGGCGGCCTCCATACCGGCCGGGCCGCCGCCGACGACCACGACCCGCTTCGCTGGGTCAGCCGTCGTGATCAGTTGGTCGCCGAGCACGAGTTCGCGTCCCGCGGCGGGATTGACCGCGCACATCGCCCTGGCACGGGTGTTCAACCCGCCCGCGCAACTCTGCAGGCAGGCGATACACGGGCGGATCTCGACGGTACGTCCTTCGACGGTCTTCGTGACGAGCTCGGGCTCCGCGAGCGTCGCACGCACCATCGAAACCAGGTCGGCCGCACCCGAGGCGATCACCTCGTCGGCCTGCCGCAGGCTGGTGAACCGGCCGGCGACGATGGTGGGCAGTGCCGTCCGGCGGGTGATCGTCTCGCTGGTCGGCAACTGGTAGCCGGGAGGCTCGTGGACACCGCCCATGAGGAGGTCGCGGCCGTAGTGCGAGCCGAGCGACACGTTGACGAAGTCGATGAGACGAGAACGTTCCAGGCCGTCGATGAGTTCGGCGAGATCCGGTGCCGTCGTCTGGTCCTGCGGTCCGTCGGGGGAGACCCGCACGCCGATCGGGTAGTCCGGTCCCAGCGTGTCCCGGAGGGCGGTCAGCACCTCGACGAGGAACCGGCTGCGGTTCTCCGCCGAGCCGCCGTAGGCGTCGGTGCGGTGGTTGGTGGCCGGTGACAGGAAGCTGGAGAAAAGGTATCCGTGGCCGGCGTGCAGCTCGACGCCGTCGATGCCGCCCTCGCGGGCTCGCAGCGTCGCCGCGACGAAGCAGCCGGTCAGCTCGTCGATCATGCCCTGGGTCATCGGCACCGGAAGCATGCCGAGCCCGGGGTCGGGCACGTGTGAGGCCGCCCAGGGCGCGGAGGTGTCCAGGGTCATCTGGGTCGGGCCGCCGTGCCAGATCTGCTGGAACAGCTTCATGCCCTCGGCGTGCACCGCGGTGGTGAGCCGTCGTAGGCCGGGCAGGCAGCGGTCATCGCTCAGGTCGAGCATGCCCGGTGAGCTCCAGTGGATCTGGGCGACGTCGGCGAAGGCCAGCGCGACGCCGCCGCGGGCCCGGGCCGTCAGGAAGGCGATCATCTCGTCGCTGACCTGCTGCCCGGTTGCGAGGCCGGTGCCTTGTGAGGTGCGGACGACGCGGTTGCGCAGCTCGACGGGGCCGATCGAGAAAGGGCGAAGGACGTGGTCGAGCATGGTCAGCACGCCGCGTCGAGAGGGGTGAACGCCACCGCGGACTCGGTGAGCCGGTTGTGGGGTGTCGGGCCGCGGAGGATGTGGGCGTCAGCGGTCATCGATGCGACTCCTGCGGTGAGTGAGGGGGTCATCATAAACTAACGACATTAGATAATGGGGTCAAGGTGTTCACAAGCGAGGTTGGACGGCGGTGCGGCGGTCGCCGCGCCGATGTCCGCCGCCGCTCTCCGAGCTGTTCAGGAGGACACCTGGCCGGTCCGGTACCCGGTTCGGCGGCCCTCGACGAAATCGCTGCGGGCTTCCCGCGCCTCCCCGGAGATGTTCAGCTCAAAGGTGTAGCTGAGTTCCTGGCGGTAGGCGCCCCGGATGTCACGGCCGATGCTGCCGGCCATGGCGGCCTTCAGGCCGCGGATCACGTTCGTGCGTTTCGCCGCGATAGTGCTCGCCAGGGCGTGCGCGGCGGCCGGAAGCTCGTCCGCGGGGACCAGTCGCAGCACGCTGCCAAAGGCGTGCAACTCCGATGCGTCGACGGGTTCGCAGGTGAACATGGCCGCCCGCAGCCGTTTCTCCGGCATCAGCCCGATGGCCTGGACGATGCCGCTGGTGGCCCCGTTGTCCGCCTCGGCGAGGACGAAGGGGGTGGCCGGGGCGGCGAGCAGGATGTCACAGACTCCGGCGACGAGAACCCCGAGGCCGATGCAGTAGCCGTGGATCGCGCCGATGACGGGAACCGGGCATTCAGCGATGGCCAGCGTCAGCTCCAGCGAACCCCGGGTCTGGCCCAGGATGCCCTCGAAACCGGGGAGGTTCTGGACCTCCTTGACATCGCCGCCGCCGCAGAACCCCCGCCCCTCGCCGCGCAACACCACGGCGCGGACCTCCTCGTCGCCCGCGTATCCCCGCAGATGGTCGACCAGCATGCTGATGTCGGCGCGGTTGTAGGCGTTGACTGGCGGGTTGTCGACGACGAGTTCGGCCACACCGTTCCCGTGCACGTGCTCACGTATCATGAGGTTCCTTCCTGGACGCCGAGGTGCCGAGAGGACGAAGGTACGGATCCGTGGCCCGGGGGCCACGGATCGCGCGGGGTCGGATGGCTCAGGGATGGCTGTAGCGCTCCCGAAGGACGGCCCGGGAGACCTTGCCGGTGACGTTGCGCGGCAGTTCGTCGACGAGCACCAGCTTCTTGGGAAGCTTGAACCGGGCGAGCCTGTCCCCGGCGAACTCGTGCAGCTCCTCAAGGGTGAGCGTCCGGCCCTCGACGGGCACCACGACGGCCGCGCCGACCTCGGTCCACTGGGCATCGGGGATGCCCACGACGGTGATGTCGGCGACCGCCGGATGCAGCGACAGCACGTTCTCGACCTCGGCGGGATAGACGTTCTCACCGCCGGATTTGTACATCTCCTTGGTCCGTCCCGCCAGGTAGTAAAACCCGTCGCTGTCCCGGCGCGCAGCGTCGCCGGTGCGGAACCAGTCGCCGGTGAAGAAGCTGGACCTGTCCTTGCGCCAGTACCCGACGGTGACGCTGGGACCCCGCAGCCAGATCTCGCCGGTCTCGCCGTCCGCGACGTCGTTGCCCTCCGCGTCGACCAGCCGGATGTCGGTGTGGAAAGCCCTGCGTCCGGTGGATCCCTGCTTCGCCTTGTCCAGCGTGGCGGCCTGGCCGTCCAGCGCGGTGGCCATCGGGCCCATCTCGGTGCCCCCGTACTGGGGCTGCAACGGGATGCCGCGGTCGGCCCACAGATGCAGCAGGTCCGGCGTGGCGATAGCCCCGGCGACGACGAAATGCCTGGCATGGGAGAGGTCGGCCTCGGGGAACCCCGGCTGCGCGGCGATTTGCTGGTACATCAGAGGGATGGCGGCGAAATGAGTGATTGGCGGGGTCGCGCCCGAGAGGTACGACAGGACGAGATCGGGCACGAAGCGGGTCATCGTCGTGACGGCGCCGCCGAAGTAGAAGACGGGGTTGGCCATCACGTTCAGCCCGCCGGCGTGGAACAGTGGCATCGGGTTGAGCTGGTGGCAGCCCCGCTCGGAGACGCCGGTCGTGTGCGCGATGTTCAGGGCCTGCCACAGCAGGGTGCCGTGGGTCGAGAGCGCGCCCTTCGGCTTGCCGGTCGTCCCCGACGTGTACAGGATGTGGGTCGGGTCGTCGAGGGTGAGGTCCGAGCGTGGGGCGGCGTACTCGGCAGAGGTCAGGGCGGCCTCGTAGTCGATGACCCCGGCCGGGACGTTCGCACCCCAGGCGAGCCGCCGCCCGATGCCGGACTTCTCGGCGACCTCGGCCGCGGCCTGCGCCCAGGTGCCGTCGTGGACGATCACCGAGGGTTCTGCGTCCAGGCAGATCTCGGCCATCTCGTGCACCGTGAGCCGCCAGTTCAACGGCACGAAGAGAGCGCCGAGGCGCATTGCGGCGAACTGGACCTCGAACACGCGAGGGTCGTTCTCCGACACCAGCGCGATCCGGCTGCCCTTGCCGACACCCAGCTCCCGAAGGACTCCGGAGAGGTGGCCGACCCGATGGTCGAGTTCATGCCAGGTGATGACGCGGCCATCCTCGGCACAGCCGAGGGCCATCGCCTCAGGTCGGTGGGCAGCATGGTGAGCGACCCAGTCGTGAGCCACAGATCCCATCTCTCTACTCCGATCGTTCCTGTGGTGCTTCTCGTCTGCGCCGTTTTATCAAACGAGGTTCGATAAATATCGCCATGCGGGCGCGCGCCGTCAAGGGTCTCGGCGTATCGGATTAATCCGACATATTGGGTTTCGGTTCTAGCGATCGAACGAAAGTGGCTAGGCCATCCGTGAAGACGCCGTTGTCGTCGCTGGTGACCATGTGCCCGACGCCGGTGACGTCGAGCCGCTCCGCGTGCGGCAGCAACGCGCCCAGCGCGGCCAGATCATCCGCGCTCACCACATCGGACCGCTGGCCGCGGACCAGCAGGGCCGGTACAGTCACCGCGCGGGCGGCGGCGATCAGGCGGTCGCGGGAGCCGAGAAAGTCCGGCATGTTGTCGATGAACGTTGGATCCCAGTGCCAGTACCAGCGGCCGTCTGTACCTCGGCGGGTGTGGCGGCGCATCCGCTCCGCCGGTGCCGGGGGCGTGCCGGTGTATCGCGAGACGGCGTGGGCGAACTCGTCGAGGGTGTCGAAGCCCGATCGGCCGTCTGTCATGAACGTCCGGACCCGTTCCACTCCGGAGGGCTGGATGTCGATGGCGATGTCGACCATAACCAGAGCGCGCGCGCAGCCGGGGTGCTCACCCACGGCGAGCAGGGCGATGAGCCCGCCGAGCGAGGCGCCGACGACGACCGGCGGCTCCTTCAGGGCGGCGCAGACCGCCAGCAGGTCACCGACCAGGGTGTCGATGCCGTAGTCGGCGTCCGGGGCCTGGTCGCTGTCACCGTGTCCGCGCAGGTCGACGGTGAGCGCGCCGAGGCCCGAGGTGGCAAGCGAGTGTGCGGTCCGTCCCCACGAGGCGCGGGTCTGACCACCGCCGGGGATCAGGAGCACGCTGGGTGTCCCCGGGGGCGGGGGCAGGACGTCGCCTCTGATGATGACGGGGCCGCGCCGCACCGCGAAGGGCCGGGGGCGATCGGGAGGGATACCGGCCTCACGCTGGCCGGTGGTCGTTCGTGGCATCGCGGTTGCTCCTCAATCGGGACGGGTCAGACCAGATTGGAACGGGTCATAACGGACCGGCCGTGGATTGCCGTACGTCGTCTGGTGGCGGGCCGGCCTGGATAACCATTTGCCGTTAGGTTAATGTCGGATCGCTCGAGGGGAAAGACCTCGGGCATTCGAAGGAGGCGGGGATGGTCACAGACCGCGGGGTGTCGATGACGGAGGCCGAGGCGGGTACGTTCCTGGACGCGCACCACACCGTCACGCTCGCGACCCTTGGGCCGGGCGGGCGGCCGCACCTGGCGTCCATGTGGTTCGCCCGCGATGGGTGGGACCTGCTGATGTGGACCTACGGGTCGAGCCAGAAGGCGCGCAACGTCGAGCGGGATCCACGGGTGGGAGTGCTGGCGGAGGCGGGGGAGGATTACACGGAACTGCGCGGGGTGAGCCTGGACTGCGCCGCGGAGATCGTCCGGGATCCGGCCGAGGTGCTCGCGCTCGGCCAGGTGCTGCGACTGCGCAACCTTGCCGTGGTGCCCGGAGACGAGACCGGGTTGCGGGCGCAGGCGGCCAAGCGGATCGGACTGCGGCTCCGTGTCGAGCGGATGCGTAGCTGGGACCACCGCAAACTCCGGTAGCAGTCCGGGGGGACGGCGGTTTGTTTTACCAAACGACGTTAGATATTGTCGGCGCCAGCGCGGCTCGGTGCGGGCTCTCCCCGTGCGCGCGCCGGTGCCGACCATGCCCAGCCGCTCGATCCGGGAGTCGCCGTGGAACAGTTCGATCATCACTCAGAGCACTTCGCCCAGCACTGGCGGGAGACCTACGCGGAGCTGCGCCGGACCTGCCCGGTCGCGCACAGTGCGAAGCACGGAGGCTTCTCCGTGGTCACCCGGTACGACGACGTCAAGCGGGTGCTGCAGGACCCGCAGACCTTCGCCTGCGGCCGGGACCTTGAGTTCGACGGGCACGTCACCGGTGGTGTGACGGTGCCGGTGAACCCCGTCCGGATGGGCATGATGGAGATGGATCCGCCGGATTCGCAGGCCTTCCGGCGGGTGCTCGCCCCGCGGTTCTCGGCGAAGGCGATCAGGGAGTACCGTCCGAGGTTGGTCGAGATCGTCTCCTGGACGGTCGACCGGGTGATCGAGTCTGGCCGGATCGACTTCGTCGACGATCTGGCCAACCCGTTGCCGGCGCTGGTGTCACTGGACTACTTCGGGCTGCCGCTGGACAAGTGGCAGCTGTACGCGACCGCGCTGCACAAGGCCGCCTACCGGGAGAAGGGGTCGGCACGCGCGGTCGGGGAACTGCTGGCCGACCTGCGTGGGGTCGTCGAGCGGCGGCGAAGCAGCGCCGGTACTCGCGGTGACATCGTCGATCGGCTGCTCACCGAGGAGGTCAACGGTGCGCCGCTGGACGAGGAGACCGTGACCGAGATGCTGTTCATGCTGCTCAACGGCGGGATAGACACCTCGACGGCGCTCATCGCCGGCATGTTCGGCTACCTGGGTGAGCACCCGGAACGACGCACGGAACTGGCCGCCGACCCGAGTCTGATCCCGGGAGCGGTCGACGAGATGCTGCGCTACTTCACTCCGGGAACCGGTGTCGCGCGCACGGTGCTGGCGCCAGTGGAACTGGGCGGCGTCGAGCTGCGACCCGGTGACCGGGTCCTGCTGGCCCTCGGGTCGGCGAACAACGACCCGGGGATGTTCCCCGAGCCCGACGAGATCCGGTTCCACCGTGAGAACAACGGCAGGCACCTCGCGTTCGGCTACGGTGTCCACCGGTGCCTTGGTGCCTTCCTGGCGCCCGCCGAGATGATCGTGCTGCTGGAGGAGGTGCTGCGCCGGATGCCGGACTACACGATCAGCGCGGCACAGGTCACCTCCTATCCGACGATTCCGCTGGTGAACGGCTACATCTCGATGCCCGCGCGGTTCACCCCCGGGGCGCGGGTGCTCACCGGTTTCGACGAGCAGCTGCCGATCCGGCTTGAGCCGGCGGAGGTGAACTGAGCCATGGCGGGAGCACTGGAGGGCCTGCGCGTCCTTGAGGTTGGGCACATCATCGGCGGCCCGTTCTGCGGTCATCTCTTTGCCGACCACGGTGCCGAGGTCATCAAGATCGAGCCGCCCGGCGTCGGGGATCCGATGCGGGGCTGGGGCGGTCTGTACAAGGGGGTCGGGCTCTACTGGTCGATCATCGGCAGGGGCAAGAAGTCGGTCACCCTGGATCTGCGGCACGCCTCCGGACAGCGGATCTTCCGTGAGCTGGCCGCCACGGCCGACGTCGTCGTGGAGAACTTCCGGCCGGGCACGATGGAGCGCTGGAACCTGGGGCCGGACGACCTCGCCGAGATCAACCCGGGTCTGGTTATGGTCAGGATCACTGGATTCGGGCAGACCGGCCCCTACCGCGACCGGGCCGGTTTCGGCTCGGTGGCCGAGGCGATGAGCGGGTTCCGGCACCTGTCCGGGGAGCCGGACCGGCCACCGGTGCGGGTCGGGATCTCGATCGGCGACGCGCTCGGTGGAACCCAAGGGCTGGTCGGGGCGCTGATGGCGCTCTGGTCCCGGGACCGGCCGGGCGGCACAGGGCGCGGCCAGGTCATCGACGTCGCGCTGTATGAGGCCATGTGGATGTACATGGAGTCGATCGTCGCGGAACTCGACAAGCTGGACCGGGTCCGCCGGCCCACCGGCCCGCTGTTGCCGGGGATCGCGCCGTCGAGTGTCTATCCGACCCGCGACGGTGAATGGCTGATCATCGGTGCGAACCAGGACTCGGTGTTTCGTCGGCTGGCCGGGGTCATGGGCCGTGACGACTGGCTGGCCGAGGAGTCGCCGTACCGCACCCACGAGCTGCGCGGGGCCGCGCAGCAGGAGCTCGACGAGACGATCGGGGTGTGGACCCGAGACCACGGTGCCGATGAGTTGCTCAGGCTGCTGGCAGAGGCGGGTGTGCCGTCCGGACGGATCTACACCGCCAGGGATATCGCGGGTGACCCGCACTACGCGGCCCGTGCCATGATCGTTAACGTGCCCGAGCCCGGCCTCGGTGGGGAGACGGTTCCGATGCCCGGCGTGGTTCCCAAGCTCGGGATGACCCCGGGTGTACTGACCCGCGGCGCACCACTGCTCGGTGAGCACAACGCTGAGATCCTCGGCCCGCTGCTCGGTACGGCCGAGCCGCGTAGCTACGAGGTCGTCTGAGCCGAGTGGCCAAGAGGGTGGACTCCGGTGAGCGCCGGAGCCCACCCTCTTCAGTTCGCGAGTACGACGGTTCCCTCGGCGGCGAGCTCATGGACCTCGTCGGGGGCGAAGCCGGCGTCGAGCAGCACCGCCCGGGTGTCGGCACCGCGACCGGCCGGAGGCGCGCCGCGGCTGCCGGGACTGCGCGACAGCCGGGGGGCCGGGGCGGCCGCCAGCCCGTGCTCGTCGAGGACGACGGTGCCCCGCTCCCGCAGGTGTGGGTCGGTGGCCAGCTCGTCCAGGTCGAGCATCGGCGTGCCGCAGCCGTCGATGTCCGCGAACACCTCGGTCCAGTGCGCGCGTGGTCTGGACCGGAAGGCCTCGGCCACCCGCGCCCGCAGCCCGGCCCAGGTCGACAGGTCCAGCTGACGGTCCCGCGCCACGTCGTCGAGCCCCAGCACGTCGAGGAACCGGGCGTAGAACTTCGGCTCGATCGCGCCCACCGTGAAGTAACCGCCGTCGGCGCACGGGTAGACGCCGTAGAACGGGGCCGCACCGGCCAGAATGTGCTGTCCCCTGCCGTTCCACATCCCGGCGTTCCACTCACCTAGCTGCGGGGTGTTGAGCAGGGCGGAACCGTCGACGATGGCTGTGTCGACGACCTGCCCGCGCCCGGTCGCGGCACGCGCGAACAGGGCCAGCATGATGCCGAGCGCGGCGAACATCGATCCGCCCGCGATATCCCCGACGAGGGCAAGCGGGGGGACAGGTGCCCCGTCGGGGGCGCCGATGACGCCGAGGGCACCGGACACGCCGATGTAGTTGATGTCGTGGCCGGCCCGATCGCGGTACGGCCCGTCCTGTCCCCAGCCGGTGAGCCTGGTGTACACCAGCCGCGGGTTGCGGGCGCACAGCACGTCGGGGCCGAGTCCGTGGCGTTCCATCGTGCCCGGTCGGTTGCTCTCCAGGAGCACGTCGGCATGGTCGGCCAACCGCGCGATGACCTCGCTGCCCCGCGGCGCGCGCAGGTCGACCACGGCCGACCGCTTGCCCCTGGCGAAGAACGTCGAGGGGTCGAAGGGCGGTGGGTCGGGCCGCTCGACGGCGATTACCTCGGCGCCGAAGTCGGCCAGCAGCATCGAGCAGAACGGCCCGGGCCCCAGCGCGCTCATGTCGAGCACGCGGATCCCGTGCAACGGTCCGCGTGCGGGTTCAATACCTTGATCGGGCGTTGACGTGGTCACCATGGCCCCAGTAGAGAGTTCTCCCGCTCGACAAATATCCAGCGAGGTTTGGTTCGGATCGAGGTCGGCCGACATGTGAGGGGTGAGCCGGACTCCATGACATTAATCTACCATTAATTGGTTATAGGGTCCGGTTCGATGGCATGATTCAAACACAATTAGTTTTATCGGGCAGGGCGGGCGGATCCCGTCGCGCGCCGATCTGTGACTGTGACGAGGGAGAACCATGGGCGGACGACTGGACGGACGGGTGGCGCTGGTGACCGGCGCCGGATCCGGGATCGGTGCGGCGAGTGCCGGCGCGCTCGCCGCCGAGGGAGCCGCGGTCGCCGTCACCGACATCGACGCCGAGGCGGCCCACGCGGTCGCGACCGGCATCGTCGAGGCCGGTGGGCGGGCGCTCGGGCTACGACTGGATGTCTCCGCCGAGGCGGACTGGATCGGCGCGGTCTCGGCGGTAGAGGCCGAGTTCGGGCCGGTGACCGTGCTGCACGGCAACGCCGCGCTAACCTCCCCCGAGGCGTACGCCGCCGACCTCGGGGTCATCGACCTCGAGATGGCGGTCCTCGACCGGGTTCTCGCGGTGAACCTGCGCGGCGGGGTGCTGGCGTGCAAACACGTCCTGCCGGGCATGCTGGCGGCCGGTGGCGGGTCGATCGTGCTGACCTCCTCGGTGAAGGCACTCACCGGCAGTGCGCACCGCACCGCCTACTCGGTGTCCAAGGGTGGACTCGACGCTCTGACCAGGGTGGTCGCCACCGGATACGGCAAGGGCGGGGTGCGCTGCAACGCGATCGCGCCCGGCATCGTCGCGACCGAGGCCACCGCCTCGATCCCGGCGGTGCAACTCAGGGCGCTGGAGGCCGCCCACCTGACACCGTCGCTGGGCAGCCCGGCCGACATCGCGCACACCGTGGTGTTCCTCGCCTCCGACGAGGCCGCGTTCATCACCGGTCAGGTGCTGTGCGTGGACGGCGGCCTCATCGCGCACACCGCGGCGCTCTCGCCGCCCGGGAGCAGGGGCGAGGAATGACCTCCGGACACGAGGGCCCGACGGAGGGAGACTCATGAAAGTGGTGCTGCTGGGTGCGACGGGCAAGGTCGGAGCACCGGTCAGGGAGGAGTTACTCGCTCGCGGCCACGACGTGACGGCCGTGGTACGGGACGCGACCCGGCTGCCGGCCGAGACCGCGGCCTTCCGCCACCGGCCGGGCGACGTGTTCGACGACGCCTTCCTCACCGACGCGTTGGCGGGAGCTCAGGTCGTCGTGTGTTCGGTCGCGCTCAGGGACGCGGCCCAGCGTGGCCGAATCCCGGTGGAACTGATCCGGGGGGTCGCGCGGGTGTCGGCGGCGATCGGTGCGCGACTGGTCGCGCTGGGCGGGGCGGGGAGCCTGCGGACCGCCACGGGCGAGGACCTGGTCGATACGGCGGGGTTCCCGGCGGCGGCGAGGCCCGAGTCACTCGGTTTCCGGGAGGCACTGCATGGGCTGATCGACGACGCGCCGCCGGAACTGGTCTGGACGGTGGTCTCGCCGCCGATGTCGATCGAGGTCGACGGCCCGCGCACCGGTTCCTATCGCGTCGCCGACGACACTCTGATCACCGACGACCGGGGCGACTCGCGGATCTCCGCGGCGGACCTCGCGGTGGCCGTCGTCGACGAGGTGGAGAGTCCGCGACATCCGCGGCGCCGGTTCACTGTCGGATACTGAGAACCGGTCCCGGCCGTTCCCACGGACGGCCGGGTGTGCGCGCTGGTGAACAACCTCCCGGCCTGGACCAGGGCGGACCCTGAGGAGACACCACGGTCACTCAGGGCATGGCCGGCCCTCGCCGGGAGGCGCTCACCCGCGTCCTCACCGTCAGTGCAACGTGAGGATGCCCGGGTCGCCGGCCCGGGTGAGCAGCCGCAGCCGCCGGTAGCCGATCCGCCAGCCGTCGTCGGTGCGCTGGAAGCGGTCGGTGTATGTGCCGGTGACGGTGTACGTCGACTCTGCGGCGGCCGGTGTCGCGACCCCGGCGGCGATGTGATGAGCGGTGACGTGGGTGAGGCCCTCCGCGGTGTGGGCACCGGTGGACCATACCCACGACGTGTGCATCAGGTGCTGGGTGGCGGCCACCGAGCCGGCCGAGGCACGGAAGAACTCGACGATCGCCTCGGTGCCGGTGTGCCGGCGGGTGCCGGCGTAGTCGATCACCGCGTCGGAGGCGAAGACCGAACGCAGTCCGGCCCAGTCGCGCAGGTCGAGCGCGAATCCGTAGCGGGCGAGCAGGTCATCGATCTCGGCGCGTTCCCGCGGGGCAAGGGACATGTGGTTCTCCCTGGTCAGAGGGGGTGAGGATCAGTGGGGGGCCGGGTCCAGGTGTGCGCGCAGGTCGCCGAGGAACTCGCGATACAGGCCGGTGAACCTGGTGCACAGGCTCTCGACGAGCGCGGCATCGGCGTCGAACTCGCCGTACCACTCGACGAAGGTGCCGGTGAACTCGGTGATCGGTAGCAGATGAACCGTCCCGCGGTAGAACCGCACGGGAAACGGGTTCTCGCCGGCGAACTCGTAGGAGTAGCGGTGCCCGGGGGCGTCGTAACTCACGAGGCGCTCCTGGACCTGGCGGCCGTCAGGTTCAAGGGTGAGTCGGCGGACGGAGCCGACGGCGGCGGGGCCGTGGCCGTCCTCGGCGACGGACTCACGGATGCGTCCGACCCAGGACGGCATGCCGTGGAAGTCCCGTACCACCGACCACACGGTCTCGATGGGGGCGTCGATCGTTGTGCTCACGTACGCGAGGCTCATGCGGTCACTCCTGAATCTGTCAAACGTTGTTTGAATACTGTCGTACGGCACGGTCGCGCACCAGTCCTGCCTGGAAACCAATCAGTGAACGGTATAGCCTGGCTCGGCGACAGGCCTCGCACCGGCCCGCGCCGGTGGCCCCCGATATCCGAGGAAGCAATCATGAGCACTCACACCAGCGCCGACGTCGTCCGAGTCCGGTACACGCGTACCCCCTACCTGGTCGTCTCCACCGAGCAGCATCAGCGCAAGGACGTGTACGGATCGATCGACGACTCGGTGGTACGGCAGGCACAACTGCTGCGAGGTGAGGAGCCGTCAGACACCGCGATCGTGGCGATGCACCCCATCGGCTCGCCCGGTTACCTGCCGGCGTTCTCGCAACTCGCGCGGAGTGGGTTCCACGTCGTCGCGTGCGGGACCCGCTACACCACCGGGGACGCGAGTCTGCAGATGGAGAACGCGCTGCTCGACCTCGCGGCGTGCGTGCGCGACGCGAAGGAGCGGCTGGGCTACCGGCGTGTCGTCCTCGCCGGGTGGAGCGGAGGCGGCTCGCTGATGGCCGGTTACCAGGCGGAGGCGGAGCAGCGAACGATCACGAAGACGGCCGCCGGCGAGCCGACCCCGCTGGCGGACACCGAGCTGATCCCAGCCGACGGGCTGATGCTGATGGCCGCGCACCGTAGCCGGCACCACCTGCTCACCGACTTCCTCGACCCCTCGATCACCGACGAGGACCGGCCGAAGGACCGGGACCCGGAGCTCAACCTCTACGACCCGGAGAACCCGAACAAAGCGCCCTACTCGGCAGAGTACGTCGCCCGCTACCGGGCCGCGCAGCGCGAGCGCAACGCGCGGATCACCGAGCGCGCGCTGACGGAGCTGGACGGGATGCGTCGCTCCGGGCGTGGCCACGACGAGAGCTGCTTCGTCGTGCACGGCACGATGGCCGACCCGCGCTGGGTGGACCCGGCCATAGATCCGAACGACCGCCGACCCGGCTGGTCGTACCTGGGTGACCCGCAGGTGGCGAACGACGGTCCGGCAGGGCTGGCCCGGTTCTGCACCACTCGGGGCTGGCTGTCTCAGTGGAGCCTTGAGTACGCGCAGGTCGACGCAGTCGACGCCGCCCCACGGATCACGGTGCCCACGCTGGTGGTGGCCAACAGCGCCGACGACGCCGTCCCCGCCGCGCACCAGCGGGACTTCTTCGCCGCCCTGCCCGATGGCGACAGGGAGTTTCACGAGATCATCGGGGCGAACCACTACTTCAGCGGCAAGCGCGACCAGCTGTCCCACCTGGACGCGGCATCGGTCATCGTCCGGGATTGGATGTGCCGGCACGACTTCTGACGGTGGGCGTCGGCGCGTGAGTCGCCACGGCCGTAGGGGGAGGGGACGGCGGCGCGCCGGCGCGCGGAATCGCCCGGCGGCTCCGCTTGGAGGGGGCCGGGGGCTGGACGCAAGGGCCGGGCGGCAAGCGGCGGACGGCTGTGCTCGCGGTGACGGGACGGCTGCGTACTCCGGCCGTTGCCAATCAACCAAACAGTAATCGATTTAAGTCGATCACCTCCTAGTGATTTCAAACAACGTTTGATAATCTTCGGTCAGAGTCCAGCGCACCACTGCTGCCCTGGATGAATCCCCTAGATGTCCTGTCTCGGACGAATCCCTCAGGTTGCGCGTAGATCCTCCAGGAGATGACATGACCAAGCCCGGCGAACGTCCGATCTTCGATCTCGACAACACCGATCCCGAACTGCTGCAGAGACTCCCGGAGACGCTCGGGGAGATGCAGAGTCGGTGCCCGGTCGCCTGGAGCCCGTCATCGGGCGGGTTCTGGGCCCTGAGCAAGTACGACGACGTCGTCGAGGCCTCCAGCGACTGGGAGACCTACACGGTGACCCAGGGCATCATGATCCCGCCGACCGGGGCGAGCATGCCGGTGATTCCGGCGGAGCTGGATCCGCCAAGGCACACCAAGCTGCGCAAGCTGGTGCTACCGAACTTCACCGACAGGGCCCTGCAGGAATGGCGACCGGGGCTGGAGGAGATCGTCCGGGCGGCCTTCAAGCCGGTCCTGCCTCGGGGCCGCGCCGACCTGATCTCCGATATCGCCCATCCTGTCCCGGTACTGGCGATCTGCCTGGTCCTTGGCATCGACTCGGACTGGCGGCGGATCCGGGAGCTCGCGGAGAACTTCCTCGCCGCCACGGGCCAGCCCGTGCTGGCCAGGCAGCGAGCCCAGGAGTTGGAGGCGTTCCTGGAGGAGGAGATCGACGCCCGGCGGGGCAAGCCCGTGGGCGACCTGCTCGGCCAGTACGTCAACGCCACGATCGACGACGAGCCGGTGCCGGCCTCGGAGATGCTCGGGCTCGTCCAGTTGATGGTGGTCGCCGGCCACGAGACCACGGTCAACGGGATAGGCACGATGATCTATCGGCTGATCACCGAGCCGGGCCTGCGAGATCGGGTGCTCGCCGACCGGTCGTTGATCGGAGCGGTGATCGACGAGACGCTGCGGCTGCACCCGCCGGTGTGGAACATGGCCAGGACCGTGGCGAAGCCGACCGAGGTCCGCGACGCGAGCCTGTGCCCCGGAGAGAAGGTGATGCTCGTCTACGGCGCGGCGAACCGCGATCCGGAGAAGTTCGCCGAGCCGGACCGGTTCGACATCGACAGATCCGGTCTGAGCCGGCATCTCGCCTTCGGCATCGGCCGGCACCGTTGCATCGGCGAGCCGCTGGCGAAGCTGGAGTTGCGGCTGGCTCTGGAGTATGTGCTCGACCACCTGCCCGACGTCGAACTGGACGGCGAGCCGCGCTGGGGCGGCGGAACCAACCAGCACGGGTTGCGCTCGCTGCCGGTCAGGTTCACCCCGACCGAGGGCTGAACCGGCGGCGGGCCGTGGTGACACGCCTTCCACCCGTCTCGCCTGGTGACCCCGACCCCTTCGCACCATGTCGACGACGAGCCGGAGAGATTCCCAGTGAAGAAATGCAGCCGTTGGTCGGTGATGTCGCTCCTGGTGGCGGTCACCGCGGCAGGGCTGACCGCATGCGGTGGGTCCTCGGCCCCGGAGCGGAACACGAACCCGGTCCGGATCATGACCATCACCGTCGAGCAGAACGCGGCCTTCTCCGTTCCGCAGGTCGCGGTGGCGGCCCGGGCGCAGGTCGACGCCATCAACGCCGCCGGCGGCATAGGCGGGCGGCAGGTCGAACTGCGGATGTGTGACAGCAAGCTGGATCCGAACGAGGAGGCGGCCTGCTTCCGCCAGGCGGTCGACGACGGTCTCGACGCCGTCGTCGGCGCGCTGAGCTTTTTCGGTGCCGGTCTGGAGAACCTGCAGGAGGCCGGGATCCCCTATGTCGGGGGACAGGGACTGATCGTCTCGGAACTGGTCAACCCGATCTCCTTCCCGGCGGATGGCGGCGTACCCGGCCTGTACCTGGGGATGGCCGCGACACTGCACGAGGCCGGAGCGACCAAGCCGGTTGTCCTGGCCGGCGACACCGACTCCTCACAGACCGCGGCCGCCGTCCTGACCGACGGTTTCAAGCGGGTCGGAATCTCCGTGCAGACGGTGACCGTACCGCTGGGCCAGCCCGACTACTCGGCGCAGGCGCAGACCATCGTCGACAACGGAACCGACGGCGTGGGCCTCGCCGTCAGCAGCCTGGCCGTGCCACAGGTCGTGAAGGCGTTGCGTCAGGCCGGATACACCGGCCCGATCGCCACCCAGGCCTCCGGTCTCAACGACACCAACATCGCGGCGCTGGGCGACTTCGCCGAGGGACTCCTCGCCGTCAGTACGGTGAGTCTGCCGACCAGCACCGATATCAGCGGCGTCGCCGACTTCGTGACACGGATGCGCGCCCT
Organism: Streptosporangium sp. CA-115845; assembly: GCF_050943795.1. Lineage (NCBI taxonomy): Bacteria > Bacillati > Actinomycetota > Actinomycetes > Streptosporangiales > Streptosporangiaceae > Streptosporangium > Streptosporangium sp. CA-115845. The sequence goes on along the minus strand of NZ_CP191988.1, from coordinate 5,769,818 downwards.
TCAGGCGGACGTGCGGATCGACGAGATCGGGGCGCACACCTGGAATGGTTTCGACCTGTTCCGTGCCGTCGTGGCCCGGATGGAGGGGGACTTCAGCTCCAAGGGGCTGCTGGACACGCTGAACGGCATCGCCGACCCGATCGAACTGCCGATGGCCGGCGGCTACCGCACGGTCGGGGTCACCCCGCCGATCCCGGACTATCCGCGGGTGTTCAATCTCACGGCGGTCTCCGGGCGGGTGACCGAAGGGAAGCTGGTCGCCACGTCGGTGGTGGGCGACCCCCTGAGCCGACTGAAGGGAACGCGGTGAGCCTTTCGCGAGATCCCCGGCCGGACCTCGGCGAGACCGGGCTGCTGCTGCGCAGGCTGGTCGAGGAGGTGCTTGTCATCGAGCGGCGAGGAGCCGACGAGTTCGTGAGCGGCCATTCGATCGCCGGCTTCGACAGGCTCTACGGCGGTCAGATCGCGGCGCAGGCGCTTCGCGCTGCCGGCCATACCGTGGCTGAGGACCTGCGGGTGCACTCGGTGCACGTCAGCTACCTCCGTCTCGGTGACCCCACCGCCGAGCTGACGCTGGTCGTCGAGCGGGTCCGTGACACCAGACGGGCGGCGACCCGATTGGTACGGACGACGCAGGCCGGTGGGCTCATCGCGCTGGTCACGGCATCGTTCCAGCGGGACACGGCTGGTGTCGAGCACGGCCGGACACCGGCACCGGCACGTATACCGGCCCCCGACACCCTTCCGACCAGACCGGAATCCCTGCGTGCCACGTTCGGTGAGGCCGTCCCCGAGAACGCCCGGACCCCGTGGCCGATCGACGTGCGTCACGTCGACCGGGCGCCCTGGTCGGTCGGGGCGACGCCGGAGCCGCGAAACCGGATGTGGCTGCGTGTCCCGGACCGGGTGGGCGACGATTCCCTGCTGCATGCCTGCTTGCTCACCTACGCCAGCGACCTCACGATGTTCGAGCCGGTGCTCTACCCGCACGAGGACGGGCCGGATCCGCTGCTGTGGGAACGGCTGACCCGCGGTGAGATCCGCGGCGGCAGCCTCGATCACACCATCTGGTTTCACCGGCCGTTCCGGATCGACGACTGGCTCCTGCACGAGCACGCCTCGCCGGTCGCGGCCGAGGGCCGGGGACTGTCCCTCGGCCACTACTTCACCGCGGAGGGGACACTCGTCGCCTCCGTGGCGCAGGAGGTCGCGATCCTGCACACACCAAGGCGCCCGGTGCTGTCCGAGGTGTCCGTCACCGCCCAACCAGAGGAGTTGACGTGAGCGAGGTACTTACCGACTGGGTCGCCCACCACGCCCGGCACCGGCCGGAGTCGGTGGCGCTGGCACTGGCCGAGACCGGAGCGACCGTGACCTGGGGTGAGCTGGACGAACGGGTCACCAGGCTCGCGGGAGTGCTGCGGCACGAGTGGGGTGTCGAATCCGGTGCGCGTGTCGTGCTGGTCGCCGAGAACGACCCGAGGATCCTGGAGACGCAGTTCGCCTGCATGCGGATCGGCGCCGTGCTGATGCCGCTGAACTGGCGGCTGACCGCCGCCGAACTGGCCGAGCAGCTGGTTGACGCCGAGCCGTCGGCGGTGGTGCACGACGGTGTCTGGAGCGGGCTCGTCGACGAACTCGCCGCCCAGGTGGCGCTTCCGCGTCGGATGGGCTGGGATGCGCCCGAGGAGATCGCCGACTACGAACAGGTCATCGCGAGCACACCTGAACGGGTGGCCGGCGGCGACCTCGACCCCGGCGCCGTGACGCAGTTGCTCTACACATCGGGCACCACGGGTCGTCCGAAGGGCGTCCTGTGCACCAACCGCACGCTGGTCACCCAGGCGCAGAACCTGGCGCACACCAGCCGGATGGCGGAGCGCGGCGGGCATCACCTCAACATCGTGCCGCTGTTCCACGCCGGTGGGCTCAACGTGTTCACCAACCCGATGCTGTATTGGGGCGGCCGGGTGACCACCGTCCGCCGCTTCGACCCGGAGACGACGCTCGACCTGCTCACCGATCCCGAGTTGCGGATCACGCACCTGTGCGGCGTGCTCCAGATGCACGAGTGGCTGACCAGGCTGCCGGCTTTCGCCGCGGCCCGGTTTCCGGCGCTCGAAACCGTTCTGTACGGAGGTTGGGGGCCCTCCGCCCTGGAGACCTACCGGGCCTACCGGGAGCGCGGGGTGCACGTGCAACTGTCCTATGGGGCCAGCGAGATCGGACCGAACGTCACGATCCTGTCCCGCCCCGACGACACGGTCGCCGAGGCCGGGTCGTCGGGCACCGTCGCGCCGCACACGCGCATCCGGCTGACCGGCCCGGACGGCGCCGAGGTCGCGCCGGGTGCAGCCGGTGAACTGTGGATCCGCGGAGGCGGAGTCACCCCCGGTTACTGGCGGCAGCCCCGCTCGGAGTTCTTCGACGGGGACTGGTTCCGCACCGGCGACGTCGCCCGGCTGGACGCCGCCGGGCACCTCTACATCGTCGGCCGGGTGAAGGAGATGTATCGCTCCGGCGGGGAGAACGTCTATCCGGCTGAGGTGGAGAACGTGCTCGCGGGGATGCCGGGGATCGCGGAGATAGCCGTGGTCGGGGTGCCGGACGACAGGTGGGGCGAGACCGGGCTGCTCGCGGTGGTGCCGGAGGACGGTGCGAAGGTCACCCTGGCCGACGTGCACGCCTACGGCGCGGGCCGGCTGGCCCGGTTCAAGCTGCCGGCGCATCTGCTGGTGCTCGACGAGATGCCGCGCAGCGCCACGGACAAGATCTCGCGGGCTCGGATCCGCGAGTGGTTCCTGGCCGGCGAGGGCTTGGCATGAGCGGCGGGCGGGTGGGTCCGCTCGCCGGTGTGCGGGTGATCGAGCTGGGCGGTATCGGCCCAGGGCCGTTCGCCGGGCTGCAACTGGCCGACATGGGCGCCGACGTGATCCGGATCGAGCGGATCGACGACGTCGGCGGCCCTGACGCCGCCCCGGTGTCAATGGGCAGGGGCAAGCGTTCGGTGGCGGTTGACCTGCGTTCCCCGGCCGGAGCCAAGCTCGTGCTCGATCTCGCTGCCGAGGCCGCGATCCTGATCGAGGGATTTCGCCCCGGGGTCGCCGAGCGGCTCGGCGTGGGTCCCGAGCAGTGCCTGGTCCGCAACCCCGCGCTGGTGTACGGCCGGATGACCGGGTGGGGACAGAGCGGACCGTGGGCGCGCGTCGCCGGCCACGACGTCAACTACATCGGCCTGACCGGAGCCCTGCACGCGATAGGCCCGGCCGGCGGGCCGCCGACGATTCCCCTGTGCCTGGTCGGTGATCTCGGCGGGGGCGCGATGTTCCTTCTCACCGGCATCCTGGCGGCGCTGCATGAGGCCGGCAGGACCGGTCACGGGCAGGTGGTTGACGCCGCGATCGTCGACGGCGTCTCGTCGCTGATGCTGCCGATCTACGAGATGGCCGCCGCCGGCCAGTGGCACGACGAGCGCGGCACGAACCTGCTCGACTCTGGCAGGCCCTGGTACGCCGTGTACGAGACCAGGGAAGGGCGTCACATGGCGGTCGGCGCCATCGAAGACCGGTTCTACGCGATCTTCACCGAGCTGCTCGGGCTGTCCCCGGCCGAGGCGGACCGGTCCGACCCCCTGGAGTGGGCGGGGTTGCGGGAGCGCATCGCCGGCCGGTTCGTCGAGCACGACCGTGCGCACTGGGAGAAGGTCTTCGACGGTACCGACGCGTGTGTGACACCGGTGTTGAGCATGGCGGAGGCGGCGTCACACCCGCACCTGGCCGAGCGGGGCAGCCTGCGCGCCGACGGCGCCGCTGCGCCGCCGTCCGCGGCCGCCGCGCCCCGGTTCGGCCGGCACCCTCACGGCGGCACCCGCGCGTTCCCCCTGCCAGGGGAACACACCCGCGAGGTGCTGGCGAGCTGGAGCCCCGGCGCGCCCCTCGACCGGCTGCTCGAACAGGGCGTCGTCGCGGACTGGGCGGCGCCGGACACCGAGAGGGGGAACCGATGACGTCGGCGCCGCCGGGGCCGGCCGGTTCCGCCTCCAGGCTCCGCGCCGCGGCGACGCTGCGCCGGTTGACCGAACGCTTCTTGTGTCACGACGTCGATGACGAGGCACTCGACGAGCTCGCCGCCACGCTTGACGGCCTCACCGGGCAGCTCGCGGCCGGGGCGCCGCGGCGTCGGTCGTTCGCCGAGATCGTGACCGAGCCGGACGCCCCGGAGATCGCCGACGGCGGCGTGGTTGACCATTACGACCAGTGCTTCGTCACCGGCGCGGCGCATCCTGCGGGCCTGGCCGCGACCGTCCGGCGCCGTGGCGGCGCCATCGAGTTGCGTACCCGGATACCTGTGACCTTCGAGGGGATGCCCGGTTACGCCCACGGTGGCGTGCTGGCCGCGGTTTTCGACGACCTCATCGGCTTGATGACGGGCCGCGTCGAGCGGGTTCCGGCGCCGACGGTGCAGCTGGAGGTGACGTTCCGGCGGCCGGTTCCGCTCGACACACCGGTGTGCTTCCGGGCCGAGCTGACCGGCGCTGACGGGCGTAAGCGCACCGTGACGGTCTCGGCCTGGGTGGGAGAGACGCTGCACGCGACGGCGACGGGGATACTCGTCGTGCTCACCGCGGAGCAGTTGGCGAACATGTCGGGATGAGCACTCACCGGAAAGGGACATGAGAAAGGGGGCCCGCCGACCTGATCAGGTCGGCGGGCCCCCTTTCTCATGGAGGTCAGCCGTTGGCCGCCAGCGGGTCGAAGAAGTCGCCCTGCTGCACGAGCTTGCCGTCGACGACCTTGCTCTCCATTGTCTTGAACACCGCGACCCTGGGGAAATCGGGTACGGGCGGCGGGTTCTGCACGCCGGGATAGGCCGGGACGGTGCCCAGTTCGATCGGCGTCTTGATATCGGCGAGCGCGTCGATGACGCTCTTTGGTCCGTCCACGGTCCTGCCCTGGAGAAGCTTGCCGAACAGGCGCACCCCGGTCCAGGCGTTCAGACCGAGGTCCTCGATCCGGACCTGGGGATCGGCGGCCGTCATCTGGTCGACGAACTCCTTGATCTCCGGGATGTCCGTGGACGTCGTCGGCGCCAGCCGGGAGAGGACGGTGATCCCGGTTGCGGAGGCGCCGAGGGCCTGCAGGCTGCTGGGTGGGAACAGCGAGGAGGGGCCGGTGATGACGCCGCTGTAGCCCGTCTGGCGCAGCGCCTGCACGATCTTCGCGGTGTCCTCCGGGGTCGACCCGATGGAGATGCCATCGGGTTTCCTGGCCAGGGCCGCCGCCGCGGAGGCCGCGTAGTCGGCCGCGTTGAGCGGCACCGTGATCATGGTCGATGTGCCGCCGGCCGCCTTCACTCCACGAGCGGACTGCTCACTGTTGATCTGCGCGTTCTCGTTCTCACCGGCCATGATCACGACGTTCTTGCCGCCGAGGGCGACCGCCTTGGCTCCGGCCCCGATCGTCATCCCCGGTGCTCCGGCGTTGATCGGGTAGGACACGGGGCTGGTCAGTTCGATCGGTCCGGACGTGCCGCTGCCGGCCAGCCAGGCGACACCCGCCTCCTCAAGGATCGGCAGGATCGCGCCGGCGTTGGGGGTGGTGCCGCCCACGACCGCGACCGCGCCCTCGGACACGGCCTCCCTGGCGCACGAGGCCGCCTCGTTGGGGTCGAACTTGTCGTTGCAGAACGAGGCCTCGATCTTCCGCCCGTCTATGCCGCCGGCGTCGTTGATCTGTTTGACGGCGACCTCGACAGCGGTCCGTACCTGCGGGACCGAGAACTGCTGGCTCTCGAACGACGCGATCGTGAGGATCTTGATGGAGTCCTCGGCCGAACTGGAGGGCGTGTCGCTGCCGCAGGCCGAGGTCGACAGCCCTACGGCGACCAGGGCGGCGGCCGTAGAACGGAGTCGTCGTGTGCTCATGGTGTTTCCTTCACGTTGGGTTACAGCGCCGATCGCACGAGCCGTTAATCTAACGACATTTGGCATTTGAAACAAGACTCCCGCCTGCTGATCGGCCTTTGTAGCGTTCCGTAGCGTGTGAGATGGGTTGTCATTCGCCCTTGCTGGGCTGGTTTAACCAGGTAGATCAGAGGGTGTGGGTCGCAGGGCTGGAGGTCCCTCTGGTCGAGTCGGCCACCCCCCTTGACCCACTTAGCCAAGCGCTGTTGGATTGATATCCAAACAACGTTCATTCTCTGGAGAGGAGCAAGCATCGTATGGGACGGCTCGGTGGCGAGGTCGCCACCATCACGGGCGGCGCCGGTGGCATCGGCACCGCGGTCGCGCGGCTGATCGCAAGCCCGACGCCGGTGCCGCCTACGCGGTACTCTCGCTGCCCCGGATGGGGTGTCCGGACGAGGTGGCGCCGCTCGCGCTGTTCCTGGCCTCGGACGAGAGCTCCTACTGCACGGGAGCCGAATTCGTGGCGGACGGTGGCATGGCGGCCGGTTTCCGGCTCGCCTCGATGGGATCGGCCGGCTGAGCGACGCGCTCGCGGTTCGCGGAATTGGGCCGGTCCTCGAAGCACACAGCAGTTTTCAGTCGAGTTTTCTCCGAGGAGATACATGTGAACGCTCCAGCCGCTTCCCGGACGCCACCGACGGTGGACGTACCGTTGCGAGCGACCGGGTTGGTCGCCGGCTACGGCGACCTCGCCGTGGTACACGGCGTCGACATCGAGGTCGGCGCCGGCGAGATCGTCGCGCTGCTGGGACCGAACGGTGCCGGCAAGTCCACCACCCTGCTCACGCTCGCCGGTGAACTGGCGCCGTTGGGCGGAGAGGTCGAATGGCTGGGCGCGCCGGCCCGCGGTGGCCTGCACAGCCGGGCGAGGGAGGGCCTCGGATTCGTCCCCGAGGAGCGGTCGGTGTTCATGTCGATGTCGGTCCGGGACAACCTGCTGCTCGGTGCCGGTGGCGTCGATCCGGCCGTCGAGCTCTTCCCGGAGCTGGAGAAGTTGCTGAACCGCCGGGCGGGGCTGCTGTCCGGCGGTGAGCAGCAGATGCTCACCCTGGCGCGTACGCTGGCCCGCGCCCCACGGGTGGTGCTGGCCGACGAGCTCTCCCTCGGGCTGGCGCCGATCGTGGTGGACCGCCTGATGGCGGCGATCGAGCACGCCGCCCGGACCCGGAACGTCGGGGTGATCCTGGTGGAGCAGCAGGCGCGGCGTGCTCTGCGGGTCGCCGACCGCTGGTACCTGATGCGTCGCGGAAGGGTCGTCGCCAACGGCGTCGCCGCCGACGGCGCCGCCGAGCTCGAAGCCGCCTACCTGGCCGACGAGGCGCCGTCTCCCGCGTAATCGTGCGCAGCGGTCGTCACATCGACCCACGGATCCGGCACCACAGCAGTGCCGCCGCTGGCCCATTCCGGACCTGAGTTACCGATGTTAAAGGTTTGTGTAGATGGATATCATCCGGTTCGTTCTTATCGGCCTGGGGGCGGGGGCGCTGTACGCGCTCGTCGCGCAGGGCCTGGTCCTCGTGTACCGCGGATCCGGCGTGTTGAACTTCGCCCAGGGCGCGTTCGTCATGGTGGGCGCCTACGTCTACTACGCCGTCAGCGTCCAGCGGGGACTCCCGCTGGTCGTCGGCCTGATCGCGGCGACCGCGGCCGGGGTCCTGGTCGGGGCGCTGGTCTATTTGGTGATCTTGCGCAACATGAGACATTCGTCGGGACTGCTGCGGGTGGTGGCCACCCTCGCCGTGCTGATGGTGTTGCAGGCCGCCGCGGTCCTGATCTTCGGTGTGGACATCCTGTCGGTGCCGTCGCTGTTGCCGACTGAACCGATCGAACTCATCGCGGGTGCCCCGGTGGGCATGGACCGGGTGATCCTCTTTGTGATCGGACTGGTCTCCACGGCCGCGCTCTGGGCTGTCTACCGATATACCACGTTCGGCCGGGCGACCAGCGCGGTGGCGGAGAACCAGCGCGCCGCGGCCAGCCTTGGGCACTCACCGGATCGGATCGGCACCGTCAACTGGGCCATCGGATCCGGACTCGCCGCGCTGGCGGGAGCGTTCATCGCGCCGATCACCTTCCTGCAGCCCACCCAACTGTCGTTGCTGGTCATTCCGGCGCTCGCCATCGGGCTGGTCGCCAACTTCACCTCGTTCCCGCTGGTCTTCGCCGCCGGGCTGGGCCTGGGAATCGTCGAGTCACTGATGGCGCGATATGTGACCACCCCCGGTTTGTCGCAGAGCGTCCCATTCGTCGTGGTCATCATGATGCTGATCGTGCGCGGGCGCGGGCTGCCGCTGCGCAGCCATGTCCTCGACCGCCTGCCCGCCGTCGGTTCCGGCCGGATCCGGCCGATCCCCGTGCTGGTGACCTTCGCGGCGCTGACGCTCGTGCTCACCCAACTGCTGTCCACGCGGTGGGTCGACGCCTTCACTGTGAGCATGGGCTTCGCGGTGCTCTGTCTGTCGGTGGTGCTGATCGTCGGCTATGCCGGGCAGCTCTCCCTGGCCCAGTACGTCCTCGCCGGCATCGGCGCGTTCATCGCCGCGCGCCTGGCAGCCTCGCTCGGGTGGGGGTTCCCGCTCGCGGCCGTCGCGGCGATCGTGCTCACCATGATCGTGGGCCTGCTCGTCGCGCTGCCGGCCCTGCGAACCCGCGGGATCAACCTGGCCATCGCGACTCTCGGGCTCGCGGTGGTGCTGTACAACGTGGTCCTCAACAACTTCGAGTACTCCGGAGGGACCAGCGGTATCAAGGTCCCCTCGATCAGCCTGTTCGGCCTCGACCTGAACGCCATCCGGCACCCGGAGCGGTACGCGATCTTCGCCGCGGTGATGCTGTTCGCGGTCGCCGTCGCGCTGCTCAACGTCCGCCGGGGCGCGACGGGCCGCCGTATGCTCGCCGTCCGCTCCAACGAACGTGCCGCGGCCGCGCTAGGGATCAGTGTGTTCGGTGTCAAGCTGTTCGCCTTCGCCGCGGCGGCCGGCATCGCCGCGCTCGCCGGGATCATGCTGGCGTTCCGCAGCAGCAGCGTCATCTCGGCGCAGTTCGCCACCTTCCCGTCGATCACCGCGGTCGCCATGACCGTGGTCGGCGGGGTGGGGCTGGTCGGCGGCGGCATCATGGGGTCGACGCTGCTGCCCGGTGGCATCGGCTCCAAGGTGCTGTCCGGTATCGAGGGCCTCGACACCTGGCTGCCGCTGATCAGCGGTCTGATCCTGCTCTGGATCCTGGTGACCGAGCCCTCGGGCCTGTGGCAGATGAACGCGCATCTCGGCCACCGTGTCGCCAGCCTGGTGCGTCGGACGCTGCCCGGGCGGACAGGACAGGCCGGGCAGGACGCCGCCGGAAAGGGGGCCGCACGCGAGACGGAGGCCGAATCCGTCGCGGAAGCCGGTCTCGATATCGAGAGGGTTCCCGAACGAGGGCTGAGGGTCGACGGGCTGCGGGTGGTCTTCGGCGGCGTCGTCGCGGTCGCCGACGCGAATTTCGAGGTCAGGCCGGGCCGGGTGCATGGTCTGATCGGCCCCAACGGCGCCGGCAAGACGACTGTGATCGACGCGGTGACCGGGTTCGTGGCCGCGACCGGCGGCAGCGTACGCCTCGGAGAGACAGACATCACCGGCTGGAGCGCGCGCCAGATCGCCGAGGCGGGCCTGGGCCGCTCATTCCAGTCCGTCGAGCTGTTCGACGACCTGACCATCAGGGAGAACCTGGCGGTGGCCTGCGACCGCTGGACCCCGTGGCGGTACGTGACCGACTTCCTGCGTCCCGGCCGGATCCGGCTGACCGGCCCGGCGCTCGCCGCGGCTCACGAGTTCGACCTCCACAACGAGCTGGACCTCAAGCCGGCCGAGCTGTCGATGGGTCGGCGCAGGGTGGCTGCGATCGCCCGCGCGGTGGCGGCGTCACCGTCGGTGCTGATGCTCGACGAGCCCGCCGCCGGGCTCAGCGACGCCGAGGCGGAGCACCTCGCGACGCTGATCCGCAGGCTCGCCGCCGACTGGGGGATGGGAGTCGTGCTGGTCGAGCACAACATCGACATGGTGCTGGCCGCCTGCGACGAGGTCACCGTGCTGACCGCCGGCTCGGTGCTCGTCTCCGGGCGGCCCGACGAGGTCCGCAACGATCCGCGGGTGCTCGAGGCGTATCTCGGAGCGTCCGCCGAGGACGAGAGCGACGAACTCACCGGCAGCGCCATCGTGCGGGATGCCGTCGGTTGAACAGGAGACGGTGACAGTGAATCCCGACGAGATCCAAGCCCCGCCGCGGCCGGTGGAGACCGCCCGGCTACTGCGGCTCTACCGTGAGATGTCGCGCATCCGGGCTTTCGAGGAGCGTGCGGCGGTGCTTTACGCCGCCGGCCGGATCCCCGGTTTCGTCCACCTGTCGGTGGGTCAGGAGGCGGTCGCGGTCGGTACCTGCGCCGCGCTCCGTCCGGACGACGTGATCACCTCGACACATCGCGGCCACGGCCATGTGCTGGCCAAGGGCCTCGACGTAACCGCGGCCTTCGCCGAACTGTTCGGGCGGGAGAGCGGTAGTTGCCGGGGGCGAGGTGGGTCCATGCACATCGCCGACCCTGCGCTGGGCATCTTCGGTGCCAACGGCATCGTCGGGGCCGGTGTCCCGATCGCCGTGGGTGCGGCCACCGCGGCTCGGCTGCGTGCCGACGGCCGGGTCGCGGTCTCCTTCTTCGGGGACGGCGCCACCAGCACCGGTGCCTTCCACGAGGGGGCCGTGCTCGGCGGCGAGTGGAGGCTTCCGCTGATCCTGCTGTGTGAGAACAACCAGTACTCCGAGTTCTCCGCCACCGGCGCGTCGGTGTCGCCGGAGCGCCGGGCGGGCGCCTACGACATGGACTTCGTCCGTGTCGACGGCAACGACGTCGAGCGGGTCGCCACCGAGATGGACGAGATCGTGGCACGGGTACGCTCCGGCGGCCGGCCCTGCTTCGTCGAGGCGGTCACGTTCCGGGTGAGCGGACACTACGAAGGTGACCAGCAGCGCTACCGCAGCGCCGAGTTCGACCGGCTGTGGCTGGCTCGTGATCCGATCGATCGGGCCCGCGAGGCGTTGCGGAACAGGGGCGTCGAGGACGGCGTGCTGGAGCGGCTCGCGCTGGAGGTTCAGCGGGAGATCGAGGCGGCCGTCACTGTCGCTGCCGCGGCTCCCGAACCGGCGGCGGAGACCCTGCACGCCTACGTCCGCGCCGAACCGCGGGCCGTCGTGACCGAGACCCCGCTCCCCGCCGAGGCTGAGCCGGTCCGGATGAGCCGCTCGATCCGCGCCGCACTCCGCCACGAACTGCATTACGACCCCGGGGTCTTCGTCGCCGGCATCGACGTCGGGGCCGGCGGCAACGTCTTCGGCCTCACCCGAGGACTCGCCGAGGAGTTTCCCGGGCGGGTGCGGGACACGCCCATCGCGGAGAGTGCGATCGTCGGGATGGGGATCGGTGCCGCGATGGCCGGGCTGCGGCCGGTGGTGGAGCTCATGTACTCCGACTTCATCGGGGTCTGTCTCGACCAGATCATGAACCAGGCCGCGAAGTTGCGCTACATGACCGGTGGGGGCGTCACGGTGCCGCTGACCATCCGGACGCAGTTCGGTGCCGGTCGCTCCTCGGGCGCGCAGCACTCGCAGAGCCTGGAGGCGCTGCTCGCGCACATTCCGGGGATCAGCGTGGTCATGCCCTCGACCCCGAGTGACGCCTACGGACTGTTGCGGGCGGCCATCCGGGACGACAACCCGGTCGTGGTCATCGAACACCGGTTGCTCTACGAGCGCACCGGACCGGGCTTCGCTGAGGATCACCTGGTGCCGATCGGCAAGGCGGCGATCCTGCGTCCGGGAAGCGATGTCACCGTCGTGTCGGTGTCACGGATGGCCAGGGAGAGCCTCGCCGCCGCCGAACGGCTGTCGGCCGAGGGAATCGACGCCGAGGTCATCGACCTGCGGACCGTCGTGCCACTGGACTGGGACACCGTGCTGGGGTCGCTGGCGCGGACGAACCGGCTGGTCGTGGCGCACGAGGCGGTGATCGACTTCGGGATCGGCGCCGAGATCGCGGCCCGGGCGGTGAACGAGGGCTTCTGCCACCTGGACGCCCCGGTGTTCCGCGTCGGCGCACCGGTGACCCCCGCGCCCTACGCTCCGTCGCTGGAGGCCGCCTGGCTTCCCGGCGCCGATGACGTGGTGGCCGCGGTACGACGCAGTATGGCCTTCTGAGCCGGCCTCTGACACCGCGACCCCGATCGGACTGACCGACCCCGGTACCCGGATCGGTCAGTCCGGCCTGCTCCGGGTTCCGCCACGGCGGGTCTGTCGCCGCCGAGGCTCGATCGCCTCAAGGCGAGCTTGTCGAACATTGTTGGGTAAGTAGTTCGGTCGTGGTTTAATAGGCCTCGAAAAACCAAATAGTGTTCGGTGAAGATTCGCGTCACATCATTCTCACCCGATCAGCCCGTCCGCCCTGAAGCGAGGAGTCCCAGCGTGAAGTTCAACATCATGTCTCTCGGGGACCATGTCACCGATCCGGTGACAGGTGTCCGGCCCTCCGCCGCCGCGCGGCACATGACCCTGGTGGAATCCGCGGTGCGGGCGGAGGCGGCCGGGTTCAACGGCGTCAACATGGGCGAACACCACGGCATCGAGTACATCTACTCGGCCCCCCCGGTCCTGCTCGCCGGGATCGCCCAACGGACCACGACGCTGCGATTGGGCACGGCGGTCACGCTCCTGGCGAACCTGGACGCTCTGCGCATCGGAGAGGACTACGCCACCCTGGACGTGCTCTCGGCCGGCCGGGCGGAGATCGTCGCGGGCCGGGGCAACTTCTTCGCCTCGACCTACGCGCTGTTCGGCCAGTCGGTCGATGAGTCGAAGGATCGCTTCCGCGAGAACGCCGAACTGCTGTCCAGCCTCTGGAGTGGCGAACCGGTGCACTGGAGCGGCCGGTTCCGCGCGCCGGTGAACGGTGAGCGGCTGCAGCCGCCGCCGCTGCAGCACGAGCGTGACGTGATGTGGATCGGAGGTGGCAGCTCGATGGACTCGGTCGAGCTTGCCGCCAGGCTCGGATGGAAGCTGATGCTGCCCAGCGCGTTCGGCAACCCCGACTTCTTCGTCCCGGTGGTCGAGCACTACCTGCAGAAGTGGCAGGAGTTCGGCCACCGGCACGAGCCGGAGATCGGCGCGGGCTGGCACGTGTGGGTGGGCCTCGACGGGCGACGCGCCCGCCAGGCGTGGGAACCGCGCTACCGTGCCTACCATCAGTGGATGCAGCAGCTGCTGGCGGTGGTCAATCCGGAGCTGCCCGCGCATCAGGCGCGTCCGTTCGACTTCGAATGGCTGACCGCGAGCGGGCCCGCCGTCGTCGGCAGCCCGGACGAGGTCGTGGACCGCATCGGGCAGCTCTCCGAGCGGTTGCGGGTCAGCACGCACCTGCTGTACATGGACATGGGCGGAATGCCGGATGCCGAGCTGCTTGAGGCGATCGATCTCATCGGGGACAAGGTCATCCCGCAGTTCGGCTGAGCGCTCACCGGTCCCGAGGCCCGCGTGCGAGGGTGCGTCCCCCGATCTGTCGGCGTTCGTCCGCACCCCGCCCTTCGCGATGACCCCCACGGGTGGTCTGTTCTTTCGTGGATCTCGAACACCTATCCCGTATTACCAAACGCCGTTGTGTTATTCGCGGTCGCCGTGATACCAATTGTTCCGCGGAGCTTACCTGGGCAGGGTGCGCCGCGGCGCCCGAGGGTCGTCGAACACCCCATGTCCGGAGGCATCAGTGTCGCAACTGTCGCTCTTGTTCACGCCGATCACGATCGGTGGAGTCGCGGTCCGTAACCGAGCGGCGATCACGGCACACGGTGCAAGCGAGATGTTCCGCAATCCACGGCTGGCGCCCGAGCCCTACATCGAGTATCTGCGGCGACGGGCGGCCGGCGGGGTCGGCCTGATAATCGCCCAGGCGCTGTACGTGAACCCCCTCGACGATTACCCGGCCGAGTTCGCGGACCGGCACGCCCGGCTGGCCGAGGCGGTGAAGGCGGAGGGGGCGACGCTACTGCTGCAACTCGTCCATCTCGGCGCCACGTTCCGCTCCGATGCCGACGTGCGCAGGCCACCGCTGTGGGGGTTCGGCACCACGCTGACCGACCGTGGCGAGATCTCGCACGCGATGACCGGTGAGCAGATCGAGATGATGATCGCCGGTTACGGCCGAATCGCCGCGATGGCGGTGCGTGCCGGTTTCGACGGGTGTGAGATCCACGGCGCGCACGGCTATCTTGGTCAGCAGTCGCTGAGTCCGTGGCTGAACCGTCGCGACGACGAGTGGGGCCTGGACCGCACGCTCTTCCTGCGCCGGGTGATCGAGGTCGTACGCGGCGAACTGGGACCCGATCGGATACTCGGTTACCGGAGCGCGACCGACGACCTCCGGTCGCCCGAGGACGAAGGCCTGGGCGCGGTCGGATCCATCGCGGCCGTGCAGGCCATGCTGGCGACGGGGGAGATCGACCTCGTCAACACCACGGTCGGGCACGGTGGCAAGAGCTACGCGCAGGCGATCCCCAGCTACCGGCACACCGAGGGGGTCAACATGCCCAGGACCCGGCGGCTACGGGACGCGATCGGCGCCGCGGTCCCGGTGATCGGTGTTGGGCGCATCTCCTCGATCGCGGTGGCCGAGGCCCTGCTGCGGGCCGGTGACTGCGACCTGGTGGCCATGACCCGTGCGCATATCGCCGACCCTGACATCGTGTCCAAGGCGCGTCGCGGGGTTGCGCACCGCATCCGGCCGTGCGTCGGAGCACTGGTGTGCAAAAGCCGTAAACTCGACGGATTCTCCGAGATCACCTGCCTGCACAATCCCGAGGCGCTGCGCGAACACGAGTTCGTGGTGCGGCCCGCCGAACACTCCCGGAGAGTGGTCGTGGTGGGTGCGGGACCGGCCGGGCTGAAGTGTGCCGAGGTCGCGGCCCGTCGCGGCCACGAGGTCCGGATCTTCGACGCGGCCCGCCGGGCCGGCGGGGCGCTGCGCTGGGTGGAACGGACCGCCGCGGCCGACCTTGCCGGCAGCGTGGACCATCTGGCCGCCGAACTTGAGATTCTGGGCGTCAAACCGGAGCTCGGCGTGACCGTTGACGCCGGGCTGCTTGAGGAACTACGGCCCGACCACGTTGTCCTCGCCACCGGTGCGGCCCGGGCGCCCGGCGAGCCGTTCCCCGGTGCGGAGACCACCAGGGTGCTGTCCGGTGTCCAGGCGCTCGACGCCCTGGATGGCGATGGTGACGACGTGCTCGTGTTCGACGCGATCGGCGCGAACGAAGGGGCGCTGGTGGCCGAGGCGCTGGCGGCCCGCAGCCGGCGGGTGACGTTCGTGACGCCTTACGAGACCGTGACACCGTACAGCGGAGCCAGTCATCGCATGGAGGTGCCCGATGTGCTGCGCAGGCGGATGTCCCAGATTGTCACCCAGGGGCTGCTCGGATTCGCCGACGGGCGCGTCGTGACGGTTGTACGCCCGGAGGGGGAGACGATCGCGGAGATCGAGGTGGGCGCTGTGGTGGCGATCGTACCGCCAGAACCGCGGCTGGAACTGCTGGAAACCATCAGGGCCACCGGCGTGTCCCACTCCATCGTGGGTGATGCCCAGGCGCCGCGGACCGCGACCGAGGCGTTCCGCGAGGGCGCACTGGCCGCACTGGTCATCTGAGCATCGCAGAGGTGTTCCGCTGGGGTTTGCCGCCAAATTAATCAATCATCGTTGGTTTATGGGGGTCGTTACCCCTTCCGCCCGTTGGACAAGGAGTAGATGACATGACTGAGCCGGTCCAAGGTGGGGCGATCCCGGCCGCCACCGGAGTCGTGGTGCTGGGATCCGGAGCGGCCGGCCTGTCGGCCGCGCTCTCGGCACGTGCTTACGGCGCCGACGTGGTGCTCCTGGAAAAAGGGCCATCGGTCGGGGGCACCGCGGCGCTGTCGGCAGGCGTCGTCTGGGTCCCGGGCAACCATCACGCGGCGGCGGCGGGCATCGTGGACTCCCGCGAGGAGGCGATCCGCTACATCACCTCGCTCTCCAACGACCGGCAGAACCCGGAGACCGTGGCGTCGTTCGTGGATGCCGCTCCAGAGGTGCTGCGGTGGTTGGAGGAGAACACGGGGCTGCGCTTCATCGTGCTGCCCTATCCCGACTACCACTCCGAGAACCCCGGAGCGCTCCCCGCGGGCGGCCGCTCGCTGGCCGAGGAGATGTTCCCGTTCACCGAACTCGGTCCGTGGGCATCGAAGGTCATCCTGTCACCGGGGCAGCACGGGCGCATGCGGCTGAGTCCCAACGAGACCATCTACGGTGGGGCGGGTGGCGGCCCCTCAGCCGAGGTGGTCGCCGACCGTGAGGTCCGTGATCTGCGAGGCTGGGGCCAGGCACTGGTCGGTGCCCTGCTCGGAGGGTTGTTGGAGCGCGGTGTCGAGCCGGTGACCTCGGCGCACGTGACCGAACTCGTCGTCTCCGGAGACCGGGTCACGGGTGTGCGTGGCAGGCACGAGGGGGAAGCCTTCGAGATCAGCGCCGAGGCCGGGGTGGTCATCGCCACCGGCGGCTTCGACTGGGCTCCTGATCTGGTGCGGACCTATCTGCGTGGCCCGTTGCAGAACTCCGTCGCGGTGCGGGAAAACGTGGGAGACGGGCTGCGGCTGGCTCAGCAGGTCGGCGCCGAGCTTGGCACGATGCAGGAGGCGTACTGGACACCGCTGATCCGCCGCCCAGGTGACGTGCGGCGCGGTGACGGTGTGTTCCCTCGTTCGGCCACAGTGGTCACCGAGCGCAGCCGACCCGGTTCGATCATCGTCAATCGGGCAGGTCGGCGGTTCTGCAACGAGGCCACGAACTACAACGCCATCGTGGGAGCCTTCCACGCCATCGATCCGGCAAGCCTGGCGTTCGGCAACCTGCCCGCCTTCCTGGTGTTCGACGAGGGTTTCCACGCCAGGGGGGCGGTGGCCGACTGGATACCCGGCGACGAGGTGCCGGACTGGATCGTCACGGCGCCGACGCTCGCCGAGCTGGCGGTCGCGATCGGGGTCGATTCCGAAGGGCTGGTCTCGACCGTGCGGCGGTTCAACGAGCACGCCGAGGCGGGGCACGACCCGGACTTCCACCGCGGCGAGTCGTCGTTCGAACGCGCCAACGGGGACCTGAACCGGGCCGGGCCCGCGGCCAACCTCGGCCCGCTGCGCGAGCCTCCGTTCTACGCGGTGGAGATCGAGGTCGGGGCCTTCGGCACCCGGGGCGGCCCGGTCACGGACGGTGTCGGGCGGGTGCGGAGAGACGGCCGCCCGGTGCCGGGACTGTACGCGGCGGGCAACGCGGCGGCGTCGGTGATGGGCATGGCCTACCCGGGCGGAGGGTCCACCCTCGGCCCCGCGCTGACCTTCGGGCACCTGGCCGGGCGGCACGCCGCAACCGGCAAGTAGACGACCTGAGCGGGAGGAGAGAGGCGAAGGTGAGTGCCGAGGACGACAGCCGGGCCGGGTTCCTGACAAGGCTGCGGCTGGAAGAGGCGGGCGTGGACCGCTGGTACGGCCGTGTCGCCGGCAGCCGGGCGGAGCAGATCCCGCGCGGGCTGCTCGCCGCGCAGGGCACGATGGCGGCTGGCCGGACCGTCGACACCCGCTGGAGCTGGGTGCACTCGGTACACGTCACCCACCTCGCCGAAGGCGACCCGGTGGCCGACGTCGAGTACCGGGTCGAACGACTGCGCGACACCGAGCACACCGCGAACCGCCTGGTGCGGGCGATGCAGGGACAGACCGCTCTCGCGGTCGTGACCGTGGCGTTCCAGACACCGCGGCGCGGGTTCGGGCCGAACCACCAGGAGGAGTGGTCGAGCGAGCCGCCCGACCCGCATTCGCTGCCGGCCGTCTCCTTCGAGGCGGGCATCGTGCCTCTGCTCGACGTCCGCTACATCGATCGCGCGCCTTGGGAGCCCTTGGCCGGCCCCGAGGCAGCGAACCGGATGTGGATCCGCTTCACCGAGGAGCTTCCCGACGAGATCCTCCCGCACTCCGCGGCGATCGTGTTCGCGACGGAGTCGCTGCCAGTCGAACCGGTCGCGCCGAGGTCGGGGGAGTGGACCGACCTGGAGTCGGGCCGCGGACTGCATGCCGTGGCGCTGGACCTCTCGGTCCGGTTCCACCGCAGCTTCCGCGCGGACGACTGGGTGGTGCACGAGCACCGATCGCCCTCGAGCGCGGACTACCGGGCCCTCTCCACGGGCCGGTTCTTCTCCTCGATGGGCAGGCTCGTCGCCTCCGTGTCCCAGGAGACCGCGCTGCTGCCTGTCGCCGATCCGGTCGAGCACAAGGAGGTTGCACAGCAGGCGGGCACCTCATCCGGTGCCGGTCGGTAGTTCGAGACGGCGGCGTCGGCGGACGTCGGCGCCGCCTCGATGAAAGGAATGGCATGCCGTTTCATCACGTCGCCGTGGCGGCGAAGGACGTCAAGAAGTCGCACAAGTTCTATACCGAGGCCATGGGCTTCACCCTCAAGAAGGTGGTGAAGCGGCAGACCCCCGAAGGGGGCTGGACCAAGCACATCTTCTACGACACGGGCGAGGGCGAGCTCTTCGCGATCTGGGATCTGCGGGGTATCGAAGGCGTCGTGGTCGACCCCGACCAGTGGCAGGGGGGCATGGGCAACGGCCTGCCCTACTGGATCAACCACATCGCGTTCGACTGCAAGGACATCGGCGGCCTTGAGGAGCACAAGCAGCGCTGGCTCGATCACGGCTACAACGTGGCCGAGGTCAAGCACGAGTTCATCCACTCGATCTACACCCGGGACCCCGACGGCACCCTGGTCGAGTTCACCTTCGACACCCAGCCGCTGACCGAGGCCGACGAGCGGGAGGCGGTGGAACTGCTGGCTGACGACAGCCCGGCCCAGGTGCCGGAGTACGAGGGTGTGCAGCACAAGTCGCCGCATTTCCAGGCCCGGCGTGAGGCGGAGAAGAGGGAGCAGTCCATCGCCGGGGCGGGGGCGGCGATCTAGACGATCCGGTGCGAGCCGGGGCGGCCCGGGGAGCGGGGCGCTCCGGCTCGTTGACAAAGGGACGGCGATGACGACCTGCACCACGGTGCACCTGTTGCTCGGGCTCCACGAGGGCATCCGGCCGTCGGCCGGTCACTACGAGGTGGTCTCCCCGGTGCTGGCCAAGTCCGCGCCGGACGGGACGGCCCTGCCGATACCCCCGGCGCCCTTCGACGTCCTCGTCGAGGTGCGACTGCCCGGCGCGGAGCCCACGATGTCCGACGCGGTGTTCAGGGCGCTGTCCGACGTGCTCGGAGCGCACCTGGGTTTTGACAGGCGGCGCAGTGCGGTCCTCGCCGGTGTCGAGCACACCGTGATCCCTGGCTCGGACCGGGCACTGGCGGTCGGTCTGATCCGGCGCCGGGCGCGGCTGACCCGCGCGGCGTTCCTGGAGCACTGGCGGGAGCGGCACGTCGCCTACGCTCGGCGCGTCTCGGGCAGTGCGGGCTACCGCCAGTTGCACGCCGTCCCGGAGTTCTCCACCGCGGTCGCCGCCGAACTGGGGATCCCAGAAGCCGGATTCGACGGTGCCGGGCTGCTGTACTTCTCCGATCTGACGTCGATGTCGCGGGTTCGCTCGTCGCCCGAGGTACGGCGCGACGCGACGGAGGACGAGATGCGTTTTGTCGACCACGCCCGGTCGCATTTCTTCGCGGTGCGAGCGTCGGAGTAGACCACCGCCCTGGCCGGAGATCACCAAGAAGCGGGGGCCGCCCACCGGCGGATGAGCCGGTGGGCGGCCCCCGTCGCGGGTCAGGTCGGGTCGCCGGGGAATCCGGGGAGCAGCCGGCCGTGCAACCGGGCGTCGTCGGCGGCCGGTGCCTCGTCGGTGGCACGGTCCCACGTGTCGGTCGCGGCCAGCGGGGCGACGGCGTCGATTCGCCGGACGGCCTGGTGGCTGAAGTAGCGCACAAGGTCGTCGAGCCGGTGCGCGGCCTGCTCGTGGACCAGCGCCGTGATCTCCGCGTGCTGTGCCCGTGGGTCCGCCGGGCGGTGGCCGAGCAGTTCGGCGGCATCGTCGCCGTCCCTGGCGTCGGGCCGCAGGCGGCTCGCGCGCAGCACGGTGCGTGCTAGCAGCAGCGTGTGCGCCGACCCGCCGGGAGCGCCGGTGTTGTCGACCGGAGTGGCTTCGATCCGGTCGGCCAGCAGCGAGGTGAGAGCACTCAATTCCCCGCCGTGGGGCGGGCTCGGTGTCAGATCGAGAGGCGGGTGCCCCAGAGACTCGCCCAGCACCTGGCAGATCCCCGCCCGAGCCAGGGCGTCCCACCAGAAATGCTGTAACGCCTCCGGGTTACGGACCCTCGGGCGGTGTACGTCGCTGCTCATCCCGGTGAGCAGGAGCACCCCCGCGGCCACCGTGTAGTAGTCCACGACCGCGCGGTCGACCGCGCGGCCGGAGGCCGCGGCGTACTCGGTGACGAACTCGGGGAAGGCTCCGCTCGGGTAAAGCGCCTCACGGAAGCGGGTGTAGCCCAGGTCCGACAGAGGGTGTCCGAGGTGAGCCACCTCCCAGTCCAGCAGCGCGGTCAGCCGGTCGCCGTCGAACATGAATTGGTTCGGTCCGGCGTCCCCGTGCAGGAGGCAGGTCTCGCCGGCATCGGGTGCGTTGCGGCCGAGCCACCACACCGCCAGGTCTATCAGCGGATCGGGACGCGTGATCTTCGGTCGCAGCACGTCGTAGTCGGCCAGCACCGCCGCGAGCGGGCCGGGCCGGTCGGGTCCGGTGCCGGTCACCTCAAGCTCGTGCCGGCTCTCGAGGTGGCTCCACCGGAGGCTGTGGGTCACGGCCAGCTGTCGGGCGTACTGGCGCATCAGGCTCACCCGGTCCGCGGCTGGGGCGGACTGGAGGAAACCGGACCCCGCGACCCGTCCGATGAGCAGGACCTTGGCCTCGGGAAGGTAGCCGTGGTAGCTCGGTACGGCGACGCCGGTGTCGCGCAGCGTTGTCAGCGCCGCCGCCTCGCGGCGGGTCCCGAAGGCGGACAGCATCCGGGAACGGGCCTCGACCGCCGGCGGAACGCGCGGGCCCTTGAGCACCAGAGTGATCTCTCCGGCGGCGGTGTCGACGTCGATGAGATAGTTGGGCCGCCAGCGGGCCATCCGCCGGGCCCGCAGGACGCGTCCTCCGACGAGCCGTTCCACCCACTCCCGCAGGCTTGGATCCAGCACTGATGCCGTGTCGGGGACGTCGTGGCGAGTGGTCATGTTCACCCGATCTTCCTGTCGAGGCGATCGACTCGGCGACACCCGGTTTCGGAGTGCCTCGGTCCGGAGCCAGAATAGCCAAACAGTGTTTGGATATCGATTCGGGGCACGCGACAAAGGACAGGCGGTGCACGACGTGCGGAGGTGTCGTGGGCACGCGGCGGTCCGGGCGGCCCCGCGCACCGGAGCGGTGGGCGGGGCCGTGACAGCCGAACCGGTCATGACGTCCCGGATGGGCGTTTCTAGCGGCCCTGCCACATGGGGGTGTCGTTCTCGTCCCACTCCAGTTCGTCGATCAGGTCGACCACCCCGTGGACCCGCAGCGCCATCCGGGCCGCGATCAGCGCGTCACTGTGCCGTGCCATGTGACCGCTCAGCTTCGCGATGCCCTGCTTGACGGTGACCTTCACCTGGGAGGTGTCCACCCACAGGGAATGATCGAGAACGTCCTCCCTGATCTCGCGGGCGATCTCGTCGTCCGTGCGCAGGAACACCTTGAGCAGGTCCTTACGGCTGACGATGCCCTCCAGCCTGCCCTCACGGTCGACCACCGGCAGGCGCTTGACGCCGTGCTCGTCCATCAGCCGCATCGCCGACACCACCGGGGCGTGCGGGGTGATGGTGACGGCGGGCGCGGTCATCAGTTCGGCCGCGGTGTCGCCGTGGGCCTTCTCCTGGGCCGAACGCCCCTCCCGGCTGAGCCGGTACCGCAGCCGGGCGCGCAGCGGCGGCCGGTAGCCCTCGCGGTAGTACTGCTCCTTGAACTCCTCCTTGGCCAGCAGGTCCGCCTCCGAGACGACGCCGAGGACGTGGTTCTCGGCGTCGACGACCGGCACCGCGCTCACCCCGTGGGCGATGAGCACCTCGGCGACGTCCTTGAACGGCGTGCTGCCGTTGACCGACGCGACAGCTCGCGTCATGACCTCGTTCACCTTCACGCGCATCGTTTCCTCCTCGAAGGGGTGGAAGCCTCTCCTTCATTGGACAGCGGGACCCGCCCCGGGGTGAGGGTCGGAAGTCCTTCATCGGTGGTCTTTCGGTCCTGATGAGGCATTCGGCGCTTGGGCTCGATTGACAATACGCAAAGTATGATGTGCAATATTTTGCATGCCGGTCCCGAAAAGCCAAGGCCTCGTCGCCAGATCCCTGCTGCGGGAGGACGCCTACCGCGCCCTCCGCGACGCGATCGTCGACGGCACCCTCGCGCCCGGCGAACGTCTCAACGACGCCGATCTGATCAGCTGGCTGGGCATCAGCCGCACGCCGATCCGCGAGGCACTGGCCCGTCTCGAACAGGCAGGTCTCGTGCAGACGAAACCGGGCCGGTTCACCATCGTCAGCCCGCTGGACGACAGAGAGACCCGCAACGCCCAGTCCGTCGCCGCGGCCATGCACGAACTGGCCGTGCGCGAAGCGGTGCCGGTGCTGTCGGGCGAGGAACTCGACCTGATGCGTCAGGCCAACGAGCGGTTCGCGGTGGCGCTGCGGCGCGGTGACGTCGACGGGGCGCTGGCCGCCGACGACGATTTCCACCAGGTCGCCGTCACGGCGTGCGCGAACAACGTGGTCAGGTCGGTGCTTGAGCAGGTCACCCCCGCGCTGCGCCGGGTCGAGCGGCTGCGCTTCTCCTCGCTCACCGGCCGGGGATCAGTGGAAATGCACGACGAGATCATCGCGCTGTGCGCGGCCGGGGACGCCGACGGCGCCGCGCTGGCCGCGCGGGCCAACTGGCAGACCCTCGCACCACTGCTGGACTCGGCGACCGGGGACGCGGCCGGCGGCGCGTGGAAACTTTCAAGCTGAATCGCCCCGGAAACCCAAGGAGCACGACATGTCCCTCGCGGACTTTCCCCGCTATCCCCTGCTGTTCGGGCCGAGCCCGGTGCACCCGCTCGGCCGGCTCACCGCGCACCTGGGCGGAGCGCGTATCTGGGCCAAGCGGGAGGACTGCAACAGCGGTCTCGCCTTCGGCGGCAACAAGACCCGCAAGCTGGAATACCTGATCCCCGAGGCACTCGCCCAGGGCGCCGACACCCTGGTCTCCATCGGCGGCGTGCAGTCCAACCACACCCGGCAGGTCGCGGCGGTCGCGGCCAAGCTGGGGCTGAAGGCCCTGCTGGTCCAGGAGAGCTGGGTCGACTGGCCCGACTCGGTCAACGACCGGGTCGGTAACATCCTGCTCTCCCGGATCATGGGTGCCGAGGTGCGGCTGGTCGACGAGGGGTTCGACATCGGCTTCAGGGACAGCTGGGAGCAGGCTCTCGCGGAGGTGCGCCAGGCGGGGGGCGTGCCCTACGCGATCCCGGCAGGGGCCTCCGACCACCGCCTCGGCGGCCTCGGCTTCGCCAACTGGGCCTACGAGGTCCAGCAGCAGGAGCGGGAACTCGGCGTGTTCTTCGACACGATCATCGTCTGCAGCGTCACCGGTTCCACCCACGCCGGGATGATCGCCGGATTCGCCGGCCAGGACCGTCCCCGCCGGGTGATCGGCATCGACGCCTCCGCCAAGATCGAGGCGACCCGGGCACAGGTGGCGAGGATCGCCCGGAACACCGCCGAGCTGATCGGTCTCGGGCGCGACCTGCGGGAGGACGAGATCACCGTGCTGGAGGGCTGGGCCGGTGACTTCTACGGCATACCGGTCTCCTCGACGCTGGACGCGATGCGGCTCACCGGTGGCCTGGAAGGAATGATCATCGATCCGGTGTACGAGGGCAAGTCCATGGCCGGGCTCATCGACCTGGTCAGCAGCGGTGAGATCGGCCCGGACTCCAACGTTCTCTACGCCCACCTCGGCGGGCAGCCCGCCGTCAACGCCTACAGCGCCCTCTTCCGCTGACCTCCGCGTCCCCGCCCTCCTCGCCACGGGTCTGCGTCCTGCCGCCGCCTGACCCACAGAGGCATGCGGGGATCCTCCGAGAACGGGTCCGGCAGCCGGCCTGATCGCACAGGTCCGGGTCAAGAGGTCAGCAGTGCCGCGTAACGGTCGAGGTCGACGTTTCCCCCGCTGACGATCACGCCGACCCGCTGCCCGCGCAGTTGGGGGGCGAGGTTGCGGACGGCGGCGAAACCGAGGCATCCGGTGGGCTCGACGACCGTTTTCATGATGGACCCGAAGACCCTCATGCTCTCGACGAGTTCGGCGTCGGTGGCGGTGAGGATGTCGTTGACATCGCGGCGGATGATGTCGAACGGGTAGGTGCCCAGGTGCTGGGTCTGCGCGCCGTCGGCGATGGTCTTCGGGGTGTCGATGTGGACGATGGCGCCCTGGCGCAGCGATCGCCGGCCGTCGTCGCCCGCTTCGGGTTCGACGCCGTACAGCATGCAGTCCGGTGACAGCGCCCGGGTCGACAGCGCCGTGCCGGACAGCAACCCGCCGCCGCCCAGAGGTACGAAGAGCGCGTCGAGCTCACCGACCTCGTCGAACAGCTCCTTGGCGGCGGTGCCCTGACCGGCGATCACGTGGGGGTGGTCGTACGGGGGGATCAGCGTGAGGCCGCGGTCGGTGGCCAGTGTGCGGCCGATCTCCTCCCGGTCCTCGGTGTAGCGGTCGTAGCGGACGACCTGCCCGCCGTAGCCCTCGGTGGCGGTCACCTTCGCGGCCGGCGCGTCGTGCGGCATGATGATCGTGGCCGGGATGTCCAGCAGCCGGGCGGCCAGGGCGATCGCCTGGGCGTGGTTGCCGGAGGAGTAGGTGACCACGCCGGAGCGCCGCTGCCCGGGGGTGAAGCGCGACAGGGCGTTGAACGCGCCGCGGAACTTGAACGCGCCCACACGCTGGAAGTTCTCACACTTGAACACCACATCGGCGCCGACGCGCTTGTTGATCAGTCGCGAGCGCAGCACCGGGGTCCGGTGGGCCTGTGACGCGATGCGGGCGGCGGCGCTCCGGACGTCGTCGTAGGTCGGCGACTGGGGCATCGGCTGGCTCTTTTCTGTTGGACACGGCTGGGGTCACGATCTCGATGAGATGATCCGCACGCCTCCGGTAAAGGCAGGATCCTACCCAGAGAGGGGAAAGCACCGCTTCTACCATCTTTCGCAGTTAGCGGCCTGATCTATCCCTATGGTCAATCGAACGTGTTCACCGAACCGGCTGCTCACCGCTTAAGCACGTTCTAATATTTCCTGGCGCGCTCCGAGGTACGCCCCCCAACCGGTGAGCACCGCACCGATGCGCGATGTCGACCCCAGCGCCCCGGCGAGGGACCAGACCAGAGGAGAACCGCGTCAACGACCCCCTCCTGAAGGAGGGGGCTTGAAGTGCAGTAATGCGCTTTGAAGCCCCGCGTTGACCAGCCCTGGCCATCAGCTCAAGGAGGTGCGTTGTGATGGCTACGTTGAACACGAGATCGCAGACCCGCCGGCGGGTGCTTCCTCAGCCTGCCGCTCTGGAATCCGTGGGAGCAGACACGCCCGAGGGTGGGCACGAAACGGCTCACGGACACCGCCTCGCGGCGGTACCTGGTGTTCAACCTGGGCGAGGGGAGATCGAGCAGGCCGGCACCCGGTCCACTCGGCGTCACCCCGACCCGGCTTCGGCTGGGAAGGGAGCGGGCAGTCCAGCCCACCCGGTCGTGTTCGTCCTGGACAAGCACGGCCAACCGGTGCAACCCACGAACCCGGCCTACGCGCGGAAACTCCTCCGTTCCGGCCGGGCCGTGGTTCACCGGCATACCCCGTTCGTTATCCGACTGAAGGACCGCACAGCAGCTGATTCCGTCGTGGCAGGCGTACAGGTCGGCATCGACCCCGGCTCCAAGCACACCGGCCTGGCGGTGTTCACCGAGCGCGACGGGAGCCGGACCGGCAGGTACGCGCTCCAGCTCGACCACCGGGGCGGGGCGATCCGCGACAAGCTCACCGCCCGCTCGCAGTATCGGCGGCGACGCCGCAGTAAAAACCTGCGTTACCGCGCCCCCCGTTTCTCCAACCGCACCAAGCCGAAAGGGTGGCTCGCGCCGTCGCTGCGACACCGCGTCGACACCACCATGTCGCAGGTGGCGCGGCTCACCCGCTGGGCGCCCGTCACCGCCGTCCACGTGGAGAAGGTCTCCTTCGACACCCACGCCTTATCAGCCGGGCGACCGCTCGAAGGAGCCGAATACCAGCAGGGCACCCTCGCCGGGTACGAGGTCCGCGAATACCTGCTCACCAAATGGGGGCGCACCTGCGCCTACTGCGGCGCGAGCGGCGTACCGCTCAACCTCGACCACATCCACCCCCGCAGCCGGGGCGGCTCCGACCGGATCAGCAACCTCACCCTGGCCTGCATCGGCTGTAACCAGACCAAGAACGCCACCCCCGTGCAGGAGTTCCTCAAGGACAAACCCGCCCTCCTCGCAAAAATCCTCAAGCAGGCCAAAGCGCCGCTGCGGGATGCCGCCGCCGTCAACACCACCCGGTGGGCACTGTGGCAGGCACTGCAGGCGACCGGCCTGTCCGTTCACGCCGCCTCCGGCGGGCGTACCAAATGGAACCGCTCCCGTACCGGCGCGCCGAAGTCCCACACGTTGGACGCGCTGCACGTCGGCCGCCTAGACGCCGTGACCACCTGGCCGTCCACCGTGCTCGTGGTCAAGGCGACCGGGCGCGGCACCTACGCCCGTATCCGCACCGACCGCTACGGCTTCCCTCGCCTGCGGCTGCCCCGGATCAAGCAGGTCAAGGGGTTCGCCACCGGCGACCTGGTCCGCGCGACCGTCCCGACAGGTAAGAAGGCCGGAGTTCACACCGGGCGGGTCGCGGTCCGCAGCACCGGCAGTTTCAACATCACCACCTGGCACGGCACCGTGCAGGGAATCGGCCACCGCCACGTCCGCCTGCTCCAACGAGCAGACGGCTACGGCTACACCACCCACCCGGAAGTGCGGCAGCGTGCCGCGTTTCCTCCCGGCCCTGAAGGACCGGGTCTCCACGCTGGAGGTAATTGATGATCGATGTCACCGGGCAGATCAGCGCCGTACGGCGGCGGGTCGGCAGCCGTGTGCTCGAGGCGGGTGAGGCGCGTGTCGTGATAGTCAGCCAGACATACGACACCGAGATCGAAGACCTCTGGGACGCCTGCACCAACCCCGAGCGCATCCCCCGGTGGTTTCTGCCCATCTCCGGTGACCTGCGGCTCCATGGCCGCTACCAACTTCAGGGCAACGCGGGTGGCAGGATCGAGCGCTGCGACCCGCCCAAGAGCTATGCCGCCACCTGGGAGTACGGCGGGAACGTCAGCTGGATCGAAGTCCGGCTGACGGCCGAGCCCGAGGGCGGAACGCGTTTCGAGCTTGAGCACCTCGCTCATGTCGACGACAGATGGGAGGAGTTCGGGCCCGGCGCGCTCGGCGTCGGCTGGGACCTGGGACTCGTGGGCCTGGCCGTCCACCTGTCGTCAGGACAGGCCGTGGACCCGCAGGAGGCCGGGGCGTGGACGGCGTCCGACCAGGGCAGGCGGTTCATGGTACTCAGCAGCCTGGGGTGGTATGAGGCAGACGTCGCGGCGGGTGCGGACGAGGCCCGCGCGAGGGCCGCGGCGGATCGGGTCACGGCCGCCTACACCGCCCCGGCCGCTGAGGCGTCGAGCGAACTCTGACGCACCGGCCGGCCGGGAGAGCCGGCGAACGGAGGGCGAAAGCGGTCGAGATGATCGTGGATCGATGCGCGCGGCGCGCCGTCCGGGCTAGCATCGGGTCGTCCGGCCTGAACGGGGACGGTGCGGGCCCGGTCCCTCGGCGGGCCCCGGCAGGCGGCCGGTGCCGGGACCGCCCACGGATCGGGTCGTGGATCCGGTCGTGGATCCGGTCGTGGGGTGCCCGGGAGGTCGGGTGGTGGCAGGCAGAGCGATGAGGAGGAGAGCGGTGATCCGGCGCGACAGGCGGGCCGGATCCTTGGGCCGGAGGGTTCCGGCAAGATCATGTAAAGCGTTGCAATTCTCTGTGTAGGTGGTGTTGTGGTGGCAATCGGTACGATCCTCCGTTTCGACGAGGTGCGCGGATACGGTTTCATCGCCGCTGTCGGAGGAGGCGAGGATGTGTTCTTCCACGCCAACGACTTCGGTGAGAACCGGCATGTGGTTCAGCCGGGCCTCCGGGTGGAGTACGAGGTCATGGAGAGTGAGCGTGGCCTGAAGGTGTCGACGGTCAGCCTCGTGGACCCGCCGCCGGCGCGCCGGCCGGTCGTGGTGACGGCGCCGTCGGTGACGCCTTCCCCGGTCGCCTTTCAGCAGATCGGCGACGACGACGGCGTGTGTGACGTGCTGTCGGCGAAGTCCTTCGGCGGCGCGGTCACCGAGCTGCTCATCGAGCACGCGCCCACGCTGACGGGCGCGCAGATCGGGCAGGTCCGGCAGCATTTCCTGGCGTTCGCCCGATCCCATGGCTGGGTCGACGACTGACGCCTCTCGCGTGCGGCCCGCGCGTCCTCCTGGACGCGCGGGCCGTGGCCGGTTCGGTCGCCGAACGAGAACCAGCCGATGCCGGTGGGCCGTCCTGCCTCGCTCCGCCGGCTGAACGGTGCGGCGGAGATCGTCAGGACACCGGTCCCGATGGGCGTCAGAAGGGCCGAGGGGTCTCCGTGGAGGGCTGCACGACCACCAGAGACCTGTCCACCGGGACGGAGGCGACCAGGAGCCGGGTCGCCTCGGCGTACCTGGACAGGATGACCACCTTGTTGCTCTTCACGTCGACGTAGCGGACGCTTCCTCCGGTCGGATGGTTCGGCAGGGACTCGTCGAGTTTCCGCTTGATCGCCCTGAGCTTCGCGAGCGACGCGGCAACGACCTTGGGTTGGGCACCCGCCGCGACGATGAGGGGGATGTCGGCCGCGCGGGTGGTGGCCACCACCAGGGTCTCGGAGAGGGTGCCCGTGAGCCAGGATCCGCCGAAGCAGCCGCCGAGCATGTCGCGGAGCCTCGCTTCGACCGCCGTCAGCCGAGCCTCGTTGCGCAGCCGGGTCTCGGCCTGTGCCCTGGTGAGACCGAAGTCGCGTTGGAGTGCTTCGATCACGCCCGGCGGTAGCCGTTTGATGGGATCGGGCGGTGGTTTCCGTTTCCCGGTGGACGAGGCGGCAAAGGTGCTCGCCTCCCGAACCGGGACGACAGCCGGGACGATCGATGAGGTAAGCGTCAGAACGCACCCTGCGGTGACGATGTGCCTGCGGGACATGAGCCTCTCCTCGACTCCGGTTTCTCCGGACGTGAGGGGACCCGTGTCTGCGGCTGGTGACGCGACACGGGTGATGTAATGCTAATTCAGCCGTCACCGGTCACGGCCACAGGGAGCGGACGCCACGCGGATGGTGATTTCGAGCGGGGTCACCAGGCCGTTCCCGGACCTCCCGGGTGGGGCCGGTGCCGCCACGCCACGCCTGAACAGCGCGGATGCCCGCCTGGGGAGTCCGTTTCGCGCACACTGTGACTGATCCGTTGGAACAGGCCGGGGCTGCTGGGCCCTCGCTGATCGGTGTGGAGTGGTTCGATGAGCTTGTCCAGGCGTGAGATGGTCGCAGGGCTGGGTGTGCTGGCCGTTCCCCTCGCCCCGGGGCCGACGGCCCCGTCCTCACCGGAGCCCCGATCGACGGCCGCCGCACTGCCGGTCGTTCCCGCCGGTGTCGCTCCCGGGCG
The DNA here is from genome assembly GCF_050943795.1 of Streptosporangium sp. CA-115845. Lineage (NCBI taxonomy): Bacteria > Bacillati > Actinomycetota > Actinomycetes > Streptosporangiales > Streptosporangiaceae > Streptosporangium > Streptosporangium sp. CA-115845. The sequence goes on along the minus strand of NZ_CP191988.1, from coordinate 5,739,947 downwards.
GCTCGCCCGGGACGAGGGCTTCTGGAGCACCGTGGCGCGGCAATATCGGGTCAGCCGGGACTTCGTCAACCTGGAGAACGGCTACTACGGGATCATGCCCGAGCCGGTGCGCCGTGCCTACCACCGCAACACCGACCACCTCAACGAGGTGAGCTCCTACCTGCTGCGCAACACCTACAAGGGGCAGGCGGACCAGGTCAGGAAACGCATCGCGACCATGCTCGGGGTCTCCAAGGAGGAGATCGCACTCACCCGTGGCGGTACCGAGGCCCTGCAACTGCTGATCGCCGGCTATCTGCGGCTGCGCCCCGGCGATTCGGTGATGTACGCCGACCTGGACTACCACAGCATGCAGTACTCCATGAACTGGCTGCGCGACCGGCGTGGCGTCCAGGTGGAGCGGCTGGTCATTCCCGAGCCGGCGACCCGCCAGGCGGTGCTGGACGCCTACGCCCAGGCGTTCCGGGAGCATCCCCGGGTCAGGCTGCTGCTGCTCAGCCACATGAACAATCGCACCGGACTGGTGGTGCCCGTGCGGGAGATCGTCGCGATGGCCCGCGAGCGGGGCATCGACGTGATCGTCGACGCCGCCCACTCCTGGGGGCAGCTGGACTTCACCATGGGCGATCTGGAGGCGGACTTCGCCGGATTCTCTCTGCACAAGTGGATGGGCCTGCCGCTGGGGGCGGGGTTCCTCTACATCCGCAAGGATCGCCTGGCCGACATCGACGTCGCCTTCGATGACGTGACCTTCCCGCGCGACGACATCCGCTCGCGAGTGCACGCCGGCACCCTGAACGTCGCCCCCGTCCTGACCGCCGACGTCGCACTGGACTTCCACGACGCCCTGGGCGCCGCCGCCAAGCAGGCGCGACTGCGCTTCCTGCGCGACCGCTGGGTGGGCCAGGTGCTCGACATCGACAACCTGGAGATCCTCACCCCCGAGGAGCCCGCCATGTATGGCACGATCACCGCGTTCCGGATCACCGGACGTACCTCGGAAGCCGAGAACATCGCGATCGCCACCGACCTGATGAAGCGATACCGGATCTTCACCGTCAACCGCGGCGGCCCGGCCAGGGGCGGCTGCGTGCGGGTGACACCGGCGCTCTTCAGCACCCGTGACGATGTCGACCTGCTGGCCGCGGCGGTGCGCGACATCGCGGGGCGGATGCGCGGCTGAGGGTCCTCAAGGTCCGGCACGTCGTCGAAGTCCTTCGGCGGTGCGGTTGAGCACGCGCCCACGCTGACGGGGGCCCGGACCCGCCCGGAGGGGGAGTGATCGTCGGGGCGCCCCGGCGACGTCCGGCTGACAGGAAGTCTGACAATGTTCTCGGGTATTCGCTGACTCAAATATTTACTGTTAGGAAAGTTTCTTTTATATTTGGGTCACCCCCCAGCGAAGGAGCAGTACATGCGCAGAACGGTCACCTTCCTCGCGACGGCGATCATCGCCATCGCCGCCACCGTGTTCGTCGCCTCACCGGCCAGCGCGCACGGCTACATCTCGTCGCCGCCGAGCCGTCAGGCCATGTGCGCCCAGGGCCGCGTCTCCAACTGCGGCGACATCATCTACGAGCCGCAGAGTGTGGAGGGCCCCAAGGGCCTGCGAAACTGCCACGGAAACGTCGGCCGGTTCTCCCAGCTCAGCGACGAGAGCAAGGGCTGGCCGGCCACGAGTGTCGGCAACTCGGTCACCTTCAACTGGGTGCTGACCGCCCGCCACGCCACCAGCACCTGGGAGTACTACATCGGCAACACCCGGATCGCGGTCTTCAACGACGGCGGCAGGCAGCCCGGCGCCACGGTCTCCCACAACGTGAGCCTGGGCGGCAGGACAGGCCGCCTGAAGGTTCTCGCGGTCTGGAACATCGCCGACACCGCCAACGCCTTCTACTCCTGCGTCGACCTGCAGCGCTGATCCCCGGCCCGCTCCCGCTCCCGCCGCGCCCCGGTGGGGGCGGGGGCGGGTCCCGTCATCCTGGCCGCCGCTCGGGCAGCGCGGCTATGCCGAAGCGCAGGCGCCGGTGGTCGTCGTACATCGAGCGGTCCGTGGCCAGGCGGTGAAACGCGAACGGCCAGTTGCGCATGTAGGCCGCCTCCTCGTCGCGGAACGCCTGGAGGCTGCTCTCCTCCGCGGAGTCCTTCGGACCTCGTGCGAGGAAACCGTCCCTGAAGGCGTTGAAGGTGTCCTGCTTGGAGAAGTTCTCCGCCCCGCGTGCCAGGGTGCCGTTCTCCAGCAGGGCCCGCCGGCGCGCGAGCGCCTCGCGCGCCCGCTCGCCGTGGACTCCCTCGTCCACCACGATCCGGTCACCGTCGGTGATCCTGCCACCCGCGGACAGGACCGCCTCCAGCAGGTTGACGGTGCCCCCCTCGTAGTCGCCGAGCTGCACGGCGTACCCGCCGTTCGCGGCGGCGTACTTCCAGAGCTGTTCGGTCGTGGTGGGTACGGGCAGGCCACGGCGGTAGAACAGCAAGGGTATGTCGGTGACGAAGGGCACCGCGTACTGGACACCGTCCACCTGGCCCGTCTTCAGAACGTTGTACATGAGGAGGCCCGCCCTCTGTGAATCGAGAGGGTACGGAAGGAGATAGCCGCTCCGGGCGAATTCGGCGGTCCAGGCCACGTCCACCGAGAGCACGTCGTAGGCGCAGCTCCCCAGCCGGGCACGGCCCGCCATCTCGGCCCGCTCCTCGTCCGTACGGTCGGCCACCTCGACCAGGGTGACCTGGGTGGTGTGCGTGCGGTTCCACTCCTCGATCAGGTCACGGCGGAAGCTACCGGCGGTGATGTCGGCGCCGGTCGCCACGGTGAGCCGGTCCGGCCCTCCGCAGCCGGTGGTGAAGGTGGGCTCACCGGGGAGGAGCGAGGAATCCTTCCCGGTGAGGGAGACGAGCATCGAGGCCAGCACCAGCCCCGCCACCACCCCGGCCCGCGGTTTAATCTGCCGAGCAGGGCGCGCGGACGTCGCGTCAGTCTCATCGAATCTCCTTGACTGTGGAGATCTCGGGCTCCGGTCCAGGGAGGGAGGTCAACGATGGTCCTTTCCACGCAGGCTGGAGATCAGGTGTCTCAGTGCCTGCCGCATGTCGGCTCCCGCCTCCACACACTCGCGGTACTTCCCGGCACGTGGAGGAGAGCGATCACAGCCGTTGTCGCCGAGGGCCAGCACATGGAGGGCGTTGACATTGGACGCGCGGGCGAGCGTCCCGCCGACGCTCTCCCCGCGCCGCTCGTTGTCGAAGACGCCTCCGTCGGTCACGACGACGAGGGCACGCCCGGGAGATCCGGCCCGCCGGTTCAGGTTCATGATCATGTCTGATATCGGGGCGTCGGAGCCCTCCGCCCTGGTACCGGCGACGCTCCTGGTCAGTTCGTCGAACTCGGCACGGCCCGCCGCCGGCTGCAGCTCCCTGACCCGGGTCCTGCGGCCGACCGTGGAGAAGGCGCTCAGTGCGAGGTCGTCACGAGGAGTGATCAGCGGTTTGATGTCGGGAAAGGTCTCACGCAGGCGTACCAGCAGGGAGCGGGGCGGTGCGGTCATCGAGCCGGACACATCGAGGGCGATCTCGACGTCGAGCCGGGGCAGGAGTTCGAAGAACCGGCTCTGGGCCTCTCGCAGTTCCGCGGGGGAGCGTATGACCACCCTTTCATCGGGGCGCTCACCGAAGAGCGGGTTGGCGGCCAGCCACGAGCGAAGAAGACCGAGCACGGTCGCGCGTTCCTCGCTCCGCTCGTCCGGCCAGCTGATCGTGACGAACGGGTAGTCCAGCCTGGAGAGCCCGGGAGAGGGGAACTCCTTGAGCTTGGCCATCCCGCTCGGTGCTCCTTCGGGGCAGTGGGGGTCGTTGAACCGCCCGTTGTTGTAGTCCGTCAGGCTGTGAAGCGGGATCACCAGGGCGGGGCTCCGGTTGAGCTCCTCGCCGCCGGTCCCGCGGCTGGCGGTCCTGAACCGGCAGAGCAGTGAGCTGACGCTCTCGGCGACGATGTCGGACTGCTCCCGGTCCACGACGTCGCCCAGGGGCATGAGGTCGGAGACCGCGACGAGCCCGGCGGTGGAGAGCTCGGGCTGCGGGTAGCTCACCGGCATGCCGAATTTCGATCGGACCACCTTCCACAGGACCGGGAGGCTGTGGCCGCCCGGCCGCCCGGCCGCCCGGCCGCCCCGCCGGCAGTTCCTTCCTGACCTTCTCGGCACGCCCGCTGATCATGCCGACCACCAGGCGGTCGGACGCGACCGAGGGACCGATGTCGAGGGTGGCGCCGCCCGCTGCCACGTCCTCGGCGACGAGCCTGGCCTCTCCGGTGCTGGTGGCGACCCAGGCGTCGGCCCGGGGACCGTACAGCCGGCGAAACGGCTCGTCACCCTCCTGGCGCGCGTCGTCGCGGTACCAGTTGTCGCCGAAGGCGTAGGCCAGTTCCCCGATCGAGGGCGCCACCCCGTGCCCGCACCCCGTCCGTCAGCACCGCGAACAGAGTGGTGACGCCGCCGGTGACCAGGGCGGTCGCGGCGATCTCCTTGAGCTTCGCCGGGAGGCCGCCGGGCGGGTCGGTCTCCGGTTCCCGCGGGCCGTCGGCGGGTGGGGAGGGGGAGGGGCCGGACATGGAGATCACTACCTGTTCGACGACGTGAACGACGGGCTCTCAGACGGCGTACTTCGAACGGGGCACTTCGGACGGCGAGATTCCAGGCGACGGATTTTCGGGTGACAGGATTTCGACGGGAGTTCGAGGACGGCGCCGTGGTGTGAGATGGGCGGGGAGCGACCTTTCCCGGCTCGGCTCTGACCGGGTCAGATTCTAATCCGCCGGTCCGTCGAATGCGATGGATATCTTGATTTCACTGTCTTTTTTATCGACACTAAACATCGATTCGGACACGAGCCTCTATGTTCGCCTTATGGCTGCATTTAGTGACAGGGGAAGTGTTTGCGGCACGCCGCCGTTCGCGGCCTGGTCGCGTGCGAGGCGGCTCCCCGCAGGCGGACCTGGCCGCTGCCGGCCACGGCGGACCCGGTGGGCGGCTCGAAAGGGATGGCCGAGGGTGATCGTGGCGCCACGGAAAAGGATCTCCGTTGAATGTGAATCGGAATGGCCGGTGTCGATGCCGTGGACATAGCAGCGCAAAGTGTGCAACACGGCTTTCTGTGCGCGCTTTAATTACCCGAACCTCGGTGATTCAACTCGGCGGCAATGGGGAACAGATATCGTGCGTTCAGGGTTCCCGGCGCCCGTCTGGGCAAGGGTTGACATTGTCGAGGTGATCGTTGGCTCGTCGCACAAAAAAATTCGCCGATATGGCCACGGTGCTTCTGGTAATTGTTGGAATCCTGGTCGGGCTGCCGTTTGGAATAGTCGGAGAATATTTCCCGGAAATGGTGGCGGAGAACCAGATCGCATGGGTCGCGATTTTTGGGTTGACCGCCTTCCTCACCGTCCTGCTGACCCGGCTGACGCCGGAGCTGATGAAGTCGCGCGCTCGCGATGGGCTCTTCCAGGTGCCCGAGAGGAAAGCGGGATGGGTCCGCAGAACCGAGCTGGACGACGTGGTCTCCACCCTGACGATGAGAGGCTCGGGAACGATCGGCCTGACCACAGGCATCGCCGGGGCAGGTGGTTTCGGTAAGACGTCCCTGGCCGTGGAGGCGTGCCACAGCGCTGAGGTGAGGAAGCGGTTCAAAGGCGGCGTCATCTGGGTCACGGTGGGCCGCGACCGCACCGGTGTCGACATCGCGGCGCTGGCCAACGACGTCACGGAGGCCGTGACGGGCACCCGGCCGGAGTTCTCCAGCCCGGAGCAGGCCGGCCACCGGATGGCCGAGATCCTGGCGGAGCGGGGCCGGATGCTGCTGGTGGTCGACGACGTGTGGAGTCTGTCACAGCTGAGACCCTTTCTGGCCGCGGCGGTGCGGTCCCGGGTGCTGGTGACGACCCGCCTGCCCAGAGCCCTCCCCCCGAACGCGATCGCGATGATCGTCGACGAGGTGGCGCCGCGGGTGGCCGTCCAGTTGCTGAGCCGTGGGCTACCGCCGATGAACCCCGGCGTCGTCAACAGCCTGATGGGCCTGACGGGGAGATGGCCGCTGCTCCTGGACCTCGTCAACGCGCGCCTGCGTGACGAGCACGGTGGCGGGGTGAACGCCGACGTCGCCGCCCGCCGGGCGGTCGAGCGGCTCGGCCGGGCCGGACCCGCCATCCTGGACGTCACCATTCCCCGCCAGCGGGAGACCGCGGTGCGCGTGACGGTCGAGCACAGCCTCGAAGCCCTTGGCGTGTTCGACCGTGCCCGCTTCCTTGAGCTGGGCGTCTTCCCGCAGGACGCCGACATACCGGTCGGCACCGTCGGGCTTCTCTGGCGCGCCACCGCCGGACTCACCTCCGAGCAGACCGAGCGCCTCTGCGCGAGGCTGCACGACCTGTCGCTGATCGGCAGGCACGAGACGGAGGGAACGGTGCCGTCGATCACGATCCACGACGTCGTCCGTGCACACCTCCGCTCGGAGTACGGGCTGGAGAGAGAGCGCGTCGAGGCGGCCAACCGCGACTTCCTCGACGAGGCCCGCAGCCTGATCCCCGACGACGACCTCGCGGCGGACGCCGAATGGTGGAGACTCCCCAGGGAGGTGCCCTACCTCTGGGAGCATCTGCTGTTCCACCTCGCCGAGGGGAGAAGGCATCGGGAGCTGGAGTCGCTCCTGCATGACGTGCGATGGTTCGTCACCCGGATACGAGCCTTCGGGGTGGCCGCGGCGGAGTCGGATCTGATGCTGTCGACCTCCCGCTCCGTCGCCGGGGTCCGGCAGCTGATCGCCCGGAGCGCGCACCTGCTCACCCCCTTCGAATCGGATGCCGTCTCCACCGCGAACCTGCTGGCCCGCCTGTACGCGTTCCCGCCGATGCGGGCGTCGATCGAGCGCTACAGCCAGGAGACCGAGACCCCCTTCCTGAGAGCCCGCTGGCCGCTGCCCGACATCGGCGCCACCTGCCTGCTGGGAACGCTGACCTCGACGACGAAACGGCTGAGGGACGTCTCGATCACACCGGACGGATCGAGATTCGTCGTGCACGGCCGCGACGGTGTGCAGATATGGAAGACCGACGGCACTACCCGGACAACGCTGGCCACTCACCGGAAGCCGGTTCACGAGGTCGCCGCCGCACCGGACGGTTCGTGGCTGGCGACCCGTTCCGGACGCCGGAGAGTGCAGGTCTGGGGGATCGACGGCACCCAGAGAGCGATCCTGGAGAACGGCGTCGGCAGGCTCGCCGGGATGGTGGCCGCGCCGGACGCCTCGTGGCTGGCGACTCTCTCCGCGCGGGGAAGGGGCGTTCTGTGGAACCCCGAAGGAAGCAGGCGCGCCGTACTGAGGAGCGGGATCGGCAGGCTCGCCGGGATGGTGGCCGCGCCGGACGCCTCGTGGCTGGCCACCTTCTCCACGCGGGGAAGGGTCGTCCTGTGGACCCCCGAGGGGAGGAAGCGCCTGACCCTCAGGAGCCCGGTCAGGGTGAGGACCAAGCCGCGAACCCTGAGGGACGCCCTGCTGATGCGCGGCTGGAACCAGGAGAACGAGAAGGTCTCCGGCCGGAACAGGCCGATACGCGAGGTCTCCAAGATGGCCGTCTCGCCGGACGGCGGCTGGCTGGCGACCCTCTCCGGAGACGGGAGCGTGCGCCTGTGGGGAGTCGACGGCGACGAGCGAGCCGTCCTGACGGGACACACCGGAGCGGCACCCGGGATCCGTATCGCCCCTGACAGCAGCTGGCTGGCCACCTGGACGTCCACCGGGTCGGTCCGGCTGTGGGAGTCCGACGGCAGGCAGCGGGCCGTTCTGTCCGGGCATGCCGGGGTGGTGCGTCAGGTGGTGATCGCCCCGGATGGCAGCTGGCTGGCGACCCTTTCCGAGGATCGGAGCGTGCGGCTGTGGGAGTCCGACGGCAGGCAGCGGGCCGTTCTGTCCGGGCATGCCGGGGTGGTGCGTCAGGTGGTGATCGCCCCGGATGGCAGCTGGCTGGCGACCCTCTCCGGGGAGCAGAGCGTGCGGCTGTGGGAGTCCGACGGCAGCGAACGGGCGGCTCTGTCCGGGCATGCCGGGGTGGTGCGTCAGGTGGTGATCGCTCCTGACAGCAGCTGGCTGGCCGCCTGCTCACAGGACGGGGAGATCCGGATCTGGCAGTCGGAGCGCTCCGGGCGGCAGAGCCGCAGGGGCCGGACCGGGATGGTGCGCAAGGTGACCATCTCCCCCGAGGGGAACTGGATCGCCACCCATTCCGGCGACGGCTCGGTGAAGCTCTGGAACGAGGACAGGATAGAAGGAGCGACCCTCACCGTTCCCATCGAGACCGGTCACTACGGCGCGATCTCGCCGGACAAGACGTGGCTGGCCGTCTGGTCCGGTGATCACGTGATCCGGATACGCGGAGCCGGTGGCCGCAGGAGGGCCATTCCGACGGGGCACACCGGACGCGTGCGGGGAGTGGCGATCGCCCCCGACAGCACCTGGCTGGCGACCTGGTCGGCCGACCGGACCGTACGGCTCTGGGGCGCGGGTGGCAGCAGGAGGGCGGTGCTGGCCGGTCACACCGGGCCGGTGCGCGAGGTGGTGATCGCCCCCGACAGCAGCTGGCTGGCCACCTGCTCGGAAGACGGCACCGCGCGTATCTGGTGGGCCGACGGCACCGAGCGGGCAGTACTGGTCGCGAACATCCGGGCGACCGCTCACATTCTCATCTCACCGGACGGCGCCTGGCTCGCCACCTTATCCATCTACGGAAAAATCCAACTCTGGAAACCGGATGGCAGCAGGTACGCCACCCTGAAAAGCAGGGTGGAGGCCATAGGCGAGATCACCGTCGCCCCCAACGGCAGGTGGTTCGCCATCGTCTCGGTCAACGGGACGGCGGGCCTGTGGGGAGCCGACGGAAAGGCGCGGGCCTCGCTCAAGGGATGCCCGGGAGCGGCCCGGCAGGTGGCGATCGCCCCCGACGGCACCTGGCTGGCCGCCTGCTTCGAGGACGGCACCGCGCGTGTCTGGTCGGCCGGCGGCAGGGACCGGGCGACGCTGCCCGCGAACTCGGGAAAGATTCGCGGCGTGGCCGTCTCCCCGGACAGCAACCTGCTCGCCACCTGCTCGGACGACGGAACCATCCGGCTGTGGGACAGGTACGGCGAGTCGGCGGGCGCCGGAGCCAGGGTCGAGGCGGGTCTCAACTGTCTGGCCTGGTTCCCCAACGGCCTCGGTCTGGCCGCCGGGGGAGACCAGGGCCTGTACGGCTTCGACCTCTACCCGCCCCCCACCTGAACCAAGGGCGCGTCTCACCGCCGGGCAGGGCGTGTTCCGGAGTCGGTGGGTGCGAATTCCGGCCGGCGGTCGATACGCGCGCGGTCGGCCTCGGACCCGAAGTGATAGTCGATTCTCCGGGTCGCCTCCGCCCACTGCCTCATCGTGCGCACGGGCGTGAGCGTCTCGACCACGAACGGATCGTGCCAGCGTTCGACGGCTCGTCGCCACAACTCCTCCGGGGAGTCCGTAAGCACGTTGCCGATCGTTCCCTCGTAGGCGGCCATCGCCCGCGCGGCTCCGTCCGGCTCAATCTGCAGGACGGGGAAGAACGTCCCGCCGCGGATGCGCTCGGGGTGCATCTGCAAGGCCAGGTTGTCGGTCGTGGCCACGTGCACGGACGACGGCGCCAAGGACCGCAGATGTTCTCCGTACTCGTGACTTCCCAGCAGCTCGACCTGGGAGTCGGAGAGCAGTTCGTGCCGTGCGAACCCCTCACGGCTGGCGAGCCCTTCCGGTATCACCGCCCCGAACGCGATGGACTCCAACTGGGGGAACCTGGGCGCGATGACGGTGCAGAAGTCTTCGAGCTGGTGGAAGTTGCTGCTGACCACGACACAGTCGATCCCCAGGCCGAGGCGACTCCCCCCGCTCAGGCGCCGTCTCTCGGCGGCCTTGTCCAGGAGCGCCAGCGCGTTCATCGCCCGGTCGAACGATCCGCGCCGGCCGCGGATCCGGTCGTGCACCTCCGCGGTGGCCCCGTCGACGCTCACGCTCACCTTGAAGGAGCCTCGCACGATGTCGTCGATCATCTCGGGACGCAGTGACCAGCCTCCGGTGAAGAGCGAGACCTTTATCCCCGCGGCGGACATCCGGTCGGTGACCTCGAAAACGCCCTTCACCAGGAGAGGTTCGCCACCGGCTAGGCAAACGCCGTACGGGTTCATCGCGATGATGGCGTCGGCGGCGCGAAGCATCTCACGGTGATCCAGCTGGCGTGCCGGCCGACGCCCGGATTCCGAGTAACAGTGGGAACACCGCAGCGGGCACGCGTAGGTGATGTCCCAGACGATCTCAAGCGGGCGATCGGGTATTTTCATGGTGGCGCTCCTGACGCATGGCAGGCCGGGGCCGGCTTTGTGGATGTGCAGAACTCCGGGTGAGTCCTTGCGGCGAACGGATGGGTGAGGCCGTCACCGGCCAGGTCGGCGGTGCCCGCCTGGCGCATCAGCCGGTGGCGATGAGGAACTGGGTGGCGGCGAGTTCGGCGTAGAGCGGGTCCGTGGTGACCAGCTCGCCGTGGGTGCCGACCGCCTGGACCCTGCCCGCGTCGATGACGACGATCCGGTCGGCCAGGGTGACCGTGGACAGCCGGTGCGCCACGACCAGCACCGTCGTCGTCCGGGCAGCCTCGGCGACCGTGTCCCGCAGCGCCGCCTCGTTGACGGCGTCGAGCTGCGAGGTGGCCTCGTCCAGCAGGAGGAGGCGGGGGCGGCGCAGGAGCGCGCGGGCGATGGCCACGCGCTGGCGCTCGCCGCCGGAGAGCTTGGTGCCGCGGTGGCCGACCAGGGTGTCCAGGCCCTTGGGCAGCTGTGCCACCAGGTCGTCGAGGCGGGCGGTGCGCAGGACTCGCTGTATCTCGTGGTCGGTGGTGTCGGGGGCGCCGAGCAGGAGGTTGTCACGGAGGGAGCCCGACAGGACGGGAGCGTCCTGCTCGACGTATCCGATCGCGGACCGCAGCTCCGGGATGTCCCAGGCGCTGAGATCACGGCCGTCAAGGAGGATGCTTCCCGAGGTCGGCTCGTAGAACCGTTCGATGAGGGAGAAGAGGGTGGTCTTGCCCGCGCCGGAGGGGCCGACGAAAGCGGTCATGCCCTGTGGCGGGACGGTGAAGGTCACCCCGCGATGCACGGGCGGCAGGCCGGGCGCGTAGTGGAAGTGCACATCGTGGAACTCCAGTTCGGCGGGTGCCGTGCCGGGCGCGGGGAGCACGGCGACCGGCCTCTGTGGCTCGGCCGGCAGCCGCTCGGCCTCCTGGATACGTGCGATGGCCGCGGCCCCGACCTGGTACTGGCTGACCGCGGTGACGAGCCCTTGGACGGGTGCCACCAGGTTGAACACGTACATCAGGAACGCGATCAGCGTCCCCACGTCGGTCGCCCCGGCGGCCACCCGGGCCCCGCCTGCGGCGAGGACCGTGAAGAAGGCCACCTGGAGGGCGAATTCGCTGGTGTGCCCGGCGATCGCCAGCCATTTGCCGGCGCGCACGTTGGCCCGCCACGCCTGCTCGGCGGCCCGATGGATGACCGCCTCCTCGCGGTGCTCGGCACCGGACGCCTTCACGGTGCGCAGTGCCCCGAGCATCCGCTCCAGGGCCGAGCCCATCGCCCCCACCGACTTCTGGGCGTCCTTGCTCGCCCGCCTGACGCGCGGCATCACCACCCGGATGACCGTCCCGGCGAAGATCAGCACGCCGACCGTGACCGCCAGCAGCGCCGGGTCGAGCACGCCCATCAACGCCACGGTCGCCAGGAGCGTCAGGCCTCCGGTGACCGCGCCGACGAGCGAGTCGGTGGTGACCTGGCGCAGCAGGGTGGTGTCGGAGGTGACCCGGGACATCAGATCTCCGGGTTCGGCGTGGTCGAGGGCCGAAATCCGCAGCCGCAGCAGATGGGAGACCAGGCGGCGACGGGCGGCGAGCACGATCGACTCACCGGTACGGCGCAGCACGTACTCACCCAGCGGCCCGATCCCCGCGGCCACGACGACGAGGACGCCCATCAGCAGCAGCACGCCGGTCAGCGGCCGGTCCGCGCCGAGGTCGTCGATCAGCTGCTTGGCCGCGAGCGGAAGCGTCAGCCCGACCGCCCCGGTCATCAGATTCAGCAGCCCGCCGAGGGCGAGCCAGCGCCAGGACGGGCGCATGTAGCGCAGCAGCACACGCCAGGCGGGTGACGGGCCGGGCGGCCCGCCGGCCCCGTCCGCGCGGGGAGCCGACTGTCCGGGGCCGGGGACGCGATGCTCGGCCGCCACGGCCGCTGGAGCGTCGGGCTGATCGCGCTGCGTGTCCACGGGGTTCCTCGCAAGGATGTTTGAGTGGGAGAACTGCGGGGGCACCGGCCTTCCCGCCATCCGGCCCTGGTCGAGCGCGCCGGAGCACGCTCGACCAGGGCCGGCCGTTCACCGGTCTTCACCGGCGCGATGGCACGGTCCGGCCTCGATCACCTTCCAGGAGGCGGCCGGCGCCGGCTCGGACGAGAAGCGCGGGTGAAGCGGCCGGGTTGATCGGTGCCGGGGCCGTTACCGGCCCCGGCAGCGGATCGATCAGACGCAGACGTAGCAGGCCGTGCCGTTGTACGACGTGACCAGGCTGGAGCACGGGTGCGCCTTGCTCTCGGTCGCGTTGAGCGTCTGGAGCTGGAGGATCTGAGCCATTTCTTATTTCCTTTCTGTCGCCTCGAAAGCGGGAGACCGCAGATCGAGGACGGGGATGACCGACGCGCTCTGGTCGAACGCGACGCTGAGGGCAACGAGAACTCCGGCCGAACCCGTTTCCAGGTCCATGGACAGCCGCATGAGTTGGTTGCCGGGGAAGGCCAGATGGCCTTGGTAGGAGAGGGCGTGCCAGGAGAGGCGGCGCATGTGCTCACGGATGAGCGGCCGGTCTTCCGGCAGGCCCAGCAGGCGGAAGGTCGCGATGGTGCCGGCCCGTCCCATGAACAGGGCCGGGTGGCGGCTGAACGGCGCCCGCAAGGCGCGGCGGACGCCCTCGATGACGCTCGTGAAGTCCGGATCGGAGCGCCGGGCCAGGTACTGGGACAGAACCAGCGCCAGGCCGCCGCTCCCGCCGCCGAGGTAGGCGAGGTAGCGGTTGCTCTCCAGCAGGCAGAAACCGCCGTCCGGCAGCACCTGGCCCCGGGCGATCTCGCGCCGCAGTGCCAGCTCGGCCAGGTCGAGGTGACGGGTCTCCCCGGTGGCGGCGTGCAGCGTGAGGAAGTAGGAGGCGACCCCGGTCAGCCCGTGCTGAAGGCCGACCCTGCCCTCCGAGGGGAACATCGAGGAGTCGCCGTCGCCGAGTCCCGCGGCCAGTCTCTCCCCGATGTCCAGGGCCTCGGTGCGCAGGTCCTCGTCTCCGGTGATCTTCGAGAAGTGCAGGAGGCTGAGGCCCGCTCCGGCAAGTCCGCCGTGCACACCGGGTACCACGAGGCCGTCGTGCAGTTTCCGGGCCCGGCCGAGGACGTCGAGGGCGTCGTCACGGCGTCCGAACGACTCCAGCGTCGCAGCCACGCCGTGCAGCCCGTTCAGGAGGCCGGGGAGCGGGTCGGCGGCCCGGCGGGTGGCCTTGACGAGCCAGTCCACGTACTCAGGCGGCACCGCGACGCCGGCCTGCCGCAGCGCCCAGAGCACGCCGGCGGCGCCGTTGGCCACGGTGAACCCGCCGGTCGCGAACTGCTGCGGATCTCCAGGGAAAAGCCGGTCCCTACGGTCGGGCGTCGCGCTCGCGGTGATTCCCGCCACGAGCGAGTCGCGGATGGCCGGCCAGTCGGGGCTCTCGACACTGAACATCTGGGCCGGTCTGTCCTCGCCGAGAGGTCCCTTGACCTTGCTGAACTGCCGGACCAGACGTGTCCCGAACGCCGGCGGCACCGGGAAGTGCTCGGTGATGACGTCGGTGAGGCTGACGAGCTTGACCGGGTCCCGGTCCTGCAGGGGACTGATGGGGAGGAACATCCACTGCCGCAGACAGTTCATGACGTAGTCATCGGCGGCGCGGCCGGAGAGGTCCTTCGGCGCGGCGAATCCCGCCGCGGCGAGGCCTGGGGGCCGCGGGTCGGTCAGGTCGGACGCGATCTCGAAGTCGATCAGCGCGACGCGCCCGTCCTGGCGGACGATGATGTTCTCCGGGTGCAGGTCGGCGAAGCGCACCCCCCTCGCGTGGACGGACATGAGCGCGTGGTCGACCTTGGCCAGGATGTCGGTCGCCCACCGGGTGTACGCGGCCAGCGTCTCGGCGCTCGGGTCGGGGCTGGTCAGCGGGTAGCGCTCGAACACCTCGTCCAGCAGGGTCTTGCCCTCGATGTACTCCTCGACCAGAAAGTGGTGTTCCCAGATCGTGCGGTAACCGAGCAGCCGGGGTACGCAGTCGAGGCCGCTCAGCCGCTCCAGGATGTCGCGCTCGTGTGCCAGCCTGGTGACCGCGTCGACGCCGCCGGTGTCCAGGCCGGCGTGTGGGCGGGCCTCCAGCAGCACCACGTACCCTCCGGACGCCCCGTCACGGGCGAGATACACCCCGCCGCCGTTGGAGAAGTGCAGTGCCTTTTCGATCTGCCAGGGGAACTCCTCCTCGGTTCCCGAACCGTGCTTCGCGACCGACTCGCGCAGCACCTCGGGGATGGAGACCCACTCCGGTACGGTGAACGCCGGATCCCGCCTGTCCGGGACCAGCCGCCCGTCGGGTGTGCGGATCGCGTGCCCCAGACTGCCGTCCGACTTCGTGTAGGTCATCGGCTGGAACGCGCCGTACCGCACGTAGACCGGTGAGTCCTCGTACCGGAGGTCGCTGAGGATGTACGGGCCGGTGAAGTCCCGCAGGAGCTCGGCCAGTGCCGGCAGCACCTCGCTCAACTGGTCCTCGTTGACCGGGTACAGCGTGATGAGCTTGCCGCTGCCGCCTCGCTCGGCGTACTTGTTGTTGAGCAGCCGCATCGCCATCTTGCTTCTGAGGAACTTGACGGCGATGTTCCGGGTGACGCAGAAGTCCACCACGAGATCGCAGACTGTGCCGGCGTCGGAGTCGGTTCCCGAGACGTGGATCTTCCATCCCTGCTCCGGAAGCGCGACCTCGGGCGGGAGCAGCACGACCCACAGGTCGCTCTCGCCGACGCGCCACCCGCTCGGGAGGGGCCGGCGCGCCGTGGGGAACCGGTTGTCGTCGTCCGGTATGCGCCAGACCGGCTCGAAGAACACCGGATCGGCCTGGCAGTAGGCCACAAGCTGAGGAAGTGTCTCTTTCATCTGGTCGAACTCCAGGATGCTGAAGGCGCGAGGGGAACTATTCGCACGAGATCGTGTTTTCTGACGTCACGCGCCGGTTGCCGGCCGCCGGGGACGGTCCGGTTCGAGAACGACCGGCAGTCCGAGGAGGTAGCGCACGCTGCTCTGCCGGTAGTGCAGGCTCTGGGAGTCACGGGCGAGCTCCATGTCCGGGAAGCGCCGTGCGAGCGTGCCGATGGCGATCTGCGTCTGGGCCCTGGCCAGTTCCGCCCCCAGGCAGTGATGGTGGCCGTGCCCGAAGGAGAGATGGGGGTTGCTCGCCCGCTCGATGTCCAGCAGATCCGGATCGGTGAAGAACGACGGGTCCCGGTTGGCCGCCACCAGTGACGCGGTGAGGAGGTCGCCCTTTGGGATCGGCGTGCCCTCCACATCGATCGGGGCCGCCACGTGACGGGCGATGCCCACAGGGAACGGTGTGATGAGCCGCAGCAGTTCCTCGACCGCGGTGACGATCAGCGTGGGGTCGTCCACGAGCCGCTTCCACTGCTTGCGCCGCAGCAGGGCGGCGACACCGCTCGCCAGCACGGTCGTCGGCGCCCGATGCCCGTTCACCATCAGAAACCTGGCCGCCGAGACGAGGTCCTCTTCGGACAGTCCGTCTCCCTCGGCTTCGACGACCCAGCCGAGCAGGTCATCCGAGGGGCGGTCCTTCCTGGCCGCGATCAGGGCGCGCAGGTAGTCGTCGATGTCGCTGTGCGCCTTGGGAGGCGGGGAGACAAGCCTTTCCAGGATCCACTCGCGTATGTAGCCCCGATCCTGCTCCGGCACGCCGAACAGCTCGCACAGGACGACGACCGGCAGGGGGTAGGCGAACGTCGGGAGGAGGTCGATCACCTCGTGGGCGGGGATCGCGTCCAGCAGCGCGTCGGTCTCACGTTGTATGCGCGGACGCAGCGCCTCCACCCGTCGCGGTGTGAGGTGCCGCTCGATCAGCCGGCGCAGCCGGGCGTGCTCCTGCCCGTCGATCGTGATCAGATCCAGTTCGCCCCGGTGCGCGAGAGCCGGATCGGCCGACTGGAGCCGGAACCCCGCCGTGATCTCCGCGTCCCCGGTCAGTCCAGGGCCGGCGAGGGTCGTGGTGGTCGCCTCATGCCCGGTCAGAAGCCAGGACGTCGCCACGCCGGACGCGTTGACCCGGTGGACCGGCCCCAGTTCCCGCCACTGCCGGAGCGCGTCGAGATCGTTGAAGATCGCCGGGGTGAGCACCGGGAGCCTTGCCGGGGCCTTCAGGTGAGCGCCCGCCTGCCGGTCCAGATCGGTAAGGAAGGGAACGAGCGCCGGGACCACCGTCTCCGGGTCGGCGGTGGAGAGCATCAGGACCGGGCAGAGCAGATCCGGGGCGGAGTCTCCGGGGGCCGGACTCCCATCACTCGGTGAGTCCACGACCACCACCGCGGCCACACGCTCCGGATGACGATCCGCGACCTCCATCGCCGCCGATCCGGCCGCACCGTAGCCGAGTAGCACAGCGCGATCCGGGCTGTCCGGCGCCGCCAGGAAATCCGTGATCCCCCCGATGCACGCGTCAAGGTCACCAGCCGGTACGCCGGCCATCCGCACCTGCCAGCCCCGGCCGGTGAGCTCGTCCTCCAGGCGCTCGCTCCCGGCCCCCCGGTTGAGGATCATCAGGACACGACCCCCGGCCTCCTGGGCCGACTCGTCATCCTTCGAGGTCGTAACGGGCATTGCCCCAACTGCGCTACTGGCGACTGTCGCCACCTTGTCTCCCCGGTACTGCGGTGATTCAGAACGCCTCGATTGGCTTGTGATCAATGTTGTCGAGGGCACTTGTGATGCTCTTGCGGACGTTTGTATTTGACTTGTAAGTCTCTTGTTGTGGAGCGTCACCTGTCATGAGCTGGGTGCGGGTGACGGACGGGAAGACCAGGGCGAGCACGGCCGGTGGCTCTTTCCGCGGCCTGGACCTCTGGGAGGCGGCGCCGGGTTCGGACCCGATCCGGGGCGTCCCGGCGTTGCCGCAGCCGAGGGGCGGTGCGGGAGACTTGGCGGGTGACAATCGAGAACGCCCGTTCAGGTCCGCCGGAGACCAGCCCCTTCATCGTGCTGCTCACGCTGGCGCACCGGATCGAGTCCGAGCTCGGCGCCGCCCTCGCGCCGCTCGGACTGACGGTGAGCAGGTTCGGCCTGCTCGGGCACATCACCGGCGTGCCCGGCGCATCGTTCAGCGACTTGGCGCGAATGTCCGGAATCACCGTCCAGAGCGTTCATACGGCGGTCAGCTTCTCGGCCCTGAAAGGGACCGAGCTTGCAGCTCCTCGCCATACCTGGCAGATACGGTTCAGGCCGCGTCGTCGGCAGCGTGACACACTGCCCGGCGACCGATATTGATCGCCGCGAAGTAATCCGCCGGGCCAGCGAGCCCGCACAAAACACAACAGAACTCATCCCTGGTGGGACGGTTCCGTTTGTCGAGGTGACCGCACCCGGGGCAGGTGCGGGAGGTGTTGCGCGGATCCACCAACCGCACCGGTACCCCGGCCAGGGCGGCCTTGTACGTCACGAACGTCCGCAACTGATGGAAACCCCACGAGTGCAGGTCGGCACGCTGAGCCTTACGAACCGTGACCCGCTCCCGAATGCCCTGAAGATCTTCCAGGGCGATCCCGGAGCGGGTGTCCTTGGCCTTGCCGACCAGCTTCTTGGCGATGACATGGTTGACGTCACGGGCGAACCGCGACTCCTTACGGCGGCGCCTCTTTAACAACCGCTTGGCGGACTTGGTGCCCTTGGCCTGGAGGCGGGCCCGCAGCCGGGCGTTACGCCGCCGCACGGCCCGCACCCCTTTGCCGCTGTAGGGCTCACCGGTGGAGTCGGTGGCGAGGTTGACGATGCCCAGATCCACCCCCAGCCACCTCACCGGCTCGCCACCGGCTGACGGTTCGGGGACCTCGACGACCACGGCCAGGAAGAACACCCCGTCGCGGTAGACGAGATCCACCTGCCCCCGCAACGTCGCCCCCTCACTCTGGAGCCACCGGCCCCGGTAGAGAACGGGCACGATGACCCGGCCACTCAGGGTGAGGAGGCTGACCGCCTCAGAGCCTTTCCAGGTGAGGATGCGCTGGTCATAGGCGACCGCCCCCAACGGGCGGAAGACCGGTTTGACGGTCTTGTCGCGTTTGTAGGCCTCGCAGGCCTTGGCGATGGAACGAACAGCCATCTGCGCCGACAGCCCGAACTCCTGGCGCAGCTCGGTGTAGACGAGCTTCTGCAAGGCGATCTTGTTCGCGGTGCGGTGGGCGAACGCGACCTCGGCGGCCCTGGTCGCGGCGGCGTTGCAGGCGCGCATCGTCGCCAGCAGAGCCTGCCCCTCCTCGGGCGAGGGCGCGAGTTTCAGCATCTCCGTCACCAGCACGCACCGATCCTGTCACTCACCGCTACCGGACAGCACCGTTTTCCGCGTTTCCTCCCCGCCGTGAACGACGGGGCCTCCACGCTGCAATTCCGGTGAAGGCGCTGTCCGGGGCCGGGCTCGTTCGTGACAACACCGCTCGCGCCGGGTCCGCTTCGGCCATCGAGATCACGCCCGAGGGTGCGCGTCTCATGCGGGAGGCGATGAAGGCCGTGGCCGGAATCTACAACCTGCTGTGGGCGATCGTCGTGGTCCTCATGATCGTCCGCCCGGGAGCCCAGGCGTGACCACCGTAAGCGGCTTAGCGAGAACCCGCTCTCTTCGGTCAACGGGACGGCGGGCCTGTGGGGAGCCGACGGAAAGGCGCGGGCCTCGTTCAAGGGATGCCGGGGAGCGGCCCGGCAGGTGGCGATCGCCCCCGACGGCACCTGGCCGGCCGCCGGGGGCGACCAGGGCCTGTACGGCTTCGGCCTCTACCCGTCTGTACCAAGGGCGAACGGCTTTTGGTGTCGCCGACCGGCCCTCTTCGAGACTGTCGCGGACCTGCCTGTGGCCCGCGCCGGACAGCCGGAAGCGCGGCGTGCGGGCGGCAAGGCGGCCATGGCAGGAGGGGATCGCAGCGCAGGCCGGATCAACGGAAGGTAGAGGTCCGGTGGAGCACGACGGTGGAGATGTGCCCGGCCACCTTGGCGACCAGCGGCCCGTAGGAGGCGCGGGTGGTCTCGTCGAAGCGGGTGATCGGGCCGCAGATGGAGACCGAGCCGAACACCGTGCCGTCCGGGCGGAGTACGGCCGCCGCCACACTGCCGGCGGCCGACTGGCGTTCGCCGGCGCTCTCGGCGTAGCCCAGGCGGCGAATCCGCCCGACCTCCGCCAGCAGGGCGTCCGGGGTGACCAGGGTGTGCGGGGTCAGTGCCTCGAAGGGCTGGAGCCGCAGGAACTCGCTGATGTCGCGGTCGGACATGGCGGCCAGGATGGCCTTGGACGACGAGCCGGCGTGCAGGGAGTACGGTCGGCCGACGGCGACGGTCATCCGCACTTCGCGAGGGCTTTCCACCTGGTCCAGGTAGATACGGGTCCACCCCTGCCTGATCGACAGTGTGGCGGTCTCTCCCGTGGCCTGGACGAGGTTGCGCAGGAAGGGATGGACGGCGGCCTGGAGGCCGAGGCTGGAGATGGCGCTGAGGCCCACGCTGAGCGCGCCGACGCCCAGCGTGTAGCGCTTGGTCTCCTCATCGAACCGGAGGAAGCCGTCGTTGCTCAGCGTCTTGAGGATGCGGTGCGCCACTGCCTTGGGCAGGCCGAGGCGGCGGGAGATCGCCGAGACGCCGATGCCTGTGGAGGTCTCCTCGGCGACCGTGTAGATCACCTGCAGGGCCCGAGTGAGGCCCGACGCTGATGCCGGATCGGAGGTCTCCACGGCCATACTGTTTTCCGCGCTGGAAGTCATCGGTGCCCTCACCGTCACCCGTTGGCCAAGAGTCGATCAATATACTGGTCCCGGAGGGGCATCCGGTGATCATCCGCCTCGGTGATGACGCGTGTCAGGCGGTCGAGAAGGGCGTTCCCGTCCGACGCCAAGCGCTCCCTGGCCTCTCCCGCCGGGCGATAGCCGTCGACGGCCCCCGCCCGGATGGCTCCGTTCTCCGTCAGGAGCTCCTCCAGAGCGAGCACCCGCTGCCGCGTGACGTGCAGTTCCTGGGCGAGTTGCCAGACCAGCGATACCAGCCGGTCGGTGTGGGGATCGTCGAAGTAGTGGATCTCCGTCATACCGTCGTCTCCGGCTTCTCCGCGCACAGCACGGCCCAGGGGAAGAACCATTCCCGGCGTTCCGGCCTGTCACCGGACAGCAGACCGTGTTCCCGCTCGTCGAAGGGCGTCCAGCGGGCGCCGGTCAGCCCCGCCTCGGCGCAGACGCGTGCCGTGTCGATCCCGAACAAGTCGCGGAAGTACGGCTCGTTGTTGCGTTCGGCGTGCTCATAGACGGTGGCGTCGCGCACCGGGTCGCCGGTGGGCCAGAACTCCAGGAACCGCACCGATCCGCCGGGGCGGAGCAGCCTGGCGGCCTCGGCCAGCGTCGCCGCGATCTCCGCGTCGGGCATCTCGTGCAGCACCATCGTCCCCGTGACCAGGTCGGCGGAGCCGTACTCCAGACCGGTGGCGCTCCCGAAGGCCTGCCGGTAGCGAAGGGAAAGGCCCGCCGAGACCGCTTGGGCGTGCGCGAGGCGCAGGTTGGGGGCAGACAGGTCGATGCCGACGATCTCCGCGTCAGGATACTTCGCCGCCAGCGGGCGGGTGCTCTTGCCGAATCCGCAGCCGATGTCGACGACCCGGGCTGCCCCCGGCAGGTCGGGCAGCGCGGTCTCGGCGAACAGGCGGTGGAACTTGTAGCCGTCGTTGTCCCGCAGCATCACCACGCGGGCGCCCAGTTCATAGATGAACGCCGAGGCGTCGGCGGCGAAGAACGAGCCGGGCTGCAGATGGATGTCGACGTCGGTATACCAGTCGGGCAGGCTAAGCCTCGGGTCGAGTTCCGGCGATCCGGGCACGTCGAGACCGCTGGACAGTTCCTTCCTCAGTCGCAGTACCGCGTCGCCCGCGGCGCGCCACAACATCTTCTGCTGCTGGCGTTCCAGGTGGGCGAACCACGAATAGAGCGGGGACCGGCGCAACGCCGAGGTCGCGCCGGCGAGAGTGGTGACGTCGTCGCCACCGCCGCGGGCGTCGGCGGCGAGGCGTGGATAGAACTCGTGGGCCCAGCGGGCGCGCAGCCCGCCGACGAAGTCGACAGCCGAACGTTCGTCCAGGCTGAGATGCTCCTCGACGTCGAGCATCATTCACCTCCGGTCAGGGGAAGGTCGTCTGTCTTCGAGGGTTTCCCGGGCGAAGGCAGGTCGCGCAGGTGAGGCGGCAGGATCGGGCGGTGCTCGGGCTCCCAGCAGAAGTCACCGTGCTCGGTGTGATATTCGGTGCTCAGCGGTCCGCCGACCGTGCGGAACAGCATGAGGTTGCCGGTGAGCGAGCCGAACGGCCCGTGCCACTCCTCGGGAGGACGCCAGAAGTAGGCGCCCGGACGCATGATCCCCAGGTGCCCGACCAGTTCGCCGGAGAGCAGGAACATCTCCTCCACGACTGGATGCCGCTCCGCCTTCTGCCCATGGCGCAGCGGCATTGTGCCGAGAATCCAGGTCTCGTCCCCGGTCACCGGGTCACGGCGCAGCCATTTGCGGCCGGCCCCCGGCGGGAACTCTGGGTGGAAGCCGCCGCCCCACGCTCCGTCGAGCGCGTCGATACGCTCGACGACCCGCTCGCTCACGAGCGTGGGCAGGTGGCTTGAGGCGGGTACGGCGTGCGCCTCGGCGGCGAAGAAGGTCAGCACCACCGCGCCCGCCGGTGAGGACATGCCCGCCCGGTGGTAGCCGGAGGGCAGGTGGCCGTAGGAGTAACGCCCGTAGTCCACCTCGCCGATCCGCAGCGACCCGGAGAGGACGAAGAACTCCTCATCGGTGTCCAGCGCCTCATCCCGTTCCCTGCGCCACCCGGCCGGATAGCGCACCAGCGTGCTGCAAGCCCCGGTGGCGGCGTCGCGGCTCAGTTCGCGCACCTCCGCGCCTTCCCTGATTCCCCCCGCGCCGCTCCACGCGAGGCGCTGGGTCTGCAGGAACTCGATGAAAGGACGGTTCACGTCGTGACCTCCGAAGAGTCGAACAGCCGGGGGCCTGGTAGCTCACCGGGATGGAAGCAGGCGACCTCGCGCCCCGTGGCGTCGGTGACCGGCTCGGGCGACTCAACGCGGCAGCGCGGCCGGGCGATCGGGCAGCGCGGGTGGAAAGCGCAGCCGGAGGGCAGGTCGAACTGCGACGGCGGGCTGCCCGGTAGCACGATCCGCTCCCGCGCGCCGGTGCGGCCCAGCGAGGGAGCGGCCGACAGCAGCGCGGCGGTGTAAGGGTGCAGGGGGGCGCTCACCAGTTCGTCGCAGGATGCCTGTTCGACGATCCGGCCGAGGTACATCACGGCCACGCGGTCGGCCAGATGGTGCACCAGCGCCAGGTCGTGCGAGACGATGAGATACGACATCGTTCTCTCGCGCTGGAGGGCGCGCAGCAGGTTGATGATCTGTGCCTGGATCGACACGTCCAGAGCCGACACCGGTTCGTCGGCCACCAGCACGTCCGGTTCCAAGGCCAGGGCGCGGGCGATGGCGATGCGTTGCCGCTGTCCGCCGGAGAACTGCGCCGGCCGCCGGTCGAGGGCGTCGGGCGGTAGGCCGACCTGTTCCAGGAGGGCGAGTACCCGCTCGCGGCGGTGCGCCCGGGAGGCCAGGCCGTGGGCGCGCAGCGGCTCGCCCACGATGCGTTCCACGTTCATCCTCGGATCGAGGCTCGCGTAGGGGTCCTGGAACACCATCTGGACCCTGCGCCGGAAGGGGCGCATCCGGCGTTCGGACAGGCCGGTGACATCCTGCCCGTCGAACATGATCTGGCCGTGTTCGGGCCGATGACCGCCCATCATGGTCAGTGCGAGAGTTGTCTTGCCGGAACCGGACTCCCCGACGAGCGCGACCGTCTCGCCGCGGCGCAGGTCGAGGCTCGCCCCGTCCACGGCGCGCAGCGGCCGTCCGCCGCTGAGGAAGGTGACGCTCACATTCCGCGCGGACAGCAGCACATCCGAAGCGGGAGCACGGCCGGGGCCGGGAGCCCGGTCCAGGTCAGAGGTCGTGCCGGAAGCGGGTTCTGGGGTCATCGGGCGTCCTCCTCAAGCGGTCGCCAGCACATCACGCCGTCAATCTCGGGAGGTTCCTGGCCGAGGCAGGTCTCGTCGGCATGGGGGCACCTCGGGGCGAACCAGCAGCCCTCGGGCCGTTCCGCCGAGGTCGGCGGGCTGCCGGGGATCGGCCGCAGTTCGGCCCGCGAGGGGTCGAACCGCGGCACGGCGGCGATCAGCCCCCGGGCGTAGGGGTGGCGGGCCCGGCGCAGGATCTCCCGGGTGGGGCCCTGTTCGACGAGCTTGCCGGCATAGGCCACCAGTACCCGGTCGCACACCTCTGCGGCGACGGCCAGGTCGTGGGTGATCAGCAGCAGCGAGGTGTCCCCGAGGGTGGTTCGCAGCACGTCGAGGATCTGGGCCTGGATGGTGGCGTCCAAGGCGGTGGTGGGCTCGTCGGCGATGATCAGACTGGGCCTGTTCACCAGGGCCAGTGCGATGACGACGCGTTGGCGAAGCCCGCCGGACAGCTGGTGTGGATAGGCGCTCATCCGGTCGGCGGGGGCGGGCACGCCGACCGCGGACAGGGTGGCCACGACCGCGTCGGCGGCGGCGCGTTTGCCGATCCGCTGGTGGCGGCGGACCGCCTCGATGAGTTGGGATCCGATGGTGCGTACCGGGTTGAGCGAGGTCAGCGGGTCCTGGAACACCATGGCGGTGTCCTTGCCGCGCATGCGCTGGAGGGCGGGTTCGGCCGTCCCGACCAGCTCGGTGCCAGAGATCTGCACCGAACCGGTGACCCGGGCGTGTTCGGGGAGCAGGCCGAGCAGGCTCAGCCCCAGCATCGTCTTGCCCGAGCCCGACTCGCCGACCAGGGCCACGCGCTCACCGGGCTCGATGCGCAGGGACACGCCCCGCACCACCTCGCGCCAGCCGGTGGCCGTGGCGAAGGCGACCCGCAGGTCTCTGACGCTCGCGACCGCTTGTGTGGTCTCGTTCATTATCCCGCCCGCGTGTTCTTGAGCCGGTCGCGAGCGGTCAGCCCGTCACCGAGCATGTTGGCCGCCAGCACCGAGGCCACGGTGGCCGCGGCGGGCGCGAGCATCAGCCAGGGGGAGGTCGCCAGATAGGACTTGCTCTCGGCCAGCATGTTCCCCCAGGTGGGCACTCCGAGCGGGGCGCCGAGGCCGAGGAAGGACAGACTGCTCTCCGCGATGAGCATGTCGGCGAACATGAAGGCGGCCATCACCTGAAGCGTGGGCCGCAGCGCCGGGAGCACATGGGAGAAGACCGAGGCCAGGCGTCCGACCCCGATGAGCCGGGCGGCGGTGACATATTCGCGCTTGGCGAGGCCCAGGGTCTCGGCGTAGACCACGCGGGCGAAGGTCGGCCAGCTCACCAGGCCGAGCGTCAGCGCCAGTGGCCAGAAGCCGTGCCCGATCACGGCGATGACGGTGATCGCGGTGACCAGATAGGGAAAGGAGATGCCGATGTCGACGGCGCGGGTCAGCACGACCCGGACCCAGCCCTGCGACCAGCCCGCCCCGACGCCGATCAGCGTGCCGGTGACGGCCCCGAGCGCGGTGGCGACCGTGCCTATGCCGAGGGACCAGGAGGTGCCGGCGAGCACCCGGGACAGCACGTCGCGGCCGAGCTGGTCGGTACCGAGCAGGTGGTCGCCGCCGGGAGCGAGCAGCCGGCGGGCCAGTTCGGAGGCGCCCGGGTCGTACGGCTCCAGCATTCGATGGGTGAGGGCCAGCAGGACGAGGACGGCGCACATCCCGACCCCCACGGCCAGGGAGAGTGGCGAGCCCCGGCCGGGGCGGCGGCGCAGCAGGCCGCGCGGTGCCGCGGCGGAGGGGGCGCTCATGCCCGGCCCCGGCGCAGTCGGGGATCGGCGATCTGGAAGATCGAGTCCATGACGACGTTGACGGCGAAGACGAGCAGCGCCACGACGCAGACCGACGCCTGGACGACGGGGAAGTCCAGGTGCGTCACGGAGTTGACGAGCAGCAGGCCGAGACCCGGCCAGGAGAAGAGGAATTCTGTGATCATCGAACCGGACATCATGTAGGCGAACTGGGCGCCGAGCAGGGCTGTGGTGGCCAGCAGGGCGTTGGGGAGCACATGCCGTACCAGCAGGGTGGCCGGGCCGGCGCCGGTGGCGCGGGCGGTACGGACGTAGTCCTGATTCATCGACTCCGACACGTTCGCCGCCGAGACCCGGATGAGCTGGGGCGACAGGAACGCGGCGAGGGTCAGGGAGGGCAGTATCCACTCCAGGCCGCCCCCGCCCGACACCGAGGGGAGCACGCCAAGCCAGACGGCGAAGATCTGGATGAGCAGCAGCCCGACGATGTAGGCCGGGATGCCCTGGGCGACGCTGGTGAGGCCGTTCATCAGCCGCCGGGGCCCGGTCTGCGGCCGGGCCCCGAGCCAGCTCCCGATCGGGATGGCGATGAGCATGTTGACGATGGTGGCCAGGGCGGCCAGCTCCAGCGTGGGCGGGAGCTGGCGCAGCACCAGGTCGAGGGCGGGTTCGCCGGTGGACAGCGAGCTGCCGAAGTCCAGCAGCAGCATGTTGCCGATGAACGCGGCATATTGCACGACCAGCGGGCGATCGAGGCCGTATTGCGCGCGCACCTGCTCCAGTGTCTCCGGCGAGCTGTCCTCGCCGGCCAGGATGCGGGCCGGATCTCCGGTGAGCCGCAGCAGGAAGAACAGCGCGGTCGAAACGACCATGATCAGGACCACGACCTGGATGAGACGAGGTCCGACGGTACGGAGGATCCGGCGGGCCACGGTGAGCCCGGTCGAGGCCGCCGTCGCGGCGGGTGGGGTGGTGAGTGCCTGCTCGGCCATCGGCGGCACCTCCTTTCGGCGTCGGGGCTCAGCCGCCGACGGTCATCTGCTCGTAGTGGATGAACCGGCTGTCGTTGAGATAGCCCTGCACGCCCTTGGCGGTGGCGTTGACGTCGGTCTGCTGCACCAGATAGATGGACGGCGGGTTGTCGTGCACCTTCCGTGCCAGCTCCTGGAGCGTGGACAGCCGCTTGGCCTCGTCGAACTCGTTGTTCGCCTGCTCGATCAGCGGCATGACGCTTTTGTCGCAGAAGAAGGCGGTGGCCTTGGCGCAGGAGAAGATGCGGTAGGCGCGGATGGCGTCCATCCAGGGGGCCGAGTTCCACGACAGGCCGAACATGTCGCCGCTCCAGCCGTTGGTCTGGTATTTCTCCAGCCACTCGGCGAAGGTCATCTGCCGCAGGGTGAGCGTGACACCGACCTTGGCGAGGTCGGCGGCGACCGCCTGGTAGAGCTGGTCGTCTGCCGGATAGGAGCCCACGACCACGTCGGCGGTGAGGCTCAGTCCCTTGTCGTGCCCGGCCTCCTTGAGCAGTTCCTTGGCCTTCTCCGGGTCGTACGGATAGGGCTGGGTCTGCGGGTCGTAGCCGAAGGTCGACTCCGACGCGCCCTGCCCGGTCACCTTGGCCAGGTCGCCGGTCAGGTTGGTGACGATGGCCTGCTTGTCGACCGCGTAGTTCAGCGCCTGGCGCAGCTTCTGGTCGGCCACCTTGGAACCGGACTTCGTCTGGTAGAACGCCAGGGACATGACCTGCGGCGCGGGGTCGGTCTGCGGGGTGCCGCCCGCGGCGCGCACCTGCTCGATCTGGTCGGGGTTGAGCTGGATCGCCACCTCGATCTGCCCCGACTGCAGTGCCTGGAGCCTGGCGGCGGCGTCGGGCAGCTTGATGACCTGGAGCTTGTCCACCTTGGGCTTGCGCCAGGAGTCGGGGTTGGCCGACAGCTCCCAGCGGTTCTGGGTGATCGAGTCCACCTTGAACGACCCGGTGCCGACCGGCGCGTTCGCGAACGCCTTGGGGTCCTGCTGCCACGCCTTGGGCGCGACGATGTAGAGCTCGGACAGGACCTTGGGCAGGATCGGGTCCGGCTTGGCCGTCGTCACCTCCACGGTGCGGGGGTCCACGGCCTTGGCTCCGGAGACGTTCATCAGGTCGACGCCCACCGGGGTGGATCGGGCGGCTTCGCTGTTCACGTGGTCGATCGTCGCGATGACGGCTGAGGCGTCGAACACCTCGCCGTTGGAGAACTTCACGCCCTCGCGCAACGTGAACCGCCAGCGGGTCGGCTCGACCTGTTCCCAGGACGTTGCCAGCGCGGACTGTACTGCGCCCTTGGCGTCCACGAGGGTGAGCGCGTCGAAGATCGCGGACCATGCGTAAATGCTCGGGCTGCCGGTTGCGGTGAAGGGGTTGCCCTGCCCTGGAGCCAGCGACGCCACGCCGACCCGCAGCGTCTGTGTCTTCCCGCCACCCGAGGCCGGGGTTCCGCCGTCGGTCGAACCGGACGAGCAGGCGCTGGACAGGAGCAGTGCCGCGCCTGCGGCGATTGCGATGCCGAGTCGGTGGTTGTTCACACCGTGTCCCTACGTTTTCATGGGCGCCGCCTGAGAAGGCGGCCCCGTGTTCCATAACAGAAGCTGTTCCTATAGCAGGAACATCGTCCCGATTAGCGAAAAGGATTGCCGAGTTCTCCCCGTCAGGTCAAGGGATGAGGCCGGATCGTTTCCTTATATGAGACAGGGGTCCGATAAATGTGCGTCGCCGGCTCCACCTCCACCAGCCCGCCGTACGGCAGGGCGAAGGCGGTGGGCTCGATGCCGCGCACCGTCACCACGCCCATCCCGGGGACCGGCCCCGACCGGGGTGCGGCCCGGGGCCGCGCGGCCCCGGGGTACTCGTCTATCTCGATGGCGGTCCGCTCGGCCAGCCGTACCGAACTCAGCCGGTGCTCGGCGGTGTCGGGCAGGCCGAAGGCATGGTTGAGCACCTGGATGCGGGCCCGCCGGTCGCTGGCCCGGACCGCGCCGAGCCGCGACTCCACCACCCGCCGGCTCTCTTCGAGGTCCGGGGTCGCCAGTACCGCGATGAACACCCCGTCCACCGGATCCCGTTGCCGGGGCAGCGCGAACCCGGGTACCTCGCCGAGGATCTGGGTGAGGTACACCCCCTCCCCGCCGATACCGGCGAGCTGGGCCGCGCGCAACGGCAGCGTGCCCAGCCGCAGCGGCGGGACGAGCACCGTGAAGCCCGCGCGTTCGGCGTCGAGCACCGCCTGGTCCACGTCGCGCACGGCCAGTTCGAGCGCGGCCCAGCCGTACGTCGTGAACGGTGCCGGCGGGCTGCCCTCAGTCCGGACGAGCCGCACGTCGCCGCCCTGGCCGCCGGGTGGGCCCACGGTGATCCTGTCTCGTTCTCCATCCGGCCGCACGGTCCAGCCGAACGCGGCGAGGTAACGTCTGGCCGCCGACGGGGGATCGGGCACCCCGACGGTCACCCGGACGATCGGGCCCGCGCTCACAGGAGATGCACCGCCTGGAACCGCAGGTAGGAGGCCAGGGCCTCCACGCCGAGCTCCACGCCGAGCCCGCTGCCGCGCCGCCCGGCGAACGGGGCCGCGGTGTTGAAGCCGAAGCCGTTGACGCCCACCGACCCGCTGTCCACCCGGGAGGCCAGGGCCACGCCGCGTTCCTCGTCCGCGGTCCAGACCGATCCGGCCAGGCCGAAGTCGGAGTCGCCCGCGAGCGTGAGAGCCTCCTCCTCGGTGTCGTAGGGGATGACCGCCAGCACCGGGCCGAAGATCTCCTCCTGGCATATCCGCATGTCGTTGGTCGCGTCGGCGAACACCGTGGGCTCGAAATACCAGCCCGGCCGGTCCGGCGCGCCGCCTCCCGTGGTCAGCCTGGCGCCCTCGTCGAGTCCCGAGCGCACATAGGAGGCGACCCGGTCTCGATGTTCGGCGGTGATCAACGGGCCGATCCGGGTCGCCGGGTCGAACGGGTCGCCGACCGCCAGCCCGGCCGCGAACGCCGTGACGGCCTCCACCACCTCGGTATATCTCCGCCGAGGGGCCAGGATCCGGCTGTGGATGAAGCAGTTCTGGCCGCTGAACAGGAAGCCGAGCACGCCGAGCGAGCCGACGAAGGCCGACAGGTCGGCGTCCTCCAGCAGGATGGCCGCCGATTTGCCGCCCAGCTCCAGCGTCACCGGTTTGAGGGCGCGTCCCGCCAGTTCGGCGATGCGCCGCCCGGCCGCCGTCGACCCGGTGAAGCCGATCTTGTCGATTCCCGGGTGGGTGACCAGCCACTCACCGGTCCTGGCGTCGCCGGGCACGATGTTGAGCACGCCGTCCGGAATCCCCGAGGCAGCGACCGCCTCGGCCAGGAGGTAGGACTCCAGCGGTGCCTGCGGCGGCGGCTTGAACACCGCCGTTCCACCCGCGGCGAGGGCCGGGGCGAGTTTGTACATCGGCAGGGTCAGCGATCCGTTGTAGGGGGTGATCGCGGCGGTCACCCCGATCGGCTCGCGGCGCACGATGGAGTGCCGGATCGGTGAGGTGGCCTCGGGAGCGGCCCGCCGCTCCTCGGTCACCAGGGTGCGGATCACCTCGGCGTAGTAGCGCAGCAGCTCGCTGCCCCGCAGCGTGGAAGCCCGTCTCCCGCCCACGGGCCGTCCGGTCTCCCAGGCGAGCAGTGTGGTCAGCTCGTCGATCCGCTCGTCGAGCAGCCCCGCCAGCCGGTCAAGGGCCGCCGCCCGTTCCCCGGCGGGCCAGGTGCGCCACCCGTCCGGGTCCCGGAAGGCGGCGCGGGCCGCGGCCACCGCCGCGTCCACGTCCTCGCGCCCGGCGCACGGGACGCGGCCCACCGGTTCCTCGGTGGAGGGAGAGATCACCTCGACCGTTTCATCCGAGGTCGGCGCGACCTGCCTGCCGCCGATGAACAGGTGGTCGTGCCGGTAGAGGGTGCTCATCGTGCCTCCGTGAGGTAGGCGGCGGGCATGCCCGGCTCCATCGACGTCCACACGCTCTTGGGTCTGGTGTACAGGTTGACCGCCTCCGTTCCGTTCTCGTGGCCGAACCCCGACCGGCCGACGCCGCCGAACGGCACCAGGTCGGACAGGATCCGGTAGGTGTTGATCCAGACCGTGCCGACGCGCAGTTCGGCCGCCATCCGGTGGGCACGGCCGATGTCGCGCGTCCACACCCCGGCGGCCAGCCCGAACTGCGTGCGGTGGGCCAGTTCGACCGCCTGGCGTTCGCCGTGGAAGGGCGCCACCGACACCACGGGCCCGAAGATCTCATCGGTCAGCAGCGGTGCGTCCGGTGCGACGTCGGCGAACACGGTCGGCGGGACGTAGAAGCCGTTCTTGAGCCGGGGGTCGTCCGGCGTCGCCGCCTGCGCGACCAGGCGCGCCCCGCCCGCACGGCCCTCATCGATGTAGCCCAGCGTCTTCTCCGCCTGCGGCAGAGTCACCTGCGGCCCCACCTGGGTGCCGGGCTCACGCGGGTCGCCTACCCGCAGGACGCCCGTCCGCGCCGCCAGTCGGTCGACGAAATCAGCATATGCCGGTTCCTCGACGTAGACCCTTGACCCCGCCACGCACATCTGGCCGCACGCTCCGAAGATCCCGCCGAGTACCCCTTCGAGAGCCGCGTCCAGGTCGGCGTCGGCGAACACGAGCTGGGGCGACTTGCCGCCGAGCTCCAGCGCCGAGGGCGCGAAATGCCCAGCGGCGGCCTGTGCCACCGCGCGGCCCGCCGGATGGGATCCGGTGAACACCACCAGGTCGGTCCGCTCGTCGCCCACCAGGGCCCGCCCGACGTCGGCCCCGCCAGGCAGGATCTGCCCGACGCCCTCGGGCAGCACCTCGGCCAGGATGCCGGCCAGCACCAGCGCGGTCAGCGGCGTCTCCTCCGCCGGCTTGACGATGCTGACGTTGCCGAACGCCAGCGCCGGGGCCAGCTTCTTGGCCGCGAAGAAATAGGGAACGTTCCAGGGAATGATCCCCACCGCGATGCCGTACGGTTCCCGCACGGTATAGGTGTGGAACGGGCCGGGCACCGGGATGACCGTGCCGGTCACCTTGTCGGCATAGCCGCCGTAATACTCGAAGCAGGCCGCGGCCCGCTCTGCCTCGCGTCGCGTGTCGCTCAGGAGCTTGCCGGTGTTGCGGGTCTCCAACTGGGCGACCTCCTCGATCCGCGCGCGCATCCGGCGGCCGACCTCGACCAGCAGCCGTCCCCGCTCACTCGCCGGCATGCCGCGCCAGCCGGGCAGCGCCCGGGCCGCCGCGCTCAGCGCGACCTCGGCGTCGCCGGGTGCGACGTCACCGATGACCTGTCCGTCGATCGGGCTGTAGATCTTGCTCATCGAGCGGTCAATCCCTTCCGTACGCGCTCCGGCAGCGGAGCGGTGAGCATGCTCGCGGCCATCACGTGGGCGCGGGAGCGGTCCTCGTCGGCGGCGATCCCGGCCAGTTCGGCCAGCCTTTGCCGGCGCTCGGCGGGGTCGCGCTGGGCGAGCCTGATCGCGCCCTCATGGGTGAGGGGCTGCACGAATTCCATCGCGGCGGCCCGCCGTGCCGCGCCGTACGTGGCGGCGGCCTCATCCGCGTCCGCTCCCGAGCGGATCACCGGGACCAGCCGGTCGGCCGCCTCGAACGCGTCGTGCACGCCGGAGTTCAGGCCCATGCCGCCCGTGGTGCTGTTGAGGTGCGCGGCGTCGCCGACCAGCAGCAGCCGCCCGAGGTGGAAGGTCTCGGCGACCCGCTGGTGACTGCGGTAGGTCTGGTGCTGGATCAGCTCGACGTCCCCGGCCGCGCCGGTCAGCAGGTCGAGGCCGGTGCGGACCGCCGGATGCGGGTCGGCGGTGCTGCCGCCCTGCTCTCCGGGCGCGGAGACCGCCAGCCGCCAGACGTCGGGGGTCCTGATCAGTGAGAGCCGTCCCGACGGGCCGCTCCAGTAGCTCACCGGAGCCAGGTCTCCGACCACCCGCTCGAACGGGAACGGGCTGGCCGCCACGATGCTCCGCGTGTCGAGCGTGACGCCGGGGAAACCGATGCCGGCGTGCTTGCGCAGGGCGCTGTGGCTGCCGTCGGCCGCGATCAGAAAGGCCGCGCGCAGTTCGACCCGCCCATCCGGGGTGTCGGCCGTCACTGTCACGCCGTCGTCGTCCTGCCGCATCTCGCGCACCGTGTGGCGGAACCTGAGGTCCACCTCGCCGGCCCGCGCCGCCCGGTCGCCGAGCAGGCGCAGCATCTTGTACTGCTCGAACTGCGTGCGGAAGGGGTAGGGCGTGTGTCCTTCGAGCAGGCCGAAGTCGAACTCGACGACCTCGTCGAACTCCAGGTCGCGATGCTGCACCCGGTCGACCCGCGTCGAGCCGGACAGGATCTCCGGCGTGAGGCCGATCTCGTCGAGCAGTTCGAGCGTCGGCGGATGCAGGGTGGAGCCGCGCCATTCCGCGCGCACCGACCCGTCGCCCGACTCCAGGAGCACGACGGGCACGTCATGCGTGGCCAGCGCCACGGCGGTGGTCAGCCCGACGGGACCACCGCCGACGACGATCACCGGAGCATCTTGACTGATCATGCTGAGGGGCCTCTCCTGGAGGTTCCGGCAAGCTGGGGGAGGACGGCGTCGGCGGTGAGCCTGCGCATCGCCGGGCTCGGCGACTCGCGCAGTTCCCCGCTCGCGCCGGCGGAGGACGCGAGCCGCCACGCACCGCAGAGATTGGACGACAGGACCGGAACGCTCAGCTTCCCGGCCGCCGCGTCCATCGCCGCGAGGCTCGGCGCACCCGTTCCGGCGACGAGGACCGCGTCGGCCTGGCCCGGCCGTACGGCGTCGATGACGCGGCGGACGTCCTCGCCGGTCAGGTCGTAGATCGCACCACTGCCCGGAATGGGCAGGACGTCGTTCACCTGGTGGCCGGCCTCCCGCAGGAATCCGGCGCACTGCTCGGTGAGCCAGGCGGGATACGGCGAGACCAGGACGAGCGACCGCGCGCCGAGCGCGGTCAGGGCGGCCAGCACACAGGACGCGGCGGTGAACACCGGAAAGCCGTGGCGTGCGGACAGGTCGGAGCAGAGCCGGGCGTCACCGTCCGGTCCCAGCGGATAGGAGGACCCGGTGCAGGCCAGCAGCGCCGCGCGCAGCGGCAGGCCGCCGAAGGAGGCCAGCGTCCCGGTGTGGTCGTCGTTGTAGCGCGACAGGCGCGTCCGCAGGTCCACCCCGTCGTGCACCGGCAACCTGGCCGTGTGGGTGATGAGCGATCGGGGGAGCAGTCCGGTGATCTCGGGTTCGGCCGAGGGGTTGCCGGGAGGGACCACGACGCCGACTCGTGCAGGTGCCTCCGCGAGTCTGTCAGCTGTTCCACTCACTCGAACGATTCCTTTCGGGGTCGGAATGGATACTGCCAGCTGTAGCGAGCGTTGGGTAGGGGATAACCAGACATTAGGCCACCTTATTCGCGGCTGCGCCATCGAGGGTCGGTTGTGGACTGTCTGTAAGCGGTGTTAGTTTCCAGCAGAGTGGATAGCAGATTGTTCCTCTGAGAGGAACAGTGATGAAGCAGATAATCGGAGGACAGATGGCGCTGCCCAGCGAGACCGAGATCCCGCCCGTGCCTGTGCCGCAGGCTAAGGTGAGTGACTTCCTCGATTGGCGTGAGCACGAGGTGCCCCGGGCAGCGACGCTGCTGGGGCTGCGCCGCTATTGGATGAGCACGCTCTATCCCCGGCTGGCGGAGCGTTACGCCGAGGCCGCCGGCGACCCCGAGCCGCGGTCCCTCGAGGCCGCCCGAGAGGTCATCGACACGCTGCCGGGCCGCGATCGCTTCCTCTGGATGGACCGTTACATCCACCTGCGCATCTGGGAGGAGGTCGGGCGGATGGCCGACGAGCGGCTCGCCGAGCGGCCGGACCTCCTCGACGAGCGCGAAGACGACCTCGGCTCGCTGACCGTGCCGGAGGGCTTCCAGGCGCCCGCGTATTACACGGGATACGACTTCCACCGCCAGGACGGCGGCATCTGGCGCGACGACCGGGGCGCGCTCGTCTACGCCCTCGGCGCCCGTCTCGTGCACGCGGGCCGGCGTGCGCCCTCGGCCCTGCACGACGCGCTGACCGCCGCGATCCCCGAGGATCTCGCGCCGCGCCGGGTGATCGATGTGGGCTGCGGGTTCGGCAAGACCACCTTCTCCCTGGCCCGCCGCTATCCCGACGCCCAGGTCTCCGGCGTGGACCTGTCGCTGCCCGTGCTGCGGCTCGGCCGCAAGATGGCGACCGAGGAGGGACTGGCCGTCGACTGGGTTCAGGCGGACGCCGAGGCGCTGCCCGGACCCGAGGGAAGCGCGGACCTCGTGGTGGTCTCGATGGTGCTGCACGAGATGCCGCTCTCGTCCATCGAAGGGGCCATGCGTGAGGCCAGGCGGGTGCTGCGGCCAGGCGGGGTGTTCGTCGCCCTGGAGACCAGGTTGATCGGCGATCCGTTCCGCGACGTGCTCGGCGCCTACCACAGCGAGATCACCGGCGAGCCGTACATCAATGCCTTCCGGGCGCGTGAGTTCGGTTCCTTCGCCCGCGCGGCGGGCTTCGACGACGTGACCGTGCGTGGTTTCGCCCCGCCCGGCGCGCCGGAAAAGGTGGACCGGCACATTTGGTCCACTCCGTGGGCGCTGCTAACCGCCCGTAAGTAGGCGCGAACCAATGAACGAACGAGACGACGAGAAAGGCGCAGCGGTGAATTTGCCGACCGACGGATTTCTGACCCCGGACATGGAAGCGTCACTGGAAATCAACTGCAATCTCATTTTCGAGCTGGTGCAGGTGCGGTCCCGGCTGGCCGTGCTCACCGAGGGAACCGATGAAAGCGTGTGGGCCGAAGCCGAGGCCACCGTCGCCCGTGTTCTGGGCCCCCTGCTGGACTGAGTCCGGTAGGCCCCGTCCCGATGCCGCCCGCCGGATTCACCGGCGGGCGGCATCGGGATGCGGGCACCCCGGTGGTCAGGTGCCGGGGCACGAGAGACGCGGCGGCCGTGCTCCCGCCTGGTCACGGCGGGCGGGAGCACGAGTTCCAGCGGGTCAGGCGCCGGTGCGGGAGATGTAGCGGCCCTGCGGATCGCCCTCGACCTTGCCGCCGCGCAGCACGTGGTGGCCCCGGACGAACGTGTCGGTGACCCGCGCGCCGAGCTCGAAGCCCTCGAAGGGGGTGTATTCCTGCGTGGACTCCGACTCGGCCGCCCGCACCGTCCAGTTCACGTCCGGATCCACCAGGCAGAGGTCCGCGTCGTAGCCCTCGGCGAGCGCACCCTTGCCGGTCAGGCCGTATCTCCTGGCGGGGTTCCACGACAGCAGCCGTGCCATCTCGGAATAGGGCAGGCCGCGCCGGCGGCCCTCGGTGATCAGGCCGGGCAGCAGGTATTCCGCGCCGCCGAAGCCGGACTTGGCCACGAACACATCGTCGCGAGGTTCGCCGAACTTGGCCTCCTCCCGGCAGCACGCGTGGTCGCTGACCACCCAGTCGACCTTCCCGTCCAGGACGTACTCCCACAGCGCCTCGACGTCCTCACGGGGCCGGAGGGGTGGGTTGACCTTGCCGCCGAGCCCTGAGGCGGTGTCCACGTCGGCGAGCAGGTGGCCGATGGTGACCTCCCTGCGGAAGTCGATGTGGGGGAAGGCCACGCTCATCCGCAGCGCCGCATCCAACGCCTTGCGCGAGGTCAGGTGCAGCAGGTTGACGGTGGGCAGACCGGTCTCGTGGGCCAGGTAGGAGGCGATCGAGACGGCCAGCCCCTCGGAGTGCGGGGGCCTGGACTCGTGATAGGCGCGCAGGTCGCGTACCCCTCCGCGCTCCTCGACCATCTTGGTGTAGGCCGTCATGATCTCGGCGGTCTCGCAGTGCAGCGACAGCGAGATCTGGTCGGCGATGTCGGGGAAGCGCTCACGCGCGGCCTGCACGCCGCGCATGACGAACTCGAAGTGGGCGTAGTCGTAGCGCTCGTCCTCGGGCGTCATCAGGAAGGAACGCTGGTCGGCGGAGCGGCCGTGCAGGCCGTGGCCACCGTAGAACATGAAGATCTTGAAAGAGGTGACGCCGAATCTCTCGACCAGGTCGGGGATCTCCTCGATGTGGCGGCGCGACATCGGGGCCAGGTGGTAGGCGTAGTCGACGTGGGCGTTGCCCTCGGAGATCGACAGGACCTCGGGGAAGAAGTCCGCGTAGTCGCCGCCCTTGTTGAGGTAGTACTGGCCGGTACGCATGTAGGACAGTGCAGTGGTCACCCCGCCTTGGGCGCAGGCGCGGCTCTCGCTGCGGGTGTCCTCGGCCAGCGGGTTGTAGATGCCCCAGTGCTGGTGGGCGTCCACGACACCGGGGAAGGCCAGCTTGCCGCCGCCGTCCACCACGGTGGTCGCCTCGGTCACGGGGATGCCGGGCGCGAGCCGTACGATCCGCCCGTCCGACACCCCGATGTCGAGGGTCTCCAGCTCGGGCCGGTCGTGCCGTACGACCCGGACGTTCTTCACCACGAGGTCCAGGGATTCCATCGTCGCCTCCACGCGATCCATCAGGAGACCTGTCGCAGCAGGTCGTTCAGGTTGCTCATTTCCGCCATACGGCGTATCCCGCTCTCGATGCGGTCCATCGCCTCGGAGGACAGGGCCCGGCCCGCGTTGTCGCGGAACTTCAGCCCGAGCTCCTCCTCCGACAGCGGGCGCTGCGGGCCGCCCCGGTTGGCGAGCACCTCCTCGGTCCACTTCTGGCCGTCGACCGTGCGCACGCACAGAACCGCGGGGAACTGCTCGGGGAAGATCTGGTCGCAGCGCTCGTCGGCGACCACCTCGACCTTGGCCATGAGGGCCCGCCGCCGCGGGTCGCGGGCCAGCTCGTCTGTGAAGTCGTCGAGGCCCACGCCCAACCCGCCGCCGCCGAGCAGTCCCGCCGTCACGGCGTACGGCCCGCTGAACTGGGCCTGGTAGCCGGTCTCCGGCAGTCGTTTGTGCTCGATCGGCTGGCCGATGGTGCGGATGACCGGAGAGGGGACACCGAGAGTGATCGACTCGATCTCACCGGGGTCGAGCCCCCGCGCCCGCAGTGCCAGGGCCGCGTCGATGGCGGTGTGGGTGAAGTGGTTGGCCGGGTACGGCTTGAAGAAGATGCCGGGTACGGCCCATACGGTGCCCAGGCCGCGGGTGATCTCCTCGGCGTCGAACTCGCCGCGCAGGAAGGCGGTGAAGAAGCCGAACCTGCCTTCGAGGACGGTCGGCGGCCCGGTGATGCCCCGCTGGACGAGCTGGGCCGCCGTCACCCCGGAGTGCGCGGCCCAGCCGCAGTGCGTGCGCTTGACCGTGCCGCCGGTGCGGTTGGCCTCGATGATCCCCGAGGACATGGAGGCCGCCACGCCGATCGCGTTTCGGATGCCCTCCTCGCCCAGGCCGAGGAGCATGGCCGCCGACACGGCCGAGCCGATCGTGCCGCAGATCGATGTGGCGTGCTGGCCGTACTCGAAGAAGGTGGAGTTTCCGGTCTTCCTGTCGTAGCCGGCCATGCCGAGCCGCACGCACACCTCCAGGCCGACCGCGATCGCCGCGATCGTCTCCCGGCCCGAGGCGCCGGCGAGCTGGCCCACGGCCAGCGCGGCGGGTACCACCGAGGCGCTGGGGTGCAGGACCGACGGCAGATGGGTGTCGTCGTAGTCGAGCGAGTGGGCGAGCACCCCGTTGGCCAGCGCCGCGAGCGCGGCGGGCACGGGCTCGGGCTCACCGATCACGTGGCTGTCGCCCCGCCCGCCCTGGTCGGTGACATATCCGAGCACCGCCTGGCTGGAGGGCAGGCTCCTGGCCGCCAGGCACAGGCCGAGGATGTCGAGGACCCGGCTGCGGACGCTGTCGGTCACATCGGGGGGCAGTTCGTCGTAGCGGCAGGCCGCCGCGAAAGCGGCGATCCGCTCCGCGAGGGTCTTCTCACTCACCGGTTTCTCCAGAGATTGTTCCGATATTTGTAACCTTGTACCACTATGCGGACCAGGGGGCAAGGTGGTCAC
Organism: Streptosporangium sp. CA-115845; assembly: GCF_050943795.1. Classification (NCBI taxonomy): domain Bacteria; kingdom Bacillati; phylum Actinomycetota; class Actinomycetes; order Streptosporangiales; family Streptosporangiaceae; genus Streptosporangium; species Streptosporangium sp. CA-115845. The sequence continues at coordinate 5,701,638 of NZ_CP191988.1, read as the reverse complement.
TAGATCACACCCTGGTCGCGGAGCTCGCTCAGTTCCCCGGCCGACATGCCGAGGCGTTCGCCGTACACCTCGTCGTTGTGCGTGCCGAGCGCCGGCCCGGTCCACCGGATCGAGCCTGGCGTCTGTGACAGGCGGAACAGGACGTTCTGCATCCTGATCGGCCCGAAGTCGGGGTCCTCGACCGTGGTGATCGAGTCCAGCGCCTGGTACTGCGGGTCGGCGAAGACGTCGCGGATGTCATAGATCGGGGCGACCGCCGCCTCGGCCTTCTCGAAGGCCGAGACCACCTCGGCGACATCCCGGGCGGCGATCCAGCCGCCCACGTGGGCGTCCAGTTCGTCGCCGTGCTCGGCGCGGCTCTTGCCACCCTTGAACCACGGCTCGTCGATGACCTCGGGATGGCCGACGAGGCGCATCACCCGCTCGGCGATGTTCTGGGAGGAGGTCGAGACCGCCACCCATTTGCCGTCGCGGGTCTTGTAGGTGTTGCGCGGGGCGTTGTTGATCGAGCGGTTGCCGGTGCGCGACGGCACCTCGCCGAGCTGGTCGAACGCGAGGGGCTGCGGGCCGAGGATGGTCAGCAGCGGCTCGATGATCGCGAGGTCCACCACCTGGCCCTGGCCGGAGCCGTGGTCGCGGTGGTAGAGCGCCATGGTGATGGCGTTGGCGCAGACCAGGGCCGATATACCGTCCGCCAGGCCGAAGGGCGGCAGGGTCGGCGGGCCGCCGGGCTCGCCGGTGATCGCCGCGAAGCCGCTCATCGACTCGGCCAGCGTGCCGAAGCCGGGCCGCCGGGAGTAGGGCCCTTCCTGTCCGAACCCGGTGACCCGGGCGATGACCAGGCCGGGGTTGATCGCGTGCAGCTCGGCGGGGGACAGGCCCCAGCGCTCCAGCGTGCCGGGCCGGAAGTTCTCGATCAGCACATCGGCCCGCTCCACCAGCCGGCGCAGCAGCGCGGCCCCCTCGGGCCGGCCGAAGTCGCAGGTCACCGCCCGCTTGTTGCGGGAGAGCATCTTCCACCAGAGCCCCACGCCATCCTTGGCCGGGCCGTGCGATCGTGAGGGGTCGCCCTTGGCCGGGTGCTCGACCTTGATGACGTCCGCACCGTAGTCGCCGAGGATCGTGGCGGCGAGTGGTCCGGCGAAAAGGGTGGCGATGTCAAGGACGACGACGCCGTCCAAAGGGCCAGTGGCCATGAGGGGCCTCCTAATGTTCCTTTTTTTGGAATATTGTTCCGAAATATACTGAGATGCTGACGGCGTGCGCGACGCGCGGCCCGATGCGAAGATCTGTTGAGCCCCTGTGGAAACGGAGTCAGCCCATGTCCGAAGACGACCCGGCTCAGCCCACGAGCCAGACGGCATCGACGGTCGAGCGGGCGGCCGACGTGCTCGTGCTGTTCGCCGAGTCGGCCACGCCTACCCTGGGCGTCACCGAGATCGCCGACCGGCTGTCCCTCTCCAAGGCCGCCGTGCACCGGATCCTCGCCTCGCTGCGCAGCCGTCAGCTGATCGAGCTGGACGAGGAGACGCGCAGATATTCGCTCGGCGTGATGTCGATGCGACTTGGCCTCGCCTACCTCGACCGTATCGACATCCGGGGCGTCGCCGCTCCGGAGCTCGCGGCGCTGTCGGCTGAGACCGGGGAGACCGCGACACTCTCGGTGCGCAGCGGCAAGGGCCGGATCTACGTGGAGCAGGTCACCCCCGCGCGCGAGGTCCGCATGTCGGTGACGCTCGGTGTGCCGTATCCCCTGCACATCGGGGCCTCCTCCAAGGTGTTCCTCGCCTTCCTGCCGGACACCGAGCGCGACGGCTATCTCTCGCGTCACGCTTCCGGCGAGCGGGCCACGTTGCGGGAGCAGCTGGAGCACATCCGCCAGGTGGGTTACGCGGTCTCCTACGGTGAGCGTCAGCCCGGCGCGGGCTCGGTGGCGGCCCCGGTCTTCGACCATGCGGGGCGCCCGCTCGCCGTCATCAGCGTCTGCGGACCTCTTGAGCGGTTCAGGAACGAGGCCGACGGCTGTGCCGCCGCGCTGGTCAAGGCCACCGCTCGGGTCTCCGGCCGGCTGGGGTACCTGTCCTGATCCGCGGCTCACGGTCTAGGCCAAGGCGGATGTCTCGACGACGGCCAGCGGGCGTACGGGCGCACCGGTGCCGCCGACGATCTTCAGTGGCGCGAGCACGAAGAGGAATTCCGCCACTCCGGCGGCGGCGGGATCCTCCAGGCGCAGGTGCTCGATGATGTGGATGCCGTGCTCCACCAGCAGAACGCGGTGAGCGGGCAGCAGCCGGTGGCCCTGGCCGGGCGGAATGTGCTCATAGGCGGTGGTGTCCGCGCCGGTGGCCACCACGCCGCGCTCGGCCAGCCATGTCGCCCCCTCCTCGGTGACACCGGGCACGCCGCTGTTGTGACCGATATACGCTTCGGCGTCGTGCCAGTTACGCGCCCAGCCCGTGCGCACCAGCACCACGTCTCCGCGCTCCGGTGTCACACCGGCCCACGCGGCGGCTGCGGCAAGGTCCTCGGGGCCGATCGGATGCCCGCCGGGAAGCATGTCCAAACCGTGCGCGCCCGCCACGTCGAGCAGTAGGCCCCGGCAGAACATGGCCGGGATCGTCTCGGCGCCGTGCACGGTGAACCGCCCGCCGCGCTGGGCACTCTCCGCCTCGACGCCGCCGTGGAGCAGGCCGTTGTGCGACACATGCGACAGGGCGTCGACATGGGTGCCCACATGGCCGCCCATCATGAACATCTCGTTGGACGCCGAGCCGCCGTCCGGGCGGACCATGTCCCCGTGCCGCCGCATTAGCGCCATCTTGAACCCGGGATGGTTCGGCGAGGTGGGCATGCCAGGCTCCAGCGGCTGGGACAGATCGAAGATCCGCACTCCTCGCCGCATGATGTCCAGCAGCCCGCCGGGCATTGTCGATCCTTCGTGCGCCATCAGTCCCTCGTGTTCAAGACTCAGCTCGGCCATGACCGGTTTCTCCTTATTTGGGGGGTCCGCCCTTGCAGTCTGGCACGGATGGGCTCAAATATGAAACAGTGTTCCTGTCATAGGAACGATTGGGTTGGTTATGGAAGAGGAAACACGGACGAGGGCTTGCCCGGACGCTCCGGAGAAGCCCGGCCGCACCCACCCCTGAGCCGACTTCCACGGCGACCGACACCGTGCCCCCAGTCCGACTCCGGCCCCCCTGAGCAACCGCCGCCCACCCCTGGTCGTATCCGGCCGCACCGTGGCAACGATCCGGTGGCGGCCCAGGCGCGGCTCAAAAGGACGAGCCCGGATCTCGAATTCGAGATCCGGGCTCGTCCTCTTCCGGCAAGCCGCTCTCCGGCGGCGTCGAGAGTTGGGGGAGCCTGCACACCCCCGTGGACGCGCCGGCCCCGACCGCCCAGCCGGGCCCATGCTCTGCGGACCGGCTGGGCGGTCGAAGAACTAGCGTCCCTGAAGTGCCTTGACGTTGTCGCCGAAGGTCCAGCCCTTTGATCCATCCCAGTTGATGGACCAGGTCATCAGCCCCTTGAGGCTGCCGCCGAAGCTGTTCCAGCTCTGGCTCACCAGGGAGGGCGTCATGTGGCCGCCTCCGGCTCCGGGCTGGGCGGGCAGACCGGGAACCTGCTTGTCATAGGGAACCTTGATCGTGGTGCCCTGGATGACCAGGCCGTTGTTCAGGCAGGTGGTCTGGGCGGTGAATCCCTGAACCGTGCCCGCGGAGTACGAGTCACCGGAGCAACCGTACATGCTTCCGTTGTAGTACTGCATGTTCAGCCACCAGAGGCGGCCGTTGTCGGCGTACTTCTTGATGATCGGCAGGTACGAGCCCCAGATCGAGCCGTAGACGACGCTGCCACCGGTGACGTACGCCGTCTCGGGGGCCATGGTCAGGCCGAAGTTGGCGGGCATCTGGGCGAGCACGCCGTCGATGATGCGGATGAGGTTGGCCTGGGACGTGGACAGCTGGTTGATGTTGCCGCTGCCGGTGAGGCCGGTCTCGATGTCGATGTCGATGCCGTCGAAGTTGTACTGCTTGAGGATGGGCACGACGGTCGCGACGAAGCGGTCGGCGACGGCGCTGGAACTGAGGTCGATGCCTGCGGTCGCCCCGCCGATGGACATCAGGATCGTCAGGCCGGCGGCCTTGGCCTGGCACATCTCGGCCGGGGTGGCGACCTTGACGGTGGAGTCCATGCCGTCTTCCCACAGGACGGTGCCGTCGGAACGGATGACGGGGAACGCCGCGTTGATCACGTTATAGCCGTGCTGGCGAATGCGGGGGTCGGTGATCGGCGTCCAGCCGAAGGGCGGGTGCACGCCGTTGACCGCGCCGTCCCAGTTCTCCCAGTAACCATGCAGGACCTTCCCGGAGGGCTTCGACTTCACCGGGCACGTCGTGTCACCCGTCGGTGTGGGAGAGGCCGTGGGCGTGGGGCTGACCGTCGGCGTGGGGCTGGCCGTGGGCGAGGCCGTGGGAGTGGGAGTGGGCGGGGTTCCGGGGCCGTCGAAGCTGACATCGTCGGCGTAGTACGTGCCCTGGCCGTACCAGCCGTGCAGGTAGACCACGGCGGTGGTCTGGTTGGCCGCGGTGGTGAAGGGGACCGTGAGCTGACTGTACGCCGAGGGCGAGGAGGTCCAGGTGGAGCCGCCGCCGTTCACGCCGAGGTACACGTAGCCACCGCGAACCCAGGCGGTCAGCGTGTAGGCGGTGTTCGGCAGGACGGACACGGACTGACTGCACCGGGCGGTATCGGAGGAGCCGGCGGCGCCGGCGAGCGCCTTCGTGCCGGAGCGGACGGGGGAGGCGACCACGGATCCCAGGCCGCCGGTGCAGGACCAGGGTGACAGAGCGCCGGTTTCGAAGCCCGGGTTCGCGAGCAGGTTGGCCGCGCGGGCCGAGGTCTGGGTGACCAGGACACCCAGGGCCGCGAGCAGTAATGAGACGACTAGCACGAGCGGGCGCGGTATTCGCGTCATGTGGACAACCCTTCTTCCAGCCCGGAGACCGGGCTTCGACGGGCGCGGCGCAGGGACTGGGAGGCCGCGATGATGGGGGGTGCGCGGTCTCCCATTATTGTAAAGAAACTTATCGATTGTCTACGGTGGCCCAGGTGCGGGCGCCTCGGCGGCGGTCAAGGTTGTCACACGCATACACACACACTTTGCGCCTGAGTTGACTTTTTTATGGCCAAGGACAATTTTTCAGTGAGTGGGGCGCATAAGGTCCTGGAGATGAAACGTGTCGCTGTGTGCGTGGCCGTACAAAGGTGGACGCCTCCGACCCCGGCAACGTGTGGGTCATCGCCTACGATCCCGAAGGCGGCGAGGACGGGCTGCTCCACTTCGACGGGCGGCGATGGTCCCATACGCCTGGGAGCCAGCAGGAAGTGCTGGCTCTGCCCGGCGGTCGTGCATGGACGTTCGGCCGCAAGACGCGCCATTTCGACGGGAGTCGCTGGACCGACCACTACCGGGCCTGAGGACGGATACCTGGGCGAAGTGTGCTGATATGTTCGCTGCGAGGCGACATGAAGATCACATCATCGCCCCTACCCGGAAGGTCGTCCCGAGCCGTGCGGCGAGTCGTGTCCCGGTTTCCGCGGCTGCCGTTGCTGGCCGGTCTCGTCAGCACGGCCGGTGCCGCCGCCGCGGTGCTGGCCGGGCCATGGCCGGTGGCGGCGGGGATCGCCGGATTCGTCGGCGGGACCGGGCTGGCCGTGGCGGGGGTGCGCGGGATGCTGGCCGCGCAGCAGGCCGAGCTGGACCGGCTGGGCGAACTGGTCGACCGGCGAGCTGAGCAGGTGACGTCGCTCAGCCACGAGCTGCGTACCCCGCTCAGCATGATCAAGGGGGCCGTGGATCTGCTGGTAGAACGGACGCCGGGGCCGCTGACCACGGCGCAGGAACGGTTTCTCACCGTAGTGGACCGGCAGTGCGCGCATGTGATCGCGCTGTGCGAGAGCCTGCTCATCCAGGCGAAGATCGAGGCCGGCCTGTTCACGCCACGCCTGGAGCGGGTTGATATGTCCGTGATCGCGCGCGACGTGGTCACCGCGATGCGCGCGCTGTGCGCGGAGCGGCGGCAGCGGATCACGCTGGACACCCCACAGGTCACCCCGGACATCGCCGCCGACCCGCTGCTGCTCACCCAGGCGCTGACCAACCTGCTGTCCAACGCGAGCCGGTTCACCAGCGTCGGGGGCAGCATCGACGTGCGCGTCGCGGTCATCGACACCGAGACCTACATCGGGATCGCGGTGTACGTCACCGACGACGGCGCCGGGATGACGCGGGAGCAACGCCGGCGGCTGTTCCACCGGTTTGCCACAGGGCGCCCGCTGGCCGACGGCACCGGGCTCGGCCTGGCCATTACCAAGACCATCATCGAGTTGCATGGCGGGTCCATCATGGTGGACACCACGTCCATGCACGGGACCACCTTTCTGTTGACCCTGCCCGGTTGAGGGGATGCGATGGCCACCGCTCTCGTCGTCGACGACGAACCGCAGATGACGGCGATCGTCGAGTTCGCGCTGCAGACGCAGGGCTTCACGGTGCACACGGCACACGACGGTGCGACCGCGATGCACTTGCTGCGCACCTACGACGTGGACCTGGTGGTGCTCGACGTGCTCATGCCGGCGCTCGACGGGCTCGCGCTCTGCGAGCGGATCCGGGCCAGGTCGGACGTGCCGATCATGCTGCTCACCGCGCTGGCGCAACATGAGGACATCATCGCCGGGCTGGAACGCGGCGCGGACGACTACGTGACCAAGCCGTTCCATCCGCGGGAGGTCGCGCTGCGCGCGCAGGCGTTGGTGCGCCGCCGCCACGGCGGCGGCGAGGGAGCGGTGCTGCGGGTCGGGGAACTGGTCGTCGACTCGGCGCTGCACACCGTTACGGTGGCCGGTCGGCGGCTGGAGCTGCCGTACACCGAGTTCAAGCTGCTCGCCCATCTCGCGGCGCGGCGCGGCAGCCCGCAGTCGTGGCAGGACTTGCTGCGCGCGGTGTGGGGCACCGCGGATCTGGTGGGCGGCCGCGACGTGGTGAAGACCACGGTGTACCGGCTGCGGTCGCGGCTGGCCACCCTGGACGACGATGCCGCCCGGTACGTCCATACGGTGCGCGGCGTGGGCTACATGATGCCGTACCGGCCCTCCGGCGCCGACGGACCTTAGCCTGTCGCAGGTGACGGCGCTGTTACCAATGCTCACGGCGCTGTTACGGAGGTGCGTGCGCGGCGGTTTACCGTCGGTACACAGCAACCAAGCGGCCCGCCCCGGCGCCGGTCCATCCCAGGAGGCACCCATGACTCCACAATTCAACGGCCGCGCCCTGCGGTCGGTGCCGGCGCTCGCCGGCGTGATAGCGCTGGCCGTCACCGGCTGCGCCCGTACCTCGGCCGGCCCAGCCGACACGGCCGCCGCGGACACCGGCAAGGTGACGGTGGCCTGCGGCGCCACGGAGGAGTGGTGTGCGGCGATGACCGCGGGCTTCACCTCCGCGACGGGCGTCGAGGCGGAGTTCGTCCGCTTGTCCAGCGGCGAGGCGCTGACCCGGATTCAGGCCGGCCGGGCCAACGCGGAGTTCGACGTGTGGCACGGCGGCCCGGCCGACGGGTACGCCGCCGCGGCCGACCAGGGCCTGCTGGAGAACTACACGTCGCCGAACGCCACCGCCATTCCCGACCGGTACAAGGACAAGGCGGGCTCCTGGACCGGCGTCTACGTGGGCGTACTCGGCTTCTGCAACAACACCGAGGTGCTGGGGGAGAAGCAGGTGACGGCGCCAGACTCGTGGCAGGGTCTGCTGAACCCGGCGCTCAAGAAGAACGTCGGCATAGCCCATCCCTCCACCTCCGGCACCGCCTACACGGCGCTGTGGACCCAGGTTCTGCTCAACGGCGGCGCCGAGGACGGGGCACTGGCGTACATGAAGAAGTTGCACCCCAACGTGCTGCAGTACAGCAAGTCCGGTGCCGCGCCCGCACAGCAGGTGGCGCGCGGCGAAATCGGGGTCGGCATCGTTTTCTCCCACGACTGCGTCGCGACCCGGGAGCAGGGCTTCCCCAACCTGACGGTCACCTTCCCGGCAGAGGGCAGCGGCTACGAGGTGGGCGGCGTCGCACTGGTCAAGGGGGCGCACAACCCGGTCAGCGCGAAGAAGTACATCGACTGGGCGCTCACCGCCGCGGCCCAGGAGATCGGGCCGACCGTCAAGTCCTACCAGGCGCCGACGAACCCCGACGCGAAGAAGTCGGACAAGACCGTGGACCTGACGAAGGTGAAGCTCGTCGAGTACGACAGCGTCGCCGCGGGCACCGTCAAATCCGCCCTGACCCGGCGGTTCGATACCGAAGTGGCGCAAGCCCCCAAGGAATGACCGGCCCCGGCCGGGGGCGGCACGGGGCCTGCCTCCGGCCGGTTTCACCACCAGCGGGAGACGCACCATGACCACCCTGACCCACTCCTCCGATCCGCCGCCGCTCGCCGGTGCCGCCGGCCCGCCCGGCGCGGTTCGCCGGCCCCCCAGTCGGCCCCGCCGCCGGCGCCGCGAACTGAGCGTGCTGCTGGCGATCGCAGCCTGCGTCGTGCTCGTCACCGTCGGCACCGTCCTCCCCATCGGCGCGGTGCTGGCGTCGGCGTTCTCGGAGGACGCGCTGCCGCGCTACGCGGAGTTCTTCACCTCGACGGTGGATCTGCGCATCCTGTGGAACACCCTCGTCCTCGGCCTGCTGGTCGGGCTGGCCGGCACCGCGATCGGCTTCCTGTTCGCCTTCGTGCAGACCCGGCTGGACGTGCCGGGCAAGCGGGTGCTGCACCTCATCGCGCTCGTGCCGGTGATCAGCCCGCCGTTCGCGGTGGCCACCGCCACTATCGTGCTGTTCGGACGACGGGGACTGATCACCCACGAACTACTCGGCCTGGAATACGACATCTACGGGCTGGACGGCCTGGTGTTCGTGCTGGCGCTGTCCCTGTTCCCGGTGGCCTACCTGGGCCTGCTCGGCATGATGCGTGGCCTGGATCCGGCCACGGAGGAGGCCGCCATGACACTGGGCGCGTCCCGCTGGCGGATCTTCCGCACTGTGATGCTGCCGCTGCTGGCGCCCGGTCTCGCCGCCCCGTTCCTGCTGTTGTTCGTCGAGGCCATCGCCGACTTGGCCAACCCGCTCGTCATCGGCGGCGACTACACGGTGCTGGCCAGCCGCGCCTACCTGGCCATCACCGGCGAGTACGACCTCACCAGCGCCTCGGTCTACAGCCTGATCCTGCTGGTGCCCTCCATCGGGGTCTTCCTGGCGCAGCGGTACTGGCTGAGCCGCAAGGTCCGCACCACCATCACCGGCAAGCCCTCGGGCAGCGTGCACCTGATCACCGGCTGGGTCCGCTGGCCCGTCTACGGACTGGCCGTGCTCGTGGCGCTGGTCATCGTGGCCCTGTACGGCACCGTCATCGCCGGTGGCGTCACCCAGGTGTTCGGCGTGGACTACACGCTCACCTTCGCCCACCTGCACGAGGTGCTGCTCGGCGTCGGCCGGGAGGCGATCGCGGACACGGCCACGCTGGCCATCGTCGCCACCCCCATCGCCAGCGTGTTCGGCCTGGTCATCGCCTGGCTCGCGGTCCGGCACCTGCCGAGGTTCGGAGGCTGGCTCGACTTCGCCGGCACGCTCGGCGTGGCCGTGCCGGGCACCGTGCTCGGCATCGGCTACCTGCTCGCCTACCGTCCCGACCGGTACGTAGGCGACTTCCTGGTGCTACCCGGCCTGGTCGGCGGCAGCGCGGTCGCCGGCGGGGCGATCGCCATCGTGCTGGCGTACATCGTCCGCTCGGTCCCGGCCGGGCTGCGCACCGGCGCGGCGGCGCTGTCCCAGCTGCATCCGAGCCTGGAGGAGGCGTCCACCGACCTCGGCGCCGGGCCGCTGCGCACGTTCCGCAAGGTCACCCTGCCGCTGATCCGCCCTGCCCTGCTCACCGGCCTCAGCTACAGCTTCGCCCGGTGCATGACCTCGATCTCCACGATCATCCTTCTGGTCACCCCGGGTACCCGCATCATCACCTCGCAGATCCTCAGCGCCGCGAGCACCGGCCGGTACGGCGTGGCGTTCGCCTACTGCACGGTGCTGACCGCCATCGTGCTCGCGGGCTTCGGGGTCATCCGGCTGCTGGTCGGACGCAACGCCACACTTCACCGGGTCGCCGGCTCCCCCGAAAGGCAGAAGCGATGACGGCCACACACGTCACCACCGATTCCGAGAACGTCGGCCGCCTCCATCTGGACAGGCTGACCAAGAAGTTCGAGACCCGCGGCTCGGCGCCCGTCGTCGCCGTCGACGCGGTCACGCTCGACGTGGCGCCCGGCGAGTTCATCACCCTGCTCGGTCCCTCCGGCTGCGGCAAGACCACCACACTGCGCATCGTGGCCGGGCTGGAGGAGGCCACCGGCGGGCATGTCCGGCTCGACGGCGACGTGATCGACACGATGCCGCCGCAACGCCGCCCGATGGCCATGGTGTTCCAGAGCTACGCTCTGTTCCCGCATCTCACCGTGAGTGAGAACATCGCCTACGGCCTGCGTATCCAGCGCCGCGGCAAGGACGAGACCGAGGCCGCCATCAAGATCGCCCTCACCAGCATGAACCTCCTCGGCCTGGAGAACCGCAGCCCGCACGAGCTGTCCGGCGGCCAGCAGCAGCGCGTCGCGCTGGCCCGCGCGCTCGTCGTCCAGCCCAAGGTGCTGCTCTTCGACGAGCCGCTGTCCAACCTCGACGCCAAGCTGCGCGGCGCCATGCGCGCCGAGATCCGCCGCATCCAGCGCCGGCTCGGCATCACCAGCCTGTACGTCACGCACGACCAGGACGAGGCGATGACCATGTCCGACCGGGTGGTGGTGATGAACAAGGGCCGGATCGAGCAGGCGGCCGCCCCGGCCGACATCTACTTCCGCCCGGCGACCGTGTTCGTCGCGGACTTCATCGGCCGGGCCAACTTCATCGAGGTCGTCCCGGAGCGGATGGAGGCGGACGGCGCGGTGATCAACGCCCTGGGCCGGGAGATGACCGTTCCGGCCCACCCGGAGGTGCGCGCCAACGGCGCCGCCGCGTACCTCATGCTGCGGCCGGAGACCCTCTCGCTGGCCGTCGCGCCCGCGGGCGGCGTCGGCTCGGTGCTGCGCTCTACATTCCACGGTCACAGCGTCGACTACGAGGTGGAGACGAACGCCGGCACACTCGCGGTGACGGTGCCCGGCCCGGAGCCGCGGCGCCTGCTCGCCGAGGGTGCCAACGTCACCGTCACCGTCGACCCGGCGCGAGCGTACGTCCTCAACAAGGACTGACCGAGCCGTGCCGCGCAAGGGGCCGGAGACGGCACGCCTCCGGCCCGGTCGGGTACGAGCGCCACCCGCCGACCAGCGAGGCGATGATCCGCTGGGCCGCGACCAACACACCGCTACGGCGCGTTACCCGAGGCCGTCCCGCCCACTCGAAAGGGTTCACCGACCCTCGTGGTCACTGCTCAAACACGTTGTCAGACCGTGCTTCTTGACGATTCACGTGTCGGGCAAGAACGATGGCCGTGGGGGACGGTGAGCATGATCTTTTCGTAGTCGATACCGCCTGAACGCAGTCAGGCGTCAGGCGGGTGGAGGGCGAGGTGACCATGGAGGAGGCTCCTCGTTCCTTCCAGGACATCGTGCGGCGGCGCCAGCGTGCGGGGTTTGTGGGCAGGGAAGGGGAGCGGGCATTCTTCCTCAACAACCTCGTGCTTTCGTCGAACGACGATGCACGGCGCTTCCTGTTCGCCATTCATGGAGACGGAGGCGTGGGTAAGACCTTTCTGCTGACCCGGCTCCGAAATGCCGCGACCGAGCAACGGTGGCTCACCGCCGGTACTGACGAGTCCTCCTATGGCGTCGTTGAGGTGATGGCTGAGATCGCCCAGCAACTTGAGGGTCAGAGCGCCCGGATGAAACGCTTCACCCAGCGACATTCGGTCTATCGGCAGCGTCGACACGAACTGGAGACGGACTCCGCTCCCGAAGAGGGGATCGCCTCCTTGGCGACCAAGGCGGTGGTGCGGGTAGCCCTGGACACGGCGACCGCCACCATTCCGGGCGGCAGCATCGTCGCCAAGGCGGTGGATTCGGCCGCGGTGGCCGACAACGTCGATCGGCTCCGTTCCGGAGCCCTGCAGAAGCGATACAAGCAGGATGATGTGCGGCTGCTCACTTCACCGGAGGAGGAGCTCACCCCGCTCTTTCTGGAGGGGCTGTACCAACTTCGCCGGCCGCTGGCGCTCTTTTTTGACACCTATGAGCGGACGAGCTCCTATCTGGATTCCTGGCTCCGTGACGTGCTGATGGGCCGCTACGGCGATGCTCCACCCGACATGATCATCACGATCGCCGGGCGCCATCCCCTGAACGCCAGTCGCTGGGCTGATTTCTTCGGCCTGCTCGTCGACATGCCGCTCGCGGCGTTCACCGATGTGGAGGCGCGACAGGTTCTGGCGGACAAGGGCATCGTGGACGAGCAGGTGATCGAGGTCATCCTGGCCGTGTCCGGAGGGTTGCCGTTGGCGGTGGCGATGCTGGCCGAACAGGGACCGACAGCGCCCGAGGCTCTGCACGACCCCTCGGGCAGTCTCGTCGAACGCTTCCTGCAGTGGGAGGACGACCCGGCCCGGCGCGCGCTCGCACTGGCGGCCGCCCTGCCCCGTCAGGTGAGCCGTGACCTGGTGGCCGCCCTGCTGCCGGACGAGGCCGCCGACACCGCGGACCTGTACGCGTGGCTGCACGGCCAGAGTTTCGTGACACAGACGGTGAGCGGCTGCCGGTATCACGATCTGGTACGTGAACCCATGATTCGCCTGAGTCGTAACCAGTCGCGGCAGGAATGGCAGAAGTCACACCGTCGGCTGGCACATACCTACATGGAGTGGCGCGAAGGTATTGGACAGTCGGATAAGAGTCAGAGAAGCGATGAGACCTGGCAGAACCACCTTTTGGAAGAGTGCTATCACCGCCTCTGCGCGGACTCAATGGCTGCGCTTCCAGAGGTCATCGATTTAGTAGTCGGGCCACACGGAGAAGGGCCGAAGTCCGTACGCCGATGGGTCGACATGGTCGTCCAGGCCGGGCGGGACACGGATGCGGTACTCCTGGCAACATGGGGTCAAAAATTACAGACAATACTGGATGCGGAGGGTGGCGACCTTTCACCATTTCTAGATGACCTTCTCCGGCAGCCGTGGTTTCCGTCCGGATCCAAGAAGCACGCCTATCGGGTTCGCGGTTATCAACACTACCTCGCCGATCGCTATACGGAGGCGATCGCCGACTTCACCATGGCCATCGATCTGGATTCCGAATACACTTGGGTTGTCAGTCGGCGTGGTGAAAGCTACCGATTAATGAATAGGCATGAAGAGGCTTTGGCTGACCTCAACGCGGCTATTAATCTTGACTCCGAAAACTCCTGGGCGATTGCTTCGCGTGGTGAGACCTATCGGTTTTTGGGTCGGTATGAGGAGGCGTTGGCTGACTTTAACGTGGCTATTGGTCTTGCCCCTGAGTATGCCTGGGCGATTGCTTCGCGTGGTCGAACCTATCGGTTGATGGGTCGGTATGAGGAGGCGTTGGCTGATTTCACTACAGTTATCGATCTTGACTCCGAATATGATTGGGCGATTGCTTCGCGCGGTGATATCTATTGGTTTTTGGGTCGGTATGAGGAGGCGTTGGCTGACTTTAACGTGGCTATTGGTCTTGCCCCTGAGTATGCCTGGGCGATTGCTTCGCGTGGTGAGACCTATCGGTTGATGGGTCGGCGCGAGGAGGCGTTGGCTGATTTCACTACGGCCATTGGCTTTGCCTCCGAATACGATTGGGCAATCGCCTCGCGTGGCCAGACCTATCAGGCGATGGGTCGGTATGAGGAGGCATTGGCTGACTTTGATACGGCTATTGGTCTTGACCCTAGGTATGCCTGGATGTTCGATTCGCGTGGTGAGACCTATCGGTTGATGGGTCGGTATGAGGAGGCGTTGGCTGATTTCACTACGTCTATTGGTCTTGACTCTGAATATGCGTGGGCAATCGCCTCGCGTGGCCAGACCTATCAGGCGATGGGTCGGTATGAGGAGGCATTGGCTGATTTCACTACGGCCATCGGCCTTGGCTCTGAATATGCGTGGGTGTTTTCTTCGCGTGGCGCGAGCTATCAGGCGATGGGTCAGTATGAGAAGGCGTTGGCCGACTTCGACATGGCCATCAGCCTCGACCCCAACGATCCGTCTGACCGTCTCGTTCGGGCAATGATACGGGATGAATCGGTTATCAATGGCGACCGCTATCAGTGGGTGGCCGATCCTGAAACCAGCCCCCCCGAATCCAGGGCACTGGCGCAACGTGTGGTGGACTGGTTGGTTTCGGAAGGCGTGATCTCCGCAGAAAAAACAGCGACCGATATCTATCTTCCCGGAAGTCAATACGCCACGGAGCAGGGAAATGTATCCCCGACGGGTGGTACTCGGCGGCTCACAATACATTATGAGAGAGTCATATGCCATCCAATGACGGCTGATTTTTTGATCTGTCCAAACTGTGAGTATCGACTACCTTTACGAAAGGACGGCCTGCCTACCCGGACATGGAGCGAAGTCATCGATCTCGCCGACTGCTGGAGTTATTATCGCCCAACTCAGCGGGAATGTGTGAGTTGCGGGCAGGGTGCCCAGTTGCAGGATTGGTTGTTTGATACGCCCTGGGTGTTTTGTAATTTTGCCATCTGTCTTTGGAACTGGGAGCCGCTGGATCTCGCGTTCGTTGATCGACTTTCGGCGCATCTTGGGCGCCCCCTCATCCACGTTCCGGTGAGAGACGACGGCTGACTCCGGCGTGACCAGGCGGGTATCCCCCCCCGGCAGCGGCGCCTCGTGCGGCTTGGCGCTCCTCGCGGTGGCGGGCCCGGCCGTCGGGTACGACCACGGCGGCGCCCATCTTGCTGGTGAGGTAAGCCGCACGTACCCTCATGTCGAGCGAACGGATGCGTGACGCATGGCAAAGATGTTCGACACCGCGCTGCGCATGGACGCGGCGGGCCCCGGGGGAATTCCCCTCCTCAATAACCTCAGCTTCCTCCGGCACCCCGCCTGGTACGCCTTCGACCGCATCGCCCCGGCCTTCCCCGGCCCGGTGGTGCCGTTGAGCCGGGGCAACGGGTCGATCGTCCTGCTCAGGGGCGAGGAGGCCGTCAGGCGGTACTTCACCGACAACGACACCTTCCACCGGTTGAGCGACGGCCTGTTCACGCTGCCCGAGGGGCGGCCGTGGTCGCGGATGTTCGACGCCGTCATCACGTTCAACGGCGAGTGCCACCGGCGGTCCCGCAGGTTGCTGATGCCGATCGTGCACAGGACCGCCATGGAGCACTACCGGAAGGTCTTCGCCGACACCTTCAAGCAGTCCCGGTTCGCGTCGGCGGACCGCGAGCCGTTCGACATGGTCGCCGAGTTCCTCCGCATCACCCGGGCCAACCTGCTCACCTGCCTGCTCGGGCTCGAACCGGACGCCAGGAACGTCGCCCTCGCGCAGTCCGTCAGCGACCTGTTGCAGGCCACCCTGAACCCGATGGTCTTCATGCACCAGAAGGATCGAGACTGGACGCCCTACGGCCGGTGGGTGCGGCGGGTCGCCGGGGTGTACGACGAGTTCGAGGCGATCATCGAGCGTAAGCGGGCCGAGGAGCCCCGGCCGGACGCACTGTCCATCCTGTGCCACACGACCGACGAGGACGGCGACTCACTCACCACGCCGGAGATCGCGGGGGAGTTGCACGGGTTGTTCGCCGCCGGGTTCGAGACGACCGCGATGTCGATGACGTGGGCCATGCTCACCATCCTCGGCACGCCGGAGCTCACGGTCTGCGACGATGAGACGCTGGACACCGTCGTCAAGGAGTCCCAGCGGCTCATCCCGACCGTTCCGCTCTCGTTACCCCGGCGGGTCATGCGCGAGGTGGAGATCGACGGCTCGCCGCCGATCCCCCCGGGCGCGCTGGCGTTCGCCGCGCCGTTGCTGGAGCATCGCGATCCCGCGGCGTTCCCGGACCCGGACGTCTTCCGGCCGTCGCGGTGGGCCGACTCCCGACCCTCACCGTACGAGTTCCTGCCATTCGGTGTGGGCCAGCGCCGCTGCCTGGGTGCGTCCTTCGCCGACCTGCAGATTCGGACGACCCTCGGCATGGCGCTGGAGTACGGTACGCCGGAGCTGCTCACCACCGAGGTCGACTATCGCATCAAGTCCGGCGCCACCGCGTTCCCGAAGAAGCCGATCATGATCGGGGTGGGCCGGGACGGCTCCTCCGTCCGGCGGTGCGTCACCGGCAGCGTCACCAAACTCTGGAGCCGGTTTCCGCCGCGGTGAGCGCGGTGGCCGGCGGGTGGAGCCTGCGCCGGCCTTCGACGCGGCGGGGGAATCCACGCTGATTCCCCCGCGTCATGTGATTGCGGAGCCCATACACGCCCTGGACCGGCGGCGGGGCCTCGTGCGGGGGGTAGCGCGCCCCGAACAGCCCAGCGGTCAGCTCGGTGACCCCTGATACCTCCGGTGTACCCCCGGGAAATCCCGGTCGGCGATCGGCCTGTCCCTAACCTGACCACGGCCTTTCGAGACCATTAGCAGGGCTGGAGGTGCTTACCGTGTGGTCCGTGTGACTTTCCCAGGCGGAGCAGGATCAACATCGCGGCTCCCGCGACGACGATCTCGGCCACCGGGAAGCTGATCCACAACCACAGGGTTCCGAAGAGGCTGAAGGCGAGCAGCAACGGCACCCGGACCGCCACGATCGACCCGATCGAGATCATGTAGGACGGTCGCGCCCGCCCCAACGCCTGGAAGTACGCCGACACGAGCATCGCCACCCCCGAGAGGGGATAGCTGAGCGCGATGATTCGCAGGGCATGGGTCGCCGCTTCCCGGACCGCTGGATCGTCGGTGAACGCCGCCGTCAACGGCGCGGCGGCCACCAGCAGGACGAGACAGGCCACCGTTCCGTAGACCGCTGTCGCGCGAAGGGCGAGTGTTCTCGTGCGGCCGACGCGAGCGGCCAGGGCTCGGCCCGCGTTGTATCCGATCAGCGGCTGCATCCCCTGTGAGATGCCGAGCTGGGGCATCAGGACGAACGTGCCGATCCGGCTGCAGATGGCGTAGGCGCTCATCAGCACCGGGCCGCCGAGCGTCACCAGCAGGTTGTTGACGAGCGCCACGACCAGGGTGTTGCCGAAGCCTCCGAGAAAGGAAGGTGCTCCCACGGCCACCAGCAGGCGCAACGTGGGGCCGTGCGGGCGCAGATCGGCGCGGGTGACGCGGTAGGGGCGGTCGCGCTGGACGAAGAAGAACCACAGGCTCATACCCATGGAAACCGCCTGGCCGCCCACCGTTCCCAGCGCGGCGCCGCGAACCCCCAGGTCGAAGCCGAAGATCAGCAGCGGATCGAGCACGATCTGACAGACCACCGGGGCCACCCAGAGCATGGTCGAGAAGCGCGTCCGCCCCTCGGCCCGCACCAGGCTGGAGAAGCCGGTCGCCGTGATCGCGCCCGCCAGAATGATCAGGGCGTAGTCGCGCGCGTAGCCGTGAGTCTCGTCCGTGGTGCCCAGCAGGGTGAGGAGCGGGTCGACCAGCAGCACTCCCAGCACACCGATGATCACGGCCGTCGTCCAGTAGACGAGGAACGCGTTGCCGGTCGCCCGAGCGGCCTGCCGGAGGTCGCCGGCGCCGAGGCTGCGGGAGACCAGCGACGCGCCGCCGATCCCGACCGTGGTCGCCACCGCCCCGAGGATCAACAGGACGGGCGTCACGATGTTCACGGCCGCGAACGCGATCGCCCCCACGCCGCGGGAGACGAACCAGGCGTTCGTCAGCGCGTAGACGCCGTAGGTCGCGACCGACACGGTCGCCTGGGAAGCGGAGTCCCAGAGCAGCGGCCCGACCGGTCGCGTGCCGAGGGCCGTGGTCCGGTCCCCGCGGTCACCGCGTGGACTCGACGGGAGAATCCCCGCCGGAGTCATCGCCGGTGGCCGAAGGTTTCCATGATCTGCGCCAGTTTCGTCCGCGCGAAGTCGTACTGCGAGGAATCCGTGTGCCCGCGGTAGACGGTCTCGATGACCATGATCAACAGAAGATGAAGGTTGTACAGGCGGCGCCGCGTTCTTTCAGCCGGAGTGAACGACTCCCTGCCGTAGCCCCGCATGAAGCTCTCCACGTCACTCGACATGTCGTCTGTCTCGGTGGCGACGAATCCGGCCTCCATGATCGGATCGCCGTACAGCGCACGCTCATGGTCGAGGATGCTCACCAGGGCGCCGTCGCGCACCATGACGTTGGAATCCCAGAGGTCCCACTCGACGAACGTCGGCTCGGTCACCTCGTCGAGGCAGTCCGCGTGCTCGGCCACGAGCCGGCGGATGACGTCGTAGTCCCAGCCGATGTCGACGTTGCGTCGCTCTCCGTCGCGCAGGACGTCCTCGACGATGCCGGTGAAGACCTGCCGCCAGGTGGCCCCGCTCGCCGTGTCGTCCAGCAACGGCCCGAAATGATCGCCCTTGATCTGGTTGAGGGCATGGTTCGCCGCACCGAGTGCCTCCTGGCAGGCGCCGTACACCTCGGGGGACAACCGGTCCTTGATGATGCCGAGATTGTCGGCGTCGACGAACTCCATGAAGAAGTAGTCGGCGTCGCACAGCTCGTGGCTCTCGTCGTAGAAATGAACGGCGGGCACCGGTACGGAGGTACGCTCACGGACCATCGTCAGCGCGTGCACCTCGGTGCGCATCATGTTCCGCTCGTACGTCATCACCTCGACGTCGGCGAGCGGCGCGATCTTGAGCACCACCGACCGGCCGTCTCGCAGGCGGATCCGGTAGGCCACGTTGAACCAGCCGTGGCCCAACTCCTCGACCCAGTCCTCACCCTCGGGCACCTGGGCGTCCCCGAAGGCACGCGTGACCATGGCACGCAAGCCGTCGATCGACTGCCGGTTCTTGGTGACGCTGTCGGTCACGGCTTTCATGAAGATTCTCCGAGATCGCGTTGGGGGGATGATCCGCTCGTCCATTCTCCGTCCTCCGCACGGCTCCACGGCCATGTTCCGCAGGCCGCCCGAGCGGATCTTCGCGGCGTGCGGCGCTGCGGCCTGGCCGAGTCGATGAACGGACTCTCGTAAGGTGACGGGACGGCGGTGATCTGGGCCGGCCGGTTGAACGACGACCGGGCGCCGCGTTGAAGGGGCGGACGGTGACCTTCGGTTCACTCGGTGTCTGCGGGCAGCCCGCATGTCATGTGATGGAATGTCCGCTTCTAAGCTTCAAGGTGTGACGAAATACCTTGATGTGCATCCGGAAGATCCGCAGCCTCGACTGATCGGCCAGGTGGCCGATCTTCTGCGTGCGGACGGGCTGATCGCCTATCCGACGGACTCGTGCTACGCGCTGGGGTGCCGACTGGGCAACAAGGAGGGCATCGACCGGATCAGGGAGATCCGCGACCTGGGCAGTGATCACCACTTCACCTTGGTCTGCAGAGACTTCGCCCAGTTCGGCCAGTTCGTACATGTGAGCAATGCGCTGTTCCGCTCGGTCAAGGCGGCGACCCCCGGTGGATACACGTTCATCCTGCCCGCGACCAAGGAGGTGCCACGGCGGTTGCTGCACCCCCGGAAGAAGACGGTCGGCGTCCGGATCCCCGACCACGTCATCACGCAGGCGCTGCTGGCCGAACTCGGCGAACCGCTGCTGTCGAGCACCCTGCTGCTGCCCGATGAGACCGAGCCCCCGACACAGGGCTGGGAGATCAAGGAGAGGCTCGACCATGTGGTGGACGCCGTCATCGACTCCGGTGAGTGCGGTGCCACCCCGACGACGGTCGTCGACCTCTCGCAGGGCGAGCCGGAGATCCTCCGCAGGGGCACCGGAGACCCGTCCCTCTTCGAGTAAGACGACCGGCAGGTCTGGCACGTCCCCCCGGCGACTTCGTCAGGTGCGAGTCCTGAATCCGCGCAGAACCCGATCGAGGCACTGCCGATGTGGATTCGGGCGGGAAGGCGTGATTTATGCAGCGATGAGGCGTGGCCGCTTCAACAGTTCGCGGGCGAGGGCGGCGCCGCGTTTGACGTCCGCGGTCGGGATGGGTTTTCCGGTCCGGGTATCGGCGCACTGAGGGCATCTGCCAGGAGTCGGTACGGGGCGTGCGCAGTCGTCGCACTCGGTGCGAGCCACGAGCCTGGCAGGTGCGGTCACCGGTGCGGGGGCGGGCAGTTTGGTCCGCAGCCGGTGCATGATCAGTTTGGCGGGTGAGCGGATCTCGTCGGGCAGTCCGACGGTCAGGACGGTTCGGATCTGCGTCTCGGTGCTGCCTCGGTCGAACCACTCGGTGAGGAGGGGCAGAAGGGGGGCCATCTCGGATTCGCCGATGGTGAGCCGGGGTTCGGCCCGGCCCAGGCGGGTCAGGAAGGCAACGCCGGGGGCTGCGGATCCACCTCCGCCGCCGTTTCCGCCGCCCCCACCGTCTCCATCATCCCCGCCGTCCCCGTCGTCTCCGTTGTCCGGGGGCGGCTTGGCGGGCCAGGCGGGTTCGCCCGAGCCGCGCCGTCGCGCGGCCGGGTCGGGGGAGGGGGTGGTTTCTTGAAGTTCTTTCTTTACTCCCGTAGGGAGCGGGCTCGTCTTACCGAGGCTTGGCTTGTCAAGGCTTGGCTTGTCAAGGCTTGGCTTCCCGGGGCCTGAGATGACCTGGAGGTCGGGGTCGGGGCGGTCGTGCTGCGGGGTGTCGTAAATGTCCACCACGGTGTGCAGCTTCCCGGCCTCGTCGCGGAAGCGCCTGCGGATCAGATAGCCGTGGTCGGCCAGCTCCCGCATAGCCCTGGCGATGGCCTGCTGGCCCTCGGGGTTCTCGGTGGCGAGCGCCTTGATGCTCTGGTGAATGCTGTCGGGGCAGGACAGCAGGTAGGCGAGCAGGCCGCGGGCGACGAAGGACAGCCGCCGATTTTTGAGAAAACCGTTGGGTAGGATGGTGAAATTGGCCTTGGGGTTGCTACGGTGGATTCGCATGCGGAAGTTGCTCCGGGTGCCGTGTCCCGGGGGTGTTGGTGCACCCGCCGGGGCTTTTTAATGTTTCGAGGGGAACCATAGCCCGAACGGTGATTCGACGGGCCGTAATTCCCGCCTACTTTGCGCGACAATCCCCAGCCCACAGGTGCCATCGTCCTCGATTTGGACTTATGTCCGGAAAGCTTGCGGAATACCATTCTTGGGTTTTATTACGGGATGAGAACCTGATGATGAATGGTCAAGTATTTTACGTGCGGACTATTTTTTGTCGCATTGATGGGTTTGTCTGAAATGCTCTCTTTTGTTGGGGTTTTTCGGGTGAACGTATGAGTCTGTGCGGGTTGGTCCGTACGGCGGACGGAAGGCACCTCACTCGGCCTCCTCGCTGTCATAGCCACTCGCGAAGAAGCCGACGTAACCCGTCAGCGGGCCGAGGCTCTCGTCCGAAACGGTCACACCATCGCCCAGCAGGCCGTACAGCCCAGCTGAGTTTTTGACCGATAGGTGGCCCTTGGGAGCGATGGCTGGCCCGTTTGGCGAGTTCGGCCGTACGAGGCGTGGCCAGGGATGGGGGCTGTCAGGTCACACCTTTGCGCACCGCCGACGACCACTGGCGAACACTCGTGACGATCAGATCGGTGGGCTCGCGTAATGGTGCAGCAGGGCCGGCTCGCCTGTCGTGTTGAGCCAGGTGGCGCGGGTGCTGCCGACCCTGCGCCAGCCAATCCGCTCGTAGAGTCTGATGGCTGCTTCCCCCTCGGAGGAGACCTCCAGCTTCAAGGGGGTCTGAACGGCGGCGCGGACCGTGCCGATGAGCCGGGCGGCCACGCCACGTCCCCGGGCGGCGGGGGTGACGAACAGGCGGGTGATCTCCATGCCCCGTGTGACAGCCACATGGCCGAACACCACCTCTGCCTCGACCGCTACCCATGCTCCGGCCAGGTCACCCGGCGTCAACCAGCCACCGGGATCGTTCGGCCAGTCCACGGGGTAACGATCGACGGTCTGAACGTCGGCGAGAGCCGCAATGCAGGCGTCCAGATCGGCCGGGGTTCTGCCGCGGATGTCCACGCGAGCAAGCATAGGAGACGTGGGCCATCCGAGGCTGTGAACGAAAGATGGCGGATGAGACGAGAACATCTTCAGCCGATCAAGACGTGCGACCAACTTCCGCTCCCAGATGGGCCGGCGTTATAGCGCACGGTTTCCCGGACCCGACGTGAGTGAGAGCCGGAACGGGGTGTCCGTCAGCAAGCGCGATCGAGTCGTGCGGCGCGGGATGTGACCGTTCCGCGATCTCGTGGCGGTCCCGTGCTCAGGTTGTGAGGGCCAGGCGGCGCTCGTGGAACTCCTCCGCGTCGCTCAGGCCGGGGTAGCGCTTGGTGAGGATGCGGTCGAGGTGTGCAGCACGGGAGTGGATGGGGGCGGTCAGGCGTGGTGACTCCAAGCCCTGCGAGCCCATCGAGACGGCTTCTTCTGGGGCGCCGAGCTGGGCGAGGGCGATGCCCAGATAGATCCGAGTGAGAGCTTCGCTGCTTGGGACCCGGTTTTCTGCGGGCTTTGCCTCGTAGGCGGCGATCGCGGTTTCCGAATGTCTCCGGGATTTCTCGAAGTCCCCGAGCGACAGCCATGCCAGAGCCGAGTAACTGGGGATGGTCTGGGTGGCACCTGACGCACCGGCATCGGTTCCGAAGCTTCCCTGCGACCGGTCCGGCAACCGCTCGTATACCGTCTCGGCTGCCTGGAGCAGCGATTCGCACTCCGCACGCTGGCCGAGCTGCGCGTGTGCTCTGGCGGCCTGGGTGTTCAGTCGGATGGCCAGTACGTGACGTGTCGGGACTCTGCTCAGCCCTTTCTGGGCGGCCGACAGCGCACGGTCCGGGTGTATGCCCTGGATCGAGATGGAGGCCATCACGTTGGCCGCGTGAGCGTACAGCTCGTCATGTCCGGCCTGGTGAGCGTGCTCGAAGGCGTCGATGGCGTAGGCATGGGCGGCGACCGGGTTGCCCAGCTCATGAGCCAGCCAGGAAAGCTCATGAGAGAGCCAGCCGGCGTAGACGTACAGCTCGCGGCCTTCTCTGAGGGTGTGCGGGCTGCGGATGAGCTGGTCCACACGCTGACGGTAGGCGCGGGCCACGACGAGCATGTCGGCGGGTGAGTTGCGATTGACGTTTGTGGCGATGTCGGTGATCACGACCTCAAGATGATCCAAGGTGCTTTGTCCGACGGCGGACTGGCTGGCGCGGCGGGTGAATTCCATGGCCTCGTCGGTGGCGTCGCCCAGGACTCGTCCCATGGCGGCGGCCAGGCCGACTCTGAGCACGTCTCGGCGGTTCGTAGGATCACCTTCTCCCTCGTGACCGGTGCAGTGGTCCTGCTGCTGATTGTCGGTGGTGCCGTCGTACGGGCTCAATGTCCGCGCGGGTGCGAACAGGATGGCCTCGGGGATGCCCAGGGCGCGGCTGTAGAGCAGCCGGTAGCGCTCGCTCAGCGTGGTGGTCTCGCCGGACTCCCAGCGGCGGATCACCCGGACCAGGGACTCCTGCGGGGGCAGGCTGTCGCCGTCTCCGAGGGCGGCGCGCAGTCGCCGCGCCATCATCGGCACGTCCCATCCCCGCGTCTTGCGCTCGGTGCGGATCCGCACCACCCACCCGGAAAGCTCGCCGCCTCTGGCCACCGCAATCACTCCTCGAACGAGAAAGGACACCCAGCGCACCCATCTTCCCGATCGATTATCACTCTCCGCAATTATTCGCACACATTTTCCCCAACTCTCGGCAGATCTGCCGACCGGGCGACCATCCCCTCGGGGAATCGGCATGTTTTCCGATGAATGCAGGAGCGCAGGTGAGCCGATCCGTACGGCGGGAGCAGGCGCGTCGGGCGGCCGTCGTCTGATCTTCGACGGGTGCTCGGCACGCTCTTCTTCGGCGAGTCGCGACTCCACGTCGCCTGATCTTCAGCGGGACAGATCTTCAACGGGTGGGGACGTCTGTCCTGTTCGGTGCCGTCGCCGGTTGTCAGCCTTCACCGCAGGTCATCCGCACCTTCTAATGACGCCGACGGATTCGGTGACCGGAGGTGGGTGCACGGTGGACGATCGGATGGCGGAGAACGCCGAGAACAGGGCGGCGGGGCGGGAGCTGGCCCGGCGGCTGCCGTGGTGGACGGTCTGGTACGGCGAGTACACCGGTCGTTTCTGGGCCGTTCCCCGGGGCGGGGAGCTGTCAGCCGCGCCGCACATCGAGGCGGTGACCGCCGAGGAGTTGGAGGGCACGGCCCGTCACATCGAACGCGCCTTCACCGAATGGAAGGAGGGCTCCCACCCGAACGTCCCCGCAGGGGAGGCTCACCCACCGGATTCCCGCACCGGGCAGGCTCGCTCCTCGGACGCCCCCACCGGAAAGACTCCCCACCCGGATTCCCTCACCCGGAAGGCCCGTCCCTCGCGGGACGCGCAGAGCGGGCCGGATGAGCCGTACGATCCCCCGGCCGGAGACCCGGCATGGGGTCGTAGGCCCCGGAGGCCCCGATGACTGTGCAGAGGGCGTTGGAGAATCTCCGCCGCGAGCTGTTCACCCTCGGGGTGGCGACCGAGGACCGCGATGTGTTCTGGACGCAGTCCGGAGACCCGGCGCTCAGTCTCGCGCCGGGGCTGGTGGTCTGGACGGGCCCCGAGTGGTTCCGCTGGATCGGCGAGGAGCTCCGGTGGCGCTGCCACACCATCCACGACCCGGCGGGCGCGGCCCGGCAGATCCACCGGGCCTACAACCCGCCCCCGGAGAACCCCGCCGAGAACGGCGCGGCCCCGCTGTGAGTCTCCATCTAGGTGCCCTAGAGTCGCCGCATGCGAGGAAGGACGGGATTGGCGGTAGCTGGGGCTGCAGCCCTGGCCTGGGGTGAGTGGTTGAACTGGCGCTGGTCTCGAGCTCTCGTGGGGAACAGTGAGGGCGCATTCGAGGCCGTGGTCGTACTGGGCTACCGGAACCCCCAAACGACGGCGAACCTCATCAACCGCTGGCGAGTCCGTGCTGGAATTCGCTCCATCGCCGCTGACAGCGCGCGTGGCACTCGCGTGATCTTCAGCGGCGGTGTGACCAGCGGTGGCGCTGCGGAGGCCCAATTGATGGCTGACTACGCGAAGTCAGTGCTCGAATTCGACGGCACGGTTCTCCTCGAAGACCAAAGCGCGACGACATGGGAGAACATCACGAACGTGATCCCACTGCTTGAGGACGCCGATCGCATCAAGATCGTCTCCCAGCCGGCTCACGCGCTCAAGGCCCGCGCGTACTTGCGGCGGCAGCGCCCTGATCTGGCTGAGAGGCTCGTGCGCGCGGATGACTACCGCTCTGGCGAATGGATGGCTGTCAAACCGCTGCTGGCTCTGTATGGACTTTGGACACTCCGCGGCCTCAAGGCTGATGAACGGAAGATCTCGCTGTAGACGGCCGCTGTCGCGTCGGCGTCACAAACGGTGGTTCTTGAGCCGACGCCAGCAGATGATGCTGCACCCGAGAGCCCAGGGCCCCGGCGTTGAATTGTTATGTCCAATTCCGTCCTGTTGATCAGATGTTGTAGACGGCGAATGCGGCATCGTGGTCGAGAAGATCGCGGCGGGCGTGGGCGATGTTGGCCCACCTGCAGGTGGCCGGGATGGTCTTGACCTTGGACGCCCTGCACACCACCAAGACCACCGCCCGTCTGATCACTCAGCCGGGCGGCCACTACGTTCTCATCCTCAAGGGCGATCAACCGCTGGCACGCGCCGCCGCGCACGCGCTGTTGTCCGGGCCGGATGCCGACTGGACGCAAACCACTGCGGTCGATGACGATCACGGGCACGGCCGTACCGAACGCCGCACCATCCGCACCGCTTGCGGGCTTCGGGCGGCCCACTGCCAGATCGCCACGACGCTGTCGCCGCCGACGACCAGGGTCGCGCACGCGGCCAACGTCAAGATGGCCACCAGCGGATGGCGCAGACCGCAAGCAGACCGCCGATCGGGAACCGTCGCCAACCGGCGCATCAACGCCGATTCCACCACGACTCGAATTCGTCCGGTGTTTTTCCAGGCCAAGAGGGCCGAAGGTCGACCAGTACGCCAAGGAGGACCGTTTCCTCCCGGCGCCTCCCGGAAGCAGGTGTCAGCGTTTATCCAGCGAGTCCGTTCTCCGAAGCGGGGCGGGCTTGAGGAGCCGGCATGGGTATGCCGGGAGCGGTCACACCACTTCGAAGTCGGCCATCATCGCCATGTCCTCGTGTTCCAGGTTGTGGCAGTGCGTCATGTACCGGCCTCGGTGGCCCGTGAAGCGGACGAGCACCTCCACGACCTCGTACGGCCGCACGTCCACGGTGTCCTTCCAGCCCGCGTCGGTGGCGGCGGGCGGCCTGCCGTTTCGGGAGAGCACCTGGAAGTGGGCCAGGTGCACGTGCACCGGGTGGTGGAAGTCGCTGGTGAAGCGCCAGATCTCGGCCGTGCCGAGACGCGGGCGGGCCAGCGGGCTGCCCGGCCGGAAGGGCTGCCCGTTGATCGTCCAAAGGGCACCCGGCCCCCGCCTGGTGGCGCGGAAGTCGAACGTCCTGGTGGTCACCGCCGAGGACCGCTCGGCGGGCTCCGGCCGCGACAGCCGTTTCGGGATCGCGCTGTCGTCGAAGGCCCGGTGAGTGACCAGGAAGCGCAGCACGTTCCTGGTGGGGCCGCTCCCCAGGGTGTTGACCAGGGTCACCTCGCTGCCCACCGGGTAGTCGGAGAAGTCCACGACCAGGTCGAACCGTTCGGCGGGGGCGATGGTGACCGCGGCGTGCGTCACCGGCGCGGCCAGCAGCCCGGCGTCGCTGCCGACCTGTGTGAAGCGGCCGCCGGGAGACAGCTCCAGCCGGTAGCGGCGGGCGTTGGAGGCGTTGAGCAGGCGCAGCCGGTGGCGGGTGGCCGACACCTCCAGGATCGGCCACGGGGCGCCGTTGACCAGGATCACATCGCCTTCGACCCCCTCCATGTAGGCGTCCTCGACCCCCGGCGTGATCCGCAGGCTCGGGTCGAGCGACGGGTAGCGGAACGAGCCGTCCTCCTCGAAGGACCGGTCGCAGATCATCAACGGGAGGTCGCGCTCGCCCTTCGGCAGCGGCAGCGCGTCGTCCTCGTCGTCGCGGACGATCAGGAGTCCGGCCAGCCCTCGCCACACCTGCGGACCGGTGAAGTCCATCCGGTGGTCGTGGTACCAGAGCGTGGCGGCCCGCTGGTCCAGCGGGTAGACGTAGTCCCTGGCCCCGGAGTGGAACGTCCACGACGACAGGTCGTGCTGGGAGTGGCCTCCCGGCGGCGGCCCGAACCCCTGGCCCGCGGGCACCACGAGGTCGGTCGGGTAACCGTCGGAGTCGGGTGGGGTGACGCCGCCGTGCAGGTGGGTGGAGGTGGGCACCGGCAACTCGTTGCGCACCCTGACGGTGGTACGGTCGCCGCGGCGCAGGTCGAAGGTCGGCCCGGGGAAGGTTCCGTCGAACCCCCACACCTCGGTCGTGGTACCGGGGATGATCTCCACCCTGGCCGCGCGCTGGACCACCTCGTAGTGGCCCGGCCGTACCGGCAGGGCGAGTGCGGGAACGGGCAGCGGTACGGTGAACGGCCTGGGTAGCGGCAGCGCGCCGGCAAGGGCCTCGCCGCTGGTCTCGCCGGTCAGGCTCCCGCATCCGGCGACGGCGAGGCCCGCGCCGCCCAGCAGTCCGAGGAAGGCTCTGCGCGAGGTCATGCCGCGACCCTCCGCAGGCCCCGCCAGGTCCAGGCGCACAGCACCGCGGAGAGACCGAAGATCGTCATGCCGAGCGGGAAGTGCAGGGCGATGACCCGGTCCTGGCCCAGGGCGACCTGCGCCGTCTCCAGGGCCACGAGCCCGGCGCTCGCCCAGGCAGGCCAGAGTGGCCCCCGGCCGGGCCGCCACAGCCCGATCGCGGCACCGAGCTGGAGGTAGAGCAGGACGTGCGTGACGCCGGCGTTGTTCCGGTGCCAGGTGAGCATGTCCACGTCACCGGTGACGAACAGCCCGGCCAGCGCGGCCTGCCCGAGGACTCCGGCCAGGTGCGCGGTGGCGAACAGGCGCAGTGACCAGATGGTCCAGCCGGGGAAGGGGGGAGAGTCCATGCACGCCATGCTTCCGATCCGGCGCTTGACGATCGTCGCCCCGAAGACGGCGTTTCGCCGTACACCTCCGGAAGTACCCGGGGGCCGCGATACCACCGGGGAGGTACGCCGGACCTCCCCGGCCGGCGGGAGGATCGGCCAGGTCCGGTGGCCTAGCGTGGCGGGGTGAGGAACCACAGGACGGACGTGCTGATCGCGCTGGCCGCGCTGACCGGGATCGTCGCGGGCACCTACGGCGGGCTGTCCTGGTCAGGACCGTTCGAGCGGCCGCTGGACACCACGGGTCTGGCGCTGATCACGGTGTCGTCGCTGGCGCTGGCCTTCCGCCGGAGGACACCGGTGATCGTCGGGGTGGTCGCCGTCGTGTGCGGTGTCGCCTACTACGCGGGGCGGTATCCGGGTGTCTTCGCCGCCGCGCCCGCGTTGACGGCGATCTACACGGCGGCGACCCTCGGCCTCCGCAGGCAGGCCGTCTCGCTCGCCGTGGCGCTGGCCGTGGGCGTCTACGGCCTCATCGCGCTGTCCGACTCCGACCCCGGGCCCGGCGACGGGTTCAACCTGCTCAGCGGGTGGCTGGTGGCGATGGTGGTCATCGGAGAGGTCGTCAGGAACCGCCGCGCCTCCGTGCGGGAGGTCGAGCGGCGTGCGGCCGAGGCCGAGCGCACCCGTGAGGAGGCCGCGCTGCGCCGGGCGGGAGAGGAACGGCTGTGGATCGCCCAGGAACTGCACGACACGCTCACCCACAGCATCTCGGTGATCAACGTCCAGGTGGCGGTCGCCCTGGAGCTGCTGGATCGAAAGCCCGAACGGGCCCGCGAGGCGCTGGTCGCGATCAAGGACTCGGGGCACGAGGCGATGCGGGAACTGCGCGCCACGCTGGGGGTGCTGCGGCAGGCGGAGCCGGACGGTCCCGAGGCGGGGCTGGCCCGCCTGCCGAGGCTGGTGACCAGGGCCGAGGCGGCGGGGCTGCCGGTGAGGTCCACCACCGTGGGAGTGCCACGGGAGCTTCCCCCGGACGTCGACCGGGCGGCCTACCGCATCACGCAGGAGGCGTTCACCAACGTGCTGCGCCACGCCGGGCGCGCGTCGATCGCGCTGACGCTGGAATACCATCCCGCCATGATCGTGGTACGCGTCGAGGACGACGGTGAGTCCGGCACGGGCATCGTGGAGCACGGGATGGGCCTGATCGGGATGCGCGAGCGCGCGGTGGCCGTCGGCAGCTCGCTCACCGCCGGACCGCGCGACCGGCACGGGTTCGCCGTCCGCGCCGAGCTGCCGCTGGCCGGGCAGTCGTGATCCGGGTGCTGCTGGCCGACGACCAGGCGCTGATGCGCGCCGGTTTCCGGGCCCTGCTCGAACTCGCCGACGACATCGTCGTGATCGGCGAGGCGGGCAACGGGGTGGAGGCCGTCGAGCTGACCCGGCGGCTGCTGCCGGACGTCACGCTGCTGGACGTGCGGATGCCGCTGCTCGACGGGATACAGGCCACCCGCAGGATCGGCGAGGATCCCGAGCTCGACGGAGTCCGGGTGGTGATCCTCACCAACTACGCCCTCGACGAGTACGTCTTCGCCGCCCTGCGCGCGGGAGCCAGTGGATTCCTGCTCAAGGACATCGAGCCTGCCGAACTGCTGCAGTCGGTACGGGTGGCCGCCCGCGGCGACGCGCTGCTTTCGCCGTCCGTCACCCGGCGGCTGATCGAGGAGTACGTCTCCACGCCGCCGCGCCCGGTGGCCGGTCCGGGGCTGGAGCGACTGACCGAGCGGGAGCGCGAGGTCCTGTCGCTGGTGGCGGCCGGCATGTCCAATGAGGAGATCGCCACCCATCTGGTCATCAGCCACGCCACGGTCAAGACGCACGTCAGCAGGACGATGACCAAGCTCGGCGCCCGCGACCGCGCGCAACTCGTCGTCTTCGCCTACGAGTCGGGGCACGTCGTCCCGGGAACCGGTCGCTGAACCGCGCGCCCGCCGGGAGATCAGCCTCTCGGGTCGATGAGGCCGCGACGTGTGATGTCGTGAATCGCCGCGACCGGGGAGTTCCGTTCCGAGCCGTCCCGGGTGATGATCTGGTGGACGTCGGCACCCTCCGGAGCCTTCCGGATCGTCCAGCGGCACCGGTCCGGCTGGGCTGACCGGGGGACGAAGAACTCCCGGCGGGTGTCGAGAGCAAGACCGGGTAGGCATGTTCGAGGACTCTTGGAGAGACGTGGCAGACCAGTTGGCAACCCCCCTCACGGTGACGGACCAGCCGTGATCAGCGTCATCGGCGAGTCGGTCGTCGACATGGTCGCGGAGGACGACGGCCGAACCTACACCGCGCATCCGGGCGGCAGCCCGCTCAACGTCGCGGTCGGCCTGGCCCGCCTGGGCGATCCCACCGTGTTCGTCGCCCGCCTCTCGTCGGGGGTGCTGGGCCAGACGCTGCGCGCGCACGCCACGGCGAACGGGGTGGACCTGCGCTGGGCGGTCACGGCGAGCGAGCCGGCCACCCTCGCCATCGTCTCCGTCGACGAGGCGGGTCAGGCCGCCTATGACTTCCACGTCGAGGGCACCGCCGACTGGCAGTGGCGGGACGGCGAGCCGCACCTGCCGGCGGAGACCCAGGTGATCCACGCCGGGTCCGTGGCCGCCTGGCGGCCGCCCGGCGGTGACCGGATCGCCGACGCCGTCGCGCGGGCGAGAGCCGAAGGCCACGTACTGCTCAGCTACGACCCGAACATCCGGCCCGCCCTGCTCGGCGACCCTGCCTCCGCGCGCCCGCTCATCGAGCGGTACGCGGCCCTCGCCCACGTGGTCAAGGTGAGCGAGGAGGACCTGCGCTGGCTCTACCCGGAGCGGCAGGCGAGCGAGGTGGCCGAGGGATGGCTGGCCCTGGGCCCCGACCTGGTGGTGGTCACCTACGGTGGCGAGGGCTGCCTGGGGCTGACCCGAGGCGGCCACGCGCTCCGGCGACCGGCGATCCCGGTTCAGGTGGTGGACACCGTCGGTGCCGGAGACGCTTTCACCGCCGGCCTGCTCGACGGGCTGCTGCGGGGCGGTCGCGCCACCCCGGCCCTGATCGGCGAGTTGTCCGAGGTGGAACTGACCGGAGTCCTCGACCAGGCGGTCATGGTGGCGGGCCTCACCTGCCAGCGCGCGGGAGCGAACCCGCCCACCCGCGCCGAACTACGGGCCGCCCAGGACCTGGACCGTCGGTACCGACACACGGCAAAGCGGTCAGATCGGGACATCGGTGCTGGAGGTAGGTAGCGTGGGCGGTGGGGCCGATCGGTGGCCGTAAACAGGCCCGGCCGGACGCGGCTCGCCCCGGTCGCCATGAGGCTCCGAGCGCGGGACGCGCCCGCCGGATCCTCAACGGAGAGCCTTCTCCAGTTGCGCCTTGCTCATGGTCGAGCGGCCCTTGATGTTGCGGCGCTTGGCCTCCGCGTAAAGCTGATCCTTGGTGCGGCCGGCGGCTCCGGAGCGCGAGCGCGGTCCGCCGCGCCGGGACGAGGAGATGTCCTGGGTCGAGGTGCGGCTCGCGGTGCGGGACTCCCCGGCGCGGGCGCGTTCCTTGTCGACGGTCCGGGCCGCGATCTCCTCGGCCCGGCTCTCCTTCTCCCCGCGCCGTCGCGCGCTCTCCTTGATGTGCCTGTACTGCCGCTCACGCTTGGAACTGGAACCACGCGGCATGGCGATCACCTCTTCGCATCGTTCACTTCTGCCTTACCGCTCCGCTACCCGCGCCGTCCCGCCTGACACCGGCATCACCGCCGTCCCAGACCGACTCTTGACGATGACTGTGCCGTTGGCCGAGATACGAAGCCGGCTCGCCACGATGACAACGGAGGCACTTTCCCAGCGGAGCCACGAACCTCGCCGCCGACCGGAACGACTGGGGCCGGTCGGTCTACCCGGAGGGCTGAAGACCGCCAAAGCCTCCGTCCAGTTCATCGTCATCCGGCGGGCCCGGGGAGGTCGCGCCGCGCGCGGGCGATCGACTCGGGCCGCCAACCGGGCCTGGGCACCGAATCCAGTAGCAGCCGGGTGTAAGGGTGCCTGGGTTCGGTCAGCACCTGCTCCGTACGGCCACGTTCGACGATCTGCCCGTGTCGCATGACAATGAGGTGATCCGCGGCCTGGCTGACGACGCCCAGGTCGTGGGTGATGAACAGGTAGGCCGTTCCGGTCTGTTCACGCAGGTCGGCGAGTAGGTTGAGGATCTGGGCCTGGACGCAGACGTCAAGGGCGGCGACGGCCTCGTCGAGGATCAGGATCGAGGGTTCGACCGCGAGAGCGCGGGCGATGGCGACTCGCTGACGCTGCCCGCCCGACAACTGCCGGGGCAGCCCGGTGGCCTCCCGCTCGCCCAGCCCGACCTGGTCGAGGAGTTGCGCGATCCGCCGGGTGTGGTCGGTGCCGGGGAAGTGCAGCCTCAGTGTCTCGCGGAGCACCGCGCCGGGACTGATCCGCGGATCCAGCGACAGGAGCGGATCCTGGAAGACGATCTGAACCTCGCGGGCTCCGCGCAGCCGCTCCGCGCGTCCGCGTCGCCGTGGTGAACGGTCGCGACCACGCACGGTGACGCGCCCGGTGTCGGCTCGTTCCAGGCCGAGGACGATGCGGGCGGTGGTGGTCTTGCCGGAGCCGGACTCGCCGACGATGCCCAGCGAGCCGCCTTCGGCCAGCGTGAACGACACGTCACGCAGCGCGGGAACGCTCCCGTAGGTCTTGTACAGCCCGGCGACCTCAAGCAGCGGCTCAGCCACGTGTCTCACCTCCTTGGAGTGGCAGCAGTGCGCTGTGGTGGCAGGCGACGATCCGATCCGGGTCGTGTGCGGCCGGAACCGGGACGTCGGTGCCGCACACCGGTGTCGCGTGCGGGCAGCGCGCCGCGAACGCGCAGCCGCCCGGCTCTGTCAGCAGATCGGGCGGTTGCCCGGGGACGGAGGCCAGCCGGGTACGCGGCGCCTCCAGCCGGGGGGTGGAGGCCAGCAGCGCGGTGGTGTAGGGGTGGCGTGGGCCGCTGAACACCGCGCGGGCCGGTCCGCCCTCCGCGATCCGTCCCGCGTACATGACGTACACCCGGTCGGCGATGGCGGCCGCCAGTTCCAGGTCGTGGGTGACGAACAGCAGTCCGGTACCGTATCTCCGCCGCAGGGTGTCGAGCACGGCGATGATCTCGGCTTGGGTGGTGACGTCGAGGGCGGTGGTGGGCTCGTCGCAGAGCAGCAGCTTCGGGGCGCCCATCAGCGCGGCGGCGATCATGACGCGCTGCAGCATGCCGCCGGACAGTTCGTGTGGATACCGCCGCAACACGCGAAGATCCAGGCCCACCGCGTCCAGCAGCTCGTGGGCGCGGGCTCGCGACGCGGCACGGGGCTGTGACGAGGGGCGGGCTTCGTAGAGGAAGTCGTCGATCCGGCGGAGCGGGTTGGTGGCCGCCCGCGGGTCCTGGAAGATCATGGAGACGGTACGGCCGCGCAGTTCGCGCAGCCGGGACGGTGACATGGCGAGTACGTCCTCGTCCCCGACGCGTACCGCCCCCTCGGTGTGCGCGCCGGCCGGCAGTAGGCCGAGCGCGGTCCGCGAGGTCAGGCTCTTGCCGGATCCGGACTCGCCGACCAGCGCCACGATCTCGCCCGCGCCGACAGTCAGGTCGACGCCGTCCAGTACCGGTCGGCGCGTGGCCGGCAGCCACAGTCGCAGCCCCTTGATCCGCAGCACGTTCACACCCGCCTCCGGGACACCCGGTCGGCCCAGTGCTCGGCGACGACGTTGAAGGACACCACGGTGAGGACGATCGCCGCGCAGGGCGCGATGGCGGAAAGCGGGTAGCCCTGCAGCAGCGCGGTCTGGCCGTCGTTGATCATCGATCCCCAGTCCGGGGTCAGCGGCGGTACGCCCAGCCCCAGGTATGACAGAGCAGACAGGTCGAGCAGGGCGTAGCCGAAGTTGACCGACGACTGGGCGAGCACCACCGGGGTGATGTTGGGTATCAGGTGGCGAAGGCAGATCGTTAGGTTCGAGAAGCCCTGCACCCGGTAGGCGGCCAGATAGGGCCGTTGCCTCTCGGAGAGGGTGAGGTTGCGGGCCAGCCGACTGACGTAGGGCAGGTAGGCCAGTGACAGGGCGATCACCGGGGCGGTCAGGCCCGGACCGTGCAGCGCGACGAGCATGATCGCCACAAGTAGGGCGGGGAAGGCGAGCAGCAGCTCGCTGGTCCGCGACAGCAGGGCGTCCACCCAGCCGCCGAGCCAGCCCGCGGCGACGCCCACCGCGACCCCCGCGACGGTGGAGACGACGACCACCGCGATCGGTCCCAGTAGCGAGGTGCGCGCACCGAGGAGGAGCCGGGACAGGGTGTCACGGCCTGCGGCGTCGGCGCCGAGCGGATGCCCGGGGGACGGGCCGGTCAGGGCCGTGCCGAGGTCGGTGGCGTTGGGGTCGGCGTGCGCCAGCCAGGGCGCGACCAGCGCGATGCCGACCAGCAGCGTGGCGAAGGCGAGGCAGGTCAGATAGAGCGGGCCGCGGCCGGTACGCGGGCTGCCGAGGCTCGGCCGACGGATGAGCGGGGCCGCGGTCATCAGGCGCCGCTCCTGGCGCCGAGGCGGGCCCGCGGGTCCACCAGCGGGTGGCACAGGTCCACGATCAGGTTGGTCAGGGTGAACAGCGCGACCA
The DNA here is from genome assembly GCF_050943795.1 of Streptosporangium sp. CA-115845. Lineage (NCBI taxonomy): Bacteria > Bacillati > Actinomycetota > Actinomycetes > Streptosporangiales > Streptosporangiaceae > Streptosporangium > Streptosporangium sp. CA-115845. The sequence continues at coordinate 5,666,723 of NZ_CP191988.1, read as the reverse complement.
CCAGCAGGGCGATGGCCTGCACTACTGGGAAGTCCTTGACCTGCACCGAGCTTTCCAGCAGTGCGCCGAGTCCGCCGATGCCGAAGGCCGCCTCGACCAGCACTGTGCTGATGACCAGTCCGGAGAGGGTCAGACCGCTGACGGTGACGATGGGCCCGAGCGCGTTGCGCAGCACGTGCCGCCGGATGACCGCGCGTTCGGGCAGGCCCCGGCTACGCGCCACCGTGACGTGCTCAAGGCCGAACTGGTCGAGCATCGCGCTGCGGGTGACCCGGGCGAGCCAGCCGGTCCAGTAGAGGGCGAGCGCTATGGACGGCAGCGCCAGGTGGTAGATCATGCCGCCCAGGCCGCTGCCGCTGCCGATGGTGGGAAACCAGCCGAGCTGTACCGAGAAGACCCACAGCAGTCCGATGGCGGCGACGAATGACGGGGTGCCCAGCGCCACCGAGGTGCCGACCAGGACCGCGGAGTCGGCGACCCCGCCGCGCACCGCGGCCAGCCGGCCCAGTCCGATACCGAAGAACACCACCAGCACCGCCGCCATCGTGACGAGCAGCAGCGTGCTGGGCAAACGGGCCTCGATCAGACCCAGCACGGGGCTGCGGTACTGCATCGACCGGCCCAGGTCGCCGGTGACCACGCCGCCCGCCCACTTGACGTACTGCACGACGAACGGGTCATCCAGGTGGTACTGGACCCGGATCGCGGCGAGCGCCTCGGGGCCGGCCGCCCGGCCGCCGAGCAGGAAGGTCTCCGGACTGCCGGGGGCCAGGTAGAGCGCACCGAACACCAGGAACGACGCGGCCACCAGGCTCGACGCCGTTTCCAGCAGCCGCCGGACGAGGAACCTGACGATCATCCGGCCGCCCCCACGTCTGCCGCCCAGGGGTAGTACATGTAGGAGATGGAGGTCGGCGCGCCCGTGATCCGGGTACCGAGGAACAGCGAGGTCGGCCACTCGGCGACCGGGATCCACAGCACCTGGTCGGTCTCGGCCTTCTGCAGCCGCGCGGTCAGCGCGGCCCGCTTGGCCGGGTCGTACTCCGCGATGGCCTGGTCCACCAGCGAGTCGTAGGCGGGATCTGAGTAACCGGCATAGTTCTCGAAGGCTCCGGAACGGAAGATCGAGTAGCTTGCCAGCGGGTCCGTGATCGACAGGTAGTAGGTGCTGGGGAACAGGTCCACGGCCGCGCGCGCCTTCGGATCGGAGAACAGCGCGGTGTAGGCGTCCGGTGCGATGCTCTTGAGCTCGACGTCGAGGCCGATCTCGGTGCCGGCCGCCTGTACGGCGGTCGCCAGTAGTGACACATCGGAGCCGATCGGGCTGGTCGCGACGGTGATCTTCTTACCGGTGGCGCCCGCCTGCCGGATGAGCTCCTTGGCGCCGGCCAGGTCCCGCCTGACGGGTGGCAGTCCGGTGTAGGCGTCGTCCACGGCCGCCTTCGGCAGGCCCTGCCAGGCTTCGCGGGGGGCGGGGGCGGCTGCGGGGGAACCGACTCCCTGCAGCCCGGTCTTGATGAAGCCGTCCCGGTCCAGCGCCAGGGACAGGGCGCGGCGGACCCGGACGTCGCTCAGTGTCCCCTTGAGATTGGTGAAGGCCAGATTGATCGTGGTCAGGCTCTTGCCGAAGTGGAGCGTGCCCTTGCCGCCTGAGCTGAGGCTGGCATAGCTGTCGGGGCCGATGAGATATCCGCCGTCGATCTCACCGGTGAGCATGGCGTTGGTACGGGCGGCCGGGTCGGTGATGAACCGGAAGACGGCCTTACCCGATCTCGCCCTCCGTCCCCAGTAGCCGTCGAAGCGGTCAAGTTCGATCGACTCGCCCTTGCGCCAGACACCGAGCCGGTAGGGGCCGGTGCAGTCCACGCCGCCGTCGGGGTTGCCGTACTCCTTGCCCATGGCCTTGATCGTTCCCGGGTTGACGATGGTGCCGGCCGAGGTGGCCATCCACTGGTTGAACTGGGAGTCGGGCCGCTTGAGCCGGACGGTCACCTCCATCGGCCCGGTCTTGTCGATCGAGGCGACGCGTTCGAAGGACTTGGCCCAGTAGGACCCCAGGCCGGGATCCAGGTGGCGGCGCAGGCTGTGGACGGCGTCGTCGGCGGTCAGCTCCCCGCCGCCGTGAAACCTCACCCCCGGCCGGATCCGGTAGACGTACGTCCGGGGATTCGGCTGCTTCACCTCCGACGCCAGCCCGGGCTCCAGACCGAGCTGTGGGGTCCAGCGCATGAGGCTCTCGCAGACATTGGAGAGGATCATGTTCTGGGGGTAGTCGAACGCGTAGATGTAATCGAGCGTCGGCGGCTCGGCGTAGATCGACCACGAGAAGGAGTCGATGTCGCCCTTGGGCACGGGTGTCGACGCCGACAGGGTGTAGCCGGTGCCGCCGGCGTTGTCGCGGGTGGCGACCTCGCCGCAGGCGGTTCCCATGAGGGCGGCGACTGTGAGCGCGGCGGCCAGCGCGGCGGGCGGGGGTGAGATCTCCGGCATGGGGGGCTCCCTGGTTCGCGGATCAGCGGCGGGTGGTGGTCACGAAGGCGCCCCCGCTCGGTGACCAACCGGGCGGGTCAGGGCGCCGTACAGCTCCGGCCGCCGGGTGCGGATCAGTCCGAACTCCAGCCAGTCGCGCTGCTGGTCCAGGTCGAGGTCGGCGACCAGCACCGCGGGCCGGTCGCGCGGGGCACGCAGCATCACCCGGCCGTAGGGGTCGGAGATGAACGACGAGCCGTAGAAAGTGATCGGTCCCTCCGCGCCGACCCGGTTGGGCACCACCATGAACAGGGCGTTGGCCAGGCCGTTGGCGGAGATGGCGTGCTCCCACATCGGCCGGGTGTCGAACTGCGGCCACTCCGGCTCCGAGCCGATCGCGGTGGGGTGGACCAGCACCTGCGCGCCGTCCAGCGCGTACACCCGGGCCAGCTCGGGAAACCACTCGTCCCAGCAGGTGGGGAAGCCGAACCGGGCGCCGGCCACGGTGGTCACCGGGAACCCGGTGTCGCCGGGCCGGAAGCACAGATCCTCGTGGTAGCCGGGAAACCGGGGGATGTGCAGCTTGCGGGTGCGCGCGAGCAGCGCCCCGTCCGGACCGACACAGATCGCGGTGTTGTAGCCGAGCCCGCCGTCGAGGGCCTGTTCGTACAGCGAGGCGTGCACCGCGATGCCCAGTTCGACGGCCAGCTCGGTGGCCAGGCGGGTGGTCGGCCCATCCGGAAGGTCTTCCAGATACAGGCTGGCGCCCGCGGCCGCCTTCTCGTCGGTCGCGAAGTAGGGACTGCGGGTCAGCTCGGGCAGGCACACCAGCTCGGCGCCCTGGTCGGCGGCCAGCCGGACTCCGGCGCGCAGCGCCTCGTCATGCGCCCCCTCGTCGGCCTGCCAGCGCATCTGCACGAGGCCCACGCGCAGCATGGTCCCCGGGCCGGGCCGGGTACGGCCGGGAGAGCCGAGCGGCGATCCGAACGAGGTCAGCAGGGCGTAGTCCGTCTGGCTCACCGCGCACCGTCCTTGGCCGGGATCTGCTGGGTGATGCAGTGCACCCCGCCGCCGCCGTAGGCGACGGTCCTGGCCACCACCCCGATCACCTTCCGGTCGGGGAAGGCCCCGGCGATGACGGCCAGTGCCTCCTCGTCGGCCGGTACCCCGGCGACCGGGACGATCACGCCGCCGTTGGCCACGTAGAAGTTCAGGTAGCCGACCTCGACCTGGGCCCCGGCGACCTCGACGAACGCGCTCTGCGGAAGTTCGGTCAGCTCGAACCGCCGTCCGGCCGCGTCGGTGGAGGCGTCCAGCACCGCCCTGTTCGCGCGCATCCGCGCGTAGTCGGGGTGTTCGGGATCGTCCGGCACCTGGATCAGCACCTTTCCCGGGGCGGTGAACGCGGCGACACCGTCCACGTGGCCGTCGGTCTCCCGGTCCTCCAGCCCGCCGTACGGCAACCAGATCACCTTGGTGACGCCCAGCCTGGCTCTGAGTTCGGCCTCGATGTCCGCGCGGGACAGGTCAGGGTTCCGGTTCGGGTGCAGCAGGCACTGCTCGGTGGTGATCAGCGTGCCCTCGCCGTCGACGGTGATCGCGCCGCCTTCCAGGATCATCCGGGAATCGACGCGGTCCACGCCGAGCCGCTCCAGCAGCACCGCGCTGATCTTGTCGTCCTGATCCCACGGGTGGTGTTTGCCGCCCCAGGAGTTGAACCGGAAATCCACCCCGGCGCGGGCGCCGTCGGAGCCGAGCACGAAGATCGGCCCCGAGTCACGCAGCCACGAGTCGTCGATCGGCAACTCGATCACCTCGACGGTGTCGCCGCACTGCTCGCGGGCCTGAGCGCCCTGGCCGGGCAGCGCCACCATCGTTACCGGCTCGAACCCGGCGATGGCCCGGGCCACCGCCGCGTACTCGGCCCGCGCCGCGGCGAGCGCGCCCCCCCACAGGTCGGCCCGGGTCGGCCAGGCCATCAGACATCCGTCATGTGCGGCCCATTCGGCCGGCATCCGCATCATCGCTCTCCTAGCTGAAAAATCAGTCAGTTGTTGGGTTGCTATAGTGGCGACTGACTGAAGTTTTAGTCAAGAATCGAATGTAACTTCTACAACGTGAGGCGCCATGTCCGATCGTCAGCGACTGATCCTGGAAGCGGCCGTCCGCGTCATCGCCCAGAGCGGCGTGCGTGGTCTGCGGGTGGAGAAGCTGGCCGCCGAGGCCGGGGTGTCGACCGCGCTGATCTACTACCACTTCGAGGACCGGGCCGGGCTGATGCGCCGGACCCTGGGCTTCGTCAACGAGCGGGCCGACCGGTACACCGAGGAGGCGCGGGCGATCGGGGAGGATCCGCGCGCGCAGCTGGAGCTGCTCCTGCTGCTGGAACTGCAGGACACCCCGGTGGTCCGGGAGAACAGCGCCGCGTGGGGCGAGCTGCGGGCCAGCGCCGTGTTCGACCGGGATCTGCGCGAGCCACTGAGATCGTCCACCCGTGAGTGGGCCGACGAGCTCGCAGACATGATCCGGCAGGCGCAGGCGGCGGGCCTCGCCGCAGCCGAGGCCGAGCCGACGGACGCCGCCGAGCGCCTCACCGCCCTGGTCGAAGGGCTGAGCGAACGCTGGCTCAGCGACTCGATATCCCTGGAGCGCGCCCGCGAACTGCTGAAGGGCGCCGTCGCCGCCGAGTTGGGCAGGCGATGATCTTTTATCCGGCTCGCAGAGGGAGGGTTGACGCCCGCTTGACAAGCCGGGTGGGCAGGGCCTTCGTGATGGGGGCTTCGGGGCTTTCCCCCAGGAGGCCGGCGAGGAGGTCCGCGCCGTACCGGCCCATCAGACGGGGGTTCAGGTCGATCGCGGTGATGGGCGGCATGCACGAGCGCAGTGAGGAGTGATCTACACAGGAGGCGATGAGGATGTCGTCCGGCGCCCTCCTGCCGTGTCGTTCGGCTGCCTGGAGGGCGCTGAGAGCCCCGCCCTCCGGGGCGCTGACGATGGCGTCGACCTCCGGATGGCGGCTCAGCAACTCGTCGGCCGCCTCGAACCGGGGTCCCGCCGTCGCGACGAAGGGGGTCCGGCCGATGAGCGGTGCCTGTCGGCGGGCCGCGCACCAGTCCAGGTACGCGGTGTGCACGTCGCTGCCCCAGGCGGTGTCGTCGCTCAGACCGAGCAGGCCGATCGTGGTGGCGCCGTTGTCGGTGAGGTGCCGGAGAAGCTCCTGGACCGCGCCGCGGTTGTCGGCCGTCACGGTGCCGGAGAAGCGGGTGGCGGAGCCGAGATCGCGCTCGCAGCTCACGATGGGAAGGCCGAGGTCGGCCAGCTTGTCCAGCACCGGGTCGCCGAGCATGGGATCGACCACGATCAGGCCGTCGACGTGGGCCGAGGCGATCTGCCGGCCGTCCCAGCGGGGGGACACCAGGGCCAGGGCGAGATCGTGGGCGAAGGCCGCGTCGGTGGCGCCCAGCGCGACGTTCATGTAGTACTCCAGACCGGCTGCCCGGTCGGGGAAGTACAGGCCGATGGTCCCGGTGCGGCCCTGCCGGAGCCGGCGGGCACGCGGGTTGGCCTGGTAGTCGAGCGAGGCGGCCACGGCCGCGACGCGTTCCCGGGTGGCGGCCGGCAGGCGGCCCTTGCCGCTGAGCGCGTCCGACACCGTGGTAACCGAAACGGAGGCTGCCGCCGCCACGTCACGGATCGTTACTCGCTTCGGCGGGCCCATGCCCTGAATCTACCTCTCCGAGGTAGTGACCTGCTCGTTTCCACATCCGCAGAAACGTTTCTGTAGAAACTATTGCAGAAACGTTTCTGCAGGCACACACTGTGGCGTCAACACCACAAAAAACCTCGTCCCGGTCTGGGGCGGTGGCGAGGCCCCTGTTCCCAAGGAGGCTGCATGTCGAAGGCGACCACGGAATCACCTGGTCTTTTACCTGATGAGGGCGTGCCGGGAAGACACCGCAGGACCATCGAGCGGCATTCGATCGACTGGGTCCCGCTCTCCGAACGCCATGGTCGGGTATCCAGCGTCGGCGCCATCTGGTTCGTGGGTAGTCTCAACCTCACCGGCTTCGCCACCGGTGTGGTCACGCTGTCCATGGGGGCCTCGCTCGTGTGGACCGTGGTGGCCACGGTCCTCGGCTCCCTGTTCGGCACGTTCTTCATGGCGTTCCACTCGGCGCAGGGACCGCAGCTCGGCCTGCCGCAACTGGTGCAGTCCAGGCCGCAGTTCGGCTATGTCGGGGCGGCGCTGACCGTGTGGGTGTTCGCCCTGGTGAACTACATCGGCTACAACACCTCCGACGCGCTGCTGTCCGGGGATGCGATGAACGCCCTGTTCGCCATCCCGTCCTGGCTCGGGTACGTGTTTTCCGCCGCAGTCGCCACCGTGATCGCGCTGCTGGGCTATGACTGGATCCATGCGGTGAACAAGTGGCTGACCTGGCCGTTCGTCGCCGTCATGGTGGTCCTCACGGGGGCTGCCCTGTTCGGCGGGGGGCTTCCCGCCGACGCCTGGACGCCGGGCCCGTTCGAGTTGAGCAGTTTCATGCTGGTGTTCGTCTTCGTCAGCGGTTTCCAGCTGGGCTGGGCGCCGTACGTGTCCGACTACTCGCGATACCTGCGTCCCGACATCCCGGCGCGCAGCACCTTCTGGTGGACCTACCTGCCGAGCGCGATCTCCGGGCTGTGGGTGTTCGTCCTGGGGGCGGTGGTCTCCGCGGCCGCGCCGCCGGGGGCCACGCCGGTGGCCGCGCTGAAGCAGGCGGCCGACCGCCTGTTCGAGGGGTTCGGCGCCGTCGCGATCTCCGTTCTGCTGGTCGGCCTGCTGTCGATCATGGCGATCAACCAGTACGGCGGCAGCCTCACGATGATCTCCATCGTGGACTCCTTCCGGCCGATCAAGCCGACTCGGACGATCCGGGCCGTGACGATCGGCATCATGCTCGTCCTGGTCGGCTCGATCGCCACCTTCGTGGGCATCGACCAGTTCAACTGGTTCTACGCGAACGTGGTGGTCTTCCTGACGTACCTGTTCATCCCGTGGACCGCGATCAACCTGGTGGACTACTTCTTCGTCCGCCGCGGCCAGTACGTCGTCAAGGAGATCTTCAACCCGCACGGCATCTACGGGCGCTGGGGATGGCGCGGCAACCTGGCCTACCTGATCGGCCTGGCCGCGATGGCGCCCTTCATGGTCATCGTCGGCCTCTACACCGGACCCATCGCTGAGAGCCTCGGCGGCGTCGACTACTCCCTGTTCGTCGGGCTTCCCGTGGCGGGCGGCTGCTACCTGCTCTTCGCCCGCGGCCTGGACCTGGCCGGAGAACGCCGGATGGTCCAGGAAGAGGGCCTGCTCACACGACTTCACTGACCACCTTCACACCCCCCATGAAAGGAATGCTCCATGAACGACCAGTACGAGAACGACAGGCCCGGCATCACCCGCAGGTCGATGCTGGCCCGCACCGGACTGGCCGCGGCCGGCCTGGCGGCGGCGCAGGTGCTCGGTGACGCCTCGCCGGCGCTGGCCGCGACCTGGTGGGTGCCCGGAGAGGAGAGGTCGCACAAGCGCAGCTGGATGGCCTGGCCGTCGAGTTCCACGATCTGGGACAACCTGCTGGCCGGGATCCAGTCGGACATCGCCAAACTCGCCAAGGAGATCGCCAAGTACGAGCCGGTGATCATGTGCGCGAACGGCGCGACGGCCGCGTCGAAGGCCAGGACGATGTGCGGGCCCACCGTCACGGTGATCAGTTCGGTTCCCGTCTCCGACTGCTGGATCCGCGACACGGGCCCGCTGTTCCGCGTCAACGGGTCAGGCGGCCGCGACACGTTCGGCCTGAACTTCAACGCCTGGGGGGAGAACGCCACGAGCTTCTACGGCATCCCCGCCTCCGCGTACAACAACGATCGGCAGTTGGCGCAGAGACTCGCCGCCTACGAGGCACTGCCGTTCGCGAAGTCCAGTGTGGTCGGCGAGGGCGGCGGCATCGAGTACGACGGCGACGGCACGCTGATGGCCACCGAGAGTTGCTGGGTGAATGCCAACCGCAACCCCGGCAAGTCCCGGAGCCAGATCGAGGCGGAGCTGCTGTCCCGGTTCGGCGCGACGAAGATGATCTGGCTGCCCGGGGTCAGGGGATGGGACGTCACCGACGGCCACATCGACGGCACCTGCCGGTACATCAAGCCGGGTGTCGTGATGGTGCAGTTGGCGGGGGCGACACGGCCCGATGTCTGGAGCCAGAACGCGCAGGCGATGTATAACGTCCTGGTGAACGCGACCGACGCCAAGGGGCGCAGGCTGCAGGTTCTCACCATCGAGGGACCCGACTCCCTGCCCCGGATCCCGAACGGCCAGCAGCAGGACTTCCTCAGTTCCTACATGAACTGGACCGTGACCAACCAGGCGGTGATCACGGTCCAGTTCGGCGACACCGCGAAGGACGCGGCGGCCAAGACGAAGATCGCGGCGGCCTTCGGCAAGCCCGTCGTCCAGCTCAACCTCGACAAGCTCTACGGCAACGGAGGTGGTGGCGCGCACTGCGTCACGATGCAGGAGCCCAACCCCTGACCAGGCCGTGAGATTCCCCGGGGGGACGATCGTCCCCCCGGGGAATCTCGCTGATCCGTGCGGTGAGCGGTTCCCCAGGCGGACCAAGGCGGCCGGGCCCGTGAAATGCCACGTCCGTGTCGCGCGCGAGGCCTGAGCGAGCAGCATCCGCAGCACGAGAACGACGAGCGCGACCCCCGGGACTGCCGCGACAGCCCCGCACACAGCGCTCCAGAGTCCGTCTTCAAAGATCATCCGGATGACAGGCCGTCATGAACTCACCGATCAACGGTCCCATGAAGACCGACGCCGGGCGGCGGGCATGGAGACGGCCGTCAACTCGGACTGTCGGTGGGAAGTCATAGGGTGGGGCGGTTCGCTGGGTTTTCCTATGGAGGGAGCGGTGTCGGTGAGTGACGGGCTGACGTTGATGGCGGTTCATGCTCATCCCGATGACGAGGTGCTCGGGACAGGCGGGATCCTCGCCAGATACGCGGATGAGGGCGTCCGCACCGTCCTGGTCACCTGCACGAACGGTGAGCAGGGTGACGCGCCCGGTGGGGCGAAGCCGGGGGAGCCCGGCCATGACGAGGCGGCGGTGAGCGCGCTGCGGCTGGAGGAGCTCCGCGCCTCGGCGGCCCATCTCGGGATCTCCCACCTGGAGTTGCTCGGTTATCGGGACTCGGGCATGGTCGGCTGGGCCGGGAACGAGGCCGAGGACGCCTTCGCCAACGTGCCGTTCGAGCAGGCCGTGGGCCGGCTCGTCGCGCTGATGGAGCGCTACCGCCCGCAGGTCGTCGTCACCTACGACGAGAACGGCGGCTACGGCCACCCCGACCACATCCAGGCACACCGGATCGCGGTCGCCGCGACCGAGGCCAGCGGGATTCCCGGCAAGCTCTACTACACGGCGGTGCCCCGCGAGCGGATCGCCGAGATGTTCGCCTATCTCCGCTCGACCGGTGCCGCCCCCGAGGATCTGGAGCTTCCCGACGACTTCGGCGTCCCCGAGGAGCAGATCACCGCCGTGGTCGACGTGGCGGACCAGGTGGAACGGAAGCGCAAGGCGCTGGAGGCGCACGCGAGCCAGGGCGAGAACATCTTCCTGCTGCGCATGCCCGCCGAGGCCCAGCACCGGGCGTTCGCGCAGGAGTCCTTCATCCGCCACCTCAACCGGGTCCCGGCCGCAGCCGACCGTGAGGACGATCTCTTCGACGGCCTCCGTTAGCGCGCCGGCCGGAAACGTGCACCCGGTCGAGTGACCCTCGATCGACAGTCGCTCCGGCCAAGATTCGGGGTCTTCGCCGGCCACGCTCCGGTACCGAAGTCGAGAAAATCCTGGTTCGCCACTGCCTATCACCTTTACGATCTTTTCGCTGGTAGGCAACCGTGGAAACCCAGGGGAGCAAACGGTTATGCGGGATCGACGGCTCCTCGTGCTGGCCGCCTCGGCGGTCGCGATCGTCGCCTTCGGCGTGTACGGGGTGATGGCGGCACCGGGGGCCGTGGTGGCCTCGCCGTCGCCGCGGTCCACGCCCACCGAGGAGCCGCGGTCCGACCCGAAGCTGACCCTGTCCGATCCGGCACCGGTCACACCGACCCCGCAGGACGGTCCCGCACAGGCCGGGGCGAGATACCTCACCGCCTGGCAGGCCGGTGATCTCGCCGCCATGGCGGACCTGGTCACCGACCCCCCGGCCGACTTCGCCGACCGGCACCGCAGGTTCGACGCCGACCTGCGGGCCTCGTTGTCCTCCCTCGCCCCCGGCGAGCTGCACCGCGAAAGCGAGTCGGCCGAGTTGTCCTTCACCGGGGTGAGGGAGGTCGCGGGGCTGGGCCGCTGGCCGTTCACCTCGGTCCTGCGCCTGGTGATGCGGGCGGACACCTGGAAGGTGCTCTGGAGTCCGGAGACGATGCACCCGGCGCTCAAGGACGGCGGGCGCCTGGTGCTGAAGGAGACGGAGGTCCGGCGCCCGGCCACGCTGACCCGCGAGGGGGTGCCGTTCCCCCGCGACAGCAGGGCGGGCGACTACTTCACCGGGCTGGGCGACACGGTCCTTGATGTGAAGCTGGAGGAGGAGAGCTCCGGCCGGGTGTTGCTGGCCTCCCCGCCCCGGCCGCCCTCGGGGAGGAAGACCACGATCTCACAGCCCGTTCAGGCCGCCGCCGCCCGTGCCCTGGACGGCGTCGAGCAGCCCGCCGCGATCGTTGCGGTGGACATCAAGACGGGCCAGGTGCGCGCGGTGGCGGACGGGCTGGGCGTCAGGGAAGCGTTCAACGGCCTCTACCCGCCCGGCTCGACATTTAAGGTGGTGACCGCGGCCGCGCTGCTGCGCAACGGCATGACTCCGGAGTCGCAGGTGGCCTGCCCGGCGGGCTACACGATTCCGAACGGCCGGAGTTTCACCGACTCCGACGGTGTCGACCACGGCACCGTGAGCCTCACCACGGCCTTCGCGCTCTCCTGCAACACCACCTTCGCCCAGCAGGCGTACGAGCGGCTGCGCGACGACCGGCTGCGTGCCGAGGCGGCGGACCGGTTCGGGTTCCGGGAGAAGCCGGGGCTGAGCTACTGCCGGATCCAGTCCTACGAGGGCCCGGACCAGCTGGGTTCCGACGCCATCGGCCAGAACTCGGTGCAGGCCAGCCCGCTCTGCATGGCCGAGGTCGCCGCCGCGGTCGCGAGCGGCGTGTGGAGACCCGCGATCACGACCGCCGAGCCCCCCGCGGACTCGCCGCAGCCGGTGCCGCTGGACGATGAGGTGGCCTCGGGCCTGCGGACGATGATGGGCGCCGTGGTCAGCCGGGGGACGGCCGCCGGGGCGGGCCTCCCGCCGGGCACCGCGGGCAAGACCGGTACCGCCGAGGTCGAGAACGGAGGGGACCACGCCTGGTTCATCGGCTACCGGGGCTCCCTGGCCTTCGCGGTGTTCGTCCGGCACGGCGGAGCCGGGGGTACGATCGCGGCGCCGATCGCCGCGAGGTTCCTGAACGCCCTTTGACGTTCCTCCTCCCGTACCGGGAGCGGATCGTCCCGGTGTCAGGGGCGGGAAACCCCGCCGTCAGCCGGTCACGGGCGGAGAACGGGCTAACGTACAGGGCGTGTATGTGAAGATCTGCGGGCTGCGTGAGCCCGGACATGTGACGGCCGCCGTCGAGGCGGGCGCCGACGCCATCGGATTCGTTCTCACCAGGAGCTCGCGGCGGGTCACCCCGGCGCGGGCGCGCGAGCTGGCCTTGGCGGTCCCCCCGCACGTGCTGACCGTGGCGGTGTTCGCCGGCGAGCCCACCGCGGAGGTCAGGGCGGCCACCATGGAGTCCGGGGTACGCGCCGTCCAGCTGCACGGTGACCACCCGCACGCGGACTTCACCGCGCTGAAGGACCTCGGCGTCACGCTGGTCCGCGCCGGGGCCGCGAGCACCGACCTGCGCTGCGGCGCCCTCGACGAGGACCTGCTCATCGTGGACGCGCCCAGGCCGGGCTCGGGGGAGCCGTGGGACTGGGCGGCCGTGCGCGGGCGCCCGGAGGGCCGCTGGCTGCTGGCCGGGGGCCTGACCCCGTCGAACGTGGCCGAGGCCATCACCGCGGCCCGACCCTGGGGGGTCGACGTGTCGAGCGGCGTGGAGGTCGCGCCGGGGGTGAAGGACTCGGGGCTCATCAGGGATTTCATCACCGCCGCCCGCGCGGGGTAGAGCCGCCGTCATTCTTGTTGGTCGTTTAGGTTGTCCGTTATGACGACTTATGGAGACATGTCCACGCGTGCCACTCTTGAGGAGTTGCTCCGCAGGATCGGGGAGGGCGACCCGGAGGCAGTGGCCGCGCTGTACGCGGAGGAGGTCGACTGGCAACTGGACTGGCCCGCCGACGAGCACGGCGGGGCGATCCCGTGGATCCGGTACAGGTCCGTGCGCGCCGAGGTCGCCGAGCATTTCCGGGAGATCGCGGCCGGCCATGTGCCGGAACTGGCCTCGGTGGAGGTCACGAAGATCCTGGTCGACGGGGCGGACGCGGTGGTCATGGGCACGATCGTGAACACGGCGAGGTCCACGGGCAAGGGCTACCGGGCGCGTTTCGCGCTGCACGTCACCGTGGAGAACGGGCTGGTCACCCGGCACCACGTCTACGAGGACAGCCTCTCGGTCGCCCGGGCCTTCGCGGACTAGGTCGAGTCACGTGGATCTATGACGCTATCCAGTACCTGCCCTGGGTGATCGAGAACCTCACGGCACCCAAGGTCGAAACCGCCCTCGACCGCGTTGTGAACTCACTGACGGCCATGGTCGTGGGCGGCGCACTCGTCAACCGCCCGTCCGACGCGGCGGGCGAGTGTCCCGTGGGGGACACAATCCAGATGCATCCCCGCTGATCTTTGATCGCGTTCGAGGAGACGCGCACGGGCGAGAAAATGGGATGCCGGTGGTCGGAGGCGCTTGCTACCGTCGGCATCATGCCCAGTCCGGAACCCCGGAGCAACCTGTCGGTCACCTGGCATCGCCTCACCGAGCAGGACTTCCCGCTGCTGCGCGAGTGGCTGCAGCAGCCGCACGTGGCCCGCTGGTGGCATCACGAGACCTCTCCTGAGGCGGTGGCCCGCGACTTCGGCCCCGCCGCCAGGGGAGAGGAGCCGTCCGAAGACCTGCTGGTCCTTCTCGACGGACGACCGCTCGGCCTGGTCCAGCGGTCGAGGTACGCAGACTACCCCGAGTACATCGCCGAGCTGGCAGCCATCGTCGCCGTCCCCGAGGGGGCGATGAGCATCGACTACCTGATCGGCGATCCGGCGCAGGTCGGGCGCGGCCTCGGGACGCTGATGATCCGGACGGTCATCGAGCGGACCTGGGTGGAGCTCCCGGCCGCCTCCTGCGTCCTGGTCCCGGTGTCGGCGGCCAACCGCGCGTCCTGGCGGGCGCTGGAGAAGGCCGGGCTGCGCCGGGTGGCCGAGGGTGAGCTGGAACCGGACAACCCGATCGACGACCGCGACCACTACGTCTACCGGATCGACCGGTAGACCCCGGACGCGGGCGACCCGCAGCCGTTCCAGTTCCCGCTGTCCGGAGCCGGCATGGATCCGTGCCTTCGATGAGGAAGGTAGCACTGGAGCGCATTCCCGTATCGGGGTGTTCGGCCACGGTGGACATCCGGTTGCCCGGTACAGCACCTCTGGCTGGAATCGAACCAGCGACCTCCTGCTCCGCAAGCAGGCGCGCTCTCCACTGCACCACAGAGGCCTGGTAGCGGGTGCGGGAATCGAACCCGCCCGCAGCGGCTTATGAAACCGCCGAGCACACCAGCGCCCTCACCCGCCCAGAAAAAAGCCGTCCTGGACCACGTGGTCCGGGACGGCTCGCGTCGTGACAGTAGATGTCACTCGCGAGCCTCCCGGGGCATGCGCATACGGCGACGAGCGCGCATGACGCGACGGCTCCGACCGTGATGACGGCGCATGACCTCTCCTCGTGAAGCTCGACTGCTCTGAGTGAAGGATGCCGGGTTTCGGGAATCGTCCGCAACGTGTTTTATCCGCACGATCCGGTTATCGGTCGTTACCAGAGTGATCGCTCATGTTGATGAGCTGCCGCCCGGAGGCCGGGCGGGACAGCCGTGGCCATCCGTGCAGCTCGATGCCTACCGGAAGTTATGCGCGCGCCTGTGCGAGGAGTTTCGCCTCCCGGCTTCGGTGGTGAAGGGCCACAAGGAGGTCAACACCGCCAAGCCCGACCCGCACTCGATCAACATGAACACCTTCCGGGCCGAGGTCGCCCGGCTGATCGCAGGAGACGACATGCCGACCGCGAAAGAGATCGCCGACGCCGTGTTCGAGCAGTTCACGCACACCGTCCCCGCGGATGTGTGGGCCGCCCGGGAGATGATCCTCGACCCGGGCCAGAAGGTCGACCCCCGGACCGCGTTCCGGCAGATCTGGGCGTACACCAAGGACGGCTACGCCCGGGACCGGGAGATCCTCGCCCGGCTCGACGCGCAGAACGCCACCATCCGCGAGCTCGCCGGCGCGCTCGCCCAGCGAGACGGCGAGATCGACGTGGAGGCTCTCGTTCGCCGGATCGAGGTGGCCATCTCCGGGATCACGGTCCGGCTCGACGTCAATGACCACGCCTGATCAGAGACCACGTTCGTTCGAAGGGAAAAGCGGATGAAGGACGACACGAAGCGGGCGATGCGCACGGTCCTGCAGACTGGCGTCGGGATCGCTGCGGCACTACCGATGATCGTGACCGCGTCCGGGATCCCGGAGGCGCTGCCGTGGGTCGCGGGGGCACTCGCGGTCGCTGGCGGGGCGGCCCGGGTGATGGCGCTCCCGGTCGTGCAGGTGCTGCTGCCGTCGTGGCTGCGGACGGGCACACCCCAGCGGTAGCCTGATCTTCCTGGTGAGAGCTTCGGGGGATCTCAAAGCCCAGGGAACGCCCGCCTCTGCTACCCCCACGGGCGTGGGGAGGACCCGTACGCGCCCACCAACGACAGGCCGCGGATCGGCTCACCCCCACGGGCGTGGGGAAGACTGGGACCGAGGGGTCCGGCGCTCTGACGTTGGCGGCTCACCCCCACGGGCGTGGGGAGGACAACACGCCCGATCTGGACCGGCGCGTCCACTGCGGCTCACCCCCACGGGCGTGGGGGTGAGCCGCAGTAAGGAGGGCACCCACCCGTGGGGTGGGTGCCCTACGACGGACAGCAGAAAGCCCCCGCCGTGATGACGGGGGCCTTGCTGGAGCCTCGGCTAGGTATGGCCCAGTGGAGAGACCTGATGCTCTGAGTCCCACCAGATCGGATAGAACACCCGCGGAGACTCGTTCGACAGCACGCCCCACAAACGGCCCTTTTGCATGATCCGGAAGCGGAACAGCTCATCCCAGTCGTCCAGGCCTAGGTCGTCGAGCCGTTTCTGCGCCTCGGCGCACAGGCTGTCCACCGGCTGGGCGTGATGCTTGGCCAGGGACCGGCTCTTGCTGTGCGCCTGCTGGGCGCGGATCTCTCTCCAGGTCAGTCGTTCCATCGCGGTCAACGCCTCGATGATCGTCATCAGGGTGTCGCCGCCGATCTTCCATGACCAGCTTCCGTCATGCTCGCGGTCGAGCAACGACAGGCGCCACACGGGATGGCACAGGTCATCGTCATCGCTGTCGGTGTGGACCCCGAGCAGCTTCTTCGGTGCGATCGGTTTGCCTGCCCCGGGCGCAAGAGAACCCGGTACGACGGGCTTGCTCTTGCCTTTCGGGACTGCTGGGACAGGCTGCCGCTTATCCCTCTTCGCCATACGAGACGGCCGTCACCATGGCGTCGAAGAACTCGAACATGTCCTCCTCGGTGAGGGGTTCGGCGCTGCGCTCCATGGGGACGCGCCTGCGCGCTCGCGGGCGAACGTTCAGGGCTTCTCGGCGTGGGTCATCTGGGACAGCTGGTTGGCGGTGAAGTCGCTGTAGGAGGCCAGGACGAGGTCGATGGACTCGCGCTCACCTTCGTCCAGGGCGTTGATGTCGCCGGCCTGGAGCTGGAATCGGCCGCGGTGCTTGGCGTACAGGGTTGAAAGACGGGGCCGTTGGCCCAGGCTTCGAAGCGCTCGGGGAACAGCTGTCGTTCTTCCCATGCGAGGTGGTAGCCGTAGAAGTAGTAGCAGAGCTTCTGCAGCTTCATGGCCGTCATGGGGTCGAGCTTGTCGAGGATGTAGGCGCGGCTACGTCGTCGGGGTGGTGCGCCGCGCAGACGTCACGCGGGCCGCGGTGCTGACCGACGGGGCGGCGTGCATCGTGCACCCGTACGAGGTGATGGGCTGGGGCGAGGTGCTCGATCTGATGGGCGAGGCGGGGCCACAGGCGCTGATCGACCGGGTTCGGCAGGCGGAGCGGGGGGACCCGGAGTGTGTTCGGTGGCCTCGGTACAAGCCGGGCGATGACGCGACGGCTGTGTGGTGTGGGCTTCCCGGCTGAGATGCCTGGTGCCCGCGAGGGGGTGGATCGCTGTGGCGCCACCTGCTCTGGGTGTGCTTGGCGGCAACGGTCGCGTTACCCTGTTCGACGGGTCTTCGCCGGGTTAGAGCCGGTGGTGATCAAGGGTCTGTCTGGCGCTACCAACGCTGGGCAGGCCCGTTTTTCGTTCTAGGGGTAAGGGCCAGTCCGGTCGAATGTTCCAGACATTCACCGTCAACCTCCGGAATACGCATGCCCACCACTGGCGAACGTTGGGGAAAGCCGTATGCTGCCTGCATGCAACGTCCGCAACCGCCCTGGATTCCCGTCGGTGTCGACGGCATCGCCAAGCAGCTCCGCGTCTCAGAAAACACCGTCGTCACCTGGCGGCGACGATCCGCCAAGGAGTGGGTCACAGTCGAGAAGTTTCCTGACCCCGAAGGGGCCATCTCGGGCCGCGACTGGTGGTGGCTCGCCGACATCCTCGACTGGGCCCAGAAGACCGGCCGTCTCAAGGATCAGGAGGGAACGCCTGGCGACTGACACTCTCCACAGCTGAAACTTCGGGACCGTCCGGCGTTGGTAGCGCCAAACGGGCCTTTGATCACCACCTGCTCTAACCAGGAGGACGAGCCCTGTGGGCTACGAACTACGCCGTTGGCTTGCCGACCGGCTGCCCGTCGGACTCTCGTCGGGCGAGCGCCTGGTCGCGCTGGAGATCGCCGACCAGGCCAACGATCAGAGCCGTCACGCCTACGGCAGCGAGACCCGCGCCATCATCCTGCGGCGCACCGGCTACGCCGATGAGAAGCAGCTCGGCAAGGTCCTGACGAAGCTGGCCAAGAACGGCATCGAGATGCGCGAGCCGGTTCGCGGCAGGGACGGCGAGCCCGTGCGCGATAAGCGCGGCCGGGTGGTGTACGCCTGCAACGGCCACGAGGTGTCGGAATTCGTGGTCCCCCGGCTGGGAGACCTTCCAAGCTGCCCCGAGCGGGGCAGCTTCCCGGATGAAGGTGCCCCCGAAAGGTCACCCGAGTGGGGCAGCAAAGAGGGTGAAGGTGCCCCGCCTGGTCCTGAAGCTGCTCCGGACGGGGGACCTTCAGGCGCGAAGGTGCCCCGCCTGGTCTCGAAGGTGCCCCCAGCGGGGCACCCTTCTCCTCAATCTCCTCAGGAGAACTTCTCATCTCTCCTCAGCTACGAGCGCGTCGTCATGGAAGCGTTGGCGCCCGCCGGGGTCACCGAGGACGAGATGAGAGAAGTGATCAAGGAGATTCGACAAGCGACCAAAGGCAAGATCGAAAACCCGAACAGCTACTTCCGCACGATCGCTCAACGCGGCGACCTCCCCGACTACCTCAACCGAGTCCGAGTCAACGCCGAACGCCGAGACTCCTACGCCGTCAGACAGGCACAGCCGCCGCCCGTCGTCCCCGAACAGGCTCCCGACCCCGACACCCCCTCGGTGACACCCGAGGAACGCGAGGCCGCCATCGCCGCCGTCCGAGAAGCCCTCAGCAGCTCCCGCATCCGCAGAGGCGAGAAAGGCCCCGCCCGCGTCCTACAGCCACGCCACACCCCCGAGGAGGCTCCACCCGCCGTCCAGGCCGCTCACGCCTACCTGGGTGGGTGTGGCGACTCCTTCGGCTGGATGGCCATCGCCCGAGAGAAGCTCGGCCCCGCCGCACCCACCGGGGAGGTGGTGGTTTTGGCGGCCGAGCTGGCACGCGACGCCGACGCGGAGACGCCGTCAGGCCTGCTGACAGGGTGACGGCCATCGACGTACACCTGCGAACGATCACCGGGTGGGGTGAGCATGGCCGCGCCGATAGGCACGGCCGCGCTGACGGTGAGCAGCCTGCTTCTGGCGTCGCGGGCGGCTTCTTACGCTCGCAGTGCGGCGAGCCCCGCAGCGCCGCCTGACCCGCAGGGTAGGCCCGGGTAGTCGGACGCCAGGGACTCCGTATGCGCCCGCGAACGCCCCTGTCACCAGTTCTGGTGCAGGGGCGTTCGCGGTGCCGGTACCTCAGGACGCCGGGATGATCAACTGTTGTGCGCAATCGAGAGTGACGGTGTGCGCGCAGGCAAGGTAGGCGAACATGTCGTGCCCGCATCCGATCGCCGCCGGGGTGCCTGTTTCCGTGCACCTGATGGCCATGTGAGAGGCAGCCCCGCCGTAGCGGGTGATGAGGCCGGCGATACCTCGGCTGAACAGGTATTCGAAACCTGGGTCGGCGTTCTCGGCCAGGACGATGCGCCCGGCTAGGTGGCCGGCCTCGGTGAATTCGGGCCGGGTGATGAGAACAACAGGGGCAGTGATCCTCTTGCTGGTGATGAAGTTCGGCATGTGCTGGCTGATGATGAGGTCGACATCACACGGGTTGATGATCACGTCGGGAAGGTGTACGCGGCTTTGCGCTGCGTGCGTTTGGTACCGGCTTGCTGCGAGGTTGCGCAGTTGGGCGATGTCGTAGACCGTGACAGTGGCGTTCGCGTAGCTGAGCAGGTCTTCCACCGTGAGGTACGACAGGCAGTCGGTGTTCAATTCGTGCCGGTGCCCGAAAGCCGCGATGAGGTCGAGTGCGTGACTGACGTTCGCAGTGAACTGGAACTTGTACCCTTCGCGGCGGATCTGGGTCTCGCGGATGAACCCCAGCAGGCTTTGCGCGGTGAAACCGAAACCGGTGCGCGCCAACCGCTCGTCGATGGCCTGCATCGTGCTGGCCGAAACTTGGGCAGCGGTGGAAGGACACCGCACGCCGGTAGTGGGGTGCCCGGCCAGGTACAGGTGCGGGGCTTCGGCGTAGCTGGGCACCGTGATGTCGTAGGTGCCGGGCCTGAGATGGCCATACCGGGCAAGAAACTCCTCAGGGGGCATGCGGCCACGCTGGCACGTGGCGAGGTCAGCAGCGAACGACGTCGACACGGTCTCGATACCGGCGAGGAACGCGTCGTGCTCGGCTTGGTCGATGACGCCGGTAGTGAGCAGGGACCGCCACAAGGCCGTGCCGATGAACGTGCCGCGCACGGCGACGGCGAACGGCAGCGTGCCGTATTGGAGCGCGTCATCGAGCAGAGCCCCGGCAAGGAACAGCGGGTGCTCGTTGGTCCGGGCCAGCAGGTCAGCGCGGCGGGCGGGAAGCTGGCCGATGCGCTGGTGCATCTGGGCGAGCTGGCCGCTGTGGTCGCGCACCACGCGGGTTGTCAGCTCCAGCAGGCTGACACGTAGCCGGTCGATCTCGCGAGAGGTGAGGCCGGCGGCGGCCAGGGCCGCGGCGTGCCGGGGGAAATCGAAATCCAGGGCGCTGGGGCAGATCTCGAACTCGACCTTGTCGTGGGCTTCGGGGGAGCGGCCGAGGCGGGCGAGGTAGCAGTCGACCAGCTTGTGACAGAGATCGTCATCCAGGTCGGCGGGAAGGTACGACGTGAAGTCGGCCCGGAGGTCAACGTATGGGTGACCGGCCAGAGTGACCATGAGGTGGTGAGGGGCGGGATCGTGGTAGCCGAGGCGGCGCCGCGCGTCGCGCCACACCTCACGTGTGATCAGACGTTGATACAGCGACAGGGCCAGGGGCCGGGGGTGAGCGCCGATCATTTCGGCGGGGTTCCAGTCCGCCATGGTGCTGTAGGCGCTGCGGGTGCCGTACAGGCCAGGCCGGGGATGGTCGCGCACATGAAGGGTGTCTTTGACCTGGGCGATCTCGGCGGCCACACGGGCATCATTGGCCGTGTGGTCGCGGCCCGCACCAGGCATCGGCCGCGCCTGCAGTACGTACAGATGTTCGGCGTCGGCGGCGAACTCAACATCCAGCTCTGGCCGGCCGGTGAGGTGGGTCAGCTCGCGGACCGTCGCGGCCACGGCGTTAAGCGGCGGTTTTAGTCCCGCCGTGGGCGTCTGGTGGTGAACACGCACTACGCGCGGGATGGTCCCGATCCCGCTGGTCACGGTGTCGGTGCGCTCACCCTCGTCGTAATTGATCACCAGGTAGGGGCCCATGCTGCCCAGGTCGCGGGTGAACGCGACGCCGCTGCACGTCACGCCGCACAGCATCGGCTGGATCAGGATCTCGAACGCGTCGACGTCTGGACCATGGCGTCGGGTGTAGCTGAAGATGACGGCGTGGACGGCCTGGGAGAGGGCGCCGGGAGCGGTGGCGGGCACGTGCAAGATGCTGGTGTAGACGCCGGCGGCCGAGTCGCTGTCGGTGTCTTCTCCCGGTGCACTGCTCCGCACGATGAGTTGCCCGTCGGGGAAGGCGCGCTGAATGGTGTCGACGTATCCTTGCTGGTCGTCGAACCACTGCCCGGCGGTGATGGTGACCTGTTCGGCGATCCGGGCGGTGGTCAGTACGCCGCGCAACCGCTCAAGGGTCTGCGCCTTGGTACCGAGGGTGATCGGAGGGTCGAGGCTCATGCGGGGATCTCCCGTTCTGCGCGGGACAGTGTGGTGACGGTGCGGGGGATGGCAGGGGCGATGCGGGTGAGAACATCGCTGTTGATCGTTTGAGCCAGAGCCGCCCATTCCTGCGCATCGATGGCATGCCCGCCTTGCGCGCCGAGCAGGGTGACGCCGCTACCTACCGTGACCTGAGGAATGTGGGTGACGTCGGCGGTCAGGTGCGTCATGCCGACGCAGCCGATGACGGGGGCGTAGCAGCCGCAGATCAGCATGCGGCCGCCGTCGGCGAGTTGCCGGGGAACGCCGTCGGCGAAGCCCGCCGGCACCACGGCAATCACGGTCGGAGCCGTGGTGCGGTAGGTCGACCCGTACCCGATGGGCGTGCCCAGCGGCACGCACGCCAGGTGTTCGACGTAGGACGTCACAGACAGCACCGGCCGCAGGGACAGCGCGGAAGCCTCTCTGGAGTAGGAAGGGGCCAGGCCGTACAGCACGGCGCCCGGACGCACCATCTCCAGCCGGGTCCGGTCGTGCAGGCCGGTGGCCAGTCCCGCACTGGCGAGCACATGCCGCGGCGGCCGGTAGCCCAACGCGGCGACCGCACGCGCGTACATGCGGTCGAACAACCACAGTTGCTCAGCGCAGGCCTCGGGCTGGTCGCTGCTCAGGTGAGTGAAGACGCCACACACGACCAGGTGATCAAGTGCGGCAACGCGGGTGATCTCGTCGATGCTGGCCGCAGTGGCCGCCCACCCGAACCGGGCTAGCCCGGTGTCGAACTCCAGGTGCACCGGCACCGGACGGCCGAGGCGCGCCCCGGCCTTGTGCAGGTCGCGAGCGGCGGCGAGGGTGGACAGCGACGGGCGCAGCCCGCGCGCCACCAGGTCGACCATCGCGGCGGGCGGGGCAGGCGACAAAACCATGATCGGCACGTGGATCCCGGCGTCATGCAAGGCGCAGGCGTCGGCGGTGGTGGACACGGCGAGTTGCTGCACACCGTGGCGGGTCATCAGCCGGGCGGCGGGGATCAGCCCGTGCCCGTAGGCGTTCGCCTTGACGACACCGATCACGACGGTGGCGGGGGTGATCAGCTGGCGAACGGTGTGGATGTTGTCGCGCACCGCGGCCTCGTCGAGGTGGACGGATAAGCGTGGGGGCCTGTCCATGGCGTCACCTCGTCGACAACCGGGCGTCGATGGCGAGGTTCCGCACGTACTGTTTGAACAACGTCCCGCGGGTGCGGTGATCGGGGAACATGTCCTTGCTGTTCGCGCCTGGGCTGAACAGCACGACCTCACCGGCCTGGGCGATCTCGGCGGCCTGGGCGACGGCCTGGGCGAGAGTGTCGGCCCTGGCGACGGCGGTGAAGCCGTGCGCGTGCGCGGCTGCGGTGATGCGAGACCCGGTCTGCCCGATGGTGATGACGTGACGTACCCGCCCGGCCAGGCCGGCGGCCAGGGGGTCCATGTCGGCGTGCTTGTCGTCCTTGCCGCCGGTGATCAGGACCACCGCTCGGCCGGGGAACGCGTCGAGGGCGTGCAGGGTTGACCACGGGTTCGTCGCTTTGGAATCGTTGTAGTAGTCGACCCGCTCGGTGGTGGTGACGTACTCGATGACGTGCTCGCGGCCGGACCATTCGGTGGCGACGCGGCGGATCACCGGTACGGGCACGCGCCACAGCAGCCCGACGGCCATCATGGCGAGGAGGTTGACGGTCGCACCGGGCACCCTCAGCTCCTGCCGGGTGCATATGGCCGTGCGCGTTCGCCCGTCCTGGGCGATCACATCGTCGCCGGACAGGAACACGCCGTTGAGGTTGTCGGGCAGCGCGCGGGTACTGAAATACATGAGGTGCCCCGCCGCCTGCTCGGCGATCTTCCGGCATACGTCGTCGTCGTAGTTGACGACCGTTGAATCGGCCGGGGTGTGGTTACGCACGATGCGGGCCTTCGCCGCGACGTACTGGTCCCAGTCGTAGTGGTCCATGTGCTCGGGCCGCACGTTGGTCAACACTGCGGTGGAGGCTTGGAAAGAGTGGCAGTCCTCCAGTTGCGCTGAGCTCACCTTGGCGTTCCCCCCGGGGCGTGGACACCCGGTTTCATGCAGCCAGTGCGGTCATCCTAGCAAGCCGATCTTCGTAGACGGCTGGGGGGAGGTTCCCGATTGCCGAGTGTCGTCGGCGGTGGTTGTAGCGAGCGATCCAGCGGAAGATGTCGGTGCGGGCGTCGGCCTCGTCGCTCCAGCGACGTTTGCCCTTGCCATGCAGCAGTTCACGCTTGAGGGTGGCGTTGAACGCCTCGGCGAGCGCGTTGTCCAGGCATGTCCCGGTCCTTCCGCTCGATCGGCGGATGCCGTGAGCGGCGCACAGCGCGGCGAAGTCGGCTGAGGTGTACTGACAGCCGCGGTCGGCGTGGAAGATCACTCCGGTGACGCGGCCGCCGCGGGCCCGCACCGCCGCCGTCAGGGCGTCGCTGATCAGCTCGGTGCGCAGATGGCCTGCGATCGACCAGCCAATCAGCCGGCGTGATCCGATGTCGATGACCGTGGCCAGGTACAACCACGAGTCGCCGACCGGTAGATAGGTGATATCGCCGCACCAGCGCTCGTCGACCGCGCCCGGGCCGAAGTCGCGCTGGAGCAGGTCGGGTACGGGCGCGGCCGCTTGATCAGGGATGGTGGTCCGCCTGCCCTTGCGTAGGTGCAGGCCGACGATGCCCGCCTGGCGCATCAGCCGCGCCACCCGCTTGACGTTGACGATCTCCCCGTCCTCGCGCAGGTCGGCAGTGATCCGGGGCGAGCCGTTGGTCCCACCCGACTCGGTGTGAAAGGCACGGATCTTCTCCACGATCCGCTCGTCCTCGGCCGCCCGGGCCTGGCGGGCGGGTTCCCGCTTGAGCCAGGCGTAGAAGGCGCTGCGGCCAACGTTCAACACCCTGCACAGCCGCGCGATGCCGAAGTCGGCGTGGGCGGAGATGAACCTGAAGCGGCTGGTCAACGATCCATCTCCTTCGCAAAATACGCGGCCGCCTTGCGCAGGATCTCCTTTTCGATCTCCAACTCGGCGACCCGCTTGCGCAGCCGGGCGAGCTCGTCGCGCTCGGCCTTGGCCAGACCTGCGCCCGACTCGCTGCCGGTGGTCTCGGCCTCACGTACCCAGGTGCGCAGGGTCTCGCGGTTCATCCCGAGCTCCCGCGCCACATCGGCACAGGTCCGTCCCGTCGTCCGGACCAGCCTCACCGCATCACGCTTGAACTCATCGCCGAACTTCGACGGTCGTGCCACCCGGAGGCTCCCCTCTATGGAACAAGATCCATTGTCAGGGGTGTTCACGCCTCAGGGGGAACCTCACCAGAGGGGACGACGCATCTGTGAACACGGTGGAGTGTCACCCGCTGACCACGCTGCTTACCCGCAAGCGCTGGACGGCGGAAGATTTCTTACGGCGGGTCGCTGAACGTCACCGCGCTCGGGGAGACGGCGCGTTAGCCGCCCGCAAAGAAAAGCTCTCGCGGTGGATCGCGGGGACAGTGCCGTGGATGACTGCTCAGCTGGCGATGGCCGAGCTGCTCGACGTCGACCCGCACGAGGTGCATCAACGCGGTTGGCCGGACTGGCTGCTGTTGGCCTTTTGCGACGATCGCACCGTTTTGGAATCCCCATGGACGCCAGTGGGTACCGTCAAAGTATTAGAAGACGTGGGAGGGCCGATGGATCGACGCGGTTTCTTGATCGCCTCAACGGGCGCCCTCGCCGCGGTCGTGGCCCAATGGAGTACCGCCCCGCACGCAGCGGGTGCTGCCGCCTCAGGCCGCCGCGTTGGCACGCAAGTCGTGACCCTGCTCGATGGTCGCTTGGACGCCCTGCGCCACCTCGACGACCAGGTCGGTTCCGGTCAGACCTACGACGCGGCGACGACCGAGCTACGGCTGATCACTCGGATCCTGGCGGACTCCTCCTACACCGAGGACGTCGGCCGCGGCCTGTACGCCTCGGCAGCCGAGGCATCCCGTCTGGCGGGCTGGTGCGCCTACGACGCCGGCCACAACGCCGCAGCGGAACGGCATTTCGTCGCCGCGCTACGGGCCTCGGCCAGCGCGGACAACGGCACCGTCGGGGCGAGCACACTCGCGTTCTGGGCGAACCTCCGCTACGCCAGCAACGACCCGCGCGGCGCCCTGGACCTCGTCGACGGCGCCCTAAGCACCTCCCGGAAGATCACCTCTCCTCGGGTGCTGGCCATGCTGCACGCCCGGCGAGCCCGCGCGCACTCCAAAGCAGCCGAACCGATCAAGGCCTATCAGGCGATCGATGCCGCGCTCGCCGCCTACGACCGGGCCGGCCCGGTCGCTGAGGATCTTCCCGCTATGTACTGGCTGACGGCCGGAGAACTGCACCAGGTTGCGGCGAGCTCCGCGCTGACGTTGGGAGAGCCACGACGGGCGTTGGAGCATTTCGACGCAGCCCTGTCCCACCACGATCCATACGACACAGAGAAAGAGGCCCGGGGCACGGCGATCTACCTCGCGCGCCGGGCTGAGGCGCACCTGGCGCTCGGTGACATGGACGCCGCAGTGCACACCGCTCATCAGGCTGTAGACATGATGGGCGGGGTTGATTCCGCCCGTGGGTCAGGCACTCTGGACGAGTTGCGCGCCGAGCTCGGTGCACACCGGCATGCGGCCGTCGTGCGTGACTTTCTCGAACTGACGGCCTGAGCCGGTAAGCCGGAACGTGCCTGACATCACGATCCCGTTGTCGGTCACCGGCCCATCGTAGGGGTGCCCGGGGTGATCCTGCGTAGCGCCGCGAGTGTGTCGCACAAGATCACATCGCTTCCGTAAAACGCGTATGGCCCTCGCCTCCATGGGGAGAGGCGAGGGCCATACGGCCAGCGGGGCCGGTGTATGAGGGTGACCTTGCCCCCACCTTCCCGGGGCGGGAACAAGGCCACCAGGCCCGGCCGCCACGTGACCTCAACGACGAAGCGGCCAAGCGCGGTGAGGCACGACGGCACGGCATAGGGGTCCGACACCGCCAGCTCACGAAGGGCCCCACGAGCGACCCCTGGTTGTGCACCACCGCCCGAGGGGAGTGGAGCACGGCAGCACGAGGCGGGGCGCCCGTGCTACCACGCGGCTCAGGGCCAGGGCGCCGGTTCGACGTAGTGCTCACCGAGTCGTCCGGCGATGCGGCGCGCGACCCGCGGCACGTCGTCGGTCGGCGCTTGGTCGGCGGGCTCTTCGAGGAAACAGGCTCCCCAGCAGAAGACTGCGCCCGCCTGGTCGGCCCACACGGTCAGCTCAGCGCTGATCACCAGGCGGGGCTGCCCCTGGTCGTAGGAGATCTCCGGGTAGATCCGGTGGGTGTGCAGTTCGGTACGCAGGTGCTGGAGGGCGGCGATAGCGCCGGGGTGCCAGGTGGCCGCGCTCAGCCGGTCGCCTGCCGGGGTGTCGTGGGGCGGGATCAAGGTCGCCTTCTTTCCGGGGAACGTGGTCTCGGGGCTCGTTCGGGGCGGCCTGGTGTCAGACCGCGGGGGCGGGGAACGAGCCCCGGGGCCACTGGGAGTGGCGGGTCCGGGCGGCTGGCCGCACTGGGTGTGGGCGGCGTGGCGGCGTGCGGTGAGATCCGCCACAGGTCGAGTTCCGCTTGTTCCATGAGGTCCCACAGCTCACCGGCGCTTTTCGCGCAGACGATGCGGCACTCGCGCGGGTTGGCGCACTGCCAGGCTTCGAAGCGACGGTGTCGCAGGCTCCACATGATCAGCCAGGTCGGCGCGTACCGCTGCACCTGCTTGGCGGCCCGTGCCGCGTCGATGTCATCGCGGGTCGACATGCTCGGCCAGGATCACGTCGGCCAGCAGTGGCAACTCACTGCGCACCACGTCGACAGCCTCCCGCGCACGCAGGATGGTGTGGTGCTCGGCGAGCTGGGCGGCGGTCTCCTTCAGCGTCAGCGCGGAGCTGAGCAGCGGGCTGCCGGATTCGCTGAGCTCAGGGCTGGTCCACCAGAACTTCTCACCGTCGGTGTAGGCCACCAGCCCGTAGTGGACGGACAAGATGGCGTTGCCGGAGGCGAGCTCGTGGACGTCCGCACGGATGTGGTGAACCTCGGCCAGTACGGCGGCCAGGTCCTTGGCGCGTCTGACGGCCTGCCCCGTTCGCAGTTCCGCACACAGCGCAGCCACACTGTCAGCGAGCACATCGACCTGGCCGCTCGTGGCCCGCCACTGCTCGCCGACACGGTCGAACTCGAAGTCGGGGAACTCGCGGCGGGCGTCGGCGAGTACGCGATCCATGACGGCGTCGTGCCTGTGAGCTTTGGTCATCACTCACTCCGGATTTCCGGGGGCTTGATTGACCAGAACCGTATGGCGACGTCACAGTGCGCAACCGAACAGGTGTGAACGAACTTAGAGTTCGCGGCCCCTAGATGAAGATCTTGTGTCGCTCGGCGAGATAGCGAACCTCCGGCGCCCACGACGGCCGCGCCCGCCGCGCCAGGGCACTCACCATGTCTCGGAGCAGCCCTTTGTGATCGAGTTCCTCGGGGCATTCGCGTTCGATCCGCAACAGGTGAACCAAGCTCGCCGCGTCGTCGCCCACGTCCTCGCACGCCCGCGCGACCTGGCACAGGTGCGAGGTCCGCCGCTCGACCGAAACCACCCGGGTGAGGTCGATCTCGTCGGCAAGTCGAATCGCCGCCTCCGGCTGCCGCATCTCGCTCTCCACACTGACCATGTGGATCGCAACGTTCATCGGCCCGAAGAACAACCCCGTCATCGGCCGCTGCTCGTCGACACGCTGTGCCAGCGCGTAGGCCGGCCCGCGTAGCAGTTCGCGGGCGCCGTCGTCGTCACCGGCGCGGGTCATCGCGATCGAGGCCAGCAGATGCAGGCCCCCGAACACGCTGAGATGTCGGTCGTCGCCATCGGCCAGCGCGGGTTCAAGGCTTTCCATGCCGTGCCGGGCGACGTCGTAGGCGATGTCATGCATGTCGTCCGACAGCATGCCCTGGCCGAGGTTCCAGTGCGCCCACGCGATCATCAGAGCGTCTTCGCTCTCCTCGGCCATCCGCATCGCACGGTCGGCGGCGAGGTGGGCCAGGTCCACGCGGCTGAGGTGCTTGAGCACGCCGCGCGCCAGGATGTACACGTCCGCCGCTACCTTGCACGCGACTCGCCGCGCTTCCCCTTCCGGGGTGTTGAGAAGCAGCCCTTCGGCGTCACTGATCAGAGCGGGCAGCGTGCGCATCAGGATGGTGTACTTATTGGGCGAGCCGAACCATGCGTCGCGGGCAGCGGTGACCCGTTCGGCTACCTGCTCAACGTCCGGCGGTTCAAGGTCGGTGCTCAGCGTCCGGTAGGTAAATATGGCCCGCTCGATGTCAGCGACCTGGGGACGTCCCGGCTCGTGTGAATCGCGAGGGCTCTCGCCTAGGAGTACTGCGGTGCGTACTCCGAGGACTGCGGAGATCTGCCGCAGTAGTGGCAGGGAGGGCGTCCGTTTCCCTTGCTCGATCAGTTCGATGTGCCGGGTCGTGCAGCCCGCTTGAGTTGCCAGGCCGGTGGTGCTCATGCCCTGGCGTTCGCGCTGATGCTTGATCATGTGGCCCGTGGTGGCGTCACGCATAGGCCTTGCCGCCTCTCCCGATGATGTCGCAATCTCAGGCTACGGTGCAGGGCCTTCATCATGCGAGGAACCGCCTCGGCTGACGGGGCGTAGCGGGTCGGTGTCCCTCATCGTTGAAGACGAGACATCGCGCCCCTCTGACCTGCAGTTCCTCGGATCGAGTGGCAGTATGGAGACGCGAGGCTTGCCACTCAATCCGAGGCAACTTGCCGTTGCTTTCTCTATGACCGAAACTTCGCTCAATCTGGCGAGCAAGCCAAAAGCTGGAAGTGGGAGATGTGCCCACGGTATGCCAGTTCCGCCTTGTCACCCTTGAACGGGTGTGAGCGGGATGCGTCGGAAATCTCCGTAGAGCTCGGAGTCAGCTTCGGATAGTCACGAATATCTGAAGCCGGCAACGGGGCTGACTTCAGATATCGTCGTCCAGGCGA
This sequence comes from Streptosporangium sp. CA-115845, assembly GCF_050943795.1. Lineage (NCBI taxonomy): Bacteria > Bacillati > Actinomycetota > Actinomycetes > Streptosporangiales > Streptosporangiaceae > Streptosporangium > Streptosporangium sp. CA-115845. The sequence goes on along the minus strand of NZ_CP191988.1, from coordinate 5,637,326 downwards.
CGGATTGGTTTCATGGGGCCTCAGAGCCCGGAGCCTTCCTGTTGATCTGGTCGATAGCGAGGGCGGCGGCGGTGCCGATAACCGTGTTGATCTCGTTCTCATTGATCCAGGGCCGGTGTGCTCGTGTGAAGACTGCGGCCGCGTAGCGACGCCCGTCTGTCCTCTCCAGGACCCCGATTTCGTTGCGGATCATTCCGAACAGGCTTCCGCTTTTGGCCGCGACGCGGACATCACGTTGAAAGCCCATCGCCAGGCGATTCCTGGTCACCTGCTGAGCCATCAGTTGACGGACCTGGGCGCACGCCTCAGCGGGGCCGGCCTCGTCGCGCCAGATCAGGCGCAACAACCGGGCCATCTCCCTGGCGGTCGTGCGGATCGCATGTTCGGGTTGCATGGCCCGGGAGGACCACAGCCGTTCCTGCAGATCCTGGGATTCATCGGCCGAGCGTGCTGTGGCCGTTGCGTTAGTCAGTTCTGCCCAGTCGGTAAATCTCGCGTCCTGGCCTATCGAGTCGAGCATGCCCTGCAGGGAGAAGGGAATCGCGGTCACCTTCAGCCCCAATTCGGTCAAGGTCGCTCGAACGCGGTCCAGGCCGACATGATCGATGAGGATGTCGGTGGCCGCGTTATCGCTCACGACCAGCATCATCCTGGTCAGGTCACGTATGGAAGCGTCGACTCCGTCGGCGAAGGTAGAAAAGCCTGTCGGGCCTGCTGTTCGCGCGTTGGGCCTGATATGGACTCGGTCTTGTAGATCAAAATGGCCCGCGTCGGCCTGTCGGAAGACTTCCACGGCTATGGCGACCTTGAAGACCGAGGCAGCCACGACCAGGTCATCGCCGCCGACGTGCACTTCCGCGGTGCCGTCTATGTCCAGGACGCATACTGACCTTGAAAGGCTGAGGTCACATTAGACCGAGGTTAGATCGAGGCTAACAGCGCCCCTTCACCAGTGGGATCGCATTTTCGAGCGGCACACGCGCGAAAAAGGCTCACTGATTGCCACCGACACATTTCCGATGGATCCTGTCATTGTGACTCACATGAACAGTGGCCTCAGCCGTAGACTTACCGCTCTGGTGGGTACCGTGGGCCTTGTTGTGGCCTTATCGGCCGGTGGTTGCCAACAGGTTGGAGAAGGGCTGTCCCAGATAGAGCGAGACCGTTATCAACTATCCCTGCTGCCCCTTAACATCGCCGGCACACAGGACGAGGTCTGGGGTATCAAGGTTCCATGGCGGGATCGATATGCACGGGTCGCCACTTGGCTGAAGGACTCCAAGACCGCACCCGACCTTTTCCTCCTACAGGAGATGTATGCCCGGAAGTTCTTTTGGCCGGCTAGCCTCAGACCTCATGACCATGAGGGCCTGCACTACTTGATCAAAATCGTCGACGATGCAACCGGCGGTAGCTACCGGATCGGGTACTTGGCGACGAGGGGAACCCAGATGGGTATCAACCACCTTACCAGCGGAGTAGCTCTCATTTATAACTCGAAACGACTCCGGAATATCACTCGAGCCCCAGCTGCCCAACTGCAACCGGCCGAAGGCGCGCCTACCATACTGGGATTTCACGCCCGTAAGAGCTGGCCCTGCACAGATCCGCACCCCGAGTACGCGGATAGCTGTTCCCTGCTCGACGGAGAAGGGGTCTTCTACACGTCTTCATTCAAAGGTGACGATGGCAGAAATAACTTCGAAGCCGCTGGCGCGCGCTTGGTCTTCGTCGAAGATCCAGCAGCCCACTTCGACGTCTTCAATGTGCATCTGCACCCGAGATCTGGGACTGACTACCTTCAATCACCCACATACATAGCCACTCGAGATCTCATCGGTAATCTCACCGCGGTGAGCGGTGAGCGCGACCGCCCCGTCTATCCGCCCATCCTGGCCGGCGATTTCAACGGCGGCACAGAAGCGTTCTCCAACTTCGTTGTCAGTAGGGCAGATGGCGTTGACGCTGTCGCTACCGGAACGCACGAGGCGGCCTATCGCCTTGAGACGTCGCAGAGCGATGCCCTTCCCGGCGGGGAGCCAAGAGAACCGGGCTTCTGCGCTCCCCGAGACCGAATATGGTCGGATCACTGCGCGATCTTCGTGCAGTTCCATCCAGTCCGAGTGGCCACAACACCGAGTTCGTGACGAGACGAGGGACGGCGATCGTGTCATCACCGGACGGGCCCGGACGCCACTGGGCGGCGACATGGATCCGTTGCCTCTTAACACTTGCGCTGTTTTTCGCCGCAACGGCGGCGGGCTGCGAAGTGAACAGATCCTGTACCCCTTTGATCTACGCGCGCGGTAAACCCTCTCCGACAACCTACAGCACGTACTACGACATCTACCTGCGACGTACGGAAGACTGCGAAGAGGTGCAATTGACCGACACTCCCGGGATGGACAACACAGGGCCGCGGCTGTCACCCGACGGGTCCAAGATCGTATTCAGTAGCGAACGCGACGGTGACGCCGAAATATTCATCATGGCTACGGACGGTACGAATCTTACTCAGGTAACCCGAAATGAAACCACCGACATTGAACCGGACTGGGCCGCCGACGACAGTAGTCGAATCATTTTCACAGGTTTCCGCAACAACACATACGGACTCTACACAATCAATTCAAGCGGTCGCGACGAACGGTGGTTGAATCTGCCGTACGCCCGCCATTCGGACTGGTCCACACGCGGAAAGATCGCGTTTGTATCGCATGACGGCACACAGCGGGTGTTCATTATGAATAGTGACGGCACCGACCGGCAGGCAATCACTGAACCTGGCAACTATAGGCACCCGGTGTGGTCCCCGGACGGCGAGAAGTTGGCTTATGCGACTCCCGGCGGTATATCAGTCCAGGAGAGGCCGGGGAGTGGCGTTCCTCCCCGGGCAGTGTTCAATCGAGCCGTCGAAGGACCCGCATGGTCTCCGGATGCGCTGTGGCTGGCCGTAGTGAAGTTCGAGAACCATTTGCATACAGTGTTGCATGTGGGAGTCGACGGAAATGGCGAGGTGACCGACTTTTTGACTGGTGCCAATCCCGTCATCGACGTGGAGTGGGGTACTCACTAGTGCGCAACAGGGCTTGGGTGCAGAAGAGTTGACCACGCGCTTTCGATGCACTTCAGCAGGCCATCAGTCATAAATCCAGGTGAATGTCGCCCGCGTTCCAGAGAAGAATTCAAAGAAGCGGGTACGATAGAGCGGAAAGTGACCAACGTCGTGCCAGATCCCGAAAACTCCAGGCTTCTTGAAGATCAGGCTCGGAATAGAATTCGGTGGATACGGGGGCGGATCGATGGCCACGGTACGAACACTGGGCGTTGCCGCAACGCCGGACTTGTACAAACGTACCCGAGGGCCGGCGCCGGTGTTCCAGTACCAAAGTTCCTTCGCCCAGTCGGTATCATTCGCCAAGCCCAGTTCCATTTCGTTTGCCGCCAGCGGGCCATTGATCGCGGATCCGCCGTCCCCGATGGTCAGCCTCGCCCAGTTCCAGGCATTATCATCCAACTGAACAGCAAAGACCCATGTGCTGTCATCCGGAGGTGGCCGCCACGCAGGCTTCCAAGGTACAGGCGAGCCGTACTTACTCTGGAGTTGATGCGCTAGATTATCCCACATGTCCTGACTCCCGATCATGTCGCCCCCAGGGTCGAAGGATATGCGCGAAAGGGGGGCGCCATCACCGGAGCCGACGACCCATGACATGCTTCGTTCGTCGGCAAAAGGGGCAGGAGAGTCGGTTTCTGCACCACTCTCCGTATGGATTAAGGCCTTCCGTGGCACGTGGTTTTGAGGATCTCCACCAAAAATTTTTTGGCTTTCCTCCCGGATGATGGCCGGTAGTCGACTCGAGAGGTGAGCGCTTCCGACCTCTACGGAAACCGCATCGGACGGGGCCCCCGGCCCACGATTAAGAAAAAGGTTATGTCGCAGCGCCGAAATCGTTTCCTGTAATACTCTGTCGCGGATGCGCGAGGCCAGGGCATCGGCGAAGCGTGCTGAGATACCTTCACCGTGAACCGTAAGGAATGACGGCCGGAAGATCCGTTGTCGGCAGGACGCCTCGATCTCCACAAAGTCTTCCGCAGTCTGTGCTAAGAACATTGGAACCTCCTGCGAAAATCCACAGCCATTGCTGCGCCGAGAAGCAGTCGTGAATCGATAGAAGCATCCTTGGGTGATCCTGTCCATCGCTTATGGCCAACATACTCGGCAGTAGTGGCCTAAGAACTCCTAATAGGATGAGGTCGGCCGACCTGCCTTTCAGGCTCGCCCACACCCCCTCGGCCGGATTGAGCTCAGGCACATGCGAGGGCAGCCGATAAACCGTCTGAGCTGAGCTGGGCGTATGCGGGCGCTGCTGGATCTGCTGGGATGACGCGGCTCAGCCAATGCGATCCTGTGACAGGAATGCGGCGCAACGGGAGCAGCCGCTCATGATCATGCCTGTGTGACGAGAACAAGATCGGGAGCGGCTGCCGAGTTCATCGGCAGAGGTTCAGCGGGTGCAACGGTACATGGATGAGTTGATGACTGCTCCGGGTAGGAGCGTCTGTGCTTCTTGCCTGACCTCCGCCAGCGTCATCTGTGGGTCCGTGATCGGGGCAGCGGGTGTGCCTGCCGGTGAGTCGCGATCTGGGAGGATGCCCCCTGCGCGGGTATCGGCCCGCTTCCGGATCATGATGTTCCTCACCTGGTTCGCGGGGATCGCGACCAGGTCGGGCAGATAGTCGACCGGTGTCGTCTGGCGGTAACACCCCAAGATTGCCAGGGTGCCGCCGGGGGCCGGCGCGTTGTGGAGCTTTCTGAGGGCTTCGGCGAACGGCAGATGGCGGATGCTCGCGATGCAGGAGATGAAGTCGTAGCGCTCGCCGGCCAGGCCGGCGTTGAGGATGTCGGCTTCGAGGTAGCTCGCGTTGGGGATGTCCTCGGACAGCGCGCGGGCTGCGGTGATCACCTCGGGCGCCCGGTCGATGCCCTCCACGGACCTGGCGTGCGGGGCGAGCCGCCAGACGAACAGGCCGGTGCCGATAGAGCAGGTTTCTGTTGCGGTCTGGAGTGCGGGGGCTGGATTCCGTCTGTGCCAAGCTCAAGTGGGACACGCCTGGATGAAGTGATGATTCTCGCCGTCGGTCTCGCCCGCGATCCATGACGGTTTCGCCGTGTTCTAGAGCTCTGGTCATCGCTCGCTCCGGATGTCCGGGTCGCCGTCTTCTTCGTGCGAGGGCTTGGTGGTTGTGGCCACCTGGGAAGACGTCGATGTCTCCGTAGGGGAATCCGGCCTCGATCATTGCCAAAGTCGTCAACCATGTTTACTATATAGACAACCACATTGACGATATTGCCCCGATGTGCGTCCGCCGGGCCCGTCTTCGGCGTGCCCGGAGAATCCAGAGAGAAGGTCCTCATGTCCCACGACGTCTTCGTCACCCACACCGCCGAGAGTGCCCCTGCCGCCGCCCGCGCCACGGTCGAGGGGGTGGAGCGGAAATTCGGCTTCATCCCCGCGCCGGTCGGCCGGATGGCCACCTCCCCGGAGTTGCTCAAGGGGTTTCTGACGGCCAGTGCCGTTTTCGAGCAGACCACCCTCGCCCCGATCGAGCGTGAGATCGTCATCCTGACGGTCGCCACCCGCAACGGCTGCCACGTCTGCGTGGCGATGCACACCGCCACGCTGGTCAGGCTGAAGGCCCCGGCCGAGATCATCGAGGGGCTGCGGGCCCAGAAGCCCCTTCCGGACAACCGTTCGGAGGCGCTGCGGTCGTTCACCCTCGCGGTGATGGACCACTGCGGCGCGGTCGGCGACGAGGAGACGCGGGCGTTCCTCGGCGCCGGCTACACGCCGCGGAACGCCCTTGAGGTCGTTCTCGGTGTCGGTGCCTACACGATCTCCACGTTCGCCAACCGGCTGATCGACGCCCCCCTCGACCCGCCGTTCCAGGCCTACGCCTGGGACGGCGACGGCAGGTAGGTGTCCGTTCGTTCGTCAGGGCCACAGTGCGGCCAGTTGCCGCTCGAACGGGATCACGGCCTCGACCTGCCGGGCGGCGGCGGGCCGGTGCGACATCAGGCCGGCCAGTTCGCCGGCCGCGCGGGCGACGCGGGAGGCGAGGCCGTCGGCGCGGTCGCCCCCGCCGGTGCCCCAGTCCTCGGACGCGGCGTAGACGGCGGTCGGTACGACGGTCGCGCGCAGGTAGGCGAAGAGCGGGCGCATGGCATGCTCCAGGACGAGCGAGTGGCGTGCCGTCCCCCCGGTCGCCGCGATCAGCACCGGCTTGCCGGTGAGCGCGCTGTTGTCGATCACGTCGAAGAACGACTTGAACAGGCCGCTGCAGGAGGCGGTGAAGAGGGGGGACTCGGATGCCTCAGGTGGCGGGGATGGGCTGCTCGCCCGTCTCGGCCGCGCTGTCGCGCCTGGCGAGCAGGGCCGCGTGGGTGGGGCCGTCCGGCACCTCGGCCGGCCTGCCGGAGGCGAACTCCCTGCGCAGTACCGGGACGACCTCCTCGCCGAGGATGTCGAGCTGCTCCAGCACCGTCTTGAGCGGGAGCCCGGCGTGGTCCATCAGGAACAGCTGTCGCTGGTAGTCGCCGAAGGAGTCCCGGAAGGTCAGGGTCTTGTCGATGACCTCCTGCGGGCTGCCCACGGTGAGCGGGGTCTGGTCGGTGAACTCCTCCAGCGAGGGGCCGTGGCCGTACACGGGAGCGTTGTCGAAGTAGGGGCGGAACTCCCGGACCGCGTCCTGGGAGTTCCGCCGCATGAACACCTGCCCGCCCAGGCCGACGATCGCCTGCTCGGGGGTGCCGTGGCCGTAGTGGGCGAAGCGCTCCCGGTACAGCTCGATCAGGCGGATGAAGTGCTCCCTGGGCCAGAAGATGTTGTTGGCGAAGAACCCGTCGCCGTAGTAGGCGGCCTGCTCGGCGATCTCCGGGCTGCGGATCGAGCCGTGCCAGACGAACGGCGGGACGCCGTCCAGCGGGCGGGGGGTCGAGGTGAACGACTGCAGGGGAGTGCGGAATCGGCCCTGCCAGTCGACCACGTCGTTGCGCCACAACTGGTGCAGGAGCGCGTAGTTCTCGATGGCCAGCGGGATGCCCTGGCGGATGTCCTGCCCGAACCACGGGTACACCGGCCCGGTGTTGCCGCGGCCCAGCATCAGGTCGACGCGCCCGTCCGCCAGGTGCTGCAGCATCGCGAAGTCCTCGGCGATCTTGACCGGGTCGTTCGTGGTGATCAGGGTGGTGGACGTGGAGAGGATGATCCGCTCGGTCCGCGCGGCGACGTAGCCGAGCATGGTCGTCGGTGAGGAGGGTACGAAGGGCGGGTTGTGGTGCTCGCCGGTCGCGAAGACGTCCAGGCCGACCTCCTCGGCCTTGAGCGCGATGGCCACCATCGCCTTGATCCGCTCGTGCTCGCTCGGCGTCCGGCCCGTGGTGGGGTCCGTGGTGACGTCGCCTACGGTGAAGATCCCGAACTGCATCGTGCTCACCGTCCTCCGTTTCGTTTGAAATTTCAACTACCCTTAACGTCTCAGCGGGAGGGTTATTCCTGTCAGTGCGGACCTTCGTGACCGGGGGCCGCACACCGGGAACAGCTGCGGGTATGCGGATCGTCGACGCGTCCCAGGGGTGCTGGGTGGATCTTCCTCACTCCTCGAGGAGCCGCCATGTGGTGAGGGCGAGCTTGGCCCGCATCAGGCCGGTGGGCTCGGTGAGTTCGATGCCCAGGATCTTTCCGATCTGTTCGAGTCGGCGGGCGACGCTGCTGTGGTGCAGGTGGAGAGTTTCGGCGGCGCGGCGGAGGGAGCTGGTGGCGCAGTAGGCGTCGAGGGTCGCCAGGTCTTGCGGGTTGTCGGCGATTCGGGCGAGGGCGGTCACGTCGGCGTTGTCACGCGCGGCGTCCCGGGGTATCTCGGCGAGCAGTGCCAGTGCGCCCAGGTCGTCGTAGCGGATGGCGGGTTCGCGTGGAGTGGTGAAGCGGAGCGCGGTGCGGGCCTGCCGCCAGGAGTGGTGAGGGTTATCGGCCGTGCCGATGCCCGCGCGTGCGGCTGCCGGGAACCTGGTCAGGTCGATGGTGGCGGCGAGGATGACACCCGTGTCGGCGAGCGATGCCGCCTTCACCGGCCGGGCCGGGCAGATCAGGCCGCCGATTCTGTCGAGCGGGAGCTCTGACCGTACGGCGACGACGCGGACCGGCAGGCCGGGGGTGAAGCCCAGGAGCCGTAACGCCCGGGCTCTGGCCGCCTCGTCGGTATCGGAGCCGATGACAAGTTCGACGAGGGCGGGGTCGGCCATGGTGGTGTGGGCCGGGCCGTATCGCTCGGCGACGGACGCGGCGGCGAGGGCGAGGCGGTCCAGAAGGGCTTCGTCGAGTGGGTTCGGCGGGCCGGGGCGTTCCAGCCACACCATGCCGATCTCCTCGTCGTCGAGGGTGATCGGGGCGGTGGCGGATGGGAGGGCGGGAGAGGCGGGCGCCTGTCCGCCGTCGGGCGCGAAGCGGAGGGTGCGCCCGGTGCCGTCGAGGCGGATCCCGGTCACGCACTCGGCCAGGCCCGCCGAGGCCCGGACGAGCGCCGCGAGATCCACCCGCCGGCGCATCAGCGTGTCGTAGAACATGACGACGCGGATCACGCCCTCGACGTAGGGGTCGAGTCCCGACAGCCGTACGGCCAGTGCCTCCACGAGATGAGCATAGGAGAGGAGTACCGCGGGACGGGGCGCTGATCGGTGCGGTATCGGGGCGGGATGCGCGACGGATGGCGGAGGATCCCATGGGGGGCGGCGGTGAGGATGGGTGGCATGGATCCCGAACTTGAACCATTTCTCCCTTTTCTCCCGAAAACCGACCTGACCGACCCGGTCACCGCGCGCAAGACATTCGCCGAGCGAGCCGCCACGGTGCCGACCCCGGACACCTCGAACTTGGAGATCGAGCACCGTACGGTGTCCGCCGATCCGGACGTGGCGATACGGATCTACCGTCCGCACCAGGCCCAAGGCACCCTCATCTGGCTGCGCGGCGGCGGACTCCCGGCCTCGCCTGTGTCTCGGGGTCCACCGGGATCGGCGGGACCGGTGGGGTACGGGTCCGGTCGCGTCCGGGGGACGGCCGCCGCGGCGAGGTAGGCGTCCACGAGCTCGCCGACGGGCCTGGCGAAGTCGAGCACGATCCCGTGCTCGTCAGGCCCGAGGGGCTCCAGGGTCCTGAACTGCGAGTCGACCAGGGAGGAGGGCATGAAGTGCCCCGGACGACCGGCGACCCTCCGGCGTACGGCGTCGATCTCGCCGTGCAGATGGACGAAGCTCACCGTCGGCGCGGATTCCCGCAGGATGTCGCGGTAGCTCCGCCTGAGCGCCGAGCAGCTCGCCACCCCGCCGGTGGCGGCGTGCTCGGCGAGCCAGGCGCCGATCGCGCGCAGCCACGGCAGCCGGTCGTCGTCGTCGAGGGGGATGCCCGCCGACATCTTGGCGATGTTGGCCTCGCTGTGGAAGTCGTCGGCGTCGGCGAACGGCACCCGTAACCGCCGGCTGAGGGCGGCGCCCACGGTGCTCTTGCCGGAACCGGTCACACCCATGACGACGAGTGGCGCGGTTCCGGGAGCCGGCGCGGCGGAATCCTCAGCGGGGTTCATCCAGGAGAGCCTCCCATGTCGTTCTGTGCGACGGCCTGACGGGGGTGGTGCTGACCGACCCGGGATCACGGTCGACAGGTGGTGTTTGAGATCGGGTGCGGGCATTGACGAAGGATCATGCGATGAGACGACCGGACGAGTACGGGACTACACCGGAGCGTCCTCGATAAACTCGATCTTTCCGATCGTTCCAGGTGGCCGCCACACCGGTCGGCTGTCGAGGGCCGAGCCGGCCTCTGGGACGGGGGCCGGAGTGTGCGGCCGGTCGGCCGCTGAGGGAGGCAGGGGCGTCAGGGTTTGCGGGCGACGCCGCAGAACTGGGACACCTCATCGGGCTCGCCCCACGGGCTGTGCTCCGGACGCCACCTGGAGCAGGACACCACGCCGGGCTCCAGCAGCTCCAGACCGTCGAAGAAGGTGACGAGGTGGTCGCGGTCGCGGGCCACGATCGGGGTGCCGCCCCGCTCCATGAACTGCCGCATCGCCTCGTGCATGGCATCGCCGTGGACCTCGGCGGTGGCGTGCGCGATCACCAGGTAGCTGCCCGAGGGGACGGCGTCGACCAGGTCCCGTACGACCTGCCTGGCCTCGTCGTCGTCGGTGATGTGATGCAGGATGCCCAGCAGCATCAGCGCGACGGGTTCGGTGAGGTCGAGGGTCTTCTCGGCGGCCCGCAGGATGTGGTGGGGTTCGCGCAGGTCGGCGTCGATGTAGTTGGTGACCCCTTCGGGGGTGCTGATGAGCAGGGCGCGGGCGTGCACCAGGACCAGCGGGTCGTTGTCGACGTAGACGACCCGGGACTCCGGGGCGATCCGCTGCGCCACCTCGTGGGTGTTGTCGGCGGTGGGCAGGCCCGTGCCGATGTCGAGGAACTGGCGGATACCGGCGTCGGCGACGAGATGACGGACGCAGCGGCCCAGGAACGCCCGGTCGGCCCGGGCCGAGTCGACGATGCCGGGGATGAGCCCCTCGACCATGTCGCCGGCGTCGCGGTCGGCGGGATAGTTGTCTTTTCCACCCAGCCAGTAATTCCAGATACGGGCCGAATGCGGCCGGTCGGCATCGAGTTCCGCGGGTTGCCAGTCTGATTCGCGAGAGGTGCTCATGGGGCCGGTTCCGTTCATGAGGTATTCGCAGTGAATAAGGTGGGATGTAGTGGATCACACCCATGACGGTCACGGCAAACCCCTCGATGTCCATGGGCGAGGCGGGCCGGTGCCGGATTCGTCCTGCCGCTGCCCACCAGGATTCCCAGCCGGGAGCCAGTGTGACGCCATCATCTGACAGACCACTGAATCCGCGGGTGGGCGGAGCCGCGTCGCGCGCTTTCGGCCGGTGCGATGCTGACCATTTACGACCCGACCACGTGACGCCTCACCTCGGCCGCTCGATGGCCCCTGCGCCGGAGTGCCGAAATAGGAGGGTCGACAGACTTGTGGCCGGTGGATAGGGCAGTGCTGGGAGGCGCTCGGTTTCAGGGTCACTTCCAGGGCAGCGCGCCGCGCTCTGCCCAGTAGCTCTCCGGGGTTTCCGCCAGTCCGGCGAGCCGCTCGTCGAGCTCCGAGTCCCAGCCGGTCTCGATCGCGCCGAGGTTGTCGCGCAGTTGCCCGGCCGAGACCGCGCCGCTCAGCACCACCCCGGCCCACGGCCGTGCCAGTACGGCGGCCAGCGCGAGCGCGTCCGGTGTGGTGTCCCGCTCGCGTGCGGCGGCCAGGAGCGCGGCGGGTGCCGCCCGGGCGGTCAGCCGGCCGTTCGCCACGCCCTCCTTGACGATCACGCCCAGCCCCGCCTCGCGCGCCCGCGCGAGTGCCTCACCGGCCGAGCGCTCCAGCAGGTTCCACGTCGACTGCACCGTGTCGAACAGCCCGGCTCCGATCGCCCGGTCGATCGTGTCCGCCTGGCGTGGCCCGCTCGTCGACAGACCGATCGCCACTCCCTCGGCCCGCAGCGCGCGCAGCCGGTCGAGCACGTCCTCGTCGTCGAGCACGCCGCTCTCCACGGTCGCCGAGTGGATCTGGTAGAGCGACAGGTGCTCGCCGAGCAGCGCGCGTGTCTGCTTCAACTGGACGCGCAGCCGGTCGGCGGTGAGCTCCTTCACCTCGTGCCGCTCGGCGTCCAGACGCCAGTCGCCGACGTAGGCGTATCCCCACTTCGAACCGATCGTGACCGCTCCCGGGGCGATCCCGCGCTCGCGCAGCCAGCCGGAGAGAAACTCCTCCGCCCGCCCGTACGAGCGCGCCGTGTCGAGGTAACGCACCCCCGCCGCCCAGGCGGCGTCGAGCACGGCCCAGGTGCGTGACCGCATTACGGCGATGTCGCGGTCGTCGCCGAGGTCCTCGGCGCGGCCGAGTGTGATGTAGGCGGGACGGCCGAGTGCGGCCAGGCCGAGACCGACAGGTGTCACGGTCAGACCGGTCTGGCCCAGAGGGCGTCGGACCAGCGAGTTCATCAGATACCTCCGAGGAGACCCCCGCCTTCAGGCGGGGGAGGAATCGGGCTCCTGCGGAGCAGGACAGGGGCAGGCGATTCGCCGCCAGGCGGACCGCCGTACCGAACACACGCACGATCCTCAGCTGATCGCGCGGTATGGTGCGAGGCGTGGCGCAGATCGTGAAGCGGGCCTACAAGTACCGCTTCCATCCGACCCCCGAGCAGGCCGGCGAGCTGGCCCGGACGTTCGGCTGTGTGCGCCTGGTCTACAACAAGGCCCTGGAAGAACGCACCCGCGCCTACACCCTCCAAGGGCGTCGCGTCTCCTACGTGGAGTCCTCGGCCACGCTGACCGAGTGGAAACGCAGCGGTGCCTACGACTTCCTGTCCGAGGTGTCGTCGGTCCCGCTCCAGCAGGCGCTGCGCCACCTGCAGGCGGCGTTCTCCAACTTCTTCGCCAAACGCGCTAAGTACCCCACGTTCAAGAGCAGGAAGAAGGCGCGGGCGTCGGCCGAGTACACCCGCTCGGCGTTTCGCCGGCGTGAGGGCGCACTGACGCTGGCGAAGATGGACGCGCCGCTGGCCATCGTGTGGTCGCGTCCCCTTCCCGAGGGCGCGCAGCCGTCCACGGTCACTGTGAGCAGGGACGCGGCGGGCCGCTGGTTCGTGTCCCTGCTGGTCGAGGAGAAGATCAGCCCTCTGCCGCCGGTCGAGCAGAGCGTGGGGGTGGACGCGGGCATCACCGCACTGGCGACGCTGTCGACCGGGGAGAAGATCGTCAACCCGCGTCACGAACGAGCCGACCGGCGCAAGCTGGCCAAGGCCCAGCGGGCGCTGGCCCGTAAGGAGAAGGGGTCGAACAACCGGGCCAGGGCGAGGCTGAAGGTCGCCGGGGTGTACGCCCGGATCGCCGACCGCAGAAGGGATCACCTGCACCAGGTCACGACACGGCTTGTTCGCGAGAACCAAGTGATCGCCGTGGAAGACCTGACCGTCCGTAACCTGGTCAAGAACCGCTCGCTGGCCCGCGCCATCTCGGATGCGTCCTGGCGGGAGTTGCGCTCCATGCTGGAGTACAAGGCCCGGTGGTACGGGCGCACGCTGGTAGCGGTGGACCGCTGGTTTCCCAGTTCGAAGCTGTGCTCGGCGTGCGGCGCGATCCAGCGGTCCATGCCATTGGGGGTTCGCGAGTGGGTGTGTGCCTGCGGCGCCGCCCATGACCGGGATGTCAACGCCGCGAAGAACATCCTCGCCGCCGGGCTGGCGGAGAGGTAAAACGCCTGTGGAGCCGGTGTAAGACCTCAAAGGGGATTTCTCCTGGCGGGCGACTGGCGGTGAAGCAGGAACCCTCACGGGCGACCGTGGGAATCCCCCTCGTTTACGAGGGGGAGGATGTCAAGACCGCCAATATATCGGCCGCCAGATCCGGGGGGCGTCGCGTTAGATGCCGCCAGGCCACTGGCCATATACCGAAATATCCGTGTATGCAATTCCCGATAGTCGGCGAGTGCCGTTTGTTGTCGGAGTTGTGACAAATGTCTGCAATATGAGATTTTTTTGCCTATATTCCTTTAGTTCAAGCAATTTCTGGACTTATGGAGTTCTGGGATTGAAAGTAGAAAGCAGCGTGGTCGGAAGGGACATGGAGACGCTCCGGCCGGAGCGATCTTGGAGGGCGTATGGGGAAGTGGCGGGTCGCGATCGTCGCGGTGCTGGTGCTGTTCGTCCTGGGAGCGGCCGCGCCGCCCCAGGCGCCGGCGGGGAAGTCGTACGAGGTGTGGCTGGTCGACCAGTCCAACACCGACGGGCTCTCCTACGGCGGCGCGGTCAACGTGTACTCCGGAGCTGAGGTCACCCACCGGCTGTCGGCCGCGCGGCCCGTCCACGTCATAGACCTGAGCGGTGCGACTTCGTCCCTCTGCCTGGCGAGCACCGGCAGCGTCCCCGTACGTCCCCACATGATGGTTTTCAACAAGGCCGACACCCACGCCGCGCTCGCCTTCGTCGCCAGCGGTCACGTGGTCGTCTTCGACGCCGCCGCCCGGCAGCCGCTCGCCTGCTTCCTCACCGAGGCCGGAGCGGGAGGGGCCCGGCAGGCACATGCCCTCTGGCCCACCGAGGACGACGAGTACCTCGTCATCTCCAACCAGAACGGCAAGAGGCTGGAACGCATCAGCACCGACTACGCGTCCGGCACCTTCGTCCAGCAGCCGGCCGCGACGATCGACCTGGCCGGATGCACCACCCCGAACGGGATACCGTGCCAGGCACCCCGGCTCCGCCCGGACAACGCGCCGATCTGCCCGTTCGTCGCCTCGGACAACGGCCCGGTCTTCGTCAGTCTCCGGGGCGGCGGGATGCTCGTGGTCGACTGGCGCACGACGCCGATGTCGATCGTGGGGGAGTACGACGCGAGCAGGATCCCCGCGAACGGCTGCGGGTTCATCGAGGCCAAGGGGAAGGTCTTCGGGAACGGAGGTGGTGGCACGCACAACAACCTCGACCAGTTCAGCGTCTTCCGGCTGCCGATGAGCGGTTACTCACCGGCCAACCCGCCGAACACCCCGGCGGTCCAGCCGCTCTTCGACGACGACTCGCCCGACCGCGACGCGCACGGCGTCCTCGCCTCCGACGAGGAACGCTACGTCTGGGCCGGTGACCGCGCCGCCAATGCCGCCGAGGTCTTCGACGGGGCGACCGGTGCCCATGTGGGCACCGTCGACCTCGTCTCCCGGTTCAGCGCGGACCCGACGGTCGACCTCTTCGCCGTCTCGCCCGACCATGACTGGGCCTTCGCCTCGACGCGAGGGCCGATCCCGCTCTCCGGCGACCCGCACTCCTCCCACGGAACCGACCCGGGAATGCTGATCGTCAAGCTGACCGGAAACGGTAGGAAGGGCGTGGTCAAGGGCCTGATCCCGATCTCCAATGTGGACGCCGGTGGCCTCCAGCGCGCCGACGCCCACGGCATCCGCGTGCGGCGTACGCGCTGAAAGGGACGTTGACTCCGCATGTGTTCTTGGAAGGGCGGCCGCTCAGGGCGTGCCCGCCTGGTGACCGCAGGGGTTCGGTCGCCGGGAGCGAGGCGGTGCCGGGACTCTCCGCCGCGCACCGGCCAGGTGGCCACGCCGGACGCGGTGGTCAGCGGACCGCCAGCCGCTCCGCCTCCTGCTTGGGGACGTCGTACGAGGCCGCGCAGAAGGTGCACTGCATCCCGTATCTCGTCCGCACCGGGAACAGCGGGACGAAGAACAGGCTGAACCTGGTCACCCGCCGCGAGAGCACCTGCGCCGCCGCGTTGCCGCAGTTGCGGCAGACCAGGGTCAGCACCCCGAGCCGGTGGACCACCGTGCGCAAACCGAAGATAAGCATCCCTCACACCTACCCTGTCCCGGCCGGTCGAGCGCGAGGGGACCCCCGCTACCCCTTGTCGGCCCCCTCGTTGGCGCCGCGGATGAGGTAACGGAGGGTGATGTCGTCGTGACCGGCCTGCCCGCAGGGATCTCCACCGAGCGGGCAGGCCGGGACGTGAGCTGAGCCCGGCCGTCGCCCCGGCGGGACGTCCCGCCGGGGCGACGGGTTACGTCAGCGTCGGCGGAGGGCGGGGTCGGTCAGGGCGGGCGGCACGTAGCCGACGTCGTCGGGGCTGATGTTCGTCCCCGGCGGGACCAGCTCGTCGATCGCGTCGAGGATCTCCGGCGAGAGCCGCACCTCGTCCGCGCCGAGCTGGCTGGTGAGCTGCTCGAGCGTGCGCGGGCCGATCACCGCCGAGGTGACGGCCCGGTGGGAGAGCACGAAGCCCAGGGCCAGGTGGATCATCGAGATGCCCGCCTCGTCGGCCAGGACCGCCAGCTTCTCGGTGACGTCGAGCTTGCGGGCGCGGATCTCCTCGACCTTGAAGTCGAAGTGGTCGCCGTTGCTGGAGGCCCGGGAGCCGGCGGGCAGCGGCGCGTCCCGGCGGTACTTGCCGGTCAGCCAGCCACCGTTCAGCGGGCTCCAGACCATCACCCCCAGGTTGTGGCGCTCGGCCACCGGCAGGACCGCGGCCTCGGCATGCCGGGCGAGGATCGAGTACGAGGGCTGCTCGGTCGAGAACCGCTCACGCTGCCGG
This sequence comes from Streptosporangium sp. CA-115845, assembly GCF_050943795.1. Taxonomy (NCBI): domain Bacteria; kingdom Bacillati; phylum Actinomycetota; class Actinomycetes; order Streptosporangiales; family Streptosporangiaceae; genus Streptosporangium; species Streptosporangium sp. CA-115845. The sequence continues at coordinate 5,621,146 of NZ_CP191988.1, read as the reverse complement.
TGGTCGGCGACCCACTGGGCCTCGACGATCTCCTCGGCGGGGAAGGAGGAGGTGCCGATCGCCCGTACCTTGCCCTGGCGCACGAGGTCGGACAGGGCACCGAGGGTCTCGTCGATGTCGGTCTGCGGATCGGGGCGGTGCACCTGGTAGAGGTCGATCCAGTCGGTGTCCAGGCGGCGCAGGCTGTCCTCGACGGCCTGCATGATCCAGCGACGGGAGTTGCCACGCCGGTTGGGGGAGTCGCCCATCTGGTTGTGGAACTTCGTCGCCAGCACGATCTCGTCCCTGCGGCCCTTGATGGCCCTGCCCAGGATCGTCTCGCTCTCGCCGAACGCGTACACGTCAGCGGTGTCTATGAAGTTGATGCCCGCGTCGAGCGCGGTGCCGACGATGCGCTCGCACTCGTCGTAGTCGGTGTTTCCCCAGGCCCCGAGCATCATCGTGCCGAGACAGAGCGGGCTGACCTGGATGCCGGTGCGGCCAAGCGTGCGATGGTTCACGGCCCGATCCTGCCAGCCCGGCCCCGGCCGCTTCATGCTGGGTGTCGCCTTTGGTGTGGTTTTCGGAGGAGACGAGCGGGGTCACCATACGCGGCCTCCACATGATCGAGGTGTTCGTGAACGGGGGCAGGACCGGCTCCGCTGTCCAGTATCGGACAGTGGTTTCACGGGCGTCTGCGTATTTGTACGTGGTCGGACACACTGGCTCTACCGATGATGTCCGGATCAGCCGTACGCGTGCGATGGGCACCCGAGGGTGGGAGCGTCGATGGGCGAGGTGCGAGGGCGCGTCCCGCTTGGCAACAGGCCGGTCTTCGACACCACGGACCTCGACGAGGCCCGCGAGCGGGTGGCCGGCGTGTTCTGTCCTCATCGGCTGGAACTCGCCGGTGACGTCTCGCGGCTGGCCGCGCGGCTCAACTCGGTACGGCTGGGCGCCGTACGAGTGAACTACCTGGACTACGGGGCGGACGTCCGCATCGAGCCCGGGGAACTGGGATCCTTCTTCCTGGTGCAGATCCCGCTGGCCGGGAGCAGCCTGATCCGGTGCGGCGGGCAGGAGATCGTGTCGACACCCCGCCTGGCCTCCCTGCCGTCACCGTCGGAATACCTTGACATGCGCTGGGCGGCGGGCTGTCCCCAGCTGATCGTCAAATTCGACCGGTCGGAGGTCGAGGGCACCCTGGAGCGGATGCTCGGGGAGCGGCTCGACCGGCCGATCGTCTTCGGCCTGGGCATGGACATGACCACGGGCTGGGCGCGGGCCTGGAGGGCGATGGCCGACCTGATCGTGAGCGAGGCCGAGCACGGTGACGGGCTCGCCGCGCAGCCGCTGGCGGTCGCCCACCTGGAGAACGCCATGCTCTCCTCCCTGCTCACCGGGCAGCCGTCCAACTACCTGGCACGGCTGAACGCGCCCCGGCCTCCCGCGCTGCCCAAGGTGGTGCGCCGGGCCATGGAATACGTCGACGGGCACGCCCACCTGCCGTTGACCACCGACGAGATCGCGAGTGCCGTGGCGGTCAGTGGCCGCTCGCTCCAGGAGGGTTTCCGGCGTCATCTCGGACTGACCCCGATGACCTATCTCAGAGACGTGCGCCTGGGCCGGGTCCACGACGACCTGGTGTCCGGCGATCCCGCCAGGTGCACGGTGACGGGCGTGGCGGCCCGCTGGGGTTTTCCTCATCAGGGGAGGTTCGCGGCGCTCTACCGCGCGCGCTACGGTCAGGCGCCGTCGCGGACGCTGCGCGGCAGCTGACGGTCCGCGCCTGGCCGGCACCGGGTGCCTCCGTCCTGTTCGTGGCGCGCCGGGAGAGGATTCCGCGCCAGGCGGATGGAACCCGCGCTGAACGGATGGCTCGGCCGGCGGCCCCGGCCATACCTTTTCATCAGGCTTCCCCCTCCGTTGAGAAGGAGACATCGTCATGCGCAGAATCCTGGTCGTCGGCGCCGGTCAGGCGGGCCTGCACCTCGCCCTCGGCCTGCTGCGGAACGGCTACGACGTCACCGTCGTCTCCAACCGAACCCCCGATGACATTCGCGGCGGCCGGGTCACGTCGAGCCAGGCCATGTTCGGCATCGCCCTCGGCCACGAGCGCGACCTTGGCCTGGACCTGTGGGCGGATGACTGCCCGCCGATCGACGGGATCCAGTTCGCGGTGGCCGGTCCCGACGGCGAACCGGCCATCCACTGGGCCGCCCGGCTCGACACGCCCGCCCGCTCGGTCGACCAGCGGTTGAAGATGCCCGCGTGGATGGCCGAGGTGGAACGGCTTGGCGGCGAGATCGTGGTACACGACGCCACCGTGGACGACCTGGAGGACTACGCCGCCCGGTACGACCTGGTCCTGGTCGCCGCCGGCAAGGGGGCGATCTCCTCGCTCTTCGAGCGGGACGCGTCGCGCTCGCCGTACCGAGCCCCGCAGCGGGCCCTGGCCCTTACCTACGTCAACGGTCTCGTACCGCGACCGGGGCATTCCGCGGTGTGCTTCAACGTGATCCCCGGGGTCGGCGAGTACTTCGTGTTTCCCGCGCTCACCGTCACCGGTCCCTGCGAGATCATGGTGTTCGAGGGTGTCCCCGGCGGACCGATGGACTGCTGGGCGGACGTTCGCACCCCCGCCGAGCACCTGGCCAGAAGCCGGTGGGTCCTGGAGACCTTCCTGCCGTGGGAGGCGGATCGCTGCGGTGGTGTCGAGCTCACCGACGAGGGGGGCGTCCTGTCGGGTGGCTTCACCCCGATCGTGCGCAGGCCGGTCGCGACGCTGCCGTCGGGCGCCCCGGTCCTGGGCGTGGCGGATGTGGTCGTGCTCAACGACCCGATCACCGGGCAGGGGGCCAACAACGCCGCCAAGTGCGCGGCCTCCTATCTGTCCGACATCCTGGAGCGTGGTGAGCGGCCGTTCGACGCGGCGTGGATGGAGCGGGCCTTCGAGCGTTACTGGCAGGACGCCCGGCACGTCACCGCGTGGACGAACGCGCTTCTCGCGCCCCCGCCACCGCACGTGCTGGAGATTCTGGGCGCCGCGGGCCGGCTGCCCGAGGTGGCCTCCCGCTTCGTGAACGGCTTCGACGATCCGTCGGACTACGCGGGCTGGTTCATGGATCCGGCCGGGGCGGCCGGGTATCTGGCGCGGTTCGGGAAGTGAGAAGGGGTCATGAGGTCTCTGCGCGACGCCCTCGGGCAGTTCGCCACCGGGGTGGCCGTGGTCACCGCCGTCACCCGGCGGGGTGACCGGCTGGGCGTGACCGTCAACTCCTTCACCTCGGTCTCGCTCGACCCGCCGCTGGTCCTGTGGTGCCTGGCCCGGCGGGCTCCCAGCGCACCGGCCTTCGCCGAGGCGGGGCGGTTCGCGGTCAACGTCCTGGCCGCCGGACAGGAGTACCTGTCCCGACGATTCGCCACGCCGCTGCCGGACAAGTTCGCCGGGGTGGAGACCCACCCGGAACCCGGTGGGTCTCCGGTGCTCACCGGAACCCTCGCCCACTTCGCCTGTCGTACGGTGAGCACCTACGACGGGGGCGACCACCTCATCTTCGTCGGAGAGGTCGAGCACTTCCGGCGGGCGGAGGGCGAGCCGCTGGTCTTCCACTCGGGGGGCTACCGCGTGTTCTCCTCGCCGGACCGGGAGATGGCGTTCGGCACCGTGGACTGACGCGGTGGCCTCCTGCCGATATCTGATGGCCGCCGGGATCTCGTGGATGTCTCGGCGCCTCCCGGGCCCGCCGACCTGGAAGACCCGCCCCGCATGGTCGGGTTCGGCGCCTGGAGAACGCGGACCGGACATGATCCGCGGGAGCGGCCGGTCACGTCAGGCCCCTGCTTTGAGCTCCTGCCGGATGGCCTGCCCCGCCGCGCGGTGCTCGGCGGCGGCAGCCGGGTCCGTCTCGTCGAGCACGGCCGCGATCCCCTCGTGGGCCAGTGCCTCCTTGTGCCGGTAGCCCACCTTCGGAGCCAGCTCGAGTGCCTGACGGTGCAAGCGCAAGGCCTCGTCGGGCAGGCCGGCCAGTCGGCAGGTCTCGCCGTAGCCGTTGAGGAAGTGAATCTTCCAGTGTTCCTCGAACAGCTCATCCAGGAGTGTGAACGCCTGCCGGTGGCTGGCCAGCGCTTCCTCGTAGCGGCCCATCTGGCGCAGGGCGACGCCCAGGCAGTTGAGACACCACGCCTCGTTGTGCCTGTGGCCGTCCTCGCGGGCGAGTTCCAGGGCTTGGTGCAGGTGCTCCGCGGCCTCGTCGGACTGCTCGTGGGCGATGGCCATGCCAAGGGTGATCCGGGCTGTCAGTGCGGCCGGCCAGGTGGGTTCGGCGTGCGCGATGTCCAGCACCTCGCGGGCCAGCCGCGCCGCCTCCTCGCGGTGTCCCAGCTGCAGCATCGCCCAAGCCTGGTAGGCGGTCGCATGGGCCGCGCCCATCGGGCAGCCGGCGTCCGCGTACAGTTTCCCCGCCAGCCGGAAGAGGTCGAGTGGCTCCTCGACATAGCCCTCGTCCCACCTCAGGTAGCCGCGGCGCATGATCAGATCTGCCTCGGAGCGGGTGTCCCCGGCCTGGGACACCAGCGGTGCCGCCGCCTCGTACGCGGCGGCGGCCTCTGCCATCCGGCCCGCGTTGTAGCGGGCGAAGCCCAGGTCGCTGTGCGCCTCAGCCAGGTGCCGCGGATCACCCAGGCGCTGCGCGGCCGCCAGCGATCGCTCGAAGAGGACGTTGAGGTGCGTCGTGCCGCAGCGCCGCGCGAAGAACGTCCGCATGAAGCGCGGCAGCTCGCACGCGTGCACATCGGCTCCGGTGACAACCGCCACCTCGAAGGCGTCCATCAGGTTCGTGTACTCCGTGACGAACCAGCCGAGGGCCGCATGCTTGTCGGTGAACTGCGGCAGCTCGGCCGGGGGCCGGCCTGCGGAGGCCGCGCGGCTGCCGGATACGTACGGCATCGCGGCGTCGGCGGCGGCCGCCGCGTGCACGTAATAGTCGAGCACCCGGCCCAGCGCCTGCTCCCGCCCCACCGGAGAATCCTGCTCCGCGACGGCTCGGCGCGCGTGCTGGTGCACCAGGTCGTGCAGCGTGTAGCGACCAGCCGACGGCTGCTGGATGAGGTGCGCGTCGAGCAGGTCCTCCAGCATCGCCCGGGCGCTGCGCAGCGGCACGTCCGCCAGTGCCGCTGCCACGTACTCGTCGAAGGACGACCCGGACAGCAGGCCCAGCAACCCGAACAACCGGCGCTCGGCCCGATCCAGCTGCCGTACGGACATGGCGAACGCGGTGTCGAACTCGCTCATGCCCTCCGTCATACGCTCGACGAGGATGCCTACGGTCCAGCCCGGTCGGTGCCGCAACCGGGCCCCGGCCAGCCGCAGGGCCAGCGGCAGATGGCCGCACAACCGCAGCACCTCGGCCGCGGACTCCGGGTCGCGGGCCAGCCGGCCGTCGGGGCCGCTGGGATCGCCGCTGGCGCGGGCCAGCAGCTCCGCGCTCTCCTTCGGGGTCAGCACGTCCAGCGACACCGGGGGCACCTCCTCCAGGCCCAGCAACCGGTTGCGGCTGGTGATCAGGGTGACGGAGGGGCCTGCGCCGGGCAGCAGCAGGCGGACCTGGTCAGCGCCGGCGGCGTTGTCGAGGACCACGACGGCCCGCCGGCCGGCCAGTTCCGACCGCCAGCAGGCGGCCAGCGGCTCGACACCACCTTCCTGCGGGACCTTCTCTGACGGGACGCCGAGTGCGGCGAGCAGTGCCCGCAGTGCGGAATCGGGATCGAGCGGTTCCCGCCCGTCGGTGAACCCGTGCAGGTCCAGATAGAGCTGGGCGTCCGGGTATTCGGCGGCGAGCCGGTGCGCGGCGTGCACCGCCAGACAGGTCTTGCCGACGCCCGCCATGCCGTCGATGGCGACCACCCGGCTGCTTTCCACCACGGCGAGGACGGCGGCGAGCTGGGCCTCACGTCCAGTGAAGTCGGGCATGTCCCGCGGCAGATCGTTGCGGGGTAGGCGTGGGGCACCGGCGGCAGGCGACGGGGGCTGGACCTGGCGGCTCGTCTTCGGGGGCGCCGGCAGGGGGTTCGTCGCCCGGTCCCACAGGGGGCGCAGCGGGCGGGGGTCACGTTTGACGAGGCGGCAGAGTTCGATCACCACGGGCCAGGGCGGCACCGACTGGCCGCTGAGGTAGCGCGACAGCGACGACGAGCTGAGGCCCGTGTCCCGTGCGAGGGCCCGCACACCGCGCCCGGACAGCCTCTGGAGCAGGCGCAGCCGGGTGGCCAGTTCGTCTTGGGGGTCCGCCTGCTGCACAACCATCGTGTCCTGCCTCTCTGTCCCGCCGGGGAAGAAACTTACCGGGACGAATCGCCGCAGGACAGAGTCATTTCAACTGTCCCAGGGTGTCCCACCGCCATCGTCATGGCAAGCCCGTCCGGCTGTCATGGAGTCACGCCCCCGAGGGGCGGGGCGTCGATCCGGAAGAGGAGAACCAAGGTGCAGTCCCGTATGCAGAACCCGGCCTTCATCCTGCCCGGCGCGATGCAGCCCATCCAGGAGCTCTTCAAGGCCGTGCACGCCGGCGGGGTGGAGGGCCAGACGCTGGAGCTGGTGCATCTGCGGGTCAGCCAGATCAACGGCTGCAGCTCCTGCGTCGACGCGGGCACCAAGACCGCTCGTAAGGCCGGAGTGAGCGACGAGCGGCTGGCCACGGTCGCCGCCTGGCGGGAGACCTCGTACTTCACCGAGGAGGAGCGGGCGGCGCTCGCGCTGGCCGAGGCCGCAACACGGCTGGCCGACCGTGCCGACGCCGTGAGCGACGAGGTCTGGGACAGGGCCGCCACCTATTTCGACGAGAAGCAGTTGGCCGCGATCGTTCTGATGATCGGCGTCACCAACCTGTTCAACCGGCTCAACGCCACCACCCGGCAGATCGCCGGCGCATGGGGGTGAGCGGTGCGCGGCCCCGGGCGGCGTGCTCGAACCCGTGGCCCGGGACCGCTCGCCTCATCGCCGTGAACTCTCTCGTCGAAGCCAGAGAAGCCGCCACGGCGGTCGTCCCTACCAAGATTTTCAGACAAGGAGATTCCCACCATGAACGAAACGCGGAAGGCTGACAAGAAGTTCGACGGGTTCACCGACGAAGAACGAGCGGCGATGAAGGAGCACGCCCAGGAGCTGAAGACGGCCGCGCGCCGCGGCTCGCGCGCGGCCGAAGCCGACGGGGAGCGCGACGTGCTCGCGAAGATCGCCGAGATGGCGGAAGCGGACCGATTCATCGCCGAGCGGCTCCATGCCGTCATCAAAGCCGGCGCGCCGGCCCTGTCGCCGAAACTCTGGTACGGGATGCCCGCCTACGCCAAGGACGGCAAGGTCGTCTGCTTCTTCCAAAGCGCGGAGAAGTTCAAGGCGAGGTACGCGACCCTCGGCTTCAACGACCTGGCGAACCTCGACGACGGCACCATGTGGCCGACCGCCTTCGCGCTGACGGAGTTGACCGCCGACGACGAGGCGAGGATCAGCACACTCGTGAGGCAGGCGGCGAGCTGAGGACTGCACCTGCCGTGACTGAGAGGTCCTAACGCTATGAGTTGAGGCATCGCCGGCAGATGGGGGCGCAGGCGAGCTTGGGGAAGGCCTCGTGGGTGTCGGCGCGGCCTTCCCGCCGGATGCGCGGGCGTCGGAAGGCGTGCAGCGGGGCGAAGGTCTGCCCGGCAACGTCTTCGCAGGCCAGAGGAGTGATTGCCGGTGACTTCGAGATAATGGCCAGGACCTGGAGCAATGGGAATTCGAGGTCACCAGCGGCGGGCGTGTCCGCTGTGTCATCGATGACGCCGCTCACACTGTCTGGGTCGTCTACGCCTCACCGCGTCACCCGAAAGACTCAGCCCGTACTCGTCGTACGGTCTCAGGGCTGTTCGAGGTCTCCTTCGTCTCTCAAGTCGCCGTCCTGTCGAGAAAACCGACGACACGGGTGTTGAGGTCGGAGGCCTCGTGCCATGGCATCGCGTGGTGGGAGAGGCCCGGCAGCACCGCGGTCTCCGCGTGCGGCAGGAGGCGGGTGACGGCGGACGCGACGCGGTGAGGGGGATGGGCCCTGCCACGCCCGGCGAGGAGCACGAGAGTCGGCGTCGTAAGTGTGCGCAGTAGTCCGGGCTCGGGCTGCTTCCCGGTCACGATTTTCTCGTCCGGGAACTCCGCGGCCAGGCCGTACAGTCGCAGCCAGGCGGGGTCGGTTTCCACGCCGCCGGTCTCCCACGCGAGGAAAGCTCGCGCGCGTGAGGCCGTCGGCCGGATGAGGGACGGCAGCGCGCGTGCCAGGTATCCCACCCGGAATCCTCCGAAACACTGCGTCGGATCGAGGAGAACGAGCCGCCGGACCCGCTGGGGTGCGTGGAGGCCGTATGTCAGGGCGATCCACCCGCCGTAGGAGTGCCCGCACACGGCGACGCTGCCGACCCCGAGCCCGTCGAGCACCCCGTCCAGCCAGCCGAGCAGGCCGGAGACGTCGCGAGGAGGCCGCTCGCCCCGGACGCTCCGTCCCGGCTCGCCGATGCGGTCCACGGCGTACACCCGATGTCGGCGTGCGAACTCGGCGACGTTGGCGAACCACATCGCCGCGGTGGTGCCACCGCCGTGCAACAGGATCAGTGGCGGGCCGTCCGCGGGCCCGCACGCGTTCACCCGCGTCGTTCCGTATGTCGACGGTAGGTCGATCGGCTCGACCCGGACCGGCCAACGCTCCAGGACCGCGTCATAGGCGGCGAGGAAGGCCGCGTTCGCGCCGTGGTCGTCACCGGACATGCCTCGCCTCAACAGGTAGCTCGCCAAGCAAGAATCTCGCTGAGCGAGATATTGTCATAATATGACAGCGGCGACGACGGAGGAAGGTGGCAGACGACGTGAACGAGCAGGACGCCGGGATGCGCGTGGTGCACCTGCTGCGCGCCATCACCATGGAGCTCGACCGGGTCGGGGAGAGTTTCGCCGCCCGACACGCCCTTCACCCGACCGATGTGCGTGCGCTCATCTGCCTCCTGGATGCCGCCCGCATGGGCGCGCCCGCCACCCCGGGAGTGCTGGGGGTGCGACTCGGTCTCAACTCCGCGGGTACTACGGCGGTGATCGACCGCCTGGAAAGGCTCGGTCATGTGCGCCGGGAGCGCGACACACGAGACCGTCGGCGTGTGCTGTTGAAAGTGGATGAGAGCGCGGTCGCGCTCGGCTGGAGCTTCTTCGGCCCGCTCATCCACGAGGTAGTCGTCGTCATGAGCCGGTTCGACGCCGCGGACCAGGCGACCGTCGAACGCTTTCTCGGCGGCGTGCACGAGTCTGTCACCCGGAAGCGAACCAGCCAGGAGTAACACTTGCGGTATTCCCTTTGGGACCCTTCAAAGTGGCCGACGGCCACCGCGGCCTCTGCGGCACCAATGTCAAGCCGGGTGACCCGTCGGGGCGGACGGGCCTGGTCCCGACTGAGGAGTAGACACGTCGATCAGCTCGCCACGGTCAAAAGCTCAGGGAGATCATCGAGGACCCCGCGTCCGCACGGTGCGGTCGGCCGACGTGACCTTCGACCTCGATCGCCCCTGGCTTGATCTCCCACCTTTGCCTCGTTGCCGGGCGGCGATGTACTCGTCCACCGTCGTGAATCTTTCCGCGGCCGCCGTCCCTATGGTTGCCCGCCGGGCGGGGGCGGAGTCATCTCGGCGATATCCGGGTCCGCGGCGGCCTGTCCATGGCGCTGCCCGCGCAGTCTCAGCACTCCGGCGACGGTCACGGGCACGAGCATGACATGGCACAACGCCAACGTGATCTTGCTGGTGTCGTCGAAATCAGCGGGAATCGTCATGACAGGGATGGTCCCGAGCGCGATCGCCGGGGCGACGACCAACGCCGCGGGCACCACCCATGGCCAGATTCGGGTGAGTACCGCCACTGCGGTCATCCCCGCAAGCAACGGCAGGACGGTGAAGCCGGCGACGGTGAGCGCGTCGACCTCGGCGGGCTGACCCGAGGCGGTGAACCGGAAGTCGCCGCCGGCGGCACGCCCAAGCCCGTAGACGACGAGATTGAGGAACAGCGCGGCTGCCACAGTTGCGACGACGGTGATGACGGGGCTGCCGTAACCGTATCCGTCCGGTGCCCGATCGGGTGCGTTCTTCGACGTGTTCATCTGGCTCTCAGTGCTTTCCGTCAAGGCCGCCGCTCCCCGCTGCGCAGGTACGCTTCGATCCGATCGAGCGCTCCGGCCCAGACCTCCTGCACGAAGAAGTCGCGCATCTCGGGCGCCGGGAATCCGGTCTGCACCACCGTGAGGAGCGTTCCGTCGTCGTGCTCTTCAAACGTGACCTCGATCGTGGTCGTCATGGTCATGCCGTCCGGGCTGATGCCGGTGGATTCGGTGACCAGGCGATGTGGGCGGTCGATGACCAAGAAGGTCTGTGTCTCTCGGAACAGAGTGTCGGAGTCCGGTCCCCACACCGCGGTCTGCCTGCCTCCGACGCGCAGGTCGATGTCGATCTCCACGATGCCGGGCTTCTCGTTGAGGATGTTGAACCAGATTTTCTGCTTCTCGGCGTCGGTGTAGGCGTCGAAGACCTTTTCCGGACTCGCGGGCAGGACACGGCTCGTGCGCAGCTGAGTGGTCTCGATGTTCTGGGTCATCGGTCGTTCTCCTTCTTGAGGGTGAAGTAGGCGTCGAGGCCGTCGAGCCGACGTTCCCAGAGCCGTTGGTAGAACCTGATCCAGGACATTGCGTCCTCCAGTCGTTCGGTGCCCAGGCGACACTGCCGTGATCGCCCGACCTTCTCCGTGGTGACCAGCCCGGCGTTCTCCAGGACGTGCACGTGCTTCTTCATGCCGGTGAGTGACATGCCGAACGGTTCGGCCAACTCGCCGATCGAGGCGGGACCCTGGCCGAGCCGGATGAGGATCTGTCGTCGCGTCGTATCCGCGAGGGCCGCGAACGTACGGTCAAGGACCTCTTGCTGAACCATATGGTTCACTATAGATCACTGAACCAAACGGTTCAATGAGTGATCGGGTGGTGTACATGGATAGATCAAAGGTTCTAACTGCCGCCGTCCGGCACCCTCGGCGTCGCCTCGATCCGGATCCGGTCCCGATATCCCGCCACATGATCACGGGACATTGCCGGGAACGGCCTTGATTCGGTTCACCGGGACGTAGACGTGAGAGTGCTGACCGAGCAGGCTCGCGGCCCGTTCTCGGAGGCGGTGGATCAAGTGGCACACGGATGCCCACCCCGCTCGCATCGGGCGAAGGCAGGGTGGGCCTCGGTGCGGCGGATGTGAGGCCGAACCATTGCGCCGGTCGCACGACCACCACCGGCAGTACCGCTGCGAGAACCCGGACGGCTACTGCGGCATCGGTGGCACCAATGTCAAGCCAGGTGACCCATCGAGGTGGGGCGCCTGCCAGACGGGTCTGGCCCCGACTGAGAAGTAGCTTCACAGATCTCGCCGGATGGCTCACGCTCAACTCCTGGGCGTGAGCCGTCCGGCTGTCCGGCCCCGGTTCGGCGAGCGGGGGGCGTGTGAGGAGCGGTCAGGCCGAGGGGGTGTGTCGTTGGGGGTGTACGGATACTTCAAGGACGACGGCGTGGGTGCCGTCGGCGTCGACGAGGTGTTCTTCCACGGTAGGGCCGGTGATGGCCAAGTGGTGGCGGTGCAACCAGCCGAACAGGTCCTGCCCGGCGCGGACCACGTCTGTGGAAGGCGGAACGACGGCTCGCACGACGGATCGAGCGGGCAGGGTGAGTCGCTCGCCGTCGCGATCGGTGGTCACCGCCGCCGTGAACCCGCCGGTCGGCTGCCCGCGCAGCCAGGTCAGCAGGGTCGCCGGCGGTGCCGGGCACACGGCGGCGAGCTCGGATGGATGATCGAGGCGCAAACGGCGTACGCGTAGGCGGCGAGAGCCCAGTGTGGTTTCCTGGGGCAGGATCGACATCGGCGTGGCAAGGCGGTCCTCGGCGTGAGCCGCGGCGGCGGCAAGGGCGGCGATGTCATGCTTGATGCCCGTCACGATCTCGGCCAGGGCCTGTCGCAGCTGTGCCTCGGGAGCGTCCAGCAGATCGGCGATCCGGCGTAACGGCAGGCCCAGGCGCTGTAAGCCGCGGATGCGTTCCAGCCGTGACAGCTCGGCCACGCCGTACCAGCGATAGCCGGTGGATCGGTCCACCGCGGCAGGAGGCAGTAGTCCGATCTTGTCGTAGTGGCGCAGGGTCCGTTCGGATACGCCGACCATGCGCGCCAGTTGCCCGATCCGCCACACCCTGGCTCCTCTCCTGGGCATGTTGACTTTGTCCCTGCGGCAAGGTCCTACCGTCACCGTCCATGACCGATTCGAACCCTCGGACCCGGCTTACCGGTGTCCTGCTGTTGACCTCGTTGGTGGCCATGATCGCCGGTGCGGCCATCGTGGTGCCATCGGGGTTGACCCTGAATTCAGCCGACCCCGCCGCCGCGCTGGCCGCGGTGGGCGAGCAGTTCGGGCTGCATCTGACCGAGCTGGCCTTCGACGTGCTGGGCTGGCTGGCACTGACCGCGGCCGGGCTCGTGATGTCCGCTCGCTCCGCCCAGGCACCCGGACCGCACCTGGAGACGCTGGCCGGCGGACTGCTGGCCGCCGCCGGGCTGGCAGGCCTGCTTCATGACGCCGGGAACCTGGCACTGACTCAGCTGGCCGCTGACCCCGCCGCCCCGGCGGCCGTCACCGTGGCCTGGGCGGTACTGCTCACCGCCAAGTGGGCGGTCAACCTGGCCGGGCTGCTGTGGGTCGCCGCCACCGCCGCGGCAGTGGTCGGCGTCCCGATGCCGACCGGGCTCCGCATCGCCGGTGCGGTCGCCGCGATCTCAGGTTTGGCCGCGGTCGCGCTTCCGTGGACGACCGGGACCGATGGGCCGACGGCGGCGCTGGAACAGCTCGGGTACGCCCTCCACCTGCCGATCATGATCTGGTACGGGGTGCTTGGCCGGCGGTACCTGCGTAACCGGTGACCGGCGCCCGTGAACCTGTACGTCCTGCTGCCTGGGCGGCTCTGAGCGAGGCGCCAAGGGGGCCGCTGCGCCATCGACGGGCCGGGCGTTGCCGGGCCCGTCGTGCGGAGAACGGCTCTCGGGGTGACGTCAAAAACAGCGGGTATATGGCGGAAAACGGACAGTGAGTCATTGCCTCCGGTCCGGACTCGGCCGTCACAGCCCCTCGTAGTCCCCTCGCGGGCGATGACCGGCTGCTTCAATGGGCACCACGCGGAAGGGCGCCACGAGGGAACCCACAAGGGAACACGGAGGACGGCTTCGCTGAGCACGCCGATGTCAACGCGGCCCGTAACATCGCCTCACGCGGGGTGGCAGGCTGGGCAGTGAGTCACGCTGCCGACGACGCGGCCTGAACCGTCGAACCCGTCGACGGCGAGGAGCTGCAAGCTCGGTCGTCTACGATTTTGTTGGCCGATTCGGTTCACGCGGCTAGGCCGAGTTCAGCGCCGAGTCGTTCCAGGCGAGAGGCGCGGGTGCCGCGGATCGGGATGTCGGTCCACCAAGCGTCCAGGCGGATGAGGTTGATCGCGGTGGCGGTCAGCAGATGCGCGAGTCGGGTTTTGGGCAGTCCTCGATAGCGGGTGCGGCGGATTCCGCCTGCCCGGACGGCTTGGGAGATCGTGCCTTCGATCCCGGCCCGAACGGCGTAGCACTCCTTCCACGCCTGGGTCTCCTGCTCGCGGCGGCGCTGGTCGAGGATCTTCTGCTGGGCGGCGGGCAGCAAGGTCAGGCTGCGCCCGTAGCGGTGACCGTCGGCCTTGGTGCAGGAGGCGCGCAGTGGGCAGGGTCCGCAGTCAGTGATTGCGAAATGTACCCTGGTGATCGGTGTCCCGTTGGGTTTGCGCTGGTCGGACCAGGAGACACTGGTCGCGCCACCGGGGCAGGTCGCCGTGCGTGCCTGCCAGTCGATGGCGAACGCCTCCTGGCCCAGCTCCTGCTTGGCCGTGGCATGGGTATCCAGGCCGACCGGCCCCAGCAAGTCGATCGCCTTCTCCTGGCGGGCGGTCAAGATCAGCGTGGCGGTGACGTAGCCCGCGTCCACCACGTGGGTGCCGGGCCCCAGCCCCCGCCCGGCCAGATCGAGGTGGATCTGCTCGGTGACCTCGCTGTCGACCACGGTGGCATCGGTTGTATGCACATTGGTGATCAGGTGCGGCTGATCGGGCTCGCAGGTCTCGCTCAGGTGCACCTTGTAACCGCACCGGCCCGCACCACGCTTGAGACCGTAATGAGCATCGCGGTCATAGGGCGAAGACAGCCGTACTCCGGCCGACGGGAGATCGTTGCCCTCCCGCCGGCGCATCCCCTTGTCGTCGCGGTGATACCGCTGGATCCAGGCCACCCGCAAGGTCTGGACCGCGGGGATGACCCGCAGCCAGTGCGGGGCATCATCCGCGTGGATGGCCTCCAGCAGGGCAAACCCATCCTGTCCCACCGTGGTGGCCCACCGGGTGCGCGCATCCTCCCCTTTGGGAAAGCGGTAGGAGTCCACTCGACGCCCATAGCGTTCGATCCACTCGGGGGCAACCACCTCCGCCAACCAGCCGGGAGCGGCAACGGCCGGCGCCTCCAGCGCAGCCCGCAACGTCTCCCCGACGAACTCCATCCGGTTCAACGTCCGCACCGCCGCCAGAACGTGCGTGGAATCGGTCCGCTGCCGTCCACCGGCACGCAGCAGCCCCAGCTCCGAGCAGCGATCCAGCAGCAGATCGAAGACCCTGGCCTCGATCCCGTGCTCGATCGACCGGTCCCGAAACTCGCTGAGCACCGAGAAGTCGAACCCCGGGTCGGTCAGCTCCAGGGCCAGGGCGTATTTCCAGTCGATCCGCCCGCGCACCGCATCGGCGGCCTGCCGGTCGGTCAGCCCCTCGGCGAACCGCAGCACCGTCACCAGCGCCAGCTCACCAGGTGCCCGCCCTGGCCCGCCCCGACGCGGGAAGGCATCGGCGAACTGCTCGTCGCTGAACAGCACACCCAGTTCATCGCGCAACCGGATGGCCAGACATCCCTTGGGGAACGCCGCTCGCGCCACCGCGACGGTCGCCTCGGGGATCTGAACAGCGGATCTAGGGCGCAGAGACACGACGGAACCTCCTCCATCCTGTCCGCGGCCCGAGTCCCCTCAGCGTCTCCCGCGACCCGGTAATCATCAACCGAATCGGCCAACAAAATCGTTCATGGCCGGGTTTGCGCACTGGTTCCGGCGGGTAGAGCCGCGGCGTTCGTTCGGTGCCTGCTGGCCGGGCTGCCGCGGCTGAATTGCTGGACGCTGGCCGAGCAGGCCGGGCACCTGACGCCCGACGCATTCCAGAACCTGCCGTCCCGCGCGAAGTGGGACCACGACGGCGTCCGAGACGACCTTCGCGACTACGTGATCGACCACCTCGGCGGCGAGGGCTCCACGCTGGTGCTGGACGAGACCGGCGACGTGAAGAAGGGCACGATGACCGTCGGCACCCAGCGGCAGTACACCGGCACAGCCGGAAGAATCGAGAACGCACAGGTCGCCGTCTACGCGGTGTGGGCCACGGTGCGCGGGTGCGGGTTCGTCGACCGGGAGCTCTACGTCCCGGCCTCCTGGACCGGTGACCCCGAGCGCTGCCAGGCGGCCGGTCTGCCCGACGACCTGGAGTTCGCCACCAAGCCCGCGCTCGCGCTGCAGATCGTGAAACGCATCGTGGCCGCCGGCCACCAGCCCGGGTTCGTCGCGGCCGACGAGGTCTACGGCAACGACGGCGCCTTCCGCACCGCGCTGGAGGATCTCGGGCTGGGCTACGTGCTGGCCGTATCCTGCAACACCGTGCTGCACATCGGCCCGGCCCGCGTCCGTGCCGACGCCCTCGTCCCGGCGCTGAACGACGACTGCTGGCAGCTCCGCTCGGCCGACCCCCGGATCGAAGGGCCCGGGCTGTATCAGCGTCAGGCGTTCCGGATCCGGTCGCCGATCTTCGGCATCGCCTCGAACCCGGCCGCCTTGTACGTGGCGACGCCACCGACGTTGGAGCTCGGCGTGCACACGCGCACGCTCGACGAGCCCATCTCCCGCAGCGCAGCCGCCCCGGCGAT
Source organism: Streptosporangium sp. CA-115845 (assembly GCF_050943795.1). Taxonomy (NCBI): domain Bacteria; kingdom Bacillati; phylum Actinomycetota; class Actinomycetes; order Streptosporangiales; family Streptosporangiaceae; genus Streptosporangium; species Streptosporangium sp. CA-115845. The sequence continues at coordinate 5,605,054 of NZ_CP191988.1, read as the reverse complement.
GGTAATCGCCCGGCCGTATCCGCGACCGCGGTGGTCCGCGTGGACGCCCATCGGCTCGACCAGTCCCGGCTTCCCCGGGCCGGCCGACCAGACAGTCACCACCGCCGCCGGACCACCCTGGTCGTCGTAGGCGCCCAGGCAGCGGGCGTCGGCGTAGAACGGCCCCGCCGACATCGCATGCCAGTACTCGCGCGTAGGCCGCGAGGTGTTGAACGCCGACCGCAGAACGTCGGCGAAGTCCTGCGCCTGCTCCGGGCCGATCGCCTTGATCCGCACGCCGGGGTCCTCCACCGCTTCCGCGAGGTCGCGGAAGAGCGGCGTCCACGACTCATCGACGCCCCAGCCCTCCTTGGTCAGCAGGTCGTGAAGCAGCAGGCCCAGCGGCGCCTCGACGGACACCCCTCCTTCCGGCAGCACGCCGCGCTCAGGCAGCGAGAAGTCCTCGACAAGCTGCCGCGCCAAGCCCTCGTCCTGGAAAGCGTCGGGAGCGACCGTCATCCGCAACACCGTCGGCGATTCCAGCATCCCGACGGCGAGGATCCGTCCGTCCCGGCTCCAAGTGCGAACCACCGCGGCCGTCTCGGCCGTTCCGGACCGGTAGTTCCAGCCGATGTCCCCCGAATGCAGCTGCATCGGCGCTCCGTCGCACTGCCACTCCCGCAGCGCGCCCATAGCCTCGTGCACCCCGTCAGCAGTCGGCGTACCCAGCACAATCGTCATAGCCGGAATCTAGACACCCCATCCCGGGGGTCTGCAACTCATTTACTGGCTCATAGGTAGCTCTCCTGGAGCGGCCCGACCGAGCTCGTCTCTCCAGCCACTCCAGTCACACCATTAACGATCTACGGCTGCCGCACTGACGCAATGAGTTGAGGCATCGCCGGCAGATGGGGGCGCAGGCGAGCTTGGGGAAGGCCTCGTGGGTGTCGGCGCGGCCTTCCCACCGGATGCGCGGGCGTCGGAAGGCGTGCAGCGGGGCGAAGGTGCCCGGCAACGTCTTCGCAGGCCAGAGGAGTGATTGCCGGTGACCCATCCGATCGGCTTGGCGATCTAGGTTCTCCGCGCGGCACTCGCTCTTCTGTATAGATTTCTATATAGTTTCCGTATGGCTGTTCTCCATGATGCGACCAAGCTCACGGTCACCGAGGCCACGCAGCGCGGGGTGGCTCGTATGGTGGCCGACGCGGAGCAGGGAACCGACCTGGTGGTAACCCGCAGGCACCAGCCGGTCGCGGCTGTCGTGAGCATGCGGCGTCTCAACGAGTTGGAGGAGGCCGCGGCCGATCTGCGTGACCTGGCGTTGGTTCTTGTCCGGGCGGCGACCGACACCGGGCGGCGGACGTCGATCGACGATGTCCTTTCCGCCTTCGGGCACACCCGGGAATCGCTGGGCTCGCTCCCAGATGAGGACGAGTAGCGGTGTCCGACGTCGTATTCACCGATGCGGCCATCGATGACCTACGCAGGATCGGCCCGGACGCCGTACCCAAGGTCCTTAAAAAGATTCTCCTGCTGCTGGAGAACCCCGAGGCCGGCTATCCGCTTGGTGGGGAGCTGACCGGATTCCGCAAGCTTGTCGTCGGCCGGAACACCTGGCGGGTCGTCTACCGGATCACCGACGACAAGGCGGTTGAGATCTGCGAGGTCTGGGCCGTCGGAGAGAGGGCTGACGCCGAGGTCTACGCCGAAGCCAGGGCGCGGGTTCGGGCGGTGGGTGGCTCGCGCCCGGATGTCGTCCGCCTCGGTGAGGTCATCGACCGTCTGGGAACTCCGACCGAACACCTCCACATCGACGAGACACCTGTGCGAGAACCGGTTCCTGACTGGCTCGCCGGTCGGTTGATCTACACGGTGGGCATGTCCCGTGAGGAGGTGGCGGCACTCGATCTGGAGAAAGCCGTCGACCTTTGGGCGGAGTTTCGTTCGGGGCCGCGTTAGCCCGTACTCGTCGTACGGCCTCAGGGCTGTTCGAGGTCTCCTTCGTCTCTCAAGTCGCCGTCCTGTCGAGAAAACCGACGACACGGGTGTTGAGGTCGGAGGCCTCGTGCCATGGCATCGCGTGGTGGGAGAGGCCCGGCAGCACCGCGGTCTCCGCGTGCGGCAGGAGGCGGGTGACGGCGGACGCGACGCGGTGAGGGGGATGGGCCCTGCCACGCCCGGCGAGGAGCAGCTTTCCAGATCTTGCAGTACGGCTCACGCTCATCTTCCGGGCGCGAGCCGTATGTGCTTGCCTGATCTTGTCGCGGCGCCGCCGACGATGGTGGAACTCCGGCGCATCATCGTGTTCCGGTGAGAGCAAGAGGTGACGAGACCTCCGCACCGGGTCGTTGGCCATGAGGTCACCGGCAAGGCGAACATTGCCCGATGCGGCTAGATCGCCTGGGTGAAGCGGGCGAGCAGGCCTCGGAGGCAGTCGCGTTCGCCCGGGGTGAAGGCGTCGGCGATCCTGCGCTCGATGACCACGGCCGCCGCGTCCGCGGTGCGTAGCGCCTCGCGCCCCGCGTCGGTGAGGTGGGTCTCCAGCATCGTGCGATGCCACTGATGCGGGCCGCGTTCGATCAGGCCGTGCCCCAGCAGGTTCTTCAGCACGATGGTCATCGCCTGCGGGGTAACGAGGCACTCCCTGGCCAGGGCGGCCGCGGAAATGCCCGGGTTGTCGACTAGCACGAGCAGGGCGGCGTATTGCGGCACGGTCAGCCCCGCGGTCTTCACCGCCGCGCTCTTGGCCGCCATGAGTCGCTGCTCGGCGCGTTTCACGAGCAGGCCGAGCCGCTCCTCCGCGGGCATGTCCATGAGCGGAGCTTACAAGTCGCCCTCTATATAAGAGGCTTGATGTGTATCAAAGCTTTGATATTGTGCCCTCATGACCGTGATTCCAGAGAGCCACCTCGACCTGCTGGCCCGCCCTTTGTACGCGCACCTGGCGACCCTGATGCCCGACGGCACCCCGCAGGTGACGCCGGTGTGGGCCATCTGGGACGGGGAGTTCTTGCGCTTCACCACCACGACCGACCGGCAGAAGGGGCGTAACGCGAGCGCTCGCCCTCACGTGGCCGTCTCCGTTAACGATCCGAACCAGCCATACCGTTACCTGGAGGTCCGCGGCACTGTCGAGCGGGTCGACCCCGACCCTGAGGGAGCCTTCTTCGACGTGCTGGCCAAGCGCTACGGGCTGGAGTACGAAGCGCCGGTCGGCGACGCCGAGCGCAGGGTGGTTCTCGTCGTGCGGCCCACCCGCTTCACCAGCCAGTGACACGTTCCCACCGTGGGACGGGCTGGACCTTTCTGGTTGCAGAGGGAAATGAGTGTGGTGGCGGGCGATACATGGTCCGTGGCCGCACCACCGCGCCCGTCGGGCTGGTCCTCGGCCACGAGACCACCCGAGCGGGCGGCGCGCCCGGCATCCCCGGCCTGTACGTGACCGGTGACCCGGGTGCCCACGACGAGGCGGCGAAGCAGGGCTCGCTCTCCCTCCGGCTTGGCCTCGGCTGAGCCAGGTCACTCTCCTTCACCACGGGCCAGTGCCCCGTCATGCGCTACGACTACCACCTGATGCAGGCGATCCTGCACGACAGGGCGCAGATCCCGCTGGAGCGGGCACCCCAGGGGTGTCAGGACTTCGACCAGGGCACCGCGTCCAAGCTCGTGCTCGACCCCAACGGCATGCTCGGCACGACAGGCCGGCGGTCCGTCACCGACGCCGGATCCCGTGGGCGGGCGGGGTGAACCGGCCCCTTCATCGCACGTGCCGTGGCACCGCTTTCGGCGGTCGCCCGGAGGCGAGTCTCGGATTCAGCGTTATCTAGCGAGGAACCCCGGGCGTTCACGCCCGGGAGGAATCGCTTCCCGGTCCTGGGGTTGTGAACGTCTGGTCATCAGCCCGGGCGTTTCTGGTTGTCGATGTAATCCTTGATGATCGATAGGGGTGCGCCGCCGCAGGAGGCGGCGAAGTACGACGGCGACCAGAAATGCCCGCCACACAGATACTTACCGATATGCGCCGGGTACTCCTTGCGAAGGAGCCGGGCGGACACGCCCTTGAGGCTGTTCACCAGCGTCGAGAGGGCGACCTTGGGCGGGTAGCGCACGAGCAGGTGCACGTGATCCTCCTCGCCGTCGAACTCGACCAGCTCCGCCCCGAAACTGTCGCACACCTCGATCATGACGTCCTCGCAGCGACGCAGGATCTCGTCGGTGAACACACCCCGCCGATACCTCGGGACAAAGACCAAATGCGCATGAAGCGCGCAAACAACGCTTCGACCTCTCCTGATGTCAGGGTTCGGTTCCCATCTCGGTGACATGGACCTAACGCTAGAGTGTTCGAGGTGAAGCTGGTGGTGCAGGTCAAACTCCTGCCGACGCCCGAGCAGGCGGCGGCGCTGGAGGCGACCCTGCACGCGGTCAACGCCGCGGCCACCTGGGTGGCAACGCTCGCCCACCACCAGCGGGTATTTCGCAACTACGACCTGCGCAGGCACGCCTACGGACAGATCAAGGACGACTACGGGCTGGCGGCTCAGGCTGCGCAGCATGTCATCAAGAAGGTCACCGACGCCTACGCCACGCTGCACGCCAATGTCCGCAACGGCCGGGTGGGCAGGCCCGGCTCCGTGCGGCGCGAGCGGGTCTTGGCCACGCCGATCGTCTTTCGCCCCGGCGCGGCCCAGCCGTTCGACGACCGCTGCCTGTCCTGGCAGATGGACGCGCGCACAGTGAGCATCTGGACGATCGCCGGGCGGATGAAGAGCGTGGCGTTCACCGCCTCGGCCGATCAGCTCACGACGTTGGCCGCCTACCGCAAGGGCGAATCGGACCTCGTATACCGCGAGGGCAGGTGGTTCCTGATCGCCACCTGCGACCTGCCAGAGGTGGCGGTGCGCGCCCCGGACGGATTTTTGGGGGTGGATCTGGGGATCGCGAACATCGCGACCACCAGTGGCGGGGTTCGCCACAGCGGCAAAACTCTGAACGCGGTCCGCCACCGCCACCGCGAGCTGCGCCGCCGCCTGCAGGCCAAGCAGACCAAGTCCGCCAAACGGCTGTTGAAGCGGCGTCGCCGGGCCGAGGCCCGGTTCGCCGCGAACACCGACCACACCATCGCCAAACGCATCGTGACCGAGGCGGCACGCACCGGGCAAGGAATCGCTCTGGAAGATCTCCAGGGCATCCGTGACCGGGTACGGCTCCGCAAGCCCCAGCGGGTCACGCTGCACTCGTGGAGCTTCCACCAGCTGGGAGGCTTCATCGCCTACAAGGCCCGCCGCGCGGGCGTCGCCGTTGTTCACGTCGATCCGGCCTACACCTCGCAGGCCTGCTCATCGTGCGGGCACGTGGACAAGAAGAACCGGCCCGGCCAGGCGACCTTCTCCTGCACGTCGTGCGGCTTCGCTGAGCACGCCGACGTCAACGCGGCCCGCAACATCGCCTCGCGCGGTGTGGCGGGCTGGGCAGTGAGTCACGCTGCCGACGACGCGGCCTGAACCGTCGAACCCATCGACGGCGAGGAGCTGCAAGCTCGGTCGTTTACGGCCGAGAAGCTGACAGCGCTTCGACGAACAGTTCGGCCTCGCGCTCGCCCATGCCGGTCTCGCCGCGTACCAGATAGACCGCCTGCTCGGCGCGGCCGGCGGCCTTGAGCTCGCGCACCCGGGTGGCCAGGTCGGGGCCCGCGGCACCGGTGTGCGGCAGAGCGGTGGGTTGGGCGGGCTTGAACCGGGTCATGACGGGGTGGCTCCACAGGTCGTGTCCCATGGCCACGCCGTCGACGGTCACCTTGGCGTCCCGCAGGCTGAGCCCGGTGTGGCGGCGCAGCTCCTTGATCGCCTCGATCTTGCGTCCCGCGCGGACCAGGCCGGTGACGAGCTCGTGCAGCCCCTGCGGGGTAGGCATGGGCGCCGGCATGGGCATGGGCACCCGGCTACCCCTCCTGGAGGCCATGACGATCCCGATGACGATCACCAGGATCGCCGCGAACAGGATGGCGACGACCAGCAGTTCCACGGGCCCGATGTTCGGCATGTGCGGCATCGTATGACGGATCCGTGCGAGCGGTACAGGTGCGAGGGGCGGAGGTGGGTCACTCGCGGGCGACTCCTCCTCCGCTCCTCGCTTCCTGCGAGTCTCGCCGGACCGTCAGAGGTCCAGGACCAGGCGGGGTGACGACGAGCGGCCGACGCAGATCATCATCGTCCGGCCCGCCTCCCGTTCCTCGGCGGTCAGCAGCGAGTCGCGGTGTTCGGGCGTCCCCGCGAGCACCCGGGTCTCGCAGGCGCCGCAGTATCCCTTCTCGCAGTCGTAGGAGAGGCCGGGGGCGACCTCGCGGATCGCCTCGATGAGGCGCTGGTCGGGCTCGACCCGCACGGTCCGCCCTGTCCGGGCGAGGTGGACGTCGAAGGCGGTGTTGGCCGCCGGGTCGAAGAGCATCTCCGGGGCGTCCCCGGCGGTGAAGCGCTCGACGTGCAGCCGGTCGCCGATGCCCAGGCGCTCGCAGACCCGCTCAACGGCCTCGATCATCCCGGACGGGCCGCAGCAGTAGATCGCGGTGGCCGGCCCCGACGAGGCCAGGATCGCGTCCAGGTCGGGAAGGCCGAACTCGTCCTGTGGCACCAGTTCGGCGCGCTCGCCCGCGCACTCCACCAGTTCGTCGCCGAAGGCCATGGACGCGCGGGATCTCCCGCCGTAGACGGCGCGCAGGGGGCTGCCCCGGCGGGCGGCGGCGCGGACCATGGCCAGGATCGGGGTGATGCCGATCCCCCCGGCGACGAACAGGTAGTCCTCGGCGGCCACCAGCGGGAAGTGGTTGCGCGGTCCCCGTACGCCGACGGTGACACCCTCACGGGCGATCTCGTGCACCTCGGCCGAGCCGCCGCGGCCGTTCTCCTCGCGCAGCACCGCCACCCGGTAGCCGTCTCGCTGCCCGGGGTCGCCGCACAGGGAGTACTGCCGGACGCGGCCCGACGGCAGGCGGAACTCCAGGTGCGCGCCGGGCTCCCAGGCGGGCAGTTCGCCGCCGCCCGCTCTGGCCAGGGTCAGCGCCAGCACACCGTCGGCGACCGGCTCGGCCCGGGTGACGACCGCCTCGAAGGAGGCGGCCTTGCTGAAAGAGGAGGTGAAGGCCGGCTGGGTGCCGGGCGCGGATCCGGCACCCAGCCGGGGTCCCGGTGGGAAGATCGCGGGGATCGCGTCCCAGCCGGACTGGTTCCCCCGCGTGGGGTAGGCGACGAGCCCGTCTTCGAGCACCTGGAATTCGGGCAGCCTGGTCAGCACCTGGGTGATCATCTCGCGGAACATGGCGCGGGCCAGATGAGCGCCGGCGCAGCGGTGCGTGCCGATGCCGAAGCTGAGGTGCCTGGTGGCGTCCCGGTCCAGGCGCACCTCGGCGGGGTCGGGGAAGACGGCCGGGTCGTGGTTGGCGGCGACCCACGGGATCAGCACGCGCTCACCGGCCCGCACTGGGCACCCGCCGATCTCGGTGTCGGCGCGTACGGTGCGCGCCATGGACTGCGAGGGGGCGAACGCCCGGAGGAACTCCTCGGTGGCCGTGTCGAGCAGGTCGGGCGACTCGATCAGGCGGCGCCGCTGCTCGGGGTGGCGGCTCAGATGCACGAGGACGCTGCCGGTCAGCGACGTGGTGGTGTCGACCCCGCCCGCGATGAGCAGCCCGATCACCGACACCAGCTCGTCCTCGCCGTACGGGGTGCCGTCGGGACGGTGCTGTGCGGCCAGGACGCTGGTGGCGTCCGAGGTGGGTTCGGCCCGGCGTAGCCGGATGATCTCGCGGATCCGCCGTTCCATGTAGGCGAGGCCCTCGGCGCCCCTGCGGGCCCTGTCGCTGTCGGCGGGCGCGGCGAAGATGTCGTGGATCGGCCCGGCCAGCCGGGCCCAGTCCTCCTCGGGGAAGCCCAGCCAGTCCAGGGTGACCGCGGCGGGCAGCGGATTGGTCAGATCACGGACGAAGTCGGCCGAGCCGTGCTCGATGAACGCGTCGACGACGCGCGTGGCGTGCCTGGCGATCATCGGCCGCAGCCGGTCGACGGCGTCCGGGGTGAGCAGGGGGTTGATCAGGTCGCGGTACTCGGTGGCCTGCGGAGGGTCCAACTCGATCGGGTACTGCTCCAGGCCCGGCCCGCTGGGGATGACGATCGCGACCCGGTCCTCGCCCGAGGAGGCCCTGGAGGAGGAGAAGGTGTCGTCGTCGCGGGCGATCCTGGTCACGTCCGCGTAGCGGGTCGTGTAGACGAAGCCGCCGTGGGCCGAGGTCCGGCCGACCGGGCACTGCTCGCGAAAGGAGTCGTAGTAGGTGACCGGGTCCGCGGTGCACGCCGCGGAGTGGTGGTCGAAGTCAACCTGCTGGGTCATGGCGCACAGGCCCCATATCCATACGAACGATGCGCGGTGTTGCCCAGCCGCGCCACTGGGTGTCTGGGTGCCGGAAGTCTACTCACGTGCGGATCGCGAGACAATGTCTCGCATATCGCGGCAATGTCACGCGGTCTCCGGCGAGGACCGGGAGCTCAGAAGGTCAGGACGGCCTTCGCGGTCCTACCGGCGCGCAGGTCGGCGATCGCCTCGTTGATCCGCTCGAAGGGGTAGGACGTCATCATCCTGTCCACCGGGAACCGTCCCGCGACGTACAGATCCAGCAGTCTGGGCAGGAACACCTGGGGGAGGCTGCTTCCGCCGATGATCCCGGTGACGGTGCGCCCGTTGAGGATGCTGCGCCAGTCGAAGCTCATCTCCTGGCTGGGGCCGACGCCGATCACGCCGCACCGGCCGAGCGGGCCGAGCGCCTCGACGGCGGTGCGCAGCACGTCCTGGCGGCCGGTGGTGTCGATGACGAAGTCGAGGCCGTGCGGTGTGATCTCGCGCAGCGCCTCGGCCGAGTCGGAGACGGAGGAGTCGACCGTGTGCGTCGCGCCGTAGGAGCGGGCGGCCTCCAGCTTGGCGGCGTTGACGTCGACCGCCGCGACGACCGAGCAGCCGCTGATCGCCGCCGCGATGATCGCCGCGACCCCCACCGCGCCGGCCCCGAAGACGGCGATCGAGGAGCCGGGGGAGGGGCGCAGCACGTTGAACACCCCACCCGCGCCGGTCTGCAGGCCGCAGCCGAACGGACCGACATGGGTCAGGTCGATGTTTCTGTCGATGGGGACGACGGCGCGCTCGGTCGCCACGACGTGCGTGGCGAAGGACGACTGCCCGAGGAAGTGGCCGTTGACCGGCGCGCCGTCCAGGGAGAGCGCCGAGGAGCCGTCGGGCCGCCTGCCGCCGAAGTTGAGGGCGTCGAAGCTCCGGCAGTAGGCGGGAGAGCCGGTCAGGCAGAGGGGGCAGGCGCCGCAGGAGGTGAAGCTCATCGCCACGTGGTCACCGGGGGCCACCGAGGTCACCCGCGAGCCGACCCGCTCCACGATTCCGGCGCCCTCGTGGCCGAGCACCGCGGGGGTGGGGAAGAAGGTGGCGAACTCCAGGTCGGTACCGCAGATGCCGGTGCTGCTCACCCGGACCAGCACCTCGTCGGGACGGGGCTCTTCGAGTTCTGTCTCCCGGAGGGCGAAGGACCCTCCGGGGGCCTCCAGAACGGCGGCGGTGATACGCACGGATCCTCCACAGCTATTTTCATAAAACGAGATGGCATCTTGACATGCAGAACAAGGGGGGTCAAGGATTCCGACATGGCCGAACTTGTGATCCCTTCCGCCCAGCAACTGATCGACGGAGAGTGGGCAGCCGCTCGTGACGCCGGTGAGCTCCACGTCGCCGACCCCGCCACCGGCCAGACCATCCAGACGGTGGCCTGCGCGGGCCGAGCGGACGTGGACGACGCCGTGGAGGCCGCCAGGCGGGCCTTCCCCGGCTGGGCCGCGACCTCGGCCTCCGAGCGTGGCAGGCTGCTGCGCCGCTGGTCGGAGCTGATCGGTGAGCATGTCGAGGACCTCGCCCGCTTCGAGGCCCGAGACGTCGGCAAGCCGCTGTCGGGTGGCCGGATGAACATCTTCATCGCCCAGGGCATCATCGAGTACTTCGCGGGCGCCGCCGACAAGCTGACCGGCGTGACTCTCCCCACCCGCACCCCCGACTACCTTGGCTACACCCTGCAGGAGCCGTACGGCGTCTGCGCGGTCATCATCCCTTGGAACGTTCCGGCGGTGCTCACCGCGGCCAACGTGGCCCCCGCGCTGGCCGCGGGCAACACGGTGGTGCTCAAGCCCTCGGAGGTGGCGCCGCTGGCGCCGTTCGCGCTGGCGGAGCTGGCGCGGCGGGCCGGTTTCCCGCCGGGCGTGCTCAACGTGCTCGCCGGAGTCGGCGCCGACGCCGGTGCCGCGCTCACCTCACACCCCGGTGTGAACCACATCAGTTTCGTCGGCTCCACGACCACCGGCCGTGCGATCATGCGGGCCGCGGCGGACAACCTGGTCCCGGTCAAGCTGGAGTTGGGCGGCAAGTCGCCCAACGTGCTCTTCGCCGACGCCGATCTCGATGTCGCGATCCCGGCGATCGTGGGCTCCATCACCGAGAACGCCGGGCAGAACTGCTACGCGGGGTCGAGGCTGCTCGTCGAGGCGTCCATCAGGGACGAGGTCGTGGAGCGGGTGGCCGAGTCGATGCGCGCCGTGCGGATCGGCCCGTGGGACGCCGACCTCGACATGGGGCCGCTGGTCAACGAGGCGCAGTACCGCCGGGTGCTCGGCTTCCTGGAGAGCGCCCCCGCCGAGGGCGCCCGCCTGGTCACCGGGGGCGGCCCCGCGCAGCGGGCGGACGGCGGCTGGTTCGTCCAGCCGTCGCTCTTCGACGGCGTGGACCCGCGCTCCCGGCTGTCCAGGGAGGAGGTGTTCGGCCCGGTGCTCGCCGTGCAGGAGTTCTCCGGCGCCCGGCAGGCGGTGAAGATGATGAACGACACCGACTTCGGCCTGCTGGCGTGCATCTGGACGAGCGACGTCTCCCGGGCGCTGCGCCTGGCCCAGGAGGTGCGCTCGGGGCAGGTCTCGGTCAACCAGTTCGCCGACGCCGGGGTCATCGGCTTCCCCTTCAACATGCAGAGGGACAGCGGCTTCAGCCGTGGCGGCGGATACGCCGCCATGCGGGAGTACACGCAGGAGAAGGCTGTCGCGGTACGCCTGCTCGACCGGTCATCCGTGGAATGAACGTGGCAGTGACGGGGCGGCTGTTAAATGGCAGCGTTCCAACCTGCACATATTCGCGCCACCCGGCACGCATGTAACAAGCATGTGACGCGCGGGGCAGTTGGCTCCGGAGGCATTGACACGCCTATCGGAGCGGCGGCAGAGTACGACGCATTGCGGGCGATAAATCACAATGCGAGATGCCATCGTGAATAACGATCGCTTGGAGGGTTAGAGTTGCGAGCACTGGTCCAGACGGCCTTCGGAGGCCCGGAGGCGGTGAGCGTTCAACGGGTCGCCGACCCCGAGCCCGGTCCGCTCGACGTGGTCGTCCAGGTCGGCGTCTGCGCCCTCAACCGGCTTGACCTGCTCCAGCGGCGCGGCCCCGGTGTGCTCCCCGGCTTCAGCCTGCCGCACATCGCAGGTATGGACATCGCCGGCCACGTGGCGGCGATCGGATCGGCGGTCACCGGCCTGACGGTCGGAGACCGGGTCGTGGTCGATCCTACGGTGGGCTGCGGATCGTGTCCGCACTGCCTGGCCGGTGACCGCGGCCACTGCGCCCGGCTGCGGGTCATCGGCGGCAACATGCCGGGCGGCTACGCCGAGTTCGTGGCGGTCCCCGCCGACCTGGCGCACCCGGTGCCGGACCACGTCGACCTCGACGAGGCCGCGGCGCTGCCCACCCCGTGGAGCACCGCCTGGAACGCCACCTACGCCGTCGGGAAGGTGAGCGCCGGCGACTGCGTGGTGATCCAGGGCGCCGCCGGCTCGGTCAGCATCGCCGCGATCCAGCTGGCCAAGCGGGCCGGCGCCCGGGTGGTGGCCGTGGCCGGAAGCGACGAAAAGCTCGCCGTCGTGGCCGGGCTCGGCGCCGACCTGCTGCTGCGCAACGACGCCCCGATAGCCGACGCGGTCCGCGACTACACGGGCGGCGGGGGCGCCGACGTCGTCCTCGACCACGTGGGCGCCGCCACCTGGCGGCACTCCCTGAGCTGCCTGCGGATCGGCGGCAGGCTGGTGACCTTCGGCAACACCAGCGGAGACCAGGTCTCCCTCTCCCTCGCCGAGATCTACCACCGAGGGCTCCACCTGCTGGGCGCCGGCGCCTACGCCCCGGCCGACTTCACCGCCATGCTCGACGCGTACTTCGCGGGAGGCATGCGCACCCTCCGCGCCGCCGAGTGCGGCCTGGAAGACCTGCACGAGAGCTTCGGGCTGGAGCACTCGCGCGATCTGGTCGGCAGGGTGCTGGTGCGGCCATGACGGAGGAGCGGGCAGCGCAGCCGGACCAAGCGGGGCAGGACGCCGCTCTGCTGATCGTCGGCGGGGACGTGGTGACGATGTCGCCGCGCCGCGAGGTGGTCACCGGCGCCACCGTCGCGGTCGCCGGCGGGCGCATCGCCGCGATCGGTCCCGCCGCCATCCTGCGGCAGGACTTCCCCGGCGCCGCCGAACTCGACGCGAGCGGCTGCGTCGTCATCCCGGGCCTGATCAACGCCCATCAGCACACCACCGTCGACCCGCTGGTGCGCAGCATGATCCCGGAGGACATCGACTCCCAGGAGGCGATCTTCGACTGGGCCGTCCCGTTGCACGGCCAGGTCACCGGGGACGACGACGAGCTGTCCGCCGCCCTGACCGCCGCCGAGTCGCTCCTGGGCGGGGTCACCACCGTCCTGGAGGCGGGCACCGTCGCCCATCCGCTGCGGGTGGCGGCGGGGCTCAGGGCGGCCGGCATCCGCGGCCGGGTCGGCCGGTGGGGCTGGGACGTGCCCGGCGCCCCCCACGCGCTGCCGGCGGCGGAGAGCCTGGCCCTGCAGGAGGAGACGGTACGCGCGTTGCCGCCCGGCGGGACCGTCACCGGCTGGGTCAGCCTGGTGGGCCACGACCTGGCGAGCGACGAGCTGTTCACCGGCGCAGCCGAGCTGGCCGAGCGGCTGGACGTCGGCCTCACCTGGCACATCTCACCCGGCGAGGCAGACATCCAGGCTTACGCGCGGCGGGCGGGAAGGCGGCCGGTGGTCCACTTCCGCGAGCTGGGTGTGCTGGGCCCGAGGCTGGTACTCGGCCACGCCGTCTGGCTCGACGACGACGAGCTGGACGCCCTCGTGGAGACGCGGACCGCGGTGGCCTCCTGCCCCGGGGCGTACCTGCGCCTTGGCCAGGGTTACACCCGCGCGGGCCGGCACGCCGAGTTCGTACAGCGAGGTGGCAGGCTCGCCCTGGGGTGCGACGCGCACAACGCGGGCGACACGCCCGACGTGATGCGCGCCGCATGGTTGCTGGCCGGGCTGGAGCGCGACCGGGACGCGCACCCCGTCCTCCGGGCCGACCAGGTGTTCGCACTGGCCACGATCGACGGCGCCGCCGCGGTGGGCCTGGGCGATCTCGTCGGCTCGATCGAGGTCGGCAAGGCCGCCGACCTCGTCGTCCTGGACACCCGGAACCCTGCCTGGACCCCACGCGGTGACCTCGCGACCCACCTCGTCTGGGGCGCCCCGAGCCACACGGTCCGGGACGTCCTCGTCGACGGTCAGGTGGTCGTGCGCGACCGCCGGATCACCACCGTCGATCTCGAAGCCCTGTCGGAGGAGGCGCAGGCACGGTCCGCCGCGTTGCTCCGCAGGACCGGCATCGACGTTCCCCACCGCTGGCAGGCACTGTCGGCGGCAGAATACATCCAAGGAGTACGCGGATGAGGATCATCGATCTCGCAGACAGGACGCCGGCACAGAAGCAGGGACTGCTCTCCCAGCTCGTCGTGCCGCGCCCGATCGCGATGATCACCACGCTGGACGCCAAGGGCGGCGTGAACGTCGCCCCGTTCAGCTACTACATGCCGGTCTCCGGAGAACCCCCGCTCGTCGCGGTCACGGTGGGCTCGGTCAGGGAGGCGACGGACGAGCCCAAGGACAGCTGGGTGAATCTGAACGCCTCGGGCGAGTTCGTGATCAACGTGACCACGACCGCCCTGGCCGACCACATCGAGACGGTGGCCAGGGAGTATCCGGCCGGCGTCGACGAGGCCGACCTCGTCGGCTGGCGGACCGTGCCGTCGCAGGTCGTCCGGCCCCCGTCGCTGGCCGACAGCCCGGCGCACCTGGAGTGCCGGGTGCGCGAGGTCATCGACCGGGGGGACTCCTCCTCCTGCTTCTCGGGCGTGCACATCGTGCTGGCCGAGGTGGTCTGCATAACGGTGGACGAGTCGATCATGGCGTCTCCCACCAGGATCGACCCGACCAAGGTGCACGCGGTCGGCAGGATGGGCTTTCCCTGGTTCGTCGCGGCGTCGCCGGAGTCGACTTTCAGCCAGGACCGCATCGCCTACGCCGATCTGCCGGGTGGCGAGGAGGTGCTCGCCTGACCTGCCGCGCAGGCAGGGGAGGGGCTCCGCTAAAGCCCGCACCCCGCCGGCGACCAAGATTCATCCCCCACTCGTGCACCGTGGGCGGTGCGCGAGCATTCAGATCGAGAGGATCGTCATGGCCGCATACTATCGAAGGGGCCGGGCCACGGCCGCACTGACCGCCTGCCTGAGCGCGCTGGCGCTCGCCGGGTGCGCGAGCAACGACGCCACCGCGCCCCAGGCCACGGCCCCCGCCCCGGCCGACGCGAGCGCGAAGACCGACGGCGGCAACGTGCTGGCCGGCCAGCCGGACATCAACGGCGACGGCAAGGTCGTCATCGGGGTGCTGAGCCCCGGTGACATCAACGACAAGGGCTACTACCAGAGCTTCGTCGACACGGCGGAGCAGTTCGCCACCTCCAAGGGCTGGACGATCATCAAGCGCGGCAGTGTCAACACCAGCGAGGCGCTCAACGCCGCGCGGGCGCTCTGCCAGCAGAAGGTCGACATGGTGGCCCTCGGCGCCTCGGAGCTCAGGGACGCGATCCCGGCCTCGGAGGAGCCGGTCTGCGCCAACACCGCCTGGTACGTGCCGTCCGCCGACAACATCCTGAAGTCCCCGAAGATCATGCTCTCCACCGACCGGGCCGACCAGAGCATGCTGGCCGCGGGGTATGCGGCAGGCCTGATCATGAAGGACAACGGCGACACCAAGGCCGGGTTCGTGACCGGCCCCGAGGCCGACTTCACCGTCACCGCGTCCGCCGCGTTCAAGGCCGGCATCCGGCTGGTGGTCCCGGAGGCCACGCTGACGACCACCTACAGCGGAGACCTCAACGACTCCGCCAAGGCCAAGGAGGCCACCCAGGCGCAGATCAGCCAGGGTGTCAAGGTCATCTACCCCTACCTCGGCGGCGCCACCGACGCGTCGGCGGAGCTGGCCAACGCCAACGGCGTCCTCACCCTCACCCCCGGTACCGACCGGTGTGACTCCACCAAGCCCAAGTTCGACATCTCGGTGCTCTTCAGCCCCGGAGACTACTTCAAGGCCGCCCTGGAGCAGCTCGCCGACGCGAAGCTGCAGATGGGCGTGGAGAAGGTCTGGACGCTCGGCGTCGACCCGTTCCCGACTGTCAAGATCTGCAACGGGACGCCCGAGCAGAACGAGAAACTGAAGGCCTTCATCGCCGACGTCGGTAGTAAGAAGATCGACACCACGGCGACAGTGAAGAGGCTCGGTTCCTGACATGACAGAGGACGAACGGGCGAGGGAGCTCACCCCGCCACCGGCGCCCGCGCTACGGCTGCGGGGAATCAGTAAGAGCTACGGTCCGGTCGTCGCCTGCGACGCCGTGGATCTCGCCGTGCACCAGGGCGAGATCCACGGTCTGCTCGGTGAGAACGGGGCGGGCAAGTCGACGCTCATGAAGATCCTGCTCGGTCTCGTCCAGCGGGACGCCGGAAGTGTCCTGCACCACGACGAGCCGGTCGACATCGACAGCCCGCAGAAGGCCGTGGCGCTCGGCATCGGCATGGTTCACCAGCACTTCAGCCTGATCAATCCGCTGACGGTCTGGGAGAACGTCATCCTGGGCGACACCGGGAAGATCGACAAGGCCGCCGCCTGTGACCAGGTGCGGGACGTCTCCCAGCGCTACGGCCTGCCGATCGACCCGCTGGCCAGGGTCGAACGGCTCTCCGCGGGCGAGCGGCAGCGGGTCGAGCTGATCAAATGCCTGCGCAGGGACCCGTCGGTGCTCATCCTGGACGAGCCGACGTCCGTGCTCACCCAGGCGGAGTCGGCCGAGCTGTTCGGTGTGCTGCGCCACGTGGTCCGCGCGGAGAACCGCGCGGTCATCCTGATCAGCCACAAGCTGGCGGAGATCACCGCGGCCACCGACCGGGTGACCGTGCTGCGCAAGGGGAGGGTCGTCTTCCAGAGCGCGACCGCGGAGACGGGGCCGCAGGAGCTGGCCCGCCAGATGGTGGGCAGGGAGGTCTCCCTGGGCAGCGAGGCCGCGGCGCTCGGCCTGCTGCCGGTCGATACCCCGCGGACGGATGAATCCGGAACGGGTAAAGCGGAGGCCTCGGTGGCCGCGCTGCGGCTGCGCGGCCTGACCGTCACCGTCGACGGGGTGCGCGTGCTGTCCGACCTCGACCTGGCCGTCGCCCCCGGCGAGATCGTCGGCCTGTACGGGGTCGAGGGCAACGGCCAGTCGAACCTGGGCGACGTGCTGTCCGGGCTCGTCGTCCCGGACTCCGGGTCTGTCGAGATCTCCGGCAGGCAGGTGGACCTGAACCGCCCGGGGGCGCTGCACGCGGCCGGACTCGGCATCGTGCCGGAGGATCGGCACGCATCCGGGGTGGTGCTGGACATGAGCGTCGCCGAGAACCTGGTCATGAAGTCGCTGAACGCCGTGAGCGGCCGCGCGTTCGTCAGCCGCAGGAAGACGCATGAGGTGGCCCGCCGCCTGGCGGCCGAGTTCAACATCGTCACCCCGTCGATGGACACCCCGGTGCGCAGCCTGTCGGGAGGCAACCAGCAGC
Organism: Streptosporangium sp. CA-115845; assembly: GCF_050943795.1. NCBI lineage: Bacteria > Bacillati > Actinomycetota > Actinomycetes > Streptosporangiales > Streptosporangiaceae > Streptosporangium > Streptosporangium sp. CA-115845. The sequence continues at coordinate 5,588,035 of NZ_CP191988.1, read as the reverse complement.
GGGTCGTGCTCGCCCGTGAGCTCTCGGCGGGACCGCTCGTGCTGGTCGCCGCGCAGCCCACGCACGGGCTGGACGTGGGTGCCATCGAGGACATGTACCGGCGATTGCGCGACGTCGCGTCAGGAGGAGTGGCCGTGCTGCTGATATCCACCGAACTGGAGGAGGTCATGGCGCTCTCCTCCAGGATCGCGGTGATCTCCTCCGGGAGGATCACCGGTGTGCTCTCCACCGGGGAGGCCACGGCCGAGCGGCTCGGGATGCTGGTGGGCGGGGTGGCCGCGTGAACGAAGTCCGCGAGGACCTCCGCCGGGACTCCCCCCAGAAGCCGGGTCGAAAGTCCCAACCGGCTTCCGGCACGGACGACACCTCCGGGCGTCGCCTGCTGGCCTTCCTGACCCCGAGTGCGGGCGGCTGGCAGACCGGCCTGGCGACCGCCGCGGGCGTGCTCGTGGCGCTCTCCCTGTCGTCACTGCTGATCGCCGTCACCGGGGGATCTCCCCTGGAGTCGGTGCAGGCCCTCTTCCAGGGCAGCATGGCCAACTGGACGGCCTGGACCTCCACGCTGCTGTACGCGGCACCGCTGCTGCTGGTCGCCGTGGGTGCCTGCGTCAGCGCCCGAGCGGGCACGTTCAACATCGGCCAGGAGGGCCAGGTGCTGATCGGCGCCCTCTTCGGGGCCTGGGTCGGCCTGCGCCTGGCGGTCCCGGGGCCGCTGCTGCTGGTGATCGTCCTGTTGACCGCCTCGCTGGCGGGTGGCGCCTGGGCGGCCCTCAGCGCGCTGATGTATCGGATCCGCGGCGTCAACATCGTGGTCAGCACGCTCCTGATGATCTTCATCGCCCAGCAGGTCGTCGCGTTTGCGGTGAACACGCCGTGGCTGCTGCAGGAGTCGCGGGTCGGGGATGCCATCGTCTCGCCGCAGTCCAACCCGCTGCCGGCCGGCGCGCTGCTCGGCTCGGTCGGTGAGTACCCCGACCTTCAGGTCAACGGGGGCCTGCTGCTGGCGCTGGTCGGCGCCGTGGTGGTCGCGGTGGCGCTCGCCCGCACCCGGTGGGGATTCCGGCTCACCATGCTCGGCCTCAACCCGCTCGCCGCCAAGCACGCGGGGGTGCGCGTCAACGCGCTGGGCGGTATGGCGCTGGCCATCTCCGGCGCCTTCGCCGGTCTGGCCGGGGCCGTGCTGCTGGCCAGCCCGGTGGGAGTCAACCGGCTTCAGCCGGGCATAGCGATGAACATCGGCTGGGACGGCATGCTGGTGGCCCTGGTCGCGCGTAACCGGCCGCTGCTGACCGTACCCGTCGCCCTGCTCTTCGGCGTGCTGCGTTCCGGCGGCGGCTTCCTCGCCGCGACCGGTGTGCCCCCGTTCCTCGTGGACGTGGTCAAGGCCCTGCTGGTGCTGGCCTTCGTCGCTCCGCCCGTCATCGTCGCCATGCTCCGGCGTCGCAGGGCCGGTGTCCGTACCGCGCGCGCCGAGCACCGGCCCGCGCCCGTCGCAGAGGGGGCCGCGCTGTGATCGCCGTAGACGACATCTCCACCATCCTGTCCAGCGGGATCAGGCTCACCGTTCCGCTGGCCTTCGCGGCGTGCGGGGAGTACCTCGCCGAGCGGGCCGGCGCCATGAACATCTCCGTCGAGGCGATGATGCTGGGCGCCGCGTTCGGCTCGGTCGCCACGGCCAGCGCCACCGGCAGTGCCACCACCGGGCTGGTCGCGGGCGTGCTGATCGGGCTCCTGATCGGGTTCGTGCACGGCAACCTCTCACACCGGCTGGAGATCAACACCTTTGTGATCGGTCTGGTGCTCAACGCCCTCGTGCTCGGGCTGACCAGTTACCTGATCACGGTCAGCTCGTTCGAGTCGCACCAGGTGTCGCAGGTCAGCATCCCCTGGCTGCGCGACATCCCGCTGATCGGCCACCCGCTGTTCGTCGAGCGCTGGCCGGTCTACCTGCTGATCGTCCTTGTCCCGCTGACCTGGTGGCTGGTGGAACGCAGCAGGTGGGGTCTGGAGCTGCGAGCGGTCGGCGAGCAGCCCCAGGCCGCCGACGTCACCGGTATCCGGGTCAACCTGCGCCGCCGCCAGGCACTGCTGTGGTGCGGCGCGCTGGCCGGGCTGGGGGGCGCGTACCTGGCGGTCGGCGAGGTCGGCTCGTTCAACCAGAACATGACCGCCGGGCGCGGGTACATCGTCATCGCGGCGGTGATCTTCGGTGCCTGGCGGCTGCGGCGGACCCTGATCGGCTGCGCGCTCTTCGGCCTGGCCGACGCCATGCGCCTGGCGCTGCCGGCGCTGGGCCTGACGATGAACTCGCAGCTGCTCGTGGTGGCGCCGTACCTGCTCGCGCTGCTGGCGATGCTGTTCTTCGCGAACCAGAACCGTGAACCCAGGGCGCTCGGCCAACCGTTCGAACGGGGATCCACCTGACGACCGGGCCGAGCCCCGATGACCACCCGCAATGAAACACACGATATTTGGAGGAATCAATGAGTAATCTGACCCAGGCGAGATGGACTCATGTCGCGCTGCCCACCGGCGACCTCGACAAGGCGATCGAGTTCTACACGTCGCTGACGCCGCTGGTGGTCGTCGAGCGGTTCCGCGACGCCGACGGTGAGAGCGCCTGGCTCTCCAACGACAAGCAGGTGGAGACCCCGATGGTCCTGGTGCTCGTCTCGTTCAACAAGGACAAGGGCGGGCAGCTGGGGCTGCTGACGCCGTTCGCGCACATCGGCATCGAGGTGCCCGAGCGCACCGACGTGGACGGCATCGCCGAGCGGGCGCGCGAGCTGGGCTGCCTGCACTGGGAGCCGCGCGACATGCCCGACCCGGTCGGCTACATCTGCGCGCTGAAGGACCCCGACGGCAACGTCATCGAGATCTCCCACAACCAGCAGGTCTTCAACACGGTGCGCAAGCTGTGGGCGAACCCCTCCTGAGCGGACAGCTCACCCGGGTCGCGGTCGCACGGTACGTCGAGGCGCTCAACGCGCACGACGCCGATGCGGTCGCGGCCTGCGTGAGCGAGGACTTCGTCAACGAGCACACCTCGGCCCTGGGGCGGAGCGTGACCGGCAGGCACGGCTACCGCGCCAACCTCACCGGCTTCCTGGCCGACTTCGTGGACCTGCGCTACGAGGTCGAGGACCTCCTCGTCGAGGGCGACCGGGCGTCGCTCGCCTACCGGATGTCGTTCCGGCTGGCCTCGGCGGGCGGCAGGCCGGTGGTGGTGCGCGGGGTGTTCAGGTTCCGGGTCGACGCCGACGGTCTGATCGCGCACCGCACCGACTACTGGGACAGTGGCGAGGTACGGCGACAACTCGACACCCAGCCCTAAACCCTCTTTAGGTCGATCAAACCCAAAGCATCCGTAAGGGCTTAGATGGGCTGAAATAACCCTCAGGGGCCCTCGGTGCCGGAACGGGCACCAGGGGCCCCTGAGGGCTGCTGGGGGGCGTCCGAAGGCCCCGAACGTGAGACGGCCGGTGGGATCTCTCCCACCGGCCGTCTCTTCTGGGTGGCGCGGGTCAGTTGCCCCAGTCCTGGTTGGGCACGACCGCCTCGGCGATGCGGAAGCTGCCGCCCGGCAGCGGCTTCTTGCCCTCCTCGTCACCCCTCGCCTTCACGACGTTCTTGCCGAACCCCGCCACGAGCGGGCGGCCCACGTCGCGCTTGAGCCACAGGCGCAGCAGGTGCCGGCGGCGCTCCGGCTCGGGCCAGTCGACGTAGCTGGTCCGCGAGTGCAGGGCGGCGTAGTTCAGCAGCCACTGGACGTCACCCGGCTGGAAGTCCATGTCGATCGGGAGCCCCTGCTCCTGGGTGATCTCGTCGTAGAGGTGCAGCAGCTCGATCTGCGCCTCGGTGAGCTGCGGCACGCCGGGGTACTTCTGGGCGGAGAAGATCATCGTGCTGCCCGCGTAGGTGCTGAAGACCCCGTCGACGTAGCTGCAGATCGGGGAGACGTAGGTGTCCGAGAGGGCGTCGGGGTCCTGGCCCCGCCAGTCCCAGTGCCAGGGCTCGAACAGCAGGGGAGCGAGGTCGGGGCGGCGGCGCAGGATCTCGTTGTAGATCGTCGTGCCGCTCACCAGGCTGCTGGAGCCGCCCTCCTTGGACGCGCGCAGGCACAGCAGCGCCACCACGTCGGAGCTGTCGGAGTGGAAGGGCAGCCGGTCGCGCACCCGCGACGGCAGCGCTCCGGGGTCGTCGAGCGTCTTGTTGGAGGTCGCGATGACGTGGTCGAGCACGTTGCCGAGCTGGTTCTGCTCCATCGGCGTGCCGAGGTGCAGGCCCATCAGGAAGAAGATCGCGCCGGCCAGCGTGTCGCCGTACTCGGCGGTGCGCAGGCCGCGGACCAGGATGAAGCCGCGCCCGGCGTCCATCTGCCGCGCGCACTCCTCGATCATGCCGCGCGCGGCGACGAGCGGGTAGCTCTCCGCGGTCACGTCGCGCAGGTCGGGGTCGTCCTCGACGAACCGGCGGCCGAGGGTTTCCAGCTCCTCACGCTCGGCGTCGTTGAGAAGGTAGATCCACTCGGTCGATCCGGCCAGCTCGTCACCGCGCCAGGCGGAGGGGCCGGTGATGGAGGATGAGGAAAGGTCTGTGGTCATGATGCGCTCCGAGTGCTCGGGGTCGTCTCAGAAAGTGCTCGCCGGGGCGGGACACGTGATCCGGGCGGGAACGCGACGGGAGAGGCCGCACGAACCGGTCGTACGGCGGAGCCCGCCGCGACGCCAGGGTCAGAAGGGAGTCTGCGGATCCCCGGCGGCGGTACCTGGGCGCAGGCCCTTGCGCGGCGGGCGGATCCGCATCGGATCCCTGGGGCAGGGCAGGCTGGACCCGGAGCCTGGTGCGGCTACCTGGGTCATGGTTCTCTCCTGCGGCTGGTGGTTCTCCCGCCACGCTAGACCGCTGCCAAAGGTTCCGTCAATAGAGATGTCGTCTCGCCCTCCGTTACGCCTGTGCACCCCTGCGGCCCTCCGGGCGGGGCCGGCCTCAGCGGGCCTCCCCGGCGCGGCGCTCCCGCTTCCCCCGGGCGATCTCGGTGCCCAGGGAGTCGAGGCGCTGGGTCCAGAAGTGCCGGTAGCGGTCGAGCCACCTGTCCACCTCCCGCAGCGGGGCGGGGTCGACGGCGTACAGGCGCCGTGTTCCCTGGGCGCGCACGGTCGCGAACCCGTTGTCTCGCAGCACGCGCAGGTGCTGAGAGACGCCGGGCTGGGAGATCCCGAACTCCTCCTGCACCACGGCGCTGATTTCGCCGGCCGCCCGCTCGCCATCGGCGAGCAACTCCAGGATCCGGCGCCGGACGGGGTCACCGAGAACGTCGAGTGCGTGCATGGCCTCACTATCTCAGTGTCGACTCAGATGCGGGAATTCCGCGGCCGACTGAGCCGTTCGGCCGCCCCAATCTGCCTCCCACCTGGACGTATGCGCCGCGGGATGGTGCCATGGGAGGAGAGGGATGCCCGGAGAGCCGGCACCTGTGATCCAGGAGGCCACAGTGAAGGCAACCATAGGTGACAAGCTGATCGTGGAGGGGACCCACAGTGGCGACCCCCGCAAGATCGGGTTCATCGTCGAACTCCATCACCAGGACGGAAGCCCGCCCTACGTGGTCCGCTGGGAGGACGACCAGCACGAGAGCCTCGTTTTTCCTGGGCCTGACGCCCATGTGGTGTCGAAGACGCCGGAGTAGAAGGCGTTTCACGCCCGTTTGGTGAGAATTACCCATGGCGGGGCGGCCGGGACCGCTCCGCCCCGGACACCGGTGATCCCATCGCGTCGCGCGGGCTACGATCGCTGATGTGCAGCAGCGTGAACTGGGTGGAACCAGCAGGCAGATCGGCGTCGTCGGGCTCGGCGCGTGGCAGTTGGGGGCCGACTGGGGTGAGGTCGGTGAGGACGAGGCGCTGGCCACCCTCAACGCGGCCGTGGACGCCGGGGTCACCTTCGTCGACACCGCCGACGTGTACGGCGACGGACGGAGCGAGCGGATCGTCTCGCAGTTGATCAAGGACAGGCCCGGGCTGACCGTGGCCACCAAGATGGGCCGCCGTGTCGCCCAGGAGCCGTCCGCCTACACCCTGGACAACTTCCGGGCCTGGACCGACCGCTCCCGGGCCAATCTCGGCGTCGACACCCTCGACCTGGTGCAGTTGCACTGCCCGCCCACCCCGGTCTACTCCTCGGACGAGGTCTTCGACGCCCTCGACACCATCGTGGAGGAGGGCCGCGTGGCCGCCTACGGGGTGAGCGTGGAGACCTGCGAGGAGGCGCTGACCGCGATAGCCCGGCCGAACGTGGCCACCGTTCAGATCATCCTCAACGCCTTCCGGCTCAAGCCGCTGGAGAAGGTGCTCCCGGCGGCGGATGCGGCCGGGGTCGGCATCATCGCCCGCGTCCCGCTGGCCAGCGGCCTGCTGTCCGGCAAGTACGACGAGTCCACGGTCTTCGCCGCCGACGACCACCGTACCTTCAACCGGCACGGCGAGTCCTTCGACGTCGGCGAGACCTTCTCCGGGGTCGACTACGCCACCGGCCTGGAGGCGGTGCGCCGCCTGGCCCCGCTGATGCCGCCCCAGATCACCATGGCGCAGTTCGCGCTGCGCTGGATCATCGACCAGCCCGGCGTCTCCGTGGTCATCCCCGGTGCGCGCAACCCGGCCCAGGCCCGTGCCAACGCGGCCGCCGCCGCGTTCGACGCGCTGCCCGAGGCCACTCTCCAGGGTGTGCGGGAGATCTATGACGAGCTGATCCGCCCCCAGGTCCACCAGCGCTGGTGAACCGCCGCGGGTGACGATGCCGGTCATGATCTCCTGGATCCGGCGCGCCATGGAGGTCCACCGGTGCCGGTGAACCGCCGCGGGTGACGAGGGCCGGGTTCCGTACCCGTGCGCGAACCGGCCCTCGTCGGCAGGTTTTTATGGATCTGTAAACCGGCTGGTTATGCGGGGCCGCATCGGGACCGCCGGATGATATTGGGTTAGCCGAAAAAGCGGAATTCAGGAGGGAGCGGCCGGGATTTTTGGCCGCCGGATGAATTCCCTTTCTCTGGCCGGGGAGTTGTCCGTTAGGCAAAATAGGGGAAGTCCTTTTATCTGCCCATTCATCGTGTGACGTGCCTTAGCGGGGCGGGCGCCGTGCCAGGCTACGCGCGGGCGCGGGCGCGGCGTAGCCGCTCCCCGGCCGCGGTGCGCTGGGGCGCCGACTCCTCCCGCTGCAGCCGCTCCCGTGCGTACAGGCGCAGCCAGTCGGCGATCAGATAGACCGGGGAGGGCCTGGGCTCCGCGGTGACCACGTGGGCCTCGGCGAGCCTGTCGGCGACGTCGGCGGCCAGCCGCACGTCCGAGTCGAGCAGCGCGGCCAGATCGTCGGCGGTGAACTCGCCGCTCGGCAGCGCGCCCAGGCGCCGCAGCGAGGTCCACAGTTCGGGACTGAGGTCGCGCTCGTAGGTGGCCGCGCAGGTGCGCAGTGACAGGTCGTCCACCGACAGCTCGTCCAGCAGCAAGTGCTCGTCGGCGAGGCGGTCGGCGAACAGGGAGAGCCTGACGTGACGGTGGGCGGCCAGTCGCGCCCCGGCGATGCGGACGGCGAGCGGAAGGTTGGCGCAGGTGCCGACCACGCGCAGGGCGGCCGCGGGGTCGGCGTCGACGCGCTCGGCACCGGCGGTCCGCCGTAGCAACTCGACGCCTTCCGCGGGGGTGAAGGTCTCCAGCGTCACGTGGTGCGCCGACTCCAGGGCGCTCAGCCGCCTCCTGCTCGTGATCAGCACTCCGTTGTCCCCGGTACCGGGGAGCAGGGGCCGTATCTGCGCCGCGGTGGACGCCTCGTCGAAGATCAGCAGGATGCTGCGCTCGGCCAGCCAGGCCCGGCAGGCGGCGACCCGCTCGCCGGCCCGGCGCGGAGGGTCGCCCTCGAAGCCGCAGGTGCGCAGGATCTCGGCCAGCACGTCGGGAATCGAACGCTCCCGGCCGCCCGCCGTGCGCAGCCGTACGAAGAGCTGCCCGTCGCGGAAGCGCTCGCGCAGCAGGTGGGCGGAGTGCACGGCCAGTGCGGTCTTGCCCGTTCCCGCCGGGCCGGAGATCACCACCGGCGGGCTGTGCCGGCGGGTGCGGAAGACGCCGAGGATGTCCTGGACGCTCTCGCGGCGGCCGGTGAAGTCGGCCAGGTCGCGGGGGAGCTGGCTGAGGTGGGCGATCACCTCCTGGCCGTGGCCCGCGATGGGGTGCGGCCTGATCACGGTCGCGCCGCCGAGGTGTGGCGGGCCCCCGGCCGACGGGCCGTCCAGGGACGGGTCACCCGCGAGGATCGCCCGGTAGAGCCGTTCGAGGACCGGGCTGGGCTGGAGGCCGAGCTCCCGGGCCAGTGTCTGGCGCATGTCCTCGTACTGCGCCAGGGCCTCCGACTGCCGCCCGCAGTGGAACAGCGCGATCATCTGCGTGCTGCGCAGCCGTTCCCTGAGCGGGTGGCGCCGGACGTTCTCCTCCAGGGAGCCGATGATGTGCGTGTGGTGTCCGAGGCTGAGCTCCGCCTCGGCCCAGTCCTCGTACACCGACATGCGCTCGCTGCGCAGCCGGGAGAGCTCGTCGCTGATCAGCGGCACGTGCGCCATGTCGGGCAGGGGGTCGCCCCGCCAGAGCCGCAGAGCCTCGTGGAGCGGTCCCACCGCCTTGGTGATCTCGCGGTCGCGCAGGTGCTGGCGGCCCCTGCGGGCCAGGGTCTCGTAGACGAGGATGTCGAGCTGCTGGGGACCGAGCCGTAGCTGGTAGCCGGGAGGACGGTAGGCCAGCCGGTCGCGGTCGGCCTCCCCGAGCACGTTCTTGCGCAGCGCGGACACGTAGACCTGGACGTTCTTCAGCGCGGTCCTGGGGGGCTCCTCGCTCCACGCCGCGGTGCTGAGCTGGTCCACCGGGACGATCCTGTTGGCGTGGCAGAGCAGCAGGGACAGGAGCACGCGCTGCTTGAAGGGCCCGAGCGGGACCAGGCTGCCGTCGCGGCGGGCCTCAAGAGGGCCGAGCACGGCGAAGGTGGTCTCTCCCGCCTCCGCCTTCTCGCGCACTACGGTTGCACCCACGGGGGATTCTCCATTGGCTGTCCAGGCGGCTGCGGAAATCTGACCGGGTTATGTGGAGGCGGGCTCACGGAATTGTCATGATATATGCGCCCATCTATTAGTAAACCGGTGATTTCTGCTGAAGTAGTCAGCTCTGATTGTCAACCAGGAGCTCGTGAAGTGAACCGAGCAGGCGCAGCCCGGCCCGCCGTCTTTCCTCGGTCCCGCCCGCGAGCGCGGCGACGATGGACAGCAGGTCGCCGAACTCGGATCCGGTGCCCTCCAGCACCCGCAGGGCGTGGCGGTTGCGCTGCACGATCCGCAGCGCCGCCGACGCCTGCGCGGCGAAGAGCGTCAGCAGGGCCAGCTCGTCGATGGCCGCCCGCGCCTGCGGGTGAGGATCGAGCACCTCCAGTACGCCCAGCGCCTCGTCGTCGTGGACGAGCGGCACCGCCATGAGCCCGCCCGGCACGTACGCGGTCGACTCGGCGATGTCGCGGGCGAACACCGTGCTCGTCGACAGGTCGTCGACGATCAGCGCGTCCCCGGCGCTCAGTACCCACCCCGCGATGCCCCGCGTGGCGGGAAAGCGCCGTCCGACGAGCACCTTCTCGCCCTCGCCGGAGACCGCCTCGAAGACCAGGTCCCCGTGCTCCTCGTTCACCAGGAAGATCGAGCTCGCCTTGGCCCCGAAGATCACACGCGCGGTGTCGACGATCGACTGGAGCAGGAGGCGGTGTTCCGCCTCCGAGCCGGCGACCGCCGCCGAGACGGCCGCGATCATCTCACCGTTCACCATCATTGAGCTTCCTCACATTCTGCGCGGTCAGGTACAGGACGGTCTTCACCTGGAAGGGCGTCAGCCCGGGGTGCTTGCTCAGGATCAGCGCGCAGTGGGCCGCGACGTGAGGGGTCGCGAAGCTGTTCCCGGTGCACCGGGTGCGCCCGCCGCCGGGCCAGGCCACCTCCACGTCGGATCCATGGGCGAAGAACTCCACGGGCGGGCGTGGGTTGTACAGGATCAGTCCGGGATCGGCCCCGGCATGGCTGCCCACGGAGATCACCGAGGAGAACCGCCAGGGGAAGCTCTCCACCGGCAGGTTGTGCGCGGACGCCACGAGCACCGTACGGCGGAAGTAGGCGAGGTCACCGAGTTCGCGCAGCGGTTCGGCCAGATGCCTCCTGTTGGTCGACAGGCTCAGGCTCACCACGTCGAAGCCCTGCTCGATGGCCCAGCGGAGCCCGGTGACGAAGGCGTCACCGGTTCCCGAGAAGCCCGCTCCCAGCACCTGGACGCTGTGCAGCTCGCACTCGGGCGCGATCGAGCGGATGATCCCGGCGCACGCCGTTCCGTGCCCGCAGGTGTCGGCGGCGTCGCTCTCCCGCACGACGGCCTTACCGTCCGGGCCCGTCACCACGGCATGGGCCGCCTGCACCGGGGCGAGCAGCGGGTGGTCGCGATCGACCCCGCTGTCCACCACGCAGACCCGCACACCGCGCCCGGTGGCGCCCTGCCACGCCCACTCTGGGGTGATGGCCGCGTTGCCCGCGGCGGACACGGTGATGTCGGCGAGGTCGTCCTCGGCGCCGAGCCGCCAGGTGAGCTCGGGACGGGCGGTCATCGCCGGCCCGCCAGCGCCAGTGCCCATCCCCTGCCGACCAGGTGCCCCTTGGCCGCGAACTCGGCCATCGCGCCGCGCGCCGCGGCCTCGCTCTCCTGGCAGGCGCCCAGGACGGCGAGGCCGCGGGCGTTGCCGAGCAGCACCGTGGCGCGGCAGACGGGGGAGTCGGTGCCGCCGGCTTCGCGTACGGCCAGGTCCATGAGCTCCCGGCAGGGCTCCGCGGCGCCCCGGGCGGCGAGCACCTCGGCCCGGATCGCGTGCAGCTCGGCCGTGTTCATCGGGGCGGCCCGGGGCGAGTCCTCCAGGGCCGTGCCCGCCCACAGCTCGGCCCCGGCCAGGTCTCCCCGGCGCAGCAGCGTGCCGGCCAGGTCACGTGAGGCGGTGACCAGAAGCTGGGTGTCGCCGAGCGCCCCGGCCTTGGCGCATGCCTGGCGGAGCAGGTCCTCGGCGAGGTCCCAGCGTCCGGCCAGCGATTCGACGGCCGCGGAGAAGATCGGCATGAACGCGTCGGCGTAGGCGTGCCGCAGGTCGGCGAGGGACCGCCCGGCCGCCGCGAGGGTGGTCCTGGCCTCGTCGAACCTTCCCCGCGTGGCCAGCAGGACCGCCAGGGGACAGCCGACCACGGCGCGCACGATCCCCCGGTCCCTGCCGTGCGCGGCCAGCAGGTCACGGCACCTGGAGATGGCGACGGGCGCCGGTTCCGGGCCCAGCCAGAGGGAGGCCGCCAGGTTGCCCAGGATGGTGGCGCGCTCCAGCTCGGCACCGGACCGCGTGGCGTACTCCAGGGCACGCTGCAACATCTCCCTGGTCTCGGCGAACCTGCCGCGCCCCTGCGCCTCCTGGGCGACCATGGTCCAGGCCCTGGCCAGTCCGAGGTCGTCGGCGGCGGCCTCGAAGACCGGTATGGCACGGCGCGCGACCTCGGAGGAGCCGGCCGGGTCGAAGTGGCTCAGGTAGAGCGAGGCGTGGGCGGCCACCATCGCGTCCGCGTCGCCGGTCGCGCGCTCCAGCACCTCGGTGAGCAGCAGCCGTCCCCGCTCGACGTCACCCAGGGTGATCTGGGTCTCCGCGACGCGCCCGCTGATCCGCGGCCAGCCGGGATGGGCCGGCCCCAGCAGCGCGGCCCCTCTGCTGAGCAGGTTCTCCGCCCTGGACAGGTCGCTCCTGCGCAGCGCGAGGGTGCCGGCCTCCGACAACCGGGCCGCCGCCCCGTCGCGCAGCCGCGCGGTGTGTTCGCCGGGAGGGCCGAGGTCGGCGCGGTGCCGGTATGCCTGCTCCAGGTGCGTGCCGACCGCCTCGTCCCCGCCGTCTCCGGCGGCCAGCCAGCCGGCGAACCGCTCGTGCAGCTCGGCCCGCCGACGCTTGGCCATGCCGCCGTAGACGACCTCCTGGATGAGGCCGCTGGTGAACCGGAACGTCGCCTCCGTACGATGCTCGACGAAGGACTTGCGCCGGAGCTCCTCCAGCGGAGCGCCGGGCTCGCCGGTCCCCGAGACGGCCCGCAGCTCCCCGGCGGTGAATTCCCTGCCGACCACCGCGGCGCACTCCAGCACCTCCCTGGCCGCGGGACCCAGCCTGTCGACGCGGGCCGCGATGAGAGCGTGCACGGTCAGCGGCAGGCCGTGTGGCTCCCCACCGTCGCCGAGCATGGCCACGAGCTGCTCCAGATACAGGGGGTTGCCCTCGGAGCGGTCGGCGATCCGGTCGAGCAGGGCGCCGTCGTGCGGCGTCACCTCGGCCAGCCCGGAGGCCAGGAGCCGGGAGTCGGCCGGGCCGAGCCGGGGCAGCGCCAGCCGGGAGGCGGCCTGCCAGCCGGGCATGCGGTCGAACAGGTCGGAGCGCGTCACGCAGAGCACCATCACCGCCGCCTCGCTCAGCTCCTCGGCCAGCCGGCCGAGCGTGTCGAAGACCGGGCCGCCCGCCCACTGCACGTCGTCCAGCACGATCAGCACGTACGTGGAGCGCCCGAGTCCCTCCAGGACGCTGCGCAGCGCCCAGGAGGTCTCCTGGTGTGAGGGGTTGGGCGTGCCGTCCTTCAGCAGGCCGTCGCGGAGTACGGCGAGAGCCCGCGGGTCGGGCGTGCCCACGGTCACCAGCTCGCGCACCGCGTCCGCCACCCCGAGCAGCGTGCCGCCCGCGCCGTACGGGCGGCAGCGGCCGGAACCGACGAGGACACCACGCTGCCCCGCGCGCTCCGCCCACAGCCGTGCCAGCCGGGTCTTGCCCACCCCTGCCTCGCCGTGCAGGGTCACGATGCGGCAGTGGCGGTGCCTGATGATCCCGTCCAGGGTCCGGTCCAGCTCGCGCAGCGGTTCCTGCCTGTCGACGAACGGGATGTCGAACCGCCGGATCACGGCCGGGTCGTCGGAGCGCATCGAGACCAGCCGCCACGCGGTGACCGGATGCCGCTTGCCGCGCAGTGTCAGGGGGCCGGCCGCGGTGCCCACGGCGGAGGGGCCGACCAGGCGCCAGGTCTCGGGCCCGAGCAGGATCTCTCCAGGCCGGGCGAGCTGCTGGAGCCGGGCGGCGGCGTTCACCGTCTCGCCCGCGACAAGGGCCTGCTCACCGCGGGCGAGGCCAGAGGCGACGACCTCACCGGTGTTGACGCCGATGCGGACCCTGAGCCGGATCCCGAGATCGTGGTCGAGATCGTCGTTGAGCCGTTCGAGCGCCGCCCGCATGTCCAGCGCGGCACGGGCGGCGCGCAGCGCGTCGTCCTCGTGCAGCTCCGGTACCCCGAAGACGGCCATGACGGCGTCGCCGATGAACTTCTCCACCGTGCCGCCGTGCCAGGCGAGCTGGTCGCGCATGAGCGCGAAGTAGCGGATCAGGACCGCGCGCAGGGACTCGGGGTCGAGGCGCTCGCTCAGCGCGGTGGACTCGGCCAGGTCGCAGAAGAGCACTGTGACGATCTTGCGCACCTCCACCGGCGCCGGCGCGGCGAGGTGTGTGCCGCACGACGGGCAGAACCGGGGGTGCCCCGGAGTCTCGGCCAGGCAGGAAGGGCATCGCATGATCATCCCCGATCAGAACAGGAGTCCGCCGACGATGTGGGCCTCGACCTCGGGAGAGCCCTCGCGCAGCTGCCCGTGGATGGAGACCAGGAGCGCGACCTCGGCCTCGCTCAGCGAGCGGACGATCTCGCGCTGCTCGGGGCCGGCGAGAGTGAGGTCGATGCCCGCCCGGGCCAGCTCGTCGAGGGGGTCAAAGGTCATGTTTCCTCCCGGGGTGGCCGAGTGAGACGAGGTCGCCGTAGGGCGGGCAGCCGTACCTCCCGGCGAAGCCCACCCCGCCGCCGGCCAGCTGCATGTCGCGGACCCGCCGCTCCAGGAAGGCGGCGGCGGGCGTGTGCGGGGGAGGGGTGACCTCCAGCTCCCGGCAGGTCTCGCAGTACCCCCGGCCCGGCGGGGCGCCGGCCAGCCGGAGCGGGCCGTACGTTCTCAGGGCGCGCAGCGTGCCGGAGGTCAGGCAGCGCTCCCTGACCGTGCTCCAGTCGTCGGCACCCGCGTGCCCCAGGCGCAGGTGGCCGGGGACGGGACGGTGGTCGACGACGTCCTGGTTGCAGCACGCGGTGATCGTCCCGTCGAACCCGACGGTCGGCCAGGCGGCCATCACGCACGGCAGTGCGGGCGCGACCCCGGAGCCCGTCACGGTTGCGGCGTTCCCGGCGGCCGGTGCGGGGAGGAGCGCGGGCGCGCCGGCACGGGCCCGGCCGACCGGCCGCACGCGCCCCACCAGCATCGGGATCCGGTCGTGGAACTCCCGCCGGATCTCCGCGGTGACGTCGCGCAGGTAGGGGTCGTCGGGCCCGCTCCCGGTGAGATGGAAGCTGAGGTCCTTGCCCCGCGCCAGCAGCGCCCGCATGACCGCGAAGACGCTCTTCCTGGGCACCTCCTCCTCGTGGAAGGCGTCCAGGCTGGCGGAGAAGTGGTCGGCCGCCTCGATCGCCCCGGCGATCGAGGCGGGAATCCGGGGCGCGAAGAACATGCCCGACAGGATCATCGTGCGGGTGCCGCTGCGGGCGGCGGTCTCGGCCAGGGAGCGGGCCAGACGGGGCCGGAGCAGCGGCTCGCCCCCGGTGAGCATGACCAGCTCCGGCCGGTCCGCCGGGGTGAACGTCCCGGCGAACCGCTGGAAGATCTCCCCGGGATGCTCCTCGGAGCCGGGCAGCGAGCCGGTCGAGCAGTGACCGCAGCGCAGCGGGCACCGCCGGGTGATCGCCATGAGCACCGCGGCGGCGGGTACGGGGCGCAGCGCCAGGATGTCCATCAGGTGCACGGGAGCACCTCCGGGGGTTCCCCGGCCAGCTCGCGCAGGAGCGCGGCCGCGGCGCGCACGGTGTGCAGGGCGCTGGTGCCGACGGCGGCCTGCTGCTCGCGCGTCGGCCGCAGGCCGTCGAGCATCCGGTCCAGGCCGTCGCGGTGCCCCGGATCCAGCGCGGCGTGCCGCCACAGGGTACGGAAGGCCGCCGGGGGGTATCCGGTGCCCCGTTCGAGGTGTTCGAGCAGTGCGGGGGAGGGCGCCTCGTCCTCCAGCACCGCGACGTACCCGAGCAGCGCGACGGGGTGGTGGTGCAGCACCCAGTAGTACTGGGCTCCGACGAGTTCGGCCACCGACGGGGGCGGCGTGCGGCGCAGCAGTTCCTCCGCCGAGGGCTCGATCGAGGCCAGGTCCTCACGCAGCCAGTCGTCGTGACAGGTCTCCTCGGCCGCGTGCCGGTCCAGGTACTCGCCCAGCTCCCCCTCGCCCAGCTCCACCGCCCTGGCCGACGCGGCCCGCAGCAGCGGTACCGAGGCTCTGATGACCATGTGCATCGCGCACAGGTAGTCGCGGTAGCGCCGTCGAGGACCGGGGGCGCGCCACAGCGTGCTCTCCGCGCTCCTGAGCGCGTGGCCGGCCAGGTCGATCTTCGCCCGCAGGATGGCGCTGGGGGGTGGCATCGGGCTCCCGTCGTCTGAACGAAGTGTCGGCTCGGCCGGTTGGATAACGGTTGAAACCCGGTATGGAAGTACCTGGTGCCGCGCCCTGCCAGGGGCGGTGCCATGCCTCAAACCGGATTCCAACCGCGATCAAGGCGCGCTTTAACCGGGCGCTCGCACACTGGGCGCCACGTGCCGAAGAGGGAGCCGGACATGGCGGACGTCGCGGTCGAGACCAGCGAACTGCGCAAGACCTACGTGAGCTCGTCCGGGGTGACCGAGGCGGTGGCCGGGCTCACCCTGCGAGTGGGCAGGGGGGAGCTGTTCGGCCTCCTCGGGCCCAACGGGGCGGGAAAGACGACGACGATCGGCATGCTCACCACCAGGATCGTTCCCACCGGCGGTGTGGCCAGGGTCGGGGGCGCGGACGTGGTGCGCGAGCCCATCGCGGTCAAACGCCACATCGGTGTCGTGGCCCAGTACAACAACCTCGACCGGCAGCTCACCGCGTGCGAGAACCTGGAGTTTCGCGGCCGGTACGCCGGGCTGCCCGCGAAGGAGGCCAGGCGGCGGGCGCTCGAGTTGCTGGAGCGGTTCGGCCTGGGTTCCCGCGCCACGGCCAGGATCACCGAGATGTCCGGCGGCCAGGCGCAGCGCGTCATGATCGCGCGGGCGCTGATGCATCGGCCGGACATCCTCTTCCTCGACGAGCCCACCTCGGGTCTGGACCCGCAGACCAGGGTGAACCTCTGGGACACCCTGCGGGAGATCCGCGCCGGGGGCCAGACGATCGTGCTGTCCACCCACTACATGGAGGAGGCCGAGGAGCTCTGCGACAGGATCGCGATCATCGACCGCGGAGCCGTGCTGGCCTGCGGGGAGCTCGCCGAGCTCAAGACGGCGACCGGCCTGCGGACCGTGCTGACCCTCACCTACGACGGTGACCCGGAGAAGATCGTCGAGCAGGCCCGGCGGCTGGCGGGGGTCACGGACGCCGAGGTCTCGGAGAACCGGCTGCGCGTCTTCACCCTGGCGCCGGAGGGCATCCTCGCCGCCCTGGTGAGCGCGGGCCAGGACGCCGGGCTGGCGCTGGCCGACGTCCGGGTCGTGCGGCCCAGCCTCGAAACGGTGTTCCTCGCCCTGACCGGGCGGGAGTACCGGGATTGACCTCCTCCCCGCGGCATCGCGCCGCGCCCCCTCTCCCGGGGCCGGAGCCCGGGACCTCCCCGCTCAAGGAGCTGCGATGACGGCATCGACCATCGCGCCGCCGGCCGCGTCACGCGGCTACGCGCGCACCTTCGGCGCGCTGCTCGCCAGGGACCTGCGGGTGCTGCGGCGGGACCTGCCCTCCTTCATGGCCCGCACCGTGGTCCAGCCCGTCCTGTTCATCTTCGTGTTCGCCGTGGTCCTGCCGCGGATCGGGTACGGGGCGGGGCAGGGACTCTCCGAGGCCGGGCGCGCGGAGACGTTCGCCACGATCCTGGTCCCCGGCCTGGTCGCCTCGGGCATCGTGCTCCAGGGCATCTTCGCCGTGACGACCCCGCTGGTCATGGAGCTGTCCTACACCAAGGAGATCGACGACAGGGCGCTGGCCCCGATCCCGGTCTGGGCCGTCGGGGTCGAGAAGATCGTCGCGGGTGCGATCCAGGGGGTGATCGCGGCGGTGGTCGTCTTCCTCGCCGTGCTGTTCGTGCACGGCCCCGGCGAGGCCCCGAACATCGACTTCGGTCGCTGGCCGCTGCTGATCGCGGTGCTGGTGCTGTCGTCCCTGCTGACCGCCTGCCTGGGCCTGCTCATCGGCACGCTGCTCCCGCCCCAGCAGCTCAGCGCGCTGTTCGCGATCTTCATCGTCCCGCTCATGATGCTCGGCTGCGTGTACTACCCCTGGTCCGCGCTGGAGGCGCTGCCCTGGCTGCAGACCGCGGTCCTGGTCAATCCGCTGGTCTACGTGAGCGAGGCGCTGCGCGGCGCGCTGAGCCCCGCCGTCCCGCACATGCCGGAGGCGGTCGCGCTGGGCGTGCTCGCCGCCGGGACGCTCGCCACGGGCGCGCTGTCGCTGCGGTCGTTCGCGCGGCGTCTGGTGGGCTAGCGGTGGACGGCGATCTGCCCCGGCGATGGTCCGGCGACCCCGTCGGCCGCGATGCCGAACTCGCCGGCCTGCGCGACCTGCTCGGCGCGGCGCGGCTCGTCACGCTCACCGGCGCGCCGGGGGTCGGCAAGACCCGGCTGGCGAACGCGTACGCTCTCACCCGGGCCGGTGCCTATCCCGGCGGGATCTGGTTTCGCGACCTGACCGCCGGTCTCGGCGATCTCACCGGCCTCGACGCTCTTGCCGTGGTCCCCGGCGACGGGCCCGCGCTGCTCGTGCTCGACACCTGCGAGCACGTCGCAGACCGGTGCGCGGTGACCGTTCCGGAGTTGCTCGGCACCCACCCCGGACTCCGTGTGCTGGCCACCAGCAGGGAGCCGCTGAGCGTTCCCGGCGAGGTGACCTACCGCCTCGCCCCGCTGGACGTGGCGCGGTCCGCCCGCCTGTTCGCCGAACGCGCCGCGGCGCAGGGACGGCCCGCCAGCCCGGAGACCGCAGAGGCGGTCGAGGAGATCTGCCGCCGCCTCGACGGCCTGCCGCTGGCCGTCGAGCTCGCCGCCGCGCGCTCGATCATGCTGTCGCCGGCGCAGATCGCCGAGCGGCTCGACGACCCGTTCCGGCTGCTGGCCGGGGGGAGCCGCACCGCCCACCCCAGGCACAGGTCGCTGGAGGCGGCGATCGGCTGGAGCCACGAGATGCTCCCCGGGCGGGAGCGGCTGCTGCTGCGCAGGCTCGCGGTGTTCGAGGACGGCTTCGTCATCGACGACGTGGAGGGAGTCTGCGCGGGCGCGGGTATCAGGCCCGACGTCGTCGTCGACCTCCTGGCCAGACTCGTGTCCAGGTCCCTCGTCGAGTGCGACACCGCGGGCACCGTGACCCGCTACCGGCTGCTGCGGGTCGTGCGCGCCTACGCGGGGCGGGAACTGCGCGCCGACGGCGAAGCCGGGACCGTGCGGGCGCGCCACGCCGAGTACTACGCGGCGCTGGCCGAGCGGGCGGCGGAGGCGCTCACCACGGGCGCCGCCACGCCGCACCTGGAACGCGTCGAGGCCGCCTACGCCAACATGCGGGCGGTCCTGTGCTGGTGCGTCTCCGGCGGGCCCGCGACGGTCGGGGCCAGGCTGGCGAGCGCGCTGGAGACGTACTGGATCGTGCGGGGCCGCCCGCGCGAGGGGCGCGGCTGGCTCGCCTCGCTGGTCTCCGCCGGAGGGCTGGTCCACGGCGAGGTGCCGGCCGCCGCGGCGCTGAGCACCGCGGTGCTCTCCTGCGCCCTCGGTGAGTACGCCGACGCCGCGGACGCCTGCCGCCGGGCACTGGCCATGTTCCGCGAGCTGGGAGACGAGGCCGGGCAGACCCGGGCCCTCGCGGTGCTGGCGGGCCTGCGGACGATGAGCGAGCCCGCCTCGGCCAGCCGTACCCTCACCGAGCTCGCCGCCCAGGGCAGGGCGCCGGTGGGCCACGCGTGGAACTGCGCGCCCCTCGTCCTGCTCGGGCACGCCCGCGTCGCCGCGGGGGACCTCAGCGGGGCACGCGCGGCACTGGAGCGGTGCGTCGCCGTCGGCCGCAGGCACGGCTCGGAACTGAGCCTGGAGATGGGCCTGCTGGCCATCGCGCAGGTGGCCGTCTACCAGGGCGCGTACGCGGAGGCGGAGAGCGCGCTCGGACAGAGCCTGGCCGTCGCCGAGCGGATGGGCGACGTCTGGGGAAGGGCCGCGGTGCTCAGGGGGCTGGGAGAGGTGGCCTCCTGCCGGGGACGGTACGGCCAGGCGGGGGAGCGGCTCGCCGAGGCGGTCGAGATCGCGCGCTCCGCGGGCTCCCCGCCGCTGCTCGGTGACTGCCTTGACACGCTCGGCAGGATGCTGCTCGACATCGGCGAGTACGAGGCGGCCAGGGAGGTGTTCTCCGAGGTGGCCGAGGTGGGCGAGCGCACCGCCGCGCGGCTGGCGGCGATGGGGCTGGCCGGTCTCGGCGCGGCGATCCTGGGTTCGGGTGGTGCCGCCGCGGCCGCCGCGGCCCTCACCTTCGCCGAGGAGGCCATGGCGCGCGCACGCGAGACCGACGACCGGCCGCTCACCTGGCGGTGCCTGTTCACCCTCGGCCGCGTCACCCGGTGCGCAGACCCGGTCCGTGCCGCCTCCGCGCACCACTCGGCGCTGCGAGCCGGTGCCGCCATGGGCCTGCGCGCCCAGACGGCCGACTCGCTGGAGGCCATGGCCGGGCTCGCGGCGGGGCACCACCGCCACGAGCACGCCGCCAGGCTGTTCGGCGCGGCCCAGTCGCTGCGCGACCGGCTGGGGCTGTCACGTCCCCCGGCGATGGCGCCGCAGCACGAGGCGGACCTGGCCGGGGTGCGCGCGGCGCTGGGCGCCGACGCCTTCGCCGCCACGTGGGCCGAGGGCGCCGGGCTGGACGTCGGCCAGGCCGTCGTCTACGCGGGCCGGGGCCGGGGGCCGCGCGGGCGGGGGGTCGGCTGGGCAGCCCTGACCAGGGCCGAACGCCAGGTGGCCCTGCTGGCGTCCGGCGGGCTGACCAACCGCGAGATTGGCGCGAAGCTCTTCGTGTCGCCCCGCACGGTTCAGGCCCAGCTGTCCAGCGTGTTCGCCAAGCTCGGCCTGTCCTCGCGCAGGGATCTGGCCCGCGAGTACGACTCACGGGCCAGATCCCTGCGCGAGCAGGACTCACCCCTCCTCGCGCAGCGCGACGACCCCGGTGGCGCAGAGGATCCTGAAGGCCGCGTCGCATACCTCACGGGCCGGCTCGGTGGCTGAGCCGGCCCGCGTCTTGTCCCGCCACTCACCGACCGTGATTCCCACCGCGGCCGCTTCGAAGGCGGCCAGCAGCGGGCCGGTCAGCGGGTAGCCCACCGTGCCGCCCCGGGGGAACAGGTAGCCCTGGCGTTCGTGGGCGAGCGCGTCGAAGGTCAGCGTGAAGTCGCGCAGCAGCAGGTGGACGGGGTGGTCGGCCCAGTGCACGGCGTCCGGCGCGACGCCCGCGACGAGCGCGCCGTCGGCGAGCCCCGGTGGATCCTGCGCGGTCGTCGCCCGCTGGGCTCGGACCGCCGCGTCCCAGGCGAGCCCGTCGAGCAGCAGGCGGCGCACCCCGGGGGGCAGGTCCGCCTCCTCGATGAGGGGCGCGGGGTCGGTGCCGGAGCCCAGGTCCAGGCGCTCGGCCCAGTCCGCGACGTCGCAGTTCGCGACCGCGATCA
Organism: Streptosporangium sp. CA-115845; assembly: GCF_050943795.1. NCBI lineage: Bacteria > Bacillati > Actinomycetota > Actinomycetes > Streptosporangiales > Streptosporangiaceae > Streptosporangium > Streptosporangium sp. CA-115845. Next base: position 5,567,154 of record NZ_CP191988.1, on the reverse strand, counting down.
TGCAGCGCAGCAGGGTGGGTGCGATGTCCTGCAGCGCCTCGACCCGCCCGGCGAAGACCATCGCCCGCCGGTAGTCCTCGGTGCCGAAGCCACGCGAGCTGACGACGAGCGGGGGCTGGAAGTCGAAGAACTCGATGCCGTACTGCTCGGCGTACTCGAAGAAGTCGGTCCCGGGGAAGGCCATCAGCGGCGCGAAGTGCACCTTCTCCACCCCGCTCGCGTAGGCGAAGCGCACGCTGTCGCGGACCTTGTCCGCGTTGTCCCCCGGCATGCCGATGATGATGTCCGCGGCCAGGGCGTGGTTGTGGTGGCGGCGGATGAGGGAGGCGGCCTGGGCGAACCGCCGCCGGTCGAACCTGCGGGCCGCCAGTTGCAGGGTGTCGGCGTCGGAGGACTGGATGCCCAGGGTGATCACGCGGCATCCGGCGCGGTTCATCGCCCGTACGTAGTCGAGGTCGACGTGTTTGACATCCGGGTAGACGTCCACCACCGTCCCCCGGTTGTGCTCGGCGACGATCTCGAAGATCTCCATGGCCCGGTGCCGCGAGATGCCCAGGTGGGCGTCGCACATCCGCAGGTAGGGGATGCTCCCGGCCAGCAGGTAGGTCAGCTCGCGCTCGATCCGCTCCATCGGGAACGCGCGGAGTTTCGGCGCGCTGTAGAGGCAGAACCTGCACTTCTGCCGGCATCCCCGGCCCGTCTCGTAGGCCAGGACCGCGCCGGGCCTGCGCCGCAGGATCGGCTCCAGGGGAAGCCTGTCGGCGGTGAAGACCAGCGGCAGCGCGCCCAGGTCGACGTCGGGCGGATCGTCGTTGTGCACGGGCTCGCCGTCGACGCGCCGGGTGAGGCCCGCCACCGCGTCCAGGTCGCCGCCCCGCGCCAGCTGTTCCAGCAGGTCCGGGTACGCCTCCTCGGCCTCGCCGCGCAGCACCAGGTCCAGCCACGGATACTCGCGCAGCAGGTGGGCGGCCATCCGCCGGGAGTTGGCCTGGGCGCCGCCCCACACGACGCGGCAGTCCGGCAGGTGCCGCTTGACGATGCGTCCCATCCGGGTGAACTCATCGTGGTTCCATACGAACGCGGAGAAGGAGATCACGTCCGGCCGGTAGTCGAACAGCCGCGCCATGAAGGCGTTGTAGTGCCCCAGGTAGTCCTCGGCCAGGTTGCCCACGTCCTCGTGGAACCAGACCCGGTGCTCGACCCGCGACGGGGGGAGGCGGTCGGCCACGGCCGCCCGGATCAGCTCCACCCCCAGCGAGAACCCGTCGTCGTTGGAGTAGACGAGTACGGCCTTCAGGGTCATGACGATCTCCCCGCTGTCGATCTCGGCGTCACTGCTCTCGGCCGTGCGGAGCGCAGTGCCTCGGCGAGGTCGTCGAAGGCGGCCGTCGCCCGCGCGTGCGCCTCCCGGTAGGCGGCGGCCTCGATCGGCTCCTCGTCCAGCGCGCGTTCCACGATCCCGATGAGGTCCTCGCCGGTGTGCGCGTTCCAGTAGCGGTGCGCCATGCCCAGCTCGCCGGTGAGCTCGTGCAGCTTGCTCGTGCCGTTGCGGCGGCTCCAGAACGGGTCGACCGCCACGAACGGGGTGGCGCCGCGCAGTGCGAGGATCGCGCTGTGGTAGCGGGAGACGAGGACGAGGTCGCAGCGGGAAAGGGCCTCGGTGAGCTCCTCGGCTCCGGTGGAGGTTCTCCGAAGGGGGACCTCCCGGATACGGGCGCCCGGCACCGACCGGGCGAACCGGGCGCCGACCTCCTCGTCCCCATAGATGTTGGGCACCGTGATGAGCTCGATGTCGGCGAAGCCCGCCAGCTCGATCAGCGTCAGCCCCAGCTCCGTCACGAACCCCAGCGCGGCGGCCCGCTCCCCGGGACTCGTCGCCTCGGCCATGACCTGCTCCGGTGGCACGCACAGCGCGAGGTCCGCCGCGCCGTGCCCGGCGAGGTTGCGGCCGACGAGGTGGGTGACCAGCTGCGAGGTCACCCCCGGGGCGCCGACGGCGACGCCGATCAGCGGCCGGCGCCGCCCCGGGCGCGGCGGCCGGGGCAGCGGCTCCAGCGCGAAGGCGGGATCGGGGACGACGGTCGTGTCCGGCACGCCGGTCGCCTCGCCCATCCGCAGGGCGGCTCCCGCGCCGCGCACGGTCAGGTGGTCGATCCGCTCCCGGACCGCCCTCAGGTAGCCGCGCCAGTCGTCGCGCGCCGCCGCCGGGGTGTCGTCCTGCAGGCCCACACCGTGCCAGGCGACCCACATGCCGGGGTCGAACGCCCGAGGGTCGCCGCCCAGGCAGAACACCTGCATGATCGGGTGCCGGAACGGCGGGCCGCTCCACAGGCCGCCCGCCATCACGACGGCGTCGAACGAGCCCGCGCCGGGCCAGCGCCCTTCCCCGTCCACCCAGAGCGGCGCGGGCTCCGCCGCCGTGCTCCACGGGCAGAAGTGCCCGAAGACGGCACCCGGCAGGCGGCGGGAGAGCTCGGCCTCCGTCACCGCCGCCAGCAGCCGGTCGCCGACGTTGGGCAGGCTGCTCCCCGCCCAGATCGCGATCTGCCGGGACATCTCGCTCACCCGCCGATGGCGAACGGCTGGCGCAGGCCGAACTCTTCCCAGCCGCGGCGCTCGGCGTACTCGTTGTAGACCCCGCCGCACTGCGTCCGCAGCGGGCAGCCGTCGCAGGGCGGCCCGTACGAGCGCATCTGCTCGTCCATGAACGCGTCGTAGTCGTCCAGGACGTTGCCCTGGTACATCATCCGGATCGAGCGTGTGCCGTCCTCGATGGCCAGCGCCTCGTGCGGGGTGACCACGCAGAGCGGGAAGCCCTCCAGCGTCAGCCGCGCCGGTGAGGCGAGCATCATCTCGATCACCGGCAGCAGGTGCCTGCGGGTCTCGGCGACCGTGGGCGCCTGCATGTCGAGGGCGAAGAAGCCGCTGCCCACCGGGTGCAGGTTGGAGATGTTGACGTGGTCGACCCCCAGCTCGACACAGAGCCGGCAGATGTCCATCAACCGGCCCATGTTGAGCCGGGTGATGACGGTGTTGGTCCGCACCGCGACGCCCGAGCGCTTGGCGTTGCGGATGCCCTCGATCGTCTCGTCGAACCCGCCCGGCGTCTGGGTCAGGCAGTCCTGGATCACCGAGGTGGAGCCGTGCAGCGAGACCACGAACAGCTCGACCCCGGCCTCGGCGAGGCGCTGGGTGAACTCCGGGTCCTTCAGGCGGCGCGCGTTGGTCTGGATCTCCACACGCGGGTACTCCAGCAGCCGGATCGTACGCAGCAGCTCGAACAGGCGTGGATGGATCGTCGGCTCCCCGCCGTGCAGGTTCACCGACGTGTATCCCTGCCCCGAGTTCTCGGCGAGGAAGCGGATCAGGTCGCCGTACTCCACGCTGTCGGACTTCGCCAGCGGCGACCCCACGACGCAGAAGCCGCACTTCTCGTTGCACAGGTCGGTCACGTGCATGCTCAGCTGTTTCATGTCCACCTCACACCAGGCCCAGGCGGCGCGCCGCCGAGGCGAAGACCTCGGGGGTGCCGGGATGATCGGTCAGCGTCTCCAGGTATGCGGCCCGCTCACGCGCCAGGCCGTCCTGGACCCCCCGGTCGTACAGCACGCCGTGCAGCGTGGACAGTACGGCGGGCTCGTCGAGCAGCTCGGCGTGAGCGAAGGTCGACATGTATGGATTTTTCGCCACGATGGGGTCGAGAAAGCTGTGGAACCCCAGCGGCCACATCCGGAACGGGTACATGGGCAGGGTCCGCGACAGCCAGGAGCGCACGTCCTCCGACAGGCCGGACAGTTCCGCCTCGACCCGGTCGATGTCCGGTTTTTCCGGGACGTCGAACCGGTTGGTCAGCACCAGCCCGGGGATGTCGGACAGCACGGCCCTGGCCAGGGTGGTGGCGCCCAGGTTGAGTGTCAGCACCAGGTCGACCGAACCCAGCAGCACGTTGAACCGGTGCGGCGAGCAGGCGGGGATGACGTGGGCGCGGTCGGCCAGGTCCGCCAGCACCGGCGGCACGCTGCCCACCAGCACGAAGCGGGCGCTGGGCGGCAGCTGCCGCAGGTAGTGCACGAGCAGTTCGGGAACCTGGTCGGCGATCCGGTCGCCGTTCTCGTCGGCGTACCTGTCCTGCTGCCATCCGGCCACCGCGAGCAGCACCATCCGGTCCTCGGGCGCCATCCCGAACGTCTCGCGCAGGTGGTGGCGGGTGCGGCGGCTGACCCGCTCGTTGCCCTCCCACAGGCGGAAGGGGTACGTCCGGGAGTCGGAGTCGAGGTGGCAGACCGGTACCGGGCGCAGGTGGGTGGGCATGTCCATGATCCGCCGGGCGACGCCCATCGCCTTGCCCTGGAAGACGTCCACCGCGAACTCGGTGTTGGCCCACTCCCAGATGTCGATCGGCATGATCGGCAGGCCGTACCGCTCGATGAACCACGGGTCGACGCCGTAGCGCTTGGGGAACACGCCGCAGTAGGTGAAGTAGTCGGACAGCACGATCGCGTCCGGGCGGAAGTCGCGGACCGTCTCGTCCACCAGCAGCGTGGCGAAGGTGCCCATCGAGTTGTTCAGTACCAGGTACGGGAACCCGCTGCCACGCAGCAGCCTCTCCGACGTGGGCTCGACGATGAAGAAGCTCTCGATTCCGGCCACCCTGAGCTGGCGGGCCAGCGACATGCCGATCAGCGTCTCGCCGTATCCGGCGCTGCTCATCGCGAAGAAGAGAAGCCTCACGGACCCACCGCCAGAAGTGAGGGGCCCTCCATGGACCGGCGGACGGCGAGCGGCGTCCCGACGTCCTGGAACGCGCCGCCGGGGAACTCGACGGCGCGGACCCGCAGGCCGCTGCGGACCGCGAGGTCGAAGTAGTGGCCGAGCACCGGCTCACCGTTCCGGTGGCTGTCGTGCTGGGGGGCCTTCTCCCGGGTGTCCTGGAGCAGCCCCTCGTGCAGGAGCCTCGCGAAGGCGTCTCCCCAGATCGCCGCGCCCCAGGTGTTCATGACCGGCGGGTCGGCGGGCTTGTCGAACACCCGGTGCACCCGGTCTCCGCGCAGGGTCACCGGGCCGAGTCGGTGCGCGTCCGGCGTGGGGAAGACCGCGAGCGCGAGGTCGGCCCCCGTCTCCTCGTAGACGCGGCGCAGCCGGGTCAGCGCGTCGGACGGGGTGAAGATCGTGTCGGGCATGACGAACACGACGTGGCGCCCCCTGGTCCATCCCCGGGCCAGGTCGAGCGCGCAGGCCAGGCCGCGCGCCTCCTCCTGGAGGAGGTAGGCGATGTCGACGCCCAGGTGGTGCCCGTCCCCGAGATAGGCGACCACCTCCAGCTTCCACGGAGCCACCACCACGATCGCGCTGCCGACCCCCGCCCCGGCCAGCGACTCCAGCGCGTACTCGGCGACGGGACGAAGCCGGGCGCCTCCCTCGGCCTGCTCGTACACGATGGGCAGCAGTTCCTTGGGGTAGCGCAGCGGGGCCATCCGGGTGCCCCGGCCGGCGGCGGGTACGAGTCCGACGAAGTCCGTGCTCGTCAAGTGCCACTCCTTACTGGTTGGGGAGCGCCGGGCGCGGGCCGCGGTTCGGGAGGTCGCTCGCCGAACCGGACCAGCCGGATGGCGTCGATCAGCTCGCGCTGGAACGGGTCGGCCGCGATCTCACGCAGCCGGGCCCGCCCGTCGAGTGAGCGGAGCATCTTGTAGCAGAGGTCGCAGCCATTGGTGAAGGTCGCCCCCTTGAACAGCCCGCGCACCGCGGGGGAGGAGGCCACCATGCGTGCCACGCCCTGCGGCCCGTACACCCGCAGGAACTGGTATTCGTAGTTGCGGTCGGCGTCGGCGAGGATCTCCTGGAACGACTTCTCGTGCAGGTTGCCCATGAAGTAGGCCAGGTCGGAGAGCGTGACGTAGGCCCCGGCCTTGCCGATGTGGCAGGCGGACAGGTCGCCGTTCGGGTTGATCAGCGGGGTCTCCAGGTAGCACGAGGCCGAGAAGTGCTCGGGGTCGGGGGGTAGGCCCACCTGGTGCGCGGTCTTGATGAACGGGGTGGGGATCACCCGGTCCACATGCACCCGTACCCGGTCCTCGAAGCGCCGGTACAGCCCGCGGATCTGTTCCTCCTCGTGGTCCTCGGCGACGGTGATGCAGAGGCTGATCTCGGGGATCTCCCTGGCGATCGCCCCCTCGATCACGTTGACCACGTGCTGGGTGGGGACGCGTTCCTGGTGGTAGACGTCGGTGCTCAGAAAGAGCCGGGTGAGGCCGGGCAACTGCCCGAGGATCTTGTCCACCGTCGCGGCCGAGCGGCCCCAGAAGCTGCTGGTGAACACCGAGATCCGCGGCCTGCCGGGGTGGCCGGCGGCGGCCCCGACCCCGGATCTGAGCATCCGGAATCGCTGGAAGGGCTCGCCGCCGGTGAAGATGATCTCCGGGATGCCGCTGTCACACGCCTGTGCCACCCAGCGCCCGATCTCGTCCGCGGTCGGCTGGCGGTCCCGCGTGGAGCCGGTGAAGCCGCAGTGCCGGCAGCCCACGGTGCAGATCTCGGTGACGCTGACCAGTATCGAGTTGAAGTGCACGACACCCCCCAGAGGCGGTTAGTAGTAGCCGCCGCCGCCGGGCTCCTTGACGGGGACCGTGTGCGCCTGGACTGCGGGCTTGAGCAGGCCGGCGCCGGCCAGTTCCTTGATCTGGTCGATGTGGTCGGCGCCGAGGTTGTACTCGGTGGCGACCGACTCGGGGTCGCTGAGCAGCTGCTCGGCGAACCCGGGGTCGGATGCGGCGCGCTGCACGAGATCGCGAACGCGTGGAGACGACTCGCTCATTGGTCCCTCCCATGGGACGGGGTTTCGTGGGCCGGTCGGGCTTCCCACGCGATCAAGGTATGAATCCGGCGGCCTCCGAACCACCGCCTGGCAGGCGTATTCCGGGGCCGCCAGGAGGCGGAGGGCACACCTCGGACCGGCTGCCCGGCCACGCGCGGTGGCCTAGATTCCCACCGGTGTGGCGTAAACGGCGCACGGCGCGGGCGGGGGCGGCCACCGCGGCGCGAGGCGGCGTAACGTCGGGGGCATGCTCAGGTTCGCCGAGTTCGACGCCCTGCGGCGGCAACGCGGAAGGTCGGCCCTGCTCCTCATCACCGACCGGTGCCCGGTCGGCTGCGCGCACTGCTCGGTCGACTCCCGCCCGGACAGCCCGCGCGTCACCGACCACGCCCTCTTCGCGGAGATCGTCGAGGGGCTCTGCGAAGACGAGGCGCTGCGGGTCGTCGGAGTCTCCGGCGGGGAACCGTTCGTGGAGCGGCGTGCCCTCGCCCACGCGGCCCGGCGGATCCACGCCTCGGGCAAGGCGCTGGTCCCCTACACCAGCGGGTACTGGGGCGCGGGCGGTGATCCCCCCGGATGGATCCGGTCCGTGCTGCGCCTGTCGGCCTGCGTCGTGCTGGGCGTCGACGCCCACCACCCGAGCCCGCGCGCCGCCGTGGCCGCCGCCGCCCGCGCCGTCGCCGCCGAGGGCGCGTGGCTGGTGGCGCAGGTGCTGGACGACCCCGCCCAGATCGAGGCGGCCCGGGACCTCCTCTCCGGCGCGCTGGGGGACGGCTGGCGCGATCTCGCCGAGATCCACCCGGTCCCGCCGCTGCCGTACGGCCGCGCCCGCGGCCTGTTCCCCGAGGCCCGCCGCGTGCCCGGCGCGCGGCTGGGCCGGTGCGCGATCGCGCACACCCCGACGGTCCGCTACGACGGGCGGATCTCGGCCTGCTGCGACGAGAACGTCATCATGGGGGCCGGCCCGTCCGACCTGCGCCGTGTGGCCCGCGACCGCGACGGTGTGCGCCGGGCCCTGGCCGATCTCGCCGCCGACCCGTTCCTCGCGGTCCTCGGCTCCCTGGGTACGGAGGCGCTGACCGCCCTGCCCCGCTACCGTGACCTCGCGGAGCGGGAGTTCTCCGGCATCTGCCGGATCTGCCACCACATGCTGAGACGCGCCGCGGGCGAGCGCGACGCCCTCCTGCACGCGCTGGCGCTCCTTTCACCGCCGGGGGAGGCGGACTCCCTGGGGTGAGCCCACCTCTCCGCGAGGGCGGAGGGCAGGCTCCGGGTGCACCGTCGTTGAACGCCGTCAGCCGAACGCCGTCAGCCGAACGCCGTCAGCTGAACGCCGTCAGCCGAACAGAGCCCGGCGCAGCGCGACCACCCGCTCGGCGGAGGCACGGTGGCTGATCTCCGCGTCACTCCCATGAGATCGATCCCTTCTGTCGATCATGCGTGAACCCGCACCCCTCCACAACCGCGACACGGCTGGGATGAGGGCACCGCGGCCCGCCACCCGGCGGCCGCCCCTCGGTACGACGAGAGGGACCCGGCCGGCTCGGGGCCACGTGTGAGGGGGAGAGGTGAATTCCGCGCCGATCGCGGAAGCCGCCGCCGGAAATGAACCCCGATAAAAATCATTGGCGCCGGGGGCCGCCTTTGCCCTTCAATGAACAAAGGCAGGGGCGCCCGCTCCGGCTCAGGGAAAGGAGCGGCCGTGAACCACGGTGCATCGCCGGTGTGGAAGCTGAAGCTCCTCGCGTCTTCCCTGCTCAACAGCCTCGGTCAGGTCCCGGGACGGTCAGGCGGATAAACCCCGAAAGGGAAACCGCCGAGCCGCCAGAGACCCCGTCGCAGGCGGCTTCTTCATTTCCTCGGCCGGGTACGGCCGCTTTCGCGGTGCTAACCGGACGGCTGATTTCCGAGATGGACAACTTCACAGTGCAGCACGTTGAACGTGAATCCGTTCGGGCTCCCTTTCCGATGGGCGCGAAAGGATTCACCCCCCGGGAGATTCCGGGGAGACACGCCGCAGAGGCCGAACCGGTAAGGCAGCCGGCTTCCACCTGGCAGGACGGGGTTCGAGTCCCCGCTGCGGCTCCGCCCTGAAAGAAGAGGGCCATGGGACTGGGACTCGGCGAGGGGAGTGGCGACCCCCGCCCGGTCGGCAGGCCCGCAGCGCGTCCGGTACGGCCCACGCCAACCGGCCCGGACGCGTGACGGAACGTAGCTCAGCAGGAGGAGCGTCCGGCCAGGGACCGGAAGGCCGCAGGTTCGACTCCTGCCGTTCCGACGACACCGTGTCACCGCGACACGGGCGATACGGAGCCGTGGTGACCGTCACCGGGAGGCGGGCACCTACCGAACACAGCACCACCGGCGCGCCGCCCGGCGCGCCCGGCCGCTCTGGCCCAACGGCAGAGGCGCCGCGCTCAGGACGCGGATGTTCAGGGTTCGAATCCCTGGGGCGGCACGCGATACGACGCCGGAGACGGCAGGGGTGGCTGTCCGCCGCTTCGCCAGGGCAGCAGGACCGGTTCGGCGGGAGGGTCCCCGGGCAGCAGGGCCGGCGGGTTGACGGGGAAGACCGGCTCCCGGGTGGTCAGGAACTCCCGGCGTGGCCCAGAAGTGCTCGACGGGCCAGTGCGCGGGAGCCTGGAACCGGAACAGCAGGAGGCGGTCGTCGTCGACCAGCAGGACCCGGGCACTGGGAGGTCGGGGCAGCCACCTTTCCGATCATAGAAGAGCCTTCCGTCCGCGGGGTCGTTCGCGCGACGCCCGGCGGTCGACGGCCGGGGCACGGGTGAGAGCACGGCGCGTCGCCGGCACACCCGCTCGTCCGCACGGCGTCGAGAGCCGGTGATCGGGTGTCAAGCGGTCGTCAAGGTATGCCGGGCCCCGTGTGGGGGAGGTGTCAAGCCTGGGTGCCGGGGCGTATGGAAACCGTCAAGAGGCGCGATAAGCGCGGAAAGCAGCGCTTTCCTTGCATGTGCCCTGCCCGTCGGGCGGCGGTGAGAACAAATCCCGGATGCGAGGAGTGGGGATGACAGACGTCATCTTCGTCGCCCTGACGATCGCGGTCTTCGCGATCCTCGGGCTGGTCGTCAAGGCGGTGGAACGGTTGTGAGTACCGTCAACGCGGCCGGTCTGGTCGTGGTCGTCGGCCTGGTGATCTTCATGGTCGTGGCCCTGCTCTTCCCGGAGCGCTTCTGATGACGTCGACCACGGCCGGAATCCTGTTCATCGGATCCCTCGTCGTCGCCCTCGCGGTGGTCCACCGGCCGCTGGGCGACTACATGTACCGCGTCTACCATGGCGCCGGGCACCTCGCCCCCGAGCGGATGATCTACCGGTTCGTCGGCGTCCGGCCGGACGTCGAGCAGCGGTGGGGTCTCTACGCCCGCAGCCTGCTGGCGTTCTCGGCGGTCTCCGTCCTTTTCCTCTACGGGCTGCAGCGGCTGCAGGACAGGCTGTTCCTCTCGCTGGGCCGGCCGCCGGTGACCGGCCACGTCGCGTGGAACACCGCGGTCAGCTTTGTCACCAACACCAACTGGCAGGCCTACTCCGGTGAGTCCACCATGGGCCACCTGGTGCAGATGTCCGGCCTGGCGGTGCAGAACTTCGTGTCCGCCGCGGTGGGCATGGCGGTGGCGATCACCCTGGTCCGCGGCCTCGCCCGCAGGGAGACCGAGGAACTGGGCAACTTCTGGGTGGACCTGGTCCGCGGTACCCTCCGCGTCCTGCTGCCGATCGCCCTGGTCGGCGCGGTCGTGCTGCTGGCGGGCGGACTGGTCCAGAACCTCGCCTCCCCGCACGAGGTGACCACCCTGACCGGCGGCACCCAGGCGATCACCGGCGGCCCGGTGGCCAGCCAGGAGATCATCAAGGAACTGGGCAACAACGGCGGCGGGTTCTACAACACGAACTCGGCGCACCCCTTCGAGAACGCCACGAGCTGGACCAACTGGGTGGAGATCTTCGCGATCCTGCTGATCCCCTTCGCGCTGCCCCGCACCTTCGGCCGCATGGTCGGCGACAGGCGGCAGGGCTACGCGATCGTCGCGGTCATGGGGATCCTGGCGCTGATCGGCGTCACGCTGCTCACCGGGCTGGAGACCGCCCACGGCGGCACGGTCCCGCAGGCGGTGGGCGCCGCGCTGGAGGGCAAGGAGATGCGCTTCGGCGTGCCCGACTCCGCCACCTTCGCCGCCGCCACCACCCTGACCTCGACCGGCGCGGTGAACTCCGCCCACGACTCGTTCACCGCGCTCGGCGGCATGATCACGATGTTCAACATGATGCTGGGCGAGGTCGCCCCCGGCGGCGCCGGCGCGGGTCTGTACGGCATGCTCGTCCTCGCGGTGATCACGGTCTTCGTGGCCGGGCTCATGGTCGGCCGTACCCCCGAGTACCTGGGCAAGCGGATCGGCTCCCGCGAGATCAAGTTCGCCGCGATGTACTTCCTGGTCACGCCGGTACTGGTGCTGACCGGCACGGCACTGGCGATGGGCTCGGCCGAGCAGCGGGCCGGCATGCTCAACAGCGGCCCGCACGGCTTCTCCGAGGTGCTGTACGCCTTCACCAGCGCGGCCAACAACAACGGCTCCGCGTTCGGCGGCCTCACCGCCGACACGCCGTGGTACAGCGTGGTCCTCGGCCTGTGCATGGTCCTCGGCCGGTTCCTGCCGATCGTCTTCGTGCTCGCGCTGGCCGGTTCCCTGGCCGTGCAGGCGCCGGTGCCCGCCTCGGCGGGCACCCTGCCCACCTACCGGCCGCAGTTCGTCGGCATGGTCGTCGGTGTGACGGTGATCCTCGTCGCGCTGACCTTCCTGCCCGCCCTGGCACTCGGCCCGCTCGCGGAGGGAATCCAGTGAGGTTCACCCGGACGTTCCAGATGCCGGGACATACCCCCGCCCCCGGGAACGGCAGGGTGGGCGGCGGTCTCCTCCACCCCGGGCAACTGATCACATCGCTGCCCGAGGCGCTCAGGAAGCTCGATCCGGCCACGCTCTGGCGCAACCCGGTGATGCTGATCGTCGAGATCGGCGCGGCCTTCACCACGGCGCTCGCGGTGGTGAACCCCTCGTTCTTCGCCTGGGCCACCGTCGTATGGCTCTGGCTGACCGTGCTCTTCGCCAACCTGGCCGAGGCCGTCGCCGAGGGGCGCGGCAAGGCACAGGCGGCCACGTTGCGCGCTGCCAAGCGCGACACCACGGCGCGGCGGCTGCGTGACCGCGACTCCACCGAGTGGGATGTCGTCGGGGCTCCCGAACTGCTGCGGGGAGACTTCGTCGTCGTGGAGGCCGGGGAGATCATCCCAGGTGACGGCGACGTGGTCGACGGCATCGCCTCGGTGGACGAGTCGGCCATCACCGGCGAGTCGGCCCCGGTCATTCGCGAGTCGGGCGGTGACAGGTCGGCGGTGACCGGCGGCACCAAGGTGCTGAGCGACCGGATCGTCGTCCAGATCACCCAGCGGCCCGGCGAGAGCTTCATCGACCGGATGATCGCCCTGGTCGAGGGCGCCGGCCGGCAGAAGACGCCCAACGAGATCGCACTCAACATCCTGCTGGCCGCCCTGACGATCATCTTTCTGGTCGCCACCGCGACCATGCAGCCGATGGCGATCTACGCCAAGGCCCAGAACCCCGGGGTCCCGGACTCGCCGGCCCTGACCGAGGACGGTGTCACCGGCATCGTGCTGGTCTCGCTGCTGGTCTGCCTCATCCCGACCACCATCGGGGCACTGCTGTCGGCGATCGGCATCGCCGGCATGGACCGGCTGGTCCAGCGCAACGTGCTCGCGATGAGCGGCCGCGCGGTCGAGGCCGCCGGGGACGTCGACACCCTGTTGCTGGACAAGACCGGCACCATCACCCTGGGCAACCGGCAGGCGTCGGCGTTCCTGACCGCCTCCGGAGTCTCCGCGGAAGAACTGGCGGAGGCCGCACAACTGGCCAGCCTGGCCGACGAGACCCCCGAAGGCCGCTCCATCGTGATCTATGCCAAGCAGGAGCACGGCCTGCGAGAGCGCCTGCCGGGAGAACTCGCCCGCGCCCAGTGGATCGGGTTCACCGCGCAGACCCGGATGAGCGGTGTCGACCTCGAAAGCCGCCAGGTCCGAAAGGGCGCCGCCACCGCCGTGATGAAGTGGATCCGCGACCACGGCGGCCATCCCGTCGAGGCGGTCGGAGGCATCGTCGACGCCGTCTCCGGCTCCGGTGGTACCCCGCTGGTCGTCGGTGAGATCGTCGACGGCAGGGCGCGGGTGCTGGGGGTCATTCACCTCAAGGACGTCGTCAAGCAGGGCATGCGCGAGCGGTTCGACGAGATGCGCCGGATGGGCATCCGCACCGTCATGATCACCGGTGACAACCCGCTCACCGCCAAGGCGATCGCGGACGAGGCGGGAGTGGACGACTTCCTGGCCGAGGCGACTCCCGAGGACAAGCTCGCGCTGATCAGGTCGGAGCAGGAGGGCGGCCGGCTGGTCGCGATGACCGGCGACGGCACCAACGACGCGCCCGCGCTCGCGCAGGCCGACGTCGGGGTGGCGATGAACACCGGCACGTCGGCCGCCAAGGAGGCCGGCAACATGGTCGACCTCGACTCCAACCCGACCAAGCTCATCGAGATCGTCGAGATCGGCAAGCAACTGCTCATCACCCGTGGCGCGCTGACCACGTTCTCGATCGCCAACGACGTCGCCAAGTACTTCGCGATCATTCCCGCGATGTTCGCGGCGGTCTATCCCGGCCTGGACGCGCTGAACATCATGCGGCTGGCCAGCCCGCAGTCGGCGATCCTGTCCGCGGTCGTCTTCAACGCCCTGGTGATCATCGCGCTGATCCCGCTCGCCCTGCGGGGTGTGCGTTACCGCCCCTCCAGCGCGTCGAAGCTGCTCAGCCGCAACCTCTGCGTATACGGTCTGGGCGGCATCATCGCGCCCTTCATCGGCATCAAGCTGATAGACCTTCTCATCCACCTCCTTCCGGGGATGTCGTAAATGAAACACATGCCGATCTGGATGCACAGGTATCTCGCCGCGCTTCGCACGCTGCTCGTCCTGACCCTGATCACCGGTGCCCTCTACCCGCTGGTGGTCACCGGCATCGCCCAGGTCGCCTTCAACGACGGGGCCAACGGCTCCCTGGTGGAGAAGGACGGAAGGGAGGTGGGCAGCGCGCTCGTCGGCCAGAACTTCACGGACGCCGCAGGCAGGCCCGTCGGGAGGTACTTCCAGAGCCGGCCGTCCGTGGCAGGCGACGGCTACGACATGCTCTCCACCGCCGCGAGCAACCTGGGACCCGAGGACATCGTGGACGTCCTGCCCGTTCCGGGTGCCAGGGGCGGCGAGGGCAGGCGGAGCCTGCTCACCCAGGTCTGCGCCCGCTCCAGGGCCGTCGGGGAACTGGAGGGCGTCAGCGGTACCCGGCCGTACTGCACGCCCGACGGCGTCGGTGCCGTGCTGAAGGTCTTCCCGGCGGCCGGTACCCCGACCAGGGCCGTCAGCATCAACCAGGCCTGCCCCGCGCCCCCGTTCGTCGCCGAGTACCGTGGTGTCAGGGTCGAGTGCGGTAGACCCGGCGAGAGCTACGCGGCCGGCCGTACCGTTCCGGTCCGCGGCACGACGGTCCGGGCGGTCGTGCCCGCCGACGCGGTCACCGCCAGTGGCTCCGGCCTTGACCCGGACATCTCGGTCGCCTACGCCGAACTCCAGGCGGCCCGGGTGGCCAGGGCGCGCGAGGTACCCGTGGAGAGGGTCAGGCAGCTGATCGCGGAGAACACCACGGGCCGCACCCTCGGCTTCATGGGTGAACCTGCGGTGAACGTCCTCGCGCTCAACCTGGCGCTCGACAGAGGTTGACCTCCGCCCCGGTGCCGGCCAGGGACCGGGGTCTCCACACTCAAGGAGATGTGATGAACGTAAGACGGGGGCGGCTGCGCATCTACCTCGGGGCCGCCCCGGGGGTCGGCAAGACCTACATGATGCTCTCCGAGGGCCACCGCCGCCTCATGAGAGGCACCGACGTGGTCGTGGGCTTCGTCGAGACCCACGGCCGTCCCCGTACCGCGGAACTGCTCGAAGGCCTGGAGATCGTCCCGCGCAGGAGCATGGACCACCGCGGGTGCACGTTCACCGAGCTCGACGTGGACGCCGTCATCGCCAGGAGGCCCAAGGTCGCGCTGATCGACGAGCTGGCCCACACCAACGTGCCCGGCTCGCGCAACAGCAAGCGCTGGCAGGACATCGAGGAGATTCTCGACGCGGGCATCGACGTCGTCTCCACGGTCAACATCCAGCACCTGGAGTCGCTCAACGACGTGGTCGAGGAGATCACCGGGGTGGCTCAGCGCGAGACGATGCCCGACGAGGTGGTGCGCCGAGCCGACCAGGTGGAGCTGGTGGACATGGCCCCGGAGGCACTGCGCCGCCGGATGGCGCACGGCAACGTCTACGCGCCGGAGAAGGTCGACGCGGCGCTGTCGAACTACTTCAGGGTCGGCAACCTGACCGCGCTGCGCGAGCTGGCCCTGCTGTGGGTCGCGGGCAAGGTCGACGAGCAGCTCGACCGCTACCGTGCCGAGCACGGCATCTCCGGCACCTGGGAGGCGCGGGAGCGCGTCGTGGTCGCGCTGACCGGCGGCCCGGAAGGCGACACGCTGGTGCGCCGGGCCGCCAGGGTCGCGGCCAGGAGCAAGGGATCCGACCTGCTGGCCGTGCACGTCACGCGCGCCGACGCGCTGGCCGGAGTGGATCCGGCGAGCATGGTCCGCCAGCGCACGCTGGTGGAGGACCTGGGCGGCACCTACCACCAGGTCGTCGGCGACGACGTCCCGCGTGCCCTGCTCGACTTCGCACGCGGCGTCAACGCCACCCAGCTGGTGCTGGGAGCGTCCCGGCGCGGCAGGTTCGCCCAGATCCTCTCCCGGGGAGTCGGGGTGACCACGATCGCGCAGTCGGGGTCCATAGACGTTCACATGATCACCCACGAGGAGGTGAAGAAAGGGCGCGACCGAGCCCCGTCGCGGGCCGCGCTGGCCCGCCCCAGGCGGGTGGCCGGCTGGGTCCTCGCGATACTCGGGCTGCCGGTTCTGGCGCTGGGACTGCACCTGCTTCGCAATGGGGTGAACCTGCCGAGCGACATACTGCTCTTTCTGCTCACGGTGATCGTGGTCGCCCTGGTGGGCGGCATGTGGCCGGCCGTCACCGCGGCCGTGTTCGGCTTCCTGCTGCTCAACTACTTCTTCACGGAGCCGCTCGCCGGCTTCACCATCGCGGACCCGGCGAATCTGTTCGCGCTGAGCGTCTACGTGCTGGTGGCCGTCATGGTGAGCGCCGTCGTCGACCTCGCCGCCCGCAGGACCAGGGAGGCGGCCCGCGCCCGTGCCGACGCGGAGATCCTCTCCACTCTGGCGGGACACGTGCTCCGCGGCGAGCACGTGCTCGCCTCGCTGCTCGCCCGGCTGAGGGAGACCTTCGGCCTGTCCTCGGTCACCCTGCTGGAACGCACCGGAGAGCCGGTGCCCGAGGACCAGGCCGACCCCGAGGCATGGCGGATCGTCGCCGCCGCCGGCGTCGACGTGCCCTGCACCTCGCCCGGCGCCGCGGACACCGACGTGGTGATCGACGAGCGGCTCGTCCTCGCCGTACGGGGCAGGCTGCTCGAGGCCTCCGACCGGCGGGTGCTGGAGGCATTCGCCGCCGAGGCGGCCGTGGCCCTGCGGCAGGACCGGCTGGAGGAGGAGGCGGAGCAGGTCAGGCCGCTGGCCGAGGCCGACAGGATGCGCACCGCGCTGCTCGCCGCGGTCAGCCACGATCTGCGCACCCCGCTCGCCTCGGCCAGGGCGGCCGTGGAGGGCCTGCGAGCCACCGACGTCGACTGGTCCCCCGAGGACAGGGCGGAGTTGCTCGCCACCGCAGACGAGTCCCTGGCCAAGCTGGACCGCCTGGTCGCCAACCTGCTCGACATGAGCCGGCTGCAGGCGGGGGTGCTCGGGGTGGTGCTGGAGGCGACCGCGCTGGAGGAGATCGTGCCGCGCGCCATCGACGATCTCGGCGAGCTGTCCCGGCGGATCGCGGGTGGCCTCTCCGCCGAGCTGCCCGAGGTCGTCGCCGACCAGGTGCTGCTGGAACGCATCCTGGTCAACCTCATGTCGAACGCCGTCCGCTACAGCCCCGAGGACATGAAGGTCCTCGTCACGGCCAGCAGGCACGGCGATCACGTGGAGATCCGCGTCGTCGACCGCGGCACGGGCATACCCTCCGAGGACTACGACCGGATCTTCATGCCCTTCCAGCGGCTCGGCGACCGCGACAACCACACCGGTGTCGGCCTGGGCCTCGCGCTCTCCCGGGGGCTCGCCGAGGCGATGGGCGGCACGCTGCTTCCCGATGAGACGCCCGGGGGCGGTCTCACCATGATCCTGACGCTTCCCGTCTCCCCGGACTCGCGGGCGTACTTCGCCGAGGAGGGCATGTGACCCGGGTCCCGATCGCCGAGGGCCGTCCGCCCCGTCCACGGACGGGGCGGACGGCCCTCGCGGCCGGGCCGGCGTTTCGCTACAGCGGGTCGGCGCTGTTCGTCTGGGACTGCTTCGACCAGGCGAGCTGCTCGTTCCTGCGCAGCTCCTCCTCGGTGGTCTGCTCCACCCTGGCCATGGCCCAGCGCAGGATCGGCGGTGCCATGAGGGAGGTCACGATCGCCACCAGCACCACGATCGTGTAGACCTCGACGCTGAGGATGCCCAGCCGCAGGCCCACCATGGCCACGACCACCTCGATGACGCCCCGCGCGTTGAGCCCGGCGCCCAGGGCCAGGGCCTCCCACCGGTTGAGCCTGCTGGCACGTGCTCCGGCGTAGGCCCCGAGGAATTTGCCGACGATCGCCACGGTCAGGATGCCGAGCCCGGCGAGCAGCACCATCGGGTCGGCCAGGGACGTCAGGTCCATGCGCAACCCCGCGGTGGCGAAGAAGATCGGCGCGAAGCCGGAGAGCACCACGGTGCGCAGCGGGGCGAGCCGTGCCGGTTCGACGCCACCTGCGGTACCGATCAGCATGCCGCAGACGAAGGCACCGAAGACCGCCTCCAGGCCCATCGCGTGCGTGGCGGCCGAGGCGAGCAGGATCAGCACGGCCGCGGTCGCGACGGACGAGCCGGAATCCTCGTCCCGGGAGGTGAGCCGGAACGAGTGCCGCACGAGCGGGCGGCCCACGGTGAGCGCGAAGATCACGACCGCCAGCAGGCAGGCCAGCGAGACCAGCACGCTTCCCGCGCGCAGGCCGGTGGTGGCCATGGCCGACACGATCGACAGCATGAACCAGCCGAACGCGTCGTCGATCATGCCCGCGGTGAGCGTGAGCTGCCCGACGTTACGGTGGAGCAGCCCCATGTCCATCAGGGTCTTGGCGATGACCGGGATGGCGCTGACGCACATCGCGACGCCGAGGAAGAGCGCGAAGACCAGTGGCTCGGTTCCGGTGGGGATGAGCGTGGCCGGGAGCAGGAATCCGGCGCCGATGCCGAACGCGAGCGGCACCAGCAACCCGCCGATGCTGACTCCGGCCGCCGTGGCGCCCCTGCGCCGGACCATCCCCATGTCCATGTGGATGCCGGTGATGCCGACGAGCAGCAGCACGCCGATCTGCCCGACCGCGTCGAGCAGGTGGAACTGGGCGCTGTCCTGTGGGAACAGCCAGGTGGACAGGCCCGGCGCGACATGGGCGAGGAAGGACGGCCCCAGGACCACCCCGACGAACAGCTCACCGACGACGGCGGGCATGCCGAGCCGTCCGGCCAGACGGCCGAAGGTGAGGGCGAGTAGCAGGAGCAGCCCCACCTGGAGTAGGAAGATCAACAGTTGATGTGCGGCGATCGGCGCCACTGGCGCCGCAAGCGTGACGAGCACGACAGACCTCTCCGATTTCCAAGGTGCCGCCCCCTCTCCCCAGTCAGGACGGCACGGTGTAGAGCCTGGCAAAGCAAAGATCGGCAATCAATCCTTGAAGAGCTGCCCAAAATATGCGGCAGTACTTGCGTCGCAGTTCTGTGCGAGGTATCGCCTGATTAATCAGGCTTCGCCTGCCGGCTCTGGTGGAGGTGTGTTGTGGCTCGACCGCCTTGGGCGGGGATCAGGGCCCTCTGAGGTGGTCGGGGCCGGGGCCGGGGCGGGGGCGGTGTCCGGTTTCCGGATCCCCGGCACCCGGTTCCGCGGGGACGCGGGCCGGCCGCCGTACGGCTCGCAGACCCTCGGGGGTGCCCGGCCGGTGCCGGGTGAGACGAGGATGTCCACGACTTGAGACGCCTTGCTTGAAACGTGACTTGACGCCGCCCTGAAGTTCAATAACGATGTTTCCTATCGACATAGTAGGGAAAATAGGAAGGGGGCGTCGTGCGTGCGCTCATCCTCTTAGGCCTGGTCGGCTTCGCGGCGCAACTCGTCGACGGCAGCCTCGGCATGGCCTACGGTGTCACCTCGACGACGCTACTCCTGGCCATCGGCACCAACCCCGCCGCCGCCTCGGCCACCATCCACCTCGCCGAGATCGGCACGACCCTCGCCTCCGGCGTGTCGCACTGGCGGTTCGACAACATCGACTGGAAGGTCGTCGCCAAGATCGGTCTCCCCGGCGCCGTCGGCGCGTTCGCGGGAGCCACCTTCCTGTCCGGCCTGTCCACCGAGGTCGCCGCCCCGGTCATGTCGATCATCCTGCTCGCGCTGGGTGTCTACGTCCTGGTCCGCTTCACGGCCTTCGGCCTGCCGCGCGGCAACCTGGGCAAGCCGCTGCGCAAGCGCTTCCTCGCGCCCCTCGGCCTGGTGGCCGGATTCGTCGACGCCACCGGCGGCGGCGGCTGGGGTCCGGTCGGCACCCCGGCGATCCTGGCCAGCGGCCGGCTGGCACCGCGCAAGGTGATCGGTTCCATCGACGCCAGCGAGTTCCTGGTCGCCATCGCCGCCAGCATCGGCTTCTTCGTCGGCATCGGCTCGGAGAACATCGACTTCTCCTGGGTGGCCGTCCTGCTGCTCGGCGGCGTCATCGCGGCCCCCATCGCGGCCTGGCTGGTCCGCCACATCCCGCCGCGCATCCTGGGCTCCGCCGTCGGCGGTGTCATCGTCCTGACCAACGTGCGGACCCTGCTGCGCAGCGACTGGGTCGACGCCTCCGGCGGAGTCCAGGCGGCCGCCTACATCATCATCGCCGCCATCTGGGCCGCCGCCATCGCCTACTCGCTCCGTGAGTACCGCCGTGACCGCGACAACGAGGCGGTCGAGGTGGAGTTCAAGCGCTCCGGAGAGCAGGAGACCGCCGGTTCCCCCAGCTGAGCCCGGCGGCGCGATCCGGCCGTGGTTCCGCGCGAAGGCCTCCCCTGTCTGTGGCAAGGGAGGCCTTCCGCATGCCGGGTGTCATGCGAAGATCGTACGCCGCTCGTACGAGCCCGTACGCGTGTCAGTCAGGAAAGACGGCGAGGTCCTGTGGGCGGCGGCGGTACCGATCTCACGCGCTGTTCACGCCTTCCGTGCCGCCGTTGTGGCAGGACGGCGTGAGGGGCGCCCCGCCAGGTGGTCGGCCGAGCGGACCGGCGAGTGGACCGATGCGGCAGAACGAGGGAGTGCGGGATCACACCGGCTGGAGACATCTGCTGGGTCGAGGTTCTCCCAGCAGGGAGGCGACAACGCACTCCAGGCGGTCGAGGCTGCACAGCGCGCTCCACCAACTGTGACACGTGTGTCTGTTCGGGATGCAGCGCGGCTTCCTCCAACTCGGCTCGCAGTGCGGTCATCGGAGTGCGCAGTGCGTGAGAGAGGTAGCACCCGACGTCCCGTGACTGGTAATGAGGGTCGGTCCAGCCCTGGTCGTCGTCGGCCAAGCTCTCCCCGTCAGCCGGTCCGGGCGGTACGGGAACCTGATGGTGGGCGATTGGAGCGGGTGCGGCGGTTATGGGGTTGCGGGGAGGTGGCGGAGGTCCGTCTCGATTCGGGAGGCCGTTTCGGTGAGGGTGGGGAGGATATCGCGGACCAGGTCGTCGGGGGTGGCGCGGCTGGCGTGGGTGGCGACGTTGAGGGCCGCGACGGTGTGGCCGATGCGGTCGCGGATGGGTACGGCGATGGAGCGGACGCCCTCCTCCAGCTCCTGGTCGACCAGGGCGTAGCCGTCGCGGGCCGCCTGCCGTACGGTGTCCGCCAGCTCGTCCGGGGAGGCGACCGTGTGGCGGGTCAGCGGCTGGGGGGCGATCTCCGCCAGGCGCTCCTCGGGCAGGTCCGCCAGGAGGACGCGGCCCATGGAGGTGGCGTAGGCGGGGAAGCGGGTGCCGACGGTGACGGCGACGCTCATGATGCTGGCCGTGGGCACGCGCGCCACGTAGACGACGTCGTCGCCGGAGAGCACGGCGACCGAGGCCGACTCGCGGACCCGGGCCACCAGGTCTGCCAGGTGCGGCTGGACGACCTGCTGGAAGGTCAACCCCGACAGGTGGGAGTAGCCGAGCTCCAGCACCCGGGGCAGCGGGACAAACCGGGCACCCTCGGCCGCCGCGTACCCCTGCTGCTCCAGTGACTGGACCGCGCGCCGTACGGTGGCCCGGGGCAGGCCGGTGGCCCGGGCGGCATCGGCGAGGGTGAGCCCGCCGGGCACCGAGCCGAGCGCGACCAGTACGGCCAGGCCGCGGGCCAGCGACTGGAGGTACCCCGCGCCCAACTCCGCCTTCACGGCCCGCGAGGAGTCCAGGGCCCCGGCGGGACGGGAAGCGGGTGAGCCCTCCTTCCGGGCCGCCTCCATCGCCGCGACCGTCGCGCGGAGCCGGGGCAGGGCGTGCTCGCGCAGGCCCGCGATGCCGTGCCTGCTGGTGTGGCTGACCACACTCACCGCGCAGACCGCCCTGCCGTCCGGGTTGCGCACCGGCAGCGCGACCGCGATCAGGCCCGGCTCGACGAGCTGATCGTCTTCGGCCCACGGCGCGTCCGGGTCGCGCAGGACCAGTCCGGCAGCGCAGCGGGCGGCGGGGAGCGCGTCCCCGACCCGGAAGGTGATCGATAGAGTGCGCCGCCGGGTGAACTGGGCGATGAACCGGACGTTCTCCCCGTCCGGTACGGCCAGCGAGACCGACTCGTCCAGCTCGTCGGCGAGCCGCCGGGCGTGCGGACCGAGCGCCTGGGGCAGCACGCTGCAGGTCAGGTAGGCCGCGCCCAGCTCCGCCAGGGGAGGGGCGAGCAGCAGGTCGCGATTCTCGGCCCGGAGGTAGCCCAGGCGTAGGAGGGTGACCACGACGCGATCGACCGTCGACCTGGCCAGACCGGTGGTGCGGACCAGGTCGGTGGCGCGCGTCCGCCGGGGCTCGGCGGACAGTGCGCGCAGCACGGCCAGGCCACGTTCCAGGGTTCCGGCCGGTTCCATCGGCACTCCTCGATCAGCGGAGGCCCTTTGACAGGAGCGCCTCCGATGCAGATACTCATGTCCACATTAGCGAACTAAAGTTCACTAGGCGAACAACTCGCCCGGTGGGCGCTGCGGATCGGACGGAGCGTCGTGCGGAAAGACACGGGAAGAGACCCGGAAGCGGGCCCAGGAAACGGCAAGGTGGCGGCCACGACCGCCGAGGCGCTGGCCGGGGTGCACGATGGCGCGTCGTTCGCGGTCGGCGGCTTCGGCCTCAGCGGCATCCCGAACGTGCTGATCCAGGCGCTATACGACACAGGCGTGACCGGCATCAGCGTGGTCTCCAACAACTGCGGAGTGGACGGCGGCGGCCTGGGCGTGCTGCTGGCCGCCCGGCGGATCGCCCGGATGACCGCCTCCTACATCGGCGACAACAAGGAATTCGCCCGGCAATACCTGGCAGGCGAGCTGGAGGTCGAGCTGACCCCACAGGGCAGCCTGGCCGAGCGGCTGCGCGCGGGCGGGTGCGGCATTCCCGCCTTCTACACCCCCGCCGGGGTCGGCACCCCGGTCGCCGACGGCGGGCTCCCGCTCCGGCACACCTCCGACGGATCGGTCGCGGTGGCCTCGCGGCCCAAAGAGGTCCGTGAGTTCGACGGTCGGCCGTATGTCCTGGAGCACGGCATCACCACCGACTTCGCGCTGGTCCGCGCGGCCAAGGGCGACCGGCACGGCAACCTGGTCTTCGCCAAGGCATCCCGCAACTTCAACCCGTTGGCCGCGATGGCCGGGCGGGTCACGATCGCCGAGGTCGAGGAGCTGACCGAGCTGGACCCCGACGAGGTCCACCTCCCCGGGATCTTCGTGCAGCGGGTGTTTCCGCTCACCCCCGAGCAGGCCGCCGAGAAGGGAATCGAGAAGCGGACGGTGCGCACCCCATGAGCTGGACACGGGACGAGATGGTCGCGCGGGCGGCGGCGGAGCTGCGCGACGGCGACTACGTCAATCTCGGCATCGGGTTGCCCACGCGCATCCCGTCGTTCCTCCCGGCCGGTACGGACATCGTTCTGCACTCGGAGAACGGCGTCCTCGGCGTCGGCCCCTACCCGGCCGAGGACGAGGTCGACCCCGACCTGATCAACGCGGGCAAGGAGACCGTGACCGCGCTGCCCGGCGCGTCGTTCTTCGACTCGTCGCTCTCCTTCGGCATGATCCGCGGCGGTCACGTCAACGTGGCGGTGCTGGGCGCGATGCAGGTCTCGGCCCGCGGCGACCTGGCCAACTGGATGGTCCCCGGCAGGCTGGTCAAGGGCATGGGCGGGGCGATGGACCTGGTGCACGGCGCCCGCAGGATCGTCGTCATCATGGAGCACACGGCCAAGGACGGCTCACCCAAGATCGTGAAGGAGTGCTCGCTCCCGCTCACCGGCCGGGCGTGCGTCCACCGGATCATCACCGACCTCGGAGTCCTGGACGTCACCTCCGAAGGACTGAGGCTGGTGGAGACCGCCCCCGGGGTGAGCCCGGACGAGCTGCGCCGCCGTACCGACGCGGAGGTCACCGCATGAGCACCGGCACGAGAACCGTCTACATCCTCGACGCCGTCCGCACCCCCTTCGGCCGGTACGGCGGGGCGCTCGCGGGCGTGCGCCCCGACGACCTGGCCGCGCACGTCCTGAAGGCGCTCATGGAGCGCACCGGCCAGGAGACCGCCGACGAGGTCGTCCTCGGTAACGCCAACGGCGCCGGCGAGGAGAACCGCAACGTCGCCCGGATGGCCGTGTTGCTGGCCGGGCTCCCCGTCACCACACCCGGCGTCACCGTCAACCGCCTGTGCGGCTCCGGCATGGAGGCCGTCGTCCAGGCCTACCGGATGATCGCCCTCGGTGAGGCCTCCGCGGTGGTCGCCGGGGGAGTGGAGTCGATGACCCGCGCGCCCTGGGTGCTGCCCAAGCCGGACCGCGCCTTCCCCGCGGGCGGTCAGGAGCTGGTCTCCACCACCCTCGGCTGGCGGCTGGTCAACCTGCGGATGCCCGCCGAGCACACGGTCGCCCTCGGCGAGGGCGCCGAGCTGATCGCCGACAAGCACGGCATCACCCGCGAGGAGCAGGACGCCTTCGCCCTTGCCAGCCACCGCAAGGCCGCCCAGGCGTCCTTCGAGCGCGAGATCGTCCCCGTCGGCGACCTGACCCGTGACGAGGGCATCCGTTCCGACACCTCGCCGGAGGCGCTGGCCAAGCTCAAGCCGGTCTTCCGCACCGGCGGCACGGTCACCGCGGGCAACTCCTCCCCGCTCAACGACGGCGCGGCGGCGCTGCTCCTGGTCGGCGAGGACGGGCTGCGCGGCCGGGAACCCCTGGCCCGGATCACCGCGAGCGCCGTCAGCGCGCTGGAACCCCGCTACTTCGGCCTCGGCCCGGTCGAGGCGACCCGCAGGGCACTGGAGCGAGCGGGCCGCGACTTCGCCGACCTGACCACCGCCGAGCTGAACGAGGCGTTCGCCGCGCAGACGCTCGGCTGCCTGGCCGAGCTGCCCGAACTCGACCCATCGACGGTCAACCCGCAGGGCGGGGCGATCGCGCTGGGCCATCCACTGGGGGCCTCCGGAGCCCGGATCACCGGCACGGTCGCCCACCGGCTGGCCGCCGCCGGATCCGGTACCGGCCTGGCCTCCCTGTGTATCGGCGTCGGCCAGGGCCTGGCCGTCATCCTCGAAAGGTAACCGCCCCATGTCCCTCACCCAGGCCGACATCGACCGGGAGATCACCGAACGGCGCGCGGCGGCCGTACCCGGTGACCATCCCGCGCGCGACTACGCCCCCTACCGCGGCACCCTGCTCCGCCACCCCAGCCAGCCTCTGGTCGCGGTGGAGGACCCCGAGGCCGCCGAGCTGACCGGGCCGGTCTTCGGCGTCACCGACGTGACCGCCCTGGACAACGACCTGACCCGGCAGCACCTCGGCGCCCCGCTGGGCGAGCGGATCACCGTGCACGGCCGGGTCACCGACCGCCACGGACGCCCGATCCGCGGGCAACTCGTGGAGATCTGGCAGGCCAACGTCTCCGGCCGCTACCTCCACCAGCGCGACGACCATCCCGCGCCGCTGGATCCGAACTTCACCGGTGTCGGCCGCTGCCTGACCGGCGACGACGGTGAGTACACATTCATCACGATCAAGCCGGGTGCCTACCCCTGGCGCAACCACGTCAACGCCTGGCGGCCCGCGCACATCCACTTCTCGCTGTTCGGCATGGCCTTCACCCAGCGCCTGGTCACCCAGATGTACTTTCCGGGCGACCCGCTCTTCCCCTACGACCCGATCCTGCAGTCGGTCACCGACGACCGAGCCCGGCAGCGGCTGGTCGCCGCCTACGAGCACGACCTGTCCGTGCCTGAGTGGTCGCTCGGCTACCGCTGGGACATCGTGCTGGACGGCCCCGCCGCGACCTGGACGGAGGAAGGCCGATGACCCGCCCCACTCCCTCGCAGACCGTCGGGCCGTTCTACGGCTATGCGCTGCCCTTCCCCGGCGGCGGCGACGTCGCCCCGGCCGGTGACCCGGCAGCGATCACCGTCCACGGCCGCGTCCACGACGGCGCGGGCGCCCCGATCCCCGACGCGTTGCTGGAGTTCTGGCAGGCAAACCCTGCCGGGAACCTCGCGGGCGCGCCCGGTAGCCTCCGCCGCGACCCGGTGACCGGCGCGGTCATCGGCAGGAACGGGGTCGACTTCACCGGCTTCGGCCGGGTCGCCACCGACGCCGACGGCCACTGGGCGCTGCGCACGCTACCGCCTGGCAACGGCTACATCAGCGTCTGCGTGTTCGCCCGCGGCCTGCTGCACCACCTGTTCACCCGCGTCTACCTGGTGCACGACGCCTTCCTCGACACGCTGCCTGCCGGTCGCGGGCGCACGCTCCTGGCGGAACGGGAGCGGGAGGGCGTGTACCGGTTCGACATCCACCTGCAGGGCGAGAAGGAGACGGTCTTCCTTGACTTCGAGTGACCTCGGAACCCCGGACGGCCCCGGGGCACCACGGGACTTCGGGCTCTCCGGCGACTCCGCGCTCCCGGGCGACCTCGGGCTGCTCTCGCCGATGCGGGGAGCCGCCCGGGAGACCGGTGACGCCGCAGCCATCACCGCCGCGGCCCGGACCGTTGCCTTCGACCTGCCCGGCCTGGCCGGACGGGCCCGCTCCGGCGGTAACCTGGTCATCCCGCTGGTGGACGACCTCCGCGAGGCCGCGCGGCAGGAGAAGAGATGACACCGCTGCACTACCGGATCGACGGCCCCGGGCACGGCGAACCGCTCATCCTCGGGCCCTCGCTCGGCACCTCGCTGCGGGTCTGGGAACCACAGCTCGCCGCCCTGGCCCGCCGGTTCCGCGTGGTCAGGTTCGACCTGCCTGGCCACGGTGAGTCCGATCCGGGCGCGTACGGCGTGCGGGCGATGGAGGACCTCGCGGACCTTGTGCTGGAGGTGGCCGACGCGTACGGCTTCACCGGCTTCCACTACGCGGGGATCTCCATCGGCGGTGCGATCGGCGCGACCCTGGCCGTACGGCACCCCGCACGGGTGCTCTCCCTGGCGATGCTCTGCTCCTCCGCCCGCTTCGGCGAGCCGGAGGCGTGGCGGGAGCGGGCCGAGTCGGTCCGCGCCGAGGGGACGGGGCCGCTCTTGGAGGCCGCCGCCCAGCGGTGGTTCGCCGGTCCCGTACGGCAGCCGCTTCTCGACGACCTCGCCGCCACCGACCCGGCCGGGTACGCCGTCTGCTGCGACGCCCTCGCCGGCTACGACCTGCGCGGCTCCCTCGCGGAGATCACCGCTCCCACGCTGATCCTCGCCGGGCGCGAGGACCTCGCGACGCCGCCCACGCACGCCCGGCGGCTCACGGACGGCATCCCCGGATCCACCCTGGTGGAGGTCCCCGGAGCCGCCCACCTGGCGGGCGTCGACCGGCCGGAGTCCGTCACCGCCGCCCTGCTCGCGCACCTGCCCGCCGCGGTGGGGATGACCGTCCGGCGCGAGGTGCTCGGCGACGATCACGTGGACCGGGCGATCGCCCGCACCACGGCCTTCACCCGCGACTTCCAGGACCTGATCACCCGCTACGCGTGGGGCGAGATCTGGACCCGTCCGGGCCTGGACCGCCGGACCCGCAGCTGCGTCACGCTGACCGCGCTCGTCGCCCATGGCCACCTCGACGAGCTGGCCATGCACGTCCGCGCCGCTCTCCACAACGGCCTGTCCCCCGACGAGATCGGCGAGGTGCTGCTGCAGACCGCGATCTACTGCGGGGTGCCCGCCGCCAACGCCGCCTTCGCCGTCGCCCAGCGCGTGCTGACCGAGACCGCCCCCGACACCCCAGAAGGATGACCATGAACCGCACCCGGATGGGAACCATCGGCGCCGGAACCCGCCGGCCTGCTCCTCGGGCACCTGCTCTCCGCGCAGGGCATCGACAACATGGTCCTGGGGAGAGCAGGACCCGCGACTACGTCGAGCGCCGCCGGCGCACCGGGATCCTGGAGCAGATTCAGGGGATCGACAACCCGGAAGGCTCCGGCGCCTCGAAGTGCTCCGACACGCGTTCGGCGCTGAAGGCGCCGCGTTCGGTCACGATCCTGGTCACCAGGTGCGGGGGAGTGGCGTCGAAGGCGGGGTAGTGGCCGGTCACGCCCTCGCCTGCGGTGCGCCTTCCCAGCACGTGCAGGACCTCGTCACCGTCTCGCCGCTCGATGACGACGTCGCCGATTCCCGGCGCCCGGGGGTCGGGCGCCGGGATCACCACGTAGTACGGGACGTCGAAGGCGCGGGCGGCCAGCGCCACCCCGAGGGTGCCGACCTTGTTCACCACATGGCCGTCCATCGTCACCCGGTCCGCCGCGGTCAACGCCACGTCGGCGAGCCCGTCGGCCAGCACCGAGGCGACCATCCCGTCGGTGATCAGAGTGGGCCGGTAGCCCATCTCCACCAGCGTCGGCGCGGTCAGCCGCGCTCCCTGCAGGTAGGGCCGGGTCTCGGTGCAGACGAACTCCAGTCGCTTGCCCGCCTGCTGCGCGGCCTCGACCGTCGCGATCAGGTAGGTGTCGGCCCAACAGTGGGTGAGGACGCGTGCGCCGTCCTCCAGCAATGCCGCCGCGTGCCTGCCCAGGGCCGCGCTGCTCGCCCGGTAGGCCGCGTCGTGCTCGGTCGCGGCCCGGGTCACGGCCTCCACCAGTTCCTTTCCCGACGACTCGGGGAGCGGCCCGTCCACGGTGGCGGCCAGGACCGCGTGGACGGCGTCGCGGATGTGGTTGTTCGTGGGCCGGGTCGCGATCAGCCGGTCGCCCGCCCCGCGCAGCCGGGCCGACGCCAGGACCGGTGGCTCGTCGCGGGCCTCACGGGCGGCCAGGATCATCCCGGCGGTCGCCGCGAAGGAGGGGCCGGTGCTCTGGGTGACCATCCGCTCGATGGCCACCGCGACGTCCTCGCTGGTGGCGCAGCGCACCCAGCGGTGCTCGAAGGGATAGACACGGCGGTCGAGGATCTCCACGGCGTCTTCGGTGATCCTGACGGAGTCGGCGAGGACGGGCCGTCTCCCGGTTGTCTTCATGGGGGCCTCCAGCGGTGGGGGGACCCGATCACGGTACCGGCGCCGCCTGGCGTCACCGCGATCCGGTCGTGTCCCGCGCTGCTGCCCTCCTCCGCCCTGCTCGAACGGTGGCCTGCCGCCGGGCGGCGGGCCGCTCCTGGCAGGCCCGCCGCCCGGCGGTACGGTGGGGGGTCAGCGGACGATGCCGTGGGTGTCCTTGCCGTCGCCGTTCCAGTCGCCGGTGATGGGCAGGTCGTGGGGTCTGCCGTCGCCGTAGGTGATGGTCTGGGTGGTTTCGGTGGGGGTGGTGATGGGGCTGGTGCGGAAGGAGAAGGCGTTGCCCATGCGGACGCCGATGTTGTCTTTGCCGTCGCCGTCCCAGTCGCCGACCAGGGGGTCGGCGTTGGGGTTGCCGTAGGTGATGACGTGTTGGGCGGCGCCGGTTATGGGGTTGTTGCTGAGGAGGAATCTTCCGGTGGTGGGGTCGTAGGCGCTGGGGGTGTCCTTGCCGTCGCCGTCCCAGTCGCCGATCAGGGGGCGCATGGGGGCGTCGCCGTAGGCGAGGGTCTGGGTGGTGTCGGCGGGGGTGGTGATGGGGCTGGTGCGCAGGTAGAAGGTGTAGCCCATGCGGACGCCGATGTTGTCTTTGCCGTCGCCGTCCCAGTCGCCGACCAGGGGGTCGGCGTTGGGGTTGCCGTAGAGGATGACGTGTTGGGCGGCGCCGGTTATGGGGTTGTTGCTGAGGTAGAACTTTCCGGTGGTGGGGTCGTAGGCGCTGGGGGTGTCCTTGCCGTCGCCGTCCCAGTCGCCGCTGATCGGGATCATCGGGCTGTTGCCGTAGGAGATGACGGGCTGGGTGTGGGGGCCGGAGGTCAGGGTGTCCGACAGGTAGAATTCCAGAACCCCGAGATTGGAGCCGCCGCAGTTGCGGCTCGTTACCGTGGTCTGGTACGGGTTCCCGCCCTCGCTGAGGTGATACTCGACCCCGTTGAAAGTCGGATAGATCAGCTCGGAGACCGCGCCGCTGCCGTCGCCGTTGGTGTCGCGGAACACCTCGTAGTGCAGGTGGAACGCGCCGCCGGAGTTCGTCCCGCTGTTGCCCAGTTCGCCGATCTGCTGTCCGGCGGTCACCTGCTGGCCCACCGTGACGTTCCTCGTCTTCAGATGCATATAGAAGGTGTAGTAGTTGTCACCATGGTTGATCTTGACCAGGTGGCCCGCGCCCGACTCGAAACGTGACGCGGTGACCACGCCCCCGGCCGCGGCCGTGATCGGCGTGCCCGACTGGATCTGGCTGTTGCTCCAGGGCGCGCGGTACATGTCGAGGAGTTTGCCCCGCGCGCGGTCGTGAGTGGGGCCGGTGGTCAGGTCGACCGCCATCCCACAGGGGAAGGGGGTCTGGAAGGCCGGGGCCGCGGCGGCGTGCGCCGGCGGGGTCGCCGTGCCGCCGGTGAGCACGACCAGCGCGGCCACCATCGCCACCCTCATCCGGGCCAGACGGGATGTTCTGGGCGGTTGCGGGCCGCTGGAAACGAGTGGATTCATAGTTATACGTCCCCCTGACGAGTCAGGCTCCGGTCCGTGGGGCCGAAGCCGGTCGAGCCGAGGTGGCGATCTCGGCGTGGTTGCTGGTCATCACCGTGACCGGCCCGCCGCCCGGCGACAACGAATATGGGACAGGACGGGAGAATGGGACGTAGAGGCATGCTGGCCAGCGGAATCCCAGGCGTCGTGGGATAGAGGTGGGACGAAGGTGGCGTACGGGACAACGAGTGGTCGTTCCTGTTAGCCTGCGGGCGTCAAACTCGGGGGGATCCGGGCTTGGGGAGCGAAGATGTCGGAACCGTCCGCCGTTGAGGATCTAGCCTCATATCTACGCGAGTTGAAGGCCAAGACCGGCCGGAGCTATGACGCGCTCGCCAAGCGGCTCGGCATCAGCAAGTCCGCGCTTCACCGCTACTGCTCGGGGGACGGCGTGCCACCGCGCTTCACCGTCCTGGAACAGTTCGCCAAGGAGTGCCGGGCGAACCGGCAGGAGCTCATCGAGCTGCATCGGCGATGGGTGCGTGCCCAGGCGGCCGAGGCGGAGCCCAGAGTGGCCAGGCAGGACCAGGAGCGGGAGGAGCGCGACGCGGTGCGGAGCCTGCTGGTCGCCGCGGAGCCGGAGGACCCGTCACCGGTGATCGGCGCGCGTGGGCGCCCGACGATCCTTTATGGAGGCGGAAGGCGCACGCGGCCCGTACAGGTCGTTCTGACCGTCCTCGCCGTCCTGTCCCTGACCGTGCTCCTGGTGTGGCCCTTCGAGAGCGGCCGGGATGAGGGTGCGAAGACCGTGGAGCAGGCGTCGGTCGCCTCGATGACCGTCGGCGCGCACTCCTGCATCGTCCGCCGGGGCGTCAGGCACGTCGACGCCAGGCAGGGCGGCCACGTATGGAGTACGGATTTCGTGTGCGCCAACCGGCCCGAGGCCCCGCTGTACCTCACCGTGGATCCGACCGAGAAGATAGCGATCCTGGACACCCCGAAGAGCTGGTTCGTCTGCTGGGCCTTCGGACGGGTCCAGAGCGACGGCGGGAACATCTGGTACTACACCCGAGGGGACCGCTCGGAGCCGGGAAAGGAAAGCTGGTCGGGGTGGGGGTTCGTCGGGGCCGAGCACGTCGATGCTCCCGTCCACCCGGTGCCGGCCATGCCGGGATGCGAGTTCGTGCCGGTCCCGTACACCGAAACGGGGAAACCGCGCGAGTGAGTCGGCGGTCGGCGAATCGCCGGAAAACGTAAGCCGGCCGCCCCCGCGCGTCCTTCGTCGGGCGCGCGGGGGCGGCCGGTCACCGGTGCGCGGCCTCCCGATCCCAGGTGGCCGGGGTGATCCCGGCCTGCCTGAGCTGGAACTTCTCCACCTTCTGGGTCGGCGTCTTCGGCAGCAGGTCGAGGAACTCGACGTACCGGGGGACCATGTGCGGCGCGGCGTGGCGGGCGCAGTGCTCGGTGAGTTCCTCGGCGGTGAGGCTCGCGCCGGGGCGCAGCACGACGCAGACCTTCAGATCCTCCTCGGTCAGCTCGCTGGGCACGCCGACGGCCGCGGCCTCCAGCACACTCGGATGTCCCTCCACGACCTGCTCGACCTCGTAGGCGGAGATGTTCTCGCCCCGGCGGCGGATCCCGTCCTTGGCGCGGCCGCAGAAGTAGAGGTGGCCGTCCTCGTCGAGGCGGCCGAGGTCGCCGGTGCGCAGCCACTCGCCGTGGAAGGCGGCGGCGGTGGCCTCGGGCATCCCGTGGTAGGAGTTCATGACGAGGCCGGGCTCGCGGGGGCGGATCAGGATCTCCCCGATCTCACCCGGTGGCAGTGGCGAGCCGTCTTCCCCGCCGATGGCGAGTTCGTACTGCGAGATGACGCGACCGCACGACCCGGGGCGTGGGGGGGCGTCGAGCGGCTCGTAGACCGGCACGCCGCCGTCGGTGAGCCCGTACACCTCCAGCAGCGGGAACCCGAACCGCTGCTCCCACCCGTCCCGCCAGGCGGGCATCGGCACGCCCCACGCCAGGCGGACCCGGTGCGCCCGGTCGTCCGGCCGAGGTGGGCGCTTCCACAGGATGGTCAGGGTCGCGCCCATGAAGTTGAAGACCGTGGCGTCGAAGCGGCGGACCTCGTCCCAGAACCCCGACGCGCTGAACCCGGCGCCGATCGCCGCGACGGCCCCGACCGACAGGGCCGCCACGACGGTCAGCGTGGCGGCGTCGATGTGGAACAGCGGGAACGGGCAGTACAGGACGTCCCCGGCGGTCAGCCGGAGGTTCTCCGCGTGCAGTTCGCCCTGCCGCACGAGGTAGCGGTTGGAGAGCACGCACGCCTTGGAAGGGCCGGTGGTCCCCGAGGTGAACAGCATCATCGCCGGTGCGAGCGCGCCGGTCTCCGCCGGTGCCACGGCCACGCCGGGTAGTGCCGCCCGCTCGAAGCGGGCGACGCGCGCCGTGCCGTGCCAGGCGGGAAGGGCGTCTCCGGCGCCGCGCACCAGGATCGCCTCCAGACCGGACGGCTCGTGTGGCAGCGCGGCCAGGCCGGGCAGCAGTTCCGCGTCGACCACCATGACGCGTGCCCGGGTCACCTGGAGGGCATGGGCCAGGCCGGAACCGATCAGCGAGGTGTTGACCGGCACGTGCACCGCACCCAGGCGGGCGGCCGCGAACCAGGTCAGCACCGCGTCGGCACTGTTGCGCATCAGTACGGCGACCGGCTCGCCCGGCCGCACCCCGAGCGCCGCGAGGCCCGCGGAGAGCGCGCGGGACCGCTCGTGGAACTCGGCGTAGCTGAGGTCGCCCTCACGGGTGCGCAGGAACACCTTGGCCGGGTGCCGCCGGGCACGCTCGTCAAGCAGCCGGGTGAGGGTCATGACCGCTCGCAGAGCGACCGTTCCAGACCGAACAGCCGGGCCGCGTTGTCCGCGAACAGCGCCTCCAGCGCGGGCTCGGGCAGGCCGGACTCACGCCATTCGGCGAGCGCGCGGGAGGGCTCCATCACCGGCCAGTCGCTGCCGTAGAGAACCTGACCGCGCAGCACCGTGGACATCATGCCGAACACGGTGTCCCATCCGGTGCCCGGGCGGGACACGTACTTCGGGGCCAGCCCGCCGAACTCCAGGTAGACCGTGGGGTGCCGGCGCGCCACGGCGCAGAACTCGGTGGCCCACGGCCATCCCGCGTGGCAGGCGATGAGCCGCAGATCGGGGAAGTCGCACGCCACCTGGTCCAGCAACTCGGGACGCTCGTGCCTGATGGGATGCATCCGCGAGTAGGTGATGCCGGTGTGCACCGCGACGACCAGGCCGAGCTCCTCGGCGCGCGAGTACATCGGGTAGAGGGCGCGGTCGTCGATGTCCAGGCCGAAGAAGGCGGGCTGCACGGCCACGCCGAGCAGCCCCTGGGCGGCCGCGGCGGCGACCTGCCTGGCCGCCCGCGTCGGCCGGGGCGGGTACAGGTCCACGGTGCCGATGCCCGAGAAGCGGCCGGGATGTTCGGCGACCACCTTGACCAGCGCCTCGTTCAGCGCCTCCGCGGACTCGCCGCCCTCGGACTCGGCGTGCATGACCGCCCGGTCGATACCCTCCGCGTCCATGGCGGCCAGCAGGCCGGGCAGTGTGCCTTCGTTCATCTTGCCGGTCAGTCCCAGCACGCGGTCGTACTGCTCGGTCTGCCGAAAGGGGGCGTTGTAGGTCGCGGTCTCACGCAGGTGCTGGGGGAGCCGGACCCGCGCGTCGATGATTCTCATACGTAGGCCTTTGCGGATCGGCATGGCAGGGAGCCCAATCGATCGATTGGCGATGAGGGTGATCTCTCACCGTCGCATCTTTATGAGCTCTGCTTTCATGCCTTGATTTTATGGCCGGGGCGGCACGGAGGAAGAGTATCAATCAATCGATCGATTGGCCATCATGGAGCCGGTGGTGCGATGGCCCGATATCGGGCCATCGCACCACCGGTCTCCCGGCACGGGCGGGACGGGTCAGCCGGGAAGGTCCCGGTGGTCGGAGATGCTGTCGAGCCAGGCGCGGTGCAGGTCGGCGTAGCGGCCCGCCCGCACGGCGAGCTCGCCCGGAGAGCCGTCCTCGACGATCCTGCCGCCGTCCATCACCAGCACCCGGTCGGCGATCTCGACGGTCGACAGGCGGTGCGCGATGATCAGGGCGGTCCGGTCCGCCAGGATCGTCTGCATCGCCCGCTGCACCAGCCGCTCACTGGAGACGTCCAGGCTGGACGTCGCCTCGTCGAGGATCAGTACCGCGGGGTCGGCCAGGAACGCCCTGGCGAACGCCACCAGCTGCCGCTGCCCGGCCGACAACCTGCCACCGTGCTTGCCGACCTGGGTGTCGTAGCCCTCGGGAAGCGCCGAGACGAAAGCGTCGGCGCCGATCGAGCGGGCCGCGGCCACGATGTCGGTCATGCTCGCGCCAGGCCGGCCGAATCCGATGTTGTCCGCCACCGAGCCACTGAACAGGAAGTTCTCCTGTGTCACCAGGACGATCGCGGCGTGCCGCGACTCCTCGCCGAGGTCGCGCAGGTCGATCCCGTCCAGCAGCACCCGCCCAGCCACCGGGTCGTAGAACCTGGCGACCAGCTTCGCCAGCGTGGTCTTGCCCGCCCCGGTGGTGCCGACCAGCGCCACGGTCTGCCCGGCGGGGACCACCAGGTCCAGCCGGGGCAGTACCGGGGTGCCGTCCAGATAGGAGAACTCCACATGCTGGAACTCGACCCTGCCGCGCGGGCGCTCCAGGATCACCGGGTCGCCGGGCTCGGCCACCGAGGGGCGCTCCTGCAGCACGCCGGAGAGCTTCTCCAGCGCCGCCCCCGCCGACTGGAACGTGTTATAGAACTGGCTGATCTCCTGCATGGGCTCGTAGAACTGGCGCAGGTAGAGCAGGAACGCGGCCAGCACGCCAACCGTGACCCCGCCCTGGATCGCCAGCACGCCGCCGTAGAACAGGACCGCCGCGACCGTCACGTTCCCGATCAGCTTGACCCCCGGAGAGAAGATCGCGGACAGCTGCGCGCCCCGCAGGTTGGCAGCCCGGTAGTCGGCGTTCAGCTGGGCGAAGATCGTCTGGTTGCGCGGCTCCCTGCGGAAGGCCTGGACCGCGCGCATGCCGGCCATCGACTCCACGAAATGGACGATCACCAGGGCCACGGCCTCCCGGGTCCGGCGGTAGACGATGCTCGACTGCCGCCGGAACCAGCCGGTGAACAGCGCCAGGACCGGCAGCGGCAGCAGCGCGACCACGCCGAGATGGACGTCCAGGACGAGCAGCAGGACCGCCGTGCCGACCAGCGTCAGCACGGCGGTGACGAGATCGTCGAAGCCCGACTGGAGCATCTCGGAGATGGCGTCGATGTCGGAGGTGAGGCGGGAGACGACCCGGCCCGAGGTGTAGTCGTCGTGAAACGACAGCGACAGCCTCTGGAAGTGGCGGAAGACCCGTCGCCGCAGCTCCAGCAGGATGCTCTGGCCGATGCGCCCGGCCATCCTGAGGAACACCTGCCGGGTCACCAGTTGGATGACCGCCGCGGCCAGGATCGCCGAGACGACGGTCACCAGCGTCCCCGATCCTGCGCCCGCGACCATCGGCGGGATGCC
The DNA here is from genome assembly GCF_050943795.1 of Streptosporangium sp. CA-115845. Taxonomy (NCBI): domain Bacteria; kingdom Bacillati; phylum Actinomycetota; class Actinomycetes; order Streptosporangiales; family Streptosporangiaceae; genus Streptosporangium; species Streptosporangium sp. CA-115845. Next base: position 5,531,277 of record NZ_CP191988.1, on the reverse strand, counting down.
CGCGTCGATGCCCACCTTGACCAGGTAGGGGATGGCGAGCGAGGCGACGTTGCAGGTCACGATGATCGCGACAAGCACGACGATCTTCCTGCGGTACGGGCGCAGCAGCTCACCCAGCAGCCGCCTGGACCTGCTGCGCAACAGGAACGACACCTGCTCCGACAACTCGTCCTGGTTCTCGGCGGCGACCCCGCGCCACTCCTGGGAGTCGTTCCCGCTCTCCGCCGGGCTCTTCGCGGAGAGCTCCGTAGAGGGGTTCGCCCCGCTCACAGCCGCACCTCCTCCGCGTCGGGGTCGGCGGACAGCAGCGCGCGGTATTCGGGCACGCTCGCCATGAGCTCGTGGTGCCGGCCGACGTGCGCGATCGTGCCGTCCAGCAGCAGGGCCACCCGGTCGGCGAGCAGCACCGTGGAGGCCCGGTGGGCGACGACGATGCCGGTCGCCTCGCGCAGCACGTGCCGCAGCGCCCGCTCGACCAGGGCCTCGGTCTCGACGTCCAGGGCCGACAGGGTGTCGTCCAGCACGAGGATCCTGGGACGGCTGAGGACCGCCCTGGCCAGTGCGAGCCGCTGGCGCTGGCCGCCGGACAGGGACATGCCCTGCTCGCCGATCCTGGTCTCCAGGCCCCACGGCAGCCGGTACGCGAATCCGGCCTGGGCGATCCGCAGCGCGGTCGCGATCTCCTCCTCGGTCGCGTCGTGCCGCCCCAGCGTGAGGTTCTCCCTGACGCTCATCGAGAACAGCGTCGGCTCCTCGAAGGCGGTGGCGACCAGCGAGCGCAGCTCGGGCAGCGGCAGGTCGCGGACGTCGACGCCGTCGATCGTGACCCGGCCCGTGCTCACGTCGTACAGTCGCGGCACCAGGGAGGTCAGGGTGGTCTTGCCCGACCCCGTCGCACCCACGACCGCCATCGTCTCCCCCGGTCGCACCTCCAGCCAGACATCGTGAAGCACCGGCTCGGCGTCGCCGGGGAAGCGGAACCCCGCGCCCTCGAAACGCAGGTGTCCGCGGGGCCGTTCGATCACGCGGGTGCCCCCGACGATCTCCGGTTCGGTGTCGAGCACCTCCATCACCCGGTCCGCCGCGGTCATCGCCTCCTGGCCCATCGTCAGAATGAAGCCGAGTGCCGCGATGGGCCAGACCAGCTGCAGCATCAGGGTGGCGAAGGCCACCAGCGTGCCCAGCGTCAGGGTGCCGGAGCCGACCGCCAGGGCGCCGAGCAGCAGCACGAGCGCGAGGGTGATGTTCGGGATCACCTCAAGGAAGGTGAAGAACCTCGCCGACAGGCGGACCTTCTCCATCGAGATCCCGTAGATCTTCACGGCCCCCTCCTCGAAGATCCCCGAGACGTGCCGGCCGCGGCCGAACGCCTTGATCGTCCGGATGCCGGCCGCCGACTCCTCGACGACGGTGGCGAGGTCGCCCTGCTCGTCCTGGACCCGGCGGGAGATGAGGATGTACCTGCGCTCGAAGTGCAGCGAGGTGAGCACGATCGGCACCGCCGAGGCGACGACCAGCAGCCCGAGCGGCCAGTACATACGGAGCAGCAATCCGGTCACCGTCACGATCTGGACGGTGACCAGGACGAGGAAGAGCAGGCCGAAGCCGAGAAAGCGCCGGATGGCCGACAGGTCGGTTGTCGCCCGGGAGAGCAGCTGGCCCGACTGCCAGGAGGCGTGAAAGCCCATCGGCAGCCGCTGCAGGTGGCTGTAGAGGTCGTCGCGGATGCTGGTCTCCAGGCCCAGGACCGCGTCGGCCAGCAGCCAGCGCCGCAGGAAGACGAGGAACGCCTCGGTCACGCCCAGCCCCATGGCGAGCAGGGCGAGGGGGAACAGTGCCTCGCTGTCCCCCTGGGCGACGGGGCCGTCGATGATCTCCCTGCCGATCAGCGGGATGGCGATGCCGATCCCGACCGCGGCGAAGGCCGGCACCCAGATGACGACCAGGCGGGTGGCGTAGGGGCGCAGGTAGGACTTCAACCGCCACAGGGAGCGGACTTCGTCGCGGCGGCGAGGGAGAGGTGGGGATTGTCGGGTTCGGGACTCTGTTTCGGTGGCCTCGGTATCAGGGGGCATCAACAGGCGGCACACTCCTCACGGTGCTCACACCAGGTGATCGCCGTTCGAGGGCATGGCGAACCGGAGGCCCATCCCCGCTCAACCGTTCTCCCGCACCACCGTCCCAGGTGGACGCCCCGTCGGATCACCCTCACCCGCACGGCGCGGGCGACCATTCAGTTTCCGTGCCCGAGTACGGGGTCGGCAATTGATGCGACGGCTGCCATCCTGTAACCGCCAGGTCAGTGAGGCCGATGACCTCGTGCCTTTCCCCGGAGCGCGGCCCGGATCCTGCGGGAGGGCACGAACCTGCCCCCGGCGCGAACCTCGGCGGGTCCCGCTCGCGGAGAGCCGCGACCGTCCGAGCTCCGCTCGGCGGTCCGGGAACCCGGATGATCCGAGCCGGGCCCATCGCGGTCCGCCCCGGATCGTGATGGGCCCGGCCTGGCTCAGCGACCCGTGAACCGGGGCAGGCCGAGCTCGGCGAAGACCGGGCGGTGGTCGGTGTCCGGCAGAGGGTGGACGCTGAAGCTGTTGACCGCCATGCGCGAGTCGGCGAGCACGTGGTCGATCGTCACACCGGGCAGGGGCTCCCAGCCCTGCTGCGGCCAGGTGGGGATCAGGCCGTTCCCGGTGACGTCGGCCGCGTCGCGGTAGCCGCTGCCGAGCAGGTCGCGTACCAGCCCGTGGTCGAGGGTGGCGTTGAAGTCGCCGGCCAGTACCCGCAGCTGCCCGCCCGCCCTGGGCAGTGCCCGCAGCCCCTCGTCCCAGCACCGGACCTTGTAGTCGTACCTGGGGGCGCAGGGGTGGACCGAGACGACCTCGACCTCGTGGCCGCTCGGATGCCTGATCACCCCCCGTGCCTGCCGGAACCTGCCCAGCGCGATCAGGGGTTGCTCGGTGATGGGATGCCTGGAGTAGATGCCGGAGCCGTGTACCCCGTTGACCGCGCGATCCACCAGATGGGGCATGCGCCTGCGCAGGCCGGCCGCCTCCAGGCGCTCGCGCGCGGCGGGGGTGAGTTCCTGGAGGGCCAGCACGTCCGGATCGAGGGAGCGCACGAGATCCATCAGGGCGTCGGTGTCTCCCGCGCCGACGGCCAGGTTCGCGGCGAGCACCCGGAGCCGCTCGTCCGAGGCGGGCTGGTCGCCGTCGCCGAAGTAGCGGGGGAGCACGGCCGTCGTCAGCACCACGCTGGTGACCAGGGCGAGGGCCGCGGCAGCCCAGCGGCGCAGCCCCAGGGCCAGGAGCAGCGGGATCACCGAGGCCACCGCCGCGTACGGGGTGAAGGCCACCAGGGGGACCCACTGCCACACCGGGGTCCACCCGCCGGTCCTGAGCACCGCCCACACCGCGAACGGCAGCACCATCGGCCAGACCAGCAGCAGGCCCACCCATCTCGATCTGATCATGAACCGGGAGCGTAACGGTCCTCTGTGCAGATTCAGTGGAGATTGATGGCTTTATCCGCGCAGCCGGGGAGGCCGGATTGGGTGAGGACGGAGTGCCGAGGCCCTCCGGCCGCCATGGTCTCGGCGTCAGGCCGGTGACATGAAGGCCTTCCGCTCCTTCCCGCTCTCCGCGCGGCTCCTCTGGCGCGGCGCCCCGCGGACCCCGGCAGGATCCGCGGGGCGCTCCCACCCGGCCGTCGTGCGGGCGGTCAAACCCCGCCCAGCTCGCCGGAGACGTCTTCCGCCGGCCGCTCACCCGCCCGGACCCCGGTGTACACCAGGGCGGGCGGCACGTTGCGCCAGATCGGGCCCAGGCTTTCGACAGTGGTGAACGTGTCCTCCATGAGGCCGCGGAAGTGCCGGAAGCGTTGTAGCGGCAGCACGGTCAGCGTCGTGATGGTGCTGAAGGTGCCGCCGGGGATGAGCGAGGCCGAGATCTCCTCCAGGATGCGCCGCTGCCGCGCCTCCTCGAACAGCGTCCAGGGAAGGGAGGAGACGATCGCGTCGGCGTGGGACAGACCGGCCTGCCTCAGCAGCTTGCCCAGGTCCCCCGCATCAGCGGCGATCACCTCAAGCCAGGGCCTGCTGCGTCGCAGATGGCTCACCATGCCCTCGTTGACCTCCACGGCGAGCTGTCGCCCTCCGGGCGGCAGGCGGTCGCGGATCGCGTCGCTGATCACCCCACCGCCGGCGCCGAGTTCGACGACCACGGCTCCGGGAGTGGCCGGGACCACCGACGCGGCCAGGCGGGCGACGGCCTTCGAGCTGGGTGCGATCGCGCCCAGCTGCTGGGGGTTACGCATGATCGCGCCGAGGAAGGTGAGCGTGTCCCCGCCGGCGGGACGAGTTTGAGAGAGCACCGACAGCTCATTCCCCCAGCTGAGGGGGTTATGCCAGTTTAGCGGGCTTTGATGATCGAGCTTCCGCCGCCGTACCGGGGACGGGATGGCCCGGAAGCCGTCCGCGAGGCTTCCGCGGCCGACCCGCCTCTGCCCGGTGGCGGCGGAGCGAGGTACCGTCGTCTTATCGGATCCTGGTCAGGAGGGGAGCCGCCATGCCAGACGATTCCGATCACGTGCTCGATTCCATCGACGGGGCCGTCGACGAATGGCTCGCCATGAGTGACGACTCGATGCGCTGGACGCCGCCGGAGAAGGCTCACTCCAAGTCCCAGCTGGGCCTGCCGGTGCCGCCGTTGCCGCAGGTGCTGGAAGATCTTCTCCAGGAGGTCGGCAGCCGCCTTGGCCCGCCCGCCCAGGCGGTGGTCGACGCGTTCCGCCCGCTGGGGGAGGGGGTGGTCGAGGCCGTCTCCACCTTCCTCGACAGGCCGCCGGTGAGGCACCTCCTCGATCCGTCCGGCACACCGGACGATCCGGAGACGCTCGGAGACCGAGCCTTTCCCGACACCTTCGGCCCGTCGCCCGAGGACCCACCCGAGATTCGGTGAGGTTTTCCGGCCGTTCCCCCGGCCTTCGTCGAGGGAACCTCGCCGGATGTCCCCGCGCTCCCCGCCGATGACCGATGGCACCGGCCCCCGCGGGACGGGATGGGATCTCCTGGTCGCCGGAGAGAGGGCCTCGTCCGGTCACAGGGAGTGAGTTCACGGTTCCGCTTCCCTCTGGAGCGGCACATAAAGTGCGGAACTGCTTTTTTCGGGCAAAGGACAAAAATCCCGGTGAGTCGGCGTACTTCAGGAGTGATGAAATGGCGGGTCTGGCGGGGCCGATCGCGGTCGGTGTCGAAGAGGAGTTCCACGTCGTCGACGTCGACACCCGACACCTCGTCCCACGGGCCGGTGTTCTGCTGGAGCAGTTACCGGCGGAGCGGTTCACCCACGAGCTGCAGCGTTCGGTGGTGGAGGCCAACAGCAGGCCCTTCATGCATCTGGAGGACCTCGGGCACGACCTGACCGCGCTGCGCCGCACGGTGATCCAGGCGGCGGACGGTCTCGGTCTCGGGATCGTGGCGGCGGGGAGTGTGCCGCTGGTGGACCTGGCGGCGCTGAAGATCTCCCCGGACCCCCGCTACGAGCAGATGCTCGCCGACTATCAGCTGCTCACCCGTGAGCAGCTGATCTGCGGCACGCAGTTCCACGCCGACGTCGAGGATCGCGACCTGGCGGTGGCCGTCGCCCACCGCCTGGCCCCCTGGCTGCCCCCGCTGCTCGCCCTGAGCTCCAGCTCGCCGTACTGGCTGGGAGCCGACACCGGATACGCCAGTTACCGCCCGCTGCTCTGGCAGCGCTGGCCCACCGCGGGGCCCGTGGCCAGGTTCGAGTCGGCCGCCGAGTACGACCAGGTGGTGCGGGAGCTCGTGAGCTCCGGTGTGATCACCGACCCCGGCATGATCTATTTCGACATCCGGCCCTCGGCCCACCTGCCCACCATCGAGCTGAGGGTGTGCGACGCCTGCCCCAGGGTGGGCGACATCGTGCTGATCGCCGGCCTGTTCCGGGCGCTGGTGGCCAGGGAGCTGGACGCGGTGCAACACGGCCCCGAGCGCTCGGTCCGGCTGGAGATGGTCCGCGCCGCGACGTGGCGGGCGGCGCGCTCAGGGCTGGAGGGCGAGCTCGTCGACCCGGTCGAGGGCACCCCGGGTCCGGCCGCCGAGGTGATCTGGAGGATGGTGGACGGCCTGCGGCCGCAGCTGGAGGAGTCCGGCGACATCGAGCTCGTCACGTCCCTGGTCCGGGAGTCGCTGGCGCGGGGAAGCTCCTCGGCCCGCCAGCGCGAGGCGTTCGCCCGCGACGGCCGGCTGGCCGACGTGGTCGACCTCGTCGTCGCCGAGACGCGGTCCGAGGAGTGGGAGACCGCGTTCGGCGGGCTGGCGCCGAGGATGCACACCAGCCTCCTCGACGGCTACGACGCCCCCGGCGACGAGGCGATCATCGAGGGCACGGTACGCGAGTCCTACCAGCCGGTGCTGCGGGTCCTGGACCGTCTGGGCGCCCGCGGCCTGCGTGGCAGGGCGAGGCTCCTCGACGGCTACCAGCGTCGCAACGGCATGACCTTCCACGTGGGGGGCGGGAGCGAGAGCCGGGTCTTCCCGTTCGACCTGGTCCCGAGGCTGGTCCCGCCCGGTGAGTGGGCCGAGATCCAGCGGGCACTGCCGCAGCGGGTGCGGGCGCTGGAGGCGTTCCTGCGCGACGTGTACGGCGAGCGCGAGATCATCGGGGACGGCGTGCTCCCCGCCTGGGTGGTCGACGAGTCCCCCGGCTACCGCGAGCACGGGCGAAGGGTACCGCCGGGCACCGTGCGCTGCGTCGTGGCCGGGCTGGACCTGGTCCGCGACCACGTCGGCCGCTGGGCGGTGCTCGAGGACAACCTGCGGGTGCCCTCCGGTCTCGGATACGCGGTGACCGACAGGCACCTGATGGCCGAGCTGCTGCCGGAACTCGTCCCCGGCGAGGGGATCGCCGATCCACGGCAGAGCCTGCGGACGCTGCGGGAGGCACTGCTCGCGGCGGGCACGGCCGACTCGCCGGCCGTCGCCGTGGTCTCGGCGGGACCGGACGACTCCGCCTACTACGAGCACCAGATGCTCACCGAGGAGATGGGGGCGATTCTGGTGGTCCCGGCCGACCTGGAGATCAGGAACGGTCATCTGGAGGCCGCGGGGCGCAGGATCGACGTGCTCTACCGCCGGATCGACGAGAACGAGCTGCTCGAAGGCCCCCTGGGGCCGGAGATCATGGACGCCGTCGAACGCTCCGCGCTCGTCCTGGCCAACGCGCCGGGCAACGGCGTCGCCGACGACAAGTGCCTGTACCGGTACGTGCCCCGCCTCATCGCGTACTACCTGGGCGAGGAGCCGCTCATCGACAACATCACCACCTACCTGTGCCGCGACGCCGTGGACCGCGAGCAGGTGCTCGACCGGCTGGCCGAGCTGGTCGTCAAGCCGGTGGACGGATTCGGCGGCCAGGGCGTGGTCGTCGGTCCCGAGGCGTCCGCCGAGGAGCTCGGCAGGATCAGGGAGAAGATCCTCGCCGCGCCCCAGGGATGGGTCGCCCAGGAGACGGTCCGGCTGTCGACGCACCCGACCTTCGACGGGGAGCGGCTGAGCCCGCGCGTGGTCGACCTGCGGACCTTTGTCTGCTTCGGGGAGACGGCGACGGTGCCGCCGGCGGCGCTGACCCGCGTCGCACCGGCCGGCAGCCTGATCGTCAACTCCTCCCAGGGCGGCGGTTCCAAGGACACCTGGTTGCCGAAAGGGGCCGCCGTTTCTTCTCCACCTCCGACACCGAGGTGCTGGTGAAGGCCTTCCACCGCTGGGGGATCGACTGCGTCGACCGCTTCAAGGGCATGTTCGCCTTCGCGGTCGCCGAGCGGGACACCGGCCGGCTGACCCTCGGCCGTGACCGCCTCGGTATAAAACCCCTGTACCTCTCCCAGGACGCCGACCGTCTCCGGTTCGCCTCCACGCTGCCCGCGCTGCTCGCCGGAACAGGAGTGGACACCGGCATCGACCGGGTGGCACTGCACCATTACATGACCTTCCACTCGGTGGTGCCGGTCGAGCGCACCATCCTGACCGGTGTGCGGAAACTCCCCCCGGCCACCGTGCGCACCGTCGAGCCCGACGGCACCGTCACCGACCGCCGCTACTGGCGGCCGCCCTACACCCGCTCGGCCCTGCCCGACCGCGTGGGGCTGTCCTCCTCCGAGTGGCGCGAGGCGGTGCTCGACCGGCTGCGCGTGGCCGTGCACAGGCGCATGGTCGCGGACGTGCCGGTGGGCGTGCTGCTCTCCGGCGGCCTGGACTCCAGCCTGATCGTCGCACTGCTGGCCGGGGAGGGGCAGGCGGGCCTGTCGACCTTCAGCATCGGGTTCTCCGCGGCGGGCGGGGAGCGGGGCGACGAGTTCGCCTACTCCGACCTGGTCGCCGATGAGTTCGGCACCGACCACCACCGCATCCCCGTCGGCGACGCCCGCCTGCTGCCCGCCCTGGAGCACGCGGTGCGGGCGATGAGCGAGCCGATGGTCAGCCACGACTGCGTCGCCTTCCACCTGCTGTCGCAGGAGGTCTCCAGGCACGTCAAGGTGGTCCAGTCCGGCCAGGGCGCCGACGAGGTGTTCGCCGGCTACAGCTGGTACCCGCCGCTGGCCGGCGTGTCGCGCGAGGACGCGGCCGTCACGTACGCCGGGGAGTTCTTCGACCGCTCGCACGGGACGCTGGCCGGGATCCTGTCGCCCGAGTACATGCTGGAGCGGGACGTCAGCGGCGAGTTCGTCCGGCGCCACCTCGCGGCGCCCGGCGCCGACACCGCGCTCGACGCGGTGCTGCGCCTGGACACGGAGGTCATGCTCGTCGACGACCCGGTCAAGCGGGTGGACAACATGACGATGGCCTTCGGGCTGGAGGCCAGGACTCCGTTCCTCGACCACGAGCTGGTCGAACTGGCGGCGGCCTGCCCTCCCGAGCTCAAGGTGGCCTCCGGCGGCAAGGGCGTCCTGAAGGACGCCGCGCGCGAGCTGCTGCCCGCCGAGATCATCGACCGGCCCAAGGGCTACTTCCCGGTCCCCGCCATCAGGCACATCCACGGCCCGTTCCTGGAACTCGTCAGGGACGCGCTGACCGGCCAGGCCGCGCGGTCACGCGGCCTGTTCGAGCAGCCGTACGTCGACAAGCTGCTCGCGGCACCGGACGAGCACCGCACCACCCTGGGAGCGAACGCACTGTGGCAGCTCGGACTCCTGGAGCTGTGGTTGCAGGCACAGGGAGTCTGATGGCCGACATGCCCGGAGCCGGTGCCCGCCCCTCGGCGGGCACCGGCCTGACCGCCTGGAGCTGCCGGGCACCCGCGCTGGCGCCCGACCTGAGCGCCGTCGCGTTCATCGCCGACAGGGACGGCTCTCCGCGCGTCTGGGTCCAGCTTCTCGGCGGCGATCTGGAGGCGTTGCTCCCGGGAGGAGACGCCGAGACGTCGCCGGCCGGGGGAGAGACGGAGGCGTGGTCTCTCGACACCGGTCCCGAGCCCGCCGCCGACGTGAGCTGGTCTCCCGACGCCCGGCGACTGGCCGTCCTCGTCGTGCCGGGCGGCGGGGAGCACACCCAGGTCTGGACGGTCAGGCCAGACGGGAGCGATCTGCGCCCGCTGGCCGTGCCGGAGGGGGGATCGGCGTCGTTCGTGCGCTGGACCGGGCAGGGGGAGATCCTTCTCGTCGCCGAGGTCTCCGCGTCCGGCCGTACGGACGCGGTGCTCATCGACGCGGGCTCCGGCAGCCGGGAGGTCATCGCGGGCGGCGCGCTGATGCACCCGGCGGCGATCAGCCGTGACCACCGGCGGATGCTGCTGCGGCGCGGCCCGCGCGGCGTGCGACGGATGTACGCGGCCGACCTTCCCGCCTTCCCCGGTGATCCCACCGGCCTTCCCGCCGCCCATCCCGGCGACCTCACCTCGGGCATGTCCGGTCCCGACGGCTCCGCGGGTCCCGGGGCCCTCGCGTCCGGCCTCTCCGCTCCGGGGGATCTCGAACCCGGTCTTCTCGAAACCGGCGGCCCTCATCCCGGCCTTCCCGAGGACCTCACCCCCGGCCTCTGCTCCTGCCTCTCCGCTGATCCTCCGGCCGGGCTCCGCTCCGACCTTCCCGAGGGCCATCTCGAGGACTTCCCGCCCGGCCTGCCCTCGGGCCTGCCCGACGAGGCCGCGGGCGACCTTCCAGGGCCCGGGGAACAGCCGCTGCTGGCGGGGCTGAACGGCTCCACCGACTACGGCATCCTCTCTCCGGACGGGACGGTCGCCTACCTGCTGTCCGACGTCGGCCGCGACCGGGCCGCGCTGCTCGCGGTGGGTGAGGACGGCACGGGGGTCGTACTGGCCGAGCGGGTGGACGCCGAACTCGACCAGTTCGCGCTGAGTGCCAACGGCCACCGCGCCGTCCTGGTGTGGAACGACAGCGGCCGGTCGGAACTGGAGGTGATCGAGCCGGCCACCGGTGCGGTGCGCCCGCTCCCGCCGCTGCCCGCCGAGGTGGTCTCCTCGATCAGGGTCTCGCTGGACGGCAGCCTGGCCGTCCTGGCGGTCGAGGGGCCCGGCGCCCCCTCCCACGTGCTGCTCTGCGATCTGGAGAACGGCGGCTACCGGCGGATCGCGGGGGACTCCCCGATCGCCGAGGCGGCCGAGGCGGAGTTGACGCGCTTCCAGGCGCGCGACGGCATGGAGCTGACCGGCTGGCTCTACCGGGTCCCCGGGGCCCGGGGACCGATGCCCTTCGTCGTCTACCTGCACGGCGGTCCGGAGAGCCAGGAACGGCCCACCTTCAACCCGCTGTTCCAGAACCTGCTGGCCGCCGGGATCGGGGTGCTCGCGGCGAACGTCCGCGGTTCGTCCGGGTTCGGCAGGGCCTTCCGCAACGCCGACAACCACGCGCTCCGCCTCGACGCGATCGACGACGTCGCCGACTGCGCCGTCGAACTGGCGAGGTCGGGTGTCGCCGAGGAGGCCAGGATCGCCTGCATGGGGCGCTCCTACGGCGGTTACCTGACGCTGGCCGCCCTCGTCACCCACCCCCACCTCTTCCGCGCCGGGGTCGACGTCTGCGGCATGGCCGACTTCGAGACCTTCTACGACCGGACCGAGCCGTGGATCGCCGCGGCGGCCGTCAGCGAGTACGGCCACCCGGTCGCCGACCGTGACCTGCTGCGGGTGCTGTCGCCCCTGCACTCCTTCGACCGGCTGGCCGCCCCGTTGCTGGTCGTGCACGGCGCCCGCGACACCAACGTCCCGGTGTACGAGGCCGAGCAGGTGCTGCGGGAGGCGCGGGCCCGTGGCATTCCCTGCGAGTTGCTGTTGTTCGAGGACGAGGGGCACGAGATCCGGCAACTCGCCAACCGGGTGACCTTCGTCAAGAACGTCGTCGAATGGCTCAGGTGGCACCTGACCGTCCCCGACCCGGCGTGACGCCGGCCCTGCGTTCAGGGCGCCGGCGGGTGCAAAGGGGCGTGCCGGCACTTCATCCGGCCGGATGCAGGGCCGGGCGGGTGCCGCGGCGCCGGACGGCGCGGGTGTTGAGCGTGTCGGTGATGGTGACGGTGGGATCGCCGTCGACCGGGAGCAGGCCGGCGCGGAGTCCCGGCGCGATGCGGCCGCGGTCGTCGAGACCGAACCGGCGCGCGGTGGTGGCGGTGGCCGAGCGCAGCGCCTCGAACCGCAACGCCGGCGCCTGCTCGCCGGTGTGCACGTGAGCGTCGATCAGGCCCGGTAGCAGCGTGGCGCCGCGCGCGTCGACCGTTCGGTGGCACCTCGGAGTCCGCCGGGGAGAAGTGCGGCATCACCGAATATGGGCCATCGACCGAGGACACGCGCGAAGCGGGCCGCTTCCCGGAGGGAGCGGCCCGCTTCGGATCGGTTCGGGTCAGTTGATCGTCACGATCGTGCCGACCCCGTTGGGGTACTCGATGTAGCCGGTCGCCGTCCGGTCCGGCTGGCCGGACCAGGTGGCCGTCAGCGGGAACGTCGTTCCCGGCGTGACCTTCGGCTTGTCGGGCGTCACCGTCAGCCCGCCGGACCCGGAGTCGGCGCCCACGATGTTGATCTGCGTGCTGAACGGCGTCTCGGCGCTTCCCATGGTGATCACGAACAGGGTGTACTTGCCGGGCCTGGGGTTGGCCAGGACCGCGCGGTAGTCCTCCCACGAGGTGACCCAGGCCAGGCCCTGCATGGCGCCGCCCTCGGTGTAGCCCAGGATGGCGCCGACCTCCAGGTCGGGGTCGCCGGGGATGAGCTTGAAGGAGACGGCCTTGGCGCCTTCGGGCACGACGACGGAGACTTCCTTGCCCCAGATCTCGCTGGGGTTCACGGTGCCGGGCACCGGGTCGGCGGAGACCGGGCCGTAGGCGTTGACGGGGAACTTCGACACGCCGGGGGTCACGTCGAAGGTGAGCGAGCCCTGCGGGCCCGTGCCCTTGACCTCGGCGGGCGCCTTGGCGCTCAGCGGGGTGACCACCATGGGGCTGCGGACGGCGGTGTTCTTACCCTGCCAGGTCAGCGAGCCGACGATGGCGCCGGAGCCGGCCTGGCGCGTCATCTCCATGGTGACGGTGAACTCCTTGGTCTCGCCCGCCTTCTTGAAGACCAGGGTGGAGGGCTGGACCTTGGTCTTGATGCCCGGCAGGTCGACGGCCGCGTGGTAGACGCCGGGGGTCAGCGCCGTGACCTTGCGGGTGAGGGTCCTTGAGCCGAACAGGGCGCCGACCGCGATGCTGGGGTAGTTCAGGTCGCTGGTGGCGATGGGCGCGGCGCCGGTGCCGGTCTTGACGCCCAGCCCCTCCAGGTACCCGTACCAGTCCTGGGCCGCGGCGTCGTAGACCAGGCCGGGCTTCAGCATGCGGGCGGGGTCGACGTGACCTGAGCCCTGCGCGAAGAGGTCGGGCGTCTTGGTGTCGTAGGCGGTGGTCATCATTGCCGACTTGACGGTGGCGGGCGACAGGAGCGGGTCCGTACCCAGGTACAGGGCGGCCAGACCGGCGACGTGCGGGGTGGCCATCGAGGTGCCGGAGTAGAAGTCGAAGTCCTTGCCCTGGTTTCCGGGGGGCGCGACGGCGGCGAGGATCGACACGCCGGGGGCGGCGATGTCGGGCTTGATCAGGTCGCCGTTGTTGCTGAGGGAGGGGCCGCGCGAGGAGAAGCCGGCGATCTGCGGGTATTCGACACCCTCGGTGGAGGAGGAGGGCAGCAGCGTCACCGTCGCGCCGGGGGTGGCGGCGTAGGCGAGGACCTTCTCGGTGTCGGGGGTGTTGATGTGCACGGTCGGTACGGCGTGCACGTCGGCGCCGGTGTCCTGGTCGCTGGGGTTGCCCAGCACCATGCCCACGCCGCCGGCGCGCTTGACCTCGGCGGACTTGTCCACGCGCGCGGTGACGCCGCGCACGCAGTAGATGATCTTTCCGGCGGCCTTGGCCGGGTCCAGCGACCCCTCCGCGCAGATCTGGGCGTCGGAGTCGGCGGCGGCGGCGTTCTTCACCGACACCGAGGTGGCCAGCGGCTTGGGCCCGAACGGCGCGCTGACGGTGGTGCTGGCGCCGCGGAAGGTGCTGCCGTCGCCCAGCCGTACCTCGGCAAGGTAGGGGGCGACGGTGCTCGCGGCGACGGTGGTCGTCCACGGGGCGGTGTTGTCCAGGGTGGAGGCGTCGGGGCCGGAGTTGCCACCCGCGGTGGCGACGAAGATGCCGGCGTCGGCGGCGGCCAGGAAGGCCAGCTGGACCGGGTCGTCGGCGGAGGACTCGGCCTGGCCGCCGACAGAGTAGTTGATCACGTCGACGCCGTCGGCGACGGCCTGGTCGACGGCCTCGATGATGTCGGAGGTGTAGCCGGAGCCTCCGTTCGGGCCCTCCCACAGCGCCTTGTAGACGGAGACGGCCGCTCCGGGTGCGACGCCGGAGATCTGGCCGAAGTCGATGCCGTTGGCGCCGGCGGGGACGGCGTGGTTGCCCGCGGCGGTGCTCGCGGTGTGGGAGCCGTGCCCGCCCCGGTCGCGCGGCGAGGCGTACTCGCCGGTGGCGGCGGGGTTGTTGCCGTTCAGCCAGGCCTTGCCGAAGTACCTGGCACTCACCAGCTTCTGGTTGCACGCATCGGCGGTGAACTCCGTGCCGGTCTGGCACAGGCCGGTGAAGGTGGAGCCGTCGGCCTTGTTCATGACCGTGGCCGTGCCCTGGCGATAGGGGCGGTAGGGGTCGGCGGCGGTGGGCGCCTCGGTCCCGAGCGCGGGGCCGGCGAAGGAGGGGTTCTCCGGCCAGACGCCGGTGTCGATGACACCGACCACGATGCCCTTGCCCGCCTTGGCGGTGCCGCCGAGCGAGGCCCACAGGCCCTTGTCACCTGACAGGCCGAGGAAGTCGCTGGAGTTTCGGTCGTCCAGAGCCTTGCGCAGGGTGTCCTGGACGACGGACACGACGCCGCCTGTGCGGTGCAGCCTGAGCGCCTGAACGGGGGTGAGCTCGGCGACGAAGCTGTTGGAGGCGACGGAGTTGTGCCGTTGCGCGGCCGCGCCGACGCTGCGGGCGACCTCGTCCTGGCGCTTGGTCAGGTGCTCGCGGTAGCGCTTGGCGTTGGCGCTGGCCGTGTCGACCTTCTTGCCCTTGCCCTTGCCCGGCTTGGTGGCGGCGATACCGTCCACGCCGCCGCCGTAGGTGGCGAGCGGCTGCCCTGCGAGGGTGACGATGTAGGTGGAAGGGGTGCCTGTCACAGCGGGTTCGGCGAGCGCGGGTGCCGCGGCGGAGGTGACCGCCAGTGCGGCGGCGAGCGCCATAGCGCTGTAGACGCGGGGGTTGCGGGACATTGCTCCTCTTGAGGGGATGAGGCTGCCACCCGCCCGGCCAAGATCGCCGGAGGGGCCGGGAAGCAGTCAACGGCCTGCGACGATCCCTTGTCGAGATATGGTTATGACATTTTTGGCCATATGGCCAAAAGCGACACGATTCGGTCAGGTGGTACGTGGAGGAGCAGCGGGTTCTCGGCGGGGTGGGGGTCGCGGAGTTCGACGAGAGGGTGTACCGGTTGCTGCTGAGGCAGCCGGGCCGGCGCACCGCCGAGCTCGCCGCCGCCCTCGGGGTCACCTCCTCGCGGGTACGGCTCGCACTGCGCCGGTTGGCCGAGGTGAACCTGCTGCGCAGGACCGGCTCTGGCGGCTACGAGCCGGCCTCGCCCGAGGCGGCGCTCGGCTGGCTGGTGGACAGGCGACGCCTGGAGGCGGAGGCGAGCCTGGCCAGGGTACGCACCACGGTGGGCGACTTCGCCCAGCTCTACCACTCGGGCCGGATGTGGGCCGAGCCCGCGGGCGTAGTGGAGATCCTCTCCGGCGAGGATGCCGTCAAGCGGCAGATGACCGAGCTGGCCCGCTCGGTCACCACCGAGCTGCTCTGCTTCGACAGCCCACCGTATCTGGGCCGCCCCGACTCCTCCTACGACACCAACGAGTCGGAGGCGGAGGACACCAGGGAACTGCTGGCCCGCGGTGTGGACATCAGGGTGGTGTACTGCCCCGGCTCGCTCACCAGGCCGGGCCGTATGGAGACCCTGTTGCGCCTGGCCGAGGAGGGCGAGCGCTCCAGGTTCCTGCCGCGCCTGCCGTTCAAGCTGCGCATCGCCGACCGGAGGGTCGGGCTGCTGCCCTTGGTGGACGGCGTCTACGACAACATCGCGCTGCTGCACCCTTCGCGGCTGCTGGACGCGCTCATCGAGCTGTTCGACGTCTACTGGGAGCGCGGCCAGCCGCTCACCGGCGACTCCCCACCGGCCGATGACAGGCCCGCCGAGGAGGACCTGCTGATGCTGCGGCTGCTGAACTCCGGGCTCAAGGACGAAGCCATCGGCAGGCACCTGGGCGTCAGCCCCCGCACCGCGACCAGGAAGATCGCCGCGGTCGTGGAGCGGCTCGGCGTGACCACCAGGTTCCAGGCGGGCGTGGAGGCGGCGGCGCGGGGCTGGCTCTAACGGGGGTGAATCGAGAGTGGTTTGCCTGGTCAGGCAGACTCGATCAAAGGTGAACGCATCTAACGGATGCTCCTCGCGGGCCTGGCCGCCACGTCATGCCTCTCCTGGTCATGGCGCGCATTACCGGTGTTCCCGTTCCCCGGCTGACCGCGGAATCGTGGACTTCGACGTCCCGGCGGTGTGCGCCGCGCCACCGAATTCCCTGGGTGAGGGGGCGGCCTATGGGCTCCGGCCGCTGAATCCGGGTCCTGCCGGAGCGTGGGCGGCTCTCGTCTTTACCGGCGAGGCCGGTCTTTCACCACATTTCTTTATCTTTGCGGCCTGCTGCTGATAACAGATCGGTAAGACCGTACTGTCATGTGCCGCATACACTGTGTGATTTTTGCCAGGCTGGGGGAGGTCGGACGCGATACGGGAGGCGAGATGTACGGTGAGCGTGATCGGACTCACGGCCACGGCCTCAACGCCAGACCGCGAGGGCGCATGCCGTACAGCGACTCGTGGCTCCGGCCGCCGGACCCTCCTCGCTCCGCCGGGCCCGCGACCCTCCCCGAGCCCGATGGACCGCCGGCACCCCACAGGGCCGCGCGGCACCGGAGGGACGAGGAGGCGGGTGACGACGCCGTCCGGTCGCCGGCCCGCCGCTCCTGGACGTACCTCGACAGCAGGCCGTTCTCCATGCCCCCGCCGCCCAGCCCGTGGCGGCGGCCGTGGTCGAGGCTCTCGCGCGACCAGCTCCTGGGGCCGGCGCTGGTCGCCGGGTTCCTCGTCGCCGCGGGGGTCGGCGTCTGGTCGTCCGGCTGGTCCCCATGGGGCGGGACGCCCACCGCGAGTATGGTGCCGGCGCCTCCCGCGGAGCGCCTCCTCGCGGATCACGACATGGTGTTCGCGCCACCGCGAGCCCCGGCGACCGGGACGGGGGCCTCCACGGGAGAGCGGAAGGTTTCGGCGGGCGAGGGGAGGGCGGGGCGGAGGAAGGCACCGCGCCGTGATCAGGTGCGGGTCCCGCCGGCGGAGCGGGCTCTTTCCGGCCCCGCCGGAAGGTCCCGGAACGAATGGGTCAAGCGGGTGGAGCGGCGCCGGGAGAGCCGGGATTCCGCGCGGACCGGCGCCGGATCGGGAGAGGCCGGGGGCGCCGTGCCGGTGGTCGGAGGCACCGGCCGGGGGGCGGGCGGCGCCACGGTGGGCACCACGAACGCCCGTGGGGAGGGCGGGAGCGCGGGGAACGCCGCATCGGGGCGGTCGCGCTCCGGGGCACGGAAGGCCGGATCGCGGCCCCGTACGGCCAGGACGGGCGCTTCGGACGCCAGGTCGCCCTCGCCCGCGGCGTCCAGGAGCAGGCCGGCTGATCCGGCCGCCGAGAGCGGGGGCGCCGCCGGAATCAGCGCCGCCTACGCCTGCCGTCATCTGCCCTCCAGTGACTGGCGCTACGCCTACTGCGTGCAGGTCTGGAACGACTACAAGAGCAGGAACGGCCTGCCCTGATCGGGCTCGAACCTCCGAAAGGGCGTGACGATTCCGTTGTTACGTCATTCAAAATTGACTGATCGTTCTAGTAGCGGGTACCTTCTCGGTCATGGCGAGAACCAAGGAGTTCGATCCGGACACGGTGCTGCAGCGGGCCATGGAACTCTTCTGGCGGAAGGGCTACGAGGCGACCTCGATGGCCGACCTGGTCGAGCATCTGGGGATCGGCAGGGCGAGCCTCTATGCGACGTTCGGCGGCAAGCGAGAGCTCTACCTGCGGGCCTACGACCGCTACCTGGAGAACGGCATCGACTTCGTCGACCTGCTCTCCCGGCCGGGCCCCGTGCTGCCCGCCGTGCGGGCGCTGGTCGAACGCTATGCGGAGGAGGCCGCGCAGGACGAACTCCGCCGTGGCTGCCTGGTGGTGAACACCGCCGTGGAGCTGGCGCCGCACGACCGGACGCTGGCCCGGCGGGTCGAGGCGAACTGGGACTTCGTCGAGGCGACCCTGACCTCGGCGCTGGCCAGGGCCCGTGCCCAGGGCGAGCTGGCGGCGGAGAAGAACCCGCGGGCGCTGGCCCGCTTCCTGCTGACCCTGATGCAGGGCATGCGCGTCATCGGCAAGGGGGCGAGCGACCCCGCCCGGTTGCGTGACACCGCGGAACAGGCCCTGTCCGTTCTCGTGTGATCCGCGGCCCGCTCGCCGACGGGTTCGGCTTCTTGCTGCTCAAATAATAGAACGATTGGTCAAAATATGAGGTGTCATGCCCGCCCATCCGATCGGCTCCGTAACGCGTACCGGTCCGGCCTTCGTGCTGCTTGGCGCCGTCCAGATACTGCTGATCTGCGGCATCACCGTGATCTCCGTGGCCTTGCCCGCGGTGCAGTACGAACTTGGCCTGGATCGTGGCGAGCTGGCCCTGGTCAGTAGCGCGTACGGGCTGTCGTTCAGCGGGCTGCTCCTGCTCGGGGGACGGCTGGCGGATCTGTACGGGCGGCGGCGGCTCTTCCTGCTGGGGTTGGGGCTGTTCGGATGCGCCTCGGCGGCGGCCCTCCTGGCGCCGGGCTTCGGGCCGCTGGTCCTCGCCCGGTTCGCCCAGGGAATCGGCGCCGCGTTGGCCGCGCCCGCCGCGATGGCACTGCTGCCCGCCCTCTTCCCCGGCCCGTCCCGGCGCGCTCGTGCCCTGGCCGCATGGGGTGGGCTGTCCGGCGTCGGCGCGGTCCTCGGCATGTTCCTGTCCGGGGTCATCGCGCAATGGGCCTCGTGGCGATGGGCGTTCGCCGTGCTGGTGGCCGCCTCCCTGCTCGCGCTCGCCGCCGCCCTCCGGTTGCTGCCCTCCGACGGCCCGGTGCGGCGCGGCCTCCTGGACGTCCTTGGCGCGCTTCTGGCGGCCGGCGGTCTGTCGATGTTGAGCTACGGGCTGCTGGGAGGTTCCGTGGCCCGCATCGCCCTTGGCGCACTCCTGCTGATCGTCTTCGCGCTGGTCGAATCTCGCGCGGCCGCACCCCTGGTGCCGCTCTCCTTCTTCGCCTCGCGCCCCCGCGCCGTGGCCCTGGCGGCCATCGTGCTCGCCTCCGCGGGCATGGCCGGCAGCATGTTCTTCCTCTCCCTGCACCTTCAGCAGGATCGCGGGCTGAGCCCACTGCGGACCTTGGCCATCCTTCTTCCGTACGGTCTGGTGCTCATTGCCACCGGGGCGGTCGCCGGACGGCTGTCCGCCCGTTACGGTCCCCGCGTGCTGCTGGTCGTCGGTCTGTTCGTGGCCACCGTGGGGCTGGCGCTGGTCTCCGCGCTCGACGGTGGCCTTCTCGCGGCCGGGCTGCTGGTTCTGCCGCTGGGCGTGGGGCTGACCTTCGCCGGAGCGACCGTGACGGTGGTCGACGACGTGCCGGAGAGGCAGGCGGGGCTGGCCGGAGGCGTCGTGAACACCGCCATGGAGGTAGGGCCGACGACCGGGCTCGCCGCCCTGGTGGTCGTGGCGTCGGGACACGCGGGTGGCTACGGTTTCGCCTTGGGGGCGGCGGCCTGCACCTTCGCCCTCGCCGCCCTGCTCGCCGCCGCACTTCTGCGGCCACACATCCGCAGGTAACCCATCGACACATCCGAATAGCGAAATATCCGAAATGGAATGAGTCAGATGAGTAGCAGTCGATTCCACGGCAAGGTCGCCCTCGTCACCGGTGGCGGCACCGGCATCGGCCACGCCACCGCGCGGGCCTTCGCCCGCGACGGCGCCACCGTCGTGGTGGCCGGGCGTAGTGCCGAAGAGCTCGCCCGGACCGTCAAGCTGATCGAGCAGGAGGGCGGGCGGGCGAGTTTCGTCACCGCCGACGTCACCGTGGAAGACGATGTCGCCCGTATGGTCGCGACCACCGTGGAGCGCCACGGCGGCCTGCACATCGCCCACAACAACGCCGGGATCTTCGGCCAGGCCGCCCCGGTCGCCGACCTCGACACCGAGACCTGGCGGCGCGTCCTGGAGGTCAACCTGACCGGCGTCTTCCTCTCGATGAAGTACGAGATCCAGCACATGCGCGCCCACGGCGGCGGTGCGATCGTCAACACCGCCTCCAACATCGGTGTGCACGGCCGGCTCCCCTGGCTGGGCTCCTACGCCACCTCCAAGGCCGCGGTGAGCACCCTGACCCGTGCCGCCGCTCGCGACCACATCGGCGACGGCATCCGGATCAACGCCGTCAGTCCCGGTGCCTCCGACGGGCCGATGTCCTACCTGCCCGGTGAGACCCGTGAGCAGCGCGACGCCCGGCTCACGCCGTCGATCCCCCTCGGACGGGTCGGCACGCTCGACGAGGTCGCCGCCACCGTGCTCTGGCTGGCCTGTGACGAGGCGGGCTTCGCCGTCGGCCACGACCTTGTCATCGACGGCGGGGCCACCGCCTGACCGGGGGGACGCGGACCCGGTCCCCCTTCTCGAACGTGGGCCGGGAAGGAGGGCCGCCGCATCGTGTCGCCGGTGGCGGTCAGGCTTCATGGGCCGGGCGGGCGGCGAATTGCGGCCGATGCCCCAGCCGGGACCACCGGAGCGCGCGAGGCTCACGATTCTTGGTGCGAACTTGAGGTATCCCGATGATTACTCATGGTCATTGCGGCGCATGAGGTCACCTGCAGATCAACCCTCAGCACCAATGGGAGTACCCATGCACATCCGCATCGCCGCGACGGGGCTCGTCGCCGTCTGCCTGCTCGCCACCCTGGCCACCGCCGGCGTCGCCACCGCCGCCACCGGTGTCGCGGTCATCCCCGCCCCGACCGCGTGCGCCCAGGAGCAACTGGCACTGATGGACGCCGAGGACGCCATCGCGGGCGTCGAGACCGTCCCGGAGGTCAAGGCCGCCCATGACGTCCTGGAGGAGGCCGGCGCCGCCGCGAACGTGGACAAGCTCCCGCAGCGGCCCGGGGCCGCCCCGGCTGCGGCGGATCCCGCCGCGGCGAAGGCGATGGAGGCGTACAACGCCGCCGGGGCCAAGTACCTGCAGGCGCGCGACGCGGCGCTTTCGAAGGTCGCGCCACTGCACCGGAGCTCCAGGGACGCGCTCAAGAAGTGCCTCAAGGCGGGCTCCGCCTGAACCCACCTCGGCCTGAACCCGCCTCCGTCTGAACCAGCGGGCATGAGTTCCCAGGTCACGACCAGGGGACGGCCCATGACGGCCGGGGATTCCGGCGGAGAGTGACACAGGCCGGTACCGGTCTTTCGCCTCCGAGCAGGGAGGATCGCCCTGCCGGGTGACCGCTTCGCGGCGGAGGGCGGGGATCGAGAGAGCACTGGAGCCCGGGCGACACCGGTGTCGCCCGGGCTCCGTCGTGTCTCTCCGTGTCCCCGTAGTGTCCCCGCGCTGCCCCTCCCGGTTCCGGTTGCGTCGTTCGGTGCGAATACGGATGTCCGGTCGCGGTAATCTCCAACAATCCCACAAGTGGCGCCGCGTTCGGGGCGCCCGCAAAGTAAGACTGGACATCTCATGATAAATACTGCTGAAATGGTGTTTTTCGTGAATAAGTAATTCACCCTACGCAAGGGGCAGTCGGACACTCCCTGATGGTGGCGCATGGACACTGCTCTGTCGTTTCGCGTTCTCGGTCCACTTGAAGTCCTGGTAGGTGAGCAACGGGTCTCGATCGGAGGGTCACGCCAGCGAATTATTCTCGCCACGCTCATCCTGCGCGCGGGGCGGGTCGCCCCCGTCGACCTGCTCGCCGGGGCGATATGGGGTGAGCACCCGCCGCCCACCGCCCGCAGCCAGGTGGTCATCTGTGTCTCCGGGCTCCGCCGGGCCTTCCTGGAGGCGGGCGCCCCGGCGAACCTGCTCGGTACCTCCTCGCCCGGATACATCCTGCAGGCCGACCCCTCCCAGGTCGACGTCCTGCTCGCCGAGCGCCTCGCCGCCAAGGCGAGGGCCGCGGAGAGCGCCGGCGACCTCTCCGGCGCCGCCCGGCTGTTCGCCGAGGCGTGCGGTCTGTGGCGCGGCCCGGTCCTGGCGGGCATCGAGAGCGCGTTCGTCGAGTCCGAGGCGCGGCGGCTGGACGATCGCCAGCTGACGCTGACCGAGGAACGCGTCCAGCTGGAGCTCGCCCTTGGCCGGCACCGGGAGCTGATCGACGACCTCGCCGTCTTCGTCGACGCCAACCCCCTGCGCGAGCGGCTGCGCGCCCAGCTGATGCTGGCCAGATACCGGTGCGGGCGCCGGGCGGAGGCGCTCGACACCTACCGGATCGGGCGGATGCAACTCGTCGAGGAGCTCGGCATCGAGCCGGGCACCGAGCTGCAGGCCCTGCACGACGCCATCCTGCGCGACGCCCCCGAGCTGACTCCGGCACCCGTCCGGGTGAGCGTGCCCGTCTCCGAGGCCGCCACCGGACCGGAGCCCGTGCCCGCGGAACCCGTTGCGATGGCCCCGGTCGAGCACGGGGTGGTGCCCGCGCAACTGCCCGCGGACGCGCCCTGCTTCGTCGGCAGGACCACCGAGATCGCCGAGTTGGACGCCCTGCTGGACAAACGGATCGGCCAGGGGTTGCTCACCATCGCGCTCATCACCGGGGTGGGCGGAGTCGGCAAGTCGGGGCTCGCCGTGCACTGGGCGCACCGGGTCGCCTCCCGCTTCCCCGACGGCCAGCTCTTCGTGAACCTGCGCGGCTACGACCTCAACGCCCAGCCGCTGACCCCCGGCGCGGTCATGGACCGCTTCCTGCGGGCCTTCGGCATCGCCGGCGAGCGCATCCCCGAGGACCTGGACGAGCGCGCCGGCCTGCTGCGCACCGTCATCGGCAGGCGTCAGGTGCTGCTGTTGCTGGACAACGCCCGGTTCATCGACCAGGTCAGGCCGCTGCTGCCCGGCTCCGGCACCTGCTGTGTGATCGTGACCAGCAGGGACCCGCTGGGCGACCTGGCCGCCAGGGAGGGCGCCAGCGTGATCCATCTGGAGGTGCTGGGCGCGGCGGACTCCGCCGCGCTGCTCGCCGGGGTCGCCGACTCCGTGGTCATGGACGAGGACCCCAAGGCCGCCGCGCTGCTCGGCGAGCTGTGTGACGGGCTGCCACTGGCACTGCGGATCGTGGGCGCCCGCCTCACCACCCGCTCGTACTGGACCCCGGCCCGCCTGGCCAAGCGTCTCGCCGACGAGCGGCGCCGGTTGGACGAGCTGAGTTA
This sequence comes from Streptosporangium sp. CA-115845, assembly GCF_050943795.1. Classification (NCBI taxonomy): domain Bacteria; kingdom Bacillati; phylum Actinomycetota; class Actinomycetes; order Streptosporangiales; family Streptosporangiaceae; genus Streptosporangium; species Streptosporangium sp. CA-115845. The sequence goes on along the minus strand of NZ_CP191988.1, from coordinate 5,508,206 downwards.
CGGCCAGCTGACCGTACGGGCCAGCTTCGCACTCAGCTACCGCGACCTGAGCCCCGAGGCGGCGCTGATGTTCCGCAGGCTGGGGCTGCTCGAGGCGCCCGACTTCGCCTCCTGGGCGGGTGCGGCGTTGCTCGACATCGACGGCCTCGACGCCGAGGACCTGATCGACCAGCTGGTGGACGCCCAGCTCGTCGAGGTGCTCGGCCCCGACGGCGCCGACCAGATCCGCTACCGCTTCCACGACCTGGTCCGGCTGTACGCCAGGGAGCGGGCCGATGAGGAGGAGCCGCCCGAGGACCGGCTTGCCGCCGTCACCCGCGCCCTGAGCTGCTGGCTGGTGCTGGCCGAGGAGGCACACCAGCGGGAGTACGGCGGGGCCTTCACCCAGCTGCACGGCGCGGTGCTCCGGTGGCGGCCGGCCGACGCGGACGAGCTCCTGGAGCGGCCACTGGACTGGCTGGACGCCGAACGCGGCGCTCTGGTCGCCGCAGTCTCCCAGGCCGCCCACCTCGGCGCGTCCGAGCTGTGCTGGGACCTCGCCGTCACCGCCACCACCCTGTTCGAGGCCCGGAGCCACTTCGACGACTGGCGCACCACCCATGAGACGGCCCTCGCCGCCGCTCGCCGGGCCGGTGATCTGCGCGGTGAGGCGGCCGTTCTCTGCTCGACGGGGAGCATGTATCTCTTCCAGCAGGTGCCGGAGCGGGCGGGTGAGTGCCTGTGGGCGGCGCGTGAGTTGTTCGAGCGGCTTGAGGACTCGTACGGGATGGCGCTGGCGCTGCGCAACATCTCGCTGCTGGACCGGCTCGCGGGCCGCTTCGACACGGCGCTCGACGGGTTCCTCACCGCGAAGAGGATCTTCGCCGCGGTCGGGGACCGCTTCGCCGAGGCCCACGTGCTCGGCGGCATCGCCCAGGTCCACGTCGACCAGGGGAGAGTGGAGCTCGCCGAACCCCTGTTGAGACAGGCCCTGGAGGTCTTCCGGCAGTTGGGCAGTGAGCGGGGTCAGGCGCAGATCCTCAACAGGCTGGGGGAGACACTGCTGCGCCAGGACCGGCTGGGGGAGGCGGAGGCGACCTCCCGGGCCGCGCTCGCCCTGGTCAGGGAGCGGCAGGACGACATCGGGCAGGCGTACATCCTGTGTGGGCTGGGGGAGATACAGGTCCGCCAGAACCGGCTGGAGGCCGCCGTGGAGAGTCTCGACGAGGCGCTGGCCATCGCCCGGGGGGTGCGTGAGCGCTTCGTGGAGGCGCGGATCCACCTGGCCTTCGGCCAGTTGCACGCCCGGCGCGGCCGGTTCGACGAGGCGGTGGCCTATCTGCTTGAGACCTTCGAGATATCCACCGAGCTGGATACCCGGCTGTGGCAGTTCAGGGCACTGTCCGCGCTGGGGGAGGTGTTCATCCTCAAAGGGGACGAGGCCGCCGCCTCCGATGCGCTGAATCGCGCCCTGGATTGTTGCACCGATACCGATTCCGAGGATTACCGGCGAATCAGGGCGCGACTGGCTACTTTATCGGGAATTTCCGCTGAATCATCAGGTCCATGTGCTGTCGCCGGTGATGTGAGCGACTGACGAGGCTGCGGTGATCGTACCCTGAACGACGGCCACAGGCAGGGTGAAGAGCGCCGCAGTGGCGGTGACCTTCGCGACCCAGGTAATCCACCGAGACATTTTCAACCTCATTCATCCGTGGTGTTTTCTTTCCTTCTTTCGTTCTGCGACAAACGTAGAATGGGGCGCGATCGAGTCGATATCACATCGGCTACCGCTTGATATCCGGGGTCGCGTCGCGCATCAGCACCGCCGTGAGCAGCACGTCCGCTCCCCACGCCAGGTGCTCGGGGGCGGTGTACTCCCCGGGGGCGTGGCTCACCCCGTCTCTGCTCGGCACGAATATCATCCCGACGGGCGCGATCCGCGCCACGATCTGGGCGTCGTGGCCGGCGCCGCTGGGCAGGCGATGGTAGGGCAGGCCCTGCTCGGCCGAGGCGCGGGCGATGAGCTCCCGCAGGCCCGCGTCGCAGTCGACCGGAGAGGTGCGCGCACCGGGGACGACCGTGACGCGGGTGCCGGTCGCGCCGGCCACCTCGGCGGCGACCTCGGCCAGCCGCGCCAGTGCCGTGTCCAGCGCCCCGGCCGAGGTGTCGCGGAACTCCACCCCCAGCCGGACCCTGCCGGGGACGACGTTCCACATGCCGGGCTCGACGGCGCATGTCCCGGTGGTGGCGCGCAGCACCAGCCGCTCGTCGGCGGCGATGGCCCGCACGGCCAGTACCAGCCGGGCGGCGCCGTCCAGCGCGTCCGCCCGGTGCTCCATGGGCGTGGTGCCCGCGTGCCCGGCCACGCCGTCGACCGTGACCGAGACGTTCACCCGCCCGATGATCGTCTCCACCACCCCGATCGGTACGTCCAGGCGTTCCAGCACCGCTCCCTGCTCGATGTGCAGCTCCAGGTAGGCGGCGATGTCGCGGGGTGACCAGGCCGCCTCGGCCAGCCGCTCGGCGTCGCCCCCGACCGCGGCCAGCAGGTCGGCGACCGGGATGCCGCGATCGTCCAGGGCACCTGCCGCGCCGGGCGGCAGCACCCCGGCGAAACCGTGCGAGCCCAGCATGCCCATCGTCCCGTGGGCGCCCTCCTCGTCGCAGAAGGCCACCACCGCGAGCGGGTGGTTCAGCCGCACGCCCTCCTCGTGCAGGGTCCTGGCCACCTCGATGCCGGCCAGCACCCCGTAGGCCCCGTCGTAGGCGCCGCCGTCCGGCACCGTGTCGATGTGCGAGCCCAGGACCAGCGCGGGCGCCCCCGGCACGGCGCCGGGGCGGCGGCCGATCAGGTTTCCGGCCGCGTCGATCCGGACGGCCAGGGCGGCCTCCTCCATGAGCCGCGCGACGTAGGCGCGGCCCTCCACATCCGCGGGGGTGAACGCCGGCCGGGTCACCCCGCCGCCGGGCACCGCGCCGATGGCGCCGAGCCGGGCCACCTGCTCCACCAGACGCCCGGCGTTGACACGGGGCCGGGTCCCCTGCAGGACGGTCATGGCGTACGCAGGGATTTGGGGCGCATGTCTGTCCAGACCCGCTCGATGTGCGCCAGGCAGTCGTCCCGGCCGCCGAGGGTTCCGGTGGCGGTCCACCCGGCGGGCAGGGCCCGGTCGTGCGGCCAGATGGAGTACTGCTCCTCGTGGTTGACCACCACTACGTAGGTGCTCACGTCAGACCTCCAGGTCACCGATCGTGGTCGAGTCGTCCCGCACGGCGCTCGTCCGGGAGGAGCGCGCCGCCCGCGCGGTACGCGGTGTCATCTCGCAAGGGGAAGGCCGGGGCCGGACACCAGGGCGGTGATCGACCGCTCCAGCTCGCCGGCCATCGCGGCGACCGTCTCCGGAAGGAACAGTGCCGTGTCGTACTCCAGGACCGCTCGCGCGTGGCCGCCCAGGTCGGTGACCTCCAGGGCCAGGTCGAACTGCGAGGTGCCCAGCGGCATGACCAGCCGGTCGGCCGTCACCCCGGGCAGCCGGTCGTCGGCCGACTCCAGCAGGCGCCGGTCGTGCAGGGTGAACAGCACGTCGAACGGGGTCCTGCGGTCCCTGCCCAGCTCCGCGGTCAGCTTCGACAGCGGCAGTTCCTGGTGCTCGTAGGCGCCCAGCAGGCTCTGCCGGACCCGGCCGACGACCTCGGTGAAGGTGTGCGCCCCGGCCAGCGGGGTGCGGACCGCCACCGTGTTGACGAAGTGCCCGACCAGGTCGGCGACCTCGCTCCTGGAGCGGCCGGACACCACCGAGCCGACCGTCACGTCCTCCACGCCGGTGCGGCGGGCCAGCCAGACCTTGAAGGCGGCCAGGTAGACCATGTGCGGTGTGGTGTCGGTGGCGCGGCACAGCCCGCGTACGTCGACGGGCAGTTCGAAGGCGTGCTGGGCGCCCTGGAACAGCGGCCGTCTGGGGCGGGGCAGGTCGGTGCGGAGCGCGGTGCGCGGTGCGCCCGCCAGTTGCCGTCGCCAGTAGTCCACCAGGCCGGACAGCCGCTCACCGGTCAGCGACTCGCGTTCCCAGACGGCGAAGTCGACGTAATGGGTGCCGGGCGGCGCCGGTTCGGCCGAGCCCTCGACCCGGTTGCGGTAGAGGGCGCACAGCTCCCGCCAGAAGATCGCGGTCGACCAGCCGTCGAAGACGATGTGGTGCGCCAGGACGAGCAGCACGTGCTCGGTGGGGGAGACCCGGTACAGCACGGGCCGCAGCAGCGGGCCGGTGGCGAGGTCGAACGGTCTGCGGTACTCCTGGCGGATGAGCCCGGCGGCGTCGGCCGTCTCCACCACCGGCAGCGGCACCGGCGCCGGGTCCGCCACCCGCTGCACCGGCCCCTGCCTGGTCATCGTGAACGTGGTGCGCAGCGACTCGTGCCGGGCGACCACCCGCCCGATCGCCCACTCCAGCGCCTCGACATCCAGGGGGCCACGGAGCCGGAACGCGTGCGGCGCGTTGTAGGCGAGGCTCGCCGGGGCCAGCTGGTTCAGCACCCACAGGCTCTCCTGGGCGTAGGAGAGCGGGTATCCGGCGCCGGGCGTCCTGGGAAGCGGGCGGGGTCCGGTCCCGGCGGGGCCGGCCAGCCAGGCGGCCAGCTGGGCGGCGGTCAGGTGGTGGAAGACGTCGGAGATCGACACCTGCACGCCCAGCCGGTCCTGGATCCGCATCGCCACCTGGACCGCGGCCAGCGAGTGGCCGCCCAGGCCGAAGAAGTCGTCGTCCGGGCCGATCTCGCCGGGTTCCAGATCGAGCACCTCACTCCAGACGGCGGTGACGACATCCAGCAACTCGGCCGGGGCGCCCGCGCGCGGGGCCGGGCCGTGCGGGATCGCCGGGGGACTCACCGCCGCGGCGGCCGGGCCCCCGCTCCCTGCCCCGGCACCGGGACGGGGCTCCCAGGCGAAGGCCGCCACCGGACGACCGGGATCGCCGGCCGCGAAGTCCAGTACCCGCAGATAGCCCCCGGCGAGCCAGGCGATCGTGTCCGCGTCGAACAGATCGGTGTTGTAGCGCAGCAGGCCGGAGATCTCGCCGTCCGCGGCGACCAGCTCCAGCTCCACGTCGAAGCGGACGGTCCGCTGGTCGAGGGGGTACGTCGACAGGGCCAGCTCGCCCAGCCGCAGCAGCATGCCCCGCTCGCCCGCCGAGGAGGCGCCCAGCGGCGACGCCGCCTCACCGGACTCGGTCCGGACGATCTCCCCCCGGTGCGAGGCGCGCAGCGTGAACGCCACGTCGAACAGCGGGGAGCGGCTGGGGTCGCGGTGCGCGCCCAGCCGCTCCACCAGCAGCGGGAACGGGTAGTCCTGGTTGTCCAGGGCGCCGAGCACCGCCTGCCGGGTGCGGTCGAGCACCTGCGAGAACCCGGGGTCTCCCGACAGGTCGGCGCGGAGTACGACCGGGTTGACGAAGTAGCCGGCGACGTCGGAGAACTCCGGGCGGCTGCGCCCGGAGGTCCAGGTGCCGAGCAGGAAGTCCCGCTGGCCGGAGGCCCGGCCCAGCAGCACCTGGAAGGCGGCCAGCAGCGTCGTGTACAGGGTGGCCCCGCCGCCCGCGGCCAGCTCCCCGACCGCCGCCGACCGCTCGGCGCCCAGCCGGAAGGCGTGCGAGGCGCCCCGGAAGGTCTGGTCGGCAGGGCGCGGCCGGTCGGCGGGCAGTGCGAGCACCGGCGGCGGGTCGGCCAGCAGACGCGTCCAGTAGGCCGCCATCCTGGCCCCCTCCGGCCGGGCCAGCATCGCCGCCTGCCAGGCCACGAAGTCGGCGTAGGTCGCGGCGGGTGGCGCGCAGGCGGGCTCGGAGCCGCCGCGCAGCGCCGTGTACGCCTGCCCCAGCTCCTCCAGCAGCGCGAACAGCGACCAGCCGTCGATCGCGATGTGATGGGTGACCCAGAGCAGCACGGGCGCCGCCGCCGGGCGCCGTACCAGCACGACCCGCAACACCGGGCCGCGCTCCAGGTCGAACGGCCGGGCCGCCTCGGCGCCGAGCAGGGCCGCGAGGTCCTCCTCCGGCGCGAGGGCGACGACGCGGAAGTCCAGTTCCCCCTGCGGGGCGACCCGCTGCACCGGCGTGCCCTTGACATGCCCGTAGGTGGTGCGGAAGATCGGGTGCCGCGCCACCAGCCAGGCGAACGCGCCGCGCAGCGCCTCCGGATCGGCCTCGCCGTGCACCGTCCAGGCGAACGGCATGTTGTAGGCGACGCCGGCCTCCCCGCGCATCCGGTCCATGAACCACAGGGACTGCTGGCCGTAGGAGAGCGGAAAGGGTGCGGCGCCCGATTTCATCAGCTTGGCGAGCAGGGCGCGCTTGTCCGCCTGGGACAGCGGCGCTCGGGTCTCCATCGAAGTCCTCCAGTGGGGGTCAGGTCGCCGGGACGGTCAGCCGCTCGACGAGGGAGACGGCCTCCTCGGGGGAGGCGACGGAGTGGAACATCGACTGCCCGGCCAGGGAGATCAGCTCGAACCGCCGCAGGGTCTCGACCAGGCTGATGAAGCCGTCCCAGACACCCTCGGCGTTCACGATGACCAGCGGTTTCTCGGACATGCCCAGGTAGGTGGCGGAGATCACCTCAAGGATCTCGTCCAGCGTCCCGTAGCCTCCGGGCAGCGCGATGAAGGCGTCCGCGCCGCGCAGCATGTGCTCCTTGCGCCGGTGCAGGCTGTCGGTCAGGTGCGTCTCCTGCGCCGGCGCGGCGATCGCCCGCTCCCGCTCGTACAGGAACCGGGGGATGATCCCCCGGATGGTCGCGCCGGTCTCCGAGGCGGCCCACGCCACCTCGCCCATCAGGCCGGAGCCGCCACCGCCGTAGATCAGGCGGTGGCCCCGCTGCCCGATGAGCCTGCCGGTCGCCCTGGCCATGTCGACGATGACCTGCGAGTTGCTCCGTCCCGCGCCGCAGAAGACGCAGATCTCCAGTGGTTTGCCGCCCCCGCGCACACCCGCGCCGGGTTGGAGGATCGTCGAGGTCATCGCTGTCTCCCTAGGAGGACCGGTAGCGCGTGATCGCCGGCAGGTGCCGTTCGCGGAGTTCGTGGTCGCGCACGCCGAGACCCTCGGCGGGGGCGAGGCAGAGCACGCCGATCTTGCCCTGGTGGGTGTTGCGGCGGACGTCGTGCACGGCCTCGGCGCTCTGCTCCAGGGCGTAGGTGCGCGACAGGGTCGGATGGACGCGTCCCCGGGCGACGAGCCGGTTGGCCTGCCAGGCCTCGTGGTAGTTGGCGAAGTGCGTGCCGATGACGCGCTTGAGGCTCATCCACAGGTACCGGTTGTCGAAGGAGTGCATGAACCCGGTGGTGGAGGCGCAGGTCACGACCGTTCCGCCGCGCCGGCAGACGTAGACGCTCGCGCCGAAGGTCTCCCTGCCGGGGTGCTCGAACACGATGTCGGGGTCGTCGCCGCCGGTCAGCTCGCGGATACGGCTGCCGAAGCGCCGCCATTCGGCGACGTCGGGGGTGTGCTCGTCGAGCCAGAAGGAGAAACCCTCCGCGGACCGGTCGATGATCAGGGAGGCGCCCGCCTTCCTGGCCAGCTCCGCCTTCTCGGGGGAGGAGACGACGCAGATCGGGGTGGCGCCGCCGTTCAGCGCGTACTGGGTGGCGTAGGAGCCGAGCCCGCCGGAGGCGCCCCAGATCAGCACGGTGTCGCCCTGCTTCATGGCCGCACCGTTGCGCGAGACCAGCTGCCGGTAGGCGGTGGAGTTGACCAGGCCGGAGCAGGCGGCCTCCTCCCAGGTCAGGTGGGCGGGCATCGGCATCAGCTGGTTGGCCTTGACCAGCGCCAGCTCCGCCAGGCCACCGAAGTTGGTCTCGAATCCCCAGATCCGCTGCTGCGGGTCGAGCATGGTGTCGTCGTGCCCCTCGGGGTCCTCCAGCTCCACCGACAGGCAGTGCGCGACGACGCGGTCACCGGGCTTCCACCTGGTGACGCCGGGGCCCACCCGCAGTACGACGCCGCTGACGTCCGAGCCGAGCACGTGGTAGGGGAGGTCGTGGCGGCGGGCCAGCTCGCTGCGGCGGCCGTAGCGGCGCAGGAACCCGAAGGTGGGCACCGGTTCGAAGATCGCTGACCAGACGGTGTTGTAGTTGACCGAGCTGGCCATCACCGCCAGCAGTGCCTCGCCGGGACCGACCTCGGGGGTGGCGACCTCCTCGACGTGCAGCGACTTGCGCGGGTCCTTGTCCTCGCTGCGCATCCCGGCGAACATGTCGACCTCGTCGGCGTGCACGGTGACGCCCCAGTAGGACTCCGGTACGGCCAGCGCCTCGAAGTGGCCGGGGTCGCGCTCGCCGGACAGGATCGCGTCTCGGATCGCGGTGGTCATCGCGCTGCCTCCAGGGCGAGTCGGTCGAGCTTGCCGTTGGGGTTCAGGGGGAGGACGGGAACGGTGCGGAACCGGGCGGGGACCATGTGCGCGGGCAGCCGTTCGCCGCACAGGGAGCGCAGCTCGCGGGGGGAGAGCGGGGTGCCGACCAGGTAGGCGACGATCAGCGGCTCGCCGCCGGGCGGGGTCCGCACGATCACGGCCGCGTCGCTCACGCCGGGCGTGCGCCGCAGCACGGCCTCGATCTCGCCCAGCTCGACGCGGAAGCCGCGGATCTTGACCTGGGAGTCGATGCGGCCCAGATACTCGAAGGACCCCGACTCCAGCTGCCGTACCAGGTCGCCGGTGCGGTACCAGCGCCGCCGGCCGTCGCCCAGGTCGGCCACCGGGAACTTCTCGGCGTTGAGCGCCGGGCGGCCGACGTAGCCGGTGGCCAGGGCGGTGCCGCCCACCCACAGCTCGCCCTCGGCACCGGTGGGTACCGGGTGGCCGTCCGGGCCGACGACGGCGGTACGGACGTGGCGCAGCGCCCGGCCGATGTTCGTGGGCCCCGAGGTGTCCTCCACCATCGCGCGGTCCACGACCGTGCAGGTGGAGAAGACCGTCGTCTCGGTGGGACCGTAGATGTTGACGATCTGTTCACGCCCGCCGGTCAGGTCCATCCAGGCGCGGATGGTGTCGCGGTCGATGGCCTCGCCGCCGAAGATCAGGTAGCGCAGCGCGAGCGGCCGGGGGCTCTGCTCCATGGCCCAGGCCAGATACCTGAACATGCTGGGCACCTGGCAGAGCACGGTCACCCGCTCGGCGTCCAGTGTCGTCAGCAGCAGCCGTGGGTCGCGCCCGGCGGCGACCGGGACGGCGACCACGCGCCCGCCGTGCAGCAGCGCCCCCCACATCTCCCAGACCGAGAAGTCGAAGCAGTGGCTGTGAAACCAGCTCCACACGTCGCCGGATCCGAAGGAGAACCGCTCGCGGGCGGAGCGGAACAGCTCCAGCACCGCGCCCTCGGGAGTGGCGACGCCCTTGGGGGTCCCGGTCGAGCCGGAGGTGTAGATGATGTGGGTGGGGATCTCACCGGAGCGCTCGACGGGCGGCAGCACGTCTCCGGTCGCCCCGGTGACCTCGACTCTCGGCACCCCGGCGAACGGCCATGGCCCGTCCGGGTCGGCGCAGATCGCGCGCAGCTCGCTGTCGCCGGCCATGAACCGCACCCGCTCGGCGGGGTAGTCGGGGTCGAGGGGGACGTAGGTGCAGCCGTGGCCGATCACCGCCACGATGGCGGCGACGACCCGCCAGGAGCGCCGCATGAAGATGCCGACCCGGTCGCCGGGGACCAGCCCCAGCTCGTCGAGCGAGCGGCGGATCTCGGAGGCGGCGCCCGCCAGTTCCGCGTAGCTCACGGATCGGTGTTCGTCGGTGACGGCGAGCGCGTCGGGCCGCCGCCGCACGTGCTCGTAGAAGGCCGAGGCCAGGGAGCCGAATTCTTCGTCCACAGATCAGGACGATCTCCAATAGCACGACATATGGGTATTCGTCGGCGGGCTAGGCTTCCCCCGGCGACCCGGCCGGGAGGCTAGGTGCCGTCCGCGTCCCGCGACGGAAGACGCCGGAGCCGCGCCTGGCGATGCTTCTCGGCATGAACGGTGTCGTTTTCGTCTTTCCCGGCCAGGGTGCCCAGTGGCGTGGCATGGGAAGTGCCCTGCTGGAGCAGGAACCGGTCTTCGCCGCGGCGATCCGGGAGTGCGAGCTCGCGCTCGAACCGTACACGGACCGATCCGTCACCGACGTGCTGGCGGGCAGGGCCGACGCCGACCGGATCGACGTGGTCCAGCCCGCCCTCTTCGCCCTCCAGATCGGGCTGGCCAGGCTCTGGGCGGCCAACGGCATGGTACCCGCCGCGGTGGTCGGGCACAGCCTGGGCGAGATCGCCGCCGCCCACGTGGCGGGCGCCCTGACCCTGGCGGAGGCGGCCAGGGTCGTCGGCGTCCGCAGCCGGCTCTACCGCAGGCTCAGCGGGGCGGGCGCCATGGCGCTGGTCGGCCTCGGCTGGGAGGAGACCACCGCCCTGGTCGCCGAGCAGAACGGCCACCGTAGGGCCGCACCCGAGATCCCCGGCGTTCCCGGTGACGGTGGAACCGGCGCCGGCCGGATCTGCCTGGCCGCCGCCAACGCGCCCGGCTCGACGGTGGTGGCGGGCGACCACGACGCGGTCCACGCGCTCGTCGAGCAGCTCCGCTGGGAGGACGTCTTCTGCCGCCTGGTCGGCGCCGACGTCGCCGGCCACAGCCACCACGTCGACCCCCTCCTGCCGGAGCTGCGCGAGGAACTGGCAGCTCTGGTGCCGAACCGCGCGGGGATCCCGCTCTGGTCGACTGTCACCGGCCGCCCCGGCGCGGTGCTCGACGCCGGCTACTGGTGCCGCAACCTGCGCGAGCCCGTCCTGTTCTGGCCGGTGATCCGGCAACTCCTGGACGCGGGCTACGACACGTTCGTCGAGCTCAGCCCGCACCCCACCCTGCTGTCCGGGCTACGCGACATCGACGCCCGGCTGCTGGCGTCCGTGCACAAGGAGGACCGCGCCGCCTTCGCGGGCTCGCTCGCCCGCCTGCGCGAGGTGGAGCTCACCGCGGACGGCCCTCTGGGCGACCACCGGGTCGAGGGCCGGCCGGTCTTCCCCGGCGCCGGATACCTGGCGGCCGCCCTGGAACACTCCGACGCGCTGGCCGGGGTGGAGTTCCACGCCCCGCTGCTCCTGGACGCGCCGCGCCGCCTGGCCACCCGGCTCGACGGTGACGCGATCGACCTCACCATCGAGGGGCGGACCCACGCCTCGGCCTCCCGCGCGACCCCGCAGACCGTGGCGCACCTGGAGCTGTCGCCGCTCAGGTCCAGATGCGCCACCCGGATCGGAGCGGAGGAGCTGTATTCGGGCTTCACTGCCAGGGGCATGCGGTACGGTCCGGCCTTCCAGCGGATCGAGGAGGTCTTCACCGCCCCCGGAGAGTCCCTCGCCCGCCTGCGCGCCGCCTCCCCTCCCTCGCGGTCCCACGACGGCGAACCCGCCTCCGGCTCCTGGCCGTACCGCCTCGACGTGGCGCTGCTGGACGCCTGCCTGCAGGCGGCGGCGCCGGTCCTCGCCGAGGGCGACGACCTCTACCTGCCCCGGGCGGTGGCCCGGGTGTCGGTGCTCGGCGAGGTCGGCGCGGCCCGCTGGGCGCACGCCAGGGTCGCGTCCGCGACGGGCACCGACACCGGGGCCGACGACGGCACCGACACCGGGGCCGACGATGGGGCCGGCGCGCACCCGGAGGCGGACGCCGCTCCGTACGAGAACGCCGGAACGGGCGACGGGGCGGAGGTGACGCTCGACATCGACGCCTGCGACGAGGACGGCCGGGTGGTACTGGCACTGCGCGGGGTGCGGCTGCACGGGATCGCGCGCGGCGCCGGAGCCGGCGGCTGGACGTACAGCACGCGCTGGGTGCCGGTGGAGACGGGCGCGGACGAGCCGTTCGACGGCGTGGTCCACCGGGTCGAACCGGGACGGCCCGCCGAGGAGGCACTGCGGTCGCTGCTGGAACTGACCCGGGAGCTGATCGCCCAGCCGGAGCCGGACCGGCTGTGGGTGGTGACCAGGAACGCCCAGCCGGTCGAGCCGGGCGACCCGGTGGACCCCGACGCCGCCGCCGTGTGGGGGATGGCGCGCACGATCAGGCACGAACACCCCGAGCTGCGCTGCACCCTGATCGATCTGGACGGCGGGCACGAGCCGTCCTGCTGGACCCCGGCCGACCTGGGCACGGGAGGCGGATCGTCCTCCCGGGTTCCGGGCGACGCCGGCGCCGAGGACGAGCGGCCCACCTGGAGGCTCGCGGGTGAGAACGAGGTCGCGTTGCGAGGTGGCAGGCCGTTCGCGCCGCGCCTCACCCCGCGACCGGCCGGGCCGCGCGGCCCGCACCGGCTCGTCCAGCGCGACCGGCAGGACCTGGCCACCCTCTGCCTGGCCGAGGACGTTCCCCGGGCGCCGGGGGCGGGAGAGGTACGGATCCGGGTACACGCCGCCGGGCTCAACTTCAACGACGTGCTGCGCGGGATCGGCATGCTGGGCGAGCAGCCGGAGCCACTCGGCTACGGCCTGGAGTGCGCGGGCGAGGTGACCGCCGTCGGCGGCGGCGTCACGGGCCTGGCCGTGGGCAGCCGGGTGGTGGCCCTGGTCGCCGAGATCGGCGCGATGGCCTCGCACGTCACCGTGGACGCCCGGCTGGCCGTGCCCATCCCCGACGATCTGGACTTCACCGCGGCGGCGACGCTCCCCGCGGCGTACGTCACCGTGCTCTACGGCATGGAGCGGCTGGCCCGGCTGGAGGCGGGGGAGCGGGTACTGATCCACGCCGCGGCCGGAGGCGTCGGCCAGGCGGCGGTGCGGCTGGCCCGGCGGGCGGGCGCGGAGGTCCTCGCCACCGCGGGTTCGCCCGGCAAGCGGGCCTGGCTCAGGGAACAGGGCGTCCGGCACGTCTTCGACTCGCGCTCGCTGGACTTCGCCGACCAGGTCCTGGAGGTCACCGGCGGCGCCGGGGTCGACATGGTGGTCAACTGCCTGGCCGGACAGGCCGTCGACGAGGGACTGCGGATCCTGGCGCCCTTCGGCCGGTTCGTCGAACTCGGCAAGCGCGACATCGCGGAGAACCGGCCGTTGCCGCTCGCCCCCTTCGCCAAGAGCCTGTCCTTTCACGCGGTGGAGGCGTTCTCGCTGGCCGGACGGCGCCCGGCACTGGTCGGCGCGATGCTGCGCGAGGTGGTGGACGCGGTCGCGGCGGGCGATCTCGGCCCGCTGCCGGTGACGGCCTTCCCCGCGGTGGAGGCCGAGGCGGCGTTCCGGCACATGGCCTCGGCCAGGCACATCGGCAAGGTGGTGCTCACCTTCGACCGGCCCCGGCTGCGCGCCGACGGCACCTACCTGGTCACCGGCGGTCTGGGCGGTCTCGGCCTGGCCGCGGCCGAGGGGCTGGTACGGCAGGGAGCCAGGCATCTCGCCCTGCTGGGCAGGAGCGAGCCCGGGCAGGCCGCGCGGGAGCGGATCGCCGCGCTCCGTGAGGAGGGCGTGCGGGTCGTGGTGCTGGCCGCCGACGTCGCCGACGCGGGCGCGCTGGAGCGGGCGCTCGACGGGCTCCGCGCCCAGGCGCCGCCCATCCGCGGTGTCCTGCACGCCGCCGGGGTGCTGCGCGACCGTACGATCGCCGCCGCCGACCTCGACGAGGTGGCCGAGGTGCTGCGCCCCAAAGTGGCCGGCACCCGCAATCTGCACCGGCTGACCTGCGGCGACCCGGTGGAGCTGTTCGTGCTGTTCTCCTCGGCGGCCGGGCTGCTCGGCTCCGGCGGCCAGGCCGGCTACGCGGCGGCCAACGCCTTCCTGGACGGTTTCGCGCACTGGAGGAGGAGCCGGGGCCTGCCCGCCACCAGCGTCGACTGGGGCGTCTGGTCCCAGATCGGGCTCGCCGCCCGGCCGGACCGGGCGGGCAGGCTGGCCGACCGGGGCATGGGTTCCATCGACACCGCGTCGGGCCTGCGGATCCTCGCCGAGCTGCTCGCCGAGCTGCCGGCCCAGGTGGCGGTCGTCCCGCTGGACGTGCCCACCTGGTTCGCGAACAACCCCGGACACGAGCACTGGTCGATCTTCGCCGGGCTGGCGGCCGGCCACGCCGGGGCCGGTCGGCTGAGCATCACGACCCCCAGGGAACTGGAGCGGGCGCTCGTCGAGTGGGTGGCGGGGGTGCTGCGCACCTCACCGGCCGCGATCGACCCGAAGGCGTCGCTGACCCGGCTGGGACTGGACTCGCTGATGGCCGTCGAGCTGCGCAACCTCCTGGAGGCCCGGCTCGGGGTGCGCCTGCCGGCCACGGCCTTCCTCGACGGTCCCACCGTCACCGAGCTGGCCGGGCGGGTGAGCGCCCAGCTGGACGACCGGCCGACCGGCGAGACCGATACCCGTGACCCGATGTCGGCGCGGCTGGACGCCCTGTCCGACGCCCAGGTGGACGCCCTGCTGGACGAGCTTCTCAACGACCACATCGGAGGTGTGGCATGACATTTCATGATTCGGTGCTGGCGTCGCTGCTGAGCACCGCCGACGAGCACGGTGAGCGCCCGGCGCTGACCTTTCTGGGCAGGGACGAGCGTACCCGGTGGACCTTCGCCGAACTGGCCCTGCGTGCCCGCCAGGTCGCCACCCGCCTCACCGAGGCCGGCGCGTGCGGCGAGCGCGTGCTCCTGGTCTGCCCCTCCTCCGCCGAGTACGCGCCCCTCTTCTACGGCTGCATGCTGGCCGGGGCCCTGCCCGTGCCCGTCTACCTGCCCTCCCTCGCGCACTTCAGATCCGCCTGGTCGAAGATCGCCTCCATCGCCCGCGACTCCGGCGCCGCCTACGCGGTCGCCCCCGAGCCGCTCCCCGACGCGGGCGCACTGGCGACCCTGCCCGGCTTCCGCGGCTGGCTGCACTTCACCGACCTGTTCCTCGGCGACGCCGCCGAGCACTGGAGGCTGCCCGCACCCGGCGACCTGGCGTTCCTGCAGTACACCTCGGGATCCACCGGCGACCCCAAGGGCGTCATGGTCACCCACGGCGGCCTGACGCACAACGCCCGCGCGGTGGCCGCCGCCGTCGGGGCCACCCACGAGACGACCACGGTCTCCTGGCTGCCGCTCTACCACGACATGGGGATCATCGGATCGCTGCTGTCGCCGCTGCTGTGGGGCGCGCACGTGGTGAAGATGTCGCCGCAGACGTTCGCCGCCCGGCCGTTCGCCTGGCTGCGGGCCATCTCCGACCACGGCGGGCAGCTCTGCTACGCGCCCAACTTCGCCTACGAGCTGTGCGCCCGCAAGGTCACCGACGCCGAGATCGCCACCCTGGACCTGAGCGGCTGGCGGGTGGCGATCAACGGTGCCGAGCCGCTCAGGCGGGACACCCTGCGGCGCTTCGCCGAGCGCTTCGCCCCCGCCGGGTTCGACGCCGCGAGCCTGCACGTCGGGTACGGCATGGCCGAGGCCACCCTGGTCGTCTCCACCGGGCCGCTGCCGGTCGCCGACCCCGGCGTACGGGTCGGGGAGCGCCACTACGTGCGCTGCGGCACCCCGCTGGACGACACGGTCGTGGCGATCGCCGACCCCGACACCGGGCTGGCGCGGGAGCCCGGCGAGGTGGGCGAGGTATGGGTGTCGGGGCCCTCGGTGGCGGCCGGTTACTGGCAGCGCCCCGACGCCACCGCCGAGACCTTCCACGCCCGGCTGCCGGGACGCGAGGAGAGCTTCCTGCGTACCGGAGACCTCGGCGTGCTGGACGGCGACGACGTGGTGATCGTCGGCCGGCACAAGGACCTGATCGTGCTCAACGGGGTCAACCACTATCCCCAGGACGTCGAGTACACCGTCGAGCGGGTCAGCCCCGCCGTGCGGGGCGGCTGCGGTGCCGCCTTCGCCATCGAGCCCACCGGCGACGTGCCGCAGGCCGAGGCCGCGGTGGTGGTCGCCGAGGTCACGGCCGCGACCGCGGGGGATCTCGGCGAGCTGATCACCGAGATCCGGCTCGCGGTGGCCAGAGAGCACGACGTG
This sequence comes from Streptosporangium sp. CA-115845, assembly GCF_050943795.1. Taxonomy (NCBI): domain Bacteria; kingdom Bacillati; phylum Actinomycetota; class Actinomycetes; order Streptosporangiales; family Streptosporangiaceae; genus Streptosporangium; species Streptosporangium sp. CA-115845. The sequence goes on along the minus strand of NZ_CP191988.1, from coordinate 5,492,261 downwards.
CTGCTCGACGGGGTGTTCCTGGTCGAGCCGCGCAGCGTTCCCAAGACCACCAGCGGGAAGATCCGGCGCCGCGAGTGCCGCGCCATGCTGGCGGAGGGCCGCTTCACCGTACTGGCCGGATGGACCTCGCCCGCCCTCGCGGACGCCGACCCGGTGGTGGCCGGGCGATGAACGTCCTGGACCTGCTGACCTCCCTGGTCGCCGAACGCACCGGCCTGGCCGATGTCGACGCCGACCGGCTGTTCATCGACTACGGCATCGGCTCGGCCGACGCGGTCGCCCTCGCCGCCGAACTGGAGGCCCGGCTGGGCACCCCGTTGCCGAACACGGTCTTCTACGACCACCCCACCCCGCGCGCCCTGGCCGAACACCTGGCGGGAGCCGTGGCACAACCGGATCGCAGGATCCCAGGCCACGACACCTCCCGCGCCCCGGGCGGGCATGAGGCCCCCGCCTGGTCCGCCGCACCGGTGGCGATCGTCGGCATCGGCTGCCGCCTGCCGGGGGCCGACGGCCCCGGGCGGCTCTGGCGGCTGCTGGCGGACGGCGTCGACGCGGTCGGCACGGTGCCGGGCGAGCGGGCCGCGCGCCACCCGGGCTGGCGCGAGCCAGGGGTGGGCGAGGGCGGGTTCCTGCCGGACGTGGAGGGCTTCGACCCGGCGTTCTTCACGGTCAACGCCCGCGAGGCGGAGGCGATGGACCCGCAGCAGCGGCTGCTGCTGGAGGTCGCGCACGAGTCCCTGCAGGACGCCGGGCTCCGCCTCGCCGACCTGGCCGGGAGCCAGACGGGCGTGTTCGCGGGCATCAGCAGCGGGGACTTCCTGGTCCACAGCTTCAGCCAGGGGCTCGCCGCGGCCGAGCCCGGCCTCTACACCCCGACCGGTGTGGCGCACAGCGTGGCCGCCAACCGCATCTCCTACGTCTTCGACCTGCACGGCCCCTCGATGTCCGTCGACACCGCCTGCTCGTCGTCACTGGTCGCCGTCCACCAGGCGGTGACCGCACTGCGGACGGGTCAGTGCGACATCGCCCTCGCCGGCGGGGTCAACGCCATCCTCTCGCCGGACATCGGCCTGTGCTTCCGTACGGCGGGCGTGCTGGCCCCCGACGGCCGGTGCAAGTCCTTCGGCGCGGGGGCCGACGGGATGGGCCGCTCCGAGGGCGCCGTCATGGTGACGCTCCGGCGCCTGGGCGACGCGCTCGCCGCCGGGGACCGGATCTACGCCCTCATCCTCGGTGGCGCGGTCAACAGCGACGGGCGTACCAACGGCCTGATGTCGCCGAGCGCCCCCGCGCAGGTACGGCTGCTGCGCGCGGCATGCCGCGCCGCGGGAGTCGACCCCGGTGACGTCGGCTACGTCGAGGCGCACGGCTCGGGCACCCGGCTGGGCGACCTGATGGAGTTGCGTGCCCTGTCGGAGGTGCTGGGCACGGCGCCGCGCCGCGCCGCGCTGCGGATCGGCTCGGTCAAGAGCAACCTGGGGCACCTGGAGGCGGCGGCCGGTGCGGCCGGCCTGGCCAAGCTGGCCCTCGCGCTCTTCCACGGCAGGCTGCCGGCCAGCCTGCACGCCACCGAGCTCGCCGAGGACTTCGACTGGTCCGGCGGCGGCCTGCGCGTGCAGCGGAGCCTGGAACCCTGGACCGGACGCCTGGCCGGCGTCAGCTCCTTCGGTTTCGGCGGCACCAACGCCCATCTGATCCTCCAGGCACCGCCCGAGCGGCGGCGCGCACCCGTCACGCGTGGCGGCGTTCCCGCCCGGCGGCAGACCTGGGAGGACTGCGAGGGGGGACCGCCCGCCGAGACGTGGTCGTATCCACCGGCAGCGGTTTCGCGCACCCGCCACTACCTGCCGCTCTCGGCGCACACGCACGCCGGGCTGCGGGAGCTGGTCGTGCGCTGGCGGACCGCGCTGGACGATCCGGAACTGGACCTGGCGGCGGCCTGCCACACGGCCGGGGAACGGCGCGACCACCACGCCTACCGGGTCGGGGTGACCGGCGCCGACGCCGCCGAGCTGAGCCGGGAGCTCGACAGGGCACTGACCGATCTGGCCGCCGCGACACCCGGCGGCGCGGTACCCGGCGGCCTGGCCCTGGTCTTCGCCGACGAGCCGGGCGCCGGGACGGCCGCCGCGCACGCCGGCCTCGCCGCCGAACTACGCCGGGCGGGCGTCCGCCCCGACCTGGTGATCGGCCACGGCGCGGGGGAGGTCTCCGCCGCCCGCCACCGCGGCGTGCTGTCGCCCACCGCCGCGGACGCCGTCGCCGGTCACCGCGCCAGGCTGCTGGCCAGGTCGGCGCCGGTGCACGCGCTGCGGGTGCGGCTGGCGCGCAGGCTGGCGGAGGCGCTGTGCGCGCGGATCGGTCCCGCACTCGCGGTGGCCACCGTGGAGGACGCGCAGACCTGTGTCATCGTCGGTCCCCGGGCCGCGCTGGCCACCCTGGCCGCCACCCTCGGCGCGGGGGACGTGCTCTGCGGCGATCTGGGACCCGCCACCGCCGACCACAGCGGGCTGGCCGCGCCACTGGCCGCCGAGCTGGAACTCGCCCTGCGGGGGCTGCCCGTCAACACCGGTGAGACGGTGGCGCTGTCGACGCTCACCGGCGGGCCGGTCGACGGCCGCGCGCAGGGTGCCCGGCACTGGGCGCGCCACCTGGCCACCCCGAGCCTGCTCGGCGACGCGCTCGCCGTCGCACTGGACCGGGGAGTACGCACCTTCGTGGAGATCGGTGCCGCCGAACTCGGCCCCCGGCTGCGCGGCGCCCCGGGGGGCAGGCAGGCTCGCGTGGTGCGCCACGCCACCGCGAGCGACCTGCCCGGCGTGCTGATCCGCCTCTACGAGCTCGGCCACGACCTCGACTGGGCCGCGCTCAACCCGCCGGGGGCCGTGGCGTCCATCCCGCTGCTTCCCTGGTCCCGCGAACGGCCCGCGCACCTGCCCGAGCGCCTGCCCGCGTCCGGCCACGCCGGCACGGTCCCGCAGGAGGTGGTCGCGTGAACACCGTCCTGCACGAGGTGGCCCGGCAGGTGAGACGCGCGCCCGGCGCGGTCGCCGCCCTCGACCCGGCCTCCGAGCTCAGCTACGGGCGACTGGCCGCCCGTGCCAACGCGGTGGCCGACGTCCTGCGGAGGAGAGGGGCACGCCCCGGTGACGTGGTCGGTGTCGCGCTGCCCCGTTCGGCCGACTACGTGGCGGTGATCCTGGGCATCTGGCAGGCCGGCGCGGTCTTCCTGCCCCTCGATCCGGCCCTGCCGCCCGAGCGGCTGCGCTTCCAGCAGCGCCAGGCGGGCATGAGCCTGCTCCTCGACTCCGTACCGCAAGCCGAGGGCGCCGAGGGCGCCGAGGACACGGCCGAGTTGCGGACCGGTGACGCCGAGCCGGAGCGGTGCGCGTACGTGATGTTCACCTCCGGTTCCACCGGGCGGCCCAAGGCGGTGCGGGTCTCGCACGCCTCGCTGCACAACTGCGTGCGCGCCGTCGCCGAACTGCTCGGCCCCGGCCCCGCCGACCGGTACGCCGCCAACCAGACCTTCTCCTTCGACATCGCGCTGCTGGAGATGTTCGTCCCGCTCAGTCACGGCGGGGCGACCCTGGTGACCTCAGAGGCGCTCCAGGCCGCCCCGGAACGGCTGGTGGGCTGGCTGGAGAGGCACCGTGTCACCGTCGTGCACGCCACCCCCACCGCCTGGCACTTCCTGCTGCCGTACCTGACGCCGGGGCGCGAGGAACTGCAGGCCGTCTGCGGCGGCGAGGTGCTGACCGCCCGGCTGGCCGCCGAGCTGGCCGGGTGCGCCGGGCGCGTCTGGAACTTCTACGGCCCCACCGAGGTCACCGTGTGGTGCACCGCCGGGCTCGTCACCGCCCAAGAGCCGGACCCGCTGCCGGTGGGCAGGCCGCTGGCCGGTTACCGCGTCGTCCTGCTCGACGACGCAGGTGAACGGGTACCGGACGGCGAGCAGGGCGAGATCCACGTCGGCGGGCTCGGCGTGGCCCTCGGTTACGGCGGCGCCCCCGAGCTGACCGCCGAACGGTTCGTCGACCATCCCGAGCACGGCAGGCTCTACCGGACCGGCGACCTGGGCCGGCTGCGCCCCGACGGCCGGCTCTGGTTCACCGGACGCCGTGACCGGCAGGTCCAGCTGCGCGGCTACCGGATCGAGCTGGGCGAGATCGAGTGCGTGGCCCAGGAGCACCCGCTGGTCGAGCTGGCCGCCGCGCACGTCGTGGACGAGGGCCTGCTGCTGTTCGCCCAGGGAGACGTCACCCCCCGGGCGCTGCGCAAGCACCTGGCCGCCCACCTGCCCGCCTACATGATCCCGTCCAGGATCGAGGTGCGCGGCGCCTTCCCGCTGACCCCCACCAAGAAGATCGACCGCGTCGCCCTGCTGGCGTCGGCGAACCGTTAGGAGAAGTCGTGGCCGGATTGCACGGGCTGGTCGAAGCCCAGGTGGAGCGGACCCCCCGCGCCGTGGCCGTCATCGATGCCGACGGCCACACCCTGACCTACCGCGAGCTGGACCGGCGCGCCAACCAGCTCGCCCATCACCTGCGCGAGCTGGGAGTGGTCGCCGACACCCCCGTGGCGGTGTGCGTGCACCGGGGACTGGACCTGGTCATCGCGCTGTGCGGCATCCTCAAGGCGGGCGGAGCCTACCTGCCGATCGACCCCGACGCGCCGCCCGCCCGGGCGCGGCTCATGGTCACCGAGGGCGCGGCGCCGGTGTCGGTGGGCGAGCAGGCACTCGCCCACCTGCTGCCCGGCGACCTCACCCGCGTCGTGCTGCTCGACCGCGACAGCACACTGATCGACCGTCACCCGACGACCCCCGCCGGCTCCGGGGTGCACCCGGGCAACCTGGTCTCCCTCTACTACACCTCCGGCTCGACGGGCACCCCCAAGGGGGTCGCCAGCACGCACGGGGGCTGGGTCAACCGGATGCGGTGGATGCAGGCCAAGCACCGCCTCGAACCGGGCGAGGCCGTGCTGCACAAGACCACGCTCAGCTTCGACGACTCGGCGGTGGAGGTGTTCTGGCCGCTGTCGACCGGCGGGGTGGTGGCGATCCTGCCGCCGGGCGAGCACCGGGACCCGGTGGCGCTGCTGGAGGCCACCTCGCGCTTCGGCGCCGCCGTCGTGCAGTTCGTGCCCAGCATGCTCGCGCTGTTCCTGGCGGCGCACCGCCGCGCCGGGCTGCCGCCGCTGCCGCACCTGCGCCACGTGATCTCCAGCGGGGAGGCGCTGACCGCACCCCTGGCGCTCGCCTTCCACGAGCAGATCGGCGTGTACGGCTGCGGGCTGCACAACCAGTGGGGCGCCACCGAGGTGTCGATCGACTCCACCCTGTACACCTACGACCCGCACGACCCGCACGCGGGCCCGGTCGTCTCCATCGGAACGCCCTTCACCGGCAACACCGTGCACGTGCTGGACGAGGCGGGAGAGCTCGTACCCGACGGTGCGGCGGGCGAGCTGTTCATCGGCGGGATCGGCCTGGCGCGCGGCTACCACCGCAGGCCCGCGCTGACCGCCGAGCGCTTCGTCCCCGACCCGTACGGGCCGCCGGGCTCGCGGCTGTACCGCACCGGCGACCTGGGGCGGCGCCGCCCCGACGGCGCCCTGGACTTCCTCGGCCGCACCGACCACCAGGTGAAGATCCGTGGGGTACGGGTCGAGCTGGGCGAGATCGAGGCCACCCTGGACGCCCACCCCGGGGTCGAGCGCTCCGCCGTCACGGTCGCCGGGGAGCGCCTGCTCGGCTACGTGGTGGCCTCCGGTGCCGCCCCCGACCCGGCGGAGCTGCGGGCTCACCTGGTCGACCGGCTCCCGCCCTACCTCATCCCCGCGCAGCTCGCGGTGATCGACCGGATGCCGTTGACCAGCAGCGGGAAGGTGGACCGGGCCGCGCTACCGGAGATCGCCCCGCCCGCCGAGCGGGCCGAGGGCAGGCCCCCGGTCACCGCCGTGCAGCAGGCGCTGGCCACCATCTGGGCCGACGTCCTGGACCTGGACACGGTCTGCCTGGACGACAACTTCTTCGAGCTGGGCGGCAACTCCCTGCTCGCCACCCAGGTCATGTTCCGCATCCAGGACGATCTGCGCATCGACTTCCCGCTCTACCTGCTCTTCTCCGCCGAGTCGCTGGAGGAACTCGCCGAGGAGGTGGCCGAGACCCGCGCCGAGCAGCTCCCGCCGCTGCCGAGGGTGTCCCGCGAGGGGACGCTGCCGCTCTCCTACGGCCAGGAACGCCTCTGGTTCCTGCACCGGCTGGCGCCCGGCTCGACCGCGTACAACGTGCCGACCGCCTGCCGCCTGCACGGCCACCTCGATGTGGCGGCGTTCCGCCAGGCGTTCGACGAACTGGTCGCCCGGCACGAGATCCTGCGGACCCGGTACGTGGAGAGCCCCGAAGGCATCCCCGAGGTGCGCGTCGACGCTCACGGACCTCGGCTGAGGTTCGGCGTCGCGCCCGGCGAGACCCGCATCGCCCGCGAGAGCGCCGCCTCCGACGCCCTGCAGGACGACTGGGAAACCCCCTTCGACCTCGCCGCCGCCGCGCCGGTGCGGGCCAGGCTGACCAGGTTGGACGCCTACGAGCACGTGTTCTCCCTGGTCGTCCACCACGTCGGCTACGACGCCGCCTCCGAGCAGGTGCTCTGGCAGGAGCTGGCCACCCTGTACGAGGCCGCGCTGGCCGGGCGGCCCGCCGTGCTCCCCGAACCGGCCGCGCAGTACGTGGACTACGCCGCCTGGCAGCGTGAGCACGCCGCGGGTGGCGAGCAGCTCGACTACTGGCGCGCCCAGCTGGCCGGGATCACCCCGGCCGAGCTGCCCATCGACCGGCCGCGCCCGCCCGTGCAGACCTACGCGGGCGCCAGGGTCTCCTTCATGATCGAAGAACGGGTCACCGAGGAGCTGCGCCGGCTCGGCCGCGAGGCGGGCACGACGCTCTTCGCCGCCCTGCTCGGCGCCTTCCAGGCCACGCTCTTCCAGGCGTGCGGCGGCGCCGACGTCGCGGTGGGCTCCCCGGTACCCGGCCGTACCCGCCCGGAGACCGAGCAGATGATCGGTTTCTTCGTCAACACGCTGGTGCTGCGCACCCCCTGCGGCGGCGACCCGACCTTCGTCGAACTGCTCGGCCGCGTCCGCGAGGTGGTCCACGGCGCCTACGCCCACCAGGACGTCCCGCTGGAGCGGCTGGTCCAGGCGCTGCGCCCGCCGCGCTCGCCCGGCCGCTCGCCCTTCTTCGACGTCATCTTCAACGGCGTCCCGCTCAGCGCGCTCACCGGCGCCGAGGGCGTACGCCTGCCACAGCTGACGGTGACCCCCATCGACCTGGCGACCCGTACCACGGTCGCCGACCTCGTCTGCTCGGTCGCGGAGACCCCGGACTCGATCATCGGCGAGGTCGCCTACAACACCGGCCTGTTCGACGGATCCACCGTCGAGAGTCTGGTGGATGCATGGCTGCATCTGCTGGGAGCGGCGGTGCGTGACCCGCACGCGCCGCTCTCGGCACTGTCACCAGCCTCCCATGTGTGAACGGAAGCCCGAGATGCTGCGCACGATGTTCAAATCCAAGATCCACCGAGCGACGGTCACCCACGCGAACCTGCACTACGTCGGCTCGGTGACGATCGACGAGAACCTGATGGACGCCGCCGACCTGCTGGACGGCGAGCAGGTGGCGATCGTCGACATCACCAACGGCACCCGCCTGGAGACGTACGTCATCGCCGGGGAGCGCGGCAGCGGGGTGATCGGCATCAACGGAGCCGCCGCCCACCTGGTCGCGCCCGGGGACATGGTGATCCTGATCTCCTACGGCCAGTACTCGGGCGACGAGCTGCCGGGCTACCGGCCCCGGGTCGTCCATGTGGACGGGGCCAACCGGATCGTCGACGTCGACCACGACCCCGCCCGCCCGGTGCCGGGGGCAGAAGACCAGCTCGCACCCGCGGGTGCGGCGAGGAGGACACGATGAGCGCGCCCACGCACACCCCCGTCCACCAGGCGCTGGCCGACGACTGGACGCTGCTGCTCGGCCTGGACGGTGTCGGTTTCGACGACGACTTCTTCGAGGCCGGGGGCCACTCACTGGTCGCCATCCAGCTCGTCGCCAGGATCCGGGCACGGCACGGCGTCGAGGTGCCGGTCGCGGACGTGTTCACCCACCCGACGGTGGGCGAGCTGGCGCAGGTCGTCATCGGCCTGCTGGAAGACGGGGCGTCACCCCTCCCACCGCACTCGCCGCTGGAGGTGGAAGGTGCCGGTCGTAGCGCCTGAGACATCCTCGTCCGGGACGTCCCTGTCCGAAGAGCCCCCGGCTGTGACCTCTCCTGCCGGGACGCTGCTGTCGTACGCCCAGGAGCGGATGTGGCTCGGCCACCAGCTGGACCCCGCGGGGACGGAGTACAACGTCTGCCTGGCGCTGCGCCTGCGCGGCCCGCTGGACGTCCCGGCACTCGCCGGGGCGCTCGGCGACGTCGTCGCCCGCCACCAGGCGCTGCGCACCGTCTACCCGAACGTCGAAGGACGGCCGGTGGCCTCGGTGCTGCCACCGGCGCCGGTCGAGCTGCCGGTACACCCCGTGGCGTCGGAGGAGGAGGCCCGCAGGACGGCCGCCGCCGAGGCGCGGCGGCCGTTCGACCTGGCCGCCGGGCCGGTGCTGCGGGGCCGGCTCGCCCGGCTGGCCGCCGACGACCACGTCCTGGTGCTCGCCGTGCACCACATCGCCTTCGACGAGTGGTCCATGGGCGTCTTCCTCGGCGAGCTCGACGCCCTCTACCGGGCCCGCCTCGCCGGGCTGCCGGACCCGCTGCCCCCGCTGCCCGCCGGGTACGACGAGGTGGTGGCCGCCGAGCGGGCCGTGGATCTGGCGCCCGCCCTGGCGCACTGGCGCGGCGCCCTGGCCGGCCTGCCCTCGCTCGACCTGCCCACCGACCGCGTCCCCGCCACGAAGACCGCCGCCGAGCCCGCCACGGAGGGGGCGACGCTGACCTTCACCGTGCCGGCCGCCACCGCCGCCGTGCTCGGCACCGTGGCCCGGCGCTGCCGGGCCACCCCGTACATGGCCGGGCTCGCCGCGTTCGCCGCGCTGCTGTCGCGCCACTGCGGCCAGGACGACATCGCGCTCGGCAGCACCGTCGCCAACCGCGCCGCGCCGCACTCCGAGCACCTCGTCGGCGCTTTCTTCAACACCGTCGTGATGCGCGCCGACCTGTCGGGCGACCCGAGCTTCACCGAGTTGCTCCGCCGGGTCCGCGCCTACTGCCTGGACGCCCTCACCCACCAGCACCTGCCGTACCCGATGCTCGCCCAGGGCCGCGCCCCGCTCTTCCGTGTCCTGTACGAGCTGCACGCCGGCCTGCCGGAGAGCACGGCCCTCGGCGACCTGGCCGTGCAGCCGTTCGAGTTCCCCGACACCGCGGCCAAGTACGACCTCGCGCTGTCCCTGATGCCGGCAGGCGGCCACCTGCTGGGGCACCTGACCTACCGCGTCGACCTGTTCGAGCCCGGCACCGCCCGGCGGCTCGCCGAGTCCTTCGTCCACCTGCTCGCCCAGGTCGCCGCCGCACCCGAGGTACCGCTCAGCGCCCTGGAGATCCTCCCGCCCGCCGAGCGCGAGACGCTGCTCGCGGCCTGCCGGGGGCCGGAACCGCTGGGCCGGCTGGACGTCTGCGCGCACGAGCTGTTCGAGCGGCAGGCCCGGCGCACCCCGCAGGCCGTCGCGCTGACCTTCGGCGAGATCAGGCTGAGCTACCGGGAGCTGAACGCCAGGGCCAACCGGATCGCGCACTGGCTGCGCGGCAGGGGCATGGGCCCGGAGAGCATCGTCGCCGTCCGCCTGCGACGCTCCGACTGGCTCGTCGCCGCCTTCCTCGGCATCTGGAAGGCCGGGGCCGCCTACCTGCCGCTCGACCCCCATCTGCCGGCCGCCCGGCTGGAGTACATGCTGGCCGACTCAGGTGCCCGGCTGGTGCTGGACGATGAGGCCGCCCTGGAAGCCGAGAGCGCCGGATATCCCTCCGGCGACCCGGACCCGACCACCGTGTCCGGCAACCTGGCCTACCTCATCTACACCTCCGGCTCGACCGGGCGTCCCAAGGGCGTCATGGTCGGGCACCGGGGCCTGGTGAACTTCCTGCGCTGGTGCGTGTCGGCCTACGCCGTCGGCGGCGTGGGCGGGGCCCCGCTCTTCTCCTCGGTCGCCTACGACATGGTCGTGCCCAACATCTACACGCCGCTGGTGGTGGGCCAGTGCCTGCACGTCGCCGCCGAGGACACCGCCCTCGACGAGCTGGGCACCGCGCTGTCGGCCCGGCCGTACGGGTTCGTCAAGCTCACCCCCGGACACCTGGAGGTGCTGGCCGGGCAGCTCTCCGCCGAGCAGGCCGCGGGACTGGCCGGGGTCCTGGTGGTGGGCGCCGACGCCTTCCCCAGCCGGGCGCTGGCGTTCTGGCAGGCGCTGGACCCGGCGCCGGTGCTGCTCAACGAGTACGGCCCGACCGAGGCGTCCGTCGCCAACTGCGTGCACACCGTGACCGGCCCGATCGGCGGCGAGCTGGTCCCCATCGGCAGGCCCATCCCCGGCACCGCCATGTACGTGCTGGACGACGCCATGCGTCCGCTCCCGATGGGGGTGCCCGGCGAGTTGTACATCGGCGGCGAGTGCGTGGTGCGCGGCTACCACGGCAGGCCCGCGCTGACCGCCGAGCGCTTCCTGCCCGACCCCTTCGGCCCGCCGGGCTCGCGGCTCTACCGCACCGGGGACCTGGGCAGGCTCCGCGCCGACGGGGAGTTCGAGTTCCTCGGCAGGCTCGACGACCAGGTGAAGGTGAGGGGATTCCGTGTCGAGTTGGGAGAGGTCGAGGCCGCCCTGGACGAACTGCCGGGCGTCGAGCAGTCGGTCGTCATCGCCGCACCCGTGCCCGACCCCCGAACCGAACCCGGAACCGTACCGGTACCCGAACCCCGGCCCGGATCCGGAACCGCGCCCGTACCCGGGCCCCGGCCCGGACCTGGACCCGTACCCGTTCCCGAACCCCGGCCCGGATCCTCTGGACCCGGATCCTCTGGACCCGCATCCGCGATCGGTTCCGGCTCCGGAGGAGGGCGAAGGCTCGTCGCCTACGTCGTCGGCACCGCGACGGCGGCCGAGATGCGCGCGGGCCTGGCCCGGAGCCTGCCCGAGTACATGGTGCCCTCGGTCTTCGTGCGGCTGCCCGCGATCCCGCTCAACCGCAACGGCAAGGTGGACCGATCCGCGCTGCCGGAGGTGAACGCCGCCACCGTGCGAGACGCGGAGGAGGAGCCCGCTCCGCGCCGGGCGCGCACCGCCGTCGAGGGGCAGATCGCCGACCTGATCGCCGGGCTGCTCGGGATCGGCTCCGAGGACGTCGGCGCGGACGAGGACCTGTTCGCCAGGGGTATCGACTCCCTCGGCGCGGTACGGCTGATGGCGAGTGTGGAACAGCGCCTGGGCGTGAAGGTCAAGCTCCGCAGGTTCCTGGCCAACGCCACGGTCAGCGGCCTGGCCACCCTGGTGTCCGCAGCCGTCCCCGGTTCCGACCGTGGCTTCGGGCACGCCTCCGACGGGTCTTCGGGGCCCGGCCCGGCCCCCGGCACCGCCCCCGATCCCGCCTCCGGCTCCTCCGGTCCCGCCCGGGAGCCCGGCCACGGCGCCGACCTGGGGAGTGACGGTGCTCCGGCCGCCTCGCTCCCCGTGATCACCCCGCTGGCCGTCTCCACGTCCGCCGGAGCCCCGCTGTACTGCTTCCATCCGCTCGGCGGCTCCGCGCGCTGCTACGCGGGGCTGGCGGCCAGGCTCGCCGCGCACCGGCCGGTCCACGCGTTGCAGGCGCTGGAGTCGGGGGTGAAAGCCGGTTCGCTGCCGGACATGGCCGCCAGGTACGCCCGGGAGCTGGCCGGTTCGGGACTGGACCTGGCGCGTCCGTACACGCTCGCCGGCTGGTCCGCGGGCGGTGTGCTGGCCTTCGAGACGGCCAGGCGGCTACAGGCGCTCGGCCACCAGGTCGACCAGGTGGTGCTGATCGACTCGGTGCTGCCCGAGGTGTTCGTGACCGACCTGCTGGGCGAGCTGGCCGAACTGGAGGCGCTGATCGACCGGCTGGCCCCGCTGGGCGCCGCCGAGGCCCGGCAGACCCTGCTCGACTCCAAGGTGGGCTTCTTCGCCGGGCTCGGCATGACCTCCTCCCAGGTGGCCGCCTACCACGAGGCGTACGGGCCGGAGCTGCTGCGGCTCTGGCGCGACAGCCTGCGCGGCCTGGCCGACTACCGGGCCGGCTGGTTCCACGGCCGGGTCACCCTGTTGGCCAGCGAGTCGCATCCGCCCGCGCTGCGCGCCGTCCAGGAGGCGGGCTGGCGCCAGACCGTCTCCGACCTGACCGTCCACGAGATCCCCGGAGAGCACCACGAACTTCTCCGCGCCCCGCACGTCGATCTGATCAGCCGTTTCCTCACCGGCTGAGGACGCCGGCGGAGGATCGGCTTTGGCGTCCTCATTTGTTTTTAGGTACCCTCGATCTTCAGGTCGAGAGGCGCTGCAACGGGCTCAGGCCCGCCACGCTCGACCCCGATCCTCTACCAAGGGCGCCTCCCACAACGGGAGGTGGTCCGATGAACGATTCTTCGAGGCACAGCGACGAGCACGGGAACGGTGTGCCGGGAGCGGACGACCGGGTAAGGGCACTGCGGGAGCTGCTGGAGCGGCGGATCGCGGTGCTCGACGGGGCCTGGGGCACGATGCTGCAGGGCGCCTCGCTCACCCCGGCCGACTATCGCGGCGAGCGGTTCGCAGAGCACCCGCGTGACCTGACCGGCGACCCGGACCTGCTGAACCTGACCCGCCCCGACGTCATCCTGGACATCCACCGCCGGTATCTCGCGGCGGGCGCGGACATCACCACCACCAACACCTTCACCGCGACCAGCGTCGGCCAGGCCGACTACGGGCTGGAGCCATGGGTGCGGGAGATGAACCTGCGGGGCGCCCAGCTGGCGCGCCAGGCCGCGGACGAGGCGGGCGGACGTTTCGTGGCCGGCTCGATCGGCCCGCTGAACGTCACGCTCTCGCTCTCCCCGCGCGTCGAGGACCCGGCCTACCGGGCGGTGACCTTTGACGAGGTCCGCGCCGCGTACGCCGAGCAGATCCAGGCGTTGGCCGACGGTGGGGTCGACCTGCTGCTGATCGAGACGATCTTCGACACGCTCAACGCGAAGGCCGCGATCGCCGCCGCGCGCGAGGTCGCCCCGCACCTGCCGCTGTGGATCTCGGTGACGATCGTCGACCTGAGCGGGCGCACGCTGTCGGGGCAGACCGTCGAGGCGTTCTGGAGCGCGATCCGGCACGCCGAACCGCTCGTGGTCGGCGTGAACTGCGCGCTGGGCGCCAAGGAGGCGCGTCCGCACGTCGCCGAGCTGTCGCGCCTGGCGGACACCTACGTGGCCTGCCATCCCAATGCCGGCCTGCCCAACGCGTTCGGCGGCTACGACGAGACCCCCGAGGAGACGGCGGCGCTGCTCGACGAGTTCGCCAGGGCGGGCATGGTCAACGTCGTCGGCGGGTGCTGTGGGACCTCGCCGGAGCACATCGAGCGGATCGCGGCCGCCGTGTCCGGCCTCCCGCCCCGCCAGATCCCGGCGCCGGAGGCCCGCACCCGGTTCAGCGGCCTGGAGCCCTTCGAGATCGGCCCGGACACCGGGTTCGTCATGATCGGGGAGCGCACCAACGTCACCGGCTCGGCGCGTTTCCGGCGCCTGATCGAGGCGGACGACCACCAGGGCGCCGTCGACGTCGCCCTGGAACAGGTGCGCGGCGGGGCCAACCTGCTCGACGTCAACATGGACGCCGACCTGCTCGACAGCGAGCGGGCGATGACCACCTTCCTGAACCTGATCGCGACCGAGCCGGAGGCCGCCCGCATCCCGGTCATGATCGACAGTTCGCGGTGGAGCGTGCTGGAGGCCGGGCTCAAGTGCGTGCAGGGCAAGGGCGTCGTCAACTCGATCAGCCTCAAGGAGGGCGAGGAGTCGTTCCTGGAGCAGGCGCGGATCATCCGGGGCTACGGGGCCGGCGTGGTGGTCATGGCCTTCGACGAGCAGGGGCAGGCCGACACCGTGGAGCGCAAGGTGTCGATCTGCGCCCGCGCCTACGACCTGCTGACGCGGAAGGCCGGGTTCGCCGCCGAGGACATCGTGTTCGACCCCAACGTGCTCGCGGTCGCCACCGGCATCAGCGAGCACAACGGCTACGCGAAGGCGTTCATCGAGGCGCTGCCGCTGATCAAGCAGCGCTGCCCGGGAGCGCGGACCAGCGGCGGCATCTCCAACCTGTCGTTCTCCTTCCGGGGCAACGACGTCGTACGTGAGGCGATGCACTCGGCGTTCCTCCTGCACGCCGTGCGCGCCGGCCTCGACATGGGCATCGTCAACGCCGGGCAGCTCGCGGTCTACCAGGACATCCCCGCCGACCTGCTCGAACTCGTCGAGGATGTGATCTTCGACCGGCGTCCGGACGCCACCGACCGGCTCGTCGCCTTCGCCGAGACGGTGAGCGGGTCCGGCACCCGCCGGGTCGTGGACCTGTCCTGGCGGGAGGCGCCGGTGACGGAGCGGCTGGCGTACGCCCTGGTGCACGGCATCGTCGACTTCATCGACGCCGACACCGAGGAGGCCCGGCAGCTGAAGGCGAGCCCCCTGGAGGTGATCGAGGGGCCGCTGATGGACGGGATGAAGACCGTGGGCGACCTGTTCGGCGCGGGGAAGATGTTCCTGCCGCAGGTGGTCAAGAGCGCCCGGGTGATGAAGCGTTCGGTCGCCTACCTGGAGCCCTTCATGGAGGCGGAGAAGGAGCAGGCGCGGCTGGAGGGACGCCTCGACACCGGTCGCGGCCAGGGCAAGGTGGTGCTCGCGACCGTCAAGGGCGACGTGCACGACATCGGCAAGAACATCGTGGGCGTCGTGCTGGGCTGCAACAACTACCAGGTCATCGACCTCGGGGTGATGGTCCCGGCCTCCGTCATCCTGGACACCGCGATCGCCGAGGGCGCCGACGTCGTCGGGCTCTCCGGGCTGATCACCCCGTCGCTGGACGAGATGGTCACCGTCGCCGAGGAGATGCGCCGCCGCGGACTGAAGCTGCCCCTGCTGGTCGGCGGCGCCACGACGTCGCGCCAGCACACCGCGGTCCGCATCGCCCCCGCCTACGACCACAGCACGGTCCACGTGCTCGACGCCTCCCGCGTCGTCGGCGTGGTCTCCGACCTGCTGGACGCCGAGCGGGCCGGGGAACTGGACGCGAGCAACCGCGCCGACCAGGAGCGCCTGCGCGAGCAGTACGCGAGCAAGCAGCGCACCCCCCTGCTGGCCGTCGACCGGGCCAGGGCGAACCCCGAGCGGGTCCCGTTCGACGATCTGCCCGTCCCGGACTTCACCGGCGTCCGCGTCGTGGAGCCGGACCTGGCCGTTCTCCGGGAGATGATCGACTGGCAGTTCCTCTTCCTGGCCTGGGAGCTGAAGGGCAAGTACCCGGCGATCCTCGACCAGCCGGTGGCCCGCGAGCTCTTCGACGACGCGAACACCATGCTGGACCAGATCATCGCCGAGGGAAGCCTCCAGGCCAAGGGCGCCTACGGCTACTGGCCGGCCCACTCCGAGGGCGACGACATCGTGCTCGAACACGGCCTTCGCCTGCCGATGCTGCGCCAGCAGACGGCCAAGCCCGACGGCCGGCCCAACCGCTGCCTGGCCGACTACATCGCCCCGGCCGGAGACCACCTCGGCGGGTTCGCCGTGGCGATCCACGGTGCCGAGGAGCTCGCGGCCCGCTACGAGGCCCAGAACGACGACTACCGGTCGATCATGGTGAAGGCCCTCGCCGACCGTCTCGCCGAGGCGTTCGCCGAGCACATCCACCTGCAGGCACGGCGGGGCTGGTTCGAGCCGGACGCCGACCCCCTCATCGAGGACCTGCACGCCGAACGCTTCCGCGGCATCCGCCCCGCGCTCGGCTACCCCGCGAGCCCGGACCACAGCCAGAAGCGGGACCTGTTCGACCTGCTCGGCGCCGACCGGCTGGGCATGGGGCTGACCGAGTCCTTCGCGATGACCCCGGCCGCGAGCGTGAGCGGGCTGATCTTCGCCCACGAGTCGTCGCGGTACTTCACCGTGGGGCGCCTCGGCCGGGACCAGGTCGAGGACTACGCCCTGCGGCGCGGCCTCGACCTCGCGGAGGTGGAGCGCTGGCTGCGGCCCAACCTGGCCTACGACCCGGAGTGATTTGATCCGTCGGCCGGTGCCGAAGGCCGATGACGGCCCCGGCCGACGGGATTCACCTGTAAAACCATGATGCCCTGCTGTACGAGATGTGCTATGAAGTCCTTTAGGGGCTGATCGATTTCCTGCATAGGGTCCAACGGATTGGCCCGGCGCCTCCGCCTGAGTAGCGGGACGCTCGTCGGGACGGTTCCTGGCCGGAGCGGATGAGTGGCCCTCCACCAGGGGCGGCGCGACGAGCCCGGAGCGGTCCCGCGAGACGGCCGTAACGACAGGCGGTTCTCCTTGATGACGGCCGTCTGCGGCCGGGCCGCCCCATGACTTACAAGTCGTCCTCCAGCGCCGGTCTCTAGTGCCGCAGCAGGCAACGTTCGCCCTGTTGTGATGTGATGCGCCGCCCGGACTCTGTCGCGCGCGGCGCGCGGCCGTCATGCTGTGCGGGTGGCAGAGCTTATACGGGCCGAGGGTGGCACTGGTAGCTTACGCCTCAGCCCAGACGCCCAGTTCGTTCCCGCTCGGATCAGTGAAGTGGAACCGGCGTCCACCGGGGAACTCGTACGGCCCGTTCACCACCTGGCCGCCCGCGTTCTTCACGGCCTCCGCAGACCGGTCCAGGTCGGTGGAATAGAGCAGCAGAAACGGGCCGCCTGCCCGCACCTCCTGGCCTGTGCGGAGACCGCCCGCTTCGGGTGCGGCTTCCCCCTGCGGGCTCTGGATGCCGGCGTACCCTGGCCCATAGTCGTTGAATCGCCAGCCGAACGCTTCGGTGTAGAAGCGCTTGGCCTGCTCAAGGTCGGTGACCGTGAGCTCCACGTAGTCAATGGCATGGTGTCGGTGCGGAGATAGCTGAGTCATGTACTGCATTATGTGCTTCGGCTACGACACGTCGTTGTCCTTCGACCGTCAGCGTCGCGTCCAGGCCGATGCTGCGGGCTCGTTCCACCAGTTCCGGGACGTGGTCGAGCCCGCGCGGCGGGGTGGTGTCGTCGTCGCGCAGTGCCTGCAGGGTCGCGCGCAGTTCCCGGGTCGCCTCACGACCGGCCTCCTGGATCACCAGCAGGGCCTCCGGCACCTGTTCACCACGCTTGCGGGCCACGTGGACGGCGACTTCGGCCTGCACCTTGATGACCGAGATCTGGTGGGTGAGCGAATCGTGCAACTCTCGCGCGATGCGCAGCCGCTCCTCGTTGGCGCGGCGCCGCGCGGTCTCCTCCCGGGTGCGCTCGGCGGCCCGCATCGATAAGGAGCGGTGGCAGTTCTTCCAGCAACTCTGTGTCGAGGCCGGGCCGCAGGCGGCCGGAGCGGTTCGGCGGCTGCTGGAGCACCTGGGTACCGGGCGAGGGGAGGGGATTTCTGGGCGTCCTTCCAGGTGTCTCGCTCGCCGTCGAGAGCATCCGGGATGTCGTGGTCGCCTGTCTGGGTTGGTTGCGGGCCACTATGAACCGGGAGGTCTGACCTTCGCAGTGGTCAGGTCTCGGAGAGCTGGAACCAGACCACCCGGCCGGTGGGGGTCTCGTACCAGCCCCAGGCGGTGGACAGTTCCTGGACCAGCCAGAGGCCGCGTCCGCCGCCGCTGTCGGGGGCGACGTCCGGGCAGATCCGAGGCACCTGTCCGGTTGATCCGGCGTCGATGACGTCGATGTGGAGCGTTCCACTGTCGTTCGCAACAGCGACGGAGACCCGGCCGTCGGGGTGACGGCCGGAGTCGGAGTGGCGTACCGCGTTGGTGAAGAGTTCGCTGACCAGCAGCAGCGCGTCGTCGGTCTGCTTGTGGTCGATGCGGTCGAGCAGGTCGCGGACGTAGCGGCGGGCCAGGGGGACGGACTCCACCTCGGCCGGAAGGTCGGCCCGCCCCAGCGGCTCCGGTGCCCTCATCGCGCCACCTCCAGGAGTCGCTCCGCGGCTGTCCGCATCCTGTTCCGGCCCTGCCGTTCGTGGTCGAACCGGTCGCGGTTCGCTCGGGCAGAGGTCCGCTCCCAGGTGAACACCGAGGTACGGCCCCGCTGCGCGGTGGCGACCCTGGACCGCCCCGGCGGCACGAAGATCTCCACACTCGGCCGACGGCCGGGCGAGAGCCTGACCACGGAGTCGAACCCGAGATCGTTCAACTCCCAGGCCAACTCCAGCAACTCACCACCCCACCCTTGAAGATCACGAACCTTCATCTTCCTGCCATCCCTCCGGCGGTCCTGAAGCTGTTCGGCGTTGGACGTGATGGGCTTGCGGCTTACGTGGAACGGGCTGCGAAGCCTGTGATTGCGACGTACCATCACTCTCGGTGAGTGAGCATGTGCTAAATCTGCACCTGCAAATCTGAACCTGCAAGCGCTTTCGCACAATCAGTCAAAGATTCATTACGATGTGTGATCAAACAGGTGTCTTGAGAGGAAACCCATGGTCAGCTTCTCGCCGACCGTCCGCCATCGACGATTGCTGCAGGAGTTGCGACAACTCCGCATCGCGGCCGGCCTCAAGCAGGAGGAAGTGGCTGATCATCTGAATTGGTCGACGTCGAGGATGACCAAAGTGGAGGGCGGGACGCTGCGGATCTCCGTCAACGACGTCCGGGCCATGTTGCAGCTCTACGGACTTCGTGAGGGTGCCGAGTACGAAGCGCTCGTCCAACTGGCGAAACAGGCGAAGGAACGAGGGTGGTGGCATGCCTACAGCGATGTGATCCCGCAGTGGTTCCAGGTCTACGTAGGGCTGGAAGCGGAGGCGTCGTCACTTCGTAACTACGAACCCGAGCTCGTTCACGGGCTCTTCCAGACCGAGGACTACGCTCGCGCCATCTACCGGGCGGCACGGGTGACCGACGCACCCGACGAGATCGAGCGGCACGTCAGCTTGCGCATGGCTCGTCAGAATGTCATCACCCGATCCGAGCAGCCCATGAACTTCTGGGCGATCGTGAACGAGGCCGCTCTACGTCGCCGCGTCGGTGGTACTCGTGTTATGAAAGAACAACTTCAGCGCCTCGCGGACATTTCGGCTCAGCCCAATGTGACCATCCAGGTCCTGCCGTATGCCATCGGCGCGCATGCGGCGATGCTCGGATCGTTCGCCATCCTGTCCTTCTCCGACGGAGCGAGTGAAGTCACCTACCTGGAGTACGTAACGGGCAGTCTCTATCTGGAGAAGACCGAAGAGATTCAGGCATATACGCTGGCATATGACCACCTGCGTGCTTCGGCTCTCGATCCCCGGGATTCAATCGATATGATCGCGAAGCTCGCAAAAGAAGATCTGTAAGCGTTGATAGGGGAGCAAAGTGTCCCATGAAGAACTATCTAGAGCTGTCTGGCGAAAGAGTAGTCGTAGTGGCGGGAACGGTGGCAGTTGTGTCGAAGTGGCCTCTTTGAATGGAGGACGCGTAGGTGTTCGTGACAGCAAGGATCGGAGCGGGCCGGCGCTGATTTTCACTTCCACTGAGTGGCGGACCTTCATCGGCGGTATCAAAGGCGGTGAGTTCGGCAATCCGGCCAGTTGATCGCGATCGATGATCAGGTTAGCTGCCCTTATGAAGGGGGCGAAATATCCGTGTTGGACCTATCTCGGGTAACGTGGCGAAAGAGCTCGCGCAGCGGGAACGGCCAAAACTGCGTGGAGGTCGGCGTCTGGCAGAAGAGCTCCTTCAGTGGCAATGGTCAAGACTGCGTCGAAGTCGCTCTCGGCGACACCTCCCGAACAGAGGTCGAGCCCGGCCCGGACTCCGAGCGGCTCGTCCTGGTCCGTAACTCCAAGGACCCCGAGGGGCCGGTGTTGGCCTTTACTCCTGGCGAGTGGGACGCCTTCATCGCCGGCATCAAGCGCGGTTCCCTCGCGGATCTGGCCGTCTGACGGTCTGTCCGAGGCACCGGCCACGGTCGCGGCTTGGGGACCGTCGAAGCACTGTCGGCCGTACCGCTGTGAAGAGCGTCGTTCCTGAGAAGGGGGCGGCACCCTGCCTGTGGCAGGGTGGTGTGTTGATGACTTTAAAGGGCTCGCTGGTTTGTAGTCGGCGGGTGGTCGATCCGATCGGGCAGTTCGCCGGTCGGCTTGAGCGCTACAAGGGCAGCATGATGATCCGCGAGTTCCGCGACCACCTGAACCACGAACTCGCCACCTGATGACCGCGCCGGGTCCGACGCCGAGGGGGGTGGGAAATGCCGCTCGCCCCGGAGTGACCCGGCGTCGTCAGCAGTCGCGGGCGACGGCGGCGCGGGTCCGATCACCGGAATTGCAGCGTGGAGGCCCCGTCGTTCACGGCGGGGAGGAATGCGGGAAAACAGTGCCGCCCGGTAGCGGTGAGTGACATATTCGGTGCGTGCTGGTGACATGGTGGCCTGGCCGTGGCGCTGGGGGCTGGCTGAATGCGTCGAGGCGATGACGGTGGTCGGCAACGAATATGCATGCAAGATGCATGCTAACGTGGAGGTGTGGGAATCATACAGATTCGAGATGTCCCCGAAGCGACCGAGCGGACGCTGAAGGCGCGAGCCGAGCGTGAGGGAAAATCGCTGACGGCCTACCTGCGTGATCTGCTGAACGAGGAGGCGGCCACCCCGGCTCTGGACGAGGTGATGGCCAAGATCGCGGCCGATGAGCCGGTTCCGTACGACCCCGATTTCGTCCGCGAGACCCTGCGCGAGGACCGCCGGTGAGTCTGGTCGTGGACGCCTCGATCGTTTTCCGCCTGCTGGCCAACGTGAAGGGTGACGATCTTCTTCGTCGGCGGTTGGCGCGCAAGGTGCACGCTCCGGCGTTGATCGACGTGGAGATCGCCTCGGTGGTGCGCGGGCATGTGATCACGAGTAAGCCGGAGGTGCGGATTTCCGAGGCGCGGGGCCGGATCATGCTGGAGCGCTACGCCCAGCTGCGGATCGTCCGGCATCCGATGCTGCCTCTGCAGTCGCGGGTGCTGGAACTGCGCGACAATCTCACCGCCTACGACGGCATGTACGTGGCCCTCGCCGAACTGCTGGGAATGCCGCTGCTGACCGACGACGCCAAGTTCGCCGGTGCGACGGGACACCGAGCGGAGATCCACCGCTACCCACCCCCGCTGCCGTAACCACGAACCAGCGGAGGCGTAACCGGTTGGCCGGTAGGTCCGCTTCCAGCTCAGTCAGGAGCCGCTGCCGTAACCACGAAACGCCAGAGGCGTAACCGGAGAAAGCGCGAATGGCGGGCTTCCGATTCCGCGGGGGAGTTCCCGGCGCCACTTCCACGCCCCAGAGGACATGCTTGTCGCACTATGCGGTCGGGGCCCACTCGGTGGCGAAGGTTTCCATCTGCTTGAGGACGAGGTCCACGGCCGCGCGTTCCTCGTCCGGTGGGTAGTCGAACCGTGTGAGCAGGCGTCGGATGCGGTTGCGCAGCTTGGCGCGTACCGGCTCGCGGGAGAGCCAGTCGACGGTCAGGTTCTTGCGGATGTCCGCGACCAGCGCGCGGGCGATCTGTGCGAGGGTGTCGTCGCCCATCAGGGCCTTCGCCAGGCCGTGGTTGGCCACCGCGTCGTAGAAGGCCAGCTCGGCGTGGTTGAGCGGAGGGTCGAATCGCTCACCGCGCCGGGCTTCCGCGGAGACCTCCTTGGCCATGGCGACCAGCTCGGCGATCATTTCGGCGCTGCTGAGCTGCTGCCGCATGTAGCGGATCATCAGGTCTTCGAGCTTCTCGGCGAAGCTCTCCCGGCGGATGATGTTGTGCCGGGTCACCTCGCGCATTTTCTGCTCGATCAACCGGCGCAGGGCCTCGGCCGTCAGGTGCGGGGTCTCGGTGTTCTGGAGCTCGCGCAGATGTTCACCGTTGAGATTGGTGATGTCGAGGTTGCCGAGGCCGGCCTCGGCGTACAGATCGGTGATCGTGTCGGCGTCGACGACGGAGGCCGCGAGCTGGGAGAGGTAGACGTTGACCTCCGAGGCCAACGGCTTGCCACTGGCCTCGCGGTCCGCGGCGTCCAGCTTCACCATCCAGGCGCGCACCTCCCCATGAGGTGAGGTCCTCGAAGCGCTCAGAGATGTCCCTGCTGGCCGCACAGAGCCGGTAGAACCGCTCCAGGCGCGTGGCGCTCTCCTTGAAACGTACGGCGAGTGTCTTGGCGCCCTGCTCGACCTGGTTGCTGGGGGTGCGCGGGTCGCGCAGATGGTTGGCGGTAAGGCGCAGGGCATGCACGTACGGCTTGGGCCTGGAAGTCTCGGCCAGTAGTGCCTGCCAGGGGATGCCGGAGAGCAGGCCGCAGATGGTGGTGTGCTCGTTGCGGACCTCGGTGATGGCCCGGTCCACGTCCCGGCCTAACGTCTGGTCCTGCTGGTCACCGGGGCTGTATTCGCCAAGAGCCTTCTTGAGGTTCTCGGTGAGCGGCGCGTAGCCGACGAGCAGGCCGTCCTGCTTGCCACGGAAGCGGCGGTTGACCCGGGCCAGGGCCTGCATCAGGTTCGCCCCCCGCATGGGACGGTCCATACAGAGGGTGTGGATCGGCGGAGCGTCATAGCCGGTGAGCAGCATGGAGTGCACGATGATCAGCTCCAGCTCGTCATCGGGGTCCTTCGCGCGCTCCTGAACGATCTTTTGCCCGGAGGGGCGTAGGGCATGAGCTTTCAGCTCCTGCTTGTCACCGAGGCCGCTGTGAAAGACGATCTTCATCTTGCCGTTGTGTGGCTCTTTGCCCACCCAGTCGGGCCGCAGCTTGGCGAGGTCGCCGGGCATCGAGAGAACGTCTCGCTGCGCTTCTACGACCTGCCCAACGTGCACCGCGTCATCATCACTGACAACGTCGCCTACCTGACCATCTATCGGCAGGCAGAACACGGCCGCAACTCGCCGTGTATCGTCGCGCGGAGCCCTGGACTGATGTACGACTACGCCTTACTCCTTTTCGGTACCGCATGGGAGCACAGCCGTCCGGCGGAGTGATCCGTGTCGGTAACGGAGGTTTTCACTCCGAGTCCTTCGCGATGACGCCCGCGGCCAGCGTCAGCGGGCTGATCTTCGCCCATCCGTCGTCACGGTACTTCACCGTGGGGCGCCTCGGCAGGGACCAGGTCGAGGACTACGCCCTGCGGCGCGGCCTCGACCTCGCCGAGGTCGAGCGCTGGCTGCGCCCCAACCTCGCCTACGACCCCGAGTAAGCCGAACCGTCGGCCGGTGCCGTGGGTCGCTGACGGCCCGGCCGCCGGGATGTGGTTCATCCCGATGACCGGTGGCGGAGGTCGGGGAGGGGCGAGGGTGACGTGCTCGCTGCTCGCCACAGGAGCTCGTGACCGCGTCCGAGGTAGGCCGGTCCCACGTCTCGCACCACGCCGCCGGCCATCGCGACGATCGAACGGCCCCCAGCCGCGCCGGGGGCCGTTCGCCGCGTTCAAAGAGCGGAAGATCAGACGCCGAACGCCGCCGGGTAGCGGATGACGCCGCTCGGGACCGGCTGTTCAGGGTTGAGAGCGAGCGCCATCATGTACTTGTCCTCGACGTCGAAGGGCGGGCGGATGCCGAATCCGGAGGCCGGGGTGAAGCCGAAGCGCGGGTAGTACTCGGCGTGGCCGAGCACGAGCACCAGGTTCTCGCCCTGCTCGCGGGCGGCTTGCAGAGCGGCGCGGATGGCGGCGGAACCCGCGCCTCGCCGCTGATGGTCGGGCTTGACGGCGCACGGGCCCAAGGTGAGGGCGGGTGAGTCGCCGACGTGGCAGCGGGTGAGCAGCGCGTATCCGGCGAGCTCGCCGCCGGGGGCCTCGGCCAGCCAGGACAGGCCGGCCAGCCACGCCTGCGGGTCGGCCCGCAGCGCTTCGATGAGGTCGGCCTCGAGCGGGGTGGGGAAGGCGGCAAGGTTGATGTCGCGGATGATGGCGACATCGCCGGCGCTCTCGGGACGGGTGGTGAGGGAAGAGGTCATGATCGGGTTCGTCTCCTTGTCCTTCTGCGGATGCAGGACATAGCCGGTGTACTGGTAGTCCGCGCCGTGCTCGCGGCGCATGGTGATCTCTTGCAGGGTGGCCGCGACCGCCTCGCGCATCCCGGGTACGGCCAGGTCGGCCGCGTGGGCGCGCTGTGACAGCGGCGTGTAGTACTCCTCGAACCAGTCGCGGTCGGGGAACGGATGCAGCGCGGTGACGGAGTACCCTGCGGCGTGCGCCGCGGCGATGTTGTGCTCTCGTGTGCGCAGCGGATACGCCTGATCCCAGAACGCGCGGGCTTCGGGAAATGGGGAGTCGGTGCTCCATTCGCATTCGGTGACGACCAGCCGGCCACCCGGGGCGAGCAACCGCCGCCAGGAGCGCAGCGCGGTGTCGAAGCCGATGATGTACGCGGATCCTTCGGCCCAGATCAGGTCGAAGCTCTCGTCCGCGAAGGGCAGGTCCGCCATCGACGCCCGTACGGTGTGGACGACGAGGCCGCGGTCGGCGGCGGTTCGTGCCAGCTCGTCGAGGTACGGCTGATGCAGGTCGACCGCGGTGACCTCGGCGCCGGCCCGGGCCAGTACCAGCGAGGAGCGGCCCGGCCCGCAGCCGATGTCCAGCACGCGCGAGCGCGGCGCCAACGGCCCGGCCAGGGACAGCAGGTGGCGGGTGGTCGCATCGGAGCCGGGGCCTTGACGTGCCAGGTTGTCGTGCAGGGCGAAGAACGCCGCCACTGCGGGATCGCTGATCGGGTCGTGCGGGCTTTCGGGCATGGTGGTGCGGGCTCCTGACGGACGATGAGCGGTCGGGGAGGTCGGTGGGATGCGGCCGGTCATGGCTGCTGGTCCCGGAACCTGTAGGTGGCGCGCAGGTGACTGGTGATGGCCTTCTGCTGGTTGACACGCTCTTCGCGCAGCCGGGCATCGGTACGTGAGGCCGCCCAGGCGTTCTCCCGTTGCAGCTTGTGGTAGCTGCGCAGGCGACGTTCGGGCAGTTCACCCGCCTGGATGGCGGCCTGCACCGCACATCCTGGCTCGGTGTCGTGGGAGCAATCGCCGAAGCGGCAATACGCGGCGAGTTCTTCGATCTCGGCGAAGACCTGCTCCAGGCCGTCGGCGGCGTCGTGCAGGCTGATCCCGCGCAGGCCGGGCGTGTCGATGAGGACCCCGCCGCCGGGCAGGGGGAGCAGCTCGCGGCGGACGGTGGTGTGGCGGCCCTTGCCGTCCTGCTCTCGTACCGTGCCGGTGGCCAGCAGTTCCTCGCCGAGCAGCGTGTTGCCGAGGGTGGACTTGCCCGCGCCCGAGGGGCCGAGCAGCACGGTGGTGCCGTGTATCAGCGCGGCCAGCGCGTCGATGTTGTGACCGGTGGCGACGCTGGTGACCAGGACGTCCACGCCGGGTGCCAGCGCTTCGGCCTCGGCGTGGACGGCCTCGGGATCGTGGGCCAGGTCCGCCTTGGTCAAGACGATCACCGGCTGTGCTCCGCTCTCCCAGGCCAGGGCGAGCAGCCGCTCCAGTTTGGCCGCGTCCAGGGGCGTGGCCAGGGACAGGGCGATGACGACCGTGTCGACGTTGGCGGCGAGCACCTGTCCGTGGGAGGACCTGGACGCCGACGAGCGCACGATCGCGCTGTGCCGCGGCAGCAGCGCCACCAGGTGCGGTTCGGCGCCCGGGCGCAGCGCGGCCCAGTCGCCGGTGCAGGGCGTCAGGAGCGGTTCGGGCGGGTGCGGCGCGGCGAACGTGGCCCGCATCGGGCCCGACGTGGTGATCGCCGTGCACAGGCCGCGATCGACCCGGGAGATCCGGGCCGGCACGAGGCCCGCTTCATAGTGCTCGGTGAAGGTTCGGTCGAGTGCGCCGGTCCACCCATACCGGGACAGGCTGGATGGATCGGTGTACGTGTATGGCAACGTGAGAGACCCTTGCGGAGAAGGGGCCCCGACGAGACGCGGACATCACCCCGCCTGGCGAACCCGATGGCTCAAGGCTGGGGGAAGAAGTAGGTCAGACCGGGGCCCGGGACGTGAGGTTGGTCCGGGCGCTGCGCATAGCAGCGGTCTTCACCGCGGTCATCAAACCTCACCTCCCTCCCACGCCGATCCAATACCGAACGAACGGCAGCCTAGCACCCCGGCAGGGTCGGTTGTACCGCTGCCGTTCCCGCTCTTATCCGCCGACGCCTCCGACCTGGTGTTCGGCCAGGTCTGCGATGCGCGGGGAGAACTGGTACCCGCAGATCGCGAACAGCCCGAACACCAGGTCGGCGTAGCCGGTGATGCCGGTGATGATCGTCTCGGGACGGGGTCGCCGTCGAGGTTGTGGATGTTCGGGATGTTTGGTCCGCCCGATGAGTTTCGGGAGGCTGCCTCGTATACCTTGGCATGAGCAACTACATACGCCTTGGCGAGGTCGATCTCTGGTACGACGAGAAGGGCGCCGGGGAGCCTGTCGTCCTGATGCACGGCAACTTCAGCGACTCTCGCGACTTCGCAGGGAACCTTGACACACTCTCCTCGCACTTGCGGCTGTTGCTGCCCGAACGCCGGGGCCACGGGCACACGGCGGATGTCGCCGGTCCCATCACCATCGACAACATGGCGGCGGACATGATCGCGTTCGCTGAGCGGATAGTCGGCGGCCCGTCCTCGCTTGTCGGATACAGTGCGGGCGCCAGCGTCGCCCTGTGGGTCGCGACCCAGCGCCCCGACCTCGTGTCGCAGCTCGTGCTGATCAGCTGCGCGTTCGACCCGGCCGGCCTGATCGTGCGACCCGATGCCGGCGGAGAGTGGCCGCCCCAAGTGATCGAGGCATATGGCGAGGTCTCGCCCGATGGCGAGGCCCACTTCCCCGTCATCGCACGCAAGATCGCAGCATCCGTCGATGACGGTGCGCCACTCACTTCCGAGGCCCTGGCACAGGTGAAGTGCCCCACGCTCGTGATCGCCGCGGACGACGACATCGTGACCCTTGAGCACACCCTGGAGCTGTATCGGGCTCTCCCCGACGGATACCTTGCGATCGTCCCCGGATCGAGTCACCTGCTGCTGTTCGAACATCCGGAACTATGCACGCGGCTCGTCGGCGATTTCCTCGCGGGACGACGCGGACCACGGTGGATGCCTGTCTCCCGTGCCGGAGAGTGAGCTAAGACGTGGGAGGAAACAAGCGATGCGCGCGGGTGATGGTCGAAACGGCTTCGACTTTCTCCACGGCTGCCGGGATGTCGCCTCATCCCGCCCCGATGCCATCCTCCAGGCGATCCAGGACCTACTCGGCGGACTCGGCGACTGAATAGTGGCCGAACGCGGTGTCGGCGCTCGTCCAGGTAGCGGGATGCCATCGACGGGCGACAGCTGTACCGGGACCTGCTCAGCCCCCGAACATGGCCGAGGGCGAGACTCACCCCGATGACCAGCGGCGGAGGTCGGGGAGGGGCGGGAAGATCAGGCGGTTGCCCGAGAGGGTGGGCAGGGCGAAGGCGACGGCCTTGCCGGGGGTGGCGGTGGCGAGGGTGATGGCCGGGTAGGTCTGGCAGCGGCCGCCGGAGAGCTGGTGGGCCAGTAGTAGGCCGCGGCCGTTCTCGGCGAGCAGGGGCAGGCCGATCTCCTTGACCGAGTGCAGCAGGTTGAGGATGAGGCGGACCTCGTGGGTGTTGGGGTCGCCGTCGACGATCTCGCACCAGCTGGGGGTGCCGTCCAGGCTGAAGACGCGCAGTTCGTACGGGGGACGGGCGTGTTTCTCGGCGTTGGCGGCGAGTTCGGCGACGATGAGTTCGGCGGTGTCGATGTCGTCGGCGGGCAGTTCCGCTTGCTGGAGTACGTCGCGGAGGATGGCGTGGGCCCGTCGTGAGGCGGATCCGGGTCGCAGGACCTTGACCAGCGCGCGGACATCGCTCCGCCCCGCCGCGCCACTGTCTCGTCCCGTCGTCGTCCCGCTGTCCAGCTTGGCCATGCTGTCTCCTCGTCCCGTTGTGCCGCTTTCCAACCTGGCCGTGCTGCTGTCTCGCCCCGCCGCACCGCTGTGTGGCCCGGCCGCGCTACTTTCCTGTCCCGTCGTGCCGGGGGCTCCGCTTGGGGGTTGGACATCCCGGCCCGGTGTCGTGGTGTCCCAGGTCGTTGTTCCAGTGCTGTAGGTCGGTGGGGTGGTGCTTCCGGGTGGGGGAGCTGGGCTTTCGGCGGGGTGGTGTTGGGCACCTGGGGGGATGTCGTCGGCTGGTGGCATGGGCGTGCTCCGTTCGCGGTGGGACTGTGCCCAGCAGGAAACGCCAGCATGGGGACGAGGGTGAACGTCGACACCTGATCGTTGATCACTGTCCGATGAGACCCGGCCAACGGCGAACGTGGCTGGGTATCAGCCGGTCGTATCGAGCGTTGGTGGGCGAAAATCTGTCGTTTGGCTGGGGGGATGGTGGCCGGGGGCCTGCGGACATCACAATGAGTGGTGATTCGACTACCAAGGGAGAGTGGTCATGAGGAAGGCAGGCGGTGGGAAGGGGCGTCCGGATCTGCTGAGGGCGCGGCTGGAGCGGGGGATGACGCAGGAGGAGGCGGCGGACGCGGTCGGGGTGGCCGTGGGGACCTGGGGGAGATGGGAGCGGAGTGAGCAGGGGATCCGGCCGCACAGCCGCAGGAAGATCGCGGCGGTGTTCGAGGCGGAGTCCGCCGAGGTCGAGCAGTGGATAGAAGGGTGGGCCCTCGGGGAGACATCTTCGTGGCCGGTCGCGGAGTACGGCGACACATCGACGGCGGCTAGCGTGAAGTCGGCCGCCCTGCTGTGGAGGTATGAGATGGACGAATCCCGTCGCCACCTGCTGGCCACGCTGCCGTTCGTGCCCTCGGTGCTGGCAGGGTGGCTGACGGCCTGGAACTATGGCAGCCCTCCCGTGGTGATCGCGCAGCGGGGGAACAGGCACACGGTGGGCCGGACTGACATCGACCAGATCAACGAGGCCCGCAAGGTGTTCAGTAGCTTGGACGACCAGTTCGGGGCAGGGCTGGTCCGCCCGACGGTGGTGCGGTATCTCGACAGCACGGTGACACCTCTGCTGCGGGGCCGCTACGACGACCGGGTAGGGGCAGGATTGATGTCGGCAGCGGCCGGTCTGACCTGGCTGGCAGGCTGGACGGCCTTCGATCTGAACCAGCATGGCCAGGCTCAGCAGCACTTCGGCCAGGCGCTACGGCTGGCGAAGACGGGAAACGACCCGTTGACCGGCGCCTGGGTGTTGACGACGATGACCTTGCAGGCGCTTCATCTGGACCAGGCCACCTTGGCGGTATGGCTGGCCAGAGCCGGGACCGACACCGCGCGCCGCGCACAGCCGTCTCCGCGCGTCATGGCGTTGATGTTGGCCAGGGAGGCATGGGCTACGGCCCAGCAGGGCAGGGCGGCCGAGACTCATGACAGGCATGGTGTCAAGCAGGTCGAGCGGCTGCTCGTCGATGCCGAACGCGCGTACGCCCAGGGAACCACCGACAGCGACCCGGCGTGGATCGCCAGGTACGACGAGGCGGAGTTCAAAGCACAGACAGGCCGCTGCTGGAGCATGCTCGGCGAGCACAGGCGGGCTGCGGACTGTGCGGAAGCGGCCGTGGCGGAGTTCGGCAACCGCTTCCCTCGATCCGCCCAGCGCAACAGGCTGCACATGGCGGAGGCATACCTGGAGATGGGTGAATTGGAACAGTCCCTCGCCACTGCCCGAGCCGCGATCCCGGCGACGAAGGCGTTGACCTCCGCCCGCTCGGTCGATCTGATCCGGCAGTTCGCCGGTCGGCTTGAGCCGTACAAGGGCAGCATGATGGTCCGCGAGTTCCGCGACCACCTCAACCACGAACTCGCCGCCTGAGCACCTGCGGGACGGAGCTGCAACCGGTGGGCGGGTCTCACCGGTTGGTTCACCTCGTTTTCGCGACCGTCTGAACCGTGAGCTCGTTGCCTGATCGTGTGTGGGATGGGGGGCGTTCGGTGGGCGGGTCTCGCCTGGTGGTTCACTTCGTTTCCATTTCGCGGGCGAACCTCTCCAGAAAACGCCGGTCTTCGCCCAGTTCCGGGCGCACCACTTTCACGGCCACATCCCGGCCGCCTTTGGAATGCCCCAGATAGACCCGGCCCATCCCTCCCGCGCCCAGCCGGGCAACGAGCCGGAAGGGGCCCACCTGCTTTGGGTCTTCGTCCTGCAAAGCCTCGAACGCACCCATGCGACACTCCTTTGCATCCACATCAAGTGTGATCGATAGATCGCATGGCCGTGAAGCATTTACGGGCCCGGGTTACGCCTCCGCCCGAATGACGAAGACCGAACGGAAAGTCACGGTAGGTCGCTCAACTCTGCTCTGCTAAGGGCCTGCCGATTAATAACTTGGGTGCTCACACGGCTTCCACCGAGGTCATCGCCTTGGGAACAAGCAAGTTATTTCTCTGCGAGCCCTAACGGGACTTTTCGTTCGGATGCTCGTCATGCCCCGATGTGCACCGGAGTTCGGTCGGCAGCGCTGTTCCTCGGAGCGCAGGCCATTCAGGGTGAAGGTCTCCACCTTCAAGCTCTCGGCGGCCTGGCGGATCGTCATCCCGCCCGACAGCAGTGTCTGGGCGATCTCGATGACCCGGACGCGTTCGCGGCGCCGGTCTTCTTCGGTGGGCAGGTCCATCCGGGCCGCGTGCTCGGCGGCGCCGGCCTCCAGCATCTCTCCCGCGCGCACCAGGCAGGCGACGCCGCAATACAGGCCCAGCCGGATGTGGCGGCCCTTGCCGCCGAGCGCGCGCTCCAGCAGATACCAGCTCGCCGGCGCCCGGCAAGCCTTCCGGCTCCGCCGCGACCTCCTCGACTATGAGGCCGCCTTCGCCGTCTACAACATCTGATCAACATGCCGGAACCAGACATAGCGAATCAACGCCGGGGCCCTGCTTGGGGGGAGTCAGTCGAGGTTGTTGCGTTGGCGTACCAGGTTGGCGATCGCCAGGATCTTCGGTCGGCCGGTGGCCTTGAAGGAGAGACCGTGGCGGAAGATCTCGGGAATCCAGTACTGGTCCTCCTCACGGAAGACGACCCCGTTGGCGGCGAGGATCTCCAGGTTCTGGTTCGACAGCTCGACGGTCTCGGGGCTGAAGGGAATTCTCTTCTTGTCCGTGGTGAGGTTACCGAGGTGCCTGAGGAGTCTCCCGACTTGCGGGCTCTCTTCCGTGATGGCGCGGATCTTGTCGAGGCTGCACTGGACGAGTGCTTTTCTCATCGCCGCCGGGGTGAGCAGTCGGTCTGGCCAGCGGCTGTCCTCCACGGACAGGGCGGCTGACTCCTTGAGGAAGGTCACGATGTCGCGTGCCTGGATCTGCTCGTTGAAGTCGGAGAGTGCGGCGAGGAACCAGCCGTCCGAGCGGGCTTCGCGGGACCTTATCGATCCCATCTTCTCTCCCCAGAGCGGGTGAAGTGCCGTGCTGAGGTCCTGGTTCTTCACCGAAGCCGCCTCTTCGGGGGTGTGTTGAGGAAGGGCACCGGAACGTTGCGCGACCCACAGGGCGAGCCGCAGGGCTTCGAAATGGTTCCATTTGAGCTCGTAGTCGCTGTATCGCGCGGAGAACTGGCCGTAGTTCTGCTTGATGGCCGACTGTACGAGGTCACGCCGAACGAAGATCACCAACCCGAGCGGTCGGCCGCGGAGACTGCGCAGCCAGTCGAGACAGTCGACAAGGAGGACGCGGAGCGCCTGTCGCTGGACATCGCTGTCGAGGAGGTCCTGGAGAAGGTCCTCAAGCCCGTCGAACAGGAAGATCCGGGTGTTCGTCGAGGCGAAGTCGACCAGTTTCTGCTCGGCGTCCTCGGGAGAGGCGTCGATCCCTACGGCCCGGGCCATGCAGGTCAGCCAGATTCGGCGCCACTGGACGTTGGTCGGTTCCGAACGCAGAGCGTTGTCGACCAGGTCACGCAGTTCGAGCTGGGTCGCGGGCTTGGTGTTCGGGGAGGCGGAGGCGTTTCGCTGGATCTCGCTGATCCGCTGGCCGGTCGGGTCGCTGAGGTTTTTGGAGACGAGCACCGGCGCCAGGAGGGCGTTCAGGGTCACGCCCTCGACGCCGACGTCCTGCGCATAGTCGCGCCACGTCTTCCGGAAGCACATCTGGAGCTGGGTGAAGGTTTTTCCCGAGCCCTTGGCTCCGGTGACCACGCACACCGGTGGTTCGGTTCGATGAGAGACGAGCATGTTCCGCAGGGACTCGGTCGGCAGGAAATCCGTGTCGTCCGCCGTCTCGGCATACGCCAGCCGCCGGGCGAACTCGCTGAGGGCTTCACGCTGGGAGGCCAGGTCGCCGATTTTCACCACGGAAACCGTGTCCGTGACAGACATGTCGTCGGTGAGACTCGGTTCCTTCGGAACCACGAGTCCTTCGACGAGCGGTCCGAGCGTTTCCGCGAGCTGCTGACGCCGGACCAGATCGACGACGGCCTCCCAAGAGGCGGGCAGCGCCAGCAGCCGATCCTGGAAAACACTGAAGATGGGCTCCAGCGTGACGTCGCGGTCGACGGTCCGATCCTCACCTTCCTGAGCGACCGGTTCGAGCGTCCGGGTGATCGCGTCACGGAGCAGGGTCGCCGCGTCGGTGGCCAGTTCCCAGTGCCCCTCCTGACGGAACTGGGTGATGACGGCCACGCTCGCCGGGTCGTCGGCGCGCGTCGGCGCGCGCCGGCCCAGTTCCTGGATGGTGCGAAGAGTGCCGTACAGCGACTGGTTGCTGACGGTGGTGACGAAGATTCGCTGGACGCGCGGGTCAAGCAGGACGGGAGCCGCCAGTTCGCTACTGCCCGCGCGCAGGTCGATCAGGACCGTGCGCGCTCCGAGCCGGTCGGCGAGTGCGGCGAGCGACTCGGTCAGGTAGTAGATCGACCGGTCCGGGGTCAGCAGGTCGGTGGGTTCGAGGCGTGGTGGGGCGATGTCCCGAAGCGAGCGCCGGGTGGGCATGACGATCACGTTGTCGATCATCTGGTTCGGCAGATAGGCCGCGCCCAGTTTCACCGCGTCGTCGGGACTGCCGTCCTCGGAGGAGTGGAGCAGTGCGAGGAAGTCCTCGTAGCCGAAGTCGACGCGCTTACCGTACGCGCTGAACATCCAGGTGATCCCCGGCGCCTCCAGATCGGCGTCGACGAGCAGTACTCGATCGCCGCGCCGGGCTATGGCGTCGGCGAGAGCCACTCCGTGCAGGGTCCGTCCCACTCCGCCTTTGAAGGAGTGCATCGCGGCGATCCGCACATTGCCCGGGAACGGAGACTCCGGATGGGGGAGCGGTTCGCCGAGGCCACGGACGATGCGCCGTTCCCTCCAGCGGGGCTCACGCCGGGACGGTTCGAGCTCTCGCTGCCGCACCGAAATCGGGAGCAGCCTGGCAGAAGGCTGCCCTGGGACGTCGTCAAGCTGAAGTACGGTCTCCCCGTCATGAGTCTTGGTGGAATTGACCCCGAACGCGTCGCTCAACCAGGACAGGGCCTCCTGGGGCGAGGCCTGCGGGGCGATCGTCACTTCGAGGCCGTCCCAGAAGGCGTCGCACTCGTGGAGCCAGTCCGGCCACTGACCGTCGGACGCCAGGGCGGCGAGGTGAGCGTCCACATCGACCCAGGTGTAGATGTGCTCGGGGGCCTTGATCTCCTGCTCGGGCATGATCACGCTCTCAATTCTCGCTGACACCAGTCTGAAAGCTCACGCAACACGGTGAGGGCCTGCTCCTCGTGATCCTTTTTGAGGGCATGACCGTATCTCCAGGCTTGATGGAGATCCCCGAAGGCCACCGGTCCCCTGTCTTCTTTCAGGCTCGCGCAGGGGCGCATCCGGCTGCAGAGCTGTGGTGTCAGCCGTAACTCTTTGGCGAGGCGCTGCAGGTCGTGGCTTCTGAACTCCGGCGGCAGCTGAGAGGTGGATCTCAGGCCACGGCGATCGAGGAGTGCTGCCTTCAGGCCGCATTCAGCGCTGTAGAAGAGGAGTAGCGCTGCTGCCGCGCCTTCCCTCACGGCGCTGGACGCTTCTTTCTGAGCCCTGAAGCTCACGCAAAGCTGGTTTCTACCAACGTCTACGGACACGTTGCGTGATCGTAGCCGTACTTTGCGCTTCAGGGACGGTTCTATGGCGAAGGCCGTACGGTGAACCGGGCCGATCTGCGCCTGGCCAGGGGACGGTGGAGCGGGATCTCTCCCCATCCCTCCCAGTGACCTCGCTCGCCACCGAGAGTGTCTGGGACGTCGTGGTCGCCTGTCTGGAGTGGTTGCGAGCCACTATGAATCGGGAGGCGTGACTTTCGTGCCGGTCAGGTATCGGAGAGCCGGAACCAGACCACCCGGCCGGTTGGGGTCTCGTACCAGCCCCAGGAGGTGGACAGTTCCTGGACCAGCCAGAGGCCGCGTCCGCCGCCGCTGTCGGGGGCGACGTCGGGGCAGATGCGGGGTGTCTGTCCGGTTGATCCGGCGTCGATGACGTCGATATGGAGCGTTCCATTATGGTTGGCGACGGCGACGGAGACCCGGCCGTCGGGGTGGCGGCCGGAGTCGGAGTGGCGTACCGCGTTGGTGAAGAGTTCGCTGACCAGTAGCAGCGCGTCGTCGGTCTGCTTGTGGTCGAGGCGGTCGAGCAGGTCGCGGACGTAGCGGCGGGCCAGGGGGACGGACTCCACCTCGGCAGGGAGGTCGGCCCGCCCCAGCGGCTCCGGTGTCCTCATCGCGCGACCTCCAGGAGTCGCTCCGCGGCCATCCGCATCCTGCTCCGGCCCCGCCGGTCACCCTCGAACCGGTCGCGGTTCGCTCGGGCGGAGGTCCGCTCCCAGGTGAACACCGAGGTACGGCCCCGCTGTGCGGTGGCGACCCTCGACCGCCCCGGCGGTACGAAGATCTCCACACTCGGTCGCCGGCCGGGCGAGAGCCTGACCACGGAGTCGAACCCGAGATCGTTCAACTCCCAGGCCAACTCCAGCAACTCACCACCCCACCCTTGAAGATCACGAACCCTCATCTGATCGTCCGCCCTTCGTGGTTTCCATGGTTGTTCGGCACCTGCCGCAAGCGCCTGCATGCGCGGAGAGTCACCGTCCGTACGCATAGAGCATGCATTACCGCCAGTGGGGGCGCTACCAAAAACGCAAATCGCGTTCAGGGAAGCTTCGGCACTCTCTGTTAGAGCTCCGCTACTGTTGGCATCGGCTCAAGGGAGGGTGGACATGAGGCAAACGGTGAGTCCCACGGTGCGCAGGCGTCGATTGGCCTTCGAGCTCCGTCGACTGCGCGAACGCACTCAGTGGACGTTGGAGGAGGTTGCTGAGCAACTCGCCTGGTCTGCTACGAAGGTCTCTCGAATCGAGACGTGCCGCGTGGGCATTGCTCTCAAGGACGTCGGGGCTCTTCTTGACCTCTACCAGGTCGACCCAGCCAAGAGGGAGGAGCTGATCGACCTGGCGCGCGACTCGCGGAAGAAGGGCTGGTGGCAGGCGTACAGCGATCTCTCCAGCGAGTACACCACCTATATCGGGCTCGAAGCCGAGGCCGCTTCAATGCGTAGCTTTGCGTCCGTCGTCCTTCCCGGCTTGCTTCAAACTGAAGGCTACGCCCGTGCTGTCATCCGCTCTGCCCTGCTGATCTCGTCTCCGGGGGAGATCGAGCGCCGCGTCGAAGTCCGCATGGCTCGGCAGAAACTTCTCGTTCAAGAAGAACCCCTACGTCTCTGGACCGTCCTCGATGAAGCTGTCATCCGTCGCCCTATCGGGGGAAGCGACGTGATGCGCTCCCAGCTCAAACAGCTTCTTGACGTGGCTGACCTGCCTAATGTCACCGTTCAGGTGCTGCCTTTCGCTGTCGGAAGTCATCCCGGCACGAACGGTGCGTTCGAGATCCTTGAATTCCCCGGACTCGCCGATCCAGACGTGGTGTTCATGGAGAACTTCACGGGAAGTCTCTACATAGAGCGGGAAACGGATGTTTACCGATATACCTTGGTATTCGACCATCTTCGGGCCAAGGCACTTGATCCGGATGACTCCTGTCGTCTCATAACCGAGGCGATTGCTCAGCTCGACTGATCACTCTGTGAAAGGGAACGTGAAATGCCCACACCGGACCTGTCCCAGGTGACGTGGCGAAAGAGCTCGCGCAGCGGGAACGGCCAAAACTGTGTGGAGGTCGGCGTCTGGCAGAAGAGCTCCTTCGGCGGCAACGGTCAAGACTGCGTCGAAGTCGCTCTCGGCGACACCTCCCGAACAGAGGTCGAGCCCGGCCCGGACTCCGCGCTCTTCCTGGTCCGTGACTCCAAGGACCCCGAGGGTCCGGTGCTGGCTTTCACTCCTGGCGAGTGGGACGCCTTCATCACTGGCATCAAGCGCGGCTCCCTCGCGGATCTGGCCGTCTGACGGTCTGTCCGAGGCACCGGCCACGGTCGCGGCTCGGGGTCGCCGAAGCATTGTCGGCCGTACCGCTGTGAAGAGCGTCATTCCTGAGAAGGGGCGGCACCCTGCCTGTGGCAGGGTGGTGTGTTGATGACTTTAAAGGGCTCGCTGGTTTGTAGTCGGCGGGTGGTCGATCCGATCGGGCAGTTCGCCGGTTGGCTTGAGCGGTACAAGGGCAGCATGATGATCCGCGAGTTCCGCGACCACCTCAACCACGAACTCGCCGCCTGATGACCGCGCCGGGTCCGACGCCGAGGGGGGCGGGAAATGGGCCTCTCGATGTTGGTGGGGACGTAGCTGTTCAGGACCCGGGTGTACTCGCCGGTAGAGCAGTCGATTGCGGAGGTGGCTGCGGAGGCGGGACTGATGCCGGTGAGTGTGGCACCGAGGGCGCCGGTGGCGACGAGAACGGAGATGGTGCGCTTCATGCCTCCGCGAGGTCGCCCGGCACCGAGAGAACGTCTCGCTACGGTTCCACGACCTGCCCAACGTGCACCGCGTCATCATCACTGACAACGTCGCCTACCTGGAGCAGCGGCCACGGCGACGTACTCCCAGGTCGGCGCGGTGGCGCCGGCCCGAGCGGCGGGGGTTTTCTACGGCGGTCCGGGCAAGGCGAGGCAGAGGGCTTCCAGGGCGGCTGTGATCGTGTGCTCGGGTGGTGTGCCGTATCCGAGGACCAGGCCGTCGCGTGGCGGCATCATGCTGTCGGGGTGCAGATACGAGCTCAAGCCGTCCAGGGCGAGGCCGAGGCGGCGTGCGGCGCGGAGGGTGGCTTGCTCAGTGTCCGGGGGAAGCTCGAGCACGGCGTGCAGGCCCGCGGCGATGCCGTTGACGCTGACGTGCGGGGCGCGTTCGGCGAGGGTGGCCGTGAGCAGGTCACGGCGGCGCTGGTAGATCCTGCGCATGCGGCGCAACTGGCGGTCGTAGGCGCCGCCGGTGATGAAGTCGGCGAGGGTGAGCTGGTCCATGACGCCCGACCAGAGTTCGCGCGGGCCCTTGGCGGCGACGATGTCGTCCACCAGCCGGCCGGGTAGTGCCATCCAGCCAAGTCGGAGCGCGGGGGACAGACTCTTGCTCGTCGATCCGAAGTAGACGACGCGGTCCGGATCGAGACCCTGCACGGCGCCGACCGGTTCGCGGTCGTAGCGGAACTCGCCGTCGTAGTCGTCCTCAAGCAGCAGACCGCCTGTGGCGCGTGCCCAGTCGATCACCGCGGCCCGGCGCTGTGGGTGCAGTGCGCCTCCAGTGGGGTACTGATGCGCGGGTGTCAGCAGGACGGCTTGCGCGCCTGTGGCCGGAAGTTCGTTGATTCGTGCGCCGTGGGTGTCCACGGTGAGCGGCACGGTCTTCAGGCCCGCCTCGGTGATGATGGAGCGGTGGAAGTCGAGTCCGTAGGACTCGACAGCGACGAGGCCGCGCAGCACGTGACACACCAGCCGCAGCCCGTGCGCGAAGCCCGAGCAGATCACGATGTGGTCCGCC
This sequence comes from Streptosporangium sp. CA-115845, assembly GCF_050943795.1. Classification (NCBI taxonomy): domain Bacteria; kingdom Bacillati; phylum Actinomycetota; class Actinomycetes; order Streptosporangiales; family Streptosporangiaceae; genus Streptosporangium; species Streptosporangium sp. CA-115845. The sequence continues at coordinate 5,454,208 of NZ_CP191988.1, read as the reverse complement.
TTGGTGCGCACGCCTCTGGTACGAGCCAAGTACTCCACCAGCGCCTGGCGTAACTCCGGTCGGCCACGGGGGTCGCCGACGCCGAAGGCGTCGTTGGGTGCGGTGGCCAGCGCGCGCCGGGCCGAGGCGCTCCAGGACGAGCGCGGGAAGGCGGCGGCGTCAGGGGAACTGGGCATCAGGTCGTAGATGATCCGTTGGCGGGACGGACGCGCGGGTGAGCGCCGACGGCCGGGTTCCAGAGGCGCGGCGCGGTGTGCGACGTGCGTGCCGGAACCTTGACGAGACGTGAGCCAGCCTTCCTCGACGAGCTCCGAATACGCGGCGGCGACGGTGTTGCGGGCGATTCCCAGGTCGAGGGCGAGGGTGCGAGAGGGCGGAAGCCGGGTACCGGGTGCCAGCCGTCCCGAGTGGATCGCCTCGCGCAGGGCCCGCATCAACCGCACGCGCGCGCCGCCGCCACCGGTGAGATCCAGGTGCAGGTCGCTGCCGCTTTCCGGACGGAGGCCGCTCATCGCCTCACCCTGCGCCGGCCCTGGCCGTCGTGCTCGAAATTGGCCCACAAAATATCCACGAGAATGCACCATATCTTGGGTCGATCGTGTCCTTAGGGTCATGAGCATGACGAACGTTGCCATTCCCGCACGCATGAACTTGTCGCTTGTCGCTCCCAAGATTTTCAAGGCCGTGCTGGCCCTGGACGCTGTGGCCCGCGAGGGACTGGACCCGGTCCTGATCGAGCTGGTGCAGATCCGCGCCTCCCAGATCAACCGGTGTGCGTACTGCATCGACTATCACACCGGCGACGCCCGCCGGACGGGTGAGAGCGAGGCGCGCATCTACCAGCTGAGCGCCTGGCAGGAGTCCAGCCTCTACACCGCCAAGGAGCGCGCGGCCCTCGCCCTGACCGAGGCGATGACCCTGCTTCCCCAGGGAGTCACCGACGCGGTGTACGACGAGGCCACGCGGTACTTCGACGACGAAGAACTCGCCCAGCTCATCGCGATGATCTTCACGGTCAACGCCTGGAACCGCATGAACGTGACCACGCGCAAGACCCCCGGAACCGAGTAGCCACACCTGCGCCCTCGTCCTCCTCCACCCACGGGCGGTGGCCCGCGTCCCCGCGGCCACCGCCCTTCGCATGACTTCCAGGAAAGGCCGACAGCGTGACATCCGTCGACTTCCCGCCACCGGACGTGGCCCAGGACACGAGCCCCTCACCGGTCCGGGGCTGGCTCGCGATCCTCGCCGTGACGCTGGGAATCTTCGCCCTGATGACCTCCGAACTGCTGCCCGTCGGACTCCTCACCCCGATCGGCACCGCGCTGGACGTCTCCGAGGGCACCACCGCGCTCATGGTCACCGTGCCTGGGCTGGTCGCCGCCGTCGCGGCACCATTGGTCACCGTGGCCACCGCCAGGATCGACCGTCGGCTGGTGCTGGCCGTGCTGATCGGGATGATGGGCGCGGCCAACCTCGCCTCCGCCTTCGCCACGAGTTTCGCCGTCGTCCTGCTGGCCCGCTTTCTGATCGGCATCAGCGTCGGCGGCTTCTGGTCCCTGGCCGGCGCCATCGCCCTGCGTCTGGTCCCGAAGCACCACGTCGTGCGGGCCACCGCCGTCGTCTTCGGCGGCGTCGAGACCGCCTCCGTGCTGGGTGTGCCTGCGGGCACTCTGGTCGGCGACCTCAGCGGCTGGCGAACCGCGTTCGCGGTCGTGGGTGTGCTCGGTCTGATCTCGCTGGTCTGCATGGTCGTCGTGATGCCGAAGGTGGCGCCGGAGCGCACGATGACCTTCGGGGACCTGCCACGGGTGTTCCGGACGCACATCGCGGTACGCGTCGGCATCGCCATGACCTTCCTGGTCATCACCGGGCACTTCACCGCCTACACCTTCGTCCGGCCCATCCTCCAGCACGACGGTGTGGCGGACGGCATGATCAGTGTGCTGCTGCTGGTCTTCGGCATCGCCGGCATCTGCGGCAACTTCATCGCCGGTGCCCTGATCACCAAGCGTCTCCGGCAGACCGTGTGCGGCATCTCCGTACTCCTCACCGCGGCCATGGCCGCTCTCGCGGTGACCGACCACAACACCTTCTCGGTGGCCGCGATACTCATCGTCTGGGGTCTGGGCTACGGCGCCGTCCCGGTCACCTTCCAGACCTGGATCCTGAACGCCGCGCCGACGGCCACCGAGGCCGCGTCCTCCCTGTACGTGTCGATGTTCAACCTGTCCATCGCCCTGGGCGCCCTCGTCGGCGGCCTGGTGGTCGACACCGCCTCAACGGTGAGCGTGTTGTGGATCGGTGGCGTGCTGGCCATTCTGGTGCTTCCGATCGTCGGTGCCATGCCTCGCCACAGGGTTCCCCGCCCGGGTCTGCCCGAGTAAACGCCGCGTCTACCGCGAGATCCCCGGCGAGGCCCCCGCGTCGATCAGATCAGCCGCCTTCTCACTTCCTGACGCCGGTTCGAGCACTCATCACCATGGCGACCACCTTGCGTCACCCTGGTCCGCGGCGACGGCCCGACTCCTCCGTCGGGAACAGGATCGTGCCCAGCAGGTGAGGAGTGCGGCCGGGTGCGGGTTGGTTGTCCGTCCTTGAGGCAAGGACGCCGCGCAGCGCGTCGATCATTTCGGTGAGTTCGTCGGGGGTGAGCCAGAGGGTGCCCTGCCGGCGCGAGAGCCGGTGGGCCAGTAGTAGGCCGCGGCCGTTCTCGGCGAGCAGGGGCAGGCCGATCTCCTTGACCGAGTGCAGCAGGTTGAGGATGAGGCGGACCTCGTGGGTGTTGGGGTCGCCGTCGACGATCTCGCACCAGCTGGGGGTGCCGTCCAGACTGAAGACACGCAGTTCGTACGGGGGACAGGCGTGTTTCTCTGCGTTGGCGGCGAGTTCGGCGACGATGAGTTCGGCGGTGTCGATGTCGTCTTCGGGCAGTCCCGCGTGCTGGAGCACGTCGCGGAGGATGGCGTGGGCCCGTCGTGAGGCGGATCCGGGTCGCAGGACCTTGACCAGCGCGCGGACATCGCTCCGCCCCGCCGCGCCACTGTCTCGTCCCGTCGTCGTCCCGCTGTCCAGCTTGGCCATGCTGTCTCCTCGTTCCGTTGTGCCGCTTTCCAACCTGGCCGTGCTGCTGTCTCGCCCCGCCGCACCGCTGTGTGGCCCGGCCGCGCTACTTTCCTGTCCCGTCGTGCCGGGGGCTCCGCTTGGGGGGTGAACACCCAGGCCCGGTGTCGTGGTGTCCCGGATCGTTGTTCCAGTGCTGTAGGTCGGTGGGGTGGTGGTTCCGGGTGGGAGGGCGCAGGTCGATGACCTGCTTCATGTCCCGCCAGCCCCGCTCGACCTCCAGGAGTTGCTTGTAGCCGATGGCGATGTCCTCGGCCGACAGCTTGGGGTCGGAGCAGCGCAGCAGGTACTTGCCGTCCAGGTTCGCCTCGGTCTTGACCTTCGCGGCGTCGATGCGCAGCGGTCCGTTCGGGGTGGTGCGCAGGTAGCGGTTCAGGCCGGGCTTGGTGGAGATCACGCCGCGCAGCTCGGCGCGTTTGGTGACAGATAGCTGGTCGGTGCCGACGATCACTTCCCCCAGTTGGGTGATCAGGCGCCGGCGGATGGCAGCGTCGCGTATCGCGCCGTCGGGGTTGAAGCAGATCACGAACCGGTCGGCCTCGCCGATGCGCACCTCTTTGACCTTCAGGTTGTCGGCCACGTCCTGGTAGCGGCCCTGGCGGGACAGGGCGGCCTTGGCCTCGGCCGAGCCCGAGCGCGGTCGTTCGCCGATGATGTAGTGGTGGTCGCCTTGGCGCAGGTAGCGGCGGTTGTCGGCGGAGGCGAAGCCGCGATCACCGACCTACACGATCTTGGACAGGGTCCAGTCCCGCATGTCGTCCTTGACCTGGCGGATCAGGGTGGTGTCGGTGGTGTTGCCGGGCCAGGGGGACGGATTCCACCTCGGCCGGGAGGTCGGCCCGCCCCAGCGGTTCCGGGCTGCGGTGGACGAGGGGTACGGGCACGGTTCGTACAACGACCGGTTGAAGAAGACCGCCGAGTTTCACGCGTTCCTGTCGCGGATGCGCGAGGGCGACTTGGTGCTTAGCCCCGAGGGGGAGAGGTCTACCTCGGGCACCTCACCGACCCCCGGTGTCCCGGGCCAGTGTGGAGAACCTGGCCAACCTGCAGCGGCCGGTGGACTGGTCGAACCCGAAGGCGCCGCTCGACTTCGCAGACGACCTGCCGGACGAGATCTCCGCCAAGCCGGCCACCCAGCATGATGTGCTCGATCTGACGGAGTTCGTCTGTTCACGGACAGGTGAGCTGAGAGCTCTCAAGGAGGGTGTTTGCTGGTCGTTGAACGGCGCGGTGGGAGGGACGGCCGTCGAGGCCCCGGCTCACGCCGCCAGCCTGTCCACTCCGGTTTGTGGCCGCCCATCAAGGAACGGTTGCGGGATGGTTCCTGCTCTTGACAGTGGTTACCGGACGGATGGTTGAGACGGTGCTGACCTGAGCCGGGTCACCCTGCGGCATGGTCTTGCGTGTGTGTGGTAGCCGCCTGAGCCGTCAAGCAGATGGCAATCGGTCGTTCATTGTCTGCTCGGATACTCGCGGGGAGCCAGGTCGCCGATCCCGGCGGCCATGTCGGCGCGTAACGCCTATCGGGAGGCGGCCGAGGCGGCCCGTCACCCGGCTCACACCGATGGAGAGGACTCCCATGTCCGAGCAGCCGAGCACACCTACCTTCGCAGACCAGGTGCCGGAGACGGATTTCTCTAAGTGGGCCAGTACCGTTCGAATCAACCTTCAGACCTACATCAAGGACCACGTACCCGACATGGTCAGCAAACGGGCCCCCTTTGAGGGGATCGACAAGAAGCTGACAAGCCTGGTGTATGCCGTGACCTACAGCGGCAAGAGCGAGAGCACGGCTCGGGAGGAGCTCATCGCGTGGCTGGAGGAAAACGACACGGGTAGCTGGGGAACCTTCATGACCCACGTGACCCGGATGGAGACGCTGAAAGCTCAGGAGAAGGAGGGTAAGGAGAAGATCTCGCTTGCCTCCGCAGCGCGGCAGGAGGCGCAGCATCTGATCAAGAAGTACAGCACGGGCTCGGGCGACAAGGTCGGCACGGTGATCGCCGTCGTCGCCCACGCCGGGACAGGCAAGACCTGGGCGGGGACCAGCGGAGAGTATTCCCTCAGCGAGAAGCACCCCGTCATGGCGAAGGTCCTGACCGGTGTGACGCAGGTAGAGGAGTGGCCGATCACCGCGTGCGGAGAGGTCGCCGCGATGAACGCATACCTCAACAGCACCGGCATCACCGATGTGTCCAAGATCCCCAGGGGCACCCTCTACTTCCATGCCCAGACCTGGAACGTCATGGCAGGCAAGTGGCAGGCCCGTTCCGGGTGCGGGAACTGCCGCCAGTGGGTGACGAAGATCGGCGCGGCCTGGATCTGAAACCCGCCCTCGCCGCCTGTTTCGGCCGCCGTTCTATTGTGCACAGTGATGGCCGGCCCTTGCCTGGGACGGCGAGCCAAGGGCCGGGGCGCCGATCCCCAGGTCGTCAAGGTGCTGGGCATGGAGGTGTTCCGATCCGACGTACTGGCCACGGCCGGACTGGACCGCAGTGCCTCCGGTGGAGTGGTGGAACAGACGGCGCCACGCCATCTGGGTGGGGAAACTCGTACACCATTTCCGTGGACGCGACCGCGCGTAGATGTCGTCTCATCTGGAAAGTCGGCGATAGCAGCTGAGGAACCGCCGCGCCGGCTCATCCCTGGCACCTGCCTGGCTCGGCAGCTTGATGAAGGCGTACCAGGCCATGATCGCTGTCCACCCGATGGGGAGGGCGAGGGAGATTTCGAAGGTCAGGCGTTCACCGCGTGTCGCCCCGGCCGCCGCCTACCCGCGACGAATGCCTCCGCAGCCGAGGCGACGCGCTTTCGGCCGCTCACCTGCCGCGAGCGTCCGGTCCGGCCGCTCCTGCGGTGAACGTCAGACGGTGGTGATCGTGACCGTGATCGCGGAGACGAGAGTAACGCAGGTGGTTTTGCAGGGATACAGAGGGGCCTCCATCTTGCTGGGAAGCATGTCCAGGGAGTTGATGTCGAGTTCCATTGCTTTTCTCCTTTTGCTGAGGAGGACCTCCACCGATACTGCGGCGGTCTCCGTAACCGCCGGTCCATCCGGCGGAGTCTGTGTGGTCGGACCCGGTGTGGTGCCTGCCGTGCCGATTCATCGGCGCGGGTTCGTCGTACCAGGACAGCATCGTGGCGGGCACTTATGAACCACTTTCGGATGGGATGACAAGGTGTTTCCGGCTCTTGGCTTAACTTTCGTCGATCACCGAAACGACCGGGACGGAAGACGCTGTCGCCGGTAGGCAGCAGCTGGTCATGGCCATGCTCACCCGGGCACTGGAGGCCGGGGTGCCATTTCGCCGGTTCACCGCCGATGAGCCCTTTCGCGCCGCCGACAATCCGCGGGTGCTTAAGAAGCCTTAACCGTTCTTAACAGCCGCTTATTCGGGTTCGTTGTGGATCACCTGCAGGGTGCGCCGGTGGGCTTGTACGACGGCCTGGACCGCGGGGTCAACGGCCACGCCTACGGTGGGGATCTGGAATGGTCGCCGATCCAGGCCGGCACCTGCCGGCTGTGCTCGGCGGCTATCGCCTCCGGTGCCATGGTGCTGCCGACCAGGGCGGCGTCGATCCTGTCATCGTGCAGCCGGCGCAGGTCCATGAGGAGAGACAGAGCCGTTTACTGGACAGGCCCCGAGCTGCGTGGATGCGTGGCATCCACGACTGTACCCGTGGCCTGGCTCGACCGGCTGCTGTCCCGTCGGACACCTGAAGTCACGAACCCGGCGATGGTGAGGACTCCGCTGCCGAGATGCCGAGGGTGGACAGGAACGCCGCGGCGACAGGGGATGGAGGGAAGCGGCTCCAGATGAGGTACTCCATGCGGGCGGGAGCGTCGCGAAGCTGGAGAACGGGCAGACCCGGGAGTTCGGACACGAAGGCGGCGGGCAGCATCCCGATGCCCAGGCCCTGCCGGATCAGGCGAGCGATGAAGTCCACGGTCGTCACTTCGAAGGCGACCTCGCGCCGGACCCCGGCCGCTGCGAACGCCTCGTCCGACTGGGCCCGCGCGGCGGTACCCGGGGGGAAGTCGATGAACGATTCATCCGACAGTTGACGCAGATCCACCCGGTCCTCGTCCGCCAGCGGATGGTCGGGCGCCACCACGGCCACGAGGTCGTCGCGTGCCAGTTCGCGGCCGCGGACCCCCTTTGGGCATTCACCCAGCGGAAGCCCCAGGAAGGCGGCGTCCAGGGTGCCCTGCCGTACCCGTTCGGTCAGGTCCTCGCTCGCGCCCGAGCGGAGGCTGATTCGCACCTGCCGATGCCGCAGGTGGAACTGTTTCAGCGCGGCCGGCAGGTCGACCGCCGTGACGGTGGGGATGGCGCCGATGACCAGCCGGCCGCGGATCTCACCGGTGGCGGCCGCCACCTCGGAGCAGGCCCGTTCGACGGCGTCGAGAGCCTGGCGGGCCGCAGGCAGGAACGCCTCACCGGCGGGGGTCAGACGGACGCGGCGGCTGGTACGGCTGAACAACTTGGCGCCCAGCTCACGTTCCAGCTTGGCGATCTGGTGGCTCAGGGCGGACTGGACGACCAGGCACTGCTCGGCGGCCCGGGTGAAGTTGCTCGTATCGGCGACGGCGACGACATAGCGCATCTGCTGCAGTTCCATGGATCAATCGTGCTACACGATCGATCCGATGACAAACATGCATTGGACTCATTGATCTTCTATCCCCGAAGCTGGGCGCATGACGACGACGATTTCCCGTTCGGACAGAGGCCTGTCGCGCGGGCTGCTCCTGCTCATGTCGGTGGCGACCGGGTTGGCGGTCGCGGGCAACTACTTCGCGCAGCCGCTGCTTGACCTGATCGGCCGGGAGATGGGGATCGGGCCATCGTCGGCGGCGCTGTTGGTGACGGCCGCACAGGGCGGGTACGCGCTGGGGCTGATCCTGCTGGTGCCGCTCGGCGACCTGCTGGAGCGGCGGCGGCTTGCCGTGTCGCTCTACGCGGTGACCGCGGTGTTTCTGCTGGTGTCGGCCACCGCCTCCAACGGCACGGTGCTCTTGGTCAGTACGGCCCTGACCGCGCTGACCTCGGTGGGAGCCCAGGTCGTGGTGCCGTTCGCGGCGACGCTGGCGGACCCGGCCGAGCGTGGCCGGGTGGTCGGCACGGTGATGACCGGGCTGATGCTCGGCCTGTTGCTGGCGCGCACCGCGTCCGGGGCGTTGTCGGAGCTGGGCGGGTGGCGGACGGTCTACTGGGTGGCCGCGGCCTTGATGGCGCTGATGGCCGTGCTGCTGCGTACCTACCTGCCCCGGCTCGGCGGAGACGGCGGCGGCGGAGGCCGGTCCTACCTGGGTCTGCTGCGCTCGACGGTGGCGATGTTCCGGTACGAGCCGTTGCTGCGGTGGCGGGCGGGCATCGCCGCGTTGAGCCTCGCCTCGTTCAGCGTGCTGTGGACGGCGCTGACCTTGCTGCTGGTGGGTTCGCCCTATGGCTGGTCGGAGTCGGCCATCGGACTCTTCGGGCTGGTCGGCGCCGTGGGTGCGCTGACCGCCATGGTGGCGGGGCGGCTGGCCGATCGCGGGTACGTGCAGGTCGTGACCGGCGCCGGGACGGTCCTGCTGGTGGCGTCCTGGGCGGCGATCGCGGCGGGGGCGAGCACGCTGATCTGGCTGCTCGTCGGCGTGATCGTGCTGGACCTGGCACATCAGGCGGTGCTCAACAGCAGCCAGAACGTCCTCTACGCGCTGCGGCCCGAGGCCCGCAACCGGATCAACTCCGCCTTCATGACCTGCCTTTTCGTCGGCGGCGCGGTGGGGTCCGCGCTGGCTGCGGTGGTCTGGGTGTACGGCGGCTGGACCGGCGTGTGCGTCTTGGGCGCCACCCTCTCGGCCGGGACCGTCGTGCTCTGGGTCCTGGAGCGCATCACCGTCGGCCGGACGGCAGGAAAGCCTGCGAAGACCTCTGACGCGACACCGGCCACCTCGGCCAACTGATCCAAGGAGCTGAAACCATGCACGTCACCGTGTTCGGAGCGGCGGGAAACATGGAGAGCCGCGTGACACCCGAGGCGCTCGCCCATACGTAGTCGACGGCCGACGCCGTCCGCAACCAGATCCGTACCCCCACCACCAAGGGAGAATGAACGTGTCGCGCACCGTGCTGATCACCGGAGCCACCGGAACCGTGTCCACCGCGCTGATCAATGCGTTGGAAGGGGCCGAGGTGGACCTTCGCGCTCTCGTCCGCGCCAAGTCCACAGCGAACGGCCCATGCGGACAGAGCGCCGAGGTTTTCGTCGGCGACCTCGAAGACCCCCGGTCGTTGCCGCCCGCCTTCGAGGGCGTGCAGGATGTGTGGCTGCTCACCCCGAACGGCCCGCGCGCTCCGGAGCACAACATGAACGCCGTGTGGGCCGCACGCCAGGCCGGTGTGGAGCGCATCGTGCGCCTGTCCGTCGTCGGCGCGGCACACGACGCGCCGAACCGCAGCGGCAGGCTGCACGCGCTGTCGGACCGGGAGACCGAACGGTGCGGCATGCGCTGGACCATCCTGCGTCCACACTGGTTCATGCAGAACCTGCTGAACGAGGCGGGCGACATCTCCGCCACCGGCACGTTCTCGCTGAACCTGGCCTCGGCGAGGATCGGCATGATCGACGTACGCGACATCGCCGAATGCGCCGCCCGCGTGCTCCTCGACGACCCGGATCGCCACCACGGCCAGACGTACACCCTTACCGGCCCGCGCTCGCTGACCGTTGACGAGGTCGCCGCCGAAATGAGTATCGCTCTCGGCAGGTCCATCACGTACCTGCCGGTCAGCGACGACGCCAAGCGCAAGACACTGCTCGGCTACGGCGTTCCGACATGGATCGTCGACATGCTCGAGGAGTACGCGCAGGCGTATGTCTCCGGCTGGGGAGACTTCACCACCGATACGGCCGCCGACCTTCTCGGCCGCCCACCGCGCGACATCGCCGGCTTCGTCCGTGACCACGCCGCAGCGTTCACCTCGGCCGAGGACAACTGAAGCGATCCGCTGGTGGCCCGCGGGGTTGTTGCGACGCCGCGGGCCACTCGGTGATCTCCATCACGGGATCACGCCGACTCCGGATGGCCGGGGCCTGATAGTCGTGCAGTCGAACACCGGCGGGGACCAAAGGCCACGTCGTGCGGCAGGCGAGTGATCGCCGGTTCGACGTACCGGCGACCGTGGCAGTCTTCGGGCCCCGGCTGTACCTCCCCAACGCCCGCTTCGACACCGGCCCGACTCCCACCACCCCGTACACCGCCGTCGCCATCCCTCGCCCCTGACTGACATGGGGCAATCATCTCGATCTCCACCCGCGCGCGCCGTCGACACGACAGCGGGCAAACACGCATTCGTCGCCTTCGCCGGCGACACCGACCCCGTCATCCAGGATCTCGTCCGCTGCTGCATGGAAACGCGCTTTCGACCGCTCACCTACCGCGAGCGTTCGGTCCGGCCGCTCCTGCGGTGAACGTCAGGCGGTGGTGATCGTGACCGTGATCGCGGAGACGAGAGTAACGCAGGTGGTTTTGCATCGAAACGACCGGGACGGAAGACGCTGTCGCCGGCAGGCGGCAGCTGGTTTCGAACGGCGGACATGTTCGCCTCGGGAATGACCGCGCCGCAGGTCGCCCGATAACTGAAGGTGACCCGCAAGTCGGCGTGCGCGTGGCTGCGGGCATACCAGGCCGCCGGCACCCCTCGTAGGGTGCGATGGCTGTTCCCCACCCCCGGGCTCCTAGGGTGCGGTGGTTGCGGTGCGGTAGAACTCGGCCGCGGTGACGGTGGCGGGGACGCCGAGCTCGGCGGCGACCGCGGTGATCGCGGTGGCGCCGACGGCGAGGTCGGCTTGGCCGCCGGTGGTGAAATACGGTGCGATGAACGTCTCGTAGTGGGCTCGGGCTTCGTCTGCGGTGTGTCGGCCGAGGAACGTCTGGATGTGCCGCACCGTGCTCTCGGGTTCGTTGTGGATCACCCGCAGGGCACGCCGGTGGGCTCGTACGACGGCCTGGACCGCGGGGTCGTCCGGGTGGATGTAGGTGGGGTCGACGGCCACGCCTACGGTGGGGATCTGGAAGTGGTCGCCGACCCAGGCCGGCACCTGCCAGCCGTGCTCGGCGGCTATCGCCTCCGGTGCCATGGTGCTGCCGACCAGGGCGGCGTCGATCCTGCCATCGTGCAGCCAGCGCAGGTCCATGCCGTAGTCGCCGGGCGGGCGGACGATGGTGTGGATGTCGCGGTCCGGGTCGAGGCCGGCCTGGCGCAGCACGATCCGGGCGAAGCACCCGGGGGCGGTGTGGGGGGCGTGTACCGCCACCCGTCGGCCGGACAGGTCGGCCAGGGAGGTCAGGCCGGGGCGGGCGAGGAACCAGAACAGCGGGCGGTGGGTGTTGACATTGAGTGCCACCCAGGGGATGCCATCGGTCAGTCGGGACAGCAGTGCCCGGCCGAGCCCGATGGTGGCGCCGTGGCGCAGCCGCTCCTCGTCCCAGGAGCAGCCGTCGCGCAGCGCGACGTGGACGCCCTCGTCGGCGTAGTAGCCCTGCTGGTCGGCGATGTAGGCGACCAGTTCCTCGTGCAGGCCCCGCCCGACGTAGGCGAGATCGATCGTGTACATGAACGTTTTTCCTTGATCGTGTCACCGCTGTGTGCCCGCGCGTGCTGCGGCCCATGGTGCCGAGGTGACGGTGTGCCGGATGCGGTCCGGCCGACGGCCGGACCGGGACGGTATGGCCCCGCGTGCGGAGGACAGCGGAGCGTCAGTACATGGACATCCCGCCGTTGACCGCGGCCGTGGTGCCGGTCATGAAGGCGTTGTCCTCGCCGGCGTAGAAGGCGACAGCTTGGGCGACGTCGCCCGGGCGTGCCAGGCGGCCCAGGGGGGTGGCGGCCACCTGCCGCTGCTTGTGCTCCTCGTCGAACACATCCGCCATGCGGGTGTCCTCCACCGGGCCGGGCTCGACGACGTTGACCGTGATGCCCCGCGGGCCCAGTTCCTGGGCGAGGTAGCGGGCGAACTGCGCCAGTGCGGCCTTGGCCGTGCCCAGTGCGATCATGCCCTCCCGGGGCCGGCGGCTGAGGCCGGTACCGAGATAGATGATGCGTCCCCAGCCCTGTTCGGTCATGGCGGGCAGGACGGCTTTGGTGACCGCGAACGCCGCACGCATCTCGTCGCCGAGCTTGCCGCCCAATTCTTCCCACGTCATGTCCTGGAACGGCTTGATCACATACGGGGTGAGCGCGTTGTGCACGAGCACGTCGATGCCGCCCCATGCCGCCTGGACCTGTTCGATCATGCTCTCGACCGCCGCTGCCTCGCGCACGTCGGCCTGCACGGCCATGGCCTGGCCGCCTGCGGCCTCGATGCCGGCCACGACCTCCTCGGCCGCCATGCCGCTGCGGAGGTAGTTGACCACCACGCGCATCCCTCGCGCGGCCAGAAGGCGTGCGGTGGCCGCACCGATTCCGCTGCTGGCCCCTGTCACCAATGCCACCCTGCCGGTTGCCCCGGTCACGGTCCCACCTCCTGCTCATCATCGCGGGCCGCCGGCATGACCGCCCGGCGTTGTGGCGTCTCACGTGGTGTCGGTTCGGGCCGCGTCAGTGCCTCGCGGACTCCGTACTTGCGGGCCGGCGCCCGGATCCCCAGGCCTTCGTGCCACGAATCCCGGCGGGTTTGGCCGAACAGCTCGACTTTGGTGAGCGCCACCAACTCCCCCTTGCCGTGGCGCGCGTGATCCAGCAGGTCGAGCCTGACACCGCAACTCTAAAGGTGGGGCCACTTCAAGCCGACATGTCGGTCTGGGATCACATCACCGATCCGAGACGGGTGTCCTGTGACATCGAAGATTAAGCGTTTGTCACCGAAGTTCGAGCGCCGATGCCGGCGGGTTCGTGGCGGGGCGCCAGGATCGGCCTGCCCGCTGCTGGCTATCCTGTGGCACGTCGAGCCAGGCACGGCTCCCCCACCACGAGCCCACCGGAAGGCGACGACCGTGACAGCCTCCCAGCGCCGGAGCACATGGCCGGCGACGACGGTGGGGGCGCACGTGGTCCTGGCTCTCCTGACGGCGCTCATCCTGGCGGGCGTCTGGCACCTCGGCGCGGACCTGTGGCAGATCCTCGCCGCGGCGGGTGCCGCCGTCCTGCTCCATGTGGGAGCGGTGGTGGCCCGTCGACAGCCGTGGGTGGGGTACGTGATCGGCGCGCTGGGCATGCTCGTCCTGGTGACGATGCCCTTCCTGGGTTGGTCACCGAGCATGCTGCCCTCGGCTGTGTGCTTCCCCCTGACGTTGTGGCGGCTGACCAGCCGGGTCTCGGTCAGGTCCTCGGTGGTCGCGTTGGCCGTCTCGAACCACCGGTCGAGGTGACCGTTCGCCTGCGCTGGACCCCGGCCGAACTGGTGGTGGAGGTGCGCGACGACGGCGGCAAGGCGCTTCGCGACGTCGGTAGCCAGGGGACCGGCTTGATACCGCGTGCACGCGGTGATCCAAGCGTACGAGAACGGGCTCGTCGGTCGCGGCGAACTGCCTGACTGAGGATTCCATCCTGCCGGGTGGTCCCGGCTCACCCCTTCGGGTGATGTCGGCCGGTGACGCCCGGCCTAGGTTCGACGTCGTGCATTTCCTACATCTGCGCTTTCCTCGGGTGACCTCCCTCATCGTCCTCGGCGGTGTGCTCGTCGCCCTGCTGCTCGGCTGGACGGCACCGGCCCATGCCGTCGGCGAACGGCTGGTCGACGACTACCGCTCCGTCTACGGCACGCCGGGTGTCGCGGCGGCCGTGATCGACGGGTCGTCGGTCGAGACGATCGTCCGCGGCCGGGACGGGGACGGCGATGCGGTGACAGCTCGGACTCGGTTCCGGATCGCGTCGATGAGCAACCCGCTCACCGTCGTGAACGCGGTCCTGCTCGGGCTCACGGTGGGGATGGCCGCACTGCTGGTCACCGCGGCCGTCCGAGCGCGCTGCTGGGCCTCGCGACGCCGTGCGGCGCGCCGGCCGTGGCTGGTTCTGCAGCTCGTGCCCCTTGCCCTGGTGACGGTGCTGGGCGCGGTGCTGCCGGCGCTGATCTGGGGCGGGGCGTTCAACTTCCAGTACTGGATCGTCACCGCCTGGCTGCTGCCGCTGCTGGCACTCTTCTGCCTCTTCTGCTGCGTGCTCGGGGCGGTCGCACTCGGCCGTCGCCTCCGGTGCTTCCGCCGCGCCGGTCAGGCGGCCTTCGCACCGGTACGGCCGGCCACGGCGGACAGCTGACCTGGGCGGGAACCTGGCGGAAGCCGCCAAGGACTGAGGATTCACGAGGCGTTGCCGGTGCCCTGATCCTGGAACGCCGCCCGCGCTTCCTGGCGCCGGGCGTCGTCGAGGGCGGGAGGCCGGCCGCGGTAGCGTCCTTCGGCCTCGGCGGCGGCGATCCCTTCGGTGGGGCGGAATCCTTCGGCGACGCCTTCGGTCCGGACGAGGAGGCCGGCCTCGGTCTCCAGCCTTGCGATGGTCAGTTGCTACTGGCCGTTCCGATCCTCCTCGCGGGCCTTTTCGGTTGCTCAGGCGAAATCAGTTGGCGGGCTTGCCGAACCAGCGGGAGAGGTGGTCGTCCAGGTCCTGCTGATCGTCGCCGATCCAGGCGACGTGGCCGTCGGGGCGTAGCAGGACGCACGGAACATCCAGTACCGCAGTGGGATCGGCGAGGTAATCGACCCGGTCCGACCAGCCGCCGACGGTCAGGCGTTCGGTGCGGTCCAGCAGCAGGCCGCGGCCGCGATGCAGCAGACCGTAGAGGTGGCCCTGTTTCACGTCGATGTCGCGCAGGCGGCGGCCGAGCAGGTCGGGGCCCTCGCCGAAGTCGTAGCGGATGCCGATCGCGGTGATCTTCTCGATCAGATAGCGATTCACCTCGTCGAAGTCCATCAGTTCGGTGAGCAGCCTGCGCACGGCCTGCGGGCCCGGTTCGGTGGACAGCAGTTCCGTCTGGGCGCGGGTGTTGTCCAGCACGTCCTCGGCGACCGGATGACGTTCGGCCTGGTAGGTGTCCAGCAGTGTTTCCGGCGCCCAGCCGCGGATCTGTGCGGCCAGTTTCCAGCCGAGGTTGAACGCGTCCTGAACGCCCAGGTTGAGGCCCTGACCGCCGATGGGCGGATGGATGTGCGCCGCATCACCGGCCAGCAGCACCCGCCCCACCCGATAACGCTCGGCCAGCCGGGTGGCATCCCCGAAGCGGGACAACCAGCGCGGGGAGTGCACGCCGAAATCGGTTCCGGCGATGGTGCGCAACTGTTGTTTGAAATCCTCGAGGGTGGGCGGTTCCGCGCGGTCGCTGACTCCCGCGGCGGGGACTAGAACGCTATAGACCCCTTCGCCGAAGGGCCGGAGCCAGAATCGCTGATGGGTCTCGCTGACTTCGGTCACCTTGGCTGCGATCTCTTCCTGCGGCACGCCCACTTTCATCTCGCCCATGAGCGTGTCGGTCCGTGCGGGCTCGCCGGGGAAGCCGACGCCGAGCAGTTTGCGCACCGTGCTGCGCGCGCCGTCACAGCCGATGAGGTAGCGCGAACGCAGCTGTTCCCCGTCGGCCAGTTCGACGGTCACCCCCTCGTCGTCCTGCTCGAAACCGGCGACCGCGCAACCGCGCCGGACCTGCGCACCCAGTTCGATCGCATGTTCTTCAAGCAGATGTTCGATGACCGGCTGGGGGATACCCAGCAGATAGGCGTACGCGGAATCCAGGCCCTTGGGCGCGGGTTTGGTGATGGCGGCGAAGAAACCGGCGGCCGGACGCTGCCTTCCGCGTTCGAGAACGCGATCCAGCAGTCCGCGCATCGCCATCAGCTCGAGACTGCGGATATGCAGACCGACTATGCGGACGAACGACGCGGGCTCGGTTTCCTTCTCCAGAACGAGTACCCGCACATCGTGCAGTCGCAGTTCGGCGGCCAGCATCGCACCGGTCGGCCCGCACCCGGCGATGATCACATCGAACATGAGGGGCGCGCGATCGGCGCCGGAGGCCGGCGACCAGAGAACTCCGGGGACGTCGCCCACCGTGGAGTCACGCCCGACCCTGTCGTTCGACGGCGGCTCGGCGGTGACCTGCTGAGAGTGCATAGGTGTTGCCTTTCGGGAGTGCCTTGTTGGCGAGGCGCTCCCGGCGACACCTACGTCAATCGCCCGGCCGTGACGGGAAGGGGGAGCACCCACATCGATACAGCGTTCATGGGTCTCACCTCCTCGGGCGGTGTCACGGTCAACTGCAAGCTACAAGCCCGAGCATCATCCCGTCCAATCCTTTCCCGGCCACGTGATCACGACTCCGAACGGGCCCGTGCGGCTGCAGGGCGAATCCGGCGTGGCGGCCCGGCCGGTCCCGGTCACGGTCGACGATCTGATCCTGGCCGCCCCTGAATGATCAAGGTTGGACACCACGCGGCCGATGCTGTTCAGGCAGCGCGGAATTTGTCCCGGTCTTTCAAGCCCACCAGCTCACTCTCCGTCGATCGCACCTGATGCGAGATATCCGCATCGTCTGCGACCGGGCCGCGAGTATGCAGGTCAAATTCGCGATCGGCATATCGATGCCATACCCGGCTTGTGGATCATCCTGGCAACCATCATTTCAAAGGCGACCGCTTTGCGCGCTTCATCTCGGCGCGGTAGGCGGCCCGCACACGGGCGGGCATCGGGCGGCCGATCATCGATCGTGCTCCTTCTCAGTGGTGCGGCAGCCATCCGCACATCCGGCCGAGGCGCCTGACCCGCTGACGACGGTGGCGGTGGGGACGGCACAGCAGGTGTCGCCGCGCCAGGCCTCGCGGCCTTCCTTGACCGCGACGGCCGCGATGACCAGGGCGGCGATCGGGTCGGCCCACGACCAGCCGAACAGGCTGTTCAGCGCCAGGCCCACCAGCAGCACGGCGGACAGGTAAGTGCACAGCAGCGTCTGCTTGGAGTCGGCCACCGCCGAAGCCGAGCCGAGTTCACGGCCGGCACGGCGCTGGGCGGCCGACAGGAACGGCATGATCACCAGCGACAAGCCCGCCAGGATCAGGCCGGGCGTGGAGTGCTCGGCCTCGCCGGCCCCGGCCAGGGCGCGTACGGCGTCGACGGTGACGTAGGCGGCCAGCACGAAGAACGAGAGGGCGATGACCCGCAACGCCACCTTCTCCCGCCGCTCGTGGTCGGTGGCCGAGAACTGCCAGGCGACCGCGGCGGCCGAGGCGACCTCGACGACGGAGTCCAGGCCGAAGCCGATCAGCGCGGCCGAGGAGGCGAGGGTGCCGGCGGTGATGGCCACGACGGCTTCGATCACGTTGTAGGTGATGGTCGCGGCCACCAGCAGCCGGATGCGGCGGCGCAGTACGGTACGGCGGGCCGGTGCGGGCCCAAGGCCGGGCAGGTTCGGCGCGGTCATGCGATCGTGCCTCCAGCGGGCAGGTCGGCGTCGCGGTCGAGGCTGCCGGGGCCGGAGGCGGGGCAGAGCGTGACGGAGTGACCGGTGGCGGCCAGCAGCTGCTCGGCCGCGCCCAGCAGGTCCATCAGCTCGGGCCGGGTCAGCGCGTAGAACGACTGGCGGCCCTCGGCCCGGTAGCCGACCAGCCCGCAATCGCGCAGGCAGGCCAGGTGCTTGGAGACCGTGGACTGGGCCAGGCCGAGCTGTTCGGTCAGGTCCACCACCCGGGCCTCGCCTCGGGCCAGGCGTTGCACGATCTTCAGCCGGGTCTCATCGGCCAGCGAGTGGAACAGCGCCGCCGCCGGCGGGATGCCCGCGGCGATGTCGGCGTTCACGCATCGGCCGGCATCACTATCAATCGCCATATGACGATGATAGCCAGAAATGGTGATGTGTTGGCAAGAGTGCTCGACCTCGAAGCCCGGCACCCGCTAAGGGCGACGCCGCGCACTCTGGAGCCTGGATCGAGGCCACCGGGCGGCAACCCGACGCAGGGGCGGCGGATCGGTGAGGAAGAGCGGGCCGGCCCGGCGCCCGTCCAGCAGGCAGGGCAACAGCCGTGCGGTGGCGGTGCGCCAGGCGATGACATCGACCGCGCCGCCGGCATCACACCGTGCCGCGGGGTGGATCGGAGGCGCGCCGCCCCCCGGGTCCGGTCACGCTATCGGGGGGGCGACACACAGAACTCATTGCCATCGGGATCGGCCATCACCACCCGACTGACCCCGCGCCGGCCGATGTCGACTCGAGTCGCTCCGAGGGAGACGAGACGGTCGACCTCCGCCTGCTGATCACCGTGCACAGCTGGAGCGAGGTCGAAGTGCAGCCTGTTCCTCCCTGTCTTCGGCATCAGTGGCGGACCGCCCCACGTGACCTTCGGACCGCCGTGGGGCGAGCGGATCGCGGTCTCCTGGTCCTGGTCCCAGACCAACGGCCAGCCCAGCGCCTCGCTCCAGAAGTACCCGACCTCCTGCGAACCGTCGCACGCAAGCGCTCCGATGAATCCGCAGTCAGCGAGGAAGTTGTTGCCTGGCCCGATGACGCAGAACTCATTGCCTTCGGGGTCGGCGAGCACCACATGACCCTCCTCCGGGCGTTGCCCGATGTCGATGTGCCGTGCACCGAGTTCGAGCGACCTCGCCACCGTCTGCTGCTGGTCCTCCAGGGACGTGCTCGTCAGATCGAAGTGCATCTGGTTCTGGCCGGTCTTCTTCTCCTGGGTCGGAAGACATCGGATCCGGAACCCGGTGTCATCGCTCGGCAGGAGCTCGATGCCATCGTGGGGGTCGTCGGCCATCTCCCAGCCCAGGACTCCGGCCCAGAAGCGCGCGAGACGGAGCGGGTCGTTCGCATCGAAACAGAGCGCGACAAGCTGAGAAGTCATCCCGCATCTCCAATCTGCTGACTCACCGGCGCAGACAGGACACATCCTCCTGGCGCATGACGGAGGCAACGCTAGCCCGCTCGAGGACTGCGACGCCAACGCATATGAGTCAGAAGGCAACGCTTTCGACACACGGCCCCGGCCCTGTTGGTGACGTCGCGTCCTGACGGAACGGTGCTTCGTCGGGCCGGCGGACGGCCGACTGCGCACCGGAGCGGCCCCTCGCGACTGCGCTTTTCCGTGATGCAATTGGGCGGCCCGGTTACTCAAAGTGATACCACCCTTTGTCCGGCCAACATGGGGTCCCAGTAGTAACGACGCAGGAAACAACGGATATGCAGATCAGCTGCTCGCCTTCCAAACTGTGCCCGAGAGTCCTTAAGGGAGCTTTGACCTGCATATCCGTTGAAAATGAAGATCCGCGCCTACCTGCGCCGACGCGGCATCAAAGCGGTCATTCCCCAGCGGAGGGACCAAATCGCCAACCGTAAGCGCAAGGGCAGCCGGGGAGGCCGCCGATGCTCTTGCCGCGCTGCCCCGCGGCGGCAGCGCGGCCTCAGCTTCGAGGGCGGTTACAGAGCGGTCATCTCAAGGCTGACCACGTACGAGTACGCCGTCTGCTCGGTCCCGGTGAGGGTCCTCGTGATGGTCCTGGTGGCGCCCGTGGCGAGCCCGGCGCACGTGTTGCCGAGGGCGGTCACCGTGCCGAGCAGGTCGCCCTGACCCCAGACCGGGCCGTCGGTCTCGCGCAGGTCGAAGTCCACGTCCTGGGTGCTCAGAATGATCGAGGTCGGGTCTTCGAAGTCGCCGGGATCCCCGTCGTCACCGGCGTTCATGCCGAAGTAGTTGGCGTTGATCCTGGGGAACAGGTTCCCATCGACCAGGAACCGGAGCTCGTCCCGGCCGTCCCGGTCGGCCACGTTGCCGGCGTCGATGTCGTACAGTTCCACGCGGCACGAGCCGGCCATGGCGGACGCCGGGGCCGCGGCCAACGCCATCGGCGCCACCAGACCTCCGGCCAGGGTGAGTGCGGCGATCACCTTACGAGAATGCATGCTGCTCCTCCTGGAGACGCTGACGTTTCGCGACCGTCGCGAAACGCGGCATCAGAGTCGCGGACGCAGCGTGAGCACATCGTTAGATCGCAGGTCAATGGCATAGAGCACACGATTTCCGTGCCTTCTGACATAGCCGGGCGGCAGGCACGCGCCTACTGTTTTCGTATGGGAGACTCCTTCAGTCTGCTGCTGCTCGGCACGCCCGAGCTGGCTGTCGGGGGAAGGCCGGTGCGGATCCGTTCGGCTAAGACCCGGGCACTTCTCTGCTACCTTGCCACCACGCCGGGGGCGCGCTCGCGGGCCGAGCTCGCGGGGCTGCTGTGGGGCGAGCGTCCCGACGCCAACGCCAGGGGCAGCCTGCGGCTGGCGCTGTCGGAGCTGCGCAAGGACGTGGGCGGCTGGCTCGACATCACCCGCGACCACGTCGGCTTCCGCGCCGACGACGACTGCTTCGTGGACTACCGGCAGCTCACCCGGGACCCGACGGTGGCGGGGGCGCTCCGGTTGTGGCGCGGGGAGTTCCTCGACGGTCTCTCCTTCGGGGACGCGCCCGCGTTCGCCGGGTGGCTGGAGTGTGAGCGGCAGCGGGCCCGGCTGGTGCTGCGCGAGCTGCTCGTACGCGCTGGGCCCGCCGCCTCCGAACACGTCGTGCGGCTGGCCAGGATCGTGACGGAGCTGGACCCGTACGACGAGGAGGCCCACCGGGTGTTGATCGCCTCCCTGGCCAGGACGGGGAACCGGGCCGCGGCCCTGGCCTGCTACGAGGAGCTGCGCCTGCGGCTGGCGCGCGAGCTGGGCGTCGATCCCGTACCCGAGACCCGCGCGCTCCGCCAGGACCTCACGCCCCGGCCCGCGACCGCCCGCCGAGCTGCCCTGCCGGTCCCCGGGTCGGAGCTGGTCGGCCGTGAGTCCGACATCCGCCGCCTACGTGCCCTGCTGTCCCGGGAACGTCTGATCACCCTGTCGGGCCCGGGCGGTATCGGCAAGACCCGCCTGGCCATCGCCGCGGCGGAGGCCGGGGACCGGGATGCCGCGTCCCTCTCCTCCACGGGGGCCAGGAAGCACGACACCGCGTCCCTGTTCTCCGCATCCTCCGCGCGAGCCGGTGAGCACGACGCCGCGTCCCCTTCCTTGGCGGATGTCGCGTTCGTGTCTTTTGCCGGGGTGCGGGCGCAGGCGGCTGTGACGACGCTCGCGCGCCGGCTCGGCGTGGATCTCTCGCCGCCGCGGCCCGCCGCCGAGCTGCTGCTCGCCGCCCTCGCCGGTCGCTCGACGCTGCTGGTGCTCGACAATCTCGAACACCTGCCGTCCTTCGACGGGGTGATCGCGGAGATCCTGCGGGTGGCGCCGGGCGTGCGGGTGCTGGCGACCAGCCGGCGGCGGCTGGACGTGCCCGGGCAGGTGATCGTCCCGGTGGAGGGGCTTGCCGAGTCGGCCGCCGAGGCGTTGTTCGTCATGCGGGCGCTCAAGGCCCGGCCGGGGTTCGACTCCGAGCGCGAGGCCCCGCTGGTGGCCGCGATCTGCGCCGCGACCGGCGGGCTGCCGTTGGCGATCGAGCTGGCGGCCGGCCTGCTGCGTGCCGTGCCGTGCGCCGACCTGGCCGAACGCCTCGGTGTGGACACGGGGCTGCTCTCCACGGCCGGGCCCGCCGCACGGTCCAGGCACGCGAGCATGCGTACGGTCTTCGAGACGTCCTGGCGGCTGCTCGACCCGGCGAGGCGGGCGGCGCTGGCGGCGTTGTCGGTGTTCGGCGGCGGCTGCACCCTGCGCGCGGCCCTGGAGGTCGCCGGAACCAGCCCTGAGGTGCTGGTCCACCTGGTCGACCACAGCATGTTGCAGCTCACCTCGTCTGGCCGGTACACCCTCCACCCTCTCATCCAGCGGCTCGCCGCCGCCCATTTGGAGGACCCGGGGGTACGCGAACGGCACGCCCGCCATTACGCAGGCCTCCTGGACCGGCACGCCGCCGCGCTCCAGGACGGCTCGGACGCCGAGGTCGTCCGCGTGCTCGGCGCCGAGATGGACAACATCCGCCTGGCCTGGCGGATGTCCGGGCAGCCGCGCTTCCTGGACCACTACTGGACGTTGTGCCTGCGATTGCGCCTGTACGAGGAGTCGGTGGCGATCGTCCGCGAGCACCTCGACCGCCCTCCGGAAGACCTGCGCCTGCGGGCCCGCCTGCTCCGGATGGCTGCGGTGAGCTCCCACCAGCTCGCCAGGGAACGCGCCGCCACCCGCCTGGCCCGCGCCGCCCTCGACACGCTCGGCGAGCCACTCCCCACCACCCCCACCGACCTCGCGATCGCTCTCCTGGCCGCCGCCACCCGCCAGGCCGCCCACCGCCTCCTGCCGATCACGGCCGCCCGCCGTCTTCTCCCCGTACCCCGTACGGACGAGGCCGAGGCCGCGCAGGCGCTGACCTTGCTCGCCCGGCTCGCCTACCACCAGAAGGACCTCCCCGTGATGCTGGTGACCTCGCTGCGCCAGCTCAACGCCGCCGACCGCGGCACCGACCCCGCCCTGCGCGCCGAGTCCTACGCGAACTTCGCCACCATCGCCCGCCTCGCCGGCCGCCACCGGATCGCCACCCGCTACGGCAGCCTCGCCGACCAGGCACTTTCCATCATCGACCACCCGGACGAGGCCGTGCACCGGGCACGGCTGGCCCGCGGGATCGACCTGCTCCACGCGGGCCGTTTCGAGGACGCCAGGCGGTCGTTCACGGAGGGACGGTCGCGGACGATCGACCCGCGGGTGGCCGAGAACTGCGCCGGCATGCTCGCCGAGACCGCGCTGTGGCAGGGCGAGTTCGCCGCGGCGGCCACCGGGTACGCCGAGACGGAGGAGTTGGCGGTCGCGCGGGTGGGCGGGGACGACATCGGCCGCCACTGGTGCCTGACCGGCCGGGCGGAAGCGCTGCTGCGCCTGGACGGGGTGCCGGTGGAGCGGGTCCGGGAGCTGCTGGCGGCCGCCCGCGCCTCGCACGAGCGGCGGCGTACGCACGCGAAGGAGATCGGCCTGCGCGACAGCCCGGCGAGCCGCACGATCCAGGAGCTGCGCCTGCTCACCATCGCGGCCCGCCTGGACCCGGCGCGGGCGCCCGCGGCGCTGGCCGAGGCGCTGACGCTGGCCGAGCGGCTGCCGGCGGTGCAGCCCGGCATGCTGGAGTGCTGGACCGGCCTCGCCGAGCTGCTCGGGGACGCGGGGCAGGACCGGACCGTGGCCCCCCTCCTGCTCGGGCACCTCTCCCGGTACGCCGCCCGCAACCCCGGCGCCGCCGCCCGGATCGGCTGGGCCCTCGCGCTGACCCTGGCCGCCCTGGGCGAGCGAAGGCAGGCCAGGCGGGCGGCCGAGCAGGCGATGGCGACCGCCGAACGCCTGGCCGCACCGTACGACCACCACAGAGCCGAGTCCCTGGCCCGCGCCCTTGGCCCTCCACTCGGGTCGGTGTCACCAGCCCCAAAGTAGCTGCGAGTGATCGGATCCCCTCACCTGACCGAGATCCCGGACCACATCGTGGCTGTTCATCGGCCTTGCGAGAAAACCGGTATTCCAGACGACTGCGGAGCGCTATGGCATCGCATCCTGCTCAAGGATTCTGCCCGGAGGCTTTGCCCTGATCTTTCTCGCTCTACTTCCGTTTAGGGCTCGTCGATGTCGGCATCGAGGAAGGCGGGGATGTCCTCGCGGGGAACGAAGCCGACGCGGGTGCGGGTCGGGTGGCCGCCGAGCGTCTCGATCACGCCCAGGTAGTCCGGCACCGCGTAGTGCTCGGGATGTGAGGGGTACACCGATGCCAGTGTGTTCACGTACCTGGCCTCCGGGCCGCCGGCGACGACCGCCTTGAAGAGTCCCCTCCGAGCAGCTTCTGTGAACGGCCTGGCGTCAACCCGCTGTACCAGTCCCAGGGCCGTCGCACAGTCCTATTGTTGGCTGATGCGCGCACACCATATTGACCGTCCAGCCGATCTCGACGTGGTACGTGAGTCCTATGACCGGGTGGCCGACAACTACGCCCACATGGTGGTGACGACGGGAGTCGGCGACATCCGTAGCCATCCATGGCTCAAGGCATCGATCGACGCCTTCGCTGACACCGTGAGCGAGCTTGGGCCTGTCCTCGACGTCGGCTGCGGACCCGGAACGGTGACCGCCTACCTTGCCGAACGCGGACTCGACGTGTCCGGGGTGGACCTCTCTCCTCGCATGATCGAGAACGCGCGCCGTCTTCATCCGCAATGCCGCTTCAGCGTCGCCTCTGCCACCGACCTCGACCTTGGTGAAGCATCCCTTGGCGGCGTGCTCGGGTGGTGGTCACTGTTCAACCTCCCCCGTGACGTCCTTCCTCAGGTTCTCGCCCTGTTCGCGCGCGCGTTGAAGCCAGGCGGACACTTCATCACCGCAACACACGTCGGCGACGAGGATGTGGTGCGCACCGAGGCCTACGGAGCTGTACCCGTTCGCTGGACGACACACAAATGGCGACCGGAACAACTCGTGGACCTGATCGAGCAGGCTGGACTGCGCCCGGTCGCCGAACTTCGGCTCCCTGCAGATGAGCGAAGCGGGCCGGGTTTGGTCGTCATGGCCAAGAAACCCGGCTGAGGATCAGGCGTCGGAAGCGGCACAGGATCTCATACCGGGCAAGGCTCCTCCGGACGGTTGCGATGCCGGTTGAAGGTGCTGCTCTGACGGGCAGCGGTCGGCGCGGCGACCGCGACCGGAGCGGGCCTCGTCACGATCATGGCCGACTGGATCAATAGCCTGTCATGGGCCCTCCATCCGCAGGGTAGGACCGCCGCATTGCTGCGACGATCCCCCCGCAGAACCGTGTGCCACTCCTCGCGGCACACGGCCGATCCAGCGGCGTCTCAGAATCCCTGTCAGCCAGACTCGTCCGGCCGGGAAGACACGCTGAGCGGCACCCTCAAGGATGTCCAGTTCAGGCAAGGAATGCGACGAATATCCGTATCAAGCCCGGCACTCCGTAACCCACCATCCACCAGGGGGCGTCTCGCGAGACGCCCCCTCCGCCGGTAGGCGGCCATGCGGTCACCGACCTCCCTGCACGACCTTCTGGTCTCGGCCCTCTTCACCGAGGGGCTCGATGCCGAGGCGGACCTGTGGGCGCTGGGGTTCAGCGTCATCTGGATCAGGGGCGCGGACCTCGACGTCCTCGCCCGGGCCTTCTCCCTGGACCTCGCCACCCGTACCCCGTGCCACCTGAGCGAGATCCTCGACCGCAACATCGACGACGGGTCGCTGTGGGTGGCCGAGGTCGAAGACTGGGTCGGTATCATGCCGGCGTACGGCCACGGCGAGTTCCTGCGATCAGCCGCCTCATTCGCCGCTCGCGGCCCCGCGGTGGTCTTGTGCCGGACCTCCGGCCTCCCCGCCGCGCAGGATGAGAGCCGCCGCGAGCAGGGAGAGTACGCAGGCGGACCAGAAGACGGCGGGCAGGCCCGCCAGGGTGGCGAGCAGGCCGGCGGAGGCGGCGCCCAGCGGCATGGCGCCCATGCCGATCAGGCGGCAGGTGGCGTTCACCCGGCCGAGCAGACCCTCGGGGATGAGCCGCTGGCGCAGCGAGACGGAGACGACGTTGGTGACGGCGTTGGCCGCGCCGATGCCCGCGGCGGCGGGGAAGACCACCAGGGGAGAGGGCAGGAGGAGGGGCACCAGCAGCAGCAGAGCATTGAGCAGTGTGACGCCCACCAGGGCGCCGTTCTCGCCGGTCAGGCGGGTGAGCGAGCCGGAGAGCACCGAACCGGCCACCGCGCCGGCGGCCAGGGTCGCCGCCAGGAGGCCGTACTGGCCGGGGGTGAGTCCCACCCGGGAGCCGTCACCGACCACCCAGAGCACGAAGACCGCGAAGTAGGCGCCGTAGGCGAGGTTGAGCACGCCGGAGTACGCGGCCAGGCCGCGCAGGGCGCGGTGTCCCCACAGATGGCGCATGCCGTCGGCGATGTCGGCGCGCAGCGCCTGGGCGGGGGCGGCCTCCGGGCGGAACCGGCCGCGCATGCCGAGCAGCAGCAGCGCGCCGGCCGCGTACAGCAGGGCGGCCGTGCCGAACACGGCGGTGGTGGCGATGCCGACCAGCAGGCCCGCGAGCGGGGCACCGAGGAAGTGGTTGCCGAGGGTCTGGGTGGCGACGAGCCGCCCGTTGGCCGAGCCCAGCCGGTCGCCGGTCACGGTCATCGGCAGCGCCGACTGGGCCGAGGTGTCGGCGAACACCTCGGCGGCACCGGCCAGCAGCACCGCCGCCAGCAGCACCGGCAGGCTCAGCAGGTCCAGCCAGGCGGCGACGGCCGTCGCGGCCAGTATGGCGGCGCGGGACCAGCCCGCCAGGACCATGATCCGGCGCCGGTCGAGGCGGTCGGCGATCGCGCCCGCGTGCAGGGCCAGCAGCAGCCACGGCAGCGTCGTCGCGGCACTGACCAGCGCCACCTGCGCCGGTGAGCGGGTGAGGGAGACCGCGAGCAGGGGGACGCCGACGAGCAGGACGCCGTCGGCCAGGTTCGACAGGCCGGACGCCGCCCACAGGTGATGAAACGAGCGCCCCAGCCCCGGACGGCCCACGGTCTCTTGCGTGTGCTGACTCATCGGCCGGTGGGGGCGAGCAGTTCGGCGAAGACCCCGATCGCCCGGTCGACGGCGTCCGCGCTGACCCCCGCGTGGGTCACCGCCCGGATCCGCCCGTGTCCCAGCTCCTCCACCCGGACGCCCCTGCGCCGGGCCGCCGCGATGAACGACCGGGTGGTGTAGCGCTCGTCGCGTACCCGGAAGAAGACCATGTTCGTGATCGGCGGGCCGGGGTTCAGCCGTACGCCGGGCAGCCGGGCCAGTCCGCGGGCGAGGCGGGCGGCCTTCTCGTGGTCCTCGGCCAGCCTGCCGGTCATCTCGGTGAGGGCGATGATGCCGCAGGCCGCGATCATGCCGGCCTGCCGCATGCCGCCGCCGAGCATCTTCCGCATCCGCCTGGCCTGGGCGATGATCGCCCGGTCGCCCACCAGCACCGACCCGATCGGCGCGCACAGGCCCTTGGACAGGCAGATCTGCACGGTGTCGGCGTAGAAGGCGATCTCCGCCGGGGTGACGCCCAGCGCGACCGAGGCGTTGAAAATGCGCGCCCCGTCCAGGTGCAGCGCCACGCCGTGCGAGCGGGTCAGCTGGGCCACCTCGGCGAGGTAGTCGAGCTGGAGCGGCAGGCCGCCGCACCGGTTCTGCGGCGTCTCCAGGCTGACCAGCGCCGGAGGGGCGATCTGCGGGTCGGTACGGTCGACGGTGCACGCCTCGGCGATGTCCTCCAGGCTGATCGTCCCGTCGGGCAGGTTGGCGAGCGGCTCGTAGACGATGCCGCCGCACATCGAGGCGCCCCCGGCCTCGTAGACGTACAGGTCGGACTCGTGGCCGACGATCGCCTTGCCGCCGCGCGGGCAGTGCGCGAGCAGCGCGGCGAGGTTGGCCATGGTGCCGCTCGGCATCAGGCAGCCCGCGGCCTTGCCGAGCAGGTTGGCCGCCAGCCGTTCCAGCTTGGCCACCGTCGGGTCCTCGCCGTAGACGTCGTCGCCCAGTGGCGCGTTCGCGGCGGCCTCCAGCATCGCGGGGGTGGGCAGCGTGAAGGTGTCGCTGCGCAACTCGATCTCGCCGCCGTCGTCGTTCTCTCCGGCGACCAGGTGGGGGTTGTCCAGCACGCTCGTCATGGGGTTTCCAATCGGGGAGTTCTGAGTACGGAGGCCGGGTCCACTCGGGAAAGCCGGTGAACGTGCGGAAGCCGAGGACGGCCAGGGGCAGTCGGGGGACGGAGACTCAGGAGAACGAGGTCCGGTACTCCTGGCGGGGGATCTCGATCGGCGGAAACTCGTGGAGCAGCACGGGCCGCAGGTGGCCCAGCGCGGTGCTCAGCGTCTCGTCCAGCTCGCGATGGCCGGACGCGTGCGCGATCACATAGCCCAGCCGGTCGTAGCTGCTGCGGGCCGGCCGCACCTCGCAACCCCGCGGCGCGGTGACGGCCACCGTGTCGACGCCCGGCACGGCACCGGCCTCCCGCGTCCCGGCCACCTCCCGCAGGACGGCCTTCCCCCGCCCGGTCGCGGCGCGCTCCGGCGGCAGCAGGAAGGCGATCCCCGCCGGGGCGCACCGCTCGGGCAGCGGCAGCTGCTCCAGGTCGACCGCGGCCCGTAGGTGGGCGTCGAGCAGGTCGAAGCCACCCGCCCGCGCGATGACCTCGGGGATCATGCCCCCCGCGGGACGGGCGTTGATCTCCACGACGTACGCGTGGCCGTCGATGAGCTTCATCTCGATGTGGGTGGCACCGTGGGTGACACCGACGGCGGCCAGCGCGCGGAACGCGGTTTCGACGAGGATCCGGGTCTCGTCCGCCGGCAGCGGCGCGGGGAAGACGTGCCCGCGCTCCACGAAGTGCGGCGGCGCCGTCACCCGCTTGGCGGTGACGCCGACACAGCGGTGCGACCCGCCGGAGCCGACCGTCTCGACGCTGTACTCGGGGCCTGCCAGATAGCCCTCGATCAGCGCGGTCCTCGCGGTGGCCTGGCCCCGCACGTTGACGGCGGCCGAGGTGATCCGGCGGCAGTGCGCCGCCACCTCCCCGGGCGTGTGACAGAGCACCACGCTCAGCGAGCCGGTGTCGTCGACAGGCTTGACCACGCAGGGCAGCGCGATCCGCGACAGCGCGATCACGACTCGGGTGTCGATGTCGTCGCGGGGGCCGACCAGTTCGAAGGCGGGGGAGGGCAGCCGGGCCGCGGCCAGGATCCGGCGGGTCCGCCCCTTGTCCCGGCAGGCGGCCACGGCCTCCGGCGGGTTGCCGGGCAGCCCGAGGTCGGCGGCCAGCCGGGCGACCGCGACGGTGTAGAACTCACTGGTCGTGGTGACCCCGGCGATCTTCCCCAGGGCGCGGCGCAGCTCTGTCGCCAGGGTGGCGGGAGAGTCGGTGTCGCAGGTGACGGCCCGCACCCCGGTGGCCGCCAGCCCGGTGTAGCGGGCCGGGTCGGCGGTGGCCAGCACCGGGGTGAACCCCAGCGCGGCGGCCCTGGCGAAGGCCAGCATCCCGGAGCCGGTGGTGTTGGACTCGACGAAGACGAGGACGGGGTTCATGCGTACTCCAAGGACCGGCCGAGCGTCGCGTAGGACCAGGTCACGGCGGTGTCGGTGAGCTGGATCGGTTCGGGGGCGAGTGGCGGGCGCAGGTCGGTCAGGCCGTGCGCCGCCCGGTACTCGGCGCTGTAGATGGTGTTGACGTACCGGTCGCCCCGGTCGGGGAAGATCACCACCACCGACACGTCCGGGTCGAGCCGCGAGCCGAGCCAGCGCGCCACCTGGTAGGCGGAGCCGGAGCTGTTGCCCGCGAAGACCTTCTCGTGCGAGGCGAGCTCCAGGGTAGCGGCGAAGGCCTCCCGGTCCGACAGCCAGTGGACCTCGTCGATGACCGAGAAGTCGACGTTGGCCGGAACCAGGCTGTTGCCCAGTCCGCTCTGCAACCGCTTCGGCACGTCGGGCTGGCCGAAGATGGCGCTGCCGACGGCGTCCACGGCGACCACCCGCAGCGCGGGGTTGGTCCGGCGCAGCGCCCGCGCCGTCCCGCACAGCGAGCCGCCGCTGCCCACCGCGCCGACCAGTACGTCGACCCGGCCGATCTCCGAGATCACCTCCTCGGCGAGGCGGTCGTAGGCGGCGGGGTTGGCCGGGTTGTCGTACTGCCTGGGCCAGAACGCGCCGGGGTTGGCGGCCAGCACGGCCCGCAGCCGCTCCAGCCTGGCGCTCTGCCAGCCGTTGCCGGTCATGGCGGGCACGATGTCCAGAGTGGCGCCCAGCGCCTCCAGCTTGGCCATGGTGATCGGGTCGATCCGGGGGTCGGTGACGATGTGCACCTCGTGGCCGAGGTACGTGCCGACCAGCGCGACCCCCATGGCCAGGGTGCCCGAGGAGCTCTCCACGATCAGGCCGCCGTCGGCCAGCACCCCCTCGGCCCTGGCGGTCAGGATCGCCTGCCTGGCGACGCGGTCCTTCATTCCGTACGGGTTGGCCAGCTCCAGTTTCGCGTGGACGGTCGCTCCGCCGGTCGCGCGCAGCCGCATCAGCGGAGTACGGCCGATGGCGTCGATGGCGTCGGTTCTGAGTGTCATGTCCGGCTCGTGCTCCTACAGACGATGAGGGGCCGCCCCAGCCGCTCCAGCTCCGTGAGGGCGCGGGCCAGCCGGGGACCGTGCTCGGGGTCGTGCCGGGCCAGCAGGATGCCCAGGCACGTACCGCTGTGACCGACGACCGTGCCGAGCCCGCCGACGTCGTGGCATATCTCCTCCACCGCCGCCAGGTGGGGTTTGGGGTTGAAGGTCTGGAACAGCCGTGCGCTGGCGGTGGCGACCTGGCCCACAGCGGTCAGGTCGTGGTCGCGTACGGCACCGGTGAGCTGGTCGAGCAACTCGCCGTAGCGCACCGCCCAGTGGGCGGGAATCGGCTTCCTCGACCGGTTGAAGGCGACGGTGTCGACGCTCTCCCCGTCGTCGATCCCGGCGATGGTCAGCTGGGGGAGCGTGCCCATCCGCCGGTGCAGCCGCACCTGCCGGTGGAAGAACGCGGTGATCCCCGGATGCATGACCCCGTCGGACGGCTCGATCTCGGCCATCATCTGTTTCAGCAGCCGGTTGGGGAGCTTGAGGCGGAAGGCCGAGTCCACCGCGCGCGCGGTGGCGACCAGGTCGGCGGTGGAACTGGCCATGCCCTTGCCCTCGGGGAGCGCGCTGTTGAGCATCAGCCAGCCGCCGGTGTGCACCCCGTAGTGGGACATGATCCCGGTGGCGAGGCGCCGTGCCTTGTTCTTGTGCGGCGGCGAGACGATCACCTGGTCCAGCTGGGGATCGGGTTCGAAGACGGCCTCCACGTACAGGTCCACGGGGAAGGTCACCAGGAAGTCCGTACCGGATCCCAGGATCCCCTGCAGGAGTTCGCCGAAGGTGCCGGGGGCGCGCCCCCGGCCGACCCCTCCGCTGCGGCCGTCGCTCTCCCGGATCGGCATCTGGATGGTCATGTCAGCTCGCCCGCCTTCGTGCCGGTGGTGTGCTCCCAGGCGTCTCGCAGCCATCGGGACCGCTCGGCGGCTCCCCGGTCGACGGCGGCCAGCCGGTCACCGACCTGCTCCAGCAGGAGACGGACCTGCTCGGGGTGGGTCGAGCCGGCGGTCTGCTTGCGCCACACGCCCGCCTCCGGGTCCAGCAGTTCGCGGACCTCGTCCTCCGTGAGGGCCAGGGTGAAGCCGAGCCGTTCGCCCGCGGAGACCAGGTCCGGCGCCGAGAGCAGGCCGGGAGTGAGGGTGCCGGTGGGGCCGAGCCGCTCCAGGGCGGCCGAGATCCACGCGCCGACGAGCACCTGAGCGTCCCTGGCCGGCACGCCGTGCTCCAGGGTGAGATGGTTGGCGACGGTCGAGGCGGCCATCAGCTCGTCCCGCACCACCCGGCAGGCCCGCTCTGGGTGGAACCGCACGTCCGTGACCACCCGTTCGAACAGCGCCAGCATCGTGTGGCAGGTCGTGAAGAGGTCCTCCAGGAAGCGGGTGCTCTCCTTGGAGACCTCCACGAGGTTGGTGTAGCCGGTGTTGCGCTGGCCGATCATGAGGTCGTACGAGAGCCCGACCAGGTGGCCGCTCATCCCGCGGACCCGTTCTAGGATCGGGAAGTTGCGCTTGTGCGGCATCGCCGAGGAGATGCCGGCGAGCTCGTCCGGCAGGTCGATGAAGCGGCAGCTCGACCCGCTCCACCAGATCAGGTCGGTCAGGAAGCGGCTCAGCGTGGTGCCGAGCACCGACAGCTCCCCGGCCGTGCGCAGCACCCAGGAGCGGGAGGCGACCGAGGTCAGCGCGTGCGGCTGCGGGCCGTCGAAACCCAGCGCGACCGCGATCCGCCCCCGGTCCCACGGCAGCTCCAGACCGGCCATCGCCCCGGCGCCCAGCGGGCAGAGGTTGACCGCGTCGAACAGTGCCTGCAGCGACTCGGCGGCACCGGTCACCGCCTCGGCGAGCGCGGCCAGGTAGAAGCCGAAGGTCATGGTCTGCGCGGTCTGGTGCTGGGTGTACCCCGGCATGATCGATTCGGTGTGCCCGGCCGCGGTCTCCAGCGCGGCGCGGGCCAGCCCGCTCACCGCGGTCACGGTCTCCAGCAGCCGTTCCCTGCCGAGCATGAGCTGGGCGCACGCCTGGACGTCGTTGCGGCTGCGGTCGACGTGCCAGGCGTGCGCGCTCTCGGGTACGTGTGCCTGGACGCACCTCTCCAGGGCGAACAGCGGGTCCGACATGGCCGCCGCGCGCTCGGCTCCGACCTGCTCGGGCGTCAGGTCCAGCACCGCCCGGCGGATCCGCTCGGCCGCGTCCCGGTCGAACAGCCCCATCCGGGCGTACTCGCCGGTGTGGGTCAGCTCGATCCAGCGGTAGTGCCGCAGCAGGGTGCGCGTCTCCCAGTCGAACCGCTGGGTCAGGACCGCGTCGTCCAGTAGCGGCGCCGGGCCCCGTCGTATCCGTCCTGTCGGAAGCATGCCTCTCACGCTGCCAGCGCGCATGCGGGGTGACCAGGAGGAATGACCGGCGATATCGGGGCGATATCCGATGATTACCGGCACTTCCTACGTTGACGGCATCTGGTCGTCACCGGGAGGATTCACGTGAGGTCTGCACTGTTGTCCGACAGCCTGGGATTCGCTCAGCTGCTGCGCACCCATCGCGACAAGGCGCGGCTGACCCAGGAGGAGCTGGCCGAACGCGCCCGCCTGAGCGTGCGCACGCTGCGTGACCTTGAGCGGGGTCGCACCCGTTACCCGCACCGTACCTCGGTGCGCCGCCTGGCCGCCGCCCTTGAACTGACCGGTGAGGACCGGGTGACCTTCGAGGCGGCGCCGCCCCGCTCGTTCGGTGCTCCCGCCGTGGCGCCGCCCCCGGAGTGGGGCCTGCCCTCGGTGAGCGGCACCGTCGCGCTGAGCCGGCTCCCGCTGCTGCGGGAGATCGAGGAGGTGGTGTCGGTCGCCTCCGGTGGCGGGGAACCCGCGCTGGTGACCGTCACGGGCCCGGCCGGAGTCGGCAAGACCACCCTCGCCGTCCAGTGCGCCCACGTGCTGCGCCAGCGGATGGCACTGGACGTGCTCTTCCTCGACCTCGGCCGGGACCGGCGCGGCCCCGGCGAGCTGCGCACCGCCGTGCGGCAGGCGCGGATAGCCCGCATGACGTCCCCGACCTCGGGCGGGCGGTGCCTGCTGCTGGTCGACGACGCCGACGGCACGCGGCACGCCGACCGGCTGCCGCCACTGCTGACGCTCGGTTTCACCGCCGTCGTCGTCACCGCCAGGGAACCGCTCGCGGGACTCGTCCCGTCCCGGCACCTCGTCCTCGCCCGCCTGAGGTGAGCGGGAGATGAACAGCCCGACCACCGACATCCGGGTCCTGATCTGCTACTCGGAGAGGCTGCTCCGCACCGCGCTGTGCTCGATCCTCGCCGCCGAACCGGGGCTGCGCGTCGTGGGGGACGCCGGTGACGGATTCGAGGCGGTCTCCAAGGCCCGCGGCCTGCGACCCGACGTGGCACTCGTCGACGAGCGGCTCACCGGCCTAGACGGCATCCAGGTCACCGAGCGGCTCCGTGCCGACTCCCTGGCCGGTCCGGTGCGGAGCGTCATCCTGACCGAGCAGCCGGAGAGCATGTTCGACGCGGTACGCGCCGGAGCCCGCGGCTTCCTGCTGCGCTCCAGTGACCAGGACGAGCTGGTGGGGGCGATCAGGGCCATCGCGCGGGGGGAGGCGTTCTTCGCGCCGCAGGTCGCCAGCAGTTTCCTGCGGCGGTTCGAGAACGGGCTGCCCTACCGCCCGCCCGAGGCCGTCAAGTCGCTCACCGAGCGCGAGCACGAGGTGCTGGTCCTGGTCGCCGACGGGCTGAACAACACCGAGATCGCGAGCAGGCTGTACGTGAGCCAGGCGACCGTCAAGTTCCACGTCTCCAACCTGCTGTGCAAGCTCAACCTCCGCGACCGCCTGCAGATGGCCGTCTTCGCGCACAAGGCCGGCGTCGTCTGACCCGCTCGCTGCGCCGGGCCCGGCGAGGGGGCGCGGGGCGGCAGGGGCTGGGGAGTTATTCCCCGTGGCGGCAGACGGTACCGGGGGGCGGGAAGTCTCAGGTCGACGAGGTAGCGGGTGGCGTGCCCGATCACGCATCCGTTGGCGGGGCCACCGTTGCCCGGCAGGTAGAGGGCGTGGCCGGGGCCGTCGTATCGTGTGCGCTGCTGGGCATCGTTGGCGCGACTACGATGCCGTCCATACTCGCCTTGATCACCAACATGTTCCGCGACGAACGGAGCGCAGGCAGGCCGTCGCGATCTGGGCGACCTGCCAGTTCACCGGCCCGGGCGCGGATCTGCGCTGCGGTCGCTAGGAGAGAGGCTCTGTCGGTCTGTCGCCCTGTATGCCCAAGTTCGCGGCGAGGACGTCGAAGTGGCGATGCCGGGCCCACTCGGTACGGTTTCCGATCACGTAGAGCCGACGTCGGGCACGGCTGACCGCGACGTTGAGCAGGTTGGGGCGTTGCGCGGCCCAACCTTTCGCTCCCGGCTTGCTCGGATCGCCGCCGAGGATGAGGACCACGACCTCGGCTTCCTTCCCCTGGGCGGTGTGGACAGTGCCAGCCTTGATCTTCCGGCAAGGGGCGACCAGCCTTGCCGCGTTTCGTGCGACTTCCCTGAAGGGGGCGATCACCAGGATGTCTTCCGGAGCGACGGCGTAGTCGCCGACAAGAGCTTTCAATACCCAGACGAGTGCCTCGCCCTCCTGGGGGATCCAGTGACCATGGGACTCGGTGGAGACGATGTCGATCCACTTACTAGTGGGCCGGTCCAGCGCGTCGCTCGGTCGTTTTCCGTAGACCATCAGACCGTCGTAGGCGATGGTGTTGGAGATGTCGAACATCGGCTGGTCACACCGGCGGTGTACACGCAGCGGCGCGCCGACCCAGACGGGCTCGTCATCACCGGGTAGGTAGGTGCCGTAGGCGTTGCTGTGGTCGGCCAACTGCTGCACCGACGTCCTTGCAGGGAGCCGGCGTTCCTCCGCTACCCGGAAGGTACGGCGAAGCGCCTGCTGACTGGTGAACGGCAAGGTGACAATCGGTTCAAGCTGCGAGGGGTCACCGACCGCGACGACCCGGCGTGACCGCCAGATCGCACCGACAGCCGCCTGCGGCGTCGCCTGTCCCGCCTCGTCGATGAACAACCACCCCAGCGATTCCCGGGTCAGGTGGGAGAACATCCGGTCGATGGAGGAGAAAGTGCTGGAGACGACGGGGACGACGAAGAAGAGACTCTGCCAGGCGGCCCGGATGGCGTCTTCCGCCGTGTCCCTGGGAGCCGCACCGGTCAGGACATCCACCGCGCCCCACAGATTCCTGCGCAGGGTCGTCGCTTCGGCGCGCATGAAAGCCTGATGGAGCCGGAGCGCCTCAAAGAACAGTTCGGTACGGGCGATGTTCCATTCCGGATCGGTCCACGGAGCGGCCAGTTCCCGTGCGGCTTCGTCGCTCCACCAGGCATCCTTGGGAACGAAGTCCTCAATACCGTTCGAGAGCCGATCGATCTCCGTCTGAAGCCGGGTTGCCTGATGGCAGAGCACGCTCAGGTGTCTCTGATCGGCATCGAGGTCCCTGGAGATCCTGGTGACGCTTTCCTCGATCGCCTTGTGTGCTGTTTCCGCGTGATCGAGTTTGGATTGTGCGGCCTGCTGGGTCTGGACAATGGGTTGCCCCTCGGCGCGCCACTCACGCGTGGCCTTGCCGAGACTGAACAGCGCGGTGGTCAGGCTTGGCTGGAACTGCTGATGTTCCTGACGCTTGCGTAACCAGTGAGCGGCCTCCTCCTGTGCCGTGGCCAAGGTGCTCTCCACCGCCCCGAGCTGCCGATGGGCCTCAACAAGCTTCACCTCATGAGCCGAGATCGAGACCCTGACCGGCTCGATCCTCTGGTTCAGCGCCAGGAGTTCCTGCTGGCACCTATGAA
Organism: Streptosporangium sp. CA-115845; assembly: GCF_050943795.1. Taxonomy (NCBI): domain Bacteria; kingdom Bacillati; phylum Actinomycetota; class Actinomycetes; order Streptosporangiales; family Streptosporangiaceae; genus Streptosporangium; species Streptosporangium sp. CA-115845. Next base: position 5,418,175 of record NZ_CP191988.1, on the reverse strand, counting down.
TCTGCGAACGCTCCTCCTGAAGGAGACGCACTCTCTGGACGGCGCGCCGGAACGATTCAACGGCATCGCCCCAGCTCGCAGAACCGCCACTCCCCGCACCGGTCTCCCACGCCTTGAGCATGTCCAGGAGGCCCGGTTCGTCCGTGGAAGCGTAGCCGTACCAGGCCTTGTGGACGAAGTCCTGCCGGTAGGTCTTCCGCCCGAGGCACGCGGCGCCGAGTCCCCAGGCAGGCTGGCCGAGGACACGGCTCGCGATGTCGGCGAAGTAGTCGGCGGTGTCATGCCACTCCGGATGGACGGCGTCCTTGCCGGGAACCTCCAGGGTGACGTTCTGTACTGCTCCGTTGTTGGCAGAGGCGATCACGATCTCGAATCCGGTGAGATCCTCGCGCCACGCGCGCACTACCCGGTTGTATTTCCCGCTGATCCATCTGTGCGTGGTGGTGAAGGCGTCGCCGGGGTGTGAGAGCTCTGAGAGCCGCTGCGCCCGCTCGACCACGATGGCGGCGATCAGGTCCCGGAGCATCGTGGTCTTTCCCGTGCCGGGAGGACCGTTCACCGCGAACACGCCGGCGCCAAGTGCGAGTTCGGCCATCACGCTGTTCACCGCGAACTGCTGGCTGAGCGCGAGGGGTACGTCCGATCCCTGCGGCCATCGTCCAAGCGGAACCATGTCCGGTGCCACGCGATCGAAGACGACCTCCGGCCGTCGGCGTAGATCCACCCGATCAGGTTCGGATGTCTGCATGTACGCGTCGAGCGCGGCACCGTACCGACCCAAGCGGACCGCCTCCGCGACCCGTTCGAGATCTTTGACGATGAAGCTGTTGAGGAAGTCAAGCCCCTCCTCGGCCGAGAACTCCCGCTTCCGTGACACCTGAAAACTCATGACTCTCAGGCTGTCCGGGCTGAGAGCGTTCTGGACTCCGAGCAGGTCACCGAACACCTGCAGCGTGGATGCCCCGTCCTTCGGGGCGGGGAGGAAACGCGGAACGGTCGGCCACTGTGGTCTCCGGGTTTTGTCGGTGGGGTTCGGTACGTTCGATCGCGTGTCCCGCTACCGGCTCCAGCCCTCGCCCGCCCAGGAGGCGACGCTGGCCGAGCACTGCGGGCACGCCCGATATGTGTGGAACCTCGCTGTTGAGCAGCACGCCCACTGGCGGCCGGGCATCAAGGCGGCGCCGGGTTTCGCGGAGCAGTGCCGCCAGTTGACGGAGGCGCGCGCGGAGTTCGCGTGGCTGCGCGCCGGGTCGATCGTCGTTCAGCAGCAGGCGCTGAAGGACTTCGCGCAGGCGATGGCGAACTTCTTCGGCAAGACCCACCGCCGCCCGACGTGGCGGAGACGCGGGCGGGGCGAAGGGTTCCGGATCGTCGCGGTCAAACCCGGCGACGTTCGCCATCTCTCCCGCAACGTCGGCGAAGTCAAGGTCCCCAAAGTGGGGTGGGTGCGGTTTCGCTGGTCGCGTGCCGTTCCCGATGGTGTGAGGTCCTACCGGATCACCCGAGACGCCGCCGGGCGCTGGCATGTGGCGTTCGCCGCCGTTCCGGAGCCGATCCTCGCGCCGGGAACAGGTGAGGTGGTCGGCGTGGACCGGGGGGTGGCCGTGTCGGCTGCCCTGTCCACCGGGGAGATGCTGGAGGCTCCCGGTCTGCGTGGCACCGAGAAGACGCGACTCCTGCGCCTCCTGCGCAAACTGGTGCGGGCCAAGCGCGGGTCGAACCGTCGTGGCAAGGTCAAAACGGCCATCGCGAAGGTGAAGGCCCGTGAGACGGACCGCCGCAAGGATTGGGTGGAGAAGACCAGTACCGATCTCGCCCGCCGGTTCGATGTGATCGGCGTCGAAGACCTGAAGATCGCCGGTATGACCCGGTCGGCGAAAGGCACCGTCGAGGTGCCCGGCCGCAACGTCCGCCAGAAAGCGGGCCTGAACCGGGGCATCCTCGCCAACGGGTGGGGCCGGCTCGTGACCCGGCTGGAGCACAAGGCCCCTGGCCGGGTCCAGAGGATCAACCCGCGTTACACGTCGCAGACCTGCAACGCCTGCGGGCACCGCGCGGCCGAGTCGAGAGAGAGCCAATCTCGATTCGCCTGTGTGGCCTGCGGGCACCGGGTCAATGCCGACGTCAACGCGGCCAAGAACATCCGAGACACGGCCGCCGGGCGGGCGGTTGCTGCGCGGGGAGGATCTGGGTTGCCGGAGCCGATGAACCGCGAACCTCAACTCCTCCTCTCAGCGTAGGAACGGGTTGAAATCCCCCGCCCTTCAGGCGGGGGAGGACGTCAAACGATGGAGATCGACCGCACCTGGGTGTTGCCCTTGGTTTCGACGTACACCTTGTAATCGCCGACGGTGTAAGTGCCGGCAGCGTTGTTGTCGATGGTGAACGTGGCCGTCACAGGAGACTCGCTGCCGTCGATGTGGGTCTGCTTCACCGTGATGGTCAACTCGTTCTTGTCGCCCTTCAACTTCCTCACCGCCGCCGACGGCTTGGCATCGATGACCGCGTTGGCGACTGTCACGTAGACCGCGTCGGGCGAAGAGAACTCCGCGTTCTTGTGCCCATCACCGAACAGGAAGAAGCCCCGCTGTTCGATGGCTCCGCGCCCGGGGAACGGATCTGGGTTTGAGGCCAAGTACGTCGGATTGACCGTGTACAGGTCCGTCTTGGAATCCGCGAGGATGGCCTGCACCCCGGCGTACGGGGCATCGGTGATCGCGAGGTTGACCGACAGGTAGATGGCGTCGGGGTTGTTGGCCGAGATGCGCGAGGAGAAGTACTTGTCCGCACTCTGCCCCGCAGGAACGGCCAGCGGCACAACCGCGTCGCCGACGAGAATGTTGAACCGGAAGTCGCCGTAGCCGCCGGCCACGAACTTCGCCCAAGCCGCGTCCGACATGTAGTCGGGGCGCTCCACCTTGAACTCCAAGCGCATCGGCGACACGTACGTGGTGTTCAGGTACTCGGTGTCGGTCAGGGGCAAGTAGACCCCTCCCGGGGCGTGCCCCAGTGCGAAAGCCGAGGCCGTCGGAGCCGAGTTGCCGCGCCCGTTCCACATCGGGATGTTGAACGAGGTGGCGCCGAGCAGGGCCTGGGTGCCCAACCGGCTCGTGCCGACAGCGGCCGACGCGTCCTTGTAGGTTCCGATCGTGACGTCGAGCAGGTCGAGGTCCGCCCGGTCGGAGTTCAGCCCCGGGATGCTTGCCCACATGAACTTGGCACCGGCGGGCCCGGAGTACCTGGCCATCTCCAGCATGCCATCGGCCATCATCTTGGTCATCTGCACTGCCGAGTCGACCTTCATCCGCTCGTTGGCCGTGTGCCACCAGCGCTCGTTACCCGGGATCACCGCGCCGAAGGCGGTCATCTTATTGCGGAAGTTGCTGGCCAGGGTGCCGCCGGTCGTGCCCTGCGGATAGACCACGTCCCTGAGGGAATATGGATCCGCAAACTTCTCCGGGTTGCGGTTGATCGAGGCTTGGTAGCTCCCGAACTGAAGAGCCGTCAGCGGGTTGTCGTGAGTGACGTACAACCCGGCGCCGATGGGCGAGCCGAGGTTGCCGATGGTGAACCCCTTCGCCTGGAAGGCGGCCGTGACCGCCGTCGTTGCCTGGCTGGAGTCAGTCGCGGTGACGTGCATGCTGCGCACATACATCGGCATGCTGAGGCTGCCGGAGGCGTCCGTGTAAAAGCTCGTCGGGGTCTCCGAATTGATGCCTCCCATGAGGGCAAAGGTCAGGTTCGGAGTGCCGTTGCTCGGGTTGCGCAACAGGCTCGCCGGGATGCCCATGTACTTGCCGATATAGGCTTCGCCTTCGACACCGTCGCGGAAGAACAGGTCGGCGATGCCGTCGGTGGCTTTCTTCAATTGCATGTCGGCGGCCGTGGTTCCCAGTGCGCCGAGTCCCTTGGAGAGGAGGAACATCCCCCACACGACGGCATTCTTGCCGTACTGCGGGGTCGGCATCTCCATCGCCACATCGGTGTTGATCTCCAGCGTGAGCGAGTCGCCGGTGATCATGGTCTGCACCTTGGGGGTGGTGCGGGGAGCAGCCGGGAGCCAACCCTTCGTGGTCGCGGCGGCGGTGATCGCCGCTACGAATCGGTCGCGCTCGGCGGAGCCGGCCCCCGCCACGTCGAGGGTGAAGATTGCCCGGGAGGCGATCTGCGTGGTGCTGCCGTAGGCGATGTCCTTGAGCGTCGGATCGCCTTCACGCAGGGTGACGCCGGCTGTGGCATCCGTCAGCCGGAAGGCCTTGGTGCTGTCTGCGGACAAGCTCATCGACACCGACGGGGTCACCGATCCGGAGTTGCCGACGATGACCGGGAACCGCGAGTCGGAGGTGTAGGCCGCGATCGGGACCTCCTCCCGGTTGAGGTTCTTGTAGGCCCAGTTGTCGTAGAAGCTCGGGTTCGAGTTGTACGGGATGGACTGGAAGGTGGCGGTGTTCGTCGTCGAGGGCGTGCCGGGACCGCCGTCTTCGTAGATTCCCATGACGATGCGGATGCGTCGGTCGAGGGGCAACCCCGCCTCGAGCAGCGCCTTGGCCGCGAGCAGCGTCGCCAGCGTCGGGCCGCTGTCGTCCTGCACGCCCGCTCCGTAGACCCAGCCGTCCCGGACATAGGGCGAGTGGTACGCACCAGGAGTGCCGAGGTTGCCATCGGCGTTCCGCCAGCGCGCCAGCTGGGCTGGCGAAACGGAAGCCGTCGGCGAGTCGAGGTGGCTCAACGCCATGACCATCTCCGGGGCGTCCGGGTCACCGATCTCCGCGTAGACGTACTTGTCGGGCTGGCGTTGGACGACCACCGGGAAACCCAGGTCGGTGGCCAGCTTGACCACCCAGGCGAGCTTGGCGACCTTGCGGTCGTACTCGTTCTGGTTGGCTTCGGTGTTGCTGACCGGGAAGGGGTACGCCGTCGCGGCCGTGCCGCCTCGGGAGATGGAGTCGTAGCTCGACCCGTCCAGCATCGCCCCGATCAGACTGAGCGGGTCGTAGGTGCCGTCCCCCGCCCGCGCGCTGTTGACGCGTCCAGCCAACGCCTCGACTTCCGCGTGGATCGCGTCGCGCTCGGCGTCGGTCACCGACAGATCGTAGGTGACACCCGGCTGGAAGCGCTCCTCGCCGAGGCCGGTCGCGGACGCGTTAGCCGCTACACCCGTGGACAGGAGCACTGACATGCCAAGTGTCAGCGCAAGAGGCTTCTTCCGCGTCACCGCGATCTCCCTGAATGGTCAGACCCAAAAAACGTCGGATGATCTTCGTTGTACGCGAGACCCTTTCAGGCTCTTCCCAAGCTTGTCAATGAGGTGATCTCGTGCGCCCAGTAGAACTGGAGCCGTGACATAGCGGCTGATCTGCATGTTCGTAAGCTCGTCGTCGCTTGCCGGTGTGAGTCCGGTCCGGGTAGCTGCCAGGAGGCCCGGTAGCAGGCCGGCGGCTTCGTCTGGAAACGGGCGGGGTCGAAGCCCAGCGTCAAAAGCCCTGTGAGGGGGAGCGACGATGCGGTCCGTAGCATGACGCGAAGCCTGCGGCGTCGTTACTCAGCCGTCTTCGGACGGGACAAGGGAGAGCCGAGCCCCTCGAGTCCGGGGTGAAGGCCATGGAAGCGGCGAAGAGCCTGGGAATTGCAGCCGCGAAGAACTCCCCGGCGATTCCGGCGCACGCCGCCTTCGTCTCCGGCTGGGCGGCGCAGCACGACGAAGCCGCCGAACGCATGAGGGCCGCCCGTGCCTACGCCCGCCTGTGCAAGGAGTGATCCAGAGGGAAGCAAGTGACCTGTGGGGACAGCCACTTCTTCGGGGGAGAAGGAGCGTCAAGCCTGGGGCGGCACGAAGCCGTCCCGGTCCGTGGTGAGGGCGACCTCGTATTGGGCCTCGGTGCTCTCCAACCGTGCCTTGAGGGCGTCGTGGACCAGGCGGTGGGCGTCGGAGCCGAGGAGTTGGCGCCGTGGCGGATCGGTCAGGTCACCGATGCGAATCATGGCTTCGGCGACCTTGCGCGGGTCACCGGGCATGTCCTCCAGCGTGACACTGCTCTTGCCGTGAGTGAACTCCGCGGCTTGGGTGCCGGCGTAGGCGGGCAGCGCCGAGGGGGTGACGTCCGCCGAACTGTAGAAGTCGGTGGCGACCATTCCGGGCTCGATCAGCGTGGTGCGGATCCCGAATCTCTCGGTCTCCAGGGCGTAGGTCTCGAAGAAGCCTTCGAGGGCCCATTTGCTGGTGTGGTACAGCGACATCGCGGGGAAGACGATGTGACCGCCCATGCTGGAGGTCTGCAGGAATCTGCCGCCGCCCTGCGCGCGCAGGTGCGGGGTCACCGCGCGGGCGAGCTGGATGGGGGCGGTCACGTTGGTGTCGATCTGGCGCTCGATCTGCTCGTCGGTCAGCTCCTCGGCCAGGCCGATGAGGCCGTAACCGGCGTTGGAGACGACCGCGTCGATGCGGCCGATGTCGGCGAACGCGGCGTCGACGACCTCGCGCATGCGGGCGGTGTCGGTGACGTCCAGTCGCGCGCGCCACAGCCGGTCGCCGTGGCGCGCGGCGAGATCGTCGAGGCGGGCCGGGTTGCGCAGGGTGGCGGCGACACGGTCGCCGCGGTCGAGCAGCAGTTCGGTCATGTGCCGGCCGAAGCCGCTGGAGGTTCCGGTGATGAACCAGGTGGAAGCCATGTTCGCCCCTTTGTAGGTAACTAGTTAGATACCGTAGCACGAAAAGTATCTAGCCAGTTAGGTACCATGTCTGGCATGGACGAAGCCCCTGCCCTGACGGCCAAGCAACGTCAGTCCCGCATGACCCAGGAACGGCTGCTGGCCGCGGGGTTCGACGAGTTCCAGGAACACGGCCTGGCCGGAGCGCGCGTCGACCGCATCGCCGACAAGGCCGGCGCCAACAAGCGGCTCATCTACGTGTACTTCGGCGACAAGGAACGGCTGTTCGACAAGGTCGTCGTGCACAACGTGGCGGCGATGCTCGACACCGTGCCCTTCGACGCCGATGACCTGCTCGGCTACGCCGAGCGGCTCCTGGACTACCTGGAGGACCGCCCGGAACTGACGCGCCTGTTCTCCTGGCGCAACCTGGAACGCACGGACGTCTCCGAGGCCGAGCTCATCTCCTACCGCAACAAGGTGACCCAGATCACCCAAGCCCAGGATGCAGGGCGTCTCGACGCCGCGATGCCGGCCGTCCACGTCCTCAACTACGTCCTCGGGCTCGTCGGCGCATGGACGATCGCCTCCCCGGCGCTCCACCAGGTCGCCGGCCAGGACGGCACACGCGACCTCCGCCGCCGCAGCCTGCGCGAAGCAGTACGGCGCCTACTGACCGCACCGTCACCGTGACAGCCGCCGCGGTGATCGGCATTCCCAGAAGAAGGGGAGCAAGGGCCAGGGCCGGAGCCAGTCTTGCGCAGGGAACGCGGCGTCGGCAAGGATGTGGCGCACCCTGGCGAGCCGGGCTGTTCTCCGGCGGCGAGCAGCAGACGCCGGCGATCGGGACACCGGCAGCGACGGTGGCGCCGCCGGCGCGCAGGCTGTACGTGGAGACGGTGTGCACGCTCGGCGCGGTACAGCGGCCGGTACTCTTGATCGGTGATCTCGCGCGGCCCGGCCGGGGCCATGTCCGCTGAGTCAGGAGCTGAGGATGCCGACGCCCGCCACGGCCGGCTGCGACGGGCTCGGCCATGGGGTGTTCTCGCCCGGTCCCGCACGGCCCTGGACGGGCTCGACCATCTTGTCGGCGGGCTGAGCACCGCAATCCTGGCCTTGATCGTGCTGCTCGGCCTGGCCGTCACCGCGCTGCTCTGCCTCGTTGGCGTGGGCCTTTTGCTGGCGCCCACCGCGCTGCGCGGGCTGCGTACCGTCGCCGACCGGGAGCGAGCCAGGCTCTCCCGGTGGGGCCCAGAGATCATCGCCCGTGAGCCGCCGCCGCCCGGGCTGCGTGCTGCCTTGGCGAGCCCGGCCACCTGGCGTGAGCTGGGCTGGAGCGTCGGCCACACCACTCTCGGGATGTTCCTCGGCCTGGTCGGCCTGACCCTGCCGTTCCGCGCGGTCCTCGACTTCACCCTCCCGCTGTGGTGGTGGTTGCCGCCGCCGGACGTGGTGGCCGACGCGGCCCTGGGGCTCTGGGTGGTGGACGACCTGCCCAGCGCTATGGCGGTCTCCATACTCGGCATCGGCTGGATCATCCTCTTCGTGCTGTTCACGCCGGGTATGGCACGGCTGCAGGCTTGGGGGGGACGGCGGCTCTTGACCGCCGGCGCCGATACCGACCTCACCCTGCGGGTCGCCCAGCTCACCGCGACCCGCGCGGCCGCGCTGGACGCGCACGCCGCCGAGCTGCGGCGGATAGAGCGGTCCCTGCACGACGGTACCCAGAACCGGATCGTCGCCGTCACGGTCCTGCTCGGCGCCGCGCGCCGGGCGGTTGCCCGCGACCCGTCCAGCGCCGAGGAGATCCTCGAACGCGCGCAGGGAGCCGCTGAGCAGGCCCTGTCCGATCTCCGCACGGTCGTACGCAGCATCCTGCCCCCGGTGCTGGAGGACAGGAGCCTGGCTGACGCGCTGACGGGGCTGGCCGCCGCCTGCCCGGTTCCCTGCGAGGTCGACGCCGGCCTCCCCGGCCGGTGCGCCGCATCCGTCGAGGCTACGGCCTACTTCGTGGTGGCTGAGGCGCTCACCAACATCGCCAGGCACAGCCAGGCCGGACACGCCACCGTCGCCGTCCATCGACGCGACGACTGGTTGCACCTCCGGATCATCGACGACGGCCGCGGCCGGGCCGACGAGCACAGCGGGTCCGGGCTCGGCGGGATCCGCCGCCGAGCCGAAGCACACGATGGGACATTCATGCTGACCAGCCCTCCAGGCGGGCCTACGATCCTGAACGTGAGCCTGCCATGCGGATTGTGATCGCCGAGGACGACCCTCTCCTGCGCGAAGGTCTCGCACTGCTGCTGCGTGCCGAGTCGCTCGACGTCGTGGCCACCGTCGCCGACCCCGACGGTTTTCTGACCGCCATCGACGCCCACAAACCGGACGTCGCCATCGTTGACGTCCGGATGCCACCGACCCACACCGACGAGGGCATCGTCGCCGCCGTCGCGGCCCGGCACCGCCAGCCGACCCTGGCTGTGCTCGTCTTGTCGGCGTATGTGGAGCAGGCGTTCGCCACTGACTTGCTCGTGCACGGCAGCTCCCGCCTCGGCTACCTGCTCAAGGAGCGGGTCGGGCGGGTCCAGGAGTTCATCAGATACCTCCGAGGAGACCCCCGCCTTCAGGCGGGGGAGGAATCGGGCTCCTGCGGAGCAGGACAGGGGCAGGCGATTCGCCGCCAGGCGGACCGCCGTACCGAACACACGCACGATCCTCAGCTGATCGCACGGTATGGTGCGAGGCGTGGCGCAGATCGTGAAGCGGGCCTACAAGTACCGCTTCCACCCGACCCCCGAGCAGGCCGGCGAGCTGGCCCGGACGTTCGGCTGTGTGCGCCTGGTCTACAACAAGGCCCTGGAAGAACGCACCCGCGCCTACACCCTCCAAGGGCGTCGCGTCTCCTACGTGGAGTCCTCGGCCACGCTGACCGAGTGGAAACGCAGCGGTGCCTACGACTTCCTGTCCGAGGTGTCGTCGGTCCCGCTCCAGCAGGCGCTGCGCCACCTGCAGGCGGCGTTCTCCAACTTCTTCGCCAAACGCGCTAAGTACCCCACGTTCAAGAGCAGGAAGAAGTCGCGGGCGTCGGCCGAGTACACCCGGTCGGCGTTTCGCCGGCGTGAGGGCGCACTGACGCTGGCGAAGATGGACGCGCCGCTGGCCATCGTGTGGTCGCGTCCCCTTCCCGAGGGCGCGCAGCCGTCCACGGTCACTGTGAGCAGGGACGCGGCGGGCCGCTGGTTCGTGTCCCTGCTGGTCGAGGAGAAGATCAGCCCTCTGCCGCCGGTCGAGCAGAGCGTGGGGGTGGACGCGGGCATCACCGCACTGGCGACGCTGTCGACCGGGGAGAAGATCGTCAACCCGCGTCACGAACGAGCCGACCGCCGCAAGCTGGCCAAGGCCCAGCGGGCGCTGGCCCGCAAGGAGAAGGGGTCGAACAACCGGGCCAAGGCGAGGCTGAAGGCCGCCGGGGTGTACGCCCGGATCGCCGACCGCAGAAGGGATCACCTGCACCAGGTCACGACACGGCTTGTTCGCGAGAACCAAGTGATCGCCGTGGAAGACCTGACCGTCCGCAACCTGGTCAAGAACCGCTCGCTGGCCCGCGCCGTCTCGGATGCGTCCTGGCGGGAGTTGCGCTCCATGCTGGAGTACAAGGCCCGGTGGTACGGGCGCACGCTGGTAGCGGTGGACCGCTGGTTTCCCAGTTCGAAGCTGTGCTCGGCGTGCGGCGCGATCCAGCGGTCCATGCCGTTGGGGGTTCGCGAGTGGGTGTGTGCCTGCGGTGCCGCCCATGACCGGGATGTCAACGCCGCGAAGAACATCCTCGCCGCCGGGCTGGCGGAGAGGTAAAACGCCTGTGGAGCTGGTGTAAGACCTCAACGAGAGTCCTCTCGGGCGGGCAACCGGCGGTGAAGCAGGAACCCTCACGGGCGACCGTGGGAATCCCCCTCGTTTACGAGGGGGAGGATGTCAAGAGCGCGCTGCATCGGGTGGCGGAAGGAGGCACGGCCATCGACCCGGAGGTCGTCGCGCAGCTCCTGTCCCGTGCCCGGTTCGACAACCGGTTGGAGCGGCTCAGCCCTCGCGAGCGCGACGTGCTGGCCCTGATGGCCGAGGGGCTGGGGAACGCTGCCATCGCCGAGAGGCTCTTCGTCACCGACGGCGCCGTGCACAAGCACATCCGCAACATCTTCGCCAAGCTCGACCTGGCGCCCACCGACCGGACGAACCGGCGCGTCGCCGCCGTCCTGCACTACCTCAAGGACGGCGGCCGCCGGTAGCGACCGTAGTACTGACTGGCCCGGCATCGGCGAGCAGGCCATCCGCGGGATCCACCCAAGCGGGTACGCACCCAGGAAACCCGGCAGGAAGACCGCCAAGACCATGGTGGACGTCACGGAACCGGACCCGTCCGCAGAATGTCCCGCTCCTGCTCGGCGCCCTTAACCGGCTGCGGCCGACGTGGTGACCGGTGTGGTCTCCCGGCGCTGCTGACGGCGGGCCAGCGGTGCCAGCGTGCGCTGAATGATGAAATATTCGGCCACGAGGACGTTGACCAGGATGGACGCCCACACACTGGCGGTGTAGAGCTGGTCGAACTCCAGCGAGGTGAACGACTTCTTCAACTGCAGGCCGAGGATTAGGTAGACGCGCAGGGTGACCGCGGCGAACGTCAGGGTGTAGTTGCGGATCATCCAGATCCGGTGCAGTTGCACCTCGCCGCGGCGGATGCACCGGTAGGCCTTGGCCAGCGTGTACAGCCAGGCCGCCACGAGCACGTAGAACGCGACCTGGACCGCGAAGCCGCCGAGCGTGGCCGCCGCGGCGAAGACGGCCGCCGCGGAGGCGATCACGATGGAGATCATGTACACCCGGCCGAGGACACGGTGCAGCTTGGGCCTGCTGACGCGCAGCCGGGTCGCGAACTGCAACGGCCCGATGATCAGGGCAAGGCCACCGGGAACGGCGTGCACCGCGAGGGACAGGTAGTGCATGGCGAGGTCCGGATCGATCGGCACATTGCTGTCAGCCGGGTTCCCGGTCAGGTACGGCGGCACCGCGTAGGCGGCGATGCCCACCGCGAGCACGGCCATCAGCCCCCACCACCAGCGGCGGCGGTTGGTCTTGGAGGCGGTCGAGGCGGTCATCAGGGTACTCCGATACTGGTAGGCGAGGGGATTGGCAACGGCAAGCCGGTGCCTGGCCGGAAAGGAATGCAGGTGAGGTGGCGGGAGGCGACCTGCGCATCATGATCTACACCGCCGAACCCGGCACCGAGGACGCCGAACGCCTCGCCCTGCTCACCGTGCCCGGCACCCAGGCCCTCATCGGGCGATCCCGCTACGGCGGGGGCACGGCATCGGCCGGGCGGGAACGCGAGAGCCCCGCACGCCGCGGCGCGGCATGCGAGCCCTGAGGTGCGCGTCACCTCACTCGCACAGGGCGGTCATCGGGCGGCGGAAACGGGTGCCGATCGGAGGGTTCGCCGAGCGGGCAGGGCCTACTTGGCGCACAGCATGGCGTCAACGAAGTCGATGACCTTCTTGGCCCCGGCCTCGCTGCTCGGCAGGGCCGTCACCGCGACTGCGGCTGCCCGGCCGTCGGTGGTCGCGGCGTTGCGGGTCTCGTAGCCGTCGATATCGCCGCCGTGGCCCCACGCGACCTGGCCGCAGCTCAGTTTCATCTTGACCAGGCCGAGCCCGTACTCCCAGCCGGGGAAGAGATCCGGCGTCTTGACCGTCTTCTTCATCTCCCGGAGCTGGGTGGGCTTGAGCAGCTTGCCGTCCAGCAGCGCGAGGTAGAAGCGGTTGAGGTCGCTCGGGGTGCCGATGATCTGGCCTGCCGCGCCGCCCCACGACGGGTCCAGCTCGGTGATGTCGGCGAGCTCGCCCAAGGACTTCTTGGCCGCGTAGCCGCGGGGGCGCGGCTCCTTGACGCTCTGGTCGCCGGGCCCCGGCCAGTAGGTCTCGGTCAGTCCGGCGCGCTCGATCACCCGCCTGGTGACCTCTTCGGCGATCGGCCGACCGGTGACTTTCTGCACGATCAGGCCCAGCACCAGGTAGCCGGTGTTGCTGTACCGCCAGCCCTTGCCGGGCGCGAAGTCGGCCTTGTGCCGTAGGGCCCGGTCGATCATGTCGCGGGCCTCGACGTAGCGGTGCCGGATCTCGAAGATGTCGTCGTGCATGAACGCGGTGTAGTTCGGCAGGCCGCTGGTGTGCTGGAGGAGCTGGCGGACCGTGATCTCGCGGCCGTCGCCGGCCTTGCCGCGGATCAGTCCCGGCACGTACTTCTCGATTGGCGCGTCCAGTTTGACCCTGCCCTCGCCGACGAGCTGCAGCACCACGGTGGCGACGAAGGTCTTGGTGTTGCTGCCGATCCGCACGTACCCGTCGACCGGCACCTCTTGCTCCGTCTTCAGGTCGCCGACGCCCGCGGTGTAGTTCTCCTCGACTCCGTCACGGCCGCGCACCGCGGCCAGCGCGCCGGGAAACTCCTTGCCGACCAGCTTGCCGAGCGACTCCTGCGGGCCGGGGGCCGTGCCGGCCGACGCCGCGGGAGCGGTGGCCGCCCCGGCGGCGATCACCGTGACGAGCCCGCAGACGGCGAGGTTGCGGCGGGCCTTGGCTGAGATGAGGGGGTTGACCATCGGGCTGTCCTTGTCGGTGGGGCATTTGCTGACCCTGGAAGCATGTTCTGTGAGAGATCACCCCGTCGATCCCGCTAGCGGGAGTCTCGTGGTACGGCCTGCGCTACCCAGCATCGCGCGGCGCGTGGTCACCAGGCTCAACCTCCGTGACCGCCTGCAGGTCCGTCTTCGCGCACAAGACCGGCGTCGTGTGACCCACCCGCCGCGCATCGTGTGGTAGAACTGGAGGCATGCATTTGTACTTCCTGTGACGGCCGACCAGGCCTACCGCGCTCGTTGAGACACTCCGAGTTCGCGGCGGTCTTGTCGTCATGGCCTCTCACGGTCGCCGTCATATTGCGCGCCTCACACCCTCGCGGTGCTGGATTTTGGCGCGCCTCTTCGGAGGAATCGAATGCTTGCCCCAACAGTTCTACCTGCGCGCTCACGTGCACAAATTGTGGTGTCAGAGGCTTCGGTCTCGTTGGGGGCGACCCCAGTTCTCAACAGAGTCGATCTGACTGCGACTCCCACGTCTCGAATCGCGATCGTGGGTGAAAACGGACGCGGTAAGTCAACGCTCCTGCACCTTCTCGCGGGCAGGCTGACGCCAGACGAGGGTTCCGTCTCTCGGGTGGGGACTCTCGGGCTTGCCGAGCAGGAGATGTCGACGGTTGACGAGCGCACGGTCGGGGAGGTGGTCGCCGATGCTGTGGCAGATTCCCTGGCTGCGCTCAGCGAACTGGATGCGGCGAGCATCGCTCTGGCCAACGGCGATGACACTGCGGATGAGCGCTATGCCGCCGCACTGGAACGAGCCGAGGCCCTCGATGCCTGGGACGCGGAACGCAGAGTCCGCGTCGCTCTCGACGCGTTGGACGCGGAGTCCGACTGGTCGCGACGTCTATCGGAGCTTTCCGTAGGTCAGAGGTACCGGGTTCGCCTAGCGTGCCTACTCGGCGGTGACGCCGATTTCCTGCTGCTCGATGAACCCACCAACCACCTGGACCGCAACGGGCTGGAGTTCCTGACCCAACAGCTTCGCGCCCGTACCGGTGGAATCGTTCTTGTCAGCCACGATCGAGCGTTGCTCGGCGACGTGGCACAGACCATCGTCGACCTCGATCCGACTCCCGACGACCGCCCTCGCGTCTACGGCGGCGGGTACGACGGTTACCGGGAAGGTCGCCGTGCCGAGCGTGAGCGCTGGGAACAGGACTTCAAGCGGCAGCAACAGGAGAGAGCTCGACTGGAGGACGAGCTCAGCGCAGCGCAGAACCGGTTGGTCACTGGATGGCGACCCGACAAGGGCACCGGCAAGCACCAGCGCGCAAGCCGCGCACCGGGACTCGTGCAGAGCGTTCATCGCCGGCGGTCGGCGCTCGAAGCTCATGCTGTGACGATGCCTGAGCCGCCGCAACCGCTGCGTTTCCCGGAGCTTCGTACGCGATCAGGAACTCCTCTGCTCACGGCCGAGGACGTGACGGTGACCGGGCGGCTCTCCTCGCCGACATCGGTCACCTTGCAAGGTAGGTCGCGACTTGTCGTGACAGGACCGAACGGCGCGGGCAAGTCCACCCTGCTCGCCGTCATGGCAGGTGAGCTGCAAGCCTCAAGTGGGCGTGTCTACCGGGCTCAGACCGCGCGTATAGTGCTGCTCCACCAAGAATCCGTGCTTCCGCTCCAACGCCGCGCCAGTGACGTCTACATGACACACGTGGCCATGCTCGTCTCCACCGGCCAGATCCCATCGGGACAAACCGTCGGGCTGTCCTCGCTCGGGCTTCTACGTCCACGCGAAGCGAGCAAGCGTATCGGGGAACTATCGATGGGACAGCAGCGACGACTGGACCTCGCCCTGGCGCTCGCGTCCCAACCGCACTTGCTCTTGCTGGATGAGCCAACGAACCATTTATCGATCTCGCTCGTCGATGAACTCACGGAGGCGCTGCACAGCACTCAGGCTGCCCTCGTGTTGTCCAGTCACGATCGTCAACTTCTCAGAGACGTCGAAGAGTGGCCTCGGCTCACCCTTGCCATTGGTGCAGGAAGCGAGGTGCCGGCATGAGCCGTAATCGACCGCACACTCTCCGCGCCTTCCAGCCGTTGAAACTGCGCGACTATCGGCTGCTCTTCGCCACCGTGGGCCTTTCCCTCTTCGCGACCGGTGTCTGGACGATCGTCATGGTCTTCCAGGTGCTGGCCCTCAACGACAGTCCCCTTGCACTGTCCACGGTAGCCACGGGCATGAGCCTTGGACTTTTCGCTTTCGCGATGCCAGGCGGCGTACTCGCGGATCGATTCTCGAAACGAAAGATCATCATCGTCGTGCAGGGCGTGAACGCTCTGACAATGAGCCTTATCGCGGTGCTGTCGCTGAGCGGGCTCGTCCA
Source organism: Streptosporangium sp. CA-115845 (assembly GCF_050943795.1). Lineage (NCBI taxonomy): Bacteria > Bacillati > Actinomycetota > Actinomycetes > Streptosporangiales > Streptosporangiaceae > Streptosporangium > Streptosporangium sp. CA-115845. Next base: position 5,402,503 of record NZ_CP191988.1, on the reverse strand, counting down.
GCTCTGGCAGCTGGGGATCGCGTCGTTTGTCGTTGGAGCGGGAGCCGCCTTCTTCTATCCCGCATACAGCGCATACCTTCCGCGAGTGCTCCCGGCGGAGCAACTGTTGGCCGCCAACGGACTTGAGGGCGCACTGCGACCCACGATGCAGCAAGGCCTGGGACCGGCTCTCGGTGGAGCTGTCGTCGGAGCGTCCTTCCCCGCGGTGGGCGCGGTCATCGTCGCAGCCGGATTCGCGCTGGCATTCAGCGCGACCCTCCTACTCAGTCGAGCCGGTGAGTCGGTAACACGCTCCGAATCCGACGAGCGACCCAGCGTCCTGGACGACCTCAAAGCCGGTTACAGCTATGTAGTCCGGACGCGCTGGCTGCTGTGGACATTGCTTTTCGGATCGATGCTCGCACTCGTCATCCAGGGACCGATCGAAGTACTTCTGCCCTTCATCGCACGCGAACGGTTCGCGGACGCCGAGTCCACCTTCGGGATACTGCTCGCCGCCTACGGCATAGGCGGAGCAATCGGTTCACTTCTCGTGTCGTCGTGGAAGCTGCCGCGCCGCTACCTGACCGTCATGCTCACCTGCTGGGGCGGAGCCGCGTTACCGCTGGTCGTACTCGGGTTGACTCACTCGCTGAGCGTCATGCTCACCGCTCTGTTCCTCGTGGGTGCGACGAGCGGAGCCGGCGTCGTGCTCTGGGGAACACTGCTGCAGCGATTGGTACCTCCGGAGATGATCGGCCGGGTCGCGAGCCTGGACTTCTTCGTCTCCATCGCCTTCATGCCGATCTCGATAGCCATCGCCGGACCGCTTTCGCTCCTCGTGCCCATTCATACGATCTTCGTGGGTGCCGGGGTCATTCCGCCGATCCTGGCGTTGGTCGCCATCATGGCCGGGCGCATGCGAGAAAGCGAGCTACAGCATCCGCTAGACGTCTGAGCAGCCCACGGTGTTCCGCCGCGTGCGTGCCGGCGACCTGACCCACTGAGCCGTGCCCGCCAGGACAGGTCGCGAATCGGCCGGCACGGCCGGTCAGGTGGCGGGCGTTTCCGGTACGGCGATGGAGGTCACCGCCAGGCCGTCGGCCACCAGCCAGCGGCCGGTGAAGCCGGTCAGTTCCCGGCCCGCCACCGAGGGGCCGGGGACGAGCAGGCGGGCGGTGAACGTACCGGACGGGTCGAAGGTGAGATGGGCCTCCTCGAAGCCGAGCCAGCGCCGAGCCAGCGGGAACCACGCCTTGTAGACGCTCTCCTTGGCGCTGAACAGCAACCGGTCCCAGTGCACGCCGCCGTCGAGCCGCGCGATCGCCGCCCGCTCCGCCTCCAGGGAGACCGCGTCCAGGACGCCGTCGGGGAGCGGCTCGTGGGGTTCGGCGTCGATGCCGACGGTCAGCGCGTCACGGGAGACGGCAGCGGCGCGATACCCGGCACAGTGGGTGATGGCGCCCACCACCCCGCCGGGCCATCCCGGAGCGCCGCGCTCGCCGGGCAGGATCGGCGCCGGCGGCAGCCCGATGCGGGCCAGGGCCTGGCGGGCGCAGTGGCGCGCGGTGGTGAACTCGCGCCGCCGCTTGTCCACCGCGCGGGCGATGACCGCCTCCTCCTCGGGGAACAGCACGACGCCCGGCGGGTCGTCGAAGGACTCCGCGCTCGCCACCCACGACGGCAGGATCTTTTCGATCATGCGACGGGCTGCGGGCTGGGCAGGATGCGCCGTAGCCGGCCGGGCGGGGTGGAGCGGGGACGCCATTCGCGTGGATAGCCCAACGAGACCTCCTCGAAACGGACCCCGTCGTGCCAGGTGGTCCGGGGGATGTGCAGGTGACCGTAGACGACGGTGGCGGCGTCGAAGCGCAGGTGCCAGTCGGCGGTGCGCTCGGTGCCGCACCAGATCGCGAACTCCGGGTGGCGCAGGATCAGGGTGGGCTCGCGCACCAGCGGATAGTGGTTGACCAGTACCGTCGGCACGCCGGGCGGCCTGGCCGAAAGGCGCCGCTCGGTCTCGGCGATCCTGTCCTCGCACCACGCGTCCCTGGTCGGGTACGGGTCGGGGTGCAGCAGCATCTCGTCGGTGCAGACCACGCCCTTGTCGTACGCGCGGGCCAGCGCCTGCTCCTTCGTCGCCAGGCCGGGCATCCGGAAGGTGTAGTCGTACAGCACGAACAGCGGGGCGACGGTGACCGGGCCACCGGGCCCACTCCAGGTCGGGTACGGGTCCTCCGGCGTGACCACCCCCAGGTTCCGGCACACCTCGACCAGGTGCCGGTAGCGCTCCTCGCCGCGCAGCTGGACGGGGTCGCTGGGATGGGTCCACAGCTCGTGGTTGCCGGGTGCCCAGATCACCTTCTCGAACCGGTCGGCGAGCAGTCCCAGGGCCCACGCGACGTCGGAGACCTTCTCCGAGACGTCCCCGGCGACCAGCAGCCAGTCGGAGGCGGAGGTGGGCCGCATCTCCTCGACGATGCGCCGGTTCTCCTGGTAGCCGATGTGCAGGTCGCTGATGGCCAGCAGTGACGTCATGCGCGGCCCGTTCCCGGCGAGGCGGCGGCCGCCGCGGGCCGCCCGTCGCGTGCCGGCACCGGGAGTGCCCCCGGTACCCTCTCGACCCCAAGCATCGTCGCCTCCGTCCCGCCCGCTTCCCGGGGCACGGTCACGCCCCCGTGATCACCAAGCAGAAGAACCCTCTCACGATCGCTCCCCGGAGGCACACCCCGGTCCGCCACGAAGTTGTCTCCGGCCGGTGCCATACGAGTACGGCGATACTCATGCGATTGCCGTGGATGGCGATGATTCTTGGCGTATGACTACCTTCGACAGCATGCCCGCGTGCTGCATCGCGCCCCCCGACCTGCTCGAGGCGGTCGCCGAGCAGGGCACCGCCGAGGAGCGGGAGGCGGCGCTCCGGACCCTGACCGCATCGGAGACCTCCCGGGCTCAGCGCGCGTCGGTCACCGGCGCGCTGCGCCAGCTCGCCTTCACCATCGCTGACGTGGCGCCCGCCCCCGGCATGGTGCGTACCGTCTACGACGCGGAGCACGGTGGCGACTTCGACCTGCCCGGGAAGAAGAGGCGGGGGGAGGGCGAACCACCGTTCGGTGACGCGGCGGTCGACGACGCCTACGACGGGGCGGGCGCCACCTACGACTTCTACCGGACCGTCTTCGGGCGCGACAGCATCGACGGGCGGGGACTGGAGATCGTCTCCTCGGTCCACTACGGGAACGACTACGACAACGCCGCCTGGATCGGCTTCCAGATGATCTACGGTGACGGCAGCGGGCAGATCTTCACCAAGGGGTCCCTCACCAAGGCCGTGGACATCGTCGCCCACGAGCTGACCCACGGCATCACCCAGTTCACCGCGCACCTGGTCTACAGCAAGCAGCCCGGCGCGCTCAACGAGTCGTTCTCCGACGTTTTCGGCTCCCTCGTCAAGCAGTACGGCCGGCGGCAGAACGCGGAGCAGGCCGACTGGCTGATCGGCGAGGGCATCCTGGGCAGTGCCCTGCGCGGGACGGCCCTGCGGTCGCTGAAGGCGCCGGGGACCGCCTGGTCGACCCCCACGGGTGGCCGTGACCGCCAGCCCGCGCACATGCGCGACTACCTGGATCTGCCCGACGACGGCAACCCCTCCAACGACCACGGAGGGGTCCACCTCAACTCCGGCATCCCCAACCACGCCTTCTACCTCGCCGCCACCGCCATCGGCGGCAACGCCTGGGAGCGCGCCGGCCGGATCTGGTACGTCACCCTCACCGAGCGGCTCCGGCCGCGCTCCAATTTCCGGCAGGCCGCGGAGGCGACGGTGGAGGTGGCCGGAGAGCTGTTCGGCGCCGACGGCGACGAGCAGCGCAAGGTACGCGCCGCCTGGCAACAGGTCGGGGTTCTCCAGGCGGAGCCGGTTTAGGATTGTGTCCATGAAAGTGTCGATCGTCCGGGGTGGCGGCATCGCCGGTCTGGTCACGACCACCACGGTCGACTCGGCGTCGCTGGCCTCGCAGGAGGTCGCCGAGCTGCGCTCCAGGGTGGAGCGGGCCGGGCTGTCCGATGCGCCGGAGCGCTCTGGTGCCTCCGGCGGGCAGCCCGACCGCTTCGACTACGAGCTGACCGTCGAGGACGGCGGCCAGGCGCACACGGTGCGCGTCGGCGAGGGTGACCTCCCCGGCCCGCTCCGCGCGCTCATCTCGTACGTGACCTCGCTGCCGGGCAGGCAGGAGCGGGTCGGCCCGCCCGGCTGACCCCGCGCGGTGCGACCCGTTCCGGTGATGTCCGGACGGGTCGCACCGCGGAGTCGCTACCAGGTCAAGGGGTCAGGCGGTGCAGGTCGCGGGGGAACAGGGTGGCGCGGCGGATGTTGTCGGCCTCGATCAGCCGGGTGGTCCACCGTTCCAGGCCGATGGCGAAGCCGCCGTGCGGGGGCATGCCGTGCTGGAAGGCGGCGAGGTAGCCGGCGTACGGCTCGGGTGACTCCCCGCGGGCCGCCAGGGCCGCGAGGTAGTCCTCGTAGCGGTGCAGGCGCTGGCCGCCGGTCACCAGCTCCAGGCCGCGGAAGAGCAGGTCGAAGCTGTTGGAGTACTGCGGTCTACCGGGCTCGGGGTGGGTGTAGAAGGGGCGTTTGGCCATCGGGTAGCCGGTGACGAACAGGAATTCGCTGCCGTGCTCGCGCAGCGCCCACTCTGACAGCCAGCGTTCGTGAGCCGGTGCGAGGTCCGGCTCGCCCCGCGGGTCCTCGCCGGTATGGGCGGCCAGGAGCTCCTGGGCCCGGGTGAAGTGGATCTCCGGGATCCGTTCCGGGACGTCGGGCGGTTCGACGTTCAACAGCGCGCACGCCTCGCCGGCCTGGTCCGCGACGGCGGCCGTCATGCCGGCGAGCACCTCGCGCAGCACGGCCATCACCTCCCGGTGGTCGGTGACGAAGCCGAGTTCGGCGTCCAGCGAGGTGTACTGGGCCAGGTGCCTGGCGGTGTCGTGGGGCTCGGCCCGGAAGACCGGGCCGGTCTCGTAGACGCGCTCGAAGACGCCGACCATGGCCTGCTTGAAGAACTGCGGGGACTGGGCCAGGTAGGCGCGGGTACCGAACCAGTCGATCGCGAAGACGCCCGCGCCGGACTCGGTCGCCGAGGCCACCACCTTGGGCGTGTGGATCTCGGTGAAGCCGAGCGCGTCCAGCGCCGCTCGAAAGCCCGCCGTCGAGGCCGCGGAGATGGTGTGGGGGGCCCGCAGCAGCGGATGGCGCAGGGCGACCGGGGCGTGGTCGAGGATGGTCGGCAGCGTGGCCGGTACCGCGGGGCGGTAGAGGTCGAACGGCGGGGCCGCGGCGGGTCCCGACAGGGCGGTCACCACCGGGGAGGTCACCTCGGCTCCGCCGGGGGCCTGTGGGTTGGCGGTCACGGTCCCGGTGATCTGCAGGACGGTCTCTTCCGGATAGCCGCCGGCCACGGTCATGGCCTCGGGGTCGGTGACCACCGCCTGGGCCAGGCCGGAGCGGTCCCGCAGGATGAGGAACATCACGGATTTCAGGGTTCGCCGGCGGTGGAGCCATCCCTGGACGGTCACCTGCCGGCCGGTTCGTTGCGCGAGTTCCGCGGCCAGGGTTCGGCCGCCGGACGGGATGGTGGTGGATGAGGAGATCAACACAAACCTCTGGTCAGTGAGTGGTGATCCCTTGGGAGTGCGGGCGAGAAGGGAACTCGCGGTGCCACCGCACTTTCACCGCCGTGGCGACGGCGGCCTCAACGGGCCCGGTGACGGGGGCCGGCCGACGGGGCATTGGGCGCGGACGCCGTTCCTCCCCGCACTCGGGAGGGTCTTCGTCACCGGGGACAGGTCCGCCTTCGCAGCTGCCGGCGGCTCTCTTTCGCCTGTCCTGATCCGGTGAGTACTCGTCTCCGTCAACGTGTTGTCGGAAGAGTACGCGTGGCTGTCATGTCTCGCAACCGTGATCGCGGCGTGTCTCGTGGCGGTCATACCGAGAGGGGCCGTCCTCGCCCGGATCCTGCCGGCAGGCCCGCCGTGCCCGCCGTGCCGGAGACCTCGGTCGCGCGGAAGGCCCCATAGGTCGCGAATCGGATCCCGCGCCGAATTCCGGTACCGGTGATGCCTCATCCCCTTTTGGAGGGGATTTCACAGCGCGAAATTCCGTGCCCTCGTTGGTTTTGGAGCGGGAATCCTCACGTGCGGGTTCGGTGATGGCATGATTCGCCAATGCGTGCAGGTCGCAGGGGCAGCGAGATTTCTGGTGCTTGTCGGATCGATTACCCCTTGGCGGCAAATATCTACACGCTCGGATCGCCGGTGCGGGGGGTTTTTTGAGCATATTGGAGGTAAATGTGAAACGGGTCATCATCGCCGCGGCCGTCACCGCCCTCGCGGCAGCCGCGCCGATGCCCCCGGCGCGGGCCCGGCAGACGATCGCCGAACCGGGCGCGGAAGTCGAGTACGTCGTCCTGTACACCGAGGGCGCGCGTCCCGCCGACGCCCAGCGGGTCATCAGGGCGGCGGGCGGAAGCATCCTCAAGGAGAACACCGCGGTCGGCGTCGCCACCGTCACGACAAGGAACAGCCGCTTCGCCGAGGCGGTGCGCGACGCCGACTCGATCGACGACATCGCCCACAACCGGTCCATCGGCAGCGTGCCCACGGCCGCCAGGGGAATCGCGGGCCGTGCGACGGTTCAGGCCAGGGCGGTGGAGAAGGCCGGTGACGGCGCCCCCGCCGCCTCCACCTTCGGCGGGGCCGCCTCCACCGCGGAGCCGCTGTCGGAGCTCCAGTGGGACATGAAGCAGATCCACGCGACGGTGCAGGGCTCCTACCGTCACCAGCAGGGTGACCCGGGCGTGCTGGTCGGTGTCATCGACACCGGTGTGGACGGATCCCACCCCGACATCGCGCCGAACTTCAACCGCGAGCTGAGCCGCAACTTCACCGTCGACATCCCCGTCGACGCCGACGGCAACGAGGCCGACGGCCCGTGCGCGGCCGAACCGGACCACTCCTGTAACGACCCGGCGGACGTCGACGAGAACGACCACGGCACGCACGTGGCGTCGTCGATCGCCTCGCCCGTCAACGGGCTCGGCATGTCGGGTGTGGCGCCCAAGGTCTCGATCGTGAACCTGCGGGCCGGGCAGGACTCCGGCTACTTCTTCCTGCAGCCCAGCGTCGACGCGCTGACCTACGCCGCCGACATCGGTGTCGACGTGGTCAACATGAGCTACTACATCGACCCGTGGCTGTTCAACTGCGTCGACAACCCGGCGGACTCCCCGGCCGAGCGGCTGGAGCAGGCCACGATCATCAAGGCCGCCCAGCGGGCGCTCACCTACGCCTACAACAGGGGCGTGACCCTGGTGTCCGCGGCGGGCAACGGCGCCACCGACTACACCAAGGAACTGGCCGACGGCTCCAGCCCCGACTTCGCCGGCGTCCCCGGCGAGCGGCCCCGCCCGCGCACGATCCCGCCGAGCTGCGTCTCCATGCCCAGCGAGGGCAGGCACGTGATCTCGGTCTCCTCGACCGGGGTCAGCGGGCGCAAGGCGTACTACTCCGACTACGGCGACGGTCACGTCGACGTGGCCGCCCCGGGGGGCGACGTCTACGACACCGGGGACGGCACCCGCGACGTCACCAGGGCGACGCTGGCGGCCTACCCCGAGGCGCTGGCCAGGCAACGCGGTCAGCTCAACCCCGACGGCACGCCCAACGTCACCAGCGTGGTCCGCAGCTGCCGGGGCCGGGTCTGCGCCTACTACCAGTATCTTCAGGGCACCTCGATGGCCTCGCCGCGCGCCGCCGGGGTGGCCGCGCTGGTCGTCGCCAGGTTCGGCCGGCCTGACCGGGTGCACGGCGGCAAGACACTCCACCCCGCCGTGGTGGAGATGGTGCTCAAGGGCACCGCGACCAGGACGGCCTGCCCCGTCCCGGCCGCCCACACCTACACCAGGCACCTGCCGACCGGCGGCACGGCGACCGCGACGCACACGTGCGAGGGAGGCGGTCCGCGTAACGGCTTCTACGGCTACGGGATCGTCGACGCCCTGCGGGCGGTGCGCTGACCCGGGCCGGTTGCCCGGCCGCCGTCACGGCGGCGGCCGGGGCGCTCTCACCGTGCGGAAGGGGAGGCGGTCACAACTCGTCCCAGGCGGAGAGCAGCGGGTCGGCGGCGGCGGCCGGAGCCGTGATCGACCAGCGGCCCGACGGCAGGTCCAGCGAGCACGAGCCGTCGGCCAGCCGCCTGGTGGGGAGCCGCTCGGCCAGCCCCATCAGGAAGGTGCCGTTGACGGTCATACCGTCCCAGGTGCCGTGGACGGGGAGCACCGCGCGGGCGGTCACGCCGGGTGGGACGCGGAAGACGAACTGCAGCCCGTCGGGCCCGGCGCGCCATCCCGACTCGACGGTGCCCGCGGGGCTGTCGTACCTGGCGTGCGCCTGCCGCAGCAGCGGGACGGGGCCCGGCCGCAGCAGCGGCTCGGTGAACCCGCCGTTCACCCCGCGGGGGTCGTCACCGACACCGGCGACGTGACGGAAGAGCCAGTCGCCGACGCAGCCGTAGGCATAGTGGTTGAAGGAGTTCATCGTCGGGGTGTGCATGCCCCGCCGATGGTGCCAGGCGTCCCACCGCTCCCACATGCTGGTCGCGCCCGCCCGCAACTGGTAGCGCCAGGAAGGGTGCCCCTCCTGGTTGAAGACCCGGCAGGCGACGTCGTGGTGGCCGGTCTCCGAGAGCGTGGGCAGCAGCAGCGGCGTGCCGACGAAACCGGTCATGAGCCGGTGGCCGTCCGCCCTGACCAGCTCCGCGAGCGCCGCCGCGGCCCGGGCACGGTTCTTGGGCGGGACGAGGTCCCAGGCCAGGGCGAGGGCGTACCCGGTCTGGGTCTCGGTGCGCAGCCGGTGCTCGGTGAGGAAGGCCCGCTGGAAGGCGCCCGAGACCATGGTCGAGGCCTCGCCGTACGCCCTGGCGTGCGGCTCGCCGAGCACGCCGGCGACGTCGGCGATCAGGCGCAGGCTCCGCGCGAGGGCGGCGGTGGCGATCAGGCTCCTGGGCGTCTCCACGGTTCCGGGGGCCAGCCAGTCGCCCAGCGCCCGGCCGGGGCGGACCCCGTCGTCGCACTGCGCCAGGCAGTAGTCGGCCCAGCGCCGCATCGGCCCGTACGCCCGGCGCAGGGTCCGGTCGTCGCCGTAGCGCCGCCACAGCAGCCAGGGCACCTCCACGATCGCGTCGGACCAGACCGGCGAGTCGAACCCGTACTCGGGCAGTACCGGGGCCACGTGCGGGACGGCCCCGTCCCGACGCTGGCCGTCGATCAGCGTCGTCACCCAGCCGGAGAGGAACGCCTGGGTATGCCGGAGGAAGCTCAGCGTCGAGGCGAACACCGAGATGTCGGCGGTCCAACCGGCCCGTTCGTCGCGCTGCGGGCAGTCCATCGGCACGCTGAGCAGGTTGCCCTCGGCGGAGGCGACGATGTTGGAGACCAGCTGCCTGACGGCGGGGTCGGAGGCGGTCAGGGTGCCGGTGACGGGCAGCGCCGAGGACAGGAGCACCGCCTCGGCGTCACCCGCGGACATGCCGCCCGGCCATCCGGTGACCTCGGCGTAGCGGAACCCGTGGAAGGTGAACGTGGGTTCCGCGACGTGGCGTCCGGCGGGGAGGAGGAACTCGTCGCGCTGCTCGGCCGTGCGCAGGTTGGCGTCGTAGAGACGGCCGGTCGCGGTGAGCTCCTCGCCGTGGCGGACCACCAGGTGGACCGGGTACGGCGTGTCGATCCGCAGCCGGAGCCGTCCCACCACGTTGCGGCCGAAGTCGAGCAGGTGAACGCCGGGGACGGGCTCGGTGACCGACGCCGCGGCCAGGGTGCCGATCTCCCGCACCGGGGGAGCGGGATCGGCCTCCACCAGCAGGCCGGGCGGCGGCTGCGCCACGGCCACGGCCCGCTCCCGGCCGGAATCCGTGAGCCGCGCGGTTCCGTCCCGGCCGGGTGGGGTTTCGCCGGTGCGGGGCGAGGGTTCGAGATCGGGGGAGGAGCCGAGGCGGACGGTCTCGCCCATCACCAGGTCGGCGCGGGGCATGCCCAGGTCTCCGGCCGTCCAGCCGGGGCCGGTGGCCGCGAGCGGATGAACGCCCTCCGGGTCGCGCAGGAACAGCCGCGCGCTGGCGGCGGGGTGGTCGCCGTATCGGCGCGGCCCGCCCGCCGCGACGTGACCGGCGTACCAGCCGGGGGCGAGCCAGATCTCCAGCAGGTTCTCCCCGGCACGGAGCAGCGCGGTGACGTCGGCCAGCCGGTAGCGGACCCGGCGGCCGTAGTCGGTCCAGCCGGGGGCGAGTTCCTCGTCGCCGAGCCGTTCACCGTTCAGCACCGCCCGGTAGACGCCCAGCGCGGTGGTCGCCAGCCAGACCCGTCCCGGCCGAGGCTCCCAGCCGAACGTCCCGCCGAGGCGGACGGCGCCCTCGCCGCTCTCGTTCCCGCCGTCCTCGATCCAGGGGGCGTCCCAGGCGCCGCCCGCGCGCAGGCCGGTCACGAAGGTGCCGCCGAGGTGCCCGGCGACCGACCAGGTGTACGGGGTGAGCGGCTCCAGCGCCTCTTCCGGGACATCGGCCCAGCTCGTACCCGGCGGGAGGTCCCGCGCCCACACCTCGCACCCGCCGGTGGACACCGTCAGCCGCTCGGGATGGAGCAGCCTGGCCGCCCAGGACAGACGAGGGGAGGGATCGTCGACGCCGACCGGGTCGGTGAGCCCGCAGGTGTGGCAGGCGACCGCCTCGGCGGGCGGGGAGGAGCCGACCGGCACCTGGCCGCCCGAGACGGCCCGTGCCAGGCCGGGGGTTCCCGGGACGTGGATCATGCGCCGAGACCCGTCGTGAAGGCGTTGTGCAGTCCGTCGACGTCGACCCCGTGCAGGCTGGGCGCCATCACGTTGATCAGCAGTACGAAGCAGGCGTCGTGGTCGGGATACATCCACCACTGGCATCCGGAGGCGCCGCCGTGCCCGTAGAGCCGCCGCTCCAGCAGACCGGGCGCGGAGTGGCGCAGGTTCCAGGTCAGCCCCCAGTCCTGGCCGGCGTTGACCGGGTCGGGCTGCAGCTTGACCAGGCCCGTGGTCTGGGGTTCCGTCATGGCGGCCAGCGTGATCGGGTGGACCGGCGCCCGGTCGCCGCGGAGCAGGGCGCTGCCCAGCGCGAGCAGGTCCTCGGCGCGGGAGAACAGGCCCCCGGCAGGATGCCGGAGCCGGACGAACCTGTCGTAGTCGACGCCGAGCAGCTCGACGGCCCTGACCTCGGCCGGGTCGCAGGCCGGGTCGAAGGTGATCCGCCCACCGCCGGGCACCAGCGCGTTCAGGTCGGTGTCGATCACGTCGGCCAGCTCCCTGCCGGTGACATCCCTGATCATCTCGGAGATGCCGGCGAAGCCGATGTTGCAGTACTGGCTGAGCGTGCCCGCCTCGAACAGCGCGGGGGCGGCGATCAGGTGCTCCACCAGGTCGTCCGGGGTGAGCGTCTGCTCGGCGATGCCGCTGGTGTGGGTCAGCAGGTGCCAGAGCGTGACCTCGTCGGAGCGCAGCCCGCCGAAGCCGGGCACCGCGTCACGGAGCGGGCGGCGCAGCGAGAGCAGGCCCCGCTCCACCTGGCGCATGGCCAGCAGGCCGACCAGCGGCTTGGTCACCGAGAACAGCGCGAAGTGGTCGTCGGCGCGGGTCGCGCGTCCGTCGTGCTCTCCGAAGGACTCCAGCAGCACCGTGCCCTGCGAGGTGGCCGCCCCGAGTACCGCGCACGGGAGTCTCCCCTCGCGGACCATGCGCCTCACCCACTCGACGGCGAGCGCGAACGGTTGGTCGGTCATCCCTTTAGTGCTCCTTCTGTGAGGCCGGCGAGGACGTGCTTCTGTGCGAACACGTACACCGCCACCAGCGGCAGTGTGGTCAGCAGGACGTGGGCGAAGACGAGGTTCCACTGCAGGGTCTGCAGCGTGCCGGAGGCGAACTGGAAGAGGGTGAGGGGCAGGGTCGCGTTGTCCTGCCCCTTGAGGAGGAACAGCCCGAAGAAGAAGTCGTTCCAGACGTTGATGACCAGGATGACGCTCCCGACGAAGAGCACCGGGCGCAGCAGCGGCAGCAGGATGCGCGCGAAGATCTGCGGCCGGGACGCCCCGTCGATGGCGGCGGCGTCCTCCAGGTCGGGCGGGAAGGCCCTGACGAACCCGGTGGACAGGAAGACCACGATGCCCAGCCGGGTGCCGATCAGGACCAGCGCGTAGCCGAACGGCGTGCCGTCCAGGCCGAGCCCGCGCAGCACGTGGACGGTCGGGATGATCGACGGCGGGATGAGGATCGACAGGCTGAGTACGAAGTAGGTCGCGCGCAGCCACCGCGAGTCGCCTCGGCCGTAGGCCCACGCCGCTGCCGCGCCGAGCAGCAGCACGGTCAGCACGACGGGTACCGCGATCATGAGGCTGTTGGCGAGCCCGCCCAGGTAGTCGCCGGCGTCGACGACGGTCGTGTAGTTCTCGACGATCGCCCACCGCCGGGGCAGGCCGAGGCCGAGTTCGGCCGCCTCGCCCGCGGGCTTGAAGGAGTTCACCACGACCAGCCAGAACGGCACGACCACCCAGGGGATCGCGAACAGCGACAGCAGCGTGTACTTGACGACTCTCATCCGGTGACCTCCCGGCGGCGCAGCCACCAGACCAGGGGTACCGCCGTCGCGATCACGAGCAGCGTCACCGTGAGGCTGAGCGCGCTGGCGGAGCCGAAGAACCCCTGGCCCCACTGCTGGCGCATGACGACGTTCAGTGCCCTGGTGTGGTCGCCGGGGCCGCCGCCGGTGGTGGCGGCGATCACGTCGTAGGCGCTGAGCGCGCCGACCAGGGTGACCGCGACGTTGAAGGTGATCGCGGGGGCCAGCAGCGGGAACCTCACCCGGGCGAAGCGGGTCCAGGGGCCCGCGCCGTCGACCGTGGCCGACTCGATGAGCTCCCTGGGCACCGAGTTAAGGCCCGCGATGTAGACGAGGGTGATCAGCCCGCTCCACTTCCAGGCGTCCACGAACGCGACCGTGAGCAGCGCGGTCGCGGGCTCGCCCAGCCAGGCCCAGTCGATGCCGAGGAAGGAGTTGACCGGGCCCGCCGGATCGAGGATGCCCCGCCAGATGTAACCGGCGGCCAGCGGCGAGACGAGGGTCGGCAGGAAGAACACCGACCTGAACACGGTGTTGACCCGGTCCGTCCGCTGCAGGGCGAGCGCGAGGCTCAGGCTGACGGTGTTCTGGATGGCCATGCACAGGATCGCGTAGAGCACGGTCACCGTGACGGCGTTCGTCAGGAGATCCTGCTCGACGAGCGTGCGGAAGTTGTCCAGGCCGTTCCAGGTGATCTCCGAGCGGAACCCCGTCCAGGCGGAGAAGGCGAAGCGGGCGTTGAGCGCGAACGGCAGCGCGAAGAAGAGCGCCACCAGCAGCACGGCGGGCAGCGCCCAGGGCAGCCAGCCCCGCCGCCCGGGGTCCCCGGTCTCGCCGCCGCCCCCGCCGGCGGGGTGCGGGGCGGGGGGCGGGGTCTCGGTGCCCGGGGGACGCTCGCGCGAGGGTAGCGAGGTCACCATCCGGGCAGCCCGGCGGCCTTCGCCGCCTGCTCGACCTGGCCCTGCAGCTGGGTGGCGGCCTTCTGGGGGTCCTTCTGCCCGGCGATCAGCTCCGACATCAGCGGCGCCAGCCCGGCCATGCCGGGGATGTCGGAGTTGAAGGCGATGACGGCGCCGTTGTCGTACGCCTTCTTGACGTCCTGGAGCACGGGGGAGACGTCCTGCGGACCGTCCACCCCCTGGAGCACGGGGAAGGTCTTCGCGGACTTCACGTAGTCGGCGTAGGCGGGGCCGGTCATGAACCGGACGAAGTCCAGCGCGGCCTGCTCCCGTCCGGCGTCGCCTGTCTTGGGCAGGTAGAAGGTGCCGATCGGCCCCGGCGCGTACGTCACCACGGCCTTGGTGCTCGACAGCCCGGTGAACCCGACGGTGTCGTCCACCTTCTGCTGGTCGCCGCCGGCGGCGGCGAGCATGGCCGGCAGCATGTCGGAGTGCTGGGCGACCATGGCGGCCTTGCCGGTCACCAGGGCCTTCATCGAGTTCTCGAACGTGGCGGTGGTGATGTCCTTGTTGAAGCAGCCGTCGTCCTGCAGCTTCCGGTAGGAGCTCAGCCCGGCCACGAACGGTGAGCCGGGGTCGGCCAGCGTGGCGGTGTGGCCCGCGATGGCCTTGCCGTAGGCGTTGGCCTCGTTGGCGGCGCTGACGTACAGCAGTGGCAGGATCTGCACCGGCCAGATGGATCCGCCCGACTCGAACACGGGCGTCACGCCCTTGGCGGAGAGCGCGCGGCAGGCCGCCGAGAGCTCGTCGAACGTTCCCGGGGGCTTGACGCCCGCGTCGGCGAGGACCTTCTTGTTGTAGTAGAGGCCGAAGACCTGGGGGAAGCCGGTGATGGCCGCGTAGACCTTTCCCCCCGTGGCGCCCGCGCTGCCGTAGAGGTCGCCGGACCTGGCGACGTACGCCTCGCCGGACAGGTCCCTGAGGTTCTCCGACGGGTTCAGGGCGAGCAGGTTGCTCACCGTGGCGTGGTATTCGAGGATGTCCGGCCGCTCGCCGGTGGCCCACTTGGTCTGGGTGCTGTCCTCGAACCCGTCGGAGGGGATCGGGACCAGCTCGATCGTGTGGCCCGACTCCCGCTCGAACCGCTTGTACATCTCCACCAGCGGGGCGGGGTCGGCGGTGTTGTGCCAGAGCGTCAGCGTGACCTTCCCGCCGTCGGTTCCGCCTGGTTCGGCGGCGCCGCCACAGCCCGCCGCGGTGAGGGCGAGGGCGGCGCAGGCCGCGGCTCCCAGCAGTCGTTTCGATACCCTCATGCTCGTTATTCCTGTTCGTCACGGGGTTGGTGATAGCCGGCCTCCGGGCGGACGCCTGCACGCCTCCGGGCCACAAGACATGCGGGTTTCCGTCATGTTTCGTAGAACGTTCTCCATTGTTAGATCAGGGGCGTTTGTGGCGTCAAGAGCCACGTTCGAGGTGACCAACTCGTTAAGAAGTGGTAAAACTCGGGTCTGGCGGGGATGGCTTCGACCGGGTACCGTCGCCTCTGCATTGGCAGAATGTATTTCGTTCTACACTCGGGCGCCGCGCTCGCCCGGCGATTTGCCGCACTTTCCCCCTGAGGCTCGCCGCAGGGCCGTTCTCGCTTTCGCCTACCGAAGGACTCGCGTGACCACAGGATCAGCACCGCGCCGGGTGACCATCGCCGACGTGGCAAGCCGGGCCGGCGTCTCCACGGCCGCCGTGTCCAAGGTGCTGCGCGGGGCCTACGGGGTCAGTCCCGGCATGCGGGCCAAGGTCCGTGAGGCCATGGACGAGCTCGGCTACCGGCCGCACGCCGCGGCCAGGGCCATGCGGGGCCGTACCTACACCCTCGGTGTGATGCTGTCCGACACCAGGAACCCGTTCTTCCCCGACATCATCGAGGGCGTCACCGGCCGGCTGGGCGGCACCGAGTACCAGGTGCTGCTCGGCCCCGGCGGGGACGAGCCCAGGAGTCAGGCGAGGATGACCGACGCGATGATCGACCGGAGCATGGATGGAATCATCCTGATATCTCCGGTCATGTCGAGCGCGGAACTCGCCGCCATCGCCACCACGACGCCGATCGTGGTGATCGGCCGTCACGGAAGTGCCGCCGAGTACGACTCCGTGGTCGACGACGACGTCTTCGGCGCCCGCCTGGTGGTCGACCACCTGGCCGATCTCGGCCATCGGCGGATCGCCCACATCACCCATCTCGACCGGGGGCGCGCCTCCGGCGCCGACTCCCCGCAGGCCGTCCGCGCCGAGGGCTACCGCCAGGCCATGCGCGCCAGGGGCCTGGCGGAGGGGATCGACGTGGTGGCCACCTCCTTCACCGAGGAGGGCGGCTACGAGGGGGCGCGGCAGCTGCTCGCCCGGCCGGCCAGGCCCACCGCGATCTTCGCCGGCGCGGACGTCGCGGCCCTCGGGGTGCTGCGCGCGGCCTACGAGGCCGGGTTGTCGGTCCCCGGTGACCTGTCGGTCGCCGGATACGACAACATCGGCATCGCCTCCCTCAAGCCCATCTCCCTGACCAGCGTCGACCAGGACGGACACGTCATCGGGGCCACCGCGGCGCGCCTGCTCGTCGAGCGCATCGAGGGCCGCGGGCGGTCCGTCCTGTCCTCCGTCTCACCCACCCTCGTCGTCCGCGGCACCACCGGCCCACCGGCCGGACGGGAGTGACCGGACGGCGTCGACCTGCCGCTGACCGGGATCTCCTGAAGCACCCCGTCCCGGCACGAGCAGCCCGTTGAGCGGTCCCCGCGAGGGACCGCCATGTCACCGTGTTCCGACGCGAAGGACCCCCCGTGAAACGTCTCATCCTCATCGGACCGATGCTTCTCGCCCTCACCTTCCCCGTCTCCCTGCCGGGAGCCGCGCTCGCCGCCCAGGCGACGACCTGCCCGGTGCGAATCGACCCGGCGAGCTTCGCGAGCGAGGCCCGCCTGCTCGAACTCGCCGAGCGGCAGGAGGACTTCGGTCCCCGGCCGACCGGCTCGGCCGCCCACGACGACTACATCGACTGGCTGGAGGACGAGATCGGCGCGGTCCCCGGCGTCCAGCTCTCCTCGCTGCCCTACGAGATCGACCGCTGGGACGACCTCGCCACCGGGCTGACCGTCGGCGGCCAGGACGTGGCGGTCGCCGCGCCCGTGCCCTTCTCCTACTCCACCGGGCCGGTCGGGGTGACCGCCCCGCTCACCTACCTGCCCGCGGGCACCGCCATCACCGCGGCGAACGCCGCGGGGAAGATCGTCGTCAGGGATCTGCCCTGGTCGACGGTGCCCAACCTGCTCTTCTACCCGCCCCTGCTCGGCTACCACATGTACGACCCCGGCCTCACGATCAACCTGCTCGGCTCCGACTCCATGGAGGCCCCCGCCGGGGCCGACGCCGACCTCAAAGCCGCCGCCGCGGCGGGCGCGGCGGGGGTGCTGGAGGTGAGCCGCCTGCCGCACGCCCAGATCGAGGGGATGTACGCGCCCTACGAGGGGCTGCCGTACCAGGTTCCCGGCGCCTATCTCGGGGTCGACCAGGGCGAGCGGATCAAGCAGGCGCTCGCCGCCGGGCAGCCGGTCGAGGCCGTGCTGACCGTCGACGCGGCGTGGACGCCGAAGACGACCCGCACCGTCCTGGCCACCCTGCCCGGGGCGAGCGAGCAGAAGATCGTCGTGGAGAGCCACACGGACGGCATGAGCCCGGTGTGGGACAACGGCCCGCTCACGATGGTGGAGATGGCCCGCTACCTGGCGTCGCTGCCGGTGAGCTGCCGCCCGCGTACGGTCCAGTTCGCCTTCGTGACCGGCCACCTCTACCAGCACCTCACCGGACCCGGCGTCCGTGAGGGAGGCGCGGGGCAGCTGGCGGCGATGCTGGACGCCGAGTACGACCAGGGAAAGGTCTCCTCGGTCGTCGTCCTGGAACACCTGGGCGCCCGGCGCTACGACGCGGTCACCCGCGCCGGAGGACTGCCCGGACTGGAGCTCGTGGCCGATCCCTCGCTCACCGAGCTGCTCTGGGTCCCGGTCAGTGAGAGCACGCCCCTGCGCGAGCTGGTCAAGGGCCATATCCAGCACTGGGACGTGCGGCGCACGGCCGTGCTGAAGGGGCTGTCGGCGGCCGACGTGGGCACCGTGCCGCACCACTGCGGCTTCGGGGGCGAGGGCACGCCGTACAACCAGCACCTGCTGCCGACCATCGCGCCGATCGCGGCCCCCAAGACGCTCTTCTCACCGCGTTTCGGGGCCGAGGCGATCGACGTGACGGCGATGCGCCGGGCGTCGCTGGCCTTCACCGACGTCGTGCTCGACCTCGGCACCATGTCACAGGCGGATGTCGCGGGCGACGTCACGTTCATGCGCGCCCAGCGTGCCTCGGGCACGCCGGGGTGCTCGTGAGCATCGACCGCGAGGCCCTGGTACGGCGGCACGCCGTGGTGCTGACCGAGCCGGACGCGGAGTCCCCGCTGACCGTCGGCAACGGCGAGTTCGCCTTCACCGCCGATGTCACCGGGCTGCAGACCTTCCCCGCCTTCCACGCCGCGAGCATGCCGCTGGGCACCCAGTCGCAGTGGGGCTGGCACACGATGCCCAACCCCCGGGGCTTCGCCCTGGCGGACGCGATGACCGGCTACGGCCGGGCCCGCTATCCCGACCGGCACCGGATGACCTTCGGCGGTCCGGTGGCGCCGGAGTTCGAGGCTGGTACGTGGCTGCACGGCAATCCCCAGCGGCTCGACCTGGGCAGGATCGGGCTCGACCTCGGTGAGCACGTGGAGATCACCGACCTCGTCGGCGTCCACCAGCGGCTCGACCTGTGGAGCGGGCTGCTGCGCAGCGCGTTCACGCTCGACGGCGTGCCGTACGAGGTGGAGACGGTCTGCCACCCCGGACGCGACCTGCTGGCGGTGCGCGTCACCGGCGGGGCGGCGGTGACGATCGCCTTCCCGTACGCCTGTGCGGCCTGGAACGTGGCCGCCGACTGGGACGGTCCGGAGCGGCACGTCACCGGCCACGTCGTCGGCGCCGCACGCTGTGACTTCACCCGGGTGCTGGACGGCGACCGCCACCACGTCGCCCTCGCCTGGCAGGGGCCGGCCCGGCTCACGCCCGTCGCCGAGCACCGCTACCGGCTGGAGGGCGCCACCGAGTTCGTGGTGGCCTTCGGGCTCGACCCCGCGGAGCCCGGCCTTCCCGGATTCGCGGAGGTCCGCGCGGCCGCCGCCCGGCACTGGGCCCGCTTCTGGACCGATGGCGGCGCGGTGAGTTTCGAGGGCAGCTCGGATCCGCGCGCGCCCGAGCTGGAACGGCGCGTGGTCCTCTCGCAGTACCTGACCGCGGTCAACTGCGCGGGCTCGCTGCCGCCGCAGGAGACCGGCCTGGTCTGCAACTCCTGGAGCGGCAAGTTCCACCTGGAGATGCACTGGTGGCACGCGGCGCATTTCCCGCTGTGGGGAAGGCCGGAACTGCTGGAGCGCAGCCTGCCGTGGTACCGGAGCATCCTTCCCGCGGCGCGGGCCACGGCCGCCGGGCAGGGGTGTCGCGGGGCCCGCTGGCCCAAGCAGGTCGGTCCCGAGGGCAGGGAGAGCCCCAGCACGATCGGGCCGTTCCTGATCTGGCAGCAGCCGCACCCGATCTACTTCGCCGAACTCCTCTACCGGGTCCGGCCGGAGGCACTGCACGACTACCGGGACCTGGTCTTCGAGACCGCGGAGTTCATGGCGTCCTTTCCCATCGAGGAAGGCGGCCGCCACGTGCTCGGGCCGCCGCTGATCCCGGCGCAGGAGTCGTACGCGGAGATCAGGACGACGGTCAGGAATCCCACGTTCGAGCTGGCCTACTGGTGGTGGGGGCTGGAGACCGCGCAGCGGTGGCGTGAGCGTCTCGGCCTCGCCCGGGACCCGGAGTGGGAGAGGGTGCGGGACGGGCTGGCCGCGCCGTGCGTCAGGGACGGCGTCTACGCGGCCATCGCGGTGGAGCCGTACACGCTCAGGACGGACCACCCCTCGATGACCGGGGCCCTGGGCCTCGTTCCGGCGACGCCGCTGATCGATCCGGAGACCATGCGGGCCACCCTCGACGACGTGCTGGAGACCTGGGACCTGCCGAGCACCTGGGGCTGGGACTACCCGATGCTCGCCATGTGCGCGGCCAGGCTGGGCGAGCCGGGCAAGGCGGTCGACGCGCTGTTGATGGACGTGCCCAAGAACGCGCATCTGGTCTCGGGTCACAACCGGCAGTGGCCCGGGATCCTGCCGCTCTACCTGCCGGGCAACGGCGGCCTGCTGGCGGCCGTCGCGCTGATGGCGGCGGGCTGGGACGGCGGGCCCGACAGGTGCGCGCCCGGCTTCCCCGCGGGCTGGAACGTCCAGGTGGAGGGGGTGCGGGCGATGCCCTGACCCGGACGCGGCCCCCGCGGCGCGGGGGCCGCGGGTCAGCCGAGTGCCCTGTCGGCCGTCTCGTGGTCGGCGAGCAGCGTGACCGTGTAGTGCAGCACCTCCTCCTCCAGTGCGGACAGCCGCTCCGCGTTCCCCGCGCGCACCTCGGCGGCGATGAACTCGGTGACGCCGAAGACGATCAGGGCGGGCACGCTCTCCCTGACCGGTCCCCGGGAGGGGGTCTCCGCCCTGGCCCGCGCGGCGAGGGCGCGCAGCATCTCCAGGAAGGGCAGGTAGGCGCGGTCGCGCTGGTCCATCGCCCGCCGGCCCGCCGCGGGGAGTTCGACGAAGTAGGCGCGGGCGTACTCGGGACGGTCCTGCCACCACCGCAGGTAGGCGTGCAGGCCCTGGCGGACAGCGGCGACCCAGTCGTGGCCGGTGCCCTCGGCCGCGGACAGGATCGTCTCGACCACGCCGGGCAGGTCCCGTTCGCACAGGGCGAGGAAGCAGGCCTCCTTGTCGTGGAAGTTGGCGTAGAAGGCGTTGCGCGAGACCCGCGCGGCGGCGATCACATCGGGCACGGTCGTGGCGGCGTACCCCCGGGCCGCGACCAGCAGCAGCATCGCCTGGATCAGGCGGTCGCGCTGCGAGGTGCGGACCACTTCTGGGGGCAGCCCGTGACGGCCGCGGGGGAGGGGCTCACCCTCCGGAATTTTCTTCCGATCCTGTCTTGACATCAATCACAGATCGTACTTCCCTCTGTTAGGAGACGTTCACGTCTCCAAAGAATCGGTGAGGTGACCATGGAAGACAAGGGCATGTCCCGGCGGCGGGTGCTGCGCGTGGCGGCGGTCGGGCTGTTGTCGGCGGGCCTCGTGTCGCGGACCACCCAGGCGGTGGCGGCCGGCACGATCGAGTCGCACTACGCGGTCCGGGGCCCCTGGGCGGTCACCGCCTCCGACGCGGGCGACGCCTCGGGAACCTATCGGCTGCACCACCCGGCGGACCTCGGCGCCGGTGGCTTCCGGCACCCGATCGTCACCTGGGGGAACGGCTCCCACGCCACCCCCGCCCTCTACCCCGGCGTGCTCGACCAGCTCGCCTCCTGGGGCTTCGCCGTGATCGCCTCCACCGACACGACCACCGGGACGGGCACCGAGATGCTCGCCGCCGCGCAATACCTGGTGGCGAGGAACGCCGACCCCGCGAGCCCGTTCCATCAGCGGCTCGACACGACCAGGGTCGGCGCCGCCGGGCACTCCCAGGGCGCGGGCGGCACGGTCAACGCGGCCAACCTCTCCGCGGGGCTCGTCACCACCGCCGTGCCGATCGCGTTGCCCGCGCAGCTCTGGGTGGGGGCCGGCGACCGGTTCCAGGTCTCCCAGCTGGCCTGCCCCGTCCTGTTCATGAGCGGGAGCGACGACTGGCTGATCTCACCGGCCTCGGCGCTGCGGGGCTACTACGACCAGGTGCCCGGGGCGGCGGCCATGGCACTGCTGAAGGGCGCGGGCCACAACGACATCCAGGGCACCGGCGGCGGCTTCCTCGGCTACCTGACGGCCTGGCTGAGGTACCGCCTCCAGGACGACGCCTACGCCCGGGGCGCCTTCGCCGGGAGTGCCCCCGAGTTCACCGCCAACACCGCCTGGCAGAACCAGGCCGCCAAGAACCTCCCGTGACCACCACACCGACGCGGCCCGCCGGCAGGAGGCCGCCAGGCACCTCCCGGCGGCCCCGGGCCGCCGAGAACCTCCCGTGACCACCTCATCCCGCGCGGTGCCCGCCGTACGGGATCATCCCCCAGGAGAACCGCCATGGCGGATCTGACACGGCGCCGGCTGCTCGCGGCCGGCGCGCTCTCCCTGGCCGCGCCCAGCGTGCTGGCGGCCTGCGGCGACGACCGGCCCGAGCGGCCCGATCGGCAGGCCCAGGACGGCAGGCCGCACGGCGAGGTCAGCGTCTGGCTGCACGGCTCGCAGGAGACGGGCCCGCAGTTCGAGAAGCTGGTGCACCGCTACATCGACGAGTTCGGCGTGGACGTCAAGCTCCTCTACCTGCCCGTCGCCCAGCTGGACGCCAAGCTGCTGACCGCCTTCGGCGGCGGCACCCCACCCGACGTCTTCAAGATCGGGCACTGGAGCTTCCCCTCCCACGCCGGAAAGGAGCGGCTGGCGCCCATCGACCCCCGGGCGTTCGGCGCTCCGGACGTGGCGACCGTCCTGGGACGGTACGAGCCGGGGACGGTCGCCCCGCTGAGCTACCGCGGCCAGGCGTACGGCGTGCCGATCGACCTCAACCCCGCCATGCTGTACTACCGCAGGGACCGCTTCGAGGAGGCCGGTCTCGACCCGGACAAACCTCCCACGACCTGGGAGGAGGTCGCCGACCACAGCAAGAGACTCACCTCGGCCGACGGCAGGCGGGTGGGCCTGCAGTGGCTCTACGGTGACCCGCAGTGGGCGCTGATGACGCTGACCGCGCTCATCAAGGGCGGCGGCGGCGAGCTGGTCAGCGCCGACGGCACCCGCGCCTCCCTCGACACCGAGCACGGCATCCGGGCCCTGGAGTACTTCGCCGGGATCGGCAACCCCAGGCTCTCCAACCCGCTCGGCGCGCTCGGGCTGTTCTACTCGGGTGAGGCCGCCATGGTCGTCAGCGGGGCCTTCCTCGGTCCCGCGCTGGAGCGGCTCGGCGAGGACACCCTCAAGCCGGGCAAGGACTACGGCGTGGCGCCCATGCCCCGCTGGGCGGGCGGCAGGGCCGTCGTGCCCGCCTACACGTGGGGCTGGGGCGTCGCCGCCGTGTCGAAGAACGGCTTCACCGCCTGGCACCTGATCAACTACCTCCAGGGGCGGGAGTCGGTCACGGCCAACCTGGAGAACGGGATCGTCATCCCGGCCACCGGCTGGCGGGACGCCGGGCCGCGCGGCACCTCCGAACTGATGAGGATCGCGGCCTCCGGCATCCCCGACGCCGACTTCGGGCCGGCCATCCCCGCCGCGCTGGAGCTCGCCAAGGCCGCCTCCAGCGCCTGCGACGCCGTGGCCCACGGCCGATCCACGCCCGCCCGGGCGGCCAAGGACTTCGACGCCACCGTACGGCTCGCGCTGTGAACGTGGACACCGGGCATGCGGGTCGTCCGGCCGGTTGTCCGGGCCGGTCCTACCGGGGCCGAGGTGACGTGGTGGGTACCCGATGACCCTGACCACGAAGATTGTCGAGGCGCTCGTACCCGCAGTCTCGTTGGGGCTGGGGAAAGGTGGGCGCGGCAGGTCGCGCCGGGAGGCCCGATGACCCTGACCACGAAGAGCGTTGAGGCGCCCGTACCCGCCTCCTCGCCGGGGCCGGGGAAAGGTGGGCGCGGCAGGTCGCGCCGGGAGGCCCGATGACCCTGACCACGAAGAGCGTTGAGGCGCCCGTACCCGCCTCCTCGCCGGGGCCGGGGAAAGGTGGGCGCGGCAGGTCGCGCCGGGAGGCCCGATGACCCTGACCACGAAGAGTGTTGAGGCGCTCGTACCCGCCTCCTCGCCGGGGCTGGGGAAAGGTGGGCGCGGCAGGTCGCGCCGGGAGGCCCGATGACCCTGACCACGAAGAGTGTTGAGGCGCTCGTACCCGCCTCCTCGCCGGGGCTGGGGAAAGGTGGGCGCGGCAGGTCGCGCCGGGAGGCGGGGGCCGGGATCGTGCTGACGATCCCGGTGGCCGTCTTCTTCGTCGTCTTCTGGCTCGTGCCGTTCTGCGGTGCCGTGTACCTCAGCTTCACCGACTACGAGATGGCCGGCGCCCCGCGGTGGATCGGGCTGGACAACTACGCGCGGATGCTCCAGGATCCCGGGGTCTGGAACTCGGCGTGGATCACCGTCGTCTACACGGTCTGCACGGTCCTGCCGACCATCCTGCTCGCGCTGCTCGTCGCGGTGCCGCTCAGCGGGCCCGGCCGCCTCAACCGCGTGCTCCGCTCGCTGGTCATGGTGCCCGCGGTGATGCCGCTGGCCGCGACGTCGATGGTATGGGTCATCATCTACTCCGACCGGGGTATGGCGAACACGCTGCTCGGCGCCGCCGGCATCGAGCCGCAGGCGTGGCTGACCGGCTCGGATCTGGCGATCTGGGCGCTGGTCGTGATGGTCGTCTGGAAGAGCCTGGGGCTGTTCGTCATCATCCTGACGGCCGGGTTGCAGGCGCTGCCCCGGGAGGTCTACGAGGCCGCGGCGATCGACGGTGCCGGGCCTGTCACCACGTTCCGCAGGATCACCGTCCCGCTGCTCCGCAGGACCCTGCTGTTCGTGCTGGTCATCTCCGTCGCCGGATCGATGCAGGCCTTCGTGCCCGCCTTCCTGCTCACCGGCGGCGGCCCGGCCGACGCCACCCAGGTGCTGCCCTACTACATCTGGGCCAACGCCTTCCCCTACGAGCACATGGGCTACGCCTCCGCGCTGGCCATGATGCTGCTGGTCGCGATGCTGGTCGTCTCGATCGTCCAGTTCGGCTTCCTGCGGGGTGGGGACGAATGAGGGTGCTCCGGACCGTCTGGCTGCTGAGCGCCGTGGGCGCGATGCTGCTGCCGATCTACGTGATGCTCGTGGTCGCCTCCGCTCCCGACGACACCGACCTCGGCGGGCTGGTCTTCAACGGCTTCCACCTGCCGCGGAACCTCGCCGAGCTGTTCGCGGGCGAGGGTTTCCCCGTCTACTTCCGCAACAGCGTGATCTACTGCGTCGGCAGCGGGGCGCTGGACGTCCTCTTCTCCTCGGCGGCCGGCTACGCCCTGGCCCAGCTGTCCTTCCCCGGCAGGCGCGTGCTGTTCGCGCTCGTGGTCGGCACGCTCGCGCTCGCCCCGATGGTCATGATCATTCCGGTGTTCCTGATCGTCAAGGAGCTGGGCTGGGTGAACACCTTCCAGGGGGTGATCGTCCCCGGCATGATCAGTGCCTTCGGCGTCTTCCTGGTCCGCCAGTTCGCCCTCGGCGTTCCCAAAGAGCTGATCTTCGCGGCGCGCGTCGACGGGGCGGGGGAGCTGCGCATCTTCCTCCGGGTGGCGCTTCCGCTTTTGCGACCGGCGCTGGTGACGCTCTTCCTCATCCACTTCCTCGCCCAGTGGGACAACCTGCTCTGGCCGCTCATCGTCGCCAACGACCCCGCACTGTGGTCGCTGCCCGTGGGACTGGCCAACTTCCAGAGCGAGCACGGTTTCAACTACCACCTCATGACCGCCGCCGCCCTGGTCACCGCCGTGCCGCCGTTCCTGCTGCTGGCCGGGCTGCAGCGCTACTACGTGGCGGGGCTCACCTTCGGGGGGGTCAAATGACGGTCCCGGACACCGCCGAGATCATGGCGTGGATCGAGACGATCACGGCCAGGGGGATCCGGCGCCCCGGATACCCCGCCGACGCGTGGACGGAGAGGTGGGCGGCGGGGCTGCTGGCGGACTTCGGGCTCGACGTGCGCCTCGCACCGGTCGAGGTGCCCACCTGGCACCCTGTCACCGCCACGCTCCGCGCCCACCTGGACGCCGACCCGTCCCGCGCCGTCGAGGTGGCGGCCTTCGCCCTGCCCTACACCACCCCGAAGGCGACGGTGACCGCGCCGCTCACCCGGTCGGCGGTCCCCGGTCGCATCGCGGTGCGCGAGCACACCTTCGCCGAGCTGCCCCAGGCCCTGGTACGGGAGATCGCCACCGCCGTGCACGACCCCGACGGCGACTTCGACGGCCTGGTGCAGACGCTGCCGTTCGCGCCCGGCTACCTGGAGGATCTCGACGGGGCGGTCACCTCGGGGGCGGCCGGGTACGTCGGGGCGCTGACCGGCCTCCCGTGGGAGACGCGCGACTACTACGTGCCCTACGACGCGGTGCACCGGTCCGTACCCGCGGTCTGGTTGTCGGCGGCCGACTCGCGGCGGGTGCTGGCGCTGATGGACGAGGGGTCCTGCGCCGGCACGCTGTCCGTGGAGTCGGAGACCTCGACCGCGACCTCGCACAACGTGATCGCCACCCTGCCCGGGCGGGGCGACGGCTGGGTGATCGTCGCCTCGCACCACGACGCCCCCTGGGCCTCCGCGGTGGAGGACGCCTCCGGTGTCGCGCTGGTGCTGGCCGCCGCCAGGCACTGGTCGCGGGTGCCGGAGGAGGACAGGCCGCACAACCTGCTCTTCCTGCTGACCGCCGGGCACATGGCGCACGCGGCGGGCACCCGGGCGTTCATCGAGGAGAACCGGGCCCTGCTGGACCGGGTCGTGCTCCAGGTCCACCTGGAGCACGCGGCCCGCGAGTGCCGCGCGGAGGGTGGGACGCTGGTGCCCACCGGTGCCCCCGAACCGCGCTGGTGGTTCACCACCCGGCGCCCCGAGCTGGAGCGGCTCGTCGAGCGGGCGCTGGTCGCCGAGGACCTGCGCAGGTCGTTCGTGCTGCCGCCCGACGTGTTCTCGCCGATGCCGCCGACCGACGGCGCGTTCTTCCACCCGGAGGGGGTGCCGCTGGTGCACTTCCTCGCGGCCCCCATGTACCTGTTCGATTCCGCCGACACCCTCGACAAGGTCGACGAGGCGAGCCTGGTGCCGCTGACCCGCGCGGCGATCCGCATCGTCGAGGGCACCGAGGGATGGAGCCCCAGATGATCGTGCGAACCCCCTCCGGCCTCGTCAGGGGCCGCTTCGACGGAACGGTGGCCTCCTTCCTCGGCGTTCCGTACGCCGCCCCGCCCTTCGGCGAACACCGCTTCGGCGCGCCCGTCCCGCCACCCGCCTGGGACGGGGTCCGCCCGGCGCTCCTGCCGGGCGCGGCGGCGCCGCAGCGGGCTACCGACGACATCGGGCTGTACGCCCCCGAGGTGTTCGCCTCCGGAGAGGACTGCCTCAACCTCGACGTCCACACCCCCGACCCCGGTGCCGCCGGCCTGCCGGTGCTGGTCTGGTTTCACGGCGGGGCCTTCGCCATCGGCGGCAACGGAGCCGCCTGGCACCGCGGACACCGCTTCGCCCGCGACGGCGTGGTGTGCGTCTCCGCCAACTACCGGCTGGGCTTCGAGGGGTTCCTCGCGCTGGACGGGGCGCCGCTCAACCGGGGCGTGCTCGACTGGCTCGCCGCGCTGGAGTGGGTGCGCTCCGCCGTCGCGGCGTTCGGCGGTGATCCGGGCAACGTGACGATCGCGGGGCAGTCCGCGGGCGGCGCGGCGTGCGCCACCCTCCTGACGATTCCCCGCGCGGCGGGCCTGTTCCGCCGGGCGATCGTGATGAGCGGGTCGGCGAGCCTGGCCGTATCGGCACAGCGGGCCCGCGGGTACGCCGGTGAGCTCGCCGCCCGTCTCGGCGTCCGGCCGGCCAGGGAGGACTTCCTGACCATCCCACCCGCCGCGCTGGTGGCCGAGCAGCCGCCGCCGCTGTCGGGCGGGGAGTCCGGCGCGTTGAGCGGGGCGGTGCCGATTCAGCCCGTCGTGGACGGCGAGCTGGTGCCCTCCGTGCCACTGGACGCGCTGCGCGCGGGGGTGGGCGGACACATCCCGCTCCTGGTCGGCTGCACCGGTGACGAGGCCGGTGTCTTCGTGCGCGCGATGGCGCGGGGGATCGACGAGGCGACGGCCGCGGCCGTGCTGGCGCAGATGGGCCTGCCGCCCGGCTACCGGGACGCGCATCCCGGGTTGTCGCCCGAGGAACTCGTCGGCAGGGCGGCCGGCGACCACCTGTTCCGCAGGGAGACGATCTGGATCGAGGAGGCCCGCGCGGCCACCGCCTCCGCCCCGACCCACGCCTACGAGTTCCGCTGGGAGTCGCCGGTGCCCTCTCCCATCGGAGGCGGGAAGGTCGGCGCCGCGCACAACATCGACCTGCCCTTCGCCTTCGACGTGCTGGACGCGCCAGGCGTCGAGCGTACGGCGGGGCAGCGGCCCCCGAAGGCGCTCGCCGAGGCGATGCACGGCGCCTGGGTGCGGTTCGCCCGCGACGGCGACCCGGGATGGCCCGGCTACGACCGCGCCCGCAGGCAAGTAATGATCTTCGATACCGAGTCGGAGGTCGCCGACGATCCCCTGCGGCCGCAACGGCACCTCTTGCGGGAGCCGTGAGCGGCGTGCACCTTGTTACTCAGCGACCGGAGGTTTTCCATATGCTGTCCTACTCGTGCGCCGTCTCGGGCGCCCCCCTCCTCGGTGAGACCATCGGCGAGAACTTCGAGCGGATCGTGGCCCGCTTCGGCGACCGGGAGGCCCTGGTCGACCTGCCGGGCGAGCGCCGCTGGACCTACGCCGAGCTGAACGCCGACGTCGCCTACATCGGCGAGGGGAGCTGGCGCCGCTTGCTGGCCGGGGCTACGGACATCGGCCCCGAGCGGCTGCGCGAGCGCATGGCCTCGCTGACCTTCGATGATCCGACCAACATCTAGTACACCTCCGGCACCACCGGCTTCCCCGAGGGCGTGCCCCTGTCGCATTACAACATCCTCAACAACGGCTACTTCGTCGGCGAGCTGGTCGGCTACGACGAGACCGACAGGGTCTGCCTGCTAGTGCCCTTCTACCACTGCTTGAGTAGTACAGCTTGTAGGTAACATTGCCGCCATGGCGAAACCCAAGGGGCGCGGCCCTGTACGGGCCAGCATCTACGTCCGCATTTCCAGGGATCTCACCGGAGAAGAACTCGGCATAGCGAGGCAAGAGGAGGAGTGTCGGAGGCTTTGCGCACGCCTCGGCTTCGAGGTGGGGGAGGTATTCTCAGACAACGACATCAGCGCTACGAAGGGGAAAGTCAGGCCAGGCTTCGAGGCACTGCTGGCCAGCCAACCGGAAGCGGTCGTGTGCTGGCACACGGACCGGCTCGTCAGGGTGACGAAGGACCTTGAACGAGTGATCGCGCTCAGCGTGAACGTGCACGCGGTGCGCGCCGGACACCTTGATCTGTCGACTCCCGCTGGTCGAGCCGTCGCCCGTACGGTCACGGCGTGGGCGACATACGAGGGCGAGCAGAAGGCGGAGCGCCAGGCTCTCGCGAACCTGCAAGCGGCGAAGGCGGGCAAGCCCTACACGGCAGGCATCCGTCCCTTCGGATACGGCGAGGACCACGTGGCGATCGTTCCGGCCGAGGCCGAGGCCATCCGCGAAGGCGCTTCGATGATCCTTGCCGGTGAGTCTCTGTCGTCTGTCGCCCGGAAGTGGACCCAGGCCGGTCTCCTGTCGCCTCGCTCGATCGCGGCCGGAGCGAAAGCGTGGACCCTGCGAGGGGTGAAGAAGGTACTCACTTCCCCGAGGTACATCGGCCGGCGAACCTACCGAGGCGAGGTCATGGGGGATGCCGAGTGGTCGGCCATCCTCGATGACGCGACCCACTATGCGGTGGTGTCGATCCTGTCGAGCCCCGACAGGTTCAGCGGAGGTCCGAGGACCGGCAGGACGGCGACGACGCTCCTGGCCGGCATCGCAGTATGTGGCGTGTGCGGGGAGACCGTGAGCGGCAGGGGGTACCGGGGGACGAAGGTTTACGGATGCCGTCAGACCCACACGCGTACACCTCGGGACATCGCCGACGAGAGAGCGGAGAAGGCGACTCTCGCCCGCATGGTGTGGCCCGACTTCCTGCCCCCAGTCCTTGCCATGCACGCAGGGGGCAGCGATGCCGACACGGCACACCTGCGAGCCGAGATGAAGAATTTGCGTGAACGCCTCAACGGTCTTGCCTTGGCCTACGCCGAGGGGGCCATCAGCCTCTCGCAGATGACGGCTGGAAGCGAAGCCCTAAGGGGCAAGCTCGAAGAGGTCGAGTCCAAGCTGTCCGGGGTCACCGGTCTACCTCCTCTCGACTCCGTCTCCGGCATCTCTGGACTCATCGAAGGATGGGCCGACGCTCCTTTGCCTGTGAGGCGTTCATGGGTGGCGTTCTGCACGATCGTGACTCTGAGGCCGGCGAACGGGAAACACGCACGGAACATGACACCGGAGGATCATGTCTCGCTCGACTGGCACCACCTTGCAGGGGACGGCGAGGAGTAGCTGAGCAGGCAGGGGTCCGGCGGCTCAGAGCCGAGAGGCAGGCACCGTCTTTACGGCTTCTTACGCGATGAGTTGATTTATCCGCAGCCCGGTCCGGGGATGGGTCGTCCGACGCCATTGATCATGGGCCGTGCGCCTGCCACCGGACAGACGCATCCGAACGCGTACGCGCGGACCCCGCGGACCTGGCGACGAGGAGGAGCGCGTGAGCCATGTCGTGGTGATCGGCGCCGGTCTCGGCAGCCTTGCCGCCGCGGGGCGGGACGTCACGATCGCGGCCGGCCGCGCCGAACGCCGGCTGATCGCCGAGGTGCCGTGAACCGGCAGGGGTGGGGCCGGCACGAGGTCGTCTGGCACGAGGTCGTCCGGTGCGAGGCCGCCCAATGCTGTCGTCGGGAGGGTGTGATGTCGGAACCGGTGGCCGTCGACGCGATGGGTGGAGACCACGGACCGGGCGAGACGGTCGCCGGGGCGGTCACGGCCCGGCGTGAGCTCGGAATCCCCGTGGTGCTCGTGGGCCGCTCCGGCGCCGTCCGCGCCGAGCTCGCCCGCCACGGCGCCGTCGGCGAGATCGGCGTGGTGCACGCCGAGGACGTCGTCCCGATGACCGAACGGGGCGCGGGAGCGGTCTTCTCCACCAGGACCAGCCTGACGGTCGGCTGCGACCTCGTACGGCGGAAGGAGGCGTCGGCGTTCGTGTCGGCCGGTTCCACGGGCGCGGTCGTCTCGTGCGCCATCCACGGCATCGGGCGTGCCCCGGGCGTCCTGCGGCCCGCCCTGGCCATCGCGCTGCCCTCGGTCACCGGCGGCGCGACCGTGCTGATCGACGCCGGGGCGACCTCCGACCCCACCCCGGAGATGATCGCCCAGTTCGCGCTGCTCGGCGCCTCCTACGCCCAGCTCGTGCTCGGTGTCGCCGACCCGTCGGTGGGCCTGTTGTCGATCGGCTCGGAACCCGGCAAGGGTAACCGGCTGACCCGCAGGGCCGGTGAGCTGCTCGCCGGGCTGCCGTTGCGCTTCTGCGGCAACGTGGAGGGACACGACGTGCTCGCGGGCACCGTCGACGTGATCGTCACCGACGGTTTCACCGGGAACGTGGTGCTCAAGAACGTCGAGGGTTCGATGCGGGCCGCGCTGACGCTGGTGGCGCGTTCCGGTGCCGCCGGAGCCGAGGAGTTGCGGGCGGTGGCCCGCCGCTACGCCCCGGAGGCCTACGGCGGGGCGGCGCTGCTCGGCCTGATCGGCACCGTCGTCGTCGCGCACGGTTCCTCGCGGGCGGCGACGATCGCGCGCGCCTGCGCGGTGGCGCACGATCTCGCCGAGGGCGGGGTCGTCACCTGGCTCGCGGACCGGCTCACCGCGGAGGCCGCCCGTTGAGCGGCATGGAAATCCGGTCCCCCGATCACCGTTGTCTCCGGTATCGGTGTCCCCAGGCGAGCAGGACGAACAGACCCATGCACGTTCCTCCCGCGACGGCGACCAGCGGATCCGGCGGGTCGAAAACCGCCGCGAAACCGACGGTCTCCATGACCGCCATCGTCGTGTAGATCGACACCAGCCCGGGGCTCCACGCCGCGGGCTCGGCCACGAGGCGCTCGATCAGGACCATGACCAGCAGTGAGACGACGAGCCAACCGGCGAAGTTACCGAGCGGGACGCCACGGTAGGGGCCGGGGTCGTGCCAGACCCACAGGCCCAGCCGGGTCATCCGCGGGTCCAGGAACACGTCCCAGGCGGTGAGCGCCAGCGCCCCCAGCGCGACCCGCGCGGCCCGGCTGCCGGGTGCGATCGCGGCGGCCACCGCGTGGGCCGCCAGTCCCATGCCACCCCAGGCCAGCGCCACGATCACCGGTACCCCGCCGAGCACCGGCTGGAGAGCGCCGGTGTAGTGGTAGTCGCCGAACGGCACCCCCGTCCTGATTCCGACCCACCCCGCGGCGTACCCGGTCGCGACCGCGGCGGTGAACGCCGCGACGGCTCCGGTGGGGGAGTGGGTCGCCGAGGCGAAGACCAGCGCGCTCGCCGCCAGCAGCGGGACGACCACACCGGTCAGCGCGATCGGCCGAGGCTGCAGCCCCGAGGCGACCTGCGCCACGACCATCGCGGCCAGCAGTACCGCGCCCAGCGCGCCCAGCGCCTTCGAGGCGCGTGTGGCCATGGGTTCTGCCGGTGGTGGCCACACCCGCAACGCACCGGGCTCCTCCCGTCTGCTGTTCACCTGGTGGCTGTGCCCGATGGACGGTCATTTGATCGGCTGGGCGAGGTCAGGTTCGCTTTGAAAATCCGATCTCCCGGAAGACAGCGGCGAGGAGCTCCTGCGGCACATGCAGGACGGCACCTCCGTCGAAGACCCGAGGGCGCGGGTCCTGGTCGGCCGCTGGGACGCGCTGGCGAACCGGTTCCACAACGACGGCCGCGACGGGGAGCAGACCAGAGCCGCGGCGCAGCGGACCTGGCAGGAGAACAGCGAGGAGATCGGCCGGAGCCTGCCGTGGCCCGCGGCCCGGATGCGCGACCTGCTCCACTACCTGGAACGGGCTCGGCAAGGCGGATAACCGACGGACAGATGAGACGACCTCCCGGGCACCGGCCTGGTCAGCGGTGGTTTGTTCGCTTTAGCTCTTTGCCCGCCTTGTCATAGGTGACCCACTCGCCGGTCTTCTTACCGACGTTGTACGTCCCCTCGTCCAGCAGGTTGCCGTTGTCGTGCCAGCGGCGCCACGGGCCGTGCTGCTTACCGTCCACGAAGGCGCCCTGCTGCAGGAGGCCGCCGCCCTCGCGGTGCCAGACCCACTCGCCGACGAGCTGTCCGGCCTGATAGACACCCTCCGCCTTCAACCGGCCGTTCCGAAAGTAGAAAGTCCACGGTCCATTCCGCTGCCCGTCCGAGTGGTCGCCCTTACCCGACAGGGTTCCGTCCTTGAAGTATTCCTCCGCCATGACGACAGCATAGGAGCGGGCTAGCTGAATGTGTTGGTTTGTTCCCGGGTATTCGGTCGGAAAGGTTTGTTGGTAAACCCGGAATCCGACACCCCGTATCTCCGCCGTGGGCGGTGCCGTGCCAGCCGGGGAGGTGTGGTTGGCTGTCCCCCCGTGAACGTCGTTGAAGTGCTGGGACTGTTCGGAGCCGGGGTGCTGGCCGGGGTGGTCGGCACGGTGGTGAGCCTGGCCTCGATCATCTCCTACCCGGTGCTGCTGGCTTTCGGCCTGCCGCCGGTGACCGCGAACGTGACGAACACGGTCGCGCTGACCTTCAACGGGGTGGGCGCGGCGTTCGGGTCGCGACCGGAGTTGGCCGGACAGGGAGCGAGGGTGCTGCGACTCGGCACGATGACCCTGCTCGGCGGGGCGGTGGGGGCCGGGTTGCTGCTGGCGACCCCCTCCGACACGTTCGAGGCGATCGCGCCCTGGCTGATCGCCTTCGCCTCACTGCTGCTGCTCCGTCCGCCGAACACGATGGGAGGGTACGGCGGTGAGGACGGATGGAAGGCGCGCGCCGCCATGTTCGCCGTCGCGATCTACATCGGCTACTTCGGGGCCGCCGGCGGGGTCCTCATGTTCGCGGTGCTCTCGGCCGTGCTCGACCAGTCACCGGTCAAGATCAACGCTATCAAGAACGTCATCTCCGCCCTGGCCAACGGGGTGGCGGCGATCGGCTTCGCCCTCTTGGGGCCGGTGCAGTGGTCGGCGGCGGTACCCCTCGCGCTGGGATTCCTGCTGGGCGGCCGGCTCGGTCCGTCGATCGCCCGCCGCCTGCCCGGCCGCGCGCTCCGCCTCGGCACCGCCGCCTGCGGCCTGCTCGTCGCGCTCAAACTCGGCGTCGACGCCTACGCGTGAGTCGCCCTACGGCGGGGTTTGTCGTACGAGCATCCAGTCGGTCACCGTCGAAAGGTGCGGTGCCGCGCCTGATGAAGAGCACAGCGCGGGTGCCGGGGTTCGCATCCGCGCTGCCGAGCCCGCCGAAGACCGCCACCCGATCTAGGTGACTGGTGTTAAGCGGGTCGTCCTGAACGTGCTGCCGCATGGGGTGGCCCGCTCAGCCCCGCCTTGAGTTCTCAGTCAGCGCGTGCCTGACCCGTTCGAGGTGAGCGGTGTCGTCCCGGTGAAGCCGGTCTGGAACGTCTGAGCCGGCCACCATGTAGTCGCCTCCCCTCTTCCCGCTGGTCAGACGGTAGCCACCGTCCAGCTTCCGTGAATGGTGGAGGCGACACCAAGGACGCCCAGACGTGCGAGGTTGACCGCGGCGGCCGGCAAAGAGAAGTCGGCGTCAATTTTGGCTCGGCCGCGCATGCGGGCACGGCGTCCGCCATGGCGTCGGCGGAGCATGTGAGCGAGCTTGCGTTCGACCTTCGGGCGAGTGGCGCGGTAGTCGGCAAGCCAGTCCGGATCACGGCTGTCGGCCCGGCCCCGCGCCAAATGCCCTTCATGGGGGCTGATCGTGATGACGCGGCCGTCCCTGGCGGTGGTGCACCGCGCGGCCAACGGGCAGGCCACGCAGGCAGCGCCGAAGCGGGCCACCGCACCCCCGTCGCTTTGCGGCCGGATCTCGACGCTCACCCGGTTCGGACAGGTGACCTGCCCGGCATCCAGATCGATGGTGAAGACGTCCTTGCTGAAACGGCCACCCGGTGCGTTGGCCGGCTGCACCTTGACCATGCTGATGATGTCACCCTCGGCCGGCAGCGGCCCGGTGCCGTAGGCGGCATCACCATAGACCTCGGCCCGCCTGATCTCGGCGGGCGCGGTCTCGGCGGGCGCGGACAGGATGTCAGCCGGCAGTTCAGCGGCAGGGCCGGCATCGCCGACGTTGCCCGCGCTCACCACCGTGGCGGTGATGATCTCACTGTCGGGATCGTCAGCGATGTGACCCTTATAACCGTCAAAGGACCGGCTGACGCTCTTATGGCCGTGCCGGGCCTCAGGATCGACAGTGGAGATGACGCGGTCCTTGGCCACCTTGCGGGCGATCCGCAACACCCCGCCCTCACCGCCCGCCTCCAGGTCCTGTCCGAGCACCGTCGCCGGCAGGCGCGCCGCCTGGGCCACCTCCTGCTCCAGCGTGCGACCATCAAGCACGGCCGGCAGTGCGTATCCGTCCCCGGCACGCGAGTCGACCAACGCCTCCCGCTCAGCGGCATCGGTCCAGTCGATGACCGGCTTGGCCATATCGGTGTAGGCGTCCGCGCTGGAGATCATCGCCCGCAGCTCGGCCCGAAGCACGTGATCGGCCGCGCGCAGCAGCCCACGAACCGCCGAACGGATCAACGTGACGGTGTCCTGGGTCGCCACCGCATCGTAGATCGGCGTACTGTCCAGCACCCGCCTGCGGCCGGCCAGCCCGGCCTGGGCCGCCACCTGCACCGTCCGCTCGAAAATCCGATTCGGCCGCTCAGAGGCGGCCGGCCTCGCGCGCATGTCCACCAGCACGGTGTGCACGAACCCCGGATGGTCGAGGTCCAGCCCGCCGGCGGCGTACTTCCACCGCACATCGAAGGCGAACCGCTCCACCGCTTCCCGGTTCGACAGCCCTTCCAGCCGCTGGAGCACCATGACCACCGCCACGATCATCGGCGGCACCGAGCGCCGGCCGTCCTCAGCGAACAGGTCGGCGAACATCTCATCGGGGAACAGATTCCCGCACTCGCGGTGCAGTACCGCGTAGATCGAGTTCGGCGCCGGCCGGCCCTCTCAGAAACTCACCGTGGAGGAGAGCAGCCCCGGCTGCGTCGGAGTCTGGCCCACTGCCATTCCTCAACCTCTCCCCGCTCCCGGTGACCAACAACGATCACCCTGGCACACGAGGAGAGGTCACCGCGAGATCGCCAGAAAAACACCAGTCACCTAGCCGAGGTCGAAGGCGACGCCGGCGAGGTGAACCGTTTGCACCTCCGGGTCGTCGAGGAGCCTGCGCAGGTCGGCGAGTTTCCAGTTGTCGACGACGAGCCCGTACACGACGCCCTCCTCGGCCGCCCCCGAGAGCCAACCGTGGCTCAACCCGAACTCGTCGAGGTCGTCCCCTTCGTCAAGCAGTCCGACCCACCTGCGGAACTCCGTCAGCGCCGTCTCGGGCTCGGTCTCGCACTGATAGTTGAGTTCCTCCCAGCTGTGCTCCTTGGTCATGTCGCGGTTCCAGACGACCGCGTTCAACGGGGGATCGCCGCTGGAGTCGTCGTAGTAGGACGGGGAATAGATGTAGGAGACGTCTCCCCCTCCGCAGAGTTTGTGCCTCCGGTTGAAGGCGACGAGCCGATCGGTGGTCATCGGGTGCGTGAACTCCACGACCGCGACGGCGTCGAGCGTCTGAGGGAGCCCGTCGATGGTCTTCCGGGCCTCCTCCGTCGGCTCCCTGTCGACGTCGGGATCCGCCTCCACGGAAGTGATCGCGTCGGCCAGGCTGCCGGACGGCCCGTCGAGGGAGGGTGCCCGGACGGCGCCGAACAGATTCTCCACGATTTCGTATCCTGTCTCGCCCTCACCGGGACCGGCCCGGAGCGGCTCCCCCCACAGCGTGTAGGTCGTCTCCAGCAGTCCCCCGGCATCGCTGTAACCGTAGAACAGGCGCTTGTCCGGGTTCGCGACGCGGGCGGCCGTGCCGTACACCCGAGCCGTCCGCTCGTCGAAGTCGGTGAACAGCCACAGAACCCGGTCGACCGCGCTGAAGGCCAGGAACAGCGCCGCGGTGACGGCCAGGACCTTGACAAGGGACCTGGCCACATACGCCCAGTCGGGCTCTCTCATGTTCACTACCGCGCACTCCTGCGACCTAGATCAAATCGGGTGTGACGCACCATAACCGCCCAGAGCCGATGTGGAGCGGGAATCAGGCATTGTGGACAGCATGCTCATCCCCATCGACCGCGTCGCCGACGAGCAGCCGTACCGCAGCGGGAAACACACGTGCCATGGAGCCTTTTTCGGCCTGGTCAGGAAGTGCCCCAGGGTGCCTTGAGGCGCTGACCTGACAGCGACTCGCAGGCTGAGGAGGCGTTCCGGCCGACAAGGGCCACGGCACCTTTGGCCGTACAGGAACGTGCGACGTGTCAGGCTACCTTGACGTCAAGAAGGCTTGACGAGATGCTGGGCCCATGTCTACTCCTGACGAGCTGGAACGCCGGTTCACGCTGCTGACCGCAGCCGCGCGCTACGACGCGCTACGCACCCGTGACGCCCTGGCCGCACCGGCCGACGAGGACGACTCCGCGCTCATGCCGCCCGACCCCGACGCGGAGCCCCTGACCCGGGGCGAGGCGCTGGAGCTTCTCGCGCTGGGTGAGGTGATCGCGCGGAAGGCGGGTTACGGACGTCAGCTCTCCGTGCGCTCCGCCCGCCGGGCCGGCGCTTCGTGGTCGCAGATCGGTGCCGCGCTGGGAACCAGCAAGCAGGCGGCGTGGGAGGCCCACAACCGATGGATCGACGAACAGGCCGGGGAACGCGACGGTCACTGGGGCTGGGACGAGAACGAAGTGGCGGCCGCGCGCGTACTCGCCGGCGACTCCGAAGGCGAGGGTGCGGAGTGAGCAAGCAGGCCGAGTCCGCCCCTGCCTGGGGACGCGGGCGGGCCGGGCGGTGGTTGAGTCCGCCCGCGTCATGCACCGCACGGGAGCTTCTGCGCGCTCGCGGGGTACGTCGCCTGCGGCACGGCGGCCCAGGTCGGGGAAGGTGTGGCCGCCGTGCCTGCTCAGAAGTGGCCGATAGTGGCCGAGGTGGAGGTGAGGGCCCAGCGGTGCAGGAGCGAGGTCGTCTCGGCCTTGCGCATCTGCGCTTTCAGTCCCTCGACGGTGCGGTCGCAGAGAAGCAGTGGTTCCGGGGTGGGCCAGGTGGCGATGGCGTGGAAGAGACGGCTGCCGGTGCCGTACAGGACAGCCCAGCCGGGCCAGGTGATCTCCAGCATCGCGGCCTCGGCGCGGGCCTCGTGGTCCCAGGTGTAGTGCGGGACCGAACCGGGGGTCACGCCGTCACGGTGACGACCGCGAGGGCGGGCAAGGCGTCGCCGGATCACGAGATCACCTGCCCGGCGGCCCGCTGCCGCGCCTCCCGTGCGATGGCCTCCTGCCGGTCGGTCTCGGCGCGCAGGGCCTCAAAGCTGTCGGCGTCGACCGTCCGTTCGGCTCCGGCGTGAAACGCCAGGGCGCAGAAGGGCTGCTCCCTGCTGGCCCACAGTCGTCCGGCATCACTGAGGATCAGCCGCCAGCCGGGGATGGTGGTGGATTCAGCATCGGTCATTGATTGGACCTCCATCCGATCAAGGGTCCGTCCGGTCGTCGCTAGCGGTGGACGGGTCCGCTGTATGGGTTGGGCGGGAAGGGCCGTGCACGTCGTGTGGAGGTTGCCGTCGCACCAGACCACCGACCTCGCCCGGACCGACACGAGCGCGACCCCGTGACCGCTGTGGACGTTGGTGAAGGTGCCCGTGCTCCGCCAGAGCGTCGTGCAGCTCTCGGGCCGCGCTTTCCGCTGTGGGCGGGGGTGATCTGCGAGTTGTCGTGCCGGGCCATGAGGCCAAGTCCACCGGTCAGTGGATGACCGTGTAAGCGTGTGATGGTCATAGGGAGTGGGAGCCGGTTCACACCTCGTGTGAAAGCGATCCAGTCGTGATACCGCACAGGGGCAGAGGGCCTATCTGGATCGTGATCACGTGATTACACTCCGCGTTGAGGCTGTCGATCGACGGGAGGCTGAACGATGAGCGAGCCGAACATCCTGCTTGACTCGCTGCTGGTCGAAGCGGGGATCTCACACGCGGGACTCGCTGCACGCATCAACGTGACCACGGCGACGGCCCGTCGTCCTACCCGTTACGATCACACCGCCGTCGCCCGCTGGATACGAGACGGCGGCATCCCGCGAGGAGACGTACCAGAGATCATCTGCGAGATCATCGGTACCAGGATCGGGCGGGTCCTGTCCCTTTCCGACATCGGCATGGTCAGGCGGGAGGCCGGCCTGGGAGAGGTGGGTCTGCCGCAGGCCGTTGACCAGGCCGTCGCTCTCTGGCGGGGAGATCTCGGGAGCAGGGGTTTCCTGGCCGACGCCACGATGGTCGACGGACCGGCCGCTATCGCCCCTGTTTTCGAATGGGAGAACCCGCCCCATGAGATGGACGTCTCCAGCCGTGGCCTGCGTACGGTGAGCATGGAAGACGTTCACACAGTCAAGGCCGCGCGCGGCCGCTACGAGCAGATGTACCGCCGGGTTGGCGGAGTGCCAGTGCGGCCGCGCATCGTGGCCTTCCTCAACGCCCACGTAACCCCTCTGTTGAAGGGAGGGCGCGACGATCGCACCGGCCGGAGTCTGTTCCGAGCAGCCGGCGGCCTGGTCGCGCTCGCGGGCATCTGCGCCTACGACTCCGACCGGCAGGCACTCTCCCAGCGCTACCTGTTCCATGCGCTGCGGATGGCCAAGGCGTCGGGTAACCTGGCGTTCGGCGGATACGTGGTGGCTTTGCTGGCCAACCAGGCCATGTCGCGGGCGAAGTACAGGCATGTGATCCAGTACGCGGAGACGGCATTGCGCGGTGCGGGCGGGCATCTGAGCCCTGCCCTTGCCACCGACTTGCACACCCTCCAGGCCAAGGCATACGCACGTATCGGAGATCGGGCAAGCTGCCACGTGCACATGAGCCGAGCGGAGACCAATGCGGCCCGGATCAGGCAGAACGACGAGCCGTCCGAGACCGGATACGTCCAGCCGGGCCTGCTGGAATGCCAGCACGCCGAGGCCCTGCGGCGGCTCGGCGACCTCGTGGCGGCCCAGGAGTACGCCGAGGAGGCTCTCCGTTCCGCCGGCGCCTGCCATCTGCGAGGCCAGGCCCATCGCCTGGCTACCCTGGCTCTTGTACTGGCCGAACGCGGAGACGTGGACCAGGCAGCCGCGACCGCCGAGACGATGCTGGAACGCGTCGAGGGAATGGAGTCCGAGCGCGTCGCCGAACGCGTTGCCACGGTCACTGCGGCCTTGCGGCCGTTCTCCACGCTAACGGTCCGGGAGTTTCTGGCGCGTGCCGGGCAGCAGGCGCGCGTGCCCTTGTAGCGTGGTGTCGAGATCAGGAATCCACGCTGGGAGTACGCCGCATGCGCTGGCAGGTCCACTCCGAAGAACTGCTCTACACCGACCAGTGGCTTGATATCCGGGTGGCGGACGTGGAACTTCCCAACGGCAGGCACCTCGACCACCGGATCATTCGTACAGCACCGGGAGCTGGGGCCGTCGTCACCGACGACGAGCAACGGGTGCTGCTGATCTGGCGGCACCGGTTCATCACCGACTCGTGGGGCTGGGAGATCCCCATCGGCAAGATCGAAGAGGGCGAGGAGCCGATCACGGCCGCCGCGCGGGAGGTCGAGGAGGAGACCGGCTGGCGTCCAGGACCGCTGCGCCCGCTGCTCTACACCCAGCCGACCAACGGTCTGTCCGATTCCGCACACCACATCTTCCGTGCTGAGGGCGCCACGCACATCGGCCCGCCGACCGAGGAGTGGGAGGCCGAGCGCATCGAGTGGGTGCCACTCGCCGACATTCGCCGACTGATCGACAAGCGCGACATCGTCAGCGGCACCAGCATGGCCGCCTTGTTGTACACCCTCACTGACCTGTAGTCGCAAAAACCCGTGCGTGACCATGGGGAAGACGCCTTCGTCGACTCTTGACAGCGAGATTCCCGGAGGTCACGCTGTTGCGTATAGCGCTGCTTGTTCTGCTTTACGAAACCGGGGTTTGTTGCGATGATCCCTGTCTGCCCCCTCGCGGCCCTTCCTCCGGGTGAGGCCCACCGGCTCGACGTCGACCCGCCCATCGCTGTCTTTCACACCGAGGACGGCGAGATCTACGCCGTGGACGACACCTGCACCCACCAGGACGCCTCGCTCTCCGACGGGTGGCTGGAGGGGTGTGAGATCGAGTGCCCCCTGCACGCCTCCAGCTTCGACCTGCGGACGGGACATCCGACCACCCTTCCCGCCAAGCTGCCGCTGCGTACCCACCGGGTGGTGGTCTCCGACGACACCGTCTACGTGGTGCCCTCCGAGGAGCCACCGAACCTGCCGCCCGGCGTGCGCGCGGGTACCGCATGACGCCGGCGCGAGCCCTCCCCGTCAACGGCCGTCCCAACCCGTCAACATGGCAGACCGAGGAGCGATCGTGACCGCGAGAAGCCTGCCGCCCAGCGTGATCGCCACCCTGCCTGGTGGCTACTACACCGACGAGAACGTCTTCGCCCTGGAGCAGGCCCGGATCTTCGAGTCGATGTGGTTCTGCGTCGCCCGTGCCTCCGATCTGGGAAAGCCGGGGGCCTTCAGAACCGTCCAGGTGGGCCGGGAGAGCGTCCTGGTCACCCGGGCCAGGGACGACTCGATCCGGGCCTTCCTCAACGTGTGCCGTCACCGCGGCGCCCGGATCCGCACCGAGGAGTCCGGCGAGGTCAAGCGGGCCTTCCAGTGCCCGTACCACGCCTGGACCTACGACCTCGAAGGCAAGTTGATCGCCGCGCCCAACCTGACGAAGATGCCCGACCTCGACCGGGTCGAGTACGGGCTGGTCAACGTGGCCGTGCGCGAGTGGATCGGGTACGTGTGGGTCTGCCTGGCCGACGAGCCGCCGTCGTTCGAGGCGGACGTGATCGGTGAGGCGACGGCCCGGCTGGGTGACGAGCGGGCCATCGAGAGCTACGACATCGCCAACCTGGCGGTGGGCCGCAGGATCGTCTACGACGTGCGGGCGAACTGGAAGCTCATCGTGGAGAACTTCATGGAGTGCTACCACTGCGCCACCATCCACCCCGAGCTCACCGAGGTGCTGCCGGAGTTCGCCGACGGCTACGCGGCGCAGTCCTTCGTCGGGCACGGGGCGGAGTTCGGCGAGGAGATCCGGGGGTTCACCGTCGACGGCTCGGCGGGGGTGGACCGCATCCCCGGGGTCGGCGAGGAGCAGGACCGCCGCTACTACGCGATCACCATCAAGCCGCAGGTCTTCGTCAACCTGGTACCCGACCACGTGATCCTGCATCGGATGTTCCCGCTGGCGGCCGACCGGACGATCGTGGAGTGCGACTGGCTCTTCCTCAAGGACGTGGTGGACGCGGGCACCGATCTCGGCCCGTCCGTGGAGCTCTTCCACCGGGTCAACGAGCAGGACTTCGCGGCCTGTGAGAGGTGCCAGCCCGCGATGAACTCTCGCGCGTACGCTCAGGGTGGGGTCCTGGTGCCCAGCGAACACCACATCGGGGCCTTCCATGACTGGGTGATCAACAGGCTGGGGACCGGATCCGGTTGACGGCGGGAAGGCGCCTATAGTGGGCGAAACCCTCCGTTTCGGGACGCAGGGCGAGCGGAAGGGGAGCGTGAGGATGGCCAGGAAGGCTCCGCGCGACGACGTCAACGAGGACGGCATTGAGATCGGGCCTCCCAAGGAGTGGGCGGCGGGCATACCGGGGGTGACCCGATCGCTACTGACCGCCAACGCCCAGATGGGCGTCGGTCGCACCCTTCTCACCCTGGCCGGGGTCAACCAGAAGGAAGGCTTCGACTGCCCCGGCTGTGCCTGGCCCGAGGGCGAGCACCGCAGCCCCTTCGAGTTCTGCGAGAACGGCGCGAAGGCGGTGGCCGAGGAGGCCACCGTCCGCAGGGTCACCCGCGACTTCTTCGCCCGGCACACCGTCGACGACCTGGCCGGGCACACCGAGTACTGGCTGGGCCAGCAGGGGCGGCTCACCGAGCCGATGCACAAGCCCGAGGGCTCCGACCACTACGTGCCGGTGAGCTGGGATGACGCGTTCGCCCTGATCGCGCGGGAGCTGCGTGCGCTGGACAGCCCGGACGAGGCGCTCTTCTACACCTCGGGGCGCACCTCGAACGAGGCCGCGTTCGCCTACCAGCTCCTGGTGCGCAGGTTCGGCACCAACAACCTGCCCGACTGCTCCAACATGTGCCACGAGTCCAGCGGCTCGGCGCTCAACGAGACCCTCGGCATCGGCAAGGGCACGGTCTCGCTGGAGGACCTGTACCGGGCCGACCTGATCTTCGTGGTCGGTCAGAACCCCGGCACCAACCACCCGCGCATGCTCTCGGCGCTGGAACGGGCCAAGCGTGAAGGCGCCCGGATCGTCGCGGTCAACCCGCTGCCCGAGGCCGGGCTACTCCGCTTCAAGAACCCGCAGCGGCCGTCGGGGCTGGTGGGGCGAGGAACGACGCTGTCCGACAGGTTCCTGCAGATCCGGCTCAACGGCGACCTCGCGCTCTTCAAGGCGATGTCGCTGCTGCTGCTCGAAGCCGAGGAGGCCGCCCCCGGCACCGTGATCGACCGCGACTTCGTCGAGGCGCACACCCACGGTTTCGACGAGTGGGCCGAGGACCTGCGCTCCCTGGACTGGACGCTGGTCGAGGAGGCGACCGGGCTGGACCGCCCGGCCATCGAGGAGGCCGTGCGGGAGGTGCTCGGCGCGAAGTCGGTGATCGTGTGCTGGGCGATGGGCCTCACCCAGCACAAGAACTCCGTCGCCACCATCAGGGAGATCGTCAACTTCCTGCTGCTCCGCGGCAACGTGGGCCGCGCGGGCGCGGGGGTCTGCCCGGTCAGGGGCCACTCCAACGTCCAGGGCGACCGCACGATGGGCATCTACGAGAAGCCACCGGCCCGGTTCCTGGACGCGCTGCGCGACGAGTTCGGCTTCGAGCCGCCCCGCGAGCACGGCTTCGACACCGTGGAGGCGATCAGGGCGCTCCGCTCCGAGCAGGCGAAGGTCTTCGTCGCGATGGGCGGCAACTTCGTGTCCGCCACCCCCGACACGGCGGTGACCGAGGAGGCGATGCGCCGGGCCAGGCTGACGGTGCAGGTCTCCACCAAGCTGAACCGCTCGCACGCCGTATGCGGGCGCGAGGCGCTCATCCTCCCCACGCTGGGGCGCACCGAACGCGACGGCGATCGTTTCGTCACGGTCGAGGACTCCATGGGCATGGTGCACGCCTCGCGAGGCAAGCTGCGGCCCGCCTCCGACGACCTGCTCTCCGAGGTGGAGATCGTCTGTCGGCTGGCCGTGGAGCTGTTCGGCGCCGACCCGCACGTGCCGTGGCAGGAGTTCGCGGCCGACTACGACGCGATCCGCGACCGCGTCTCCCGGGTGGTGCCCGGATTCGACGACTTCAACGTCCGGGTCCGCGCCCCCG
The DNA here is from genome assembly GCF_050943795.1 of Streptosporangium sp. CA-115845. Lineage (NCBI taxonomy): Bacteria > Bacillati > Actinomycetota > Actinomycetes > Streptosporangiales > Streptosporangiaceae > Streptosporangium > Streptosporangium sp. CA-115845. Next base: position 5,358,413 of record NZ_CP191988.1, on the reverse strand, counting down.
GGGGGTTCGCGCTGCCCAACGCGCCCCGCGACGAGCGTCGCTTCCCGACCGCGACGGGCAAGGCCAACTTCACGGTCAACGACCTGGAGGTGCTGCGGGTGCCGCCGGGGCGGCTGCTGCTCCAGACGGTCCGCAGCCACGACCAGTACAACACCACGATCTACGGCATGGACGACCGCTACCGGGGCGTGCGCAACGGCCGCCGGGTGGTCTTCGTGCACGCCGACGACCTGGCCGAGCGGGATCTGGCCGACGGGGACATGGTGGACCTGGTCAGCGAGTGGCCCGACGGGGAGCGCAGGGCGGAGTCCTTCCGTGCGGTCGCCTACCCGACCGCGCGCGGCTGCTGCGCCGCGTACTTCCCGGAGACCAACGTGCTGGTGCCGCTCGACTCGGTCGCGGAGACCTCCAACACCCCCACCTCCAAGAGCGTGGTGGTCAGGCTCGTCCGGCGTATCCCGGACGGTGGCTGACGCCGCGGGCTCCGGCTCGGGTAATCGCTCCTCGCTGAAGCGGCAGGCCGGGCCGGAGGCGCTGATCTCGCCGTCGTGAACCCGGGCGGTCACCACATCGAGGTGCCCAGGGAACAGGGCCGAAGGCCGGGATCTCTGCCCAGATCAGTCAGGAGGGCGTCCCACTGGGTGCCGACGACGTCGAGGTCGTAGCGGGAGGCGGTGCGCAGCGCGTTGCCGCCGAGGCTCAGGCGTAGTTCCTCGTCCTCGATCAGGCGGCAGACACCCTCGGCGAGTGCGGCGGCTCTGTTGGAGCGGATCAGCAGGCCGTCGTGCTCGTGGGTGATGATCTCGCGGGGACCGTGCGGGCAGTCGAAGCTGACCACGGGCACACCTTTGCTCATCGCCTCCAGGATGGTCATGCCGAAGCCCTCGTACCGCGAGCTGACCACGTAGATCGAGGCCTTGGCGAGTTCTTCGCCGATCTCCCGGCTGCTGCCCATCAGGAAGATCTTCCCGGACAGGCCGGCCTCCTCGATCCGCTCACGCAGTCGCTGTTCCCGATCCGGGGTGCCGCCGCCGTAGATGCGCAGGATCCAGTCCGGGTGCGCCTCCGCTACCTGTTGCCAGGCTCTGACCAGGCGGTCGAAGCCCTTGGCATGGACCACCCTGCCGATGGCGATCACCACCTTCTCCTGCAGCCCGGAGACGTCCCCGGCCAGCGGCGGGACGGCATTGGGGATGCGCACCAGCCGCCGGGAGGCGTCGGTTTTCAGCAGCTCGGCGTACTGCTTCCGGTCGGCTTCGGTGAGGGTGACGAACGCGTCGAGCCTGCCGTACCGCCTTCTGATGAGCTGCCGCATCTCGGGCTTGTGGACCTGGAGGGTGACGTGCTCCTGACCGATGGTGATGACGTCGGGCGGTGCGAACAGGGCGGTGGCCAGGGTGTACGCCGGGCGAGTGGCGATCACCACGCCACCGCGCATGGAACGCAGGAAGCGGACCAGACGCAGGTCGGTCCAGAGCGTGACGGCGTGATGGATGTTCTCCTGCCTGGGAACCATCCGGCTGGGAAAGCGGGAGAGCAGCCGAGCCGCCGGGCTACGCGATCCGATCCTGTCGTCCAGGAACGACACCCGCACGCCCGGCGGGATCGGGAAGAACGGTTCTTCGGCCGCACGGACGACGCTGACGATCTCCACGTCCCGCTCCCGCGCCAGGTACCCCGCGAGGTTCAGTACGGTCCGGATGGTGCCGCCCATCCCGTGGGCGTGATGCAGCAGGATTCGGACCGTGCTCGTATCGGGCGCCGGCGCCCGCCGTGCCCGTCTCTCGTTGAGCCTCCTCAGCGACCGCAGTGCCGCATGCCTGACCAGCCCATGAATCTTCCCTGTCATGTGAAAGTCCCCGTTCGAATGGTGTGCTCGTCCCAAGACGCGATCCCGGGGCTTCCCCGGCCCCGGGATCGCGAATGCCCATTGATGGGAGAGCGTGGATCGGTGGTTAAGGGAGAGCGGGAACCGACGGCCTGTCGTTGGTCCAGCCGACCTGGAGCAGGGTCTCGGTCCAGGTCTTGTTCGGGAACGGCTTGCCGTTGAGCGTGCTCTTCAGGCTGTCGGCCGGCGGCATCGCGTCGGTGTCGATGAGCACCTCGGTCTTGACCTTCTTCTGGCGGGTCTGCTCTTTCGCAGCGTCCTCGGATGCCGGTAGGAGCCCTCCATCGACGCCGTCGCCGACCGGGTGACGGCTGCGAGCCGCAGATCCGGCGTGTTCGGCGGGCCCGACAGAGCGGTGAGGCCCACCGTGGCCAGGTCGACCCCGGTCACGATCAGCGGCTGGATCGGTGGGGGCGCGAACCTCGCCGGCATCTCTCCAGTCGTTCGATTTCATGACTGCTAATACACCTGGGCCACCCGAAAGGTTGCCCGGGTGTGGCCCTGCGTTCGAACGAATGTGGGCAACGCTCGGCGGTACGACAACCCCGAGCCCTACCTCCGCCGCATCATCGTCAACACCTCTGGTATCCGCCTGAGAGAGCACGGGCTGACGATTGCCCGGCCGCGAGGAGAGCGCTGATGGTCAGGCTCGTCCGGCGTACCCCAGGCGGTGGCTGATGTCGCGGGCGCCGGCGATCACGAGCGGTGCCAGCTCGTGCAGCCGGTCCTCGCCGAAGCGGTACGCGGGGCCTGACGCGCTGACCGCGGCGACGATCTCACCGTCGTAGGAGCGGATGGGCGCGGCGACGGCGTTCAGGCCGATCTCGTACTCCTCGACGGTGACCGCGTAACCTCGCTCGCGGGCCTCTTCCAGTTGCTTTCCCAGGGCGGCGGCGGAGGTGATCGTGTTCGGGGTGTAGCGCTCCAGGTCGCCCGCGGTGACCAGCCGGGACCGGTGCGCCTCGTCGAGGTGGGCCAGCAGGACCTTCCCGCTGGAGGTGGCGTGCAGCGGGGTGAGCTGGCCGACCCAGTTGTGCGTGGTGATCGCCGCGGGACCGCGTACCTGGTCCAGGTTGACCGCGTAGTGGGAGCGCAGCACCGCCAGGTTCACCGTCTCGCCGATCTCCTCGGCGAGACGGCGGCAGACCGGGCGGCTCTGCTGGGTGAGGTCGAGCCGGGAGGCCACCCCGCCCGCGAGGCGGATGAGGCCGAAGCTGAGGCGATACTTTCCCCGGTCCTCCGCCTGTTCGACCAGGCCGCGCGCCTCCAGCGCGCCCAGTAGCCGGAACGCCGTCGACTTGTGCACCGATATCTCCTGGGCTATCTCGCTCACCCCGGCCTCGCGGCGCTCGGCGAGGATCTCCAGGATGGTGATGGCCCGGTCGACGGACTGGACGCCACCGCCGCTGTCGGTGCGATCGTTGCCCATAGCGCAACTGTAGGCGCTGGAGGGGGAACGAACGTCATCGGGGACGACAATGTCCGTTGCGAATAGTGCACCCTATTGCGCTATTAGCTCCAATTTCAGACACTGTTCCTGCTTGAGGGAGGCGAGGCAGACATGTACGACTTTGTCATCGTTGGAGGTGGCTCGGCCGGAAGCGCCCTCGCCAACCGGCTCTCCGCCGATCCCGCCAACCGGGTGCTGGTGCTGGAGGCGGGCCGCCCGGATTATCTGTGGGACGTCTTCATCCACATGCCGGCCGCGCTGCCCTTCCCCATCGGGAACCGCTTCTACGACTGGAAGTACACCTCCGAGCCCGAGCCGCACATGAACGGCCGCCGCATCTACCACGCCCGGGGCAAGGTGCTGGGCGGCTCCAGCAGCATCAACGGGATGATCTTCCAGCGGGGCAACCCGCTGGACTACCAGCGCTGGGGCGCCGACCCCGGTATGGAGACCTGGGACTTCGCCCACTGCCTGCCGTACTTCAAGCGCATGGAGAACTGCCTGGCCGCCGACCCCGCCGACCCGATGCGCGGGCGGGGCGGGCCCCTCGTGCTGGAGCGCGGACCGGTGCGCAACCCGCTGTTCGAGGCCTTCTTCGAGGCGGTGCAGCAGGCCGGATACCCGCTGACCGACGACGTCAACGGCTACCGCCAGGAGGGCTTCGCCCGGTTCGACCGCAACATCAGCAGGGGGCGCCGGCTGTCCGCCGCCCGCGCCTACCTGCACCCAGTCGCGAACCGCCCCAACCTGGAGGTCAGGACGCGGGCGTTCGTCACCGGAATCCTCTTCGAGGGAAAGCGCGCCGTCGGCGTCGAGTACGACGGCCGGACGGTCCGCGCGGGCGAGGTCATCCTCTGCGGCGGCGCGATCAACTCCCCGCAGCTGCTCCAGCTCTCCGGGGTGGGCAACGCCGCCGAACTGGGCGCCCTCGGTGTCGACGTCGTGCACGACCTGCCGGGCGTCGGCGAGAACCTCCAGGACCACCTGGAGGTCTACATCCAGTACGGCTGCAGGCGGCCGGTCTCGATGCAGCCCGCGATGAAGTGGCGCAACCGGCCGTGGATCGGCGCGCGCTGGCTGTTCGCGCGGAGCGGTCCCGGTGCGACCAACCACTTCGAGGCGGGCGGCTTCACCCGGAGCAACGACGACGTCGACTACCCCAACCTGATGTTCCACTTCCTGCCCATCGCGGTCCGCTACGACGGCTCGGCTCCGGCGGGCGGGCACGGCTACCAGGTGCACATCGGGCCGATGTACTCGGACTCCCGAGGCTCGGTGAAGATTAAGGGCACCGACCCCCGAGTCCACCCGGCGCTCCGTTTCAACTACCTGTCCACCGCGCAGGACCGACGCGAGTGGGTGGAGGCGGTCCGTGTCGCCCGCGACATCCTCAACCAGCCGGCCATGGACGAGTTCAACGCGGGGGAGCTGTCGCCGGGCCCCGGGGTCGAGACCGACGAGGAGATCCTCGACTGGGTGGCCAGGGACGGCGAGACCGCGCTGCACCCCTCGTGCACCGCGCGGATGGGCGTCGACGGCATGTCCGTGGTGGACCCGCTCTCCATGCGGGTGCACGGCCTTGAGGGGCTGCGCGTGGTGGACGCCTCGGTGATGCCGTACGTGACCAACGGCAACATCTACGCGCCGGTCATGATGGTGGCGGAGAAGGCGGCGGACCTGATCCTGGGCAACACCCCACTCGCCGCCGAGCACCTCGACTTCTACCGCCACCGTGCATAATCCGGCCGTCATCGCTGTTCCACGCACTTTCGGCATCACATCTTTTACGATGGGCCCGGGACGGGGCGCGGAGCCCGCGCCCCGTCCCGGATCACGTGTGTCAGCGGCTTCTTACGCAGTTCTTCTCCACTGTGCCGCTCTGCCTGCCGTCAGCCAGCGCCCAATTGCAGGAAATACCGACCCGCTCTTCTTGATAGGTTTTATCGTTACTACCCTTGTCGGTGTAGTACGCGAAGGTGATATGGCCGGTCAGCTCTGATCGGTAGGCCCCGATCATGCAGTTGCCCGTGAAATCCATGCAATCGCCTCGCCCGAGGTAAGGGTCGAAGGTGACGGGTTTGTTCGCGTAGCCACGCTTCCAGTTGACGCGCACGTTCTGGCAGACGTCTTCCATCGACCTCGATACCTGGAAGTTACCGTTGACGTCGCCTGATCCCTCTTTCCCCTCGAAGCCGATCCTGAACCCGATCGTGGACGTTGTGGTCATTTTCGCCACCTTGAAGCAGGACGTTGAGGTGATTGAGGCCGAGGAGTTCTTCAGAATGTATTTGGCGAGCGCGTTGGTCCAGCTCGCCTTCGGTGCGTTGGGACCGGTGCCCCAGCTACGACTCCCCGGATAGAACTTCATGGCGTTCCTGACCGGGTCAATTTTCCACTGAAGCAGTTTGTTCGAGCATGAATTGGGCGAGCAGTTCGGGAACGGCTCCCAATGAGAGGCCATTGCGATACCGAGAATCCAGCTCTTCTTCAACGATATCGAATCGAAGCCGTACTGCCAGTGCTTGTCGCTGGCGGGAGGCGGCGGGATGTCGGCCACCGCGGCGGCCGACGATGGGCCGTCGCCGTTCTGCGCGGCGGCCGTGGAGGGTCCGCTGCTGTCCCAGAGGTAGGCCACATCGAAGTCCTTAAAGTCCGTCGAGTCCTCCTCCACCTCAATCGGCACCTGGATTATCGTCATGTTGCCGCACCGGTCGAACACGTGTACGTCGATCACCGGGTCACTCGGTTCGACCTGACCGTTCGTCGTGCTCAGGCCGCTTGCGCCGGTCGGTGGGTCAGGCTCGGTCCACGCTCTCTTAACCGTTGTCAGCACCCGTACGGTGCCATCCGGCATGGCCTGCACCACGCTGTTTTCCAACGTCACCGTCGAGTTCGTTCGGCTCTGACCGAAGCTCTCCAGGGCCGCCCGCTGCTCGATCAGCGCTGTGTTGAGCAGGGACAGTTTGGCCGTGTTCGGCGCCTTGGGGGTCATCCCGGGCACCTGCCACACCGTCTCAGCGCGCCCTTCCAGCACCGCGTCCTGCACTTCGTAGTAGCGCTTGACACGATCGATGTACTCCTGGGCGCCGGACTCGGTGCTCGCCTTGGCGGTCGCCGGCGGTGTGTCCAGGAAGGGGATGCATACCTCGTCCTCCGTGGGTGGAGGGGGAACGGCCTTGGGGGTGACCGCTGCGCTCTCCCATTCGCTGGTCCCGAACGGCGTCTTGGACCGCACTTTGATCGTGTAGGATTGGCCGTTCGTCAGTCCTGTTATGGCCGCGTACGGATCCTTGACTTCCAGAGTTTTGACGACCGTTCCGCTGCTGTCGGCTACCTCGACGTCATAGCCCTCCAGGAGGGCGACGCTTCCATTGCTCTCAGGAATGCCCCAACTCGCGGTCGCGCCCCCGTCCCCCGCTTGCGCGGTTAGGTTGAGGACTTTGCTCGGAGGTCCCGCAGGAAGGTAGGTGAGTGTGATCGATGGCTGTTCCGCCGCTGAGACTTCCCCGAAGCTGAGGACGACATCCTTGTTGGAGGTGAGCAGCAGCCAGCGGTCCTCGTCGCCGCCGACGTCGGCCTGCGGTGCGCTGATCGGCAGTGTGTACGGTTCCACGTCGGGATCGACGTCGCCCGCCAGGTCCGGCCCCTTCGTCTCCGAGGAGACGGGGCTCTTCAGCGGCGCGACTGTGATCACAGTGTCCGGTGAGCAGGCGCCTCCGTCGCAGGTGGGTGTACCGAGCTTGAGGACGCCCTCGGCCACTCCTGCGCCGTTCGGAAGCTCGTCTAGCTTGAACCCAACGACAGCAGCCATGCGGGTGGCGCCGGTGCCGCCCATCCGTATGGTGGTGGAGTCCGTCACCGTGCAGGGCGAGCCGTCGCAGGCGGTGGGGTCGGTCTTGGCGGTTTTGATGACGAAGCTGTCCTTGCCCAGTGTCAGGTTCCGGACATCCTCCACCGGGGGCGGTGGGGGTGTGCCGGGCGTGGTGAAGGTAGCCGGCGCGGTCTTGGGGGTGCAGACTTCTTCGATGCCTGAATCGTCTGATGTGGTGGTGCTGGCCGCTGCCCTTGGCGCGGCGGCTGGGGTTGTGGTGCCGCCAAGGGGGGTGTTCATGTCGGTGGTGATCTCGGCGGCGGTTTGGGCGCGGTTGTAGACGCGGACGTCGTCGATGACGCCCTTGAAGTATTCGCCGTAGGCGGTGTTGCCGCCGATGCGGAGCTTTCCGGCGTCGTTCATGATCGAGCCGGTGATGGCCGCTTGGCCGATCTGGGTGCCGTTGCGGTAGAGGTAGGCGGTGGTGCCGTTGTAGGTGACGGCGAGGTGGGCCCAGGTGTTGGTGGTCAGGGCGGTGGTCGCGGCGACGGCTTCAGATTGGTCGTTGATGGTGAACCAGCCGGCGGGGGCTCCTTCGGCGGCTGCGTAGAGGCCGTAGGACAGGTCGTCGAGACCGTTGTGGCCCTTGGCGATGACGGTGCGCCAGCCGTCCAGCGCGGTGGGTTTGACCCAGGCGGACAGGGTGAGCGCGTTGGTCAGCCGCAGGGAGGGGGAGCTGTTTATGGTGACCCAGCTGGTGGTGCCGTTGAAGGACAGGGCCTGACCGAACTTGCCGGTGGTCCACGTGGTGCCGCCGGCGGTGCCGTTGTTGGTGCCGGTCGCGTCGGTGATGGCGGTGCCGGTGCCTTCGTTCATGCCGTAGGCCGCCACCAGTCCGGCAGGTGTCGGTGTCGGTGTCGGTGTAGGGGTGGGGGTCGGCGTCGGGGTGGGTGTCGGGGTGGGCGTAGGTGTCGGGGTGGGGTCGGTGCCGGGGTCGCCCCCGTCTTGCGGGCTGGTGACGCAGGCGGTCATCTGCCATTTGTAGGTGCTGCCGGCTTGCACGGTACCTGGAGGAATCTGGTAGGAGGCGCGTTCGCCGCCGTTGACGGTGCGGGTGCCGAGGGGGGCGGAGCCGACCGGTAGCCCGTTGTTGTCGTAGAGGTAGTACTTGGCGGTCACCGTGCGGCCGGAGGGGCGGTTGACCATGCCGGACAGGATCGGCTGTTCGGGGTTGGCCATGCCGGTCTCGGTGTCGGAGGGCAGTGTCGGGGCGTCGCTGGTGATGCGGTAGGCCGGGCTCTCGTTGCAGGAGGGCGGGGTGACGCCGCTGCGGCAGGCCTTGACGACGAACTTGAAGCTGGCCGGGTTGTCGAGGGTGAAGACCTTGTCCAGCGGCTGGCCGGAGGGGATGTCGTTGTGGGTGGTGGTGCCGGGCACTCCGACCAGGGCGCGGATCTCGTCGCCGGTCAGGACCCGCTGGTAGGCGTGCACGTCGTCGACGGCGCCGTCGAAGGTGGTGTCCTCCTCGCCGAAGAGGCTGCCGCGGCCGAGTTCGAAGGCGCCACGGCCGTTCCAGGTGACGGTGTGGTCGCGTTCGGCGTTGAGTTCGCCGTCGACGTACAGGCGCATCTTGTGCGCGGTCGCGTCGTACTGCGCCGCGAGATGGGTCCAGCGGCCGACGCTTGCCAGGTTCTTCGACCCGATGGGGATGGGATCGATGTCGGTGGCGCTGTCGCTGTCCATCACATTGAAGATCCAGCGCTGGTCCAGCTCGGCGGCGTTGGACGTGAGGTAGCCGAGGCTGAAGGCGGGCTGGTTGGTGCCACTCTGGGAGAACACGGCCTGGTCGGCGGCGGCGCTGTCGAGCCGGGCCCAGGCGGTGACCGTGTAGCTCTGGTTGGTGTGCAGTACGGGTTGGCTGGTGCGGGCCCGCCCGCCGGGAGACAGCTTGACCGCCTGGCCGAGCTGGCCGGGGGCGCGGCTGTAGGTGCCGCTCAGCGTGGCGTTGAAGCCATTGCCGGTGGCGTCGGTGGCGCTGGTGCCGGAGGTCTCGTCCAGCTTCCACCAGGCCGCCTCCCCGCCGGGGAGTTGCGCGGCCGGGGGCGCCATGGTCGAGTCGTTGACGGTGACGGTGTAGTCCAGGTTGGCCGTCTCCGGGACACTGGACTTGTAGGTGACCTTGACGTTGGTGCTGCGGGCGATGGCGTCGTTGCCGACCATGGAGTCGATCGACTCGGCGGAGACGGTGGGGATCACCGGCGGCAGCACCCAGTCCACGCTCAGCTTGGGCACCTTCGGTCCGCCCCACAGCTGGGCCCAGAACGAGTAGCTCTCTCCGACGTCCCTGGGGACCGGGAGCTCGTTGCCCAGCCGCAGTTGCAGGCCGTGGTTGGGGGTACCGGAGGCCCAGGCGCGGGTCATCGTGGTCAGGTCCCAGCTCCAGACCGCACCGTCCGTGGTGACCTGGGCGCACGGGTCGAGCGAGGAGCGTTCATTGGGGCTGGTAGCGGGCTGGTCCGCCCAGTAGGTGTCATCGGCGACCCATGCCTCGGTGATTCGGTGGGCCGCGACCGACTGCAGGGTGCCGCACGTGGTGTTGCCGTTCAAGTACAGCTGCATGGTCGCCCTGACCACATGGCGGCCGGTGATGGCAGCGGTGTCGAACGCCAGCAGCGCACGGGTGGCCTGCTCGTTGGGGTAGCTGCAGTTACCGGGCGTCGGGCAGTTCTTGTAGTTGGACCGGGCGACGAGTCCGGGTGAGGACTGGTAGACGGGGGACTTGACCGACACCTCCTGCGTCACCCCGAGCGTGGTGGTGGGGTCGACCGTCACCGGATACCGGGTGGCCGGGTCCGCCAGCCACTTCGGGTCCGGTTTGAGCACCAGCACGGTGCCGCCGTTCTCGGTCCTCACCTCGGTGGCGACCTTGGCCTCCCGGCCCGGCTGCTTGGCGTCGGCTCTGGCGGCGGTCGCGTCCCACATGCGTGGCGCGGCAGCGGAGGCCACCTTGCGGCCCTTGCCCTTTGACAAGGTGAGCATGCCGGACTTCGTCTCACGAAGCGTGAGCCCCGGGGCGTGCACCGGCAGCCGGAACTCCACCGGCCCACTCGGTCGCTCGCGCAGCAGCACGTCGTGCCGGAACCCGGTGGGCAGCGCGGTCACCACCAGGTCCGCCGATGGGCCGGCGGCGCCGGCGTAGGTGGCCACGTTGCCTTTGACCTGCGGCTTCGGCAGCGCTGTGGGCCAGGACAGGCCGAAGCTGTCCGTACGGCCCAGCCGCATGCTGGCGAACGGTGCGGTCCCCCCGGCTGACAGCCGTAGATTGGCCTTGGCCAGACGCGGCTTGAGGACGCCGTTCTCCTCAACGAGCGTGGTGTCGATCCATGCCCAGGAGCCGTCGGCCTGTCGCAGTTGGGCAGGGCCGTTGTAGGACTGGGTGGACAGATGTCCATCCGGGTGGGCCCAGGTCCGCGACGTTTCCGTGAACGCCGGTTCGACCGCCACCGGCTTGTTGAGCTTCTTCGCCTCCGCGATGGCCGCCCGCAGCGGCGCGTCCGGATCCTCCGGCTGGGGAAACATCGTGACAGAGGCGGTGGGCACGGCTTCGGGCCTGGGCTTGGCGGGTTCGGCGCCGGCCGGCAGCGCGACGAGGATCGACGAGGTCAGGGCCACGACGCCGAGGGCGGCGACCCAGCCGGAATGGGCGTTCCCGCGTCGAGGCGGGGGAGCCGGTCCATCCGGCATTCTCAGCGGACGTTTCTCCGGTAAGCGGCGATCACGATCTCCTTCGGAGACCGAGAAAAAGGGGGGCACTCAATCCTCCACGCGTCCTGGGAGTTTCCCGCCGGACACCGGACCGGCCGGGGACAGCCTCATAAGCATGGAGGAGGGCGCTGTGGGGAATCTCTCCACATTGTCATGATCTTGTCATGCTGATCCGCTACCTCCTGTCGTGATCCTTGAGATAGGACCGAATGCACGATGGGACGGTCGTGAACGCAAAGGAGTGGCGGTGAAATTTCGTGTTTTGGGACAGGTGGAGATCTGGCGTGGTGGCAACAGAGTGCCGATCATCGGCGAGAAGCAACGGACGCTGCTGGCGCTGCTCGTCCTCCGTGCCGACCAGGTGGTACCGCACGACGAACTGCTTCATGCCCTCTGGGGCGATGACCAGCCGGCCACAGGACGTCGGGCACTGCACAATCACCTGTGGTCCTTGCGACGCCTCCTCGGGGAGGACGGAGCTCTCTCGACCAACTCCGGCGGTTACTCGCTGAAGGTCTCCCCAGGTGGCTCCGACCTCGCGGTGTTCCTCGCCGAAGTCGCAGCCGCGGACGCCGCCCGAGCCGCGGACGACACGCGGCGGGCGGCGGAACGGCTACGGGCCGCACTGAGCCTGTGGCGGGGGCCGGCCCTGGTCGGCACACGGCTGGAGTTCCAGACCGCGGAGGGCTACGCGTTGGAGGAACTGCGTTTCGTGGCCCTCACCGACCGCATCGATGCCGATCTCGCCCTGGGCCGGCACGCGGAACTCGTCGGTGAGCTACGTCAGCTCATCACTGCCGCACCCCTGCGTGAACGCTTCCGTGCCCAGCTCATACTGGCGCTCTATCGCGACGGACGACGCGCGGACGCGCTGGAACAGTACCGTTCGGCACGCCAGTGCTTCCACGACGAACTCGGGCTGGAGCCAGGTGACGAGCTCAAACGGATGCACGAGGCGATCCTCGCCGGCGACCCGGAGCTCCTGCGGCACTCTTCCGCCGTACGTGCCCACGAGCCGCGACCACGGCCCCATCTCGTTCCCCACCAGCTGCCCGCCGACGTGGCGCGCTTCACCGGACGCCTCGAACACCTCGGCACGCTCGACACACTCCTGTCCACAGACGGTGGCGGCGCCTTGGTCATCACCGCGATCGCGGGGGCCGGCGGAGTCGGGAAGACCGCCCTCGCCGTCCACTGGGGCCATCTGCGGGCCGGCCACTTCCCCGACGGTCACCTGTACGTGAACCTTCACGGCTACTCTCGCAGTGCCCCGGTCACCCCAGCCCAGGCGCTGTGGCAGCTTCTTCGCGGGCTCGGCGTGTCACAGGAGGACATCCCGGTCGACGTGGACGGGCGCTCGGCCTTGTACCGCTCATCCATCGCAGGCAGACGCATGTTGATCGTGCTGGACAACGCGGCCACCGCCGAGCAGGTCCGTACGCTGCTTCCCGGCACGACGCAGAGCAGGGTGCTGATCACGAGCAGGGATTCCCTGCGAGGGTTGATCGCCACCAACGACATCGACGTCATCTCCCTGGACATGCTCTCAGCGCACGAAGCGCAGACGCTGCTGCGCGGCCTCCTGGACGGCGACCAGGAGGCCGAGCTGATCGGCGAGCTGGCCGCGCTGTGCGGGTACCTGCCGCTCGCTCTGCGGCTGGCCGCCGCGCATGTGGGCGATGCGGGCGGCTCGGTGGGCGACCTGGTGTCGCGATTACGCGAGGGTGACCGGCTGGAAGCGCTCGAATTCACCGAGGATCCCCACGCTGGGATCCGTGCCACGTTCACCCTGTCCTACCAGGCGCTGCCCGAACCCGTGCGCGGCGCGTTTCGCGTCGCGAGCCTTCACCCGGGACGCGACATCAGCCTTGACGCACTGGCGGCCATGACGAACCGGAGCCCGCACGACACTCGCCGGTCCGTCGCGGCGCTCGTCCGTGCCCACCTGGTGAGCTGTACCGGGCAGCGGGTGAGCATGCACGACCTCATCCGCGAGTACGCCAGAGAGCTGGCCGAGGCCGAAGGCGAGCAGCAGGAGGCGTGGAGCCGTCTGCTGGACTGGCACGTGCACACCGCGCGTGCCGCGATGGCCCATGTCGACCCGGACGCCCGGCTCCTGACACCGACCGTTCCTGACCCGACGGGCGGAATACGGGAATTCGCCGAAAGGGACGGTGCGACGGCCTGGCTGAACAGCGAGCGTCCCAACACCGTCGCCCTGGTCGTCCACGCCGCGCGGTATGGGTGGCCGGTTCATTCCTGGCAGCTCGCCTACGTCACGGCTTACCACTTCTACCTGACGCGGCAGGTCGACGACTGGATCACCACCCACCGCGTGGCTTTGGAAGCCGTGCGGCAGGCAGGAGACCTTGATGGCGAAGCGAAGATCCTCACCGCCCTGGGCCACGCTCTCATGGAATCCGACCAGTACGGCCCGTTCCTGGACTGCCAGCGCAAGGCGGTGGAGCTCGCCATAGCCACGAACAACAGACGAATGCAGGCCGAGGCGCAGTACTACGTGGCGTCCGGGCTGTTCAGAACCGGTGAGCTCAGCGCGGCACTCGACGCGAACTCCCAGGCCGGAGAGCTGTACCGCGAACTCGATGATCGGCCGGGCAAGGTGGCCACCGTCTATCTGGCCGGGCAGATCTACCTCCGACTGGGCAGGACACAGCAAGGGCTGGACCATATGCGGCAAACCCTGGACTACCTTCGAGCGCGCGGCGGTAGGCGCTACGACGAGGCGGCGACTCTGTTGGAAATGGGAAGGGCCTATATCGATCTCGCGCTTCTGCCGAAGGCTCGGGAGTCGGCCGAACCGGCCCTGGAGATCGCCCGTGACCTCGGCGACCGGATGCTGCAGGCCCAGGCACTACACCAGCTGGGCCAGATCACCTCGAAACAGGGGTTCCCCGTGGAGGCTCTGCGGTTGCAGGAGCAAGCCCTGGCCCATGCCCGGCACCTGTCCGGGCGGTTGACCGAGTGCAGGGTGCTCAACGGACTGGGGCAGACACTCGCGCTGTACGGAGAGCACGACAAGGCCAGGGAGCACTTCGAAGCGGCGTTGGAGATCGCGATGAGGATCAACGATCCGTACGAGCTGGAGACCGCACAGACTGGGATAGCCATACTGATCGACTCGTCACGAGAATCGAACAAGAGTCCGTCTAAATCATGATTTTTTCGGCCCAGGTCATGGCAGAGAAGATACGTCATGTCCGCGGTCGCGGCTTCGGTCATGACGGCCGCACCTCGCCGGTCACAACAGTGCTGAGAGCACCTCATTCACCTTCGGGTGATAACGAAGGTGAGGTTTCCGTGATTGCGCTGGCATGGTAACGAAGCTCGTAAAGCCTTGACTGAGTGAACGACAAGGGTCGATTCTGTTCCTCGCTAAGCGGTCCGATGCGCCATGCGCAACGAGCTACGCGATGACCGGAAGGATGTCCCTTCGTGTCAGATCTCCACCTCGACGGCGACCGGAGAGATCTCGTCGCGGAGGATCAGCGGGCCGTCCTCGACGTGCGCGGTCTCTGGAAGGTCTTCGGCCCGCGTGCCGACCGGGTCGTCGGAACCCCGCTCCAGGAGCTCTCGCGAAGCGAGCTGAAGGCCAGGACGGGCTGCGTGACCGCGATCCGCGACCTCTCCTTCACCGTGCGGCCCCAGGAGGTCTTCGTCGTCATGGGCCTGTCCGGCTCGGGCAAGTCCACCCTCGTACGCTGCCTGACCCGGCTCGTCGAGCCGACGGCCGGTGAGGTGCTGTTCGACGGTGCGGACATCCGCAAGGCCGGTGACAGGCGGCTGCGCGAGCTGCGCCGCCACCGCTTCGCCATGGTCTTCCAGAACTTCGGGCTGCTGCCGCACCGGCGGGTCCTGGACAACGTGGCCTACGGGCTGGAGATCCGCGGGACCCGGAAGGAGGCCCGCTACGAGCGGGCCAGGCAGATGGTCGAGCTCGTCGGGCTGTCCGGCTCCGAGGACTCCTACCCCGACCAGCTCTCCGGCGGCATGCAGCAGCGCGTCGGGCTGGCCAGGGCGCTCGCGGTGGATCCCGACGTGCTCTTCTTCGACGAGCCGTTCTCCGCGCTCGACCCGCTGATCAGGCGGGACATGCAGAACGAGGTCATCCGGCTGCACCGCGAGGTGGGCAAGACGATGATCTTCATCACGCACGACCTGAGCGAGGCGCTCAAGCTCGGCGACCGCATCCTGATCATGCGCGACGGCGAGCTCGTCCAGCTGGGCACGCCTGAGGAGGTCGTCGGGGCGCCCGTGGACGACTACGTGCGCGAGTTCGTCAGGGACGTGCCCCGCTCGCACGTGCTCACCACCCGCTGGATCATGCGTCCGCCCCGCTCCGACGAGCCACTGGACGGGCCACAGATCGGGCCGGACGTCGTGGTACGCGACGCCGTGCACACGGTGCTGCGCGCGACGAGCCCGGTCAGGGTGGTCGACGGCGGCGGGCTGCTGGGCGTCGTCACCGCCGAGGAACTCCTCGGCGTCCTCGCCGAGCCGTCGACGGAGGAGGTCTCCGTGACGCGTGCCGAACCGCCGGAGACCCCGGAGGAGGGCACGGGCCAGTCCGCCGAGCCGGCCAGGTCAGGGGAGCAGGGGTGACGGCCACCCGGGCCACCCCCGCCGGTGGTCTGCGGCGCCTGCCCGCCTGGCCCCGCCGCTACCTGCTGACCGCCGTCGTCGCGGCGTGGGTGCTCATCTGGGTGTTCGTCCAGGGCCGCGACACCTTCCAACTCGGCGGCGCGGAGCTGACGCCGCTGCACCTGCGGATCAACGAGGCGAGCGAGGTCATCGACAACAGCAGGAACGACAACCCGTTCTTCCTGTACTTCGTCAACTACATCCGGCTCTTCCTCGACGAGGCCGTCACGTTCGTCCAGGCGCTGATCAGCCGGCCGTCCTTCGGGCGGCCGCTGCCGGTCATCGGCTGGCTGGGCGTGGTCACCGTCGCCACGGCGGTCGCGCTGCTCTGGGGCAACCTCAGGGTCGCGGTGCTGACCGCGGCCGGTTTCGCCTCCTTCGGCCTGCTGGGCCTGTGGGAGGAGAGCATGGACACCCTCGCCCTCACCCTGGCCGCGGTCGTGATCTCGCTGCTGATCGGCATCCCGCTCGGCGTCTGGGCCGGGGTGAACGACCGGTTCAACCGCCTGGTCACCCCGGTGCTCGACTTCATGCAGACGATGCCGACGTTCGTCTACCTCGCGCCGCTCACCCTGTTCTTCCTCATCGGCCCGGCGAGCGCCACCGTGGCGACGGTCATCTACGCCGCACCGCCCGCGATCCGCATCACCGCGCACGGCATCCGCGAGGTGCGCCCGGCGATCCTGGAGGCCGGCACCTCGCTGGGCTCCACCGCCTGGCAGTTGCTGAGCAAGGTACGGCTCCCGCTGGCCAAGCGGACCATCGTCGTCGGTGTCAACCAGACCATCATGGCCGCGCTCTGCATGGTCACCATCGCCGCGCTGATCGACGCCCCGGGGCTGGGCAAGACGGTCATCAAGGCGCTGGAGACCCTCGACGTCGGCAGCGCGTTCAACGCGGGCCTGGCCATCGTCATCATGGCCATCGTGCTCGACCGGGTCACCTCCGCCGCCGGTCGGCGAGTCGAGACCCGGCACCGGGCCGGCCGCTCGCGGGGGCCCGGCCGCCGCCGTGCCGGGATCGGCGCCGTCCTGGCGGGCACCGGCGTGCTGGTCTATCTCTCCCACACCTACGTGTGGGCCGCGGAGTTCCCGAGCGAGGCGAACCTGGGACCGTACGTCCGCCGGGGCATCGACGCGGCGACCCTGTGGGCGCAGGACAACCTGGCGGCCTACACCGGCGCGTTCAAGAACGCCGTCTCCTACGGCCTGCTCAACCCGTTCGAGGCGCTGCTCACCGACTCGCCGTGGTGGCTGGTCGCCGCGGTGGTGATCGCGTTCGCCGCCATCCTGGCGAACGTCAGGGTCGTGCTCGTCACCGCGGCCTGCCTCGCCCTGCTCGTGCTGCTCGGCCTGTGGCAGGACAGCATGGTGACGCTGGCCTCGACGCTCGTGGCCACGGTCCTGGTGATGATCCTCGGGGTGGCGTTCGGCGTCTGGATGGGGCGCAGCGACCGTGTCGACCAGCTGGTACGGCCCGTCCTGGACGCCGGGCAGACCATGCCGCCGTTCGTCTACCTGGTGCCGATCCTCGGCCTGTTCGGCGCGACCAGGGTCACCGCGATCACCGCCGCGGTCGTCTACGCCGCGCCGGTCGCGATCAAGCTCACCGCGGACGGCATCCGCGGCGTCTCCCCGAGCGCGGTGGAGGCCGCCACGGCCGCGGGCTCGAACACCTGGCAGCTCATCACCAAGGTGCAGCTGCCGATGGCGCGCAGCGCGGTGACCCTCGCGGCCGGCCAGGGGCTCATCTACGTGCTGGCCATGGTCGTCGTCGGCGGCCTGGTCGGCGCGGGCGCGCTCGGTTACGACGTGGTGGCGGGCTTCTCCCAGCTGCAGTTGCGGGGCAAGGGGCTCGCGGCGGGCGTGGCGATCGTGGTACTCGGGATCATGCTGGAGCGCATCACCAGGACGGCGGCGCGGCGGGCGGACGCCGAGGCGCACGGCGTCCACTGAACACGACGGACAGCGATCCCGTCGCCCCGACACGGTGGCGGGCGGACTCGTAACAGGAGGACCTGTGGTGACAGTTTCGAGGATCGGGCGACCACGGGCGGTGGCGCTCCTGGTGGCCGGTGGCCTCCTCGTCTCCGCGTGCGGCGGGGCGAAGGTCGGCGAGAGCAGCGAGAGCACGGCCGCCCCCGCGGCCTCCGGCGCGGAGGGGCGGAAGCCCTGCGGCGCGGTCAACATCGCCATCAACCCGTGGGTCGGGTACGAGGCGACCGCGGCGGTCATCGCCCACGTGGCCGAGAAGGAGCTCGGCTGCGCGGTCACCAAGAAGGATCTCAAGGAGGAGGTCGCCTGGCAGGGGTTCGCCACCGGTCAGGTCGACGCCATCGTGGAGAACTGGGCGCACGACGACCTGAAGAAGAAGTACATCGAGGAGCAGAAGGTCGCCGTCGCGGCGGGGTCGACGGGCAACAAGGGAGTCATCGGCTGGTACGTGCCGCCGTGGATGGCCGAGAAGTACCCCGACATCACCGACTGGAAGAACCTCAACAAGTACGCCGAGCTGTTCAAGACCTCGGAGTCGGGTGGCAAGGGGCAGTTGCTCGACGGTGACCCGTCCTTCGTGACCAACGACGCGGCCCTGGTGAAGAACCTGAAGCTGGACTACAAGGTCGTCTACGCGGGCAGCGAGGCGGCGCTCATCACCGGCTTCCGGAAGGCCGAGAAGGAGAAGACCCCGCTGCTCGGCTACTTCTACGAGCCGCAGTGGTTCCTGGCGGAGGTCAAGCTCGTCAAGGTCAGCCTGCCCGAGTACACCGAGGGCTGCGACGCCGATGCCGAGAAGGTGGCCTGCGACTACCCGCTCTACGACCTCGACAAGATCGTGAGCAGGAAGTTCGCCGACTCCGGCAGCCCGGCGTACGAGCTGGTCAAGAACTTCTCCTGGACGAACGAGGACCAGAACCTGGTGGCCAAGTACATCTCCGAGGACAAGATGACGGCCGAGGAGGCCGCGGAGAAGTGGGTCGGCGACAATCCCGACAAGGTGCAGGCCTGGCTCCCCACCGGCTGAGCGGGCGACACGGATCGGTGTCGGCGGAGTGTGACACGCGTCGGGCGCGGCGCGAAGTGACATGGCGCGGCGTCACGCGGAGGCGCGGATCGGGCGCGGATCGGGCGCGGCGCGGACGGCGACAGCGTCCGCGGCGTGCTCCGATGCCGTGCCCGGACCCTTCACCGGCAGGTACGGCCCGTTCTTGACAGCGCCACCCGCAAAGGGAGAATCTGTTGCGGGAAGCGCACCGCGTTCCGGACTGTGCAACGACGGAGGTGTGTATGGCGGGCCAACGCGTTGTCATCATCGGGGCAGGTGTCGTCGGGGCGGCCTTGGCCGACGAGCTCTCGGCGAAGGGCTGGGACGACATCACGGTCGTCGACCAGGGCGCCGTGCCCGCCACCGGTGGATCGTCCTCCCACGCGCCGGGGCTGGTGTTCCAGACCAACCCGTCCAAGACCATGACCGAGCTGGCCCGCTACACGGTCGAAAAGCTCGTCGCGCTCGACTGCTTTCTTCAGGTGGGCGGCCTGGAGGTGGCCACCACGCCCGAAAGGCTCGCCGAACTGCACCGTCGCCACGGCTGGGCCACCGCCTGGGGGGTCGAGGCGCGCCTGCTCACCCCCGAGGAGTGCGTGGAGCGCCACTCCCTGCTCGACAAGGCCAGGGTCCTCGGCGGGCTGTTCGTCCCGACCGACGGCCTGGCCAGGGCCGTACGCGCCGTCGAGGTCCAGCTGGAGCGAGCACGGGAGCGGGGCGTGCGCGTGCTGGACCGGCACGAGGTGCGAGACATCCGGGTCGAGGACGACCGGGTGGCGGCCGTCGTCACCGACCGGGGCGAGATCCCCGCCGACCTCGTGGTCTGCTGTGCCGGCATCTGGGGCCCCAAGATCGCGGGCATGGTCGGCATGGCGCTGCCGCTGACCCCGCTGGCCCACCAGCTCGCCTGGACCGGCCCCGTCCCCGCGCTCAGCGGGCAGAGCGCGGAGGCCGTCCGGCCGATCCTGCGTCACCAGGACGCCGACCTGTACTACCGGGAGCGGTTCGAGCGGCTCGGCATCGGCTACTACGGCCACCGCCCGATGCCGATCACCCCGGAGGAGATCCTCCCGGTCGCCGATGCCGAGATCATGCCCTCGGTGCTGCCGTTCACCGGCGACGACTTCGCCCCCGCCTGGGCCGAGACACGGGCGCTGCTGCCCGCCACCGAGCAGGCGGCGCTCGAAGAGGGCGTCAACGGCCTGTTCTCCTTCACCACCGACAACATGCCGCTGCTCGGCCGGTCGCGCGACGTGCGAGGCTTCTGGGTGGCCGAGGCCGTGTGGGTCACCCACTCGGCGGGGGTGGGCCGGGCCATGGCCGAATGGCTGGCCGACGGCCACTGCTCCTCCTTCGACCTGCACGAGTGCGACGTCAACCGGTTCGAGGCCCACCAGCTGGCCCCCGAGTACGTGCGCACCCGCGACTGCCAGAACTTCGTCGAGGTCTACGACATCATCCACCCGCTCCAGCCGGCCGAGAACCTGCGCCCGTTGCGCACCAGCCCCTTCCACGCCCGCCAGCGCGAGCTGGGCGCGTACTTCCTGGAGGCCGCCGGCTGGGAGCGTCCCCAGTGGTACGAGGCCAACGCCTCCCTGCTCGAAGGCCGCGACATCCCCCGGCCGAACGACTGGGCCGCCCGCTACTGGTCATCGATCGTCGGCGCCGAGGCCCAGGCCTCGCGCGAGGCCGTCGCGCTCTACGACATGAGCGCGCTCAAGCGGATCGAGGTCGCGGGCCGGGGGGCCGCCGCCTTCCTTCAGCGGATCTCCACCGGCGACGTCGACAAGTCCGTCGGCTCTGTCACGTACTGCCTGCTGCTCGACCACGACGGCGGTATCCGCAGCGACATCACCGTGGCCAGGCTGGGCCGCGACCTGTTCCAGGTCGGCGCCAACGGCAACCTCGACCTCGACTGGCTCCACCGTCACCTGCCCGCCGACGGATCGGTCACCGTCACCGACGTCACGCCGGGCACCTGCTGCGTCGGGGTCTGGGGCCCGCGGGCCCGCGACGTCGTGGCCCCGCTGGCCGGTCCCGGGTTCGGCCCTGGCGGCTTCCGCTACTTCCGCGGCGCGCGCGCCCACGTCGGCACCGTGCCTGTCACCGCGCTGCGGCTCTCCTACATCGGGGAGCTGGGCTGGGAGCTCTACACGACCGCCGACATGGGCGCCAAGCTGTGGGACACCCTCTGGGAGGCCGGCCAGGCACACGGGATCATCGCCGGGGGCCGGGGCGCCTTCAACAGCCTGCGGCTGGAGAAGGGCTACCGTTCCTTCGGCACCGACATGACCTACGAGCACGATCCCTACGAGGCCGGCCTCGGCTTCGCCGTGCGCAAGGCCGACAGGGGTGACTTCATCGGCCGCGCGGCCCTGGCCGAGCGCGGCGCGGCGACCCGGCGCCGGCTGACCTGCCTCACCGTCGACGATCCCGCGGCCGTCGTCATGGGCAAGGAGCCGGTGCACGACGGCGCGTCCTGCGCCGGATACGTCACCAGCGCCGCCTACGGCTACACGATAGGCAAGGGCATCGCCTACGCCTGGCTGCCCGCCGAGCTGTCCGTGCCGGGGCGAGAGCTGCACATCGGCTACTTCGACCGGCGGGTGAGTGCCGTCGTCGCCGAGGAGCCGCTCTACGACCCGGCGATGGAGCGGCTGCGTGGCTAATACTCCAGCCGCTGAGTTCGTGCCGCCCCCGCCAGCAAGATCACAAACTAGATCTTGATCCAGTAGCGCCGTGCGGGACCGTACTCGGTGTCCCGTACGCTTTCGAGGACGCCGCCGTTGTGCTTGATCGTCTTCACCGAGGCGAGGTTGTCGACTTCGCAGACGATCAGCACCCGGTCCAGACCGAGCGCCCGCGCCTCGTCGAGCATCCGGCCCAGTGCCCAGGTGGCCAGCCCACGCTGACGTGAAGACGGCCGGATACCGTACCCGATGTGGCCGAACTGCAGCACGTAGTCGTTGAGCCCGTGCCGCAGCGCGATCCCGCCGTGCACCCGGTCGCCCTCGACGATCCACCGATACACGCAACTCGTTCGGCCGGCCCCCACCGGTTTCGCCGAATCCGGCTCCTCGGCCAGTCGTGCCACCCAGGCCGCGAATCCGTCCGGCGAGTCGACCTCGTCGGACGGCACCAGCCCGAATCCGTCCTCGTGGAGGCCGGGGCCCCACTCGTGATGCGCCTCAAGCCAGGCGGAGTGCAAGCGTGTGGTGGGCGCGATCAGTTCAGGCATACGGCGACGGTACTCATCCAGACCGTCACGATCTACGGCTGGAGTACCGCTCGCACCGCTCAGCGTTGTTCACCCTGGTGGAGTCGACCAACGCCGAACGCAGCGTTCTGGACGCGGTGGAGTACGTGATGGCCCAGCGCGGCGCCCGTTCCGCGTTCGTCCCCGAACGCCTCACCGTGGAGCGGCAAGACCCCGATGGGGCCCCGGTGACCGTGACGCTGTCGGTGCCCGTCGACGCGTTCGCCTCGGGGATGTGGCGGAAGATCCTCAAGGATCCGGCCTGGCCGGGAATGCCGGCGCGCCGGCATCTGGAGGTGTGCGTGTTCTCCTACCTCGCCGCCGAGCTGCGATCAGGTGATATCGCGGTGGCCGGGTCGGACTCCTACGCCAACCTGCGCGACCAGCTCATGTCCTGGGAGGAGTGCGCGCCACTGGTCGAACTCAGCGAGGACGAAGCGATGGGATGAGCGCAGCGATGGCGTCGAGGATCCGGTCGAGGCCATGCCGGAAACGCTCCTCGGGGGTGAGATGGGCGGTGCGGGAGTCGAGAACCGATCGGTTGAACAGGGGGAAAGCACCGGATTCGACGACCTGGCGGACGTACGGTCCCATGTAGTCCCGCTTCCAGCGCTCGGAGTCCAGGCCGGTGCGGCGCGTCTCCTCCAGCCAGCCGATCTCGTTGCGGATCGCACTGTACAGGTAGTCGTTCAGCATGCCGACCAAGCCGGTGATGTCGTCGATGTCGAGCCCGAGCCGGTCGAAGGCGCCGAGCGCGTACTCGTGCACGCGCAGCAGGTGGGGGCCCAGCGTGGGCCGGCTGGTGAGCAGCGCGATCAGCCAGGGATGGCGTAGGCCCGTGGCGCGGAGCCGCCGGGCCAGCAGTGTCAGGTCGCCTCGCCAGTCACCGGACGGGCCGTCGGGGAGTTCGACCTCGGCCATCGCCAGGTCGATCATGAGGTCGAACAGGTCGTCGCGCCGGGGCACGTAGCGGTAGAGCGACATGGCGCCGGTGCCCAGTTCGCCCGCGATCCGCCGCATGGTCGCGGCCTCCACCCCTTCGGCGTCGGCGATCTGGACGGCCGTCCGGGTGATCTGCTCGCGGCTGTAGCCGGGGCGCCGTCCCGGGCCGGAGCGTTCCTGCCGCTCCGGCTGCATCCAGATGCTGGTCGGTTCCTCGTCGGCCATCTGTTCCCCTCTCCTCATTTGCGTACAGAGTACCTGAATGGTTATGGTCTATTTCACGTACGTAGTACGCGAATCGGAGGACGTGTGGATCGAACTCTTCGCATGGGCGTGACCGGCGTGATGCTGGGCATGATCACAGCCCCGCTCGACGGCATGATGCTCGGACCCGCGCTGCCGGCGATCGTGAAAGATCTCGGCGGTCTGCAGTACTTCCCCTGGGTGGCGACGGCCTACCTGATCTGCATGGCCGCCTCGACGCCGATCTGGGGGAAACTCGGCGACCTGTACGGCCGCAAGGCGGTTTACATGGCCTCGATCACGATCTTCCTGTTGGGGTCCGGGCTGTCCGGAGCCGCGCAGGACATGATTCAGCTCGTCGGCTTCCGTATGGTGCAGGGGCTGGGCGCGGGCGGCCTGATGACCGGGGCCCTGGCGCTGATCGGCGAGCTGGTTCCCCCCCGGCACAGCGGCAGGCTCATGGGGCTGTTCGGGATCATGATGCCGATCGCCTTCATCGCCGGGCCGTTGCTCGGTGGCCTGTTCGCCGAGCAATTGAGCTGGCGGTGGGCGTTCTTCGTCAACCTGCCCATCGGTGCTGTCGCCTTGCTGCTCATCGGTACCACCGTGCGGCTGGAGCGACGCCAGATCAGGGCGCGGATCGACTATCCGGGGGCGCTGCTGCTGACGGTGGCGCTGGTAGCGCTGAGCCTGGTCGCCAGCTGGGGCGGCACCCAGTACGCCTGGGGCTCGGCTCCGATCCTCACCTTGATCCTGATCGGGATGGCGGCGCTGGCCGTCCTGCTCCTCGTGGAACGGCGCGCGAGCGAGCCGATCGTCCCGCTGCGCCTGTTCGCCGACCGCAACTTCACCCTCGCACAGGTCATCCGTTTCCTCGGCGGCGTCGGCATGGTGGTGGCGGCCGGTTTCCTGCCCCAGTACATGCAGTTGGCCCACGGTGCCTCGCCGATCGCCAGTGGCCTGTTGAT
The DNA here is from genome assembly GCF_050943795.1 of Streptosporangium sp. CA-115845. Classification (NCBI taxonomy): domain Bacteria; kingdom Bacillati; phylum Actinomycetota; class Actinomycetes; order Streptosporangiales; family Streptosporangiaceae; genus Streptosporangium; species Streptosporangium sp. CA-115845. The sequence goes on along the minus strand of NZ_CP191988.1, from coordinate 5,334,389 downwards.
CCTGCCCTCGATGCTCGGGATGGTCGCCGTGACGATCGGCAGCGGCCGGCTCATCAGCCGTAACGGCCGCTACCGGGTCTACCTGATCCTCGGCGGCGCCACTGTTACGGCCGGCATGCTCGTGCTACTCCTGCTGCGGCCCGGCATCAACCTGCCGCTCGCCTCCGGTCTCACGCTGATCGGCGGCCTCGGGGTGGGCCTGCTGATGCAGTCCACCACGATCATCACCATCAACAGCGCCGAGCCGCGCGACATGGGGGCGGCCAGCGGCTCGGTCAACCTCTGGCACACCATGGGCGCCTCGCTGGGCGTGGCCGCGCTTGGCGCCCTGTACACCACCCGGCTGCAGGACACCCTCATCGACCGCCTCGGCGCGGTAACCGGCGCCCGGATCGCCTCCGGCCAGCTGACGCCCGGCGCGCTCGCCGAGCTCCCCGCCGCCGCCCGGGAGGCGGTTCCCTTCGCCGTCTCCAACGGCATCCACGCCATGGCCCTCGGCGCCGCCGCGCTGGGCGCCCTCGCCTTCGCGCTGGCCTGGTTCATCCGCGAGGTCCCCTTACGCGACTGGACCCCGTCGGCCGAGCCCGCCACCGCGGCCGTGTGAGGCAGGCACCCATGCCGCACAGCGTGAAAGCACAGCTCGTGATGGACGTCATCTGCGTGCACTCCTACCTCGGCTATACCCGCTTCGCCCGGGCCGCGAAGCGGCTCAGGGCCGAGGGCGTGCAGGTGGCGGTGGAGTTCCTGCCCTTCGAGCTCGCCCCGGGCGCCCCCGCTGATGGACGGCCGCTCCTGACGGTCCTGGAACAGACCTTCGGCCCGCAAGCAGTCCCCGACGCGCTCGTCTTCGCCGAAGGCATCCGGTTGGAGTACGGCAAGGCGATCGCCACCGGCACCTTCGACGCTCACCGTCTCATCGCCGACGCCGCGCACCAGGACAAGGCCGAGCCCATGGCAGAGCGTCTCTTTCGCGCTCACTTCACCGACGGGCTGCACATCGGAGATCCCGCCACTCTTGCCCGGCTGGCCGCCGAGGTCGGTGTCACCACCGGCCACGTGCCTCCCACCGAAGTGCGCGCCCGGCTCGATCACGTACGCCGCCTCGGCATCACCGGCGTGCCGGTCCTCCTCATCGAGAACCTGCCCCCGCTCACCGGATCCCACACCGAGACCAAACTGCTGGCGGCCCTGCGACAGGCCGCCACCACGAAGGGAGATCACCATGACCAATGACCCGCTCCGGCTGGCCGTCATCGTCGGCAGCGTCCGAGACGGCCGCCTCGGCCCGACCGTGGCCACCTGGTTCGCCGGTCAGGCCGCATCCCGCCCGGACCTCGACGTCGACGTGATCGACCTGGCCGACGTACCGATCGGCGGGGCGGCCCCGTCGATGTCCGCACCCGCGCCGGTGCTGCAGGCCCTTGGCGAGCTGACCCCGCGGCTGGCCGCCGCCGACGCTTTCGTGGTGGTGACCCCCGAGTACAACCACAGCTACCCGGCCGCCCTGAAGAACGCCATCGATTGGCACAACCAGCAGTTCCATGCCAAGCCGGTGGCATTCGTCTCCTACGGCGGCATCTCCGGAGGCTTGCGCGCGGTGGAGCACCTGCGGGCCGTCTTCGCCGAGCTGCACGCCGTCACCACCCGCGACACCGTCAGCTTCCACGGCGCCTGGGAGTGCTTCGACGGCAACGGCCAGCCCAAGGACCCCGCCGGCCCGGCCGCGGCCGCCAAGACCCTGCTGGACCAAGTGAGCTGGTGGGCTCGGGTCCTGCGCGACGCCAAGACCACCACCCCCTACACCACATAAATCAGAAAGGCATGATCATGATGAGATGGACCGGGAAAACGGCGTTGGTGACCGGCGCGAGCCGCGGTATCGGCCGCGCGATCGCCACCCGGCTGGCCCGCGAAGGCGCCCGCGTCGCCGTGCACTACGGCAGCAACCACGCCGCCGCCAAGGACACCGTCGCCGCCGTCGAAGCGGCAGGCGGACAAGCCTTCACCGTCCAGGCCGAGCTGGGCGCGCCCGGCGATGCCGAAGCCCTGTGGACCGCCTTCGACGCGCACGCCGACGGGCTGGACATCCTGGTCAACAACGCGGGCATCCTCGCTGGCCAGAGCGAGATCGACGGCGTCACCCGCAAGGGCTTCGAGCGCCTGTTCGCGGTCAACACCACCGCTCCGTTCTTCATCACCCAGCTCGCCCTGCCACGACTGCGCGACGGCGGGCGGATCATCACCGTGGGCACCATGCTGACCCGGGGGGCAGCCATGCCCGGGGCGATCGACTACGCCATGTCCAAGGCCGCACTCGACGTCCTCACCACCGCCCTGGCCAAGCAACTCGGGCCGCGCGGCATCACGGTCAACACCGTGGCCCCCGGCGTCATCGACACCGACATGCACCAAGGACGCCTGGTCGGCGAGGCTCTGGCCTGGCTGTCGTCGCAGACACCCCTCGGCCGGCTGGGCACGCCGACCGACGTGGCCGACACCGTCGCCTTCCTCGCCTCCGACGACAGCCGCTACATCACCGGACACCGGCTCGACGTCTCCGGCGGGACGACCATGTAGACCCACGCCACCCGGCAACCCAACGCTCGTCTGCCCACGGGGACCCGATGGGCAGACGAGCACCCTCCCCGCTGGACTTGAGCAACCGGCACCTGACGTCGGCATGCTCACGGTGCGTGGTCAAGAACGGACATCCCGCGCTCGCGCTCGAACATCCTCCGATCCCTCTTCCGACTGGATCCCCGGAAAGCGCGGGCACTCCCACCGGGGCGGTCACCATGGCGATCAGCAACCTGACGGCCAACCCCTCAACAGGTCGCCCTGCGAGATCACGCGAGGACTTCGGAATCGGCAGGGGCCGCGGCGGCCTCCTCGGCCAGGACGCGATAGACGCTGGCCACCGAGGGGTGCCGGCCCTTGTTTTTCCCCGCCGGAATGACCAGCTTGCAGGCGATGTCAGGCACCGCCACCCCGTAGGCAATCATGTCATCGTCGAACACCCTAAATCGCCATGACCAGCAGCGAAAAGCCTCGCATTACCCCGGCCAAGGACGTGAATCTTTACTTCGAGTTCGGTCGGGCACGTATTTTTACGCGGTTGAGCTGCTCCTTTGGTTTGACAGTGGGGGAAGTGCTCAACCGGGGCACCTGAACCAGAGAAGAGGATCCAACAATGAGAACACAATGGGCGGCGAAGGGGCTGGCCGCGATCGCCATTGCGGCGACCGGTCTGTTCTTCGTGACCGCTCCGGCCTACGCGAGCAGTGTCACGGCAGGCGACCTCGAAGAACGGGGATACAAATGCAACCGCGCCGCATCGGGTGGCTGGCTGTGCGTGAAGCTCGGCGACCGGTGGCTCTGCCCGAACCGTCAGGTCCTCTGCATCGACCTGCCCGACATCGCCCGCCTGTAGCGTGGTCCGGTCGGGTTCCTCCGAGCCGACGATCCGCACGCCCGGGCTCTCGGCCTTGGCCCGCTTGGAGCCCGTCGGCCACCAGCGGTGACGTCTTCGCCGAGACGCTGGAGGAGGCATTGCCTTCTCTGAACCGACACCTGTCTCCGAGGCGTTCGTCCACCGGACAGCAGGATCCAGCCGGGAACCGCTGGACGCTGACGAGACGACCAGCGGTTCACGACCCTCACCGGCCTCCTCGCGAACGAGGCGTTCTCGTGTTATCCGGCGTCGACGACGGCCGCGCCGATGTCCACGGCCATGGCCCGGCTTCCGGCCAGGAGACCGCCGTCCACGGGCAGGTCGATCCCGTTGATCCACGACGCGCGGTCGCCCGCCAGGAACGCGACGGCCTCGGCGACGTCGTCCACGGTGCCGACCCGTCCCATCGGATACCACGAGGCAGCGTTGTCCAGGGCGTGCGGATCGGCCGCGAGCCGCTCCTCCCAGACCGGGGTGGCGATCGTGCCGGGCGACACCGAGTTGACGCGCACGCCGTACGGTCCGTACTGGGCGGCCAGGCCGCGGGTGAGGTTGAGCAGCCCGGCCTTGGCCGCGCTGTAGGTGTCGTTGCCGAAGTAGCGATGGCCGTTGACCGAGGCCACGTTGACCACGGCTCCGCGCCGGGCCTCACGCATGCCGGGCAGGACCGCCTGGCACAGGCGGATCGCCCCGCCGAGGACGACGTCCACGTCGGCCGACCAGACCGGTTCGGGTACGGACTCGAACTCGATGTTGCTGCAGACGGCGGCGTTGTTGACCAGGACGTCCACCGGGCCGTGGCGCGAGGTGATCGAGCCGATCGCCGAGCGGACGGACTGCTCCGAGCGCACGTCGAGGTGGACCGCCTCGGCACCCTCGATGGTGTCCGCGGTCGCGCGCGCCGCGTCCAGGTCGATGTCGGTGATGACCACCGTGGCGCCGCCGGCGTGCAGGACCCGTGCGATGGCCGCCCCGATTCCCCCGCCGGCACCGGTGATCAGCGCGCGGCGTGGTGAGGTCGCGTCCCGAGGACCAGATGACATGGATCTCCCTCTCTTGGCTGTGGCTCAGCCCTTGATCGCGCCGGCCGTCAGCCCCTTGGTGACCTGTTTCTGTAGTACGGCGAACCCCAGCAGTACGGGGGTGACCGTAATCATCATCCCGGCGAACAGTGTGGCCCAGTTGGTGCCGTAGTCGGCGGCCTGGCCCAGCTGGAACAGCCCGAGCGGCAGGGGCATCTTCTCCGGGGAGTGGATCAGCAGCAAGGCGTAGAAGAACTCGTTCCAGTTCTGCAGGAAGCTGATGATGGCGACCGACGCCAGTCCGGGCCCCATCAGGGGGAGGATCACCGAGATGAACGTGCGGGCCGGGCCTGCCCCGTCCATCGCCGCCGCCTCCTCCAGGTCGTAGGGCAGGGTCTTCATGAAGCCGACCAGGACGAAGACGTTGAACGGCAGGTTGTAGGTGGCGTAGACGAGGATGAGTCCGAGCTGGCTGTCGAGGAGGCCGAGATCCTGCATGATCAGGTAGAGCGGCGCGAAGGTGACCATCCACGGGATCATCAGCCCGAGCAGGAAGGTGCTGAGTATCACGCCGCTGAACCTGAAGGTGATCCGGGCCAGGGGGTAGGCGGCGAACACGGCCAGCACGACGCCGATCGCGGTGGAGGCGACGCTGATGACCACGCTGTTGCCGAAGAACAGGCCGATGTTGGCCTGGTCCCAGGCGTTGACGTAGTTGTCCCAGCGCCAGGTGTCGGCGATCTGCCAGGGGGGTGAGGAGATGAACTCGCTGTTGGTCTTCATCGACACGTTGAAGACCCAGGCGTAGGCGCTGATCGAGGACAGCGCGACCCCGCCGAGCAGCAGGTAGAAGAAGAGGTGGAACGGGCGGAAAGGAGCGCGGGGCCGGGGTGGGCCACCCCGGCGCCTGGGGGTGGGGGCGGGCGGGTCGGGTGTGTCCGCGGGGCCGGCCGAGGTGGGGTGCTCGGTCAGATCAGTACTGGAGGTCATCGCGCTTCATCACCTTGTTGAGGAGCTTGGCCACCGTCAGCATGACCACCACGAGGACGACGCCGATGGCCGCGGCGTACCCGAAGTCGGCCCGGTCGAAGGCGACGCGGTACATCAGGGTGCCGACGGTGTCGGTCGAGCCGAAGGGGCCGCCCCCGGTCATGATGTAGACGAAGGCGAACGTCTGCAGGCTCTGAACCACCCACAAGATGGCGAGCATGCGCATGAGGTCGCGCATCATCGGCAGCATGATGCTGCGGAACACCCGCCACTCGCCCGCCCCGTCGATGCGCGCGGCCTGCAGGACGTCGGTGGGCAGCCGTTCGAAGCCGGCGCACAGCAGGACGATCCAGATGCCGATGCCGTGCCACACGGACACGAACGTCACGGCGGCCAGCGCGGTGGAAGGGTCGCCGAGCCAGGTCTTGGCCAGGGCGCCCAGTCCCATGGACTCCAGTGCGGGGTTGATCAGGCCGAGGGTGGGGTGGTAGAGGAACTTCCACATCAGCGAGACGACGGCGACCGACAGGACCACCGGGGCGAACACCACGAACCTGAAGAAGCGTTCGCCGTGGATCCGCTGCGACAGGGCCCAGGCGATCGCCATGGCGGGCGGGAACAGCATGGCGCTGCCGATGAGGGTGAGCAGGAACGTGTTCTTGAGCGAGTTGAAGAAGGCGGGGTCACCTGTCAGCAGGCGATACTGGTCGATCCCGACGAATCGCATCGTTCCCGTGCGGGAGAACTCGTTCAGCGACAGGTCCACCGTCTTGATCAACGGGTAGAGGAAGAAGACTCCCAGCAGGGCGAGCGCGGGTAGCAGGAATGGGATGATGATGCGTCGCTGGGCCGCCTTGTGCATGTGACCTTCCGGGGGGGGTTCACACCCTTCCCGCGGGCTCCGGCGCGGGGGCGGAGCCCGTGGGAAGGGTTCGGTGGAGGGGGTTTCAGTTGCCGTGGACCCGGCGCAGTCCCTTGTCGAGGTTGTCGAGAGCCTGCTGGGCATCCTGCTTGCCGAACAGCAGTTTGGCGATCTCGGGATAGACGATGTCCTTGGCCTTGGACTCCATCAGGCCGTAGTGCCTCGCCTGGAGCCGGTCGGCCTTGGCCACGACGTCGGAGATGCCCGGCAGGCCGGGAGGGCTCGCCACTCCCTTGACCCCGGAGACCTCGCCGATCTCGTTGGCCCTGCGGGTCTGGGTCTCCACGCTGGTGACCTGGCGGATCCACTCCAGTGAGAGCGGGATGTTGTCGCTCTTGGCCGATACCGACATCAGCTGAGCGCCGGCGAGCATGCTCTCCTGGTCACCGGTGCCGCCGGCCACGGTCGGGAACTGCAGGACGCCCAGCTCGAAGTCCTTGGGGATCACGTCGGCCATCTCGCTGACGAGCCAGCTGCCCATCATGATCATGCCGGCCTTGCCCTGGAAGAACTGGGCCTGGGCCGCGGTGAAGTCGGTGCCCTCGAATCCCTTGAGGAAGCCCTTCTTGTCTCGCAGGTCCTGGAGCATCTGCAGTCCCTTGAGGAACCCCGGATCGTCGGTGATGTTCCCCTTGCCCTCGGTGAGGATGTCGTGGACCTTGTCGTAGCCGACGGTGCGCAGCCAGATGTTGTCGCTCCACATGCCCATGTAGGGCTCGAACAGGCCGGTGACCGCGATCGGGTCCACGCCGGCGGCCTTGAGCTTGTCGGCGGCCGCGGTCAGGTCGTCCCAGGTGGCGGGCGGGGTGATGCCGTGCTCTTTGAAGAGCTTCGCGTTGTAGAAGAGCACCTGCAGGGACAGCTCGGAGGGGACGCCGTAGATCTTCTTGGTCGTCGGGTGCTCCATGAACTGCATGACCGCCGGGCTGAACTGGTCCAGCCAGGGCTTGCCGGTGTTCGGGTCGACCTGGTCCAGGTAGGGCTTGAGGTCGAGCAGGGCGCCGCTGTCGGCCCACTCCAGCAGGGCGGGGTTGGTGCCGTCGAACATCGTGTAGTCGACGTCGAGCCCGTCGCCCGCGCGCCACCTCTGCTCCAGGGCCGGGCGCGCCTTGGTGTTGGCGAAGGTCGTCTTCAGGTCGGCGCCGGCGTGGTCTTTTTCGATCCCGGCGGCGACGTCCTCCAGGAACTTCAGGGAGGGGGTGCCGACGGCCGGGAGCACGCCGACCTCGATCGGGCCGCCCTTGATGTCCTGCTGCCAGCTCTTGGCGTCGGGAGCCTGCTGGGCGGCCTGGTTCGCGCCGGTCGAGCCGCCTGTACCGCACGCGGTCAGAACCAGGCAGGGAACGACGAACAGACCGACAAGTACCTTGCGTGTAACTTTCACCGAAAAACCTCCATTCTTAGTGATATCGGGTTTAGTGTCACTATTTCTAGATTTATGTCGCTTTTATCTAGTCCCGTCCGGACAGGTCCGGCAGCAGGTCCGCGAACTCCTGGAGGAAGACCTCGATCCGGCGCAGTTCCTCGGCGTCGAGCAGGTGGGCGGGCCCGCGGCAGTGGGCGCTGTCGATGAGACCCCGGCGGAACGAGATCTGCTTCTCGGCGGCGATGATGAGCTCGGTGTCGAGCATCCAGTACGAGATGTAGGGCAGCAGCCGCCGGTGCAGGTCCTCGCCGCCGGCCTCGTCGCCCGAGGTGAGCCGGCGCCAGATCTCGACGTAGATCTCGGTGAACGAGCAGCCGGGCTGGCTGCCCACCGCGCCGCGCCGCCAGGCGTCGGGCAGTTGCACGCCGGCGTAGCCCTCAAGCGAGGTCACCGGCGGGTCGAGGGCGGCCAGCTCGCCGATGAGCCGGCCGGGCGGGTTGGACTCCACCTTGATCAGCCGGAGGTTCGGGTGGCTGCGCACCAGGGCGGCGATGGTGGCCGCGTCCAGGCTGGTTCCCGTCTCGTTGGGGGCGCACTGCAGTACCACCGGGGTCGGGGCGACCGCGTCCAGGACCGCTGTCACGTGCTCGATCTGGGAGCGGCGTGAGGGGCTGAGAAAGTGCGGCCCCAGCAGGTTGATCAGGTCCGCCCCGGCGGCCACGACCTCGCGGGCGCGGGCGACGGCCATCCGGGTGGTGTGGTCCTGCACCGCGACGATCGCGGCGAGGTCCGGGCGGTGGGAGGTCCGTCGCAGCAGGATCCCGGTCAGCTCGCGGCGCTCGTCCTCGGTGAGTTTGTAGTACTCCGAGGCGAACCCCGGGAACATCACGCTCGTCACGCCCGTACCGAGGACGTGGTCGACGACCCGGCCGAATCCCTCGAAGTCGACCTCTCCGGCGTCGGTGAACGGCACCCCGAGAACCGGTGAGATCCCCCGGACCAGAGTCGAGGCGTCAGCGAGGCCACCGCCGTCGAGAGGAGTCGCCACGGGTGAGGCACTCGTCTGGGCGTTCATTCGCCCTCCTGTCTCAATGAAGCTCGATTTACGAAATACCGAAAATATTTTCTTAAATAGGAACGATAGACGTCCCAGCCCGCATCCGACAAGGGGTTGCGGGGGGAGACGGCTGTCAGATGAGAGAAGGTGGCAGAAGACGCATGATGGTGCCGCCGAGCACCTCGCGTCGTGCGTCGTCGTCGATCGGCCAGTCCAGCACCCGGCCCAGCTCGGAGCGCGGCACCGCGTAGGGCGCGTCGGTGGAGAAGACCAGCCGCGACGGGCCGATCTGCGGATCCCGGCCCAGCTCGACCAGGACGGTGTCCCACGGCGCGTAGCTGGTGTCGCCGTAGAGGTTCGGCGCGTAGCGCAACGCCGGCGCCGCGTCGATCCAGAAGTCGGTGGCACCGCTGCGGCCCATCACGAACGGCGTCTCCGGCCGGCGTCGGGCCAGGCTGGCCAGCGGCAGCGGCAGCGCGCTCGGGGGAGTGCCGGTGCGGACGTAGACGGGCCAGCTCGCCTCGGCCGCGAAGTCCAGCAACGGGTCCAGGAGCCCGTCGAGAAGATCGAAGCCCTGCAGCACGCTGTCCACGTTAAGGGCGCGGGCACCGGCGTCCCTGGCACGTTCCAGCTCGTCGACGGCCGCTCGCCCACGCCACGGATTGGCGACCGCGTACGGGATCAGCCGCCCCCCCGACGCGGCCGCGGCCGCGGCCACATGCTCGTTGCCGGCCCGGTTGTCGTAGGCGATACAACGTTCGTCCGGTGCCACCAGGGACACGTCGATGCCCAGTGAGTCCATCGTCGCGATCAGCTGATCGACCTCCAGGCCGGCCTCACGTCCCTGCCCTAGCCGTACATGCGCGTCAACGATCAACGGGTTCTCCCACGGTCAGGCCGAGGGCGGAGAGCGCGTCGGCGTGGATGATCTGCTCGATGAGTTCGGCCGGCACGCGCGGCAGCGCGGTACCCTCCAGGATCCGGTTGACGCCGCGCAGCCCCGCCATCGCCTCGCCGGTGTTGGCGATCGGGAAGTCCGAACCGAGTAGGAGCTTGTGCGTGCACCCCCATTCGACCGCGGCCAGCAGCGACTCGTAACAGACCCACGGCCGCAGATAGATGGAGGAGACGTCGGCGTAGACATGGGGGTGCTTGCGGATCGTCGCCACCGTCTCCTTACCCCAGGGGTGGCCCATGTGGGCCATGACGATGCGCAGCTCGGGGAAGCGCAGCGCGACCTCGTCGGTCACCAGCGGGTAGGTGTAGCGCAGCGGCGCCGCGCGGATCGGCGACGCCCCCTGATGGAAGAGGATGGGCAGCGCGTTCCGCTCGCAGTAGGCGTAGAACGCCAGCGCGGGCTCCCCGAGCGGGTCGAAGTTCTGGTAGTTCGGGCCGAGCTTGACGCCGACGAGCCCCAGCTCGCGACAGCGCTCGGCCTCCTCCAGGCAGTCGGCGGACGTGGGGTCGACGGACATGAACCCGATACGGCGGGCGGGATCGTTCGCCACGAACTCCGCGGTCGCGTCGTTGGTACGTTCCGGAGCGTGTGGTATGCCGGTCGCGGCGGCCGGGTCGGCCACCGCGATGTTGAACACGATCGCGACGTCCGCCGCGGACATGGCGCTGTCGAAGTCGGCCCAGCTGTTCGTGGTGACGACCGGACGGTCGGTGCGCCAGGAGGTGAAGACGCACGCCTCCTCGGCCGGCACCGTGTCACGGTGGGTGGGAGTGTGGGCGTGCACATCGACGATCATTGAAACTTCCTCATCAGGTCCGCTCGTGGCCGGACTCCCAGGCCGGGTGAGTCGCCGAGCTTGACACGGCGGCCGTCGCTGTCCAGTGGCTCGGCGAGGATGTCCTCGGTGTAGTAGTGCGCGCCGATGATGTCGGAGGGGAACTCCGGTGACAACGCCGGCAACGCGCAGGCGACGTGGAGCTGTGCGGCGGCGCCGATGCCCAGCTCGCCGTTGGAGCCCAGGAGCGTGTCGACCCCGAAGGAGGAGGCGAGCCGTCCCATCTCCACCGCGCGCCCGGGCCCGCCGCTCTTGCCCACGTACAGGCTGACGCAGTCGGCGGCCTGTGCCCGGACGAGCGCGGCCAGGTCGGCCAGGCCGAAGACCGACTCGTCGGCGATCACCGGCAGGCCGAGGCTCCGCAGCTGCCGCATGCCCTCCAGGTCGGCGGGCGCGACCGGTTGCTCGACGAACGAGACGCCCTGTTCGGCCAGCGCGGGGATCGCCCGGGCCGCCTGGCTGCGCGTCCACCCTCCGTTGGCGTCGGCCCCCAGGAAGGCGGCGGGACCGGCGAGTTCCCGGGCACGGGACACCCGGGCGACGTCACCGGCGACGCCGAGCCCGACCTTGACCTTGAACGCCTGGAATCCGGCCGCCGTCGCCGCACCGAAGACCGAGTCCAGCGCCGTGGCGTCACCGGACAGCGAGAGCTTGATCGGGACCTCGTCGCGGTAGGGGCCGCCGAGCGCCACGGCGAGCGGGACGCCGAGGGTCTGGGCGAACGCGTCCCACAGTGCGATGGACACCCCCGCCTTGGTGAACGGGTTGCCCGCGAGCAGCCGGTCCATCAGGAGCTCCAGGCCGCCGACCGGGGTGAGCGGCCGGCCCACCAGGGCGGGGGCCAGGACCTCGCGGATGAAGTGGGCGGCGCTGACGCCGTCCTCGCCGCTCCACAGCGGCGTCGCGCTGACCTCGCCGTACCCTTCGACACCGGTGCTGGTCACCACTCGGACCAGCAGGAAGTCCGAACGGGCGTGGGTTCCCCTGGCGCCGGTGACGACCAGGTCCGGATTCACCTGGAGGCTGATCGCCGCGGTGTGGACCGCGGCGACGGTCGGCCTCACCGCCCCGCCGCCAGCAGGGCGCGGGGGTTGTCGACCAGCATCGCCCGGCGCTGCTCGTCGGTGATCCCCCACCCGTCGATCTCGGCCACCCGGGCCACCGCGTAGTCCTGGCTCGTGCGGTCCGACAGCCCGGCGTCGGTGCCGAACAGGACCTTGTGGGAGGGCGCCCGGGAGAGGATCTCGCGCGCCGCGTAGGGCGGTGTGCCGCAGATGCAGATGTAGAGGTTGGGGGTCTCGATGGTGAGGGCGAGCGACTCGCGCCAGGTGTCGTGCAGGCCGGCGTGCCCCAGGACGACCGGCAGGGAGGGGTGGCGCCGGGCCAGTGCCGCGATCTGACCGCCGGTGGAGTAGGGCGGTGTCCCGTCATGGCTGAGCAGGATGCCGCCGCTCTGGGCGAGAATGTCGCAGATCGGGTCGAGCACCGGCTCGTGCATGCTGAAGCCCTGCAGCCACGGGTGCAGCTTGAGGCCGCGCAGCCCGAGCACGTTGAGCATGCGGTCGATCTCCTGGGGGGCGTCCGCGTGGCGCGGGTGCACGGTCCCGAAGCCGGCGAGCCGGTCCGGGTACTGCCCGACGAACGCCGCCAGGTCGTCGTTGGCCTCGGGAGTGGCGTCGAAGAGGCCGTCGTGGCTGAGGACCACCGCCTGGTCGATGCCGGCCGAGTCCATGAAGGCGACGAACTCGTCCGCGCCGAACGTGACGCCGCCCAGCCAGCTGGTGGTGCGCCAGGTGGGGGTGTGGGTGTGGAAGTCGATCACAGGACACCCGCCAGCTCGACCAGGCGGTCCGCCGCCCGGCCGACGAGGTCTTCCAGCCGCCGTTTGCCCTCGTCGGCCTGGGCCAGCTCGGGCCGGTCGGTGAAGCCGTCGATCCGGCGCCACACGTCCGCGGAGTGCAGGTCCACTCCCTGGACGGTCACGACCTCGGGCACCTGGGGCCGGGGGGCGCGCGGGCCGACCAGGTCGGGGCGCAGGGCCAGGACCAGCGAGGTCTCGAACTCCCCGGCGTGTCCGGGCACCGGCGGCTCGCCTTCGGTGCCGGCGAGCCGCCAGTAGTCCAGGTGCGCGACGGACAGGTCGAACCGGGTCGAGCCCGCCCCGGCCGCGGCGTGGCAGACCCCGACGTTGCCGCCGTGCCCGTTGAGCAGGACCACCCGCCGCCCGCCCTGTGCCGCGATCGAGCGCAACAGGTCGCAGATCACGGCCAGCAGCGTCTCCGGTGACAGGGAGAGCGTCCCGCCGTAGGGCAGGTGGTGGTCCGAGGCACCCCAGCCGATCGCGGGGGCGACGATCAGCGGCCTGTCGCTACGGTCGGCCGCCGCCGTCGCCGAGCCGTCGGCGACCGCGGCGGCGATGAGGGTGTCCGTCGAGGTCGGCAGGTGCGGCCCGTGTTGTTCGGTCGCACCTACCGGGATGATGACGACGGCTTCGGGCAGGTGCCGCCTTAGCCGGTCACGATCCGTTTCGGACCATCGCAGAGCTATCGACACATCAAACATCCTTCGACATATCGTATTTATTTCTGATAGGTCGAATCTTAGGAGCCGATGAACTCGGATGGCAATGACCCGCTCCGACATCCGAGCCGCCGGGAGATCACGATGCCGAGATGGACGACGCCCGCCGCGGCGGCGTCGCGCCGGTCGCCGACGAAGTCACGGGCGAAACCGGTCACCCCGACCGCCCCGGTGATCCGGCCCTCGGCGTCGAAGAACGGCGCGGCCAGGCAGGAGATCTCGGCCTGCTCCTCTTCCTCCTCGATGGCGTAGCCGTCGGCGCGCACCCTCTCCAGCAGTGCCATGAACGTCTTCGAGCTGGACTCCCGGGCCCGCGGTCCCTGCCCGGCCGCCAGCCGCGGCAGCAGGACGGCGAGTTCGTCGGCGGGCAGGTGGGCCGCGATGGCCCGGCCCAGCGCGGTCAGGTCGAAGGGCGCGACCTTGCCCGGATAGGTGTCGAACTGGATGAAACCCGGGGTCGCGGCCTTGGCCACGTAGACCACCGACGCGCCGTCCAGGACCCCGATGTGGACGGGCATCCCCAGCTCCTCGGCGAGCGCGCGCATCTCGGCGGTCGCGATCTGCGACAGGTCGACCTTGCGCACCAGCTGGCTGGCCAGACTGTAGAGCCGCAGTGTGGGACGCCAGAAGTGGCTGCGCCCGATCACCCGGCGGGTGGCGTATCCGCGGTGCTCCAGGGTGTAGACGATGCTCGCGCAGGTCGCCAGCGGGATACGGGTCACCTTGGCCAGCGCCGTCAGCGTGAGGTCCTCCTCGGCCGTCACCAGCTGCTCAAGAACGGTCAGCGTGCGGTCCACACCCGGAGACGCCGGGCGCTCCGCCCCGCTGCCACCATCAGACATCGATCGGTCCTACCTCTCGGTTCGTCGTTCCCGTGCCTGGCGGCGCCGGTGGTCACCCTTCGGAACGGGGCTCTATATTCTGGTATTCCGATAATAGTTTCACTATATCGAAAGGATGGGATTCATGAGCGCTGAACACCCGAACCCGGAGCCGGCCGTTTCCGGTGTCGTAGCCATCATCCGCCTGCGTGAGGGTGAACCTGACGACGCCATCGCGACCGCCCTGCTGGAGGGCGGAGTGAACGTCATGGAGGTGACCCTGCCCACTCCTGGGGCCCTCGCCGCCATCCGCCGCTGGAACACCCACCCCGGCATTCTCGTCGGGGCCGGAACCGTGCGCACCGCCCGCGACGCCGAGGCCGCGATCGCCGCGGGCGCCCGCTTCCTGGTCACCCCCACCACCATGCCGGACGTCCTGGCCGTCGCCCACGCCGCCGGCGTGCCGGTGGCGTGCGGCGCGCTCACCCCGACCGAGATTGACCTGGCCTGGCGGCACGGCGCCGCCGCGGTCAAGGTCTTCCCCATCTCGGCCCTCGGCGGCGCCGGCTACCTGCGGGCCGTGCGCGAACCGCTCGACGACGTCCCCCTGCTGCCCACCGGCGGGGTGAGACTGGAAGACCTCGTCCCCTACGCCCGGATGGGGTGCGTCGGCGTCGGCATCGGCGGCGCGCTCGTCTCGGCGGACCTCGTCGCGGCCCGCCGCTGGGAGACGATGACCGAACGCGCGGGCGCCTTCGCCGCGGCGTGGCACGAAGGGCTGGTACGGCGAGATGCCTGACGTCCTGACACTCGGCGAGGCCATGGTCTGCCTGCGGGCCGACGGTCAGGTCCGGCTCGGCGGAACCGCCCGCCTCAGCGTCGCCGGCGCCGAGGCCAACGTCGCCATCGGCCTGACCCGGCTCGGACACGACATCGCGTTCGTCGGCGCGGTGGGGCCCGACCAGTTCGGCGAGCTCGTACGGCGTACCCTGCGCGCCGAGGGGGTCGGCATTCAGACGATCCGCACCGACCCGGCCCCGACCGGCATCGTGGTCTTCGAACAGCGCCTGGCCGGGGTGACCCGGGTCGACTACTACCGCCGCGGCTCGGCCGGCGCCGCATTGTGCGTCTCCGACGTGCGGGAGGCGTTCGCGGCGCTCCCGGCCCCGCCGCGGATCCTGCACATCACCGGGGTGACCCTGGCCCTGGGCGCGGGCCCGGCGCAGGCCGTACGCACCGCGGTGGAGCTGGCCAGGGCCGCAGGCGCGCGCGTCTGCCTGGACGTCAACCACCGCAGCCGGCTGTGGAGCGAGGCTTCGGCCCGCCCGGTGCTGACCGAGCTGGCGGCCCGGGCCGACATCGTCATCGCCTCCGACGACGAGCTCGCGCTCGCCGCGGCCGGTGACGACGAGGCGAGCCGGGTAGGGACGCTGCTCGCCGGGGGAGCGGCCGAGGTCGTCGTCAAGCGCGGGCCGGCCGGCGCCACGGCGTTCACCGCCGGCCAGGCGCTCAGCCTGCCGGCCAGGCCCGTCACCGCCGTCGACGCGATCGGCGCCGGCGACGCCTTCGTCGCCGGATACCTCTCCGGGCTGCTGGACGGCCTGCCGCCGGCCGGGCGGCTGGAACGGGCGATCACCACCGGGGCCTTCGCGGTCGCCGGCCACGGCGACTGGGAGGGGGCGCCGACCCGCGCGGAGTTGTCCATGCTCGACCTGCCGGACGGCACGGCGGTCCGGTGAGGGGACGCCACCCGGCGTAAAGCACGGCCTCGGCATCCGGCGGGCGGGGGGGCTCGCGTCGCGGGCGAGCCCGGACTCCGGCGACCTGGCACGCCTCACGTTCGCCGCGGACGGCCGCCGTGCGGCGCCGCCGGACTCGCCCGCTGTCACCGGATCCTGACATTGGCCAGTGTGAATTTTCTGCCTTCCGTCTGACAAATCCCATCACGGGCGAATTGTTGCTTACCGTGACGTACCCCCTTGCCTTTCCGGGATGCCGGTGTCACAGTTTCCAATTATCGAGACTCCGAATATGTCTTCGGAATACCGAAAACTCTTTCCCCCCTGTCATCACGTCCGGCACCGACACCGTGCGAGTGCCGTTCGAGGAGGCTGTCTCAGTGACTGAACCATCCAGGCGCCGAATGCTCCAAATGACCGGCGGAGCCGTCGTCGCCGGAGGCGCGTTGGCCGCCACCACCCCCCTGACCGGACTGTCGGCCGCGCACGCCGACACGGTCCTGCCGACCCCCCTGGCCGCGACCGACCCCGAACCGAACATCGAGCGCTCCAAGCACTGGTGGCCGGCGCAGCGCAACGTGTGGACGCCGATCGGGTGGAAAGGCCACCTGTTCCGCTTCAACTGCGTCTACAACGGGGCTCTCATCTGCGACCCGAGCTGGGTCCTCGCGGCCAAACCCAACACCGACCAGTACCGAGGCAAGAACTTCCAGACGACCGTCGTCATGCCCCTGCGCGGCGGCGGCTATCGCGACTTCCCGAACTCCGTACGCGAGGTCTGGGACGACGACCTCGGCTACCGCCAGCAAGGCTGGGAAGAGGAAAGCGACGCGCCCGTCCTGTGGACCGAGTTCCGACGCCAAGAAGGCCTCATCATCAAGCAATCGGTGTTCGCCCACGTCCCGGGCAACCAGCCCGTTGAGACGGCGATCGAGCCGATCTACTCCTGGACACGTTTCGAGGTCACATACGTCGATCCGCTGAACGCGCCGAAGGACTTCGTGTTCCAGCTCTGGCTCAGCGGGTCGTACATGAAGCCCATGGGGCCCTTCCAGGAGGAGAACGGCGTACCGCTCACGGTGCTCCCCGAGACGGCGCCGATCCTCGCCGGTCTGACGATGGGCCGGGTATGGAACCCGACCGGCAAGCCCATCACGGTGCCGATCACCATCGGTCCCGACAACAAGGTCCAGGCCATGGTGATCACCGCCGACAAGGGCTCGATCGCCATGAGCGAAAACCCGAAGGTCAAGGGCGTCTACGACCTGCGGCTCGGGCTACCGGTACAGGTAGGCGCCTTCGTCGACGTGCTGATTCCGATGATTCCGCAGCCACTCGCCGACGCCAAGGCCGAGGCCGCGCTGGGCCGCGACGGGGCACTCGCCCAGTGCCAGGGATACTGGAAGGAGAACGCGGCCACCCTCGCCACCGTCGACACCCCGGAAAACTACGTCAACCAGGTCATGCGCCGCGGTCCGCAGCTCGCTCAAGTGGTCGCGGAGAAGAGTCCCGACACTGGGATGTTCACCTTCCTGTCCGGCTCGTACGCCTACGACGCCCTGTGGAGCACGCCGACCTCCATGGTCAGCCACATGTTCCTGGACCGGATCGGCTTCCACGACGTCGTCGAACAGCACATCGAGATCTACAAGGTCACGCAGGGGACCCGGATCCCACCGGGAATCGCCTTCACCGGTGGCTCCTATCCCGGCTATCTGTCCACCCCCAAGACATTGCAGGCCATCGACTGGATGAGCGATCACGGCGCGATCCTGGAGATCCTGTCGGTGCACGCCCTGCTGACCAACCGTCCGGCGTTCATCACCAAATGGACCGACGTCATCGTCAAGGCGTGTGAGTACATCGTCCAGGCCTGCGCGCTCACCAACCACAGCGGCGTCAAGGGCCTGATGCCCCCCGGGCACTCCACCGACGAGGGTGTCGAGACCCAGGGCATGGTCAGCCAGTGCTGGACCTACAAGGGACTGGCCACGGCCGTCGAGTTCCTGCAGCGCATCAAGCATCCCCGGGCGGCTGAGTTCGCCACGTTCGCCGACACCTTCCGCGCGACCTTCGGCCAGGCCATTCGCGACCTTGCCGACAGGTCGCAGAAGTGGACCGACCCCCAGGGTAAGCAGTGGCCGGTCCTCAAACCCCAGTTCGCGGGAGACGGTGTCTGGGACTCCTTCACGATTTTCGACAGCGGCGCGCTGATGGCGGTATGGGCCGGGCTGCTGCCGGCCTCCGATCCGCTGATGAAGTCGTTCGTGGAGTTCTTCCGGGTGGGTCCCAACACCAAACTGTTCGACGCGGTGCACCACCACGCGCTGGACCGTGCCATCCTCGACCACGAACAGTCGTCCAGCGAGCCCTGCTACAGCTGGAACATGTTCCACACCTGGCAGCTCGGAGACCGGGCCCACTACATCGAGGGGTTGTACGGCCTGCTCACCGGCGGTCTCTCGCAGGACACCTACATCTCCAGCGAACACCGCCACGCGATCTACGGCAACCTCTTCTCCCACCCCATCATCACCTGGTGCCTCCTCCACTCGGTGATCGACGACAGCCTTGTCCCGAACCAGCTACAGCTGCTGCGGCTCTGCCCGCTGGAGTGGCTGTCGGGCAAGAAGCAGACCCGCTTCGAGAAGGTCCCGACCAAGTTCGGGCCGGTCACGCTGCGCTTCAAGCTGGAGGGCCGCGGCCACGACACGCTCAAGGTGGAGTTCCACGGCGACTGGCACCACAAGCCGGGACGCGTGGTCGTCGAGACACCGCCGCGGCCGGGGCTGAAGTGGATCGTCGTGAACGGAAACAGGTACCGAGCCGGCCGAAGGATTGAACTCTGATGACGACGTCGATACGGGCGACCGCGGTCGCCACGGCTCTCGCTCTCGCGGTCCTCACCGTCGCCCCGGCCGCGCACGCGGCGCCCGGCGACGACCGCAAGCGGCCCACCCCCACCCCCACCCTCACCGAGTCCTACCACTCCGGCAAATCCGGTAAGCCCAGCAAGCCGGGCAAAAAAATCAAGAAGTGGGATGTCAGCGGGCTCCGCGCCAAGGTGCTCGCCACGGCCCCCGAGCTGACCGCCCGCGCGGGGGCGTCCCGCGCCGCCGCGACCCCGTCGCCGGTGGCCAACGACGTCACCGGCGACGGACGTGCCGACCTCGTCGTCCAGCTCTCCAGCGCCGACGCCGGAGCGCTGCGCGTCTACCCCGGCAACGGGGCCACCACGTCCAACCCGTGGGGGACGACCTACACGGCGACCCCGGCGCAGTGGGAGTTCGCCGACACCCTGCTCGTCGGCGATGTCACCGGCGACAACCGGGCCGACGTCGTCGTACGCGACCCCTCGGCGAACAACGGGACGCTGTACATCTACCCCAACGACGGCTCCGGCTCGGCGAATCCCTGGCCAAGCCGCTACGCCGCCGGCACCGGGTGGAACACCGTCGACAAGATCCAGATGGGCGACGTCACCGGTGACGGCCATCCCGACCTCGTGGCCCGAAACCCCTCCTACGACGGCGGAACCCTCCTCGTATACCCGAACGCCGGCTCGTTGACATCGAACCCGTGGACACTGGCGCCGATCTGGTCGGGTAGCGGGTGGAATCTCGCTCAGATGATGATGCTCGACGACGTCAACGGCGACCAGCGCCCGGAAGTCGTCGTGCGCGACAGCGGCGGAGCCATCCGCGTTTACCAGCATAACGGTGCGACGTCGACGAACTTCTGGACCTCGGTTCTCTACGGGAGCACGGGCGGATGGAGCGCCGCCGACCGGCTGTCCATGGACGACGTCACCGGCGACGGGCGCCCGGACCTGATCGCGCGGGACGCCGGCGGCGCCCTGTGGATCCACCCCTGGCAGAGCGCCACGGCGGGTTCGATGTGGTCGCCGACGACCCGCTTCGCCGCGGGCTCCGGATTCGAGTACGCGCTCGACGTCGTGACCGGCGACATCAACGGCGACAACAAGCCCGACCTCATCGCCCACGTCGCCCGCAGCGGTGACCTGTGGCTGCTGCCGAACACCAAGGCGGCCACCGGCAACCCCTGGCCCGACCGGGTCAGCGCCGGCACCGACTGGGGCTTCGCCTCTCAGGTGCTGCTCGCCGACATCAACGGCGACCGGCTCCAGGACGTGCTCGCCGTCGACAAGCGCCTCGCCAACGGCACCCTGTGGATCTACCTCAACAACGGGTCCACGACCGGCCTGCGCTGGACCGACCGCTACTTCGGCGGAACCGGCTGGAACATCTTCAACCACCTGATGGCCGCGGACGTCACCGGCGACGGCCGCGCCGACCTCGTCGGACGAGACAACGCCGGCGACATGTACGCCTACCCCGGCAACGGATCCGCCACCACCTTCCCCTGGACGCCGCGCGCCTGGGTCGGCAGCAACTGGCAGACGGCCACCCGGCTCGCCCTGGGTGACATGGACCGCGACGGCATCGCCGACCTCGTCGACCTGGAGAACGACGGATCCCTGTGGGTCTTCCCGACCGGCGCGTCAACCGATCCGATCGTGATTCCGGGCAACTGGACCGGAACGCGGTCGCTCGGCCTCGGCCACGTGACCGGCGGCTCCGGGCCGGACCTGGTGGTCGGTGACGCCTCCGGCGGACTGTCGATCTACGCCGACAACGGCGCCACCTCGGGCAACCGCTGGTCCAGCACCCCCAGATCGGGCGGCACCGGCTTCCAGGGCGCGCTCTCCCTGGTGCTTTAGGGGCCCGTGACACAACCCTTGCCGGGAAACCGGTCCGGACAGGAGCCGGTCACCCGGTCAACCTTCGGAGCCGGTGTCGGCCATCGAGAGGAATCAGGCATGACAGATCATATGAAGGTGGGTATCCACACCGACCAGGCTCCGCCCCCGCGAGGCGCCTACTCCCAGGCGATCGTCGTCGGAGATCTCGTCCACACCGCGGGCTTCGGGCCGGTCGACCCGGTGACCCGGACGATCGTCGGCGACGACGTCGCCGAGCAGACCCGCCAGACGCTGCGCAACGTCGCGGCCGCGCTGCAGGCCGCGGGCGCGGACCTGCAGGACGTCGTCAAGGTGACCGCGCACCTGGCCGACATCGACAACGACTGGGACGGCTTCGACATGGCCTACCGCGAGTTCTTCGACGAGCCGCGCCCGGCCCGTACGACCGCCGGATCCAGCCTCGGCGGAATCCTCGTGGAGATCGACGTCGTCGCGGTCAAGGGCAGCCGCCGACGGTCCTGATCCTCACGACGCGCGCGCCGAGCCGGCCTGGGGGCCATCGGCGCGCGGTGTGGAGGACCTGGCCGGACACGCTCGACTCCGTCCAGCGTGTCCGGCCAGGTCCTCGACCGCTCGAAGTGACACCGCGCTACCACCTACTGGTGGTGACGACCACCGACTCCGCCTTTTGCCATGCCCGGCTCGTATTCACTCCGTCGGTGCGCGACAGACAGCAACGGCACGGCGGCCGCACCGTCGGTGCGGCACTTTTTCGACGGCCGCACCCGGGGGGACGCTCCGGTTCGGGGCCGCGGTCCGCAAGCCGAAATTGTCGATGCCGGACGCGATGATGGGATCATGACCGACGCACTCCCCGGCACTCTTCTCGCCGATCAGACCGCCTACGCCGAAGCCGTTCAGCTCGCTCGCGCTGCTGAAGCTCTACGTCGGTGGATCGACCGAAGCCGAGAGCGCAGCCACTGAGCGCACCGCCGGCGCTGAACGTGACGCCCTGCAGGGTGAACCACACCGGGCTTCGTCGGGATGATGATGTGCCCCGACTTTCGTGGAGTCGCTTAATACCGGAGGCACGTGGCGTGATCTTGCTCTTTCGTCGTACCCGGTAGTGGGCAATTGCTTCCAAGCTGGGCAACAACGCTTAGCCATGCTGGCCCCACCTCGATATCGAGGGTGTGCCCGACCCGGAGCACGTTCCCTGGATCGACCCCGACCCATCCGGCCTGGCGAACGGCCCGGTGTCAGCGGCTTCACCGATCAGAAATCCTCCGCCACGTCGTCAGTTCTGTTAGTTTTCGCACCGGTGGAAGGATTGATGACCATGACCGACAGCAGACCGCTGGGCGCCGACGAGGCCACGTTCCTCGCGGCGGTCCGCTCAGGCGACACGGCGCGGTTCGCACTCATCACGGAGCGCCACCGGCGTGAGCTGCAGGTGCACTGCTACCGGATGCTCGCGAACTACGAGGACGCCCAGGACCTGACGCAGGAGACGTTCCTGCGAGCGTGGAACAAGCGGGGGGCGTTCAAGGGCCACGCGGCCCTGCGGACCTGGCTGTACCGGATCGCGACGAACGCCTGCCTCGACTTCCTGGAGAAGCGCAACGACCGCACACCCGTACCATCCGAGCTGCCGGACCCCGGCTCCGAGGTGCTGTACCTGCAGCCCTACCCCGACCGGATGCTCCCCGAGGACCCGCAGGAATCGGTGGTGGCGCGGGAGACGATCGAGCTGGCGTTCATCGTCGCCGTCCAATACCTGCCGCCGCGGCAGCGGGCGGTGCTCATCCTGCGCGACGTCCTCGGCTGGCCGGCGTCGAAGGCCGCCGACGCCCTCGAGCTGACCGTCGCGTCGGTGACCAGCGCACTGCAGCGGGCGCGCGTGACGATGCGCGAGCAGCTGCCCGACCGCCGCCTCGATTGGCGGAGCCCCGCCACCCACGAGCTGTCGAATGACGAGCGGGGCGTGGTGAAGTCGTATATGGACGCCCATGAGCGCAACGACCTGGACGGGCTGATGGCCCTGCTGCGCGACGACCTGCGCTTCGCGATGCTGCCCGAACCGGGAACCTCGGTCATCACGGCCAAGGACGCGGTGGACGGCTGGGTCTCCGGTGGGCTCTTCCAGCGCGGCCACGACGACTGGCGCTGTATCACCACGACGGTCAACCGCATGCCTGCCGCCGTGCTGTACCTCCGCACCCCCGACGACCCGGAGTACCGGCTGTTTACCATCGCGGTCCTGCACATCGTCGACGGGAAGATCGCCGAGCTCACCGGATTCGACGCCACCGACAAACCATGGCTGGGCCTGCCCCCGACACTGTCATCAGACAAAAGCCCCATCGTCGACGAGTCCAGCGTACGGGCCGCCGTCACCGAAGTCACCGCGGAATGAGCACCCCGACCAGCTGAACACCAACGCGACAACGCGAACACCACCGCCCCGCCGGCGTTGCCGGCGGGGCATCTTCATGCCCGAAGAACATCGTCACGATCAACGACGCCGTCGCCCTCATCTCCAGCACGTCGGTCAACAGCTCACTCGGAACGCAAGGAAGGGCCCGGGGAAGGTTCCCTCATAGCCGAGGGTCACGGTGAGCACGCCAGGAAGGATTTCGACCTGGCCTCACGAGCCGAGCATCTGGCCCGTGCTCATCGCCTCGTCTCGTATCGGGTCAGCACCACGCCGCCGGGAAACGTCCGCGTCTCCACCAGGTTCAGGTTCACCCAGCTGTCCAGGGCCGTGAAGAACGGCGTGCCGCCGCCCAGCAAGGCCGGTGCGGTGACCAGCACGTACTCGTCGATCAGCCCGGCCCGCATGGCCGCCCCGGCGAGCGTGGCGCCGCTGATGTCCATCGGGCCGCCGTCCTCGGCCTTGAGCCGGGTGATCTCGGTGACCGCGTCGCCGGTGACCAGGCGGGTGTTCCAGTCGACCTTGTCGATCGTCGATGAGAACACCACCTTCGGCATGTCCCGCCAGCGGCGGGCGTACTCGATCTCCGCCGGTGTGGCGCCGGGCTGCTGGTCGGCGGTCGGCCAGTGGGAGCTCATCGTCTCCCACAGTTTGCGCCCGTACAGCGCCAGGCCGGTCGCCCCCACCCGGTCGGACCACCACTGGAACAGCTCGTCGCTCGGTACGCCCCAGCCGAGGTCGTCGCCGGGCGCGGCGATGTAGCCGTCCAGGCTCAGGTTCATGCCGAAGATCAGTTTCCGCATCGTGCCAGCCTCCTGTGAGTCGATCTCACACGTACAGACGGGTACGGCGCGGAAACCTAATCGGTGCGCGATCTGTGTCCGCAGGTAGTCCTCGCGTTCCGGACTCGGCACGGCGTACTCGGCTGGGCTCGAGCACTACCCACCGGATCTCGACTTCACCCTCGTAGGGGTGTGACCCAGATACGCTCCAAACCCGCCACGAGATGATCTTGGGCTAGGCCGTCGCGACGTCGTGCCGCGTAGGTCAGAGAACCGCAGGACAGCCCGGGCAGGAGAACAGGAACTCGCGCGGCACGAACCCGGCGGTGCCGGCGCGCTCGGGTGCGCCGCGCCACCGCCATCCGGCTTCCGTGTCAATTCTGTCCGTGTTGCTGCGTGGGACGTCGGGGCCCCGGACAACTGCCCGGCTTCCGCTCAGCGCTTCCGCTCACTCAGGACGCAGAACTCGTTGCCCTCCGGGTCGAGGAGGGTCACCCAGTGCTGCTCGTCCTGCACGGTGTCGGCACGCCGGGCACCGAGGGAGAGCAGCCGGGCGACCTCGGCCTCCTGGTCGTCGGGGCGGAAGTCGGGGTGGAGCCGGTTCTTCGACGTCTTGCCCTCGGGGACAGGCACGAAGAGCAGCCCCGGCATCTGGTCCGGCTCAGGCCGGATCTCGATGATTTCCTCGGATTCGTCGACCACTACCCAGCCGAGAGCCTTGGCCCACCAGCGCCCGAGAGCGACGGGGTCGGCGGAGTCGACGATGATCTGTTCCCATTCCAGTGCCATGGGCCTGAGCATAGACGGGACCGGCGGCCCACCCGTCCCTCCGTCGAGGGGCGGGCCGCCCCGGCGGCCCTGGCTCATCATCTCCCAGCAGTGACAGGAGAGCGAACACGGCCTCGGAGTCCTGGCTCAGACACCAGCCGCAAGGTAGCGGTGGATCACGCCTCTGCGGTCGCGGTGGCCTGCTCGTCGTGTTCGCGCAGCATCCGCATGACGGTAGCCGGTGACGGGTGCTGGCCCTTCTTCTTGCCGCTGGTGATGACGAGCTTCGCGGCTATGTCGCGCAGGCTCAGACCTTGATCCCGGTAGTGCAGGGCCATGGCGAGCATGTCCGGGTCGGCGACGGTGGCGCCGCCGATGGTCTTGCCGCGTTTGCGGGCGGACTCGTGGCCTTCGAGGGTGCGGTCGCGGATGTACTCGCGTTCCATGCCGGACAGCGCGGCGAGCACGGTGAACACGACCCCGGAGGGATCGTGCTGGCCCTGGAGCTCTCCGGTGAGGAACTCCAGCCCGACCTCGGACGCTTTGAGTTCTTCGGCGAGCGTGGCGAGGTCGATGCCGCGGCCGAGGCGCTTGTGCTCGTGGACGACGAGGGTGACCGCGACGCCGGAGGCGCGCAGTTCCCGCGCTAGTGCGGTGGCCACATACGTTGGCAGGCTCGGTCGATTGGCCGGTGGCTGAGGTGTGCTGATCTCGCGGTGGGTTATCGACAGGGTCTACCCGTCAGGGAAGGAGACCTTGTCATGGCTGAACGAGTACGAGCGCGCCGGTTGACTCCCGAAGAAGGCGCTGAACTGCTGCGGATCGTGCGCCGCGGCGAGCACGGCTCGATCCGGGTCCGCCGGGCGATGATCATCATGGCGTCCGCCTCGGGAAACACCGCCCCGGCGATCGCCCGCCTGGTGGCCGCCGACGATGACACCGTGCGCGATGTGATCCACGCCTTCAACGACCACGGCCTGGCCGCGCTGGACCCTCACTGGGCGGGCGGACGCCCCCGCCGGATCACCGCTGAGGACGAGGCGTTCATCGTGGCCACCGCCAAAACGCGGCCCAAGCGCCTGGGACTGCCGTTCACCCACTGGAGCATCCGCAAACTCACCGACCATCTGGCCACCGGCGCCGAACACCGGGTGGACATCGGCCGCGAGCGGCTGCGCCAGATCCTGCGCGGCCACCACATCTCTTTTCAGCGCACCCGCACCTGGAAGGAGTCCACCGACCCAGCCTTCGACGCCAAACTGGATCGCATCGAGGAGGTCACCGGCCGCTTTCCCGATCGGTGCTTTCGCCTTCGACCAGTTCGGGCCGCTGTCGATCCGGCCGGTGCACGGCACCTGCTGGGCCCGGCAGACCCACCCTGACCGGCTGCCGGCCACCTACCACCGCACCTGCGGGGTGCGCTACTTCCACGGCTGCCACTCCCTGGGCGAGGACCGGCTATGGGGAGTGACCCGGACCCGTAAAGGCGGTGACCATACCCTGGCCGCGCTGAAAAGCATCCGCGCCGCCCGTCGTCCGGACGGCGCCCCGGTCTACGTCATCGTGGACAACCTGTCGGCCAACACCACACCCGCCATCCGCTCCTGGGCGCGCCGTCACAAGGTCGAGTTGTGTCTCACCCCGACGTATGCCTCCTGGGCCAACCCGATCGAGCCGCATTTCGGGCCGCTGCGCAGTTTCGTGATCGCCAACTCCGACCTGCCCAATCACCTGGTGCTGGCCCGTGACCTGCAGGCCTACCTGCGCTGGCGCAACGCCCACGCCCGTCATCCCGATGTGCTGGCCGCCCAGCGCCGCGAACGCGCCCGCATCCGCAGCGAACGACAACAACGCTGGGGACGACCTCGCCCCAAAGCCTCATGAGAGTCAATCCGGGAAACATATGTGGTCACCGCACTAGCCCCGTTTTCCGCACGTTGGGGTGGGTGGGGTTCGGCTGAGCCGTTGACCTGCTCGAGCGGCTCGGAACCGGTACGACATGCGGTCGTGAGACAACGCGCGCAGTTCGGTGTCCCGAGTGTGGAAAAGACCCTCGGGGCGCTGCCGGTGGTGGCGGATTTCTGCCGGAAGTTGAGGATCGCCGATGTGGTCGATGCCCTCTGCCCCGTGGGTGACCTGGCCGAACTCACCCACGGCCAAGTCATCGAGGTGCTGGTCGCCAACCGGCTGACCTCTCCGGCGCCGCTGGTCCACGTGGCCGACCGGGCTCAGGCCTGGGCGGTGGGCGAGGCCTTCGGCATCGAGGCCGACCTGCTCAACGACGACCGGATCGGCCGAGCGCTGGACGCGATCGCCCCGCACCTGGATCACCTCACCGGATCGGTCGGACCGACCGCGATCGAGGCGTTCGGCGTCGAGGCCTCCCGCATGCACTGGGACATGACCTCGATCTCCCTGCACGGAGCTTATGAGCAGGCCGAACAGGGATATGCGGCGCCGAGGTTCGGCCATCCCAAAGATCGCCGCCCGGATCTGAAGCAGATCCAAGCGGGGATCGCCGTCACCGGCGACGGCGCCATCTCGGTGTTTCATCGCGCCTTCGACGGCGGAGCCGGCGAGGTCGGCCAGGTCATCGGCGCGATGAAGGCACTGCAACGACTGGCCTCGGCCCAGCGACTGCTGATGATCGGCGACTCCAAGCTGATCTCGTATCCGAACCTGGCCGCGATGTGCGCCGACGGCGTCGCCTTCATCGCCCCGGCCTCCAAGACCTACGTCCCGGCCACCGAGTTGGCCGGCCTGGACCTGTCCGCCGCCACCCGAATCGACCACGTCGCCCGGCGCGATGCGGCCAAAGCCGCCCCCGAGCGGGGATCGTGGCACGTGGTCGAAGACACCATGGCCTTGGCCGGGCCACGCAAGAAGGACCCGGTACTCGCGCTGCGGCGGGTGTTCGTCCACTCCTCGGCCCGCGCCCGGGCCGCGGCCGCCGCCCGGGCCAAGAAGCTCGATCGGGCCCGCGATGACCTGGAGCGGCTCCAACGCGGCCTGGGCAGCAGGCACTACCCCGACCTCGACAAAGTCACCGCCCGGATCGCGGTGATCAGCCGCGAACGCCAAGTCCGGCGAGCCCTTGCCCTGCACGGGAGCACCAAGGTCGACGGCTTGTACGCGGGCAGGCCCGCCGTCCCCACCGGACGGTTGATCTTCGAGGCGCTGGCCGGTCTGCGGATCATCCCCGGGACCGGCCAGTCCCCTCCCGTCATCCCTCAGCCCACACCCGTTCAGGCCCATCTCCTCGATTTACTGGACGTGGACCCGCGAGATCTCCGCTGACAATCGGCCACGTGCGGAAAACGGGACTAGCGTGACGGCCCTGTCCAGCTCGGGCCGCTTCGTGACCCGGGTGGAGATCTCTCCCGAGAAGACCCGGGTCACCCCGGCCTCGACCTGCGCACGCGATCCGGCCCGGTAGAGCGTGATCTTGCCCAGATCCCGGATCCGCGGGGAGAGCTGCAAGCCGAGCAGGTCGAACAAGCCGAAGTTGACCAGTGTGACCCCGTGGGTGTCCGTCGCGTGCTCGGTGACGGGAATGTCGGTCGCGTTCCCGAGAATCTCGTCGAGGACGTAGTGGGCCTCGCGCTTGGTCGCGACGATGACTTTCGTGCCGTAGGTGGTGTGCTGGTCGGTCGCGTGTGTGTACGTCGAGAGCCCCTCGGACGCGAAGTACCGGCTCAAAGCCCTTGCGGTGACTGACTTTCCGCGCGTGGGGAACCGCTGTCCGTCCAATGAGGACAGGGTGCCGGTGCCGAAGATCGGGGTGAGTGGCAGGCGCTGGTGGTAGTCGATGATGGCCAGGTTCGCCGCGCGCAGCGTTTCCTCCCGTACGTACCACTCCGACGTCCACGCGAGCACGTCGTAGGAGATCCCGCACGCGTCGGCCATCCGCGTCAGCCCGAGATTGGTGGAGTGGGCCAGCAGCACCGCGATCAAGTTCCGCTTCAGCTCGGGGCTGCGGGCCTGCTTGCCGCCAGCGTGGTTGAAGCAATCCAGGTAGCCGGTGCGTTTGTCCAGCTCGATCAGCAGCGACACGAACGGTCAGCTCCGCCTTCAACGCAGTCGCCTCGGCCGGGGCGTCCTCGGCGGTCAGCGGCGAGATCACCAGATCACCGCCGTCGTCCAGACGCACCAGGCCATCCCCAACAGCGAGGACTCCCTCCAGCTCGCCGAGCGCCTCACCCAGCTCGTCGGCGGCCGCAGCCAGCGCGCGGTCGGGGTCGGCGGGCTTGCCGACCAGCTGGCAGAACTCCGCGCGCTGGTCGACCCACTTGTCCGGTGTGAGCAGGTAGGCGGCCGGGTCGGAGTAACGACGCGAGCCCGGCACGAACACGTCCCCGCTGCGCAGCCCATCGCGCAGCGCCAGCAGGGTGCACAGCTCCCAGTAGTGCCGGTAGGCGCTGGTGTTGCCAGACTTCGCCGCGGTCTCGAGGTAGCCGCGCCACCGCGCGGGCACGAACCCGTCCGGCGCATCGGCTGGGACCCGGCGAGCGCCGGTGGCGTTGAGCTCGCGCAGGATCTCCAACGCCTCCAGCAACCCGGCCGAGGCGGTGCCACCGGCAAACCGCACCGCCGCAAGTACCTGCGGGGTGAACTGCCGCAGATACCCATACGACCCGTCCAGCGCGGCGAGGTGCCCGTGATCGCGCGGCAACCGTGGAGCGGCCTGCGTCACCGCCGACCGCAGGCGAGGCCAGCCGATCCGTTCACCTCGGATCAGGTCGCCGATCTGCTCGTCGCTGATCTGCGGGTCGGTGATGATGACCAGCAGATCATCCAGCAGCACCTGCCGGTCTTCTCCGGCTTTGCCCCGTTCGGCCAGCGCGTCGCGCATCTTGCGTTCGGCCTTGCTCTCCCGCGCGGAGATCGCCTGGTCGAACAGCTGCACAACCTCGTCGAGCACGTCGGTCGCCGACTGCGCCAGCATCGTCAGCAGGATCGGGTACCGGCGCTGCGGATCGCGGCGTTCCAGCGCCTGCGCGGTCAACCGCCGACCGACCGTGGCCAGGAACCTGCGCCGCTCGGCAGGCAGCGCCGACAGGTCCAGACCGTCCGCGCCCAACGAGCGCAGGAACTCCAGCTTGGCGACCTCGGCCTTCACCGCGGCCGGGGACGCCTCCACCGGGCCGGTGGCCAGCCACCGCAGACGGGTCATGCGGATCTCCGGATCGGTGATCAGCAGCCCGTCCAGCGCGGCGCACCGTGCCTCGGTGAACTCGTGCGCCAGCCGGTCGAACGTCTCCCGCTGCGCCTCGGCACGGGCGTGGGCGACCCGCTCGACCACGGTCACCAGTCCCGGACGGATCACGCGTGCCGAGATCAGGTACTCACACCCGAGCCGGAACAGCAGGGTCGGCGAGTCATGTTCCATCGCCCTGGCGAGCAGGAACTCGTCTAGGGTCTGTCCCGTAGATCTTGACCGCCTGACGGTCACGCTCCGACGAAGCTCACTGTTTCCGTCATGTCCGCGCGCTCAGTACGCAGCCGTGGCACGTCTTCCTTCTCGAACCCCACCGAGACACCGCAGAACAGTGCGAGCGTGTCATTGGCTCCGACTATGCGGCTGACGGTCTTGCGATACATCGTCCACATCACCTGGGGACAGCTGTGCAGCCCTTCCGCCCTCAGCAACAGCATGACCGTCTGTAGGTACATCCCCGCGTCCCCCCACTGCCCGGGCCCCATCGTCCGGTCGAGGTAGCAGAACAGTACGACCGGCGCCCCGAACGCCTCCGAGTTCAAGGCGGCGATCTTCATGGGCCTGTCGGGGTCGTCGCGCTCGATTCCCAGCGCTTTGTACCGCTGGGCAGCAGCGGCGGAAAAGCGGTCCTGATACGGCGAGGTCAGTTCTGCCGGGTACATCGGATACTCCCGCTCATCTCCCGGGTCTCCTGCCAGTGCCCTGGCCGTCGCGTGGTTCTTCAGTTCGGCCAAGGGCTCACCGGCCACAACGTACAGATGCCACGGTTGGAGGTTCCCGCTCGATGGAGCCCGCGTCGCTGCGGTCAGCACTCGTTCGAGTACTTCTTTGGGCACGGGCTCATCGCTGAACGCCCGCACGGCCCGGCGACTGTCCACGGCTTCATACACATCCACGTCTTCTCGTCCTCTCACTCATCGACGACCACCTCTCTACCGTCTAGCTAGGGAGTGTCGTCATTAAACCGGGTCACGGAGCCAGATCCTGATCGAGGCGACGTCGACGGTGCCCTGGTAGATGCGCTCGCGCTTGTCGGTGCGAAGGGCCACCGCACGGTAGCCCTTCATCTTGTTGATGCACTGCTCGGCGGTGTTGCGCTCCTTGTACCGCTCGGCGTCGAACCCAGTCGGTC
The DNA here is from genome assembly GCF_050943795.1 of Streptosporangium sp. CA-115845. Lineage (NCBI taxonomy): Bacteria > Bacillati > Actinomycetota > Actinomycetes > Streptosporangiales > Streptosporangiaceae > Streptosporangium > Streptosporangium sp. CA-115845. The sequence goes on along the minus strand of NZ_CP191988.1, from coordinate 5,303,591 downwards.
GCCCACCCTTACTGCCGCGTTTGAGGCGGTTGGCCTGCTGATCCTTCTTGATCGGGATGACCGCCTTGATGCCGCGTCTGCGCAGGTAGGCGCGGTTGGCGCGAGAGGAGCAGGCCTTGTCGGCCGGCACGCGCCCGGGACGCTTACGCGGGCGGCCCAGCCTGCGGCGTTGGATGCGCACCCCCTCCAGCACACGCCGGAAGTACGGGCTGTCGCCATGCTGGCCGGGGCTGATGATCCGGGCGATCGGACGGCAACGCCGGTCGGCGGCTAGGTGCACCTTCGTGCTCAACCCGCCACGCGAACGGCCCAGCGCTTCGCGTCCCTTAGCCGGTTTGTGATCTACGCCGTCCCCTTTGACGGGAAATCGGCCGCCGGCCGGTGGCGGGCTGGCGGCATGCTGATGGGCGCGCACCACGGTGGAGTCCATGCTCACCGTCCAGTCCTCGCCTTCGGCCTCGTCGCATCCGGCACGCAGCCCGTCCAAGATTTTCTCCCAGGTGCCGTCCATCGGCCAGCGGCGATGCCGGTTATAAACGGTCTTCCAGTTCCCATAACAGAGCGGCAGGTCACGCCAGGTGATGTTGGTCCGGACCCGGAAGAAGACCCCGTTGATCACCGTTCGGTGATCCGCCCACCGGCCGCCCTGCCTCGGGTTGGCGGGTAGCAGGGGCTCCAGCCGTTCCCACTCGGCATCGGTCAGATCGTGACGATTCAGGCGATCTTCCACTGGACTGATCTACACCAAATGCCACTAAAGATCCACGGGACACGCCCTACGGGGATTCCGGGTGGGGGCGATGGGAACATGCGGCAATGACCATCGCCGTCGCCACCAACATCGTCACTGGCCAGCAGATTCCCTTGCGCGGTTGCAAAGCCAGGTCAACACCACGGGCTTACCCCTTCTCGGCCAGGATCGTCTGGCACTCTGTCTAAGCCGTATCGGGGAGGGACATTCCAGCTCCGAGGCGCGTTCCACGGCCCGGAATTGTCGGTGCCGGGCGAGAGGATGGGATCATGACCGACGCGCCCCCGAGCACTCCTCTCGCTGATCAGACCGCCTACGCCGAAGCCGTTCAGCTCGCCCTGGACGCCGCCGCGGCCTACTACGGTGACGGCACCTCCACGCTGGACGACGACGCCTACGACCGGCTGCTCCGGGGCATCCAGGCGTACGAGGACGAGCATCCCGACGAGGTGCTGCCGACCTCGCCGACGGGCAAGGTGGCCGGTGGCGCGGTGGTCGGCGACGTACCTCACCTGGTGCCGATGCTCAGTTTGGACAACGTTTTTAGCGCTCAGCAGCTGGCCGACTGGGCCGCTTCGCTAGAGCGCAGGCTCGGCCGGCCGGTCACGCGGTGGAGCGTGGAACCGAAACTCGACGGGCTGGCGATCTCGGCCCGCTATCGCCATGGTCGCCTGGTGCAACTTGTCACCCGCGGCGACGGTACTGCCGGTGAGGACGTGAGCCACGCGATCGGCACCATCGCAGGGCTGCCTGCCAGGCTGGCCGAGCCGGTCACGGTGGAGCTGCGCGGCGAGGTGATGATGACCACCTCGCAGTTCGAGGACGCCTGCGCCAAGCGCCAGGCGCACGACGGCACCACGTTCGCCAACCCGCGCAGCGCCGCCGCCGGCACGCTGCGCGCCCAGGACCGGCCCTACGTCTGCGAGCTGACGTTCTTCGGCTACGGCGCGCTCCCCTACCCCGACGACCCCTCAGAGCAGGCCGCGTCGCTGCGCGAGCTGCCGCACAGCGAGATCATGACGTGGGTCGCTGAGCAGGGCGTGCAGACCACCGCCACCACCCCAGTGGCCGGAATCGTCGCCGAGACGCTGGCGCAGGTACAAGAGCGCATCGAGCGTATCGCCACGGTACGGCCGGGGCTGTCCTTCAACATCGACGGGATAGTCATTAAATGTAATTCGGCCGCCGACCAGGCATTGGCTGGTTTTGGCTCGCGCGCCCCCCGGTGGGCGATCGCCTACAAGCTGCCCGCCACCGAGAAGATCACCAAGCTGGTCGGCGTCGAGTGGAACACCGGGCGCACCGGCGTCATCGCCCCGCGCGCGGTGCTGGAGCCGGTCGAGCTCGACGGCAGTATCGTCACCTACGCCACCCTGCACAACGTCGCAGACATCACCCGCCGCGGTCTGATGCTCGGCGACAGCGTGGTCGTCTACAAGGCCGGCGACGTGATCCCCCGGGTCGAGGCCCCGGTCGTGCATCTGCGCACCGGAGCCGAACAGCCGATCGCGATCCCGCAGGTCTGCCCGTCCTGCGGCGACGCGATCGACACCTCCCAGGAGCGGTGGCGATGCGTACGCGGTCGCGCCTGCCGGGCGATCGCCTCCATCAGCTACGCCGTCGGCCGCGACCAGCTCGATGTCGAAGGGTTGGCCAATAGCCGTATTGAGCAGATGCTGGATGCCGGGCTGATCACCGACTTCGCTGACCTGTTTTTCCTGACTCACGAGCAAATCCTCGCTCTGGACCGCATGGGTGAAACCAGCACCGCCAAGCTGATCGCCGCCATCGAAGCCGCGAAGAGCAGTCCCTTGAATAGGACTTTTTGTGCGTTGGGGGTACGTGGAACCGGGCGGTCCATGTCGCGGCGTATCGCTCGGCACTTCGGCACGATGGATGCGATCCTCGCCGCTGACGCCGACGCGATCCGGGCCGTCGAAGGCATGGGTACTGAGAAGGCCACGCTGATGCTGGAGGAGCTGACAGAGCTGCAGCCGCTCATCGACAAGCTGAAGAAAGCCGGCGTCAACATGAGTGAGCCAGGCGTCGAACCTGCTGAGCTGAGCGGCAAGACCGCTGCCGCGGCCACTGCAAGTGAGCTGCCGCTCGCCGGCATGTCCGTCGTCGTCACCGGCTCCATGACCGGCAAGCTGGAGGCACTGTCGCGCAACGAGGTAAATGAGCTCATAGAACGTGCTGGTGGCCGGGCCTCTTCCAGCGTCTCGGCGAAAACCAGCCTGCTGGTGGCAGGGGAGAAGGCAGGATCCAAGCGAGCCAAGGCTGAAGCTCTCGGCGTGCACATCGTTACCCCCGACGGCTTCGCTGCGCAAGTCGCCGCCTTTTTTTGAACTATCTTCGGCGGCCGGCTGCGGCATCTCCGCCTCCCACTCGGGCCGATGGACCTGCGGCCGGCCGTCGAAGCCGAGGACGCCGAGTGGACCCGAGAGCCGATGACAGCCGCTCAGGGTGTGCAGCAGTCGGACTCCACAGAGACAAGCGGCGAGGTCCTGAGCACTCGGACCTGCCCCAGATCGCCGCCGAGCGGATCGCCGAAGTTGCCGTTTGGCTCGGGCAGGAGCTCTACGGCGAGGGCGGTGATGGGTGTGTCGCCGGGGAGCCCTGCGAGGTCGAGCGCGGCCTTGACCTCGTCGGCCGACCAGCGCACCTCGGCCTGGACGGTCAGCGGCACGGTCCTGCCGGGGCGTTCCCTGAGGGGGCGCCCTCTGTTCAGAGCGATCTGGATGTTGCGCTTGGTGCTGCCGTCCGCCTGGACGACCCTGCCGTACAGGACCACCCAGATCTCGGTGTTCGGCGGCGAGGGGACCACGCGCCGCAGACCGACATAGCAGGACGCGAACGGCGCCTGTACGCGGATCCCGCCGCCCTGCTCGGGCACGACCGCGCAGGCGAGTTCGGGCACGGGGTGTTGCACGCCGTCGAGCACGAGCGGCTCACCGAACCGGCCTTGAGCCGTACACCACAGCGGGTTGGCCGCGGGACCGGCGTCGTGTCCGACTCTGAGGTCGTAGGTGAAGAAGGAGAAGAGCTCGGGGGAGAGCGGGTCGGTGTTCGGCGGGAGCGGGAGGAGGAAGTGTCGGTCGGAGTTGGCCGCCGGTTCCAGCCGCTGCATGGTAGACAGCCCCGCGAGGTCCTGAGGCTGGCCTGGGGTGATGACGCGGACCAGCTCGGGGTCGAGCGGCGGCCCCTCCACCACTTCGGGGTCGGCCACGGGCTCGACGCCGGGCAGCAACATTGGATCGGGTGTTTGAGCCAGAGGTCGAGCGAAGTACGCGTCACGCGGGTCGGTCAACGGTTCGTGGAACTCCAGCCACAGCCGTTTTGTCCTGGATCCCGTCGAGGCGTAGTCGCTGTCACGGTTGTACGGCGTGAGCGCGATCCCCGCCGCGACCACGCGCGGCACCTGTGTCGGCCGTGTCACGATCGGCACCAGGTTCTCCTGAGTTCGGGTGACCTCCCCGCCGCCTTCCAGGGCCAGTTGTAGCCGGTAGGTGACCGCCACCTCGTACGGCAGGCCGTCAGGACCCATCGGCGGCGGGAACGCGTCGAGGAAGATGAAGTGCGTCGCAGCACGTTCCGGGCCGGCCGTGGCCTGCGTGTTGACGGTATTCATCAGCTCGATTGTGCCGACCGTGCGGATCTCTGTGGCCGCGCCCGCCGCGTCGGGCAAGGAGAGGGTGCGAACCACGGTGACCGTGGGCGAGCCGCCGCCCCGCCAGGTCCAGTCGCGGTCCAAGGTGGCCCGCACCACGCAGATCCACTGCTCGGCCAGCTCGTTCGGCTCGGCCAGTTCCACACTCGACCCATCGGGGGCCAGGTGGTGGGTCAGCCCCGCACAGCCGAACGCGACGCGCTCGCCCTCGCGGCCCATCAACTGCGGCCCGTTGGCCACCAGGTCCGCCGCCGAGGCCAGGCGGCCAAGCAGGGCGGGCGAGGTGACGTTCTGCACCGCGACAGGACGAGGCTCGGCCCGCACCCCGATCAGGTCGGGACGGAGGAAGACCGACCTGATCGCGTCGGCGGGCGGCAGATCGACGAGCGCGTCGGCCTCGGCCGCCGCGGACGCGACGGCGTGGAAGTCGATCTCGTGGGTACGGCCCAGCCTGGCCTTCTCGGTGGCGAAGTAGGCGAGGTCGGCGCGTCCCGCTGCCCGCACTTCGAGCCGGACGTCGCGGGCGGTCGGCAGCGTGACGGGGCCGGTCACCGTACCGTCCGCGCCGAGCTGCGGGGTGATGTCCAGCTCGCGGTAGTCGCTCGCGTCTACCCACGACAGGGCCAGGTCAAGGGCCTGGTCGGGGTTTGCGGGGAACGCGCGGGAGGTTTCGTACCAGGTGACGAACCCGTCGGCGTCGGCACTCGGATCGAACGTGGGCACCTTGATCAGCACGCGGACGTGCAGGTAAGCCGTGTCGGGGTCGCGGATCACCGGGGGTTTGGCATCCTTAGGCAGTCCGGCGTCGTTGGCCGTGATCTGGGCGAGCAGCGCCGCACGGGCGGAGGCTCCGGCCGCGAACACCGCCTCGGGATAGCCCAGCGGGGGCCGCCACAGGCGAATGGAGGGCGTGGTCCCGTCCGCGCCGACCGTCACCTTGTCGATCTCGACGATGCCTGGCGTCCTGTGCCGTCTCATGTGCAGGGTCGCGACCGGCGCCTCACCCGGCCGGCTGGGCTCTTCCTCAAGGGCAGGGCCGCCGCCCGTGGTGTCCGTCAGGCGGACGCGGAAGTCGTACTTGCGCCCGTATCGCAGCTCCACCACGTCGGCGTCCACGGGCGTACCCGCCACCCGACGGCCAGGCGGTGTGTTCATCAGCCGCTGGTCGTCTTCGGTGGACAGCACCAGAGAGCCGCCGCGCCAGTTCACGAACCAGGCGGACAGCCACGTTTGGCCGCTGTGCTCGGCGGGCACGACCTCCGACCAGCGCTCCTCGGTCGCCACGCCCAGGTCCACTCCGATGGACAGTGGCGCGTCCACCTTGGACAGCGAGGTCCACGCGCCCGCCCCCTGCGGGCGCACGTCCACCCGATAGCCGAACACTCCGCGCGGCGCGAGGACGGGGTCCTCGCCTTCGGGTGGTGCGCCGAGCGCCCTGTTCTGCCCCTCTAGGATGTCCTCGTCGTCCCAGCCGAGCTGGATGCCCTCGTCCCTGCCGATCGGTGCGCCGGTGCCGTCCTCGTCGAGGGGGTCGGCGCTGAGCGGCTGTCGAGCGTGGACGATCTTGGAGAAGCCGTCGTCGAAGCGGATCGTCTCGACGAACACCTTGTCGAAGTTGCCCAGCGTGGCGGCCCCTGCCGCGTCGGTGGACACAGGGAACACCACGGGGGTGAACACCGGTCTGGCCGCCGTGTCGGGGAGTGCGGGCACGCGGGTGGCGAAGGAACGGGTGAAGTCGGGCTGGCCGGTCTGGCCGAAATAGTCGCCGGCAGGGGCGAGATCGACCCACAGCCAGCCACCGTCCACCAGAGGCGAGGTCGCGCCGAACGGGAGGTCGAGTGTGTGGATCAGGCCGAGCGCCTCGGCGAGCCGAGGATGGCGCATCGAGAACGCCAGCGCCTCACCCCACCCGATGACCGTCGGAGGGGGCGGCGGAGTGGGGTCGGGCGGGCAGCGCATCAGGCATTGGTAGGAGTCGTCGGTGACCGCGAGCGACGTGCGCGGGCGGACGAACGCGAATGCCTGCCGATAGGTCTTGGGCAAGTATTTCCGTAGTTGCCGGGTCATATCCCTGGACTGCGCCGCGAACGTGTCGGCCGCGGGCGTGTCGGGGATCTCCAGCAGGCCTTTGATGGCCGTGAAGATCGTGCGCGCGTCCTGAGCGTGGAACAGCGGTGTGCCCCCGTCGGGCAGCACGATCGTCTGGTCGACGAGCGTCCGCTGGGGCAGCGCACCCACCGTCCCCGAGATGCTGACCGAGAACGCGAAGCTCGCGTCGGCGAAGGCGGGCACCCCAGGAGGTACGGAAATGAGCGGCTTGAGCGGGTTGCCGGTAGGTGCGACCAGCAGCCTGATCGACAGGACGCGGGCGTTGTGATCCCAACGCTGGAGGTATGGGACAAGAGTGAGCTTGTTCGGTGCGACCACGGTGAACTCCCTACAGCGCGGCTGTCTCGGTGACGACGTAGGTCGCGCTGATCGAGAAGAAGAGGAAGATCTCAACCTCGAGCTTGACCTGACCTGAGTAATCGCATTTCGTCGTGGCGCCGTCCTTGTAGATCAGCCCCTTGAGCTCGGCGCGGATCTTGACCTGGACGACCTTGAGGTCCACCCCGGCTTCCAGGGCGACAAGCCCGCCGTACCTGGTGGTGTCACTGATCGCGTTGTAGCTCAGCAGGAACCCGATGCCGAGGAAGGCATAGGCCTTGAACGGGCCGATCCTGCCTTCGACGCCGATGCCGACGAACGCCATCAGGTCCAGGCGCTCGGAGGTGACCACGCCGGTCACGGAGGTGATGCTGAACTCGGCCTTGAGCGTGACGATCAGGAAGACGGCGGCGACCCCGATCGACAGTAGCGGCACCTTGCCGTTCAGTTCGGCGCCGAACGTGGCCGCCGCCTTGACGCCGCCTGCCGCCAGGTCGAAGCCGGTGCTCTGCCGTACATAGAGTTTGAGCTTGAGATCGGCGCCGGCCGCGAAGCTTACGCTGGTCGGCGGGATGGTGACCCCGAACTTGGCCTCCACCTTGATCTCGTGTTTGGCGTTGGAGGCGCCCAGGTCGATCGGACCCTGCACGCCGAGGTCTCCCATCAGCGGAATGTAGGACAGGATCTGCTCGATCTCGGTGAGAATCAGCGTCTTGAGCTCGGCGATCTGCGGCCGTCGGTCGGTCGAGCCGACCACGCGCAACTCCGAGCCGGTCAGCCGTTTCAGGCCTGTCACGTCGCTCCAGATGCGCAATCCGGTGAATTCAGCGCTCCACCGGTCAGGCTGGAGGTCCAGCTTCAGCGTCGCGGTGTCGTAGAACAGACTCGAACCGTGGCCGTCGGAGCCCGCGATCCGCAGCGGCGTCGGATGGCCGGTGATCGTGACGGGGGAGGAGAGGGACAGCGCGCCTCCGTTGCCCACATCCAGGTGGAAGGCGCCCGCTCCCAACTCGATGGTATTGCCAGGCGGTGGGAAGGCGCCCTTGGAGGTGGAGCGTGCGATCAGGTCGGCCAGCGCGGCGGGCATATCGCTCCGCACCTTGTGCGGGGCAGACGGCACGATCGTCGGACGCGGGAACAGGAACGCGTGCGTCGGCGTGCTCTGCAGCAGCGCGTAGTCCTTCTGGGGGGTGGCCGGCGTGAACAGGTCGGCCGCGTCGGCGAACCGGTAGTCTCCCGAGGCGCCGACGAGAGGCGGTCGGCTGTAGGACTTCCGGTCCGTCGCCGAGTAGGCCACCGGATACCGGCGGATGAGCGGCACGCCCTGGCTGTCGGAGACGGGGACCGCCTCGCCGCCGCCGGGGGGAACGGACGCGACGGGACGGGTGACCACCGACCACGCCCCCGTGCGTGGCAGCTTGGGCACGCCCCGCGCGGTGGCGACGAACACCGGTTTCGGCCCGTCGAACGTAACCCCGACCTCGATTCTCTGCACTCGGTACAGCAGGCCGCCGCCACCCACGTCGATCCACGCGTCGACGGGCCCGCCGACCGCGCCTTGCGTCTGGATGAGATGCGTCAACGCGGCGGATGACGCAGGGACCTTGCTCGGCGCGGTCTGCAGGTAGCCAAGTACCCCGACCACGTGCGTGCGCCCGCTCAGGCCATCGAGGGCCAGGTCGGCGTCGAAGTAGTACGGAATCATGGTCGCGGTCCCCGAGGAGACCGGGCTGCCGGGAGCCGGACGGATCGAGCGCACGTCGAACAAGCCGCGGAACACGCCGGCGTCGAAGGCGTAGTCGGCGACCTGGGGCGTGCCGGTGTCGTCGGCGTAGCGGTAGTCGAACAGGCCGGGGGTGAATGGCTGCCAGCCCGAGTCACGGCGGATGACGCCACCGCCAGGGCGGCGTTCCACGGTGACGGAGCGGGTGACGCGAATGCCCCAGGGGTGCAACACGCTGTTGACCTTGATGACCTCCAGCGCGGTGCGCCCGACGATGACGCGGAACTGCACCTTGGCGGTGTCGGCGAACGCGGAGAACGGGTTGTTCCAGTCGCTGAAGTTGGACCCGCCGTACCCCGACAGGTCGAACCGGGTGACGGGGACGCGTGGTCTGGCCGTCATGTCGTTGTTGAAGATGGTCTCGACGCTGCCTCCGGGATCGCCGGTGCTGCCGAGCACCGAGAGCCCGAGCTGCGTTCCCGATGCCAGGTCCACGCCGTTGATGAGCTGTCCTGTCCGGCCGTCGAACGTCGGGGATACCCCTCCCGGATCAGGGCGTCCGCCGTCGGCGAGGAGCATGGCGTGCAGGCCGCCGACGGCGTCCTTGCCGGGGAACTCGGGACGCGGCAGTTCGTACAGGTCGGCCCTTCGGTTGCCGTCGTCCTGCGGCTGCAGCCCGACGGCTGTGACGAGCCCGAAAGGCAGCGTGGTGCGCACGATGACGCGGGTGCCCTCCTGGTACGCCCTGTGGGTGCCGCGCAGGACGTCCTCGGGGATCGAGGGGACCAGCCGTTGCGAGCGCGCGCCGAGTTGGGTGGGCCCGCCGTCGGTGGCCGAGGCCAGCGGGGTGGGGAACCAACCGAGCTCGATGATGTCCTGGTCCTGGTCGAGTGTGCGGACCGGCTCCCACTGGATCTGGGGCAGTGTGACGACGCGGAGGTCAGCCACCTGGGCCTGGACCTCCAAACCGGACAAAGGGAACGTTCCAGACGGCCGCTCGCTGAATCCAACTCCCAGCAAGTCTTGATTTGTCGAGACATCAAGCAGTAACACGTGCGGGGCGGGACCGAGGAACTCCGTGACGTAGTTGTCGATGAGCCGCGTGGTCCTGGCGTTCCGCTCCATCGCCGGTCCGACCCTGTGCTGACGATTCTCCTTCTCTACGCCCTGCGCCTTGGCCCACAGCTCGGCCGCTCGGTCGTCGTGGGTGAGCGTGTTCTGTCCCACCTGCGTGGGGCCGACGTCGGGGTCCTGGCGACGGTTGGGCATGGGCCTGGAACCCGCAGGGGAAGCGTCCTTGTCCGACACCGCGAGGGTGGGCCCTAGCTGCCCCTCGAAGGACAGCGCGACCTCCTCGGAGGTCCACGAGATCCGCGCGAAGATGTTCGACCGAGGTTCGGAGCCGGGCGAGAGGCCGGGGCGGCGGATGAACGCGTTCGCCACGTAGGGGTCGGGCAGGGTTGGTGCCCATGCGTACAGGCCGAGCACGACACGGGCGAATCCGGCGCAGACCTGGCGCGTTCCGGTAAGTTCGCCCTGGATGCCGATCACGAGCGGCGAGGTGGTCCACAACAGCGCGTTGCGCAATGCGTACTGGTGCACCGCCGTGACTCTGGTGATCGCGGCGGCGAGGGTCACGATTGTCCGCTCGCCGTTCTTGCGCAGCAGCAGGTTGCTCTGGCCGGTTGGTGTCGTCGGTGCTGTGCCGTTGGTTCGCACTGGACGGTCGAGCGCGACCGTCGCCCGCCCGCCGGTGAGGAAGGACTCGCCGCTCGTGACATCGCACGAGTAGAGCAGGGCGAACTTTTGATCGTACGTCTGCCGCCACGGCAGCCGTTGCCCCGCGCCTTCGGCGATCGCCCAGAGGTCGTAAGTGTGCGTCACCGGCGGGCTCGTGGGCAGGGCGTCGGCGCTGAGGATGATCCCACCGGGTGACACCGCTGCCCAGGTGGCGGAGATTTCGTGCGCCGGCAACTCGGCGTCGTACCAGCGGGCGGTCAGGCCCTCAAGCGCCAGCGACCAGTTCGCCCCGCTCGCCGCCTCGCCGAGCAGCGCCGGTGCGGCGACGACCACCGGCAGCCCGAGTCCCGCGCGGGTGACTCGGGCGGTGCCCTCGAAGCCGATGAGGGCCGAGCCGATCGCGCTCGTGTCGAGCTCCATTGGGGCGATCTTGTAGTCGAGGACGACCGTCCACAGCCGCTGCACGAACGTCCACGACCCGATGGAGCCGGTGAACTCGAACCGCTGCCCCCAGACCGCCGCCGCGCCGGGTGCTCCCGAAGGGACGGTTCTCGGCTGGAACCTGAACGAGAGCTTTTCCGGGAGCTTGATCTCCGTCTCAGCCGAGCGGCAGCCGCCCGCGACCGGTGTCATCTCATCAGTGACCGGGACGAGCGTGAGGTCGGCCTTCAGCGGGCTCGGCACGTTGATTCTGTCTCCTGAGACGGAGACGGGACCCGTCAAAGTCAGGCGTCCGCTCGACGCCTTCACCCCCGCGTACGCGCCGCTCGGCAGGTCCGGGTCGATGAGGTCGCCACGGATCCACACCGTACCTGTGCCCAGGTCGACCGTGGCCCCCTGCGGGGTCGGCGTGGGAGGCGCGGCCTTGGTGAGCACCAGCGCCGGCGCACTCGCCCCCGTTTCGACGACGACCAGCCTGGTCCCGGCGAAGAAGACGTCGAACCAAACCTGCGAGCCGTCCTCCACTGTGTACGGCCCGAGCCGCTCGCCTGGCGCGAGCCCGGACAGGCCGTCCACCTGGAGCAGGTCACTGCGACGAATCGCCAGCGGTTCCTCCTCGACGGGCAGAATCGAGGCTCGTATGGCGGCGCGAACCTCGTCGTCGTGCCGGGTCGACTCCTCAGGCGGTGTGTGCCGCAGCGCCGCTGCGGCCAGTGCGCGAAGCCGCCCCACGTCGGCCCCCGCGCTGATGTCGCCGGTCAGATCGATGACAGCGTCGAGGACATCCTCAGAGTTGGGGTTGGTCACGGAAGTCTCCTTGTCCCATGGATCACTCGGAAGAGAGCGCGAGACCGTGACATCCCGTGTCCCGCGTGATCAGGACGTCCGCGCCCCCTGACCAACGACCTCAAAAGATGTGCTGATGTTTCATGGTGGGCATGGCTCACGCCCTCCACAAGGGGGAACCCTCCGTAGCCACAGGAATAACTCCAATCGGCCACCTTGCCCGCTAAAGTGGGGCGATCATTTCTGAATTAGTTTCTGTGGTGAGTTTTATGAACGATATCAAGCCATTCGGCGTTGATGTTCCGCAGGCCAACTGTAACGATCGGTCTTCGGGGAGGGCCGGACCGGATTTTGAGTGAGGTGATATCAGCGGCTTTCATTTCGAGTAGCCGTGTTCGAAATAGGGGAGAACGAGTGCGGCTTCGACGATGTCGCCGATTCGGCTGGGGTCGGCGGTGATGTGCTGGAGGGTGCGCCGGCGTTGGGTGAGCAGGGCGAAGCCGCGTTCTCCCGGGCAGCGCAGGGCGCGCAGGAGGGCATCGCGGGTGTCGAGGTCGAGGGGCCGGCCGTCGGCCGGTTGTTCGACCGGGGTGAGAATGCCGATGCCGGCGAGCTGCCGCTGGCCGGGATGTCCGTCGTTGTCACCGGTTCGATGAGCGGGGTGCTGGAGGCGCTGACCCGCAACCAGATGAACGAGCTGATCGAACGCGCCGGAGGCGGATCCTCCTCCAGCCTCTCAGTCAAGACGTCACTGCTGGTGGCCGGAGAGAAGGCGGGCTCCAAACGGGCCAAGGCCGAGAGCCTGGGCGTGCGGATCGCCGGCCCGTTCGTCTGATCAGGACTGGAGTTGTCTCAACGGTCCTCGGGCGCGCCGGGCGCGCCCACGTCTCCCATGACGCCGACGGGACGATCTGGGTCGATCACCTGCGTCACGGGCGAGGCCGAGCTGTGAACGTGCCTGATCGCCTGCGAAGGCGCTCGCCGTACCGTTCCGGCGAGTGAGAACCACCGGACCGCCTGCCCGCCTCTCGGCGGCCGCTCAGCCGAAGTACTCCGCCACGATCCTGGTGTGCAGCGGGAACGCCAGCTCCCTCGGCCCGTCGATCAGCAGCCACTCCGTCGTCTCGGCCGTGGGGGTGACCGGCGGGAGGGCGGCCGAGCGGGTCCTCGGCCCCAGAGCGAAGATCAGCACGGTGCCGTCGGGGGCGCTGAGCACGTCGAGGAGGCGCACCTCGTCCGCGCCGACGACGATCCCCGTCTCCTCCCGGAGCTCCCGGACGGCCGCCTGCTGCCAGGACTCGCCCATGTCGACGAAGCCGCCGGGCAGGGCGAGCCCACCCCGGTGCGGCTCGATGTCACGGCGGATCACCAGCAGGCCGTCGTCGACCGGCAGCACCATCACCGCGACCGGCAGCGGGTTGAGGTAGGAGGTGTTCCGGCAGCCGGCGCAGGTGCGCGGCCAGTCCTGGCCGGGGGCGAAGGCCGTACCGCAGAAGGAGCAGTGCGAGTTCCTGATCGTCACGATCGTGAGACTAGAGCAGGATCGGGATCCTGACCCCCACCACCCGGTACGGGATGCCGCTTACGGCGGTTGGACGCGGCGGACGCTGTCGAAGGCCTGTCCCACACCGGCCTGAAGGGCTGAGCTCGACGCGCCCGCGGGGCCGCCGCTCGTGAGGAGTGACGGGACGGGCGCCCGGGCATCGCATTACCGGCAGGCGGGACCCGTGCCGGGATCGTCCCAGACGAGGTGGCCTCCCATCAGCACCGCCCGGACGGGCTCCGGGTCGGCGGGCGCGTCGGCGAGGCGAGTACGCAGGACGACGAGGTCCGCGGGTGTGCCGCGACGGACGCGCCGGGCCGGACCGCCCGGATCGCCGGGCGGGGCGAGGTAGGCGTCGAGGGCCTGGGCGAAGGTGAGTCGCTCACCCGGGCCGGCGACCCGCCCGGCCGGGGTGTGCCGCCGGGTCGCCGCGCCGATGACGGCCCAGGGATCGAGCGGGCCGTAGGGGGCGTCGCTGGACAGCGCGACGGGTACGCCCGCCCGGAGGAAGGTGGCACAGCGGTACAGGTCCTGGTGGTCCCGGGTGGGGAGGTCCCGCAGGAAGTCGTCGCCCCGGTGCGCGAGGAAGCCGGGTTGGGTGACGACGCGCAGGCCGAGGCGGGCCATCTCCGGGACGAGTTCGGCCGGTACGAGCGCGGCGTGCTCGACCCGGTCACCGGGCAGGGAACCGGCGTCGTCCAGCGCGACCAGCAGCAGGACCAGCGCCTCGCGGGTGACACAGTGCACGGCGACCGCGCGCCCGGCTGCGTGCGCGGCCCGGATCCGGCCGGTGAGCTCGTCGAGTGTGGGCAGCCCGGAATCGGCGACCACGATCTTGTATGGCCCGACGGCCGGGCACGGTGACCCCACGGGGTCACCGTGCCCGGCCGGGGTGTCCAGCGGGGCGCCGAGCAGATGGACGCGCTGGGGCAGCGCCCCGCCACGCATGGCCTCGGTGATCGCCGCGACGGTGCCGGCGTCGAGATCGGGGGTGGCGTCGGTGACGGCGGTGATGCCGAAGCGGGTGAGGGCGGCGCCTACCGGGGCGAGATCGGGCGGTCCGGCGGGCGGCAGCCGGGAGCGTAGCCAGCCGTCGGCGCGCCAGAGCCGGCCGGTGGGAAAGCCGCGGTCGTCCCGCTCGACGCCAGGGTGGTCGGCCCCGGCCAGGCCGGTCGCGGCCATGGCCGCGGTGTTGAGGGTCCACAGCGCGCCGCTACGATGCTGGACGCGGACCGGGCGGTCGGGACGGAGGCGGTCCAGCGCGCTGGCGTCGAGGTCGCCGGCGACCGTCTCCGCGTACCCGACGCCACGGATCCACCCGTGCCCGTCGGGGACGGCCGCGGCCAGCGCGGCGGCCAGCGCGGCGGGCCCGGTCACCTCGGGAGGGCCGCACCGCACCGAGGTGCCCCAGGCGGCGAGCGCGTGCAGGTGCAGATGGTGGTCGCAGAGCCCGGGCAGCAGCGCGCCGCCCCGGCAGTCGTACCAGGCCTCTCCCGGCCGGCGGCCGAGGGCGGTGCCCACCTCGACGACGTGGCCGTCTTCGACGCGGACGTCGACCCCGGCGCGCCCGTCGAGTTCGGCGTCGCGCAGCAGCAGACCGGTCACCGGGACACGACGCCCAGCTCGCGCAGCACCTCGGCGGTGTGCTCCCCGCTCCGGGGTGCCCTCCCGGACACCGTCCGCCGCAGCGGGACGGCGATGTCGACCGGGCCGGAGGAGGCGTCGACGACCCAGCCGCCGTTCCGCGACCGGGCGGCCACCGAGCTCGGGGGCGTTTCCACGACGGGATCCAGCGTGGCGGCGACCACGTCGGACATGGAGATGTCCCACAGCGCGCCCGTGCCGTCCGGCGGCGCCGTCGCGGCGAGGACGGCGGCGGTCAGGCCGGTGAGCGGGTCGGCGATCGCGTCGCCGCAGAACAACGGGGTCCCGTCGGCGTCATGGGCGACCAGGCCGCTCGCCGCGGCGACGTCGTCACCGAATCCGACCCGGTTGCTCCCGCGCCCGTACGCGGTGATCGAGATCCAGACGGTGCCGGCGGCGACCGCGGCCTCGGCGTCGAGCCCGAAACCGGCCAGCGCGCGGGGCCTGGACGCCTCGATGACGATGTCGGCGGCGTCGACCAGGGCGGTCATGGCATGCCGCCCGGAGGGGGTGCGGGGGTCGAGCACGACCGAGCGGTGCCCGGCGTGCAGCAGCCGGTAGAACGCGGCGTTCCCGCCCCGGGCGCCGTCCGGCCGCCACGGGGTCTCCACCTTGACGACCCGGGCACCGGCCAGGCCGAGCAGGTGGGCGCAGAGCGGGCCCGCCCACAGCGCGCTGAAGTCCACGACCAGCAGACCGTCCGGCGACCGGGGCGTCACCGGCGCGGGCGGGGTGAGCAGGGCGGGCGGAACGGTCCGGTGCCGGACCGGGCCTGCGGCGACGCCGAGCAGCGCCGCTCGCTCGGCGAGCTCGGCACCGGTGTGCTCGCGCAGCCAGCCGGTGACCGCCGGCCACGGGTCGTCGCCCACCTCCGCGCAGACCAGCGCTCCCAGTAACGCCGGATCATCGGGGCGGGCGCAGGAGACCGCCGCCCAGCCGTCGGCGGTGCGCAGCAGCCGGCACGCGCCTCCGGCCGACACGGCTCCACCTCGCCGGTGACCGGTGAAGGCGGCACGCTCCGACAGCAACCGGGCACCGTCCACCCGCACCCCGGTGAACTCGGTGAAGCGGCCGGCCAGCTCCCGCGCCACGGTGGCGGCACGGCCCGGTGGCACCAGCGGAGGGCCGCTCTCGCGGCCGGTCAGCGTGACGACGCCGCTGCGCGCCCAGTCGGCCGGCGGGTCGGCGGCTGTCACGCTTCCTGATCGGACAAGAGAGCTGTAGCGTGCATAAAGCGACACATACCGACGATACACTTCCGGGCCACAAAAGATCATATTTTGTCCGTGCCGGTCTGACGGAAGGCTCCACCGGCGAACCCGCGGCGTGGTTCCGTCGCCGATCCGGCGGACGGCTCCGCCCGATCGGAACGGCCAGGTCAGGCCCGCGGGTCGACGTGGATCTTGGGGCCGGGGCCGGAGCCCGCGGGGCGGGAGCCGGCGAGAACCGCGCCCACCTCCTCAAGCCCGACGACGGCCGCCACGAGCGGCCGGGGATCCACCGAGCCCGAGGCGTACTGCTCGACCGCCCCGGCCAGGCCGGGGGAGGCGCTCAGGATCCCGACGGCCGTGACATCCTTGAGCACCAGCGCGCGGGTGTCGACGGCGCTGAGCCTCGGCGCTATCCCTATGTAGACCACCCGCTTGCCCGGCTCCACCAGGTCGACGGCCAGGGCGGGCAGGCCGGGCGCGTTGGAGGCGTCGATGACCGCGTCGAACGGGAGCCGGGGAAGCCGGTCGGAGGTCCACGCCCCGTGCACGCCGAGACCTCGGGCGAACTCCAGCGACGGCTCCGACAGGCCCATGATGTGGACCTCCGCGCCGCGCGCCAGGGCGAACCGGGCGGCGAGCAGGCCGATCGTCCCCGGCCCCAGCACCAGCAGCCGGTCACCCGGCGCGAGGGCCGCGGCCTCGACGGCCCGCAGCGCGTTGCCGCCGGGCTCGACCATGGCCCCGGCCACCGCGTCGACCGCGTCCGGCAGCGCGTGCAGCGCGGTGACCGGCACCGGCAGCTGCTCGGCCAGAGCGCCGGGCCACCCGCCGCGGATGCCGATCTCGAAGCGGTCCTCGCACACGTGTTGCAGCCCGCCCAGGCAGCGGCGGCACCGTCCGCAGCCGAGCATGGTGTCACCGGTGACCCGGGTGCCGATCCAGCCGTCTTCGACGCCCTCGCCGACCGAGGAGACCCTCCCGCACCACTCGTGGCCGGGTCGGATGGGATAGCGGGCGTGATCCTCGTCGAGGTAGGCCATATCCCCGCTGAAGAACTCCATGTCGGTGCCGCACACCCCGGCCCGCTCCACGTCGACGACGACCTGCCCGGGGCCGGGGACCGGTGGCTCGACGTCCCACACGGAGAAGCGGCGAGGCCCGGTCACGACGAACGCTCTCACGGAGGAAACCTTAGCAACGGGCACGGGATCGGTTAGCCTCGCAGGTCAGACAGGTCCTCGTCACCGAGGCTGAGATCGTGCGCCGCGAGGTTCTCCTCCAGATGATCGAGAGAACCGGTGCCCGGAATCGCAAGCACCGACGGCGACTTCGCCAGCAGCGATGCGATCTGGACCTGCGCTGTGGTCGCGCCCAGGCGTGCTGCGACCTTGCCGAGCCGGTCGGCGTCGAGCGGGCCGCCACCGCCGCCGAGGGGGAAGTACGGCACGTACGCGATGCCCGCCTCCTCGCATTCCGCCAGCAGTCCCATGTCACCGGTGTGCCGGTTCTGCACCGCCGCGACGGGCGCGATCGCCCGGGCCTCGGCGAGCTGCGCGGCGTCGACGTTGCTGACGCCCAGGTGCCGGATCAGCCCCTCCGCGCGGAGCTCGGCCAGCACCGCGAACCGTTCGGCGATCGATTCGCCCCCCAGTCCGGTCATCCCACCGACCCGTAGATAAACCAGGTCGAGCCGGTCCAGACCGAGAGAGCGCAGATCCGCCTCGACCAGGCCGCGCAACTGATCAGGCGTCGCCTGCTCGCTCGGCGCACCGTTTGGTCCGGGCAGTGGCCCGACCTTCGTGGCGATCACCAGATCGTCACGGTAGGGGGTCAATGCCGTACGGATCAATTCGTTGGCCCGCACCGTTCCCCTGCCGTAGAAGCTCGCCGTGTCGATGTGATTCACGCCCAGCTCCACGGCGCGCCGGAGCACGGCGATGCCACTCTCAGGAGCTCGCGGCGGGCCGTCGAAGGTGCCCATCGCCAGGCGCATCGCGCCGAAGCCGAGCCGGTTGATGGTCAGATCTCCGCCGAGGGAGAAGGTCTCGATCGTCACGAGGCTCATCGTGTCCGCCGCCACGACGCCCAGCGAGCTCGTGGCAGCTTGCTGCCAGACTGGCGGGATGCGGAACGAGCAGGTGTTTTCAGTGCGAGGGGACGCAGAGTTGATCGCGCGTGCCGGTCATCTCTTCGAGTCCGCGCAGACCGAGTTCCTTTGCGCCGCCCGGGACCTCAAGACCTGGTCGCAGCCGGAGGCCAGGGCCGCGATCCGGAACCGGATGGGTACTGCGGAGGCCTCGGGCCTCACCTCTCGAAAGCTGCTCGGCCCGGTCGCGCTCGCCGACGAGGAGGCCCGGGCGCACCTGCGGCTGGTGCAGAGCAAGGGCGCTCTCGTTCGGATAGGCGGCTCCCAACTGCCGCACGAGACCATCCTCATCGACCGGCGGGTGATGATCCTTGCCGGCCGGGAGACACCCACCGGCCGCGAGTACACCGTGACGACGTCGCAGATCCTGGTCGACGGCGTCCACTCGTTGTTCCAGGCGATCTGGGACACCGCCGTCGATCTCGACACCTATCTGCGCAGCGACATCCCCCACCTCGATGCCGACAGCCGCATGATCCTCGAAGCCCTCGGTTCGGGACTCACCGACGAATCGGCGGCCAAACGGCTCGGCGTCTCGCTACGCACCTATCGGCGGCGCGTGGCTGAGCTGATGGCCAAGCTCGAGGCCGACTCCCGCTTCCAGGCCGGGCTGCGGGCGGGCAATCTGGGACTATCCCGCTAAGACCGTAGTGATCGCATCCCTTCAGCGGTCTGCACACCTGAGTACCTCGGGCCGCGCAACCACCTGTCACGCCAACCCCGAAGGACTTCCGGAGCCGACTACTCAGGTACGCAGGTGTCGGGGCAGGTAGGTTACCGCTCGCCGGACGGGGGTGAGAAACCGCTGGGATCGGCTGCTCCCGGGTCAGTGCTCGGTGCCGACGCTCAGCCCGGGTTCCGCGTCGACGTGGAATCTGTCTATCCCGGTGAGCTGGCGGTATCGGGAGTAGGCGATCTCGTACGGCTCCCGTTCGCGGCCGGGTGGGAACGGCCGGGGCCGGAACGAGCGGCGGACCACCTCGCGCAGCTCGGTGAGGGAGCCGATGCGGCCGTCGGCCATGGCCTGGACGAGCAGGTTTCCCACGGCGGTCGCCTCCACGGGACCGGCCAGCACGGGCCGTCCGGCGAAGTCGGCGACGAGCCGGCACAGTGTCTCGCTGGAGGCCCCGGCCCCCACGAGGTGCACGGCCTCCACCCGCCGGTCGCTGAGGAACTCGGCCTGCTCCAGGGCCCAACGGTAGGAGCACGCGAGACTCTCCAGGACGCAGCGCACCGTCTCCGCGCGGCCGGCGGGCGGCGCCTGCCCGGTCGAGTGGCAGTAGGCCGCGATCCTCGCCGGCATGTCGCCGGGTTCGAGAAACCACGGGTGGCCGGGGTCGATCAGCGGTCCGAAGGCGGGGGTGGCGGCGGCCTCGGCGACCAGGTCCGCGTACGAGGTGCGCACGCCCCAGGATCTGCGGCACTCCTGAAGCAGCAGCAGGCCGTTGAGGGCGCGGGTGAATCGCACGGTCCCCATGACGCCGCCCTCGTTGCTGAAGCCCGCGAGCCTGGCCGCCCGGCTCGTGACCGGGGCGTCGAGTTCCAGTCCCGCCAGCGAGCGGGTGCCGCAGGAGACGTAGCCGACGGAGCCGGACGAGACGGGAAGCGCCACCGCCGCGGAGGCGGAGTCGTGGCCGGCCACCGCGACGACCACGACCCCACCCGGGCCGTCCCCGCCCTTCTCGCGCAGTGGCCCCGCGACCGTGCCCGGCTCGGTGAGCCGGTGGGCGAACAGGTGGCGGGGCAGGCCCAGGCGGGTGACAAGGCTGCTCGCCCAGCGGCCGGTCCTGACGTCCAGCAGCTGGCTGGTGCTCGCGATCGTCCGCTCGGTGACCATCTCACCGCTCAGCCAGAGGGTGAACAGGTCCGGCACCATCGCCAGGTGGTCGGCCGCCTCCAGAAGCGGCGATCCGGCGTGCGCCAGCAACTGGCAGGCCGTGGTGCCGGGCCCGGGGTGGATACCGGTCAGCTCGTAGTGGTCCTGCCAGGAGACGAGGCCCGCCAGGCCGGAGGTGTAGGCATCGAGGTGGTGGCGGGGGTTGGCCAGCAGCCGCCCGTCACGGTCGAGGAGGGCGAAGTCGCCGCCCCAGGCGTCCACGCCCACGCTGGTGACACGACCGCGGGCGGCGGCCAGCGCGATGCCTCCGCGTGTCTGTGCGAGCAGTCCGAGCACATCCCAGTACAGGCCGTCGAGGACGCGGACCGGCCGGTTGGCGAAGCGGTGCACCTCCCGCACCGCGAGCCGTTCACCATCGAATTCGCCGGTCAGCACCCGGCCGCTCTCAGCTCCGAGATCCACGGCCACGTAGACGGGCACGATCCAAGCGTAGCCGGAAAGCCCTTGCTGATATGGGTGATATATCAGAGACGGCAGGTGAAACAGCTCATGGAGTCGTCTTCCTCCCCGAATCAGACGGCGAACCAGACGGAGCCCCTTCTACCTGGCGGCCGGTCGCGGGCATCGGAACGCGTCCGCCCGCCGGGGGCCATTTCAGCAGGAGCCTGCCTGCCGCCAACTTCCCGAGAAGGGCAATCCCATGCAGCGTGTCTGCTTCCTGCTGAAGGTGAGGCCGGAGCGCCTCCGGGAGTACCGCGAGCGCCATCGCGCCGTCTGGCCCGAGATGCTCGACGCCCTGAGCGTCACCGGCCGGCACAACTACTCGCTCTTCCTGCGCGAGGACGGGCTGCTGATCGACCTGCGGTCGACCAGGGCGAGCGTGGGTAAGACCGGGACCTATTCCGGCATCGCGCGAAGAAGCGGTAACCCACCCGAAGTCGTGTACGACGTGGCAGGCGGGAATCTCCGTCCGTTAGGGCGGAGAGGATGTCAACGTCACGCTGACCGTCGACACGAACGAAGACCGTTCCGACGCGGCCAGGGGGTCGACGGTCCGCTGGCCGGGGTGAGGCCTCCCGAGCGCGTCTCCGGCGGCACACGCGCCGGCCGGGCGGCGAGCGATTCGATCCCGGGCCGGCGTGACGCCGAGCCGCCTCCCGCGGCGGCGGCGAGCGGGACCTTGACCATCGAGTTGTGGCCGGGAAATCGCACCTGGTATCCGCGGTGTGCGCTCCTGCGTAATGGTGCGGGGTATTGGGCACTTCGTGTCATCGCATACTTACTGAGCGTCGAAGTCGCCGGTCGTGGAAAATCCATACCGTGTGTGCGGGAATTAAGGATGGCGGCCGTTTTGTGGTCGACCGTATTCGTGAATCACTCCTCCTCCCGAGTGCGGATCGTTCCCCGCGTGGTAAATCGGCCGGTGGGATCGAGAAAAGAGCAGGTGAGAGTCTGCGGGAACGGGTGTAGCGGATCTCCCGCGGGACTGGCTCCCGGCAGCCCGTGCGATCGTGGCCCGCTTTCCGGCCTGCTCTCACGCTCGTGCCTGCGGTGGAATCCGCGCCGTACGCCGACGATGTGAAATTCGTTCGGATTCACTCCGCGAAGAATCTTCAGGTGGAATCAGTGCCGATAGGTTGATTTCTGACCCATAATCACCGTCAAGAACATGCGAAACGTGAAAAGGGAGCGCTGCGTTGCACGGCAGAACCTCTCCGCTGTTCATCGGCCGGAAGCGGGAGCTCGACTTCCTCGGGGAGGCGTGGGGGGCGGCCAGACGCCGCGACGCACGGATCGTGGGTGTCCGGGGGACGGCGGGAATCGGCAAGACCGAGCTGGTCGAGCGCTTCCTGCGGACCGTCCCCGGGGTGCGGACCGTGCGAGCCTTCGGCGATGAGGACGCGCTCGCCCATCCCTGGGGGGTGCTGGAACAGATCGCCGAGCAGTTGCCGACCCCGACGCTCGCCCGGACGCTGGCCGGCCAGGCCGAGGCCGCCTTCGTCGGCCAGGCCCTCGCGGCGGAGTTCGCCGCCGCGGACGCTCTGATCGTGGTCGTCGACGACGCGCACTGCGGCGACCGGCAGTCGATGACCGCGCTCCGCCTGGCGGCCCGGCGCCTGCACAACGCTCAGGTCATGCTCCTGGTCGTCCACCAGGCTCCCGGGTACGCGCCGGGAACGGCCCCGGACGCGCCACCCCTGGAACTCCACGAGGGCTGGGATCGCATCTTCGACTCGCCGCAGGGGCGCCTGCTCCAGGTCGAGGGGCTCTCCGCCGACGATCTCGTACGGCTCGCCGTCGCGACAGGCCACGACGGCCTCACCCCCCCAGGGGCCAGGAGACTGCACGAGCACACCGACGGCAACGCGCAGCATTCGATCCTCCTGCTGGACCAGGTGGAGATGCGCTCGATCAACTTCGGCAACGGCCCGCTGCCCGCCCCTCGCGGTATGACGCAGGCCGTCGTGGCGCGGCTGGCGTCGTGTGCCCGCCGCACCCGCGAGGTCGTGGGCGCGGCAGCGGTGCTCGGCCGCCGCTTCCGCCTGGCCGACCTGCGTGCGCTCTCCGGCGTCGCCGACGTCACCGTTCCTCTCACGGAGGCCGTCGGCGCCGGACTGGTCAAGGAGATCCCGGGAACGGCGGGGCAGGAGTTCGCCTTCACCACCCTGCTCGTCTGGGACCGCATCTACTACGACTCCAGCGTCGAGCGCCGCCGTGCCCTGCACCGTAACGCCGCCCTGCTGGGAGGTCCGGGCGCGCTCTGGCACGGGATCGCCGCCTCCGGTGGCGGTACGGACGGTGAGCTCGCCGCGCTGGCCCAGGGCGAGGCCCAGGCCCAGCTGTCTCGGGGCAGGCTGCCGCTGGCGGCCGTCTACGCCCGCCACGCCGCGGAACTGACCCCGCCGGGACCCGACCGTGTCGCCCGCGTGCTGACCGCCGCCGAGACCCTGCTGGTCTGCGGCGACGCCACCGTCGCCAGGCGCTACGAGAGCGAGATCCTCGCCGCGCCGGCAGGCCCCTGGCGCGACTACGTCGCCGGTTACCAGGCCCTGATCTCCGGACGCGTCGCGGAGGCCAGGCTGCTGCTGGTCAAGGCACTGGGCGCGGCCGGACACGACGGGGCGGAGAGCCCGGATGCGCCCGCGGACCTGCGGGCGCGCATCGCGGCCCAGCTGGCGATCATCGGCGTGGTCGAGATCTCCTACCCCGAGATGGTCGAGTACGGCACGGCGGCCGTCGCGGCGGGCAGCCGCGAGCAGTGGGTGCGGGCGTTCGCCTGGTTCGCCCAATCCCTGGGCTGGACCCTGGCCGGACGGGCCGGGGAGGCACTGTGGTCCCTGGCGGACGCCGACCTGCCAGGTTCGGCGGCCGGGCTGGACGGTCTGGTGGCCCGGGGCATGATCCGGCTGTGGACCGACGACCTCGACGGGGCCTCCAGCGACCTGCGTGACAGCGTCGCGCGGGCCACGCGCGGCGAGGCGCTGCGGGTGGGCCAGGCGCTCGGCTTCCTGGGCGAGGTCGAGTACCGGCCAAGGGGAGAGCATCAGATGGGTTCCATGTACGACCTTGGGAGGGATCGCCGGCGGCTTGGCCGGCCGTGGGGCGTGCCGGTCGCACCGGCCGTGCCGGCCGGGCAGGTTGGGGCGGCCGGATGAACGCCACCCTGACGGCCTTCGTACCGCCGACCGAGAGTGGCCGTGACCTGCTGGACAACTGGGTACGGCCGATCTGTGCGAGGCTGGGGATCGGTCTGGTGGTCGTGCCTCCCGGCATCGGCGGGGCCGTTGCGCTCGCGGCGCGGCGGACGTCGACCTTCGTCGTGTGGGACTGCTCGGTCGAGGGTTCCGAGGACGTCTACGCGGCCTTCGACACGCGCGCCAAGCTCGACCCCGGCAGCATCGTCCTCAGCCGCAGCCCGTTGCCCCGCAACGTACTGACCCGCGCCAGCCACGCTCCCGTCCACGGCGAGACCCTGGAGAACCCGGCACTGGGCGAGTGGCTGGAGCGGCACCTGCGCCGCGCGCTGGGGGCGGACCGGGCGCCGGCGCCGCGCTCACCGGGGCACTACTGGATGTTCGACAACCCGGCCGACTACTTTCTCAGCTTCCACGACGGCGGACGCCGGGAGGCGGAGGAGTGGCGTGCCACCTTCGAGAAGGCCCACGCGGTCACCGTGCGGATGGTGCCGCCCCGCGAGTACTCCTACCCGGCCGAGGTGGTCACGCGGCAACAGATGTGGGAAGGCGTGGCACGGCTGATGTACGAGATCATCGCGACCGGCAGGGCCATCGTCCATCCCGCCCCCGACTACTTCACGTCGTTCTGGACGGTGAGCGAACTGCTGGCCACGCTGTGGCTGCTGCCACGCGGCTCCACGCCACCCATGATCACTTCTGCGCACGTCGCCCGGCCCTCGGGCGTCATCCGGCGACTGGAACACCTGACCGCCCGTACCGTTCTGGGCGTCCCCCGCCTGGGTGAGGCCCACGCGGATCGCTTCGCCAGGCTCATCAACAACTCCGATCCGATCACCACCGCTCCGGAGGTCCGCGGGCGAACGGCGGACGAAGGGAGGATCGTCGCCGGAACGGTCAGGCACGTCGGCAGGCACGATCCGGAACTCGCCGGCCCGCGGTTCTGGGAGGAGATGCGGGTGCCCTGCCCGGTCTGCGCCCCGAAGAGCGGAGCCGCCGCGGAGGTCGACTGGGATCGGCACATGGATCTGGCATGGGACGAGCGGGGGGTGGACCACTACGGCTACTTCACCGCCCGGCGCGAGGACCTCGGCACCGGAGGGATCCGCTGCCCAGGATGCCGAACCCCCTTGCGGCTCGTCAACGAGCATGGCGTCCGCACGCTCTGGACGCCGATCTCGGAGACGGAGCCGGACCGGAACCGGCCGGTCATCCGGCGTGATCCCATCTGGCAGGTACTGCCGGACGACCGGCGGGGCGCCGAGTCGCTCTCCAGGAAGAGGGCCGACCCCCTCCGCGGCCTCATGGGCAGAGGATTCCCGGCCGAGGCACGGTGGGTCCCGGTGCACAGCCCCGCCTAGCGGCGGAGAGACCCCGGACCCGTGGTGCGGGGCGCGGGGCCGTCTTGATCCGGCGCGGACTCGCCGCGGAGCGAGCGCGAGCCCATGAGGGGGTCGACGTCCCGCGCGGGCCCGGGGAGCGGATACGAACGGGCGGATTCGCGAGGGCGGCCGAGGTTTCGGGAGAGCCCCTCGTCAGGTGAAGCATCCCCGTACGCCCTGGCGTGCGCCCCGGTTGAAGGCGCTCAGGCGCTGGGAGGCGCTGCCGTGGTCGCTCACGTCGGTCCAGGGGGTGTCGTCGGCGTGCCGCCGCAGGGCCGCCGCGATCTCCTGGGTGTCGCCGGTCTCGAAGAACAGGATGCCGTCCTCGGCGGCTCCGAAGAGGGTCGCCCCGGCGAGGCAGTCGGCCTGGAGTTCGAGTCGCCGTGACAGCAGCTTTTGTGGAATGCGGGCCTGGACGGCGTGGCCCCATTCGTGCGCGATGATCAGGTAGACCCAGGCGTCCCCCTGCCGGTATCCCATTCGCATCAGGTCGACGTCCCACGCGATGAAGTCGTAGGGCGGCCAGCAGTACAGGGCGTTGTCATCGGGGAGGGGGGATCCCTGGCATCTCGGCGCGTTGCTCCGCGCGCCGTCGTACCCGCCGAGAACGCGCGGGGGTGAATACCAGCCGGGGAAGAACTCGGACCAGTGCGTTGCCCAGAAACGATTGACGACGTACTGGGCGCTTCGAATGTCCTGGTTGATGTCGTCGAGGTTTCTCGCGGTGGAGGCACTCAGCGGGGCGTTCCCACTCGCTGTGGCGGTCGTGGTCCCGGTGAGGCCCGCGATCAGAACGCCGGTGAGCAACGAGACGAGTGCGAGACGAGTGATTCTCCATCGTGAAGCGGCCATGGGCTTCTCCCCTGTCACTGGTGGCCACATACCGGATATAAGGGTTTATTATTCGGAGGCTTTTCGCGGCAGAGTCACCATATGAGACAAGGTAATAGGGGAGAAGCGTTATCGCGAGATCGCATGAAATATCGAGGTAATTCGCCATGGGAGTTGGCGGGATTAGAGGCACGTCGTAATCGACTGAAGCAGGAGCGACGGCATGGTGCTCCCGTGGCGACGCTCCGGAGGCGGCCACGGCAGGCCGCCGGTGAAGCTTGGTGAGATTCGCGCGCTAGCCCGCGGGGGGAGCGGAGCTCTCCCGGATGACGAGGTCGGTGGCGAGTTCGACCCGGCGGGGTTCGGGAGCCTCGCCGCGGGAGATGCCCAGTGCCATGCGGGTGGCGAGGAAGGCCATCTCCTCCAGGGGCTGGCGGACCGTGGTGAGCGGTGGCCAGGCGGACCTGGAAAGGGGCAGGTCGTCGAAGCCGACGACGCTCAGGTCGTCGGGGACGCGCAGTCCGCGCTGCCTGGCGGCCTCGAAGACACCAAAGGCCTGCAGATCGCTGCCGGCGAAGATGGCGGTCGGGCGGTCGGGCAGCGAGAGCAGGGCGTGACCGTGGTCGTGGCCGGAACCGACGAGGAAGTCGCCGTGCAGGATCAGCGCGGGATCGACCTCGACACCCGCGGTCTCCAGCGCGGCACGGTAGCCGTCTATGCGGGCGCGGCTGCACAGCACGTCGGGTGGACCGCCGATCATGCCGATCCGACGGTGGCCGAGTTCCAGCAGGTGCCGGGTCGCGTTCAGGCCGCCCTGCCAGTTGGTCGCGCCCACCGACGCCACGCCGGGGGCCGGCTCGCCCTCGGGGTCGACGACCACGAAGGGGATCGATCGGGTGTTGAGCTGGCCGTACTGCTGAGCCGAGAGCCGGGAGCCAATGATGATCACGCCGTCGGTACGGCGGGCCGCCAGCCGGTCGAGCCAGTCACGACCGGGGCCGGCGTGGGTGTGCAGGACGGAGATCACGATGCTGGCCTCGGCCTCCGCGGCCGCGCTCTCGGCCCCGCGGATGAGTTCCATCGCCCACGGGCTCTCCAGTTCGGCGAAGATCAGGTCTACCAGGCCGACGGAGCCGACGGCGCCGGTGGCGCGGCGGACGTAGCCGTGCTTGTGAAGGAGCCGTTCGACTCGCCTGCGGGTCTCCGGCGACACCTCGGACCTGCCGTTGATCACCTTGGAGACCGTGGGCGCGGAGACCCCGGCCTCCTGGGCGATGCGGGCGATCGTCACCCGAGGCTTACCTGACATGCTTGGCAGCATATCCGAAACCTTTCGGAGTGTCGCTCCACGCCTGAGGCGTGCTCGTAGTCCTTTTGATCGAGCTTCTTCTGGGTGCGTCGCACGCGTTTTGATATTCCGTACTCGGCTTGAGCATGGAAAATTTTTGTGATTGGCAGAAATATTCAGAGCCGCTGTGTCCAGGCGTGACGCGGAAGGCGCCGGGAGACTTCACGGTCGATCGTCGTTCTCGCAAACCCCGCCGGCCCCTCTGCCGGTATCGCCTCCGTCACCCTGGACGGCGATGGTCAAGCCTTCGGGTGATTCTCGCGAAGAAGGACGTCAAAAGCGGCCTGTTCCGGATAGTGCGGAGCACATGGCTGAATTCCTCACCGATCTCAAGGAGATCCGGGCGCGGGCGCGATCGCCTCCTACACCGAGATCGTCAACCGGCTCGGCGACGGCGACGTGACCACCCGGCGTGTCTTCGAGGATCTGCCGGCCCAGGAGGAGGAGCACGCCGATGACCTGAAGAGCCTGCCGGAGCGGCTCCCCGGCGCGCTGAACAGCCAGGACTGAGCGGCGGTTCGGCGGGATCGGCCCGCCGCGCGAGCCGGTTCGGTGATGGGCGGTGCCGGGCGGCCGGCCCGCACGTGGCGCTCCGCGGCGGCGCGTTACGCCCGCGTCTCGCTCGCACGCCCGCGGCGCCGGTCCCGGGGGCGTGGGACGCCGTACGGCCGGATGTGTGCGTCGGAACCCGGCCGTACGGCGATCGGACCGGTCAGCCGGTCGTGCAGGACACCGTGGGGGCCGGGGAGCCCGTCCCCGAGGCGATGAAGCCGAAGGTCGCGGTCGCGCCCGCGGCCAGGGAGCCGTTCCAGGCGGCGTTCCGCGCCGAGACCGAGGCTCCCGACTGGGTGACCGTCGCGTTCCAGGCCTGGCTGATCTGCCGGCCGGTGAACGTCCAGTTCGCCGTCCAGCCGGCGATGGCCGCCGCACCGGTGTTCTTGACGGTCACCTCGCCCTGGAAGCCGCCCGGCCACTGGTTGGTGGTCTGGTAGGTGGCCGTGCAGCCGCCGCCCGGCGGGGGCGTGATGGTCGGCGTCGGGGTGGGGGTGATCGTCGGGGGCGGTCCCGAGCCGAGCAGGGCGGCCAGGGCGGGGAACCAGCGGTCCGACATCTTCTGGTCGCCCGAGGCGTTGGGGTGCACGCCGTCGTAGGTGTCGGTCGCGGTGCTGAAGCCCGTCCACTGGTCGACCACGACTATCGGTGACTGCGCGGTGGTCTTGCCCGCGGCCCAGCCGGGAATCGCCGCGTTGAGCGCGGAGACCCGCTGCGCGCACTCACCGCACGTGCTCGGGTTCATCGGGATGATCTGGGCGACGAGGATCTTCATGTTGGGGTTGCTCGCCCGCATCTGGTCCACCAGCTTGCCGTACGCGGCCAGGATGGTGGCGGTCGCGCGGTTGCTCCAGGCGTCGTTGGTGCCGAAGTGCATCATCACGATGTCGGGTGTGGTCGCCGAGAGCCAGCCGGGGAGCTGGTTCTGGTCGGCGACGTTGGTGACCAGCGCCCCGCCGTGCCCCTCGTTGTCCCCGTCGTGCGCGACGCCGCAGCCCTGCGGTGGCAGGGTGCCGACGAAGTCGGTGTTGGTGTGACCGGCGTTCACGAGCCGGTTCCACAGGAGGGCCCGCCAGCATCCGGGGGAACCGGTGATGGAGTCTCCGAGTGCCATGATCCTGGTGGCCGCCGCCTGCGCGGGCATCGCCGTGGCCGTCAGGAGGAGTCCCAGGGTCGCGACCGCGGTCACCGCGGCTGTCAGAACCGCCAGGATCGCGTCGCTTCCGCGCGTCTTTCGTCGCATTTTCCGCTCCTGCCTCGATGGGGCCCGATGCTAGGTGGCCCCGGGCGGGAGCGGGAAGCCGGCCGCCCGTCGGGAGCACCCTGACCTGCGACGTGATCTGCGGCGAGGGTGTAACTTTCAGCCGCCCGCCGCCCGCCGCCCGCCGCCCGCCGCCCGCCGCCTCGGCCCTTCGGTGCTTCCGGGCCTGCGTCGTTCGCACTCCTCCGCCGGGGATCAGGCATCCCCCGGCGGAGGAGTGATCGTCCGGCTCGCGAGGACGGCGCCACGGAAGGGTAAACGGGGAATGAAGGAAAGCTCCAAAATGTTCCACAGAAGTGGAGTTTATTGACGCAACCGTCAAGGTGAACGTAAGGTCCGGACAACACCTGATACCCCCACATAGATGCCCTGACCTCGGAGAACACCCCACGGAGCGTTCATGAAGCGACTAGTAGCGGCAGCGGCCTCCCTCTGCCTCGCGGCCGTCACCGCGGCCTGTGGCGGCGGCGCCGACAGCTCCGCCTCCGTGGGGAGCGCC
Source organism: Streptosporangium sp. CA-115845 (assembly GCF_050943795.1). NCBI lineage: Bacteria > Bacillati > Actinomycetota > Actinomycetes > Streptosporangiales > Streptosporangiaceae > Streptosporangium > Streptosporangium sp. CA-115845. Next base: position 5,274,104 of record NZ_CP191988.1, on the reverse strand, counting down.
GTCTTCACCACGATCGACGCGCTCAAGCCGGGCATCGACGCGAACGCGCCGATCAACCCGTACAACCCCAAGGGCAACGCCTTCCGCGGGTACAACGCCGAGTGGCTCGGGTGGACCAAGAACCACCTGACCGACCCGAACCAGTTCTACCCGGGCGTCGCGGAGAGCTGGCGGATCGCCCCGGACCAGTCCTCGATCACCATCGAACTCCAGCCGGACGGCAGGTGGTCCGACGGCAGGCCGATCACCGCCGAGGACGTGAAGTTCTCCATCGGCCTGGCCTACACCCAGGGCGGAACCGCCTACGCCCTTGACCCCTCCGCGGCCGGGGCGGCCTCCGACATCAAGATCCTGGACGACAGGACGATCAGGATCGCCCAGAAGACGAAGAACCCGAGCTCCACCTTCGTCCGCAGCGTCATGGAGACCGTCATCGTCCCCAAGCACGTCTGGGGCGGGGTGCTGCCCGCCGACTTCTGGCAGAAGCTGAAGGTCGCGCAGAGCGGCGCCCCCGGGGCCGAGGTGGCACGGGCCGGGATCACCAGCCTCGCGGAGAAGGTCATGACCTTCTCCCCGCCCGAGGACGTCTCCGCCGGGCCGTTCGTCCTGAAACGCGTCAACCCGGGCGAGGCGCTGCTGGTCAAGAACAAGTACTTCCACAACGCGGCCAACGTCGCCGCCGACCAGGTGCGCATCCTCAACTACACCGGCAACGAGCAGGTCTGGAACTACCTGGTCTCCGGCAGGCTGGACAGCGCGCCGTTCACCGCGGTCCCGGCCGCTGTGATGAAGCGCATCACCCAGACCCCGGGCAACGCCGTGGTCAGGGGGTACTCGCCGGTCAGCGAGGCGCTGGCGTTCAACCAGTCCAGGAAGCCCTACGACAACGTGCACGTCCGTCGGGCGCTGGCCTACCTGATCGACCGCGAGCAGGTCACCAAGGTCGCCTCCCCGGAGGGCGGCATCGCCTCTGTCACCACCTCGGGCATGCACCAGGAGGCCGCGAAGGCATGGCTGGGTGACGGTGTCGCCGCCCTGGAGCCGTACCGGCACGATCTCGCCAGGGCCGAGCGGGAGCTGCGGGCCGCGGGCATGAAGAAGGTCGGCGGCAGGTGGGCGATGCCGGACGGCAGCCCCTGGAAGATGACCATCAACGTGCCCGCGTCCTTCTCCGACTGGCTGGCCGGGGCCAAGGCGGTCACCAGCCAGCTCAACGACGCCGGGATCGACGCCGAGGTCGTCACCACCGCCGACTATCCGCTCTACCTGGAGGAGATGGCGGCCGGCAAGTACGACCTCGGCTTCTGGCTGGTGGCGCTCGGGCCCGCCCCGTACAACATCTACCAGCGTCTGTACGGGGCCCAGAACGGCTGGCAGCTTTTCGGCGGCAGGCTCACGCACGTCGCCCCCGGCACGAAGGGCAACTGGATGGGCGGTGCCGAGATCCTCGACGTCAACGGCGAGGGCATGATCAACCCCGGCGAGCTCGCGGTCAGGCTGAACTCCGCGCCCGAGGCGGAGCAGAAGAAGATCATCTCAACCCTGGCCAGGGCCGCCAACCAGGACCTTCCGGTGATCCAGCTGTGGGACTACGTCAACACGCAGGTCGTCAACACCACGCGTTTCAGCGGATTCCCCGGTCAGGACAGCGACGCGCTGCGCCTCACCGCAGGCGTCTGGCTCCAACTCGGCATGCTCGAGAGGAAGTAGCCACATATGACGGTCATCGCACGCCGCCTCGCGGGCCATCTCGCCCGAGGGCTCGTCATGATCCTGGTGGTCACCACGATCAGCTTCGTGATCATCAGGAACATCCCCGGCGACCCCATGCGGGCCCGCTACGAGAAGCTGGTCGAGCAGGGTATGTCGCCCGACCAGGCCGAGCGTGCCACTGCGGTGCTGTACGGCTTCATGCCGAAGGGCACGATGTGGGAGCAGTACGCCGACTACATGAGGGGACTGCTCCACCTCGACCTCGGCCAGTCGGTGAGCGTCCCCGGCGCGGAGGTCACCAGCCTGCTCGCCTCGGCGGCCGCCTGGACGATCCTGCCGGTCCTGGTCGGCACTCTGCTCAGCTTCGCGATCGGCATCATCATGGGCGTCTACGCGGCGATCAAGCGGTCGAGCAAGCTGGGCGACGTCCTGGCCGTCTCCGGCTCGCTCATGCACGGCCTGCCGCAGTACGTCCTCGCGCTGCTGCTGAGCGCGGTCTTCACGACCCTCCTGCCGATCTTCCCCGCGGGCGGCACGGCGGATGTCACGCTTGAGCCGGGCCTCAACGCCGCCTACATCGGCTCGCTGATCCAGTACGCCACGATGCCGGTCCTGACCTACGCGCTGGCCGGCTACGGAGGCTGGATCCTGGCGATGAAGTCGAGCGTGGTCACCGTGCTCGGCGACGACTTCATCCTGGCCGCCGAGCTGCGCGGTCTGAAGCGAGGCTTCATCTTCCGCTACGTGGCGCGCAACGCCATCCTGCCGCTCTTCACCACCCTGGCGCTCTCGCTGGGCCTGCTGTTCGGCGGCGCGATCTTCATCGAGCGGATCTTCACCTACCCGGGGCTGGGTCTGCTGCTGCTCAACAGCATCACCGACCGCGACTACACGCTGATGGGCGGGGCCTTCCTGCTGATCACCGTGGCGATCGTCATCGCCAACATCGTGGCCGACATGCTCTACACCGCGATCGACCCACGGGTCCGTTCCGGACAGGAGGCTTCATGAACGGGCGAATCACGACAGCCGACAGACGCCGCGTCCAGGGCGGCCGACCGGCGGGAGAGATCGCATGACCGCGCCGGTCATCACCAGGGGCGGCACCCGCGCGACGCTGCGGCGCAACTTCCGGCGCGGCGTCTGGCGGGTCCTGCGGCGCAAGCCCAGCCGGCTGGTGGGCGTGGTCATCCTGGGCGTGTTCGCGTTCATGGGTGTCTTCGGGCCGCTGTTCTACCCCGAGCGGCTGCCGCGCGACGACAACGCGCTCTACGCCGCGCCCAGCTGGGCGCACCCCTTCGGCACCGACTTCGAGGGTACGGACGTGCTCGCCCTGGTGATCACCGGGGCCCGGTACGTCCTGCTGACCGCCCTGGTCACCGCCGTCATCACGGTCGCCCTGGGCACCGCGGTCGGGCTGTTCGCCGGGTTCAGGCGGGGGCGCTGGGACAGCGTGCTCATGCGGATCACCGACATGAAGCTGACCATTCCCGGTCTCCCGCTGTTGCTGGTGCTGTCGACGATCTGGAAGTTCACCGGCGCGATCGAGATGGGCCTGGTGCTCGGACTCCTCGGCTGGGGCGGGGTGGCGCGCGCCGTACGGGCGCAGACCCTCTCGCTGCGCGAACGCGGCTTCGTCGAGGCGGCCAGGGGACTCGGCCTGTCCACCAGGCACATCATCGGCAGGGAACTGCTGCCCAGCATGGCCCCCTTCATCGCGATGAACACGCTCATCGCGGTGACCGGCGCGGTGTACGCGCAGGTGGGCCTGTTCTTCCTGGGCGTCCTGCCGTTCGACGCCAACAACTGGGGCGTCATGCTCAACCTCGCCGTGTTCGGCGGTGGCGCGCTGACGACGACCGCCGCGCTGCCGTACATGCTGGCACCGCTGCTGGCGATCCTGCTGCTCACCCTGGGCATCGTCCTCGTCGTCGACGCCATGGACGAGATCTTCAACCCCCGGCTGCGGGAGGAGTGACCGATGTTCGTACCTGCTGAGAAGGTGTCCATGACACTGGGCGAGCGGCTGTCCGCGGCCGTGGGCGTCCGGAACGCCGAGGCCGCCCGGACCACCCGAGGTGCCGCGGGCACCCGCGACGCGGAGCGGAGCGGGCCGCCGGGAGTGCGGGTCAGGGACCTGTCCGTCGTCTACCGGACGGCGGCGGGAGAGTTGCCCGCCGTGTCCGGGATCGACCTGGATCTACCGCCCGGGACGATCACCGGGGTGGTCGGCGAGTCCGGGTCCGGCAAGTCCACCCTGGCGCTGTCGCTGCTCAACGCGGTCCAGCCGCCCGGCAGGATCAGGTCGGGCAGCGTGGAGATCGACGGTCTCGGCGACGTCACCCGGTTGCGGGGCGAGGATCTGCGCAGGGCGAGGGGCCGGCACATCGGATACGTCTTCCAGGCCGCCCAGAACTCCCTCAACCCGCTCAAGACCGTCGGCAGGCAACTGCTCGACCTGGGGCGCTCGCACGAGATCCGGGACCTGCGCGGGCTGGTCAGGGACGCCAAGGACCTGCTCGGCCGGATGGGCATGGACGGCGCGCGCGTGCTCGACTCCCACCAGCACGAGCTGTCGGGAGGGATGCGCCAGCGGGTCGGCATCATGTTCGCGCTGGTCCTCAACGCCCACCTCGTCGTGCTGGACGAGCCCACCACCGCACTCGACATGATCACTCAGGCCACGATCCTGCGGATCGTCAGGGAGGTCCACCAGGAGCGCGGGCTCACCACGCTCGTCATCACCCACGACCTCGGCGTGGTGGCCGAGGTCGCGGACCGGCTGGTCATCATGTACGGCGGGCGGGTGGTGGAGCAGGGGCCGACCACCGAGGTGCTCGGCGCGCCTCGCCACCCCTACACCCAGGGCCTGGTCCGGGCCATCCCCCGCCTGGTCGGCGACCTCGGGGAGGCCAGGGCGCTGCCCGGCCGCCCGCCGACGCTTGGGACCGTTCCCTCACGGGGATGCGTCTTCAGGGAACGTTGCGACCGGCGCATGGACGTCTGTGAGACCGAGGAGCCGCCCGCCGTCCCGTACGGCGAGTGGATCGTGGCCTGCCACGCCGTCGCCGCCCGCGACGCGAACACCAGGGAGGAGAAGGCGTGATCACGGGGCAGCACATCACGAAGACCTTCAAGCAACGAGGAAGCGTGCTCACCGGGCGGGAGGTGAAGGCGCTGCGCGGCGTCGACTTCGCCATCCCGAAGGGCGGGGCGGCATCGTTCATCGGAGAGTCCGGCTGTGGCAAGACGACGCTCGGACGGATCATCGCCGGGCTGGAGAGTCACGACTCCGGGGAGATCACCATCGACGGCACGCCCATGTCGTCGCTGCGCCCGCGGCAGCGTGAGCCGTACTTCCGCCGCATCCAGCTCATCCACCAGGACCCGTACTCGGCGCTCAACCCGACCCGTACCGTGCACCAGACGCTGGACGCGCCGCTGTCGCTGCGGGCGGGGCAGACCGGCCGTTCGCGGTCATGGGCGGACGGGCGCGCCAGGGAACTGCTGGAACTGGTCGGTCTCGACCCCGGCTACGTGCTGCCCCGCTACCCCCACCAGCTCTCCGGCGGCATGCGCCAGCGGGTCGTCATCGCCCGGGCACTCACCGTCGACCCCGAGATGCTCGTCGCCGACGAGGCCGTCTCCATGATCGACGTGTCGCTGCGGCTCGGCATCCTCGCCCTGCTCAAGGACCTGCGCGAGAACCTCGGGGTGAGCGTGCTCTTCATCACCCACGACGTGGCGACCGCCCGCTACATCGGCGACGACGGTGAGCTGTACGTCATCTACCGGGGGCAGGTCGTCGAGCGCGGCCATGTCGAGACGATCATCTCCGATCCGGTGCATCCATACACCCAGTCGCTGCTGTCGGCCATCCCGGTGCTGCACGGCCTGGAGCGGCCAGGTGAGCAGCGGGTGACGCCGGCAGGGGCGCTCGACGAGAGCCGCCACGACGCGGGCTGCCTGTTCGCCCGGCGCTGCCCGTTCAGCACCGGTCGTTGCGAGTCCGAGCAGCCGGTGCTCGGTCACGGTGGGGACACGCCCCAGGAGCACGCCTGCTTCCACCCCACCCCCCGCAACGTCGTCGCCATGCCGATCGGCCTGTCGTGAACCCGCTGGGGAACGGTCGCGGGACGCACGGGGTGCCCGGGATCCGTGAGGCCGCCGCGGCCGACACGGCAGCGCTCGCCGGGATCGCCGAGTCCGCGCTCACCCTGGACACCGGGGAGGCGGCGAGCCTGGTCGCCCGGCTCGCCGAGCCGCCCGAGGACAGGCGCTGGACGGCGCTGGTGACGCGCGGCCTCGACGGCGTGCTGTTCGCCTCCATGTCGGCGCGCGACCCGTACGCGGGCCACGTCGACCTGCTCGCCGTGCGTCCCGAGGCCCGGGGAACGGGGCTCGGCCGGGCACTGGTCGCCGCGGCCGAGGACTGGCTGCGCGGTCAGGGGGCGACCGAGGTCCGCCTCGCGGGCAATCCGCCCGCCTACGCCTGGCCCGGCATCGACGTGCGCTACACCGAGGCGGCCTGCCTGGCCGAGAGTCTCGGCTACGAGCGCTACAACGTCGCCTGGAACATGACCGTCGACCTCACCGGCGACCTGTCCGTCGACGCCGACCTCGCGCGGCTGGCGGGCCTGGGGGTCGCCGTGCACGCCGCCGCCCCCGGGGACCGCGCCGCGGTGTCGGCCTTCGTCAGGGAGCAGTGGAACGGCAACTGGGCGTGGGAGGCGGAGCAGGCCGTTGGCTGCCACTACGCCGTCGGGGAGGGGAGGCTCCTCGGCTTCGCGGCGTGGGGGGCCAGGCCCACCTGGTTCGGTCCGATGGGCACCACACCGGCCGCGCGAGGCCTGGGCGTCGGACGCGTGCTCCTGCGCCGCTGCCTCGCCGAGCAGCGGGACGCGGGCATGTCGAGTGCCCAGATCGGCTGGGTGGGGCCGCTGCACTTCTACGCCCGGGCGGTCGGTGCGCACGCCGAGCGGGTCTTCTGGCTTTACCGCCGTGATCTGCGGTGACGGCCCCAGCTCGCCGGCGCGGCCCGATGGGTCCAGCCCCAGTCCGACACACGCCCACAACGCCCGCATTGTCAGAAGATCATTTACTTGACGGTAGCGAGACAGGAACTTCAATGACATTGGACGCCATGAGTGATCAGCTCTCCGCGCTTTCCACCGAACAGAGCGATCCTCGCTACAACCGGATCGACCTGCTCTCAACCGAGCAGGTGGCCCGGTTGATGAACGCCGCGGACAGCACGGTGCCCGCGGCGGTGGCCGCGTCGATCCCGGAGATCTCGGCCGCGATCGACGCGGTCGTCGCCCGGATGAAGGCCGGCGGCCGCCTGTTCTACGTGGGCGCGGGGACGTCGGGCCGGCTGGCCGTGCTGGACGCCTCCGAGTGCCCGCCGACCTTCGGCACCGATCCCGAACTCGTGCAGGGGGTCATCGCGGGCGGTTCCCCCGCGCTGACCCGTTCCGTCGAGGGCGCCGAGGACGACCAGCAGGGGGGAGCGGCCGCCATCGCCGAGAGGGGGGTGGGCGCGCTCGACTCGATGGTGGGCATCTCCGCCAGCGGCCGCGCGCCCTTCGTGCTCGGCGCGCTCGCCGAGGCGAGCCGCCGCGGCGCGCTGACCGTGGGGCTGTCGTGCAACGTGGCGACCCCGCTGTCGGCGGCCGCGCTGCACCCCATCGAGGTGGTCGTCGGCCCGGAGGTGGTGACCGGATCCACCAGGCTCAAGGCGGGGACCGCGCAGAAACTGGTCCTCAACATGATCTCCACGATCGCGATGGTCAGGCTGGGCCGTACCTACGGAAACACCATGATCGAAGTGTCGGCGATGAACTCCAAACTGGCCGACCGCGCGGCCCGGATGGTCAGCGACATCACCGGGGCCGCCCTGCCGGTCTCCCGCTCCGCGCTGGAGGCGGCCGAGTGGCACGTGAAGGTCGCGGTGCTGATGATCGAGCACGGCCTCGACGCCGACGGCGCGCGGGTCCTGCTGGAGCGGCACGGTGACCGGTTGGAGGCGGCGCTGGAGGCGGCGGGGCGGAGCCGGGGTGCCTGAGTCTCCGGTGGGCCCTCTCGATGAAGGGGGCGGGCTGGCCGAGATCCGCGGTACGGTGACCGGTGGGAGGCGGCGGGGTGCCTGAGTCTCCGGTGGACCCTCCCGATGAAGGGGGCGGGCTGGCCGAGATCCGCGGTACGGCGACCGGTGGGAGGCGGCGGGGTGCCTGAGTCTCCGGTGGGCCCTCTCGATGAAGGGGGCGGGCTGGCCGAGATCCTGGGGGCGGCGGTGCCGCGCGTCTGCTCGGCGGCGGTGGCCGCGATCGCCGTCGGCGGCGTCACAGTGGCCGCCGCGGCCGTGGGGGAGACCGTACGCTATTCGTCGGCCTCGGAGGAGCTCGCCGCCGACCGGCCGCCCGCCGGGCACGACTCGATCTTCGATCTCGCCTCGGTCACCAAGCTCTTCACGACCGCCGTCATCCTGTCGCTGGTCGAGGAGGGCCGTCTCGGTCTGGACGAGCCCGTCGCCGCCTGGCTGCCCGCCTGCTACGGCGGCACCCCCGAGGCCACCCTGCGGCATCTGCTCACCCACACGGCGGGCCTGCCGCCGAGCCGCAGGGCTCACGAGGAGATTCCCGGTGACGGCCCCGAGGTCCATGCCAGGCGGATGGAGCGGATCCTCTCGACACCGCCGATCGGCCCCGCGGGCGGGCGTTACCTCTACTCCGACGTCGGGCTGATCACGGTGGGCCGGGTGGCGGAGATCGCCGGGCGGGCGCCCCTGGACGAGCTCGTCCGCGCCCGGGTCACCGGCCCGCTGGGCCTGTCCGACACCGGCTACCGTCCGGCCGCGTCCCTGCTGCCCAGGGCCGTCGCCACCGAGCACAAGCCGGAACGCCCGGGGCCGGGGTGCGTGCGCGGCGAGGTCCACGACGAGACCGCGCACGGCCTGGGCGGGATCGCCGGGCACGCCGGGATCTTCTCCACCGCCGGTGATCTCCTGCGTTTCGCCGAGACGCTGCGCACCGGGGGCGTGCCGGTCCTGCGCCCCGCCACGGTCGCCGAGATCACCCGCGACCACGGCGTCGAGGGTGCGGACTTCCGTCACGGCCTGGGCGTGCGCATCGGCGATCCCGCGATCGTCGGCCCGCTCACCGACGCCTACGGCCACTCGGGCTTCACCGGAACCTCGCTCGTCGTCGACCCCGGACGTGCCCTCGCCGTCGTGCTGCTGACCAACAACGTCCACCCGTTGCGCGGCCGTGCGGGCATCCGCGACCTGCGCCACGCCGTCGCCGCCGAGGCCCTGCACCTGTTCCGAACCCGCTCCTGAACCCGCGTCGTGTCCTGACCGGGCCCGTGCCGCGTCCGCGGCCACGAGGGTTCGCGGTGAAGGTGACGGCGGTTTCCGAGGCGGCCGATGCGGGGCGTCGCATGACCTCGCCGGTGAGCGCGCCGATCGGCACGACCGTGTTCAGGCTCTCCGGCCCGGCGTGCTACCTGCTTCGGCGGCGGTGGTCGGCTCTGAACCCGTCGATGGCGTCCCTGGTGGCCCGCAGTGCGGCGTCCGAGGTCTCGAAGGTGCGCTGCGCGATGCCGACGAAGATGCAGTCGACGATCAGGAGCTGGCTGATCCGGCTGGCCAGCGCCCCCGGGCGGAAGACCGTCTCCCTGCCGGCCGAGACCAGGACGTGGTCGGTGAGCTCGGCCAGGGAGGAGCGCGGGTTGTTGGTGATGGCCACCGTGGTCGCACCCGCCCGCTGCGCGACGCGCAGCGGCGCGAGCACGTCGGGGGTCTCGCCGGTGCAGCTGACCACCACCGCGACGTCGTCCGCCCGTACCAGTGCCGCGCTGGTCAGCGCCAGGTGTGCGTCGGTGAAGGCGTGGGCGGGCAGGCCGATCCGCATCAGTTTCTGCGCCATGTCGGCCGCCACGAGCCCGGAGGCCCCCACTCCGTAGACGTCGATCTTGCGTGCGGCGGTCAGTGCCTCGACCACCGAGCCCAGCCGGTCGGGGTTGAGCTGCGCCGCGGTGTCGGCCAGCGCCTCCGTCTCGGCTCTGGCCACCTTCGCGATCACGTCGGTCAGCGGGTCGTCGGGGCCGAGGTCGCCGGGCACCAGCCGCTCGGGCTGGTCCCTGGCCACCGCGGCGGCCAGCGCGAAGCGCAGCTGGGAGTATCCGGCGAAGCCCAGGGCCCTGGCGGTGCGCACGATCGTGGCCTCGCTCGTCCCGGAGACCGCGCTGAACTCGGTGATGGTGCTGCGGGCCACCATGCCGGGATCGTCGAGGATGAGACGGGCGATGGCCTGGGCCGCGGGGGTGAGAGAGGGCAGGACGGCCCTCACCGTGGCCACCAGGTTCACGGGGGTGGGGCCGTCGAGGACGTTCATCAAATCTCCTTGGGCGTGGAGACCCCGAGCTCTGGTTCTGGGGAGGGAAGGTGGCGTGGCGCCGCATGGTTCTGCGGGGTGTTCGGCGGTGGCGATAACCAAGCTACCGAAGCGCGCCGTGTGGTGCTTTCGCCGTCGGGCCGGCGGGGAGGTGGGACGCCGGTGGGGGAGAGGTGGGCCCCGGCCGGCTCAGGCCGGGCGGACGGCCGCCGGTGAGAGGGGGGATCTCCTGCTCTCGGTCGTGGGGAGGAGGTCAATGGGCGCCTTCCGGGTCAGTGGTCAGCCAGTGGGCGACGGCGCGGGCCGAGGCCCGGGAGATGCCGTTGGTGGTCACGTACACGGCTCCGGTGGGCTCGCCGGGCACTCCGGTCTCGACCACGATGGCGTCGGGGCGCAGCGTGACGGCCCGTGCCAGCAGGTCCCTGACCCAGGGGTGGCGCCAGGCGTCGTGTACCACCAGGACCAGCGGGCGTCCCTCGCCGCCTGGGCCGGACAGTTCAGGCAGTTCGGGCAGTTCGGGCCTATCCGCGGTGACGACGTGCCCGGTGGTGTCCGGAATCAGCTCGGTGAAGGCACCGATGAGGCCGGTGGGCGTACCCGGCTCGACCGCCTGGCTCAGCCGAGGAGCGATGTCGACGACCAGCGGTGGTCCGGAGAGCGCCGGTGGGCTGCCGACCACGCGCATGGCCGCGAGGGCCGTCCTCAGGCCGAGTTCCTCGTCTCCCAGGCCGGCCTCATCCCGCGCCCGCGCGGCGCGCTGGGTCGCTCGGGCCTCCACGGCGCCGCTCGCGGCGTACCAGCGGGACAGGGCCAGCACGCGCGAGGCCGCTTCGGCCAGCCGCTCCTCGGGGAGCCTGCCCTCCCGTACGGCGTCCACGATGGCGTCGCGCAGCTCGTGGACGCTCTCGCCGCCGGGGGAGGAGATGCCCGCGCAGATCGCGTCGGCCCCTGCCAGCAGGGCGCGGACCGCGATCTCCCCCGGCGGGTGGAGGGCTGCGACGGCGCGCATCTCGATGGCGTCGGTGACGATCATGCCGTCGAACCCCATCTCCTCGCGGAGCAGCCCGGTCATGATCCGCCGGCTCAGCGTCGCGGGGTTGTCCGGATCGAGGGCGGGGACCAGCAGGTGGCCGCACATGATGGCCCGTACTCCGGCTGCCACCGCGGCGCGGAAGGGCGGCAGGTCGCGCTCGGCGAGAAGCTCCAGGGAGGCGTGCACGGTCGGCAGGGCATGGTGGGAGTCGGTGTGGGTGTCGCCGTGACCGGGGAAGTGCTTGGCGCAGGCGGCGACCCCGGCGCCCTGAAGCCCCAGGATCCAGGCCGCGGTGTGCCTGGAGACCAGCTCCGGGTCCGGGCCGAAGGAGCGGACGCCGATCACCGGGTTGGCGGGGTTGGCGTTGACGTCGGCCACCGGGGCGTAGTCGAGGGTGATGTCGGCCGCGGTGAGGAGACGGCCGATCTCCTGGGCGACCAGCCGGGTCCGCTCGACGTCGTCGCCCACGCCCAGCGCCCGGTTACCCGGCCACGAACTGCCCCTCGCGGCCTGCAGGCGGGTGACCGACCCGCCCTCCTCGTCCACCGCGACCACCACGGCGGGATTCTCCGCGCGCAGCCGGGCGACGAGATCGGCCGTGTGGGCGGGGCCGGTGAGGTTCCTGGCGAACAGCACCGTCCCGCCGAGACCCTCCTCGCCGAGCGCGCGGCGCAGCCAGCCGGGAGGCTCGGTGCCGTCGAAGCCCGGCTGGAGGACGGTCATGGCCAGCCGGGCCAGGTCGGGGCTGCGGTGGGGCATGCGATCACCTTCTCGGTCGAGGGAGGCGTCTTCGGACAGGTCGGCGGCGGGGGGCGTCCCAGAGCAGGTTACACATTGATGACACTTTTCTTCATAGCGGATGCCATGAAAGTAGCTTTTTATCATTCTCTTGATCGAGATCCGCACCGCCGGCCCCGCGGCCGTCGGGCATGCCTCGCCGGTGCGAGGGAGCCGCCAGATCCGATCAGCCGTTCGTGACGACGCCGTGTTCGAAGGTCCCGTGAGAGAAGGGTGACACACGACCGGGGCGGGCTCGAATGGCCGGGTTCCCTGACAAGGCCGTCTGCACGCGCTCCGGTGATCCCCGGCTCGCCCTTGACCTCCATCGCGGTTGATGTTCCATCCTGGGATGAGGACTTCTGCGGAAAGAGGATCGCCGTGAGCGAGGATCTGGTCGACTTCTGGTTCGATCCCGGCTGCCCCTGGGCCTGGATCACCTCCCGCTGGATCGTGGAGGTGGGCAAGGTACGTCCCATCACGGTCAACTGGCGGGAGATGAGCCTGGCGGTGCTCAACGAGAAACAGGAGATGCCCGAGGAGTACCGCGAGATCGTCGAACTCGGCCGGAGCACCATCCGGGTGTTCGCCGCGGCGCGCGAGGCGGCGGGGAACGTCGCCGTCGGTGACCTCTACACCGCGCTCGGCACCCGCTACCACGGCGCGGACGGCCTGTTCCAGCGATCCCGCGAGGCCACCGCCGGCGGCCTCACCGACTGGCGGGCCGCGATGGAGGGGCTGGCACCGGTGATCGCCGCCGCGCTGGCCGACGCCGGGTTGCCCGCCGGGCTTCTCGCCGCGAGAACCGACCCCGGTTGGGACGACGCGATCCACGCCTCGCACGCCCTGGTGCCGGCCGGGAAGCGGAACCAGTCGCTGATCGGCGTCCCGACCATCTCGGTGAACGGGCACGCCGGGCAGTTCGGCCCCGTCATCAGTGAGATCCCGGTCGGTGAGCGGGCCGGGCGGCTCTGGGACGCGTTCAAGGTGCTCGCCACCGAGGAGGCGTTCTTCGAGCTCAAGCGGGTCACGGACCGGGCGGATCCCCGCACCTTCCCGGAGGCCCCATAGCGCGGAACGGGGTCTCTCTCCCCGCGCCCTCGCCGCCCTTTGCGGAGAAATGGCCTGTTCTTTCGTGAACGACATGCCTCATCGTGTTCGTTGCCCCTGCCTGAGGGCAGGCCCCCGAGTGTGATGGAGCGTGAGGTTCGCCGCTGCCGCGCCGCCGAGGTTCGTGGCAGGCGCGGCTTCGCCGGTCTCTCCGTCGTGGACGGTTCCCCCGCCGGGGCCCGTTCCCTTGGTAGGTCCCCCGTGTGAGCTCCGCCTGAACGCTGCCCGCCGGGGCCCTTGGAGCGGGTGGCCGGCGTGCGCTACGAAGGGATGGGGGAGGGAGGCCACCGTGGGTAAATCCGGCCAGGAGGTGGCGCTGCGAGCCCTTGGCGCCGCGCTCGACCTGCACGCCCCGACGGCCCGCCACGGCGTCAGGGCGTTTCCCGAGGGCACGCCGTTCCTGTGGCTGATCGTTCCCGGCGCGGGCGGGGCCACCGTCTTCCTTGACGACCGCCACTGGATCTGCCTGAGCGAACCCGAGCGGGGCGGGGTGACCGTCCAGCTCGTCGCCGGCGGGATCGACGACGACCCCGCCCTCGTGGTGGGCCGGATCATGACCGTCATGGTGCCGGTGCCCCGTCGCAGGGGCCGCCTGTCGCGCGCGCTGGGAGCGGGGTTGCTCGGCATCGTGGGAGGCGCGGGTGTGGGGCTGCTGGCCGCGTTGCTCATGGCCGTCCTCGTCGCCGGCAACGGCTACATCTCGGACGCGGCCATCAAAGTGGTGTACGTGCTGGCCGCGCTGATCGGCGTCGGGTCGGGGGGCTGGGTGGCACTGCGCTGCCGGCGGCCGGGCGCGGGGCCGCGCGACCGAGGTCCCCGAGGGCGGGGACCTTAGGAGGGACCGCCAGCAGGACCACGCGAAGGAGTGACACGGCCGGGCGGCCGACGGTCCGTGGCGGATTCACGGGACGCGCCCGCGACTCGGCCGCCCGGTACGTGTTGACCTCGTCATCATCTGCTCAGGGACGCCGAGACCAGGTCGCGCGCCTCTCGCTGGACCTGTGCCAGGTGCTCGGTTCCCCTGAAGGATTCGGCGTAGATCTTGTACACGTCCTCGGTGCCCGAGGGACGGGCGGCGAACCAGGCGCTCTCGGTGGAGACCTTGAGCCCGCCGATGGCGGCGCCGTTGCCGGGGGCGGAGGTGAGCACCTGCGTGATCGCCTCCCCGGCGAGGGTGTCGGCGGTGACCTGCTCGGCCGAGAGCCTGGCGAGCACCGCCTTCTCCTGCCGGGTCGCGGGGGCGTCGATGCGGGCGTAGGCGGGGTCGCCGAACCTGGCCACCAGGTCGGCGTAGTGCTCGCTCGGCGAACGGCCGGTGGTCGCGATGATCTCCGAGGCGAGCAGCGCCAGGATCAGGCCGTCCTTGTCGGTGGTCCATACCTCGCCGTCGCGCCGCAGGAACGACGCCCCGGCGCTCTCCTCACCGCCGAAGCCCAGCGAACCGTCCAGCAGGCCCGGGACGAACCACTTGAATCCGACGGGGACCTCCACCAGTCGCCTGCCCTCCTCGGCGGCCACCAGGTCGATCATCCGGCTGCTCACCAGCGTCTTGCCGACTCCCGCGTCCGCGGGCCAGCCGGGCCGGTGGGAGTAGAGATAGGAGATGGCCACGGCGAGGTAGTGGTTGGGGTTCATCAGACCGGCGTCGGGGGTGACGATGCCGTGCCGGTCGGCGTCGGCGTCGTTGCCGGTGGAGACGTCGAAGGCGTCGCGACTGGCGATGAGCGAGGCCATCGCGTACGGCGACGAGCAGTCCATCCGGATCTTGCCGTCCCAGTCCAGCGTCATGAACCGCCACGTCGGATCGGTCTGCGGGTTGATCACCGTCAGGTCCAGCCGGTGCCGTTCGGCGATCTCCCCCCAGTAGGCGACGCTCGCCCCGCCCAGCGGGTCGGCGCCGATGCGCACCCCCGCCTCCCGGACGGCGTCAAGGTCGAGCACCGAGGGCAGGTCGTCCACGTAGTGGCCGAGGAAGTCGTAGCGGCCGGTCGTGTCGGCGGCCAGCGCCCTGGTGTACGGGAGCCGTCTGACCTCTTTCATGCCTTCGGCGATCAGCGCGTTGGCCCGGTCCTGGATCCACGTGGTGGCGTCGGTGTCCGCCGGGCCGCCGTGCGGCGGGTTGTACTTGAAGCCGCCGTCGCCGGGCGGGTTGTGCGAGGGGGTCACCACCACGCCGTCGGCGCGGCCCGCGGCGCGTTTCCGGTTGTGGGCCAGGATCGCGTGGGAGACCGCCGGTGTCGGGGTGTAGCCGTCCCGGCTGTCGATCATGACCGTCACCCCGTTGGCCGCGAAGACCTCCAACGCGGAAACCCGGGCCGGTTCCGACAGCGCGTGGCTGTCGGCACCGAGGAACAGCGGGCCGTCGATCCCCTGGGCGGCCCGGTACTCCACGATGGCCTGGCTGGTCGCGAGGATGTGGTCCTCGTTGAACGCGACGTTCAGCGACGAGCCCCGGTGTCCCGATGTCCCGAACGCCACCCGCTGGCCGACCTCGCCCGGATCGGGGTGCAGCGCGTAGTAGGACGTCACCAGGCGCGCCACATCGACCAGATCGGACGGCTCGGCGGGCTGTCCCGCGCGTTCGTGCGTCATCACAGTCTCCTCACGTCACTCCTGAGCTAACCGTATCCACTTCTGAATCGGACAGTTTTCGCAAGCTGTCCGGCCAGTGTGCCGGACCGGTGCCCCACACCCCCCGCGCATCGTTGACAACGTTGTCAGTGCCGTCATACCTTCAGCCTGTTTGCCCGGTCGCCGGGGGAACGTACTCTTTGTTCCATTGATCGCCGGAGGATCCCCTTGCACAGCCACGTGGTGCTCCCGGTGGCCACCTGCCGTCCCCCCGCGCACCGGCGTGCCCGCGGGGGCGGCCGGTGACCGCCCTCGCGATCGACATCGGCGGCACCAAGTTCGCCGCCGCGCTGGTCAGGCCGGACGGCACCATGGTCCGCAGGGTGGAACTGCCGGTCGGCCACGACCCCGCCGCGACGCTGGCCTTGCTGGTCCGCGACGTCGGCGCGGGCACCGGCGGCAGTACCGGTACAGCGGGTCTGAGCGGGGTCGGCATCGGTTCCGCCGGTCCCCTTGACGCCGTCGCCGGCACGGTCAGCCCGGTGAACATCCCCTCCTGGCGTGACTTCCCGCTGGTCGGTACGGTGAGCGAGCTTCTTCCCGGCCTCCCCGTCACGCTCGCCGGAGACGCGCAGTGCATGGCGCTGGGGGAGTGGTGGCGGGGCGGGCACGGCTCGCGCTCCCGGGCACTGCTGGGCATCGTGGTCTCCACCGGCGTGGGCGGCGGGCTGGTTCTCGGCGGGGTGCCGTACCTGGGACCGACAGGAAACGCCGGGCACATCGGGCACATCTCCGTGGATCGGAACGGTGAGCTCTGCCCCTGCGGGGCGACCGGCTGCCTGGAGACGATCGCCAGCGGCCCCAGCATGGTCCGCTGGGCGCTGGCGAACGGCTGGGGCGACCCCGGTACCCCGATGGACGCCCGCACGCTCTCGCTCGACGCCGCGCGCGGAGTCCCCAAGGCCCAGCTGGCCTTCCAGCGGGCCGCCGACGCGCTGGCCGTGGCGATCCTCACCACGGCGGCGCTCTTCGACATCGACGACGTCGTCATCGGGGGCGGCGTCTCCGGGGCGGGCGAGACCCTGCTCACCCCGCTGCGCCAGGCGGTCGCCAAGCAGGCGGGCCTTGGCTTCCTGCGCCGCCTGAACGTCGAGCGCACCCGTCTGGAACGCGACGCCGGCCTGTACGGCGCCGCGGCACTGGTCCTCAAGGAGAGCCGATGAGCACACTCGCCGTCCAGTTGTACTCCGTACGCGAACAGGCGGCCGTCGACCGCCGCGCCGTGCTGCGCCGCATCGCCGAGATGGGGTACGGCGCGGTCGAACCGTACGACGCGCACCTCGATCCGGATGGGCTCCGCGAGGAGCTGGAGGAGGGCGGGCTCGCGGTGTGCAGCGTGCACGCCCCGCTGCTCGACGAGCGGCGCGCGACGGCGCTGGCCGCCGCCGCGGCCATCGGCGCCACGACCGTCATCGTGCCCGCGGCCCCCGCCGAGTGGTTCGCCGGCAGACAGGAGCTGGAGCAGGCGGCCAGGACCATCGGCGAGGTGGCCAGGGAGGCGGCGGACCACGGCCTGCGGCTCGGCTACCACAACCACTGGTGGGAGCTGGAGCAGCGGGTGGAGGGCCGTCCCGCGCTGGAGGTGCTGGCCGACCTGCTGGACCCCTCGGTGCTGCTGGAGGTCGATCTCTACTGGGCGGCGACCGGCGGGGTCGACCCCTCGGGACTGCTGGCCAGGCTGGGCGAGCGGGTGAGCCACCTGCACGTCAAGGACGGACCCGCCACCCTCCAGGGCCCGATGACCGCGGTCGGCTCGGGCGAGGTGCCCATCGTGGACGCGCTGCACACCGCTCCGGGCGCGGTGCGGATCGTGGAGCTCGACCACTGTGCCACCGACATGCTCCAGGCACTGGCCGACAGCCACGCCTACCTGACCGGCCTCGTCGCCGCCGGGCGGGTGAGCTCGTGACCGGACCGCTCGGAGTGGCGATCGTCGGCTGCGGGAACATCAGCCACCAGTACCTGAGCAACCTCGCCTCCTTCCCCGGCGTGCGGGTGGTGGCGTGCGCCGATCTCGACCGGGCGCGTGCCGAAGAGGTCGCGGCGCGCTACGGCGTGCCGGTGGCGGCCACACCGGAGGAGGCGATCTCGCATCCCGACGTGGAGTTGGTGATCAACCTCACGGTCCCGTCCGCGCACGCCGAGGTGGCGCTCGCCGCCGTCCTGGCCGGGCGGCACGTCTACAACGAGAAGCCGTTCACGGTGGACCGGGAGTCCGGAGCGGAACTGGTCGAGGCCGCCGCGTCGGCGGGGGTGCTCCTGGGCAGTGCCCCCGACACCTTTCTGGGCGCGGGGCTGCAGACCGCGGCCCGGCTCGTGGCCGAGGGGGCCATCGGCACGCCGCTCACCGCCCTGACCCTGTTCCAGGGTCCGGGCCCCGAGTCGTGGCATCCCAGCCCTGAGTTCTTCTTCCAGCCGGGGGCCGGGCCGCTGTTCGACATGGGCCCCTACTATCTGACGGCCCTGGTGACCCTGTTCGGCCCGGCGGAGCGGGTGGCCGCCGTCGGCCGCAGGGCCAGGGACGAGCGGGTCATCGGCTCAGGGCCCAGGGCCGGCACACGTTTTCCCGCGGTGGTCCCCACCCACACGACCGCGCTGCTGGAGTTCGCCGCGGGACAGGCGGCCACGATGATCTTCAGCTTCGACTCGCCGCTCCGCCGCGCCGGGTTCATCGAGATCACCGGCACCGAGGCGACCATGCAGGTGCCCGATCCCAACACGTTCGGGGGTGAGGTGCGGCTGCGCCGGGCCGCCGACGAGGAATGGGTGCCGGCTCCCACGGCGGGTACCGAGGCCGGTCGCGGTCTGGGCGTGCTCGACATGGCCCAGGCCATCCGCGAGGGAAGGCCGCACCGCGCCACCGGCGAACTGGGCCTGCACGTCCTCGACACGATGATCGCCGTCGCGGAGTCCTCGGAGCAGGCCGAGTTCGTGAAGATCGCCAGTACCTGCCCGGTGCCCGCACCACTGCCTGCAGGGTGGGATCCGGCCGAGATCCGTTTCGGTTGATCCCCGGACGGCTGCGCCCGAACGGTCAGGGGTTCCGGTCGGCGGGGGCGGCGGCCTCGGGGCCGCCCTCGGCGGACTCCGCCAGGCGGGTACGGAGGCGGGTGCGGATCTCGTCCGGGGTGTAGGCCTGCCGGCGGCGCTCGGCCCGCGCGATCACCACCCCCGTGGCCGCGACACCTGCGACACCTGCCAGACCGAGTACCTTCCACCATCGCATGTGCCTACGCTAGCGGAATGTCCGGTAAGAGCATCAGCCTCGATGAGGCAGTCAACCTGACCCGCACCGGCGACGTGTGGCTGTTCCGCGGCCGAACGGTGCCCGATCGAGCCATCCAGACCGTGACGAACAGCCCGGTGAACCACGTCGGAATGTCGGTGGTCATCGAGGACATGCCCCCCATGATGTGGCACGCCGAGCTGGGCCGGTCCCTGCCCGACCTGTGGTCGGGGACCAACCAGCGCGGTGTGCAGCTGCACGACCTGCAGGAGGCGGTCACGGTCTGGGCCACCAGATACGGCCAGCGCGGCTGGCTGAGGCAGCTGGAGCCGCAGGTCACCCGTGAGATGGAGGACGCCGTGCTGCGCACCGTCGCCCGGCTGGACGGCACGCCGTTCCCGTCGACGGCCAGGCTCGCCGGTCGCTGGGCGAAGGGGCGGGTGCCCAGGATCTTCAAGCGGGGCACCGGGGAGAGCGCCCTGGAGAGCGCCTACTGCGCCGAGGTCGTCGCGGTCACCTACGAGGCCATGGGGCTCCTGCCCGGCGGCCGCAGGCCGAACTGGTACGACCCGGGCCGGTTCTGGAGTGGTGACGACCTCGAACTGACCGGCGGTTTCCGGCTCGGCGGAGAGATCACCGTGAGTCTGGGGCAGGCCCCGTAGGAGGAACGGAGCGGCGGGTGCGACCCCCGGTGCCCTCCGGGGCGGCCGGCGGGGGATGCGTCGACGCGGAGGGCCACGTCACCGACCCCCTGGTCATCGGCGACGCCGCGCCCGAGTACGCCCCATCGGGCCGAGACGTGTGCGGCGAGCACCGTGACACCGGTTCCCAGCAGGGCGCCCTGTGGTCTCCGGCCGCAGGGCGGCCGACGCGATCCTGGCCGACCTGGGGTGATTCACGCCAGCCGGGCGGGGAAGCCTCCCGTGGCGATCGGGCCCCAGCGCTCGGGGGTGAGACGCAGCAGCGACTTGCCCTGCCGGGTCATGGCCGCGCGGTACTCCTCCCAGTCAGGGTGCTCGCCGGAGATCGACCGGTAGTAATCGACCAGCGATTCGAGGGCGTCGGGCAGGTCGAGGACCTCGGCCGCGCAGTCCACCTGCACCCAGGGGCCGTCGAAGTCGTCCGACAGGACCACGACGCTCACCCGGGGGTCGCGGCGGGCGTTCGAGGCCTTGGCGCGCTCGGGGTAGGTGGACACCACGATGCGGCCCTCGGCGTCGACGCCGCAGGTCACCGGGGACGCCTGTGGCCTGCCGTCGCGCCGCGTCGTGATGACCAGCGCGCGGTGGCGATCACGGAGGAAATCCAGAAGCCGGTCGTGTGAGACGACCTCGTTGGTCGCGATCTTTGGGCTCATGCTCCAACTGTACGGGGATACGGCGCGCCTGAATTAACGCTCTGCCGGGTGGAAAATGGCCCTCTTTCTCGGGAGATATGTGGTCAAGAGTCTTCTAGTGGGGCATTTGGCACCAAATCTCAGGGAATTGATCTCCAATACAGCACATGAGTGGCTCGGGAACCGGCCGACGGACCCCGGTGGCTCATCCGCCCAATCAAGGAGATAACCGTGAAGCAGAAGTCTCTTCTGGCATCGGCCCTGACCGTGCTCGCCCTGTCCGCCGTCCCCGCCGCGCAGGCGGTCGCCGCCTCCGCGCGCATCACCTCTCCCACGCCGGTTCCGACGGACATGGCCTCCAGCCCGCCGATGGAGAGCGCCGCGCCCACGGAATCCATGATGCCCGGTGAGAGCGGATCGCCCGAGCCCTCGGGCGCGATGACGGAGCCGTTCGGCCCCGGCTGCGCGTCCCTGCCCACCAGCGGGGCGGGAAGTCCCAGCGAGATGGCGACGCAGCCGGTCGCCACCGCCATCGCCTCCAGCCCCGACCTGTCCACGCTGTCCAAGGCGATCGATCAGGCCGGTCTGGCCGAGAAGCTCAACTCCGCCAAGGACATCACGGTGTTCGCGCCCACCAACGCCGCGTTCGACAAGATCCCGAAGGAGAAGCTCGACAAGATCCTGGGCGACAAGGAGAAGCTGACCAAGCTCCTGGGCTACCACGTCGTCGAGGGGAAGAAGACTCCGCAGGACCTCGCGGAGGGCGAGCTGACCACGATGGAGGGGGGAACGCTGAAGGTCAAGGGTTCCGGTGAGGACTACACGGTCAACGACGCCAAGGTCGTCTGCGGCGACATCCAGACCTCCAACGCCGTCGTCTACCTCATCGACGGGGTGCTCAAGCCCAAGTGATCGCGGTGGCCCGGTGGTCGCGATCCGGCCGGGTGAGGGGTGCCTGCGGGGGCGCCCCTCACCCGTGGCCGTCTCGGCGGTCTTCTGCTGGTCGTCCACCACCTCCTTGAGCGGTGCCGAGAGGCCGCGCCGGCGGCCGGCGGCCGATCCGGAGGCGCAGTTGGACACCACCCGTGCCTCTCGGAGGAGGAACCGGGGATTTGGAGGTGTGCCGGCGTGCCGGCGTGCCGCTGACTGCCTGGCCGCGGGTCGGATCCACCTCATGACCAACCCGCTGCCGCGTGAGTCGCTGAGTCCTGAGCACGTCAAACCCCACTCGCAGGTATTCGTGGGGATCGTGCCGGGAAGGTGTGGTCCATGACGAGGTTGCGGATCCCCGACGAGATCCGTGCCTGCCTGTTCGATCTCGACGGCGTGCTGACCAAGACGGCGGTGGTGCACGCGGCCGCCTGGAAGCAGATGTTCGACGACTTCCTCAGGCGGCGAGACGGCGAGAGGTTCCGCCCGTTCGACGCGGTGGACGACTACGACGCCTACGTCGACGGGCGCCCGCGTTTCGACGGGGTACGTACCTTCCTCGCCGCGCGCGGCATCGTGCTGCCCGAGGGGGAGCCGGGCGATCCGCCCGAGCGTGACACCGTGCACGGCCTGGGCAACCGCAAGAACCTCCTGGTACTGGAGAAGATCCGCAAGGACGGAGTGCAGGCGTATCCGGGGTCGGTACGCCTGGTGGTGGCGGCCCGCGGTGCGGGGCTCGCGACCGCGGTCGTGTCCTCCAGCGCCAACTGCCAGGCCGTCCTGGCCGCGGCCGGCATCGAGCGGCTCTTCAACACCCGGATCGACGGCGTGATCGCGGCCGAACGGGGGCTCGCGGGCAAACCGCACCCGGACACCTTCCTCGCGGCGGCGCGCGACCTGGGCGTCCCACCCGCCGGCGCGGCGGTCTTCGAGGACGCGTCGGCCGGAATGGAGGCCGGCCGGGCGGGCGGATTCGGCTACGTCGTCGGGGTCGACCGGGCCGATCAGGCGGACGCGCTGCGCGTGCACGGCGCGGACGTCGTGGTGAGGGACCTGGCCGACTTGCTTCGGGAGGAGTGGTGATCAGTCATCCCTCGTACGCGGTCGAGCCGTGGAGTCTGGGGGAGACCGCCCTATCGACGCGGCCGGTCACGCTCAACGGCCGGCATCCGCGACAACGCCCCACACCACCTCTGCCGCCCCGTCCCGAGCTCCGGCAGCCACCAGGACGCCGCCCGAAATCCCGCCACCCCGAACACATGTGACAACACATCCGCCGCCGCTCACCGAACCCGATCACAGCGGCTGCGGCAATCCTCGGTGACGTGGCGGAGCATACGGACAGGCGGACCGGGCCAAGCGGCGCAGGAAGATCACAGCCCCGTCGATCGGTGTACGCTTCGCCTGCTCACCAGGCAGGACGCGCGCTGCCCGCTCCGCGGAGAGCTACCCGGCGAGAAGACCACCCTCCCGCACGTCGGGGGAACGGGCGAAACCGGTCAGGATTCGGCCTTGCGGGCCACCCCGCCCATCGTCCACGTCTTCTCACGGCCCTGCGTCGCCAGCGGGTTGTCGGGGCGCCAGTGGCGGACGTAGACCAGGCCGGGCTCGACCAGCTCCAGCCCGTCGAAGAAGCGCAGCACCTGGTCACTGCGCCGGGAGGCGTCCTCATGGCGGCTGAGGACCTTCTGGTAGATGTCGACCAGCGGACCCGCCGCCTCCGGGCGCGTGTCGAAGACAACGTGGCCGATGGCGAAGTGGCTGCCCGCGGGCACCGCGTCACGCAGGATCGCCACGTTCTTGTGCGGGTTGTCCTCATCGGGGATGAACTGCAGGGCCGACAGGATCAGGACGGCCACCGGCAGGTCCAGGTCGATCAGGCGCCGAAGCTCGGGATCGTTGAGTAACTCGCGGGGGTGCAGCACGTCACCCTCGACGATGGTGGTGTGGGGGTTGGTGGCCAGCATGGCGCGGGCGTGGGAGAGCACGACCGGATCGGTGGCGACGTAGACCACGCGGGTGTCCGGCGCGATCGCCTGGGCCACCTGGTGGACGTTGTTGCGGGTGGGCAGCCCGGAACCGAGGACGACGAACTGGGTCATGCCCTGCTCGATGAGATAGCTCGTCGCCCGGCGTAGGAAGGCCTGAGCCTCCTGGGCCATGGTCCTGATCTCCGGCGCGACGGCGAGCACCTCCTCGGCGGCCCTACGGTCGGCGGCGAAGTTGTCCTTGCCCCCCAGGAAGTAGTCGTTCATCCTGGCGATGTTGGGCACGCTCGTGTCCAGGCCGGCCGCCGGTCGCCGGTCGGCGTCGCTCATCTGTCATCTCCTCTGTTGCCTCTGACGTCCTGCCCGGATCGCGGTCCGAGGATGTCGGCGCCCGGTCGGTTCCGGTGACACTCAACTGTCAGGGTGGGGGTAACGATCGAGGGGCCAAGCTGTTTTCCGGGGCAGTCTATTCCTTGCGGCCTACTCCGCCGACGACCCAGACGGAGTTCGGCCGATGGGGCACCGCGCTCTCCGGCCGCCACTGGGGAATGTAGACGAGGCCCGGCTCGACAGGTTTCAACCCATCGAGGAAAGGCTCGACCTCGGCTCTGGTCCGCAGGTTCGCGCGGCGGGGACCGGTGATCGACCCGCGATCCTGAAAGAGGCCGGCGAGCTTCGCGGTTCTCTCGGGACACAGGTCCGAGACAGCGTGGGAGAGGGCCATGTAGCTGCCCGGGGCCATGGCCTTCCTCAGGGTGGCGGTGACCCGCGTGGCCTCGGCGTCGTCCGGGAGGTCGGTCAGGAACGAGAAGAGGAGGATCGCCACGGGCCGATCGAGGTCGATCACGCCGGTGAGGCCGGGATGGGCCAGCAGGCCTTCCGGGTCGCAGGCGTCGGCCTCGATGACCGTGGCCCGTCCGTCCTCCTTCAGGAGGGCCTGGGCGTGCGCGACGACCATCGGATCGTTGTCGACGTAGACGACCCGCGCGTCGGGAGCGATGTCGTGCAGGATCTGGTGCACACTGCCCTGGGTCGGCAGTCCGCAGCCGATGTCGATGAACTGGCGTATGCCGGTCTCGGCGAGAAACCGCACGACGCGGCCGAGAAACCTGCGTCCCTCCACCGACATGGCGGGAAGTTCGGGGGCCAGTTCGAGCGCCACCCGCGCGGCGTCGCGGTCGGCGGCGAAGTTGTCCTTGCCCCCCAGGAAGTAGTCGGCTATCCGGCCCGCGTTCGGGATCGTGGGGTCGAACCTGAGGCGCTCAGGTTGTGGCGACGCCATGATGTCCTCCGTCCGGCGATGCGGCTTTCAGCGGACAATATCGGCCATCAGGCTCCGAGGTGATGTATTCCCGGTCAATAACCCCTTCTATGGGCGCATCTTCCTGATACCCGGCTGCTTGCGCTCCGGTTGGGCGCCGTTTCGCCGGTGACGGGCCGCGCTCAGTGGCAGGCCTCCAGGTGGCGTTCCCCTCTCCCGGGGAGGGCGAAGGCCGCCCATACCGCCTTGCCGCGGGTCTCCAGGGGAGCCCATCCCCACATCTCGCTGATGCCGTCGACCACCTGTAGTCCCCGGCCGCTCTCCGCCTCGTAGTCGGGCTCGCGCAGGCAGGGCTCCTGGTCGCTGGGATCGGTGACCGCGCACAGCATCGAGCGCTCGGTGTGGCAGAGGATCACCTTGACCTCGGGGCAGGCCCGGGAGTGCTGGACGCCCCGCGTGCCGTGACGTACGGCGTTGGTCACGAGTTCGGAGACCACGACACCGGTGTCGTCGATCAGGTGCTCCAGCTCCCAGGCCCTCAGGGCGCCGGCGGCGAACTCACGGGCGGTCCGTGCGGCGCACGGATCGTGGCGAAAGCTGCGTACGGCCATCTGCAGCCGGTTGACGTGGCTCTCGCCGCCGGCCCAGGGGGGCAGGCCGCTCGGGGGCAGTAGGTGATCGAGCATCGACAACCACCGTTCCCACCCTCCGATCTCAGCTCGGATGGGGGTGGCTTCATGTCTCTGGTAACCAGTCATCGACGACCTTGGGGGTGGGCGATCGTGCGGCAAGGGCGATCCGTCTAGTCATCTTGCCCGCCGTAATGTGCATAGGCAAGTACAGATGCACGTGCATCTGCACAAAAAGCTCTATGCTCATGGTGTTGTTTCCCTCCCTAATCGGTGAGAGGCGAGGATGAACCAGCTGTACAACGGCATGCCGGCAGCCCTGATGGGCGGCATCGTCTGGCGCAAGAGCCACTTCAGCAACCCCAGCGGCAACTGCGTGGAGCTCGCGGAGCTCCCCGACGGCAGGGTCGCGATGCGCAACTCCCGCGATCCCGAAGGGCCCGCGCTGATCTACACGCGCCGCGAGGCCGACGCCTTCGTCCGCGGGGTGAAGGACGGGGAGTTCGACGATCTGATCACCTGACTGCGGGCAAGAGGTGGTTGAAGAATAAAATTCTCTATGGCCTGGGCTTGGCGGGCGGAGTAGCGTGAAAGGTCGCGATCGCCGCAAGGAAGTCGGAGCAGACTCGCGTTCCGTGCCCAAAGGACTGTAGATGATCACACCTCACGCCGACGGTCAGCCGGTCGTTCCAATCCCCATGGCCGTGCCGAGGGGCAGTTCCACGGTGCTGCGGATCGTCCTGGGAGCGCAGCTCCGCCGTCTGCGCGAGCACCGGGGCATCACCCTGGAGGAGGCGGGGAACGCCATCCGGGCCTCGCACTCGAAGGTCAGTCGCATGGAGCTCGGCAGGGTCAGCTTCCGGATCAGGGACGTCGCGGACCTGCTCACCCTGTACGGGGTGACCAGCGAGGGCGAGCGGGAGCCGCTGCTGTCCCTCGTCGAGAAGGCCAACCTCACCGGCTGGTGGCACAACTACAACGACGTGCTGCCCAGCTGGTTCGAGACGTACGTGGGGCTGGAGGAGTCGGCCACCGGCATCCGCAACTACGAGGTCCAGTTCGTGCCGGGACTGCTGCAGAGCGAGGGGTACGCGCGAGCCGTCGTCCAGCTGGGCTTCCCCTCGGCCTCCCGGGAGGAGCTGGACCGCCGGGTGCGGCTGCGCATGGCGCGCCAGCGGCTGCTGCACGGCTCCGCGCCGCCCCACCTGTGGGCCGTGCTGGACGAGGCCGTGCTGCGCCGCCCGCTCGGCGGGGTCCAGGTGATGTGCGAGCAGATCGACCACATCCTGACGGCGCTCGAACTGCCCAATGTGACGGTCCAGATCGTGCCCTTCAGCGTGGGCGGGCACGCCGCGGCCGGAGGGCCCTTCAGCATCCTGCGGTTCGCCCAGCCCGACCTGCCCGACGTGGTCTACCTGGAACAGCTCACCAGCGCCGTCTACCTGGAGAAGCGCGACGACGTCGAAAGCTACCTGGAGGTCATGGAGCGCCTGTGCATCGAGGCCGAGCCGGTCACCCGCACCCGCGAGATCCTGCTGGGAATCCGGGAGGAGCTGAGCAGGAAGCGCTAGCCGGGGGCGAGTGCGCGGGGCCCGCCGCATCGTCTGCCCCGGCGGTGTCGCCCCTGAGAGGAGGCTCTCGCCGCGTCCGCGCTCCCGCGCCGAGGTGGGGAGATCTTCCTGCGCCCTCCCGGCACCGCCCGCGCCGTGATGACGAGGGCGTCGTCCCGATCTGACCGCGGAGGTGG
This sequence comes from Streptosporangium sp. CA-115845, assembly GCF_050943795.1. Classification (NCBI taxonomy): domain Bacteria; kingdom Bacillati; phylum Actinomycetota; class Actinomycetes; order Streptosporangiales; family Streptosporangiaceae; genus Streptosporangium; species Streptosporangium sp. CA-115845. Next base: position 5,247,330 of record NZ_CP191988.1, on the reverse strand, counting down.
CCGGGATCCGGGCCGTCACCCCCCGAAGGGGACCACCAGGACGTCGACGATGTCCTGGTAGCCGATTCCCTTGTGCGTGAACTGCCCGGTCACCGCGAATTCCGCGAGGCCGTGGGCCGTCGAGAGCAGGGCCATCAGCTGGGCCTTGGGCACCGGTCCCGCCCCGGCGCCCGCCATGCCGAGCGCCGTCGTCACCTGGTCGATAGCCTCCTCCAGCTCCGGATGGTGGCCCACGAGGAACTCCGAGGCGAACACCAGCCGGTACTCCTCCCGGTGCGTCGTGGCGTACTCGACGTAGCTCAGGTAGAAGGCCCGCAGCCGGTCGCGCCGGTCGGCCTCCTGCGAGATCGCCGCGGCGACGTGCGCGCTGAGGTCGGCGATGACCCGGACGGCGAGCGCGGCCAGCAGCGCGGTCTTGTCGGTGAAATGCCGGTAGGGGGCCGTGCGGGACAGGCCGGTCAGGTCGCCGACGGCGCGCAGCGTCACGGCGTCGAGCCCCTCCTCGCGCAGCAGCCTCAGCGCGCTCTCGACCAGGCGGGTCCTGGTGTCGTCCATCATGCGCCCACACCTTTCCCGGCATTCTGTGTTGACAACGTCAACATATCTGGTTGACACTGTCAACATGATGTTGACGACGTCAACTGGAGAGCTATGAAGATCACGGTGAACGGCGTCCCCTCCACGGTGGACGCAGGCTCCGACGACGCCGCCGTGGACGTCCTGCGCGACGGGCTCGGCCTCACCGGCGCCAAGGCCGCCTGTCGCACCGGAGTCTGCGGTGCCTGCACGGTCATGGTGGGCGGCACGCCCCAAGCGAGCTGCCTGCTGCCCGCCGCCGTCCTGGAGGAACACGAGATCGTCACCGCGGAAGGACTCGACCACCCCGTCCAACGGGCGTTCGCGGTCCACGACGGCCTGCAGTGCGGCTACTGCACGCCGGGGTTCGTGGTGGAGGCCGCGGCCTTCGTCGACGCCTGGCGCGCCGAGCACGGCGACGTCGCTCCGCCGCGCGAGCGGATCGCCGCCGCCATGGCGGGCCACCTGTGCAGGTGCGGAGCCTACGAGGGGATCCACGCGGCGATCGCCGCCGCCTGCCGGGGAGAACACGACGACGCCCCGGGGACGCCCGCACGTCTGGAGGCGATGAACAAGATCACCGGCCGAGCCCGCTACACCACCGACGTACGCCTGGACGGCCAGCTGGAAGGAGTGATCATCCGCTCCACCAGGGCACACGCCCGCGTCACCTCGGTGACCGCGGGCACCGCACACGTCATCGACCTGCTGCCGCCCGACCGTACCGTCCGTTACGCGGGCCAGCCCGTCGCCGCCGTCGCCGCCGCCACCCGCGGTGAGGCCCTGGCGATCGCGGAGGCCGCGAGGATCGGCTACGACCCGATGCCCGCCGCGCTCGACGACACGCCCGAGGCCCCGCCCGTCTACGACGAGTCCGACAGGAAGCGCGCCCCCAGCTCCAGCGAAGGACTGGACCTGCCCGGCGGCTGGCACGGCAACGTGCACGGCCCCTTCACCAGGGCGAGCTGGCGCGGCCGCACCGCCGTCAAACGGATCGAGGCCGCGCGGCGCGACGCCGATCCCCGCCTGGTGAGTGGCACGTTCACCACCGCCGTGCAGGTCCACACCCCGATGGAACCGCACGCCTGCGTGGCCCGCTGGGACGGCGAGGGCGACCTTCACCTGCACCTGTCCACCCAGACCATCGGACTGGCCACCGAACAGGCCGCCAGGCGGTGGAACCTGCCCGCCGACCGGGTCCACGTCGTCGCCGATCATGTCGGCGGCGGTTTCGGGGCCAAGGCCGGCGTCACCGTCGAGACGGTCGCGGCCGTCGAGCTCGCACGGGCCTGCGGGGCGCCGGTGCGCGTGGTGTTCAGCCGCGCCGAGGAGCTCACCGACGCGGGCAACCGCCCCGGCACCCGCACCACGCTCGAACTGCTCACCGACGACCGGGGCGACCTCGCCGCCCTCACCGTGGACGTCCACGGGCGCGGCGGGGTGGCCGTCGGATCGGCCGTCGCGGTGTTCGCCCGCCTCATGTACGGCACGGCTCCCCGCCGGCTCCGCGACTACGACGTGGTCACCAACGAGCCGCCCGGCGCCCCGTTCCGGGGGCCGGGGGCGCCGCCCCTGCTCTGGGCACTCGAACAGGCGGTGGACGAGGCCGCACACCGCCGCGGCGAGGATCCCATCGCGCTGCGCCGCCGCTGGGACGGCAACCGTAAACGGCACGCCCTCTACGACAGGGCCCTCGCCCTGCCCCTGTGGGCCGACCGGCCGCGGACCGGCTCCCAGACGGGCCGCTTCCGCAGGGGCGTCGGGGTGGCCGCGGCCAACTGGGCCTACATGCTCGACCCCGCCACCGAGGTGGAGTTGCGCGTCGAGGGCGACGTGGTCGTGGCCGCCACCTCCACCCAGGACATCGGGACCGGCATCCGCAGCGTCATCGCCGGCGTCCTGCGAGAGGAACTCGCGCTGCCCGCCGAGCGCGTCCGCGTGGAGATCGGCAGGACGGGCACCGTGTACGGACCGCCCTCCATCGGCAGCCGCACCACGACCTCGGTCGCCCCGGCCGTACGCGACGCCGCGCGGCGGCTGCGGGAGCTGGGCCTGACCGACGGGGCCAGGGTCGTCGGCAGGCGCCGCCGCGACCGGCGCGGTTACCTGACCCCGATCGCGATGGCCGGTATGGCCCTCGGCCGGGGGTTCAGCGGCGCAGTCCACGTCACCGAGGTCGAGGTCGACACCCGACTGGGAGTCGTCAGGCCGCTGCGGGTGTGGGCGGGGGTCGCGGTGGGCCACATCTACGCCGAGCGGCTGGCGCGCAGCCAGTGCGAGGGCGGAGTCGTGCAGGGCATCGGCTACGCGCTGTACGAGGAACGCCTGGTCGACCCGGTGACGGGAACCGTGCTGACCGCCAACCTCGACGACTACCGTATTCCCGGCATCGGTGACACCCCCGAGATCACCGTGCACTTCCACCGCGACGGCTGGGACCACGTCAACGGCAACGGCGTCGGGGTCGGCGAGATCTCCACGATCGGCGTGGCCGCCTCGGTGGGCAACGCCGTCCACAACGCCACCGGCTGGCGCCCCCACGACCTGCCCATCCGTCCCGACCGGCTCCTCGAAGGGATCTCCCGTTGACCTCCTCCCCGAAGCCGCCCCTCGGATTCCCCGGGGCGGGTCCGCTCTCCCCGGAGCCGGACCCTGAAGTCCTCGCGACGAGGCTCCCGCCGGTCCCTTCCCCGGGGCCGTACCTTGTGGTCCTCGAGGGAGCCGTCCCGCCTGCCCTTTCCCCGGAGCGGCGGTTCCGGGTCCGCGCACCGGAAGGCGTCCGATGACCGCGCTCACCGACCTCGACGACCTCGGCGACGCCGTGCGGCGCGGGGGCGAGTTCCGCGCCGGAGGCACCGACCTGATGGGCCGCCGCGCGGCCGGGCCGCACGTGGACCTGCGCGGCCTGCCTGGTCTGACCGGCCTCGCCTGGCAGCCGGACGGCGCAGTCCGGATCGGCGCGCTGACCACGGTCGCGCGCGTCGCCGCCGACGCGCGCCTCGGTGCCGCCCACCCCTGCCTGGCGCTGACGGCGGCGGGCCTGGCCACACCCCAGATCCGGGAGGTGGCCACGGTCGGGGGCAACCTGCTGCAGCGCAACCGCTGCGCGTACTTCCGCGGCCCGTCCTTCTCCTGCCACCAGAACGGCGGCGACCACTGCCCGGCCCGCGCCGGGCTCGCCCCGAACGCCGCGATCGTCGACACCGGGCCGTGCATGGCCCCGCACCCGTCGTCGCTGGCGGTGGCGCTGCTCGCCTGCGACGCCCTGGCCGAGGTCCACGGCGGTGTCCGCGATGACGTCCGCGATGACGTCCGCGATGACGTCCGCAGTGGGGCTCCGTTCCCGGTCGGCGACCTGTACGGGGACGGCTCCGACCCCACCCGCGACCACCTGCTGGGGCCGGGGGAGATCCTGCTGTCCGTCGTCCTGCCGCCGCCCGTGCCGGGCGAGCGGGCCGCCTACCACCGGGCGATCGGCAGGTCCGAGGCCGAGTGGCCGCTGGTGGAGGCGGCGGCACGGCTGGTCATGGACGGCGGCAGGATCACCTTCGCCAGGGTGGCCGCGGGCGGCGTCGCCCGCGTCCCGGTGCGCCTGCCCGAGGTCGAGGAGGCGCTTCTGGCCGGGGAACCTCTCGACCGGGCGGCCGGGCTGGCCACCGCCCGGTGTACCCCGGCGGCTCGCAACCGTTACAAGCTCGCCCTGCTCTCCGGGACCGTCCTGGAGGTTCTGGAGCGCGCCACCGGAACCGCCGGGCACCGCTGACCGGCTCGCCCGTACCGACCCGCGCGGCTCCTCGCCGTGGCGAGGAGCCGCGAAACACACCTCAGCGGGGTGGTCGCGCGGCCGCTACCAGCCCCGTCTCGTAGGCGACGATGACGAGCTGGGCCCGGTCGCGCGCGCCGAGCTTGCCGAGCAGCCGGCCCACGTGCGTCTTCACGGTCGCCAGGCTCAGGGTCAGGTGCCCGGCGATCTCGGCGTTGGACAGCCCCCGGGCGATGAGCGCCAGAACGTCGCGCTCCCGTCCGGTGATCCCCCCGAGCTCGCGGGCCACCGGGCGCGCCGGTTCCGGGAGCCGGGAGAACCCGACGATGAGCCGGCGCGTCACCGTTGGGGCGAGCGGTGCCTCGCCGGAGGCGACCACCCGGATCGCGGCCGGCAGATCGCCCGGCGGGGTGTCCTTCAGCAGGAAGCCGCCGGCCCCGGCGCGTAGCGCCGCGTAGACGTACTCGTCCAGGTCGAACGTGGTGAGCATGAGCACGCGCACCCCCAGGACATCCGTGGGGCCGCAAGATGCGCCGGGTCACCTCGATGCCGTCCATCTTCGGCAGCGGCGCCGGCGGTGATGTTCCTGTACGTCGTCGTCACGCTCGCCCGCCGGGACGTGTGATCCTTCTGGCTGCCAGGCCTGTAGCTTACTTTGTAAAGGCGCTGGCTTCGGTGGCTCCCCACGACAGAGCCGAACAGCAACGCCGGGGGAGTCTCACCTAAGGGTGGTCATCAGATACCCGGCCAGACCCCTGCTCGCCGCTTCGACCATCTCCAGTACCTCGGCGAAACCCTCACGTTCACCGTAGTAGGGGTCGGGCACCTCGGAGCCCTCCGGGGCCGTGGGGTCGAAGGAGCGGAACAGGCGCACGTCCGCCCCCTTGGGGGCAAGGCGGCGCAGGGCGCTCAGGTTGCCGGTGTCCATGGCCAGCACCAGGTCGATCCGGCCGTACCAGTCACGCAGGAACTGCCGGGCCCGGTGCCGCGAGCCGTCGTAGCCGTGGTCGGCGAGTATCTCGGCGGCCCGCGGGTCCATCGGGTCGCCCTGATGCCAGCCGCCGGTGCCCGCGCTGTCGACCGTGACGCGATCTCCAAGGCCGTGCTCGTCGAGGGTCTTTCTCAGCACGACCTCGGCCATCGGCGACCGGCAGATGTTTCCCATGCACACCACGCATATGCGATAACTCATGCCTACCAGGATGCCGTCCGCCGAGGGTGCGGCGACCGGGTGCGCGGGCTGCCGGGGAAGGGATCGTCGCCGAAGCGGACTCCGCGCCGGATCCGCCCGCGAAGCCTCGATGACCGCCGCCCTCCCGGACGGTTGCCCGCCGGCACGCGCCCGGTTCCGCGAATCGCCGGCGGTTTTCTCAGCGGGGGCGGAATCGATCACGTGCGAGCGATGTTCGACTGCCCTGTAGACATCGTCCATGAGGTGGAGGTTCCCGTGGGAAAACTGAGCGAAGACGCCAAGAACCTGCTCAAGCAGCCGATTCATGCCTGGGTGACCACCGTCAGGCCGGACGGTTCGCTGCACAGCACGGTCGTGTGGGTTGACGTCGACGGAGACGATGTCGTCTTCAACACGGCCGTGGGCCGGGCCAAGGAGCGTCACCTGCGCGAGGACCCGCGCGTGTCGGTGAGCGTCCTGGACCCTCAGAACGCCTATCACCTGGTCAGCGTCTCGGGGAAGGCCAGGCTGGAGCTGGAGGGCGCGGACGAGGTCATCGACGGCCTGGCGAACAAGTATCTCGGCGTGGAGTCCTATCCCTTCCGTAAGCCGGATGAGCAGCGCGTCACCGTGCGGATCACGCCCGATGACGTCATCTTCAACCCGGGGAGCTGAGCGGCGGCGAGTGGTCGCAGCGTGCCCGCGCCCATCCGCCGCACCGGTGCAGGGCTGACCGCCGCCGGGCCTGGCCGCGATCCGCGGCCGGACCCGCCGCCGGGCTAGCATGTCGCCCGGTGGAGCGGTAGAACGGCATCGGGAAGAGGTGGGTGATGTCTGACCTTGTCACCGTCGTCGGCATCGGAGCCGACGGCTGGGCCGGACTCTCCCAGGAGGCGCGGCGCGAGCTGCACGCCGCCGAGGTCCTGATGGGGAGCGCACGGCAGCTGGGGCTTCTCCCCGAGCCCAGCGCCGAGCGCGTCGTCTGGCCCTCCCCGCTGCTCCCCGCCCTGCCCCGGCTGATCGCCCCCCACCGGGGCCGCCGGGTGTGCGTGCTGGCCAGCGGCGATCCCATGTTCCACGGCATCGGCGCGACCCTGGTACGGCTGCTCGGCGCCGACCGGGTCAGAATCCTGCCGCACCCGTCGTCGGTCTCCCTGGCCTGCGCCAGGCTCGGCTGGGCGGTCGACCGGGTCGAGGTGGTCAGCCTCGTGGCGCGTCCCGTCGAGGTGCTGCACCCCGCCGTCCAGGACGGCCGCCGAGTCCTGGTCCTCAGCGCAGGCGGCCACACTCCGGCCGGGGTCGCCGGGTTGCTCGCCGCCCGAGGTTACGGCGCGAGCGCGATGACGGTCCTGGAAAGGCTGGGCGGTGCCGAGGAGCGGGTGATCTCCGGTACGGCCGGTCAGTGGTCCCTGCCGGTGGCCCATGCTCTTAACGTCGTCGCCGTGGAGTGCCGTGCCGATGCCGGGACCGTTCCGCTGCCCCGCCTGCCCGGCCTGCCGGACGAGGTGTTCGAGCACGACGGCCGGCTCACCGGGAGTGAGGTGCGCGCGGTCGTCCTGTCCCGGCTGGCGCCCACCCCGGGCGAGCTGCTGTGGGACATCGGTGCGGGAGCGGGCGGCATCGGTGTCGAGTGGATGCGCGCCCATCCGGAGAACCGGGCCGTCGCGGTGGAATCCCACCCCTCACGGGCGGCCGTGATCGCCCGTAACGCCGCGGCGCTGGGAGTTCCCGGTCTCGACGTGGTGACCGGTGCCGCCCCCGCCGCGCTCGCCGGGCTGAAGGCGCCGGGAGCCGTCTTCGTCGGCGGTGGGGTGACCGTGCCGGGGGTGGTGGAGGGCTGCTGGGAGGCGCTGCGACCGGGCGGCAGGCTGGTGGCCGGCGCGGTGACCGTCGAGTCGGAGGCGGTTCTGGCCTCCTGGCAGGGGGAACTCGGTGGAGACCTGGTCCGGCTGGCGGTCAGCAGGACCGCCCCGGCCGGTGGCTTCACCGGCTGGCGGCCCATGGCGCCCGTCACGATCTGGACCGTGGCCAAGCCACCGGTTCGGGAGAGCGCCCGCTGAGCGGCCCGGTCGGCCCGAGCGTTCTTGGCGATCCGGGTCTCGGCACCCGCCCGGGTCCTCCCGCCCGCCGTGGCCGGGGGTCAGCCCAGGGCGTGGTCGAGGTTGAACGCGGCGCTGATCAGCGAGAGGTGGGTGAAGGCCTGCGGGAAGTTGCCGAGCTGCTCGCCGGTCTGCCCGATCTCCTCGGCGTACAGGCCAAGGTGGTTGGCGTAGGTGAGCATCTTCTCGAACGCCAGCCGCGCCTCGTCCAGGCGCCCGGCGCGGGTGAGCGACTCGACGTACCAGAACGAGCAGATCGAGAACGTGCCGTCCTGCCCGCTTAGCCCGTCCGGGCTGACCGAGGGGTCGTAGCGGTAGACCAGCGCGTCCGACACCAGGGTCGCGCCGAGCGCGTCGAGGGTGGACAGCCACTTGGGGTCGGTGGGGGAGATGAACTTGGCCAGCGGCATCATCAGCACCGAGGCGTCGAGGACGTCGTCGTCGAAGTGCTGGACGAACGCCCGCAGCCGCTCCGACCAGCCGCGCCGCATGATCTGCCGGTAGATCGCGTCGCGGGCCAGCTGCCAGCGCTGCGTGTCGGCGGGCAGGCCGCGGTGGGCGGCCATCCGCATGGCCCGTTCGATCGCCACCCAGCACATCAGCCGCGAGTAGACGAAGTTCTTGCGCCCGCCGCGGGTCTCCCAAACGCCCTCGTCCGGCCGGTCCCAGTTGTCGCAGACCCAGTCGACCAGGAGGTGGACCTCCTCCCAGAGGTCGCTGGAGATCGGCCGGTGCCACTTGTCGTAGAGGTAGACCGAGTCGAGGAGGGCGCCGTAGATGTCCAGCTGGAGCTGGTCCACGGCGGCGTTTCCGACGCGCACCGGGGCCGAGCCCCGGTAGCCCTCCAGGTGGGGCAGCTCGAGTTCGGGCAGTTCGGTGCGCCCGTCGATGCCGTACATGATCTGCAATGGTCCGGAGGGGCCGCCGCAGTCGTGGCTGACGTGCTTGGACAGGAAGTTCATGAACGCCTCGGCCTCCTCGCCGAAGCCCAGCCTGAGCAGCGCGTACACGCAGAACGCCGAGTCGCGGATCCAGACGTACCGGTAGTCCCAGTTGCGCTCCCCGCCGATCCGCTCGGGCAGGCTGGTCGTCGCGGCGGCCACGATCCCGCCGGTGGGCGCGTAGGTGAGGAGCTTCAGGGTGAGCGCGGAGCGGTGCACCATCTCCCGCCATCGGCCGCGGTAGCGCGACGCCGACAGCCAGCGGCGCCAGAACGCGACGGTGGCGGTGAACTGCTCCTCGGCCTCCTCGATCGGGCACGGGCGCGGGGCCAGGTCGTCGCTGAGCCTGTCGAGGGCGAACACCGCCCACTCGCCCTCGTTGAGCTTGAACTCCGAGCGTACGTCCTGACCGTCCGCCTCCAGGGTCGCGCTGGAGGAGAGGGTCAGGCGGAGCGACGGTGACTCGAAGATCGCCCGGCCGTCCCGCATGCTCAGGATGTGGGACTGCCTGCCGTAGTCGAACCTGGGAGCCACTCGTGCCCGGAACGGCAGTGATCCCCGTACGCATCTCACCCGCCGGATCAGCCGGTGCCGGTCGCACTCGCCGCAGTCGTCGACGACCGGCATGAAGTCCTGGATCTCGCCCACCCCGTCGGTCGCGGAGAACCGGGTGATCAGCACGTTGGTGTCCGGGAAGTAGAACTGCCTGGTTCTCGCGGGCACATCGGTGCCCAGCTCGAACGAGCCGCCCCGGGCGGTGTCCAGTATCGAGCCGAACACGCTCGGCGCGTCGAAACGCGGGCAGCAGTACCAGTCGATCGTGCCGCGGGTGTCCACCAGCGCCACGGTGCGCAGGTCACCGATCAACCCGTGGTCGGCGATGGGCGGGTATCCGGGGGCTCCCGCCGGGTCCTGAAGGTCGGGCCGTGCTGCTGTCATGTCGGCCCTCCCAGGTCGCGAGCCGGGTACCCTACGTCCTCAAGCTACGCGGCCCGGACACCTGTCCGGCTCCGCCTCGGGTCAAGGAGTCGGCAGGTTTTCGGGTACGGAATGGCAAAGGCCCCGGGGGGCCTCTGCCGCCGGGTTCAGGCGCTCTCCGCGCGTCCCAGCCGCCAGTAGCCCATGAAGGCCACCGAGGAGCGGTCGATTCCCGCCTCCCGTACCAGGTGGCGGCGGAGCAGCTTGACCATGCCCGCCTCGCCCGCCAGCCAGGCGTACAGGCCGCCGGTCGCGGAGGAGTCGGGGACCTCCCAAAGGATCTCCGTGTCGATGTCGACGTCCTCCAGCGAGGCGGCGGCATCGGGGGCGGTGCCCGCCGGTGCGGCGAGCGCGCTCAGGGCGTCGCGGACGGCGGGAATGAGCAGGTCGCCGTGGCGGGCCCCCTCGCGGGACAGCCAGGTGACCCGCACACCCGGGTGGACATCGAGGGCGAGCGCGTCGGCGGTCTCGGGGACCTCCAGCAGCACCGTGGCGGGCACGGAACCGGAGAGCGACTCGGCGATCGTGGTGATGGCGGGCACGGCCGTCTCGTCCCCGGCCAGCAGCAGATGCGTCGCCCCGGCGGGGGGTGCCCACTCCCGGCCGCCGGTGGGGCCGGGGTGGGCGGCGTTGGGGCCGACCACCACGACCCGGTCTCCGGGGGTCGCACGGGTCGCCCACCGGGACGCGGGGCCGGTCTCACCGTGCAGGACGAAGTCGACGTCGAGTTCGCGCCGCTCCGGCCGGACGGCGCGGGCGGTGTAGGTGCGGATCGGGTTGCGCAGTTCCTGCGGGAGCGCACGCCACCGCTGGTACCAGTCGTCCCCGTCGCCCAGGGGGGTGAGGCTGCCGTCCGGCAGCGGGAGGATCACCTTGATCCGCTGGTCGAAGCCCTTGTCGGCGAAGCCCGCCAGGTCCTCGCCGCCGAAGGTGACCCGGACGAAGCTCGGGCTGAGCCGCGCCGTCCGCAGAACCTCCACGTGGTGGCCCCGGTAGACCGGAACCCCCGCTGTCCGCTCCAGGGTCTGCTCGCCGCCCGCTGTCATCACGCCGCCTTTACTGGGAAGTGCCGTTCCCGGTAACTTAGCTTTGCCTAACCTTATTAATCAACCCGTGAGTCCGTGCTCGCCGGTGTCCTGACTCAGCGAAGCTGAGGCGGCTCAGTGAAAGTGATGCGAGGCGGGCTTCGGCCGTGTCATGATCAGCGGGCCGCTCGCCCTCGGCCGCGGTACCGCCCACTCGGCCCCGCTGTGCTGGGCTTCATGTGAACCCCTACGGCCGGTTCCGTCTGAACATGGAAACCCGGCTCGACCTCGGTTGACGCGGGCAGGGCGGGCGATGGAGACAGCCCGCCGCGGTCGGTAAGAGCTCCTTGGCCGCCGCCGCCCCCACCTGGTCGGCCTGACCGCCGTCGGCGTCGCCGCCCTGCTCGTGATGGCCCCGGCCCCCGGCCCCCGGCGTCCTGGTGCTGGGCCTGGGCTGGATGCTGGCGCAGATCGGCTGGGGTTCGGTCCTCGTCTATCTCGTGCTGCATGCGCAGCCGCCGCCCCTGCGGCCACACCTGGCTGGGGCCGTCCGGCGGTTCGGCGAAGGCGGCTTTGCGGGCCTTGGCCGGCTCCCGACGTTCACCGCACGGCCTTGCCTGGCCAAAGTGAATCTTGGCTATCCAACTCATACGCATGTAAACAAATGAAAAACCACATAAATAAGTAGTGAACCCACATGGCTTGGTCGACGTCCCCGGCGTTCCCGCCGTCGGGGATCCTTCGCCCCCCACCGAAAGAGACAGTCCTATGAGGTTCATAACGATCATGCTGATCGCCGCAGTGATGATCGCGACCGGTGGTGCGAGCCCCGCTGCGGCCGCGGGAAAAACAACGTCGTTATGCGCGTCTCCGCCGATTCCCGCGACCGCAGTCAAGATCAGCTGCGGTGCCGCCTGGGGAGGACAGGTAGGCGCGCCCGCCGTCGCCGCCGAGGATGTGGTGATCAGCATCGAAGGCGAAGGCATCGATCCCGCGATGGTGGAGCGGGTGATCGATCTTGAAGGGTTGAATCAGGGGCGCCTGAGCGACGTCATCAAGAACACCGTCGAGACCCACCCCCTGGACCTCCCGGATCCCGGGGTCAGGTGGTTCGACTTCGACGGCACCGTCGTGAACGCGAACGGCGAGCTGGCGATCGTCATCCCACAGGAGGATGTCCACGCCGACATGGCGGACTGGGTGATCACGACCGTCGCCGGGACCATCGGGCAGCTGGCCGGGCTCGCGGCGGCCGCGATCTGCCTGGGGGCCTTCGCTCCCGGCGCCGCCGCAGCCGGCCCCGCACACGGGGCCGGCTGCGGCGGCGTGCCTTCCTGGCAAAGCCTGGGGGTGATCGCGCCCGGGGTGCAGGGCGTCACCGGGGACCGGGTCCGGTTCGCCGACTACGACGGCGACAGCCGTGACGACTATCTTGTGGTCTCCGACAGCGGTGCCGTGAGTGCCTGGCGGAACACCCCTGGGAACAACGGCATCCCTTCTTGGTCCGCCCGCGGAGTCTTCGCCGCCGGAGTCGACGGCGCCACCCGGGACAAGCTCCGCTTCGCCGACGTCAACGGCGATGGCCGGGCCGACTACCTGATGGTGTCGGAGAGTTCGGCGGTGGATGCCTGGCTGAACCGGGCCGGGGCCTGATCGCCGTACAGCGGAAGCTGGAGCCGCTTGCGATGGTGCTCGTGGGGGTAACACAGCAGCAGCCGTCTGGTACGGACCGGACGAGGGCACCCGTTCACCGAGCAGATGACCTCCCCGAACTGCTTGCTGCGACGGGCCCAGCTTCGATGAACTCCTTGATGCCGAGATCGTTTTGTTGGTGAGCCCTGTGGCAGGTGGCGCAGAGTTCGTCCGGCGACCCTCCCTGGCCCGGACAACCGCAGCCGGCCCGGGAGGTCACGCGGCCCGGCGCGCCTCCGCCTCGGGGGCCGGGGCTTCGGGCGCGGAGGTCTCGGGGGCGGAGGTCTCGAAGGCAAGGCCGGTGACGGGCCGCGGGTGATCCGTGCGGTACGGCTCGTGCGCCCAGCCCGGTCTGCGCACCCGGAGCGTCTCCGGACTGCCGGCCCTGTCCTGTTCGGACGCCCCGGCCAGGAAGAGCGAGGCCAGGGCCGGGGGCGCTCCACCGGTCCGCCGTTCCGCCCGCCGCCGAGGCTCCTGCCACCCGTTCCTCCTGCGGTGCCGTCCCGCCGAGACGCGGGGACGCAGCCGGGACAGGACGAACGACGTGCCGAGGACGAAGGTCAGCAGCCCCGCGACCACGGCGGTCTCCATGGAGACGGGGAGCGTAGCCGAGGCGTCGGTCAGGGCGGTGGAGGCCGGGGCGGGTGCCGGGCGGACCTCGATCCGGCCGATCTGCTGCGGGACGGTGTCGTTCTTCCCCGCCAGGTTCTCCTTGACCTTGCGCGGCAGGCCGTAGCCCACGACCTTGCTCTGGTCGCGCGTCTTGCGCTTCAGCCAGACCCGGTCGACGTTCCCCTCAACGGTGTGGATCGTTCCACCCTCGACGCTCTCGACGACACCGACGTGGTCGATCCCCTTGATGTCCTTGCCGCCCGACCAGTCGAAGAAGACCAGGGCACCCGGCTCAGGTGTCCGCGACCAGGCGCCGTTCGTCTCGAACCAGCGGGCCTGCGACGGGGTCCAGGCGAACTGCCCGACGTACTGCTGTACGCCCGCCCGTTCCGCGGCCCAGGCGATGAACATCGCGCACCACGGGGCCGTCTCGTACTGCGGGTCCTGGACCACGTTGGCCGCGTACCACTCACCGAACTTGCTGTGCCGGCCGGGCCCCTCCCGGTACCCGATCTCGGGCCTGATGATTCTGAGCAGATCGTCACCGATCGGATCCATGGCCGTGAGCCACCCCGTCCACTCTCCTCCGCCCTTCCGCGAAGGGGGCGCCGTCCGATAGAGCTGGACTGTATTCGCAGAAAAACCGAGAAGTGAGGCTATTAGCGGAAAAAGTAGGCTTGCGGGGCTGTCGGATACCGGATTCGACGAAAGGGGTGAAATTCTGCCGTACACCCTTTAGCATCGTCCGGCGGCCGGGAGTGGACACCACGAGCGAGGCCCTCGGGGAGCAGGGGGCCCACCGGGAGCCGCCCGTGCCCATCGGGTCGAATAGCATGTGATCGCACATGCGCGGCATGCGCGGATGCCGACGCCGAGACCCGATCTCCCGGTCCGGCGAGAACACCGGACGCGAAGGCGGAATGGGTTTCCATGTTCGACGACAAGACACAGGAGACCCTCCGCCGCCTCCTGGACCTCGCCGAGCACTCCTCGACCCCACAGGCCGAGCGTGCCCTGGCCGTCGCGCGGGTCCGGGCTCTCATCATGGTGCCCGAGGGCGACGCCCGCCGGGCACCGGTCACTCCGGCGATGGAGGCCGAGATCCTTCGCCGGGTCAGGCCACTCGCCCACCGGGTCGAGGAGGACCTGGTGAACGCGGTGCACGGGGACCTCTACGCCTTCAGCACCCGCTACCGGGTGATCGGCGAACTCGCCGAGGAGATAGCCCTGCTGCTTGAGCGCTGGAGCGCCGCCGTGCCGCAGAAGCGCCACCGGCACGAGGAGGCCGTCAGGATCGCGGCCTCGAAGCTCGTCTACCTGCTGGAGCGGCGCGATCTGTTCCGCAAGCCCAGGTGGGGCAACCGCCCGAGAGCCAGGTAGACCTCTCAGCGGTCCGGGCGGTCGGCGAGCAGGGGAAGCAGCGGGTTCCACGCCGTACCGTCCCGGGCGTCGCGCCGCCGCCGGGCGATGGCGCTCAACGCCTCGAGAACCACGCGGTTGGCCAGCGCGGCGGTGATGTCCGCGTGGTCGTAGGGCGGGCTGACCTCCACCACGTCGACTCCGACGACCGGCAGCTCCAGGCAGATGCGCCGTACGGAGTCGAGGAGCTGGCGCGCGGTGATGCCACCGGGCTCGGGCGTCCCGGTGCCCGGCGCGTGACCCGGGTCGCACACGTCGATGTCGACGGACAGGAAGACACCGTCGCACTCGTCGGTCGCGATGGCGAAGGCCTCGGTGAGGCACTCCGACAGGCCGCGGTGCACGATCTCGGTCATCTCGTACGAGCGCATCGAGCGCTCCGCCATCCAGTCCAGCGTCTCCGGCGGCGGCCAGTAGCCGCGCAGGCCGATCTGCAGGAACCGGTCGCCGCGCAGTGCCCCCGACTCGATGAGCCTGCGCATCGGCTGCCCGTGCCCCCACAGCGAGCCGAACTCGATGTCGCCGGTGTCGGCGTGGGCATCGAAGTGGATCATCGAGATCCGGCCGTGCCCAAGGACGTTGGCCACCCCCTTGGCGTCGGGGAAGGCGATCGAGTGGTCACCGCCCAGGACCACCGGGATGGCTCCGGCTCGGGCCACCTTCTCGACGGCGGCCTCCAGCGCGGACAGCGAGGCCAGAATGTCGCCGGGCGGCATCTCGATGTCACCGGCGTCCAGGACGCGCAGGTCGCGCAGCCCGTCGGTGCGCAGTGCCAGGCTGGGGCGCGCCCCGTCGTGCGGCAGGTAGTCGGTCATCCGGATCGCCTGCGGCCCGAAGCGCGCTCCCGGCCGGTGCGAGGTGCCGCCGTCGAACGGCGCCCCCACGATCACGACGTCGGCGCCCGCATAGCTCGCGGGATCATCCAGTGAGCACCGGCCGACGCCGAGGAAGGTGATGTCGGGCCCGAACTGGGCTCCGTAGCGGTTCGTCAAGGCCTCTCCGGCGTACGCGATGGGTGGTGGCCGTGGCCCAGGGAGACTTTCCGCCTCGGCGAGGCATGACCTCGCGGGAGCCGGCGATTCTTCCCGGGGCCACGGCGTGTGAACTGGCAGATCCCGGCGTCCGGGGGGAAGGGCGGCCGGTCACCGTCTTGATGAGGTGGGACCCGCCAGAGCTCTCCGTCGACGCGCCGTACGGGGGGTGTGACCCGCCGTGCGGCGGTTTCGCACAACCGTGACGGTAAGCAGCTCTGCCCGGTCGCCTCAATGATGTTGCAGGATGTTGCGCGGGATTCGCCGTCGTACTCGGGGGGCACGGGCCGTTCCCTCGATCCGCGAAACCCCGCGCAACCAGCCCTACCTGCCTGTCGGCTCGCCGACAGGGTCGTCGGCCTCGCTCTCCGGCGCGGTGTCGTCACCGGCGCCCAACTCCTTACGCAACCGGTCGAGATCCATGCTGTGGCTGCTGTACTTCAGCTCGCGAGCGACCTTTGTCTGCTTCGCCTTGGCTCGGCCCCGTCCCATTGGCTGTACTCCCTCACGCAGGCCGTGCTCGGCCTCTCGTCACTGTCGCATCGCCGGCTGGCGCGCTCTGACGCCGCAGGTCAGCCCGCGGTAGCCGCACCAAGTATCCCGCTTGGCGGTCGATCCGTCATTGCTCGGGCCCGACCGGCCGGGGACCTGTGGAAAACGGCTTCCGCCATCATAGCCAACGTCATTACGATTTGAAGAATTATGCAATTTGGCACATCATCAGGAAGGGTGTGCCGGTAAACCGGACGCCGGGGATGACCTGATCCACGGGAGGTGGGGGGCGTGAGCGAGAGCGAGTTCGCGGCGGAGTTAAGGGCGCGCATGGCCGATGTCGACGGCGAGTTGGAGCTCGTGCGCCGGGCCTCCGACGATCACGCGGCCGAGGTCCTGACCGGGCGCCTGGAGAACCCGCCGCGCATCGTCGCCCGGTACGGCGTCGATGTACGCCCCCCCGGTGGCGGGCCAGTCGCCGGGGCCGCGTGATCATGCCGGTGCCACTGCACCAGGCCAAGGCCGAGCTCTTTCGCACCCTCGGCCATCCGGTCCGTGTCCGGGTGCTGGAGCTGCTGCAGGACGGCCCCCTGCCGGTGCGGGATCTGCTGAGCGCCATCGACGTCGAGGCGTCCAACCTCTCCCAGCAGCTGGCGGTGCTGCGCCGTGCCGGGCTCGTGACCGCCACCCGGGAGGGCGCCACCGTCGTGTACGCGCTCTCCACCCCGGATGTGGCCACCCTGATGTTCGCGGCGCGATCCATCCTGACCGAGCTGCTCGCCGAGCAGGGTGAGCTGCTCGCCGAACTGCGCGCCGAGGCTCGCGGGTGAGCACGCCCGCCGCCGGGTTCCCGCCCCGAGTGGGCCGGAGCCCGGCGGCGCGAGGCCGGGCCGCCTCAGCTCGCCGTGATCGTCTCGGGGTCGTGGCCATAGAGCCAGGCGTTCTGCCGGAGCGGGTCGCCGCCGGCGAAGGCCGCGTCGCGCTCCAGCTGGGCGGGCCCGTCGGGCAGGTGGTTCTGCACCTCGCGGCCGCGGCTCATCAGCTGCACCTGCGAGGCCCGGGGCCGGCGGATCTCCGCATAGCGGACCAGCGCCTGCGCCACCGTCTCGCGGGTGGCGGTACGCAGGCAACTCGCGAGGACCACCGCGTCCTCGACCGCCTGGGCGGCTCCCTGGCCGAAGAAGGGCAGCATCGAGTGGGCGGCGTCACCCAGCAGGGCCACCCGCCCGGATGTCCAGCGCTCCAGGGGGCTGCGGTCGTACAGGGCCCAGCGCCTGGTCTCGGTGGCCGAGGCGACCAGCTGCCCCAGCCGCGGGTCCCAGGTCTCGAACTCGCGCGCCAGGTCCTCGATCCGCCCCTCGGCGGTCCACGACTCGACCCGCCACTCGCCGGCGGGCACGATCGCAACGATGTTGATCAGCTTTCTGTCCCTGATGGGGTAGTGGACGAAGTGCCGGCCCGGGCCCAGCCAGAGCGTGTGCACCCGGCGTAGCGCCAGCTCCGGCGCGTGCTCGGCCTCGACCAGGCACCGGTAGGCGCACAGCCCGGAGAAACGCGGCGGCGCCTCCTCGACGACCGTGGGCCGTACCGCCGAGTGGATGCCGTCCGCGCCGATCACCCCGTCGGCGGTCACCGTCGTCTTCTCGCCCCGGCTGTCGGTGAAGACCAGCTCGACCTCGGAGCCGTCCTGGCGCAAGGTCTCCAGCCTCCGGTCGGCCCTGACCACGTCCGAGGGCAGTGCCTCCAGCAGCATCTCGAGCAGGTCGGCCCGGTGCGCGACGTAGCAGTCGGCGCCGTACAGCCGGCGGCACTCCTCGCCCATCGGCTGGGAGAACAGCACCTGGCCGTCCTGCCAGCGCCGGAACTCCCAGGCGGCCTCCAGCGGCACGGCGAAGGACGCCAGCCGCTCGCCGAGCCCGGCTCGCGCCAGGGGGCGGACCATGTTGGGGCCCACCACGATCCCGGCGCCGACCTCACGCAGTTCGGCGGTCTGCTCGTACACGACCGCCTCGACACCCGCCTGCCGCAGCAGCAGGGCGGTGGCCAGCCCGCCGAGGCCTCCGCCGATGATGGCGATTCTCACTCAGGGGTTCCTCTCCTCGAGAGGCCTCTCATCCCGGTGCGCCGCGATATGGAAGCGCACCGGCCAAGACGCCTGCGACGTCGTTTCAGCTCTCCGGCCAGGCCACGATCGGGTTGCGCACCGAGCCCAGCCGGTCGATCTCCACCTCGACCACGTCACCGGGCCGCAGGAACCACGCCGGGGTGCGTGCGTGCCCCACCCCCGAGGGCGTGCCGGTCGCCACCAGGTCTCCGGGCAGCAGCGTCATCGTCCGGCTCAGGTGCGCCAGCACCTGCCCGACCGAGAAGATCATATCCTTGGTGTCGCCGTCCTGGACGACCTCGCCGTTGACCCGGGTCACCAGCCGGAGGCCGTCGGCCGGATCGCCCACCTCGTCGGCGGTCACGACAGGCCCGATCGGCCCGCTGTGGTCGGAGTTCTTGCCGAGCGTCCACTGCGCGGTCAGCCGCTGTGCCCGCCGGGCGCTCAGGTCGTTGAAGACCGCGTAGCCGAACACCCCGGCGAGCGCGGTCTCCGGGTCCACGCACCGCATGGCCGTACCGACCACCGCGACCAGTTCGACCTCCCAGTCCAGGCCCGCCTCGTCCGACGGCACCGGCACGGGCGTCCCGTCGACCGCGAGCGACGTCGTCCACCGCCCGAAGATCGTCGGTGTCTCCGGGGTGGAGAAACCGCCTTCTGCGGCGTGTTCGCGGTAGTTCAACCCGACGCACAGCACCCGTGCGGAACCGGTCACCGCCGGAGCCAGGCTCAGTTCGCCCAATGCCAGCTCACCTGCGGGCTCACCGGTGGTGAGCTCGCGCGCCCTGGCGGTCCAGCCGGGCAGATCCTCGTAGAACTCGCTCACCTCGGCCAGCGGCACCACCTGGTCGGTGCCGGTCAGCACTCCCACCCGGACCTGACGACCATCCCGAAACCCGACAAATCTCATCGTTCACTCCCGACATTCCCGGCGAGGGGAACCACCGCATCCTCGAACACCGCCACGGCGCCATCGGCTTACCCGGAGATCTTCGTACATTTCACCTCAATACGGTAATGGGGCAGGGGACACAGATGATCACGGGGGGTGGAGATCCCGGCTCGGGCCCGGTGCGGGGGCGCCCAGGGGAAACCCAGGTGGGGCCGCCCGCCGCGGGCGCCTTCCCGCTCGGGCCCGGCGCCCGGGGTGAACAGGTTCGCCGCGTCGAGGTTGGAACGCCGCCGTGGAGGAACTGTCGATGTATGGACGCACTCGCGCACGTCGACGCCTACTGGCGCGCGGCCAACTACCTGTCGGTCGGTCAGATCTACCTGCTGGCCAACCCGCTGCTGACCGAGCCGTTGCGACCCGAGCACATCAAGCCCAGGCTGCTGGGGCACTGGGGGACCACGCCGGGGCTGAACTTCTGCTTCGCCCACCTCAACCGGATCATCACCGAACGCGGCCAGGACATGATCTACGTCGTCGGTCCCGGCCACGGCGGTCCCGCGGCGGTGGCGCATGCCTGGCTGGAGGGCTCTTATACCGAGAAATATCCGGATGTGGGGCAGGATGCTCGGGGGATGCAGCGGCTCTTCCGGCAGTTCTCCTTTCCCGGCGGCATACCCAGCCACGTGGCGCCCGAGACCCCGGGGTCGATCCACGAGGGCGGTGAGCTGGGCTATGCCCTGGCCCATGCCTACGGAGCCGCGTTCGACAACCCGGACCTGGTGGTGGCCTGCGTCATCGGTGACGGCGAGGCCGAGACCGGGCCGCTGGCGGGCAGCTGGCACTCCAACAAGTTCCTCGACCCCGCCTGTGACGGGGTGGTGCTGCCGATCCTGCACCTGAACGGTTACAAGATCGCCAACCCGACCGTGCTGGCCCGGATCCCCGAGGAGGAACTGGTCAAGCTGATGGAGGGGTACGGCTACCGGCCGCACTTCGTCTCCGGCGGCGACCCCGAGATCATGCACGCGCTGATGGCCGAGACCCTGGAGCGGGTGTTCGACCAGATCGCCGACTACCGGCAGGGACGGGCCGACCGCCTGCCGATGATCGTCCTGCGGACGCCGAAGGGGTGGACGGGGCCGCGTGAGGTCGACGGCCTGCCGGTGGAGGGGACCTGGCGGGCGCATCAGGTGCCGTTGACCAGAGTGCGTGACAGTCCCGAGCATCTGGCGATGCTGGAGGAGTGGATGCGCTCCTACCGGCCGGAGGAGTTGTTCGACGGCCGGGGCCACCCGGTGGCGGAGATCCTGGAGACGGTACCCGAGGGGCCGCTGCGGATGAGCGCCAATCCGCACGCCAACGGCGGTGAGCTGCTGCGGCCGCTGGCGCTGCCCGACTTCCGCGACTACGCGGTCGAGGTGAAGGCTCCCGCTCGCGTGTCGACGGAGCCCACCCGGGTGCTGGGGATGTTCCTGCGTGACGTGATCGCCGCCAACCCCGACAACTTCCGGTTGATGGGCCCCGACGAGACGGCGTCCAACCGGCTGTCGGCGGTCTTCGAGGTCACCGGCCGGGCCTGGGACGCCGAGACCCTGCCCACCGACGAGAACCTCGCCAGGGGCGGGCGGGTGATGGAGGTGCTCAGCGAGCACCTGTGCCAGGGCTGGCTGGAGGGGTACCTGCTGACCGGCCGTCATGGGCTGTTCAACTGCTACGAGGCGTTCATCCATATCGTCGACGCGATGTTCAACCAGCACGCCAAATGGCTGGAGGCCTGCCGGAAGATTCACTGGCGGCGGCCGATCGCGTCGTTGAACTACCTGCTGTCATCGCATGTGTGGCGTCAGGATCACAATGGCTTCTCCCATCAGGATCCGGGTTTCCTGGACGTGGTGATGAACAAGAAGGCCGAGGTGGTGCGGGTCTACCTGCCGCCGGACGCCAACACGCTGCTGTCGACGGCGGATCACTGCCTGCGCTCGCGTGACTACGTCAACGTGATCGTGGCGGGTAAGCAGCCGGTGCTGGACCTGCTGCCGATGGACGAGGCGATCGCGCACTGCACCCGGGGCCTGGGCATCCTGGAGTGGGCCAGCAGCGATGCCGGCACCGAGCCGGACGTGGTGCTGGCGTGCGCGGGGGACGTGCCCACGCTGGAGACGCTGGCGGCGGCGGCCCTGGTGCGCGAGTACCTGCCCGAGCTGAAGGTGCGGGTGGTCAACGTGGTGGACCTGATGCGGCTGCAACCGCCGAGCGAGCATCCGCACGGCATGTCGGATGCCGAGTTCGACACGCTCTTCACCGCCGACAAGCCGGTCGTCTTCAACTTCCACGGCTATCCGTGGCTGATCCACCGGCTGACCTACCGGCGCCATGGCCATGACAACATCCATGTGCGCGGCTACAAGGAGGAGGGGACCACCACCACCCCGTTCGACATGGCCATGCTCAACGACATCGACCGTTTCCATCTGGTCATGGATGTCATCGACCGGGTTCCCGGGCTGGCGGAGCGGTCGGCGCATCTGCGTCAGCACATGATGGACCGCCGGCTGAGCGCTCGCGCCTACACCCGTCAGTACGGCGAGGATCCCGCCGAGATCCGCGACTGGACCTGGCCGTACTGACCACGACCCCGCCCGTGCCCTGCCCGTGGGAGCCGCACGGTTTCCCGGGCAGGTCGCACCCTCAGCACGGACGTGCCCCGGTTCCCCCTGGGGGGCCGGGGCACGCGTGCCGGATTTACGGCGGATGGTCAGTGAGGCTGTTCGGTGACGAGAAACGCGACGCCGCCACCCTCGTCGACGTCGGCGTCCAGGGACTTGTCGTCCAGCATGTCCACGACCTGCGGGTCGAGGAAGATCCGTGCTCCTGCCGACTCCACCACCTTGTCGGCGGACTCGGGGTGTTCGGCGATCGACAGCATGAGCGATCCGGTGCCGTCGCTCTGGGACGAGATGCGGACCCCGGTATCGGGAGAGTCCGTCACCTGCGAGCTGAGATCCCGGATTACCTGGGCTGCGGTGTCCGTCAATGTGAGCATTGCTCCTCCTTGTCGGTATCGGCACTTGGATCCTTCGCCCTTGCCCGCTCTCATCCGGCCCAACCATCCACCCGGAGTTTCTCGTGGCCAC
Source organism: Streptosporangium sp. CA-115845 (assembly GCF_050943795.1). NCBI lineage: Bacteria > Bacillati > Actinomycetota > Actinomycetes > Streptosporangiales > Streptosporangiaceae > Streptosporangium > Streptosporangium sp. CA-115845. The sequence goes on along the minus strand of NZ_CP191988.1, from coordinate 5,225,401 downwards.
CGCCTCTTGATCCTCATCCGGCGGGCGCCGGGATGGTAGCCGGCGCCGACCACCACCGCCTCGCGCGGTCCGCTCTCCAGGGCCCGCAGTAGCGCGATGCCGTCGTCCAGGGTCTGCACGCCGTGGATGCCCCCGGCTCCGGCCCCGGGCAGGTCGGGGCGGCCGGGCACGGCGTGACGAGATGGCCGTTTGGGCACGCCGTGCCCGCGCCTTCCTTCGAGTGTCCATGCGGGGGCCGGGCACCGCTGCCACCGGCCTGGGCCCTCCTTCCGGCGCCCGGGACGGTACGGCTTCGAACAACCGCTTTCTGAAAGTTCCGACAAGAAAATGACGTCATCAAGCATCTTCTTGCGGCTGGATGACTCCGTCCCGCGTTGTCTCGATATATCCGCAGGTCAGATGAATTTCTTGGGTGCGGCGAGGTGGTACGACGGGGTGGCCGACCAGTCACTGTCACTTTTTTGCATCTGAACTGACGGACTCTTGCTACTTCCTGCACGCCTCTATATGTTTCTCGCAACCGACCCGCCAAGGAGTGCCTCGGATGAAATCCCCCAAGCTCTCGATGCTGCTCGCCGCAGCCATCGCGCTCACCGCCGCCGGTTGCGGCAACGACGACAGCGGATCCAAGGCCGCCGAAACCAGTCCGAGCGCCGCTGGGGCCGATGCTCCGGTCACGATCTCCGTCGGCTGCCAGCCGCCGAAGAGCAACCCGCTGGAGCGAACCGCCTGGGACGAGGACGTCGCCGCGTTCCAGAAACTGCACCCGAACATCACGATCGACAGCAAGGACGCCTTCCCCTGCATCAACCCGGACACCTTCCAGGCGAAGCTGGCCGGCGGCACGATGGAGGACGTCTTCTACGTTTATTACACCGATGTCAAGAAGATCATCGCGGCGGGCCAGGCGGCCGACATCGGCCCGTACGTCGGCAGCGTCACCAAGCTGGGCGACCTGCGGCCCGATGTCATGAGCATCTTCAAGGAAGGCGACAAGATCTACGGCCTTCCCAGGAACAACTACTCCATGGGCCTGGTCTACAACCGCAAGCTGTTCACCCAGGCGGGTCTCGACCCTGCCGCGCCGCCCAAGACCTGGGCCGAGCTGCAGGAGGCCGCGAAGAAGATCTCCGGACTTGGTGCCGGATATGTCGGATTCGGTGAGTACAGCGCCGGCAACACCGGTGGCTGGCACTTCGCCGCCTCCCTCTACGGGCGGGGTGGCGAGATGGTCACTCCCGACGGCAAGACCGCGGCGTTCAACAGCCCGGAGGGCAAGGCAGTCCTGGAGAACCTCAAGACCATGCGCTGGACCGACAACAGCATGGGCACCAAGCAGCTCCTCCAGTGGGAGGACCTGATGCGGATGATGGGCGGCGGCAAGCTCGGCATGATGATCGGCGCCCCGGATGTCGTCCAGACGGTCAACAACGACTTCAAGGGCAAGTTCGAGGACTACGGGGTCACCGCTCTGCCCGAGGCCAGGGCCTCACTCAACGGCGGCGACGGCTACATGATCAACCCCAAGGCCACGCCCGAGAAGATCAAGGCCGCCATGCTGTGGCTGGAGTTCCATGAGCTGACCCCGGGCCAGGGGCAGTTCAACTACGCGCGCAGCAAGCAGCAGGGCCGTCCGGTCGGCCTGCCGATCCCCGACCTGTACGGCGACGCCGCGCCGGGCAAGGAGATCACCGAGCTGCGTAAGGCGAACGCCACGGTGCCGGTGGAGAACTTCACCCCCTTCGTGGAGGGATCGGCGACCATCCAGAACAAGCTGGAGCCGCCGAAGTCCCAGGAGCTCTACGCGATCCTCGACGTCCCCATGTCGGCGGTGCTGACCAGGCAGGACGCCGACATCGACAAGCTCCTGGCCGACGCTGAGGCCAAGGCCAACAAGGTGCTGGCGAAGTCGAGCTGATCTTCTGCTCCCCGGGGTGCCGGCCCGTCGGCCGGCACCCCGGCACTCATGTCGAAATCGGGAGTCAACCGATGACCACAATGACCGTGAAAGGCTCACGGCGGCGGGGAGCGGGGGCGTTCCGGCGTGGGCTGCAACGCAACCTGACCGCCTACGGGTTCCTCTGCGCGGCGCTGATCTGCTTCGCCTTCTTCTCCTGGTACCCCATGGTGCGGGAGGTCCTGCTCAGCTTCCAGCAGACGAACTTCGTCGACGACCCGACCTGGGTCGGCCTGGAGAACTTCCGCACCGTGACGGAGGACTCGGCGTTCGCCGACGCGTGGCTCAACACCCTTGCCTTCACCGGCCTGGCGCTCGTGTTCGGCTACGTCATCCCCTTCGTGGCGGCGATCGTCCTCAACGAGCTGCGACACGCGCGGGCCTACCTGAGGTTCATCGTCTATCTCCCGGTGATGCTGCCGCCGGCCGTCGGGGTGCTGCTGTTCAAGTGGTTCTACGACCCGGGCGCCGGACTGTTCAACCAGATCCTGGAGCTGGCGCACCTGCCGGCCCTGAGCTGGCTGGACTCCACGGACACCGCGCTGATCTCCCTCGTGATCGTCTCCACCTGGATGAACCTGGGAACCGGCACGCTGATCTACCTCGCCGCGCTGCAGAGCATCCCGAGCGAGCTGTACGAGGCCGCGGAACTGGACGGTGCCGGGATCTTCAAGAGGGTCTGGCACGTCACGATCCCGCAGACCAGGCTGATCCTGCTGGTGATGCTGCTGCTGCAGATCGTGGCGACCATGCAGGTCTTCATCGAGCCCTACCTGCTCACCGGCGGCGGCCCGGAGAACGCGACGCTCACCGTCGCCTACCTCATGTACCAGTACGCCTTCAACTTCGGTGACTTCGGCGCCGGGGGCGCGCTCGGGCTGATGCTCATGGTCGTGCTGATGGTGTTCTCCGCCTTCTACCTGCGCCTGTCGCGGGACAACCAGAGCTAGGGAGGAGCCGAGCCGATGTCGAACCTCACAGTCCACCCGCCTCGACCCGCCTCCGCCCGGCCACCGGAGCGGGGCTCGGGGAAGAAGGCCCGGCGGACGCGTGCGGCCAAGGAGGCGCCCAGGGAGTTTCGCAGCCTGGTCTCCCCGCACACGCTCAACACCCCGCGCGGGCGGCTGATCTACCGGATCACGCTGACCCTGGTGGTGGTGGTCTTCACCGCCGCGTTCGTGTTCCCGCTCTACTGGATGGTCACCGGCGCGCTGAAGACCCCCGAGGAACTGGCCCAGATCCCGCCGAGCTTCTTTCCCACCTCCTTCGACTTCGGGGTGTACGCCGAGGCGTGGGACCAGCTCGACCTGGGACTCTTCCTCACCAACACCGTCGTCTACGCCGGCGGCGCCTGGCTGTTCACCTTGGCCATCGACGTCTCGGCCGCCTACGCGCTGTCCAAACTGCGACCCGTGCTGGGCAACGTGGTCCTGGCGCTGATGCTGGCCACGCTCATGATCCCGCCGATGGTCATCCTGCTGCCCGCCTACCTGACGGTCAAGGACATGCCGATCTTCGGCTGGGACCTGCTGAACACCCCGTGGGTGATCTGGTTGCCCGCGGCGGCCAACGGGTTCTTCATCTTCCTGCTCAAGCGTTTCTTCGACTCGATCCCCCGGGAGTTGCTGGAGGCCGCCCAGATCGACGGCGCCTCTCCGGCCCGCATCCTGTGGTCGATCGTGCTGCCCGTCTCCCGGCCGATCCTCGGAGTGGTGTCCATTCTCTCGGTGGTCAACGTCTGGAAGGATTTCGTCTGGCCGCTGCTCGTACTGCCGGACGGGGAGAAGATGACGATCAGTGTGGGCATCGCCTCGCTCTCGGCGCAGATGCCGCAGAACGTGCTGATCGCCTCATTGGTGATCGCGAGCATCCCGACCATGGTCGTTTTCTTCATCTTCCAGCGCAGCATCATGGCCGGCCTCACGGCCGGCAGCCTCAAGGGCTGACCTCGTTACCCACTTTCAACCGCAAGGAGTTGTTCCAGCATGTCCGGCAGCACCTTCCCGGGAGCGACCCCGGACCCCGAAGCATGGTGGCGGGGAGCCGCGATCTACCAGGTCTATCTCCGGAGCTTCGCCGACGGTGACGGCGACGGGATCGGCGACCTCGCGGGACTTCGCGCCCGCCTGCCATACCTCTCCGACCTGGGCATCGGTGCGATCTGGCTCAACCCCTGGTACCCGTCGCCGATGGCCGACGGCGGGTACGACGTGGCCGACTACCGTGACATCGAGCCATCGTTCGGCACGCTCGCCGAGGCGGAGGAGTTCATCGCCGAGGCGCATGCCCTGGGCATCAAGACGATCACCGACATCGTCCCCAACCACGGCTCCGACCAGCAGAAGTGGTTCGTGCGGGCACTGGAGGCCGGGCCCGGGTCGCCCGAGCGCGAGCGCTTCCTGTTTCGCGAGGGCCGGGGAGCGAGCGGTGAGCTGCCGCCCAACGACTGGCAGTCGATCTTTGGTGGTCCCGCCTGGAGCCGGGTCGCCGACGGCCAGTGGTACCTGCACCTGTTCGCCCCCGAGCAGCCGGATTTCAACTGGGCCAACCCCGAGGTCGTCGAGGAGTTCCACGACGTGCTGCGCTTCTGGTTCGACCGGGGTGTGGACGGCATCCGGATCGACTCGGCCGCCCTGCTGGTCAAGGACATGGACAGCGAGGGAGGACAGGAGGCGTACACCGACCTCGACGGCGTGCACGACATCTACCGGGGCTGGCGCCGGGTGGCCGAGGAGTACGACGACCGGATCCTGATCGGCGAGGTGTGGCTGCCCGACCAGGAGCGCTTCGCGCTCTACCTGCGCCCCGACGAGATGCACACCGCGTTCAACTTCGACTTCCTGGCGTGCCCCTGGGACGCCGCCGCGCTGCGCCGGTCGATCGAGGAGACCCTGGCCACGCACATCCCGCTGGGCGCGCCTCCCACCTGGGTGTTGTCCAACCACGACGTGACCCGCCCGGTGACCAAGTACGGCAGGGCCGACACCTCCTTCGACCACGCCGACCGCAAGCACGGCATGCCGTCGGATCCGGTGCTGGGCGAGCGGCGGGCCCGCGCGGCCGCACTGCTGGCGATGGCGCTTCCCGGCGGGCTCTACGTCTACCAGGGCGAGGAGCTGGGGCTGCCGGAGGTGGAGGACCTGCCGGACGAGCTGCGCCAGGACCCGATCTGGGTCCGTTCCGGCCACACCGATCCCGGCCGTGACGGCTGCCGGGTGCCGCTGCCCTGGTCGGGTGACGAGCCGCCGTTCGGGTTCGGCGCGGGGCAGCCGTGGCTGCCGCAGCCGCCGGAGTGGAAGGCGCTGACGGCCGAGGTGCAGGCCGCCGACCCGGCGTCCATGTTCACCCTCTATCGCACCGGGCTGCGTCTCCGCCGCGAGCTGCTCGGTGACGGCACGCTGGCCTGGCTGGAGGTGGGGGAGGGGGTGCTGGCCTTCCGCCGGGAGTCGGGCCTGATCTGCGTGGTCAACCTCGGCGCGGAGCCGGTCTCCCTGCCGGAGCACGAGTCGGTCCTGCTGGCCAGCGGTCCGCTGGAGGGGGACAGGCTCCCCTCCGACACCGCCGTCTGGCTCCGGGTGATCTGATCCCCCTCCGGGGCCGCCGCTGACCGGCCGTACCTCGCTCGGCCGGTCAGCGGCATCGTCCACCAGTGGCCCGGTGCATCCGGGCGGCACTCCGGGCCCGCCCAGTATTTTGATCTACTTTGTAAAGGGCGTGGTTCTGAGCGCCCCCGCGGCCAGGGACACAAAAAGAGCCAGCAGAGCGGGGATCACCAGCGCGCGAGGCAGGTCCATCAGCTCGGCGGCACCTCCGATCAGTACGGGGCCGGTGAGAAATCCCGCGTAGCCCAGGCTCGACACCCGGGCCAGCGCCTGTCCGGCGCGAGCCGGGTCGCGGCGACCGGCCGCGGAGAAGACCTGGGGGACGATGCAGGACAGGCCTGCCCCGAAGCAGCCGAAACCGATCACCGCGGCGACCTGATGGTCGGCCAGCAGAGCCAGCCCGAGTCCGGAGGCGGCCAGCGCACCGCACGCGCGTACCAGATTCACCGGCCCCAGCCAGGCGGCCAGCCTGTCGCCGGCGAATCGGCCGGCGGTCATCATGACCGAGAAGGCGGCGTAGGCGGCCGCGGCGAACCCGTCGGAACTGCCAAGGCTCTCACTCAGGTAGACGGAACTCCAGTCGGCCGTGGCTCCTTCTCCGATCATGCAGCAGAAGGCCAGGACACCCAGCAGCATCACCCCTCCGCCCTTGCCGGACGCCGGTTCCGTTCCCGAGGGGACGGCCTGTGCGGCCGGGGGGAGCGCCCAGCGGGCCGCCCAGAGCGCGAGTGCGGCGATCACCGCGGCGACCGCGGCGAACGTGGCTCCCGGGCTGAACGAGGCCTGGGCGAGCAGTCCTCCGCTGGTGGCACCGAGGAACCCGCCGATGCTGAACACCGCGTGGAAGGACGACATGATCGGCCGGCCCATGGCCCGCTCCACCTCGACGGCGCCTGCGTTCATCGCGACGTCCAGGGTGCCGTGCACCGCGCCGAAGACGAACAGTGCGAGGGCCAGGCCGGCCAGGTTCGGCATGTAGGCGGGCAGGACCAGCACCACGCTCTGGGCGAAGGCCATCGGCAGCATCACCTTGGCGCTGCCGTAGCGGTCGACCAGGCGGCCGACCACCTGCATGCCGGCGATCGCCCCGGCGGCGATGCCGAGCAGCGCGATGCTGAGCTCGCCCTCGCTCAGCTCCAGCCCCTGCTTGATCGATGGGATACGTGCCGTCCAGGTGCCGATGGCCATGCCGGAGAGCAGGAAGAGCAGGTAGATCGCCACCCGGCCGCGCAGCAGCGCGGTCTGGTCGAAGGGGATGACGTGCATGGAGGAGGGCTCCAGTCAGGGGGTGCGGATCAGAGTAGACGGTTCGGGCCGTGGACTTTGGGGCGGGCCGTGCAGCAGGGGATCCGGCCGGGCGGGTCAGACGGCGCGGACGGCGACGCCTGCCGCGATCATGGCGTCGTGTTCGGCGGGGGGAAGCGCGGTGTCGGTGACGACCATGTCGAGGCGGTCCAGCGGGCAGACCGCGCCGAACGCGGTGCGGGTGAACTTGCCGGAGTCGGTGGCCGCGACCACGCGCCGGGCGGAGGCGATCGCGGCCTGCTTGACGGCGACGTCGGACAGGTCGTGGGCGGTGAGGCCGTGTTCGGCGGACAGGCCGCAGCAGCCGATGACCGCGGTGTCGAAGCGCAGGGAGCGGATGGCGCTCTCGGTCAACGGGCCGGTGAAGCTCAGCTCACCGGGGCGGACCTCCCCGCCGGGCAGCACCAGGCGGATCCGGGGGGCGGTGCTGAGCTCGGCGGTGACCTGCAGGCAGAGCGGCAGGACCGTCAGGCGGCGGTCACGGATCGCGCGGGCGATCTCCAGGGAAGTGGTGCCGCTGTCGAGCAGCACGGCCTCGCCGTCGGCGAGCAGGGCCGCGACCTCGCTCGCGATCCGTCGCTTGGCCTCCATCGCCTCGCGTTCGCGGACCACGAAGGGCGGTTCCTCCCCGCGCAGCAGCAGGCTCACCGCGCCGCCGCGGACCCGCCTGACCACGCCCTGCTGGGCGAGCTCGTCGAGGTCGCGGCGGATGGTCATCTCCGAGACCGCGTGCTCGACCGCCAGCTCCGCGACGGAGACGGCGTCGCTGGCGCGCAGCGCCGACATGATCGCGCGAATGCGATTGTTACCTTCCATGTGTTCATTTGAACATGGAGTGTGTGAGATTGGCAAACGTGCGGAACAATGGCGGCCATGCGCGCGAGTCGTCTGCTCTCCCTCCTGCTGCTCCTGCAGACGCGAGGGCGGCTGACGGCCACCGAGCTGGCCAGGGAGCTGGAGGTCTCCGTCCGCACGGTCTACCGCGATGTGGAGGCGCTGTCGTCGGCCGGGGTGCCGGTCTACGCCGACCGCGGGCCCGCCGGTGGATATCGCCTGCTGGACGGTTACCGCACCCGTCTCAACGGCCTGACCGCCGAGGAGGCCTCCTCGCTGTTCCTGGCGGCGCTGCCCGGCCCCGCCGCCGAACTGGGACTGGCCGAGGTCGCGGCGAACGCCGAGCTGAAGATGCTCGCCGCGCTGCCCCCCGAGCCGCGCTTCCACGCCGCCAGGATGCGCGAGCGCTTCCACCTGGACGTGCCTGGCTGGTATCGCGACGCCGACGCGGCTCCCTTCCTGGGGGAGGTCTCCGAGGCGGTGTGGGAGCAGCGCCCGCTGCGCATGACCTACCGCCGCTGGGGGCCACGCGACGTCGAGCGCCTGGCACACCCGTACGGCCTGGTCCTCAAGGGTGGGTCGTGGTACATGGTGGCCGTCGCCGGTGAGGGGGAGCCGCGCACCTACAAGGTGGCGCGGATCGTGAGCGCCGAGCTCCTGCCGGGGTGTTTCGAGCGCCCCGCCGACTTCGATCTGCCCACCTTCTGGCAGCGCTATGCGGCCGACTTCCGCGAGCGGATGTACACCGGTGAGGCGCTGGTGCGGATGGCGCCCGGCACCGAGGGAATGCTGCGCCACACGGTGGGCGCCGAGGTCGCCGAGGCCGCGCTCGCCGCCGCGGGCCCGCCCGACGAGCGCGGCTGGGTGGTGCTGCGCCTGCCGACCGAGTCCGTCAGGCACGCCCACTGGCTGCTGCTGCGCCTGGGCGCGGACATCGAGGTGCTGGAGCCGACCGAGCTACGGGAGCGGATGGCCGCCACCGTCGCCGACCTGGCCACGCTGTACGGCACGAGTCCCGGCTGACCTCGCATCGACACCCCGGCTCCGGCCGGCGGCCGAGACCCCGGCGGCCCCGAGCACGGTCGCGGCCGTCGCGGCGTGGTCGGGGATTGTCTCCCGGGTCGGGGTCATGGGCTGGTGAGGATTCCGCGAGGGGTGAGCTCGAACCGGCCGTCGACGACGATGCTGTCGCCGATCTGGATGCCCGCGTTGCAGGAACTGCTCTGGGCGGTGACACGCAGGTGACCGCGATCGTCGATGACGATCGTGCCGTCGGGGTTGGAGTAGGAGGCGTCGGCCTGGCCGGGCTTACCGTTCGGCCCGGCGATGGTGAGTACGCAGCCGTTACTGCTCTCGACCGTGACGGTGATGCCGGACACCCTGCCGGCGACCATGCCCGTTCGCGCGTCGAACGCCGTGGCGTCGAACTTCAGCGGCAGTGTGTCGACGGTGACCTCCATTTTGAGGCCCAGGGGGCCGGCGCACAGGGCGTCGGCGGATCCGAACATGACGCCGGTGATGGCGATGACCCCGTCACCGGTCATGCCGGTTCCTCTGTGGGCTCTGACCTTCGCCTCCACCGTGTTGCAGGAGACACTCCAGCCCGCCTGGACATGTGTGGCGTTCAGGTGCCCGGCGCCGCTGGCGATGCCGCTCATGGGGACGGTCCAGGTCAGTGCCTGTGCCTGCGTCGCGAGACTCACCGGGGCCGAGCTCAGGGTCAGGGCCATCACGCCACCCAGAACGGTCGCGCGCAGAGCGGTTTTGCGGGCGAGTTCGCCGACCGGTGATGGGGCGGTGGGCATCAGGGAACGCAACCAGGCCACGAAACGATGAAACGCCTTACTCATGCTGACTCCCCGTAGCAATTCAAACACGCTCAACCCAAAGCGAACCGCCGGGTCAAACCAGATCACTCGAGTTGGGTCGTGTCAATACGTGTGCGGGCCGCATTGATTGCCTCCGCCCGCTTCCTCGTTTTCGGATGCTCCGTCGTCACCTTTATCCGTCACCTTCGGTGACGAGTAAATCGCGAAACGATGAAACGCCTTGCCCGTACTGACTCTCGGTGGTGACCCAAACACGTGTGGCGCGAATTGAGCCGCCTGGGCAGGCAAAGCCATCTGGGGTGAGCCGTGTCAAGACGTTCGGCCAACATTGGCCGATTCCGGCCAGCCGCCCTGATTTTCGGACGCCCAGTCGTCACCATTGGTAATGGATAAAAACCATCCTCTCTGTCAATTTTTCGATGACCCGGGCGACGCCCCTGACTACCGGCAGTCAGAAAAGGAAGCGTTGCGGGTGCGTCGGGCGCGTCAAGGCGGAGGCGGTCGAAACCTGATTTATAGATCACCCGAAAATGGGGAGACGAGAAAAAGGATCACCAAGTGTGAGGCTCCTCGGTCGTCCTGCCTCCCGGTGTTTCATCACGGCGCTTGACGTATTGATCTTTACTGCCGACTCTTCTGATCCAGTGATCGAATCGCGGGGCAGCACACGAACGGGGGTTCGCGATGGCCGGACCAGGGGAATGGCGGGCGGCACGGCCTTTGGTACGCCAGGCCAGAGATCAGCTCTGGGAGCGCTTCAGAGACGACAAGAACGTGGTCGGTATCGGGTTCGGCCCCCCGAGCCGCGGTGGGCAGCGTCTGGACACTCCCGCCTGCGTCGTCCATGTGGTGAACAAGGTTCCCCTCGGGGAGTTGGCGCCGGGGAGTGCCGTGCCGCGAACCCTCGACATTCAGGGGGCTCAGATCGAGACCGACGTGGTCGAGACCGGGCGCTTTTACGCGCACGCCTACACCGACAGAGAGCGCCCGGCGATCGGGGGAATCAGCGTCGGCCACCCCCTGGTCACCGCGGGCACTCTGGGATGCCTGGTCAAGGACATGCAGAACAATGAGAGGCTGGCGATCCTCTCCAACAACCATGTCCTCGCCGCGGTGAACGAGTGCAAGGCCGGGGATCCCATCTACCAGCCCGGCCCAATGGACGCGTCTCCGGTGCCCGAGAACATCATCGCCACGCTCACCCGATGGCGGGACCTCGCGTTGGACGGAAGAACCCCCAACCGCATCGACGCCGCCGTAGCCACCCTCGCCGACAACTGCGTGGTCTTCGATGACATAAAGGGCAAGATGACGAGGCCGACCGTCGCGCAGCCTGCGGTCGGGCTGCTCTTCGCGGGAAGCAGGTCCGAGACGGTAATCAATCCGATCGGCGATGTGGTCGCTCAGCTCGGAGTGGAGATGACCTTCGGCCCCGCGGCGCGGTCGATCGTGACGGAGGCGGACGTGCGTCCGCCAGGTGCGCCGATCCAGAAGACCGGGCGCACGACCGAGCACACCACGGGTCGGATCACCGCCATCGATGTGATCACAAGCGTCAGCTACGGTGTCCGCGGGGTCGCGGTTTTCGACGGTCAGATCATGGCCACCGCCATGAGCCAGGGGGGCGACTCAGGCTCGATCGTGTGCCGCGGCGGCTCGGGCGACACGAGTTTCGCCCTCTCCTGTCCCTTCCTGGAGGTGGCGGAGGAACTGACCGGAGTGCCGTTCACCCAGGAATGGCTGTCGATCTCGTACGCCCGTGACAAGTACCTCGCCAACACGCTGGTCGGACGCTGGCTGATCGACACCCTCTACCTGAACGAGTCGACGGCCATGATGCGCTCGGCGGAGGTGAAGCCGCAGGTGCCCAACGACGACCGCGCGTTCGCCCAGGCGCTGTACGCCCAGCACGGCGGGGAGATGAAGCTCGCTCTGCTGAACCCCGACCGGGAGGACGTGCGGGTCAGCGAGCAGCTTCTCCTCGATGCCGAGGAGTCCCTGGCCAGGGCTCGCAAGTACATGCTCCCCGAGGAGGCCGACGCGGCCCAGCAGGCGATCGCGCTCATCCGGCAGCAGGGCGTGGTGGGCAAGAACGGCCGGGCCCTGATCAACATGCTGGACGACCCGGAACTCCTGCGGAAGCTCAAGGAGATCGCCGCCGGCTCGGGCTCGTTGCAGGATCCCGATGACTGACGGCAGGGCGGCGACGCCCCGCCCGCGGCGCAAGGCGTGGACGGCCCCGGCGAGCGGTCCGGCCGCGCTCGTCCTGATGTCCGCCACCGTGGTCGGGTGCGCCGGTGAGCAGGGCGAGGATACGGGGCCTTACCGCATGCTCCCCGGCCATGCCGGCAGCGACGGTCTCACCTACGAGGAGTGCTGAGCCGATGCGAGGTGTCGAGTACGCCAGGGCCAGAGAAGTCCTGCGAGCCCATTACGGGGAGATCAAGCGCCGATACCGGAAGGTGGTCGGCGCGGGAGTCGGCAGCGTCGTCGACCAGGAGGACCTCGCCGGGGCAGGCGACCTGATCTACGGGATTCTCGTATCCCTGGAGGACTCGAGCGGTCTGCCGGCCACCCCCCAGTCGATCGAGGGCGTGCCGCTGAAGTTCAGGGTGACGGGACGCTACCGCGCCCAGCCGGACCCTAGGTGTTAGCGCGGTGAAATCATGAGTCTCAACGTCGAAATCGACCGCTGGCTGAGCTATGCCCCGGCCGGCGCACTGCTGGCGTCCCTGGACGGCGTACTGGACGACGTGCTGCGGTGCGAGGACGCACGGCTCGCCGACGCCGCCGCCCACCTCGTGCGGCGTGGGGGCAAGCGGCTGCGCCCGGCCCTGCTGTTTCTGGCGGCGGCGTTCGGTTCCGGCGCCGAGGAGCCGGACCTGCTGCGCGTGGCGGCCGCCGTCGAGTTGCTGCATGTCGCCGCGCTCTACCACGACGATGTGATGGACCGCGCTGAGAGCCGCCGGGGCACTCCCACCGTCAACGCCATGCGCGGTGACGCCGAGGCCGTCACCGCGGGCACCTTCGTTTTCGCTCGTGCGATCCGGGTGCTCGCCGACGTGGACGGGCGGCTCGCCTCGTGGGCGAGCCAGAGCGTGCTCGCCCTCTCCCTGGGGCAGATGCAGGAGGCCGAGAACACCTACAACCTCGACCACCGGCTGGAATCGTACGTGCAGATCGCGGCGCGCAAGACGGCCGCCCTGTTCGAGCTCTCCTGCCGTGCCGGCGCTCACCTCGCGCGCGCGACCCCGGAGGCGATCGAGGGGCTGGGCCTCTACGGCCGGGCGCTGGGACTCGCGTTCCAGGCCGCCGACGACGCCCTCGACGTCACCGCGCAGGAGGCGACCCTCGGCAAGCGGCCGGGGACCGACCTTCGCGAAGGCGTGTACGGCCTGCCCGTCCTGCTCGCCCTGCACCAGAACACCCCCGAGGCCGACAACCTCAGGCAGGTGTTGAGACGCGACGAACTCACCGAGTCCGACCAGGCGGAAGCCTACCGCTGGGTCGCCGCGGCAGGCGGGATCAACGGCGCGTTCACCATCGCACAGGAATACGCCCACCAGGCGGTGACCCACATCGCCGGGCTCCCAGGTGGCGAGGCGAAGGACTCCCTCGTCCGCCTGACGCGCTATGTCGTTCTGCGACGGAATTGAAGGGTTGCGGAGAATGTCGCAAGCAAGCAAGGGCACTCCGAAGTCGCACACCCGGAGGCGATTCATCCGGGCGATCGGGATGGTGTTCGGCGGCGGGACCGCGGCCCTGGGTCTGTCGGGCGCGGTCCCGGTGTCCGCGGCCACCAGGACCGCGGACACCGCGAGTTCCGCGGGCATGATGAGCTTCGCCCGCCAGATGAACTACTCGGCCCTGACCGAATCGATGGCCAGCCTCCGGACGGTCGGCGACGCCGGCAAGGCGGCGAGGCGGCTCATGGAGTGGTACGCCGCCGCCGGCCCGGCCGAGCGGGCCGACATCGACGGCGCGCTCGACGCGCTCGTCACCCTTCCCGGCGCGTTCTCCTCGCTGGACGTGCGCGACAGGCTCACGCTGCTCGCCGAACAGCTGACCGGCCCCCAGGAGATCAAGATCACCACCGCGATCGGCCTGGCCATCGCCGGGCTCAGCGAATCGCACTCCGGACCCGGTAACGCGCTGGCGGCGGGACGGTTGTACGCCCGGACGATCCGTGCGCTGCCCGCGCAGCCCGTCGGTCCGTCACAGCCGAAGCCAAGCGGAGCGCCCGCTCCCTGCCGCCCCGGGCTGGGCTGAGTCATGTCGTACGAAACAGACGTCGTGGTCGTGGGAGCGGGACCGGCCGGGGCGGCAGCCGCGTACCACCTCGCCCGCCGGGGCCACCGGGTGACCCTGCTGGAACGGTCGGCGTTCCCCCGCGACAAGAGCTGCGGCGACGCGGTCAACCGGGCCGGGGTTCAGTTGCTCGAGGAGATGGACGTCCTGCGCAGCCTCCCGGACGCCTGGGGGATCGGCGGGCTGGAGGTCTCCATGGGTCCCACACAGGCACGCAATACCCGAGACTTCCGCTACGGGCGAGACGACGGGGCCGGCGGGCGGTACGGCCTCGTGGTGCCCCGCGCCCTTCTCGACGACGTGCTCGTGCGCAGGGCCGTGGAGGCCGGCGCGCTTTTCCGCGAGCGCGTACAGGTGCGCGGCCTGATCCGCGAGGCCGGAGTGGTACGAGGGGTCGAGGTCGTCAGCGGCGGCCGGGCCTCGGCGGTACGCGCCCGGGTGGTGGTGGCCGCCGATGGGAGCACCTCGAAGCTGGCCCGCCAGTCAGGCCTGGTGGAGACCTCTCGCGGCCGGCTGGGGTATGCGATGCGCACCTACTTCACGGGCGTCGGAGGGCTGGACGACACCCTCCGCTTCCACATGCCGCTCGACAATCCGGCCACCCACTCCCGGCTCCCCGCGTACGGATGGATCATCCCGCTCGGGCGGGATCGCGCCAATGTCGGGGCCGGAGTGGCCGAGAAGCACCCCGGAGTGCACCTGAACGAGTTGTTCCTCCGGTTCGTCGACGAACTGCGCACCTCGGTGCCGTGGTTCGCCCAGGCCCGCCAGGAGGGCCCGCCGAAGGGCTCCCCCCTGTTCTTCGGCTTTGCCCCGGGACGGTCGTGGGCACCCGGTCTGATCCTCGCCGGGGACGCCGCCGGCATGGTCAACCCCGGCACCGGTGAGGGCATCAGCTTCGCCCTCGAATCGGGGAAGATCGCCGCGGAGGTGATCGACGCCCGGCTCGAAACCGGGCAGGTCGAGGACCTGTCCGGCTATGCGGACACGCTCACGCGCAGATTCAGCGGACACCTCGAAACCGGTCGCCACGCCGTCAACCGGCACCGGCTGGCCTGGCGAGTCCTGGAGGACACCTTCGACTCCGACCGGCCCGTCTTCGCGCTGACCCGGCGGGCGATGCTGGCCCCCGACCACACCGCCGGCTTCGAGACCACGGCGCCCGGCGCCGTCGACGACATCCGCCACTGCCTGGACCCGAGACTGCGGCTGGCCGCACCCCTCGTGGAGATCGGAGAGATCCTCGCCGACACGGTGCGCAAGGACTGGCCCTTCCTGGACCGGCTGCCCGGCCTGCTGTCCGAGGAGTACCTCATGGCGCCGCGCCCCGCGCTGCTCACGCTGCTCGCCGCCCGAGCCGGCCAGGCCCAGCCCGAACATCTGACCGCACTCGCGGCGGCGACCGACCTCGCGGGACTGGCCGCCATCGCCCAGGCCAGCGTCGACGTCAAGCCCGCCGAAGGCGTACGCGGCGCCCAGCCGAACTGGGGCACGATGTTCGCCGTCCTGACCACCGACCTCTTCCTGGCCCGAGCGCTCGAACTCTGCGCGACGCAGGACACGCGGCTCACCGCGCAGCTGACACGCGCCATCGAGGAGGCGTGCCACGGCCGGATGCGTGAACTCGCGGCCGGCCGTGAGGTACCCCGGCCCTCGGCACGCGACTGGCTGGAGCTGTCGGCCGGCTCCGGCGCCGCCGCCCTGTGCGCCGCCGCCTGCGAGCTCGGCGCCGCCGCCGCCGATGCCCCCGCCACGGTCGTCAAGGCGCTGGGAGGCTATGGCCGCCAGGTCGGCGCGGCGGCCCAGCTCGCCGACGACGTCCGGCGACTGGCCGGCGGCATCGACCGGCTCGGCCGCGATGCCCTCGCCGACCTCGAGGACGACCTGCCGAGCATTCCCTTCCGGCTGGCTCTCGAAGAACTGGGGCCTGGAACCGCCGAGCTCCGCGAGTTCCGCACGGACACCCGATCACGTCAGCACCGAGCGGCCGACCTGGCCCGGCTGGTCGGGAAGACCACCGCACTGGAACAGACATCCGCCTGGATTCGTGAGCTCTGCCTCGAGGCTCAGGAAAACCTCACCCGACTCCCCGAGGGGCCGGCCCGATCCTCCCTCCACGCCATCGCACACCATGTGGCCCGGAACACCTTGAGCCCACATTCTCAGACTGTGGCCCCTGCCTGACATGGGCTGGGACCACGCGCGAAGGGCATACCCATGAACCGCCGTCATCGTTTCGTCTCGCGGATCTCCGCTCTCTTGTCCATCGTCTTGACACTGTCGCTCGTCACCGCGGCCGGTGACGGTGAGGTGACCGCCGAGGCGAAACCGCGCCTCGCCACCGCGCTGAGCGCCGCGCCGGACAGCCCGCAGCCAGGACAGTTCTTCGCGGTCCGCGGCCGGGCCGCGAACGCGGTGAACATCGCGGCCAATGCGACCGCCACGGTGAAGGTGGCCGGCGTGGCCGGCGTGCCGACCGCGGGGGTGGCGACGGTGGCGCTGAACCTGGCGGCCAAGGGCACCGGCGGCTCGGGCTCTCTGGTGGTCTATCCATCCGGGGCCGCCGAGCCGGCGGTGACCGCGCTGAGCTACCGGGCGGACCTCACCGCGCACAATCTCGTCACGGCCAAGGTCGGGGCGGACGGCAGCGTCAAGGTGGCCAACAAGGGCACGGTCACGGTGCGGATCTATGTCGATCTGTACGGTTACACCCTTACCCAGGCCGGCAGCTCGGTCGGCGCTGTCTTCGTCGGGGTGACACCGAGGACAATCGTCACGACGGCCAACGTGGCGGCCGGCGCCAACTACGCCTTCAAGCCGCTGAGCGTGGCGGGCATACCCCGTGGCACGATTTCCCATGTCGCGCTCACGCTGGCCGCCGGCGGCTCGACCACCTCGGCGGGCGCGCTCACCGTCTATCCGTCCGGCGCCGCCAAGCCCGCGCAGCCCAACCTGGACTACGGCTCAGGCGTCTACCTCAACAATTACGTGATCACCGCCCTGGGCTCCGACGGCTCGGTGATCATCAACAATTCCGGGCCGGGCGGCGCCAACATCACCGTCGACATCTCGGGCTACTTCGTGACCCCCAGTGCCACGGTGGCCGGGGCGACGGTCCGGCCGTTGCAGCCCGCGCGGATAGCGGCCAACATCGCGATCAACGCGAGCGGCAGCTACACCTTGGCGCCGCTGGGCAAGGGAGGCGTCCCCACCTCGGGAGTGTGGGCGGTCGCCGTCGCGCTCACGGCCAAGGGCGCCGACACCTCCTGCTGCAACGTCCTGCAGGTCTACCCCTCGGGCGACCAGAACGGCGGGGGCGCCCCCGTCCGCTATACCGGCGGCGCGGCCGGCACCGGGTTCATCGCGGCCAAACTCGGTGCCGACGGCAAGGTCGTCATCTACAACAACAGCACCACCAAGGCGACCGTTCAGGTCGACGTGTTCGCATACCTCACCGGTCCATCCAAACCGGGAGCGCCCACGGCGGTCACCGGTGTTCCCCGGCACCAGGCGGTGAAGGTGTCCTGGCAGCCGCCGGCCGCCGACGGCGGCACCCCCATCACGAGCTACACCGTCACCGCCTCCCCCGGCGGCAAGACCGCGTCCGCCGGGGCCGGGACCAGTGCCATCGTGTACGGACTGGTGAACGGCACGGCGTACACGTTCACGGTCACCGCGGCCAACGCCGTCGGCCCCGGCCCGGCGTCGGCGGCGTCGGCACAGACGACCCCGGTGGCGGGGAAGCTCCCGGGCGCTCCCACGAAGATCGTCGGTACCCCGAAACTCGGGTCGGTGGGAGTCTCCTGGCAGCCGCCGGCCTCTGACGGCGGCGCGGACATCACCCAGTACACGATCACCACCTCGCCCGGCGGCGAGACCGCGATGGCATGGCGGAACGCGACCGAGGCCACCGTGACAGGACTGACCGACGGCCAGGCGTATGTCTTCACGGTCACCGCGACCAACGTCATCGGCACCGGCTCGGCCTCCGCGCCGTCGGAGCTGACGACTCCGGAGGCGCCCAGGCCGCCGGGCGCCCCCCTGATCACCGAGCTCTATCCGCGAGACGGCGCGATCCGCGTGTCGTGGAGTCCACCCGATCCCGGTTCCGGGGAGATAACCGGATACGAGATCGCGGCGAGCCCGGGCGGCCAGACCGTCACCGCGACACCGGACCGGACCGACGCGATCGTGACCGGGCTGACCAACGGATCGTCGTACGCCTTCACCGTGACCGCGATCAACAAGGTCGGTCGCACGGACTCTCGTGCCTCCGAGCTGATAACCCCCGAACCCGCCGCCGTCCCGCTCATGCCCGCCGCACTGCTCACCATCCCGCTGAACGGGCGGATCGACGTGCAATGGGTGGCGCCACAGGACGGGGGAGCCCCGATCACCGGATACCAGGTGAAGGCGGAGCCCGGCGGCCACACCGTCAACGTCGCCCCCGACACGACGGTGGCCGCGGTCACCGGCCTCACCAACAACACCTCGTACACCGTCAAGGTCACCGCCACGAACAAGGCCGGTGCCAGTGAGGCCGCTGAGAAGGGCGACATCACCCCGCAGACGGCCCGCGTGCCCGGCGCTCCGGCGGAGGCGCAGGCGGCCGCCTCGGGATCCGGAACCGTGGCCCTGGCCTGGACGCCACCCGTGGACACCGGTACGGCCCCGATCTCCAACTACACCGTCACCGCCGACCCCGGCGGGAAGACCGCGACCTCCACGGGGACCACGGCCACGATGAGCGGCCTGGATCCGGCCCTCTCCTACACCTTCACGGTGACGGCGGCGAACGCGCACGGCGCGGGGACGCCGAGCCCGCGGACGGCTCCGATAACTCCGAACGTGACGGTCCAGAACGCGCCGGTCGTGCTGTCCGACGCGGCCGTCCAGTCACTACGCACGGTACGCGCCGACGGGACACTCGAATTCGAGCAGCCGCCGGCACAGGTCACCGGCCTCACAGCCGACGCGATCATCGTCATCCTGCCCACCACCAAGATTCCCAGCGGGATCTTCAAGAAGGTCACCTCGGCCGGCGGTCAGAACGGCCTGTTCCTCGTCTCCACCAGGTCGGCGGCCGTGAACGAAGCCCTGTCGGCTGGAGCACTGTCCATCAACTCCGGCCTGGACGCCGGTGACCTGGCACAGCTCCAGGCGCGGATTCCGGGGATCCGGCTCCGGCAGCCCACGATCGGCGGAAAGACCCGCGCCCAGGGCGCGCCTACGGCGACGGCGACGGCGACGGCGCAGGACGTCTCCGTCGGCATCAGGGACGGCAGTCTGGTCCTCGAGGTCACGGTGGGGACCGATCCCCGGAGGAACCCCCAAGGCCGGGGCGGCAGGTTCGAGGCGACGTTCGTCCTGACACCGCACATGAACATCAAGATCTGGGTCGCGTCGGGCAAGGTCTACTTCGACGCCTACCTGTCCATCGCCTACGGGGCCGACTCCCGGGTAAGGCTGGGTGCCGGCTCCGACATCGACTACTTCAAACGCTTCGTCAGCATCAGCCTGGGGCGCAAGGTGGTCTGGGTCGGATACGTCCCCGTGGTCCTGAACCCCACCTTCAACGTGTCGACCAGCCTGCAGAGCGAGGTGTCCGGTGGAGTGTCGGTGGCCCTGAAACACTCCAGGGAGGTCGGCGCCCACATCATGAAGGATGACAGCGGCGTTCACGTCGAGAAGATTGACAAGACCGGCGCCGACAACGGCGGATCGATCACCTTCTCCCTCAACGCGAGAGCCAAGGTGGCACTGCTCGCCGAGTTCACGGTGATTGTCTATGAGGCCGGTGGCCCGGGCATCGGAGTCGGCCCCACCATGGAGTGGAAGGCCGACACGACGAAGAATCCCTGGTGGGAGGAGTGGCTGGGCTTCCGCGTCGATGCCTACCTGCGCGCCAGCGATTTCCTGGGCGGTGGCGAAGAACGATTCGACCGGCTCCTCGACCTCTCCTGGAAGAGCCGCGACGCCGGCGGCCCCTTCGTCGGCATCGCCATCGACCCTGCCCGCGTCGACGCCGAAGTCGGTAAGCCCGTCGACTTCAGGATGACATTCTTCGGCCTGCCCACAGCCCCGGTCACCTGGAAGGTCACAGCCGGTCCTGGAACCATCGACGGCAACGGGCGCTACATCGCCGACCGCCCGGGAATCGCCGAGATCACGGCCACCAGTTCAGGCCGCACGACCGTCGCGACGGCCTTCGTGCAGTGCTGGCTGGAAGCCACCCCGCCCGCGCTCGGAATGCTGTCGGCGCCCCTCGACGTCAAAGCCGACGCCGGCCGGCAATCCGCCACGGTGACCTGGTCTCCCCCCAAGACCAACGGGGGCCTGCCGGTCCGCGAGTACGCCGTCCTCACCTCTCCGCACAGCCGTGTCACCTACGTGCCCGCGAACCAGGCGAGCACGGTCATCCGGGGGCTGAAACCAGGAGAGACCTACTATGTCCTGGTATACGCGATCACAGATGTCGCGCTGAGCCCCCCGTCAGCGCCGACCGGCCCCATCGCTCCCACCGGCTAGCATGACGCCTGCCATGACGATCACCGTGCCCGCCACCACGCGGTGGCGGGCCGGCACCGCGGGACCAGGCCGCCGGCGTACTCGCTGACGATCATTGAGGCACCCAGGCTGCGGCCCCGCCGACCGCGGGTGGTGCAGAGTTTGGTCCACTCGGCATGCAGATGTCGCCTCATGCGTCCCTCCGGCGTAGCCGGAAGACGGCCAGCCCGAGGGCTGATGCGGCGTAGGCGCAGAAGACGGCGAGGCCGGCCCGGGGGGCCAGCGGGTAGTAACCGGCCGACGGCGCGTAGTGTGCGAGAACCTGCGGGTACTCGGGGATGCTCTGCTGGACGGCGAATCCCGCGGCCGGGGTGAGCCGTAGCAGCCACTGCGCCGCGCCCACCGGCAGGACGGAGGTGGTCGCGAGGAGGTGGGGCACGGCGATGACGGCGATGGCCACGGTGACCGCCGCGGCGCTGTTCCCGAACAGGGCACCGAGAGCGAGGGCGAAGACGGCGGCGACGGCCAGCAGCGCCGCGACGCCGGCTATGACGCGCAGTTCGGTGAGCGTGCTCACCGGTAGGACGGGGCTGCCGTTGGAACGCAGGATCCGCCTACGGCGCCCGGGTCGCGCTGGAGGTGGCCACCGCCCGCCCCGGGCTGATCTCGCGGCTGGTGCTGCTCAACCCGGGGTGCGGGCTGGAGCCCACGCCCGACCTGGCCGCCTTCGGCGCGCAGGAGGACCGGCTGCTGGAGGCGGGGGAGGTCGAGGCCGCGCTGGTGGTCAGCGGCGGCCACGACCTGCCCTACTTCCAGCAGCCGGCTCGCCACCTGGCCGCGGAGCTGGCCTCGGTGACCGCGGTGCACCTGGGGTGGGCCGGGCACCTACCGAGTATGGAACGCCCCGAGGAGATCACCGCCCTCATCCTCGGCCGGCTGACCGAGAGTCCGGCGAACGGCGCGACACCCCGACTCCCCGTCCACCGCAGCCGGCCGGAGCACCCCGAGCTCGTCGTACAGCCGTAACGCCTTCGGCGACGATCGCGGAGCCCGGGCGAACACCCCCTGAGAGCCCATGAACGGCTGGATTCTCCGTGTATGAATGAATCATGACCGCGCGCTACGAAGGTCATGCCGAGTGGTACGACGACTACATCGGGCCCGGTGCCGCCGCCAACGTCGACTGGATAGTCGATCTTCTCGGTCCTGGAGAAGGCCTGTGCCTGGACGTCGGCTGCGGCACTGGCCTGTACCTCGACACCATCCGATCGACCGGCCGGACCGTCGTCGGTCTCGACCGTTCAGCCGACCAGTTGCGTCTGGCCCGTCGCAGGGACCGCGCTCCGCTCCTCCAGAGCGACGCGACGATGCTCCCGTTCGCCGCGGACACCTTCGACACCGTCACCGCGCTGTGGGTCTCTACCGATATCGGTGACTTCGCCGGATGGACCATCATGGCCGACCGGTCCGCCGTGCCCCGCCCTCGACCTGGATCGACGAACGCCACGTCCGCCGACGTCGGCGTGAAGTACCGAATCAACTCATCATGATGTGGAAGGGTATCCGGTGTTAGTGGTGTTTCTGCTGGTCAGCCGGAAGCCGGCGGTGAAGGTCCGCAACCCGGATACGGAGGGCAGACAAGATAAGCCTGAGAGGGGCAGTCCCGGGAGTGGGCCCGGGACCGCCGAAGCTCGTCACCCGGCGGTATCGAGGACAGGACGCAGCTCGGCCCAGGCCCATGCTCCGAGCGTCGTGTCGGTCGTGGTCACGGGAGTCCGCGGCTGCTCGGGAACGAATCCCTCTCGCAGTCCGGTCGACATGCCCATGATGGCCTCGACCTGTGCCCGGGACATGCCGACGCCCGCCAGCGTGGCGCGCATGGCGTCGTTGCCGACGCGGTGGGCGGTGACCGTGCGGCCCAGGACGTTGCCGACCACGGCCAGGGCGTCGTCCCAGGACAGGTCCTGCGGTCCGTGTACGGCCTGCATCCGGCGTCCTGACCAGTCGGTGCGCAGCAACAGGGACGCGGCCAGCATGGCGATGTCGGCCGGCGCGACCCAGGGGAACGGCTCGTCGGTGGGCCGGAGCACGGCCACGGTACCCGAGCGGATGGCGTCGAGCTCGAACAGCAGGTTGCTGAAGAAGTAGCCGCACCGCAGGTGGGTGACGGCGAGGCCGGTGTCCTCGGTGGAGATCCGGTCCAGCGCCTCCTCGACGCGGGCCAGCCCGTCGATCTCACCGGCGCCCTCGCGGAGCTCCGCGCCCACGCTGCTCTGCAGGACGGTGCGGGGGACGCGGTTCTTGGCGACCGCGGCGGCGACGGCCTCGCCGACCGCGGCATACGCCGCGACGGGGTCGTCGGTCTCGCCGGGCGGCACGACCAGGAACAGCGCGTCGACGCCGCGGGTCGCCTCGGTGACGGCCGCGGCGTCCCGCAGGTCGACCTCGCGGGCGTCGACGAGGTCGCCCCAGCTAGCGCGGGACTGCTCGGGGTGGCGGCTCAGCAGCCGCGAACGGATTCCGGCGCGGACCAGGTGCCCGACCAGGAAGCGGCCGACATTGCCGGACGGTGCGGTGATGGCGATCTCCATGGCCCCGACCATACGGGGAGATGTGGCCTGATCCTGTCCGCAATTCTGGCCATACTGGAGCCATGACCGACTTCGCCCCTGTCGACAGCG
Organism: Streptosporangium sp. CA-115845; assembly: GCF_050943795.1. Lineage (NCBI taxonomy): Bacteria > Bacillati > Actinomycetota > Actinomycetes > Streptosporangiales > Streptosporangiaceae > Streptosporangium > Streptosporangium sp. CA-115845. The sequence continues at coordinate 5,202,378 of NZ_CP191988.1, read as the reverse complement.
ACCCCACCGGACGGACCCTCCGGCTGCTGGAGTTGCTGGCCGCTCGGCCGGCCTGGTCGGCTTCCGAGCTCGCGGGGCGCCTCGCGGTCAGCACTCGCACCGTACGTCGCGACGTGGCCCGCCTGCAGGGTCTCGGCTACGCCGTCGAGAGCCGACCTGGACCGGGTGGCCACTACGCGCTGTGTCCGGGGCACCGGATGCCGCCGCTGGTCTTTCAGGACGACGAGGTCCTGGCCCTGGTGGCGGCCCTGCGCATGGTCGAGGGAATCCTCGCAGGGGATGCCTCGCAGCGGGCGTTGACCAAGCTGTCGCAGGTGCTCCCGCGGCGGCTGCGTACCGTCTTGGACAACGCCGCCGCGGGCAGTGAGAACGCCGGCGGCGAGCGCGGGGGAGTGGACCCGGCGACCCTGGCGGTGCTGATCCGCGCGGCCGGCCAGAACCTCGTACTGCGGTTCGTCTACCGCGACCAGCACGGGGCCGTCACCCGGCGGCGGGTGGAGGCGGTGCGGTGTGTCTACGCTCGCGGGCGCTGGTACGTCCTCGCCCATGACCTCGATGCCGGCGACTGGCGAGTGTTCCGCCTCGACCGCGTGCAGGAGCCGGCGATCGGGGAACCGGGGTCCGGCGATCGCCGCCAGCCAGCCGAGAACCTCGCCACCTCGCTCGCTACGGACTTCGGCCGGCACCTGGGGATGCCGGGAAGCTGAGTGGCTCAGGCCGTCATGTCCCTCCACCGCCGGCAGCGGCGCCGGACCCGCGACAGCGCCGAGCTGCCCGTCACGGACGGACGGGGCCGCCCATGGCGCGGCCATCGCCAGGTCATCGACAGCCAACGGGATCAATCGGAGCCGCGCCCCGGCTTGACGATCAAGGCCGCCCTGTCGCAGGTGTCCCATTGATTCACAACTGGCTTCCAAGTGCGGCTTGATCTTCTGCTGTCCGACAGACAACCGAACAGCAGAAGGAGATGTATGAGCAAGACGCGCAAGGCCGTGGCAGTCGTGGCGGCGTTCTTGGCCGTCGGTGTCGGGAGCCTGATCACCGCCGGTCCCGCAGCAGCGCTGCCGGTGGGGGAATGCCCGTACGGCTTCGAGTGGTGCCAGAACGGGGACCCAACCGGCGGCGACCCCGACGGCGGCGTCTTCGGGGACACCAACGTCCCGCCCCTGGGCAGTGGGGGCAACGGCTGACATGACGACAGCAGCCCACCAAGGCAGTCGTCCGCGAAACGGCTAGACGGATCCCGTCTGATCATCACGATCAGACGGGATCTTGTCGTTTCGGGGGTTTCTCGAACCGAGCTCGTCCGGTTGGGGGCAGACCAAGTAAGCCGGGAAGGGGCAACGGTCGGTGCCACGTGGTCCGTTGTGCCGCTCGGCGAGGGTGGGTTTCGGCGGTTTGCCGCCGGACGTTCCACGGGACCGAATCGGTGAGGGAGCCGGTGTGGGGGCGTTGACCTGGGGCGACGCCGCTGGGTGACCGAACAGAGTTCATGTTCTGTCCGGTGTGCCGACCGCCGTTGCCCCTTTCCCGCGTACTTGGTCTGCCCCCCTATATGTGTTGGATTCTTCGACAGGACTACCGGGACCCCGTGATAACGGTCCCTGATCCGGTACATCGACATCAACGCGCGCCTGGTCACCTCGACACCCCTTTGACCAGCACGAACGGCGGTCAAATAAGGGTATGTGGGCTGGACCTTCCTTGAGCTTGGCGGCCGGTGCCCTGCCCTCGTCACGAGCACCGGCCAAGGACTCGATTACGGAACGTCCCCCGCGTCGTCAACGATGCCGACGGACACCTGGGCCACCGAGGTGATCACCTCACCCTCGGGCAACTTGCTGTATGGGGAGGGCGACTTGGCCCCGCCGACGTAGATGCGGCGTGCCCCGAGCAAGACGAAGGTGTTCGGGTCGATGATGACTTCCTGACGGATCCCCTCGTCGTCGTGCGTGTAGATCGCCACGCCCTGTCTGCCCAGCAGATCGCGCACCTTCTCCACGCCGACGTCATCCAGTTGGGAGAGGACGGTGTAGAGAGCGGCTCGCAGGCGAGCCGCCGGAACGCCTTCCTGCAGGATGCTCAGGATCTGAACAGACACCGCCCGCGCTTCGGGCAGAGGGATCGCGCTCGTGTCCTTTTTCAGGCGTTCCAGCAAGGCGGACGGTTCCAGGGGGAGCGAGCGCAGATAGGCGGGGTCGAACCGCAGACGGGGGTCCTCCCCGCCTTGGCGCCGCTCGATCGTCTTGCTGCCTTCGTTCCGCCTGGCCCTCTCCTTGCCGTCCCCCCGCGTCCACATTTCGGCGGTGTACCGCGAGCCTGTCCTGCCTCCTCCAACCGGTGGCACGACGACCTTGGGCATCAGCTTGGGTGAGGTGTAGAAGTCCCGTTTGACGTAGACCCACTGGTCGGCTCGCGGGTATACGTCCGTCTGGCCGGCCGCCGCCGCCGTCGCGTGCTTGGCCAGGGTCTCCGCGTTCGCCACCGGCAGCCATGCCGGGGCGCTGGTGATTCCCTTCCCCCGATCATCCGTACCGAGGCTTTGCACCACCGTGACGCCTGTCATGATCGTGACGCCGAGCACGCCCATGGCGGCCACGCGCAGCACCATACGCCGGACTGGGCGAACCGGTGGCTCCGAAGCCACCGCGGCCAGCATCCGCCGCCGGGCGCGATGCAGATCGTTTGCTTCGCTCTGCCGCACCTCTGACCGCAGGTCGCGGACCATGTCCAGATCGTTCATCAGGCCTCCTCGATCACGTTGGTGGGGTTGCTGCCGCCCAGTGCGCGGGCGATCTTGCGGCGGGCGCGAGACAGCCGGGACCGCACAGTGCCGATGGGCACATTCAGCGCCTGCGCCGTCTCCTCATAGGTGAGGTCACCCCAGGAGATCAGCAGCAGTACATCGCGCTCGCCCTTGCCCAGCTTGGCCAAGGCGGCCGCGAGCGGTCTGCGGGTCTCCGAGGCGGAGACGCGGGCGACCACCCGCTCGTCGAAGGCCACCGCCACGGGGTCCTCCCCGGTTCGGGCGAGCGCCCGGTATCCGCGTATCTCCGCCCTTCGATGGGTACCGATGATGTTCGTGGTGATGCCGTACAGCCATGGCAGGGCCTCCTGGCGATCTAAGGCGTACTTGTGCCGCTTCTCGAACGCCCTGGTGAACGTCTCGGCCACCACGTCCTCCGCCTGGTCGGGACCGAGACGCCGGACGACGTAGCGATGCAGGACGGCGGCATGCCGCTCGAACAGCTCGGCGAAACGCTCCGGCTCGATCAGCGATGCTTCGATGACCGCTGAGTCCTGCATGGGGGCCGACTCTTCCAAGACTGTCGAAACCTTTGCCCGGGCCGGTTCTGATACGTCCGCCTGAAACGGCGCTCGCGCAGCCGCTGGAGGACCTGCCAGGACTGGCTCATCGTGTGGAATGGATGTCACGACGGTACTTATCCGTATTCGGGGGAAAGGTTCCATCCAGGATCTCGTAGTCGGCCCGCCACTCGGGTCGGGGCTTGAGCAGCAATGGAACGGCCAGTCACGTTAAGGAGCTCGGTGGGCGGCTTTTAACGTGACTGGCCGTTCCGATGCGGCAGATGGCTGTGGTCGGTCGGTGGGGTTGTCCTCGGCCGCTGCCTTGAGGGTCTTGTGGACGGTGCCGATGGAGACCTTGACCCCGGCGGCGATGGTCCGGATGGACTCCCCGCGCCGCTGGCGGTCGAGGATCGCGGCGCGTTTGTCGTCGTCGACGACCGGACGGCGCCCGCCGACCTTGCCCTGGCGGCGGGTGACTCAAGGCCGTCCTTGGTCTTCTTGACGATGTCGCGGCACCGGTCCTCAGGCGGTGAGCCGCGCCCACCGCACGAGAACGGGCCTCAGGGCGGGCTCTGCGCGGCGGCACCGGCAGGCCGCGTCGTCTTCTTGCCCGGATGCCCCGCCTTCCAGACCGCGTTGTGCTCCGCATCGCGCATCTGAAGGATGTCATCGACGCTCGGCGGCTCGTCGTTCGCCTTTCTGGCCAGCCTTTCCTTCTTCATCTCGGCCTTGGTCTTCTCCTTCTCCTTCTTCTTCGTCTTTCCGGTCGGGTCGGTCGGCGGAGCCGCAGGCGCCTTCTGCGGCACCGAGTTCTTCAGCCTCCTCACGATGTGGTCGAGCCCGGCGATCGTGGTGTCGACCGCTTCGAGGAAGTCCTTCTGCCATTTCGGGGCCGCGGGGCCGGCCAGGTCGGGGGCGACGTTCCTGAGGGAGGTGGCCGCGGCCTGGAGCACGGCGATGGCCGTGCCGGGATTGTCGAGCTCGTCCTGCTTGAGCGCCATGGCGGCCTCCAGCGATTCCTCATCGAAGTTCACGCCCTTGGACGCGGTGGCCCGCTCTCCCTGGCCGTCGCGGTTGCCCGCGTCCACCGTGGCGTAGGGCAGAAGGTTGCGGAAGCTCAGGTATGCCTCGATCGTGTCCTCGGGGGCCTCGGCCTCCAGCGCCGCCCGGGCGGCCTCGAAGATGTCCGTGAGCTGGTCGGCGCTGAGCTGGTCGTTGGGCAGCAGGGGGGCGAGGTCGGTCATCAGCTCGCCCTTGAGATCCTTGATGACCTGCTTGCGCAGGTGGTCGCCGATCCCGGCCTCCCCCTTCTCCTTGAACCACTGCTCGACGGCGGCGCACTCGGTCACCCACGACGTGGTGTGCGACCCCATGCCGGCGATGCCGACGGGAGCGTCGGGCCTGCCCCCGAATTCGAGCTTGCCGTTGCGGATCGCGACGAGGAGGCCGCCGCCGCCGGCCTCGGCGATCCAGCGCGCGTCCACGGCGTATTCGGGCTCGCCGAGTTCGGTGTGGAACTCCTTGACCTTGTCGAGGAAGGCGTCCAGCATCGCCGGCTCCACGGCGAGCCCCGCCTTATCCAGATGCTCCTTGAGCACGTTGACGGCCGAATCCGCCGCGCTGCCACCGAGGAAGCCGGCCTTGGACGCCGCGCCGGGATAGCTGCGGACCACGATCGACTGGAAGTCGTGCAGCAGGTGCGCGAGCATCCGGGCGGGGTCCTCCCGCGTGCGGTCGGGATCCTCCCGCAGGCGGCGGGACTCCTCCGCCATGTCGTCGCCCGTGCTCTTGATGCCGTCCTTGAACGCGCGCAGCTCGTCGGAGAGACCGGGCGTCACTTCGCCCATGATGCCGCGCAGTTTCTTCGTGAGCCCGGTGACCTGGACCCGCATCTGCCACAGCTCGGGGGCACCGCTGCGATCCGGCACCTGTGCCACGGCGCGACCCTCGATCTTGTCCAGCACTCTCGCCAGATCTTGGAGGGAACCGATCGCCACCACCTCCGGCCCGTTCGGCACCCCTGTCGCCCCCTGCCCTGTCCGGGCGGGCAGCGTGATCTTCACCCCTCCGTCGGGGAACGTGAAGTCCTTTTTCTTCGTTCGCCTCGAAGTCTTTCCGTCCGGCCCCTTCACTCCGTCCTCGACGAGGAGGACGTCGACCAGATCCCCCAGACCATCGCCCATGGTCTTCAGGGCGTCCAGCTTCTCCGCCGTCTTCTTCGCCCGCTCCGGTGCGACGACGTGCTCCAGGTCGGCCGCACGCACCGCCGCCTCCAGCGAGAACAGCTTCCAGATCTCAGCGCGGAGCACGAAATCGGGACTCTGCGTTCCCAGCGTGACCAGGGAATCCCGCCAGTTGCGGTGCCTTCCGTGGCCGGGATTCTGGGCCTCGACCTCGTCCAGGTTCTCCTCGCTGGCGAATTCCGCGTCCAGCACCGCGGCGCGGGCCTCCCCTTCGCCCGATCCGATCGATCCCCGGTCGCTGCCGGCGCGGACGGTGGCGAACGGCAGGAAGTTCACGTAGGCGAGGTGGTGCCCGACCGCGTCGGCGAGGAGCTTCGCCGCCGCGGCCTGCGCAGCGGACTGGGCCGCGGGGTCGTTCGGCGGCGCTTGCCCGAGGTGCTGCTTCGCTTCTCCGACCAGCCGCTTGACCGTGGCGGCGTAGTGCCCCAGGGCCTTCTCGCGCTTGTCCTGGTCCTCCGGGGCGAGGGTGTCGAACAGCTTGCTGCCTTCTGAGGTGTCGCTGTTCATCCACTCCTGCACGGCGTCCTGCATGGCCGAGAGTTTCTGCAACGCGTCGGGGAGGGATCTGCCGTACAGGGAGGCGTGCACGGAGTCCACCACACTCGCCCACGAACTGGTGTGATCGCCCATAGGGCCGCCGAAGGGCGACGGCGTCCGGGCGCGGCCGAAACGGATGCCCTTGATCACTCCGTCGCCGAGCTTGACGCGCGGAACGAGTTTCACCCTCCGCATGGGCGACAGCCCCGGGTCCTCCTGGATCACGATCCTGCGCTTCACGGGAGCCCCCGCCCCGGCCCCCGTACCCCCGCCACCACCTCTCCCGCCGCCGCCACCCGCGCCCCCGGCACCCGCCCCCGCAGCGCCGCCAGCCCCCGCAGCGCCGCCAGTGCCCGCAGCACTGGCGGCATTTGCCGTGCCCCCAGCACCCGCAGCGACCGCCGCACCCGCAGTACCTGCGGCGCCCACAGCGCCTGCGGCAACCCCGGTACCTGCGGCACCTGTGCCCGCCGCATCCGAACCGCCCGCGGCGCCTGTGACCGTGCGACCCGCGAGCGTGCCGTTCGCCGGGGGCCGGGAACCGGCGGCGGGGAGCGTCGGTTTCGAGGCGAGCTGCGGGATCTTCCGTTGCATGGGGCCGCTCGTCGTCCCGCCGGCCTGTGCCGGGGTGTTCTGCCGCGACGCCGGCGATCCGGACTGGCTTGCGCCGCCGAAGGAACCAAAGGAGGACGTGGAGCTGAGTCGCGGCTTCTTGGCGCTGCTTCCGGTGCTGCCGCCCGTGTCGGACTCGTCGCCGGAGTCCGTGCCGGACGAGGAGCCGTCGACGTCCATGGGCGAGCCCGCCCGTGCGGAGGTCCTGTCGCCGTCGGAGGACTTCTTCCTCTTCTTCTTGCGCTGCGCGGAGGTCTTGTCGTTGGCCATGGTCGCCTTCCTAGGGGAGCGCGCGGTAGAGGAGGATGAGGGAGAAGCCGGCGAGTCCGGCGGGGTCGCCGGAGGCGGTCAGCCGCCAGGGGCGGTTGTCCGCGTTGAGTCCCGGCGTCTGCACCAGACGGCCGGCGGCGAGGGCGAGCGCCGGGTCGCCGTGCAGCAGGAACCTCGCCTCGGTGTCCGGTGCCGCGTACTGGGCGACGATCCCGGTGACCTGCCGCCCCGAGATGCCGGGGAAGAGGTTCTGGGTGATCGGCAGGAGCAGTTCGCCGCCGTCCCCTAGGAAGGCCTCCCACTCCTCGGGAAAGCGGCTCTCCACGTCGAGGAGGATCGCCGCCGGGTAGGGCTTGAGCATGCCGCGCACAGCCGTGGCGAAGGTCTCGCCGCCGTCGCGCGCGGTGTACCGGACGGTGACGGCCACGTCGACGAGCCCGGCGGGGACGCGCCGTGCTTCCAGCCGCCACCGCGAGACCGCGCCGGTCCCCTCGAACGGCAGCAGCCGCTGGTCGTCGTAGCGCAGGTCGAACACGCCGCTGTCCTCGCCGTCCTGGACCTCCGACAGGGCGATGCGCTGCCCGGGCAGCCAGTCGCCGCGCACGCTCTCCGGCGGCGGCCCCTTCGGGTCGAGGAGGAAGCGGACGGCCTTGGGGTCGGCCGCGAGCACCGTCTTGTTGTCGATCTGGGTGAGGGTCGCGTTGACGGGAACGGGGCCTTCGGCGGTCAGGAAGGCGACGCTGACGGACTTGATCCGCCGCTGGTAGTGGCCGGGGAAGTCGCGGTCGAAAAGGGTCTCGGTGAGCGCGAACTCGCAGCGTCCGGTGTCGCGCAGCGCGAGCAGGGCGGGCGCGTCGAGGCCGAGCAGCGACACCCGCTTGGTGATCTCCATCCCGCGCGCGTCGGTCTCGTAGTAGGCCTGGCCGAGCCGGTCGAGGTCGAGGGCGAGCTGGTCGGCGGCGAGCAGGCCCTTGCGGCGCGAGTCCCAATACGCAGCCCGGATCAGGCCGGGGGACGCACCGCGCTCGCTCTCGTAGGAGCGTTCGGCGGCGCGGGCCATGTCGTGGGCGAGTTTGTAGGTCTGGAAGTACAGGCCCGAGACCTGCCCGACCATCCAGCCGTACAGCTGGGGGCCGGCGAACTTGGCGGTGAGGAAGTCGGTGACGGCGGCGTGCTGGGCCGCTTCCCGGTCGTGGATCTCCAGCTCGCGGCGGGCGATGGCGAGCTGGAGGTCGGCGGTGGTGATCTGGTGGCCGACCTGGACGACGTCGGAGCGGCTGGTGTCGAGCTGGAACCGCCAGTCCTCCACCTGGCTGTCGAACTCGGCCCGGAGGCCGAGGACCTCGCCGATCATGCTGAAGCCCTCGCCGAAGCTCGCGGACACCTCGCCCGCGGCTTCGAGGGCCTTGCTGAGCTGGAGGCCGCCGGTCTCGGCGCCGACGATGAACGGGCCGAGCTTGGCCTGCGGGACGGCCGCGGCGATGCCGGAGCCGATCTTCAGGCCGGCCGAGACGAACTGGCCTATGGCGCCGAGGGACATCATCGCGATCTGCGCCTGCTGGAGCGGCGACATGCCGTCGTTGATGAGCTTCTGGTAGTGCGCGACCCGCGCTTCGGCGGCGGTCCTGGCGTCGCGGGCCTCGGCGACGCCCTCTTCGGCGATCTTGACCTGGAGTTCCCTGATCTTGCGGGTGAGGCCGATGATCTCGCCCTGCTGCCGCTGCTGGAGCAGGGCCAGTTCCTCGGAGTCGCGCCGGTCGACCGCCTCCAGCAGGTCGGTGCCGAGCTGCCGGAGCCGGTCGGTCAGCTCGCGGGCCCGCTGGAGCACGAAGTCGAACCGGTGCACGGGCACCGGCACGGCCGCCGCCGCCATCGCCGCGTCGAGCCCTCCGCCCTCGGCCGCGCCGCGCACGAGCGCCATGACGTCGAGGGGCGGGTCGAACAGCGGGAGCGGCCGGGCGACGCCGAGGATGTCGAGCGACGCCCGGATCTTGGTGAGCCGGTCCTCGACGCGGGTCCAGTACTCCTGGAACAGCTCATTGCCCGGCACGCAGAAGTAGGGGTTGGCGATGCCGGCGTGGACGGCGCCGGAGTCCTTGAGCAGGGCGCCGTCGGCGGTGAGGTGGCCGGTCTCGCCGGGTCCGTCGCCTTCGGTGAGGGCGTAGGGGGCGGCGGGCGGCAACGCGGCGGGGCCGAGCGTGACGGGGCGGGGCCCGAGCAGGTCGTAGGCGTAGACGTACAGCATCCGCGCCTCGTCGACCGTCTCGGCGGTGTACTGCCGGAACAGCATGTCGCCCCAGTCGAGGAGGTTGTCGATGTAGGCCATGACGACGGCGCGCCGGTAGGCCTCCGGGCGGAGCGCCGCGATGGTGTGCGGGTCGAACGGGTCGTCGAGGTAGGCCTGGATGAGAGCTCGGCGGTCGCCCATGAGGTCGTACTGGCGGCGCAGCCGCGCGATCATCTCGATGCGCTCGCCGAGCGCGGCGGTGCGGGCGTCGGGCGTCAGGGCGGCCAGGGCCGCCCTGACCTGGTCGAGGCCCGTCCCGCCGAGGTCGGCCAGGTACGCCAGCTCGGCGCCGGTGAGGTCGCGGGCGCGCCGGAACGCGGGGGTGAGCGCCGACAGCGCGGTGAGGACGGGGTTCAGCCGGGTCTCCATCCCGGGCGACGCCAGCTCGGCCAGGTCCTGGCGGGTGCGGGCGACGAGCGCGTCCACGTCGGCGGCGAGGAACGGTAGGAACCGCCAGTAGCGGGCGATCCGGGTCGGGTCGAAGACGTACTCGTACCAGCGGCGGGCGTCCTCGAAGCGCTGCCCGCCGTTCAGGGTCTGCGCGATGAGCAGCGGCGCGTGGAAGAAGATCTCCCAGTAGTACGGGCCGTTGGCGCTGTCGAAGTCGAGGTGGGAGCTGACGGGCGCGTGGGGCGCGATCCGCGGCTTGATCCGGATGGTCGAGGCGTTCGACGCCGTGGTGCTGAAGGCGGGCAGCTCGTCGAGCTCCTGCGTGGCGGGGTCGAGCAGGGCGGGGACGCCGCCGGTGAGCAGCCTCCGGTTCAATTCGGCCGCGGTGCTGGAGGTGAGCCGGATGAGCTGGGTCGGCAGGGAGGCGACCTCGAACGGGCGCGGGACGGCGTCGGCGTAGGGGTGGGCGGCGTATCCCTGGCCGAGGAACAGGTACAGGTGGGTGTCGCCCTCCAGCAGCCCGGTGAAGTCGCCGGGGAATCCCGCGGGCAGGCCGCGCCAGTTGCCCCGGTAGGGCAGGAAGGCCAGCGGGGTCGAGGGCTCCCAGCCCTTGGGGATCGGCGCGTAGCCGGCGGGGCCGAACGCGAACCGCTGGTCGCCGCGCGACAGCACGCCGCGGATCTGCTGGGCGGTCGGCTTCGGGTAGCCGTCGTCGGCGAAGTCCGGGACCGTCCCGTCGGCCGCCAGGGTGAACCTGACGAACTCGCGCGGCCCGACGAGGTACAGCTTCCCGTCGGCGAGGTACGCGGCGGTGACCTCGCCCGTCCGCCCGAACTCGGTCGTGGCGCGGCCGAGCCCGCGGGTGTCGCGCAGCCCTTGGGAGCTGCCGCCGCCGCTCTGCTTGAAGACGGCGTTGGCGTTGTCGAACGCCAGGGTGGCGCGGCCCGCGTGCACGACCGGTCCGGGCGGGCGCTGCTCCGGGACGCCGTCGGTGTTGCCGGCCAGCGCCTTGGGCGGGTGCTCGGCGGCGAGGTCGGACCGCAGCTTGACGTACCTGTCGCCGAAGACGGCGTAGGCCTTGCCATCGGCCACGTGGAAGCGGTCCACGGCGGCGCCCGCGGGAACCCGCCATTCGGCGGCGGCCGACCGGGCGTTGGCCAGGTCGTCGCCGGTGACGAAGCCGACGGCCTTGGCGTAGAACAGTTCGGTGCCGCCCGGCAGGGTGACCGCGGCGTCGATCGCCTGCCACTGCGGCAGGCGCTCGGTGTTGCCGGCGAGCTTCTTGGGGTAGCCGGTCTCCAGCGGGCCGAGGACCGACGGACCCGAGATCACCGGGTAGCGGTAGTACTCGTCCCCGCTGAACAGGTAGGTGTGCGTGCGGAAGAACCCGGCGTCCACGGCCCCCGTGCGCAGGATGCGGGTGGACACCGCGCCGAACCTGTCCCCGGTGGGCTGGCGGGTCTGCCGCGACGTCACCTTGTCCGGCGGCACGGCGACGTGGATGCCGGTCGCGGACTCGAAGAAGTACAGGGTGCCATCGGGCAGGCGGACCGCGGCGTCCACGCGGTCCCAGGTGGTCGGCAGCCTGTCGGCGTTACCCTTGAACGGCTGGACCGGCGCCGGGTCCGCAGGGGCCGCGACGGGGCGGCACAGGAAGCTGCCGCCCTTGTGGTCGACGCTGAACCAGGGGCCGTCCTCGCTGTCGGCGGGCGCGTTGAACCGCACGACCCGGTCCGGGGTGATGGGCGTCTCGGCAGGTTCGGCGAACAGCGCGGACAGGTCGGCCGCGCGGGGCGGCGGCGTGACCGTCGCGGCGGGCAGCGCGTACAGCTCCGGGGTGAGCGTGAACGCCGCGGAGTGGGCGGTCGAGCCGACGGTGTAGGAGCACTGCACGATGATCGAGTCGTGCTCGCTGACGCCGGGGACCTTGCGGGAAGCCTGCACGTACAGGCTGACGTCGGTGATCTGGCCTTCCCGCTCGGCGTCGGAGGCGAGCACCTGGGGTGCGACCCAGGCGCCGTCGAGGTTGCGGAAGGAGTAGCGGATCTTGACCTGGTAGCGCGGCGGCGGCCCGCTCACCTTCTGATCCGAGCCCGACGATTTGGCGGTGACGGTGACCTTGGACGGGTCGGCCGGCGGGACGGGCTCGACCGTCGACCAGAACACGAAGATCCTGCCGAAGGCGTGCACCGGGTCCACCCGGTCGGCGGCGATCTGGACGTCCACCTTCTCCCAGGCGTCCCAGGCGGCCGAGAGCCTGCCGCCGTCGCGGAACTCGGCGGTGCGGTGGTAGTAGCGGCGCGGGTCGGTGCGGGTCCTGCCGAACAGGACGAGCCTGCGCACCTCGGCCGCGGTCCCCTCGGGCCGGTACACGTAGCCGCCCGCGATGGTCAGGCGGGAGACCTCGGTGTACTCGTCGAGGTAGCGCTTGTAGGAGGCCTGGACGGCCTTCTCCGTGATGTCGCCCTGCAGGAGGTCGTCCTGGAGCGCGGAGAACGCGGGGGTCTTGCGGTCGCGCAGCTCGGGCCGCAGGTAGTTCTCCGGGTAGAGGAAGACCTTCCGGTTGGCCTCCCAGGTGCGGTAGCTGCGCATCCACCCCCACCAGGTGCGCAGCCTGGCGCGGACGGCCTCGGGATCGACGCCGGCGGGCAGGGTGACCTTCTCCAGGCCGAGGAGGTACCTCTGGAGGTAGAGCTGGGTCGCGGCGATCGCCTCGCGGACGCGGGACGTGGTGCCCTGCCCGCCCATCTCCACGTCGATCAGGTACCGCTCGTACAGGTCGCGGGCGTTCCCGTGCAGAGGGGTCAGCCGGGCGACGAGCGCGTCGCGCTTGCGGACGTTCAGCCTGTCGCGCATGGCGGCGGAGATCTTCGGCCACTCCTGCGGCGACGCCCTCCGCTCGATCGCGGCGCGCACGGCGGCCGCCGCCCCGTCGAGGTCGGGCGCGGGCCCGAACATCTTCGCCCACACGCCGTACAGCTCGGGGACCCCGATGCCGGTCTTGGCCGAGGCTCCGAAGGCGTCTGCGAGGGTGAGCAGAAACTCGATCTCGAACAGGTGCTCCTCGCTGGTGCCGGGCCGCAGCAGGCCCATGTTCCGCCGGGCCCAGCGCACCTCCTCCAGCGGCCAGCCGAACGCGGAGGCGAGGTAGGCGTACGGGTCCTCGGCGCCGTCGAGGAAGAACGCGGCGAGGCCATCGCGGCCCCGGCAGAGCGCGGCGAAGCAGACGATGGTGTGCAGGTCGCTCAGCCGGTGGTCGGCGGTGCCGGACCACCGGTGCCGGAACTGCTGCGGGAAGGTCCGGTCGACCTGGTGGTACGGGCCAGAGTAGCGCAGGTACCGGTCTCCCTTGAGCAGGTAGGTGCGGCCGTCGAGGGTGAACGCGCCGTCGGGGCCGTCCTCGAAGTCCTGCGGGGCGTCGCCCCAGTCGTCGCGGACGGTCCGGGGGTAGCCGGCCTCGGGGTGGTCGAGGGTTCCGGTGGCCGGGTAGCGGACGTACTGGCCGCCGCTGAACGCGTAGAGCTCTCCCGAAGGGGCGGTGAACGCGGCGTCCAGCGGGCCGGTGTCGAAGGAGTTGCGGACCTTGCCCCAGCGGCCCGCCACGGGGCCGGCGGTCCCGGCGGCGAAGAACTCGCGCCCGCGGAACAGCCGGACGACGCCGTCGGCGCCGCGGAACGCCGCGTCGACGCCGTCCTGGAACGCGGACGGCAGCGCGGCCAGGCTCAGGTCGCCGGGAAGGTCGGCAAGGGCGCGCGGGTAGCCGTCGTCGACGAACGTGCGGTCTGCGCCGGAGTAGCGGACGTACTGGTCCCCGGAGAACAGGTAGATCCGCCGGTCGGCGACGAGCGCGGCGTCCACCTTGCCGGTCGCCGCGAGGTTGTTGCGGAGGGCGCCGAGCCGGCCGGTGCCGAACGTGGCGGCGAGCTCGCTCGACGCGGTGTGGCAGACGCCGCCGACGAGGACGTGGACGGTCCTGTCGTTGCCGACGACCGCGTCCAGCGGCCGGTCCAGGGCGTCCTCGAAGGTCTCCGGAAGGCGCGCGAACGGCTCCTCGCGGCGGAGGTTGCCCGCGATCGGCTTGGGGTAGCCGGGGTCGACGTGCCGGTAGACGCGGCCGGTGTAGCGGACGTAGCGGTCGCCGGAGAACAGGTAGGTGCGGTCGCCGCGCCACACGAAGGCCGCATCGACGGTCGCGCCGGGCGCCAGGAACGGGTTCGGCGAGCGGCCCCACTGGTCGCGGACCTTGACCCGCGGGCCGAACGCCTCGTTCTGGAACGGCGCGCAGGTGTCGGCGAAGAAGAACCAGACGGCGCCGTCGGCGGTCCGCAGCGCCGACCTGAGGCCGTCGGGGGCGTCGAGGCCCGCGCCGAAGCCGGGGTACAGCCGCTCGATCGGGCGGACCGCCGACCAGGCCCCGGTCCGGTCGCTGTAGGTGGCGCACCGCTTGCCGGCGAGCAGGACCAGCGCCGTGTCCTCCACCAGGACGGCGTCGGGGAAGGGCAGCGGCGAACCGGGGAAGGCCGCGGCCGCCTCGATCGTCACCGGGTAGCCCGGGTCCGGCGCGGCGCACGACTCGTCGGAGTAAACGACGTGGCGGACCCTGCCGGCGGCGTCCGGCTTGCCGTAGAGGTGCGTCTTGCCGCGGTGCACGTAGGCCAGCGCGACGCCCTCCAGTCCGGCCCAGCGGTCGGCGATCGGCTTCGGGTCGCCCTCGGCGAGCGCCGCGCCCGGCGCGTGCGTGACGTACTGGTCGCCGCTGAACAGGTGGATCCTGCCGTCGCGGGCGACGAACGCCGCGTCGACCTCACCGGTCTCGCGCAGGAGGTCCCTGGGCCTGCCCCACTCTTCGGCGATCGGGTAGTCGCGGCCGACCTGGGTGTTGAAGCACGACGGCCCGCGGAACAGGTAGGTGACGCCGTCCGCGCCGGTGAGGACGGCGTCCAGGCCGCTGGTGAAGCGCGCCGGGACGGTCCGCAGGGCGCGCGGCCGGAACGGGGCCGCCGCGACCGTCCTGCCCTCCAGCGCCGACAGCCGCCGCCATCCGTCGGCGGTCTCGACGACGAGCGAGCCGTCCTCGACGTAGGCGCAGCGCACCCCGCCGACCGGCAGGTCGGTGTAGCGGCGGTGGCCCGCGGTGGACACCGCGTGGCACTCGCCGCCCCGGAACAGGTAGGCGGTGCGCCGGTCGGCGAACGCCGCGTCCACCCCGTCGAGCGTGACGGGCAGCGCGGCGAGGCCGGGCTCGCCGGACAGCTCCGCGATCCGGCGCGGGTAGCCGGGGTCGACGACGGTGAGCGCGGCGCCGGTGTAGCGCACGTACTGGTCGCCGGAGAACAGGTAGGTGCGGGTGCGCACGACCTCGACGCCGTCCACCTGTTCGGGGACGTCCAGGACGAACGCGGCGTCCACCCGGCCCGTGCGGGCGAGGGTGTGCGCGACGCGGCCCCACCGGCCCGCGTTCTGCGCCGGGTAGCCGTCGTCGACCTGGGTGCGGTCGGCGGTGGAGTAGCGGACGTGGCGGTCGCCGGAGAACACGTAGGTGCGGCCATCGGCGCCGACGAACGCCGCGTCGACGCGCGCGAAGGGCAGGCTGTCCCACCGCTCGCGCAGCGCCATCGGCTCCGACCACCACCGGTGCCGGGCGTCGAACCAGACGAACCTGTCGCCTGAGAAGAGGTAGGTGCGCTCGTCGCGGCCGGTGAACACGGCGTCGACAGGGCCGAGCCGCATGCCCTCCGGCATGTTCCACCAGTTGTCGGCCAGTGGTTTGGGGAAGCCGGGGTCGGGGGTGCGGTAGTCGCGCGCGGAGTAGCGGACGTAGAACGCCGCGCCGTCTCCCCGCGCCTTCAGCCGGAGTCCTTCGCGGACGACGGTCAGCGCGACCCCCTCCCCGGTGGTGAGCTCCCAGCGCGGCGCGCTCCCGCGCAGCGCGGTGACGGTGAGGCCGTGCTCGGCGAACAGGGCGCGCAGCGCGGGGGTGAGCCGTCCGGCGTCCAGGTCGGGCTGGTGGTCGGCGGGGATCTCGCGGACCAGGCCGCCGGTGCCGAACAGGTACGTTCTGCCGTCCATGACGAACGAGGCGTCCACACGGGTGAGCCCGCCCCAGTCGTCGGCGATCCGGCGGGGGAAGCCGGAGTCGACCGTGGTGTAGTCGGCGGTGGAGTACCGCAGGTAGATGTCGCCGCTGAAGAGGTAGGTGCGCCCGTCGAGCCCGGCGAAGCCGGCGTCCACCTGGCCTGCGGTCAGCGCGGGGGACAGCGCGCCCCAGCGTTCCGCCGTCACGGCCGTGGTCGCGCGGGCGCCGTCGAGCGCGACGGTCCGGCCCGCCTTGAACAGGTGCAGCACGCCCGACGGGTCGGTGAAGGCCGCCTCGACGCCGCCCTCGAACTGCGGCGGCAGGTCGCGCAGGCGGCGCGGCACGCCCTCGTCGGCGAGGACGCCGGCGTTCTCGATGCTGTCGGAGTACCGCAGCATCTCCCCGCCGGACAGCACGTGGACGGCCGACGCCGTCGTGTAGGCGGCGTCGACGGACTTGAGGTCGGCGAAACGGGTCTCCACCCGTCCCCACACCTCGGCGGCGGGCCGCTCCCCCGCCGTCGTGATCCAGCGGTCCCCGGCGAAGACGTGCACAACGCCGTCGAGGTCCTGGAAGCAGGCGTCCACCGCCTCGCGCACGCGCGGGGCGGGCAGGCCCTCGCGGGAGCGCCACTCGGCGACGTCGCGCGGGTACCCCTCGTCCACGGTGTCGTAGCCCGCGGAGTAGCGGACGTACTGGTCACCGGCGAACAGGTAGACGCGGCCGTCGTTGTCGGTGAACGCGCCGTCGATCCGGACCGGGTCGGCGAACGCGTTCTTGACCTTCCCCCACCTCTGTGCCCGCGGCGCCCACCGGGTGCCGCCCTTCTCCCTGGTGAAGGCCAGCGCGGCGCCCTTGGCGTCGCGTCCGACGAGCCAGGAGGTGCCGTCGGGACGCACGAACGCGGCGTCCACCGCGGCCAGGGCCGAGAGCCGGGGCGACAGGTCGGTGAGCGGACGGCGCGCCGGGCTCGTGCGGGCGCGGGTGGCGGCGGAGTACGTCCAGTAACCGCCGTCGTCGCCGAAGAGCAGGATCACGCCGTCGCCCGCGTCGAGCAGCGCCTGGATGCGGGCGACGCCCGGCGGCAGGGTCAGCGGCTCGGGGTACTTGCCGGTGAGGTCCTGGTCGGCGAAGACCGCACGGATCTCGGCGGCGCGCAGCCCGAGTTTGGCGGCCAGCAGCGCGAATCTGCGGATCCGCCGGTGGGCCAGGACAACGCGCGGATCGGTGGGCGTCCCGTCGGTGTCCAGGGCGGGCCGGGCGAACAAGGCCTGCGCCTCCCGCGCGCTCCCCGCGACGCACTCCACCACGGCCCTGGTCGCGGCCGCGTCCAGACCCAGGACGTCGGACAGGCAGGCGTGCAGGGCCTGGTCCTGCTTGCCGGCCAGTTCGGCGACCCGGTCGGTCGCCTCGGTGACGGCGGCCGTCAGCGCCGTCGCGGTGTCGTGCAGGACGAAGAAGACTTCGCGGGCGAAGTCCACCATGTCGGGGAGGGTGAAGTCGAGGGAGTTGTCGGCGTTGGCGAAGTAGGCGAGTCGGTCCCGCGCCACGGCGTGGCGCTCGGTCAGGTGCCCGGCGGTCACGAGGCGGTCCAGGAGCCGGTCGGCGTGGAGATCGGTGAGCCCGAGGGCGGTGAACGCGCTCCGGGAGACCCGGTAGGGCGCCTCCTGCGCGGCGATCGCCGCCATCGCGTCGAACACGGCGCTCTCGTCCGCGCCGGTGAACCCCGAGCCGAGGTCCACGGCGCCGCCGGGCTCGGCGAACTCGCCCGGGTCGGCGATCTGCCCCTCGTCCAGCCAGGCGTCGTCGAGCGCACGGTGGACGCGGTGTGCCGCGAGGTCGTCGGCGAGGTCGGCGAAGTCCTCGGCCGTGAAGGTCGTCAGCCCGGCATGGAACTCCGCGACCTGGCCGCGCAGCGCCGCCAGGACGGCCGGGCGCAGGGCGGCGAACTCGGCGGCCAGGCCGAAGTCGGCGGGCGCGGCGCGCAGCAGCGCCTCCTTGTCGGTGTAGCGCCGCTCGGCGTCGAGGTGGCCGTTGAAGCGGAGGCTGTCGACCAGCCTGCCGAACTGCGCGTCGGTGAGGCGGAGCCCCGCCAGGACTGACGAGTCGAGGGTGAGAGGGGAGGTGCGGAACTCCGCGAGGCGCTCGCGAAGCAGCTCCGCGACCGGCGCGGCCGCGTCGGCGAGGGGGACGTTCACCGACAGGTCCCCGGCGTTGTCGGGGTCGCGGAAGAAGTCGGGGTCGAGCACCGTGCCGTCCTCGCCGAGATGGCGGCGGTAGACGAGGTTGTCGTACAGTTCCCGGCGCTCCTGCGGGCTCAGGCCCGGCAGGCGCTCCAAGTGGGAGGGGTGGAGTTCCGCGGGGCCGTCCACCTCGTCCGCGATGATCTCGAACAGGGCGTCCCGGTGGCCGGTGAAGTCGCCGGCGAGGTCCGGCTCCCGCTCGGGCGGCGCGGCGAGCCCTCCGTCGGCGCCCAGCACGCCGCGCAGGACCAGATTGCGGAAGATCTTCGCCTGGAGCCGGTCGCCCAGGCCGAGCCCGGTGAGGTCAGAGGGGAAGACGACGCCGAGGTCGGTGACCGCCTCGTAGGCGGCCTTCTCGGCCTTCTCCCGGTGGACCTCCAGCAGCCCGCTGCCGACGGCGGCCACGACCCCGTCGGGGAAGGCGGCGAGCACGTCGTGGATCACCCGGGCCGCCCTGGGGCCGAACCTGTCCGACCGCAGCGCGTCGGGGCCGAGCGCGACGGGGTCGAGGGCGTCGCGGAGCCTGGCGAACAGTGCGGCGAGGCCGTGCGGATCCCCGGTGGCGGGGTCGGGCCGGCCGCCGAGGATGCCGGCGAGCTCCGCGCCGTCGAATCCCGCGGCGCGCATCCACGTGATCACCGCGAACAGGGTCTGGGCCAGCCACAGCGCCTGCTCCGGTGCGCCGCCCTCCAGCACCTTGTGGAAGTCGCGCGTCTCCGGAGCGGGCCCGCCCAGCACCGCGAACGTGCTGTAGCGCTGGACGGAGGGGTCGCCTTCCAACGCCACGAGCACGTCGCAGAGCTCGTCGGGGCCGACGCCGAGCACCGCCGCGAGCAGGCCCGCCCGGCGCAGCAAGGAGATCTCGGCGAGGCCGACCTGCCCGCGGTCGAACGGGCTCGGCTCCCGGTCGGCGTAGCGCTCCCGGTACCGCAGGACGAGCCGGACGATGTCCGGCTCCGCCACCCCGATCAGCCGGGCCAGCCGGAACCGGTAGTCGCGGTTGGCGGGGGTGAGGATGTCGCCCGAGCACGTCTCGACCGTCACTTTGGGATCCGGCTTCCACGGCACGATGAGTCCGCACACCTCCGGGACCGTCTGCCCGTGGACCTTGCCGAGCCGGACGACGGCGGCCACCGCGCGCAGGGCGGGAGGATCGAGGCGACCCTGCGCGCACGACGTCAGGACGAGGTCGAGGTGGGTCAGCGTCAGTCCGGTCTTGCGGGCGAGGCGGACCAGCCGGTGCGCCCGGTCCAGCCAGGCCGGGGGAAGGTCGGCGCCGGACGGCGGGACGAGCGAGGTCTCGCCGGTGTTGAGCGTGACGCGCCCTTCCGGAACGGCCTGCCCGGCCATCGCGACGAGTTCGCGGAGTTCGGCGTCGGTGAGGCCGGTGGCCTCGGCGAACCGGCGGGTGTCGCGCAGGGCCGCGAGGGTCTCGCCCGCCGCGAGGCCGTACCGCTGGCCGAGCGCCGCGGCCTGGACGTCGGACCCGGTGATCACCGCGACGTCCTCCGGAGTGAGGCCCAGGTACTCGCGCGCGGCGACGTCGTGATCCACCTGGGCGGCGAAGAGCCGGTACAGCTCCTCCGGTGTCGCCTTCAGCTGTTCGAGGCAGACCCGCAGCCGTTCGGACTTCAGCGAGAACGGCAGCCCGAACGGGTGCGCCGCCTTGCGGAGCGTCTCGTACGGCTGGTCCCCGACGAGCCGCTCCAGCACCTCGTTGACGATGTCGAGGTAGGCGGTCTCGGTGAACGTGTTCTCCTTGTCGAGCACGATCCGGGTCAGATCGGGCCGCCGGTCGAGCAGCTCCGGGCGCCCGAACGTCCCCTCCAGCAGACCCAGGAGCTCCACGAAGTAAGCGGCGGGCGACCACACGGAACGCGCGTCATCGCGTTCGGGAAAGCGCAGTTCGCCGAACAGGCTCGTGTAGTCGGGCGACGATTCTTGACTCACCATGTGCGCATCTCCAAGCCCGCCGAGGCGGCCGGGGCCGCCGAGAGAAACAAGCGCCTCATGATCTCGGAGCCGGGGAACACCGCCTACTTACCTTTTGGACACACCGACCATGCGCCTTTCTCACCTAGCGCAAATCCGGGTAGCGGCCAAATCGCCCGATCACCGCCGAACCCATTGCTCCGGTGCGTTCTCTCCGCGGCTTCTCCACTGGTCGGACCCCCCGTTCTCCCGGCAGTGCAGGCGAGTTCACCGCACCGCACCGCACAAAAGCGACGGAGTGGAAGGGCGGCGCACACAGAATTCGTTCGTGTGGGCTCGACGCCGCCGCCGAGCGCGTCGCGGCGCGTTCCACCGTTTCCCTCCACGCGTCATGCCGACCCGGCCAGGTCATTTTCTGTTCCGTCCGAGACGGCACTTTCTCGGTCAAGAAGAAAACTCGCTGACCGGATCCGGAAAACCGCTCGCAGAGGACGGGCCACCCCGCTCGGCCGGTCGCGAGCGGAGTCGGCACCTGGCCCGGCCCGCGGCTCCGGGCCCTGCCGCCGCGCCCCGGCCCGGCGGGGAGTTCTCCCCGCGTTTCCCCGCACCTTGCCAAGCCCCGCGGCCGAGCCGCACCGGTACGCCGGTGCGGGTAGGGGTGTGTGGTGGGGCCGGCTGCTTCTTCGTCCTTCCGGCTCTGTACAGCGGGGGCCTGGGTCGTTTCCCGGGCGGGTCCGGCCCGGGCCTCCCGGCCGAGCGGGGGCGGGCCGGGCCGGATGTGTGAGCATGCGTGGCCCGGCCCGCCCCTTCGGCATCCCGGGACAGGCTGGAAGGCGGCCCCCGGGCTCCTCCCGCCGTGAGGAAGGAGAGCATGGCCTGCCGCGGGCCCGTCAGGGGAGTGCGCGGCAGTGCCCGCACGCTAGCGCCGCCGCCCTGGCGGGGCGCGCATGCCGCTCCGCGTCTTGATCGTCCTTTGACCCGGCACAGCCCCCGCCAAGCAAACGGCCCGGGTAGGTAGGGCGGGTGCGGGTCTTCGTCCGACAGGACCCCGCAGGAGAGGGGCCCGGGCCACAAGGCGCCTGCCCGGGCCCGGCCCGCGAGGAGGATCGGAACGGCCAGTAGCGATAAGCCGAGGACCGCGGTATCGGTTCGGTGACGAGCCGCGGGGCAGGTCGTCTGGTCGAGCGGTCGGGCTTCGGCGATCGTCTTGTGGACGACGCCGATGGAGACCTTCACTCCGGCGGCGATGGTGCGGATGGATTCGCCGCGGCGGTGGCGGTCGAGGATGGCGGCGCGTTTGTCGTCGTCGACGACGGGGCGGCGCCCGCCGAGCTCGCCCTGGCGGCGGGCGGCCTCCAGGCCGTTGAGGGTCTTCTTGACGATGTCGCGGCGCCGGTCCTCGGCCAGCGCGAGGGCCAGGTCGAGGATGAAGGAGCGCTCGGTGTGCTCTCCGGCCCCGATGCCCTCCAGGACCTTCACGCCGATGCCCTGCTGGAACAGGTCGTTGAGGACGATGAGCCCTTCCAGGAGGTTGCGGCCGAGCCGGTCGACCTCCTGGACCGCGAGCAGGTCCCTTCGCGAATGTAGGACAGGGCGGCCAAGAGGTCGGGCCGGTCGGCGGTGGCGAGCTTGCCGCTGGTCTTCTCCTCGAAGACCTTCCAGCAGATCGGGCCGAGGGCGTCGTGCTGCCGCTGGGTCTTCTGCTTGTCGGTACTGACCCACACCAGGCCGATGAGCGCCACGGGACCGCCCTCCGTTCATCAAACGTCTCGCGAGATGAATCCGAACGGCAGCAGGGCGCAAGGTGAAGATGAACGGAAAAATGAACACCGGAACCGGACACGCCGCACCGGGCCCCGGCGAGGAGGGGTTTCCCGGTCGTGTTCGTCAAACGGTCGTTAGATGAACGACCAGTGATGCTGGCCGTGGGCTACTGAAGGTTGTCCGATGCCGGGATCCATCGCGCCCGTATCTGCTGGGCGGCGTCCAAGGCGGCCTGTCCGACCACCTGGCCGGACTCGTCGTCGGTGTCCAGCGCGACGTAGATCGCGGCTTCGACGGTCTTCCGTTCCTCCTTGAGTTGCCGCCGGGTGATCCCGTGGTACCGCTCCAGCTCCTGGTAGATCCGGCGGGTCTGGCGCATCAGGTCCTCGTAGGTCGCTGGTGCTGAGTCCGGGGTATCCGTCATGGCTCTCACGTTGCCACCCTCTGCTTCACCGCGCTGGTCAGATCTCGTCGTCTTCGGAGGCGTCGGGGTCGCGCAGGTCGCGGATGGCGCCGGGGCCAGGTCGGGCAGGGCGAAGGTGTAGGTGCCGTGGACGCCGAGGTGGGAGTGGACGAACGGCGAGAGCCGGGCCATGTCCTCCTCCCGCACCGGGTAGCCCTGGACTTTGAGCTGGCGGACGGCGGCGTCTAGGTAGACGGTCGTCCACAGAGTCGCGCAGTTCAAAACCAGGCCGAGGGCTCCGAGTTGGTTCTCCAGGCCGCGTTCGTACCGGTGGTGCAGCTCGCCCTTCTTGCCGTGGCAGATCTTGCGGGCGAGGGAGTGGCGGTTCTCCTGGAGGTTGCGGATGTGCTTGATGTCGCGGCGGTAGGTCTCGTCCACGTCGATGTAGGCGAGGATGGTCGGGTCGGACTGGGACGCGGTGTCAACCTCTCGGCTGATCCGTTTCCCCGGCCCGCCCGCCGCACCCGACGTGCCAGTCTCTCGGCATCGGGCGCTCCACGTGCCTTTCCCGCTGGTCAGCCACCGATCGCGGCAGCTGCCGGCCTCGGAGTCCACGGGGTCGGGATGGTGCTCCCGCGATAGCGGTAGCGGGTCACCTTGACGCTGGATGCGCCGGTGAACTCGACCCCGTTATGGGCGATCGTCCAGGTCCCCGGTCGGCAGAACCGGCGGCGCAGTTCACTCCAACTGAGCCGGGAGTGCTTGTGGTGAATCCACTTGGCGAGGCGATGCCATGCCTGCTGATCCACCGCGTGGAACACCTGTTTCGACACTCCGTATCTGAAGTAGTTCGCCCAGCCCCGCATCATCCTGTTAAGGCTGGTCAACAGCTTGTCCAGGTCCAGATGCAGGGTTGACCTGTTCACTTTCCCTCTCACCTTGTCCTTGATCGACTGAATCGCCTTCTTGGACGGCTTGGTGTAGATGAAGTACTTCTGTGTTCCTCTCTTCCGCTGCCTGCGGATGGTGAAGCCGAGGAAGTCGAAGCCCTCGTCGATGTGAACGACACGGGTTTTCTCCGGCGACAGGCGCAGCCCCAACGGGGCCAGCACACCTGCCACCTCCTCGCGCAGCGCCTCGGCCTGGCGTCGTTCACCCGACACCATCAGGACGAGGTGAGTAGCCGGAGGGAATTTCACCCTCCGGCTCTCTCAGAACCGGACGTGAACCTCTCGACTCATCCGGCTCCCATTGCCCAGCCGTCGGGACGTGCGCCGAGCCGCCAGTGCGCGAACAGCCGTGGAGATCGCCGGGCGATCTCGGCCAGCCATGCCATCGCCTGCCGTTCTCGGCGTTTGAGCCGTTTGTACTTCCGGCCGGCCCACCGCACCAAGTGGTTGTTGAGCCGCCGGAGGAAGTAGAGCAACCGAGACTTGTAGAAGCGCCCGTAATAGTTGATCCACCCCTGCACGATGCTGTTGAACATCAGAGCAAGGTCGTCCAGAGACTTGTCACTGCGCCGGGCCATGTGCCAAGAGCGGATCTCAGCGCCCATCGCCTTCATCGCCTCGGTGCTGACCGCGGGCAAGAACGACACGAAGTGCTTGCCGTACTTGTTCTTGGCCAGCCTGGGCCCGAACTCATACCCCAGGAACGTGAACCGGGTGTGCTCAGCCGAGCCTTTGCGGTCCGCGTCCTTGCAGTAGACGATGCGTGTCTTATCCGGATGTAACTCCAGACCGACCCGCGCCAGGCGATCAGAGATCGCGTCCCGCACGAAGCGGGCCTGGCGTTCGCTGCCGCAGTGCACCACCACGTCATCGCAGTACCGCTCGAACGCGATGGCCGGGAACTCCCGGACCATCCAGGCATCGAACGCGTAATGCATGAACAGGTTGGCGAGCAACGGTGAGATCGCCGAACCCTGTGGGGTCCCGCGATCCCGGGAGACCAGCGTGCCGTCCCGCCGCTGCAGCGGGGCTTTCAGCCACCGCTCCACATACAGCAGGATCCACCTCTGGTCCGGTGAGATGTGGTGGGCGACCGCCTTGAGCATGAGGTCCCAGGACACGGTGTCGAAGAACGCCCGGATGTCCAGATCGATCACCCAGTTCGCACGCCAGCACCGCTGGCGACACGTTCCGACCGCATCCAGCGCGGATTTGCCCGGCCGATAGCCGTAGGAGTCCGGATGGAAGATCGGCTCGACCTTCGGCTCCAGATACATCCTGACCACGGTTTGGGCGACCCGGTCGGCGATGGTCGGCACGCCTAGGACCCGAACCCCTTTTCCTCCCGCTTTGGGGATCTCCACCGCTTTCACCGGCGGCGGGAAATACGAACCCGAGGAGAGCCGATTCCAGATCTTGTAGAGATTCCGGTCCCGGTCCTGCTCGAACTCCCCGATCGACTGCTCGTCGACGCCCGCCGCCCCTTTGTTGGCCTTCACTCTCTGAAACGCTTCCCAGACCTTCCATTTATCGATCCGAAACGGCCTGTCCTGCTGCTTTGGCTCACTCACCTGGCTCCTCCCGGTCCTGCCGGTTGACCACCAAGCGAACCCGGGCAACCCGGCCCCTTCGCTCCGCCCGCGTTACCGGGCATCTTCGCTACTACGAGCCGGTCCGTCCCTGCGCCCCGCACCGGTACTCGGCCCCTTGCAGTTTCCGCTGCTTGGGGTGCTCCCTTCGGCCGAGCGCTCCAACACGCGCCCGACACCGCCAGGGCGGCAGGTTCCCACGTTCCATGCCGGTGCCTGAACCGAGCTCGCGCCACCTTTACGCCGGACACCATCTGGCCAATAAGCAGGCACCCGCCAGATTCGTCCCGGGGCAACAACTGGACCCCGGTTTCGATGTCGTCGATACGCTTTCGACGTTTCATCAGTGGTTCACTCACGTTCGCCTTCTCGGTTCATACCTGACGCCTCTTACGACGCCTTTTCCGCAACGCTCACCACCACGGCTTTTAACCGCAGCAGCTTGCGGTGGTTTGGAACCTCCCCCTGCAGGGCGATTCCGGAGGGCCTACCTCCATCACCGGAACAGCACCGCTTCCGAAAGTCAGCGATCTTCTACATCGCAACCTCCATCAGCGTTCGTGGCGCACAATCGTCCGCGTAGCGGACTATCCTCCAGTTGCCCAGACCTTTTCTCTTGCGCGTGCGCCGCCGCTTGTCGGTGCTCATCATCTCCCGCCATTGCCGGTCGAAATATTCATCCAGCGCCGACAGGGCGATGTTGGCCAGCAGCGGGGAGAGGATCCCGCCCTGGGGTGTTCCAGCCAAGGTGTCTTCCGCTTCGCCGAAGGCCGTCATGACCCCGGACTTGAGGAACGCCCTCACCAGCGCACACACCCGCTTGTCCTTGATCCGGCCCCGAACTCGGCTCATCAGCGCCGTGTGATCGATCTCGTCGAAACACGCCGTGATGTCCGCCTCCAGCACCCATTGATAGTTCCGGGGGTTGGATGCGAGGAAATGGATCTCGGAAATGGCGTCGTGTGCTCGCCGGTTGGGACGAAACCCATACGACGACGGCAGAAAGTCCGCTTCGTAGATGGGTTCGAGCACCGCCTTGAGGCTGGCCTGGACGACGCGGTCGGCGGCCGTGGGGATTCCCAGCTTGCGGAGCTTGCCGCTTGACTTGGGGATCATCACCTGCCGCACTTCGACCGGTTCGAACTCGCCCGACTTCAACGCGTTTCGAATGCCGTCCAGGAACACCTCCACCCCGATCCGGGTCTCGATATAGGTCGCCGTGACCCTGTCGATCCCCGGCGTCTTCGCCCCGGCATTGGATGCGACACGCTCCCACGCGTGCACCAGAAACGCCGGGTCATAGACGAGGTTGAACAGGTCGCCGAAGCGGCGGGAGGAGTCCTCTCCCGCCCAGCGATGTAACTTGATCGGCAGATGGGGAACGTACGCGGACGGTTCCCACGTTCACTGCTGTTCGGTTGTGGGGTTAGGCACCCGGCTCTGCCCCTGCGGCCTCGCCACGGCTACGCCGTAGTCCTTCACCGTGGCCTCCCAGCCCAGACATGCAATATCCGGCCAGAAGTTCTCCGCCCTTCCGAGCGGATGCGCACCGCCACCCAGCCCATATCCGCCGGATTGGAGCTGGTTCAAATTGAAGAGGCTTAACGACACCGGTTCCTCGCGTATACCTTCCCCTCTCGTTCACCGGGCCCGGCCCATCCGGCAGTCCTGGACCGACCCGACTTTGTCGAGGCTGCTCCCACCCTCCCCGGCGACCCCCGGATCAGGCTGCCTCCAACTTTCGCCTCGCCGCTACGACGGCAAAGCGACGGCGGTCTTTCACCTCCGTCCGAACAGAACAGCGCTTCGTGGCGCACTGCAACGTCTTGAAGATGCGGCCGTAGTGGGCGAAGGCATTGCCCAGGCTGGTCAGCCGGCCACCGGCGGTCATCATCTTGATCAGGTCGTAGGCGCGGACCCGGTTGGTGGCCAGCGATCCGGCCACCCGCATCATGTCGTCCCACTCGGCGACGATCGCGGGCAGCGACACGCGCCGCAGCGACAGCGCGTTGAAGGCGCCCCAGCCGTTGCTGGCGCGATGATCGCGGGTGATGTCGCCCTCCAGCATCGCGGTGTCGATCCACCACAGCTGGGTGTCGGTGATGTCGGCGTGGCGGGGCGCGAACTGGTAGCCGCAGATGGCGAACATGCCGTAGACGATGTCGCTGTAGCTGCCCTGGTCGGTGGTGATGATGTCGGGGTGTTCGGTGGCGTCCAGGCGGTGGATGGCATCCAGGATGTACATCGAGTCCCGCATGGTGCCGGGCACGAGAAGGCCGCCCAGCCCCATCATCTTGTCCGAGACGGTGTTCAGCCACGTGGTGCCGCGTGGCCTCTTGCCCACCCCGAAATACAAGGGTGAGGGGCGTGCGTACAGGGAGCGGACCGGGACCACGAACCGCAGCCCGTCGGTGGAGGCGACCAGGCCGCCGCCCCAGTCGGCGGTGATGCCGATTTTGGCCTGGGAGTCCACTAGGGCCTGTGTGATGTTGTGATCAATCAGTCGTCGGCAGGAGGTCGTCGATCCAGATCATCGAGGCGCGCAGATGGAGGCCGGCGAGATAGCTCCCGGGCGTCTTGTCGTAACGGGTGGCAATACCCCGCCAGGCCTTCAGCTTGTTGATCAGGCGCTCGACAGTGTTCCGCTCCTTATAAAGATCAGCGTCGTGGCTGACGGGCCGGCCGCCCCTGCTGCCCTTCTTCTTCCGGTTGGCGGCCTGGTCCTTCTTTTCCGGGATGACCGCCTTGATGTGGCGTTTCCGCAGGTAGGCGCGATTGGCGCGGGACGAGTAGGCCTTGTCGCCGGCGACCGCGTCGGGCCGGGTGCGGGGACGGCCGACGGGCAGGCGGACCCGCACCTTCTTGAGCACGGCGATGAACTGCGGGCTGTCGGCGGCCTGTCCCGCGGTCAAGACGATCGACAGCGGGCGGCACTTGCGGTCAGCGGCGAGGTGGACCTTGCTGGTCTGTCCGCCCCTCGATCGTCCGAGCAGGGCAGCTTTCAACCGAAGTTTGCGCCGACGCCGAATGCGTCGTCGTTCTTCCCGCTCGGGGTCGTTTCCGTCGTCCTGGCCGCCCCCTTTTCCCGGGCCTGCTCTTGCTGTCGCGCGGCTTCCTCCAGGGCGTCCAGGACCTCCTTGTCGATGTGCATCCCGGCGGCGTCGTGGTGGGCGCGGGCTGTCGTGGAATCCACGCTGACCAGGGACAAGTCCGTCTCTTCCTGGCGGGCGGCCTCGGCGATCAGGCCTTCCAGCAGGGCGGTGAAGACATCGGCGTCTCGCCAGACCCGGAAGCGGCCGTAGATCGCGCGTCTTGGCGACCCGGGAAGCGATGAACGCCGTGATCTCTTCCTCCGCCTCGGAGAAATCCCGAAACTCCAGCAGATCCCGGATCTCCCGCGCGTGCTCACACTGTGTCGGCACCCGCTCGGCGTACTGCTTGATGCACGACGGGTCCTCCACCCTCACCTGCTCAGCGGCGTAGTCGACTACTACCTGCGGCACATCGAGGGGGTCCTCCAGGAACGTCCCCAGCATGCGGACCGTCCCCCACTGCACCGCCCAGCCGAGGCGGTTGTGGCGTCGGCGCTTCGTCCGTGCGATCTCCAGCGCGGCCTCGTCCAGGAAGAAGAACCGCTCCAGCTCCTCCGGCGTGGGATCCGCCACGAACGCCCCGTACCGGCGGGTCTGCCCTTCCGACAGATACCCAAAGGCCACAATTCGTGACCGTACGGGTGCGGTAAGCCACTATTGATCAGTACACCCAAACCGAGATCAACCAACCCCGGTCCGGCACCATTCAACCCCCCGGCCAGCGGTTCGATCCTTAGCGTTACTACCGGCGAGTAGGGTCCTCGGACCCCGTACCGGACGGTCCCGATCTGGACGGCAACGCCCATCCGGTGCGAATCGGCCCTCGACTGGGCGATCACATTCCGATCGAAGGCATCCAGGAAGAAGAACTTCTCCAAGTCCGACAGCGAGGGCACCTCGGCAAACGAGGCGTAGGCCGCCCTCTGCTGCTCGGACAGAAATTCCGCGGGCATGTCAGCAAAGTAGGCCCAGTCCGCCCTCAATCAACTCACAGCGATCAACCCGTTACAAAGCGAACGGTCCACCCATGATCACTCTCAGCGCCAACGGCTGTCCATCGGTTCCTCAACCCCGAGATACCTCAGATTGTGGGAGTCGTCACAAAAGTGTCAGCACAAAATCGTCACTTCGTGTCAATGCCCAGCTCAGAGACTGTTTTAGATTCTAAAGAAGATCGTTTAGGGCAATGATCAAAAGCCTCACTGACCTCTACCTGACATGTAGTGACGATTCCTACTGACTTGACATCCTCCCCCTCGTAAACGAGGGGGATTCCCACGGTCGCCCGTGAGGGTTCCTGCTTCACCGCCAGTCGCCCGCCAGGAGAAATCCCCTTTGAGGTCTTACACCGGCTCCACAGGCGTTTCACCTCTCCGCCAGCCCGGCGGCGAGGATGTTCTTCGCGGCGTTGACGTCCCGGTCATGGGCGGCGCCGCAGGCACACACCCAGTCCCGGACGCCCAATGGCATGGACCGCTGGATCGCCCCGCACGCCGAGCACAGCCTGGAGGAGGGGAACCAGCGGTCCACGACGAGGAGTTCCCGCCCGTACCAGGCGGCCTTGTACTCCAGCATGGACCGCATCTGACGCCAGCTCGCATCCGAGATCGCGCGGGCCAGGCTGTGGTTCCTCACCATGTTGCGCACGGTGAGGTCCTCGATCACGACCGTTTGGTTCTCACGGACGAGACGAGTGGTGACCTTGTGCAGGTGATCACGGCGCCGATCACCGATCCGGGCATGGACGCGGGCGACCTTGAGTTTCGCCTTCCGCCGGTTGTTCGACCCCTTCTCCGTGCGGGCGAGGCTGCGCTGAGCCTTGGCCAGGCGCCTGCGGTCGGCCCGCTCGTGCCCGGGGTTGACGATCTTCTCCCCGGTGGAGAGGGTGACCAGGGCGGTGAGGCCCGCGTCCACCCCAACCGTACTCGCGGCCGGGGGGAGCGGGGTGATGCGCTCCTCGACCAGCAGGGACACGAACCAGCGCCCGGCCGCGTCCCTCGACACGGTCACCGTGGACGGCTCGGCCCCCTCGGGCAGCGGACGCGACCACACGATGTCCAGTGGCCCGTTCATCTTCGCGAGGGTGATCCGGCCGTCCTTCCATCGGAAGGCGCTACGGGTGTACTCGGCGCTCGCCCGGGACTTCTTACGGGACTTGAACGTGGGGTACTTCGCGCGTTTGGCGAAGAAGTTGGAGAACGCGGCCTGCAGGTGGCGAAGCGCCTGCTGGAGCGGGACCGAGGACACCTCGGACAGGAACGCGAGGTCCTCGGTCTTCTTCCACGCGGTGAGCGCGGCCGAGGACTCCACGTAGGAGACGCGGCGGCCTTCCTGGGTGTAGGCGCGGATGCGGTGTTCGAGGGCTTTGTTGTAGACGAGGCGGGCGCAGCCGAACGTGCGAGACAGCTCCGCTGCCTGCTCGTCCGTCGGGTAGAAGCGGAACTTGAATGCCCGCTTCACGATCTGCGCCATGTTTCACACCCTACTGCAAGATCAGTTAAGTGTTGGGTGGGGTGGGTCGTGCGGGTCCAGGCACGCTCAGACGCTAGAGCGCCTTCCCGCTCCCGTTTCCTCCCCGGCCTGAAGGCCGGGGTATCCACGGGAGTTATTAGATGAAGTGGCGAACCCGCAGGTCAAGACCGGCGGATGTCTGATTTCTCGCAGCGGTTCGTCACCGGATGTCAGTGAACGCCGTTCAGCGGGACACAGACACCGTGACAGCCGGGGGCGCGGCCAGGCTAAGGGCTCGCCGATGAATAACCCGTAGTGTTCGTGCTCGTGTCGAGATGCGATGTCCGGGTATGGGCATCGCGGTGGAGACGCAGGAGATGCTGGCGGCGAAGTTCGGTGAGATCTTTCCGTATCTGGATGAGCGGCAGCGGCGGTTGCTGATGGGCGCCGAGGCTCGCGCCTTGGGGCATGGCGGGATCCGGGCAGTGGCCCGGGCCGTGGGTGTGCGGGAGGCCACCGTGTCGCAGGGCGTGGCCGAGTTGGCGGCCGGACAGGCGCCGCTGGGCCGGGTGCGGCGTCCCGGCGGCGGTCGCAAGCGGCTGACCGAGACCGATCCGGGGTTGCGTCCGGCGCTGTTGGCGCTGGTGGAGCCGGCCGAACGCGGGGACCCGGCCTCGCCGCTGCGGTGGACGACCAAGTCCACCCGCAAGCTGGCCGCCGAACTCACCAAGCAGGGCCATCGCGTCAGCGCCGACACCGTCGCCGCCCTGCTGCGCGCCGAGGGGTTCAGCCTGCAGGCCAACGCCAAGACCCTGGAGGGCGCCCAGCACCCCGACCGCGATGCTCAGTTCCGCTATCTCAACGAGCAGGTCCGCGCGTATCGCGCCGCCGGACAGCCGGTGATCAGCATCGACACCAAGAAGAAGGAGCTGGTAGGGGCGTTTCGCAACGGTGGCCGGGAATGGCGACCGACCGGGAGCCGGTGCCGGTGAGCGCCTTCTGGTCGTCGTGGAGCAGGGCGACGCTCTCAGCCGACCGTTCCAGGTCCGTGGTCCAATCCGTGTGTTTGCGGATGACCTGCAGGTGGCGAAGTCTCATGCGGGTCAGGTTGCAGACCACCGAGCGCAGGTACGGCAGGGCGGCCTCGGCCGAGCGTAGCCGGTTCCAGCGGCGGTGCAGCTGACAGAACGCCTCGGCGACGATGTCCTCCGCGTCGTCGGCGCCGAGCAGCACGGCCAGCCGGAGCAGGCCGGTGTAGTGCGTCTCGAACAGCTGGGTCAGCGCGGCCTCACGTCCGGTGTCCGGCGGGCCGGGTACCGGCGGTCCATCGGCGGACGGCCCGCCGGTCCGTGCCGGGGGCGGCATGTCAACCGATACGGAGCCGGATTCGACGAACGTCGGTAATGGTGCGGGTGGCCGGATTCCGGTCATGTGATCGTCTCCGCTTCGGGGGGTATGGGGACCGGAGAGTTCGACTTCGGAACGTGCGATCTGCCCACTCGGTTGAAGAGCGGGGTCAACGTCACGACGACGGCGAGATTCAGTGTCATGGCGACCACCGCGGCGTACGCCTGCACCTCCTGGCCGCCCACGCCCAGGGGCACCAGCGAGGAGAATCCGCTGTGCACCACCAGGAGGGTGCCCGCGGCCATGCCGCTCATCCACCCGACCAGTAACGCCCGGGGGTGCAGGCGGCGGGTGAACACGCCGAGGGCCACGGCGGGGAAGGTCTGCAGGATCCAGACGCCGCCCAGCAGTTGAAGATTGATGGCGTCCTGGTTGCGCAGTCCGAACACGAAGACGACCGCCCCGACCTTGGTGCTGAGCGAGACCATCTGGGCGATCCGTGTCTGGTGCTTGGGTGTGGCGGTCGGATGGAAGTACTCGACGTAGATGTTGCGGACGAACGAGGTCGCCACCGCGATCGACATGACCGCCGCCGGTACGAGCGCGCCCACGGCGAGAGCCCCGAAGACCAGACCGGTGAGGGCGGCGGGCATCAGATCCTTGACGAGCAGGGGGACGGCGGTCTCCGCGCCGGTGGACGGGGCCGGGATGCCGGCCGCGAGCGCCGCGACGCCGAGCATGGCGAACAGCCCGAGCACCGCCGTCCACAGGGGCAGCGCCACCACCGCGCGGCGCAGCGTGTCCGGGCCGGACGCGGCGAAGGCGGACGTCAGCACGTGGGGGTACATCAGCAGGGCAAGGGCCGATCCGAGAGCCAGGGTGGCGTAGACCGGGAACTGGCTCGGATCGAGCGTCAACGACGCCTGGGTCGTCTCCCCGCCGGACAGCGCGCGCTCCGCGCTGTCGAACATCGGCCCGGGTCCGCCGAACCGGTCGAGGACGAGGAAGGAGACGGCCAGGATCGAGCAGAAGACGGCCGCGCCCTTCATCAGCGAGATGATCGCCGGCGCGCGCAGCCCGTGCCGGTAGGTCGACACGGCGAGGACCGCGAACACGGCGACCAGCGCGAGGTCGCCGAGCACCCCCCTCGGGTACAGCCCGACGGCGGACAGGATCGAACGGATGCCCACCAGTTGCAGCGCGATGTAGGGCATGGTCGCCAGCACCCCGGTCGCCGCGACGACCAGTGCGAGGGCGGGGGAGCCGTAGTGTCCCCGGACGAAGTCGGCGGGGGTGATGTACCCGTGCCGGCGTGCCACCGACCAGAGCCGGGGCAGCAGCACGAACGCCAGCGGGCACATGATCACGGTGTACTGCAGGGCGAAGAACCCGAGCGCGCCCGTGCCGTACACCAGGCCCGGTACGGCGGCGAACGTGTAGGCCGTGTAGATCGTCCCGCCGAGCAGGAACCACGTCGTCGGGGTGCCGAACTGGCGGTGCGCCAGCGCCCAGTCCTCCAGGGTGGGCAGCTCGGGAGACGGCCGGAACCAGCGCGCGGCGACCGCGAGCAGAGAGGTGCTGCCGAGCACGGCGAGGAACGTCGCCGTACTCATCGGATCGATCATCGGCCACCATCGGGTCGTCCAGTAAACAGTGGAACTCGTTCTTGAGCTTGTTCCGCCTTGACGGACACCGTTGGTGTGGTGGCCAGGCCAAGAGGGTGACCTCATAGTCGGCGGGACTGCGGTAGCCGAGATTACTGCGCAGGTTGTAGCAGCTCTCGATGAATTCGAAGTTCCTACCGTGATCTGGTGACGGAGCCGAGCGATACGAACTTCGTGTCGAGGTACTCCGAGATGCCTTCTGCTCCACCTTCGCGGCCGTACCCGGACTCCTTGATTCCGCCGAATGGCGCTTGCGCCGTCGACGGCATCCCGTCGTTGGCCCCGAGTATTCCGTACTGGAGTTGCTCGGCCAGGCGGAGCACGCGCCCCACGTCTCGGGTGAAGTAGTAGGCCGCGAGTCCATACGGCGTATTGTTGGCGCGGGATACTACCTCATCTTCCGAATCGAAGGTGAGGAGAGCGGCGACTGGGCCGAATGTTTCCTCTTGCGTGATTTGCATGCGCTCATCAACCTGGGACAAGACTGTGGGGGCGAAGAAGTTGCTGGCGTCTGCGCGCGCGCCGGACTCAACAGCCAGGCGTCGTCCGCCGGTGAGCAGCGCCGCTCCTTTGGAGCGGGCATCGGCCACGTGGGTTTCCACTTTCCTCAGGGCTGAGCTCGACACGAGCGGCCCGACATCGACGCCCTCCTGCAGGCCGTAGCCCACGGTCAGGGAGTTCATGCGCTCTGCCAGCCGCCGTCCGAATTCGTCGGAGATTCCCCGCTGGATATAGAACCGGTTCGCAGCTACGCATGTCTGGCCCATGTTGCGCATCTTCGATGCCACGGCGGCGTCGACTGCGGCGTCCAAGTCCGCGTCGTCGAAGACGATGAACGGGGCATGTCCGCCGAGTTCGAGGGAGAGCCGCTTCATCGTGCCGACCGCCGCCGACATCAGTTTCTTGCCGACTGCGGTCGATCCGGTGAATGAGAGTTTGCGTACACGCGGGTCTGACATCACCGGCTCGATGATCGCGGCCGCGTCGAGGCCCGCGACAATGGACAGCACGCCCGTCGGAAGGCCGACTTCCTCGAAGACGCCGGCCAACTCCAGGGCGGAAAGGGGAGTGAGTTCGGAGGGCTTGACGACCATGCAGCAGCCGGCGGCCAGGGCGGGGCCGACCTTGCGTGTGATCATCGCGCTGGGAAAGTTCCATGGCGTGATGGCGGATGACACCCCGATGGGGGTCTTGAGGACTAGCAGGCGCTTTGCCGGGTCACTTGAGGGAATCGTCCTGCCGTAGACCCTCCGTCCTTCCTCGGCGAACCATTCGAGAAAGGACGCCGAGTAGCGGATTTCGCCACGTGCCTCGGCGAGGGGCTTGCCTTGTTCCAGTGTGATGGTGGTTGCGAGGTGTTCGATGCGTTCGAGCATGAGTCTCGCTGCGGCCCGCAGGATCTCGGCCCTGTGGTCGGCGGTGGTGTGCGCCCATTCGGACTGCGCGTCGGCCGCGGCTTCCACGGCTTGGCGCATCTCCTCCCTTCCACCGTCCGGGAGGGAGGAGATTGTGGTTCCGGTGGCTGGATCCGTGACGTCGAATTTCTTGCCGGAGTCGGCGTGGGCGACCCATCGCCCGCCGATGAACAGTTCGCTCCAGTAACCACTGGTCATGGGTTTCCCATCGTGGCGCTTTGCCTGGAAGTTTTGAGTCACGGTTCAGCCCACCTGCTCGGGGTCGCTCATCGAAATCGCGCGTCGGAGGGCTTGCTCGGCGTCGCGTACGGCGTCGTCGACGATGTTGCGGACCGAGTCGATGTCTCGAACGAGTTGGACGCTTTCGCCGGCGTAGTGGGGGCCGGCTTCCCAATCGCCATCGAAAGAGTCCCAAGGGGATGCGTCGGTGTATCGCAGGAAGGGGCGACCGTCCGGGTAGCGGCCGATAGGTTCGCCCTCATGGGGGCGGCTGCCCGGCAGGGGGCGTCCGGCATCTTCCCACTCGGTGACCGTGGAGTTGCGGATGACGCGGTGCGGCGAGTCTGGCCAGCCTCCATCGAAGAGCCGCGTCTCGACCAGGTCACTGGGTTCCGCATGGACGAGGCGGCCCTTGTAGCCGGTGTGGCTCGCACTTTCGTTACTGGCGACGAAGCGCGTGCCCATCCACACGCCCACTGCCCCGAGACTGAGTGCTGCGGCGAGGCC
The DNA here is from genome assembly GCF_050943795.1 of Streptosporangium sp. CA-115845. NCBI lineage: Bacteria > Bacillati > Actinomycetota > Actinomycetes > Streptosporangiales > Streptosporangiaceae > Streptosporangium > Streptosporangium sp. CA-115845. Next base: position 5,167,078 of record NZ_CP191988.1, on the reverse strand, counting down.
GCGGCCGTCGGCGATTCCGCCGGCTGCCACAACGGGGACTCTCTCCGCGGCATCCACGACGTTGGGGAGCAGGGACATCTGCCCGGCGGCGCCCACCAGGTGCCCTCCCGCTTCCCGTCCCTGGCAGACGACGAAGTCCACTCCGAGGTCGGTGGCGCGAGCCGCGTCTTCGGCTGTGCCGACGGTCCAGAACACGGTCGCGTTCGCGGCTTTCGCCGCTGCGACATAGGAGGTGGGGTCCCCGTACCAGAGGGAGACGACCCGTACTCCCGCTTCCAGAGCCGCATCGAGCCTTCGATGCTGGTCGCGGATGAGCGTCAGGTTGACTCCGAACCTCCCGGCCCCGACCGTGCGGTTATAGGTTTCCAACTGCTGTGCAACCTGAGTTTCCGGCACGTGCATCAGCCCGACGAAACCGAAGGCCCCGGCGTCTGCGACGGCGGCGACGAACTGTGGGCTGGAACCCCGCCCCAACGGTGCGGCGATGATGGGGGCCTGGGTACCGAGTGCTGTGGTCAGGGGAGTTCTGATGGTCATCTCAGGAGTTCTTTCTTTCGGTCCTTGTCGCAAGGGTCGTGCTGAGCCCGGTGTTCAGGTTGGGTCGGTTGAAGTTGAGGACGTCGATGCGGATGCGGCCTTCGTTCAAGGCCATGGCCAGAATGCATCGCTTCACGGGCACCTGCCCGTACACGTTCGCCGGCAGCTCCGTGGCGACGGGGACCGCATCGTCCGCGAAGCCCGGTAGGTGCCAGCTCGTCAACGTGCTTTGGATGATCCATCGGACTCGAGCGAAGCCGGCCGAGACACTGGCGTCGATCGGGACGAGTGAGGGCACTGGACTTCGAGCTCGAAGCGGCCTGTTACCACCGCGAAGCCTGCTGTCCGGCCGCGCCCCCGAGGCGGAGCCGGTCGTGAGGCGAGGTCCGCCCGCCTGTCACCACGACCGGTCGTCAGCCGACGTCCCGCTTTCTGGAGTTGGTTGCCAAGGTGAGTGGCGCCTCGAGAGACGCGGCAAACCTCGATTTTGAGTCCTTCGCCACCGCTGCAAGGTCGATCTTCGCAGGATGCCGACGACGGCCTTCATGAGGCTGGGGATGTGAGTCCCGTTAGCCTCAATATTTTCCAATATACTGCATGCTGCGTCCTAGGACAAGATTTCACCTCGGCACGGGCCGCGCCCGAGATGCCGTCGGTCTCGCCATCGGGGACGTGATCAGGTGGATCGGCGTTCCCTCCGAGCCGACCGCGTCGGTCCCCCGCACACCCGCCCGGGCCATCGTTCACCCTCGCGGTTGGTGGCCCGCTCCAAGCGGCGCCGACACGAGTGGGTCGGTCGGCATCTTGGGATGCGACCTACTTCAAGGGCAGAAGGTCGCTCGCGCGTCCTCGGACCATGCGCAGGGCGCCGCGGATGAAGTAGACGACGACGAACGCGACAGGGGCGATCAGACCGATGACGAGCTGGCTACGCGTGGCCGGCAGGGCGAGCATGGTGGCCACGATGCCACTGAGCAGCAGCAAGGTCACCCAGGTCAGGTAGGGGTAGGCCCACATCCGCACGGGAAGATGCTCGCCGGCTCGGTCGAGGACTCGCCGCAGACGGAGCTGGGAGGCGGCGATGACGAAGTAAATCACCAGGGCGACGCTGCCGGCGGCGTTGAGAAGGAAGGAGAAGACCGTGTCCGGCGCGACGTAGGCCATGCCCACCGCCAGCCAACCGACCAATGTCGCGAGCAGGATGGCGCGGGCGGGAGTCCCCCTCCGGGTCCGCTTCGAGAACATCCGGGGGGCTTCGCCTTGTGCGGTGAGGGCGCAGAGCATGCGCGAGGAGGTGTAGATACCGGCATTCAGTACGGAAAGCACGGACACGAGGATGATTGCTTGCATCGCGACCGAGGCCCCGGGAATGCCGAGCTTCTGCAGCAAGGCGACGAATGGGCTCGCGTCGGACGGGGTGTCCTTCCAGGGAAGAAGCAGAACGATGAGGGATATCGTACCGACGTAGAAGATGATCACCCGCCACACGACGGCCTTGCTCGCGCGCACGACGGTCTGGACGGGATTCTCAGCCTCCGCAGCGGCGATCGTGACGATCTCGGCCCCGAAGTACGAGAAGACCACGACGACCAGAGCGCTGAGGAGTCCGGCGAGCCCGGATGGCGCGATGCTGTCGGTTCTCAACGCGATGCCGTGTATCTGTTGGGACGGGAGCAGGTCCAGGAGGCCGAGCACGCCCAGGGCCAGGAACACGATGATGGCGATGACCTTGATCGAGGCGAACCAGAACTCGGCCTCGCCGAACGCGCGGACCGACAACAGGTTCACCGCCGTCATCACCGCCATGATCACAGCTGAGATGATCCACAGTGGAACGCTGGGAACCACATGACTGATGATCTCGGCACCGGCGACGGCTTCGAAGGCCACGACGACGATCCAGAAGTACCAGTACGTCCATCCGATGGAGAAGCCGGCCCAGCGTCCGAAAGCCAGCCGCGCGTATTCGGAGAACGAGCCCAGCGTGGGCCGTACTGCTGCCATCTCGGCGAGCATGCGCATCATCAGGAGCAGTATGATCCCGCCGATCGCGTAGGCGGCGACGGCGAGCGCTCCGGCCGAGTGGATGACCGAACCGGACCCCACGAACAGGCCGGCGCCGATGATGCCACCGATGGCGAGCATCGACGTGTGGCGCGCGCGAAGGCTCCCTTGGGTCCCGGTCACAGCGTCGGGCATGGGTACAGGTTGAGATTGATTGGTCATATTCGTCTCCGCTACTGGTGTTCGGCTGATGCTTTGGGAGGTTCACCGCTCCTCGGGCGCGGCGCGGCCGCGGTCGTATCGGGAGCTGAAGGAAACCGGTTGTCGGGGATGTTTCCGCGCATGGCTTCAGAGCAGGCAGGCCGCTTCCGCGTCGGAGTTCGCTGACGGCCCGGTCGGCCTTCGCGGGCGGACCGCCCTTGGGGCCCGTTGCTGCGCGATTGCGCTCAGGCGGTGTCGGGAACTACGCCAGGGCGGTAAGCGGCGCGGACGACGGCATGCGCCAGGATCTGGCCGGGGTCGACAACCGGCAAAGGGATATCGTCCTCTCCCAGGACGAGCGGGAGTTCGGTGCAGCCGGCAATGAGAATCTGCGCTCCGCGACTGGCCAGGCTCTCACTCAGCGCGTGAAGTTGGCGGATGAGGTCCAGATCGTGGTGTCCCGCCTTCACTGAACGGATCACGCGCATGACGACGGCTTCCTGCTCCTGGGCAGTAGGGAGCAGCACCGAATATCCGGCGCGTTCGAGCCAGTCCTGGTAGAGGTGGGCTCGGATCGTGCCGGTCGTGGCCAGCAGGCCGACGCCCCGGATGTCGGGGTTCACGGTGGCGATGTGCTGGACGGTTTCGTCGATCATGTGGACGATGCCTACGCCGGTTTCGCGCTCCACATGGGCGAGAAAGGCGTGAGCGGTGTTGCAGGGTACGGCGATGATGCCCGCTCCGGCCGCTTTGAGCGCGCGCGCTCCGCGCATGAGCCAAGGCGTGGGGTCGGGTCCCATGTTCAATAGGGCGGCGCTCCGGTCGGGCACGGTCGGGTCCGACCAGATAATCAGCGGAAGATGCTGCTGATCCGTATGGGCGGGTGTGGCCCGCACGAGTTTGGTGTGAAAGTCCGCAGTCGCGGCCGGCCCCATTCCACCTAGAACACCGACCACCAGGTTGGCGCCGACAGTCGTGCTCTGCATGCCGCTCATGACACTCGTGGATCCCTAGCCATCACACCCTCCTTTCCAATATTCTGCATCCTACGTACTGCGCAATACTGTGAGACCAGGGCTTTGGCGCTGTCAAGAGCGAAAACCACCCCCAAGGAAGGAACGGGCATGGACCGTTCAGCGAAGGTGGCCGGCGAATCGGCCGCCGGCACTCACCCGATGCCCACCCGGCAGGAACACGACCTGCTCGGCGAACGCCACGTCCCCGCCGACGCCTACTACGGCATTCACACCCTGCGTGCCGTGGAGAACTTCCCCATCAGCGGCACCCCCCTGTCGACCTACCCTGAGCTGATCTGGGCACTGGCCTGCGTCAAGCAGGCCGCGGCAGAGGCCAACAACGATCTCGGACTGCTCCCCGGAGCCGCCTGCGAGGCGATCGTCCGCGCCTGTGACGAAATCCGTGCCGGCCGGCTGCACGAGCACTTCGTCGTCGATGTCTTCCAGGGAGGTGCGGGAACCTCGACCAACATGAACACCAACGAGGTGATCGCCAACCGGGCCTTGGAACTCCTGGGCCACTCTCGCGGCTCCTACGAGCACATACACCCCTTGGATGATGTCAACAAGAGTCAGAGCACCAACGACGTCTATCCCACCGCCCTGCGCCTCGGCCTGCACCGGGCCACCCAGCCGTTGCGCGCCGCTCTGGCTGAACTCAGCCACGCCTTCGTCGCCAAGTCGGTGGAATTCACCGACATCGTCAAGATCGGACGCACCCAGCTACAGGAAGCCGTGCCCATGACCTTGGGACAGGAGTTCGCCGCCTTCGCCGCCATGGTCGCGCAGGACGAGCGACGCCTGGGTGAAGTCGCCACACAGCTCACAGAGATCAACCTCGGCGGCACCGCTATCGGCACCGGCCTGAACGCTCCGCCGGACTACCCACTCCTGGCCTGCATTCGACTCAGCCAGATCACCGACATCCCGGTGGTCACCGCCCCCGACTTGATCCGGGCCACCTCCGACACCGGGGTGTTCGTCGAATTCTCAGGAGTTCTCAAGCGGACCGCGGTCACGCTGTCCAAGATCTGCAACGACCTGCGGCTGTTGTCCTCGGGACCGCACGCCGGACTGGCGGAGATCGCTCTCCCCGCCGTCCAGGCCGGCTCCAGCATCATGCCCGGCAAGGTGAACCCGGTCATTCCCGAGGTTGTCAATCAAGTGGCCTTCGCCGTCATCGGGAACGACGCCACCGTCACCCTCGCCGCCGAGGCGGGGCAGCTTCAACTGAACGCCTTCGAACCGGTCATCGCGCACAGCCTCTTCTTATCCCTCCGCCACCTCGCCACGGCGTGCACTGTCTTGTCTCGGCGGTGCGTCGACGGCGTGACCGCCGACGCCCAACGCCTTCGCCGCAGTGTGGAGACATCCATCGGACTGGCAACCGCTCTGACCCCGCACATCGGCTACGGGTCGGCCACCGCTATGGCCCGAGAGTCCCTGAGCACCGGGCGGCCTCTCATTGAGCTTGTGGTCGAACGCGGGCTGGCTTCCACTGAGGATCTCGCCCGCATCCTGCGGCCGGAAGCGTTGACCCAGCCGCCGTCTCCGCTCGCAGGCCAGGGGAACGGTCAGGGAAGAAGAGAAGAGCAGACAGTCCGCGAGAGCCTATCGCCAGGGTGATGGTCGAGGCGCCCACCGAAAACTGCCCCCCCACGGAGAGGAGACAAGTCCTTGTGCCCAGCTCCACAGCGGTGGCGCCTCGAAGTGAGAGCACGGCTGGTGACCTCGTGTCCTGTCGCGAGATCCGCAGACGAACCGGTTGTTCCCTCACCCCTCAAGGAACGAACGATTCGCCGCGCCGACGGTGCCGCGACTGTCGAGCTACGCCTCGTCGGTGTCCAGCGCGTCCGTGTCGAAGAGCTCGCCGATCATGGTGCTGAGCAGAGACCAGTGCGCGGCCGAACATTCGGCCGCGGCTTCGGCCTGGCCACTAGCGCACAGCTCGATGAGCTGCTTGTGGTGGTCGACCGTGTCCCTGCCTCCGAGCAGGTTGGAGAACTTGCGGTACAGGACCCTGTGAATCGCGGGGTGCAATTCCTCGATCAGCCGCTTGACCACCGGATTACCGGAGGCTTCGATGAGCACGGAGTGAAGTTCGTCGTCGGCCAGAAGCGCCAGATCGATGTCCTTGTCCCGCACAGCCAGCCTGAAACGCTCGTTTGCCTCGCGCATCTCGTCGAGATCCTCAGGGCGTAGCCGAGGCACGGCCTCGAGCACCGCGATCTGGTCGAGGGCGCGCAACACAGTCAACGTCGCGTCGATGTCACGCCGGTTGATCCGTGACACCCGCGTGTAGACGCCACTCTTGAACTCGACCAAGCCGATCTCCGCAAGGCGCGTCAGCGCCTCACGGACAGGGGTGCGACTCAGACCTATGTGCGCCGCGAGGTCGCTATCCTTGATCACTTCTCCAGGCTCGAGTTCACCTCGGATGATGGCGTCTCGCAGGAGGTCATACGCAGCAGAACGCAGCAGCTGCTTCTTGATGGGTCTCTGATATTCTGCAAGCGGCATATTAGAGACTGTATCTGAGGTTCCCGGAATCCACTTCCGGTGCGGATATCGGTTGGGCTGTGAGCCCCGGGTACCACATCAAGGACGATGGCCTGCGGGTGCCGAAAATCATGTCAGCTAAGGCATGTGTTTTGGATCATGGAACCGGATCCCGGGGCCAGATCGATGCTGCTCTGGTTGAGGCGCCCAGCAGATTCCTGACAGTCGGCTACATAAGCCGACAGAAGCCTGGAAGAGGTCGGTGCGTGACAAGGCGTCGCAGGCAGTTCTCACCCGAGCTCAAGGAAGAAGCCATCCACATGGTGCTGGAGGGCGAGCGGACGGTTGCATCCGTGGCGCGCGAGTTCGGGATCAACCCCAGCGCCCTGGGCAGCTGGGTCCCTCCAGGCACTCCTGAAATCTCCTCGGCCGCCCACCGGAACTTGTCAAGCTCGGTGAGACACGGTTGCCTTAGCTGTTCTGTGTCTGTTTCTCCCGTTTGTCGGGGTCGTTGATCCACGCTTTCGCGGGAATCGCGGGTGGGACCGGTCTCCTGCGGAACCGGCCAGGATTGGCCTGGTAGGCGACCTCCAGGGTCTCGGCCCGCTGGGCGCGAATCTGCCCCGCGGTGCCGAAGTGCACCGAGGCCGGGGTGTGCAGTCCGATCCCCGAATGGCGATGCTCGTGGTTGTAATAGGTGAAGAACGCCTCGCAGAACGCGCGGGCCTCGTCGATGCTCCCAAACCGCTCGGGAAAAGCCGGGCAGTACTTCAGCGTCTTGAACGCCGCCTCCGAGTAGGGGTTGTCGTTGGAGGTCTTCGGCCGCGAATGCGAGCGGCTGATCTGCAGTTCGACCAGCAGCGCGGCTACGTCGCCCGACGTCATCGAGGTGCCGCGGTCGGCATGCACCACGCGCGGCCGACCACCGTTACCGGCCATGGCGGTGGCGATGAAGTCAGCGGCCAACTCGGCGCTTTCCCGGTGCTCGACCCGCCAGCCGACCACGTAACGGCTGTAGATGTCGAGCATCACATACAGGTCGTAGGTGATGGACGGGCGAGGTCCCTTGAGCTTGGTGATGTCCCAGGAGAACACCTGTGAGGGGCCGTCGGCGACCAGTTCGGGGATCGTCTTGGCCGGGTGGCGGGCCTGTGGTTATGACGACTTGAAGTGGGATCTGGGATCTGGCCCACATTTCGTGATGGATACTGCTCCGTAACCGCCTCGTCACGGACGATCATGTGCCGGGTGCGGTGATCACAATCTGGATGTTCTGCTCCCTCACCTCGCCGGGGTCGAGGTCGAGCGGATCGAGAAGGTGGCAGACCATGTGAAGATCCTGGCGCGGACGCTGCCGTCGGCGAGGGCATGCCCGAGCTGTGGATCTCTCTCCTCCAAGGTGCACAGCCGCTATTGGCGGCGGCTGGCCGACGCCGCCGTGGGCGGTCAGCGCGCCGCGATCACGCTGCAGGTCCGGCGGCTGTTCTGTCGCGAGCCGACCTGTGAGCGGCGGACGTTCTGCGAGCAGGTGCCCGGTCTCACCGTCCGGTACGGGCGCAAGACCCCACCACTGACCGACGCGCTGCGGCACATCGCGGTCGCCCTGGCCGGGCGCGCGGGCAGCCGCCTGGCACAGGCGCTGCACGCAGTGGCCAGCCGCTCGACCCTGCTGCGCCTGCTCATGACGATCCCCGACCCGCCCACCCCCACCCCCCGCGTGCTCGGAGTGGACGACTTCGCGCTCCGACGCGGCCACCACTACGGCACCGTGCTGATCGACTGCGAAAGCGGTGCTCCGATCGAACTCCTGGAAGGCCGCGATGCCGCGCCCCTGTCGAACTGGCTGGCTGCCCACCCCGGCATCGAGGTGATCTGCCGCGACCGGTCCGGCGCCTACGCCGAGGGCGCGCGCACCGGAGCACCGGAGGCGACCCAGGTCGCCGACCGGTTTCACCTGTGGCAGAACCTCGCCACAGCGGTCGAACGATGCATCACCGCGCACCGCGCCTGCCTGCGCGAACCCACACCCGAACCCGCCTGCGCACCCGAACCCGGACCAGCCTCGCCGCCTGCGCACACCGATTGGCCCGCACCGACCGGGAAGTTCGCCGACCGCGCTCGCCGACACCACCAGATGGTGCATGAACTGCTGGCCGACGGCCACAAGATCCGCACGATCGCCCGACACCTGGGCTGGGGACGCCACACCGTGCAGCGCTACGCGCGCGCCGCCACCTGGCAGGAACTGGCCGAGGGCCGCTGGCAGACGCCCCGGCCCGGCCGGCTGGACCCGTTCAAGCCTCACCTGCACCGGCGCCTGGAGGAAGGCTGCGGCAACTTCGCCCAGCTGTTCCGGGAGATCAAAGCGCTCGGCTACACCGGCAGCTACTCCAATGTCCGCGACCACCTCCAGCGCCACCGCCCGGCCTCCGCACCGCTGCCGACACCGCCGGCACCGACCGTCCGCGAGGTCACCGGCTGGCTGACCCGACACCCCGACTCCCTGGCCGAAGACGAGCGGCTCCAGCTCAAAGCCCTGCTGGAACGCTGCCCAGAACTACGGGCCGCCTGCGATCACGTCCGCACGTTCGCCACGATGCTCACCCAGCTCACCGGCCATGACCTTACCCGCTGGATCAGCGAGGTCCGGGCCGACAATCTGCCCGGTATCTCCTCCTTCGCTCACGGCCTCGAACAGGACCTCGACGCCGTCGTTCAGGGCCTGACCAGCCCATGGAGCTCCGGCCCTGTCGAGGGCCGCGTCAACCACATCATTATGTGGAATCTGATCTGTCAAGCCTGGAGGTGCTTGAGCAGGACGGTGGTCCACTCTCGTTGCTCGACGGTGTCGGGAACGGGAAGTCCTCGAGCGTGTTCGAGCTGCTGCCATGCCATGTCCGGGGCAACATCGTTGAGGATCAGGAGGGCCGCGGCGAGCAGGGATGCGCGGCCGATGCCGAAGCGGCAGTGCGTGACGATGTGCGCTCCGCTGCGGAGCTGTTCGGCGAGCTGCTTGAGGATGGGAAGGGCCGTGGCCAGGTCGGGGACGTCGCGGTCAGGGATGGGCATCGCGACGAAGTGCAGGCCGGCCTCACGCGCGGCTCGGGCCTCTGCGCCGAGGCCGGTTTCGTGAAGTTCGGGCGGGGTGAGCGCGCAGACCAGGACGTCGACGCCCACGGCTTTCAGCGCGATCATCTCGTCGTCCAGCCAGTCTCCGCCGCGGGGTTTGGCCATGGTGCTCAGCTGTCCGGGCCCAGGGTGGTCAACGGTGTAGAGGTCAGGGCGCATGTCAGCAGCACTTTCGATCGGGTCGGCCGGGAGGTGACTCGACGATCAGTGGCAGTGATCTGCCGGGCGCGGCGCGAAGTTCACGGGCCGTGGGGCCGGTAGGAGTGGCGACATCTGCGAGGCGTTGAAGGAGCTGGTCAAGGGCCGTTTGGCCGTCGTCCACGGCGGCGCGTTCGTCGTCGGTGAGCGGGATGCTCACCAGCATGCGCTGCAGGTTGTCCTTGGCCTCAAGCAGTTGGGCCTTGGTCGAGTCCTTTGGAGTATAGAAGTCGCACTTGGCGCAGGCCATCCGGTGCGGGCACTGCTCGAAGAAGGTGTAGGAGCACAGGCCGTGGCCGAGGTCGTAGTGCTGCCAAGGCTCCCCGGCGGCTGCGGCGCCGGAGACGACGGCGTCGCGGTCGAGGAGGACTTCGATGGTGCGGACGTTGCGGGCGAAGTAGCCGGCGTCGTCGTAGGCCTTGGTGAGCGTGGTCGGGGTGATCTTGGCGTAAAACTGAGTGGATTGCGGGGATCGGTGCCCGAGCCAGGCCTGCAGCTCGAACAGGGTCATGGGTTCTTTGGCGTTATAGAGCTGTGAGGCGATCGTGGACCGGGCTCGATGGCTGGTGATGTTGCCGCGGACGTCGGCCGCTGGGACGCCTGCTTTGCGGCAGAGCAGCGGGATGATCGTGCCGTTGATGTAGGTCGCCGGGACGCGGCGGGCGCGGAAGGCGAACAGGAAGTCCGTTTGTTCTCCGGTGCGGCGGTCGACCATCTTGGGCTGGGCCGGCCGCATCGCCTGCCAGGCCTCGATGGCCTCGCCCATGAGCGGGTCGATCGGCTTGGTGAACGAGGTCCCGGTCTTGTGGGTGGGGACGTCGAGCAGGCAGACGGTATCGCGGGCGAGCACGTCGGTGGCGTTGCCGCCGATGGCCTGCCCGTCATGCTGCCATCGGATGCAGCCGACGCGCAGGCGGGCGATCTCGTCGCTGCGTTGCCCGCTGAACAGCCAGGTCAACGTCACCGCGCGGACCAACTCGAGCGGGTAGAAGAATCCGGCCTGGTTGACAGGTAGGTCGTCGGTTTCGAGGTTCAGGCCGGCCCAGAGCAGCTTGGCCCAGATGTCGTCAGCGATCACGCGCGGGTCGGGGCCGAGCAGCGCCGCGATGCTGCGCGGGGTGGCCAGGGCCCGCTGAGGGTCGAACCGGCGGGGTAGCCATTCCCATTCCTGGCAGTCCCGGAAGAACGTCCTGACCGCAGCGAGCTGGCTGGCCTTGGTGGAGGCCTCCAGCGGCTTGCCCATACGGTCCTTGAGGCCGACGGTGCGCTCGGTGTAGTCGCCGACGTTCATCCGGTCCAGCACGGCGACCAACGACGCGCAGGTCTGCCGGGTCCAGGCGGCCGGGTCGGCGGCGTCGGGCTGCTCGGCGCCGGCCCATCGTCCGATCTTGAGCAGGTTAGAGCGGACGCCGCCTCTCGTGTTGGGTGTCAATGTCGATGTGGCGTGCCAGCGGTCGACCCAGTGGGTCCAGACCTGGGGTGCTCCGCCGGCTTTCGGGGTGGTGCGGCCGGTGGTCAGGACGGGCGGTCGACAGAAGCCGAGCTCGGCAACGGCGCGTTGGACGGCGTGCAGGGTGTTCAGGCGCGCGCCGCTGCCGAAGAGCCGTTCGGCCCGGACTCGGTCGAACAACTCTGTGGCCAGGTCCTCGATGTATGGGCTGCGGTTGAGTAGAAACAGCTGGCAGACCACCATCGGCAGGAGCTTGTCGTCATCCCGGCCGAGCTGGTAGCCCCACCCGGCCAAGACAGCCCGGACCTTGCGGATCTCGTCGTTCACGCGGGTCCGTCCGAAGATCCGCCAGGCCAGCGGGAGCCGTTGGAAGCTGCCCAGGCGGTGAAACTCGTTGAAGGCGCCGAGCAGGTAGGCGTGGTTGGCCACGTAGGAGCGGACCCCGTCATCGGCCCAGGCCGGGGCCGACCGGCGAAAACCTGCCTGGTCGGCGCCAACCACCTCGACCCATTCCTCGACCGTCCAGCCCCAATACGCTCGTCTGGTCTGCGCGCAGCGCATCAGGAGCACCGCGGTCGCATCGGTCATGGCCCGGCGGCGGTGGCTGGTCGGCGGGGAGTCCAGGCTGGAGTCGGCGAGCTCCAAGGGCCGTAGCAGCCTTCTGATCGCCGCCCATCCTGGATCATCAGGGTCGTGCCGCTTCAGCCGCCGGAGGTTCCCCAAGCCGAGCTCACCGATCGCCGTCACCTCGGCCTCGCGAAGGACGACGCCGCCGCTCATCATGTCCGCGGGAATCGGCCAATGCCAGCCTGCTGTTCCGGGTTCGCGAGCGGACCCGGTCGGTGCCGCCGTCACCGGGACGCCTGCGCCGTGGTGCCGGTGAGCATCTGGACCCGCCAGGCGTGAATGTGCTCCATCCCGCTGGCCAGCTTGTCGGCCAGGTCCCGGCCCGAAAGATGGATGTAGGCCAGGGTCGACTCGATCGACCGGTGGCCGGCGAACGTCGCGATCGTGTGCAGCTCCCAGCCCATCCGGGCCAGATCGGTCAAGCACAGATGCCGCGTTGTATGCGTAGAGAACTGCGGCACCCCGGCCTCCAGGCCAAGCCGGCGGACGACCTTCGACCAAGTCCACAAACTCAACGGCTGGGCGTGGTTGCGGCGCGACTCCGACAAGAACAACGGGCCGCGAGCCCGGCTAATCGTGGCCCGGTGCGCCAGGTAGGACGACATGAGCGTCCCCGTCGCAGCCGAGTACGGCACCACCCGTTCCAACCGGTTCTTCGTCGTCTCCGCCCGGACCCGCAACGTCCGATGCGCCGGATCCAGATCATCGGTGCGCAGCGAGCACAGCTCCTCACGGCGCAACGCCGCGTCGTAGGCCAGCGCGAGCATCACCCGATTCCGGATGCCCTCGCTGCGAGCGACCTCAAGGACCTTCATCCACTGCTGCTCGTCCGGGATCCACGGCAGCTTCGACAGCCGCGGCACCAATCCGCGCTGCTGACCGCCGAACCGCCGGCCTGGCGTGTACTTGCCGCGGCCGACCGGGTTGCCCTCGCGCAGCCCTTCCTCGATCAGGAAGTCGTAGAACAGGCGGACCGGCACCAGGCGCTGCTGGATCGTCGCGTTCGACAACCCGGCGCCCGAATCCAGAGACAGCACGTTCGCGCCGCGCCGGTTCGGTCGGGACGACAGCTCACGCACGAACACCGCGACGTTCGCCTTGTTCGCAGCGATCGGGTCGACGCCGTCGCGTTCGCACACCTCCAGGTACTCCGCGAGACCTCGCGCGTAGGCGTCAACCGTCCGCGGCGCCCGACCGAGATCGACCCAGATGCGCAGCCACTCAGCCGCTCTGTTGTGCCTCCCCAGAACCGGCCACTTCTCCTCCAACACCACTGCGCCCAACACTGCCCCTCAAGTACGTGGCGAGACCGAAGGGAACATGATCGTCCCCACGGTTGATTCCACGTAACTTGTAAAATGATCAAGAGGCAGATGTTCGGACGAGCGGGCCTGCCCTTGCTACGGAAACGGGTCCTGCTCACCGCCAAGCGCGCATGAACCCGGGGCCGTGTCCATCACGAAATGTGGGCCAGATCCTTGAAGGTGGCCCCACCCGGGCGGCTTGAGCTGGACCCATCTCGGATCGGTGATGTGATCCCAGACCGACATGTCGGCTTGAAGTGGCCCCACCTTTAGAGTTGCGGTGTCAGGCTCGACCTGCTAGATCACGCGCGCCGCGGCAAGGGGGACTTGGTGGCGCTCACCAAAGTCGAGCTGTTCGACCAAATCCGCCGGGATTCATGGCGTGAAGGCCTGGGGATCCGGGCGCTGGCCCGCAAGTACGGAGTGCACCGGCGATTGGTCCGCGAGGCACTGACGCGACCCGAACCGACACCGCGTAAGACGCCACAACGCCGGTCTCCGCAGTTGGAGCCGTTCAAGAAGGTGATCGACGAGTGGCTGCGCGGTGATCTGGACGCGCCCCGCAAACAGCGTCATACCATCAAGAGGATCCACCGGCGGCTGATCGATGAGCAGGACGCGGTGGGAGTGTCGTACTCCACGGTGCGTGACTACCTCGCCAAGCGCAGACCTGAGATCCGCATCGAGGAGGGGCGGGGACCGGCCAAGGTATTCATCCGCCAAAACCATCCACCCGGGGAGGAAGCCGAGGTCGACTTCGGCGAGTTGTGGGTGAACCTGGCCGGGGTGCTGACCAAGTGCTACCTGTTCGTCTACCGCATGTCCTACTCCGGCAAGGCCATCCACAAGATCTACTCCACCAGTGGGCAAGAGGCGTTCTTGGAAGGGCACGTGGAGGCCTTCACCCGGCTGGGCGGCACCCCGACCCGGCACATCCGCTATGACAACCTGACCGCAGCAGTGACCAAGGTCCTCTTCCGCGGCCGGGCTCGGGTGGAAAACCCCCGCTGGCGGCTGTTTCGCTCGCACTACCAGTACGAGGCCTTCTACTGCGAGCGCGGGATCGACGGCGCTCACGAGAAGGGCGGGGTGGAAGGCGAAGTCGGCTACTTTCGCCGCAACTACCTGTCCCCAGTCCCGGAAGTCGGCAGCCTGACGGAGCTCAACGCCCGGATCGAGCACTTCGAGCAGCTCGAAGACGGCCGCCGGATCGGGGCACGGCTACGCACCATCGCTCAGGACTTCGCGATCGAGGCGCCACTGTTGCGCACGCTACCCGACGATCATTTCTCCACCGGTCTACTGCTGACGCCTCGCGTCGACCGCTATGGCCAGATCACGGTGCGCTGCTGCCGCTACTCGGTCCCGATCCACCTGATCGGCCGCAAGATGCGGGTGATGCTGCACGCCTCCCAGCTGATCGTCTACGACCGGCATCAAGAAGTCACCCGACATGAACGGCTGGCCGGCAAGGGCACCGAAACCATCGTGTTGGACCACTATCTGGAGGCGCTGATGCGCAAGCCTGGAGCGCTGGCCGGGTCGGTCGCGCTGGAGGCAGCTCGGACCAGCGGCGCGTTCACCGACGCCCATGACGCCCTATGGTCGGCGGCCCGCCGAGCGCTGGGTGAACCCGGCGCGACCCGCGCCCTGATCGAGGTGTTGTTGCTGCACCGCACTATGGACGACGCCGACGTCATCGCCGGGATCCGCGCGGCGTTGTCGGTCAGCTCGTTCGCCGCCGACGTGATCGCGGTGGAGGCCCGCAAGGCCGCCGACGCCCGCGGCACCGGCCGCCCCACCCTGGGCACCACCCGCCTAAGCGCGCCGACCACGACGGTTACGGCCGAAAACCTTCAGGTGACCAGCCTCACCCGCAAACGCCTGGCCGAGCTTCCCCCCGACACTCGTCCGCTGCCCAGCGTGGACGCCTACGACCAACTGCTGCGCCGCCCAGCGCCGAACACCTGCCATCAGCCCGACACCCACCAGGAGAGCGCGTCATGACCCGCAACCGGGGCATCACCGAACCCGCCGCCGAGGCCGCGATCGACACCGCCTGCCGAGTGCTGCGCCTGCCGGCCATCCGCGGCCAGTTCTCCGAGCTAGCCGACCGGGCCGAGCGTGAGCAACTGACCTACCGGGGATTTCTGGCCGAACTCTTCATGGTCGAATGCGACGAGCGAGACCGCCGCCGCGCCGAACGACAGCTGCGCGCCGCTGCCTTCCCCCGCCCGAAATGGCTCAAAGACTTTGACTATGACGCCAACCCCCACATCGAACCCGCCATCATCAACACTCTGGCGACCTGCGAATGGGTCGGCAAAGGCGCCCCGTTGTGTCTGATCGGCGATTCCGGGACAGGCAAGTCGCACCTGCTGATCGGCCTGGGCTCGGCCGCGGCGATGGCCGGCTTCAGGGTCCGCTACGTGCTGGCCTCCAAACTCGCCAACGAACTCGTCGAGGCCGCCGACGACCGCCAGCTCACCAAGACCATCAACCGCTACGGCCGCGTCGACCTGCTCTGCATTGACGAACTGGGCTACATGGAACTCGACCGGCGCGGCGCCGAGCTGCTGTTTCAGGTTCTGACCGAACGCGAGGAGAAAAGCAGCGTCGCGATCGCCTCCAACGAGACCTTCTCCGGCTGGACCAGGACCTTCACTGATCCCCGCCTTTGCGCCGCGATCGTCGACCGGCTCACCTTCGGCGGCACCATCAGCGAGACCGGCACCGAATCCTACCGACTGGCCCGCACCAAGGCACAGCACAACGGCAAACCCTGATACCGCCCTGCCCCGCGCATCGAGGCGAGGGCATCGCCCGCCCCACTCCACGCCCGCCATCGCGCCCGGCGGGCGGGCGATGCCCTCGCGTGGCAGGGGTTCGGGGGCGGCAGCCCCCGAGACCACAGACCGCACGATCACCCCGCAGCCGACTGTCTCGTGCCACCGAAGTTCGAGTAGTGGGGACGTGCGTCGGCCAGGAGGGCGATTGGGGGAGATCGCGGAGGTGGGCGCGTATCCCGCGCTGTGAATGACAGGCCTGCGTCCGGAAAGATGTTGCCGCGCACCGCTTGCCTTGGGACAGTCCCGGCATGCAGATACGCGCCGCGATGATGAACGACCTGACAGCTCTGAGGGAGCTGTTCCAGGCGATCGAGCTAGCCGAGATCGGACGTGCAGAGACCAGTGAGGCCGACATCCGGCAGATCCTGCTCACGCCAGGGCTGGACCTGGAGCGACGTAGCCGCGTATATGAGAAGGACGGTGACATCCTCGGCTTTGCCGCGCTCCATCCCGCTCCGCACGCCGACCGGCTCCGCGCGCACCTTGGAGTGTCACCCGTCGCCCCGGACTCCCTGACCGATGCGCTACTGCGGCAGATCGAGGAATGGGCGCACAAACAGGCCGCGGCAGCAGGCCAAGAGCGTGAGAGCGTCACGCTTTTCCAGATGCCTCAAGCTCTCGCCACGCCCGCGCTCCAAGATCACGGCTGGCACGTTGTCCGTCGTTACAGCCGCCTGATCATCGACTTGAACGGCGAACGGCCCGCCCTTCCGCGGCTGCCGGCCGGAACCGAGATTCGGATCGCGGCTGGTGACGACGATCGGCGCCGCCTGCACGCGGTGCTGGAGGAAGCGCTGAGCGGACACTGGAACCACCACCGTCGAACGTTCGAGGAGTTCTGGGCCGATCAACAACAGCGAGACGGTCACGATCCCCGCCTGTGGTGGATCGCCGAGGTCGAGGGAACCCCGGCGGCTGGGCTGATCGCCCGCTCGCAGCCGAACCGCGGCTGGATCGCCTGGCTGGGCGCCGAGCAGCGTTACCGAGGGCGAGGATTGGCCCGCTGCCTTCTGCTCACCGCGTTCGCCGAGCTAAAGGCACGTGGCCACCACATGGTCGGTGTCGATGTTGACAGCGCAAACGATACGAACGCCACGGGTGTTTATGAGGCTGTCGGCATGCGCGTGCTCGGCCAGGCCGACCAGTGGCAACGGGATATCAACCCTAGTTGAGGGTCTGTCGAACCACTCAAGGTTCAGTAGCACAGAACACCGACCGGTCAGGGTGGCCATTTCAAGCCGCCACATTTTCACCTAGTGATCAACAAATGGGTCCAGCTGAAGCCGTCCTAGCCAGGCCTGAGCGCGGCGCTCGCGCACGCCGTCCTCGGCACGCAGCAGCCGGTACATCGTGGAGATGCTGCACAGGTAGAGGCCCTCGTCCAGCAGCGTCGCCCACACCTGCGGCGGGGCTTTGTCGATGAACCGGTAGGAGTTGAGCGTCTCCAGCACCTCGTGCCGCTCGGCGCGTGACAGCGCGTTCGGCGGGGCCGGACGCGGCGCGGGCGGGCCGGCGTGCCGAGGCTTGGGGGTGCGCCGCCGATACAGCGTCGCCCGTGAGATCCCGGTCAGATCGCACGCGCTCTTGATGTTCAGCATCCGCTCCAACTGCTCGAATGCTTCGGTGATCACTCGGTCGGCCTGCTCGGCCTGCTCGGGGTGTCCACCTCCTCGGACAGCAGTTGCAAGAGCTCGTGTGCTTTTCCCAGGATCGTCAGTGCTTTTTGGGTCTTGGCCAGTTCCGCGGCAAGCTTCTCGTTCTCTCGCCGCAGCCGCTCGGTCTCCTTCTCGGCCGGGCTCTTGGTGTCTTTGCGCACCGGCGGCTTGGGTTCCAGCGCCTGCAGGGCTCCGTGGTCGCGGGCCAGTCGCCAGTCCAGGATGTGGGTGGAGTACAGGCCCTCGCGGCGCAGCAGCGCTCCCTTGGCGCCCGGCTCGGTCAGCGCGTCGTATTCGGCCACGATCCGCAGTTTGTACTCGGCGCTGAACCTGCGCCGTTTGGGCCGTTCGGCCCGTGGACCCTTCGGCTCTGGCTCCGAACTCACGGTTACATCATCACGCACGCCGACACTCAGGTCGGCAACAGCCAAGGTCACGATCGTCAACGGTCCTGTTCTCGCCCTACATGCAGCTCAGAAGGGTACTTCCTCCCGATGTCTCACCTGACCCTGCCAAAGAGGGGCCTCGCCGACGTGGACGCCGCGTCAGCGCTGGCCCGGCTGAGCTGGGATGAGCTGCTGGACTACGGCACCGAGCAGAAGAACCTCCGGCTGGACAACGTCGAGATCGCCGTCGCGTTGAGGGCTCTGCGTGCTGTCCTGGGGCGTCTTCGTATCGTGTTCGACCCGCCGTTTCGCGACCAGTTCGGTTTCCATCAGTACTGGAAGAGCCGGGGAATGTCGGATGCCGGAGGCTGGGCGAAGCGGCGGGCCTACCTCACCGGCCTGTTCGAGCCGGTGCTCGCACAGCTGGAAACCATCGAGAACCTACAGACCGGGCAGCAAGACGACCGCGATAGCGCTGCCGAGCAGATCACGGAGGTCACCCGCCGTAGGCTCATCGACGGTCTCGACGCGGTCCGCATGAAGATCATGGATGAGCTGGCGGAGACGGGCGCCCCGGTCGAGCGCCCGGATCTGTTCTGGTGGGGCACGCTCGACGAGGTTGCCTTTCTCGACCGCTTGTACGACCTGGACCGGATGCCGAGCCTCGACTCCCGGTACGCCACCGCCCGCTTGGACCTCATCCAGCACTGCATCAACAACGATGACTTCCCCGCCGACTGGATCTACCGGGACGAGCGGTTCGGCATCGGCGCGCACGATGGGCGGCTCCTGCGGTTCCTGGCCGAGACCCTTCACCCCGTGGTGCGTCCTGAACAGGTCGAGGTCCAGTATCTGCACGCCTTCTACAACTCCGTCCTTGCCCATGACGGGTACGAGCTCGTCCAGGTCGACCAGATCAGCGGGGCGCCGATCTTCGCTGGCCGCAGGATCGGCGGTGGTGTCTCCGGGACGATGAAGAACATCATCTTCGCCGCGGACGGGCCCAAACCCGAGATCGTGCTCGGGGACGCGGTGAACAACGACATCCGGATCGTGCGCAATGCCGAGAACTGCCTGGTCTACGACAGGCCTCTGAACCCCGAGGGGCTCACCTGGGCCGACCTGTTGTCCTGGTGGCGCGACCGCCAATCCCTCCCTACCGAGGTGTCCGATCTCGATGCCGGACGAGATCTGTGCAATCGGCTATGGAGGTCCCTGGCGAGCAAACCCGAGCAAGTCCTCTTCCACGCCTACGCCCAGGCATATCTCCTGCGCGAGGACACCATTCGCTGCCCCGCCCTCATCCCACAGGTGTACCTGCACTACGACCCGCAGACCCGAAGGCAGCGAGGCGGCAAGGACAGCGTGCTGGGACGCGAGCGCATGGATTTCCTGCTGCTCCTGCCGCACAGTACCCGTGTCGTCCTGGAAGTCGACGGCCAGCAGCACTACGCCGACGGCATGGAGGCAGGCGCGGCTGCCTCACCCCACCTGTATTCCAAGATGGCCGCCGAAGACCGGGCGCTGCGGCTCAAGGGGTATGAGGTGTACCGGTTCGGCGGCCACGAGCTGACCAGGAACGAGGCTGCGGTCACCGCGATGCTCCATAACTTCTTCGAAGCTCTGCTCGCCAAGCACCCTTTTACGGCGCTCTGATCCGACCGATCGCCCTCACCAGAACAAGGTCCGGCTGGAGGGGTGTCACGAGGACCGCCAGCCCTCGCGGGGAGCGCTTCAAAAGCTGGACTTGTCGGTGAAGAGATCGGCCAGCCCGGCGCGAAAGAACAGGATGCAAGGTGCGCACGACCGAGTTTCCGACCGTCTATGCGGCTGTTTCCGGCTCTGCCTCGCGGAGCCCCTCCAGGGCGGCGAGGGCCTCGTCGGTGTCGCGGATGCGCTGGAGCATCGTGACGGCCACGTCCCTGACGTGCCACCGGTTGTGATGCATCCCGAGTTCGACGAGCCCGCAGATGGCCTCCTTAGAGATGGTCCACAAGATATTAATAGCGGGTCACGCAATGGGCAGGAAGCCATTGTTTCCGTATGGGCAGTGGTCGCGGCCGCTCTCCGATGTTCCTCAATTCCCGTGATCGAGGGGGCGGTGACGATCTCGCATGCCTGCGCGTGGGGGCGTCATGAAAGCCGCGAAACGCTGCAGCGGACCGCGGCGCTCATCGTGACCCAGCAAACGGCCCCTCAGGGTGGTGCCGGGTGCGGCGTTCGACGGCGGTGGCCAGGCGTTGATCGATGCGCTGGGTGGGGGAGAGGTTGAGCGATTTAGGGTGGGCGTAGATCTGTGTGGTGTCGGGGGAGACGTGGCCGAGCAGGGCTTGTACCGCCGACAGTTCTTCGCCTGTCTCCAGCAGGGCGGTGGCCACGCTGTGACGGATGCCGTGGATGGAGAGTTTGCTGTGGTCGGCGACTCCGATGGCTTTGGCGATGCGCTGGATGAGTTCGCGAATATAGGTGCGCTGCAGTGGTCGCCCGTTGCGTGATCGGAAGAGAGGGCCGGGTGAGCTTCCGCGTTCGGCCAGGTAACCGTCGAGGATTTCACCGATGAAGGGGCGCACGTCGACCGGGTGGGTGCGGTTGCCCTTGACCGGCAGGTTCACGACTCTGAGGCGGCCCTGGTAGGTGAGGTGGCCGACCTCGACGTTGAGCAGGGAGCTGATGCGGCAGGCGGTGCCGATCAGCACGGCCAAGATCGCTTGGACGCGGGTGCTCTCGTGGAGTACGGCGTGCACGAGCATGTCGTCCAGCTGCTCGCCGCTGATGAACCGGGTGGTGGAGGCGCTTCGCCGGGGAGGTTCCATCCCGTCGAACGGGTTGGCGGTCGCCAGGTCGGCGCGGCGCAGGTAGGTGTACCAGGATTTCGCGGCGGAGATGCGGGCCCGGCGGGTGTTGGCCGACAGGCCGGCGGTGCGCATAGCTGCGGCGTACAGGTCGGTCTCCATGGAGGGGACGTCGCCGATGTGCAGGCCACGGGCTTGAATCCACCACAGCCACCAGGAGATGTCACGGATGTAGTTGCGCTGGGTGGCCGGCGAGGAGCGCCGTTCCGATGACAGCCAGCCCGCGGTAGCTGCCAGGGCCTGCTCGGGTGCTTGCACGGTACGCAACAGCGCGGCCAGCTCATAGGCGTTCCCGGCGGGCGGTGGGCTGCCCTTGGCCGGCAGCGCGAGGGGGGAGGTGCGCTGTCCCAGCAGCGCGTACAGCTGCGCTTCGGCGGCTTCTTCCGCATCGGCGTCGAGGTCGCGGGGCCGGTCCAGCACGATGACGCCGGAGATCGCCAGCGGCGCGAGCGTGCTCGACACCGTCGGCCGGGCCGGTTGCGCGGCGGGTTCGTCACCGGCGGGGCGAGGGGGAACGTCATCGAGGCTCATGAGGTGCTTTCTAACGATGCGACGAAGCCGGGGTGCCGTTAACAAACGCTCCATCAGCCGCCAAGTAGGCGCTGACCTGGGGAATCAGCCGCCAGTCTCCAGCTCGGCTCACACTGCCGGCTTTTCGACGGCAGGGCGGCCCGTGGCGAGTTCGGGCACATACTTGTAGATCGTGGAGCGGCTGACGTTCAGCAGCCGGGCAATTGAGGACACGGTGGCATCGGGCTGGGTGAGCAAGGCACGGGCGTGCCGGACCTGCTCGGGGGTCACCGCGGGTGGGCGGCCGAGTCGCACGCCGCGAGCCTTGGCGGCGGCCAGGCCCTCGTGGGTTCCCTCGACGATCAGCTCGCGGATGAACTCGGCCAGGGCGGCGAAGACGTGGAAGACGAGACGGCCGCCGGGGGTGGTGGTGTCGAGGGCTTCCTTCAGAGACCGGAAGCCAACGCCGCGGCGGCGCAGCTCGGCGACGATCGTGACGAGGTTGGTCAGGGAGCGGGCGAGCCGGTCGAGCGAGGGGACGACGAGGGTGTCGCCGGGCCGTAGGTAGTCCAGGGCCTTGGTGAGCTCTTCGCGGTCGGTGTTCTTGCCGCTCAGCTTGTCGGGGTCCCGGTAGTACTGGCCGTAAATCCAACGAAGCTGCCTCTGAACTGCGACGTCTCCACAGCAGGCCGGGCGGGTCAGGCCGAACTGTCTTTCTGTAAGTGCAGGTCAGGAACTACTTCGTTGGATCCACGGCCGAAACTACGAGGACCCCTGATCCACATCGTGGACTCCGTCGCCGAGATTCCCCGCGCCATCCGACGGGGCGCCACCGTGCAGAGGATGAGCTCTACGGTTGGCCGGCCTCAGCGGGTGTCCACCGTCCGGGCGGAGGTACGCGCCCGGCGCACGGGCCGGCACAGCTTCACGCGCGATGCAGGTACGCCAGGGTCTGCTGGAGCTCGGTCTCCAGGATGGCGCTCGCTCTGTCGGCGTCACCGCGCGTGATGGCGTCCACCAGAGCGGCGTGCGCCTCGTCGCCGTGGTCGGGGTCGTCGTTGCGCAACGCGAGCAGGTCGACCAGGTCGATCAGCCCCTGGCGCAGGGCCGGGGCGAATTCGGCGAACAGGTCCGTCAGCACCGGATTGCCCGCCGCCGCGACGACCGCGGCGTGCAGGGCGATGTCGGCGTCGACGAAGGTCGCATCGTCTCCCCGCCCGGCCGCGCGGCGCGCGTCCAGGGCGGCGGCCAACACAGCGATGTCGGCATCGGTACGGCGGGCGGCCGCCAGGCGCGCGGCCTGCACCTCGACCATCATGCGCACCTCGTACACGTCCGTGACTGCCGCGCGGCGCAGGCGAGCGGGCCAGTCCTCCGCGGGTTCCGTGGCGATGACGAAGACGCCGGCCCCCTGTCGGGCCTGCACAAGACCCGCTCCGGCCAGGGCCCGCAGTGCCTCGCGGATGGTGGAGCGCCCGACACCGAGGGTCTTGGCCAGGGCGTTCTCCCCGGGCAGCTTGATGCCGATCGGCCAGTGCCCGCCGGTGATCTGCTCGCGCAGGTGCTCGGTGGCCTGTTCGACGAGCGGGCTGGGGCGGAGCGTGCCGAGTGGCATTCGGACTTCACCTCTCAGGTTGTCTGAGGACCTGTGTTGTGGTTAGTGTACCGCCATGACGTCGCGTGGTCTCCTTCTCGGCCGCCGCGGCGGGGCCTGAAGCGACCGGCACCCCGCCGCGGCGCTCGCCCTTGCCGGTCGAATCACCCCATGACTGGCAAGGAGACCCGCCGATGACCATACCGACGACTTCGTCGTTCCCCACCCTGCGCACGCCGCACGGTCCCGTTCCCACCGACACCCCGGCATGGAACCTCCAGCGGCCCAGCGCGATGCCGTACCAGCGCTACCGGCCCGCGCACGAACGCGTCGGGATCGTGTCAGGGGACGACCGCAGCTGGCCGACCAGGCGCATCGAGCGGGCGCCTCTCTGGGTGCCGGTGGACCTGCGCGACGGCAACCAGGCACTGGCCGAGCCGATGGACCCGTCGCGTAAGCGGCGGATGTTCGACCTGCTGGTGGCCATGGGCTTCAAGGAGATCGAGGTCGGCTATCCGTCGGCCAGCCGGGCGGACTTCGACTTCGTACGGCACCTGGCCGAGACGGGTGCGGTGCCCGACGACGTGACCGTCGTGGTCTTCACCGCGGCCCGCGCGGACCTCATCGAGCGGACCTTCGCGTCCATCGACGGCCTGCCGCGCGTGGTCGTGCACCTGTACACCGCGACCGCGCCCACCTGGCGGAACGTGGTACTCGGGCACGACCGGCCCGAACTTCACGCGATCATCCGCCGGGCGGCTGAGCACGTGGCGCGGCTGGCCGACGCACGCCCCGGACCGCCGGTGCGGTTCGAGTTCTCTCCCGAGGTCTTCAACCTCACCGAGCCGGACTACGTGCTGGAGGTGTGCAACGGCCTGACCACGCTGTGGGACGCCTCCCCGGACCGGCCCGTGATCCACAACCTGCCGGCCACCGTCGAGATCGCCACCCCCAACGTCTACGCCGACCAGATCGAGTACATGCACCGCCACCTGGAGCGGCGCGAGGCGGTGATCTTGTCGGTGCACCCGCACAACGACCGCGGCACCGGCGTCGCCTGCGCCGAGCTCGCCGTGCTGGCCGGAGCGCAGCGCGTCGAGGGCTGCCTGTTCGGCAACGGCGAGCGCACCGGCAACGTCGACCTGGTCACCCTCGCCCTGAACCTCTACTCGCAGGGCGTGGACCCGATGCTCGACTTCGGCGACATCGACGAGATCAGGAGGGTCGTCGAGCACTGCAACCGCCTCCCGGTGCACGAGCGCCACCCGTACGCGGGAGATCTGGTCTACACCGCCTTCTCCGGCACCCACCAGGACGCGATCAAGAAGGGCCTGGCCCACCACGACCGGCAGGCCGCCGAACTGGGCGTCCCCGCCGGACGGGCCCCCTGGGACGTTCCGTACCTGCCGATCGACCCGGCCGACGTGGGCCGCGACTACCAGGCGGTCATCCGGGTCAACAGCCAGTCGGGCAAGGGCGGCATCGCGTACCTGCTGCACACCCACCATGGACTGGACCTGCCGCGCCGCCTGCAGATCGACTTCTCGGCCGTGGTGCAGCGCGCGACCGACGACGGCGGGCACGAGGTCACCGCCAAGGAGCTGTGGGACCTGTTCCAGGCCACTTACCTCGCTCCCGGCGAGGACGGCCCGCTGACCCTGACCCGCTGGAGCACAACCGAGACCACACCGGGGAGGCACGAGTTCACCTGCGCGCTGGGCGCCGGCGGAGCCGAGCGCGAACTTCACGGCACCGGCAACGGCCCGCTGTCCGCCCTCGCCGACGCGCTGGCGTCCGCCGGTGTCGTCGTCGACATCCTCCAGTACGCCGAGCACGCGACGGGGCCGGGGCCCGACAGCCCCGCGATCGCGTACGTGGAATGCCGGGTCGGCCGGACCGCGTGCTGGGGAGCCGGTCAGGACACCTCCGTACTGACCGCGTCGGTGCGGGCGGTGATGGCCGCCGTCAACCGCGCCGCTGATACAGCCGACAGTCCGCAGTGAAGCGCCGTGTCGGCGCGGGTGACCCCGACCGGCCTGGCGGGCCCAGCATGGACAGCTCGTAGGACACGGACCGCCTCGAAGCGCTCGCCCGCCCGGCCGCCGAACAGATCGCGTTCTCGCCGGGCTGGGGGCGGACGGGCCGACGACGGCGCGGGCCCGGTCTCGGCGTCGACCTGCGACGGTGAGGCCCTGGATGTACCCTGGCCGGTTCGCCACGCCACGGAAAGGTCCGGCAGTGATCATCAAAACGCTGGAAGAGCTGCGCCAAGCCGATACCCGCACCTTGTCCTTCACCCCCATGGGCCTGGGTTCCGGCGTGCGCATGCACCCCGAAGGCGCCGCCGAGTTCCAGCAGCAGGTCGTCGCCCGGTTCGATCTGGCGCCGCAGGTGGCCGAAGGCACCCGCAGGAGCTTCGAGGACCTGCGCACCGCCTTCGCCCACGGCCTGTTCTGCTACGAGATCTTCACGCTGATCAACGACCGCAGCCTGCTCGTGCTGGAGCAGGCCCTGCGCGACCGGTTCATCGCCCACCACGGGGGCAGCGTGAGGTTCGTCGACGAGCACGGCGCCCAGCACGCCGTGGCCGCCGACAGCTACGCCGAGCTGTACGACGTCGTCCGCCAAAACCCCCGGCGGCTGCTGCTGCTCGACGGCGGGCAAGCCATCGCCTTCAACGGCACGCTGGGCGGTCTGCGCACCTGGGCACGGCGCCTGGGACTGCTGCGCGGGCAGCGCAACCGCGCCATCGAGCAGGCGATCAGCAGCCTGCGTAACGGGGCCGCCCATCCGGGCGAACACCACCTGATCAATCCGGTTGAGGCCGCCTTGACCCTCAGCGACCTCGCGGAGATCATCAATCACCTCTGGGGGGTGGCCACCCCGGGTGGGCGCCTGTATCCCGCTCCCCTTCGGCGCAACGTCGTCGTGGTGGCGTGGAACACCGCCGGTACGCAGCTGCAGATGGGGCTGGCCGATGAGCTGGCCACCGCCGCGGACCCCACCGCGGACGCTGCCGCGGACCCCGCCGACCCAGCGTGGCGCGCGGTCATCGTGCAGGCCGTGTTCCGCCCCGAGGAGGGCATCGCTGATCCTGGCCTGCGCGCGTTCGACGCCCGGCACGAGGTCACCCAGTACCCGGCCGATCTGCTGTGGTGGCCGGGCTCGCTCACCGACGCCGCCGCATGGGCCGCCGAGCACCGCCCCGAGCCCGACGAGTGCGACTACCTCGACCGCACCTTCCTCCTGCGTCACGACAGCGCCGGCCTGTACTGGCCGATGCGGCCGTCGGTGGCCGCGGCCCTGCCACACGCCGACCGGCCCGGCCACTGGTACGCCGTCAAGGCCGACCACCCGAACGACGCCTACCACCACATCCGGACCCTCATCACCGCTACCGGCTGCGCCCGGCGCGGACCGTGCCGTCAGTGCCACGCCGAGACCCTGCGCATCGGCCGCTACCACCAGGTCATGGCAGCCATCTCCACCCCGGCACCCCCGACGCCGTCGCTTCCCTCCGATACCGCGACGCCGTGGGCACATCCGCGCATCCGCATGATCACCTAACCCCAGAGAATCTCGGCCCAGTGCGAGCGCATCTCCCGGCCGCAGCAGCCAGAGCGTGCATCGCCTTCCCCTGCTCACCGTGATCTCCCAGCTCGTCGGTGAGATGGCGAGGAAGGCGGTATTCGAGGTGATCGGCGATCGCGAACCGCACCCGCGCGAGGAGCTGGGTGCACTAGGTTCTGGGCATGTCGCCGTTCCTGCTCTCCGTCGATGAGATGACCGAGCTGCCGGCCGGGTACGCCCATGAGCTTCGCGCTGATCTCCTCTCCTACCAGGAACACCTCGCCCACGACACACCGGTTGTCCTGGCCCCCCGCTCAGGCTCCATCACACAAGACGGCCTGAGGCCTGATGCGTACCGCATCACGACCACCGACTGGGGTGGCGAGGTCCGGACCCCGGTTTACACCCGCCAGCAGGCACACCACCGGCGACTTCGCCCTCACTGGACAAAGACCGACCAGCTGGCCACCGAGACCGCGGATCGCCTGCGCGAGGAGTTCCGCGATGACGACGCTTCCATCGCGTTCCTGGCCGGGCGGACCGCGCAATGCTGTGGCCGGATCAGTGAACTCGCCATCTTCGACAGCGCCGGTGAGCCGATCTTCGATCAAGCCTTGGCGCCGCACAACGGCGAACGCTGGAATGCCCGCGGGGTGGAGGAGTTCTGGCGGTGCGCGCGCGAGCACCAGCCCCCCGAAGACTCCTGGGCGCCGTTCTCGCACTGGGCCCGTCAACTCGGCCTGGTCTTGAACTACTACAACCGCAACCACGCGCTGGAGATCCCGAGCCTGACGGCCCAGGGCGGCAGAGCTCGCTCCCACGTCGTGGTGTGGGGAGGCGACCTGCTGCAGGCGCTGCATCGCGAGTACGTCTTCGCGCACGGCCGCCCCCGCAACGGCAAGCTCCAGAAGGTCAAGGACGAGCTTGTCGCCGTGAGTTTCTGTGACCTGCAGCTGGCGGACCTGCTGTGGCGGGGAGCCTGGCCGGGCGGCATCGCCGAATTCGCGCACCTTGACGGCGCCACCGCCGGTGATGACTGCCGCCTGATGCACCAGCACCTGCGTCGTCTCACCCAGCGGCCCCGCCGCGCTGAGGCAGGAGCCGACCGGCTGCCTCGTGCCTCTGCCTTCCCCGTCGGTCCGCCGCCGTCCTTCGTCATGGCCGCCGCGCCGTCGGCGGACACCCTCGCCGAGCGCGAAGGCTGGAAGTTCAGTCGCGGCCGTTTCACCCCGGCCGGCGCCTCCCGGCGCCCCCGCACGGCTGTCCTTCCTGTCCAGGAGCCGATCGCCGATCCCGAAGCCTTGAGCGCGGTCACTGGGTTGGATCTGGAAGGTGCCAGCGATGTCGTCCGGGTGGCCACGCAGCGGCGAGAGCAGGGCAAGCTGCGCCGCTACCTGCTGGGGCACCGCACGAGCGCCGAGTGCAGCCTGTGCGGCAGGACGTTTCCGGTTTCCTACCTTCGCGTGGCCCACATCAAGCGGCGCGAGGACGCCGACGAGGCCGAGCGCCGCGACCCGGCGATCGTGATGATCGCCTGCGTTCTGGGCTGCGACGCGTTTTTTGAGCAGGGCGAGGTGTATGTGGACGAGCACGGGATGATTCGTGCTCGCCCGACCCCGGCCGGATCGTCAACTGATCTTCCTGCCGCGCTCAAAGCACTGGAAGGCTTGCGCTGCGCGGCGCATTCACCGCTCTCGGAGCGCTACTTCCACGCTCACCGGCAACGTCACGGGCACAGCTCCTGTCAGTTCCGGGTTGATCTGACCACTGACCATGCTCCTACCTGGGGGTGGCCACTTCACCCAGGACATCTCGGGCCCACAGCCGTCCATGTGATCTGGCCATTTTCCGGGAACGAGTCGCGCCATCGTGGCCAGCGAGGCGACCACGTCGCACCCTGGGAGCATCGAGCTGCTGCGCGACCTGGTGCGTGGCCACATCACCGCGAACTGGCTGCGGGCATGGCCACATCACTGCGGAATCGGCCACCTCGGCTTGGACCTGACAGCTCCGATCTCGGACAATGACACCTTGAACCGCCCCGGCTTTGATGTACCCCGAGTTCGGTGGAGTGGTAGCTTCGGCCGAGGGTCTCGGCGTAGCCCTTCGCCTGCTCCACAGTTGGGCGGCTGCCGAGCTTCTCGACCATCCTGGCGTTGTCGTGCCGGTCGTGCGCTGTGTGGCTCACCGGCGGCGAGGCGGTCGCGTTTTTGCTGTCATGGTTCGACCACCTCCTCGAGTAGGCGACGCTGTTGCCAGGACAACCAGCCCTGGCATCGGAGAAGCGAGAGGCGGGGTCGCAGAGCCGATGAACGCGCTGCCGCCACCGCGGAAGGGACGATCACATGCAAGCATGCTGGATCGGCGATCGTGAATACCGGTCGAAGGCACAAGCCAAGGCGGCCGTGCAGGCCATCTTGCGTAATCACTCCCCTGGGACCGAACTGACCGGCGAGCAGTTCAGCCTTATCCGTGATCTCCTCGACATGCACCCCCGCGCGGAGGCCAAGATCGGGCCCGGCGTGGCCGGCATCCGGATCGTCACCTCGCCGCTCGGGGGACATCACGGGTTCGAGCTGATCCGAACCGATGGCACCCCGATGGACTTCTCCTACCAGGACTGCCTGGACCACCCGAGTCCGCGGACCAAAGCCCACAACGCGATGCGGTTCGAGGTCGAGGAACTGAAAAGCGCCTACTTCGAGGAGCGCTACGAAGCGGGCACCTTCACCTCCGACGCCTCCGGAGTGCCTTTGCGGCGCGACGACACGGACGTGAGCTACTTCCAAGGCCCGCCGTTCGCCCAGATCGCTGACGACTTCGCCGAGCTCGAAGGTGGCTGGTCCCAGATTTCACTCACCCCGGCCGAGCAGAAAGGCCGTACCGCGCTGGCCGATCACGCTCAAGCCGATCGCTGGCGGGCCCGGTGGAAGGAGCGCGCCGTGCTGGGCCTGCTGACGAGAGCGGAGAATAACTCCAGCGGCCAGCACACCTAGACAGCAACGGCCGAACGCCGCCTGCTGGCCTCCGAGACGGGCAGCACCGGCGATAAGCACAGGCGCCCACAAGATGCGCCGAGCGTGGGGCGCCAGTCGTACACGGAGAGGTCCGTGATCCGTTTCGCGAATACCGACGGGCCTCGAACTCCTGCGCCCTCCAAGCATGGTCACGCGGGCGACCTTCGCCGATTGCCCCCATGCTGTGTTCCCACCGACCTCGGCCCCGCCCGTCCCGCCGCCGGGCCGAAAGTCTCCAGTACCTGGCTGAGCGTCCGGTCCCAGACACTCCAGCCGTCCAGCCGTCGGCGCATGGTCTCGTAGTCGGCGGCGCTGAGCACCCGGTCGGCGTGCAGCCACCCGCGCGCGTGGACGAATTCGGCGTAAACCGACGCCACAGCGCCCTCCTCCTCACCGGGCAGCAAGGTGGTGAGCGCTCCTCTCGCCCCGAGCGCGTTGAACGCACCGCGTTCCCGCATGGGGACTGCTCCTGGCGTTCGGCGTAGGCCAGGAGGTCGAGCAGCAGCCGCAGCGTGATCTCCCCGCCGTACATCCCCGGACGGCGAAGCGCCGCGTTGAGCTCACCGACGAGATGAGCGCGGATCTCCGCGCTGGAGCGTGGCCCGGATGCCGTCATGCCTCTATCTTCGCCGCGGCAGGGGATGCGGGTGCGGCCGGTGGGCGGCGCAGCAGCAGGGTGAGGGTGGCGCGGGCGTCGCGGCGGCGGGCCGGGGTGCGGGCGAACGCCGAGGCGGCGGCCAGGGCGGTGATGGTGAGGCCGTACAGCAGGCCGCCGGCGCCGAGCGTGGCCGCGGCGGCGGGTAGCAGGCCGGTGAGAGTGGTCATGGAAGGGCTCCCGAAGGGGGTGGGGCCCGGCCAGGCGGGCCGGGGCGGATGGGAGCAACCACAGCGCTCCGGCCGGTTTCCGGCGATCGCCCCCGCCGGGTGCGGGCGGGCCTCTAGGCTGGTCGGCATCGGGGAAGTGAGTATTCCGGCGCGAGTCCGGTCCGGACCGCTCACCGGACGTCCGACATCCAAGTGCGCGTGTTGCAGGAGCCGCCCGGTGCCAGCACCTCCCCCCGCCCTGCCCACGGCCGGTGATGAGCAGCCGAGGTTTTCCCGGGCGCTGGCGCAGCTGTATGAGCAGGCGGGCAGACCAACCTACGCTGAGCTGATCCGCCAGGCCGCCGCCCAACAGCCGCCGGTGGCGATCGGGAAGTCCTCGCTGGGCGACTGGCTGAGCGGCAAGAGCATCCCCTCCTCACCCCGGGTGGTGGAGGTGCTGGTCACCTGCCTGCAGGCCAAAGCCAACCGGCGCGACCACCCGCCGGTGGTGGCGCCGGACTGGTGGGAGGCGCAACGCGTGCGGGAGCAGCGGGCGCGCCGCGCCAACCGCGGTGGACGCCCCATTCGGCGCCGCCCGGCGCCCGCCGACGACCCGCACGCTGCAGGAGACACCGCGGCGCCGAGCGGGCCGGGGCGGCCGATCGGGCAGATGGATCCGATCGCGTTAGAGGTGCATCCGGCGATAGACGCCGGAGCGGCCGCTGCTAGCCTGAACCCCCTGCCCGCCTACATTCCCCGCGCCCACGACGCGGCGCTGGCCGCCGCGGTGGCCGAGGTGCAGGCCGGTCGGCGCAGCCGGATGGTGGTGCTGGTCGGCGGGTCCTCTACCGGTAAGACCCGCGCCTGCTGGGAAGCGGTCCGCCGGCTGGGCGGGCCATGGCGGTTGTGGCATCCGATCAACCCCGAGTGGGCGCAGGCCACGCTGGCCGGCCTGGAAGCCGTCGAACCGTACACGGTGGTGTGGCTGAACGAGCTCCAGCACTACCTCACCACGCCCGGCAGCCCGAGGGGCGAGCACGTCGCGGCCGGACTGCGGGAACTGCTGCGCACCCCGGAGCGAGGCCCGGTGCTGGTACTGGGCACGCTGTGGCCGTCCTACTGGGCGAAGCTGACCGCCGTCCCCCATCCTGGCGACCCGGACCCGCACGCCGGGGCGCGGGCGCTGCTGGCCGGCACCGCGCTGGGGGTCCCGGCAGCGTTCACCGCCGACGATCTCGCAACTGCGGGTGCGGCCGGCGCGCGGACGGATCCGCGGATGGCTGAAGCTATGGAGCGGGCGCCGAGCGGGCAGTTGACCCAGTACCTGGCAGGTGGGCCCGCGCTGATCGAGCGCTATCGTGCCGCGAGTGTTGAAGCCCGCGCAGTGCTGGCGGCGGCGATCGATGCCCGTCGCCTGGGACACAGGCCGAAACTGTTGCGCTTGTTCTTGGAGGAAGCCGCTGCCGGATACCTCAGTGACGAGCAACGGGATCTACTGGCCAACGGCTGGCTAGAGCAGGCGTTTGCCTACCTCACCGACCCGCTGCCCTGCCGGGGCGCCCGCGCTCCACTGACTCGCGTCAACACCCCGCCCGGTCCCTCCTCGACCCCGGTGAGATCCCATGAGGGTGAGCCGTCCTATCAACTGGCTGACTACCTCGAACAACACGGCACCCAGGCGCGCTATTGGGAGTGTCCTCCTGCCGGGTTCTGGGAGAGCGCGCTCCACCACGCCACCGCTACAGATCAGACCGCCCTGGCCAACGCCGCACACGACCGAGGCCGCTACCGCCACGCCGCCCCCCTTTGGCAAGGTGCCACTGATGCCGGAGACCTTCGCGCGTTGCACTGCCTGGCATGGATGCGAGGGGAAACCGGAGACTGGGAGGAAGCCGAGCGACTGGCTTGCATCGCCGCCGACGCCGGAGACAGTTTCGCGCTGCACTCCCTATCCAGGAGGCGGAGGCAGGCCGGGGATTATCCGGAGGCCATGCGGCTTCATCAGCTGGCCGTCGACACCGAAAACATCTCCGGGCTGAGCACCCTGGTCATGATGCGGGAACCGAGCACGAACCGGCAGGAGAGCGAGCACCTAACTCGTACCGTATACACCTGCGTGCTATGCAAACTGGCTGGGATGCGGGAGGCGACCGGAGACCCTCAGGAGGCTGAGCGGCTCTACCAGCTGGCCGCCGAGGCTGGAGACACCTCCGCACTGTGCGCCCTGGCCAGGATGCGGGAGGCGACCGGAGACCGTCAGGGAGCTGAGCGGCTCTACCAGCTGGCCGCCGAGGCTGGAGACACCTCCGCACTGTGCGCCCTGGCCAGGATGCGGGAGGCGACCGGAGACCGTCAGGGAGCTGAGCGGCTCTACCAGCTGGCCGCCGAGGCTGGAGACACCTCCGCACTGTGTGGCTTGACCTTGATGTGGGAGCGGGCCGGAGATGGGGAGAAGGCCGAGCGGGTGGCCCGCATCGCCACCGATGCCGGAGTCTCTGCGTTATACAACCTCGCCCAGGTACGGGAAGCGGCCGGAGACTGCCAAGAGGCTGAGCGGCTCTATCGGCTGATCACCGACGCCGGGGATCGATACACGCTGAAGGAATTGGCCGGGTTGCGACAGCGAGCCGGAGACGAGGCAGGAGCAGCACGCCTGCAGAGATTCGGGCTGGAGGCCGACGGCCGGATCGCCGATCCCTGGTGAAGCGGCCAGCTCCCTCCCACCCCCGATACACGCCCCATCCGGACGTGTCACGCGAGAGGCCCTCCTCGCTGCAGTTATCCAGTGTGACAACGAGAGCGACACCCCGTAGGAGCAGGGGTCCTCGTAGTTTCGGCCGTGGATCCAACGAAGTAGTTCCTGACCTGCACTTACAGAAAGACAGTTCGGCCTGACCCGCCCGGCCTGCTGTGGAGACGTCGCAGTTCAGAGGCAGCTTCGTTGGATTTACGGCCAGTACTACCGGGACCCCTTGTCGGCGAAGATGCGGATGCAACCGGCGGCTTCGAGCGCGCGGGTCTGTCGGTCGAGGCGCTGATCGCGGGTGGAGACCCGGGCGTAGCCGACGAGCGCTCCGGTGAGGACTGCGGGTTCGGCGCCAAGGAGGTCGTAGGCGGCCTGGCCGATCACTGCGGCGGGGGCCGAGTCGTCGCGGAGCGTCGTCACATCTCGGAAGTGTAGAGAAAACGGTGCTGCGACAGTTGATGAACACTCCGACTTCGCAACACGTTTTTCCGACACTCGGACGGGCTGTCGGCGGTTCGTGAAGAGCGCTCCGGCCAGGTGTTGAGAATCGAACGTATCTCGACATGATCATCAGGCGAGTGACGGTGCGACAACACGCCGCTGCAGCGGCCAGAGCAGGGCTGCCCGGGACCCAGTTAGAGGCCGCATCGGGACAGACTGGCCGATCAAGACCCCCACTTGACTCCTTATCGTTCATCGATATCATCGACAAACGATAATATCGAACAACGATATGGAGCCGGTGCCGTGCCCCTCGACAAATCCACTCCCCTAAAGTGGACGGCGATCGTCGTCCGCCTTCTCCTAGTGCTGTTCGCCGCGACGATGGCCTACGAAGTCGGGCGTGCAGCCTTGACCGGCGGAGAGAACGTCTTCGGTTCCCGCGGCGTCCAAAGTCTGGTGTGTGTGCCATCACCGAGCATCCTCGACGTGAAGGGAAACTACCTCGAGGACCCCCAACGCCGAAAGGCCGTGACAGGGAGCAGCGGTGTCGACGACAACCCGTATCCAGTGGAGAAGGGAGTCGAGTTCGCCTACCTGCGGATTCAGATCTGCAAGGACGACTCCAGCCTTGGCACACAGTTGCTCTATCAGACCTCGCGGTTCGCCACCCCGCTCGTATTGCTCATCGCGCTCTTCCTCCTCGACCGGCTGATCAGAGACGTACGACAGGACAGTGGTTTCGATGAGGTGGTCGTCGGCCGGCTGCGTTTCCTCGGCGTGTTTCTTATGGTCGGCACAGTCGCGGCGTCGCTCTACACCACCATCGTCGAGACCGGCCTGGCCGTGTCGATGGTGGCCGGGACCGTCAGGGAGGTGGGGTGGATGGCTCTGTACGGCTGGGCCTTCCCATGGGCGTCCCTGATCGCCGGGCTCGGGCTCGTCGTGATGTCCAAGGTCGTCCGCGTCGGCGCGCACATGCGCGAGGAACTCGAAGGAACTGTCTGATGCCGTCCGCCGAAAACTCCGAGCACGCCATTGAGGTACATCTGGATCGATTGCTAGAAGAGCGCGGCATGACGGTGGTCGAACTGGCCGACAAGGTGGGGATCACCAACGTGAACCTGTCGATCCTCAAGAACAACCGCGCCAAGGCGATCCGGTTCTCGACGCTGAGCAAGATCTGCGAGGTCCTCGGTTGCCAGCCCGGCGAGCTCCTGTCCTTCACACCCCGCTCTTCAGGTTGATTGCGTACAGTCCCGAGGTCGCGACGAATAGCGCTCGGTGCGGTAGTGAGGCGGGGGCCGCACCGAGCGCTATTTGCTCACCGGATATCTGGTACAGACCGAGATCAACCTCTACGTCCCGGCGAAGATAGCGCCGTCGACGAGCCAGTACAGGACAGAGAACTGGGCGAGCTACCGGCTCGAGATGACGGCCGATTCTCGACATGATCAGCAAGCCCTATCTGTCATGCGCCACCGAGCGAGCCGAGAGAACCGATGCTCAACCTGGCGCTCAGATCGAGGCGCACCTCGCCGTAGGGGCGGACATGCAGCCAGAACAGCGGGGTCAGTCCGCGCCGGTCGACCGGAGTGAGCAGCGCGGACCACTCGGGATCGGCGAGAACGTCTTGCAGCATCAAAACATTCACCATGACGAGCGAGGCCTGCAAGATCCGAAGACATAGCGCGGTCATCTCCACCTCATCGCGCCGATTGGTGGAAATCTCGCCCCCGCGGCCGTAGCAGATCACCGAGTTGGCGCGATTCCACGCCTCGACCACGTTCAGCCCTTCCTCGATCTCTCGCTGCAGGTCGCGGGCATATAAGTAGCGGGCGACGAACGTGGTGCGCGCCGCTCGGCCGATCTCCAGCATCGCCTGGTAGGCCGGGTGCGAGGCGGTGCGGGTGAAGCGCGACAGGATGGCCTCGGTGGAGGCGGTGCGGGTGCGGATCGCGGTGGCGTACTTGACGACCTGGTCGTAGTTCTTGGCGATGATGTCCCAGCGGACCGGCCGGGTCATCGCCGGCGCCAGGTTGGCGTACCGGGCCAAGTCTCCGTGATCGGCCTGGTGGAGCTTGACCCGGTTGATCTGCTTGATGCGCGGCAGCAGGTCCACGTTCAGCAACCGGGTGATGCCGAAGCCAGGCTCCGACTCCCCGTGTGAGTCCACATAGTTGCCCTCGACCTTCATCGTGGTGCCATGCCGGATGGCACCCTCTGAGGTTCCCCCTGAGGCGTGAACACCCCTGACAATGGATCTTGTTCCATAGAGGGGAGCCTCCGGGTGGCACGACCGTCGAAGTTCGGCGATGAGTTCAAGCGTGATGCGGTGAGGCTGGTCCGGACGACGGGACGGACCTGTGCCGATGTGGCGCGGGAGCTCGGGATGAACCGCGAGACCCTGCGCACCTGGGTACGTGAGGCCGAGACCACCGGCAGCGAGTCGGGCGCAGGTCTGGCCAAGGCCGAGCGCGACGAGCTCGCCCGGCTGCGCAAGCGGGTCGCCGAGTTGGAGATCGAAAAGGAGATCCTGCGCAAGGCGGCCGCGTATTTTGCGAAGGAGATGGATCGTTGACCAGCCGCTTCAGGTTCATCTCCGCCCACGCCGACTTCGGCATCGCGCGGCTGTGCAGGGTGTTGAACGTTGGCCGCAGCGCCTTCTACGCCTGGCTCAAGCGGGAACCCGCCCGCCAGGCCCGGGCGGCCGAGGACGAGCGGATCGTGGAGAAGATCCGTGCCTTTCACACCGAGTCGGGTGGGACCAACGGCTCGCCCCGGATCACTGCCGACCTGCGCGAGGACGGGGAGATCGTCAACGTCAAGCGGGTGGCGCGGCTGATGCGCCAGGCGGGCATCGTCGGCCTGCACCTACGCAAGGGCAGGCGGACCACCATCCCTGATCAAGCGGCCGCGCCCGTACCCGACCTGCTCCAGCGCGACTTCGGCCCGGGCGCGGTCGACGAGCGCTGGTGCGGCGATATCACCTATCTACCGGTCGGCG
This sequence comes from Streptosporangium sp. CA-115845, assembly GCF_050943795.1. Lineage (NCBI taxonomy): Bacteria > Bacillati > Actinomycetota > Actinomycetes > Streptosporangiales > Streptosporangiaceae > Streptosporangium > Streptosporangium sp. CA-115845. Next base: position 5,130,682 of record NZ_CP191988.1, on the reverse strand, counting down.
ACTCGTGGTTGTACCTGGCCACGGTCATCGACATCGGATCACGCCGGCTGATTGGCTGGTCGATCGCAGGCCATCTGCGCACCGAGCTGATCAGCGACGCCCTGACGGCGGCGGTGCGGGCCCGCGGCGGCCGCGTCACCGGAGTGATCTTCCACGCCGACCGCGGCTGTCAGTACACCTCAGCCGACTTCGCCGCGCTGTGCGCCGCTCACGGCATCCGCCGATCGAGCGGAAGGACCGGGACATGCCTGGACAACGCGCTCGCCGAGGCGTTCAACGCCACCCTCAAGCGTGAACTGCTGCATGGCAAGGGCAAACGTCGCTGGAGCGACGAGGCCGACGCCCGCACCGACATCTTCCGCTGGATCGCTCGCTACAACCACCGCCGACGACACTCGGCAATCGGGAACCTCCCCCCAGCCGTCTACGAAGATCGGCTTGCTAGGATGACCGCACTGGCTGCATGAAACCGGGTGTCCACGCCCCGGGGGGAACGCCACTCCACCATGGCCGCCACCTCCGAGGCCGACGCCTTCAGCGTCTGCGAGTGCACCACCACCGACCCGCGTTCCACGTGCCAGTACACCAAGATCCCCCGGCCGCCGTAGCGGGAGTGCCACTCGGTGAACAGGTTCTGATCCCACGCGCGGAAGTGGGTGGAGTCGGAGGCGACCGCGGTGGAGCCCTGACCCCACAGCCCGGTGTCGCGGGCGGCGAAGGTGGCGTTGGCGATCTCAACCGCGATGGTCCGGGCCACCTCCGGGGTCAGGTAGCGCCTGCGGACGTAGCGCAGGTCCTCCTCGCTGTGTGCGTGCGCGCCGGAGATCATCTGCCGGATGCCGCAGTTGGTGCCGTAGGCGTAGATGACCAGCATGAGCCGCTCAGCCAGCACCTCGGGGCTCATGTGGCCGGTGCCGGTCGCCGCGGTCACCTTGGCCAGGCAGCCGGTGCGCAGGATCGCCTCCTTGAGGATGTCGATCAGCGGGACCGCGCTCCAGCGGCGGGCCACCTCGTTCTTGATCCGGCGCAGGTTGCGCGGCTCGGGGGCGGCCTCGATCGGCGTCAGCTTGATCGCTCCCGCCTTGCGGTCGGCGATCTCCACCCAGTCCAGGCTCGGCAGAGCGTCGTTCAGGTTCACCAGGGCGCTGGTCATCTCCTCGCGCAGGCTGTCGCAGAACTCTGTCGGGTCCAAGGGCTTGCGCAGCTCGCGGTAGTGCTCAGCGCGGCGTGACTCGAAATCAGTCGGCAGGTCCTCGTCCGGGTTGCGCCACCGGTCGGCGCCGATGACCCAGATCTCCTTGCAGCGCAGTTGCTCCCGCAGGGTCTGGAAGGTGGCCACCTCGTACACCGTGCGCGCCACGCGGCGGCGGCCGCGGGTGTCGGTGCGGTAGACCAAGTCGGCCCAGTCCTTGAGCGTGCCCTTGTGCTCGGGTGTGGTCTCGCCGAGCGGGTAGTAGGTGGTGTTGCCGGCCTTGGCGTAGCGCTTGACCAGCTTGAGCGCGTCGATGACGGGCTGGTGGGCGGTGTTGTTGGAGCGGAACTCCAGCACCTCCAACAGTTCGATCAGGCCGCGCCGGTAGTGGTTGGTGTAGGAGGCCTTCAGCGTGGTCTGCACGGTGCGCCGGTAGACCGGGCCTTTGGTCTTGAACTCGTGCACCAGCTCACGCAGTGTCTGTTCGCCGCCCCGCACCGCAGGGAAGACGACCTCGCGCACCGTGCCGTCCGGCGCGGCCAACGAGGCGTCGGCGATGGTGAACAGGAGGTTCTCCTTGCCTGAGACCCGCTTGAAGGCGTTGATGAGCTCCTCGGTGACCTTGCGCTCGGCGCGCGCGCCGACCCGGTGCGCGGTGGCGATCAGCAGGTAGACCAGGGCGTCGGTGACCTCCCGCTCCCGCTCCACCAGCAGCGCGGCCAGCAAGGTGACCGTTGCCTCCGGCGCGTTGCGGGCCCGCCGGCGCAGGTGCGAAGGCGACTCCACTGCGGCGCGGAAGCGCCACCCGCCCAGCACCTTGGGCGCCACATCGGCGAACAACCCGGCCGGCAGTTCGATGGCCCGGATCGCGTTCAGCTTGCGGATCTCCGTCAGCATCGAGTCCAGGCTCACATTGCCCGGCATCGCCTTGATCAGCGACAGGACGGAGCCCTCGTCCTCGTCCAACTCGTCATCGCTCTCCTCGGTCTCCACCGTGGGGTTGTCAGCGGCCACCAGGGCGAGTACCCGGGCCACCGTCACCGCATCCAGCCGCGCCGCGATCCGGTGGAACCATGTTTGCTCCGCGTTGTGCAGCGCCGACCGTACGATCCGAGTGATCCGCCCCGGCGAGGGCGGCTCGATCCGCTCCTGACGGCATTGCTTGAGCAGTTCCTCGCGGACCCGGTCGGGCTGGCGTTCGGCGTGCGCGACGTTCGCGGCCAGCCAGTCGGTCAGCTTGTCGGCGTCGGCGACCGAGCAATCCCGGAAGCCGAGATGGTCGCGGATCTCGCCGCGATGACGCTCGATCGTCCGACCTGACCAAGTCATACAAGCCCAGGCTGCTGGCCGACGTCTTGGTCTGCTTCGCGACGTAGTCGACCTCGTCAGGAAACTCCGCCCGCCCACGCGGGAAGCGCCCGTGCTGGGTGAAGTACTTCAGCAACAGCGCGAAGGCCAGGCGAGTGCCTTCCTGCTTCGCACTGACCAGACCGACCTCATCGCTCAGCACAGTCCAGTGCTCGATGAGTTCATCCATGCCAAGCGGCGGACGTTCCATGCCCATAGATCCGCGCCGGGCCCTTCGGCATTACAGAAGGTCACGCTAGGGATCTTCGAGGTTTGGCGGCCTATGACACGTTGGTTAACGGCACCCCAAGCCGACGGCAGCAGGACTGATGAAAAGGCAGAAGGCGATGACCCACACTATCTGTAGGCAGATCGCATGTCGATAAGTCGATTGTCGCCATGTCCCTCAAGGCTCAGATAATCGTAACGTGACGTTGTGATTTTTAGTCGTGTCTCATAGACACGTTTTGGTAGAGTGCTTGAATGACCGACAACGCGCCGAGCCGTCCCGTGGACGATCCGAATAACACCGATTTCGACCTCCGCCCGCAACGAGACCACCCGGCCGACCCGCCTGCGGCGCCGCTCGACGACGATCCGCCCGGCACCACCAGCCGCTCCGGCGGCGGCCCGGGGGGTGCGGTGGCTGAACCGCTCCCGCCCGCCGCCGACATGGCGGCCCCGCACGGCCGATGCGCCTGGGATGGCCAGCCGCTGCCGCGCTCCACCGGCCGCCGGCCCCGCCAGTACTGCAGCGACGCCTGCAAAACCGCCGCCTCCCGCGCTCGCCGCAAAGAGCAGCTCACCGCGGTGACCACCGCGGTGACCGAGTCCGGCGTGGTCCTGGCCGAAGCGCGCCCGCTGCAGGAGGCACTGCGCACACTCCTCGACCGCTTCGCCGAAAAGGTCGACCTGGCCGAAACCGGCGCGCTGGCCCGGATCAGTGCCACCGAAGCCGAAGCCGCCGAGGACCGCGCGGACGCCGCGATCGCCCGCGAGCAGGCCGCGACCGCCGATCGCGCCCGCATCAGTGCCGAGCGGCGGATGCGCGAGGCCGAGCAGGCCCAGCGACTGGCCGAAGAGCGCGAGCACACCGCCCGCGCCGACCTGGAACGCATCGGGGAAAAGACCCGCGCCCAAGTGCTCGAACTCGGCGAAAAGCTCGGCGATGCCAAGAAGGCCATCGAGCTCGCCGAAGGCGTGACCGCTGATCAGGCCAACCAGCTGCGCGCACTGCGCACCGAAAACCGCGAGCTGCAGGCCGCCCGCACGGCACTGGAGGACGAACTCACCGAACGCGGCCGCCAGCTCCAAGACAGCCAGCACGCCAACGCTCAGCTACGGACGCAGCTGAGTGAACACAGCGACCGGGCCGCAGCCCTGACGCTGCAACTGGCCGCCGCCACCGCTGAGGCCACCACAGCGCGCAAGGAGACCCTGGCCACCCACGCCGACCTGGAGAAAGTGCGCCAGCGTCACGACGAGCAGACCCAGCGCCTGCGCGCCGATCTGGAGGCCGCCCGGCAGCAGGCTGAGACCCGCGCCACCGAGCTGGTCCGCCTCCAGACGCTGCACGAGGCCGCCCAGGACCTGCTCACCGAGCTGCGCGGCCAGCGAGAGGATCTCAAGGCCCGCTACGACGCCCTGTACGCCGAGGTGGGGGAGATGCGAGCCGAGATCACACGACTGCGGGCGCACCCCGCCCCCGGCGCCGCAGAGCCCGAACAGGAGCGATGAAGCCGTATCCGGCCGATATTTCCGCAGTTCAGAATGCGTTGATCTGCCCATCAAACACGGCACCGACGGCCGGGGCAGGAGAGCCGAGGGGCCGTATTCGGGTACCGGGCCACGAGGATCACACCGCACGATGCCCGGGAACGTTCACCGGTGAGCATCAGGAGGCCGAGCTAGGCCTGTCGATCAGCGCATGGCCACCACTGACATCCCAGTGACGATTCTTACTGACAGGAAGTGACGAAACCGCAGTTCAGGGGACTGCGACACCACCCGAACATCGCGGGAAACACCACCAGATGTCGGCCGGGGAAGTGCTGCTGAGTCCGTCCAGGAGCGCATGTACCGAACAGGGCAAGCGCCGAGCTGTTGAACGTCCACCGAGAGAGGAAGGCGAAGAGGTCTAGAAATTGGGGCGGGATCTAGGCAAAAGCGGCAAGGAAGTGAGAGATCTTCACGTTACTGACATGGGGTGACGATTTCGCTGACACCAAGTGACGAAACCCCGTGTCGGCGAACTGGTGAATCCCAGTGAGACAGGACACAGGACATCTGACCTGCGCACTGACATCCCGCTGCAGATTTACATGTGCACTGACACCTCACACAGATTCCAACTTGCGGGAATTTACATTCCCGGTAGTTGCCTTTGCGCGAGGTGGGCGCAACAGATCTTATTTATTGATTTTGAATTTCTGGAAAATCAAAGATGCTACGCTGAGGTCATGCGAGAGTCGGGCGCGGTGACGCCGTGTAAGCACTGCGGGACACCGATCGAGCAAAAACCCGGGCGGGGGCGGCCAAGGGCGTACTGCGCGCAGGGGGACTGCCAGGCGGTGGCCAAGCGCGAACGCGAGATGCGACGGGCGACGCCGGGGCTTGAGGGGGCGCTGGCCAGAGCCGAGGAGTTCTACGAGCGCATGGAGAAGGGAATGATCGCGGCGATAGAGCCGCTGGCGCAGGTGCTGTCCGAAGAGCTGAGCCCCGCGGGGGTGGAGGCCAAGGTGAGCGCGGTACAGGCCGAGGCGCATACCCGGGTGGCGATCGCGCGCACCGAGCGGGAGCAGGCCTTCGAACAGGTACGGCTGGCACGCGAGGCCTCCGAACACGCCCGGCGCGAGCGGGATGCGATGACGCTTCAGGTGGAGGAGGCCAACGCCGAACGTGACATCGCGCTGACCGACGCGGAGACCGCCAGGGAGCAGGCGCTGGCCGCCCTGCACGAGGCAGCCGCCACCGAACGCCAGGCCAAGCACGCCGAGCAGGAGGCCAGACGCAGAGCCGAGCAGGCCGAGCGGGCTCGCGACGCCGCGGTACGGGAAATGGCCGAGCGGGTGGAGGCCGCCGAGACCGAGGTGCGCGCGGCCCGGGCGCAGGCCGTACAGGATCAGCGGCAGGCCGAGCAGGCGCGTGTGGAACGAGATCGGGCACACCAGGCGGCGGGGGAGGCCGAGGAGGCCAGAGCTCAGGCCGAACGGGCCGCTGTGGCCGAGGCCGCCCGAGCTCAGGCGATCGAGGCCGAGCGGGATCGGGCGATGGCGCGGGCCGACGCCGAGGCTCGGGCGCGTGGCGAGGCCGCAGCCGAGACCTCTGAGGCACGCGCCCAGGCCGCCCGGGCGCAAAAACAGGCGGCCGAGGCGGAAAGACGGACGGCGCGGCAGCTGGCCGAGACCGACAGGCGCGCGGCCAAGGAGATCGCCGAGGCACGTGAGCACGCCGCGGCGCAGGTGAACAAGGTGCAGGCCGAACGCGACGAGGCGCGAATGCAGCTCGCCATGGAACAGATGCGGCTGTCCGACCTGCGCGAGCAGGCGCAGGCGTTGCGCGCCGAGGCCGCCCAGCTACGAGAGCGCGCGGTTACCGCAGAGTTGCGGGCCGGCCTGGACCGACCTGATCAGGCCCCACCCGAACCATGACGGCCCGGCGCTCGGGTCGCCGCCACCAGGGGCAAAGTGGCGCTGAGTAACTATCACCACTCTTTGTGGTTGCGAGGTTGGTCATCTCAGTGTCGAATAACGATCGTCTGTTGACACTCGCCGGACCGAGATAACGGGTGTGTCCAGTTAACGGCTCTGTCTCGTAATCGGTGGTAGCGCTGGGTAATGGTCATGGGAGGAGGATGCGGTGGCGAAGGAGGTCGAATCCGGCGCGGCCGTGCATCTGTCTCATGATCCTTTTCGTGCGGGTGTTGACGCCCTCGGTCCGACCGTTGTGGTGGGGCAGGGTGAGAGCGGCATCGACGGCTGCGCGGTCGAGCTCCAGTCCGTTGGCGAAGCCGTGCAGGTGAGGTAGGTCGGCAGCGCGTGCGGCGGTGATCCATGCGGTGAGCTGGGTGTCGTTTCCGACGGCGGGGGTGAGCAGCTCAGCGAAGGCGTGGATGCGGCGGTGAGATCCCGCAGCAGGTCGGTGTCGGTGTCGCGTAGCCGGTCGGGGTCTGTGAGCAAGAGCCGGGTGAGATGGCGGGCAGTGATGACGGGCCGGTCGCCTTCGGCTCGGCCCTGGGTGAGGTAGCGGTAGAGGAGGTTGAGGCCGCCGGTGTAGCCGAGTTCCTTGATCTCATGGAACAGCCGCATCACCGGGACGGCCGGATCCTCGGCGCGGCGGGCGCGCAGGTGGTCGCGGTAGGGGTCGACGAGGGTCTGTCGGTAGCGCGGAGCACGGCGGACTTCCTCGGGCTCGCTCCTGCGGGCGTAGCGTTTGACGGTGTTCAGGGACACGTCGCGTCGGCGGGCGCATTCCAGCAGGCCAACACCCTTGCCGAGGAGGTCGTGAACCTGATGCCGGCGCTCGCGGGTGGTCCGCTCGCGGACGCCCCCGGGACGGGGCGGGTTGACCGCCGCCCAGCAGGAGGTATGGGAGCGGACCTCGGCCAGGGTCTTGTCGCACACGTTCCGCCACAGGTGCCACCTGTCGCTGACCTGCACCGCGTCGGGCAGTGCCCGGCGGACGGCCTCACCATAGGTGAGGGAACCGTCCCGGCAGACGATCTCCACGCCGGGATGAGCACGCAGCCACACCTCCAGCACCTCGGCGCCGCGACCTGGCAGCACGTCGATCCGCGTCCCCGTCTCGGCGTCAATGAGAATTGTGGCGTATCGGTGGCGGCGTCTCAACGCGAAGTCATCGACGCCCAGCACCCGCGGCACTCCGACCGCAGGCAGCGGCAGCCGCCTGAGCAGCCGCAACGCGGTCGACCGCGCTACCTGCACGCCCAAGGCCCGGGACAGTCGGGCACTCGCCCTGCCCGCGAGCTCTCTCACCACCGCGCCCAACTGGTCGGTGAGTCGGTTCGTCCGGCGCTGGTAGCGCTCCAGCAGCCCGGGCACCTGCTCCCGGAATGTCCGCCGCGAGCAACTCCACACCGGGCAGGCCATCCGCCGCACCCGCACCGACACCACCACCCGCCGGCCGTCCACGGGAAGGTCCGCGACCATCCGGCCGCAGAACCCATGCACCCGGCCGGTCGGCGTCGCGCACACCGGACGCAGCACGGGATCGTCCCGAGTCCGCGCCACCACCCGAATCAGATTGCCCTCGTCCACCACACCCTCGATGACCAGGGCAGACAACCCCGAAAACACCACACCCGCAAGAGCGTCGATCTCCAGCACACTCCAGCCTGGCACCGGTGACGCACGGCTACCACCGATTACGAGACAGAGCCGAAAACCGTACAGTCCCTCCTCCGCGACGCCGAAGGGCCGTCAGTCCTCCATCACCTGCACAGCACCGCTTCAAGAAGACCTACCTACATGTGGCTCCTCTCCGCGTTCGTGGCACACACGAGATCCATTGTCAGGGGTGTCCACGTCGAAGAGGGAACCTCACTCGGTGTGTTCAGCGGCCGAGGAAGTCGCCGGTGGAGCGCGGAGGGGTTATCACTCTAAGTGTGGAAGTGATCACTATGGGTAGATGGTCAAGGTAGATCATCTTAACGCTTCGGGGGGAGCGTCAATCATGACGAACACACGGGGAACATCGGCTCTGACCACCACATTCGACCACGAGCAGACGGGAGGCCCGGCACGGGCTGCTCGTCACGGCGGGGAAAAAACCCCTGCTCGAAGGCGAGGTGCCACTGCGGGAGCTGCTCGGCGATCAGGTGCTGGACCTGCTGCTGACGCGCTCGCGTGACGGAGCGGGCGGGCTGCGGCTGACCGGCGAGGGCTCGATGCTGGGCGAGCTGGTCAAGGCGGTGCTGGAACGCGCGCTGGAGGCCGAGCTGTCGACGCATCTGGGCTATGGCAAGCACGATCCGGCCGGCAACGGGACGGGTAACTCCCGCAACGGCAGGATCGGCAAGACCGTGCAAACCGGCGTCGGCCCGGTGCGGCTGGCCGTGCCGCGGGACCGGGCCGGCACCTTCGAGCCGGTGCTGGTGCCCAAGCGGGCCGGGCGTGTCTCCGGCGGCCTGGACGACATGATCATCAGCCTGTACGCGCACGGCATGAGCGTGCGCGACATCCAGCACCACCTGCGCCAGATCTATGAGGTCGAACTATCGCATGAGGCGATCTCCAACATCACCGACGCCGTGCTGGAGGAGGTCCGCACCTGGCAGGCCCGGCCCTTGGAGGCGGTCTATCCGGTGGTGTTCCTGGACGCCATCGTGGTCAAAGTGCGCGACAACCACACGGTGCAGGCTAAACCCGCCTACCTCGCGGTCGGCATCGACACCGACGGCGACAAACACGTGCTGGGCATCTGGCTCGCCAAGACCCCGCTCGACCACGCCACCGCCGGCGAGTCCGCCCGGTTCTGGAGCGCGGTCATGACCGACCTGCGCAACCGCGGCGTGCGCGACATCCTCATCGCCTGCACCGACGGCCTGAACGGCTTCGAAGACGCCATCCACGCCGCCTTCCCTTACACCATCGTGCAGACCTGCGTCGTGCACTTGATCAGAAACGCACTGCGGCCGGTGGCCCGCCGCGACCGGGCCGCCGTGGCCGCCGAGCTGAAGAAGATCTACACCGCGCCCAGCGCGGAGGCGGCCTTCGAGGCCCTGGCCGACTTCATCGCCTCCATCTGGGGCGAGAGGTACCCGCAGGCGGGCCGCGTGTTCGAAGCCGCCTGGGACCGCTTCACCCCGTTCTTCGCCTTCACCCCCGGAGTGCGCCGACTGCTCTACACCACCAACGGCATCGAGTCCCTGAACTATCAACTGCGCAAGGTCACCAAGGCCCGGGGACACTTCCCCGGCGACGACGCCGTGGTCAAACTCCTCTGGCTGGCCATCATCAACATCGAGGACAAACGCGCCCGCGAACGCGCAGCCCACAAGGAGAAAACCGGCAAGATCAAGAACTCGCCCAGCACCGCACGTCTCATCGAAGGTCAACGCACCATCGGCTGGCGTGAAGCACTCATCGAACTCGACATCGCCTATCCGGGAAGGATCAAGTAAAACAGGTAAAGAAGGCTCTCCATCTACCAAGAAGGGCCTTTACACACTTCAGGTGACAAGCTCGGCGCGGATCGCGGATACGAACGCGGCTATGGCCGGGTGGGTGGCGGCGCCTTGCCGGTAGGCGATGTGGGTCCGTCTGCGGATGGACAGCGGAATGAGGCGGACGCCGGGGGGTGGCTGCGCGGCGGCCAACTGCGGTACCAGCGAGACGCCTTGCTCGGCCGCGACCAGTGCGAGCACGGCGGCGAAGTCGTCGGCGTGGTGACGCGCCCGGGGCGTGAAGCCCGCGCTGCGGCAGACGTGCAGCGTAACGGCGTGGCAAAGGGTGCCGGGGCTGGCCATGATCCAGGCGGCGTCTCGCACGTCTCGTAGCGAGCCGGTGTCCTCGGCTGCGGGTGCGGTGCCGGGTAGGGCGAGGAACACCGTCTCGTCCAGCAGTGGTACCGCGTCCAAAACGGGATCCGGCTCGACCGGCACGACGTCGTAGTCGTGCAGCAGCCCGACGTCGAGTCGCCGCTCGCGCAGGGCGTCCGGCACCGTGACCGGGTCCAGTTCGGTCACGGTCAGCTCTAGCTCGGGGTGCCGGCGACCCAGTGCGACCAGAGCCGCCGGGAGGAACGTACGAACCGCGGTCGGGAAGGCGCCGATGCGCAGTGGGCCGGACAGGCCGGTGGCCAGCGCGGCCAGCGCGGCCGTCGTCTGTTCCAGAGCGGCGAGGACCGTCTCGGCGTGCTGTACGAGAATCCGGCCGGCCGCGGTGAAGGTGACCCGCCGGCCGGTGCGTTCCAGCAGTGGTACGCCCGCTTCTCGTTCCAATGCGGACAGCTGCTGGGAGACCGCCGAGGGTGTGTAGGTGTGCGCCTGCGCGACGGCGGCGATCGTGCCGAGACGGGAAAGGTCGCACAGCAGGCGTAGGCGGCGCACGTCGAGCATCAGCCCAGCTTACGGTTCTGTTCAGGGATGTGAACTGGACCTTACTGGTTTACCTGCCAGATGCTGAGACCATGACGCTTACCGGTGTGTACGTACCGCTGATCACCCCGTTCGACGCCACCGGTGCCGTGGCCTTCACCGCGCTGGAAGCCCTGGTGCACGAGGTGCTGGACGCCGGCGCGTCGGGCGTCGTAGCACTGGGCACCACCGCGGAACCGACGTCGTTGACCGCCGCGGAGCAGCGTGGCGTCGTCGATGTGATCGCTCGGGTGTGCCGTGAGCGCTCGGCCCGGCTTGTGGTCGGCGCCGGCACGGTGGAGGCGGTGAAGGCATTGCGTGGGCGCTCAGAGGTGGTCGCCGCGCTCAGTGTGGTGCCGCCGTTCCTGCGGCCCGGCGAGGCGGGGATCATCGCGCACTTCGCGGCTCTGGCCGTGGCCAGCCCTGTTCCGCTCGTCGTCTACCACGTCCCGTACCGGACCGGGCAGCAGCTGTCCGCCGATGCCGTCCGGCGGCTGGCCGATCTTGCCGGTGTGGCCGGCATCAAGTACGCCGTCGGCGGAATCGACGCCGACGCCATCGAACTGCTGGCAGACCTGCCGACCGGCTTCGCGGTGCTGGGCGGCGACGACGCCTTCATCTCGCCTCTGCTGGCCCTTGGCGCACACGGCGGCATTCTGGCCTCGGCGCACTTCGCCACGGCACGATTCGTCGAGCTGGTCGACGCCTGGCACGCCGGCGCCACCTTTCGGGCCAGAACGCTCGGTCACCGCCTCGCCGCCATGTCGAGCGCGATGTTCGCCGAGCCCAACCCCACCGTCATCAAGGCGGTCCTGCACGCACAGGGGCGCATCCCGACCGCCGCGGTACGGCTGCCACTGCTGCCGGCCGGTTCCGACAGCGTGCGGGCGGCGTTACGGCACGTTGACGCCGAGCATGGGATGCTCGCCGACGCACGGGGCTGACAACCGCCAATGGCCAGGCCGCCATGTCCCTCGTGCACGAGTGGATCCTCACCGGGAACGGGCACGCCGGCGCCGTCCACGAGCTGACCGGGCCGCGCTCCCTGCCCCGGGCCGAGCAGGCACGCGTCATCGGCGAGGTGGTCGGCCACCCGGTGCGCCGGCAGGAGATCTCCCCGCAGGGACCCAGCTGGATCCGAGGTCGCCTCTCAGGCCGCCGGGCGCCCGACATAGGTGTGGGTGCGGGTGCACGCGGTGAAGCCCATGGACTCGTAGAGCCGTTTGGGGACGGGGTAGCCGGCGTCTCCGCGGGAGTAGACGATGGCACGGTGGCCGCCGGCGTCGGAGAAGGCGTGCATTACCGCGGTGCAGACGGCACGGGCCAGGCCGAGGCGGCGGTGGCCGGGATGTGTGCCGACCGGTTCGAACGCGCCGACCCCGTTGACCTCGTCGTACCAGCCCTGGCAGTAGGCGACGACGTCACTGTCGGGAGACACCGCGATGAGATCCAGTTCGGGGCGATAAGGCCAGGTCTCCCGCATCCGGGCGTGGCGTTCGGTGGTGATCCGGGTCGATCCGAAGGCGGCGCGGTGCGCCGACGCCCGGCCGGCCACGTCGGCGTGGTCGCGCTGAGCTCGGATCGTGTAGCCGTCCGGCAGGCGGGGCATGTCCTGCCTGCCGACGAGCGAACGGTCGAGGCACACCATGAACGGGCCGTCGACGACAGGGGTGTAGCGGCGTCGCTCCAGTGCCGTGACCAGATGCGGTTCGGTTTCGGCGACCTCGACGCTCAGCGAGCCGCGGGCCGTTCGCTCGGCCTAGGCGAGCACCTCATCGGCCGGCTCCGGGTGGTCCGGGTCGACCTGCAGCATCAGGCTGTCAGGTGGCTCCAGCCAGCCCCAGGCCAGCGTCCGCTCTTCTTGCGTCCAGACCGCCGTCGGGCACTGCGCGGCCCGGTCAAGGGACAGGCACCAGTTCCAGGTGAGGTCACCGATGTGCCGGTATCCGGTCGCCGGGAAACTTCGGGCGGCCAGGCCCTGCATGGCGCGTAGCGCGGTGGGATCGGTGTACTCACGGCGCCGCATGGCCGCCATGCTGCCCGATCGGCTCTTGATCGGGCAACGGAGTTATCCGGCGCTCGGCGACCTTCGCGCCGCCGGGCGGGGCCGAGGTAGACGCCGAGGTGGACATTGTCCCGCTCGGCCCCGGCCGGTGGCGAGGCGTCGACGGGAGTCAGCCGGACAGGATGGTGGCCAGGTCGAAGGGGACCGGCATGGGCGCGACGAAGTCCCCGATCTGCCCGGTACCGCCGGTTGAGCCGAAGACGTGCGGTTCCTCGCGGTTCATCCACGCGGGTATACGGTCGGCGGCATGGCGCTGCGGCTTGTTCAGATTGCGATGAATGCTCGGGATGACTCCGCACTCGGCCGGTTCTGGGCCGAGGCGCTCGGCTGGACCATTTCCAGCGAGGAACCGGGCGTGACCAACCTCGAACCCGAGGGCTTCACCTATCCCGACCCCATCGCCGTCTGCCTAGACATCATCGCCGTCCCGGAACCCAAGACGGTGAAGAACCGCGTGCACATCGACCTCGCCACCATCTCAGCGGCCCATCAGGCGGACCTGATCGCGCGCCTTCAGGCTCTCGGCGCGACGCCCGCCGACGTCGGACAGGGCGACGTGTCATGGACGGTCCTCGCCGACCCGGAGGGCAACGAGTTCTGCGTGCTGGAGCCTCGATCGACCTACCAGAACACCGGGCCGATGGCCGCGGTGGTAGCCGACTGCGCGGATCCGCGGGCCATGGCCCGGTTCTGGGGCGATGCGATGGACTGGACCCTGCACGAGGTGACCGACGATCATGCGGTGCTGCGCTCCGCCAAGGGCGTCGGCCCGTATCTGGAGTTCCTCCGAACGCCCGACGCCAAGACCGTGAAGAACCGCGTCCATCTCGACCTCCGGCCGTACCCCGGTGACGATCAGACGGCGGAGGTGGCCCGGCTGCGGGCTCTGGGCGCCACCGACATCGACCTCGGCCAGGGCGACGTCCCGTGGACGTGCCTCGTCGACCCGGAAGGCAACGAGTTCTGCGTCCTCACCCCGTACTGACGCGGAGCCTCCCCGTCTGCGGGCCGTACGACGGCTCCTCGGCGACGCCGCCGGCAAGCCACTCGCCGCAGGACTCGATCTCCAGGCGCCGAGAGAGTCCCGAATAGCTGCGAGATAACAAACGGCTATCGTGAGCTGGGAATCCTTCTTCCGGCGCGGGCCGTTCGACTGCTTGGTGGAATCGCTACATGCCCGCTAGTCCCTGGCCATCACGGTAAAGGTGAACCCGGCGCTCGTCGGACGGCGCAGCGGAATGTCGCACTTGATCCGGCGCAGCACCTCGTTCCCGCCGAGGTCGAGCCCCTGCGCGATGAGCCGTTCCAGGCGCACCGGCCCGGGTCCTCGAAGACGACCTCCACCTGGACCGGCCACGCCTCGTCGAGCCATGCCGACGGGGTGTCCGGCCGCCAACCCCCATTCCAGTCCAGGGTGAAGCGGTTGCGCCGGGCGAGCAGCGGATCCAACAGCCTGGACGCCACCAGCTCCGGATCGCTGGCGTGGTAGCCGTCGAGCTCGGCTGGATCGAAGGATCTGACCGGTACTCGCTCGTGCACGGTGAGCTTGCTCGTCCGATCGCAGGACACGCAGCGGACCAGCAGCCACACGTCCAGCAGCTTGCCGTTGGCGTTGACGCGGAACCTGCCCTCGCCGGTGGTGGCCGACTCCGACCGGCAGTCCACGCACCGCAACGACAGCAGAGGCAGCCTGGTCCGACGAACGACCCAGGGCAGCACAGTATGAGGTTGTGAAGACATGATCTCTCTAGACCTGACACGAGGCCGATTGCGCGCGACCTCAAACGCTGTATGACCGGGCGCACACGGGCAGCCCGGCAGAGCCGACGGGAGGGTCGGCTTGAAGGTGAGCGGAAGAAGGTGTCAGGTCTAAAGAGCAGGCGGGGTCACGCGGTTTTGTCCTCTGTCCTCACTGCGACGGGGCCGCAGGCAGCGTACGAGAACGCGGAAGGAAGGCTCAAACGGTTTTCCGGCGGGGGTGGGTCCCTGTCACCCCAGCGGCAGCGTCCAGGTGAAGTGCGGCGCGGAGGCGAGAAGATCGACGCCGTTGTCCCGGACGGGATCGGCGACCTCCAGCCCGGCACGTACCAGTTCGCCGACCAGCCAGTTCCGGCCGATGATCTCGACCTGCCGAGGGGGCAGACCAGCCAGACCATGGCGCCAACGAAGGAGCCGACGTCGCCGGGCCAGGTGGTGATGTCGAGTATCCAGTCGCGGGCCGATGATTCGAATCGCTTCCGCGATCTGTGCTCGCCGCTTGTTAGGCATGGTTCACTACTCCGTGGTACCGTATAGTGGTACTCGGTAGTACGAAGTACCAGGAGATCGAAGAGGACCCACGATGGACGACCTGACGGAGATGCTGAAGGGCACGCTTGAGGGCTGCGTGCTTGAAATCATCGGCAGCGAGGAGACCTACGGGTACGCCATCACGCGTCGGCTGAACGAACTCGGCTTCGCCGACGTCGTCGAGGGGACGGTTTACACCATCCTGCTGCGGCTGGAGAAGAACGGGCTCGTCCAGGCGACGAAACGACCGTCCGGGCTGGGCCCGCCGCGCAAGTTCTATGCGCTCAACGACGCGGGGCGCGAAGAACTCGCAACGTTCTGGGCTAAATGGGAGTACATCACATCACGGATCGACAAGCTCAAGGAGGGCGGGAGATGAACTTCTGGGAGACCATGACAGGCAGCGATCTCACCAGGGAATGGAAGGCGTTCGAAGTCCGGGCCGAGGCATTGCCGGCCGACCACCGGGCGGCGTGGGAAGAGATCAAGGGTCATCTTTCTCTCTACTCGGACTTCACAGGTCGAAACCTGATGCCGATTCTCGACAATGCTCTGAGGCTTCTCGAAGAGACAGCGTCCGATGGGCAGAGCATTCACGAGGTGCTGGGTGACGACATCGGGGGCTTCTGCGCGGCGCTGGCCGGCGGAGAAGGGGCGCGGAGCTATCGCGACCGGTGGCGCGAGCAGTTGAACAGGAACGTCGCAAGGAAATTGGGCCGGCTAGGAGGCTGACGTGGGCATCCAGGACATCATCGAGGGCAAGAAGCAGTGGCGGGCGCACATGGCGCGGGTCAAGGCGCTCCCGCCGGACTATCAGATCGTCTACAAGGAGATTCAGAGGTACATCTTCAAGGTTGGACCGATCGACTTGCTTGACGGGTCCCTGCTCTCAGGGATCGTCGATTTCTTCGAGGAGGGCGTCGCGGCCAACAGGGGAGTCCTGGAACTCATCGGCAACGATGTCGCTGCCTTCTGCGACAACCTGATCAAGGACTCGCGCACCTACGCGGACATCTATCAGGAGTCCATCAGCGGGAAACCCGGCACGGCCGAGAAGTAACACCCGTCGACCGGTGCTGGCGGAGTTCTTCGATGGGTGAGCCGAAGGAGAACATCGGGCCCCTGACCGTCGACAGCCTGCTTGCCGCTGCGCGCGCCGAGTTACGCCGGTTGTCTCCCGCCGAAGCCGCCGTCGCCCGCGGCGCTCGGCTGGTGGACACCCGCCCGAGCACGATCGTCCAGGTCGCGTCCACGACGAAAGGCGCCACCGCGATCTGTGCCCATATGCTGGCACAGCGCGGTGAGCTGGATCTGGACGCCCCGGTGGCCCGGTACTGGCCGGAGTTCGGCGCCAACGGCAAGGAACAGATCAAAGTGCGCTGGCTGCTGTCACACCAGGCCGGTCTCCCGCTCGTCGACGGACCACTGACGTTCGAGCAGGCGTGCGCGTGGCACCCGGTCACCCGTGCACTCGAGGCGCAGAAGCCGCTGTGGCAGCCGGGCACCGAGCACGTCTACCACGCCGTCACCTACGGGTTTCTGGTCGGGGAGGTCGTGCGTCGGATCACCGGCAAGTCACTCGGCACGTTCTTCGCTGAGGAGGTGGCCGCCCCTCTCGGGCTGAGCGCCTGGATCGGGCTGCCCGAGGAACACGAGGAACGGGTGGCCCGGCTCCACTTCGCCGATGCGTTCAGCGTGGAGGAGCTGCTCGCCGGGATGATCGCGGCTACTGGGCTCGATGCGGATACGGTCACCGCATGGGTCGAATCCATGTGGAGCCCGGGCTCGATCCAGATGCGCGCCGGCGAGCTCGGCGGCGCCTTGGACAACACGTCCGGGGAGTACATGGTGACGCGTGCCTGGCGCGCGGCGGAGTTCCCGGCCGCGAACATGCTCGCGGACGCGCACTCGTTGGCGCGGATGTACGCCGCCACGGTCAGCGACGTCAACGGGGTTCGGCTGCTCGATCTGTCAACGGTCGAGAGGATGACAGTCGTCCAGACCGACAAGACGCGGATGTACGGGCTGCCGCCGGGCCTGGACATCCCCGCCGACCGCTCCTTCTACATGTCGCTGGGGTTCTGGCGAGCATGCCCTCCGGCCTACATGTCGCTGGGGTTCTGGCGAGCATGCCCTCCGGCGCCGATGGTCGGGCCGGGGTCGTTCGGCCACCCGGGCTCCGGCGGATCGATCGCCCTCGGCGACCTCGATGCCGGTGTCGGCTTCGGCTATGTCACGAACCTCTGGAACTTCCGGCCCGACGACCCGCGGGCGTCGAACCTGGCCAAGGCCGTCCGGTCCTGCCTTGGTTGAGACAGCCCACGTGGGGGTGGGACACCGAATACGCCAGAACACGTACGTGCCCCGGGTCAACGCCTACGACTTGCGATCCATAGGTGATGCCGGGGAATTCGATGCCGGAGAGCTTGCGCGTGGTGCTGTGGGCTCCATCCGTTCGCCTTCGGTTCCTCGCTCGGCGCCGGCAGCCGCTCCAGCACGACCGGCCGGACTCCTGCCAGGCTCAGTTCGCAGGCCGGCATCAGCCCGTTCGGACCGCCGCCGACGATGACATCTGTGATCACGTGTACTCCTTTGTTCGCGCGGAAAGGGCAGGACGGATAGAGCGGCTGGCTTCAGGTTGCGGTCTTTGTGACGTGGTCAGCCGCGGTAGTACTCGGCGAGGGCGGTGAAGGCGGCCTTGGGTTCCCAGGGCATGTCGGGGTAGGTGTCCCCGCGGCGGTTGTCGAGGACTTTGACGATGCCGAGGCTGGCCAGGTCGAGGTCGTCGCGGGGATCGCAGTCGGGGCGGTGCGGGAAGTTGTCGAGGGCGAAGAGGAAGACAAAGGTGCTGTCGACACCTGCGGCGTCGTAGATCTCCAGCAGCTCGCGCAGGTATGTGGCCTGGCCGGACTCGTCGCGGACGTACTCGCTGTTCAACCGGATCGGCGCGCCGGTGTCCTCGCTGAACTCGACGACCTCCAGAACGCGGCCGCCCCGGTCGCCGGCGCCGCGGTAGGCGGCAGTGCCGAACTCGGTGATCGCGACCGGCTTCCCCTGCGCGACGATGGTGCGGACGCTCTCGGTGAATCGATCGGCGACCTCGGCCGACTGGTAGAGATCCACGCCCAGGATGTCGAAGGGCGCCCAGTCGACGTGCTCGAGTGGTACAGCGGCGTAGGTGATCCTGCCGCCGAATCGCTCGCGAATGAGTGCCACGGCTTTGCCGAGGAAGTCGTTGACCCGTGCGCTGAGCTCGCCGACCCACTCGGCCAGGCGATCCCGCTGGTTCAGCAGCAGTTCGAGCCGGTCCTCCTGGGTGTCGCCCGGCAGGAATCCCTTGTTCATCAGGCTCAGCTCAGCGCCGGCGACGAACACGACCTCGGCGCCCCGCTGCCGGAGCTGCTCCGCCCGCTCAGCGCAGTCGGTGAACAGCGACAGCATCTCCTCGGTGGTCAGCTCCAGAGGGTAGGGCGAGAACCAGACCTCCAGTCCGAGATCGGCGGCGTAAGTCGCAGCCAGCTCCAGCCGCTCGGGATCGCCGCCGATGATGCGGACCGCGGTGCAGTGCAGGTCGTCCCGGATGATGCCCAGCTCGCGCTTGACCACGTCCGGGTCGAAGCGCTCGCGGGAGAACTCTCCATTGCGGACGAAGCCGGTGTCGTAGCTGATGCCCTTGGCCCTCATTGTTCTGATCCTTCCTGTCAGGGGGAGGACCCCAGGCTAGAAAGAAATTTGCGTGCACGCAAGTTTGCGCACCCGCATTCAAACTGGGATGCTGAGACGGTGACGACGAGACGGACGGGGTTGCGCGAGCAGAAGAAGCAGGCCACCCGAGAGGCATTGCGCACGGCGGCACTGCGGCTGGCTCTTGAACGTGGCCCGGACAACGTGCGCGTCGACGACATCGCCGAGGCCGCCGGCGTCTCACCGAGGACGTACAACAACTACTTCTCCAGCCGGGAACAGGCGATCGTCGCCGCCGTCACCAGCGAACGGGAAGCGCGGGTCGCGGCGGCAGTGGCCGACCGGCCCGCCGGCGTCGGGCTCGCCGACGCCGTCATCGAGGCGATCGTGGATCAGTACACCGCCACGGGCGAACCTGGCCGGGACGCGCTGCTGCTGATCACCACCCGCCCCGCGCTGCGCGACGCATTCGTCGAAACCACTACCGCGATCGAACATCCCCTCACCGACGCGATCGCCGAACGCCTCGGTGATACCGACCCGCACACCGCCCGTGTGCTCGCGGCGAGTGTGGCCGCTGCAGTCCGTGTGGCACTCGAGCAGTGGCTGCAAACGACTACCTCGTCCTTCACGAAGGGCGGGCTCGTCGTGCCGTCCGGCTCGCTACCGGACCTGCTCCGCACCACGCTCGCACCACTCACACCCGCACTCGACGCCGCCGAGCAACGAGCACGCCGCCGCCAGCATCAGTGAATTCCCCGCCTCAAGGAACCGGCGCCCCAACATCTGCCGCTGAATCATCGCTGGCGCGGATGAAACCCGCCGAAAGGAAGCGCTCGACCGTTGCGGCGGTGGTCGAGCCGGTTGGAGTTGCCCCGGTTCGGTAGACGCATCAGGGCTTTCGGCTACGCGGCAGCATAGTCGTCTTCGTGAATGGGTTTGAGGGCTTGGCGTCGCTCGTATTCGGCGGGGCTGAGTTGTCCGTTGGCGGAGTGGCGACGGCGTGTGAGGGGCTGAGATCATTCCGGACAGCGGAATCTGCGGCCGTGAGCTACGCCACCGACTGAAGTGCTGTGTACTCGTCGAGGACTTCGAATGGCGTCCGGTAACCAACAGATGAATGAAGTCGGCGCCGATTGTAGAAGCCCTCGATATAACGGATCACGGCTCGGCGAGCCTTCGCCCGGCTGGTGAAAACATACCGTTTCAGCCACTCGTTCTTCAACGCCGAAAAGAACGATTCGGCCATGGCGTTATCGTAACATATGCCGGTACGGCCAACGGACCTCCGAATACCCAACCTCTTCAGTGCGGCACCAAATTCATCGGACGTGTAGTTCGACCCTCTATCGGAGTGGAAGATCGCGTCCTTTTCAATGGTGAAGGCCTGTACCGCGTTCTCTATCGCCTCGGTGATCAACTCGGTGCGGTAGTGATCGGCCATCGCCCACCCCACCACGGCCTTGCTGTAGCAGTCGATCACCGTGGCCAGGTAGCAAAACCCCTCCCAGGTCGGGATGTAGGTGATGTCGCCTACCAGCTTGACGCCGGGCCGGACGGCGGTGAAATCGCGTCTGACCAGGTCGGGGATGCCCCGGAAGGCGCCCTGCTCGGTGAGCTTCGGCGTGAAGGGCCGCACCTGCGCCGGCAGCAGGCCCAGCTCGCGCATCAGCACCCGTACCAGCTCAGCCGAACAGCGCTCACCGCGGCGCAGCAACTCGGCGTGGACGCGCCGGTAGCCGTACACCTCCTCGTGCTCGTAGAAGATGCCCGCGATCAGGTCCTGGAGCAGGTCGCGACGCTGCGCGGTCGCCGAGGCGGGCCGGTCGCGCCACTCGTAATACCCCGAGCGGGACACCTCCAGCCAGTCGCACATTTTCACAATCTTATGGTTGGCCTTCTCCGCGTCGATCAACTCGAACTTCGCGGTCACCGATTGTTCTCGGCCGCGAAGAAGGCCGCGGCTTTTTTCAAGAAGGAAAGCTTCTCGCGGAGCTCGGAGTTTTCCCGCTCGAGTTCACGCAACCGGGCGCGCTCGGGGCCACTGAGGGAGTGCGGTTCTTCTTCCGCACGCGTTCGCTTGTAGGTGTTCACCCAATTGCCGAGCGTGGTGTCGTGGACGCCGAACTCTCTGGCGACCTCGGCGATCGTACGGGGGCCATCGAGGACCATGCGCACAGCCTCGTCCTTGAACTCCTGGCTGAACCTACGCCTGGAACCTTTCGGCATGTTTCTATCTCCTTCGGACTGTTACCACCCTAGCGAGTGGTCTGTCCGGAATCCTTGGAGCACCTCAGATGATCTGCTCGGCGAAGAAGGACAGCAGGGCCGGGTACCCGACCCGCATCGCCGCCGCCTGGTCGTCGTCCACCACCGAGCTCGCCTGGAACGCCGGCCCGACGCGGTTCAGATAGCTGCGCTCCTCGTCCAGCGGCAACAGCTCCAGCACGGTGTCCCGCAGCAGGTCGAGCGGCGTGAACCGGCGCGCGGCCACGGCGGCCATCCGGATCCCGATCCAGACACCGATGTGCTCCAGCGCCAGCAGCATCTGGTCCTTCGTCGTGACGTACTCCTGCTCGGCATGGCGGGCGCGCTGGGCTATCACGTCGCCGAGGCGATGGGTGTGCCGAGTATGGGGGTGCACCTGCAACCGATCGACCCCATGGGAGACTTTCCGCCGGTCGCTCGGGCGTTGGGGGAACCGCAGGGCGGCCCGGCTCGCGTTCGAGGTGCCCGCCGCCGGCCCGCTGCTCGCCGGGATGAGCACGAGGATGCGGGCCCGGCTCGGGCTGCCCCCGCTGACCCCGCGCGCCCTCTACCGGCGCCGGGAGAGCACGCGCTGGCCGGCCTTCCACGGGGTCAGCCCGCTGGTGCTGCCGCGCCCGGCCGACTGGCGGCCGGGGCTGGAGATCACGGGTTACTGGTGGCCGCTCCGGCCGCGAGGACGACGTGCGGCGGTGGGGACCGCCTGGCGCCAGGTCCGGATGTAGACCTGCGCGCAGGCAGGCGCCTCGCTCCTGCGCGCCGCCGGGCTCGTGGCCGGCGAGCGGTGCGGCAACACCGTCAGGCACCGGCTCACGCCTCTTGGACTGGAGTTCCACTACCAGGCCGTCTGACATCCAGCCGGTAGCGGTGCAGTGCCTCGACCTGCTCGTAGGACGGAACGCCTGCGGTGACCGGTTCACCATCGGCCACGCCCAGCGCCGTGGTGACGGCCGCGTGCAGCGCCGCCCGAAACAGCAGCGACCCGTAGCTGATCCGGGCCACGCCCAGATCGGCCAGCCGTCGTACCGGCACGCCGGGCCGGACGAGCACGTTCAACGGCACCCCGGTCCCCGCCACCAGCGCCTCGATGTCGTGCTCGGTGCTCGCACCCGGCACGAACACCCCGTCGGCGCCCGCCTCGGCGTAGGCGCGGGCCCTGGCCAGCGCCAGTGCCCGCGCATCCGGCAGGTCCAGCCAGAACGCGTCGGTCCGCGCGTTGAGGAACATCCGGGGAACCCGTCGCTTGACGGCGGCGATCAGTTTCGCCTGTGCCGAGGCATCCGCCAGGCCGGTGCCGCGCCCGTCTTCGAGGTTGATCCCCGCCACCCCCAGCCCGGCCAGTTGCGCCACCAGGTCGGCCACCTGGCCGGGCGTCTCGCCGAACCCTGCCTCGATGTCCACGGTCACCGGGATCCCCAGCCCCGTGATCGTCCGTGCCAGCGCCAGCGTCTCCTGCCGCGTCGCCCGTCCGGCGTCCGGTTTGCCCGCGGCGGCGGCCACCCCCAGGCTTGTCGTCCCGATCGCGGCGAACCCCGCCCGTGCCAGCGCCGCCGCGGAGGCGTGGTCCCATGCGCAGGGCAGCAGCAACGGCTCATCCGCGTGGTGCAGCGCCCTGAACCGCTCGAATGTCATCGGGCCACCGCCTCGACCGTTCCGGCCGCCAGCGCCAGCGCCACCCGCCTGCCGGGGCAGGCCCGTGGCCCCGCGCCGAACGTCAGGTGCGACAGAGCCCGCGGATCCCGGTTGGCCGCCGCGATGTCGAGCATCACGGCCCTTCCGTCGCCGGGCGCCCTGCGCCGCAGCGTCCGGACCGGAGGATCGCGGCGCAACGTCTCGTCGAGCAGTTCCTCCACCGTCTGCTCCACCGTCTGCGACGCCGCTGCCGTGGCCAGCGCGCCGCGGACCAGCCCGGCCGTGGGACCGCATGCCTGGGCGAGCAGTCCCGCCAGCACGGCCAGCCGCTCAGGAGCCGGATCGCCCAGGAGTCGTGCCAGCCGCGCCAGCCCCTCATCGGCGGCCTCGGTGTCCACCTCTTCACGCCCCGGCAGGTAGGCCGGGGCGAGCGCCGTGACGGCCTCCACGGCCCGTGGCCCGTCCTGGGCCGGTACTCCCAGCGCGACGGCCAGCACCAGCACCGGAACCAGTTCCGGGGGACAGGGCAGCGGGCCGGCGTCCCGTGAGGCAAGCCGGAACGCCTCGGCGCGTAGCGCGTCGGGGTCCAGCCCGGCCAGCACCGCCTCACCGGCGGCCCGGCGCTCGGCGTGCGTGGATCCCTCGGCGAAGCGGCCGACCGCACCGCGCAACCATGCCACGCTCAGCGCGAACGGCGGCCGCGGTACGGGGTCGACGGTGAATCGGGGATCGGCCAGCACGGCCCGTACCTCGGCGTGGCCGCTCACCACCAGCGGGTCAGATGTCATGACCGGCAGGCTAGAGGCCGGACGCTTCGGCGCTCACCGAAGCGTCCACGTGGCCCGACGGCGGTTCCGGGACTTCGGCTCCTCCCGGGGCGGCCACCTGCCGATCAGAAGTCCCAAAGATGGATATTCCGGTAGCTAGAATTTTCAGGTATGGAACTGAGGCAGCTCGAATACTTCGTCGCGGTCGCCGAGGAGCAGAACTTCACCCGGGCGGCCGAGCGGGTGCACATCAGCCAATCCGGTGTCAGCGCCCAGATCCGCCGGCTGGAACGTGAACTCGGCGCCGAACTCTTCGACCGGTCGGCGCGCACCGCCACCCTCACCGTCGCGGGAAAGGCCGCGCTCGCACACGCCCGCGCCGCGCTCGCCGCCGCCGGAGCCCTCGGCCAGGCGGTGGGCGAGGTGACCGACCTGATCCGGGGCCGGCTCACCGTCGGCATGGTCATCGGCTGCACCGTCACACCGCTGTTCGACGCCCTGGCCGCGTTCCATCGGGCACATCCCGGCGTGGAGATCTCCCTGCTGGAGGACAACTCCGACCGGCTCGTCGAGGGGGTGCGCGCCGGCACCGTCGACCTGGCTCTCACCGGGACCGCGACCGCCGCCCCGGAGGGGGTGAACGCGTTGACAATCGTCAGCGAGCGGCTCGTCGCGGCGGTCCCCGCCGGGCATCCCCTGACCGGGCGGCACCGGGTCACCCTGCGCGACCTGGGCGCCCACCCGCTCGTGTGCATGCCACCGGGTACCGGCCTGCGCACGGTGTTCGACCAGGCCTGCGCCGCGCAGGGCCTCCAACCGATGATCGCGCTGCAGGCCAGCGCCGCCGACGCCATCGCCGATCTCGCCACCCGCGGGCTCGCCGTCGCCATCCTCAGCGAGTCGATGGCGGCGCACTACCGCGACCGGCTCACCGCCCTGCCCATCGACGATCTCGAAGCACCCGCCCTGCTCATCCTGATCTGGAGGAGCACGCACAACCCCGCTGTGCGCGAGTTGCTCGCCCACAGCAGGCAGGCGTTCACTCAGGGCTCGCCGTAGCGCTTCCGGAGTCCTCGACCTCGTAGACACCGGCCTTCGCTCAATGCGGCGTCGTAACCCGGTCCACCGGCGATTTCGCATGCGAAACGGTGCCAGAAGGTGGTGCGCTCACGGCTGCCGGTCATGCCTCCGGCCAGGTCCGCCAGGTGCGGCCGACCTGGCCCGGCTGACGGACGCCGAGGCGAAGGCGCCGATGACCGGGTGCGGGCGGCGTCCGTCGCCGGCCAGTTCCGGCTGGAAGAGGGTGGCAAGGAAGAACGGGTGCTCCGGCAACTCCAGGACCCGCACCAGCCCCGCCTCGTCGTGACCGGTGAAGCGCAGCCCGCCCGCCTCCAGGGCGGGCAGGTAGACGGGGTTGGGGCCGAAGGTGCAGTAATACCTCTCCACGCTCTTC
This sequence comes from Streptosporangium sp. CA-115845, assembly GCF_050943795.1. Taxonomy (NCBI): domain Bacteria; kingdom Bacillati; phylum Actinomycetota; class Actinomycetes; order Streptosporangiales; family Streptosporangiaceae; genus Streptosporangium; species Streptosporangium sp. CA-115845. Next base: position 5,105,893 of record NZ_CP191988.1, on the reverse strand, counting down.
TCCGCGCCGATGATCCTCTCGGCCAGCGACCCCGGCTCCAGCCGGACGGTGTTCTCGTGGCCCGCCAGCGAGCACGCCAGCGGTAGTAGCAGGAAGTTCTCGGCACCCGGATCGTTCTCGGCGTGCGCGACGGGCATGTTCAGCACATTGCGCGCGTACTCCAGCAGGGCGTGCTGGAAACCCCCGCAGGTGCCCAGGAACGGGATGCCGTGCTCGCGGGCGGTGCGGGCGGCGTTCAGCGCGCCGGCCTCGCTGCGATACGGGCTGCCGGGCACCATCCAGATGCCGTCGAACCCCTCCAGGCCGGCGGTGTCGGTGGTGGGGATCCAGTAGGCGTCCAGGTTCAGCCCGTCGCGCTCGCGCAGCGCCTCCAGCAGCGCGGGGATGCGGGTGTGAGACCGGACGGCCGGTGATTTGTCGCCTACCAGGGCGATCCTCGCGGTGGTCATGCCCCGATCATGGCCCGGCTGCCGAGGTAAGCACCAACGATGATTCTTGCTGGGTCGATAAGCGATACTGATGCTCCGTGGACCCGCATCTGCTGCGCACGTTCGTGGTCGTCGCCGACCGGCGCTCCTTCTCCGCCGCCGCCGCCGAGCTCGGCTACACCCAGTCGGCGATCTCCCAGCAGATCGCCGCGCTGGAGGCCGACCTGGGACTGGCACTGCTGAGCCGCCGTCCGGTGCTGCCCACCCCGGCGGGGGAGCGCCTGCTGGAACACGCCGGACCGCTGCTGCTGCGCCACCGGGCCGCCCGCGCCGACGTGCTACGCGCCGCCGCGGGCCCGGCCGGGCGGCTGACCGTGGCAGCCTCCCCGCTGGCCTGCCTCCCGGCGATCGCACGGGGCCTGTCCTCGGCCGCGTCGGACGGGGTGGAGGTGCGGCTGCGCACCGTCGCCCGTGAGCGCGTCGCCGGCGAGGTCGCCTCGGGCTTGGCCGACCTCGGCCTCGTCGACGGGATCACCGCGCCCAGCGATCCGTTGCGGCTGCCGGACGTGGGGCCGCTGTCCGGCTTTGGGGTCGCCGAGGAAGAGCTGGTGGTGGTGTTGCCCGCCGGCCACCCGCTCTCACACCGGCGCGGCCTGGCGCTGACCGACCTGACCGACGCGCTGTGGCTGCGGACGCCGGTCGCCGTACCGGTGGAGCGGCTGCGCGAGCTGGCCGGCGGGGGCGGGTTTCGCGCCGCGCTGCGCTACGACGGCGAGGACCTGCACACGGTGCTGAATCTGGCCGTCGCGGGGAACGGCCTGGTCCTGCTGCCCGCCTCGGCGACGGCCGGAGTGACGCGGGGGGTAGCGCTGACCGCGCCGCGGGTGGTGCACCGGGTGGAGGTCCTGTACGCCGAGCCCGCGGGCCAGGCCGCCGCGCTCGCCGCTCAGCTGCGCCAGCCGCCCTCGTCCACCCCGCCGGGCACCTCCGCCCGCGGATCGTAGGGGGTACGGGTGAAGACGAAGGTGTTGAGATCCAGGTGGCTGGGGGAGCCGTCGGGCCCGCGGACCACACGCAGGGTCTCACCCGCGTAGTAGCCGTCCAGTCCCAGCCAGGTCCCGTCGGCCTGGGCGGCGAACCGGGAGGCCCGGCCGGCGCCGCCGACCGGGTTGAGGGAGACACCGCCTTCGGGCAGCAGCCGCAGCACGTACGCGCTGGGCCCCCAGTACCACGGGCCGGTCAGCTCCAGCAGGCCCGCGCTGTCGGCGACGGGCACCCACTCCTCGGGCAGGCGCGGCTCGTGCTGGTCGAGGATCGCCAGCAGATCGGTCAACAGAGCGCGGCTGACACCCGAGGTGGAGTTGGCCATGAACAGCACGCCGACCCTGTCGGACGGATCGGCCCACACCGTGGCCAGGAAGCCCGGCATGGAGCCGGTGTGACCGGCCAGGCGGCGGCCGTTCGCGCGGGCCAGCTGCAGCCCCAGACCGTACCCGCCGGTCCAGGCGTCGCCGTCGTCGACGGTCGCGGGTTCGCGCATCTCCGCCACGGTGGCCGGGGCGAGCACGCCGCCGGTGTCGCCGGCCACGAACGCCGCCCACCGGGCAAGGTCCGCGGGGGTGGACCACAGTTGCCCGGCGGGAGCCATGGCGGCCGCGTCATGCTCGGGTTCGGGCAGCAGTACGTCCGCCCAGGGGTGCACGGCGTAGCCGCACGCGTGCGGCGCGCGCGGCCGGGGCGTGGTGTCGCGCATGCCCAGCGGCCGCAGGATCTCCTCGTCCACGGCCCGCGCCCAGCTCACGCCGCGGTGGCGGGCCACCAGCTCGCCCAGCAGGGCGAAGCCCACGTTGGAGTAGTGGTAGCGGCGCCCGGGACGGTGCTTGGCGGCGTCGGGCCCGAGCGCGGCGACCAGTTCCTCGGCCGGCACGCCGGGGGTCCGCTCCCACCACTGACCCGGCGACTCGGCACTCAGCCCGGAGGTGTGCGACAGCAACTGGGCGACGGTCACCTCGCCGACGCCGGTCCCGAGACCGGGGACGTGCTTGGAGACCGGGTCGAGCAGATCCACCTTCCCCTCGTCGCGCAGGCGCATGACCACGACCGCGACCAGGCTCTTGGTGATCGAGCCGATGCGGTACTGGGTGAGGAGGGTGGGGGCGGCCCCCTCCACCCGGCCTCGCGCGCCGAACCAGGCCGGCTCCCCGTCGCGCACCACCGCGGCGGTCAGCGAGGGCAGGCGCCCCTGGGACTGCTCCACCGCGACCCTGCGCAGCAGCGCGCGAGCCGTACTCTCCAGAACCGGCGACATGAGATGGCTCCTCCCCGACACGACAAAAGTGCCCCCAGGTTAGTGCCGCCATAGCCTGGGTGGCATCGTCGGCGGCTCGTCTGAGTGATCTCCGTGTACGGCTCGCGGTGGCATCCGGGACATGTCGGTCCGCGGAAGATGGAGGCCTCTCAAGCCCCGGTCAGGAAGTCACGGATCCGGCCGGGCCGGGAGGGCACGAGCAGGCTGTAGCCCAGGTCGAGGAACACTTCCTCCCCGAGTGGGAGATCGGCCCGCATGTGCCCCCCGTGGAACAGGATCACGGCATCCTCGCCATGCCGCTCCAACCGGTACTCCACCGGGCCCGCGCTCAGTGTGGCCACTGCCGTGCGGCCCTGTGATCTCATCGAACTCAACGCCTCTCCGACAAGCTCGGCTGTTTTCCCGCCGGAGGACACGGTGCCCCTGTCGCCCGGCGTCTTGGAAGTGTCGTCACGCGGAGCAGATCAGGCCGGGTGTGAGGACTTCGGCCAAGACGTCAGAGCAGCAGGCGCACCGCGGCGAGCGAGGTGAGCCCCAGCCTGGTGCGTTAGGTCGAGGCCACCTGTTCATCGCGGGCATTCCTCCGTCACCGACGGGGTCGCCATAATACTGGCCGAAAAACGAGCGGATATCGGCAAATGACTTACTGGCCAGGGTGGATTCGGCTCCTGGGCTGTCCCGACGATATGAGTGCCGGGCCTTCGAACGGGTCCAGACAGGCGCAGCCGGCCCAGTCGCGCGCCTGCGGTTGGGCAAGGGGATCGGCGGAACAGGTGGCGGCGTGGTCGGCCAGTCAGGCCAGGAACAGCAGGACTCGGGAGCGGTTAGGTGCGCCGGGTCTCATCCGACAGCGGCGCGCGTTCCAGCCCGGCGGCGTACTCGCTCAGGACGGTTCCGGCTTCGTCATTTTCGAGTCCCTCGGGTCGAGCACGGACTGACGATCAGTGCGTCGCGTTGCGCGGAGCTCAGGCGGTCAGGCCTCGGGGTGATGGCGTACGCGCCGCGCCCGACCTGCTCCACGGTGAGCGGGTCGGAGAGGATCGGACGACGGCTGATCGCGTCCAGGGCGTCGGCCGCCCGCTGGATGGGCCAGTCCAGTGCCGCGGCGAGTTCGTCCACGCCGAGTGGCCGAGCGGCGTACACCAGCGCGGCCAGCACTGTCAGCGCGTCGTGCACGACGGCCTCGGTGAGGCCGCTGTCGTCCATCTGCTCGCTGATCCAGGTGAAGAACTGAGCCATCTGGCCCAGCCGGGTGCCGGCGGGCGTGCCGGCACCGAAGATCTCGATCCCGTGCCGCGCGGCCGCCGCGACCTCGGCGTGTGCCCCGGTGTCGGCTTTGAACGCCCGGAGCCAGACGTCGTCGTCGATGACGTACCGCTCGCGGCGGCCGGAATCCTGTGTGCGCCTGACCAGCTCGATCGCCTCGAGGTAGCCGATGGCCTTGGACACCGACGCCGGGCTGACCTGTAGCCGGCGTACGAGCTCGGCGGACGTCAGGCCCCCGGAGTCGGAGGTGAGCAGGCAGACGAACACACGAGCGGGCATCCGGGGAAGGCCGGTCCCGGCCAGCAGCGTCGCGAACTGCTCCACGAAACCGCGCACGGACTCGGCCGGCCGCCCGTCGGCTGGTGGCTCCGTGGCCTGAACCGGTCTGCGGCGGCGGGCGCGCTGCCCGGCGGCCTGCTGGGCGCGGTCGGCCAGGTAGCCGCTGGGCGCGCTGTTGCGTGCCACTTCGCGGCTGATCGTGGATGTGGGTCTGCCCAGCCACCTGGCGATCTCGGCGTATCCCAGCCCTTCGGCCAGCCAGATCGCGATCTGCTGGCGATCCTCGTGGGTCAGCCTGCCTCCGGGCATCGGCTCGTCCTCCTGTCGGTTCGGGTCCACGGGTGCGTTCACCAACAGTACATTGCAACGGCTGGTTGCCGTGGATTGCATTTATCAACAATGCTGTTGCAACGATCAGCATGAAAGTCCAGTACTAAAGCACATTATTGAAGGTCTTTCGTTGACGAGACTTGAAATGCAACGTAGCCTTTTCTTGCTTGGAAAGAACCGGACAGGACGAGGAACCCCTTATGGCAAGAGCGTTGGATGTGACCCGGATTCGAGCTCGCGTCTCCGAGCTGCTCGCGGAGTACCGGATTCCGAGTGCCGCGATCGGCGTCCTTCGCGACGGGGAGATCACCGACTTCGCGGTCGGCGTCAAGAACATCTCCACGCGGGAGCCCGCGAGGACCGACACCATCTACCAGTGCGGCTCCGTATCCAAGACATGGACCGCCCTCGCCTTCATGCAACTCGTCGACGAGGGGAAAGTCGCCCTGGACGAGCCGGTGCGGACCTACCTTCCTGATTTCCGGGTCGCCGACCCCGACGTCAGCGCCAAGGTCACACCCCACCATCTCCTCAACCACACCAACGGCATCGAGGAGAACTACGGAGATCCGGGCGAGGACGACGACGTGTACGAGCGCATGGTGGAGAACATCGCCGGCGCATGCCAGGTCCACCCCTTGGGCCACACTCACGGCTACAGCGCGGCCCTGGGCTACGCGATCCTCGCCCGCATCATGGAGGTGAGCGACGGCAAGCGGTGGGACGACGTCATGAAGGATCGCCTGTTCGACCCCTTGGGACTGACCTCGACGAGCAGCCGGCGTGAGCACGCGGACCAGAACCGTGCCGCGACCGGATACCTGACCCGATCCCTCGCAGAGGGACCCGTCCTCTCACCGCTGGGTCACCTGCCGCGCTCCTTCGGCCCCGGAGGCAACGTCAACACGACAGCCCGGGAATTGCTCACGATGGCGTACGTCTTCCTTAACGAAGGAAAGGCGCCGAACGGGACCAGAATCGTCTCACCCGGCATCATCCGCGAAATGACGGAGTCACGGGTCCCCATACCTGACCCGTACATGTTCGGGCCGGAATGGGCACTCGGCCTCATCGTGTGCGATTGGCACGGCCAAACCGTCTACGCCCACGACGGCAGTGCAGTCAGCCAGAGCGCCCGCCTGCGGATCCTGCCGGAATCGAACATCGCCGTCTCGATGCTGGCGAACGCCGGGCCGCGCGACAGCTTCTACCGGAAGGTGTTCAACGAAATCCTGGCCGACCTCGGCGCGGTCACGATCCCCGACCTGCCGGAGCCCGACCCGACCCTGGCCCTCGACCTGTCCAGGTACGAAGGCTCCTACGAGCGCCCCGGCACCCGCTACGAAGTGGTGGCCGAACGCGGAAAACTCCACCTCAAATTCACCCTGAACCCCATGGAGGCGCAACTCCTCAATAAACCAGAACAGCTCGACTACGAGCTGTCCCCGATCAGCGAGGCCCACTTCTTGATGCCTTCGGACGATCCGCTCGAGGACCCTCAGACCGTCGCGATCTACGACTTCAAGAATGGTGCCGCACAATATCTTCACATCAATTGCCGAGTGAATCCGAGAGTCAATGAGGAGGGTGCCACAGTGCACGTCATGGCTGTTTCCACGATTTCCGACAACGACGGCTTCTGGGATTCCCTGAAGAAGGCGTACGGCCGGCTTCCCAAGGGGGCCAAGTGGACGCTGGCGGTGGCGAGCACCGACGCGACCAAGGCAGTGAACGTCATCGTCCATGACTCGATCGACGGCGTCAGGAGCTTCTTCGAGGACCACGCCGGCCCCTTCGCTGCAACGGAATACTTCGAGGCCGACGCGTCCAACTCGGTCGGTCTCCCGACGACGTAACCGCTCCTTGCACTGCCGTCCGCCCAAGCCGCGATGGCGGCGCACCATTCGGATCCAATTGACCTCCTCGCCGAGATCGAGGTGGACCTCCATGCCGTCCAGTGGCGCGTTCAAGTCGTAGACGTGATCCCCGAAACGGCGCACGTTGTCCTCCTGGTAGGGGGACAACGTGCGCCACATCGGCGCGATGCGCCGCCTGCCCCTCGCTGCGCAGCCGGTTGAGCACCAGCGACATGTCCAGCCCCATCCGCCACCCCACCCCCGTCTACCCGTGGTCACTCGCCTGGCACACCGTCAACCACCACCCCGACCTCGGTAAACTCCGCGACCACCTGAGCCACGTGCCCACACCGGCCCCGCCGGCCGACACCTGGAGCCCCCTCACGACCGGGGAGAATGAGCCAGGCATAGGCTAGGAGCAGTTGCCCGGCGGCGCCCGCTCTCGCCGGGAGAGGGACCTTCGGCTCTGACCACGGCCAGCCAAAGACCCTGGTACGCCAGGTACACACGCCGCACGGTGGAGGCAACACCACGGGGGAGGTGGCCCGATGAGTTCCTTCGGCTACCGGATCCGGTGCCGTCTGCGCCTGCATCGGTTCGACAGCAACCCTTTGCGCAGACGCTCGGACCGGATCGAGACGGTCGCCGTGCTGGTGAGCCTGCTGCTTTTCGTCGCCGGACTGTGGCCGGCGGCCGGGATCGGCAGGCAGGCCTACCAGGACGGCCTGCGGGCCGAGCTCGCGGCCCCCTACCGGCGGGCGGTCGCCGCCGAGGTCGTGGGCACAAGCCGCCCGGCGGAGCCCAGCCTCGGCGGGCAGGTGCGCACGGTGCGCTGGACGGCGGCGAACGGGACCCCGCGCACCAGCCAGGTCATGCTCCCCTCGGCGGTCCCGGTCGGCTCGCGCACCGAGATCTGGCTGGATGCCACGGGCAGGCCCACCGATCCCCCGCAGAGCCGTGTGGAGACGGTCACGGTCGCCACGCTCACCGCGATCGGGGTGATGGCGTGTATCTCGATGATCCTGCTGGTCTTCCTGGTCGGCCTCCGGGTGCTGCTGAACCGCTACCGTGACGCCGAGTGGGAGAGGGCGTGGTCCCTCGCCGACCAGCGATGGCACAGGCCGAAGCAGGGCTGACCTCTGCCGTGCCGTCCGCTCCGACGAACGCCGACAGCGGGGTGTCGCGGATGCGGATCAGGTTGCCCGCGGGATCGCGGACGGCGCAGTCGCGCGAGGTCGCTCAGGCGCTGCGCCGCGGCGGGTCTGCCGGTCACCTGTGAGATCGTGCCACATACGAATGTATGCAGACGAACACGCCCCTTTACCGGTCGGGACGAGTCGAAACAGATGAGAGAACTCGTCTCACGGTGTCCGCGAGGACCTCGGTCAGGTGCCCACGTAGGCCGCGAGGTGCTCGCCGGTGAGGGTGGAGCGGGCGGCGACGAGGTCGGCGGGTGTGCCCTCGAAGACGATCCGGCCGCCGTCGTGGCCGGCGCCGGGGCCGAGGTCGATGATCCAGTCGGCGTGCGCCATGACCGCCTGGTGGTGCTCGACGACGATGACCGACTTGCCGGAGTCGACGAGCCGGTCGAGCAGGCCGAGCAACTGCTCGACGTCGGCGAGGTGCAGGCCCGTGGTCGGCTCGTCGAGGACGTAGACGCCGCCCTTCTCGGTCATGTGGGTGGCCAGCTTGAGCCGCTGCCGCTCGCCGCCGGACAGCGTGGTGAGCGGCTGGCCGAGGCTGAGGTAGCCGAGCCCGACGTCGGCGAGCCGGTCGAGGATGGCGTGCGCGGCCGGCGTGCGCGCCTCGCCGGCGTCGAAGAACTCCTCGGCCTCGGTCACCGACATCGCGAGCACCTCGCTGATGTCGCGGCCGCCGAGGTGGTGGTCCAGCACCGACGCCTGGAACCGCTTGCCCTCGCACTCCTCGCAGGTGGTGGCGACGCCGGCCATCATCGCCAGGTCGGTGTAGATGACGCCGGCGCCGTTGCAGTTGGGGCAGGCGCCCTCGGAGTTGGCGCTGAACAGCGCCGGCTTCACGCCGTTGGCCTTCGCGAACGCCTTGCGGATCGGGTCGAGCAGTCCGGTGTAGGTCGCCGGGTTGCTCCGTCGCGAGCCGCGGATCGCGCCCTGGCCGATCGAGACCACACCCGCGCGGCCGGGGATCGACCCGTGCACGAGCGAGCTCTTGCCGGAGCCGGCGACACCGGTGATGACGGCGAGCACCCCGAGTGGGATGTCGACGTCGACGTCGCGCAGGTTGTTGGCCGTCGCGCCGCGGATCTCCAGCTTGCCGGTGGGCTTGCGCACCTTCTCTTTGACGACGGCCCGGTCGTCGAAATGGCGGCCGGTGAGGGTGCCGCTGGCCCGCAGCCCCTCGACGGTGCCCTCGAAGCAGACGGTGCCGCCCGCCGTACCGGCGCCGGGGCCGAGGTCGACGACGTGGTCGGCGATCGCGATCGTCTCCGGCTTGTGCTCCACGACGAGCACCGTGTTGCCCTTGTCCCGCAGCCGCAACAGCAGGTCGTTCATCCGCTGGATGTCATGGGGGTGCAGGCCGATGGTGGGCTCGTCGAAGACATAGGTGGTGTCGGTGAGCGCGGAACCGAGGTGGCGGATCATCTTGACCCGCTGTGCCTCGCCGCCCGACAGCGTGCCCGACGGCCGCTCTAGCGACAGGTAGCCCAGCCCGATCTCCACGAAGGAGTCGAGGGACTGCTGCAGCGCGATGAGCAGCGGCGCCACCGATGGATCGTCCAGATCGCGCACCCAGCCGGCCAGGTCGCTGATCTGCATCGAGCAGACGTCGGCGATGCTGATCCCCTTGATCTTGGAGGACCGGGCCGCCTCGCTGAGCCGGGTGCCACCGCACTCGGGACAGGAGGTGAACGTCACCGCCCGCTCCACAAAGGCCCGGATGTGCGACTGCAGCGCCTCCTTGTCCTTGGACAGCATCGACTTCTGGATCTTCGGGACCAGGCCCTCGTACGTCAGGTTGATGCCGTCGACCTTGATCTTGGTCGGCTCCTTGTAGAGCAGGTCGTGGAGCTCGGCCTTGGTGTACTTGCGAATCGGCTTGTCGGGGTCGAAGAAGCCGCAGCCGCTGAAGATCCGGCCGTACCAGCCGTCCATGCTGTAGCCGGGGATCGTGAGCGCACCCTCGCTGAGCGACTTGGAGTCGTCGTAGAGCTGGGACAGGTCGATGTCGGTGACCCGGCCCATGCCCTCGCAGCGCGGGCACATGCCGCCGGTGATACTGAAGTCGCGCCGCTCCTTCACACTCTTCCCTCCGCGCTCGAACGAGACCGCACCCGCTCCGCTGATGGAGGCGACGTTGAAGGAGAAGGCCTGGGGCGAGCCGATGTGCGGCCGGCCGAGCCGGCTGAACAGGATGCGCAGCATCGCGTTGGCGTCGGTGACGGTGCCGACCGTGGAGCGGGGGTTGGCCCCCATCCGCTCCTGGTCGACGATGATCGCGGTCGTCAGCCCTTCGAGGACGTCGACCTCGGGCCGTGCCAGCGTCGGCATGAAGCCCTGCACGAAGGCGCTGTAGGTCTCGTTGATCAGCCGCTGTGACTCCGCGGCGATCGTGCCGAACACCAGCGAGCTCTTGCCCGAGCCGGAGACGCCGGTGAACACCGTCAGCCGACGCTTCGGGATCTCGACGCTGACGTCCTTGAGGTTGTTCCCGCGCGCACCCTGCACGCGGATCAGCTCGTGGCTGTCGGCAATGTGCAGCGCAGGCGACTGCGTGTCCGTCCTCGTGGCCATACCCATCATGTCTCCATCTGTTAAGCGGGGCCGCCTGCACGGTCCCCGTCGGCGTCGCCTGGCTTGATCTGATCAGCTTCGAGCAGTATGTCTGGTTCTCCTCCGTCGGCGTGGTCGCGGCAACGGTCCGCTGTCCACCTGATCAGCGTGTCGGCCGGGGGCGCGACGAACCGGTCACCCCGCTCCTGTGGCAGCGCGTCGATCTCGATCATGGACACGTCGCGGGTGTGGCCCGGCCCCAAAGGCCAGAGAGGCGTCCGGGTCGTCGTGCGAGAGGAAGCTCGCGTGAACGATGATGTCCATGGCGGTCAGGCTAGTTGCGGCTCCGTGACCCGCGCTTCTCGATTCCTGATCGGTCTGGTCACCTGTTTCGCCACGCACGATGGCATCCCCGCCGGCGCGCGTCGCATCGGTACTCAACACCTCGCAATTTCTGTTGCGTGGCGTGCTCCCTCTCGCCACCTCACGCCGAAAAGAGCGCGAGACCGCCGGATCGACACCCGCTCTCCCACGTTCCGCTGCACAGCACCACATCAAGCGGGTCTCCCTCTATCACGACCCCTCTCCGTGTTCGTGGCGCACGATGACCCCTGAGTTCCCGGTGGCCCCTGCCGACTCGGACCGCGCCGCTGGGGCCTGGGAGCTGCGACATCCGTTCGGGGGCGTGGCCTTCACCGCGGACAGCAGGAGGTCGATGCCGAAGGAGTAGTAGGCGTCGAGATCAGGGGGAGTGGAGAGGGTGGCGGCGAAGGCGGCCAGGTGGGGGTAACGACCGGGAGGCAGGCGTTCCAGGTCGAGGCGATGTTGCCGCCTGAGCTCCGTGGCCTCCTCCTCGTCGCTTCCGCCGCCGGGCTGGCAGGACACCATCGCGGTGGCCCCCAGGAGCAGGTAGGTGGCCACCTGGTCGGCTTCCTGGAGCGTGAACCCGGCCTCGGTAAGCAGCCCGATCGCGGTGTCAGTGGCCCGGAGGTACCCCTCGGCCGCACTCTTGTCGATCATCGGTAGCAGGGTGGACAGGTATGGGTGTGCGCGAGTCTGCTCCACCAGCGCGGTGATCATCGTGCGCAGGCGCCGGCTCCAGGGCCGGTTCGGGTCCACGTCGGCGACGAGCGCCGCGAGCAGGTGGTCGGCGAGCGCGGAGAGCAGTTCGTCCTTGTTCTTGACATGCCAGTACAGCGCCGTCGGCGTGACGCCGAGCTCGGCGGCGAGCCGGCGGATGGTCACCGCCTGAAGCCCGTCAGTGTCGGCGAGCTTCAAGGCCTGCTCAATGACGGCCTGGCGGGTCAGTTTCTCGGGAGCCACTTGACAACCATACGCGGTACAGGATCTCCTAAGCAACGTACATGTACAACGTTCATGAACGATGTACAGGGCAGGTCGGTAGCTGATTAGGCGACCGTTTCCGTGGGGAGGCACGCATCGCGGTCATCCCGACAAGACCAGATCCACAAGGGGGCGCCAGACATGAGACACGACGAGAGGGCCGGACCCACACGCCTGCACCGCTTGGACCACTGGCTGTATCGCGGCGGTCGGCCTAACCGCCTGGCGCGGGCGATCAACCGGGTCTGGGCCACCGTGTTCGCGGCCGGGGTGCTGCAGCCGGACCGGATGGTGACCCTGCAGGTGCCGGGCCGGCGTACCGGCCGCGTCATCTCCTTCCCGCTGGTCGTCGCGGACTACCAGGGCGAGCGCTACCTGGTGGCGATGCTCGGCCAGAACACCAACTGGGTGCACAACGTCCGCGCGGCCGAAGGACGGGCGGTGCTGCGGCACGGCCGCAGCGAGGCGGTGCGCCTGGACGAAGTCGATCCCGGATCCCGTGCGCCCATCCTGCGCCGCTACCTGGCCCGCTCGCCGGGAGGCCGTACCCACCTCCCGGTGGACCCGCAGGCACCGCTGGAGGAGTTCGAGCAGATCTCCGCGCAGTACCCGGTCTTCCGCATCACGCCCGACTCTGGTCGATAGCCCTGCCCCATCCCGCGCGCCACCCATGCCACACCTGAGCCCAGGAGTGAGGTGCCCCTGATCTTCCGGACACAGGTGGACCCAAGGAGGGTGGCCGACGGCAGGACCGCCCTTTCCGCGGCCGCGTTCAGGGCGCCTGGCGGCACCTCGCGGCGTGTGCCCGCCGCGACGCGAGTGCCAGGGCTATCTGCCACGGCTGGGTGAATCGCAGCATATTGGCCTGCGAGTAGGAGCGGTACGGCGAACCGGGCTTACTGTCACATTTGTTGACACTGCTCCATGGTGGAGGGGTGACATCCCCGCCGGACCCGATGATGTCGGGAGGGGACGACAGATGTTGGAGGCCCATCGATGGCGGGTTGACCGCTGAGTAGAGGGCGATGGCCCTGCTCAAGGCAGCGCAGGCGCGGACGGCGCGCAGCGAGCTACTGGCCAAGGTCCGAGCCGGGACGGTCACCGTGGCGGAGGTGTTCGCCATGGCGCAGGACGATGATCTCATCAAGAGGACGAGGGTCTCCCAGGTGCTGCGGGCGGTGCCCGGTTGTGGCCCGGCGAGGGTCGCCGCGGTGATGGCGACATGCGGGGTCGAGGTGAAGCGACGTGTGGGCGGCCTGGGGGAAGCTCAGCGCGAGCGACTGCTCGCCGCGCTCGCGCGCTGGTGAAGGACGTGTCCCCGATGAGGCCGCGCTGGCGCAAGCGCAACGTCGGCGTGGTCTGCACAATCGGCTCGGCTGGTCGCTTCAGTGGGGGACTGTGCGCATGCTCGGCACGTTCCTGACCGACTCCGGCCCGGTCGACGTGCCGGAGGTGGCGATCCGGTATGTCGCCGAGCAGTTGGGAATCAACCCTCCGCTCCCGAAGATGTCCCCAGCCCCAAAGTAGGTTTGATCGCGCTGTCGTGGTTCCGGCGTCCTGCGGCGTGCGCCTGTCAGCCGAGTCCAGTGAGTCGGCAGAGCGCGGTGAAGCCGTCGTCGCTGCCGGGCCAGTGTCGTCGGATGGTGTCCAGACCGGTGCGGCGGACCACGCTGCGTAGGACGAAGAGGACGATTATGGCCTCGTCGGCGTAGCCGAGGATTGGGATGAGGTCGGGGATCAGGTCGATGAGCAGGGCTAGGTAGGCCGGCAGCAGGCCGAGCCGGACCCGCCTTCTGGACCAACCGCCAGGTCCGCCGGAGCGGTCTGTGCACGTCTTGCTGGATGCGCGAGAGCGAGCCCGACATCCTCATTCTGCGACGGTGGCCGGTGCTCGGCCGCCTGACACGCGGCCGCGGAATCAACGGTCAGCGCTGGAAGCGGTAGCGGATCTGGCTGTACGTCTCGCCCTTGCCGAAAGCGAACCCGACCTCCGGATCGATGCGGTACAGCAGAACCTTGCCGGAGCGGATGGCATCACCGAGGCCATACCAGGTGCCGTCCGAGCTGGTCAGGAGGTCGCCGTACTTGCCCTCGTAGGCGTCGGCGGTGGTGCTGCGTTCAGCCGGGTCGCACACCAACTCGGCACGTCCCTCGATGGTGATGTCGATACCGTCCAGGACGTTCGTGCCGGTCGTCATGACGCAGTGGTCGTTGGTGTGGAGGTTACGCGTCTTGCGCTCTTGGTCGCCGGTAGCGAAGTACAGGGCGCCGCCGGTCCAGACGGCCAGCAACGGTGTCACGTGGGGTCGGCCGTCGGGGCGGACGGTAGACAGCCAGAACAGTCGCGCCTGCTCCAGCTCACGCAGTGCGATCGGCCAGGGGATCACGTCGGCGCCGGAGTCGCTGAAGGGGCCGATCTCGGCGACCGGGTCACAGCCGGACATGGAAGCTCCTCAATGGGTCAGGCGGGAATGCGGTCGGTCACGATCTGGTCAACGGGAGGCGCCGCGGTCTCTTTGGTGACCGGTGCCGATCGCTTGCCGAGCATGGCCAGAGCGATGACCAGGCCCAGTGCCGCGACGAGGCCGACCACGCCGAACGCGGCCTGATGACCGGGAACCAGCGTCTGCGGCGCGGCGATCCCAGGCGTGGGTGCATGCGCGGCGACAACGCTGCCGGCGATGGCTACGCCGAGGGCGGTGCCAACCGCGAAGCAGGTATCGGCGAGTCCGGCGGCCAGACCGGAGTGCCGTTCGGCGACACCGGTGAACGCCGCGATCTGGGCACAGACGGTGGCGGTGCCCATGCCCGCCCCGAAGACCAACAGGGCAAAAGTCAGCAGTTCCGGCGAGCTGTGCTCGGACACCACCCTGGTGAGCAGCAGGCAGGCTCCACCGAGCAGGGCAGTGCCGACGCTCGCGACCGGACGCACGCCGATCCTGGTCACAACCCGCTGGCAGACCAGAGCGCCGACGACGGCCGCCACGGTCATCACCCCGGCCGTGAGGCCGAACCGCACGGGCGACCAGCCGAGCACCGACTGCGCGTGGGCGGTGAGGACGATGAGCATGCCGTCGACCGCCATGCCCGTGACGAGAAGCAGGAGGTCGCCGCCGACCAGGGAACGCGACCGCAGGACCCCGAATGGCACCAGCGGCGCCTTGGACCGCCGTTCGATCACGACAAACAAGCCGGTCAGCGCCATCGCACCCGCCAGCGGCCCGAGGACCTGGTGGCTGGACCATCCGACGTCAGGGACGCCGGTGATGGCGTAGACGAACAGCACGAGAGCCGAAGTGACCGTCAGCGCCCCGGCCAGGTCGAAGGAGCGGACACGCACCTCGTTCCGGCTCTCGATCAGCATCACCGGCGCGAGGACCAGCACCACCACCCCGACCGGGACGTTGATCCAGAAGACCCACTGCCAGCCGAGCGTATCGGTGATCAGGCCGCCCAGCAGCAGCCCGGCGGTGGCGCCGAACCCTCCGATCCCGCCCCAGATTCCCAGTGCCCTGTTCCGCTCGCTGCCTTCGGCGAAGGCGTTCGTCACCATGGACAAGGCTGCGGGGGCGATGATGGCGGCCGACACACCCTGCAAAGCGCGGGCTGCGACCAGGGCTTCGACCGTCGGGGCGAACCCGCATCCCAACGAGGCCAACACGCGCAGCGACATTCCGGCCAGGAAGACCCTGCGGCGGCCGAGCAGATCCGCGGCGCGGCCGCACAACAGCAGCAGGCCCGCAAAGGCCAGCGCGTAGGCCGTGACCGCCCACTGGACGGCGGTGCCGTGCGCCCGAAACTCCCGCTCGATGGCCGGCAGGGCGGTGAGCAAGCTGGTGCCGTCCAGGATGGTCATGAAGAACGCCGTGCCCAGCAGCACCAGCACCCGCCACCTCAAGGCGGCCGCCCGCGGGCTCACTCGTGCCCTCCCGCACCCAGCTCGACGCCCAGCGCGTCAAGCCAGTCGCCGGTGCCGTGCTTCCGCCAGGAGGGCTCCTCCCGGCCATCGAGGAAGGCGCCCTGCTCGGTGAGGACCAGCTGCGTGCCCCCATCGGCCGGGCAGAACGCCACGGTCGTCAGCGACACCGTCGCTAGGTCGTCTCCCACGTGCAACATGGAGGTGTAGACGATGCGCTCGTCTGGGACGATGTCGCGGTACAACGACTCAAACGTCATCGACAGGCCGCTGTCCGGGTGGCTGCGGTTGACCTCCCGGCCCCCGACCCGGAAGTCCAGTTCATGGTCCGCATCGGGGGTGGAGAACCAGCGGGCCTTCGCCTTCGGGTTGGCCCATGCCGCGAACACCCGGGCCGCCGTGGCCGGGTAGAGGCGTTCGAGGGTGAACGTGGCGTGTGTGACAGAACGGTCGATCATCACAAGCTCCCTTGCTCCGGTGTGCCAGGATCATCGAGCAGGTAGTCGCCGAGCCGGTCCAGGCGTCGTTCCCAGGACGTGCGCTGCTCGGCAAGCCAGTCCTCGGCCATCCGCAGTACGTCCGGCTCGATGCGGCAGGTGCGGACGCGGCCGATCTTCTCGGATCTGACCAGCCCGCACGCTTCCAGCACCTGGATGTGCTGCATGACCGCCGGTAACGACATCTCCAGTGGCCTGGCCAGTTCGCCGACCGACACCGGCCCGCGGATCAGGCGCTGCACCATCGCCCGGCGCGTTCCATCCGCCAGCGCCTGGAACACTCGGTCCAGCGATCCGCCATAGTTAGGCATGTCCTTAACTATGAGTCGGCACACATTTATAGTCAAGTACTTCCTTAACAATGACCCGATCGTGGTGGCCCGATCTACTGGCGGGCTCGCGCATTTGGCCCTGTTCTCGTACAGCCACGGCGAACGGACATGCAGCACTGCGTGATGCTCGGACTAGGCAAAGCCGACATCTCCCGCGAGGACATCCCCAAGACCGCGCCCAAGGCGATGAACGCCCCCGCTCAGATCCGCTGGCTGCGCGCCGAGAACTGGCCACACCTCCGCGACCGCGCCCTGGCCCTGCTGCCCTTCTACGCCGGGCTGCGCGTCGGCGACGCCGTCGCCCTGGACGTGCCCGACGTGCGCATCTCCGCCCGCAAGGGCCTGCTGATCGTCTACGGCAAGGGCGGCAAGATCCGCGAAGTGCCCATCCACCCCCAGCTACGCCAACCCCTGCTCTACTGGCTGGACGAGCGCCGCACCTGGCCGGGCGCCGCCACTACCAAGGCCCTGCTCCTCAACCGCCGCGGCGGCCGCCTCTCGGCCCGCGCCGCCTCCGCCATCTTCACCGCCATCGCCCAAGCCGCCGGGCTGGAAGACCCCGCCACCGCCCACATCGGCCGCCACACCTTCGTCACCCAGCTGATCCGCGGCGGCGAAGACCTCGTCACCGTCGCCGAACTGGCCGGCCACGCCCGCCTCGACACCTTGCGCATCTACAGCCAGCCCACCGACGACGACAAACAGGCCGCCCTGCGCCACCTCACCGTTGACCGCTAACAAGCTTGGGCGAGATGACCAACCCAGACGACACCACCCCCGCCGCCACCGAGCAGAACCCAACAGCTCATGGCCACACCACCCACACTGTGCCTCTGCGGCCCGACGGCTGGCCCGACTGGCTCGGACGACGCCCCATGACCAGCATCGACGAGTACGGCGGAGCACTACTGCCGCGCCTGCTGGCCCCGGAGGAGACCGTCGAGATCAGGGGGCTGTACGACAAGGACGACACCCAGGAAAGATCCGTTATCGTGCGTTGCGTATCCCGAGAATGTATGCCGCAGTAAGCGCAACGGCACGGTCTTCGTCATGTGACAGATCTGCCAGGGCACGTGACGCGGTGATTCCCGGGATATCCGCGAGCGCCTGTGTCAGCCGTCGACGTGCAGACGATTCAACGGTGCCGTGGGCGAGGCGATCAACGAGCCTGGTGGCGATCTGATCCGCCAACGCGGGACGACTCGCCAGCGCGCTCAGTACATCGGCTGCATCGACGTCGTTCGTCCCCTCGACGACCATATCGACGAGCGTCGGGACCGTGTCGGCCACTCCACGTGCCCCGAGCGCCAGAGCCGCATACCTGCGGACCACGATGTCGGGGTTCGCGAGGGCCTCTTGCAGCAGTGCGGTCGCCTCACCGTTCGGAATCTCAGCGATGGACTGGACGGCACGTTTCCGCACCTCGGCCACTGGTGAGCCGAGGCCCTCCGCCAGCAGTGCCAGTCCGCCGTCGCCCCATTGCGCCAAAGCCCATCGAAGGGCTCCGGCGACGTTCGGGTCCGTCTCGCTCAGCGCCGCCTCGACCAGTGCCTCCACTGGCACCGGAACCTCTTCGACTGAGGACAGGGCCGCGCGCTGGCGCTTCCCGGCGCTCTTTGACCCCAGCGCCTGGAGGAGCGCAACGATCTGGAGGACGTCCTCCCAGCCGGCGGGTTTTGCGGCACCGATCCGACGGAGCCGCGTGAGCAGCTCCCTCTCAGTCGCAATGCGTTCTCGCGTCTGGCGGATGAGGTCGTCGACGAGCTCTGCGGGCGTGAAGCCGGGATCATCGAGCGCGCGCCCGACTTCACGCAGCGACAATCCCAATGACCGCAGGCTCTCGATATGGAAGATCCGCCGGATGTCCTCGCTGGAGTACTCTCGATAGCCGGCGCCGGTACGACCCGTTGGCCGCATCAGGCCGAGCGAGTCGTAATGCCTGAGCATGCGGGCGCTGACCCCGGACCGTCGTGCCACATCACCGATCAACACCGCCTACCACCCCTCCTGGCCGGTCCTGCCGAGGGCTACCACGCGCTTCGCCTCCTTGATCGCGAACTCGAATCCGGCATCGGGGTCGCGCAACAGCCGTTCCGTGGCGATCGCGTGCGCGCGCACGCGAGGGTCGAGATCCGTCATCGCAGCGCGCAGAGCCGGCACAATCACCTCACCGAGCGCGATCAGCGCCCGGCTGAGGCTCAGCTGCGTCTCGCGTTCGCCGCGCCCGAGTTGTGTCGACAACACTGCGGCCAACTCGGGCTCTTGACCTTCGGGCACGAGCACGACCGCTGCCCGCCAGGCGCTCCGCGCCACCTCATCGTCGGCGTCGGACAGAAGCGCCCGTGTGATCGCCGGCCACGCTTGCCGATCCCCGATCTTGGACAGCGTGTGCAACGCCTGGCTTCGTGCCTGCGCACGCTCCGAGCGGACTTCGTTGAGAAGCTCTGGGACCGTCATTGACGCTGAGTGGCGGGTGAGTGCCCACGTAAGCATGTCGCGCACGTAGAAGTCGGGTTCGATCGCGCATCGTTCGATGAGCTTGTCGATGAACCGCGGGTCAGGGGTCGTGCCGACCGCCAGCGCTGCCCGCAGCCGCACTGACGAGCGGCTGTCCTCCAGCCCCTGGAAAGCTCGAATCGTATCCGTGTCCTGTTTCGGCATGGTCATCGGGACCACCTCCTTGACACAGTGAAGACCTTGTCACTGTGTCAAGGTCAAGCGGGGTCACGCCGCGAGATCACCAGGCACCCTGCTCGGTGGCCAGGTCGGCCAGGGACACCTCGCCCTCGGCGTATCGCCGGCGGATGGAGCGCCGGGCGGGGTTCGGGCAGTTTGGGTTGCTTGCCCTTGAGCTTGCCGTTCTTCTTCGCCAGGGCCATGCCCTCGCGGGTGCGCAGGTGCCCGAGGTTGGCCTCGAACTCGGCGACCATGGCGAGGGTCTGCAGGAACAACCGCCCGAACGGGTCGTTCCAGTCGTAGACGGATGCGCCCAGGCCGAACAGGACGCCGCGGCCGGACAGGCCGGTGAGGATCTGGTTGACCTCGGCCGTGTTGCGGGCGAAATAGCCCCCCATCACCGGAACAGTTCGCGGAACACCTTGACCTGAGCGTCCAGCCTGATCGCTCGGTGTTCCGGTGAGGGATCACCTAACGGAACACCCGCGAGTGGACATCCTGGCCAAAGGGTGGCTCAGATTTCCTTGACGAAGATGATGGCGTCGGTTTGGTCGGTGGTGGCCGGGTCGAGGGGGAGGTAAGTGTGGTCGGCCGGGACGCGGAGCGTCGGCTGCCGGTCGAGGACCGCGGCGAGGCGGGCGGGATCGATGACGGCGCGAGCGTCAGGGAGGGCCGACAGCAGCCCTTCGAGGGTGTCGGGCTGGGGGACGTCGGAGCCGCGGGTGCCAAAGGTGGTGGCTGCAAAGGCGTACTGCTCGCCGAGGTGTGTGCCGACGATTGCCCCGGCGCTCCACCACTCCAGCGTCCGGCCCGCCAGAGGGCCCCAGCCCTCCGGTAACAGCCAGCGGCTCCTGTCTTTCTGCAGGTGGCGGTTGTGGGCGAAGGCGAGGGTGGGGCCGCGACGGGCCTCGCGGCCCACGATGGCTTCGAGGTTGTCGGCCATCACCGCGTCGCGCAGGCACATCAGCGTGCCGATGCGGGTTGCCGCGGTGTCGGCCATGCCTGCGTGGTAGCGCAGGAGCCCAGCAGCGGTGCGGGCGTACAGGTCAGCGCGCCACCAGCCGTCAGGGGAGATGGCGGCCGTCAAGTGAGGGGTGTGTGCGGTGAGCAGCGTGCGCAGGTCGTCGGCGATCAGGCGTAGTTCCTTGGCCTCAGGGGTGCGGCCGACGGACTGGGTGGGATCCGTGGTTACGGCCGGGTTAGTCCAGCGCTCGTCGGGGCCGATCAGCTCGTCGAGGGTCTCGCGACTCCAGGCCAGGTCGAGGTGGGCGGCGAGGTAGTCGTGCAGTGCGGTCAATGCTGGGCGGGGGCTGGCGGCGCCGGTCATCTCCAGGGGGCCGTCGAAGCCGTAGAAGCGGAGCCGCTCCTGTGGCGGACGCTGCTCGTTGTAGGCGCGCATCCAGCGCACGAGCTCGCGATTGGCGGGTGAGGCGCCGAGGCCATGGCTGAAGCCGCGGCTCATCGCGTCGTCGAGGGTCCCGAGGCCGTCGGCGACGTACGCGTCGGCGGCTAGCGCCGCCAGGCAGTCGCTCTCGATGGCGATGGAGCGGTAGCCCTCTTGTTCGACGAGGTGGCGGAAGAGCTCGTTGCGCAGTTCGGGGAAGGCTTCGACGCCGTGAGTGGGCTCGCCGAGGCCGAGCATGCGGGTGGCGGGGGGCAGGAGCGCGGTGAGGGTATCGCCGGTGAAGGGACGCACGGCGTCCCGAATCGAGGCCGTCATTTCTTTAACTGTATCGTTGAATCTCTCGTGTAAAGTTTGGCGGCATTTCCGGTTATTGACGAGGACATACCTTCAAAGTGCGGTTGCGACCCATCGATCTGGTACGCGAGCACAGCCTGTACACCCAGGCGGTGCGTAACCACGAGGAGGCGGGGATCCCTGCTGCCAACCGAGCGCTCGCTGCACGGCTACGCCTCTACGCTCCGCGCCATGCGGCGGCGTTGCGGACATTCCTCGCGTTGATCCGGCGCACGGTCACGCGACTGTGGCCGCTGTCCTATTGGCTGCCGGACCGGCGGCCCTCAGCCAGGCCCCTGACACCTGCGCAGGTTGCAGGAGGAGGTGCCCGGGGGCCTCATCGCCAGCGCTAGTCGTTGTCCCAGTCCGGCTCGTCCGGGTTGCGCAGCTCCCGGATCCCTGGGGTCTACACCCCCTCCTCATCCACCCCGCCGCTGTCGGGGAGGTCGGGGATCTCGCGGAGCTGTCGCAGGCCCTCGGCCGGCGCGAAGGAGGAGATGGAGTAGCGACCCAGGACGTTGAGGTGGGCGTGGCCGAGCGGGGACAGCCGGTGCCGGGGCTCCTGGACGGTGAGCTGCTTGTTCAGTTTGCGGCGGTAGGTGTCGTCGATCGGGTCCAAGATGGACAGCAGGTGGAGGGTCTTGTCGATCCGGCCGTACTCGGCGAACGCCTGCCCGAGCGGGGTGGGCCGCCCGCCTCGGGCGAACATGCGCAGCAGGTCGTAGCCGGGACCTGGTTGGTCACCAGCGATCCGACCGGCCGGACAGTCAGGGTTGTGCGCGTGGCCACAGGCGGCCACGCGCATGCCCTTGCCGGCGGTGGGGCACGGCCGGATATTCGGATTGCACTGGGGATCGAGGTCTCCAACCCAACGCCTCTGTCCCCGGCCGCCATCAAATTTCCCTGGATTGCACCCCACCGTCGGGCAACCCGCCGCCGTGGCCGATGCGTCTGTACCGTCAGCAGATCAGCGGAAGGCAACTAGGTGGCCGACAAGGCGATATTTCAGGACTTCGTGGTGGCGCGGTCCGACCGGCTCCTGCGCTTCGCGTACCTCCTCACCCACAACTGGGCCACAGCCGAGGACCTCCTGCAGGAATCTTTGGCCAAGGCGTGGTTCGCCTGGCCGGGCATCGACGAGCCGGAGGCATACGTGCGACGCGTGCTCATCACGACCTACACCTCGTGGTGGCGCAGGCGGTGGCGCCGGGAGCTGCCCAGCGACGGCCTGCCGGAGAAGCCGGTGCACGACCAGGTGGCAGACGAGCGGGCGGCGCTCTGGTGGGCGGTGGGCCGACTGCCCGCCCGGCAGCGCGCGGTGATCGTGCTGCGGTTCTACGAGGACCTCCCGGTGGCCGAGGTGGCCCAGCTCATTGGCTGCACCCCGGGGACGGTCAAGAGCCAGACCGCCAAGGCGCCGGCCAAGCTAAGAATCGACGAGTCGGTGGTTAAGGAGCTGCAGAGGTGACCGTAGAGAATCTCCGCGACGTACTGCGTGAGCACGCCGACCTGCTGCCGCCGCCGAACCCGTCGCGCGACGAGCAGATACGCGACCGCGTGCGAAGGACCCGGGTGCGCAGGCGGACCGCGATGGGCACGGCCGTCGTGGCGGCGGCGGTGGCGCTGGCCGTGCCGTTCCTGCCCACCACACCGCAGCCCGAGACCACCACGACGGTTTCGGGCGGGCCCCTGCCCGTGCTGCCGGAGCAATTCACCTCGGCGGACGGCACAGGCTACCGGCTCGTGGCCAGGACCGCGATCGAGAAGACGGGTGACGCCAAGGCCACGCTCAAGATCCCCTACACCGGCAAGCCGCTGGACGTCGGCGGCATGTGTGTGGGGCCGGACGACAGCCCGCCGCGAATCAAGGTCGAGGGGTCTCGGCTGCGCGTGCCGGTCTCGTTCATGCACTGTGATCGGGAGCTGCGGCTGCAGCCGCTGGATATCCCCGAAGGCGCCACGGAGGTGACGGTCACTTTCAACACGGTGACCTCCGGCCGGGCCTGCACCCAGAAGGAGCCGGGCGCTCCGTGCGTCACCCCGGCGCGCGCGCATGGCTCGTGGGTGCTGGGCGTATACGAGTGGACGCCGCCCGCACGACCGGTCGCGCCCGAACCACTGCGAAACATTCCCGACCAGGTCGGCAAGTGGCAGCTCACCGAAACGAAAAGTGGCCTCTGGCCGCAGGACACCACGGCCACCTTCGAGGTCGGCGGCCAGGCGGGCAGGGTCGCCCTCGACAAACTCTGCTCGGGCGAGCTGGCCACGCGGCTGCAGTTCAGCTTCAGGGTGAACGGCGAGAGCGGGGGTGCCGTCAGCAGTTGCGGTGTCTGGACCTCAGGCGGGTTCCCGATGGCGATGAACGAGCTCTACCTGACCGAGCCCACCACCATCACCGTGGAGCTTTCCATGGTCAGTCAGTCCACCAACCGCCCGATCCGGTGGTCGGTCGGCCTGTTCGAGCAATCGTAGGAACATGTCCACCACACCAATATGGGGTGTCGGTAACAGCCGCCCCTTGGCTGGCCCCCGTCGCGCTCGCTTCATTGGGCGAGGCGCTGGAGTTGCCCTTCGTGCACGTCGCCCACCCACTCCCAGCCAGGCCTGGCCGATGGGCCGACCCGTGGGTCGGCGGGGACTTGGCCGTTCCGCAACGCGAGTACATACGCCCGATCCTGGTCGATCCGTTCCTGTACCTGGTCGGATCCGCCGACGGAACCGTGGCCCGGGACGACGACATCGACGCCGCTCGCCACGCCCTCGAGCAGCCGCAGCGCGGCGAGGTAGTCCTCGATCGGGTCCGCGGTGTCGTTCAAGTCGAGCATCGGAACCAGGACATCAGAAAGCATGTCGCCGGCGACGAGAACCCCGCGTTCCTCGATCAACAGCGCCGCGTGGCCCGGGGCATGCGCTTGATGCTCGATGATCCGGACCCCGGGGCCATCCCAAGGAATCTGCGCAGTTTCGGCGGGCAGGCCGGTAACGAGGCCGAGCAGGTCCAGCGGTACCTGCCCGGCGATTTCCGTCTCGAGCAGGTGGTCGGCGATGCGGGCCTTCGCACCTGCGTCCGACAGCTGATCTCGGACAGTGGCCGCGCAGCGCGCCGTGCCGTAACGGGGCGCCTCGCCGAGCCGGGCGTGCCAGAGCAGGTGATCCCAATCCGGATGCGTAGAAAACCCTGCCACAACGGGCTGACCCACCTCGCGAAGGTCGTTCGCGAGGCAGTCGATCTCGGAGCCGGTCACCCCGGGGTCGATGAGCAACACACCGGCCCGGCCCTGCACCACAACGGCGTTGCTCTGCACGAACTCGCTCTCGTGAACCCACACACCCTCCGCGACCTGCCTCAGCACGAGCCCGCCTCCTTTACATCCCCGATGGCGTAGCGACGCATCGTGACGCCCTGCTTGAACGATCGCTGCTCGAGCAGGTCGAGGTCGATCGGCACGTCGTAGTCGTCGAACAGCGGCCTGCCGAAGCCGAGGATCGCCGGATGGGTGAAGAGCAGCAGCTCATCGAGAAGCCCCGCCCGAAGCAGCTGCGTCGCGAGCGCCGCGCCGCCCACACTGATGCTGCCGTCGGTCCCGGCCCGCAGGGCGGCGAGGTGATCGATCGCATCGTCTCCGCCGATGATCCGGGTGTTGTGATCGGCGCTGCGGCGGGTACGGGAGACAAGCACCTTGGGCTTGGCGGTCCAGATCTCGCCGTACTCACGCATGACATCCGGCAGCGACGCGTCCTCGTGCGCCCGTGGCCAGTACTCCTCCATGACCTCGTAGTAGACCCGGCCCTGGACCATGAGCGCGAGCGCCTGCGTCAGCGCGTTGCACTCGCGGTGCAGTTCCTCGTCGATGCGCAGCCACTCGCCGGCACCGTTGTCCCCGGGAACTTGCTCGATCCGCAGGTCGAGGGACACCTGCATCGAATAAACGAAGCGGCCCATCAGCTCCTCTTCTCAAAAGTGATTGTATTATGCAACTACTATAGGTAGGACGAAATACCTGTCAAGGAGGAATCGTGGAACCACGGTCCGGGTGTCCGATCAACGCCGCCGTCGAGGTGCTCGGAGATCGCTGGTCGTTGCTCGTGCTGCGCGACGTCATCTTCGGCGACCGCCGCTACTTTCGGGCGCTGCTCACCGGGTCGATCGAGGGCATCGCTTCGAACATCCTCGCCGACCGCCTCGTGCGGCTCGTCGAGGCAGGGATCCTCACCCGCGGCACCGCCGTGCGGGGGCAGCGCGCTCGCTACAGCCTCACTGAAGCCGGTATCCGGACTCTTCCGATCATCTACGCCCTCGGCGACTGGGGCCTCGACTGGCGCCCCGGCAGCACCGAGCTCCGGAGCCGGCAGCGGCTCATGCGCGATGAGGGGCCGGCGTTCATCGAGGAGCTCATGGACGAGCTTCGCGTCCGCCACCTCGGCGCCCCGCCGAAGCCGCACGACGGCCCAGGCCCGTTCGAGCGCCTCGACGCCGCCTACGCCGCGGCCGCCGAGCAAGAACACGTCGATTAACGGTGACGGCCCCCCTGACCTTCTTGGGCTCCGGTGGCCTGCCGTCACCGCGCACAAGACGTCTGGGGTCGCCGGAACCCAAGGCCGTCTACGGTCAGCCGTTCCCGGAGCGGCGCCGGGCGGCGCCCAGGACCCGGCGACGCGAGAGCACCCCGGCCCGGCGAGCAGTTGAGGTGTCTGAGCTGGTATACGGCGCCAACCCCCGCGTGAGCAGGCGTCCTCTGCCAGGGTGGCGCCCAGCACCGGACCGAGTCATTCTCGACCGGGGCCGGCACACGACTCCTCGCTTCACCACCACTACAAAAACCTCAACGAAGAGAAAGAGGCTTCACCGATCCCGAGATCCTTCAACCGCCAGAGCGACGCGCTCTGTACGGAGAACGCCCAGGTCCTGGAGCTATGGCGATGATGGAGGGCTCAGGGAACTGTGAGGTTATTCCTTATTCCCGCAGGCGTATCGGGCTCCATGGGCGGGCGCAGGTGAAAGTTTCAGTCGCCACCGGGCACAAGGGCGCCGGACCGCGTCTCGCCGACGCCTGGTAGCCGCAGGTGGAAAGGGATGCGGCGGGCTCCGGAACCTCTTTGAGCGCCGAGGCCACGGCATCCCCGATGGCTCCGGGAGGGGATTTTCGGTATGTGATGAAGGTTCCGAAAGCGCTTTCCGAACCCGTATCCGCTCAACCGCAAGGGGAGAGCATGTCCCGATCATCACCACCGCCCCCGCGCCGCCTGCGCGTGATCTGCTCGGCGGCCGCGCTCGCACTCGCCGCAAGCCTGGCTCCGGTCCTGGTCGCCCAGGCCGCGGCGGCCGGCTGCCGCGTCGACTACTCGGTGTCCGCCCAGTGGTCGGGAGGCTTCACCGGCAACGTGGCGCTCACCAACCTCGGTGACCCGGTCAACGGCTGGACCCTGAACTGGAGTTTCGCCGCCGGGCAGCAGGTGACCCAGGCCTGGAACTCCACCGTCACGGGGTGTCAGTAACAACCACGCCACGAACACCGCTAAAGTGTCCAGTTCCCTGAACGGTTCCGGGCTTCGCGAACGGGGTTGTACGCCTCCCAGGAGCCTCGGTCGGTCTCGCCTCGCTCGTATCGTTCGGCGTTCCAGGCGTCGTAGGCCCGTTCGAGCTGTGGGGTGGACTGGTGCGGGACCTTGCGGCGACGGCAGAACGCAATGAAGTCCAGAGCGGGCTCGGCCGCTCGTCGGCGCCGCTCCGCGCGTGGATCCTCGGCGACCGCGGCCTGGTCGAGGTCCTCGATCCGGCGGGATCGGGCCAGTTCGTGGATGTCGTAGGCGATGCGCCGCAGGATGGCCACGACGCGGGACAGGTCCGCGGCGACCTGGAACCGCCGGGGCCAGTCCGACTCCGGACGCAGGTTCACCACCGTCGGGTACGGCTCGCGGTCCAGGTGCTCCAGCCAGTCGGCACATTGGCGGATCCACTCCACCTCATCATCCAGACGTCCGGCGATATCGGCACGACCCGCCAGATCGCCATCGTCGACGCCGGGATCCTCCGGCGCGGGCCAGCCCGCCGAACGCAGGGCACCCAGCGCTGTGTCGAGGGCGTCGGTATCGGCGTCGGTGACGACCTGGTGGACTCGTGATGAGGACAGTCCCGCCGCTGTGGCGATCTCCCTGATCGACGCGCCCTCGGTTTTCGCCGCCGCCAACGCCCAAGCCCGTTCCCGTTCGGCCTGCTCCAACCGCCATGCCGCCCGGGTCACCCGAGCCAGCACCCGACGTTTCCGCCGCCACGACACCATGTCCACGACCAGAGACCCCCGCAACCAGAGCGTTCAGGAAACTGGACACTTTAGCGGTGTTCGTGGCGCGGTTGTTACCGACACCCCGTCAAGGCGATCGGGCTGCCGGAGATGCTGTTCGAGGGGGTGTCGGAGAAAGTCGTGGAGGCGTGGCGCAGCAGGCGGAGCCGGTCTGCTTGGCCAAGGTGTCTGGCGTCGGCCTTGACCACGTACACCTCTCGCGGCTCGGCATCCGGCCCGTCAACCTGATGCCGTCCTCCTAGGTACGGTGGAGACGCGCAAGGCGTGGGGAAGGTCCCTTTATCCTGGAGTGCGTGGGCAATTGGGGGCAGTCGGCGTCGGGAGACGTGCGCATCACGCGTGCGAACGCGCGATTCCAGCAGTGGCAGGCGCTGCTGGGCAACCGGGCCAAGCGGCAGCGAGCCAGGGAGTTCCTGGTCCAGGGGGTGCGCCCGATCAGCCTGCTGGTCGAATTCGGCTGGCCGGTACACGCGTTGATCTATGACGCCGAACGGCCGCTGTCGAACTGGGCCGAGCAGATGCCGGCGGCAACCGGCGGCGAGCGGGTGGCCATGGCCCCCGACCTGCTGCGCGAGCTGGGCGGCAAGGACGAGGAGATACCCGAACTGCTGGCGCTGCCGGTGGTGCGGTCCTCCTCGCATCGGGAGGTGCCGGCGTGGGTGGAGCGGCTGCACGCCCAGGGGCTGCCGCTGACGGTGGTGGGCACCGACGAGAACGGCACCTGCGACGTCGCCGACCTGGACCTGGCCGGCCCCACCCTGCTGGTCATCGGCAACGAGACCACCGGCCTGAGCGCGGGATGGCGGCAGGCGTGCGACACGATGGCGCGCATCCCGATGGCCGGTTCGGCCAGCTCCCTGAACGCCGCCAGCGCGGCGACCGTCGTGCTGTACGAGGCCGCCCGCCAGCGTCGCAGCCGCACCGCATGACCTACCGTCACGCGACCGTCCGGACCGGCCATCAGGACCTGGCCAGCGGCGCGGTGCTGCATTCGGCTCCAGGGTTTCCCGCGTTCCCGGTCCGGCTGGCCAGCGAGATCTTCCAGCGCGCGCTGGCTCTGCGCGGCGGCGACCGGCCCGCGGTGCTCTGGGATCCATGCTGCGGCAGCGGTTACCTGCTGACCGTGCTGGCGTTGCTGCACCGGCGGCAGATCGCCTCGGTGCTGGCCTGCGACCTCGCCCCTGAAGCGCGGCACCTGGCCGAACGCAATCTCGCCCTGCTGAGCCAGGCCGGTCTGGCGGCCCGCGCCGCCGATCTCCAAGAGCGTGCCGCCCGCTTCGGCAAACCGGCCTACGACTCGGCCGCGCGTGCCGCCCGCCAGCTCGCCGCCGGACTCGACGCCGCCGGAGGAGACGTGCCGCACGCGGTGCGCCAAGCCGATGTGTTCGACCCCGCCCAGCTCCAGCGGGCACTCGGCCACCACGCACCCGACATCGTGATCACCGACGTCCCCTACGGCGAACAGACCCACTGGCGCGGACCCAGCGCGGCGGCAGGGGTCACCGGCATGGTCGAGGCGCTCACGGCGGTGCTTCCGCGCGACAGCGTGATCGCGGTGACAGCGCGGGGCCGCAAGGTCCCTGCGGATCGCGGACCGCGCCCCCAGGCCTCCTTCAGAATCGGTACCCGAGCCGTCGCACTGTTCCGGACCTCCGGAGGTCTTCATGCCTCCGCACGTGCCTGACGGCCAACGGGACACCACACCTTCGTGGCGAGGTCCGTAGCCGCCGGCTCACGCCGGCGGCCCGGTGTTTGCGCCGTCGGCGAGCACCCGGTACACGCTGGCCACCGAGGGGTGCTCGCCCTTGTTCTTGCCCGACAGGATGACCAGCTTGCGGGCGATGTCGGGCACAGCCATCCCGCGCTCGCGCAGCGACCGGGCGTAGGCGATCATGTCGTCGTCAAACACCTTCGGCCGCCCGCCGTGGCGGCCGCGCTCGCGCGCCGAGGCCTGGCCTTCGAGTGACTTCTCCCGGAGGTACTCGCGCTCGGATTCGGCCATCCCGGCGAAGAACGCGAACAGCGCCGCCCCGTGCCCGGAGGGATTGTAGATGCCCTGCAGCGGCCCGGTCAGCAGCTCCAGCTCGATGTCGTGATGGCGCAGGTCCTCAGCGATGGCCAGCAGTTCAGCGGCACCGCGGCCCAGGCGCTTCATCTCGTGCACGGTGAAGATCACCCGCTGGTGCGGCACGGCCTGCTTGATGGTGCTGGCGTACGCCATCGCCTTGGTGAACTCCGGCCGCTCCTTGACACGGGTGCTGATCTTCTCGGAGAAGACCGGGTCACAGCCGGCGACAACGGCCGGGGCGTGTCGGCCGACATCTGCTCCGGCAGCCCTGGAGCCGAGTCGTGGTCGGCCTCCGGCGGGGACGGCGTCTTCAACACCTCCGGCCAGATCGTGGGCCGCAAACCCTCCTCGACGAACTTCCTGGCCTGGTGGGACGCCGACCCGGTGCGGGAGCTGCTGGACGCCACCAAGATTGACAAGTACGGCACGAGCGGGGAGACCCGCCTGCTGAGCGCCGGCGGGGTGCACTCCAACAACGGCACCAAGGCCACCCCGGCACTCTCGGGTGACCTGCTGGGCGACTGGCGCGAGGAGGTCGTCTGGGCCACCTCCGACAACACCGCGCTGCGGATCCACACCACCACCACCGTCACCGACCGGCGAATCCACACCCTGATGCACGACACCCAATACCGCACCGCGATCGCCTGGCAGAACACCGCCTACAACCAGCCGCCGCATCCGAGCTTCTTCATCGGCTCGGGCATGTCGGCCCCGCCCAGGCCCAACGTCTACGTGCGCTGAGGGAAGGGCTCAAAGGAGCGGGACCAGGTCGGGACCGACGACGTGCCCCTGATGGAGGTCGGGTTCGTTCTGGTCGTGCCGGAAGTGCCCGGCGTACCAGACGACGACGTTGGTGGCGCTGACGCTCTCGCCGTTGACGAAGCGGTTCAGCATCGCCCGGTTGTCGGAGCCGGGGTTGCCGTCGTAGAGCTCGGCCGGGTGGTGGCGCAAAAACCACAGGTCGGCGACACCGTAGGGGTCTGCGGTGTTGTCGTGCTCACCGGGGTACATCCGCCACCCCCGGCCGCTGGTCTTGTCGGTGACCTGCCAGAACAGTGCGGGAGGGCGCCTTCTTCTGGCGACCTCCCGCACGATCGTCACCGGCTGGGGCACGGTCGAGCCGGTGTCGTCGAACTGCTCGATCACGTCGTTGGCCGAGCCCTCCACGTCGAAGTCGAAACGCCAGTAGACGTGGTGGCGGTGGCGCATGCAGGTACGCGGGTTGCGCACCCCGGCGAAGCCGAAGCGCGGCCTGATCGTGCCCTCGTCGCTCAGGCGCCACTCCGAGGCGTAGCGGTACCAGCCGGCCGCCAGCTCGCTGACGATGCGCAGCTCACCGCCCGTGTGGTGGAAGGCCACGCCCTGGAAGTTGCCGGCGTCGTTGTCGCCCCGCTCCAAGATGGTGCGCGGAGGCTCCGAGCAGATCCGCCACCCCCAGCCCACCGGGTCGGTGCCGGTGGCGGAGAACCGGGTCTCCTGGTTCTGCCAGTCGCGGTAGGTGACGCCGTCCTCCTCGTACTGGACGTTGAGGATCGGCACGTGCGCCTGGCGCAGCACGAGCCTGCCCCGGTAGCGCACCTGCCTCAGCTCGACCCCGGAGCCGTCGCCGGGGTTGGCCGGCGAGGAGGCCCGGGGCCGCACCACGACCATGCTCCACAGCTCGGTGCCGCCGTCGACGACGCGCAGCCGCACCTGGTCGGGGCCGCCCTGGTCGCGCAGGCTCTCCACCCCCACCGGCAGGTGCGACTCACAGTCGCCCGGATGCATCGCGACGCTGACACCGGCGGGGGACCAGTCGACGTCGCCGGCGGCGATGTCCACGGCCACGATGCGGTGCCTGGTCTCACCCGAGGGGTGGTAGATGCCCAGAGTGGGGCGGCGGGTGGTGGTGCCGTCGGGGTTGTCCAGGTCGGCCAGGGGCGGCATGGGCTGGTAGATCAGCACGTCGTCTCCGGCGGGGAAGCGCTCCTCGGCCCGCAGGATCGCCGCCGCGGCCCGCAGCTCCTCGGGGCGCGGGTTGGGCCGGTAGGCACTGGGCAGCACCTGCGCCCCCTCGGGCCGGTCCAGAGTGCCGCGCAGCTCGACCCCCCGGTTGGAGACCGGATCGAACACCGCTGCCCGAAACGAGGCGTTCTCATCTGGATCGTGGCCGAGCGCCACCGCCGGGCCTACGATCAGCCCTGCGGCGTCGGCGACCCGCAGGTGCTCGCGCACGTCGGGGTGCGCTGCGGCCACCTCGCGCACCCGCTCGGCGGCAAGCTCCGCCCGGCCGACCGCCTCAATGATCACCTGTACGGTCATGCCGGCCTCCCCGTCGTGACGTCCACCGGCCGTCCCACCCCCGGCATACGGCGCCTCCCCGTCATACCGTCTCGATGCGGCGCTGGGAAGACCCAAGATCGCAGAGACCGTCCGCGCCGCCGCCGGGGAGCACCGGCCCCGGCCCGGCAACGGCCCTGCGCCCGCACGGTGTGCTCCAGGCACCGGTGGCGGAGCCGTTCGTCAACGCGTGGGCTTCGACCGGCTCAAGGCGATCGACAAACCGCCGGCGGCCAGAGCGACGACAGCACGGTTGCCGGTGCGAGGCTCCCGGGACCTCGCCGCCGCAGCGCCCCGGCTCGGCCGGCCGCTGCGCCATGAGGAGTTCCCAGACGCCGAACACACCCGCGTCCTCGACCGACCGGCCCTCGCAAGGAGAGGGCCCGCACAGGTCACCGCGAGTGACCTCGGCCGGTCGGCGGCAGGTTGTCGGCCGTCCTCAGCCCCCCTCAGCCACGGTCGAGCCGGATGGCGATGTCGAGGACCTGGCGGCTGGCGGGAAAGGCGCCGTAGTTGTAGTTGACGGCGCCGGTGAGCAGGTTGATGCCGTAGAACCCGTAGCGGCCGGCGACCTTCAGCGCGGCGAAGGCACTGTTGGAGACGGTGACTCCCTCGCGCAGCGAGCTGTAGACGTCGAAGCCCGCCGCGCCGCTCGCGGCCACCCGCAGGCTGCCGGTCTGCACCAGGGTGCCCGCCCCCGCGGGCGACTGCAGGCTCACCTGGCCGGTGGCGGTGTTCACGCCGAAGAGCGTCGTGGCGGTGTCCGGGCTGAGGTCGTTGTTGGTGTATCCGGCACCCGACACACCGGTCGCGACCGTTCCCACCACGGCAGGCGGGACGGGCGGGAGGGTCAGCGTACGGTCGGCCACGGTCTGCCCGGCGGCCGGGCCGCCCGTGGGGTCGTCGAGGTTGTGCCGCAGGTTCTGCCCGGTGTCGCTGATCACACGCAGCCGGTTGGCCGCGGGACTGAAGTCGACGCCGAAGTGGTAGCCCCTCAGCGCCACGGTCAGCTGGGAGACCTTGACCGCCTTGGCCGGGCCGCTGAGCGTGTAGACGCCGCCCCGGTCTCCGACGCCGTACAGCCTGCCGTTCTGCACGCGGTAGTCGATGCCCACCAGCCGGGTGTCGCCGTCGAGCCCGCGGATCCTGCCCAGATCACGCGTGCGGCCGGGGGAGCGGATCGCAAAGCCCACCAGACGCTGGTCGCCGGTCAGCCCGATGACGTCGATGCCGGGCCGCCCGGCGGCCGGCGGCGCCGCGGCGCCCGCCGTCGCCACCGTGCCCAGCACCATCATCAGGGCGGTGAGTGTCCTTCGCATGCGCCTCTCCTTCGCAGCCGGGTGCCGTGAGCCCCGGGACTTCGGCGGCAAAGCCGTTACGGATCGGAGAGACTTCATCACACACGGTGCCCGTCTGGCCCGTGAAGAGGGCAGGAGCCATCGGCGTGTCCGCGATTCACCTCGCCCGCCCGGGTACCGGGCCCGGCGAAACCGGCGAAACCTCGCATCCGGCGGTCCCGGTACCCGAGGCGGGCGGAGGCAGGGGCGAATCCGAAACCAGCTGCCCGGGGCAGCCGTCGCCGGGTGAGCCCGGCTTGGAGCCGGAGGTCGGCTGCGGCACAATACCCGCCATGAACACCCCTCCGGCGTCCCCCACTCCCGGCAGCGTGCTGGAGGCCGTGCTCGAACGCATCACCTACGCCAACGAGGAGAGCGGCTACACCATCGCCAGGGTGGCCGTCGATCGCTCCAGCGACCTGCTGACCGTGGTCGGGCCGCTGCTGGGAGCCCAGCCCGGCGAGTCACTGCGGCTGACCGGACGCTGGACCTCCCACCCCAGGTACGGCAAGCAGTTCGAGGTGTGGTCCTATGCCACCGTGCTGCCCGCCACCGTGCAGGGCATCCGGCGCTACCTGGGCTCCGGGCTGATCAAGGGCATCGGGCCGAGGATGGCCGAGCGGATCGTCGAGCACTTCGGCGTCGAGACCCTGGAGGTCATCGAGACCACCCCCGAGCGGCTGGTCGAGGTCCCCGGCCTCGGCCCCAAACGGACCAAGATGATCGGTGTCGCCTGGGAGGAACAGAAGATCATCAAAGAGGTGATGATCTTCCTGCAGGGGGTCGGCGTGTCCACCTCGATCGCGGTCCGGATCTTCAAGCAGTACGGCGACAACTCCATCACCGTCGTCAAAAGCGAGCCCTACCGGCTGGCCGACGACGTGTGGGGCATCGGTTTCAAGACCGCCGACACCATCGCCCAGGCCGTGGGCATCCCGCACGACAGTCCCGAGCGCGTCAAGGCGGGCCTGCGCTACACCCTTTCCCAGGCCGCCGACGACGGCCACTGCTACCTTCCGGCGCCCAACCTCGTCGCCGACGCGGTGAAGATCCTGGAGGTCGCCGCCGAGCTGACCACGCGCTGCCTGCAGGAGCTCATCGCCGAAGACGGCGTGGTCGCCGAGGACATCCCGGTCGGCGACGGCACCGTCCCCGCGGTCTACCTGGTGCCCTTCCACCGCGCCGAGCTGTCCCTGGCGGGCGCCCTGCGCACCCTGCTGACCTGCGAGCACGACCGGCTGGGGGTCTTCGGCTCCGTCGACTGGGACGTCGCGCTCAACTGGCTGCACACCCAGACCGGCGCCGACCTCGCCGAAGAACAGGCCCACTCGGTGCGGCTGGCGCTG
This sequence comes from Streptosporangium sp. CA-115845, assembly GCF_050943795.1. Taxonomy (NCBI): domain Bacteria; kingdom Bacillati; phylum Actinomycetota; class Actinomycetes; order Streptosporangiales; family Streptosporangiaceae; genus Streptosporangium; species Streptosporangium sp. CA-115845. Next base: position 5,071,799 of record NZ_CP191988.1, on the reverse strand, counting down.
ACGAGCAAGGTCGCGGTGCTGACCGGCGGCCCGGGCTGCGGCAAGAGCTTCACCGTGCGCTCCATCGTCACCCTGGCCCGGGCCAAGAAGGCCAAGGTGATCCTGGCCGCGCCCACCGGCAGGGCGGCCAAGCGCCTGGCGGAGCTGACCGGCCACGAGGCCACCACCGTGCACCGGCTGCTGCAGCTACGCCCCGGCGGGGAGGCCACCTTCGATCGCGACAACCCCCTGGACGCCGACCTGGTCGTGGTCGACGAGGCCTCGATGCTGGACCTGCTGCTGGCCAACAAGCTGGTCAAGGCCATCGCCCCGGGCACGCACCTGCTTTTCGTGGGCGACGTCGACCAGCTGCCCTCGGTCGGCGCCGGCGAGGTGTTGCGCGATCTGCTGGCCGCCGAGAAGGAGATCCCCCGGGTACGGCTGACCCACATCTTCCGCCAGGCCCAGGAGTCCGGCGTCGTCGTCAACGCCCACCGGGTCAACACCGGCCTGCATCCGGCGCTGGAGGGCATGAGCGACTTCTTCCTGTTCCCGTGCGAGGAACCCGAGGAGATCGCGGCGCTGACCGTGGACGTGGTCACCAACCGCATCCCGCGCAGGTTCGGCCTCAACCCGCGCCGCGACGTGCAGGTGCTGGCCCCGATGCACCGGGGCGCGGCCGGGGCGGGCAACCTCAACCACGTGCTGCAGGAGGCGCTGACCCCCTCGCGCGAGGGCATGCCCGAGCGCCGCTACGGCGGGCGGGTCTTCCGGGTCGGCGACAAGGTCACCCAGTTGCGCAACAACTACGAAAAGGGCGCCGCCGGGGTGTTCAACGGCACCGTGGGCCTGGTCGTCGACATCAAACCCGACGAGCACAAGCTGACCGTGCTGACCGACGAGGACGAGAACGTCGAGTACGCCTTCGACGAACTGGACGAGCTGGCCCACGCCTACGCGGTGTCGATCCACCGTTCCCAGGGCAGCGAGTACCCGGCGGTGGTGATCCCGCTGGCCACCAGCGCGTGGATGATGCTCCAGCGCAACCTGATCTACACCGCGATCACCCGGGCCAAGAAGCTCGTCGTCATCGTCGGCTCCCGCCGCGCGCTGGCCCAGGCGGTGCGCACCCGCGGCGCCGGGCGCCGCCACACCAGCCTCACCCACCGCCTGCGCCGGCCCTAGGGGGCGGTTTCCGCCAGGCCGGTGACGCCCAGCAAGCGGGCCAGGGCCTGCTGCCCGGCGGCGGTGACGGCCAGGGCGCGTCCCGAGCCGATCCGGCTGACCCAGCCGCGCTCCAGCGCGGTCGCGCAGAGCACGGCCCCGGCGGTGCCGGCCAGGTGGTGGCGGCGCTCGGTCCAGTCCAGGCAGGGCCGGGCCAGCAGGCGGCGCCCGCCGACCGGCAGGCAGACCCCCAGCTCGGTGGCGAACCATGACAGCCCGGCGTCGCTGAGCGCGAAACCGGCGTCCTGGCGCAGCAGGCTGCGCGCGAGGAGCGCGTCGTTGATCATCACTCCGAGCCGCCCGGCCAGGTGGTCGTAGCAGGTGCGTGCGGCCGCCAGCGCCCGGGTGGCGCTCGCGGCGCGCAGCGTGGCCGGCTGCGCACCGGCACCGGCGTGGGCGGCCAGGTCCTCGATGAGCTGGGCCACGCCCGGCCCGGCCAGGCGCACGTACCGGTGGCGTCCCTGCCGCTCCTCGGTCAGCAACCCGCCGCCGATGAGCCGCGACAGGTGCTCGCTGGCGGTCGAGGCCGCCACGCCGGCGTGGGCGGCCAGCTCTCCGGCGCTCCAGGCGCGCCCGTCCAGCAGCGCCAGGCAGAACCTGGCGCGCGTGTCGTCGGCGAGCAGGGCGGCCAGCGCGGCGAGCGGGGGACTGAGCGTCATGTACCCATCATCGGCCCGGGACGCTTCGGCGCCGACCGAAGCCTCCCTCTCCACCCTCACCGCCCCACGGCTGACTCCCGGTCAGGATTTTTCCCACTTTAGTAAGAGACCGAAACGTTACCAAACCGGTCGCAACCATGCGCAGTCACCATGCATCTCCTATTAGTGTTTTTAAGGGCAGTTTGCTGTAGTGGGGGAGAGAAATTGTGCTGACCGTGGAACGCCACAGGACGCCACTGGCCGCTCTGGCCCTGGCGACCGCGGCGGTGCTGGCCACCGCCTGCTCTACCGGGGCGGACACGAAGGCTCCTGCGGCCGGCGGGCAGGGCACCGAGGCGCCCAGCACCCCGGCCGCGCCGGAGATAAGGATCAGCCCCGCCAAGGGCAGCCAGACCGTGCGTCCGAACAGGAAGGTCGTCATCAGCGCCTCCAGCGGCGCGCTGGAGGAGGTCACCGTCGAAACCGGTGGCCAGGTGCTGGAGGGCGACTTCGACGCCGAACGCACCAAGTGGACCTCCACCACCCCCATGATTCCCGCCAGCGACTACACCGTCTCGGCGCGCGCGGTGGACGGCACGACCGCCAGCAGCTCCTTCCGGACGCTCAAACCCGAGCACGAACTCGAGGTCGCGGACGTGACCCCGGCGATCAAGGGGGAGAAGGTCGGTGTGGGGGCACCGATCATCGTCACCTTCAACCAGCAGATCGCCAACAAGGCCGGGGTGGAGAAGGCACTGAAGGTCACCTCGGACAAACCCTCCCAGGGAGCCTGGCGCTGGATCAACGACACGACCGTGATCTACCGCACCGCGAAATTCTGGCAGCCCCACCAGAAGGTGACCTTCACCGCCCGCCTCAAAGGCGTCCAGGGCGGCAAGGACATGTACGGCGTCAAGGACATGACCAAGGTCATCCACATCGGCGCGGCCCAGATCGCCACGATCGACACCCGCAAGCACAAGATGATCGTCAAGCGTGACGGCAAGGTCGTGCAGACCATGCTGATCAGCGCGGGCAACGCCAGCACCCGCGAGTACACCACCACCAGCGGCGTCCACCTGGCGATGGGCAAGGCCAACCCCGAACGCATGATCTCCCCCGGCCGCAAGAAGGGCGATCCCGGCTACTACGACCTGATGATCAACCACGCGGTCCGCTTCTCCAACAGCGGCGAGTACGTGCACGCGCTGAACAACGTCTGGGCCCAGGGACGCCGAAACGTCAGCCACGGCTGCATCAACTCCCGCCCCGACCAGGCCAAGTGGTACTACGACCAGGTCCAGCGCGGCGACGTGATCACCATCACGGGCACCGACCGCGAGATGGAGTGGAACAACGGCTGGGGCTTCTGGCAGATGCCGTACACGCAGTGGAAGAAGGGCAGCGCCCTGGCCTGACCCCGCGGCCTGACCCCGCACCGGCGCCACCGCGTACCCCGGATACGACGGTGGCGCCGGCGGCCGACGAGAACTCCAGCAAAGGAACAGGTTTGCGACTCCACCGGCAGGTCCTCATCTTCGACGCCGACGACACGCTCTGGGAGAACAACGTACTTTTCGAGCGCGTCGTCGAGGACTTTCTCGACTGGCTGGCGCATCCGACCCTGGCGCGGACCCGGATCCGCGCCGTCCTCGACGACATCCAGGCCGCCAACGCCGTCACCCACGGCTACGGCAGCACGATGTTCCTGCGCAGCCTCGGCGAATGCTTCGAACGACTGCGCGAGCGGCCGGCGACCGCGCAGGAACGCCGCCACATCGACGAGCTGGCGCTGACCCTCCTGCAGCGCCGCGTAGAACTCGTCCCCGGCGTCGCCGAGACACTCACCGCCCTGGGCGAGCGGCACGAGCTGCTGCTGCTCACCAAGGGCGCGCTGGATGAACAGCGGCGCAAGCTGGAGGCCTCACAGCTGGCCCACCACTTCCGCGACGTGCACATCGTGGCGGAAAAGGACGTCACCACCTACCGGTGGCTCACCCGCGAGCACGCGCTGGCACCCGCGACGACCTGGATGATCGGCAACTCCCCGAAGTCCGACATCCTCCCCGCCCGGCAGGCGGGCATGAACGCCGTCTTCATCCCCAACGACCACACCTGGGCGCTGGAGCAGAGCGAACTGGACCCCGGCGACGAGCGGGTACTGCACCTGAGCAGATTCCCCGACCTGCTCGATCACTTCTGATCTCGCACCGGGAAGGCTAGAGCAAGGTGAGCTGGGCCTGGCGGGGCAGCGCCAGCGGCAGGGGCTGCTCGGGCCGCACCGGACCCATGCCGTAACGGGCGGCCAGCTGCAGGACCTGGTCGGTGACGCGGCGCACGTAGCCGGCCTCGGCATCGGCACTCCTGGCATACAGCTCGCCGTAACGGGGTGCCAGCGCCGGGTGGTGCTCACCCAGCCAGGCCAGATACCACTCACGGGCACCCGGAGGCAGGCGCAGCACGTGCGGGACCAGGCTGACGGCCCCGGCGTCGGCGACCCGGCGCACGGTGGCCGCGAGCTGGTCGGGGGAGTCGGTCAGCAGCGGCAGGATCGGCGCCATCGCCACCCCGCACGCCACCCCCCGCTCGTTCAGCTCGGCCACCAGCTCCAGGCGCTTTTGCGCGCTGTGGGCGCCGGGCTCCACACTGCGGCGGATCCGGTCGTCGACGAAGGCGATCGAGACGACCACCCCCGCCCCCGGAGTGGCGGCCAGCAGATCGGCGTCGCGCAGGATCAGCCGGCTCTTGGTGTGCACGGTGAACGGCGCCCCGGCCTCACGCAACGCGGTGACCAGGCCGGGCATCAACCGGTAGATGTCCTCGGCACCCTGGTAGCAGTCACCGCCCACCCCCACCGTGACATGCTCGCCGTCCCAGCGCGAGGCCAGCTCCGCACGCAACCGCCGCACGATGTTGGTACGCACCACGATCCGCGAATCGAAGTCACCGCCGGCGTCCAGCCCCAGATAGCGATGCCCCCGGCGCACCGAGCAGTAGCGGCACCCCTGGGCACACCCCCGGTACGGGCTGATGCTCCATCCCCCGGGCGTGCGCTCCAGCGCGGTGCGCGCCTGCACCTCGTAGCAGGTCAGCGCCCCGTGCACCCTGACCAGCGCGGAGCGCTCGATCCGCGGCCTGACGTCGGGCGGCGCGGCGAGCAGGGAAGGCGCGTCCCATCGCATACGGCTCAGTGGAACACGCTTTCGACACCGCTCGCAAGTGGACTCCGGACGCGGCGCGGGCACCACCGGCCGGATGAAATGATACGTTCGTACAGATTTTGGGGGAGTGGTCATGGCGTGGTTGATCCTGGCTGGGGCGATCATCGCCGAGATCGTGGCGACCACCGCCCTCAAGCTGAGCGACGGCTTCGCCCACAAAGGCTGGGCCGCCCTGGTCGTCGCCGGCTACGCCGCCGCCTTCATCCTGCTGGCCCAGGCGCTGAAACTGCAACTGGAGGTCGGCACCGCCTACGCGGTCTGGGCCGGAGCCGGCACCGCGGCCATCGCCGCGATCGGCGTACTGTTCCTCGGCGAGACGATCAGTCTGGCCAAGATCGCGGGCATCGTCCTGATCATCGGCGGAGTCGTGGTGCTCAACCTGGCCGGCAGCCCCCACTGACCGGCCGGAAATAACGCCTCGACCGCCACCGGGCACCTGGCCTACCCTGGCCCGGTGCTGAAACCCACCTACCCCATCCGGACCGGCCGCCTGATCCTGCGCCCCTACACCCCGGCCGACCTCGACGCCCTGCACGCCATCCAGTCACTGCCGCAGGTGACCCGCTACCTGTACTGGGAACCGCGCACCCGGGAGCAGGCCGACGAGGCACTGCAAACCAAGATCACCCAAACGGAGCTGCTCGAGGAGGGACAGATCCTGACACTGGCGGTGGAACTGGCCGCCACCGGCGAGCTGATCGGCGACGGCATGCTGATCTGGCACAGCCTCACCCACCGCAGCGGAGAGATCGGCTACGTCCTCCACCCCGCCCACCACGGCAAGGGCTACGCCACCGAGACCGGCCTGGCCCTGCTGGAGCTGGGATTCGACGGCCTTGACCTGCACCGGATCATCGGACGCCTGGACGCCCGCAACGAGGCCTCGGCCCGCGTGCTGGAGAAACTGGGCATGCGCCGCGAGGCACACCTGGTCGACAACGAGATGGTCAAGGGCGAATGGACCAGCGAGCTCGACTACGCGATCCTGCAGCGGGAGTGGCGCGCCCGGCGGTGACGCCCCCCGCCTTCAGTTGAAGAACGCCCCTCCGCAGGGCACCATGTCTGCGATGACCATCCTGCATCTGGCCCTGGCCGCCGACTGGGACGCCGCCCTGCGGGCGGGGGAGTACCGCATCTCCACCCTCGGCCGCACCCTGGACGAAGAGGGCTTCATCCACGCCTGCGCGAGCCACGAACAGCTACGCGGCGTGGTGGAGCGTTTCTACCGCGACGTCACCACCCCCCTGGTACTGCTCAGCGTCGACCCGAGCGGACTGGACGTGCGCATGGAGGTGCCCGCCGACTCACCCGAGGCCTTTCCGCACATCTACGGGCCGCTACCGGTCACCGCGGTGACCTCCGTCCTGCCGTTCGCCCCACCCGGCCTCGGCCCGCACCGTCCGCACGACGCCGACCAGGCCGACGCACCTCGAACGGAGCCGTAACAGCAGTAAGCTGCGCGCCATGACCGACGTATCCGGACCGACGATCCGCACTCTCGACTCGACGGTCGTCTACACCAACCCCTGGATGAGCGTGCGCGAGGACCGCATCGAACGCCCCGACGGCTCCCACGGCATCTACGGCGTGGTGGACCAGATCGACTTCGCCCTCGTCCTGCCCATGGAAAACGACGGCTTCCACCTCGTGGAGGAGTACCGCTACCCGGTGGGGCGGCGCACCTGGAACTTCCCCCAGGGCGGGGTCAAGAACAGCCCCTCGCCCCTGGTCACGGCGCACACCGAACTGACCCAGGAGACCGGCCTGCGCGCCGCCTCGATGACCCACCTGGGCCGCCTGGACAACGCCCACGGCACGACGGGCCAGCACTTCGACATCTTCCTGGCCACCGACCTGACCGCGGGCACCCCCGACCGCGAGGACACCGAGCAGGACATGCGCCAGGAGTGGGTCTCACGGACGGAACTGGAGCAGATGATCCTGCGCGGCGCCATCACCGACAGCGGCTCGATCGCCGCCTACACCATGTTCCTGCTGCGCGGGGCGGCCTGAGGGCCCGGCGGGAGCCGGCGGGGCCGTCGCCGATCGGCCGCAGGAGGGCTCGAGCGCCGCGGGGACGCCGTACCCGAAGAGCAGCCGCCCACCAGGTGCTGCCGGTCGCGTTGGTGCCGTTGCGCGACAACACCCGGACCCGGTGCCCGTGCCGGTGCATAGGGTGGTCGATGAGGCTGCGATTTCGGATCGTCGCTCCCGGGCCAGAGGTGGGTGAAGACGGTCTTCTCCACGGTCTGCGGGACGTGCTCGTCTTCGACGATCAGCGAGCCGGGACGGGCAGACCTTCGTCCAGACCGCGGAGTCGTGGGACGGCGAGCCGGTCCGCGTCGAACGAGACGGCATGCAGGTCGCTCTGGAGGGGTCGCTCACCGCCTGGCTCGCCCATCTCAGGCAAAGGGCCGGGAACGAACCCCGCTGAGTCCTGGCCCGCCGGCCCTCGTCCGCAAGGATGTGCGGTACGCACGCTCGGGAGGCGCGCCATCGGCGCTCCTCCCGGCATCGCGATCTTCGGCGATGCGCAGCGATCGGCCCGGCCGCGAAGACCGTTCGTCCTGGGCAGGCGCATGTGATGCCCAAGCGCGTTGCGGATGTCGCGAGGTGGTGTCGATCTCAGGCCGTCGGCAGCGTGTTCGCAGCACGGACCCGAGCGGAGGGCCTCCTTCCCGGCACAAAAAAGGAGCGCTCCCACGGAAAACACCTCCCGCACGGACCCGCCCCCCGAACTGTTAGCGCAAACACTCGGATACGCTTGAAGTAACTTCGACGAGGCGGACAGGGTGACCCAGCAGGTATCTGGACAGACGTTCTCCGAGCGGCCCAAAGCCGCCGTCATGGAAGACGTCGCCGCACGCGCGGGCGTCTCGGCCATGACCGTCTCCCGCGTTCTCAACACCCCGGAGAAGGTGCGCCCCGACACCCGCGCCCGCGTCCTGGACGCGGTACGCGAACTCGGCTACCGCCCCAACTTCGCCGCCCGCTCGCTGGTCACCGGCCGCTCGGGCGCCCTGGGGGTCGTCAGCTTCGACACCACCCTGTACGGCCCGGCCTCCACCCTGCACGGCATCGAACAGGCCGCCCGCACCCACGACTACCTCGTCACCATCGTCAACGTCACCACCCTCAACCGCCGCTCCATCGCCGAGGCCGTCAACCGGCTGCGCTTCCAGTCCGTCGACGGCGTCGTCATCGTCGCCCCCCACGAATCGGCCGCCGACGGCCTGCACCACCTGCCACCCGACCTGCCCGCCGTCGTGGTCGGCGCCCGTGAGAGCCTCCCCGTCCCCGTCGCCGCCGTCGACCAGGCCGCCGGAGCCGTGCGAGCGACCAGACACCTGCTCAGCCTCGGCCACAACACCGTCTGGCACCTGTCAGGCCCCGAGGACTGGATCGACGCCAGCGCCCGCATCGAGGGCTGGCGCTCGGTCCTGACCGCCGAAGGCCGCCAGATTCCCGACCCCCTGCGCGGCGACTGGAGCGCACGCTCCGGCTTCGAGGCGGGCAGGCAACTGGCCCGCGACCCCGAGGTCACGGCCATCTTCGCCGCCAACGACCACATGGCCACCGGCGTGCTGCGAGCACTGCGCGAAACCGGCCGCCGAGTGCCCGAGGACGTCAGCGTGGTCGGCTTCGACGACGTCCCCGAAGCCCCCTACCTGTGGCCACCGCTGAGCACCGTGCGACAGAACTTCACCGAGGTCGGCCGCCTGGCCTTCCGACTGCTGCTGGAACGTATCGACGGCCGCACCGCCACCCCGCATCGCATGATCGAACCCGAACTCGTCGTCCGCGAGAGCACCGCCGCCCGCCCGCCCGGCTGATCCACAGCAGCGGGCCCACACCCACATCACCCCACTACCGACCCGACTCCCAGGCTTTTCCTCCAGGGGTCCCGGTAGTAATGGCGCAGGATCCAACGGATTGGATGGGGACGTTCTCCGAGGCGTCTCCCAGTCGCCGTCCAGCAGCGTCCACGCCGCGATCAGCGATCAGCTCCTCCGGCTCCCACCCCCGCCGCACCCGAACCCACCCTCCACCCGACCGTCTCCGACACGAACACGATCAAGCAGAAGCCCAGCCCAACCAGCCACATTCACCGCTCCGAAACGATCACGAACCGCAATCGTGATCTCTCACCCCGCTACCTGGCGGCTGGGGACATGTTCGGGAGCGGAGGGCCGTCACCCGCAGTGGCCTGCGGCAATGCTCCTGCTTTCCTTTCATGGCACGGACCCGGGCGTCGGGCCGTCAGGCCGGCCGGCCGCACCGAGCGTGAGCGTAGCGGCGGCGCAAGGCCGTTCGCAGACTTGGCCAATCGTTGCCTAATCAGCAAATTTGCCAACTAAGCAACATGTGGGTACGGTGAGGCCGTGTGAGCGGGCTAAGGGAACGCAAAAAGCAGGCCACGCGCGAGGCATTGATGAGCGCGGCGCTGCGGCTGACGTTGAAGCACGGGCTGCCCAACGTACGTAACGAGGACATCGCCGCCGAGGCCGGCGTCTCCCCTCGCACGTTCAGCAACTACTTTTCCAGCAAGTACGAGGCGCTCGCCGCCCGCCACACCGACCGCGCCGCGTACCAGGCGGCGGCGCTGCGCGCGTGGCCCGCCAATGAGCCGTTGTGGCATGCGCTGACGGAGGCGACGGTCCAGGCCTGGGAGCAGCACACCAGGCCCGATGCCGCCGCCCCCGAGCCGGAACGGCTCGCCGCCACCCGGCTGCTGGTCGACGAACCCAGCCTGCAGGCTGAAGCGGTGAGACTGGCTCTCGCTTCCCAACGGGAGCTGGCGGCCGCAGTGGCCGAGCGCACCGGCACCGATCCTGATCGCCACCTCTACCCCCACCTGGTCGCCGGCGCCGTGACCGCCGCCGTGCAGGCGGCCGTCGGGCACTGGCTGTACGCCGATCCCCCTATCCCGCTCGTGCCGCTGCTGCGCGACACGCTGCGCCTGCTGGCGGCCGGCCTCCCAGACCCATCGACGCAAGGAAACACGTGAGCGCGGACATCGTCGCGGACATCGTCGCGGACATCGTCATCGCCGGCAGCGGCCCCAACGGGCTGATGCTGGCCTGCGAACTCGGGTCGGCCGGCATCCGGCCGCTCGTCATCGAACGCCTGCCCCGCCGCAGCGACCAGCCCAAGGCCAACGCCGTCGTCGGCGAGGTCGTCCACCTGCTGCACCGCCGCGGGCTCGGCACCGGCCGGCCCACCCCGGCGCGGGCCTTCATGTTCGGCGCGCTGCCGCTGGACTTGGCCGACCTCGCCGACAACCCCTTGACCGGCATGCAGATCAAACAGGCACAGCTGGAGGAGCAACTGGAGCGCCGGGCGGTCGAGGTGGGCGCGCGAGTCCAACGCGGGCACGAGCTGACCGGCCTCGAACAAGACGCCGACGGGGTCACGCTGAACATCACAGGTCCCGAGGGGTCGTACCACCTGCGCACCCGCTACCTGGTCGGGTGCGACGGAGGGCACAGCACGGTCAGGAGGCTGGCGGGCATCGATTTCCCCGGAGTGAGCCAGAGCGACATCGTCAGCCGCGCCGCCGAGGTCACCGTGCCCGGCGCGACCTTGCGGCCCGAGCGAGCCGAGCTGGAGGTGCCGGGGATCGGCACGTTCGGGTTGTACGCCTGGCACCGGACCGAGCGCGGCGCGTACGCCATGCTGCCCACCCGGCCCGGCGTCCTGACCGTGAGCTCGGTGGAGTGGGGCGGCGCGGCGTCCGGCGAGGAGGTGCCGATGACCATCGCCGAGCTGTGTGCCAGCCTGGCTCGCGTGGTCGGTGCCGATCTGCCCCTGGCCGCCCCCGTCGGCGACGGCCCGTACCTGATGCGCCGCCTGAACGGACGCAACACCCGGGTGGCTGACCGCTACCGTGCGGGCCGGGTGTTCCTGGCCGGGGACGCCGCTCACGTCCACTCGGCCATGGGAGCCCCCGGGCTCAACCTGGGCCTGCAGGACGCCGCGAACCTCGCGTGGAAACTAGCCGCGGCCGTACAGGGCTGGGCCCCGCCCGACCTGCTCGACACCTACCAGGCCGAGCGCCGCCCTGCCGCCCTGCGGGTCGCGATGCACTCCAGGGCCCAGCTCGCCTTGACCGCCCCCGGTTCCGAGGTCACCGCGCTGCGCGAGGTGTTCGGTGAGCTACTGGCCGAGGAGGGCAACCGCCGCCGCATCGCCGCTCTTCTTGCCGGTACCGACCTGCCCTACCCGACGACCGCCCCACCGCACCCGCTCGTCGGCCGCTTCCTCGCAGACCTGCCCGCCCAGCTCGACGAGCCCGCATCGCGGGCCCGGCCGCTGCTGCTCGACCCCACCGGCAGTCTCCGCGTCCGGCACTCCCATGTGGAAGTGGTACATGTGAAAGTGCCCGAGACCGTGCTCGTGCGACCCGATGGCTTTGTGGCCTGGGCGGGCACCCCCGACAAGACGCTGGATGACGCGTTGCAGACCTGGTTCGGCGACAGCCTCGCCGAGACTGGTTCTCTCGCTGACAGGTGAGTTGTCTGAACCGCCGGCAACAAAGTCGCGAGCCATTGGTAGCCGGCCGTTACCAGGGGTCGACGTCATCGGCTTTTCCGCCGCAGCCGCTCAGCGGTACGAAGCGCTGGGAATCGAGTGCCGCAGAGAGCGAGAGCGCCGGGGTAGGTTGGCTATCTGCTAGAGCGTCTTCATGGTGACGTAGCTGGTCACCGTGGCCACGCTCGGCAGGTCGGCCAGCCGGTTGGCGTGGAAGTCCTCGTAGGCGGGCAGGTCGGCCACCTCGACTTGGAGCAGATAGTCGAAGTTGCCGGTGATGTGGTGACATGCGACCACCTCGGACAACCGGCTGACCGCGCGCTCGAAGGCGACCACGTCCGCGCGGGTGTGCCGCATCAGTCGTACTCCGGCGAACACCCGCAGGCTCCGGCCGATCGCGGCGGGGTCGATCAGTGCCCGGTAGCCGCGGATGATCCCCGCTTCCTCCAGGTGGCGCACGCGCCGCAGACAAGGTGACGGCGATAAGCCGACCCGGGCGGCGAGTTCGGCGTTGCTGATCCGCCCATGTTGTTCGAGCACCGCCAGAATCGACCGATCGACCTCATCCATGAGGGCAGATTATTGCTCTGGCAGCCCGGCTACCACAATGCGCTGCCTGGTCGGCGCGCAATGTGCTGCCAAAGTTGCCCGGAACCGTTCGCATCCAGGCGGCGGGCGGGCACGCTTCCTCCCAAGACCGAGCGGAAGGACAGCCATGCCAGGCGACAGCACCATCACCGTCCACGCTGATCGCGATATCCATCCCAGCCGGGCCGTGGCGCCACCCATCTACCAGACGGCGGCGTTCTGGGCCGAGGACGGGGAGTCGTTCGCGGCCGGCGCGGTCGCCCCGCGCGGTAAAGACTTCTACACCCGCTTCGGCAATCCGAACCACGCGCAGGTCGCGGCCGTCGTCGCCGAACTGGAGCACACCGAGACGGCCCTGGTCACCGCCTCCGGAATGGCCGCGGTCACCACCGCCGTGCTGGCCCTGGTATCGGCCGGCGACCACGTCATCGGGCAGAGGTCCACCTATGGCGGCACCGCGTCGCTGCTGCTGAACCTGCTGCCGCGCCTCGGCGTGGCGACCACCCTGGTGGATCAGACCGACCCGGAGGCGTTCGCGAAGGCGCTGACCCCGCAGACCCGCCTCATCCTGGTCGAATCACCGAGCAATCCGCTGCTGCAGATCACCGACCTGCGGGCCGTCGTGGACCTCGCCCGCGCACACGACGTCCTGACCATGGCGGACAACACCTTCGCCACCCCGCTGAACCAGCGGCCGGCCGATCTCGGCGTCGACCTGGTCTGGCACAGCGCGACCAAGTACCTCAACGGCCACACCGACGTCTCCGCCGGGGTGATGGCCGGGCGGGCCGAGTTGCTGGACCGGATCTGGGATGTCGGTCTGCTCACCGGCGCCACCCTCGGTCCGATCGACGCGTGGCTGCTCCTGCGCGGCATGCGCACCCTGCCGCTGCGGGTGTCGCGACACAACGCCAACGGCCTGGCCCTCGCCCATGTGCTGCACGAACATCCGGCCGTCAGCCGGGTGCACTATCCCGGCCTGACCAGCCATCCGCAGCACGAGTTGGCGGCCGGGCAGATGAGCGGTTTCGGTGGGGTGCTCTCCGTCGAGTTCGCCGGCGGTTACGAGACGGCTGACGCCTTCCTCGGGCGGCTGCGCTACCCCCGCCTGTCGGCCAGCCTCGGTGGTGTGGAGTCGCTTGCCGTACATCCGGCGTCCATGTGGCGCGGGATGCTCAGCGAGGAACAGATCGCCGAAGCTGTCCCGCCAGGCCTGATCCGGCTGGCCGCAGGGACGGAGGACACCGCCGACCTGGTCGCCGACGTCCTGGCCGCCGCCGACGCGGCGAGCACCTGACAGTTTTGATCACCGGCGGCACCAGCGGCATCGGGTTCGCGACCGCGCGCAAGCTTCTCGACGAGGGCGCCGGAGACAGGCCCGAAGTGCCGGTGCCGGCCCAGCCAGTACGCGGTGCGTGAGGCGATCTCGACCAGCGTGCGCTCGGGCATCCGCGTCTCCGGCACGCAGCTCCCCGGCCAGGTAGGCGAATACCATCACCCCACCCACTCAAGATCATCCCAATGTGGGTTTTGGGCTCATGCGGGCTGACCCCCAGTAACGCGACCTGCTCATAGCGAGCTGTCACATTCCGAAAGGTGCCGGACATTAACCAGGTGTCCGGCACCTTTCGGCAAGGAGACCTTGTGACAGACCGAGATCGCTTCGAAGCGGTCTATGACGCGTACTACCCGGCGATACATCAGTACGCCGCCCGCCGTACCAGCTCGCCCGACGACACGGCCGATGTCATCTCCGAGACGTTCCTCACCGCCTGGCGACGCATCGACGACGTGCCCGAGGGGGAGGAGGCGCCGCTGTGGCTGTACGGGGCGGCCCGCCGCGTGCTGGCCAATCAACAGCGCGGCGATGTCCGCAGGGCCGTGCTCGCCGAACGGCTGCGTGCGGAACTGGCCGCCGACCGGCCGATCAGACCGGTCGATCTGGACCATGTCCGCGTCGCCTTCGACGAGTTACCCGAACGTGACCGCGAGGTCTTGGCGCTGGCCTGCTGGGAGGGCCTGACCAGCGAGCGGATCGCCAAAGTTATGGGATGTACGGCTATGGCCGCCCGGACCCGGCTGCGTCGGGCGCGCAAGCGGCTGGCGGCGGTGCTGGAGCGGCAGGCCGACCCCGAGGCGCTGAACTCGAAGGGCCGGTTGATCGACGCCGGCCTCCGACAGCCATTGCGCGTTGTTTGTTCAGCTAGGGATTTGCCGCAGGAGGTGGAGGTCGTCGCCCCAGGCGTCCAGTACCGAGCTGTGACCGGCGGCGCGTGCGAATGGTTCCAGGTCGAGGAAGAGCCGGCGAGCCGTCTGCGGGACGGCGTGCGACAGGACTGTTTCCAGGAGCGGCAGCAACCTTTCCTGGCGCCATGGAGGCGGTCCCAGGGGATGGTTCCGTAGTTCCCAGCCGAGGTACTTGTTATAGGGGCGGACCCGGCAGTGGAGAGCGAAGATGCAGGTCAGCAAAGGAGGAATAGCTTCAGCGGCATCCAGGCGGGCTTCGGTGGCGCGTTCGTCGCGGTGGCTTTTCAGCCAGCGGTAGGCGGCGTTGACGAAGGTGTCCAGGGAGGCGGCGACTGTCTGATGGGCTTCCTCGCGTGACAGTGCTCCCTTGCCGGCGACAAGTTCACCGATGAGACCGTCGGGCCGGTCTTTGAGGACGCGGGCATGGGTGAAGGAGTACCTGTTCCATTCCCAGCCCGATCCCGGCAGCGCGTGCGCGCGGAATTCCTCCAGGGACATGGCCTTGACGTCCAGCCGGGAGTCGCGGCGCTCTTCGTCGGCTGCCCTGTCATCGATGGTGATCAGGTAGATGTCATAGTCGGAACGGTGCGTGGCCATGCCTTGCCGTGCCTGTGATCCGCTGAGGACGGCCCCGATGACGGCCGGGTCTGCACTGACACGGGCGAGCAGGGCAGAGAATTCTTCTCGCGCCGAGGTGTTGGTCACCGGGGCACTCCACCACCTCCCCAGACGTGGCGGCAACGGGTTATCCCGTTGCCTGGGTGCCAGGAAGCAGAGTCATCGAGGGTGATCGCCGGGGGCGTACTTCTTCCAGGTGCCTCCGGCTTCGGCGGCGATCCTGGTGGTGCTTTTGTCGTGGGTGAGGCGGACGATGCGGCTGACGGGTTGCGCGAAGAGCAGGACCAGGCAGGCCGCGATCCGGGCCTGCTCGGCATCGGTGATGGAGCCGAGGCGCTCGGCGAGCCAGCGTTCGAATGTCCATGAGTAGATCGCGCAGGTAGGTGGCGGTCCGCCAGATCGGGACCTGCTGCAGCGCTTTGGCCCGTCCGACCACTCCGCCGATTTCGGTGCTCGCCGGTTGCAGCGTGCGCAGGTGCGGATGTGCCAGCGCTCGTATTGCTCGCGGCTGACATTGGCGGGGCTCATTTGTCGCCGGTGATCCGAGCACGCTTGGGGCGAATGATGGCGGCCAGGTCAGCGATCTGGGCGCGGAGGTCGACAGCGAGACCGGCGGAGACGACGAGCAGACAGCCCCCAGGACCGACGTCGCGGCTGCGGTCGAGATGCTGGTCAAGGCGGTGCGAACGCAGGCCGCGGGGGTGGGGTCGATCCGCCAGGTGGTGGAGCGGGCCGGCGGCGCGGCCTCGCAGCTGGCAGACATCGAGGAGGTAACGGCCTACCAGCACGACAACCACGAACTGCTCGTCCAGCAGTTCTTCAAGACCGACCGCTCCATCATGCTCGCCCTGGCCGGCGCCCTGAAGTTTGTGGCGACCTCGGCCGACCGCAGCGTGCTGGACGCCTTGAACCACGCGCTCACCTACTGGGGCAAGACCCGCGAATTCATCCCCAGCCGCCACGCCGACGGCCGCAGCCTGGATCTGGCTTCGCCTCGGCCAACTGGCTGCGCGCGATTCGGGACCGCAAACATCCGGACATGCTGGTCAAACGGCACTTTGAGGCGATGGTGTTCGCCTACCTGGCCGAGGAGTTGCGCACCGGGGACATCGCGGTGGCCGGGGCCGCCGAGCACGGCGACTGGAGCTCTCACCTGCTGAGTTTCGATCAGTGCCGGCCCCTGTTGCCGGCCTACTGCGCAGAAGCGGGCCTACCGGAGACCGCGAAGGAGTTCGTGGCCGAGCTGAAGGAACGGCACCGCCAGGCCGCCGAGCACCTGGACACCAGATACGTCGACAACGAGGATCTGACCTTCGCCAAGGACGGCACCCCGACGCTCAAGCGGCTGGTCGGGGTCGGCACCACCTCGACCGCTGTCAGGCTGGGTGCGGAGGTCAAATCCCGGGTGCCCGAGCGCACGCTGATCCAGATTGTGTCGCGCACCGCGTACTGGCTGGGCCGGCACCGGCACTTCGGGCCCTCCTCCGGCCATGACCCGAAGCTGAAGAAGCCGCAGGACCGGTACGTGCTGACCACGTTCGCGTGCGGATCGAACATGGGCCCGGCCGAAGCGGCCCGGCACATCGAGGGGATCACCGCGCATGAGATCTCGCCGGCCAAGAACCGGCACATCACCCTGGCCAAGCTGAACAAGGCGATCACCGACGTGGTCAACGCGTTCGCCGCGCTGGACGTGGTCAAGGCCTGGGATGATGGCAGCAGTGTGGGGACCGACGGCACGCAGGTCGACACCTACATCGACAACCTGCTGGCTGAGACCTCGATCCGCTACGGAGGGTTCGGCGGGATCGCCTACCATTACGTCTCCGACAACTACATCGCCCTGTTCTCCCGGTTCGTGCCGTGCGGGGCGTGGGAGGCGATCTACATCATCGACGGGCTGCTGGCCAACGCCTCCGAGGTCCAGCCCAAGGCCGTGCACGCCGATACCCAGGGCCAGTCTTTCCCCGTCTTCACGCTGGCGCATTTGTTCGGTTTCGATCTGATACCGCGCATCCGCAACTGGAAGGGCCTGACCTTCTTCCAGCACGCCGACCAGATCGCCTACCAGCACCTCGACGCCTTGTTTCGCGGTGACCGCGAGCACGGGCGCGGCCCCGGTGCCCCGCTGGCTCCGCCAGTGGCTGCGCTGCGGCTTCGGGGGCCTTTTCGCGGGGCTGTTTTGGGGGATCGCGTGCGCCATCGCTGTAGCCAGGCTGCCCGCGGGTGGAGAGCTCAGGGTGGCGGGGATGGCGGTGGAGGCTGCGGTGTGCATCGCGATCGGCCTGCTGTCGGCGTCGGTAGCCGGGCGCATGCACCAGGGGAAGGTGGCCGCCCTCGCGGGCATGGGCGGTCTGCTGGTGATCGTCTCGGTGAGCCTGGTTCTGCGGGGACCGTACTGGCCGTGGCTCTATCCGGAAGAGGAGAGCTGGGAGATCGTGCACTACGGGTGGGTGGCCGTGTTGCCGCCCGTGCTCGCCGCACTGGGCTGGGCGAGCCGGGATCTACGCTGAGGAGACGGACAGGGCGTCGGCTTCGTCAGCTCTCGGGTGATCTACCGCCTGGCTTGCGTCAATCGTAACCACCGAAACGCTGAGCGCCTGGCTGGACACCGGCCAGGCCGACTCTGCCCATGCCGCCGTTTGTCGGCCGAGACGTTCCGGCTCGAACACTCCCACGGGTTTCAACACTTTCCATAGCTGCCGTTGCGAGACGAGGTGACGCTCGCCTGGTTCGCGCGCTCCCCGGCGCGGCGGCGTACGACGAACACCGCCGGCAGCTCGCCGCGTCGCAGCTCTGGCCGGGAGCCGGTGCTGCCGGAGCCGGTCTGCCGATCCGCGAAGCCGATGCAGGAGCTCCGGCTGAGCCCGACCGCACGGTTCCAGCTCCGGTAAATACGTTGCGGGGTCCGAAACGGGCGGGGCATGCTGGGTCGATCGAGCGGCGAAGAGCGCTGCCTGGACTAAGGAGGGCTGACGGATGGCCATCACTGCGCTGCGGCATGTCCGCATCAGTCCCACCTCTTTGTTCAGGAGCACACCCGTTGTCTTCCGAGTACGAACCCTCTGATACCTACTCCGACCTCGACTCCCGCCGACCCGAATTCACCGGTGACGAGTCCCAACCAGATCCGGCCGCAGCCTTCGTCTTCACGTTCCATTCGGTCGACGAGGAGCTGGGCCCGGATCGGCGGTGGTCCACCTGGCCGGAGGTCGAGCGCGGTTCTCGCGGCCCGGAACCACGCCCCTCGTGGGTTGTGACGGAACAGGCTGCGATCGACACCGAGCTCGGCGTCCTCAAAACCGGCAAGGAAGCCGACGTCTTCCTGCTCGAACGGGCCGTCGAAGCCATCGGCGACAACCCGGCGAAGTCCTCGCTGCTGGCCGCGAAACGGTACCGCACCGAGGAGCACCGGTCCTTCCACCGCAGTACGTCGTACCTCGAAGGCCGCCGTACCCGCAACAGCCGCGACAGCCGGGCGACGGCGAAGAAGACCTCGCACGGCCGCAGTGTCGCGGACGGTCAGTGGGCATACGCCGAATGGGACGCCCTCAACCGGTTGTGGAAGGCCGGCGCCCCGGTGCCGTATCCCGTGCAGGTGGACGGCACCGAGCTGCTGATGGAGTTCATCGACGACGGCCAGGGCGGTGCCGCGCCCCGGCTCGCCCAGGTCCGGCCGTCGAAGGAACTGCTCGGTGTGTACTTCGAGCAGCTCCGCAACGGCATGCGTGAACTGGCCCGCACGGGGCTCGCGCACGGCGACCTCTCGCCGTACAACGTCCTCGCGCAGGCCGAACGGATCGTGATGATCGACCTGCCCCAGGTCGTCGACATCGTCGGCAACCCGAAGGGCATGGACTTCCTGATGCGCGACTGCCACAACATGGCCACCTGGTTCACGAACCGCGGGCTCGAGATCGACGAACAGGAGCTGTTCGCCGACCTGCTCACGATGGTGTTCTGATCGCCTTCTGCACGACAACACACTCGGACACCGACAGGTCTATCCGGAACCTGGCTGATGGCCCGCACGGGGACGACGAACCGCAGCCCGTCCACGGAGCCAACGGCTGTACCGATGTTCCCCAAGGCCGTTATCGCCCACCAGGTCCCAGTCAGCGCCGACCAATCGCGCATCCCCTGAACAGGAATCACCATCAGAGGCAGCCGATAACAACTACGCCTTGAAGTCGAGATCTACCACACCGCTACCTTGCGGCTCGCCGCGGCTTCGGGATTCCCGCGCCAAGTCGCCTGCACCGGGGGAGTAGGCCGCACCGGCACCGTACAGGGAGGCGCCGTCCAAGGCAGCGGTGCGCCCACCACGGAACCTGTCCCGGTCACGATCGATACCACCCGCCATCGCAGGAACGCGCCATGACAGCCACACCCTCCGGAGCCGATGGCGAGCGGCGGCAAACGCATCGACGCCCTCAGCACGGCGGCCCGGCGCACAACCGAGGAAGAGGTGGAGTCGGCTGTCAAGCATCCGCTCAGGAAGGGCAGGCCCGTGGTTTCAGGCTGTGCAGCGAGAGCCGGAGGTTTCTGTACGGGCACCAGGTCCTGCGGCGGCGTATCGAGCGACCTCGCCGGCGCTCCACGCCAGTGCGGGCGGTCGTCCTCGACGAGGCCGATAAGGGGACACTGCGGACAATATGCTTCTCGCCCTGACAGCGGAGATCACTCGGCTCAAGAGCGCCCATCGGCCGGAGATGGCTGGGCTGCGTCAAGCGCTGGAGCGGGCGCACGGTGAGAACCCGATCCTGCACCGGGAGCCGACTGTCCTGTCTCATTCAATGTGGTCCGGAGCGAAACCCCTGACCTGCGGCGGACCAGATTGAACGAGACAGGACGGTAGTGAGCTGTCTCATCGAATGTGGTCCATTTAGCGCGCTCTCCAGAGGTTGTCTCATCCAATCTGGTCCATCTCAACGAAATGCTCAAACCGCCTCACACGATGTGGTCTAACGTGGCGGATCATCACTCGACCGCGGGAGCGGTTTCGGCAACCTGTTTGACGTGTTGGTTCCGGACTCGGATCAACCTGCGCATGTAGCGGCGGAGAACCAGGATTTCAGCGATGGTCCCCAGGGGACCAAGAGGTGCGGCGAAATCGATGATGTCGCTCATCACCGTGGCGCCATGACCGTCGGACTGGAAACGGTGAGCGTGGTGCCAGTGTTTGAACGGGCCCGACACCTGTTCGTCGACGAAATATCCCGGCCGGTCGTAGGCGCTGATCGTGGAAGTCATCCGCCAGCGGATACCGAAGTGCCGTGCCTGCCAGGTGACGCTCTCACCGAGCTCCAGACCGCCGGCGGTCACCCCGCCGACCGCCTTTTCGGACGATCCCGCCATCGAGGTGGTATGGACGCCCACGTCCAGTGAGATGTCGAAGACCCGATCCGGCGGCGCGATGACATGCGTAACGACCTCGAAGCGCGGCATGCGCTAAGTCTAAGGCTGTGCCGTGTCAGCGGAATGCTCACCTCGTCTCGCTCAACCCGAACCGCGACAGCACGATTCTCGGGTCTCTCCCACTGCGGAGTGCTTTGTTAAGGCGTAACTGATCATCGACCCAGTGCAGGACCGGATCGCTCGCGCCGCGAGGGATGTAATCGGGTGTGACCTTTCGAATCTCGGCGTAAAAATCGGCCAGCCCGTCGACGAATCGATCGACGGCGAGCGTTCTCCAGCGCGGTGAGACAAGAATGCCGCTCAGTCCGACGACCTCTGGGTAGCCGACCGCGTAGTAGATAGAGGTGCCTTGGTGGGACATGCCAGGAGACGGGACAGCCGGTTGAATGGGCATTGAAATGATCATACCTTATACCGAACAGAATCAACCTTCTGTTCGGTATAAGGTGAATAGTTCTAATCTGCCGTCTTGTCGCCCCACCTCAAGCGATTTGCTCGAGCCTCAGGTCTGGCTCACGTGGTCCGCTCGCTGAAGGTCACTTTGCGGGCGCACGCCAGGGCTCACGTCTCACTTAACCCGCCTTGCGATCATGGCGATCTTGGTGATCACGATCGTCTTAAACGATCCACTCGGCCGCACATGTACATCTCACTTGATCTGCTCTGTCAGGCCGACTTCCTTCGTGCCGTGATCGTCAGGACAGGACGTTGCGCCGCAGCGACTTGGCCTCCAGCGGGGCGTACATCTCGGCGAGTTCATCGGGTGCGAGCCAGAAGGTGCCCTGCCGGGGTGGAGTGACCGGGTCGAGCTGCCGCGCACCTCCACCCAGGTCACCGACGAGCTGCGCGAGTTGCTGCGGGTCGCCGGTGTGTCCGCTCCCTATCTGCTGGTCGGTCATTCCCTCGGCGGCCTCTACGCACGCCACCATGCGCGGCGTTTCCCCGACGAGGTGGCGGGCCTGGTCCTGGTGGATCCCGAACACGAGGACTACGACTCCTACATGCCCCAGAAACTGAACGAGCTGTACCAGGCATGGGACCCCGACGAGGCGTTACCTGATGAGTTGCCCGACGAAATCATCCAGTTCTACCGCGAACTGTTCGCGCGGGAGATGGCCGACTGGCCGCAGGAGATCCGCGAACCGCTGATCGACCGTCACATCGGCCCCGAATGGCTGAGGATCGGCGGCCAGGAGGCGACCAACCGACACCGACTCCATGACGAGGTACGCAACGCGGGACCGATGCCGGACGTCCCGCTGATCGTGCTCACCGCCACAGCGATCGACCCCTTCAAAGAAGCGGTGACCCAGGGCATCCCCACATCGCTCCTTCGCGAGGAGGCCGAAGCCAAGACGCGGCTCTACAGCGCGCTGGCCGAATCGGTCTCCCACGGCGAGAACCGCGTTGTCGACGACGCCGGACACGCCTCCGTCGTCTTCCGCCGCCCCGATGCCATCCTCCAGGCGATCCAGGACCTACTCGGCGGAGTCGGCAGCTGATGTTGGGAACGCGGCCGAGTTCGGCGCCACTCAGGGCGGTGCCCCGCAGGTCCGGCTCCGGCATTGCAGCTCAGCGGTGCTTTTCTCATGTAAACGATCAAGTTCTCCGAAACTCACCGCGAAAGCCCGGGGCTAGCGGGGTGAGGGGATGCGGCCCAGCGTGAGGTAGGCGATCGGACCCAAGGGCTGGACGAGGAGCAACGGCCACCACAGCGCCTTACCTCCCCGGATCTGTCCGGCGGGCCTGCGCCACAGGTCTGCGGCCGCCGTGGCGGTGAGCGACAGCTCTATGGAGGCCAGCGTCAAAATCGCCGCCCGTTGCCGGTCGGAGAGGTCACGCCAGCGCTTGTGTGAACGTGTCATGGGTGCTCCTTTGCTGAGAGCGGCACGGGCTCGATGCGAAACAGTGCGGTCCGCACCTCGCCTGCTTACTCGGTGATACCTGTATCTTCACCTCCATCACACACCCGCAGGAGGGCTCCGGCACCGGCCGAACGTCACCCGCCGCAAGGACCAATGTCTCCCGCGGCGCCCTCGTAGGCTCGCCGGAGGTCGCCGCCTGGCGGTCGTCTCCCCCTCCGTGCCCGGTTCGCCCGGCCTGATCCCCCGCCGCCGGCTGCTGCACGTCCTGCTCCAGGAACACGGCAAGGCCGATCCACAGCGGCGGTCTACAGCAGCGGCGGGATGACGAGCAGGTCGTCGCTTCCGTGTTCGAGCCGCGAGGTGACGTCGATGACGCCTTCGAGCCGGCGGATCGCCTGAATGAGCCGGACGATCTGTGAGCGGTGTTCGACCTTGCCTTCGAGTGTCACCACGCCGTTCTCGACGCCGATCGCCACGTCGGTTCCGGTCAGGTCGCGGACGATGGCTTCGGCCTCGGCCCGCAGTTCGGTCTCGGGGCGGTCGAAGACACGCAGCAGGTCCGACCGGTGCAGGATGCCGGCGATGCGGCCGGTCACCGGGTCGATCACCGGGAGCTGTTCGATCTTCTTGTCGTGCATGAGCCGCGCCGCGTCCCGGGCGGGCATGCCCGGGGTGACGGTGATCGCGGGCGAGGTCATCAGGTCCTTGGCCATGACCGCCGCGGCCTTCTCGTGCTCGCGGCGGCGGGCGGCGCTCTCGAAGATCGAGATACTGTGGCGCATCGCGTCGCTCTCCTTGAGCAGCAGGTCGTCTTGGGACACCACCCCGATCGGACGGCGGTCCGGGTCGATGACCGTCACCGCGCCCACGGCGAAGCGCCGCATCACGCCCACGATGTCGGCGAAGCCCGCGTCCTGTCGCACGGCGATGGCGGTGCGGCCCATCACGTCACTCACTTTGATCGGCATCTTCTTTCTCCATTCCCGCGTTTCCTTTGAGCGTTCCTATGAGATGTCGTTCGGCCGGCGGTGCACGGCGGTGACGATGCGCGGCGGCGGGCCTGTACGAGTGTCGTCGGCGGCCCATCCGAGGGCGGCGGTCGCGCCGGTGGAGCCGTCGGTTCCGGTGATGATCAGAGCAGACATGGCTGTTCTCCCTTCCTCTCCCATCAGACCCCGCCGGAAGGCCCGGCCCCAGGGCCACAGGTCCTGATCCCGCCGCGGGAGGACAGGGTCTTTCGCCCCAACGCGCCGGGTGACACCACCCCGCCTGACCGTGGCCATGGGCGCGCTGAGCGTGCCCGGCGCGAAGGCCACCTGGGTGAGGGACCTTCGGCCCCGGTGATCGCCGCCCCGGCGCGACCGGCATGGGCTGCACGTCCGCCGGTTGTGGGTGACGGCCGGTGTTCGTCCAGCGCGTTGCTCAGCGGGCGCTGGACGGCCTCGGTGGACCAGGGCCGGGGGTTGTGCGGCGACGGCGCCCACGACCCGGCCGCCTTGCGCGTGCGTGCTTGTGCAGACGTTCGCACAGTGACCGAACGGCCCGCTTGCCAGGCACTTTTGTGCCATGAGCCGGGTTTCGCCTTCGAGGCGAGCGTACAAGGAGGTGAGCACGCCTTGTGATCATGCCTGCGGGGGGTGGGGCGATCACCGGACCGAGAACCCGTTTTGGTCAGGTGAGTACCGGATGTGCCGTTTCGGGCATGGACTCGATCGCGGCACGCGGGGCGCGCATGTCGGCGTTTCGCATCCGGTCGACCTGGTCAGGGGTGACGACGACGGTCCGGAGGAGAAGGCGGTTCGCACCTGACACCAGAGGTATGCACTCTATAGAGTGAACGTATGCGCATTAAGGATAAGCGGACCAGCTTCTCCCACACCAAGGAGCAGGCGGACCAGCTCAAAGAGGCCGCCGACGAGTACGGCGTCACCGTATCCGCCTATATCGGCGAAGCCGTCACCGAGAAACTCCAGCGTGACCGCCGCATGACCGCCTGGCGGCAACTCGTCGGCCACGACCTCGACGACTCCCCCGGCGACGTCCTCGCCCGTGTCCGCACCATGTTCGACCAGATCGAGGAGAGCCACCGTCCGTGAGGTTCTTCGACACCGGCCTCGTCCTGGACCACTCGGCCCTCAACGACTGGCTGAACAAGGACATCGAGATTGAAGTGATCATCGGCGAGGCCGTCCGTCGCGGGTATCCGATTGTCGTGTCCGCCGTCGCGGCCGCCGAGGCCTCCCGCCAGGCGCTCACCGTTCCGGCTCGCGAGCGTCTGCACGGCCTTCTCTACATGATCGCCCAGCACGTCGACGGGCTCGACGCCGACGATGCCCTCATCATCGGCAACATGGCGGCCGAGCGCGAGGTCGTCTCTCTCGCCGCCGCCCACACCGCCCACTCGGCCTCCACCCGGGTCACCGCGATCGGCAATGTCACCGACTGGCGCATCATCGCCCGTGACGCGCAGCCCTATCGGCGGTTGTGTCCGCGCATCCCGGTCAACTGGCCGTAGCGGGCGCGGGCAGGTGGCGGGAAGGTGGTGAGCCGGCTCAAGGCTCCGCTCCCCCGGTTCCCCTGACCCGATCCCCGCTGCGGGCGCTCGGCGAAAGGCCGGGTGGTCGATGCCGTGCCCGGTCTTCTTGGAGGGGCGGCCCGGGTGCGGGCATTCGTTTACCGTGGGGAATGGACATGATCGGTGATCTGGCGGGCGGGACGGGCGTGCGCGGGGCGGTGTTTTTCCGCGTCGCTGTTTCGTGGCCTCGTCCCTACCGGTGCCGGTGCGAGATGAGTGGCCGTTTCAGGGCGGTCTGGGCGCGAAAGGGGTGTCGTCGGGATCATGCGGCCGGCTGATCTGAATCGTCTCGGTGTGGGTGAGTGCGCCGACCGTTATGTGGAGCTGGTGCGGGCCAGGACCCTGACCGGTGCGTTGTCGATGTCGACGGCGGAGGTGTACGCGCGTGATGTAACCACCTTTGTGCAGTTGGTGGGCGAGGAAGTGGTTTTAGATGATCTGACGGGTGAGGAGGTGGATGCCGTTCTGCTGGCCTTCGCGCGCAAGCCGGACGGGCGGCGGCGCTCGCAGCCGGAGGCCGCCTCGGGGGCGTTGCAGTCCGCCTCCTCGCAGGCGCGGTTTCGGCGGTCGGTGTCGGCGTTGTTCAAGCACGCGGTGCTGGTCGGGTGGGTGCAGGTCAATCCGATGGCGATGGCGACGGTCACGGCCAGGGAGCGCGGGGGGCTGCGGCCGGAGCGGCGTGCGCTGACCCGTGAGCAGGCGCAGGGGCTGATCGGTGCGGCGCGTGACCTGGGCGGCGGGCCGCAGGGGGTGGCGGCGAAGGAGTCGGCGGCGGGCTCGGGGCGCAGGCGTCGTCGTGATCAGAACACCGAGTTGCGCGACGGGCTGATCGTGCTGATGCTGTCGACGATGGGGCCTCGGGTCTCGGAGCTGGTGCGGGCCAATGTGGAGGACTTCTACACCAACGACGGGGTGCGTTACTGGCGGATCTTCGGTAAGGGCGGTAAGACGCGGGACGTACCGCTGCCCGGTGATGTGGCGCTGGTGCTGGAGGCCTATCTGGCGCGGGGGCGGATCGCCTCCCCCGACAAGGCGTTGCTGCTGTCGTGGCGGGGCCGGCGTCTGGCGCGCGGGGATGTGCAGGCGGTGATCGACCGGGTGCAGCGGGGGGTGGATCCCGATCGGCGTCGTTCGGTGACGCCGCACGGATTGCGGCACACCACGGCCACTCATCTGCTGGCCGACGCGGTGGACATGGACGCGGTGCGGCGGGTTCTGGGACACAGTGATCTGGCGACGCTGGGGCGCTACCGCGATGAGCTGCCCGGGGAGCTGGAGGTGGCGATGCGTTCGCATCCGTTGCTGCGCGGCCCGGCCGTTCGCGGCGCGGGTGCGTCGGGATCGGTCTCCGCCGAGGGAGTGCAAAGGTCCGGGCCCGCGGCGTCGGCATAGCCGGCGCCGGGCGGGGTTGTTTTCCGTTGCCGCCGGTGGCGGGGTCAGGCGGCGCGTTCGCCGGCGCACACCTCGGCCAGGACGTCCAGGGAGACGTCGAGGGCGGTGGCGAGCGCGGCGATGGTGAAGAAGGCCGGGGTGGGGATGCGGCCTGTCTCTATCTTGCGGAGGGTTTCGGCGGACAGGCCCGCGGCGGCGGCGACCTCGGTCATGCTGCGGGTGCCGCGTGCCTGGCGCAGGAGCGCACCCAGGCGGTGGCCTCGTTCGCGGTCAAGTTCGGTCAGCGGGGGTCGCACCATGCGCATGATCCTAGCAAGCGTGATAATAATACCGCTACGGGTGTTGGGGTGATCAGGGGGGGACGCATGGTGGAGATCAAGACCGTGGCCGAGCTGGATGCCCCTGCCCGGCCCCCTGCCCGGCGCGGCGCAGGCGGCGCTCAGCGGGCGGGTACGGCGGAGAACTCCCCGAGCCCGTCTTCCAGGTCTTCCAGGCAGGTGGCCGGCTGGTCGAACTGGGTGCGATACAGCTGCGCGTAGCGGCCGCCGGCGGCCAGCAGCTCGGTGTGCGTGCCGCGCTCGGCGACGCGCCCGTCCTCGACGACCAGGATCAGGTCCGCGGTGCGGACCGTCGACAGCCGGTGGGCGATGACCAGTGCGGTCCGCCCGGCCAGCGCCTCGGCCAGGGCTTCTTGCACCGTGGCCTCGGAGGTGGAGTCCAGGTGCGCGGTGGCCTCGTCCAGCACCACCAGCCGCGGCCGGGCCAGCAGCAGCCTGGCGATGGTCAGCCGCTGGCGCTCACCGCCGGAGAGGCGGTAGCCGCGCTCGCCGACCACGGTGTCCAGGCCTTCGGGCAGCGCCGCGACCAGGTCGGCCAGCCGGGCGCGCCGCAGCACCTCCCACAGTTCCTCGGGTTCGGCGTCCGGCCTGGCCAGCAGCAGGTTGGCCCGGATCGAGTCGTGAAACAGGTGCCCGTCCTGGGTCACCATGCCCAGACTCTGGCGGATCGAGGCCGCCGACAGCTCGCGCACGTCCACCCCCGACAGCCGTACCGCGCCGCTGTCGACGTCGTACAGGCGGGCCAGCAGCTGCGCGATCGTCGACTTGCCGGCTCCGGAGGATCCCACCAGCGCGACCAGCTGCCCGGCCTCGGCGCGGAAGGACACCTCGTGCAGCACCGCCTCGCCGCCGCGCGCGTCCAGGGCGGCGACCTCCTCCAGCGAGGCCAGCGACACCTTCTCGGCCGACGGGTAGGCGAAACCGACCTGGTCGAACTCCACGCTCACCGGCCCCTCGGGCACCGCCTTGGCGTCCGGCCTGTCGGTGATGAGGGGTTTCAGGTCGAGGATCTCAAAGACCCGCTCGAAGCTGACCAGGGCGCTCATCACCTCCACCCGGGCACCGGCCAGCGCCGTCAGCGGCGCGTACAGGCGGGTCAGCAGCAATGCCAGCGCCACCACCGCGCCCGGCTCCAGCTGCCGGCTCAGCGCGTAGAAGCCGCCCAGGCCGTACACCAGGGCCAGTGCCAGCGCCGCGACCAGGGTGAGGGCGGTGACGAACACCGAGCGCACCATCGCGGTGCGCACCCCGATGTCACGTACCCGCCGTGCCCGTGCCAGGAACTCGGCCGACTCCCTCTCGGGGCGGCCGAACAGCTTGACCAAGGTGGCGCCGGGCGCGGAGAAGCGCTCGGTCATCTGCGTGCTCATCGCCGCGTTGTGGTCGGCGGCCTCGCGTTCCAGCCGTGCCAGCCGGGCGCCGACGCGCCGGGCCGGCAGCACGAACACCGGCAGCAGCACCAGTGCCAGCGCGGTCAGCTGCCAGGAGATGCCGACCATCACCGCCAGGGTCAGGGTGAGGGTGACCAGGTTGCCCACGACCCCCGACAGGGTGTCGCTGAAGGCGCGCTGGGCGCCGATGACGTCGCTGTTCAACCGGCTGACCAGCGCGCCGGTGCGGGTGCGGGTGAAGAAGGCGACCGGCATGCGCTGCACGTGGTCGAAGACGGCGCCGCGTAGCCGCAGGATCAGGCCCTCGCCGAGGTTCGCCGACATCCACCTGGTCACCAGGCCCAGCGCCGCCTCGGCCAGCGCGATCACCGCGATCAGCCCGGCGAGCCCTGCCACGACGCCCACCGCGGCGCCGGTGACGATCGCGTCGATCACCTGCCCGGCCAGCACCGGGGTGGCCACCGCCAGCACCGCCGAGACGACGCTCAGCAGCAGGAACCAGGCCAGCAGGGCGCGGTGCGGGCGGGCGAAGGCGGCGATGCGCCGCAGCGTGGCGGCCGAGAACGGCCGCCGGTCGCGCTGGGCGTTCATCGCGCCGTACAGCGAATGCCAGGCGGCCATTTCCATGCTCATCACACACCACCGTGCTTCCTAGGGTCCTGGTTTCCCGCGCTCTTGGGTGAGAGCACCGGCGCGGTCACGACACGACCCTAAAAGCTGAACTTAAGTTGAGGTCAAGGGCCGTTGTGCTCCGGGCTCTTTCGGCGGCGCCTACCGCTCCCCCGGCGCACCGACCGGCCCCGCGCCCCCCTAGGCTGAAGACCATTGTCCGATCCGCCCGGATACCCCCTTTCTGGATCACCCCTTTTGGGAGAGGTGTACTTCGCCGTGCCGACTCTGCCGCTCACCCTGCGTCTGTTCCGTTACGTGGCGTTCGCCGAGGCGTGTTCGTGGACGGGGTTGCTCATCGGCATGTACTTCAAGCACGTGGCCGCCACCGGCGATCTCGGGGTGAGGATCTTCGGGCCGGTGCACGGCGCCCTGTTCGTGCTCTACCTGATCGCGCTGCTGGTCGCCGGCCGTCAGGCCCGCTGGAGCCTGGGCACACTCATCGTCGGCCTGGTGTGCGCGGTGCCGCCACTGGCCACGCTGTGGTTCGAGCGGCGGATGTTCGCCCGTCGCGAACCGGCCACCGTCTGACCCCTCCCGCCTGGCCTCACAGGTCCAAGATGGCGCGGGTGGCCGCCCGGCAGCGCCGCGGATCGGCCAGCAGGTCGGCGCAGTCGCCGAACTGGTCGACCGACCCCACCGCAGGCAGCGCCCGCACCCGGGCGTCGGTGATGGCGCCGCTGAGGGCGTCGGCGAACCGGCCGGCGTCGATGACCTGGAAGGGCCGCCGGTGATACGCCCGCAGGCTCCCCTCCAGCGCCGGGCCCACCCCCATCCGGTTGTGCAGGGCCGCCACCCGCCGGTAGACCACCCCCAGATGCCCCTCGCGCTCGTGCCACCCGGTGGCCGCCACCGCCGCCGACAGGGCCTCTGCCTGCTCGGCCGTACCCGACAGGCGCGCAAAGGCGCTGCCCAGCCATTTGGCGTACGGCGGGTAGCGGCGGCGCAGCAGCAGCGCCAGGCGCATCAGATCGCGGGCCAGATCGGCGGTGGCCAGCGCCGAGCCCAAATCGTCGCCGACCTCCCCGCACCGCCCGGGGAAGGCCTCCTGCTGAGCCAGGCGCCTCCACTGCCCGGCCAGCACGTAGCGCTCCAGATCCGGCGGGTACCAGCGCAGCGCGGCACGGACGCGTTCCAGGACCTCCAGGCCGTCGTGGAAGACCTCCCCGCAGGTGACCTCCGCCAGTTTCTGCCAGGGGGTCGACAGCCAGTCCAGCATGCTCACCCCCCGCAGCGGGTCGAAGCCGAGCCGCCCGGTGAACCAGGCCGCCGCGTCACCGACCTGCACACCGTGCCCACCGGTGCCGGTCACGGCGGTGCGATAGCCGCGGAAAACCTCCGGCAGCCCGCCGGCGACGGCGCGGCGGACCTGCTCGATCCGATGCTCCTCGACGAAGAGGACCACCCGGGGACCCCAGTCGTGGTCGGTGGAGCGTTCGGTGTCGAACGCCAGCACCTCAGAACCGGCGCCGATCAGCGCGGCACTGTGCGGCACCTCGGCCACGATCGGCCGCACCACCTGGGCGTAGAAAGTACGAGAAAGCTCCAGGCCAGGTATGAAACCAGACATCATTTCGTCCACTCTGCCCGCCCCGGCCTCGGCCCGCACCAGGTTTTCCCGCCCCTGCCCGGGGACCGGGTTCAGGCACCCTCCAAGGCCGCGGCGGCCAGCGGGCGAAGGCGCAGGCCCAGCCGCCCGTACAGCGCGAGCGCGGTGTGGTTGGCGGTGTCGACCATCAGCGCGGCGCGGCCGTGCGAGGTAAGCAGATCGCCCAGCGCCAGGCGGCACACCGCCTCGCCGTACCCGGCGCCGCGGCGCCGGGCGGCGGTGGCGACCCCGGCGACGAAGCCCACCTGCGGGCAGGACCAGGCGTCGGCGGCCACCGCGACCAGGTCGCCGTCCTCGTCGCGCACGCCCGCCCAGCGGCGTACGCCGGCCACCCCTGGCACCGCCCACGAGGAGGGCGCCGCGGCCGCGAGCAGGGCGCTCACCTCGCCCTCCTCCTGCGGGCCCAGCCACCGCGCCCGCCCCGGTCCCGCGTTGAGGACAGGGCTGAGCCGGTGGGTGTCCATCCACTCGAAGGTGCCCAGCAGGCGCAGCCCCGGTGAGCGGGCGGCCACCTGCCCTACCAGTGCCCGGGTGCCCACCACCCGGTAGGAGGGGCCGAGGCGCCTCAGCACCCACTCCACCAGCGCGGCCACCTGCTCGGGCTCGCCGCACACCGTCAGGCGGTCGCGGCGGTTGAGATCGGGACAGGCCACCGCGACCGCCTCCCCCAGCGCCCAGGCCCGCACACCCTGCACCATCCCCTGGGCACCCCACAGCACGAGCGGGTCACCGGCGCAGGCGGCGGCCACCTCGGCCACCTCGCCCAGCACCCTCGGCGCGCGGCTCAGAGGATCGCCCCGGGCCGGTAGGCAGCCGCCTGCGGGTAGCGGGTCACGACCTCCTGCACGCGGGCCACGACCGCCGCCACCTGGGAGGTGGCCGCGCCGGTGAAGGAGATCGGCTCGCCCAGCAGGCCCTCCAGCGCCGCCCGGTCCAGCGGGAAGCGCTCGTCGGCCGCCAGGCGGGCGAGCAGTTCGTTGCCGCCGGCGCCCTCGCGCATGGCCAGCGCCGAGGCCACCGCATGCTCCTTGATCAACTCATGGGCGCTCTCCCGGCCCAGCCCGGCCCGCACCGCGGCCATCAGCATCTTCGTGGTGGACAGGAACGGCAGGTAGCGCTCCAGCTCGGCGGCGATCACCGCGGGGAAGGCGCCGAACTCCCCCAGCACCGTCAACATGGTCTCCACCAGCCCGTCGAACGCGAAGAACGCGTCCGGCAACGCCACCCGGCGCACCACCGAACACGAGACGTCGCCCTCGTTCCACTGGTCGCCCGCCAGTTCCCCGGCCATCGACGCATACCCGCGCAGGATCACCGTCAGCCCGTTGACCCGCTCACACGAGCGGGTGTTCATCTTGTGCGGCATCGCCGAGGAACCGACCTGCCCCTGGGCGAACCCCTCGGTGACCAGCTCGTGCCCGGCCATCAGCCGGATCGTCTTGGCCAGCGAGGAGGGCGCCGCGGCCAGCTGCACCAGCGCGGTGAGCACCTCGTAGTCCAGCGAGCGCGGATACACCTGTCCCACACTGGTCAGCCGGTGGGCGAACCCCAGGTGCGCGGCCACCTCGTCCTCCAGCGCGGCCAGCTTGGCCGCGTCCCCGCCCAGCAGGTCCAGCATGTCCTGGGCGGTGCCGACCGGCCCCTTGACGCCGCGCAGCGGGTAGCGGCCGATCAACTCCTCCAGCCGGGCGAACGCCACCAGCAGCTCGTCGGCGGCCGAGGCGAAACGCTTGCCCAGCGTCGTGGACTGCGCGGCCACGTTGTGCGAGCGCCCGGCCATCACCAGCGGTGCGTGCTCGGCCGCCAGCGCCGCCAGTCCCGCCAGCAGCGCCACGCACCGGTCTCGCACCAGCACCAGGCTGTCGCGGATCTGCAGCTGCTCGACGTTCTCGGTCAGGTCCC